>NZ_CP053540.1:0-5289693 GCF_032705245.1 Thermoleptolyngbya oregonensis NK1-22
ACGCACTGGACTGGGCGGTGGATGACGTGTCGCTGGTGCTGAAGGCGGGCGATCGCCTTGGGCTGGTGGGCGAGTCGGGCTGCGGCAAATCGACGCTGGGGCGGGCTGCTGTGCGCCTGCTGCCGATGGATACGCGCATCGAGGGGCGCGTCTTGTTTCAGGGACGCAATGTCTTCGAGCTAAACCCGGCGGAACTGCGGAAATTTCGCGGCGAGGTCGTGTCTATTGTGTTTCAAGACCCGATGACCCGGCTCGATCCGCTGATGACCATCGGCGACCACTGTGTAGAAACGCTGCGATCGCACGTCCCAGACCTCTCGCGGGCGGCGGCCAGAGAACGGGCGATCGCCACGCTAGAAGCCGTCAACATTCCCCCCAGCCGATGGAGCCAATATCCCCACGAATTTAGCGGCGGGATGCGGCAGCGCGTGGCGATCGCCCTAGCGCTCTTGCTCAACCCCAAGCTGATCGTCGCCGACGAACCCACGACCAGCCTGGATGTCACCGTGTCTGCCCAAATTTTGCAGGAACTCACCCGCCTCTGCCAGGAACGCGATATGGCGCTGCTGCTAATTTCCCACGACTTGGCGCTGGTGGGCGAATACTGCGATCGCATCGCTGTGATGTACGACGGCAAAGTCGTGGAGACGGGCCCCACCGCCACCGTCCTCACCCAGCCCCAGCACCCCTACACTCAGTCCCTCCTCCAGTCTGCCCTCCACATCCAGGCAACCCCCCAATCCTCTAAACCGCTCACCCCCGAACCCACAGAAGCGCCCCTCCTCAAGCTCGAAAACCTCCAAAAACACTACACCCTGGAATCCAACCTCGTTGCCAAACTCTTGGCAGGCAAGCGAGATGCTGCCATCCGCGCCGTAGACGGCATCTCGCTCGATCTGTATCCGGGAGAAATTTTGGGACTGGTGGGCGAGTCGGGCTGCGGCAAAAGCACCTTGTCGCGGACGATCCTGCGGCTGGTGGAGCCGACGGGCGGCCGGATTGAGTTTTTGGGTCAAGACCTAACGCACCTCTCGCGGGAAGATCTGCGAAAACAGCGACGGCAGATGCAGATGGTGTTTCAAGACCCCCACGCCTGCCTGAATCCGCTGATGACGGTGGGCGAGAGCATCGCCGATCCGCTGCTGATTCACGACCTAGCAGACGCAGTGGGCGCGAGGCAGCAGGTGTTGCAAATGCTGAAGCGGGTGGGGCTAACGCCGCCAGAAGACTATGCCCAGCGCTATCCGGGCGATTTGTCGGGTGGGCAGCAGCAGCGAGTGGCGATCGCCCGTGCCCTGATCACCCGCCCCCGGCTGCTGATCTGCGACGAACCCGTGAGTATGCTCGATGCCAGCGTCCAGTCGCAAGTTCTGGATCTAATGCTGCACCTGAAGCAGGAATTTGACCTGACGTACCTGTTCATCACCCATGACCTCTGGCTGGCGAGGTTTTTGTGCGATCGCATTGCCGTCATGAACGCAGGCAAAATCGTCGAACTCGGCCCCACCGCTGAGCTATTCGCCAACCCGCAGCACCCCTACACGCAAACGCTCCTGAAAGCTGCACCGCTGCTCAGTCGGGTAGGCGCTTAAAACTTGAGATGAGGAGCGCGTTGCGCTCGTCATCTCCAACTTTCTACCCCAAAAACTCATAGGTCGTGGACAAATTCACCTGGAGCGTTGGAATTTTTACGTGATTCACCAGGTTATGCGCCAGGGCTTGCTCTGGGGTGAGATACCAGTCGGCATGGCCCCGCTGATGCACCTGCTCAACAAAGTAGCCTGGCGACTTCTGGCAGTTTTCATCCAGGATTTGATACAGCAAGGCATTCAGCCGTTTCACTTCGTCGGCATCGGCAATGATCTCGCCCGCTTTGCCAAAGGTGACGGTTAGGCAGTCGTGGATCAGGATGCGGCTATTGGGGGCGGCATAGCGGTAGCCGTGCCAGCCGCAAGAAAGGAGAATCGCTCCCGCGCTCATGGCCTTGCCCATGACAACCGTGGCGATCGGCTTGGGCGACGAGCGACAAATATCGACCATCGCCATCAGCGTGTCGATTTCGCCGCCATAGGAATCGATCAGCACCGGAACCACAGGCTGGAGGGATTCTACTGCTCGGTTAAATTGCTCCAAAAAAGGCTTGACAGCTTCGGACTTAAATTCATTGACCCAGACGACGGCCGGGGGAGGGGCAAGTTTTTCTAACGCTTCACGCTCTGCGCGAGCATTGGTAGTGTACTGGATACGCATTGACGAGAGACTAAAATGTGTCCCTATCCTAATCCACAGACAGCTTGATCTGGGTTGACTAATCTGGATCGACTAATCTGGATCGACTGAATCTGGATCGATGTGATCTGGGTTGATGTGATCTGGGTTGATGGCCGACTCTATCCTTTGGCCCCTGCCAGTGGGAATCATTTTTGTGTAGTATTCTCTTTGAGATTTCTTAACCTTCAGTTTGTTTTTTGGCGCGACGGTGCATCCTAGCCTGACACTGAACGTTAAGTCCCCTGATTTCTGTTAGGACTTACGCAGTTGGACGACTTCTCGCAGGCACAGCCCAAGAGACATCGTCCAAAATCTAGAAAACTGATCGCAAGTGCGTCAGTCCTGTCTGTTTGGCGTGTCTGTGAAAAGGGCAATTCTCGAAGCACTCCCTACGGGAATCACCCTTTGCCGCAGGCGCAATCTTCCCCTCTCTCTCGCCCCTCCGGGCCCTACCTTTCGCAACCTAGAGCATATTGAATGTTTGGTCTAATTGGTCATCTGACAAGTCTGGAACACGCTCAAGCTGTCGCCCGCGATCTGGGCTATCCCGAATACGCCGATCAGGGGCTTGATTTTTGGTGCAGCGCGCCGCCACAAATCGTCGATCACATCAAGGTCACCAGCGCCACCGGGCAGGTGATCGAGGGCAAGTATGTGGAATCCTGCTTTTTGCCGGAAATGCTGGCAACGCGCCGCATCAAAGCCGCCACTCGCAAAGTGATTAATGCCATGGCCCACGCCCAAAAGCACGGCATTAACATCACGGCACTGGGCGGCTTTTCCTCAATTATTTTTGAGAATTTTAACCTGTCGCAAATTCAGCAGGTGCGCGATGTGACGCTAGATTTTGCCCGCTTCACCACTGGCAACACCCACACCGCCTACATCATCTGCCGCCAGGTCGAGCAGGCTTCTAAGCAAGTGGGGATTCACTTATCGGAAGCGACGGTGGCGGTTTGCGGGGCGACGGGCGACATTGGCAGTGCGGTGTGCCGCTGGCTGAATGGACGTGCGGATGTGAAAGAACTGCTGCTGATTGCGCGAGATCAGGAGCGGCTGCAAAATCTGCAAGCAGAACTGGGGCGCGGCAAAATCATGGCGCTAGAAGAGGCGCTGCCCGAAGCTGACATCATCGTGTGGGTGGCTAGTATGCCCAAGGGCGTGGAGATCGACCCGACCACGCTGAAGCAGCCCTGCCTGCTGATCGACGGCGGCTATCCCAAGAACCTGGGTACGAAGATTCAGCATCCTGGCGTGCATGTGCTGAACGGCGGCATTGTGGAGCATTCGCTGGATATCGACTGGAAAATCATGAACATCGTCAACATGGACGTGCCGGCCCGCCAGTTGTTTGCCTGCTTTGCCGAGTCCATGCTGCTGGAGTTTGAGAAGCTCTACACCAATTTTTCCTGGGGGCGCAACCAGATCACGCTGGAGAAGATGGATCTCATTGGGCAGGTGTCGCTGAAGCACGGCTTCCGGCCGCTGCTGATGGAAGGCTGAGGTAAAGGGCCAGGGATCTGGGGCGAATTGCTCGTCGATTGGAACTTTTGGGCGATCGCCTCAATCACTGTAAGCTTAAAGATGCAAATTTTGCGGCGAGGATGGGCTGGGGCGATCGCCCAGGGACATTAGGCTGCACCAGCCAGACCCAAGAGCCAGGCCCCACCGACAGCCCAAGCCCCTCGCCCTCACCCCACGCCTTACCCATTTCCCTGAGGAGACCATGAAGCGGCGCACGTTGATTCAATATGCAGGCAGCGGATTGGCAGCGGCGGCCGCCACCGTCGGCCTATCCCAGAGCCAGCAAGCCCAAGCCCAGACCAGCAATGCGGTGACGATTCAGGCGTTGGGACATACCTGCTTTTTGTTTACAGGCGGCGGTCTGCGAATTTTGGTTAACCCGTTTCGCCCGATTGGCTGCACCAAGGGCTATCGCCCCCCCCGTGTTCCTGCGGACCTGGTGATGATCAGCAGCCGTCTGTTTGACGAGGGTTCCCTGGAGGGACTCCCCGGCAGTCCGCGCCTGCTGGCAGAACCGGGCATTTACGAGTATCGCGGCGTGCAGATCCAGGGCGTGCGATCGCCCCACGATCGCCAGGGCGGGCGGCGCTTTGGGTTTAACGTTACCTGGCGCTGGAACCAGAGCGGGCTGATCCTGGCGCACATGGGCGGCGCGGCGGCTCCGATTGAAGTGGAGCAGCAAATCCTGATTGGTCGCCCGGACGTGCTGTTTGTGCCCGTAGGCGGCGGCCCCAAGGCCTACAACGCGACGGAAGCCCGACAGGCCGTGCTGGCGCTGAACCCGCGCATCATTGTGCCGACGCACTTTCGGACGGCGGCCGCCGATGCCAATGCCTGCGATATTTCGCCAGTGGATGAATTTCTGTCGCTGATGGAGGGCGTACCTGTGCGGCGACCCGGCGACACGATCACGCTGCGTCGCTCGGAACTGCCGTCGGAAGGGGCCCGAATTGAACTGCTGAGCTACAGATTTTAGGGCGATCGCTCGTTAGCATGGAATTTATCAGCGGCAGCGTCGTCCCGGTCGCCGCGTCGGGCGGCTCAGCCAGTTATCCCTCCGTTCCCCCCTTCCCATGCAGACAGAATTTGCCCAGCGTCGCCAGCAGTTGATGGACAAGATTGGCAAGGGCACGGCGATTTTCCGCAGTGCGCCCCAGGCCGTGATGCACAATGATGTCGAATACAACTTTCGGCAGGACAGCGACTTTTTCTACCTGACCGGATTCGACGAGCCAGAAGCCGTAGCTGTGCTGGCTCCGCACCACGAAGAACATCGCTTTGTCCTGTTTGTGCGCCCCAAAGACCCGGAAAAGGAAACTTGGTCGGGCTATCGCGTGGGCGTGGATGCTGCCAAAGAGCGCTTTGGAGCCGACGCGGTATATCCGATTGAGGAACTGGACGAAAAGCTGACGCAATATGTCGAAAAGGCGGATCGGATCTATTACCGACTGGGGCGCGATCGCCGTTTTAACGACAAAATCCTCGGACTGTGGCAGCGGCTGATGCGCGGCTATCCCCGGCGCGGCACGGGCCCCATCGCTATCGAAGATCCGGCCCCAACGCTGCACTCCCTCCGCCAGATCAAGTCGCCCGCAGAGCTAGAGCGGATGCGGAAAGCCGCCGAGATTGCCGTCGCCGCCCACAACCGGGCAATGGCCTACGCCAAACCCGGCGTTTATGAATACCAGGTGCAGGCCGAAATCGAGCATACCTTTCGGATCAGCGGCGCACTGGGCCCGGCCTATCCCTCCATCGTCGCCTCCGGAGCCAACGCCTGCATCCTGCACTACACCGAAAACACGCGCCAAATGCAGGAACACGACCTGCTGCTGATCGACGCGGGCTGCGCCTACGAATATTACAACTCGGACATTACGCGCACCTTCCCCATTAGCGGCAGGTTCACCGAGGAGCAGCGCATCCTCTACGACATTGTGCTGCGGGCCCAACTCGCGGCGATCGCCCAAGTAGCCCCCGGCAACCCCTACAGCCAGATGCACGATACTGCCGTGCGCGTCATTGTGGAGGGGCTAATGGACTTGGGGCTGCTCCAGGGCGATATCGAAGAAATTATCAAAGAAGAGAAATACAAGCCCTTCTACATGCACAAAACCGGGCACTGGCTAGGGTTAGACGTGCATGACGTGGGGGTCTATGCCCACGGCGACACGGCCCACAACCTGGAGCCGGGCCACGTCACGACGGTTGAACCGGGCATCTACATCGGCCCTGGCATCACCCCCGCCGAAGGGCAGCCCGACGTACCCGAACGCTGGCGCGGCATCGGCATCCGCATTGAGGACGATGTGCTAGTCACGCCGACCGGCCATGAGGTGCTGACGGCAGGCGTTCCCAAGCTGATCGAAGATCTGGAATCTTGACGGGCATGAAATAGTGCGGGGGGATTTGAATCGACACTTGAACCGATACTTGCATCGATAAGCGATACTTGCATCGATAAGCGATCGCCCGCCATGACTCTAGCAAAATCTAATCGCTGCCCCACGCACCGCAGATCGGGCCCATGCTAAAGTTTTGTTTAGTCGAGTTTCGTCAGGGTTAGCGTTTCGTCTGGCCTGCTCTGCGTTTGATTCTTTGATCCTCCTTTGATCCATAGTCCTTACTCCCGATTCCTCCCATGTCTATCCTCGGCAATCCGCTCACGCTAATTACCTCTGGCAAGCCCTTCATTCGTGCCTTAGAAGCAGCTGGGACGCTGGGCGTATACGTGCCGCTGGAGGGCGGTCTGGAGGGGCGGTATCAGCGACGGCTGCGGGGCGCAGGCTACAAGGTTCTGAACATCACGGCGCGGGGGCTGGGCGATTTGTCGTCCTACCTGCTGGATGTCCACGGGGTGCGCCCGCCCCACCTGGGCAAAAAGAACCTGGGACGCGAAGGGGCCGTCGGCTATCGCTACTTCGTGCCGCCCGTGGCCACCTACGAGGCTGAGGTGCTGCCCAAGGGTGCAAAGGGGCTGGTGATCTGGATGCTGGAGGGGCACATCCTGTCGCGCTCCGAGCTAGAATTTTTGGTGACCCTGCCCCAGACCGACCCTCGCATCAAGGTGGTGCTGGAGATGGGGGGCGATCGCCAGTTTACCTGGAAACCGCTGAAGGACATTCTGGCGGCTGCTTAGCCAGATTCTTTAGCAACCGTTTCTCGAAAGCAATCGTTTCTCGGAAGCAATCGTTTCTCGAACCTGACCAGGCTGCTATCGAGCCGCGATATGTGGCCGCTCTGGGGACACTTTAGGGCGATCGCCTCTAGATTTGGGGATCGCTGGGCGCAATCCACCCAGAAAGTTTGCTGCAAAAGGTTTTGACGCTCTTTGCAAACGGCATTTTTGGTGTACACTGAGGGCCAAGGTGGGTGATCCCCATCCGGGTGCATGGTTTAACAGCAAGCTCTGGATTCATCGCCAGAGGGTGCTATCCTCGTTCTTTGCTTCCCTGCGGTCTGAGTCAGGGCAACCAATTTGTACACTCCCTTGCAGTCCTTAAGGGAGGGTCGCTGGTTCAAGTTAATTTGCGGAGCCAGCTTTCAGCACCTCCCTGCAATTCGGAATTTAACTCTAGCCTATGCGCTGGCGGGTGCCGACTGTGTGGATGTGGCGGCAGACCCGGCGGTGATTCATGCGGCAAAGGAAGGGCTGACTGCGGCGGCAGGGCTGGGGTGCGATCGCCTCCCCTGGCTCATGGTCAGCCTCAACGACGGCGAAGATCCCCACTTCCGCAAAGCGGTCTTCGACCCGGCCCGCTGTCCGGCAGACTGTCCCCGCCCCTGCGAAACCATTTGCCCTGCCCAGGCGATTACCTTCGATCGCCCCACTGAGGGATATTCTGGCGGCTACTCTGGCGTAATCGAGAGCCGCTGCTATGGCTGTGGGCGCTGTCTGCCGCTGTGCCCGATTCAGCACATTACCACCCAGTCCACCACCATTACGCCGGAAATGATTCCATCTCTGCTGGCGCAGGTGGACGCGCTGGAAATCCATACGCAGGTCGGGCGGCTGGCAGAATTTCGGCAATTGTGGCGGGCGATCGCCCCCGTGGTTCACAGGCTCAAGCTAGTGGCGATTAGCTGTCCCGACGGCGACGGGCTGATCGACTATCTGCGATCGCTCTATCAGCACATCTCTCCGGAGGATAGCCCGCTGCCCTGTCCGCTGATTTGGCAGACGGATGGGCGACCCATGAGCGGCGACATCGGAGCCGGAGCCACTCGTGCCACCGTCAAGCTGGGACAAAAGGTGCTGGCGGCGGGGCTACCGGGCTATGTGCAGTTGGCCGGCGGGACGAATCACCACACCGTTCCGAAATTGCGGGCGCTGGGCTTGTTGTCTGAGGGATCTACCCTGGGCGATGCCCGGCGAGATTGCTCCGCAGATCGCGCTGAGGATCTGCCCCAACCCGCCGCTTCCACCTTCATTGCAGGCGTGGCCTACGGCAGCTATGCCAGGGTGCTGCTGTCGCCCATCCTCGACCAGCTAGATGCGATCGCCCCCCGGCTGCTTGGCGCTTCTCCCCCGCTTCCCCACGCCGATGCTCTCCCTCGCCTTGCTCCCGATTCTGCGGGGTATGACCCGCTTTCAGGTTCGCCGCCAGAATCAATTGCTCCCCCTCCTGCCCATGTCGCCCGTATCACCCATGTTGCACACGTTGCACATCTAGAACATGACCCAGACTTACTCGCGCAGGCCGTAGCACGGGCGATCGCCCTAGTGTCGCAACTCAAGCCGCAGCCCGACTTGGCGATCGCCCCTGCCGCCGCCGACCTGAGTTTAGCAACTGAATCAGCCCCTCCCTCGCCGCTTTCCCCCCATCATCCACCCGCCGTCGAGCCAGTCTTGCTAAAGCCTGGATGAATGCTGGCATTCTGCTTCCACAAGTGTCTCGATTCCCCCTCCAGCCCTGACAAGTTTTTAATGTTCAGCGCTACCCCTAGATTTCCAACCTCTTGCATCCTTTGGTACCCGGCCATGAGCGTCAAGCAGTTTCGATTTAATCCTGTTCAATTTCCTGTTCAATTTATTGCCTCTCGTTTTATTGGCTCTCGTTTTGAGGCAGCGTCCAATTCGCGACCTGCGCTTTTTCCCCCAACGTTGTTCGTTATTTATTAGCAACCACCTATGACATTCAACGGGAACGATTCTGCCGAATATCGCCCCTCCGTTACCCCCGCTGCGGCCAGCGCGGATGCCAAGCCCGCCCAGCCGCTGCAAATCACCGACGACCTGGATCAACTGCTGGCGATTTTGCCTGACCCAATTCGCGATCGCCTGGAACAGCATCCCCAGCGCAATGTGCTGGTGGAAGTGGTGCTAGATCTGGGTCGTCGCCCCGAAGCCCGCTTTCCTGGCACGTCTGAGTATCTTTCCGAAGATGCCATCACCAAGGCAGACTTGCAGCACTGTATCGACCGCGTGGGCATCTTTAGCGGCGACAACCGGGCGGGCATTGAAAAAACCCTGCACCGCATCAGCGCCATCCGCAACCGCGCTGGCGAAATTATCGGCCTCACCTGTCGCGTCGGGCGGGCAGTCTACGGCACGATTGGCATGATTCGTGACCTAGTGGAATCGGGGCGATCGATCCTGATGCTGGGGCGGCCGGGCGTGGGCAAGACCACGGCCCTGCGCGAAATCGCCCGCGTGCTGGCAGATGAGCTAGAAAAGCGCGTCGTCATCATCGACACCTCCAACGAAGTGGCCGGCGACGGCGACATTCCCCATCCCGCCATCGGTCGGGCCCGGCGGATGCAGGTGGCCCATCCCGAAAACCAGCATCAGGTGATGATCGAGGCGGTGGAAAACCACATGCCAGAGGTGATCATCATCGACGAAATCGGTACGGAGCTAGAAGCGCAAGCCGCCCGCACGATTGCCGAACGCGGTGTGCAGCTGATCGGCACGGCCCACGGCAACCAGATTGAGAACCTGATGAAAAACCCCACCCTTTCCGACCTGGTGGGCGGGATTCAGTCTGTGACGCTGGGCGACGAAGAGGCCCGCCGTCGGGGTAGCCAAAAGAGCGTGCTGGAGCGCAAAGCGCCGCCGACCTTCGACATTGCGGTGGAAATGCTGGAGCGGCAAAAGTGGGTGGTGCATGAGTCGGTGGCGGACACGGTGGATGCGCTGCTGCGCGGGCGCGTGCCCAATCCCCAAGTGCGCCAGGTCAACGACGCAGGCGAAATCACCATTACCCACGAACAGAGCGGCAAAGGGCTGGACCCTAAACCCGTGCGATCGCTCCCCTTTGGCGACAGCAGCACGGCCTTGCGCGATACGGGGGCGGCGCGGGTGGCGGGCTGGCGATCGTCGGGACAGATGATGCCGCTGCCGTCGCCCCGCTATGACCGGGTAGCGCGGTTTCCCCGTGATACAGATTCGTTCAGCGGCCTGATGTCGCCGGAGCGCCAGTCCTTTGACCAGATGCTGAACGACTCGCTAGAGCGATCGCTCATGAGCGAGGAAGCGGACCCCTTCGGTGAGGTGCCCACGGCAGGGCCCAACGGCGAAGATTTGCCGCTGCACATCTACCCCTACGCCGTCAGTCGGCATTTGGTAGAACAGGTGATTCACACGATGAACCTGCCCATCATGCTGACGAAGGATCTAGACGGGGCGGATGCGGTGCTAGCGCTGCGATCGCACATCAAGAACCACTCCAAGCTGCGGCAAATCGCCAAGAGTCGCCAGCTTTCGATCTTTACGGTCAAGTCCAACAGTATGCCGCAGATTATCCGCGCTCTCCAGCGGATGCTGAAGATGGAAGATGCGTTTTTGGAGGAGCCAATCAACCTCAACCTGTTTTCGCGCAGCGGCGACGAAGACGAAATCGAGGCACTGGAGGAGGCTCGCCTCGCGGTGGAGCAAATCGTCATTCCCAAAGGGCAACCCGTGGAACTGCTGCCTCGCTCCGCCAAGGTTCGCAAGATGCAGCATGAACTGGTAGAACACTATCACCTGAAGTCCTCCAGTTTTGGCGAAGAGCCAAACCGACGGCTGCGGATTTATCCAGCGTAGGCGCTATGAAATCATCGACGCAGAAATCAACGGGGGGAACGGTGCTGGCGATCGCCACTCCGATTGCCATCCTGGCTACCCTGGGGGTGAACACCCTGTCCAACACCAACCCTCCCGGCGGCGTGAACGTGGGCGAACTTGCCAACACGCTGCTGAGGGACGTGCGGGTCTTGCCTGCAAACTACGCCTTTATCATCTGGGGCGTGATTTACGTCGGGCTGATTGCCTACGGCATTTACCAAATTCGCCCAGCCCAGACTGGCGACACTGCCATTGTGCAGGCAGACGCGCTGCTGATCGTCGCCTGTCTTGCCCAAATCGCGTGGATTTATCTGTTTACATTCCGGCAGTTTTGGGCCTCGGTCTTGGCTATGCTGATCATCCTGGGGTCGCTGATTCTGGCGTATCTGCGGCTGGGCATTGGGCGCGGTCGGGTGGGGCGCGATCGCCGCTGGAATGCCCACATTCCCTTCAGCATCTACCTGGCGTGGATTTCTGTTGCGACGATTGTGAACATCGCCTCGGCCCTGTTTGCCAACAACTGGAGCGGCGGCCTTGCCCCCGACCTGTGGGCGCTGCTGCTGCTGATCATTGGCACGGCAATCGCCCTTGTCGTCTTTTTCCAGCGGCGAGACATCGCGTTTCTGCTGGTGTTTATCTGGGCGTATGGGGCGATCGCCCTCCGCCAAGCCGCCTTTCCCCTAGTGCAACTCGGGGCGATCGGCGGCGCAGTTCTGCTGGCCGGACTCGTCCTCTGGAGCCTGTGGCAGCCGAAGCGGCAGTTTGAGTGATGGAGGGAAAAGGGAAAAGGGAAGAACGAAGAACGAAGAGAGAAGAAGGAAGAACGAAGAGGGAAGAACGAAGACGTTCTGGCTTTCGTTTTTCGTTCTTCGTTTTTCGTTTTTCCTTCTTCCTCTTTCCGCCCCTCCCCGTAATCTTTAATGCCCCTCCAGTCGCCTGCGCCATTCCGCATCGATTTTGTCTGCCTGGGCGAGTTCTTGCGGGGTCAGGTCTTCCTGAGTGCTGTAGGCTAGGTTGGCTTCATCCACGACAGATTCCAGCGCAAACTGCTGGGCAAAGGCGAGTTTTTCCTGAATTTTCGGGCCGAGGCGATTCAGCGCTTCGGCACGACGCTGACGCATTTCGTTGCGGGCGGCGATCGCCTTGTTGCGTCCCTGAATCCACAGATAGCGCACCAGCGGCACAATTAGAAAACCCGCCGCGTAGGCCAGCAGCAGCCCATAAATACCGCCGACCAGGCCGACGATGCCGCCCAGCGATGCCGCGCCGCCCCGCAGCAGGGAACCCAGCATCAGCGCTCCGACGATATTCACCACGCCCAGCCCAGCCGCCATCATCAGTTGCCCAGATGTCGCTTGGCTAAAGCGCCAGGGCAATTCCTTCAGGTACGCTGCCACCGAGAGGCGATTTTGCTGCTGGGCGGTGACTTGCAGTTCGGGGAAGTGGTAGACCAGCTCGCCCGTGGGGCTGACCTCTGGGCGGCCGTTGAAGCGGGTCAGCACGGGCAGCATGTAGTCTTCTAAGTCGGTGGTTGCGGTGTTGATCTGGTCGAGGTAAGGGGTGACTTGCTCGGCAACCACTACGCCCCGCTGGTTGCGGATGACATTGGCGATCGCCCGCCAGCGCCGCTCCTCCAGATTTGCATTCGGATTGCCATCGCCAAACAGGAACGAAAACACCGATTCCAGGAAACTCATTTGATTTTTGGGATCGCTGGCGTTTTCTGCCTGTTCGCGGCGATAGCGGCGGTCGGTGTCCGGCAGAAAAATCCAGTACCAGTCGGGGCCAATCCACATACTGGGCAGTGTCACCATGCCGCCGCCATCAAAGTCGCGGTCGTTGTCGCCCTGGGCGGCGCTGAGGGCCAGCATGGCGGCAATAATGGCGATCGCAATCAGGACAATCGAGGCCACCAGCGCAATCCCAAAGCTGATGCGAATCAGGTAGAACATCACCCGCCAGACCTTGCTCCACCAGGCCTGTAGCCGCAGCCGGAAGTATTTATTTTGCAACACTTGGCGAAAATTGCGCGGAAAGACGTAGGCAATATCGCCCGCGTCCGACACCTGCATGTGCCCGCCCGCCTCAGATGCCAGCGCCAGCAGACCTTGCTCGGCCCGCTTCACGTCCAGCCCTGCCAGCGAAGCCAGGTCGCCTGCGGTGACTCGATAATTAAGCCGCTCGACGGCTTTCATCAATTCGGCATCCAGTGCCATAGCGTTTCCCTTAAGCCAGAAACTATCTTCACTCTAGAAATTTTTGAAGCAAAGTGACAATGTTTCGGAGCCAAGGCTGAGAGGTTGCACTTTGCCCTGCGGCATGACTCACTTCCCCCTCCGGTCGTGATGCCCATCATCGACAAATCCGTAGATTTTCGGAACCCCTGCCAACGCTCCGGCCAAAGGTTGCAAATCAGCGATAAAGTAGCAAATAGGATTTTCCAGGCTTTTCCCAAACGCAGCTATGCCCAGATCTCAACGCAACGACAACTTCATTGATAAGACCTTCACCGTCATGGCAGACCTGATCCTCAAGGTACTGCCGACGAACAAGGCCGCCAAAGAAGCCTTTGCCTACTATCGAGATGGCATGTCGGCTCAGGCGGATGGGGAATATGCCGAAGCCCTGGCAAACTACGAAGAAGCACTGAAGCTGGAGCAAGACCCCTACGATCGCAGCTTTGTGCTGTACAACATGGGGCTAATCTACGCCAGCAACGGCGAACACGATCGTGCCTTGGAAAGCTACCACCAAGCGCTAGAACTGAACCCTCGAATGCCGCAGGCGCTCAACAATATCGCAGTGATCTACCACTACCTGGGCGAACAGGCCGAACTGGCGAACAACACCAGCGAAGCCGACAAAAACTATGACCAGGCGGCGGAATACTGGGAGCGAGCCATCCGCCTTGCGCCCAACAACTACATCGAAGCCCAAAACTGGCTGAAAACCACCGGCCGCATGAAGATCGACGTATTTTTCTAAGAAGCTTTTTCCCTCTTCTCTCTTTGTTTTTCCTTTTTCCTAAAAATGCTCGATCGCGAACAGGTTCACAAAGTTGCCCACCTCGCTCGTTTGGCGCTGACACCCGCCGAGGAGGAACAGTTCACCACGCAGCTTGGCAGTATTTTGGAATATTTTGAGCAACTGAATGAGCTGGATACCCGCGACGTACCGCCGACGACTCGCGCCATTGACGTGAGCAATGTCGTGCGTCCTGATGTACTCCAGCCCTATCCCGACCGCGAGGCGATTCTCGATAGCGCCCCCGATCGCGACGGCGAGTTCTTTAAAGTGCCGCAGATTATGGGCGGGGGCGATTAGTCCCGCTCCGATCCAGTTTCGCTCTAAGATTCAGTTTCGCTCTAAACGGTTCTGAACAGTTACGTCCTGATCCAGTCATGTCCTGATCAGTCACATCCCGCATCGTCACAACACGAGTCGCTACAGCACCAGTTGTCAGGACAAACCATGAAAATTCAAGCAATTTACACCGACGGGGCCTGTTCGGGAAACCCTGGCCCGGGCGGATGGGGCACGCTCGTCGTGTTTGAAGACGGCAGCGTTCACGAAATGGGCGGGGGCGATCGCCAAACCACCAACAACCGCATGGAAATGCAGGCGGCGATCGCAGCGCTGGAATACCTGAAAGCCACCGGACAAACGCAGCCCATCCCGCTCTACACTGACAGCCAATACCTGATCAATGGCATCACGCAATGGATCAACGGCTGGAAGCGCAAAGGCTGGAAAACCTCCAGCGGTGGCGCAGTGTTAAATCAGGAACTCTGGCAGCGGCTCGACGCGCTGAATTCTCGTCAGATCCAGTGGACTTACGTGCGCGGCCACGCGGGCAACGCCGGGAACGAACGCTGTGACGCGATCGCCCGTGCCTTTGCCCAAGGACAAGTGCCCCCGTTGCAGCAAATCGGCCCCGTCTCTTGAGTGTTGTGTCGAGTGTTGTGTCGAGTTCTAAACACCTACGCAGAGCGCCATCGCCCCCGCGCAGACTGGCTAGACCAGCTAGCCGCCCGCCACAGCAGGCACAATGCTCACTTCATCGCCTGCATTCAGCGCCGTGTTTGCGCCGTCCAAAAACCGGATATCTTCGCTATTCACATAGAAGTTCACAAAGCGGCGGAGCTTGCCCTGGTCGTCGCACAGACGGGCCTTGATCCCAGGAAAAGACGCATCGAGCTTATCCAGCAATTCGGCGATCGTCGCGCCTTCGACTTCTACAGTCGCCTGATTGGCAGTGAACTGTTGCAGCGGCGTGGGAATGAGAACTTTGACAGACATAGCTAAGAAAATTGGGGTGAAAGGAGTAAACGGGTTGACGGGGTAACAGAGGGTTATCGAAGCTGAGAAGCAAGCAGTCTAGCCCCTAACCCCAGGAATTTGGGTCTCTTAAACCGTGACCTGCTGCCATTCCAGGCGGCCCAGCGTGTGCGCCCGCTCCAGCGCCCGTTCAAAGCTTTCCAGCTTGGGTTCGATAGTGAGGGGTTCGCCAATGTAGCCCTGGACGGCTTCCTGGGTCTTCAGCCCGTTGCCCGTGATGTAGGCGACGGTGGTTTCGTCGGGGTTGATTTTGCCTGCTTCGGCCAGTTTTTTCAGAACGGCGATCGTAGTGCCGCCTGCGGTTTCGGTGAAGATGCCTTCGGTTTCGGCCAGTAGTTTGATGCCTTCGACCACTTCCTGATCGCTGACTGATTCAATATTGCCATTAGTCTTGCGGGCAATGTCCAGTGCATATACCCCATCTGCCGGATTGCCAATAGCGATGGATTTGGCAATGGTATTGGGTTTGACGGGTGTGATGAAGTCGCGGTCTTCGCGGTAGGCCTGGGCAATGGGCGAGCAGCCGTCTGCCTGAGCGCCGCTGAAACGAACGGCTTTCTCCTCCACCAAGCCGACTTTGGTAAATTCTTGGAAGCCTTTGTAAATTTTCGTGAACAGGGAGCCAGAGGCCAGCGGCGCAACGATGTGATCCGGCAGTTGCCAGCCAAGCTGCTCGATGACTTCATAGCCCAGGGTCTTGGAGCCTTCGGAATAGTAGGGGCGCAGGTTGATATTCACAAAGCCCCAGCCGTGGGTGTTGGCGACTTCCGAGCAGAGGCGGTTCACTTGGTCATAGTTGCCATGAACGGCCATGACGGTGGGCCCGTAGATCAGCGTACCCAGGACTTTGCCTGCTTCCAGGTCAGAGGGAATAAACACACAGCAGTCTAGCCCTGCATGGGCGGCGATCGCCGCTGTCGAGTTTGCCAAGTTCCCAGTGCTAGCGCAGGAAACCGTCGTAAAGCCCAGTTCCCGTGCGCGAGTCAGCGCCACGGACACCACCCGGTCTTTGAAGCTGAGGGTGGGCATATTCACTGCGTCATTCTTGATGTAGAGATTTTTGATACCCAGGCGACGTGCCAGACGGTTTGCCTTCAGCAGCGGCGTAAAGCCTGTGCCCACGTCAATCAGGTTATCCGTTGCAACGGGCAAGAAAGAGCGATAGCGCCAGATAGACTTGGGGCCGGCTTCGATGGTTTGACGGGTCACGACTTTGCTCAGGTGGGCATAGTCGTAGGTCACTTCCAGCGGCCCGAAGCACAATTCGCAAACGTGAATTGCCTTTGCTTCATACTCTGCACCGCACTCTTTACACTTCAAGCCAGAAAAAGCAGCAGCGGTGGAACGGTTTTGGGTGGGGTGGGTTGCCAGCGTCATGGAGGGGTCTCGTCCTGTGATATCTCGTTCGGTTTGCGTGAAATGAAGTCTGGGAAAAGGTTGCAGGTTTCCTTCACCCAATGCAAGGAATCGTAGCATGGGCAACAAACAGCGTCAAACATACCCGACTTTTTTTATCGGGATTTGATTCAATCCCGAATTTCACCGCATTTGAACCGCACAGGACTTACGCACTTGCAATCAGCTTTCTGGGTTTTAGACAATTTCTCGCTGCGTAAGTCCTGCCGCATTTAAGGTAAGGAAGATTTCAGCAAGGGTTTCATCGTTTCCTCTAGTCCTCAGCGCCAATCGTCCAACACGAACGCACCGGGATGGTTAAACGCAGGCTGGTTTGGGCAGAGCATCGCCACGCCCAGGATGTCGATGCGAAACCCCAGGATCTTCTGCGACAAACGCGGCGGATGGATCGAGATACCACCGATTCATGTAGTTCATCGTTCTGGCAAAGTCTTGCGGGTCGGGCAGTCTGATAAAGGTGCCAAACGCCCGACGGAAGAGATGATCGGCGATCGCCAAATCCGCTTCCTGCATTGCCCGAATCGTAATGGCCATGAGTCTGGGTGGGTCTGGGTGGCGTTTAATCGTTGCTCATTTTAAGCAGCAGCTCAATAGTAGCCAGAGGGCGATCGCCCCGATCCACAGGTCAACAAAGGTTTGCAATAACCACGCTGAAAGCCTGGACGGGAAAGGCTGACTCATTTTGGATTTTAGATTTTCGATTTTGGGTTTTGGATTTGCGACTTTGTGCGATTTTGGATGTCTGAGCGTTTGGGAGGCTTCTAGTCATTTCATGGGTAGCGTCACTTAGGAAAGCCCATAAAATCCGCCCAAACCCTCCCCAAGCGAAAAAGCGCCCCCCGCAGGAGGCGCTCAGAGACTAGCTAATCAGACAGACTCAGCAAAAGCTAAGCAGACGCTAAGCCACAGCCAGAACTAGCCATTGATTTGAGGCGCAACCAGAGCCACAGGAGCAGCTTCGCCAGCAGCCAAGTCGAGGGGGAAGTTGTGAGCGTTGCGCTCGTGCATCACTTCCATACCCAGGTTGGCGCGGTTCAGGATGTCTGCCCAGGTGTTCACCACGCGACCCTGAGAGTCGATGATGGACTGGTTGAAGTTGAACCCGTTCAGGTTGAATGCCATCGTGCTGATGCCCAGCGCCGTGAACCAGATGCCGATCACAGGCCATGCACCCAGGAAGAAGTGCAGCGAACGGCTGTTGTTGAAGCTGGCGTATTGGAAGATCAACCGACCAAAGTAGCCGTGGGCGGCGACGATGTTGTAGGTTTCTTCTTCTTGTCCAAACTTGTAGCCGTAGTTCTGCGATTCAACTTCGGTGGTCTCGCGCACCAGGGAGGAGGTCACCAATGAACCGTGCATGGCGGAGAACAGGGAGCCGCCGAACACGCCTGCTACGCCCAGCATGTGGAAGGGGTGCATCAGGATGTTGTGTTCTGCTTGGAACACGAACATGAAGTTGAAGGTGCCGCTGATGCCCAGGGGCATACCGTCGGAGAAGGAGCCTTGCCCAATGGGGTAGATCAGGAATACTGCGGTCGCAGCGGCTACGGGGGCGCTGTAGGCGACGCAGATCCAGGGACGCATTCCCAGGCGGTAGCTCAGTTCCCATTCACGGCCCATGTAGCAGAATACGCCGATCAGGAAGTGGAAGACGACGAGCTGGTAGGGACCGCCGTTGTACAGCCACTCATCTAGAGAGGCGGCTTCCCAGATGGGGTAGAAGTGCAGACCAATGGCGTTGCTGGAGGGTACCACTGCGCCGGTGATGATGTTGTTGCCGTACAGCAGGGAGCCTGCGACGGGTTCACGGATGCCGTCGATGTCCACGGGGGGAGCAGCGATGAAGGCGATGATGAAGCAAGCGGTGGCAGTCAGCAGGGTGGGGATCATCAGTACGCCGAACCAGCCTACGTACAGGCGGCTCTCGGTGCTGGTCACCCAGTTGCAAAACTGTTCCCATACGCTTGCACGTTCGGTGCGTTGTAGGGTCGTTGTCATGATAGATAAGTGCTTGAAAGGTATGTATTCGATACAGGTCAGCGGTTTTGCTTCCCTGTGTTAACTAATTTAGCGATGTTGTTTCGATTTGTAAAGCACTTCGCGATGATCTTTTGATTTTTCTAAGAATTCGTACATGAATCTCTTGCTCTAAACCTCTGAAAAGCCAGAGATGCACAAGACAGACCCATAGCAATGAGCATTTCCTACTGTGTAACGCTCAGTAACGTGTATGTCTCAGTACCGTTAACATTCGACAACGTAGAAGCGGGTGACAGAGTAAGAGCATCAACAGGCCATCGGGCGAAATGTAACGAAATATTGCGATCGCCCTCAAAAGCTGCTTATAGCCACGCATTCAGTACGACTGCCCTGCCGTCGGCCGAAATATCGAGTGCGGCAGGTGAGGGGCGATCGCCCCAGCAACTTGACCCGCAGCTATACAATGAAGCTTGTCCAAAGCGCCGACTGCGCGATTCGCCCAAACCCTCTCCATGACTGCCGCTGCCTCTCCCCCTTTTTCGCCCGAAGAAATTGCCGCCGAAGGGCTGAAGCCTGAAGAATACGAAGAGATCGTCCGCCGCTTGGGTCGCCATCCCAACAAAGCAGAACTGGGCATGTTCGGTGTCATGTGGTCGGAACACTGCTGCTACAAAAACTCGCGTCCCCTGCTGAAGCAGTTCCCCACGACGGGAGAGCGCATCCTGGTCGGCCCAGGCGAAAATGCAGGCGTGGTGGACATGGGCGACGGGTTGCAACTGGCCTTCAAAATCGAGTCGCACAATCACCCCTCGGCTGTGGAGCCGTTTCAGGGCGCAGCGACGGGTGTAGGCGGCATCTTGCGAGACATTTTCACAATGGGCGCTCGCCCCATTGCGGTGCTGAACTCACTCCGCTTTGGCAATTTGGAAGATCCGCGTACCCGACGACTGGTAAACGGGGTGGTGGCGGGCATTGCCCACTATGGCAACTGTGTGGGCGTGCCGACAGTGGGGGGTGAAGTCTACTTTGACCCCGCCTATGCAGGGAATCCGCTGGTAAACGCGATGGCAATTGGGCTGATGGAAACGCCCGAAATTGTGAAGTCTGGCGCGTTTGGGATTGGCAATCCGGTGCTATATGTCGGCTCGACGACCGGACGAGACGGCATGGGCGGAGCCAGCTTTGCCAGCGCCGAACTGAGCGACGAGTCGATGGACGATCGCCCGGCCGTTCAAGTGGGTGATCCGTTTCTGGAAAAATCCCTGATCGAAGCCTGTCTAGAAGCCTTCAAAACCGGAGCCGTTGCCGCCGCCCAGGATATGGGCGCAGCGGGAATTACCTGTTCTACCTCGGAAATGGCGGCGAAAGGCGGTGTGGGTATCGAGCTAGACCTGGACAAAATCCCCGTCCGCGAGACGGGCATGGTTCCCTACGAGTTTCTGCTGTCGGAATCGCAGGAGCGGATGCTGTTTGTGGCCCATGCTGGCCGCGAACAAGAGCTAATCGATATCTTCCATCGTTGGGGGCTGCACGCGGTGGTGGCCGGGCGCGTCATTGAAGAACCCGTGGTGCGGATTTTCTATCAGGGGGCGATCGCCGCTGAAGTGCCCGCCACCGCCCTTTCCGACAACACGCCGATTTATCACCGCGAACTGTTGCCCGAACCGCCTGACTACGCCCGCACCGCCTGGGCCTGGACGGAAGACCAGCTTCCCCCCAGCACCCCCGACGGCATCACGATAAACGGCACGCTCTCCACCTGGAACGACCTGCTGCTGCGGCTGCTTGATAGCCCCACTATCGCTTCCAAGCGCTGGGTCTATCGCCAATACGACCATCAGGTGCAAAACAACACGGTTCTGTTGCCCGGTGGAGCCGATGCCGCCGTAGTGCGCCTGCGGCCGCAGGAACCTGACCGCCAGGAGACAGCCGCAGGGAGTCCTCCACCTACCTCTGCCTTTATCAAGGCCGTTGCCGCCACCGTCGATTGCAACGCCCGCTATGTCTACCTGCATCCCTACGAGGGCGCAAAGATGGCTGTGGCAGAGGCGGCGCGGAACCTGAGTTGTGTCGGGGCAGAGCCGCTGGCGGTGACGGATAATCTCAACTTTGGCAGTCCCGAAAAGCCGATTGGCTACTGGCAACTGGCAGAGTCCTGTCGGGGACTGGCGGAAGCTTGTCGAGAACTGCAAACACCCGTCACGGGCGGCAACGTGTCGCTGTATAACGAGACGCTGGACGCAGAGGGCAAGCCGCAGCCCATTTACCCCACCCCCGTCGTTGGTATGGTGGGCTTGGTCGAAGATTTGCGCCGGGTGTGTGGGCTGGGCTGGAAAACGCCCGGTTCGGTTATCTACTTACTGGGAGCTGATGCCGTGCCGACCTTGGGCGCTTCGGAATACCTGGCAGTGGTTCACCAAACCGTGGCAGGGCGGCCGCCGGAGGTGAATTTTGACCTAGAGCGGCGGGTGCAGGCAGCCTGTCGGGAGGGAATTCGGCGCGGCTGGGTGGAGTCTGCCCACGACTGCGCCGAGGGCGGACTGGCGGTGGCGCTGGCAGAATGCTGCATCGGCGGCAGCTTGGGTGCAACGGTGGGTCTGGGGATGGGCGAGTCCGGCGGGCTGTCAACGTCCCAACGGCTAGACACGCTTTTGTTTGGAGAAGCAGGCGCACGGATTGTAGTTTCAGTTGCGCCGGAGCAAACCACAGCCTGGGAAGCCTATTTGAGGGAGCATCTGGGCGATCGCTGGCAAAAGTTGGGACAGGTCGCAGACGCAACCGCACCCCTGCAAATTTCTACCGCCGACGGTCGCTGCCTGATAAACGCTAGCATGGCCGAGATGGGCGATCGCTGGTTGAATGCCATTGAGCGTCGCCTCGCCGTTGACTGATGTTGTCCGTGGACATCCACCCGCGAAGGACATCCACCCGAAAACCGTGCCGAATGTCCGTAAGATTCCCCCTTGCCTCGCTGCAAGCCTGTGAGAGGATTAAGGGATTGTTACAAACAAGTTGCAAACAAGTTGCGAACCAGTTAAGCCTTTCCCTTTGGACTCCGCCTAATCCCCCATTCCAAACCCCGAATCCTTTGGAGACACGCTATGATGCCCGACGATGACGATTGCCTGCCGTCTGCTAGGTTTGAGCCGCATGAGCAAGAGGAGGGCGATCGCCCCGACAAGCCCGAAGAAGCCTGCGGTGTGTTTGGCGTATACGCACCGGGCGAAGATGTCGCCAAGCTAACCTATTTTGGGCTGTTTGCGCTCCAGCATCGCGGGCAAGAGTCGGCCGGCATCGCCACCTACGAGGGCACGTCTGTTTCAGAGGTGAGCCGCTACCGCAACGTCGCGCCGCTAGATCTGCAAGTGCATCTATATAAAGAGATGGGGCTGGTGACGCAGGTCTTCAGCGAACAGATCCTCGCCACGCTCAAAGGCGGTCTGGCAGTGGGACACACGCGCTATTCCACGACGGGATCGAGCCGCGTGGTCAACGCCCAGCCCGCAGTGGTGCAAACTCGGCTCGGCCCGCTGGCGCTGGCCCACAACGGCAACCTGGTCAACGCCGGAATCCTGCGAGAGGAACTGCTGCAACAAAACGCCCAGCTTCAAACCACGACCGATTCTGAATCGATCGCCTTTGCCGTGGCCGAAGCAGTGAACAGCGGCATGGACTGGATCGACGGGGCGATCGCCGCCTTCAAGCGCTGTCAGGGAGCCTTTAGCCTGGTCATCGGCACACCCGCTGGGCTACTCGTCACCCGTGACCCCAACGGCATCCGTCCCCTAGTCATTGGCACGCTGCCGGACGACGAGCGCGATCGCACCTCTCGCTACGTCGTTGCCTCAGAAACCTGCGGACTAGACATTATCAATGCCGATTATCTGCGCGACGTAGAGCCAGGTGAACTGGTCTGGATCAACGAGCAGGGCTTGCACTCCGTCCGCTGGGCCGAACCCGAAACCCGCAAGCTGTGCATTTTTGAGATGATTTACTTCGCCCGCCCCGACAGCCTCATGCACGAGGAAAGCCTCTATAGCTATCGGCTGCGGCTAGGCAAACAACTGGCGCTGGAAAATCCTGCCGATGTGGATCTGGTGATGGGCGTGCCCGATTCGGGGGTTCCCGCTGCGATCGGCTACTCCCGCGAATCCAAAGTGCCCTACGCCGAGGGGCTGATCAAAAACCGCTATGTCGGGCGCACCTTTATTCAGCCGACCCAGAGTATGCGCGAGGCTGGCATCCGCATGAAGCTAAACCCGCTGCGCGATGTGCTGGTAGGCAAGCGGATTCTAATCGTGGACGATTCGCTGGTGCGGGGCAACACCAGCCGCAAGATCGTGAAAGCCCTCCGGGATGCGGGCGCAACAGAAGTCCACATGCGGATTTCCTCGCCTCCGGTGACGCACCCCTGCTTCTACGGCATCGACACCGATTCGCAGGATCAGCTGATCGCTGCCACCAAAACCGTTGAAGAGATCGCCCACCAGATTGGCGTTGATTCCCTCGCCTATCTGAGTTGGGAGGGAATGCTCCAGGCCACGCAGACTGATACCGAAAGCTTTTGCTCGGCCTGCTTTACGGGCAACTATCCAGTGCCCGTGCCAGAGCAGGTGAAGCGCTCGAAGCTGATGTTTGAAAAGTTGGAGAAAGAAAAGCTAGAAAAGGAAAAACTGGAGAGAGAAAAGGTCGCCCAAACAAAGGTCGAGTCTCCACTGTCGCAGCCCGCGTCGGTTTAACCATTTCCCCAGCCGCTTCATTTTTCTTAAAATAAGAGCAGATCTCTGAAGCATTCTGCTCTTGTTTACGCTGCGTTTTAATTTTTATTAATTTTTAATTTGTATGGCTTCATCTCCAACAATTTCCGAGTCTTCATCCGTGCCCGCGCCGGGAGCCTCCGCTATCCCCACCTGGCAGGTCAAGCTGCTTTACGATGGCGAGTGCCCGCTTTGCGTGAAAGAAGTCAACTTTTTGCGGGCAAAAGATGCAGGGCGTGGTCTGGTGGAATTTGTAGACATTGCCGCAGCGGACTACGACCCAGCGCAGCATGGCGGCGTGGACTTTGAAACGGCTATGGGGCGGATTCACGCAGTCCTGGCAGACGGCAGCGTGATTAAAAACGTGGAAGTGTTTCGCCGAATCTATGAAGTGCTGGGCATGGGCTGGGTTTATGCCATTACCAGAGTGCCTGTGGTTGGGGCGATCGCCGACTGGCTGTACGGCATCTGGGCTGCATGGCGCTTGCGGCTGACGGGTCGCCCAGATTTGGCGGAACTGGTGCGCCAGCGGCAAGAACGGCTGGCGTGCAACGAGGGCGATCG
Organism: Thermoleptolyngbya oregonensis NK1-22; assembly: GCF_032705245.1. Classification (GTDB taxonomy): domain Bacteria; phylum Cyanobacteriota; class Cyanobacteriia; order Elainellales; family Elainellaceae; genus Thermoleptolyngbya; species Thermoleptolyngbya sichuanensis. Next base: position 23,896 of record NZ_CP053540.1, read on the forward strand.
CTGCCAGGTCTAGTGCCAGGTCTAGCTACCATGCTCCTCCCAGGCCAGCACCAGCAGCGCATTGACAATGGCAGCGGCCACGGAGGAACCCCCCTTGCGCCCCTCTACCCGAATCTGGGGGAGCGGAGTTTGGGCGAGGGTCGCCTTGGCTTCTAGCACCGAGATAAAGCCGACGGGTGCGCCAATGACCAGGGCGGGCTGCACGGTCGCCATTGGTGCAGCTTGGCAGAGGGCAAGCAGCGCCGTTGGAGCATTGCCGATGGCGTATATCGCATCTGGATATTGCTCCCAACAGCGCAGCATCCCCGTTTCTGTGAGGGTCTTTCCGGGCAAAGCGGCACCAGCCGCCTCTACAGCCGTCACGATTGGGTTGCAAAACGTCTTGGCGACCATTGTGGCGATGCCCTGACGCACCATGCTCACATCTACCACAATCGGGGTCTGGCGCTGCAAAGCGGCGATCGCCCCCAAAATTGCCCCCTCACTAAACCGCAGCAAATCTTTAAACTCAAAATCCGCCGTGCCATGAATCACCCGACGGGCGATCGCATATTCCGCCGGGTCGAAGCTGTGGGGCCCTATTTCCCGGTCGATGACCGCAAAACTCTGCTCCACAATGGGATGATTTAGCGGGGACGGAGAAGGCTCAAGGCTCATCCTTCATCCTTTCAAACATCCTTCATCCTTTCAAAAACTGATGACAAATCAAAAACTCATTACAAACTCACGGCTGCCCAGTCTGGCTCTCGATAGTAGCGCGTCATGTCGTCAAACTTCCGCAGTTCAGCGCGGTGAACCCAGAGCGGCTGCGGATCGGTCGCGTCGAGCCATTCATGATTAATCTTGCTGAGGCGATCGCTCAGGGCTTCACGGTCGAGCGCATCGGGCAAACTGCCAAAATAGCCCAGCGTGACGTGAGCCGTCAGATGATACTGCTGCTCGATGCCCAGCGCGATCAGGTCGTGGTCTTGATAAATCAAGCGGCGCAGCGCCACTACTCGCTGGTAGGATGCTTCATCTTTGGGCAGCAGACACACGCCCACGGCACGAGGCATGACGATCAGCCCCAACACCTGCCAATAAACAGGATGGCTGCCGTCGATGGAGGTCTGGAACTGCTCAAACAGGACGCGGAGGCGATCGCGCAATTTTGGCTCGAACTCGGCATCTTCCTCAACCGCATGGTGAAAGGCACTATCCCAGATCAGATCCGCCAGCGTCATGTGAAAGCTGTCGGGCGGCACAGGCACCAGCAGCCCCGGCTCAAGCTGCTGCAACACCTGCTGCTGAAGCGCCTGCAATTGTTCATAAAATACGCCGTTTTCCGTCTCATCGACCCAGGGCGGCGTGATGACGCTGTAACCAGGGAACGGCGACGGCTGCACCTGTCCGTCCTTTAGCGAAAACTTGGGAGAGGATTGAATGTGCTGCACCTGGGTCTTGCGAGCTTCGGGCAGCGTCATCCGGGCAATCCGGTTAATGTGAATCTGAAAAGTCTCGTCCAACGCTCAATCGCCTCGTTTACTAAACGGTGTTGCCGATCGGTAACTGACCAAGGAATACCAAATAACTACTAACGTAAAACAGATGTATAGAACCGATAGAACCCATCGCGAGAGCCTTAGCTCTGCCTGAAGTCAGGAATATAGGGCTGGATACTGCACCAAAACCGCATTGGACAATTCACAGGAACCCTATATCCGCAAATATCTCTGCAAATATTTCTGCAAGTATCTCAACAAATATCCTCTTCAAGAACAGTTCAGGAATCCGTGACTTGGGGGCATTTTCTTAATGTAGCGGGAAATGAGGCAGGGAGGATAATCTTGCAGGGCGATCGCCCGCCTAAGAATTGCTCCAGACCCGCCTCAGACCCATCCTGAAAGCGCTAATTAACCCGGCCGCCCCCCCCCAAAACGCCGCGCCTGCCAGAGCGCTCCATAAACGCTACATAAGCGCTACATAAACCGGGTCATCTGTACCCGATAGCGATCCTTCTTCGTAACGGCGATTTCTCCCACCTCCAGTCGCCCTTTGCCGCGAATCGCCACCAGATCGCCCGACTTGAGTGGGTGGCTGGGCTGGGTAATTTCTTTCCAGTTCACCCGCACGTCGCCCGCGTTGATCAGATCCACCATTTTGCTGCGCGACATGCCAAAGCCTGCCGAGGCGATCGCATCCAGCCGCAGCGACGCTTCTACGGTGGTGATTTCTTTTTTCTTGGGTTCGCGGACTTTTAGCTCAGCAAAGTCTAGTCGGCGCGTTTTCACAGGCACCGAGCGCACCTGCGTCAGCCCCATTTCCAAAAACTCCACCAAGTCGGGGACGACCACCGCCTGCGCCCCGCGTTCGCCCAGCACCAGAATATCGCCCACCTTTTCGCGCACGATGCCCGTGCCCAACAGCGCCCCCAAGAAATCGCGGTGGGTCGCCGGGTCAAACAAGAAGTTGCCGTTAATATCCAGCGCCGCCAGCGCCACCTGGCTTTCGTCGAGGGGAATTTCGGGACGGGCGATCGCCACGCGCTGTCGCTCGGCCTGCGGATAGCCGCCCCACGCCAGCAGATGCACCTCCGCCAAGCGCCCCAGTATTTGCCGCGCCTCGGCCAGTTCTGGGGGAGACAGAAAATCCGTACACACCACCTCCCAGGTCTTGATCGCCTGCTCCGCCTGATCCAGTACGCGCACCGCTACTTCGCGGTTTTCGATTCCCTTCAGCAATTCGTCTCTGGGCAACATAGGCAGGCAGCGAGGAGGACGGGGCAAACGCCCTAAAGCTTCATTCTATCGGGGGATGATGGAGGCAGGGAAAGGGGCGATCGCTCGGCTTGGAGAGATTTTGGATTTTGGATTTTGGATTGCCAGTCAACTGGTTTCAAGGCTTCTGTCAATTTCATTCGTCGCGCCACACAGGAGAATTGATCGTGCAGCAGAGAGAATAAACTGCTGTTTATGCATATATTTCTGCATAGCAGCTTGACGTAAAACGCTCCCATCACTCCCCCAATCTGTTGCGGAAATTGGGGGATGTATTGAAGTAATAAATCACAGCAGGCGGCCCGCTGAAAAATTGCGTCTAGCCCACGCTGTTGGAGCGACTAAGGCATTAACACAACGAACAAATTTCGTCGTAACAAAGACCTTCGCATTCGTTTACACTACTTTACGAAGTTTTATCCACAGTTAAATTAGTGCTTCTGTACGATGAAAAGGTTGAGCTTGTGTACACAAGTATGAAATTTCAGTCCATGGTGCCCATGCTGGCGGTCGCCGATGTCGGTCGCAGCATCCATTTCTATACGCAAACGCTCGGATTTCAGTTGATGGGTCTGCTGGAAAATGGCGGCAAGCCCTTTTGGGCCCGCTTTAAGGCAGATGAGGATGTGGAGCTAATGGTGACGACTCGCGATGCGAATGACGACCGCGCAGAGGGCGAGTTTCGGGATGTGGTGCTTTATTTCTACCCAGAGAGCGTGGAGCGAGTCCGCGCCCACCTGATCGACAGCGGCATGGTGGTCGGCAAAACGGTGGTCACGTTTTATGGCATGAACGAGATTCGCATTACCGATCCGGACGGCTACGAACTGTGTTTTGGCGAAAATGCCCAACTCCAAGAAGCCTGAATTCGGGATTGGGCTGCAACCCATCTGCAACCAATTTTTGCCCAAGTTATAATTCGCGTCTGAAATTCATCCCCCTTTGATCAAGCGCCTTCATATCAACCTTTCATCAGCCTTTGAAAAGGCAACATTTTGAGAGTTATCATCCAAAAGTTTTCACAAGAGTTGCCACGTTTTTTGTTAACCTCTTAAGCTTGAAGCCATCTAAGCGAATTCAAGCTTTAGTTTGAAAGCCCCTTTTCCTTTGAAAGCCCCCACTTAAAAACTCCCACTTGAAATCCCCCACTTGAAATTCCTACAACCGTTCTCGCGAAAGACATAAAAAATTCTTAAATGTATTTTCTTAAACGCATTTCTGTCTTCCTGCAAAACGTTATGTAATTCCTCATTCTGATGGGAGTTCTCACGCTACTCACCGACTTTGGGCTGACGGATACCTACGTTGGGGTGATGAAAGGGGCGATCGCCCAAATTAACCCCACGCTGACGGTCATTGACCTAACGCATCACATCCCGCCGCAGGACATCGCCGCCGCTCGCTTTCATCTGATGACGGCCTACCCGTATTTTCCGGCGGACACGGTGCATGTGGCAGTGGTTGATCCGGGGGTGGGTGGACAGCGGCGGGCGATCGCGCTTCAGTTGTCAGACGGCTATCTCGTCGGGCCAGACAATGGCCTGTTTGGCGGTGTGCTGGCGCATCGTCCCGTGCTGGCAGCGGTAGAACTCTCCAATCCCGCCTATTGGCGTGTGCCCAGCCCCAGCGCCACCTTTCACGGCCGCGATGTGTTTGCCCCCGTGGGCGCTCACCTGGCAAGCGGTGTGGCCTTGGCAGAACTGGGACGGGCGATCGCCCCCGATTCGCTAATTCAACTCGACCTGCCGCCCTGGAACCGAGAGGGCCAAGTTCTGACAGGACATATCCAGGCAATCGACCATTTTGGTAACGCCATCACCACGATTCCCGGCTCTGCGGTGTTGGGATGCATCTGGAATCTGCGCGTGTGGAATCTGCGCGTGGGCGTTGCCGCTAGTCTTGCGGAGCAATATGGCCCGATTCCTGGCTGCAAAACCTATGCCGACTCGGCCCCCGGTAGCCTGCTGGCGCTGATTGGCAGCCACGGCTATGTCGAGATTGCCTGCAACCAGGGCAATGCTCAACAGCAGTTGGGATTAGCGGTTGGAGATGCCGTCCAGATCGTTTTGGGCCAGTTGGGCTAGAGTCTGGGGCGATCGCCCGCGAGAGCGTTTTCCTTGCTTTTTCCCTATCGCCAGCGCAGATAAGGCACGCCCCGATAGGTCAGCCGCATGGCGGTGTCCGGTGCTGTTGTCGGCGTTGCTGTTCCTTCTTGAACCGATGCGCCAGTTTGCAAGTCCGGATGGCTTGCGGTTTCGCCCAAACGAGCCGAAGAAACGCGGGCACTCCAGCGAGCGATATTGCGCCGCGAGGCCAGCGCCAATGCCCACAGCACCAGCCCCACCAGCGTCACTGCTGACCATTGCAGCACATCATCCATTCCAAAACGCTCCCCAGCCCTGCATACAAAAATTCCCCCGCCCAGCAGACAGAGGAATTTTGATTGAAAATTGCTTAAAAGTTCCCCACAACGCCGTCTTACCTCAGTTTTTGACCTGGATAAATCCAGGTGGGACTCTCGGCCTCGATTTAAAGTTTCTGAGTACACGCTTGTTGCCAAGACAGGCTCAGTCTACTGCCATCGAGACATCACGACTCCCGTTTAGTCGAAGCATAGATCATAAAACGTTATTGGCAGTCACCAACGCCGCAGTAGAACTAAGCCCCATTGTAGCGACATTCGACACGCCGCTGGCAAGACGGAAAACCGAAACTCTACCTGTGGGCTGAGTTCTTTGGGCTGAGCTTTGGGGCTGAGTTTTGTAAATTACGGGCTTTTCTTGAGTAGCAACGCCTCTAGCCCCATACCGCTAGGGCAGTGCCTTCTAAATTCTTAACCCCGCCCTTAACCCTGCTCTTAACCCCGATTTACCTGGCTGCCGTGGCTACGTGGGTCGTCGGGCGTAGCTTTGGCCGCGGCAGTGTTCACTTTAGAAACCTGACCGCTGGCAGGCGCGTAGGGCAGGGGGGTATTGTTCGACAGCGCCTCCAGGTTCGCAGCCATCACGGCGCGGGGCTGTTCGCCGATGATGCTGGCGATCGCCTCTCCCTGCCGATCTAAATACACAAAATGGGGAATGCCATCGACTCGGTAGGCCAGCATCTCTGGCAGCCAGCGGTCGTTGTCTACATTCAGCATGACAAAATTGACGCGATCGCCATACTCTTCTTTCAGTTCGCCCAGGTCTTGCGCCATCGCCTGACAGCTTGTACACCAGTTGGCATAAAACTCCATCAGCGTGGGTTTGTCATTGGCCAGCGCTTCCTCCAGGGGCACCGCAGATTCGGCCAACAGCGCCAAGTTGCCCGATCCGTTGGAAGATTGCAAGCCGAAGAAGATCGAGGTGCTGAGGGCGATCGCCACCATTGCAATCAGGAAATTCCGAATGCGGGCAGCATTTCCCGGCTCAGACGGCGGCAGGGGGGAGGCGGGTTTGGGAGATTGGGCGGTCATAGTGGGTTGGAGAAGATTAGCGATTTTGGATTTTGAGTTTTGGATTTTGGATCGCGGGTCTAACCTGCTAGGTTCAGGCGGTGTCAATCGCGTTTCTTCTATCCTACCCTCAGGGCTGCGATCGCCCAGATCACCAGTCGCGGGCTTTGGTGGCGACCAGCACGCCCATCATCCCTCCGGCGATCGCGTGGTGTTCGGCGTAGGGGAACCCGGCTTGTTTCGCCAGGCGCACTTGCTCCGGCCCCTGGGGAAACCGCTCCAGGCTGGGAAAGATGTAGGCATACTCATCCTTCATGCCCAGTCGGGCGGCAGTGGGCACGACGAGCGTATCCAGATACCACTGCTGGAAGGCTTGCAGATGGGGAGAGTCGGGGCGGTGAAAGTCGAGAATGGCGACCGACGCACCCGGTTTGAGGACGCGATGCAGTTCCGCCAGCGCTTTGGGAATATCCACCACGTTCCGCAGGCCGTAGCCCATCGTCGCCGCGTCAAACTCGTTGTCACCAAAGGGCAAATTCAGTGCGTCGCCTTCGACCCAGGTAACGTTGAGGGGAATGGTCGATTGGGCGGTGCGTTCCTGGGCGATCGCCAACTGGTTTGCCGAAAAATCTAGCCCCACAACTTCGCCAGTCGCGCCCGCCCGCCACGCCAGCAGCCGCGCCAGATCGCCACTGCCACAGCACACATCCAAACAGCGATCGCCCGGTTTTGCGCCGCTCCAGCCGACGGTCATACGCTTCCAGACTCGATGAAACATCAGGCTCAGCCCATCGTTCAGCAAGTCATAAACGGGCGCGATGCGGTTAAAGATGGCTTGAATTTCGGAAGATTGAGAGTTGGAAGATTGAGACACAGCGAAGGGAGGTTACGAGAGACGGTGAACCGGGTATCCGTCGTTTGGGATTGAGCGACTGGGTTGACTGGCTAGGTTGACTGGCTAGGTTGACTGGCTAGGTTGGCTGGCTAGGTTGGCTGATTGGGTTGGCTTGCTGAGTTGGCGGACTGGGTTAGCTTGTTGAGTTAGCTGATTGGGTTAGTGTGCAGGCCTATTCTTCGGGCACTTCACCGCCGACGACGATATTGCGAATGCGGAGACTGGGGCCGCCGCAGCCCACGGGTAGCCCGCTCTGACCGCCCTTGCCGCAGCCGCCCGACTCGTCCCACAGAAAATCGTCGGCGATCGCCTCAATATCCGCCAGCGTAGTGAATACGTTGCCCGATAGCGTCACATCGCGCACGGGTTCCGCCAGTTCCCCATTGCGGATCATCCAGGCTTCGCCTGCGGTAAAGGTAAACATTTCGCCGTTGGTCATGCCGCCAATCCAGTTGCGGGCGTAGACCCCTTCCTGGATATCGGCACAGAGGTCGGCGACGGGCGTAGTGCCAGGGGCGATCCAGGTGTTGGTCATGCGGACGATGGGCGGATAGTGATAGTCCAGACAGCGGGCGTTTCCAGTAGCCGCTTCACCCAGCTTGCCCGCCGTTTCGCGGGAGTGCAGCCGCCCCACCAGCACGCCGTCCTGAATCAATTGCGTCGTGGTCGCAGGCACGCCCTCATCGTCGTAGGCATAGCTGCCGCGATGTCCCTCTGGGGCCGCGCCGTCAAAAATTTGCAGCTCTGGCGAGCCAAACCGTCGCCCCAGCGTCATCACTTCCATTAGATCGGGGTTTTCGTAGGTCATGTCGGCTTCCGACAGATGCCCAAACGCCTCATGCACAAACAGCCCCGTCAGGATGGGATCAATGACGACGGTATAGGTATTGCCCTTGACAGGGGGCAGCGAAAGGGCGTGAACGGCCCGCTGGGCTGCGCCGCGCACCTGTTCATCCAGGTTTTCCAGGTCTTCATAGCCCTTGCGGGAACCTGTGGTTTCGCGACCTGTTTGCACGGTTTCGCCGTTCCGGGCGGTGGCGGCGAAGCGCATTTCCATATCCGCCCAAGACTGCTCGATCAGCGTTCCGTCGGAGGTGGCCAGCAGCATGTGTTGAATGCTGTCGCCATAGCGGACGGAGGTGGTGGTAATGCGATCGTCTACGCTGCGAAGAATGTCGGCGTAGTGGCTACAGAGTTCCTTTTTGCGGGCGAGGGGGACATGGCGCGGGTCTGTGCCTGCCAGCACGAGGGGACGGATATCGCGGACAGGATCGACCGGGGCCAGCAGGGTTTCATCGTCGCCGACAAGCCGGGCCGCGGCGATCGCCTCTTCAATTCGCTCTACCAGCGTTTCCAGCCGATTGAAGCTGGCAAAGCCCCAGCCGCCCCGATAGCAAGCCCGCACTTGCCCGCCCACGGCAATGCCTTCACTGAGGGTTTCCACCTTGCCCCCCCGCAGCAAAATGTCGGTGGCTTCCGATTCTTCTAGCCGAATCGAAAGATAGTCCACGCGGGGACTGTAGCGGGCGATCAGGTCGCTCAGCAGGTTTTGGGCATCGGGGAGACGGAGAGACATAGGAATGGAAGGTGAGGGGCTGGGGGTTGGAGGAGTGCTAGCACGCCTTACCTTGCAGCATAACTCGGACTGAGTTCGGTGTACCGATTTTGGATTAGGACTTCCGCAGTTGGATGATTTCTCGCGGGCGCAGGCCGCGAGAAATCATCCAAAACCTAGAACACTTATCGCAAGTGCGTAAGTCCTGTGGATTTTGGATTGCGCTTGGATTGCGCTTGGACTGTGCTTGGATTGCCAGTCCAATGCTTGAATTCTGCTACAAAAGCTAAACCCCGATTGACACGAGCAGGCAATCGGGGTTAAGAGGAGATCGGGAGATTGTTGGTAGAGCGTGGGTAGACCGTGTTGCAGGGTGCAGTGAGGCGTAGTCGTAACGCATCACCCTACAAAGCGTTGATGCAATACGCTGACGCGAAACACAGCCTCCGAGAATTGCAACGCGGCTCTACCACAAACCAGGAATGGGCGCAGGGGCAGGGGCGGGGGCGGGCGCAGGAGCGGGCGCAGGACGTGGGACGGGCTGTACCTGGGTTTGCTGCACCAGCGTCGGTCGGTTAAAGCGGGGCACGTTGGCGGGGCGAGTGGTCACTTCGACTTCGCTCACTTCGATCACCTCGGCAACCCCAATCAGGCGGGCCCGGCATCGGCTGGAATTGGTGCCACCTTGGATGTCAACCGAAGCAGATTCGAGATCGTTGCTAGCTGAGAGGGTATGGATACCGTCACTGTAGGTGTTGCTGCCTGTTTGAGACAGTTCGATGATTTCACCATAGATGCCGTCTGTAACGGGATCGACGAAGGCAATCCGAGCGCGATCGCTGTAGTATTCTGCTCGGAAGCTCTGCCCTCTAGCACAGTCGTAGCGAACGGTGGTGACGGTTTCCGCCTGAGCAGGCACAGCGGCGATCGCTGCCAGGGTCAATATTGAAAAACCAGTACCGATCAAATGTTTTTTCATGAGGCTCACACCTAGAGTTTCAAGGAATTCCAAGGAACGTCTACAAGTCACGTTTGGGTAACGTCTTGGTTACGTTTCATGGGTCACGTTTCGTGGGTCATGTTTCAATGAGACGGTCGATGCTTGGCCAACTCAATGAACTAGCCTGTCCCCCTGAGGCAATCCGGCAAGCTCGAACGGGCTGCATTGCTGCTGCATTAATGCTGCATTGATGTCGCATTGATTTAATGCCACCTTTGCAATTAAATTCCCTCTATGCAGCTAGCCGCTTGTCTGATGAAGCTTGCAGAACAATACCGGATGATTATAGAAGAGATGTCTTGTTTCGCAACCCTGTGCTGAAATTCTGTCGTAATTCTTAAGTAGACGGCGGTTGGCTGGGGGTTATGGGGTGCGATCGCCCATTTCCGTTTCCCTATCTACGATCTCTGCGCGATGATCTCTGCGCGATTCCTGAAAGCCTGGAATTCTGGAATCTCTGGAATCTGTAGACGCAACGATCGGCTTTGCAGGCTTTTCGGGCGATTGCCCTGCTAGTTCGGTAGGATAGAGAACGGAAGCGATGCAGCGCAAAACCCTAAGCGCGATGCCGTTCAGAACAATGCCGTTCAGAACAATGCCGTTCAGAGCAATGCCGTTCAGAACAATGCCGTTCAGAGCGATGCCGTTCAGAACAATGCCGTTCAGAACAATAGTCTGAACCGCTGTTTCCACCACTTGAGAGCAAATTGGCGAATTCAACGCTGTCTTTGCTTCCATCTGTGGGTCGTCTGGGTCGTCCTTTTGCTCACTGGCATCTGTCTTGCTGGAGCTTGTTGGATCTGTGTTGGAGAGGTTTGCTGAATGAATCTGGTTTCACTCCAGGGCTGGCTGGATAATGCCGCCTTTGCGGTGCTGTTTGTGACGATGCTGGTGTATTGGGCAGGCGCGGCGTTTCCCACCGTGCCCTACCTGCAAACGGCGGGAACGACGGGGATGGCGATCGCCAATCTCTGCATCGCGGGGCTATTAGGCGCTCGCTGGATCGAGGGCGGCTATTTTCCCCTCAGCAATCTTTACGAATCGCTGTTTTTCGTTGCCTGGGGCATTACTGCGATGCACCTGCTGGCGGAAAACATGAGCCGCAGCCGTCTAGTGGGAGCCGTCACCGCGCCCGTGGCGATGGGCATTGCGGCCTTTGCGGCGCTGTCTCTGCCCGATGCCATGCAGCATTCCGAGCCGCTGGTACCTGCGCTCAAGTCCAACTGGCTGATGATGCATGTCAGCGTCATGCTGCTGAGCTACGCTGCGCTGATGGTGGGAGCGTTGATGGCGATCGCCTTTTTGATTGTGACGCGGGGGCAGGAGGTCGAGTTACGCGGCAGTTCTGTGGGCACGGGGGGCTTCCGGGATGCCCGCTATCGCATCAAGCGGGCAGGCCAGGCGGTGGACACCCTGGAGCCACTTACCGCCAGCACTGGCAACACCGCTGTCTTGGAAACTGCGCCTGCCGTTGCCGCCGCGCCCCTGTCGCCCCAGCGCCTCAGCCTAGCCGACACCCTCGACAATATCAGCTATCGCATCATTGGGCTGGGCTTCCCGCTACTCACCATCGGCATCATCGCCGGAGCCGTCTGGGCCAACGAAGCCTGGGGTTCCTACTGGAGTTGGGACCCCAAAGAAACCTGGGCGCTGATTACTTGGCTGGTCTTTGCGGCCTATCTCCATGCCCGCATCACACGCGGCTGGCAGGGTCGTCGTCCGGCGATCCTGGCGGCATCGGGCTTTTTGGTGGTGTGGGTGTGCTACCTTGGCGTGAACCTGCTGGGCAAGGGGCTACACAGCTACGGCTGGTTTCTGTAGCAAGCCCCCTGCCAGACGAGTCCATCTGCCAAACCCTGCCCGCAAAGTCCTGCTAGCAAAGCCCCATAAGCAAAACCCCGTAAGCAAAACCCTGTAAGCAAAGTTCTATAGAAACTCCAAAACCTATGAATCAACTGCCAACGCCGCTGAGTGACGACGAAGTAATCTACATCAGCGTGGGACGAGTGCTGATGAGCAATCCCACGTTTAAGGTGGGCGAATTTTTGGACGCGCTGGCGCAGGCGGTCAGCGAGCAGCAGGGCGAATGGTCGGACGAGTGCGAAGACTGGTTTGGAGATGGCGCTCGCTGCGAAGTGCTGCGGTTTGGCAATCAGGGCTGGCAGCGCGGCCGCATCCGGATTCGCCTAGAGTTTTTCCCCGAAAACCAAAAGCTGCTCCAGGCAGAACGCCCCCGGCAAGAGCGCAGCGGCGGGCCGCGAGAACGGGCCGGTCGTCCCCCCCGCGACGAAATCTACAGCCGTCGGGATGAGGTGTACGAGGTGTATCGAGAGGACGATTATTAGAGAACTCAGGGGAATTCAGGGAAATTCCCGGCTCTGCTCCCTGCTAAACCCATGACTCCTTCCCCCTGGACACCGCTTCATGCTCAGTTGCACCGGGGCATCCGGCAGCGGCAGTTGTTTTGCAGGGGCGATCGCCTCTTGATGGCGGTGTCGGGCGGCCAAGACTCGCTGTGTCTGGCGCAACTGCTGCTGGACTTGCAGCCCAAGTGGGGGTGGGAACTGGCGATCGCCCACTGCAACCACCGCTGGCGACCGGATGCCGGGGCAAACGCCGACTATGTGCGATCGCTGGCGGAATCCTGGGGCGTTCCGGTGTTTATTGAAACGGCAGCAGATATTCCGGCGAGCGAGGCGGCGGCGCGGGCGTGGCGCTATGACGTGCTGGGGGCGATCGCCCGTGCCCACGGCTATTCCCGCGTTGCAACCGGCCACACGATGAGCGATCGCGCCGAAACGCTGCTGTATAACCTAGTGCGCGGCAGCGGAGCCGACGGACTGCAATCCCTTACCTGGCGGCGCGAACTGTGCCCCGGCGTGGCGCTGGTGCGGCCGCTGCTGGATGTGCGCCGGGTCGAAACCGCCGAGTTTTGCCAGTCGCGGGGCTTGCGCGTGTGGGAAGACAGCACCAATCAGGATTTGCGCCATCCCCGCAACCGCATCCGCCAGGACATCTTGCCCGCCTTGAAAGCGCACTTGAATCCCCAAGTAGAAGCGGCTCTGGCCCACACCGCCGAACTGCTCCGCGCCGACGTGGACTACCTGGAATCTGCCGCTGCCGATCTGCTGCATCGGGCACTCCCGCCCGCCGCCCCGCCAGACGAGCATCCCCAACTCCATCGACCCACGCTGCAAATTGCGCCCCTCGCTCTCCAGCGCCGCGCCCTGCGCCAATTTCTTGCCCGCCATCTGCCGGAAGCCCCCGGCTTTGAGCCAGTGGAAAAACTGCTGGCCCTGCTCGACGCACCCAACCGCAGCCAGACCGATCCGTTTCCTGGTGGGGCGATCGCCCGTGTCGCTGGAGACTGGATCGAACTCGTTGATCCTGCCAACCGCGCAAAGCAATAAACCGCAAAGAAATAAACAATTTCTCGCGGTTTAGATTGCGTATAATGCCGTAGAATCTGGCTGGGCTGGGCGCTGGTCTGCTGGGTGGAGCCTGGTTATGCCCGCATCCCCCTGACCCGCACTGCTGCCCGATGCCCCAATGCTTCTGATGATGCTGACGCTGCGATCGCCCACACCATGCAACTGACTCCCCAGGAAAAAGACAAACTCCTCATCTTTACTGCCGCCCTGCTGGCCGAGCGCCGCAAAGCCAAAGGTCTGAAGCTCAACTATCCCGAATCCGTTGCCTACATTTCCGCCGCCATCCTGGAAGGCGCACGGGAAGGGCGCACCGTCGCCGATCTGATGACCTACGGCACCACCCTCCTCAGCCGCAGCGACGTGATGGACGGCATTGCCGAAATGCTCCACGAAGTGCAGGTCGAAGCGACCTTCCCCGACGGGACGAAACTGGTGACCGTGCATGATCCGATTCGATAAGGCTCGATGAGGGTGAATGAAGTGGTGGCATCGCTTTACCGCTCTCATCCGTCGCGCCCTATTATCCCAACCCCACAACCCCTGCCCATGATTCCTGGCGAACTCTTCATCGAACCTGGCGACATCGAACTCAACGCGGGCCGTCCGACGGTGACGCTGATGGTGGCCAATACGGGCGATCGCCCCATCCAGGTCGGCTCCCATTTCCACTTTTTTGAGGTGAATGCAGCGCTCTCGTTTGACCGCAACCAGGCGCGGGGAATGCGGCTAGACATTCCCGCAGGAACGGCAGTGCGCTTTGAACCGGGCGACGAAAAAGAAGTGACGCTGGTGGCGCTGGTGGGCAGCCGTCAGGTCTATGGGCTAAATGCACAAATAAACGGGCCGCTGGATTAGAACGGCCCGCTTGTGCCCGGTCAAAATTGGGGCGAAACTGGGTCAAATATTGGGTCGAACCTGGGGCGAACCTGAGTCGAAATTGGGCTGAATTCGCCCGTTTCTGGATTAGCCCTTCAGCGCCCGTCTGAAGTTTTGCCGATAGGATGCATTGAACAGCATCACCGGCCAGAATAGCGTCAGCATCAGACGATTTTGGTTGAAATTCGTGCGGTTAAACCCGGTCCAGAATTTCCACGCGCCCCCGATGTAAATCACCAGCGCAAGAAACGTAAAAAGGCTCATCTTGACCTCTCAATAATGCTCAATGACTTAGGACGTTGAATGAACGAACGTAAACCTGGATTGCGCTTGACCTGAATTGCATCAACGCGATCCCTGCTAAGGATTACAACACCACAAGAAACCTTTTCTCCAGTCTAATTCGCGGCTTTGCGGTTGAAGCAGTTCGGTTTTACGGATATCCCAGAGATCAGGCAGGACGGGCGATCGCCCCACCCCAGTTTCCTCAATTTTCTGCGTGAACCCCAGCAACGTTCCCTAGCCCGGTGCAGCGCATCCCGGCGGCAACGGCTGAACATCCTGAAACCTCGATGGTTCGGGCAGGTTTGCCAGCAGAATCACTTCGCCCGTTGCGGTCTGCCGCCAGCCCCGCGCTTCTTGCAGCGGTCTGGACGCTACCGACAAGGCAGCATCCGATGGCTCTCGCAAGGTCAGCGGCGAGGTTCGGGAATCTGGGTCATCGGGCGGGGGCAAGACCGTTAGATTGGCGGTGTGTAAGCTGGCAGTGTCCAGATTAGCAGCATCCTGATTGGCAGCATCCTGACTAGCAGCATCCTGACTAGCAGCATCCTGATTATTGGCAGTGTCCTGATTGGCAGCATCCAGAGCCGCTGCCTGTGCAGGAGGACGGGCATGAATCGGTGCGTTCACGCTGCTGGCCGGCGCGGCCTCTGCCCAGGGAACCCGAACCGATGGGAGATCGAACGCATGATTGGGGCCAGGGGGCAGACCGCCGCGACCTGTGGCCACGAAGGCGCTGCGATCGGCGGCGATCGCCGAACTGGCCGCACACCGCTGGGCAATCAGCCGCGACGCATCCACGGGTGCAGCAGGCAACTCGGTTACGCCCTGCGTCGGATCGGTGCTAGGCGGCGTGGTAATGGTAATAGTACCGCTGTTGCCCCGCTCGGAGGTTGCCGTAATGTCGCTCTGGGGCGTGAGTTGCGGCTGCGGCAGAATGCCCGTAATGCCCCGGGTGAAAATATTGACCGCGCCACCATCGCCCGTAAAGGCATTGGCCGTGATGTCATTGTTCTCCGTCAGCACCGACAAGATGAAATCTGCCCGCAGCGTGATGTTGCCGCCATCGCCCCCCTGCCCTGCAATGCCCGCCGAAGTGCTGATCTGGCTGTTGCGCCGCAGCAAGAGATAGTCTTGCGCCGTCAGGCTCAGGTTGCCGCCCACGCCAGAGTTGGTATTGGCGACGATGTTGCCCTGGTTTTCTAGCGTTGCGGAGCGAGTCGCTAGGGTCAGATTTCCCGCTCCCAGCGCATTTGGGTTGGCATCAAAGCTGCCCGTGGCGATGTAGGCTCCGTCTCGCACTACGAGTTCCCCCGTGGCGATGGACAGGTCGCCCCCCCGTCCCGTCGCCCCCGGCGCAAAAATGTAAGGAGTTCCTGGTGTGCCGCCCGACTGACTAAAGATTCCTGCGGGCACAGCTCTCGTATCTGGCGTTGCCGGAGAGAGTCCCTGCACCTCGACCCGCTCACTCGCCCAAATGCTCAGGTTGCCTGCATCCGCAACGCCAAAGGTCGAGGTCTGAATCGTCGCGCCGTCTTGCACTCGCAGCCGTCGCGTTTGAATCTCGATCTGGCTGGGAATTGCGTCGGTGGGCTGAAAGGACTGGGAGCCAAAAATCGCTGCCGACAGCGTGCTGGGAACCGGCAAATTTAGATCACCCGCAAGATTACTCGCAAGATCGCCCGCAATCGGATTGCCCTGCCCATCGAGCGCTACGCCTGCAATGTTGATCTCATCGGCCAGGATTTGCAAACTTCCCGGACGGCCGTTGCCAATCGTGTCGAGGCTGATCTGCCCGCCGTCCAGCAGGTTAAGCTGCCCGGTCGTCAGCACGATGCGCCCGCCGTTGCCAGTCGCGCCGTCCTGCACCCGCACAAACACACCGCTGCTTTCCGGGCCGTCGCTGCCCACCACTGCCCCCAGGATTTGGATTTGACTCGTCGCCAGAAGGTCAATGCGTCCGGCTGGGCCGCTGCTTCGGGTATTGGCAAAAATCTGGGAGCCGTTGAGCAGAGTGAGGCGATCGCCCCGAATCGTGATGCGCCCGCCTGCCAAACTGCCCAGCGTGTCGGCGCTGATGTAGGATGCCTCATCCAGCCGAATCTCGCTGGCCCGCAGGCGGACTGTGCCGCCGCGATCGCCATTGGCGCTGATATCGGCAAAGCCCGTCAGGTGAATCTGCCCAAACGCCTGCACATTGGAATAATCCACCGACCAACCCTGTGCTATTGGAACCAGCTCGACCGTGCCCGCCTGGGCCACGCTGCCCAACTCGATGCGCCCGCCCGGTGCGGTGATTTCGCCGCCTGGAAAATCCAGATTGCCGCCGATCAGGGCGATCGCCCGATCCGGCAACACGCTTAGCCCAGCGTATCTAGATGTCCCGAAATAGCCCGTTCTCCGCAGCGCACGCGAAAAATTTGCCGCAAGACTAAACGAAGCATTCACAATTGGCGCAGGCGCGGGGCCAAATTGTAGCCCGGTGGGAATGCTGACGGTCAGCAGCGGCGACGCTTGCGGATTGCGGGCGCTGAACTGCGTGCCATCGGCAAAGCGAATTCGTTCGGCGGTGCTGAAAATGACGGAGCCGCCTACGTCCAGGCGAGCGTTTTCTCCAAATAAAATGCCGCTGGGGTTGATCAGAAAAAAATCGGCAGGGCTGATCTGCCCGTCGCTCTGCAACAGGCGGAGGATGCCGTTGATCTCCGAGGGAGTACCGCCCGTGACGCGGGTGATCAGCCGCTCTACAGTGTCCACATTGCGAAACGTCACCGTGCGATCGCCCGGTGAAAACCGCTCAAAGCTGTGGAACAGGTTGCCGCCCCGCTGCGTGCCGCCCGTAATCTCAAACTCGTTGCCCTGGCGCTGCACCTGGGTCGGTGTGGGCAGCGTGGTGTCGCCGCGCACCTGGGCAGTGGTGGGCAGGGCGGCACTGAGCCACAGCCCAAGGCACAGCCCAAGGCGAAGCGGCTGCACCGCAGAGGATTTCAGGAAAGAGAAGAAACGTGACATGATCCCCGGCACTGAATCCAGCCCTGTCAGGGCGGACGTTCCACACCATAGTATGGCAAGAGGGAAGCAGGGATCAGGGTGAGAGTCGGAATTCGCTTGCCTCAGAAGCAGCACCGTGAGAAGGGCAGGACTTTGCCCCTAGCTCCACTTCCGCTTGCGGCTAAAGGGGATGCCGTGGCTGCTGTGAAAATCGTCCTGCACTTTGTGGGTGAGGCGGCGAGAAACCTGGCGCACAATCTGGTTCAGCAGGCGATCGCCCGTGGTTTGCACCAGCGCCTTGGGAAGCGCCTGGATAAAGCGAGGGAACTGAATCGAAACCGCCAGGTCAAGCTCCCACTCTACGCGGGTCAGCATGGGTTCCGCAGGATTATCTGTCGCTGCATCTGCGGGCTGAACCATGTGCAGCGCAGCCTGAAAATCCACCTCATAGCCCGGTGCAACGTAGTCCGGAATGTCGATCGTCTCAATCCGATAGAAGCCGCGTTGATCCTGAGGCAGCAGGTTCAGGCCGATTTTGGGTTCCACCTCATAGCCAAATGCGCCAAAGCGACCGATCGTTAGGGCATAGCCGTTGTCTCCCAAGGGAGCCGCGTCCATCGGCTGGGCACAGCGGCGAAACCAAGTGCGGTGATCATCCAGGTAAGCGACAACCGTCGGCGCGTCAGCCAGCATTTCCATGCAGCTTGCGTAATGCCCGCGAAAATGAGTCGGTTCCATCGTATCGGGCGTTTCTTCGGTCGCCGACAGGCTGGCGCTGTCCACAAAGGCAGATGTCATCCCTAAAAGAGGGTTAGAAGCGTCGATGGACTGGTTGGTGGACCTTGCCTGCATAACGTGTGCGGATTGGTGAAGAAGTTGGCGAGGATCTGCCTGGGCACCCTGAGGGCGGCAAGCCGACGAGTCTACGGCAACTGTGCCAGCGATTTTGCGGTTGGCGCGATCGCCAGGGCTGTTACCAAACTTAACCTAAACTGACCTAAAGTGCCAAAGCGAAAGCTGGAAATTAACGCTGGCTCTATAGTTCTGATCTCTTTAGATCTTTATTTAGATTTCTATATGCTTAGAAGCTGACCAGATATCTACGATGATGGACATTTGTTTGCTGTCTAGGCTCAGCATAGCGGAAGGTTTTCGATGGCTACCATGATTGATTTACGGAAAGGTATGCCGCTTTTGGGGACAAAGACAGGGGCGATCGCCCGAAATGCGGCAAACTCCAGCGGATCTACGCAAAGCCTATATGACGTTGGTTTAACATGAGTTCGATCGCTTAGAAGGCTGCCGGAAGGCTCGGCAAAAGTCGTCAAGGCCATAGAAGATTTGTGGGAATTTGGATGACATGGAGGCGTGATACGACGGAGGTGATAGCTGATCTGCTTTAACTTCGTTTAACTTCAGATCCAGTCTCAGAGGGTGTTTGAAAAGGTATCGCCTGTAATGTTAAGCACTCAGAGATCCCCCCTAGCCCCCTTAAAAAGGGGGGAAACCGCCTTAAAGTCCCCCTTTTTAAGGGGGATTTAGGGGGATCTTGCACGCTTTGCTACAAACAGTAGGACTTTTCAAACATCCTCTCAGCTTTTCCTTAATAGACTTTTCTACCTTGTCGAACTCAGTTTATTTATCCCCCGCTGCCGATCCCACAGCCCTACCATGCCCTACTTCCGCCAGCAGCAAAACGTATTCTCCGACGACTATCTCACCGAGTTGCGGGGGCAGATTCGCGCCTGCCGCTATTTTGCAGTGAATAATTTGAACCGGGATTTTGTCGGCACGAAGGGGTTCTCGGTCGTGTTTCGTGGCGAAGGGCGATCGCACGTCGAAGCACAGTTTCCCTATTTCAAACCCTATCTGGACATCGCGCTCCAGCCCGACTGCAACGCCTTTTATCTGAATCCGCTGCTGCTCAAGGGCGGATCGCGGGTCGATCCGCATGTTGACCGATCGCTGCGATCCTACTGCAAAACCATCGAGCCGCCCGTCTGCGTCAGCGTGCTGTATGTGCAAGTGCCGGAGCCGTTGCAGGGCGGGGAATTGGTGCTGCGAAACCACCGCCAGCAGGTGGGGCAGATTCGCCCACGGGTGAATGCGCTGGTGTGGTTTCAGGGCAACCTGACGCATTCCATCAACGGTCTGAAAACCGAGGGCGATCGCCTCAGTTTGGTCTGCGAGCAGTACGCGCTGGAGGCGGACGAACTGCACGACATTCCCGAATTCACCATCGAGTCGCGGGCAAAGCTGGTGAAGCAGGCCTAATCCTGTATCTAGAATCAGGAGCTTTGCTAAGGGGTAGCATTGGCCGGACGCGGCGTGTCTAGAAAGCGGATATCGAGGCGATCGCCCACCTGCAAGCCCAGTTCCGCCGCTCGTCCTCCGGCCAGTTCAATCACCTGGTTCACCCGCTGCCTCGTCGGGCCGTAGGTCGGACAGGGCTGGCTTTCACAGGGCGGCGCACTGGCGACAATTTCCTTCACCTCGCCATCCAGCAAAAACACCATATCCAGCGGAATCAGCGTGTTCTGCATCCAAAACTGAACGGGCCGCGCAAACTCAAACGGAAACAGCATTCCCCGATCGGGCGGCAGTTCGGTGCGAAACATCAGCCCCATCGCCTGCTCTTGGGGCGTGCGGGCCACCTCTAGCTGAATCTGCTCATCGCCAATTTCCACTTCTGCCGAAATCGGCAAAACCTGCCCCCGAAAGGGTTGGGTTGCCGTTTCCTGTGGGCCACCGCCGGAGGGCACCTCTGGCATCGAAACCTCCGATGGGCTAGGGCTACAGCCCAGCAGCAGGGCGCTCAATCCCACTGCACTCGTCATACAGATCACGCGAAATCCCCGCTTCACCCAGCGATTCATATTACTCATTTCCAACCTTTCCAACCTTTCACGCTTCTCGCAAAACATAACCAACGCCGCGCACCGTCTGAATTAGCCGTTTTTCGCCTTCGTCTTCGATCTTGAGCCGCAGATAGCGCACATACACCTCAATCACGTTCGACTCCCCCATAAAGTCGTAGCCCCAGACGTTTTCTAGAATTTGCTCCCGCGTTAACACTTCTCGCGGATGCTCCATGAGGTATTTCAGCAGTTCAAACTCTTTCATGGTGAGGTCAATCACCCGATCTTGCCGCAGGGCGCAGCGGGTAGACAGATCCAAAACCAAATCAGCAAACCGCAGTTGTTCGCTGCCGGAGGTATCTGGCTTCAGGTAAAGCTGCACCAGGCGCAGAAAATCTTCGCTGCGATAGGGCTTGAGAAAATAGTCGTCGGCTCCGGCCTCCAGACAGGCCACCCGATCATCCACCAGATCCCGCGCCATCAGCAGCACCACAGGAACTCGCGCTCCACTGGCCCGTAGCTGCTGGCAGAGTGATAGACCCGACTCGCCGCCCAGCATCCGGTCGATCACAATCAGCGATGGCTGAAATTCGGCGGCCTGGCGAATCCCCGTGGTGTAGTCGTGGGCAATGGCGGTTTCGTAGCCCGATTCGCGCAGGTCATTGCTCAAGCTATGGGCCAGAATCTCATCTGGCTCGACGAGCAAGACACGGGGAGTAGGAGTTTGAGCCATAGGTAGCGCTATTTAGGTTGAGAGATTTCGGTAGAAGACTAGCTTGAAGCGTAAGTGTTAGTGCCTATGAAAACAGCGGCGATTCTCATCCGTTTTAGCATGTGGGGCGATCGCCCGGTGCGTTTGGGGGGATTTGGGACATCCTGGGGCGATCGCCCCAAACTTTTAGCATTTATCTAGCATTTTGCCGTCCGCAAACCTAGCCTGACTGATTAGATTAGAGGAGAAAGTTCACATAGCTCGTTACATATCAGGTTCGTGCATCCTACTGGGCTTCTACTGGGCATCTATTGGGCATCCATCGAGAGCAGGGGCAGAAGATGAAAATCATGACGAAGCGAGGTGTTTACCCTGCTGCCATTGGCGTTGTGCTGTTGGGGTTGACGGTTTGGTTCCTGAGTCAGTTCCAAATTTCTATTCAGTATGAAGGCGTGCCGTCTCCGGTCGCCCCGTCTCCGGCTGAAGATGAACCCCGCCCGCCCGCCATACCCAGCCCTGCCCCCCCCGCTGCCTCCCCTAGTGCTGCTTCCCCTAGTGCTGCCCCCACAGCCACACCCATTGCTGCGCCTGCTGCCCCCGCTCTTCAGAGTGCGATCGCCCAGGCAGGGGCCCTGCGAGTCAGCAACCAGACCGACCATCCCGTGCGGGTCGCGCTGCTCTCTCGCCAAACGAAGACCCGTAACGCAGACGGCTCCGAGCGTTATCCTGAACCCATCCATTGGGACTTTGCGCCGCAAGAAGGCAGCACCAAAGGTCTGCTGCTAGCGCTGCCCGAAGGCGAAGCGGATTTGCAGGTGCAGGCGGGTGACGTGATCACCGCCTTTGCCCAGGATGGATCGCGCCGCTACTGGGGCCCCTATGTGGTGGGTGAAACAGTGGCTCCAGTGTGGAATGCCACCAGCCAGGAGTGGGAGCTAGTGCTGTCCAAGTAGGCTGGACTAGATTTAGATAAGAAATTACGAAGTGCAAACTACTTCTTGGGGAACACCCAAAATGCCACACTCGGATCAGCCAGATGACGTGAGGAACGAGGCATGGTCGAGGAAGTCAAAGAGGCATTGGTTCACGATCAGATGACCCAGGATAGAACCGCTTTAGGTGTGTCTCTGGCGACGAGCCTGTGGATTTTGGGCGTGGGGCTGCCGCTGGCGGGCTTTGGGCTGTTGGGCTTTGGCGTTTGGACATTGGGCAATTTTCCCTGGGATGAGCCGATTTTGCAGGCCGTTCATGCAGCTAGCACGCCTGCACTCGATCGGATCGCCCAGGGGATGACGCGGTTGGGGTCGCCCTGGATCTTGCCGCCGCTGGCGGGGCTGATGGCCATCGCCCTAGTTCCGCTGCAACGCTGGCGATCGCTCCTCTACGTGGTGCTGTCCCTGGCTGGCAGCACCCTGATCAACATTGGACTCAAGGACTTGTGGAAGCGCGATCGCCCCTTTTTGTGGGAGTCTGGCGCACCCCGTCCGCATGATTTCTCGTTTCCCAGCGGCCACGCCATGACGAGCGTTGCCATCGGGGTCGTGCTGCTGATCTTGCTGGGGTCGTCGCGCTGGCGGCCATGGGCCGCATTGTTCGGGGTGCTATTTGTCTTAGCAATCGGCTGGACGCGGCTCTATCTGGGCGTGCATTATCCCAGCGATATTTTGGGGGGCTGGCTGGTGGCGATCGCTTGGACGGTCGGGCTGTCCCTGCTGATCCAGCCGCAGCGCGAAAAAATCAAGCCGCAGGACGAAAAGTAGTTTAATTTCTCAGCCAATTGCTCGGCTATTTCTCAGCTTTTGAGTCAACACCGCAGATTTTGGCGTTGTCAGACAGACGTGTGACTCTCGTGCTTGAGCGTCTTGCGGCCCTCACCCTAGCCCTCGGCAAAGGAGAGAGAACAGGAGTTCTTGCTTCCTACTGCAACGCAATTCTTATTAGCCAGACATCAGACAGGACTTACGCACTTGCGATCAGTTTTCTGAGTTTTGGAGGATTTCTCGCGGGCTGCGCCCCCGAGAAATCCTCCAACTGCGTGAGTTCTATCAGAAATAACCCGGAAATAGTCTATTTCCTCACCTTGGGAGTTTAAAGCAGTCCCGCAGATTTACAGAAAGTTCGCAGGGTTTTACGTGTTTATGCGTAGATACCCTGTCTTTTATGCATCTTATAATGCAGTCACGCTGATATTTATTACGTATAAGCACTGCTGCGGGCTGCTGCTCAGTATTGCTAAGTCGCAACTCTGAATCAGGGCTGCCACTCTGGAATCGCCAGCAGAATTGCCAAAAGGTTTACCAGCGGGCTTAATAGCGTCGGAATCTGCCGTATTTCAGGTAACACTGCCGGATTAAGGGTAACCATGTCAGGGATTTCCTCAGGGGCTTCTAGGCTGCATAGGGCGATCGCGGGTTATACTGAGAAGACTCAGATTAGTCTGCGTTCGTTTTGTAAGGGTGCCTGCTTTCAGACCAGCGCGTCTGGGAGCGCTAAGCAGATCTACTACTGGTTGCGGGTTAAACGTGTCGGTCTACGACGGCTTGCAGCTTGTGGTCAAGGAAGGCCGCTAAGAACTTTTCTCACTCGCGCTGGTATTTCGTTTACTAGCTTTGCTCATTCTGCTCTCTGTGGTTTGCATGGAGGGTATCGGACTCTTAACTGGAGGGCGCTGAACGGGTTAGCCGCTTCTCAGCGTCAACGGTTTATCCTCGGCATTCCGATTGGTCATGGCAGCCTTGCAGGCTGCGGCAAAGTCTACATCCTTGAACATTCGCAAGCTCAAGTTGTCTCTTCAGGGGCTTCCTCAAAGTGCCAGCCCTGGTCTATTTCAAATCCATTCTTGAATTAGCTTGCTTTTTGTACAGCGCTGCTTCCTGACTTAGCTGGCGAGATCTGAGCTAATAAGAGCTTGCCACCGCAGCACAAACGCAGAACCGCCTCCAGACAACCCAAAATCACCGCAGTTAATCATCGCCGTTTAAATTGCAGTTAATCATCGCCGTTTAAATTACTGAAAACGTCATGAACATTTACCAGAACGCAATGGAGTCGCTGGTCGAGCAGGAGGTCGATCGTCAGCTCAAAGCTTTGCCACCCAAGGTTGCCTCTTATATCAATCGGCTGGAGCTGATCGCCTATGCGCTGAACCAACTGCCCGCCCTCTACGCTACGTCTGAGCAAGGGTTGCAGCATCAGATTCGTCGGGGCATGGCCACCCACGGCACACAGGTCGCCCAGGCGGTGCAACGGGCGATCGCCGCGATTCGTCGTGATCCGCTGCGCTCCTATCAGCCGCTCCGGGCCAAGCAGTCCCCCATGCTGCAAGACGTACTCTGCCAACTGCGGCGCGTCCTGAAAAACGAGCGGCTCAGTTGGGAAACGCTGCCGATAGCCGTGGAGGAAGCGCTGACTGCGCCGCAGGGCCGGTTTGCGCCCGGTGCGTATCGCGCTGCATCCAGGGAAGCTGTGACGGCTAGTGTTTCGGCCCCTGCTTTAGCCCCTATTCCAGACAGCGCTTCGTCTTCGGTTGGAGCCAGCAGCTACGCCGCTCATCGTCTGCACGTTAGACCAGAGCGATCGCTCTCCCCATTCCCCAATCCCTCCGGAGTCTCTGTGCCACCCGCTGCGCCTTCGGCCCCGCCACCGCAGATGCCGCCCCGTCAGTCCGTCCGTCCGGCCGTTCGTCCTGCGAACTCGCCTGCTCCCCAGCCGACCAATCGCTTCCAAGGGGGCCGTCCGGCAGTCCAGCAGCGCCCGCCACAGCCGCCTGCCCGTCAGCCAGAGCAGCGGTCTGAGAATATCGAACCGCCTTCGGGATGGGATAGCTGCTTTTTCCGCTAGGGGGCAGATGGTTTGGGAGCATTGCCCACTGCGGCGATCGCCACCCCCAGCAAAATCACCGCCGCCCCCAGCAGCACGGAGCGCCCTGGGTTTTCCTGAAAGACTAGAAATCCCAAAATGCTGGAGCCAACGGGTTCTGCCAGAATCGTTAGTGTCACCAGCGTCGGCGACACCCAGCGGACTGCCCAGTTGAGGCTGGTATGCCCGATTGCCTGGGGAAACAGCGCCATCAGCAGCGTGTAGCCATACACCGCAGATGGGTAGCCCGTGTATCCCTGACCTGCCAGCAGCGGCAGCGGCAGCAGCACCAGCGCCGCCACGCTATAGGCCAGGGCTGCGTGATGCCCAATGCCCAATCCTTTGCGCTGCGCCTCACGCCCCAGCAAGAAATAGAAGCTCACGGCCCAAGACCCCACCAGCGCCAGCCCATTGCCCAGCAGCGGATTGCTACCCGCCGCGCTGCCTGTGCTGCTCCCCAGCCCAATCAAGAGACTGCCTGCGAGGGCGATCGCAATGCCCAGACTGGTCAATCCGGACGGTTTTTCCTTGAACCAGATCCACGACAGCAGCGCTACCCACACCGGATTCGTGGTTACCAGTGTCGTCGAGGCTGCAATCGACGTGTAGGACAGCGACGTAATCCAGGCGGCAAAATGCAGCGCCAGAAACACGCCTGCTCCGGCGGAATACAAGAGCGATCGCCGTACAGTTTTGCCCGCGTTATAAGGTTTGCCCGTGCTGCCAGGGTTGCTAGGGTTGCTAGTAGATTTCTCAGCGCTATCTCGTCGCAGCGCCTCCGCTGGAAACCCACGCCACGCCGGTAGCAAAATCAGCGCCGCCATCAACAGCCGCGTCGCCGCCAAAAACAGGCTAAACCCCGCACCCTCTGCGCCTGCCGCTTGCAACGCCAGCCGAATAAACAGCGCTGCCGTGGACACCGAAAGGATTCCAATCGTGAGAATCAGCCAGACGAGCCAGCCAGTCGGTCGAGAAGAAGCGTTTTGCAATTCAGGGGTTGGGGGTTAGGGTTGGTCTTGAAAGCGATTGTTAACGGGCTATCGCGAGCAATCGCTTTTCAATAAAGCCCTTAAATTCTATAGGACTTACTCAGGTGGACAATTTCTCGCGGGTGCAGCCCGCGAGAAATTGTCCAAAATCCAGAAAGCTTATTGCAAGTGCGTAAGTCCTGTTCTAATTTCACAGAGATGTGTTTGGGATGTCACTTTGTCGTCATAGCCTGCTCTTAAACTTTCAGATATGCATGCTCCTCACCCACCATCCCGGCCTCCCTGCCGGGATTTTTCATAGATTTCCTAAACGAAGAGCGAAAAGCGAAGAACGAAGAACGAAGGGGGCTTTTCGCCTTTGGATTAGTGCTTGAAGATTGGAATGATCCAGGCCAGGGCGATCGCCACTAGAATCAGCGCTTCCAGGAGCCTGACGCTATGGACCCAGGCTAGCCAGCCGCGCAGCGTGCTGAACTGACGCTGATGCCAGGTCTGGGCAATGTGCCCTGGCCAGTATCGGGGGTGATCTTTTGCTCGAAATCGCCAGTCTAGCATCGACATCAGCAGCGGCTGCCCGCCGACCTTAGCCGACATCAGCAAATGCAGCCCCAAAGCAAGCACCAGCACCACCCAAGACACCAGATGCGTCAAATACCAGGCGTGGTGTGTTTCGCCGCGTGGTAGCCAGCCAGAATCCATCATTTTGCCGGAAAACAGCGCAAACGTCATCGCCAGCAGCATAGCAGTATTCGTGCAGCGATGCAGCGCGTACCACCACACGGGTCGCGCTGGAGACGTGCGAGTCAGCGTGGCTAGCGAATCGGGCTGGGCCAGGCGGCGATCGCCCTGACGAAAGGCATACAGCACCAGCAGCGGAAACGCCAGCAGTGCATATAGCCCAAAGGTGCCGTGGATGCCTTCAACATCTGGCCAGTGCGGCAGGGGCAGGTCGATCCACCGGGCATCGTAGGTGTCGAACGTCCAAGCGGCGGTGAGGATGGCGGCGATCGCCGAAACTCCAGTCACGCCGTGCAAAATGCGGAGCAGCAGGGGTTGATAAGGACGGGCAGGCATGGATAGTTCAACATCCAAAAATCACAACGACGAATCACAGACGAATCACAACAGGCAAAATTTGGAACCGCGTTCCAAGGGCGATCGTAGCAAGCTACTCAGGAGCATCAACAGACCCAAACCATAGAAGATTTCAATGAACACCCCACAGAAACGTTCCTGAACGTGATGTGCGACTTTCAATCTGCCCTCATCCCCCAACCCCTTCTCCCAGCTTGGGAGAAGGGGAACAAGAGAGGCTTGAAGTTCCTCTCCCGCCCTGTGGGAGGGCTGAAAGCCTTCGGCATACCAGAAGAGGGGGAGGGGGTCGGCAAAGCTGTATATTGCGTCTTCTGAAAGATTGCTTTCTGTCTTGTCAGTCCGTCGTGTGAGTCCGTCGTGTGAGTCCGTCGTGTGAGTCCGTCGTGTAATTGATAGATATGTCGTGGGTCTGCTGTGCCCTGTCCCCTAACCTGTCAAGATAGAAAGAGCTGCTCTTGAAAATGCTTTAGAAAAGAATTGCCCGCAAAGAGCAACTGACTCCGTTCTGAAATTGCAGGAGGCACCCATGCGCTGGAACACGCGAATCGCAGCAGGACTGGGAATGGCGATCGCCCTCTTGATCGGCACCATTTTGGGCTGGAGTATGCCTGCCTATGCCCAGGCTGCAAAATATGCGCCGCCGCCGTCCTATAGCAATGCAGAACTGCGGAAACACGATTTTTCAGGACAGGAACTCCGTTCCGCCGAGTTTTCCAACGCCAATCTCGATCAGGCAAATTTTACGGGTGCAAATGTGCGCGGCGGCGTGTTCAGCGCGTCGGTTCTTACGGATGCAATTTTGCATGGCGCAGACTTGAGCAATGCCATGCTCGATCAGGTGAAATTTAAAGGAGCCGATCTGAGCGATGCAGTGTTGACAGAAACGATCCTTCTACGTTCCACCTTTCAGGATGTCAATATCACGGGCGCTGATTTTACCGATGCCATTTTGGATGGCGCTCAGGTGAAAGAACTGTGCAAAATTGCCGACGGGGTGAACCCTACAACGGGCGTGGAAACGCGATACTCGCTGGGGTGTCGGGATTAGGGCGATCGCACTTGAGCATAATACTTGAGCATAATACAGGAGGGCGATCGCCCCTTAATCACCTGATCGACTGGCTCACCGAACCTGGAGGCGGAAGCTATAGTTAATGCGATTACCGTCGGTCACGATTTTGGTGTAATACGTGCCAGCCTTTAGCTTAATCGAAAAGCGATCAGATTCCAGCGGGGCCCGCAGCGTATCGGATACCTTGAGGGCACGTTTTTTGTTGTCTAAAATAGCGCCCCGAATGTAGCGTCGGCTGATGAGTTCCTGAATGGTGACATTCAAAGACACCGTGCGCTGGCGAGTAATTTTGAACTTGAAGAAGTCTGGGCTTTTTTTACCCACATTCCCCGCAGCCGATCGGCTACTGCCCGCATTTAGCGTACCAAAGTTGCGTTCGCTGGAGGCTCGTACCGTCCGGGTGGGACGGAGGCTGTCGAAGGCAGTCGCTGCTCGCAACCCAGAGGGCTGTACACCCGCAGCAGCACGAAGTTCGGTTCCCAAAGCGGCTTGGTTCAAAGATCTGACATCAGAAAACATATATTAAATGACAGAGAGGATAAGGCAGTATAGACCAACCGCTGCCGAATTCTCGGTTTGCCGGGTTGCTCTGGTTGCAAAACGTATCATGGCTTAACAGGCGGCGATCGCCCCAGCCCATCGCTCGTTCCCAGCCTTGCTTCGGTGGCTATAGACGGTGCAACAATCGCGTGATTGCGTCATGAACTATCGGACTCATTCACCTTTGCTGGATTCATCCTTGGGTTCTACCGCGCCCAGCTTTTTGGGCAACTGCGTAACTCCTAATGAAGTCTATTGAGGTGAGTTGGGCTAAGGTGAGTTGGGCAGTGTCCGGCTTACCATTTAGGTTTTGGGTTCATGTTCTCGGTGTGTTCTCGGCATGTTCTCGGCAGACCTAGCAGCATAACGGTTGAGAATTCTAATCGCCTGCCTCAGAAATTCTGACGGCAGTTGGGCAGGGCGAACCGTTTCTGAATCGGTGACAACCCGGTACTATGGGAGTAATTTATGACGACTGATTGCAGATAGCCATGCCAGACGAAGCGACCAATCCTCCGGCTGAAGCCACATCGACACCGACCGAGGCGCAACCCGCCTCCGACACACCCGCAGCGACCCCCGATGAAAAGAAGCCCCCCCGCGCACCCAAAGCGCAATCTGGGGATGGCGAAGCGCCCGCGGCCAAGCCCAAGAAAGAAAAGCCACCTGCACTAGAAGACAAGCCCTTTGCAGACTTCATCACGCAGGACTATATGCCCAGCCTGAAAAAGGCAATGGCCGCCACAGGGTTTGACGATTTAGATCTAACGTTTGAGAAGCTGCCGCTGCCGATCAAGGGCATGGAGGAACTCGGCGCTTGCTGGCAGGTGCAGGGCAAGTTTCAAGGCGGGCAGCACCAGTTTCTGGTGGGCTTTGTAAAGGAAGATATCCAGGGGCAAAAGGTCTTTAGCTGCGCTGGGAATGGCGCAAGCCCTAGCCTGCTAGAGTCGTTTATGATTGACGAACGCAAGGTAACGCTGGACTTGATGGTGCTGTACACGTTGCAGCGGCTAAACGGGCAGAAGTGGCTAGTGGGCAACTAGCGTTAGCCCTGGCCCTGCGTCAGCGTTACCAAGCAATGTTCCTGACTTGTAGAATGCTGAGGAGGCGATCGCCATGTCATCTCTTCTCCGTCGGCTTTGGCTATGCAGCCTTTTGGCGATTCCGCTCTCCCTAGCAGAAGCACTGGTAGAGGGGGCGATCGCAGCTCAGCCCGATGCGCCCGATGCGTTGGGGCCGGTTGCGTCCGTTTCAGTCGCACCTGTTTCAGAGGTTGTAGCGGCTGAGGGTATCTCAGCGTCCGATTGGCCAGGGTCGCCCATTACCGAAGCTTTCGCAGATCCTCCGTCGATGCTGCCCGGAGCCTCAGCCAGCCTCGCCAATACCTCATCGGCTTGGGTGCTGGAAGAATTTGGAGCCACCGCCGAAATTTCTCCCCTTGCCGAGGTTCTGCTGGGCGAAGCGATTGACGAGTCTGCCGTGGCAGGGGAACGGGTTGACCCGATAGAGGCGAACCCAGACCCTGCGCCAATCCTGAACACAGCCGGTGAGCCATCTGCGGAGCCGCACCCTGAACTGGATGCGCTGACGGAACCAGTCGAACCAGTCGTCGCGGAGCCAGTCGTTACGGAGCCAGTCGCCGAGCCAGTCGCCGAGCCAGCGATCGCCGCACCGGAACCCAATGCTGCCCCGATCGACCCGGCGGTAGCGCTGGAACTGCTGCGAGAGGGGGATGCGCTGTGGCAGATGGGCCTGCGGCGCGAGGCAGAAGCCCGCTATCGGCTGGCAAAAGCGCCGTTTGATGAAGTGGATGTCGTCGAAGTGCCCCCGCTGGTCACCGAGCCAGAGGCGTTGCCCCCCGAAGGGCAGGTCTACTGGCGCGAGGCAGAGGCGGGGCGATCGCAGAATTCTCGTCCGCGCATGGAGTCTGCCCTGCGGCTCTTGACTCAGCAGCATCCAGAGTTTGTGCTGGGGCATCTGCGCTATGCCGAGGTGCTGGCGGCGGGCGATCGCTCGAACGAGGCGCTGGCGGTGCTGGAGCGGGCAGTGGGGCTATATCCTGATTCGGCAGAACTGGTGCAGGCACGGGTGGCGGCCCTGGCAACCAACGGACAACTGGTGGAAGCGGCGATCGCGGCGCGGCAGTTTGCCCTGATGTATCCCGATGATCCGGCGGCGGCGGAGTTTGAGGCGCTGGCGGCTCAGCACGCCAGAACCTTCCGCAATCGGCTGGAGCGCGATTTGCGAGCCGGGGCGATCGCCAACTTGCTGACTGGGGCGCTGGGCTTTGCGCTGACGGGCAACCTGTTTGGCCCCATCTCTTCAATTCAGACCGGAATCGCGCTGCTGCGGGGCGAAGAGAACGTGGGAGAGGCGATCGCCCGTCGTGCTGCCCGCCAGTTGCCGCTCATTCAGGATGAAGCGGTGAATGCCTACGTCAACGACATTGGGCA
Source organism: Thermoleptolyngbya oregonensis NK1-22 (assembly GCF_032705245.1). Lineage (GTDB taxonomy): Bacteria > Cyanobacteriota > Cyanobacteriia > Elainellales > Elainellaceae > Thermoleptolyngbya > Thermoleptolyngbya sichuanensis. Next base: position 54,692 of record NZ_CP053540.1, read on the forward strand.
GCGCCTCGCCGCGATGACGGGGCGATCGGAATTTGAGTACGAGTTTTTCATTATCCGCGATCGCAGCCTCAACGCCTTTGCACTGCCGGGCGGCAAAATCTTCATCAACGCGGGCGCAATCCTGAAAGCCCGATCAGAAGCAGAGCTAGCCGGACTGATCGCCCACGAACTCGCCCACACCTCCCTCTCGCATGGCTTCCAGCTTGCGGTCGATGCCAACACCCTAGGCAACGCCTTCCAGCTCATTCCCTATGGCGGCTATGCGGCAAACCTGCTCTATTTCAACTACAGCCGCGACATGGAGCGCCAGGCCGATGCCTTTGGGACGCGACTGCTGGCCTCGGCAGGCTACGCAGCGGACGGGCTGCACGGGCTGATGGTGACGCTGGCAAAACAAGAGCGGCGAGTCGCCCCCTTCGAGTGGCTCTCCACCCACCCCGATACCCGTGAGCGGCAGCGCAACATCGAGCGACAAATCCGCCAGAACGGATATAACCGCTACGCTTACGAGGGCATCGATCGCCACGCCGCCATGCGCCTGCGGGTGCAGACCGAACTGGGGCTGACGCGCCTCCGCAAGCCCACCGCCGAGCGCCGTCCCAATCGCTAGCCTCAGACTAGAGCAGGCGGCCCCGACACCCAAGTTTGCAAGTTTGTAACCCTCAACCCGACATGACCCAAACTCACCCCTCCTCAAACTCCCCTCGCTTAGAAATCTTGCAGTTGGGCAATCCCAGGTTGAGAGACACAGCGCGGGCGATCGCCTCTTCCAGTGATCCTGCCCTGCAAGCCCTTATTGATCAGCTCTTGGTCACGATGCACGCATCAAACGGCGTGGGTATCGCTGCGCCCCAGGTCGGGCAGCCCATTTGTCTAGTCATCGTCGCGTCGCGCCCAAACCCGCGCTACCCCGATGCGCCAGAGATGGAGCCGCTGCCCATGCTGAACCCGCGCCTGCTCAGCCATTCCGACGAAACGCTGAAAGGCTGGGAGGGCTGCCTCAGCGTGCCAGGGATTCGCGGCCTCGTGCCCCGCTATCGTGAAATTGAGGTGGAATATGGCGATCGCCACGGCAATCTGCGCCGTCAGGTCTTTACTGATTTCGTGGCCCGCATTGTCCAGCACGAAGTCGATCACCTAAAGGGTCTGGTATTTGTCGATCGCGTGGAAACAACCCGTGACCTGATCACCGAGCAGGAATACCAAAAGCTGCTGTCGTAGGGGAATGCTGTAACTTACCTGCGGTTACAAAATCTGAAACAAGCCATTAGCCGCTGTAGCAACACGACATAATAGCTGCCAACGTTGCGGCGAAACCGAACGATGGTACAGGACGCGAGGCTTTATCAAATTGGCTTTTTGGCGCTGTTTTTGCTGTTGGGGGCGGGCACACGGGACTGGTCGCTGAACCCGGTCGTGGTGCTGTCGGCGATCGCCACTTGCCTCATCACTCAGGCACTTTGCGGAGCCGTATTTTATCCATCAGATTCATTAGATCCAGAGCTAGAAGATCCAGAAACAGAAGATCCAGAGACAGACACAGCCAATCCCATAGGCGACCTCTGGGGGGCGATCGCCCTGCGGTGTCGCAATCCCCAAATTCTCTCCAGTCTGCCCAGTGCGCTGGTGACGGGGCTGGGAATGAGCCTGCTGCTGCGGGTCGAGCATCCGCTGACGATGGCGCTGGCGGTGATGGGGGCGATCGCCAGCAAGTTTGTGCTGCGGCTGCGGGGCAGGCATGTATTTAATCCCGGCAATTTTGGCATTGTCATGGCGCTCATGCTGTCGGGCGATGCCTGGATTTCGCCGGGGCAGTGGGGCGAGAGTGGCTGGTATGGACTGCTGTTTTTGGGGGCGGGTGGGCTGGTGCTGCAAAAGGTGGGGCGCTGGGACACGTCGGCCGCGTTTCTCGGCAGCTATGCGGTGCTAGAGGCCGGGCGAAACCTGTGGCTGGGCTGGACGTGGGACGTGTGGGCGCATCGGCTCACCAGTGGCTCGCTGCTGGTCTTTGCGCTGTTTATGATTACCGACCCGCGCACGATTCCCAATTCCCGCACGGGACGGCTGATCTGGGCCGGGGCGATCGCGCTTCTTACCTTTATATTGCGGAATGTTTTCTTTCTCTCTACGGCTCCCTTTTGGGCCCTGTTTGCCTTGGCTCCGCTGAGTCTGCTGCTGGACTGGCTGCTGCCTGCCGCCCGGTTCGAGTGGTCGCAGTCGGCGCTGCGGCTCCCGTTTTCTCCCAGACTCGCATTTCGACAAAAATACGTTCCTGAATAGGTGGTTCTATGAAATCTCTGCTTAAACATTCGCTGAACTCTTTACGGTCTTTTCGAGTGTGGGCGATCGCCCTCATGGCAATCCTGCTCACGTTCACAGTTTCATCCAAAGCGCTGGCATTTTGCGGGTTTTATGTGGCAAAAGCCGATGCGAAGCTGTATAACCAGGCTTCTCAAGTGGCGATCGCCCGCAGTGGCAATCGCACGGTGCTGACGATGGCGAATGATTATCAGGGTGATGTCAAAGACTTTGCGATGGTCGTCCCGGTTCCCGTAGTTTTGCAGCGCGAACAGGTGCAAATAGCCGATTCACGGATCATCGAGCGGCTCGATTCGTTTAGCGCACCGAGATTGGTGGAATACTTCGACCCTGATCCGTGCGCTCCGCCCATCTTCTGGAACCGCCCAATGGCCGCTCCGGCGATGGAAAGTGCCGCTCCCGGTCGGGCTGGACGAAGCAATCAGGCGCTCGGGGTGACGGTAGAAGAACGGTTCACCGTCGGCGAGTACGATATTTTGATTCTCAGCGCCCGCGAGTCTGATGGATTGGAAACCTGGCTGGTGCAAAATGGCTACCGCATTCCCCAGGGTGCGCGAGACCTGCTGCGTCCCTACATTCGCCAGCGGATGAAGTTCTTTGTGGCAAAGGTGAATCTGGAGGAATACGAAAATTCGGGCTATCAGGCGTTGCGTCCGCTGCAAATGACCTACGAGTCGCCTCGATTTATGCTGCCGCTGCGGTTGGGCATGGTCAACGCTGACACGTCTCAGGATTTGCTAGTCTACATTTTGTCGCCGGAGGGGCAGGCAGAAGTCAGCAACTATCGCACGGTGAAGGTGCCGTCGGATGCAGAAATTCCGGTATACGTGAAGGACGAGTTTAGCGACTTTTACAAAGCCATGTTCCAGACCAGCTACACTCGCGAGGGGCGCAATGTGGCGTTTTTGGAATATGCCTGGGATATGGGAAGCTGCGACCCCTGCTCGGCGGAGCCGCTGTCGCCAGAGGAACTGCGGCAGGCGGGGGTGTTTTGGACGCGCCCGGAGATGCCCAATAACGTATTCATCACGCGGCTGCATGTGCGCTATACCCGCGATAAGTTTCCGGAAGACCTGATTTTTCAGCAGACCAACAACCGCAGCCTATTTCAGGGGCGCTATATCCTAAGGCATCCCTATACGGGCGAGATGGCGTGTGAGGCAGGGCGGCAATATCGGCGATCGCTCCGGCAGCGCTTCGAGCAAGAAGCCCAAACCCTAGCCCGACTTACAGGCTGGAATATCCGCGACATCCGCGATAAGTTACCCCAGATTCGGGCTGAGCAATTTCCGGCGTTGCCGCTGGTCGCACGATTGCAACAGTTGGTGGGGCGAGTGATGGAGAGATAGAACAGTGCGGGTGAAGTGGTAAGGAGGTGAGTCGGATCGGGTAGGTTTAGTCGAGATCCAATTAAGTTACTCTAAGTGACTCTCAAGTTACTTTCCTGATCGCCTCATCCCATCATCAGCCCGCGCCCGAACTCTTATTTGAGCTACTATTTGAGCTACCGTTTTGAGCTACCGTCCTCCGACCGTAATCGCATCGACCTTTAGGTGGGGCTGTCCGACGGTGACGTAGATGCCGCCGCTGATGGAGCCGCAGAAGCCCGCCGCTAGCCCCAAATCTTGGGAACACATGGAGATGCGCTGCATGATTTCTACCGCTTCGCCAATCAGAGTTGCGCCCTTGAGGGGCTTGGTGATTTTGCCGTTTTCAATCAGGTAGGCTTCGTCCACCGCAAAGTTAAACTGACCCGTTGCACCGACGCTGCCGCCGCCCATTTTTTTACAGTAAATCCCTTTGTCGATGGAGGCGAAGAGGTCGTCGAGAGAGTGCGGCCCCGGCGCGATGTAGGTATTCCGCATTCGGCTGGCGGCGGCGTAGGTGTAGTTTTGGCGGCGGCCGCTGCCCGTGCGGGGGTGGCCGGTTCGCATAAACCCAGCGCGATCGCTCAGGAAGTTTTTCAGAATGCCGTTTTCGATTAGCAATGTGCGCTGAGCAGGCATCCCCTCGTCGTCCATGTCAATCGTGCCAAAGGCGTTGGGCGATCGCCCTTCGTCCCAGGCGGTCAGCGCTTCATGGGCAATCTTCTCCCCCTTTTTGTCGATAAAGGGCGTAGTCTTGCGCTCGATCTGCGTCGTCTCCAGCAGGTGGCCGCAGGCTTCGTGGAAGATCACGCCGCCAAAGTGATTCGCCATCACCACCGGGTACGTGCCAGACTCGACATAATCGGCGTAGAGCATTTTTCCGGCAGAGTCCGCCACTTCTTCGGCAGTGCTGTCCATATCCCAGGTGCGAAGAAAATCGGGCTGGCTGGTGCTGCCGATGCGCTGTCCAATGGAGGCACGGTGGTCGCCATCGGCGCAGAGCAGGCTAAACCCGGTGGATTGCGTCAGGCGAATATCTCGCGCAAAGGTGCCGTCGCTCGCCGCCACCAGCACTTCCTGCCAGTCGCGAAAGTAGGAGGCGCGGCGCGACTGGACGTGGCTGGCCTTTTTGCCGAGGCGATCACTCGCTGCCAGCAAAATTTCGCCCATCTCGCGAATCGAGCTACACTGCTCCAGCCAGGCTTCCTTGCCCTTGCGCGTACCATAGTCCCGCAGCGGTTCTAGCACCACTTCCGGGATAAACGCATTGCCGCTGGGCAGTTCTAGCCCCATGATGGACAACGCCTTTTCTAGCGCCAGCTTTAGCCCGCTAAAGGTCAGATCATTGGTGCTGACGTAGCAGTCGGCCTTGCCGCGAAACACGCGCACACCCGCGCCCGTGGTCAAGCTGGGCGAAATGCTGGTGATGGTATCGTCTTCGGCCAGGCAGTTAATATAGTTAACCCGTTCCAGGAAGAACTCGACAAAATCGGCTCCGGCCGCCCGACCCAGCCCCAGCAGCGTAGACAGCGGCGCATCCCACGACTCATCAAAGCGATCGCGCGGCGCAGCATAGCTGAGATGGGGCAGCTTCGCAGGGGTAAGCAGCGTATCGGGCAGGCTGGTCAATAGCATTAGGCAGTCCTCTCAGGGCGCAGCAGTCGGCGTTTCTCACAGTTTAGCAAGGAAGCTTGGGGAGCGTTATGCCAATGCCCCTAGTGGAACCTCAATACGCAGTGCCTTGCCCAGCGACAGCAGCGGTTGAAGCAGCGCCAGTTCAGCTTTGGCAGCCGCATCAGAGTGTTGCTGTGCGACAGACCAGCGGGGCAGGAGGTAGCGGTGGAGCGATCGCCAGTACAACTCCTGCACTCGATCCAGCGCCAGTCCCAGATGAAGCTGCTCGCCGATGGCTAGCAGTTGCTCAATCCAGACCAGCGTTGGCTCCAGGGTGTCCAGTTCCGATTCGTTGAGAGCTTGCCACAGCAGCCGCAGGATCAGCCGCTCCAGGATTTGTCTGGCTGGGGTCACAGTCAGATGGCAGTGGAGTTGGTTGGCTTCGGCGGCGATCGCCTCTAGTTCCGATAAATAGCTGTCGCACAATTCGGGATTGGTGGGGGGCAAATCAGAGGTTTCGCGCTCTAGAGCTTGCAGGGAGTGGGTCAGCCGATGGGCGATCGCAATTTCGGCGGCGACTTGCATCTCACGGGGCGGCTCCAGAGCATCCCGATGAAACGCCCGCAGCACGCCGTAGTTGTCGCGATAGACCTGGGTATACAACTGATCCAGGCGGGTCAGGGTTTCCTGACTGAGCAGGTGCATCAGCCGATGACGCTCCTCGGCAAACAGATCTTGCAGGCTAAAGGAGCGATTCCCGCAGGGATTGCTTTGCGAATCGCCAAAGGTGCGCGTCATCGCCAAAATCACCTGCGCCGCACTGGCCAGCGACAGCGCCTCAAACAACTCATCCCGCAATTGCAAATAGGCGCGACGACCGCTGGCGGACCGAATGCAGCAGTGAAAATCCCAGCCGCCCAGGTGTAGCACCGCAAACTCCAGATTCACCACCTCGCGGGTGATCTCGGAGGTCAACTGCACCTGCCCCAGGGCTAGCGTCAGCGATCCCATGCGGCGAAGCTGATAGTCTAACCGCTGGACGCTATAGCAATAGAGACGCTGCTCCTGGGGATAGCTGTGGAAGAGGGAACTGATGGCATAGTGCGCGGCCACCTGCTCTGGCGTGATGCGGGCAGGCGCAACCAGTTGGCGATAGAGTTCCGCGCCGTTGCCAAACTGTTCCACATTGCTGGGGATCGCCGCCAGACGACGGACAAACTCTGGTTCCAGGCGAACTGCGGCAAGGTCTTCTGCCAGTTCCAGGGCGCGGGCAGCATAGCGCAAAATCTGCGTTCCCTCCGGCCGCGACACCTCTTCAAAAAACCAGCCGCAACTGGTGTACATCAGCAGAGAATGGCGCTGCATTTCCAGCAGCTTCAGCGCTTCGACCCGTTCGGCCGGTGTCAGATCGTGGCTTTGGTAAGCTGCGAAAAACGTATCGAGAGCGGTATCAGAACGCTCGCCCAACACAGCGACATAGCCATCCCGCGCCGCCCAAGGATCGCGGAAAAACGAACCACCGGACTGTTCGTAAATTGCAATTAGCTGATCCCGCAGCCAGTCCAGCGCATCCCGCAGCGGCCGCCGCCATTTCTGATGCCACACGCCGCCCCCACCACAGCCGCAGTCGTCTTGCCAGCGATCGACCCCGTGGGAACAACTCCACGCCGTTACGGGCTTTAGCTCCACTTCCCAAGTGGGCGGGTGCAGGCTGAGGTAGTGGGCAAAATTTGTCACCAGCCAGCCCCGCTGAGGAAACTCGTGGGTAAAGGCGTAGGCCAGCGCTTTTTCCGTGCCGCCTTTGTGGTGCCCAAAGGTTTCGCCGTCGGTGGCCACCGAGATCAACTGAGCAGGACGATGATCCCCGCGCACGGCCTGCCCAATGCGTCCCACAAAATGCTCGGAACTGCTCAGCACGTCGTTAAAGCCCATGTCGCGGGAAATGGGGCCATCGTAAAAGAAAATGTCGATGTAGGGCGTATCAGCCAGGTTCGGGTCGGCTCCGGCTTTACCCAGTCCATCTTGCCCCAGGATGCCGTCGCGCTGGAAATGGGGCGAATTCAAGAAGCAGCGATAGGGGCGCACGGGGTCGATCTGGCTGCCGCCGACTTCGATCCAGTGGGGATCGCGCTCGTCGGGGGTGGGCAGGGGTCGGCAGCGCTGGGCCTGCGACGGAGCCAGGATAATGAAGCGAATGCCCTCTTCTGCCAGGATTCGCAGCGTCGAGTAGTCTACCGCCGTTTCTGCCAGCCACATGCCTTCGGGATCGCGCCCAAATCTGGCTTTGAAGTCTGCCTTGCCCCAGCGAATCTGGGTGCGCTTGTCGCGGTCGTTGGCCAGGGGCAGGATGATGTGATTATAGACCTGGGCGATCGCATTTCCGTGGCCTCCCAGGCGATCGCAGCTTCTGCGGTCTGCGTCTAGAATGCGCTGGTAGACTTCAGGATCGGCATGTTCCAGCCAGCTCATCAGCGTCGGGCCGATGTTGAAGCTGAGATACTCGTAGTTGTTGACGATCCCCAGCAGGTCGCCCTGGTCGCTTAGGACGCGGGCAAAGGCGTTAGGGCGATAGCACTCGTAGTGGATGCGCTCATTCCAGTCGTGATAAGGGGAGGCGCTGGGCTGCCGCTCGATGGCGTTCAGGTAGGGATTTTCGCGGGGCGGCTGGTAGAAATGCCCGTGGACGGTAACGTAAATCCCTGTTGCCGAACGCTCTCCCTGGGTATCGCAGGCAGGTGGGTCGGTGTGCAACTGCCGATTGAGCGCGGAATCGGCTAGGTCATTGAGTCGTAAACTATCGGTCTGAAACGCCAAAGCAGACCATTCGGAGCGAGAATCGTGGCGAGAAAAAGTCATGCAACGTGTCCAAAATCTACAGAACCCAAATACATCGCGGTCTGCTCCGGGACATTGCAAAGGGGTTGCAATGCTGGGCGATCGCACATCGATTTGGGGGTGAGGCTGGGGATCGGCTTCTAGCTAACAATCTGGACAGTCATCTAGCCAATTATCCAGTCTGCAAAAGCTCAAAAATCAGGCATCGAACGAACTAATTAAGTCGATCAGATTTATCAGATTTAGTCGATCAGATGATTGCTCAAATCATCTGATTTAAAGCCTGGTGATTAAAATCTGGTCACAATCCGGGGATCATCAAGAAACCTGTTAGAAACCTGTGGACAGTCGGGGCAATCTTTCAAAGTAATTTTTTCGGGACAGTTTCAGGGCAGTTTCAGAGCAGTTTCAGGGCACTTGTCACAGCAGTCTTTGAAAAATTCCTGAAGCGGCAAAGGGGCGATCGCGCTTGAGTCCTCATCACTTAAGTCCTTATATTAAGTCCTTATATCACTGAAGTCCTTATATAAGGGCTTACACTTGAGGCTTTATGAGTCTTTCAGTTAAGACTGCCTTGCAGGGTTCCACATTTACGATATATATCGCGAGTTTTTATACTCTGCATGGGATAACACAATGTTTTCAAACTAAGTTCATGTTTTGTAATAAGGGCGATCGCCCGACTGCGCTGCAAAACGCTCAGTTTGTGTCTTTACCGATTCAGATTTTTAGGGAAACGTAAACTCGCTTTATATTTCCTTACAAGGATCTCTGGGGGCTACTGTTCTTCAGAGTGTTCCCCGCTCTTTTCTTCAGCCCTTTCTTCAGGATTGCCCTGTCCCTCCGCTGCGATCGCTGCTGGCGGCAACTCCAGCGGCACGGGTCCCAGCAGCCCCTTGCGAAAATCATTCAGCAATTGTCGCGCGGCTCGCTCTACGTCGTTCTGATAGCGATGCTCGGCCAGTTGCGCCAGGTAGGTTTCGCCTGTGACTCCAGACGGCGACAGCCCATAGCGAGTTTCCAAACCACTGCCGATGATAGTGGGCGCGGCTTCGGACAATTCTTTCCATAAGTCCACAAAGGCGGCGGCGACTCGCTGATTGTCGTAAGCAGCTTCGCCAATGTCGTCGCAGATGGCCAGCTTTAGCGCGGCTTGCTGGTTCGTTAGCTTGGAGGGCAAAATTCCCGGCGCGTCCAGCAGTTCCAGTTCGTCGGAAATGCGAATCCACCGAAGCTGGCGCGTTACGCCGGGACGACGGGCACTCTCTACTACGCGCCGCTTTAGCAGTCGGTTGATCAGCGCCGACTTGCCCACGTTGGGAAAGCCGATGACCACCGCCCGCACCGGCCGGGGCAACATGCCGCGATCGCGCCGCCGCTGGTTCATCTTTGCACCCAAAGCCTGCGCCGCCTTAGACACTGCCTCTACGCCCTTGCCGTGGTTCGCGTCGGTAAAATACGCCGTGTCGTTTTGCTGCTGAAACCAAGTACGCCAGTCCTGCTGAACCCCAGCGGGGATCATGTCCATGCGGTTCAGCACCAGCACCCGCTCTTTGTTGCCCAACCACTGCCCCATCTGCGGATGGCGCGTCGCTATTGGAATTCGCGCATCCCGCACCTCCAGCACGACATCGACTTTTTTAAGCTGTTCCAGAAGCGATCGCTCGGCTTTTGCAATATGACCGGGATACCACTGGATGGGGGGCGTGGACATGGGAAGAGGGAAGAGGGAAAAATGAAGAACGAAAAAGGAAGAACGAAAGATAAAGAGGGCGGAGAGCAAAATTGCCGTGAATCGATCCCCTTAAATCCTCGTACCTACGCGCTGCTTCGCTAGAAACGAAGGAAAACCTCCGGAGCAGTTTAGCCCAGTTCCCTTCCTTGATAAGGGGAATCAGGGGGGATCAGAGGGTTTTGAGGCACGCTCTAGTATGTCTCGCAATTAAGTCCTGCAATACCCCTGCATTTAACTCAAGGTTCTGTCTACAGTCTGTCTACAGAAGTAGAAAAAACTCGCCAGAATGCCTCTTTCGAGGATGGTCAGGAGGAGGCATTGCGTAACAAGATCTTGCTGTGAGGTAACAAAAATTCCATCAATCACAAGTATTTCTTAATAATCTCCTGGGGAAGCAGCCATGAAATTGGACGGAAAGGTCGCGCTGGTGACGGGCAGCACCACAGGCATCGGACAGGCGATCGCCCTTCGTCTGGCGGCTGATGGGGCTAGTGTGGTAATTGACCATCGCGCCGATCCAGAGGGCGCAGCCGAAACGCTGGCCAAGGTTGAGGCAGCAGGCGGCCGATGTTTTCAATATGGCTGCTCGGTCGAAGGGAAAATCGTGCAGGCTGACGTGAGCGATGTGGAGCAGGTGCGCCGGATGGTGGCAGAGTCCGTCGCCCACTTTGGTCGCCTGGATATTCTGGTCAACAATGCAGGCATTCAGAAGAAAGCATCGTTTTGGGAAGTCACTGAGGAAGATTACGACCAGGTGATGGATGTGAACTTGAAGGGTGCTTTCTTTTCGGCGCAGGCCTTTGTGCATCACTGCATGGCAGCCAAACATCCCGGCAAGATTATTAACATTAGCTCGGTGCATGAGGAACTGTCGTTTCCCGATTTTGCGTCCTATTGCGCCAGCAAGGGCGGCATGAAGATGATGACCCGCACGCTGGCAACGGAACTTGCGCCGCTGGGGATTACGATTAACGGTAGTGGATTATCGTAAAGGACACAGAAAAACAAGGTAACGTTGTCCTATTCGTAGATTTTGGGGGAGAAGGCTCCATGACTATCGAGATGACCTGTCCAACCTGTGGGTCTCACGACATCTCCAAGAACGGCACCACCCGGCGTGGCAAGCAAAACTACAAATGTCGAGACTGCAACCGTCAATTTGTCGAGGATCCTCAATGGAAGCCGAAAGATAAGGACACTCGGGCTTTCGTCGATCTACTACTGTTGGAGAAAATTCCGCTAGCTGGTATTGCCCGGGTCAGCGATGTCTCGGATAGCTGGCTGCAGACCTACGTCAACGCATGCTACGAAGCCGTGCCCAAAGCGGCAGCGGTCATCCCCAAGGCGAAAGGCAAGCTGAAGGTGCAGATGGATGAACTCTGGTCTTTTGTCGATCACAAAGGCAACAAGCAGTGGGTCTGGGTGGCGATCGATGCCGATACCCGAGAAATCATCGGCTGCCACATCGGTGAGCGCTCTCGGGAATCGGCGATCGCCCTCTGGCAATCCATCCCGGCGGTCTATCGACAGTGTGCCAAAGTCTATACCGATTACTGGGAGGCCTACGTTACCGTCATCCCAAGCAAACGCCATGCGGCGGTGGGCAAAGAGAGCGGTTTGACGAACTACATCGAACGCCTGAACAACACCCTGAGGCAGCGGATTTCCCGGTTGGTGAGGAAGACACTGTCCTTTTCCAAGAAGCTAGAGAACCACATTGGTGCGATCTGGACGTTCATCCACGACTACAATCACCGTGTTAGAGAGAAGCTAGCAGAACAGGGCGGGTTCAGCTTTTCCTCTGTCCTTTACTAAAAGGTACTACCCGATTAACAATGTCGCACCGGGGGCGATCGCCACCGACAAAAACACCAGCCTGCAAGACGACTCAGACGAATCCAAAGAATTCCTCAAAAAAATCCCCCTCCAGCGCATGGGCAATCCGGAGGAGGTTGCGTCTCTGGTTTCGTTTCTCTGTTCTGCCGAAGCAGACTACATTACGGGTTCTACGTTCTTGGTCGATGGCGGTCTAATGTGGACATACCAAGAGCCGTAGCTGCTACCCATTTACGATTCTGGATTTTTACGATTCTGGATTGGCGATTTTGGATTGCCAGTCAGCATTTGCAGGGCTTTCAGCAATTTCGTTTGACCGAGAAATGCAGTTTAGCTGCGAATCTCGTTCCAAAGCTGAACCCACTGGTCGTAGTTCTTCACGCTCTGCCACATGTTGATCTGCGAATGCAGCGACAGATCATCCATAAATAGCTCGTGCGCCTTTTCGGGGCCCACGGCTTCCGCGCCCAGCGTCGTTGCGCCAGAGTAGCCCGTCACGTCCATCACGCCCTTTTGCCCGTCGCCGCTGAGGATAAAGTCAATCCACTGATAGGCTGCTTCGGGGTTCTTGGAATTTTTGGAAATCATCCAGGAATCTGTCCAGCCCGTCAGCTTGCCCTGGGGACTGACAGAGCCGATGGGATAGCCCTCATTGCTGAGTTGGGTATAGGTCAGCGGCCAGGCGTGAGCCATCACGATTTCGCCCGACTGAAACAGGTTGGCCAGTTCGCCCGCCGTCGTCCAGAATTTGCGGATGTGGGGGCGCAGTTCCAATAGCTTGGCTTTCACTTCGGCAAGATCTTCGTCAGTAAGATCATAGGGGTCAGATTTGCCCAGCCACAGCGCCACGTCGGCAATGGTCATGGGGTTGTCGGGCAGGGCAATTTTGCCAGAATATTTATCGTCAAATAAGATATCCCAGGACTTCGGCGCGGGTTTTACTTGTTTGGTGTTGTAAACCAGCACGTTGGGCCCCCAGGCAAAGGTTACGCCGTAGGGCTTGCCGCCGAAGGTGTTCCACTTGCCGCCCTGAAATGACTCGAATACGGCGCTGTAATTTTGCAGCTTGCTGGTGTCGATGGGGCGCACCAGGCCGGCTTTGTAGAGCCGCTCGGTGATGTCGCCCGATGCGGAGACCAGATCATAGTTTTTGCCGCCGCCTGCGCGGAACTTGGCGAACATCTCGTCGCTCGACCCGGCGTAGGTGGCTTTGATGGTGCAGCCTGTTTCTTGTTCAAAAATATCGGCAAAGGAGGAATCGGTATAGCCTTCCCAGACGATTGCCGTGAGGGTGCAGCCTGCGGCTTGGGCAGGTTGGGGCGCAGTCCACAGCGGGATAAGTCCGAGCAGCCCAATCAAAACTGCGGTGAAGATACGATGCAGCATGTTAGTAATCTCTTGGTTATGCCTCTTGCGGGGTTTCACAAGGTTCAGACTAGGCAAGAATGACCCGCCAGGGTGTGTTTCGCGGCACAGAACGGCTGCGCCGGTCTGCCCCATTGTGCGAGCCAACTTCCTAGTGTATCGCTGGGGTTTGGCGACTGGGGGCTTGTGCAGCATTCTGTAAGAATTGAGCGACTTGAGTTGCCAATGTTGGTCTAAGTTGGAAGTCTGGAGATCCGAGCCAACAGCCTTGGGGGATATCCCCCAAACCCCCTTTTGCAGGGGACGAAGCGTCCCCCACACCCCCTCCTAAGGGATTTCTGGCTTTGCTGAGAGGGCGCTTTGCATTGCATCGTTCATGGAAAATCAAAGGGCGATCGCGCAGCGTCTCTCCAGAAAATCGCGCAGCATCTCTGAGGAGAATCTTTCAGGTTTGTGTCACGACAAATCCAGTCGAATCAAGCACGGACAGTATCTCGACTGCATCGCCGAAACCGAGGTCGGAGGGGGTTTGGGGGGACGCGCTTCGTCCCCCAAGCGGGGGTTTGGGGGGAAGCTCCCCCCAAGGCTTACTGGCTTGGCATCCAGAGCCTTCTCTACGATCGAGTGTCCAAGCAAGTTCGACGTGAGGCTAAACAAGACTCACTGGCCCGGCATCCAGAGCCTTCTCTACTGACCCAAAACCACCCGCTCAATCTCCTTAACACGGCTGTCGTATTGCTCCTGCGTCAGAACGGGCGCGTCTGCAAAGGGATTGTCCACATACCCCGCAGGAAGTTCCACATCAATCCAGGATTTGCAGCCGCCGTAGGACTCTTGATAAGGCAACGTGAGAGATTCCGGGAACCGATGCACGCGCAGCAGCAGGACGTAGAGCGGCTGCTGAGGCTTCCATTTCAGCCGTTCTGTCGCTAGGGCGTTTGTCCAAATGTGAAACGGCAGCAGCGCCTCAACGGTTTCTGCGGTGGTGATTTGAAAGATGTGGGTGATGTCGGCCCAGGCGCAGAGGGTTACGGTGTTGGGATGCCAGCCGGAGGGGACGGGCTGCACTCGGTCGGCGTAGGGCGGCTTGAGCAGGTGTGGCTGCTGGTGTTCGTAGGTGGGGTAGAGCAGCACGCGGGACTGTGCCACGCTGAACCGACCGCCTGTTTCGCGGATGCCGCCTTTTCGCAACAGCAGAATAGTGTCGCCGCTGAGCAGGGCTTCGAGGGCGATCGCCCATTCCTTGAGCGCTGCAACCAACGATCTAGCATTCTCCGAAGAAGAGGCTGAAGAAGAGTCTGGACGTTGGGATGTGGAATTTTGGGGGACGTTTAGGCGGGTCATCGGCAGTACAGCGAGTGAAGATAGGAGGCGGCGTTGTGCCTAATCTAGCGCGTTGGGCGAGGCAGTGCGTCATGAAGTCCTAGGGCGATCGCCCGCTTTAGCCGCTTTAGAAAGAAACTTGGTAGAAACATGCAGGATTGCACCCTGAGCGGCTAAAGTTGTGAGTAGCCTTGCAAATCAGGCTGTAGCCTGGGTTACACCCGAAGGTATTTCCTGGTTCTGCAATTTTCTTCGGCTATTCGTGTTCGTCTACGGTTGTCCCCAATCCCCCCAACCATTTGTCCACTCACTGAGCGACCTGCTTCCTATGGAACCTGAATCCAGCCAAGCTTTGACAGAAGAAATCATCGAAGCAACCAGCCATCTGGATGTCGTTGAAACTGTGATTTCCAGCCTGCAAGAAGACCAGAGCGCGATGGTCAGCCGATCTGACCAGGGCAATCTGTGGAAGTTCAAATATGGCAGTGTGGAAGTATTTGTGCAGCTAACGGGCGAAACGGATGACGACATGCTGATTGTTTGGTCGCCAGTGCTGAGTTTGCCCGCCAAAAACGAGCTAGACCTCATGCGAAAACTGCTGGAACTGAACTGGACGAGTACCTTCGAGTCTCACTTCGCCATCATGGACGGCAAGGTGATCGTCGCGGCGCAGCGCACGGTTGCGGAATTGTCGCCCGGTGAGGTGTCGCGCAACATTACGATGGTCGCTTCCGTCGCCGACAGCTACGACGAGATCCTTCAGGCCGAGTTTGGCGCTTGAACCTGGGCGGTTCCCCCGCCATGAACGTAAACGATGACGGTTCTCGCCCCGTCTGGCGGCTTATTCCGCTGATTACAGCCAATGGCGCGACGCAAATGGCGCTTGATCGCTGGCTGTTCGAGCAACACGCCCAGGGTTTGCATCCGCCGACGCTGCGGTTTTATACCTGGGAACCGATCGCCCTTTCTCTTGGCTATCATCAGCGCCAGATTCCTGAACACTGGCGATCGCTCACTTACCAGAATCAGCCCATCGATCTGGTGCGTCGTCCCAGCGGCGGTCGTGCGGTGCTGCATCAGGGCGACCTAACCTATGCCGTCATCACGTCGGGGCTGGGGCCCAGCCGCAACGCCGCTTATGAGAAGCTCTGCTCGTTTTTAATTGAAGGCTGGCGATCGCTCGGCGTATCGCTCCACTACGGCACAGCCGGCCGCGGCTATATCCACAACCCCAACTGCTTTGGCACAGCGACTCGCGCGGATCTAGTCACCGACAGCGGCCACAAACTCATCGGCAGCGCCCAACTGCGGCGCGGCGAGTGCATCTTGCAACATGGCTCTATGCGCCTCTGCCCCGACTCCGATCTGTCTTGTCAGGTCTTTGGCACAGCGCCAGCAACCGATGGGGTGGTCCAATCGGCCATCGGTGATCCGCCTGACCTCGCCGCTATCATCACCGCTCTGGCAACCGCAGCAGAGCAGTGCTTTGGCATTTGCCTCGCTGCACAACCCATCACCAATGCCGAATGGCGGCAAATCGACGCACTGCAAATTGATGCTCTGAACGATGCTCGTCAGAATTTTCACCAAAGCCCGTAGGCTTGCAACTTCACTCAGCCCGCCACTTACAAGCTTGCTACGGAGAGGCGATCGCCCCTGGAAAGACCCAGAAAGAGCGATCGCCCGGTTCCCCTCGTCATGCGAGAACTAAGACCAGCCCTAGAACTTGTGCGCGTGCAATACCTCTGCATCACAGAGATAAGCAATGCCTGAATAATCGTCAAAAAACTTCGTTGCAACGGTGTCTGCGATGTTGAGAGCCATATCCCGACTGGCGGTAAGCACCTCAATCTTGATATTCGAGTAGACATCGCTAACAGTCGGTTGTCCCGACGAGCGCACGTTGCGACTGCCCTTTCCACCAGCGGGCATCACCGTATAACCAGCGGCTCCGGCTTCATCGATAATCTGGGTAATTTGCTTTAACAACAATTTCTCTGTAACGATGACGAGTTTGCTGGCTTTCTGAGTCATGGAACCTACCTCCTAAAAGCGTCTTGCCGCAAAAATCCAAGAAAAGAGTCTATGATTTTTCCTTAAACCATATCATTGAGTTTATGACAAAGATACCCCTTATTGCGGAAGGTTTACTCAGATTAGCGAAAACATTCCATAAAAACCGCTTATCTATTAGCGCCACTTATGGAATCTCAGGAAAACTAGTGCGTGGGTTCTAGATTCCTAGAAAAAATCTATGATCTCGATTGACAGCAACCCGTCAATATTAAGAATCACTACGCAAAAGGAAAACTTATGACACAAATTTGAAATGTGATGCCATATCCCCGTTAAGGGATGCAAAAATCTGTCGATTCTAGGATAGACTTAAGTCCATAGAGATTTAGGTCTCGATAGACGAAAGTCTATGGAAAGCAGTGCAAGATAGCTACCGCCGTCCGAAGTCTTTCGGAGGTTTACCCTCTCTGAGCAGCCCGTCGGCAGGTTCTTGCATGACACCTGTGCTGTAGGGGTGAATTGCTTCGCTCCTGCTTTTTTCAACCTTTTGATCTCACCTGTCATCATCATGACTCCTCGCTAGAGGACGTGGAAGGAGGTACCTGTGGATTTCTTGTCCGGTTTCTTAGCGCGTTTCGTGGCACAGTTGCAGTCCCCGACGCTCGGTTTTCTGATTGGCGGCATGGTTCTTGCGTCCCTCGGTAGCCAACTGCAAATTCCAGATGCAATTTATAAATTCATTGTTTTCATGCTGCTCATGAAAGTGGGTCTGAGTGGCGGCATCGCGATCCGCAACGCCAATCTGTCGGAGATGCTGCTACCTGCATTGTTTGCTGCGGCAATGGGCATTCTTATCGTATTTATCGGGCGCTACACGCTCGCCAAGTTGCCAAATGTTAAAGTCGTAGATGCTGTTGCTACCGCAGGCTTGTTCGGTGCTGTGAGTGGTTCGACCCTCGCCGCCGCTCTGACGCTGCTAGAGGAGCAAGGCATTGAGTACGAAGCTTGGGCAGGGGCCCTCTATCCTTTTATGGATATCCCCGCGCTCGTGACGGCAATCGTTGTAGCTAGCATTTACCTCAGCAAGCGGAAGCGCGATAAGTATTATTTCAATGAGGAGTATGTCAGCAAGCAGTCCGTGGCGGTCGGTGGGTATACCGACGAGATCAGCGGCCCTGCAAGCAGGTATCCCGGCGGGTCAGGCATCACTGCGGCTGGCTATCCGAAGGATCCGGACGCTGCCCCAAGCAAGCGGGTCAGAGTTTGGCCCATCGTAAAGGAAAGTCTCCAGGGTTCGGCGCTTTCGGCGCTGTTGCTGGGCATAGCCTTGGGCATTCTGACTCGTCCAGATAGTGTCTTTGAAAGTTTCTACGAGCCTCTCTTTCGGGGTCTGCTCTCCGTCCTGATGCTGGTCATGGGTATGGAGGCTTGGTCTCGACTCAGCGAACTGCGTAAGGTGGCTCAGTGGTACGCTGTCTATGCTGTAGTAGCTCCGCTGGTGCATGGGCTAATCGCCTTTGGTCTCGGCATGATTGCTCACTTTGCAACAGGGTTTAGCCTCGGCGGTGTTGTGATCCTGGCCGTCATTGCCTGCTCTAGTTCCGACATTTCGGGACCGCCCACCCTGCGAGCTGGTATCCCCTCAGCCAACCCTTCTGCCTACATCGGCGCGTCTACTGCCGTTGGAACGCCAGTGGCGATCGCCCTTGGCATACCGCTTTACATTGGTCTTGCCCAAGCGTTCATGGGTGGCTAGTTCCTGCCGAGTCGTGGTCTGCCGGTGTTCGTTTGACCCGGCGACCAACGCAGCGGCTATGCAAGGATCTGCCTTATCCAGTCAAAATTGATGTACCCACATCTTTCGGCGATCGCCCTTCATCTGGAAGCACCCGCACCTTTGGGCGATCGCCCCCCGAATCCCTTTCGGGACATTGCACACTCACCTAAGTCTATCGCAACTCAACCTTTGCGTCCGGTTGTCATGGCGTGTAGGGGCGCGACCACAGAAAATACCAGCGGGCGGGCGATAACTCAACCGATCCATTCTGTAAATCCAATCTCATCCAACCACCCATACGACCGTCCGGGGTGCAATGCAAAAGGACGCGGTCACTGAACAAAGCCTGGAGAAAATCTAGAACATCTTCGGTCACAATCTCGTCTCTTTGCGGCTCTGAAAGCTTCTTGTCGTAGGGATTGAAATGACTGTGCGTAATCTTCTCGATCAAAACTGTCGCCTCGTCGCCGTCATCGTAGACGAAAACTCTGCCGACAGCGGGCTGGGTCGCGGGGAACGTAGCTATCGGCTGCGGCGGAGAGTCGAATTGAATCTCCCAACCAGCGAACTCGCGCTTCAAAGCTGGAATGAGGCGGTCGCGAATCATGCGAGGGTTAAGAATATTACTAGGCGGAAATATTCTAGATAGCTGCCCATTTAGGGGTGTTATACGGAAACCGTTGGGTTAATTCCAGATTTTAGGTGATTAGACTGAAATTTTTCATATGAAACCTGACGCAGGTCACCCTTGATAGGGCAGCACCTAGCCCACTAGGTTGAACAATGATGCGATTCTCCACAGGTTACACGGTGCGGCGCTACTCGATGCATTTGGCTAAGTGGGCATGGTAGAGGCGCTAAACGCTTGATGCGAGGGATCAGTGAGTGCGATCGCCCCGCGCAAGGAAAAACTACGGGCTTTGCAGACGTTTTGAAGAACGGCTTGCGCTAGACCATACAAACCTTTCGCATAGTGCGGTGAGATGTTCGGGCGTAGTCTCCAACCAATGGTAAACATCACTGGTGGTGCTACTTTTGCTCTGGGTGGGCTTTTTCGGGTGGGGTTGCGCCGAGGCGGTTGATAATGCGGATCATCTGGTATAGTCGCCCCAAGTCGCGCTGGTTGAATTCAAACACCAGTCGGGGCAAGTGGGCAATTTCTACTGCGTCGGCTTCCTGAGGCAGCGCAGACATTTGGGCGATTTTGCCGCGCACCAGGATATCGCTGAAGTTTGCGTTGAGATAGTCCAGTTCTTCTTCTGAAAGCGCCTGATTCAGCCGCAGCACTAGATTGGGGCCGACGTAGCGGCTGGAGTGATAGACCCGATAAAAGCTGGCGATCGCCTCACAGGCGGCATCCACCCGGTCGGTAATCGTATACAGATGCAGGTCGTCGGCGCTGATCAGCCCTGCCTCCAACAGTTGATCTTTGATGTAGCTTTCCCAGCTTTGCCAATAGTCATCTCCCGGCGTTTCCAGCAGCACCAGCGGCAGCAAGCCCGACTTGCCCGTTTGCATCAGCGTCAGGCACTCAAACGCCTCATCCTGCGTGCCAAAGCCGCCAGGAAACAGCGCCAGCGCATCGCTTTCCCGCAGAAAAAACAGCTTGCGGGTGAAGAAGTATTTGAAATTCACCAGCTTGTCGCCGCCTTCTAAAATTGGGTTCGACCCCTGCTCAAAGGGAAGCTGGATATTTAGCCCAAAGGATTTGTCTGTGCCTGCGCCCTCGTTGCCGGCCTGCATAATGCCCGGCCCGCCGCCCGTGATTACCATAAAGCCGTGGAGCGTCACGCAGCGAGCAAAGTCCATCGCCATTTGATAGGTCGGGCTGCTGGGCTTAATGCGGGCAGAGCCAAAGATGGAAATTTTGCGGACGTGGCGATAGGGGTGAAACAGTTCAAACGCTCGTCCCATGTCTTGCAGCGCCGCGCTGAGGATCTTCCAATCGAGGCGATCGGCATCGGTGCGGGACAGTTGCACAATGGTCGAGAGCGCCTGCTGGATCAAATCTCCATGCTCCATAGAAGGTAGGTCGTGGAGCAGTTGTTCAATTTGGTGCGACAGCGACTCCGAGGCAGCGGACTTGGACAATGAAGACATGCAACTTTCCAAACAGCGCGAATCCCTATTTTACGAGATCTTTGTGACTCGCGGGCGTTGCGGCTATGGCGGGAAAAGGGAAGAACGAAAAGGGAAGAGGGAAGAACGAAGAACGAAAAGATAAAACAGGGATAGTTATCTTCTTTATGGCTCTTGTAGCTGCCGTCGCAGTAGATCTAGGGCGCTGCATATGCTTAGCCAGCGAATCCATTCGCGGCCGCGGCTTGCGCCGAAGAGGAAGCGGTGGCTGGTGACCTGGGTTTTGGGCCCGGCGAGGCCGATGTAGACCAGGCCGACGGGCTTTTCGGCGCTGCCTCCGTCTGGCCCAGCGATGCCTGTGATGCTGAGTCCCCAGGTGGTGCCGAGGCGCGATCGCACGCCCTGGGCCATTTGTTCAGCCACCGTCGCGCTGACGGCTCCGGAGTTCGCCAGATCGTCGGGATTGACCCCCAGTAGGGATTCTTTGACCGAGTTGTCGTAGGAAACAACGCCGCCCCAAAAGTAGCGGGAACTGCCGGGAACCGTAGTCAAAAAGCTGCCCAGCCCGCCGCCTGTGCAGGATTCTGCGACCGAGAGCGTCTGGCCGGCCCTTTGCAAACGCTGCCCCACCACCGAGGCTAGGGTATCGTCGTCCTGACCGTAGTAGTCGGCCCCAGCAATTTGCTGGATTTGCTCAACAACGGGGGCGATCGCCGCCATTGCCGCCGCCTCAGACTCGGCCTTGGCAGAGACGCGCAGCCGCACCTCGCCTTTGCCCGCGTAGGGCGCAACGGTGGGATGGGTGAGGTCAAACAGGGGAGCGACTTTCTCCGCCAGCGCCGATTCCGTAATGCCCCAAAAGCGGAGCGTGCGGCTGTAAATCGGCGCTTGCCCAAAGCCACGACTGCGGAGAAACGGCACCGCCACTTCGCGCCACATGGTCTGCATTTCACTGGGCACGCCAGGAAAGGTGAGGATGATTAGCCCCGGACGCGCCTCCCAAATCATGCCGGGGGCCGTGCCCGTGCGGTTTGCCAACACTGCCGCCCCTTGGGGAAGCAGGGCCTGCTTGCGGTTGTTGTCGGTCATCACGCGGCCGCGGGCGGCGTATTTTTGCGTAATGTCGTCCAAGACTTCTGGCCGTTCCACCAAGGGGGCCTGAAAAAAATCGGCGATCGCCTCGGTGGTCAAGTCATCCGGCGTTGGGCCCAATCCCCCCGTGAAAATCAGCAGGCGCGATCGCTCACAGGCAATGGCGATCGCCGCCTGGAGCCGCCGCACATTGTCGCCCACCACGGTCTGGTAATAATGCGGAATGCCCAGCGCCGCCAGTTCTTGAGCCAAAAACTGGGCATTGCTGTTGAGAATTTCGCCGAGCAGTAGCTCTGTGCCAACGCAAATCACCTCCGCCCCAAAACTCTGGGCAGGATGCGCCGCACCAGCCGAAAGGTCACTCATGAACCGTCCTTAACCACACTATCCTTGGGAGCGGGCGTGTTTGCGGGCCTGCCATGCTGCGTAGGTGAGCAGCAGTGTGGCCACGATGGCATAGGCCAGCCCGCTGGGAATTCCAGAAAACGCCAGTGCCAGACTGCCCACCCAAAACGTCAGCGCGTAGATCACCAATACCGTCATGCGGTGAGGCAGTCCTGCCTTCAGCAGGCGGTGATGCAGGTGGCGTTTGTCAGCCTTGAAGGGCGACTTGCCGCTGCGGATGCGATCCAAAATGACCGCCGACATATCCAGAATCGGCACAGCCAAAATAATGTAAGGCAGCAGCACCGCCACTGTGGTCACGCTCTTGACCAGCCCAATCACGCCAACGCCAGCCAGCGTAAAGCCAATAAAATACGCACCACCATCGCCCATAAAAATCTGCGCTGGATTGAAGTTGTAGCGAAGAAACGCGAAACTCGCGCCGCCGAGAGCCGCCACAATCAGCGCCGCCGCAGGCTGGTTCATAAACAAGCACACCACCAGCATCACCATCGAGGCAATGCCCGCCACACCGGCCGCCAGTCCATCCAGCCCGTCGATCCAGTTAATCGCATTGGCCATGCCCACTAGCCAGAGGACGGTAATCGGCAGACTCACCCACGGCGCTAGCCCTACCAGCCCATCGAAGGGAACTGAAAGAAAATCAATCTGTACACCTGCAAACCAGGCTGCCGTGGCAAAAACCGTTTGCAGCACCAGGCGCACGCTGGGCGACAGGCAGAACAGGTCATCCGCCAGCCCAATCAGGAAAAAGGCTAGTCCGCCGATGACCACGCCCCATACTTCGTATTCTTTATCGGGCGGCAGTACGCCAAACCCGCCCATCAGCCAAACCACCACCAGCGCGGCGACGGTTCCCAGAAAAATGGACACGCCGCCCAGTCGCACCATCGGGCGCTTGTGAACCTTGCGGCCACCTGGCATATCGACTCGTCCGCTGCGGATGCCCAAGTTTTTGACGATCGGCGTTGAAACGAGGACAACCGCGACAGCGACGAGAAACGCGATCAGATGATAGTGAATATAAGGCGGCATCTGAAGTTTGGGAGGCGAAGTGCAAAAGGACTTATGGTTAACCTACGCAATGTTGTACCCCAAAACTGGGCGTATCAAAAAACTTTCGAGTGAACACCGCCAGGACGCACTGATTAGGTGAGGTTAGAGACTAGGTGAGGTTTAGAGCAGGTGAGGGCGATCGCCCTCATTGAGAAGGTCGAGAGACAGGCTGAGCGACAGACTTGCTAAAACATCATTCAGAATACCGCATCCCACTTAGATTAAGACATTTAAACTTGCTTCGCTCTAATTAAACTCTAATTAAGCTGGCATTGCCCAAAACAACATCGCCCCAAGAGCAACTCTCAGGGCGATCGCCATTCGGCATCTTTTCTATCTTTTCTATCTTTTCTATTGAGTCTGTTCTACGGAGCCTGTCCCTGCGTGCTGGGCCTTAGCCCAGTCAACGGCGACATTGTGAACCTCTGCTCAGGGTGATTTGGGGACGATTCGGGGGCAATTTGGGAGCAATTTGGGAGCAATTTGGGGGCGATCGCCCAGAACCCCCAAAGCTCTACTCAGGGTTGGACTCTGGATGATGGTTGCGGATTTGCTCCGCCTCAGGGCAATCTTCCGACACCAGCGGCTCCGAATCCCCTCGCGGCACCGTCGCCAACTTTTGCATTACCGAGCCAATGCTTTCCAGCCGAATCATTTCTTCCCAAGAACACATCTCGTCTTCTTCTTCCGTTTCGTAGCGCAGCGTCACCAGATCGCCTTCGATGTCGAGAATTCGCGCTCGCTCAATCCATCGCTGCTGATCCCGCAAGAAAATCCAGACTTCCCGACCATCACAACAGAGTTGATAGATCTTGCGGTGTAGCATGAATCGCTTCTCCTGAACTGATAACAATCGAACCGTAACCCTGCTGCGACCTCATCTCTAAATCGCAGCTCCTAAATCAAACTGATAGGTCAAGCAGGCAAAGCCCCAAACTCGAACCCAAGGGCAGACCCCAGCTAGATATTCCTACCATCTGAAAACGTTTGATCACAGGCTGTCTGTTCATCTCGATGCAGTTTTGCAAAAAGAACAGCCGCGAAAATCCTAGATTCTTTGGAAGCAAAGGAGGATGGAGAACTTGCCCAGTCCAGAAAATTTTTGAGTTGGGGTAGACCATTAAACTTTACCAATGCCCAAGGCCAGGTCTCATTAATGCAAATTAAAGCCTGAACGTCTGCACTTGTGAAGAGGGCGAAGTCACTAAGTATAGCTCCTTGCTATTCTTCCCACCATTTTAGCGATTGTTTGCCAGAGTGAGAGGGCAGTTGGAAAACCGACCTGAAATCTAGCTTAATCCGCTTGGGGACTCAATCCGAGCCAGTTCTCAGGTTCTTTATCGCATCCTTAAAATTCCAGAAATTCCAGAAAGACCCGACCAATCCCTACACTCAGGACTAACGCGCTTGCAGCTAGCGTTCCAACTCCAATCATCCCTTCTGGGCTAAAACTGCGAGAAGTCACCCAACTGTATCGGTCTTAATCCTTACTCCTTAATAGACTCCGGCAGCATCGGGCGGTTTTCGTAGGGCAGCGGAATGTATTGCACGGTGGGGCGACCCATCGACGGCTGCGGATACAGATCCATCAGGCTGTAGATGATCTTGGGTAGCCCAGCAACGACGTGCAGCCCAAGTTCCTGGGCTTCTTCTACCGAAATCGGGTAGTCGTGCGTCACCTGCCCCGTCGTCAGCGCTTCGATAATGCGGTCAATTCTTTCAGGTTCGATTTTACGCTTGGGCACGCAGTCTTCGAGCAGCGTGCGGACAAACTTTTGCACCTGGCGAATGGCCTTGCGGGCGATGTCAGCGGTCACGATGGTCTGGTCATCGATATCGCTGATGGGCTTGTCTTCCAGCACCTTCAACACGCTGGCAGCAGGCGTGCTGCCCAACTGCGGATCGACCGGGCCCAGCACTGCGTTTTCGTCCATCACGATTTCATCGGCAGCCATCGCCAGCATCGTGCCGCCGCTCATGGCGTAGTGGGGCACAAACACCGTCACCTTGGCCGGATGGCGCACTAGGGCGCGGGCAATTTGCTCGGTCGCCAGCACCAGTCCCCCTGGGGTATGCAAGATCAGGTCGATGGGCACATTGGGTGGGGTCAGCCGGATCGCCCGCAGCACCTGTTCAGAGTCTTCGATGCTGATGAAGCGAGAAACGGGAACGCCTAGAAAACTAATGGATTCCTGGCGGTGGATGAGCAAAATGACCCGACTGCCGCGACTGCGCTCGAACGCCTGGATCGTCATCAGCCGCCGCCGCTCGATTGAAAACCGCTGAATTAAAGGGGAAATGGAAGAGATCAGAAAAAAGACGATTAGAAGATTAACAAGACTCATGGGAGGAAGCTAAGGGGAGCGAGGGAGGTGAAAACTGGAGATTTCGCAGACTGAACGCCAGAACTTGAAAGTCAGACATGTGGATGTCTTCGAGCAATTTGCCATTTCAGGCTGCCATTTCAGACAGTTTGCCAGATAACCGGATGAATTAATTCTCACAGGCTATTTTGTAACGAAGTGGAACCCGGTGCGTGTCTCATCGGTCATAGCGGGGGTGAAAGAAAAAATAAACCTGCCCAGAATCAGCCCTATAGATAGCAGTACAGATAGCAGAACGGATGGCAGCACAGATGGCAGCACAGATGGCAGACGGGCGATCGCCCCACCCCATCACCCAGCCTCATCACTCAGCCTCAAAACTCAGCCTCAAAACTCAGCCCCAGGCTCTTTTACAACCACACGACACCATGAACCCTCTCCATCCGATTTACGAAATTCTGGCTAAAGAAATCGTCGCGGTATCCGACAACCCCCAGTTTCAGCCGCAGGTTGATGCATTTCTGGCTCAGGCAGGCTACACCATTGACCAAATTTTCAACGACCCCACGACGGGCTTTCAGGCATTGGGGCTGAAATCCACCACGCCGGGGAAGCCGCCCGTGCTGGTGTTTCGGCAGACGAACGAACTGTTGGACGATTTGGCCAACCGAGATCCCAATGGGGTTGGGTTTGCCCAGTTTCAAGCAAATCAAGCCGATCTGGAAGACTGGCTGCTAGCCACCTTTGGGGCGACGGGCGTGCGGCCCGATATTATCGGCCACAGCTTGGGCGGCGGCATTGCCCAAATCGCGGCCGCTGAGCTAACGGACTTGGTGGGGGAAATTGTCACGTTCAACTCGCCGGGAACCAGCGGGGCGATCGCCGCTCAGTTCCTCGCCGCAGGCGGCGCAGACAAGACCGTCACCCATTACGTGGTCAAGGGCGATTTTGTGTCGCTGGGCGGGCAGGCGTTTATCAACGGCAAGGTCGTCTTGCAGGCCTACACCGACCCTGCGATTAACCCCATCACCCTGCTCGACAAGCATGGTCAAATCCGCCGTCTGCTCAGCACGCCACCCGCAGGTTACAGCACGACAGACCTCTCCGTCGCCGAACTTAGCAGCCCTACGTTTAGCTTCATTGGCGATTCCGATTTCAACGAGTTTCTGGCAGCGCTCAATTTTGTCAATCCGGGGCTGGCGGCTCAACTGGTATCTCGTGCCAGCGTGGAAGCCCTCCGCACCTCGCCCAACTTCTCCTTTTTGGGGCTGGTGCTGGGCGCACGGGCGGCGCTGGCTCCAGAGCAAGATAATTTTTTGGTGGGCGACGATGCCGACAACACGGCCAACGGCGCAGGCGGCAATGACCAGATCTTTGGCAACGGCGGCAACGACCTGCTGCAAGGCGGCGCAGGCAACGACACGATCTTCGGCGGCGCAGGCAACGACACCTTGCTGGGCAACAATGGCAACGACTCGCTGATTGGCGGCAACGGAGCCGATCAGCTAGTTGGCGGCGCAGGCAGGGATACGCTGATTGGCGGCAACGGGGCCGACACGCTGATTGGCGTGACCCCAGACTCGCAGCGGCCCGGGCGGGGCGAGGTGGATGTTCTCAATGGCGGTAACGGCTCCGATGTATACCTGCTAGGCAACGCCAGGGGCGTGTTTTATGATGACGGCAACCCCAACCAAGCGGGGCTAAACGATTACGCGCTGATTACGGGATTTGGCACGGGCGATCGCCTCCAGCTCAAGAGCAAAGCCGCCGACTATCGCCTACAAAACCTGGGCATCAGCACGCAAATTTTCCTCCGGCAAAGCAGCGGCCCCGACGAACTCATTGCCATTGTGCAAGGCGCACGGCTCAACCTCACGAGCAGCCAGTTCACCTACGTTGCCTAAGGGACAGAAAATCAGGGACGGCGGCGGCCCCGCTTGGGGAGTTGGGTGGAAAGCAGCAGGCAGACCACGCTGACGGCAATGGCGACGAGTAGCGCAATCTTCATGCCTTCGACGGCGGCCAGGCGGGCCACTTCGGGAAGCTGCGCCATCACGGGTTCGGGCAGCACTCTAGCCAGCGCCTCTCGGCGTTCTTGCTTGGAAAAGGTCTGCACCATCCGCTGCAAAGCGGTAATGGCGTTTAGTCGCTGCTCGCTCGAAAGGCTCAGCCCCATGAGTTGCGCGACCTGATCCACCACGTCAATAGAGGCCGAGGTAATCAAAATCGTGCCCAAAATGCCGCGCCCCAGAGAACTGCCCAACTGCTGGCACGGGTTGTAGATTCCGGTTCCTTCGGGTTTTTCCCGCTTTGAGGTGGTAGCGTAGGTGAGCCTGCCAATATAGACCGAAAATAGTCCCGACCCCACGCCCATGAGCATCAGCGCGGGCAGGATGCTGAGGGTCGTCATATCGGGGGCGATCGCCCAATACATCGCCAGCAATCCCACAATCAGCAGCGATAGCCCAATATGCACCAGATACTTGGGAAACAATTGCTGATCGATTTTCAACCGCTTGAGCAGCAGCACCACGACCACTACCATCGTTAGGGTGTAGGGCAAAACGGCGATCGCCGTTTGAAATGGGTTGAGCGGCAGAATGATCGGCAGCGATTGATACAGGTTGAACTGAATGCCAGACGTGACCAGCGTATGCAGCATCGCCGTCAGCAGCCCGTTCACAAACACAGCGTTTCGCAGCAGCCCCACGCGCATCAGCGGAATGCCAGCGGGCTGTTGCTGCTGCTGTCGCTGCCAGACAGCAAAAAAGCCAAGACAAATTACCCCCACCGAAATCAGCGTCGGCACAATTGACACCGCAAAGGGCGGAATCACCAGCCCCGCAATCGAAAAGACCTGCTTGGGCTTCCACCAGCCATATTCCCCCGCCAGCCCCACGCCCAGCAAAATACTGCCAAAGCCCAAAAAGGACACCAACCCGCCCACCCAATCGATCGGAACCTTGCGAGGAACCGAGGTAGAGGGCAAGGTTCTGCCCATCACCAGCACCAGCACAAAGACAATAAGCGACGGGGTAAACGACCAGCGCCAGCCAAAATGAGACGCGATGAAACCGCCCAGCAAGCTCCCCGACAGACCGCCGATAACCGAAGCCAGGATGAATGCAACGGTGGCCTGCTCTTCCTGTTTACCGTCGTAGGCAAAGTCCATAATGCTCCAGGGAGCGCTGACCAAAGGGGTCGCCGCCAGCCCCGTCAGCAGCGAAAAGCTGACCACCCAGAACCCAATCGTGGGGCTGAGAGCCATGGCCACAATGCCGAGGCCATAGAGCAACAGTCCACCCAAAAAGATTCGCTCTCGCCCATAGAACCGACACAGGTTTTCACTCGTCGGCGCAAAGGATGCAGTGACCAGGGAAAACAGCACCAGCGCACTCTGGATATAGCCGATGCTGGTGTTCAACTCCCGCACCAGGAGGGGCATGACGGGCGAAATGACGCTGATGTTGTAGGCAATCAGAAACAACGTCAGCCAGAGCGCCCAAAACTCTTTTTTGCTAAGCGTGATAGATGGATTAGGAGCGTCTGCGTCCATGTCGTATATTCACAGGCGAAGAAATCAGTATAACCATCGAGGAAATCAAGATCGCCTCGGAAGTCATCGCGTGGAATCTTTATTCTGAAACGATTTCATCATTTTCGGCGATCGCCATAGAATTTCATATCATTTCGTCAGTCCAAAATCCAGAACCTATACACACGAGTAGTTTCAGCTTTGCCGAGCTTTCTGAAGGATTATGGGGCATTGTATTGGAGCAGCGTCGTTTTCAGCTTTGCATGAAGATATGGTGCGATCGCAATAAAACCGCCAACCACTCGCTGCGATCGCCCATCTGCTTCAAACCGTAATGCGGTTGAGAGGACTCGTAACCTTATCGCAGGAAAGGTTATGAATCTTCTGAAGGGAGTAACGACTGAAGAGATATTAGTAATTCAGGCAGTTTGTTTTGAATCACATCCCAAACAATATCAAGATCAACCTGATCATAGTCATGAACAATCACATCCCGCATTCCTGTAATTTCTCGCCAGGGAATCTCTGGATATTGTTGGCGAAAGTCCTGAGATAATCGTTTGGCTGCTTTGCCGATGATTGTATTTGATAAAGTATTGCAGAGATTTTTTCGTCATTTATTTGAAGACTGGCACGATCGCAATCAGCGGCATAGCGTATAACTCGTCTGGCTGCTCGTTCAATATCAATTAAGGATTCGTTATCGCGTGGCATAGATAACCTGTGCAGATTCCAGGATGTTTTTGCGTCGCAGCCAGTTCTCACTACGCTCAATCGCTGCTTTAACAATAAAATCGACTTTTCGGTTGAAGATGGTTTGTAGCTCGTCTTTCATTTGCAGTGTTTCAGATAACCCTCGTTCCGCTTCTGGCGCGAAAGTGACTAACACATCAATGTCACTATCAGGACGAAAATCATCTCGCAGAACAGAGCCAAACAAGGCGAACTCGACGATCTGCCAGCGATCGCAAAATTGTTGAATCTGTTCCATCGGCAACTCAATTGTTTTAAGCTTCATAGCAGTTACTATCCCTCGGTCAGATGTCGATAGATATCGAAATAGATATCGAAAATTTCCTAGCTCAACTGCACGACGGCTTGATTTTCGGTGAGGGTGCGGTTGGTGAGCAGGTCATCGACGGTGATGCGGAGGAAGCGATCGCCATCCACCCAGAACTGCACCTTGATGCGATCGCTCCCTGGCGCACCGGGCGGATCGAGGCGGGCGATGCTGCGGGCGCGGTCGGTGTCGTTCAGCGGCTTCACCTGGGCCGTGCCCCCCGTGACGCGGGTGACGAGGCGATCGCCCTCAAAGAAGACTTCCGTCGTGGTGGTATCTGCGCCCAGTTCCCCAATGATTAGCTCAATGCTGGGCTGGTTGTCCATCGACGCGCCGAGGGTTAGCTCGACGGGCTTTTCCATTGGATAGGGCTGTCCCTCGCGGATAATGGGATGCCAGCCGTGGCGACGGTTGCGCCGATCCCAATAGCGCACGCCATAGCTGTGATAGAGATAATCCTTGACCTCCACACCCTGGGCAATTTGCAAGGCTCCGTGGGCGATCGCCTCGAAGGGCTTCTCAGAGCGGATCTTGTCGGCGGGGAAATATTGCCGCACCCAGGCCTGCACGGCGGGAATCTGGGCCGTGCCACCCACCAGCAGCACCGCATCGATGTCGCCGCTTTCCAGTCCCTCGCGTCGTGCCTGCTGAAGCACCTGACTCATCGCGTCGTCCAATCGGTCAAAAAAGCCGTTTGCTTGCAAGATCTCCTGGAGGCGATCGCGGCTCAGGTGTAGCTCCACGCTCTCCAGCGTTTCGTCGTTGAAATAGGCCTCCGCCGCCTCTGGTTGTTCCGAAAGCTGAATCTTTAGCCGTTCTGCCAGCCGCAGCGTCAGCGAAGAAACGGGCAACCCCTGCTCAGTCGCAAAGTGATCCGCCAGCCAGTTGTCAATATCTGCACCGCCCAAGTTTTGTCCCGCCTTGGCCAACACGCGAGCCGTTTTGGACTTTTGCCCCGATTCCGTCAGCGTCTTTTGTCCCCACTTCAACAGCACGCCCAGGGGTTTCGCGCCGCTCGGCGACTTCTCCAGCCGCACCAGCGACAGATCCAGCGTGCCGCCGCCAAAATCTACCACCAGCAGCGTGCTGCCACCCGCCAGCCCATAGCCCAGCGCCGCCGCCGTCGGCTCATCCAGCATCCGTACCTGCTGCACGTTCAGCGATTCACAGGCCCGCGCCAGCCACAGCCGATAGGCCTCGAAACTATCCACGGGTACGGTGAAGACTAGCGTCTCTAGGTCAGGGTCAGTGTGCTGAAGCTGCCCAATCACCTGCGCCAAAAACCACTCGCCCACTTGCTCGAAGCTGACGCTGCGCCCGTCCAGATCCGGCAAAAAGCCCTGAATCTCTGCCCCCACGCCCCGCTTGAAGTTGCGAAAAAAGCGCGGGTCGCGAGACAGATCCAAGCCGCGATCGCGCACCGTTTGTCCTGCAAGCGTCTTGCCCGCCGCCGCATCTTCTATGTACAGCAAGCTAGGCACCAGCGGCGGATTGCCCCCCAGTTGCAGAGAAAGGCGGTCTAGAACAACGGTTTCGGGCTGCTGCGTGGCGGCGTTCCATCGGGCAATGACGGTGTTGCTGGTGCCAAAGTCGATTGCGTAGGGCATTGAGCGAGGGTCAGGAGTTGGGGGTTTGGGATAATGACTCCAAAATTGAGACTACCAATTAAAGAGAGCGAGTGCTAGGGCTTGTGTTGTCTAGCGCAAGCCGTCCTTACAAACCGTCTGCAAAGCCTGCAATTTTTCCTAGCGTGGGGCGATCGCACTCACGAATTCCTTAGACCTCCTGCGTGGCTGGGAGAGAATGTGCCAGTTAGGGCTACCCGATTCTGCAACGGCTCTGTCAAGCTGCCAGAGCTTTGCTTGCAGAGTGCGAAAACTTGCTTCTTGGAAATCGCCCCAAAAATCGCCCCAAAAATCGCCCACATGGTCGTATTGGCAATGTAGAACCTGGCTCTAGCATGGGCAGAAGCTTTGCCTTCAAGCACTTCCACCCCAAAGCCTTGCCTTTGAATTTCGTGAATCCAAAACCATCTCTCGGCTCCGTTTCGTCTAGGCGAGAATCGGGGCTAATCTATGCTTTGCTGGCCTATACCGCGTGGGGATTGCTGCCTATTTACTGGAAAGCGTTTGGTTCTATTTCTTCAATAGAAGTGTTGAGCCACCGCTTTTTCTGGTCGGCGGTGTTTTTGATCAGCGTGCTAATCGCGCAAGATCGGCGGGCAGAGTTGCAGGCCATTGGGCGATCGCCCCGCACGCTGGGCATTTTGCTGATCACGGCGCTGCTGCTAGCGTTTAACTGGGGGCTATATATCTATGGCGTGAATAGCGATCGCGTCGTGGAAACCAGCCTCGGCTATTTTATCAACCCCCTGGTCAGCGTGCTGCTGGGCTTTGTGGTGCTAAAGGAGCGGCTGCACTGGGGACAGCAATTGGCCGTGGCATTAGCGACGCTGGGGGTGATTTATTTTATCTGGCAGCTTGGCACAGTACCCTGGATTGCTCTGTTCCTGGCGTTTTCCTTTGCGCTCTATGGGCTGGTGCGAAAGATTGTCCCCGTTTCGCCCGTGGTTGGGCTGACGATAGAAGCGTTGTGGGTCTCTCCGGCGGCTATCTTATTCATCAGCTTTGGCGACGTAACGGGCACAGGGCATTTTTCTGATAGCCTGGGGCTGATGCTGCTGTTTATGGGCTGCGGCATTGTCACGTCGTTTCCGCTGCTGTGGTTCAACAATGCGGCCAAGCGGCTGCAACTTTCAACGCTGGGTTTCATGCAGTACCTTGCGCCCAGCTTGCAGCTTCTCTTGGGCGTGTTTCTCTATCGCGAACCCTTTACGCCTGCCCATGCGGTCACGTTTGGCTGCATCTGGCTGGCCTTGCTGATTTATTCCGCGACCTCCTGGCTGCGAACTCGAACACAGAGGATATGAGCAATCCTGACCTCCGCATCTGCTTTGTGGGCGACTCGTTTGTGAATGGCACGGGCGACTCGACGCTGCTGGGCTGGACGGGGCGCGTCTGCCAGTTTGCCAGCCAGCGGGGCGTGCCGTTGACCTATTACAACCTCGGCGTGCGGCGAGAAACCAGCGCTGATATCGGCGTGCGCTGGCAGTTTGAGGTGATGGCGCGGCTGCCAGAGGGGTGTGACGGGCGGGTGGTATTTTCCTTTGGGGCAAACGATACGACCTGGGAACAGGGCGGGGTGCGGGTGAAAACGTCGGACTCGCTGCGGCACACGGGCATGATTTTGCTGGTGGCCAAGCGGCAATATCCGGTGCTGATGGTCAGTCCTCCGGCGATCGCCGATGAAGCGCAGAACGAACGCATTGCTGAACTGGTGGGCTATCAGCGGCAAATCTGCGAGGGCTTTGAGATTCCCTACCTGGATGTGTTCACGCCACTGCGGCGATCGCCCGTGTGGATGGCGGAAGTGCGATCGGGCGACGGGGCCCATCCCAATGCAGCAGGCTACGCAGAACTGGCGCAACTGGTACTCAGTTGGCCAGCCTGGTGGAAGCTGGAATAGTGCTGCCAAGCAATTTTTAGCGTTTAATAAAAAAATCACTCAGACCGCGGATTGAGCTTCAGTTTAGCCCCAGGAGAAGCCATGCCCCCCACCGCCAAAGCCCGCTGGACTCGCCAGAACTTTCGTGCCCTGATCCAACAGGAATTGCAACCCAGCCGATTGATTCCCAGTCTCACGGCGGGCATGATTGCAGGTATTTTTCTAGTGGTTTACGCCGTTTCCTTTGGCGCACTAATCTTTTCGGGTGAGCTAACGCCCTTCGTCTCGACGGGCATCGGGCTGGTTTTATTCACTGCGATTACGGTCAGTATTATTGTAGCTTTGGGCAGTTCACTACCTGGAGTGTTGATTATTCCGCAAGACGGCCCGGGCGTGATTCTGTCGCTGCTGATCAGCGCAATGGTGACGAAGCTGTCTGGGTCGGCTACGCCAGCAGCATTGTTTGCAACGGCGGTGATGGCGATCGCCACTACTTCTCTGCTAACAGGCGTGGTCTGCTTTTTGCTAGGAACCTACCGCCTGGGCAACCTGACCCGGTTTGCGCCCTATCCGGTGATTGGCGGCTTTCTCTCAGGCACGGGATATCTAATTGCTCAAAGTGGCTTCAGCCTGCTGAGCGATCGCTTTTTTAGCTTTGCTGAAATCAACATCTTGCTCCAGCCACAACTTTTAATTCGCTGGGTTCCGGGAGTGATTTTCGGCCTGCTTTTGCTCTGGATCTTGCGCCATCGAGATAGCATTTTTATCGTGCCGGGAATGGTGTTTTTTGGATCGCTCATTTTTTATGTATTGCTGTTTCTAACCCAGACCAGTATTGCCGAAGCAAGAGAATACGGATTGTTGCTACCCGAATTTCCACAAGGGGCCCTCTGGCGACCGATTGAGCCGAGCCTACTGTTCCAAGCAAACTGGCAGGCAATCGGAGAACAGCTTCCCCGAATAATCAGCATCATGCTGGTGACGGTCATGATGCTGCTGCTAAATTCTACTGGAATTGAACTGGCAAGCAGACAAGATATTGACCTGAATCAGGAATTACGGGCTGCTGGATTGGGCAATATCCTCGCTGGGTTGGGAGGCGGCATTATTGGATTTCATGGGCTGGGTCTATCCACGCTTTGCAGCGTAAAAATTGGCGCAAAAAGCCGATTTGTTGGAATTTTGGCCGCCCTGGTTTGTGTGGTAATTCTATTTTCTGGCGGACTCGCTGCCCTGATTCCAAAAGCAGTTTTGGGCGGTATGTTGGTGTTTTTGGGCCTCAGCTTTTTGGTGGAATGGGTGTATGATGCATGGTTCAAGCTTTCCAAAGCCGACTATGTTTTGGCGCAAATTATCCTGCTGGTGATTGCGCTGGTCGGCTTTTTGGAAGGCGTGGGGTTGGGGTTAGCCATTGCGATGGTGCTGTTTGTGGTGAACTACAGCCGCACTCGCGTCGCAAAGCATATTTTGTCGGGCACAAATTACCGCAGCCGCGTAGGGCGATCGCCCACCGAGCAGCGCGCCCTTCGCCAGGAAGGTGAACAGCTTTATATTCTTGATCTCCAGGGATTTCTCTTTTTTGGCACCGCAACGACGCTCATCAACCAAATTCAGCAGCGTATCCAGGCAGAGCAATTGGTTTCGCCAAAGTTCGTTGTTTTGAATTTTCAAGCTGTTACAGGACTCGATTCTTCGGCTGTGTTGGGGTTTGAAAAGCTCAAGCAAGTTGCTCAGAGAGAGTCTTTTAACCTATTGTTTACGCACCTTTCTCCTGAGATTGCAGAACAGATTCAGCGGAGCGGCCTGATCCAAGAAGATGACCCGACTTGCCTGATTTTTCCAGACCTGGATCGCGGCGTAGAGTGGTGTGAAAATCAAATTTTGTCTGCCATTTCCTGGCGGCGTAAAAAGTCTTTGCCGCTGGTGTTGCAGATGGAGAACTGGTTTCCCAATTCGCCCCAAATTGCCGAAATTGGCACTTATTTGGAAGAACTGGATTTAGCAGCAGGAGACGCGCTATTTCGTGAGGGCGAAGCCGCGATCGCCCTGTATATTCTCGAATTTGGTCAGGTAACGGTGTGGGCACAGGCAGACCAGCAAGCGACCGCAAAACGCCTGCAAACGCTGGGAGCCGGAAGCTTCGTAGGCGAGATGGAGTTTTTCTCGAACACGGCGCACCAAACTACGGCGATCGCCGACATGCCCAGCACCATCTACCAAATGACCCAGACCGCTCTGACCCACATGCAGGCCGAAAATCCGCAGGGGGCGATCGCCTTTCAAAAAGCAATGAATCAACTGATGGCTGAGCGCCTGTCTCAGGCGTATCAGGAAATTAATCAACTGCTCGATTAGGGTAGTTAGGGATTAAGGGTCAGGTGGCAGAGATCAGGCAGCAGGAGGCAACTACTCCCAACCTGACCCCTACCCCCTGGTTGACTGACAGATCTTTTTCCCTCATCCCCCAACCCCTTCTCCCAAAAAGGGAGAAAGGGAGCCGGAGTTTAGAACTGGGTTTGAAGCCCCTATCCCGCTCTGGGAGAGGGGTTGGGGTGAGGGTGATTCGAGTTTTGTCAGTCAACCAGCCCCTAACCCCTGATCCCTGATCCCTAGACAGGCTTCAGCCCCAGCAGCCCCTCTTCCTTTAGCTTGGGGTCAAAGCGGATGGGTGTTGTCACGCCGCGATCGCCCAGCGCTTTCAGCACTTCTGCCTCGACCCGTCGTGCGACCTGCTTCAGGGTTTTGATTTTGCCCTGGTCGTCGGCGCTGGCATAGTCGGCCTGCTCCTGCGGGGTCATGTGGACTTTGGCATCGATGGGCTGGTTCCAGCGGGCTTCGTCTGCGCCGTTGCCGGGGGGCGTTGCGCCGCTTTCGGCGATCCAGTCGGTGCGGACGGTTTCTAGCAGGGTGCGGCTGGGGCGATCGCACGTCCACCCCTTCACCCAATGGCAGCCCTGCGGCACCCGCACGAGATGTTGCAGCAGGCTGGCGGTGATGTCACGGGAATAGCCGATGTATTGCAAGGTCTGGTCAGCCGCAAAGATGGCGTAGGCTCCTACCTTGCCGTCGAATTCGTGGATAATCTCGCCCTGGTCGTCCAGATAGGGCAAAAAGGGCAGTTCGGCGAGGGTGGGCATGGGCAGGGGGTGGGTGAATCGCTGGGGCTTTGGAGATCCCCCCTAGCCCCCTTAGTAAGGGGGGAACCGGATTCGGGTGTCCTCCTTACCAAAGGGAGGAACCGGATTCGGAAGTCCCCCTTATTAAGGGGAATTTAGGGGGATCTCACATAGACTGCAAACTACGACATTTGCTGGAGATACGCCTGATATCCTACCGCATCGAGCTTCGACTGTTTCTCTAGCACCATATCGCGCAGGCTTTGGCGATAGCGCTGTACCTGGGCCAGCAGGTCGGGCTGTTGGCAGGCGAGAATCTGCACGGCAAGGAGTCCGGCGTTTTGGGCGTTGCCGATCGCCACGGTCGCCACGGGGATTCCGGCGGGCATTTGCACGATGGAATAGAGCGAGTCCAGTCCTTGCAGATGGCGGCTGGGTACGGGAACGCCAATCACAGGCAATGGCGTGAGGGCGGCCACCATTCCCGGCAAATGTGCCGCGCCGCCTGCACCCGCGATGATGACCTTTAGCCCGCGCTCGTGGGCGGTCTGGGCATAATCCACCATGCGCTCTGGGGTGCGGTGGGCGGAGACGATCGCCACTTCGCAGGCAACCTGGAACTGTTCGCAAATGGCGATCGCCCCCTGCATGGTGGGCAAGTCAGAGTCACTGCCCATAATAATGCCCACCGCAGGCGAGGCGGCGGGCAATGGCGTGGATGGTTGTGTCATGTCAAGCAGAAAATGGATTCAACGAGAAACGCAGAGCGCCTTACTCATCGTCCATTAGACCAAAGATCACGGCGCAAAAGGCGAACGCCACCACCAGCGGCATCGGCGACTGGAAGTATACGCCCAGACCTGCCGAAATTACGGCTCCCGCCCAGGCCGCACTCAGCCACAGTCGCTCCTGGGGGCTAAAGCCCTTTTCCGCCTTGATAGACAGCAGCGCCTCTGTGGGAATGGGCAGGGGCATCACGGCGTGGGGCGGAAACGCCCAATATTCCCGACGCTCCTGAAACAGATCCGTCCAACCGTTTTGGAGGCACCATTCTTGAATCCATTCAGTACAGTACTTATTCATAGCCACGGTGGATCGATCGACAAAAGAGGTTAAAAAAGTAAAGATTCCGAAGAATGCTCAGTAGCATCAATCGTTCGGAACCCAAAGCAGCACTGAAACCTAGAAGGAACCTAGAAAAAGCTTGATGGCAAAGCTTGACTGCTTGCTATGTTTGTAGACTAGCAGAGCGGAGTAAATGCCCGGTTGACAAGACATCAAATGTTACTTAACAACCAGTTAGAATAGAAGGCTGCTGGGTCGCAAACAGCGCCAACTCAAGCGGTTCAACGGATTTTCACCGGGTTGCAATATGGGTAGTACCTTTGGGCATTTGTTTAGAATTACAACATTTGGCGAGTCGCACGGCGGCGGCGTGGGCGTGGTGATTGACGGCTGCCCACCCCGTGTAGAGATTTCTGAAGCCGACATTCAAACAGAGCTAGACCGCCGCCGCCCCGGCCAGAGCCACATCGTCACGCCGCGCAAGGAAGAAGACCGCTGCGAGATTCTATCGGGCGTGATGGACGGCAAGACGCTGGGCACGCCGATCGCCCTCTTGGTGAGAAACAAGGACGCGCGATCGCAGGACTATGACGAAATGGCGGTGAAATATCGCCCGTCCCACGCCGACGCGACCTATGACGCAAAATACGGCATCCGCAACTGGCGCGGCGGCGGGCGCTCCTCGGCGCGGGAGACGATTGGGCGGGTGGCGGCAGGGGCGATCGCCAAGAAAATCCTGCATCAGGTCGCAGGGGTTGAGATCATCGGCTACGTCAAGCGCATCAAAGACCTAGAAGGCGCAGTTGATCCCAACACCGTCACAATGGAGCAGGTGGAAAGCAACATTGTCCGCTGCCCCGATCATGAATGCGCCGAGCGGATGATTGAGCTAATTGAGCAAACCGGGCGATCGGGCGACTCCATCGGCGGCGTGGTGGAATGTGTGGCCCGCGCCGTGCCCAAAGGATTAGGCGAACCCGTGTTCGACAAGCTCGAAGCCGACCTCGCCAAAGCCGTCATGTCTCTGCCCGCCAGCAAAGGCTTTGAAATCGGCTCTGGCTTCGCGGGAACGCTGCTAACTGGCTTTCAGCACAACGACGAATTCTACATCGACGACCAAGGCGAAATTCGCACCGTCACCAACCGCTCCGGCGGCATCCAGGGCGGCATCTCCAACGGCGAAAACATCATCCTGCGCGTAGCATTCAAACCCACTGCCACTATCCGCAAAGAGCAGCGCACCGTGACTAGCGACGGCGAAGAAACCGTCCTCGCTGCCAAAGGTCGCCATGACCCCTGTGTGCTGCCCCGCGCCGTGCCAATGGTGGAGGCGATGGTCGCCCTTGTCCTCTGCGATCACCTGCTGCGCCATCATGGGCAGTGCGAGTTGTTCTAGGAGTGGAGAATGAAGGGGCGGATTCGACTCATTGTGCTGTGCTTGTTTCGACATCAAGACCGCATCCTCGTTTCCCGCGACTATGATTCCGTCAAGCAGTCCGACTATTATCGACCGCTGGGCGGCGGCATCGAATTTGGCGAAACCAGCCGCGACGCGCTGATCCGCGAGATGCGCGAAGAACTGGGCGCAGAAATTGAGCAGTTGACCTGGCTGGGCACGCTAGAGAATCTCTTCACGCTGGAGGGCAAGCCGGGCCATGAAATTGTGCTGATCTATGATGCCAAATTTTGCGATCGCACGCTCTACAACCAGCCGCATCTCTCTGGTTCCGAAGGGGACAAGCCCCTGCTGGCCGAGTGGAAATCTCTATCCGAGTTCAGCGATGCAGGGCTGCGACTGGTTCCCGATGGTCTGAAGGACTTTGTATGGGGACATTCGTAATCTGCAAGGATTCTGATTCTCTGAACAGGAAATAGGGATAGTCCTGCTCGTTCGTAAACACATAGGCCGCGACTGCGTTTGGGTCATCAATCACGCCTGCTTCCAGCTTTGAAGCGGCGTAAATGTTGGCATAGTGAAGCGCCTGTTTTATAACTTGGTGTCGCCGGACTCGGACTTTTTCCTGTTGGGCTTTTTTATTGCCGCCACAACCTGTCCGATTTAAGCACTTGACCTCTACCACCGCAAATCGCCCTGCCCCATCGGTAAACACCAGATCTCCCCGCCCCTTATGCCCTCGACCGGGTTCGACTTCCCACTCGTTTTCCACAACGTAGGGATAGTCAGGCAGGAGGCGATCGCTATTCAAAACCAGCGTTCGTTTTAGCTCATACTCTCCGTTTTGATCCCAATCGCACCCTTCAAAATAGCTGCGAAGAACGCGATCGCGGTGTTCGATTTCTTGCTGATTCATACTCTCGCTCAGTGCTTTGAACTCACCTGCCAAAAGCTTCATGATTGCTCAAGGCAACTTCGCCAGCATCGAGGTGCGGAAGCTACCCCATTTTGAGGGGGATGAGCGAACTTGCAAAATCGGCAGAGGCAGGGAGTGGAGACGCTACGCCACATTTACGCCACATTAGCGCCATTTCCCGACTCATCAGGCATCGGCAGTGGACAACCCCAACCTAAGCCAAGATCATCATGCCTGCGGGCGGCAAGCTGACATGAACCACCCGTCGGTCTTGATAATGCTCCACGGTGACGGTTTCATCCGTCGGCGGGTTCTGGAGTTGCTCGTCGCTCCAATCGCTGTTGTACAGCACCGTCATGGTTGAGCCGTTGGGATGCAGCGAGCGATCAATCGTCACATATGCGCCTCGCCCTTCTGTGCTGTGGGTGTTCAGCACCATTAGCACTTCTGCATTGAATTGAATTTGTGACCAGGCGGCCAGTTCTCCCGCACCGGGATAGGAAAAGGGACGATCCATAAACGAGGTTTCGCGAGGATAGTGTTGCCCCCGGCGCAGGGCGCGGCCGATGCGATCGGGACGCTGGCGCACACGGGCGATCGCCGCAATTCGCAAATAGGTCGGATGCTGCGGGTTAAAAAAGTGGCATCCCTCCGTGCCAAACGCGCCAAACTTGCCGCCAAACATACACTCGCGAATATAGCGGTCGATATAGGCGTGCTGCGGCTCGATGCCATAGTCGTGGTAACTTTCGGAGCCATCGAGCGCCTGCTCTGTGCCGTAGTAAATCGACGGCACTCCCGGCATGGTCAGCATCACCCCAACCGCATGGGCCGCCTGGTGATAGCGGGTGGGGAGGTCGCTACCTGCCGCAAACCGCTGCTTTGCTGGTCGCGAACACATATCGTGGTCGTCCAGCACCGAGACGTGATACGTCCCCAACTGGCGGATGCTGCCCGAAAGCTGCGCTTCGTCATATAGCCCAAAATAGGCTCCAGGATGGCCCAGCCCCTTCACCAGTGCCATCAGGTTATTTGGCGCGGCGGCAATATCCAGCACCGAGTCCAGATTGCGCCCAAAGATGTCGCGATAGCCCTGCACCAGGTTTTCATCCGTCAGTTCCCCCGCCAGCAAGAAGTTTTCCTTGCCAATGGCCTGGGCATAGCCGTGGATCTCGCTGCAAAATCGGCGCGAGGAGGCAGGCGAAACGTGCTTGACGGCATCGACTCGAAAGCCGTCGCAGTCCGTCAGCGCAATCCAGTATTGATAGACCTTGGCCAGCGCCGACAGCGTTTCCTTATTTTCCAAGTTGAAATCGCGCAGTTCAAAAAAGTCGCCCTGACGAAACTCCACGTAGGGATTGAGCGGGTCTTCCCACGGCGACACTTCCCACTGGCTAATCATGCCTGCCCGGTTGTACCAGTCTGGGTTTTGAAATTCTTCGGGAAACACCCCATCCTCCAGGGTGAGGGGCTGGGGAATGCTGCGGCTCTCGTGCGATCGCCAGCCGTGAATCTCGTAGGGCGGCGAAAAGCGGTAGGGCATGGTTTCTGCTGGAGAACCCTCCGGGCCGCGATAGTACCAATTGCTGCCGCTGTGGTTGTAGATAATATCCAGAACCACGTACATGCCGCGATCATGCGCCGCATCGACCAGATCCCGCAGGTCTTGTCGCGTGCCAAAGCGCGGATCGACCTCCAAAAAATTCTGAATCCCGTAGCCGTGATAGGTTTCGGTATCGATCCGCTGCTTCCAGGGGGGATTGAGCCAGAGCGTAGTCACCCCCAGAGTCTGCAAATAGTCCAGCTTGCTGAGAATGCCCTTCAGCGTGCCGCCATTAAACCGATTGCCTGCGGCCATCCAGGCGGCCTTGCTTTCGGCGCGAAACTGCTCTGGCCGGTGGCGATCGAACATCGGCCGCTCTCCCTCGCGACCGTCGCTGAAGCGGTCTGGCAACAGCTGGTAGAGAAACTGATCGCGCCAGGATAGAGGACTGGGAAATACGCGGCCGCGAGGATTCAGATCCGCATCTGCCAGCCGCCGGGGAGCCTGCGGTTCAATAACAGTCAGCATTATTTTTAGATTTCTAACGTTGATGAGGAGCAATGTGGCCAGATCATAGTTGGCGCGATCGAAAACCCTTGGTCAAGGGGAATACGTCAGGGGGCGATCGCCCTTCTCGCCGTCCCGATTCCTGACACGCCATTCCTGACACGCTATTCCTTTTGATTTATTTCTAAGGTTCTATTTCTAACGCCCTATTTCTAACGCCCTATTTCTAACGCCCTATTTCTAATGCCAGATGTGCCTAATCTTGGCATCGCCAATAATGAAATCGCTAGTTCAAGCTTTCCCGACGAAAAAACTATGGCAAGTCCTATTGAATTCAGTTTGTTTGCGCCCTACAACGAAGCCGTATCACTCATTGGTTCCTTTTCAGACTGGGAAGAAATCCCCATGAAAAAGGGAAAAGACGGTTTCTTTCGGGTTAGCGTGGATTTGGAAGATGGTGTTTATAACTATAAGTTTCGGGTTCAAAGTAAGTCCTGGTTTTTTGAACCCAATCAGTGGGTAGATGTGACCGATCCCTACGCCACCGACGTAGATGGAAAATCTTCTGAAGAGAACGCCATTGCGCGAATTAAAGACGGACAGCGAATCGTTGATACCTACGTTTGGCAATATGACGACACGCCGCTGCCTGCCGATCACGAGCTGGTGATTTACGAAATGCATGTGGCGGACTTTTCGGGGGGTGAAGACGACCCCCACGCTCGCGGACAATACAAGCATGTCATCGAAAAACTGGATTATTTGTGTGACTTGGGCATCAACGCTATAGAGCTAATGCCTGTGAAGGAGTATCCCGGCGACTATAGCTGGGGCTACAACCCGCGCCACTTCTTTGCCACCGAGTCGAGCTATGGGTCCACGGCTGACTTAAAACGGCTGATCGACGAGTGTCACCATCGAGGCATTCGCGTGTTCATGGACGGGATTTACAACCATTCGGAAGCGTCGTCGCCGCTGACGCAGATCGACCATGACTATTGGTATCACCACGAGCCGCGCGACCCCGACAACAACTGGGGTCCAGAGTTTAACTACGAACACTACGATGAAAATCTGGAAACCTATCCTGCCCGCCGCTTCATTGGTGACACGGTGCGCTACTGGGTGCGCGAATACCATCTGGACGGCATTCGGTATGATGCGGCGCGTCAAATTGCGAACTATGATTTCATGCACTGGATCACGCATGAAGCCAAGGAAACCGCAGGCGCAAAACCATTTTTTAACATCGCAGAACACATTCCCGAAACCACGAGCATTACCAATGTAGACGGGCCGATGGATGGCTGCTGGCACGACAGCTTTTATCACACGGTGCTGGCCCACATCACAGGCGATACTTTTGATCTGGAAGCGCTCAAGGATGTCATTGATGCCAAGCGCCAGGGCTTTATGGGCGCGACCAATGTGGTGAACTATCTGACTAACCACGACCACAACCATGTGATGGCAGAATTGAGCGATCGCCAAATTTTTGACGAAGCCGCATTCCGTCGCTTGAAGCTGGGCGCAGTGCTGCTGATGACGGCGATGGGCGTGCCGATGCTGTGGATGGGCGAGGAATTTGGAGAGTACAAGTACAAAACGCCCGATCCCGCCAAGATTGACTGGACGCTGCTGAGTAACGACCTGAACCAGGGCTTGTTTGACTATTACAAGGGGCTAATTGCGCTGCGGAAACATAACGCCGCTCTGCACACCGAAAACGTCGAGTTTTTCCACGAAAATCCTGAGGTCAAGGTGTTGGCCTATACCCGCTGGAACGACGAAGGCTCTCGCGTGGCGGTGGTGGCGAACTTCTCTGACCAGTTTTTGGCAGGCTACACCGTGCCCAACTTCCCTGCCAACGGCACCTGGCACGAATGGACGGGCAACTACGAAGTGCAGTCTGGCGACGACCAATTGATGACCGACCTGGGCGAGTTTGAGGCCAAGGTGTTTGTTTGGCAGGGATAGCCCTCAGCCTTTGCCGCTGCCCATCAGGTAAAGCAGCGCCATTCGCACGGCC
This sequence comes from Thermoleptolyngbya oregonensis NK1-22, assembly GCF_032705245.1. Lineage (GTDB taxonomy): Bacteria > Cyanobacteriota > Cyanobacteriia > Elainellales > Elainellaceae > Thermoleptolyngbya > Thermoleptolyngbya sichuanensis. Next base: position 98,506 of record NZ_CP053540.1, read on the forward strand.
ACGCCACTGGTCACCTGCTGCGAAATCAGGCTGAAGTCTGGATCGTCCATCAGTTCGGAGCTAATTTCCACGCCGCGATTGACCGGGCCGGGGTGCAGCACTTTGACGCTGGGTTTGCAGCGCTGGAGGCGATCGCCCGTAATGCCAAACTGCTGGTGATATTCGCGCAGACTGGGCAGCAGGTGGCTGGTCATCCGCTCTTTTTGCAATCGCAGCGTCATCACAAAGTCGGCATTTTCGAGCGCAGGATCGAGTTCCCAGTGGATGGTCGGTGGAATGATAGACGGTCGGGGAGTTGGGTTAGCCTTCTCCCCCACTTTTTTCGACGGCGGTTTCACAAATTCTGCAAACCAGTGGGGCAGCAGCGTGGGCGGGCCGGCCAGGTGAACCTCTGCGCCGCTGGTGGTCAGGCTCCAGAGATTGGAGCGGGCCACGCGGGAATGCAGAATGTCTCCCACGATTGCAATTTTCTTGCCGCGCAGCAGATCCACGCGGGGATAGTCATGATCTAGCAGCGTGCAGAGGGTAAACAGATCGAGCAGCCCCTGCGACGGGTGTTCGTGCTGGCCGTCGCCTGCATTCAGCACGCCGACGTGGGTATTGAGCCGATCCATTTCCTGGGCGATCGCCTGGGGCACACCTGCTTCTTTGTGGCGAATCACCATCATATCCGTGCCCATTGCCAGATAGGTCTTCGCTGTGTCGAGGATAGTTTCGCCCTTGGTGAGGGATGACGTGCCGGGGGCAAAGTTGAGCGTGTCAGCAGAGAGGCGCTTGGCGGCCAGTTCAAAGCTGCTGCGGGTGCGGGTGGAGGACTCAAAAAACAGGTTGGTAATCACCTGCCCCTGGAGGGCGGGCACTTTTTTGGTGCGGGTAGATAGCACTTCGCGGAAGCTGGCCGCCGTTTGCAGCACGGTGTCGTATTCCGCTGGCGAAAAGTCGGCCAGCGAAAGGACATGGCGGCGCGTCCAGTTTGGGGTCACCATAATGGTCATATGCAATACGATTTAGAGTTTAGACCATTGCTCTACTTCCTCCGCGCCCGATTCGGTAGAATCCGCAAAGTTTGGGGCGATCGCCCTTCTCCGCCGCCTTCCCGCTGCCAAACCCGGCTGTTCGATCCGTCTAGAACCCTGTCATGAAATTTCCTGTATGAAACCGAGAGCGCTGAAACTGGGGGTGAACCGAATGCCAAGGGCGATCGCCCCACCCTGCCAACTTTCTGCCTGCCTGCTTTTCCTGCTGACTGTGCTGCTTTTGGCAGGCTGCGGGAGCCGCACAGCCGCCCCGCCCAACGCTGCATCGCCCCAATCGCCAACTCGCACACCCATCGCAGCATCTTCCCCAGACCGTTCCAGTCCTGCAAGCTCCGAGAAACCGGCCGCACCCGCCTCGCCCGCCGCGCCCCAGTCCCTCGCCGCGCCGATTTCCCCCACGGCTGCCCCCCGGCTGACCACGGTCACGGTTTACCAGGCCGATGACCAGTGCGTGAACTTTGTGCCAGAGCAGGTGCAGGTGCCCGCCGACCAGCCGATGCAGGCGGCCGTGGGCAAGGTGCTGGAAAAACAGGGCGATGGTGACTTTGACCTGGGCGGCTATCGCGTCAGCCTGAATGCCCAAACGGGCGAAGCCACCATCGATCTGCGCCTGGTGCCGGGGTCAAAGCGGCAGATCGTTTCTCTGTCGGCGTGCGAACAGTTTGCGCTGTTTGGCAGCCTGCGCGAAACCCTGATGAAAAATCCTGAGTGGAATGTGAAGTCTGTCCGCTTTACGGAGCGTGGGGAGGAGATTGTATTGTGAGGGACGCGAAAGTAAACCGTCGCAGCATACTGAGGCAGAATACGCAGAATACTAAGTCAGTGTTGGAGCCAATTTCTACGTCACTCAAGCATCCTGTTTCTAATTGCTCGATTCCCCAACCATTCCTCCCATGCCTAAAGCCCCCATCCTCCAGCCCGATCAGTCTTACACGTTTGCAGATTATTTCAGGCTCAACTTTGCGCCGAGGGATATTCTGGCTCATTTTGGGGTGACGCTCCAGAAGCGGGCGATCGCCTTTTCGCCTTATAGAGGAGAACTGGATCGACTGGACAGCCTGCAACAGCGCATTGAAGAGAGTCTCCCCCGACTCAGCCTGACCAGTGAAGCGGCACGGCGCGAGTTTTTGATTGCCCCTGTGCTGACGGATGTGCTGCACTACACGCAAGCATTGCTGAATGTAGAATACCCGGTGGCGGTGAGCAATCAGCTTAAGGGATCGCTGGACTATTTTCTGCAAACGGACGTGATAGTTTTGGTAATTGAAGCCAAAAACGAGGACCTGGAGCGGGGATTTGTGCAGCTAGCAGTAGAGCTAATTGCGCTGGATCAGTGGATCGAGTCGGAGCAAGGGGTGCTGCCGGGGGCAGTATCGACCGGGAGCATCTGGCAGTTCGGCCAATTTGACCGACAGACACGACAGGTAACGCAGGATCTCAACCTGTACCGGGTTCCGGCAGATCTGGAGGCGCTGCTGCGAATCCTGGTGGGCTTGCTGAAACCTGCACCGGGCGATAGCGTGGGGGCAGAACCTTAGCGCCTAGCCCAAATTCACTTATGTCTCAAGTTCATGTGGCGATCGCCATTCTGCATCAAGACGGTCAGTTTCTCCTGCAACTGCGGGACGACATTCCGGGGATCTATTACCCTGGTTGCTGGGGTTTCTTTGGGGGACATGTCGAGCCGAATGAAGCGCCCGATGTAGCAGTGCGGCGCGAACTGCTGGAGGAAATTGGCTACGCGCCTCCGCTGCTGGAGCCGTTTGCCCGGTATGACCTAGAAGACGTGGTGCGGCATGTGTTTCACGGTCACCTAGACGTGCCTTTAGACCGCTTGCAGTTGAATGAAGGCTGGGACTTGGGACTGCTCAGCCTGGAGGATATTCAGCGGGGCGATCGCTACTCGGCACGGGCGGGTCAGGTGCGTCCGCTGGGCCAGCCCCATCGCAAAATCTTGCTGGAGTTTGTGGAGCGGGGTTTTCTGAAGTCGGCTTGATTCAGGATTTTCGTGGATTAGACAAGTTTTTATGAGCGATGCGTTTAGCAAAGAGCGGGGCGCAATGGGCCATCAGGGGGCGCTGGGTGCAAACACGGCAGGCGATTCTCTACCCCGTTCAAACAGGAGTTCAAACGGGAGTTCAAACGGCTTAGACTACCGCATTCGCGTCAGCAAGCGGGCCAAAAATATCAATATTCATGTCTCGCATTGGGGCGACGTGGAAATCGTCATTCCCCCCAGCGTTGACCCGCGCCAGGTGCCGGAGATTGTGGAGCGGCGACGGGAATGGATCGTGCGGACGCGACAGCGTTTTCTGGATCGCCAGGAAACCATGCCGCTGGACGTGGTGCAGCCCTTGCCGGAAGAGATCCAACTGCGATCGCTCCCCGAAACCTGGACCGTCATCTACGCGCCTGCCCCTGGAACCCAGCTCACGGCCACCACCCGCAGCCCTCACCAGCTTCACGTCCACGGCCCGACGGAAAATCTAGAAAGCTGCCAATCGCTCCTGCGGCGCTGGCTCAACCGCAAGGCGACCTACCACTTTTTGCCCTGGCTGCGGCAGGTGAGCCGCGAGATTGACCTGCCCTACGCCAGCGCCTCTGTCCGCCAGCAAAAGACGCGCTGGGCAAGCTGCTCCAGCAAACGCACCATTAGCCTAAATGCCAAGCTGCTGTTTTTGCCTGCGCCGCTGGTGCGCTATGTGTTTATTCACGAACTGTGCCACACGGTTCACATGAACCATTCCGCCCAGTTTTGGGCACTGGTGGGCAAAAAAGAACCCGACTATGAACGGCTAGACCAGGAACTGCAAAAAGCCTGGTGCTACGTGCCTGCCTGGGTCGAGCGATCGCGCCCCACCAGCGCCACCCAATAACCCAATAAACTCGCCTCAAAGTCTATGTTAGAAATTTTGAAAACTGGAGTATCATGACACAGCCAAAGGACGCAAGCCGTGAATTGGGGGCCTCAGGAATCGACTCCAGTGGATCGACAAGTGAATTGCCAAGTGGATCGCCAGGTGAATTGCCGGAGGGCTGTTCTGGCGCTTGGGGGTGGGGGGCGATCGCCCCGCTCACCGAGAATCCCCGTGAAACCACAGCCGCACCCCAGATCAAGCCCATGTCATTATATTCTGTATAACCTTGCCTAAAAGGCGGTTCCCATGAGGTGTCCCTTCTGTCAATTTACCGACAACCGCGTTTTGGAATCTCGCTCGGCCGAGTCGGGTCAAAGCGTCCGACGGCGACGGGAGTGCCTGAGCTGCGGACGACGGTTCACCACCTACGAGCGCATTGAGTTTGTGCCCGTGATCGTGGTCAAGCGGAATGGCGCACGGGAATCCTTCGACCGCTCAAAGGTGCTGCGCGGCATCATGCGGGCCTGCGAAAAAACGGGTATTCCCCATCTAGAACTAGAAAATCTGGTAGACGAAATCGAGGCCGAACTTCAGCAACGGTCGGTGCGCGAAGTGCCCAGCCAGGAAATTGGCGAGCTGGTGCTGGATCGGCTGCAAGACCTGAACGAAGTCGCCTACATCCGCTTTGCCTCGGTCTATCGCCAGTTTCGCGGCATTCGAGATTTTGTAGACACGCTCAACCAGCTTCAGGGCGCGTTGGGAAACGGCAGCAAGTCTGAGCGGAGAGGGGCGATCGCCCCCGCAGTTCTAGACCCCTCTGAGCAGGAAGATGAGTTGGGTGTCTTATGAGGCAAGCCCCTGAGACAAACCACTGAGACAAGCCCCTTAAGACAGGCCTATAAGACAAACCTATAAGACAAATCACTGAACGTTCGCCCAAGCAAGCCCCGTTCAACCATAAGTCTGCTGCAAATTTGGAGCAGCCAGCCGCTCAATGAAGCCCTGTTTGCACGAGTTTCACCCAGACAGCCCCCCACACGCGAGAAAATTGCAAAGTTATACAAGAATTCCGCAAAAGTCTGGCTACCTGAAGGGCGACCGTGGGGTATGATAGATCTCCTAGGGTTAGCAACAACTTCGGTGCTGCGCTTACAATAGAAGGCGGCTGAAACATCAGCGTCTAAAACGCAGAATCTTGGAGTATCTGGTTACGCCCCTTTGGGTGTACATCTGTCAGGCCAGCGCTGGCTGATGCAGGCGGCGGTCAGGCATGTTGTGCATTAGCTTAAGGAGAATGTCGGCCCAACAAAAACTACGGAGACGAACACTAGGAAACGATTAGCATGGTCAATCAGGAAAAAGTAGACATTGGTTTTACGCACGAAGACTTTGCCGCTCTTCTCGACCAGTATGACTATCACTTTAGCCCCGGTGATATTGTGGCGGGGACGGTGTTTAGTTTGGAGCCGAGGGGCGCTCTGATTGACATTGGCGCTAAAACGGCCGCCTACATCCCCATCCAGGAGATGTCGATCAACCGCATCGATACGCCGGATGAGGTGTTGCAATCCAACGAAACCCGTGAGTTTTATATCCTCACCGACGAAAACGAAGAAGGCCAGCTAACGCTGTCTATTCGTCGGATCGAATATATGCGGGCGTGGGAGCGTGTTCGTCAACTCCAGGCAGAAGACGCAACGGTTCGCTCTGCTGTGTTTGCGACCAACCGGGGCGGTGCCCTAGTGCGGATCGAAGGGCTACGCGGCTTTATTCCAGGCTCCCACATCAGCACCCGCAAACCCAAGGAAGACCTGGTGGGCGAAGAACTGCCCCTGAAGTTTTTGGAAGTGGACGAAGAGCGCAACCGTCTGGTGCTGAGCCACCGCCGCGCCCTGGTGGAGCGCAAGATGAATCGCCTGGAAGTGGGCGAAGTGGTGGTCGGCACGGTGCGTGGTCTAAAGCCCTACGGTGCGTTCATCGACATCGGCGGGGTCAGCGGTCTGCTGCACATTTCCGAAATCTCTCACGACCACATCGACACGCCGCATAGCGTCTTTAATCAAAACGACGAAGTGAAGGTCATGATTATTGACCTAGATGCTGAGCGGGGCCGGATTTCGCTGTCTACCAAGCAGCTTGAACCCGAACCGGGCGACATGGTGAAAAACCCCGATGTGGTTTACGAGAAGGCGGAGGAGATGGCTGCCCGCTGGCGAGAGCAGAAGCTCCAGCCCGCGCAGTCGGCTGATGCTGGGCTTTCGGAGACAGCAGACTACGAAGTGGAAGAAGTGCTTCTGGCTGCTGAGTAAGCGTCTAGCATTCGGAGTCCTGACTGCTTGAGGCTATAGGCTCGGTGCGGTAGGGTAAACGGATTAATTACAGAATGGATTGATTACGGCATGGATTGATCACAGCATGTTAATCGTTGGCGTTTCCGATGGAGACGCTTCTGACTGAGGAGGGATTGTCCCTCCTTTTTGTTTGTTAGGACTGACGCAGTTGGTGTGCTTTTGGGGCGAGGATGCTGATTCGGTGTGGCTCGGTGATGTTTCCAGACGTGCAGGCGGTGGTCTTCGATAAAGACGGCACGCTGGCAGATTCGGCGCATTTTCTGCGGGTGCTGGCCCAGCGGCGATCGCGCTTGATTGATGCCCGCGTTCCTGGCGTGGAAAGTCCGCTCCAGCTTGCCTTTGGGCTGGACGGGGATCAGTTAAATCCGGCTGGACTAATGGCCGTAGGCACTCGCCGCGAGAACGAGATTGCGGCCGCCGCCTACGTTGCGGAAACGGGACGCGGCTGGCTAGAGTCGCTGGCGCTCGTTCAGTCAGCGTTTCAGGAGGCAGATCAGTCCTTTTCTCGCAAGGCCGACCACACGCCCTGCTATGAAGACGTGGCAGAAACGCTGCAACGGCTGGCGGGTGCAGGGCTAAAGCTGGCGATTTTGTCGTCGGATACGACGGCTCAGGTGGTGGACTTTGCCGACCGCTACGCACTCACACCCTATTTGCAGGTGTGTCAGGGAACAGAGGAGGGGCCGAGCAAGCCCGATCCGATTTTGCTGGAACAGGTTTGTGGGAAATTGGGCGTGTTGCCAGGACAAACGCTGGTCGTGGGCGATTCGCAGGCGGACGTGCAGTTGGCGATCGCCGCCCGATCGGCCGGATGTATCGGCATCGCCCGCAATCCGGCTGCTGTATCCGGCTTGGCAGGAGCCAGCATCGTGATTGAAAGTCTTCAGGAAATCCATCTCTGACGACATTGAAAGCAGCAAAAAGGAGTGTAGAATCCTGGTTCTACACTCCTCACCCTTAGGACTTACGCAGTTGAACCATTTCTCGCGGGCTGCACCCGTGAGAAGTTGTCCAAAGCCCAGAAAGATTATCGCAAGTGCGTAAGTCCTGACCTTAAAACGGAGTCTTGAGAAGAAGCTTACTCGTAAGCCACCCAATCCATCGACACCCAGCCGCCATCAGCTAAGCGACCCCAGCCGCCAAAGATTTCTACGATGTCGATGTAACTGCCATTGGCGATTTCGTCGATATCTAGATAGCCAAGACCAGGGCCGCTCCGGACGATCAGCGTGCCGCCGTTGGTGGAGACATAGTAGCCGCCGATGCCGCCACCGCCGCCACCGCCGCCGCCACTGCCGCCAGCGCTCAGCCAGGACATCGACACCCAGCCGCCGCCAGACAGACGACCCCAGCCGCCCGAAACTTCGACGATCGTGACCGAGGTTCCATTAAACAGTTCATCAATAACGGCAAACCCAGTGCCGGGGCCATTGCGAACCAGCAGCGTGCCGCCGTTGGTGGAGACGAAATAATTGCCGGTGCCGCCACCGCCACCGCCGCCGCCACCGCCGCCAGCGCTCAGCCAGTCCATCGACACCCAGCCGCCGCCAGACAGACGACCCCAGCCACCCGAAACTTCGACGATCGTGACCGAGGTTCCATTAAACAGTTCATCAATAACGGCAAACCCAGTGCCGGGGCCATTGCGAACCAGCAGCGTGCCGCCGTTGGTGGAGACGAAATAATTGCCGGTGCCGCCACCGCCACCGCCGCCACCAGTGCCGCCACTGCTCTCGACTGTCCAAGCTTGCGAAATCCAGCCACCGCCTGAGATGTTATACCAACCGCCAGAGGAACCCACCACGCGAACTACTGTGCCGTTGGACAGATAGTCGATGGGCGCAAAGCCAGTTCCCGGGCCGTTGCGGACGGTCAAGGGGCTGCCATTGGTCGAAACTCTGACGAAATCCGGCCCCCCATCATCGCCAGGGCCGCCAGTGCCGCAGCTAACGCCCACGTTGTAAATCGAGCCGCTCAGTCCGAGGCTGCTGGCGGTTGCCGGGCCGACCACGCCATCCACAGCAAGCCCCTTCGACAACTGAAACCGTCTGACGGCGGACAGGGTGTTGGAGCCAAAGACGCTGTCGATGGAGCCGGGGCTAAAGCCTGCCGAAGCAAGAGCGCTCTGCACGTCGCCCACCTGAATACAGGTATCGCCAAAGCGAACCACAGCTTGGGCTTCTGGCGCAACGCCGCCAACGGCAGATACGACGACTGCGGTAGAGAGGGTTCCCAGCCAGACCGAGCTAGGAATTTCCAGGCTTACCTGAAGTTCAGGAGCCGGATTCGGGTCTTCGTAGGCAACCGCAGCATGAATATATGCTAGTGATTCCATAAGTCTCCTCACTCGTTGAATACGAGTTTTCCATGTTTTTAGACAGAACCGAGGCTCAGGTTTAGTCAGGTTAAAACCCAAAAAAATCGACGCTTCTTGGGGCTATTTAAACCCAGGCTATTTCTCTCTAGAGGGCACCCGCAATATGAGAATCTGCGTGTTCTTGGAAAGAAATGGACGGCGAAGAAGGGCAGCTTTAAACCTAAACTATTTCCTGAATTATCCTACGAACTCTGGAAATCGCAAAGTGGATCGTGCAAAAATCTTGATTTAGCAAGGGGGCGATCGCCCTGAATATTTCTAAATATGGGCAAACGGGCGATCGCAACAAATCTGTAAACCAGGGCTGATTAAGAAACCTACTCAGGAAAGGGCAAAGTCTGCCCGCGACATATTGTGTCGATCCGCTACATTTTGCCACTAAACTTCTAAAGAAATTCTGAAAACCACGAACCTCAAAAGCCCCCGCCTTGTAGTACAAAAAGACCAGTTTGCATTTTTTCATTGGTCCGAATCTGGTGATGAGAATCACGGGCTGGCTTTTTTGGCCTGGTGGATCAAGGTGATGCAGCATACAAATTCTCACAATGATTCGACCCATCGCTTCAATTTGCCCGACTCTCCTTTAAGACCTAACGCTGAATCTGCGGTGCAAGCAACCCTCACATTCACCCTATGGATTTGGCAATGAGTCGCTCTAAAAATCCCAACTGCGATCGCGATTTTGCCTGATCTTTGTCTCACTGGATAGGGCGGATGGCTGAGTTGAGACGGGTTGACTGCAAGATTCTGATTGGCAAGCGAGATGCTCAGAATAGCGCCTCAAAAGAAGCGATCGCCTCGCAGGTTGAAAGGTCTTTTAGCTTGCTCCCTTGCAGTCGGACAATGCCCTCAAAACCCTGCTGATCCTGGTTCCTAAAACCAGTAGGACTTACACAGTTGGACAATTTCTCGCGGGCTGCGCCCGCGAGAAATTGTCCAAAACCCAAAGAGCTTATCGCAAGTGCGTAAGTCCTGACCAGATTTAGAGGATTTGCAAAGCCGAAAATGATGATGAATAGGGCGCTATTTTGCAGGGGCGGGAGGTGCCGACTAAGGGCGATCGCCGCCTCATTTGCAAAGCAAACTGCAACAGATTGAAACGGATATTTGCGTTCGCAAGCGGCAACGTTCATCCCTGCTGGGATTGCGCTACGATTGCGAGAGAAAGAAAAAAGTCAGGCAAGTAAAAGGAAATATCGCTTCATGTTCGACGAAATTGACAAGTCGATATCCTTCGATGGCAGGGATATTCGGCTGAAGGTGGGGCTGTTGGCTCCCCAGGCAGGCGGCGCAGTGCTCGTGCAGTCAGAAGATACCGCCGTATTTGTGACAGCGACCCGTGCCTCAGCGCGAGAGGGCATCGACTTTTTGCCGCTGCTGGTAGATTACGAAGAGAGATTATACGCGGCAGGGCGGATTCCGGGTGGTTTTTTGAGACGGGAGGGGCGACCCCCTGAAAAGGCAACGCTCGTGAGTCGATTAATCGATCGCCCCCTGCGCCCCCTGTTTCCCGGATGGTTGCGGGACGACATTCAGGTTGTGGCCACTACGATGTCGATGGATGAGCGAGTGCCGCCCGATGTGCTGGCCGTCACGGGTGCTTCAATTGCCACGCTGCTGGCCAAGATTCCCTTCAATGGCCCAATGGCGGCGGTGCGTGTCGGGCTAATTGGCGACGACTTTATTATCAACCCCACCTACAAAGAGATTGAAGAAGGCGATCTCGATTTGGTGGTCGCGGGTTCGCCCGAAGGCGTAATCATGGTGGAAGCGGGCGCAAACCAGCTTCCGGAGCAGGACATGATCGAGGCGATCGACTTTGGTTATGAAGCGGTGCGCGATCTGATCCAGGCGCAGCTTGACTTGATCAAGGAACTGGGCATCGAACTGGTGAAAGAAGCGGAGCCAGAAGTCGATTCTACGCTAGAAGATTTTATTGGCGATCGCACCACGCAAGCGATCAAAGAAATCCTGACGCACTTTGAATACACGAAGGGCGAGCGTGACGAAAAGCTGGACGAAGTGAAAGCCGCCGTTGCTGCTGAAATCGCAGAAATGCCCGAAGACAGCCCCATTCGCATAGCAGCCGAAGCCAACCCCAAAGCCCTGCCCACCGTGTTTAAGAGCGTCACCAAAAGGCTGATGCGGAAGCAAATTATCGAAGACGGGGTGCGCGTAGACGGGCGCAAGCTGGATGAAGTTCGCAAGATTAGCTGCCGCACAGGGGTTTTGCCCAGCCGGGTTCACGGTAGCGCCCTGTTTCAGCGGGAGCTAACCCAGGTGTTGTCGGTGGTGACGCTGGGCACCCCAGGCGACGCGCAGGAAATGGACGACCTGCATCCTGACGAAGAAAAGCGCTACATGCATCACTACAACATGCCGCCCTACTCGGTCGGGGAAACAAAACCGATGCGATCGCCCGGCCGCCGCGAAATCGGCCACGGGGCCCTGGCAGAGCGGGCGCTGGTGCCAGTTTTGCCCGAAAAATCGGACTTCCCCTACGTTATCCGCGTCGTATCCGAGGTGCTGTCTTCCAACGGCTCCACCTCGATGGGGTCGGTCTGTGGCTCCACCCTGGCGCTGATGGATGCGGGCGTGCCCATTTCCAAGCCCGTCAGCGGAGCCGCTATGGGGCTGATCAAAGAAGGGGATGAAGTCCGCATCCTGACCGACATTCAGGGCATCGAAGACTTCCTCGGCGACATGGACTTTAAGGTGGCGGGCACCGACACGGGCATCACGGCGCTGCAAATGGACATGAAGATTACGGGGCTGCCCGTCTCGGTTGTGGCGGATGCGATCAACCAGGCCCGCGCCGCCCGACTGCACATCCTTGAAAAAATGCTAGCCGCCATCGACAAGCCCCGTGCGGAACTGTCGCCCTATGCGCCGCGCCTGCTGACGATCAAAATTGACCCCGAATTTATCGGCATGGTTATCGGCCCTGGCGGCAAGACCATCAAGGGCATTACCGAGCAAACGGGAGCCAAGGTCGATATCGAAGACGATGGCACCGTCACCATTTCTGCCATCGACGGCGAAAAGGCAAAGGCCGCCCGCGCCATCATCGAGGGCATGACCCGCAAGCTCAGCGCAGGCGATGTCTATGTAGGCAAAGTGACGCGCATCATTCCCATCGGCGCATTTGTGGAATTCCTCCCCGGCAAAGAGGGCATGATCCACATTTCGCAACTAGCGGATTATCGCGTGGGCAAGGTCGAAGATGAAGTCGCCGTTGGCGATGAGGTGATTGTGAAAGTGCGCGAGATCGACCAGCGTGGCCGGATCAACCTGACTCGTCTCGGCATTCATCCCGACGAGGCAACTGCGGCGCGGGAAGCAGCCGCGCAGTAGATGAGCAGCCGATATCCATTAGCAGCCGATATCAACTGGGGGTCAGGTTTTAGAGCTTGGAAAGGCGAGGTGTTCAAACCAAGCTACTCTCCCAGCCGTTGAAATTTAGCACCTGACCCCTAGACCCTCAAACGGGTTCCTTGGCAGCGGGCAAGATACCCCGGCGGCTGAATCCATTATCCAGGCGGTTCAGAAGCTCCAAGTCCGCTTCGGGCAGGGCAGCCGATGGCGTGCCCGCTGTCGGGAGCGGCTTTTCTAGAAATGTAAAGGCACGGCGGAACTGACGCGAGTCTGCCAGCAGCGGCGCATCCAGGTGGCAGGGCAGAATGCGGTGAAAGTCCCAGCCTGCGACCCTGGCGGCCCAGTCTAGCGTTTGCTGGGGAGCGCGGTTGAGGATGAGCTTTTGCAGAATGGGGGCGACGAGTAGCCGTCCGTCTTGGCGCAAGGCATCAAAGGACTGTTCCCAGCCTGGTTTCCAGCGAAAAGGATAGAGTCCGAAATAGTTGCGCCGAGAGCGATCGCCCACCTGTCTTGCCTCTGCGAACACCTCACCCCAGGAGGGAACCTCCAGCGCTCCGGGGCTAAAGTAAAAGGCAAATAGCGCAATTCGCCGCCAGCCTTTGAGGCGGTTGGCGGGTGTGTCTTCGGGGGCTTCCGAAGCGCGATCGCGGGCATGGAACAACAGCGGAAATGGGTCAAGCTGCACCACAGGCGGCGGCTCAGCGGGAATTGAGACAATGGAGTCGGTGAGCAGGAGGGAGTGCGATCGCCGATGAAAAAACGCCACTTCCTCAAAAGGTCCCACGCCAAGATGAATTGGCCCCAGCACGGCATAGTCAAACTCATCGGCAAAGGGCGCATCTTGCGGCTGTTCGGGCAAGGGCTGCGTCCGGCCGAGCGGCAGGCCCAGCCAGCTCAGCGGCAAGTTGAGCGGAAAACTCCACTGATGCGGCGCAACAAAGACCTGGGCAGTGCGGAACTGCCGCGCAAACGGCCCCACAAACACCTTATGCTCAAGCCCCGACACCGTTGGCAAAATGATGTACTGCACGGCACCATGCTGGGCTTCTAGCTCCCGCAGCAGGCGCACGCATTCTCCCGTAGGGGCGATCGGCGCATAGACCAGCAGCCCGCCCGCCGCCAGCCGCACCACCGTCATCCGAATCGGCACCACCACGTAGAAAATGCCCTGGACTTGGTCAAATGTCCAGACCGTGTCTTTCACAATCTCGGTTCGCAGGGTGCGCCGATTGCCGTAGGGATAGAGCGGCACGAGGGGCCAGAAGGGCCAGCGCCAGTCTGACGAATTTTCAGACGAATCTTCAAAAAATACGCGCCGCGGCAGGCCTGAGGCCGGTGCTGGCTGCCCGCCGCCGCGTCCATTCAGAGTGGAATCATCCACAGTTGTTAATCCAGCAATCAAAAAGACAGGGATAAGACGGAAACTTCCATCCTATCCCTATCTAATCGCCAAACCAATCGCTTTAGCAATCCTGAGCCGCGTTTCTAGATGACTCCATGCTGCCTGAACCAGTCCTGCATCCGCTGCCAGCCATCGGCCGCTGCTTCGGGGCGATAGGTGGGGCGATAGTCGGCATGGAATCCGTGGGGCGCTTCGGGATAAACAATAATTTCGCTGGGCGCGTTGGCGGCCTTGAGGGCAGACTTCATTTGTTCCACGCTGTCCAGCGGAATGCCGTCGTCCTTTTCGCCATACAGCCCCAATACAGGAGCCTTGATGTCTGCTGCCACATCCACCGGGAACTGCGGCTGTAGCTCGGTCGGCGTGCCCACCAGACGACCATACCAGGCAACGCCCGCCTTGAGTTGGGGATTGTGAGCAGCGTAGAGCCAAGTGATGCGCCCGCCCCAGCAGAAGCCCGTGATGCCCAGTCGGGTTGGATCGCCGCCAGCAGTGGCTGTCCAGGCTGCGGTCGCATCCAGGTCAGACATTACCTGAGCATCGGGCACCTGGGCCACGATGGGCCGGATCGCGTCGATATTGGGAAGCTGCGTCACGTCGCCCTGGCGCTCGAACAGGCTGGGGGCGATCGCCAAATAGCCCAGTTGCGCCAGCCGACGGCATACGTCCTGAATGTAGGCATGGATGCCAAAAATCTCTTGCACCACCAGCACAACGGGAAAGCCTGTGCCTGTGCTGGGCATGGCTCGATAGGCGGGAATGTCGCGATCGCCCACGGGAATCGAAACGAACCCCGCCGTCAGGCCCGCGTCGCTGGTAGTAATGGTTTCAGCCGAGATGGGACGCACAGCCACCGCGAAGCCTGCCGCCAAAGTGCCCAGCAGCAGGTCGCGACGACGAATGCCCAGCGGCAGACGAGAGTTGGAGGCATTAGGGGACATAGGCTTGAATTAAGTTTTGTAAACTACGTCTGGGTGGATTGTACCGCCTTGGGGGCGATCGCCCGAATCCCTCTCCAGATAGACAAAACTCGCCCCCTGGAAACCTGGCCTAGGCATTGCTTTAAAGCTTTCGTAGGTCGTTGATTGCCCTGAGTCGATCCCCCTAAATCCCCCTTAAAAAGGGGGACTTTAGACTTTCTAGGTCGTTGATTGCCCTGAGTCGATCCCCCTAAATTCCCGCGCTTACGCGCCGCTTCGCTAGAAACAAGGGGGACTTCCGGAGCGGTTTGGCTCGGTTCCCCCCTTGTTAAGGGGGGCTAGGGGGGATCTGTTAAGGGGGGCTAGGGGGGATCTGTTAAGGGGGGGCTAAGGGGGGATCTGTTAAGGGGGCTAGGGGGGATCAAAGGGTCTTAAAGCACGCCCTAGCTGATTAGCCCAGAGCGCAGCGCCAGCACCGCCGCCTGGGTGCGGTCATCGGCACAGAGCTTGTTGAGAATATTGCGGACGTGGGTTTTGACCGTGCCCACCGTGATGAACAACTGCTCGGCGATCGCCGCGTTGCTGTAGCCCGCCACAATTAGCTCCAGAATTTCCAGTTCCCGCTCGGTGAGTGGAGAATTTTCCAGCAATTGCTCCACTTCAGGCTTCACGGCGCTAATCGTCACCGTCTTGGTTTCTATGCCCATGCTGTCGGGAACGGCTTGCCGCATCTGGCGCAGCACAATGCCCGCAATGGTTGGGTCGATCCAGGAATTGCCGCCGTGGGTTGCGTGCAGCGCTTCTGCCAGCTTGTCGATGCTGATGTCCTTCATGCAGTAGGAATCAGCCCCTGCCGCAAATGCCGCCAGCACCGACTCTTCGCTGTCGTGCATGGTGAGAATCAGCACCTTCGTCTTGCGCCCGTCGTCCAGCCCACTCTGCTGCTCCCGAAACTTGCGGGTTAGTTCAATCCCGTCCATATCCGGCAGCCCAATATCGACAATCGCCACGTCTGGTCGAACCTCTTGCAGCATTTGCAGCCCACTGGACGCATTTGCCGCTTCGCCCAACACTCGAATTCCCGCTTGCCGCTGGAGTGCCGCCCGCAAGCCTACGCGGGTGAGGTCGTGGTCTTCGATCAGCGTTACGCTAATTTCATTCGTTGCGTCTGTTTGCATACCGTCCTGCTCTGGGGCCATAGTTTTCAGTGCCACAATTCTTGATGATTACTAGATGATTACTGGATGATTAAACGCTGTATGCGTTTAGAGGGTGCTTGAAAAGGTATCGCCTGTAATGTTAAGCACTCAGAGATCCCCCATTAGCCCCCCTTAAAAAGGGGGAAAACCGCCTTAAAGTCCCCCTTTTTAAGAGGGATTTAGGGGGATCTTGCACGCTTTGCTACAAACAGTAGGACTTTTCAAACATCCTCTTGGAGATTTGGTTGAAGGATTTGGTTGAAATTAGTGTGAGAAATTAGTGTGAGAAATCTATCTGAAACATCATGCAGCCTCCAGCTTTACAAATATCTAGACCATCTAGAAAAGCTTGCTTAGACCAGTCATCTCAGAGAAGCTAATCAGCCCAGAAATAGCGTTGTAGCCAATCTCCAGCGCTTGACTCGTGACCTAGATTTTTCAGCGTGAATGCCAAGTCTGGATTTTTCGCTCCAACCTGCAAGATAGGCAGAATTATGGTTTGCAACTTTCACTCTCGTCATCCGTCAGCAGAGAGAGACTAAATTTGCACAGGATGAAAAAGATACCCCCCAAGGCATAGCGTAGGGAATCCATTAAACTGCCAAGATTAAGAATAGTTGCAATCTGAGGAAGGGAATTGATAGCCGCTGAACTTTCTGAGAACCCGTCTCAGCCTCAGCAGCTATGAACCTAAGAGGGACAGCATGAGGCGCGGTAAGGAGCAGGTTTCAGAACTCAATCGGCAAGTTTTTATCAATTGGTCGAGGTTGCCAGTTGCCTATCGAGGAGCCGCGATCGCCGCGATTCCAGCAACCTGTCTGGCGATCGCCCTTGGGTCTTGGGTTTGGTCGATGAATATGCTGGGCGGCATTCGGCGGCAGATCGAGGCCACGCGAGACGTGATTACTGCTACAGATAATGTGCTGATTGACCTGCTCAATGCGGAAACAGGAGTACGGGGCTACGGCATTACGCGCGACACCAGCTATCTCGCTCCTTACAAACGAGCTAAAGCTAGCTTAGATGACAGCTTGGCTCGGTTGGAGGCGAGTTACCAATACGGGGTTTCTGAAGCAGAGCGCGATCGCCGCAATGCAGACGTGGCTCAGATGGAACAGCTAGTAGACCGGAGCATGGGGCTACTAGATGATACAGTCAACACACTAACGACCCAGCCCAGCGTTCCCATTACGGCCCCTTCATTCGTCGGCTTGTTAGATGAAGGCAAGGCAACGGTTGATCAGGCGCGGGAATTTGTATCCCAGTTGCAAAGGCAAGAACAGCTTCGGCTCAATGCCTACACCATTGAGCGTTCTCGATTGCTAAACACGACTTCTAGCATCATTGGGCTAACGGCCGGATTGAGCCTGATGGCATCCACGGCGGCGGTATACCTGTTTCGTCAGCTCGACCGTGAACTGCAAAGCCGAGAACAACTGCTGAAAGAGAGCCGATTGCTGCTTCAGGCGATTGTGGGCAACGTGGTAGATGGCGTGGTAACGCTGGATGAACACGACGAAATCGAGATTTTCAATACCGCAGCAGAGCAACTGTTTGGCTACCAGGCGCACGAGGTCGAAGGGCGGCCGCTGGACGTGCTGCTAGCCCCGCAGGAGTCGCCGATTTCTGAGGCGACCCGTTCAGAAGCTGCAACCTCTCAGACGACCAGTTCGGAGGTGACCAGTTCGGAGGTGACCAGTTTGGCGGCGGCTCCTCCGAAAGCTGCAAATTCCGAGGCAGACAGTTCAGAAGCTGCAAATTCTGAATCGGAAGCCGCAAATTCTGAAGCGGCAGTCGATTTAGAAACCCTGGATTCTACGTCTGCGGGTTTCGTGGTGATTGATCCTGAGTTCCCCGGTTCTGAGGCTGGTGAGTCCGAAGTTACGGAATCTGAGGTTTCGGGGTCTGAGGTTGCGGAGTCTGAGGCTGCAAGGTCTGAGGCTGCGGAGTCTGAGGCTGTGAGGTCTGAGGCTATAGGGGTTGGGGTTGCCGGGTCTGATGGGATGGGAAATTATGCGCTTGCGCGGATTCAGCCGGGACAACCGCACCAGGTTATCGGGCAACGACGAGATGGTTCCCAGTTTCCGCTGGAGATTTCCCTCAGCGAGATTCAGTTTGAAGATCGGCGGATTGCGATTATTCGCGACATTACTCAGTTTTTGGAAACGGAGGCCAAGCTCAAAGCGCGGGCAGATGAACTGGATCGCTTGACGCGAGATTTGGCTGAGACGAATGAAATGCTAGAGGATCGCAACCGCGAGTTGGAACAGTTTGCCTACGTCGCGTCTCACGACCTGAAGGCTCCCCTGCGGGCGATCGCCAACCTCTCAGAGTGGATCGAAGAAGACCTGTCGGGACAACTGCCCCCAGAAAACCAGCAGCAGCTTCACCTACTACGAGGGCGCGTGCATCGTATGGAAGCGCTGATCAACGGGCTGCTGGAATATTCCCGCGTTGGGCGTGTGGAGTCTCCGGTGGAGCGGGTCTCCTTGTCGGTGCTGCTCGATGAGGTCATTGATTCCATCGACCCGCCCGATACGTTTACCATTACGATCCCGCCCGACCTACCGACCTTGATTACCAAGCGGCTGCCCCTACGCCAGGTCTTTGCCAACCTAATCAGCAACGCGGTCAAGCATCACGATCGGCCGGATGGGCAAGTGCGAATTGGGGTCAAAGATTTGGGCGATCGCTACGAGTTTTCCGTAGCAGACGACGGCCCAGGCATCGCGCCGGAATATCACCGCAAGATTTTCATGATTTTTCAAACGCTCCAGGCCCGCGATGTGAAGGAAAGTACGGGCGTGGGGCTTTCCATCGTAAAGCGCATCGTGGAAACAGAAGGAGGCACGATTCACCTAGATTCGGAAGAGGGCGCAGGCACAACCTTCTACTTTACCTGGAATAAATAACCGGGAATAAACAACCGTCTAGGATTGTTCTAGGGCGTATTTTAAAACCCTTTGATCCCCCCTAACCCCCCTTAACGATCCCCCCTAGCCCCGCTTAACAAGGGGGGAACTGGGCCAAACCGCTCTGGAAGTCTCCCTGATTAAGGGGGATTTAGGGGGATCGACTCAAGGTAATCAACGACCTAGAAAGTTTTAAGACACTGCCTAGAATCGCTGTATACCCAGTCCTGACTGCTTTACAAAGCATCGGGTTCTGTTCTGGCTCGCCCGAAATTCATGGCTCCTTCAGGCATCCAGGCTGATTGCGATAGGTGCATCTGGAGACTGCCCCTTCATCAATAAAAAACTCTAACTCTAGGATGACGGCAGAGATATCATCGCTTATATAAAATTTAGCTATGGTAGTAAAGGCTTGCTGCTTGTGGCTGGTGCGGCTCTACCCCTAGGCTGCACTGATTTTCCAAAAGCGCAAACTTTCTGAGGTAAGACTGTGCTGCTCTTGATCGCTGTGCCCTCCGCAGCAGTCGCATCGCCCCCGGATGTGCAGCAGTTTTCAGCAGAGTTCGGAAATGCCCGCTAATAGCGTGACGGAATGCTGATATGGCGGGTTGCTGAATGATGGAGTGCTTAATGATGAGAGGGCGATGCGATATCGAGTTTATTTCGGGTCGCGCATGGATGGCGATCGCTCTTCACTAGCCTGACTTGCCGACAGGGTGGAGATGGAGTGCTGCTAATTCAAATCCCTTCTCATAACTGGCCAAATTCGTCAAAAGTTTAGGAAATTAACGGATTTCTCAGGCTTTGGGGAGGTGGGTCAGGCATTAAACTACTAGTTCAGTAAGGTTTAGTCAAAGTTCTCAAAGTTTCAACGTTCTTCAGGTTCTTAGAGGGCGATGGAGAGGGCAATAGGCTAGAAGGGGCTGGGTATCCAGGCTTTACTATGTCGAAACTATGTCAAAATCTGTCGAAATCTTTGGTCTGTCTAGGCCTGATCAGAGTAGCGAGAGGGGTTCAAGTTAGAAGCTTTCTATAAAAAGGGGCTTTTCTAAAAACCCAAAAGGGGTTAGTCCACTTTCAGATTATTTTATGAAATTGTATTTGCAGATTTGCAGTTTTGCAATGAGTTTCACTGCTGTTATTTCACGTCCATTAAAAGACTTTTGAATAGAAAAATCTAGAGAGTTCTGAAAGTTAGTTTAGTGTGTCACGAGCTATGCAAGTCCAAGAGCGTGTTATCAACATTCTCCTCGTAGAAGATGACGAAGTAGATGTCATGAACGTCCGTCGAGCGTTCAAGAAAAACAACATCACCAATCCGCTGTACGTTGCGACGAATGGAATCGAAGCCCTTTCAATGCTGCGAAGCGAGGGTGGCAATCCAGCCATCGTGCCGCCGACTCGTCGGCTCATCTTGCTGGATCTAAATATGCCTAAAATGAGCGGGATCGAGTTCTTACACGAGTTGAGAACCGATCCAGAATTAAGAAAAACACCGGTCATCGTGTTGACGACTTCCAATCAGGATAAAGATCGGGTTGAAGCTTACAATCTCAATGTGGCGGGTTATATTTTGAAGCCCGTTACGTTCACCAATTTTGCTGAAACAATGGCCACGCTCAATCGCTATTGGATGCTGTGCGAGTTGCCCTAGTCAGCGGCGCTTTACAGACGGTCTAAGGACTCTGCTAGCTGATGCCTCTAGCTGATTCTTTAGCGTCTTCATAACCTGACCCTCCCTCAATTGAGAGGCGCGTGAATCATGTCTTTGAATGCTGCAACGGATGCTCTACGGCAGAGCAGTCTACTGGATGCCCCATTGTCTTTGCTCGTGGTGGATGACGATGAGATTGACCGGATGGCCGTGCGGCGATCGCTCCGCAATGCAGGCATCAACATGATCCTGATCGAGGCGGGGGACTATGCAGCGGCGATCTCCGCACTCCAGGAGCGCACCTATGACTGCGTGTTTTTGGATTATCGCCTACCCGATCGGGACGGGCTGGCGGTCGTACAGGACGTGCGGGGGCGGGGCGACAAAACGCCGCTGATTGTGCTGACAGGGCAGGGCGACGAAGAAATTGCCGTGGAGCTAATGAAGGCCGGCGCGTCAGACTATCTGCCCAAGTCGAAAGTGTCGCCAGAGGTGCTGGCGCGTATTCTCCGCAACGCCCTCCGAATTCATCAGGCAGAGCAGGAAGCCGAGCTAGCCAAGCGTCAGCGAGAGCAGCTTGCCCGCCAGCGGGAAGACTTTGTTTCGCGCTTGACCCACGATTTGCGAACGCCGCTGGTGGCCGCCGACCGAATGCTGAAGCTATTCCAGCAGGATGCCTTTGGTTCGATTACGCCAGAAATGAACGACGCGATCGCCATTATGATCCGCAGCAACCAAAACCTGCTGCAAATGGTCAACACGCTGCTGGAGGTGTATCGCCACGACGCAGGCGAGAAGACCATGCTGTTTGACCCGTGCCACCTGCCAGAGATCTTGCGCGAGGTGTGCCAGGAACTGATGCCCTGGGCGCAGGATAAGCAGCTTGCTTTGGAGATGGTGGATGGCACAGAGGGCGGTGGGGTGGTGATGGGCGATCGCCTGGAACTGCGCCGCCTGTTTACGAACCTGCTCGGCAACGCCATTAAGTTCACCGACAGGGGATCGGTGACCGTGCGTCTCAGCCGGATTGTTGCCGAAGCAGAAGCCTCTGCTGCCAACGGCAATGCCCCTCGCCAGGTCTTGGTGGAGGTGCAAGACACGGGGCCCGGCATTCCGCCTGACGACCAGAGTATTCTGTTTGAGCGCTATCGCCAGGGCAACCACAAGCGGGCGGGCAGCGGGCTGGGGCTGTACCTGTCGCGGCGAATTGTGGAAGCGCATGGCGGGGCGATCGCCGTCCGCTCGACGCTGGGGCAGGGGAGCGTCTTCAGCGTGTGGCTACCAGAGAAACGGTGAAGGTGCGCTAGAAGGGTTTCTTATCAGAAATCAGAATCAGAAATCAGAATCAGAAATCAGAACCGTCCCTAAAAGGCTCAGCACTCTGCTGCGCTATCCTGCCTCAGCCCCTCACAATAGGCTTTGACCTGCAAATCAATGCCAGTGATTGCCGTGCCCACAACGACCGAAAACGCGCCAAGGTCGAGGGCTGTTCGAGCCATCGCGGGGGAGGCGATGCCTCCCTCACAGATCGCGGGGATCGATAGCGTTTTGCACAGTTGGCTGAGCAGGTCAAAGCCCGGTGGCTTTAGGTGGCGCGTCTCGTCCGTGTAGCCGTAGAGTGTTGTGCCCACCAGATCGGCTCCGGCAGCAGCAGCGGCGATCGCACTTTCGATCGTGTCTACATCCGCCATCACGGGTTTGCCCAGTTCAGCGTGGATTCGCTGGATTAAGCCTTCCATTGTTTCCCCGTCGGGGCGAGGGCGCAGCGTTGCGTCGATGGCGATGATGTCGGCACCTGCCTGGGCGATCGCCGCTGCGTGCTGAAACTGGGGCGTGATGTACACATCGCAGCCGTCTAATTGACGCTTCCACAGACCAATAATGGGAACCTGCACCCGCTGGCGCACAGCGGCGACATGGGCGGGCGTGTCGATGCGAACCCCGACGGCTCCCTGGTTTTGTGACGCAAGGGCGATCGCCGCAATCACGCTTGGCTCGTGCAGTGGCGAATCGGCCGGAGCCTGACACGACACCACCAGTCCGCCCCGCAGCGCCTCTATCCCCGAACCTGCACTCATTCCCTGTTCCCCATCACGTCTGCGCTTCTTCTTCTGATGCCGCTTGTTTTTATGCCGCTTGTGCGACCGACTCTTCGGATGCCGCTCGTGCGACTTGTGGCAAAGGGTCACTTGGCACCCCCATCACATTGTGCAACCGACTCTTCGGATGCCGCTTGTGCGACCGACGCTTGTGAACCCTAGCGCGTCTGAAACGCCTCATCAAACCGGCGCGTAATCGGCTCAATCAAGAAGGTGAGAATCGTCCGCTGACGAGTCACAATTTCCGCTACGCCCGCCATGCCTGGGGTCAGGTCTACCAGTTGTCCATACACAGCCACCTGAGTCCGGCTCAGGCGAATCGTCGCTGGGAACACTGGGCCAAGCTCCTGGTCGATGGTGGCGTTGGGGCTAATCTGCACCACCTCCCCCTCAATCGTGCCAAATTCCTGATACGGGAAGGTGGCCAGCTTCACCTTGGCCCGCATCCCTGGCGCAATAAAACCGATATCCCGGTTCAGAATTTGCACCTCTAGCAGCAGTTCGCTGTCCTCCGGCAGGATAGACATCAGTTCTTTGCCGGGTTGCACGGTGCCTTCTGCCAGAGTCACCTGGAGGTTGTAAACCGTGCCCGTCACGGGGGCGCGGACGGTATCTTGTTCCTGGGCGCGGGTCGCCTGGGCGAGTTGCCCTTCAACCGTCGCTAGCTCTTCGCGTCGCTGGTTGAGCTGCGCCAGAATCTCGCTCTGGCGTTCGGAGCTGAGGCGGTCGGCGGCCTGGCGGGCGCTGCGATAGGCTTCCTCTGCTCGTCGGATGGCCTGGGTCTGTGCCACGATTTCTTGCTGGAGTGAGGCGATTTGATCTTGCGCCTGGGTTAGCCGATCCTTCGCCTCCAAATAGTCAAACCGGGGAACGGCTCCTGTGCCAGGTTCCACCAAGGGCCGCAGGCTGCGCTCTCGTTCTTCGGCATTGGCCAAGCTGGCGCGGGCGCTGCTCAGGTTTTCTTGCAATCGGGCTAGGCGGGCCCGAGACTCGGCGATCGCCGCCTGTTGTCCCTGGGCCTCGGCCTCGGCCGCCGCCCGCCGTCCCTCAAACTCGCGCCGCCGCGCGGCCAGCAGTTGGTCTTGCAGGGCGACCCCCGTTTGCGCTTGCCCTGTGCGCTCGGCCTCCAGTCGTGCAATGTCCTGGCGAATCAACGTCGCGGCTTCCCGCAGTCGGTCAATTTCGGCCTGGCTCACCTCGGTCGATTGCTCCAGCAGCACGTCGCCCCGCTCGACGCGATCGCCCTCCTTCACCAGAATGTTCTCAATCTTGCCGCCCTGGAGCGCCTGAATTGGGCGAATCTGCTGCGCGGGGATCAGCGCTCCCTGCGCCGTTGCCACCTCATCTACCTTGCTGAAATGGGCCCAGGCGATCGCCCCCAACACCAGCGCCGACAGCGTTCCCGCCAGCAACCGCGTATACAGCGGCGGCAACTCTTGCACCGCCTTTCCCAACTCGTAGGACAGGTAATCTTCCGGCGTGGCAAACTGCTGCCGTGCCTGTCGCGCCTGGGCCGGAGAGATGGGCTGGATCATAGGAGTGGATGATGGGGGAGGGTTGGGACGCTAAGGCAGATGGGAGAGTGGGGCAGGGATTCGGAGCCTACAACCCCGGATCAGCTTGCCCATTTAGCGAACCGGAATAAACCAGTCCGCGCTGGATATCCAGGGTCAGCAGCGTGCCGTCGCGGATCACCTGAGCAGCATCTTTGACCCCGACGATAACGGGAATGCCCAGGCGGAGACCGATCACGGAGGCGTGACCTGTAAGGCTGTCGTCTTCGGTGACGATGCCTGCGGCTTTGCGGATGGCATCCAGGTATTCGGCTCCAGTGTTGGGCACAACCAGAATTTCACCAGGGTTGAAGTTGCTCACTTCCTTGCTGCTGCGGGCAACGCGGGCGCGGCCGCTGATTAGCCCCTGCCCAATGCCGATGCCGCGCCCCAGCACCGCAGTCACCACTTCGACCTTGATCAAATCAGTAGAACCGGATACTCCCTGTAGGGTTCCCGCTGTCATGACGACGAGATCGCCTTCTTTGAGAAAGTTTTTTTCCTGGGCGACGTTGAGCGCGGCCTGGAAGGTTTGCCCCGTCGAGGGCAGGTTTAGCACCAGCAGCGGCCGCACGCCCCAAACCAGTTGCAACTGCCGCGCCACATCGACGTGGGGCGTGACGGCCAGGATGGGCGTACCAGGGCGATATTTCGACACATTGCGGGCAGTGGCTCCCGTTTTTGTCAGGGTCATGATAGCGGCGGCCTGGAGTTGTTCGGCAATGCGCCCGACGGCCTGGCTAATGGCATTGGGGATGGAGTGTCCGCCAGAGTTGCTGTCTACATTGCGGGCGATCGCCAGATTTTGCTCAATCTGCACCGCAATCCGCGCCATTGTCTCGACGGCCTCTACCGGAAACTTGCCCACCGCCGTTTCGTTGGACAGCATGACCGCATCCGTGCCGTCCAAAATCGCATTCGCCACATCCGAGATTTCGGCGCGGGTGGCGCGGGGATTGCTCACCATGCTGTCGAGCATCTGGGTAGCAGTGATCACGGGAATCCCGAAACGATTCGCCGTGGCAATCAGCCGCTTCTGCAAAATCGGCACTTCCTCGGCGGGCAACTCTACGCCCAAGTCGCCTCGCGCCACCATCACGCCATCGCAAATCGACAGCACCGCCTCCATCTGCTCGATCGCCTCGTGCTTTTCAATCTTGGCGATTACAGGCACGTCTTTGCCAGCGCTAGAGATAATTTCCTTGATTTCCAGAATGTCCTGCGGATTGCGGACAAAGCTGAGGGCAATCCAGTCCACGCCCTGATCCAGCCCAAACATCAGGTCGGTTTTGTCCTTATCGGTCAGCGCTTTGATCGACAGGTACACACCGGGGAAATTCACGCCCTTGTTGTTGGACAGCACACCGCCCACCACCACGCGGCAATGCAGTTCGCGCTGGTCGAGGTCTACCGCTTCCACCCGCATTTCGACCCGCCCATCGTCCAGCAAAATCGTCGCGCCGACGGGCACTTCTTCTGCCAGCGGCTCGTAGGTCACGGAGCTAATGTCCTGCGTGCCCAGCAACGGGCGACTGGTGAGGATGTAGGGATCGCCCTTTTTGAGCGTGATGGGGCCCTGCTCAAATTTTCCCAGCCGAATCTTGGGGCCCTGCAAATCTTGCAAAATCCCCACGGGCTGGTTGAGTTCAAACGACACCTGGCGAATGGTGCGAATATTTCGCTGGTGGTCTTCGTGGGTGCCGTGGGAAAAGTTCAGGCGCAGCGTGGTGGCTCCCGCTTCAATCAGGCTGCGTAGAACTTCGGGGCTGCTGGTGGCAGGGCCAATCGTGGCGACAATCTTGGTACGACGCAGGTGTTGATGCGGTTGCATGGGTTCTCGAACTCTCTCAAGGGATACTCAGGATACAAACTCTCGGCACGGAAGCTAGAGGAGCGGTCAGGGCTGGTTGCGGCGGCCAAATCCGGCGTGAGATCCAGCGTAAGATCCGGCGTGCAAGAGGCACTATCAAGCGTGGCGATCGCCCCCGGAATAGTGCCCTTCGACCGTTCCCCCTTGTTTCGCCCCTATTCTTAGCTAAACTGCTTTGGGCCCGGCCCTTCCATAATTTAGGGTAAATGTAATCATCTCCGATCAAGATTTCTCAGAGCCGCTTCCCAAATTTGCCAGGTCAGCCACCCAGGGGCGATCGCCCAAACACAGATTCTCCCAAGGCAAATTCCCTTTAAGACGAGTCCTCTCAAGGCAATTAAAGCCTCCCCCAAAAACTCGTTCTTCGTTCTTCCCTCTTCGTTCTTCCCTCTTCCCTCTTCCCTCTTCCCTCTTCGTTCTTCCCTCTTCCCTCTTCCCCCTTCTACTGAGGCTGCCCCGAAAACGGTTCCGGCGGATTCGTCCAGTTAAAGTCGTTAATCCGAATGCCCAGCGAGCCGACTTCTCGGTCGGGGTTGACCCGCAGAATGATGGAATACGTGCGGCGACTGTATTCCAGGAAAAAGGTCGTGTCAAAACCTTCCCGCTTGTCAAGGTTAATTGACGTTTGAAAGCCTGCTCGAATCGGCCCGTAGATTTGTTGCAGCAGCCCAAAGGACAGAACCTGGGGATCAGCAATCCGGTCAAATCGAAACGGAGATTCCCCCTCCACAATCGCATTAGAGTAGGTGACGTTGAAGCGGGTGTAGTCCAGAAAATTTCGGGAGAACCGACCAAACTGCCCCTGGAGGCTGGCAAAGGCCGTCAGGCTGCTCTGGCTATCTTCGCTGGTGTAGTAGGCAGTAGTGCCGCGCAACCCAACGACGGCGACGAGGTTGGGAACAATGGGCGTGGGCGAATAGCGCAGTCCCCCTTCAGCAGTGGGCGGCAGGGGCGGCGCAGACCACAGCAAAAAGGCCCGCGTTAGCCCCGCACTGGCCTGAAATCGACCCAGCGTGACGCGGCTATTGCGGCGCTCCAGAGGGGGATCGAGCAAGTCTTCGCGATCGGTGTTGGCGTTGATTAGCTGGGCGCTGAATTGATAATTGAGGTTGATACGTGAACTGCCCAGCGGAATATTGGGGGAAGAAAAGACAGCACCCAGGCTGGTTTGCACGTTCTGAAACCCAAGGGTGCCGTTAAACAGGCGATCGCGGTAGCTATATTCCAGCGTCAGTTGGTGAATGCCCACCTGCTGCCGCAGCCGCAGACTGCCCCGCACCTTGTTTTCTAAGTCGCCCAAATCGAGCGTGCCAAAGGTCGCCGTGCCCACCAGCGACGTGGAGGGGCCAAGGGTGGCATCCAACTGCGCCAACAGCCCAATGCTGCTGGGATCAAAGAAATTAAAGTTGTTGTCTGTAACGGCTCGCTGAAGCAGAATTGCGGGCGCAAGCACAAACTGCACGCGGGGTTGGTTGATCACCGTCAGCGGCGCTTGCACAAATAGCCCGCCCACCTCTTCGTCGTAGCCCAGGCTCAACAGCGGCGGCTGGCGGCGGCGATTGTCGATCACCACCCGGTTCTGCAAAAAAGGCAGGCTGAAGCGCTGGTCGAACACGAGCCGGGGATTGCGGGCGCGAACCTCCGCCTGGAGCGGGTTGAACTGGGTGTAGGTGAGTTCGGGGGTGCGGAGTTCCAGTTCGGGCGGCGAAAAGGGGTCGTTGGTAAGGCGCACATTTTGGGCGACCCAGCCGTCGGGAAAAAACTCGATGGATTCGGCCTCGAAGCGAAAGCGGGTGAGTTCGCCTTCGCGCTGCCCCGTGAGCGCCAACCCCTGATCCAGGTTTGCCCCCACTTCTACCAGGATGCCACCAGGACTGGAAACAGGGGGCGCACCCGGAGGACGGGGTGTGGGGCGAGGTCGTTCAGCGCCCGCAGCGGCTTCCTCCAGCGGCGATAGCAGGGTAAGATCCGTGCCGCTGGAGGGCAAGAAGATTTCGCCCCTGGCTCCGTCCACCGTGCCTTCGCTCTGCACAAAGTTATAGACGAGGCGATCGCCCTGAAGAATCTGAGCCCCCCGCACCAGTTGCACATTGCCCTCGGCCACCGCAATGCGGTTTTGCAAATTCACCTGCACCCGATCTGCCGTCAGCACCGCCCGCCGGAAACGCATTTCCACATTGCCTTCGGCGGAGAAGACCTCGCGCAGGGTGTCAAAGTCTTGGCGATCGCCCCGAATTTCGACCAGATCAGTCAGGCTGGTGGGCGTTGCTGAATCCGTCGCAGCAGGACTAGGAGAAGGCCTGGGAGAAGCAGGCGGCGACGGGGAAGCGGCTGGCACATCGACCGGAGCCTCTCCGTCTGGCGGCGGGGTCGCCGGGTCGGGCCCATCGTCTGGGGGCGGAATCAGCAGAATTTGCCGACCCGAATCGGGGTCTTGCTCCAGGGTTTCTGGAAACGGGATGGGTGCGGGCAGGTTTGGGGCGCTGTCTGGATTGGGGGGTTGGTTCGACGGGGAGGGAGCCTGGGCAACGGTACTTGCGTCGCTGCGGCTGGAAAGCGCTGCAAGCAAGGGAATGGGATTGCTAGAAACAGCCCAGGTCTGGCTGGGAAGCTGGCGCTCGGCAGGGACGGACAGGGGGCGATTCGCGGAGTGATCCCTGCGGAAATCGCCCTCCATCGGCCCCATTTCCCGTCCCCCAATCGCCTCGGTGCTCAGGATTGAGGGGCGAAATGACAGCGAGGACGGCGTAATCGCAGGCTGTAGCGATGCAACAGGCGATTCAATCGGCTGCCGGGGTTCTCCCAACAGTCGCCAGTCATCAGCCGGGTGCGGCGGTGCAGAGCGGAATATCGTCGTGTCGGAAGGCGGTGCGGCTAGCAGAGTCCCCGGTGTCAGCGCGGGAAGGTATTCTGGAACGGATGCGAAACCAGATTCCACAATAGGAAGCGTCACCGTTCCGTCTGCCCCTGGAGCAACCGCTGGGGCGACGTTAACCGACAGCGGCACGCCCAGGGCTGCGGCGGACTGGGCATTGGCGACGGCAGGCAGAGGCGGCGGCGTAGCAGGCAGACGGCCATTTGGACGCACGGGACGAGTCGTGAAGTGATCCCGGCGGGAATCGCCCGACGAAACCGAACGGCGGCCCAGGTCGCTTCCCTGATTCGATGTGGGAACGGACTGCGCCGTAGGGATGGGATCGGCTGGCTCGACAGCGGCGACAGGAGCAGCGGGGCGATTCACAAAGCGATCCCTGCGGGAATCACCAGCTATCCCGTCCTGACGAGCTTGCAGCCATTGTCGGGCAGGACGAGTCGGCGAGGCGCTGGTTCCTGGGGTGCGGAATCGTGAAGCCACATCCACAACCGACCCAGGCGATGATGCGCTGATCGACTCGACTGTTGATCTGGGCGTAGATCCTCCAGACGTAGATCCTCCGGGCGCAGATCCATCGGGCGTAAATTCTTTGGGCGTAACTTCAGCGGTCGATGGGGCTGATCCGGCGCTTGCAGACTTTGACCGGGGTGACCACCGAACCCCTGAACCTGGCTCTGGAAGGAGACGCGAATCGGATGCGATCGCAGATGCATCGGCAGACGGGCGATCGCGCTCCTGAACCGGGGCAGCAGGTGCAATATCGACAATCGCAGCAGGGGGAGGTGGGAAGCTAGGGGGCGGAACCGGGACGGGCATACGCAGCTAAAACTAAGTCAAACCATCAGGTCAAGCAAGCAGCCCTGAGTGCGAGCAGCCCTGGGGGTCGGTCACGACGCTTGACGACGCTTCCCACGATTAAGTGCCCTGCCGCGGCTGGGGGCAGAGGGTTGTTCAGACAAAAACTATTCGAGATCTCGGCGGTTGGGGTTGCGCGAGGGGTCGTTGGACAGGAAGCCAAACACGAACAGGCTGATGAAGAACAGCACAACGATATAAACAATCACTTTAAGCGTCAGCATGGGTACTCTGGCGGGGTTTCAAAAACAAGCTCCATTATCATATCGAAACGATGTCCCCTTTTTCGACCCAGGGTAAGCGCAACTTTTACCCGGTTTTTTCCAGAAGGCAGTTGGGGTCGTTGGGCGATTCCCGCAGGGATCGCTTCGCGAATCGCCCGACTCCGTTTGCCAGCTTTGGTATCCGCTTGGGTATCCGCTTTGACCCCATTTCAGGGACTCTCTGAGCAGGGCAAAATCCCGTTCAATAAATCCTTTTGGCCCCCATAGGCTCAATCGAAGCATCTGGGCTAAAGTCTTAGTGAACCTGCTCTTTGAAAGCGTCCTGCTGTCATCGTGAATTCACCTGAGCTACCCGCCGCGCCGCAGCCGCCTCGTCCGCCCCGTCGTCGTCTCCGCCTGGCCTGGCGACCCGTTGCCCTGGGGTTGGGGCTGGTCGCACTGGCAGGCGGCGTGGGCGGAACGCTGTGGGTGCGAAGTTTTTTGCGAAACGACCTAGCTCCGCTGCTGTCTACCACCCTGAGTGAGACGATCAATCGCCCCGTCCAGGTGGGCCCGCTGCAAGGCCTTGCGCTCAACTGGCGCGGCCAAGGCGAGATTGTGTTTGGCGAATCAGTTTTGCCGCCGACGGAGACCGATGGCGATCGCGCTACGGTGCAGCAAGTCCGCGCCCGGTTTAACCTCCTGGATCTGCTCCAGCGTCGTCTGGGGCTGGTGCTGACCCTGCAAAACCCCGACATTTTTCTCGATCAGACCGACGACGGCAAGTGGATCGCCATTGAACTGGCCGAGAGCGAGGACGACCCCCCGCTAAAGGTTGAACTGCGGCAGCTATTGATCGCAGACGGCACGGTGACCGTGGCTCCCTCGGCGCAACTGATGATCGAGGCGGAAAAGCCGGGGGTGCAGCCTGATTCGGATCTATCGGTGCGGCTGCAACAGGTCAACGGCGAGGTAAACCTGGACTCCATCGAGGCTACCGATGCCAGCGGGGTGACGCTGGAGGGGCAAAATATTCGCTTTGATGTCACTGGAAATCCTGGCCGGGGTGGGGCGCTGCGGCTGCGGGGCGAAGGGATCACGGTGCCCGATTTTCGGCTGAATTTGGTGGTGCAGTCCGATGGCATTGCCGTGCAGGATGTGGGGGCGCTGCTGGCGATGCCCGTAGCGCTAGAGGACGGACGGCTGTCTTCTAACCTGGAGCTTCGGTTTGCCGACGACACGGTGACGGGGCTGAACGGGACGGCCCGGTTTGCCGATGTGGCAGTGGCGATCGCCGATGTGCCCAAGCGCATTACCCAGGCCGGGGCCCAACTGCGGTTTCGCAATCGGCTGATCACCATCGAAGACGGGCGCGTCACCTACGGCACGATTCCCGTCGAAGTAGAAGGAACCTATGACCTGCGTGAGGGCTACAACCTGTCCACTCGCGTCCGCAACGTGGATGTTCGCCAGATCGAAGAAACGGCAGACGTAGCGACCCCGATCACCCTTGCTGGGGCCTTTGATGCCGATGTGACGGTGACGGGGCCGCCCGATGGGCCGATTGTAGCGGGCACAGTTCGCAGCAGTCGCCCCCTGCTAATTGACAAAGTTACCATTGATCGCCTCAGTACCCGCTTTTCGCTGGTGAAGGAGCGGGTTGATTTGACGGATCTGGTGGCGCAGCTTCCGGGCGGTGGCGTGGTGACGGGGGGCGGCGTGCTGGGGCTGGGCGAGGAGGCGACCGTGCAGGCGCGAGTCCAGGCGCGAAATCTGCCCGCCGATGCCCTGGCGCGAACCTACGGCGCAACGCTGCCGCCAGAAATCGTGCTGGGACGGGTTAATGCAACCGCGCAGGTAGAGGGGCCGTCCAATGCACTCCGCACGGCGATTCAATGGCAGGCGGCGGAGGCGACCTACCCAGCACGGGGGGAACTGCTGATTGCGGGCGAGAATCTGCGGCTGCAAAATACAACGCTGGAGGTCGCGGGCGGGCGCGTGAGTGCGGAGGGCGACTTGGTGGGCGATCGCTGGCAGGCCGTGGTGCGGAGCCAGGGGGTGGGGCTGAGGCCGTTTTCGCCGGAGCTAGCGGGCACGCTGGATGGCACGGTGCGGCTGGCGGGCACGCTGGCCGATCCGACGCTGGCAGGCATTCGGGCAGAGGGCGATGTGCGGCTGTCGCAGGGCGTGTCGCTGCTGACGGGGCCGCTGACGGCAGATTTTCGCTGGCTGGGCGATCGCCTTGTGCTAAATCGGGCGGCGGCTCCGGGCTTCCGCGCCAATGGCACGGTCTTTGCGCGGACCACAGGCAACACACCGGAAATCTCTAGCTTTGACCTAGCGCTGGCGGTGCAGGACTTTGACCTGAATCGACTGCCTGTCACCTTGCCGCCCCAGGTGCGTGTGGCTGGGCGGACGGACTTTTCCGGTCGGGTGTCGGGCACGCCTGCCGCGCCGAATGTGAACGGACTGCTGGCGCTCAACGGGCTGGCCATTAACCAGCGCCAGTTTGATCCGCGCCTGGCCGGGCCGGTGCAGTTTGCAATGGGTCAGGGCGTGCGGGCTGACCTGACGGGCCGCCGCGACCAGATTTCGCTAGATCTGGATGGCGACTATCTGCCGCGCTCATTTTTGCTGGTGCATGACGGGGCGCGAGCAGCAGGAACAAGGCGCAATCGCACGCTGGTCACCACATTAGAAAACCTGCCCCTAGACTGGTTTGCCCTCACCCCGGCTGCCGACCTGGGGCTGGGCCCCGTCACGGGAACCGTATCTGCCAATGCGGACGTAAACCTGGACACCTACGCCACCGAGGGCAGTTTTATGGTCGATCGCCCTGCCATTGGCTACCTGTTTGCCGACCAGTTCAGCGGGCGCGTCACCTACCGCAACGACCGGATTGAGCTAGAGGACGGGCTGCTGGCGCTGGCATTGCCCACCGAGCGGCCGCCCCTGGATCAGCCCTACAGCACGGTTGCAGTGAACGGCAGCGCAACGCTGGGCGACGACCCGCAGTTCGAGGCGACCCTGGAAACCGACAACGCCCGCATTCAGGACGTGCTGAATACCCTGCGCTGGTATGACTTCGACGACGTGGCGCGAGGCTTTCGGCAGCCGCCCACGGCCCAGTCCACCGACCTAGCCACCGTGCCCATACAAACGGGCGATCGCCCCATTTACCAGCAACTCCAGCGCTATTCCGAAATCCTGGCGCTGCTGGATCTGCAAAAACAGCAGGACGAAGCCGCCAATCCTCTGCCTCGGCTGGCAGAACTGCAAGGCAACTTTGAAGCCACGCTGAACCTGTCTGGTTCAGTGCAGTCGGGCGTGACCGCAGACTTCAACTTGGCGGGAGAAAACTGGCAATGGGGCGAGTTTAACGCACAGCAGGTGATCGCCCAGGGTACGCTCCAGGATGGGGTTCTGGAACTGTTACCACTGCGGCTGGGGTCGGACGAGGCCTTCCTCAGTTTCAACGGGCAGTTTGGCGCAGACGAGATTTCGGGCCAGCTTCAGGCGCAGTCGGTGGATATCACGCCCCTTCAGGACATCGTGCGGTTGCCCATTAGCATCACGGGTCGGGTGAATGGTAACGCCTTTTTGCAGGGCAGCCTCGGCGATCCAGAGGTGCGCGGCGAAGTGAGCTTGTTCGATGCCAAGATTCAGCAGCAGTCCGTTCGAGATGCCAGGGCGCTATTCAGCTACGACGATGCGCGAGCGCGGATTATCGGGCAAATGAGCGTCAACGAAACAGAACCCCTGCGCCTGCGGGCCGACATTCCCTACGCCTTCGATTTCATGGACGTATCGCCCGACAGCGAGGCGATCGCCATCAACCTCTCCGTCAAAAACGAAGGTCTGGAACTGCTCAGCCTGTTTACCAACCAGGTGGCCTGGGCCGGCGGCGAGGCGGATATTAATCTGGACATCACGGGCACGCTGAACGCGCCGCTGGTGACGGGCGCGGCCGAGTTTAACGGAGCCTCGATGACCGCACCCGCCCTGCCAGAACCCCTGACCAACATCACCGGCCGCGCCCAGTTCAACACCAGCTTTGTGGATGTGGAAGGCATTCGCGGCCAGTTCCGCCAAGGAGAAGTGGTTGCAGAGGGCATCTTGCCAATTTTTGACCCCAATGATTTTCCACGAAGCGAAACAACCGTCAACCAGCCACTGACGGTCAGCCTTAATCAGGTCGTGCTGAATCTGAAGGGCCTGTATAGCGGTGGGGTCGATGGCGCAGTGCAAGTTACCGGAACCGCCCTTGCGCCGGTCATTGGGGGCGACATTGCGCTCACCAACGGTCGCGTCCAGTTGCTCAGCGGCGACGCGCCACCGCCCGAAGACGATCCCATTGACCCCGACGACATCACCATTCCGCCCCGGTTTGATAACCTGCGATTGAGTCTGGGGCGCGGGTTGCGAATTACGCTCGACCCGCTGCTGGACTTTCTGGTGGCGGGCGAACTGCGGGTCAACGGCACCGTCCGGGCCCCCCGTCCAGAGGGAGAACTACAAGTTCGTCGGGGCATTGTCAACCTGTTCACCACGCAATTCAACCTGGTGCGGGGCTACAACAACACCGCCGAATTTACGCCGCAGCGGGGACTCGATCCTTACCTGCAAGTGCAGCTTGTGGCCTCCGTGCCAGAGGTGACCCGCACACCGATCACGACCTCTAGCGGAGCCGCCGAGATTAACGAAACCCTGGTGACAGACTTGGGCAGCCTCAGTAATGTGCGGGTGATGGCTACAGTAGACGGCTACGCTAGCGAAATGCTGGATGGGTTCCTCACCGGATCAGACACGTTTGCGCTAACCAGCAGCCCCGCCCGCAGCGACAGCGAAATTATTGCGCTGATTGGCGGCGGCTTTATCAATACCTTTGGGCAGGGCGACAGTACGCTGGCGATCGCCAACCTAGCAGGTTCTGCCCTCCTCCCCGGCATCCAGGGGGTCATTAGCGAAGTGCTGGGGCTGTCGGATTTCCGCCTGTTCCCCACGCTGCTGCCCTCCGAAAACGCCTCCAGCACCACCCTCGAACTCGCCGCCGAAGCGGGGATCGACCTGTTTGGCACCGACCTCTCCGGCTCTGTGCTGGCGATCCTGACGGCCGATGCGCCTGTGCAGTTCAACCTGCGCTATCGCATCAACGACCAGTTTTTGATCCGCAGCTACATCGACACCGATGGCGGAACCGGGGCGATTCTGGAATTTGAGACGCGGTTTTAGCAGCGTTGGGCTAGGCCCCCTTCGTCACTCCGTCAGCACCTCACCTCCCGTAGCAGTGACCAAAACGTCATCTTCAATGCGAATGCCGCGCACATCGGCAAACGCTGCCAGACGCTCCCAGTTCACCAGGGCGGAATAGCGATCGCGCTTTTCTGGGTCTTGCAGCAGGGCAGGAATTTGGTAAAAGCCGGGTTCCACCGTCACCACCATGCCCGGCCGCAGGGGGCGATCGAGCCGCAGATAGCATAGCCCAAAGCGATCGCTCCTCGTCCGCCCCGGCTCATAGCCCGCGAGGTCGCCCAGGTCTTCCATATCGTGGACATCCAGCCCCAAGAGATGCCCCACGCCATGCGGGAAAAACAGCGCGTGGGCATCTTGCTCAACTAGTTCCTCTGGCGCACCGCGCAAAATGCCCAGGCTCACCAGTCCTTCAGCCAGCACTCGCGCCGCCAGCAGGTGAATCTCGCGGTATTCCACCCCAGGGGCGATCGCCTCGATGCAGCGGTCGTGGGCCGCCTGCACGATGTCGTAGAGATCCCGCTGGGTTGGTGAAAACTGACCCGACACAGGCCAGGTGCGCGTCATGTCCGCTGCCCAGCCCAGGGGCGTTTCGGCTCCCACATCGGCCAGCAGCAAATCCCCTGGCTCCAGCCTGTGCCTATAGTGGCAGTTGTGCAGCACCTCCCCATGCACAGTGACGATGCTGCTGTAGGCAGGGGTCATATCCGCCGCCAGGATCACCTGCTCCATAGCCGCCCGCACCTCGGCTTCGGTGGTGGCTGTTGCGGTTGCGGCCCTGCCCGCCGCGTGGGCCCGCCGCGTCACCTGGGCCGCCCGCCGCATTTCTGCCAGCGCCAGGTCATCGTGGCAGAGCCGCACCTGGGCGATCGCCCCCGCCAGGGACAGATCCGGCTCCTGTGCCAGCTTGGGGACGACGAGCGATCGCCCCAAGAGCCTCTCTTGCTGTTGCCGCGTGGCGCTGTCCTGCACTGCAATCGTCGCCGCGCCTGCACAATACCGCTCCAGGTCGGCCAGGGGCCGTGCGTCATCCGCGCCGATCTGTTCCGCAAGCTGCGATCGCGTCGGGCCAGGCCCGTGCCACAGCACCTCGGCGGGGGTTGGCTCATCCCAAAACAGCGTCAGGTGGGAACCCTGGAGGGCGATCGCCGCCTTGGGTAAGTTCAACCCCGCGAAGTACAGAAAATGGCTGCTGGCGCGAAACGGGTAGGAATTCGCCGGAAAATTTCGCGAGGGACTCTGCCCCGACCACAGCACCACAGGAACAGAAATCAGGGTCGCAAGCCTCTGTCGCCGCTGGCGCAGCGCTGCTGCAAGGGATGGAGAACCAGACGCGGACTCAGCTTGCAGGAATTCGGCTTGCATGATTCAGAGCCAGATAAAATACACCTAAAATACACCCTGATTCAAGCATTTTTTGCCCCCGGTTGGGCGATCGCCCGGTTGTAACTTACTCGCGACGGCGCTGCAAGTATCGCAACACGTCCCCCGGATCGGGCTGGATCAGGATGCCGCGTTCTGCAACAGAGACAGCGCGGCTCCACTCAAAGCGCTCGGCATAGCGGAGCAGGTGCAGCCGATCGACCTCTTGCTGCGTATCGGCAGGAGAGCCGACCAAGTAGAGGCGCAGGCGGCGGCGACGGGGCAACTCGCAGGTCAGCGACGGCAGCGAAAACTCGGTCGCCTCCGAGCATGGGGACGACCAGACATATTAAATTTGCAGCATTTGGGGGTTCCTCTTGTGAAATGGGTTGAGAGAAACCCCGAAATGTTGGCCGCCCAAAGACGTGAAGCGCTGGGACAGGGCGGCCTAAAATGGACGCAGCCCTGAGACAGCCCGTACTGTCGAGGGGCCAGG
Source organism: Thermoleptolyngbya oregonensis NK1-22 (assembly GCF_032705245.1). Classification (GTDB taxonomy): domain Bacteria; phylum Cyanobacteriota; class Cyanobacteriia; order Elainellales; family Elainellaceae; genus Thermoleptolyngbya; species Thermoleptolyngbya sichuanensis. The sequence continues at coordinate 135,154 of NZ_CP053540.1, forward strand.
CGTTGGTAGGTGTTGGTCGCGCCTACCAATGCCGTAAGTGACTAAACGACCAAAATTTCGGGGAGAAAGCAAGCTGCTCGCACACAGCTATGGCGCAACATTATAGGGCAGAAACACAAATTGTGCATTAGCGGCGTGAGATCTCAAAGTTTTTCGTCTCAGAGTTTTTCGCCTTAGAGGGTGTTTGAAAAGGTATCGTCTGTAATGTTAAGCACTCAGAAATCCCCCCTCGCCCCCCTTAAAAAGGGGGGAAACCGCCTTAAAGTCCCCCTTTTTTAGGGGATTTAGGGGGAGCTTACACGCTTTGCTACAAACAGTAGGACTTTTCAAACATCCTCTGAGACTCTTTGGGGCGATCGCCCCACCCAAACATTCTGCATAAAGTCGGTCCGAACGGCACAAAGCCGACCCCAAAGTAAGACAGCGAGAACTCCGCAGGGCAGAACTCTCGCTGTTGCAAGAATTTAGTTGTCCTGAATGTGTCCTGGATGTGTCCTGAGGATGTCCTGAATATGCCCTAAATGCGTCCTGAATGCGTCCCGAATGCGCCCTGAATGCGTCCTGAAATCAATCCTGAAACGTGTCCCGAAATGCTGCTAGCCCGCAAGACAGAGGAGCAGCCTAGACACTGGACATGAACACTGGACATGAACACTGGGTCTGGACTCTGGCGTATGCACCGGGCATCCACACTGGGCATCCACTGGGCATCCACCGGGCATCCACGCTGGGCATCCACCGGGCACGGGCACTGGGCATAGACACTGGGCAAAGCTGTTTGACGGGTTACTTCAAAACGCCGAAGTAGTAGGCCGCCACCACAAAGTTGATGCCGAGCAGCAGCAGGGCCCAACCGGCGCGGAAGGTATAGGGAGGTTTGCTGGCGGGTTTGGATTTAGAAGTCATGGCAATTCCTAACAGCGATAAACAGCAGAGAATCTAATCGTTCATTATTAACCACAGCGGGGGACTTGATAACCCTCCGCTTGGCAAAACGAAACATTACAAATAGGGGGGACGAATCAGAGGGACGAATCAGGGGGACAAGAATCAGGGGAACAAATAGAGGGCAGCCAGAGGGCAGCCATCTTTATTCCCAAACCTCATTCCCGTCCACACGCCCCAAATCGTTTGCACATTAAAACGCATGTACTATAGAAAATCCTAAGAACGTGTGTATTATGGCATTAAGAACGTATGTATTATGAACCAAAAAGCTCGGTACATCCCTGCAATACGTCTGCAAAAGCTTGCAAATCACCCTGCAAATTATCTTGCAAATTACCCTGCAAATTACTGAGCGTGAATGCTAGCGCGAACGGGTTACAGAATTAGCGTATGGAATTGGAAAATCCATTGGGGTCTGTGATTCAAGGCTCCCTCAGCCAGGGGCTAGAGGTGCGGCTGCACGCGGATGTGTCGGTCGAAGATATGCGCGTGGGCAAGTTTCTGGTGGTGCAGGGGCGGCGATCGCGCTTCTTTTGTATGCTCACCGATGTCTCTCTAGGAACCACCAACCCCCGCATTGTCTCCAACCCGCCAGACCCCAGCAACACCTTTTTGCAAGAAGTCCTAGCAGGCAGCGGCACCTACGGCACTATCAACCTGTCGCCGATGCTGATGTTCACCCCCACTGATGAACAGAGCGCCCCATCCAAAATCCAAAATCCAAAATCCAAAACCAGCCCTCTCCAAGCCAACACCAGCGCCATCGAGCTATTGCCCGTCAAAACCATTCCCAGCCACTTTAGCCAGGTGTTCGATGCGAGCGATCGCGACTTTCGCGCCGTCTTTGGCTGGGAAGACGACCCCCATCGGCGCAACTTTTCCGTGGGGCAGCCAATTGATATGGACGTGCCCATTTGCATCGACCTAGATCGGTTTGTGGAGCGCAGCAACGGCGTATTTGGCAAGTCGGGCACGGGCAAATCCTTCCTGACGCGGCTGCTGCTGTCGGGCATTATTCGCAAGCGGGCAGCGGTGAACCTGATTTTCGACATGCATTCGGAATACGGCTGGGAGGCCACCAGCGAGGGCGGCTCCAAGTCTCGCGTGTCGATGGTGAAAGGGCTGCGGCAGTTGTTTCCAGGGCAGGTAAAAATCTTCACGCTCGATCCCCAATCAACCCAGCGGCGGGGCGTGCGCGATGCCCAGGAGCTATTCATCAGCTATGACCAAATCGAGGTAGAAGACCTGGCGCTGGTGCGCGGCGAACTGAACGTCTCGGAGGCAGCGCTAGAAAACGCCATTATTCTCCGCAATGAGTTTGGCAAAGCCTGGATTTCTCGCCTGCTGTCGATGAGCAATGAGGAGATTCAGGAGTTTTGCCAGGTGAAGATGGGTAGCCCAGCGTCGATTATGGCGCTCCAGCGCAAGCTGACCCGGCTGGATGATTTGAAATATCTGCGCCCCGCCTGTCCGCATAACTATGTGGGGCAGGTGCTAGAGGCGCTGGAGGCGGGCAAGCATGTGGTCGTGGAGTTTGGCTCCCAGTCAAACATGCTGTCCTATATGCTGGCGACGAATATCATTGCGCGACGCATCCACGCCAGCTACGTGCTGAAGGCGGAGCGCTTCTTGCAGACGAAGAATCCGGGCGATCGCCCCCACCAGCTCGTCATCACCATCGAAGAGGCGCACCGGTTTCTCGACCCGGCCACCGTCCGGCAGACCATCTTTGGCACGATCGCCCGTGAAATGCGGAAGTATTTCGTGACGCTGCTGGTGGTCGATCAGCGCCCGTCGGGCATCGACAACGAGGTGATGTCGCAGATCGGCACGCGCATCACGGCCCTCTTAAATGACGAGAAAGACATCGACGCAATTTTTACGGGCGTGTCTGGCGGGCAGGCGCTGCGGTCTGTCCTAGCGAAGCTCGATTCCAAACAGCAGGCGCTAATTTTGGGGCACGCCGTGCCGATGCCCGTCGTGGTTCGCACTCGTCCCTACGACGAAACTTTCTACGCCGAAATTGGCGAAACCGCCTGGGAGGAGATGCCTGATGCCGCCGTGTTCCGCGTTTCGGAGGCGGCCAAGGCTGATCTAGGCTTCTGATCGCAGCGCAGCCACCTTCTCCCTCGCCCAGGCCCGCAGCGCCAATTCTGCCTCCACTTCGTCCTGCTGCGCCTGTTCCAAAAAGCGGTAGAGGTCGTCTTTTTCCACCCAGCCAAAGGTAGGACTGTGGCTCTGCTCGACATACTCGCCCGCTTGCAGGTGGTAAATCCGCCACTCGCGCCCGTTGTATCGCCAAAACTCTGGCACGCCGAGGCTGGCATAGAAGCGATTTTTGTCAATGTCGGTGTGGGTGATGTCTACTTCCACCACCAGATCGGGCGGCGGGGCGGTGGCAAAGTTGACCTTGCGGCCGGCGACCTGCGGCTGATGCTGAATATAGTAGGCGCAGTCGGGTTCCGATCCACGATTCAGGTCTTCTCGATTCATGGTAGTAGAACCCATGGTCTTGATCTTCATGCCCAGTTCCACCACCAGGATGATAATGAAACGTTCAATCAGCCTTAGCGAAAATTCGTGATCTTCCAGCGGTATCGTGATTTCGAGGGTTCCCTGATCATAGGTAAGACGGGCGGCGCGGCTCTGGGGCAGGGCATCCAAAATTTGCAGATAGCCGTGCCACGTTAGCCCGCGCAAGGTGACGCGCTTTTCGCCCAGGGCGGGTGGGCGGGCGATCGCCGTTTCTGCACCGCCCACGGTCTGCATCTCACCTTCCTGCACCTCACCCTCCTGAACCCCAACCTCGACCATCAAAATCACCCCGTTGAAACTAGCCTGTTTGGTCTGCCTCTTTAACCCATTGATCTGTTTGATCTACTGATGATCATGATCTACTGATCTACGCTGTTTCGCTCCAATCCAACCCTATCCAGGGAGTTCGGTTTTCCCCCCGTACTAGCCGAACCTGATCTCTCTATAAATCGCTAGATGATAGGGAGACACGGTGAACATTTGTTTTGATTTCTTCGTCCTTTGTTAATGTCAAAGGTTTGATGTCAAGGGTTCTTACGAAAGCTGCTCACGATTCTTCACCTGAAAGCGCCACGCCGTCCTCTCGCCGTTCACCTGCAAAGTTCACCCGTTTGGATGAATGCTCAGCCCTTTACGGAAGCCTAAACTTGTATTATAGTCTTCATACAAGAGCGAACTCATAACGACTTCACCTTTGTGACATACCTCTCGTCTACTTCTACTCTGGTTTCGCTTTTTGGCTCTCTGTCTTGGGCTTTCAGCGCCACGCCCAGTCTGTTAGCGCTTTGACCAGCGTCTTTGACCATTGGTTTGAAGCCAGTTTTGACTGCCAAGAGTATTGGTCTTAAGAAAGGGTTACTACTTTCCTGAAGAATGCCGCTAGTCGTAGTAATATCTACATTCAACTCGCGTCTAAGCTGTTTTTAAGCTGCCCTGGGTTGGTTAAGAGGGAGTCGTCCAGAGAGACGCACCCAGGCAATGGTTTAGAGATTTCACCTGTTTTTGCCTCACCTGTTTTCGTCTGAGCGTCGCTTCTTTCGTTCGGATTTTCAATTCCTACTTCGGACTTGTTCGCCAGCCCCAACATCGTTCCACTGGTTTCCTCAGTGGGTATAGTCAAGCCTCTTCATAAGGCGGTTTCCTGATCTAGAAACTGCACTAGAAGCTGGCTCATAAGTTAGTCTCTCTATTCTTTGCTTCTTTGCTGGGGCTGGTAGAGCGTCTGACCATCCAGTTTACGTTTCCTGTTCGATTCAAGATTGTTCAACGGAGTCTCGCATTCATGGCAACCGCAAACACCACAGCTAAAACGACGAAACCGCTGTTTACCGCAGATATGGTGCGAACCTATCTGCACGAAATTGGTCGGGTGCCGCTGCTGACCCATGAGCAGGAGATTGTCTATGGCAAGCAGGTGCAGCAGATGATGGCACTCCTGGAGGCGAAAGAGGCTCTGGCCAACAAGCTGGAGCGGGAGCCTTCGCTGGCAGAGTGGGCAGCCGAGGTCAATCTGACGGAAGCCGAGTTGAGCCAAGCCCTGCGCGTGGGTCAGCGGGCAAAGCAAAAGATGATCGAGGCGAACCTGCGCCTGGTGGTGGCGATCGCCAAGAAGTATCAGAAGCGCAACCTGGAATTCCTGGATCTGATCCAGGAGGGCACGCTGGGTCTGGAGCGCGGCGTGGAGAAATTTGACCCCACGCGGGGCTACAAGTTCTCGACCTACGCCTACTGGTGGATTCGTCAGGCCATTACGCGGGCGATCGCCCAGCAGGCCCGCACCATCCGCCTGCCCATCCACATCACCGAAAAGCTCAACAAGATCAAAAAAGTGCAGCGCGAACTGACGCAGGAATTGGGCCGTGCGCCTACGCCCGCAGACATCGCTGAAGCGCTGGAGCTAGAACCAGGACAAATCCGTGAATTCTTGCTGATGGCGCGTCAGCCCGTGTCGCTAGATCTCAAAGTCGGCGACAACCAGGACACCGAACTGCAAGACCTGCTAGAAGACGACGGCGCATCGCCTGAAACCTTCACGGTGCAGGAATCGCTGCGGCAAGACATCCAAAACCTGTTGGCGGAGCTAACGCCTCAGCAGCGGGAGGTGCTGGTGCTGCGGTTTGGGCTGGAAGACGGCAATGAGCTATCGCTGGCAAAAGTGGGGCAGCGGATGAACATCAGCCGTGAGCGCGTGCGTCAGCTTGAGCGGCAGGCGCTGGATCATCTGCGTCGCCGCAAAGTCAACGTTCGTGGATATTTGGCCAGTTAATTCCAGCCAGTTCGTCAAACTGTCCTTTCTTCCCGTTTGTTTAACTGGATGCATGGGATGAATAGAGGTGGAGCGGTGCATAACCCCTCCACCTCTATTTCATAGGTGATGATGTGAGGGTCAGACGAGGCGGTTCTTTTTCTAAGCCTTCTGCGCTGCCTCAGGGTCATCATTTTTTGCTGCATGTTTTGCTGCATGGATGCCCCAGCAAGCGGTGATTAAGATCACCTACTTGGGTGAGCGAATCGGGTGATTTGCCTCCTACTCTCGCTCTATAAAGTAAGGCCATAGCGGTTCAGCGGTTCAGATTCTCTCGCAAGGTTACGCACAGCTTCCCTCATCTCATTCCCAGGCTCGATCTCATCATCCTGTGGACTGGGCTAGGCTTCACTCAAGACTTCAGGCGCGGCTTCTAAAAATGTTCAGTAGTGAACTTTTCTAAAAAGTTTTGCAATTTTTTGAAGCGAAATCTGGAATTTGAATCCTTGGCGGTGTAGCTGTTCGGAGAGACGGTGGACGTTTCAAACTCTCGAAATTAGCCCCCTTTTCTTCAAGAGTTGTGAAGCCCATCCAAAGCGTTAAATCGAAGCTCGTAAGCTCTATATAGGCAGCAAAATAGGCAGCGAACTATAGAGCGAATTTCTAACTGTAAATCTTCTATGTAATCTTTAGTTTTGTGAAGGAGGACTGCCAATGCTGAGCTTGAACAACCGTTTCCCCCAAACGTCGCAGTCCCTTTGGAATCGTTTTGAAAAGCCCTTTACGGCGCTGTTTCTAACATTAGGACTGGCGGCTGCGGCACTGGCTCCAGCCCATGGTCTCGAAGCATCCCGGCTGGCGCAAGCCAGCGCTGCAACGGTTGCCCGCTTGGAAGGTGCAATTAGCCAGCGGTTTCCCAATGGCGTTTATTTGTACGGACAGTCTCAGCAGCCCGACCAGCTTGGCTCTGCCTACATGGTGTTTGAAGTCACAGAGAATCAAGTGGTAGGCGCGTTCTATATGCCCCATTCCTCCTTTGATTGCTTTTATGGCGAAGTGCAAGCCCAGGAACTGGCGCTAAATGTGATTGATTCCTACGAGCAAACGGTGCATCCTTACTCGGTGGCGCTGCAAACGAATGCGTCGGTCGCGGCGACGGGCGGAGAGGCGATCGCCCCTCTGAACCTGGAAGGATTTCACCCGCTTTCCGCACTGAGCGAAAACGACCAGCGCATTCTCAACACCTGCAAGATTAGCTCTGAGCGAGTGAATTAGAAAAAGAGAGAAGAACGAAAAGAGAAGAAAGAAAAAAGAAGAACGAAGAGGGAAGGATGGTTTTTTCGTTTTTCGTTCTTCTGTCTTCGTTCTTTAAAACTTCGTTTTTCGTTCTTCTCTCTTCGTTCTTTAAAACACCGTTCCATCACTTTGAATCGAGATTGGAGGATCGCCGCCCGGACGCAGTTCGGCGGCGATTTTTCGGCCGGCTGCCCAGGTTCCGCCTTCCAGAACTTTCACGAGCGGCAGTTCGGTGGCGCTGAGGCCGAGTTCGGTGCGGATGGCATCGGCAATCTGGTCGAGCAGAACCAGCGTGAGCGATCGCCATTCCACAATCACCTCAGAACTGGGCAGGTGCGGCCCACGCAGTACGTCAGCGTGCTTTGGCTCCAGTAGACCCAGGTCTACGCAGAGGCCGCCGTTGCGATATTCTGCCAGACCCGTAAGCTGGTCAAGCTGCGTGATTTCCAGCCCCAGGTCTTGCAGCGGCTCCAGCAGGGAATAGGTGAGCCACTGCGACAGCTTGTGGAACGGCACGAGGTTTGCCCCCGGCTCGGCGTTGGGCAGAGCAGAGTGCGGCCAAACATCGCCCAGGTTAACGCCCTCAAGCGTGATGCGGCCGGGCCAGATGTCGCCGAGTCCTTGCAGCACGGCCCTCAGCACGGTGGGCGCGGGCAACTGGCAATCCTCGGCTTGGGCCAGCAGGTAGTCCACCAGGTTGCCCGGTCGGGGCGTTTGAGTGCCAAAGAATTCTGGCTTTTGGGCAAGGGTGTGGCCCAACTGTTGCAGCAGGGCCACGCGCCCCGCCAGCCCGATTAGCGGATTGTCTGGAGTGACCTGGAACGCTTGAGCCAGATCGGACTCGGTGATCTGCTGGAGGGCGGCGGCGGTTGCCTGGAGGGGAGCAGCGCGATCGCCCGAAAATGCCCCCTCGCAGAACATCCAGAAGCTTGCCACCGCCAGCCCTTCTGACCGCTGAAACACCTGACCGCTGCTGGCTTCGCGATAGCGCCACACCGCACCCGCCCCCGCATCCAGCAGCACGCTGAGAATCACCAGATCGAACTTGGCCCGCGCCTGGGCCACCGGATCAAGCCCCGCCAGCCGCCCCTGCAACTCGGCCACCCGATCGACCTTGCCCACGCCAAAATGTCGCCAGCGGCTATGAAACGGCACGTTTAGGTCGGGATAGTGTTCCCGCATCACCCGCAGCACATAGTCGGCCGTGGGTTGGAGGCGATCGCCCCGATAGCGAAAGTGCGTCAGTTTGTCGGCGCGGGCCAGCTCAAAAAGCTGCTGAGTGCGATCGCGAATCGCCTGAGGACTCTGGAGGTAGATGGCGGTGGACATGATGGAACCCGTGGAGGCAAATGCAGACAAACGTTTAGCCCCCTCAGCTTAACTGTTATCGCAGCCCAGGAAATACCCAGCCAGCAAGAACACCTCCTCGCCGCTGCAAGTGTGTCAGAATTTATAACTGCTGCTGTTCTGGATTTTTGCCCATGTTGACCACTACGCCGATCGCCGAGTTGCCCTTCTTGGGCGAAGAGGTCGCCGCCGACTATGACACAGCGCGGGTCGTGATTTTGCCGATTCCCTACGAGGCGACGACGACCTATCGCAAGGGCTGCGAACACGGCCCGGCGGCGATTTTGGAAGCGTCGCATCAGGTGGAATATTACGACGAGGAGCTAGAGCGGGAGATGTGGCCCGTCGGCGTGTATACTCACGGGGCGATCGCCGATACGCGCAGCGGCCTGGTGTCTGCCGAAGCCATGCTGAAGGTCGTTGAGGACACCACCGCCAAACTCATTGCCGACGGCAAGTTCGTCATCGGGCTGGGCGGCGAACACAGCATCACGACGGGTCTGGTGCGGGCTTATCAAGCCGCATCTACGGAGCCGTTTACGGTGGTGCAAATCGATGCCCACGGCGACCTCCGCCACGAATACGAAGGCTCGATCCACAACCACGCCTGCATCATGCGTCGGGTGGTGGACATGGGTCTTCCCACGGTGCAAATCGGCATCCGCAGCATTTGCAAAGAAGAGGCGGATTTAATTAAAGAAAAAAATCTGACCGTATTTCGAGCGCGAGAAATCGCCACCCAGCCCGACTGGGCCGAACGGGCGCTGGCCGCCATCCCCACCCGCAACGTCTTTCTCACCATCGACCTAGACGGCATTGACCCGACGCTGATCCCCGGCGTGGGCACACCCGAACCCGGCGGGCTGAACTGGTATTCGCTGCTGGGCTACTTGCGGTCGGTGTTTGAGCATCACCACGTCCTCGGCGCAGACATTATGGAGCTTGCGCCCGTTAGCGAGTCGGTGGTGTCGGAATTTACCGCCGCCAAGCTAGCCTACAAGCTGATTGGCTATCAGGCGATCGCCCAGGGCTGGAGCTAGGTCAACATGCAGTCCCCCGACCCGTTGCCCCCGTCTATCCCCACAGATGCGATCGCCGAAGATGCCGCCGCGCCGGGGTTTATCTCACCAGCGGTTCCCCCCAGCGTATGGCAGCGCCATTTTGCAGGCGCACCGCTGCGGCTGGGCGTGCTGGCCTCTGGCAGTGGGTCAAACTTTGAGGCGATCGCCCAGTCCATCGCCCAGCGCCAGCTCAACGCCCAAGTCCAGGTGATGATCTACAACAATCCCCAGGCCGGGGCGGCGGAGCGGGCGAAACGACTGGGCATTCCAGCGGAACTGCTGAACCATCGCCAGTTTCCCAGCCGCGAAGCCCTGGATCAAGCCATCATCGACCAACTCAAGCGCTATGACGTGGAATGGGTGATCATGGCGGGGTGGATGCGCGTGGTGACGGACGTGCTGATCACCGCCTTTCCCAACCGCATTTTGAACCTGCACCCCAGCCTGCTGCCCAGCTTTCCGGGGGCCCGCGCCGTCGAACAGGCCCTCGCCGCCGGGGTCAAGGTGACAGGCTGCACTGTCCACTACGTCCGCCTGGAAGTGGATCGCGGCCCAATCATCATGCAAGCCGCCGTGCCCATCCTGCCCCACGACACCCCCGACACCCTGCACCAGCGGATTCAGGTGCAGGAGCATCGTATCTTTCCGAGGGCGATCGTGCTGGCGAGCAGCGGCGTGGAGAAAAACGAAGAACGAAGATAGAAAAACGAAGAGGGAAGAGGGAAGAACGAAGAACGAAGAATAGAAGAACGAAGAGGGAAGAGCAGACTTTCGGCTTTCGCTCTTCGTTTTTCGTTTTTTCTTTACGCGGGAAGAATGGGTTTTCGGTTTTCTGTGCGAGGGAAAAGCAATTTTTCGTTCTTCGTTTTTCGTTCTTCGTTCTTCGTTCTTCGTTCTTCGTTTTTTCTTCAAGCAACGGGCAGCGATCGCCCCTTCGACCGATCTACCGCCTCCTCTGTCGTGGGGAACAGTTTCAGGGCAGTGGGGTGGATGGTGAGGTGAACCGAGGTGCCGGGGGGGAGGGGCGCGGCCCCGCTGGCGGACGAGGTTCGATCAGCAGGGATGCGGGCATAGAGCTTGTTGCCGCTGGGCGTGAGCAGCGTGTAGCGATAGTCGCGGCCGAGAAACTGGCGATCGCCCACCGTCACGCGGCCCGATGCGCTGGGCTGAAGCTGGATATCTTCGGGGCGAATCATCAAGTCGGCGGTGTCGCCTCTATCCACCGGGCGGGCGGGGGTGGGTTCTGGCGCAAAGCTGCCGATTTCTGTTTCCCAGACTTGCCCATTCCAGCGGGCAGGCAGCACGTTCGCCTGGGTGACAAACTCTGCCACAAACCGGGAGACGGGCGAATGATAAAGCACCTCCGGTGGGCCCTGCTGCTCGATGTGTCCCTGCCGCATGACGGCGACCTGATCGGCGATCGCCATTGCCTCTTCCTGGTCGTGGGTGACAAACACGGCTGTCGTGCCCGTGGCTTTCAAAATGTCCCGCACTTCTTGCCGCAGATATAGCCGTACCTGCACATCCAGATTGCTCAGCGGCTCGTCTAGCAGCACCAGCGACGGGCGCGGGGCCAGGGCGCGGGCCAGGGCGACGCGCTGCTGCTGCCCGCCCGACAGTTCGTGCGGATAGGCGCGTTCATATCCGGTTAGTCCAACCAGGGCGATCGCCTCGCTCACCTGTCCCCGCGAGTCGCCCTTTCCCAGCCCAAAGGCAATATTTTCCTGCACCGTCAGATGGGGAAACAGGGCAAAGTCTTGAAACACCATGCCCACCGAGCGCTGTTCCGGCGGCACCATGCCGTCTGCATTGGCGACTATGCGGCCGGCGATCGCCACTTCCCCCTGCTGGGGCTGCTCAAAGCCCGCAATCAGCCGCAGCAGCGTCGTTTTGCCACAGCCCGACGGCCCCAGCAGCGCCAAAATTTCACCCGGCTCCAGGTCGAGGCTGACGTTATACACCGTGGGAACGGGGCGATTGGGAAACTGATGCGTCACCTGCTGAAGCTGCAAAACGGGCGAAGAATTCATGCTGGCGCTCATGGAAGTGCATTATTGAGACTTAGAATCAATTAATATCTTCTCAACAACTCGACAATTCGAGCGGGCAACGCTCAGAAATTCGGGTCAATTCCTTATCATGCCATGAGCTTTGTTGCAAAACCGGCGGACATCGCCGTTTCCAAAAAATTGCATCTTTCTCGCAGTAAGTCCGGGCTAGACCTGTGGACGCTGGCGGTGGGGGCGATCGCCCTGCTGATTGCTGCGCCCGTGCTGGTGGTGGCGGCCAGCCTGTTTACGCCCGCTTGGGACGTTTGGCAACATCTCGCCGCCACGGTGCTGGGGCGCTACGTGGCAAATTCTCTGGCGCTCATGCTGGGCGTGGGCGCGGGGGTAGTTGTGCTGGGCACGGGCACGGCCTGGCTAGTAACGATGACGCAGTTTCCAGGACGCGGCATTCTCAGTTGGGCGCTGCTGCTGCCGCTGGCCTTTCCTGCCTATCTCCTGGCCTACACCTACACCGAACTGCTGGACTATTACGGCCCGGTGCAAACGGGGCTGCGATCGCTCTTTGGGTTCCAGTCGGCGCAGGACTACTGGTTTCCGCCGATTCGATCCCTGGGCGGGGCGATCGCGCTGCTGGTGCTGACGCTCTATCCCTATGTCTACCTGCTGGCGCGGGTGGCCTTTGGGGAACAGTCGGTTTGCACGCTGGAAGCCAGCCGTAGCCTGGGCTGCAACCCCTGGCAGAGCTTTTGGCGAGTGGCGCTGCCCCTGGCCCGGCCGGCGATCGCCGCTGGCACGGCCCTGGCGCTGATGGAAACCCTGGGCGACTTTGGCACGGTGCAATATTTCAGCGTAGACACCTTTACCACGGGCATCTATCGCACCTGGTTTGGCATGGGCGAACGGGCGGCCGCGTCCCAACTGGCGGCGCTGCTGATGCTATTTGTGCTGGCGCTGATTGTGCTGGAGCAGTGGTTTCGCCGCCAGGGGCGCTATTACCAAAAACGCGGCAAATCCTACAGCCAGAACCGCTTTCGGCTGGGGGGCTGGCGCAGCGGACTGGCGATCGCCGCTTGCATAGTTCCCCTGCTGCTGGGCTTTCTGGTTCCCGCCGGACTGCTGCTGCACATGACCCTGCGAAATCTGAACCAGTTGACCGACCCGCGCCTCTGGGGGTTTGCCAAAAACAGCTTCTTAGCGGCAGCGCTGACGGCGGGGCTGGCGGGGGCGATCGCCCTCCTGCTGGCCTACGGCGTGCGGCTGCGTCCCAACGGGTGGATGAACCTGTCGCTGCGAACGTCGGCCCTGGGCTATGCCATTCCCGGCTCAGTGATTGCGGTCGGCGTACTGGTGCCCCTGGGCGCGTTCGACAACTCCGTCGATGCCTGGATGCAGCGCACCTTTGGCATTTCCACCGGGCTGCTGCTGAGCGGCACGATTGTGGCGCTGGTGTTTGCCTATCTGGTGCGGTTCCTGGCTGTGGCGCTGAATTCGGTCGAGTCGGGTCTGGAGCGAATCAAGCCCAGTCTGGACAATGCCGCGCGATCGCTCGGCGAAAATTCCCTCGGCGTGCTGCGGCGAGTCCATGCGCCCCTGATGGGCGGCAGTCTGCTCAGTGCGGCGCTGCTGGTGTTTGTGGACGTGATGAAGGAACTGCCCGCCACGCTGATCGTGCGCCCGTTTAACTTCGACACGCTGGCGGTGCGGGTCTACCAGCTTGCGTCCGACGAGCGGCTGGCGGAATCTTCGGCAGCGGCACTGGTGATTGTGGCGGTGGGGCTGGTGCCCGTGATCTTGCTCAGCCAGCAGATTGCCGGGGGCGATCGCAATTAATCGCATTAATCGCATTCATCGCGATTAAGTTAGGGCGATTAAGTTAAGAACCAAGCTGGAGAAGGGCGATCGCCGTCTGGCTCATTTGCCAAAAACCTGCTGTAACCCAATCTCAGACGGCTCTATTTCATCGCACTGGTTGAAATTGCATCAGTTAAATACGGTACGCTGACAAATATTTGCGTAACAAATACTTGTGTAACAAATTCGCAACAAATCCTTACGTAGACATTCAGCGGCAGATCTGGAGGCAGCGCAGGTCATCCACTTGCGGTAAAATCAGCCGACAGCGCGATGCTTGCCATTCGGTTCAGTCCAGGCACAAGCGTTGAGGGCGATCGCCCCCTTGAATCGTCCACCTATGTCACCATCACCTCAGCAAGGCGTTAGAGCACTATGTCAGAGCGGAAACGGGCACTAATCACGGGAATCACAGGCCAAGACGGGTCATACCTGAGCGAGATGCTTCTAGAGAAGGGATACGAAGTCCACGGCATCATCCGCCGCACCTCCACCTTCAACACCGACCGCATCGACCATATTTATGAAGACCCGCACAACGAAAACGCCCGCCTGTTTCTGCACTACGGCGACCTGACCGACGGCACCACCCTGCGGCGCATCCTCGAACACGTGCAGCCTCACGAAATCTACAACCTCGGCGCACAATCCCACGTGCGCGTCAGCTTCGATGCCCCCGAATACACCGCCGATGCCGTCGGCATGGGCACCCTGCGGCTCCTAGAAGCCCTGCGGGACTACCAGCAGCGCACCGGCAACGAAGTCCGCTTCTACCAAGCAGGCTCCTCCGAAATGTACGGCAAAGTGCAAGCCGTCCCCCAAAGCGAAAGCACCCCCTTCTACCCGCGCAGTCCCTACGCCTGCGCCAAAGTCTACGCCCACTGGCAAACCGTCAACTACCGCGAATCCTACGGTCTGTTCGCCTGCAACGGCATCCTGTTCAACCACGAATCTCCCCGCCGGGGCGAAACCTTTGTCACCCGCAAAATCACCCGCGCCGTCGCCCGCATCGTCGCCGGACAGCAAAAGAAACTCTATATGGGCAACCTAGATGCCAAACGGGACTGGGGCTACGCCAAAGACTACGTGCAAGCCATGTGGCTGATGCTGCAACAAGACCAGCCCGATGACTACGTCGTTGCCACTGGCGAAACCCACGAAGTGCGCGAATTCCTGGAACTCGCCTTTGGTTACGTCAACCTCAACTGGCAAGACTACGTCGAGTTCGACGAACGCTACCTGCGCCCCGCCGAAGTTGACCTGCTGATTGGCGACCCCACCAAAGCCAAGACCCAACTCGGCTGGCAGCCCAGCGTCAGCTTCGAGCAGTTGGTCTACCTGATGGTCGAAGCCGACCTCAAAGCCCTGGGTCTCATCCCCCTCAATGGCAACAGCGTCCAACCCGTCCTCGACCACGCCACCATTCGGCAAGCCGCAGGCACGAGCGCAACGCCCTAAGGAAAAAACGAAAAACGAAGAACGAAAAACGAAAACCCGCTCTTCCCTCTTCCTTCTTCGTTCTTCCCTCTTCGTTCTTCCCTCTTCCCTCTTCCTTCTTCGTTCTTCCCTCTTCGTTCTTCCTTCTTCCCTCTTCCCTCTTTCCCCTATGCCCCTTTCCTTCTCCAACCAACGAATTCTTGTCACGGGTGGTGCCGGATTCCTCGGCAAGCAGGTGGTGAACCAACTCATCAACGCGGGTGCCGACCCCGCCAAGATTACGGTGCCCCGCTCTCGCGACTATGACCTGACGCAGATGGAGGCGTGCCGTCGCGCCGTTGACCAGCAAGACATTGTGATTCATCTCGCAGCCCATGTCGGTGGCATCGGGCTGAATCGGGAAAAGCCTGCGGAACTGTTCTACGACAACCTGATGATGGGGGCGCAACTGATTCATGCTGCCTATGAAGCGGGGGTGAAGAAGTTTACCTGTGTGGGCACGATTTGCGCCTATCCCAAGTTCACGCCTGTGCCCTTCAAGGAAGATGACCTGTGGAATGGCTACCCGGAGGAGACCAATGCTCCCTATGGGGTGGCGAAGAAGGCGCTGTTGGTGCAGCTTCAGGCCTATCGTCAGCAGTATGGGTTTGATGGCATTTACCTGCTGCCGGTGAATCTGTATGGACCGGAGGATAATTTTGACCCGCGCAGTTCTCATGTGATTCCGGCGCTGATTCGCAAGGTGCATGAGGCGCAGTTGCGCGGGGAGAGGACGATTCCGGTGTGGGGGGATGGTTCGCCGACGCGGGAGTTTCTCTATTCCACCGATGCGGCGCGGGGGATTGTGATGGGCACGCAGTTCTATGCGGAGCCGGAGCCTGTGAATTTGGGGACGGGCTATGAGATTTCTATCAAGGACCTGATTACGCTGATTTGTGAACTGATGGACTATGACGGGGAACTGGTTTGGGAGACTGATAAGCCCAATGGGCAGCCCCGCAGGTGTCTCGATACGCGGCGGGCGAAGGAGAGGTTTGGCTTTACCGCAGAGGTGGAGTTCCGCCAAGGCTTGAAAAATACAATCGAGTGGTATCGGCAGCACGCGGCGTAGGCAGGGAGCCGCAGGGAGCCTTAAGGCCAGCCGCCGACACCCCTCTGCGTGAAGATCAGGAAACGAGGGGCGATCGCCCTCTGAAATCTCCCGTAATTTCACAGAACCGTTGATTCGGCTCGCTGGGCTAGGGTCTGAACTGGAAGCTCATAGTGGGTGCGTCTGCCCATCCCACTCCTTCCAATCAGTCACCCCAACCTTATGCCAACCGATCATCAGCACGTCCCTAAGCACGCTCTCCATTGCCCTAGTGTGGCGATCGCCCCTTGTCCGTCGTCTGAGAATCGTTTCCCGCAGTCTTTTCCGCTTGCCCCCTTCACCCGCTGTGCTGCCCGCGTTGCCAGCCTGACCGTCGGACTGTTGCCCCTGTGGCTGGCAATCGCCCTGCCTGCCCAGGCCACCGTCTCGGCCTCTGTGGGGGAGTCCGTCGAGTTTTCCTGCCAGGACTCAGAATCCGTTGTGCGGCAAAAGGGTGGCCCCGTGGTCACGATTGGGCGATCGCGCATCTACATTGGCTATCGCCAGGTGTCTGCCAACAACAAAAACCCGATCGTTGTCCGGTTTAACCGGGGGCAGCGGGCCTGGTGCCGCGCAGATTACGAAATCACAGCCGACGATGGCGAAGGCTATGGGCTGCTATGGGACGGCAGCAGTGCGCTCTATGCCGTGTTCAGCGCCACCGGAACCCAGGGCACTGCCAGCCAGGACTATCGCCGCTTTACCCGTCAGGGCTGGCTGACTAGCTACGGCAGCGGCGGCGGCCCCAAAGTCGCCGTGTTGGCGCGGCTCAACCCCACCAACGGCGCACCCACCGCCGGGACGTTTCTGACCGCCCAACTCAGCAGCGGGCGCAGCAACTCGCTAGAAGTCACCGGCCTTTCCTGGACAGGTTCGCGGCTCGTCGTCACCGCCAACTCGTGGTTTTCGCCCCGCCGTGCCAATCGCCAGCCCATGAGTTGCAGCGGTTCGTCGCCCTTCTTCTATCGAGTCGTGTTTTCGGGAGATCTGCGCCAGGTCTTTCGCGCCCAGAGCGATCGCTGCTCGTAGGGCTTCCGGTTCAGGTTGTGCATCGCCCATGACCTGAACCGTTTTCAATACGCCATTTTTTAATACGCCATTTCTCAATACGCCGTTTCTTAATACATCGTTTGCATCAACTGCTTGCGATAGCTGCGGGTCAGCGGGTGGTCGTCGCCCAGCAGGTCAAATAGCACGATCATCGCCTTGCGGGCCCCGTCCTGCCGAAACTTGCGATCGCCCGCCACGATTTCCAGAAAGCCTGCAAACGCCGCTTCGTAATTGCCTTCCAGGGCGTGCTGCTCTGCTTGCCGATATTTCGTCTCCAGTTCGCCCGGTTCCGCAGGACTAGCCAAGTCTCGGTGAAACGCGATCAGCCCGCGCACCGCCTGCGCCCGCCGAAACAGGTCTTTATCCCGCTCAGGAATCGGCGACAGCAGCTTCTCTGCCGACTCGATTTGCCCCTGGCTGACCAAAAATTCTGCCGCCTCCAGCATCAGCCGTGCATCGGTCGGATAAGCCTGAATCAGGTCTGCGAACCGTTGCTTCACCTGGTTTACATCGCCCGCAGCCCGCGCCGCCCGAATCTCTGCCAGCCCTTGCTCCAGCGTCGAGTGCAAATTCAGCTTGCCCAATAGCTCGCGCAACTGCGGTTCTGGCAGCACGCCGACAAAGCCATTCTGCATTGCGCCATCCACCACAATCCGCACGTCCGGCACGCCTTCTACACCGTAGGCATTGGCCAGGTCAGGATTTTGGTCAATATCCACCTTTGCCAGCACGAAATCGTACTCTTGCGACAGCTTTTCTAGCATCGGCTTGAGCAACTGGCAGGGGCCACACCAAGTGGCGAAAAAGTCCACCAGCACTGGTTTTTCGTAGGATTTTTGCGTCACTTCTTGCGCGAAGTTGGCTGCCGTAATGTCAACAGAAGTGCCCATAAGCAAGCGGTTGAGAGAATGGTAGGGTGTTGAAAGTGCATCTTCTCGCCCTATCATGCCTGAGAATGGAGCCATGACCGAGCAACCTTATGTTTTTTTAGCAGGTGCTAGCCGGGGTGTGGGGTTCGAGCTGGCGCGTTGGCTATTGCAGCGGGGCATTCCCACCCAGGCGCTGCTGCGGCTGCCGCCCAATACGGATGGAACCCCCTCGCCCGCACAGGCAGAGTTGGAGTCTCTGGGTGCGGCGATCGCCATTGGGGATGCGCTGGATGCCGAGGCGGTCAACCGTGCTATGCAGGGGCCACCCTTCAACGCACCACCGTGGGCAGTGGTCAGCACCATTGGCGGCATCGGGCCAGACGGGCGGCGGGCCGATTTTTTGGGGAACAAGCTGCTGATCGACGCGGCCGTGCAGGCGGGGGTGAGGAAATTTGTGCTGGTGTCGTCCATTGGTGCGGGCAAAAGCGCGATCGCCCTGCCGCCGCAAGTGCTGCAAACCTTGGGGCCAGTCTTGGCAGAGAAAGAGCAGGCAGAGGAATACCTGATGGCCAGCGGGCTGACCTATACGGTTGTGCGTCCCGGCGGGCTAAAGTCGGAACCCGCCACGGGCAACGCAGTGCTAACGCCGGATGTGGCGATCGCTGGCAGTATCCACCGGGCTGATGTGGCCGATTTGGTGGGGCGCTGTTTGTTTTCCGAACGGGTCAACGGCTGCATCCTGTCGGCTGTCGATCGAGGTCTGCTCTACGGCAAGACCGCGTTTGAGGTCGTGCCTCTGGAGGATGTGAATTTCTGCTCTTGATCCCTGCGAGGTCGTGCCTCTGGAGGATGTGAATTTCTGCTCTTGATCCCTGCGCCGAGATATTCCGCCGACTTGTTTTGCTGAATCTGTTAGGACTTACGCAGTTGGACGATTTCTCGTGGGCTGGCCCGTGAGAAATCGCCCAAAACCCAGAAAACTGATCGCAAGTGCATAAGTCCTGTCTGTTTTTGAAAGGTGTTTTGCAATTTACATGCGGAAAATCGCGCATTATTCAAGCCCCATTGGAATGAACCTGAAGAACTGATTAATTAGATTGAAGTCATCGGACTAGCGAGTGAAAAGATTTTTTGCAGACTGTGCCTATGAGACTGCTTTCAAGACCTAAAAACGGGCGGCAAGGCTCAAGTTTTGGTTGATTGGATGGTCGCATAACGGGGCGATTTGCAAAGGCTTCGCTCAGGAGGATTCGCGGTTTTGTCGATTTCACAGATTTTCGGTAACCTATCTGGGAGGATCTCCGCAAAACTTGCAAAACTATTTACCTGGGTCGGGGTTGCAGATTATCCTGCATAAGGTTGCGCCTGTTTCTTATGGATTCGGCCCCTTGCTAACCCGTGTGTGACCCATGTGCGACCCGTGGTGAATTACTGCATAGCAATACTTGAGATTCGGTTTGGGATTCTCTGTTTTGAGGGTGTGTTTCAAATAGGCAAAAAAGGGAGAAATTAAGGACTTTGGGTGATGCAGAAAAAGTCCGCACCGTTCAAGATTTTAGTTTGAAGCTTGGTTTGAAACTTGGTTTGAAGATAGTTCCTGCTTTGGTTTAGGCTGTTTCCCACTTGCGAGAAGTTATGCGATCGCTCTCAATTTTTTTGTCTGCTACCGTTAGCGTTACTGCCGCCCTGCTTTCTGCCGAAGCCATCCGCGCCGAGGCCAACATTCCCGCCCCGGCATCCCTGGAAACCTCGCCAGAACCTGCGCCTGATGGAGGGGAAGCGTCCCAATCCCAATCCCCCTCGATTCGACCCGCGCTGGCACGACGCAGGCAGCAGGCAGATCGAGCCGCCGATTGGGCAACCCTGGCGGCACTGGGAGGGGTTCGACGAGATGCTGCGGGCGAGAGAGACGCAGGTGACCCGGACGGCACAACGGCGATCGCCCAGTCTGCTGAACCCGAAAAGGCGATCGCCCTACTGGCTGCTGGGGTTCAACGCAATGGCGATCGCCCCTCAATCGCAGCAACCCCATCTGAAACGTCCCTTCAAATTGCCCAGACCGAGCCAGTTCCCTTTCCCCCTGCGACCGATCCTGAACCAGCACCCGCCCCATCCGCTGCGCCTGCTGACATTCCAGCAGTTCCAGCAGAGTCAGAGCCGGCAGAGTCAGAGATGGAGGCACGTCCGCTCCAGCCCGTCAGCAATACCTTCACCGATGGCTTTCCAGAAAACCTGGAACCCCATCCCAATCCTTTGCTGTTTCCAACCCGCCCTGAAGAAGTCCGCACCAACGAACCACAGCCGATTACGCTCCAGCAAGCCATCGAGCTGGCCCGACGCAACAACCGCCAGCTTCAGATTGCAGAACTGGAGCTAGAGCAAGCCCGCGCCCAGCTTCGAGAAGCCCGCGCTGCCAACCTGCCCACCGCCCAAATCGGAGCCGACCTGACGTTTACAGAAAATACCGATCGTCCTCAGCCTTCTATCTTCAACCCCAATCCCCCGCAGGAATCAGACATTACGACCAGTTTGGGAGGAAACCTCCGAGTTGACTATGACCTGTTTACCTCTGGGCAGCGATCAGCCACGATTCGTGCGGCTGAAGGTCAGGTGCGCTTGCGAGAGCTAGAGGTGGAGCGTCTGTCTGAGCAACTGCGGCTGGATGTCAGCAACGACTTTTACGATGTGCAAGAGGCCGATGAGAACGTCCGGATTGCTCAGGATACGGTACGACAGGCGGAGCAAAGTTTGCGGGACGCACTGGCGCTAGAACAGGCTGGCGTAGGCACTCGGTTTGATGTCTTGCAGGCGCAGGTCGAGTTGGCCAATGCCCAGCAAGAACTGGTGCAAGCGCTGAGTGAGCAGCAGACCAATCGACGGCGACTGGTACGCCGACTTGATCTGTCCCAGACGGTGAATCTGGTGGCGGCTGATGCGGTGACTCCGGCAGAGGATTGGACGCTCTCGCTGGAAGAAAGCATCGTGTTGGCTTATAAAAACCGGGCAGAACTGGAGCAGCAGTTGGTGCAGCGAGATGTGGCCCGCCAGCAGCGACGGGCCGCTTTGGCCGCTTTGGGCCCCCAGGTAGCGCTATTTGGTCAGTATCAGTTTGAAAATCCTACCAATGATCAAAATTCAGACTTCAGAGATATTTACCAGTTTGGGGTGCGGGCTTCGATGACGCTGTTTGACGGGGGGCGAGCTAGGGCGCAGGCCCGTCAGCAGGAGATGAATATGGCGATCGCCGAAGCGTCTTTTGCAGACAACCGCGATGCCATTCGGTTGGAAGTGGAGCAAGCCTTCTACTCGCTCCAGGCCAACAGAACCAACATTGCGACTGCTGAAGCGGGTGTGGAACAGGCGCGAGAATCGCTGCGGCTGGCGCGTCTCCGGTTCCAGGCAGGCGTGGGCACCCAAACTGAAGTGCTGCGAGCGCAAACCGACCTGACGCGAGCAGAGGTCAACTTGGTGCGGGCGGTGCTGGGCTACAACCGCTCTCTGGTGACGCTCCAGCGGGCCATCAGCAACCTGCCAGACGGCTTCCTAGCCGAAGATCCCCTGGGTCGGGGCGATCGCATTCGCAATACCCGGTGATCGCTTCGCAATACCCGGTAATCGCCTATTTCCGTCGCCACTCGGCAATATTCCAAGTGTTCAAATCCCACGGAGTCAGGTTTACTCCCGCAAGGCGATCGCCCACTCCCGCGGTTTCTGCACGATGCACCAGGGGAATGACGGCGATATCGGTCACCAGCAGATCGTTCATCTGAATAAAGATTTGCCGCCGTGCTTCGGGGTCGAGTTCACTGGCCACCTGCTGCCACAGGGCATCGTAGGCGGAGTTGCAGTAGCGCGAAACGTTGTCTTTGGACCAGTTGTTGGCTTTTTGGGCGATTTCGCTGCAAAGGTAGGTTTTCATGTAGGAGCCGGGGTCGGGGTTGGTGTTGCCCGTGGTGTACATTTGCAGGTCAGCGTAAAAGTGGCCGGTATTGTCGGGGTTGGTGGGGCTGCTGTCAAAAAAGATGCTGGCATCAATGCTTTTTAGCTCCACCCGAAAGCCGATGGATTCCCACGCCTGCTTCAGGATTTCCTGAGTCTTTTGGCGCAGCGGGTTGACGGAGGTCTGGAACACAAGCTGGAGGGGCACGCCGTTTTTATCGCGGATGCCGTCGCCGTTGGTGTCTCTCCAGCCTGCGTCTTCGAGCGCTTGCTGGGCAGCGGTCGGGTCAAACTGGTAGGTGGTGTTGGGGGAACTGAAGGATTCTGGAGCCACCAGGAAATTGGCCGTGGGTTTGCCTGTGCGGCCATAAAGCTGGGTGGCGATCGCCTCTCGATCGATGGCCAGGCTGAGCGCCCGCCGCACTGCGGGGTCTGTCAGAAACGGGTGGGGACGGCTGACGTGCGATCGCTCTCCGTCTACCTCCACATTAGGGTCAGAGAAGTTAATCAAAATTCGCTCCATCAGGGAGCCAAAGTTGGCCACCACTTCGCCCCGCCCCGCCCCAGCCAACTGCTCCAAGATCGGCGCTTCCACTTGCAGGTTATAGGCAAAGTCCACATCGCCCGTTTGCAGCACCGCCCGCGCCGCTGACACCGCATCGCCGCCACCCTTCAGTTCAACGCGAGAAAACCCCAGCGAGTCTGCCCCGCGATAATTGGGGTTTGGCTCATAGATCACGACATCACCGGGTTTGAACTCCACCACGCGATAGGGGCCCGTGCCCACAGGCATCAGGTTGGCCGGAGCCTCCCGCGACTGTGCGCCCAGATACTCGGCAAACGAATGCCGGGGCAGCACCATCCCCTCAGTGCCTACGAAGACGTTGCTCCAAGCGGGATTCGGCTCTTTGAAGGTGATTTTCACCGTCGTCTCGTCCACCGCCTCTACGGACTCGATGATTTCGTAGGTCGCCGCCGAAATTGCCGCCACCTCTGGATTCGTTACAAACTGATGCGTAAACACCACATCCGACGCTGAAAATGGCTCCCCGTCTGACCATTTCAGCCCCGGCTTCAGCTTCCAGGTGACGGAGCGACCGTCTGCCGCTACGCCGCCGTTTTCCAGCGTGGGCACGTCTGCCGCCAAGATCGGAATCAGATTCCCCCCAGCATCGTAGCTGGCCAGCGGCTCTAGCGTAATGCGGCTGGCTTCCGAGTCCTTGAAGCCGTTAGACAGGTGCGGATTCAAGATCGTCGGCGCTTGCCAGTAGAGCAGCTTGAGGACGCTGGCCGAGGCATCCGCCGCTGGGCTGGCCGTTGGGCGTTGGGAGGCAGGTGGCGAGGAGTCGCAGGCGATCGCCAGCATCAGGCACAGCAGGGCGCTGCAAACGAACGGCAACAGGCGGCGCTGCCAGCGGTTTAGAAACATGGAGCGGGGGATGGGAAATCGAAGTTTCTACTAGGGAAGCACGGTTTCTGGAGCGCTGTGGTTAAGGCGAATACGCTCCAGGTGCTCAGGCAGAGGCAGGCAGCGCAGTCTGCTTTAGCTCGGTCGGTGAATAGGTCGCCAGTTGCGCTTCGATTTCATCGCGGACGATCGCCCGATAGTCTAGAAAATGCTCTAGGTGGGCGCAGTTGATTAAGTAATGGTCATATACACGGGGGTTGTGGCGCAGGATGGAGAAGAGTTGCCGCCAAAACTGCCAGCGGGTGCTGCGCTTGATGCCCTGCCGCCAGAAGAGGATGAACATGGCGCGGATCTCAATCGGCGTAAGCATGGTCGGTTTTTTCTTGCGGTTGGGGCTGGGGCGCATTTCGATGAAATGGCGATAGACCCGCGCCAGGTAGCGATGTGGGTCATACAGTTCCCAAAAGCAGCGGATATATTCCTGCGCGATGTCTTCGATGGGGCGCGTGGGCACAAAGTTAATCAGCGTGGTCTGGTGAATGCTGGCGGTTTCGTCAGGGTTGATCAGCCGCCCTTCTTTTTCGAGTCGCTGAGACAGCGCTGTGTTGGGCAGGGCTTGCAACATGCTGAATAGCGCCTGGGGGATGGCGGTGGCTTCGACGAAATTAATGATGCGATCGCCCGCCCCCGGTTTCTCTCCATCAAAGCCGATAATGAACCCCGCCATCACCCGCAGCCCAGAGCGATTAATCGTTTTAACAGCATCAATCAGCGGGTTGCGGGTATTTTGAAACTTCTGTGTCAGCGAGAGGCTATCGGTATCTGGCGTTTCAATGCCCAAAAACACCGCGTTGAAATTCGCTGCAATCATTAGATCCAGCAACTCCTGATCCTGAGCCAGATCCACCGATGCCTCAGTAACAAAGCTAAAGGGATAGTCTCGCTCCTGCATCCAGGGCACTAGTTCCTTTAGCAACAGCTTGACGTTGCGCTTATTGCCAATGAAGTTGTCGTCCACAATGAAAATCGATCGCCGCCAGCCCTGGTCATACAATGCTTGCAGTTCTGCCAGGAGTTGAGCGGGCGTTTTGGTGCGCGGCTTGCGGCCATACAGCACGATGATGTCGCAGAATTCGCACTGGTAGGGGCATCCGCGCGAAAACTGAATCGACATCTCGCTGTAGTCCTCCAGATTCAGCAGGTCAAAGCGCGGAATCGGCGTGGTGGTGACATCGGGCTTATCGCCATTGGCGCGAAAAATGCCAGACGACTCACCTCGCTCCAGCGCCTCCACAAACATAGGCAGCGTGATTTCTCCCTCGTCCAGCACCAGGTAGTCTGCGCCCGCTTCCAGTGCGGGTTCGGGAACCGAGGTGACGTAGGGCCCACCCACAGCCACGGGCTTGCCGCGCCGCTTAGCCTCCCGGATTCGATCCAGCAGGTCATCTTTTTGCACGATCATCCCGGAAATAATCACCAGATCCGCCCAATCCCAATCCGCCTCCGTTTCGGGGCCCGCGTTGCGGTCTATCAGGCGAAATTCCCAAGTTTGGGGCAAAATCGCCGCCACGGTGATCAGGCTCAGCGGTGGCAGCGATACCTTTCGGCCAATCAGTTCCAGCGCCTTGTCATAGGACCAAAAAGACTTGGGAAAGAGCGGATAGAGCAATAAAGCACGCATAGCGGTCGGCTTAGGGTGACAGTGCTAGCAGACTGGGAAACTTCAGTTTCCGAAGCTTCCGAGAAGCTTCCGACCGGGGATGGGTCGAAAACCTAGTCGCAGCATACCCCACCTTCTAAACAGGGGACAACCGCAGCCGAAGCAGGCTGACTGGAGACTGCCATTGCGTGAACGGTTGAACGCTCTATCTTGCCTCTATGCCCGCTCCTTCTTGCTGGCTTCTACACAGGCTAGCTTCTACACGGGCTGGCTTCTACACATCATCGTGGGCGAAGCGATTGTAGAGGAAATCCAGCGCGTAGTTCCGCAGTTTGTAGTATTCGGGATCTTCCATAATCAGCTCCCGATTTCTAGGACGCGCAAAAGGAATCGTGAGGATTTCGCCGATATTCGCAGCCGGGCCGTTGGTCATCATCACTAGGCGATCGGCTAGAAACAGCGCCTCGTCAATGTCGTGGGTGATCATCAGCACAGTGCAGCGATGCTCATTCCAAATGGTCAGCAGTTCCTCCTGCAATTCCTCCTTGGTGATGGCATCCAGTGCGCCAAAGGGTTCATCCAGAATCAGCACTTCGGGGCGCGTGGCCAGGGCGCGGGCGATCGCCACTCGCTGCTTCATCCCTCCAGAAAGCTGGGGCGGTTTTTTATCCATCGCGTCGGACAGCCCCACCAGCGCCAGATGATCGCGGGCGATCGCCCGTTTCTGGGCTTCCGGCTTCTCAGGATAAACAGCATCCACCGCCAGATAAACATTTTCAAACGCCGTCAGCCAGGGCAGCAGGGAATAGTTCTGAAACACCACCATCCGATCCGGCCCTGGTTTCACAATGGGCACACCCTTCAGCAACACGCTACCCGTCGTTGGCGTGCTAAATCCCGACACCATGTTGAGCAAGGTCGATTTTCCGCAGCCCGAATGCCCAATGACACAGATAAACTCACCAGCCTGAATCGATAGATTCACATCTTCGAGAACAGTGTAGGGCCCGCTGGGCGTAGGGTAAACCTTGCTAATGTTTTCAAGGGATAGGAGCGGCATATCTCTAGCGATGGAATGAATTTTGGAAAGCGGTGAAGCACTAGTGATAACTTGCATAGGAAGGTTGGGAAGAATACGGGAAGGACAAGTCGGGAACTGGTTCGGCAATTACCTTAACTAGGAAAGATTTAGGAGAATCGGTTTCCTAGCTTCTAAGCAGCGCTCTAAAACTTTCTAGGTCGTTGATTGCCTTGAGTCGATCCCCCTAAATCCCCCTTAAAAAGGGGGACTTCCGGAGTGGTTCGGCTCATCCCAGATAGCCACGACTGTAGCCGGTTCTGAGCGTAGGCCCCTTAAAAAGGGGGACTTCCGGAGTGGTTCGGCTCGGTGCCCCCCTTTCTAAGAGGGGCTAGGGGGGATCAAAGGGCTTTAACACCTGCCCTAAGCCGCAACAAGGGGACGCGAGTCGATTGCGACTTCGGCAACGCTAAAGTCGCGCTTGATCTCCAGACTGTTTAGATAAGCAATCGGATCTTCGGCATCGAACGTTGCGCCATCGAACAGGGTGATTGGCCCGCGATGATACTTGATATCCAGAATGCCCAGTTCTCGGGCAGCCGTGCTGAACACACTCACGCGACAGACGCGCTCCAGAATCTCCATCCAGTTGCGAGGGAAGGGAATTTCGCCCCAGCGGGCCATTTGCGTCATCATCCACAGGTGTTCCGTCCGGCTGGGACGATTCACCCCGTCGCCAAAAAACAGGTGATGGGCATACTCGCGCATGGGCCGATCTAGGTTGCACACAAATGTATTGGGGTTGCCCAGATGGATGTAATCGATATTCGTGCTGATGTATTCTCGCCGGGCCAAGAGCGATCGCACGTCTGGTTCGTTTTCTGGATCGGCGCAATACCGACAGGCTTCCAACAGTGCTTTCGCCAACGCGATGTGTGTGTTCGGATGGGTATTCGCCCAGTCTTCGCGCACGCCCAGCACCTTGCCGGGATGTCCCTGCCAAATTTCCAGGTCGGTTGCAACGGTGAAGCCTGCATCCTCCATTGCTGCCCGCAGGTTCCAGGGTTCGCCGACGCAGTAGCCGTCGATCGTGCCCGCCTTCAGGTCTGCAATCATCTGGGCAGGCGGAATCGTCTTGAGCGACACATCCCGGTCGGGATCGATGCCGCCAGAGGCCAGCCAGTAGCGCAGAAGTAAGTTATGCATCGACGACGGATGCACCATGCCCAAAGTATGCTGCTGCTCGGTCGATTCCAGCAGCATCCGCTTGAAGTCTGTGGCGGTATACACGCCCTGTTCGTAGAACTTTTTGGCAAGGGTGACGGCGTTGCCGTTGCGGGTCATCGTTAGCGACGACACAATCGGCAGAGGCGTGTCCTGATGTCCGCCGACTGTCAGCCAGACGGGCATCCCTGCGGGCATTTGGGCCGCATCCAGATAACCGCCCGCGATGCCGTCTACAATGCCGCGCCAGCTACTTTCGCGCACCAGCGATACCTCGTCCAGTCCGTGCTTGGCAAAGAATCCTTTCTCTTTCGCCACTACCAGCGGGGCACAGGCCGTCAGCGGCACAAAGCCAAGCTCCAGGTTGACCTTTTCTAAGCCATGACGGGCGATCGCCGTCGTTTTCTTAGCCCGCAGTTTCTTAATCCGCTTCTGCTGATTCAGGAAGTAGATAATTTCCGAGCGCAGGCTGTAGTAGCTGGGATGATTCACGACTTCCATACGGCGACGCGGACGGGGAATATCCACCTCCAGGATGCCGCCAATTTTCGACGCGGGGCCATTGGTCAACATGACGATGCGATCGCTCAGCAATACCGCCTCGTCCACGTCGTGTGTCACCATCACCGCCGTCACCTGGTTTTCCTCGCAGATCTTCATCAACTGCTCTTGCAGATTGCCGCGAGTCAGCGCATCCAGCGCCCCAAAGGGTTCATCCAGCAGCAACAGCTTAGGACGGATGGCCAGGGCACGGGCGATCGCCACTCGCTGCTTCATCCCGCCCGAAAGCTGCGCCGGAGGCTTGTCTGCCGCGTGCTGCAACCCCACCAAATTGATGTGCTGCTCAATGAGCGATCGCCGTTCCGCCTTGGGAATATCCGTCAAAACCTCATCCACTGCCAGCGCAATGTTTTCGCGCACGGTTAGCCACGGCAACAGCGAATAGTTTTGAAACACCACCATGCGATCGGGGCCAGGACGCGATACCTTCTGCCCCTCCAGCGTCACCACACCATCCGTCGGCAAATCCAGCCCCGCAATCATATTCAGCAGCGTGGACTTGCCGCAACCAGAGTGACCAATCAGCGAAACAAACTCACCTTTTTTGATTTCTAGATCAATGCCCTTCAGCGCGACATACTGCCCGCCGCCGGAGAGCGAAAAGACCTTTTCGACCTGATCAACCGCAACAAAGAGAGACATAGGAACGTTGTGAGAAATGGGTATTGGAGTATTGGGAAACTAAGGCAACTGCGCTCCAAGATGTTGGCGGGTAAGGACGCAGATAGGATTACGCCATCCCGCCTTCTCGCAAGCGAAAACCCGAACCTCGGCATCCGAACCCTTAGGCATTCGGCACAATCTTGCGCTGAATAAAGGCCATCAGGCGATCGAGCGCCAGACCAACCGCGCCGATATAGATCACCGCCACGATAATTTCAGTCACGTAGTTCTGCTGATACGCATCCCAAATAAAGAAGCCAATTCCCGCCACACCCGACATCACAATCTCCGCCGCAATAATCGCCAGCCAGGCCAGACCGATGGCAATCCGCAGCCCAGTGAAGATATAGGGCAGCGCCGAAGGCAACAGCACTTTAAAGAAATACTTTTGCTTGGAAATTTGCAGCACGCGGGCCACGTTTTTGTAGTCTTGGGGAATTTCCCGCACGCCGACTGCGGTGTTGATCAAAATCGGCCAGATCGCCGTAATGAAAATCACGAACAGCGCCGCCGGTTCGTTTTGCCGCAACGCAGCCAGCGCAATGGGAACCCAAGCCAGCGGCGCAACCATTCGCAAAAATTGGAACAGAGGATCGAGTGATTTATCAATCACTTTGTTGCTGCCCACGATGATGCCTAGCGTAATTCCGACAATCGCCGCTGCGATGTATCCCCTTGCCACACGACCCAAGCTAATCATCGTCTGCCGAAACAAGCCCTGATCCAGGTCGCTGTTGTAATAAAACGGGTGCGTAATCAGATAACGGCTGCGCTCATCTGTAATCACTTGCAGCGGCCCTGGCAGCGCAATCAGTCCAGCGCTGGAGAGAACCTGCCAAATGATTAGAAACGCCAAAATACCCAGAATAGGTAAGATAAAGTTCGACGCAGAACCTTTCATAAAAGACTGCATGGTTCTTTGCCAGCCCGTAGCACGAGAACGAGAATGAATACCAACTGCCATAAAACCTCCCGAATGAAACGCTAGATTGACGGAATTAGATGGACGGAATTAGCCCGGATCTGCCGTTGATCAAAGCCAGCGGAAATACATAGTTAGAATGCTTAAACAAAGATAGGCACGAACATAGGAGAAACAGGGCGACTTGAATCAGGGGTCAGGGCTGCGTTTTTCGCTCTTCGCTCTTCGCTTTTCGTTCTTCCAATCTCCCACCCTAACCCCCAACTCCTAACCCCTAAGCAGCCTTGATCTTGAGGCTCTTGAGATAAGCTTCAGGATTCTCCGGATCGAATTTCACGCCGTCAAAGAAGGTTTCTACGCCCCGGCTGGTTCCGCTGGGCACGTCCGCAGTGAATCCGGCTTCCTGAGCCGCTTCACGCCACAGGTCTTCCCGGTTCACTTCGTCGATGATGCGCTTGGCCACATCCAGATCCGTCAGCGTGTTCTTATGGAAGCCCCAGCGCAGCGATTCCGTCAGGAACCACAGATCATGGCTCTTGTAGGGGTAAGAAATGCTGTCGCCATTGGGATCTTTCCAGTAGAGCGGGCCAACGTTGATGTCGTTGAAATCTGACTTGCCGTCGCCCATCTTGTACGCACCTTTATAGGGCGGCGTGAGAATTTCGTTCGTGGTGTTGAAGAACTCGCGGCCAGCGCAGATGGTCACCAGTTCCTCGCGGTTGGCAGGATCATCACACCACTGCTGCGCCTCCATGACGGCCTTGAGAATTGCCTTGGTCGCTTTCGGATTGCTTTCGACCCAATCTGCCCGCATGGCCAGATATTCTTCTGGGTGATACTTCCACATTTCGTGGGTCAGCGTCGCCATGAAGCCGATGCCATCGTTGACAATGCGATAGGGCCAGGGGTCGCCTGTGCTGAAGGCATCCATCGTGCCGTTCCGCATTCCCTGCACGGTTTCCGCGGGGGGCACGGCCAGTAGCTCAATATCTTTATCTGGATCTACACCGCTGGCCGCAAACCAGTAGCGAATCCAGAAATCCTGGTTGGCATTGGGGAAGGTATAGGCAGCTTTGAACTTGCGCCCGTTTTTAGACTGGAAGCTCTTGACGTAATCCAGGTCATTAATTTTAAG
This sequence comes from Thermoleptolyngbya oregonensis NK1-22, assembly GCF_032705245.1. GTDB lineage: Bacteria > Cyanobacteriota > Cyanobacteriia > Elainellales > Elainellaceae > Thermoleptolyngbya > Thermoleptolyngbya sichuanensis. Next base: position 165,461 of record NZ_CP053540.1, read on the forward strand.
ACCCATGCCTTTGCCCTGATGCAGACCCGCAACGGCAATGCCGTTTCCTTGGGTATTTAGCTGACACAGCACCGCCATCGGCACCTTTTGATTGTTCAGCGTGATAATTCCTTCATGAATTAGATGAGGCATGGGCATTTGCCACTGCCCTCCGTCGATGCCGCCTGCGTCGGAGCCGATGGTGACGTTATCCCGCGCACCGGCCCAGTTGGCCTGCTTGGCAACGGTTACGTCGGTCATGCCATACTTGTCGAAAAAGCCCTTTTGCTTAGCAATGATCAGCGGGGCAGATTCAACAATTGGGAGATAGCCTAGGACAGCTTTGGTAGTTTCGGGTGTATCGTTGGCTGCGACAGGGCTAGCTGCTGGCGACGTGCCAGATCCTGTAGCAGGGCCGGAAGAAGAGGTGGTGCAGCCTTTGAGTAAGACTGCGCCTGCTGCCGATGCGCTGGCAGTCAGCAGAAACTTCCGACGAGACAAGCCAGAAAAATGAGACATAGAACCTCCTAAGACCATTGCGAAGATCGTCGCTTTGTGAACGTTGAGTTGAACTTTGGGTTGAACGTTTAGCCCAATGGAAATAGCACAATCCAAGCCACTCTGCGTCCAGAGTAGAGAGATTGGGCGATCGCCTGGGTGATGGATCGAGCGATAGCGAAAGTTCGTACAGATCCTTGGCTCTGTCTTCCTGAGAACCAGGGCCTGCCATACTTGCAGAAAGCAAGCATCAGGCTGAATCGACAAAGCTGGGGAATACGAATCGAAACCAGGTAAGACAAGTAAGAACTGATACAGCCATCGGTATAGCTATGCAACTCTGGTCGAAGCCAGTAGCGCCTGTGCAACTTTCGATGTTGAATTGAGTGTACTCTGTTTTTGCGAGAATCCTATATAAAAACTTATGATTCTGGATATAACCATAGTTATAAGACTATGGTTGTGCAACTCTCTGCTTTTCCCCGAAAGTCCTCTAAAGTGAGCGAATTCCTTGATGGACGGTTTTTTGAACCTGCATAAGCCCGCCGGGCTGACCTCCCACGACTGCGTGGCGCGGGTGCGGCGACTGCTAAAGATGAAGCGCGTAGGGCATGGCGGCACGCTTGATCCGGCGGCGACGGGGGTATTGCCGATCGCCCTGGGTCGGGCCACGCGCTTGCTGCAATTTTTGCGGCAGGACAAGGCGTATCGGGCGATCGCCCGCTTTGGCATCACCACAACCACAGACGATCTGGAAGGCGACATCCTCACCCAAACCCCCGCTGCCCATCTCACCCGCGATCGGGTCGAAGCGCTATTGCCCAAGTTTCTGGGCACAATCCAGCAGGTGCCGCCCGCCTACAGCGCCATTCAGGTCGGCGGCCAGCGGCTCTATGAGCTAGCGCGGGCGGGCGTTTCGGTAGACGTGCCTGTGCGAACCGTAACGGTTTACCAGATTGAACTCTTGGACTGGCGACCCGGCGATTGTCCCGAAGCGGAACTGGCGATCGCCTGCGGAGCCGGAACCTACATCCGTTCCATTGCCCGCGATCTGGGCAACCTGCTGGGCACGGGCGGCACGCTGGCTAGCCTGATCCGCACCCACAGCCACGGGTTTGACCTGGCAACCAGCCTGACGCTAGAAGACCTAGCGGCACAGGTCGAAGCAGGAACCTTCGTACCGATTTCGGCGGCGATCGCCCTTGCCCACCTGCCCGCCATCCCGCTGCCCCCGCCTGATGCGCTTCGCTGGACGCAGGGCCAGCCCATTGTCGCAAACCCCGTGACCGACCTCGACGCGCCGCTGCGAGTTCAAGATGACCGCGATACGGTTCTGGGCATTGGCAAATTTCGCGCCACGCAGCAAGGCATTTGCCTGGTGCCGTGGGTGGTGCTGGCAGGACAGATGGACTAGCGCCGCTACACGTTGCCGTAGACTGGAACCACTGCACCCCGCATATCCCGCGCTGCTTCCGAAGCCAAAAAGCAGATCACCTGTCCCAGCGATTCCGGCTTCACCCACTGGGCGGCGTTTTCTGCCCCCATCGCGGCTCGGTTTCCGGGTGTGTCGATGATGCTGGGCAAGACCACGTTGGCCGTAATGCCCGTGCCCCGCGTCTCGTCGGCGATCGCCCGCGTCAGTGCCACTACGCCCGCTTTGGAGGCGCAATAGGCCGCAAGCTGTGCGCCCGGTTCCACTGCCCCCCGCGACCCCACCGTGACAATCCGCCCGTAATCCTGCTCTAGCATCCGCCGCAGGCTGTGTTTACAAACCAAAAACGTCGTGCCCAGGTTCAGGTCAAAATCTTTTTGCCACTGGTCATAGGCATATTCATGGGTCGGCCCCATTGAAAATCCGCCGACGAGATGAATCGCCGCATCCACCCGCTGCATTCCATCTACCAACTGCTGCACCGACTGCTCATCGTTCAGGTTCGCCGACACAAACCGAATCCGCGCCAAGTCTGCCGGAGATAACAGCCCCTTCATCCGCTCCACTTCACGAGCGCTCATGTAGGGAATGGTGATCGACGCTGCCCCCTGGGCCAGCAGAACGGGCGTTACGCCCTGTCCCAGCCCGCCTGTGCCACCTGTTAACAGCACTTCCTTGCCTGTCAAATTCATAGCCGCTTCTCGCTGAATGTTTATTAATATGTTTCTTCTTTGAGAATTTCCGAAACCTGCTGAAAAGCGTAGCGCCTCCAGATGACAACAGGATTAAAACCGGAGATAGTGCATTAGCTCGGCAACCAGGCCCGGCGGCAAGGCAAGTCGCTGCTGAAAATCTGCCAGGTTCCGGTAGGGGCCGTAGCGCTGGCGATGCTGCAAAATTGCCCGTGCCAGAAACAGGTCAATGGCGGGAACGCGGATCAGCGCCTCCAGCGATGCAGTGTTGGGGTTGGCGGGCTGGATGGCGCAAAGACTTTCGGGGTCGTAGTAGCAAAATTGCAGCACAGGTTCCAGCGGGCGGAGGCGCTGCACAGGCAGGCTGAGGGCAGCGGCGATGTCTTCTAGGCAGTGAAACTGAACACCAGACTGGGTGAGGGTGGAGAGCGATCGCGCCTGGTGAATGGACAATCCCGGCAGCCGCAGCCAGTCGTCTACGCTCGCCTGGTTGACATCAATCGCCACGCCGAGCCGCGCCGCAAGCTGCAATTCCTCCACGGACTGAAAGCGGTAGTAGGGGTCTTTGGCCAGGCGCGATCGCAGCGCTTCCTGAGCGCTATTCCTCAAGCCCATCGACCACCAGTTTCCGCTCATTCCCTGCCTGCTATTGGGTGCTAGTTAATTGAGTATTAGTCAATTTGATCGAGCAGCCGCCGCCGCTTTTGCTCAAATTCGTATTCAGAAATTAGGCCGTCCTGCCGCAGCCTGTCGAGCTGGCGCAGCGCATCGGCGATCGCCCCCACCTGGGCCGGGTCAATCCGGGGTGCAGCGGGCTGGGGTGGCAGGGCAGATCCTCCGTTAAACGCCGCATCAAACGCCGTTTGCCCTTGCACAAGAAACCAAATGCCTTCAAAAAGACTGGCGATTCTGGGAATACCGCTCCAAAAGAACAGGAGATAGGCCATTCCCCAGCCGCGCTGACCCAGATAAAACTTGTGTAGGCCAGGAACAACAACACCCGCCAGGGCGAGCAAAATAGCAGTGCGGCGGTTTCGGGGCGGATAGGTTTGGCTGAGCATTGCTGGGATGTGGGCGATCGCAGAGAACTCGCAGATTCCTAAAACCCTTCTATGATATCGATTCTGGCAGGCAGCGGACACGATTTTTGCCCACCTACCTTCATCAAGTCTTTGCGGAATGCTCAAAAAGACTCTATGGGACTACCGTACTTTGGCCTATGACACGCCTGCGGAAATCGCCATAATATTGGATAGCCCCCAACTCAGAAGCCCCAAGTGGCCGAATTCTTTTGAGTTCTGTATAAGTTTTTGGGCTGTGTATCGCGTCTACCTTTTGTTATTAACAATTCCAAGGTTGCTCTCGTCCGTCGATAGACAGTCTATTTCAGCCCCCAGCCCAATTTATAAAAGCAAGATTCAGTATCCGGGGTAACGTAGTCCCCGTAGAAATACTGATACCCTAGAGGTTCACCAGGACAAAATTGCGTCATGAGCAGGTGTCTGCCGCCTGCTGACGGAGTGAGAGAGGGTTGTCCTCCCCAGAAATACGGGTAAGAGGCTGCTATCCTTTACTAAGAGGTAACTCGGCGGCAGACCAACCAAGAGTCAACTATAGGTCAAGAGTCAACTCTAGGTTGATAGGTCACTTCAATGGCTCAATCTTTGTTCCTGGCGATCGCTTCCGGTGCATCCGAGCCTAACGACGGCCAAACGAGAGGAAACGGGCAGGCAGTCATGCTGTTCTGCCAGGGTTTATGTGATATCCGACTTTGCTGAAGAGACGCACTTGAATGTCGCAGAGGTCTTTTTCACCCGACTGGCTGACGCAATTTACCGACCCCTACGCGGTGCTGGGGCTGTCGGTGACTGCGGATGAGCGGCGTGTCCTCAAGCGCTATCGGGCGATCGCCAAGCTGCTGCATCCCGACAGCTTTGCCCAGACCGATGCCGCCAATCGCGAACTGGCCACTCAGCTATTTGCGCGATTGGTCAGCCCGACTTATCAAAAAATTAAGCAAGACAAAGGGCGGGCCGAGCATCTGGCGCTGCTGCGGTTTCGGGTGCGCCGCATGAGCCGAGAGGAGCCGATGCGTCCCCAAAGCGCGATCGCCCAGTCTCTCCTCAAAACGTCTTTGGCTAACATTGACGTGTTTTATGAGCAGGCCGTTACTGACCTGGCCGCCACGCAATATACCCCGCTGGATCGATTCGAGTCTGTCACCGAGCAGTTGGGCGAACTGAATCTCGTTTACTTGCGGCTCAAGATGGGTGAGCCGATTATTCGGGAAAAACGCACGGGGATTGTGTCTACGGCTGCCCCCACGCCTGCTGCCTTTTCTCCGGCTTCCCCTGCCGATGACGAAAAGCCTGCCATCGACTATGCCCAGCGCCACTACCAGCGGGCGCAGGAATATGTCCGCAAGAATAATCCCGGCTTGGCAGTGCGCGAACTGAAGGATGCCATCAAGATCGACCCCAAAAAGAGCGAATATCACTCGCTGCTGGCGGCGGCTTATCTGATGCAGGACTTGCCCACGATGGCCAAAGTTCACTGCCGTCAGGCGCTCAAGCTCAACCCCAAAGACCCCTTGGCGCTGCGCTATGCGCCCCGGCTCAATATCCCCCTCGAAGCACCCGACGCGCCCAACGCAAAGCCCGAAAACCCAGGGGGCGGACTGTTTGGGCTATTTGCCCGCAAGCGCTAATCTCTGAATCTCTGCGATTCTCTGCAATTAGGCCCGCTCAATTAGGCCCGCAAGTTAGGCCCGCAAGATTGCCGAACTCGTGATTACTAGACCTCTTGCATAAATGCTTTTCTGAGAGCGTGAATCGTTGGGCGGCGGTGCCACCCAACGATTCACGCAAGAGGTCTACTGAATTCGCTCGGTGTTGCCCGCTTTGACCCAGCCCTCGCTGCCGTCGTTCAGGCGCACCCGCAGCCATCCACCGTCGGCGCTGGTTTCCAGCACGGTGATTTCCTGGTTATAGTCGATGCCGCCAATTTGCGCGGAGTCCAGGCTGGGGCCGTCTCGCAGCACAATCCCAACTGCCGGGAGAACGCGGGCAGTGTAGACCTCTCCAGACGCGGCAGCTTGGACAGGTGTGGTGTCTGGCGGCGGCACAGTACCATCCGCAGCGGGCACTGCGCCACCGGGGGGAGCGGTGTCGTTGGGGAAGACGGGTCGAGGCGGCAGTTCGGTGAGGCGGTTGATTAGATAGCGGGCCGCGCTGACCCCTGCGAAAAACAGGATGGCGATCGCCAGCGAAACCCCAATTACGCCCTGTGCCAGCCGTTGCAAACCCATAGTGCGACTCATCTTTGGAACTTGAAAATCTTGGGGGAAACTGTTCGAGCGGGAAACTGTTCGAGTAGAAAACTATTGGAGTGGGAAACTGTTCGACGGGAGACTGTTCGAGTGGGAGACTGTTCAAGGACTCTTGCAGGATACCTGAGCCAGCCAGAGGATGAACACAAAACCCCGCAGGATATTTAACAGCAAGGCTAGGAAGATTGGGACTGGGGCCGCAGGAACAGACTGCCTTGGCGAGAGGCCAGGCGGGCCCGCCCTTCGGCGGCAAAGCGCTGGAGCTTTTCGATTTGCTCTTGGGCAGTCCGCGCTAGGGGAATCATCTGGCTGGCTGCTTCTAGCACGTCGTCGGTCGTAAAGTCGCGTCCCTGGCTAAAGCCGAGATGCATCGCCTCGGTCAGAATTTGCTCGATCTCTGCCCCAGAGAATTCCGGCGTTTCATAGGCCAGCCGCTCTAGGTCGTAGCTTTGGAGATTGTGCGGCCGCAGGCGCATTAAGTGTACCTCAAAAATCGCTTTGCGCTCTTCTTGGCTGGGCAGCCCCACAAAGAAAATCTCGTCAAACCGCCCCCGACGCTTGATTTCGGGCGGCAGCGCCTCGATATCGTTTGCGGTTGCAACTACAAATACAGGCGAGGTTTTTTCTGCCAGCCAGGTGATCAACGTCCCAAAGACGCGGTTGCTGGTGCCTGAGTCGCCGCGTCCGTCCAACCCAGCAAAGGCTTTGTCGATTTCGTCGATCCACAGGACGCAGGGCGCTAGTGCCTCTGCAAGCTGAATCATCTGGCGAGTGCGCGATTCGGACTCGCCCACCAGTCCAGCAAACAGGCGGCCCACGTCCAGCCGCAGCAGGGGCAGGTGCCAGTGGTGGGCGATCGCCTTTGCCGTCAGCGATTTCCCTGTGCCCTGGATGCCCACCAGCAGCAGCCCGCGGGGGTGCGGCAATCCATACTGTCGGGCTTTTTCGGAAAACGCACCGCCGCGCCGCAGCAGCCAGTCTTTCAGGTTATCCAGCCCGCCAATGTCGGAAATGCGCTCGGTGGCGGGATAAAAGTCGAGAATTTGCGTCTGGCGGATCGTCTGCCGCTTTTCTTCGAGGATCAGGTCTACGTCTTCAGCTTGCAGTTCGCCGTGGGTGGCGATCGCCCGCGCCAGCACCCGCCGAATCCGCTCCATCGACAACCCCTGGCAGGAGCGCACCAGATCATCCAACACTCGGCTATCGAGCGATCGCCCGGTCGCCATCGTCAGGCGCTCCAGTTCTTGGCGGATCTCGCTAGCGGTGGGCAAAGGAAAATCCAGCACCGTCAGCACGTCGCTGAGGTCATCGGGAATCGTCACCTGTGGCGAAATCAGCACAATATTCTTGGGCTGAGACTTGAGCAATCGCGCCAGGTTTTTGAGCTTGCGGGCAACCGCTACATCGTCTAGAAAGCGATGAAAATCTCGCAGGACAAAGACTGCGGCAACGGTCGGCGGCAGCTTTTCGACCAGTTCCAGCGCCTGCACTGGGTTGCGTTTGCCAGAGCCAGCATCGTTGGGGTTGCCCTGATAGCCATCGACAAAATCCCACACGTAAAAGGAGCGGTTGCCTTGCTTGGCACACTGGGCGATCGCCCCTTCCACGCGCTCCTCTTCGCGAGTCGGCACGTAGATCAGCGGGTAGCGGGCCCGCAGCAGCAGTTCAAACTCTTCTGCAAAACTACTCATGCCTCGTTCCTGCCAACCCCCTTCGTTTCATCTGCTGCACTCAGTTCAGCATTTGCTTTTTCAGGGCTTCTAGCGATGCCCATCGATGATCGACAGTCACCGTCGGCACAGGCAACTCGTCGCTTAGCTCAATGCCTGCACACTTGGGGTCGCAGAGCTTGCGCGGAGGAATTTCCAGACAAAGCTGCTCATAGAGCCACCGATCTGGCTCAAAATAGCCCCGCGGCGGCAGCGACTCGATCAGCCCCTCCGTCGAGCTTAAGTCCTGATCAAACAAATCCTCTTCGGCTGTGGGAGCCGCCTCTTGCAGCCAGATCATTTCCGACACGTCGATCAAGAGGCGATGGTTGTATTGCTGCAAACAGCGATCGCACGTCAGGGTCACAATCGCCTCTGCCTTTGCAGACACGTCCAGATAGTTGCCCTTGTGCATCACGCGAATCGTGCCCTGCACGGGCATCAAGGTATCTAGGTCGGGCAAGTGATCTTGCACCTCGATCGTTTCAGTCTGCTCGACCGCCCTCAGCAGTTGAGGAATATGAATTGCCTGCATCATAGCCGCCTCCCCTCGCACTCATTGCGATTGACGCTACGGAAAGAATAACCCATTCTCAGTCCTAGCACTGTCGCCTGGGCCGCCCCACCCAAGAGGATCGGCTCCTACAGCAACTGCTAGCCAGGAGCAACTACCAACCGGAAGCAACTGCCAGCTAGCCGTTTTGCCCCGGCTACTTTCGACGCACCACCAGACGGCGATCGGGTTCCTGACCACGACTGGAGGTTTCCAGATCCTCATAGTCTTTGAGAAAGGTGTGTACCTGCCGCCGCTCAGCCGCCGACAGCGCCACCATCTCAAACTCTTCCCCCGTTTCGCGCACCTTTGCCGCCGCCTCTTCGGCCAGGGCCAGCAACTCTGCCTGACGGCGATCGCGATATCCGTCTAGCTCCACCGTAAACGGCTGCTGCTCACCCTCTGGCTTGCCCATGTTCAGCGTAGTGTTGAGCAAATACTGGATCGAGTCCAGCACCTCGCCGCGATCGCCCTGCAATGCCTGAATCTGCTCGGTCGAGAGCGCATCCGACGAAATCGTCAGCCAGCAGCTTTCATCCTCGCGAATGGCAACACCGTCAGCATCCACTGCGGCTGGCAAGGTAGCCAGACTCAACAGCTGATTCAGCCACTCGCGCCCCTGCCGCTGTTGCTCCACGCTTGCCATCCGCTATCCCGCCTTTTTCTTAGAACGTCCCGGCTCAAATGGCAGCGCTTCCCGCCCGCTGTCTCCACTCGACTGCTTTTCCTGCTCATCCAAAATCTTTTGCAGATTCTCCGGCAGCGGCTCTCGCGACAGAATGAAGGTTTGCAGCGTTTGGAAGATGTTGGCAATCACCATGTACATCAGTACGCCCGCAGGCAGCGGGAAAAACAGAAACATTCCCGAAAACAGCACTGGGGTCAGCTTATTCACTGTATCCTGCTGGGGATTGTTGCTGGGGCCCTGACCCGACAAAAGCTGGTTCACATACAGGCTGAGACCAAAGAAAATGATCATGCCTACAATGTCCCAATGAATCGTGCCGTCGGCATCCCTCGCGCCCACACGACCCAGTTTGTCAATAAACAAAAAGCCCTTGTTTGCCGCCAAGCCCTGCACCGTGCCCTGAATCGTGACATCCCCTGGCTTGATGGCTTGAATATTACCGTTTTCGTCGATCTGGATATTTTCAGCGCCCTTGGTCACTTTCCAAACCGGGTCAATTATCGTATCGGGGTACTCTGCCAGCACTTCCCGCAGCGGCTTGCCCTCAGTGGTCTGAAAATCGATGCGAGTCTTTTCGCCCACTGCTAGACGAGTGCCCCCAGGAACAACCGCCGCCACAGGGACGTGTACACCATCTGAAACGTAGATATTTTGGGGATTGGTCGTGTAAGCCTGGGGCTGAATCTGCTCAATTTGCTCCTGTGGCAGCACTTGCAGATTCACGTTGTAGTTGATGTCTGAGAACGGCGACCCCCGCAGCGTCGCAAACAGGGCAAACAAGATGGGCATCTGCACCAGCACAGGCAAACAGCCCGATAGGGGATTGCCAAACTCTTTATAAACTTTGCCCATTTCCTCCTGCTGCTTAGCAGGATCGTCCTTGTAGCGTTCCTGAATTTCCTTAACCCGCTTTTGCATCACCGGGTTGGCAACCCGCATCCGGCGCATATTGCGGATCGACCCGGCGCTAAGAGGATACAGCGCAAATCGAATCACTAGGGTCAGAGCCACAATAGCCAGCCCATAACTTGGCACGATCCCGTAGAAAAAATCCAGGATCGGCAACATGACGTTGTTGGAGAGAAAACCGACACCAAAATCCATGTGCTTTGTGGGTACCTTGTGGCTCTGAACGTTTACGGTGTGACTAAACCTGGAAGCAATCTAGAAACAATTCGGGAATAAACTAGCTAGATGCTATGCGTTTATCTTCACTAGATGTAATCACCAGACGTAACCAGACATCATTGTACGCTGCAAAACCAGTCGATTGCAGCCGAATTAAACGTCTGGTCAAACGTCTGATTGCAGTTGTCCCAATTCCTAAAGAGCAAATTGCCTAAGCGAATGGGGAGCTAGCTTGTGGGCTGATCCAACAGGTCTGACAATTCGGGTCTATCGGGTCGGATCTATCGGGTCTAAGTGCTGGCTTTTTTGGAGGCCTTGGCTGCGATCCGCTCGCTGATGTAGTTGGCAACTTCCCGGAACTTGGGCATGGCGCGTAGCTCCAGACGGCTGCCATCTTTTAGCGTAACAACCATATCGCCCCAACTGCCCAGCCCGCGAGGTACGGCAACCACGCTAGCCATTTCAGAATAGATGACATCCGAGCGATCGCGCCCCATCCATCCACCCGTGACAGAAATTCGTCGGTCGGTAATCCGATAGCGGAGCCAGATGGCCCGAACAATCGCTCCCACCGTCAGCGGCAGGCACACCACCGTCAGCCCCAGCAGGCAGTTGAGGATCAAATCCCCGATGTGGGGTCCGCCTTCATAGTACACATCTTCCCGAATGCCCATCGAACACCTCGGCCTCTATCAGCAACTGCTTTAATTCTTGCAGAATTTCTTTATAGTTGCACTTTACTGCAACAGGCTGCACGATGACGACAATCATCCAGCCCGTTGCGAACCCAGGCAGCAACTCGCGCAGCGCCGCCCGGATACGCCGCTTGATGCGGTTGCGAACCACGGCCCGCTTGCTGACCTTAGTGCTGACCGTGATGCCGATGCGCGTGGGCGATCGCCCCAATGGTTCTACCGCATTCCTGTCTACTGCATTCCTATCAGACCTATCAGAATCGGGCAAACCGGGCTTTTTCTGGTGGACTGGAAACTGGCGCAGTGCCCGTAGCGTGAAGTTGCGAGTGCTGCGCCGCACGCCGGCCTGATAAACCTTGCTAAATTCCTGCCGACGCTTGAGTCGATGAACTTTGGGGAGAGCCACAACACATCTATTCCATAAGCCAGCGAGCCACAAGCCAATCCAGCCCAATCAGTCCATACGCAAACAAGCTAGCTCCAGGCAAACTGGTGGCTAGCTCAAACCCCTATCTGGACGGGACGCAGGTGGAGATTAGGAAACAGACAGACGAACCCGCCCTTTGCGACGGCGTGCTTTTAACACTCGTTGCCCGTTTTTGGTACGCATTCGTGCGCGGAAGCCAGACGTGCGGCGGCGCTTGCGGGAGGTTCCACCCAGAGTACGTTTCGTCATAATTTAGCTCTCCAACCGTTGCAGAAGGGGATGATACAGAATGTGAACTGCGAAAGCCACGGTCTACTATTGTATCATTCGCTAGAGGACGCAGGACAAACGCAAAAGAAAAAACCCCAGAGGCGAACCTCCAGGGCTTGAATCAGGGTGCATCTACCATTCGTTTCTACGTCTGAGGACATAGAGCATCCGGAGAGGTTAAACAACTTCTAGGGAACTTCATCCCTTCTTCAGGCTCAATCGTCCCCTGCTTGTCTCTGTGCCTTGTGGGCATAGGACTTACGCGGTTGGAGGATTTCTCGCGAGCTGCGCCCGCGAGAAATCCTCCAAAACCCAGAAGACTTATCGCAGTAGGTCCTGAGGCAATAGGACTCACAGGTAATAGGATTCATGCAGTTCTCCAGGCTTTGCCCCGACAAGATTAAGGAAACCTCGCTAGCGGGTTCTGGCAGCGCGTGGATCAACTAGGGTTTGCAGGACGGCAACGGCCTGCGATTGCGTCATACCGGGTCGAAGTTGGGGATGGTAAAGCATCCGAATCAGCGTGCGATCGATTTCGGCATACTCGGTCACATCCGTCCAGCCCTGGTAGAAAATGCTGTTGGGATAGCGATTAGAGTCGCGCATCAAGCCCAAGACCTGAGTCAGTTCTTCCCGCAGCAAGTGGCTCCGTTCTCGCTGCGTGACGCGGTTTGTATTGGTAATCAAAATGCGGGCATAGTTGATGACGCTACTATTCCAGCGCACCCAGAAAAAGCCTAAATTCCCTGGCACATAGTTGGGTTCTAGCTGGCGGAACTGGCTTTCTGGTGCGTAAATAATCTCGACATTCGGGTTGCGATCGTCGCGGACTAGCTGCACGCCGCTGCCGTGGAGTAGGTCGTTTAATTCTTGCATCACCTGGCGAATCGTCGCGTCATCCTCAGCAGTGCGTGTTCCCGTGACGCGAATTCTCAAGTTTGTATTCCATCTCCGAATTAGCGGCGCATTATTTCCCCATTCCGAGCCAAGCGCGACTTCCATGAAGTAATCAATGTCTGCTTGCGTGATTGCTAGGGGGGCTGGCCCGGGGTTTAGAATCGCACCCACGCGATCGCCAATGGCACTAATCCCATCCACGATGCGATCCACCAGTCCTGGCGAATTGGGGGGAGTGGGGCTGGGTAAGGGCTGGTTCACCGCAGGGTTCGCCGTTCCCTGGGTGATGTCGCGCTGTCCCTGCTGATCGACCACGACTTCACGCGAATAGCGCGGGAGATTGGTCTGCCCATTGGTTGGCAGGCTGGCAGGCGGCACGGGTTGGACGGACGGATTATACACAGGCAGATTAGACGTGGGGCTAGGCAAATTAGACGTGGGGCTGGGCAAATCGCCGCGATTGGGCGCACTCACTTCTGGGCGGGTTCCAGGACGCATCAGCGCCCCAGAGGACGGGTCGTAGATTGGTGCATCGGCCGCGGCATTCTGGAAGCCTGCGGCTTGCTGGGCGGGGGGTTGCGGTGCAGCAGGCGAGGAGGCGATCGCCCCAGAACCCGCCGTCACGCGCACCAAGTCGCCCCGCACCCAGCCCTCTACGCCGTTGCCCAGCCGCACCTGATACCAGGTAAACCCATCTCCGCCGGGGGCTTCCTGAAGAATCATGACGGGCGTGTTGGGAGTTCCCGTAAACACGAGTCTGGATTGCACACCGGGGCTGACGCGGATGTTGATCAACGCCTGCGGATCGCGGGCACTCAGCATTCCGCTTCTGCCTGAGGCGACGGTGGCAGTGCTGCTGAGCAGGTGGATGCCCGGTTCTACGGAGGGGGTATGGCCCTGGGAGCCAAGGGCTTGTGTGACCCCAAGCGCCACCAGGCTAAGTGCCGCCAAACTGAGAGGAAATGGAATATTCATGAATCGCTTCCGAAGCAACGTGAGGGACCAGACCGAACCATGCGAGGCAGATGCGTTTTGCGAACCAAGCCGCTGGCGATGCTGAATATGGGGCGATCGCCGTGCCACAAGACCACCCTGGTTCACTCAAGGGTTTGCGCTGTTGATGAGCTTTACGGGTAGTCTCTTACGAGTAGTCTCTAATGAAAATTTCTTAGTCTCTTAGAGAGGTTTTATGACAGGACTGTAGGCCGCAACAGCGGGTTCCTGATTCCGCAAGAATGAAGACGGTGAGCAATTTGCAGAAAATTCGATATTGATTTGGTGGCAACTTGGCGGCAACTTGGCGGCAATACCCATTCCCCACTATTATTCCCCATAATTTTATTCCCCATAATTTATTCCCCATAATTTTCTAAGAGGCTATTTGAAAAGGTATCGCCTGCAATGTTAAGCACTCAGAGATCCCCCCTAGCCCCCCTTAAAAATGGGGGAAACCGCCTTAAAGTCCCCCTTTTTAAGGGGGATTTAGGGGGATCTTGCACGCTTTGCTACAAACAGTAGGACTTTTCAAACATTCTCCTTAGAATCCGTTGGCAAATCAGATTTTACGTGATGTGCAACTTTCAATTTGCCCTCATCCCCGAACCCCTGCTCCCGACTTGGGAGCAGGGGAGCAAGAGAAGCTCGAAGTCTCTATCCTCCTCTGGGAGAGGGCTTAAAGCCTTTAGCATCCCAGAAAAGGGGGAGGGGGATCGGCTAAAGTTGCACATCCCGTGGTTTTAGCCAGATCGGGCAAGAGCAGGGTTTTACTTTTCGGCAAGCCTGTTGGTCAATATTTTGGTCAGCGTTATTAAACCAGCTTTGACATTTTATCGTACTTTCGTACTATACAAAACCGTGCGGAGATCCGTCCCCAACGTCATCGATGGCATGGCTGCCCTAAGTTAGGATCGAGAGGTGTCGCGGTCAACGACCGATTGACGGGCTTGAGCAAGCCTTCTGTGGACATTCTTTGCGGGCATTTTTTGCAGACATTCTTTCTAGGCATTCCTTTAGGCGTTGGTGCAAAGGGGAAAAATCGGTGAAACCAAAGCTAAGCCTTTGCATGATTGTGCGCGATGAGGCGGAGCGGCTGGGGCGCTGTTTGCAGAGCGTGGCGACCGTGGCCAACGAGCTAATCGTGGTCGATACCGGGTCAGTGGACGATACGGTGGCGATCGCCCAATCCTTTGGGGCAAAAGTATTTTCCACCCCCTGGCAAAATGACTTTGCGATCGCCCGAAACGAGTCGCTGCGCCACGCCACGGGCGATTGGGTGCTGGTGCTGGATGCCGACGAAACGCTGGTGGCGGATTGCGTACCGATGATGCAGCAGGCGATGCAGCATGACCAAACGCTGGTGATCAATCTGCTGCGGCAGGAGGTGGGCGCAGTGCAATCGCCCTATTCGCTGGTGTCGCGGCTATTTCGGCGGCATCCGGCAGTGACCTTTGCGCGGCCCTACCACGCCACGATTGACGATGCAGTGGCGGCACTGCGGCAGCAGGAACCGGGCTGGGGCATTGTGGACTTGCCGCAGGTGGCGATTTTGCACGATGGCTATGATCCCGTGGCGATCGCCCGTCGCGACAAGCTGGAAAAAGCGCGAACCGTCATGGAGGGCTATTGGCAGGCCCATCCCGACGACCCCTACGAGTGCAGCAAGCTGGGGGCGCTGTATGTGCAAATGGGCGAGGTGGAGCGCGGCATCCAGCTTTTGCAGCAGGGGCTAAAATCACCCCAACTCGATGCGCCTGTGCGCTATGAGCTGCACTATCACCTGGGCATTGCCTTCACCCGACTGAATCAGATCGAACAAGCCGCGCAGCACTACCAGACCGCGCTGCAACAGCCCGTGCTGGAGCTGCTGAAGCTGGGCGCATACAACAACTTGGGCAGTCTGTGCAAAACCGCAGGCGATCTGTCCACTGCCCGCCAGCTTTATGAACACTGCCTGGCCATCGACCCCAATTTTGCCGCCGGACACTACAACCTGGGCACGACGCTGCGGGCGCAGGGGCAAATTACCAACGCTGTGACCCACTATCAGGAAGCGATTCGGCTCCAGCCCGACCACGCCGAGGCACACCAAAATCTGGGCGTGGCGCTGATTAAGCTGGGGCAGGTGGAATCGGGGCTGGCCTCCTTTGGGCGGGCGATCGCCCTGCATTCCCAGTCCAACCCAGAACAGGCAGAGCGGCTGCGGCAGGGGCTAAAGGAAATGGGATTTGCGATTTAGCCGTAGGTTGCTAGCTCAACGAGCGATCGCTCGGACTGTGCTGCACCAGCCAGAGGTGGATCAGGATCATGGCGATCGCCAGCGGCAGCATCAGCACCGGAATGCTTTCTAGACTGGTGGCATTGGCAATCCAGCCCGCGCTAGTGGGAATAATCGCCGCGCCAAAGCTGGCCGCACTGGTGGCAAAACTAATGCCGCCGGGGACGAGTTCCGCAGGTAGTCGCTGGGGAACCAGCCAGATCGTCGCTGGAAAAATCGCCGCCAGCGCCAACCCAATCATCGGCAGGCTGAGCCACTGATCGGGCAGTTGCCACCAAGCAAATAGCCCAATCAGCAGCAGCGTCAGCGACAGGCTGATCATCCGCACAGCCCCCACCCGCCGCAAACAATAGTCCAAACCAAACCGCCCCACCGTTAGCCCCAGCCAGTAGGCCGCCACACCGTAGCCCGCGGCCAAGGGGGACATGCTGCGCCCGACGGATTGCACGGTGTAGGCCCAGTTGCCGATCGCCGCTTCCGTGCCCACGTAGACCAGCAGCAGTAGCCCCGTCAGCAGCACCGCCGGGTGCCGGAGCGATCGCCCCAGGTTTTGCGCCGCACTTGCTCCTTCAGAGGTGGCCACATCTCGAAGATGCATCGGCGGATAGCGAATCACCAGCACCGCCAGCAGCGCTGCGATCAGCAGGCCCACCACCCCCGTCAGCACGCCATACACCTGTCGCCAGGTCATCCCCATCGCCAGCAGCGTTGTGGCGATCGCCGGGCCCGACAGCGCCCCCACGCCATAGAATCCATGCAGCGTGCCAATCAGCGATGCGCCGCGTTCGTCTTGCACGATGTACGTGTTCACGCCCGCATCGATTAGCCCAATGCCCAGCCCCAGCAGCGTCCCGGCTGCCACCATCAGTCCCCACACGGGCGAGGTCGCATAAATCGCCAGCGCCAGTGTTAGCGTGCCTGCCGCCATCAGCAGCATCCGCGCCAGCCCCAGTCTGCTGCTGATCAGGCTGCTGGTAAACGCCGCAAAAATGTAGCCCGTAATCTGGCTGACAAACAGCAGCGTCACGCTGGCAGGGGTCAGGCTATATTCCTGCAAAATTGACGGCAACAGCACCCCCAGCCCGCCCTCGGCGATGCCAATGGCAATGAAGGAATAGAAGGCGATCGCCACGCCAATCCAGCGCGGAGATGGCTGAGAAAACAGTTGCGCCATGAGAGATTCTGAAACGAGGTCTATGCCTTGTTCTCGCGCATCTGGCGAACAAACTGCTCAAACAGATAATCGGCATCGTGGGGGCCGGGGCTGGCTTCGGGGTGATATTGTACCGAGAACATCGGCAGCGTCTTATGGCGCAGGCCGGCCACCGTGCGATCGTTCAGGTTCAGGTGGGTGATTTCTACCTCGGCATCGGGGAGCGACTCTTGGGCGATCGCAAAGCCGTGGTTTTGACTCGTGATTTCCACCTTTTGACGCAGACCCGCTGGCTGGTTTAGCCCGCGATGGCCAAACTTAAGCTTGAAGGACTCGCCGCCCATCGACAGACCGAGAATCTGGTGGCCCATGCAGATGCCAAAGACAGGCTTTTGGGCCTTGAGCAAGGCTTTGGTGGTTTCGATGCCGTCGGTGTTGGCGGCGGGGTCGCCCGGCCCGTTAGACAGGAAAATGCCGTCCGGGTTGTAGCTCAGGATGGTTTCGGGCGGCGTGTCGGCAGGCACAACAATCACCCGGCAGCCGTAGCTGGCCAGCCGCCGTAGAATATTGCGCTTTACGCCAAAGTCGATCGCCACAACAGTCAGCGGCTCTGCCGATTGTGAAACCCCTTCGCTAAATTCCCACTCTGGCGGGGTCGGCTCGCTCCATTCGTAAATTTCCCGCGTGGTCACGTCCTTGACCAGGTTTAGCCCGGCCATGCTGGGGGCTTCCTGCACCTGCATCAGCAGTTCCGCCGGGTCGAGGATTTCGGTGGAGAGGCCGCCATTCATCGCGCCGACGGAGCGCAGCTTGCGGGTGAGGGCGCGGGTGTCGATGCCGTAGATACCCGGAATGTGGTGCTGCTTGAGGTAGTCCGGGAGGGATTGGGTGGAGCGCCAGTTGCTTGGACGGGGGCAGATATTGCGGGCGATCGCCCCCTTCACCTGGGGCCCCGCCGATTCCTCATCCTCCGGGTTCACCCCCGTATTGCCCAGTTCGGGATAGGTAAAGGTGACAATCTGCCCGCGATAGCTGGGATCAGTCAGAACTTCTTGATATCCCGTCATGCCCGTGTTGAACACCACCTCGCCGATGCTGGTGCCCGCCGCGCCAAAGGAAAACCCGCGAAACACCGTGCCATCCGCCAATACCAGCAGCGCCGGGGGAGCCGTTACCAAAGCCATATCCCTTCTCCCAAACAAGACCAAAATTCCAGCAAATCATACACCGGGATCATTAGTTTGTGATAGCCGCTGCAAAATGATTGATGCTGCAATTTGAGGCTGCTTTGGAGATATTTGAGACTACTTTGGAGATAAACGAAACAGGAGGTAAACCAAACAACCACCGCGCTGTCCAAAAGCGGTTCAGCAATAACACCCAAGCTGATTTAGCCCTCTGAAGACAAAGTGACCGGGATATCCTTCATGCCGTGCGCCAGTTGCATCTTCTCGTACTCCCGCGCTTGCTCTTCAGTCACATCTTCTTTTCGCTCCCCAGCAGACAGCCCGAACCAAACGCCCACCAAGTCATTGTCTACTTTGTAACCATTTGCAGTGAAGTAGTAAAAATTCATCTCCTCCTCGTTAAAGTAGCAAACCTTTGTAATAAGAAATGCAGCGGGGTTGGGGGTATCGAGATCTTTTTCTAGGACTAGAAAATGCTTCATGTCTTCCTTGACTCTTTACGAAATTCCCACAGGACTTACGCACTTGCGATAAGCTCTATTGGGTCTTGGAGGATTTCTCGCGGGCGTAGCCCCCAAAAAATCCTCCAACAGCGTAAGTCCTATCCCAGTGATAGCCCAAGCACGTCCCCAAAGCGCCCCTCAAACATCGCAGCTCATGCAGGTAGCCCCCCAAAGCGCTACAGCACCTTTAGCAGATTTTTGCGATGGCGATGATAGCGGCTGGCGGCGAGGGCGATGCCCATAAAGCCCCACAAAATCATGCCCGACAGCCCCAGCATGACGCTGCTAAAAATAAACTGAAAAAACACCGCCAGCGAAATGCCCCGTGCAGTGCTGGCAAACGGGTCGGAACGGGCAGCAGAATCTTTGAACAGGCTGACGAGCAGGAAGATCACTCCTCCCAAGTAGGGCAGCGCACCCGCCCAGCCCAGCGTGAAAAAAATGTCGAGAATGGCGCTGTCCAACACAATCATTTCCAGCTTGCCGTTTCGCTCATTCACAATCCACGTACTGCCCATGCCGCGCCCCAGTCCTCGCGTAATGGCCACGTTGAAGTCGCGGTCGTGATTGCGAGAGCGATCGCGAAAACTCTGGTCGCGGGCGAGGTTAGAAATCGACTCGACCCGTTCGCTAATCACCTCATCAAACGGTTCCATCGCCGTCAGCGGCGTGACGCACAGCACCAGCACCAAAATCGTGACCACCAGCCGCATTTGATACTTGGGCGTGGTGGAGGCAAAGGCCGCCAGCAACCCCGCCACCCAGCCGCCCCAGGCCGAGCGCACCATGCTGAGCAGAATAGACAGGTAGCCACTGACGGCTGCTGGAATGCCCAATACGCTGCGCTCCGAAAACAGCAGCAGCAGCCCTGCCATCATCACCACCGCAAACGGGCCAGGCGAGTGCATGGTACTCCAGACGCGGATTTCAAACGGTTCGGGCTTGCCAAAGCTGACCAGCTTGGTGCGAATTAGCCAAAAACCGTCCCACGGCGGCGCAACCATGAATTGGTAGATGCCATACAGCCCTGTGAGCAAGACACACCAGAGAAACACACGCTGGAAATTGCTGCGGTAGCTAGGATAGTCGCGCCAGTTTGCAAACAGGTGGAAGCCAAACAGAATTGGGCAAATCCAGTCTAGGAAAGAGCGAACCACGGCAAGCGGCGGATTATCGAGAATGAGTCCGATTAAAAAGGCATAGACTACGCTCGCCATTGCCAGCACAAAGGGCAGTCCGCCAATTTTCGACGTGCGGGGCAGATAGCGCACCAGCGTTAGCACGCTGACAAACGTGACCAGATAAGGCGCAAGCAGAATCACGCCTTTTTCATCCCAAAAGCTGTTGTAGTCGCTGACGCGCCGCAGCAGCGGTGTGAGAAACCAGACCCACCAGGCAAACCCAACGTAGAGCAGCGGATAGCGGAAGTAGAGCAACACCGCCACCAGCAGCGCCGAGGCCGGGAAAAACAGCCGCACCAGACCGCCTGCCCCCACCAGCGCCCCCAGCGTGGCAATGCCAAACACCCCGGCGATTGCAATCCATCCGGGTAAAGACTGACTGGCACTCGGCTGCGGACTCGAAATGACTTCCATAGGCAAAACGCAGGCAAAACGTTGGCAAAACGTTGGCAAAACGGCAGGCGGCTCACGCACCCTCATGCACAGAAGATATACTCAGTCATCCAACGCAACCACTCAACCCCCAATCCAAAATCCAAAATCCAAAATCCAAAATCCCCAATCCAAAATCCCGCTCTACCCTCCCATCTCCAACTCCTGCCCCCCAACCCCCGTCCCCAGACCCCGCTTTCGGCTTTTCCACCAGGTCTGAACGCCCTGCCAGCGCCCCTGCATGGCCGCCGCCCACTGACGCATGGCTAAATCGGGCTGTTGCGGAAAATATCGCACCAACTGGGCCAGCCCAAAGGCATCTCGATGCCCCAGCAGCAGGGCATAGAGCAGGAATATTCCTCGCCGGGCAGGTGGCAAGTGTTCCAGCAGCGCCAGGGTTTCGTTGTGGACGGCGTTTTGGCGGGCGATCGCGCTGAACTGGTGGCGCTGGTCTTCGTCATGCCGGGGGGCGGGGTAGTGATCGACCAGGACAGTGGGATCGTAGACCAGTCGCCAGCCGTCGCGCCGCAGCGCCAGACTAAAGGCCAGTTCAAAGTGAACCTGGGCCCCAGCGCCGCGCATCCGGGTGTCGAATCGTCGGTGGGCGATCGCCGTTCGGCGGAAGCTCATGTTCACGCCTTTGAGAATATCGACCTCTCGCGCCGCGCCCATGCCCAGGTGATGGTTGCCGATGGGCCGACCAAACCATTGCAGCTTGCCCACGGTGCAGGGCCGGCCGGTCAGAGATTCGGGCAAGTGCTGGATGCGATCGCGCCCGCCCAGTCCGCCCAAGTGGGGATCGGCCAGGAAATGCTGCTCGATGCGCTGTAGCCAGTCCGGGTGGGGCGCAGCGTCGTCGTCTGTAAAGCAAACCACATCGCCCTGGGCAGCGTCCAAGCCCCGATTCATCGCCGCTACTACTCCCGGCATAGCCACACTCAGCGTTCGCAAATTGGGCTGCAAGTTTCGCAAGGGGAAACCCTTCTCAGACGCTAGAAAACTCCAGGTGTCGCAATCCGTCTCGCGCACCACCACAATCACCTCATCGGGCGATCGCACTTGCTCAGCCAGGGCCGCCAGACAGCGCCGCAGGTCGTCAGCGCGGCAGTAGGTGGGAATGATGACGGTGAGTTGCATAGTTGGCAGTTTGGGGATGATCAGCAGCGGCAGGGCAGCACAGCGCGTCAAACAAGTCCAGATATTGCTGCGCCATTGCGCTCCAGGTGTGGGCTTCGGCGCGGCGACGGGCCGCCTGGCCCAGTTGCGATCGCCGCGTGGGGTCGGCAATCAGCGCGTTCAGCGTTTGGGCCAGATGCTCCACGTCGTTGGGGTCGGGCAGCACCACGCCGCAGTCGGGGGTGACGATTTCTGCGCCGCCCGTGGTTGCCGCAGTCACCACTGGCAGCCCGGTGGCCATGGCTTCTAGCAGCACGAGCGAACAGGCTTCGTATCGGGATGGAAAAATGAACAGGTCGGCGGCTTGCATCAGGTCCTTGAGGTCGCGGCGATAACCCAAAAAATGAACGCGATCGCCCACCCCCAAATCCTGTGCCAAGCGGGGATAGGGGCTGCCCCGCAGATCGCCCGCCACTGCCAGATGCAGCCCAGCCACCTGAGCCAGAGCGCGAAGCACGGTGTCTAGGTTTTTGCGCGGCGTTCTGATATCTCCTGCAAACAGACCCATCGGCACGTTCCCCGGCAGTCCCCAGCGATCGCGCTCCACAGAACCCGGCACAAACTCTGTGACATCCACTCCGTTCAGCACGACTCGAATCTTCGCCGCAGGCACTCCTAGCCTCAGCAGCCCCTGCTTGACCTGCTGAGAAACCGCCACCAAAACCGTCGCCTGTTGAAATGCCCGCTTTTCCCAATGGGCATTCAGGAGGGTGTAGAGCCGCTGGTACAGACCCCGCAGTCCAGGAGTGCGATTGGCGGGCGATTCCCGCAGGGATTGCTTCGCGAATCGCAGCCAGTCATGGTGGACAAAATGCACCGCGTTGACCCTTGCCGGAAAATCGGTAATCGCGCCGTTGAGCTTAATCACATCGAACTCGACCGCGTGCTTTGCCAGCCAGCGCCGACTCCGCCAGGAAAACACCAAGTTTCTCAGCAGCTCCGTCGGCAGCCCCTCGACCGGAATTGCCACCCAAGTCACCCCCGGATGCGGCACCAAGTCTGGCGCAACCTCGCTGGCCAGCAGCGTCACCGAATGCCCTACTGCCAGCGCGTGCTGCACAATGGCGTAGTTGACGCGCCCCTGCCCGTCTCCTGGAACCACCCGATGCGTCACAATGCAAAGTTTCACTCGCGCTGCCTCCAGCTATGCTAAAGCGGCAAATATCGGTGTTTGATGCAGCCATAGAGTTCGCCGCCGCGCCAGCAGCCTTCCATCAGCACCCTACACAACGAAGCGCGATCGCGCAGCGAGGCAATCAGGCGAACCGGAAACAGCGCCACCGTTTTGACGATCGACTTCCAACTCAAGATTTGCGGCATTCCCTTGTTTCGATGCTTCTGATAAAGGAATGGTTCTGTGTATCCAAACTTGAAGGCTCGGCGACAGACGCTCCGAATGCTGCCGCGCAGCCGGAAGTGAACGATCGCGTCAGGTGCATAGCTCAGCTTGAAGCCAGCCTGCTGCACACGCCAGGAATAGTCCACATCCTGAAGCCGCAACAGCGTTTCATCAAATCCATGAACCGCATCATGAACAGCATGACGAATTCCTAAATTACACCCGCTGGCAAACTTTAGGTATCCCGACTCAAACAGCTTCAATCCATTTTCGTAACTATAAGCCCGTACCAGCCAGGGTTCGTTGAGCCGCCAATATTCCATATACCCGCCGACCAGATCGGCTTTCTCCAGGGCAGCGGCCATCGCAGCAACCCAGCCTGCGCCCACCTCATCATCTCCATCACAAAACAGCAGAAACTCGCCCCGTGCTGCTGCCGCCGCCACGTTGCGGGCATGGGCGCTGCCACCAACCCTAGAGGCATCCACGACGCGCAGATTGGGGAGGCGATCGCCAAACTGCTTTGCAATGGCTACGGTGTCGTCTGTAGACCCATTGTCTGCCACGATCACTTCCCACGGCTCTGCATACTGTTGGGCTGCCAAGGCCGCCAGTTGGGTAGCAAGGGTAGACGCATTGTTGAGGCAGGGAATGATCACGCTAACTTTCATGGGCTGGAATTCGCGAATGGGGTAGATGCTAAGAGGGGACTTGTCAGAACGAGCGAAAACTTTGGACTCACAAGGCGCTAGCGAGCGGTGTTCTTAAACGTGTCTTGAATGCTCTGCGAGATGCGGATCGACTCGACTCGATTGAGACTCAAAAAGTGATCTGAATCGTCTTCGTGCGATCGCTCCATCAGCACCAGCGAACACAGCAAGCTCAGCATCAGCGCAACCAAGGTTCTCATATTAAACAGCCGACCCCTGAGCGACTGAAATAGATGAACTCGGGCTTCAGACGGACGATTTGCTAGCAGCAGCCCAATCCCCAAGGTCGTTTGGGCGTGCAGCAAAATCTTCTTGAAATGAGGTCTAAATGGACGCAGGTTGCTGTCTTGAAGAAAGCGCTGATAGCAAAAGATTTCTACTTTAGCTTTAGAAATTTTGGCAAGCCCATCTCGTCGGCCGCTCAAAAAGGTATCCGTGTTTGGATGTTCTCGATGGTAGACTAACTTGTCGGCAAGATAATACGCAGCCTGCCCATCTTTGCAGCACAGATAGGTAATGTAGAGGTCGTGCATCCTATCCACTTCGGGTGGGATGCTTGCCCAATCGATTGACTCTCTCCGAATCACAGCGCCCGCAACGCTGGGGACAGATTTGCGAACCAGTCCAATCTCGACAAAGGGTTGGTAGAGTCCACTTTGGAGGCGATCGCGCCGATAGGCTCGCGTCATCCTGCGCGTGGCAAAGGCGCTGATTTTTCCCGTCTCGTCGATGATGAACTGATCGCAGAAAGCAATCGTTGCTTCGGGGTATTGCTCCAATAGCGGAACCAGACTCTCTAAGAAGCGATCGCTCCAGAGGTCATCATCATGCAAGAAGGCTAGATACTTGCCCCGCGCCATTTTGACAGCATTTATCGCGTTGGCAAAAAGGCCTAAGTTCTTCTCGTTTCGCCAAAAACGAATCCGGGAATCATCAAAGGATTCGATGATCGCCCTCGGATCTTTGGGGCTGCAATTGTCGAAAACAATAATTTCAATATTTTGATAGGTTTGCTGAACCGCACTTTGAAGCGCCGCCCGCAGAAAAGTCGGACGATTATAGGTCGGAATAATAACGCTCACGAGTGCAGTTTGATGATTCATCGGCTTACGCTTTAATCAGTTTCTTTCAGTTCCTTGTCTCTGCTTGTCCATGCCCCTGAATTTTATTAACAGCGGTTTCAAAGTCGTTTTCAAAGCCCTCTTCAAAGCCGTTTCCAAAACCCTTTTCAAAGCCGTAACCTGAACCCGTCTCAACCTTAGGATGCCTGCTGAATTTGGTAGTATTTCCAGAAGCGATCGCGCCGATCAATTAATTCTCGATAGCCGCCTTGCTCGACAATTCTTCCCTGCTCTAGCACCACAATTTTGTCGGCTCCTGAAATCGTAGAGAGTCGATGGGCGATCGCCAGTACGGTTCGCCCTACCGAGAGTTTTTCGAGCGCTTCCTGAATCAGTCTTTCAGACACCGAATCCAGAGCGCTAGTAGCCTCATCCAGAATCAGAATTTCAGGGTTTCTGAGCAGCGCACGGGCGATCGCAATTCGCTGGCGCTGCCCACCCGATAGCCGAATGCCGCGATCACCCAGCGTTGTCTCAAACCCCTCCGGCATTTCTAGAATAAACTCCAGCGCGTTTGCCAACCGTGCGGCTTCATACACTTCGCTATCGGTGGCCTGTTCGGAGCCGTAGGCAATATTGCTGCGAATAGACGCATTAAAAATGAACGTATCCTGACTCACGATCGCCAACCGATGGCGAACAGAATCAATCTCGAACTCTCGTAGATCAATTCCATCCAAAAGTACCTGCCCCGCAGTCGGGTCATAGAAGCGAGAAATCAAATCTGCCAGCGTAGATTTGCCAGACCCCGATGCCCCAACCAAGGCCGTAGTTTTGCCTTTTTCGATGCAAAGATTGATATCTTTTAACACCAAATGATCGGGGTCATAGCCGAAATCAACAGCTACAAACTCAATCCCATGAAACAATCCAGGAAAACTGCGCGTACCGTCTTCAAAAAATTGCTTGCCTTCATCGCTCAAGAGCCGCTTGATATTTTCTACAGACCCCATCATGGTGCTGAGGTGAGAAAACACGCCCAGCAAGTCTTGGCTGTAGGGAACCATGCGAAACAGAATAAATAAGAACGTCAGCAAGGACGCAACGGGCATGATGCGATTGGTAAGCGCGAGGATAATCATGCCCACCAGCACAAAGGTCGCCGAAGCCTCTGCCAGCGGACGCACCAGGCAGGACAGGCGATAGACCGTTTTCCATTCTTGAACCAGTCCTGTGCTGGCCTGATAAAACCGCCGCCGTTCAAAATCTTGTGCAGAAAAGGCCTGTACAGTGCGGATTCCGTTGATGAATTCGATGGCGATAGAAGTCAGTCGTCCGCTTGCTTGAGAGGTTCTAGTACTTCGCCGCCGTACCCGTTTGTTCAGCTTAGAAAACCCGAAGGCCAGTCCACCAAAGAGTAGAATCGAAATGAGTGAAAGCTGCCAGGATAGCAAGAGAATGGCGATCGCATACACCAGTAGCGTAAAGGCACGGGTCATCAGAAATGACATAGCCCCAAAAGCATTTCTGATCCGCTCCATTTCGCTGGTTAACACATCGACCAGTTCTCCCGATCGAGTCTGAGAAAAATAGCTGAGACGCTGCGATTGAAGCTGCTCAAACACGCGCTTGCGGAGTCGATCAATGAGGGTGACTTCACTCGTCAGCGTGTAATATTGCGCCAGATAATTAAACACGGCCCGGATGCAGGTCGCCGCCACAATCAGTCCAGACACGCGATAGAGCCGCTGGTTAACTGGGGCATTAACCCCTAATATCCAAACATCAAACCATTCAATTCCAGTCTGGACGGGCGGTGCATCCGGTGAGGTGAGACTTTGCAGAAACGCCAGCAAAAACCCCAGCCCAAACCCTTCTGTAATAGATGCCAAAAGGGCAAAGCAAACTGCGGCGATCGCCAGCCAGCGAAAGCTTTTGAACTCCCTCAAGATCAAGTGGTTTTCTTGCCAAAACCGAGTTGCTCTCAGGGGCTTGCGAACCAGTTGAAGCAGTTTGAAAAACATGGGCGGAGCAACAAAACAGCTTAGTTATCCCGGATCTCTACGCAGTCTTTATAAAGCTCCTTAACCTCCTTTGCTAGGCGGCATCTCGTCCTGCGGATTCGGCAGTTTCGCGGTTAGAAACGGACTCGGCAAACAGGGCCCCCAGTCCCGACGGGCGACCATAGGCCACCTGAGCGCCCTTCACATCGTTGGCAATCATTCCAATCACGTTCAAGCCATTGAGCGCCGTGGCTGCCTGAATCAGGCTGGACTGGGACACGCTGTCGAGACGAGCGACGACGGCAACGCCTTCACAAAGCGAGGCGGTTTGAATCGCATCCACCACGCCCAGCACAGCGCAGGAATCCAGAATCACCAGGTCATAGTCTTTTTCAAACGCTCTAATCCAGTCCCGCAGTTCGTCGGAACTGAGCAGGCGCACCGGATCGCTGGACAGCGGCCCCGCCGTCAGCACATCGGTATTTGCGCCGATGCTGTGCAGTAGGGGCTGCCGATCTTCGCCGCTGAGCAGGGTGGAGAGTCCCTGGCGGTTGGGCAGGTTGAGCTGGTGGTGCAGGCTGGGCGATCGCAGGTTGGCATCAATCAGCAGCACCCGCTGATGCAGTCGCGCCGCACTCAGGGCCAGCCCAATCGACACCAGCGTTTTGCCTTCATTCGCCAGAGCAGACGTAATAGCGAGCGATCGCAGGGCCGATGCCGGACTGCTGCGCCGCAGGCTCTTGTAGACCAGATCCATCGACTCTCGAAACAGCGGCCACTGGGCAGCTTGCAGCATGGGCAACGCAGCGGGCGATCGCCCAGACAGCGGCAACTGGCCCCCCAGCGGCCAGCGCTGACCGACAATGCTGCGCGGCAGCCTTGGCACCATGCCCAGCGGCGGCAGGGCGACCGTTTCTGTCAGCTTTTCGGGCGAGTGGATGACATCATCCATCGACTCGCGCAAGAACACCGCCATTGCGCCCAAAAACAGCCCCAGCACCGTTCCCAGCAGCAGATCGGTCAGCACCCGTGGGCCTGTTTTAATGCCCTGCTCTGGCGCTTCCACCACCTGCCAGTTATAGCCACCGCGCCCAATTTCAATGGCCAACTCTTGACGTGCTTTCAAAAGCTGCTGGAGGGTTTCGCGCTTGGTGGTGATGTCGGGCTGGAGGCGGTTGTATTCGGCAATCAGTTGCGGAAACTGATTTAGCTCGTTGCGAAGCTGGGCTTCGGCCTGGGCCAGGCTTTGATCGCGAGCCTGCAAGCCCACCAGGTTGGTCTGCGTGGCCACCAACTGCCCAGCCAGCCCCATTTCCACCTCACCCATCTGGGCTTCGGTATAGAGTTTGTCTTCAGAAAGCTCAGTGCGATCGCCCAGGATGCGTCTGGCCTCTTGCTGGAGCAGCGCCCGCTCTCGGTCAAGCTGCTGCGTTAGGCTGCGGACTGTAGGCGAGCGATCGGTATAGGTCACCAGCTGCTCCGCTAGCGCTAGTTCAGTTTCTTGCAGCGAGGTCAGCAAGTTGCGAAATCGCTGCGACTGGCTCAGGCGCGACGCGACGATCGCCCCTTGGGGCGTGCGGGCAAGCTGCTGCTGGAGGTCGCGAAACCGCATCTGATTATCCTGAAACTCGGCCTGGATGGCGCGGCGCTGTTCGGCGATCGCATTCAGCGCCTTCGCAAACTCCGTGGCCTGCTGCTCTGGGTCGATAATGCCCTGCCCTTCGCGGAAATCTTCGAGCGATCGCTCTGCATTCGCCACCTCCTGCCGCACCGTAGGCAGTTGCTCGTCAATAAACGACAGACCGTTGCTTAGACGGAGCTTCTGCTGCTCCAGGTTATAGGCCAGGTAGACATTTTTCATCACCTCCAGCACCCGCTGCGACTTCAGCGGATCGCCGCTGGTATAGTCCACCTGGAGAATTTTCGTCTCAATCTTGTCTTCGGTTTCCAGCACGCGGCTCACCGCCAGACCCCGCTTCAAGTCCTCCAATCCCAGGTCAGGATACTCAGAGCGCAACGCCTCCACCGCCCGCCCCAGCAGGATGGGACTCTGCATTAGGCGAATTTGCGTGGCGTAGTCAATTTCGACTGCGGCTGGAGCCGTGAACAGCGTCTCTGGCACAGCCCCCCGCAGATTCGCCTTCTGCTCGTAGTTCGACTCCACCAAAAGCTGCATCGAACTGCGATAGGTCGCGTCCTTGCGGGCCGACAGCAAGGTTGAAACCGCCATCGTACTCAGCAGCACCCCCAGCAGCAACAGCCGCCGCCGCATCAGCGTGGCAAAAAGCTGCCCATAGCCGAGTTCCGAGTCGGCTGACCCATTCAGTTTCGCCTCAAGCATGATTCTTCATCCCGCATGAACTCAAAATCTGGAACTCCGGTAGTGACCTGTATGGAGTGACCTTTACGACTGACCTTTATGACTGAGCTTAATCACTGAATCTAGACAAACACCCCAAATGAAAACTCTGGACGAATATTCTTGCAGCACGCGCTGAAACAAAAGAACACCTTGAAATAAACCCCTTCAGCTAGGCTCATCTAGGCTCATCGAGCCAGACTCACCGAGCTAAACGCAACTGCTCGGCGATCGCACACCCCGTCGATAATTTCCCCAATCTTGTCAAAAAAGACCTTCTTGGTAAATCGACTCAGCGCGTGATCCCGAATCCTGGAATAATCCCACTGCATCCGCACCGCCTCTAGCAGCGTCGCCTCCAGCGAAGCAGCCGTCTGCTCTTGAAAGAATAACCCCGTCAGCCCTGGAATCTGCGTATCCAGCACGCCACCCGCGCCATAGGACACCACGGGCGTACCGCTGGCATTCGCCTCCACCGGCACTAGACCATAATCTTCCAGCGCCGCCACCACCACCAGCTTCGCCCGCGCCAGCAGGCTAGCCCGCTCCGCATCGCTGACGTAGCCCAAGAACTGGATATTTCTGGCGCTCATGCTTTCCAGGCGCTTGCGATCCGGCCCCTCTCCCGACACCAGCAGCGGCCAGCCCAGCCTGCTAAACGCTTCTACGATGACATCCACCCGCTTATAGCCCAGCAGCCGCGCCGAAGCCAGATAAAAGTCATCCTTCTTGTCCGAAAACTGAAACAGGCTAGCATCAATTGGATAATTCACCGTCACCGCTGGGCGGTTGTAAAGCGCCTCAATTCGTCGAGCCACTGTGTTGGAATTGGCAATATACAAATCTGGTTCCTGAGCATAGGCCAAGTCTGCCTTTCTCAGGATCTTAAACACCACATCGATAGCGGGATAAAACGTTTGAAAATCTCGATATTCGCGCAGATAGTTTTGCGTATCCCAAAGGAATCGGGGGACGTTATGACAAAAGCAAATGTGCTTTGCGTGGGCCCCTTTTCGCACGGCTTTTGCAAAGCTGGTGCTGCTGCTCACGATCAGATCGTAATCTCGCAAATCGAGCGCTCGAAATGCTGGGTAATAAAACGGAGCCAGCAGCCTGAAATACTTCGAGGCATTGGGCATCGCCTGCAAAAGGGTGGTTCGCACTTCGCGATCGCCCAGTTCGATCGTGCGCTCCGGGTCATACAAAGACGTGTAAATATCTGCGTCTGGAAAATATCGGCATAGCAGTTCAAAAACCCGCTCTGCCCCACCCCGCTGAGTTAGATAGTCGTGTACCAGCGCAACTTTCATGGTTAGAAACTCTGTATCTAGCTAGTTCAATATCCCAGCCATGAGCAAAACGGGAAGCATTTACATAACAGTCAAGGCATCAATAAAACACGGCTTGTTCAACCCCAACCAGCAACCTGACTAATTCCAATATTTTTTAAGTCGTCAAAGTTTTAGATCACCATTTAGAACGCTATTGGAACCCCGATTTAGACCATTAAGGTTAACGTCATAGAACCAGCGCAGCAGGCTATAGAACAGATGCACTTTCCAGCATTATTTCCAGCATTAATATCATTTGGTGCTAGAAGTTATGTAGACTAACCGGAACTCGTAAAAGTACGATGTCGTCGCCAACAAAGGTTTACATAATCTTCATACATAAGGGCAAAATCATGAATTTTTCATGAAGTTATCAAGAAGGTGCGACTCTCTTTAGAGGTTCAAAGTCCTGAGGGCAGACACTTTCAGCTTCTATCACTAGTTTTTATCTTTCGGTCTGAAGTTCATGTTTTTTTAACGGGAAATGACTGAGGATATCCGAGTAATTACTGAGATCATCAGATACATCCTCAATGGCGATCGCCCCAATTTTCTAGTTTTGTACTAGTCCAATGCGTAGCCCATGCAAAAGCGGCCAGGGAAAACCGTCTGCTCCCCGGCCGCTTTTGGGCACTGTTTTTGATAGTGTTTTTGACAGTTATTCTGAGTTGCTAATCGCTGCCGTTTCCTATCCAGAACATCAGGAAAAACCTGGCGATCGCCCTCCGATACAGCATTTTGGGCAGCCAGAAATTCTCACATTCAAAAGTTCTCACCTTGCAGTCATCACTCCCAGACAAAACATTTACAAAACCGGCTCGCAGTCAACAATCTTGCTAAGTTTAGAATGCTCTCTCTAGGCAAAGTAATTGCCGACTGACAATACCCCTGCCTGGGCATCGCCCGGACTCAGGGCGATCGCCGTGACGTTGATCAGCAAATCACGACCAGCAGAAAAGCCCGCTTGATTATCGTTCACCGAAAGATAGGTACGGTTTCGCCATTCAAATTTGCCATTCAAAGAAGATCGCTTGGTTTGCCAGGAGTCGCTGATTGCCTCGTCGGGCCAGGTTTTTGTCGAGGTAGGCGGCTTGGACTGAGGCTTCGAGCGATCGCCCAGTTTTCACCCCGGCATTAAACAATCTGCGGGATCGCCGTTTGCGTCAACAGGCTGCTGGAACGAGTCTGTCAGCAAAGTTGCTGCCCCCGTCTAGTGCCTTTTCTGATTGCGCTGTCGTGTTCCAAAAGAGTTTGTATGCACACCAGACTTCTGTTAAAATGAAGCTTCGGCATCTTGGAGAGATGGCTGAGTGGTCGAAAGCGGCAGATTGCTAATCTGTTGTACGGTTCGAAAGTCCGTACCGAGGGTTCGAATCCCTCTCTCTCCGTTCTAGATTTATGAACCTTGGGCATTGCTCAGAGAGGGCTGGGTCACGTCCTAGCGATCGAGCGCACTCAGCAGTTGAGCCAGTTAAAATTGCCGGAAGTGGGCGATCGCTTCTACCCGCTGAACGCAGCCTTAGCTCTGTCTATTAAGCTTTTTTGCACTTTTCGTTACATTTGTTGACCGCATAAGCATTGGGCACCGTTCCGGGATAGTCTAGATCCGGAAACGGTGAAAACCGTATGCAGCATCAGTGCTGCGGATGTTTCGTCGATCATTTCCTTTACGTTTAGCAACTGTTCTTTTTCCATCATGGCAACGTCTCCCTCTCCCGAAGCGACTTCTCCGTCTCCCAGTTCCGTCTCTACGAACGCTGCGGTTAATGTAATGCCCCCTGCGGATTCGCGGGAGCGTGTTAGCACGGCGCTGAAGGCGCTGCAAGACAGCATCTGTCAGGGACTAGAGGCACTAGACGGCGAGGGCAAGTTTCAGGAAGATGGCTGGGTGCGCGAAGAGGGCGGCGGCGGGCGATCGCGCGTGCTGAAGGGCGGTCGTGTGTTTGAGCAGGGCGGTGTGAATTTCTCAGAAGTGTGGGGCAAGGATCTGCCCCCGTCGATTTTGGTGCAGCGCCCAGAGGCGGCGGGGCACGGCTTCTATGCCACGGGTACGTCGATGGTGCTGCATCCCCGCAACCCCTACATTCCTACGGTTCACCTCAACTACCGCTACTTTGAGGCGGGCCCAGTGTGGTGGTTTGGCGGCGGCATTGACCTCACGCCCTACTATCCTACCCGCGAAGATGCCGCCCATTTCCACAAAACCATCAAAGCGGCGTGCGATCGCCATAACCCCCACTATTACCCCGCCTTTAAGCGCTGGTGCGACGAGTACTTCTACCTCAAGCATCGCGGTGAAACGCGCGGTGTGGGCGGCATTTTCTTCGACTATCAAGACACGCAGGGTATCCTCTATCCCATTTCCTATCCCGGCTCCCACAGCGACACCCCCGCAGCCGACTACAGCAAGCAGGTCGGCCCCGTGCAGGGACGCACCTGGGAAGATCTATTCGCCTTTGTGCAGGACTGTGGCAACGCCTTTTTGCCTGCCTATGTGCCCATCGCCGAACGGCATCAGCATGACGAGTATGGCGATCGCGAACGGAACTTCCAGCTTTATCGGCGCGGGCGCTACGTCGAATTCAACCTGGTCTACGACCGGGGCACGATTTTTGGACTACAAACCAACGGCCGCACCGAATCAATCCTCATGTCGCTGCCGCCGCTGGTGCGCTGGGAATATAACTACAAGCCGGAACCGGGCACACCCGAAGCAGAGCTATACGAGGTGTTTCTGAAGCCGCAGGACTGGGCTGAGTGGAACGGTTAGGGCATCAAAAGTTGAGCATCTCCGGGTCGTGGCTCTAGCGGCAGGGGCTGAGTGGAGCCACGACCAACGGGGGGCGCGTTCTGCTGGGGAGTTTCGGCGGACACGCCAGAGGGTGTCAACTGGGGCGGCGGATTTAGCACGCTGGGGTTAAAAAAGGCAACGAGCGTGTTCACCAGTGCGTCGCGCTGGGCGCGGGTGAACTGGTTGACCACGGCGGTGTCTGCCTCTAGAGGATTGGTGGTGAGATTAATGGCTCCAGGATAGGAGCCAGGAACCATCGGCTCGTTGATGCCCAGGTAATCCGCAAGGGTCAGCTTCCAGTCAAACCGGGAGATGGGCGATCGCCCCTTAATCAGCGTGTGGTATCGGATCATCCGGCTGAGGAAGGTATCTTCGGGATCGACGGCTCCCGTGCGCTGAGAGATGTAATTATTTTCAAGCGGTATCTCCGGCAGGCGGCGATAGATCTCCTCTGCCACGCGGCTGGGAATGGGAACGCCATACTGCTGGGCGATCGCCCGTTGTGCCCCCAGCGGCGAGTTGGCATAGCGGGTCTGGGTTGGCGCAATCAGCCCCAGAGCTAGCAACATGCCTGCCGCGATCAGCAGTGCGGCAATCAACCGAGAGAGCAGCCGAATCCGGGTTTGTCGGCGTGAGCGCGATCGCATGGTCTCCCCTCCACATTCCTTCCAACTGAGCTTGCGCTATTCACCAATAATTTCTGGTTGAGTTAGCTCGTCCGACATTTCAATAATGGCGCGAATCACGGGCTTCATCTTGGGATCATCCAGGCTGTCAAACTCCTCGAAGCGGCGGCGCTGAGCGCGATTGGCCACCTGAACTGTGATGCGATAGCGATTGGAAGCCGCGTTGATGAGATCCTCAGCCCGACGCATTAAATGGCTGGAATCAAAATGAGACCGTTTCATAGCTGCCAATCCTTAGAACGAGTAAACAGAACAAGTAAACAAGTCAACTAAACAAGTCAACGCGCAAACCAACTGACGTACTCCAGTGTAGCCAATCGAGTCGCGGTTGATGCCGACCATCAAACCAAAGTTGCGCTCAGAGCAGCGCGAGGCTCATCAATCCATCGCTCTATAGACCCTCTGTAGACACTCTGTTGGCAAAGGTATTGAATTCAACCACTGGGCAATCACTGGGCAAAACCTCTGGATCTCTGGATTAAGCTGGATTAGCTGGATCAACGTGATGGAGCAAAATCTCTGGACAAAATCGGAGCAGGCATAGTTTCGGAACCTAACCGCATGTTAAGATATGCACCAATTATGAGATCTGTGTTGGAGAGGTTATTTCACTCATGGAAGCGGCTCTGTTACTCGCAAAACTGCCCGAAGCCTACGCAATCTTCGACCCCCTGGTAGATGTGCTGCCGATTATTCCCGTGTTCTTCTTTTTGCTGGCGTTTGTGTGGCAAGCCGCCGTGGGCTTCCGCTAAGCTGCTTTGCCTAAGCTGCTTTACCAAGGTTGTGATTTTCTCAGGTTCTTTGAAGGGGGTGGGGACAGGTTGGTTCCCGCCTTTTTTCATGCCTTTCATGCCCTAGCTTCTTCGTGTCCTGAGGGTCTACCCCAGTTAGCTGATTCGCCCAGTCCGCCCGATTCGTTTACATAAGGAACTTTATAATCCGCATCATCCGCTAGTGGTCGCCTGCCAGTAGCCTGCCAAGGGGACTTTGCTTCTGTATGCCAGTTTTGAGCGCCCAACGTCTGAGAAAGGTCTATCGAGACAAGAAGATGGAAGTGCCCGCCGTGCGAGACGTATCGCTGGTGCTGAGTGCGGGCGAGGTGCTGGCGTTTCTGGGCCCAAACGGGGCAGGCAAAACCACCACCATCAAGATGATTGCGGGGCTGATTTTGCCCGATGCGGGCCAGGTGCAAATCGTTGGGCGCGATCCGCACCGAGACAGTCGGGCGCTGCGATCGCTCGGCGCAGTGCTGGAAGGAAACCGCAACCTCTACTGGCGCTTGACCTGTGAGGAAAACCTGGAATACTTTGGCGTGCTGCGGGGGCTATCGCGACGGGTGGCGCATCAGCGAGGCAAGGCGCTGTTGGAGCGGTTTGGGCTGACGGAAAAGCGCAAAACCGTGGTGCAAGCTCTGTCGCGGGGGATGCAGCAAAAGCTGGCGATCGCCGTTTCGCTGATCCACGACCCGCAACTGCTGCTGCTGGACGAGCCGACCTTGGGGCTGGATGTTGAGGCGACGCAGGCGGTGAAGGCACTGGTGCGAGAAATCGCCGCTGAGGGCCGCGCCATCCTGCTGACCACGCACCAGCTTGACATTGCCGAAGAATTGTCCGACCGCGTTGCCATTATCCGTCAGGGTGAAATTGTGGCGGAGGAAGCCACCCCTGAGCTAATCCGTCAGTTTTCTGGCTCTGCCTACCACATTGAATTGGAGAGTCCGCTCACGGGCGATCGCCTGCAAAAGCTAGACGCGCTAGGGGTTTTAGCGCAGGGTTGCACCCTCACCGTCCCCGATTCGTCCCTGCTGTATCCGGTTCTGGACATCCTCAACCCCCTGCCCCTGCTGAGCATCACCCGCGACGAAGCCAGCCTCACCGATATTTTTCTCAAGCTCACCCGCCTCAAAGCTTGAGCAGGATCTGCATACGAACTCCGCACACGAACTCTGCATACGAACTCTGCACGCTATTGCTGCACGGCAACACCGCAACAGGCAGATGTGGGGCACGTCCTGACCTGACCCATCTCCGGTGTTTCCTGTAGAAATAATGCGAACCAAAGTCGCAATTCTTACCCAAAAGGAACTGAACTGCTTTTAGTTAAGGGGATACACGCGCCCTCATTGTTACATCCCAACACAGCTTTCATTAATTCTTTATGCCGCCCCTGCGGATATCTTTAGCATTCATCCCGCATAACAGTATTGGAGACTGTTGGAGCCATTTCCAAATCCCCCCAGATCCAAAGACGGCAACTGATGCCCACTGATGCCCACTGATGCCAATCGAGCCAATCGAGCCCATCGAAGCCAATTGCAGTTAATGCAATTGCAGTAAGTGCAAAAGTCAGAATCATGCGGAAGCTCGTAAACCCTAATCAGGCAACCTTTTAGCCCTGCTCGACCCAGCATGACAGCGAAAGTTCCCTGACCCTCTAGCGTCTGAACCCCCAAAATCCCGTTTTGCTATGACTATTTCCGTGCTAATTCCCCCGGTACAAGCTATCTCATCCCCCATCCCGCTAACAGACCTGGCGCTGCTGCATCGATCGCTCCAGCCTCAGCTTGAAGCAGTGATTCAGACGGCAATGCTCCAGGGAGACTTTGTGTTGGGTGGGGCGCTGCTCGATTTTGAAATCGCCTTTGCCCGCGCCTGTGGAAGTGAGCATGGCGTTGGGGTAGGCTCTGGGACAGATGCGATCACCCTGGGGCTGCGGGCCTGCGGCATCGGGCAGGGCGACGAGGTGCTGCTGCCTGCAAATACCTTTGTGGCGACGCTGATCGGCGTGCTGCAATCGGGCGCAACCCCGGTGCTGGTGGACTGCGAACCTGATACCGCGCTGATAGATCTGGTGGCCGCCGAAAAGGCGATTACGCCCCGCACGCGGGCCATCATCCCGGTTCACCTCTATGGGCAAATGGTGTCGCCTCGTCAGTTGCTCGATTTGTCTGGCACCTACGACCTGATGATTTTTGAAGACGCAGCCCAGGCGCATCTGGCAGAGCGCGAAGGCTATCGTGCGGGTTCTGTTGGCATGGCGGCTGCCTTTAGCTTTTATCCCAGCAAGAACCTGGGGGCGCTCGGCGATGGCGGCATGGTGGTGACGCGGGAAGCGCAGATTGCCGAACGGCTGCGATCGCTCCGCAACTATGGCGCACCCTGCAAGCACTACCACACCGAGTTTGGCGTAAACAGCCGCCTAGACACGCTGCAAGCCGCTGTGCTGGGCGTGAAGCTGCCCCACCTGCCCCACTGGAACCGCGATCGCCTGCGGATTGCCCAGCGCTACGACGAACTGCTGGCCCCCCTCCAGTTTGCGGGAATCCAGCCCATCACCAATGTCAGCGGCGGCGGCCACGCCTATCATCTCTACGTGGTGTGTGTAACCAATGCCTGCCCTCTAGAGCGAGTTGCTCTGCAAGCTGCGCTAGAGTCTCGCCGCATCAGCACAGGCATCCACTATCCCGTACCCTGCCATTTGCAGCCCGCCTTCCGCTATCTGGGTTATAAACTGGGAGATTTTCCCAATACCGAGCGGCTGAGCCATCAGGTGCTATCGCTGCCGATTTACCCCGGCATGACAGACGCTCAGATTCAGCGCGTCGTCGGGGCGATCGAGGCGGCAGTGAGTGCGCCGTTTTCGGTGTCGTGCTGAATCATGGTGGGATGAGACGTTGGGTGCGGGAGTGATTGGATCGTCGGGGCACTGGGACGTTGGAGCGTTTTAGTAGTTTTAGTAGTTTCAGTAGTTTCAGTAGTGGAATGCTAGAGTAAACTTCTAAACCTCGTCCTTTCCCGCATCCCTGCATCACCTCCCGCACGGGCACTACCATGCATCCTCGCTATTCTGGCTCTGGCATCTGGCGATCGCCCTCTCGATTTCGAGGCTGGCTGCTGCTGGGGCTGCTGGGGCTGCTCTACGGGCCGCTGCTGCTGCACTGGGCAGAGGGCTGGCTGAACAAGACCATCAGCATTGAGCATGAATACTATAGCCACGGGCTGCTGGGGCTACCGCTGGCGGCGTGGCTGGGGTGGCAGCGGCGAGGCGACTGGGAGGCGCTGCCGGAACAGCGCATCGGCTGGGCGCACGGCCTGGGGCTGGGGCTACTGCTGCTGGGGATACGGCTCTATCTTCACCCTGTTGCCGAAGCAGTGAACCTGTCGCTGCCGCTGGTGCTGACGGGGCTATGCCTCTGGCTCAAAGGTGCAGCGGGGTTGCGGCTGATGGCGTTTCCGCTGCTGCTGGTGGCGCTGGCCACGCCGACGGCGTTTCCCTATCTGCTGACCCCCTACATCCTGCCCTTGCAACAGTTGATTGCGATCGCCGCTGGGTTTCTGCTGCTCCAAATAGGCATGGATGTGCGCGTGGATCAGGTGTATGTGTATGTGAACAATCAGGTGGTGGAAATTGCGCCCTACTGCGCGGGGCTGAAGCTCCTGTTTACTGGACTATACGCGGGGCTGATCCTGCTCTATGCAGCCGAGGGCTGGCGATTTACGAGGCAATCCTTACGGGAATCGCGCTTCAAGGCGGCCCTGTTTCTGCTGGGGATTGTAGGACTGACGGCGATCGCCAATATCTTGCGAAACACAATGCTGGCCTACCTGCACGGCACCGAACAAAAACTTGCCTTCGACTGGCTGCACGAAGGCTGGGGCGGCGACCTCTATTCCGCACTGACGCTGGGCGGGCTGCTGTGGGTTTGGCGCGGGATCGAGTGGCTAGGCGATCGCTGGCAGCCTGTCCCAGTAGACCAGACTCCTCTCGCTGAAGGGCCTCGTTCAGAACCGCTGCTGCCGCGCCGTTAGGAGAAATCGCCGTGAAATCAACCCCCGCGAAACCCACCCTATCCCGCCCGTGGCGCGGCTGGGTGGCGCTGCTGCTGCTGGCGATCGCCCTGGCCGCTGCCCTCCCCGGCTACTTTGGCAAGCCGTGGCCCTGGGCACAGCCGCCCCAAATGGCGCATCTGGAGCAAGTGCAGGCCTTGCGGCAAAGCGGGCTGGGCCTTGCCGGATGGCAAACCGAGAGCCGCGAGGAGATTCGCATCGGCGTGCGGCGCTGGTCAATGCAAACGATCGTGCGGGAACCGTCTGGCCCTCTAGCCACACTATCGAGCGAGTCTCCTGCCTCTGCGATTCTGCTGCTGCGATCGCCCATGCGGTCGGCCGATGCCCCCGAAATCGATTGGGTCAGCTTTAGCGGCGAGTTTGGGCTGCGGGTCGATTCGCGGCGAAATTTGCGCTTTTCTGTCAACGCTTCTGATGGCCAGCCCATTCTGGTCAATGCTCGATTTTCGCGCCACTGGAACGCCGAGCAGACCTACGCCGTCGTGCAATGGTATGCCTGGCCGACGGGCGGCAGTGCCGATCCGGGGCGATGGTTTTGGGCCGACCAGCGAATGCAGTGGACGCAGCAACAGCGGATGCCCTGGGTGGCGATCGCCCTGCTGCTGCCGATGGAGCCGCTGGGCAACCTGGAGGAATCCCGCGCTGATGCCGAGTTATTGGCAAAGGCCGTACAATCAGCACTGATGGCGGGTGCATTTTGAAGAAGATAGAGTCATAGGACTTACGCAGTCGGACGATTGCGAGAAATCGTCCAAAATTCAGAAACCTTATCGCAAATGCGTAGTCCTGAGTCAAACTGTAGTCAAATCCAGCCAATACTAGCCAGGATCGGCTATGTGTCTCGCTCTGGATTGGGTGGAGTTTATCCTGCGTGTTTATGACCGCTCCCGCGACGTGTTTCCCCTGGGCGATCGCCCGTTTGCCTGGCTGGTCTGGTCTGCCCCTAGTTTTGCTGACCATTTGGAGCGCTTCTGTCTGGAGCGCTTCTGTCTGGGGCGCTTCTGCGACCGCGCAAACCGTAGACATCCCGGTGCCGCCGCCCTCGCTCGATCGGCTTGATATCAAAAAAGACCCGCCGCCGCCCAACAGCCCGCCGCCCGACAGCCCGCCGCCCGCCGCTCGTACTCGTCCGCCTACCCGCCCCACGCCCCTTGCCGATTTCAACCGCTATCGACTGGGGCCCGGCGACTCAATTTTTGTAAACGTGCTGCGGTTTCCCGACCTCAGCTTTCAGGGCACGCTCGACCTAGAAGGAAACCTGCTGGTGCCGCTGGTGGGGTCGCTGCGGCTAGACGGACAAACCCTCAACAGCGCCCGCTTACAGATTCAGCAGGAACTCAACCGCTTTGTAGTGAATCCGCAGGTAGACGTGATTTTGGTCGCGCAGCGGCCCGTGCGGGTGACGGTGCTGGGAGAAGTGTTTCGGCCGGGCTATTACCCCATGGAAAGCCCGCAACTCTCTACCGCGCTGCTGGCATCAGGCGGCACGACGCGCCAAGCCGACCTGCGGCGCGTGACCATTCGCCGCACTACCCCAACGGGAGCAGCCCTAGAGCGCACCTTCGATCTGTATACGCCCCTGCGCGACTCGACT
The DNA here is from genome assembly GCF_032705245.1 of Thermoleptolyngbya oregonensis NK1-22. Taxonomy (GTDB): domain Bacteria; phylum Cyanobacteriota; class Cyanobacteriia; order Elainellales; family Elainellaceae; genus Thermoleptolyngbya; species Thermoleptolyngbya sichuanensis. The sequence goes on from NZ_CP053540.1 coordinate 205,384, forward strand.
GCGCTGCCCGCTGTACGCCTCAGCGATGGCGACACTGTTATCGTACCTGCCCTCACCGCTGCCAACCGAGACGGCTACGACCCCAACCTGACCGCCCGCTCTACCCTCGCCCAGCCGCAGATCAACATCCGCGTGCTGAACTATTCCAACAGCCTGGGGGGCCGCGGCGGCGGACGGGCGATCGCCAACATCACCCTACCCAACGGGAGTGATTTCCTAGATGCGATCGCCGCCATCGGCCCCAACCCCGACACCGCCGACCTGCGCGACATCGCTCTGATTCGCTACGACCCCGACCAGGGCCGCGCCATCCGCCTCGACTTCAACGCCCGCCGGGCCCTACGCGGCGACCCCGAAGAAAACCCCCGTCTCCAGCACAACGACGTAATCATCATCGGGCGCAACCTGATCAGCCGCGTCACCTATGCACTGAATGTCTTCACCCAGCCCTTCCGCGATGTGCTGGGCTTCCTGCTGTTTTTCGACCGACTCACCGAAGCTTCGGAAAGCCTGTTTGAGCCATAATTCAGCCTAAGACTTCCGTAAGATGCGTTACGGTGGGTATATCAAATTGAACGTCCGATTTCCGCAAAATGCAGCCAGGGTCAGCATCCCTCCTCCCTAAGCCTCTACGGTGTATATGCAAGTCTTCTATGCTTGAGTGGCAATGCTTTGATCCCCACTACCTCCCTTGAGCAAAGGGGGGAACCGATCCCCCCTACCCCCCTTGAACAAGGGGGGATCGAACCCAGAGTGACCCGCAGCAGAGAGAACTGGATCGAAAGTCCCCCTTATTAAGGGGGATTTAGGGGGTCGAAAGTCCCCCTTATTAAGGGGGATTTAGGGGGATCATTCAGAGCTTGACGCAAACAATCGAGGCGTATACACAGTAGCCCCAAGCCCAGAATGATGGGCAGCGCCGTCTCCCTGTTCCCCTTCGCCTGAGTTAGTCCCGCCGCAATCCCCAATCCCCTCAATGGTTTCCCCTCTGATCAAGCGATATCTCGTAGCGCTAGACCGCCACAAGTGGGCCGGGCTGACAGGGTTCGCGCTGGTAATGGGGCTATCGGGCGTGGCTGCACTCCAGCCCGCCCCGCCGACCAGCTATATCTCGCGGGGGATGCTGGGCTATGCTGCGCCGCCCGTCACCGTTAGCCAGACCAACACCGCCCTCCAGCAGCAGGCCCAGGTGATGACGGCAGAAACGTTGCTATCGGACTTTGTAGTAGAAACCGCAGTGCAGCAGCTTGCCACCCAACAGGTGAGGACAGATGCTTTTATCATTCGGCGCAACGCCGCGGTAGTCGTTAATCCCCGCCCCGAAGGAGAAAATCGCAATCGGAATGCGGAGGAAGTGGGGCTGCGGGTGCTGGTGCAGTATCGCGATCCAAATGATCGCGTAGCCCAGGCGACGGTGGTGGCACTGATGCAGGCAATGGTAGATCAGAGCCGCCTGTTTAACCGCCAGCAAATCCAGCAAATCATCGACAACCTAAATCGGCTGCTGCCTGTGGTGACGCAGGAGCTACGGCTAGCGGAGCGCGACCTGGAAGAATATGTGCGCGTCGAAGGGCCGGCAATTCAAGCCGCGCAGGACGGTCAACTGGTGGGCGCAATCACCGCTAGCCAGCAGCAGCAGCGCCAGCTCCGGCTGAATCTAGAGGCGATCGCCGCCCAGATCCGCAGCCTAGAATCGCGCCTGGGACTTTCCGCCGACCAGGCCTATACCTCCGCCGCCCTCAGCGCCGACCCCATCATTGCCGACCTGCGGGCCAAGATTTACCAAAACGAGCTACAAACTCAGTTGCTCTCGCGCAACCTGCGCCCCGAACATCCCACCATGCTGGACTTGAAGCACCAGCAGCAGTCCTTCGAGGCGCTGTTGCAGCAGCGGGTGACCGAAGTGATCGGTGGCAACCAGCTTGCTGCGCCCCTAGCCAGCCTGTCCACGATCCGCCAGGGCAGCAGCCTCGACCCCGCCCGCCAGCAGTTGGCCAATACGCTGGTCAACCTGCAAACCGAACGAGAATCCCTCCAGCAGCAGCTTGAAGCCCTCCGCGCCGCCGAGCAGGAACTCCGCCAGGAATATACCGCCGTACCCAACCGTCAGTTGGAGCAATCGCGGCTGGAGCAGCAGGTCGTGCTGAAGCGAAACTTCTACGACCAAATCCAGGCAAAGCTGGCGGACGTGCGGCTGGCGGCAGAGGAAACCGTCGGCAGTCTAGTAGTCGTGCAGCCGCCTCAGACGGAGATCGCCAACGCCGAAGGGCGCAACAGTCTGGCGATTTTACTGGTGGGCGGGCTGGTGGGGCTGCTGGTGGGCGGCGGGCTGGTGCTGCTGCTAGATTCGCTGGATGCCACTTTCCACACGCTACCCGACCTGCAACTGGCGCTGCGCCAGCAGGAAGTGCCAATTTTGGGTTTACTACCTGATTTGTCTGGAGTTGCCGATACGCAGGACATGCCGCTGGTGCTAAAGGCAGATTCGCCTTACCTGGAGCCGTATGAGCGGCTGCGGAGCAATCTGCGGCGGGCAGCGGGAACGGGCGGTCTGAAATCTGTCGTGGTGACCAGTCTGCTGGGCGGCGAGGGCAAAACGGTGACGGCTTACAACCTGGCGATCGCCTCTGCCCGCGCTGGCAAGCGGACACTGCTGATTGAAGCCGATCTGCGATCGCCCTCCCAAGCCACTGCCCTGCGCGTTGCGCCAAACCCCGACAGCCAGCTAGAGCCGCTGCAACACTTCGACCGGGGTGAATTTAGCCTGGTGCCTGAGATAGAAAACCTTTACATTTTGCCAAGCCCCGGCCCCCAGCGACAGGCAGCCGCTATTCTAGAGTCGGGCGAGGTCAAGCGCCTGCTCGAAGATGCCTGTGGTCGATTTGACTTGGTGGTGATCGACACGCCCCCCCTCAGCCGCCACACTGACGCGCTGCTGCTAGAGCCACATACCGACGGACTCTTGCTGGTGACCCGACCCGGCATCACGGAAGACAGCCTGCTGACCGAAGCCGTCGATCAGTTTATCGAGTCAGAAACCATCCAGTTTTTGGGCGCAGTGATCAACAGTGCAGACGTGCCTGTGCGTTCCTTCAGCCCCACAGAACCAGAGCTTGAGCCAATTGAAGACCAGCCCGACCTGTTTCCCCCGGCTGCCGCCGACCCCGACTCGCTCTCTACCCGCCTGACCCGCGCCGGAAAGCGATAGCCCCGCCGCAGTCTCAATCTCCCCAATCGCCAATCTCCTCACTCCTCAATCGCCCGCCAATCCAAAATCTAAAATCTACTCGCCCCACCATTCATTCCCCTTCCTGCGGTGACTCTATGCTGAAAAGACTCTTGTTTGTTGTCATGCTCGTCTGCTGTCTGGTCTGCGTTTCCGTTGCTCCTGCCCAGGCCCAAGCCACCCTCAGCGTTGATTCTCGCGTGCAGCTCAAGGGTGTCGGCCCGGTGCGCGTGGGCATGACGGTCAACGAGGCGAAGCAGGCGGCGGGCATCCCTCTGGTGCGGGCAGAAAATGCTTACAGCGAGGGGGATGCCTGTTATTTTCTGAATGCTCAAGGAATTTCGGGTCTGGGCTTCATGGTTACGGATGGGCGGATTGCGCGGGTGGACGTAGGCAGAAATAGTCCAATCAAGACCCTCAGCGGTGCAGGAATTGGCAGCACCGAGGCGCAAATTCAGCAACTTTATCCGGGTCAGATCGTCTCTACTCCCCATGAGTACTTTGAAAATGGAAAGTATCTGACCTTCGTGCCAAAGGATGAGGCGGATAAGAGCTTTCGGGTGATTTTTGAAACAGATCGGGGGCGCGTGGTCGAGTATCGCGCAGGTAAGCTACCTGAGGTGCAGTATATCGAGGGCTGCGCGTAGTCGAGAGCGTCTTTGGGTCGCTGTGAGGGTCGTTGTGAGAGTCGTTGTAACTTCGGGTGATCGTGTGACTTTGGGTGATCATGAAGGTGATCATGAAAATGATGCAGCTTAGGCAGCGTGAACGGATTCGTCGGAGTGTGGGCGTGGCTCTGGCAACCTGCATGGCGATCGCCCTATCCGCAGGGGCCGCCCTGGCCCAGGTCGGGCGCGTCACCATCGACGGACTTAGTGTTCGCACTGGCCCCGGCGAGAGCTATCCCATGACCAACGTGTTTCGGCGGGGCGATCGCGTCGAGGTGATTCGCCGCGATGGGGATTGGGTCTACGTGCGGGGCGATCGCGGAGCGGGCTGGGTGCAGCGTCGCCATCTGTCGGTCGAGTCGGGCAGTTCCTCTAGCAGCCGTCCGCCGTCTAGCTCAGACGTGGTCTATGAATCGCGGGGCCGCATAGAAACCCGGCGCTATCGCACGTCTGGTGTGGCAGAAATCATTCGGCTGCGCCGCGATAACGAGGTCAGCCTGCGGCTCCGCAGTTCCCGCGCTGTGCTGGAATATGTGGGGGAGGTGGGCGAAACCCTGGGGGGCGACTCGGTGCTGCGCGTTCGTTATTTCCGCTCATCGGAATTGGGCGATCGCTACGTGCCGGCCCGTGGCACCTGCGACCTGCAAACCCGCGATGACGACCACAGCCGCGATCGCATCCGAGAAATTTACTGCGACGTGCAGCCCGACGACCGCTACAGCGAATACTGGGAATACGCCGCCAGTCGGTTTACGACACACTGACAGGACTTACGCACTTGCGATAAGCTCTTTGGGTTTTGGACAATTTCTCGCGGGCTGCGCCCGCGAGAAATTGTCCAGTTGCATAAGTCCTAACTGAGTTCGATTTTCCAAAATCGCGACTAGCGGGCAGCCAGCACAGGAGACTGCACAGCCGTTTCCAACAGCCCCTCAATGCCAGACACGACGTAAATCGGTGTTTTCAGCCGTTTTTCCAGATCTGCCACCGTCGTATCGTCCAAAAACCGCGTGTCGCCATGTTTCAACATCAGCGACGGCAGCAGCACGCCATCTCCCAGATCTCGCCCGGCCAGCGCCAACGCCAGATCGTGCCCTGTCAGTAGCCCTGTCACCGTGATGGTCTGCCCCCAATAGTCGCTTCGCAGCGCCACCATCTCCACAGTCAGTCCGTCTACTTCGTTCAGGCGTTTGAGAATCGGCTGAAAAGCTCGCTCAACCGCATTGCCCACCACCCACACCCAGCGGCGCGGCGGACTCACAGATTTGGGCAACTGACGAGCCGCTATCTTGAACTGCTTCAGGAATTGACGAATCGACCCCACGCCGTTGCCAATCTGCGGATAGTCTTCGTAGTGGGATTCGGGCGGCAGGTCTTGTCCTGCAATCAGAAACCACTCATCTGCCAGCCACACGACGTTAGAGCCAAATTTAGCCCGGAACTCTGCTTGGAGCGCCTGCACTTGGGCGATCGCCCGACGGGCGTGTTCCGGTGTGACTGGAATTAATTCATCTTCGGCCGGGCGAAAGCGGGTCAGCCCAACGGGTACGACCGCAGCGGAGGCAACGGCGGGAATATCGCCCGTGTGGAACGAAGCCAGATCTCGCAGCGTCCGCTCCAGATGCACGCCGTCGTTGATGCCCGGACACACTACGACCTGAGCGTGAATTTGCAGCCGATTTTTCTGGAACCAGCGCAGTTGGTCGAGAATTTGACCCGCTCGGTGATTTTTTAGCAGGCGAATGCGAACTTCTGGCTCCGTTGCATGAACCGAGACATAAAGCGGCGACAGGCGCAGTTGGGCGATGCGATCCCACTCGCGCTGGGGCAGGTTGGTTAGCGTCAAGTAGCTGCCATAGAGAAAGCTGAGGCGATAGTCATCGTCTTTGAGGTAGAGAGTTTGCCGCATTCCGGGCGGCTGCTGGTCGATAAAACAAAAGGGGCAGCGGTTGTTGCACTGGATCAATCCGTCAAACAGCGCCGACTCAAACTCCAGCCCCAGGTCTTCGTCGTAGTCTTTTTCAATCTCAATCTGGTGCGTCTTGCCCGCAGCGTCCAGCACTTCTAGCTCCAGCACCTCATCGGCGCAGAGGAACTGATAGTCGATCAGGTCGCGGGGAGCCTGTCCGTTGATCGACACGAGGCGATCGCCCTGCTCAAACCCAATCTCTGCGGCGATCGAGTCGGGCAGCACGCGGGTAATCAGGGCAGGCTTGATGGCAGCGTCGCTCATGGCAGGTTGAGAGGAGGAAGGGTGGCGTGCAGGGGGGTTGGCAGATCAACCCCGTCTTTGATCATTCCATGATCCCTTTTATCCCATCATCCCCTGATCGCACCATTCTCTGCCGCTCCCTTTGATTCACGCCCCTATTCTCGAATCAGCCCTGCTACCAGTGAGAGCAAAATCGTGGCCCCAAAGGCGAGGCGATACCAGACAAAAACCCAGGTGCTTTTGCGCTGGAGGTAGCGCAGCAGCCAGGCGATCGCCAGATAGGAAAAAATAAAGGTGGAAATAATGCCTGCCAGCAGCGGCAGCAGCCGATCGACGTTGTCAAAGGCTTTGGTGGACTGATAGAGCGTGGCGATCGCCAGGGTAGGAATTCCCAGCAGAAACGAGAAGCGAGCCGCAGTCGGTCGCTGTAGCCCCAGAAACATGCCCGTCGTCAGGGTGGAGCCAGAGCGAGACACACCAGGCACCAGCGCCAGCGTTTGCCCCAATCCCACCAGCAGCCCGTCCAAAATCGATAAATTATCGAACCCGCGCTTGCGGCTGCCAACTTTCTCGGCCAAGCCCAACAGCAGAGACATCACAATCGACACCACCGCAATCACAAGCGCACTTTCGGGAATGGCATCGCGAAACAGGTAGCCAAACACCAGTGCCGGAATCGTGCCCACAGCGATCCCTACCAGAATCTTCCACTCCTCTCGCTGCCAGTCTTTTTGCTGGAGGGCAGTCCACGCGCCGCCGAGAATCTGGCGAATGTCTTGCCAGAAGTACATCAACACGGCAATTACGCTGCCAAACTGGATCGCGTCTACGAAATACTTTTCACCCACGGCCGACCAGCCCAAGATTTTTGTAAAAATCAGCAGATGCGCGGTGCTGCTGATGGGCAAAAATTCTGTGATCCCCTGCACCAGCCCCAGCACAATGGCCTGGAAGGTACTGGTCAACAGACCCGGCTCCGCAGCGGCATCTGGAGCAGCAGATTGGGCGATCGCCAGCGGGGGCCAGCCCTGTGCAATGCCTGCGACTCCTTCCTGCATCCCTTGAGAAACGCCTGAGACTGTTGCAAATTGTCCACCCTGCGGGAACACGCGCCAGGCCGAAAGCAGAGGCAGGTTGATCAACTCCATGCGCTTAATCTCTAAAACTCCACCACATCTTAGCCGAGTCAAGCGCGATTCCTCGGCTTCCAGTCCCCTTGCTTGGTAAACAGGCTGTAAATCTCGGTAAATCCTTTATAAAGTCCTGGATATAATCCCCTACAAAGCGCCAGCGCTAGGGCCATGATCGCGAGGGCTAAATCCTGGCTGGACTCAATAATCTGCCTCAACTAACCCCCTGTCTACATCGCTCCAAGGCTTTCCTCAATGTGTTAAATAACGTAAACTAAATGAAAAGCATTAAGAATCGTTGGTATTAAAGTTGGTTTCCATTACACCGCGCGATCGCTCTCTTTACCTCACCGAATCCATCGTTGAATCTATTGCCGAATCAGCCGCTGAATCAGCGATTCTGCCGGTTCGTTTGCCGTTCGTGCCTTCGGGTCTGCCTGCTGCCCTCCCCAGCGATCTTGCCGCAGAACCTCAAGCAGCGGAGCGTCAAGCCAACTACACGACTCATCTCGCAGTTTTTTCGGCATCTGTCTTTTTAGTCTCGGTTCCGGTGTTTTTCCAGGCACCGCTGGTGCAGCTATTTCCCTGGCTGAGCCTGGGAATGACACTGCTCTGGGTTGGACTGGGGCGATCGCTCTTGCGCCAGCCGACCACGAAACTTTGGGGTGACTTGCTGATTGGCTTTGCTTGGACTTGGCTTGCCGGGTCGATTTATTGGGGCTGGCTGCGCTGGGAGCCGTTTTACCATCTGCCCGTCGAGGCGCTGGGTCTGCCGTTCATCTTGCCTGGCCTCCACAGGGCAAAACACAAAATAGGGCGCTGGTTCTACCTGGGGTCGCTGCTGGGAACCGCAATTACGGATCTGTATTTCTACCTGGTCGATCTGGTTCCCTATTGGCGACAATTAATGCAGTCAGACGCAAGTGCCGCCGGAACAATCCTCCAGGCAGCCCTTCATCAGATGTATACGCCCTGGGGTGGTGGCTTTGCGCTGCTGCTGGTGGGGCTGCTGGTGATGCTGGGGTTCGCGCCTTTACGGTTGCGATCGCTCCACGGGTGGAGCTTTGGAGGAGCCATTTTGAGCACTCTTTTGGTAGATGGCTTATTCTGGTTAGCGGCGACTGCTGCCTGACTGAGGATATGATTTGAGTATCCTGGGCTAACTTAGTAGTGTGGCTTTGGTAGCATTGCCAGGGTCGCATGGTTGAGTTGCAGGAGTGAGTTAGCTAATTGTCGTTGCAGGTTATGGGCGCAAATGCTGGATATTGCGAAGTTTCCAGGCAAATGGGTGTCCTGAATTGCAGCGCATCGTTGGCAGAGTGCTACAAGCCTCTCTTAGGCCTCTCTGAGAGATTTGAGGGTTTGTTGACATGGTGCAAACGGGCTAAGACCACTGGCGGTTCTCACTCAGGGTGATTTAGAGCTTCGATGGAGCCTCTACAGAGCATCTGCAAGGTTGTTTCTGGAGCGCCTCTGGCTCGGCTGGCCCTTCGCTGACACAGCGTGCCAGACTTACCAGGATGCATCTCTTCGGGAAAGATTTAGCGGTTTCTCATCTTTGTCAGTGACTGCCCAACCCATTCCCCATCTGATATTACGAACCGACGCTGGCAATCGTTACCTCTCACTTACGAACAACAACTGTTGGACGATTGGACGAGGAGACGATAACAATTTTGTGCTGCCCGATCGCTGGATTTCGCGCAACCATGCCATGCTGCAACGCATGGAGACAGGCGAGTTTTACCTGATCGATTTGGGCAGCCGCAACGGCTCGTTTGTGAACGGTCGGCGGGTGAGCGTGCCCGTAACGCTCCACAATGGCGATCGCCTCACCTTTGGGCAGACTGAGCTAGAGTTCTACTCTCCCGAACTGTCGCATCTCCATGACTCCTCGGTCGGCATCGACTCACAAGAATTCACCGCTACTGCCACCCTCCACGTCCGGCGGCTCATCTCGGTGCTGGTCGTCGATATTCGCGACTTTACGGTGATGACGCGCCAGCTAGACGAGAAGATTCTCTCAGAGGCGATCGGCACCTGGTTTCGCTGCGCGGGCGACATCATTCGCGAATACGGAAGCTGGGTCGATAAATACATCGGCGACGCGATTATGGCGGTCTGGATTCACGGGGCGCAGGGCATTACGCCCGACGAGATGGTGCGGATTGCTCGCGCCCTCAGCGCTCTGCACAAAATGACCAGCCGCCTGCATGAGCGCTATCCGCTGCCGTTCCCTCTGCGGGTGGGCGCAGGGCTAAACACGGGCTATGCGATGGTGGGCAACACGGGTACGGGCGATCGCCCCGACTACACCGCCCTAGGCGACACGGTGAATGCCGCCTTCCGTCTGGAATCGTCTACCAAGCAAATTGGCATGGATGTGGCCCTGGGGGAAACAACGTATCAATACCTGGCTGGGGCGATCGCCAACCCCAATTTGTTTAAGCAATACACCGTCAGCCTCAAGGGCTACGATACGCCAACCGTCACCTATGCAGGCTCTTTCACCGACCTGGATACGTTTTTGAAGCTGAGCAGCAAGATCTAGGGCGATACTCCCCCCAAAGTGGTAGTCTCTAATTATGAGGCTGTTAAAGCTGTGTTGTTGAGAGTTATGAAGTAGCTCTCATGGGCTGCTGGTTTATAGGCTGCTTTATAGGCTGCTGATTTGGAGAACTGTAGTTGGAAGGGATTCGACTGATGAAGCGACTGGTTGGCGTGTTGATGATTCTGGGTCTAATGCTTACCTCTTGGGGGTGGCTGGGTTCGCCTCAGACGGCGATCGCGGCCTCGCTCAGCCCCCTGTCCTTCAATCCATCGCCCGTGCTGGCAGAACAGCAATTCCGCAATGCGATGGATGACAAGCTAGCGACCGACTTTGGCAAAAAAATTGACTTGAATAACACCAACGTCCGGGCGTTCATGCAGTATCCTGGCATGTACCCGACTCTGGCCCGCATGATCCTCAAGAATGCCCCGTTTGAAAGCGTGGAAGACGTGCTGAAAATGCCAGGGCTGACTGAGGCACAAAAGGAAATTCTGAAAAACAACTTCAGCAACTTTGTTGTTAGCCCGCCGCTCGATGCGCTCGTAGAAGGGGGCGATCGCTTTAACAACGGCATTTACCGCTAGGCAGACCGCAGTTGTCCTTGTCGTCTTCTTTTTCTCGCCAGTTTGATGTCTTAGTCGTTGGCGCGGGAGCAGCCGGACTTTACACGTCGCTGTGTTTACCGACCCACTTTCGCGTCGGACTCATCACCAAAGACGAGTTGCTCACCTCGGCTAGTGAATGGGCCCAAGGCGGCATTGCTGCGCCAATGGCGGCGGATGACTCGCCAGAGCTACACATTGAAGACACGCTGCGGGCAGGCGCAGGACTGTGCGATCGCCAAGCTGTGACCCTCATGGTGCAACAGGCTCCCGACTGTATCCGGGATCTGTTGGCTATGGGGGTCTTGTTCGATCGGCATGGGGCTGACCTGGCCATGACGCTGGAGGCGGCCCACTCGCGACGGCGGGTGCTACACGCGGCAGACACCACCGGACGGGCCGTGGTGTCTATCCTGGCAGAACAGGTGCTTCAGCGCCCAAACATCCACGTTATGAGCCAGAGCTTTGCGCTCGACCTGTGGCTAACAGAGACGGGCGATCGCTGCTTGGGCGTAGTAGCGATGGTCGAGGGGCAACTCTGTCGGCTAGCGGCTGGAGCCGTGGTCTTGGCGACAGGAGGGGGTGGCCAGGTCTTTGCCCAAACCACCAACCCCGCTCTCAGCACGGGCGACGGCGTGGCCATGGCCTGGCGGGGCGGCGCAGTGCTGCGGGATTTAGAATTTGTCCAGTTTCACCCCACGGCGCTCACAAAACCGGGTGCGCCGAGATTTTTGGTCAGCGAAGCTGTGCGCGGCGAAGGGGCACACCTAGTCGATAACGAAGGGCGGCGATTTGCCTTTGACTATCACCCTGAGGGCGAATTGGCTCCGCGAGACGTGGTAAGCCGCGCAATCTTCAGCTATCTACAGAGTCATCATCCCGATCCGGCGCATGGGCATGTCTGGCTAGATCTGCGCCCGATTCCGCCTGAAACCATTCAGCGGCGCTTTCCCAACATTGTGCAGGTTTGTCGGCAGTGGGGAGTGGATGTGTTTCAAGCGCCCGTGCCCGTCGCGCCAGCGGCTCATTACTGGATGGGGGGCGTGATGACCGACCTCCACAGCCAGACCTCGATTGCGGGGCTGTATGCCGTCGGGGAAACGTCCAGCACAGGGGTACACGGCGCAAATCGCCTGGCCAGCAACTCGCTCTTGGAGTGCCTGGTGTTTGGGGCGCAACTCCGGCATGTCGCGCTGCCTGAAAATTGGCCAGCGGCGATCGCCCCCAATATCCCCAATGACCCCAGTATCCCCAATACCCAAGAGTTAGAAAGTTCGCCGAGCCTGCCTCCCAGCAGCGCCATTGCCAACTGGGAGTCTCAAAAATTAGCAATTCAAACCATTCGCCAAAACCTGCCGCCACTGGTCTGGCAAGCAGCAGGCATCTGTCGAGAGCAGCAGTCGCTTGAACGGGCGATCGCCCAAATTCAGGAGTGGCGGCTTCAGTTTTCTGACCTGCCGCTGAGCCAGTTCCTTAGCCACTGCCCTGCTCACCTGGATGCCCCTGTTTCTCTCGCTAAAGCAGGACTCGCGCCTACGCAGATTAGGGACTGGGGAGAAACGCGCAATCTCTTGGACGTAGCCTATCTGTTGGTGAAAAGTGCTGCCTTCAGAACTGAGAGCCGGGGAGGCCACTACCGCTCGGACTACCCCCATACAGAAAATACGAATTGGCAAGCCCATACGCTGATTCGGTCTGAGCGCTGGTGGAAAATGCCGATTAAGCTCTAGCTAGGCGCTTAGGTCAGATGCCTTCAGACTGAAGTAAGGAATAAGGCACTGAAGGAACAAGGCACTGACAGGCCCTCAACCTCTTGCCCCAAGGGGCTGCACTGAAACCTCACAACACCCTACGCCAAACCTGCACCCCCATCAAGAGCAAGCCTTAGTCACCGAGTTCCAGATCCCTGAGAACTCTGGGGGCCGCCCTGCACGGGTGGGTCATAGGAAGAGTTTTGAGGCCGAACCAGATTTCGCATCCGACCTGTCGAGGGATTCGCTGCATCAGGCGAACCCAAGCGCTGGAACTCCAGCCTACCGTCACTGAGAGTAGACCAACGCTCGACTGGCTGGGCTGTTGCAGAGAAGGCTGCTGCAAGGGAAAGCCCGACCGCCAGTAAGACTGAATTTGCAAACCTAATGGAGCTACCCATAGAACCTAGTGACAGACAGTAGATTCACGAATTACACACCACAGTATAGCTGAATATCGCAATTTTTATAAGTATATCTGCTGAAATTCTTATTCTTAATTGCTGGCTAGGGCTGAATGAAAAGCCCAAATAATAAGCGCTCAGAGGGTCAGACCCCTCATTTATGGGTAATCACAGAGCTGAGAATTATTTTATACCAGTATCGGAATATATCAGTATTTTCACGGATTAAAGGACACATCTCGTGCTACGAACTTTTGGCGATCGCCCTCGCTGGAATCCCAAAAAACTGCCTAGTCAACTAGCTAACAATGGGATGAAGAGGGTTTGAAATGAGACCCCGCTGTTTAGGATTGATGTTGATATACCCAATGGTATTCACGGTTACAGTCGCCCATTTCGGATCTTCACGAAAACTTAATAGCACTTCTTATAACTTTTAACGTTTTATAGAAGCTTTTAATGTAAGTAATATCCGTTACTTAAATCTTGCCTCTGCGTACTCGCTGGTAGAAATTACTGACTGTAAGTGTCTGATATAGCAATAGGAATGAGATTGCTAGAGATCCCGCAGATGCTAGACTAGCAAGCCAAAATCGCAAATCCAAAATCAGAAATTGATATCACTCTATCTTCCATGATTTTTGGAAATGAAAATCTATCCGTGGATTGACCTCACGGCTCTGCTTTTGGAGTGAATTGGAGTGAATTGGAGTGAAATTAACGAAATCTGACGGTCTGAAGCGGGCTAGGGCATTGGGTCTGGGGTAGAGCGATCGCCCGGCAAAGCAATACTATCGCTGGCCGGCACATTTGCAGGCACGCTTGCAGGCAGCGCGAGCGACGTTCCCTCCGCAGGCAGCGTCAGCACGGGTTCGGAGACTGGCGGGGCAGACGGCACGACCGGAACGACCGGAACGACCGGGGGCAGAGACGCAGGCAAAGGCGGTGGAGTGGTGCTGGCAGATCGATCCATCTGACGCAGCATCTCTTCCTGCTCTCGTAGCCGCAGTTCATGAACCTGTCGCCGCCAAGTATCTGCTTGAGTACGGGCTTCTTCATGGAGCGATCGCCCCCAAGTGATCTGGTTTGCCTCGTCGATAGCCGCTTCGAGCGATCGCACGTCGCCCTGGCGAGCCAACTCAGCCGCACGAGCCAGCCGGGGGCGATCTTCAATCGCTTCGATTTGCTGTCGCCAGGTATTGATCAAAGACTGGGCCTGATCATACTGCGGCGTGCCGTAAAGTACCTGCTCTGCGGCACCTACTGCGGCCCGCAGATCCTCAACTCGGCCGCCCTGAGCCAACTCCTGGGCCGTCTTTAATCGTTCTGCGTCTGTCTTTGTTTGCTCGGTTTCCCACTGACGGATCAGATCGTTCAGCCCACCTCCCTTGCTGGCTGAATTGGGCGATCGCCGCGCAGTTGCTTCACTTTCACGAGACGATTGCAGCAGCCGCATTAGCGCTTGATACTGGGTAGTTGCCCAATATTGATTGCCCACGGTCAGCAGCATTCGGGCCGCAGACATGGCCGCAAACCAGTTTTCCTGATCGATTTCGGCTTCGACCTCACTGTAAATTTTCTCAGCCTTAGCCCAAATTGCTTCCCATTCTTTGATTTTTGCTTCAGCCGTCGCATACGTGGCGACGTGAAACGGAACCCGCTTGGCGATATCGCGGGCCCGGTCGAGGGAGCCTGCCTGAAACTCCGCCTCCCCCAGCCGCAGAATATCCTGAGTCCATTGCTCAATCAGGCGATCGCTCTTGTCGCGCAGCGGATCGTCTGCATCAACCTGGTTTGCCAACTGGATAGCGCGTCGCAGGTCTTCGACCGTTTGTTTATTCGCTAAAATCTCAGCGCAGTAAATCCGAGTAGAGCCAGAGTTGCTGCTTTGGGCCACACTCCAGCAGCGGGGCAGCGCAGGCAGCACCAGCAGTTCCCGCACTGCCATCAAGCCGACCCCGACAGGCACTAGCAGCAGCAAGAGGCCAATTGCGCTCCAGACCCACATTGGGTGTACCGCCGAACGAGCGCTATCTGGCGCGTTGGGGAGTGTGCCCGATGGCGATAGTTCGGGAACGGACGGCTGAGGTTCGGACGGAACGGGAGCCATGAGAAAACCGTGCAGCGCCAAATCGCGTAGTGGAAGATACCCGCTATTTTAACGATAAATCTTTCGTCTCATGGCGGGCTGGGCGGGCTGAAACGCCTAACAATCAAGGAGTTTCGCAATGACAACACCAACTCTGCACGTTGTTGCCCGGATTGTGGCTCAGGCGGAGCAGGATGCCGCGCTGCGCTTGGTGCTGCTGGAACTGGTGGATTAAACGCGGCGATCGCCACTCACCTGTCGGGAGATGCCGTGCAATCTGCCCTGACCAGGAGCGAATCGCTGCTGGCGATCGCACCTGAGATCGTGAGCTACGTCAAAATTTCAGCGTAGGTCTGGCTCGGTATCCGGCGGATTTTCCGATGCGTGCTTGCGCTCGTGCAGTTGCAGCAGGATATTGGCATGAACCTCGCGGGAGATGGGGTAGAAATAGGCTAGCCCGATGCCCAGCAGCAGCACGATGGCCGGCAGCGGGCCAATCATCACGCGGATGGCAGTGAGCGCTGAGGCGGGTTGGATGGGAGTCGGTTCACCAGCGGTGCTTTCGATGAAACCAGCAGCATCCAGCGCTAGCCCAACTAGGAAGAGGGCGATCGCCAGCCCCATTTTTTGCAAAAACACCATAAAGCTATAGAACACGCCCTCGCGCCGCTGTCCGGTGTGCAGTTCGTCTAAATCAATCACATCGGGCACCATCGACCAAGGAATCAGGTAAGCCGTAGACACACCCATCCCGGCTAAGATTCCCAGAAAATACATCCAGCCCACCTGTCCCGGCTGAAGGAAAAACAGCCCAATTTCTGCCATCACCCACAGCACCATGCCCAGGATGTAGACCGCTTTTTTGCCCACGCGCCGCGAAATTCGCTCCCACACCAGCAGCATTGCCAGCGCCGTCACCTGCACTGCCATCACGACCTGGGTGTAGACCGCGTTCGACAGACCCATCCAGTCGCGCACGAAGTAGGGAATGATGGTGACGGTGTTTTGCAGCGCCAGCCAGGAGCAGAGGTAGATACCGATGACAAACAAAAAGGGGCGATTGGCAAAGGCCACTTTGAGCTGCTGGAGGATGGGCATTTCCTGGGTGCTGGTTTCGACTGCGCCGCGAAGCTGTTGTCGCCGCGTCACATGGCCGTAAGTCCCAAACACACACCAGAAAAAGGGCAGCACCGAAATCACCGCACAAATTGCGCCGATCGCCCGATATTGCTGGGCTACGTCGTCGGGAATGGCGTTGAAAATGGCTAACACAATCACCAGCGACAAAATGCTGCCGCCGATGGAAAAGATAAAGCGGAAACTGTTGAGGCTGGTGCGCTCGTCGTAGTCGTCCGTGAGTTCGGGGGTGAGGGCAGTGTAGGGCAGGTTAACGACGGTGTAGAAGGCGTTGAACAGCACTGAAACCGCGATGTAGTAGGCCACCAGTGCCCATAGGTTGGTGGTGGGATTGTCGGAAAAGCGGGGCACAATCCACTGCAAGAAGAAGAAAACGCCGAAGGGAATTGCGCCTGCGACGATCCAGGGATAGCGGCGGCCCCAGCGGCTCTGAGTGCGATCGCTCAGAATCCCCACAATCGGATCATTCACGGCATCCCAGATTTTGCCGACCAGCAGAATACTGCCTGCGATGCCCGCCGGAATGCCTGCCACGCTGGTAAAAAACACCAGCAAAAACACAGCCAGAATGTTTGCCGTGATGGCAGTTCCTAGATCCCCGGCTCCATAGGCTAGCTTAGTGCCAAAGCTGAGGGTGTCTTCGGGAGATTTGGAAGATTTGGACAGTTTGGAGGCAGACTCGCTCATCGGCTTGAAAACCTAAAACAGGGAAAGAAGACCGGGAAGGAAAACGGGGCACTGAGGAGATCGGGGAGAAAGGGCTGGCGATCGCCCACCGTTCTTGGCAACCGCTGGTCAGACGACTGTCCTGGCAACCGTTTTAGCAACGCGGCAAGTCACCCGTCGGGGGACTGGATTTGTGCCAGTGGCTTGATTTTATCCGGCAAGTTGTAGGATGCTCATCATCTAGGGAATACACGGCGGGCGATCGCCTGCTCTGTCGCTCGCTGTGGGGGCAGTTCTAGTATGCGGACTTCTGGTACACAGACTGCTGGTATACAGACTGCTGGTATACAGACTGCTGGTATGCAGACTGCTGAGGTGCAGCCCTAATCCTGCAACTTGAATCCCGCAACTTGAATCCTTTTAATCCTAAGGTAATCCTGCCCGTTCGCTCGTTTTCGTCCCACTCATCCTCTGCCGTCTTTCCCATGTCAGATCTCTACGTCTCGTGGCCCGACTATCATCGCCTAATTGAACAGCTTGCCGTTAAGGTTTATGAATCCGACTGGGAATTTAACCAGATTGTTTGCATTGCGCGGGGCGGCCTGCGGGTTGGCGATTTGCTCTCGCGGGTGTTCGACCTGCCGCTGGCGATTTTGTCTACGGCTTCTTATCATGGGCCAGGGGGGCGATCGCGCGGTGCAATCACCTTTTCTCGCGACCTGGCCATGACCACACCCAATCTGGGCAGCCATGTTCTGCTCGTGGATGATCTGGTCGATTCGGGCATCAGCCTCAAGCGCAGCGTCGAATGGCTAAATCACAACTACGGCTTCTATATTGACGAGATGCGGACTGGCGTTCTCTGGTACAAAGCCTGCTCCATCTTCCAGCCGGATTACTACGTAGACTATCTGGAAGATAACCCCTGGATTCATCAGCCCTTCGAGTATTACGAAAACACCACTGCTGAAGAACTGGCCGCAAAGCTGTCAGCCCCGGCCTAGTTCGTCGAAAGTTGGCAAGCCTCTGCGAAACCGACTCTGTAAAGCTGTGCTGTAAGGTCGCTGTAATTAGCGGTCTGTGAAAACAATCTGTGAAAACGATTTGTGAAAAAGCGCGTTACGCTCACCTTTCCCAAGCGCTCGGTTCACATGCCCGTCACCTATCGGCTGGCAAAGGATTTTAACGTGGCTGCCAACATCATCCGCGCCCAGGTCGCGCCGAATCAAATCGGGACGCTGGTGGTGGAGTTGTCGGGCGATATTGATCAGCTGGATGCGGCGCTGGACTGGCTGCGATCGCAGGATATTGGCATTTCCACCGCCAGCCGCGAAATCCTGATTGATGAAGACCTGTGCGTCCACTGCGGCCTCTGCACGGGGGTCTGTCCAACGGAAGCGTTGAGCCTCGACCCACAGACCTTCCGGCTCAATTTCGGGCGATCGCGCTGCATTGTTTGCGAACAGTGCATCCCCACCTGCCCAGTGCAGGCAATCTCCACTAACCTGTAGGTAATCTAGAGCGTGCTTTAAAACCCTTTGATCCCCCCTAGCCCCCCTTAAAAAGGGGGGAACCGGGCCGAACCACTCCGGAAGTCCCTCTTATTTCTAGCGAAGCGGCGCGTAAGCGCGGGGATTTAGGGGGATCGACTCAAGGCAATCAACGACCTAGAAAGGTTTAAGACACTGCCTATTAGGTAACCTAATAGAAACGTAGTTCAGCGTTTTACCCTATTGTTCCTGCTCTGGGTCATGCTCTGGGTCTCTCTACCGCTGCTGCTGGCAGCCTACACTAGCTTTAGCTGGTTTCTCTACCAAAACACCGAAAACTGGGTCGCCTGGGCGCTAGCGGTGACCTTTGCAGTCGTGCAGGCCCTCTTACTCACAGCCTGGTCACGGGGACTGCGGCGCTTCTTCAGAAATTGGCTCCAATCCAGCCTGGGCTATTTTTCGCTAGTGCTGATAGGAGCCATGTCGATCGCCGTCATCCTCGTTTGGTATCACGTCTTTGAATACATCCTGGTGGTGATCGCGGCGGAGATTCTGGCACGGCTCGATTTGCAGCAGGCCAAGCTAGGCCGCTGGCAGTCCCTCGGCGTGCTGACTGCGATTTCGGTCATTGGCTTGTCCATTGGGTGGACGGCTGAAACGACGCTGCCTGCTCCCGCAAACCGACTGCTCCAGGTCTGGCCGTTGGGGAGATAACTGCCCCCGTCAGTTCAACTACAGCCTCGGAACCGCTGCGCCAGTTCTCAGGTGCAAATCCCTCTGTAAATCCCTTAGAAATAAACAGCAGCCCCGACGAACCCGACGAAGCTGCTGAGCGCATGAGGAGTGAACACTCTTAATCTAAGCTGGGAAACGCTCTCCCAGAGCGACGTTACGGTTTTTGATACGGGGTGGCGCGGCGCAGCAAATGCTGGGGGTTGCCCACAGACGGATTCTTTTCCCAATGGGATGATTGATGATAGAAATGGGAGCTTGTGAGGCGGGCAAGTTGCTGGATGTTCTGCGCCAAATTCCCCAATCTCCAATCCCCAATCCCCATGACCCTACCAACGATTGAATTTTTTGAAGGCATTCCCGAAGACCTGAGCGGCGTGAGCCTGAGGCGCGATCGCACGACAGGCGCTCAGTTTGTCGTGATGACGTTCGAGCAGCTCAAGTCCATCGAGCGGTTTCAAAGCTTCACCAACCGCTTTAACAAAGCCCTCTGCCTGACAGATGAAGAAGGCCGTATCGAGATCGAACCCGACAGCGTGAAGTTTATCTTTGGCGGCGACGAGGGCGACGAGCTAAAGCGGGTGGAATGCCGCTTTGAGCTAGTCCGCGAGGAACATTGGGCGCGGTTTATGCGGTTTATGAATCGCTATGCCGAGGCGAACGGCATGGAATATCAGGGCAAAGGTGAAGGATAATGGCGCAGCGGCGTAGTTCAGCGCATCTCGGCGCAGTTTGGCATAGTTTGGCGCAGTTCGACGCAATTTCGTTGCAGTTCGGCAGAGGTTCAGAGCGCTAGCTCACCTGCTTGGCTTGCAGGCCCACCAAGTCCGCAGGCTTCACTACGCCATATTCGGTGATGATGCCCGTGATTAGCTCCGCAGGCGTGACATCAAACGAAGGATTGTAATAGTCCAAGCCCTCCGGCGCGATAATCGTTTCGCCGATTTGATAGACCTCGATGGGGTCGCGCTCCTCGATGGGGATTTTGCTGCCGTCGCTGAGGCTGAAGTCCACCGTGGAGAGCGGCGCAGCGACGTAGAAGGGAATATTGTGGGCGCGGGACACCAGCGCCAGACTGTAGGTGCCGATTTTGTTGGCGGTGTCGCCATTGGCGGTGATGCGGTCTGCGCCCACCACGACGGCATCCACCAGCCCGCGCTGCATACAGTGCGCCGCCATGCTGTCGGTGATCAGCGTAGTAGGGATACCTTCCTGCACGCATTCCCAGGCAGTGAGGCGGGCCCCTTGCAGGCGGGGGCGCGTTTCGTCGGCATAGAGCCGCTCCAGCCGATCTTCTCGCCACACGGAGCGCACAACCCCTAGGGCCGTGCCGTAGCCTGCGGTGGCCAGGGCCCCGGCGTTGCAGTGGGTCAGCAGGCGCAGCTTGTGGGGCGTGGTGGGCAGGGCGGCTAGTCCGTGGTCGCCGATCGCCCGACAGGTTTCCAGGTCTTCGGTCTGGATTGCCTGCGCCGTTTGCAATAGCGCTGTTTTGAGATAGTCCACCGGGCCGATGGTCTGCCGTGCCACCTTCAGCATCCGCTCTGTGGCCCAAAACAGGTTAACGGCAGTGGGCCGGGTAGCCCGCAGCTTCGTGGCCACAGACTCTAACTCGCGCAAAAACTGATCGCGATCGCCCGTCTCGATTTCTCTGGCTCCCAGATACATCCCGTAGGCAGCCGCCACGCCGATCGCGGGGGCCCCGCGCACAATCATGGTTTTAATGGCGATCGCCATGTCGTCGCAGCGGCTAATCTGCACCAGGTCATATTCAGTCGGCAGTCGGTTTTGGTCAATCAGCCAAACATGGTCGTCTTGCCAAATCACAGGATAGACCTGCGAGGTTGGGAGGTTCATAGGACAGGGTCAGGGGGGTAGAGGTCTAGCTTTGTCCTAAATTAACCCCCCAGTGGGCCGAAACGCCAGAGGCCAAACCGTCTGGGCGTAGCCCACAGAATTCAGGAAAATTTTCCAAAACGAACCAGGAGCGCAGGGCCCCCGGTTCTGGAATCCCCTAGCGGCGCGATCGCCGGGGTACAAGCGTCAGCGTCAGAGGCGCAGGATCGACCGGGCTGGACAGGCTGCTGCTGGCGCGGATGGCGCTGCTGGTCAGGATTTGGCGCACCTGGGCATCGGTCAGGTTGGGGTTTGCCTGACGCATCAGGGCGACCACACCCGCGACGTGGGGCGTAGCCATCGACGTGCCGTTCAGGGATTGATAGCGGCCGCCCGGACGGGTCGAGAGAATATTCACCCCTGGGGCCACAACATGCTGCATTCGGCTATCGGTTCCGGCGCGGTTGGAGAAGGATGCCAGGTTGCCGCTGCTGTCGATCGCCCCGACGGAGACACCATACTGAATCGCAAGGCTGGCCGGGTTGCTGGGGCGAGCTGCGCCTTCGTTGCCTGCCGCCATAACCACGATCGCCCCTCTGGAAACGGCATGGGCGATCGCCGACTCAATGTCGCTGCTATAGCCACCGCCCAGGCTCAGGTTAATCACGTTTGCCCCGTTGTCGGCCGCATAGCGAATCCCCCGCGCCACGCTCAGGTTTGTGCCCGATCCGTCGTCTCCCAGCACCTTCACGGGCATAATCTGGGCATTGTAGGCAACTCCGGTAATGCCTGTGCCGTTGTTCTCTGCGGCAATCGTCCCGGCAACGTGGGTGCCGTGCCCGTTCACGTCCATCGGATTGTTGTTGCCGTTGGCAAAGTTCCAGCCGCGCACATCGTCCACAAAGCCGTTGCCGTCATCATCGATGCCGTTGCCCGCAATTTCCCGCGTGTTGCGCCAGATATTGGCATCCAGGTCGCTGTGGGTATAGTCCACGCCCGTATCCACCACAGCCACCACCACGTTGCGTCCGGTATATCCCTGTGCCCACACCTCTGGCGCATTCACCAGGTTATTGCTCCAGCTATGGCCTGCGTCTGCCACTGGGGTAAACGGCGTGCGACCGATCGACTGCGCGACGGCCGCTGCGGCATTGACCAGGCCATAGCCATAGGTGCTGTTGAACCCGTTGGCGGGGGGCTGAGCATTGGGCGCACTCAGCGTCAGCGAGTAGTTCCCCGTTTCATTGGCCCAATAGCTGGTCACGCGGACGATATAGCCAACCCCTGCTTGCAGATTGAGCGTCAGGCGGGCGTTTGTGCCGCCGCCCCCGTCATCGTTTGCGGCGATGACCCTACCCGTGCGGCTATCGACGATTTGCAAGTACGCATCAAACGCGCCAGAAGTCAGGTCTAGCTGTACCTGTCCGCCCGTTGTGCTTTGCAGCCTGTAGTCATCTTTGTAAGTATTGGGGCGAGTGGGGTTGCGGGCATCCCAGCGTGAAAGCGATTCGTGGATGGTTTGCTGAGCATTCACGCCACCCGCTCTGCGGCTTCGGGTAGCTGTGGCGACCAGTCCGTCATCGTCTGCGAGGCCCGTGAGCGCGTCTGGCTTTGAGGTATGGCGCTGGCCGGGTTGGGAATTCGCGAAAGATGGGCGATCGCCCCCCTCCTGTCCGTTAAAAGATCCGCTGAAGAGAGAGCCGGATGCAAACCGAGAACTATCCCAAATACTTGAACTCGATATGGGTAAATTAAACGATAACGAACGGCTTCTTGAACCTGAGATTGAATCAATATCGGATAAGTTTTTGAACGTATCTCGATCGTATCTGGCACTGAAGGCGGTCTGCTGCGGGTATGCTTTGCTGCTGAGGCGACTGAAGCCATCGGTTGTGCCTGCTAGTCCAGACAATTGAAAGCCTGAAGACAGACCGGGCAAGTCAGCACTCAAGGTATCGGGCAATGAAGCGTAAGTAAGGTCTGGCATTACTAATATCCATCTGAATTAAAATTATCCGGGTCGCAGCTTGGGCTGCACAAACAGACATAATTCAGACGCGGAAAGACGTATGCAAAACCAATGCAAAGTTGACACGAAACTGTTAACACGAAACTGTTGACACGAAACTGTTGACACGAAACTGTTGACACGAAACTGTTGACACAAAACTGACGCAAAGTTGATGCAGAGCGATGCAAAACCCCACGCCAGACCGTTGTACCAAAATGCGCTGGGCGATCGCCGTCTTTCAGCCAACGCCCGACCACCCAGAATCTTCAGAAACCTGGGCAGATGGACTTCTGGATGATCCTTAAAAACCACAATCCGAGTTACTTTGAATCCCCTCTGGATACAGATGCACCCTGATTTATAATCAGTTGCTACTGTGGCTACTGTGGAGCTTTACTCCCTGAATCCTAATCCTCAAAACCTGATTCCTATGAACCCAACGTGCGATCGCCCCTATACCGTAATGCTGATTGTGCCGACGGGAGTGGGCGCGGCAATTGGCGGCTATGCGGGGGATGCGCTGCCCGTGGCAAGGGCGATCGCCCAAGTGGCCGATCGGCTGATTACCCATCCCAACGTGTTGAACGGGGCGCAGTTGTATTGGCCGCTACCCAACGCGCTGTACGTAGAAGGCTATGGGCTGGATCAGTTTGCCGCCGGGCAGTGGGGGCTGCGGCCGGTGCGCCAGAACCGAGTGGGGCTGTTGCTGGATGCGGGCATCGAGCCGGAACTGCGCTGGCGACACTTGCAGGCGGCAGACGCAGCGCGGGCAACCCTGGGGCTAAGCCTGACGGAGTATGTCGTGACGGATGCGCCGCTGGGCGTGAGCCTGCAAACGGCAGCTTCCGGCGCAACCTGGGGCACGCTGCAACATCCCGACAGCCTGCTGCGCGGAGTAGAAACGCTGATTACGCAGGCCAAAGCAGAGGCGATCGCCGTTGTGGCCCGCTTTCCCGACGACGAGGGCAGCGATGCCTTGCAGGACTATCGCCACGGGCAAGGGGTCGATCCTCTGGCCGGAGCCGAAGCCGTCATTAGTCATCTCGTCGTCCGAACCTTCCAAGTTCCGTGCGCCCACGCGCCCGCCCTGTCGCCGCTGCCCCTCGATCCGACGCTTTCTCCCAAGTCTGCTGCTGAGGAATTGGGGCACACGTTTCTTCCCTGTGTGCTAGTCGGCCTCAGCCGCGCCCCGCAGTTTGTTTGCCAGACGAATCAGAACCCACTGAGCCAGGACATCTGGGCCGATCAGGTCGATGCGCTGGTGATTCCTGCCACGGCTTGCGGCGGCAGTGCTGTCCTCAGTCTGGGGCAAACCCACACCCAAATCATCACCGTGGCGGACAACACCACGCGGATGCAGGCTACTGCTGAGGCAATGGGCATTCGGGCGATCGCCGTCCAGTCTTATCTGGAAGCCTTCGGCGTGCTGGTCGCCCACCGCGCTGGCCTCGACCCCGCTGCCCTATCGCCGACGGTGGAGAATTTGCGGGCGATCGCCCCTTCCGCCAGCCTAGAATCCCTCACGGCAAACCTCCCCAAAATGCTAGCCTGAGAGAATTAGGCGATAGGAAAGCGGAATGGAGTGATGGAAAGAATTGGATAGTATGATCAAGCGCAACGGAATGATCACAAGCCCCTCGATAATCCTGACCCTCCAAAGCCCTAGCCCTTGAACCCCTAGCCCTTCAGCACCCTAGCCCTACTCCACCGTGCCCACCCCTACCCAACCCCAACTCGAACCCCTCGATCGCACCCAGGTGCTAACGGCAATGGGCATTACGGCGCTGGTGCTGCTGATTGTGTCTCGGTTTTGGCTGGCGTTTGATACGGTGGACATGCTGCCCGTCAGCGTTCGTCCGTCTGCGGCGGGGCTTGGGGTGGCGCTGGCGCTGGGTATTAGCCTGGCCAGTGAGGGAGCCTATCGCCTCTGGCCGGCCTATCGCACCAGCGCAGACACCTACCTAGCGCTGGTCATCAAGCCGCTGACCTGGGTTGACCTGATCTGGCTGGGGCTGCTGCCAGGGCTGAGCGAGGAACTGCTGTTTCGCGGCGTGATGCTGCCCGCCATCGGGCTAAATTGGTTTGGTGTGCTAGTCAGCAGCCTGTGCTTTGGCGTGTTGCACTACAGCGGGTCGCAACAGTGGGCCTATGTAGTTTGGGCAACAGTGGTGGGCGCAGCGCTGGGGGCTAGTGCGCTGCTGACGGGCAACCTGCTGGTGCCGATTGTGGCGCATATCGTGACGAATCTAATCTCTAGCGGCACCTGGAAGCTGAAGCAGCTAGAGGTCGGCGGTTAGGGGCAGCCTCAGCCTTAGTCTCTTGTTTACGGAGTCTCTTGTTTACGGAGTCTCTTGTTTACGGAGTTTCTAGAGCGCCTGTTGCAAGTTTTGGTAATCTTTGAGTTCCCCTTGCACGTCCCCTAGCCCTTCCCAGCAGCAAAGATCGCGCTTGCCCGGAGCCGCAGATTTGGGAAAATGGTTGAGCAGTTTACATGCAAAAGCCGGGCGATCGCCTCACCTGCGTGGTGAAAGCAAACGTCCGGCTACAAACTCGGCGGCTGACCCAATCTCCCCCCATATTCTGGGCAGTAAGCATATCCCAGGCGGTGAGAGTGGGACACCTCAAGGTGGTGGGAGCCGATTACGACCTAGCGACTGGAGCGGTGGGCATCCTGGTCGATTGAGTAGAGACTAAATAGAGACTCTGTATAGAGAATAGAGACTCGGTGCAAGCAGCGCCTCCTGAAAGAAAAGCGCTCAAATCAACGCTGACTCCAGACTGCCAGCCTACAGACCTTGGCGAGACACGAACTTCTCGAAGTCGGCCTGCGTCTGGTGCAACAACTGCTGACGACTGCCATCGGTGCTGTTTAGGTTGGGAACCAGCTTACGGGCGTGCAGGGCCATGTGAAGTTGAAGATGTGCAACGTATTCGCTGAAGTCTTCCCTCAGGGCGGGAGCGGCGATGGATTCAGTCGAAGAAATTAGAATGTTCTCCTTCATGTGCCTGCGATATCTCGAATACATGTGTTTAATTAACAGTATCGACCGTAGCATGATGGGTTTACACAGTTTGCGAATCGCAATGAAGTGTAATCTATGCAGCAGAGCAGAGTTGGGAATCGGGAAGGACTCGGTTTTCGGCTTGTTAGGGAGATTGGGCTGGAGGCCTTAAGGGGGTGTTTGAAAAGGTATCGCCTGTAATGTTAAGCACTCAGAGATCCCCCCTAGCCTCCCTTAAAAAGGGGGGAAACTGCCTTAAAGTCCCCCTTTTTAAGGGGGATTTAGGGGGATCTTGCACGCTTTGCGACAAACAGTAAGACTTTTCAAACATCCTCTAAGGGCCTGAGGCTGGCTTGTTTGGCTTTCTTGTGGCAGGTTGTAGAACGCTATGGGGAATGGATGGTGGGCGATCGCCCTGTTTGCGCCGATAGTCATCACGCCATCTGCCGCCGGGGGTTTCGATCTGGCAGGCAGCGGGGGAACGCTTCTGCACCCGACGGAGCCGAGCCATATCGCCCAGCGTTCTCGCGAGCCATCCCGGCGCGTGCTGCAAACCCGCTGTCCCGACACCATCGAGTCCTTGATGCCGCTGCTGCTGCGTGATTTGCCCAGCTATGCCAATCGCGTCATTGCGCGATCGCGCTCCCGGAGCCGCGCCACCGACCTGCCGCCCAGCTACGTGCTGCTGGCGGGGCCGCCCGACTATCGCCCCCTGCCTGCAAATCTGGAAGCACTGGGGCTGGCAGAATATCAGGCGATCGCCCCCGACGAACAACCCCAGCAGGTCTTTTTCACCACGCTAGAGCGGCAGTATGGCTACGGCGGCTATGCCCGACTCCAGGGATTTTATTGGGTTTTTCTAACGCAGCAGGCAGACCAGTGGCACCTGGCAGGTGTGCGGTCGAGTGTGGGTGGCTATCCCCAGCGGCAGCCCGCCAGCCCGCCCCGCGACAGCAGCGAAGGTGTGGTCGCGCAGGCGATTCGACTGTGGCTTCGGGATTGTCATGCCGGATCAATCCGAGTCGGTCTACAAGTTGATTCGCGGGTTAATCAAACGCCCTGATTAAATGCCCAGATCATTCAAATCAAGCTGGGGTAGGTCAGGCGGCACGACCCGGCGCGACTGGACGACCTTGCGGCTCTCGCGCTGGGTAGACATTTCGACGGCGATCGCCTCGAATTGCGTTTCCACGCAGCCAAAGGGCACCGTGACTTGGGTGTAGGCAATCTGGTAGCCCTGGCCGTCGGGTGCAAAGTTCATCACCCAGCGCGGCCCATCCAAAATCGTGCGAGATTGGCGATCGCGCAGCCACAGCTTGATGTAAAAACGCGGCTCCAGATCGGGTAAGGCAATGCCAATTTCAATACGCTGGCCGGAGGTGAGTTCGCCCTGGGGCACGTCCATCACAGGTGAGGGCACAGGCTCTTCCGCAGGCAACACCACGGGCGGCGGCTCTGGCGCGTGTTCGGGGCGATACAGGCTGGAGCGCTGGGGCGGCGGCAGGGGCGCATCTTCCACCACGATTTCATCCGTGGTCAAGTCCAGGTCACGTCCCAGCGGTGGCGAACCCGGCTGCATCAGCGTCCCCAGTTCTCGATCGGTCGCCAGCGCCGTCAGCCGAGACAAAAAGCGACGCTGCAAGTTCAACGCCTGAAAGGCCCGATCCTCCGGCGACAAAAAGCGGGGCGTGCCGTTGGGCAAGGGCGCAGGCTGCCCCAGAGAGAATGCTTCGTGGTTCCACTCCAGCGGGGTATCTGCCGAATCGGCGATCGCCGGAGTCGGCTGCGTCTGGTCGGGCTGCGGCTCTGAAACTGTGGCTTCCAGGTTTGCGGTTTCGGAACTGCCTGCCTCCAAAGGGTCGGCTGCTGCTGGGGACACTTCTCGGACGGCGGCTCTGGGTTCGTCTGGGGGTGTTTCGACGGGCGGCTTTGAGCGACTGGCGCGATTGACGTGAGTCAGATAAATCGAAAGATCGGCATCGTCTGCTGCGGCGAGGGGCGGGGGAGGCGATTCTGGAGTTGCCGCGTCGGAGTCCGCAAAATTTGCAACCTCCTCGACCCATGCTGCTTGATCGTCGGGAAGCAGGCGATGGGTCAATTCGCCCTCGGCTTGATCCGCTGTCGATTGGGTTTCGTCCGATTGGGATGGGTCGGGCGGCGGGGCGCTGCTGTCGAGGCGAGTGACGGGGGTTTGCCCAGCCGAAACGGCGGCGGCCAACTGCCAGAGGCTCATGCCGTTTTCAAAGCCAGGAAGCGGGTTGCCCCAGGGCGGTAGCTCCACAGGCTTGGCGGTCGGCGCATCGGCAGACGCTGCTGGCTGAAAGATCTGTGGCGGCAACACCTGATCGCCTGCTGGACGGACTTCTGGCAATGGCGCGGCGGAGGCGGGTGTGCCATCCACCAGGTTGAGCAAGGACAGATCTAGGTCTTCTTCATCGACAAACGGTGAGGTGAGGTCGCCTGGAAAATCGTTGGCGATCGCCTCTAGCAGATCATCCAGCGCCGCCGTCACCGTGAAGCTCTGGGCCGCCAGCAAAAATGGCTCCTGCTGTTCTCCTTGAGGCGCGGACAGCGTTGCTTCGCCCAGCATCAGCCGGGTGGTGTCTACGTCGGGAATGTCGATCGCGCAGTCTATCGGGCAGGGCAGGGTTCCATCTGGCAAGTGATGCCTGACTTGCACCAGCGGTTCGCCGTTTTGCGGATCGCGCAGGGTCAGATCCAGAGACAGGGCGGGAAGCTCTGGTCGGGAACCTCCAGCCCAGTCGGGAGTCGCAGCGACCACCTGGCCCGTGATCCGCAGCGTACTGCCCCACCGCGCGGCATAGTGGTCGGGCTGTAGCACCAGGCGCAGCGGCGGCAGGTCGGCGGGGGAGAGGATCGCTGCTGTCAGAGCCGGGTCAAGTTCCGACGGCTCGGTTGGACGGTCTGAAACTTCTGCACCTGCTGCCACACCAGCGTCCGGTATGTCTTCTGCCTCAGCGTCGGCTACCGTTGCCCCAGATTCAGACGCTTCGGCGGGTTCCGTCTCGATCGCCTCTAATGCTGCCAGAAAGTCGTCTGCTGCCGAAACTGGCTCGGTAACGGCTGGCTCGGTAATGGCTGGCTCGGTAATGACTGGCTCGATGACTGGCTCGATGACTGGCTCGGTAATAGCGGGTTCGATCGGAGGTGAGGCTAGGGGGCGATCGCCCAGATCCTCTTGCTCCGGGAAACTTTGGGCGAAACTTTGGGCTTCTGGCGGTGTTTCAGTCTCCAAAGGCTCGGCCGTTCGATCTGGGGGCTGTTCTGCCACCTGATCGGTCACTGCAATGCGGCTTTGCCAGTCCGCCGGCAGCAGGTCATCGTCTCCGTCTGCCTCCATCTCATGGCTCAAGACCTGGAGCTTGACCCCATAGCCCCAGCCCTCACCCACCAAGTCAGACATGAGATCGCCAACGCAGCGCAACTCCCACGCCCCCGGCTCCAGCCGAGTAAAGGGCAACACCACCAGCAGCCCGTCGGGATTGGTCTGCCCCATCCGCTTTTGTACGCGCCGTCGGGGCGGATGCTCGGTGGTGATGGTCTGGATAATAGAAATTTCGACGGGTGTATTTACCCGGCTGGAGCGGGCCACGACCCGATAGCGCCCTTCTAGAACCTCCACATCGGGAGACTCTAGGGGCAACCAGGAGCGATCGCCCTCCTGCTGAATCAGAAATTCCCAAAACGCCATCAGAACCTCTTGCCAGGACTGGGAAACGCAAAATACTAATTTCGGTCAGCTTTCGGTCAGCTTTCGGTCAGCACTCAGTCCAGCATCACACCCTGAAAAACAGGCTGAAACAGATGTGCTGAAACATGTGCTGAAACAAATGTTTCGAGATGCCTTCAGCACTCACCCAAGCTGGATGATCACCGTGCTTCTTTAATTACACAAATACACAGTCCAATGCACGGTTTTAGTGTATCGAATTACTACAGAAGTGGAACCACCAGCCTGACTTGAGCAGATTTTGTTAAAAATTCTTAGCGTTTCGACATTGCAGCACAATTCGCAGTACATTCGGTTCTGAACCGCTTGTAGTTCCCGATAGGAAATTTGATATGGCAGCTTCTTATTTGCCTTCCATCTTTGTTCCCATTATTGGTTGGGTGTTTCCCGCTGTGACGATGGCGCTTTTGTTCATCTATATCGAGCGTGACGAGTAATTCACTCGGCCCGACTTTGCCCGATCCTATCTGAGGTTTTCTTCTCCTCATTCTCAGATATCGCAACGAACCGTTACAAATTTCTTGGAGATTCTCGAACATGACAGATGTAGTGCAGCCCGCTGGCGATCCCCAGATCGGCAACCTGGCAACCCCGATCAATTCCTCCGGCTTTACCAAAGCGCTGATCAATAATCTGCCTGCTTATCGTCCTGGGCTGTCGGCTCAGCGTCGCGGGCTAGAGGTGGGCATGGCGCATGGCTACTTGCTCTTTGGCCCCTTTGCTTACACCAGCCAGTTCCGCAACTCTGGCGTGGGCGATCTGGTGGGGCTGATCGAAGCCGTGATTCTGGTGGTGATTCTGACAGTGTGCCTGTCGCTCTACAGCAGCGCTGGCGTGAAGAAGCCGATCGCCACGGTGACCACGCCCAACCCGCCGGAAGCTCTCTCCACGTCTGAGGGCTGGAGCGAGTTTGCGGGCAGCTTCCTGGTGGGCGGCATCGGCGGCGCAGCCTTCGCCTATCTCGTGTTCCAGGTGTTCAAGTCGGGCGTGTTTGAAACGTTTGGCAACCTGGCAGGCTAGAGGGTTGGGGGTTAGGCGTTTGGTTCTGGTTTGAATCTGCGCGAACCCGTGTGTTAAGCCTGCAATCGGCTTAGCCTTTCCTGGGATTCTTTGACTAAACCTCTACCTAAAGTTTTAAGAGGGGGCGTGGATCGGTATCCGCACCCCCTTTTGCGTTAGAAAGTTCTACTGGATTCTGGATGTGAATCGCCGCGAAGTGCTGGTGTTTCGAGAGCCAACTCCGGACGGCTATCGGCAATTGAACACGCCACCAGTGAATGCGGCGATCGCCCCCCTCGCTTTTCCAGATATTAGGATTCCGATCACTCAGCTGTTTCTACAACAGATGGGGTAAAAAGCATGGGTGCATCAGATCGCTGGGTAAATCGCAGGTCGGCAGCCCGCCAGGACGCTGTGAAGCTGGACGACGTTGCCGATGACGGCGATCGCCGGAGCCTCGAAGCCAGTTTCTTCGACCTGTTGGGCGATCGTGCCCAGCGTGCCCAGCAGTTCTTCTTGGTCGGGGCGCGTGCCCCAGCGGACGAGGGCGATGGGCGTGTGGAGGGAGAGTCCGCCAGCCTGGAGTTCTGCAACGATGTGCGGCAAGTTGTGAACGCCCATATAGATGACGATGGTTTCGCTGCCCTGGGCGATCGCCCGCCAGTTTACCTCTGGGCGATATTTGCCCGCCGACTCGTGCCCCGTCACGAAGGTAACAGAGGAACTGTAGCTGCGGTGGGTCAGCGGAATTCCGGCGTAGGCCGGCGCGGCAATTCCCGATGTCACCCCCGGAACCACCTCCACGGGCACACCCGCATTTACCAAATCCTCCATTTCCTCGCCGCCCCGCCCAAACACAAACGGATCGCCGCCCTTCAGCCGCACCACAATCGCGTGGGTCTGTGCCTTTGCAATTAGCAGGCGAGTCGTTTCTTCCTGCACCAGCGAATGCCGCCCGCGCCGCTTGCCTGCGTTGATCTGCTCCGCCTTCGGGTTGATCATCGCCAAAATCTGCGGACTCACCAGCGCGTCATACACCACCACGTCTGCATGTTCCAGCAGGGTCTTGCCCTTCAGGGTAAACAAGCCCGGATCGCCGGGGCCCGCGCCAACTAGGTAGACTTTGCCGAGGGGAGTTTGCATAGAAGGAAGAAAGGAAATAAGTGAATGAGGGGTTGGGGGTTGGCGTAAGCGACCTGACCCCTGTTTCCGCCAGTGTATCGTCTGTCTTTAGCGAACGGAGAAGCGCCATGCGGGAATAATCGCTCTACCATGCACAGGGCGCATTCCGTACCTTTTGATACATTTTTTGATATTAGACCGTCGGTTGGATTCGATTGAGCCGCTTAGCTCAATACTGTTCGGAGCAATTTGCATCAATCATCAATATCGAATCATCAATATCGAATGCGCGGATCGACCCAGGCGTTGAAGATGTCGATCAGGATGGAGGCGATCGCCACAATCACCCCAAAAAACACCATAATTCCCTGCACGACGGGATAATCCCGAAATTCAATCGCTTGGTAGAGCCGATTTGCCAGCCCCGGCCAGGAAAAGGTCACCTCCGTCAGGATTGCGCCGCCCAGCAGCGAGGCCACCATCAGCCCCAACACCGTGATCACAGGAATCATGGCATTTTTGAGCGCGTGTGCTGTAACGATTCGCACTTCTGGCACACCCCGCGCCCGCGCCGCCTCGACATAATCCGACCGCAGCGTCTGCTTCAGGTTGACCCGCACGATCCGCTCAAACACGCCACTGAGCAAGATCCCCAGCGTCAAGCTGGGCAGCGTCAGGTAATAAATCGTGGTGAAGAAGTGCCCCAGATTTCCCTCTAGCAAACTGTCGAACAGGTATAGCCCCGTGATGCGCGGCGGCGGGGTCGCTGCCAGCGGAAAGCGCGTGCCAATGGGAAACCAGCGCAACTGCACTGCAAACAGCAATTGCAGCAGCATCCCAAACCAGTACATCGGCACCGCGTAGGTGAGGATGCCAAAGAGCCGCCCGCCCGCATCCAGCGGAGAGTTGGGGCGCGACGCAGCCAGCGACCCAATGGCAATTCCCACCAGCGCCGAAACCACCATGCTGCATACGGTTAGCTCTACCGTGGCGGGAAAATGCTGCTGGATTATCTGCCAGACGGGTTGCCCCTGCGTGGTCAGCGAGGTGCCCAGATCCAGCCGCAGCAGACTCCCCAAATAGTTCACGTATTGCAGCCAGAGCGGGTCGTTTAGCCCCAGTCGGGTTCGCATGGCTTCCTTCACCTCGTCCGGTGCCCGTGCCCCCAGGATTGCGTCCACCGGGTCGCCGGGTGTGGCCCGCAGCAGCAGAAACACCAGCGTCGTGATGGTGAGCAGCATCAGCGGAGCCAGCAGCAGGCGCGAGAGGACGTAGGTGCGGAGGGCGGAGGAACGGGACATTCAGGATTAGGGATTCGGGTTGGGCTGGGAATAATTGAGGCGGGATAGCGAGATATCTTTATATCAGCAAATCGTCATCGGGGTCTTCATCTGCAAAGGACGGTTCTGATTTTGCGGGTTCCAGATCCTCGGTCGTTTCGGCAGCGTTGGCGTGGGAACTAGCCGCTGCTTCGTTGGGTCGCTGCTCGATGGGGTCTGCCAGCGCTGGCGATAAATCAAGACGCTCAATGGAGACAATTACCGCATTTTCCCCAGCATTTTCCGGTTCGGGGTCAAAGTCGTCGCTGAAGTCGTCGTCAAACTCGTCCTGCCAGTTTTGGGCGATCGCCCCGGCCTCGTCTGTCCAGTTTTGCAAATCTGAGTCTTGCAGATTTGGCGCTGGCAAATCCGGCGCTGGCAGATCCGGCGCTGGAGAGCCTGACCCCGGCGAGTCTAGTGATGGCAGTTCCCAGTCAAACTCCCAGGCTGCGTCTTCGGGCTGAGCAGGCAGCGGCTGCACATCGAGCGATCGCGGCGCATCCAACAATTCCTCCACAGGCACTTCCTCCCCGGGCGCATCCAGACGCGACGAACCAGATTCAGGCTCCGTTGCCAACTCGAATAACCCATCGGCGGATTCAATCAAGTTCTGAATCTGAGGCTGGGGCTGATTCTCAACCTGAGAGTTTTCAGGCGGTACATCAGTCCGCAAATCAGTCCGCAAATCAGTCCGCACGTCAGGCTGCACATTAGCCCGAACATCAGATAAATCTGATAGATCTGATAGACCTGAATCTGGTAAATCTGGCAGAGGCGCTGGAGAACTGGGCTGCGTGGCTCGCGCATCAGGCTCCAGTTCAAACGGCTCTGGCTGCCGCTCAACCAGCGCTTCGGGTGCAGCCGAGAAGGGAATAGGGGTATCAGGAGGGCTGCGATCGGCAGGCACGTCAACAGACATTTCGCCCGACATTTCGCCCGACATTTCCCCCGACATTTCCCCGGTCGCTAGCTCTACTAGCACTTCGTCCAGCGTAAACGAGTCCTCAGGCGCAGGCCGGAATGCGTCTGGAGAAGCCGAGTTTGTTGAGTCTGTTGCGTCTGTAGCCAGTTCTACCCACGCTGCTGGTTCCGAGGTTTCGTCAGCAGCGACCTGTTCCAGAGTCCTCCCAGGTTCAGCATCGGATGCAGGATCGGATGCAGCGATGGCGGTCGATGGAGCGGTCGATGGGATAGTCGATGGGACGGTCGATGGAGCAGGAGAGAGGGGATCAGATACGGCTGGTGCTGCCTCCGGTTCTGTAGGCGGGGCGGTCGATGAAACGGCTTGGTCTGGCGGCTCAGCCCCTTCGACGGATGGGGTCGGCGATTCCCCAGGCACAGTTGGTGTGACGCTGGGGACAGCACCCACAGGGGCGGTTTTGGCTGGGGGGCGAGGTTGTCGAGTTCTGGCAGCGGCCGGGGTAGCGAGCGCAGCGGGATCGCTGGACGCATCGACAGGCGCGGGCTGGGGTGGGACGGCTTTGGGACTGGCTTTGGGGCTGGCTTTGGGGAGCGATCGCACAGGTTTGCCCGCCAGCTTGGGTGATTTGCCGACACGACTCGTCACCTGGCTCATCCAGCCCGATGCTTGCTGCGGCAAAGCCTTGAACTGGGTCTGGAGGCGGCCGGGCAGTTCCTCGGCTGCCAGCTTTAGCAAATCGCCCAAGTTGCGCGATGATCCGGGCAACCGCGTTTGCTGGTCGTAGGGTGTAAGCAGTCGCCGCGATTCGATCAACTGCCAGCCCATCCAGCCCAGCAGGGCGACGCTGGCCATCTGTCCTAGCAGCACGCCGCCCGTGATGCGACCCGCGCACACCCACAGCACTAGGGCATAGAACATGCCTACGCCGCTCCAGATAAAGTCGTTTTTGCGGTAGACCTCTGGCAGAAAAAACGCCGACATATACAGCCCAAAGCTGCCCAGGGCGACGACTAGCGCCAAAATGTGGGACATTGTTTTTGCCTCCTGTTTGAGGACTACTTCTATATTTTGCGTGAGATTGGAACCTGTGCGAGATTCGGATTCTCTGGGCTGGAGCCACGCGCTTTCTAAACCGCCGGTCTTTCTGTTTTCTGCTCAGCCTGGGTTCTCGTGCGACTCGGACGATTTCTTTGGGCTGAATTTTTCGAGCTTAATTTCCCAGGCTCATTTTTAAGGCTTATTTTTCAAATGTGTGACTCAAATGACGCGCGATCGCCGTAAACTAATGTAAATTTCCGAATGAAGGGTGGAAAAAAGCCTGCCCGTCTGTATTATTTGTGGTGTGACGTTTGCTTACGATTTCTGGATTCGTCGGGTTTGAGTTTGAAGTTTGATATCAGCTTCTAGATTTTTGGCTCAAATCGTGCTTTAGGCATTACGCTGAGTAATCCAGAATTAGATAACTCTTCTAGGGTTTAAGTTCTCGAAACATTTCGGCAGTTTCTAGGCGAAAGTAGGTCGCCTTGGCTTCTGAGTCCAGGTTTTGAGGGTTTGAGCAGCGAGAAGAGGCTGTGGTGAGGAGTGAAGGCGCAAACTGTGGATGCAAAGATTTCTCCAGGTCGGTCAATTTCAGTAACGGGGCGCACCTTGCTCCTGACGTTATCCGCGATTCTGGTCTGTCTGATGGCGGCGCTGGATGTGGCTGCGGGGCGATTGCCCTGGCAAGCGGCTAGTCTGACGTTGCCCTTTGCCCTGTCTGCGGCCGGGGTCGGAGCGTTGGGCTATGCGGCCGTGCCGCAACTCCGCGCCTGGAAAGCAGGCCAGGTGATTCGCGAGGATGGCCCCCAAGCCCACCTGAAGAAGGCGGGCACTCCGACGATGGGCGGCATTTTCGTTGTTCCCGTCGGCGTGGCGATCGCCCTGCTGCTCTCCGGGTTTCACCCGACCGTATTGGCGGTTGCAGGCTTGACCCTTGCTTACGGATTTATCGGCTGGCTTGACGACTGGCAGATCCTCCGCCGCAAGTCGAATAAAGGCATTTCTCCCCGCACGAAGCTGGCGCTGCAAGTCGGCTTTGGGGGGCTGTTTTGCCTCTGGGCTTTTAGCCACTCGTTTCCAGGTATAACTACGGTGCTGCTGCCCTTTGGACTGGCACTACCGTTGGGGGCGCTGTTCTGGCTGGTGTCTTGGTTCGTGCTAGTGGCCGAGAGCAACGCCACCAACCTGACCGACGGGCTGGACGGGCTAGCGGGGGGCACAGGGGCGATCGCCCTGCTTGGTCTGGCGGCACTCGTTGCCCCGGCTCACCCTGAGCTAGCCGTCTTCTGTGCGGCGATGGGCGGCAGCTACTTGGGTTTTTTAGTACACAACCACAACCCCGCCCGCGTGTTCATGGGCGATACGGGTTCCCTAGCGCTGGGCGGAGCGCTAGCGGCTGCGGCAATCGTCAGCCAGTCGCTCTTTGGCCTACTAATTCTGAGCGGCATCTTTCTGGTAGAAACTTTGTCTGTTATTGCTCAGGTTGGCTACTACAAAGCCACGAAGGATGAAAACGGCATTGGCAAGCGCCTCTTCAAGATGGCTCCGCTGCATCATCATCTGGAACTGACGGGCTGGTCAGAGACTCAGGTGGTGGGGCGATTCTATCTAATTGGCGTGCTGCTGGTTCTAGTTTGCCTGTCGCTGTTTCAGGGCTAAGGCTAGGGCTAAAGCTTTGGCGCTTCCTGTAAAGAATGGTAGCGAACGCAACAAAAAAAGCCTTGGATTTCCTATGATTGAAGTGGAGCAAGTTAAGGATAGTTTATATTTCCTTTCGATTTCCGCTCTATCCAGATGACTCGCTCCTCGTTCACTCGTTGCTGAGGCCAGCGTTATGAATCTTTTTAAGGTCATTGGACAGGCGATTCAATTCCTTACCGAAGGAGCATCGGAGATTTTCAGCCCTGACCGAGACGAATATCCCAAAACGGGCGTGCAGCCCTACGAAGGTGATCCGCTGTCTGAGCGCGTAGAGTCCACTAAGTAGCCGCTAAATTATTTGTCGGCTGTCATTTCTGAACGAATTCGGTTGGCTAATCAATCGGTTGGCTAATCAAAAAAATCCCCCCTCTAGCCTGTTATTTGCTAAGGGGGGATTTTTATAGGGACGCTGCTAGGATTGAAGCGCTAGGAAGCGATCGCCTGCGATCGCCCTTCCCTGCATTTTGCTCTACCCCAAAAGCCCTTGCCCCTATGAATGCATCGACCCACCAAGCGACGAATGGATCAACCAATGCTCCTACCGACTGGTACATCGTCAAGCAGCCCGAAGGCCACTGCGATATCGTAGCTGCGGCTGATCTGAACCCCGAACTTGCCAGCCCGTCGCAGACCGCAGGAGACATCGAAATCCAGCAGTGGGGGCCGTTTGCGTCCCAAAGCGAGGCGATCGCCCGTCGGGTGGGGCTGATTCGCGCTGGAAAATGCCTGCCGCGTTAAAAATAGTCAGATTGAATGGATCGCTGGATCGAGTAGTTGAACTAGTTTAGAGCGCAAAGCGTCGCGCTAGGGCAGCGATTCGGCTCGGCGCTGCCGATGGGCTGCAATTTCCTGCCGCAGGGCCTCCAGCGCCCGCGCATATTGCGGATCAGCCAGCGTACCGATTTGATCCCGGTTTTGGCTGAGGGTTTCCCGCTGTTCGTCAGTCAACTCGACCAGCACGTTGGGTTCGATCCCCTGCTTGTTAATATCGCGCCCGCTTGGAGTCAAATATTTGGCAACCGTCACTGCTAGCCCAGAGCCGTCGCCCAGCCCCCGCACCGACTGCACCAGCCCCTTGCCAAAAGTCTGCGTTCCCACCAGCACCGCGCGACCATTGTCTTGCAGCGCACCCGACAAGATTTCGCTGGCGCTAGCCGAACCGCCATCCACCAGCACCACAAGCGGCTTATCTGTCAGGGCGCTGCCGTTGGCCCGCTCCTGTTCTGCAATGCCTTGGCGATCTACGGTGGATACGATCACGCCTTCATTGAGCCACATGCGGGCAATGTCGATGCTGGCGTAGAGCAGCCCGCCTGGATTGGAGCGCAGATCCAGCACGTAGCCCGTTGCCTGCTGCCGCTCTAGATCTTGAATTGCCTCTTTCATTTCTTCTGAGGCGTTGGCGCTGAACTGGTTGAGGCGGATGTAGCCGACCTTGCCCAGCGAGGAGTCTTGCAGAGAGTACCTAACTGGATGTAGCTCGATCCGGGCCCGCTGCAGCTTGAACTCTAGCTCCTGATCGCCCCGACGAATGGTGAGCGTAACCTCAGTGCCAACCGGACCACGAATCAAGGACACGGCTTGGTTCACATCCATGCCCTCAGTCGTCTGATCGTTGATCTTGGTAATGACATCTCGCGCCAGAATGCCAGCCTGCGATGCAGGCGTGTCTTCAATCGGCGCGACAACCACCAGTTCCTTGGTTTCTTCGTCCTGAGAAAGCTGAATGCCGACCCCTGTCAGTTCGCCCGACGTATCCACCTGCATATCCCGAAACTCCGCCGGGTTCATAAACCGCGTGTAGGGATCACCCAATAGCTCCAGCATTTCGCGGATAGCGGTGTAGGCTTCTTCGCGGTTTGTGTAGTTTCGCCCTAAATACTCCTGTCGGACGGACTGCCAATCAACCTGATTAAACGTGGCATCTACGTAGGTGCGATTGATCAGTTGCCAAACCTCGTCAATTAGCTCCTTCGGGCTTTCTTGAAAGAACGCTTGCCCTTTGGACAGGTGCATCCCCGCCCCGGTAACGGTCATTGCTGCGACAGCAAATGCCGTGCTGCCCAAAACGAGTCCGCGTTTTGTAATATCCATAGCGATAGGAGGAGAAGGTCACGACGAGGGTATGCCCAATCTAGCACAGGCATCTTGGGTCGGGCTGCTTAATCATTACAGAAGCACAGAAGCATTGGCAACAGAAGCATTGACGAGAAAATCCCTGTGTCAAAGTTCGCGTGTCAAAGTTCGCGTGTCAAAGTTCGCGTTTCAAAGTTCGTCCAATCGGAGTGAGGAACTGAGCAACACCGACGTTGGCTGGGATGTCCAGGGTAGAACGAGGGCGATCGCTCTTTAGACCCTACGGATCAACCCAGCGTCCATCTGCTTTGATCAAGTTAATTAACTCCTCCACACCCTGATCTTCCGGAACGCGCTTAATTTCTTCACGTCCCCGATACAGCGAAATGTAGCCTGCCTGCTTGCCCACATAGCCATAGTCGGCATCGGCCATTTCGCCCGGCCCGTTGACGATGCACCCCATCACGGCGATATTCAACCCGGTTAAGTGATTTGTAGCAGCGCGAACCTTGGCCAGCACCTCTTCCAGGTTGAACAAGGTGCGTCCACAAGACGGGCAGGCAACATATTCCACCATCGTCCGCCGCAGCCCCAGCGCCTGCAAGATGCCGTAGCAAACCGGAATCTCCTTCTCCGGGGCTTCCGTTAGCGAGACGCGGATTGTGTCGCCGATGCCCTCGGCCAGCAGCGTGCCGATGCCTGCGGTGGACTTGATGCGGCCGTATTCGCCGTCTCCGGCTTCCGTTACGCCCAGGTGCAGCGGATAGTCCATGCCTAGCTCGTCCATGCGCTTCACCATGAGGCGGTTGGCGGCAATCATCACGGGTACGCGAGAGGCTTTCAGCGATAGTTCAATGTTGTAGAAATCCAGCGATTCGCAAATGCGGATGAACTCCAGCGCCGACTCGACCATGCCTTCGGGCGTGTCGCCGTAGGTGAATAGCATCCGCTCTGCCAAAGAGCCGTGATTCACGCCAATCCGCATGGACTTGTTTTGGTCGCGCAGCTTGACAACCAGTGGCTCCAGGGTTTCGCGGATCTTTTCGCCAATTTCAGTAAATTCGGCGCTGGTGTATTCCGTGCGATCGCTCTTGGGCTTTTCAAACACATACAGCCCCGGATTGATCCGCACGTTGTCCACATAGTTTGCCACTTCCAGGGCAATTTTCATGCCGTTGTGATGCACATCGGCCACCAGCGGCACGGGCTTGTAGGACTTGTAGAGGCGATCGCGGATTTCCTCCATCGCCTTGGCGTGGGCCATGCTGGGCACGGTCACCCGCACAATTTCGCAGCCAATCTCGTGCAGCCGCCGAATTGCCGCAACGGAACCCTCGATATCCAGCGTGTCTTCGTTAATCATCGACTGCACCGCCACAGGATAGTCGCCGCCGATGGTGATGTCGCCCACCGGAACCGGGCGCGTTTTGCGACGCACAATGCCCACGTTGGCATCGGCAGGGGCGGACGGAGCAATGGGCGCGTTGACAGGATTAGGAAGCGTTTGCATACCCTTGGGCGTGAGTAGAGATGGGCGATGGAATACGAGATGGGCGATAGAGTATCCGAAAAGCCAAAGCTGCGGCTACGAGACAGCATGAGAGCCACTTGGAGCGTTACTAATAGCCACTCAGAGCGTTACTAAATAATGCTCTACAACAAGGCTCTACAACAAGGCTCTACGTTCCAGAGTGCCATAAACGGGGCACGTTTGGCGGTTATGGACAGGTTATGGAGGTCAGGGATTTGGTGTCAGGGGATGATCGGGGTCGAACCTAAAGCCTGACCCCCGATCCCTAGCGTCTAGTCAATCTGAATTGAGGTGGGGCGGTTGGCGCTACTGCTGGTGCTGGGGGTTCCGGTTTTGCGGAAGTCGGCGTAGAGGCGATCGCGCCATTCAAAAAACGGCGCAAACGTGCCCACATCGGCGATGCCCGGAACGCCTTTGCCCTTCAGCAGTTGGGGAATATCCAGGTAGTCGCCATCGGGAAACTTGACGTACATCGTCAGCCCCGCCACAGCAAAATCTGCCAGGGTGGGATGGTCGGTGATCAGGTAGGGCTGATCAAGCAAGATAAAGCAGAGCGCCGCCAGATCCCGCTTCATGGATGCTTCGGCTTCTTTGAGGGCATCCGGGGTCAGTCCCACGCCCAGTTCCAGCACGCTGAATAGCTCATTGGGCACAGAGCTAACGACTGTTTTTAGAAAATCAGGAATCGTGTTCGGGAGAAACGACTGGCGGAAGCTCTGGTCTTTGCCCAGTGCGCCAATCATGCATTTGCGGGCATTTAGCCCAATGGATTCGTCGGCCCACTGCTCCATTAACAAACACAGCCCGCGCTGTTTGGGATCGGTGGGAATAATCGGGCGATCGGGATAGGTCTTTTCCAGATACTCGGCAATTTCGGTGGAGTCGGCAATCACTGTGGAGCCGTCTTTCAGCACGGGCACCTGGCGCTGTCCGGACATCCGAAACAGGTCAAGCTGGCCGACACCAGGGGTCACTTCCACCTTGCGATAGGGCAAGCCCTTATAGTCCAAAATTAGCCGAATCTTTTCGCAGTAGTGGGATAGCTCAAATTGATAAAGCTCTAGCATGGCCTGCGTCCTCGGTGAGTAGGGCGGAGAAATGGTTGATTGTGTGAATGGGGTGCGGTAGGGAACTGGGTTGTCGAGTGGTTCAGATTGCCCCTAGTCACCATACCCTGAGTCTGTCGGCTCTACAAAGCAAGTAGGCTGCAAATCATCGGCAAATAATCGGCCATCTTGCAAATGAGCGTCCTTGAAGGATTCGCGTATGATGGCTAGTGTCTCCTGCAAATTTTCTCTGCAAATTTCCTTGCTGTATGACTGGAACCGCGATTGGTAGCTACGCGCCCGACTTTGAACTGCCCGGTGTAGATGGCGAGGTGCATCATCTCGCTCGGTATCTTGAATCCCATCGGGCGGTTTGCGTGGTTTTTATGTGCAACCACTGCCCCTATGTGCGGCTGTATATTGATCGCCTCAAGCAAATTCAGGACGACTTTCAGGGGCAGGGCGTGACGTTGATTGGCATCAATCCCAACGACGACACGCGCTACCCCGACGATAGTTTCGACAAGATGAAGTCCTTTGCCATCGAGCAGGCGATCAACTTTCCCTACCTGCGCGACGTGACGCAGGAGGTGGCGGAAGCCTTTGGCGCAGAGCGCACGCCGGAGATTTACCTGCTGGATAGCGAAGGGATTCTTCGGTATAACGGGGCGATCGACGATAGCCCGCAGAATCCCGACGGGGTGCAGAAGGCTTATTTGAGGGAGGCGATCGCCAGCATTCTCTCTGGCACTGCGATCGCCGACACCCACACGCACACCATCGGTTGCTCCGTAAAATGGCGACAGCCGACAGAAGGATAACGAGAACGTCCCGGGCCGGCCGTGGCCGATCGTTTGCCTTAGCCGATCATTATCTAGGACATTAGGATTAGGAAATTGGGAACCGCGCTACAGCAATGCCTGAATATCAGCCTCCAAATCTTCTGGTTTGGTGGTGGGCGGATAGCGC
This sequence comes from Thermoleptolyngbya oregonensis NK1-22, assembly GCF_032705245.1. Lineage (GTDB taxonomy): Bacteria > Cyanobacteriota > Cyanobacteriia > Elainellales > Elainellaceae > Thermoleptolyngbya > Thermoleptolyngbya sichuanensis. The sequence continues at coordinate 247,362 of NZ_CP053540.1, forward strand.
TTCACGACGTTGCCTTGGCGATCGACCAGGAACTTGGTGAAATTCCACTTAATCGCCTCCGTGCCAAAGATACCGGGGGCAGATTTCGTCAGGTATTGAAACAGAGGATGGGCGTTGCTGCCGTTCACGTCTACTTTTTGGAATAGCGGGAACGACACCCCAAACCGAGTTTCGCAAAACGCCTGGATTTGATCTGCTGTTCCCGGTTCCTGCTGTCCAAACTGATTGCACGGGAAGCCCAACACCACCAGACCCCGATCGGCGTATTTGCTGTAGAGGGACTGAAGCCCCTGATATTGGGGCGTAAAGCCGCACTGGCTGGCCGTGTTCACAATCAACAGCACCTTGTCTTTGAACGCATCGAGCGATACGGGCTTGCCGTCGATGCTGGTGGCTGAAAAGTCGTAGATAGAGGCGGAAGCGGCAGTCATAGTGTTAACCCAGGATTAATCCGAGGACTCTGAAACATTACTTAACAATTTTAGCGAAATCCCTGGGGTCGAATGCAGGGTTTGCGGCTTTCGCGATGCCCTTTTGCGATGCCCCTTTGCAATGCCCTTTTGCAATGCCCTTTTGCAATGCCCATCTGTCTGCTAGAGCCGGTGGCAAACCGGCCGCTTGGCGCTGACGGATTTTTCCGGTCTACTGCTATCTTGGGTTGGAAACAATTTTAAAGTTCTAGAGAATTGTCACGACCTATGGGGAATACGTATCGGCGGGTTTTGCTAAAGCTCAGCGGCGAGGCACTGATGGGCGATCTCTCCTATGGGATTGACCCGGCAGTGGTAGATGCGATTTGTGCAGAGATTAAAGATGTGGTGAATACGGGCGTAGAAGTTGCGGTCGTGGTGGGCGGCGGCAATATTTTTCGCGGCATCAAGGGCGCAGCGGCGGGGATGGATCGGGCAACAGCAGATTACATCGGCATGATTGCCACCGTGATGAACGCCATGACGCTGCAAGACTCGCTAGAGCGAAAGGGCGTACAAACTCGCGTGCTGACGGCGATCGAGATGCAGGAAGTGGCAGAGCCGTATATTCGCCGCCGCGCCATTCGCCATTTGGAAAAGGGGCGAGTGGTAATTTTTGGTGCGGGGTCGGGTAATCCTTTCTTTACGACGGACACGACGGCGGCGCTGCGGGCAGCAGAAATTAGCGCAGAGGTCGTGTTCAAGGCGACAAAAGTAGATGGCATTTACGACGCTGACCCAAAGGTGAATCCCGATGCCCGCAGGTTCCAAACGCTGACCTACAGCTATGCGCTGGAAAAAGACCTGCGGGTGATGGATGGAACGGCGATCGCCCTGTGCAAAGATAACAATATCCCTATCATGGTGTTTAACCTGGCGGTTGAAGGCAACATTCGCCGCGCCTTGATGGGTGAACCCATTGGCACACTTGTTGGAGGCTCTTGTGGAATTAGCTGAAATTGAAGGCAATATGCAGAAGACCATTGAGGCCACTCAGCGGTCGTTTAACACCATCCGCACAGGACGGGCAAATGCGAGCATTCTCGACAAGGTGCAGGTGGAATACTACGGTACGCCCACGCCACTGAAGTCTCTGGCCAACATCAGCACGCCCGATGCCAGCACTATCTTGATCCAGCCCTATGACCGGAACACGCTGAACCTGATCGAAAAGGCGATTCAGATGTCTGATGTGGGGCTAACGCCGAACAACGATGGTTCCGTGGTGCGGCTGAATATTCCGCCCTTGACGAGCGATCGCCGCAAAGAATTGGTAAAAATCGCCGCCAAATACGCCGAAGAAGGCAAAGTTGCCCTCCGCAACATCCGCCGCGATGCCGTAGACAGCGTTCGCAAGCAAGAAAAAGACGGCGACTTGCCCAAAGACACCGCGCTGGATTTGCAAGACAGCATCCAAAAGCTGACCGATAAGTACGTGGCCAAAATCGACGCGCTGCTCAAAGAAAAGGAAACCGATATCACAACGGTCTAGCGTTAGATTTGCGTTAGATTTGCATCCGGCTTGCATCCGGCTTGCATCAGGGTTCTGAGCGGTGCGTCGAGGTTGGGTCGAGCTTTTGGCATCGCGCTCAGCCGTGATCTGGATTTGATCTGCGTTTGATCCTTGAGTTTGTGACCCGCGTTCAGGAGTGACCTGTTCATGTATGACTGCATCATCGTGGGCGCTGGGCCTGCGGGCGCAAGTGCTGCCTATCACCTGGCAAAGCGCGATCGCTCGGTGCTGCTTTTAGAAAAGGAATCCCTGCCCCGCTATAAACCCTGCGGCGGCGGCGTATCGCCCCAAGTGGCCGAATGGTTTGATTTTGACTTTGGCCCGGCGATCTCGCTCAAGGTCAACACCCTCCGCTACACCTGGAACATGGACGATCCAGTGGTGGCTCAGCTTGAAAACCTAGAGCCGATCTGGATGGTGCGACGCGACGTGTTCGACCATTTCCTGGTCAAAAAAGCGCAGGAACAGGGCGCAATGCTCAAAGACCGTACCGCTGTATCGGGTATTGAATGGCGAGGCAACGGCTGGCAGGTCAACACCGCTCAGGGCCCGTTTCTAGGAACCTATCTAATCGCTGCTGACGGAGCAAAGGGCTTCATGGCAAAGTGGCTGGGATTTGGCGATCGCAAGCGGAAGCTGGGCGGTGCGCTGGAGGCGGAGGCCCGTCAGCCCATTGCCGATGACCAGACCATCCACTTCGAGTTTGGCATGGTCAAAAACGGCTACATCTGGAACTTTCCTAAGGCAGACGGCTATTCCATTGGCATTGGCACCTTTCGCGGTGGCGAAGCGCAAGACTTCAAGCGCATCCTGACGGAATATTCCAAGCTGTTTAACGTCGATTTTGCAACCACCGAGCAGCACGGGCATCCCCTATGCCTGTGGGATGGCGACCAGACCTTGCATACTCAAAATGCGCTGCTGGCTGGCGAAGCCGCCTGCGTGGTTGATCCCATGACAGCCGAAGGGATTCGCCCTTCGATCTTTACGGGCGTGAAGGCGGCGGAGGCAATTCATGCGGCGCTGAGCGGCAACCTAGACGCGCTCGAAGGCTATACCCACACTATTCAGCAAGAGTGGGGCCAGGAAATGATCTGGGCAAAACGGCTGGCCAATGCTTTCTACAGGGCTCCCAGCCTGGGCTATCGGCTGGGAATCAAGCGGCCCTCTGCCACGGAGCGGATGGGGCAAATTCTCTGCGGCAAGCTGGGCTATCGCGATGTGGCCAACCGCGCTATTCAACGCCTCAGTGCCGGGTTGATCCCAGGAATGTAGAGCCGACTCGACGGTCAAAATTCTCCACTGCGAAATTCTCCACTGCGAAATTCTCACTCTCAACTTAGAGTTTGCTCAGCCGTGCCCTGCTAGCGAGACGGAATTTTGACCGTAAAGCTCGTCCAGCCGTCGGCGCTGTCGGCGCTGATCGTGCCGCTCAGTTGCTCCACCAGCTTTTGCACCAGCGCCAGCCCCAGCCCGGTGCCGCCGTGCTTGTAGCGATCGACTTGCAAGACGCGATAGAACTTTTCAAAGATATGGGGCAGGTCGGCATTGGGAATTTCGGCCTGATTCTGGAGGCGGAAGATGGTGTAGGCTGTGAACCCATTCTCCTCGGCTGGCGGCTGGAGCGATACGTCTAGCGAAATGCTCAGCCCTTTGGGCGTATACTTGCAGGCGTTGTTCAGTAGCTCCGCCAGAATGCGCCGCAGGATGGTCGGGTCGGTCACCAGCGGCGGCAAATCTTCGGCGCAGGAGACTTCGAGGGTTTGCTGGGAGTTGGCGATGCGGGTGCGGAAGGGTTCCACCAGGGCGGGCAGCCAGTTGGGCAGGTCGATGCGCTCGACGGTGATGGGAAAGACGGATTCTTCTAGTCGCTGCAAGTCCAGCAGGTCGTTGATGAGTTCTTCCTCTCGCGCCAGTTCGCTTTCTAGGATGCTGAGATACTGTTTTTGCTTTTCTTCGCTGGGGGCGGTTTTCAGCATGTGGATCGCCATTTTGACGTTGGCGATGGGGGTGCGGAGTTCGTGGGAGACGGTGCTGAGGAACTGATCTTTGAGCTGGTTGAGCCGCTCCAGTTCCGTGACCTGGGCCTGGGCTGCCTGATAGAGCCGGGCCTGGCGAATGGCGATCGCACACTGGTTGGCCACCTGCTGCACCATGCGAATCTCGAACTCGTTAAACACGTACTCCTTGCGGTGAATCAGCCAGAGGTCGCCCAGCACGGCCTGCTCCATGCCCTCGGACGAGTTGGCATCGACGAAAATGGGGCAGGCCAGCATAGCCACCCGTCCCCGCTGCGGGTTTGGATAGAGCGAGCAAAACTGGAAATATAGCCCCTGCTTGAGCTGGTGGTAGATATCCGGCGAGTCATCCATCTGGGCCACACGGCCGTAGAAGGTGGGAATCGAGTGGGTATATTCGTAGCGGATGGTGGACGTGCCTTCCTCTAGGTCGTACAGCGCCGAGTTGCAGCCCGCCAGCCCCAGCACCAGCGTTAGCTCCTGCACAGCCGCCTGCAAGATCTGGCTTTCGTCGAGGCTGTCGCGCACCTTGTCGGTAATGCGCTTGAGCATGGATTCGTATTTCAGCACGCGCTCCATCTGCTCGGCGCGGCGCACGATTTGCTGCTCTAGGTCAGCATTCAACTGCTGCGCCTGTTGATAGAGGCGCGATTGCTGGAGGGCGATCGCCACCTGTTCGCTGAGATAGCGCAGCAAATCCACCTCGTGGGGCTGCCAGTGGCGGATGCCAGAACACTGATGCACCGACAGTAGCCCCAAAAGCTGGTCATCCCGCAGGATCGGCGCGACCAACACCGCCCGCGTCTGCTGCTGCCGAAAGAGTTCCAGCAGTTCCGGCGAATAGTCCCCTGTTTCGATATCGTCCACAATCCGGTAGTGGCCCTGGCGAAAGTAGGCAATTCGCTGTTCGGCGATCGCCTGACTAACCCGCTCTCCCAGCAGCGATCGCCACGGGGCAGCTACCGACTCTGCCACAATCACCGACCCGGCATCGTCCTCAAAGCTGTGAATCACCACTCGGTCTGCCTGGAGCGCTTGTCGCACCTCGATCACCGTGCTGTTCAAAATTTCGCCCGGATCAAGCGACTGACGAATTCGCTGGGTGATGCTGGCGACCGAGTGCGACTGGGCCGACTGCTGCTGAATTTGCTCAACCTGATGATCGTAGCCGTCTAGCACTCGCGATAAATTGGCGCGAATCTGCAACAGCGCATCGGTCAGTCCCGCATCCTGAGAGGTGGCTGGCGCAGGAGGCCGAGCGGATGACCTAGCGGATTGATCGGAGCTAGAGGATCTGGTACGAGGAGACTTGGGGTTGGAAGATGGGTCGCCAGAAGACTTCGCATTGGATGAGTCATGGGATGGATCATGAGAGGGGCGATCGCCCCGATCCTCCTGCCGATCCTCCTCCTCAATAACGCGCTCTAGCGACAGTCGCGACAGCAACTGCTCAACCTGACCCAGCGCCGCCTCCAACTCTGCGTATCCTTGGGGATGCTTGTTGGCTGGGCGTGCTGAAACCGAAGGCTGCGAATTCTGAGGCAAATTCCCTTGACTCACTACACGGACTCTCCTCAGCACATGACATCATTGCAGCCGATCGTCCAGCAAAGCAAATATGCCCAAAACCCGGAAACCCTACCGTAGTAGCCAACACTCATCAGACTTCGGTAATTACGCAGGTGAGTTGACACGGAAGCGCCGCGATCCCAAATCGAGCAGTGTTCAGATGGCTTGCGTGGCAAAGTGCCGATGAATCTCAAGCTAGCGTCCCTCAGATAGGGCGCTCCCAGACAGTTTCGTAATGCTCGATACAGAGTTTTCATCGGAACCCCGAAGCCGACACTCAGTTTGCCAGGAACACACGAATACAATGGTCTGGGTTAGCATCCACAAGAATAGCAGGTTTTTTGGAGGGACGCTTTTGGGGAATTGGGGTGCGGGAATAAGGCTGGGAATGAGGCTCAATCAACCCCGGCACTCCGTTACCTTGCTGCTCCTGTTACCTGTGTTACCGATGTCACCGCTGTTAACTGTGTCAACTGTGTCACCGCCGTCACCGCCGTCACCGCCGTCACCGCCGTCACCTCACCTCGTCACTCCGTTAATCTCCATTATTTTATGTATACCCCGTTCCTCTACGATCGCACTCGTCCTGTCGGCAGCTTTTGGGAAACCACGGTAGATCCGGTGGAAGGGGCGGCGCTGGCGGGCGATCGCACTTGTGATGTGGCGATTATCGGCGGCGGCATCACGGGACTTTCGGCAGCGCTGCACTTGGCGCGGGCGGGCGTGGAGGCGTGCGTGCTGGAGGCGGGAATTCCAGCCTGGGGCGCATCGGGGCGGAATGGCGGCTTTTGCTGTGTTGGGGCAACTTGGCTCGACCCGGAAGCCCTGCTGAACCAGTTTGGGCGCGAGGAGGTGGGGCGATTTTTTCGGCAGCAGCGCGAGGGCACGGAGCTAGTGCGCCAGATTGCCCAGGAAGAAGGCATTGACCTAGACGCGCAGGGGGACGGCGAGATCGAAGTGGCCCATCGCCCCAACCGATGGCGATCGCTCGAAGCGGCCTATGAATTTTTTAGCGACATTGCGGGCTATCCCTGCCAGATCTGGTCGCCCAAGGAACTGACCGAACGGGCCTACCATAGCCCCGAAGCACATGGGGCGCTGCATGTCGGCGTAGGCTTTGGGCTGAATCCGATGAAATATAGCCGGGGACTGGCGATCGCCCTCCAGCGGCAACCCGTTGCGGTCTACGCCCATAGCCCCGTTCAGCACTGGGAAACAGACGGACATGGACATCGGCTGCACACGCCAGGGGGAACCCTGCGGGCCCGGCGAGTCATTATCGCGACCAATGGCTACACCGAAGACCCCCTCCACCCGGCCCTGTCTGGCCGCCTGCTGCCCGTCGTTTCCAACATCATTACCACGCGCCCCCTCACCGCCGCCGAACTCGCTGCTCAGGGCTGGAAAACCGAAACCCCCATCTACGACACGCGCAATCTGCTGTTTTACTTTCGCCTGCTGAAAGATGGGCGCTTTCTGTTGGGGACGCGGGGCGGCACGCGGGGCACCCCACAAGAAGCCGACCGCTATCGTCAATGGATGGGGCGACGACTGGGCAAGATGTTTCCCGCCTGGCGCGACGTGGAAATTTCCCACTACTGGAGCGGGCTGCTCTGCGGCTCTAGGGCGCTAGTGCCTCATGTCGGGCAGCTTGTCGATGATCCCACGCTTTTCTACGCGCTGGCCTATCACGGCAACGGCGTGGCCACCGCCACCTGGAGCGGCCGGGCGATCGCCCATCTGCTGATCGGCAAGATTTCAGAAACCGATCTGGCAACCCCCTTCCGCCAGCCTCTCCGCCGCTTCCCGCTGCCCCACCTGCGCCCGTGGTATCTGCGGGGGATGTTTAGTCTGTATAGCTTGCAGGATGCCTGGTAAGCGGGCGGGGCTGTGGGAGTCAGTTCCCCTATCTCTGCATCACTCACATTATTCCATCGCAGCACAGGTCAGCGGCGAGCCGCCAGGATTGGTCGCAGCGCGGGCAGCCTGGGCAACGCGAAAGTCGAGATCCGTCAGCCCGCCTGCGTCGTGGGTGGTGAGTCGCAGCGTGACGCGGTTGTAGGCGATCGTTAGGTCGGGGTGATGGGCGGCGGCTTCGGCGGGTTCCACCAGGCGATTCACAAAGGCGATCGCCTCCACAAAGTTCCCAAACGAGTAGGTGCAGGAAATGTCCTGTCCTGCCAGGGCCCAGTCAGATAGATCCTGCATTTGCCGGGCTATCTCATCACTGCTGAGCAAGACTGGGAGGGCGATCGCCCCCCGCGATCCGGCCCCTATTGCCAACACCAGTCCCAGCCCAGCGCCCAGTATCCAGTTGCGTCGGGGTTCGATATTTCTATGCATACGAAACTCCATTTTGATGGACTTGTTTGATGGACTTAGAGGGACTCATCTGGCTGCCTCAAAACTGCCTCAAAATAAGATTAAAACTCACACAGTTGGACGATTTTTCACGGTCTGCGCCCGCAAGAAATCGTCCAAAGCCCAGAACCTAAAGATATCGCCCTCAATGCCGATCAGCAGACGGTTTGCGCGGGAAATATTGGGAAATATTGGGAAACATGCAGATGGAGCAATGTTAGAGAGTGTAGTAGGCGATCGCCCTCGAATCCTTATGGAACGCCAGAATAGCCTCTTGCGATCGCCCTTGTTCTCCTAGTATCACAACCTCTGGGCGATCGCCGCGGCCCAGGGACCGAACCGTGTTTCTAAAAAGCTTTACGCAGAAATTAAACAGTTCCGTAAGCTGGTATTTTTGTGGTTAAGTTTTGCAGTCTTGTTTTCTAGACTGCTGCAAGCTTCGCAGCAAATATTTAAGGTTGAAACATATCGGCGCACCCAGAGGTCATCACCAATGGGCGCTTTGCTGTTTTCTTGGCTTTGCTGTTCTGATTGCTGCTTTTGATCGCGGCCGATTCAGCTTGGATCGGGCGTGATCTTGTTTCGGGTGCGCTGGAATGTCGTTTCGGTTTGCATATCCGTCTGGCAGCGTTCCAATATGATTCCAATATGAATGGTTATGAAATGCTTTTCAGCGTTTTGCAATTTCAGCGCCTTGCGTGCAGAACGCATTCTTAAAAGCATTCCTGAACGCATTCTATAACTGTTCTGTAACTGTTCTGTAACTGTGGTGTGACGTAGTGTATTCTCCTATGATTCAACCAAACTCATTCCCTGACAACCCTCTTGATCCTCAAGATTTTAATCTCCAAACATTTGCCAAGCCAGTTCCCCGAATAGATGCACAAAACCTGACGCAGAGGCTGTTTCGGCAGCAGCATCTTGTACCTGGAAAGCCCGTTGTGGTTACAGGGTTACTGGATGGGCTGAATTGGAACTTAGACTTTCTGCTGAAACATTTGGGCAATTTGACCTTTCCGGTGCGACACTACGGGCGCGATCGCTACCAGCGAGACAAACGCACCTGGGAAACCATCGGCAGCGGCGTGCCGACCTACAGTATCAACTTTGCCAGGTATGTGAGAATGCTGCGGTCTGGCGAAGCGCGAGAAAAGGATGCCTATTTGGGACGCTGTTCCCTTAAGGACACACCGCTAGAAGATGCCACCCAAATTCACCAGGCCGAGGCACGACTGGGACTGCGACTGCCTGCAACAGCAATTAACCTTTGGGTTGGGCCGGGAGGGCGCACCTCTGCGCTGCACTACGACCCGATGGACGGCACGCTGATGCAGCTTCAGGGTGAGAAGCAGGTCGTCCTGTTTCCGCCATCGCAACTTTACAACCTGTATCCATTTCCACTGCTCAATTACTTACGCTATGGCATGAAGCGGCGGGCGCTCTATAGCCAGGTCTATCCCGATCGCCCTGATTTTGAGGCGTTCCCGCGCTATCGGGAGGCACTGAACCACTGCCAGATGACGGTGGTAAAAGTAGGTGAAACCCTGTTCATTCCTGCGGGCTGGTGGCATGAGGTGTCTAGCCTCGGAACCGATGCCGTCTGTTCGGTAAACCGATTTTGGAACGTGTTGCCGTTGTCGCGGGCGCTGACGAACTGGAGTAAGTGGCGTGTTCACTTGGGATTTGTGATGGCGATGCCGCATCTGCTGGGCAATCTGGCAGGGGCGATCGCCAGCACAGATCGCGAGCAGGCCTTTCGTAAAATTATGCAGCGGATGTGAGGAGAGAGGATGAAGAGAGAGGGGTGGGGTGATAATGGAGCAACTGTGCCATCCACACTCCATCCCTCTTAGGCTCCCCATACTCAAATCCCCAACCCCGTTATTGTGACTGCGATCGCCCCTGTCAAAACTGCTCCCCCACGCCGCACCCGCCGTCCGGTCGGGCTATACGCCTCGCTGCTGCCGCCGCTGGTATGGACGACGCTGCTCTATTTTGTCCCCTTGGCGCTGCTGATTTCCTACAGCGTGTGGCGGCTGGAGGCGTTTGATATTGTCAAAGAGTTTAGCCTGGTCAATTTCAAAACGATTTTTACGAATGCCGCCTATCGCACGGTAATTTTGCGAACCGTGGGCACGGCGCTGGGAGTGACGCTGATTGATATCGTGCTGGCCCTGCCGCTGGGCTATTTTATTGCGCGGTTTGGCGGCAAGTGGCGATCGCTCCTGACGATCCTCGTCATCCTGCCGCTGTGGTCAAGCTATCTAGTGCGGGTGTTTGCCTGGAAAATCATTCTGGGCTACAACGGCGTGTTGAATACGGCGCTGCTGTCGCTGGGCATTCTTCAGGAACCCAGCACGGTCTTCCTCTACAACCAGTTTTCGACCATGCTCACGTTTGTTCACGTCTGGCTGCCGTTCATGATCTTGCCCATCATCACCGCCTTCGAGCGATTGCCCCAAGACTTGCTGGAAGCCTCCGCCGATCTGAACGCGCCGCCGCTCACAACTTTTCGCCGAGTCATTCTGCCCCTGGTGAGACCGGGCGTATTTGCGGGTTCTATCAGCGTGTTTGCGTTGACGATGGGCGACTATATCACGCCGAGTCTGGTAGGCAGCCCCAGCGGCATCATGTTGGGTAACGTCATCTCGTCCCAGTTTGGCGTGTCCTACAACTGGCCGCTGGGCGCAGCGTTTTCGCTGGTGGTAATGCTGATTGTATTTGCTGGACTGGCGATCGCCCTCCGCCAGGGAGCCTTGGAAGCTTAAGGTGGGAAGCCTGAGGGTTGAAGCTGGGTGGAACAAATGCGATTTTGGATTTTAGTTGGTGTCCCGATTGATTCGCAGATCCCTTCGGAGCATGGAGACAAGTCATAAAACAAGTCATAAAAAAGGGATGAAAGCATCGCCCTCACCCCCCGCAATCTCTAGGAGACATCAAATCTAGAAACGAAACATAAAGCAAAGCACAGACACTGAGCCAATCTGCCCTAGTTCAGCGGTTGGCGATCGCCCGCAGGCGGCAAGCCACGTTCCGACGCAGGCGGCAGGTAGCTATCGTCAAACACTTCGCTAATCGGGGGTGGAGTCACTTCAAACACTCCAGCCACCTGCTTGATCGTCTGCTCAAAGCGAGCCGGATCGATGCCGCCCAGACCGTTCGCCTCAGTCTCCGGAGTGACCCACAGCCGCTCTAGGGCAATCTTTAGGCGCTGCTTTTCTGACGCTTCCTCCATCAGGGAATCGCCCGCTTTCATCACCGATGCCAGCCCCGCAGCCGGATCTTTGATTACGTCCTGCATTCCTCGGAAATAGGCTCGCAAGAAGCCCCGCACCACGTCGGGGTTTTGCTCCAAGAACGACTTCTTGACCACGATGGCATTGCCATAGAGATCCAGCCCAAAGTCGTTGTAGTAGAACATTGTCAAGTCAGACTCTTGCTTGCCTGCCTTGGCAAGCGCAGGCAGGATGCTGGTCGAGAACCCGCTGACGGCATCAACATCGCCCTTAACCAGAAACGTTTCCCGCAGCTTTGGCTCCATCGTGATCCATTCCACCGAGTCGGCAGGAATGCCCACCTGTTCTGCAAACACAGGCCACAGCTTGCGCGGCGCGTCTCCGGCAGGTGCGCCCAGTTTCTTGCCCTGGAGGGCTTTGGGATCAGCGATGCCGTTGGTGGACAACGTGGCGATCGCAAACGGAGAGCGGTTGTAGGGCACGGCCACCGCCACCACCGGATCATTCGGATTCTTCGCGTTGAACTCGATCATCGAGTACATATCGCCAAAGCCGATCTCCACCGTCCCCGCTGCAACATCAGTGATGGTCTTCGCAGAGCCATAGCCCCGCTCAATCACCACGTTCAGCCCTTCCTCTGCAAAGTAACCCTTCTCGCTAGCCAGCGTGATCGGCGCATTGTCTCCTTGCAGGAGCCAGGAGGGGTTAACCTTGATCGTCCGCAGTTCGTTCGGAGCCGTCGGGGAAGCAGCCGTCGTCGTCCCTGGCGATGCCTCTGGAGCAGTCGCCTCTGGGGTAGGCGTTTGGCAACTGCTCAGCAGCATGGGGGAAGCAACCAGAGCAATGGAGAGAAATCGAGCCAGCCAATTAAGTTTCATAGTGCGCTTTGAGAATTGATCTGCACCAGGCAATGTTTCAACAAGTTGTTTACTACAGAGTGTTCCTAGCAACGCTGAACCTACCTCAACGATTGAGCTTGCGCTGTCGAGAAGCCTGCATCAGTCCTGAAAGTTAAGCGCATTGACTGCACAGAGACTGCACAGATTCAGCTCAGCTCAACAAATCATTTAAGCGATCGCAGGCGAAACAGCGCAAAACCAATACTCAGCAAACTTAATGAGGACACTGCTCGAAGGGCGCAGGTAAGCAGTGCCCTTTGCTTAGTTTGGTTTAGCGTAAGGTGTACTGTATACATATCCGAAGCAGCGAAACGTGACCCAGGCTACAATTTGCGATCGCCAACTTTTGAAAATTCATTAAGAACCTTGTCAAAACTACCGTCTTAAAAACTCTTTGCCTTAATTCCCAGGTTTTGTGTCAAGAACTACAGAATCCCTTCCTGCTTAGCTGCCCAAATGAAGGGCATCTTGAATGCGTCAAGGGTTTTCTCATCATGGTTCAATCCGAAACAATCGACAGCGCTGCAAAAACCGACAAGCCTGTCATTCTGGAGTTCGATCGCATTGGTCTGCAATACCAAGTCGATGGCAATCCGCGACGCATTATCGACGAGATTTCGCTGAACATAGCCGAGGGCGAGTTTGTGTCGTTTGTCGGGCCGAGCGGCTGCGGCAAAACATCGATTCTGCGGATGGTGTCGGGTCTGTCGCCCGCGCCCCTGGGAGAAATCCGATTTCGCGGAAAAAAGATTACCCAACCGCTGAAAAACGTTGGCATTGCCTTTCAAAACCCGGTGCTAATGCCCTGGCGCAATACGCTGGCAAACGTGATGCTGCCGCTGGAAGTGGTGGAGCCGTATAAGCAAGAAATTCGCAATCCCAGCCGCAAGGCAATCCACGCTCGCGCTGCGGAAGAGCTGCTGGCTACGGTGGGGCTGAAGGACTTTGCGAAGCAGTATCCCTGGCAGTTGTCGGGTGGAATGCGCCAGCGGGCTTCGCTATGTCGGGCGCTGATTCACAAACCTGAAATTTTGCTGCTGGATGAGCCGTTTGGGGCACTGGATGCCTTCACCCGTGAAGAGATGTGGGTGATGCTGCAAGAGCTATGGATGCACAATCGCTGCACCTGCATTTTGATTACCCATGACCTGCGAGAAGCGGTGTTTTTGTCTGACACGGTGTATGTCATGGGGCCGCGACCTAGCTCGATTATTTACAAAGTGGACGTATCGCTGCCGCGCCCCACTACGCCAGACATGATGCTGTCGGACGACTTCAACCACATTGTGGCCGACCTGCGCCGCCATATTCATCGCAACTAGCGCAGCGTCGATTTTTTCTATCCTGCTTTCTATTCCGCCTATTCCGCCTTGCCTCCGCAATCCCTGCTTTTACCATTCTTCTGGTTATCATGACTACGTTCGATCGCCTTGAAAAATTCTCTCGCACCAAATCCGCCAGCATTATATTTCCAGCGGTAGCAACCGTGCTGCTGTTTGTGCTTTGGGAACTGCTGGTGCGGTTGTTCAATATTCCCAGCTACAATCTGCCAGCGCCGTCTGCAATTTTGCAATCGGCGATCGCCCGCAGTTCGGCTTTGTGGGAGAATTCCATGCAAACGCTGTTCACGACCTTGGCAGGGTTTCTGCTGGCGATCCTGGCGGGTGTCATTCTCGGTTTTATGATCGGCTATTCGCGGCTGGCGTACATTGTGCTGTACCCGCTGCTGGTTGGGTTCAATACCATTCCCAAGGTGGCGCTTGTGCCGCTATTTGCGCTGTGGTTTGGCATTGGCACGATTCCGGCTATCCTCACAGCATTCCTGCTGGCTTTCTTCCCGATTGCGGTCAACGTGGCGCTAGGGCTGGACACGGTGGAACCGGAGATGAAGGACGTGATGCGATCGCTCGGCGCATCTCAGCTCGAGATCTTCCAGAAAATCGGCTTTCCCCACGTCATGCCCTATGTCTTTGCATCGCTGAAGGTGGCAATTTCGCTAGCGTTTGTGGGGGCAGTGATTTCGGAAACCGTCGCTTCCAACAAGGGCATTGGCTACCTCATCGTCACCGCCAGTTCCAACTTTGACGTGCCGCTGGGGTTTGCGGGTCTGATGGTGCTGGCAATTATGGGGACTGCGCTCTACGGATTCTTCGCGGCGGCTGAAAAGTATCTAATCTACTGGGCCCGCTAGCGCGGCTCTGCTCGACCACCCGCCGAAAGTGGGTCACGGTGTCCGTCGTCTCCCAGGGAACAGCGCCCTGCGGCCCAAACCAGCGCTCAAACAACTGCATCGCTGTCGTTTCCCCCGCCAGCACGCCTTCCATAAAGCGAGTCAGGCTTTGATTCACCTGGGCGCGAAACGGCAGATCCTGTTTGGGCAACAGACAGCCGTACACCTCGCGGCTAAAAGGCTGCGGAGGAATGACTTCATAAGCGTCGGGATCGGGCAGCGATCGCCGCAATCCCTCCAGCAAGATGCCGTCGCTGGCCAGCGCGTCAATCCGTCCCTGTTGCAGCAAAGACAGCCCCTCAGCGCGATCGCCCACAGGCACAATTCGCGCCAGCGGCAGCCGCCTGCGAATTAGCTCTGCGTTAGTTGTGCCCGATACGCCGCCAACTCGCAGCCGATTGCCCGAAAGCCCCCGACCCCGCGCCAGCAAAAACTGCGTCCCCGTCACGAAATAGCCGACCGAAAAATCCACCATCGACCCGCGGCTGAGGGTAATGCTGCTTGTGCCACAGGCTATGTCCAATGCGCCTTGGCTAACCTGGGCAAACTGCTCTGCTGCCGTCGTAGGCACCAGTTCTAGCTGAATCGTCCGCCCCAGGCTGCGAGACAAATCCGCCTGCATTCGCCGCAGCAGGTCAACCGGGTATCCCATCGGTGCGCCCGACTCATCCAGCGTGCCAAACGGTGCAGCATCCGTGCGAACCCCCGCCCTCAGCACACCCGTCCGCTGAATTTTCTCCAGACGCGCCTCTGCCCAGGCGGGAGCCAGCATCCCCAGCCACAGCAGCAGCCCCAAGCTCGCCAATCTACCCCGCCTCGCAGCCCTGCGTTTGTTTCGAGACATCCTGCCTCTCCTAACTCCAATCCTCAGCCTTTCGCCAGCTTCAAAATTTTCTGGGCAACCGCCTCGTCTACCGGCATCACTGATAGGCGATTGCCCTGGCGCACCACCAGCAGTTCCTCTGACGAAAAGGTTTGCCGCAGTTGTTCCAGCGTCACTATCTGAGGAAACTGCTCCACAAACTCGACCTGCACCGTGCGCCAGCGGGGATTGTCCTGCGGCGACTTGGCATCGTAATACTTGCTCTTGGGGTCAAACTGCGTCGGGTCTACGATATCCGGCTGCGACACCTGCATCAGCCCCACAATTCCCGGCGGCGTGGCGTTGGAGTGATAGAAAAACGCGCGATCGCCCACCTCCATTGATCGCAAGAAATTTCGCGCCTGATAGTTTCGCACGCCATCCCAAATCGTCTGGCGATCGCGCTCCAGGTCTTCGATGCTATACACATCCGGTTCCGATTTCATCAGCCAATAGCGCATCAGAGGTTCGAGTCAGGGGTTACGGGTTAGGGGTTAGGGGAATGCGAAGCAGGGAAAAAGCGTATTCCCACAATGCTTTGACCCTTCATGACTGCAACGCTCCCCCACGGCAACGCCCCCTCACGGCAACGCCCCCTCGACCCCAGTCTCCGGCAGCGGCCGCACGATGGTTCCATTGGGGGGTGCTTCGGGATTCGCTTCAACAGTGCTATCGGCAGGAGTCCCATCCACCGGAGCCTCTGCAAAGATGGCATCGAGGGCCTGCTGGAGCGTTTCCGCCATAACGATGCGGTTTCCATAGGCGACGATGACCCTTGTGAGGGTGGGCAGACGGTTTTGCTCCGCCTGGAGGTACAGCGGCTCGACATAGAGCAACGAGTCCTCCACGGGGATCACTAGCAGATTACCCTGGATCGCCTGCGAACCCTGCCGATTCCACAGCGAAATCTGCTGAGAAATCAGCGGATCTTGGTTAATGCGGGCTTCGATTTGCTCTGGGCCAAAGATCAGTCGCTGCTTGGGGAAGCGATAGAGCAGCACTTTGCCATAATTTTCACCATCGGAGCGAGCCGCCAGCCAGCCAATCAGGTTTGTGCGCTGGGACGGCGTGAAGAGGCGCAGCAGAACAAATTCTTCCGCATCGGCGATGGGCAGTTTGGTAATCAGGTAATAGGGCGCAACAATTTGCGACTCGTTAGCATAAATTTCATTCGGTTCGCGCCATTCGTCTTCGCGGTTGTAGAAGATTTGCGGATCAGTCATGTGGTAGGTCATGAGCTGATTCGACTGCACCTGATAGTAGTCCTGCGGATAGCGAATGTGACTGCGGAGAGCCGGGGGCATGGAATCGAACGGGCGGAACATCTGGGGCAGCAGACGGCTCCAGGACTGGATCATCGGGTCGCTGGGGTCAGCGATGTAGAAGGTGACGCTGCCGTTGTAGGCATCGACGACAATCTTGACGGAGTTGCGAATGTAGTTGAAATCGTTGTTGCGCGGGTCGGAATAGGGGTAACGATCGCTCGTCGTGTAGGCATCAATAATCCAGTACAGCGAACTGGGCGGCGAGTCGGCATTGCTAATCTTTTCATCTAGTTCAACTGCGACCGGGTAGGGGTCATGGTCAAACCGCAGGAAGGGGGCGATCGCCTGCACCCGCTTGACGATATTGCGGCGATAGAGCAACTGCGATTCGCCCGTCAACTGGTCGCTAAACAGCATTCGCCAGTCGTTGAGATGCCGCGCAAACAGCAGCCGCCGCCAGTAAGACCCGATGGGGATGCCGCCACTGCCGCTGTAGGTGTTGTAAACGTTTTCGCCGCCGCTGGGATAGTCCAACTCCAGGGCGCGAGTGCGCGTCAGCACGAAGTTATTGGTCAGTTCACCAAAATAAATGCGGGGATTGTCGGTGGGCAGCAAGTCTAAAATCCGCGGGTCATTAACAATCTGCTCCACGCCCTCGATAAAGTAAACAGGAAGTCCACCCTCGTCGGCGGTGTTCACTGGGCTGACCGTAAAGCCATAGCCGTGGGTGTAAATGAGGTGCTGGTTCACCCAGGTTTGGGCATCGGCGGGCACGCCGCTATAGTCCAGTTCGCGGGCCGCGATTAGAACTTGCCGTAGGCCAATCGTGCCCTGAGTGGTCGGAAGCTGGTAGCGGTCGAGGTCGGCATCGGGAAATTCGTAGTAGGGGCGGATGCGCTGAAGCTGGCGGTTCGTCTCTAGCAGCGGGCGCGAGTCCCACAGGCGAATGTTGTCGATGGTGAGGTTGTTAGCTTGCAGATCCTCCAGTGTTAGGTTCGTCTGGGGGTCAAAGATATCGTCCTGAATGACCTGTAGGTTAAACGCATCTCGCGTGAGGGCGATGGTGCGCTGAATGTAAGGCGTTTCCAGCGCCAGTTCGTTGGGCTGCACAACGAAGCTTTGCACCACAAAGGGAATCAGCGTCGTGGCGATCGCCGCCACAGCCAGATGCAGCATCGGCCCCCAAAACAGCGGCGGCACTCGACGCGGCAGCAGGGCCACGGTTTCCTCTGCCCCCGGCCCAGGGCGCAGCGGCAAATCAACCGCAGCCCCCGACCACTGGGCATATTCTGCAATTCGCTCTTCGCGCGATCGCCAGCCCCGGAGCGATAGAGCAGAATCCTCCGGAGCCGATGGGACGCGACTGCGAGACTGCGAAGCGGACGGGGGTAACCCTGGTGTCGCTGCGGTTCGAGAAACAAAGCCCCGATTCGGCAGACTGGCCGCCGCCCCCCGCAGCGGAGTAGCCGACACCGCCGGAACCGCCCGCCAGCGATGAGAGGCGATCGCCTGCCACAGCAAAATCACCCCCAACACCAGCGCCGCCACCGCCAAAATGCTGTGAATCGGCAGCCGCACATGGACATTGGTAAACCCAGCCCCGTAGGCCACGCCGCTGGTGGAATACAGCAGCCCGTAGCGATTGAGCCAGTGGGCCAGGGCGATCGCCAGCATCAGCACCCCACCCAGCCCACAGAGATGACGCAACTGCGGCAGCGACCAGCCCAAAAATTTCCCCTCGCTGAGGCTGTCGCCCGCCAGCAAATAGACCAGCACCACCGACAGCAGCCCCAGCAGCGTCAGCCCCATCGCCCAATAGGACAGCAACTCCAGCGCAGGCAGCCGAAACACATAAAAGCCAATATCTTGACCAAACAGCGGATCGGCTCGGTCAAAGGGCGTGGGCGAAGCGGCCAGCAGCAGTTTGGCCCAATATTCCGACAGCACCAGCCCAAAACCCAGACTGGTAAGCAGCGCCCAGCCCCACAGCAGCACTCGCGGATACACCAGCAGCCCCACCGCTAGCCCCAGAATAATCAGCGCCAACCACGGCTGCTGGAGGCTCTGGACGAGCAGTTGCCCCAGCGTTTCGGCTCGAAATCGTACGGGGACTTGAGCAGCAGGTGTATAGACGCTGAGGGCCGGCCGCCAGTGGCTAATCGCCACGCCCGCGTGATAGGCCAGCGCCGCACTCATCCACAGGCTGATGCCCGACACCAGCATCGCCAGTGGACGCAGCCGCAGCCCCCCAAACCGGGGAATCGGGGTCAGGTTCAGGTGTGGGTCAGAATGTCGATGGGCGATCGCCAAATTTCCCCACAGAAACACCAGGCTCAGCCCAAACCCCAGCAGCCCCAGCCCTCCCTGCACACCCAGCCGCAGCCAAAACACCCGCAGATGCTCCACCTGCTGAAACCACAGCCCCTCTGCAACCAGCAGCCGCAGCAAATCGAGCAGCAGCAAACTTCCCACCACGGCTAGCGGGATGGCATAACGGCGCGGGAGTCGAAGCCAGCGGGGGAGGGGCATGGGAAAGAAGCGGGAGAACCGAGAGAGGGCAGTGAAGGATCAAGGGTCAGAAGACGCGACCAGAATCCTGGGGTGGAATCCTAGTCTTGAACTAATCCTCATGCTGCCAGTCGAGGAGTTGTCGCCATTCGCGGACGGCAAAGGGAGGAATCGTTAATTCGAGCGATCGCCCCTCTTCTAACGGTAGCGCCAACCGCAGGGGCATGTCGGTTTGCAAGCGTAACATTGTGTCTCGAAAATCGTACTCGCCGACATTTCCTGCCAAATCATCATTCAGGCGAGACGTGCCAAAGACATCGGGAGCAGTCCACTGTTCGCTGCGCCCGGTGGAAATGCTGAGCGGCTGGGCATGGGCCAGGTAGGCCGCCCCCGGATAGCCCACCAGCCGCAGCCGAAAATCCACAACCTGTCCATCGCGCACCCGCTTAAACAGCACCGCCTGCCACGCATGATCCGACTCGTCTCGCAGCGTTTGGAGCGATCGCACCATCACCTGCCCCCCACCCTCCGGATAGGGATGAATCAGGGCGATCGCAGGCAACGCCCACCCCAACCACAGCACTACGCCGCACAACAGAACCAGACCCCAGCGCCCCAGCCGTCGAATTTCCATAAGCCAACCTTGCATGATGCTCTGGTTCTTATATAGCAGGGAGCCGGAGATTCCGGGGGGATTGATGCCGCCGTTCGTGCATTCTCCCATCAACGGAATCTCGATTTTAGATTTCAGATTTTCGCTCTTCGTTCTTCGTTCTTCCTTCTTCGTTCTTCCTTCTTCGTTCTTCCTTCTTCGTTCTTCGTTCTTCGCTCTTCCTTCTTCCCTTTTCCACCAACCCCCTCCCCTCCCTCAGCCTTCCAAATACCGTTCCCACATCTGCTCGTAGGCGCGTTCCATGTCGCGGGTAAACTGGCGGGCATTCCACAGCGGCGAGGTTTGGCGCGATCGCCGCAATTTGGTTTGAATCTCTTCGCGCAATTTCGCATCCCTGCCCAGTCGCACACCCCATTCCACATACTCTTCTGGCGTATGGGCGATGCCTTCGGTAATGCCCGCGTTCATCATCATGCCGTAGCTGTTGCGGCTGGCAAACTGTTTACCCACCTGCGTCACCATTGGAATGCCCATCCACAGGGTTTCCATCGTGGTCGTTGCGCCGTTGTAGGGGAACGTGTCAAGTACCACATCGGCGATCGCCAGATTGGCCCGGTGGTCTAGCTCTGTCTTGTCGCGGCTGAGGAAACGGAGGCGATCGCCCGCCACGCCCTCTTCTTCCGCAATCTGTAAAAACAGCGATCGCACCGACTCCGAATCCCCTGCCCCCTTAATTAAAAAGTAGCTATTGGGAACCTCACGCAAAATCTGCATCTGCCGCCGCACCGTTTCGGGATGGCGCTTGTAGGCAATCTGGGCGCTCAGGTAAATAACGGCATCGCTGGGAATGCCCAAATCGTCGCGCCGCAGCGTCGGCACACCCACCTCAAACCCATCCACCGCCAAATATGTCTGCGGCAAACGCCAGATGGTCTCGGCATAGTATTCGTCGGCATCGTCAGGCACGACGTAGGAATCGGCAATAAAGTAATCCACCGCCGGTAGACCCGACGCATCCATCCCCAGCCACGTCACCTGCACGGGCGCAGGCTTCAGCGCCAGCACGCCCATGTTCAAATCAGACGTAATGCTATCCAAATCAACCAGGATGTCGATTTCATCTTCACGAATAGTCTTGGCAATGCCCAGAATGTCGCCTTCGATGGCGTAAGCGCTGTCGGCTTTGCTGGCAAACCATTCGCGCCCAAAGGCCCCTGGTTCGATTTGCTGATTAAACAAAACGTGTATGTCAAAGCGGTCGTGGTCATGATGATGCAGCAGCCAGCGGCTCAGCCAGCCGACCGAGTGTGCCCGCATACAGCGCGAGATGTATCCTACTCGCAGCTTTTTGCGCTCGACGCTCCGCACCAGCGGCGCTTGCGGATACGGGATGTAAAGATCGCTTTTCTGCTTAACAGATGCCGTGAGATCGTCTTGATAGAGCTTGGCCACTCGATTTTGCAGCGATCGCGTCTCTCTGGGCGAATCGCTAACATACGGGTAAAAGTACATCGACGCAGTTAGGATCGAAGCGTCCAAGAGCTGATCGTCTTTAAACTCGTACTCAGCGAGAAAGGTTTCTGAAAGCGCCGTGATGTCTTGCAGCGTCGCCGTCACCCGTTCCCACTGTCCGCCGCGAATCATCAGCCCCCGCAGCAGCATGGCAGTCCCCATCCAGCGCTGTAGTGTTGTTTGAGTGCCTGCCAAAAACCGCTCCGCAAAGTCGATTCCTTTGTCGTATTGCTCACTGTCCTGGTAATAGGCGCTCAGCCGCAGCAGCGTGGCGGAATGATAGGGGTCAATTTGATGGCACAGTTCCGCATAGGGAATGGCGCGACTGTAGTTGATGATTTTGGAAGAAATGTTGTAGGCTGCCGCCAGCAGCGGATCGATCCAGTCGGCTGGCTGCTCCACTCGTGGAATAAATGCCTGCACCAAGGCAATCACAGCATTTTCGTAGGGAATGGTTTCCAGCAGTTGCTTGACGAGGGTAGACAGATGCTCCATCTCTGCGGCGGTGGGCTGCTCTGTCCGGAGCCACTCAATCAGTCCCAGTTCTTCGAGATTCTCTGCCTGAAACTGCTTTAGCTCTAGCTCAAGTTCCACCAGATGCAGCGCATTTTGCCAGTCTGCTGGATTGACTTCCCGCAGGTGGCGGCGAATCAGCCAGGCCGCTTGCGCCTGTCCTTTGCGCTGCTGGCGCAGGGCCTCGGTGTGCAGGAGGTTTGATAGCTCTGTCGTCCAAGGCTCAAGCTGGTCTGGCGCTGCCTCAGACATCATCATTGTCCAAAGCAGTTGCGCTTCTTCTTCCTGCTTTTGCAACAGCCGCACCAAGCCCAAATGCCAGACTGCCGAGGGAATTGCAGCGTTTTCCTCGATCAGTTGCTCCAGCGCAACAGCGGCTGCGTCATAGCGCTCAGCCCGAACCAGGGCGATCGCCTCTTGCAGCCTGGGATCGACAGGGGCGGCGCTATCAGACACAGGCTCGGAACTCAAAGTCAGCTCTGTCATAGGAATCGGGGGTATCTTGCAAGGAAAAAAGCTGGGGCAGATGCGAACTTGCAGGGATTTAGAGAGCGATCGCAATGTTGACTCTCTGTTCGATTAGGTTACCCAATCCCCCCGCGAAAATCGAAACGCTGGCGCACTCTGACGCACTCTAAAACAAACGCACTCTAAAACAAAAGGCTGTCAGGAGATTCTCCCAACAGCCTTCTATACAAGAAAAGAGAACGTAGCACCAGTTGCAAGTTGAGAGAAAAACAGCGCTAAGGCTGACTCCTCTCCATCGCAGTCCGGCTTACATCCAAGTCCTACGGGCAGACGGTACCTGCGATCGTGGGGACGCTACCAATGCCGCCTTCGCACAGCAGCGCCAGGGTGGTGGCGCTACCATCGTTTGCGGTCGCAACCCACACCTTGCCAGCGTAGCCCTTCAGCGTTGCGGTCGGGGTAGCGGTGGTGGTTGCCACAGCAGCAGCGCCCGAACCTGAGGCGCTAGAGGCGTAGGTGTAGTTCTTGGTGTTGCTGATGCCCAGTTCCAGGTTGCTCAGCGCACCAAAGGTGTTCTTCTCCAGGAAGTAGGCTTGCTGACCCCGGTTGATAGAACCAACGTAGGTTTGAGCCTCAGACTGGCGAGCCTTGTTGGCTTGGTTCAGGAAGGAGGGCAGCGCGATGGCAGACAGGATACCGATGATGATGATCACCACCAGCAGTTCAATCAGCGTGAAGCCTTCTTCGCCCTTTTTCTTGTCGATCAGGTGCTGCAAAAACTTTGCTTTCAGTTCAGTCTTCATAGGGTAGAGTCTCCTTGAGGTTGCGGGATACTGGGTTTCTAACTCCTAGCGTTAATTTGCCCAGCTTGCGTCAGTTTCATATCAGGGGTCTCAAAAATTTTCTGGGATTTTCCGAAGGGCTGAAAGCCTTGCAGTGTCAGGAATCTAACTCAGTGAGTACGTATAAAAACGCATCGAGTCGGTTCAACAAATTTTGTACCCTAGCAAATGCCGTGTTCTCACTGAGTGGCTCCAGCGTTGCCCAGTCTGTGGGCTGGATCTGTTGCCAGCGCTGGGCTAGAGCTGCGACGGTCTGAGGGCCGTCCCAGAGGGGCAGCAGGCAGGCCGTTTCTAGGGCCGTCAGCGAGACGGTTCCCATTGCGGGCAGGTCGATGTAGCGGGTTAGCTCGAAGGGTTGGCCGGTTTCAATCTGGGCGATCGCCGCTTCTCGGATCGGCGCAGCCCGCAACACCGGATGCAGATGCACCCTTGCCTCCTGCCATGCTTCATCGTCCCAGGCATCGACAGGACTCCCCGGTGGGTCCGCATCCGCCCGCACACACCAAAAATCCATCAGGCGATTGACCGGATGTAGCAGTTCATACATGCGTAATTGCGCTGGCGGATCGGCGGCCATCAGGCTCATGCCCCATAGCGCGGGCAGGTCGTCGCCGTCCTTAAACAGATCGGGCACTTGCCAGTGTCGCCAGTTCACCATGCTGAGAAATTCCAGATTAGCCGCGCCCAGCAGGTCAAACACGTCAGGAATCGTGAAGCCTTTGTCGCCCACCAGCAGATGATTCGCCAAAATGCTGCCGTCGCTTTCGGGCCGTTCATATTCAGGCTTCCAGGCGTGCTGCTTTAGCACTACATCTGGCTTTAGGGCTTTCATCGTGTTGATCACCACCTGCACGGCTTCGCTCTGGGAGGTTTCCGGCTTCATCAGCCCGATCGCCCGAAAGAGTTCCTGCGCTCGATAAAACGCATGGCGCTGGAGGGCACTGTGCAGATTGACCCGCAGGATGCCGTCGGGCTTGAGAACGCTGGTCATCGCCTGTAATGCTGCCAGTGGATCGGGCACCAGATACAGCGTCTCATCGCAGTTGATGTAGTCAAAGTGCATCCCCAGGCTGGGCAAGTCTTCGATCAGCAGCGTATAGAACTCGGTGTTGGGAATTTGGTGATAGTCGAGCCGCTGCCGCGCCAGCTTGACCGACGCTTCCGACAGGTCAACGCCGATGATCGTGGCACCGGGATTGGCGATCGCCAGCAGATGCGCCTTATAGCCTGTCCCACAGCCCGCGTCCAGGATCACCTTGCCTACGGTATCCGCTGCCCGCCGATAGCGCAGATAGTAGGGCGTGACCATGCTATGCACAAACTGCATGTCATAGTCCGCCAGGGGTGACTGGTCGAGCGGAATCCGGGGATAGGGCGCGTTGTCGAACTGGGCGCGGAGTTGGTCGAGGGTAGAAGAGGACATTGGGGTCATGGGGGAACGGGATAATCGCTCAGATGATTCAGATGCGTAAAGGGGGCGTTGATGCTGTTTGTTGATGCTGTTTGTTGATGCTGTTTGTTGATGTCGTGGCATCACACCATTGCGCTAAAGCTCAACCAGGACAAACAAACACCGCTCCAGCCGCTTGATCAGTTCAACCGCTTGCCCCAGGGCGGCATCCGGGGTCATCGGTTCCAGGCTGGGCAGTTGGACGGGGTGGAAGCGCTGATACTGATGGGCGATCGCCGCGATGGAGTGCGGCCCGTCCCACAGCGGCAGCAGCGAAAGTGCCTGACTGCTGCTCAGCACCACGGGCGTTGGCGAAACCTGGCTGAGGTGGCGACTTATTTCAAACGGCTGAGAAGCCTGACACGCCGCCAATAGTGCCTGACGCACTCGCTCGGTGCGGAGTTGGGGATGCAGGTGCAGGGTCGCCCGCTGCCAGTCGCTCAGCGCCCAGTTTTGCACTGTCCGGTCTGGGCGCGAGTCGGGCGGTTCCGCTTCGGTGGCAACGCCACACCAGGCATCCAGCAGGCGATGCACCGGATTCAGCAGTTCGTAGAAATAAAGCTGGTCTTCGATCGAGCAATTGGGCACCAGTTGGTCCCACGGCTCCGGCAGCGCATGGGGATTTTGGAACAGGTCGCGCAAATCCCAATGCAGCCAGTTCACCATGCTGATCAGTTCTAGGTCTGCCGACTTTAGCAACCCGAACAGATCAGGAATGGTATAGCCCTTATCGCCCAGCAGCAGATGATCGACCAGCACACCCTCTGGCTGCTGATCGTAAATCGGATGCCAGGTGGTCGTTTTCAGGACGACGTGATCCTGGAGGGCGTTCATGGTTTCATGCACCAGCCCGACTTCTAGCTCCTCTGGGTTGCCCTCCATCAACCCCAGCATCCGGAACAAATCCTGCGCTTGGTAATAGCGGCGACGCTGATAAGCGCTGTGCAGATTCACCCGCAAGAGGCCGTCCGGCTTGAGGACCGAGCGCATCGCCTGCAACCCCGCCAGCGGATTGGGCAGCAGGTACAGCACTTCGTCACAGTTGATGTAGTCGAACTGCATTCCCAGTTGCGGCAATTCCTCGATCAGACCGGCGTAGCATTCCACTTGGTCAAACCCGTGGTAAGCCAGCCGCTGGCGGGTTAGCTCCACCGACTTTTCCGACAAGTCCATGCCGACAATCTTTGCGCCCGGATTGGCCTCCGCCAGCATCAGGCACTTATAGCCACTGCCGCAGCCCGCGTCCAAAATCAACCGATCTTGTGGGTCGATGACGCGACCTTCGCGGCGGTAATATGCCGTTATCAGGCTGTGTTTGAACAGAGAATTTGGATCGTCCTTGGGCGACTGCTCCAGCGGCACGCGGGGATAGGGCGCGTGGTCAAATTGCTGGCGGATTTTGTCCAGGGCTTCGGGGGGGAGCATGGGTGGGAAGAGGGAAGAGGGAAGAGGGAAGAGGGAAAAACGAAGAAGGAAGAACGAAGAACGAAGAGGGAAATAGGAAGGATTGTGGAATTTGCGATTGCGTCTTCTGTATGAGTATGCCCATCTGCGGGACAGAGTTACCTGGGCAGCGTGACCCACGCGGGCGATCGCCCTTTTATCCCAAAATCACCCAACGTCTATCAATCTGACTCCTGATCAGCCAACCGCTCTTCTCGCAGCGCCCGCAAAATCGGAATCTTGCGGTATTGATCGGGCTGGACGGCGGCCCAGTCGATTCCGGCGGGTTTGGGGAAGGTGTGGTGAGTGGCGATCGCCCCGTCTGGCGTGATCACCCAGTCCAGCGGCCAGTCGTGGGGTTCCACAGGCAGTTGGTCTGAGGCGACCCGTTGCAGCGGGTGGATCGTGGTAATGATTTGCGTGTCGGGCTTCAGCAGGTTGAACTGTTGCAGCAGGGCGAGTTCCAGGTCGGCGAAGCCTGCGCCTTTGCCTGTGCGCCCGCCTGCGTCCGTGGCGGCGACGCTGCCCACGACGACCAGATCAATCGGCTGCATCTCGTCAAAGCTGACCAGGCGGCCGTGGATGAGCGCCTGACGCATGGCGGCCACCTGCTTGAACGGAATGCCCTGCCGTTGCAGCGTGGCAGGGTCGAGTTCCACAAAGCACTGACGGCGGGTGAGGCGCGGCACGGCCATATAGAGTCGCTTGCCGTCTTGCAGCGCCCGCAGCCGCACGGGGGCTTGCGGTCGGTCGGGGTTGCACTTGACGACCTGCGCCTGCTGCCAGATGGGTAGGGCAGCAAGCTGCTCGGCGGCGGCTTCAGCTCCGGCAAAGTGGGGGATATGGCCCACTGGGTCGCGGAGGGCTGCGCCGCTGTCTTTCAGGCTTTGCCAGACCGAGTTCCGCAGTTGGGCTTTGGCGGGATGGCGATCGCCCCATTCCACCACAGGCGGGTGGGCATTTGGATCGGCGGGCGGGCCCGTCATCCGTTCAGCCCTAAGGTGATGATGATCTGGATGCCGGAGCCATCAATCTGGTCACGCAGGGCCTTCATGGTTTTGAGGGTGACGGGTTCCACCCAGTCGGGCGCGATTTCCGCCAGGGGCCACAGCACGAAGGCGCGATCGCGCATCCGGGGATGGGGCAGTTGCAGGGTGGGTGTGTTGACCATGCGGTTGCCGTAGAGCAGCAGATCGAGATCCAGCAGCCGGGGCCCCCAGCGCTCTCGCCGCACTCGCCCAAACTGGCGCTCAATTTCGAGCAGCACGCCCAGCAGCGTGTCTGGCGGCAGCAGCGTATAGACCAGCACGCAGGCATTGATGTAGTCTGGCTGGGGCGGGCCGACGGGGGCAGTTTTGTATAGGTGCGATCGCTCGATGAGCTGCACACCGGGAACGCGGGCGATCGCCTCAATGGCCGACTCGACAATCGCGATCGAATCACCCAGGTTGCTGCCAAGGGCGATCGCCGCCCGCACCGCATTCGGCAGCTCAAATTCATCAATCATGGAAAATTATGGAAAGTAATCAGGAGAATCACCAAGTGGGGTCCACGTAGAGGTTGATGGTGAGCCGGGGCGACCCGGCGGGAACGGCACTAATGCAAGCACACACCGACTCGTCGCCATTCACCTCCACTTCGCAAGCATGACAGGACCCCATCAAACAGCCTGTGGGAATCATCACACCCGCCCGTTCCGCCACTTCCAGCAGCGGCTCGCCGGGGTCTGCCTGCACCGTCACATTGTCGGGCAAAAAGTGAATTTCTACACTCATTTCTAAATCATGTCTAAACTCATGGGCGACGCGAACCAGCTATGCAAAGATCAGCCGTCCAAATAAGATCAGCCATCCAAATAAGACGACAGCGCCGATAAATCCAGGTAAGACTCAAAGGCATCAGCCAGAGAGTCTAGCATAGACTCCCGCTGCTCTCGATAGTTGGAGACCCCCGTCGGCAGCGACTTGAGGCCGCGCTGCTGCCGCAGTCGGTTCAGCCAGGCCCGCCGCCACGCGCCATTGTCGAAAATACCGTGCAGATAAGTGCCCCAGAGCGACTGGGTAGAGTCCACCACGCCCAAATTGCGATCGTCAAACAGCGGCTTGAACACAGGCCCATCCGGCTCTTGGTCGGCATCGGCTAGATGGGTGCGTCCCTGGTGAATTTCATAGCCCAGCACCGGCAGCCCCACCTGCGGAAAATTAGACGTGACCTGTCGCTGCCGCGCTACCTTTTGCCCTGTAATTACCGTCTTAATCGGCAGCAGACCCAGCCCCTTATAGCGACCTTCCTGACCTTCCACGCCCTCCGGATCGGCTAGCATCGTGCCCATCATTTGATAGCCGCCGCAAATGCCCAACACCGTTCCGCCCGCAGCGGCGTATTTCTGAATCGCCTCGGCCAACCCAGTGCGCTGGAGGGCAATCAGGTCGGGAATGGTCGTTTTAGAACCTGGCAGGATGACGGCATCGGGATAGCCCAGGGAATCCTTTAGCCCGATATATTTCACGGAAACGGTAGGTTCCGCCTCTAGCGGGTCAAAATCGGTAAAGTTTGAAATGCGCGGCAGGCGAATCACGGCGACCGTCACTTCGTTGCCGCCGCTCTGTTGCCCCCGATCAAACAGCGAGAGCGAGTCTTCTGCCGGAAAGGAATGCTCCATCCAGGGAATCACCCCCAGAACCGGGATGCCCGTCCGCTCCTCTAGCCAGGTGAGTCCAGGGTCGAGCAGCGCCTTTTGTCCACGAAACTTGTTAATGATGATGCCTTTCACCAGGGCACGCTCCTCTGGCTCCATCAATTCCAGCGTGCCGACAATCTGGGCAAACACGCCGCCCCGCTCAATATCGGCAATCAGCAGGGTCGGCGCGTTGAGGTGGGTGGCAACGCGCATATTGGTCAGGTCACGCTCTTTCAGGTTCACCTCGACCGGGCTGCCTGCCCCCTCACACACGACCAGGTCGAATTCTTCGCTCAGCCGCGCCAGAGATTCTTCGATCGCCTGCCAGCCTGGCTCGAAATATTCGGCGTAATAGTCAGCCGCACTGACGCGCCCGACAGGCCGTCCCTTCAGCACTACCTGCGAAGTCATATCGCCCTGGGGCTTGAGCAAGATGGGGTTCATCTCCACGCGGGGCGCAACACCCGCTGCCCAGGCTTGCACTGCTTGAGCATGACCAATTTCTCCACCCGTAGCGGTGACGTAGGCATTGAGCGCCATGTTTTGCCCTTTGAAGGGGGAAACTCGCCAGCCCCGGCGACTCAGGATGCGGCACAGGGCCGCCGTCAGCATAGACTTTCCGACATGAGACGCAGTTCCCACCACCATGATGGCTTTCATCCAAGACCTCCGAAAGAGCGTAGGCGAGCAGGGGCGATGTGCATGAGCTAGGTGCGAAGCAGAGTACGGGCGCAGGAATAGATGGTTTCGAGATGTTTTGACTCGCTGTTTTGATTTACAGCCTATGAAGCAAGAAACCCTGAAAGACTGGCGGAAATCTTTCAGAGCGCAGATGAGCTACTGAAGCCAGGCAGGTGGACGAAACCGGCGAGATAGCCAGTTAGCGAGGCGATCGCCCAGGGTTGGTGCGGGAATCCGGTTGCGCTCGACCCACTGGTCTACCAGAATGCGGCCCAGCGGCGTGAGCCGAAAGCTATCGGTGAGTCCCTGTCCATCGACCTCGCGCCGCAGGACACCCACATCGATGAGCCAGAGCAGCGCATCTTCCGCAGCCAGTTCCGCCAGCGGGCGGCGAGTGTAGCGCTGCTGCACACCCGATGATCCGGCGATCGCCCTCAGCGACACTCCCTCCTGGCGCATCGTGGCGAACAGCGGCAGCAAAAAGGGGGAACAGGCGACTGCCCGGCGGGCCCGCTTAAGCGTAGACAGCGGATACCTTGGAGCCGATTGATCGGGGGTCGCAGCGCGGTCGGGGGGCTGAATCGCAGTCATAGGCGCAAAAAAGGCTGGACGCAAAAAAGGCAGGGGCGAAACGCAGAGCAAGAGAACACGAGGCAGACTGACAGAGGCTGGAAGACAGAGATTGGAAGACAGAGATTGGAAGACGGAGATTGGAAGACAGTGCGGCACTCTGCGTGAAATGACGGGCAGGCAATGACGGGCGTGAAATCTACGAGTCTACGACTCAGGCAGGATGATGGGCTAGCAAAACCCAGAGCGTCCTACCAGAACCAGGCTCGAACGTGGCTTTTGCAAACAACGCTTTGTTTATTCTAGGGCCGATAGAAAGGACGGGGCGATCGCACGACGGTCTGACTTCCAGGATGCCCCAATTTGCCCTGAAAGCAACAGAAAAACAGGACTGGCAAGTTTGGAGGGTTTCGCCCCTGTAGCCCAAAAGAAGCCGATTCACCCAATTCATCAGTCCTGCCAATCTTAAGTCAACTGCAAGCGTTCAAGCCCAGTATCAAGAGACATAGACAAAAGGGTTGACGGATTTAGTACATAAATACTATTTTGAGCTACCATGAGGGGTATACAGAAACAAGTACTTAGGTACTAACTTGGATCACCTTTAATTTTAGTGCATTTGATTTAGCGCATGATTTAGCGCATCTGAGCAAGCGCTCCGGGTCAACGGAGCAAGACCTGAGCAAATCGTCCCGCTCACTGCTCTGCGCTGTCCCAGGTTCTCAGACTGTCAGCACGCTTCAGGAGTTGAACGCATGAAGGAATCCCCCGCCGCCCAACCCACATCCATGCCCGCCAGCCAGGTCGAGATTCGCGCAATTCAGGAGCGGCTCCAGGCCATTCGGGCTGGACAAGTCGCTGTCTCGTCGTCCCCTGCCTCCCGCATGGTGGAAATGTTTCCTGCCCAGAGCGCAGCTACAGGACGGATGAGCGCGAATCGCGAAGCGATCCCTACGGGAATCACCCCTCCAGAACGCCCTCTAGAGCGCAGTCGTGCTGGTGTTGCGGCGCAAAATCGCCCCACGGATGCCGACGTGACTGCGGCCGTCCGCACAGCCGTCGCCGAAGCCCAGCAAGCCGCCGAATTGCAGCAGGCTGCCGAGTCGCTGCGGGCCATGTCAGCAGCGCTGACCTCAACCTTTGTGCCGTCGGCCCCGTCTGGTGTGCCGTCTGCGTCGTTTGCGGCGGTTGCTGCACCAGTTGCCGCTGCATCGCCCAAAACCCCGGTCGCCACTGCATCGGGGCGCAAGTCTCATCCTGAAGCGCCGACCCGTCCTGAGTTCCCGGCGGCGGAAGTAATGCGCCTGCTAGAAGTGAAGGCAGACGAAATCAACCAGCTTTCTGCCGCCCAGGAAGCCGCCATGCTGGAGCTAAAGGCGATCGCCCAAAAGCTAGAACGCGACTGGAAAGCCCTGGACACCCAGCAGCACATCTTTGCAGGCGAATCGAGTGATCTGCCTGCCCTCTGCGAATACCTGGACACTGAGGTTCCCCTTGTGCAGCGAGATGAAAGAGGCGCATTTGTGGTTACCAAGCGTCCGGTTGACCTATTCCAGGCAGAGCGCGATGCCGAATGGATGGCCCAAAGTCTGCGGCATCGAGGCGATGGGCACAGCAGCGGGTCGGTTGGTCGGGGACGGCGACATCGCTCCACGGGGCTTGCGTCAGCGCCCTCCTCGTCGGCGATCGCAATCGCACTGACGACGGCTCAGCGGGCGCTGCGGGGCTTGATGGCGCTGGTCAACCAGGTGCTATTGCCCGGCGATCGCCAGCGGACGGCCCGCTCGATGCAGCGGCAAAGCACCCCTGCCACAGCAGGGCGGCCCCCCATGACGGAAGCACCCTCGATGCAGACCTCTGCGGTGCTGCTGATTGGCGCGGCGATCGCCCGTATCGGCGCAGACTGGCTGCTGGCGATGAATGCGGGCTTCTGGCTCCCCGTCGCGCTGCTGATTGTCGCTCCGGCGGCCCTGGCAATCTATCGCACAACCGTCGCCCCCCACACCAGCATCACTTGGGGCTATCGGATTTTCCTCATCTTCCTGGGGCTGTTGATCGGAGGGCGCGTGCTATGACCTCAGTTTTACTTGGAGCGATATGGCTCCTGATTGTCTTCAGCGGCCTGGTGATGGTTGGGGAGGGCGGCAACGATGAAGCGCCGTGATCTAGAGCGTCATAATCTGGAGCATTACCCTCTAGAGCGTCACGGTCTGGATCGACCCACGCTCAACCCGGTGCTGGTCGGCGGCATGGTGATTGCGATGGCGGGGCTGCTGGTAGATTTGCGCGGCATGGTGTCGCCGGTTGCCTCCGGCAGCCATCACGAAGCCTGCCAGGGCACGGTCAATCAGCAGGTCGCCCTCTCCCGCGAACAGCTTGCCCAGTTGCTCACAGTGCCCGAACGCGACAGCCGCGATCGCATTACGCAAATTGCAGGCGCTCCCTATTGCCAATTGCAAAACATTCAGGTGAGGGCGGGCGTGGCCGCCGAGCGCCAGGTCTATCCGCTCGCTTTTGACCCGCAGACTCGCCTCGTCATTCTCTACGAGGGCAACGAGTATGCTGGGTATCGCTTTAGCTTCCAATAAGCCTCCCGTTAAGCCCCCCTTCCAGAGGTGCTGGCGCAACGCCTGGACAAGCCTGATGGCGATCGCCCTGCTGGGGACTGCCTGCTCCCAAGCCCCTCGCCCAGTGCGAACCGTGCCGATTCAGCAAAGCTGGGAATTGCAGCTTGGCAGCACCGTCGGCAAACACCGCATCGCGGGCGGGCTAGGCGACATCTCCATCGAGATGAAGGGCGATCGCGTCTATATTCCCTTCGACGGCGAGGTGCAGTCCAATGACATACCGGGCTGCTATATCTACTCCACGCCCGACGTGCCTGCCTACCTGTTTCGCCTCTGCGGCCTCAAGTCTGGCAAAACTGGGCGAGTCCGCAGCGGCGACACCCTTGGCTCCGCCGACTATCTCCACTTCGCCGCCCTCCGCCGCCAGCCCGACGGCACCTGGGCCCTAGTGGAACCCTCCAAGGAAATGCTGGAGCGGATGATCAGTAGATAGCGATAAATAGCGGGATAGCGGGCAGGGGCAAAACCCCTGGGATTCCAACACTCAAAACAAGCCTGATTTTCCTTTTCCCCCCATGAACCGTACCCTCTTGCTGCTGGGCGCGGTGGCGATCGCCCTGGGTGACTCGACCGCCGCCCATGCCGATGACCTGGCGCTGAGTTTTGAGATGGCGGTGGTGCAGCCGTCATCGGTAGAGCCGTCTGCAAGCGCAACGCCAACGGCCATGCTGGAGCCTCCGCTGGATGTCCCCCTGCAAGTGCCCGCGAATGCGACCGAGCCGCCCATGCAAGAGGCTTCGCGGGCCAATCCAGAGTTGCCGCCCCCGCCGCCGACGGGTGGCTTCGAGGCAATTGCTCAGCCCTTTCCCCAGCCCTTTTCCCAGCCCTTTCTCCGACCTGCGAACCCTCGTCCATCTGCGGCTCCGGCTCTGGTGGCGACGAGTCAGCCCGCCTCTCCTGAAGAATCCCTGACCCTACCCATTGCGCCATCAGGGTCAAAATCCGTTGAGCTGCGGTTTGATGTGCCCGCTGGTCATCTGGCCCAGCAAAAAGCCGAAGAACCGCAGCCTTTCCCAGTCAATCAGGCAGTAAATCAAGCGATAAACGGTGCAGCGCGGCTACTCGGCCTTGCGCCGCCAGTTCCAAAGCCCGCCAACGGCGAACTGGAAGCCCTGTTTCACGGCGGCGCAGACTCGCTGGTGGCGAGGGTTGTGGGCAGCGCCGAAGGGACTCGCGCCGCCGACGGACAGCGCACCAAAGCCTACTACGGCCATACCGACCCCGGCAACGGCATGTGGAATCTGGGCAGCTTTTCCTATCAGCACGGCGCAAGCTCCCCAGAGGAGGCCGACGAACGCCAGCTTCGACGGCTGCAAAAACAGGCCGACCTGCTCCAGCGCAAGGCAGCCAGCCACGGCATTTCTCTCACTCTGGAGGAATTGCTAAACGGCATCGACCTGGCAAACCAGGCCCCCATGGCCGCGCTCGATCGGGGCGGCTATATCGACTGGCTAGCTGAAGCGCGGCGGCGGGGAATGCAGGGCGAATCGGCAATTCTGTGGGCCCGCACCCGCGCCTTCATCGACCCCGATACGCAGCAGTGGAATGCGCCTGGACTGGGCAACACCGCCGACAGCATTTCCCGCGACCAGGATCGCCGCATGAGAGCGATCGCCCGCGCCCACGAACACTACCGCACCCAAACGAGCCAGCCCGTTGCCCTCAATCCACCCACGCCGCCGCCCGCTGCCCCAGCCACTAACTCATCTGTGGGTGGCGATTTGCCCAGCCCTCCCAGTCCCTCCCTCGGCCAGGCCCCACCGACTGAGAAATCGCCTGAAACATCGACTGAGAAATCGGGCGTTCTCGACTCGCTGTTCAGCATTAACCTGCCAGAATTCGCCTTTTAGCAAGTTTTAGAAGGGCTAACTCGTGGGGCGATCGCCCGTTAGATTGGGAACTTGCCGGAATTCGCCTCTTAGCAAATTTCGCAAATTTCAGAAGGGGCAGACCTGGGCTGAACCCTAGCCTAAGCTGGGCTGACCCGCCTTTTCATCGCCCCAAGCTTCGCTTCGTCGCAAGGCCGCCTCCACCGCCATCTGCTGGTCGCGCCGGGTGATCCAGCGGTGATAGGTGCGCGTGTGAACGGCGACGGAGTGGCCCATCATGCGAGCAGCGACGGTATCGGGTAGCCCCACATGGATAGTTCGCACGGCCCAGGCGTGGCGCAGGTCGTAGGGCGAAAAGGGCAGGTTATAGCGGCGAAACTGGGTGGCGACCTGCTGCCCAATGCGTTGGAGCGTCGTCTGGCGGAGATCGGTGGTGATTGGCGGCAGCATCACCTCGCGCAGGCTGAACCGATCCACCCACTCGACTGGAAACGGCCAGACCTGGTGCGCTCCAGTTTTCGTGGTGTCTTGCACCTCGATCACACCGCTGGGGTCGCCCTGCCGCAGCGCATCATAGTCGCAAAAAAACACCTCGTGGTTTCGCAAGCCGTAGGTCGCCATGATGCCAAACACAAAGCGCCAAGCCGGGTTGGGGATTTGCTCGTAGGCGGCGAGGATATCGGCTTCGGTGGGCAATTGGCGCAGTTGGGTTTTGCTGTTGCCGTAGTTGCCCCAGTAAGTCTTTAGGTCGATGGGTAGCTCGACATGCAGGAAGTCTGCCAGTGCGCCAAGGGCAGTGCAGCAGATTTGGCGGCTGCGGGTGTTGGGCTGGGTGGCTTGCACCGTGGCGTAGATGGCTTCGGCCAGGCTGAGGTTGGGGCGAGCTTGGGCGATCGCCTCTAGCTTCTTCAAATACGGCGCATAGGCCTTCTCCCACGTCGTCCGCACCGAAGCGGGATTTGCTGCGCCCTCTTGCCGCGTCCAAAACTCCTGCTGAAACGCCGCCAGCTTTTCTGACAAGTCCATCTGGCTCAGCCGTCCACCGCCCTTCACAGGCAGATAATTGTGCCAATCGAAGCAGTTTTGCAAAAGCTGGGCGGCGATAATTTTGGCTTCGGTTTCCGCTTGCTTCAGTCCATCATGGGTGGCGGGCAGGTTCAGGCTGATGCGCTGCTGGTGCGGATTCAGCCGATGGCTGCCTGGTCGCGGCGGCAGCGTCCCCCGCAGGCTCAGCTTTTCTCCCCGCCGCTCGATTTGTAGCCCCAGTCGTGCTGCCCTGAGGCGCTGGTTGGTTTGCAGGATGCGATCGTCGAGGCTGGGCATGGGAAAGTCAGAGAGGGGAGGATTTTTTGGATTTTGGGTTTTGGAGTTTTGGTTTTCGGCAGCCGGGTGCATTGCTGGTACGGCGGTTCCGAAATCGCCAAGCTAAAATCGCCAATCCAAAATCGCCAATCCAAAATCGGTTGGACGATTGGAGCATAAGCCGCTAAGTTTCTTATATACCGTGCAGATCCAAATTTGGATTTGCGGGGGACGCTGGTTACAGCTTCAGCGACAGCCTCAATAGACAGACTTGAGACAGACTTGTTACAAAGATTACGAAAGTTTAAGCTTTTGGGGTTCGGCGTAGTTGAGAAAGTCTCTCAGGTTGAATCGTTGTTAAAATCAGTAACAAATATTAAAGCCAAGGGAAGCCGTAGTCACTATGGGTCGTGTTGGGGTTTTGCTATTAAACCTGGGAGGGCCGGATCAGCTAGAGGATGTGCGCCCGTTCCTCTATAACCTGTTTTCCGACCCGGAAATTATTCGGCTGCCGTTTCCTTGGCTGCAAAAGCCATTGGCCTGGCTAATCGCCAACAGCCGCACCCGCAAGTCTCAGGAAAACTATCGCCAGATCGGCGGCGGTTCTCCCCTGCGGCGGATTACTGAGGAGCAAGGGCAAGCGCTACAAGCTGAGCTTCAGCAAAAAGGACAGGAGGCGCAGGTCTACATTGGGATGCGCTACTGGTATCCCTTTACGGAAGAGGCGATCGCCCGCATCAAGCGTGATGGGGTCGATCGGCTGGTGATCTTGCCGCTTTACCCGCAGTTTTCCATCAGCACCAGCGGTTCCTCCTTCCGCCTGCTAGAAAAAATTTGGTCAGAAGATCCCGCGCTGCAACGGATCGACCACACGGTAATCACCTCCTGGTACAAGCGCCCCGGCTACCTGCGGGCAATGGCGGATCTGATCGCTCAGCAGTTGGATCAGTTTGAGAATCCCGACGCGGTTCACATTTTCTTTAGCGCCCACGGCGTGCCGCTGAGCTATGTCGAAGAGGCGGGCGACCCCTACCAGCGCGAAATTGAGGAATGCACGGAGCTAATCCTGCGGACGCTGAATCGTCCCAATGCCCATACTTTGGCCTACCAAAGCCGCGTGGGCCCGGTGGAGTGGCTACGGCCCTACACCGAAGATGCGATCGCCGAACTGGCTGCCCAGGGCGTTCAGCATCTCCTGGTCGTGCCCATCAGCTTTGTGTCAGAGCATATCGAAACGCTGCAAGAGATTGATATTGAATACCGCGAGATTGCTGAAGAGGCTGGGATTCACAATTTCCAGCGAGTGCCTGCGCTCAACACCCATCCGGTCTTCATCAACGACCTGGCCGAGATGGTGGTGGATGCGCTGAATTCGCCCAACCTGACGCTGGATCAGATCGCCCGCCCCGCCGAAACCACCAAGATCTACCCGCCGGAGCGCTGGGAGTGGGGCATGACGACGGCGGCGGAGGTCTGGAACGGACGGCTGGCGATGCTGGGCTTCTTGGCGCTGCTGGTGGAGCTAATCAGCGGTCACGGCCCGCTGCACTCGCTGGGGCTGCTGTAGCTTGATCTGCTGTAGCTTGATAACGGCTGTGGCTTGAACAGAAACTGCACACCCACTGCACACCCTCAGAGAAGCGGAGGTTTGTCTATGGTCAACGCCCTGAGCCTAGTTTCCTCTCTGGGGCTGAGCCTCTGGATCATGGCTGCGCCAAGTGCTGCCTTGGCTCGGCGATCGCTCAGCATTGCAGAAGTTCACGTGGCTGAAGCCCGTGCCGAGGATCTGCTGCATCAGGGACAGCAAGCGGCAGATCGCGGCAATTTCCGAGAGGCGATCGCCGCTTTTACCCTGGCGCTCCAGCAAGATCCGACCTTCACGGCTGCTTATTTGCATCGTGGACAGGCGCACCACGATGTCGGCAACTTTGACCAGGCGATCGCCGATTTTGAGCAAGCCCTTCGGCTAGAGCCAGAAAACGTCAGAGCGATTTACAGTCGCGGTGAAGCCCAAATTGATGTCGGCAATCCGCAGGGCGCAATTACGGATTTGAGTCGGGCGATCGCGCTCGACCCGACCCATGCCCAGGCCTATGGCGATCGCGCTGTGGCTCATCTCATGTTGGGCAATCTCCAAAGCGCCCTGCAAGATTTTGACCAGACGATTGCGCTGAATGCCCAAAACCCAGACGCTTATTACAACCGAGGCAAAGTGCGGACGGCGCTGGGGGATCTGCAAGGAGCGCGGAGCGACTATGACCGGGCGATCGCGCTCAATCCCAACTTTGCAGAAGCCTACGGCAATCGCGGAATGCTGCGGTTTGAACAGGGCGATCGCCAAGCTGGACTGGAGGATCTGCAACGAGCGCTGAACCTCTTCCAGCAGCAGGGCAACCGCGAAGGCTATCACTTTACCCAAACGCTGATTCGCCAACTGGAAGCCGGGGAGTAGTCCCTGGATCTTTACATTTTTGTCCTCTCTGGGCTGTGCGAAAGTGGCGATGCAATCCTTTCTCTCTTCTCATGTTGACTTTGTTGACCTTATTGACCTTGCCACTGGCCCTGCGCCGACTCGCCTCGCACAGCAGATTCAGTTTGTTCTAGAAATCGACAAGCTGAAGGGTGTGCTGCGCCAGACCTTGCTGACCGATGCCTCGCGCCGTGAAAATAGCGCCGAACACTCCTGGCATCTGGCGCTGATGGCGATCGCCCTGGCAGAATACGCACCCGCCCCCATCGACCTGTCGCGGGTGGTGCAAATGCTGCTGCTGCACGACCTGGTAGAAATCGACGCAGGCGATACCTTTGCGTTTGACATCCAGGCCAATCAGGACAAAGCTGAGCGGGAACAAGCCGCCGCCGATCGCCTGTTTGGGCTGCTGCCGCCCGACTTGGGGCAACCCCTCCGCGCCTGCTGGGAAGAATTTGAGGCGGCGGAGACCGTGGATGCCCGGTTCGCCCACGCCCTCGATCGCTTCCAGCCGTTTTTGCACAATCTGCAAACCGAGGGCGGCACCTGGCGGCTGCATGGCATAACGTGCGATCGCGTCTTGGGGCGAATGCAGCCTGTGAAGCAGGGCGCTCCCGCACTCTGGCCGGTTGTGGAGGCTTTAATCCACCAGGCGGTTGCAGCAGGCTACTTGCTGCCAGACCCAGACACCACTCCTCACTCCGACAGATCGTACCCCGACGGATCGCATCCTGACGGATTGCATCCTGACTAATCGCCCCCCGACGGAGCGCACCCCGACTGATAAAGCGACATCACCTGCGACAGCGGCAAGCGAGACTGTACGCCCAGCGTCAGCGGCGAGGTGTGCCCGTGCTTCAGGTGGTCGGCAGCGGCGCAGGCAATCATGGCGGCGTTGTCGGTGCAAAATTTGAGCGGCGGAAACAGGACGCGCAGATTTTCGCGCTCGGCGGCCTCCTGGAGGCGGAACCGCAGGCCGCTGTTGGCCGCCACACCCCCGCCAACGGCGATCGCCCCCAGTCCATAATCTTTGGCGCAGGCGATCGCCCGTTTGGTGAGCGATCGCGCCACTGTGTCTTGAAAGCTGGCGGCCAGGTCAGCTACGGGCAGCGGTTTAGACGATTCCTGCAAACTTTGGGTCAGCCGCAGCATCGCCGTCTTTAGGCCGCTAAAGCTGGAATCGTAGGGATGATAGCCGCCCTCTGGCAGAGAAATTTTGCCGTCTGGCAGCGCAAACGCCATCGGATTGCCGTCTTTTGCCAAATGGTCGATCACGGGGCCGCCCGGATAGCCCAGCCCCATCAGCCGCGCTACCTTGTCAAAGGCTTCTCCGGCGGCATCGTCGCGGGTTTCGCCCAGCGTTTCATACTGGCCGCAACCTTTGACGTAAATCAGACTCGTGTGCCCACCCGACACCAGCAGACAGAGAAACGGCGGCTCTAGCTCTGGTTCGCTGAGATAGGAAGCGTAGATATGGCCTTCCAGATGATGCACACCGAGAAATGGCTTATGGTGCAGCATGGCCAGCGTTTTAGCAGCCGTCAGCCCCACCAGCAGCGCCCCCACTAGCCCCGGCGCACAGGTCGCCGCCACGCCGTCAATCTCTGCCCAGCCCAGCCCGCTATCGGTCAACGCCTGGGCGATCGCCCAGTTCATTGCCTCTAAGTGATGCCGCGAGGCCACCTCCGGCACCACGCCGCCATACTGCTGGTGAACCTGGATTTGCGACGACACCACATTGCTTAACAGGTGGCGATCGCGCACCACCGCCACAGCCGTTTCATCACAACTTGTCTCTAACGCTAAAACCGTTGGCATCTCAAGCTTGGTTCCTAACTCGAATACTCAACTTCCCGCCCAACCCCAAATGTAGAGTTCTTTGAACTTTTGTAGCGCCTGTACCCGCTTCAAGCTAATATCAAAAGTCGTCAAGAGCTAATCCTATCAAGGCTTCTGGCAATTGCCAGCGATTTTCCTTGAGCGCTTGTCAATTTTCTAAAAGCTTAACGTGGTCACGCTTCGCTTGCGGAGTATGATCGCTCCAAAGCGTGAATGCTGTTCTAAAAGCATCTTAATTGTTTGTAATAAGTCGTTGCATTTTGTAACAAGGGAAGCAATTCCATGCGCAAGTTGTTTGCTCAGCTATTTGCCCTCGTATTGGCGGTTTCCTTGTGGGGAGGGTTTGCAGCCCCCGCCTCCGCCTATAACCTGACTCCCTGCGCCGATTCGCCAGCGTTTCAGGCGCGTGCTGCTAAGGCTGTCACTGCCCAAGCCAAAGCCCGATTCCAGTCCTATTCCTCCGTCCTGTGCGGCGAAGACGGCCTGCCCCATCTGATCGTAGACGGCAGCCTCTCCCATGCGGGCGAGTTTCTCATTCCTAGCATTTTGTTCCTCTATATTGCCGGGTGGATTGGCTGGGTCGGTCGCGCCTACGTGATTTCGGTGCGTGGCGACAAAGAGCCTGAAATGGCTGAAATCATCATCGACGTGCCCCGCGCGGTGAAATTCATGACGACCGGGCTGCTGTGGCCGCTGGCTGCGGTGCAGGAGTTTACAACGGGTAAGCTAACTGCCCCCGACAACGAAATCACGGTGTCCCCTCGCTAGGCGCTCACGCCTTGGTGCGGCCCGCGCATTTCGCGTTTTTGCAGGATTTCAACCAGGTTTTCAACGGTCTCTCAAGCTAACGTCTCTCACGTTTCGGAGCATTGTTCATGCAGTATTTCTTGAAGTACCTCTCGACAGCCCCCGTGCTGGCAACGATCTGGATGTTCATCACGGCTGGCATTCTGATTGA
Source organism: Thermoleptolyngbya oregonensis NK1-22 (assembly GCF_032705245.1). GTDB lineage: Bacteria > Cyanobacteriota > Cyanobacteriia > Elainellales > Elainellaceae > Thermoleptolyngbya > Thermoleptolyngbya sichuanensis. The sequence continues at coordinate 288,090 of NZ_CP053540.1, forward strand.
GTTCAACCGCTTCTTCCCGGATCTGCTGTTCCACCCCTAGTGCGGATCTTGAGTAGAGGCCTGTGGCGCTCGATCGTTCCAGGCCTTGCTTTTGACCCGTTTGCTACTGCGGCTCGTGCGATCGCACAAAGGCTAAACTGCCCAAGATCACCCGCAGGGAAACCAACGTTCAGACCGCTTTCTGCTGAGGAAGCGGTCTTCGTTTTTATCTCTTGCGGTAAAATCTGCATTACATCCCTGCCAATCGGCTGCGTTGCTTTGATGAGTCGTATCCAGAGTCCGCTTGCATGGCTGCACCGCTGTCTTGGCTGCACTGCTGTAACGCCTTGTGGGGTGATGGGAAGCAGTCAATTTGGATTGGGGGCATTTATACTGAGGTGCATGGCACTTGTTCTGACACATCTCGCAAACTGGAGCTTCTTGCCCAGAGCTTGCTCAGGAATAGTATTCGGAGCAATAGTATCCGGAGAGTATTCGGAGCAATGGTATTCGGAGCAATGGTATTCGGAGCAATGGTATTCGGAGCGATAGTATATTCGGAGCAATAGTATCCGGAGTGCTGTGAATTTATCCGGAGCTTTATGCAGTCGTGTCATCAGTCATGTCATAAAGTCAACTGGATGGACGGGTAAATCTGTGCATCCCATGAGCCAAACTGGTTAAATCAGGGAATGCTAAATCTATTGCTGAGGCTCGACTTGGGTGAATCGGTCTGGGGCGATCGCCCACTGAGGCTCGACTCATGACCCAGCCGCTCTAGTGCGACACATCCTCTGCAAGGCCCGTACGTTTGACCTCCCATGTCCGGTTCTAATGTTTCTTCGGTTGGTTTTTATGCGGTCGCGGACACTCCTCAAGTTATGCAGATAGACCCCCAAACCTTTACGGTCAAATTTTGGGGCGTTCGCGGCAGTGTGCCCACGCCAGGTGTCGAGATGGTGCGCTATGGAGGCAATACGCCCTGCGTAGAGATGCAAGTCGCCGGGCAGCGAATTATTTTCGACGGAGGGACAGGGCTTCGCCTGCTGGGCAAGCACCTGCGCGATGAAATGCCCGTCGAGGCGCACCTGTTTTTTACCCACACGCACTGGGATCGTATCCAGGGATTTCCCTTTTTTGCGCCTGCTTTTGTGCCGGGAAATTGTTTCCATATCTACGGGGCGGCCGGCCCAAATGGCGCGTCAATTAAGCAGCGCCTCTCCGATCAAATGCTGCGCCCCAATTTTCCTGTGCCGTTGCAGGTGATGCAGGCGGATCTGAAGTTTGTAGATATCGTGCCGGGGTCGGTGATTCCGATTGAGGATGTGACGGTGGAAGCTGTATCGCTCAATCGACCCAATGGGGCACTGGGCTATCGCGTAACCTGGGGCGGCTATTCGGTGGTCTATGCCACAGATACCGAGCGATCGCCCGATTCGGTGGAGCAAAACCTGAAATATCTGGCGCAAGACGCAGATCTGCTGATTTACGACGCAGCCTACATCAGCGATCACGCCCTGGTTGACCCCGAAGCAGCCACCGGGGAGCAGAACCACGGCTGGCAGTCGGGCATCGATTTGGCGATCGCCGCCAGGGTCAAACAGGTCATCATGTTCCACCACGACCCAGCCCACGAGGACAATTTTCTGGACAGCATCGAGCAGGATGTGCAGTCTCGCTATCCCAATGTAAAGCTAGCCCGCGAGGGCATGGTGCTGGACGTGACGCGATTTGGAAACAATCTTTCGGCGTAGATTAGCACTCCGGCATTATAAGTCGGCATAACGTATAAGTCGGCATAACGATCGACCGCGACGCGCAACTTTCAATCTGCCCTCATCCCCCAACCCCTTCTCCCAGGTGGGGAGAAGGGGAGCAAGAGAGGCTTGAAGTCCCTCTCCTATCTTGGGAGAACACTTAAAGCCTTCGGCATACCAGAAAAGGGGAAAAGAGATTAGCAAGGTTGCACGTTGCATAGTTGCACCTTGCATGCATAAAGATGGACAACGCGATGCGCTGCCCATCTTTACGTCTTCAGGACATCTTCACGATTGGCCCCAATCCCTAAACATGAGTCAACTGCCGCTTCATTTCGTCGGCATACTGATCCGCATTTAGCCCCACCAGCACATGTAGCTTGTGGTCGGTCAGATGCATCACGCCGTTAGCACCGGCCGCACTAAGCGCAGAGTCATCCACTACGCTGTCGTCTGCCACCTCAACCCGCAGGCGCGTCAGGGCAGCAGGTTCCACGCTGCGAATATTGCGGCGACCCCCAAGGGCAATGATCAGGTTTTCAGCCTTCTCGGCAGCCATCGGGTCGCGGGCCGGAGCGCCACTGCCCACAGCCGCCTCTTCAGCGACTTCGGCTTCACCCGCCGCCGGAGTGTAACCCAGATCCGCTTCCGGGCCAGCGGTTTTCAGATACTCGATCATGTCGGTCTTGAGGTTTTCTGAGCGCGGGCCGAAAATCGCCTGCACGCTGTTGCCCACCTCCAGCACACCAGATGCACCCAGCGCCTTCAGTCGCGCCTTGTTCACCTTGCTCTTGTCTTTGACGGTAATCCGCAGGCGGGTGATGCAAGCGTCCAACACCTCGATGTTGCTGCGCCCGCCAAAGGCCTGCACCAGGCCCAGCGCCATGCCGCCTGCCGCTGCGGGTGCTACGGTCATGCCTTCGGGCAACTCTTCTTCAACTTCGCGACCCGGCGTTTTGAAGTCAAACAGGCGGATCGCTGCGCGGAACACGAAGTAGTAAACCGCCGCCGTCACAATGCCGCCGCCGACAATTAGCTTCCAAACTTCGCCCTTATTGCCGTTCCAGTTGCCGAGCTGGTTGAACAGCGCAAAGTCGATGAAGCCCTGAGAGAAAGTGAAGCCCATGCGCCCGCCCAGCGCCACAAACAGGAAGTCGCAAATCCCCGCCATGACTGCGTGGATCGCGTAGAGCGCCGGAGCCACGAACAGGAAGGAAAACTCCAGCGGCTCGGTGATACCAGTTAAAAACGAGGTCAGCGCCGCAGACACCATCAAACTGCCCGTAATGGCCCGGTTCTTGGGCTTTGCCGCTTGCCAGATGGCCATGGCCGCCGCAGGCAGCCCAAACATCTTGAACCAGTAGCCGCCGCCCAGGATGCCCGCCGTGGGGTCGCCTGCAAAGAAGCGGTTGATGTCGCCCCGTACCAGTTGGTTCGTCACCGGGTCGGTGTAGGAGCCGATCTGGAAAAAGAAGGGCACGTTCCAGACGTGGTGCAGACCAAAGGGCAAGAGCGATCGCTCAACCAGCGCATACAGTCCAGCCGAAAGTGGAATGTTATTCCCGCTGGCGGCGGCGTTGGCAAAGCTGTTGATTGCGCCGCCGATGGGGGGCCAGATCAGGCTCATGAGGGCCGCAACGGCGATCGCCACCAGGGAAGTAATAATCGGCACAAACCGCTTGCCCGCAAAGAACCCAAGGTATTGCGGCAGCTTAATTCGGAAGAAGCGGTTGAACAGATACGCCGCAATACAGCCCATGATCAAGCCGCCAAACACGCCTGTATCCAGCGTCAAAATGCCCAGCACAGGCTTCATCCAGATGTTTGGCGTATCCTGCCCCTGCTGGATCAGGTCTTGAATCTGCGCCTCGGTGACAAAGCCCCGCGCCGAGCCAAACGCACCCAGCGCCGCAATGAACACCATAAAGCCCACCGTTGCCGCCAGCGCCGAAACGCCGTCGTTGCCTGTGTAGGCGATCGCCACTGCAATGGCAAAAATCAGCGGCAGCACGCCAAAAATCGCGTCCCCCGACGCTTTCATGATCGTCGCCAGCCACTCCGGGATAAACCCAAAAGTCGTTTTCGTAATCGTGCCGCTGGCCAGGTTCTGAATCTCAATCAGTCGGGCGCTGCCCAAACCCAGCAGCAGCCCCGCAATCGGCAAAATCGACACAGGCAGCATCAGGGCCTTGCCCATCTGCTGCGCGAGCGCGAAGAATTTTTTCCACATAAGTTTTTTTGAAGAGAAGAGGGGAGGTCTATCGATTCTCGATTTCGGATTTGCGATTTTGGATTGCCAGTCGAGAATCTACGCGGCTTTCGGCAATTTTATTCGCAGCACCATTGAGGAGAAATGGATATTCGAGGAATGGCGTTGATAGGAATGGAGGGGTAGGAAATTAGAGCAATAGAGCAATAGGGTATTCAATCCCTGCGCTCCGTCCCTCCATCCGCCCAGCGCCTAATCCTCAGTCAGGGGAACGAGTTCACGCACGGCTTCGGCCGTATCTGCCGCGAGGGCTTGCTCTGCAAGGCGCTGACAATCGGCGAGGCTGAGCGTGCGGATTTGGGCCTTGACGCTGGGAATCGTGGGAGCGCTGACGCTGAGTTCTTTCACGCCCAGACCGATCAGAATCGGCACGGCCTGCGGGTCGCCCGCTACGCCGCCGCAAACGCCACACCATTTGCCGTACTTATTCGCAGCGCGGGCCGCCATGCCAATTAGCCCCAGCACACCAGGACTTAGCGCATCGGCGTAGGGAGCCAGCTTGGGATGGCCGCGATCCATCGCCAGGGTATATTGCGTCAGGTCATTGGTGCCTACGGAGAAGAAATCTACCTCGCGGGCAAACTGCTCCGCCATGACTGCGGTTGAGGGCACCTCCACCATGATTCCAGCTTCAATGGGCGCAACGCCGAGGGACTGGCGCTCCTCCTCCAGCATTTGCTTGGCCATGTGCCATTCTTCCAGTCGGGCGATCATGGGGAACATGATGCGAACCTTGCCCGCCTCGGAGGCGCGGAGGATCGCGCGGAACTGGGTGCGGAGAATCTCCGGACGATCGAACCCAAGCCGGATACCGCGTTCCCCCAGGAAGGGATTTTCTTCGTGGGGAATGGGCAGGTAGGGTAAGGGCTTGTCGCCGCCTACGTCCAGCGTGCGGATGATCAGCGGGCGACCCTCCAGCGCTCTGGCAGCAGCACTGTAGATGACGGTCTGCTCGTCTTCGTCGGGGGCGCTGTCGCGTTCCATGAACACCAGTTCCGACCGCAGCAGACCCACGCCCTCGCCGCCAAACTTGACCGATTTTGCGCCTTCTTCAGCATTGCTGATGTTGGCCACGACCTCGATGCGGTGTCCGTCCGTCGTGATTGCGGGTTCAAACGCGGTTGCCAGTTCTCGCTGGCGGCGTTCTTTAACGCGGGCAATCCGCTGCTGGGTGCGCTCCATTTCCTCCGTCGAGGGATTTAGCCGCAGCCGGCCTTTGCTGCCGTCCAGAATCGCCGGGGTTCCTTCCGGTAGTTCCAGCACTCGCGGCTCTGTGCCTGCCATCGAGGGAATGTCCATCGCCCGCGCCAGGATAGAGACGTGGGAGGTTGCGCCCCCCGCTACCGTGCAGAAGCCTGCGATCTTCGTCGGGTCTAGCGTGGCCATGTCTGATGGGGTGAGGTCTTCGGCCACCAGGATGGTGTGTTCGGGATAGGTGACGACTTCGGCCGTGACCCCGGTGAGAATTCGCAAGACGCGATCGCCTACATCCCGCAGGTCATTGGCCCGTTCTGCCAAAAGCGCGTTATCCAGCTTGGACAGCATTTCGGCTTGGCTCGTGTAGGTCTGCTTCCAGGCGTAGGCAGCACTCTTGCCCTTGTCAATGGCGCTGGCGGCCGTGTCCATTAGCTCCGGATCGCCCAGAATTTCCTGGTGAGCGGCAAAGATGGCGGACTTTTTCGGATCGCCCTGACCGTGAACCTTTGCCCGCAGCGCCTCTACATCTTGCGAAGCCTTGGCGATCGCCTGCTCCAGCTTGCGACGTTCTTCATTGGGTGCGCCGCCATGCTCCGAGACGGCGATTTCTTGCTGCTGCACCCGCCGCAAATAGCCCACCGCCACTCCCGGCGACGCAGCCACTCCCAGAACGACGTTTGGATCTTCCGAGCGGGGCCGGGGTGCGGGCTTTGAGATTTCTGGCTGTTCGATGCTGGCCGCCACGGCCACGGGTTTTGCGCCTTCTTCGCCCAGGCCGGTGCGGAGGGCTTCGCTGAGTTCGGCGATCGCCGCCTCGGCATCGGGGCCGCTGGCTTCCAGTTGCACGGTCGCGCCATTGCCCACCGACATGCCCATCAGCCCAATCACGCTGCGGGCGTTGGCCGATTTATCGCCATACTTGAGGCGGATATCGGACTTATACTTTTTCGCCAGCGTAGACAGCACCGCAGAGGGGCGGGCGTGTAGCCCCGTCGGGTTGGGAATGATGATCGGTTCCGAGGCAACCGTCACCCCGCCAATGATCGTCCCATCTTCCGAAACGTCGCCCAGCGCCAGATCCAGCGCGATGTCCTGGCCGCCCACAACCGTTCCCAGGCGTGGCTCAAACTTAGCAACGCGATCGCTGTTGGTGATCACAACTTGGGTCAGCAGGCTGCGGGCGTGCGTGGCCACGAAATCTGCGTCGAAGTTGATCAGCGGATCGCCCACCCGGACGCGATCGCCCACCTGCACTCGCGGCACAAACCCTTCACCGCGCAGCGTCACCGTGTCCAGCCCAATATGCATCAGCACTTCCAGTCCGTCCGGCGTTTTCACCGTCACCGCGTGGTTGGACGGGTGAAGCTGGATCACCTCGCCATCGCAAGGGGCTAGCAGCGTCTGGCTCGTGGGGTCAATCGACACGCCATCGCCCACCATTTTTTGAGCGAATACCGGATCGGGCACCTGCTCAATCGGAACCAACTGACCCGACAATGGGGCAACCAGCGCCACCATGCTGCGAGTCTCTGCTGGCGCTACAGCATAGCTCATTCGTCAATCTCCTGATTTGATATCCAAGATGAAATGTTTTGAACCGTAAAGAACTTTTCAGTATTCCAATCCGCACAGTCCAAAGCGGGCGATCGCAACCCGATGACTCTTTGAAAGACAAAAATTGCAAAGATAAAAAACTGCACTCACACCAAAAACAGCCCGTGAAAAATCACACGCAAAGAATCACCCGCGAGAAATCACACGCGATTGCAGACCTGTGCAGACTCTCCACTCCTGGCTTGCCAGGAACCAAACGATAGACCTTATCCTCACAGGGATTAGTAAGGTGCTGGAATTTACGAATTAAAAATTTAAGCTTTGAGCCGCCAAACGTTACCAAACGCTTTACAAATAAGGGCGATCGCCCCTTTTTGGCGGTTACGCAAAATACATCGGCAGCTAGGTCGGGATCGCAAGATTTGGGATTAGAAGCTTTGGGATTAGGTGGAGTTCGACCCCGAACCCTACTCTACGTGACTCTACGTGCCTACTCTACGTGCTTACTCTACGTGCCTAACTCTACGTGCCCACTTTGCGTACCTAACTCTACGTGATTAAATACCGTCATCATGAGCAAGAGGGCAACCCCCACCAGCACTGCGCCCTGGAGATTGACGCGGGTGGGCGATCGCCGATAGGGCGGCTCTAGCCAAAAAGCCAGCAGCCGCGACACCAGCGGCATCACGCCCCAGGTCAGGATCGAGCTAGTAATCAGGTTATTCACCAGCATGGCGCTGCCCGGCGGCCAGTCTTGCATAATGCCCAGCGCCCCAAACACCAGCGATTGAATCATCACCGTAGGGTATAGCCCCATCACCACCGACAGCACTTGCTTCCAGGGCGCAGGGCCCAGCGCAGGGCGCTCCGTGCCCGATGCCTGCGAAAACCAGCCCTCTAGCCCCGTGGTAAAGGATTTGAAGCGATATTCCTGCAAAAAGCCCTGCCCCGCGATGACCAGTTCTTTGCGATCGCTCGACTGCACCCACTCATTCAAATGCTCTGGCGTATCAAAGTGCATCACCGAATACCACTTCACCACGCCATCCCGACACACCAGCGGCGGGCAGAGATCCGTCCGAATGTAGCCCGGAAACTGCTGAGCGCGATGCAGCAGTTCTGCGTGCCATCGCCGAAACGGCAGTTCCTTACTGCGGGGCACAATGTGTTCAATCATGACGCTGGAATAAAAGACCGGATCGGCTTGCAGGTCTGACATGAGTCACGGTTGGGGTAGAGGGACAGGGCAACCGAGAATCATTTACGCATATTCACAGCGGCGGCGGCGTTTGTGACGATGCGAAACGCCAGATACCTACGCCTGTTCTGCGGTGTCCGAGAAAACCACTTTGTCATATAAATCGGCGAATGCAAGCTCGAAAGGAACAGTGTTGAGCTTGAGAGTTGCCGTCTCGCCGTCTTGTTCGGAGAAAATCCACTGGCGCGGGGCGGTTTTGAAATATTGCTCAACGTGCATGGAAGATTGGTCAATCAGCACGTACTCTTGAAAGCCAGGAATCGTGCGATAGGCTTTGAATTTCTCGCCCCGATCATAGGCTTGGGTGGAATTAGAGAGAACTTCGGCGATCGCCACTGGGTTGATCAGAGTATCTTTTCGTCCGTCTTGAAGTTGCAAGGCTCCTGCCACGATCATCACATCGGGATAGGTGTAGATTTTGCGCTGAGGAATCCACAGCCGTTGGTCAGAAGCAAAGACGAAATAAGGCTGACGCTTCAGCGCAAAATTGAGCGCGGCGGCGAGATTGCCAATAATCAGGCTGTGGTTGGGCGTGCCGCCGACCATCGGAACAATAGCCCCATTGAGATACTCATGCCGCTCCTCGGCATCGGATTCAAGCGCCAGATATTCTTCAGGCGTGTAGTCTGCTTTCTCCTGAGCTTGAATCATCATCTCCAGTCAATCTGTAAACATCTGGTAAACATCTGTAAAAGGGGCACCGTAAAGGGTTCAAGGGACAACTCAGTTTTACTGCCATGCTGCTTCCCTGTCATGCTGCGGCGCAATCCCGCTCTTTCATAACACGCTCGATAGAAACCTGGAGTGTGCCAACTATTTCCAAGTATGACTTAAGCCCCAGGGCTTCCCCAGCTTTTTCACTCCTTGACCGCAGCCCCCAAGGTTCTGTTTCAAAGGCAATTTTCCAGCACATCTTAGCCCTTCATTTGCGCTAGCGTAGGGTTGACGAATTTCAAGACAGTAAATCGAGCTTGTGACTGTTGTGCTGAGGGGAAAACAAATCGCCATCGGGCTGCTGATTAGCACGGTGCTGCCGCTGGCGGCTTGCAGCGCCGAGTTTCAGCGTCGCCTTGCGCCCGATCCCGCACTGATCAATGGCCCAGGGCAGGAACCGGGGCTGGCCAGTCCGCCTGCTTCGCCGGAGGCCACGCCCTCGCCTAATGCGCCAGAATCTCCAGGGGCGATCGCCCCGCCTGCCTCCCCGTCCGAATCGCCCGCCGCCTCGCCATCGCCCCGCCCCCCCGCAAACTGGCGACCCGGCCAGCCCAGCGCAACGACTAGTAGCCCAGGCGCACCCCGCACCGCGCCCCAGCGCTTCACCGACCTAGCCCAGGCCCCAGCCGATTTGCAGCCCTACATCACCGACCTAGCAGAGTTGGGCGTTCTCCAGATCACCCCTGCTGCATCCGAGTTCAAGCCCGGCCAACCCATCACCCGCCGCGAGTTTGCCCGCTGGCTGATGGCTGCCAACAACGAAATTTTTGCGAACCAGCCCGCCAACAAAATTCGCCCCGCGTCTCCCTCAGAAACACCCGCCTTCCAGGACGTGCCCAGCAGCGATCCAGATTTCGCCGCAATTCAAGGGTTAGCCAGTGCTGGCCTCGTGCCCAGCCCGCTATCGGGCAACAGCACCATCGTCACCTTTCGCCCCGACGCGCCCCTCACCCGCGAAGACCTGATTTTGTGGAAAACACCGCTGGATCTGCGCCGTTCGCTGCCCAACGCCACCCTAGAAGCCGTGCAGCAAACCTGGGGCTTTCAGGATGCCGCCAGCATCGATCCCCGGGCCCAGCGGGCGGTGCTGGCCGATTTCCAAAACGCCGATTTGTCGAACATCCGTCGCGCCTTTGGTTACACCACCCTGTTTCAGCCCAAAAAGCCCGTGACGCGGGCAGAGGCGGCGGCTGTCCTCTGGTTCTTTGGCACCCAGGGAAACGGGCTATCGGCCCGGGAAGCCGGACAGCAGGCAACCGAACCCACCAGCAGCCAGACTGCTGAACAAGTCGGGGGACAGTAGCAAGCAATGGTCGCCCTATCGGAACAGCTTGTGTTGCAGCCGTCTGCTCTGTGGCGCTCTGCATGGCGGCGATTTCGGCGAAGCTGGACGGCGATGCTGGGGCTAGGGCTGCTGAGCCTACTGGGACTGGCGGTGTTGGTGGGGCCGTGGGTCTATCCTGTCTCGGCAACAGCGATTGACTTTGGACGAGCGGCGGCTCCGCCCAGTCTGGCTCACCCCTTTGGCACTAACGATCTGGGGCAGGATCAACTGGCGCGGGTGCTGGTGGGTGGCCGCATTTCTCTGGCGGTGGGCGTGGCGGCAATGGCGCTAAGCATTGGGCTGGGCGTGGGCATTGGGGCGATCGCCGGGTTTTATGGCGGACTCCTCGACACGCTGCTGATGCGCCTCACGGACCTGTTTCTGGCGCTGCCCCAACTGCCCCTGCTGCTGCTGGTCGTCTACCTGTTTCGCAGCGCCGCACGGGCGATCGCCGGCCCAGAGTGGGGCATCTTCCTCCTCGTCGTCTGCGTCATTGGCGGGCTGAACTGGATGAGTACCGCGCGGCTGGTGCGGGCCGGGTTCCTCTCCTTGCGAAACCGCGACTTTATCGCCGCAGCGCGGGCAATGGGGGCGCGTCCGGGCCATCTCATCTGGCATCACCTGCTGCCCAACGTGCTGAGTCCGGTGATTGTGTCGGCCACGCTGGCGATCGCCACTGCCATCCTCACCGAATCGACCCTCAGCTTTTTGGGACTTGGCTTTCCGCCCGATGTGCCTACCTGGGGGCGAATGCTGTTCGATGCCTACAACCGCATCGAAACCGCCCCCCACATGGCCGTCTTTCCCGGTCTGATGATTTTCCTCACCGTCCTCAGCATCAACTACATCGGCGACGGCTTGCAGGATGCGCTCGATCCGCGCCGGGAAGCATGAGGCAGCGCGTTTGAGGGTCAGAAAAAGCTCGTGAGAAGCCATTCCAACCCCTGCCGCCCCGTTTTTTACTTTTCGTCAACCGCAACCATTCTTCCAAAATGCCTAACCCCTACGACGACCCCTACGATCCCCAACAGCTCAAGCGAATTCGCATGTTCGTCTATCTGGTGCCCGTGCTGGGCGTAATTCCAGCGATGTGGGCGCTGGCAGTGCGAAAGGGCGATTCGCGCGAACGGCAGGCGGCGCGACTATCCACGACGCTGGGGCTGGGCTGGCTGGTGGGCTATGCGGCGCTAGCGGCGGGGGCCCACACGGCTGACCCTTCTGCAATTCCGCTTCTTATTGCCAACAGCGCCCTCACCTCCGGCTATTTCGTCGTCATGCTGTGGCTGATGCTGCGGCTGTGGCAGCGCAGGCCCCTGCGGCTACCGGGCATTAGCGACGTGAGCGATCGCCTGCCGTAGCCCAGATCCAGAGATCTAGATCTACCCACAATCGACTCACACCCCACATCATCCATTCTGCAAAATCGTTGCTAAGATGCTGCATGAAGCGTCGTCGGAACTCACCCCACCGCCACAGTCGTCAACGCCTTCAGCACGTCTTTCACTTCTAGACCCGTTCTCCCTTAGCAACCCCTCGTGACATCCCCAAAGGCTCGATCTTCTTTGTCTCCTCAAACCCAACCCCTGCCCCCTCGAAAAATCAAACTCCCCTGGCTGTTGCTAGGGTTGCTGGGTGTGGCAACTGTGTCCGCAGGGGCAGGGGCGCTGCTTGCCATGACGCTAGCCAGCACGCCGCTACTGCAAAGCAGGCTTTCGCCAGAAGAGTCCAAGGTTTTTGGCCAGGGGGAAATCGCGACCGGCCTAAACTTTCGCCTGCCCCGGCTAACCCGCCCTGTCAATATCCTGGTGCTGGGGATTAAGGTGCTGAGTTCTGATGTGGACAACCCGCCGCCCGAAGTTCGCAATCTGGGCTATCACGCACTGGTCAACTCCTTCAATGGGCTATCCGACACCATGCTGATGCTGCGGTTTAACCCCGAAACGGGCAAACTCGTGGTGCTATCGGTGCCGCGAGACACACGCACCCGCGTCGCTGGGCTGGGCGTAACCAAGCTGAACGAAGCCAATGCCTACGGCGGCCCGGCGTTGGCGGCTCAATCGGTTAGCAATTTGCTAGGGGGTGTGCCTGTTGATCGGTATGTACGGATCAATGTGCAGGGGGTCGAAAAGCTGATTGATGCGCTGGGCGGCGTGACGGTCTACGTGCCCAAGGACATGAAATATACCGACCATTCCCAGCATCTCTATATCGACCTGAAGCAGGGCGAACAGCACCTCAACGGCGAACAGGCGCTGCAATTTCTGCGGTTTCGCTACGATGCCTACGGCGATATTGGGCGGGTGCAGCGGCAGCAAACGCTGATGCGGGCGCTGGTCGAGCAGACCCTCAGTCCAGCCACACTCACGCGCATTCCACAAATCCTGTCGGTGATTCAGGAAAATGTCGATACTAACCTGACAGTTGAGGAGCTAGTGGCGCTAGTGGGCTTTGCAGCACAGCTCAAGCGGGCCGACTTGCAGATGCTGATGTTGCCAGGAGAGTTTAGCGGGGCGGGCGACTATGAAGCCAGCTATTGGCTGCCGAGCTATTCTCGCATCCAGGAGATGAGTAGCCAATATTTTGGACTCAATCCAGCCTCAAGCGAAACGGCTGCCGATCCATACGCCGAGCCAGGGGTCGATTCGGTTCCCGCAGAAACAGACTATGGCATTGAGATCGCGATTCAAGACTCCACAGGTAACCTTGCGGCGGCCGAGCAACTGATGTTCGCGCTGCGAGAGGCTGGGTTTTATAACGTTTACATTGACGAAAACTGGAGCGAACCCCTGCGCGAGACCCGCATTATTGCCCAGGGCGGCGACCTTGCGAAGGCTGAGGCGGTGCGGCGATCGCTCGGTCTTGGCGAAGTGCGTGTCGAAGGAACTGGCAACCTGCAATCGGACGTGACGGTTCAGGTGGGCACAGATTGGCGAGTGGAGTAGAAGAGGGTGGAGCAGAAGAGAGTCAGCGTATCGGGGTACGCTCATGCCACTACGCCGCTACTTCTTCTCTCCCTCTTCAAGCGCCACCAGCGTTACGTCCGGCGCAAGCTTCCGCAGTTCTGCCAGCAGGTGATGGGCTGGATAGTCGTAAAGCTGCAAATAGATCGTGCCGGGCAAGTTTTGGGCAAAAGCGTTGGCGGTGTTGAGGTTTAGCCCGGAGATGCGGTGCAGGGTGGTGCCAATCTCGCTGAGATTGCCCCGATTCAGGGGCTTGCCCATGCTGAGTCGCCAAGTGCGGGGGGGACGCATCTGCCCACGCTCAATGCGCCGCAGTCCGTCGATGGTGGACAGGACAATGAGGCGATCGCCCGCTTTCAGCATCCAGGTTTCCGACGGCATCAGGCTGTCGCTGCTGTCGAGCGTCCGCCGCTCGCTGTTGCGTTCATAGAAAATTGGCACCACGCCGTAGCCATAGGACACCTGCGAGAGCAGCTTGCCCACCAGCGTATCGCCCGCTTCTACCAAAAATTCCGTCACCAAGATTGTTTGTTCATTCAGCCGAAACAGGCTCAGGATATTTTCTCCAAAGGCCGAACCCACAAACGCTTCGGCGGCCAAGGCCGAAACAGCCATCACGCGAGCGTTGGGAATCAGCGCGGCCAGACTGGTGCTAAACCGCTGGTTATAGGAACGAATCACCAATTGCAGCGACTGCTTTTGCTGGCGGGTCAGCTCTCGCGCCGTGAGCGCCACCTCCAGATTTAAGATTTGGTCATCTGTGACGACGACCAGGCTTTTGGCGGTTTCAATATTGGCGTGGCGGATCTGTTGAATCGGATTCCCCACGATGATCGGGATTTTGGGAAACAGCGCTAGGTTGTCCGCCACATCTGTCAACACAACGAAGGGCTGGCGAAACGTCTGAAGCCAGGTCGCCACCTGCTGGCCAACGCGCCCAAGCCCAACCATCACCACATGCCCCTGTTTGGGCATCGGCGGCCGCCGCTGGAGGAAGCTAAATCGGGCGCTGAGCAGGTTATCCGCAATAATGCCCACCACGCCCAATACAAACAGCAAGCTGATGATCGTGATCAGCAGGCTAATAAAGTAAACCCAGCCGGGAACGGGGTCGTTTTCTAGACCGCCAAATACGTCGCCATAGCCCCCTAGCAGCAGCACTGCACCAGAGGCGATCGCCTTTGTCCAGGTCAGCTCTGGCACCGTCATCTTGAGCATGGTCGCCCCTAGCACCCACAGCACCAGTGCCGTGATCAGACCCATTGCAATCAGTGGACGAGTTCGATTGGCCTGCATCCACGCCCGCACTCGCTGAAACCACTGCAATGGCTGCTCTTTCAGCACGGCTTGCAGTCCAGCCTGCCAGCGCGATCGCCAGTCGCCGCCTGCCTGATGCTGGGTATAATCTGGCGCGTCTGCGATTTCTATATAGGCAATGGTGTCGCCCGCCCGAATGCGGGTGTCTATCTGCCAGTGATAAAACGCGCGGTTTGGCGAGGCGGGGATTTCTGCCTGGGGGCGGTGGCTAAGCAGTCGGTAGGATTTTTTGTGCTGAGCCACCGCACGCGCATCATCAAACCGGGGATCGCGGGGCTGCACGGTTTGTTCCACCACCTGCAAGCGCGTGTCCCCAATGTTGAAGCTGCCCAGTAGCCCCACCTGTAGCCCTGCCATCGCAAAAGCAAAGGCAGGCATCTCCATCGGGTCGTAGGCGTTGAAGTTGCCGAGCCGCAGCTTGAGCAGTTCGTTGAGGCTTTGGCGAGACGAGCGAACCACCAGGCGCACGTCTGGATTGAGCCGACGAATGGCGATCGCCGCTTCGATGTTCACCGTTTCGTTACTTGTGACAATCAGCGCTGCACGGCACTGCTGCACACCCGCCTTCAGCAGCACGGGTTCATCCCGACAGTCGCCAATCAGCAGATCCTCCGCCAGCAAGTCGGTCAGATTTTCGACTTCCCATTCCTCTGGGCGCTGTCGGTCGATCGCCGTGACGGAGACCGCCGTCCCCTCGGTCGCAAACCGCTGCAAGTGATAGACGCAATATTGCCCCAGGCTACCCAGCCCGCAGACCAAAAAGCGGTCTACTCGCGGCGAGGCCCCCATTAGTCGCTGCACACAAAGACGCTCTCGCCATCCATAATGACGCGGCTGCACCGGGGGCTAACGCCGCGCTCACCCACCACCTGGCTAAATTCGCTGCTCTCCATTCCGGCAAGTTCGGCTGCCTTGGCAAAGGACAGCATTTCTTGCGCGTAGAGGGCGATCGCCAACTCTTTGAGCAGCGCCTGTTCAAGATGCTGCTCCGGCAACCGCATCGACTTGAGAACAGAATCTGGAATCGTCAGTTCAACACTCATGGATTGTCCCACTCGTTCACTCAACAAACTCAAAAAACGCCTAATCAACTACACTTAGCAAAACTTAGCAACCACAGCCTTGACACAGCTATCATGGCTCTCGCTGAAATCCCGATGCTGTGATAATTCGGAATTTTTGCAGCCAGTCCAGCAAGCTCACCCCTGCCCTCACCCTGCGTGCCCCCTTAGGATCTAACGTTCCCCAGATAGAACAACGATCGCTCAGCGCCCTATCAGCCAGATGCAGTCAGCGATCGCCTAACACCCTATCGCCACCGCCCCCGCTCCAAAAGCCACTTGCTCCGAGCAGGCGGCGGCTGCCCAGTTTTGCCATCACACATCACTGCCCACGTAATCGGTGTCACCTCCCCCGTTGCCTCCAGATGGTGCGATCGCTGAAACGCCAACACTGCATCCTGGGTGTCACGGTCGAAGCAGTCTGTACGACGAACCCGATAGCCATAGACCTGCAACAGCCCTTGCAGTTCCCTTACGTCTGACCCACAGTAACCCAGCCGCATCGTTCGCGACCCTGGCTTTATCTTCGAGAGCAAAAGCGACCAAGTGCGATCGCCCACAATGCCATCCACCCGTAAGCCATTGCGCCGCTGAAAATCACGCACCGCCGCCTCTGTAATCCAGCCAAAATCCCCATCCGGCCTCAGCCGATAGCCACAGGCACCCAAAAGTTCCTGCAAGTGGGCAACCAGCGGCCCCTGACTCCAAGGATAGAGACAACTCAGATTGATGCGGTCGTCATTAGAGGGATGTTCAAACTCCGGTGTCGCGTCCATGCGCCCTTCGCCCAACCTTAGCTTTAATCATAGAACTTTGCCCCAAAGATGCCGAAGAGATTTAGATTTCGATCCAATTTCTCAACACTTCCTCCCCATCTTCCAAAGCAGGGTCATGCACCCAAGTTCAATCCTTCAACCCAAGTCATCAATCCCCAGTTTCATTTCGACAGTTTCATTCCGACAATTTAATCGACTGTTGTGCCCGATACTTTCCATCTCTAAAGCAATCTGCGACTATCATCTTGCCTATTGTTCTTAGAAATTAAAGAACACCTTTTTGGCTGAAATCTGTCTCCAGGTATCCCCTGGCACTCGTCCGTTCTGCAAAAAGTTGGATTACCTGTTTCTTCAAACTTTTCTGACATTCTTAAGATTTGACAGCATTTCACTATCAAGTGCTCTCAATAGCTTTCATGCTTTCACCGCTATAGAGCCTATAGAGCCACCGCTATAGAGCCTGCCGAAAATCCTCTGCTCCCAGCCCCCTTTAGCCGCCTGGATGTTCTAAAAGCGGTGCTGTTTCAGAGAGTCGGAAAAGCAGTTGAAACATAACCGAATTGGGAAGTAGCTGGATCAGGCATACGTTTGAGTTTCAACCAATCCTCCCAGTGAAAACCTAAAGAGATGCTGTGTAATCTAACAATCCGTGGATTTTTGGCTAAGAGTTATTTCATCCGAAGTTTCGCTTGATTTCAAATCCCCACTTGACCGTACTTGTCTTGCTTTACATTCAATTGCGTTTGAGAGATAAACGAGATTATGGTAGCTTCCTCCGAAAGACCGACCGTTGAAACCTCGATTAGCAGCTTTGGCCTGGCCCGCTCTACGGTGCAGGGCACTCCCCTCAGCCCTGATGAGCTGTGGAAGATGCACGCCTTTTGGCGAGCCGCAAACTACTTGGCGCTGGGCATGATTTACCTGCGCGATAACCCACTCCTCCGGGAACCCCTCAAGGACGAACACATCAAGCAGCGCCTTCTGGGACACTGGGGATCTAGCCCTGGCATCGCGTTTCTCTACACCCACCTCAACCGCATCATCAAGAAGTTTGACCAAGACATGCTGTTCATGGTCGGGCCGGGTCACGGCGCACCCGGTTTCCTTGGCCCCTGCTATCTAGAAGGCACCTATTCCCACTACTTCAGCCATTGCACCGAAGATGTCGAAGGAATGAAACGCTTCTTCAAGCAGTTTTCCTTCCCCGGCGGTGTCGGCAGCCACTGCACTCCCGAAACGCCTGGCTCCATCCACGAAGGCGGCGAACTAGGCTACAGCATTTCTCACGCTTTTGGCGCAGCTTTCGACAATCCAGACCTGATTGTGGTGACAATGCCTGGAGATGGTGAAGCTGAAACCGGCCCCTTGGCAACCTCCTGGCATTCCAACAAGTTCCTCAATCCGATCCGCGATGGCGCAGTGCTGCCCGTGCTGCATCTGAACGGCTACAAGATCAACAACCCGACCATCCTGGCGCGGATCAGCCACGAAGAGCTAGAGTCGCTGTTCCGGGGCTATGGCTGGACACCCTATTTTGTCGAAGGCTCCGAGCCAGAATCCATGCACCAGGCGCTAGCGGCTACGCTAGATCATTGCGTGTCTGAAATCAAGCGGATTCAACACGAGGCCCGCAGTAGTGGTGTTGCAACTCGCCCCCGCTGGCCGATGATCGTGCTGCGAACCCCTAAGGGCTGGACTTGCCCCAGCGAGATCGATGGGCACAAGGTCGAAGGATTCTGGCGATCGCACCAAGTTCCGATGGGTTCTATGCACGGCAATGAAGAGCACAAGCGCATCTTCGAGCAATGGATGCGGAGCTACAAGCCGGAAGAACTCTTTGATGAAAACGGCAAGGTCTTCCCCTACATCCGTGAGGTCGCGCCTGAAGGCAACAAGCGCCTTGGCTCGACTCCCTACGCCAACGGGGGCCTGCTGCGGCGCGAGCTAAATATGCCCGACTTTCGTCAGTACGGCATTCCAGTCGATCGCCCCGGCGTGGTCGAAGCCGAAAACACTCGTCCGCTGGGCGTGTTCCTGCGAGACGTAATGAAAAACAACATGACTAATTTTCGCGTCTTTGGCCCCGACGAGAACACGTCCAACAAGCTGAACGCGGTCTACGATGTCAGCAAAAAATTCTGGATTGCAGAATTCTTGCCTGAGGATTTGGATGGCGGTGAGCTATCCCCTGACGGTCGGGTGATGGAAATCCTCAGTGAACACACCCTGGAGGGTTGGCTGGAAGGCTATTTGCTCACGGGTCGCCACGGCTTTTTCTCTACCTATGAGTCCTTTGCCCACGTCATCGACTCGATGGTGGGTCAACACGCCAAGTGGCTGGAAATCTGCCGCCACATTAACTGGCGTGAAGAGGTGTCATCGCTTAACCTGCTCATCACCTCCACAGTCTGGCGGCAAGACCACAACGGCTTCACTCACCAAGATCCGGGATTCTTGGACGTGATTCTAAACAAGAGTCCAGAAGTGGTGCGAATCTACCTGCCGCCGGATGTCAACTCGCTGCTGTCAGTAGCAAATCACTGCCTGCAAAGCGAGGACTATGTGAACGTCATCGTATCCGACAAGCAAATGCACTTGCAGTATCACGACATGGATGCTGCTGTTCGCAATTGCACCAAGGGCATTGATATCTGGGAGTGGGCTAGCACCGATGCGGGCGAAGAGCCGGACGTGGTGCTGGCGACGGCGGGCGATATTCCCACGAAAGAGTCTCTGGCCGCCTCGGTCATGCTGCGGGAAGCATTCCCAGACTTGAAGATCCGCTTTGTCAATGTGATCGACCTGTTCAAGCTGACCCCTGCCACGGAGCATCCTCACGGGCTGAGCGACAGCGACTTTGACAGCTTGTTCACAACGGATAAGCCGATTATCTTCAACTTCCACGGCTACCCCTGGCTCATCCACCGCCTTACCTACCGCCGCACCAACCATGAAAACCTGCATGTGCGCGGCTACAAGGAGAAGGGCAATATCAACACGCCGCTGGAACTGGCGATTTGCAACCAGATTGACCGCTTTAGTATCGCAATTGATGTGATTGACCGGGTGCCCAAACTGAAAAATGCAGGGGCCCACACCAAGGAGCAACTTAAGGACGAGCAGATTGCCTGCCGCAACTATGCGTTTGAGCATGGGATTGACCGTCCCGATATTGTGAACTGGAAGTGGCCTTACTAGGTTCTCCAGAATGATGCTGAGCGGTCTATTGCCTACCGATGAATGTTCTGGGCAATAGACCGTTCGGCTTTAGTTTTGAGCTTCTGTCTGTTAGGAGTACGGTCTTGAAGTGTTCCTAGAGGAGGCGATCGCCCCGTTCATAACCTTGCTTGCTAGCAGCATTTTCCGAACTTCAGGACTTCGCTCCCTATGTAGCCCCTTCTTTATCCCTACGAGCCTTAGAAATATCCAACTCATCCAGGATTTTTACCATGCAGACGTTACCCACCCCTCCTTCCGGCTCAGTGCAGATTGAAGACGATCGCACTGGGCTATCAATTGAAACCCTAAAACGGGCGTTTCTGGACAACCTGTTCTATATCCAGGGCAAGTTTCCAGCCCTCGCCAGCAAAAATGACTACTACATGGCGCTGGCCTACACGGTGCGCGATCGCCTCCTGCGCCGCTGGCTCAACACCGCCGAAACCTACACCAACACTCAGGCCCGCACCGTCTGCTACCTCTCCGCCGAATTCCTCATGGGCCCGCACCTGGGCAACAACCTGATTAACCTCGGCATCTACGACCAGATCAATCAAGCCATGACTGAACTGGGGCTGGATCTCAATGAACTGCTCCAGCAAGAAGAAGAACCCGGTCTGGGCAACGGCGGTTTGGGTCGTCTCGCCGCCTGCTATCTCGACTCTCTAGCCACGCTAGAAATTCCCGCTCTCGGCTACGGCATCCGCTACGAATTCGGCATCTTCGACCAGGAAATCCGCGACGGCTGGCAGGTCGAAATTACGGACAAATGGCTGCGCTACGGCAACCCCTGGGAAATTGCTCGCCCGGATTGGGCTGTTGAGGTGAAATACGGCGGCCACACCGAGTCCTTCATCGATGAGCATGGTAACTACCGCGTCCGCTGGGTTCCCTTCAAAGTCGTGAAAGGGCTTCCCTACGACACACCGATCCTGGGCTACAAAGTCAACACTGCCAACACCCTCCGCCTGTGGTCTGCCGAAGCAACCGAATCCTTCGACTTTGGTGCCTTCAACTCCGGCGATTATTTCGGCGCAGTCCATCAAAAGAGCAACTCCGAAAACATCTCCAAGGTCCTCTATCCTAACGATGAGCAGTATCAAGGCAAGGTATTGCGGCTAGAGCAGCAGATGTTTTTCGTCTCTTGCTCTCTGCAAGACATGATTCGCATCCTCCAGACGCAAAATATGTCGCTGGAGAAGTTTCCCGAAAAATTCTCGGTGCAGTTAAATGACACCCATCCGGCGATCGCCGTCGCAGAACTCATGCGGCTGCTCATGGACGAACACGGAATGCAGTGGGACAACGCCTGGAACATCACCACCCGCACCTTCGGCTACACCAACCACACCCTCCTCCCCGAAGCCCTAGAGCGCTGGCCCCTCAAACTCTTCTCCGAACTGCTGCCTCGCCATATCGAAATCATCTACGAAATCAACCGCCGCTTCCTCGACGACGTACGCATCAAATTTCCCGATGATCCTGACCGCCTCAGCCGCCTATCGCTCATCGACGAAAGCGGCGAAAAGTACGTCCGCATGGCAAACCTCGCCTGCGTCGGCAGCAGCGCCATCAACGGGGTCGCCGCACTCCACAGCGAACTGGTCAAGCAGACCGTGCTAAAAGACTTCTACGACATGTACCCGGAGAAATTCACCAACGTCACCAACGGGGTCACTCCGCGTCGGTTCGTAGTGCTAAGCAATCCCCGCATGACCAACCTCATTACCAGCAAAATCGGAGACAACTGGATTAAGCATCTCGACGAACTGCGCCGCATTGAGCAGTTCGCAGACGATCCCGGATTCCGCTACGAATTCCGACAAATCAAACAAGCGATCAAACAAGATCTGGCAAACCACATCAAGTCGGAAACAGAGGTCGAAGTCGATCCCTCATCTTTGTTCGATATTCAAGTAAAACGGATTCACGAATACAAGCGGCAGCATCTCAACGCACTCCACATCATCCACCTCTACAACCGCATTAAGGCAAATCCCAGCGCTGAAATCACGCCCCGTACCTTCCTATTCGGCGGCAAAGCAGCTCCGGGCTACTACATGGCGAAGCTCATTATCAAATTCATTAACTCCATCGGCGAGGTAGTCAATCGCGATCCCGATGTCGCCGGACGGCTTAAGGTCGTTTTCCTCAAAGACTACAACGTAAAATTCGCCCAGCGAGTCTATCCAGCCGCCGACCTCTCGGAGCAGATTTCCACCGCAGGCAAAGAAGCCTCAGGCACAGGCAACATGAAGTTCTCAATGAATGGAGCGCTTACAATTGGCACGTTAGACGGCGCTAACGTCGAAATCCGTGAAGAAGTCGGAGCCGAAAACTTCTTCCTATTTGGTTTAACCACGGAAGAGGTCGCCGCCAAAAAAGCAGCAGGCTATAGACCAATGGACTACTACGAGAGCAATAACGACTTGCGCCAAGTCATCGACCGGATTGCCTCAGGCTTCTTCTCACACGGAGACACAGGTCTTTTCCGTCCGCTCGTAGACAACCTGCTCCACAAAGACGATTACCTACTCCTAGCAGACTATCAGTCCTACATCGATTGCCAAGAGCAAGTCAGTCAAGCCTATCGAAACTGGGATCACTGGACCCGCATGTCCATCCTCAACACAGCCCGCATGGGCAAATTCTCGTCCGATCGCTCGATCCGTGACTACTGCCAAAACATCTGGAAAGTGCAGCCCGTTCCCATCGAGCTAAAAGACTACACTCAAAGCTAATCAAACCCTGACAAAGCTCCCCGACTTCTTTTGGAAAAGCTTTGTTCAGACAAAACCCCCCTCGGAATTAATCATCCGAGGGGGTTTCATTATCGCCCTGGCACCGAGCTATTTTTGCAGGCAGCTACCCACCAACTATCTTCGCCGCAGGTGCGTTTCACAACTCAGTTCGGGATGGATGAGCGTGGTTCCACACCGCCATAGGCACCAGGAAACTTATTGGGTTGTCTAGACTCTCTTCCACACGAGAAATCTTCTTTCCAGAAGACCCCACTAGAAGAGAGAACCCAGAAGGCTGCATAGAAAATCGTCCAGACACACACTTAAATTCAAGACACGAAACAGAGGTCAAGCCCTCGGTCTGTTAGTACTCCTCGACTTCATACATCACTGCACTTCCATCTAGAGCCTATTAACCCGTGTTCTGCGGGTGACCTTACTGGCTTTTGCCATGAGAGTACTCATCTTGAGGTGGGCTTCCCACTTAGATGCTTTCAGCGGTTATCCACTCCGCACTTGGCTACCCTGCGTCTACCGTTGGCACGATAACAGGTACACCAGCGGTGCGTTCTTCCCGGTCCTCTCGTACTAAGGAAGAATCCTCTCAATACTCTTACGCCTGCACCGGATATGGACCGAACTGTCTCACGACGTTCTGAACCCAGCTCACGTACCGCTTTAATGGGCGAACAGCCCAACCCTTGGGACGTACTACCGCCCCAGGTTGCGATGAGCCGACATCGAGGTGCCAAACCTCCCCGTCGATGTGAACTCTTGGGGGAGATCAGCCTGTTATCCCTAGAGTAACTTTTATCCGTTGAGCGACGGCCCTTCCACTCAGCGCCGTCGGATCACTAAGGCCGTGTTTCCACCCTGCTCGAGTTGTAGCTCTCACAGTCAAGCTCTCTTCTGCCTTTACACTCTACGGCTGATTTCCAACCAGCCTGAGAGAACCTTTGCGCGCCTCCGTTACCTTTTAGGAGGCGACCGCCCCAGTCAAACTGCCCACCTGATACGGTCCCAAAGCCGGATAACGGCATTCAGTTAGAATTCTAGCTCTGACAGAGTGGTATCTCACCGTTGACTCAGCAACCCCCACAAGGATTGCTTCACAGTCTCCCACCTATCCTGCGCAGTCAAAGCCCGAACCCAATACCAGGCTACAGTAAAGCTTCATAGGGTCTTTCTGTCCAGGTGCAGGTAGTCCGTATCTTCACAGACAATCCTATTTCGCCGAGCCTCTCTCCGAGACAGCTCCCAGATCGTTACGCCTTTCGTGCGGGTCGGAACTTACCCGACAAGGAATTTCGCTACCTTAGGACCGTTATAGTTACGGCCGCCGTTCACCGGGGCTTCGGTCGCCAGCTTCGCTTGCGCTGACCGACTTCCTTAACCTTCCGGCACTGGGCAGGCGTCAGCCCCCATACATCGTCTTGCGACTTAGCGGAGACCTGTGTTTTTGGTAAACAGTCGCCTGGGACTCTTCACTGCGACCACCTCTCGGTGGCACCCCTTCTTCCGAAGTTACGGGGCCATTTTGCCGAGTTCCTTAGAGAGAGTTATCTCGCGCCCCTGAGTATTCTCAACCATCCCACCTGTGTCGGTTTAGGGTACGGGCAATATGCAGTTAACGTGTTTAGAGCTTTTCTTGGAAGCCTGACATCACACACTTCGGAGACGTATCTCCTCGTACTCACGCCTCAACTCGGAACGTTTTCGCCGCTCCTCATCGCCTCGGACGCTTGAACCAGTAACCAACCTCTGGCTGTGTTAGCCTTCTCCGTCCCTCTGCACAACTACATATCGGTACAGGAATATTAACCTGTTGTCCATCGACTACGTCCTTCGACCTCGCCTTAGGACCCGACTAACCCTCCGCGGACGAGCCTTCCGGAGGAACCCTTGGGATTTCGGGGCATTGGATTCTCACCAATGTTTGCGCTACTCAAGCCGACATTCTCACTTCTGCTTCGTCCACACCTGCTTCCGCTGATGCTTCTAACTACTACAGAACGCTCCCCTACCGATACATCGATAGATATATCCCACAGCTTCGGTACATCGCTTAGTCCCGTTCATTTTCGGCGCAGGAGCGCTTGACCAGTGAGCTATTACGCACTCTTTTAAGGGTGGCTGCTTCTAGGCAAACCTCCTGGTTGTCTATGCACTCCCACCTCCTTTGCCACTTAGCGATGATTTGGGGACCTTAGCTGGTGGTCTGGGCTGTTTCCCTCTTGACGATGGAGCTTATCCCTCACCGTCTCACTGGCAGAGTGTACACGGGGTATTCAGAGTTTGACTCGATTTGGTACCGCTCTCGCAGCCCGCACCGAATCAGTGCTTTACCCCCCCGCTATAATCTCTACCGCTGCGCCTCAACACATTTCGGGGAGAACCAGCTAGCTCCCGGTTCGATTGGCATTTCACCCCTAACCACAGCTCATCCGCTGATTTTTCAACATCAGTCGGTTCGGACCTCCACTTGGCTTTACCCAAGCTTCATCCTGGCCATGGTTAGATCACCGGGGTTCGGGTCTATAAACACTGACTTTCGCCCTTATCAGACTCGCTTTCGCTTTGGCTTCGCCATTCTCGGCTTAACCTGCCAGTGCCTATAAGTCGCCGGCTCATTCTTCAACAGGCACACCGTCACCCGTTTAATCGGGCTTCGATTGCTTGTAGGCTGACGGTTTCATGTTCTATTTCACTCCCCTCCCGGGGTTCTTTTCACCTTTCCCTCGCGGTACTGGTTCACTATCGGTCACACAGGAGTATTTAGCCTTTCGAGGTGGTCCTCGATGATTCAACCGGAATTCCACGTGCTCCGGCCTACTCGGGATTCAGCTAGTATCTTTAAGCTTTCGACTACAGGACTTTCACCTTCTCTGGTGCAGTATTCAGCTGCTTCGTCTAGCCGCTAGAGTCCATATCGCTGTCCCACAACCCCAGGAGTTAAAACCCCTGGTTTAGGCTCTTCCCGCTTCGCTCGCCGCTACTAAGGGAATCGAGTTTTCTTTCTCTTCCTCCAGCTACTAAGATGTTTCAATTCGCTGGGTTCGCTCTTTCCACCCTATGGATTCAGGTGGTAGTACTGGGGGTTGCCCCATTCGGAAACCCACGGATCAATGCTTGCTTCCAGCTCCCCGTGGCTTATCGCAGGTAACCGCGTCCTTCTTCGCCTCTGTGTGCCTAGGTATCCACCATCAGCCCTTTGTAGCTTGACCACTTTTTCGCTTTCGTCTTGCTTACATTGGTGTCTGTGATAGTGACAGCTTCAATCGACGGCAGGCTGTTATTCTTCCGCCAACTTTCGCTGTCTGCTACCTGACAATTTTCTATGCAGTTTTCAAGGTTCTGGCTGGTTTAATCCAGCAGGCTCTCTTGGTCTTCCTTAACCCGGTGAACAAGATAAGTTGCTGGACTAAGCTAAGTGGACTACTAAACAAGTTGCCTTCTAAACAAGCTGACTAGCTATCGCTTCATGAGGATTCAAGATTCCTCAGTGGAGGTTAGCGGACTCGAACCGCTGACATCCTGCTTGCAAAGCAGGCGCTCTACCAACTGAGCTAAACCCCCATACGAAAATCAGAAAATTGAAGAACGAAGAAAAAACAATGAAAGAACAAGAGCAAAATCTGAAGCCTAGTGCAACTTAAACGATTCGTAAGGAACGATTCGTAAGGTTCCAAGCAAAACTCAAAGACCCGTTGCAGAACAGACTTCGTTACAGAAAAAGTTTCGTAGACTTCGTTACAGAGGCTTTGCTTGCTCTCGTCTCTTTTCCCTCTTCATTCTTCGCTTTTCCCTTTTTCAAAGGTGGGCCATCCTGGACTCGAACCAGGGACCTCACCCTTATCAGGGGTGCGCTCTAACCACCTGAGCTAATAGCCCATAAACCGAACCAGTATAGTTTGGAAGCCCATCTGTAATCCGAACGACCTTGGGATGACCGACTTTGAATCTATTTGCACTGTGCGTTCGACTCTAAAGTGGGTAGGTCTCCCTAAAAGGAGGTGATCCAGCCACACCTTCCGGTACGGCTACCTTGTTACGACTTCACCCCAGTCATCAGCCCTGCCTTCGGCGTCCTCCTCCCGAGGGTTGGAGTAACGACTTCGGGCGTGGCCAACTCCCATGGTGTGACGGGCGGTGTGTACAAGGCCCGGGAACGTATTCACCGCAGTATGCTGACCTGCGATTACTAGCGATTCCTCCTTCATGCAGGCGAGTTGCAGCCTGCAATCTGAACTGAGCCACGGTTTATGGGATTAGCTTGCTCTCGCGAGCTTGCAACCCTTTGTCCGCAGCATTGTAGTACGTGTGTAGCCCAGGACGTAAGGGGCATGCTGACTTGACGTCATCCCCACCTTCCTCCGGTTTGTCACCGGCAGTCTCTCTAGAGTGCCCAACTCAATGATGGCAACTAAAAACGAGGGTTGCGCTCGTTGCGGGACTTAACCCAACATCTCACGACACGAGCTGACGACAGCCATGCACCACCTGTGCTCCAGTTCCCGAAGGCACCCCCTCCTTTCAGAAGGGTTCTGGACATGTCAAGCCCTGGTAAGGTTCTTCGCGTTGCATCGAATTAAACCACATACTCCACCGCTTGTGCGGGCCCCCGTCAATTCCTTTGAGTTTCACTCTTGCGAGCGTACTCCCCAGGCGGGACACTTAACGCGTTGGCTACGGCACTGCCCGGGTCGATACGGGCAACACCTAGTGTCCATCGTTTACGGCTAGGACTACAGGGGTATCTAATCCCTTTCGCTCCCCTAGCTTTCGTCCCTCAGTGTCAGTGCAGGTCCAGTCAGGCGCTTTCGCCACCGGTGTTCTTCCCAATATCTACGCATTTCACCGCTACACTGGGAATTCCCCTGACCCCTACCGCACTCTAGTCGTCCAGTTTCCACTGCTGGTATGCGGTTAAGCCGCACGCTTTAACAGCAGACTTGAACAACCACCTACGGACGCTTTACGCCCAATAATTCCGGATAACGCTTGCATCCTCCGTATTACCGCGGCTGCTGGCACGGAGTTAGCCGATGCTGATTCGATAGGTACCGTCAGAGCTTCTTCCCTATCAAAAGCGGTTTACAACCAATAGGCCGTCCTCCCGCACGCGGTCTTGCTCCGTCAGGCTTGCGCCCATTGCGGAAAATTCCCCACTGCTGCCTCCCGTAGGAGTCTGGGCCGTGTCTCAGTCCCAGTGTGGCTGATCATCCTCTCAGACCAGCTACTGATCGTCGCCTTGGTAGGCTCTTACCCCACCAACTAGCTAATCAGACGCGAGCTCATCCTCAGGCCATAAATGTTTCACCTCTCGGCACATCGGGTATTAGCAGCCGTTTCCAGCTGTTGTCCCCGTCCTAAGGGCAGATTCTCACGCGTTACTCACCCGTCCGCCACTAGGTGCCGAAGCACCCCGTTCGACTTGCATGTGTTAAGCAGACCGCCAGCGTTCATCCTGAGCCAGGATCAAACTCTCCATGTTGTTCTCCATTTAGAGTTTCTTGGCTCCAGAACTCTCGTTCCGGTTTGAGATTACCTAAATAATCTCTTTGTGTTTCGTTAATTCAGAAAAGCTATTCCCTCGTCTCTCGACTCTTCAAGAAAAATCAATCTCTACGAACTAGTTCAAGAGCTAGTCCCTAAATATCAATCTCCCTGAAAAATCTCTGAAATCTCAGAAATAACTCCCCCGATATTTGCATTAACGGGTCACAGATGTTATTCTGGCTTCCAAACTATTATCTTTTCTAGGTTCGGGCGGCGAGACTTTAGCCTTGCTTCGCTTTCACTCCGCTTCGGCTGTCCTCCCGACCGCTTTACTAATGTAGCTCTATCTCCCTATATCTGTCAACACCTTTTTCAAAAAAAACTCCCAGAACTTGAAACCCCCGCTGGGTAAGGGGTTTGGGAGGTTAGCACGGGGCGATCGCCCCCTATTCCCGTCTTCATCTTCAAAAAAATCCTCAAAAAATTCGGAAGCGGATAGTTTAGATCCACATTTTCTCCATGCTCTTGCCAAGGTTTTAAGCCGAGTTCCCTGAAGAAGGGATTGGGATGAGTGGTTATGATGCAGAAAACGGCTGGATAGTCCCAGAGCTTATCTGGTTCTCCAGCCGCCTCAAGCTTTGTGCAGGCAATGTGATTAGACAGGCAACGTGATTAGAAGAGATTAGAGAAGACTATTTAACCGTTGCACCTGAGTATCCGTCTTCCGCTGCTTGATGTAGCGATAGGTTTCTGCAAGTTCCAGAGCGAACTGATCCTCGATGGCTTCGGCGGCCTGACGACTTGGGTAGGCGACGAAAATTGCGGCTCCTCGTTCTGACTGGAAGAGTGTAGTTGACAACTCTTGAAGAAGAGGCTCGTCGAAGGCTAAGCAGCCAATCCCCATTGATTCTGCCTCTAAGACTCTCATTTTGGCTTTGTGTCGAATAAATGCTCGAACTGGGTACGAATCGCTAGCAAGTTCCATAGGGCGTGAGGAGGGTCTGTGAAAATGGCTGTCGCGTTAGGATGCAGATGCTTCAGCTTGAGAGCTAGATTTTCTATCGCCTCGGAATGAGTAGAGAATTCGTGCGAAGAAATAGCGCTCTAAGATCCTGCAATACCTAGACCAATAGCTTAAGAGAAGCTTAAGAAGTGACTAGGATAACAGCTAGATTGCCCCGTGTGTAGATGGCGATCGCATTCAGACACAAAAATTAATAGTTGTGTCTTGTATTAGTCTTTACAAAAAATTTGCTCTTATGCAGCCCCTCTCTCATGTCTGGCTCTGTTTTTAGAGCAAGGTTAAGCCTCAACCCCAGCTTTACCAAGCTTCATCTACAGCCTTAAGTTCTCCGCTTGAGTACAGCCAATTATTCAACAGCCACAATTTGTAGTTTGCTCGTAATGATTGCAAAAAACTGGTAGGTCTTCGTGACCTACCAGCGAGTTCAAGCTTCAGGAGTGCCCCTAGAGCAGGTGGCTAGCTCACATGCTCTGGGGAAATGGTACGAACCAATCGTCGCTTAGACCTCTTTGTAGACTTGCAGCAGCGTGCCAGAGATGTAGCCGTAGCCCAGGATGAACTGGCTGCATTCGTGTTCGGCAGGGCCAATTTCGGCTGTGGCGGAAACCACATACAAACCGGGGGTGAGTCCTGCTTTTTTGGGCACTTCAGACAGCTTCACTTCGTACTCGTAGACATCCTTCTGGGTTGTAATTTCCGCTAGGAGGTCAATTTCCGTAGCCTTCCGGCCTTGGCCTTCAAAGTGGAAGTTCATCGAGATTTGGGTGCCCAGGCACATCAGCAGCGAGGATAGGGGGGTTCGGTTGAACACGATTTTCACGCTTGAAACGAACTCTTCATCAGCCGCGATGATGTAAGGAGACTGTCCAGGAGCAACGTAGGTGGGGGGCACAGGCAGATCGGCCGTCCCTTCTACACGCAGCTCAGACAGTTCAAACATCACCGGGCCCAGAATGCTACGGGAGTAGGTTTCTGTTTCTGCGTATTGGGGAGGTTGGGCCCCGACCGGAGGCGCAACAGCCGCAGCAGCTTCAGCACGCATTGCTTTGGAGGGAGAACAAACAGTAGCCATAATTAAAGTTCCTCAACAGGTTGATAGTGTATGGTTGAAAGCCTTGGCAGATAAACGTTCTGACGTTTTTTCCTTGGCTTGCTCAACTGAAACCAATATGGCACTGACGGTTGGGCGAGACATTCCCCTAGCAAGGTACTGTTTTGGGTGTGCAGTTTGGAGTGCAGTTTTAGGCGTGTAATTTTGAACGAGATTTCGTAAGCTTTCGAGAGGTTTCAAGGGGGCTACTGTTTTCAATCCAGCCGAAATCGGCTAATTATTAACGAGTGTTGATCTGCGTTGACGAACGTCAACGAGCGTGGATCAGCTTGCAGTCTGTTCCAGATTGAACTGTGATTAGCTTTAAAACTTCTAACTCTGTGGCGGCGATCGCCAGCCTTTTTCTCTCTCTGTCTGTTGCTGGTTTGGTCAACCCTCCTCTGGCCATTGCCCAGACTGAAAATTCTGGCACTACGGCTCAACAACTGACTCCTCAGCAGCGACAGGAGCAAAGTCGGCGGGTCAACGAGCTATTGCGGCAGGGGCGCGACCTGATGCGATCGCGCAATTTTAGCGAGGCGATCGCCATCTACGAGCAGGCCGCCGCACTAGAACCAAACAACGCCCGCATCCACTCTGCTATTGGCTTCGCCCATGCCCAGGAGCGTAACTATGGGGCAGCCGTGTCGGCCTATCGTCGGGCGATCGAGCTAGATGGCAACAACGCCAACTTTCACTACGCGCTTGGCTTTTGTCTGGCCAACCTGGGGGACAACGCGGGGGCGGCTGAATCCTATCGTCGAGCCGTCGCGCTGGATTCTAATAACCTAGACGCGAATTTGGGTCTGGGCGTAGTTTTAACTCGCCTGCAAGACTATGATGGAGCGCTAGCCGCCTATCGACGAGCCGCCACGCTGCGCGGCGCAAACAGTGCCCGCATTTATGAATCAATGGGTGAGGTACTGCTGCTGGCTGCCCGCTATCGAGATGCCGCAGAGATGCTGCAACAAGCCGCCGATTTGGCTCCTAGGCGGGCCGAGGTACAGGCCAATTTGGGAGTGGCACTGGTCAACTCAGGACGGGTGCAGGATGGGCTGAATGCACTGCGTCGAGCCGCCGAGCTAGAACCTCGAAATGCTGATATTTACCTGCAAATCGGGGACTTGTATCGCGCCCAAGGCAATATGCAAGAGGCGATCGCCTTTTATCAACGGGCAACTTTTGCCGAGCCGAATTCAGTCGATGCCCATTCGACCTTGGGCAACTTGCTGTTGGAACAGGGGAATTATCTCCAGGCAATCATTACATTTCGGCGGCTAACAGAACTGGAACCAGAAAGTGGAGATGCGTTTTATAGGCTTGGCGTGGCGCTAAAGGAGCGCGATCGCCGGAACGAGGCCCTTGCCGCTTTTCGTAGCGCCCTCCAGCTTTACGAGCAGCAGGGCAACGCAGAAGGCGCGGCACAAGCCGAATCTATGATCAAAAAGCTGGATTAACGCAGCGCAACGTTTTTAGTCTAAAACTCAGTCGAGTTGTCAAGTCAGACCTCCCTCTCATTGCCCTGATCACGTAACAAATTAAACCTCTAATGAGAAAGGGTGGGACGCAGTGCGCCTCACCCTTTTTAACTTGCTAAGCTTAACTCGCTAAGCTCTGAACTTATCCAAGACGATGGACTGAACACCTTTGATAAATACCCAGTTTTGCCTCAAGATACCGCGCCCGATAGCACGGTCTGATCAAACGCTTCCCGATTCGGAAATACTTCAAACACCTGATCCATACTGGTCAGCTCAAACAAAATCTTAACTTGTTCGCCAATCGAGCAGAAAGATAGCCGCTTACCAGCAGCCCGCACCTTTTTGTGGGCGCTTGCCAAAGCACCCAGCCCAGAACTATCCATAAACGTCACTTTCTCTAAGTCCACCAAAATGACGGAAGCGCCGGTTTCCAGAGCCTCACCAATTTGCTGATGGAAGGCATCTACCTGGGTGCCATCTAGAATGCCAGAAAGCTCAATAACTTTAATCATGTTTCCAGTTTGACAAGGGTTTAAGGATTGAGGCGTGCGGCTGCCAGGATGTTAACCAAAATGCACATAGCCTCTGCACGTTCTATGAAGATGCAGAGCCAGGGCATTAAATTTTGGTGAACCCACGCTGCAACCCCAGCATATGCAATGGGCGAAAGCGCAGACCCATACGGAGAATACGGATCTGTGGCTGCGCGGCTTATTAAGCACTCCTCTAAACTGGCATAGCTGTGAACGAATTGCCACTAAGTTAGATACAGTCCCCTACGTGTTGCTACCAAAATGATTTTTTAGTGACGGTGAAATGCTTGATGGACAAGGCGATCGCTAAAATTAAAGAGTTGGTGAATAGACCTTCAAATTTATGATGTTCAAGGATGTGGTGTGGACGATTGACGCAGGTTGGAAGCGGTGGCTCAGGGCGATCGCCCTGCTTTTTTTGGTCGGCTTGTTAACCGGGTGCAGCGCAACGGCTGCCTCTGGCCCAGGGTCTTCCGGCGTACACACCGCCACCCGTCAGGACTCCTCTCATCTCACGTCAGCCCCCTCTAGCTCCTTTGGAGCATCCACACCGCTCCCGGTAGAAGTCGCAACCCGCATCAAGACCAAGCTAGCGGAGAAGACGGGTCTTTCGACAGCGCAAATGACGCTGAGCAACGTCAGCCCCCAAACCTGGAATAATGCCTGCCTGGGTGCCGCAGAGCCTAACGAGGCTTGTGCTGAGGTCATGACTCCTGGCTATAGGGTCACAGTTTCCACGCCTCAAGGAAAATACCAAGTCCACACCGATCAATCTGGCAGCAGGGTGCGGGTTGAATGAAGTTGAATGAAGCTGCTCTAGGAGATAGGCAGAGCAGAGATATGCAGAGATATATAGAGATACATATAGCAAAGCGCATGAGCCAAACACAGCCCATGCACTTTGCTATGGATCTATTTTGAGATTTATTTTGCTGGAGCCTCTTTAGGGCGTGATAGGCTGCCCGCCGTTAGACGGTGTAACAGGAACCACGTCGGGAACGGGAACGGTCGTCGTCCTCGGAGGCACAGCACTCGGATCGGCAATGTCGGGAATGTCAATGACTGGACGATCCAGCGCGATCATCAGTTGAGAATCGGACTGGGAAATCACGTTGACATGCGGGGAAAGATAGCTCGGAGCCACCACTGTCGTCACTGCGCCTGCAAACAGCGCTGCTGCCGCCGCCATGCCGCCCCAGGCCACAGTGCGCTTTGGCTTACGCTCCAGCCGCTTCATCACCTGGCTGACCGTCTGTTCGACGGGGCGCTCGGCAGGAACAGGGAGGGTGCGTAGCCCATGCAACCCTTGACGCAGCTTGAGGAGACGAGCATAAAGCTGTTGTGCAGAAGCGTCGCTGGCAAGCCACGCCTCGATCTGGCGACGATCGCTCGCGGAGACTTCGCCATCTAGATAGGCGCTCAATAACTCAAAGCGATCGCGCTTCAAATGGTCAATCGGCTCTACAGGTGAACGATGCGCCCATTCTGGGGGCAGACCGCTCCCAGAGGCAGGGCGAGAGGCACGCTGCCGGGGAGTTTTACCGTCGTTAATATCAGGCATCATGGTCAAATCAATCAAGGACTCAGAATCGAGAGCAAACCGCTAAACCGATGAGTCAATGCACAGGGCTAGTGTGCAAAGGTTATGCACAATCGCGAGAGGATGGAGTTCCAACGTTGAGTTCAAACCTTGCTCAGATCATACGGGGAATCATAAGGGAAATATAGTAAAACCAGCCTCAGCCTCCAGTTGCACAAGCTACATGCCAAACCAGAATTCCGACGCGATCGCCCATTGTTTTCCCTCAATCCTCCACAACACGGGTGGAGAGATATCCCTTAGCTGTCCAGATAGGTCTGGAGCTGATACTGAAGCCGCTGACGCGCTCTGGCAATTCTAGACTTCACCGTGCCCAGAGACACACCCGTAATTTCAGCGATTTCTTCGTAGGCCATGCCTTCAATTTCCCGCAGCACGATTGTGGTGCGGAAGACTTCTGGCAAATCGGCGATCGCCGCCCGCAATTGGTCATAGAACTCGCGTGTAACCAAATCTTCGGAGGGCCCTGGCCCATCCGACGCAAGCTCCCAATCCATCTCGCCATCGTCTAGCGTGCGCGGTGCGTCCAGCGAGAGAGGGCTATCGACCCGCTTACGCTTCCGCAGTTCGTCATAAAACAGGTTGGTGGCAATTCGGCTGAGCCAGCCCCGAAACTTTTCTGGCTCTTGCAACCGACTAACGTTGCGATAGACCCGAATCCACACCTCCTGCGCCAGATCGGCCCGGTCTGACCAGTCGGGCGCAAGGTGATACAACACCTTGTCCACATGAGACTGATAGCGCCGAATTAATTCCGCAAACGCTGTCTTGCTTGGCCGTAGCCCCGCCTGACATTGCAGAATCAAATCGTAGTTCGACAGAGACTCTGCCGGAACCTTGGCCTGGGGCGCAGATGCCCCGACGGCAGACCAGGACGCAGACATAGACTCGCTCATGGGCAACGCTTGGCTTTGGGAGATGACACTTCTAGATGACGCTTGCATATCGGTGATGTTCCTACCGGAGTTGCAAAAGTTGCTTTGGCTTGGGTCAGGAGTGCAGGGTTCCACAGGCAAAGCGGTGTAAAGGGCAGCGATCGCACTGGCTCCAAAGTCCTTGTATAGCAACGACTGTCGCCTTCGCAGCCTAAATCTACCGCGATCGCCCCTGGCACAATTGGCCAGATGGACGGATTTTCAATCTGCACACCCCTGGGGCCCAATTCGCATTTCTTTTTCATCCGCACCGCTGTTTGTCAAAACCGGATCATTTTAGAGAGAACGGCTTCTCTCCATTCCGCCAAACAACACCCCCCTGGAAATCGCCCCACGCCTGATAAATCGGTGAATTGGCAATTCAAAATCCAAAACCCAAAAGTCAAAATCACCCCCAGTCCCTTCATTTCAAAGGCCCAGCTTTAGGGTTGGAGATTTTTCCTTGGACATCGGCAACCATAGGACAGCGCCCCCCGCTGTCCCAAGGTTTAGGCGGCATTCACTTCTCAGCAAAGACACCAACCATGTAGTATCAATTGCTGCGAGGCAGCATGATAGAAACTTGCAGAGGGAATTTTCTATGTGTCGCCCATCCGACTCTTTTTAATAGCGTCAATAGCTCTAGTAGCGTTAATAGCGGGGAATGGTGGGGTCAACGGCGATCGCATAGGCTTCGATTCCACCCGTTAGATTTTTGACATTCTGAAAGCCCTGCGACAGCAGCCAGCCGCACATCTGCGCCGACCGCATCCCGTGGTGACACATAACGATGGTTTCTGCCTCCGGATCTAAGCGGCTGTGGATATTGGTTGACCATTCGCCATACTGACTCAGCGGCAGGTTGATGAAGCCGTCTACCTGGGCGATCGCCAGTTCCTCCGGTTCGCGCACGTCCACCAGTTGCAGCCGCGCTCCCTGCGCCAGCCGTTCGGCAAGTTCCGTTGGGTGGATATGCGGCAGTTGAGACATCGAGTGCATCGTAGGATAAAGCAGTTTTGCAAAGGGGAATGACTGCATGATCCCACAAACACCGACCGACTCGCCGCTAGACAACCTGCACATTCGCCCTGCCACCGAGGCCGACGTACCTGGCATCTTGACAATCTATAACGACGCGATCCTGCACACGACTGCGGTTTACGACTACGAGCCACATACGCTGGAAATGCGCCAGTCCTGGTTTGCCGCCCGCCAGACAGAGGGCTATCCCATTCTCGTCGCCGTTAATGCCGCAGCCGCATCAGCCGCAACCGATGATGCCGCAGCCGCATTAGCCGCAACCGATGATGCCGCAACTGATAATGCCGAGATTCTGGGCTACGCTGCCCTCGGCCCCTTCCGCGCCTGGGCCGCCTATCGCTACACTGCCGAAAGCTCCGTCTACGTCGCAGCCCCCGCCCGCGGTCGCGGCATTGGTCAGCGCCTCCTTGCGCCCCTCATCGAAGCGGCCAAAGCTCGCAGCCTGCACACCCTGATTGCGGGAATTGATGCCGACAACGCCGCCAGCCTGCGGCTGCACCAGCGCTTTGGCTATGCAGAAGTCGGGCATCTGCGACAGGTGGGCTACAAGTTCGACCGCTGGCTAGATTTGAAGTTTTTGCAGTTGTTGCTATGACTGGCGCTTCAACCCAGCATCACTTCAGCACAGCATCACTTCAACCCGGTGTCCCTTACCCGGTGTCCCTTCAACCCGGCATCACTTCAGCACGGCATCACTCTACCGCGCCCAGCATCCGCAGGGTGGCCCGCTGTGCGTCGGTGAGTCCTGTGACTTGGGCGATCGCCATTCCTTCGTAGGGTCGCGGCACGCGCAGCACCCAGGAAGCTTCGGGTTGCCGCAGGTGCGAGGCTGGCGAACAAGCGCTTGAGGACGTGCCTTCCCCGCAACACCCCTGATCCTCAAATCCCAACTCCCAGAGGCGGATTGTTTCATCCTGCCCGCAACTTGCCAGGGTGTTGCCATCGGGGCTGTAGGCCAGGAAGCGCACCCAGCGGTGGTGTCCGTGGAGCGTGTGCAGGCAGGTGGCAGCACCAGAATCCCAGAGCTTGAGGGTGGTGTCGGTGCTGCAACTGGCGAAGTGTTTGCCGCTGGGGTGAAAGGCGATCGCCAGCACGGGCCCCCGGTGCGCCTTGAGGGTGGCAACACAGACTCCATCCTGCACACGCCAGAGCTTGATCACGCCGTCGGCGCTGCCGCTGGCCAGAAGTTGTCCATCGGGGCTGAGGGCGATCGCCCGAATCCAGCTCGTGTGCCCCGTCAGCGTTTGCAAACAGCTTCCATCCTCTAGATGCCACAGGCGCAGGGTCTGATCCTGGCTGCCGCTGGCCAGCAGGCGACCATCGGCACTCAGCGCCAGACACCATACGCCGCCCTCGTGGCCAGCCAGCGTGCGACGACACAACCCTATTGGGGCATCCCAGAGCTTGATTGTGCCGTCAAGACTGCCGCTAAGCAGCGTTTCCCCAGTAGGGCTGTATAGCACCGAAATCACTGCGTCGCGGTGTCCCTCCAGGGTTTGCAGCAGGCGTTGCGTCTGAACATTCCACACCTTGATGCTGTGGTCTTCGCTGCCGCTGGCGAGGAGGGGCTGCTTTGGGTGAAACGCCACCGACCAAATCCAGCGCGTGTGGCCCTGCAAGCTGCCGAGGAGTTGTCCCGCCTGCCGATCCCACAACCGCAGGGTGCGATCTTGGCTGCCGCTGGCAAGAATGCGCCCATCAGGAGAAAACGCCACCGACCACACACCGTTGCTGTAGCCCTGGAGCGTCCGCAAACACAGACCCCGCCCGTCCCACAAGCGCACAGACTGGTCTTCGCTGCCGCTGGCGAGGATGCCGCTGTCTGGACTGAAGGCGATCGCCGCAATCCAACTTCGATGGCCGGTCAGCACACGCCGACAATCACCCTGACGATAGTCCCATAGGCGCAGACTGCCGTCATCGCTGCCGCTGGCGAGGGTGCGCCCGTCGGGGCTAAAGGCGATCGCCCGCACGGGTTGCCGAGAGCCTTGCAGGGGGGGGTGCGCGGTCGGGATTACAGCCCTCGAAGATCCGGCCGATTCCACCATCCACAAGCACACCGTGCCGTCATCATTGCCGCTGGCAAGGGTGTGTCCGTCGGGTGAAAACGCCACTGACCAGACCCAGGGTAGCGCCCCTGTCTCAGGGGGATCTGGATGCTTTAGGGTGGCAAGGCACGCACCGCTGCTGACATTCCACAGGCGCACCGTGCCGTCGTAGCTGGCGCTGGCCAGCAGAAAAGCGGGAGATTTGGATACAGACTTCGCGGTCGGCCCCTGCCGCAGCGGGGCAGGCGAAAAGGCAACGGAGCGAACTTCATGGGTATGGCCCGCTAGGGAATGCAGCAGGGTTCCCGATCGCACATTCCAGACGCGCACCCAGTGGTCTTCGCTGCCCGTCGCCAGGTATTGTCCATCCGGCGAAAACGCCACCGAAAAGACGCGATCGCTATATCCGGGCAGCGTTTTCAGGCAGGCCCCGGTTTGCAAATCCCACAGGTGAACGCTGCGGTTAGCGCTGCTGGCGAGGGTGCGTCCGTCCGGCGAAAACGCCACCGACCAGACCCAACCTTCATCAACCCGCAAGCTGAGCAGTTGCTTCCCATCTGACACTTGCCAGAGGTGGATTTCGTGGTTTACATCGCCCGTAGCCAGCAGCTTGCCATCGGGACTGAAGGCGATCGCCAAAATTTGGCTAAAGGTTTCGGTAAAGCCCGACCGCATCAGATTCGCCCCGGTGAAATTCACCCGATGCAGATTCACACCGCGCAGATACGCATTCCACACAGCGAGTTCCGAAAAGTCCCAACCCGTCAGGTCTGTACCCAGTTGCACCAACAGGTTCAGCAGGGTTCCCGCCGTGTAGCCAGACCGAGCTTGAGACGTGCAGCGGAGGTGCTGGAGATGCGATCGCACTCGTTCTTCTAGCTGGATCTGGGTCTGGTTTTCCAGCAGGCGCTTTGCCAGGGGCGCAAGGATCATCCGAGTCTGCGTTTCGCGGATGTAATCCTTTGCCTGGGGCTGGAGGACTGCGTGGGTATGCAGCAGGTTGCTTGAAATCACAGAAGGGTCATTCGCACATTCAGCTTGAGCAGCACCAACGTGACCAATCTCCTGCCGAAGCCGTTCAATAAGTTGTTCCGTCACATATTCCATCACGGCGGGCTGAAGCGTGAACCTTGCCTGCGATTTTTCAGTGAGACGGGGTGCGGTTTTCTCAATCAAACAGCGCCGCTCTAGGGAACAAATCGCCTCCAGCAGCGCCCCCAGCATCACAGGCGGCACCAGCCACGATCGCAGGTTGGAGAGGGTCACGGGCTTGCGGGCGATCGCCAGCCAGTCCATCACCTGTCGCTCCAGCAGCGAGAGGCGGTTTACCTGCTGCGCCAACAGATCGCGGATATCGCCGAAGACCGAGGTTCCTGTTTCCAGACAGTCCAGAAAGTCTGTAAGCCGCCCGTCGAAGAGATCCTGAATCACCGAGGCAACCATTTGCAGCGCCAGAGGATTGCCCGCATAGTGGCTCACCAGTGTTTGCCACTCGGCATCCGTGCCGCTAAATTCGCCCTTCAGCGCAAAGAGTTCCTGCCCTATGTCTGGCGGCAAGCCCGACAGGCGCAGCGAGCGAATCGGGAGATGCGACCCTTCGCGCACCGCTAGGTTTCCCGGCTTTTCGCGGCTGGTGAGGAGGACGGTACTCTGATGTTCTGCTTCGCCCAGAGCTTGCAGCAGTTGACCATAGCCCTCGTAACCGGGTAAGTAGCCGCCGCCGCGATCGCCCTGCCGCATCACCGTTTCACCGTTATCCAGAACGATCAGACAGCGGTGCTGCCGCAAATAGTCCAGCAGGCGGCGGATGCGCCCATCTAGCGAGTCGGGCAGGTCGGCATCTCGGCGATGGGAGAGAACCTGAATGAGATCTGCCAGCAGTTCCAGGACAGGCGGCGCGTTGCGGAGCGATCGCCAGAGGGTGAACTGAAACGGTGCATCGCCTCTGCCCGGTTCAGCGGTTTGCCGCTCCGATAGCCGTTTTGCCAGCTTGACGGACAGCGTGGTTTTGCCGATGCCCCCCATGCCCAAAATCAGGATCAGCCGACAGCGATCGCCCAAAATCCAGTCTGCGACCTGCTGCAACTCGGCATCACGACCATAGAAGGCAGGTAAATCGACCGCATCGCCCCAGTCGGCCACGGGCGCAGGAGGGGAAGCAGCCGCGGAAACGGGAGGGGCGACTGCCACGCCGGTTTCGGGCAAGGTGGCAACCGGAGCAGACAACAGCAGAGCAGAATTTCG
This sequence comes from Thermoleptolyngbya oregonensis NK1-22, assembly GCF_032705245.1. Taxonomy (GTDB): domain Bacteria; phylum Cyanobacteriota; class Cyanobacteriia; order Elainellales; family Elainellaceae; genus Thermoleptolyngbya; species Thermoleptolyngbya sichuanensis. Next base: position 327,690 of record NZ_CP053540.1, read on the forward strand.
CAGCAGCGTCTCTCGATTTGCGGCGGGTTCAGCCCGTTGCGCCAGCACAGCCGACGGCTCTGAAATTATGGGTTCTAAAGCAACGGGTTCTAATCGCTCCGGGTCTGAACCCGTGGCTTTGACCCGTGGAGCCTGCCGCTTCAGCACGACCTGCAAATTGTGCTTGGTGACCTTTTCCTGGAACGTATCCGACAGCAGTTGCCAGAGCTGGGAACCCGTCTGTTTCACATAGCCCAACTCATAGCCATAGCGACGAGCAATTTCTAGATAAGATTGCTCCTCCCAGGCCTGACAAAACACCGCGCGTTGCAGCTTGCTGAGGCGATTGTCCCGCAGGGCGAACTCAACTATGGCTAGGGCTTCTTCGGAGTTCATAACTGTTTACAAAAAAGACTCGAAATTGCCCGCTATCAGGGCGATCGCGCTCATTGCTCCCCACTGCGGCTCCCCATTGCGTATCAGCGATGCTAACGGTTTGGGCGATCGCCCTTTGTAGCCCAAGGCACATTCTGTTTGCCTCAGATCGAACCTTTTGCGAACCTTTCCCACACCTTTTAGAACCCCGTTTCCGGCGCGGCTTTGATAGGCTTTGGTCTAACTTCTAATCACCCCAGTCAGGACGGCTTCAGGGTTCTTCGAGCCGCCGCAATCTGGGGATTCAGAGTTTCAAGAGTTTCGAGAGTTTCGAGATTAGGATTTCACCGCAGAGGTTTCGTCACCAGGTTTTGTCGCTAAGGGAGCTGGCACTGTGAGCAAAGAGATGGGCAGGAAGCGAATTTTGAACGTGTCTCGTCGGCAGGTGATTCGAGGGCTGCTGGCCACCAGCGCCTTTGGTCTCACGGCGAAGTTGGGAACAGCGTGCAGTCCTTCTGGCACAGGCGGAACAGATGCCGCCGAGGGGGGCGCAGCAGGCAGCGGCGACCCGCTCACCATCGGCTTTATCTATGTCGGGCCGAAGGACGACTACGGCTACAACCAGGCCCACGCCGAGGGCGCAGCGGGCATGGCCAAGAAGTTTAGCTGGGTGAAGCTGGTGGAAGAGGCAAACGTGCCCGAAACCACCGCCGTTGCCGAGTCAATGCGGAGCATGATCGACATCGACGGCGCAAAGGCAGTTTTTCCCACTTCCTTCGGCTACTTTGACCCACACATCCTGAAGCTGGCGGAAGAATATCCCGATGTCCAGTTTTTCCACGCGGGCGGACTGTACCAGGAAGGCAAAACGCCAAAAAATATTGGCAGCTACTTTGGCTATATCGACGAGGCGCAATACGTTGCGGGCATCGTCGCAGCCCTCACGTCCAAGAGCGGCAAGCTGGGCTTTGTGGCCGCGAAACCAATCCCCCAGGTGCTTCGCAACGTCAACAGCTACACCCTTGGCGCTCGCAGCGTCCGCCCCGATGCCACAACTCAGGTTCTCTTCACCGGAAACTGGGCGGAACCGATCAAAGAGGCAGAAGCCACCAACAGCATGGTGGATCAGGGCATTGATGTCGTCACCTGCCATGTGGACAGTCCGAAGGTGGTGATGGAAACAGCGGAACGGCGCGGCATTTTTTGCACAGGCTATCATGCCAACCAAGCGGCCTTGGCTCCTAAGGGCTACCTCACAGGAGCCGAGTGGGACTGGACGAATATCTACTCCAAAATTGCCGAAGACATCTACGCGGGCAAGTCGCTGCAAGACGGCACAATTGACCACATCCTGCGCGGCGGCTTGAAGGACGGCTTCTGTAAGGTATCGGACTACGGCCCGGCAGTCAGCGCCGAAGCCAAGGCCGCTGCGGACGCAGCCAAAGCCACGCTGATAGACGGGAGCCTCGTCATCTATTCCGGCGAAGTGAAGGACAACAAAGGCGGCGTGGTGGTCGGGGCGAACGAAAAGCTGGAGCAAAAAGATCCCAAGCTAGAGCAGATGGATTATCTGGTAGAAGGCGTAATCGGGTCAGTGGGAGGCTAGAGAACAATGGCGCTTTCACAAACCTGGCGCAGGACGCTGGAATCTCTTTGTCTATCGTTTGGGGCCATTCTGGCCGGAATCTTACTGTTTGGAATTTTTTGTGCGCTGGTGGGAACAAACCCCTTCGCGGTGTATGCCTCGATCTGGAAGGCTGCCTTTGGCAAGTGGAGCACCTTCCAAAATACGCTGGTGCGGGCGGCTCCGCTGATGCTGTCGGCTCTGTGTACGGCACTGCCCGCCCGACTGGGGTTGGTGATCATTGGCAACGAAGGCGCACTGGTGGTTGGTGGACTGGCAGCCGTTTCGATGGGTCTCGCTATGGGAACGGCTTTCCCTCCTTTGATGGTGCAGATCGCAATGGCGATCGCCGGGATGGTGATGGGCGGCATCTGGATCGGCGCGGCGGGATGGCTGCGGCACTATCGCGGCGTGAATGAGACGATTAGCAGCCTGCTGTTGAACTACGTGGCGATCGCCCTGCTGAATCACCTCGTTGGCGGCCCCATGCGCGACCCCAGCTCCCTCAACAAGCCCTCCACCTTTCCGCTGGCGGAGGTCAACATGCTGGGCAACATTCCCGGCACGCGGGTTCACTGGGGCCTGCTGTATGGGCTGATCGCCTGCGTCATTGCCTATTTCCTGATGCAGCGCACCACCTTTGGCTTCGCCGCCCGCACCGCTGGTGGCAACATCCGTGCCGCCAAAATTGCGGGGCTACCCGTCGGCAGGCTGACGGTGATGATCTGCTTTCTGGCAGGTTCCTGCGCGGGTTTGGCGGGCATGGTGGAGGTAGCCGCTGTGCAGGGTTCCGCCAACGAATCGCTGAATGTTGGCTACGGCTACGGTGGCATCCTCGTCGCCTTTGCCGCCCGCCACAACCCCCTCGCCGCCGTGCTGATTTCCCTCCTAGTCGGCGGCATCCTCGCCAGCGGCGGCATCCTCCAGCGGGCCCACGGACTGCCCGATGCCACCGTGCTGATCTTCCAGGGACTCGTCTTCTTGATGGTGCTTTATAGCGACTCGCTCTACGGCAAGTTCGGCCTCTTCAAAGAAAAGCCCATCGTTATCGAACCCCCCGCGCCGCCGCCGCCGAGTCCGGGGCAGGAGCCAGTGGTCACGGTTTGAGCCAGACGCGATGAGGCGGTGGAGCAGCAGGGCGATCGCCCTCGCCTGATTCAGAAGTACCCCAACACCCCAACATTTCAACTCAATACTCCAACCCAACACTCCAACTCAATACTCCAACCCAACACTCCAACCCAACACTCCAACCCAATACTCTAACTATGTCAGAACCCTCACAAGCAATCGGCTGGCTTGGTGTTCCCCTGGCAATCATTGCGGGAACCATGCGCGGCGGCACACCCTTTCTGTTCGTTAGCCTGGGCGAGTGCCTGACGGAAAAGAGCGGCAAAATTAACCTGGGTCTGGAAGGGACGCTGCTGACAGGCGCGATGGCGGCCTACGCGATCTCCTATCTCACTGGCTCACCTTGGCTGGGTGTGATCGCAGCAGGGCTGGCGGGAGCATTTCTCGGCGCAATCCACGGCTGGCTATCGCAGCAGTTTCGCGTCAATGATGTGGCGGTGGGCATCGCCATGATTATTTTTGGCAGCGGCGTGGCGTTCTTTTTTGGCAAGCCTTTTATTCAGCCCAAGGCTCCCCAACTGCCGACGATTGACCTGGGCAACTGGAGCCAGGTTCCCGCCCTGCAAGCCGCGCTGCAAATCAGTCCGCTGTTTTTAATTGGGCTGGCGATTGCCCCTCTGATGGCCTGGTTTTTCCGTTCCACCCGCTGGGGCCTCTTCGTCCGCGCCGTAGGCGACAGTCCCGAAGCCGCTCGTGCAATGGGCGTGTCGATTTTCAAAGTGCGGATGCTCAGCGTCATTGCCGGAAGTTTCCTGGCGGGCATCGGCGGCGCGGCACTGTCGCTGTATTATCCCGGCCTGTGGACGGAGCGTATCTCCAGCGGTCAGGGCTTGATGGCAGTGGCGCTAGTCATCTTTGCCCGCTGGAACCCGATCATGTGCCTCTGGGCATCGCTGCTTTTCGGCGGCGCACAGGCCCTCGGCCCCGCCCTGCAGTCCGTTGGCATTAAGGAAGGCTATTACCTGTTCAACGCCGCGCCCTACGTGCTGACGCTGCTGATTATGATTTTTACCTGCTCGCCCAAGCGCACGCTCAGCGGCGTTCCTGGGGCGCTTGGAACCGATAGCTGATTCAGGAGGTTGATGATGGGACGATTTGTAGAGGCCGATCCCTATCCCTACCCATTTAACGGCGAACTGCATCCCGGCAATACGGCCGTGCTGGTAATTGATATGCAGATCGACTTTTGTGGCCCGGGTGGCTATGTAGACAAGATGGGCTATGACCTGTCGCTGACCCGTGCGCCGATCGAGCCAATTCAGTCTGTGCTGGCGGCCGCACGGGCGCAGGGCTATCACGTCATGCATACCCGCGAGGGACATCGCCCTGACCTGTCGGATTTGCCAGAAAACAAACAGTGGCGATCGCGCCAAATTGGGGCAGGCATTGGCGATCCGGGGCCCTGCGGCAAGATTCTGGTGCGCGGCGAACCCGGCTGGGAAATCATCCCCGAACTGGCCCCACTACCCGGCGAAGTGGTAATCGACAAACCCGGCAAGGGTTCCTTCTACGCAACCGATCTAGATCTTGTGCTACAGCGTAATCGTATTCAAAATATCGTCCTTGCCGGAGTCACCACTGATGTCTGTGTGCATACCACCATGCGGGACGCAAACGATCGCGGCTATGAGTGTCTGCTGCTCTCGGACTGTACTGCTGCAACGGATTATGGCAATCATCTGGCTGCCCTCAAGATGATTAAAATGCAGGGCGGCGTGTTCGGCGCAGTATCCGATTCACGTTCCTTCATCGAGGCGATCGCCTCATAAAGTCTGAATCATCAACAGATTCATCAGCAGATTCATTGGCAGATTCATTGGTAGGTTCATTAATCAGTACATTTCCTCTGCATATCGCATCTCAAACAGCCCTATCTTCGACCTTGGTTAACCTCTAACCCCATCACCCCTCATGACTTCCATCGCCACAACTAGCCCAACCCTCCAAGTCGAGCGTCCGCCCGATCTCCAGGTCACAGGCATGTCCAAGCACTTTGGCACACTCATCGCGCTGGATAACGTATCGCTGCATCTCAAACCTGGCAGCTTTCACGCGCTGCTGGGCGAAAACGGCGCGGGCAAAAGCACCTTGGTCAAGTGCATCATGGGCTTTTATTCCCCCACTTCTGGGGCCGTGCTGATCGACGGCAACCCGGTAAAAATCGCCAATCCCCGCGATGCACACCACTACGGCATCGGCATGGTGTATCAGCATTTCACCTCCGTTCCTGCCATGACGGTCGCCGAAAACCTGGTTCTGTCTCGCTACGAAAGCAAGGCGCTAATCAACTGGAAGGATGAACTAGAGGAGCTTCAAGCCTTTATGGATGCTTCGCCCTTCCGCGTGCCGATTGACGTGCCGATCGCCCAACTCGCCGCTGGACAAAAACAAAAGCTGGAAATTCTCAAGCAGCTTTACCTGAAGAGCCGCATCCTAATTCTGGATGAGCCGACTTCGGTGCTGACTCCCGCCGAGGCGGACGAAGTCCTGGGTCTGCTGCGCGAACAAGTCACCGATGGCAAGCTGAGCGTGCTGATGATTTCGCACAAATTCCGTGAGGTGATGGCCTTTACCGACGAGATTACAGTCCTACGCAAGGGCAAGTTTGCGGGCAGTGGCCTCGTGAAGGATCTGACCGTGCCAGAGATGGCAGAAATGATGATGGGCGAGAAAAAAGAGCCAACACCTGTTAACAAAGTTGACGACTTGGAAAAAGTCCCTGTGCTGGAAGTGCGAGATCTGCACGCCAACAAAGACAACGGCGTAGAGGCTGTCTCAGGCGTAAACTTAACTGTTCACAGCGGTGAGATCGTCGGCATTGCAGGCATTTCGGGGAACGGTCAGCGGGAACTAGTAGAAGTGCTGGCAGGACAGCGCGAACCCACGTCTGGCGAGATTTGGGTCAACGGTGAACCCTACAGCGCGACCCGCGCTGAAATGTTCAAACACAAGGTTTTTGCCTTGCCGGAGGAACCACTAAAGAACGCTTGCGTTCCACATATGAGCGTCGCAGAAAACATGGCTCTGCGAACGTTCGATCGCCCACCCCAGGCAAAAGGAATCATGCTGATCTTGAACGCGATTCGGAACATGGCAGTGGGGCTGATTCACCAGTTTTCCGTCAAAACGCCATCACCCGAAACGCCCGTCGGCAATCTCTCTGGCGGAAACGTGCAGCGTGCGGTTTTGGCACGGGAATTGTCTGCCGATCACATCAAGCTGCTGATTGCGGCAAACCCCTGCTTTGGTCTGGATTTTAACGCGGTGGACTTCATCCACACTCAGATCGTAGATGCCCGAAACCGGGGCGTGGCGGTGCTGCTGGTCAGTGAGGATCTGGATGAACTGCTGAAATTGAGCGATCGCCTCATCGTCATCAGCGGCGGCAAGTTTGTATACGACAGTCCAACGAGTGAAGCAGACTTTGGGGCGATCGGCACCAGCATGGCCGGCCATTAGCCACGCATCCAAAATCCAAAATTCAAAACCCAAGATTCAAAACCCAAAATCCAAAACCGACCTGCCGGAGAACACCAATCATGGGTCTAACCATCACAGCGCTTCCTTACGAATACACCCTGCCAGACAACCTGAGCAAACTGGCACTGGTCATCATCGACATGCAGCGTGACTTTATGGAACCGAGCGGCTTTGGCGATGCGCTAGGGAATGACGTAACGCGACTCCAGGCAATCGTTCCAGCGCTGAAGGAACTGCTGGCAGCGTTTCGGGCACTAGATTTGCCTGTGATCCACACGATCGAGTGCCACCAGCCCGATCTATCCGACTGCCCGCCTGCCAAGCTCAATCGGGGCAAAGGCTCACTGAAAATTGGCGACGAGGGCCCGATGGGGCGAATTCTCGTGCTGGGGGAACCGGGAAACGGCATTATTCCCGACTTGGCTCCGCTGCCGGGTGAAATCGTCATCCCTAAGCCAGGAAAAGGCGCATTTTACGCGACACCGCTGGGCGCAATTTTGGCAGAGCGCGGCATCACCCACTTATTGATGACGGGCGTAACTACTGAGGTGTGCGTGCAGACGACGATGCGCGAAGCCAACGATCGCGGCTATGAATGCCTGATGGTGGAAGATTGCACCGAGAGCTATTTTCCAGAATTTAAGCAGGCGACCCTGGAAATGGTGCGGGCGCAGGGCGGCATCGTCGGCTGGACGGCTCCCTCAGCAAACGTGCTGGACACATTCGCCGCATTCCGAGCGTCAGAGGCTTCTCCTGTCTGAGCTACCGCTTCACCCTAAATCGGGCAGAGAACCTCTGCATGGCCGCCTGTGAATTCAGCCCCGCAGGCGGTTTTTCTTTTCGGCTAGCGCGTCGGTTCGCATGTCGGTTCGCAGACCCGCTTGCTGCCTAAAATTCAGCGCTGAGCGGCGTGCGGGGGAAGGGGATGACATCGCGGATATTTTGCATTCCCGTCATGAATTGCACCAGACGCTCGAACCCAAGCCCAAAGCCCGCATGGGGCACCGTGCCAAACCGTCGCAGATCGAGATACCACCAGAGATCTTCGATGGGCATTCCTAAGTCTTGAATGCGTTTCTCCAAGACATCCAGACGTTCCTCACGCTGTGATCCACCGATGATTTCTCCAATACGCGGCGCAAGCACATCCATTGCGCGAACCGTTTTCCCATCGTCATTCAGCCGCATGTAAAAAGCCTTGATCTCGACAGGGTAATCTGTGACGATCAGCGGTTTCTTAAACAATTCCTCTGCCAGGTAACGCTCATGTTCCGATTGCAAGTCCAGTCCCCAGGAAACAGGGTACTCAAAGGTGCGATCGCTCTTTTCCAGAAGGGCGATCGCCTCCGTGTAGGTGATCCGCGCAAACTCGCTGTTAATAATATTCTCGGCCGTTTCCAGCACTGTGTTTTCAATGCGCTCATTAAAGAACGCCATATCTTCTGGGCATGTCTCTAGCACATGCTTGAACACGGACTTCAGGAAGGACTCGGCCAGTTCCATATTGCCCAGCAAATCGCAAAACGCCATCTCTGGCTCAATCATCCAGAACTCCGCTAAATGGCGCGACGTGTTGGAATTTTCGGCGCGAAACGTGGGGCCAAAAGTATAGACATTGGAAAACGCCATCGCCATGATTTCCGCCTCTAGCTGCCCGGAGACGGTGAGATAGGCGCGTTTGCCAAAGAAGTCTTGCCCAAAATCAACCTCGCCTTCTTTCGTCTTGGGCGGATTTTTCAAATCCAGATTCGTGACGGTGAATAACTCTCCCGCGCCCTCACAGTCGCTCGCCGTGATGATGGGCGTATGCACCCAGAGAAACCCCCGCTCTTGGAAAAAATGATGCACCGCCTGAGCAGCGGCGTTGCGGACGCGGAAAACTGCGCCAAGCGTATTGGTGCGCGATCGCAGGTGGGCAATCGTCCGCAAAAACTCAAATGAGTGCCGCTTCTTTTGCAGCGGATAGGTTTCCGGGTCTGCCTCGCCGTAGACCGTAACCGACTCTGCCCGTAGCTCAATCCGCTGCCCCTTAGCGGGCGACTCCACCAGCCTCCCCGACACCTCCACCGCCGCGCCTGTGTTGATGCGGGCGATCGCCTCGGCATATCCCGGCATGTCTTGATTTGCCACCACTTGCAGCCCCGCCATCGAGGAGCCATCGTTCACCTCGATAAAGGTGAACTCCTTTTGTTCACGTTTCGTCCGCACCCAGCCGCGCACGCTCACGGCATCGTTGGGCTGGCCCTGGCGGAGGAGGTCAAGAATGCGGTTCGGCATATTTCAAAGATCAGGGGTCAGGAGTTGGGAGTGAGAGCCGGAAAGCCCTTCATTAAAAATAGCGGGTTTGGGGCGATCGCTCCCACTCTTTCGCCACGTTTATCGCCTAATCCCACCTTCCTAACCCAAAAAAGACCATTTGCTACAGAGCAGCAGCTTCGTAGCACTGCATAAAACCTGGGGGATTGCCCCTCTGACAATTGCAATCCCAACACCGACACTTCTGGGCGATCGCCCTTCATCTCCTTGCACCCGTACCTTTGGGCGATCGCCCTCATTTCCCAACACCGACATCTTTGGGCGATCGCCCCCCGGATACCTTTTGGGACGTTGCACACTGACCGAAATCTATCGCTGCTCAACATCTGCGGCTGCCCCGAAAGCCGTTGGCAGTGCTCGGCTTGACCCAGATCTCGGAGAACTAAACCTTCGCAACTGGGGGGCGAATCGCCCACTCACCCGAAAGCTGACAGAACCAAGGCGCTGAGGGCTAACAGTGAAGTGCAGCGGCGGCAGATAACTTTGAGAGCCACACCCGTAGCTTTGTCCTTCCGCTGCCGCGCAGTGTTTTAGCTGGCGATACTACTCTAGGTACTGAAATCCCCGTTCACCTTTCAATTTACCATCGAAGCTTACGGTTTCTGTGCAACCCGCCTGTCGAGATACCGCCCCAATCAAGTAATCAGAAAAATCAGCCTTGCCCTGCTTGTACCGCTGTAGAGCTTGGTCAACCGTCGAACGATTTTCAAACTCGAAAGCTGCGCTGTGTAACATAGCCTCTAGAACGCTAATGATTTCGCTTTTGTGGAAGCCGTAGTTTGTCCCTCGGAGCACCCAAACTAGCTCACACAGAACGATATTGGTAATAAAGCAAGGTTGGTTCTGTTGAATAAATGTAACAGTTTGTTTCCATTGTTGCTCATCATCTCTGGTAAGGTATCGAACGAGGATGTTGGTATCAAGCCCAATCATTTGCGCCCTCGAAGATGGCTGCTTCCATATCCTCAAGAGAGGCTGCTTGAATGCTGGGTCGGTAGAGAACTCCAGATAAGTCTTCTATAGCAACATTGAGGGGAAAGATTTTAACTTGACCGTCTTCGTCAATCACAAACTCGACTCGGCTACCACTCACGAGCTTGAGATGCTGTCGAATTTCTTCAGGTAGGGTGATTTGTCCAGTATCGGTGACTGTTGTACAGAGCATAGTTATGGCGGCGACAAGTTGGCTTATATCAAAATTTTAACTGGTGAGGAACCTAGCTTCTATAAGCCATCGACTGAAGTGTTTATCCGCCACAGTCTATAAGTCTTCTTGCAAGAGAAGCAAACTCCGAAATTTTCTTGCCGTTTCTGCTCTCATTCTTGTTGTCTTTTCAGTTCAAGCTGACGTTCTGCCTCTTTTTTGCGTATTTTTTTTGCTAGCCTACCTCTGTTTTGGGGAGTTAGGCAGATGGGTTCACAAAGGCTTTAGATAATGAGGCTGCGAGATCCTAGATTTTGGAGTGGGGATTTTGGATTTTGGATTGAGGGGATGCCCTGCTAAAATCCAAAACCCAAAATCGCCCTTATCGGTTCTTACTCGGTTGCGCCAGGGTTGCTGCGGATGTCGCGGTGGAGGTAGCGCAGCACTTCGCCGGGGCGACCGTCGAGGACGATGCCGTGGGGTGGGAAATCCAGGGCGTTCGTCCACTCGAAGCGTTCGGCGTAGCGGAGCAGGTGCAGACGGTCAATCGCCATCTGTGCGTCTTCGGGGAGGCCGATGATGCAGTGGCGCAGGCGGCGACGGTGGGGCAGTTCGCAGGTGAGCGGGGGCAGCGAAAACTGGGTCGCCTCCGAGATTGGGGACGACCAGGTATATTGAATTTTCAGCATTTGGGGTTTCCTCCTGGAAACGAGTGGGTAGGAAACCCCGAAATGTTGGCCGCCCACGGACGTGAAGCGCTGGGACAGGGCGGCCTACAATGGACGCAGCCCTGAGACAGCCCGTACTGTCTTGGGGTCAGGCGTTGGTGGGTGCTGAGAACACCTGCCAATGCCGTAGGTGACTAAACGACCAAAATTTCGGGGGAAACAAGCTGCTCGCACGACAGCTATGGCGCAATATATTACAGCATAGGACGGGCGATCGCCAAGCATTATCGCCCTGTTTCTTAGCACATCTGTTCAGCACGATTTTTGGGGTAAGAATATCCGGGAGGTCTGGGAAGGGCGATCGCCCCGCCAACTCGCCACCTAGACTTCGACCGCTGCCGCCCCCCGATTTGCCCCCCAATCCGCCCCCTAATGGGCCGCTAGCTAGCCGCTTCGGGAGTCACATCTCCGTGAAAATAGGGTCATGCCCCCTTGATCGAACCCCGGACTTCATTGAAGATTAAGTGTAGAAACGGAGTCGCTCATTGATCTTGCGGATTGGATGCGTTAGCAGTTGTCCTATTCATGCTCTATTTACTCTGGGTTCCGTTAATTTACGTAGGGGAATTCCGCAGTCCCTTGAGGGCGTAACCCATTGGAAACTACGGAGGGCGATCGCCCATCTTTTATGTTTTCTTGAAGACCGTGCAGCCATGTTGGACTGGAGTGTACCTGTGACAAACGACTTAGAGTTTTGCGTTCGCACAGCGCTTGAGTTTGGCGAGTTGTCGCCCGCAATGCAGGCTCGAATTGCCGACTTGGTTGCCTCAGGAAGCCTGTCGCAGCGCGATCGCATGTTGCTGTCATTGCTAGAAGATGCGATTGGCGATGGCTGCATCCGCCAGCTTTCTGCGCCGATTTCGGTTTAATCCTTCTGACTTGTGGTTCCCAATACGAGACCGCTACCTCAGCGATGTGCCAGGTCTAAAGAATTGTAGCCTTATGATGAAGAGGAAAGGCTGCTGTATCGGGGCTGAGCCACCATTGCTGAGGGGGTTTCGATTTGAAAGTTTTCTCGATGCTTTGCCCGTCCGATCGGCGGAACTTGGGGTCGCTGTTTGTTGCGGGTTTACTCTTCTGGGCATCGCTGGCATCGCTGCTGCCAATTCTGCCGCTATACGTGCAGTCGTCTGGGGCAACGGGGCAGATGGTGGGGCTGGTGATGGGCTGTTTTGCCATCGGGCTATTGGGCTCGCGGCCGCAGTTGGCGCGGCTTGCCGATGAGCGGGGACGCAAGATTACGCTGCTGCTGGGCATGGCCGTGGTGGCGATCGCCCCATTAATCTACATTTTTGCCGAGTCGATGGTGCAACTGGCGGCGGTGCGGGCCTTTCACGGGCTGAGCATTGCCGCCTTTGCGCTGGCCTACAGTGCGCTGGTGGTGGATCTGTCTCCTCCCCAACATCGCGGCGAGCTAATTGGCTACATGAGCCTGGTGAACCCGATTGGCATGGGGCTGGGCCCAGCTATGGGCGGTTTTTTGCAAGCTGCCTGGGGCTATCAGGCGACGTTTTTGGCATCGGCAGCGCTGGGTCTGCTGGGATTGGCGCTGTTGCTGCCGATTCGGGAGCCGCGTATTGAAAAGCACCCAACGACTCAACGCCATCGCCGCGAAAATTTCTGGTTGCAGCTTGCTCATCCTGCGGTGCGAACGCCTGCGCTGGTGCTGCTGCTGGTGGGGCTATCGTTTGGGGCGCTGACGACGTTTGTGCCGCTGCTGGTGGCCGAGTCGGGTGTGACGTTTAATGTAGGGCTATTGTACACAGCAGCGGCGATCGCCAGCTTCACGATTCGCCTGCCCGTGGGTCGAGCGTCGGATTCCTACGGACGCGGCCCGTTCATCAGCTTCAGCCTGGTGCTGTATACCCTTTCGATGGTGGTGCTGTGGCAGGCCAGCAGCACGTTGCAGTTCTTGCTGGGCGGCTTTTTGGAAGGGGCCGGCGCGGGTATCTTGATTCCCATGATGGCGGCACTGATGGCCGATCGGGCATTGCCCAACGAGCGGGGTCGCATGTTTAGCCTGTGCATGGTGGGGTTTGATGTCGGCATTGCGATGGCGGGGCCGTTGCTGGGGGCAGTGTCCGACCAGGTGGGCTTTCGCGCAATTTTCGGCTGGTCGGCGGTGCTGACGGCGATCGCCCTGCTCATCTTCCTCACACTGTCCTCCAAGGATGCGCCCCACTCGCTACGATTTGCGCTGGGTCGCGGGGACGATATCTATGCCGTAGATTCCCCAAGTTAACCAGCACACACTCCCTCACACGCCGAAAAGGGTAGGCTAATGAAGTTTTCAGAGACAGGGTTGCGCCTGCGCTTCCCAAGCGCATCGCCATTGGAACGGGCCGTGAATCGACGATCCCATCCCCCTGTGTGGATTTTCGATTTTAGATTTACGATTTTGGATTGCCAGTTAGGCATTGAGCTTTTGGAGTGCAAGTTAGTCACGACTCAATGAGTCTAATGGTGAAGCGGGTGGATCGCGGCTTCACCTTCACCATTTACTCATCGCCACTTACAGCGAGGCTTTATGAAGGGATTACAAGGAAAAACGGCCCTGGTGACGGGAGCCTCTTCAGGCATTGGGCAGGCGATCGCCATTCGGCTGGCGCAGGAGGGGTGCAACGTTGCAATTAACTATCGCAGCAACCCAGACGCGGCCCAAGACACCCAGGAGCAAGCCATGCAGAAAGCCTGTGATGGGGCGGCGGCCTGCGGCGTGCGATCGCTCTTGATCCAGGGCGACGTGTCCAAAGAAGATGACATCCGCCAGATCATAGCCACCACGATAGAAAAGCTGGGCAGCCTCGACATCCTCATCAACAATGCAGGCATCCAAACTGAGAAACCCGCCCACGAGGTCACCGCAGAAGACTTTGACCGCATCCTGAACGTAAACCTGCGGGGCGCGTTTCTCTGTGCGCGAGAGTCGATCCGGCACTGGCTCGATCGGGGACAGTCTGGCGTGATTATTAACATTTCCAGCGTCCATGAAATCATTCCCCGCCCCCTCTACGTCACCTACTCCATCAGCAAAGGCGGCATGGAAAACATGACCAAGACCCTGGCGCTGGAGTACGCAGATCGGGGCATCCGGGTGAATGCGATCGCCCCTGGCGCAACCGTTACCCCCATCAACAACGCCTGGACAGAAGACGCAGAAAAACGTGCCCAGGTGGAAAGCCACATTCCAATGGGTCGAGCCGGAACCTCGGACGAGATGGCCGCTGCCGTGGCGTTTTTGGCCTCGGACGAAGCCGCCTACATCACTGGGCAAACCCTCTTTATCGACGGTGGCTTGACGCTATATGCCGATTTTCGCGAGGCCTGGTCGGCTTAGTGAGCAGCCAAGGCGGAGGCGCTAAGGCACTGAAAACCCGGTTAATCCGGTAATCAGGTTAATCCGGTAATCAGGTTAATCCAGTAATCAGGTTAATCAAAGGCTAACAAAGCGCCCGATCTGCCCAACTCTTCCGCCCATCGCCGCCAATCCCAAATCCCAAATCCAAAATCCCCAATCAGCGCCCCATGAATCCAACTGCAACTGCCGTTCAAAACGTCCTCAACGCCCGCGCCCGTCTGGGAGAGTGTCCGCTTTGGGACTGGGATGCTCAGTTGCTCTACTGGGTGGATGTCTACAACCATCGGGTGCATCAGTTTGACCCAGCGACGGGGCGCGATCGCTTCTTTGACGTGGGCGATGTGGTCAGCGCGATCGCCCTGGCCGGGGAGCAGCAAATCTTGATGGCCCTTGGCAATCGGCTGGCGCTGCTGGATACCCAGTCGGGCACGCAGAAAACGCTGTATACCGCCGAGTTTGACTGTCCTGGCACGCGCTTCAACGACGGCAAATGCGATGCCCAGGGGCGCTTCTGGATTGGGTCGATTAGCCCGGAACCCCAGCAGGCCGCACTGTATCGCTACGATCCAGACGGCTCCTGGCAGACAATGGAAACGGGCTTGACGATTTCTAACGGACTGGGCTGGAATCCAGCAGGCGATACCTTTTATCTGACGGACTCGCCCCAGCGGAAGATTTTTGCCTACCGCTTTGATGCGGCGACGGGGACGATTGGCGATCGCCGGGTACTGGTGGATTTGGGCGATGAACCCGTAGAACCCGATGGATTGGCGATCGACACCCAGGGTAATCTCTGGTCGGCGCTGTGGGATGGCTGGTGTGTGGTGAAGTGTGATGCTGCGGGTCGAGAATTGGAGCGCATCCCGCTGCCCGTGCAGCGTCCCACCTGTCCCATTTTTGGCGGGGCAGGGCTGACGGATCTCTATATTACGACGGCATCGGTGGGGCTAAGCCAGGCGGAAATTCAGGCGGGCTTTTATGCGGGCGACTTGTTCTGCTTGCGGACGGATGCCACAGGGCTGCCTGCCCATCGGTTTGGGGGGGCATAGGTCAGTCCTTGCAATCCATCTTGACTCGCTGCTTCACGCTGCTTCATTCGTAGAGTCGGGCCGGCTTTTCGTTGATGTGTGCCTCGATTGGCTTCACCTTTTCGATGAATTCAATCAGCGTGGTGTAATCGGGCGGCGCGGCATTGGGGATATAGCCGACCTGCTGGGCAAGGGTGGGCAGCACCTCGCTCATGGCTTTTTGGATCACTGCCTGCTGATTGCGGTTGACGGCGGGGCTGATCAGCACGGAGCCGGAGGGGATGCGGCGGCTGGCTCGCACAATTCGGAAGGTTGCGGGGCTGAACTGTGGCCGCAGTCGGTCAAACTCATCTCGGGCCAATGCGCCCAAGTCGGCTTCCTGATTTGCCAACCACTCCATTACGGTGGCGGGGGTGGAGGCGATCCGCACTTCCGAGGGCGTGGTGCCATAGAGTTCATACAGCGGCACGTAGTAGCCCGTCGCAGACCCCGGCTGCCCCAGCGCCACAATTCTTTTATTCACATCGCTGAGGTCTTGAATCGGGCTGTCGTCGCGCACTACTAGGACGGAACTGAGGTTGTTCACCCCCTCCAGCGGAAACAGTGGCAGGTATTGGGCGCGGGAGAGGGCGATCGCCGCCAGACCCGGTGGCGCAAAGGCCAAAGACCAGACCTGTCGCTGGAGTTGTTCAACGGCTTTTACTTCGTTATAGGCTGGCTCCAGTTCTGCCAGCATTTTGGTCTGAGCCTGCAAATAATCCAGAAACGGCTGGTATTGGTCGATGGATGTTGCGCCTTCGCCGTAGGCCACCACACCAACGGTTAACTTATCCAACCGAGTCGCAGTGGAATTGTCTCGACGGTTGCAGGCAGCAAGAAGTCCAAGGATGCCTTGAGCTAGCACTGCCCGACTCGACAGGCGCAGGAGCGTGCGGCGAGAGAGGGTATTCATTAAGGCAATCCGGCGAAAAAACAGAATGTCCCGATCCGAACCATATCATTGGAATCAAGCATTATAGGCAGATTCCAGGTTTTTCAAATGTTGCAAAACCTTAACTTGAGCCGGAAGTTTAACTTGCTGCTGCTGCTGGTGTTTTTGGGGGCGATCGCCCTCAGCGGCCTAGCCTTTTCCCGCATTTTGAACCGGGATGCCGAGCAAGCCGTGGTAGGCAAGGCCAACATCCTGATGCAGACCATGCTTGCTGTCCGAGACTATACCTCCGAGCAGATCAACCCAGAACTGGCTCCCCGACTGGAAACGGAAGCGGAATTTTTGCCCCAGACCGTGCCAGGTTATTCCGCCCGCGAAGTGTTTGAGAACCTGCGAAAAAGCCCTGAATATACCGACTTTTTCTACAAAGAAGCCACGCTCAATCCCACCAACCTGCGCGACAAAGCCGACACCTTTGAAGCCTCCATCGTGGAGCAGTTTCGCAGCAATGCCAATCTCAAAGAACTCTCTGGCTATCGCCAGTCGCCTGCGGGACGGCTCTACTACACAGCAAAACCCATCGCCATCACCAAAGAAAGCTGTCTGCGCTGCCACAGCACCCCAGAAGCCGCGCCCAAGAGTCAGCTCACCACCTACGGACGGGAAAACGGCTTTGGCTGGCAACTGAATGAAATCGTCGGCGCACAGATGATCTCTGTCCCCGCTAGCGGCGTAATCGACAGCGCCCGCCGCGCCTTTCTGCTGTTCATGGGCATTGTTACAGGCGCATTTTTGCTAGTGATGTCGCTGCTGAACTGGCTGCTGCGTCGGGCCGTTATTAACCCAATCAAAGGCATGGCGACCGTCGCCAACGAAATCAGCCTGGGCAATATGGATGCCGATTTTCAGCAAAAATCCAATGACGAAATTGGCAAACTTGCGGCGGCGTTTAACCGCATGAAGACGAGTCTCAGCATGGCGATGGAAATGCTGGGACAGCGGGAGTAGGGACGATATATCGATTTTGGATTAGGGGCTTCCAACCCGGCTCCCCTTTTCCCGCTTTGGGAGAAGGGGTTGGGGGATGAGGGCAAACTTGCAGAACTGGAATGCGCCTACGAGCAAGCGCCTAGAAACGCTAGAAAAACGAATCCCCAGACTCCATAGAAGCCGGGGATCAGCAAAGAAAACCAAACATATCAAGCCTATGCTTTTTCAACGCGAGTGCGATCGGGCAGAATCCACATCAGCACGGGCGACAGGGCAGCCGAAGCAAGGCAGACGATGGCAATGATGGCGAGACCAGTGGAAATATCGGTAGGCATTTTCACTCTCCTAATTTTTCTCTGAATAGTTCTGAAAATCTGTTGATGCGAACAATGCGGGAAACGCCTGTGAGATCAGCAGAAAGCTGGTGTGGCGAAAGTAGGCAAGCGCAGATAGCGCGATCGCTCCCCGATGCGAGAACTTAGGCAGTTGCGATAGCGATTCCAAGGAATCACCCTGCGTAACCAGCCTCTATAAAAACCAAGCTCTATGAATCTATGAATGAGTCATAGAACTGGACACAACGCTGGCTGCTCGTGCTAGCTGTTCGTGATAGCTATTCGGACTGACAATTCGCGCTGGCTGCTTGGGTACACCATTAGATACAACGTTCCGGCAAGCAATTTCGGGAAACGGAATGGCTATTTCAAACTTACTTTCTGTATTCAATTTTACTGAATTGCATCAACATTGGGGGAAAGCTTAACGTCTTGTATTGATTTCGCTCTTACTAATCCCTAAGAGTTTGCAATGTCAGCACTTGCGGCGGGGTTGCGTCGGGGGGATAGAGGAACGTCACCTGCACAAACCGACGACCCCCCGGCGGCAGGTCAAGGACGGCCAGGGGAGCGCTGCGATCGCCCCGTCGATGCACCAGATGCACATAGCGCGTGCGGTTTAGCCCCCGGCTGTCGAAAAAGCGCACCCGCACCGTGCCGCGAAAGAAGGTCTGCGTTGGCAATGGGTCAAAAAAGCGCAGCCCGTTCTGGCTGAGGGTGTCTTCTTTGATGGGGGTTTGCAGGGCGATCGCCACCCGCTGCAATTGGTCCGTTGGGTTATGCAGCGGCAGCGCCAGGTCATACTCTACGGCGTAGTTGCCGTGGGCGGCGTAGGCGGTGTCGTCGTA
Organism: Thermoleptolyngbya oregonensis NK1-22; assembly: GCF_032705245.1. GTDB lineage: Bacteria > Cyanobacteriota > Cyanobacteriia > Elainellales > Elainellaceae > Thermoleptolyngbya > Thermoleptolyngbya sichuanensis. The sequence goes on from NZ_CP053540.1 coordinate 345,957, forward strand.
GCGCACGATCAGCGGCGCAGTCTGGATTTGGCCCGTGCCCAGTCGCCCCGCCACCAAGCTGCTCAACGGGTACGAAACGCCCATGCCTGCGGGTGGAATGCTGAGGTGGGGGCCGTTGGGTTCGTCTGTGATTCGCGCAGTCCAGCGAGATCCCTGCGCCACGCCTGCCACTCGCCCGTAGATGACTGCGCCCGGTTCGCCCGGTGGAGTGGGGGGGCGATCGCGCGGCACTGCCAAATCTCCTGTTTCCAGCAGGCTTACCCAGTCTTCCAGCGTCGGCGCTTGCTCGTTTCCATCGGCATCGCGGCGAGCAAACAGGGCCAAACTCGCAGCATACACCGGGCCATCACTCCGCAGCCGCGCCAGAGTCGAGCGCCCATTTAGCGGCGGGTCGAGCGTCGCCACCGGGATCGGCGCATTCAGCAGCAGTTGATAGCCCCCCGGCGGAATCACCAGGCGATCGGGAAAAACTTCGCTGCGTCGCCCCCGCAGTACGTCGCTCATGGCGCGGCTGCCCGGCCCGGCAAACACGCTGCCATCGGGATTTTCTACCCATCCTGGCAGGGTGATAAACGGCGCATCGGGCTGGCTCAGGTAGCTGGCAGCGCTCATCACCTGAATCGTCACGGGTTGGGAACCTGGATTGTGCAGCACTATACCCAAATACAGGCTGGTGAGATTATCCGGCGACACCGCCCGAAACACATGATGGGCAAACACATCAAACCGCCCCGCCAGCGGCACATTCAGATGGGCGGCGGGGTGCTGCTTGCCCACAGGCGGAAAGGTTGAAAGCAAAATGCCCTCCGAGCCGACCAGTTCCGGGCTATTGCTGTTGAACTGGAGCGTGTCGTCAAGCTGCCCCGGCAGAGGGCGCACCTCCCGTGGCACGACGATTTCCTGGGGCGTGGGGGCGGGCGCTTGGGCGAGGACTGGAGGCGTAAGTAGTAGGGGAAAAAATAGCACAGCTTCGTCGGGACTAGAGGTGAATCAGGCGATGGAGAACCTGGCAGAAGTCTTGCAGAATGGGCAGGCGGTTGGCGGGGGTGAGGACGGGAATGTGGACAAACAGGCAGGGACGCTGGGGGGTCTGGGCGTGTTCCAGCAGGGAGAAGTAGAGCGCGTTGCACACGAAGCGTCCGGCATCGTAGCTGAGGTCGGTGTGGGGCAGGTCGGCGGCGAGGCGCGGCAGGTCGAGGGACGTTTTGAGGATGCGATGCCCGTGGGGGTCGCTTTGCGAATCGCCCTGTACCGCCTGCACCTCCAGCGTCAGGCGATCGCGCGTTTCTGCCATACCGCAGCAGACGACCAAATCGGGCTGGACTTGCTGGATGTGGGCGATCGCCAGCTTGGGTGCTTGCTCAAAGTCAACAGGTAGCCGCCGCAGGACATGCAGCGAGTCCAGAAAGTCCAAATCGCACTGCAACAGATCCGCCAACAGATCATCCGACGAGTTGGAAGGCTGTTCGGGTTTCCAGGTGGTAAACGACGTGAGCAGGATTTTTCGAGTCACAGCATTCGAGTCCCAGCATTCGAGTCCCAGCATTCGAGTCCTAGAATTCGAGTCCCAGCATTCGAGTCCTAGAATTCGAGTCCCAGCATTCGAGTCCCAGCATTTCGAGTCATAGAACCGGGGAAGGGCGATCGCCCTATCCGTTTTACATCAGATTTACATCGGATTTACATCGGACAGGACGCTTCTGGCAGGACGCTTCTAGCAGCATTGCGCCAAACGCCAAATGATTAAAAGCTGAGAGATAAATTGCAAAATTTCTCAACTTCCGTAAACTGGTCTGTAATTTCCGTGTGGTTACGATACTAAACGCCTTTAACCCCCTTGGAGGACAGCATGAGCTTGAATGCAAGCCTAAACCGTAGCCTGAAACTGTCTGCTCTGTCGGCGGCTTCCGCCGTAGCGCTGGCGGGCACTGCCATCCTGTCTCTGCCTGCGGCTGCGTCGCCCTGCGGTTTTGCCAAATTTAATTCCACGACCACGCTGACGGATACCCCTTCTACGCCCGTTGACACCCTCAGCCAGTCGCCCAGCGCGAACCGGATGAGCCTGCTGGGTGGCGGACTTGCGGCGATTGCTGCCCTCGCAGGGGGAGCCTTTGCCCTCAAGGCCTACCGCGCCCGCAAGCTCCAGCCCGTGGTCGCGCCCGATGCGGCGGCTGAAGCGGTTGCTGAAGAAAGCTTTATCGAAGAAAAGCCCTTTGCCATCGTCGTTCCGGCGATCGCCCTAGAGCGCCTGTCTGTGGAAGATCTGGACGCAGAACCCGCAGGCCGCAAGTAGGCTTGCCAGTAGGCTTGCCAGTAGATCTGCCAGTGGGCTTATGCATGGGGCGATCGCCCCTAGCGTTCATTTTCATTCAACCTGTCTAGACCAACCTGTCTAGACCAGACCAACGTAATGTGCAAATTTCAAGCTGCCCTCATCCCCCAACCCCTTCTCCCAGGTTGGGAGAAGGGGAGCAAGAGAGGCTAGAAGTCCCTCTCCCGCTCTGCGAGAGGGATTCAGGGTGAGGGGGATCGGCAAAGTTGCACCTTGCGTAACTTATCCAGACATTGATACTTGCTCACAGATACTTGCCCACAGCCTGACCAATCGTCAGGCTATTTTTTTGTCAAACCGCTGCTCATTCCCCCGCCGACACCCCCAGTCCGTTGCTGACTGCCACCCAATCCGCCACGCTCAGGTCTTCGGCGCGGGCCTGGGGATTCAGCCCTAGTTGCTCCAGCAGCAGCCCTAGCGCCTCCTTGTCTACCGCAGATTGCAGCGTATTGCGGAGCATCTTGCGGCGGGTGGCAAAGCCCAGCCTCACCAGCCGATCCAGACGGTGGGGATCGGCGGCGGCGGGGGCAAACGGGCGCGGGGTCAGGCGCACAACGACGGAATCAACCTTAGGCGGCGGCTGAAAGGCGCTGGCGGGGACGTGGCAGATGCGATCGCACTGGGCAAGATACTGCACCCGCACCGACAACGCGCCGTAAACTTTGCTGCTGGGGCTGGCGCAGAGGCGATCGCCCACTTCCTTTTGCAGCAGCAGCACAATCGAGTCAAACGGGCGCGGATTGGGTGCGGCAATGCTACCCAGCAGTCGCTCCAAAATCGGCCCGGTGATGTTGTAGGGAATATTGGCAACGACCTTGTTGGGCTGCTGAAACTGGGGAAAATTGGCCAGCAGCGCGTCCAGATCCAGCGACAGAAAATCTCCTTGCAGCAGCAGGAAATTGGGCGTTTCCCCCAATTGCTTGGCCAGCAGCTTGCACAGGTCGCGGTCGATTTCTACCGCCACCACCGCAGCAGCCAGGGGTAAGAGGCGGCGCGTCAGAATGCCCGTGCCGGGGCCAATTTCCAAGACGCGATCGCCCTCTGATAGGCTGGCAGCGTCCACAATTTGCTGAAGCGTGCGATCGCTGCGGAGCCAGTGTTGCCCAAATTGTTTTCGCGTGCGAGGAGCCATCGGCAGCCGTCGATAAAATATTTGCCCAGATTCTTAGCCCATCGTCTTGGCTAAGAGTCCAAGCTTCCCACACTGAGGGGCACCATGTCTCCCTGAAGCGTCAGCCCCAATAGCATTTGTTGGCGGGGCTTGATCAAGGTGCCTGTGAGGGCGCAGTGGGTTTCTTGATGGGCGATCGCCGCGACGCTGGATTGAATCTCGTCCCGCGACAGGAGGGATGGGGCCTCACCGCTTTTTTGCTGCACATAGCGCCACAGCACCTCCCGAATCAACGCCTGATAGCCCTGGCTTCCGGCAATTTCTTTGAGCCGCTCCTTGAGCGATCGCTCTAGCCGGATGCTGGTCACTTCCATTTCTGTGGTCGATGTGCGGTTCAGGGTTTGCATTGTCTAGGGCCTCCTTGTAAAGCCTCCTAAAAGAACTGGCCCTATCGTAATACACCTGTAGTATGTTGCGCCAATCTACTTCCTGAAAGGCAAGAAGAAAAGAATTGGATCAGGGTTAAAGATTAGAGGATTAGAGTTGGAGAGATTTGCCCTACAATACGGCATGAAAAAATCGCTGCACAGAGAGGCTGTACAACGATTTGCGGAAGTCAAGCAAACAATCTATCACGGGCTATTCCAGAGGCTATTCCAGAGATCAAGGGATCAAAGCTCTTGATCCATAATGCTGCTGTGAATCGGATAGAAACCGAGACTAAGCGAAACTTGGAGAGTTTTTCGGGAGTTCCTCCTGGGAGTTTCTCCTGAATGTTTTACGTCCCAGTCGTCCGCTACCGTACCGTCGGAGTAGAAACACTGAGGGCAAATCCTCAGGACTGACCTGGGTCAGTTACGGTTGCAACCTGGTTATTGGAAGTCATCGTCTCAATCCGGTTGCCGCGAGTGGTCAAGGTCACGGCCGAGCCATTCCGCAGCCCCAAACGAGCCTGATCCTGAACCGAAAGGGACAGCAGACGAATCGAGCCATCGGCCAGACGGACTCGGATGCGATCGAGACGGGGGGTTAGCTCGACGATCGTGGCCTCAACTTGTTCTAAGGGCTGCACCGAAACCATCCGCATCATGGTGACAATGCGATCGCCACTCATCGTCAACATCACTTCTGCACCGGGGGCCAGTCCCAACTGACCTTGCTTTTGGGCCGCCAGCGAGAACATGCGGATGCTGCCGTCTGCCAGTCTCAGCCGCACGGTGTCTTCACGGGGGTCAGCATCCACAACGGTCGCAGTAGTGCTTGTCTCCGGGGAAGAAGAAATCAGGCGAGTCATGGTGATGATGCGGTTGCCGCTCATTGTCAGCATCACGTCGGCACCCCGCTCTAGCCCAAGCTGACGCTGTTCCTGGGCAGACAGAGAAAACATGCGGATGCTGCCATCCGAAAGTCTCAGGCGAACCGTGTCTTCACGGGGGTCGGCATCGATCACGGTTCCGGTTGTGCTGGTCAGGGCTTGGGCAACCAGGATCGAGGAAGCGGAGGAGGAGGCGAGTCCGAACTCAGGCAGGGCGATCGCGCTGGGGGCAAGGGTCAATCCGGCAACGAGCGCTAGGGCTGCGCCCATCCATACATTTCGACTTTCTAGCTTTTTGTGTTCTAGCGTATTCATCTCAAGTCATCTCCAAAATCAACATCACAACGCAGCTCAGCTAAAGCAAAGTATCTGCATGAGTGAACAAAAGCCATCAGCATTACGTTCTGGCTTGCGTTCCTATCAAGGATCTTTAGGCATTCAGCCTGCTATTCATGATGGATGGAGTGGATGACAGTCAAATGATGGCTGGTTAAAAGCGCCATAAGAGTAAAGATAAGAGGACGCTGAGAGCCTGGTTGAACCATCTATTCAACATCAGATCATGAGGCCGATAATGAGGCTACCCATCGAGCAGCGCCAGATTTCAGCAATGCTCTGCAATGCTCTGCGATTCCCAAAAATCTCTAGTTTGGGCTGTTGGGGATCTTCCTTCAGCCCGATAGCGCTTGCGATTGGCAACGCAGGAAGCATGGAGACTTAACACTGTCCACGGTCGGCGATCGCCGAAGTTGGTTCGTCTGCGGCTGCCGGGAAGTGGCGATCGATAATCTGCGGCACGTCTTCTGGACGGATTCGGCTATAGCGCGTTTTGTTGATGATGACGTTTGGCCCGGCTTTGCACTGTTTCATGCAGCCCGTCCCCTTCAGCTTGACCTGCCCTTCAAGCTGGCGATCGCCCAAGGCTTGCTGAATTGCCTCAGTGACGGCCCAGCCGCCGCGCTTGCAGCAGTCCGACTTTTGACAAAATAAAATCGTGCCACTAGCGCTGGGAGCGGGAGCCGCTGTCTGCGCCGGAGGCCGGGCCGGGATAGCCTGTTCTAAGCAACGGCTTGCTCGCTCAAAACCTGCCAAGTCAGCGCTGGGCGACGCAACCCGAATATGGTCTGCCTTAAACTTGACCATCCCCTCGCCATAGTCCAACTGCTGATAGCCGCTGACCTGGAGCCACTCACCTGGCACTAGCACCCGCTGACAGCTTGCCCGCGCTTCTTTGGACAGCTTAATGTATAGTTCTCCAACCGCTGTAGACAGGCGCAATCCCTTAATCTTGTAGCCGTCTTTTACCACCAGTCCTAGAAATCGACCTTCAATCTGAAACGGTGTTTTTTCGCTTTTGTGGCCCATAAGTGAATTACCCCTTGACGCGCCAGCAGCGGTCTAATAGTTCAACTAAATCTTTGCGAGAGGCAGTGATTTGGTAAATCACGCTCCTCACCTGGAGGGCGGCCAGGGGCGTAGAAACGTCGGCCCGAAGCATCCCATCTGGAAAACAGTATGCCGGAATATCGAGATCTCGGAGGCGGTGGTAGACTTGCCAGCGATCGCCCCGAGATATAGCGATCGCTGGCAGTCTTGAAGCGTCGGAATCGGCCGTGGTTTCGGCAGTTAGGGGGGAGGTCGGGTTCATCAATCCAGCGTCAGCAGGTCAGTGAAGATTTGCAGAAGGAAGGGCAACGAGTGCTTAAAGCACGCCTAGAGAGCGCTCTGTGAGCTTTATCTGTGAGCTTTATCAGCAGCACGCCGTAACCAGCGCTCTATCATCAATAGCCAGCACTCTATTGACAATAAAAGTCAATAGCTCCTATTCCCAGGATAGACGCTCACTGGATCTTTTTGCAAACTATTTTCATTAGCAAACCGTCGAATTAGCTACCTGAACAAGGCCGAAAGCCTATTCAAACGGTCGTTTCAGCGATTTTCCGGATTAAAACTTACTTCCAAGATTGATCTAAATCCTGAGTCAGTGTGTGATAGAAATTCCTCACTCCTCTTACTCCTCTTCAAAGGGGAGGCGCTCTGGCGCGGCAGGGGCGACCAAATCCGGCAGGGGCGATCGCTCTACTGGCGCTAGATCAACCGGCTCCGGCGGCGCAGTTGGCTCCGAAAGTGGCACAGGCTGTGCAGTAGGGCTAACCGACTCTGGTCGCGGGCTGGGTCGGGCGCTGGGCGGCTCCGCAGGTTTGGATTTAGCAGGCTTGGAGCTAGCAGGTTTGGATTTAACAGACTCCTGCAACTCTTTCACACCCGACTGGAGCGACTCTTGCAAATCTTTTGCGCCCGACTGGAGCGACTCTTGCAGCGCCTCAACCTTGGTGCTGGCTGAAGACTGAAACTCCCGCAGGCGATCGCGCAGGCTGTCCAAGTAGCTCTTGGGTTTTGGCTGGGCGGGCCGGCTGACGCGCGGTGTGGGGCTGGGCGCAGGCAACTCCTGCACTTGCTCCTGCACCTGCTCTTCTAGTTCGCGCAGCACAGACGGGGTTGGAGCAGGCTGGGCAGGGGGACTTGGCAACGGTTCTGGGATGACGCTTGGCTCCGGAGTCGGCACGGCGGGCGCTGGGGACACTCTGGGCGTTGGGGTCACTGTAGGCGCTGACTCAGTAGCGCGAGTCGGCGGCGGCACTTTTGCGGAGGTAGGGGCCGGCGTTTTGCCAGATGGCTCCAAATCCGATGGCTCTCGACCGGACGGCTTTGGCTCCCCTGAATCTTTTACTGAATCTTTCACTGGCTCTGGCGGGTTGGGCTGGGGGCTGGGGGTCGCCGCTGGAGGAGCCACGGGTGTCGGTGATGCGGGCGCGGTTTCCTGGGATTTCTTTGCTTTGGGCGATTCGCGAAGCGATCCCTGCGGGAATCGCGCTGGGCGGACAGGCACAGGGCTGGGTTCGGCGGCTGGTGTGGGAGCTAGCACTGGGGTTGGCACTGGGGTCGGCACTGGCTCGACCACAGCGGGTGACGATTGGCGTGGGCTGGGCGAAGGCTCCGGGGCGATCGCCTTGGGAGTGGGCGATACCGCTGGCTCTGGCACTCTGGAACCTGATTTTCGAGGGGATACCGCTTCTGGGGGGGTCGCCTTGGGTTCTGCGGCCTTGGGTTGTTCAAGTTCTGGAGCAGGGACAGGCGAAGGAGCCAGTTTTGCGGGCGCTGGTACGGGCGCTGGTATGGGCGCGGGCGCGGGCGCGGGCGATTCTTGAACAGGGGGCACCGCAGGCGTTGGCGCGGGCGATTCCTTCACAATGGGCGAGGGCAATGGTTTCGGGGCAGGCTTGTAGTTGGGGTCAACGATGGCGCGGGCTTCGTCCAGGGTCAGGTCGCCGCGCACCAGCTTGGCTAACGTGTCTGTGCCGCCCGGTTCATAGGTGATGACGCGGACGGTATTGTTGAACGCATTGGGAATCGGTTCCCCGTCTTCGTTCAAAAGCTCTAACTGCACCCAGTTTTTGCCGGGTTTCAGCCCCTTCAGATAGATCGGCTGCCACTGGTCGATCAGGAAGCTCTCGCCGTTGACCGTGGCGCGAATTCGCCAGTCGGGAATGTCGTCGTCTTCGCTGGACTGGGCAATGATGTGCAGCGGCACATTGGTCAGGAAAAAGTCCAGCATCACGGGTTCTGCACCGTAGCTGCCGACGGGACGGCTGTAGGTAAGCAGGGGTTGATTGCGGATGGGTCGATTATCCGGCGTTTTTGCATAAACGTGGAACGTAACCTGGGCAAAGGCTCCGTCGTTTTTGAAGAGTTCGTGCCAGGGACGAGAGGCGATCGCCCTCACGGTATGCGTTCCCGGTTCCAGCCCCTCAAACACAATCGGCTCGGCAGTGTCGTACAGCGCTTTATAGGGCGAGTTGTCCAAAATCACATGGACGTGTGGCCCCAGCCCCAGCGTTTTGTCTTTAAAGATGGGCAAGTCGTTGACCTGCACCTTGATGGAAACTTTGTCGTCTTGCAGCACCTCGTCTGGGCGCGGGCTGAGGATTTTGACCTGCGGCTGATAGTTTTCTAGCAATGGGCGTAGGTCTTGCAGCAGGGCTGGCGGCGGCACTTCGGAAATACTGCTGGGACGGGGACTATTGAGACTAGTAGAAGGGCGATCGCCCTTACGGGAAGGCTTTTCGCCACAGGCGACCGATCCCAACCCTAAGATTGTGACCAAACCCAAGATCACCAGGCATTTGCCCCATTGCCGTATCCGCTGCATCACCACGCGCCTCACTCCTGTGCGATCGCCATTCCAGGGAGGCTAGCCAGCGTTCAGCTTCAGCGAGCTAGCACGTTCCCTGCAAACAAAATGAATCGAGTCTATCCATAGGGAACTATACCGCTTCCCCTCTCTCCCAGAGCAAATTCTGCTCTGCCTCGCACGCCAAACAACGCGATTCATGCAGCGCCTGGCATAGCGCCTATCGCGCTCCTCGGACATCAAAACCCGCACATCTACAGCGAACGCCCCGGAAAACCGCAGATGAGAAAGACGCAAACGATCTATAGGGCTGCGCTTATCTCTTGCACGAGAATTTCTGTGGGGATGGGCGATCGCCAGCCACAACAGCATCAAGACAAAATCGAGAATTTTTAATGGCATTAATTCTTGTGTCTTATACCTGCCTCGTCAAAAAACAAAAGCTAGGTCTGTCGAGGAATTGGGCGATCGTATCCCACGCTACTCTGAGATTCTTCCGCGCTCTTTCCTCACGACTTTTCTATGCTTAGGATTGGTTTATGATTAAGCATTTCGATTTGTAAATATTCGGCCACAAACGGGCCATCTTTTGCGTCCTGCTGTCCGTGAAACGCAGGATCAATCAAAGTTTTCCCATCTTGAATTATTGTTAATAGCCGTGAAACTTGGGCTAAACACAGCACTATAATCTCTAAGAAACCTACCCAGGTCACGTCCTGTCGCTGTTTTGGCCCTTGCCAGGGGCGATCGCGACGTTCCTCCCCCACTTCCCCAACTGCTTGAAAGCTTTGCTGCCAAAGCATTTGCCGTAAAGCGGTTTACACGCTCCCCCTAGGTCTCATATGCCTGGCTATCATCATCGGCGATCGGTGGTGAGCGGGGAGGATTGCTGCGAAAGCGGCATCTGGGTTTGGATTAATTTTCGTTCCTTGTCTAGAGAGAGGAGAGTCTCTAATGACAACTACCCCACGGGAGCGAGAAGCGAAGGTCAAGGTGACGGTTGACAAAGACCCGGTTCCTACCTCTTTTGAGCTATGGGCCAAGCCGGGACACTTCGACCGCACGTTGGCGAAGGGCCCCAAAACCACCACTTGGATTTGGAACCTTCATGCGGACGCTCACGATTTTGATAGTCATACCAGCGACTTAGAGGATATCTCCCGTAAAATCTTCAGCGCTCACTTTGGTCACCTCGCGGTGATCTTTATCTGGCTGAGCGGGATGTATTTCCACGGCGCTAAGTTTTCAAACTATGAAGCTTGGCTAACCAACCCCACAGGCATCAAGCCCAGTGCCCAGGTGGTTTGGCCAATTGTCGGTCAAGAGATTTTGAATGCAGATGTTGGCGGCGGCTTCCAGGGCATCCAGATCACCTCTGGACTGTTCCAACTGTGGCGCGCCTCCGGTTTTACCAACAGCTTCCAGCTCTACTGCACCGCCATTGGTGCGCTAGTGATGGCGGGTCTAATGCTGTTTGCAGGCTGGTTCCACTACCACAAGGCCGCTCCCAAACTGGAGTGGTTCCAAAACGTGGAATCCATGATGAACCACCACCTGGCTGGTCTGCTGGGTCTGGGTTCTCTGGGTTGGGCTGGCCACCAAATCCATGTGTCTCTGCCGATTAACCAGTTGCTCGATTCGGGCGTAGCTGTGAAGGATATCCCGCTGCCGCACGAGTTCATCCTGAACTCCAGCCTGATGGCGGATCTATATCCCAGCTTCTCGAAGGGCTTGACTCCCTTCTTTACCCTCAACTGGGGCGAGTATGCGGATTTCCTCACGTTCAAAGGCGGGCTGAACCCGGTGACGGGTGGTCTGTGGCTCAGCGATACGGCTCACCATCACCTGGCGATCGCCGTTCTGTTCATCATCGCGGGTCATATGTACCGCACCAACTGGGGCATCGGTCACAGCATGAAGGAAATCCTGGAGGGTCACAAAGGGCCCTTCACGGGTGAAGGTCACAAAGGTCTGTATGAGATCCTCACGACCTCCTGGCACGCTCAGTTGGCCATCAACTTGGCCATGATGGGGTCGCTTTCCATCATCGTGGCGCAGCACATGTACGCGATGCCGCCCTATCCCTACTTGGCGACCGACTATCCAACCCAGCTTTCGCTGTTCACGCATCACATGTGGATTGGCGGGTTCTTGGTGGTGGGTGCAGGCGCTCACGCAGCGATCTTCTTCGTCCGTGACTATGACCCTGCTCAAAACGTCAATAACCTGCTGGATCGGGTGTTGCGCCATCGCGATGCCATCATCTCTCACCTGAACTGGGTCTGTATTTTCCTGGGCTTCCATAGCTTCGGACTCTACATTCACAACGACACAATGAGAGCGCTAGGCCGTCCCCAAGACATGTTCTCGGACACGGCGATTAAGCTCCAGCCCGTATTCGCACAGTGGGTACAGGGTCTGCACACGGCCGCTCCTGGAGCGACTGCGCCCAATGCCATCGGCCCCGCCAGCCTCGCCTTTGGTGGCGATCTGGTTGCCGTGGGTGGCAAGGTTGCCATGATGCCGATCGCTCTGGGCACGGCAGACTTCATGGTTCACCACATTCACGCCTTCACCATCCACGTGACGGTGCTGATCCTGCTGAAGGGTGTTCTCTTCTCTCGCAGTTCTCGTCTGATTCCTGACAAAGCCAACTTGGGCTTCCGCTTCCCTTGCGACGGCCCCGGACGGGGTGGCACCTGCCAAGTGTCGGGTTGGGATCATGTGTTTTTGGGTCTGTTCTGGATGTACAACTCCCTGTCGATTGTGATTTTCCACTTCAGTTGGAAGATGCAGTCGGATGTATGGGGCACAGTCGCGCCAGACGGCTCGGTAACGCACATTACGAACGGCAACTTTGCTCAGAGCGCCATTACCATCAACGGCTGGCTGCGCGACTTCCTCTGGGCACAAGCCTCTCAGGTCATCGGCTCCTACGGCTCGGCTCTGTCGGCTTATGGTCTGATCTTCCTGGGTGCCCACTTTATCTGGGCGTTTAGCCTGATGTTCTTGTTCAGCGGTCGCGGCTACTGGCAAGAACTGATCGAATCCATCGTTTGGGCCCACAGCAAGCTTCGGGTTGCTCCGGCGATCCAGCCTCGCGCTCTGAGCATCATTCAGGGTCGTGCGGTTGGGGTGGCTCACTACCTCCTTGGGGGTATCGCGACGACTTGGGCCTTCTTCCTGGCTCGAATTATTGCTGTTGGCTAGGCACTCCCTAAGGTGCTGACTTCTCTGGACTGCTAGACAAGGACGGTGAATGTTGGGCACTGAGCAATTGATTACATTGATTTCTCCAATGAAATCTGATGTGGTTCTGTAGCGAAGTGCCCAAGGTTCTACCGCTTGAGTCGGGTAGACTGGAGGCTAAATAGCAAAACTGCTGATTGTTAACTGAGTCTGTCAATCAGGACTTATGGCAACTAAATTCCCAAAATTCAGCCAGGATTTGGCGCAAGATCCGACCACTCGTCGGATCTGGTATGGGATTGCCACCGCCCACGACTTCGAAAGCCATGATGGCATGACGGAGGAGAATCTTTATCAAAAGATTTTTGCTTCTCACTTCGGTCATTTGGCAATCATCTTTTTGTGGACTTCGGGCAACCTCTTCCACGTCGCCTGGCAAGGCAACTTTGAGCAGTGGATCAAAGACCCGCTGCATGTAAAACCCATCGCCCATGCGATCTGGGACCCTCATTTCGGTAAAGCGGCCGTCGATGCCTTCACCCAGGGCGGTGCTTCTGGGCCGGTGAACATTGCCTTCTCTGGCGTGTATCACTGGTGGTACACGATCGGGATGCGGACAAACGGCGAACTCTATACGGGCGCAGTGTTCTTGCTGCTGCTGGCATCGATCTTTCTGTTTGCTGGCTGGTTGCACCTGCAACCCAAGTTCCGTCCGTCGTTGTCCTGGTTCAAGAACGCAGAATCTCGGCTGAACCACCACCTAGCAGGCCTGTTTGGCGTTAGCTCTTTGGCCTGGACGGGACACTTGGTTCATGTGGCAATCCCTGAGTCTCGTGGGATTCATGTGGGTTGGGATAACTTCCTGTCGGTGAAGCCTCACCCCGCTGGTCTGCTGCCTTTCTTTACGGGCAACTGGGGCGTGTATGCGGAGAACCCCGACGGTCTGAACCATGTGTTTAGCACGGGTGAAGGATCGGGCACGGCAATCCTGACGTTCCTGGGTGGTTTCCATCCCCAAACCGAATCCCTGTGGCTGACGGATATCGCGCATCACCACCTGGCGATCGCCGTGATCTTCATCATCGCAGGCCATATGTATCGCACCAACTTCGGCATTGGACACAGCATCAAAGAAATGCTGAACTCCAAAGCCGGTCTGCTGAGCAAGAGCAGCGAAGGTCAGTTCAACCTGCCCCACCAGGGCTTGTATGAAACGATGAACAACTCGCTGCACTTCCAGCTTGCCTTCGCTCTGGCAGCGCTGGGTGTGATTACCTCCCTGGTGGCGCAGCACATGTATGCCATGCCGCCCTATGCCTTCATTGCGAAGGATCACACGACGATGGCAGCCCTCTATACCCATCACCAGTACATTGCTGGCTTCATCATGGTGGGTGCGTTCGCGCACGGCGCGATCTTCCTGGTGCGGGATTATGACCCTGCTCAGAACAAGGGCAACGTGCTGGATCGGATGCTGCAACACAAAGAAGCGCTGATTTCTCACCTGAGCTGGGTGTCGCTGTTCCTTGGCTTCCACACCCTGGGTCTGTACGTCCATAACGACGTGATGCAGGCATTCGGCACTCCTGAAAAGCAAATTCTGGTAGAGCCTGTGTTCGCACAGTTTGTCCAGGCTTCTTCGGGCAAGGCGCTATACGGTTTCAACGCGCTGCTGTCGAACCCTGACAGCATTGCGGCGACCGCCTGGCCCAACCACGGCAACGTATGGCTACCGGGCTGGCTGGATGCTATCAATAGCGGCGCAAACTCGCTGTTCCTGACCATTGGCCCGGGTGACTTCTTGGTTCACCATGCGATCGCCCTGGGTCTGCACACCACGACGCTGATCCTCGTGAAAGGCGCGCTGGATGCTCGCGGCTCGAAGCTGATGCCTGACAAGAAGGACTTCGGCTACAGCTTCCCCTGCGATGGCCCTGGTCGTGGCGGCACCTGCGACATCTCTGCCTGGGACGCTTTCTATCTCGCCATGTTCTGGATGCTCAACACCATTGGTTGGGTCACCTTCTACTGGCACTGGAAGCATCTGGGCGTGTGGCAAGGAAACGTAGCACAGTTCAACGAAAGCTCGCCGACTATCATGGGCTGGCTGCGCGATTATCTGTGGCTCAACTCGGCTCAGCTAATCAACGGCTACAACCCCTACGGCATGAATAACCTGGCGGTTTGGGCGTGGATGTTCCTGTTTGGACACCTAGTCTGGGCAACAGGCTTCATGTTCCTGATTAGCTGGCGCGGCTACTGGCAAGAACTGATCGAAACCATCGTCTGGGCCCACGAGCGGACACCGCTTGCAAACCTGGTTCGTTGGAAAGACAAGCCTGTGGCGCTGTCTATCGTTCAGGCTCGTCTGGTAGGTCTGGCACACTTCACGGTGGGCTACATCCTGACCTATGCCGCATTCCTGATCGCCTCAACCTCTAGTCGATTTGGCTAGGTTGATGGAGTTCAGGTCATTAAATCCATAACTGAAAGCCCCCTCGCCATCCGGTGAGGGGCTTTTTGTTTCAGCTAATTTCTAAGCGTATTTGAGCGTATCTGAGCTTGTTTGAGCGTATTTTGATCAGCGTCTTTGTAGAGGCTCTGCACTGGGACAGATCCGGGTCAGGGAAGTCCGTCGTTATAATCAAGCTGTATTGTAGGGTGGGCGATCGCCCTCCACGCAGTCCCCGAAAGCGCCTGACGACCAGGATTTCAGCAGGATGATTTCAGCGGGCTGATTTTTTGTGCAGTGATTCGGCAACTCAATGTCCTATGGCGATTCTGAACCCTGACCTCTTGAAAACCCCAGGATATCTAGTGGCTCTCGTTTCCCTAATCGGTTGCGCTGCTTCGCCTCCCGTGCAGCCAGAGATGCCCGAAGCCTCTCCCGGTGCGATCGCCCCCGCCGATTCCCCCTCTGACATTCCGCCTGCCGCATCTAATGCTGAAGCACCTGCTGCGTTTGACGTTGCCGCTGCTGCTAGCGAGGTTGATGCCGCCATTCCGCCTGTCCTCAGCGGGGCGATCGCCCAGCAACAAGGAATCCAGCAAACCACCATCGCCGAAAACCTGGAGCATCCCTGGGGTATCGCTTGGCTGCCCAATGGCGACATGCTGGTGACCGAGCGGCCCGGACGGCTGCGGATCATTCGCAACGGGCAGCTTGATCCAACCCCGATTCCTGGCGTTCCTCCGGTGCTGGCAGTTGGTCAGGGTGGACTGCTGGATATTGCCCTACATCCCCAGTTTGCCGAAAATCGCTGGGTCTACTTCACCTATGCTCATGGGGCGGTGGATGCCAACCAAACCCGCGTCGCCCGCGCCCAGTTTGACGGTGCACGCCTAACCAATTGGACGGTGCTATTTGAAGTGAACCGCGCCAAGACGCAGGGGCAACACTTCGGGTCCCGTCTGGCCTGGCTACCCGACAATACGCTGCTGGTGTCGATTGGCGATGGCGGCAACCCACCCGTACAGCTTGACGGCGACCTGATCCGCAACCAAGCGCAAAATTTGGACGTGCATCTCGGCAAGATTGTGCGCCTAAATGACGACGGTTCTATCCCCGCCGACAATCCCTTTGTCAACACACCCAACGCGGAGCCTAGTATTTGGAGCTATGGACATCGCAATATTCAGGGCTTAGTCGTTGACCCAGAAACTCAGCGGGTATGGTCCACAGAACACGGCTCTCGCGGCGGCGATGAGTTGAACTTGATTGCACCAGGCAAAAACTATGGCTGGCCGGTGGTCACCTTTAGCCGCGAATACTCCGGCGGCATTATTTCCTCGGAACAGTCGCGACCCGGCATGGTCGATCCTCGCCTAGTGTGGACTCCAGCTACGGCCCCGTCGGGGTTGGCGATTTATCGGGGCGATCGCTTCCTAGAGTGGCAAGGGAAACTGTTTGCGGGTGGTCTGGTCTCACAAGATGTACGCCAGATTGAGGTAGATGAGGTGGGACGAGTTGTCAACGAATCTTCAATTCCTATTGGACAGCGGGTTCGAGACGTGCGCCAGGGCCCGGACGGCTATCTCTATGTCCTCAC
This sequence comes from Thermoleptolyngbya oregonensis NK1-22, assembly GCF_032705245.1. Taxonomy (GTDB): domain Bacteria; phylum Cyanobacteriota; class Cyanobacteriia; order Elainellales; family Elainellaceae; genus Thermoleptolyngbya; species Thermoleptolyngbya sichuanensis. The sequence continues at coordinate 362,145 of NZ_CP053540.1, forward strand.
CGACGCGCCAAACGGCCGCCTGATTCGTCTAGGCGCTTCCTGATGACGAAATTGAAGCGGCTGTGATCTAAAGTGGCTTCGCTTTAGGTAGCCGGTATCTACATCCTCACTCAAGCCAAACTCCTACATCACCAGAATGTCAGAGTGACTCAGCGATAGGTTTCTTGGCAGGATCGCGATTTGCACAGCGCCCACGCCATCGCCAGAGCCGTTTGCGTCGTACAGCAAATCTCCGTTCAACGGGTTGTAGATGATTCGGTGGAGGGGAGTCCGAGCGGCGACACCTACGGCAAATCGGTTTGCCTGCAACGGCCCAGCGCTTTGGAAATTCTCAAAGTCGGAAGCTGCGATTCGCAGGCGATCCACACCGGGCGTAAAGTCATTGATTTGGTCTATGCCCTGTCCGGGTGCATTCAGGTGAAACGTATCTCGACCGGGGCCACCCCTCAGCACATCGTCGCCCGGCCCGCCGACCAGATTAGTCTTTGCAGCATTGCCATTGGAGTAATGCTCCCCCTCAGCACATCGTCGCCCGGCCCGCCGACCAGCGTATCATCGCCTGCACCGCCAATAAGAATGTCATTGCCGCCAAGTCCGTGGATTTCTACAGCTGTGGTAAAACTCGAGGCATATACGAGGTCATAATTTTCTCCCAGCCGAATCAGCGGGACATTGATGACCGATTCAAACCCTGAGAAGTCGAGATAGTTGGTGAGCGTATCGTGCCCAATAATCGTTCCCCCGTTGCCGTCAAACACTTCTACGCCAAGAATCCAGGTTGAGGTGGGGAATTGGTAGAAATTGTTGATTTGCCAGAGGAAGATATCGGCTCCGGGCGTGTCGTTGCGGATGGTGTCGCTGCCTGCGCCGCCGTAGATTGTGTCGCCATCCAGAGCGCTGCCGTCTGCATAACCCGGCACATTGAATAAAAACAGGTCGTCACCATCCTCTCCATAAATCGTGTCGGCACCGCTGCTGAGGATGATGGTGTCATTGCCTCCGCCTGCCCATACCCGGTCGATGTCGGCGGGTACGGCAGCGGCAGGGTTCGTTGTTGCCAAGGTGAGGACAGATAGGGGGGCCGGGTCAGTGGTGCTGGGGACTGGAGAGGGAACTTCAGTGGCAATCAACCCGGTATAGATCAGATCATCAGAATCACCTGCATAGATGTAGTCGCTGCCGTTGCTAGCTTCGATCACGTAGGCTCGATCCATCCCAATAAACAGCGTGCTGACATTGGGAGCACCAACCAGTGTCGGCTTTGCGGCAATCTCGTCCTCTGGCAAACCTTTCGAGGCGACCAGTGTGGAAAAATTTTCGAGGGTTCCATCAGATTCAGCCAGCGTCGCAAGCTGAAAGGGCAGTGGGTCGTCTGTGGAGGCGATCGCCCTCAGGACTCCTACTTCAGCAGGCTGCCCGATGACAATGGCTTCTGTATTGAGCAGCGCGTCCAGGGAAATGGGCACGAGGCGATCGCCCGATTCCGGGTTACTCGCGTCTTGAATATACAACGCCGCTATCTCAAAGCCCTCAGCCGCAAAGTTCAGCAGCGACACCAGCTCTAGCCGTCGGTTTGTTGGATTGCTGAGGTAAGTCTTTAGAGCAGGCAACTGACCGCTGTCGAGGATGGACTGGAATTGCTCGGATGTAAACACCAGATTAATCTGGTCGATGCCCAGACCACCCCGATAGAGGGTTCGCTCTGAGTGTTCAGTAGGCGTGAAGATCGTGTCGTTGCCGCTACCCAGGACGATTTCTAGAAAATCGGACGAAGAGGCTGGAGAGAGATTGGCAGATAAAAATGAGGTTTGGCTATCCATAGCAATGAATATAAAAATCTGGGAGAGCAAGCTCCGGATAAGAGCGCAGGATCAGACATGAAGTTCAACATAAACCAGCAGCGCAAAACTACCTGCTACACTACGGGTCTACTTCAAAACCAACTCGCACCCTAAGACGTTTGAGACTTGAAACCTAAAATTTGAAGACGGAACCTAGAAATCGGACGGGGAACCTAAAACTGGCAGACAGAGCCGAAATGCTTAGAAAATGAAGGGCAATCAAGCCCTGACGGCATAAGAGTAAAGCTAGAGAACGAGTAGCAGAAGCACTCACAACATAAGTGCGTGCAATTACTGAGGTGACTTGCTCACATGTATCTTAAGGCGGCGTTCAAGCGCGTCTATTAGCTTCACAGAGGCTTTATTGAAGCTTTAATCTTGCTTCAATGGAACTATACGCAGAACTCTTTGCTCCCCAAAGTTCAGCAAGGGCGATCGCAACATGGATCACAAGCAACGATCACAAACCCCATGACCGACTCTGATTCTCTAGCCACCCGACTCACCCAGTACAACACCCGCTTTGTGCGTTTGCTATGGTGCGACAACGGCAACGTCATTCGCGGCAAAGCCTTTCACCGCCAGTTTCTAGATGAACATCGAGACTGGGGAATCGGTATCTCAATGGCGCAGCAGGCGGTTCCCGTGATGCTGGACGGCGTGGCCGCAGACAGCGGGCTAGGGCCCGTAGGCGAAGCGTGGCTAGTGCCCGACTGGGAAACGCTGACCCCCTTGCCCTACGCGCCGGGCCATGCCCGCGTGATGGCCGACATGCAGCTAGGTGAACAGCCCTGGAGCCTGTGTCCGCGCGGCTTCCTGAAGCGAATGCTGGCTCGTCTGGAGCAAGAGGCAGGGCTGCGGGTGATGGCGGCGTTTGAGCCTGAATTTTATCTGCTGCGGCTGGATGAGTCAGGATCGATTCACCCGGCAGATCGCACCCCCTTTGCGGCAACTCTGGGGATGGATCTGAACCAAGCAGTCATCGATGACATCACTGACGCGCTAATAGCCCAGGGAATTTGGGTCGAGCGCTATTATCCAGAGTCGGGGCCGGGGCAGCACGAAATTGCCGTCCGCTATGGAGACGCGCTGCGGGCGGCCGACTCGCAGATTGCCCTACGAGAAACGGTGCGGGGCGTGGCGTTGAGGCACGGGCTGCGGGCTTCGTTTTTGCCCAAGATTTTTGCTGACCAGGCGGGGAGTGGTTGCCACCTGCATTTGAGCTTGTGGCGCGAGGGCGTGAATGTGTTGCCCGATCCAGGACGGGCTGGAACCCTTTCGGCGATCGCCCTCCATTTTATTGGCGGCATTTTGCACCATCTCCCCGCCTTGATGGCCCTGACCACACCCAGCACCAATTCTTACCGCCGTCTCCAGCCCCAGAGTTGGAGCGGAGCCTTTCGCGCCTGGGGCATGGACAACCGCGAGGCTGCCGTGCGCGTGCCCAGCAATCCCCACCCGCCCAGCCCGACCCATCTTGAGCTAAAAACCGTAGACGCTTCGGCAAATCCCTATCTGGCGCTGGGCGCAGTCATCGCTGCGGGGCTGGATGGCCTTCAGCAGCGGCGAGAACCCGGAGACCCCATCGCCGTAGACCCTGCCACGCTGACCGAGGCAGAACGGCAGGCTCGCCAGATCGATCGGCTGCCCGCCAACCTGGGAGCGGCGATCGCCCACCTCAGTCAGTCCGCCGTGCTGCTGAATGCGCTGGGAGCCGACCTGGCGCAAGCATTTCTGGCAGTGCGCCGGGCCGAGTGGAGCGCTCTGGGCAATCTGGAACTGGAAGAAGAGGTGCGGCTGCTGCTGGAGCGATATTAACCAGGAATGGTATATTACCGAATGATATCGGGGTGATATCACTTGGCGATTGACTAGGCTGCTGCGGCTGGGTCTGGCTAGAGCATGATCACATCGTCACATCGTTTAGAGACACCGTTAGGTGACACCGTTGAGAACTGTCAAATCCCCCGAAAACGCTCCTCAAAACCCACCTTTGGACCGTGCCGTGAGAACCGAAATGTACACCACCAGGAATGCTATTGTGGCAAGTAATCAAGCTTAAATTTTCTTTAAGCGCAAGTATTTTTCAGGCTTTTGCAGACAGCTTGCCGAGCCATCTCAAACCCGTGAGCGATCGCCCTTTTTCTCTGCCCCAGCCGCATGGCTTCCCGAATCCGTTAACCCTGGCAGCCCATGCTTTGACAGAGAATGGTGTGCCTGAGGAGCCTGACGGCCTGCCTTCTAACCCATCCGGCGAAAGTTCTCTAGGGAGCCATGAACTGAAACTCTGGCAGTTGTTTGATTCCCTGCCGGTTTGCCTTGCCTACGTCGATGCTAACCAGCGCTGCCGTTTTATGAACCGCACCTACGAAGTGTGGATGGAGCGGCGGCGGGAAGAACTCTACGGCAAATCTGTGCGGGAAGTCATTGGGGAGGCGGCCTACCAGCTTGCGGCTCCCTTTATCGAACAGGCACTATCTGGCAAATCAGTTCACTATGAAGCAGAGTTGCCCCACGCAATTGGGAAACCGCGCCCAGTGTCGGTGCTGCTTGTGCCCGACTGGGACGAAACCCAGCAGGTGCGCGGCTATTATGCGCTGGTGACCGATATCAGCGATCGCAAAGCCCTAGAACACACCTCAAAGCAAACCGCCCTACAACTTCAGGAAGTATTGAACCGTGCCTGTGCAGCCGTGACCAGCTTTCGGCTTTATGCCGACCTGAGTTGGGACTACGACTATCGCTCTCCGGGAAGCGAGGCGCTGTTTGGCTATAGCGCGGAAGAACTGATGGCCGATCAACAGTTGTGGATGTCTCGCCTGCTGCCAGACGATCGGCAAAAGATCCTAACGCTTAATCAAACTAAGCTTTTGCAAGGGGAGCCTGTTACGTTTGAATATCGGTTTTTCCACAAAGACGGCTCCCTCCGCTGGTTCTCAAGTGCAGCATCCAGCTTTTATAGCCCCCATGACCACTGCTGGCGCGTCACGGCGGTAGAGATCGATATCAGCCACCGCAAGCAGACCGAAGAGGCACTCCGGCAGAGTCAAACGCGGTTGAAAACAGCCCAGACCGTTGCCCGAATTGGCAACTGGGAACTTGACCTGGAAACGAGGCGGATTACCTGGTCGGACCAGATGTATGAGATTCACGGGGTGGAGCGGGCGCAGGGCGAACCCAGCTATCCAGAACTGCTGCAAAAATTTGTGCCAGAGGATCGGATGCGGCTGGATGCGGCAGTGTCAAATGCGATCGCCCTTGGCCAGCCCTACATACTCGATCTGCGCCTGAGTCAGCCCAACGGCTCGATCAGCTATCTAGAATCGCGGGGTCAGGCCGAGATCGATGCGTCAGGGCGCGTCGTCAAGCTCTATGGCACGACGCAAGACATTACGGAGCGCAAGCAGCTAGAAATAGAACTCAAGCAGCGATCGCAGCGAGAGCAAATGCTGAATCAGGTGATCCAGGCGATCCGTCGATCTCTGAATTTGCCCACGATTTTTGAAACCGCTGTACGAGAGACGGCTGCCCTGCTGCACCTTAGCAGTGTATCGATTGTAAAGTACCTTGCTTCTGAAGCGTGCTGGCTGCTTCAGGCAGAATACGTGCCGCCGGGGTCGCCTGCCCGCCATCGACCCGGACTCCGCATTCCCCACCGCGGCAACCCCTTAGCAGAACAGCTAGCTCAGGGTCAGCTTGTGAAATTGAGCGACAATCGCCAGGCCGGTGGCAGCTTTAACCAAACTCTGGCGGCAGAGATGCCCGCCCGGTGGCTGCTGGTGCCGCTGAAGATTGGGGAAACTGTGTGGGGCAGCCTCAGCCTGACGCGAGAACTGTCGCTCGACCCGTGGCAAGACTGGGAAGTAGAGGTGGCGCAGGGCGTGGCCGATCAACTGGCGATCGCCATCCAGCAGTCCGAACTGTTTCACCAGGTGCAACTCCTCAACACCACCTTGGAAACGCAGGTGCAGCGACGCACCACCCAGTTGCAGCAGGCCATCGACCTGGAGGCAAGGCTCAAGCGGATTACCGACAAGGTGCGCGATAGCCTGGACGAACACCAGATTTTGCAAACCGCCGTAACCGAACTGGGGCTGGGGCTGGGGGTAGAGCGCTGTCAGGCGGGAATATACGACCTGACCACGCAAACGCTAACCATCTACTATGAATATCGCAGCCACGCCCAGATGGCTTCTAGCCAGGGACTCGTGGTTCCCCTGATCGATCTCCCGGAGGTGCATCGGGCCATTTTGGCGGGGCAGTTTGTGCAGGTATGCTGTCTAGAAACGCTGCCCGGCCTCAGCGCCACGGGTGAATCCATGCCTCCTGAGCCTACCCATCGTGAGGTGCCCCATCGTGAGGTGCCCCATCGTGAGGCCGACGCTGCCGATGTAGAGGTGGCAACCCATCTGACCGAGCAGCCGGTGGCGCTGCTGGTCTGCCCCATTCTGCACGACCAGCAAGTCTTGGGCAGTTTGTGGCTATTCAAGCCCGGCCAGGAAGCCTTTCGAGAACTGGAGACGCGGCTGGTGCAGCAGGTTGCCAACCAGTGCGCGATCGCCCTGCGTCAGTCGCGGCTCTATCAAAGCGCCCAGCGCCAAGTCGATGAGCTGGCCCGGCTCAACCATTTGAAAGACGACTTTCTGAACACGGTGTCTCACGAACTGCGATCGCCCATGTCCAGCATCAAAATGTCCGCAGAAATGCTGGAGATTTTGCTTCAGCGCAAGGGCGTATTCGACGACCCGCAAATCAGTCAGTATTTCAAAATTCTGCAAAGCGAGTGCGATCGCGAAACGAGGCTGATCAACGACCTGCTCGACCTGTCGCGCCTGACTGCCAACACCGAGCCACTGCTGCTCACGACTTTGGAGCTACGGTCTTGGATCTTGCATGTTGCCGAACCCTTCGTCAGCCGCGCCCGCAGCCAGCAGCAAAACCTGCACTTTCACCTGCCCACCGAGCCGCTGTTCGTCACCACCGATTTTTCCTACCTGGAGCAAGTTTTCACAGAACTGCTCCAAAATGCCTGCAAGTACACGCCTACCAACGAGACGATCTGCGTTTCCGCCCGCCTGGAAGATTTAGAACTAGAAGCTCTAGAACATAGCGAAACGGAGAGTGCCCAGCTTCCCCACCCTGCGTCTCCCCACTACGCCATCCACATCACCAACACGGGCATCACGATCCCCGAACCAGAGCGCGATCGCATCTTTGAGAAGTTCTACCGCATCCCCAACAGCGACCCCTGGAAGCATAGCGGCACGGGACTGGGGCTGGCGCTAGCCCGGCGACGAGTCGAGCAAATTCACGGCAGCTTGTCGGTATCGGGCGATCGCCACTCTACCACCTTTACCATCCGCCTGCCGCTGCTGCCGCCGGATCTGAGCGCGGAGGCAGAGGAGTAGCGGCACGGGAGACACGCCCTCCCCCCGCTTGGCAAACGTAGCCCTGGTAGGGATAGTTGGCGGCGTGGTGGGTTTCGTCGGGGGCGATCGCGCATCGTATGCGGCGGGGGCGGCTGCCAAGCGGGCGCTGCAAGCGGACTTGCTGAGGAAAGCTGGGCTTGGGCATTTGAGAAGAACCCACCACCCACAGGTTGAGCGGTGGCTCCTGAGGCTGGGGCATGGTTGCCAGGGACTCCCAAAATGCCGCGTCTCGTGCAGGCTGAGGTAAAAACCCTAGGCGAATCGGCGTGGTGGCATGGTCTTGCACGGCGCGGCGGCGAATCTCCAGCCCAAAGCTGAGGCCCAGAGCGATTTCCTGGGTGCTGGGGGCGCTGACGACGATGTGGGTGGGTGTAGTCGGGTCGTCGGAATACATTTCGCTGGCGGCCTTCAGCGGGTTGAAGCTTTTGTAGAAGCCGAGTCCGCTAGAAACGACCAGGCTGCTGACGATGCCGACCGCTAGGGCGATCGCCCACACGCGCCGAGCATTCACCCCCCTGGGCAACTGGGCCAGCAGCAGCCCCGCCAGCGCACAGACTGCTGGAAAATACACAAAGTTGTAGCGCGGTGCTAGGGTGATATCTTTATTTAGCCCGTAGACGATGACGGCAAACTCCAGCAGCACCAGCCCCAGAAACCCCACCAGCAAGGTCAACGCGGGCTGCTGCGGCGTGTTGCCCCACAGATTTCGGCCGCTGCGCCACAGCAGCCGCCCCAGCCACGCGGCATAGCCCAGCATCAACAGCGCCGACGGAATGGCGATCGCCCTGGGCTGTTTTTCCGCAGGCATCATCACCGCCATCAGCACCCAGCCCACCGTGGTTTGCAGCAGCGGCGAGAGTCTTCCCAACATGCCGTCTGCCAGCCCCAGCCACTCGGTTTCCGGGCGGTTCATGTGTTCCCAAAAGGTGGGCAGCCACGGTAGGTAAATCAGGAACACAGCGGCGATCGCCAGCCCCAGCGCCCCCCAGCCCCAGCGCGACATCTGCCCCCGGTGCAGCAGCATCCAGCCCAGCAGCGCCCCCACCTGCGCCGCCAGCGCCAGCAGGCAGAAATAGTGAACGTAGAGTCCCAGTCCGGCGATCGCCACCCAGCCCAGCCACACCCACGGGCGAAACCGATGCCGCTGCAAGTCTTGCTGCATCTGCACCAGCCCCAGCAGTCCCAGTGTGATCAGCAGCACGGGCAGCGTGTAGTGCCGCGCCTCCTGAGACAAATACACCCCGAAGGGCGACACCGCCATTGCCGCCGCCCCCGCCAGCCCCGCGACCGGGGAAAAGGCAACCCGATTCAGCGCATACACAGCGGCGATCGCCCCCACGCCAAACAGCGCTGGCAGCGCCCGCAGCGCCCAAACCCAGTGTTCGCCCGGCCGCAGCGCCTCCATCCAGCCATACATCAGGCAAAAAAACAGCGGCGGATGAGGCGACGTGGCAATCAGCCGCTGCGTGATGTCTGTGCAACTCAGCCCCGGCTGCACGGTGAAAAACTCGTCCAGATAAGACAGGGGGAAGAATTGCCCGACGGGAATTTCGTCATAGCGACGACCCATCGCGGCGATCGCCGTAATCACCTCATCCAGCCACATCGGCTTCAAGTCCAGCCCCCAAAACCGCAGCCCCAGCCCCAACAGCAGCAGCAAAGCAAGGATCAGAGGCGTGCGGGTAAACTTCATGACAAGGCTTGGGGCACAGTCTTCTTTGAACGCCGCCCCTCATCCCCCAGCCCCTTCTCCCAAGTGGGGAGAAGGGGAGTCAGACAGTTAAAACGTCTTGCTCCCGATTTGGGAGAGGGCGCTAGAAAGAGAACGGCTGGGTAATCAAACAGTCTTTTAACTAATAACTAAGGTGCATTATGGCAGAGCAAGACGACCTCTATGATCTGAATCGCTTTGTGAAAGCGCAAACGTCTGACTATGCGCGGGCGCTGGCGGAAATTCGGCAAGGCAAAAAGCGATCGCACTGGATGTGGTACATTTTCCCGCAATACGCAGGGCTGGGCTTCAGCGCCACGTCTCAGCACTACGCCATCAAAAGCCTTGCCGAGGCCGAGGCATACCTGCAACATCCCATTTTGGGCGATCGCCTGGTCGAGTGTGCCGAGGCAGTACTCCGGCTAGACGGGCGCTCTGCCCATGAAGTCTTTGGCTCACCCGACGACCTAAAGCTGAAATCCTGCGCCACGCTGTTCGCCCAAGTATCGCCTGCTGGTTCGGTGTTTCACCAACTGCTCGACCAATATTTTCAGGGCGAACCGGATGCCAAAACGCTGAAGCTAATTGAATTGAGGAATGAGGAATATTGAATTGAGAAGCGAATTGAATAGTTGGTATATCCCCTGCCAAAGCTATTTATCCAGAACCATCACGACTTGGCCAGCGTTAATAGCCAATGTAATTGACAACACAATGAATCTGAATGGGTTTGGATGAATCTAAACGGATCTGGCAATAATTATGGACAGACAGAAACTTAAGCTAGCACTATCATGGTTTGCCCCTACCCAGGGAACTCCGAATTCCGGTCTTCGCTATCTTACCCAAGCTGACCTTAATCGGATATTGTCGTGGTTTGCTCCTGCGAAAGGGGTATCTTCTCATTCAAGTGCTGACTCTAACGGCACCATCAAGTTGGTTCAAACTGTGTTTGTCGCTGGTTTTCAATACTACGATGGTGAAAAAGTATGGAAAAACCTGGCTGTCGGAGATGCCGTGCGGCTTGTCCGTGAGCCTGACAACAAGCATGACGAATATGCGATCGAGGTTTACTGGCAAGACCGGAAATTGGGCTATGTGCCTCGCGTTGCAAACAGAACCCTGGCGCAAATGCTAGATCGCGGCGAAACGCTGACCGCCCAAATTGCCAATCAACAATCTGCTGATAATCCTTGGCAAAGGCTGGAAATCGAAATCGGGTTGATCACCTGAGAAGCTGCTTGATAAAGCAATCCAACTACTTTCTTTCTCACTTTTATTTCCATTTAGCTTGAAGGTGGAATGCTCTCAAAAATTACATCTTCATAGAGTAGGGCGATCGCCCCTTGCCAGCCAATACTCGTCAGTTCGAGCGTGTCTTCTGTGGTAAAAGATTGCAGTTCCCACTGCGTATCTGAAAGGCGGCGAAAGCGATCGACGCTAATTTGCGTGGCATCAATCAAAACGTATTCTTGCAGGGCCGAAAGCTGGCGATAGCGCCGAAACTTTTCGCCCCGATCGAAGGCTTCGGTGGTGGGAGACAGCACTTCTACAATTAGGCAAGGGTGTTGGATGAGGTTGACGGCGGGGCGATCGCGCTCATCGCAACTTACCATCACATCAGGATAGAAATACGCCCCGCGTTCCGAAACCTGCACCTTCACATCGGCAATGAACACGCGACAGCCTCTGCCCCGCAAAAAAGCCTTCAACGTAGAGGCCAAGTTCAGCGCAATCAAATTATGGGCGATTGTGCTGCCCGTCATGGCGAACACTTCCCCATCGAGGTATTCGTGCTTGATGTCCTGCGTGGCTTCCCAGTCCAGATATTCCTGGGGCGACAGGCGGTGAGGCTGAGGCTCTGCGATCATAGCGGCAGTTCTCGCAATGCAGCGCTTTCGTTTAGCATAGCGAATTGGGATTCAGGCGCTACGCTATAAAGCATGGTGCTTACTGTAGAACTGCAAACGCTAGAGACGAAGCTAGAAGCCCTGCGCGATCGCCTCCGACCGGGGCAGCAGCGCATGGCCGACTGGACGGGCGGGCCGCTGGCGGTGTCGGCGGTGCCGGGGTCGGGGAAATCTACGGGCATGGCGATCGCCACTGCGATTCTGCTGGGGCGGCGCTATCAGAACGCATTGCGTGACCGCACCCTGCCCAGCCGCCAGATTTTTCTGGTCACCTTCACGCGCTCGGCGGCGGCAAACCTGCGGGCAAAAATCCGCGAGTTGCTGAAAGAATTGGGACTGCCCACCACCGGATTTTCAGTCTACACGCTGCACGGCCTGGCGCTGAACATTGCCAGCCGCCACCCCGATTTGTCCGAACTTGACCTGACCCGGCTGACGCTGATCACGCCGGAGCGAGGCAGTCGGCTGATCAAAACCGCCGTGGAGCAGTGGAGCGCCGCCCATCCTGACCTCTATCGTCAGCTATTGGAAGGGCAACAGGCCGATGGCGAAGAAACCGAGCGACTGCGGCGGCGATCGGTGCTGGGTACGGAGATTTTGCCGAATCTAGCGAATACGGCGATTCACGAAGCCAAAAGTTCGGGTTTGAGTCCTGATGACGTGAGAGCGATCGCCCAAAGCGCCGACTTTTCTCCGTCCTACATCACCGAAGACGGCCTCAACCTCCTGCCCAACAACATCGCCCTGCAAGTCGCCGCCGGACTCTACGAACAGTACGAAACCCTGCTCCATCAGCGCAGTTTTTTGGATTACGACGACATGATCCTCGCGGCCCTGCGCGTTTTGCAAAACGACGAAGCGCGGCAATCCTGGCAGCAGCAGGTCTACGCCGTGTTTGAAGACGAAGCCCAGGATTCCTCGCCCCTGCAAACGCGCCTGCTGGAACTGCTTGCCGCCGATTCCCACACAGGACAGCCCAACCTCGTCCGCGTTGGCGATCCCAACCAGGCTATCAACTCCACATTCACCCCTGCCGACCCGCTGTTTTTCCGCGAATTTTGCGCCCAGTGCCAGCGGCAGGGCCGCCTTGCCGAAATGGATCAGGCTGGCCGCAGCACGCAGCCCGTCATCGATGCCGCCAATTTCCTAGTGCAGTGGGTCAACAATGCACCCGATCGCCCCCTTGCTGCAAGCCCCCTCCCCTTTCGCCTCCAGGTGATCCGTCCCGTGCCCCCCGGCGACCCCCAAACCGACAGCAATCCGCCGCCAGAGGGCGAAGGCGTGGAGATCCGCTTTCCGCCAGATATCTACCGCAGCGTGGATTTGATCGCCCAGCGGGTGGCGGAACTGTTTGCCAGAGAGCCAGAGGCGCGGGCGGCGGTGCTGGTGCGCGAAAACCGCATGGGGCGCTTTGTGGCAACTGTGCTGCGAAATCCAACGGACTATAAGCTGGGTGCAGATTTGGGGGCGCTGGGCATTGCGGTGTACGAGGTGGGAGAGCGCGATCGCCATTCCCACGTCCCTGGCGAAATTTTGACCCTGCTGCAATTTTGCGATCGCCCCCATTCGCCCGACAACCTGAAAGCAGCGCTGCGGGTGCTGGCGGATCGGCAACTGATTCCGCCGCAGGACCTCGACGCGCTCAGCAGCCAGCCGGAAGATTTTCTCTATCCCGGCCCGCTGGAAACGCCCCAGCCCGATCCGGTCGTGCAGGCGCGGCGCTATTGTGCAGGCTTGCTGCGGGCGCGGGTAGAATTGCCCCAGTTTCAACTGATTCCGTTTCTGGCGCTGACGCTGAACTATGACCAGACAGAACTCGCCACCGCCGACAAACTCGCTGCCCGCATTGCCCAGCAAACCGCCAGCGAGCCATCGCTGCAATTCACGCTGGAGGTGCTGAGCGAAATTGTCCAATCCGAGCGGTTTGAGCCTGTGGAAACGGAGGACATCGACACGCGCTACGTCCGCCCTAAGCAACTCACCATCATCACCATGCACAAGGCCAAGGGACTGGACTGGGATTTTGTATTTTTGCCGTTTTTGCAACAGCAGACGATTCCGGGAAAAGCTTGGGTACCGCCTGCTCAGCAATTTTTAGGCGAGTTTGACCTAGCGGAAGTGGCCCGCGCCCAGATTCGCGCCCAGGTTCACCAGTCGCCTTTGCCCGATATCCACACGGCCTGGCAGCAGGCGCAGCAGCTTAAAATTGCGGAAGAGTATCGCCTGCTGTATGTCGCCATGACCCGCGCCCGTCGCCTGCTGTGGATGGCGGCCGAGCGTCAGGCCCCCTTTAGCTGGGCGAATCCGTCGAATTTGCAGGCCCAACAGCCCACGCCTGTTCTGAATGCGCTGATGCAAGCTCTGGGGCGTTCGTAAATTCTGCATATCATCCTTCGCCATGCATGAAATCTCTGTTCTTAATCAGCGCCTCCAGCTTTTGCCAGACAAGGCCATATATGTTCCTGATTTGGATTTGCTGCTGGTCGCAGACGTGCATTTGGGAAAATCCGAAGCGTTCCAATCGCTGGGTGTGCCGATTCCCAATCGTGTGAATCAGGATACGCTGGAACGCCTTAAAACTCTATGCGATCGCCTCTCGCCCAAAACGCTCTGTGTTCTGGGCGATCTGTTCCATTCGCCCCGCGGACTGGATGACGCAATCCTGCAATCCTGGATTCACTTTACTGAGACCTGTGGCGCAACAGTGCAGGTGATCTTGGGAAATCACGATCGGGCGATCGCCTCTTTGCTAGATTTATTTGAAATCCCGTTCCACACCCGCCCCATCGAATATCCTGGACTCGTTCTCAGTCACGAACCGGCTGACATTCCTGATTGCGTGAATCTTTGTGGTCATATTCATCCCTGTTTGCGGCTCAAGACTCGACTCGACTCGCTCCGACTGCCGTGCTTCTTGCTGGAACCGCCCCATCGGCTGATCCTGCCGTCCTTCGGCGGCTTCACAGGCGGCTATGAGGTGCGGCTAAAACCAGGGGCGATCGCCTATGGGGTGGCAGAAGATAAAGTCGTCCCGTTTTCGGGAAACTCCCAGGCGGGGCAGCGCAGAATCCAAACTTTCTAAACTCAAACTTTCTAAGTTTTTCTTGCAAGATGCAAACACATCGACTACAATCGACCATCAAGCTGTGAATGACCCCAAGTCAGCGCGGCTTACCTTTTCCCCCGAAATTTTGGTCGTTTAGTCACCTGCGGTGTCGGTAGATGCTCGCAACACCTACCAACACCTGACCCCTCGACAGATCCGGGCTGTCTCAGGGCTGCGTCCATTGTAGGCCGCCCTGTCCCAGCGCTTCACGTCCGTGGGCGGCCAACATTTCGGGGTTTCCTACCCACTCGTTTCCTTGGAGGAAACCCCAAATGCTGACAATTCAATACACCTGGTCGTCCCCACTCTCGGAGGCGACCCAGTTTTCGCTGCCCCCGCTCACCTGCGAACTGCCCCACCGTCGCCGCCTGCGCCACTGCATCATCGGCCTCCCCGAAGACGCACAGATGGCGATTGACCGACTCCACCTGCTCCGCTACGCCGAACGCTTCGAGTGGACGCACGCCCTGGATTTCCCACCCCACGGCATCGTCCTCGACGGTCGCCCCGGCGAAGTGCTGCGCTACCTGCACCGCGACATCCGCAGCAATTCTGGTGCAACCGAGTAAGAACAGATAAGGAGGATTTTGGGTTTTGGATTTTAGCAGGGCATCCCTTCAATCCAAAATCCAAAATCCCCACTCCAAAATCCCCAATCTCGCAGCCTCGCTTGTCTAAAGCCTTTGGGAACCTCGATTAATTGAATTTTGCCAGGGTAGAGTCTCAAGTGAGACAGGAGCATTGCTGCGCTTCCCCTAGCAGATGACTGCTCTTGAACTACCTCATCCTGTAGGCAGGCATAGAACCCAGCAGTAGTCTGCCGATTCCGGCGTTTAATCGGCTACTTGGGTCTGTAAGAACGTATAGCGCATCAAGTTGTAGGTCAGATTCTTCAGCCCTAAGGATGCCTTGACCCGTACCATTCCAATCACGCGCACCAGTTTGCCACCCATTTGCATGATCCACGCACCAAACACATGCTCGACTTTCGAGCGGGTTTTTGACTTGGTGCGATTCGAGTGTTGTTGCTCCTCGCTCAGCGGACGATTGCGATAGGAACGCTCATGAATCTGACTGTCAAAGCCCATCAACGCCAGCACCTGCTCAATCGCCTCGCTGCGATAGGCGCTGTCTGCCCATACGCTACCTGCCTCATTGTCGTCGTCCAATAAATGTCCCAACACTTGCGAATCATGCACTGCTGCATCGGTGACTTGATACTGCCGGATCAAACCATACTCAGCATCGATACTGACGTGGTTTTTGTACCCAAAATGGCACACACCTCGCTTCTTCGTCCATCGAGCGTCCGTGTCTTTTTGCGCCAATTGATGCGGCTTGTCCTGCCAATCTTGAGGGATTTCGCCCTGCTTGAGTTGCTGGTTCTCTGAGTTGCTGTTGTGTTGCTTGGGCACAGGAATTAAGGTCGCATCTACAATCTGTCCTCCTTTGGCAGCATAGCCCTGCTTGATTAAGTAACCATCGAATTGCTCGAATAATGCCTCAATCAACCCCTGCTCAATCAGTTGTTTGCGAAATAACCAGACGGTTGTTGCATCAGGCACTTCATCGGACAAACTAAATACTCTGTAAATTAAGTATCTGACGGTTTTACTCCCACTGGTTCAGGTCGAATGTTGTCGTAGTGACGACTAAGTTTGCTCCTGGCAGTTTCAATCGAAAACTGCCAGTCGATTTTGATATGTTGCTCATGACGTTCTGCAACCAACGCTAAAACTTGCCGTTTTAATTCTTCTATCGTAGGAATGCGTTGATGCAAGCAACCGCGTGCCAACGCCGACAACTCAATCTCAATCATGTTGAGCCAACTCGCGGATTTCGGTGTGTAGTAAAACTCAAACCGTTGAGCTAAAGCGAACGCCTCGGCCGCAGGTAAATTTTCATAGAAGGAACTGGCATTGTGGGTGTTGAGATTGTCTTGTATCAGGCGAATTTTACAGGCCTGGGGGTACTGAGTCGCCAGCGCTTGGCAGAACAAGGTGTATTCTCGTTTGGTGCGTTGCGGGTACACCTGAGCTAGACGGTTTCCCGTTAAGGGTTCAATTGCCGCTAACAAGGCACAAGAGCCATTTTTTTCATAGCTGTAGTGTTCTTTGTAGACATGACCCGCTCGCATCAGCAACGGGGCAACAACCTCACCGATGAGAAAACAGGGACGCTCATCGAAGCAGACCACCGGGTAGGCAGGGTCATAAGGTTGGGCGTACAACCAAAGGATCTGTTCCATTTGAGCAATAAAGCGGCTATCCAATTGACCCAGACACCACGTCTGCTTGAGGTGAGGCTTCAACTCGTTTTTTTGAGAATCTTCGCGACTTGCGTATGTGAAATGCTCTGGCAATAGTTCAGTTCAACCGCCTTATCCGCCAGCAGACGCAAGTCCCAGCGGTCATGACCGACCGGGGCTTCACTACAAGCTAAGGCCGTAATCTTGGCTCGTTGCTCACCATCAAACTCGATTGGGCGACCCGAGCGGGGCTTGTCATGCAGCATCTGCAATCCTTCCTGTTCATAGCGCTCGCGCCATGCTCGCACCGTCGTCTCTGAGACACTTAAGGTCGTCGCAACGGCACTTACGGGTTTGCCTCGGTCAAGTTCCAGTAAACCAGTCGCCCGCTTAAACTGCCGGGCTCCCAGTTGACCCTTACGCAACAAATTCTCTAGGTAATCGCGGTCGGTTGGACGCAGTTCGACTTGGCACTTTTTCATCTCTACTCAGCTAACAATAGGACTGTGAACAGTCTACTACTCACTCGCTTGAGTCCAAAAAACTTAATTTACAAAGTACTAAACCCCATGAACTGCATGAACGACAGACGGTCACTGACTTGATATTCCAGTTCCTCATCGCTGATGTTGTACAACTGTTGCAAAATCAGGAGTTTGAACATCACCACGACATCGATTGCTTTGCGTCCCGCATTGCTCTTTCGAGGTTTGTCATGGATTTTCTCCAATGTAGGTCGAAAGTCCTCCCAAGGAACAATTTGGTTGAGCCGCACCAATAGATCTTTTTTCTGCCTCAGTTTGGCCTGGCGTTCTTCCCAGTCCCAAAATCCGGCTTGGCTCATCAGTCTTCACCCTTACTCTCTCTGACTATGATCTCACTCTTGTCTCAACTCAAGACACTACTTGACCAATTTTTCGAGGTTCCCCTTTGTGAACCCATCTGCCTAACTCCCCAAATTGGGGTATTATGCAGACAACCGTCAGCCTATTTCCCCGATTTGGGATCTTAGACAGACGGCTGTCAGCCTAATTCCCCTCCTGGGGGTAGATAGGCAGACGGAATCAGTCTAATTAATAGTTAGCTTGCAGAAGTCTTTAGCGGCGGTGATACTTCCGGGAATAGCCTCTGAGAAAAATAAGTTTTATGAAAGAAAAACTGAATACGAGCTTTTAGAACGGAAAGAAATACATACCATCCTTCTAATTTGGGTGTGGGTTGCCAAGTATGAGGTTATTTAATCGACAGAAGTCTACAGAAAGGATTAAAAAAATTGCTAATCAAATTTATCAGAATCGTCTTTTAAAAGGGAAATTAGGAGATAAAGAATCAGACTGGGTTGCTGCTCAGAAAATAACTAAGAACCCACTAAGGTACTGGCTGTTTATAAGCAACCGAAATCTAACTCTTCTTGAGAAAAAACTTATTGAACCATGTGCAAACTGGCTTGACAAAGCAGATATCTTCCGAATCATTGAAAAAATTTTTCCTATTTTGGAAGCGATTGGAGTCATCTTGATCCCCATTGCTGTACTAATAGCTACTCAACGATACACAGAACATCAAGAGCAGCGTGATTTACAGCGTGAAGAAAATAGGCGTGAAGAAGATAGGAAAAGGCTTCAGCAAGAAGCAATAAAGAATTATATAAGTCAACTTTCAACAATTTATTTAAGCACTACAGGTGAGATGAACGGGAGCGTGTCACCTTCTGAGTAGAAAAATCAGAATGGAGGAGTCCTCAATCGCTGGATGATGGTCATGACCCCTGAAGAAGAACAAGCTGTTGCGTATCATGTCCGCGAACTTGCCAAACTGCTGTACAAGGATGCTGATGCCAGTCAAACGCCCATGACCAACTTGGGAGAAATTGAAGCAGCGGTGCGCGAGCAGGTTCAGAAGCACGTAACACCCAAGATGGGCGTTTTTTTATCGAAACAGTTACGGGCATAACCGAAGGGTACCCGCGACAGCTAAAAAGCATTCTAGGAGCACTGCAACTGACCAGCGAACAAGCCCATCAATTGGGAGTGAGCAAAGGGAGTCAGTTGAGTCCCTATCTGGAGATGTGTTGTCTGAGAATCAGTGCGAATGTGTCCTATGCTCATGCCACCGAAGATGTGGCACTTCTAACCGGAGTGCGGGTGAGTGCGAAAACTCAGCAACGCCTGGTGCAACGTCAGACATTTACCCAACCCACAGTGCAACCGCCGGATGCGGTCAATCAAGTCAGTTTGGACGGTGGACAAATGCGCTTTGTCACGCCCAAGGGCGAACCATCCGAGTGGAAGCAATACAAAGCGGTACGGTTAGACACCGACGGCATCGGCATGGCGTGGTTTCAGGACAATGGGGCATTGCTCAACTGGGTGCAAGACCAACCGTTACAGTCCCCCTTGTACTGCATCGGTGATGGACATCCGGGCATTTGGAATCTGCTGAGCCAACTACTCGAAGATAACCATCGCATTGAGATTCTCGATTGGTATCATTTGATGGAGAATCTGCACAAAGTGGGTGGGTCGTTGCAACGTCATACCCGAGCACGTCACCTGCTTTGGCGTGGGCGAGTAGATGCAGCCATTGCAGTATTTGAGGATTGTTCTCTAGAGCAGGCGAAGTGTTTTCAAAACTATCTCCGGGAGCATCGTCATCGCATTGTCAATTATGAGTATTTTCAAGCAGAAGGCATTTGTGCGATTGGTTCTGGAGATGTGGAGTCTTGGGTCAAACAGATTGACCGTCGGATTCAGTTATCGGGAGCCAGTTGGAATCCAGAGCATGCACCACAAGTTCTAGCGCATCGCTGTGCTTATCTCAATGCACATCTCGATCCTCAACACCTTTTTCTCTCAAGAAGGTGACACGCTCCCCTCTCCATCTCTGGCTCGTCACTTTCTAGTTGAGTGGCATCAGGCATCAAAGCAGCTAACTGTTGAGCAGTGAGTGACATTTGGTATCAACTCCTGAGCCAGAGCGTTATTTAACGTTGTTTAGCGTTGCTTAAATTTTAAGGGGTTAGACTTGAGCGGTTGCAACCAGTTTTGCGGATTTTGAAGGATTTTTGTAGGTGCGGGGCTTCTGGCTGGAGGTGTTGCCACTGCCCCCAGCCAGCTTTTGCTGCGAGTCTTGCAGACCGATGGCTAGCGCGAGGACTCCGTTATCTCTTGTGCCACAGCATTGAATTGCCCGTTGTCATTGCCTGATCGCGGGAACTCCTCAGATGGCTCTGCATCAGCTCGTAAAATGGTATTTAATATTAGCTCTGGTCGCTGCGGATGAGTCCAGGCAAAGGCATGGCGGAAGGCAGCATCCTGGCAGGCCTTTAGCTCCTCAAAGCCAATGATGTCGTGGGTCAGCAGCGTTTCATATTCAAACGGCAGCCGCACGTTATGCAGTCCCGCGTTGTCGGTGCAGATGGCGATATCCACGCCCGCCTCAAAACATCGGTCGAATACCCCCTTAAGCTGATGCAGGTCTTGCAGCGTGCCTGTTTTCAGATATGTGGTGGGGCAGACCTCCAGGCATTGCCCCTGGGCGGCCACCTGGGGCAACAGTTCGGGGTGCTTTAGCGGAATCTGGATGCCGTGGCCGATCCGCATCAGGTAGGGCAAGAGTTCGGGATAGCAGCCTTCTTCGGTTTCATACAAGTGTCCGGTGGTGTTGAGACCGAGCGATCGCGCGTAGGCATATAGCCGGATGAATTCATCGAGGCGATCGCCATACAGCCCGTCTCCACCCGCCAGATCCACGCCACACACCACATCGCGCCGCGCCGCCGCCAGATCGACGATTGCCCGGTTTACCTCGTAGGGCAGCCGCGAGTGCATACAGAGGATTTGGCTAGTGACGATGGGATACTCCACAATCTGGCTGGCGCGGCCCACCACCTCCACAATTTGGCTCATTAAGGAAATGCGATCGCCCTGGCTGAGATGCTCCGGCGTTCGCAAATACGGCGTATAGCGCAATTCCAAATAGGCCAAATTCTCAAACACATATGCCCCGCGCATCAGGCGATAGATAAAGTAGGGCAGGGTGTCTTCCGTCTGCACGCTTTCCACCAGCGTATGCAGCTCTAGATATTCCGCCAGCGTATTGCGCGGGCGCGTATAAAAATCCTCAAACTCAGCATAGTCAGCAAATCGTTCTGCCAGGTCTGCCTGGTTGCGCTGAAAATAGCGCCAGAGAATACGGGGGACGACGGAACCACCCAGATGGCGGTGCAATTCGGCATATAGCGTCACAAGATACCTCTCAATCTAGTTGTTAACTCGCCTGCATTTCACTCAAAGCCACACACTGCATTCTTCTCAAGTTGAGCTTTAGAAATGGGCATTTCCACTCAGACTAGCAGCGTCTTGCTCCTAAGCATTGACACCAGGAACACGCGCTGTTGATAATGGGAGTTTGCGTATTTCTGAAAATTCTAGCAATTTAAACCCTTGGCAAACGTTGTAGTAATCGGGGCCCAGTGGGGCGACGAAGGAAAAGGGAAGATTACCGACCTGTTGAGCAAGTCCGCCGACGTGGTGGTGCGCTATCAGGGCGGGGTGAACGCGGGTCACACGGTCGTTGTGCAGGGGCAGACCTTCAAGCTGCACCTGATTCCATCGGGTATTCTGTATCCCAAAACAGAATGCATCATTGGCTCTGGCACGGTGATTGATCCCAAGGTGCTGCTGGGTGAACTGGATCAGCTCGAAAAGCTGGGCGTTTCCAGCGAGAACCTGCTGATTTCTGAGACGGCCCACGTCACCATGCCCTATCACCGCATGATTGATGCCGCCGCCGAAGAGCAGCGCGGCAGCCACAAGATCGGCACGACCAAGCGTGGCATTGGCCCCACCTACGCCGACAAATCCGAGCGCACGGGCATTCGCGTGGTAGATCTGATGGACGCAGAGGGACTGCGCGACCAGTTGACTTGGACAATCGAATACAAAAACGTCATTTTAGAAAAGCTGTATAACCTGCCGCCGCTCGACCCCAACGCGGTGATCGATGAATACTTGGGCTATGCCGAGCGGCTGCGTCCCCATGTGGTGGATAGCTCTCTGCGGATTAGTCAGGCCGTGCGTCAGCGCCGCAATATCTTGTTTGAGGGCGCACAGGGCACGCTGCTAGATCTAGACCACGGCACTTACCCCTATGTCACCTCGTCGAACCCGGTGTCGGGCGGCGCGTGCGTGGGGGCGGGCGTAGGGCCGACGATCATCGACCGGGTGATTGGTGTGGCCAAGGCTTACACCACTCGCGTGGGCGAAGGGCCCTTTCCGACCGAACTGCTGGGAGATGTGGGCGAGGCGTTGTGCGATCGCGGCGCAGAATTTGGCACGACGACCGGGCGCAAACGCCGCTGCGGCTGGTTTGACGCGGTGATCGGTCGCTACGCCGTCCGCATCAACGGGCTAGACTGTCTCGCCATTACCAAGCTCGACGTGCTGGATGACCTAGACGAAATCAAAGTCTGCACTGCTTACGAAATCGACGGCCAGCAGGTGCGCGACTTTCCCTCGAATGCGCGAGTGTTTGCCCGCTGTCAGCCCATTTACAAAACCCTACCGGGCTGGAAGCAAGACACCTCCCACTGCCGATCGCTCGACGACTTGCCCCGTCAGGCGTTGGACTATCTCAAGTTTCTGGCAGAACTGATGGAAGTGCCGATTGCTATCGTTTCCCTCGGCGCCAGCCGCGACCAGACCATTATTGTGGAAGACCCCATCCACGGGCCCAAGCGGGCGCTGCTCTATACTAACGGCGCAGTCGAAACCGCCCAATAAACGCCTAATAAACGCCCAAGAAACCCTAAGGGGCGCACGCAGTTCACGATTCGTTTCAGAATACGGTTGCAAATGC
Organism: Thermoleptolyngbya oregonensis NK1-22; assembly: GCF_032705245.1. GTDB lineage: Bacteria > Cyanobacteriota > Cyanobacteriia > Elainellales > Elainellaceae > Thermoleptolyngbya > Thermoleptolyngbya sichuanensis. The sequence goes on from NZ_CP053540.1 coordinate 384,249, forward strand.
GCTTGGAAGATTTCCGGGCGCATTTATTCTAGTGAAAAGCAAACGGCAAACCTTAACTCCTAATCCCCAATCCATCATGTCCGACTCTGCCCTGCCGCCCGTGATCCAGCACATGCTGAAGCCGGAGTTCTATCCCCATCCGGTGCCGCCCGATCCGCTCCAGACTGTGGTCGGAGAGCCGCCAGAATATCCTGAAGACTTTTATCCGTCGGATGCGTCTCCGGTGCAGTTGATTCAGACGCATATTTCCTACGTGCTGCTGACGGGCGAGTATGCCTATAAGGTCAAAAAGCCTCTGAACTTCGGGTTCCTGGACTATTCCACGCTGGAAAAGCGGAAGCATTTTTGTGAAGAGGAACTGCGGCTGAATCAGCGAGCGGCGGCAGCGATCTATCTGGATGTGCTGCCGATTACCCAAACCTTGGACAACGGCGTGCCGACCTTTCACCTGGACGGGCCGGGCGAGGTGGTGGAGTATGCGGTGAAGATGCGGCAGTTTCCGCAATCTACCCTGCTGACCAATTTGTATGAGCGGGGCGAACTGAGGGAGGACTTGCTAAAAGACTTGGCGGGGGCGATCGCCACCTTCCACCTCGCCACCGAAACCAGCGACTACATCCGCGAATTTGGTCGTGTCGAGCGCGTGCGGCAGGCCTTCGATGAAAACTGGGCGCAAACCGCGCAATACATCGGCGGGCCGCAGACGCAGCAGCAGTTCGATGAGACGCGGGCCTACTGCGATCGCTTTTTTGCTGAAAAGGCAGATTTATTTGACGAGCGCCTTCAGCAAAACTGGATTCGCGAGTGTCACGGCGACCTGCACCTGCGGAATATTGCCTACTGGAACCAGCAGTTTTTGCTGTTTGACTGCATCGAGTTCAACGAGCCGTTTCGGTTTGTCGATGTCATGTTCGACATTGCCTACATCGTGATGGATTTGGATGCGCGGCAGCGACCCGACCTGCGAACCGTGTTTTTAAACGAGTATGTGGAGCGGACGGGCGACTGGGATGGGCTGCGGGTGCTGCCGATCTACGTTAACCGCCAGACCTACGTGCGGGCCAAGGTCACGTCCTTTTTGCTGAATGACCCCGGCGTGCCAGAGGAAGAAAAGCGCAAAGCCCACGACACCGCCGCGCTGTATTACCAACTGGCGTGGAACTATACGCAGCCCAAAACTGGCCGCCTGCTGCTGATGAGCGGGCTGTCGGGATCGGGCAAAAGCACGACTGCTAGGGCGATCGCCCAAAAGCTTGGCGCAGTGTACATCCGCTCCGACGCAGTGCGGAAACACCTGGGCGGCGTGGCGCTGACGGAGCGCGGCGGCGACGACCTCTACACGCCAGAGATGACCCAACAGACCTACAATCGGCTGCTGCACCTGGGCACGACGCTGGCCGCCGAAGGCTATACGGTAATCCTGGATGCCAAATACGATCGGCAGGCATTGCGAGAAGGGGCGATCGCCCAGGCCAGCGCCCATGGCATCCCGCTCCATATTCTCTTCTGCACGGCTCCCCTGGAAATCCTCGCTAAGCGGCTCAGCCAGCGCACAGGCGACATCGCCGATGCCACCCCAGAGATCCTAGCGAAGCAGAGCTTTGAACCCTTTACGCCCGCCGAAGCAGAATACGTTAGAACAGTAGACACCACCCAGCCGCTCGACGCACTCCTGGATTCGCTTTGACAGAGCCTCACACAGAGCCTCACTATGACCAACGAACTGATTGTTGAAAAGCTAGACACTCTCGATTCCCGCGTTGCAGCGGTGGATACCCGCATCGAAGTGCTGGATCAGCGCCTCACCCGACGACTGGAAACCTTAGCAGAAAGCGTGCAGATTTTATCCGAGCAGGTCGGGCGAATGACTGAAGAATTAACTCGGCTAGAAATTTCTATGCGAGACGGGTTTAGTGAGATCAAAGAGGGTTTTCGGGAAATGCGCGAACAGTCCAAAAAGCGCGACGAGCAAATCGATCGGCTGCTGACGATTTTGGAGCGGCTGATTCCGGCAAGAGAGTAGGCGCATAGCGGTTGGTGGTTGGGGCTGAAAGTCAGGGCCGTTATGGCTTGTAGGATTTCTCGTTATTCGCACTCTCTCGTTGACTGCGGCTCATGGCATTGGAAGGAATTACGCTTGAGGCATTGCGATGGGCAAGAATGATCCGGTGATTGTCGGCATCAAGCTATGGATCGTGTTTCTCATCGGCTTTGCGCTGCTGGGCTACTGGGTGCCGCTGAGCATTGGGCTGGGGGCGATCGCCGGACTGTCGGGCGCACTCATCGCCAGCTACCGCAAACAGGATAAGCCACTACCTCCAGAGCAAAAGAGCCAGCGCGATCTGATTCCCCGGCTGAGTCTGGGGCGCAAATCTGAAGAAGAGCCAAATGAAAGGGCGATCGACCGTCCGCGTCGTGGTTTTTTCAGCCGCCAGCCGGGGCCGAGCTTTAAATCGCGTCGTCGCTGAGCGAGGTCTGTCAAAAAAAACGCCCGCCTGGGAATGTTTTATTTTCATAAAATTAGGGCAACGGTCACCGAGAATTTACGGTTGTAGCTACCAAACGACCGGGGCTACAACTAAGGCGTTGCGGTCTTTATAGAGAGACTGCCCATCAGGGTTCCAGGATAAATTGCTAGATTCTATAGAAGTTTGCGGATTTCCGTAAAACTACGCGCAAAGCGTATATTTTTTCACCAAGTTCTCAATCAAAAAGCAGGCTTCACACTGAACCCAGCAATCTTGAAATTCCGAATGCATCTTACGCGAGAACGAGCCATGATACCGACTGTTGTAAATGAACGCTCTGTCCGCTCGTTCCGGTTCTATAGGGACGGCTACCTCTGTGAAGGCATCCGCTACGGCAATACGCTGTATCGCCTGGTCAAAACCTTTGGAAAACACGAGGAAGACAGCGCCTATTCGTGTTGCGGCCAGCTTCTCCAGTATTCCAGCGCCGATCACCCCGCCGCCATCATCACGACCTCCCCGCAGCAGTATCGACTTTGGGCAGAGTTGCGGGTTGAATTGCCATCAGATGCCGCCGTTACGGTGCAATATGCCTAGCTCGGCTCGCTGGGACAGAGTTACGGGACGCTCGGCTACGATAGGAATGCGGTGAACCGGATGCTGGAATGCTCTGAACACTTCGCTCACGGGTAGGGCGTGTGTGACTTGAGCCAAGTCTCCCCGATTCCCGAATCAATCGCGCGATCGCCCTCCTGCTAGATGCACCCTCTGCTTGCCCTCTGCCTGCCCCGTGCTTAAAACCAAGCCCAAGTCCAAAGCCCAGCCCAGCCCAATTCTAGCGGTTGAATCGCCCCAACCCACCCTGCGTCAGCGTCTTGCTCAGCGCCGCAAAGCCAACCGCCTGCGGCAAGAGTTGGTCACCTTCACGATTTTTGCGGCGCTATTTGCGACGGTAGTCGGCTTTGTCGTGGGCCTGGCTGCGGGGGTTCGTCCGGGCATTGGCACCTTCATTGGAACGCTCTGCACCGCGCTGTCGTTCAAGTATCCCCGCCACGCGCTGTGGGCCTTTTTGATCTATATGCCCCTCAGCGGATCTGTCACCTATGCGCTGGGCAGCAGTCCCCTGCTTCAGCTTGCCAAAGACGGGTTCTATATCCCTGCCCTCTTCGGCGTAATTCAATACTGCCGCCGCGAAAAGCTGCCCGTGCTGATTCCCCGGCAGATGGTTGCGCCCGTGGGCATTTTGCTGGGGCTGTGTCTGATGACGCTGCTGGTGGTGAATGGAGGGCAGCAGCTTAGCCCCACGCCTGGAGAACAGCCCATCTTGATGGGCATTTTGGGGCTAAAGGTGCTAATGGGCTATATGCCGCTGGTGGTGTGTGCGTACTATTTGCTGCGCGATCGCCGCGATTTGCTATTCCTGATGCGGCTCACGGTCATTATTATCCTCACCTGCTGCGCCCTTGCGTTTATCCAGTATGTCCTGCTCAAAACCGGGTACTGTCCTGGTACACGCTTTGCCCAGGGGCCAGACCTCTACCGCGCTTCCCTCAATGCCCGCTGCTTTGTGGGTGGGTCGTTGCTCTATACACCCCAGCACAACCAGATTCGCTTGCCTGGAACTTTTGTTGCGCCCTGGCAGTGGGGCTGGTTCCTGATTTCTGCCGCATTTCTGGCATTTGCGACGGCATTTAGCGACCCCAGGGCGCAATGGCGCACGACAGGGCTAATTTCTCTCGCATCAGTCTTCATCATGGCGGTGCTATCGGGGCAGCGAGTGGCGCTGATTCTGGTGCCCAGCGTGTTCGTGACGCTGCTGGTGCTAACGGGACAGGTGGTGAACCTGAAGCGCTTTATCCCAGGTGCGGCCATCCTGGGCTTGGTGCTGGGCTACGCCGCCCTGCGAAACCCCGACATCCTATCCCGGCGATTCGAGAGCCTGCAAAGTCGCTGGGAAGCCTCGCCACCGCATCTGTTTATTCTGGAGCAGTTTCAGTGGTCAATCAACCATCAGAACTTTTTGGGCAACGGGCTAGGCCGAGCCACCAACGCCGCCCGCACGCTGGGCGACACTGAGCTAATTGAAACGTATTATCCCAAGCTGCTGTATGAAATTGGAATGCTGGGAACGCTGGCGTTTTTGGCGCTGGTGACGATGCTGACGGTGCTGACCTTTTTGGCCTACCGCTCCACGCGCGATCGCACGTTGCGGAGCTATGGCGCAGCACTGTGGCTGTTCGTGCTGTTCATTAGCTACAACACCTACTACTATCCCCTCGACGTTGATCCAGTGGCGGTTTACTACTGGTTTTTTGCTGGAGTCGTGCTGAAACTGCCAGAACTGGAGCGCCAGGAACGCCTGGAAGCCACTGCTGCCCAGCCCCAAGCCCAACGCCGTCGATTCAAGCGACTGGGCTTTGCTTAGGTGAGGCATGAGGCTTGGTCTGAAAAAAATTCGCTTGATCTGTCTTGATCTGTAAAAAAACAAAAAATTCAGGGAGGCATCGGTGTCGATACCTCCCTGTCAGAGCGGAGAAAAAGCGTGGATTGGGCGATCGCCCATGTTTTCAAAGTACGTCTAAAACCGAATTCCGGTTCCGAATTGCTGTTCTAACCATTCCAGTTCTAACAGTGCTGCGGAGCCATTTATCCCGGCAACCTAGCTCATGGTCGAGCCGCTGCGGTCATAGCTCTGCACAAAAGATGGGTGGGGCTTGCCCTGGACATGGTTCCAGAGGGTGGGTGCTTCCGCAGGCAGCCCGATTTCGGCGGCGGCCCGGCTGAGCATCGATTGCTGGCGATTCTTGATGTTGTGGTGGTGGCGCATCATCAGGGCGCGGGCTTGATCTTGAGTAGACATAGTGAAATCCTTCTGGTGGTGTTAAGTGATGGAATCTTGACGCTTCTTGTTTAATCATAGCAGTAAATTCTGTATCTAAAAATACAGAATGGCGTTTTATCAGAAAAAACAATACTTCTTCACAATGTGTATCGCCCTGCTGTGGCGATGCCAAGTGGTTGCGCCGAGTGGGTCAGAGCGGCTGGGTGGGCGATCGCTCTGCCTTCTAACTGTTGACGCGATGTGCAACTTTCAATCTGCCCTCATCCCCCAACTCCTTCTCCCAACTTGGGAGAAGGGAGTAAGAGAGGCTTGAAGTCCCTGTCTTGAAGTCCCTGTGTAGATGTTGGCTGTCGTGCAAAGTTGCCATGCCAAGTTGAGAGGGATCGGGTGGGCGATCGCGCTCTCATGGCAACAGATTAAACAGATTAAACAGCTTGAACGGCTTAGACGGCAGCGCGGGAACGATCAGGGTCGCTTGGGACGGTGATGACGCACCCGGCTAGCCTTATCCCGTTCGTAGGCGATCAGGCGGCCGTAGATTTCGTGCTTGCTTAAATTCATCGACAGGTAAACGTGGCGGCGCGGATTGCCAAACCCCTTGCGCCGAAAGAACTTGATCGCAGGTTCGTTGGCTGGATCGGTATCCACCAGCATGAACCGAGCGCCTTCTTCAATCATGCGCTCGACGATTTTGTCTACAAGCTTATCCGCCACGCCGCGCCGCTGAAACTTGGGACTGACTCCTAGCCAGATAATGTAGCCGTAGACCCAGGATGCCTTGCTGATAATAGTGCCCAGCACAAAGCCTGCCAGTTCGCCTTCAATCTCTGCCACCAGGCAATATTCTGGGTCAGTGTTGTATTGCCCAATCACTTCCCACTCGTCCCAGGTGCGATAAAGGTAGGGATAGAGGTCGCTGGTAAACAGGCTTTCCCCCAGATGAAACACCGGGGCAAGATCGTCGATGTCCATGTCCCGAATCTCGACGGGCAGGGAGTTGGCGATCGCCCGTTCCCGCTCAGCTTTATTGGTTTCAGAATGGGAAGCCATAGTTGGGGGTCAGAGGATTGGAAAGTAGGGTTTCAGGAATAAGAGCTAGGGCAGAAAGCTGGCTGAAATGCCGTCTGAAATTAGAACGTTTGAAATTAAAACGTTTGGGATACCTGTCGGGCTGCTGGTCGGGCTGCTGGGTCGGAAGGATGGATTGGGAGAATGAATCGGGAGAATAAATCGGGAAAACGGATGACGCTGAGGGTTGTGGCGATGGCAACACCACTCATCCCACTCAACCTTATCGCGATTCCGGTGGGGGATTGGGCTGGTTTCCCCCGCGATTGATCCTGCAAAAGCCTCGCTTTTTGGGCGGAAACCCGCCTTTTGAAAAAACCGTCTGCGATAGGACGGTGTAGAATAGCCTCTCAGACCCAATCGGGGATCGCTAGACCGAAGAATTAGGTTAGACCGCATGGATCGATTGAACAATGCGCTGACGCTGTTTTTCAGCCTGCTAGTGGAGGCGATGCCCTTTTTGCTGCTGGGCGTGCTGTTTTCGAGCGTGCTGCTGCTATTCGTTGATGAGCGGCGGCTGATTGCGGCAGTGCCCAAACATCCGCTGCTGGCGGCGATGATTGGCGGCGGCATTGGCTTCTTGTTTCCCGTGTGCGAGTGCGGCAACGTGCCTGTGGCGCGGCGGCTGATTGTGCAGGGTGCGCCCGCGTCGATGGCGGTGGGCTTCTTGCTGGCGGCTCCCACGGTGAATCCGGTGGTGTTTTGGGCAACGTGGATTGCCTTTCGGGATCAGCCGGAGATAGTGTTTTTGCGGGTGGGGCTGTCGCTGGTGGTGGCAGTAATTGTGGGCTGGGTGTTCAGCGCTCAGGCAGACCTGCGGCCGCTGATGCAGCCGGGAGTGGCGCGGGCCATGCCAGCGGTGCGCGGGGCGGCTGCAAAGCCAGCGGGTGAGTCGTCCCTGTTGCAGTCAGGAACCTATTGGCTGGGGCAGGCGGATCAGCCCATTCGCCCCGATGGGTCGCTGTCTTCGTCGGCGATCGCCATCAATCCCGTCCTCACCAAGCCGCTGTCGGACAAGCTGTGGCTTTTGGTGAATAACATTGTGCAGGAGATGCGCGAGTTGGGCGGTGTGCTGATTTTGGGAACGGCGATCGCCGCAATCGTTCAAGTCTTTGTGCCGCGCGAGTGGGTGATTGGGCTGGGGCAGGGCCCGGTCACGTCGATTTTGGCGATGATGCTGCTGGCGTGGATTGTGTCAATTTGCTCGACGGTGGACTCGTTTTTTGCCCTGTCCTTTGCCTCTACCTTTACCAGCGGCGCATTGCTGGCGTTTCTGGTGTTTGGCCCGATGATCGACCTGAAAAACATTGCGCTGCTGCTGTCGATGTTTCGCGGTCGGGCGATCGCCTATCTGTTTATTCTGGCGGGTCAGCTCACGTTCTTGTTTTGCCTGCTGATTAATCTATATATCAGCTAGATATCCAGCTAGATATTCAGTAGATGTCAGCTAGAACGTGAGGTCGGGTGACGGACTGACAGGGTGACAGGGTGACGGAGTGACAGGGTGACGGAGTGACGGAGTGACGGAGTGACGGGGTAATGACAAGCAGAAGAGGCGACCAGACTCGTAAAAACGACCAGACTCGTAAAAATCGGACAGGGCTTTGGCTAATCTGGCTGGATGCAGTTATGCTGCTGTCGTGGGGCGGGCTGATGCTGCGCTTTTGGCTAACCGGGCGGATCAACATTCTGCTGCATCCAGATTATGTCTGGCTGGCGATCGCCGCTGGGTTTGCGCTGTTGGGGCTGGGCGTGGCCAAACTTTGGGAGGCACTGCGGCTGATGCGACGCGGCATTGCCATTACCCAACCCTCGGAGTCCCATGCAAACCTGCTGCCGCCTGGATGGAGTAGCGCTCTACTGCTGGCGATCGCCCTGTTTGGTCTCCAGTTTACGCCCCGCGCCTTTGCCAGCCAGGTCGCCATCGAGCGCGGTGTCGCGGATACGCTCACCCTGACGCGATCGCAGCCCCAGTCCTTCCGCACCAACACCCGCCCCGAAGATCGCTCGCTGATCGACTGGGTGCGCCTGCTGAACGTCTACCCCGAACCCGATGCCTACACTGGACAAAAAGCCTCGGTCGAAGGGTTCGTTATCCATTCGCCCAACCTGCCCAGCAACTATTTCACCATCACCCGCTTTGTGATTACCTGCTGCGCCGCAGACGTATACCCGGTTGGGCTGCCCGTGCGGATTGAGGGCGATCGCACCGCCTACGAACAAGACCAGTGGCTCCGCGTAGAAGGCGACATGGCGACAGAAACCCTCGACGGCCAGCGCCAACTGGTCATTCACTCCACGTCCTTGACCCCGATTGAGGAACCCCAGAATCCGTATGATTATTAGTGATTACTAGGCGCTGTGGGCCGACGATCAAATTCTTGCAGCTAGTCCATCTTCCATCTCTACTGGCGGCAACTCTAAGAACTCGCGAATCGCCTCGGCTACCGCTTGTTTGCCGGGTACACCAGCACTGTAGGTACGTATGAGCGGAAGGCGATCGCCCGACTGCATTACCCTAGACGCTAAACTTCCTTGATTTCCACAGGCGGCAATCCCAAGAACGCTCGAATGGCTTCGGCCGCTTCCTGTTTGCTTTCTAGATTGCTGCTATAAGTCTCGGTCAAGGGATGGCGATCGCCCTGCTGCGTCAGTAGCACTACGCTATACCCCGTCAAGTCTTCACCAGTACACTGCTCAATGACCACAGACTGAATCTCTCGCAGCCATAGCTCCTGCTTGAGGCGGCCATTGGCTCCAAGCGCCTGCATTTTACCCATCAAGCGATTGAACTCGAAGCGATGCGGTTTGCGCCGCAGGAGGGCGATCGCCAGACTAGTAAGCCCCAGCGGAACCCACAAAAAGCCCCAGCCAGACAAGGTTTGTATGGTTACAGAAGAGCGAGCAGGATTTGCCAGAAACCGCTGAACTGCTTCAGCCATCTGCTGAGCGCGAGCTTCATCCACTGTATCCAGCCCGAGCCGCGTCACCGCCTCAGTTCCACTCAGCTTTAGGTCATAGACCAGAAAGTCCCCGTCGTCCGAGCTACGGGTTTCGCTCACAACCTGAACTGTGGTCAGGGAGCCGAGCCGAACCGTCTCACGGGGGATCAGGTTAACCCCAAGTGTGCGAACCACCTGGCAGTTGATAGTAGACAAGTCGGGGCGATCGCACGTCAGGCGATTATTGCTGATAAACCCAAGCCACAGACAGGACAGCGCCAGCAAGACAATTGCAGAAGGACGCTCCCAGGATGGACATTTCAGCACCAAATGTCCGTTTTCTCGATGGGTAGGCTTAGGGCCCAAATCGAAGCTGACAATTCCTGCCATACTGCTTGTTTGCCTCTGTTTGTTTGCCTCTGTTTGTTTGCCTCTGTTTGTTTGCCTCTGGGGAGCTTGGTTTGTTGCCTCTGGGGAGCTTGTCATCTAGCCTTGGAGGAAGCTAGTCGAATGCTACAGTGCTAACAAAAAGACCCACCCTCTAGCAAGCGCAAAATCCCCACCTATGGATAAGGTGGGGACGACAGAACCTCAGAAAACTGAATTCCAGGAAAATTAGTAGCTGAAAAAGACCGCCATACGCTAGCAGTCAAAGCTTTTTGGGATTGGCCAGCTTTTGGAAGCTACAGATGCTTTTCAAGTGTGCTGGCGAGGGTCGTCTTGGGAACCGCGCCGACTACCATGTCTACACGCTGACCACCCTTGAAAATCATCAGCGTGGGGATGCTGCGGATGCCATACTGAGTGGCAACGCTGGGGTTCTCGTCGGTATTCACTTTTACAACCTTTACCTGTCCCGCGTATTGCTCGGCAATCTCATCGACTACAGGAGCAACCATCCGGCAGGGGCCACACCAAGGGGCCCAGAAATCTACCAGAACGGGGACATCGCTATCAAGAACTTCTTGCTTAAAAGTGGAATCTGTAACTTGTGCGGCTGCTGACATGCCTAATAAGTCCTTCGCCTTCAATATCAATGGAAATCTTACCACAGCGAACTCGTCTGCTTCAGCAGCCAGAGTCTTAATAGTGAGTTACATTTGGGCACTCAGCGCGTTGTGGGGATCGCTTGAGTCGATTGGGTCGCCTATAGAATTCCCTGTAGGAATTTTTCTAGCCGCTCCATGCCGCGCTTGATGGTGTCTAGATCGGTCGCATAGGACAGCCGGATGCAGTCGTCTGCGCCAAAAGCCGCGCCTGGGACTGTGGCAACCTGATGCTGATCTAGCAGTTCGCTGCAAAAATCGAGGGAAGACCGTCCCGTTTTGGCGATGCTGGGGAACATATAAAATGCGCCATCGGGTTTGGGACACTCTAGCCCTGGCATGGCGTTGAGGGCATCCAGCATATAGCGGCGGCGCTCGGCAAAGGCGGCTAGCATTTCCTGCACGCAGTCTTGGGGATTTTCATAGGCGGCGATCGCCCCATATTGGGCAAAGGTGCAGACATTGGAGGTGCTGTGGCCCTGGATTTTTGTTGCCGCTTTTACCAGGGGCACTGGCCCTGCTAAGAAGCCAACGCGCCAGCCCGTCATAGCGTAGGTCTTGGCAAATCCGCTGCACACGACGGAGCGTTCGTAGGCTTCTGGGCTGGCTGCGCCAATGCTGAGATGCTGAGCGCCGTCGTAAAGAATTTTTTCGTAGATTTCGTCCGACAGTATCCAAAGGTCGGCCTGGGCGGCCACCTGGGCGATCGCCCTCACTTCGTCTGGCGTGTAGACCATGCCCGTTGGGTTGGAAGGCGTGTTAAAAACCAGTAGCTTGGTCTTGGGCGTAATCGCCTGCTGAATCTGCTCTGGCGAGACTTTGAACTGGGTTTCGACCGTCGTGGGCAGGATGACGGGTGTACCCTCTGCCAGCTTCACCATTTCGGGATAGCTGACCCAAAAGGGCGCGGGGATAATCACCTCATCCCCTGGTTCAATCATCGCCAGCATCAGGTTAAAGATCGACTGCTTGCCGCCGTTGGTGACCAGAACGTTCTCTGCGCCGTAGCACAGCCCGTTGTCGCGCTGGAGCTTTTGGGCGATCGCCTCTCGCAGTCGGGGTTCCCCCGCGGCCGGGCCGTAGCGCGTCTTGCCCTCATCTAGCGCGGCTTTGGCAGCTTCCACAATGTGCTTGGGCGTGTTGAAATCTGGCTCTCCGGCGCTAAAGCTGCATACGTCGATACCCTCCGCCTTCATGGCTTTGGCCTTTGCGTCAATAATCAGCGTCATCGACGGTGATACGTTCTCTACCCGTGCTGCCAGTTTCATGCCTACCCCAAATGCTTGACCGTTCAGGACGTTTTAGCTGAATGTAGCTCACTTCAGCCTACTGTGAATGCTGGCGCGGGTTGGAAAATGTCAGGCGTTTTTTACAAACTGGGGGATGAGATGGGATAGGAAAATGCGGGGTAAGGGCGATCGCCGCCAAACTGGATTAGGAGTGATAAGGTGACGAAATATTAGCCGAAAGAGAGTGTCGCAGCACCCTCAGATTGCAGTAAGTTACACATCAGCTAGACCGCTCATTACGCCAATCCCTATTTACGTCAGTCCCATTACGCCAGTCCCATTACGTCAATCCCCATTACGCCAAGACCCTAACCCCCTCTTCCAAAAAAATATGCCCAACCACAGTCACAACGGTCTGTATATTGCGCTGATCAGTGTGCATGGCTTGATTCGGGGTCAGAATATGGAGCTAGGGCGCGATTCTGACACAGGCGGCCAGGTGAAGTACGTGGTGGAGTTGGCCCGCGCCCTGGCCCAGCAACCTGGCGTGGCAGCGGTCGATTTGTTTACCCGGCTGATTGCCTCGCCCGATGTGGATCAAGACTATGGCGAGGACCTTGAGCCGCTGGGCGGCAAGGCCCGGATTGTGCGAATTGTGGCGGGCCCGCCAGAGGAATACATCCCCAAGGAGCAACTGTGGGATCACCTGGACAGCTTTGTGGACAATATGCTGGCATTTTTTCGCACGAGCGATCGCGTGCCAGACCTGATCCATAGCCACTATGCCGATGCGGGCTACGTGGGCAGTCGCTTAGCAAACTTCCTAAATGTGCCGCTGGTGCATACTGGGCACTCGCTAGGGCGGGTCAAGCGGACGCGGCTCTTGGCCAACGGGCTGTCGTCGCAGGATATTGACCAGCGCTACAACATGCTGCGCCGGATCGAGGCAGAAGAGCTGACCTTGGCAAGCGCTGAGTTAATTATCACCAGCACGCGCCAGGAGGTGGAAGAACAGTACGAACTGTACGACTGCTACCAGCCGGAGCGGATGCGCGTGATTCCCCCTGGCACAGACCTGACGCTGTTCTACCCGCCCCAGGGGGATGAGTGGGAAACGGCGATCGCCCAGGATATTTGCCGCTTTTTGCGCGAACCCCAAAAGCCGCTGATCCTGGCGCTGTCTCGTCCCGATGCCCGCAAAAACATCGGGGCGCTGGTGGAGGCCTACGGCAGTTCCGAACGCCTCCAGGAATTGGCCAACCTGCTGATCGTGGCGGGCAGCCGGAACAATGTTAAAGATATGGACGCAGGCGCTCAGGAAGTGCTGACGGAGCTATTCCTGGCGTTTGATTATTATGACCTCTACGGTCGCGTTGCCTATCCCAAGCGCCACAAAGCCGACGAAGTGCCCTATATTTACCGACTGGCGGCCCTGTCTGGCGGCGTGTTTGTCAATCCAGCCCTGACGGAACCCTTTGGGCTGACGCTCATCGAGGCAGCGGCCAGCGGTTTGCCGATTGTGGCAACGGAGGACGGCGGCCCGCGCGACATCATCGGCAACTGCAACAACGGCATCCTGATCGATCCGTTGGACAGTGATACGATTGTTGCCGCGTTGCTGACGCTGCTAGAACACCCAGAAAAACGGCAGCTTGCTGTTGAAAACGGGCTACGGGGCGTGCGCGAACACTATTCCTGGGAAGCCCACGCATCCAGCTACCTGGAGGTGATTCGACCGCTGCTCGACAAGACCCAGGTAGTGGAGCGAGTGCCGCTGTCACGCCGCGCTATGGTCTACAACGATCGGGCGATCGTTACTAGCCTTGATCAAAACCTGCTGGGCAACCCGGTTGATATTCCTTACTTTGTCGAAGTGCTGCGCGAGAATCGCAAGTCTACGGCTTTTGCTGTGGCCACCGGGCGGACACTAGAGTCTGCCCTAAAAGTGATGCGCCAGTATCACATTCCCGAACCCGATGTACTAATCAGCAGCAGCGGCACAGTGATTCACTATCGTCCGGATTTTACAGAAGATACCTGGTGGAAGCGGCATATCGACCACCGCTGGACACCCGGAGAAGTGCGGCGCGTTTTAGCTGATCTGCCAGGTCTGGAGTTGCAGCCCAGCATCCACCAGAGCCAGTTCAAAATCAGCTACTTCTATGATGCGGAGGTCGCGCCCGCGATTCAAGAAATCAAGAGCCTGCTCTATCAAGAAGATTTGGCAGTGAATGTGATCTTCTCCTTTGGGCAATATCTCGACATCTTGCCCATCCGCGCCTCCAAGGGACAGGCGTTGCGCTACGTCGCTGATCGCTGGGGTATTCCGCTAGAGCATATCCTGGTGGCGGGCGGTTCTGGAGCCGATGAAGACATGATGCGCGGCAATCCGCTGGCAGTCGTGGTGGCCAATCGTCACCATGAGGAACTGTCGCACCTGATGGATGGGGAGCGCATTTACTACGCCAAGCAGGCCCACGCGCTGGGTATTGTGGAGGCGATCGCCCATTTCGACTTTTTCAACACCATGAAGGAAGTCTGAGCGACCCAAGCTTCTGCAATTTCGGTTTCCTAACCCCTCACCGCGCCTGCCATCATGCGCTGCTTTAGCCGCTGCGGATCGCCCGACTCCACAATTCGACCCGCCTCCATAAAAAAGGCTCCGTCGGCGTAGTTCAGTTCGTCTAGACGATGCGTCACCCAGAGCGCCGTCATGCCGCGTGTTTTCACCAGTTGCCGGACTTGATCGACCAGATCAAGCTGGCTGTCGGGGTCGAGCAGGGCAGTGGGTTCGTCCAGCAACAGCACCTCACAATGGCGGGCGATCGCCCCTGCAATGGCCACCCGCTGCTTTTGTCCGCCGCTCAGCGCGTAAATGGGCCGTCGCTGCAAATGCAGCAGGTTCACCGCCGCCAGCGCCTCTTGCACCCGCTGTCGAGTTTCAGCCGTAGACAGGTTTTCTGCCACCAGCCCAAAGGCCACATCTGCCCCCACAGTCGGCATCACCAGTTGATGATCGGGATTCTGAAATACAAACCCGACGGGCTGCACTAGGTTGACCTGCCCCGACTGAGGAGCTAGTAACCCTGTCATCAGCTTTAGCAGCGTAGACTTGCCGCTGCCGTTCGTCCCCAGCAGCATCCAAAATTGCCCCTTGGGGACATGCAGCGAACAGTTCTGCAACACTGGCGATTGCGCCGACCAAGCAAAGCTCACAGACTCAATGGCGATCGCCCACTCACTCATCTAATCCACCTTCAATCACAGGAGCAGCCCCCAAGAGCATTCAAAAAATCCGCCTACTGTCAGGACGGCTCCGTCAGTGCAAAAAATCCCGGCGGACGAGCCGTGCCGCTGGCTCCAGCTTTCTCCGACACCTGCACCGCCGAAATCTCGCTCACCAGCACGCCCAACTTCTTGTCCGGCTGCTTCTCACAGGTCAGCTCCAGCGCCACCGGATTGCCCGACCGAATCGCGTTCAAAATCTCTTGATACACTGCCTCCGCATCTTCTGCGGTCTTCCGCTGAATCGACAGCATCGACGGCGTATTTTTCAGCACAATGTCAACAATAAACATCTAAATCCAGACCTTTACGCACAGAAACAAACGCTACCTCTTCAGTATCTCAGACAGACCTGATTTCAGGGGAAAGGACACAAAGCCGTCTCACGCCTAAATCCCCAAAATCCAAAACCAAAATCCAAAATCCAACCCTGCCTCGCTCAATCCTTAAGCTAATCCGATCTCACAGATAGCTTTCCCAGAAACTATCTGTATAATGAGGGGGAAAGTAAAGAAACGTAAACTCTGCTCATACTCCGTTGTCGATTTGTGCAGCTTTGTTGCACGATCGCTCACAGGTATAGGCAGAGCCTTTCAGTACTCGTACTTAATTCATTGGAGATTCCGCGCTATGACCATAGCAATGGGAAGAGCGCAAGCCCAGCGAGGATGGTTTGACGTTCTCGACGACTGGCTAAAGCGCGACCGATTTGTCTTCGTAGGATGGTCAGGCATTCTGCTATTCCCCTGCGCCTACTTGGCGCTGGGAGGCTGGCTGACCGGCACCACCTTCGTCACCTCCTGGTACACCCACGGCATCGCCAGTTCCTACCTAGAGGGCTGCAACTTTTTGACCGCCGCCGTCTCCACCCCGCCCAACAGCCTAGGCCACAGCCTGCTGTTTTTGTGGGGACCCGAAGCCCAGTGGAACTTCACCCGCTGGTGTCAACTAGGCGGCTTGTGGACCTTCGTCGCCCTGCACGGCGCATTCGGACTGATCGGCTTCATGCTGCGACAGTTTGAGATTGCCCGTCTAGTGGGCATCCGTCCCTACAACGCCCTGGCATTCTCCGGTCCCATCGCCGTGTTTGTCAGCGTATTTCTGCTGTACCCACTAGGACAATCGGGCTGGTTCTTCGCCCCCAGTTTCGGCGTTGCCGCCATCTTCCGATTCATCCTATTCGTGCAAGGCTTCCACAACTTCACCCTGAACCCGTTCCACATGATGGGCGTGGCAGGCATCCTGGGGGGTGCGCTGTTGTGCGCCATCCACGGAGCGACCGTGGAGAACACCCTGTACGAAGACGGCGACAAAGCGAACACCTTCCGCGCCTTCAACCCGACGCAGGCGGAAGAGACCTATTCGATGGTGACCGCCAACCGCTTCTGGTCTCAGATTTTCGGGATTGCGTTTTCCAACAAGCGCTGGCTGCACTTCTTCATGCTGTTTGTGCCGGTCACGGGTCTGTGGATGGCGAGCATTGGGATTGCGGGCTTGGCGCTGAACCTGCGGGCGTATGACTTTGTGTCGCAGGAGATTCGCGCTGCGGAAGACCCGGAGTTTGAGACGTTCTACACCAAGAACATTCTGCTGAACGAGGGCATCCGCGCCTGGATGGCTCCGCAAGACCAGCCTCACGAAAACTTTGTATTCCCTGAAGAGGTACTGCCTCGCGGTAACGCGCTGTAGGGGATTTCAGCGAAGATTTCAATCTTTAGCTGAATTTTTTGACCATTGCATGACTGTTCTTCGCGCCCTCACAGTTTTGTGGGGGCGTTTTTTTGGAACCTGATGCTCAACTACTTTGGGACTTACGCAGTTGGACAATTTCTCGCGGGCTGCACCCGCGAGAAATTGTCCAAAATTCAGGGAGTTTATCGCAAATGCGTAAGTCCTATACTTCTTTAGAAAAATCTTCTGAAGTCCGCGCTATCTCAGACCCTCAGCCGTTGGCTGTGCTATATTCTGAGGTAAGCCACAGAGAAGAGCCTGGCTTTTCAAATGCGGCGCTAATGCAGTCAATACTATTAAAAGAACAGGAGGTGTTGCCCATGCAGGACAGCAGTAAACGTATGGGTCGTCAGGTTGAGATGTACTGGCTGTGCGCCGGGGCTGTTCTCTTGTAGCTTGACCCAGCTTCAATCAGAATCAAGTTTTCTGGGAGAGTCTGAGTTTGTTCAGAGTTCCTCCCGGCAGTCTAGGTCAATTTGAAGACCCGCTAGACCGCCCTTGCTACTGGTGTTTTGGTTTCGACCGAAGGCACTGCCCAGCAGGGGCGGATAGTTTTTTAGACAGTTGAGTCAACCCGACAAGCGCATTCCCGGAGGGAGTTTACCATGTCCCAAAAACTAACCGACGCTGAGATTCAAACGCAACTGGCGCAAGTGCCCGACTGGACTTTGGAGGGCGATCGCCTCCAGCGCACCTATCGGTTCAAAGATTTCGTAGAGGCGATCGCCTTCGTGAATAAATTGGTCGAACCCGCCGAAGCCGCTGGCCACCACCCCGACATTGCCATTTCCTATAACCGTGTCACCGTCACCCTCACCACCCACGACGCGGGCGGACTGACTCAAAAAGACTTTGACCTCGCTGCTACATTATCCAAACTGTAGGGTTGGCTCAAGATTGAGCTAGGTAGAGCAGCCCTGCATCAAGGCTCTAGACTCTCATCCCACACTTCTCGACCCCATAGCGTCAATACCTCAACATAAGCCTCCGTGAAGTTCGATTCCTAAATCAAGCTTCAGCACGACGCGCCATTGTAGCCCCTAAAACCAGCCCCCAAGACCCTGGAGTCTTTTGGGAGCGCTTCGACCGTCTGCTGTCGGCCCGGAATCAGCCTAAAACCAGCCCCCAAGACCCTGGAGTCTTTTGGGGGCTTATTTTGTGTGGGCTGCTTCCAGACCAATCAGCTTCGTTATCACGCCCATAGCAGCCGACAAGCACCTAGAGAACCATCTAGACGAATCGAGATGACGGCTATGGGGATCAAAAATCCCGCAAACCTTGACCGCTCTAATTGGCAGCCCTGTACAGGTTAGATCTTGCACTCTCGTTGACAATCTGCTACTTTTATTTTGCTGTTAGCTGCAATTTATTCTCATCTAGAGGCGCTTTTTCGGATGCGTACAGCCAGCGCTTTATTGTTTTGGCAGGAATTGTGGCTGCCAGAAATAGCTGCTGTTGCAACTAGCGAGATGCTAATTATTCTTATCTATCTCAGAACGATAACGTTTGGACAATCAAGGTGTGAGGACAAAAGCAATGCTGTCAAAGGTTCTTTGGAACTCTTTGCTGGTAACTCCAGCAGTTTTGGGAGCTGCACTGGTCTCTGCGATCGCCCCTGCCAGCGCTCAGGTACAGTCTGAGCCTTCCGTGGCAACCCTCGATCAAGTGATGCAGTACAGCAACGAAGGTCGCAGCAGTGGCGCTCTGGCCCAAGTGACCTCGGTGACTGAGTTTTCTGATGTCAGCCCTGGAGACTGGGCCTATGAAGCGCTAGCCTACCTGGCCAACTCCGAAGCGCAGGGGGGTCTGGACTGCTTGGAAGGGTATCCCGATGGCACCTATCGCGGTGGTCGGGCAATGACCCGTTACGAGTTCGCTGCGGGTCTGGCTTCCTGCTTGGATGCAGTGGTGGGTCGTCTGGAAAGCCTCGACCCAGAAGCCCTAGCTCGGATTGAAGCCCTTCAGCGTGAGTTCGCGGCTGAGCTAGCAGTGCTGCGTGGGCGTGTAGATGCGCTGGAAGCGGCGGTCGAAGAACTGCAAGCCAACCAGTTCTCCACCACCACTCGCCTGAGCGGAACTGCTATCTTTGCCTTCTCGGACGCTTTCGGTGACAGTGTATTTGAGGATGCCAACAACACCGTCTTCCAGAGCCGTGTTCGCTTGGCCTTCAACACTAGCTTTACCGGTCAAGATCGATTGCTGACTCGTTTGCAGGGCGGTAACTTCAGGGACTTTGTTAATGTTCCGGGGATCTTTATCACTCCCGCAACCGAGGCATCCAACACGCGCTTCTTTGATGAGTACGGCGACTTTTCCTTCGACAGCGGTGGTGACTTTGCCGTTGCTGTGGATCGCCTCGAGTATCGTTTCCCCATCGGTATCGGCCAGGTCTATCTAGGAGCGCAGGGGCAGCGGATTTCAGACATTGTGCCCACTATTAGCTCTTTGGACAGCGGGGAACAAGGTGCTTTGTCATCTTTTAATCGCAATCCCATCTATGACCTCGGCAAGAACGAGCAGCGTATTGGCTTTGGAGTCACCCTCGACCTATCTGATGATCTCCAACTTGGGCTGGGCTATCTCACAGGGCGAGGGAACGATCCGGCTGAGCGGGCGGGTCTATTCGATGGTGGCTACACCGCTTTTGGTCAGTTGACATTCACTCCCGGCACCTTAAAGCTGGGTTTAACCTACACCAACGTCTACAGTTCTCATCAGGTTGCGACAGGTATTTTTTCACCGTCAGTGTATAACAGCTACGGCATCAGTTTTGAGCTAGGACTGACGGATGCCTTCTTCATCGGTGGCTGGGGAATGTATACGGACACTCGTACCTTCGCCGGGCCTCTAGACTTCCGAGGGGATGGCGAAGCCTGGTCCTACGCCTTAACGCTGGGCTTGCGTGACTTGGGTGCGCGGGGTAGCTTGCTGGGGGTAATTGCCGGTGTGCCACCTTATCAAGGCTCTTTTGGCCCGGGTGGCGGTGGTAGTGGGCTGACTAACACGGGTGGTTCCTTCCATGCCGAAGTGTTCTATCGCTTTAATGTGTCAGACAACATCTCCTTCACTCCAGGAGTCATCTTTGTGACCGATGTTGCAGACACAGGCAGCGACCTTTTCATCCCCGTCCTTCGCACATCCTTCCGATTCTAGTTGTTCCAACCCTGTAGCTTGCTTGGTTTACTAACTTGGTTTAGGGCTCAAGTTAGCTACAGGGCATCCACACTTCACCGTTCCTTAACCTAGATCACTCAAGCCAAATCGGGAAGTACCTGCTACACTGAGTGGTGTTTGAGTGAGTGCAATCTGTAAAGTTAGCAATTGTCGTTGTAAAAGATTTCTCACTGGCTACGCAGATTTCTCCGTGTTGTTCGGGTAGAAGTCTTGAGCAGTCGATGTTATAACGATTATTGATTGCGAGTTCTTTATTCTAGGTGTGAGGACAAAAGCAATGCTGTCAAAGGTTCTTTGGAACTCTTTGCTGGTAACTCCAGCAGTTTTGGGAGCTGCACTGGTCTCTGCGATCGCCCCTGCCAGCGCTCAGGTACAGTCTGAGCCTTCCGTGGCAACCCTCGATCAAGTGATGCAGTACAGCAACGAAGGTCGCAGCAGTGGCTCTCTGGCCCAAGTGACCTCGGTGACCGAGTTTTCTGATGTCAGCCCCGGAGACTGGGCTTATGAAGCGCTGGCCTACCTAGCCAACTCCGAAGCGCAAGGTGGTCTGGACTGCTTGGAAGGGTATCCCGATGGCACCTATCGCGGTGGTCGGGCAATGACCCGTTACGAGTTCGCTGCGGGTCTGGCTTCCTGCTTGGATGCAGTGGTGGGTCGTCTGGAAAGCCTTGACCCAGAAGCCCTAGCTCGGATTGAAGCCCTCCAGCGTGAGTTCGCGGCTGAGCTAGCAGTGCTGCGCGGACGTGTAGATGCTCTGGAAGCGGCGGTCGAAGAACTGCAAGCCAACCAGTTCTCCACCACCACCCGCTTGAACGGTCGAGCAGTCTTTGCCTTCTCTGACATCTTTGGCAGCAGCTCGATCGAAGACGCAAACAACACGGTGTTCCAGAGCCGCGTTCGTTTGAACTTTGACACTAGCTTTACGGGCAGAGATCGTCTGAGAACTCGCCTGCAGGCTGGTAACTTCGTTGATTTCAACGCAGTTCCAAGCGCTCAAATCTCTCCGGTTAGCCAAGATTACACCGAGCAAACTGACTTCTCCTTCGACAGCGGTGGTGGCTTCAACGTAACCGTTCCTCGTTTGGAGTATTACTTCCCCCTTGGGCCTGCGACGGTCTATCTGGGCGCTCGCGGTCAAGGTATTTCTGATATCGTCACCTCGGTTAGTTCTTTTGATGATGGTGAGCAAGGTTCGCTGTCTTACTTTGGCTACAACCCGATCTATGACCTGGGTGGTGCTGCTCAGAACATCGGTTTTGGCTTGACCTTTGACCTGAGCGATGCCTTCCAACTGGGTCTGGGCTACCTGACAGGCGAAGGCAACAACCCCTCGAACGGCGCAGGTCTGTTCAATGGCGACTACACCGCTTTTGGTCAGTTGACCTTCTCGCCTGGCGACTTGACTGTGGCGCTGACCTACGTCAACAGCTACATCTCTGAGCCGAACAGCTTGGGTACCTTCTCGCCTTCTGTTTACAACGGCTACGGTATCAGCTTTGAGTTTGGTTTGTCGGATACCTTCACCATTGGCGGTTGGGGTATGTACGTTGATACCCGCACCTTTGCTGGGCCTCTAGCTTTCCGGGGTGATGGCGAGGCTTGGTCCTACGCTCTCACGCTGGGTATTGGCGACCTGGGTGTAGAGGGTAGCTTGCTGGGTATCATTGCTGGCGTGCCTCCTTACCAGGGTTCCTTCGGCAACTCTACCTTGGGTAACTTCTCTCCCTTCAACACTGGCACCTCGTTCCATGCTGAGGTGTTCTATCGCTTCCCGGTATCTGACAACATCTCTCTGACTCCCGGCGTGATTTTTGTCAGCAACATTGCCGACACGGGCGACGATGCTATCATTCCAGTGCTGCGGACTTCCTTCCGCTTCTAGAGTTCAGGTTTCATCAGGGCTTATGTCCTGTTGATCAGTTTCGATGAGTACTGGAAAGACCCTGCTTCGGCGGGGTCTTTTATTTTGGGCAGTTGAATCCAAGAAAAACCAAAACCCCGGTGGAGAACCGGGGTATACTGAGGAAGCTACTGATTTTTGATGAGCTCGTGGAACTTTCCTGTAAGACTGAGTATGCCCTGCTGGCACTTCTGGAATTGACGAACCACTACAGCAGTGGAGAGCCGCTGCAAATTCGCCAAATTGCCGCAGAGCAAAACATTCCAGACCGCTATCTAGAGCAACTGCTGGCCACGCTGAGGCGTGGGGGGCTGGTGCGGAGCCAGCGGGGAGCGAAGGGCGGTTATGTGCTAGCACGAGAACCCTGGAAGATTAGCTTACTGGAAGTGGTGAACTGCATTGAGGGACAAGACGCGCAGACCACCGATGCAAGACGTGATACAAAAACCGTCGAGGGAATGGTGATTTGGGAGGTGTGGCAGGAGGCGGGGCAAGCTGCCGATGCAGTGTTGCAAAAACAGACCTTGCAGGATCTGGCTGACAAGCGCGAGGCTCGCCGCCGTCTAGACATTATGTACTACATCTAATCCATCTCATTTAATCCATCTAAAACTTGGACTGAATCTAACCATGCGAATTGCTCAGAACATTACTCAGTTGATTGGCGGTACGCCGCTAGTGCGGTTGAACCGGATTCCTCAGGCGGAAGGGTGCGTCGCGCAGATTGTGGTGAAGCTAGAGGGCATGAATCCGTCTGCTTCAGTCAAAGACCGCATTGGCATCAGCATGATTGAAGCGGCGGAACAGGCAGGCAAGATTGAGCCGGGCAAGACCGTTTTGGTGGAGCCGACCTCCGGGAATACGGGGATTGCGCTGGCAATGGCGGCGGCGGCAAAGGGCTATCGGCTGATCCTGACGATGCCGGACACGATGAGTTCGGAGCGGCGGGCGATGCTGCGGGCGTTTGGGGCGGAACTGGAGCTAACGCCCGGAATCGAGGGCATGAGTGGCTGTATCCAGCGGGCGCAGCAGATCGTCGCCATGTTGCCGGATGCCTATATGCTGCAACAGTTTAGCAATCCGGCGAATCCCCAAATTCATCGAGACACGACGGCGCTAGAAATCTGGCAGGACACCGATGGTGCGGTGGATATTCTAGTCTCTGGTGTCGGGACGGGCGGTACGCTGACGGGTGTGGCCGAAGTGCTGAAAGAGAAGAAGCCAGGATTTCGGGCGATCGCCGTTGAACCCGCCAACAGTCCGGTGCTGTCGGGTGGTCGCCCCGGCCCCCACAAGATCCAGGGCATTGGCGCGGGCTTTGTGCCGCAGGTGTTGAATACAGGAATTATCGATGAAGTGGTGACCGTAACGGATGAAGAGGCGATCGCCTTTGGTCGTCGGCTGGCCCGCGAAGAAGGGTTGCTCTCTGGGATTTCCAGCGGCGCAGCATTGGCGGCTGCAATCAAAGTGGGCCAGCGTCCCGAAAACGCCAACAAGCTCATTGTGGTGATTCAGCCCAGCTTTGGTGAGCGCTATCTCAGCACCCCCCTCTTCCAAGATCCAGAACTGGTTGCGTCTGGTTCGCTGAGCGCCTGAGTCTCTCTGAGTCTCTCTGAGTTTCTCTGGGTCTCGACCTAAGTCGCTCAAGGACGCGCCTTATACACGCCTTACAATAGGCGTATGCAGCAGCAAGACCACTATAAAACTCTGGACGTTCACCAGACGGCGACCCAGGCTGAGATCAAGCAGTCCTATCGCCGTCTGGTGAAACAGTTTCATCCGGATCGCAATCCCGAACTAGACGGGCACGATCAGATTGCAACCATCAATGCCGCCTACGAAGTGCTGGGCGATCCCCAGCGTCGCCGCACCTATGATCAGCAGTTGCACGATGCAGAACGGCTGAAAGCGGCGGGTTTTGACGTTTACGAAGAATCGACAAGCAGCCGCCAACAGCGCACCGCCGAGGCCCAGCGCCGCTATCAACAGCGCCAGACCGGGCAAGACGATGACGAGCAGATTAAGCAATGGCTCCACCGGGTTTATCAGCCCGTCAATCGGCTGTTATCTAAAATTTTGAATCCGCTCAAAGAGCAGCTGGATGATCTTGCCTATGATCCGTTTGATGACGAGTTGCTGGAGGCGTTTCAGGCGTATCTGGATGAATCCCGCGACTTGCTACACAAGGCGCAGACTACGTTTAAGTCCATGTCGAACCCGCCCAGCACGGCAAAGGTCGCCGCTGATTTGTTCTATTGCCTGAGCCAAGTGGGAGATGGCATCGATGAGCTAGAGCGATTTGTCACTAGCTACAACGAGCAGTATTTGCACACGGGTAAGGAATTATTTCGGATTGCCAAAGGGCTGAAGCGGGACGCGCAGGCAGCAGTGAAGCGAATTGGGTAAAAGCAAAAATCAAGAACCCCCAGAGTTCCCCCTTGATTATGGTTTCGGGTCGATCGGTTTCAAGTCCGTAAGTCCTGACCCCTGATCCCCCGGTTGTGCGTCACAATAGAAAAGCTGTGTCAATTTGGGTTGCGGGATCAAGGCTGAACCAGTCCCTAACTGCCAACCCTGCTCCTTCCCATGTCACTCCCGATTGTCGCCATTATTGGCCGCCCAAACGTGGGCAAGTCTACCTTTGTCAACCGACTGGCGGAGGTGCGGGATGCGATTGTGCATGATGAGCCAGGAGTGACGCGCGATCGCACGTACAAGCCAGCCTTTTGGAATGACCGCGATTTTCTGGTGGTGGATACCGGCGGGCTGGTGTTTGATGATGATACAGAATTTTTGCCGCTGATTCGAGAGCAGGCCATGGCGGCGCTGGCCGAAGCAAGCGTGGCGGTGATGGTAGTAGACGGGCAGGCGGGCGTGACGGCGGCCGACGAGGCGATCGCCTCCTGGCTGCGGCAACAGTCCGTTCCCGTGCTGCTAGCGGTCAACAAATGCGAATCGGTGGAGCAAGGGCTGATTCAGGCAGCGGAATTTTGGAGCTTGGGGCTGGGCGAGCCTCATCCTGTGTCGGCGATTCATGGCAGCGGCACGGGGGATCTGCTGGATAAACTCATTACTTTTTTGCCGCCGACGGATCAGATTGAAGAAACCGATGAGATTCGGGTGGCGATTGTGGGGCGGCCAAATGTCGGCAAGTCCAGTCTGCTGAATGCATTTGTGGGAGAAAAGCGGGCGATCGTCAGCCCCATTTCAGGCACCACTCGCGACGCGATCGACATGCAGGTCGAGCGCAACGGACAGCGCTATCGACTCATCGACACCGCAGGCATCCGCAAGAAAAAGCAGGTGGAATATGGCCCAGAATTCTTTGGGATCAACCGAGCCTTTAAGGCGATTCGGCGGGCGGATGTGGTGCTGCTGGTGATCGACGCAATCGACGGCGTGACGGAGCAGGATCAGAAGCTGGCTGGACGCATTGCCGATGATGGGCGGGCCTGCGTTGTGGTGATCAATAAATGGGACGCGATTGAAAAAGATTCCCACACGATTTACGAATACCAGCGGCATCTGGAAGATCGGCTGCACTTTACCAACTGGGCAGAGACGATTTTTGTCAGCGCGATGACCGGGCAGCGGGTGGAGAAGATTTTGGAACTGGTGAACCGGGCTGCCGAGCAGCATCGCCGCCGCGTTTCGACCTCGGTGATTAACGAAGTGCTGGAGGAAGCGGGCAACTGGCACTCGCCGCCGACCACCCGCCAGGGTCGCCAGGGCAAGATCTACTACGGTACGCAGGTGAGTACGCAACCTCCGGCGATCGCCCTGTTTGTCAACGATCCCAACCTGTTTAACGACAACTATCGCCGCTATATTGAGCGCCAGTTTCGCCAGTCGCTCGGCTTTGTGGGTACGCCAGTTCGCTTCTTTTGGCGAGGCAAAAAGCTGCGAGAGGTGGAGCGCGGCTCTGCAAACCGAGCGACGAAGGTGTAAGCGGAACGGCTATGGATCTGCTGCGATCGCTCCCCATCGGGCTATATCTGGAGCAACCCATCACCTGGCTGCATCGGCTTGATCCCCGCGTCAAGGCGGCCTGGCTGATGGCGTTTGTGCTAACCCCGATCGCCGCAACCCCCTACTGGCGGCTGTCGCTGGTGGGCTGGCTGCTGGCGCTGATGGTGAGTACGCTGCTGCCGCTGCGCGTCTGGAAGCGACAGGTCGGGCTGGCGGCAGGATTTAGCCTGCTGCTGTTTTTGGTGACGCTGGTTGTGCCTGACGGGTTGACGGTTACTCATCAGCCGCGCACTCCTGCGGACGAGCTAAGCATCACGGTGCCTCCGTCGCCTTCATCTGCAACTCCGTCCGTCGGGGAGGATGCACCCATAACGCTGAACCTGGGCAATGGCTATCAGTATGTGCTGCTTCAGGCAGGGCCGCTGCGCGTCACGCGGCGATCGCTCAATCTGGGCATCCGAGTCGGCACGCTGGTTTTCACGCTGCTGGTCAGTACGAACCTGTTTTTGCTGACCACCGCGCCAGAAGAAATTACCGCTGGGCTGGAGAGTTTGCTAAGACCACTCGGACGGTTTGGCATTCCCGTCACCGAAATCGTGCTGACGCTCACGCTCTCGCTACGCTTTATTCCGCTGGTGCTAGAGGAAATTCAAAACCTAATCCGCTCCGTGCGAACCCGCGCCATCAACTGGCGAAAGCTGGGGTTTCGGGGCAGTTCCCAAGTCGCCCTCACCGTCGCAGAACGCCTAGTGGATAACCTGCTGGTTCGCGCCACCCAGATTGCCAGTGCCATGCAGGTGCGAGGCTTTACCAGTCCCAACCGCCATCAGGTGAAGTGGCATCAGTTTCGCGTGTTTTGGCTCGACTGGCTGGCGATCGCTGCGTTGGTGCTATTCATCCTTGCCCGCATCCGCTGGGGCAGCTAACGGGGGCAGCTAACGGGGATAGCTAACGGGGATAGCTAACGGGGGCAGAGCGCCGGAACGTTGAGACAGGTCCCCAAGCTCTTGCAATCCCGTGTGCTAACCCCGCGTGCTAACCCCGTGAGAAATGTCTTAACCTGCCGATAAAAACTTAAAGAAAACTTGTTTTTGTAGCGCTACTATACAAACTAGCATACAGTA
Organism: Thermoleptolyngbya oregonensis NK1-22; assembly: GCF_032705245.1. Classification (GTDB taxonomy): domain Bacteria; phylum Cyanobacteriota; class Cyanobacteriia; order Elainellales; family Elainellaceae; genus Thermoleptolyngbya; species Thermoleptolyngbya sichuanensis. Next base: position 411,027 of record NZ_CP053540.1, read on the forward strand.
TTACTGTGAATGCATTTTGAGGCACGATTGAACATCTCTCCAAACATCTCTCTAGGGACGGATATTGTCCATATTCCTCGAATCAGGGCGTTAATTGACCGTTTTGGCGATCGCTTTTTGAAGAAGGTCTACACTGCTATCGAGCAGCAAGACTATTGGCAAGCCTGCGCCCAAGCCATCGAAAATCAGGTTGGCATTGCCAGACTGGCAGGACGATGGGCAGCAAAAGAGGCAGTCGTCAAAGCAATGGGCACGGGCTGGCGGGGAATTCGCTATACCGATGTCGAAATTCGGCGGCAAGGAAACGGTGCGCCAACGGTTTGTCTACACGGCACAGCAGCCCAATGGGCGGCTTGTGTGGGTGGCGGCAACTGGCAACTCAGCCTGAGCCATGATGGAGAGTATGCGATCGCCACGGCAATGTTTCTGGGCCATAGGGCGAAATAGGAGGCATCGGGTCAACGCCGCCTGGTTAACGTTACCTGGGCAGGTTTACTGAGCCAAACCTCTTCACCTGGGTCTTATCGTCAGCAGCGAAACCGTGCAGTCGGGCTGTCTGCATCACCTGCTGTCTACATCACCTGCTGTCTGCATCACCTGTTGGAACAAGACTGTTGATGAGGCTTTTCGGTTGAGCGTTTGAGGCAGGATTTTTACCGAATCCCTTAAGCTAAAAGTCTTAGCCAAAACTCTCAGCCAAAACTCTCAGCCAAGACTCTTAGCCAAGACTCTTAGCAGCTATCCAAAACCTCCTGAAAGTTGCGCTTCTCTGTCGTTCCGCACTCTGCTACTCTGCTGTCATCCTTCAACAATTTATGAAATTCGCTCAATCGCTATCCGCCCCGCCATCAGGAGCCAATGCAACTCGAATGAGTCGCGAATCCTACCTGAATCACCCAACCTTTGGGTTGCTCTATCAAGTTTGCGAAGTTACCGCAAATCAAGATCTGTTTGCGACGCTCTACGCGCAGCGGCTGTTCTTTTTGGTGACGGCCTCGTCAGAGGGCTTACAGTTTGAGCCGATAAGTCGCTCAGATGCCCGCATTTTGCTGGAGAATCGTCTGCGGGGTCTGCGACGCAGCGGCAGTGAAGCGGAGTATGCGGCATTGCAACTGGTTTATAAACAGACCTTTCAGTAATTCGCTCCGTTAACCCTGTGCGGAACCTCTGCAAATTTGCAGATTTGTGCAGATTTGATGATTCCTTGAGTCCACGTCAGAAGAGATGGGCATGAGTGCTGCTGCGCCTGAGGCGATCGCCCAAACGATTCATCAAATTCGTCAAACGCTGCCCGATCGGGTGCGGCTGATGGCAGTTACCAAGCAAGTGTCTCCCGATGCAATGCGGGCGGCCTATGCCGCAGGCATCCGCGACTTTGGCGAAAGTCGGCTGCAAGAGGCGATCGCCAAACAAGCCGAACTGCAAGACTTGAGCGATGTAACCTGGCACCTCATCGGGCATTTGCAAAGCAACAAAGCCGCCAAAGTCCTCGACCATTTTCACTGGATTCACTCCGTAGACAGCCTCAAGCTGGCCCAGCGCCTCAATCAGCTAGCGGGCGATCGCCCCACCCGCCCGCGCGTCTGCCTCCAGGTTAAAATTCTCCCTGACCCCAATAAATTTGGCTGGACAGTTCCAGAACTGTTGGCTGACTTGCCCCTGCTCGACGACTGTCAGCATTTGGACATCGTGGGGCTGATGACGATTCCGCCCTACGGACTCGATCCAGACGTGACAAAATCGGTGTTTTTGCAAACTCGCGAACTGGCCGAAAAAATTCGCCATCAAACCCTCAAAACGATCCGAATGGAAGAACTGTCGATGGGAATGTCAGAAGACTATCCCCTGGCGGTCGAAGCCGGAGCCACCATCATCCGGCTGGGTCGGGTCTTGTTTGGCGAACGAACCGAAACTTGATTATCGCGCTGACTCAATCTTTGTTAATGAAACTGAGTGTTAATGAAACTGAGTCGGTGTCTCAATGTCGAAATGCGGTGATGCAAATAAAGAGTCGGGCCAGCGCTGGGTTGAATCTCAACAATGCCGAGGGGTTTACTGTCGAGGGGTCTACATATTGACATTGACATATTGACGACATATTGACCGCTGTAGGGAGATTGGCTGAGCGTGAGCGCTAGGAGGGCGGCTGATACGATCAGCCAGAGAGCGATCGCCCGCTTTAGCGAAAACCGGGGCATAGGAATAGCTCCTTGTGTGAGAAACCGTCTGCGAGCCGTAGACAAACGCCGTAGACAAAACAGTCCGTCTCAATCGATGCCCCTGGAGCAGTGTCCTACCCGGCCAGCGATCATATTTCGTTTTTCATGAAGATGCCAGTGGAAGGGCGATCGCATGGCACACTAGCTAATGCAAAAGCCGCATTCCATTCAGCATGACGCGACCGATTGATTCCCTTTCTCCTGCCCCTGCCCAAGCCCTCAGTGCCCCTTCCGAGCAGGCGATCGCCACCCAAGCCCGAAAAGCCGAACACATCCGCGTCTGCCTGGAGGAAAACGTCCAGTCGCACCTCACCACGGGGCTAGAGCGCTATCGATTTACCCACTGCTGTTTGCCAGAACTGGCTCCGGCTGATTTGAACTTGCATACAACCTTTTTGGGCAAGGCGCTGACGGCTCCGCTGCTGATTTCTTCAATGACAGGCGGCACAGACCTAGCGCGAGTGATCAACCTGCGGCTGGCGGCGGCGGCGCAGCGGCACGGACTGGCGATGGGCGTGGGGTCGCAGCGCGTGGCCATCGAAAATCCAGAGGTGGTGTCTACCTTTGCCGTGCGCTCCGTTGCGCCGGATATTCTGCTATTTGCCAACCTGGGCGCAGTGCAGTTGAACTATACCTATGGTGTGGAGGAGTGTCTGCGCGTGGTGGACTGGCTCCAGGCGGACGCGCTGGTGCTGCACCTGAACCCCCTGCAAGAGTGTGTGCAAACGCGGGGCGATCGCAACTTTCGGGGCCTGTTCGACAAAATCGCGGCGCTGTGCCACGCCCTGCCCGTGCCCGTGATTGCCAAAGAAGTGGGCAACGGCATCTCTGCGCGAATGGCGCAACGGCTCGTGGACTGTGGCATTGGGGCAATTGACGTAGCGGGGGCGGGAGGAACCTCTTGGGCCCGGGTGGAGAGCGAACGCGCCCAAGACCCGCTCCAGCGGCGGCTGGGCAATACCTTTGCAAACTGGGGCATCCCCACCGCCGACTGCATTACCTCAATCCGGGCAATCGCCCCCCAGGTTCCCCTGATCGCCTCTGGCGGCCTGCGAAACGGGCTGGACGTGGCCAAGGCGATCGCCTTGGGGGCAGACCTGGGCGGACTTGCCCTCCCCTTCCTGCAAGCCGCCGCCGACTCCGACGCAGCCCTAGATGAACTGATCGAAGCCCTGATTGCAGAACTCAACACCGTCCTGCTTTGCACGGGCAGCGCTGCATTGCGGGATTTGCGAGAGCCGGGGATCTTAGTCAAAGCGGGGTCAGGCATGGAGTGATGTAATCCCCCCCAATTCCGCGGTTCCCCATTCCCACGCCGCGAACCTACTCCGACTTTTCTTCAAAGGTCAGCGAAGCGGAGTTGATGCAATAGCGCATTCCCGTAGGCGCGGGGCCGTCGTTGAAGACGTGGCCGAGATGTGCGCCACAGGTTTCGCAGTGGACTTCGACCCGGCGCATAAAGAAGCTGTTGTCTTCTTCATAGCCCACGTTTTCGGCCGCCAGTGGGGCCCAATAGCTCGGCCAGCCCGTGCCAGAGTCAAACTTGGTTTCGGAGCTAAACAGCGGCGTGCCGCAGCAGACGCACTTGTAAATGCCGGGAGCCTTGTTGTTGTGATAGGCCCCGGTGAAGGCGCGTTCGGTGCCCTTTTTGCGAGTGACGTGATACTGCTCCGGCGTGAGCTGCGCTTTCCACTCAGCGTCGGACTTGACGATTTTTTCTGCCATAACGATTCCCTCAATCCTGCTTCCATTGTAAAGCTGTGTAAAGCTTTCGGGGCAGGACTGGCTGCATCGAACCAGGGCAAACTGGATATGACAGGAACCATATGACAGGAACCCCTAGGCCGTGGCTACTGGCTCCAGACCGAGCGATCGCATCAGCCGCTCTAGGTCGAAGTGGCTCTGCATCAACTGGCGAATATGCTGCACCTTGATGGATTCGTGCAGGCGAACCTGGCCAAAGGTGCGATCGATAATTTCCACCGTGGTCAGCGTGTCCAGATCCACCGAGAGAATGGGCACTTCTAGGTCTTCAGCACGACTGAGGACGGCAGGCGTAGGCGGAATCTGCCCCGTCAGGATTAGGCAGTGGGTCGAGGTTTCTAGCGCTGCAAGCTGAATATCCGGGCGATCGCCCCCAGTGACCACCGCCATATTGCGCGACTTGCGGAAATATTTCAGCGCAGCGTTGACGTTCATCGCGCCGATCTTCAAGCTTTCCACCATGAGATCCAGCCGATCCGGGCGACACAGCACCTCTGCATTGAGCTGATGCACCAGTTCCGCCACGCTGACGCTCCGCAGCAAGTCACTCCGGGGCAACACCGCCAGCACTGGAATTCCCTTGCTTTCCAGAAATGAGCGGACGTTGGCATCTACTGCGTCTACCTGATCCAGCGGCACGTCGTTTAGCAGCACCCCCTGGAGGCGATCGCCCAGCATCCGCTTCGAGGCCAGCAGCGAATCCACTACCAGGTCAGAGTGATAGCGAGACACCAGCAGCACAGGCGCATCCAGCACCTCCGCCATCTGCGGCAGCGTCAGGTCAAACAAAGAGCCTTCGTCCAGCGTTCCTGGCCCCTCCAGCAGCGCCAAACTGCCACCCTGCATTCGTCCGTAGGCGGCCAGCGCCTGCTGATAGTGGGTGGAGTCTTCGCCCTTAATGCGGCGGGCGATGGTGTTGGGATCGAGCGAGAGCAGCGTGGGGCGCAATCGGCTTTCTGGCAGGTTCAGCGTTGCGGCAATAAACCGCACGTCTTCATCTAGCGTGTCTGCTTCAGACTCGCTCAGGCAAGTCCCCATTGGCTTGCCGTAGGCAATATCTACCCCTCTCTCTTGAAACAGGTGCGCCAGCCCCAGAATAATCGCAGATTTGCCACTATACGCTTCGGGAGACCCAACGAGTAAATACTGCACAGACTCACCCACCCACCTTATTTTGAAAGACTTTGAAAGACACAGGTATTCTGCAAGACCCATCCGCCGCTGCGGACTTCTCCTCATTGTAGAGGAGGTCTCTGCTTTCACAAGGGGGGGAGGCGAGTTCAGAAACCCTGCTTATTCATCCAAACGCAGCAGCTTGCGGTAGAAACCCTGCGAAAAGTCTGCTATCCGGTTGGATTTGAAGTAAAAAATGACATCGATTAAAAAATCGACAAACTCAAAGTTTGCCAGCGTGACTTCATAGCTTAGCTCGGCATTGCCATCGAACTGCATCCGGCAGCGCGTCAGGTCAGCAGGCAGCGACGACACGCTCCAGCTGGCCACAAACGGAATGCTCTCTCCTCCCTCGATCTTGCGAGATCCTTCCAGGCTGCCCTTTTGATAAAGGCTGATGGCGAGGGGCAGGGCGTTGCGCTTGCGGCCCTGATAGTAGGGTGCGTACACATTCACGTCGCGAGGATTTGCAGGTTGAAGGGTCTCGATGGACATGCTCAAATCGTCCTTGGAGTCTCAATAGTTAGCAGGTGAAGCGTTGCAAACCAGCAGCGTGGGGATAGCAGGCTGGGCGATCGCCAGGATCTAGCCAAGATTTGCACCCTCCCCAGCGGCTATAGATGGATAACGGGTAATGGATCACGACTAATGATTCACCACTGATTCAGTATGCCCCGTTCCCCCGCTTTGCTAGCACCGCCTGCGAGAAAAATCGCAGAGAGACCAGACCGCGCCCTCAATCAGCGCTCCTCCAGTGGCGACCTGTTCAGCAGTTCAAGTCAAGCTGGAATCGCTCACGGGACGGGAATCGAATAAAGCGCAATAATCCCAACAAGCCAAAACTCTTGGCAGACTAAAAAAAAGTAAAAATGTATCAGAAATCACAATGGACTCTGGGCGACAACTTTAGCATGAGGGCTTTATGACCCGGATTAGCGCAAGGCTTTTGTGCCAGCATTCCTGATTTTGAAGCAGCCCTATTTGTAGCATAGGGCACGTTTTGTCTGGGCTGGGTTTTGGGTGGAAGATGGGCTGAAGTGAATGGGCTGAAGTGAATGGGCTGAAGTGAATGGGCGGAGGCAAGGACGCTTTGGGTGCATCCCACTTTTGTAACTTTTGCAACCCTCACCCTAAATCCCTCTCCCGCTTTGGGAGAGGGACTTCCAACCCGACTCCCCTTCTCCCTTTTTGGAGAAGGGGCTGGGGGATGAGGGCAAACTTGCAAAACTGGGATGCGCCCGATGCTTGCTCTCTCGACTTTTTCACTTTGATCTCTCTGTTCACTTTTCGTTCACTTCTCTATGAGGCGATCGCCTCTCCGTTTCTCCTTCACCCTTGCGCTATCTAAAACCAGGGAAATTGCAACCAACTATCACATCGTTAAAGCGATAGGGAGTATCAACTATGGAGCCTGAGGTTCTCCAGTCGGAACCCAGACTGCCCACACCGCAATACAGCGGCATTTGGGCAAAGCTGGCAAACTTTTTTCGGTTCGATCAATACGGCACAAATTTTCGGACTGAGACGCTGGCGGGGTTCACTATTTTCATGACCATGGCCTACATCCTGGTCGTCAACCCGCTGATCCTGTCGGACGCGATTTTCCTGCAAGAACCGCGAGATCTGTTTGGCGAACAGGTGTTTGCGACGGCAATCTCAGCGGCGATCGCCACGCTAGTCATGGCCCTGATCGCCAACTATCCCTTTGCCCTGGCTCCTGGCATGGGGCTAAACGCCTTCTTTGCCTACTCCGTCGTGCTGACGCTGGGCTTCGACTGGCGGCTAGCTCTGGCGGCAGTGCTGGTGGAAGGCATCATCTTTATCATTCTGACCTTTACCAACATCCGCAAGCAGATTGTCGATGCCATCCCGATGACGCTGAAAACGGCGACCTCTGTGGGCATCGGCTTTTTCATCGCCTACATTGGGCTAGCAGGCGACCCGGCCACGGGCGGCGCAGGGCTGATCGCTGCTAGTCCCGTCACCAAGACCACGCTGGGTACCCTGGGCAATCCCAATGCGCTGCTGGCTCTATTTGGCATTGCCCTGACGACGGCCTTCCTGGTGCGGCGGGTACGCGGGGCGCTGCTCTGGGGCATTTTGGCAACGGCGGTGCTGGGCTGGATTTTGGGCGTGTCTCCCTGGCCGAAGGGCATCGTTGGCGCACCCCAGTTTCCCGTCGATCTGTTCGGTAAGGCGTTTAGCGGGCTGGGCATGGTCACGGGCAGTAACTGGATTGATTTCCTGGCGGTGCTGCTGGTGTTTCTATTTGTGGATATGTTTGACACCGTAGGTACGCTGGCGGGCGTGGGCAAGCGGGCGGGCTTTTTGACAGAAACTGGCGAACTGCCCCGCACGAATCAGGCGCTATTGGCGGATGCTGTGGGTACAACGGCCGGGGCGATCGTCGGCACTTCGACCGTCACCAGCTACGTGGAATCGGCGGCAGGCGTGGCCGAGGGCGGCCGCACAGGCTTTACGGCCCTGGTGACGGGTCTTCTGTTTGCCCTGGCGATTTTCCTGGTGCCGCTGTTTGAGGCGATTCCTGCCTACGCCACGACTCCAGCCCTAGTGATTACGGGTGTGCTGATGATGGCAGGCGCGGCAGACATTCGCTGGGCCGACCCTGCCGAAGCCGTTCCCGCCTTCCTCACGATCTTCTTCATCCCGCTGTCCTTCTCCATTGCCACGGGCCTTTCCCTGGGCTTCATTGCCTATCCCCTGGCCAAGACCTTCCAGGGCAAAGCCCATGAAGTGAGCCTGGCCACCTGGATTCTGGCGGCGGTTTTCGTAGCCCGGTTTATCTTCATGACGCTGCGCTTTGGCTCAGCGGAGTAATCGGGTGATGGAGGAATGGGCGAATGGGGAGTGGGACGGTGGCTTTCCAGCACTCCCTAACCCTGTGACTCCATGACTCCACCCCTTCCAGCACTGCTCCGATGTCTATCCAATGCTTCTCTCAACTTGCAATCCTTTTGCAGCATCATCCGGTTGTCCTGGCAACGGTCATCCAGGTTCGGGGATCGGTGCCGCGGGAGGTGGGGGCGCGGATGCTGGTTTGGGGAGATGGACAAATCTGGGGCACGATTGGCGGCGGGGCGGGTGAAGCAAAGGTGATTCGCGCCGCGCAAGCCGTCCTGCAATCGGGCGAAAAGCAGCGGGTGCAAATTGACCTGTCGGGTGCGCCAAACCGCGAGATTCAGGGCGTGTGCGGCGGCTGGATGCAGGTGTGGGTGGAGCGGTGGCAGGGGGAGGGAGCGATCGCCCTGGCCCAGTCCATCTGCGATCGCCTCCAGTCGGGACAGCCTGCCACCCTAGTCACGCCCCTTGTTATTGACCCTGCTCCTGATCAGTCGCCCTACCTGGCCGATGAGTTGGGAAATGGACGGGCGATCGCCCTCAGTGAATCTGCCTTTGTCGAAACGCTACAGCCGCCGCCTGCTCTGCTCATCGTCGGCGCAGGCCACGTTGGCGAACAGTTGGCCAAAGTCGCCGCTCTCATTGGCTTTCAGGTCATGGTGCAGGACGATCGCCCGGAGTGGGCCAACGCCGACCGCTATCCCCAGGCGACGCGCATCTTTGCCGAGCCGATTGCCAGCGCTCTGCGCCAGCTAGCGCCTCATCCCCAGCTTTATGCCGCCCTGGTGACTCGCGGCTACCAATATGACCTAGAGGCGCTGGACTGTTTGCTAAGCCGCAATTTGCCCTGTTTCTACCTGGGTATGATTGGCAGCGAAAAGCGTGTGCGCCAGGTCTATCAGGCGATCGCCCAGCGCGGCATTGATCCTGGCAAATTGCAAACTATCTACGCCCCCATCGGGTTAGACATCGGTGCCCTCACTCCAGAAGAGATTGCCGTCAGCATCGCTGCTGAGCTAATCCTGGTTCGGCGCGGCGGCACAGGGCGATCGCTCTCCGCATCCCTCCGCCAGTCTGCCAGCCCTCTTTAGCGTTCGCGTTTACGATTCCGTCCCTCTGCCACCCTGTCACCCCCTCGTGTCCTAATGTCTTTCAACCCATCTACGCCCGCCCTCGCCAAATCGCCCATTGTCCTGGTTGCGCCCTTCTTCTTTTTGGGGACGGCGATGGTGGTGATGAAATTTGTTCTGCCGCATACCACGCCGCTGTTTCTAGCAGGATTTCGGCTCCTGCCTGCGGGGCTGCTGGTGCTGCTGGTGGGGGCGATCGCCAAACTGCCCCAGCCTCAGGGCTGGAAAGCGTGGAGTTGGATTGCGCTGTTTGGTCTGGTGGATGGCGCACTGTTCCAGGGCTTCCTGAGCGAAGGGCTGGTGCATACGGGCGCAGGCCTGGGAGCCGTGCTAATCGACGCGCAGCCGATGATTGTGGCAGTGCTGTCGCGGTTCCTTCTGAACGACGTGATTGGGCTTTGGGGCTGGATTGGGCTGGCGATCGGGGTGCTGGGCGTAGCGCTGTGCGGTCTGCCGGAGGCAGCGATCCAGTCCACCCTCCAGGGCCACCTCAGCCTGCCGACCGGAGCCTTTAGCTGGGCGACGCTGATGCAAAGCGGCGAACTGCTGATGATCCTAGCGGCGCTGGCCATGTCCTTTGGCACAATCATCGTCACCTACGTCCGCAAATACGCCGACCCCATTGTGGGCACAGGCTGGCACATGATTATCGGCGCGGTTCCCCTGCTGCTCTTGTCAGCGCTGACTGAGGCAGGTCAGGTGTCGGGGCTGAATCTGGGCGACTGGGCCGGGCTGGGCTACACGACGATTTTCGGCACGGCGATTACTTACGGCATGTTTTTCTACCTGGCGGCGACGGGCAATGTCACCAGCGTCAGCGCGTTGATTTTCCTGACCCCTGTCTTTGCTCTCCTGTTTAGCAATCTGACGCTGGGAGAACAGTTGACCCGACAAGAATGGATTGGCGTAGTGCTGACGCTGGTGAGCGTGTATCTGGTGAATCAGCGCCATGAGCTAGCGGCAAAATTTGCGGGGTCTAGCCCAGTCGTTGTCGCCCTCCGAGAGGGAGCTATAGAAGCTGCCACGGTCAACTCCTCGGTTCATCCCTCGGTCAATCCGTCGGTTAATCCTCCGCCCCACTCCGATTCGTAATAGGACTTACGCACTTGCGATTAAACTTTTTGGGTTTTGGACGATTTCTCGCGGGTGCAGCCCACGAGAAACCGTCCAACTGCGTAAGTCCTATCGTAATTTTGCTTCGTAATCCTGACGAATAAATCGGTGGTGATCCCCAAAGAGGGATCGTTTTGTGTCGCTTTACCCTGTCTTAACTTTTTGCAGGCTTAAATAGGGGAGGCGCTGCTGGCTATCGCTTCCTGAACGCAACTCCCTGCAAAGGTCTCTTTTTGTCTCCCTTTTTGATAGTTCTGTTTTGATAGTTCTGAGTCGGTCAATGCTCATTTCACTGTCTGATTTCATCTCTCGAACGACCCCTGCAGGCGCGGCACTGTTTCTGCGATGGGAGGGGTATCACGTCTTTTCGATTCCCCGGAGAGAACTGACTCACGGGGGCGATCGCCTGCGGTTTTTTGGGGTGGGCGGCAAGCGGCGATCGCCCGACGAGTCTTGGACAGACTGCGCCCTGCGAGAAAGCGCTGAAGAAATCGGCGCGGTGGTTTCTGCGATTCACAGTGCTGAGCAGACCTATTTTCTGAGTGCTGAAGGGGACGTGATTACGGTGTGCCTGCTGGAATCGGGTCTGCGCCCCCGGCTGATTTTAGAAAAGCGGGCCCACTCCAGCTACGGCAGCCTGGCCAGCAGTCAGCAGACGTATTATCTGCTTGCCTTCGATGCGTCTCTGCGGGCAAAGCCCCAGCCCAGCAGCGAAATCGCAGCGCTTCTGTACCTCAGTGACGAGCATTTGCTGCAAATGCAGACGGGCGATCGCCCCACCCTCGGACACTTGCTCAGCACGGGTGCAAAAATCGACCTGCAACCGGGCATCCGGCTCAGCCCAGACGTGGTGTGTGTTCCCCACGGCACGGCGGCTTTTTTGACGCATCAGGGCGCGAGGGGTTGGGGCTTGGCAGTTGAGGGTTAAGAGGGTGTTGCGCTACAGCGCCCACAGCAGAACCGGGCGACCGCTCAGGGCTGGCTTGCAACTTTCACCGGAAGCTCTGAGTTCACAGCATAGGCCAACCCAAAGCGCAGACCCAAATCACAAAGCCAAATGGCAAAGCCAACATCGAGAAAAGCCAACATCGAGAATTGAGAGCAAGCCAATTCCCCGATCGCCAATTTCCACCCTCCTCTGGGCGTGTGTCTCTAGGCGTGTGCTTCAAACTTGTGGGCGTAGGCTTTGAGTAGCGTACTGACCTGACCCAGCACCTCGTCGCTGGCGCTCTTGCCCAAGGCCTGGCGTTCGGGATAGAAGTCGGGGCGGTTGACGCTGCGAGCGATCGCCTCTGCCACCTGTTCTGCAATCAGCGGTTGCAGATCTTCGCGGGCACGGCTGCGCTGATAGTCTGCACCTTCCTCGGTCGTGGCATACATGGGCGGCAGCCGGTTCAGCGCATAGGCAGCAATATCGCCCAAATCTAGCGTGCAATCGCTGGTGGCTTCGATTTCGGCAACGCGGGCGATCGCCTCTGTCAGCACCATTTCTTCCATCACGTTGATGAACTGCTTACGGGGCACCGCGACCACCTCGCCGGTCAATAGCGCCCCCATGAGCCGATCGAGGGCCATGTACTCTTCGATAGACAATTCGGAAGCCGTATCGCAAATGCGCCCAACCTCAGCTTCCATCGCGGGGGTGAGGTAGCCATCTTGAAGCGCTTGCTCGACGATTTTCTCAATGCTCATGTTGCCCTCAAATCTTCACGGCAAAACGGAACGGGTCACTGGAGTCCATTAGGCTTATACCCATCTGGTTTAGTGTGCCCCGGAATTCCACAACTGCACCAACCCCATTTAACGATTGTGTGAAGATCTATCCGGACAGCGGCACGGATCTGGACTGATCAAGGATGCAATCTCTGGGTTTCATGATGGCCTTGCAAACGATTCAGGCATGTTAAGAAAAATTGCGGAGCCTGCCCGTTGCAGACCGCCCTTGGCGACACAAACAGACTGCTAAGGCTTAATCTGGCAAGACTTAATCTGGCTCGACGTAGCCCTGAATATTTTCTGGGTCAAATTGTTTCAAAATCTTCGTGGCCTGATTCGTCAGGTTGGGCTGTCCCTTCACCACGACGAGATACTTCCCCGCCTTGAGGCGATTCCGATAGGGTAGGGCATCGCCCCCGCCAAAGACCAGCCCCGTGCCACCGCCGACAAAGAAGCTGCCCATTGCTCCGGCGATCGCCCCCAAAACGCCACCGATGATCTGATTGCCCAACACGCCCGCCGAGGGCACCAGTTGATACGCGGTCGCCAGGTTAAACGCCACCCCTGCAATAAAGCCAAACGGCACCAGCCACGTCGCCATAAGCAACGCCTGCTTGCGGGCAGGCTTTTTGGGGTCAAGAAAGCCATATTCGTCGGCGCTTTTGTAGCCGCGCCCCAAAATGCTGACCTGGCTCATGGGCAGGTTTGCCGCCTCCAGCGCCGAATAGGCCGCCTCTGCCTGAATGCGGTCAGGAAGAATTGCTACAACATAATTCATGGCGATCGCACTCCGTGCCTTGTCTGCAATGTGCCTTGTCTGCAATGTTGACTTGCAAGGTTTCCAACTGCTGGTTCCATTATCGGCTGAGATGGCGGCGCAAGCGTCGTTCCCACGGTTAGGTGCAAATCTGACGATTAGGATGAAGATAGAGAAATTTAGATGCTGGCTCGGAGGACACGGTTCGATGGCATTGCAACAAGATTCACGCCAAGCAGCCCAGGCAGAGCAGGTGAGCGATGAGGGCATGAGCGGGGCAGACACCACCGCTCCCCAGCCCAACGATGGCGAAATCATTACCGTGCGTCCCGATGCAGAAACCCTGACGCGCCAGCGGTTGCCCTATTTCGTCGGCATTTCTGGCAACACCGCAGGGACGCAGGGTATCTCCATGAACCTGGTGATCATTCCGCCGGGAGCCTCTGCCGAGCCGCATTTCCATCGCGACTACGAAACCGCCATTTACATCCTAGAGGGGCGCGTTGAAACCCGCTACGGGCTGGGACTTCGGCAGTCGGTCATCAACGAAACAGGCGATTTCCTATTTATTCCCCCCGGCGTTCCCCACCAGCCCCACAACCTCAGCCAGACCGAACCCGCCCGCGCCCTAGTTTCCCGCAACGACCCCAACGAGCAAGAAAACGTCGTCCTCTACAATCCAGCAGACCATAATCCAGCAGATGATGCTCCGGCAGGCTAGGCAGTGTCTTAAAACTTTCTAGGTCGTTGATTGCCTTGAGTCGATCCCCCTTAAATCCCCGCGCTTACGCGCCGCTTCGCTAGAAATAAGGGGGACTTCCGGAGTGGTTAATAAGGGGGACTTTCCGGAGTGGTTCGGCTCGGTTCCCCCTTTTTATGGGGAGCTAGGGGGGATCAAAGGGTTTGAAAGCACGCCCTAGCACATCGCGCTAAAAAAGTTTCTTCCCTCTTCGTTCTTCCCTCTTCGTTCTTCCCTCTTCGTTCTTCGTTCTTCGTTCTTCGTTCTTCCCTCCTCCCCCCACGTCCCCCCACCCACTCACCACCCCAACGGCGTTGGTGCGACGGGCGCAATCTCCGGGCGATCGCCCCCCACCTGGCAAGTTTGCAGCGCCCAAATCTGTGCGCCCTGATTGAGAAACTGGCGGGCAATGGTTTCGCAGGCGAGGCGGGGCAGCAGCGTCCGCCAGCTAATCAGCCCGACGGTGAGGTTATAGAGAATTTCGCTTTCGGGGCTAACGCCGAGGGTGCTGTCGTTCGTTTTCCAGTCGGCGCGGGCTGTGCCCAGCGGCAGCATCTCGCGTTTAATAAAGCGCCCCAACTGCACCAGTTGGTCAAACCGGGCTGCTTGGTCGGGCTGTTCATCCAGCCAGGTTTTGAGTTCTGGCATCCGGTTGAGCGCGTCGCCCAAATTTTTCACCGCTGCGTAGAGGGCCTGATTGGAGTCTTGCGAACAGTTGTGGGCTGGGCCGACGTAGGTTCCGCCTGTGCCATCGCCAATGCGGTAGCGGGCGGTCATGATTTCAAGCTGGGTCACGAGTCCGTCTAGCGCCGAGGCTTTTACGCCGCCAAAGTCGAAGGGGCTGGTGAACGGATCGTATTGAATCACCAGGTCGCACACCGGCCGCACACCCAGCCAGCCAAACTGGCGATCGCCCAAAAATCTCTGCCAGGAAAGCGTTCCCGCAATCACCCCGTCGGTGTTGTGGGTATAGACTTGGTGGTAGTGAATGTCGAAGATGAGCTCGCCGGCCAGCGGCTCGCGCACCACGGTCGCCACGCCGTAGGCAAAATGCCCAAAGTATAGCGGGCCCTGCGCTTGGGGTTCTGCCATTGTGCCGCCGATGCCGCCATAGAGGTGAATCACCAGCGCCCGGGAGCCTTCGGCAAAGGGCGGGGCATTGGCGAGCGCAGGGCCATCCGGGGGAGCATTCGGAGCATCTGCCATGCGTTCGTTTAGGGCGTTTAGGAGCAGCGTCGAGCGGACGTTGCCCTTCAGCGTGGCAATGTCTTCCCAAATGCCGCGCCGGAGGAACTGCCACGCCTCGCGGCGATCGCCAATGGTTTGATCCGGCTGCAAGCGCAGGAGCGCACGGGGGGCGATCGCCTGCACCACAAACCGACCCGCTGCGTCCTTTGCGCCATACAGATACCAGCCATCGCGCCCCGCAGGAGACTTTTCCAGTCCCCGATTCCCAGCGGGCGGCAGGTTGTTTGCATCGGGAATGACCGGGGGAAACCACACAATTTCTGTGGGCCCGTCAAACTGGCGTGTGGCGCGGTTGAAATGCTGAATGCGGAAAAATTCTGGCGCAGACTCGCCGGAGGCGGGCAGGGGCAACCCCTCGGCATCGACGGGTTCCAGAAGCCTGGCCAGGGCATAATAGCGACCCGTGATCTGCACAGGTTCTCGCGTGATGGCGAGGAGCGATCGCCCTTCGCCGCCGATCTGGACATCTTTCACCTGCGGCTCGTCCAGCATCACCAGCACATCGTCGTAGGGGCGGCTGCCTGCCAGCGACTCTAGCGGATCGACCCGCTGCCAGCGGTCAATTCGCAGCGGATGCACCAAGCCCTGGCAAATGCTGTATTCCGTCTCTTCGCTAAAAAAGACATCGCGGGTGGTCTGCTGCAAAAAGAGCTGAATCCCCGGCGTTTGCTGCCAGCGCAGCACAGTCATCTGACCCACCAGATGGGCATACTCTGGCGGCGCGTGATGCACCTCAAACCACACGCCGCGCACCTGTCGCCGCTCGTTCGGTTTGGGCAAGATCAGCCGACCCATCCAGGGGGCAATTGCCCGATACAGGTCTGGGTCTACGGTTTGATTCAGCGGATAATAGTCGGGTCGGTTAAACTCAGCTTGCCAATAGCGCTCGTAGTTGCTGGGTTTGGCGACCTGCGTCTTGCTCACCAGCGCCGACTTGCCCTGCAAAATATCGGACACAGCGCGGACGGTTGCCTCTAGGTGCGTGCGGCCGTCGGGCAGGCGCTTAGTGACGCTGTAGGGGCCGTCGGCTCCGTTGTGCCCCATCGAGCCGAGAGAAGAAATGGTGATCTTGCGGCGCTGGCGGGCGCGGTTCCAGGGCGACAGCGGAAACAGCCGCCAGCGCTGGGGAAACAGGATTGCACCTTCTTTTTCAACCCAGTCGCGATCGCCCACCAGATGGTAGAGATGCTCTAGCTCCAGCAGGTTGTGATTGCCGCTGACCACGCCCGCTAGCGAGATCACGTCGATGGGCGCTTTCAGCAGTTGCTTTAGCGTCAGCGCCGCCCGCAGCGCTACCTGCGCCCCGCCGCTATAGCCCAGCAGCGTCACCGGAACCCCGCTATTGGGCTGATAGCCGTAGTGGGTCAAGCTGTTGAACATGACCTGCGCCGTGCCCTGGCCGTAAATCGGGCCGTAGCGCTGATCGGCGGTCACGGCGACTACCAGCACGTTGCGGATGTTAATCAAAAACGAGAGCAATAGCCCAAAGATGCCGCTGGAGGGCGACATTTGCAGCCGATCGACGATGCGCCAAAAAAATGCCAGCATCCGCCGTTCGGTGAGCGATCGATTCATCACGGAGTAGGACATGATGCCCTGGATCAGCACGATGTCATCGGGCATGTCGGCTGCCAGCGTGGCCAGGAATTCCTCTACGTCGGGCAGGTAGGTATACTTTCCCTGAGCAATGCCATCCAGATAAATGACGTAGCGAGTGATGGTGCTGGGTTCGGGCAGCGGTTCTGCCAGGATTCCCGGCGCTTCCAGGGTTTGCAGATCCTCACCATACCAGCCCGCCCACCAGCCCAGGGCCTCTAGTGGGGCCAGCAAACTGGCAACCAAGACCGCAATGCCGCCCACCAGCAGCAGGTCTTTGGTAATGCTGAAGGTGGCCGTCAGCAATAGCAGCGTGTGCGAGAGCCAGCCGCTGAACGCCGGAATCAGCATGGACGATCCTGCTAGAACTGCGGCCAGAACCGTGCCCGCGATACTGGCGACTCTCCAGGGCGCTTTCCAGGGCGATCGCCCTCGTTTGGCAGCACGGGTCGCGGTCGGGCTGGGCTGTTCCATAGACTCTCAGGGCTGAAACTCAGGGTCGGCGTTCTGGCTCTATCGTCCAAGATTACGGCCCGGTGAGGTGTCTCAGCAAGCTTGAATCCCCTTGGCGGGATGGCTACGCTAGGGGCAAACAGCATGGCAGGATGGGCAGATGCAAATCATCAAGCGGAATGTGGAACTGCGGGTGGACGACAGCCTGATGCGGGTGTACGTGGCCGCGCCCAAGCCAGAGGGTCGATATCCCGGCATCGTCTTCTTTTCAGATATTTATCAACTGGGTGGCCCGATTACGCGGCTGGCGGATCGGCTAGCGGGCTATGGCTATGTGGTGGCCGCGCCAGAAATTTTTCATCGGCTGGAACCCGTGGGCACGGTGATTGAACCCAGCGACCTGGGACGGATGCAGGGGAATGATGACGCTCGACGAACGGCGATCGCCCACTACGATGCCGACACCCGTGCCGTCCTCGATTTTCTCAAGTCTGAAGGCGGCGTGTTGCCCGACAAACTGGGCAGCATGGGCTTTTGCATCGGCGGACACCTGGCCTATCGCGCCGCCTTCCAGCCAGAGGTGAAAGCCACCGTCAGTTGCTATCCCACGGGCATCCCCATCGGCAAACTGGGCAAAGGCGTGGCCGACACGCTCCAGCGCACGGGCGAAATCCGCGGCGAGCTGCTGCTCGTCTTTGGCACGCTCGACCCACATGTGAAAGAACCCGATCGCCACACCCTCGCCCAAACCCTGGAAAAGACTGGCGTAAGGCATCAGATCTTGATCTACGAGGCAGACCACACCTTCATGCGCGACGATGGCCCCCGCTACGACCCCGCCGCCACTGATGCTGCCTGGAACGAACTCATCCCGTTCCTGAAGCGGGTAATCGGTTAGCGCCTCACTGCGACTGGCGGCGCGAGGTGTAGTTGTAGGCGGCGATCGCCAGCAGAATCATGGCAAAGGAAAACAGCGTCGTCAGCGTGCCCAAGGCATAGAGTGCAGGCGAGGTAACGTTGGTGGTCATGCCGAAGATTTCCAGCGGCAGCGTGTTCTTTTGCCCCGACACCAGCGACGTGCGCGTAAATTCGTCGTAGGACAGCGTAAAGCCCAATAGCCCAATGCCGATCAGCGCGGGCAGAATCAGCGGAAACACAATCTCCCAGAAGGTTTTCGTGTCGTTTGCGCCCAAGTCGCGGGAGGCCTCTTCGTAGGACGGGTTAAATCGGTTGAAAATGCCCAGCATGATCAGAAAGGCAAAGGGAACCGTCCAAGTCAGGTGTGCGCCCAGACCCGACGAGAACCAGTTCGTTTCCAGATCCAGCACCTGAAACACAATGCCGATGCCCAGAGAGATCAGCACGCTGGGCACGATCAGGCTGGCAATCGTCAGATAGAACAGGGTTCCAGCGCCTTTGAACCGCTGCCGGAAGGCCAGGGCAGACATGACCGTGACAATCACCGACAGCAGGGTCACCAGCAGCCCCAACAGGAGCGATCGCCAGAAGGCATCCGTAAAGTTGCCCACGCGCTGTTCCTGGAAGACCTGCCCCAGCCAGTAGAAGCTAAAGCCTTTCATCGGAAACGTCAGCGTGCCCTCTTCGCCTTGCAGCGACAGGATAAAGATCGCCAGCATGGGGCCGTAGAGAAACAGGACAAATAGCCCAAAGAAGCCCGCCAGCAGGTAGTAAGTCAGGGAGCGTTTCTGTTGCATCACAACTCCTTGCGGATATCGACCACGCGCAAAATTGCCATGACCAGCAGCAGCGTCACCAGCAGCAAAATCACCGCGTTTGCCGCCGCCAGCGGATACTGCAAACTGCCGATTTGGGTCTGAATCATCTTGCCGACGGAGGCCGCCTGCCCGCCGCCCATCATCCGCACAGTGACGAACTCGCCCATCACCAGCGTCACCACAAAAATAGAGCCGATGGCAATACCCGGAGCCGCCAGCGGCAGGATGATTTCTTTGAGAATTTGAAACCCGGATGCGCCCATGTCTCGTGCGGCAGTGATCAGGCTGCGATCGATCCGCATGAGGCTATTGAAAATAGGTGCAATCATAAAAAAGTTGTACAAATGCACCATGCCCAGCACGATGGCAAAATCCGAAAACAGCAGCCACTCCAGCGGTTGATCGACTAGCCCCAGGCGCATCAGCGTGCTGTTGACCAGACCTTCCCGCCCCAGCACTGGAACCCAGGAAATCATCCGGATAATGTTTGAAGTCCAGAATGGCACTGTACACACTAAGAAGAGGATGATTTGCCACTTTTGGTCTTCGATGAAGAATGCCAGAAAGTACGCCACAGGAAAGGCGATCGCCAGGCAAAAGAACCACACCAGGAACACATACTTGAACGTGTTTAGGTAGGTTCTCAGCGTCACATCGGACGTGAAGATACTCTTGTAGTTATCCAGCGTAAAGCCAGGAATCATCTGAATGCCGTCGAACTGCCAAAAGCTGACCACAAAGATCATGAGAATTGGCAACACCAAAAACAGCAGCAGCACGAGCGTTTGGGGGGTCACCAGTGCGTAGGGCTGAATGCTTTTCCAGGATTTCAGCATTGCAAGTTACGTGAATAGGCGCGGCTCTTTGAGGGGACTGGTCGCTCAAAAAGCCGCAATGGTTAGAGGATGAATGGGAACTGGACGAGATTAGGGGGCGATCGCTACGACGCAATAAACTCGTTCCACTTTTGCACCAGGTACACGTTCTCCTTCATTGTGGAGTTCCAGCACACGATGTTGCCGAAGCGATCCTTGAAGGAGCCGCCATCCCGCACTGCGCCCTTCTTCTCTAGCGTCTTGCCGAAGGGGTCTACCATGTCTTCGGCGGCGGGCTTGCCTTCATACCAGAAGTCCCACTCCGCCTGAGACATGTACTTCTTAGCGTTTTCTGGTGCAGCGCTGTAGTAGCCCTGGCGACCCAGGAAGGAACCGACCCAGCCCTCCAGCATCCAGTTGATGTATTCGTAGGCTGCGTCAAGCTGGATGCCCGACAGATTCTTGGACAGGCCGATGCCGCCGCCCCAGCCGCGATAGCCCTCCTTTAGCGGCGCATAGATGCACTGCGTTCCCTTAGCCTTCACCGCCGTCACCGCAGGCGACCACATAGACTGCAGCACCACCTCGCCCGCATTCATCAGGTTCACCGATTCATCAAAGGTCTTCCAAAAGGCGCGGAACTGACCCGCCCGCTTCTGTTCCTTGAGAATGTTGGTAATCTGGTCGATTTCTTCGCGGGTCATGTTGCCCTTGTCGGCAAATTTCATCAGCCCTAGCGACTCGGCCACCATCGCCGCGTCCATAATGCCGATTTGGGGAATGTCCAGAATCGAGGTCTTGCCTTTGAATTCGGGATTGAACAGTTCGCCCCAGGTTTCGATCTTGCGGCCCACGAGGTCGGGACGGTAGCCCAGCGTGTCTGCGTTGTATTGGAACGGAATCAGCGTGGCGTAGTCGGTGGGGGTCGGTGAAAACTCCTTAGAGTCGGGCCCGGTGACGTATTGCACCTTGTAGGGAGCCGTGCCTTGGGACTGCTCTACAGGCATTCCCTCAAACTTGCCCTGAGTAAAGAAAGGCACGATCTTGTCATAGTCTTTCACTTTGTTGACATCGATGGGCTGGAGGTTGCCCGACGGCACCACCAGCGGCAGGCTGAAATATTCTCCGTCAAAGATGTCGTACTGCCTGGGCTGGGTAATCGCAATCTGGTTGTTTTCCTCTGTGCTGAGGGCCCGCATGTCCAGCTTAAAGCCGAGATCTTGCTGCGCTTTGTCGCGAATTTCATTGATTTGCGATACGCCGGTGCCAATCAGCCGCAGGGTTACGTCCTTGGTCTGGTTGGTGTTCACCTCTGGGCCCGTGGCCGGGTTGTTAGGGGTGCCAACGGGGGCTTCGCTGCGGGCGCAACGGGTCGCAGCCAGCGCGGCTCCGGCGGCGAGTCCAGTGCGGATGACCTGACGACGAGAGATTTTAGCCATAGTGCCTAGATGTGTAGAGAACAATGAGGGGTAAACGTTGCGGTGCTGTTTGACTCGCTGCTAACGCGACGTTAATGCGACAAGAACACACAGTCATCAGCCAGCCAGCTTAGCGCCACGACCTGCCCTTCCTGGAGCGCCTGGCTCACCCAATCGGTGCTGCGGACTTTGTACAGCACCTCCTGGCCGGTCTTCTCTAGCGCCAGGGTGACGCGAGTGACATAGCCCGTGAATTCAACGGCTACAATTCGCGCTGTCACCTGATTCACCAGAGCGCAGGGCGATGTGTCCGCAGCCGACAGCGGCTCCACCTTCACTCGGTCTGCCCGCACCGAGCAAGCGGCCTCTGCCCCAACATGGGCATAGTCACCCCGGCAGAGGAGCGTTCCCAGCTTTGGCACCTCCATCTGCACCAAGTAGCCTTCGGCATCCTGGTCGGCGCGGCGGACGGTTCCTTTGAAGATGTTGTTGTCGCCTGTGAATTTTGCGACGAACTGGGAAATTGGCTTGATGAAGATGTCCTGGGGCGTGCCCACCTGATCAATCCGCCCATGATCCATGACCACAATCATGTCTGATAGAGAGTAGGCTTCGTCTTGGTTGTGCGTCACCTGGATGAAGGTCATGCCAAACTGCTTTTGCAGGCGGCGCAGCTCACCCCGCGTTTTTACCCGCAGGTTTTCGTCGAGGGCGCTGAGGGGTTCGTCGAGCATCAGCACTTGGGGACGAGTGACGAGCGATCGCGCTAGGGCCACCCGCTGCTGCTGTCCACCGCTCAACTGGGCGGGTTTGCGGCTGGCAAACTGGCTCAGCCCAACGATTTCCAGGATTTCGCCGACGCGCTGGTCGCGTTCGGGCTTGGGAATATCGCGCATCCGCAGCCCAAACTCGACATTTTGCCAGACCGTCTTGTGGGGAAACAGGGCGTAGTTTTGGAACATCATGGCGGTGCTGCGCTGGGCAGGCGGCAGGTCATTCACCCGCAGGTCGCCAATGTATACGTCACCCTGAGTAATGTCCTCATGCCCCGCAATCATCCGCATCGTGGTGGTTTTGCCGCAGCCACTCGGCCCCAGCAGACAGCAGTAGGAACCGGGCGGGATATCGAGGGTGATGTTTTCAACTGCCGTCACGGGGCCGTATTTTTTGGTGACCGAGCGGAGAGATACGCCTACGGTCGTGGATGGAATGTCGTAGGGAACCGATGCAACTCCGCCCCCATCGACGGCCGGCGAAGCTGAAGCAGAGACAGATGATTGAGTCATTAAAACATCCCCAAAAAGCCTTGAAAGAGCCTTGCAGCCTGGACAGCGGCGACGTGAGTCGGGTGATCCCCCGGATTCAGCAAGCGATTCTGAAAGGATTTATCTGAAAGGATTTATCTGAAAGGTTCTACGGGATTAAAGTCGCACTTGGCGGCTTCGTGCTTCAGATTTGCAATTCAGATGCCAGCCATCTTAATGCCGAAGGAATGTCATCTATCAAAAGGCTTTAAAGATCTACACGTTGTATCTGACGCTACATTCACAACCCTCCGCAAACTCTAGAGCTTTTAGGCGCAAGTCATGGAAAATTTTAGAAAAATGTCGATTCCTGGAATTTCATTGAATTTTCCGGTGGTTTACGACTCTTTATCCCAATTGGGCCCGCAAAAACGACCGCGAAAGACTTTCCACGGCCGCTGAACGGGTTCTATGAGGCTCTCTATAGGCCTTTTTGAGGCCTTTTAGGCATAGATCGAGTCGAGCTTGATCAGCGTATGCAGCAGCACGTCCGCGCCCTGGGTGCATTGCTCTGGCGAGGTGTATTCCATGCCGGAGTGGCTGAGTCCCTCCTGGCTGGGTACGAAGATCATGCCCATGTCGGTAAAGCGGCCCATCTCCATTGCGTCGTGGCCGGCGCGGCTGGGCATGTAGAGGTAGCTCAGGTTTAGGTCTTGCGAGACGGCTTCAATCGCTGCCTGGACATTGAGAGAGGCCAGCGTCGGCTCCACCGTGAGGACGGGCGCGATGTCGATGCGGGTGTGGGTGGCGATCGCAATCTCGCGCAGGGCTTGCTTCAGCTTCTCCAGCATTTGTTCCAGCACCACCTGCGACAGGTCGCGCATATCGACCGACAGTTCTACGGTTCCCGGCACGATGTTCATCGCGTTGGGGGCGACGGTGAGATAGCCGACAGTGGCAACGGGCTGGCTGGGCTGCTCTAGGGCGATCGCCTGCACCGACAGAATGACCTTTGCGGCGGCAATCAGCGCGTCTTGGCGCATGTCCATCGGGGTGGTGCCTGCGTGGTTGGGCTGGCCATGAATCGTGATCAGATGCCGCTGCATCCCCACTACGCCCTGCACCACGCCAATCGCCTGGCCCTTGCGCTCCAGCACGCAGCCCTGCTCCACATGCAGTTCCACAAAGGCGGCAATGTCGGCGCGGGTGCGGCGGGCGCTGGGCAGTTGGCTCCAGTCGCCGCCAATTTTCTCTAGGCACGACTCAATCGGCTGGTCGATCTTGGGCAAATAGCGCTCTGGCTGATCTAGCAGCACCGTCCCAGCGATCGCCTGCCCGCCGATCATGCTGCTCTCCTCATCGGTAAATACGATGACCTCAATGGGATGCCGCAGCCGCAGGCCGTTCTCCTTCAGCGTCCGCACGACTTCAATGCCGCCCAGCACGCCCAGCGCTCCATCAAACGGGCCGCCAGAGGGCACGGTGTCGATGTGGGAGCCTGTGGCTAGGGCGGGTGCGTTGGGGTCGGTGCCCTCGTAGCGGCCGATCAGGTTTCCGGCAGCGTCCGTCCGCACGGTCATACCAGCCTCGATCATCCACTGCTGCACCAGATAGCGAGCCTGCAAGTCTTCTGGCGAGAAGGCCAGGCGGCAGATGTCGCCGTTGGGCTGCCGTCCGATTTTGGCCAGCCGATCAATGGACTGCATGAGGCGATCGCCATTGACTGCAAGCTGTTTAGCAAGAACTACCATTCCATCCCCCAAATATTGATTTTCTGTGATTTCAGCGTCAACACGGGTCACTGAGGCGAATTTCCATCCCAGGTTTGATCCTGTCGGTGGCGTTGCGTCCTAGAAGATCGGCGAATCAGCACACGCCCTCAAGTTACCCAGCATAAATTGGCTTCTATATGCATACTGTATACAAAGATGCGGAAATCGCAAACCCTTGGAGTCGCGGGGTATTGCCGCCATCACTAAAAGGCGCTAAAAGGCAACCGTTCAGAGGTAGCAGTATCCGGCAGTGAACCTGCAACAGACCCGCAGCGCTCTGCCAATTTCCTCCTTTCCCCGTCACCCTCTATACACCACTGCTCGCCATGCAAACTGCGGCAGTGCCAGCATTCGTCGCCAGCGCCACGGTTCTTGATAGAGCCGATAGACCCACTCTAGGTTGTTGTTGCGGAGCCAGCCGGGGGCGCGGGTTTTGGTGCCCGACCAGATATCGAAGCTGCCGCCCACGCCGATCCAAATTGCATTGGGGCAAACATGGCGGTGTTGGGCAATCCAAAATTCTTGTCGAGGAACCCCCAGCCCCACCAAAATCAAGCGCGGCTGGAGTTCTCGGAGCCTTTCCAGCAGCGGGGCTTGCTCTTCGGGCGGGAGGTAGCCGTGCTGCACCCCGGCGATCGCCAGTCCTGGCACTTTTTCTTGCCACACCCGTGCCGCTTCATCTGCAACCCCAGGCGCGCCGCCAAAGAAAAATAGCGAGTAGGGCGCACCGGGCAGGGCTGGGTCGGCAGACGCTCGAATCACTCGCTCCGATAGCTCAATGCCCGGACAGCGGTTGACGCGATATCCCCGCAAGCGCAGATACAGCACCACGCCCGCGCCATCGGGAATCACCAATTCTGCTTGCCGGATTACTGCTGCCAGCGCGTCGTTTTGCTCTGCCTGCATGGCCATTTCGGCATTCAGCGTGACCACATGCACGCCGCGATCGCCCTGTGCGAGTTGCGCCAGCAGCCAGTCGCCATAGTCCGGCAGCAGGTGTATCGGCAGCCCCAGCACGTCTGCCATTGCAGGTTGCAGGTTGTCTGGCAGCGCGTCGATTACGTCAGGCATGTTGAGCATGTTTCCTCAAAACCACCGCTGATTATTATGCCCCAACGGGTCGTCCCTGATGGTTTTCTGCTGGGAGGGCGCATCAGAGGGAATGTCGCGATAGGCGATCGCCACCGTAGGGAATTTTATTTGAAGGACAGGTTGGCTGGTGCATCTCTCACACTCTGATGAATCTCTATGAAAGCTTTAACTCGTTTGGGGGCAGGGTCTTTGCCCCTCCGGTTCGAGCGCGATGTAGCGATGGGGTTTACGCTGATCGAGAAAATTGCGGTCGTGGCGATTATTACGGTTCTGATGGCGATCGCCGCCCCTAGCTGGATTACTTTCTTTAGCGCCCGCAGTCTCAACGTAGCCCAGGATGAAATCTTTCAAACCATGCGGCTGGCCCAGTTTCGGGCAGAGCAAACCCGTTCCACTTGGCAGGTCAGCCTGCGGACAGACTCCTACGGCTTTGTGCAAGTTGCCGCCCATCCGATCAACACCCCCATTGAACAGATTTTGTGGCGCGACCTCGACCCCAGTATTCAGCTTCATCCAACAGAAATGACGCTGTATCAAACGGGTGGGCTGTATCGCGTTCAGTTTAATCATCAAGGTCGAGTCCTTGGGCAATTGGGTCGGGTGACACTGATCCGGCAGAACAACCTCCAGGTGAAACGATGCGTTACGGTATCTACATTGATCGGAGTCGTTCGCAAAGGTTGCCCGCAGCCATAGTCGGGCGCATGGCTAGATGCAGGGTCAAACGCAGACAGGACCTATGCACTTGCGATCAGTTTTCTGGGTTTTGGAGGATTTCTCGCAGGCGCAGCCCGCGAGAAATCCTCCAACTGCGTCAGTCCTCGCAGCATTGAACGAAACCTGTCTTGGAGCCTTGGAACGTGCTTTTGAGGTTTGCCAAATGTCGCCGCGTATTTCTGCCATTATCTGTACGCATAATCGGGCTGGTTATTTGGCTGGGGCGATCGCCAGTCTGCTGCGTCAGGAGTTCAGAGAACCCTACGAGGTTTTGGTGGTAGACAACGCCTCCACCGATGACACGCGGACTATAGTGGAGCCGTTTTTGCAGGATTCTCGGCTGCGCTATGTGCCAGAGCCGACGCTGGGGCTATCCGTCGCCCGCAACACCGGAGCCACCCACGCCGCCGCGCCCCTGCTGGCCTATTTGGATGACGATGCGATCGCCTCTCCACAATGGCTGCGGGTGCTGTCCGAAGCGTTTCAGGCAGACGAGAACCTGGCGATCGCAGGCGGGCGCGTTTTGCTGGATTGGGAAGGGCGGCTGCCCCCCCGCTGGCTTTCGGCAACCCTAGCCAGCAGCCTCGGCGCATACGACCTGGGCAATGCGCCAGTCAAGATTCAGCAGCCGGGGCAAACGCCACGTGGCGTGAACTATGCCCTCCGGCGCGACTTTTGGGAATCGGTCGGCGGCTTTTCGGAGCAGCTTGGGCGCGTGGGCAACACGCTCCTATCCAACGAAGAACTGCACCTGACAGAACTGGCGCTGCGTCAGGGCAAAACGGTTCGATACTTGCCCGATGCCGAAGTTACCCACCGGGTCGCGCCCGAACGCCGCCACCAGGGGTGGTTTCTGGAGCGAAGCTGGTGGCAGGGCGTGAGCGAATATCAGCGGGAACGCCTGACCGGAAAAGCCGGCCTGGGGCAGGTGCGGCGGGGGGGCGATCGCCTCCTGCGGGGACTATACCACTCGCTGCGATACGGCAATGACCCCGCCCTGCGGTTCGATAATTTGGTCTACGCCTACGGACAACTGAGCTACCTGGGGCTAGCACTCCGACACTTAGTCTGGCGCTAGTAATCCGGCGCTAGTAATCCGGCATTAATAATCCGGCGCTAATAACACAGCGCCAATAACACAGCGCTAATAACACAGCGCCAATAATAATGACGTAGCTGTAGCAATACA
The DNA here is from genome assembly GCF_032705245.1 of Thermoleptolyngbya oregonensis NK1-22. Classification (GTDB taxonomy): domain Bacteria; phylum Cyanobacteriota; class Cyanobacteriia; order Elainellales; family Elainellaceae; genus Thermoleptolyngbya; species Thermoleptolyngbya sichuanensis. Next base: position 437,777 of record NZ_CP053540.1, read on the forward strand.
GCCCTACGAACAGGGCGCTAAGGTTGGTACAGGGCTAATCTCATTCCCGCAAACCGCGCTACAGATGAAAACGCTGCACGCCTCACCGAGACTCGACCCGTAATCCAAAATCGCCAATCCAAAATCGCCAATCCAAAATCCAAAATCAATATAAGTTTGGTATGGCGCGAATGGTGATGGCACTCACGTTATGGCACTTGACGACCCGTTGATGGACACAGGGGCAATGGATACCGGAGCAATGGATACTGGGGCAATGGATACTGGGGCAATGGATACCGGGGCGATCGCCCACCGCCAAACGCAGCGCCGCCCTTGGGCCTTGGGGCTGTGGGCAATACTAGTGTTTGGCTTTTTGTATTTGCCCATCGGCGTGCTGGTGCTGATGAGCTTCAACAACTCGCGCATCCTATCGCTGCCGTTCCAGGGCTTTACCCTGCGCTGGTATCGCACGGCCCTAGAAGATGCAGCGATGCGCGTGGCGCTGGGCAACTCGATTCGGGTGGCGGCGGTGGCGACGGTGCTGGCATCTGTCTTTGCGCTGCTGGCGGCCTTTGCCATCTATCGCTACCAGTTTTGGGGCAAAAACGCCTTTCGCATCGCGCTGAATCTGCCCATCTTGCTGCCGGGAATCGTGACGGGTGTGGCGATGCTGGCCTATTTCTCGGATCTCGGTCTGCCGCTGTCGCTGTGGACCGTGATTTTGGGACATGCCATCTTTGGGCTGCCCGTGGCGCTGGGGCCGATGCTGACGCGCCTGGGCCAGTTTCCCCGCAGCCTGGAAGAAGCCGCCTACGACCTGGGAGCCACGCCCGTTCAGGTGTTTCGAGACGTGCTATTTCCCTACCTTCGCAGCGCTGTGGTTGCCGGAGCCTTGCTCGCCTTCACGCTATCCTTTGATGAAGTCGTCGTCACCATTTTCCTCACCGGCCGCGACAACACCCTGCCGATGGAGATTTGGGGTCGCCTCCGCACCAACATCACGCCAGAAATTGCGGCGATCGCCACACTGATCCTTACGGTGAGTACCGTCCTGGTGCTGCTGAGTCAACAAGCGCAGCGGGACGGGTGATGGCGTGAAGCAGCCGTCTACCTCCCCAGTAAACCTGATCCCCAGCAACCCTGATCCCCAGCAGCCCGTTCCCTTTCCAACTCTTCAACTCCTCCATACCCAACCCCGCTCCATGCCTTCCCAACACATCGTTTCTCTCGATCGCGTCAGCAAAATCTATGGCAGTGGACAAAAGGAAGTCTACGCGGTGAAAGACGTGACGCTGGCGGTGCAGCCGGGGGAGTTTTTTTCGCTGCTGGGGTCGAGCGGGTCGGGCAAAACGACAACGCTGCGGCTGATTGGCGGGTTCGAGATTCCGGAGTATGGGCAGGTTTGCATCGGTGGCGAGGACGTGACCACCCTGCCGCCCTACCGACGGGCCGTGCATACGGTGTTTCAGAGCTATGCGCTGTTTCCCCACATGACGGTGGCGGAGAATATTGCCTATCCGCTGCAAATTGCAAGTGTGGCGCGGGCGGAGGCAGAACCGCGAGTGGCAGAGGCGATGCGGATGTTTCGGATTGAGGGGCTGGGCGATCGCCGTCCGTCGCAGCTTTCGGGCGGGCAACAGCAGCGGGTGGCGCTGGCGCGGGCGCTGATTAGCCGTCCCAAGGTGCTGCTGCTGGATGAGCCGCTGTCGGCGCTGGATGCCAAGATCCGAGAGGAAGTGCGGCAAGAACTGCGGGAGCTTCAGCGCGAGACGGGGCTGACGTTTATCTACGTGACGCATGACCAAGAAGAGGCGCTGGCCCTGAGCGATCGCATCGCTGTGATGCACAGCGGCCAGGTGCAGCAGTTGGGCAGCCCAAAGGACATTTACAATCGACCCGCCTCGCATTTTGTGGCGCAGTTCATTGGCAAGGCAAATTTTCTGCAAGGTATGGTGCAGGCAATCGAGGGCGACCAGGCGGCGATCGCCCTCAATGGCTTTCCGGTTCGGGCGCTGGCCACCGGAACCGGGCTGACCGTGGGCAATGCGGCGACCATCATGCTGCGACCAGAGCGGGTGCGACTGGTGGCGACGGATGCACCGGGGGCGATCGCCGCGACGATTCGCCAGGTCACCTACATCGGCCAGGTCTGGGAATGCAGGCTAGACACGCCGCTGGGGCCCCTGATGGCAACGCAGCTAGAAGGACAAGTTGCCCCGGCTGAGGGCGATGCCTGCGGGGTGGTTTGGGAAGAGGGCGCGTGCATTGTGCTGCCAGACTAGCAGGGGCGATCGCCAGACCGTGACTGTTTAATCTGTTTAATCTGTTAGGACTTACGCAGTCGGACAATTTCTCGCGGGCGCGGCCCGCAAGAAATTGTCCCAAACCCAAAGAACCTATCGCAAGTGTATAAGTCCTGTCTGTAATGGAGCGGGACTAGAGCGATTGCTTAAGAGGATGTTTGAAAAGTCCTACTGTTTGTAGCAAAGCGTGCAGATCCCCCTAAATCCCCCTTAAAAGGGGGACTTTAAGGCGGTTTCCCCCCTTCTTAAGGGGGGCTAGCTCAAGTTCGTCAGGCGTGGCGGGCACAAACCAGGCTTTAAGGCGGTTTCCCCCCTTTTTAAGGGGGGCCAGGGGGGATCTCTGAGTGCTTAACATTACAGGCGATACCTTTTCAAACACCCTCTAATACGATTGATACGATAGACAAGACCCAAGGGCCCCTTCGTCTTGTGAGATAAGATCGAAATGCCTACTCTGGCCGACTTTCTAAGAAGCAGCAGGACTTCACGCCGAATCTCTCGAAAACCGCTTAAAGATACGGCATCTCGACCTTATTTCTCTCAAAACTACTAGAAATATTGAATTTTTCCTCAAGGGTCATTTTTTCCGGGCTTTTTGGAATTTTGTTGGATTTTTTTGAAGCAAGCCCGCTCCTGAGAGGTTCTGGCTGCAAAATGCTTGCGTAACGCGCTTATGCCATTTGATGTTCAGCCCTTTTGGGCCCTGTTTGATGAGTCTCTAGACGGGGTTGTGGCGATTGATGCCACGGGCTGTGTCGTGGGCTGCAATGCATCGGCTTGCGGGCTGTTGGGGCGATCGCGCGAGATGTTGGTCGGTCAGCCCGCTGCGGACGTGCTGCCTGCCTCGCTCTGCCTCGATTTGCAGCGGAGTCAAGAGTCCCGACAGGCTTCGACGGAACCGCTCTGGGGCAAGCTGGATCTGTTTGCCGAAGACGGCACCGCTCGACGGGTGGCCTACGGAATCGCAAGTCGTGCCCTGCCCGACCTGAGCTTGGTCACACTGCGCGAAGTCGGTCACGCCGGGGCGAATTTCCCTGCAAACTGCCAGCAGATAGAGGAACTGCTGCGCCAGCAAGCCCAGCGCGAACGTGTCCTGCGGGGCATTACTCAGCGCATCCGCCAATCGCTGAGCGTGGAAACGATCTTGTCTACGGCCGTAGAGGAGGTGCGGCGGGTGCTACAGGTTGATCGAGCGCTGATCTTTCGGCTGATCAGCGCTGAAGCGGGCGTAGTAATCCAGGAATCGGTAAACCCGGCCTATCCGCTGACCCTAGAGATGAAGCTGGAAGATCGGTGCTTTGGGGGCAGTTGTCGTGCCTTTTATCAGCAACAAAAGACGCGGCTGGTTCCCGATGTGCATCAGGATGCCTGGGCGGGGTGTCTGGCAAACTATATGCAGCAGTTTCGCGTCAAGTCCAAAATGGTGGCGGCGATTTTGCAGCGAAACGCTCTCCAGTCTCCGGATCGGGCGGCCAAGGGTGGAAATCCGGCTGCGGGCGCTGACCATTCAGACGGTTCGCCAGAGATGCCCACGCTCTGGGGGCTGCTGATTGTGCATAGCTGCGAGACGCATCGCCAGTGGCAGACTAGCGAGGCAGATCTGCTCCAGCATATTGCTGATCAGCTGGCGATCGCCCTCCAGCAGGCAGAACTTTATAACCAGGTGCGGCAGCTAAACCTGAACCTGGAAGACAAGGTGCAGCAGCGCACGGCAGAACTGGAGCGATCGCTCAACTATGAAGCCATGCTGCGCCGCATTAGCGATCGCCTGCGCGACAGCCTCGACGAGCATCAGATTTTGCAAACGGCGGTGCAAGAACTCGCCGAGCAACTCCATCTGTCTAGCTGTGAAGTCGGCTTCTTTAGCGATGATGATAAAACCTATCAGATCGCCTACGAGTTTCCGATTCATTTGCCCCCAGTTCGAGGCCTGGAGTTTCGCTGCGAAGACCATCACGACCTACAGGCTTGCATCGATGCCCAATCCTATACCCATATCTGCGGCCAGCACCCGCTGGCGGACTGGGTTGGTCTGTTTCGCTGCCCCATTGCCGATGAGCAGGGCAACTTGGGAATTTTGACGCTGGTGTGTCCGGCGGAGCGTGTGTTTACGGAGCAAGAAATCCGTCTGGCAGAACAGGTCGCCATTCAGTGTGCGATCGCCATTCGTCAGGCCCGTCTGTTTCAGGCTGCCCAGGCTCAGGTCGCCGAGCTAGAACGCCTCAACCAGCTTAAAGACGATTTTCTCAATACGGTGTCTCATGAGCTGCGAACGCCCTTGTCGAATATCTCGATGGCGACGCAGATGCTCGAAATCACTCTGCGCGACATGACCAAGAGCGTGACCGAGCCGCTGGCTGTGCAACTGCTCCGGCACGCCGCCCCCTTTGTGCAAATTCTGAAAGAAGAAAGCCTCCGGGAGACCAGTTTGATTAACGATCTGCTCGAACTGGCCCGCGTAGACTCAGAGACGGAGCCGCTTCTGTGGACGACGGTAAACCTGCGGGATATTCTGCCTCACATTGCGGAGCCATTTCTGCAATATGTCCACAACCAGCAGCAACACCTGGAAATTCAGGTTCCAAACGACCTGAAGCCATTGACCACCGACCTCAGCTACCTAGAACGCATTCTTTCGGAACTGCTGCACAATGCCTGCAAGTACACGCCTGCGGGCGGCGAGATTCAAGTCCGAATCGAACAGGATATTGAGGATATCGAGGATATTAAACAAGCTGGTGAACAGACTGGGGGCGAGGCTGAAGCGATATCGGTTCCCAGGCAACTGCGGATTTGCGTGACGAATACGGGGGTGGAAATTCCTGCCGAGGAGCGCGATCGCATCTTTGAAAAGTTCTATCGCATTCCCAACAACGACCCCTGGAAATATGGCGGCACGGGCCTGGGTCTGGCGCTGGCTCGAAAACTGGCTGTTCTCATCGGCGGACAGTTGTCGGTCAAGAGCGCCTCGGGGCAGACGACCTTTGTGCTAGCGTTGCCGCTGGCTGGGCAGCCCCAGGATGTCATCACCGCTATCCCCGCCAGCCGCGACACCCACGCCAACGCATAAACCAACGCATAAACGTATAAACCAACGCATAAACGCTGATATCCATACCAGTTTCTATGCGGAAACGCCAAAAAACGGGGCGCGGAAAGTCTCCAGGTATCGAATTTAACCAAAATAGATTTCTTTAGAAGTCCTTCAGCTCGAAATTAGGAAGGGAATGATAGTCTAAACCCGCAGAGTATCGCACTCAAGCGATTCACCTGCATTCCCCCATTTACTGGCAATTTAAGTCAGGCAATTTAAGTCATCTTTTATGCATTGGATTACTAAAGCCGCCGTCGTGCTGAGCTTGTCGTGCGTTGGCGTGGCTCAGTTTGGGCCAGCGCTGGCCGGGTCTCTGGTTTTGGTTGGTGGAAACTGGGCCTTTCCGGGCAGCGGCGGTCTGGAAGAAGATTACGGGGTCTCCATTTACGAGGAGATTGTGAATCTGGCGGGTGGCCTGTCCAATGCAAAGATTGGCATCATCTCGACGGCGAGCAGCAACCCTGCGCGATCTGCTGGGTTCTATATCGAAGATTTTCAGGCGCTCTATGGCGACAGCGTGGATGTGGAGTGGGTTCCCATCACGGTGAGCGATTGTGCAGGCTACAAGAATGACAGCAGTTCGGCGATCGCCAATCAAATCAGCAGCCGCAACGCCTTTGTCTTCACAGGCGGCGACCAGTCCTTCATTACCGAGTGCTTCTTCAACGAAAACGTCGCCACCCAAAGCCGCACCGACACGGCGCTCATCCGATCCCTGCGCGACCAGTTCACCAAGGGCGCAGTGATCGCTGGCACCAGCGCCGGAACTGCCGTGCAGCCCGGTACTGAAATGATTACCAATGGCGAAAGCTATGAGGGACTGCGCGACGGCTCCAACAGCCTGATTGGCAGCCCACCCTTTGACAACACGTTATATTACAATCCCTTGGGCGGGCTGGGCTTTTTTAACTACGGCATCTTAGACAGCCACTTTAGCGAGCGGGGGCGGCAGGGACGCATCATTCGCCTTGCGTCTGACCTGGGAATTGACACTGCCTTTGGGGTGGACGAAAACACAGCGCTGGTGGTGACAGACACCGACACGGAGGATGTCAATTTCAAGGTGCTGGGTCAGAATGGCGTGTTCATTGCTGACCTGACTGGCGCGGAGCCGGGTGAGAAGAACGGCAACTGGACGATTTCTGGCGTAAAAGCCACCTACCTGACTGAAGGCGACACCTACGACCCGCTGACGAAAACGGCAACCTTTGGCGGCAAAACCTCGCTCAAGGGCAGCGAGGTTCCGGGCGAAATTCCCAACACGGAAAACGTCTTTAGCTATTTTGACGACGATCTGGGCAACTGGACTAACCAGCGGGCCTTTACCAACACGGCGATCGCCCTCTTCGGCAGCACCAGCACCACGGCCACGGGCACTAGCCTGGAATCCGACCCGACCTACGGCGTTACCCTAACCAAGGGGCTGGGAGCGGAGGGCTTCTCTGGGGTCGACGGACTGGGGCAGACTCGCGTGTCTTTTAAGGATCTGGACGTGGCGATCGCCCCCACGCCTGAACCCTCCAGCCTACTGGGGCTGGTCGGCGCAGGCGTGTTGGGGGTTGGCCTGCGCCGCAAGCGAAAGCAATCGACCTCGCGAATCCAGCGCCAACAGCGTAGACCGCTAAACAGCGGAGACAGCTAGACCGCTAAACCATCACGCGCCACAGCGCCCCGTCGTGTACTCAAACGCATCCAGCACCACGGGCGGCTTTCCATCGCCTTTCAAGCCATAAGTCTTGACCTGCAATCGCTGATCCGGCGTGAAATGAAGCTGCGTAAACACATGCATCGTGTTGTTGCGATAGGCGGTCCAGGGGGGCGCAGTGTCGCTCTGAAAGATTGAAAACGAACCGCTCTTGTTGCTCTCTTTACCCCCAGGACTGGACTTTAGCCAGGTCACGCCATCTTCCAGGGTGTAGCAAGATTTGGAAGTAGAGGTTGCGGTGATGGACTGGGGCACATTGACCAGCGGGTAAGTTCGCTCATAGGCCTGGTCATGGGAAGAAACAATCAGCTTCACGCCATACTTTTCCAGCAGTGGCCCAAGCTGTGCCCGCAGTGCCAGGTTGGATGGGTGGCTCTTGCCCTCGGCAAAGGCCGACACATGGGTAAACGGAATAATCCACCGTTTGCCCGCGGCTTGCGCGGCCTGAATGTCTTCTTCCAGCCACTTCAGGGTTCCGTTGGAAACGCCCTGCTCTTCAAAAATCGTGAACAGAGAGATAAAGTGGACGTTGCCCACATCAAAAGAGTAGTTGAGGTTGTGGTCAAACCCAGCGGGCGTGGGAAAGCGCTGCGACCAAAGATCGATGTTTTCCTCCAACATAGCCTCATGATTACCATAGGTTGGCATCAGCGCTGCTTTGCTGGCCACAGGCATCATTTGGTTAAACCAGGCATCGATCGCCCGATCGAGCGGCCGATAGCGTTTGTCGCCATCGTAGTAGGCGTAATCACCGCCACCTAGCACAAGCAAAGGATTCAGCTTGGCAATTTCGTCGATAATCTGCTGGGTTCCGGTCGAGAGTCCGTCTTTGCGCCCCACTAGCCCCGTATCGGCAACGTACACCACGTCAAACTCACTCGCGCCCCCTGCTGGAGCGGTTCGGAACGTGTAGGGGTCACTCCAGACTGACCAGTAGTCACCTTTCACTCGGTATTCGTATTCGGTGTTGGGGGAAAGGTCTTCGAGGGTAACTTCGTGCAACATGCCCTCTGTGCCAGAAGGACGGTGGACTCCTACCCACTCTTGCCATGCTTCAGTGCCCTTCGGACGATATTGCACATAGGAGGGGGTGTAGTCCCGGTAGGTGCGCCAAACGATGGTCATGGTCGTCGCGGGATCTTTAATCCAAGCGAGATGCACCTGATCGGGTGGGCGGCGGCGGTGTGCTTTGTAGGCAGAGTAGGCAACCGTTGCGCTGAAGAAGAGAAACAGCAGCGCCAGCGCCAGCGCAATGAGCCACTTGGGAAGGGACTTGCTGACAAACCGCCAGCGTGGAACCGATGGAGTTCGATGACGAGCCATGATGGTTTCGGTAGAGAGATTTTACAAGGGTTTACAGACTCTAGAACTTTAGGAACTTTGGGAAAAACAGCCCGAAGCGTGTGTGAGGTCAGTCCCCAGAGGAAGGGATTGAGAACATCGGCCTCTGGGCTATTGAGTTTGGTCTATCGGTCTATCGGTCTATCGTTTTGCGGCGATCGCCCGTTGATAGATTTCCACGGTGCTTGCCGCAATATTGGACCAGTTCAGGTCAGTCTGGCAGCGGGCCAGACCAGCGGTGGCAAAGCGCTCTTGTAATGCGCGATCGCCCAACAGGTGAATGATTGCGTCTGCTAGGGCGCGGCTGTCTCCGGGGGGAACCAGCAGCCCGTCTTGCCCGTGGTTGACCATTTCTGCCAGCCCGCCAATATTAGAGGCGATCACAGGGGTTCCCATCGCAAACGCCACAGCCGCCACGCCACTTTGGGAAGACTCGACATAGGGCAAGACCGCCACGGTGCTGCGCTGAAATAGCCCTGCCACCGCCTTGAGGGGAATAAACTCGTTCAAAATTTCAAACTGGCGGGGGTCCGGTTCCCCAGAAAAATACTGGCTCAGGTTTTCCCCCCGCCCTGCAACAATCAGCCGCACATCAGGGAAACGCTCTGCTACCAGCGGCATGGCTTCCACCAGATACTTCAAGCCCTTGTAAGGCCAGATGCGACCAAAAAACAGCAGGGTGTGGGGTTCGCGCGGCAGATGCACGCCATCCGCCCATTTTTGGAAAAAGCTACCAATCTCGCCGTGGGGCAGTACCGAGATGCGATCGCCCGACACTCGAAACTGGCTCATTAGGGCTTCTTTGAGCGGATTGGCATGGACGATCAGCGCCTGCGACTTGTAGAACGCGATACGCCGGGTATATTCAGACCCCCACACATTGTCGCGATCGCCCGGATGTCGAAACACATCGTGAATCGTGGTCACCAGCGGCGGCATTGAGTTGAAGAACAGCGTCAGGTCATACCAAAAGTCGTTTGTCTCCTGCACATGCAGCACATCGGGTTGAGCCTCCCGAATCAGCCGCATCATCTCGGCCATTGCAAACACATTGCGCGGATCGCGAATCCGAGGCTTGGCAAACGTCCGCACCTTGACGCGCGGATCGAGCGCTTTGCGACAGTCCGCAGAAATCTTTTCTGGATGAATCAACGTTAAATCAACATAATTCGCCAATCCATTGGCCAAGCCAACGGTATATTCCGTAAAGCAAAAGTGTAATAGAACAACCTTCATCAGTGACCCCGCCTATTTCTGCAACAGCTTTGTGTAAACTACTCTGACCCCACCCGCCTGAAACGTCACCATCGCACCCACGAGCAAAAGATAAACCACAGTTGAAATAGTGGTAATCTTCAAAATTTCTTGAACATGGCTTTCGAGAAACCAAAATACTAGCGTCATCAGCACTGTGATTAAAAGGGGACGCTTGAGGGACTTCCAAAATCGAACTGAGAATAAGTTAAACGAAACGCCGTAGATATACTGTCCAAGACTAATGAATCGCATGAGCAAAACGCAAACTGCCGCCCCCATTAGTTGAAACTGAGAAATCAAAATAATACCCGTGATACCTGTTAGCGTTGTGGTTACTATCACCTCACGCATATTGATATGTTCGAGGTGATTGGCAACCAGAAGATAGCTCAGAGGGCGAATATATGAAGATGCAATCAGCCCTAGCGAAACAATAGCTAGGGGAACTGCGGCATTTCCAAAATCAGGTCTGTGGTAAACCAGGTTTAGCAACTCTTTGCCAAAAAAGATCAGCGCCATGACCAAGGGCAAAGACACCATCAACAGTATCTCCATGCTCATTTCAGCAAGCTGCCGCTGCTTGTGTCGCCCAAGATCCACCGCCTTTGACATGCTCGGAAAAACGCCGACCGTGAGGCTAGTCGATAAAATATCGAAGGGCTGCATTAGTTGCATAATGGCCCCGTAAAGACCAACGATAACCTCTCCGCCTAGCACCGAAAGAATCAGGATCTGCATCCGAGCGTTGATCACTGAAACGCCTTCAATTGCAACAAACGTCCGCACCGACTGCACCGATTGTCGGATAAATGCTCGATCAACCTTCCAACAGGGAATGACCGATCTCAGAAGCAACCCCCACTGAAAAAATAAGATGAGTATTTCCGAGAAAAACATCACCAAGCTCAGCCCAACAACCCCGTACCCTGCCTGCATTGCCCAAATCATCACGGGCAGACGCAAAATGTAAACCGGAACTGTGGTAGCAGTAATCAGATACATCTTCTCTTTGGACTGGAAGATGGCCTCTGATATGTTTGACAAAGAGAATGGGAAAATAGTTAGCCCCATGACGTAACACACCAGCGTTGTGTCGTCTTGATAGGGCAGAAAATACACAATAAGCACCAAAACCGCGTAGGCAATGGTGCTGAATAAAAGTTGCAGGAGCGTACCGCTAACTAGGTAGGTGGGCGTTTGTTCTGGATGGCGAGAAAGCTCTCGCGTGAATAAAACTTTGAACCCCTGCGAGGCGAGGCTCATGAAGATAAAATAGTATCCAAAAGCAAGGAGATATTGACCCAGCTCGTATGCGCCTAATAAACGGGCAATGAAAGCGCTGAGCGCGAAGGTTGTAATACTTTGAGTTAGGCGCGTGACGAAAATGGAGAATGAATTCCCAAGCAGTCGCTTTCCCATCATCAATAGCGATCCTCTTTTGGATATATCGAAATCGAATCTCTGCTGCGATCGCCCTTCTAATCTCCCTACTGAGATCCCTTCGCTAAAAGGCTTTGGCCAGGATCGCGATTGGCTGAGTGATTGAAACTATTGAGAATTATTGAGAACTATTGATTGGATAAGCGAGTTTCGTAGGCCAGCGTATTTTTTTGGAAATAGTAGCGCCAGCGCCTTTGCAAGATGTTGCTAATCTGCCCTGCAAAATGCACAAAGAAATAGGGATTTTGCACTGCGGCAAGCAAGGCTTTGAAATACTGCTGTTGCTTCAGTGGCTCAACGACCCGATAGTAGGCTCGGTTGCGCCTGAAGACAGCAAGATTGTGAGAGAGCGATCGCACGAGACGAGGATTACTCCTGACCTGCTCCTTTTGCAAGAAGCTTTGTGCTGCGCGGCAGTAGCCGTCTAGTCGAGCAATTTTGCTCTGCTTGACCAAGGAGTTGGGGCGGAAGCGGTAGTAGTAATATGGCTCTGGCACGAGAAAATAGCGTGCGCCATTGATCAGGCAGTTCATATACAGCCAAAAGTCTTGCCCAAGGCGCAGCGAGAGGTCATACTCAATGCCGTGTTTAATCAAGAACTGACGGCGCATCAGCGGCTTGCTCAAGCCCAGGTGTAGCCCCTGCTGTCCGTAGACATCGGTTTCCACAAAGAAGACCGGATCGACTCGGCGGATTTCTGTAATCGTGTGTCCGCTTCCTTGAATTAACGTGCTTAGAGGGGTGTCGCTGCCATCCTGCACGTAGTACAGGTCGTCGGCTACCATATCTGCCTGTTCTGCTTGAGCAACCTGGAGAAGACGTTCTAGGCGCTCTGGGGCGTACCAGTCATCGGAGTCTAGCACGGCAATCCAGTTGCCTCGGGCTTCTCGCAGAGCGCGATTGCGAGCGCCCGCCGCCCCCATATTCCGGTCATTCACAAAGACCCGAACCCGCTCATCTTGAAAGCGTCTGGCGACCTCTGCGGTGCTATCGGTCGAGGCATCGTCTACTACGAGAACCTCGATGTTGTGCAAGGTTTGGTCGAGGGCTGAGGCGATCGCCCGTGCGATATACGACTCAGTGTTGTAAGCAGGGATGATAACAGAGACTTCGGGATTCATAGGAAGCGCTAGGGTAGATCTGCAAAATCGGTTGCTTATGAGGCAGGACGGGCTGCAAGTGCGACGATATCGCCTCCACAGCCCGTGCCTCGATTCATGAATGTGGAAGTCTGGATGATAGAAGCCTGTTACCGCATAGCCGCCGACCGGACGGAGGACACTTCCAGCAGGGGCGTTCCATCTAGGCGATCGGGAATGGGCGCACCCAGCAGACCCAAAATCGTCGGCGCAATATCGAGTGCCTGACCGCGCTCAATGCTGGAATTGGGAGCAATACCCGGCCCCTGAGCCATGAAGAATCCTCTAGACCGATGCCCGCCTGCCCGGAAGTGGGGAATGGGGCCAATCCGCCCAAAGTCGGGGCTGTCTACCACATCGGTAATCACTTCTTCCCAGACCACCACAATGTCTGCATCCGAGAGATTGCCCTCGTCAAACGGCGTGCGGCGAGTGCGAGAAATTTGCCGCACGATGGACTTGCCTGTTCTGGCATCCTTGAGCTTCCAAAGCTTTTCGATCACCTCTTCACAGACGGCATCATATTCAGATGGCGGCACAATGCCACTGCCCTCGCGCCCCTGGACGTTGATGCGAACGTGGCCATCGGCAAAGTAGGGCAGCGCGAAGGCTCGCATCTGCGACCACAGCGGGCGATACCACATGGCCGGCATCCAGAACAGCGGCGCGTTTTGCTCCATTAGCACGTAGGGCGATTCCAACCCATTCAGGCGATCGCGCAGGAGTTTGCTAGGCAGATAAGGACGCAGCGCCCGCTTAAGAGGATTTTGCTCATAGTTCCGCGCCCACATTTCACCCATCCAAGACTTGCGGAACGGATGGCTGATGATTGGGCCTGGCTCTTCGCTGGGGTTTCCTGGGGCGATCGCCGCCTTGCCAAAGTTAAAGCGATACATCATCTCCGGCAGCACGGCCATGCTCAGCAAGTCCGTGTAGTTTGCGCCCATGCCGTGGGGCGAAAAGAGCGTAATGTAGGCATTTTCTGGCACAGCATCCAAAATCTCGCCGATCGCCCGGTCGATATGCTCAAACGCCTCCAGCATCAGCGGGCCCGCAGGCTTGCCGTGGAATTCGTATACAGGGTGATCGTAATGGGTATACCAGAGGTCATGCCCAGCGGTATGCGCTTCTCCAAACCCAACAAAGAAGAAATCCCAATCCTCTTTCTTGAGATAGTCGCGGCAAACCTGGGCACGCTTCTCTACGCTCTCTCGGATTGCGCCGGGAACCCACTTTTCGTAAGCCTTATCCCACCAGATGCCATCGTCTTTGTAGAGAACTGGATTTTCCCCATATTCCCGAATCATTTCCGGCAGCACCTCTGCGGGAACAGACACACTGGGAGTGAAGGGATAATGTCCGCCCCACGCGAGAACCTGAAGCCCGTTGACTTGGCTCGACAGGCCCGAAGTCGGCGGGTCTAGCACAAATACCCGATAGTCTTCGCCAAGGGCATAAAAGGGAGGATTTTGCTCAAAATCGCAGCCGACCTTGAGAATGTCTCGGTCAATGCCGTAGCTTTCGGGATAAAACTTGGACGTGCCCCAAAAGCCTGTCTTGTCAGGCATACAGCCTGTCCAAGTCATAGCCCACAGCCGCTCAGTTGAAGCAGCGGGTGTCGGCACACCGCAGTAGTTCACGATGTTTTCTAGGCGACCGTAGGCCCCCTGCTCACGGACACGACTGAGATTCTTGAGATGCCCCTGAGACATCCACTCCTCGAGAACCACTGGGTCAGCAGCATCTAATCCAATCGCAACTACGGGAGTTTTCACACTATCCTCCGACAAAACAATGCACAACTAATGAACTGAAACCAGGCGAAGACGTGCCCAGCCTTGGGAAACCGAGAGCAAGACAACGAAGGCTACTGCCCACCGTCGGGAACTGGCGATGTATGAACGAGTGCTGTGAACTGAGCGCAGACTGATTCTCTGGCGATCGCCCGCTCCAAGAACGCTTGCCTAAAGACTCAGCGATCCGCCCCAACAACCATCCGTAAGATTTGGAGATTGCTTAAGCGCACGCCTTAAGCGCTATGCAAAAACTTTGTGAGAAAAACTCGCAAACCAAAACCAAGCCAGAACCAAGCTAAAACTATGTGAAATCACGGAGCTTTATACTGTGTTGCTCGAAATCATAGTCAAATTACGGACAGGCTTCTAGCCCTCACTGAGAACTTTATGGAAACTTTGTCTAGAATCTGAAATTCTCTCCTTTTTTGTAAGGGATAGTGAAGCTCTCGATTCAGTAAGTTTCTGACTTATACCGCTCTAGACATAGTTTTGGAACCACACATAGCAGTTCGTGAATTCATGGATAACCAGGTTGAGTTTACTTCCCAGAGCGAGATCCGGGTTATTTACAGGCATTGATTGTAATGTCTTGATTAATTTTTTGAAGGGCGACAAACCTAAACTGATAGGAGGAATTGAGAGACTAGTTTTTTCTCCAGAATGATTCTTCAGAGAGTCTTTAAACGGTCTTTAAAGACTCTTCAAACATGCATCTAGTGCAACTCTCTTGCCTGTGTCTTGGGTCGGATAAGGTTTCTTTTTATACAGGAATTATATTTCCTCTTCTAGGACTAGACTCAAACTTCAAAGCAAAACACGATGTAAGCCGTGATACAGACTAGCTAGACAAACGGGCTGTGTTGAAATCCGACTTGATGGCTCGGTTCTCAAGCCAGCGTTCACAAATCTGTGGGCGATCGCCCTTTCCCAGGGCTTACGCATCCGCACAGCACTTGCATGGCAATTGTGCGAACGAGAGAACTGCGTAACAATTCAACGTATAACCCACCCGACTCAACGCGATTCAACGCCTGTGATGGCTCGTCATGGTTGAAGTTTTGGCTATCCTTTCAATTTCAGCCGCCACAGGGATGCGGATTGCGTTGCCGCTGCTGTTGATTGGGCTGTTGCAGCGCGAGTCGCTCTGGTCGTCGGTGCCGCTGCTGTCGCAGGTGCCGCCGCCGCTGGTGTTGGGAGTTTTGGTGAGCTGGTCGCTCGTGGAACTGCTGTTTTCTAAAGACCGACTTGCCCAACGACTGTTGCAAATCGTGGAACTGGCGTGTAGCCCGTTGGTGGGGGCGATCGCCGGGATAACAGTCGCCCGCCTCATGCAAACGAGCCAAGAGCTAGTACCCGTGGCGGCGCTGGTTAGCGGGCTGCTGGCGCTGGTGTTTCAGTTGGTGCAGGTGGGCTGGTTTTATCGGCTGCGGGGGCTGCCGCTCTGGGCCATTTTTCTGCAAGATTTTCTCTGTGTGCTGCTGGTGCTATTTGCCTTTGATGCGCCGCGCCAAGGGGGGCTGATTGCGCTGCTGTTGCTGTGGCTGGCGATTCGCAGCACGGCAGAGTGGCGGCAGTGGTATCAAGCCCAGGCCAACGCGGGCGATCGCCGGTTTCCCCGACGCGGCAAACAAGACCCAGATTAGCCATGCAGCACCCGCTATGCAAGATGAATTGAGCCGAGAGCAGACTGGGCTGGCGGGCGTGTGGAGTGTGCGATCGCGCCTAGAAGCCGCGCTGGCGACCTGTTGGCAAGCAGCAATTGTCCACCCCGCGCTTCCCAATGTGCCGGACTTGCAAGGCCAGATTGCCCTGCGTCGGGTAGATGCGCCGATGGGGGTGGTCTACAGTTCGGCGATCGCCCCCCGACTGGCGGCAAACCTGGGCATTCCGACCGAAGACCTTGCCATCCGGCTGGCTGAACGCTGGCCAGCATCGACTGCGGACAAGGCAGACTGGGCCGATAGCCCGCTCCGGGTTGCCCAAAAGCATCTGGTGCAGGTTCACCTGGGCGATCGCCTGCTGGCGGCATGGTTGCAGCAATTTACCAGACCTGCCGAGTCCCAGTCGCCCGATCTTTTCCCTGAGCCTGAGCCAGACCTTGCTATCTGGAAATCAGCCCTGCTGACCCATGTCCAACCGTCTCCAGGACAGTTGCAAGACAGATTGCTTCAAGACAGATTGCCTCAAGACAGATTGCCTCAAGACAAGTTGCCTCAAGACAGATTGCCTCAAGACAGATTGCCTCAAGACAAAAGGTTCCAAGACCAATGGTTTGAAATGCAGGCGGCCCATGCCCGATGCTGCAACCTCTTGGCACTGGCAGAGCGGGTCGGACTGGTTCGCTTTGAGTTGCCGGGAGCAATCGAGGGCGAACTGGTGTGGCCCATGCCCATGCCCTGGCTCACGGCGGAAGGAACGCTCCGCACCCAAGCGCCCGCCGAGCAGCGGCTAATCGGGCACTTGCTGGATAGCGTGGATGCGCTGGGTTCAATCCAGCACGGTTCGGCGATCGCCCTGGCCCAGTCCCTCAGCCGCTGTGTGTATGACTTTGACGCAAGCTGTCGCATCTTTGGCGACGTGGCGGTTCACCAACTGGAACTGGCGCAGGCGCGGCTGGGGCTGGTGCGAGCCGCACAGCAGACGTTGCGCTGGCTGTTGGAAGGGCCGTTGCAGGTAGCGGCTCCACCCTCCCTGTAGAGATTTTCTTGTAGGAAGGAAAGTGTAAAGACTGTGACAATTATAGGAATTGTTAATCATTGGCACTGAGGCGCTGACAAGACCGGGAAGGGTCTGATATATTTTCATCAGTGTGAGGAGCGAACCAGCAAGGGCATCGAGACGAAACACGGTCAGTCGCCGATGCCCTTCCTGATTTCTAAGCTCCAGCTTCTCTAGGCGAGAGGCTTGATATTACCTACTAAAGCTTTTGGAATTCTGAATAGCTTGGACATCACCGAGCAATGCCTCTTTTTGTCTCTCTTCTCAGAGGCAGGTTCAGCTCGGTGGTTTTTGCTTGTAATTTTTGACCTGTGGGTCGCGCTGCGTTGCGCTGGTATTTGGGTAGGGATAGGCGGCCTGTATTACCCCATGCTGTGGAGATCGCGCCCTATCCCAGGATGAACTTTTCGATGGCGATCGCCGCTCCATCTTCTTCTACGGAAGGGGCAACCCAATTGGCGATCGCCTGCACGCCCTCCGGCGCGTTGCCCATTGCCACGCCAATACCCGCATATTGCAGCATCTCAAAGTCATTGAAGTTATCGCCGATTGCCATCACTTGGTCGGCGCGGAGTCCCAAAATGTTCTCTGCCAGGTAGCGAACCGCGTTGCCCTTATTCACCTCTGGATGGGTTGCTTCCAGGAAAATATCCACGGATTTGGTCAGGTATAGCTCGGTCGGGGCGTAGCGTTGCCGCAGTTTTTCCAGCAGATCGTCAATCAGCGCCACGTTGCTGCTTTGGGCGAGGATCTTGGTCAGGTCGGCATCGAGCAGGGTTCGCAGGTCGCCAACGGCGATCGGCTCAATGCTGGAGCGTTCTGCATAGGCTTCGGTTTCGGCGGTGATCTCGCGGACGTAGAGCTGGTCGTCAATGTAGAAATGCACGGATACGTCGTCTCGCAAAGCCGGCTGTTCATAAAATTCCAGCAATTGCTGTGCATAGACCCTGGGTAGGTGCCAGTGGCGATGCAGCGTGTCATCGGCGGGGTCTTTGATCAGTGCGCCCTGATAGCTCATCAGCGGCAGGGTAGAGCCAAGATCGGCATGAAACCGGCGGGCTGATTGATACATCCGCCCGGTGGCGATCGCCACGGGAATGCCCTGCGCCTGCACCGCCTGCACGGCCTGCTTTACTCGTGCCGAAATTTGGTTCGACGCACCCACCACCGTCCCGTCCAGATCCACTACTAGCAGGCGAATCTCTCCCGCTTGGGCTGCCGAGTTTTCCACAAATGCCCCTTGCGCTGTCCCTGGCGCTAAATTTCCCATCCCAGCTTACCGCAAGCTTCAGTTTTCATTAAGCCAAGTCAGGTCAGCAATTAGCGCTTGTTATGATTTGAGCCGAAGTGGCGAGTTGAGTTCATCCGACCATGACTACTGCAACTGTGCTGGAATTTATGCATCGCACTGCCGCTGACGATACCCTGCGGCAACAGCTAGAAGCCCTGCTCGGTGTGGGCGATGGCAACATCAGCAGCGAAGCGGAGCTAGACCCCGCCGAAACTGCGGCCCTGACGGGCGATCGCGCTCCGGATGTGGCGGCCTTTGCGGCTCAAAACGGCTTCCAGTTCTCTGCCGACGAGCTAATCGCTGTGGTCAGCGCCTTTCAGCAACACCAAGACGGCACCCTGTCGGACGAGGAGTTTTCCCGGATTTTGGGAACCTCGTTTACCAACAGCCCCGACAAAGTGCAGTCTCAGGTGAAGCGTCTGGCCCAGTTTCTCAGCAAAACCTATCTGGGAATTGATCTAAAGTAGGGATCACCAGTCAGTAGGGATCACCAATCAGCAGCAACCTGCTCCTTCTCCCCTGCTGTCGCCTCAACCTTTGCCTCCGGCAAAATCAGCATGGCATCGCCGAAGGAATAGAAGCGATATCCCTGGGCGATCGCCTCTTGATACAGCGCCAGCAGCCGTTCTCGTCCCGTGAGGGCGCTGACCAGCATCATCAGGCTGGACTTGGGCAAATGGAAATTGGTGATCAGCCCATCTACCACGCGCCACCGATAGCCGGGATAGATGAATAGCTCTGTCTTGCCGCAGTAGGGCTGGAGTTGCCCGCTGTGGGATGCGCCTTCGAGGGCGCGGGTTACGGTGGTGCCGACGGCAATTACTCGGCCGCCACTGGCTTGGGTTGTGGCGATCGCCTCGACGGTTTCCGGCGACACTTCTAGCCATTCGCCGTGCATTTTGTGATCGGTGATAGTTTCCGCCTCGACCGGGCGAAAGGTGCCTACGCCCACATGCAGCGTAATAAAGGTGCGCCGGATGCCCTGCTCTTCCAAGCGATCGAGCAACTCTGGGGTAAAGTGCAGTCCGGCGGTGGGGGCAGCGGCCGATCCGGGGCGATCGCCATACACCGTCTGATACTGCTCTGGATCGGCGTGGGAATTCTCGATATAGGGCGGCAGGGGCACCTGACCCAACAGGTGCAGCACCGACAAAAAGGGCTTGTTTTCTGCAACCTGAAATTCCAGAATCCTGCCAGAAGTGGCTGCATCCACCGCCAGCACGGTCGCCGTCAGCAGGGGTTTCCCGCCTTCCGGCTGATCCGGCTGAAAAAATTCAATCATTGCGCCCACCTTCAGCCGTCGCCCAGGGCGCACCAGCGCCAGCCAGCGATTTTCCGACTGCTCTTCCAGCAGCAGCACCTCTACCTTTGCGCCGCCCACCTTGCGCCCAAACAGTCGCGCAGGCAGCACGCGGGTATTGTTCAACACCAGCAAATCGCCCGGCCGCAGCAGCGCTGGCAGATCCCGAAAGATGCAGTGCTGATGGGAGCTTGGCGAATCCACCACCAGCAGCCGAGCGCGATCGCGCGGTACGACCGGATTTTGAGCAATGCGCTCAGCAGGCAAATGATAGTCATAGGATGCCAGCCGCAGGTCGAGGGAAGTTGGCGCTTCTGAGCTTGGCGGAGAGTCCTGAGGGAAAGGGGATGGCTCAGGGTGATGATGCGGCAACGGATTCAAAGACATGCTCAACTAAATCCACTAAGTCCAGGCAGATTGGGGAGAAACACCCTCCAAGGTAGGGGGTCTTTCCCCTATGAAACGTCAGAGTTTATTACGAAAATAAAACTGTAGTTGAAATTGCATTTGCTGGGGTTGGACGCATGGAATACATCTATTACCTCGCGAATGCCAGTTTAACGCTTCGGGTGGTTGAATATCTTCACAACACGCCCTGGCTCCCCGTTCGCTTCATGACGGTCATTCATCAGATCGACGGTTGGGTGGTGAAGGTTAAACTGGAGCGCTGCCTGGATGCCGATCGAGACGGTGACTTTCGCGCTTTTTTGAATGAGCTGGGCATTGCCTACGAACCGGATATCCGAGTACGGATGGCGCTGTGGGGGCTGGAAACTGGCCAGTCGCCCGTGGATGTGATGCGCCGCTACCAGGTGGCAGTGGTGTCTCACGGCAGCCCTGACGGCGAAGAAATCGAAGAGTTTCGTCAGCAGTTTGTGCAAGGGCTGGGCTATTGCCCCGAAACTCTGGCCTAGTGCGCCACCTGCTTTGCAACGCTATTTGCAACGCTAAGTGACTTGCTTGGTCAACCCACTCAAGTTTATCGTCACTCCAAGTTTGAACGCAGCTTGAACTCTATTACGCCATCTCAGACCGCATTGGCATGAGCTGGCGTTTTTTGTTGAGCAGCTTTGATGAACGATCCAAACCCCTGTCCCGGATTGCGGAAAATTGCCAAGGGGCGATCGCGCTAAAATGCACCCAACCCTTCGATCTTCCAGCCCTCCGCCACCCATGACCGCCCTCCTCCCCACGGCCCCACCTGCCGAAATTTTCTACCCCTCTTCTGATGGTGAACCCGTGGCAGAAACCTATGTTCATCTCTACGCCATGCTCGTCACCTTGGAAGTGCTACGCCAATATTTAGAAGGTCAGCAGGCAACCGTGCTGTCTAACCAATTTCTCTACTACGCCCAGGGCTACCCCAGGCTGCGAGTTGCGCCGGATGTGATGGTGATTTTTGACGTGGCTCCGGGCGGGCGCGACCATTACAAACTTTGGGAAGAAGGGCAGGTGCCAGCCGTCATTTTTGAGATGACCTCGAAAAGCACCCAGGCTCAGGATCAGGTCTTCAAACGAACGCTGTATGAGCAACTGGGTGTGCGCGAATATTGGCTGTTTGATCCGCGTGGGGAATGGATCGACGGACAACTCCAGGGCTATCGGCTGCACAACGATACCTACGAACCCATCACCGACGGCCGCAGCGACCCGCTCAAACTGCGGCTGGAAGTAGATGGACACCTGATCGCCTTTTATCGCGAAGATACGGGTGAAAAGCTGCTGATTCCCGGCGAACTGGCGCAGGCCCTAAGAACCGAAGCCCAGGCCCGCCAAGACGCTGAAGCACGAGCGGCGGAATCTGAACTACGAGCGCAGGCGCTAGAAGCTGAGGTTGAAAGACTGCGATCGCGGCTGCGAGAACTGGGGGCAGAGGATAGCTAGGGTTAGGTCGGTCGGCGGCGCGGCTGGTCTGCTACGCTAGTATATTGCGGAATGTTGACGGGCTGATCAGGGGTCAGCCGCTTACAGAACCTGCCATCTTTGACGAGAGACGCGCCCTGACTGACTGAACTGGTCTGCTGATTTCTCCTTCTTTACCCAATTGCTCTATGCTTCAAGCTGGAATTGTCGGACTGCCCAACGTGGGCAAATCGACCCTCTTTAACGCGGTGGTGGCCAATGCCAAAGCGCAGGCGGCTAACTTTCCCTTTTGCACCATCGAACCCAATACAGGAGTCGTCGCCGTGCCAGACGAACGGCTGGCAGTGCTGGCAAAGATTTCCAACTCTGCCGAGATTATTCCAGCGCGGGTAGAGTTTGTGGATATTGCTGGGTTAGTCAAAGGGGCCAGCAAGGGCGAGGGGCTGGGCAATCAGTTTCTGGCAAATATCCGCGAGGTGGACGCGATTGTCCATGTGGTGCGCTGTTTTGAAAACGACGACATTATTCACGTTGCAGGCTCGGTCGATCCGGTGCGCGACATTGAGGTCATCAACCTGGAACTAGCGCTGGCAGATTTGTCGCAACTCGAAAAGCGGGCCGATCGCACTCGCAAGCAGGCAAAAACTAGCAAAGATGCTCAGGCAGAGTTGGCCGTGTTAGACAAACTGCTGGTGGTGCTGAACGAGGGCAAGTCGGCGCGACTGGTGGAACTGACGGATGAGGAGGAGGCCATCATAAAACCGCTGGGGCTGCTGACGCGCAAGCCCGTGATCTATGCGGCAAACGTGTCGGAGGATGACCTGGCGACGGGCAATGAGTGGGTGGAGCAGGTGCGGGCGATCGCCGCCGCAGAAAATGCCCAAGTCGTCGTAGTATCAGCCCAGGTCGAATCAGAACTCATCGAACTCTCGGAAGAGGAGCGGGCCGATTTTCTGGAATCGCTGGGGGTGCAAGAAGGCGGGCTGAAATCCCTGATTCGCGCAACCTACGATCTGCTGGGACTCCGCACCTACTTCACCACGGGCCCTAAGGAAACTCGTGCCTGGACGATTCGTGCTGGGATGCTAGCTCCCCAAGCGGCAGGCGTGATTCACACTGACTTCGAGCGGGGCTTTATTCGCGCAGAAACGGTGGCCTATGATGATTTGGTAGCCACAGGTTCTATGGCGGCGGCGAAGGAAAAGGGATTGGTTCGCAGCGAAGGCAAGGAATATCTGGTGCAGGAAGGGGATGTCATGCTGTTCCGCTTTAACGTGTAGTTTTAACGTGCAGCTTGGGAACGGTTAATCAGCTTTTTAGACTCCGTGACTGAAGTCTTTGATTTTGATATTTGTAGGACTGACGCAGTTGGACAATTTCTCACGGGCGCAGCCCGCGAGAAATTGTCCAAAACCCAGAAAGCTTATTGAAAGTGCGTAAGTCCTGATTTGGTCGTGAGACTTGATTTTGATGAGGCAAAGCGCAATGGGAGACTCGAAGCGACGCAAGGAATCTCTGGGCGAGAAATACGGGCAGGAAGACAACATTCTGCCGGGTATTCCCATCAAGCCCAGCCAGGCAAAGCTGTTTTCGCAAATCACAACGCGGGGCGCGTGGATTGGGATCGCCCTGTTGGTGGTGTATTGGGTCGTGGTTCGGTTTATTGGCCCCAGTCTGGGCTGGTGGGAATTGAGCTAGTCGGCTCTGGTTGCGCTCTGTGCGTCCTAGTTTCAGGCCCAGTTGCAGACCTGGCAGCAGGCCCGGTTGGATTCTAGACGCGACCGATTTCTCTAAAAAACTTTTCCCCTATGAAAATCCGGCGAATGAGCACGTCCGTATATTCCTCTAGACGGGCGCAGTTCATCCATTAATTTGCGCTCCAAATCCTTGGAGTGCATGGGTTGAATTGGAGCCATCCGGCGATTTGAGCAAGTTTCAGGACTGGCCACTCTGGTGCGGTGTTTGGCACAGAGTTGGCTGGGGCTGAACTGGCACGGGTCGCTGATTTTTGGTGCCTTTTTGCAGAACTTTTGTAGGAGAACTCGAACGATGAACCGACGCAAATCTGAATGGCTGGGTCGCGCTCGACAGGCGCAGGGCTTGTCTCGTCGCCAAATGCTGACAGGTGGGGCTATTGTGGGTGCGGCGAGTGTGCTGAGCGTGCCGCTCATTGCAGGAACGGCCGATGCCTCGACGGAGGGCGATCGCCGCAATGATATTGAGATCCTCAACAAGGCCCTGTTTTATGAACACGCTGCTATCTGGGCCTACAGTGCTGCTGCGGGCAAGCTGACGGGTTCTAACGTGGGTAATGCCGTAAAGGCGATCGCCCTCGCGAACCAAGCAGATCACATGCAGCACCGCGATGCTCTGGCGAATGTCATCCGCAGTCTGGGCGGCACGCCCGTTCAAGCAGAGTCCAGCTACGATTTGTCCTCCTATCTCCAGCGGGGCGAAGGAAACCTGGATTCGGACGTGAATATTGCAAAGCTGGCGCTGGCGCTGGAAACCGACGCGGCGATCGCCTATAGCCAGGAAATTGCCATGCTCAAAACGCCCGCGCTGATTACCGCTGGAGCCAGCATCGGCTCGACCGAAGCCAGCCACGCGACCCTGATTCGGGCGGCAATTCAATCTCTCGGCGTGGATATTCAGCCTGTCCCCGCTTCCTTTGTCAGTGCCGAAACCCGAAATGCCTGGATTCTAACGGTTTAGGTAGATTTATACTCTCAAAAAAATGCGCTCCGAACTGCTTCGGGGCGCATCGTTGTCTTCAAACGTCTTCAAACGTTTTCAAACTCGTTAGGATTTACGCAGTTAGACCATTTCTCGCGGGCTGCGCCCGCGAGAAATGGTCTAAAACCCAAAGAGCTTATCGCAAGTGCGTAAGTCCTGCTCGTAAACTCTGCCAGTCTCTTAGAAGCTGAACTCTGGACAGATCTGATGCGAGAACGCCTACTCCAAATCGCGCAGCAGTTGGCGAATCTTGGAACCTTGCCGTGCATCCAGGTGTGCAGGAAAAGAGACCTCGACATCCGCCGTCACGCCGCCTGCCGAGCGATTCACCAAAAACACCACGCCGTCAGATGACTGGGCATTGGAAACCCGCACGTCTTCAATCTGCCCCACCAGACGCTTCGGATTGTCATCTGTCGTATGCTGGCTCAGCAGCAGACCCACAGGCGGCTGAGCTTGCTGCAACATCTCGATGTTGGGCAGCAGGTTGCCGTCCATTTCAATCCGCAGGCTGCGCGAACTAATCTCCTTGGCAATGCCGGGATAAAACTGCCCCTCCCAATAAATCTGAGCGGCGGCGTGGATTTGCTTGCGAACTTCAGTCGGTGTAGCGGGTTTGGGATCGCGGAAAGCCCGCAGCAAGCCCGTCGCCAAAAACGCCAGCGATTGGAATGGACGGTCGATTTCAGTACGCTTCTGCGCGTACCATTCCTCCACGTCGGAATACAGCACCAGCACCAGCGCATCATTTTGAGACTGCGACAGGTTTACAAAGTCCACTGCCACAACGACCTGGTCTTCGCTAATCGGGTCAACTCGAATCACCCGCGCATCCAAAAACGCTCGCTTGCCAAAGTCGCCAGTGAGTTCGATTTCAACCGCATCGGGCAGGTTCGGCCAGCTATCCAGCACGATCCGCGCCCCGTTCTCGCTGACATCCAGCGTCTTGCCAGACAGGGTTTCGTTGTTGTTGCCGTAGATAACTGCACCCAGCTTGCGTTCCAGACGGTGTGCCCGACGCAGTTGCGGCTGTTCATAGGCTACCAGCAGCGCCGCCACCAGCAGCACCAGGTTAAACACACACCAAGCGGCGTTGATGATGACGGCTTCTTTTGCTTCGGGCTGAAGCACCAGCCAGAAAGGGACGGCCAGCAGCGACAGCACCAGTAGCGACACAACAATCAGGGAGGCTTTGGCAGATTCGTAATCGAAGCTACGTTTTGTGACCTTCACACCCTTGTCGGTCACGTTGAAGCTGCCCAGCTTGGGGTTAATCAGCGCCATAAAGGTCACAATGCCATCCTGAAACGCCATCGCGTATTCAAACACTTCGTTCCAGAACGAAAAGCGGACTTCTTTGGCGGTGATGTAGTTGGCATTTAGCGCCAGGGCAATGTGAGGTAATGCGTACACCAGCGTTTCCACACCCAGACCACGAATCAGGTTAATACCAAACAGCAGGTACAGCACCGGCGATAGTGCATACATGATGCGCGGAAACCCAAAGAAAAAGTGGGTGGTGGCGGAGGTGTAGCACAACCGCTGTGGCAGCGTGAGCTTGAGTTTGCGGTTAAACAGCGGATTCTCTAGCCGCAGGATTTGTGCCATGCCTCGCGCCCAGCGCACCTGCTGCCCCACGTAGGAGGAGAATTTCTCCGGTGCCAACCCTGCCACCATGATTTTGTCGTAGTAAACCGACTCATAGCCCAGGGAGTGTAGCCGCAGTGAGGTGTGACAGTCCTCGGTCACGGTTTCTACGGCAATCCCGCCAATCCGCAGCACGTAGTCGCGGCGAATGACTGCGGCCGAACCACAGAAGAAGGTAGCGTTCCAAAAATCGTTGCCCTTTTGCACCACCTTGTAGAACAGCTCGTTGCCGACGGGGACTCGTCCCTGAGTCAGCAGGTTGCGCTCGAAGGGATCAGGGTTGTAAAACCAGTGCGGGGTTTGGACGAGTGCGACCTTGGCGTTGTAGAAAAAGCCGACCGTTTCCTGAAGAAACTGCCGCGATGGAATGTGGTCGCAGTCCAGGATTAGCACCAGGTCGCCTCGCGTGCGGCGCATAGCAGTATTGATATTGCCTGCTTTGGCGTGGTCGTTGTTGTCCCGCGTCAGCATAGTGCAGCCAATTTCTTCACACATGCGGCGCAGCTTTTCCCGACGATCGGGAAATTTCCGTCCGTCGTCTAGCACATAGACTCGCTTTTTCTCTTCGGGGTAGTCCAGCGCCAGAGCCGCGAGGGCCGTCTTGCGGACGATCTCGACATCCTCGTTGTAGGTGGGAATGTATACGTCAACGGTGAACCATTGACTTTGGGGAATGCCAGACAGATCGACGGGCTGGCGATCGCGCAGTTTTAGCGTCTGAAAATAGGACAGAAACAGCGTGGCGATCGCATATAGCTCCGCCATGAACAGCACAATACTGAAGGTTGCATTGAGCCAGCCATCCAGGTTCAGCGTATAGCTTGTGCGGTAATAGAGATACCGCATCGTTGTGACGATACTCAGCCAGGCCAGGAACAGATGCAGATACTCGCTTGCTTGGCGCTGGGTTTGCCACTGCTCTAGCTTCACCACAGCCCAGCCCAGCAGGATCAGAATCACTGCCACAACGCCCTGCTGCCAGATTTTTAGCGGCGTGACGATTAGCGGCACAGACAGCACCATCAGACCAATGACCAGCCAAAAGAGCTGCGTGCTGCGTGCCCTGGGAAAAAAGCGGTCAAACCAGTTCGGCACTCGC
Organism: Thermoleptolyngbya oregonensis NK1-22; assembly: GCF_032705245.1. Lineage (GTDB taxonomy): Bacteria > Cyanobacteriota > Cyanobacteriia > Elainellales > Elainellaceae > Thermoleptolyngbya > Thermoleptolyngbya sichuanensis. The sequence continues at coordinate 464,488 of NZ_CP053540.1, forward strand.
AGCAGCCACCGCGCAATCCACGGCTGCTGACGAGAGACGGGTTCGACGGGGGCTTGAGACATGGAACTCGTCATTTTACCTCTCCTGACTTGGCGAGCCGATTAACGTAGAGCTGAGAAATGCCATACAGCAGCAGTGAGATTAACAGAATGCCCGTCGGCAGCAGGAACCAGTTGTCTTGAATAAAGATGGAGACTCGACTCAGGAATCCGGTTCTTTGCACCTGCTGGAGCGGTTCCTCCCGCAGGATATCGAGCTTGTAAGCATAGGGGTCATTGGGCGATGGATTGGGCTTGTTTCGGCTAATCAGCACCGTGTCGCCGTTGAGTTGAGCAAACAGCGGGTCGCGCTTGAACACTTCTGCTGCGTCGGTGAGGCCCTGTTCGCTCTGTCCGGTGATGGCCAACACCGCGCGATCGCCATTATTCGGCGACACCATCAGCTTCACCACACCCTGGCCATCAGGCAAAGCCTGCACCCGCGTGCCGCGCCAGCCCCGCGAAAACAGATTGCGGAGTTCAAAACCACCAGACTCCATCACTTCGGGCAATGGGAAGCGATCGCGCGTCCCAATTCCTACCAAGTTCATGCCCCGCGCCTCAGCAGGCAGATTGCCGCCCGTGTAAACTTGCAGATTCACCGAATTGGCGCGGCTCAGCCGACCCAGGCGTTCACTCACCGCCAGCATGGTTCGCACATCCGCATCCCGTGGGGCACTCGGCACCACAAACGCCGTCTCCGACAAATCCTGCGGTGCGGCAAACGGATAGCCAAATTGCAGTAGCCTCAAATCCGGCATCCGAGTGAAGATGTCTCGCTTCAGATTAAAGTCCGTGTCGCCATGCAGCGTTCCCCAGAGGGACTGATCTCTGGATAAACCACAGACCTCAGCAGAGCGCGGATTTAAGTTAAACACCACATTCAACTGCGAATCTGGCTGAATCAGCGCTGCGGGCAAATCCACATCCAGCGAATCGCGACCGCCCTTTGCAGAATTCAGCCGCTTAGAGCCAATCGTCACATCATCCAGCCGTACTTCCACCGTCGAAGTGCGTGGATCAACCTGAGCGCTGTAGCTATAATCCACCCTCATGCGGCTGCCCCGCGAAAAGCGGTCATCGGGCAGCGCCCGGAACGGAATTTCAATGGGCGGTGCATTCGTGCCATGCACCGTAATGTCTTCAAAGTTTTGTCCGCCGAGCGTGGTTAAATCACGCAGGGTAAAGCTATTGCGCGTGGGCAAATAGCCTGGCCACTCGCGGGGTGCAGGCGACGGCTCATTCACCAGATTGGTCACCGTTAACACCTGACCCGTACCAATCTGCGCCTCTTTGGTCTGCACTAGGAACTGCACCGCCTTCTGCACACCCGCCGCCGAATTTCCCGTTGCTACGAGAACGGGTAAACCGTTGTCTTTCAGCGTGGTCAACATTAAAACGCCCGTATCGCCGGGCAGCGGCGTGTTGTTTCCGTCCAAAAGCTGACCGTTGCGAATCGGCAGCGGCAGCGATAAGTCTGACAGAACAGGCTGTTCTGCTGGAGTACCCAGAATGACCACGCGATCGTTCCACTGGAGGTTATCCAAACTGCCCACTAGCCGAGTATTGAGCGGGCGAAAGTCCACGATCCGCCCTGCCTCGGCCTGAAAGATGGCTGCTGCATTAAGCCAGGTGTCGCTGTAAGCGCGGGGCCGTAGATACGTAATCTGATTGGTATCGAGACTGAGGGTGTCAATGAACGGGAACGGATAGCGGCTGAAATCCAGCGGAACAGACTCTAACGCATAGTCCAGAATGACCTTGGAATCGGGTAGAATCTCGGTCCACAAGGTCGGGTCGGTGGCAACGGTGCAGTCTTCATTCGTCTGCTGCTCTGCCAGAATTGAAATCTCGTTGTAGTCCTGAATTAGATTGGACGGCACCTCGAAGACCACCTGACCAATCTGAGAATTGGGACGATTCAGCGGCACGCTGCCCACGCTGGTATCGTTTACCCGAACCGTCAGGCTTGAGCGATCAGACAGCAGCGACGGCGAGTGCTGGAACCGCAGTACGAGCTTGGCAGTTTTGACATCCCACTGACGGGGACGGTTAAACCCAAGTCGAGCCGTCGGGTATACGCCTTCCATGCGGAGGCGGTTGCCCACCACCGGGCTGCGGTTGAACTCAATCACATGCTGGTAGGTGGGTTCTGGCTTGGGCGCGGCGGGCGACGCGGTGGCAGCGGGCGGGTTCGCTGGCTGGGGGTTCGCGGCTGGCCGGGCTGGGCTGGCCGGGGCCGCAGGACGAGCGGCCGGACGAGATGGCTGGCTGGGCGGCTGGGCGGGCGCGGCCCGACGCACGGCAGGGGCGGGGCGGGGCGCAGGCTGAAAGTTTGGCGGAGCCGCTGGCCGATTCGGCAAGGACAACTCCCGGATCAGCGTATTTTCTCGCTGCTGCACGCTGGTTTGCGCGGATGCGCTGGGCAGCAGGCTCAGGCCCGCTCCTAGACCCAAGAGAACGAGCAGAATTGCCAGGGTTTGGTTTCGTTTGACACGCTTCCGGCGTGTCCGACCAGCGGGAGAGGCGTTGGGTGAGTGGTCTCGATTAAACGTAAGGAACCATTGACGCAGCGAACGAAACATAGACCTGTCTCTCTACTAGTAAAGGGGGTTTACGGGTCGGTCTAAGGCTGAAGCCAATTCACAGCCACATCAGTAGATGCAAGTAGCCCAAACCAAGCCAGATTTTGTGCGTAGTACGCAGAGTCGTTATCCCAAAAGCCGTTTTGATAAGCAGGAAGAAGCTTTTGCTGATAAATTTGCTCAGCAATTTGAGGGTTTGTTAATTGAAATGCCGCAAACAACATGCCGTATTGGGATGTAGATTCGTAAGGCACAAGCGGCTGACCTTGCAGGTCAATCTGTGCTGGAATCTTTTGCTGGGCTTTCCATTTGGATTCCAGCGACGGCAAGTGCTGCTGCAAGTATTCCCAGGCGGCAGGCTCGTTAAACCACTGGGCATCAATTCCAACCCGCCACCAAACTCGATACGCATCGAATCCATAAATGCTGCGGATCGGGCTGGGGGGACGCAACGGAATATAGCTGTTTGTGGTGGTGTTGAGGGCGACCCAATCGCTGGGCAGTTTGGCGGATGAAAGCTGGGAAGATTCGCGCAGGATCTTGTAGCTGCTGTCTACTAGGCTCAGCCAGTTGCGATCGCCATCTATCTGGGCAAATAGGCGGAAGGCGTAGGGTGCGAGATAGGAGGGATTGAGGTGAAGCAGGTCTGGCTGGGGCTGAAACGCTTCCTTGGGCCCCGGCAGCAGATAGCGCTGCTCGCTGGCTGGCTGGGAATCGGAGGCACGAGCAGAGTGAGGGGGGACAGCCACTGTTGAGAGAGTCCAAAGATCTCTCAGCTTTATACGCGCTAGCTGGAGATAATCCGGACGGTTCCAGCGGCGGGCTGCGAGGATGAGGGCGGTCACTGCGTCGATATCGGCATCGCTGGCGAAATTCTCGTCCAAAATCGTCCAATTGCCGTCTGCGTCTTTTCCCCACTTCCAGGCCCAGAGGTTGTCCCGGCGCTTGCCGTTTGCATCCATCCGCTGGAGGTTTTCCTCGGCCCAGTTCAGGGTTTGAGCGAAGGTTTCGGGGTCGTCCATAAAGACGGCGCGGAGCATAGCGTAGGCCTGCCCCTCGGAGGTAGTTCGTTCGTCGGCTTCCCAGTCGATGACGCGGCCGTCTTGCTGGATAAATCTTTCTCGGTAGGCACTCCAACTTTCAGTGAGGAGGAGTTGTTTGGAGACGATCGCCCCTGGGGTTGGCTCAGGGGGGTCGCCTGTTTGGGACACGACGGTTGTATCGGGGGGTGTCCCCTGGGATAGCCCGGAGTCGTTGCAGCCCGCCAGGGTTGAGCCAAACACTAGCGCCAGGGCGATCGCCAACGGTCTCAGGCTGGAGGCGGCGAGTTGAAAAAGTTGCATAGACCAGCGTTCAAAGTGCGCTCTTTTCAGGAAGTCTCAGCAGGAATCTCAGAGAAAAACTCTCAGCGAGATAAAGAAGGCAAGAAAAACTAGAACGGTTCCTTCATCCATGACAATCCAAAATCATCCGCACATCCAACGAAAAACGCCGCGCCTTACGGAAGATTCACATTTGACTAAAGATTTATATTCAGGCTGCAAATCCACTGGGCGATCGCCATTTCCCTAATCTAGCCACCGCAATAAAACACCTGAAAATGCTGTGGAAATGCTATGGAAATACTGTGGAAATGCCTGAAAGATCTGGTGCCTGCTACCCTTGAAGCCTTTGACCATAGGGGGTCTTTGCCCCGACCCCAACAGTCCAAATAGAGTGATTCGAGGCAGGTATAAATTGGTAAAAATACTTCAGTAGGAAGACTGAATCTGCAAAAACAACACCGACCGTTCAGCATTGAAATCACCATTGGAAATAGTCTGCTAGGCGGTCGGTGTTGAGGCTGTGAAAGTCGAGAATTGGGTGACTTTTTAGACAGGCTCCCAGCCTTAGAAACGCTCCCAATAAGGCTGAAATCCGCGCTGTTGCAAAAAGCTTTCCTCGATTTGCTGGGCCTGGCGGACAAGAACCTGATTCATGCCGCCCATCTGCGCCGCTTGAGACTGCATGGCTGCAATTTGCGCCAGCGCTTCGAGCTTGTTGCCCTGAGCAGCGGTTAATCCCAAAAGCGCACTTTGAGCCGCTGGGTTGTTCGGCTGAATAGCTAGCACCTCGCTGTAGATCATCGATGCCGAGTTATAGCGACGCTGCTGGAATCGCACGCCGCCCAGAGCCGATAGGGCATCGATATTACCGGGCGATCGCCGCAAAATTTCCTCATAGGCTTGGGCCGATAGTCCTAAATTGCCCTGCTCCTGAGCCAACTGCGCCTGTACAAAATAAGCGCCGAGGTTGTCTGGGTCGCGGGCGATAATCTGGCGGATCTGCGCCTGAGCAAGCTGGGGATTGCGAACTGACACAACCTGGAGTTGGCGAATCCGCACCGGAATATTCTCCGGATCTGCCTGGAGCAGTGCATTATACAACGGCTCTCGCTGGGGGTTGGCGGGCAGGGCCCCGGCCAGGCTATACAGTTCTGGCGGGGTATCGGTCAGCGGGCGGCTAGCCAGCCACGCATTCAGCACGGCTTCGGCTTCTCCAACGCCCAGGAACCCTGCCTGATAGGCGAGGCTGGTGCGCCCCAGTACCTTGGCGTAGTCCGTTGGGTCGAGGGCGACAATCTGGTCGTAAATCGTCAGCGCTTCGGCCGTGCGCCCCTGAGATTGGCGGATGCCTGCCAGCCCTTGCAGCGCTCCAATCACCACGCCGCGATCGCCCGGATTACTGACCAGGATGGACTGGTAGCGCTGGGCGGCGGCTTCGGGATTGCCCTCGCGGCGGTCGATTTCTGCCAGCAGCAGTTGAATCGCGAAGGGGTCTTGCTGACCGGCCGAGGTGGCGGAATAGGCCACCAGCGCACTGCGGGCGGAGGCTAAATCTCCTCGTCGAATGTGGATTTGGGCGATGCGGAAGTTCAGAAATGGCTCGTTCACCCCAGAATTTACCAAGGCCTGGTAATAGGGCAATAGCTCAATGCCGGGGGAATCAAGTCGGATAAGGGCCTGGGCGATCGCCCTGAGTTGTGCCGGATCGGGAGGGAGCGGCTGAAAATAGGTCTGGAGCCGCTGCTGGAACGTTTGGTTTGTAATCAGCCCGACCTGGCGTTCTAGAACGGCCACCTGCACCTGCAAGCCCACGTCGGTCGGCTGCTGTTGGGACAGTTGGCGATAGACTTCCAGCGCGAGGGCCTGCTCCGACGGATAGCCGCTTAGCACGTCTGCCACCTCTCGCGCCATGCCCACCGTGAGCTGGGGCGACTGAAGCACCTCTCGATACAGGGCGATCGCCTCCTGAGCATAGGCGGGACTGCTGCTGTAGCGGGCAATATCGTTCAGCGCCCGCGCCAGGGCCAGGCGAGAATCCTGGCGACCCCGCAGCGGCGTGATCACCGAAGCCGCCTGGTTGACCTGGCCATTGGCAGCATAGGCCGATGCCAGCGCCGAGCGGATTTGAATCGTAGTGCTGTCGAGGGTGCGCGATTCGCGAAGCGATCCCTGCGGGAATCGCCGCAGTTCTGCCTCCAGCACTTCTACCGCCTGGCCCGCACTCCCCGTTTCTCGCAGAGCCAGGGCATAGGCGATCGCCTGTCCATCCCGAATGGGCCGGCCCGTCGCTCGATAGCGGTTAAACAAGTCCAGACTGCGCTGATATTCTCCGGCGTAGGCGTGGATTTCTGCCGCACCCAGCACCGCTTCGGGGGTTGGGTTGTTTTGCAGCACAATGGCATAGTCTGCCAGCGACTCGGCAAAGCGCCCCTGATAGCCCAGCAACAGCGCCCGCTGGGCCCGCGCTTCGTTGTCGTTGGGGTTAATCGTGAGCAATCGGTTTAGCGCTTCGATCCCTTGCGCCTGCCATTCGGGACGAAATCCGCCCAGCACGCCCACCGTCAACAGCGCCAGCCGATTGTTGGGGTCTAGCTCCAGCACGCGGCGATAGGCATTGAACGCATCGGCATCGCGCCCAGCCCGACGAAGGGCGATCGCCAAACCCAACTGCGCCTCCAGCGATTGCGAATTAGAGCGGAGTACTTGTTGAAAAACGCGAATCGCCTGATCCACCAAGCCCTGGTTGAGCAGCGTATAGCCCCGACGCACTTCCGACGGAACTGCTTGGGCTAGGGCAGGTGGCGCGGTTAGTGTCAGCGTTCCCAGCAGAGAACTGCTCAACAGCGCCAGCCCAGCCAAACAACTGATTTGTGTTTGCAACTGTTTCATCAGTCTGCCAATCTGCCTCAAAATGGGGTTTTCATAATGGGATTTCCGCCTTGGGCGATCGCCCCTATGGATTGCCTCAACGGGCGGCATCTTATCAAATCAAAATTACGCGCTGCCCAAAACCGTTCCAAGCTGGAATAATTCTGGGTTACTAACTTTAGTCATCCTTTAGCCCTTTAGCCATCTGGTGGGCGCAGTTCATCTGCGCCCGTTGAATACTCCAACTCCAGCCGCGTGACCAAACAGGGGAGGAACCAAACAGGGGGGACTGAACGGGGGGCAACGCGACGGCGACTTAGAAACTGCCGCGCGGCAGGACATCAAAATCAGCCCTCAGGCGAACCCCAGCGATGGATTCCGAAAACTCATTGAGCTGCTGGAACGTAAAGCCCATGCGGATATTGCGAGCCACAGGCAGGTCATAGAAGACCTCTAGCACATCGGGACGGCGGGCCCCGGCACTTTGACGTAGACCCGCATTGGAAAGTGCCTGACCATAGCCCAAACCAAGGCGATCGCCATCCCGGAACAGGTCAAACAGGTTGAACCCAAAGCTATAGGTATCGCCCGACTCGTCCAGATCCCGGTTGTAATACTGACCATAGCGCCCAAACAAACCCAGATTGAGTTCAGGAATGAACAGTTCAGCATTCACGCCGTAAGCGCTTTCCTGGTCATCCGAATCAATCCCAAACGTCCCGTCTCCCCGTGGGGCGATACCCGACTCGCGGAAGCCGTCATTTTTGCCGCCGTCAATCGACGAAGTATACGTCCCTCGCAGGATCAGGTTGCCGACTCGGAACCCGATTTCGCCCGCAAACGCATTCAGCGCAAAGTCATCAATACTCCGATCCGAAGAGAAGGTCGCAACCTTTGCTTCCAGGTTATCGGTAATGCTCCAGTTCAGCAGAATGCCGGGACGGGAACCAATTGCCGCTGCCGCCAGCGCCGGGTTGGTCTGAAACACGGGATTGAAAAAGTGCGTCAGCGAATCTTTGGCAAAGCTGTTGCGGTCAAAGTATGAGGTCAAATCCATCTGCCCCGCCACCAGACGCAAACTGGGGATATCCGGCAGAGATGCCGCAATGTAAAGCTCATTTAGGTTCAGACCGTCATCGTCCGTAAACGCCTCACCTGTTGCCAAATCCAGTGAGCCTCCCACCAGGAAATTGGGAGAGAACGGATAGATGCCGCTCAGCCGTCCTCGTGCCGAAAATTCGTCGCCTTGGTAAATTGCGCCTGCTTGAAATTGCAGGACGGGTTGAGTCAGGGCTTCGCGTCGTCCTGGTAGAGTCTCCTGCCCCGTGGTTGCGGGAAAGGGCTGACCCAACACCGGCGCACTGGGAATGGGCGCAAGCTGATTTGCCGTGCCCGGTGGCGCAACGGGAATCGTTTGAATCCCTGGCTGCTGAAATCCCGGCTGCTGAAAGCCAAAGCCCGGATTTTGCGTCGGCAGCGGCGCAGGTTGGATAGGCTGGGTGTTTGGCACGAAGGTCGGTGGTAGAGTCTGTGCTAGCACAGGGCCCACTGGCGCTGCACCCCCAGCAGGAACGGTCTGGCTTTGGTAAGGCGGCGGCGGCAGCGGCGTAGAGGGGTTGCCGGTTCTAGAAGGCGCAGCAGGGACGCTCAGCGGCGCAAACTCCAGCGGTGGAACTGTGGGGACTGCGGCGGGCCCTTGCCAGGTCGGCATCGGCCAACCCGGAGTTTGGTACTGCATCGCACTCCCAGACATGCCCATCGGTAGGGTCGGAGCGCTGGCGCTCATGCCACTTTGGGTTGCGTTGCCATAGCCATATCCGCCATAGCTATAGCTGGGCTGTCCCATGCTGGACTGCCCCATATAGCCATAGTTGGGCTGCCCTGTAGCAACGCTACCCGGAGCGCTGTAGGGTGTGGCAAAGCCCGGAGCCAAGCCGTAGCCAGGAATGCTGGGAACCCCACCGGGTGTGAGGCCCATCGGGCTGGCCTGTGGCTGACCGCCGTAGCCATACCCCGGCATTCCACCGGGCATCGATAGAGCCGCGCCCTGGGGCATTGGCGGTTGAAAGACAAAGCTTGCATTTGGATTCAAAGCTTGTCCGGGAAAGGCTTGTCCGGGAAAGGCTTGTCCGGGAAAGACTTGTCCGGGAGCCGAGACAGGTGCGTAGGGATTGGCATAGCCGACAGCCGACCCACTGGGGTAGCCATAGCCTGCTACAGGCATCTGCACGACGACGGGGACAGGCGTGCCGTTGGGCAGATAGCCGATGACAGTGGCTGGATAGGTGGCTGGGCCGCCTGCAATGTTGCCCAGTCCATTACTAAAGCCGTTACCAGCGCTGGGCACAGGCTGGACTGGATAACCTGGCTGAGCTGGCATGTAGAACACGAAGGGAGCCGAGGAACTGGGGCTTGGGCCCTGGGGCAATGCACCAGCCATTCCAGACTGTAGTGTGCCGTAGGCGGTTGGGAGGGGAGAGCCTGGGGTTCCAGGAACCAGTCCGGGCATTTGCCCAGTCATTTGGACAGGCATTTGAGGGATGGCAGCCGTACCGCCGACTGGAGCGCCCGGGGTAACAGGGTAAAACGTGAAGGGAGTAGAGGAACCCGCGATCGCCCCTGGAAGTCCTAAAGATAGGGTCGAAGGTGCAGCCGGAGGGATGGTTGAGGCTGATGCTGGGGTGTCAGGTTCGACAGCCGCCCCGATCCTGATAAAACTGTTTGGGTTGATTGAGACCCCTGCTGCATTTGCCGCTGCGGATTCGGCTGCTGCAATCGCACGGGTCATTTCAGGGCTTGCACTATTAGGGTTTGCACTATTAGAGCTTGCACTATTAGAGCTTGCACTATTAGGGTCTGCACTACTTATGTTGGAAGCAGCCGAGTCGGAAGTAGTTGCATCAGAAGCAATTGGCGCGGCAGGTGGATGATGTTGGGCGATCGCCGGACGCAGAACCTCGGATAAATTTTTGCTCACCGCTACTGGTTCATGGGCGACACTACCGCTGGCTGAGTTTGTCGGAATCTCTGGAGTCGCGCTCTGTGACAGGAAATTGGAATCGGAGGGGGGCTGAGCCGGCACATCAGCAGAGGCAGATCCTGTGGCAGTGTTGGCAAGCACGAGTCCCAATCCCAGCCAGACCAGCGCAGAACTGGAGGTGGATCGGCTATTGAGCGAGATACTCTTGAGCAAACTGGTTAATATCCAAGCCATGAATCACTTCCGCATCATGATGAAGGTTTTAAGGGTTGGGGGCAACCTTATGTAGGTTAGATGAAGTTTGAGGCGGATTTACGTTCAAACTTTGTGGATTTCGTGCGATCGCCCAACTCATGTTTAGACTCGACTTGTACCGATCGTCAATCAAAATCTGGTTCACTCGGTTAACCCATCCCGTCCACTGTACATTGTCCCCATCGACGAATCCGGTTCAAATCTTGAAAATTGTCCATTCCTAAACATTCTCAACCCCCTCAGTCGTTCTCATGTTGTCGTTCCTACGCCAAGCTAGCCAAATCGTCTTTAACTACACGCAAAACCAAGCTCGAAAAATATCCTTCAGCACTATGCCCCGCACCCTGTCCAACACAACTTGTCAAACAACGACGAATTTGATCTTCAAAAGACTGGTTCTCTTAGGGCTGATTTCGGTTATGGCAGTTGGTTCTCTAAGCTGCTCGTCTGCCCCTACGAACTTGCGTGGTCTGACCAACTCCGGCACCCCACTTAACTTATCTATTCGCGAAATCCAGGACGAAGGCGGTGGTACGTATACGGTTTCGGGCACGACCTCTCTGCCCAGCAAGACCAAAATCACGGTTTCTGCGGTTCGATATTTGGTCGAAGGCGCAAACCCTGAAACCAATAGCGAAACCGATATTCCCTATGCCATTTTGGATCGTCAGATTGCTGAAGTCGGACAAGGAAACTGGCAGGCGGAGCTAAACCTGTGGCAGATTGCGCCAGATGGAAAGTTTCAGGAAGCCTGGCAATTGAGCCAGCAAGATGCGAATGTGATTTTCAATCCGGATGCCAATGTGACGTTTTTGGTAACCTTTGATCCGGTCAATCAACCTGAAAACTTTAAGGCAGAAGTAGAAAAGCTAGATACGTCGCTCCAGGCTGCTCTGGCACGCTTTACGCCCGATGGGGAACTGTATCTGCAAGCGAGTCGGATGATGGCGATCGCCCTGCCCACAGGACAAACCACCCCGCCCCAAACCTCTCGACTCGCAGATGGAGTTCGTCGCAGCAAGCGCACAGCCGCATCGCGAACCAGTCAGGCTAACGCGACTCAAGAATCGACCTCCTGGCGTAAAACAACTGCGCCGCTGAAGCCGGACGAAATGCTGCGATAGATTGCCATCCCTTGAGTTGTTTTGATTAGGCAAGTTAGGCAAGCTGGAGTTTGAATTCGGCTCTCGATAGTTTTCTTAAGTCCTGCCTGGAAGGGGCTTGCGAGAAGGGAATTACACGACAGAAACCATCTTTCCAGATGATTGAAGCGGAAGGATTAAAGCGCTTCAGGATTCCTGGGGAGATGGTTTTATTTTTTGTTTTTGTGTTGCGTTAAATGAAGTTGTAAAAAGATTTCAAATAATGAAACTTTTGGGGTAGGGCGATCGCCCTGAATTTGCCTTTTTGCAGCAGGAGAGCCACGTCTTTCAGTAGTCAATTTGACAGTTTACATGAGTGCCTGAACATACGATACGAAATTGCCAAACAGCTTTTAACCTGATTTCAAATGTTGAGGCATACATGTTGAGGTATACATGTTGAGGCATGCAAGGAGTCAATACCGGAAGGGCTATACAGGCTTTTACCTGCGCTCCTGCGTTATGCAACTCTGCCGATTTGCAATTCTATAAAAACGAAATACCTCAAGCAAGAAATGATTCATCAATCCCAAACAATTGGGGAGACTTCCTATGCCAAAAACGCTATTTAAGGTAGACTTGACCAAACCCATGAACGAGCAGGAATTGCCTGGGCACAATCGCTGGCATCCAGAAATTCCCGCCGTTGTCTCTGTCAATCCGGGGGACATCTTTCGGATTGAATGTAAGGACTGGACCGATGGGCAAATCAAGAACAACGACAGTCCTGACGATATCCGCGATGTGGATTTGACCGTGGTGCATGTCCTCAGCGGGCCAATCTGGGTCAATGGGGCCCAGCCGGGAGATATTCTAGTGGTGGATCTGCTCGATATTGGGGCATTGCAGGGGGATGAATGGGGCTTTACGGGGATTTTTGATAAGAAAAATGGAGGCGGTTTTTTAACCGATCATTTCCCGGATTCTGCGAAGGCAATTTGGGATTTTCAAGGCATTTACACCACTTCAAGGCATATTCCAGGAGTGCGGTTTGCAGGCATTATTCACCCTGGACTAATCGGCTGCGCTCCATCCCATGAATTGCTCGCAACCTGGAACCAGCGCGAAGCAGAACTCGTGCAAACTGCGCCCGATTTGCGAACCTACGGAGCGGGGCTTTCGGGTGATGCACCCGTCTTGGCTGCCTTGCCGAACCCGACGAACGCCATTCTGGGTACGCTTCCGGCTTCTGAGTATGGGCGAGTTGCGGCCGAAGCGGCGCGAACCGTGCCACCGCGAGAACATGGAGGCAACTGCGACATTAAGAACCTCTCGAAGGGCACGCGCATTTACTTTCCGGTTTACGTCGAAGGCGCAAAGCTTTCGATGGGAGACATTCACTTCTCCCAAGGGGATGGAGAAATTTCGTTCTGCGGTGCGATCGAAATGTCGGGCTATATCGATCTGCATGTGGACATTATCAAGGGCGGCATGGAGAAATATGGCATGGTGAATCCTATCTTTAAGCCGGGCCCTGTTGAACCTAGATATTCGGAATACCTGGTTTTTGAGGGAATTTCGGTCGATGAATTCACGGGCAAGCAATATTACATGGATGTCCACATTGCGTATCGGCGGGCCTGTTTGAATGCGATTGAATATTTGAAGAAATTTGGCTATACGGGCGAACAGGCTTATCTATTGCTCAGTTGTGCCCCGGTGGAAGGTCGGGTGAGCGGCATTGTAGACATTCCAAATGCCTGCGCGACGCTGGCGATTCCGACAGAAATTTTTGATCAAAATATCTTACCTGTTTAGGATCGCCCCTTTTGTCCTACTGCCTCGCCCCGCTACCTTTTTGCCCCGCTACCTTTTTTAGGTATCGCAGAGAAGGAGCTAAGGGTAAAAACTGAAAGTATGAACCAAAATTGCAGGACGCAGAACAACTATGCCGTTGTACGAATTTCGCTGTCCGGAGTGTGACGTTTTTGATCAGTGGCGATCGCTCGATGAGCGCAATCTCCCCGCTGAATGTCCCACCTGTCAGCAGCCAGCCCAGCGCATTTTCTCGCCGCCGACCATCCTGTCAGGCTCGCTCCGCCTCAAGCAGGAAGCGAAGGAACCCAAACTAGTTCAGCGCACAGAAGAGCGATCGCCCCCAAGGGTCAAAAATCACACCGGGGGTCGTCCGTGGATGATTAGCCATTAGTTAGCCATTAGTTAGCCATTAGTTAGCCATGAGGATGATGCTGATTCCGCTTGCAGTTCATCTTCCCGATCCTGCTGCGGATGAAAGTAGTCGTAAATCTGCTGCGCCATTTTGGGGCCAATGCCGGGGACTTCGGTGATTTGCTGGGGAGTGGCTTCGCGCAGATAGTCGATCGAGCGGAAGTGGGCCAGAAGCTGCTTTTGACGGTGATGCCCCAGACCCGGAATATCCTCCAGGCGAGAGCGCCTCATGCGATCGCTCCGCTGCTGTCGGTGGAAACTGACGGCAAAGCGGTGCGCCTCGTCGCGCAGTCGCCGCAAAAGCTGCACCCCCGGCTGCTCGGCCTCCGTTGTCAGCGGCAGGGACTCCCCCGGCAGAAAAATCTCTTCGCGCTGCTTGGCCAGGCTAACCACCTTCACGTCTTCTAGCAGATTCATCTCCCGCAGCACGGCCACCACCGCCGAAAGCTGCCCCTTGCCGCCGTCGATCATCACCAGGTCAGGAAAATCAGGATTGCCCACTCGCTGGAGGTTTGGGTCTTGGGCATAGCGGCGAAAGCGACGCTGAATCACCTCCGCCATGCTGGCAAAGTCATCAGAATGCCCCGACTTCACGGTGGGATTTTTGATTTTGTAGCGGCGATAGTGCTGCTTGGCGGGCATTCCGTCGATAAACACGACCTGGGACGCGACGGCATCCGACCCCTGAATATGGGAAATGTCGTAGCCCTCAATGCGGTGGGGCAGGTCGGGCAGGTCGAGGATTTCTGCCAGGTCGAGCATGGCCTGGTGGTTGCGATCGGCAAAGCGCTGGGTGCGAGCCAGTTCGTAACCTGCGTTGCGCTCTACCATGTCGATCAGGTCGGCCTTGGTCTGGCGCTGCGGCAAAAAGATGTGTACCTTGCGGCCGCGCCGCTGGGTGAGAAATTCGGCCAGAATGTCGCTATCAGGCAACTCGTGCTGCACCAGGATTTCCGACGGAATCTCGATCGCCTCTACGGTTTGATAATGCTCCTCCAGCACTCGCTGCAAGATGGCTCCCGGCGTGCCCGACTGAGCATCCGCCACAAAGCCTAGCCGCCCCACCAGCCGCCCCGCTCGAATCTGAAAAAGCTGGATACAGGCGTGGTGTTCGTCGGCTGCCAGGGCGATCGCATCTCGTGACACGGTATCGTCTGGCGATTGCACCTTCTGGTCTGCCCCCAGCGACTGAATCCCGCGAATCTGATCCCGCAGCCGTGCCGCATACTCAAAGTTCAGCTCTTCGGCCGCCTTTTCCATGGCCGTCGTCAGGATGGCTTCTAGCTCCTGGGTGCGTCCTTGAAAGATCATCGCTACCTTTTGCAGCGTCTTGCGATAGTCCTCCGGGCTAATCAGCCGCTGACATACACCCGGACAGCGCCCAATGTCGTAGTTCAGGCAGGGGCGATCTTTGAAGAGCGGCTGCGGCCGCTGGCGCAGAGGAAACACGCGCTTGACCAAGTTCAGCGTCCGTCGCAGCAGCCCCACATCGACATAGGGACCGTAGTAGCGATCCTTGCTGTTGAGCTTGCGCTTGCGGGTGATGAAGATGCGCGGATACTCCTCGCTCCAGGTGATGCAGAGAAACGGATACTTCTTGTCGTCCTTCAGCAGCACGTTGAAATGGGGCTGGTGCTGCTTAATCAGATTGGCTTCCAGCGCCAGCGCTTCAGCTTCGGTATCCGTAACGATGAACTCGATTTCTGCTACCTGCTTGGTCATGCAGGCGATCCGATATTCCCGGTACGGGTCTTCCCGAAAGTAGGACCGCACGCGGCTCCGCAAGCTCTTGGATTTGCCGATGTAAACGATGTTGTCGGCAGCATCGCGCATAAAGTAGACCCCTGGCTCTTGGGGAATTTCCTTGAGCCGCGCTTCTAGGCGTTCGGGATCTTTGAGTAGGGGCGTGAGAGGAGGCAATGAGGGCACGCAGGACAGGGGGGATAGAGATGGGGCGGGTTGATTTTGGATTTTAGATTGACGATTTTGGATTGCCAATCTGATGCATTAATCTGATACACGGTCAGCTTTCCAGCTATTCCATATGATCCGGGGGGAGGTCAGACGTTGAGCGTCGAGACCGAGAGCGTCGAGACTAAGCTGTGTGTACTGCCATATGTACTACTATTTTAGGCGGCTGTACAGTCGGCGGGGATGAGAGAAATCCGACAGTCTATTTTTAGCCGACTAGATAATGTGATATTTTCTCTTGGTTATTACTTTTCTAAGGTTTCTAAAATGCCAGAAACCATAATTTTTAGCTGGGGAACGTCCTCCTGAACCGCCTTCCAAATAATCGCTACATCTGTATTGAAATAATCATGAATCAGCTTATCTCGCATTCCGGCAATGTCCCTCCAGGGAACATTCGGATATTGATTTCTAACTGAATCAGGGATGCGCTTCACCGCTTCGCCAATAATCTCAATCGCCCTGGAAACTGCAAAGATTTTTTCTAGATTCTGCGAGAAAGTTTCAAATTCAAGACCATTCGTGAACTGTTCAATCGCATTAACAGAATCCAGTATGTCCTGCAAATAGTTCGCAACATCTCGCTGGCTCAAACGTAGACAACCTCTGCCAAAATTCGCTTGCCAATACGGGGCTTTAAACCAGCCTTATGCACCAGATCGACCTTAACCCCTAGAGTGTCGCTGAGATAGTTTTCTAGATTGATGAATTTCAGCAAGCTCGGTGTTTCAGAAAACTCAACTAGTACATCCACATCGCTGGTTTCGGTCTGTTCTTGCCTAATGTAGGAACCAAAAATGCCTAACTCTCGAACCTTGTAATGATCTTCTAAGAATGGTTTGTTTTGTATAAGCCGCTGTTGAATCTCCTCCAGCGTTTTCATCAAAGCCAACCCCCTTAATGCCGAGTAAAACCCATAATCTAGATTAACTTGCTTTGTTCTGGATAGGAGTAGTGTATCAGCCAGCACTTTATGGATTTAGTCCTTATGACACCGCAGTTATTGAAATAGGAAGAGGCGCTGGGCGGCGCGGGTGACGGCGACGTAGAGGAGCTGGTTGCGTTCTCGGATGTTGCGGTTGATCAGGGCGTTGGGCACATCTACAAACACGTTTTGGAAGGTTGACCCCTGGGACTTGTGAATCGTCAGGCAGTAGGCGTAGTGGACATCGGCGAAGGCGCTTTTGAGCTGCCAGAACTCGCTCCAGCGCTTGTCTTTGGCGTAGGCATCCAGCAGGCGGGCGTATTGTCCCTGGCTGAGTTCATGGAGGACGCTGAGGCTGCGGTTTTTGCCATCGTCGGTGAGGACGTGGAGCCGCCAGATATGCCAATCGCCCTCGGTGGTGGTTTCGACGGACAGGACTTCGCACTCGCTGGAAGTTTGCAGAATCACGGCATCGCCGACGATGTAGGGCGTGTTGGCGACGAGGCGATCGCCCTCCACAAAGCGCGGCGTTTTGTCGCCGTGGATGGCGCGGCGGATCTTGTGGTTTAGCTCCCGGACGCGCTGGTTGGTGTAGGCGAGGGCGCGGACGTAATCGGGGTCTGCTTGATAGGACTCGCTCTGGAAGGCGCGGATCAGCAGGCGTTCCCAGTCCATGCGGCGGGTGACGATTACGCCTTCGGTGCGATCGCCATTGGCATCCGTCTCAAAGTTGGGAAGATCGGGGCGGGTGAGGTTGTTGCGGATGGATTCGGCCAGGAGGGCGATCGACCCGCCATAGCGCACCACTTCGGTCAGGTCGGAACGGTGGTGAATCTGGCTGAACACCAGCGATTCTGGCTCGCCGATGGGCGGCAGTTGGGCAATGTCGCCGACGAATAGAATCTGCGTTTGGCTGAGCAGGCTATTGACGGCGTTGGTGAGCAGTCCCCACATTTCCGCGTTGATCATCGAGGCTTCGTCTACCACGACGAGATGATAGCGGTCGAAGTGGTTTTCGCTGTCGCGGTCGGGCTTGAAGACCTGAGTTCCTGAAACCGAGTCAATTTCCGGCCGCAGCCCCAGCAGCTTGCAGCAGGTCATGCAGTCGATCTCTAGCCGCCACTCGTCGGCCATGCGCTCTAGCACCTTGGTCGCTTTGTTGCTAAAGGCAGTGAGGACGATGCGGCGGCGATCGCCCTTGTCGCGCAGGCGGCGGATCAGGGCTTGCAGCAGCGTGGTTTTGCCTGTGCCCGCGTAGCCCGTCAGCAGATAGAGCTTTTCGCTGCTGCGGGTAAACTTCTCCAGTTCGCGCAATGCTTTGCGCTGCTGACGGTTGAGCCGGATTCCAGGCAGCGGGTTGGCGATGTCCTTGTCCTTGGAAGAAGGAGCAGGGGTCATGGCGAGTGCCCCCGACGGCCGAGATCCGTGATCAGCGTTTTGTCCCACACTATTCGGGTGAGGTCGGTGTCCAGCTTCGACTCCCGATAAATGCGGTGGGCCGCAGATCCTACCGTGGCCAGCGTGAGGGCGATCGCCGGCGTGGCCACCGGAATCCACACCTGCTGCCCAAATAGCCAAATGCTGCTGCCGATGAGAATGCCGATTGCCGCTACGCCGCCCGCGCCCAGCCTGGCCGGATGTCGCAAAAACCAGCCCAGTCCGCCGCCCACTGCGACCCAGCCGACGATCCACAGCCCCTCTGCCCAATCGGGCCAATAGCCCATCAGCCGCCGCCCGTCTTGCACCAGGCTCAACAACTGGCTGGTGATTTGGGCATGAATGACTACGCCGGGCATCTGGTGTTCGGTCTGCTGGCCGGCGCTGAAGGGCGTGTAGTACAGGTCTTTGCCGCTGGGGGCAGTGGTGCCAATTAGCACAATGCGATCGCGCACCTGATCCGCCGCCACGCGCCCGTTCAGCACATCGGCAAACGCCACCATAGGCGCAGGCGCGTCGGGCGATCGATAGCGCAGCAAAAGCTGATAGCCGCCTGCATCGAGCCGCTGATAGCCGCCCGCAGTCGATTCGAGCGGGGGCAGCGGAATATTGCCTAGTTCAGTGATGCCAGGATTGGTGGAACTGGTGCGGAGTCCTACGTTTTCACTCGCCAGATACTTTTGCGCCAGCCGCACGGCAAAGGAATGAAACTCGCCGCCAAAAATCAGCCCCCGCCGCACGACCCGATCGGCATCCACCAGCAAATCGCTAAAGCCCACCTGCACAGGCGGCACCCCAGGCGGCGGCGGAATTTGGGGCGTGGTAACGCTGCCCAACTGCATGAAGGTGATGACCTTGGGCGATCGCAGTTCTTCCAGCAGCGCCGCCCGGCCCGGTTCCTGGGGCAAATCGCGCCACAGCCCCAGCCCGATGACCCGTGGTTCTGCCTGTTGCAGGATTTGCAGCACCCTGGCTACGTCGGCATCTGAGGGGGTCGCCCGACCCAGCGCTTGCAAATCTGCCTCAGAAATGCCCACGATGAGCAGGCGCTCGTCTGGCGGCAGGGCGGGTTGCAGCCGGGTCATCTGGTCGTAGGCGAGGCGCTCCAGGGGTTCCGTCCAGCCGAGGTGTTTTAGCCCCAGGGACAGGGCGGCGGCGGTGGCCGTGGCGATCGCCAGTCCCCGCCAGCCCATCCGCAGGCGATCGCGCCAGGAGAGCGGCGGCAAGGGCTGTGTGCGATGGGCCACCGCAGGCGGCAGCAGCGACGTGGGCGTGTCTAGGAGATCGGTTGGCAGGTCTGCCAGTTGCGCTAGGGCGTGCTGCACCTCTGCCACCGACTGATAGCGCTGGCTAAAGTCGTAGCGCACCAGATAGTCGAGAATCAGCATCAGACCGGGGCTAAGCTCCGCCTGATGCTGCCAGAGGACATCCAGGGTTTCCGGGTCTTCTGGCAGTTGCGATGGCAGGCAGCCCGTCACCGCCTGCACCACCGTCATGCCCAGCGCGTAGAGGTCGCTGCAATAGCGGGGCCGCCCCATCAGTTGTTCGCTGGGGGTATAGCCCTGGGTGCCAATGCCCACGGTCACTTCCGTCTGACCAGAAATGCCCGTCAGCCGCGTCTGAATTTCTTTAACTGCGCCAAAGTCAATCAGCACCAGCTTGCCGTCGGATTTTCGGCGGATCAGGTTGGCGGGTTTGATGTCGCGGTGGATGACCTGATTTTGGTGGACGAAGCTCAGCACGTTGAGAACGTCGTGCAGGAGGGCGATCGCCTCAGGTTCCGAAAACTGCCGTCCGCCCGCAAACTCTTCGCTCAGCGCGTGCCCTTCGATAAATTCCTGCACCAGATAAAACTCTTCGCCCTCCTGAAACGAGTCGTAGAGTTCGGGAATCTGGTCGTGCTGCCCCAGACGACGCAGCGTTTCTACCTCCGTGTCGAACAGACGACGCGCCACCACCAGCAGGTGCAAATCTTGGCTGACGGGCTTGAACTGCTTGACCACGCATCGGCGCGGCTGCTGCTCATCTTCGGCCAGGTAGGTTTGTCCAAAGCCACCTGCCCCCAAAATAGTAATAATGCGATAACGCCCGCCAAGCACAGTCCCCAGCATGGACAATTCGTTGCTCAGTGCTCAATAGATGTAATGATTCTGACACACATCCCTGATACAAAGGTTCGATTCCTGCCCCCGACCCGCTCCCTCAACCCGCTGCCTCAACCTGCTCCCTCAATTTGTATTAATGCATCATTAATGCATCCCATTTGCATCTCATTTGCACCGCTGAAGCACCTATGATGACCGGGATTACTGGCACTACGAAACTTTTGGGCGTGATTGGGCATCCCGTTTCCCACTCGCTCTCGCCCGTGATGCACAACGCTGCGATCGCCCATCTCGGTGTGGATTATGTATACCTGCCGCTGCCCGTTGCGCCGGAAGACCTGCCCCAGGCGATCGCCGGGTTTGCCGCCATCGGTCTGCGCGGCTTCAACGTCACGATTCCCCACAAGCAGGCTGTGATACCGTTTCTGAATCATATTTCAGAGATTGCCCAATCGGTGGGCGCGGTCAACACAATCTGGCGAACAGAAACGGGCTGGGCTGGCACTAATACTGATGTGGAGGGATTTCTGTCGCCGCTGTTGACCCTGCCCCCAGAGCGATCGCCCGACTGGAGCCAGAGTGCGGCGGTGATTTTGGGAAACGGCGGCTCGGCGCGGGCCGTCGTCGCTGGCTGTGCCCAACTGGGCCTGGCGCAAATCCACGTTGTCGGGCGCGACCTAAACAAGCTCAAAGCCTTTCAGCAAAGCTGGCGAAACTCGCCGATTGCCGCGCTCTCAGTGCATCCGTGGGAGGATTTGCCGAAGCTCCTCCCCAGGGCAACTCTGCTGGTCAACACCACGCCCATCGGGATGCACCCCCATACTCAGGCTTCGCCGCTGGGTGCAGAGCCAGGGCTAACGATGAAACCAGGGGCGATCGCCTACGACCTGATCTATACTCCTAACCCCACCCGCTTTTTGCAGCAGGCCACTGCCCTCGGCGCAATGCCCATCAGCGGTCTGGAAATGCTGGTGCAGCAGGGAGCCGCTGCCCTGCGTCTGTGGCTGGGGCAGGAGGTTCCGGTCGAGGTCATGCGGCAGGCGTTGATTGAGCAACTGAGGGGAGGAGTCGGTGCATGAGGTTGGGCGTGAGGTTTAGTATGAGGCTTCCATCCCCCCAGGCTCTTGATCAACCCGCGCCTACCGCTGCATGATCTGCTCTACAAAATTGGTGTAAACGCGCCCGTCTGCAAAATCCTGCGTTTCCAGAATCCGCTGGTGGAAGCCGATGGTGGTGGGCAGCCCGGTGATGGCGAACTCGCGCAGGGCCCGCTTCATGCGGCGAATGGCCGTGGGGCGATCGCTCCCCCAGACGATCAGCTTGCCGATCAGCGAGTCGTAGTAGGGCGGAATTTCATAGTCCGTGTAGACGTGGGAATCAATGCGAACGCCGTTGCCGCCGGGGGGCAGGTAGCCGCTGATGCGTCCGGGGGCAGGGCGAAAGTTCTGATCTGGGTCTTCGGCATTGATCCGGCATTCGATGGCGTGGCCGCGCAACTGCACCTGCTCTTGAGTGAGTCGGAGGCGATCGCCCTGGGCCACGCGAATCTGCTCCGCGATCAGATCCATTCCAGTAATCATCTCCGTAACGGGATGCTCGACCTGGATGCGCGTGTTCATTTCCATGAAATAGAACTGACCGGAGGCATCCAGCAGAAACTCAATCGTGCCCGCGCCGAGGTAGTTGATCGCCTGGGCCACGCGCACCGCCGCTGACCCCATTTTTTCCCGCAGTTCCGGCGTGAGGGCGGGGCTGGGTGCTTCTTCGAGCAGCTTTTGGTGGCGGCGCTGAATTGAGCAGTCGCGTTCGCCCAGGTGAATCACGTTGCCATAGCCGTCGGCGAGAATCTGAAACTCGATGTGGCGGGGCCGCTCGATAAATTTCTCTAGATACACACCGGGATTGCCAAAGGCTGCTTCGGCCTCGCCCTGGGCCGCCAGAAAAGACTTGACCAGATCCGCTTCGCTGCGAACCAGCCGCATTCCCCGGCCGCCGCCGCCCGCCGTGGCTTTGATGATGACGGGATAGCCAATTTTGCGGGCGATCGCCAGTGCTTCTCTCTCATCCGTCAACAGCCCATCGCTCCCCGGCACAGTGGGCACGCCGATTCGCTGCATCGTTTCCTTGGCCGTAGACTTGTCGCCCATCGCCCGCATTGCAGACGGAGAGGGGCCGATGAAGGCAATTTGGTGATCGGCGCAGATCTCCGCGAAGCGAGCATTTTCTGCCAAAAAACCATAGCCAGGATGAATCGCGCTGACGTTGCGGGTGAGCGCTGCTGCAATGATATTGGGAATGTTCAAATAGCTCTTGCTGCTGGGCGGCTCGCCAATACACACCGCCTCATCTGCAAGCTGCACATGCAGTGCATTGCGGTCAATGGTAGAATGCACTGCCACAGTGGCAATGCCCATCTCTTCGCAAGTCCGCAAAATGCGGAGGGCAATCTCGCCACGGTTGGCAATCAGAATCTTTTCAAAACGCATCTCGTAAGGCCCGGCGCAAGGAATCAACGGCCAGGGATTGACTAGCCAGTGTTTTGAATTTTACGCCGAATCGGGGCCCAGGGTTTAGGGATGCGGTGCAGGGTCGGTTGCAGGAATGAGAGCGAAGTCGGGCGATCGCCCCACATCGGCAAAAAACAGCGTCACTCCTGGCTGTACAAGTCCTGGCTGGGCAAGTCCGGGCTGTACAAGTCTTGGCTGTGCAAAAAACCTGTTGTAAAAAACAATCGGGTCAATCCTTTTGGCCAGAACGCTCGGCTTCAGTGCGAAGGCTCCAACCCAAAAGACTCACCCGATTTGTCGGGATGCCGCATGAGAACCCCAAATGAGTCCCCAAGTTGCAATCCCTAAATTTGAATCTCTGATCCTCTGATCCCTACTCTGCCGTTGCCAGTTCGGTGCTGCCGCGACGGGTACGGCGAGTGAGCAGGTTAAAGAGCTGAATGCCAATCGCCTTGATCAGGTTGCCTTCTAGCTCTTTGAACATGGACATATTCATGCCAAAGGCGGCGTTGGCTTCGTCCACGATGCGGTCGGCGGTGGCTTCATCCACGGGCAGGCTGTCGAGGCGATCGCGGTACATCACCTTAAACGCCTTCTCGTCGGGAATCTGCTCAAACTCGTAGAAGTTAGTGCCCTGACCCTCCGACAGATTCATCGCGTTCTGAGCAATTTTCTTGAGAATTTGTCCCCCAGAGAGGTCGCCCAGATAGCGGGTGTAGAGATGGGAGATCAGCAGTTCGGGAGCCTCGTTCGACACCTCCCGAATGCGAGCCACATAGTCTTGCGCGGCGGTCGAGGGCGCAACCTGATCTCTCCAGTTGGAGCCGAAGTAATAGGTCAGGTCTTTTTCTAGGCTGGCTTTGCGGTTTAGCTCTGGAAAATAGAGATGAGAGAGCAGCGGATGCTCACGGTGGCGCTGCATTTCTTCTTCCATCGCAGAATAGACAAAATAGAGATTCGCCACCAGCTTGCGATAGGAGGTGGGTTCTACCGTGCCCTTCAGAAAACAGGCGACAAAGCCCGTATTCTCCGCCATAGAGTGAGACTTTTTGGTTCCCTCGCGGAGTTTGGATGCTAAATTGCTGCTCATGCTAAATGTCCTGCTAAATATCCCAACTAAATGCGTCTACTAGCGAAAATCCACTAGCGGCTTAGGTGCCTTTTCCAGCGCGTTTTGACAGCTTTCTTAACCAGCTTAATCGACACAACTCGACGCTCCGGGGCAGGAAACCCAGACTTTTGCTCCGGTTTCCCGATCCTTACGTCCGACTTGCGCCCAACATGAACCCAACACGCCAGCGCTGAAGGACTGCATCGGGTAATGGCGTGTTTCCTCTCGAATCGGCACTAAACCGTTGCAAAGAGCACCTAAATTGTTACAGTAGTCTGATTTGATGAGAGTTTTTGTTAAAAATTCTTACGCTCTGTCGGCTGAACCTATAGTCAAGACAGGTATCAAGACAGGTAATCAAGACAGGTCTTGGGGCGGCTCGAACTGACGCAGCGGAAAGCGATAAAACACCCCGCCTTGCTCATCTACTTCAAAGCTGGCCTCAAACTCCTTTGCCCGCTCGTCCAGGTATTGCTTGGCCATGTTGCCCGATATGTTGGCGGCCATGGCGAACTGCATCACGCTGAAGCAGCCGTTATAGGCCCGCGCCGTTTCAAAGAAAAGACTGCGGAGGCGATCGCTCTCCTCCTCTCGCCAATCTCGGCGCAACCCCCACAGCAGCCAGCCACCCCCAAGCAGCATCGGCACCCCCAGCATCAGCCCACCCAGCAGCATATCTCGCCGTTCTTTAGGGGGTTCGCTTTCATCAAATGGCGCAAGGGCCGCCACCATCAGAAACAGCAGACTCAGGCTGAGCAGCACACCAGCAGCTATTTGACGAAGAAGTTTCATAGGTCGGGTGAATAGCGCAAACGAATAGATGAGCAATGCACCCGTAGAATGCCCTGAATCAGCCGCTTAGGAAACCCCGTGGCAAGGCAAAAGCGATGGCCAGCGCTTAGCGAACCGCTTCCAGCAGCCGCGAAAAATAGAACTGCGTTTTGGTCATGGCGTTGCGCTTCACGGTCCAACCCTGGCTTTCCAGCACGGCAACCACATCCGCCTCGCGGTGCAGGTAGGCACGGGTGGCCTTACTGGGGCCGGGGAAAAAGTCGCCAATTTTCTTGAGCAGACTGTAGGCCAGCGTCTTGGGCGCAAAGCTAAGCATCAGCCGCGACTCTGCCAGGGAACCCAGGTGGGCAATCATACGCGCTGCGTCTTCCTGAGGATAGTGGATCAGCACGTCCAGGCAAACCACCGTATGATACTTGCCGCTAAGCGACTCCAGATCTTGCACGGCAAAGGTGGGATTGCCCGACAGCCCCAGCGCTTCGGCTCGCTCCTTTGCTTCGCCCACCATCTTTTCAGAAATGTCGCTAGAGAAGACCGTTGCGCCCATCTGCGCCAGAGGAATGCTGAGGCTGCCCACGCCACAGCCAGCATCGCAGACAGTCAGGGCGCTGGCGTTGTCGTCTTCTTTGATCCAGCCCAGCACGGTGTCTACGGTTTGCTGGTGGCCTTTGCGGATATCCAGCTGGACTTTGTTGACCTCACCGTCGCCGTAGATGCGTCGCCAGCGATCAAATCCGGTCGCATTGAAATAGTCCCGGACGATGGTTTTGTCGTCGAGTGCGTTGGTCATTCGGGGTTAGGGGTCAGGTTTAGAGATTAAAGACGGGAATTCAGGCAGGCTATTTTGCGCCGCCCATGCGAATTTCGGAGCAGAAGGTGGCCATGCTGAAACCACCAAAGCGCTTGAGGATGCTCGTACGCAGGCGCAGGTTGGGGCTGGCAAACCAGAGGCGCTCTTCGGAATACATGGTTTCGTATTCGGTGATGAGCGTTAGGGAGTCGTCATCGCCCATGACGTAGCGGCCGGCCACGGGGGCCTTTTCGGCGTATCCCTGTTCGCGCAGCATTTTGCCTTCGTTGGGTTGGTCGGCATCAGCAACGGGCACAATCACGGTGGAGCCTTCGTGCTTTTCTTTGTCCCACTCCATCGTGCCATCCCAGGTCACGCGGGCCCCGCACAGCGCCAGGGCCGGGTCGATTTCGTATTGCTGGCACAGCGCAACGACGGCCGGGTCGTCCTTGCTCAGCAGGTCGATGACGATGTCGGACTTGCCGCTCTCGGTTTGCTTGAACGCCAGGTGATGGCTGGTGCGCTGAGAGAACCATTTGCCGCTGCTCTGTTCAAAAAATTCGACGATATCCATTGTTATTTCGTGAGGATTGTTATTTCGTGAGGATTGTTGTCTCGTGAGGATGAAAACCTAAATTCTGGTAAAAACGAAACCTGGGCGGGCAGCGGCTTCACAGAGCGCGATGTCCTGCAACATTCCTTATCTTATAGCGATCGCCCCCCGCAATTTGCACCGTCTCTGGAAATCGCCGAAAGCGACGGCTGTTTAGCAATGTGCCTACATGTGCCTGCATGTGCCTAAAAGCCCAAATTTAATTGCCAGCTCAGCAGCCGCCCGACGTGCTGCGGCGCACAGTCCACCAGCCGCAGTTGCCACACGCCCCGGGCCGAGCGGTTTAGCACCGTCCGCAGGAGTGGCGTGGTTTGCAGTGTGTAGGTGGTTTGCAGGCGGGTGCGGCGGCCGAGGGTGCGGCTTTGCAGCAGAATGGGGTCGCCCTGGGGCGGCAGCAGCATAATTTCCAGGTCGCCCAGATAGCTGTGTTCCACGTCTACCGTGATCCGCAGGTCGCGCAGGGGGCGATCCGCGCGATCCCCACGGGAATCGCCCTGGACTTGCAAAATGCTGGTTGCGCCGCGGGGGGTGTCGTCGGGGATGGCGACGGGCGTGGTGTTGGAAAGTGACTGCCACTCGCTGGGGGCGATCGCCGCTGACAGCCTGCGCCGCGCCGCCTCCACTGCCCGCGCCGCATTTACCTTGCCATAGCCAAACCACTTGGAATGGCCGCTGGCATCGTAGGTGCCAAAGCGCAATCCCAGTTGGGGGTCGGGATCGGGGTCCACGATTTTGTCGGCGGTTTCCTGCAAAATCTGCTTCACCTCTCGCGCCGTTAGGTCTGGATTGACCGACAGCACCAGCGCCGCCACCCCCGCCACCACCGGGCAGGCGCTCGACGTGCCGCCAAAGGTGTTGGTAAAGCTGCCCGGATCGTAGCCCGCTGCCCCCAGGCGATCGGTGGTGAACACGCCTACCCCCGGCAGGGCCGCCCGAATTTGTGGGCCCGTGTAGGTATAGCCCGTTTGGGGCAGCCACATCCCTGGGGGTGCGTTGTTGCTGGGGGCTGTCACGGAAATCGCATCGCCCCAGTTGCTATAGGCGGCTTTTTTGTCGAGGCTAGTGCTAGCTGCCACGGCAATTACGTCGGGATGCACTGCAAATCCGTTGAGCCACTGGGTGTTGCCCCGCAGGACGTTGTTCACCCAGCCCTGCTCGTTGACGGTGCCGCTGGTGGGGCGGTTGGCGTTGCCTGCGGCAAAGACGACGACGCAGCCCTTGCCGCCGCGCCCTTGGGTTGCCGCCCGGTTGATCGCCGCCCGCTGCCGCAGCGACAGGGGAAAGTAGGCCGCGCTAGCCCCCCAGCTACAGGAAACCACTGCGGCTCCTTTTTGCAGGGCCCAGTCAAACAGCGACTCGATCGCTTGGTCGTCTAGAAATCCTGTGGTGCGGAGGGGCATCAGGCTGCATCCAGGGGCAACGCCGACGATGCCAAACTGGTTTTCTTCGGCGATCGCCACGCCCGCGCAGGCCGTACCGTGGTTTTCGTGGGATGCCTCTGGCAGCGGCAGATTGGTTTGCAGCTTAAAGTCTCGCGGCTGCACGATTTTTCCTGGCCCCTGAAAGTCGGGATGGTTGAGGTCAAACCCGTCGTCGGTGACAGCCACGACAACGGCCCGACTGCCCCGCGTCACGTCCCAGGCAGGTTCGACGGAAATGTGGGCCGTCGGCGCAATCTGGGAGCCGCCCTGGGTTTGCAGATACCACTGGCGGGGATATTCTGGCTCCTGGGGGCGATAAAGCTGCTGGGCGCGGATGACGATGTTGGGTTCCGCCAGCAGCACGTCCGGGCGGTGCATGAGTTGGTTGGCCAGCTTGATCGGGTTTGCCCTGGCTTGCGGGGTTACCTCAAACACGTAGGTCTGGGGAATGCCGACGACGGGCTGGGCGGGCTTGAGGCCCAATTCGAGGGCGATCGCCCCCATGACTTCCGTCGTCACGCTGTTAGCGAACTGCACCGTTAGCTCATCGGTCAGATAGACCCGCGTTTGGGGATTTTGCGCCAGTTGATAGACATGGCTGGCAAAGGCAACGTACCGATGCGCCCTGGCCCGGTCGATCCCGGCATCTGCTTGCCCCGCTGCCGTTTTCACCTCGATCAAGTCCACTCCGGGAACCGGACGCAGGGATTCTACGTCTAGCTGCTGAACCCAGTCCTCCAGGGTGATCTCGGCGGGTGCGTCTGCCGTCGGGCGAAACGTAAAGCGATCGCCCAACTTTTGTAAGCGCAGTTCCTCGCCGCCCCGCTGCAAAATCATGCCCTCCTGCTCCGCCAACACGCCAGAGGCAGGCGGCATCGCGTCTACCAGATTGCCTTCTGCCTGAAAATCGGCCCCACCCCTCGGCGATGAACCGGAAGACGGGCGATCGGGCGGCACAAATCCAGTCATAGAGGTCTACCTAACTTCAACAACAACGGCAAAAACAACAACGGCAAACTTAAACGGAACTTAAACGGCAGATTTAATTAAGGCAGCGCAAGATAACAGCGAACCTCCAGTACATAGCACAACTGGGTGATCTCGGTGCTTTTTGGTCACGAAGTTTAAGCAAAAATAAATAGACAAAGCATCCGAGTGGTAGTATTTACTCTGTGCATTCGCAGGTGCATTTGGTCAGGTTCACATCTATTCTCTTCAAACTTCTCAAGTCTACGCAGAGGCCCATGGTATCTTTCAACGCCCTTCGTCCACGCTCCTTGACCTGGCTTTTGGCGATGCCCGCCGCAGTTGCGACTGCGCTCGTTCCAAGCGTCGGTGTCGCCCAAACGCCTAGCCCTGCTGACCCCGATGCGGGCTTGCAGCAGCTTGAGCCAGTCACCCCTGCAAACCCCAGCCTTCCGGCTCCCAATGTCACGCCCAGCAACCCCGATGACCTGCGCCCGCTGGCTCAGGACGGCAGCCTGTTGAGCGTGCGATCGGGGCAGCGGATGCTGGAAGAAGCCCGCGCTGCGGCGGCCGTGCAAAACTATGATCTGGCCGTGCGGCGGCTGCAAGAAGCTCGCCAGGTTTTTAACCAACTGTCTAACTTCTATCAAGAGCTATACAGCAGCTTCACGGCAATTGATAACCGCATCGCCGACAGCCAGCGCCGCAGCGCTCTGGAAACGGCTCAACTGCGAGACGAAGCCACCTATCAGCTTGCCCTGGTGCATCGGGCCCAAAACAAGCCTGACCTAGCCGTGCCGCTGCTGGTGCAAATCGTTCGTAGCCAAAATCCCACTCGCGATTTGGGGCAGCGGGCCTATCGCCAGCTTTATGAACTAGGCTTTGTGGATTCGCCCTTCCCGCGCAACCAAGATCCAGCTTCGACCTCCACTGCGCCTCGTCAGTAGGAAGGTGGCTGAAAGGCAGGATCAGCAGTTTCTTGGAGCGGCTCTTGAGGCAGCGTTTGAGACTGCTCACGAGGTCGCTTGGCTTTAGGACGCACAATGCTTGAGGCAGCACAATGCTTTAGACAGCACAGTAAGGAGCGCGGAGATGATTAGTCCCAGCCAGGTAGAGGCGATGATTAAGGAAGCAATGCCCGACGCGCAGGTGCAGATTCAAGACCTGACGGGCGGTGGCGACCACTATCAGGCGATTGTGGTGTCTTCAGCATTTGAGGGCAAAAGCCTGATTCAGCAGCACCAGTTGGTGTATCGTGCGGTTGGCCCGGCAATGGCATCGGAAGCCATTCACGCCCTCTCGCTGAAGACCTATACGCCCGAATCCTGGGCCGCAGGGCAGGCTTCATAACCCACCGAAATGAGTGCGGGGAGGTTCGCAGGGTCGAGTCTCCCCGCTACACTGTTAGCAGGATGGTGAGCTAGCAGGATGGTTAGCAGGATGCGGAACTTGCGAAAGCCACGCATTTGAACTCTGTACCCTTCCCAACTCTTCAAAACTTTTTCTACACAAGACCATGACTCCAGAACTCAAAGCAAAAATTGACGACCTGATTGCCCAAAACAAGATTCTGGTTTTCATGAAGGGCAATAAGCTGATGCCTCAGTGCGGCTTTTCTAACAACGTTGTGCAAATTTTGAATTCCCTCGGTGTGCCCTACGAAACGGTAGATGTGCTGGAAGACTATGAGATTCGGCAGGGCATCAAGGAATATTCAAGCTGGCCGACGATTCCCCAGGTGTATATCAATGGGGAATTTATTGGCGGGTCGGACGTGATGATCGAGCTATATCAGCAGGGCGAACTTCAGCAAAAAGTCGAGGTGGCGCTCGCGTCTTAGGATGGATGCTGGATCGAGCGATCGCCCCTAAGCTTGAGAGTACAGATCTCAAGAGAAAAATCTCCAGGGAAAAGTATGACCGAGCCAGGGAACTCCCGGTTTTGTGTTCAGAATGTGGTTCACAATGTGAGCGAGGCGATCGCCAGCGCAGTCTCTTCAGCCAGTAACGTCGCTGCTACCGTTGCCGATACCGCAGTCAGCACGGCGGAAGCGGCCGTGAGAACGGTCGTGCCCGATGCCCACAACTGGGTCGAACGGGGGACGGAAACCGTTGGCCGCATCGCCACGCCGATTGCAGAAAATCCGCTGGTTAAGGGCGCGACCCAGGTGCCGGGGCTGAAGTGGCTGTTGGCATCCCTGGGGCAGGTCAGCCTGACGGAAGTGCGGACAGATGTTGCCGCCCTCCAGCAGCAGTATCCCGCCGAAACGCCCCGACAGTTGGCGCGACGCATCATCTCCGATACGGCCATGAAAGCGGCGGGCATTGGTTTGGCGACCAACATTGCACCCCCAATTGCGTTGGGTTTCTTGGGCATTGAGATTGCGGCGATCAGCGCCCTCCAGGCGGGCATGATTTACCGAATCGCCGCTGTCTATGGCTTTGAGCTAGAAGATCCGGCGCGACGGGGCGAGGTGATGACGCTGTGGGGCGTGTCGAGCAGCAGTTCTGGCGTGGTGAAGGCGGGAGTTAGCCTGGTGGAAGCCATTCCCTTTGCCGGGCCAGCCGTCAGCATCGGGAGCAATGCCTCCCTCCTTTATGGATTGGGCTACGCCGCGGTTCGCTTCTACGAGAACAAACTGGCGAAGGGCGATCGCCCAAACTCTTAAGAGCTAATTTGTAAAGGAGCCTGAAAGCCTTGTTAATCAAGGACTTCCGAGAAACTACTTTTCCTGGGCAAACATGACCTCAAAGCCACACATGCCAAGGGTTTCAGGCTTCTTAAGATTTGCTTCATAAATTAGCTCTAACACTCTCGAATTCTTTAATTCATGATCTAGCCCCTGCTCGCCACTATCAGGGCGATCGCCCGACAATGGACGAACAACTGCAAAAGTGTCTGCTGTAGATGGAAACTCAGTAGCATAGAAGGGCTTGGCACGTTGTTTCTCACCGTTTGTCTCTCACCGTTTGTCTCTCACCGTTTGTCTCTCAACGTGCCAGGGCTACCGATTTTACCCATTGGCAACGGCCGTTTTTCTGTGAAAGAACTGCTCGACGAACTCTGGAATCAGCTGCGACCGCCCCGGACGTTTTCCTGGCAAACGCTGGTGCTACTGAGCCTGTTTTCCTGGGCGCTGTCTATCCTGGTTGAAACGCCGATTCTTAAGGATTTGCTGTCGCGGTTTGGCTGGCTGTTTCTGACGGTCGGGGTCGGCTGGGCGCTGTCGGGCAACAAGCTGAATATCCTGGGACTGGAAATCCAAACCGGCCCGTGGATCACGGGGGCGCTGGCCTGTGTGGTGCTGTTTGCGGGATGGGTCGGCGATTTGGGGCGCGTGGCGTGGGTCAGTTGGCCAATCTTTTCGGCAATTTCAGCAGCAGTGCCCCACTTTTTTCCCCGGTTTACCTTCAGCATCCCCGACCCCAAGGTGCGGCAAGACCTGATCTTGCGGGCGGTGCTGGCGGGCACCATGAGCTGCTGGATTCAGTTTCATTTTGTGGTGCAAGATTGGCTGCGCGACTATCCGACCCTGTTGTCGGACGATTTTCGGCGGAGTGCCTTTGTGGTGCGGTTGGACGAGGAGCAGCACGACCCCAGCCGCAGTGTACCCCGTGCGGAACTGCTGATGAATCTGGTGGAGGGCTATATTCGGGGATCGCTGGAAGGAATTCCCTGGAGTGACACCGAGCGCTGGCTAATTGCGCTGGATCAGCAAATTCCAGAACTGCAAAGGCAGGTCTT
The DNA here is from genome assembly GCF_032705245.1 of Thermoleptolyngbya oregonensis NK1-22. Classification (GTDB taxonomy): domain Bacteria; phylum Cyanobacteriota; class Cyanobacteriia; order Elainellales; family Elainellaceae; genus Thermoleptolyngbya; species Thermoleptolyngbya sichuanensis. The sequence continues at coordinate 496,232 of NZ_CP053540.1, forward strand.
TGCACGGGCAAACCCATCCGCAGCCCGGGGATTGCCGGAGGATGCGCTCTGGCGATTTAGCGCGGTGGTGCCTCCGGGCGAGCCGGAATATACCCTGCGGCTGCGGATGCTCTGGACGGGCCCAACCAGCACTAATTTTCCCTATGTCTATGAAAAGGCTTGCCTGATTTCTCAGGTTACGCCGCCGCTAGGTGCAGGCGAAGTGGTAGCAGGTGCGCCGCTGACGCGGGTGGAATGCAATCCCTTTCGGCGCATTTCGCTGGCGCAACCGCCGTAAAATCAAAATGCGGCGCGAACTGCCGGAGAGGTTGATGAGTGATACGCTTGCAGACGGCAGGCGAGTGGGCTTGGGACGTAAGGGAGTAAGGAGACGGTGAATCTCGGTCGCGTGTGGGTGATTGCCGTGAATGTGTTTCGTGAGGTAATTCGCGATCGCATTCTGTATTTGCTGGGCGTGTTTGCGATCGCGCTGGTGGCGATCGCCGCGCTGCTGCCCGAAGTGGCGGCGGGCACGGAGCTGAAGATTTTGCTAGACGTGGGGCTGGCGGCTATCGGTCTGACGGGGCTGGTGATTGCTATTTTCGTCGGCACGGGCCTGGTAAACAAAGAAATTGAGAAGCGCACGGTTTATGTGCTGATTGCAAAACCCGTCAGCAAGGCAGAATTCATTCTGGGCAAGCATTTGGGGCTATCGGCCGTGCTAGCTGTGCTGGTGGCCGCCATGACGCTGATTTTCGTGGCAGTGGTGAGCTTTTATCGAGCGCCCTTTCCGCTGGCGAGCATCTTGATTGCGGCGCTGTTCCAGTTTTTGGAACTCTCGCTGATGGTGGCGGTGGCGATTCTGTTTGGCGTGTTCACCAGTTCCCTGCTGGCGATCGCCCTTACGGTGGGCATTTACCTCATGGGGCACTTTAGCCGCGATCTGGTCAGCCTGGGCAATCTTAGCCAGAATCCGGTGATGGAGCGAATAACGCAGGGACTCTACCTGCTGCTACCTGACCTGGCTCGGCTCAACCTGAAAAACCAGGCCGTGTATGGCTTGGCGGCTCTGCCTCCTGCATCAGAACTGTGGGCCAACGCGGCCTACGGGGTGCTGTATACGGCGCTGCTGCTGGCGATCGCCACGGTCATCTTTTCTCGCCGCCAGTTTTAGCCGCGTCTCGCGATCTCTCCTACACCCCCACACTCAGCGCCGCCAGCACCCCTTCAAAGAGCTTCAGCCCGTCAGTGTTGCCCAGGGCGGGGTCGGCGGCTCGTTCCGGGTGGGGCATCATGCCCAGCACATTGCCCCGGCAGTTGCAGATGCCCGCAATGTGGCCCAGAGATCCGTTGGGGTTGCTGGCTTCCGTCAGGGAACCGTCTGCCGCGCAATAGCGGAACAGAATTTGCTGATGATCTTCCAGAGCCGCCAGCGTGTCTGCATCGGCATAGTAGCAGCCTTCGCCGTGGGCGATCGGCAGCGTAATCACCTGCTGGGGGGCATAGCGCTGGGTCCAGGGCAAATCGACCCGCTCGACGCGCAGCGAAACGCGATCGCAGATAAAGTGCAAATCCCGATTTCGCACCAGCGCCCCCGGCAGCAGCCCCGCCTCTGTCAATACCTGAAAGCCATTGCAAATGCCCAGCACCAAACCGCCTCGCTCGGCGTGCTGCACCACGGCCTGCATGGCGGGCGAAAATCGGGCGATCGCCCCACAGCGCAAATAGTCGCCATAGCTGAACCCACCGGGCACAATCACCAGATCCAGCCCCGATAGGTCGCTCTCCTCATGCCACACCATCCGCGTTGGCAGCCCCAGCAAATCGCGGGTCACCATTGCCGCGTCGCGATCGCAGTTGGAGCCAGGGAAGACGATGACACCAGTTTTCATGGGGGTTTAGGGGTTAGGGGTTAGCTCAAACCGATAATTCTCAATCACCGGATTCGCCAAAAGCTGGTCGCACATCCGGTCAAGCTGGGTGCGGGCATCGCTTTCGTCGGCGGCGGTGAGGGTCAGTTCTACATACTTGCCAATGCGAACCGGGCCCACATTGTCATACCCAAGGTGCTGGAGTCCCGACTGCACAGCGGTTCCGGCCGGATCGAGAACGGAGGGACGCAGGGTGACGTATACCTTAGCCTGGTAGGTCTGACTCATGGAAGGGGGCGGGTGCAATGCGGCAGAGTAGCGGGGATTCAGCCCAGAGGCGTGCCAAACCCGCATCCCATTTTATAGCGCTTATCGCGCTTTGTAGCGCTGGGCCGGTTTATCGCGCTTTGTAGCGCTGGTGCCGATTGATTTATCGCGCCGATTTATCACGCTTTGTAGCGCTGGTGCTGCCTGGAGCGCGATCGCCCCGCAGGTTTCTCCACAAGTGGACGGGCGATCGCGATTATGATGAGACAGAACGGGACGCACGATCCGACTGAATCGCAACTCGATTATTTACGCTGCCGCACTGCCCAATCCCCCTGAAACCACCATGAGAACGCGCCGCACCCGCAACCAAGAGCGAATTCTCACCCTGCTCAAGACCTTGAATCGGGCAGTTTCAGCGCAGGAAATCTTTCTGGAACTGCGAAAGGAGGGGCATAATATCGGGCTGGCGACGGTCTATCGGTCGCTGGAAGCGCTGAAGCTAGAGGGCGTGGTGCAAAGCCGCCAAATCAGTACAGGTGAAGCGCTCTACAGTTCCACGCAGGAAGATCGCCACCACCTGACCTGCCTGCGCTGCGGTAGCTCTCTCCCTATCGACGAGTGCCCGGTGCATGAGCTAGAGGAGCAGCTCAATCAGTCCTACCGGTTCAAGATTTACTACCACATGCTGGAGTTTTATGGGCTGTGTACCCAATGCCAAGAGGCGATCGCCAGCCCAACGCAGCAGGATCAGGGGGCCGTGGGATGAGCGCACTCTCCGTACCCTGCGACCCACCCATCACGCATTCAGCGGAATTGCAAACACCCAGTCGCGAAACTCCGGATCGCGGTTTTCGGTAATGGCGGTCAGCTTGTCCCGCAGTTGGTCGGTCACGGGGCGATGAGGGGAATACTCGTAGTTTTCGACACGGCGAACGGGCGTGACGCGGGCCGCCGTGCCGCTGAGAAAAACTTCATCGGCGATGAACAGTTCCGACTTGTCCACCGGCCGCTCAATCACCTCAATCCCTAGCGACCGGGCAACGGTGATCACGCTGTCGCGGGTAATGCCTTCCAGAATGTCTTGGTCAAACCCTGGCGTGATCAGCTTGCCATTCCGCACGATGAAAATATTCATGCCCGATGCTTCGCTGACTTTGCCCTGAGAATTGAGCAAAATCGCCTCGTCGAAGCCCGACTCCACGGCCTCGGTCTTGGCTAGCGATGAGGTGATATAGGCTCCGCTAATCTTGCCACGCAGGGGCAGGCTGCGGTCTTCTTGACGGTGCCAGGAGCTAATACGGCAGCTCACGCCTTCGGGCGAAAGGTAGTCGCCCAGTTCCAGCCCGTAGACAAAGAAATCCTTTTCAACGCTGTGGAGCCGGGGCGAAATCCCCAGGTCGGACGTGTAGACAAAAGGGCGAATATAGAAAGAGGTCGTGGGGCTGTTCTTTTTTACAAAGTCGATGATCACCTGCTGGATTTTGTCGGGGGGCAGGTCATAGTGCATAAAGCGGGCGCTCTGGCTAAGGCGCTGGCTGTGGCGATCCAGCCGAAACAGCAGGATTTGCCCAGGATTCTGCGGATCGGGAAGGCCGCGCATTCCGCCAAAAGCGCCCGTTCCGTAGTGGAGGGCGTGGGTCGCAATCGAAACGTTGGCCTCGGCAAACGGAACGAACTGGTTTCGGAAATACGCGATCGGCAGAAAATTGTGCATGGTTAATGAAGATGGGGCGGCAAGCTGAAGGGGCCGCAGGATTTCATCGTAATGGATAGCCTACGCGCAAGGCGATTGTTCGATCAAGTCTTGTAACGATCAGCAAGGCTGGGAGCCAAGGTTTGTAACAAACGCCGCAACAGAAACGCCGCAACAGAAACGCCGTAACAGAAACGCCGTAACGGGTTCATGCGACGAGCTAGGTCATGAGCATTCGCTCTAGCGCATCGATATCGGGAATTCGCAGCGTGTCGCGATCGCGGGCAATCAGTCCCTTGCGCTCTAGCTTGCTCAGCACGCGCGTCACGGTTTCTCTCGCCAGTCCGCTGAGGCTGCTTAGCTCTCGGTGCGGCAAGTTGGGAATTTCGATGCCGCCCTCGGCCTTTTTGCCCTGACCATCTGCCAAAAACAGGATGATATCCGCGACCCGCGACTGGCTATCTGACTCGCGCAGCCGCAGTCGTCGGTTTACCTGCCGCAGCCGCCGGGCCATCAGTTGCGCCAGCCGAATGCCTGCTTCTGGCTCCGTCTTCAGCAGCTTCACAAAGTCTTGGGCGGGCATGTTGCCGATTACCGTGGGCACAAGCGTCAGCACGTCTGTCGAGCGGGGGACTTCATCCAGTGGAGCCATTTCGCCAAACAGCTCACCCTTGCCCAAAATATTCAGCGTTACCTCTTTGCCGTCGAGGTTGTAGGTGCGGATCTTGACCCAGCCTTCCAGAATGAAATAGACCGAACTGCCCCAGTCGTTTTCGAGGAGCAAGACTTGTCCGGGTGGATGACTGCGCGTGACAACGTGAACCGTGGCGTTTTCCACGGCTTCTTCGGGTAATCCTTCAAAAAACGGGGCACTGCGAATCAGCGCGGCATCGCGAGATTCGCGGGGGCCAAGTCGATCGGGCATGGAGGCCTTGCTAAACGCTTGAAATCAAAAGCTTTGTCGCTTTTATGGGCACAGGTAACGATCTATTAAATCATAGTCTGCCAAAGGTGGATTGAGCGTCTGTTTTCAACTGTTGTCAGAAACTTGGGAGCGCGATGGACACGGCTCTGAGGGTGGGGCAGGAAATATTTCCACTCAAGCCGCAGCACAGGCTACAGAAAAGCCTGCAACATTGAGAAACAAAGGCTGGTTGGTATCTGACCTTAGGCTATGATGAGCGCAGTTTCTAGCAGTGGTTTTGCGTCATCGTTTTCGGTAATTTTTTAGCAGCTATTTTTTATTGAGGGGCGATCGCCCTATCCAGGTTCACCTGATAGATTCACCTGAAACCAGTAGGAGAAAGTTCATGTTTACAAACGGCGCACGCAGCGTTCCAGATGTTGTTCAAACGGGCTATTCGGTTGACATTGGCAAGTACCTGGGCGAAGGCTGGGAACTGTTTAAGAAAAATGCAGGCGGCTTTGTCGGGTTTACGCTGATTATGTTATTGGTGTCGATAATTCCGCAAATCTTGCCGGAGCGCATCAAGCCTTTGGGCAGCATTGCCAGCAGCGTGTTGTCTGGGCCACTGGGCGCGGGTTTCTACATCGTGGCTTTCAAGCTGATGAAGCAGAGAGCCACCACCTTTAGCGATTTCTTCCGGGGGTTTAACCATTTTCTGCCGCTATTTCTGGCTAGCCTGGTGACGGGTATTTTGACAGTAATTGGCTTTGCCTTGTTCGTGCTTCCAGGCATCTACTTGGCGGTCGCCTGGATGTTTACGACCCCGTTCATTGTCGATCGTAAGTTTGATTTTTGGGATGCGATGGAGTCGAGCCGCAAAGTGATTTCCAGAAACTGGTTTTCCTGGTTCATTTTCCTAATTGTGCTGGCTTTGCTGAACTTCGTTGGAGTTCTGCTATTTGGGGTGGGTGCTTTGGTGACGATTCCCCTGTCGGCCTGTGCGGTGGCGATCGCCTATCAGGAAGTCATGGGGCTTTCCAACTCGGGTATCGCCGACGAAGAAGCGGGCATCACCGATAGTTTCTAGGGTTCGGCTTCTAAGATTCGGCTTCTAGAATTCGGCTTTCAGGATTCGGCTTCTGGGATTCCGCTGGCGATTTCTGACATCCAGTTGGCGATCGCAGGTTTTAGGATAGAGAAAGCGGTTTCACGCTGTTGCTCTTTTGCCGCTGCTGTTTTTCCGTTACCTCTGTACTGAAACTCTGCCGTGAAGTCTTCTAAACTGGCGCTGATGGTGGCTCTGGTTCCCCTGGCCGCCGTCTATTTTGGCTCTCTTTCCACGCTAGACAGCGCTTTTGTTGCCAAGAGCCTGCTGGTTGTCCTGCCGGTTCAGGCGGGGGCTTGCGCGTATCTGGCCTATCGCTATTGGAGCGGACGGCTCCTGCGGTAGGTGCTGGGCAGCGAGGTTTGAAGAGGGAAGAGGGAAAAGGGAAGAACGAAGAACGAAGAGGGAAGAGGGAAAAGGGGAGGACTGTGAGCTTTTGAGACCTCTGGTGGATAAGGCGACTGGGTGTGTCCTGATTTTGCAAATTTTCCCTGATCCTCAGTCCTTCCAAGCCGCCCTTTGTAAGTTTGTAGAGTGAATCCTTAGCGCCTGTAAAATTTGCCGATGCAACTGATTCCCAAGCCGCAAGCCCTCGCTGTGCAATCTTCTGAGTGCCAAACCCTGACGCTGGATGTAGGCGGCATGAAGTGTGCGGGCTGCGTGAAGGCCGTGGAGACGGAACTGTTGCGGCAGCCGGGTGTAGTAGCGGCGACGGTGAACCTGGTGACGGAGATGGCGCTGGTGGAGGCAGAACCGGGCGTGGAGGGAGAAGCGCTGGCGATCGCCCTTACGGCGGCTGGGTTCCCTTCCCAACTGCGCGGCGATTCGGCGGCGAATGGGGCGACAGAAACGCCCGCCGAACGCCAGCAGCGCGAGACGCGAGAACGGATGGGGCAACTGGCGATCGCCTGTACGCTGCTGGCTCTCTCGTTTTTGGGCCACCTCAGCGCCGTTGGACTGACGCTGCCAGGGTTGAGCAACATTTGGTTTCATGCAGGACTGGCGACGCTGGCACTGCTGTTTCCCGGCCGCAACATGGTGATCGACGGCTGGCGCGGGCTGCGGCGCGGCGCACCCAATATGAATACGCTGGTCAGCCTGGGCACGCTGACGGCCTACAGCGTTAGCGTGGTGGCGCTGCTGGTTCCGGCGCTGGGCTGGGAGTGCTTTTTTGATGAACCCGTGATGCTGGTGGGCTTTATCTTGCTGGGGCGCACGCTAGAACAGCAGGCCCGCAGCAAGGCGACCGCATCCCTGCAATCCCTGGCGGCGATGCAGCCTAGCACGTCCCGCCGGATTCCTGCTGCGACGGCCACGCTGACGGGCGAGGTGTCGGTGACGCTGGCAACGGAGCAGGTGCGGGTAGGAGACTGGCTGCTGGTGCTGCCGGGGGAAAAAATTCCGGTGGATGGCGAGGTGACGGTCGGCCAGACGACGGTCGATGAGTCGATGCTGACAGGCGAATCGAGTCCGGTGCTAAAGCAGGCGGGCGATCGGGTGGCAGCGGGCACGGTGAACCAAACGGGGGCGATCGCCCTCCGCACCACGCGCACCGGAAAAGACACGACCCTGGCGCAAATCATCGCCTTGGTGGAAGCGGCCCAAACCCGCAAAGCGCCGATTCAGCGGCTGGCGGATAGCGTGGCAGGCTACTTCACCTATGGCGTGCTGATGCTGGCGCTGCTGACGTTTCTGTTCTGGTATTTTGTGGGGCTACCCCTCTGGCAAGACCCCATTGCCGCGCTGGGTATTCATGAAATCGGGCTGGGCACGGCCCACACCGCCCACCTCGCCCACACGGAGATGACTGGCGACTCGGCCATGATGCACGCCGCCATGCCGTCGCCGCTGTTGCTGAGCCTGAAGCTGGCGATCGCCGTCTTGGTAATTGCCTGTCCCTGTGCCTTGGGCCTGGCCACGCCGACTGCCATTCTGGTTGGCTCTAGCCTGGGGGCAGAGCGGGGACTGCTGATTCGCGGTGGCGATGTGCTGGAAAAGGCCCAGGCTTTGGACACCCTCGTTTTCGACAAGACGGGCACGCTGACCCAGGGCCGCCCGGTGGTAACGGACTGCGTACCGCTGGCGGCGGGCTGGACGGCAGCGCGGCTGCTGCAACTGGCGGCAACGGTTGAAGCCGGAACCACTCACCCGCTTGCTGCGGCGATTCGCCAAGCCGCGCAGCAGCAGGCGTTGTCCCTGTTGCCCGCTGCCGAATTCCAGACGCAGCCCGGACTGGGCGTATCTGCACGGGTGGAGGGCGCACGGGTCTACTTGGGCACAGCAAACTGGCTGCGGCAGAATGGCGTTTCGCTAGAAGAGGCGGTTTGCGAGCAGGCGCAGGCGATACTGCTCCGCGACACTAGCGCAAACGCCCCGACGGGCAAAACCGTTGTCTACATTGGCGTAGAGCAACAGTGCGTGGGCCTCATGGCGATGCAAGATCCGCTGCGGCCCGATGCCCTTGGTGCAGTGCAGCAGCTTCGAGAGGCTGGGCTGGGGCTGCGCCTCTTGACGGGTGATCAACCTGCATCCGCCAGGGCGATCGCCCAGACGTTGGGCTTTGCGCCCGAAGACGTGCAGGCGAGCCTGTTGCCCCAAGAAAAAGTGGCGGCGATCGCCCAGCTTCAGGCCCAGGGACGGCGGGTGGGCATGGTGGGCGACGGCATCAACGACGCGCCCGCGCTGGCCCAGGCGGATGTCAGCATTTCCCTACACTCTGGCACGGATGCCGCGATTGAGGCCTCGGAGATTGTGCTGATGGGCGATCGCCTGACGGACATCAGCGCTGCCCTGCGCCTCAGCCGAGCTACCTTCAACAAGATTCGCCAAAACCTGTTCTGGGCCTTTGCCTATAACCTGTTGGGTATTCCCGTGGCGGCGGGCGTGCTGCTGCCCACGCTGGGTCTGATTCTCAGTCCGTCGGCGGCGGGCGGGCTGATGGCGCTCAGTTCCGTCAGCGTGATTACAAACTCGCTGCTGCTGCGGTTCTTGAAAAAAAGTGATCACTATTCCCGAACCAGAACTGGTGTTCCCAAGGCGACTGAATCGTAGAGCGCTTCGATATCGGCATTTCGCATCCGTAGACAGCCGTGAGACACCGCCTGCCCCACCGAGTCGTCGCGGTTGGTGCCGTGAAAACCGATCGAGTGAACTCCGTCTGTCCAGAAGCTAATCCACCGCGTCCCCAGTGGGTTGCGCGGGTCGTTGCCAATTAGCTCCTTGGTGATGGGATGCTCCCACAGGGGATAGGTCTGGCGATCGATGACGCGAAACGTGCCCTGCGGCGTTTCCCAGCCGTCTTGCCCAATAGCAACGGGGTAGCTGGCCTTGATCTGATCGCCGTGGTAAAAGTAAACCTGGCGATCGCTCAGGTCCACCACGAGCCGAGGCGTGTGCAGCGGGAGCGTCGTCAGCACCTTGTGGGCAGACTGCACCGGGACAAATCCAGAGGCTTGCCGGGGAGAATCTGCCGCTGGACGGGACGGGACACGAGGAGCAGCCTGCGAAGGAGTCGGCGGCAGAATGCCCGTGGCTAGGGCGGCGATTCGCGAAGCAATCTCTGCGGGAATCGCCTGCTCAGGAGCAGATCGGTTTGAATTCCTGGATGACGCTGAAACTGCCTGCCCCTGGGCTGGAGATGCGGAACGAGACGCAGAACCCACCCGCACCGAAGCTGGCGATGGGGATGCCGCGGACAAAGGAGAGGGCGCGGGGCTGGGCGAGGGAGACGGCGGTGCTGGCGAGAGAACTGCCGCGGAAACAGGCTGGGGTGAAGGGGTTGAGCCTGTCTGGGGAGCGGGTGATGTGGCGGCCTGGGGAGCAACGGGCACAATCGGCGCGATCGCCCCTGGCTGCCACCCACCGGGACGACTCGGCAGGTCGCCCGAAGGAGAAACGGGCGGCAAGGGAGAAACCGTTGCAGATGGCTGCGGGGCAGATGAGCGATGGGCAGCGTGGGGAGAGCGGCTGCGCGACGGCTGATAGGTCAACACCAGTAGCCCCGCCGCCGCAAAGCACAGCATCATGAAACCGCGGGCGATCGCCCACTGTCCGTCCGTGCCCACTGTTCCCAGCGATTCGCGTCTCGCCCTCACCACCGCTATTCGTTCAAGGATTCGTTCAAATCGTTAAAACTCGCCCAAGCGCCCTTCTATCTTAGTCCGCCTCGCCAGACAAAATCCTGCCAAGTTCGTCACAACCTGGCAGGATTTCAACCCAGAGACCGCCTATCGATTAACCCTGGCGGCGACGCATCGACCGAGCCGGCCGCCGTCTGGAGCGCTGCCTGTTCCGACCGGTCGCCAGACCCGTCATGCTGGCCAGACCCATCAGCACACCGGGCAGCGTGGCTCTTGGGCTGGCTTGAACCCTAGCCGCCGTCGGACGCAAGTCATTCGCCTCAAGGCGCTGGCTGGGGCTGTATCCCGGCACAAGGCTCAGCAGGGCCGAGACACCCGTGGCAACCAGCAGGGCGATCGCCCCCGTCTCGTCCGTCGGCTTGGCAAACTCATTCTTCATGCCAAAGGAGGCGTAAAGAAAATAGAGCGAAATCAATGCGCTCAGCAAAATGAGAAACGTGATCACGCCAGGGCTATTGGCAAAGGTATAGATCGGGCCCTTTGCGGCGGAAAACTCTTCAAATGTAGAAAACGGGCTACTCATGGGGTGTATCTCCTGTCTAAACCTAATCCATCGCCAACTCAGAAGAGGTCGGAGCCTGGGGTGTGCCATTGCCCCCAACCCCCTTAGTAATGCTGGAAATCAGCGTCATGGTGGGATATTCGGGATAGCCTTCAATGCCCAGATCGGCAATGTCTAGACCCATCACCTCCTCTTCCCGCGACACCCGCAATAGGTTAAACCGCTTCAGCAGCCAGCTTACGCCGTAGCCTGGGATAAAGCCCAGCAGCACCACAGACACCAGCGCTCCGATCAGTTGTCCAACAAAATTGATCGGCGGAATGTCGGCTCCTTGGGGATAGCCCGCAGCAAAGATGCCCGTCAGCACTGCTCCCAGCAAGCCGCAAACGCCGTGAACCCCGACTGCGCCCACGGCATCATCAATGCCTGCCTTCTCGATTGCCACAATCACCTTGGGCATCAGAAATGCGCCCGCGAAAGCCAGCACAATCACCAGCGCCGGGTGGTACAGATCCAGCCCTGCACCCACGGTAATGATGCCTGCCAGTCCGCCGGAGATCGTGAAGAAAGGCTCACTCCTAGAGGAAATGTAGGCTCCGACCAGTCCTGCGGCCAGCGCCAAGGTAGTGTTCACGCCGATCGAGGCCAGCGTCATCGGCGTGCCGTAGATCGTTGTCTCGCCTGTGTATCCGGGCAAAAAGATGACGCAAGCCGCCAAGAACGCGTAGAATCCCACAAAAATCAGCATCAGCCCCACCATCGTCAGCGGCAGGTTGTGGGGCAAGATGGGGCGCGGGTTGCCCGCTTCGTCATACTTGCCGACCCGCGGCCCCAGGTTAATCAGCACGCCCAGAGCAAAGAAGCCCGAAATGCCGTGGACGATCGCCGAGCAGCCGAAATCGTGATAGCCGAGGTTAGTCACAAACCAGCCGAAGGGGTTCCAGCCCCAGGCCGCCCCGACCACCCAGGTAAACGCGCCCAACACGACAGACAGCACCAAGTACGCGCCCACCTTGACCCGCTCGATCAGCGCTCCTGACAAGATGGAAGCTGTGGTCATGGCGAATAGCGCAAAGGCAAAGAAGAAGACCCCTGTTAGATGATCTCCGGTGTTGGGAGCTAGGGCTGGTGACCAGGGGTAGGACGCTTCGACCAGTTCCATTGCGGACTGGATCGTTTCGCTTTGCTCAGGGTTTGTCCAGGGGCCGAGAATGCCGCCCGTCACGGGGAACAATGGGAAGGCGTTATACACCCACCAGCCAAAGAAGAAAAAGGCAAGCCCAACGCTGGCAAGCGTCAGCAGGTTTTTGACCATCGTGGCCAGGACGTTTTTGGTGCGCGATGCGCCGCCCTCGTAGGCGAGGAATCCGGCGTGGATCAGCAGCATAAACACAGATGCCCAGTAGTAAAACGTCTCTGAGGCAAATGTTCCGAGGAATTCTTGTGCTTCGGGTGACATGGGTTAGGAGGTGGAATTACGAGTCAACGGCAGGCTATTGAAAATGAAAATGGCTAGCAATGAAAATAGCTAGCAACGGCGATTAGTGAAGATTAGCCAGAGGAACCAGAGGCTTGTGAGGAGGCAGGAAAAGACTCAGCTAGATTCAGGGCTGCTCTTGTTAAACACCTGCGCGGGCTGATGACGATGGCACGCAGCCGACGATGCAGGGGTCAGCATCCTGATATGAAGCGAATATTAAAGTCAGCCCGTCTTGACAAATGTATTGCAGTTAACCATCCGTAACCGGGTTCTGGAAGATGACCGCAAGGGCGATCGCCGTTCCCAGCATCAGCAGCAGTCCCAGCGCCCCGGCCAGCGGTTTGCCATCCAGCCCTGTGATCCAGGCGGGAACTCGTCCGGTCGGTTCTAGAGCGCCTAGAATCTCCAGGCTGGCGATCGCCATGATCCAGCCTGCATGTAGCCCCCACGCCAGTCCTAGGTTTCCTCCAGCGACCCAGCAGGCTCCGCTGAGGACCAGCCCCATGACCAGCAGCCCAGGCAGTTGCGGCACGGTTGCCCGCCCGTCCCAAACCAGATGCAGCAGGGCAAACAGCAGGTTGGCGATCGCCACAGCCACCAGCGGTCCCAGATCAAAGCCCAGCACCAGCGGCAAAAATCCGCGAAAGACCAGTTCCTCCACCAGCCCCACGGCCAGCCCCAGCAGCGCCACGGCAATTAGAGATCGGCTGGCGCTGCGGCTCAGCGGCTTAGTTTGCCAGCAGCCCCAGCCCGTCGCCACCTGCACCCCCAGCCATAGTCCAACCCCTGCGATCGCCACCAATAGCCCCAGTCCTAGCCCTTGCCACAGTGGTTCGCTCCAGGCCAGACCATAGATGCCGAAGCCGCTGCGGGTCGAAAGTCGAGGACTTACCTGCCCAACGGCCCACAGCGCTGCCGGAGCCAGCAGGTATAGCCCCAGCAGCAGCGGAATTTTTTGGGCGGGTGCAATCGGTTTACCAGGCTGCCACTGGAGGGCGATCGCCATCGGCAGCAAAATCGGCAGCCCCAACCCTATCCACATTGCAAAAAAGAGCGCCGCCTCACCAAAGTTCAGCAGCGCCAACAGTTCGACATCAAACTTGAGATCAAAAAACATAAGCAGCACTATTCTTCATCCGAGTCTTCACCGTCCTTGTCGCGGTCGATTTGAATGAGATGAATGTGCTTGTAACCCAGCTTAATTTCAAACTCATCACCGGGCTTCAGACCCATTTTGTCGGTGTAGGTGGAACCGATGACAATCTGTCCATTTTTGTGGACACTGACGCGATAGGTCGGCTCTCGCCCGCGCCCGTCTCGATCTGATCCGGTTTCTAGGGAAATTCCTCGGGCTGCCAGCAAAGCCTCATAAAAAGCCGCCATGTTAACGCGAGTCTGCTGATTTTTGCCGACGGTCTGATAGCCGCACTGAATAGCTTTTTCTCGCGCCTTGAGATGCGAAATTTCTTTTAGCTTCTGAAGCAGCGCCTTTCCAGTCAATGGAGATGTCGCGATTTCTGTCATTGCGTTTAGAGCATCCTCTATTCCAAGACGACTATGTTCAAAAACGGCTCGAACATGAGATGGACTTAAACCTGCCGTGGGCGATCGCCCTTGAGAAATTTTGTGGAGACGCTTTGTTTGGCGTGGCGCAGATCTGACATTTTGAACCCAGTCCACCGCACCCCGACCAACCAAAACGCTCTAGAAAAGATCTGGCGGTAGAGAGGTTTTCAAGCACAGATTGAAAGGGACTCCGTATCAGGCTTGAAAGCTCTCAATGGCGTTGTAGCTAGAGCCAGACGCACTTTGCTCGACGACATTTTTCACAAGCTTGACCACCAAAGCATTGAGGATACAAGCTATCCTGCGTGCCATCCAGAACCCAGAAGATTCAGCCTGATAGAGATAGAGCAATTCCCTTGATCGCTGGAGAAGACTCAACCTATCTTGACTTGCCTCCTAAGGGCTGATCTCATCAAACTACTCTGGGCAGCGATCTCCTGAGAATTACCTGAGAACTATCTGCTCAGCACCATTGATCATAGGACTACGGCACTCAATCTAGCCTCCCAACGCTTCAGACCAAACCAAACATGAAAAACATCAAAACAAAATGGGAGCGTGGCTTGAACTGCATATCCCAAATTATAGCCTTAGGCTTTACCCAATTTAAAGCATTAATAAAAGGTCAAGGTTTTATAAAAAATTCCGGGACTGCTTTACAAGCTTGGAGCCAGATTGACATAGGCAGAACTCTCAGTTTTTCAATTTACTAGAATTTTGGATTGAGGTAAAGCGCGGCTTGCCTTGTGAACTAAATCTCGCGATCTAGCATTGCTCAATCATTGCCCAATCAACCCAAACAATGCGGAATTCACCTGTGAATGCGGTTGAATCCCTAGAAATCAAGAAATACTGGAAAGTTCTTATGCTGATCAAAGACTGCTGGCATTGACGAGATAGCCTATTTGCAGGATTGACAAATGATGAAGACTAAGAAAACACCAAGTAAATATGAACTAGGTCAGGCAAGTATCTGGGCGATCGCCCGGATTAGGTCGCAATTTTTCTACAAGTATTATCTACCCTCCTCAGCAGCAGAGTTATTCCCCAACGTGGCATTTGAACCTGTCCCTAAATTTCATCAACCTAGCAGCGGATCGGTTTAACAATTGGTATCCCTGGGTGCTGAAAGCAGGGTAAATTAGGCGATCGCTTGCATTTTCTGCTTGCATTCTTGAGCCGTTGGTGTAGTACTGCCCCTCTGCCCTCGGCGGTTTTTAGATGCATTCCCAGAGCAGGTGGGTATTGAGCAGGGATTGGAGTAAACCTGAGGCAGACCTTAAGTCCAGCTTCAGCTCAGTCAGGATCTCTCGTTCCAGACTAGGATAGTGGCAGGAGAACTAAGACACGTTCTCTGAATTTCTGAGCAGGATAGCCCGTAGGCAAAACGCTCCCGTGAGTTCCTTCTGCATCCTTGAAACTACACGCCTAAAAGTATCGAGCTGCTGCCGTTGTTACCTTTCGTTTCGCAAGTTCTTTGCTACTCCGTGTTGTTTGGTAATTTCTGGTAATTTCTAGGATTTAACTGACGCTATTTCCCCGCTTACTCGCAACTCACAGCCCATGCGTGTCCAATTCAAAATTCTGCGACAAGACGAAAACTCGGCTCCCTACAGTGCCACCTACGAGCTAGAGGTGGATCCTGGCAATACGATTCTTGACTGCCTGAACCGCATTAAGTGGGAACAGGATGGAGGGCTTGCCTTCCGCAAAAACTGTCGAAATACGATCTGTGGCAGTTGTTCGATGCGAATCAACGGACGCTCGGCCCTGGCCTGCAAAGAGAGTGTCGGCAGCGAGATAGCTCGGCTGCAAGCAATTGCGGCTATGGGCGCTCGCCCTGCTGAGCAAAAGGGTCATGAAAACCAGGCAACGGCAGCGCCAGAGGACATCCCTACGTTTCACATTGCGCCAATGGGCAATATGCCTGTGATTAAGGACCTCGTTGTGGATATGCGGGGCTTTTGGGACGGGCTGGAGGCAGTCGATCCCTATGTCAGCACGGCGGGACGACAGGTTCCTGAACGCGAGTTTTTGCAAACACCAGAGGAGCGCGATCGCCTCAATCAAACAGGAAACTGTATTCTCTGTGGCGCGTGCTATTCCGAGTGCAATGCCCGCGAGGTCAACCCAGACTTTGTAGGGCCCCACGCCCTGGCCAAGGCCTATCGCATGGTGGCCGACTCTCGCGATGCCCAAACCGAAACCCGGCTAGAGGACTACAACCAGCCCGAATCTGGCGTATGGGCCTGCACTCGCTGCTATTACTGCAATTCCGTCTGCCCGATGGAGGTTGCGCCGCTGGATCAGATCAGTAAGATTAAGCAGGAAATTCTCGATCGAAAGGATGCCAGCGCCAGCCGATCGGTGCGCCATCGCAAGGTGCTTGTGGATTTGGTGAAACAGGGCGGCTGGATCGATGAACGACGCTTTGGACTGGAGGTAGTCGGCAATTCGTTCCGCGATTTGCAAGGGCTGGCCAGCCTTGGCCCGCTGGGGCTGCGGATGCTGGTGCGGGGCAAATTGCCGCTGCGGTTCGAGCCGTCGGAGGGTACGGGCGAAGTGCGATCGCTCATCGAAGCAGTTCAGTCCATCGAGTCCGCCTCTAAGCCCAGTCGCTCGCCTCAGAGCTAGGCCTGTCTGAATCCAAGCCTGAATCTAAGCCTGCCACTCGTTCTATTCTTGAACTATTCTTGAACCGTTTAGGACTTACGCAGTTGGACGACTTCTCGCGGGCTGCGACCTTGAGAAATCGTCCAAAACCCAGAAAACTTATCGCAAGTGCGTAAGTCCTGCCGTTTTTTGAACTATTTCTTTTGATTTCTTTTGCTTTGAATTCGCTATGACAACTGAAACCCCCAAGCCCAATCCACCTGCACTCGACCCAGTGCCGCAGCCAGAGCCAGCATTTGGCTGGACGCGCTATGCCGAGCAGATCAACGGCCGCTTTGCCATGATTGGCTTTGTGGCGCTGCTGCTGCTGGAGCTATTTACTCGGCAGGACTTTTTTACATGGATTGGGCTGCGCTGATCCCTGGGGCAAATCCTTAGCGAACCGTCAGCACGTAGCGTCCCCGCCCGTTGCGATCGTAAGCATTGGCAATGATGCGATAGGTGCCTGTGCGCGGCAGCGTTACCGTCAGACGAGAGTTTGTGCTGCTGGGAGATTCGTCATCGTTTTGCCCGACGACTCGGCCGTTGGCATCTAGCAGGATCAGGTACGTGTCAAACTCAATGCTCTCCATCGTGATAGTCACGGTTTGTCCGGCCTGTCCATCCAGCGCATACTCCTGATACAGGCTATTGTCTTCTGCCCAAACCAGCGAGTTGGGGCCCAGGGAACCCTCAACCCGGAGTAGGATACGGGAATTGGGGTTGGGGGCGGTGGCTGTGCCTGGGCCAGCGCCGGTAACCGCGCTGAGGCGATAGCGGCCGGTTTCCCCGGCTTCAAAGGTGTTCGCCAGGATGGTGTATAGCCCTGTTTCCGGCAGGACAGCAGTTAACCGAGCGTTGCGATCGCCCCCGCTGTCATTATCTTGAGCCAGGTCGCTGCCATCAGGGCGCAGCAAAATCAAATATGGATTCACCTCGCGGCTCGTCATTTCAATCGTCACTTCCTGCCCCGCCTGTCCTTGAAACGTGTAGGCGTTGAAGAAGCTGCTGTCGGAAGACAACACACCGCTGCTCGATGACAATACCCCCTGAACCGGAGCGCCATTCAGCGTAATCCGTCGGGCGGTTGGGCCGCCGCCCAGTTGGGGAGCCTGCTGCGCGGTGCGCGGGGCCCGGCCTTCTCGCACGGCCACCAAAAACGGCTGCACCCGATCCATCGAGATTGCGAATCCAATGCCCGTATTGCCCGATGTGCCTCGTGGCGAAAAAATTGCCGAGTTGACTCCAATCATTTGCCCCTGGCTGTTGAGCAAGGGTCCACCAGAGTTGCCAGGATTAATCGCGGCATCCGTCTGAATTAGTCCCCGATTGGTATCCAAACGGCTGACAATGCCCGTTGTAAAGGTGCCCTGAAACTGCCCGAAGGGGGTGCCAATTGCAAAGGCCCGCTGCCCGACTTCTACAGAGCCAGGGGTGGCTAGGGGAATCGTCGGCAAATTTTGCGCCCGCACGCGCACTGCCGCCAAATCCAGCCCGCCCTCTGCAAACGCAATAACTTCGCCATCGAGCCGCCGCCCGTCTGCCAAAATCACGCGCACCTGCCGAGCATTGCTCACCACATGGGCATTTGTGAGAATCAATCCGTCTGGGCTAATGATGCTGCCGCTGCCCGTGCCAGTTTGCGTCTGGATGGAGACGACCGCAGGGCTGGCCTGTCGATAGACCCGGACGTTGACTTCTTCGATGTCTTGCGCCTGGGCGACCCCACGAGTTCCGAATCTGGTGGGAGCGGGAACGATTACATCAGCCAGCAAGACGCTACCCAAGGTGCCGAAGGCGAGCAGACCGGAGGTGACTTGGCGCAACAAGAAATAGCTCAAGAAATAGCTCATGGTGAGGAGAGGAAATGCAGTGCAAAAGCAGACAGTGTTTTAAGCCGTTTCAAGCAGTGGTGAAGACGGTTCGGTGCGAAGACCGATGACAGGAACCATTCCGGCTATCAGCGCGGTGCGTCAATGACGCTGCGTGATGGCACAGATCTGAACAAGTGTCTAGCGACTCAGGGTTTGGCGACTCAAGGTTTGGCGACTCAGAATTTGGCGATCGCCCTTGCCAGGGTTCTACTAGCTATGGTTCCTATTTTGACAACAACCCGCGAACTCGTCATCTGGAAACGGCAAAAGCACAGAAGATGTCTGAAGATGTCTGGGATTAGGGAAGCAGATTTGTCCCTGCGGACTGGGGGCGATCGCCCTTGCGAGGTGCTTCATTGTCCCATTCTTCGACGGCTTCAGACTGTTGTCCGGTTAACCCAATGGCTTCAGGAAGCGTTACAGTCGTGTCGATTTGAGAGTGTGGAGATTGAGAGTTTGGAGAGAGCGTAGGCGGCGGGGCGATCGCCGGACTGGGTGCAGTCTCGTCAGACGCTTGCGGCTCTGCGGCTGATGGGGCAAGATTTGGCAGAGCCGAGTCAACCGCTGGGGCATTTGTGGGTGGCGGCTCAAGCGGCAGCGGAAAAGCGGGCGATACCTCACGCTCCGGGTTTGCTTTAGTGAGCTTCTCACCCGGCGATTTTCCACCTGGCGATTTTTCACCCGGCGATTTTTCATCCGGTGAGGCGGTATCCAGAGGGGTTGCAGATAAATCGAGGGGCTTGCCAGCGCGATCACACAGCACGATGTCCCAGTGGCCGCTGGCGTTGGATTCGTAGGCGATGCGCTGCCCATCGGCGCTGATGCTGGGGTTGCGGACGCTGGCATTGAGTCCGTCTGTCAGATTGCGGCGATACTGAATCTGGCGATCGTAGAGATAAATATCTTGTCGCCCCTGGCGACTGGCCGCAAACACGATAAACCGTCCATCTGCCGAAACGCCGGGATGTTCTGCGGCCATGTCGATGGCGTTGAGTCCGGGCAGATCCACCAAGCGACGATGCGGCAGGTCGTAGAGATAGACATCCTGGCTGCCGTTGCGGTCGGAAACGAAGACGAGATAATCTCCCGATAGCTGCGGTTCCTGCTGGGCAAAGGGACTGTTGAGGGTCTGCCCGCTGGCATCGGACGGTAGGTTCAGCAGGTGGGGGTAGGTGCAGCCGCCTAGCAGCAACAGCAGGGCGATCGCCAGCACCCATCGGAGGTATCTCACAACATCAACCCAGGCTTATCGAACATTGGCCGCTGCAATGGGTCTTGCCCTGCTGCGTCTAGTTCCATTGTTCCAGTTCTAGCGCACATCGGAGCGAATTCAGCCAGGGGCAAGGAGTCCGCATAGCACAGTCAGCCGTCCAGCAAGTCTGGCTCGATGCCGGGGCCCCGATCTAGCACCTGGATCGTCCATTTACCGTCGCGCCCTAGCTCAAAAGCGACGTAGCGACCGTCGGGGCTGATGCTGGGGTTTCGCACCCAGCCCCGATAGCCAGAGGTTAGTACCTGAGCCTGTTTAGTGACGCGATCGTATAGCTCCACCTCTGGGCGGCCGCTGCCACTGGCAACGTAGACAATGTAGCGGGCGGTATTGCTGAGGCTGGGATGTTCGGCGACGGCATCCCAGCGATTGAGCCGGGGCAAATCGACAAACTGCTGCCGCTTCAGGTCGTAGAGCAGGATGCCGCGATCGCCCTTGCGGTTCGAGACAAAGGCCACATACTGCCCATTGCCGCTGAGGGCGGGCTGTTCGTCAGTGTAGCGGCTATTGAGCGGCACGGGAGGTTCAGAGCGCTCTGGCTGGACAGCGATCGCCCGACTGCAAGCGGTGTTCAGACCCAGCAGAAGCAGCGCCAGAACCGAAAGCACGGAGCGAGCGGCAGCACGGCGGGCGATCGCCTGATAAAAAAGTCGCAATCGGGCTGTGATCTGACAAAATCTCCAGCCCAGTGACCGCCTAAAGGGCATGAACCCTGCCCAGCTAAGACGCAGCGACTTCCAGAACTTGCGCCAGCCCCAGTGCCACCTCCAGCGGCAGGCCCCAGTCCAAGCCTTAATCCAAGCCTTAATCCAAGCCCTAGTCAAAATTAGAAGAGTTGTCTGCCTCGTCATCGGAATAATCCACCGGCTGATAATCGACATAATCAGCCGAGGGGCGTGCAGGCTCGTCATCTTCCCAGCGAGCATTAACATCCTCTACCGAGCGAGGGCGGCGGGGGCGGGAGCCAGAGTCTCGACTGCTCGACCGAGAACTGCTACGGCTCGAAGCATAGTCACTGCCATAGTCGCTGGCAGAATAGCCGGAAGCGTAGTCAGAAGAATAATTGCCGCTGTAATCGGTAGACGGTTCTTCCCAAGAGCGATCGCGCCCATAGGACGAAGCGCTATAGTCGTCATCCCAGGCATCGCGCTCTGGGCGGACAGGCGGGCGAGTCTCTCCGGGACTGCGGCGACGACGGCTAGAAGAACTGGAGCGATCAGCACTGCCGCGAATGGCGGGGCGACGGCTGCTGCTGCCGTAATCTTCCGTTGGCTCAGTGCGATAGTCGCGGCTGGCTCGGATGCGTCGGCTGGCCGGACGCTCATCCACTGCGCCCAATTCGTCTAGCTCAGCGCGATAGACGCGGCTAACCGGACGTTCATCATCCACAATTTGCCCGCCTCCGCCAAAGCGCTTGGCTTGCTCGGTCGTCGCCCCCCGCAGGCGCAGCGTTTCCAGGGCAAAAGCCGTGGCTGCACCGGCCATCAAGTAAAAGCCGAAGGTCAGAATTGGGTCGAGTCGCCAGCCCTGGAACATCAGGATCGTTCCACACAAGAGCGACACAGCGGACAGCGCGATATCCTGGTCGCGGGCAACCTGCGGGCGAAAGTTTCGCAAGAAGTAGAGTCCAGCGCCACCGACTGCCAGAGCAATTCCCAGAAAGGCAGCCGGATTGCCGCCAAACACCACCTGTGCCAGAACGGGTTGGGGCTGCATCCAGGCGGCACTGGCCATCCCCGTCGCAGCGTGTCCGAAATCCACCAACATTTATAGTTTCTCCCTTAATCTGCCCTAACCCTAGCGACTCTCATCCTAACGATTTGTCAAGAAAAGTACCACTGCACCTGTCACTGCGCCCGCGGGCAGCTATGTTCAAAGCGCTCGTCTAGCTTGCCTTAGCCCGCTTGTCTAAAACGCTTGTCTAAAACGTTTAACTTTTATGCTAGCCCCATTAATACAGATTTGGGCGAGACTTGCTCGCCCAGAAGTCTTTTGATTCTGCACTGCGCTGAGTTAGGAGCGCACAAGCAGAACTTGTCACAGGGAGCCCATCGGCAGTCTCAGGGATAGCCTCAGAGTTTCCCGAATCATAGAGTTGCCCGAATTACACTAGGATCGCTGAATTTTATCTTTCTGGCTGATAAAGATGAGACCCACGGTTGCGGGAACGACCACAATCAGGAGACCAGCCAGCAGGCTGTAGAAGAAGTTCATCAAAGAGGGAGTCATGGGTATTTAACCTTAAAGCTTGGCGACTTTGTTATAAACAATTCTATCGGTCGGTTAACCGCTTGAGAAGCGTTTCGCGGGAAAGGATTTTGGGTGAGGCTACTGAAGGGGGGCGATCGCCCCCAAAATTACAGTAAGACAGTCGGCCAACGGGCACAGGCTCAACGTAAAATGAGAGGCGAGAGGGTTGCTAAATGTAACAGTTTTGTCTGAACTTTTCTCAGAAATTTGGGGTTTGGGAGCCTGTCTCTCAGAAATCCTGGTTAGCCGTTTAGCAAATACGGGCGGGTTGAGCTATGACTTCGGTGGCGATCGCTTCTTTGGCATTGAGCCTGGGGCTGGGGCTGATGATTCTCCTCTGCATTTTTCGCATTGTCCTCACCTGGTATCCCCAGATCGACCTGACCCAAATGCCGTTTAAGCTAGTGGCACTGCCAACGGAACCCTTCCTTGCGCCCACCCGCAAAATCGTCAAACCCTTTGGAGGGGTTGATATTTCCCCCATCATCTGGGTTGGCATTTTTAGTCTACTCCGCGAACTGCTCCTGGGGCAGCAGGGCTTATTAACCATGCTTACCTATTAGGACATCTATAAGACACCTACTAGGACTTATGCACTTGCAATCAAGCTTTCCGGGTTTTGGACGAGTTCTCGTGGTCTGCGCCCGCGAGAACTCGTCCAACTGCGTAAGTCCCAACCTATTAAGAATTTAGAGCGGGACTAATGCAACGAGAGGAATTGTGTGTCTTCTCCCTCGCGTTCTTGTTGCCTGTTGCCCCTACGGTCGCCCCCTACTCTATGCCTTCCAGCAAGGTCTGCACTCGCCCATCGGGATACAGCACCACCCGCAGCGTGGCGCGGCGACCTGTGGGCAGGGGTGACACCAACGTTTCGCCCATCAGCGGCATTCCAGAGCGATCGAGGTAAATGCCTGCTGCTTCGCCCAGAGGAACAACTTGCTGCACCACGCCGTTTGCAGCGACAATCACGCGATATTCCAGCGCCCGGTTCAGATTTTCCGGCGGCTGCCAGCGAGACTGAAAGTATTGCTGCGCTTCGCCAACCTGGGGAATGCTGCCCGTGGCCAGACGGGACGGGGCAGAACGCATCGCTGCGTCGGGTCGGGCCGAGTCGGCGGCAAAGGAGCCGCCAGCGGTTTCTGCATGTTCTCCCGGTAGCCCCATCACGGTTGGGTCAGGCGAATCCCCGGTTCGCGCCATGGCGGCGGGATCTTCGGGAAGCAGCACTGGAGCAGGAGCCGCCGCCGGACGCTGGGTAGGTGGCTGGGGAATTACCTGGGGCGGCGCGGCTGGGACTGCTGGCGGGCGGACTGGGGCTGCCTGGGGTGCAGGTATAGGCTGTGGGAGGGTGGCTTGTCCGGGAGCGGCTCCGGCAGGCGGAGTGGGCAGCGGCAGGGTGTCTCCTGGCGGAATGGTGGGGATCGACGGCGGGCTGGGCAGCGCGGCGGGGCTAGGAACCTGCGCGGTTGCCTCAGGGAGCGTTGTGGTGCTGTAAGCTTCTGGCGCGGGCTGGTTTGCGCTCAGTTCCGATGGCTCTGCGTTTTCTGTGGCAACCGTCGCGCTGGGCGGTGCGTTCACGTCCATCACAAACTTGGCAATGCTGCCCGTTACCCCGACAGCCAGCACAGCCACCGCAGCCACCCGCAGCCATTCGGGCGATCGCCTCGTTCCCGCAGCATAGGGCAAATCTACCGCCATCGCTTCGGCCGTATAGGCATCTAGCGCCTCTGCCAAATCTACCAACTGCGTCGTGCTGAGGCGAACCGTGTTTACCGCTGCACCCGCCGCCAGCGTCCCTAGATGCAGTTCATGGGCCAGCAGACCTAGCGGCTTTAGCTGGATGTCTTCTGCGCCAACCCGTAGGTCTACCCCGTCGCGATTGACGATTTCAAGACCCTGGGCTGGGGTCTTGTCCTCCGGCAGGCCTTGGGCGACCGCTGCGACGAGGGGCGATCGCTCTGGGGCCAGCCGCAGCAGCGCCTCATCCGCCAACCCTGCATCGGAACCCAGCAGACGCGCCACGTATTCGCTGACGGTTGCGTGCAGCGCTTCTAGCTGACGGCGATCGCCCTGAACCTCTACTTGCTGCTCCGTCGGGCGACGCGGATCGTCAAACCGCAGATTGAACCGCACGTTTTTCATGACCGTCTGATCAGTCCAGCGCGACAGCGCCGACCCAGTGGCCCGCACTTCTAGCGTGCAGGTCGGGGGGGTGTATCGTCGGAGAACGGCAGGTGGCATGTTAGGCGTTGGAAGTGAGGGATCAAGGGTTCGCAGGAAAATCAGGGACGGCTCTGAGGTTCACTTGGCTCGGTCAATCAGCGCCATCCACAGCCGCCGGGCCCCATGCGGGGTGCTATAAAACAGCAGGTCGATCAGCAGTTTGAGGGCGAGGTAGGTGAGCTGGTCGGGGGTTGCCGCATCGTCGTCCATCCGCTCCTGATAGGTGTTGTGGAAGGTGTCGAGGTAGTCGCCCAGGAGCGCGGTTTGGTGCGGTTCGCGGCCCTGCTCGGTGAGTTGCTCTAGCAGCGTGACAGCCCGACGGATGAGTTCCTGGTGCTGCTGGGCCAGGTGGCAGATGATCAGCACGAGCGATCGCGCTTCGTCCACGTCCATTCGTTTGCGCCCTTGCCCCTTCCGCAGCGGGCTGGATTGGCGCAGCCGCCACAGCGCCACCCGATCGGCAATGGCTTCTGTCAAGCCGAGCGTGTCTGCTGCCTGGAGCATCGCGTCGGAGCCAATGCCCGCCAGTGCCTCCAACGCCAGCAGCACTAGGTCAAGCTGAGCCTTGATGCTGTCTAGCTGGGCGGGGTCGGGCTGGTTGGCTAGGGGCAGCGCGTCCTGCACAGAGGCGCGGGGCTTGGTGGTCGGCGGCATAAGTCTAGACTAAGGCAGGCGTAACGCGAAGGAGACTCGGTTACAGGTCTTGAAACCAGACGCGCAGGATCAGCGGTCGAGTTCCCTCCAATCGTATCGCGTTGGCTGGAGGATCAGGCTGCCGATCGCCAAGTGCCGTGGAAGCCGATGGGGATGATGCTGGGCAGCCCCAGCCGACAGATAGGGCCTGCTTCTAGGCGATCGCCCGTGTAGATCCAAACCTCGCTCTGGTGGCGATCGCCATCGTAGACCACCGTCAGCAGCCAGCCCTGAGTGGGATGCTCTGGATCGGGCGCAAAAATTGGCTCCACGACGTAGCGACGGGGCCCGGCGGCGGCGACGGTGAGCGTGTCGGTGGTGTGGTCATAGCGGGCGATCGCCCCAAATAGCTCTCCTTGCTCCTCCGCTTTCGGCAGGTGAACCGTGAGGTAGGTGTGCTGCCAGGGCTGCCCTACGTCTTTGGGTGCAACGGTGGGAAACTCGCAGCCCCGCTCCACCACGGCGCTCATGCCCAACACTTTGGCGGACTGTGGATCGAGGCGCAGTTCCCATAGGGTGCCCGTGGTGCGGGTGGTGGTGCAGCCTGTGGCGACTTCCTTGAGGAACTGATTCGTTGAAAAATCGGGATAGCGCACCAGATTCAGCAGGATTTCTCCCGCTGCCGTTTCTGCGCCGTTGCCCAAGTGCCACTGAAACCAGGGTTCCGCCTCGCCCCGGCTGATCAGGCTCAAGCGTTCCCGGTCAAAAATCCAAATCTGTGTCCCTAGCTCTGGCTTCCAGGCAAAGGCATCGCTGGCGCTTTGTAGATTCAGCAACAGCGGCAGCGCCCTAATCCGCACCGGATTCACCAAAAACACGAGGTATCGTCCCGCCAGCACAAAGTCATGCACCAGCGGAATGCCCTCTAGCGGAATCGCCGCCCGCCGCCTCACCGTGCCATCCGCTGCACAGCGATAGAGATTTAGCACGGCGCTGCGCCCAAAGGACACGCCAAAGTTAAAAATTTCTCCCGTGCAGCCGTCGCGCTTGGGATGGGCCGAAAAGGGCAGCCCGTCCAGTCCGTGGAGGTTCTCCGCGCCGAGGGTTTCCAGGGTTTCCAGGTCGAGCGCGTGGGGCAGTCCGGCTTCCCACAGCGCCAAGAGGCGATCGCCCAGCGCCAGCACAGAGGTATTCGCCACGTTTTTGGGCAGCTTGCCAAATCGAGTCCACAGCGGCCCTGGCGGGGTCATGCCATAATTCCCAAACAGCAGCCGTCCCGCCGCTTCTTCTGCCCGATAGCCCGCCGTTTGCACATAGCGATAGGTGGCCGTAGCCGCGCCCTTGGCAAACCGCACCGCCAGAATCGCGCCATCGCCGTCGAACCAGTGTCCCATGCGCTGCCCGCCGCGCTCCAACCGCCCGGGCCCGTTTCGATAGAGCGTACCTTGCAGGCCGCCAGGAACCCGCCCCTCCAGAACGGGCAGAGGCGTGGGCAAAAATTCCTGGGCCGTGTGCAGAACCGCTGCGGCCCAGGCGGGTGAGGAGGTCGGGGAGTGGAGACTGGGAGAAACGGAACGCATAATCGCTGAAGGCTGCTAGCGATAGCGTAGCGTACTCGTGGGATACGGGGCGACTGGCAGGCTGTCCAACGGGCGATCGCCCGCTATTGCCCTTGATGATGCCCTCCCTCGATCATTCTCTACGGAGATTCCCCTTTAGTATTTCCTTTAGTATTTTTAGTATTCAACCCAGGGTTTCTCCACTAAGTCCGCTGAGTCCGCTGAATCCGCAGGCGCGTCATCTGGATCATCCCCAATCGCGGCTGGCGCTGCGTCTGGGGCGGGTTCGCTCAGGTTGGCATCCGCCGCAGGAACAGGCGCTTCAACTGGGGCGATCGCCCCTTCAGCAGGGGTTGCCGGAGTCATGGGCGGAGTCACGTTTGGCTGAGCGGTGGGGCTGGAAATTGCCTTCGCAGGTTCGGGCGCTTTGTGGGTTGGAGATGCCTCGGCTCCGCTGGGCAAGATGGTGGGCGAGAGGGGTTCCTCGGTGGAATAGTCGATAAAGCTATCGCCAGGTGCATGACCCGGATCGGCGGGCGTGTCGGTGAAGGACTTGGCGGGTGCGTCAGAGGGCGAAGCGTCAGGAGATGCCGGGAGGGGAGCCTGACGATCCAGAATAATCGGTGTCTTGAGCGGCTGGTCAAACAGGGCCGAGGCTTGCTCTAGGTAGCGCAGAATGTCTTGGCCTCTCTCGGCGGGGGCGATCGCCGCTTTGTTTTGCTTCACCTGCACGGGCAAAAACTCCAGCCGCATCTGTTCTTCCCGCAGCGACACCTTCAGCATGGCGGTGTCATAGTCGGCTGGCTCGGTACTCGTAGATTTGTCGGGATTTTCTGGCTGAAAAACAAAGTCCCCCAGGGAGTAGGCGATCGCCCGTCCCTTGTAGATCTCTGCCCCTTGCAGCACGGTGGGATGATAGCCCACAACGAGATCCGCACCGTGGTCAATCGCAAACCGACAGAGCCGCATCTGGCGATCGCTCGGAAAGCTAGCCAACGCCTCGCCCCAACGATAGTTCACGACCACCCAATCGACCTGGCTGCGAATCGCGTCAATATCTTCGGCGATTTGCTCCTCCAGCGCCGGATTAGTCCCCGCCCGCCAGAAGCTCGCCGCCTGCAAGTCTGAATCGCTGTAGCCCAGGTAGGCAATGCGCTTGCCCCGCACCTCTACAATTTCGGGCTGGCGGGCTTCGCGGCGGTTTCGCCCCGCACCGACCGGACGTAGCCCCTGCTGCTCTAGGGTTTGAATCGTCTGCCTAATCTGAGCAGCAGGCGTATCTGCCGACCCGGTTCCCGCAACGCGATTTCCCGCCGCCGCATTCACCGCTGCCACATTCACCATCGTCAGCCCCGCATTGGGCAAGGGCAACGGTTCCGCCGCGATATCTTCCAACACAGGCGGATCGAGCCGCGTCAGCAGCACATCGGGATAGGGATAGGGCGTAGGAGCCGCGTCTGGCACGGGGCCATGCAGCGGGGGCACGCGGAAAGGCGACTCGCTGCTGAAGGCCAGCGTTACTGTGGTAGGGTCGGGCACGGTAGACAGGTCAGACGCGGGCCGCAGCACGGGAATCCGACCGGTGGGCGTGGCGATTGTGGGCGTGCCCGTCAGCAGGGACACCGGATCGAGTCGCCGCATCAGTTCTACCCCACAGCCCACTAAAAAGACGGCGGCGGCTGTGGTTGCCATGCGGCCGACCTGAGACGGGCTGACCCGCTCTGCCGTGTCCAGCAGCCGATCGACTGTGGTGTTAAACGCCTGCACCGTGGCATCCATTGCCGCATCGAAGGTTTGCACAGTGGCCAGACCCCACGCCTGCCAGTCGGGCAGGGTCAGCGTCACCGTCGGCCAGTCCATGCGGGGCATTTCTACCGAAATGGGCGGAATTTGAACCGTTGGAATGTGAACGGCTGGAATTTGCACGGCTGGAAGATGAACAGCGGGCAGCGCCAGCCGTGGCAGCGTTACTTCGACGGGACGGAGCGGCCGACGCTGAGCAGCCTTGCGGCGGTGCGAGCGGACTGCGCGACTAGGATGAACCACCAGCGCGTTTGGGGGAACGGTTGCCGGACGACGCGGGCGAACAGGCCGTGCCGCCAGACGTTCTGCGACCTGCACTGGGGCAGGCTGCACAGGGGTAGGCTGCACGGGGGCAAGAGTTCGGCGGCGCGAAGAAGATGCGCGGCGTGGCGATCGCCCCATCGGTTGTCGCTGAGTTCGGCGGCGCGGCGCACTTGCCAGCGGGGGTGCTGGATTTGGCGCGGGCGCAGCGGCCAGCCGAAAGGACTGATCCCAGCGGATATCGGCAGACCCCATGACGCGCCCCAGCACGCGCACGCCTTCGATCAAGCTGGAGTTGAGCCGGACGAGGCGGCTGCAAATGAAGCGATTGAGGCGATCGCGCTCTGGCTCTCGGAAAAACTCCACCATCACCAGCAGCCAGCCGGGCCGATCCAGCGCGACACGGGCGTAGATATTTTGCGGCACAAGGTAGGTGTTCAACCAGTAGGCGATCGCCCGAAAATCTCCGGCCCGCGCCAGTTGCAATACAGACGGTTGAGAGAAGGTATCCAAGTCCATAGCCATTTCAAAACATCTTTGAGGGTTCAACCAAATAACCGCCCGCCGCGCCGACCGAAGCCCGGTTTAGCAGATCGCTTGTCTCATCGAACAAGAGTACCCACAGTGTATCGAAAGAAGCGGAAACTTAACGAATTTTGTCTGTGATCAATATCACCCATAGTCTGCGTTTAGCATCACGGGTTAGGAGCGATCGCCGTCAAGCCAAGAAATACGGAAGTCCTTAACATTAAATACTTAAGAATAGATTTTCCGACTTCTAAAGATTTTGGTGAAATGCACCAGTCATGCACCAGTCATGCACCAGTGCAGTTGCGCTTAGACCCATTGCTTAGATTAGATAGGTCTTTCAGACGGGTCGCTTGGGTCGTTGCGCTCAAGCCATTGTCAGACTTCATGTCAAGTTTCACGTCAGGTTGCGCTCAGAGTCCCCCAAGTCCCCCTACTCAGCTACCCAGAACTCGTCATGGCTAACCGTGGTTCTATGATTGATCGGCTCGTCCGCTCCGCGCTCCAGACTGGCTGCTTGAGCGTCGAATCCGAAGGCTTGATTCGCCAATTGCTGAATAGCCAGTTGCAGAGCGAAGTAGACCTGAAAGCGCTACAACTGCTCCATAGTGCCGTGCAGCAGGGGCGAGTGCAGCGGGAAGCGCCGGAATCTGTTGCACCGCCGGGGCTGTAGCGATCGCCCATCCAGTTCTGG
Source organism: Thermoleptolyngbya oregonensis NK1-22 (assembly GCF_032705245.1). GTDB lineage: Bacteria > Cyanobacteriota > Cyanobacteriia > Elainellales > Elainellaceae > Thermoleptolyngbya > Thermoleptolyngbya sichuanensis. The sequence continues at coordinate 525,491 of NZ_CP053540.1, forward strand.
CAGACTCCTGGCGCTGCCTCCAGAGCGGTTTTAGCGCGAGCGATACGCCGTGCCTTGGTGTTTGCGTCTAGAATCTGCGGTAAGTTTTAGCTGCGATCGCCTTGATGCCTCCGATGTCCCCGATGCCCGACCCCAACTCACCGCCGCGCCCGCCAGAGCGTCCTCTATCGTCCGATGCTGCGCCTGATTTGACGGTTTCTCTTGCTTCTGCTGCCAGCAACGATGAAGACGAGGTGGCCAAGCTCCCCCGCCCGGTCACACGGCTGGCCAGTCCCAGAGAGCGCGGGCTAATCACAGTTGACCGGGGCAATCAATACGCCCCCATGCGGGCTGAGGAGCTAGAAGCGCTGCCCGCCGGACAGCAAAAGCCTGTGCTGATCGCGCTGGCTGTGGCGATCGCCGTAACGCTAGTGGGACTCGTCTTTAACCTGGGCTGGCTGGGCATTGTGGGGTCGCTAGTGGCGCTGCTGCTGTCGGTGCAGGTGGTTTGGGAAGATCTCTATGCGGTCTTTCGAGAAATGCTGTCGGCTCGACAGCAGGTGTTGGCGATCGCTCTGGTAGGGCTGAGTGTTGGGCTGGTCGGGCTAGTGCGGTTTAGCCCTCTGGGAACCTGGATGAGTGCCTGGGCGGCGCAGCTAGATTGGGATGCCGTGGGTGCGCTGGGCGAGGTTTTTGGAGCGATCGGGCAGATCTTAATCGCTGTGATTGCGGTCTATGTGGCCTGGCGGCAGTATGTGATTTCCAAAGACCTGACGATTCAGCAAAACCTAATCACCCAGCAGCAGACTATCGACTCCTACTTTCAGGGCATCTCTGAACTGGTGCTGGACTCTGAAGGTCTGCTGGAAGATTGGCCCCAGGAGCGGGCGATCGCCGCTGGACGCACCGCCGCGATTCTCAGCAGCGTTGATGCGGGCGGCAAAGCCAAGGTGATTCGGTTTCTATCGCGATCGCGCCTGTTGACCCCGTTAAAGCGCGATCGCCTGCTGGGCCGCGCCATCCTGGATGGGGCAGGCGGCTACGAAGAAGACCGCACCTTTGGCGTGCGCGTGATTGATTTGGGGGTGATGCTGGCGGGGGCGAACTTGGCGGGCACTGACCTGCGCTGGACCGATCTCAGTGACGCAAACCTAATCCGCGCCAACCTCAGCGATTGTGACTTGGTAAAGGCAAACTTTTCCCGAACCATTCTCTGCGAAGCGAGTTTGGCAGGAGCAGACTTGCAAAGCACCCGATTCTTCTACGGCTCTGCCAAAACTGCCACCCCCCGCAGCCGCACGCACCCGCCCGACTACGCGACAGGAGCCTACACGGGCGCAGTAATCGAAGATGCCGATTTCACCAATGCCACCCGCATGTCTGAGGAATTGCGATGGTATTGCTGCGCCTGGGGCGGCGAAAAAACCCGCGCTACGATTCCCGGTGGCTGCGAAGGGATTCCCAATCTGCTGGATGCGGCCCGCTAGCAGCAAGGGGGACTGAAACCGGGGCGATCGCCCTCCGCGCTCAAGCGGCAGATTTTTTGAGGCTCCAGATTTTTTGAGAAGATCTTTACCTCCCTGCTTCCCTGCTAAAATAGCAAAGCGTCAATACGAATGATGCCTGTCGGGGAGTTAGCTCAGTTGGTAGAGCGCTGCGATCGCACCGCAGAGGCCAGGGATTCGAGTTCCCTACTCTCCATTCCCGAAACGCAATTCCCGAAACGCAATCCCAAGACTGCTGCATGGCCGATTCAGAGGCGTTTTGCAGGAGGACTTGGAGGCATGGGGCTTGGAGGCATAGGGGAAGACTGGTGGGCGATCGCCCCCTGCCTGGGGTTGCCCGGTTCGTTCTGCCTTCCCTTTCGCTTTGTCACCAAGATGTTGAGCGATGTAAACCGATTTCAACTTTGGTAAAAGGGCTTCCAAATCCAAATAGGTTAGTGTTAGTTTAAATGCAGGCACAAATCTGGTTAAGAACCCAGAGAAACCAAACTTTTTGGAGATGAGCGTTGTGCCTCCGGCTTAATCTCCGGCATCACACTCGATGCGATTAGTCTTTACACCTATAGTCAGAGCGAGTCGTACATTTCAAGTTGCTAGACCGCTATCTACAGTCCGAAGGTCAGCAGCAAGTCAATGTCACTCCGTAGCTTCAACACCTTCTATAGAGGTTGGGTGAAAGTCTAATAGGCAGGAGCTTTGTGATGGCTTCTGGTCAACCCTTAGTAAATCGAACTGAGCTTCACTGACAACTACTTCGTATAGTTTTCAACTAGTGGCTGATGCTGTTCAGCTAGGAGAGTTCATTCAGTTTTGATCCGATCATCTGATCGAGATCCAAGTTCAAATCGAGTTCAAGTTCAATTGGAACCGTTCAATTTGGTTCAGTGTTCAAGTTAAGTTGAATCCAGAAAAAGGGGACTAGTCGCAAATGTCTAGTCCCCTTTTACGTGCTTTGATATTTGCTATTTCTATATTTGCTCGGTGGCGATCGCTGCGGCCGCTGCGGCCCTAAGAGGATGTTTGAAAAGTCCTACTGTTTGTAGCAAAGCGTGCAAGATCCCCCTAAATCCCCCTTAAAAAGGGGGACTTTAAGGCAGTTTCCCCCCTTTTTAAGGGGGGCTAGGGGGGATCTCTGAGTGCTTAACATTACAGACGATACCTTTTCAAACACCCTCTAAGCAACCCAAATCGGGGCTGCCTTCATTAAGGTTGCATTCGCAAAGGCTACATCCGCAGCGATCGCCCCTTAGCTTAGCTCCCTGACGAGATCAGTCCCAAGTTTGCTAGCAGAGTCGATACCTTATCCACCAGCGAATCCGCCTGCACCCACACCGACACTGACCCACCGTTGCAGCGAAACTCGCCCCAGCCATCCGCATTCGTCTGCACTGGCTCTTTCACATGTTCGGTAATGTCGTAAAACACGGCATTGGGCTTGCCCACTTCCATCCATTTGCTGCCACTTGGGCCATCGCTCATGATTACGGCCAGGGCGCGGGGATGCGCTTCATTGCCTAGACGAGTCCAGCCGATTACGTCTTCATGGTCAAAATAGGTATACTGCTCGCCGTAGGCAAAGTGCTTGCGGGCAAACAGCAGCTTATCCAGGATGTCTTTGTGGCAATCCATCCAGATTTCATACTCGTTGCCGTCGCGCCCTTTGTCTGTGTAATGGGCACCGTAGTAGTCGGCATAAAACACACAGGGATAGCCCTCCGCCCGCAGCAAGATCAGTGCGTAGGCCAGCGGCTTGAACCAGTTTTCAACAGGAGATTCTAGCGCCTGGAGCGGCTGCGTATCGTGATTGTCTACAAAGGTGGCAGCCAGCAGCGGCACCTGCTGCATTAAGGTGTTGTCCAAGATCTTCCGCATGTCGTAATAGCCGCCCGCCTTGCTCGCTTCGTAAAAGTTATAGTGCAGCGGCACGTCAAACAGCGAGAGCCGACCTTCGGTATTGGCAAGATACCAGTGCAGCGTACCCAGGTCTTTGGTCCAATATTCACCCACAGCAAAGAGGCTGCGCTTGGCGTAGGCTTCCAGATGATCTAGCCAGTCGTTGAAAAAGTCGCCGTGGATGTGCTTGATTGCGTCTAGGCGGAAGCCGTCTACGCCTACGGTGTCCAGCGTCCACTCGCCCCAGTACTTGAGTTCGCCGCGCACTTCTGGGTGGGTCATGTCCAGGTCGCAGCCCATGAGATAGTCGTAGTTGCCGTGAGCTAGCTCTACTTTGTCTTGGAAGTTTTTGTCCTTAAAGCGATAGATCTGATAGCGCCCTGGCTGATACATGTTGTGATCCACCGAGTCGAAGTGCCACCAGCGCCACTTCATGCTGGAGTATTTGTCCCCCCGACCGGGAAAGTCGAACTGTGTCCACACTTTAATTTTTTCAACGCCGCCGACGGCCGCCAAGCGGTTGTCAGAATCTACGGGCACAGCTTCCACCTCTTCTTCTGCATCGCCGCCCATTTTGTGGTTAAACACGACATCGGCGTAGATTTGCAGTCCGGCCTCTTTGGCTGCTTTGACGGCGGCCAGGTATTCGTCTTTTGTGCCGTATTTGGTGCGGATGCTGCCTTTCTGGTCAAACTCACCCAGGTCAAACAGGTCGTATACGCCATAGCCGACATCGTAGCCGCCGCCGTTTGCTTTGTAGGCTGGCGGCAGCCAGAGCGCCGTAAAGCCCGCTTTGGCGATCGCCCCTGCGTCTTGTCGCAGCGTTTTCCAGAGGGTGCCGTCGGGTGGCAAATACCAGTGGAAATATTGCATGAAAACCCCGTTGTACTCGGTGCTGGGGTTTTTATGGGATAGCTCCGCAGCGTTCTGGTTTAGCCAATCGATGACGGAGCGCTTGGCTTCTTCGAGAATCTCCTTGCTAAGCTGCGTACCCAGAGCCTTAAACCGTTCACGGAGTTGCTGAAATGTGTTGTTACTCATAGGGCATCCCGGTATGAACCTCTGCGAAAGGGGCAGTTTAGATGCGGCATTTCCTTGCGGGGTGAGGTAAGCGCTAGGCTAAAAGAATAATGGAGTTGCGTGACTCCCCACAAACCTTACTGGCTTTGGAAACGCTCTAAGAGGGTGTTTGAAAAGGTATCGCCTGTAATGTTAAGCACTCAGAGATCCCCCCTTAGCCCCCCTTAAAAAGGGGGGAAACCGCCTTAAAGTCCCCCTTTTTAAGGGGGATTTAGGGGGATCTTGCACGCTTTGCTACAAACAGTAGGACTTTTCAAACATCCTCGAACAGGGTTAGAGAATACTATCGTGAGCCGGAGTCTGTCGGTTGTGATGGTCAGCACGGTGCGGGGGGTGGGACGGGAGAGGCAGGGAAGCGGCTGCCAATCTTCTCCGATATTCTCCAATATTCCAACACTCCAATACGCCCTTTTCCCGGTGCCTTTCGTTATATCATCGGCTCGTCTCCCTCACTCCCAACTCTTCCTTCCAACTCCTGATGCTCTATCTGCTGCGGAACCCAAGCCTAATCTGGAACCTGACGCTGGAGCATTTGCAGATGACGCTGGCAGCGCTGGCGATCGCCGTTCTGGTTGCCCTACCCGTGGCGCTCCTAGTAACGCGCTATCGTTGGCTGTCGGTGCCTGTGTTGGGTGGATTGGGCATTTTGTATACGATTCCGAGTCTGGCGCTGATTATCTTTCTGGTGCCTGTGTTTGGGCTAAATGCGCGGTCGGTCATTGTGGCGATGGTGCTGTATACGCAGGTGATATTGGTGCGAAACCTGGTCGTAGGGCTGGAGGGGATCAAGCCGTCGGTGCTGGAGGCAGCGCGGGGTATGGGTATGAGTCCCTGGCAGCGCTGGTGGCGGGTGCAGGTACCGCTGATCTTGCCAATTTTTCTGGCGGGGCTGCGGCTGGCGGCTATTGTGGCGATCGCCATTGCGACCATTGGTGCAAAGTTTGGTGCGGGCGGCCTGGGGACGCTGCTGTTCGACGGCATTGCCCAGAGCCGCTACGACAAGATTTGGGCAGGGGCGATCGCCGTTTCCCTGCTGGCCTTTGCCATCAACGCCCTACTGCTCTCGCTGGAATGGGCCACCAGCCCCACGCGCCGACTCCAGCGCCGCATCGGGCGGCTGAAAGCAGGGTTCGGGGTTCGGAACTAGGCCCCTTAGCTCACGGCTGCTTCGATCACCGGATGATAGAAAAAGGCGATGCCGAGAATGGCGTAGGTCGCCAGCAGCAGCACGCCTTCCAGCCAGTTGGACTTGCCATCGGAGCTAATCGAGTTGGCGATCAGCACAGCCACGGCCACCGCGACGACCTCAAACGGGTTGAAGTTTAAATCCATCGGCTGATGCAAAATCAGCCCCGCCAGCACCAGGATTGGCGCGACAAATAGGGCAACCTGCATACTGGCCCCCAGCGACACGGAAACGGACAAGTCCATCTTGTTTTTGATGGCCACGACGACCGCTGCCACGTTCTCGGCGGCGTTGCCAATAATCGGCAGCAAAATCACGCCTGTAAACAATTCCGTCAGTCCCAGCTTGCTGGTTGCCACCTCCAGCGACCCCACCAAAATTTCTGATTCCAGCGCGATGAAGGTTGTTGCGCCCAGCAGCACCGCCGTCCACAGCACCGGGTTGGGCTTGTGGTCGCTGTGTTCATCCGATGCGGAGGATTCATCGGTCTCCAGTTCTGCCACACCGACATCGTGCAAATAGCTGTGGGTTTTCATCGAAAACAGCAGCGTTAGCACGTATACCAAAATCAGCACAATGGCGACGGCAACCGACAGCTTTTGCATCAGTGGTTCGTCTATCCCGGCTGAGGTGGCATTGACGGCGGTCGGCAGCAACAGCGCAATCACTGCTAGGTTCATAGCAGAAGCGTTGACGCGGGCCACCACGGGCTGAAAGCTTTGCTCTTTGTATCGCAGTCCGCCCAGCAGCATAGATAGCCCCATGACTAGGAGCAGGTTGCCAATAATCGAACCCGTGAGGCTGGCTTTGACGACTTCTACGAGACCAGACCGCAAGGCGGCGATCGCAATAATTAATTCTGCTGCATTGCCAAACGTTGCATTCAGCAAGCCGCCTAGCGATGGCCCCACCACCACCGCCAGTTCTTCTGTCGCCGTGCCCATCCAGGCTGCCAGCGGCAAAATGGCCAGGCACGCCAGCGCAAATTGCACCAGTTCTCCCCAATGAAACACATAATGCGAGAGCAGCGAGATTGGCACGAAAATGAGCAAAACTGAAAAGATTAAATTTTTAGTACTCATGCAAGCGTCCTGGACGGCTTTTGACAAAGGATAACAAGAGAGATAACAAGAGATAAAAGGGCGATCGCCCGACCCAATTAAGCGACATTCAGCCACGGCACTAGGCCACACTCAAGGCGCGAGCAAACCGTAGCGAACAAACTGTGGCAAACCGTGGCAAGCAAATCGTGATTAAACCATGACTGAACTTGTTCTCCCAGAATCATAGGGGTTTTCCGCATTTTGGGAACCTGGGTTAGGATCTAGGCAGTTTTTACAAAAGTCAACAATTTCTCACTCTTCGCTATGACAGTCGTTTACCCCCGCAAGCTGCAAAGCTCCCTGGGCAGCCTCAGCGCCCGTGACGTGATGAAACAAGTGGTTCGAGATCGCGACATTCACCTGATCACGCTCAATCGCTATCGCTACAGTGAACAGCGGAGTTGCAAAGACCTGACTACCCTGATCGAACAACTGAATGGGAAGCCCGCCGAACTGGTCAAAGACCTATCGCGGCATGTGTCGGACGAAGCTCGCCACGCCATGTGGCTGACGGATTTGCTGGTAGACCTGGGCAGCAGCGTAGGCACGCCCCCTGGCATGTCCTATATCGAAGAATTTGAGCGATTGCTCGATCAGGAGTCGCCTAGCCCTGAGAGCCTGGATGACTTTGTGATTTCATCGTTGGCGGCCATTAACGTGACCGAAAAGCGCGGCTGTGAATACTTTTCGGGTCATATCCACGCCCTTAAGCACGCACCGCAGACCGAGGAAAACGTCAAGATTCGGGAAACCCTGGAGCGCATTCTGCCTGAAGAAGCCGCCCACGTCCGCTGGGGCAACCGCTGGCTAGCCCAAATGGCCGACAAAAGCCCGGAGCATCGCGCCAAGGTCGAACACGCCAAGCGCAAGCACGCCGCGATTGAGCAGGCTGCGTTTGAGTCGGGCATGGACATTACCGCCGGGGCTGAGCTGCGTCGGGTGGGTCATTTGCTGGATATTGCCAACACCCTGCCCGCGTGGCAGCGCCCGCAATATTTGATGGAGCGCCTGCCCCAAAGTCTGCTGTCGCCCGACCTCCAGCGCACCCGCCTCGACGCAATCCAGCGAGTCTGGAACCGCGATCCGCAGGCATTTGTGGAACGGTTTGTGCCGATGTTCCTGAGCGGGCTGACGCGGGATGTCAATGGCAAGAAGCCGCAGCCTAACAAGGCTAGTGCTGCCAACGCTGCGGCCAATTAGCGCCCTTGGGCACACAGGACTAGCGCAAGTGCGGAAGTCCAAGCACGGTGACTAGTACAGCGACTAGTACAGTGAACCGGCATAATTTGGGCGAGGCGGACGAAGCGTTTGGACTGCTCTCTCTGGGCAAGCGCTTGGGTGAATCCCTGAGAAAGGGTATCCAGCGCTTCGTCGTTTAGTCGTTTTCAGGCGGGGCGATCGCCCCTGATCCCCGATCACCTACCCTTCCACCCCCGCTTTTTCTGGTAGGGTCGCTTGTAGTTTCAGGCAATTGCGCCCGCTTACCTGGAGGCGGTATTCCACCTTGTCCATCAGGCGATTCAAAATCAGCCAGCCATAGCCGCCATCCTGCATATCATCTGGGGCAGGCGGCAGATAGGTGGAAAGGTCGTAGCCCTGGCCGTGATCCCAGATTTCCAAGTGGATATCTCGATCGATTAGCTCTAGGCGGATTAGCACGGGCAGATTGGGCTGGTCGCGGTGGGCGTGGCGCACGACGTTGGAGTAAGCCTCCACCAGCACCAGCCGCAGCCGATTAGACTGATGGCTCCAGTCCACCAAATCGCCCAGTTCTAGTTCCAGCGAATTGAGCAGCCAGTTTTCGACTACTTGCAGAAACTTCAGGTCGCTGGGAATATGCAACTCGGTTTTCATGGACTACAGAACCTCCAGCGAGAGTATGGTTTGGTCATCTTCCTGGGCATGGCTTTGTGACTGTATGCAGGAAAGCAGCTTGGATAAATCAAGTGGTTGGGGCTGTTGTTTTAGCAGTTCCCAAAGACCTTGCTGGCCGAGCATCAGGCTGTTGCCAGCAGCGTGTGGGTGAGCGAGGGTGGCTTCGGTGATGCCGTCGCTGGTGAGGAGCAGCAGGTCGCCTGGGTTTAGCGTCAGCCGGCCGGCGATCGCCTTCCACATGGGCAAGATGCCCAACGGCACCCCCCTTTCTTTTAGGTATAGCGGTTCAGCCGATGGCTTGTTAACCGACCAAACCATCGGGTAGATGTGCCCTGCATTGGCATACACCAATTCTTGCGTGGCGGGGCTGTAGCGGGCCAGCGCCATCGTGATAAAGCAGTTGTTGCTCACCAGATCATCCATCAGGCTGCGGTTTAGGTTTTGCATGACCTGAGCCGGATCGGGCGGGTTTTCCTGATAAATTTCGCGCCGCAGCACCGAAATAGCGCTGGCCATAAACAGAGCTGCCGGAACGCCCTTGCCCGACACGTCTCCCACGCCCAGCCAGAGGTCGCCCTGGGGATGCTCGTAAACCTCGAAAAAGTCGCCGCCGACCTCCCGCGCTGGGTGGCAGCAAGCCTGAATTTTGGCGATGTCCAGTTCGGGCAAGCTCTGGCGCAGCAGGTTGGTTTGGATTTGACGAGCGACGGCCAGTTCTGCCTGCATTTGCTCGGTTTGTCGCTGGATGCGCTGATACAGCTTGGCCTGGGAAATAGCCAGGGCGACTCGTTCTGCTACTTCCTGAATTAGGTCAAGGTCTTCTTCTGACCAGGCGATCGCCTGTCCCTGGCGGTGGAGGCTGGCGATCGCCAACAATTCCTGCTGATAGACCAGCGGCAGCGCCAGCCGGATCCCTTGCTCGTCTGATTCCGAAAGCTGCACCCGACGGCTCTGCAAAGCGGCCAGCAGCGCATCATTGGGCAGAAGCAACGGACTGATCTCCTCACTGGAGTTAGAACTGAAGCTGAACAGGTCGGGCAGCAGGCGATAGGCGTTGCCGTCGCCCGTTAGCACGCCGTCTGAATCTCGCTCCACTGGATGCAGCACGCAGGTTGCCCCAAAGGTTTGCCCCAGCACCTCTGCGATCCGCTGCATCATGCTCTGGTAGTCCAGCGATTCGCGGGTTGCCGTGGAAACTTTGTTGAAAATGGACTCCCGCCGCAGGGCGCGATGCAGCTCATTGGTGCGTTGTTTGACCACGCGATAGGTATCGGCGGCCTGCTGCACCACGGTCATCAGGTCTTCTGGGTTCCAGGGCTTGGTGATGTATTTGAACACCTTGCCCGCGTTGATCGCGTTTACCAAATCCTCAACATCGGTATAGCCCGTAAGCAGAATCCGAATCGTATCGGGAAACTGGCGGGCGACATGGCTGAGAAACTCGGTGCCGTTCATCTTGGGCATCCGCTGGTCGGAAATAATGATGCTCATTTCACCCACCTGATCCAGCAGGTTGAGCGCATCCAGGGCGCTGTCTGCTCGAAACACCTGAAAGTCGCGCCGAAACGTGCGGTATAGCAGATCCAGGTTGTCGGCTTCGTCGTCTACCACCATCAGCCGCAACTTGTTTCGCTCTACCGGGGATTTGTTTTGCACGGATTGTTGTAGGTCGTATGCGATCGCCAAATCGCCATTCTCCAGGGTTCACGCTCTTACACCCAAAGTACCCAGAGGAAGGCGATCGCTATCAGAGGAGTGGCTGGCTCATTACAGTCTCTTCATCCTATTCTCCCACGCCGATCATCCGTCTCCCTAGCTGACGCAGCCAGGCCCAGACACGTCGGAAGCGGGAGGGCTTTTGGGGTTGGCAGGATTGGGCCAGGAGGGCGATCGCCCCGGTTACATCGGGCACAATGTCGATCACTTCGTACAGTCGATATTCGCCGCTCTTGCCAGGGAGCGACATGTCGCACTGGCGACCCAAGCCAACCAGCGGCTGCACCTGCTGATAGACTGCCTCGGAAACAAGGAGACTAGTCCCCACCGCTTTGTTGGCGGCTTCAATCCGGCTGGCCAGATTCACCGTGTCGCCAATGGCGGTAATTTGCTGGCTCTTGGGAGACGCGCCCACCGCACCCACCACCACCGAGCCGTAGTGAATGCCAATGCCAATTTTGAGCTGGCGCTGATAGAGCGTTTCCAGGTAGGCGTTAAATGCTTCCATTGCGGTTTGCATGTCTAACGCGGCGCGGACGGCTCGCTCCACCGGGCGATCGGGGCAGTTCCAGCCAAATAGCGCCATGAATCCATCGCCCATGTAGTTATTGATGATGCCGCCGTAGCGTTCGATGATTTGCCCCATGCGGCTGAAATAGCGGTTTAGCACGTAAATCACGTCGTAGGCGGGCAACACTTCTGCAAAGGAGGTAAAGCCCCGCAAGTCTGCAAATAGAACCGCCAGCATTTGCTCCTCGCCAATAGCGCTGCGCTGCCCGCTTAGCTGCTGCTCGACCAGCGACATGTCTTCGGCATCCACCACCAGTCGCCGCACCGTGACCTTGCCCTCGCCCAGGACTTGGGTTTGGCAGGCCAGGCGCATCTTCGGGTCAAAACAAAGGCGCTTGGCCAGACCATCTTCGGCATCGTTGCGCGGGGAACAGTATTCCAGACCTTCCAGCACCCACACTCGACAAGTGGAGCAGCGGGCACTGCCGCCGCACACATGAATATGTGGAATGCCTGCATAGAGCGAGGAGGCGAGGATAGTGTCGGTTTCCTCGGTTTCGACGCAGCGCTCGTCGGGGAGATAGTAGAGCAAGGGCATAGGGGAGGCGCTTTAGGAAGAGGGCGGATTTACTCTACCTTTCCCTGTTCTACAAGCACGTCCACAGGAATTCAGCAGAATCCACGCAGTTCGTAACAGCATTGCTGGGTTGCTGGTTTGCCCATATCGATTTTGGATAGGACTTACGCAGTTGGACGATTTCTCGCGGGCTGCTACGTCAGTCTTGGGTACATTCGCTGTGTGGCGAATAGCGGATGGGGACGGTTCCGCTGGGTACGTAGAGCGGGTGGCGGGGCTGTTGCTGCTGGGTGAGGCCCAGGCAGTGAAGCGGATAGCCCGACAGCAGTGCCAGCACAGCACGATCGCGCTGATAGAGCGCCCCCCCGTTTCCCCAAGCGAGAATGATCTGGGCTGCTTGTTCGGCAGCGGCGATGAGGGGGCGATCGCCCGCCTCCCCAATCGGATCATCCACCCGCTTTAGGTCTTGGGGCCGCGTTGCCCGATAGGCAAACAGATTCACCACCTCCAGCCCGCCGTAGCCCCAAGCTTTTGCCAGCCCAATGCAGCGGCGAATCGTTGGGTCGTTGCGCTCGGCATCGGCCGTGCTGGGATTGAGCATGACAAACGCCACGCGAGGAGCGGCAAAGTCCCACACGCGCCACAGCGTGTATCGATAGCGCCCAGACAGGTCAAAGGTTGCCCCCGCTGGCTGGACTTCTGGCTGGACAGATGGCCGAACGGCTGGCTGAGTGGTTTGCAGTGTGTGAGCGTCTTCTACATCTTCTACATAAAACACTTGACGCGCTGCCATTGCCCCTGCTCGTCCTGGCAATAGTAGCAGCCTTCCCACCAGATGCAGCGATCAAAGACGGCATCAATCTGACGGCTCTTTTTGGGCTGTTCGCTACTGAGCAGATCTACGATTTCATCTTTGCGGTCTTTGGCACCGGAGGCGATCTGGTCTAGGGTGGACTGGAGATCGCGAGAGACAAAATTTTCAGTTTGCTGCAACATGATCCAAATCAAACACTCGATATCAAAAACGGAAAAACCCCCACAAACGTCGAGGAACACTGTTAGAAGGGAGTCTCCTAGAAGGGATGTTCTCAGGGAGCGTTCCACTTCTGCTGTGCCTGACGGTTGTTATACCTGACGGTTGTTTTGTCTGACAGTTGTTCTGCCTGACGGTGGGGCATCCCTATGGAGTTCCCTGATCCCACTCTATCTTCCTGAAAATGGGGTGGTCTTGAATTGAAAACATACTTAACTCTTATATGTAATATAAGCAACGTCTATGTATGCAGCCTGTGCTGTGGAACCTATGCTATGTGAGCCTCTGCTACGTAGTTATGTGAGCCTCTGCTACGCAGTATGGAGCCTCTGCTACGGAGCCTCTGCTACGGAGCCTCTGCTACGGAGCCTCTGCATGGAGCAGCGTATGAGTCGCTCTGAAGCGGACAGCACGCCCGACCCTGCTGTACGATTTGATGCGCCGTGTCGTAGCACGGTAATTCTTTGGACACCCCAAAGGGGCTGATTTCTATGGGCAGCGTCACCATTGGCATGATCAGCAGCTATGCTGACCTCCGTCCGCCGCCGTGGGACTGGCTGTGGCGGCAGAGTCCGCACCCCTTTGGGCAGTGGAAGGGAATTCAGGTGTTGGCGAATTGCCCCAATCCCGACGGGCTGCTGCTGTATAACTTCCACGACTTTCCCCGCGACGCAGCTGACGACGCTGCACCAGCAGGAAGATTTCGCTGGCCGTGGCGGAAGGCGCAGCCCAGCAATGCGGGGCAGGTCAGAGAATTTCAGCAGAAAGTGCGATCGCTCTCCCCCGAACAAATTCTGTTTTCCTGCCGGGAGCCGCCCTTTCCCGAAAAGCAACAGGCGCGAATCGACACCTATCGACGGGCGCAGCAGTGGTGTGGCGTGGTGTCTGGGCCCGACGACTTTGCACCCGTGTCGGAGCCTATGCCTGCTATCTGGTATGTGTCGCAGCCGTTTGACTATTTGCAAGCCGCGCCGCCGCCCGCAAAGCGCCGCCCCTGTAGCTGGATCACGTCGGGCATCGACCGCACAGCCAATCATCGCCATCGGCTAGATTTCCTGCGGCGGCTGCAAGCCAGCGACGTGCCCTTTGACCTGTACGGGCGGGGCTTGCCAGACTGGGCGCAGGTGAACCGGGGGCAGACCCGCACGTTTGGCCCGGTGGCGGATAAATGGCACGCGATCGCCCCTTACACCTACAACCTGGCGATTGAAAACTTTGCCGACAACGAGTGGTACGTGAGCGAGAAGCTGTGGGATGCCCTGCTAGCCTGGAGCTTGCCGATTTATTACGGCGGTGGCGCGGCGGATCGGCTGCTGCCCCCTGGCAGTTTTTTGCGGCTGCCCAGCCTGGATGAGCGTGGCATTGCCTACATCCGCGACATCACCGCCACGCCGGAAGCTTGGTACGCTGCAAAGGAGGCGATCGCCGAGGCGCGTCAGGTTATTCTGCATGAGTTGAACTTGTTAAACTGGCTGGCAGTGAGGATAGAAGCGCTGGGGATTCGGGCGTAAAGAGATTCGGGCATACAGAGAATCATATCGATGCTCGATTTTGGATTTGCGGTTTTGGAGCGCCAGTCAAGTGCCGGTCAAGTGCCAGTCAAGTGTCAGTCAAGTACCAGTCAGTCAAGTGCCAGTCAATCGTCTGTGGGGCTTCCAGTCATTTCATTCGTCGCTCCGCTTGGGGGAAACTGATATCAAGGGGCTGAATGGACGGCATTTATACGCTGGCGAATGATGTCGTGTGCAACCAACTGGTGGCGCTGCTGAACAGCATTGAGGTTCATGCGGGGCGCGAGATGCCCGTGGCGGTGATTGCCTACGACGACCGTCTGACGAATGTGCGGGCGGCGATCGCCCCTCGTCCCCAGGTGAGGCTGCTGGATGATCCGGCGCTGTTTGCCCCGTGGGAGGCGTTTTCGCGGCAGGTATGGCAGGCACACCCAACGGCGATCGCCACCTGGCGCAAGAAGGGGATTGCTGATGTCTATCGACTCACCTCCAACCGACGCTATGCGGCGTTTGATGGGCGTTCGCCATTCGACCGATTTCTTTATTTAGATGCCGATACGCTGCTGCTCAATTCACCCCAAATCTTCTTTGCAGCGCTCGATTCCCATGCACTCGTCACCTACGACTTTCAGCACAAAGATCCGTCTCACATTTTTGATGTGACTGCTTCAAAATTGTCGGAAGTGTTTAGCCCCGCTGAGATTCATCGCGCTATCTTTTGTGCAGGGTGCTTTGCGGGAAGACGGGGTGCATTTTCAGCAGAACAGCGCGACTGGCTCTTGCAGCACCTTGCCGCAGGAGAAGCAGAAATTCTCTATCCCAATGCGCCCAATCAGTCAGTTTTGAACTACATGACCATGCGGCTTGCTCAGCGTGAAGGCGCGTCGTTTTCAATTCATAACCTGGCATTGCATTTGCCTCCCGAACAGGCAACAGGAAATTCCGTCACCTCCAGCCATTTTGTTGAGCAGGCGGGCCGGGTTTACGATCGCGGACATCCGCTGACCTATTTGCATTACATTGGGCTATCTGCCGATCTGTTCAATCAACTTTGTAGCGGCAGAAATGTGGATTTTCCCTACCGAGAAACCTTCCTACACTATCGCTATTTGCATGAACCGGAAAAGCGTCCGAAGTTTCGTGGCAAGAGGGTTTTGGCAAAGCCTGGGGTCGTGAAACGAATCTTGAAAAAGCTGCGGCTAGCGTTTGGATAGAGAAGATGAGGAGTCTGAATTCGGTGGGCGGATGAATAAACCAAAGGAGCAAGATCAGGATCATCAGGATCAAATTTATATTTTGGGCAATGATCGCGTGCTGGATCAGGCGATCGCCCTGCTCAACAGCATTCGGCTCTATGATCCTGAAACGCCCGTCGTGCTGATTCCCTACAACGACAAATATAAGGAGGCGGCGGCGGTTTTGGGCGATCGCTTTGGAGTGACGCTGTTTCCCGATTTGACCATTTTGGAATGGCTGGATGCCACGATTGAGGAAATGTTTGGCAGCGATTTTTTTGCACGGCCGCAGCAGTTTCGCAAGCAGGCGGCATGGTTTGGAAAACCCGGTCGCTTTCTCTATATCGACACCGATATTGTGGTGTTTGAACGCATTATTGCGGTTTTAGAGTATTTGCAGACTTACGACTTTATCTGCTGCGACTATCAGCATCGCGGCGGCATTCAAAATGTGTTCACTCCGGCGATTCTAGAGGCTCCAGGGTTTAGCGAAAGCGTCCTGGCGGAAATCTTTAATTGTGGCTTTTGGGGCAGCAAAACCGGGTTGATTTCTGCCTCAGACTGGGAGGCTATCTTGGCAGAATGCGCGGCGCGTCCTGATTATTTCGACTTTAGCCAAAAAACGTCCGATCAGCCGATTATTAATTATCTAGTGCTAAAGCAAATTCCCAATCGGTTTAACCTGGTGCATCGACCCGGCGGCGCACCGGGAAGCTGGGCCGGCAGCAAGTTTCGCCAGCGGGATTGGCGACTGTTCGACCCGAATATGAATCAGCCGCTGCAATACCTTCACTGGGCTGGCTTTCGGCTCCAGCCGGGGTGTCCCTACTGGGCGCTGTGGCAGCACTACCGCGACTTGAATGACTGGAATGAGTCAAAACGGCGATCGCCCAGATCGCCCAAATTTCGGTTCCGCTTGCCCTGGCAATCCTAGCGGACGGTTTTGATGCTCTCGATGCGGCGCGAGAACAGATCGGTGAAAATGCTCAACACCGTGCGATCGCGCGTAATGATGTTAGCCGTTACCGCCATCCCCGACTGGAGCGGGATTTCTCTGCCATTCACCTTCAAGGTCTGGCTATCCAGCCGAATCTTGGCAGGAAACCGATAGAAGGGGTAAATCTGGTCTGGAGGCAGCGCATCTTCGCCGATATTCACCACTTCTCCCTTGATGTCGCCAAATTCGCTGAAGGGGAAGGAGTCGATTCGCACGTCTACAGGCAGACCCTCGCTGACAAAGCCAATGTCTTTGTTGGTGATGTAGACCTCAGCCAGCAGGTTATCTGTGGGCACGACTTTCAGGATCGGCTCGCTCGTATTAGCCACAAAGCCAATGCCCCGCGCCTTCAGGTCAAACACCACCCCATCAATGGGGGCGCGAAGCTCCTGATATTTCAGCGTGAGTTCGGTCTGGCTAAGCTGGCTGTTGATTTCGGCGATGCGGCGCTCGTTGTCTACGATCGCCCGGTTAATCTGGCTGTCAATATCCGCAATCCGCTTTTCGTTGTCGGCAACCCGGGCCAGCAGGTCGGTGCTGGTGGTGGCGACGGTGTTGGAAAGGCGCTGACGAGCCTGATCCACTGCTAAACTCAACCGCTGCTGTTCTAGCGTGAGCCGATTCACCTCTGCCCTGCGATCCATCATCTGCTGGCGCTGTCGCAGCATTTGAATCCGTGAGAGTGCCCCTTGTTCTGCAAGCGGCTCGATATCGCGCAAAATGCCTTCGTCGATGGCCAGCGTTTGGCGGGCGGTGGCAAGCTGCTCCTGGGTTTGGATTAACTGCTGCTGGAGCTGGGCCACTTCAAGCTGGGCGGCGGCGGCGCGGGACTGTGCCTCAAGCTGGTTTGCCGACAGGCGAATCCGCTCTTCGTCAGAAAAGCTGCCATTGCCGCCATAGACCTGCGCCCGAAAGAGCGCTGTCTCCGAGGCAAGGGCAGCGCGGTTGGTCAGCAGCGCCCGCATTTCGGGGGGAATGCTCTGGGGCTGGTTGGATGGCTCTAGAGAGATGCCGCTGAGGGCGCTGCGGTAGAACTGGTTTTCGGCTAAGTAGGAATCGCGCACCTGCTCCAACGAACGGCGCTGGGCGGCGGCGGCTGTTGGGTCAAAGCGGATGAGAACCTGTCCTTGCTGGACTCGTTCGCCTTCTTCTACCAAAATTTCCTGAACCACGCCGCCCACAGGAGCCTGAATCTCCTGAACGCGATCGCCCGGTTCTAGCTTGCCCGTCGCAGGCACCGCTTCCTCAATCCGCGCCACGGCCGCCCACAGCAGCACTGCCGAAGTCACGCCGATGATGCTGCCGACCACTAGCTTCGACCACAGCGAGGTCTGCTGCAAGATCACGGGCTGGTCAAACGCCTGGGCCCGTACCTGCTTTTGCGACGGCAACTGGGTTCCTGTTTCTTCGTCTGGGGATACCAGCACCAGTTCCGTCTCCTCCGGCTGAATCGGAGTCTTGGCAGAACCGTTGGCGGCTCTGTTTCCGTTATGTCTGGGGGAGGTCTGAGTCATGGGGTGGGGGAAAGGGGAGAAGGGGTGGGATGCAGGAGCGCTAGCAGTAAAGCTGGGAACTGGCTAGAACTGGCTATCTCTAAAGCTGCGCTTCCTGCTGCTGATAGAGGCAATAGTAGCGGCCGCGCATGGCCATCAGGTCTTCGTGGGTGCCCTGCTCCACAACAGAGCCTTGATCCATCATAAGAATTAGATCGGCGTGGCGGATGGTGCTGAGGCGGTGGGTGATGAAGAAGACGGTGCGGCCGCGAAAATGCTCCGCCAGGTTCATACAGACGCGACGCTCGGAGTCGTAGTCGAGGGCGCTGGTGGCTTCATCCATGATTAGCAGGCGCGGATTCTGCATGACCGTGCGGGCGATCGCAATCCGCTGGCGCTGACCGCCCGAAAGCGACGCACCCCGTTCGCCAACGCGGGTGTTATAGCCATTCGGCAAACCCATAATGAACTCATGGGCCGCCGCCACTTTGGCCGCTTCGATAATTTCCTCAGCGGAGGCATCCGGGGCATTCAGCGCGATGTTTTCCTGCACCGTGCCGTCAAACAGCAGCGTGTCCTGGGGCACAATGCCAATTTGCTGTCGCAGAGAATAGAGTTCTACCTTGGTAATGTCGTAGCCGTCAATCAGGATGCGCCCCGATTCCAGGTCATAGAGGCGAGGCAGCAGCTTCATCAGGGTACTCTTGCCGGAACCGCTCTGGCCGACAATGCCGACGAAGGAGCCGGGGGCAAATTCCAGGTTGATATTGCTGAGTTGGAGCGGGCCGGTCGTACCAAATCGGAAAGACACGTTTTCGTAAGCGACCTCGCCCTGGATCGGCGGCATGGGAATATTGAGCCTATCTAGCTCGTCGGCTTCAGGGGCGGAGTCCACGATGTCGCTGAGGCGCTCAATCGACAGGCCCACTTCCTGGAAGTTTTGCCAGAGTTGGGCTAGGCGCAAGAGGGGACTCGTCACATAGCCTGCGATGATGCGGAAGGCGATCAGTTGCCCCAGGCTAAGCTCCTGCTTTAGCACCAGATACGCGCCCACCCAGAGAACCAGCAAGCCCGAAAGCTGATTTAGGAAGTTGCTGAGGGAGCCTGCAAAGGTGGAAGTTTGCACCGTGGTGAATCCGGCGCTGACGTAGCGGGCGTAGCGCTGTTGCCACTGCCAGCGCGATCGCAGTTCCATGTTCTGCGCTTTCACGGTCTGGATGCCGCCCAGCACTTCCACCAGATAAGACTGGGTTTCGGCGTTGCGTTCCGCCTTGACCCGCAATTGGTTGCGGATAATCGGCGAAAAGATCACCGCCAGCGCAATGAAGAAAGGAATCGTCGCCAGCGCCACCAGCGTCAGCAGCGGGCTATAGAACAGCATGACGACGATGTAGACAACGGAGAAGAAGGCATCCAGCACCACCGTCAGCGCCGTGCCCGTCATAAAAGAGCGGATATTTTCCAGTTCGCCAATGCGGGTGGAGAGTTCGCCCACAGGACGCTTCTCGAAATACCGCAGCGGCAGCCGCAGCAGGTGATCGATAATTTGCGACCCCAGCGTCATGTCGATGCGGTTGGTGGTGTCTACGAACAGGTAGGTTCGCAGCGCCCCCAGCAGCGCCTCAAAGAATGCCAGCAGCAGCAGCAAAATGCCCAGCACTTGCAGCGTGTCGGGGCTGTTTTGCACGATCACCTTGTCGATGATCACCTGGATCATCAGCGGGTTGGCCAGGGCAAAAAGCTGCACAAAGAAGGAGGCGAGAAACACCAGCAGCAGCACACCGCGATATTTCGTCACCGAGGGCAAAAACCAACTGAGGTTAAAGCGCTTTTGCGGCGTTTGCTTGGTGGCCCGCAGCAGCAGCACGTCGCCCTGTTCGCCCCAGGTGGCGGCAAACTCCGACGGCTTGCGGCGCAGTAGCCCCAGTTCTGGGTCGGCGATCACCATCTCCCGTTCGCTGACGCTGTAGAGCAGCACGGGGCGATCTTGCCAGCGCACCATTGCGGGGGCTTCCAGGCGACCGACGGATTGGGCCGGTACGGTGACCAACTGGGCGCTGAGACCCATAAATTCGGCGATCGCCCCACACAGATCCAGCGGCAGCCCGCCCGTGCGCTCCATCTGGTTCACCAAAATGCGGCGCACCACATCGCGGCGGAAGGGCAGATTCAAGTGCTGGCAAAGCATCTGGAAGCAGGCCATCGTCGCTTCTAGCTGCCCCCGCCCGCGCACGATGGGGTATTCCTTTGCTTTGCCCTTGCTGTCGATGATGACGGGTTCCAGTTCCTCTGGGCGTTCGGGCGCGTAGGGAATATCGAGCGCTCCAAGGGTTGCGTCTGCCTGATTGGTGTCTTGCGGGGCTTCTGGGGCAGAACGGCGGAACAGAGATAGCGGAAAGCTGACCAGCCGCGCGGGTTTCTCGCCCGTCACCTCGATTTCGTCGAGTAGCCCCAGATTAAGCCGACTGCCGACAGGGTAGCCCGTAATTTCGCCGCTGCTGACCAGCCACAGGCGATCGCGCTGAAGCGAGTGCGTGGCAAAGGTTCCCGGCGGAATGCGGCGCACCTCTGCCTGAGATAGCCCTGCGTGGGTCAACGCCTTCAGATCCAGCGTGCCGTCGGCCTGGCGCGACAGTTCTTCCCCCAGCAGATCAAACACCTCAATCGGCGCAGCCTGGGCAGACAGGGCGCTGGCGACGGCTGGCTCTTTTTCCAGCAGATCTAGGAAGACGCGGGCTGGCAGCGTCAGGCAGATAGATTCCTCGGAGGCGATCGCCGTTTCGCAGGCCACGCCGCGCATCAGGCTGACCGCCCCCAAGACTGCGCCCGGTTGCAGTAGCCCCAGCGTGGTGGGCTTGTCGGTGCGGGGGTCATAGCCGAGCGATCGCGCCTGCCCTTCGTACAAAATCGTCACCTGGGCGGGCATTTTTTCGCGCACCAAAATTGCCTGCCCCATCTTGTAGCGGAAGGGCTGAACCTGTTCGAGTAGGCGAGCCAGAGCCGCGCTAGAAAGCTGGGTAAACGGAAAGACCGTTGCCAGAAATTCTTGAACCGTCTCTTTGGGAAGGTTTTGGGTAAACGTCATGATTCAACAATGGGGGCAACGGTGGGGGCAGCAGGCGGGGAAGACGATAACGTGGTTGGTTTTACGGCTTTCGGATCGGGCACACTCAGCAAAATCG
This sequence comes from Thermoleptolyngbya oregonensis NK1-22, assembly GCF_032705245.1. GTDB lineage: Bacteria > Cyanobacteriota > Cyanobacteriia > Elainellales > Elainellaceae > Thermoleptolyngbya > Thermoleptolyngbya sichuanensis. The sequence goes on from NZ_CP053540.1 coordinate 546,366, forward strand.
AGGTCGGCACGAGCTGGGGTTGGGCAGCGGGGGGATGTCCGCCGTTGCCTTGTCCGCCTGCTGCGCCAGAGGGCGGCTTGGGCGCTCCGGGCTTGGCAGGTGGCTCTGCGGGTGTGCCAGGGGACGAGGAGGCTGGCGGCTGGGAGGATGCGTCTGCCGCAGGAGGCTCGCTGGGTTCGGCGGTGGGCAGGGATTCGGCAGCAAGTGCATCCGCCGATAGCGCATCCACCAGAGGACTCAGCGACACGTCATCCAACTGCTGCTGGAGCCACTGGCTAAAGGACTCGTTGAGCAGGCGACGGCGCATTTGCTCGTCCATCTGGGCAGGGATGAATTTTTCCAGACGAATGATCACAATCCACTCGCCGATGCGGTGGGGCGGCCAGAGTTGCCCTGGCTGGCTAATGGAGAGCATATGAGCCAGTTGGGGATGGGGCACACTTAGCTCCACCGGGCCAATCAGCCCGTCGGTCTGGGATTCGGGCCCTTGAGAATAGGTGCGGGCAAGTTCGGCGAAGCTCTGTTCGCCTTCCATAACGCGGAAGTAGATTTCTTGAGCGATGCCCATGTCCTGGGTGCGGATGAGCGAGTAGATGACTTTATCTAGCTTGCTCTTGCGCTCCAGGAAGTAGGATTCGAGCTTGGCTCCCCAGGTGGCTTCTTTGAACTTCTCGATGCGGAGCGATCGCGTGGCCAGGGCATCGAGCTGAGCTAGGGTCATGCCGTGTCGGTTCAGCCATTGCTGACGGGTGGCTTCGTCTACGATTTGGTGCTGGGCGTAGAACTGTTCGCGGGCCCCGATGAGTTCTTCTTCGGCGCAGGTGATGGGGGCGATCGCCTCATCAATCAACACTTCCTGCACCAACTGCGGCAGCATTTGATAGCCTGCCAGCAGCGACGGCAATTCCTCTGATGTGACCGACCGATTCCCAATCTGCAATACGTGTCCCATGCAAATCCATCCATCAACAGCGGAAAACCCTGATGCGTCATGGTTAACTATCAGGCGTTTGGTGTCTAGCTACGCATCCTTAGCCCCAGCCTAGTCATACACTTCCAGTCATACACCTCCAGTCATGCAATTCCAGGTTCATAATCCCAGTCACACAACCCCAACCTCGATTATGGGTTTCCAGAGTTGGAAATCAAAGGATAGTTACGAAAACTTTTAGCTTTGACCCATGAACCTTCGGTGAATCTCTGGACGAATATTTACGGATACAGCGCGTTGCTGGGCATAGCATTCCCAAATTTTGGACGGTTCTCTACTTTTTAGTATTCAGTCAGAAGATTTAGCCAGCAGGATGGTTGCTCGCAGGTTTTTTGCACGGTTTGTGCAGGGGACGGGCAAGCTGCTGAAGCATACAACCCCTTAAGCCAAACCGTTTAGGACTTATGCACTTGCGATAAGCTCTTTGGGTTTTGGACGATTTCGCTGGGGACGCAGCCCGCGAGAAATCGTCCAACTGCGTAAGTCCTACCGTTAGGCTGAATTATGCAAACTGCGACGCACACTATGCAAACTGCTGGGCATAGAACTGGGCATAGCGTCCGTCTTGCGCCAGGAGTTCTGTATGCGTGCCGGATTCCACCACGCGCCCCTGTTCTAGCACAAGGATGCGATCAGCGCGGCGGACGGTGGCCAGCCGATGGGCAATGATGAACACAGTGCGCCCCTGCATCAGCCGCTCCAGCGCTTCCTGCACCAGCGCTTCAGATTCGGAATCGAGGGCAGAGGTGGCTTCGTCTAGGATCAGAATGCGCGGGTTGAGCAGCACGGCCCGGGCGATCGCAATTCGCTGGCGCTGCCCGCCCGACAGGTTTACGCCGCGCTCACCCACCCACGAGTCATAGCCATCGGGAAATTGGGAGATAAAGGCGTGGGCGTTGGCGATTTTTGCGGCTTCGACCACTGCTTGCCGCTCGTAATTGGTCTGGCCAAAGGCGATGTTTTGGGCGATCGTGCCGGAAAACAGCACCGTTTCCTGGGGGACGATGCCGATCTGCCGCCGCAGGCTATACAGTGTTACGGTGCGGATATCCACGCCGTCGATCAAAATTTGCCCCTGCTGCGGGTCATAAAAGCGCGGCAGCAGGTTCACCAGCGTCGTTTTGCCTGCGCCGGAGGGGCCGACTAGGGCGATCGCCTCGCCAGGAAAGGCCAGCAGGCTGAGTTGGTGGAGGACGGGTGATGAAGCGAGAGCAGAATCCTGGTTCCCACCCCCTGACTGGAGATAGGCAAAGCTGACGTTGCGGTATTCCACTTTGCCTGTGACGGGCGGCAGCACGAGGGCGTTTGGGGCTTCGTAGACAGCGGGTTCCACGTCCAGCAGTTCAAAAATGCGATCGACCGAGGCTTGCCCCTGCTTGAACTCGTTGTAGTTGTCAGTGAGGTGGGCGATCGGGTCTACCAGCATCGCCACTGCAAAGACGTAGCTGCCAAACTGTTCGCCCGTCAGGTTGCCCTGCGAAATTTGCCAGCCCCCCAGCAGCAGCAGCAGCAGCACGCTGACGGCGTACATAAAGCCCACCACGGGATACTGCACTGCCTTGAGCCAGGCGGCGGCGTATTTTGCCCGACGGTTGCGCTCGGCTTCGCGGGCAAAGCGGCGAATTTCATAATCTTCGGCGGCAAAGGCCCGCACCAGGCGGATGCCGCTAAACACTTCCGTGAGCAGGGAAGATAGGTCGGAGACGAGGGCCTGGCTGCGGCGCGAAATCTTCAACATGCGATCGCCAAACCAGCTAATCAGCAGCCCCATCAGCGGTACCATCACCAAGCTGGCCAGGGTCAACTGCCAGTTGAGATACACCATGTAGCCAAACACGAAAACCAACTGCAAGACGCAGGGCGTAAAGTCGTGAAACACTTTGTTGACCACCTCGCCGATGCGGTCGATGTCTTCCGTGAGGCGATAGGACAGGTCGCCCGTCTGGGCCCGCTCAAAATATCCGAGGCTGAGGGTTTGCAGGTGGGCGTAGGTGCGGGTGCGGAGGTCGAGGGCGATCGCCAAGGCAGCCTTGGCCATCAGCGCATCCTGCCCATACTGGGCGATTTTTTGCACCAAAAACACGCCCGCCACGATGCCTGCCATTTGCGCCAGCGATCGCACGTCCCCCGCCACCAAAAAGCTCAGCAGCCGCCCCGCCAGCCATGCCAGCAGCGGCCATGCTGCCGTAAAGATTAGCGTGCAGCAAAACGCCCGAACCACAGTTCCCCAGTGGGGTTTGAGATAGGGCAGCAGTCGCCGATAGCCAGACCGAGAATCCAAAGTAAATCTAGCCAAGTCAATATTCCGAATATCCCAAATACGCCTGGGACTTATGCAGTTGGACAATTTCTTGTGGGCTGTGCCTGCGAGAAATTCTCCAAAATCTAAGGAGCTTGTCGCCAGTGCGTCAGTCCTGACTCCACTGAACCAGAAACCGGGGGCAGGAAGCAACGGCGTGGCGATAGAGGCGATCGCCCCAGGCTCATAGCAGCAAAAGGAAAAACGTTGGAGACTTTCGGAAGAGATGCTCTGAGGGCGATCGCCCCCCAGTTCCAGATCCACACATCAGGCAAATTACGGTTGACGAATGGCTGAATAGGCTGAGTTCTTCACATTTTCTTAGCCTATCAAGTCTGTCAATCATTCAGCGTAGCTCGAAGAATTTCCACATACACATCTACAGAGAACGCCTGCAAATCAGGCATTTCAGCCCTTCTCCAAGTTGCCTAGTAAGTTTCCTAGAGAGAGGCTCTAGTTGGAATACCTCTGCCAAAACTCGCAATTTATGCCGAAATCAAGCTGAAATGTAAAGAAAAAAGAACAAAGTCTCCTAGAATATACGGACATAGCTCTATTATGACCGGGTACTGGCAATATAAACTGTTTGAGTTGTTTCGAGAGCCTGCGATAGACGCAGGCCGCGAAAAAACAGAGGATTAAGCGCTCCTCTCTCGCATTTTCAGTTTCGCGTTTTCAAAAAATCAGGCAATCTACTGGCGATTCACGATCGAAAAGCAGCATGAGAAAACTAGAGCGAGTTCGCGAAAACTGCGCTCATACCAAGTTTGCTGTCTACCCAATGTCTGGTGTCGTAACCCCAGGGTTAAACGCAACAGACATCGTTCCCTCTGAGATTGACTTCAGTGATTGATCTCAGCGATTGACCTCAGCATTTGAGTCATGCTCTATTGACGTTTGTTTTTTGTTACCAGGGTTTAAAATTTCATGGCAATCGATCCTAATGTTTCTCCCGCAGGCGGTGCTCTGCCCAGCGGTGTCACCATCATTGGTGGTATCGTTCTCGACCTAATCGGCACTAACGGTCAGCGTGTGGTTGCACAGCTCGCCGCATCCGAACTGTACGAAGGTACAGTGACCACTAGCCAGCAACTCATCGGCACCCAGACCGGGCTAACCCCCACCTTTACCAATACGCTCGGCGGCGGGCTGAGCCGGGTTGCAGTCCGCATCACCCTGTTTGACGGTGATAATGCACCTGCTCCGCCACAAGACGATTTTGACTTTAATCAGAACTTCCTTTTGCTCAATGGATTTGAGATTGGCAACTGGAGCGACGTAGCAACCATTACTACAAATGGCTTGGGAACCCCTGTCAGTTCTCCTCGACCCGATATTGGCTTTGCGAACGAAGAACTCGACACGGGCTGGTTCCTAACCCAAGACCCAACGTTTTTAACGAATTTTTACAATTCCCTTATTTCCACGCAAACTGTTACCTACACCTTTGTAGATAACACTCCCGCCGAAAACTTCCTGAACTTCAAACAAGGACTAGATGGCAGCCTGATTGGTGGTGGTGGCGGTGGCCCCATCATCGATCCTGGCGGCGGCGGTAACGGTGGTGGCGGCAACGGCGGCGGCGGTAACGGCGGCGGCGGCAATGGCGGCGGCGGTAATGGCGGCGGCGGCAATGGCGGCGGCGGTAATGGCGGCGGCGGCAATGGCGGCGGCGGCAATGGCGGCGGCAATGGTGGTGGCCCTGGCGGCCCTGGGACGCTTCCTGGCGATGTGATTGTGGGGGATGGTCAAACGGGTAATTCAGCAATTCCGCTGAGATGCCGAAACGGCACGCCTGTCCCTTTCCTCACGCCTAGAGGACTGCGTCGCTTGCAGCCGCTGACGCTAACCGATGGGCCCAACACGCTGACGGTAGAACTGGTGTCTACACAGCCTGGCCGTCCTCGCAGTTGGCGAGCCGCAGCCGCAGGTTCCCCTGCAAGGGCCCGCAAGTTTAACCGGGCAGGCTACAGACCCGGCGGCGGTTTTGAGATGTTTGGTGGCGGGGGGAATGATGTATTGCAAGTGCGTCAGCGGCAGAACATCCTCCGCGGTCAACAGGGTAATGACATCCTGACGGGTGGCCCACGGCGAGATTTTCTGGTGGGCGGACGAGGCGACGACGTGATCAATGGCGGCGGCGGTAAGAACACGATTGTTGGCGGTGCAGGAAATGACACGCTCATCGGTGGCCCAGACCGCGATATGTTTGTCTATCGTCGGGTTAATCACGGAACGGATTTGATCCAAAACTATCAGCCAGGGGTTGACGTAATTGACCTGCGGCGCATCTTTGCTCGCGCTCCTTTCCAGGTTGCAGGACGCAGCAACTATCAGCGGCTCAACACGTTTGTTCGGTTGATCGAACGTGAGGGAAATACGCTGGTTCAAATTGATAGGAATGGCAAGCAAGCAGGTAAGTTCTTCAATACGCTGGCGGTTTTGGAAGGAATCGCCGTGAGCCAGCTTAGCTCCTGCGATTTTGTGGTGTAAGGGGCGATCGCCCCTTCATGCCCGCCTTTTCATTGTTCGTCTAGTCTTTCGTCTCTTGCGTTAGATGTTGACGGCGCGAATTCACTAAAACTGCTGCATAAACCCTGTGTGACGGGTTTGTGCAGCATTCTTTTGGGTGTAGGACTGATGCAGTTGGGCGATTTCTTCTGGGTGCAGCCCGCGAGAAATTGTCCAACTGCGTAAGTCCTAAATGTTTTTTGAGGTTGATGGCGATCGCCCTTGAACTTGCGCCGACCCCGTGCCTATAGTGGAAAGCATTTGACCCCTTCCTTCTTCGATGAGCAAGCGCCTTCCTGAAACCACCGCCTACGTTCGGATTACCCATCAATCCTGGCAGCAGGGCAAAATTGAGGGCGAGGTGCGGGCGAATGCCTACGAGTGGCAGTTCCAGTGGTGCTTTCGGCAGGGGCAACTGATTGTGCAGCCGTCGCTGGGGCGGGCGCTGATCAAAGACCCCCTGGAGCGCTTTTTGGAGCGCAGTGACTATCAGCTAGAACTGGGCGGCGACTATTCATTTACCATTCGGGCAGAAATTTGAAGCCTAGCCCGGCCGCGTCTAAACTGGCTCAGACAGGCGATCGAGGTAGCGCTCAATCAGCAAGATTGCCACAATATCGTCGATGGGACGTGGCGGCGTTCTCATTCCCTGGGGCAACAGGCGCTGGAGTCCCTTGGGTGGATACATTTGCCAGTAGCGATCGCGGGCTTCCAGCGTCGAGTAGCGTTCATCCACCATGACTACGCGGATTGGGTCGATGAGGGCTTCGCTCAGCGATTGTTTCCAATGGCGGGCGCTGGTTTGATCGCCCATGACCAGCAGCGAAATCGGGTATTGCTGGCGGAGCGCCTGAATGGTGGCGATCGCCTGCTCTGCTGCGACGACTTGATGCATAAACAGGTTGCGATCGACCCCCATCACCGCTAGCCCACACTTTTGCCGACCCGGATCGAACCCCAGAATGACGGGCTGCCCCAGGGCTTCAGTTGCAGAAGTGGAATAGGACATGGGCAAACGGCAGGGGTGAAAGGCAAACGGCAGCAGGGCGGTTTAGTCGGCAGCAGGGCGGTTTAGTTCGTTGGCGCGAAGGGCGATCGCTGCGGGGGCGGTGTGGTGTTGACTCTGCTGTCCGTGCTGAACAGGACCCGACCATTTTGTACGGCAGCCAGGTCGAGCCGGACAGGCCCAGCGGTGAAGATGGTTTCAGAAGCGATCGCGTGGAGTTCCACCGGGCGACCGTAGGCTCGAATATCTTGCAATAACCTAACCACAGCCTCGGTCTGTCCGTCCGCAATTTGCAGCACATCGCCCAGCACCCCAGCCTGTCGCGAGCGAAACTGAGCGTTGGCAATCAGGAGATTGACGCGCTGCACCAGTTCCTCGTCTCGCATCCGGGTGGGATCGAGCGCAATCGTGACTATCAAATCGCCCTCTCGAAACACCACCTGATTGGGCGCAGCGTTGACATACACCTGGATGCAAGCCTCGCCCGCCAAGACGCAGGGTTCGCCAATGATGTAATTGCCTGCCGACAAAATCCGCACGACATAATCTTTGCCGTCCTGGATTTGATTGATCAATTGCTCCACCTGGGCGTTGGTAATCTGAATCACCTGCTTGTCTACATTCACCGTGCCCGGTTGAATGCGCTGGCTAGCGAAGCGGTTGGCCTCTAGTAGGAGGCGATTGACGGCGCTGGGAGCAGCCTCTGGGGTGATCACGCGCACTACACCGGAGGCCATCGGCTGGTTTCTCAACACCGCCACGCTGCCCTGGCGCAGCCCTTGAAATTCGCGCTCCAGGGTTTGCACTTCTGCCAGTAGGGCGCTGCGCTGGGCTTCTAGGTCATCCAACTGCAATTCTTTTTCGCGGATTTGGGCAGTGCGTTCGGCAATCTGGCGATCGCGCTCGGCCACGTCTCGGTCGCGCTGGGCAAGCTGGCGCTGGCGATCGGCCTGGAGCTGCTGAATCTCGGCACGAAGCTGGGTGGCCTGCTGCGACACGTCTGTTAGCAAAGTCTGCGCCTGCTGATAGTTGGCAGCAACGCTGCTGAGCTGCGACTGGGTGCTTTGCAATTCCTCACGGGTGCGGGTTTCCTGGGCGATCGCCGCTTGCAAGGACTCGTTAGTGCGGCGCAGACGACGCTGGGCGGCTTGTTGTTCTCGTTCAGCGCGATCGCGCTGTCGCTGCACTTCGGCGGTTTGCTGCTGCGCTTGGTTGAGTTCTGCCAGCGCTGCGTCTCGCTCCTGCTGCACGTCTTCTAGCTCAAATACACCCGTCCGCAACTGGTCATCCACGGCAAACAAAATGCCGAAGGTCATCGCCGAGATGAGAATCCCCGTCATCACGGTGATCAGCGTGGCGGTTTGGCGGGGACGCAGGCCAAACAAACTGAGGCGAGCCTTGCCCACCTTCATCCCAAGGCGATCGCCCACCGTGGCCACCACAGCCCCCAGCACCAAAATTGCCGCAATCAAGACCAGCCCGGTGGTCATCGCCGATAAAACTCACACTCAGCTACACCATACTGCAATTGTGCCGTTGAACGGCGTAGCTCGCAGTCGCCCGGATACCGCAACACCGCAAAAATGCTCCGACAGGCTCAGCCCAGATGGATAGTCGCCCCACGCGGCTAGCCGTTGCCCCTGCCCCCTGTTTCGCAAGCACCCCAGAGTGAGGCGATTTCCCTTAGCCCTACCCCCTGATTTGTGCTTTTAGGTAAACTGCTGGCTCAGCGCTACGGGGTTGTAGACCGTGATCTTTTTCTTATGAATGGAGATCATCCGATCCTGGCGCAGATCGCCCAGCAGTCGCGTCACCGTCACGCGGGTCGAGCCAATTGCTTCGGCGATCGCCTGATGAGACAGCTTCAGGTCGATGGTGATACCTTCAGACGTGGGGACACCAAAATCGCGGCACAAAATCAGCAAAAAGCTGACCAAACGCGACCCCATATCTCGGTGGGCCAATGTTTCAATCATCATTTCGGTTTGCAGAATCCGCGACGACAGCCCCTTCAGCATCAGCATCGACAGGTCGGGATTTTCCTTCAGCGCCTTTTCGACTTGCTCAATCGGCACCGACAGCAACTCCACCGGGGTAAACGCCACGGAATGATAGAATCGGTCTGCCTTCTGCCCCGTAATCAGCGACAGCACGCCAAACACGCTATTCTCTCTTAGCAGCGCCACGGTGATTTCTTCGCCCGCCTCATAGACTCGCGACAGCTTCACCGCGCCCTTGAGCAAGAAATAAACTCGCTCAGCCGGATCGCCCGGAAAGAAAATAGTCTTTCCCCGGTCAAAGGTTTCTACCATCGGCGGAAACGCACCGCCGCTCAATTGGCGAAACACATCTGCTAAAGGCTTTTCATGTGAGGCAACCATACCGTTCGATTCCCAGTGCCCTCAGGGAGCGAATATGACCGAAATATGACCGAAATATGACCGAAATATGACCGAGACAGGACTGACAGGAATTACGCACTTGCGATAAGTTTTCTGGGTTTTGAACGATTTCTCGTGGGCTGCGCCCGCGAGAAATCGTCCAACTGCGTAAGTCCTAGCTGAAACAAAAGATGAAAGCAAGACCCAGATTTTGCCGAAGAGGCGAAAAACCGGGATAAATGCAGTCTTAGAACACTTAAACTAAGTTTGGGGCCGCTTTTTGTATCTAAAAACACGCTTCCATAGGAAGAATGATCGTTTCGATACCAATTTCTGCGTTTGCTCTATCGGTAGACCCGGCTAAGAGAACCCCGACTCTGTTCTGGAAACTGGGCAATTTTCTGGTAAACCGAGCGATCGCCCTCAATCCTGCGTTCCAGACAGCATATCGCAATTGTATCTAACAGATACAATTTAGGAAAAAATTTTCCCGTCTCGCCCTCATCTCTTGTCATCTTCTCTTCCCTCGCTTTACCCCACCCTCCCCTATCCGTCCTGCCCCGTTTTTGAGTATTTTGTGAATTGCCCTCGAAATTTGGATGCCGTTACCCATGCTTGACCTCACCGGAAAAAATGCGCTCGTCACAGGCATTGCCAACAATCGCTCAATTGCCTGGGGCATCGCCCAACAGCTTCACAAAGCTGGGGCAAACCTGGGCATCACCTACCTGCCCGACGACAAAGGCAAGCTAGAGAAGAAAGTGGCGGAATTGGTTGAGCCGCTCCAGCCCAGCCTGTTTGTGCCCTGCGATGTGCAAAATGATGAGCAAGTCGAAGCGGCGTTTGCCACCGTGCGCGAAAAGTGGGGGCGGCTGGACGTGCTGATCCACTGTCTTGCCTTTGCCAATCGCGACGATCTCAGCGGCGACTTCAGCAATGTTTCCCGCGAGGGCTTTAACCTGGCGCTGGACGTGAGCGCCTACTCGCTGGTGCAGCTTTGCCGCGCTGCCAAGCCGCTGATGACTGAGGGCGGCTCGGTGGTGACGCTGACCTACCTGGGCGGTGTGCGCGTCGTGCCAAACTACAACGTCATGGGCATTGCCAAAGCTGCGCTGGAAATGAACGTGAAGTATCTGGCGGCGGAACTGGGCCCGCAAAACATTCGAGTCAATGCCATCTCCGCCGGGCCGATTCGGACGCTGGCTTCCTCCGCTGTCGGCGGCATTTTGGACATGATTCACCATGTTGAAGAGGTCGCCCCTCTGCGCCGCACCGTGACTCAGACCGAAGTGGGCAACGCGGCGGCGTTTTTGTGTAGCGACCTGTCTACGGGCATCACGGGTCAAGTGCTGTACGTGGACGCGGGCTACGAGATTATGGGAATGTGAGGACTGGGGTTTGTTTTGACGGTATTTTTTGACGGTATTTTTGGAGGTCGGCTCTTGGGGTGCGCCGTGCAGCACAATCAACCCATCTTGCGAACGCGATTGCCAGAAGCCTTGTAGACGCTTGTAGCAATCCAAAATCGCCAATCCAAAATCAAGCATGATAGCCCGTCTTTAGTTCTCCTCAAAGGCGATCGCCACGGGAATCGGTGCAGCATCGGGCACTGCATCGGGGTCAAAGATGGGCGGGTTGCCGTTGCGAGTTTTGGTGAGCCGCTGGAGGTGGCTGAAGACTTTTCGGGCGTTGGTTTCGTTGCCCTGCTGGGCGAAGAGTTCTAGGGCTTGCTGCAAGTCGGCGATCGCCCCAGCGGGGTTGCCGGAACGAGCCAGCCCCCGGTAGTAGTAGGGCGTGGGCACATCGGGCGCAAGCTGGATGGCGGCGGCGTAGTCGCGAAACGCGGACTTGATTTCGCCCAGTTTTTGCGCGGCCAGCCCCCGGAAAAAGTAGATCATGGCGCAGTTGGGCTGGATCGTCAGAGCATTGGTAAAGTCGGCGATCGCCCCGATCAGGTCGCCCTGCTCCGAACGCAGATAGCCCCGGTTGCAGTGGGCATCCATTTGGTTGCGGTCTAGCTGGAGGGCGGTGCTAAAGTCGGCGATCGCCTGCTGCCGCTCTCCCAAGTCGTCATGACACAGCCCCCGCAGATTCCATGCCAGCGCCTGATCTGGGCGGATGCGTAAGATTTGCTCTACGTCGCTGAGGGCCCCCTGCGGGTCGCCTAGTTCATAGCGCGTCATGGCCCGGTTCCAGTGAGATTGCACATCAGTTGGGTGCAGCACTGGGTTTTCAAACCGCTGCGTCAACTGCTGCACAGTGGCGGGGTCGCTCGTCCGCAGTTTGAGTTCCAGCCGGGGAATGCCTAGATCGTCCACCAGCGACTCGTCCAGCCCCAGCACGGCGTAGCGGTCGTCCGACACGAGGAAGTTTTCCCGCGTTCCCAAAATCTTGAACTGAAACTGGTTGGGAAACTGCCGCTTGAGTTCCAGCAGGTTTTGCAGCGTTTCTTGCAGGCTACGGGCTTGCTCAGACGGGGCATGCCACCGCTGCACCATTGCGCTAAGGAAGCGGGGCAAATCCTGGTCAGCGCTGTAGCACCAGCCAATTGCCAACTGCCGACCCTGGGACAAAAACTCATGCAGGCGACGCACCATCGGGCGATCGATGGGGCACTGGCTCGACCAGGGCAACGTCACCAGCAGGCGATCGCCCGTGGTATCTAGCGCTTGCTCTAGCACCAGACGGCTGCTGGGCACATCGAGCAGCGCCGCCGCCGTGAACTCGTCATACAGCGCCGGATGCAGGGCTGTGGCAGCCTCGACTTCGGCGGGCGGGCCGCCGCGAAAATCCAGGACAAACTCGTAGCGCGGCCCCGTTGGATAGGTGCGGAGGTGCTGGTTTAGCTCTTGCAGCACGCCCAGCACCGTTGCCTCGACCTGCATCTGGAAGGTGCCGCCTGTGGGGAGCGATCGCAACTGCTGGCTGATGCGCTGTAGCTCTTGCCGCAGCATCGCTTCAACTTGAGCTTCAAATAGCGCTTCGGCGGTTTCGGTCGAGTCGGTCGAGTCGGCCGGGTCGGCGCTGGGAGCCAAGGCAAGGGGGCGATCGCCCGTCTCCCCACGAGTTTCAGCCATCAGATCTTGCAACTGCTGGCTGATGATCTGAAGTTCCGCTTGCAGCGCCCGCTCGATCTGCATTTGAAATTCCTGCTGCTGCTGCAAGGCGCTGACCTGCCCTACGAGGCCGCTGAAATCTCGCTGGGGAACCAGATCGCCTACCACTCGCAGCAACCGGGCAATTTCCCGCCGCAAAGAGGTGGGGTCAAAGGGCGGCGGCAGATTTTCTACCTGCTGGCTCAAGGAATTGACCTGCTGCTGGAGCGAGTGCAGCGTTTCGCGGCTAGGCTGGTCGCGCAGTTGTTGGGTCAGGTCTTGCACCTTGCGCCGCAGCAGTTCCTCTGCCCGCGCCTGCGAGTCCTGCTGTTCATGAAGTGACTGCATCTCGGTCACCAGCGCTGTCCAGTCGCGCCGGGGAACCAGATCAGACACCACGCGAATCAGTTCCGACACATCCTGGCGCAGCGTGCTGGCATCGAAGGGCGGCGGCAGGGCTTGAAGCTGGCGATTCAGCCGAGTAATCTGCTCTTGCAGCGTGTTGAGGGCAGGGCGCGTCTGGTCGCTGAAGACTTGCAGGCTGGTTTGCAGATGGGCCGTGTCAGAGCGAATCTGGGCGATCGCCGTCTCCAACTCTTCCACCTGGCGGGAACTCGACAGGTCGTGCAGCCGCTCGGTGATATGTACCATGTCGTCGCAAAGCTGGCTATATTGGTCGCGCAGCCGCCGCACCTCGCCGCGCACGCTGCCCAGATCGCCCGCCTCCAGCGCATCCAGCCGAATTTGCAGATCTTGCTGCAAGGTTTTTAGGTCAGCCGCAAAGGCCTCCGACGCTTCCCGGCTTTTCACCAGCATGGACTTTTTCAAACTGCCCATCATCTCCGGCGTGGGCAGCGATCCAATCTGCTGATTCAGCAACTCCACATGCATCGAGAGGCGCTTTTCAATTTCGTCGATGGCAACGCCGACCTGATTTTGCATGGATTGCTCGAATCGGCTGCGGTTAGCCAGGTTGAGCAATACCAGCAGCGAAATGGGTGCGGAGGTGTAGACCAGTTGCGACGTAGTGAAAGAGGCGACGGAACCCACGCCCAAGCCCACCAGCGATGCATACTCCGCCAGATCCAGCCAGTGATATTGTTTACTCACGCTTTGCCCCTCAATGCTGTGAAATCTTGCCAGGAAATCCTGCCAGAAAATCCTGCCAGAAAATCCTGCCAGACAATCTTGCCAATTTAGGGCGATCGCCCTTCAGCTAAACTGTCGTGATCAGCCGCGATCAGCCGTCACAAGGCGAATCGTCCCAAAACAGTGTGTAATATTTTCCTTCTTCCGCTGTGGGTCGCTGGGATCAGGAAACCTGACACACCTTGAAGCAATTTAGGGGTTCGCGTTAGGGATTCGCGAGTCTTGAGGTGCTGGAACTGGTGGAGGGGTGAGAGGGGCGCGATTCTGTTGAATGCCACCTCTCGACAAGGCATGTGGTAAACCGATTTTCCTCAATTCCTGCTTGCCTGAATTCCTGCTTGCCTGAATTCCTGCTTGCCTGAATTTCTGTTTGCCTAAACTACTGTTTGCCTAAACTACTGTTTGCCTAAACTACTGCTTACCTGCCTTCAGCCTGCGGTATCTCCAATCTGGGCAAACGCTGCCTGCCCAAAAATCGCGCTGGCGTGGCGATAAAACTTAAACTCCATCAGGTTATGGAACGGATCTTCCAGGAAAAATGTGCGGTGTTCTAGCGGCGTGCCAACAAAGCGCTCCTTGGGCGGCTGATAAAAGCGAAGTCCCAATCGCTGCGATCGCTCTAAAAGGGCTTCCCAATCGGCCTCGTCGGTAAAAATTACGCCAAAATGCCGGGGATACACACCGCGCTGGGGCATCAGCGGTTCGTGGGTCAGGTGCGCCACAATCTGATGTCCGTAGAGGTTCATAATCACCGAGCTGGCGTTCTCGCGGCCGACTTCGCAGCCCAGCCCATCGGCATAATAGGCTTTGGCTTCGGCCAGATCACTCACGGGAAACGCCAGGTGAAAGAGAGTGGTTGCCATAGTGCTTTGCGGGGGAGTTGCAAACGGTAGGAGACAGCGCCAGGGTTGGAACGCCATTACAGATGCGATCACAGATGCAATCACTGACGCTGAGACACTGAACTTTGATCTCAGATGCTAAATTAACATCTTGCTCAAAGCCCCGTCCGGTTAGCGCTTTACCAGAACCTCACCGCTTTTATCTTTCCAATACGGAAAGGCGATCGCCCCTTTGGCTGTTGGCAATCTCAACGCAGATTGAAAACGCAGATTGGAAACGCGGGTTGAAATTGCCAACACTCGGAGCCAACTCGCAAAACACCTCGTTCGCCCCACCCACAGCACACGTCAAACTCAGCCTGATCAAGGCGCAGAAGTATTAAAGCGCACTCACCATAGGCTTAATGTTGGCGATCGCCTCAACGGGTACTGAGACTGCCGCTATGACTGCCGCTGTGACTGGCGCTGTTTCGATACTTGGCAGATAGGCTTTCAATAAACAAGCGAATCGTGGGCTGATGGCTATCTAGCGTTGCCCCGTCTAACTGGAGGTACTCAGGATCAGTGCCCCAGTTCAGCACCTTCGAGAGCAACTCAATCGGTGCTTGGGAATAGATGGAACAAGCAACCTTCATAATGCATTCAGCAAGGGCTTGCTTGATTTGGCTATCGGCACTTGTAGGGTCATTGAGAACCTTCCGCACAGCCGCCAACTCAGCTTCTAGACGCTCAAAACAGCAGGGCAAAACAGGCGTAACGATAAAGTCGCCGGACGCATCAACTCGACTTGAAACTTTTTCGATCGCGTTGACTAATAAGTTAAACGCCGACGGATCATCCCAGTCTACATTGCCCCGAAAGAAGCCCTCTTCATAGCCGACGGGCGAACCCTGAAAATAAATTGGGATGTTCTTTCCAGATTGCAGGATCTTGTATAAAGCAACCTCTAGGGTTTCAACCGGCCAGCCCAGATTTCGACAGACCAAAAATTCTAGCTTTCCGGGTTTGGAGACGACGAGACTATTCAGCAGCAAGCTGACGGCTTCATGAACATTTTGACCACAAACATACTTATCGGGAGCATGAATGTTGACAATTTTCCCGTGCTTGACCTTTTGGTCAAACTGTTCGCAGGCGGCACTATTGTCCAGCATATGGGTAAATCTCACCATGCCATACACGGTTGAGCCTGACTGAGCCGCCTGATCAAAAAGCCACTCACACACCTTTTTGGTGGCTGCATAGACTTCTCCAGTGACATAGCGCGATGCCTTCCCTGTTGAGGAGAATATGCACTTTTTGACTCCATATTTTTCGCAGAATCGAATCACATTATGGGTTCCCATAATATTCGTCGAAACAGCGTCTCTAACGCGCTGCTCCGCCATTCCAGGGAGGCGCATGGCTGCTAGATGGAAGACTAGATCGGGCTTTTCTTGGAGGAAAACCTTCTCTAGTTCATTCTGATCTCTAATATCAACTTCATAGAATGTGAACTGTTCAACCGAATCATTATCTTTGTTCAGGGAAGACGATTCATCTAGCAGTAAGTCTAGGCAAACAATCTTCTCAGGCTCAAAGGTCTTCAATTCCTGGATCAGTTGACTGCCGACGCAACCATTTCCGCCCGTCACCAGAATACGCCGCCCCTTGACCTGCTCTGCGACTAAATCTCGGTAGCAGTGAACCCGACGGTTCCAGGCATCTGCGAAGGGATCTTCCCTCAGTTGTCCAGCCGCTTGATAGACCTTCGTGAGTTCCTGGGTCAAGCTTGCTAGCTGGTTTAAGACTTGTTCATCCTCTGGCTCAGGAGAACCAGCAGGGACAAGCATCTTAATGTCATGGATAATCTCGACTCTTGATCTTAATAAGGGTTTTGTATTGCTGCCGGAATTTAGGCTTTCTCCGGACACTTCATTCGTTTCTATAGTCAAACCCTGATCTGCCGATGTCAGCATAGCCAAAGAGTTCCTTGAATGAGTGGTTAAGCGTAGATTCCCTGTCTTCTTGACCTCGGACGTTCCGCGCAATAGACATGCTGCCGTCCGACAGATGTTGTAAAAATATGATCCTGATAACAAAGGCCTTATAGAGATGCTCTTAGGGGTGGGGCAACGGTTCTTGTTCAGAAATTATTAGCTTCAATCTTGATAAACGCATCCGTGTGGTGCAGATGAATGCGAATCTTTACGGAGGAAACTGAAATTATGAAGCTTCAGTGATTGCCTGTCTTAACAAAAATTAATACAGTGCAAATAAATAAAAGACTATGAAAAAGCCGGAATCATAAAGCTTTTACAATTGATACTTGAAATAGCATAGGCACTCATCGGTTGAGTCGATTCTCGATTTTGAATCTGTGATTCTGGTGTGATTCTGGATTGTTAGTCCCGTATCTGTTGGGGCATCCAGCAATTTCATTGGCGCAGCGCGATCGCCCATCCCGCTTGGGCTTGGCAAAGCAGCGTCTGCTCAAAGGGCGTGTGTTGTATGGCGCTTTGTGTGGTGTGTTGTATGGCGTTTTGTAGGGGCTTTACCGGATTCACTCGGTATCTGCCAGGGTGCGATTTTATGCGATTTTAAGGTGTTGAACAGCGTGCGGCGTTGGCTTCGTGTCCTGCTGTAGCTGATAGCTGAAATACCGTTTATCCTGTCGCTTTTACATGGATAAATCGATGAATCCACTAGATCGTGGGGGCTATCCTTTCGCTGAGCTTTTTGATCGCGATGGGTGACTCGTTTTCTGGAAGCCGCAGCACAAGGTTCTAGCGGCTTTCAGTACACGCGAACTCTATTCCGGGCCGTCCTTTGCTACAGTAAGCCTTAGAGATTTTGCCTGTTGCTTGCCCACAACGCTTCGTGCATGAGTGCCCAAAACGCGACTGCTCCCACGCCGCCGACGCTGCGCCCCTATCAGGTGCAGTTGATTAAGGATCTCTACAACAAGCTGGGCGAAGGCTATAAGCGCGTGGCGGTGATTGCTGGGACGGGTGCAGGGAAAACGGTGATTGCCGGGCAAATCTGCGCCCATGCAGAGGCGCGGGGCTGTCGGCTGCTGTTTTTGGTGCATCTGGATGTGTTGGTGGGGCAGACCTACGACAAGATGCGGGCCTTTGGGCTGCACTGCGGCTTTATCAAAGCGGGCTGGAAAGAAGACCCCACTGCGCCAATCCAGATTGCCAGCGTGCAAACCATGACCAAGCGCCACTGGTGGAAAAAGTGGCACGCCGACGTGGTGCTGTTTGATGAAGCGCATACGACGGTCTTTAGCCAGGTGGGGCAAGAGGTGCTTTACAAAACCCATCCCCAGGCGGTGCATCTGGCGCTGACGGCCACGCCCTATCGCCTGGGCAAAGCGCAACTGGGCGACCACATGGAAACGCTGGTGGCTTCGCCAGTGCCGTCGGTGTTGCAAAAGATGGGATATCTCGCGCCAATGAAGTATTACGGGCTGTCGGCGGAGCATCAGATTGACCTGTCGGGCGTGGGCACGGTGGCGGGCGACTATGACGAGCGGGCGCTGAAAAATGCGTGCGATCGCCCCGAACTGGTGGAACGCATTGTGGAAGAATGGCTGCGGCTTGTTCCCGACAAGCGCACGATCGCCTTTTGTGTAGACGTGGAACACGCACGGCACGTTGCCGAAGCCTTTAACCAGGCCAATGTTCCCGCAGCGACGGTGGATGGCGAAACGCCCATCAAAGACCGTCAGAAGCTCTACGCCGACCTGCGCGACGGGCACATTCTAGTGCTGACTTCCTGCAATGTGATCAGCATTGGCTTTGACGAGCCAAGTGTAGAGGTGGGGCTGCTGCTGCGGCCGACCCAGTCGCGGGCGCTGCACCATCAGCAGATTGGCCGCGTCATGCGAATTGCGCCCCACACAGGCAAGCTGCACGGCACGATTCTCGACCAGGCGGGCAATTTGGCGCGACTCGGCTTTCCGGAAGACATCCAGTTCTATCACCTGCCTACGCGAGAAGACCCGGAAGGCAAGGGCATCGGCAGCGCTCCTACTAAGCAGTGTCCTGCCTGTGGCCGCATCGTGCCCATTTTTTTGATGACCTGTCCCGACTGCAAGCACGAATGGCTAGACGAGAGCCAGGTGTGTCTGGATGACCTGGAAGAGGTGCTGAGCGACGAACAAGTGCAGATGATCGAGGAGCAAGAAATGCTGCGGTTTTTCCATGCCCAGCGCAAGCGCAGCTATCAGGAAGGTGCGGCACCCTCTTGGAGCGATCGCCGCTTTTTTGAAAAATTTAACTGTATGCCCAAGGATGCCTGGTGTCTCGGCTCCATCTTTGGCGCATCGCCCACGCTAGAAGACAAGCACGACTATAAGCATTATCTGATGCGCGTTGCCCAGCGCCAGGGCAAGTCGATTGCCTGGGTGATCAGCGAGTTTCAAAAAGAATTCGGCCCCCACGGCTGGGAGGCGATTTTTCTGAAAAATGCCTGACTCAGAATGCCTGACTCAACATGCCTGAGTCTTTCCCTGAGTTTTTCCCTGAGTTGTTCCATGCGTCCAAATGCAAGAAGCAGACAGCCAGTAGCCCCCACCGCTGTCTGCTTCTGCGAGGATGATCGGAGCCACCCTCCCGTTTAGAATAAACGGTCTAGCAAAAAATGGTATGGATACAACCATTGATTTTTGAAAATATTTCTTGAGGGACTTGTCAGAAGTTAAGAATGTTGGGTAAAGACTTCGGACATTAATTCGGACATTAGTTCGGACATTGAACTGATATCACTTCTCCTGAGTGGGGCGATGAATGAAACGGCTTGACATTCCGTAAAGGTCTGACTCGCAATCTAACTGGCAATCTAAAATCGCAAATCCAAAGTCGCAAATCCAGAATCGAGAATCGATATGACTGCTTTGCACGCTAATGCGACGCTAATGCAAAAGGGGGCGCGTCAGCAGTGGCCAGATGCAGGAGCGTTATTTTTTCCTTGAATGTTTGGCTTTATTGACCAAACCCATAGGCGGCCATGCTGAGGATGCCGTAGGTGGTGCTGTGATGAAGCTGGATGCCGCGATCGCCCCCTGCCCCCATCGCCACCAGCAGCGGCAAAAAGTGTTCCTCGCTGGGATGATTGTCGGCGGCGTGGGGGGCAACCTGGCGATAGTGTAGCAGTGCGTCAGTGTCTCCCTGGGCGATCGCCGCTGCGAGCCACTGGTCAAATGCTGCTACCCAGGCGGGCGGGGCTGCGTCGAAAGCATAGCCGCCAAAGGCCCGCAGGTTGTGCGTAGCGGCCCCACTGGCGAGGATCAGCACGTCGTCCTCCCGGAGTGGGGCGATCGCCCGGCCCAGTTGCAGGTGATGCGCCGTGCCCAGCCGCGGCTGCACCGAAAGCTGCGTCACAGGAATGTCGGCTGCTGGATACATCAGCATGAGTGGCTCCCACGCACCGTGATCGAGTCCCCGACTGGGGTCGAGGGTGACGCTCATGCCCGCTTGGGTCAGCAGTTTTTCTACCCGCTCTGCCAGTTCCGGCGCACCGGGTGCGGGATATTGAAAGGCATAGGTTTCTGGCGGAAAGCCGCCAAAGTCGTGAATCGTCTCTGGCTGGGGCGCGATACTCACGGCGGGCGATCGCGTTTCCCAGTGGGCCGACACAGCGAGGATGGCTTTGGGGCGCGGTAGCTGTGTGCCAAGTTGCTTGAGAAACTCCACAGCGGGCGCAGTTTCATATAGCGGTAAATCGGGTGCGCCGTGGGAAACGAAGAGAGAAGGAAGAGACATAGGACTTAGGACACCTTGTTGAGATGTTGACGGAGAAACTGAGTTAGCGCTTGCCACGCATCCTCAGCGGCGGCGGCATTGTAGGACGATCGCTCGTGACAGAAAAATCCGTGGTCGGCATCGGGATACACTTTGAGCTGATACGCTTTGCCCAGGCCTTTGAATCGCGCCTCGATGTGCTGCACGCGCTCCGGCGGAATGAACGGATCAGCGCCGCCGTGAAACAGGTAGACGGGCACGGTGATGTCTTTGATCGCTTCTACCCAATCGTCCAACACCATGCCGTAAAACGGAGCCGCCGCTGCGATGTCGCTGGAAAATCGACACGCCGTTAAAAAGGTTAACCCCCCGCCCAGGCAAAACCCGGTAACGCCAATTCGGTCGGGTGAAACGTTGGGTTGCGCCTTGAGGAAGGCGATCGCCGCCTTTAGGTCCTGTTCTACGGGCTGCCCAAAATCCATGCGATACATGGTTGCCATCGCCTGTTCCACCTCGTCATAGCCAAATTTGTTGTGGGGCAATTCGCGATAGTACAGGTCTGGCGCGAGGACGACGTAGCCCTCGGCGGCGATGCGAGTCGCTACGTCCCGAATGTGGGGGGTTAGCCCAAAGGCTCCATCAGCAAGAGAACGGCGGGGCTGGAGACCGACGCAGCGGGCGCAGCGGGGCGATAGAGAAAGGCGGGCATCTCTCCACTGGGCGTGGGGATGATTGCCTCAGTTTCCACCATGGCCGTTTTGAGACCCATTGGGCATCCTCCTGCGTAGGCTATTCAGCCTATGGTAGGGCAGGGGTGCTGAAATTGACTTTTGCAGCGTTGGGATGCAGCAGGCTTGTCGCAGCAGACTTGTATGGGTCGGGGTATGGCTGGACACGTCGGCGATCGCCCCAGCACGGCATCATGAAAAGCAGCCCTCTGGCGAGGTGTTTGCCCTATGCCTTCCTGGTTTTCTGTTGCGTCCCGTCGCGCCCTGCCTGCTGCGTCTGGTGGGTCGTTGCTGCCGCTTGCGGTGAACGCGGCTCAAGCTGATCCTCATCATCTGCTAAACCAGCTTGAAACCCATCCCTACGGGCTAACGGCCGTGCAGGCCCGCCAGCGTCGCCGCCAGTTTGGGCCCAATGAAATTGCCCACGACCGTACCCCCGCTTGGTATCAGCAGTTATTCCGCGCCTTCAATAGCCCGTTTGTGTATCTGCTGCTGGTGCTGGCGATCGCCGCCTGGCTCACTCGCGACCTGCGGGGTGCAGCGCTACTCTTGGGGATCGTGCTGCTCAGTGGGGTGCTGCGGTTTGCGCGGGAATATCGCTCTAGCCGCGCCGCCGAAAAGCTGCGGGCCTTGGTCGAAACCACCGCCACCGTCAGCCGCTACGACGATTTGCTGCCGGCCGAGCGTCGCCAGGAAGTCCCCATTCGCAAGCTGGTGCCGGGGGATGTCGTGCATTTAGCACCGGGAGATATGGTGCCTGCAGATGTGCGGCTGCTGGAGGCCAATAACTTCTTTGTGGGACAGTCGATCCTCACGGGGGAATCGGATCTGGTGCAAAAATACAGCGCCGTCCGCGCTGCGCCATCGCCCGACGGAGACTGGTGGACGCTGCCCAATCTTTGCTTTATGGGAACCACGGTATTGGGCGGCAGCGCTCGCGCTGTGGTGATTGCTACCGGAGCGCAGACCTATTTGGGACGACTGTCGCAAGCGCTGATCGGACGGCGATCGCCCACTAGCTTTGACACGGGGATCAACCAGATCACCTGGCTGCTGATCGGGTTCATCGCCATCATGGCTCCCAGCGCGGTTTTGCTCAACGGCCTGGTTCGCGGGCAGTGGACCACTTCCCTGATCTTTGGGGTGGCGGTTGCTGTGGGTCTGGTGCCAGAGCTATTGCCCCTGATTCTCAGCATCGGCCTCACACGCGGGGTCAGTGCCCTGGCCCGACAGCAGATGCTGGCCAAGCGGCTGGATGCGGTGCAAAACCTGGGCGCAGTTGACCTGCTGTGTACCGACAAGACGGGCACGCTCACCCAAAACCAGGTGTCGTTTCACAGTGCGATCGCCCCCTTGGGACAGCCCAGCCCCGATCCGCTAGCCGATGCCTATTTGAACAGTTATTACCAAACGGGCATTCAAAACCGACTGGACGATGCCATTTTGGAAGCGGCCGACGCGGGTGCCTTGTCTCAGTCTGCATTGACCCATCGCAAGCTGGGGGAGGTGCCCTTCGATTTTGCGCGGCGGCGGCTGTCTGTGGTGGTCGAACAGGAGGGTTTTCCGCGGCTAATCTGCAAAGGGGCTGTGGAGGAGGTGCTGGGTCTATGCAGCCACATCCAGCATCAGGGAGAGCCAACGCCCCTGACCGAAGCGCTGCATCAGCAGACCCTCCAAACAGCCCAGCAGTTTAGCCAGCAGGGGTTTCGGGTGCTGGCTGTGGCCTGCAAGCGGCTGGATGCGCCGCAGGATCACTACGACCCGACAGATGAGGCGGGGCTAAGGCTGGTGGGATACCTGACGTTTCTCGATCCGCCGCAGGAGACGGCAAAGGGGGCGATCGCCGCCTTGCAGCAATACAACGTACGCGTCAAGGTGCTGACTGGGGACAATGAGCATGTTGCCCGCACGATTTGTCAAGAAGTCGGGCTGCCCGTTCAGCAGGTCTGCCTCGGCTCGGCGATTGACCCAATGAGCGATGAGGAACTGGCCGCCGTCGCCGAGAACACGACTCTATTTGCCAAGCTATCGCCCCTGCAAAAAGCCCGAATTGTGCAGATTCTCAAACAGCAGGGACATACGGTGGGCTATTTGGGCGATGGGGTCAACGATGCGCTGGCTCTGCGAGAGGCGGATGTGGGCATTTCGGTGGAGTCGGCGGTGGATGTGGCTAAGGAGTCGGCCGATGTAATTTTGCTTGAAAAGAGCCTGCTGGTGCTAGAGCAGGGCATTGTGGAAGGTCGCCGCACCTTTGGCAATATCATCAAGTATCTGAAGATGGCGACCAGTTCCAACTTTGGCAATGTGCTGAGCGTGATGGGGGCCAGCGCCCTGTTGCCCTTCTTGCCCATGCAGCCGCTGCAACTGCTGGTGCAAAACCTGCTGTACGACCTGTCCCAGACGGCGATTCCCTTTGACCGCGTGGATGAGTCTTACCTGGCGCAGCCCCAGCGCTGGTCTGTGGGGGATTTGCGACGGTTCATGCTGTGCTTGGGGCCCGTCAGTTCCATGTTTGACTATGTGACGTTTGCGGTGCTGTGGGGGGTGCTGGGGTTCAATGTGCCCGCCGATGCAGCGCTGTTTCAGTCGGGCTGGTTTGTCTATGGGCTGCTGTCCCAAACCCTGATTATTCATCTAATTCGCACGGTTAAGGCTCCGTTTACGGAGAGTACGGCTGCCTTGCCCGTGCTGGGGATGACGGGGCTGGTAATGGCGATCGCCCTGCTGCTCCCCTTTACGTCCGTGGGTGCGAGTATTGGGCTAGTGCCGCTGCCGGCCCGCTATTTCCTCTGGCTGGTTGCCATTCTCCTGGGCTACTGGCTGGTCACTCGCGGGGTCAAAGCTGCCTATATCCGCCGCTTCAAGACCTGGCTTTAGCAAGGATAGGACTGACGCAGTTGGACGATTTCTCGCAAGCGCAGCCCGCGAGAAATCGTCCAAAACCCAGAAACCTTAATCGCAAATGCGTAAGTCCTATAAGGTAAGGATTCATCTGCTAGATGTGCCAGCGTTCTGCACGCCTATGCCGATGGCCGCCTCCGCCAAGTGAGCCAGCCCAGCAGCGCCGCCATCACCACCGTCGGGGTCAGCACGATCGCCCACACGATGCCAACCTTGTCAGGCACGAGCGCCAGCGGTGGAAAGTATTTGATGGCGATCGCCCCCAGGACAGAACCGCCCATGACCTTCGCCAATAGCCCCAAACTATCTCTCATGCCTGCCTAAATCAGGATTGATGGTTCTAGTTAATCGGTTCTAGTTAATCGCTGTCGCCCGCAGCACGTAGTTCACAGTCTGGTTAGCGCTGACATCGATTTGGTAGCGGCCCGACTGAGATAGCCCTGGCCCGATTTGCAGCGTGCCGCCCGACGCACTGGAGAGCGATCGCCCATTCGGGTCGCGGATCTCGACCTGCACATTGCCCTGGATGATATCAACGATTAACCCCTGATCGCTCTGCAAATCCACCAGATAGCGACGCATCCGATTCGCCCGCACCTGGTTATCTACCTCCCGCGACTCTCCCGGCGACAGATTCAGCGTTTCGGTGCGGATATCGACTTCCGGCGGTGGCTCTGGCGTGGGTGATGGATCAGGCGGCGGCGGTGGTGGCGGCGTGGGACTCGGCGGCACGCCTTCTAAACTCAGAGTCAACGCATAGTCCGTTCGAGAAATGCCCGATAGCGGCTTCACCTGCACAACGTAATCCCCTGCATAGGCTGCCGTGCCGCTCCACTGCAACACCTGCGAAGCCTGTCCGTCCACAGGCTGGCGATCGGGATTCAGCACCGTCATGATCACGCCGTCGCCATCCAGCCGCGCCGTCAGCGTCTCCCCTGCTTCCATCGAGATCAGGTAGTTAATCGTCTGATTATCTCGCAGGCTGCCCCGTGCCGTGGTGTTGGAACCGGGCCGCAAATTGAGCCGCTGGTCAAACTCGACGGGCTGGCTGGGCGAGGGGCTGGGCGAGGGCGAAGCCGTTGGGCTGGGGCTGGGCGAAGGCGAGACCGTCGGGCTGGGCGTAACCGTTACGGTCGGCGATGGCGTTGCCACAGGCGGACTGCCGTTCAGCAGCGCACTCACCACCGCCCAGGACGCAATCCCCGTAATCGTTGCCAGCCCAATGCCAATCGCCAGCACGGCCAGCGGATTGTCCCACACCGAGGTTTGGCGCGGCGCAGGAATCGAGCGATTCGCTTGCCGACCCGCACTGCCCACTGCCTGCGTGTGCGCTGTCGTGGTGCTGGGCGGCACGGGGCGGCCCACGGCCACGGTCTGCATTTGCGAAAGGGGGTCGGGCGGCGGGCTGGCGACGGGCTGGGGCGTTTGGGACGGGTGCGCGGCTGGATAGCCTGGTTGCGAATAGCCTGGCTGCGGATAGCCCCCTTGGGGATAGCTGGGCTGGGGATAGGTGGGCGGCTGGTAGCCGGGCGGCTGGTAGGTGGGCGGCTGCGTTGCGGGATAGGTCGCCGCATTGGTCACTGCCTGGAGCGCCTGGGCCACTTCGGCTACCGATTGATAGCGATCGCCCGGCCGATAGCTCAGCATCTTGTTCAACACCTGCGCCAATCCGGGGCTGACGTTGGCGTAGCGCTGCCAGTGCCAGGTCAGGTTCATGTCGTCGTAGAGTTCCTGCGGCTCACGCCCCGTCAGCAGCACCACCGCCGTCACCGCCAGCGCGTAGAGGTCGCTGTTGGGATAGGCGCGTCCCGTCTGCATTTGCTCGCTCGGCGCATAGCCCAGCTTGCCGACGGTCGTGGATTGGGTCGCCGTTTGCAGCCGCGTGGCAATTTCTTTCACCACGCCAAAGTCAATCAGCACTGGAAGCTGATCGGCCTGCCGCAGCATGATGTTATCCGGAGCAATGTCGCGGTGAATAATGCCACGGGCATGAATATGGGCCAACACAGGCAGCAGTTGCCGCAGCAGTTGCACCACCTCCGGCTCCGAAAACGCCCGCCCGCTCAGCTTGCGCTCCGTCAGCAAATCACGGTAAGACTTGCCTTCCACATAATCCTGCGCCAGAAACAAACGCTGATTTTCCTCAAACGTGGCGCGAAACTGAGGAATTTGCGGGTGCTGAATTTGATACAGGATCGCCGCCTCTCGCTGAAACAGTTCCTTCGACTTTTCCAGCGCATAGTCCCCCGACTGCGAGGGAATAAACTCCTTCAGCGCACACCGCTCGCTAAACCGCCCCAAGTCCTCTGCCAGATACGTGCGCCCAAACCCGCCCTGGCCAAGCAGCTTGACCAGGCGATAGCGATTTTGCAAAACGGTTCCAGCGGACAGGGGAGGTTGCATGTTCAAGAGCGGGGGGTGAGGGAGTCGGGAACGGGGAGTTTATTTCAACAAGTTCAACATTATAAATACTTCATAAATACATTGATTGCGGGGTTGATTTCGGAAGGGGACGGCTTGGGATTTTGGGTTTTGGATTTTGGATTTGGATGGATGGAGTTGATTTCGGAAGGGGACGGCTCGGGATTTTGGGTTTTGGATTTTGGATGGATAGCGTCCTTGGCTTGCTCTTGTGACCCAAGATCCTTTCGCCCAAGCTCGCTCCTTACCGCAGGCGGAATAGCAAAAACTGCGTCACCTGGAGTGGGTTAAAGTTGTCGTCGCTGACCAGCAGCAGGGTCGTGGAGCCGTCCGGCAGGCGGGGGCCGAGGGTCATGGCTTCTAGGTTATCTAACCGAATGCCCAGGTCGCCTAGGTTGAGCAGGCGGCGCTTGCGGACGGGCTGAATGCCGCTCAGGTCGCCCTGGAGTTGGGGCATCCCAGAGGTGTCGGTGGCGTTGCCCATCACCATCTGGAAGAGTTGCGCGGTCACGCCCGTTTGTGGGGTAAAGGCCCGCTCTAGGCTGAGGAACTGGCCGCCTGCGTCGATCGCTAGGAGTTCCGTCAGTCCGGGTTCGCCCTGCTCTGGCGGCAGCGCGTCTCGGTAATAGAGATGTTCTGCCAAGAGCGTTGCCTGGTCTTCGCCGATGAGATAGTGCAGCAGGCGCAGGGGCGGCAACTCCCCCGACGGGCCAGCGTCCAAATCTTGGAGCAGCGAAGACTCGGTGGCGGCAAACAGGCGAAAGGGTTCCAGATAGCCCGCCGTGCCCAGGGCGCTGGGGTCGGGGGTGAGAGATTCAAAGCCCAGGTTTTCCTGAACTCCTTTGGACGGGGCATCGGCGGCGGCGGGCAAGTAGCGCTCTGGAAGTTTGAGACGAGATTTTCGGCGGCCGGTTTCCAGGTCGAACTCGTCGATAAAGGGGGGAATGTTCTGGCTGGGAATGCCCTCGCTGGCGATGTAGACGGTTTGGCAGGGCGTGAGGGCGATCGCCTCTGGATCGACCGTTCCCGCTGCAAAGGGCTGGCCGTCTTCGTCTAGCAGCGGCGTGACGGATTCCACCTCGACGGAGCCAATGCGGGGATTTGCTGGGTCAGACTGATCTAGCGTGAGATGGAGTGTGTAGAATCGGGCAGGGCCGAAGTTGCTGCGGTCGTCCGACAGGGCATAGAGGCGATCGCGCTGACGGTCGTAGGCCAGCCCCGACAGACCGCCCACAGGCGCACCTTCAAACTCCTGCGGTGGCAGCCGATATTCCCCCAGAAAATCCACCGACAGCGGCAAAAACAGCCGCTCCTCAGCATTGACGCGGGGCAGCGTGCAGCCCGTGATGCCCAACAGCAGCAGACACAAAACGGGAAGGGCGATCGCCCGCCGTCCGTTCAACATGCTATTCAACATTCTGCTGAGCCACTGCGCCAAAACTCGCAGCCCAACTTGCAGCCCAACTTGCAGCCCTACGCGCAGTCCATTCCCTCGCAGCAGCGGCTGAACGCTAGAACTCCCAAAGAAAAACCCGAAACCCATAGCAACAGCAGACGAGCGCAGCTAGCAGCAGCATACCGCAACCCCCGGCTTTTCCGCCGTAATGAAAGCAGATGAAATGCAAGCAGGTGAAAGCAGACCCTAAAGTTTGGGCTAAAGTTTGGGCTTAGGACAAGGAATGCATCGCGGCCCGATGATTATGGTTCGGGCTGGGGTTGGACGCAGCGACCAGACCGGGCCCGGCAACCTCGGTGTTAAAGCGATAGCCGACATTCCGAACAGTTTGGATTAAATTGGGCTGGCGCGGATCGACCTCAATTTTTTTCCGCAGAGAAAGGACGTGCGTATCCACGGTGCGGTGATTGTCAATCGCATCGGGCCAGGCTTTGCGGAGCAGTTCCGAACGGCTGAGGGGCAAACCACCTGCCTGCGCCAGCACATAGAGCAGGCTAAATTCTTGCGGAGTCAGGTCTATTAGCTCGTGCTTCAGATGGACGCGGCGCTGCACTAGGTCAATTTTCAAATCGCCATAGTCCAAAATGGCCGGGGCGACCGTGGGGCGGCTGCGACGGGTCAGCGCTTCCACCCGCGCTAGGAACTCCTGCATCCCAAAGGGCTTGGTGAGGTAGTCGTCTGCGCCTGCTCGCAGGCCAGCTACAATGTCGGACTCGGTGCTGCGGGCCGAGAGAATCAGCACAAAGGGCTGGCTCTGCTGACGCAGCCATCGACAAAACTCCAGCCCGCTTCCGTCGGACAAATCTGAATCTAGCACCACAAGCTGGGGCTTGCGGTTTAAGTAGACATCTTTGGCCTGCTGCAAGCTGGCAGATTGATAGACCGAATAGCCGACCTGCTGGAGGTGCCACCCGAGAAGCGATCGCAAATGGGGATTTCCCTCGACAATTTGAATGCAGACAGCGCTCACAATGTCTAGCTACGACTTAGCTGATGATACGGATTGTTTCTAAAGCTAACAGAGCGCTTGTCAAGGTTTTGTAACCACTGCTACGGGCCAGGCGACTCAAGCCTTGACAAATGGGCCGTTTGTGGAAACTGGGCTGGCGCGGCTGTGGGATGTTAGGAAACGCTGTTAGAAACATTGGAAATATTCAGGACTTACGCACTTGCGATAGGCTTTCTAGACTTTGGACAATTTCTCGCGGGTGCCGCCCGTGAGAAATTCTCCAACTGCATAAGTCTTAACATTGTTAGAAGGTTAGAAGCTCGGTATTCAGAATGCTTATCGGTCTGGACAGAATGGGGCGATCGCCCCTAGTCACCCCTGTCTTCGGGGTAAAATAGGGCATAGCATTGCACCACCTCTCCATGCTTCAGGACGCACAAATTATCCGGTTCTATCAGCGCCTGACCGACGCGCTGAATGAGCAGTGGCATCGGGGCTATCGCTTCGACGAACTGCGCCTATACCTCGATGGATATCTGGCCGCCCTTCGGCATACGAACGTCGTCGAACCTTACCTGATTCACCAGCTCGAAGAAGAAGCCACTCGCTATCTTTACGACCCCTCCAGCTTCGTTGAGCCGCAGCCCGAACCAGAGGTCGATTTCTACTAGGCTCTCTGAATCTCACGTTGTCTCCTCTTTTTGACCCAGATCGCCTCTGAG
Organism: Thermoleptolyngbya oregonensis NK1-22; assembly: GCF_032705245.1. Lineage (GTDB taxonomy): Bacteria > Cyanobacteriota > Cyanobacteriia > Elainellales > Elainellaceae > Thermoleptolyngbya > Thermoleptolyngbya sichuanensis. Next base: position 575,543 of record NZ_CP053540.1, read on the forward strand.
CCGTTTAGTCTGGTCTGCTAGTCTGGCCTGTTTGGAATGTCAGTTTCTCTCTTGGAACGTGCGCGGGGCTGTCTGCTAGGGCTAGCCGCGGGGGATGCAGTGGGCACCACGGTCGAGTTTCAGCCGCGTGGCTCTTTTCCGCCAGTCATCGACATGGTGGGCGGCGGCCCGTTCCGGCTAGCAAAGGGCCAGTGGACCGACGACACCTCAATGGCGCTTTGCCTTGCGACTAGCCTGGTGGAACGGGGCACGTTCGACGCGGCCGACCAGATGGAGCGCTACTGGGCCTGGTTTGAGCGGGGCTATCTCAGCAGCACTGGGGTCTGTTTTGATATTGGCAATACGACCCAACGGGCATTGCAGGCTTACAAAGCCTCTGGCAACCCCTTTAGCGGCTCGACGCATCCCAAAGCGGCGGGGAATGGCTGCCTGATGCGGCTGGCTCCAGTGCCAATTTTTTACTTTCCCGATGGCGATCGCACGCGACAGTTTTCCGGCGAGAGCGCCCGCACCACCCACGGCGCAGCGGAATGCGTCGAAGCCTCCCAACTATTCGGCGAGATTCTGCATCGGGCACTGGCAGGAGCCAGCAAAGCCGAAATCCTGCTGCAAAGCGACCCGGCATCGTTTGCGGAAGAGGCGGTGAGGGCGATCGCCCAGGGCAGCTATCGCCACAAACCCCTCGACCAGATCCACGGCACGGGTTATGTGATTCAAAGCCTGGAAGCCGCCCTCTGGTGCTTTTGGACAACGGAGACTTACGAGCAGGCGATTCTCGCCGCGGCAAATCTGGGCGACGATGCAGACACCACCGCCGCCATCTGCGGCCAGGTCGCGGGCGCGTTCTATAGCGAGTCGAGCATTCCGTCCCGCTGGCTGGAACCGCTCACCCTGCGCGAGGAGATTGGGCAACTGGCCGAAAAACTGCTGACAGCCGCAGGCTAGCTCCCCACTACTGAATACTGCTCAGCTTAATCCGGGGATCAACCGCCTTCAGCAGCAGATCCGCTAGCAAATTGCCGATGATTAGCATCGCCGCGCCCATCATCAGGCTAGCCATCACCAGATACAAATCCTGCGCCGTAATCGCCTCCAGCACCAGCCGCCCCAGCCCTGGCCAATTGAAGAAATTTTCCACAATGAAGGAGCCACCCAGCAGGCTGGCAAACTCGAAGCCCAGCAGCGTCACCAGCGGGTTTAGGGCATTTCGCAGCGCGTGGACGTAAATGACGCGATTCTCTGGCAGTCCCTTGGCGCGGGCGGTTTGAATATAATCCTGCCGCAGCACGTCCAGCAGCTCGCCCCGCGTGATCCGCTGGAGGCCGGCAAACCCGACCAAGCTCAGCGCCAGCGTCGGGAAAATCATGTGCCAGCCGATATCCAGCACCTTGCCAATTAGGGTCAGATCGGCGTGGTTGATGCTGGTCATGCCGCCTACAGGCACCAGCGGTGAGAGTTGCTGCGCCAAAAACAGCAGCAGCAGCCCCATAATCAGCGCGGGCATCCCCTGACCGATGTAGCTGATCACGCGAAAGATGCGGTCGATCAGCTTGTTCTGGTTGACCGCGCCGATAATGCCCAAGGGAAGGGCGACCGCCCAGGTAATCACCAAAGAGGCGATCGACAGCAGCAGCGTTGCCGGAATTCGCTCCCACAGCAGCGAGGTCACCGGCCGCTGAGAATAAATAAAGCTCACGCCAAAGTTGCCGCGCGTGAAAATCTGTCGCAACCAAAGAAAATATTGCTCGATCGGCGACCTGTCTAGCCCAAACTGTTCCCGAAAGGCATTCAGCGTGTCTTCCGAAATCTGCGGATTCTGGCGCAGCGTGTCCAGATAATCCCCCGGCGCAAGCTGAATGATGAAAAAGCTCAGCGCCGAAGCCAGCAGCAGCGTCAGCGCCCCTTGCAGCAGCCGTTTCACCACATAGCCCACAGTTTCACTGGCCAAGAACCGTTGAACCTGAACCAGTCCGTCCGAAAGTCGCTGCTGTGCTGAAGCTGTCTCGCGAGAAGTCATAGCCGCCCTACCCAACCTGAGCTTAAACCGCCTAATATTCCACCAGGGTAACAACTGGAACGTCCGGCAGCTTCTTGCGCCCCTCCAGTCCTGTCAGTTCAATAATGAACCCAAACCCCGCCAGTTCACAGCCCGTTTGCTCCACCAGCTTAGCCGTTGCGGCGGCCGTGCCCCCCGTCGCAATCACGTCATCCACAATCAAGATCCGGGCAGGCGGCTCCGCTGCGTCGCGGTGAATCTCCAGCTTGTCAGTGCCATACTCTAGCTCATATTCGACGCTGTGAACCGGAGCAGGCAGCTTTCCTGGCTTGCGAACGGGGATAAATCCTGCATCCAGCTTGTAGGCCAGCGGCGCACCAAAGATAAACCCACGAGACTCCATGCCGATGATGTAATCTACCGACAGATCGGCGCAACGTTCGGCCATGCTGTCGATTGTGTAACGTAGTCCTTCAGGATCGCGCAGCAGGGTTGTAATATCTCGAAACAAGATTCCCGGCTGAGGGAAATCGGGAATGTCGCGAATCAGCGATTTCAAATCCATATTTTCAATTTACAAAGCAAATCTACAAGGCAAATCTACGTTTCCAATCTACAAAGCAAATCTACAAAGTCTGTGGAAAGTCTGTGGAAAGTCTCTAGCTCGAAGAACTGGACACGCAGAGATTGTAAACCGTTTGCCCAGCAGTTCAACCAGAGGGACAAACGGATGGACAAATTCAGCGCTAGTCTTCCCGAATTCCTGAGTAATTTTCAAACCAGCCGCGCTTCCAAAAATAAAACAGCAGCCCTGCCGAAGTCAGCAGCATCACCGCCCAGCACAATGGATAGCCCCAATACCAGTTCAGTTCAGGCATATTCCAGGGGGATGCATCGGGGTTGAAGTTCATGCCATAGACTCCGGCAATAAACGTCAGCGGAATGAAGATGGAGGAAATCAGTGTGAGCTGCTTCATCAACTCGTTCATGCGGTTGCCCACAGAGGAGACGTAGACATCCATTAGGCTAGAAGCGACCTCCCGATAGGTTTCTACCATGTCCAGCACCTGCACCGCGTGGTCATAGCAGTCCCGCAGATACATCCGCGCTTCGTCCTGAAGCAGGTCTTCGCCATCGCGGATGAGGGCGCTGATGGCATCCCGCATTGGCCAGATCGATCGCCGCAGGTTGAGCAGTTCTCGCTTGATGGTGTGGATTTTTTCGAGAGTGGTGCGGACAGGCTTCGCAACCACCTCATCTTCCAGTTCCTCTAGCTCCTCGCCGTAGGTTTCTAGCACCGGAAAGAAGCCGTCCACAATCGAGTCAAGCAAACAGTAGGCCAAATAGTCGGCTCCACGGCTGCGAATTGTGCCTTTGCCCAGGCGAATGCGCTCGCGCACGGGCCCAAAGGAGTCGTATTCGGGTTCTTCTTGCACCGTCAGCAGATAGTTTTTTCCCAGAATAAAGCTCACCTGCTCGGTGAAAAAGCCGCGGCCGCTGTCCTTCAGCGTCACCATGCGGGTGATGAGCAGCAGTTGGTCGCCGTATTCTTCGACTTTTGGACGCTGGGGCACGTTGACGATATCTTCTAGAACCAGCGGATGCAGGTTAAAAATATCGCCCAGACGCTTGAGTACGTCTTCGCTGCCCAGACCTTTGACATCTACCCAGGAAACCGACTCGGCATCCAGGTAGGGAATGGCTTCTTCCGGCTCATTAATAGGAATCCGAGTTGCACTGTCTTCGCAATAATCAATCAGGGTAATGACAGGGGGCGGTGCGTCGTCCTCAATGGTGAGCGTTCCTGGCAGGGCACCCGGCTCATGGTAGGAATATTCTAGGTAGGGGTTATCGTCTTCTTCTTCATCCGTCAAACCCTCGACAAAGAAGGCACGAGATAGCGCCTCAGCAGTCAATTGTTCCACTCGGTTATGGGCTTGCTTTGTATGAGAACTGGAGGGTTTAGCTGCCATGGCATTTAGTCCTGAGCATTGGGATCTGACGGCTGAACGGGGGCCGACGGGAAAGCCCGAACCAGCGCTATCAGGAAGTTAAGAAAAGCGTCAAGAAGAAGCTGTGTCAAGCATACTCTAGGTGCGCCTGCGTGCCTGTAGCGTAGCGTGTCGCATGAACCAGGGCAGGGAGCAGAGTCGTGAACTGAGCCGCCCAGATCCTAATCTACTAATCTGTATCTACTAATCTGTATCTACTAATCTGTATCTACCGATCTGTCGGCATCTGTCGGTTCAGGCGGGTGCGCCAGCGCTAGCGTAACGTATCGAAGCCTTTCGGGGCGGTACGTTACGGCTGACTGAATCGCACGCTACAGCACGCTACACTTTGGTTAAAGGGCAGGTTATTCTACCTCTACCAATCTGTCTACTTGCTTCTGGACTCAGCTTAAGCGCTTTGCCGCCAAACCCTATGAGGTGCGGATTACTTCGTCTTCGGGGTTGACCAGCCGCAGCAGCTTTTGCTTGAGTTGAGAGTCAAATACTTCCCATTTGAGGCGGGTGTAGTCGCTGTTTTCGTTGAAGCCAGAGAGAAAGCCCATCGGAATCTCGAAGCCACCTGCCATCGATCGCCCGCCGCCAAAGTATCGTCCTTGGGCATCTTGTCCGAAGGCTTCCTTGATGAATTCATCGGGGTCGAGGGTCAGCTTGTTGGTGCGGAGGGAGCCGATGACGATTTCCAGGTCTTCGTCTTCGTCGTGGACGATGCCATAGACTACGGCCGTGTGGACGTTTTCTTCTGTGACCAGGAAATCGGCTGCCTGGGGAATGGCATCCCGGTCGTCGTAGCGCAGATAGCCGACCCCGGCGATAGAGAAGTTGTTGCGAATGATGCGGTTGCGGAGCGATCGCTCGATTACGTCCATCACCCGCTTTGAGCGAGAGGATTGCAGCACTGCATTGAGCAATTGTGCGTCGGCGTAGCGGCTGAGGTAGGCGGCCGCCAGAAAGTCTTCTTCTTGAGCCTGCATCAGCCGATTGGTATCGCAGCGTAGCCCGTGCATCAGCGCCGTGGCACACTTCACATGCTCATTGTTGCTGCTGTCTAGCCGCACCATCCCTGCCTGGATATATTGCGTCAGGATGGTTGCTGTGGCGCGAGACTGGGGGCGAATGTCGGAAAATTCGGCGTGCAGATCGCCCTGCAAGCTGTGGTGGTCAATGACAACCGCTACGGGAATCTTGAGTTGCTCGATCAGCGACAGCAGTTGGGTGGTTGTGCCCTGGTTATCGACAAACACCGCGCCACCATAGACGGACAGGTCTTTTTCCTTAGCGGCTTGATAGCTCCAGCGCTGCACCGGCAGCCCTGTCAGCCGCACCAAGGCAATGTTTTCCTGGTGGCTGAGGGTGCCTGCGTAGACAATGTCGCAGCGAATGTTGAATTGGTCGGCGATCAGCTTGTAGACCCAGGCGCTAGAGAGGGCATCGGGGTCGGGAAAGTCTTGCAGGATGATCAACTGGCGATCGCCCCGATGCTGTTCCAACAACTGTCGCAAAGCGGCGGTCTTTTGCTCCGTTAGCCGTCGTCCTTGGGGGGTCGAAAGCGTCCAGTCGGCTCGCCGTTGAAAGGGGTCGTCGCCGTCTGCGGGGGGGCGATCGCCCGCGCCAAAGGCAACCGAACCAGACCCTATATCCGTCGGCAGTACATCTAGAGAAGGAACTGAATTCAATTGCATAGCGTTGGAAATTGATGTCAAAACACGGATACTAAGTTACGCTTGCACGTTGCGCTTACAGGCTGCTTCTAGGTTGCTTATAGGCTGCTTCTAGGCTGCTTCTAATGCGTTGCGTTCACGGGTTGAATTCACGGGTTGCAACGATCACTTGCAAAGCTTAAATCCACCGTATGGGAGGGCAGCATCTCCAGTCAACCGAGTGGGCGATCGCTCATCAATCCTTTTTCTCTTTACATTTCTTTTTACAGTCCCCGTTCCACACAGCCCTCTAAACTGTGCGCTCTGCCAAACCCGCGTTGTCAAGTAATTTCAAGGCGTTCCGCGCCCAAGTCGAGGTTCGCTTGATTCCCCTACTGCGATCATGACAAAAAAAACAGTGCTTCGCAGTCCACCCAAGGGCCAGTTTCCCGACCCTTCGCCAGACGTAGCCCCAGAACCCAAAACCCTTGTGGAACCAGGGTTGGGCGATCGCCCAAGCAAAAACCCCCGTGCGATCGCCGCACAGGGGTCATATGCCGATGACATACTTCTGCCATTCTTGATGCACACCGCTTTTTATGTGTTTGGTGACTTCAAAATATAGCCCGCTGTGGGGGCGATGGGGTGGACGGCGTAAAATCATGTTGGCTTCTTTGGGCGTGCGGCTTCCTTTTTTGACGTTGCAGCGGACGCAGGCGGTCACAATGTTTTCCCAGGTATCTTCGCCCCCGCGCGATCGGGGCAAGACGTGATCCAGCGTTAGCTCGTCGCCTGTATAGCCGCAGTATTGGCAGGAATGGCTGTCTCGGTGGAGGATATTGCGGCGAGTCAGCGGAATTTCTTTGTAGGGAACGCGGACGTAGTGGCGCAACCGAATCACCGTCGGCAGGGGAAATTTGTCATACACAAGCTTGCCGTTATGCTCGACTTGCTCCGCCTTTCCCTTAATCAGCAGGATCACTGCCCGTCGCCAACTAGTAATGTTGAGCGGTTCATACGAGGCGTTGAGAACCAGAACCTTGCCCATTGATGGCTGGATTTATAAAAAGGTTTAAAGGATGTTAACACGCATACTAGCATAGTTAGCACTTGACCAGAGAGTGTGTGAGGAGTGGGGTATGTTGAGCTGGGAACACACGCCAAGCCTGATCCCGATGCAGCGGGAGCGGGCCTGGGTGGAGATTGACCTATCGGCGCTGGCCCACAATGTCCAGCAGTTGCAGATGCGGCTGGCAGCGGGGACGGAACTGATGGCGGTGGTAAAGGCGGATGCCTATGGACATGGGGCCGTGGCGATCGCCCAGTCTGCCTTGCAAGCTGGGGCGACCTGGCTGGGCGTGGCCACGATTCCCGAAGGCATTGAGCTACGCGAGGCCGGCATTCAGGCTCCGATTCTGCTGCTGGGCGCGACGAATACAGCAGAACAGGTGCAGGCGATCGCCCGCTGGCGGCTCCAGCCGACGCTCTGCACCCCCCGGCAAGCGCTGGTTTTTTCGGAAACGGCAGGCAAGCTAACCCTGCGGCAGCCGCTTCCGGTTCATCTGAAGCTGGATACGGGGATGTCTCGGCTGGGTGCGCCCTGGCAAGATGCGGCGGCGTTTGGGCAACTGGTGCAGGGGTTGCCGCACTTGCACATTGCCAGCGCCTATTCTCACCTGGCGACGGCGGATGAACCCGATGAAACGGTGATGCGGCTCCAGCAGCGACGGTTTGAAGCGGCGATCGCCCAAATGCGGCAGGCAGGGGTGAATCCACCAAAGCTGCACCTGGCGAATTCGGCGGCAACGCTGGCAGACTCGGCGCTGCACTACGACCGGGTGCGCGTGGGGCTGGCGATGTACGGGCTATACCCTGCGCCCCACCTGGCTCAGGGAATTGACCTGCGCCCAGTGATGCAGATCAAGGCGCGAGTGACCCAGGTCAAGGCGATCGCCCCTGGTACGGGGGTCAGCTACGGCTATCGCTTCATTGCCGACCGAGACATGACCATTGCGACGGTGGCAATCGGCTATGCTGACGGCGTGCCGCGCAACCTGTCGAACCGGATGACGGGGCTGGTGCGGGGGCAGAATGTTCCCCAAATCGGCGCAATCACGATGGATCAAATGATGCTAGATGTCAGCACCATTCCCGACCTGCAAGAGGGCGAAGTGGTGACGCTATTGGGGCAAGACGGACAGGCGCGAATGTCCGCCGACGACTGGGCCGAGACGCTGGGCACGATTTCCTGGGAAATCCTGTGCAGCTTCAAGCATCGCCTGCCCCGGCTGACCATCAACCCGCCGCAGCCCGTGCGGGGTTCCCAACCTGCTACAGCACACCCTTCGAGCTAGGAATCGCCCCGCCCCGGCGCGGGTCCACTTCCACCGCCATCCGCAGGGCGCGGGCAAAAGCTTTGAACGTCGCCTCAATAATATGGTGGGAGTTGATGCCATCAAGCTGGCGGATGTGCAATGTGATCTGGGCGTGGTTGACTACGGCGACAAAAAACTCGCGCACCAGTTGGGTGTCGTAGGTGCCGACGCGCTGGGTGGGAATTTGCAGCCCGTAGCTGAGGTGCGGCCGACCCGAAAAGTCCAGTGCCACCTGCACCAGCGCCTCGTCTAATGGCGCGACGAAGTGCCCAAAGCGGTGAATCCCCTTGCGATCGCCCAGTGCCTTGGCCAGCGCCATGCCCAGCGTAATGCCCACGTCTTCGTTGGTGTGGTGATCGTCGATCTGCACATCGCCCGTTGCCCGCACCTCTAGGTCGATTAGCCCGTGCGACGCAATCTGATCCAGCATGTGGTCGAGGAACGGCACGCCCGTCTGCGCCACGCAGCGCCCCTGCCCGTCTAGGTTCAGGCTCACCTGCACGTCGGTTTCTTTGGTGGTGCGGCTGATGGCGGCAGTGCGATCGCTCGTGACACTGGAGGAATTCGGAGTAGCCGTTACGGGTTCGCGGGTCTGCATGGGGAATCCTGTAAGACGAAATATCTAGCCATTATCCCAAATGCTGTAGCGCTGGATAAGCTTCGTCCAACCGTCTGCCTCAAGCCTCGCCCCAACCCCTAACCCCCCATCAACGCGGATGCTGCTGCATCAACGCCCGCACCTGCTCGGCGTGATAAGAACTGCGCGTGAGCGGCGAAGACACGACCTGCAAAAAGCCCATCGCCTCGCCCGCCACGCGCCACGCATCGAACTGTTCCGGCGTAACAAATGCCTGCAACGGCAAGTGTTTGGGGCTAGGCTGGAGATATTGCCCGATGGTGAGGATGTCGCAATCCACCGAGCGCAAGTCCTGCATCACTTGGCGCACTTCCGCATCCGTCTCGCCCAGCCCCACCATGATGCCCGACTTGGTGTAGACCGAGGGAGCCAGTTTGCGCGATCGCCTTAATAACTCCAGCGTGCGGGCATAATCGCCCTGCGGACGCACCCGCCGATACAGCCGGGGAATCGTTTCCGTATTGTGATTCAGCACTTCAGGACGAGCCGCGAGAATTTGCGCCAGCGCGTCCCAGTTGCCGCAGAGGTCAGGAATCAGCACCTCAATGGTCGTCTGGGGCGATACCCGCCGCACGGCTTCGATACAGCGCACAAACTGGGCCGCGCCGCCGTCGGGCAGGTCGTCCCGGTTCACCGAGGTGATCACCACATGGTTCAGCGTCATGCGGCGCACGGCCTCCGCCAGGTTTTCTGGCTCTTGCGGGTCGAGCGCTTTTGGCTTTTTCTCGAAGTCGATATCGCAATAGGGACAGGCGCGGGTGCAGGCAGGGCCCATGATCAGAAACGTCGCTGTGCCCGCATTAAAACACTCGCCAATGTTGGGACAGGAGGCCTCCTCGCAGACCGTGTTTAGCCCCAAATCTCGCAGGATTTCTTTGACCGTTCCGACTCGCTCCCACTGCGGCGCTTTTACCCGCAGCCAGTCTGGTTTCGTTGGCTTGACCGTCACGCGCTGTTGCCCAAATCACACTGTTTGAATTATAAAGGCTGGGCTGATTGCAGCGTGTGATAGGCTAGAATGTCTGAGGTAGATTTCTAAGTTTTAGATTTCGCCAGCGGGATGTAGCGCAGCTTGGTAGCGCACCTCGTTCGGGACGAGGGGGCCGAAGGTTCAAATCCTTTCATCCCGATTTTTAGATTGATCTCCAGCATATTGGCTGGACTAAGCCGAGATAGCGCTCAGCTTCTCGCATTCAGGAGTGATCGCAGAGCGCGATCGCCCCTTTGCGCCAAACTTCTAACTAAAAAGCGGCGCTGGGTTCGTAGGTCAGCACCGCCTTCGCAGAAGTTTTATGACAACCCTCAGACTCAGCCAGGCTCAGACGGAGAACTGGGTGGAGTGGCGATCGCCCCATCTTCCACCTGTCCCTCTTTCGCCTTAGCGCGTTCCTCTTTCTTCTTGCGGTCTGCCTTCAGGATGTCCTCCAATACAGCCCGCGCTTGGGTCATCTTGTCTAGGTTGCTGCGATAGAGTTCCAGGTCTTTCTGCATTTTGTCGGCAGACAGGTTCAGCGCATCGCCAAGGGACTGAAGCGCTGCCGCTCGGCGAGCCTCGTCCTTCATCATGTCGCCGTCCATCTGCTCCAGCAGAGTATACAGCCCAATAGCAAACAGGCGGCTGTACTTAAAGTTTGGGTTGCTCGCCACGCCGCGCAGCACGCCAACCAACCCATCCGTCGGTTCCGTCGATTCTCGCACCTTGGACACCACATCCTCTGGCGAGAGATGCGCCGCCTCTGCCAGCAATCGTTCTGCATCTTGCCGATAGACTTGGGGATCGCCGCCAACCGCCTGACACAGGGCGTTGAAAATCGACTCCTGATCTTTTTCAGGACGATAGCCCTGCATGAAGCGATCGTAGGTCGTCACCACGCCCAAGGCATATACCGGGTCATAGCGAAAATTAGCGTTGACCAGGAGCAAATGCGTTTCTACCATCAACTCCTCCACCACGCGCCGATAGATCGAGTTAATCGGGCGCGTGTGCAGGCTGTAGAAGGCACGCTTAGTATCTGAAACAGTGCGAACGTCGCTCACGGGAAGTCTTAAATTATTGTGATCCCATTATCCCACATCGCGGAGGAATGGGGCGCGATGGGACACGAGGCGGCGGAATCCTTGGGGCGATCGCCCAGTTCCTGTCCGCGTTTCCCGGCTCATCAGCCCGTGGCCACACTCCGGGGCACGCCTTCTAGCGCCTCTTCCTCGGTCTCAAAAATTTCAAACACCGAATCCATCATTGTCACCTCAAACACCAGCTTGGCTTCGGGGTGGACATTGCAAATGCGGAAGCTGCCCTTTACTTTGTCGGCATCGCGCATCCCAGCCACCAACGACGTGAGGCCAGAACTGTCGATAAAGTTCACCTGCGACAAATTCACGACAATGTGGGGGCTGAGTCGGGAAATCGACTCTTGCAGCTTCAGGCGAAACTGCCAGGCCGTTGTGATATCCAAGCGTCCGGTGGGCATCAGGACGATGACCGTTTTCCCGTCTGGAGTGGTGTGTGTCCGCTGCTCCATAGTGTTGCTTCAGTCTCCCCTTTGTCCGAAAGGTTTGTAAAAGTTTCTACCAGTGTTCCCAAGAAGCGACCCCCGCCAAACAATCTACAAGAAAACTCGACGCGGCCAGGAAACCCATCAGGTTAACAATAGCCGACAGCGGGTTTAGGTTTCAGTAGAGTTTATTGCGCTGGAGCGGGAGGCTATGTGGATTTTGGATTTTGGATTTTGGATTAGCGAGTTTGCAGGGTGGATCGAAAGATCGGGGTTGACCCGTGGATTGCAAAATTAGGCAGAATGTTAGGGGTTCTGTCTTGACCCAGCAAACCGGATGACGCAATCCATCCAGCCTCTTTCAGAAGCAGTCGTCAATCTCATTGCAGCGGGCGAGGTGATCGACTCGCTGGGGGCGGTGGTGCGAGAACTGGCGGAAAACGCGCTGGACGCGGGCGCAACTCACGTCAGCATTGCCGTATGGCCCGAGCGGTGGTCGCTGCGCGTGGCGGACAATGGCAGCGGCATGAGCCATACCGATTTGCGCCAAGCGGCCGCGCCTCACAGCACCAGCAAAATTCACGCTAGCGAAGACTTGTGGAGCATCCGCAGCCTGGGTTTTCGGGGCGAGGCGCTGCATAGTTTGGCGCAATTAGCCGATCTGGAAATTGGCAGCCGTCTAGCAGACTCGACGGAAGGCTGGTGGGTGCGCTACGACCGCCAGGGCAACCCCGTCTCGGAAACCACGGTGGCGATCGCCCCTGGAACAGTGGTCACGGTTTCGCACCTGTTTGGCAACTGGCTGCCTCGCCGCGAGGGATTGCCGCCGATGACCCAACAACTCCGCGCCATCCAGCAGGTGGTCTATCATCTGGCGCTGGGCCATCCGCAGGTGACGTGGGTGGTTCAGCAGGGCGATCGCCCCTGGTTTAGCTTGTGGGCCAGCCAGACGGCGAGACAGGTCTTGCCGCAAATCCTGCGCGACGTGCAGCCGGGGGATTTGGTGGAGGTTGAGCTGGGAGTTGGGTTGGGAGCGGATGGGAGTGGTGAGGACGCAAGCCCGCCCCATCCCCCGCGCTCTATAGTCCTGATGGGTCTACCCGACCGCTGCCATCGCCGCCGCCCAGACTGGGTAAAGGTGGCAGTGAATGGGCGGGTCGTTCAGCTTCCAGAACTGGAGCAGACGATTCTGGGCGCGTTTCGCCGGACGCTGCCGCGCGATCGCCATCCCGTTTGCTTCTTGCATTTGCGTCTGCCGCCGGAGCAAATTGACTGGAATCGCCACCCGGCCAAAGCCGAGATTTACCTCAAGGACCTGGATCGGCTGCAAGCGCAGGTGCAGGAGGCGATCGCCCACGCCCTCAGCCTTCATGCCCATAGCCTCAGCGACACCGCCCATAGCCAGCGCCTAGGGCAAGTGCTGCGGGCTGCCGAGTCTGGGGGGGGCTACAGGCTGGGCAGCCTAGACAAACCGAACCAGCCCATCGGCGAGGACTCTCGTGAAGACTCTTCTGAGGAACCTTCTGCACCTGCGTTCCCGCTTTCTTCCGCGACCACTCCGCTGCGGGCGATCGCCCAGGTTCATAACATGTACATCCTGGCAGAACACCCCGCAGGCATCTGGCTGATTGAGCAGCACATTGCCCACGAGCGGGTGTTGTATGAGGAACTGTGCGATCGCTGGACCGTCGTGCCCCTCGATCCGCCTGCGCTATTGCCCAACCTCTCGACGGCCCAAGTCGAACAACTCGTCCGCATTGGGCTGACGGTGGAACTCTTCGGGGACGCACTGTGGGCCATCCGCACGGCTCCGGCTCCGCTGGCGCAGCGGGAAGATTGTACAGAGGCCCTGCTGGAACTCAGCTTGGGCGGCGATTTGGAAACGGCGCTGGTGGCAACGGCCTGCCGCACGGCTATCCGCAATGGCACGCCGCTGGCCCTACCCGAACTGCAAACCCTCCTCGATCGCTGGCAGCAGACCCGCAACCCGCACACCTGCCCCCACGGTCGCCCGATTTGCCTGTCGCTGCAAGAGTCTAGCCTGTCGCGCTTTTTCCGGCGGCATTGGGTGATCGGCAAGAGCCACGGAATTTAGAAATTTAGGGGTTGAAGTTTAGGGATTGCAGATGTGATTTTGTCCCCAAAGAACTGCCTACGGCTGAGGAGAGGCTTCCAGCGTAACGGCTGTACCGCCTTCTTCTTGCGGGGTCGGCCGAGGCGCTTGTTCTGGTGCCAGCGTTTGGATGGTGAGCGCCTGGGGTGGCGTGGCATCGGGCGGGTAGAGCAGTTCAACCTGCACCTGACGGCGATCGCCCCGTCTCAGGTTTAAGGTCAACAGCGGCTCGCCCTGCTGTCCTCGTCGCTGCACCACATGCACATAGCGGGTCTGGGCCACTCCCCAATCGTTCACATATCGTAGCCGCAGCGTCCCTCGGAAAAAGATGCGGCGATCGGGCGGACTCAGGAACCGCAATGCCTGCCCCCGCAGCGATTCATCCTTCATTGGCGTTTGGAACAGCAGCGCCACGGTCTGCTCCTGATTGGTGTTGTTATACAGCGGCAGCGTCAGGTTGTAGCGCACGCCATAGTTGCCATGCCCCCGATAGGCGGTATCTGGATAACGAACCAGCATGGGCGCACTCTGAATTTGCCCAGTGCCCAGGGTATGCCGATCGACCGTGCTAATTGCATAGGAAATCGCTCCGCCCCGCTGGGGAATCGTCAAGTGATCAACCCCATCGCCATCTGTCAGCACAGCATCCCAGCGAGAACCCTGCGTCACGCCAGATACCCGGCTGTAATAAAACCGACCAATTTGGCGGGCATTGGGCGGCGTTGGAACACGATCGCGCGGCCCAGCCACATCGCCCTGCTGCAAGAGTGCTAGCCACTCCTCCATACGGGGCGATCGCTCGGTGCCGTTGCCATTCACCCTGGCAAACATGCCCAAACTCGCCAGATGCACGGGGCCATCGCTGGACAAGTGCAGCAGCGCCGATCGCCCGTTGATGGGCAAATTCGCATGGCGCGGACGAGTCGGGCGACGCGCCTCGCCATTCTGCACAATATCGGCTGCCTCTGCCGCGTCTAGCCCCATATCTTCCGGATCGACAATGGGCAACGGCTCACGATTACGGTAAGATTGCAAGCTCCGCAGGGGAATGGGTTCATTCAGCAACAGTTGCACATACCGGGGTGGAATTGTTACCCGCTCCGGCAAAATGGCCTGACTTAGCCCTCGCAAGATGTCGCCCATTGTGCGGCTGCCTGGCCCTGCAAACACTGTGGGTCCGGCGTTTGCCACGTAGGAGGGCAGATCGTAGAACGGGGCCTCTTGGCTCAGGTAACTCGCAGACTGATGAACCTGAATCGTCACTGGGCGATCGGATGGATTGTAGGCCAGAAGCCCAATGTAGAGCGTCCGCACGTCGGTTGGCGTGCGCCCTTTGGCAATGTGATGGGCAAACACATCAAAGCGCCCTTCAAAGGCGTAGTTCAAGTGGGCAGAGGGAACGCGCATCCCTTGCGGGGGAAAGGTGGACAGCAAGATGCCTTCTTGCTGCACCAGTTCCGGACTGTTGCTATTAAACACGGGCACCGAATCAAGCTGCCCCGGTAGTGGGCGCACCTCCTGAGCTTCGACCACATGGCTGAGTCGTGGGGTCGGTGGAGGTGGTGTAGGGATGTAGACCTCGGCCGGGGTGGCTTGAGCAAGGGGAAACAGTGGCAAAAATGGAAGCATGAGAACCTGCGAGAAACCCAAATCTAAAAGACTTCAAATCGCCCTGAAAGGGGCAAAAGCAACAGGACAAATCAGGTCAGCTCAAGCGGGAATGTCGAGCTTGAGCAGATCGAGTGAACTTAACCCAAAAAGCCCCGATTTTTACTTTTGGCAAAAGCACCTGAGGAGTGCGCTTCGTCCTCAAAAGCGGATGTGCTAGTCCGCCTATCGCGCTGAGCCGCGCCTTCTAGCGGTCAGCGGTTTACCAGAGTCAAAAGCGCATCTGTAGACAAGTCCCAAGGGAAAGGGAGGATCGACCGTGGTCCACAACGCAACGCCTTGCAATGCAACGTCTGATACAACGTCTCACCATATCACTCCAAACCACTACACACTACTTTCACAACTAGGGCACACCCGGAAGTCGTGACAGCGAGCAAGGGGGGCGTAAGCTGCTAGTCGCGGTTCCTCAATCAGGTTACCCAAAGATTGACCAGAAGACACTTGCACCTAATGTCTCAGCTTGGAAACCCTGTCAAAACTATACGGGAAATTGGCACAAGATGAAGAAATCCTAAGGGAGTTGGTCCAGGATTTTTTTATGCCTGGTCGAGGTTTATGCTTCCTTTCAGGAAAGAAGGCATAAGTTCATCAAAAATTCATAAACTAAATCCACAAACCAGCGTGCGAACCAGGGAGGACTTCTTCAGAGAAGTGGGTCAAGAATTAAGAGTTCCCCGCGTCACGCCGAGCTGATTTTGTAGCTTGAGATCTTTCCACAGCGCAGTTCCGCTCAATGTTCCCTCCAGCAGCGCTTGATATCGCTGGATGGTTTGCATGACCTGAGCAGGCGTTTCGTTGAGAAATTCTAGGCGAAACGCCTGCGCCCCAAGCTGCATGAGTCGATGAACCGCTTCTGCTCCAGTTTGGGCAGTGCCGTTAAAGACTGTGTTGCGACAGCCTGCGTCGGCTTGCAGGATATGCTCTGTGCCCGTGCGATCGCGCAATTTGACTACCTGCTTTTCGCAGGGGCGACCGCAGTTTGTATAGTCTGTCCCCTGGGACAGAAACGCGCAAAAGACGCAGTGTTCCATGTGAAACATGGGCATGTGCTGGTGAATTGTGATCTCAAACCAGTCTGGTGGGCAACTGGTCAATAGGCCCTCTAGCTGCTGGAGGTTGAGATCGTAGGACGCGGTGAGTCGCTCTAGCCCTGCCCGTCGAAAGTAGTCTGCGGAGAGCGCGTTGGCTACATTCAGCGAAAAATCGCCGATACGACGCTGGTCGGCGAAAAACTGGAGATGGTCGTAGTTTCGCACCAGATAGCCATCTGCTTGGGCATTCTTCACCTGCCGCAAGATCCAGGTTTCGCTAGGTTTGGTGATGCGGGGCGGCGCAACGAAAATTTCCAGGGAGTCAGAATCGGGGTGACTCCGAACCAGCCCAACCGCTTCGCGGTATCTGCGTGGGTCTTCAAATTCGCAGTAGAGCGTGCGGAGTCCGGCACTGAGGGCGGCCTGAAGCTGGGGCAGGGTGCGGGTAAGGGCGATTAGGCTAGGGGACGCGGAAGAGCGGGAGGGAGCAGGAGCAGCGGGCAGGAGGGTGTGGAGGGTGGTGTGGGGGTTGAGATGCCAGGGTTTTGGCTGGGTGCGCTGGGCTTCGAGCTGGGCGACGAGTTCCCGACGGAGGCGGTTGAGTTCGCTGAGGGGCAGCATGGTGGCGTTGCCCAGGTGATTTTGCACGACATCGAGATAGAAGGGCGTGTTGCCGAGCCGTCCCAATTGTGCCCGCAGGCGTTCGGTGGTGAGGGGCTGGGTTTGGGCGATCGCCAGGGGCAGTTCCGATTCTACCTGGGCGATGTGGCCCTGTTCGTCGCGGGCGATCGCCACCAGCGGCTGCCCCGCTTCCCCAGAAACTTCAATCGTAATTGGTCGCTGAACCTTGGGCGTATCGCCTGCATAGCTCTGGCGAAGCTGACGATCTAGTTCGGGGTCGCTAGTTTTCCAGAGGCGATCGCCCACGCGCACCCGCCGCCAGTCTATTGCGCCGCGCCCAAAGGTGAGGGTTGCTTCGTCACCCTGCATTTCGACAGAATACACCCGGCCGCCTTCTTCTGGGGCATCGGGGTGGCCGCTGTCGAACACCACACCATCGCCCGGTTTTAGCGGAGCCTGGAGCCTGATCATGGCTCGCTCGTTGCGGATGCGGGTCACTTCGCCCAGATACACGCCCCGCTTTTTGCCAAATCGCGCATGGACAAGTTCCTGGTTGTTGATGCCGCGAAACCAGCCCGTGTAGAGGCCGCGAGAGAAAGCCATTTCAAGGTTGTAGCGGTCTTCAGGGGGTGAGGCGCTGGGGCGTTCTGCGAATTCATCGCTCTGGCGCTCTGAGACCATCTGCCAAACCCGATTGAGCGCGTTGCGATAGACCCGCGTGACGTTGGCGACGTATTCTGGCGATTTCAGGCGACCTTCGATTTTCAGGCAGGCTACGCCTGTGGCTACCAAGTCGGGCAATACGTCGAGTCCAGATAGATCCTGGGGGCTGAGCAAATAGTGGCGATCGCCCAAATCCACCTTCTGCCCGTCTGAAATGAGATCGTAGGGCATTCGACAGGCCTGGGCACACTCGCCCCGGTTGGCAGAGCGGCCGCCGAGGGATTCGCTGGTCAGGCATTGCCCAGAGTAGGCGACGCAAAGCGCCCCGTGGACAAAAACTTCCAGCGGCATGGACATCGCGCGATTCGCGCCGCGATCCCTGAGGGAATTGCCCAGTTGCTGCTGGATCTTTCGGATATCCTTCAGCGAACACTCGCGGGCCAGCACCACCAAGTTGCAGCCCAGCGCTTGGGCAAAGGCGACCCCGGCAGCGCTGGTGATGGTCATCTGCGTGGAGGCGTGGATGGGGAAGTCGGGCGACAGGTGGCGAATTAGGCGGCAAATGCCGATATCTTGAACAATCGCCGCATCTACGCCTGCCGCGATCATGGTTCGCACATACTGCTCGGCTTCGGCGAGTTCTGCCGGAAAGACCAGCGTGTTCAGCGTGACATAGCCCTTCACGCCGCGCCGATGTAGAAATGCCATCAATTCCGGCAAATCGGCTTCGGTAAAGTTTTGCGCCCGCATTCGCGCATTAAACCGATCCAGCCCGAAATAGATCGCGTCGGCTCCGTTTTCGACCGCAGCACGGGCACAGTCCCAGTTGCCGGCGGGGGCCAGCAGGTCTGGGCAGCGCAGTGGGGCGATCGCCACTGGACTCGAAGACAGCAGAGTATCCATAACGCTGTATCACGCTGTAGCTGAGAGGCTATTTAGGAGCGATCTAGGGGCTATTTAGAAGCTATTTGGCGCTATTTGGTGCTATTCGGGCGCTATCGGTGGCTCAGTCCGCAGAGATTTCTTGCGCCTCGCGCTCATCGGCTTCTGGTTTTGCCCCAGAAGGAACTTCGAGCGGCGGCGCATCGGGTGGGGTGTGGGCTTCAGCAAGGGGCGCAGAGCCAGACTCAGCGGCGATCGCCTCCGGTTTGCGCTCCGAAAAGCCCCAGACAAACAGCAGCGCAATCACCGAAATCATGGCCCACTGGGGCGGCACAAGGCTATCGTTGAACACCCTGATCAGCAGGCGCAGCCCCACCAGACCCACGGTGATGTAGCCCGCGTCTTCCAGATGGGTATATTCATCCAGCCAGCGGATAAATAGCCCCGCCAGTAGCCGCAGCGTAAGAATACCGATCAGCCCGCCCGTCAGCACCAGCCACACTTCCTGAGACAGGGCGATCGCCGTGGTAACGCTATCCAGCGAAAATGCCAGATCGGTAACAGCAATGATTGGAATTGCCTGCCAGAGTGATGTAAAACGCGGCCCGTGGTGGTGGTGTTCGCCGTCCTCCGTTTCATCGGACGTGAAATACTTAAACACTAGCCAGAGCAAATAGAGCGCACCTGCCAGCTCAAACTGCCAAAACCGAATCACCCAGGTTGCTGTCAGAATCAGGATGACCCGAAAAATAAACGCGACGAGTAGCCCCAAATTCAGCGCGTCTCGCTGCATTTTTTTGCCGTCTAGCCCTTGGGCGATGGCCGCCAGCGCGATCGCATTGTCGGCGGATAGCAGCGTTTCGAGGGCCACTAGCACCGTCAGCAGAAGGAACGTGTCTACACCCAGGTTGGGAGACAAGTCGAGCAATCTATCTAGCATGGCGGCAATCTCTAGGCAAACAGCAACGCAAACAGCAAACGCAAACAGCAATACGTCTGCAAGAATCTGTAAAAAACTCTGCTAAAAAGCAGCAGATCAACGCAAGTTTGACAAACTGCGTCTCTCACAGCATATCGAATTTAAACCCAAATCTTTGTCTCAGAAAATTCCAGGGATGAATCCAAAGCTTTTGCGGGTTCAGCAAAAACGTCTGACCCTCGCATGAAATCCGACCTCGACCTTGACCCGACTCGCTTCGTTGGGCTGAAATCCGGGTATGGTGAGGAGGCGATCGCACCATGCAAACGCGCCCGCTGCTACACTGCTTCTCCGATCGTTCCCTCCAGTGGTTGGTCATGTCGTCCTTTTCTGCTGATTCTGCTAGAAACCTGCTTGAGAACTTGCCTGAGAACCTGCCTGAGAATTTGCCCGCACTGCTGGCGCGATTTCGGGCTATGTATCCCTTCGCCAGCCTGATTACCGACCTGCTGACCGTGCAAAACGGGCGCTATATCGTGCGGGCTAGTGTAATCGTGGGTGGGCTGACGCTGGCCACTGGGCTGGCCGAAAGCGCCAGTATCGAAGACGCAGAAGACCGGGCACGAGGGCGATCGCTCCAGGCGTTGGGGCTGCATGGACTGGGCATGAATGACGGATCAACGGACTCTGTCCAAACCTCTGTTCAGACCCCTAGGCAAGTCATTGGGCAAATAACGGGGCAAATCGGTGGGCAACCGGGCGGGCAGTTGAGTAGGCAACCGGGCGGGCAGTTGAGTAGGCAACCGGGCGGGCAAATTGGCGAGACTGATGGACAAACGCCTGAATTTGCGCCGATGGATACAGCCTGGAATCTTTCACCGAGCGGTTTGCCCAGCGCCAGTTTGCCCGTGGAGAGTGCGGGGTCTGCGATGCCGCCGATCGCCCCAGCGCGTGACCTTGCCACCGAAGCGGCGACACTCCCTATGGAGAGCGACTGGGACAAACCCGACCCGCTTGACCTACCCCTGCCGCCCGAAGACGAGCTAGACTCTGGCCCCGTCGTGGCAGATTTTTACGCCCATATTTCCGCATCCGACGACGGTTTTTCAGAAGCCTCCGAACCCGTCGATTTGTCTCAAATCACCAAGCCCGCCTCGCAGATCGGCGCAAAACCCTCTCGCAAGAAGTCCGCCAGCCCGCCGCCCGACCCCGAACCCGCGCCGCCTGACCCCGCCCCCGCCTCCATCGACTTTTCTGATATCCTCGCCCAGACCGATGTGGAACTGCGCCGCCTGGGGTGGGATGCCAAGCGCGGCCGCGAACACCTGAAAGCGACCTACAGCAAGCGATCGCGCCAAGAACTCAACGAAACCGAACTCTACGACTTTCTGGATTTTCTCAAGTCTCAGCCCAATCCCTAACCTACAGCGCTTCATCCTCTGCTTAATCCTCGAATGTCTCTAGATGCAATAGATGCGATCGCCGCTCAACTCGAACGCTTCGCCACGGTGCAGTATCCGCTAGAAGTGTCGGCCGTGATCACCTCAGCCCTATCGGGGATGATCGCCGCTCGCAAGAAAGGGCTGGATCTGGTGGGTGTGTATGCGATCGCCTTTGTGAATGCATTTGGTGGTGGCACTCTGCGGGATGTCTTGCTCGATCGCCGCCCGTTTTTCTGGGTGCGATATGAAGGCTATGCGGTGCTGGTGCTGCTGCTGGCGGTGCTGTATGTCTACGGGTCGCGCCTGCTGAAGCCAGTCAAAGCGCCTGCCTATCGAGTCTTTGCGCTGTTGGATGCCTTTGGGCTGGCGCTGTTCAGCATTTCCGGTACGGCCTTTGCGCTGGAATATCGAATGCCGCCGTTCACCGCGTCGCTGCTGGGCGTGATTACGGGCGTGGTGGGCGGCGTGTTGCGCGATATCCTGCTGGTGCAGATTCCCGTGGTCTTTCGCAAAACCGCTACGCTCTACGCCACCTGTGCTTTTGTCGGCTGCTGGGTTTATCTGGTGCTGGTGCTGTGGCAGGTGGATATGGCGATCGCCACCGTTGCCGGGTTTTGCACCATCGTTCTGCTGCGGATGCTAGCGCTGCGCTACAACCTGACGCTGCCCACCCCACGAGAGGAAGAATAAAATGAAAATCAGGGATGGCTTGAGCAGGGCAATGAGCTAAGGATGAGAATTAAGGGCCGTCAAGTATCTGGTGCCAACTTCACAAACCCAACCCAACAGGCTTCTTGATGAATTTGACCATTAGCCCCAATGGAATCGAACTACCGCCGGGTAGTGAGGTGATCTTGCGTCATCAAAGCTGGGCAGATTATGAAGGGCTGTTGTCAAGCCGTCGCGATCGCGCTGCGGTCAAAGTCTACTTTGGAGTCAAGAAACAGGAAATTCGTTTGATGGCTCCTTTGCCTGGCCATAGCAACCGCTCCGCTACCCTCACTGATTTGGTGAAGGCGCTGCTGCGACATCAGAACCAAGACTGGCACGCCTTCGATCCCCTCACGCTGAAGCGAGTCAGCCAAACCGGAGTAGAACCCGATGCCTGTTTTTACATCCAAAATCGATTGGCTATTTTGGGTAAAGAACATATCGATTTGGAAATTGATCCTCCGCCGGATCTAGCGCTTGAGGTCGATCTCACGTCTTTTACTCAGCCAGCAGATTATGAGGCGATCGCCATTCCAGAACTCTGGATTTATCAGAGTCAGGGCCTGCGAATCTACATCTTCGACGGCGAACACTACCAGGAAAGCGAGGTCAGCGGCATTTTTCCAGCTATTGCGGTCAAGCAGTTGATCCCCCGCTATGTCGAGCTAGCCTGGAGCCAAGGCTCAAGCATCGCCCTGCGCGCTTTTGAGGCAGAGCTTGCATAAGCCCCCTTGCATAAGCCCCGTTGCTAGCTTGTCTGCTGAGCCTCTAATCCCTGACCCATAGTTCCTGATCCCTGACCCCTAACTCCTTAATCCTCACTTTTCCGTCATGGTCCACACGCCGTCTTGCCAGGTTTCGTCGTTGGGTGGATGGCTGAGCCAGTGGGTGCAGCGGTCGAGGTGGAGCTTGGCGGCTTTGTCTTCGTTGTTCACATCTTGCAGCAGCGTGGCAAAAGCGCTCATCGCTTTGACGAAATCGCGATTTAGGTAATGCCTGCGCCCTTCGTGATAGAGGTCAATCAGCCGCTTTTTCTCATCGGGAACGATTTCGTCGCGCAGCCCCACCAGTTCATAAATGCTGACGGGCTGCGTCTTGCCCTTCACCCGGATACAGTCTAGCTCTCGCGCCCAGACCCGGTCGGCGCAAGGCTTGTAGGTGTTCTCGCTGATGATGATGTCGGTGCCGTATTGCTTGCTGGCGCTTTCCAGGCGCGACCCCAGGTTGACCCCATCGCCAATGGCCGTGAACTCCATGCGGCGACTTGAGCCGATGTTGCCGCTGATGACGATATCGGAGTTGATGCCGATGCCGATCCGAATCGGTGGCTTTTGGCGCTGTACCCGGTCGGCGTTGAACGCGGCAAGTCGATGCCGCATCTCGATCGCCGTTTGTACAGCCATCCACTCGTGGTCGTCCAAGGGCAGCGGCGACCCAAACACCGCCATGATGGCATCGCCGATGTACTTGTCCAGCGTGCCTTTATAGGTAAACACCGCGTCCACCATGCTCTCGAAATACTGGTTCAGCATTTCGACCACCTCTTCGGCGGTCATGCTCTCGGTCAGCGTGGTGTAGCTGCGAATGTCGGAAAACAGGACAGATACTTCTTTGCGATCGCCCCCCATTTTGGCAGCGTTGGGGTTCTCAAAGAGCAACTGCGCCACTTCCTGCGACATATAGCGCGACATGGTGCTTTTTAGCCGCTTTTCGCCGCTGATGTCGTCCATCACCACTAGCGCTCCCGAAACCTGCTCTGGATCACTCGCATCGGCGATGGTGTTAATCGACAGGTTAATGCTGTGCTGCTCCACGCCTTTGGCCGCGTTCAGCGTTTGATCCGGGTAATATTGCTGACGGCACTTGTCATCTGTCGGCATGAGCGCCATTTTGAACCACTTGGAAAAATCCCCCTTTTCCAGCCCAATCAGTTCCTCGGCGTGCAGCCCCTCCAGCGGGTCGGTGTCGCTCAGACCCAGCAGTTTGCGGGCGCTTTCGTTGGCGGCGATGATGCGTCCCTCTTTGTCGGTGGAGATAACGCTGTTGGAGAGCGATCGCAGAATGTCGCGCTGGAGTTGCTCCTGCTGCTTCACCGTGGCGAACAGCTTGGCGTTTTGCAGCGCCACACCCGCCTGAATATTGAACGCCTGCATGAACTCCTGATCGTTTCGGTTAAAGCTCGCCCGCCAGATCTCCGGTGCTTCGGGATAGTTTGCCGGATCGTAGGGCGGATGGTCGCCCTGCTTTTTCTTATTGATCAGTTGAGTGACGGCGATCAGTTCGCCATCTGCGTTGAACACGGGCATACACAACATGCTGCATGTGCGATAGCCCGTCTTTTTGTCGGTTTCCTTGGCAGTGTCGGAGTTGGGGTGGTTGTAGAGGTCGTAGGGAATGAGGACTGGCTCGCCCGACATCGCCACCTGCCCCGCAAAGCCCGCATCCATCGGGATGCGAATTTCTTGCAGCACGCCGTTGATCGGCAGCTTTGTCCAGAGCTGGTGCTGGTCGCGATCCAAGAGCCAGAGCGTGCTGCGATCGGCCTGCATCAGTTCCTGGGCCTCTTCCATCACGCGGCCCAGGGTTTCCTCCAGATCTAGGCTGCTCTGGCTGAGGGACTTGGTCGCCTTCATCAGCGCCGAGGCGGCCCGCTGCTGCTGGGTTGCTCTGTAGAATGAGCGGGACGATTCCAGAATGAGCCGGATCGAGGGCGCAAACTCTTCAAACACCTGCTCGTCTTGCGCGGTAAAGCCGCCCAGGTCGATGCGCTCGTCTAGGTGCGCTTGCAAATCACAGTTGGGCTTGAGCTTGTTGATCAATTGCACGACGGCCACCAAGTCGCCCCGATCGTTCAGCAGGGGCATGGCCAGCATGGTGTAAGTGCGGTAGTGATTTTTCTTGTCGAGCGCCTGAGCCGCCTTGGAGCGGGGATCGTCGTAAAAGTCGTAGGGAATGTTGACGACCTGCTTGGTGGTGGCGACTTCGCCCGCAATGCCGACATGCTTGGGAATTCGCAGTTCCAGGTTATTGCCGTTTTCGTCTTCGGCGACGATCGCCCACAGTTCGTCTTTCTCGTCGTCTAGGAGAAAAATTGTGGCGCGATCGGCGTTCAGCAGTTCCCCCGTTTTCAGGGTGATGGAATGCAGCATCTCGTTCAAGATGGCATCAAAGCCCTGAGAATCCATCAGGTTGTCGAGCATCGAGAGGGTTTGATTGACCACTCTTAGCTTTTGCTCAACATCGGTAACGACCTGCTTGAACGTATCCTGGGTTAGCGGCGCGAGAAAGGACGAGAAAGATCCTTTGGTGGTGGCCAGGGCGCTGCCGGGGTTGGGGCTGCTGGAGGGGCTGGTGGCGCTTGGGTCGCTGTTTGGATTGGGGGGAGGGACGGGGGGTGGAGCGGGTGATTCTGGCGGCTGCGATCGCCCACTCAATTGCCCAGCACTCGAACCATCGGTGAGGACTTCTACCTCTACCGTAACCGTTGCATTGTCCCCATCAAGCGGGTCGGCCGATGGGGAGGACGTGGAATGTAGATGCGAGGAGGGGGCGCTCATGGCAGTTCCAGGTAGAAACAGGGCGATGCGTCTGACTCAACTTCTTTCAAGTTACCCAAACGCCATTACGGATTCACAGCCAATGAATTCGACAGTCCTATGCATCTCTTGTGCATCTTATGCAACGAACCATGCAACGAGGGCTTAGGGGAACCATTTGACAGGGTTTTGAGGTGGCGATCGCCCTCGTGTTTATCCTATCAAGGGGCGATCGCGCAACTCCATCCCTATTCGCAAAATGCCCAAGCTGGATGCACTCACTAAGACTCTAGCCGCCCAACTGGGGATCGACAAGGCGCAGAGGATACGGAATCACCCAGACATAGGATTGTCCCTATCTCAAAAACCCCCTATCATCAGCGGCAGCATGGGTGAATCCCTGTTCATCCGTTTGATGATTTATCCAGCGCTCCAATCCTCTACTGTTTGCTTCAAACCTTCGTTTCAAATCACTGAAAACTCAGGTAGCAACTACATCTGGTATCGGGCAAGGCGCGGTATCGGATTGTGCTAAAACGTTAGGATTTCGCCTGCTGCTGTTTTGCCGGCTAAAGCGCAAGTCCCTAGAGATGCGAGTTGACTGCTTGGGTGCGTCGCACACGAACAATCAACTCGCATCCCAGTTTTGGCCCACGTTCAACGCAGTCCCCAGTTCTTCAAAGACCGACCTGACCGCTGGTGGCCAGCACGCGGGCGCTCACGCCAAAGACCCGCAGCAGCCCCTCCGAGTCACTGTGGTTATAGTCGCCCACGCCCTCCATTGAGGCGTTTTCTTCGGAATAGAGGATGTGGGGCACGTCGTCGGCCGCCACGAAGGAGATATTGCCTTTGTAAAGGGACACGCTGATGGTTCCGGTGGCGAGTTCGGCCGTGTTGGCGATCGCCGCCAGCATCATCTGCGTTGCCCGGTCAAACCAGTAGCCCTGATAGATTTGCTTGGCCACCAAGAGCGAAAGCTGGTCGTAAAACTCCCGCGCCCGCCGATCCAGGATCAGTTGCAGCAGATAAGCGTAGCAAGTGCCCAGGGTTTCTACGCCGGGGCTTTCGTATACGCCGCGCGACTTGATGCCCACAAAGCGGTTTTCTACTAGGTGCGTGCCGATGCCGATGCCGTGCTTTCCGGCAATCGCATTCGTCTTCAAAAACGCATCCACCAGATTCACCGATTCCCCATTCACGCTCACCGGGCGACCCTTTTCAAACCGCACGGTAAAGGCTTCTGGCGCGTCGGGCGCATCCTGCGGATAGCAGCCCATAATCGGCTTCACAAACTGGGCCGGCGTGGTCAGCGCCTCCAGCATTCCCGATTCATGCGTCAGCCCCAGCAGGTTGGCATCGGTGGAATAGGGCTTGTCTTTGGTAGCCGTCACGGGCAGTCCGTTTTCCTGACAGAAATCAATCATCTCGCTGCGGCCGGGGAACCGCGCCAGAAAGCTCTCGTCGCGCCAGGGTGCATATACCTCAAACTCTGGAGCCAGCATATTGGTAATTAGCTGAAACCGCACCTGGTCGTTGCCGCGCCCCGTTGCGCCGTGGCTAAAAATCGTCAGCCCCCGCTGCTTCATTTCCAAAATCATTGCCTTGGTCAGGGAACAGCGAGCGATTCCCGTGGTGTTCCAGTAGCGCCCTTCGTAGCAGGCCTGCGACTGGATCACCTTGAGGCCATCTTCGGCGATCGCCTCTCGCACGGGCAGCAGCACAAAGTCCACTGCGCCCGCCTTTAGCATCCGCTGGCGCACCGCATCCATATCTTCCTCATCCGGCTGCCCCAGGTCGGCCGTAAAGCACACTACGTTTACGCCCTGGTTTGTGAGCCAGCGCGTAATGGTGCAGCTATCTAGCCCGCCCGACCCGGCAAACGCGACGGTTTTTCCCTTTAAATCTTGCACTTTCATGAGCAGCCTTCCTAAATCTAAGCAGCGCCTTTGCTTGAGCAGCGCACGACCAGTCGTGATGGGTTCAAATACTGGCGATCGCCTCACCCAGAACAGAGAGCATTATCCCCTGTCTTTTGATAAATTCTGTCGGGCTGGGTACAGATTTCTGATGCAGATTCCGGGTGAAGGATGAAATCACACATCCAAACAGCGGCTTTGGGCGTAGTGTTCATTAGGATTCATCGCGAGTCTTGATTGCAAGCGCTATCGAACGCCTCAAAGCCATGATTCATTCCAAAAAGATTCTTTTCCATTTCATTCTGGGTGCGCTGACGTGCCTATCTCTGGTGGGGCTGTCTACCCCGTCCCTGGCCCAAGCCGTCTCTGGCTGGATGCGTCCCGCAGACCCCTCTCTTCTTGCAGAGGTGCGTCAGGCGGAAACTGTGCTGCTGGCGCAGGGGATGACCCGTTCCTCTTTCCAGCGCTTTTCGGCAACCCTGAGCCGGGGTGCGGTGGTGGGTGCGTCTCCCTCTGGTCGGGCGACGGGTGTGGCTGGGGCCGTGCTGGCGGGCGATCGCCTGGTGGTGCGGGGCGACTTTCGCAACCTGGCTGGCCCCCTGCGCGACTATACCGTTGACCCCACCGATCCGCCCAACCCCAACATCACCTCAGCCGTGCATATCCATCGGGGCGAACCCACAGCCAACGGCCCCTTCCAGTACGCGCTGACGGTGACGATGAGGGGCGATCGCGACGGTCGCTTTGCGGGAGAATACACCCTCACGCCAGAACAACGGCAAGCGCTGGAAAGCGGCAATCTCTATCTTGATATTCACACCACGCGCAACCGGGCCGGCGAACTGCGCGGCGCGCTGCGTCCTTACTAATGCCCGGACTTGCCCAAGCCTCTGCCCGTTCCTCCAGGTGTGAAGGACGTTGGTTCTCCGCTGGCTCTTGACAGGCTGGCTCTCAAGCAGAACGGTCTGCCCCCACTTCCCAATTGGTGAGGTGGGGCTTTTTCATTGCGGAACCTGATGCCAGAAATTGTAGACCTATAGGGAAGACCCCAGAAATCGATGGTCTGGGCTACGAGGGTTATGGCAAAACGATTGATGACTCATGCAATTCGGGCGAAGTGGGCGGCGGCCCTGGTGCTGACGGCGGGGCTGGGAACGGCCATAGCCTGCACTCCGTCTGCACCCGACCCGACCCCCCCTGCGCCTGATGTGGTGCTGCATCCTGTCGATGCACCGCTACGGCCGCCGCTGACAGAAGACGCACTCCGTCAGGCAGAGGCCGAGATGCAGCAGCGGATTCAGTCCGATCTAGACTTGCTGGGGCTGGGCAAGATTGGTTCGGTGGGGTCGCCGATTTCTTCAGAACTCGTCGCCTATCGGCAAACTTGGGCAGAGACAGACCCAGACGTGGCCCCGTTTTTGGGAACCTGGGTCAAAGAGTGGGATATGCTGCCCCATTACTTTATGACGGTGTTTCCGTCGGAGGTGCCAGGGCGCGTGTGCCTGGTGCGCTATAGCAAGCAGGAAACGGCAACCGTGCCGTTTGAGGTGTATGACACGCCGCT
The DNA here is from genome assembly GCF_032705245.1 of Thermoleptolyngbya oregonensis NK1-22. Taxonomy (GTDB): domain Bacteria; phylum Cyanobacteriota; class Cyanobacteriia; order Elainellales; family Elainellaceae; genus Thermoleptolyngbya; species Thermoleptolyngbya sichuanensis. Next base: position 603,764 of record NZ_CP053540.1, read on the forward strand.
GGAGTTTTCTGTGGCGCAGGTGGCGGAGGGGCAACTGCTGGCCAGCAATACGCAATCTGCGCGATCGCTCTTGCGGCAAGTGACGGTCTCAAACTACGACAGCGAGTTTCTGGCAACGGTGGAGCCAACGGGAAACATGCAGGTCTATGCGTCCCAGCGGCCCCCCGCGATCGCCCCCACCTGGCCCGCAGCGCTGATGGAGCAGTTTCGTGCGGCTGGGTGTCGGGAGTAGAGCAATGAAAAGGGCGATCGCCCTGCCTAAGCTTGGGTCTGCTGGGGCTGGTTGGCAGGCAGCTTCAGCGGAATCTCAAAGCAAAATTCTGATCCCTCAGCGGGGCAAGAGGTGCATTTCAGCGTACCGCCGTGGCGCTCGGTAATGATTTGATGGCAAATTGATAGCCCCAGCCCGGTTCCGCGCCCTACAGGTTTGGTGGTGAAAAAGGGATTAAAGATCCGCTGCTGCACGTCCGTCGAAATGCCAATTCCATTGTCTGCGATGCACACCGAGACGCGATTCCCTTCGACCAGGCGGGTTCTAATCCGGATGGTGGGAATCTCGTCTTGTTGCTCTGGCAATAAATCCTTGGCCCAGTCCATGCAGTATGCCGGGGAATGATCCTCCCCAGCGGCGCTGCGTGAACCATCCGCCTGTTCTCGCAGCGCCTCCAGAGCATCGATTGCGTTGCTCAAAAGGTTCATAAACACCTGGTTAATCTGTCCGGCGTAGCACTCGACAAGCGGCAGATCGCCGTATTCCCGAACAATGTGGATATCTGCTCGACTAGGAGTGCCCCGGAGGCGGCTATTGAGCAACAGCAGCGTACTGTCCAGCCCTTCATGCAGATCCACGGACTTTACCTCGGACTCATCCAACCGGGCAAACACACGGAGCGATCGCACGATTTCGCTAATCCGCTGCGTGCCAACCTGCATCGACCCCAGAAGTTTGGGCAGATCATCCTGAATAAATTCCAGCCCTAGATCCTCTGCCTTTTCACAAGCAGCAGGCAACTCAGGGACGTGTGACTGATACAGGTGCAGCATTTCCAGCACATGCTGCATATACTCGCGGGCGTGGAGCAAATTGGACTGAATAAAGCTCAGGGGATTGTTAATCTCATGGGCCAAACCTGCCACAAGCTGCCCCAGACTCGACATCTTTTCCGTTTGAATCAGTTGCGACTGAGTTGCCTTGAGATCTTGCAGGGTTTGTTTAAGGTGGGCGTTGTTCTCTTCTAGCTCCTGGGTGCGCTGCCGGACTTGTTCTTCCAGGTTGCTGTTGGCGCTGGCCAGGTCTTCCTCGCGCTGCTGCACCTGCTCTACCATCCGCTCAAAGCTGCTTGCCAGTTGGCTAATCTCATCTCGCACATAGCGACGATGAAACTGCGTCAGCGCCCGATCATACTCGCCCTGGCTCATTTGCTCGGTGGCATCGGTCAGATCGATAATCGGTCGCGTAAAGGAGCGGGCCAGCAGCACCACCAGACCCAGCAGCAGCAGGTAGGTGCTGCCAAAGGCGATCGCCAAGCTTTTGCGAATGTCTCGCTCAATACTGTGGATCTCGTCAGCCCGAAAATCGATCCCCAGCAGCCCAATCACCTGCCCCTTAGCATTTTTAATCGGGCCATAGGCAGAAATCCAGCTTCCCCAGGGGTCGGTGTAGGGCGAGAGCGTCAGCGTCACCTCCGAAAATCCCTGATAGAGGCGCGTTTTGTCCGGTGTGGCGAGGTAGGATTCCCGAAAGCTTGTGGCGTTCTCCGGCTGGAAGACTCGCAGGCTATCCCCAATCCAGAGCGCTTCGTAGGGTTTGGTTCCCTTCACCAGGGTATAAGGATTGGCCCGTGGCTCTACGTTGTGAATTCGGATCAGCCATTCTTGATGGCGCTGATAGAGGGGGTTTGAGGCGGGCACTGGCTCACCCTGCGGCGCAGGCAACTGGGAAAGCTGCGAGAACTCGGTCGCATCAACACCGGCGATCGCCCCGTCCAGCGTATTCACCATGTCCTGCCTTAGCCCCTCCCTCACCCGATTTAGAGCTTTGCTATAAAGCCAGCCGTATAACCCGACAAAAACCAGCCCACTGACCAGCGCAAAGCCCAACATGAGCTTGAACTGGAGGCTTATAAATGGAGAGTGAGGCGGTGAAGTAGAGCAGCTAAAGCGGCCACTGCGCGGCAAAAAGTTTAAGGACATAACTGGCATACTACCGATCCACTTTAGAAAGGCCAGCGCTAGGATGTGCTGAATCTGGCGATGGATCTCACTACTTAAGATGCCCGATTTTTCAATCGTTTAACAGATTAACTTGCGAAAAACTCTCACCCTAGAGCATCCACTTGTTGGGATGTCCTAAGCCTCCAGCTTGTGGCAATGGCTCCCTCTCTCTGAGCAGTCCAAAAAATGCAGGGGCCGGAGGGGCTAGGGGAAGGACGGCGACGAGGGGGCTGGCAAAACCGGAATTTCGACGGACTGAGTTTGTCGAGGGGGTTCGGGTATGTCGGAACTGGGCTTGGTTTTGTGAATGCTCTCTGAAAGAGGAGGCGCTTGCACAGGAGGGGGAGGTTCAGGCGGAGCAGGCTCCGACGAAAAGCGGGAAGGGGTCGGGGGCTGTGAAATTTGAGGAGGTGGCTCCACGGGAACCGTATCTGGAGCGGCCCAGGCCGGTTCATCGACTGGGGGAAGACCTGACGGATCGGCGAACTCTTCTGGAATTTGGCGGCGGGTCTGGATTGGAGGAGACTCTTGAAACTGTCGTTCTCGAATCGGTGCGGTATGAGATGGCGCTTCGGGTAGCACCTCTTCCGAAAAAGCTTCTGGGGAATACTGCCTGACTGGATCATCTCCCACCCAGCCTTCGATCGGCGGAAAGGATTGCTCATTATTCACGAACGGATCGAGCAGCGCCGGTGGCTCTCCGGCATGAGGATGCTGGGACTGGTGGCGGATGGCCCAGCCCAAAACCGCACCCCCCAGCCCGGCAACCACAGAGGTTAGCAGCAGCGACGCGATTAGCCAGCCCTGTCTGCCCTTGCCAGACGATGGGGGCGCAGAGGTTGGCGAAACGATAATCGTTGTTTTGGGCTTTCCCCCTGCTGCGTTGGCGATCGCCCCCTGAGGTAGCTTCTGGTGCAGCTTTTGGGGCGGCTTCTGGGATGTTGCCTGAGTCGTTTCTTGGAGCGTTGCCTGAGTCGTTTCTTGGAGCGTTGCCTGAGTCGTTTCTTGGAGCGTTGCCTGAGTCGTTGCCTGAGTCGTTGCCTGAGTCGTTTCTTGAAGCGTTGCCTGAGATGATTCCGGGGGCGACGGGTTGCTATGGCTGCTGGCCCCGCTGCCGTTCATCTCTACATCGATGCGGTCGGATGGGGTAATGGAATTGGAGCCAGAGTCGTTGGGTGGAGTCATAGGCGGAGTTGTGGGGAGGATCACTGCGGATTGTTGGGTAGGCATTTCCAGAGGATAGACATGGATTGCTTGTGAAGGACAGCCGCCGTGTTGTTTAGAATACTTCACCATTCCCAACCATCCTACCGTGATCGGGATGCTCCTATGTCTACAGCGATTTACAGCGATTTGCAGCGCTAGCGCTGGGGAAATTGGCGAGCTAGGAGATGCTCTGCCTGTTGGCGCAGAGTCTCTGGGTCGCCCTGCAACTCGCCATCCAGCGTCGCCGCCAACAGCCTATCTAGCATGGGTTTGAACTGCTTGCCGGGTTTGTATCCAAGGCGCTTGAGGTCGTTGCCGTCGAGGGGCGGCTTCACCTGCGACCAGACGGTGAGATAGTGCCAGATTAGGCGGCGGCGGGGGCGGGGACTGCGAACCGTTAGCAGGGCCAGCGTGGGCAGGTCATAGGCGGCGAAGTGGCGCACGATCTGGCTGGGACGCAGCGGTTCGGCAGAGTGGTGCATTGACTGCTCAAAGTCATCCAGGGCAGTTTCAACGGCGTGCAGGCTGGCGAGGCGCTGGATGCTGTCGGCAGGAAGCTGGAGTCCAGCGGCGATGCGCTCTCGGACGCTAGACGGATCGTTGGGTGCAGCAGGTTCCGGTGCGTCTGTGGGGGTATCGGGGGGCAGGTGGGCGATCGCCACTTCTAGCAGCAGCAGCCAGTGTTCTAGCCGATGATCGGGGTCAAACCGGGTCAGCCAGCGATCGCCCAAGCGCAGTTGCCGCCACAGTTCTGCGTCCAGCGTCAGGGCGGGGTGCAGGCAGCGCAGTGCGTCCAGGTCAGCCAGTTGCCGAATTGCCGCTTTCCAGTAGGGCGCTTCCAGGATGAACTTGAGTTCGCGCCGTAGCCGGGTTTGCAGCGCTGGGGCCCGGTTCATTTCTTCCTGAATGCGGAAATAGACCCCACTGGCGATCGCATGGCGAATTTGCGCCTCCGTTTGCGGGTCGAGGGTGAACCCCAGGCGCACGGCAAAGCGCACCGCTCGATAGATGCGGGTGGGGTCTTCGATAAAGCTGTTGGCGTGGAGGACGCGAATCTGGCGATCGCGCAAATCCAAAATGCCGCCAAAGAAGTCGAGCAGCTCTCCCCGGCGCGGTTGGGTCAGGCGAATTGCCATTGCGTTGATGGTGAAATCGCGGCGATAGAGATCCTGGCGAATTGAGCTGGCTTCGACTTCGGGGTTGGCGGCGGGGTAGGGATAAAATTCGGTGCGGGCGGTGGCGATGTCGATCCAGAGCGAGCCAAGCTGGGGATGGTGATGCCAGGTGAGGGCGGCGGTTTGAAACTTGCCGTGAACCTGGAGGCGGGCTTCGGGGTGCTGCTGCTGGAGCGATCGCGCCAGTTCTACACCTGCTGCCTGATCGGCCGCCTGGTGAAAACCGTCTACCACTAGGTCAATGTCTGGCAACAGCAGTGGCCCGTCGGTTTGCAGCAGCAAATCGCGCACCGACCCACCCACCATGTATAACTGCCAGCCTCGCGCTGCGGCTAGGTCGGCCGTGTCTCGCAAAACGTCCCACAGGGCGGGCACGAGGCGATCGCCCAGCATCTCCCAAATCGCCTCCGGCAGCGGACACAGGCCGCCGCGCCCGGTTGTGCCATTCAGCGCCTCGCCTTCCCGCTGCTGCCACACCTGCCGCAGCACGTCCGTCCGCGTCACAATGCCCACTAGGCGATCGCCCTCCAGCACGGGCAGTCGCCCAATGTCGTAGGTCACCATGAGGGATTCGATTTCTGGCAGCGGCGTACTGGGGGTGATGGTTTTCACATTCGTCGTCATGTAGCCCTTCACCGGGGCGTGCCCAAAGCCGTGGTGAAAGGCAATGTCCAGATCGCGGCGAGAAATCACGCCCACCAGCCGATCCTGCTCGTCTACTACCGACAGACCAGAATGCCCGTAGCGCAACAGAATTCGCTGGGCTTCGGCAATGGTGACATCGGGACGAATAGTGCGGACGGGGGACGACATCAGGCTGCGGGCGGTGGGCGGGGTTGGAATCGCAGTTCGTAGCCGCTGCACCAGTTCCGCTAGCGTGGCTTGAGGAGCGCTCGTTCGCAGCGTCACCGCGGCCGCTGTGGGATGCCCCCCGCCACCCAGCGGCTTGAACAGGGCCCCCAGGTCTGCCACTGCGCCGCGACTGCGCCCGATCACTGTCAGACGCGACTCGTTCAGGTGTGCCTCCGACTCGCCCGATTCAACTTGGCCATACTGCGCCGCCAGCAGCAGCACGTCGCTTTCCGTCAGCGTGGTCAGGTGGCTGGCTAGGCTGGAGAGGCCGGGAATATAGTCTGCCGTGGGCAGCAGCACCCACGCCAATCGGTAGCCCTGCACGGTTTCGGTGTGGAGCTGATCGAGGGCGATCGCCAGCAAGTCTTGAAGCTGGGGCGACAGACCCGGTTCCACATAGGCGGCGATCGCCTGCACGGTCGCGCCCTCCTGCATCAGCCAGGTGAGCGCCGCCGCATCGCGCACGGTGGTATGGTCATAGGTCAGCGACCCCGTATCGACATGAATCCCCAGCGCCATCACCGTTGCTTCCGCAGGCGTGAGGCGAATTTGGTGCTGCTGCAAGGCTTCCGCAATCAGCGTCGTGGTTGCCCCGACAGCCTCGATCTGCTGCGTTTTGGCAGGAATGTCGCCGCCGCCCTCTGGATGATGGTCGTAAACGGTGATTTCGACGGGCAAATCTAGCCATTCGGCCGCCTTGCCTAGGCGATCGCGCCATTGTGTGTCTACTACGGCGATCGCCCGAATATTTTGCGGGTTCACGGCCCGCCGCTCGATCAGCGCATACTCATCCCGGTGCAGCGCCAAAAATTCCTTGACCGCAGGATGACTGCCCCCGGTCAGCACAATCCGCGCCCCCGCCCACAGCCGCGACAGCCCGACCGCCGCACCCAGCGTGTCGAAATCAGCCGTGGTATGGCAGAGGATGAGATCCATGAGGGTTCAATTTCTGATAGCTTAACTACTGGGGCTATTGGGGCACGGGGTTTGCTTCTAGTCTGCCTTATAACATTTCATCTTTAGCTGTGTTGGGAGGAAACGCGATGTCCATTTTGTTCCAGCTTGCGCTTGCCGCTCTGGTCTTGCTGTCGTTTGTGATGGTGGTGGCAGTGCCTGTGGCCTACGCTTCGCCCCGCAATTGGGATCAGTCCAAGCAGCTTCTACTCCTGGGTTCTTTTGCCTGGGTGGCGCTGGTGATTGTGGTCGGTGTGCTGAATTATTTCGTGGTATAGAAAACCAAGTCTGGTAAATTCATGGCCGTTTTTGAGGGAACGTTTACCCAAACCGAGTCGTTGCGCTTTGCCATCGTGATTGGACGGTTCAACGACCTAGTGACGGGTAAGCTGCTGGAGGGCTGTCAGGACTGCCTGAAGCGCCACGGCATTGATCCAGATCCGCAGGGCACTCAGGTCGATTATGCCTGGGTGCCAGGTTCTTTTGAGATTCCGCAGGTGGCGCGGCAACTGGCGCTGACTCGCCGTTATGACGCGATCATCTGCATCGGCGCAGTCATCAAGGGGCAAACGCCGCATTTTGACTATGTAGCAGGCGAGGTGTCCAAGGGCATCGCAGCTGCCTCGTTTCAAACGGGGGTGCCGGTCGTGTTTGGCGTGTTGACGACGGACTCGATGCAGCAAGCGCTGGAGCGAGCGGGCATCAAAAGCAATAAGGGTTGGGATTACGCCATGAGCGCGATCGAGATGGCGACGCTGATGCGCCAGATTCGCACGGCAAATCCTGATCTGGGCAACGGGCTACCAGGGGCAAACAACCCGCAGTTGCCGTCGCCGCTGAAGAGTGCGATCGCCCCGACCGATCCCGACGGGTTCTAGGGCGCGCTTTAAAACCCGTCGATCCCCCTAGCCCCCCTTAATTCAATCCCCCCAGCCCCCCTTAAAAAGGGGGAAGCCGAACCGAGCTACTCCGGAAGTCCCCCTTTTTTCTAGCGAAGCGGCGCGTAAGCGCGGGGATTTAGGGGGATCGACTCAAGGCGATCAACGGCCTAGAAAGCTTTAAGACACTGCCTAGCGTTTGTGAACTGCTAAAACTCTCCCCAAATCTTCACCTCCGGCTCCAGCGTAATGTCCCAACGCTGGAACACTTTTTCCTGGACATGGCGAATCACGCGGTACACGTCACTGGCGGTGGCGTTGCCCAGGTTCACGATGAAGTTCGCGTGCATGGGCGACACCTGCGCCCCGCCAATCTGGAAGCCCTTTAGCCCGGTTTGTTCGATGAGCCAGCCCGACGTGCGCGGTTCGGGGTTGCGAAAGACGCTGCCGCAACTGGGCAAATGGTAGGGCTGAGTGGCGTGGCGGCGCTCCTGGCAGGTGCGGGTTTCAGCCGTCACCACCGCAGCGCCCGCGCCAGGACGAAGCTGGAAGGTTGCCTGCGTTACTAGGCGGCTGGTGTCGCCTTGAAGAATGGACGTGCGATAGCGAAAGCCTAGATCCGCTGGCGAGAGTTCCTGCGTTTCACCCGTTTGCGTCACCAGCTGAGCCTTTACCAAAATATCGGCGGTGCAGGCCTGGTGTGCGCCCGCGTTCATGGCCACTGCGCCGCCAACGGTGCCGGGGATGCCCACGGCCCACTCCAGCCCCGCCCAGCCCCGATCCGCCGCTTTCCAGGCCAGACGGGCGATCGGCTCTCCCGCGGCCGCCGTCAGCCGTCCAGTTTCTTCATCAAACTGGGTCTGGCGCAGATGGCGCGTACAAATGACCAGCCCTGGCAAGCCGCGATCGCTCACCAGCAGGTTAGACCCCAGCCCCAGCAGCGTGAGGGGCAGCCCTTCCGCCGTTGCCCAGGCAAAGCATGCCCGCAAATCCTCCAGGGTGCGCGGCGAGACGAACCATTCCGCTGGCCCACCGACTCGGTAAGACGTGAACCCTGCCAGAGAGACCATCGGGCGAACCGCACAGGTCGCACCAATGGGCGTGAAGGGAACGCGAGGCTCAAAACTGGGCTGAGGGACTGGGTTGGCCAATGTCATAACCTGAGGAAACGCAGTGCAGACGCTAGAGCGCACAAGACTCTGAGTCAAGACCCCAGGCCAAGACCCCGGGCCAAGACTCCGAGCGCGGCAGAACAGTAGACGGCTTCTTGCTGCACTGTCCTGATCATGCCGCTTTTCAGTTTAAACCCGGATTGAACCGGGCCCAAAGCACCCCTGCGAGAATCTGCGCCAGACGCGCCCAACACTGACCCTAGCATCGACCCCAGAACTGACCGCTGTGCTGTCGGGAGACGACCGTTTTAGGCAGACCTTTAGGCAGACTTTTAGGCAGACTGATAGAGCTTCAAGCAGACTTTTAGGCAGACTGATAGCTTGCCAGTGCGGTCTGGGCTTCCAGGGTTTGATGGGCAGACACCAGTTCTGGAATGATCCGGTTTAGGTTGCCCGCACCCAGAAACAGCGCCAAGTCCCCCGGCTTGAGGGCGCGGGTTAGGAAGGCGGACACGTCATTCAGCGTGGGCTGGTAAATGACGTTGGGATGGTGCTGGGCGATCGCCGCTGCCAGGTCTTCTCCCGAAATGCCCGTCGGATTGACTTCGCCTGCGCTGTAGATGTCGGTGGTAATTACTAAATCGGCATCGCCAAACGACCGAGAAAATTCTTCCAAAAAGACCTGCGTGCGACTATAGCGATGGGGCTGGAAGATCGCCACCACGCGCCGCTGCTCGCTGGCAAAAGACTCGACTCGCAGCCGCGCCGCCGCCAGCGTCACCTGAATTTCGCTGGGATGGTGGGCGTAGTCGTCGATAAAGAGGATTTCGTTGGCTTCGCCGCGCAGCTCGAACCGACGACGGGCCCCCTGAAAGCTCTTGAGAATCGTGGCGATTTGGTCAAATTCCAGGTTGAGATGGCGACCCACGGCGATCGCCGCTAGAGCATTGCTCAGGTTGTGGCGACCCAGCACCGTCAGCTTCAGCGTGCCCAGCAGCGTGCCCCGCTCCCACACGCGGGCCGTCGTCCCTGCGGCTCCATACACCACCTGATCCACCGTGTAATCAGCGCCCAAGCCAGGATTGAGGCTGTAGCTGATATGCGGCGGCACTTCCGCCCGCAGCAGGTCACAATCCCAGCAGCCCACCAGCACCTTGCAGTTATCCGCAAAGGCTTGGAAGGTTTTGACCACTTCATCCACCGTGGCGTAGTGGTCGGGATGATCTAGCTCGATATTGGTAATCACGCCGATTTCAGCCGCCAGCTTCACCAGCGAACCGTCCGACTCATCTGCCTCAGCCACCAGATACTCGCCCTGCCCCAGTCGCGCATTGCCCTCCCAGGCGCTGACTTCGCCCCCGACCACAATGGTTGGGTCAATCCCTGCCCGCAGCAGCAGATAGCCAATCATGCTGCTGGTGGTGGTTTTGCCGTGGGTGCCCGCAACGGCGATGCCTCGATACTCCTGCATCAGCGCCGCCAGCAGGTCAGAACGATGAAAAATCGGACAGCCCAAGTCTAGTGCTGCCCGGTATTCAGAATTATTGGGGTTAATGGCGGTCGAGCAAATGACCTGCGGCAAGAGTTGGGAACCAGGAGCAGGATTCGGGGCGATCGCCCCACGAGCCACGGGTTCTGCACCCACGCTAATCACGGCCAGATTGCCAGCTTCTTCGGGAACAGCCCGCACCACTGCTTTGCCGTTGGCATCCGCTCCAAAAAATTCTAGGTTAGAGGCATCCTGGCTCAAAAAAATATGAGCGCCTTCTGCCTGCAATCGTCGAGTGATATCGTTTAGGCAGATATCTGACCCAGAAACGGGCAGGTTCCGCTTGGCTAGGATGTAGGCAAGCGCCGACATGCCAATACCGCCGATGCCGATGAAATGGAACGGCATACCGCTAAAATCAACAGGATTCAACGTCCTCACTCCTTCTACACCACACCACACAATGTCACGCGATATCATAGCAAGAATTACTTTTTCGGGATAGCTAATGGGGCGATTCACGTCCTGATTCAGATCAGAGGTATTGACCGAGGGGCTGAATGGCTCAAATAACTGGTTGGTTGATATCTTGAGCCAAATCTTGAGCCAAATAGGGTTGACGACTAAAACGAAGCATCATCTGAAAGAACCAAATTAAGAACTAGATGCCCCCCATTTAATAACTGACGATAATGACTGCCAACTTGCAGCAACTTGTAAAAAGAGTCAAGTAAAAAGGGTCAAGCAAAAAGTCAGCCTACCTGCCGATCTAAAACTTGCCTCTAAATATTGCCTTGAATAACTGCACAAATCTAGTTCATAGACTCATTTAGTTCAGTGTAGGAACTCCTTGAAATCAGCATTCGGGAAACCTCTGAAGCCCCTGACTGGCTGTTGTATGGAGCGCTCGGTGGGGGCAAGGCAATGTAAAATTTGCGCTGCTTTTGCTCGTGCAAGGTGGATTAAAATCCAGCTTTGCCCGATCCTCCCAGTTCTTAATCGACACCCTCCGAAACGATACACGGATTGTGTATCAACGCTTGAACCGACACTTAATCATCTCTGAACTTTCTGCGAAATTCCCCAGAGAACTCTGCCCTAGAGAATTTTTTCTTGTTGCACCACAAAGACTTGAAAAACTACTGATTGCCTCAGAGGTAGGCTGGAATTTACACAATCTTACTCAAGATTCCCAAATTTATTACAGTAATTGCTGAAATTGCTGAATCTTTGAGCCTGTCTTGAGGCGTACCGCAGTCTGAGGGAGTGGCTTGATTGAGCGATCGCCCCGATGCACCTCGTCACCCAGCAGTGGCAGAGCAAGTCGCCAAGCAATGGGATACACCCCGATGCGCCCATCGAATGACCCTGATAACGGCGACCCCTGATAATGGCAGAAGCGGGCAAGTCCGCTGCTCGGCAGTTCTGGCATCTGGCAATACCCTGGCAATACTGATGAATACAGCGCCCACGTTCCTGATTTCGGGACAAGCCTGATTTCGGGACAAGATTCGGACAGGCTGGAGATGTCGTGCCCGTGATTTCAAACCCCTATGCAACGTCTGGGCATTTTTGGAGGCACGTTTAACCCACCCCACTTTGGGCATCTGCATATCGCGGAGTCTGCTTTGCGCCAAGCGCAACTCGACCGGGTGCTGTGGGTTCCTGCGGCGGTGCCGCCCCATCGCCAGGGACAGGATTTGGTGGCGATCGCCCATCGGCTGGAACTGGTGAAGCGGGCGATCGCGCCTCACCAGTCCTTTGCGCTCTGCTGCGTCGATCCCAAAACAGCGGGCGATCGCTCCTACGCCATCGACCTGCTCCACCAGCTAGAAACGCAATACACGCAATATATAAGTAACGATCATGGAATCGAAGCTGCCGATAATCAATGGTTTTGGATTATCGGGCAGGATGCCTTTGCCACGCTGCCCCGCTGGTATCGTCGTCGGGAACTCATTCCCCGCTGCACCTGGCTGGTTGCGCCGCGCCGTCCCCTCAGCCCCGCCGCTACTCCCGCCGCCACTCCTGCCGCCATTGTCCAGATTCTCCAGTCCCAGGGAATTGACATCCGCTGGCAGCAGCTCGACCTGTCGCCGCTAGACATTTCCTCTAGCCAGATTCGGCAGCGCGTGGGCGATCGCCTGTCTATTCACACCCTCGTCCCCGATGCCGTGCGCGAATACATTGAAGAGAAGCGGCTTTATCAAAGCCCTAATCTCTAATTTCTGTAACAGGTGTGTCTTTTCTGGGTTTCCCGATCGACAATGTTGCATACGGAAATGTTGCATACGGATAAGCGGTAAGCGGTGGGGCGATCGCCCTTCCGTCTTCCATTTCTTGACCACTTACCCCGCGACTCCCTCCATCTCCCCGCTCCCCGTCCCCTCCGACTGGCGCTATGCCTCTGTTTCAGCGACCCCCCCAGACCGAAGGCGAAACGCGCACGCGCATCCTGCGGGCGGCGCAGCGGCTGTTTGCACGGCGGGGCTACGACGGCACGACGACACACGATCTGGCAATCGAAGCAGGTGTGGCCGAGGGGACGCTGTTTCGACACTTTGAAAACAAGAAAGCAATTTTGGTGGAAGTTGTAACCCAGGGCTGGGTGGAACTGCTCACCGACTTGCTGACAGAACTCAGCGAAATGGGTAGCTCTAGGGCGATCGCCCAGGTGATGCGAAAGCGAATGCTGAACCTGCACCAAAACGCCGACATGCTGCGGGTGTGTTTTCTAGAGGCGCAATTTCACCCCGATTTGCGCGATCGCATCCAGACCGAAGTCATCAGCAAAATGACCGATGTCGCCGAAGCCTTCTTCCAGACCGCGATGGACAACGGCATCTATCGCCGCATGAACCCGCGTACGGTTGCCCAGGTATTTCTAGGAATGTTTACGGTGGCAGGCTTTAGCCGCGACACGATCATGCCCGAACAGTCCTCCCCCGCTGCCATGCAGGAAATGGCCGAAGGCATCGCCGATATCTTTCTCCACGGCGTGCTGGCCGACTCCAGCGAAGCATGAAGTGATTTTAGATTGCCGATTTTAGATTTTGGATTGTTGACGTGCCTCGCCCAAAATCCAAAACTCAAAATCCAAAACTCAAAATCCTTTCCCTCTCTTCTTTCTGTCATACTGCGGGTGACAAGACGCAGGCAGAGGGATGTTTGGCATGTTGAAAGCGCTATTGTTTGACCTGGATGGAACCGTTGCCAACACAGACCCGCTGCACTACCAAACCTGGAAGGCGGTGATGGCAGAGTTGGGCATGGAAATCGACCGCGAGTTTTATGATGCCCACTTCAGCGGGCGGCTGAACGAGCAGATTGTCCGCGATCTGCTGCCGCACTTATCGGCAGAGGCGGGTGCAAAGCTGAGTGCCGAAAAAGAGGCCCGATTCCGCGAACGGGCCACGGGCATGGAACCAACGCCGGGACTCTGGGACGTATTGCACTGGATGCAGCATCACGAGTTGCAGCGGGCTGTGGTAACGAATGCGCCCGTGGAAAATGCAGCGTTCATGATGAAAACCCTGGCCCTAGAGCCGCTGTTTTCGATAGTGGTGCTGGGTGATGAGTTGCCCAGGGGCAAGCCCGATCCGCTGCCCTACCAAACGGCGCTGGACCGTCTGGGCGTGTTGGCAACCGAGGCGATCGCCTTTGAGGATTCGCCCTCTGGGATTCGCTCGGCGGTGGGTGCGGGCATTCCCACCATCGGCATCGCAGCAACCCATTCGGCCGAGGAACTAAGCCAGTTGGGTACGCTGCTGGTGGTTCAGGACTTCACCGATCCGCGTCTGTGGAGCCTGCTGGAATCAGCCAGGAGTCTGCAACCTACCCATTCCTAAACACCGGGCTTCAAATCCCCAATTCTGGAGGCGCGTTCCTTCACGAAAGCTTGTTGTCAGGCTGGTGAACTCGCTCCGATTCCGGGCAACCTACGAAATAGGACGGACTGTGAACTTCATCGACGCAGCATCGTGATGTAGGGGTGCCTCTCCAGTGGCGATCGCCCGTGCAGCTTGCAGGGAACTCTGGATCAAGCCCAAGTTGGGCCGCCAAAAGCGTTGTCAGCGAATATGCCGTCAGCGAATATGCCTGGCGCTTTGGGCAAGGTTCGCCCTGCATCTCCGCGATCGCGACCCTGTGCTGGCTTTCGCCGGAATCCTCCCAGAACTGCGGAATCACCCATGCCCTTGCCATGCCCTTGAATGTTAATCAATTTCTGAACGTGCGAGCCGACGAAACCAGGCTGGTGCTGACGCTGGGCTTTGCGCTGTTTGCCAATGCCCTTGCCCAAAAGGTGTCGGAAATCGCCTCCCTGAGCAACTTTCTGGTAGACGTGGGCCCGTCGCAATTTTTGGTGGTGCTGGTTCTCAGCAGCCTGATTACCATCGCCATGACGGGATTACAGTCTCTCTGGGTCGATCGGTTTGATCGACTGACGATGGTGCGCGGCATCAGCGCGATTTTGGCGCTGTCGTTCATGGTGCTGCGGCTGATGTTTTTGCTGAGAACCCCTGGCTGGCTGAACTACGGGTTGTTTTATCTGCTGTCGGATCAGCAGTTGATTTTCTTCCCGATGGCGTTTTGGGTGCTGTCGAGCGATGTGTTTGACGTGGCACAGAGCAAGCGGCTATTTCCGCTGTTGGGCAGCTTGGGATTTGCAGGCAGCCTTGCAGGAATCGGGATTACGGCGCTGTCGCCGGGGCTATTTTTGCATTTGCAGATCAAGCCAGAGGAACTGCTGATGCTGAATATCCTGCTTTATTTCCTGATGTATGTAGGGCTGGAAATGGGGCTGAAGGACACCAAATTGCGGCAGATTCAGCAAAAGTCGGAAACTCTGCGCGAAGCCCTGTCTGAGGGCTGGGAGTTTGTTAGCGAGGTGCCTGCGTTCCGCTATTTGATGGTTTCCATTCTGGCGATGATCGTCTGCGAAACGATTGTGGAATACCGATTTTATGCAGTGTCGGGCGGGGCGATCGCCAATGCGGGCACCTACCAAACCTTCCTCAGCCTATTCACGCTGGGGCGCACGGTCGCCTATCTGGGCATCCAGACCTTCCTGACCCAGCGGCTGATTACCCATCTCCAGCTTAAGGATCTGTTCCTGGTTCAGCCCGTCAGCAGCCTGCTGGGCGCTTCGGCGATGCTGGCAATGCCGGGACTGGGCGGGGCGATCGCCGGAGTGTCGCTGCAAAAACTCCCTCAGTACAGCATCGACGAAACTGCTCGCAAAGCCTTTGCCGGACTGGTTCCAGAGGAGCGGCGGGGGCGGGTGAGCCTGTTGCTAGACAGCTACCTGGTTTCTCTGGGCAGTATTCTGGGAGCGCTGATGACGGGAGCCATCTTGCTGGTGGGGCGCTTGGGGTGGGGCGATCGCCTGCCTCCCCACCTGCTGTATCTGGGCGTTGCTGGGCTAATGGCGCTGCTGTCGCTGTGGGCCGTGTTGCAAATGCGAGCCGTGTATGACAAAAGCCTGCTCAACTGGCGGCTAAAGCGTCGTCAGCGCGGCAAGAGCGTCCTCGACAAACTGGAGTTTTAGCGTGCAAAAGGTTGCCATGAGCCAGATCACCTCCTCTGCATCTGCTGCCAAACTGGCGGAGAGACAGCGCTTTTGGAGCCTCCGCTGGAAACTGCTCACGGGCTTTACGCTGGTATTCAGCACGGTTTTTGCGGTGGTGTATTGGTGGTTCTACAACTTTTCCACCGAAAAGGCGATCGCCCGCCTCAAGCAAGATCTGGAAAGTACCGCCATTGGCACTGCCCACGACATCGACGCAGAGGAACTGCTGGCACTGTATAAAACGGGCGAACGCAACGCAGAGGGATTTTCAGACGATCCGCGCTATCTGCACCAGTTGGAATGGTTTGAAACCGCGCACCGCATTTCGCCCAATGTCTACGCCTACAGCTTCATCTTGGGCAAGCCCAGCGAAAACCGCCGCATCGGCAAACCAGCCACGACAGGCGATGAACTGGAGGCGATATACCTGGTGGATTCCCTCTGGCGATTTTTGCCAGAACGGGCGCTGCCGTTTTTGGAACCCGATAAGCCTTCACCCTACTCCCTGCGGGCTTTTCAGGAGGGCGAAACGGTCAACCGCGACCTCTACACTGACCAGTGGGGAAGCTGGATTTCCGCCTACACCCCCATCCGCGACAAGAATGGAAAAATCGTCGCTGTGCTGGGAGCCGACATCGAAGCCGATCACGTATTTGAAGTACAGCAACAATTGCGCGATCGCCTTTTGCTGTCGTTTTTGGCAACCTACGGCACGCTGTTTAGCCTGGTCTATCTGCTGTCAGGCATTTTGTCTCGCCCGCTGAAGGAACTTTCCGCCGCCGCCGAGCGCATTGGGGAAGGCGACTATAGCCAGGATCTCACTGCGCTGAGCAAAAGCGAGGTGCAGGACGAAATTTCTACCCTTGCTCGCGTGTTTCAACTCATGGTAGACAAGGTGCGCCAACGGGAAGAATCCCTCAAACAACAGGTCGCCAGCCTCAAAATCGAAATCGACCAGGTAAAACGCCAAAAGCAGGTGCAGGAAATCGTGGAAACTGATTTCTTTCAGGATTTGGTCGTTAAGGCGCGGAAGCTGCGAAATCGACCAATGGAAGAATAAATTTGGGGTGAGCTGTTGCCTGGCGACGCGGCGTAGCCATTCACCTGCTCAGCCAATTGACGCAAGCTGATTTGCTCAGCCAATTGACGCAAGCTGATCTGCTCAAGCTGATTTGCTCAAGCTGATCTGCTCAAGCCAAATGGTCTTGGCATTTGCCAGGCTGCGTCACCATTCACCTGCTCAATCACCTGCTCAATCCCGATCATGCTCGCACCTACCACTCCCTTAGTCATTCTGGGCAATACGCTAGAAGCAAACGGCTATCTGCTTTATCGAGAGCCAGATTTGGCGAAGCGGGAGGCGCTGATTCGCGGATTTCGGGTGGCCAATGAGCGATCGCTCTTGTGGCTGGGCGATCGCAAGCTGGTGATCACCGAAGCGCCCGTTGCTCATGTGGACTATTTGCGAGATCGGCTGGGCTATTCGCAGCTTCAGCACGCCTGCCCGGAGCATTCCTCAGATTCCATCTGTGCCGATATTTTGCGAGAGTCTGCGCTGCTCCAGCGGATCGTAGATTTTGCAGACGATGCGGGCGCACTGCAACTCATTCCCTACGCCACCACGCCTGCGGTTCACAAGCTGGCGGATCTGCTGCGACAGACCTATGGGCTGACGGTGTACCTGCCGGAAAGTCCTGCACCCGATCGGCTGTGGCTGCGGGAGTATGTGCAGACAAAGCTAGGCTTTCGGATGCTGGTGGGGCAGTGGATGGGGAATTGGCTGCCGGAGGGCTATGTGGCGCGGAGTGTGGAAGAAGCAGGGGCGATCGCCCACACGTTTCTTCAGCGCGGTCAGGGCTGCATCGTCAAGGCCAATACGGGCTTTTTGGGCATTGGGCATACGGTGTTTCGCCCAGAAGCCGCTCTCGAACTAGCGGAACTTTGCGCCACCCTCCAGCAGAACCCTTACTACGCCGGAGATCTGCTGATTGTGGAAGCGCTCATTCCCAGCGCTCAGGGGCTTTCGCCTTCGGCGGAGGTGGTTGTGCCTGCTAACCCGTCGGAACCGCCCTACCTGACTGCCATTTGCGCTCAGCAGGTGTTGCCGTCGGGGGCCTATGCCGGAGAAATGGTCAGCTCGGACTGGAGCAACGCGCCCTGGTATGCCGACCTGAGCGCGGCCGCCCTAGAAGTTGCTCAAAAACTTCGAGCGATGGGCTACATTGGGCACTTCGATCTCGATGGAATTGTGGATGATGCGGGAACCCTATACCTGTTGGAGGTAAATGCCCGCCGCACTGGAGGAACGCATGTGTATGAATTGGCACGGTTTTTGCTGGGAGAGCGCTGGGCACAAACAGCGACGCTGCTCAGTTGCACCAGTGTGCCCTGTCCTGCGGTGAACTGTTGGGCTGACCTGGAAAGGGCGATCGCCGACTTGCTCTATCCACAGGCATCGGGCTGGGGCGTGGTGATTACCCACAGCGCCGCCCTTGAGCAGCACCAGGTGGGCTATGTGATTTTGGCGGCAAGTCAGACCGACGCGCTAAACCTCCAGCAAACGCTCCTAGCTCGATTATCTCTCTGAGCGATTCTCGATTTTGGATTTGCGATTTTGGATTGGTAGTGGAGCCTAGTCGGGGCTTCCAACAATGCTTCCAACAGTGCTTCCAAAAGTTTTAGTCGTAGCGCCACTTCAGAGATCTGATGCGAGTAAGTCGCGCAAATCTGCGGAATTAAAGTTTTTTCGTAAATTCGAGCTGAAATCAGGGAAATTCATCCATGCCGAAAACACAGGACTTGGTTTGGTCAGACTGGCGATCGCAGCTTCAGCACCGCATCCAGACCCTCGAAGACTTGCAGCAGTGGGTCCACGTCACACCCGACGAGGCAGAGGCGATCCGGGCTTCGGCCGGGAAATATCGCTGGAGCATCACGCCCTACTATGCCTCGCTGATGGATCGCGACGATCCCAACTGCCCGATTCGCCTTCAGTCTGTGCCCGCGCTGCAAGAGTTCCAGTCCTTTCCTGGCGCGGAACCCGACCCGGTCGGCGACATGATTTATCGCAAAACGAACCGCGTCGTTCACAAATATCCCGATCGCATCGTGCTGCTGGTGACGGAGGTATGCGCCGTATACTGCCGCCACTGCACCCGCAAGTTTCACACGACCGACCTGGAGGGCACGTATTTTGAAACCAGCGAGGCAGCCTCCTGGGAGCAGGATTTTGACTATATCGCCAGCCATCCCGAAATCCGCGACGTGCTGCTGACGGGCGGTGATCCGCTGACCTATTCTGACGAAAAGCTGGAGCTGATTATTTCCCGATTGCGGAAGATTCCCCACGTAGAGGTAATTCGGATTGGCAGTCGCTATCCGGTGCTGCTGCCGATGCGGATTACGCCAGCGTTTTGCGCCATGCTGGAGAAATATCACCCCATCTGGCTGAATACGCATTTCAACCATCCCAAGGAGATCACGCCGGAAGCGGCTGAAGCGTGCGATCGCCTCCTGCGGCATGGCATCCCGGTGCAAAACCAGAGCGTGCTGCTAAAGGGCATCAATGATGACCTAGAGACCATGCGATCGCTCCTACATGGACTGCTCAAAATCCGCGTCCGCCCTTACTATCTCTATCATTGCGACAACGTGACGGGCGTGTCGCACTTCGCCACCAGTGTGGAAAAAGGGCGAGAAATCATGCGAGGATTAATGGGTCATACCACCGGATTTGCCGTGCCCCAATATATCGTCACCACGAAACTGGGCAAAATTCCTTTGTGGGAAACCCAGGTTCATCGCGATGAGCAGGGCTACTGGCTGGAAAATTATCAGGGTGAAACCCTCCGCCTTGCAAAATCAGACGGATACTAGCAGCATCCAGGATTGAGCGATTGCCCGTATCGCTCTTTCTGCACCGCTCTTTCTGCATCGCTCTTTACTGCGTCGAAACTGCATCGAATCGATCGGTCTGTATCGATCTGTATTGATCTGGATCGGCTGCCAGTACCCGCCATTTCCGATCTATCATTTCCGGGTCTACCATTTCCTACCCGCCCCGCCGACGCATTTTCTTCGAGGTTTTTCATGTCCAAAGTGGTTTCCGTTCACTCCTATCGAGGCGGCACCGGAAAGTCCAACACGACCGCAAATCTGGCCACCATGATTGCGCGGCAGGGCTATCGCGTGGGCATTGTAGACACGGATATCCAGTCCCCCGGAATCCATGTCCTGTTTGGCTTTGCGGAAGACGACATGGAGCGATCGCTCAATGATTACCTCTGGGGGCGGCGCTCGATTTCCGATGTAGCCTACGACGTGACCTCGGTGCTGGAAGGCAAAGGGGGCGATCGCAGCAAGGTCTACCTCGTTCCCTCTAGCGTCAAGGCAGGAGAAATTGCCCGCGTGCTGCGCGAGGGCTACGATGTGGGGCTGCTGAATGAAGGCTTTCGGGAACTGATCGAAACCCTCAAGCTCGACTATCTGTTTATCGACACGCACCCCGGACTGAATGAAGAAACCCTCTTGTCGATCACGATTTCTGATGTGCTGGTGCTGATTCTGCGTCCCGACCAGCAGGACTATCAGGGGACCGCGGTGACAGTGGATGTGGCCCGCAAGCTGGAAGTGCCCAAGCTGCTAATCGTCGTGAACAAGGCTCCGCAAGTGCTGGACTTTAACCAACTCAAGCAGCGCATTGAGGAAACCTACGATGCGCCTGTGGCAGGCATTTTGCCCCATTCGGACGACATGATGGTGCTGGCTAGCACGGGCATTTTTACAATGAAGTATCCCAACAACCCGCTGACGAACGTGGTGGAGGCGATCGCCCATCAGGTCATGGCCTAGTTGCCGCGTGGCTCGCCGGATGGATACTCCACTAGATATTCCACCAAAGGATAACCCTTGCTGAGTGCCCTCCCCTGGTATGCATCTGCTCCGCCGCTGTGGCTGCAACTGGCAGCGGCAGCGCTGTGGGTAGCGGGAATTACGCTGCTGGCGGAAGGGCTAAATCGGTTTCAGCTAGTGGAGCCGGAAACCGTCCGCAAAATCGTCCACATCGGCACCGGTAACGTGATTCTGATTGCCTGGTGGCTCAAGATTCCGCCCTGGGTGGGGCTGAGCTTTTCGGTGTTGTTTAGCCTGGTGGCGCTGGTGTCCTACCGGTTCCCGATTCTGCCTGGGATCAACAGCGTCGGGCGCAAGAGCCTGGGCACTTTTTTCTATGCCGTCAGCATCGGCGTGCTGATTGCCCTGTTCTGGCAGGCGCGTCCGCACTATGCTGCGCTCGGCATTTTGATCATGGCGTGGGGCGACGGGCTGGCGGCGCTGGTGGGCCAGTCCTTGGGGCAACGCCGCTACAAAATTGGCGACATCGAAAAAAGCTGGGAAGGGACGCTGACGATGGCGCTGGCGAGTTTTGTGGTCGGTGGGCTGGTGCTGGGAATTTCTCAGGGAACCTCGGCGCTGTGGGGTGTGGCGGCCCTGGTGGCGATCGCCGCGACGGTTCTCGAAACTTTCTCAAAATGGGGCATCGATAATCTCACCGTGCCCATCGGCAGCGCCCTGCTGGCCTCCGCTTTGGTGGAACAAGTTGGGTTGGGGGGCTTGGGTTAGAGACAGGGGCGATCGCCCTTTTCCCTCTCAAGTTTGCCCGCCGCCCAGAACAATTCCACCCAAAAATCGACCCAACTGTCGGATTGACAGAAGCCCTTTTGTCGCGCACATTACATAAATCTGGACATTAAATCTGGACCTAAATCTGGAAGCCGATCTGGAGTCGAGGCTCAGGTGCAAGGGATCAGTGCCGCTTGCCTCTCCCTGCATCCCGTCGATCCCTGTTCGAGTCAGCGTTTCGGAGCCGTCTTTCCCCATCTCTCACCCCTCACCCCTTACCCGCCTATGCGTCCTGCTCTCACTCAGTTTGGCGAACAGATGTCCCACCTGACCGGGGTGCGGGCGATTATGAAGGACATTATCGAAACGCTGCGAACTGCCCAGGGACGCGAGTTTATCAACCTGAGTGCGGGCAATCCGGTGATTTTGCCAGAGGTGGAGCAGCTTTGGCGCGACTGTACGATGGAACTGCTGGACAGCCCTGAATATGGCGAGGTGGTGTGTCGCTATGGCTCTAGCCAGGGCTATCAGCCGCTCATTGAGGCCGTGATCGCAGACTATAACCAGCGGTATGGGCTGAATCTGGGCGATCGCAACATTCTTATCACCCCCGGTAGCCAGTCGCTCTACTTTTTGGCAGCAAACGCGCTAGGCGGCTACACCACCGACGGACGGCTGAAGCAGATCGTGCTGCCCCTCAGCCCGGACTATACAGGCTATGGCGGTGTGACGCTGATTCCCGAAGCGCTGCGGGCCTATCGCCCCCGTTTAGAAATTGATGCCGCCGCCCATCGCTTCAAGTATCGCCCCAACTTTGATCAGCTTGAAATCAACGCAACCACGGGCTTTGTGCTGTTTTCTCGGCCCTGCAACCCCACGGGCAACGTGCTGACGGATGACGAGGTGCGGAAAATCGCGGCAATGGCGGAACCCTACGATGTGCCTGTGTTTGTCGATTCGGCCTATGCGCCGCCGTTCCCGTGTTTAAATTTCACCGAGATGACACCGATTTTTGGCGCGAATATTGTTCATTGCACCAGCCTCTCAAAAGCAGGATTGCCCGGTGAGCGCGTGGGCATTGCCATTGGCGACGAGCGTGTGATTCAACACTTGGAGGCATTTCTCACGAATCTCTGTCTGCATTCGCCCCGCTATGGACAGGCGATCGCCGCCCGTGCTATTCGTTCTGGTCGCTTAGCCGCTATTTCCGAGCAGGTCATCCGTCCCCACTATCAGCAGAAATTTGCCGCCCTAGAGGCTACGCTAGACGAGGCCATGCCCACAAACCTACCCTGGTTCTTGCATCGGGGCGAAGGGGCGATCTTTGCGTGGCTCTGGCTCAAGGACTTGCCAATGAGCGATTGGGAGTTTTATCAGCAGCTCAAGCAGGCGGGAGTGATCGTCGTACCCGGTAGCCCGTTTTTCCCCGGCCTGCAAGAGGACTGGACGCACACACAGGAATGCTTCCGGATCAGCCTGACTGCCTCCGAGTCGGATCTGGCTGAGGCAATGCGCCGACTCGCGCAGGTCGCCGATCGGGTCTATGCTCAATCGAGCGTCAGCCAAATAGAACTGGCAGCCCGTTAGCCGTCGCGTCGGCAAAAACGCAAACCAGCAAAAGCAAGCCAGCAAAAAAGGTCGTCCCAATTTGAGACGACCTCTTTTAGGACTCACGCAGTTGGACGATTTTTCGCAGGCGCAGCCCGCGAGAAATCGTCCAAAACCCAGAAAACCTACCGCAAGTGCGTAAGTCCTGCCTTCTTTAGATTTATGGAAATCAAGCCTGTAGGACCGAGGGATCAGATGCCAGAGGCAAAGCCTTTAATGCTGACTTCTAACCCCTAAACCCTACTTGATGGCGACCTTGCCACCCGCTTCTTCCAGCTTCTTCTTGGCTTCTTCGGCGGCTTCCTTGGGCACTCCTTCGCGTACAGCCTTGGGCGTGGATTCCACTACTTCCTTGGCTTCCTTCAGACCCAGACCCGTCAGTTCACGGACGATCTTCAGCACGGCGATCTTCTTGTCGGCGGGTACGTCTTCGAGAATCACGTCGAATTCGGTCTTTTCTTCGACTTCCTCAGCGGCCGCCGCACCACCGCCCGCACCCGGAGCCATCATCATCATGCCGCCAACAGGAGCCGCAGCCGTCACGCCGAAGGCTTCTTCGATTTGCTTCACCAGTTCGGCCGCTTCCAGCAGGGTCAGCGTCTTGAGCTTTTCCAAAATTTCATCGGTTGCAGTAGACATAGTTTTCCTCTACGAGTTGAATTTCCAAACTACGAAACGATAGGAGCAAACATTGGAACCATTGGTCAAAGCGCGATCGCCCCAACCGGGCTACACACTCCACTAGGCAGCGTCTTTGTCCTTGTCGGCGATCGCCTGCGTCACGCGAGCCAGCGAAGACGGCACTTCCTTGATGCCCACAGCCACCTTGGTCGCCACCGCGTTGATTGCGCCTGCAATTTGCCCCATCAGTTGTTCCTTCGACGGCAGATCGCCAATGGCTTTCACGTCGTCTTCGGTCAGGGCACGCCCTTCCATCACGCCGCCGCGCAGCACGGTCTTTTTAGAGACCTTCTGAAACTCCTGATAGGCTTTGATCGCGCCGCCTACGTCTTCTTTGATTAGCAAAAAGGCCGAAGACTCTTTGCACAGAGCTGTCATCGGTTCCCAAGTTGCGTCGCCCTGCACGGCAATCCGCATGAGCGTGTTCTTGGTTACTTTGCACTCTGTTCCCGAAGGACGCAGCCGCCGCCGCAAATCGGTAATTTCGGCAACGGTTAGCCCCTTGTAGTCAATCACGACGGCCATTTGAGACTGGCTCAAACTCTCTTTGAGTTCTGCGACAATCTCTTTTTTGTCCTCTAGTGTTCTACCCATCTCTGTCTCACCTCCTTAGCTTTGGGTGTGAATCACCAAACTTGGTTGCGCTGAATCCTGAACATGAAACGAAATGAAAAAGCCCCGGCGATCGCCAGGGCAAGTCTAGACGGAGTTAGTCACTCCACCATTTGGCGAGTTCTAACCCAACATCAACACTTGACCTCGGCAGGATGATTAAGCCATTTGCCCCTGCTGTCTCTGGCCACCAGGATTCAGTTGTAAAACGGTCAAGCTTTGAATCGGCGTTTATGCTCCTAAGATTGGAAACAAGCCTAAAGAAGCGGCTCCTTGGCTCTTTGGATGAAGACTCAGCGCTCAGGCTGCGTCACTCGCCTTCATATCGCGCAGTGCCGCAATGTCTACTTCAATCGAAGGCCCCATCGTGGCAGCGACGTACATCGTTCGCCAGTAGCGACCCTTCGCGCCCGAAGGACGGTTGCGGTCGATGGTTTCTTGCAGCGCCTTCAGGTTGATCAGCAGGTCTTCAGGCGAAAAGCTGGCTTTGCCAAACATCACATGAACAATGCCCGACTTGTCAGCCCGAAACTCTAGCTTACCCGCTTTAAATTCGTCAATGGCTTGAGCCAGATCAAAGGTCACCGTGCCGCCCTTGGGAGAGGGCATCAGACCGCGAGGCCCAAGCTGACGACCCAGCTTTGCCACCTGCGGCATCACGTCTGGCGTAGCGATCAGCACGTCAAAATCCATCATGCCTTTCTGGATTTCGTCGATTAGCTCCTCAGAGCCTGCCAGATCTGCCCCTGCATTCGTGGCTTCTGTCACCTTCTCGCCGCGAGCAATGACCGCCACCCGCACGACCTGACCCGTCCCTTTGGGCAGCGCCACCGTGGTTCGGAGCTGCTGATCCGTATACTTGGGATCGATCCCCAAGCGGATATGGGCTTCGGCAGATTCCGGGAACTTCGCCGTAGCGGTTTCCTTGAGCAGGGCAAGCGCCTCTAGCGGAGCGTAGGGGCGATCCTCCACTTTGGCTTGCAGTTCCCGCAAGCGCTTCGATACCTTTTTCACCATTTTGAGAGTCTCCTTGGGGTGTTAACGGGCGATCGCCCTCCCCCGAATCATGAACGAGTTCAACAAAGCAAACCAAACAGCAAACTCAATCACACAAAACTCAATCGCGCAGATTCTAGTCGGCAATCGTCACACCCATGTTCCGAGCCGTGCCTTCCACGATTCTCATCGCCGCCTCAACGTCGTTCGCGTTCAGGTCAGGCAGCTTCGTCTGAGCGATTTCCCGCAGTTGAGCGCGAGTAATTGAACCAACCTTCTTCTTGTTTGGCTCACCCGACCCCCGGTCAATCTTAGCTGCCTTGGCAATCAGCTTGGATGCCGGAGGCGTTTTCAGCACAAACGTAAAGCTGCGGTCTTCAAACACCGAAATTTCTACCGGAATCACCATGCCAGCCTGATCAGCCGTCCTGGCATTATATTCCTTGCAGAACATCATGATATTGACCCCGTGCTGACCCAGCGCGGGGCCGATCGGCGGCGCAGGGTTTGCTTTGCCTGCGTCAATTGCCAGTTTAATAATCGCGACTACCTTTTTTGCCATTGCCCCACTAACTCTGCTTTTGAACCTGGTTAAATTCCAACTCGACCGGGGTATCTCGCCCGAAGATTGAGAGCAGTGCCTTGAGCTTGCTGCGCTCTGGGCTGACCTCAATCACCTCACCTTCAAAATCCTTAAACGGCCCCGACAAGACCACAATCTTGTCCCCAGCCGCCATATCGATTTTGACGACTGGCTTTTGCTCTTGGGCACGCTTGAAGATTCGCTCTACCTCCGAATGACCGAGCGGCATCGGCTTGACATGCCCGCGCCCCCGTCCATAGCGGCGCTTCTGCTCTGCGCCAACGAAGTTAATGACGTTGGGCGTGTTTTTCACGACCTGCCATGCTTCGTCATCCATCACCATGCGGATCAGGACATATCCCGGAAACACTTTTTCTGCTGCCTCTTTGGGCTTGTTGCCCTTTTGCGGCTTCAGGATTGGCGTTTGGGGAATCTCAATTTGGAGAATGCGATCGGCTACATCGAGCGTCTCGATTCGCTGCTCCAAGTTCATCTTGACCCGGTTTTCGCAGCCTGAGGCAACCTGGACGGCATACCAACGGGGCGTTCCACGGGGCGACGACTCATCTTCGTAATGCTCGGGATTGGCGGCTTCTTCCTCAACAGACAGCAGATTGTCTGACTCATCCGATGCAAGCATGATTCAGAACCCCCTTAGAACACCTTTCCGGCAGCCCAGATGAAGAAGTTATCAAATAGATAAATGATCGTAGCGGAGAGGGTCACCATCAGGATGACGGCAAGCGATTCACTGACCAACTGCTGACGGCTCGGCCAGACGACCTTATCCAATTCCTCTTTGGTTCCTTTGAGGAACTCAGAAACGTTAAACCCTGATTTTTCGGCGATCGCCTTTGAGTCAGCCCCCTTTGCAGGCTTCGTCTCCGCAGACTTGGCGACATCCTGAGCCGTTTCCTCTTTTTTCTCTGCCACGATCACACTCCTTGCCTGAACGGGGAATAGATGGAGAAAAACGCGCATCTTCCAGAGCGGACGACCTGCCTACCAGCGTCAGAGCGCTTCACACTAGATCGCAAAGAGAGACAGAATAAGCCAGAGCGCAGAAGCACTCTAAATGTTTTTTATCTCTACTTAGCCTATCCAAGGCACACCCAGCCGCAGCAGCAACCACTCCAGGCCCAAATTGCGCTTTCCCATCATAGCACAGAGAATTTCTAAAATGATTCTGATGCAAGCAGGCAAGAGGACTGAGCAGACAAGTAGCTGTCTAGTGGCTGTACCCGTTTCGCTGAATCGACGGGGGCGACGAGATCAGCTGAGTTCGATGCTGGGCTAGCACCTGTCGATACAGATCTTCGAGTCGGCTGATGTTGCGGCTGAGGGTGTAACGGTCTAGCACGCGCTGGCGGGCCTTTTGCCCCAACAGCAGCGTCATTTCGGGATGATCGCCAAACAGCGGCAGCAGCGTTTGCAACTGAGACAGCACGCGCTGAGTGCTGAGGACGATGCCTGCGCCGGCCTCCAGCACTTCGCCATCGGCCCCAGCATCCGTTGCCATGCAGGCGACCCCGCAGGCCATGGCCTCCAACAGCGACAGCGACAGACCTTCCACTAGAGAAGGCAGAATGAACACATCGGCTCCCCGCAGGATTTCAATACGCCGCTGCTCATCGGCAACAAAGCCCAGCCATACAATGCCCAGATCTTCGCCATAAAACGGGCGCAGCGTCGGCGCAAGCGGCCCATTGCCCACGATCGCCAACTTACTGCCGGGGGGCATTTCCGACTGTTTCCAGGCCTTGAGCAGCGCTTCTACATTCTTCTCGGTTGCGATGCGCCCCTGATACACAAACAGGCGACGGGCATCCAATTCTGCTTTGATGTTCGATGGGCCGGGTGAATATTTCTCCACGTCTACGCCGTTGGGAATCACCGCCAAACGGTTATCCGGAACTCCCAGCCGCACCAGCAATTCGCGCTGAATTTCAGAGAAGATGATGACCCGGTGGTAGTGGGCCAGAAATGGCGCGTAGAGCTGATACATCAAGTGCTGGGTGCCCGATGTCAGGTTTCGGCGCTTGCGGTCAAAGGGTGGGTGAAATGTGGAGACTAGCGGTAGGTTTAGCTCTTCGCAAATTTCTGGCAGCACGAAATCCAGCGGCGAGAGCGTCAGCGACGCATGAACTAGGTCAGGTTTGAGCCGCTGGAGCGCTTGGGTCAGCACTTTGCTCGACTTGGGTGAGGGAATGGTATAGATCTGTGACTTGTAGAGACAGGGAATAGAGACTTCTTGAAGTTCTTCCTGGATTTCCTCCGGAGGCTCTGCCTGAGATTCTGGAGGGAATTCCTCTTGGGCAAAGTGGAGAAAGCTAACCTGATGCCCTCTTTCTAGGAGCGCGTTTGTGACTTCGCGCCCGTAGGTGACATTGCCACAGAAAGGAGATTTTTTGCCAAGCCAAGCAATATGCATTCAACTTATCGAAAGAATAATTGAGAAAAGTTGGGGTATGAATACAAGAATTTAATCATCATTTAATCGTTTGCGATACGGTGGCAGGATCGGAGCCGCCGACGGATTGGGTGAGGACACCTGCGGCGATCGCCACTGCGGCCAGCCCCAGAAACACCACTCGCAGTCCTAGCAGCGTTTCCGCCACGCCCGCCAGCGCCAACGGCAGACTGAGGGCAATGTTCACCGCGTTATTTTGCAGCCCAAACACCTTGCCCCGCATCTCTTCTGGCGTTTCTTCTTGAATCACCGTTTGCAGCGGAATCGCCACGATCGCCGCGCAAGCGCCAAACAGCACCAGCAGCAGCAGCGTCGGCACCAACTGCTGCGTAAAGAAGGACAGCGCCGCCAGGGCTGCACCCATGCCCAGCGCCCCGTAGAGGCTGAGGCGATGTCTCCGCAGGCGCGTGCCCGAATGCCCCAGTGTCACCGCGCCCAGCGCCATGCCGACCCCGCCCGCCGCCAGCAAAAAGCCAAACTGCGATGACTTAATGGCGGGCATCACCTCCGCCAGCCGCACCGCCAGCACTGCCAGCGCCGCAAAAATAGAGAACAGCACAATGAGCTGGATCAGCGCCGCCCGCACTCGCCGTTGCTGTTTGAGATAGCGCAGTCCGTCGCGGATGTTTTCCCAGACGGGGGGCAGGTCGTCTTTGGACTGGTCAATGGTTTCGTGCGGCTGGATCAGCAGCAGCAGCAGTCCTGCCAGGGCGTAGCTCAGACCAACAATGAGTTCCTTGCCGATGTCCAGGGTTAGCCCAAACTGGGCCGCAACGTGGGCGATCGCCCCATCGGCCAGCGCCAGCAGCGGTTCCCCCACGGCAAACCCAACGATCACCGATGCCATCATGGTGGTCGTGTAGAGCGAATTGGCAGACAGCAGATGCTTGCGCTCTACCAGCATGGGAATCGCCGCCTGCTCTGCCGGGGCGAAAAATTGCGTCAGCGTGGACACCAGAAACGTCACGCTCAGCAGCGCCAAAAAGCCAACTGGAATGCCCGCCAGTGGCGACCAGCCCTGAGAAATCCACAGCAGCGGCGGCAATACTAGCACCAGTCCGCCCCGCAGCAGGTTCGTCGCCACCAGCACGGCTTTTTTAGACCAATGATCGACAAACACGCCAGCTACCGAGCCAAACAGCACCGCCGGAATAGTGAACGCCACCATCACCGACGACACCCAACCGCTCACCGTTTGCCCCGCAGACTGAAAGCGGCTGGTGATGAGCATGATCATCAGCACCAGGTAGACCTTATCGGCAAGCTGGGAAAACACCTGCCCACTCCACAGCGCCAGAAAGTTGCGGTTCCGCAGCACGGGCAAAAAGCCGCGCTCCGATTCTGGCGTGTCGGAGTCCTGAGAGTCGTCTCCTGTAGATTTTCCCGCGTGGATATTGGCAGCGCCCGGTTTGGCAGGTTCGTCCACTTGGTGACCGCTGGGTTCTGGGCTAGTTTCCAGCAGAGACGCAGCCGAGGGGTCAGGCAGGGCCAAATCAGGGGTATCCGACGCTTTGCCATTTTGAGAAGACTGGCCGTTTTCCGGCAACTTGCCATTTTTCGCCGCCGTGTTCTGGAGGGGTGAAGGATCATCGGGTGTGGAGGATTCCCACTGTCCGACCTGGCCTCGATAGCTGTTGGGACTATGCCGCTCAGCAGTGGTGGGCGGCTGGGGGCGATCGCCCGCTTGATCAGGAGCGATCATCCGCAGAGGAACCAGGTCAGGATCAATCCGTTGCATCTTGCGTAGGTAAACAGGACGAGGGCGAAACAGCCGCAAAGCAGGTTTCGATCAGGGCGGCTGACTGAATCGGGCGGTCAAAGTGATATTGGGCATAGTGGCGCAGCAGCCGCTCCACCCGCAGCCAGACTTCCTCTGGGGTCTTACGAGCCGACAAGGAAGCGGGCGCTGGCAACCCGTTTGTCTGCATCCATGTTGTCTGCATCCATGTGGAAACCAACTCTGGATCACCCAAGCGCTGCAAAACCGCAAGCTCGACGGCCGAGATGGGCGTGCCCAGGCGAGATCCAGCAGTGGATTTGGGCAGGGAGCGGGCGATCGCATATTGTCCTTCCGGTTCTGCCAGCGTAGCGCGGCCTTTTGCTGCGGCAGTCATAGCATCGCTGGATGCCTTGACCTTCTTAATAGGCTTTGGCTTGGATCGAACATCAGCATTCAGGCTCTCTCTATTCTCAAGCACAGCGGCCGTCGATGCTAGGGCGGGGTTATGCGGATTTTGCGAATCCTGCGGATTTTCAGATGGATTTTCAGAGAGAATCTCCCCAGGCTCTAGGCGGGACAGCACCTCCCAAGAGACGACCCCGCCCGCCGCTGCGTGAAATCCTGCCCGCCATCCCTCAACCCCTGAGTCACCCCTTCCCTCAGGACTCATCCCATTGGGTGGCACAATCGGCTGCTGAGTCACGCAACAAGCATGAACCTGCGGCGCAACGCCCGCTAGTGTTAGCAGCTGGTAGGTCGCTTGCACCAAACAAGGCAGGGTGACGCTGGCGGGCAACTGCTCGATGCGGCGCAGGGACTCACTGAGCTGGGTAAACAGTTCATCCTGGGGCTGGTTGCTGAGTGCCTGACAAAGTGCCAATTCTGCCAGATATTGCCCAGCGGTGAGCTTTCGCAAATCCTGGCTCAGCCCTGTGAAAGCCTCGACCCCTTCTGCCTGAATAATCTTGTCTAGAGTCCGTCCCTTGGCAATCAGCAGTTGGTTGACCACAAACAGGCCGCTGCGTCCCCGTAGGCTGGACTCGTGTTTACGCGATCCGGGAGCCACCACCCGAATCAGCCCGTGTTCGCGAGTCAGCACGGTCAGGAGGCGATCGCTCTCGCCCATCGGCATTCCTTTGAGGTTGATTCCAACGGTTTTGTAAGTGCCGCTCATGGGGAGAGGGAGGGAGTAATGAGGGGGCAGGGGAGTGGCGTATGGAGGGGAATAAAAGCTCAGGTAACCCGTTACTTCACCTTTCGTCGCTCCCTCCCAAAGCGCCTCGATCCAGGGTATCAAACTGCTGAACCAACTCTGGGCCGCGAGAGGTGCCGATGCGGGTGGCTCCTGCCCGGATCAGGTCAAGGGCCTGCTGGGCTGTGCGGATGCCGCCGGAGGCTTTGATGCCAATGCGATCGCGCACAATCTCCTTCAGCAGACGCACATCGGCAACCGTTGCCCCCCCATTCCAGCCCGTGCTGGTTTTCAAATAGGCGGCTCCCGCATCCATGCAAATCTCTGCCGCCAGCCGCTTTTCTGCCGGAGTCAGCAGACCCAATTCCAGAATTGCCTTGACCGTTTGCCCCGTTGCCTCGCAAATTTCCGCCAGTTCTCGGTGCAGCGCGTCGGTTTTGCCTTCCCGCAGCCAGCCCAGGTTGATTACCACATCCAGTTCAGTTGCGCCATTTTCGACGGCTTCTTGAGCTTCATAAAGCTTGGTTGCAGAGGTAGATGCACCCGTCGGAAAGCCGATCACGGTGCAGACTTGGGGCGATTTGTGGTGCAGCAGAGACACCGCCTGTCGGACATGCGCCGGAAACACGCACACCGCCGCAAACTTGAAGCGGTCGGCGGCTTCGCAACACTCGGCCACTT
The DNA here is from genome assembly GCF_032705245.1 of Thermoleptolyngbya oregonensis NK1-22. Taxonomy (GTDB): domain Bacteria; phylum Cyanobacteriota; class Cyanobacteriia; order Elainellales; family Elainellaceae; genus Thermoleptolyngbya; species Thermoleptolyngbya sichuanensis. The sequence continues at coordinate 635,375 of NZ_CP053540.1, forward strand.
GCTCAGACGTGGCCACTGGGCTGAGCAGCGCCTGATCGATGAACGCGGCGAGGTCGATATCGGAGTGAGAACCTGGCATAAGCCGAAATGGGTCAAGACGGCGGACAGTACTGATCACAATGCTGAAGAAAGCATGGCATGAAACGCCAAAAACTAAATCCTTTTTTGGAATGAGTTCGTAGGTAAAAGCAGGTCGGGTGAGCGTGCTGTTGACGGCACGGTAAATGGGCTATGTACCCATCGGCTGACACGGCTGGCGATTTTGCCAGATTCCGCCAAATGGACTATGCTGCACTTTGTTGAGAAATGTAAACATTGAAACTGCTACTGAGTCCAAGGATGTCTCTTGCGTGAACGTGCGTTAAACACAGATGCAACTTAGGACAGATGCGAATTAAGCGGGAATGACCGAAGCAGGTGTGACCGGAGCAGGTCTGACTAATACAGATAACGCGATGTGCAGCTTGCAAACTGCCCTCATCCCCCAACCCCTTCTCCCAAGTCGCGAGAAGGGGAACAAGAGATGCTTGAAGTCCTCTCCCCCGCTGGGAGATAGCTCAAAGTCTGCGGCATATCAGAAAAGGGTGAGGGGGATCGGCAAAGCTGCACATTTCGTACAGATATATACAGGTGCAACGGTGCAAACTTAGGAAAGGAGCGCTTATGAAGCTGAGGATTTCTGAGGCGATGGCAAGTCGGTTACTGGGTCTGTTTTTGTGCGTGGCGACGGTGGGTGGAACGCTGGCGCTGTTTGGGAGTGTGCCTTTGATTGCGCGAGTGGGTGCGGAGATTCAGGAAGCAGGACAGTCGCGCTAGTGGCGATAGGCAAGCAGATTGTGCATTTGTACTTTGAAGACTTTGAAGCTCGATGACGGAAGCACCCGGATCTTGAGGAGAACCGTTAGTACGCTGATCTAGAGGGAATCTTATTGGAGGACTCTGATGCGGGGTCTGTTTCTTCTGGAGGGCGGGATGAGCCGAAGTGCAGGAAAATGGCAGCGACTATCAACTGATTTGCCCAGTGATTCGCCCAGTGATTTGCCCAGCCAATTTGTCAATTGCGGGTGGAGCCACGGGCCGAGTGTTTGGCGGCGATCGCTCTCGGTGGCGATTGCGCTATGCCTGTGCAGTTGCGCTGAAACGGCGATTGAGGCGACTGGGGTTGGAACCCCGAATGCACTCGCAGGCGAGCCAGCCAGCGACGTAGCGGCCACGACAACCGAGACGACTGAAGTAGAACTGAACGACGCGCTAGATCAGCCGAGAGAACTGCGTGAAGGGCCGGTGCAGGTGCGCTTTCGCTATCGCCAGGATGCCGAAGCCTGGGGCGGCGAAGTCCAGTATACGCTGCTGTATAACGGGCAGCCCCAGCTAGAACAAACCCAGGAAAGCACGGCCTACGGTGGAGTGAGGTTGCAAGACCTGGATGCAGACGGCACCGCTGAAGTGATCATCCGCACCTATTCTGGCGGAGCGCACTGCTGCACCTCCCACATCATCCACCGCTGGCAGGGCGATCGCTTCGAGACAACCGACACAGGCTTCCGCGATGGCGAAGGCGGCAGCTTTCGAGATCTGGATGGCGATGGGCGGCTAGAGTTTGTCGCATTTGACAATGCCTTTCTCTATGCCTTTAGCAGCTATGCTGGCTCGTTTCCGCCCTCCCAAATCTGGGCGCTGCAAGACGGGCAGCTTGTAGACGTGACCCGGCAATATCCAGCAGAACTGAGGGCGATCGCCAACCAGATGCGCGAAGCCGTGCTGACCGTTCAAGCAGACACCAACGAAGTCAACGGCATTCTGGCGGGCTATGTGGCGCAGATGATCCTGCTGGGCGAATACGAGCAGGGCTGGGCGTTCATGCTTGCCAACTACGATCGCACCTCAGACTGGGGTCTAGAAATCTACAAAGACGGGCAGCTTGTCTATCGGTATCCCGACTTTCCTGCCGCCCTCGAAGCATTTTTGACTGAGCAGGGCTACCTCCCGGCTGGAGGTTCTGCCGCCCGATAGTCCGGCGCCGCCCTAGCTCAGAACCCTAGAACGGAACTCCAGAACGGAACTCCAGAACAGAACCCTAGAAGCGAATAGATAGCCGCAGCCCTAGTCCGTGCTGATCCAGGTCGATTTCGCTGCGTCTGAGGCCGCTGCCATCGCGAAATTCGTAGCCACTATAGACATAGGCTACCCGCAGAGTGACAGAGCGAGAAAAGCTGTAGCCCACGCCAGCCTGAAAATTAAAAGTGGTGTCGCGTTCGGCGTTGATGTTGAACCCAGACACGCTGCTTTCCAGACCCAGGCTCCAGCGTGGCGAAAGCTGTAGCCCCACTCGCAGCCCCACCAGCGGCTCAAGGGTAGTGCGGGAGGAGCTAAATTCTCGATTGATTGGGATGGTGTTGGGGCCGATCCGCACCTCGTCCACTTCGATCTCCTGTCTTGAAATATTGGTGCGGAGTCCGAGAATGGGATCGACGACCAGAAAGGGGAACGGGTTGGCGGGGGTGGGCGATCGCCGCAGGGATTGGTTAACCACGCGGTAGTATGCGGCCAGATCGATCTTGCCTTGGCGCAGAGAGGCACTGGCATCGGCCCTGCCCTCCACCTCAAAGGGAATGCCAAAGCGCAGGAGGCTTCCTGCTGGGAACGTGACGGGCAGCGTGCCACTCTGGGCCAGCGACAGATAGAAGCCGTCGAGCAAAATCCCAAATCGACCGTTCTGGGCATCAACCCGCAGGCCGCCATCGAAGGCGCGATCGAGGTTCAAAAAGTTGTCCAGATCCGCCCGAATTGTAGTCGATCGCCCCACGGCTGCAATGTCTGCCCTCACATCCAGCGGAATGAAGAAATACGGCTCTACGGTAACCTGCCAGCGGCTGCCCGATCTCGACCCTCCGGACTCTGCGGAACCAGCCAACTGCCCCTCAGGATCAAAGGGTGCAGATTCAGAAGAAAACTCACCTTCGGGCAAATCGGCCGGTTCCAGTTCTGGCAGGTCAACAGGCTCCAGCGCAGGCTCAGATGGCTCATCCAGCGGATCAAGCGAGGTCTGTGCCAGGGACGATTCATCCAGGGAGGATTCATCAACAATGGGTTCTTCGGCTGGCGACTCATCCAGGAGCAACTGTGCAGTGGGTTGTGGCTGCGGTTCGAGCGCTGGCGGCTGTGCAGGGGTGTCCCTCTGGATTTGCTGGATTTGAAGGTCTGCAATGGTTGCAGTTTCGGGCTGAGAGGAGGCAGCGGGGATGGAATCGGGATGCAGGGTGATGGATGAAAACTTAGAGGTTTCGCGCAACTCTCCTAGGGCAGCATCTTCAGAAACCACCGCCAGTGCTGGACTTTCTGGAGTATCCCGGTGGATGGATTCAGCCGATTCGGGGGCGGATGGACGCGGTTCCGTGGCGTGGGCTGGGGCGACCCATACGACCGCTGCCACCGACGCTGCAAGAGAGAGCGTCTGGGCGATCGCCCTCATGCGCCTTCTGGATGACCGACCCTCCTCCAGCCCCCCGGCTTGGGAAAGATGCTGAGAACAATACCCCTGGGATAATGCAGATTGGCGAAGCATGATAAAAACTCTGAGAAATGGCAAATTGAAATGCAAAATGTATAGCACAAAGTTAAGTGAAACTAAAGTTCAGTGAAGCGAGTTTGTCAAAACCGAAGTTTCGTAAAACTAGCTCAACGGACCTAAAACTTCAGCAAAACATGTCAGCAAGATATCAGCAAAATAGCAGCAAAGTAGTGGGCAACAAGCTTAGAATTCGACAATTTCGACAATATTTGGACGGAACCACGGGTTGCAGATTGGATGCAAGAACCTAGGCGCAATGCAATCTCATCCATCTGTCCTCCTAGAAGCCAGATGGATGAGCCAGAGAATTCCCATTAGCTCAGCAGATTTTTGTAAATCTTGCCGTCTTTCATAATCACCAGGAAGTTTTCAGCAGGATTATCAATCAGCCGAATGTTTTCCAGAGGGTCGCCATTCACCAGCAGCAAATCTGCCAGAGCGCCCTCTTCGACCACACCAAGCTTGCCTGGATAGGGATTTCGCGGCCCAGACATCGCCAGCAGTTCTGCATTGTCGTGCGTTGCCATCTTCAGCACTTCAGCGGGCGTATACCAGCGCACCATTTTTGACAGCAGCCTGCCCCGGCGAGCCGTTTTTGTAGGGTCATACAGGATGTCGGTTCCCCAAGCAGTTTTGATGTTGTATTTCTTGGCTAGCCCGTAGGAAATATCGGTGCCCTCTGCCACTTGCAACTGCTTCCTGCGGCTGTCACTGCCTTCGGGATAGGGGTTGGCATCTTCATCATCTAGAAAGGGCTGCATACTCAGCCAGACTCCTTTTTCGGCCATCAGTCTGGCCGTTGGCTCATCCATCAACTGACCATGTTCAATACACTTCACCCCGGCTCGAATCGCAGTCTGAATTGCTCTTGGCGTGTAGGCATGAACTGTGACGTAGGTGTTCCAATTTGCGGCCGCATCCACGGCAGCGCGAAATTCATCCTCGGTATACTGGGATACATCGATGGGGTCATAGACCGAAGCCACACCGCCACCCGCCGCCAGCTTGATTTGAGTGGCCCCCCGCATTAGCTGCTCACGGGTTGCCCGGAGGACTTCGGGCACACCATCGGCGATCGCCCCCACGCCATATTTCTCAGCCAGACTCAGTTCCGAAGTCGGTGTTCGGGGCAGTTCATCCAGCGTGCGAAAGTCCCCATGACCCGACGTTTGAGAAATCATCGCGCCCGACGGCCAGAGTCGCGGCCCCGCGAGTTGACCCCGGTCGATCGCCTTTTTCAGATCAAACACCGGCCCCGCCATATCCCGCGCACTCGTAAACCCGTTCATTAGCATCTGAGTGGAACTCTCAGCCGCAGCCCGAAACACCTGCTGAACCAAGGCATCTCCCCCAGCCCCCGCCTCGAACAGAGCCGCCTGACCCGCAACCCCTTCCAGAAACAGGTGAACGTGGGCATCGATCAATCCCGGCATCAGCACTTTGCCTTCCCCGTTGATCAGGAGGGTGCGGAGATCGGCAGGAACCGGAATTGGCGAGGTAGAAATGCGCTCGATTTTATTGTCAACGACTAGTACATTGGTCGGGCCCGAAAGCCGGGGCGAGGTGCCATCAAACACCCGCACATTTTGAAACAAAACGCGATTGATGCCCGGATTTGGCAGGTTCACAGCAGGTTGGCTCTGCGCCCAGCCCACCTGCGTTGCTAGACCAATCAGAATAAGTAAAACGACTCCTAAAATAGCCGAGTATCGAAATCGGGAACCCATATGCCTTACGACCTATTCACGACTTAACGTAAACTCAGTAGCTTTTCCAAAGCGAGCTAGATGCACTTTGCTACAAAACCTGCAATTAGAGGGTGTTTGAATAAGGTATTGCCTGTAATGTTAAGCACTCAGAGATCCCCCCTAGCCCCCCTTAGAAAGGGGGAAGCCGCTTTAGAGTCCCCCTTTTTAAGGGGGATTTGGGGGGATCTTGCACGCTTTGCTACAAACAGTAGGACTTTTCAAACATCCTCTTAGAATTTAGTTCCAAATTAGTTCCAAATCTTGCGATCGCCACTCGCAAACCCAGGCTGACAAAACGAGACAGATTGCCAGATAAAAGCCTGGGATGAAAGAAATGTCCATCGAAAAATAGCGATAGACGAAGACATGGTGATCTGTGGGCGATCTATGGACAATCTATGAATTTCCGCTCACAAGATACCACCTGGGTCTGACTAAAACAAGTAATTGTTAATATCTCTTGGCTTGTCCAGGGAATTAGCTGCTGAGGCGACGTAGCAAGCTTTGGACACAATTCGCCTTAAAAAAATATAAAATCAGCACGGCGTATCCTCCATCCAGATTGTGATGCGAAATACTGTGGTACTCAATCCAGTCAAATACGCCCGATGGATTGCCGAACGCCTGCGAATGATCGGGTGAATCAAGCAAATATCAAACCTCAAAAATGGGCATCAAAAACGGAGGTAAGTATTATCACTCACCTCCGTTTTGATTTAGCATTAAGCTTCGATTTAGTGCTAATCGACCTTAGTGTTAATTGACCGGGTATTTCATGAATGGGTTTACACTAGGGCGGGCACTGGAGCGCTGAGATGGGGATAAAGCGGGAAGCGGCTGCACAAAGCAGCGATGCGATCGCGGCAGGTTTGGGCTACGCTTTCGTCCTCTGGGTTTAAGAGGCGATCGCTGATAATATTGGCAATCTCGGTGAATTCTGCCGTGCCCATGCCACGAGTGGTCATGGCGGGAGAACCCAGCCGCAGACCGCTGGTGACGAAGGGCGATTCGGGGTCGAAGGGGACGGTGTTTTTGTTGGCGGTAATGCGGACACCGCTCACCAGTTGGTCGGCCACTTTACCCGTCATGCCAATCGAGCGCAGATCAACCAGCATCAGGTGGTTGTCCGTGCCGTTCGACACCAGCTTCAGTCCCCGTGCTTGGAGTTGGGCGGCCATTGCCTTAGCATTTTGAATCACTTGCCCCGAATAGGTGCTGAAGCTGGGCTGGAGCGCTTCGCCAAAGGCCACGGCTTTGCCCGCGATGACATGTTCCAGCGGCCCGCCCTGGGTTCCCGGAAAAACAGATTTGTCCAGCTTTTTGCCCAGGTCTGCGTCGCGGGTGAGGATGAGGCCGCCGCGTGGGCCGCGCAGGGTTTTGTGCGTGGTGGTGGTGACGACATCGCAGTGGGGAATGGGGCTGGGATGGTGGCCCGTGGCGACGAGTCCGGCGATGTGAGCAATATCGGCTAGGAGGTAGGCTCCCACTTCATCGGCGATCGCCCGGAATTTCTCAAAATCAATCACGCGGGGATAGGCCGAATAGCCGCAAATAATTAGCTTCGGGCGATGGTGCAGCGCCACCTCCCGGATTTCGTCAAAATTAAGCTGCTCGGTGTCGCGGTTCACGCCATAGTGACACGCCTTAAACCACTTGCCCGACACGTTCACAGGCGAACCGTGGGTCAGGTGACCGCCGTGAGACAGATCCATGCCCATAAACGTGTCGCCCGGTTCCAGCAGCGTCAGAAACACCGCCATATTTGCCTGTGCGCCAGAGTGCGGCTGCACGTTGGCATGGGCCGCGCCAAAAAGCTGCTTTGCCCGATCGATGGCCAACTGCTCCACTTCGTCCACAAACTCGCAGCCGCCGTAATAGCGCTTGCCCGGCAGCCCTTCGGCATACTTATTCGTCAAGACAGACCCCTGTGCCGCCAGCACTGCCGCTGAAGTGAAGTTTTCGCTGGCGATTAGCTCTAGGTGGTCTTGCTGGCGCTTTAGCTCTTTTTGAATCAAGCCTGCCACTAGCGGATCGGTTTCTACTAAAAGATCCCAGTTTGTTTGAGTCACACGCACGCTCCCAAGGTTGTTTTAGGTTGTTGCATCACGGTCAAGAAGGCCGGGGGGTGAGAGGGTCGTCCTGCTTTCCCAGAGTTTTGATCATACCGCTGTTCCGCAGGAGACGGATTCACCCGATCTGCGGCGATTTTCAAGGCGGGATGCCTGCTTCGCCCAAGGTTGTCCCAAAAATTTTGACCCAGTTGCCCCAAAAGCCCTTTGCATCTATCCCCACTTCCCGTGCTATATTTGTTAAGCGCGTTTCGCGTATCCCCTCAAATCGTATCGGGGCGTAGCGCAGCTTGGTAGCGCACTACTTTGGGGTAGTAGGGGTCGTGGGTTCGAATCCCGCCGCTCCGATCAGATGAAACCTCGCAGCAATGCGGGGTTTTACTGTTTTAAATTTCTGCTTTAAATTTCCACCCTAAACCATTAACGTCCTTACTTGGGATAGAGCTTGGGATAAAGAGATAGAAAGCGACTCCATGCTGGCTTATCTGAAACGATGACGGGTCGCTAAATCGGCAATAGGCGGGCAATAGGCGAATGAGTTTGCCGCTCTTTAGATTTTCTCCGCCTGCGTTTTTGCCTGTCTTGTGTTCTGAAACACAGGCTGGTAAAGAAATACGACGATTTTGTAGCCAAAATAGCAGTTTAGGAAAGAATATAGGGGGGGCTTGCACTCTGGCGGTTTTTGTGGCGCATATTCTCAAGACCGAACCTGTTTCAGAGTCCGCAATCTCGGATCACTTATTTTTACCTTTACCTGAGGTGCTGGTATGGGTCAGCTCACTGGGTTGCTACTGGGAACGGCGTTTGATGATGTGTTCGCGGCGAATGTAGCGCTGGAGGCGGTCGATCCAGGTGAAACCGAAACGACTGGAACCGCGATCGCCCGCGCTCGCATCGAAACCTTTGACGGCAATGATACGGTAATAGCACGAGCAATCGTCACGAACCCAGCGGGCAATCCTACCGCAGGTGGCGTGCTGAATAGCGGAATTTTACTCGGTGCAGGGGGCGATCGCCTGGAGGTGTCCGCTGCTGCCAATGGGATTTTTTCGGTCGCTTATGGGGTGCGCTTTAGCTCGCTGCACGGCGGCGAGGGCGACGACACCTTTACCATTGCTGCCCGGAGTTTTATCACAGAGCGCATTCCTAATTCCAGCAGTACAGGAATTGCGCTATCGAACTCCACACTCGATGGCGGCAATGGCAACAACACGATTTCCATCAGCGCTCTGGCCGAAACGGGTGATCGATGGTTTTTCCACCCTGCCAGCGGCTACGGTCTGCTGAGTGGCTCCATCACCGTGGGTACAGGCGACGACCGAATCAACATTACAGCAACCGGACGCGGGTCGGGTTCCCAAACGACGGGTGCAGGCTATGGGGTGACACAGGGGGCGATCGCCACTCATGGCGGCAACGATATCGTTACCATCACGGCAACGGGCGAAGGTACGGGGTTTGCGAATACGCTGACCTACGGGCTGGTCGAGAGCGCTGTGCAGATGGGCGACGGAAACGATACGCTCGATCTTGCGGCCAACAGCCTGTCTAGAGATTACTTTTCAGGAACGAGCAAAAGCTACGGCGTAGATCGCAGCCTTGTCGAAGGGGGGAATGGGGGCGATCGCCTTGCCGTTTCTGCCTACGCAGTTGGCCAAGTGATTGGTCGCCAACCTGAAAGCTATGGTGTGAGCAGCAGCACGATTTCTGGCGGCGAGGGCGATGATGAAATTATTCTCAATGCTACAACCCTTGCGAGTTCGCAGCGATTTGGTGTCGCGATTGGTGCTAGCTATGGGGTTCAGCGCAGCGACGTGCGCGGCGATCAAGGCAACGACACGATTCGCATCAACGTACACACCTCTGCATTTGCCTATGGAGGAGCGAAAGCTTTGGCCTATGGCATCGACCATTCATCAGTTGCAGGGGGTGATGGCGACGATTTGGTCGCAATTGTCAGTGGGACGAGCACAAATTCTTATCTAGGGCGAGGCACAAACGGAATCCAAGCTACTAGTTATGGCATTTCCCATAGTAGTCTTAGCGGGGGGAATGGTGACGATACATTGCAGATCGAGGCTAGGGCACAATCTATCGTTGACTTGCCTAGCGAGAGTCAGACGGCGATCGCCTACGGAGTCTATAGGGCAAATGTTTTAGGCGATCGCGGCAATGACACAATCATCATTTCTGCGGCAACGACCGCTTGGGAAGTGCCCGGTAGCCAAAGCGTTGCCTATGGTGTGCGGGATGGGCGCGTCGAGGGCGGCGATGGCGATGATGTCATCAGAATTTCTGGCGAGGTATCTAGCATCTCAACCCCCGACAGTAGCATGGGGTATTACCATCATGCAGGGTATGGAGTTGTAGACAGTAGCATCAGCAGTGGCGATGGGAATGACCTGATCACGATTTCAGGAATGACGTTTGCCATCCAGGATGCGCTGATTTCGGGCGGCAGCGGGGACGATACGTTCCAAGTCGGCATCGGCCAGGGAACGCTGGATGGTGGCACAGGGAATGACCTAGTGATCCTGGATTTTCTCGATTTGCAGACCATGACGGTGACTGCTTTGGGGAATAGCGGTTTACGCATCGTTGGAACGCAGGACGGACAAGGTAAGAATGCTGCTTGGACGCAAACGATCTGGAATATGGAACGCTTCCAGATTGGCAGCGAGGTGTTCCACACGGCAGGCGATTTGATCCACTTTGTGCAGATTGGGTAAGCTTCCTCAAACCCGTGCCACCGGAGCTGCTACCACACCAGCCTGTTCCAAAAACGCGCCTGCTCGTAGCACCAGTGATTCATGGTAGGGTGCGGCGATAATCTGCACGCCGAGGGGCAGCCCGCCCGACTGCTGCACGGGGACAGATAAGATCGGCAGCCCAATGAAAGAAAGCGGTTGTGTATACAATCCCAAGTTGGGGCGGGTGAGCATTTCTTGCCCGCCAATGGTCATGGTTTCTTGCCCAATGAGCGGCGCAGCACAGGGAGTGCTGGGTGCAAGGATTAGATCGACGTGCTGAAAGAGTTCCGCAAGGCGATCGCCATACCAGCGCCGAAATCGCTGCGCCTGGAGATACCAACTGGCAGGGATGAGCGCACCAGACAAAAAGCGATCGCGCGTGGCAGGGTCAAAGTCGTGGGGGCGCGTCTTTAGGTTCGGCAGGTGCAGATTACTGCCTTCGCAGGTGGTGATTAGATAGGCAGCGGCGCGGGCGCGATGGGCCTCAGGTAAGATAACGCGCTTCGTTGCGCCAAGAGCCTGGGCGACCGTTTCCACCGCCGCAAACACTTCTGGCTGTCCGCCCGTGGCGAAATAGCCCTCGGCAACGGCAATCCGCAATCCGTCGATGCCCTGGCCCAGTTGCGGCAAGGTTGGCTCAGGGGGTCGAGGACTGCACACCGGATCGCGGGGATCGGGCCCGTGCATCAGATCAAAGCTGAGGGCAATATCGCGCACCGAGCGAGCAAACGGGCCGATGTGGTCGAGGCTGGCGCAGAATAGGGCAGAACCAGCTCGGGACACTCGTCCATAGGTCGGCTTTAGCCCAAAAATGCCGCAAAACGCTGCCGGAACGCGGATTGATCCGTTTGTATCTGACCCCAGCGCGAGGGGCACTAGCCCGCCCGCCACCGCCGCCGCCGACCCGCCAGACGATCCGCCTGCCACCCGGCTCAGGTCGTGGGGATTGTGCGTTGCGCCGTAGTGGCTGTTTTCCGTCACAAACCCATAGGCGTATTCGTCCATATTTAGCCCGCCCAGCAGCACGCCCCCTGACTTTCGCAGGGCGGCCACAGTTGCCGCGTCCGTCGAGGCTGGGGGATTGTCGCGGTTGATTTTGGAGCCTGCCAGCGTGACTACACCCGCGATGTCCAGCAGGTTTTTGACCGCAAAGGGCACGCCTGCCAGGGGCCCCGGATCTTGCCCAGCGGCGATCGCCCTATCCACCGCCGCCGCATCTTGCAGCGCCTGTTCCCGAAGCACGTCGGTAAAAGCATTCAGCTTGCCATCTAGCGCATCAATCTGCGCCAGCGCAGCCGTCACCACAGTCTCAGCCGTGGTTTTTTGGGCACGAACCGCAGCGGCGATCGCAGTTGCATCAGCATCGAAAAGGTCGAGCATAGGTAATTTTAGAGGGCTTGGGGGACAGGATGTTGGGGGGGCCAGGTGGCTCCGTCACGCCATTACCCCGTCACGCCACCAGTCCCGCCTCCAATCGGCACAAACACTGCCGCACTCTCCACCTCTGGCGACAGGGGAAACTCTAAGACCAACTGGGCGATCGCTGCGGTGCGTTCTAGATTGGCGATCACGCCAGGTTTACAGTCGGGGGGAATGGGCAGACCAATGAGGGCGGCTGCCTGTTCGGCATAGCGTTCCAGGTTAACAGAGTCGGCAGAGTCGGCAGAGTCGGCAGAGGACATGGCTGGGAGGCAGATAGGGGATGCAGTCCCACTCAGTCTAGGGGCTAGGTTCTCTAGAATCAAGCCTTGCGCCCTGTCCGCCCAAAATTAGCGCTGCAAGTCCGAGGTTGTATGGAGGCCGAAGTTTTATGGGTGTTGAAACGGATGCTGAAACAGATCGCCACAAAATATTTCGGATTTTCCGCAACTTACGTCAGGCAGATTGTGTCTATTTCTCTGGTGTGTTTCTGAAAAAGGAAGTTCCTGATGAAAAAGGTTTTTTGGATGACGATGGCGGCGGGGTTGGTGGCTGGCGCGGGGGCGATCGCCCTAGCGTTGCCCCAGATGTCCATCGCAGGCGGGCAGCGCGGCGGCACTCGCGTTCGCATTAGCGAAGACGGCACGCAGCTCCGGCTCACCTCGGAAGGGCGATCGCAAACCATTTCGGCAAACAGCATGAACGTGCGCGTTCTGGACGGCGTGAACTGCGAAAGGCTGCAAATTGAGCCAGAGCAAACGCTGAACGGGCAACGATTCCATCCCTCTTTTGGCATTGACCCCCAAACGGGCAACGTAGCCGTCGGCGTAATTCTGCAAGAATGCGTCGAAACGCAGCTCAGCGCTGTGTTTGTGATTGACCCGCAAGGCGGGGGCCACGCCCTCTACCGGGTGCAGGTTCCAGGCGAGCGGGTGTTGCAGGATGAGTTCACTACCTACCCAATGCGGGATTTGATCAACATCGGCTATTTGGGGAATGACCTGCTGGTGAAGCATGGCGACGCTTCCGGGTCCGCTGCGATTATGGTGTTCACGCCATCGGGCACGCCCGCCGGTCAATACGCAGGCTGCGTCTATACCGCCATCGAGGAAGGCAGAGGGCTATGTCCGCCGGACTCTGTCGCGAATTAGGCTGTTGATGTAGGCACCTCGATTAATTGGCTTGTTGCGAATCTTTGGGATGTAAACCGTTGAAATATCCTTGTCATTCTCAATCAAGATTGAATTTTTCGAGGTGCCCAAATTAGGACGGCCCTTCACCGTTATGCGAGGAAGAAGAAATGAACCAGATGGGAACTTTGATATTCTTCTGCGGAAAAATGGGGTCTGGTAAATCCACTCTATCTTGCAAGATTGCCAAAGAACTAAACGCAATTTTGTTGTCGGAGGATGAGTGGCTATCAACCATTTATCCTGAAGAAATAAAAAATTTTGATGATTATGTAAAATACTCAAGGCGATTAAGATCCGTGTTGAAAAATCATGTAAGAAGCATAATTAAGGCTGGAATCTCTGTAGTAATGGACTTCCCAGCAAACACAGTCAATCAAAGAGCATGGTTCAAAGAGATACTTTTATCTGAAAACATACCTCATCAGTTGATATACCTTGATGTTGATGACGAGACTTGCCTAGAGGGAATTAGGAAGCGGAGGGAAACCAACCCAGAGCGGTCACAGTTTGATACAGAAGACGTTTTTCACCATGTAACTAGTTTTTTTCAGCCACCATCAGTTGACGAGGGCTTCTGGATTGAGGTTATCCATCGGGATGTCTTGTAGCTTGCGTTTTTCTAGTATCAAGACTGCTCAGTAGATATACCCACCCACCGCATCAGGCATAAAACGCAGTAGAGAACCCATCACCGCCTCACTGCCTGCCAGAATCCGTTGAATATACGGGAAATCGTCAGCACGGCTAACACAAAAATATACAATCACCCCTCCGGAATTCCTCCGGAGGGAAAAACCCACTGCGTGAAAATTCGGATAGGTTATGCCCCCCGGTTACTAGAGCAAGGCTCTTCCTGCGCCTTGTGCGATAGGGCTGTGTGCCCTGATGACTCTGATGTTATTTACGACACACGCTAATCTCTAAAAGTTGCAGGAAACCGCAGGCAAGCCCCCCAATTACTGCGCCTGAGAGGACAGATTATGAGTTACTCAGTTTCTCTACTGAAAGATATTTACCTTGGGACAAACAACTCCCTTCCCTACGAATTCACAGTCTTCAACAATAAGCTGTTCTTTTCAGCGGAGAACAGCACCAGTGGTCGTGAGCTTTGGGTCACTGACGGCACAACTGCGGGCACCCAGCTTTTTGCAAACATCAACATTAGTGGCGATTCCTACCCCTACTATTTCAACGTCCTCAACAACAAGCTGCTGTTTACGGCAAATAATGACACCAATGGTCGTGAGCTTTGGATCACCGACGGCACGGCTGCGGGCACGACGCTCCTGAAGGACATTTACCCTGGCCCTAATTCTTCCTTCCCCTACAATTTCACAGTTTTCAACAACAAGCTGTTTTTTACGGCAGGGGATGGCATCAATGGCTACGAGCTTTGGGTAACAGATGGCACGACCGCAGGGACTCAGCTTTTTGCAAATATTAACCCTGGTCTTAGTTCTTCCTCGCCTACTAATTTCGCAGTTTTCAACAACAAGCTGTTTTTTACGGCAGAGGATGGCACCAATGGCTATGAGCTTTGGATGACAGATGGCACAACCGCAGGGACTCAGCTTTTTGCAAATATTAACCCTGGCCCTAGTTCTTCCTCACCTGGCAATTTTACGGTTTTCAATAACAAGTTGTTCTTTACGGCAGAGGATGGCATCAATGGCTATGAGCTTTGGGTAACAGATGGCACAGCTACGGGCACCCAGCTTTTTGCAAACATCAGCCCTGGCCCTAGTTCTTCTTTCCCCAGCCGTTTCACGGTTTTCAATAACAAGCTGTTCTTTTCAGCAGGAAATAGCACGAATGGTCGTGAGCTTTGGGTCACCGACGGCACGGCTGCGGGCACCACGTTGCTCAGAGATATCAACCCCGGCAGCGGTAGCTCTGATCCTTACAACTTCATCGTCTTTAACAACAAGTTAGTCTTTGCCGCAGACGATGGCACCAATGGCTATGAGCTATGGATTACGGACGGCACGGCTGCGGGCACGATGTTGCTAAAGGATATTAACCCTGGTATTGGCAGTTCCTCCCCTTTCAGCTTCACGATTTTTGATAACAAGCTGTTTTTCTCCGCAAACGACGGAACCCACGGGCGGGAACTGTGGATGACCGATGGTACGGCAGCAGGCACAAAACTGGTGACCGATCTCAATCCGGGAGCAAATAGCGGTTTGGATCCTTTCAATAGCGACTTTGAGGTTTTTGGGAGCAAGCTGGTTTTTGGAGGAACCAACGGCGGCTTCGGTTATGAATTGTTTGCGTTGCAGGGCAACTCGCCCAAGGCCCAGAGCGACAGCTTTGAGACGAATTTTGGCACACCGCTGACGATCAACGTCAGCCAATTGCTGGCTAATGACACCGACCCAGACGACAGTTCCCTCAGCGTTACCCAGGTCAGCGGCGTGGTGAATGGCACGGCTGCCTTCAACGCGACTGCCGGAACCGTCGTCTTTACGCCGACAGCGGGCTTTAGCGGTCTGGCCCGATTCACCTACACCCTGACAGACGGCACAGGGCTGGCAGATACAGCAACGGTCTACGTTCTGGTTCGTCCTGCAAGTGGCAGCCCTGGCGGGCCGGGTGGGCCGGGTGGCCCTGGTGGGCCGGGTGGCCCTGGCGGGCCGGGTGGCCCCAGCAGCCCTACACCTGGACAAGTCCTAAACGGCAAGCGAACTGCCGATACGCTGATCGGCGGCGCGGGCGACGATACCCTGCTGGGCAAGGGCGGCAACGATTTCCTGATCGGCAACGACGGGAAAGATTTGCTGGATGGCAGCAAGGGGAACGATACGCTGGTGGGCGGCTCCGGTGCAGATATCTTCGTGCTGCGGAGGGGGCCGGATGTGGACCGGATCATGGACTTTGAAGACGGCATCGACAAGCTGCGGCTGGCTGGAGGGATTAACTTTAGCCAGGTGCGGATGGTGCGGGGCAAGGGAGACGAAGCGGGCAATACGCTGATTCAGCAGCGGGGCACGAATGATGTGCTAGCGATTCTGGTTGGGGTGCAAAGAAGCCTAATTACAGCGGCGGATTTTGCCTAACGGCTGAGCTAAATTCTCTGGAATAAGGCTTGACTTGCGATCGCCAAAAGCCTAGCAAAACTCTGGATTGACCCACCAAAACCGGCGATCCAAAATCGCCGATCCAAAATCTAAAAATTAGCTAAGGGTTTGCCGCTGGGGAAATGTCTGTTCAGACATCTCCAGCGGATTTTTTATTTGGAGTATTTGGGTTTTTCCTGGGATTCGCTTCCTATCGCCGCGATACGGCTTTGCTTTCGGCAACGTACCAGCGCCAGGGGCGGTCTGCGCCTTGCGTCAGCCCAATGCGTGTGGTTTGCACGAAGGAGATTTGTCCTGCATCAAGCTGGGCCTGGAATGTGGGCGATCGCCCCTCTAGCCATAGCCCCTGTCCCGGAGCCAGCGGCGTTACCGTCAGGCTGAGGTCGATTTGCAGAGCGCGGCAGAGCTTACCCGGCCCCGCCGCCACGCGGTGCAGCTTGTCGCGGCCGGGGTCGAGGCCGGGCGGCATCCGGTCTAGCTCCAGCGCCCGCACCAGCACCGCACTGGGCACGCCATCCAGATCGGTAACCACATTGAAGCAGTGATACATGCCATAGATGAGATACACATAGGCCCAGCCCGCCGGGCCAAACATGACGGCGTTGCGGGGCGTGCGGCGGCGATAGGCGTGGCAGGCGGGGTCGCCGGGGGTGTAGGCTTCCGTTTCCACGATCACGCCGCGCAGGATTTCCCCACTGGGCAACTGGCGCACCAGCACACAGCCCAGCAGATCGGGCGCGACCTGGGTAGCGCAGCGGCTCAGCCAGTCGGGGGGAATGACCCCTGGGGATGGGGTTGGGGGCTGGGGAGGTACGGAAGCGGGCGATCGCACAGGCAGTTTGTCTCGCACTAACTTGCACTAACTCGCACTAACACTAACTGGCACTAACCAGATGCTAAACAGATTGAGTAGGATGAAAACAGGCTGGCAAAAACCGGCGGAGCCTGGCTAAGGGTTGCACCGCTCAGCGGAGGGTCTGGGGCAAACGGAGGGACTGGGGCAAACGGGCGTGCCTCCCCAACCCAGCAAGCAACCTTAAACAAACTCTAACAACCCTTGATTTCATTCCTCTCAGCCTTATACTAGACCGCAAACGAGGTTTAAAAAAAATGGACGTTAAACTCATTCTTCTGGGAATTACGCCGGTCTTTATTGCGGCCTGTCTCTTCTTCGGCACCCGCAACGGCTTCTACGATTCAGACAACTATCACGGCAACGGCTCTGCACACTAGCACACTAAGTCGCACCCTGACTGCACTCTCGGAGCGCTGCTCCCGCTCTCTTGGCTCCCCCCAGCCCCGCACGTTGCCTGGCCGCGTTGCGGTTTCCTCATGAGCAAGAAACGCGACCCGCTGAAGCCGTGACTGAACTTGAATGCTTGCCCTATGGTGTAGGAAACACCGATGAAGGGGTCTGTCTGCTGGTTCGGATGGGGCCTCATCGGATTCTATTGGACTGTGGACTAGAACAGATTGACGCGCTGACGGCAGAAGCAGAGCCGCCTGCGGATTTGGTGCTGTGTACTCACGCCCACGGCGACCATGCGCGGGGATTGCTGGCGCTGCATCGGGCGTTTCCCCATTTGCCCGTGTATGCCAGCGAGGTGACGGCCCAACTGCTGCCGCTGAACTGGCTGGATGAACCAGACGTGCCAGACTTTTGCCATGCGCTGCCCTGGCGATCGCCCGTCGAATTTGCCGATGGCCTCAGCGCCGAACTGATTCCTGCTGGACACCTGCCGGGGGCCGCAGCGCTCCTGCTCACCTACGCCACCTCGGAGCGCACCTACACCGTCTTCTATACGGGCGATTTTCTGCTGTCCAACTCGCGGCTGGCGGAAGGGCTGCCGCTGGAGGAACTGCGCGGCCTCAAGCCCGATGTGCTGATTGCCGAGGGCAGCTATGGCACGGCCCGCTTTCCCCACCGCCGCCAGCAGGAAAACCAGCTTGCAGAGCGCATCCATCAGGCGATCGCCGCTTCGCAATCCGTCCTGTTTCCTGTGCCTACGCTGGGACTGGGGCAAGAACTGCTGATCCTCCTCCGCAGCCATCACCACTTTACTGGACGGGCGATCGACATCTGGGTAGACGAGCGCATTGCCGCCGGATGCGATGCCTATTTGGAACTGCTGCATCATTTCCCCAGCAGTGTGCAAAACTTTGCGCGACACCAGTCCCTATTTTGGGATGAACGCATTCGCCCCCATGTGCGACGGCTGCCGCTCGATCCGGGGCTGCGGCAAATTGCCCTGTCGGGCCCCACGCCTGCCATCGTGCTGACTCACTACGACACCGAACTCAGCCAATACGTCCACGCCAGCCTGCTGCCCTGGTTATTGCTCGTGCCCCAGCAGCCGGGCCGCGAAGGGGCGATCGACGCGCTCACCGAGCAGCGAATTCAAGCCTCCAAATCGCTGCGATCGCTCCTCAAATCGGGTCGCCTCACGCTCGACACCTACCTACTGGGCGAACACTGCGACGGCATCGGCACCACCCAACTGATCCACAACCTGCGGCCCCAGCACGTCGTCCTGGTGCATGGCCCGGCCAACTATCTGGCTGACCTGGCCAGCCTGGAGGAGCTGCAAAACCGCTATCACCTGCATACGCCGCTGGCCGGAATGCGCGTCGATCTGCCTGTGGGCGAAACTTTCCTTCAGCCCGCCGCGCCCGAAACGCAGTATGAAGGCGAACTAACCGAGTACGAAGACGGCGCACTGGTGACGCTGCCCCCGGTGCTGCTCACCGACCCACGCTGGCAGTCCTTTGCCGACACGGGCATCGTGGAAGTGCGCTGGCAGGGCGACAGCTTGGTGCTGCGGGGCGTGTCTCAGCGAGAGTTGTTGAATCGCGGCGACGAGCCAGACATTTTGCCAGGAACCGAATGCTGCGGCAACTGCATCCACTATCGGGGGCAGCGCTGCTGGAGCCAGGCCTCGTCCCTCTTTGGCTTCAAAGTCACACCAGAAGGCTATTGTCCTGCATTCAGCCCAGTGCCACCCGATCCCGATGCAGAACCAATGGACTTTTCCACGAACCCCATCGAGCGAGAACCCGATGAGTAGAGGAAGTTGCAGAGGGATTACTCAGCCATCGGCTCCGGAGCCAAAGATTTGTGCGCTGGTGATTTGCAGGTCAGGGAATTGGGGCGATCGCACGACCTCCTCTCCCTGAAAGCGCTCTACTTGGGAATAAGTAGTCTCCAGCAGCGTCAGAACCGTGACCGTGTTGTCCTGTGGATCGACAATCCAATACTCAGGAATGCCGATGTCCTGATATTGCGATCGCTTGGCAATGTAATCGCGATCGCGCTGCAAGTCTCCGGGGCTGACGACTTCCACCACCAGCAGCGGCGGAGCCATGTTCAGCCGAATCGTGTTGCGGCTTTTGAGAAGCTGAATGTGTTCTTCTCGAAGAATGGTGAGGTCGGGATAGCGATTTTTAGGCTCCCCGCGCACTTCCAGTTCCAGCCCGTGCCCGCGGACTCGATCTGTGCCCAGGAGTATTGCAAACGCGAGAAAAAGCCGATTCGCAATTTGAACGTTTTCCCCGGACTCTGGCGGCACTTCGACTAGCTCTCCATTAAATAGTTCATACAAATTGTCTGTCTCGTCGTGATAAGACAGATACTCTTCAAAGCTGAGAAACCGGGGCCGGGTTTGAATCATGGATTGCAAGCGGCAGGGAGCAAATCGATCCTGGCTTCATTTTAGGCCCTGTCTAGATCTGCCAGGACTCTCTTGGATAAACGACGGGGCTGGGGGGCGATCGCCAAGCCAGACACCGTGCTTTTAGCGTTCAAAATAGTCGCGAGCATCAAGTCAGCGTCCCCCATGTCATCTAGTGATCCTCTAACCAGAGCTACAGTGCCAGACACAGCGTGCGGAAGTGGTCGCCCCGCGCCTCAAAGTTGGGATATTGGTCAAAGCTGGCGCAGGCGGGCGAAAACAGGACGGTGCGGAGTCCGGTCTGGGCATTCAGCGCTTGACCCAGTTCGGCGCTGCGCTCTACGGCGCGATCCAGTGTTTCGACGATTTCGTAGTGCGAGTAGCCAATACTGGCCAGGCGTTTTGCAAAGGCTTCGGCGGCGCTGCCGATGAGCAAAACGGCGGCGGCTTTTTGCTGAATCGTGGATAGCCAGGCGGTGTCGTCGCCGTCTTTGGCTTCGCCGCCTGCAATCAGGATGGCGGGCGCGGGCACGGCTGCCAGTCCCACCTGGGCCGCGTCGTAGTTGGTGGCCTTGCTGTCGTTGATAAAGTCGATGCCCCGCCAGGTGCAGATGTGTTCCAGGCGGTGGGGCACGCCGGGAAAGGTTTCAACCGCGTGGGCGATCGCCCCCTTCTCGATACCCGCCAGCCGCGCCGCCAGCACCGCCATCAGCAGGTTTTGGGTGTTGTGGGAGCCTACCATGTTCAGCGCGTCTATGGGAACGATGCGCTCTCCCAGGGCGATCGCCCAGCCGTCTTCTACATAGGCTCCCCGCATGGGATCGCCCAGCAGATGCGCCTTGCCTGCCGCGCTCGTCCAGCAGGCGTTGGGCCATCGGTCGGCGGTGCTGCGGAGGTAGGGGTCATCGCCGTTGAAAATTTGCAGGGGCGATCGCGCCAGCAGCGAAGCCTTGATGTCGTAGTAATTTTCCAGCGTATAGTGGCGGCTGAGGTGGTCGGGCGTGAAGGTTGTCCACAGGGCAATGCGCGGCGCGAGGGTGGAGGAGGACTCGATCTGGTAGCTGCTGATTTCGGCGATGATCCAGTCGGGGGAGTGTAGAGGTTGGAGTTTGGAGGTTGGAGGTTGGAGGTTGGGGGGAGGGGGAGAGGGGCTGCTGTGCGGTTCTCCGGCGAGAGTTAGCGCGACTTCGCAGGCCGCGTAGCCAATATTTCCACAGGCGGGCGCGGTTAGTCCAGCGGCTTGGAAGATGGCGGCGGTGAGGGCGGTGGTGGTGGTTTTGCCGTTGGTGCCCGTGATGGCGACCCAGGGAATGCGGGAGAGCGATCGCCACGCCAGTTCCATTTCCCCGATGGTTTCGATGCCAAGGGCGCGGGCGGTTTCCAGCGCGGGCAGATCCCACCGCACGCCGGGGCTGACGACGATCCGCTGCATCTGCGTGGGGTCTGGCTCTAGGCGATGCCCCAGCAGGACGGCAATGCCCTCCGCCTGGAGGGTTTGCTGCATCGACCGGAGGGCATCGGAACTGCCGGAATCGCTGACTGTCACCTGCCAGCCCTGCCGATGCAGCAGCCGAGCGGCGGCAATGCCCGATTTCCCCAATCCAATTACATAAGCCGACGGCATAGGCAGCGTGTCCGAATCCTGCGCTTGTAGGTAGGCAGCATTCGGCTCTTTCGCCCGAATCTTGCGCCCGGTTGCAAGGCAGATTTGCAAAAGATGATTTTACCCTGCCTAGACCACCCGATTGTGTCGGATGCACTCGGCATACCAGCGGGCGCTGGCTTTGGGGATGCGCTGCTGGGTGTCAAAATCCACATAGGTCAGCCCAAAGCGGCGATCGTAGCCCCAGGCCCACTCAAAGTTATCCAGCAGGCTCCAGACAAAGTAGCCGCCCAAGGGATAGCCCTCGGACACGGCGCGGTGGGCGGCTTGCAGGTGTTGCCGCAGGTACAAAATGCGATCGCAGTCCAGCACCTCTCCCTGCTCTGTCAGCACGTCTTCCACCGCACAGCCATTTTCCGTCACCCAGATGGGCAGTTGGCGATGTCCCAGCACCTCGCTGACATGGCGCACGCCCCAATAGAGCGCGTCGGGCACGACCCACAGCCAGGGCATGTGCAGCCGGGGATAGCTGGCGGGAAAGGGCAGCGTCTCGAACCCGTCGGCGTTATCCGCCGCCCGCACGTAGCTGCCGGAGTAGACATTCAGCCCCAGCACATCCAGCGGCTGGCAGATGGTTTGCAAATCGCCATCCTGGATATCGGGCGCGTCGGCTCCCAGCTTCTCCAGCAGCAGGGGGCTATAGGCTCCGGTGAGCGCCGGGAAAAGAATGCCGCCGTTGGCCCAGGCGGTGTGAAAGGCGGTTTGGGCGGCGGTGATGTGTTCTGGCGTTTCGGCAAGCGGCACGGTGACCGCGTAGTTATCGACCAGCGCAACGGTGCAGGGAATGGGCGAGGCGGCGCGGATGGCTTGACAGGCCAGCCCGTGCCCCAGCAGCGCATGGTGCGAGGTCTGCCACACGTCTTTTGGCGTGGCGACGACGGTTCCCGGCGCGTGGGGAGGAATCTGGCCCACGCCATAGCCCAGGTGCGTGAAGCAGGCAATTTCGTTCAGGGTGATCCAGTGGGAAATGCGATCGCCCAGCCGTTCCACCACCGCCGCTACATACTCTGCAAAGTCTTGTGCCATCTCGCGGCTGCGCCAGGAGCCGTAGCGGTCTTCTAGCGCCTGGGGACTGTCCCAATGAAACAGGGTTGCGTAGGGCGTGATCCCATGTTCCTGTAAACAATCCACCAGCCGCCGATAAAAGTCCACGCCTGCTTCGTTCACTGCGCCGCGCCCATCGGGGATCACCCGGGGCCAGGCGATGCTAAAGCGATAGTGCTTGATCCCCAGGTCTGCCATCAGCGCTACGTCTTCCCGAAAGCGGTGGTAATGGTCGCAGGCGATCGCCCCCGTATCCCCGTTCAGCACGCGCCCCGGCGTTGCGGCGAACCTATCCCACACGCTGGGCTTGCGGCTCTCAGCGGCGATCGCCCCTTCGATTTGATAAGACGAGGTCGCAGCGCCCCAGAAGAAGGAGTCGGGAAAGGTGTAGGTCATGCGCTCACTCCAGCCCCACCTCGCTGCCCCCAATCCGCCGCATCAGATACGCCACTCCAAAATCTCCATTGGGGTGATGCTCAAGCTGCTCGGCCAGGGCGAAGACTTGTAGCGCTAGGTCTTCGCCCAGTTTGTCGATCATGGCCAGGCGCTCTCGGTGCAGCATCTCGCGGGTTCGCATTCGGCCTTGCCAATCGCTAGAAAACAACTGGTCGATGATGGCGCTGATGCCCATCGCGGAGAGTGCGTCCCATTCGCCGCGATCGCACCAGATGCCGCCACACTGGGGACACCGCTCGACGTAAAACGGGTTCATCGTTGCGCCCGTTTTCACCCGCGACAGAAAACCGCCGCAGTCGGGACAGAGGGCAGTCCGCACGTCCAGCGGGGCGGGTGGATGGCTGGCGGCGGCCTCCAGGTTCACGGTTTCGGGTAGGGGCTGGGGCTGACCCTGCTTCCAGTCGTGATAATCCTCTGGCGCAATCCAGCAGCCCTCGCACACGGGGCATTGCTGAGCGGGCAGGTTTCCCCGCAGCACCACATCTACCAGTTGCACGCCCCGATCCTTCAGGCAGTCCATCACGCCTCCTCTCCCAAAACAGCATCACAATAGCGCATCAGCAGGCGCAGGCGATCGCCCATTTGCTCGGTTCGCTGCCGTGCGGTTTCGGGCTGCCGCGCCGTTTGCAAAAACATCAGGTCCATGTTCAATAGCCGCAGTTGCTTTGCCATTTCGGTGTGGAGGGAGGGAATCGCCCCCTCTAGCCTGCTCGTGTCCAGCGGCAAAACCTGCTGCTGAAATTGCGTCTGTAATTGTTGGAATAACAAGCGCAAATCAGCCACCCCCGCAGGGGACTCCGCAGCGCCCGAAACCTGTGCCAGCATAGAGGAAGAGAGCGATCGCAGGGTTTCGTAAACCGGACGGCAAGACTCCCATTCTGATAAAGCCATGACAATGTAGCAACTCCTACCAGAATTCTTAAACGAATGTTAAGAATTCTGTATATAGTAGAGAAATAGCTCACTCAAACTCACAACCTTTGCTCACAACCTTAAGCCAAGTGGTGCATTTGAGCGAACTTGCGCCTCAATCTGACAGTATTTTCCTCATATCTGCAAGCTTTTAGCATCTCTCATAAATCTTTCACCTGATCTCCACCGAAACGCTTTTATTAGTCCGGTCTATCTCGTTAATAAACGTAACTAATAAGTAAGTACCGCCTCGCGAACACCTTAGCTGGTGAAGCATTTGTGCAACTTAGGGGGCTGGCTTAGGAACTCAGGACTGAATAACTTCTAACGACTTCTAACAACTTCTCTAGCAATTCATCTCAAGCGCTCAGCAGAAAGTTCAACCGAGAGACGACCCGTTTACGGTTTCAATTGCCAGATCTCTTCCCAAAAGTTCCCCTCGAACAGTTTAATAGCTAAAATCCACCGCATCGCACAGGGAGTTTTCAGGCTCCTAGCCTCCAGCACTTTCCCCTAGCCAGGGCGATTGAATCGTATCCCCACTCCCTTTCTCCTGTCAGGAGTTGCCTCATGAACGCCACAACCCTCACGCTACCCACCGACGTTGAACTGCCCGACTGGCTCCGAGAATGCCTGATTTCTCATGCCTGCCCGGTCACAGGCGACTGTTCCGACAATCCCCGCTCGGATGCGTCGGTCGTCTGCGATGCGTTCAATTTTGCCTACCAGCTTCATGAGGGACAGAAGCGGGCCTCTGGCGAACCCTACATTGCCCATCCCATCGCTGTTGCGGGGCTGTTGCGCGATCTGGGAGGCAGTAGCGCTGTCATCGCTGCCGGGTTCCTACACGATGTGGTCGAAGACACAGAGGTTACGGTTGAAGAACTGGAGGAGCGCTTTGGCAGCGAAGTGAGCCGCCTGGTGGAGGGCGTAACCAAACTGTCGAAATTTAACTTTGAGAGTAAAACCGAGCGCCAGGCCGAAAACTTTCGCCGCATGTTCATGGCGATGGCGCAGGATATCCGGGTGATCGTGGTGAAGCTGGCCGATCGCCTCCACAACATGCGAACCCTGGAGCATTTGCCCGATGCCAAACGCCGCCAGATTGCATTGGAAACCCGCGAAATCTTTGCGCCGCTGGCAAATCGCCTGGGGATCGGGCGCTTTAAGTGGGAGTTAGAAGATCTCGCCTTCAAGTATCTGGAGCCGGAAGCCTATCGCGACATGCAGGCGCTGGTGAGCGAAAAACGGGGCGATCGCGAGTCTTATTTGGAAACAACGGTAGAGGACGTGCGCCAAGAGCTAACGCGGTCGGGCATTCACTGCGTCGAACTCAAGGGTCGCCCCAAGCATCTCTACGGCATCTACCAAAAGATGCAGCGGCAGCAGAAGGAATTCCACGAAATTTTCGATATCACGGCGGTTCGCATTATCGTTAACACGATTGACGAGTGCTATCGCAGCCTGGCCGTGGTTCACAACCTGTTTCGTCCGATCCCTGGTCGCTTCAAAGACTACATCGGCCTGCCCAAGCCCAACCGCTACCAGTCGCTGCACACTGTGGTAATCGGTCATGGCGGCCGCCCCGTCGAGGTTCAAATTCGCACCGTAGAAATGCACCACATTGCGGAATACGGGATTGCTGCCCACTGGAAGTATAAGGAAACGGGCAAGTCTACGGCGACGCGCTTTAGCCCTGACGACGAAAAGCTGACCTGGCTGCGGCAACTGCTGGATTGGCAAAACGACCTCAAGGACGCGCAGGAATACCTGGAAAGCGTCCGCACCAACCTGTTTGACGATGATGTGTATGTGTTTACGCCGCAGGGCGACGTGATTCCTCTGGCGCAGCGATCTACGCCGGTAGACTTTGCCTATCGGATTCATACCGAAGTGGGCAATCGCTGCGCCGGGTCGAAGATCAACGGTCGCATGGTGCCGCTGGATACGGTGCTGCGGAATGGCGACATTGTGGAAATCATTACCCAGAAAAATGCCCATCCGTCGCTGGACTGGCTGAATTTTGTAGTAACGCCGGGGGCCCGCAACAAGATTCGCCAGTGGTATAAGCGGTCGAATCGGGAGGAGAACGTGCAGCGCGGGCGCGACATGCTGGAGCGGGAACTGGGCAAAAAGGGGTTTGAGGCGCTGCTGAAGTCGGAGCAGATGCAGGTGACAGCCGTGCGCTGCAACTATCAAACGCCGGAAGACCTGCTGGCGGCCGTGGGCTATGGCGAGGTAACGATTAATCATGTGCTGAATCGGCTGCGGGATGCTACTAAGGCGCTCCAACCTGTGGCTCCGGTGGCTACGACGGCGCAGGAAGAGGCGCTGCTGCTCAATCCGCCGCCGCAGCCCCCGCGCCCCACACCCAAAACGCATGACTCTCCGATTCAAGGAGTGGAAGGGCTGTTGTATCATCTGGCGGGCTGCTGTACGCCGATTCCAGGGGAGCCGATTATTGGGGTGGTGACGCAGGGCAGCCGGGGTATCTCGATTCACCGTCAGGGCTGCACGAATACAGACAGCGTACCGGGCGATCGCCTCATTCCTGTCAGTTGGAACGCAGCCGAAACCACCAGCAGCCGCGCCCAGACCTATCCGGTGCAAATTCAGCTAGAGGTCATCGACCGGGTAGGCGTGCTAAAGGATATCCTCTCGCGCCTCAGCGACTACAACATCAACGTCCGCAATGCTCAGGTGAAAACCTTCCCCGGCCAGACGGCGGTGATCAACCTTGGTATCGACATTCGCGACCACAATCAGCTAGAGCGCACGTTTACCCAGATCCGCAAAATGAGCGACGTTGTGCAGCTTCGCCGCGTCAACGATGCCGAGACGGGCTGATTTTCGCCTAAGGCTCCAGAAGCAGGCTGAAAAGAGCAGGCTGAAAGGGCAGACTGGGAGGTCAGACAGGGGTACGATGCTCTAAAATCGGGCAGGTTTTGCGGATTCTGCAAGCTTAAGCAACTCACTGGGGCGCGGGCTGCGTCGGGTCGAGCGGCTGCCGCAGCGGAGCCAGCCATTCGGTATTGTGGATGACGCTCCACATAATCCAGGCGGCCAGAGCAAGCCCGCCAAAGGAAAGGACTAGTGAGAGCAATTGCGTAATCCAGTCGGGCAGGCTGTTGTCGGCTCGGACTCTGCTGCGAGAGGGGCGGGACGGCGGCTGGGCGTAGCGGCGGGCGGTCATGGAGGGCGATCGCGGCGGGGTACTCAAAGTGCCAGGGTGAACTCGGGTCGGGCTGGTTCGCACAGAGCCACTGTTGGTGGTCACTGCGGCCGCGACCCCACTGGTTGCCCGAAGCTGCTGCATCTTCTGGCTGACCATCACCGGACGTTGCCCCGCCCGACACCATTGCAGCAACTCCGATGTGCGGATCGCGCATAAATTGGTCGAAGGCAACTGATAGATCCGCTGAAGCGATGATTGATCATTCGTGACCAGCACCGCCAAATGCCCCGGCGAAGACAGCGCCAAAGCATAGGCGCAGCGGGCAGAGGCCAGCGTAATGCGGGCCCGTCGAGTTAGCGCCTGTCCGGCCGCTGCCAGCGACGGATGGTGTGCGTGGGCTTCAGTAATCGTCCAGCCGCTATGGGGATAAAAATGATTGAAAGATTTGCAAAGTTCCTCCAGATCAGGATCAGGAGAGCGATCGAACAGCAGCTTCATTTCCTCATAGACGGCCTGAGGAATATACGTAGAGCCAATACGCGAAAACTCAATCCACTCCTTGGGAGTGCTGCTGGCCAGCGCACTGATATCGAGAACCAGCAAAACTGGGGGGGTCAATGACATGCGTTAGCCTCCAATGCCCAGACGACCTGCCAATCCTGGCGTAAGGGGCAGCAATGTTGCTGCCATTAAAAACAAAACCAGCAAACCCAATGCCGCCCGCGCATCATCCGGTTCCGATAGATCTTCGAGGGCAGGGCGCTCTAGCTCGCGTTGCAAAAACAAAATCAGCACGGCCCAATATAGCGCCAGGGGGTTTGTGAGAGACACTAAGCCCAGCAACACCAAGGTCGCTACCGTAGCGCGTCCAGCCGTTTTGCGCCCGTAGATCGACTGCACAATGCGACCGCCATCCAGTTGCCCAGCAGGCATCAAATTAATTGCCGTAATCACTAGCCCGATCCATCCAACGATCACTAGCGGATGTACATCTACCAGAGATTGCTGAAGGGTTGTGCCCAGAACGACTCGTGCCAGCGTGCCCACCAGGATGGAACCCTGGAAGAACTCGGATGGAATTTGAAAGACGCTACCCTGATGGGATAATGATAGACCAAGAATCAGGATTGTAAACGAGAGCAGACCGCCTGCCAGCGGGCCAGCCACAGCAATATCGAATAGGGCTTTGCGATTGGGCAGCAGCGAGGCAAATCGGGTGATGCTGCCAAAGGAGCCGAGTTGGAGCGCGGGAATGAAGAACGGCGGGCCGAGGTGGATTCCCAACCGACGGGCTACGACACGATGACCGAGTTCGTGAACCCCAAGGATGAGCAGTAGCCCCAGCGCGATAGGAAGGGCTTGCCCAAACTTTGACCAGTCTGCAAATAGGTCAAAGCTTTGCAGTAGTCCAGCGGTTTCTAAACAGGTGAGAACCGTGGCGATCGCCAGCACACCCGCCAGCCCAAACTGGAGCGGGGTTGTGGGGCTAGGATCGGCCGTAGCCGGGAGAACTACCACTGTGGGGCGATCATCGGGCCCGCTCAGCAAAAACAGCCGATAGCGATCGCCCACTCGCGCCTTCAGTCGTTCCGACAGCTTTGCATGGCTCTCTGCGACCTCACCCCGGAGGTTTCCCTTAAAAATTGCGCCGTCTAGATAGGGCACGGTTTCCGTCGCAAAAAACGTGTCGATGCCGAAAATCTCGCGGATGGCGGCCAGGTCTTCTGGGGGGAGTTTGGCGGGTTCGGCAGTGTCCGTTGCGGAAGGGGACGCTTGGGGTTCAGCGGTTGTGGCCTGGGCATCTTCGTCAGTGCGGGAGGATTCTGCGGGAGATGAGGAGAGGTGGGGCGATCGCGCTTCTGCGGCGGCATTTGCCTCGCCCTGCGCCCGCTTTTGCTCTGCTGCCAGAGTTCGCAGCCGTCGTCCCAGGAAAATGTAAAGTCCCGTAGAAGCCACGATCAGCAGCAGCACCGCCGCCAGATTGAGATACACGCCGACAGTGAATAGCCCAAAAAACAGCAGCCAGGGCAGCATCAGCACCAGAGATTGCAGCCAGGCCAGAATGCCGACCTGTCCCATCGGACGAGCGCGATAAAAGCCCCAGCCGAGGATGGCGATCGCCGCCGTCAGAATAAGCGCAGTGAGAGGCATTTTCAGATTTTAGGAATGAGGGATAGAACGCTCAACTAGCGATTTTACTAAGCAATTTTGCTAGGCGATTTTGCTTATTTAATCACCCTACAGCGTTTTTGAAGCGAGTGAGCGACGCGGACTGGCAAGAAACCCCTGTCTCTTCACGGCGGCTCTCTTCACGGCGGCGCGTTTCTCACCCGCTCAGAACATGCGGCATCCTCCTGACCCGCAACCCGCTTTCACTCCGCTACACTCGCCACCGCCATCCGCAAATTCCCGCCATGCTCCATCAGCAGGCGATCGCCCGTTTCAGCATCTACGCCCGCCCAGTGCATCAGCAGCGCCAACTTCACGCGACGACCGCTGTTCTCCAGCAGCAGCGCCGCGTCGGGACGGCTCAGCCCCGTGAGATCAGTAAGAATCCGCAGGGCCCGGTCGTGCAGCTTTTTGTTGGTCACCGCCACGTCCACCATGCGGTTGCCGTAGACCTTGCCCAGCTTCACCATTACGCCCGTCGAGAGGATATTCAGCGCCAGTTTGGTGGCCGTGCCTGCCTTCAGCCGGGTTGAGCCAGCCAGAATTTCGGGCCCGGTGATCAGGCGAATGTCGATATCCACTTCTGCGCTGACCTGTTCCGCAGGGACGCAGGCCAAAAATACCGTGGCCGCGCCCCGCTGTCGGGCTGCCCGAAGTGCGCCGTGGACGTAGGGCGTGGTGCCGCCTGCGGTAATGCCCACGACCACATCCTGAGCGTGAATCTGGTGATGGGCGATCGCCGCTGCGCCATCTTCCGCCCGATCTTCCAGGTCTTCGGAACTACGAACCAGCGCCCCTGCTCCCCCTGCGATGATGCCCTGGACTAATTCCGGCGGGGTGCAAAACGTGGGCGGACACTCCGCCGCATCCAGCACGCCCAGTCGTCCACTCGTGCCCGCGCCCACATAAAACAGCCGCCCGCCCTGTCGCAGCCGCGCCGCCGCACAGTCAATTGCTGCTGCTAGCGCTTCTCGTGCCCCAGCTACAGCGGCGATCGCCCGCGCATCTTCTTGGTTAAACAGGTCTACGATCTCGCCCGAGCTGAGCTGATCGAGGGAGTGGCTGGCGGGGTTGGCCTGCTCGGTCAGCAGGTGGCCGCGATTTCCATAGGGATCGCTTTGTGAATCGCCAGACGGAATACTATCGCCAGATGGAATACTTTGGGGGGGTGGGGAATCGGTCATATCAGCAAACTCAAACAAACGTTCCGCAAATAACAGGCGATCCCCGAGGCGAATTGGCCAAGCCTCACCGACGGAGGCGAATTAACCGAAGCTCGTAAACCGCTTATCTCGGGCCGCTCAATGTCCCCTGCTATAGCAGGCCCTCAAGCTGCCGTCGAATCCGCTCTAGCTCAGCATCGGAGAGGTTGCTTAACGGCGTGTCGGAATCGGGGGACTTGGGATGGGGCGATCGCCCATCGTCTTCCGGATTCCAGTCCAGTTCTTCCACATTCGTCTCTGGCGGCAGCGCCAGCGTCCCTTCGGGAACTAGCACACATTCGTAATGCGCCCCTTCGCAGAATTCCTCGATTTCTTCCGACTCAAAGCATTCCACCGCTGGACTGAGGAAATCCTGCGCTTCTAACATCAGCCCGTAGCGCGTCGCGTCGTCTTCCGACTCAAACATCAGCACCACGTTGCGATCGCCCTCCTGGATTTTGAGCGTGTGGATGCCCTCATTCTCCGTTCCGGCGTTGAATAGCAAAACGTAAACTTGCATGGAGATCTGAAAAAACAGAGATCTGAAAAAACAAACGATGGGTTCAGAATCGACGCAGCGCGTAAATCCTGAATCTATCCTATGCTCGGATGGTCAGTCCAGCACTCATTTACCCAGCTTTCCCGACCCTAGACTCTGTTTGCCGAACGACAAAAAAGCAAAAAAAGAGCCGACACAATAATGTCAGCCCTTTCATATCAGTTCTTTAGCGCTTTGACTCACTGACAAGGCGCAAATGATCTTAGGGCGCGTTTTAAAGCCCTTCGATCCCCCCTAGCCCCATTAAAAAGGGGGGAACGGAGCAGAGCTACCCCGGAAGTCCCCATTTTTAAGGGGGATCTAGGGGGGCCGACTTCCCATCTCCCTTAATAAGGGAGGAACCGAGCCGAACTACTCTGGAAGTCCCCCTTATTTCTAGCGAAGCGGCGCGTAAGCGCGGGGATTTAGGGGGATCGACTCAAGGCAATCAACGACCTAGAAAGCTTTAAGACACTGCCTAGCGAATATATTCCTTCAGCACGCTGTTGCGGTTGGGGTGACGCAGCTTGCGGAGGGCCTTTGCCTCTATCTGACGAATCCGCTCACGGGTTACGTTGAAGATCTGCCCGATCTCTTCCAGCGTCTTCATGCGACCGTCATCCAAGCCGTAGCGCAGACGCAGCACGTCACGCTCACGCGGGCTGAGGGTACTTAGCACGCCTTCCAGATCCTCCCGCAGCAGGCTCTTGGAGACCTGATCTTCAGGCGTTTCGCCGTCCGATTCGATAAAGTCACCCAAGCGAGAATCTTCCTCTTTACCAATCGGCGTTTCCAGCGAAATCGGCAGTTGAGCAGACTTAGCAATGAACCGCAGCTTCTCGATGGTCATTTCCATACGAGTAGCGATTTCTTCTTCGGTTGGCTTGCGTCCCATTTCCTGAGACAGCAGCTTGGTCGTCTTCTTGATGCGAGAAATCGTTTCGTAGAGGTGAACCGGAAGGCGGATGGTGCGAGACTGATCGGCGATCGCCCGCGTAATGGCCTGACGAATCCACCAGGTAGCGTAGGTCGAGAACTTGTAGCCCTTTTCGTGGTCAAACTTTTCAGCCGCCCGAATCAGACCCAAACTGCCTTCCTGAATCAAGTCCTGGAAGGACAAGCCCCGGTTCATATACTTCTTGGCGATGGACACCACCAGTCGCAGGTTCGACTGCACCATCTTGTCCTTAGCACGTCGTCCGACGTGAAGACGATGACGGAATGCAGGCAACTCCATCTCAACAGCACTTGCCCACTCGGCGTGCTTGGGTTCGCGGGCCAGGTCTTGCACCAGCCGCTCCCGAACGCGCTCTAGCTCCAGCAAATCTGCAATCTTCCGAGCTAGCTCAATCTCCTCATCAGCCCGCAGCAGGCGAATGCGGCCAATTTCTTGAAGATAGAGACGAATGGAGTCTTCGGTGTAGTGCTTCTTCTTGACTTGAGTTCGGCGGC
Source organism: Thermoleptolyngbya oregonensis NK1-22 (assembly GCF_032705245.1). GTDB lineage: Bacteria > Cyanobacteriota > Cyanobacteriia > Elainellales > Elainellaceae > Thermoleptolyngbya > Thermoleptolyngbya sichuanensis. The sequence goes on from NZ_CP053540.1 coordinate 667,481, forward strand.
GAGAGCGACCTTTTGCTGGCTTCTCGTCGTCTTCCTCAGCTTCATCTTCCGGCTGGATATCAAAGACATCCTCACGCCCGTCGTCACCCTCATCGACGAATTCAAAATCAGTCTCGGTTGGGTCAACAGTTTCGAGTACGTCATTCGCCTGGGTCATGCCGCGCTCCTCATGCTCCTTATGTCAAAGGTCAAAAAACTGGTCAAGCCAGAAGGTAATGAATGAAATGAAATAGTGACGGTTTCTAGACAAACTAGCAATCCATCTAGACCTAAGCAATGGAGGAAACCGAGGGAGAAGGCCAATGAATTCCAGATTCTGCTGCCCTACGGCACGCGCCTTTCCCAAACCTGCCCATTTCCAATTTGCCTTAGTTGAGGCTTAGCAACAAACTCAGGAATCTTAAGTTGCAAGACTCAAGTTGCAAGACTTTAACTGCAAGACTCCCTGATTGTAGCCTTTCTCACAAAACTTGCACGCCTCAACCCCACTTTGGTCATAGAAACCTGATAAGCCCCACCCAAGGGTGTTGCTAAAGTCTGATTCAGAAATTTGGATATTCCGAATCAGATCAATACTCTAGCCATAGATGGCGGAATGTGCCAGGTATGTTTTGAATTTTCCTCAGGGGTGACTCCAGCGTAACGAGCTTTACCGTTTGAACCGGCCGGGTAAAAAGCGTAACCTGCTCCGCCAATGTGCGGAATTGGGATCTGGCACTCCGGATGACGGAAAGCACGGCTGAAAACAGATTAGGGGGATTCTGTTTCCCTTTTAGAAATACTTTCTGCTCCGCCAAAGTCTGGATCTGCTGACGTGGCTCAGGGAAAGGCGATCGCCCCTCCACCCGTCTGCATCAGCCGAATTGGAGTGCCTGCGAGAATCCGGGTTTGTCCCACGGGCACCTGTGCCAGGGCGTTGGTCTGGGCCAGATTGATGAGATTTCCAGAACTAAAGCTGCCGGGTGATTGGGAAAACTCATGCCCCTCTTCTGTCACACGCAGCGTCCCCCAGAGATAGGTTTCGCGCTTACCATCTGCCTCCAAGTCGTGAGGCGATCGCCCCCAGATCCACGCCGGCCCCCAACCCGCCGACAGTCCTGCCTGTTTCCGCAGTGCAGGCAGCACAAACCGCCAAAAAGTGACCAGCGCAGACACCGGATTTCCTGGCAAGCCAAAGTAGGCCGTCGGGGGGTGGGATTGGGAAGCCTTAAACGTTGCAAAGGTGAGGGGCTTGCCGGGTTTGATGGCGATCGCCCGGATGTGGATCGTGGCTCCGAGAGCTTCCAGCAGGCGATCCACATAGTCATAGTCGCCCACCGACACGCCGCCGGAAGACAGCACCACATCGGCCGTGGACACCGCCTGGGCGATCGCCGTTTGCAAAGCGTCTGGCTGGTCGGGCACGATCCCCAGCATCAGCGGTTCGGCTCCGGCTTCGGCCACCAGCGCCGCCAGCGCATACTGGTTGGAATCGACAATTTGCCCCGGACGGAGTGGCTGGTCGGGCGACACTAGTTCATCACCCGTAGACAAAATGGCCACCCGTAGCCGTCGATAGACCGGAATCGTTACACACTGGGCCGCCGCCAGCACGGCGATTTCTGCTGCCCCCAGCCGAACTCCCGCGGGCAAGAGGCGATCGCCCGCCCGATAAAACTCGCCCCGACGGCGAACAAACTGCTGCGGCGTGGGTGCAGAGAGAATATACACGCGATCGCCCTCTCGCCGCGTTTCTTCCTGCATCACCACCGCATCGGCTCCCGGCGGCATCATAGCCCCGGTCAAAATTCGGGCCGCCTGCCCTGGCTGGATAGTCTGCTGTGGCTGATATCCTGCTGGGATCTCCTCCACCACCGTCAGGGCAGTTGGTGCATCAGGGCAACTGGTGGCCACATCCGCCTGCCGCACGGCATAGCCGTCCATTGCCGAATTGTCCCAATGGGGAAAATCAAGCTGGCTGCTGACGGGCTGCGCCAGAATACGCCCTGCTGCGGCCGATAGCGGCACCCACTCTAGGTCACTCTCAGGATTTAGAGGGTGCGTCAGGCTGAGAATTCGCGTTTCGGCTTCGAGGACAGGCAGCATGAAGGTTGAGGGAGAGGCAGGTTTAGGGTTCCAGGTTTGGTAAACCCGGTGATGCTTAAGCTACACCATTCACCAGCACGCTGAGGACAGGTCAGGTTCGGCAAATTCTGGGTTCGGCTCTAAAAAATTCTTGTCTGACTCTCGCTAAAGAGTTGTCGATCTTGCCCTTGATATGAAAAAATAAGGGTTTGTGTTTAATTACTGACTCAGCAGGACTGGACTCGCTATGGCTAAGGGCGTTCGTGTCATTATTACGCTGGAGTGTACTGAGTGCCGCACCAATCCGGACAAGCGATCGCCCGGAGTGTCACGCTACACCACCACCAAAAACCGTCGGAACACCACCAATCGGATCGAGCTGAATAAGTTTTGTCCGCATTGCAACAAGCACACGGTTCACAAAGAGATCAAGTAGTCTCCCTCTCTTCTATCTAGATATCTACAACTCCGAATCCCAATTCCTATGACCTACTACCGCCGTCGCGTGTCTCCCATCAAGCCCGGAGATCCCATCGACTATAAAGATGTAGAACTGCTGCGTAAGTTCATCACCGAGCGCGGCAAAATTTTGCCCCGCCGCATCACCGGGCTAACGGCAAAGCAACAGCGCGACCTCACTCAATCCATCAAGCGGGCCCGACTGCTGGCGCTGCTGCCGTTTGTGAACCAGGAAGGCTAGGCGTTTCGGCTTTGGGCGATCGCCCTCAATCTATGTCATTGAGGCTATGTCATTGAGGCCTGATTGGGGCTGCCCAGGGTACTTTCCCGTACACACTGGAGCGCACCTTAACATCGTCATCCCCTGATTCCACGGTGCTATGGACAAGGGAACATTAGTTGAATTTCGGCCGAGCGGCGAGGGCGGAGCGGGGGCTACTCGGCCGCGTCGTTTGGCCGTGGTCGATCGCCCGGAGGGAAAAAAGCTGTGGGTGGTGATCGATGAACGAGGCCAGGCTCATACGCTGCATCCCCGCGACATCACGTACACCGTTGCGAATCAAACCTATAAGCCGTCCGAAATTAGCGCCTTTCTGAAAGAGGTGCAGCCCTACCTTGATCCCGATAGCCTGGAAGTGGCGTGGGAATTGCTGATGGAGGATGGGGAAACGGTTGACCCGGCGGGAATGGCGCGGCTGCTGTTTTCCGATGACAGCCCGCCCTTGCAGTATGCTGCCCACTGTCTGCTGTCGGACGATCGCCTCTATTTCAAGCAGAAGGGCGATCGCTACGAGCCGCGTCCCGCAGCGCAGGTAAAGGAACTCAAGCATCAGCTTTCGGTCACGCTCCAGCGGCAGCAGGAGTGGGAAGGTTTTTTGGCAAGATTGCGCCAGGTTTTGGCGGGCGAATCGCTGGAATGGGCAGCGGGCGATCGCCCCTGGCTAGAAGCCTTGGAGCGGTTTGCTACGCTAGGAGAAGAAGCCAGCCACCGCACCCCGGCGCTGGAGGTTTTATCGGCGCTGGGTCGTCCCGAAACGCCGGAAGAAGCCTTTCAGCTTTTGGTGGATCTGCGGCTCTGGCATCCTCACGAGAATTTGTTTCTGCGGCGCAGCCAGATTCCAATCCAGTTCCCTAGCCGAGTCCTTGAAGTGGCCCAACGCTGTCTTATTGACCCGCCCGCCGACTCTAGCCGCGATCGCCTAGACCTGACTCACCTCAAGGTCTATACCATTGACGACGAAAGCACGCGGGAAATCGACGATGGTCTGAGCGTCGAGTTTTTGCCCGACGGGCAGCACCGCATCTGGGTTCACATTGCTGACCCTAGCCGCTGGCTCACGCCTGGCGATGCGCTCGATTTGGAAGCGCGGCGGCGCTGCATTACGCTGTATTTGCCGACGGGCATGACCCCCATGTTTCCGCCAGAGCTGGCCACCGGGCCGATGAGCTTGGTGCAGGGGCAGTTGTGTCATGCCTTTAGTTTTGGGGTGCTGGTGGATGCAGATGGCGCAATCCAGTCCTACGAAATGCACCCGACGCTCATCAAGCCCACCTATCGCCTGACCTACGACGACGTAGATGAGATGCTGCAACTGGGCATCCAGGCGGAACCGGAGCTAGAGATTTTGTTTCAAACGGCAAGTCAGCGTCAGCGCTGGCGGATGCAGCAGGGCGCGATCAGCATTCAAATGCCAGAATCGTCCATCAAAGTGACCGAAGACGACGAAATTCGGATTGACGTGTTTGAAGAATCCGCTTCTCGAATTCTGGTGTCAGAAATGATGATCCTGGCGGGCGAGGTGGCTGGGCGCTATGGCGAGGCGCATGGCCTGCCGCTGCCGTTTCGGGGGCAGGAACAGCCCGAACTCCCGCCCGAAGAGGAATTGATGCTGTTGCCACCGGGGCCAGTGCGGGGCTGTGCGGTTCGTCGCTGCATGAAGCGCAGTGAAATGGGCGTGACTCCGATCCGCCACGCGGGTCTGGGGCTGGATGTCTATGTGCAGGTGACATCGCCGATTCGCCGCTACGCCGACTTGCTGGCTCACTTTCAGATCAAGGCGCATTTGCAGGGTGACCCGCTGCCCTTTTCGCCAGAGGAAATGACGGAACTGCTGCAAGGCATCGGCTCCACGACTTACGAAATGGTGCAGGTCGAGCGCCAGACAAATCGCTACTGGAGCCTGGAATACCTGCGGCGCAATGCAAACGAGGTCTGGCCGGCGCTGGTGCTGCGCTGGCTGCGGGAGCATGAAAACTTTGGGCTGGTGCTGCTAGAAGATTTGGGACTGGAGATGGCGATGCGCTTTAGCCGAACCGTGGAAGTGGGCGATCGCCTCGATGTGAAAGTGTCCTATGTCGATCCGCGCCGCGACCTGATCCAGTTCGTGGAAATCGATCAGGCCGTTCCCCAGGCCGCCTCTTGATTTCCTAGGGGAAGGAATGGCTCAAATTCGCAGCAGGGTTTGGTTATCAATTGGGCAATAGTTTCCGCTGGCATCCAATGCGCTAAAGCGGTGGAGAAACTGACGAACCGCAGGCGGCAGGTGGTGAAAGTCGAACCAGGCATCGCCTTGAGCAATGTCTGCCCAGAAATATCGCAGGTGGGGGGCGATCGCCCTGGCTTCGGCATCGGCTAGCGCCAGGGGCGGCAGCGTCAGCAGGCGATGCATAAAAGAAAAAGAGCGATCGCCCATCCAGTCTCGCGAATAGGTCTGCAAGTCGTCCCAGCCGGATACAGCTTCGACGCGAGTCGTGTCTACCTCAATTTGCCAAAATCCCTGGTCGGTCTGAGTTGCCACTAGCACCCGATAGGGATGGGGATAGCTGACCAGCGAACCTGTGGTGATTTCGCAAAACTCTCGGTGCTGCGCCACGTCTTGCACATGCAGATGCCCTGTGAAAATCAGCCGCACCCCCGCAGGCTCCAAAATCTCCAACAAATCAGCCGCATTTTGCAGCATATAGCGCTGGCCCATCCCGTGGCGAGCTTGGCCCGGCAAATGCTCCAGCACGTTGTGATGCACCATTACCAGCACCAGATCATCGCCCACGGTGTCTAGCGTTTCTGCCAGCCAGCGCAACTGTGCCTCATCCAGCCAGCCCGTTGGTAACTGCACACCGTTTTCATCAAAGGCGATCGAGTTCAGCCCAATCAGCCGTACTCCTGGCAAGATTTCGTGGGCATAATAGGGGCGATCGCCCGTGTACCCAAACGGCTGATAAAGCTGCGGAAAATCAGACAGCCCAATCGCCCGTTTCTCCGCATCCCGCGCAATGATGTCGTGGTTTCCCGGCACGACGTAAACTGGATAGGGCAATTGCCCCAGCCGCTGCACAAGCCACTGGTGGTTTTCCCATTCCCCATGCTGGGTTAGATCACCCGGCAGCAGCAAAAAATCCAAATCGGCTGTTGCCAGCGCTGCCAAAACTTGCTCCAGCGCCGGAACGCTGACTTCCACCAGATGAAACCGATGGGGATTATCCCAAATGGTGTGCGGCAGCGCGATATGGGGATCGCTGATGACAGCAAAGCGAAAGCGAGAGGTCATGGAGGAATCGGGAAAAAAGCGCAATCTCCCTTCCATCCTAATCGGGCAGGACTTCTGTCGTTGAATGATTTTCGATTGAAAATTTCCCGCCGAGGGATTTTTGCGCCTATGCTCGCGAAACGTAATTCAACGGTTCAGATTTCAACGGTTCAGATTTCAACGGTTCAGATTCAGCGGTTCATTTCCTAGACGGGCCGCTCTACGCGACAGTCGTCCTGCGAAAGTAGTCCTGCACGATGGCTTCGATCCGCTCGGCGGCCCGCCCGTCCCCAAAGGGATTGACCGCATTGGCCATGGTGCTGTAGGCCTCGGCACTGCCCAGCAGGCTGGCGGCCGCCGCCAGAATATCATCCGGCCGCGTGCCAATCAGCCGCGCTGTTCCAGCGGTCACGGCTTCGGGGCGCTCGGTGGTTTCCCGCAGCACCAGCACCGGCTTGCCCAAACTGGGGGCCTCCTCCTGAATACCGCCGGAATCCGTCAGCAGCAAATAGCACCGCTGGATCGCCCCCACCAGTTCTGCATAGTCTAGGGGTTCTGTCAGATAGACACGGGGATGCTCGCCCAGCAGCGCCGTCAGTGGTTCTCGCACGGTTGGGTTGCGGTGCAGCGGCAGCAGCAGCGCCGTGTCGGGAAATTTGTCCAGCACTGCCAGAAATCCCTGGGCAATGTCTTGGAGTGGCGCACCCCAGTTTTCTCGGCGATGCACCGTTGCCAGCAAGACGCGATAGTGATCCCAATTCAGATTGGGAACTGGACAGTCGGGATGGCGAGCTGCTACGGTCAGCAGCGCGTCGATCACAGTGTTGCCTGTTTGGTGAATCTCGCCCGTTACGCCCGACTGCTGGAGATGCTGCACGGCGAGTTTTGTGGGCGCAAAGTTAAGCTGGGCAATTTGGGAAATGAGGCGGCGGTTTGCTTCCTCCGGGAAGGGGTTAAATAAGTTGTCTGTGCGGAGTCCTGCTTCGACATGGCCCACTGGAATTTTTTGATAAAACGCCGCTAGAGCCGCCGCGAAGGCCGTCGTTGTGTCGCCCTGCACCAGCACCATTTGGGGATTGAGTTCGGCAAACAGCGCCTCTAGCCCGCGCAGGCTGAGACAGGTGATATCGGTCAGGCTTTGCTGGGGCTGCATGATGGCAAGATCGCGGTTGGCCGTCAGGTGAAACAACTGCATCACCTGATCCACCATTTCTCGGTGCTGCCCGGTCAGCACGACCTGGGTGTCAAAGGCGGGGTTGGCCCGAAACCGCTGAATCACCGGGGCCAGCTTGATGGCTTCGGGGCGAGTGCCAAGGATAATGCAGATGCGGTGGGGCATTGGCGGGGTTGGGATTTGAAGACAGAGAACTTGAAAGACAGAGAACTTGAAGGCAGAGAACTTGAAGACAGAGAAATGGAAATGAAGCAGGAAGGGCTAGGCGAAGACGACGGTGCGGTTGCCGTAGACAAGAACGCGGTTTTGCAGGTGATAGCGGACGGCGCGGGCGAGGACGATGCGTTCCAGGTCTTTGCCTTTGCGGATGAGGTCTGTGACTTGGTCGCGATGGCTGACGCGCACCACGTCTTGCTCAATGATGGGGCCTTCGTCTAGGTCTTGGGTGACGTAGTGGGCCGTTGCGCCGATGATTTTTACGCCGCGTTCGTAGGCTCGCTGGTAGGGGTTGGCTCCGGCAAAGGCCGGCAGGAAGGAGTGATGAATGTTGATCACGCGGGGAAACTGGGCGATGAAGTCGGCGCTCAAGACCTGCATGTATTTTGCCAGGACGACGAGATCGATGCGGTGGTGGCGCAGTAGCTCAAGCTGCTTGGCTTCTTGCTGGGGTTTGGTGTCGGGGGTGATGGGGATGAGGTGATAGTCGATGCCAAACTGCTGGGCGATCGCCCCCAGGTTTGGATGATTGCTGATGATTAGCGGGATTTCTGCGGCAAACTCGCCGGCCCGCTGTCGCCAGATTAGGTCAAACAGGCAGTGATCTTGTTTGCTGACCCAGATGGCAATGCGGGGCGTTTCATCGGAAAAATGCAGCTCCCACTGGGCATTGAGCGGTTGGGCGATCGCCTTCCAGGCCACGCCGATCACTTCTCGCGGCAGGTTGAAGCCATCCAGTTGCCACTCGATCCGCATGAGAAACAGCCCCGCGGAAGCATCCGTGTGCTGATCGGCATGGATGATGTTGCCGCCATTGGCATAGATAAAGTTGGCAACCTTGGCAACGAGACCAGGCTGGTCGGGGCAAGAAACCAGAAGGATAGCAGTGGGGCTGGTCATGAATCCCGCACTACTCTTCGACCGCCAGACGGGAGCTTGAAGAAAACCTCGCATCCGTTTCCAGTTCGTCTTCTAGCTCGTCGTCTTCTAGTTCGTCGTCTTCGTTGTCTTCTAGCTCGTCGTCTTCCAAGTCTTCGGGGAACGCCACCGCTCCTGCACCCCCTTCACCCTCTTCGTCGATCATGTTGGGGCTGATCAGCGTAATGTCGAACTCGTCAGGCGGCACAGTTGCCACATTCTCGCGCTTCAGCATGTAGTAGATAGCCTGAACCTGGGGTCCAAACACCACCTTGTCCTGATTTTCGAGGTCGTGAGCAGCGAGCTTTTTGCCATTGATGAGTAGGCCATTGGCGCTAGGCTTACTCCTACCATTACCATCTACGATGCGATAGTAGTAGCCACCTTGGTCATCCGTCATGCGAACCAGCGTGGCGTGATGTCTTGAGACAAAGGGAGAAACTAGCCGAATGTCGCAGGCTGGGTCTCGACCAACGGAATAACGATCGCCCTCTAGTGCGTACTCTCGTCGTCCCTTGTTGTCTTCGATAATGATCAGGTGACTTGGGTGCGATGCTGACATGCAACGATGACTCGCTCAACAATGGAAAACAAAAATAGAAAACAAAACGAACCTGCAAAGACGTAAAAAAACCTGTTAATTATCTACAACTTTCTTAAAGCTGGTGCGTTAGACAAGACGCTGCGAAACCCTTGCCCTCTTGAGGACATCGCGCACCTAACTGTGTAAGAGAGTGCCGTAATAACAGAGTGGTAGAAGCAACCTACAGACAAGCTGGCCAAACGCTGTAGCCACAAGTCTGGCGATCGCACGTTTCCGTTAGACAACCCGTATCAACAGACTAATATAGCAACACCTGCGGCGATCGCCATACCTATTACGCCACAGGAGAGTCTGCGGTTTTCTGAGGGATGCTGCTAGATCAGGGACAGTGAACCCGTATGTTTCTATTAGTTACGATTTTTTTTAACCGTTTCGGTCTTCATTGAGCGAAGTGGCGATCGCAGGCAGCGGCAGCCCCGGCGGATACACGCCTTCCTCTTTAATGCGAGTGATCAGCGCATCGGGCACAGGCACATTCAACTGCTTGGCTACTGCTCGCACAATGTCGCCCCGATCTAGCACGCCCGCCACTGCTCCGGCCGGAGAGAGGACTGTAATCCGCTTCAAAGTCTCGGTTTCCAGTTTGCTGATAGCCTCTGACAGAGGCGATGCTTCTGCAACGCTAGGGATTTCTGTGAGCGGATGAGCTATCTCTTGAAGTGTCTGATTCCACTGGCTGCGCTCGATCTGCTGCACATCTTCGACCAAGACCTGGCCCCGATAGCGCCCCTCCGACGCAGCATAGAAAGCCGGTGGATAGGCTTCCTCCTGCTGCACATAATCGCTGATGAAGCGTTCTAAGCTGAGGTCGGCATCGACCACACGAAACTCGCGGGTCATCGCGTCCGCCGCCGTCAGCTTGCCTACTGCCTCCTGCACATCCGAAACGCGGCTGTAGGCGCGGGCATTGCTTAAGATAAACCAGGCAATTAGCCCCAGCCAGATGGCGTTGATGCTGCCTGCGGGAGACTGGATGTAAGCCATGACCGCCAGCGCAATGCCAAACCAGCCCAGCGCCTGTCCCGATCGGGCGGCCCAGCGCATTCCCTGGATGCGGCTGCCCGTCAGCTTCCATACCGCCGCCTTCAGCACTTGTCCACCATCCAGCGGCAGACCCGGAATCAGGTTAAACAGCGCCAGTACCAGGTTGATGGCAGAAAGCCGTGTGGCAATGAGGTGCAGGGGGGTATCCGTGGGAAGCACCTGGGCTGCCCCAGCCAGCAGCAGAAATAGCGCGAAGCTGACGGCTGGCCCGGCGATCGCCACCTGAAACATCTGCCCTGGTGTTTTGGATTCCCGGTCGATGGACGCAATGCCGCCAAAGAGAAACAGCGTGATGGAGTTGACCCCAATGCCCTGCGATCGCGCCGTCAGGCTATGGCCCAACTCATGCAGCAGCACCGACCCAAACAGCGCCAGCGCCAGCCCCAGTCCCGTAATCCAGGCAACGCCTGCTGGATAGCCTGGGCTTTGCTGCAACATCAGGCTGTTGGAATAGGTAAACAGCCCCAAGATCAGGAACCATGAGGAGTCAACCAGCAGTGGAATGCCAAAAATCGAGCCAACTCGCCAACCTGCCCTCATCTGCCCTCCTGGCTGCATTGGGGCGGCAAAACCCACCGCCTGATAAGACATTGCCTGGGAGACCGTTAACGCTGATAGCAGGGGTTGGGAGTGAAGACTCCGTAGCACTTGTGTGAGAGGAGTCGATGAGATTCAGGCTGAAAGCAAGCTTGAGACAAGTCAGCAAAGCTTTCAGGTGTTGATCCAACTCGTTGATCTAACTTGCTGATCCAACTCTCTGAATCCAATTCTCTGGTTCAACTCTCTGCAACTGCGACAAACCGCTAAGACTTGCGCCAGTCCCGTCAGGCTTGCTCTCATTCTACTAGGCTGACCTGGCAAACAGATGAGCCTGGAGGATGGCTTCTGATCTCAAGTCCTGAAATATCAAGTCCTAAAAATACGGGCCGAGGACGGGCAGGACTCTGGCGGCGGATGTTCCCTGAACAGGGCCACCTTGTTTCCTGCCCGTAGAACTTTTGGGCACTAGAGCGGCCCAGCGCTAGAGCAGCCCAGCATTCGACAGGCCTAGCACAAACCCAGCCCCCAGCAGGTGGCCAAAGCTCATGGTGGCCAGCAGTTCTGGCAAGCCAAAGCCCGTAAACATGGCGGGTAGCTCGACGGGCAGCGCCGGGCCAACGCCGCGCTTTTGGATAGCGTAATAGCCGATGGCGATCGCAAACAGGTTCGCCGCCGTCATGACAATAGCGGTGTTAATCGACCAGGGGGCCGTTGTCGCCGTAGCGATGAGTGCAGTGTGAAACGCAACGTGAAACAATGTAAAATCTCCCCTTTTTTGAACTCGCCGATCTCAAGCACGACGCTCAAGACGCAACGCTCAAGACGCAACGCTCAAGACGCAGTGCAAAATCATTCCTGATTTTAGAGAGGCAGGTTAGACGAAACACAATTTGTTGAAAGAGTTAACAGTTCTGGGCAATACCGATACAAAACTATGCAGAGACACTATGCAGAGTCCCGCCGAATCCGTTTTTGCTGAGTTTTCCCTAGCGCGATCCGCGCCGCTGCGGGTCAAAATCTGCGGCATTACGCAGCCTGCCCAGGGACGGGCGATCGCCCAACTCGGCGTTTCGGCTCTGGGCTTTATCTGCGTGGCTGCGTCGCCGCGCTATGTGGCTCCAGCCCAGATTCGGGCAATCGTCGAGGCGCTGCCGCCAGAAGCCCCGGTGGATCGGGTCGGCGTGTTTGTGGATGCGACCCTAGAAGAGATTCAGCAGGTGGTGGCGATCGCCCAACTGACGGCTGTTCAACTGCATGGCAACGAATCGCCGGACGGCTGCCAGCGGGTGCGCGAGGCCTTGCCCCACATCGAACTCATCAAAGCGCTGCGGGTGCGTGATGCTGCGACGCTCGACCTGGCCCACCGCTACGCGCCCCACATTGACACGCTCTTGCTCGATGCCTACCATCCCCACCTCTACGGCGGCACAGGCGCAACCCTCGACTGGGCAATGCTGCGGGACTTTGACCCTGGCTGTCCCTGGCTGCTGGCTGGCGGCCTCACGCCCGACAACGTGCAGCACGCGCTAAGAGCGGCCCATCCCTACGGAATCGACCTCTCTAGCGGCGTGGAGCGCTCCCCCGGCGACAAGGATGTGGGGCTGGTCGAGCGGTTAATGGGGGCGATCGCCCAGTTGGGTCGTCAGGAATCAGGGTCTACTGCTCAGGATGATTTCATCGGAGCGCGATCGCCAGAAAACCGGGCGTGAAGTGCAACAAACTCTTGCAACAAACTCCTGCAACAAACTCTATAGAATTTGGAACTTTATCGCGTTCAGAACTGTGATACGAGTAAAGCATCCTATGTAGTGGGTTCATCGGTTAGGTGCGTCTACAACAGGCTGTTGTTCCTATGCGCCAACCTGTGAACCTGCTGGGCTTTGCTTTTTTTGCTGCCGCCCCTGCCCTTAACCCCGATCCCTGAGATGGACGAACTGCAAGAACTGGTCATCGAAGCCTGCCGCCACCCGCCTGGCAGCCCCCAGCGTCAGCGGGCCTTGACCAAGGTGATCCGGCTGACCTCGCGCAAGCTGTGGTGGGAGAATGTCGCCTATTACGAAGATGCGCTCCAGCAGACCTGGGTATATTTCTGCCAAAACGTCTGCGAAGCCACGACCGGCCGCAAATACGACCCCACTCAGAGCAGCGTGGTGACCTGGTTGAGCGCCTATCTGAAGCGGCGGCTGCAAGATTTCTACATTCAAGGTCGAGAGCAGGAAACTCGGCGGGCCTCTGTCCGGGGTATGGCCTCGCGCTCTGGCGAGACAGGGGAACTGATTGATCCGGTGGATAACCTGGCGGCTAATCCCGACGTGCCGCCTATTTTGCAAGACGTGCGGGACTGGGTAGAAGCGGACGGCAGTGGCGATTTGGTGAAAACCCACATCAAGGGGCGACCGGAAGTGAACTGTCAGGCGCTATTGCTGCGACGGCTGCCGCCAGAAGCAAGCTGGGAAGAGATCTCAGCCGAGTTTGGGCTGCCGATTTCCACACTGAGTAGTTTTTATCAGCGGCAGTGTTTGCCCCGGCTGCGTAAATTTGGCGAGTCCGAGGGATATCTGTAGAGGAGGACTTGCCCGAGGACTGACCCTATGACATACAACACCGCCGAGATTGACGATTTCGCATTAACGCTGCCCCTGCCGCAGGCGGCCCGACGGCTTGCCCAGCAGTTTGCCAGCCAGCAGCCAACTCCGACCAAAGCCGAACAGGTGCGTCACAATACGCTGGCGGTGTGGGTGGTCAATGATTATTTACAAATGATGGGCATCGACACCGACTTGGAGCGGGGAGATAGCTGGAATGCGATCGCCCGTCTTGCGGCCGACGTTGCCGATTTGGAAGTCATTGGCGCAGGACGACTGGAATGCCGCCCTGTTCAAAATGTATCCGCGCCCTGCCCAGTGCCGCCCGAAGTGTGGGGCGATCGCATTGGATATGTCGCGGTTCACATCGACCCATCTCAGCGCGAGGCCTCCATTCTGGGCTTTACCCCCACCCTGGAACCAGGGGACGACGGCCCAGCACTGCATCCTGCTCATCTCCAGCCCCCTGAAGATCTGATGGATCATCTCGATCGGCTGCTGCATCCCCTGGTTGCTACGACGCTGGCGCGGGCAGGAGTCAGCCTCAACCAGTTGGGACGATGGCTGCAAGGGGCGATCGACACAGGCTGGAGCGCAGTGGATGCCGTCCTGAGTGCAGAGCAGCTCAGCCCCGCCTATGCCTTTCGGCAGCTTAGCAATGCCGCTGTGCGTCGCGCCAAACTGGTGGAGGTGGGCGTTTCGCTGCCGCTGGTGATGGAACTTAGCCTCAGCACAACCCAACCTGGACAGACCGATATTTGCGTCCAGCTTTATCCCAGTCCTGGCACTTCCAGCCTGCCGCCAAACGTACATCTCCGCATTCTGGACGAGTCGGGCACTGTTTTTTTAGAGGCTCAGTCCACCACGCTCGAAGACTATCTGCAACTGCAATTTAGCGGAGTCTCTGGCGAAACCTTTGGGGTGCAAGTTGCCTTGGGCGACACGACCGCAACAGAAGCATTTTTGATTTAGAGCCGTGGACAAATTAGTAACGCTGCGATTTGGTGAAGGCAGCTTTGAGCAGGGGTTTCCGGCGACGCTCCAGGTCGGCGAAGAGACAGATGCGGCCTCAGGGCTGGCGATGCAACTGACAACCGAGGTGGTGGGGAAACTGCCGCCTGCGCCGGAGGTGGTGGCGTTATATCAACAGTGGCAAACGGCCTATCGACAGTTGGGCATTGCCACGCGGCTGAATGCGCCTGACCATCAAATTAAAAATGTGTCGCGGTCGGCGAGTCGAGCGGCGTGTCAGCAGGTGGCCCGGCAATTGCGCGATCGCCTGAATGAGTGGCTGCGGGCAGAATCCTTTCGGCGGGTGCGCGAAACCTGGTTTGCAGCGCTGTCGCCGACCGACACCGTGCGGCTGATTGTGCAGACGGAAGATCGGCTGCTGCAACGGCTGCCGTGGCATCTGCTAGAGCTATTTGAGCAGCATTCCCACCTGGAAATTGCCCTCAGCGCCCCCACCTATCAGCGGGTGCTGCAACCCCCCAAGCCCAAGGGAAAGGTGCGGATTTTGGCGATTTTGGGCAATAGCGCGGGCATCGACGTGCAGGGCGATCGCACGCTGCTGATGCACCTGTCGCCCCAGGCCGACGTGACCTTTCTGGTAGAGCCTGATCGCAAAGAACTGAGCGATCGCCTCTGGGATCAGCCCTGGGACATTCTGTTTTTTGCGGGGCACAGTTCCACCGAACTGGCCGCAGACCCAGCAGGCGGCGACACCGGGCGCATCGCCATCAACCCCAGCGATTCCCTGACGATCGAAGAGTTGCATTATGCCCTGCGAAACGCCGCCACCCAGGGACTCAAGCTGGCGATTTTCAACTCCTGCGACGGGCTGGGGCTGGCCCGCGCCCTGGCCGACCTGCACATTCCCCAAATGGTGGTGATGCGGGAACCCGTGCCCGACCGGGTGGCGCAGGAATTTCTCACCAGTTTCCTGCGAACGTTTGTGCGGGGCGAGTCGCTCTATCTCTCGGTGCGGCGGGCGCGAGAGCAACTCCAGGTCTTGGAAAACGAGTTTCTCTGTGCCACCTGGCTGCCCGTCATTTGCCAAAATCCGGCAGAGCGTCCCCCCACCTGGCAGTCCCTCCTGGGGCGATTGTCCAAACCCGCAGAGTCGCCCAGTCCCCTTCCTGTTGCTGCTACTCGCCTGCACCGCCGCCGCCTGCATCGCCGCGAAGTCTGGCAGCGCCGCCTGCGCCGGGTACTGCGCCGCGTGCCGATGGCGATCGCCCTCAGCGCATTGGCAGCAGGAGTGGTCATCGGGGGGCGATCGCTCGGCTGGCTGCAACCTGTCGAACTCGCCACCTACGACCAGATGCTGCGCCTGCGCCCTGCCGAGCAAGAACAAGACCCGCGCCTGCTGATTGTCACGATTGACGAACAGGAGCGGCAAGACCTTGGGCAGCAGTCTGGCCCCTACTGGTATTCGGTATCGAACGCGAACCTGAACCGCCTGATTGAAATCTTGGACAAGAGCGGTGCCCGGTTAATCGGCATCGACCTGTATCGTGACCTGCCGATCGAACCCGAAGCTGCGTCGCTGGCTCGGCAGTTTCGCGAAAATCCAAAGGTCATCGGCGTGTGCAAAGTGCCTGTGCGGGGCGAGGGCGGCATTGCTCCCCCAGCAGACATGGCGGCAACTCGGCTGGGGTTTTCAGATTTTGTTGAGGACAAAAAAGAGCGGAAGGTTCACCAGATCAATGCAGAAGCGCGGGCGATTGGCGAAGCAATCCCTGGGGGAATCGCCCCCCGTCCAGTTGCGAGTGCTGCCGTATCCCCATCGAGCCAGCCGCAGTCCCGGCCTGGAATGGTGCGCCGCCACCTGCTGGCCATGCGCGAGGAACTGTCGGACGAAACAGGCTGCCTACCCGACTTTGCATTCAGCACGCTGCTCGCTAGTCGGTATCTAGAAGCCGAGCAGATTCCCGTAGAAATTACGCCGGAGGTGCTGAAGCTAGGCGATCGCACCTATCCGCTCTTGCGACGGCGATCGGGCGGTTATAAAGCCCCCAATTTTGACTATCGCGGGGCGCAGGTCTTGCTCAACTACCGCACCGTGCGCCCGCTGTACGACAGTCCGTTTAGGCAGGTGAAAATCAGCGATGTGCTGAGTGAGCGCGTGCAGCCGGATCTGTTTCAGGATCGCGTGGTTATCGTTGGATACATTCCGCATGATCCGCAGCAATCGACCGATATCTGGAGAACGCCCATCGCTTCCATAATGGACGGGGTACTGGTGCAGGCTCAGATGACCAGCCAGTTGCTCAGTGCCGCTTTCAACGAGCGGCCGCTGCTGTGGACGTTGCCCCACGGGCTAGAAATGCTGTGGATTGGCGGCTGGGCGGCGCTGGGCGGGCTGCTGGTGCTGCTGTTCAAAGCGCCCTGGCGGTTATTAGGGGCGATCGCCCTGGGGTTGCTGCTTTTGGGGGCGATCGCTCAGGGAGTTCTAATTCTCTGGGGCGGTTGGATACCGCTGGTTCCCGCCGTTTTGACCTTTGGTCTCAGCACCGTCCTAGTCACGATCTACCGCTACCGTCTGGTGCAACTGACGCTCCTGTTTTTCGTCAATCTCATCCTGATCATGACTCGCGGTCAGCGCTTCAAATAAAGGGCTGCAAAGTCCAGTCTTCCCAAGACCCCAAACCCAGTGTCAGGAAACTCCAGCCCGCTCTTTTCGTCTTGCTGCGTAAAAGAGCAGAGATTTCCTGAAGTGAATATTGTGGGAAGAATCAGGAGCCTCCAGCGAGGTTGCACATCCCCCGAACCCCTGTATTTGCGTGCCTCCCCACTAGCCCCCTTGAGTTGAGGTCACCAACATGAATGCATCTAAGTTTTGGTTAAAGTCTGCGGCGATTGCTGCTGCGGTTCTGGTTTTGTCCGCTGCTCCGGCCGTGGCCCAGCGCTATGAATCGTCTAGCGGCGACGCACCCGGTGCAGACCGGGCAATCGGGGGCGGTGGTCATCGCTATCGGGCCCCGCTGCCGCCCGAAGCAGGCGCACCCGCTGGACGACCCTTTGGCGGAGCCAGCCGAGGTAGCGGCGACCTGCCCCTATGCCAGTCCCTAGCGGCCCTGGTTCCGTCCACTCGTGAGGTTGGGCGCAACGGCAGAGAGTACACCAGCGTTTGGGCCCTCACTGCCGCCGCCCATCCCATCGTCTGGTTCTACGTTCCCTACGCCCTGACCAGCGATGAGCCAGCGGAATTTGTGCTGTTTGACGATCAGCGCCGCATTATTTACCGAAAACAAGACATTGTTCTGAGCAATCAACCCGGCATTATCGGAATTTCCCTCCCCGAAACTGCGCCAGCCTTGGAAGTCGGGCGTATGTATCGGTGGAATTTCCAGACTCGCTGCGGCGGCGAAGTTGTATTCGTAGAAGGCTGGATTCAGCGGACTGCGCTGGATGCCGAACTCACCAGCGCAATCGACCGCGCCTCGCCGCTCGACCGGGCAGCCTTGTACGCAGAGAACGGCATCTGGTACGACGCGCTGACCCTTTTGGGCAACTTGCGCCGCGAAGATCCCGACAATCTCGACGTGCTAAACGCCTGGATGGAACTGCTGGAGGTGCTGGAACTGGGCGAAGCCGAAGAGGAAATCGTCCTCACGCCGATTGCTCCAGCGGAATAAGCGTCAGGGGTCGGTGCAGCGCTGCTCTCCGGCCCCTCCACCGTGCTTGAGCCAACCCAGGGGTAACGCTAGAATGTTTACATTCCTTTACACATGGGTCTCATGCAAACTGCGATCGCCCCTGCGGTGGGAGCCTACTGGAACTGGCGCGGCTATTCCATTTACTATGTCCGGGCAGGAGAACGATGGGGCGATTCCCACAGGGATGGCCTGGCGAGTCGCCCGCCCTTGCTGCTGGTGCATGGCTTTGGCGCGTCTACAGACCACTGGCGCAAGAACGTAGCGGGGCTAAGCGCCGACTTTGAAGTCTGGGCGATCGATCTGCTGGGCTTTGGGCGATCGCAAAAGCCGGATATCGTCTACAGTGGCGACCTCTGGCGCGACCAGTTGCACGACTTTATTACCGACGTGATTCGGCGACCCGTGGTGCTGGCGGGCAACTCGCTGGGCGGCTATGCGTCGCTGTGTGTGGCGGCGCAGCGGTCACAATCTGCCGCTGGGCTGGTGCTGCTGAACTGCGCTGGAGCCTTTACCGAAACAGCGCAAACGACTCAGCCCAACCTGGTGCAGCAGTGGTTGGGAGACATCGTGCGATCGCTCTTGTTGCAGCCGCTCCCCAGTTTTCTGCTGTTTCAATACGTCCGGCAAAAATCCGTCATTCGCAAAACCCTGGAAAAGGTCTATCTCGACCGCAGCGCCGTTACCGACCAGTTGGTTGAGGACATCTATCGCCCCTCTTGCGATCCGGGCGCACCCGCCGTATTCGCCGCTGTGTTCAAGTCTCCCCGTGGCGAAAAAAATGACGTGCTGCTAAGCCAAATGCAGTGTCCATTGCTGATGCTGTGGGGCGAGGGCGATCCGTGGATGAATGCCCGCAGCCGGGGAGCCCGCTTCCGCCAACACTATCCCAACCTGACAGAGCATTACCTGAATGCGGGGCATTGTCCCCATGACGAAGTGCCGGAACAGGTAAACGCGCTGATCAAAGATTGGGTCTTGGGAATCGGAGAGGATGCGATGATGGAATGAGAGGTGAAGTTGTCTTGACAGGTTGCTCCATCGTCTAGGCACTGCATCCTGGTTTGTGATTCGGTTTCCGTGGTTAATTTCTGATGTCTTCTTCTCGCCCTTCCCTTGAGTCTGAATTGCAGCGGCTTCGTCAGCTTCGGTTAGCGATTTTGCGGATTCACAAAGCCCTGCTGGAATCGGAGCGCGGCATTTATGAGGAATTTCACGGTCCGATTCGCTCAAATACGGAGTTTTTTAAGCTGGTAATCGAGGACGACGGCTGGTTTAGCTGGCTGCGCCCCATTTCGCAGTTTGTGGTGCAGATTGATGATGTGGTGCTGTCTAAAAAGCCCGTCTCGATGGAGCAAGTGGATGAACTGTTTAACCGGGCACGGGTGCTAATGCAGCCTTCAGAATTTGGCACAGAGCTGGAAAAGGGCTATTTTCGGGCGATTCAGCGAGATCCGGAGATCGCGCTGATGCACGCCGAAGTCTCTCGTTTGATGGCTGCGCCCGACGCTTAGCCCCATCGCTCCGAATCACAAATCCAAAGTTTTGTAAATCAATCCGGAATCTTGCGTATTTTGAGTGAGGCCGCCAGATAAAGAAAGCGTCGGCTATTGGCTTGCCAAAGCAATGCGACTATACTACAACTGTAATATTGGTAATTTTGTCGCTGCTTTTTTCTCTTCTGATAGCACACGCTTCTGCATACCAGCCCTAGTTTCTAACCCTCTGGTTCCTGAGTCTTCTCACTTTATCGTCTTCCTGCTTCGCAGCGCTTTCCAGCTTTCTCGCAGCCCTTTTGCCCGCCTTTGCAACCCCAGGTTTTGCAACCCCAGATTTTGCGACCCCAGTATTTGCGACCCCAGTATTTACCACCCGTATGTTAAGCCTCGCTCTGTCCATCTTTTACAGCACGCGGATTGACCTGTTCCAAGACGGACGGGCGCAATTTGTCGGGCTGTTTCTGCTTGAAGGATGGCAGCATTTTGGCGCGGCGCTGCTGGTGGGCTGCGATTTGGGGCGGCGCAAGGTCGCTGGAACAGGCTTTGGGGTTCAAGGGATTGATCTCTCCTCTTGTTTCGATCGTTCGGATTGCTTGCTCGTTCGCCCTGACGCGAAACCCGATCCCGATTTCGATGCAGCCGTTTGCGCCATCGGAATGCGATCGCCCTTGCCCACTGCGCTTCACACCGGATTTCAGTTCGGATTTTTTAATGCTGCCCTGGCTATCTTGGGCCGAATTGCAACACAACTCAATCTGAGCGGGAGGTGCAGGGTCATTCTGTCACCCACCTAAAGGCAAAGCGACTCGGTTTTCCTAGTCCCCCGCTCCTGACTGTCAGAAGCGGGGGTTCTTTTTTGCCACTTTTTTGCCACTTGCCGCGAACCCGAACCTTCCGCACGCTAACCGCATCTTTCTGAAGGAACAGCGTTTGTCATGCTAAAGCTTACCTATACCGATGCCGACGTTTATATAGAGGTTCTGTCTGCGCCCATCGAAACGGCGATCGCCCAGCGGGTGACGCTGGCCCTGCGCTGCGGCGAAACGCTGCACGTCACGCCAAACACCGCTAGTTTTCTGCTGGCGGCCCACTTGCCCCAGCTGGCGCAACTCCAACAACTGCTGAAGCAACACTCTGGGGCGATCGCCCTGGCTGTAGCCGATGCAGATTGGGTTGAAATTACACTCTACGGAAGCTGGCTGTCGTCCAGTCCCTATGCTCACGAAGGCGTTTTTCTGATCGCCTTGCCTGCTGCAATCGAGCGCCTAATTTATCAACTCTGGCAGGCAAGCGTCTGTGTCCAGGGTGTGAGGGGCTGAGAGGACGGGAACGAGGAGGATTAGGATGCCTCCGGGCAGAGTCAGGCTTCACGCAAACCTGGCCCTGCCCAAAACGTCTTGCCCGGTTTGCGATGCAGACCAGATTCCCAATCCGGCCTCACTCACTACTCTTCAGGCGGCAACTCAGGCCGGTCTTGAGGCGTGTCAATCAGGGCTGATTTTGAAGCCTTGAGCTGCTTCCAGAGGGCTTTGATCTGATCGTAGGCTTCGTCAGGTGAAATCTTGCCGCCCGTCTCCAGGCTGCAAATGATACCAATACGCTGAGCAAATTCCTGAAGATTGGCATTGAACGCTAGCCTTTGAGGAGAGAAATCGCCCCGATAGCGCCCAATCGGGTAAAAAAATTGATCTTTTTCGTTCTCAGATGTTTCTGACAAGATGACCAGTACCTCTCAATGGTGGGGATGCACCTAGAGCCAAACTACCAAAATCAGCTTAATAACTGCATGATTCCTGTTGCATAATTACTGTATCGATTGATGAATGTTTCTTAGAACACCCTTTAGGAGGATCTTGGGAAAACGTACGAGTAGATGTTCTAGCAGATACAGGCAAAGATGAGCCGTAAAGTGAATCTTGAAGTGGAGCTTAAATAGGGCGATCGCCCCTGGATTCTGAATCTCAGAACTTGACTGCTCGACACAAAGCACCATGAATCCTGTTGTTCTTCCATAGACCAGGGACTAAATATCAAAGTCAACGCTATTGGCCTGAAAAATGACCTGCTGAATGCCGTAGGCAGGCTGAGTCAACAGCGTTTCTCGAATGGCTTCAAACAAACAATACTGATTGGCGCTGCTGAGGCTTTGAAAGGCTCGCCCGCCACGAGGATTGTTGACTGCGAAGTTGATTTCGGCTTCTTTTGCCGCTTCGTTTACGTTGACCTCGTAGCCCGTGATGCCAACATCTTGCCCTTCGTAGGACTCGACAATTTGGGTGACAGCACCCGCTACGGGTTCATCGGCTGTCACCAGCACCGATTGCGGCACGAGTTCTTGGGTGTTGGGGTCGGGCAAATAGATGATCGCAGGCATATAGTCCTGCGTGATGGAGGTGTTAATCTCTTCAATGTCGTCAGCATCAGTAGCATTTGGGGTTGGCTCCGGGTTGGCGATCGCCCGATTAGCAGCGCCCACCAACAGCGTCAACGCACTGGCAGCAATCAGAGAGAATCGTACAGGTGACCACAAATCCCGGATGCTTGTTTTGCGTTGTGGACTCCATCGACAAATAGCGTTCATCGCCTTCCCCCCTCTAGAAGAATATATGGAGCTTCTAAGAACATAGATTAAGATACGGACAGGTTTATGAGAATTCCAAAGAAACCTTATAAAAACAAGTGATTCTTAAACAATTAATCAATACTTAATGCTCTTAATACTCTAAAGTTTAACGCCAAAAGTTGTCAGATATTTTGAGCTTTAGTTTTTTTATTGAGTCTGTATTGAGAGAAACACAAAGCCTGTGATCTGGCTCACAAAAGATTAGGAGTAACAAATACGCCTCAGGCAGTTTTTAAAGAGAATTCAGTCATGGCTTGTGAAGTATTCTGACAATCCCTTGCACACTGTATCGTAATACTTTAGACATCTTAAACTTCTGAAGAAAAAGTGGAACTTTTGCGGAAGGAGCCATCTTCCGATCAATATCCGCGAGTCGGAGTGGTGATTCCAATCCTGAACGGAGCAGCAGATTTACCTGAGCTATTGTCCTGTCTGTCTCAGCAAACCTACCCACGGGAACGCATTCAATATGTCTTGATCGACAACGGGAGTGGCGATCGCACGCCCGATTTACTCCAAACTGCCACCATGCAGTTCCAATCGCTCGGCCTGACGCTGCGCCCCCTCACTGTTTCAGACATTCAAAGCGCCTACGCCGCCCGCAATGCGGGTATTGTGGCAGCGCTGTCGGGCGACACCCCCTGCGAGATCATTGCCTTCACCGATGTTGATTGTCGTCCGAATCCAGACTGGCTGCGGAATTTGGTGCAGCCCTTTGCGGAGCCGCAGGTCGGGCTGGTGGCGGGAGAAGTGCTGCCTCTGAAACCTGCCACTTGGCTGGAGCAGTACGCTGCCCGCCGAGAGTTTCTGTCGCAGCGACACACGCTGGCCCACGGATTTCTGCCCTACGGACAGACGGCCAACCTGGCCGTGCGGCGATCGCCCCTCGAAGCCGTTGGGCTGTTTCGCCCTTATCTAACTAGCGGCGGCGATGCAGACTTGTGCTGGCGAATTTTGCAGACGGGGCAGTGGGAACTTCGCCTGGCAGAAGGGGCGATCGCCCGCCATCGGCATCGCGCTACGCTGCCTGCGCTCTGGAAACAGTGGCAGCGCTACGGCCGTTCCGATGCTCACCTGCATGAGCTACATGGCTCAGCCCTGATGCGATCGCTGACCTGGCAAGACGCGGCAACTCGTCTGGCTCGGTGGCTCCTCAAAGAACTTCCCAGCGTC
Organism: Thermoleptolyngbya oregonensis NK1-22; assembly: GCF_032705245.1. Taxonomy (GTDB): domain Bacteria; phylum Cyanobacteriota; class Cyanobacteriia; order Elainellales; family Elainellaceae; genus Thermoleptolyngbya; species Thermoleptolyngbya sichuanensis. Next base: position 690,565 of record NZ_CP053540.1, read on the forward strand.
GCACCCCGTGTATTAAGAGGACAGGAGCCGTGGGATCGATTGCTCGATACCCCGCTAGATTTGTTTTGCGCGACGGCCCGGAGTTGGGGACAGCGACGCAGTTCGTTCCCGGAATCGGCACGGGCGATCGCCTGGTTGCCGGATGGCACGCGGGTCAATTCACCGCCCCAGTAGCAGATGTATTCTTCTGAAGGAAGAGACGAGGGAGCGAGCGATCGCCCTAAAATCTAAATCATCTGCTCAAGATGAGATGTCTTTGAGATGAGATGTCTTTGAGATGAGATGTCTTTGAGATGAGATGTCTTTGAGATGAAATTTCGACGTTTTCTTTATCCATCAAAACCAATATGGCAAACATGGCAAATGTTCAAGTGACCGTTTCCGTTGCAGACGATCACCTCGATCGCCTCCTGGAAGTTGCCGAAGACCTGCAAGAACACGGCATGAAGATTGATCAGGTGATGGATCAGGTGGGAATCGTTACGGGTTCCTGCCCCTCTGGTGACCTGCCTGCGCTTCGTCAGGTGCCCGGGGTTGAGCATGTAGAATCTGCCCAGACGTTTCATCTGTCGCCGCCCCACTCTAAAATTCAGTAAAATAAAATTCAGTAAAATTCAGTCGCAAGTTCAGTTGCGCCTTGTTGCTCAGCCTTGGTGCCGAAGCATCGTCCTCCGCCGCCACAGAGGGGGCGATCGCACAGGACTGAATCAAAAACCTGAACGAACGTTAAGCAATTGGACAACAAGCTGACCAAGTTTTAAATCACGCTGCTGAACCGAAAACGGGGAACCGGGAGGCTAAGAAGCCTACTGGCGAACCTCTTGGCGCAGAACCCCCAATGACGCTTCCTGAGACATCTGCGGACTTGATGTAGAGGTGCTGTGGACGTGCCGTGGACTTGATTGGGAAGTAGAAAGTAGACCGTGCCTGCTGGTTGCCAACTCTGGTCTGCTCATCCACGGTTTCCTAGAGCATCCGGTCACTTTGTTATATCAGAAAAATATTCGGATGATCCTGTTTGCTCAGTCTGCCTGCGTTTTTGATAAAGAGACTGTGAGGAATTGACTGCAAACGTGGAGGCGTTGAATGGGGTTTGTCCTGCGTGTTTTTGCGGCGATCGCTCCATTTTTTTCAACTTTTTTTGATGTTTCATCCTCATTTTCAACCTGGTAGTTGATAAAGAAATTGTTAGCACGAGCCTAGTGCAAGTCTCATTTCTGTCAATGTTTGTTGAAATTAAAGTTAGGGAACTCTAGGTGTATTGAAAGACTTTTGCATCCTTAAAAGAGACGGCTAACCAGAGGATATGTTAAGGAAGAGGGTCGCGATGCCTAGCCCAGATCAGGATTTGTTCTCCCAGAATGGAGAGCCAGCGCATAGTGTCGAAAAAAGTATTGAAGAGCAGCGCCTTAAGACCCTGAACGACCTTGGGTTAATGGATGCTGAGAGTGTGCCGATTTTTGAAGAAGCGACTCAAACGGCCGCCCATCTTTTGGATGCTCGAATTTGTGTGCTTGGGCTGATGGATCAGCAGCGCCAGTGGTTCAAATCTGCGGTTGGGCTATCGCGGATTGGGCTGATGAACGAACTGGCGACAACTCGCCAACTTCCTCGTGCCGACGCGCTATGTCGTCATGTCGTTGAGAGCCGCCAGGTTCTTGTGCTGAACGATGCTTCGGCCCATCCCGATTTTGCGGACAGCCTGCTCGTGCGGCATTACGGCATTCGCGCCTACCTCAGCGCTCCCCTGATCGCGTCCAATGGTCAATGCGTCGGCACGCTAGCTGTCTTGAGCTTGCAGCCGCGTGATTTTTCGACTCGCGAGGTAGAACTGCTGGAGCTAGTCGCCCGGTGGAGTATGAGCGAATACGAGCGCAACCACCTGCTGCGGCGATCGCCCCAGCCCATGATGAAAGCCCCCAAGGGGGCGATCGCCGCGTCGCCCACCACCTCGATCAAGGCAGATCTGATCGCCCAAATGGCCCAGGAACTCCGCACCCCCCTCACGTCAATCCTGGGCATGGCCAGCGTCCTCAACCGTGAAATCTACGGCCCGCTGACAGAAAAGCAGAAAGAATATCTGGCAATTGTCCACAACAGCGGTCAAACCTTGCTCTCGCTGATTAATGAAATTCTAGAACTGGGCGCACTCAACGACACCAACTGCGTCCTAAACCTGGCACCAATCGACATAGAAATGCTGTGTCAACAGGCGTTTAGCACCCTCCAGCAGGTCGCGCAACGGCGAGAACAGCGCATTCGGCTGACGGTCGAACCGGGCAACCGCATTTGGATGCTCGACAAAGAAAAAATGCGTCAGATGCTCTATCACCTGGTGTTCAGCGTGATTCAATCCGCCAGCACTGAGAGCATTATTCGGGTTCACATTTCTCGTAAGCAGTCTGCTCTGACCATCACTGTGTGGACTTCGCATCCCTGGCTTGGCGAAGGTCTCCCGGCTGCTGACCTCTATACAGGGCAAATGCTGACACCAGTCGAGTTGTCTCAAGCCCATGCGTCGTCCTACGGCTGGTCCGCAGGCGACTCCCAAAAGTCTGCGCTCTCTCAAAGCGACACGGCTGACGGCTCGGCCCCGCAGAACATGCTCCGCCAGAGCCTAGGGCTGATGCTCAGCCGCCAGCTTGCAGAACTACACGGAGGCACGATCAACATCCAGGGTTCGGCTGAAACGGGCTATCGATATGTGGTTAGCGTTCCGCAGTCTGCTGAGCTAGGTGAACTGGAGTAGCCAGCGGGCCGGACATCTCTACGAGCTGGGCGGTAGCCAGAATCAGGGGCGATCGCCCGAACTCTCTAGCCCTTTTCTGGAGCAGAGACGCAGATCCATGCACCTGTAGGCCTCTGATTAGGGTTGATAATTCTGGCCATTTGGTTATGATTCTAGGTAGCAGTTTACGATTCCGCTTTTGTTGTTCTGACTCTATCACCGAGTGGACAGGCACAGTCTGAGTTTTGGACTTCTGAACTTGAGGTCGTTGGATTTGCATTCTCTGGCTTCGGTGCCCTTGTCAACTTCCACTGGGATGAGTCATAGTAAATATACGTTGTAACCGACGTAACAAACAGTCTGGAATTCTTTCGAGCAAGACTACGATCTAGGTCTGCATCAAGGAGCAGTCTGAGTCAATGGATTATATCGATAAGGTTTTGGAAAAGCTTAAAGAGTGGGCACGCAAGCTAGTGGAAGCGCTGCTGGGTCCAGACGTTCAGCCGGAGCCAGAACCCATTCCCATTCCAGTCGATGACCGCAGCCGTCGCCGCTAAGTTGCTTCCGAGCAGTGTGTTTCGACCCTAAAGCTCTGTTGACGTTGGCAATGGGCTTTGAGTCGAGTGCAAGCAACGCGAGTAGATAGGTTTGTACTGGACATCTGTTTGGCCTGACGCTTCTGGCAGTTGCGCTGTTTAGGTTCGATTGCCCCAGTCAGCCCTGTGCGTAGCTGCGTTTGATTTGTTGTTCTAGCAATTTTTTGTGTCCAATCTGAGCATCTTGGTCTTGCATGGCCCAAATCTGAACCTGCTGGGACACAGAGAGCCGGGGATTTACGGACGGGAGACTCTCGACAGCATTAATCAGTCATTGCAGGATGCAGCAGTTCAGCTTGGTGTTCAGCTAGAGTCGTTTCAGTCTAACCATGAAGGCGCTTTGGTCGATGCGATTCACGGGGCGATGGGCGTTCAGGATGGACTGCTGATTAATCCCGGAGCGTATACCCACACCAGCATTGCCATTCGAGACGCGATCGCCGCTGTAGCGCTACCCACGGTCGAGGTTCATCTAAGCAACGTCTATCGGCGGGAGTCCTTTCGGCATCATTCCTACATTGCACCCGTTGCAGTTGGTCAGATCAGTGGGTTTGGCGCGTTTAGCTATGTTCTTGGACTTCGCGCCCTGGTTCACCATCTCACCCACGTTCTTCTGGAGTAGCCTAGCTAGAGTAGCTTAGCTAAAGTAGTATTCACCCTAATATTTGCGACTTCAGGATAGTTTCCGAGAGTTTTCTGTAATTTTGAGCCAGTTTCGCAGTTTTATTCGCTCTATTTGCAGTAATTCACCGTTTGCAGCAATCCAGCTTTCGGCTGCATTTGGGTAAGCCAGATTTGGCTTATGGCTCCGATTCCAGCGGCGCAAGCAGTTCATCTCTCCACACTTCGATCTGAAGGCGCAGGCGGGCTGCTCCACCGGGCGTGGCCGTATTGGGCAGCAATAGCCGCTCAATTGCTCGCTGATAGTCTGCCAGGGCAGCGTTCCAGTCGCCCCAGAGGTGATGTGTGCGACCCCGCTCGGCGTAGATGTGGGCTTCCAGACGACCCAGCCGCAGCGCAAAGTCAAAGCATTCTAGAGCGCGATCGTGCATTTCTAGCTCACGTAGCGTAATCCCCTGATTGAGCCAGGCGCGGACGTTGGTTGGGTTCAGATCAAGGGCTGCGTCGTAGTCTAGGATGGCTTCTAGAAACTTGCCCTGAGCGGCGTAGTAGTTGGCGCGATTGTTATACACGCTGTCGAGAGTGGAATCTAGCGCGAGCGCTTGATTGTAGTCGGCGATCGCCCGCTCCATGTCCCCGCTCTGAAAGTAGACCAGTCCACGATTGTTATAGTCACGGGCGCTGCTGGGGTTTTGCTCCAGAATCATGGTGAACAGGGCGATCGCCTCTTGATGATCGCCGCGCTGGGCTGCTTGGAGAGCTTCTTGGCGGAGCGCTGTTTCCAACTCGGTGTGGCTGAGGGGAGCCGCAGCACGAGGGGCGATCGCCGTGTCTACTCGTCGCGCTCTAGGCTGCCAGCGCTTCTGCACTCTAAGAGTTGGCCGGGCAGTCGTGCTAAGACTCTTGCGCGACCGATCTGCATTGTTCGCTTTTTCTTGCCGACCTGTAGAAGAGCGCATGTTCATGACATCCTCGTGGTGTATTTCAGTCAGTGCCAGGGTGTGATGTACCGTTAGAACTGCGTTATCCGCCTTTTCACCTGCTAATGTCTCTCAAAGCCCAAAGTAGTGTCAGGTTGAAAGTACGGAAAATTCTCTTTCACCTGAAATAGCAGCGCACCCCTGATAGCTGACGATGCGGAATCCATGAAAGTTCCGCTGCATCAGACATTCAGCAGTTGTCCGTCTACGAAGAAACTACACAGAACCTCCGTATAATTCCTGAAACTTTCTGCAAGGATTCGTGAACTTTTGGTGACATAGGCGTTACATCCTAATTGATTCTCGACAGGATTTACGCAGTTGGACGATTTCTCGCAGGCGCAGCCCGCGAGAAATCGTCCAAAACCCAAAGAGCTTTTCGCAAGTGCGTAAGTCCTGCTCGATTTGGGATTTTGGATTGCTAGTCAGGCGTTGGTGGGGCTGCCAGAAATGTCATTCGTAGCGTCACCTAGAGAAGTGATGTCAGACGCTATCAGACTAGAAAACCGTCGGTTCAGCAGATCTGCAACCTGTCGATTGTTTCACTCCTTTTCCTACTGATAAAACAAACCCATAAAAAGACTTCCTGGAGATTCTTGCGTTGCAAATCTCCAGGAAGCTGACTGTCAAACCCGTGAAACTAGACGCTAAAACCTAGCGAGGCGGATTCAGGAAACGGCTGGCAAATTTTAGTGTTTCGCCGAGGTCGGTCGATTTTTCGTCGCCACTGAGGAAAGCAGCCAGCAGGGGGTTGCCGCCACGGGTGCCAGGTTTGGGTGCGCCCAGGTTCAGCATCCCCATCGCAGCCGTAATCAGCCCTGGCAGCATTCCCTGGACAATGGTGGGGCTAACGCCAGTTGCAGAGGAAATAGTCTGGACGGCCTGTTGCTGTAGCCCGGCAGGAATCAGGGATTGTAGCGCTGCACCACTAGCGGAACCACCCGCGAGTTGACCGATCATGCTCTCTAATCCTCCCATCCCTGCGGTGGTTTGCTGCTGCTTCAGCGCAGTACGAGCTAGGTTGCCCACCACAGAGAAGGCACTCTGGGTCGTCGCAGGATTGAGACCCTGGTTCCCTGCAAGCTGAGAGACGGTATTGACAATGGAACCCAGCGAACTAACGCTGGCTTGCTGGTTGGGGTTGTTGATCGCGCTTAAAACGTCAAAGATAAGACTCATCTTTTTGCCTCGGTGTAAAACAAATTCAGCGGGGTTGCTGATTGGGGTGCTGAATAGCAGAATGCATCACACTATTCTGCTGATGCACGTAAACTCTGTTCATATCCAGCGCTTGGCTGCGCCGATTGATTCAGGTAAATTTTGCCACGAGGGATCGGGATTTTGGGTGTTGTGCAACACTTCGATTGCTATAAAACAGGCTCTACAGCTTTTATTCAGACTGTAGAGCCTAATTCGATTGCAAGAGCCGACCTGTTTGAGGAGGAGTTTGCCTGCTGAAAGACGTGCGGCGATATCGCGCAACACTGCACGTCCTCGGAGAACTTGAACTTTTACGCAAAGGGAGTATCGTTTGGGCGCATCCCAGTTCTGCAAGTTTGCCCTCATCCCCCAGCCCCTTCTCCCTTTTTGGGAGAAGGGGAGCCGGACTGAAAGTCTCTCTCCCGCTTTGGGAGAGGGATTTAGGGTGAGGGTTGGAAAAGTGGGATACGCCCTATCGTTTGGCATCCAGGACAGCCAGGTCGCTACAGCCCAACGAGCTTGGCGCTGAGCGTCCAGAGGCGATCGCCCAGAGCATCGTTCGTGGCCTTTTCCGACAGCTCTTGAACAAAGGACTCGCGCCCCTGCTTTTGGCGGTTGCCCCAGCTCCAGTGAACTCCGGATTGCTTGAACGCCGGATCAGCTACGACCTGCGCCACGCGCTCGCCCGCCAGTTCTTGCGAGACATAGCCGCCTGTGATGTTCTTTTGGAACCAGGGGAAGACTTTTTGGAAAATTGGGTAGCTATTGCGGAATAGCGGCGTGTCAGCGACGCAGCCAGGATAGAGCGAACTGAAGGTAATGCCCGTGGTGTCGTGATAGCGGCGATGCAACTCGCGCACGGTAATCATGTTGCAGAGCTTGCTGTCTTTATAGGCTTTGCCAGCCTTGAACTTTTTGCCGTCGATCATAGAAATCGGCGCTTTGAAGCCGGCCTCTAGCCCTTCCAGGTTGCCCAGGTCGGCGGGCGCGGGAATGGGGATCTTGCCACCCAGTTCCTTAGAGTTGGCGGTGACGGTTCCCAAAATGACTAGGCGCTTGTCCGCTGCGGGGGAATCCTTGAGGTCGCCCAGCAGCAAGTTGCACAGCAGGAAGTGCCCCAAGTGGTTGGTGGCAACACTGAGTTCGTACCCCTCTGGGCTACGGAGCGGCTCTTTGAGCAGGGGCATATAAACAGCGGCGTTGCAGACTAGCGCATCGAGCGATCGCCCGGTGGCGTGAAAGTCATCCACAAACTTGCGAACGCTGTCGAGCGATCCCAGATCAATGTGCAGTAGCGTGTAGTGATCTTTGGGAATGCCGACGGACTGTGCAGCGGCTTCGGCTTTGGCTAGATCTCGACAGGCCATGACCACATGCCATCCACGCTGGGCCAGGGCTTTGGTAGCGTATAGCCCCACTCCCGAAGAGGCTCCGGTTATGATTACGGTCGGTTGCTGAGAGTTTTGCATTTTATTAACAACTTACGGTGCGCTGTGATGTGTCTCCATGATTCATGATGATTGCACACCGTTGAGCCACGAAATGTTGAGTTATTACGCGAAATGTTGAGTTATTCAAAGCCTAAACAGAAGGCGAGAACTAGGGGCGATCGCCCCGCGCTCTCGGCCCTATTCTCCAAACCGATACCCCTTCCCATACACCGTATGAATCAGCGTGCTTTCGCCCTTGCCTTCGATCTTGCGGCGGAGCAGGCGAATTTGCGCCGCTAGTACGTTGCTGCTGATTTTTTCAGCATCGCCCCACACCTGCTCATGGATTTGGGCATGGGTCAGCAGTTGATTAGGATGCCGCATGAGGTAGTCCAGCAGTTGGCTTTCTTTTTCCGATAGCTCGATGGTGCGTCCCCGACGATAGGCCACCTGATTGTCCAAATCTAGCTCCAGATCCCCAACGGCGAGGCGAGCGGCAGATCGGACTGGCACGCTGGGTTCCAGGCTAGGGGGCCGCCGCAGCAGCGCCCGCACCCGTGCCAGCAACTCTCGTAGCTCAAATGGTTTGACCAGATAGTCGTCTGCGCCTGCATCCAGCCCAGCGACCCGGTCATCGATCGTGTCTTTGGCCGTGAGAAATAGGACGGGCGTGGTGTCGCCCTTGGCGCGGAGCGATTGGCAAATTTCTAGCCCGCTCTGGTGAGGCAGCATCCAGTCCAAAATCAGCAGGTCGTAGCTGCCCTGCGTTGCCAGGGTTCCCCCCTCTGCCCCATCGTGCGCCACATCGACCGTATAGCCTTCGCGCTTGAGGACATGCGTCAGCGGCTCGGTGAGTTCAATTTCGTCGTCTACCAAGAGAATTTGCATGGAAGTATTCTATGTCAGAGACTGGGGGCTAGCGGAAGCGATCGCGCTCCAGGTCAAAAATCGCCTTCTCCCAGCACCAGGCAGTTGGACGGTCGGGATAGCGCTGCTGGACAGATTCCACCAGGCGATGGGCAGCGGCGCGATCGCCATTCAGCAGTCGCACCAGTCGCCTTTCTAGAACAGGCTTGACACCCCCGGCGGGTTTTCCAGGCAACGAGCGGGGCCGCCTCCCCGTCGCCAGCCAGCGCACTAGTTGGGCGATCGCCCATCCCGCCAGCCCAAACAACGCCAGGTAAATAATTGGTTCCAGCATTTCTCAAGTTGCGATATTAAAGCTATGACAGAGACAGCGCCAGATTCGCTGCCGATCGGTCGTGGCACGCCCTCACACCATGCTTACAGAACGTTACATCCAGGTTAACAATTCTGCTGACTTGGCTTTCTTGGCCAGTCGGGACGGTTTTCCGCTCTTGGAAGCGCGGCTATTGGAACTGCACCAGCCCGATGCCCACTGGGTGTTGCAGCGATCGGAAGCCGTTGTCGGATATTGCTCCCTCTGGTGGCGATCGCTGCCCGATATTTGGGGCGAACGGCTAGGCTTCATAGGTCACTACAACGTGATGGATTCGGCGGCGGCGGCAGGCTTGCTGAACCATGCCGCAGGGGAACTGGCAGCCCTGGGCTGCACCTTGGCGATCGCCCCCATCGACGGCAACACCTGGCGGCGCTATCGGCTGCTGAGCGATCGCGGCACAGAGCCGCTGTTTTTCCTGGAGCCAGACAATCCTGATGAATGGTGCGGGCAGTTTGAGGCGGCGGGCTTTGGGGCGATCGCACACTATTCCTCAGCGCTGGCGACGGACTTAACCCAGGTCGATCCGCGCCTGACAGCCGTGCAGCAGCGGTTGGACGCGGCAGGCGTGAAGATTCGTCCGCTAGCACTCGACCAGTTCGACGCAGAGCTAGAGCGAATTCATGCCCTATCGCTGGTGGCGTTTCAGCACAACTTTCTCTACAGCCCGATTTCCCAGGCAGAATTTCTGACGCAGTATCGCCAGGTGCGTCCCTACGTGCAGCCGGAACTGGTGCTGCTGGCAGAGCAGGAGCCGCAACTGGTGGGTTTTTTGTTTGCCGTGCCCGATTTGCTCCAGGCGCAGCGCGGCGAAACGGTGGATACGGTGATTATCAAAACCGTAGCAGTGCTACCCGGCCGCCGTTACGCAGGATTGGGCAACGTGCTGGTGGCGCGAGTGCAGGCGATCGCCCATGATCTCGGCTATCGTCGTGCCATTCACGCCCTCATGCATGATGACAACAATTCTCGCAATCTGAGCAGCCGTTATGCCCATTCCATCCGGCGTTACACGCTCTATGCCCGCAAGCTCTAAAGTTGGCTTACGAATTCATTTACGTTCAATTCAAATATCACCTTCTCCCTCGAACAGCGTCTTAAGCGGCATCGCGTCCACATTCTGTTCTTCTTTTAGGTAGCGGGACAATACATCTGTCTGCCCATGAGTCACGTAAACAGTTTTTGCCTTAGTTTGACGCACTGTATTCACAAGTCCATTCCAATCAGCATGATCTGAAAGGACGAATCCACGTTCGTATCCGCGTCTGCGTCGTGCGCCGCGCACCGCCATCCAGCCAGATGCAAAGGCAGTCTGCGGATGCTGAAACCGCTTCATCCAGCTTGAGCGATGGCCCGACGGCGGCGACAGCACCAAGTCACCCTGAAACTTGTAGCTGCGAGGCATCTCGGAGGTGGGAATCGTTTGCACCATCGGAATTCCGAGGCTGCGATAAATCTCCGTCAGTGCGTGAATGGCACCGTGTACATAGACAGGGCGATCGCAGAAATTTCGCAGTTCACTCAGAATTCGCTGTGCTTTGCCAAAGGCATAGCAAAACAGCAGCGAGGGACGTTCCAAGTCGCCTTGCCACCAATTGTAAATTTGCCTGCACACCTCCGTTCCGCTCTGCCAGTTGTAAATTGGCAAACCAAAGGTTGCTTCGGTAATAAAGCGATCGCACTCCACCACCTCAAACGGCGCACAGGTCGGGTCTGCATCGCGCTTATAGTCGCCCGAAACGACCCACACTTCACCCTGATGCTCTACCCGGATCTGCGCCGAACCCAGCACATGCCCCGCCGCATGAAATGACACCCAGGTTTTCCCCAGTTTTAGCGGCTCACCGTAGGCCACGCCCTGAAGCTGAATGCTCTCGCCCAGCCGCTTTTTCAACACCCCTGCCGAAACGTCCGTTGCAATGTATCGGGCTGACCCCGATCGCGCATGGTCAGAATGGGCGTGGGTAATCAGCGCCGTGTCTACAGGTCGCCACGGGTCGATAAAAAAGTCGCCCGCTTCACAATAAAGTCCTTCAGGGCGAACAGTAATCAGCGTCATGAGCAGGGAGGCTCGGCAGGGATGGAAGCAGGAATGAAAAAAGAGGCGCACAACTGCACGCCTCTACACCATAGCGAACGGGAAAAGTTTGTTGACCTTAAACTTGAGCCGAAATGCGAAACTCTAGATGTGAATGCCGCACTCGGTTTTGCCTGTGCCGCGCCAGCGACCAGCCCGCTCGTCTTCGCCTTCGCCGACGGGGGTGGTGATTGGCTCGTCGCCAATGCTGGGATACCCCTGATCGTGCAGCGGGTTGTAAATCATGCTGTGTTCCGCGACGTAGGCCCAGCTATCTTTGCGCGTCCAGGATGCTAGGGGGTTGATCTTGAGGCGGCCCTGCTTATCCAGTTCAAACACGGGCATATCGGCGCGGGTGGTGGCCTGGTCGCGGCGGCGGCCGGTGATCCAGGCGACGGTGTTGAGTTCGCTTAGTCCGCGCTGGAGCGGCTCGATTTTGGTCAGATCGTGAAACTTGAGGATGTCGCTATCCCACAGCGCCTCGCCGTACTTTGCGGCAAAGGCTTCGCGGGTGTCTACGTCCTGAATTTTGTAGACCTGGAGGTTGAGGGCGTACAAATCCTTTGCTTTGGCGACCAGTTCTAGCGTTTGAGGAAAGTGGTGAAGCGTGTCCAAAAACAGCACAGGAACAGGCTGAGCAGGCTTGATTTGCTTGTAGAGAATATCCGTTAGCACCAGGTCATCCACGTTAAAGGCGCTGGTTTGTACGAGGCCAGTGGGGATGTTTTCCACGCTCCAGGCGAGGATGTCTTTGGGATGGGCGGTGTCAAACTGCTGATTGAGCGCGTCTAGGTCGAACGGCTGCGTCTGCGCCGGAGCGTCTACGGATTGAGTCATAATGCGTGTTTAAGGGTTGAGGTTGCCAGTTGGGAGAATCTCAATGAGTATATTTTACGATAAAAGGCGCGTAAGCCGATGGGGAAATGGGGATTGAGAAGAATCAGGGGTTTACGATGAAGCTCATTCTCTACAGCAAGCCCGGATGCCACTTGTGCGAGGGGCTTCAAGAAAAGCTGACGCAGGTGCAAAGCGTTTCTATCGATTTGGAAATTCGCGACATCACCACTCGCGACGACTGGTTTCAGGCCTATCAGTATGAGATTCCGGTGCTAATCTGGGAGCGCGATCGCCCCGATTCCCCGCCTGACCTGATTCCGCTGCCCCGCCTCTCGCCCCGGGCCGGTGTGGCGCAACTGGAGGCGCTGCTGCAAAAGGCGCTGGCCGCAGCGTGACGGTCGCCTCATGCCGCCGTGAGAATCAGCAATAGCCCAACTGCCATCATCACACCGCCTGCGATCGCATTCAGCCGAGTGCTTAGCCCTGCGCCCAGGAGGAACCGGGTTCGGTCTGCCAGCAGTGCGTAGATGACCTTTACACCCCCGACAGCGGCGATCGCCACCAGCATAATCACGCCTGCATCGACATAGGACACCTGAGACATATCCAGAAACGCAGGGAAAAAGCCGAGGTAAAACAGTGTTGCCTTCTGATCAGCCAGGGTAATCAGCAGCCCGGTTAGAAAACTGGAGACCCTCGACGAGTGGGAGAGGGCCTGCGCTTCCACAGGCTGCTCTCTGGCGCGAAATAGCCGAAGACCCAGCCAGATGAGATAGGCTCCGCCCAGATATTTGATCAGAAACACCAGGCTGCCCAGGGCGCTGGATAGAAATGAGAGTCCCCACAGGGCGATCGCAATAAACAGGAGATCACCCACCACGATGCCCGCCGCCGTCAGCACGCCATGCAGAAACCCAAGGCTGGCCGCCCGCGTGGAGACTGTGAGGACGCTGACGCTGGGAATGGCTGCCAGAACCACCATTGCTGAAAATAGGGCAACGATGTGGCTCAGGGTCAGATTGCTTTGTGTCCATATCTGTGTCCATGCTTGTGCCAATGTCGGAAACATCTCGGAAACATCCAAGTGTCAATTAAGCGTCAATCAAGCGTCAATTCTCGATTTTGGATTTGCGGTTTTGGATTTGCGGTTTTGGATTTGCGGTTTTGGATTGCTCGTCAAGCCTTCGCAGAGCTTCCAGCACGTTTATTCCACGCTTATTCTTATTCCACGCCTATTCATTGTGCCAATTGGGAGAATTCGGGAAATGGAACGGGTGTATCCCACTTTTGTAGCCCTCACCCTAAATTCCTCTCCCACTTTGGGAGAGGGACTTCCAATCTGGCTTCCCTTCTCCTTTTTTGGGAGAAAGGGCTGGGGGATGAGGGCAAACTTGCAGCATTGGGACGCGCCCAATGAAGCAGGAAGGGCGATCGCCCCGCCTCCCCCCTCCCATCTCAAGCTGCATCGCCGGCCTTGATGACCCAGACGTTCTTGATACACTGGAGTCAGTAATCGTGCCCACCCAGCGCCTCTAGCGCTTGCTGTACTGTGCAGATGCTCATGGCTCTGGTTTCCCTTTTCGTTCTTCCTTCTTCGTTCTTCTAGCGCTTGCTGTACTGTGCAGATGCTCATGGCTCTCCCTCTAATGACCGCTTCACTAGCAGACCCCCTGTTCACCAAGCTTCTATTTACCCAGCTGTTCTCCCTCTTCCTGGCGATCCCAATCGATGGGCTGTTGTCTACTCAGGGCGTGATGGTGATGCTGCTGGTTGCCTACGCTGGAGCCATGTGGATGTTCCTTTCCAGCGCCCCCAAGGTCTACACCATCATGGTGTCGGATCTGGAGCTAGCGCGGCGTTTCTATGAAGAGGTGCTGGATTTGCCCGCCGCCGATGTGCCGCTGCATTATTACTACAACTACGAGCAGACCATTGGCGGGGCTGGGTTAGACCCGCTCTATCTATCGGGCACCACAGGCTATTCCACCAGCCCCTCGCTCAGCAATCCCGACGGACTGTGGTACCAACTCCGCAAAAAGACCCAACTTCATGTGATTACGGGTGCAAGCCTGGGCGAAAAGAACCGCCAGCGCCATGTCTGCTTTGATCACGACTGTCTGGAGCAAATGCTGTTGCGAATTCAGAGCCGGGGCGCACAGTACAAGATTCGCAGCGATAAACCGCTGAACTTTTTAGTGAAAGACTGGGACGGTCGGATTTTTGAGATGTCCGAAGTGGCAAATTAGCAAGTCCGCCAACTGGGTATACACGCTATGACTCCTCCCGATCGCGCTGGAAACACATTAAACGCCGCGCGGCGTATTCGCCTATCAGAAACGCCCAAGTCCTTTCGGGATTTCGTAGGTGGCAAGGATCTGGATTTCTACCGATTTCGAGTGCTGCGAGCCAGCCAGTTTTTGCTGAATCTGTCGGAGCTAACAGCAAATGCAGATGTGGCCCTGCTGGATGACCAGGGCAAAACCCTGCTCCAGTCGGCTCGAAAGGGGAAGCGCCCAGAAGTGATCCGTGACACCCTGACGGCAGGCACCTACTTTATTCGCGTGGTGCCCAATCAGGCAAACCAGCGGACAAACTACAAGCTTACGCTGTCGGCTGCGCCGCTAAAGACTAGCGACTTCAAAATTGAAATCGACTATCGCTTTGACACGAGGGGTTGGTTTACCCCGCTGCGGCGAGCCGTGCTAGAGGCAGCGGCAGAGGTTTGGTCTACGATTATCCGGAGTGAGTTTCCTGACGTGCCCACGGGGAAACGCACGCCGAACGTCCGAAATCCGGCCACGGGGGGAACCGTGCGAACCTTTGTGACCGATCGCCCGATTGATGATTTGACCATCTTTGTCGGGGCGCGGCAACTGGGCGGCACAACCCTGGCGCTGTCGGGGCCGTCGGGCTACTTCGTGGGCGAGAGTCGGTATGAGGGCAACACGTTCCAGCCGTGGATTGGCTCGATGGCGTTTAACCTTACCACGGACTGGTATTTTGACCGCACGCTCGACAGCACCAGCGATATTCCTAGAAATCAGCAGGATTTTTTCTCGACCGCGCTGCATGAAATTGCCCATGTCCTGGGGTTTGGCACCAGTCGCGCCTTCAGTCGGCTCATGACCAGCAGCGGCTTTGGTGGGTCGAATACGAGAGCGCAGAATGGCGGCAATGCCCTGCCGTTGGACAGTTCTGAGCATATTCGCAATGACTACACCTTTGGCGGCGTAGGGGAACCCTTGATGACCCCGTTTGCCCAGCGTGGCCAGCGTAAGCGGGCAACGGTTTTGGATATCGCGGTGCTGAATGATCTGGGACATACAGTGTCCTATGGCAATGCCAGCGTGAACCCCCTCAGCACGCAGGCAGCCCAGTTTGCGAGACAGGCAACGCGGCGCAGCGGCCCACCCGTGAATAGGGCACTGGGTCAAAGGTTGCTGTCGTATGGGCGCTGTGGCTGTAGCGGCTGTTTGGTGGATGCGGGTGCGGCTAGGGGACTGGCATAGCGGCATGTTGTCTGCTGGAGCAAGTCTGGTAGGATTGGTCTTTTCTCAGTCCTTTTAGGTCTGAGAGATGGCGATCGCCCTTCGAGCTTGTTCGGCTACACGTATGGATCATCGACCAGATCAATCTGGAACCCGCCTCTTAAAATTCACCTCTTGTATGGCTGATAACACGCTGCCTGTCATGGCGGAGATTGCAGCCTATGCAGAACGAAAACTCGAACTGCCGACCGAGTTTATTGACCAAATTCCCTGGCAACAGCGGGAGCAGCGCTTTGACCAGGGCGAAATTCAGGTCTGCTGGATTTGCGGTGTGCCCTATGTGCAAAAGGCTGATCAGCCAAATCCGCAGATTGAACTGCTGGCTGCGCCTGTGATGCGGGGCGATCGCTACCAAAATCGTCCGATTTATTTTTCAGACGTGGTAGTGCGGCGCGATCGCCCGTTTCAGCAGTTTACGGATCTGCGCGGCGCACGCTGGGCCTACAACGAGCCGCGATCGCACTCTGGCTATATCCTGACGCGCTACCACCTAGCCATGCTAGAAGAGCGCAGCGGCTTTTTTGGCAGCGTGGTCGAGTCGGGCGCACACCAGATCTCGCTCCAGCAGATCCTGAGCGGTGACGTGGATGCGTCGGCGATCGACAGCACGGTGCTAGAACACGCGCTGCGCGAAGATTCATCTTTGCAACGCCAGATTCGCGTGATTGACACGCTTGGCCCCAGCCCCAGTCCGCCTTGGCTGGTGTCTACTACGGTTCCTGCTGCGCTCCGCACCCGCCTCCGCAGCCTGCTCGTGCAAATGGCCGACGATCCAGAAGGAGAAGAGATTTTAGCAAGGGGCGGTCTGGCCCGATTTGTGCTGGTGGGCGATCGCGACTATGACCCCATTCGCCACATGCAGCAAATCGCCGCCGCCGTCTCGCTGTCTGGTTCAGAGGCGTGACCGCTGCTAAGTCCCGGTGCGATGCCGCAGGTCGCCCATATACGTGCGATCGCCCAACACCTCCAGCATCGGCCCGTGGTCGCCAAACTTCACAATGCTGACCGACCCAGCGTAAGCATTGAGGCGATCTCGATAGCGCCCCAGGTCAATGCCCAGCAGTGTGCAGAGCAAAATCCGAATCGTCGCCTTGTGCGACACCAGCAGCACGGTGCCCGTGGGGTATTTTTCCTCGATCTCGGCCACCACCAGTGAAGCACGACTGGCAATTTCCACTGCTGTTTCGCCGCCTGTTGGTGGATTCCAGGCGGGTTCGGTCATCCAGCGGATGTAATCTTCGAGATAGTGTTCCTTGACGAATTCTGGCGACTGGTCTTCCCATTTGCCATAGCGAATTTCCTTTAGCCCGTCGCGTAGCTGCATCTCTAGCCCCACCGCCTGACACAGCGGCGTAGCCGTCGCAATCGTGCGCTTCATCGGGCTGACGTAGACCGCATCCCAGGGCACACTAGAATAGGCCGCAGCAAAGGCCGCTGCCATTTGATGTCCTTCGGGCGTTAGCTCAGCATCGATCTCGCCGCAGTATCGGCCGGTCTGGCTATAGGGCGTTTCCCCATGCCGCAGGAAGTAAAGCGTGAGTCCCATTACTGCTGCGTCTGCCGCTGCTGCGAAATTCGATATTCTGCCAAATTCCACTCCGCCCGCTGTTCTTCTTCCGTTTCGTGGTGGATCTGATAAATTTCGCTGTCCAGCCCAAGCGCACTCGACATTGCTTTGGAATGCACCACGCGATCTGCAATCGAAAGTGCGTCATTCAGCACACCAAACAGTGCCATTTCCTGGTCAATTTTTTCCAGGTCTTGCAAAATTGCCTGTTCCTTCTCCCCAGTTGCCGCTTCTAGCTGGCTCAGGCACTGGCTGCGCTTCACCTTACAGCGAGAGTAGGAGTTTTTGAAATACTCGTGCAGCTTGGTAACGACGGAAGCAACCGATTGATTTTCGTCCAGAAAGCTGAGTTTGTCGGTATTCATTAGGGCTTATCTTAAGGCGAAACGATTTTTTAGATCCTAAGGCTTATCCTCAAATCGGCAAGGGAGTTACGGGGTTTCTTTAGATCCAGCCGGGCGATCGCCCTTCAAAGCAGCCGCAAACTAAACAGCCGCAGACTAAACAGCCGCAGACTAAACAGCCGCAAACTAGGCAGTCGCAAACTGGGACAACACCCCTCAACCCGGCGGCCAGGCCAAAGCGCGACCGCCCAGCAAATGCAGATGTAGGTGATCGACTGTTTGCCCGCCATCGGTTTTGGTGTTGATCACGACACGATAGCCGTTTTCTAGGCCTACTTGATCTGCAACCCGCTTCACTGTCATCAGCAAATGCCCCAGAATGCGATGATCTTCGGGAATTGCGTCGGCCAGGCAGGGAATTGGCTTTTTGGGCACAACGAGAATGTGGACAGGAGCCTGGGGGTTAATGTCTTTGAAGGCGATCGCCAAGTCATCCTCGTACACAATGTCCGCAGGAATTTCGCGGCGAATAATTTTGAGAAACAGAGTATCTGCTGGCTCGGTCATGGGATCACGCTTGAGATATTGAAATATTAGGTGAAATATAGGTCTGAATAGAATTCTCTAGCAACTGCGCTCAGCGTTTCACATTCAGCGGACTGGTGAAATTCTACGAGTTTCCTAGCAACTTGGCGCAACAGATTTGCCCAACAAGCCCAAACGCTCAGCGCCAACGCGACAGCCGGGTAACCCAGAGAGCCAAAAAAAGATGGCGATCGAGCAAAATCTCACATCGCCATCTCTGGAAAAATTTAGAAAAACTTAGAACAAGCTCAGACTAGATGCCTGCGACAGAGCCTTGCAACAGATCTAGCGGAACATGCTGCTCACTGAGCTATCTTCGTGGATGCGCCAAATCGTTTCGCCGATGATGTTCGCCACCGACAGCACCGTGAGTTGCTTAAAGCGGTGATCTTCGGGTACAGGGATGCTGTTCGTAACGATCACCTCTTCAAACAACCCACTGGAGAGGCGCTCAGTGGCAGGCGGCGAGAAGACGGCGTGGGTCGCGCAGGCGTAGACTTGGCGTGCGCCCTGTTCCCGCAAAATCTTCGCCCCTTCGCAAATCGTGCCAGCGGTGTCGATCATGTCGTCCACCAGCACAGCCGTTTTGCCGGCCACGTCGCCAATCACGTTCATCACCTCGGCCACGTTGTGGGCCTGGCGGCGCTTGTCGATGATGGCGAGCGGAGCGTCATCTAGCTTTTTGGCGAAGGCGCGGGCGCGGGCCACACCGCCTACGTCGGGCGACACTACCACAATGTCCGACAGTTGCTTGTTGGCGATGTACTCAATCAACACGGGCGAACCGTAGACATGATCAAACGGAATGTCGAAATAGCCTTGAATCTGGGCCGAGTGCAAATCCATCGCCAACACTCTATCCGCGCCTGCCTGAGTAATCAGGTTGGCCACAAGCTTGGCTGTAATCGATTCGCGTCCGGCAGTTTTCCGGTCTGCGCGAGCGTAGCCGTAGTAGGGAATCACCGCCGTAATCTGGCGGGCGGATGCCCGATGGCAGGCATCAATCATAATCAACAGTTCCATCAGGTGGTCGTTCACTGGGCAGCAGGTAGGCTGCATTAGGTAAACGTCGCACCCGCGAATGGACTCTTGAATTTGGACGTATAGCTCACCATCTGCGAACCGCTTACGAACCATCGGCCCCAAGTCCATGCCAAGATAGCGGGCCACCTCTTGGGAGAGGGGGACATTGGCAGAACCCGAAAACAGCCTGAGGCGGCTGTTGTCGGCAATTTGAGGCAGAGGAGGCTGAAGAGACAAAGCTGCCGAGCGGATCACAACAGTTCCTCGGGAAATAGTCACCGCAATCTTATCATTCCAATTTGACAACAGCCGCTCAGATTTCCACGGAAATTAATAAATACTGGAAAATGTAAAACTGCCAAATATAGCCTTAAAGGAAGAAACGGTCGGGGTGAAAAATCAGAGAAAACACCGGAACTCGAAGCTGTCAGGATGTCTCCGAAACGACACGTCTCCGAAACGACCCATGCAGCCTAACCGAAACAAAACTCTGTAAGAACTCAGTGAGGCCTTGGCTGTGCAAAAACGCAAAGCAAAAACTATGAAGACTGAAGCAATGCGCCTAAAAATGGCGATCGCCTTCAGTCTCTCATGATAGCAATTGAATCCGGGCAGTGTGTAAGCTCTCGGTGTAAACTCTCGTCAACGTAAACGCTCGTCAACTACTTCAAAACTACGGAGAGATTACAGATCGCCGCCACGAAAAGCCAGCAGAAAAATCACCACTGGCCCGGCAATCATGATCATGCCTACCAGAGTCAACTGAACAATGGCTTCCCAGTTAACATTGCCAACCAGATTGCTAATCAGATCCATTGCGCCCTCACGTGCCGCGAAATTTAGGTTAGGTTTAGTTAAGTCAAATGTCTTCGCCTATTTTACCTGTGTGGGGAACCCGATTCTCAGAAAGTTAACAAAAATCCGGTGGTTGTCTGGGACAGCGGGTAGTGGGGAGTTCTGGCGCGTGATGAAGAGATGGAGCCGGTTCGGCTAAACGCTTTTCCCTTCAGGATTTCCAGAAATTGCCCCGCCCGAATTGGTTTGGCAGAGCCGTGTGGCGATCGCCCCGCGAAGCTGCACCAGAATAATTAAAAAACGTTACAAAACTTTCCCCTGAATTTTCGATCTGGGTTTTCCGTCGATGGGGCTGTCTGCGCTGATGGCGTGATGCGGCTCTGGGCATTTCTGGGCGCTTTGGAAGGGGCGATCGTACTTGGGAGTTGAGAGGCTATGGCAACCTGGCGTTGCGTGAAACAGTGTGGGGCTTGCTGCCACCTTGACCCAGCAGAGCGTCCTGATCTGGAAGAATATCTGTCGCCGCCGGAACTGGCGGAATACCTGAGCTTGGTCGGCCCCGACGGCTGGTGCATTCACTTCGATCCAGACTCGCGGGAATGCACCATTTACGAGAAGCGCCCCCGCTTTTGCCGAGTAGAGCCAGCCGTGTTCCAGGATTTGTTTGGCATTGAGCCAGAGGAGCTAAATGATTTTGCGATCGACTGTTGCCGCCAGCAGATTGAGGGCGTGTATGGCGATCGCAGTCTAGAGATGCTGCGCTTTGACCGAGAAGTGGGCATATAAGAACTATGAGGCTAGGCATTAAACGGTTTGGAATTCGGCGGCTGGGGGCAACCTTGGCAAACCGACTAGAGACGCGCTGGGTCGCGCCGTCCTATGGTGGCTGGGTCGCCCTTGGGCTGGCTCTATTTTTCTTTGGCGCAGCAACAAATACGATGGCGGGCTGGCTCTATGCCACCAGCGGGCTGATGGGGGCGCTGCTGGTGCTGGGGGCGCTGCTGCCGGGGCGATCGCTGCGGGCGCTGGCGGTTCGCCGAATGCCGATTGAACCCGTCAGTGCGGGTGATGCGTTGAACTTAGAACTGGCCGTTGAAAACACTGGACGACAGGCAAAAACGCTGTTGCAGGTGTGCGATCGCCCGCCGCCAGAACTGGGCCCAGCAGAAACGACCGTCATCGAGTCGCTAGCGCCCGGCCAGACCTATCGCTGGGTCTACAGCCGCACCGCAGACCGACGGGGCGTGTATCGCTGGGATGGGGTGGATTTACGGACTGCCACACCGCTGGGCTTGTTTTGGGGACGGCGATCGCACTTAGTCAATGCCTCGGCCGTGGTCTACCCGACCGTGCTGCCCCTCAGCCAGTGCCCCCTGATCGACGAAATGGGGCAAGACCCCAGCCACACCACCGAAAGCCAGCGCCGCGCCCAGATGGCGACCGAAGGCGTGACGCGGACGCTGCGTCCCTACCGCTGGGGCGACCCGACTCGGCTGATTCACTGGCGCACCAGCGCACGCTACGGCGAATTGCGGCTACGAGAACTGGAGCGCTTCACAGGTGGACAGGAAGTTGTAATTGTGCTGGACAGCGCCGCCCTCTGGCAGCCCGATGCTTTTGAACAAGCCGTGATCGCGTCCGCCTCGCTCTATGCCTATGCGCTGCGCCAGAGCATGACTGTCAGCCTGTGGACTGCCGGAACGGGGAGTCTGCGGGGCGATCGCCTTGTGCTAGAAGCCCTTGCCGCCGTGCAGCCCGGTGAACCCTCCCCCAATCACCCGCCTACGCAATCTCCTTGCATCTGGCTCACGCCCTCTCTTCAGCGCTGCAACAGCTTGCCGCCCCAAAGCCGCTGGCTCCTCTGGCGAGATGCAGACTCTAGCGGAAGTCACCCAGACGAATCGACCACCGGCCGAATCATCCAGCCAGACAAACCGCTACTTGTCCAGCTTCAGCAATAGACCGTCAGCACCTCGTGCAACCCAAAATCGCCAATCCAAAATCCAAAATCCCAAATCCCCAATCCAAAATCCAAAATCAGCCTCACTTCTCCTGCGCGGTCCACGCCGGATGTGCCATCAGCGAGGCCATCGTGCGTACGCCCCGAAGCTGATTGGACAGGGGCAGATGACCACGGGGAGCCGTCAAACTCCAGGTAAAGCCGCCCGGATAGCGTGTCCAGCTATTCCCCGACTTCCAGCCAATCAGCGGCCAGAGCCGATCCCAGTTTTTGCCCACGCTAAGCCACAGATCGCGCTGCACCGAAAAGCCAAACTTGCCCTCGGAATAGACGAGCCAGAGCGTGTTAATGGTCTGCAAATCCTCAATAGGAAAGTCATCGACTTCGGTGAAATAAATCCAGCGGCGCTGCACGGCGGCCGGCCCCGCCAATTCGCACAGTTTCTCTAGCGTCAGGCGATCGGCCGCCTGAAAGTCTTGCTGAACTAGCAGCGTTTGCAGCGGGGAATAGTCTACGCCGCGCTGCGATCGCCCAGGCACTAACCCCTGAGGAAACTGGGTCTGCAAAAACTCCTGCGCTTTGGGGGATTCGGCGGCGGACAAAATCTGCACGGCCTTGCCTTCCAGCGGCCCTGGGTTGCGGCCCTGGCGGTCTTGCAGCACCCGCATTAGCACCGTCAGCCCGGATTCGCCCTGGGCGGCAATGTCTTGGATCAGCTGCAACTGGGTCTTCTCGTTTTCAGACTGGAGGCGGGCGAGGAAATCTGGAATGAAGTCAGACGCGCCAGGCTCGGACGTAGCGGTGATATCCAGCGGAGATTGCGACAGATTGGCTTGCACGTTATCCATGATTTGCAGCAGCACCGAGCAAAAGCGCGAGTTTTACGCGATTTCTCATTTTAACCTTTACAGGACTTACGCACTTGCCATCAGCTTTCTGGATTTTGGACAATTTCTTGCAGGCGCAGCCCACGAGAAATTGTCCAACTGCGTAAGTCCTACTTGAATCTCTCCCTCTACTCTTTACTGGCCGCGCCTGCCAGAATGCGCTGAATGATCGCCGTGGTGGAACTGGGCACTTCTACTTGAATCAGCTCGATTCGCCCGCCGTAGGCCTGGACTGTGGGCGCTTCCGGCAGCGTTGCGACCGTGTAATCGCCGCCTTTGACGTAAATATCGGGCTGGAGGGACGATATCAGGGCGATCGCCGTGGGTTCCTCAAACACCACCACGCCATCCACGGGTTTTAGTGCTGCCAACACCTCGGCCCGCTGGGCTGTGGGCACGATGGGACGCGGCGGCTGTCCGGGTTTGGCGGGCTTGATGCGCTGCACCGAGGCATCGCTATTCAGCCCCACGACGAGCGATCGCCCCTGGTTTGCCGCCGCCTGCAAGTAGCGCACATGCCCCGCATGAATCAGGTCAAAGCAGCCATTGGTAAACACTAGCGGTCGCCATTGGTCAGGATTTTGGGCGATCGCCTGCTGCAATTCAGCCAGGGTATAGACGGGCATAATCAGGGGTTTGGGAGTCAGGAGTTTAGGGAAAAGCGGCTCTCCAAATTATCGCCCCCTTATTGCTCATTGCTTGACCTCCTCATTCCCTTGATTCACACAGGACTTACGCACTTGCGATAAGCTCTTTGGGTTCTGGACGATTTCTCGCGGCCTGCGCCCATGAGAAATCGTCCAACTGCCTAAGTCCTATCACACTCTGCCAATCGGCCTTGCTCCAGCACAGGCAGACTATGACGATAGTCTTGCAGCAGGTCACACCCCAGGTTCAGCAGATGTTTCAGGTCATTCATCTGGGTCAGCGTCCACAGCAAAATCGTGTGGTCGTTGCTGGCGGTGGCGAGGGTCTGCCCATCGGGACTATAGACGGCAGCATTGACCCCGTCGCGGTGGCCGCGGAGCGTGCTGATGAGCCTGCCCTCCAGCGTCCAGAGTTTGATCGTGCCGTCGTAGCTGGCGGTCGTCAGGGTTTGCCCATCGAGGCTAAAGCTGACATGCAGCACGCCATCGCTGTGCCCTTCCAGCGTGACCAACAGCGTGCCGTCGGGTGTCCAGAGCTTGACCGTGTTGTCGTAGCTGGCGGTGGCGATCGCCCGTCCATCGGGGCTAAAGCTGGCGTGATACACCTTGCCGCTGTGGCCGCGCAGCGTGCGGAGTTTGCGACCCTCTGCCGTCCACAGCATGACCACCTTATCGGTGCCCCCCGTGGCGAGCATCTGCCCGTCGCGGCTATAGTCCACGCTGAGAACGCCGCCGCGATGCCCCTGGAGCGTGTTCACGAGGCGGCCGTCGCGCTGCCAGAGGCGCACCAGTCCATCGTCGCTGGCGGAGGCAATCTGGTCGCGGCTGGGTGAAAAGGCAACTTCGTTCACGGCGGCGGTGTGGCCGGTCAGGGTTTGCAACAAGTCGCCGTTTCGGTTCCAGAGCTTTACCGTGCGATCGGCGCTGGCCGAAGCCAGGGTTTGATTATCGGCGCTGAAGGCCACGCCGCGCACGGCGGCGGTATGGCCGGCCAGGGTCTTTTGCAACTGGCCGTTTCGGTTCCACAGGCGCACCGTGCGATCGCCACTGGCGGAGGCAATCAGGTCGCCGTCGGGAGAAAAGTCCACATCATACACCCGGTCGGTGTGGTCATACAGTTGGTTCAGCAGCGTGTGATTCACGCGCCATAGCCGCAGCGTGCGATCGCCACTGCCAGAAATCAGCGTCTTGCCATCGTGGCTGAAGCGGAGGCTGTGAACCTGGGAGGTGTGGCCGCCCAGCGTAGACAGCAGCGTACCGTCCAATCGCCAGAGCTTGATCGTCTTGTCGGCGCTCGCAGTGGCCAGCAAATCGTCTGTTGGGCTAAATGCCAGGCTATAGATTGGCGAAGAATGCCCCTGGAAGGTGTGGATGGGTGTGCCGTCCAGCCGCCACAGCCGCACCTGCCCATCCAGCCCGCTGGCAGCCAGGATTTGCCCGTTGGGACTAAAGGCTAGACTGGTCACTGCCAAATCGCCGCTGGGAATGGTCTTCCAGCGGGTTCCATCCGTCTGCCAGAGGCGGATCATTCCGTCGGCGCTGCCCGTTGCCAGGATTTTTCCATCGGGGCTATGGGCGACGATGCGGATGGGTTTGTTCTGGCTGGGCAGTGTGCCCAAGCGCCGACCCGCTTCATCCCACAGGCTCACCGTGCCGTCTTCGCTGGCGGCGGCGATCGCCTCTCCATTGGGCGCGGCGCTCAGCGCATTGACCGCCTGGCCGTGGGCAAACTGGCGAATCCCTGTGCCGTTGGGCTTGCGAAACCAGAGGCTACCGTCGTCATGGGCGCTGACAATTCGTTCGTGAGGCAGCACGACAACGCTGAGCGCCTGGGAGGTGTCGCCTGCCAGCGTTTGCACAGGCGTTCCATCCATCTGCCACAGGCGAACCGTGCCGTCGGCGCTGGCAGAGGCGAGCCGTCGCTCATCGGGGCTGAGGGCTACCTGCCACACGGCTCCGGCGTGTCCTCGCAGTTGGTTGCGCTCATGCACCCAGTAAATCGCCTGCTGCAATGAAGACAACACGCGCGATCGCACGTCTGAATTCTGCGCCTGTTCTCTCCGCTGTAGGGTGTTCAGCGTAAACCCTGCTTCTACGGCCTTCACCAGCGCTTCAAAGGTTTGCCCCGAGCCATACAGCGCCCCCGAAGCCTCCGTCAGCGCCGTCAGTCGCTCCCGCTCTGCAAGGCTGCGGCTACTTTCCGCCGAGCGATACAGGCTGAAGGACACGATCCCAAGGGCGATCGCCATCGCTCCTGCCGCGGCGATCGTCTGGGTCAGCAATCGCTGCTGCCGGAGGATCTGCTTTTGCTCTGCCAGTTCCTCCTGCTGATGATCCATCTCTTCGTTGTAGGAAGCCCAGATGTATTCCTTCTGCACTTGCAGCGCCTGGGGAGACTTGCGATCGCTCTCTGCTAGCCAGCGCCGAGCCTCCTGAATTTCGCTGCCCCGCAGCAGCAGGCTGCGATCCTTGCCGCGTGCGTTCCATTCCGTTGCCCGCACCAGCAGCCGCGTGTGGGTTCGCACATAAGACAAATCGGCATCCAGCGCCGACACCAGGTTGCGAAACCCAACTGCAAAGTTGTCTGTATCTCGCAAAAAAATCCAGTTGATCTTGCCCAGTTCGGGATGCACCAGCGCCGGGTCAACGTCTTTGCAAACCACAGGCAGCAGCCGCTTCTGATGTTGCAAGGCATGTTCTAGCTCGCGGCCACACACCTCCGAAGCCGCCGACTCTGGGCTGAGGACAAAGATCATGGTGTCGGCGACCTCAATGCCCAGCTTAATTTCTTCCCACCAGTCCGCTCCCGACGGAATGCTGTCCCAATCAACCCAGACCTCGCGCCCTCGTTTTTGGAGCGCCTGCACCAGCGTTTGCACAAAGGGCTTGTTGCGACGGGAATAGGACACAAAGACATTTGCCGTTTCGCTGGACACATCCAGGATTTTCCAGATGTCCCTGGGCATCCGGCGGTTGGATTTGTGTGCCAGTTTTACCTCATAGGCGATCGCCCCATCCTGCTCCACCTGACGGACAATGCGCTTTTCCAACAGCGGCAGCAAAAACGCCTGCATCTCGGCTTCGGTCTGCTGAAAGTGAGCAGCCGTTTCGCTCAGAGACACAACATTATGGCGCAGCAGCCACCGCACCACCGCCTGCTGTTCGTCAGGCAGCAGCAGCACATCCGCCATGCGAATGCCCGTGATGTTGTCAGGAAGAGAGGGCGCAGAGAACGCAGCAGCAGACCCGGATGCCGAATCGCTCATGGTAGATGCAACTTAAAGAAGCGGTGGGGGAAGCCGTTTGGGAAAACCGTAGGGAAGCGATGGGCAACCCCAGAATGGTTCTATCCTACTGGGCAGCTTGGGAGATCGAGCGAGTTGTTGGCATTTTTTATATTTGCATGGAAAAACAAGATACTCCATCAGTACGGGTTGAGACGGCACGAGTTGAGATGGGACGAGTTGAGACGGGACGAGTTGAGACGGGACGAGTTGAGACGGGACGGGTTGAGATGGAGCTAGAACATCGAGCTAGAACAGGGATGTTCCGCTGCTGCCATCGGGGCGCGATATCCTGAGAAATGGAGTTTGCGGGGAATGCTCGATGCAGATCTATCTGGACTACAGCGCCACCACGCCCACCCGCCCAGAGGCGATCGCCCGCTGGCACGCCGTTTTGACTCAGCAGTGGGGCAATCCCTCCAGCCTGCATCAGTGGGGTCAGCGGGCCACCGAAGCCCTAGAACTGGCCCGCGCCCAGGTCGCTGCCCTGATCAATGCACCACCTGACAGCATTGTGTTTACCTCCGGCGGCACCGAGTCTGATAACCTCGCCCTCTGCGGCATCGCACGTCAATATTCCGCGCCCCAGCATTTGATCGTATCCAGCGTTGAGCATTCGGCCGTCATGGAACCAGCCCGCCAGTTGGAGCGCCAGGGCTGGCAGGTGACGTGGCTTCCGGTCAACCGCCAGGGGCGGGTCGATCCGGCCGACTTGCAGGCAGCCTTGCGACCCAACACGGTGCTGGTTTCGATCATTTACGGACAGAGTGAAATCGGGACGCTCCAGCCGATCGAAGTGCTAGGACAGATCGCCCGCGATCACGGCGCACGGTTTCATACCGACGCGGTGCAGGTGGCGGGGCGGCTGCCGCTAGACGTGCAGCGGTTGCCTGTAGATCTGCTCTCGCTGTCCAGCCACAAGCTCTACGGGCCGCAGGGGGTGGGGGCTTTGTATGTCCGGCCTGGCGTGGCGCTGGCTCCGCTTTTGGGCGGCGGCGGACAAGAGCAGGGCCTACGGTCGGGAACTCAGGCTGTGGGCGCGATCGCCGGATTTGGCATGGCCGCAGAACTGGCTGCTCGCGAGCTACCCAGCGAAACGCCCCGGTTGATCTCCCTGCGCGATCGCCTGTTTGACCAGTTGGCCGACGTGCCGGAGCTTATCCCTACGGGCGATCGCCTGCATCGACTGCCCCACCACGTCAGCTTTTGCCTGCGCCACGCCGACGGACAAGCCCTGACGGGTCGAACCCTGGTGCGCCAGATGAACTTGGCTGGTATTGGCATCAGCGCTGGCTCTGCCTGCAACAGCGGCAAGCTCCAGCCCAGCCCTGTGCTGCGGGCGATGGGACTGGGCGATCGCCAGGCCACAGGCGGCATTCGGCTCACCTTGGGACGCTACACGACCGAAGCCGATATCGACTGGACGGCGATCGCCCTCCGCCAAATCCTAGAGCGCTTGGCTCTCGGACAGAGCTTGCAGCAGCCCGTGGTATGAGTCTCCTGATTGTCCAACTCTGTTCTCACGCAAAGTACCCGAGCCTCGGCTGAATAAACTTCCATAGAACTTACGCAGTTGGATGACTTCTCACGAGCTATGCCCGCTAGAAATCGCCCAGAATCCAGAAACTTTATTGTAAGTGCGTAAGTCCTGTAGGGATTTGGGTCGAAGATCTAGTTTTGTAATTCAGGATACAGATTTACTTTCTCTTCATTGGTGGAATCTGTATTAATTGATTCACGCCCTGCGCTAAGTTTCCATAGGCTCTTGCTTATGGCTTCGAGCTTGCTGGCGTTTTTTTGCCACAGGCGCAATTGCTTGGAGCGGTAGCAATCATATAATCTGCCAAGCTGACCTGGCTCTTGAAACCTGGGCTGGTCTATTATCCTCCTCTTCGATTTGGGGATGCGGTGTCGGTTTTGAGCCGCGTCATTAGTCTATCTACGTTCAAGGAACGTCCACCAATGTCTAGATTAGTTCTCAAAAAGCGAAACAGACGGCAGCCGCTGATCGATCGGCGGGGCCTGACTGCGATCGCCAAAATGCTTTTAGAGCGCCCCCGGGCGACCATTAATTCTCTCTCTCCGACTTGGCAAGCCTGCATTCCCCTAGTGGCGCTGATCCTGCTGGTTGGCAGCACGGCTGCGGTTGCCCAGGATGCGCCCACGGTCGAGTCTCTGGCTGCAACCACGGACGAACTGCGGGTCGGGCTGGACACCCTCTGGGTGGTGCTGGCAGGGGTGCTCGTGTTCTTTATGAACGCAGGCTTCGGGATGTTAGAAACGGGCTTTTGCCGCCAAAAGAACGCTGTTAATATCCTTTCCAAAAACCTGATTGTGTTCGCTTTGTCTACGATTGCCTACTGGTTCATCGGCTGGGGTCTGATGTTCAGCGATGGTAATCCCTTCTTTGGCACGGCTGCGCCCTTCTTCCTCTCTGGCGCAGACAACAGCCCTGCAACGGGTGATGCCTACGAAGGCGTGTACAGCGCCATTAGCTGGGCAGGCGTTCCTCTGGCTGCCAAGTTTTTCTTCCAGCTGGTGTTCGCTGGAACCGCTGCAACGATCGTGTCTGGGGCGGTTGCTGAGCGCATCAAGTTCATTGACTTCATGCTCTTCAGCCTGCTGCTGGTGGGTCTTGCTTATCCCATCACGGGCCACATGGTCTGGGGCGGCGGTTTGCTGGGCGAAGGCGGCTTCTGGGATTTTGCCGGTTCGACGGTGGTTCACGCCGTGGGTGGCTGGGCTGCGCTGATGGGTGCTGCTATCCTCGGCCCCCGTCTTGGCAAATACAACGAAGACGGCACTCCCAATGCCCTGCCAGGTCACAACATGAGCATCGCCACGCTGGGCTGCTTGATCCTGTGGCTGGGCTGGTTTGGCTTCAACCCCGGTTCGACGATGGGGGTTGGCGACGGTTCGGCGATCGCCCACATCGCGCTGACCACGAACATCGCGGCTGCTTTTGGTGGCGTGGCGGCGACCTTCACGGCCTGGTCTCTGCTGGGCAAGCCCGACCTGTCTATGACAATCAACGGCATTCTGGCAGGTCTGGTGGCGATTACTGCCCCTTGCGCCTGGGTCACTGCGGGCGCAGCGGCCATCATCGGTCTGATCGGCGGCATCCTCGTGGTGCTGGCTGTCGGCTTCTTCGACCGCATCCGCATTGATGACCCAGTGGGCGCAACCTCGGTTCACCTAGTGAACGGTCTGTGGGGCACGCTGGCGGTGGGCCTGTTTGCTAAAGGGCCAGACGGTACGCTGTATGGCGATGGCGAAGGTCCACTGGCGGGTCTGTTCTATGGTGGCGGCTTGACCCAGTTCGGCATTCAGCTTGGCGGTACGCTGCTCTGCGGTTTGATCATCACCGTGCTGTCTACCATCTTCTGGTATGCGCTCAAGGCTCTGATGGGTATTCGAGTGTCTGCGGAAGAAGAACTGGTGGGTCTGGACATTGGCGAGCACGGCATGGAAGCCTACGCTGGCTTTGTGAAAGATGCGACGGGCGCTCCTTCGGGTGTCTACACCACCAGCAGCACCTCCACGGGCATTGCGGGTAATCCGAACTAATCGCTGACTTTCTGTTTTGGGTTTCCTCAGAACTAGAAGAGATTCAGTATCATAAGCGGTGAGTCTTGATGCTTGATCAGGCTCACCGCTTTTTACATCCGATTTCCAACCCTGAGCAAAAAGGACTGAGAGACAAGACCGATGCGCGATCGCTCTCTTCAGTTTGCAATCTACCTCGCACCCTACTGGGCCCGGCTGCAAGCTCGGTTGCGGCAACTGCGGACAAAGTGGCGATCGCAGCCGCCAATTGTGCGGGCTTCCCTGATAGCCAATGCCGTGATGTTGACCTTACTCACAGGAACCCTGCTGCGGCATCACCACACTCGCCTCGCGCCCAGCGCCCTGTCTCAGGCGTTGCCCCAGCCCCCACAAGCTGTGCCCCCACCCGCCACCCAGACCGGAATACGCCACCTGCTGAACTATCAGCAGTGGGTTGACCTGTTGCAGCAAGAGGCGATCGCCGCCGCCGAAAATCCACCAGAGCGGCTGGCCGTGCTGCTGGGCGATTCCATCAGTCTATGGTTTCCGCCCGACCTGCTGCCGCCAGAGCGCAACTGGATTAATCAGGGCATTTCGGGGGACACCACCGATCGGCTGCGGGCACGGCTCCATCTCCTCGATCCTGTGCGGCCCCAAACCATCGTGGTGATGATCGGCATCAACGATTTGATCTGGGGCGCAGACGATGCAGCCATCCTGGCTCACTATCGAGATATTGTGCGCTATCTACGCCGCACCCACCCTGGAACGCAAGTGTTGGTGCAGTCCATCCTGCCCCATGCCGCAGAGCAGGCAACTTGGGAAGGGCGCGATCGCCTCTTAGCCTTACCCAACAGCCGCATTCGGGCGCTCAATCAACAACTCGCGGCGATCGCCCAGTCTGAAGGAGCCTACTATCTCGATCTATATCCGCTCTTTGCCAACGCCCAGGGCAACCTTAAGATGTTCCTCAGCACGGACGGTTTGCATCTCAATTCGCAGGGTTACCTGGTGTGGCGGGCAGCGCTGCAACTGTACCTGCGGCAAACGCTGCCCACCGTATAGCGCAATCGATTACGCCGCAAGCGTCTGCTTCAAAAATGCCAGGACTTCCGCACTTGCGACAAGCTTTCTGGATTTTGGGTGGTTTCTCGTAGACAAAGCCCGCGAGAAACCGCCCTAGTGCGTAATTCCTAAATGCTTCAAAAATAAAGCATTGAAGACGGTGCGACTCGGCGCGTTTGTTGAACCGGGCGATTATCCCGCAAGATGGGCTGGAAGTAAGACATGAGCATCAGAATAATCAGCGTGATCCAAATCCAGGGGAAGTCGTTGTTGGGCGAGGGATCTTTGGGGGTCGAAAGGTCACGCTTAAAGTCACAAGAGAGGCACTGGTAGAGATTGGGGCCAGCCAGGACCACCGTCTTTTTGCCGCAGCTTGGGCACTCAACAATTTCAGCCATGAGGAGTCTCCTTAGGGTGGGGGCAGGAGCAGTCAATATTTAAGGAACCAAATTTAAGGAACCAAGTAGGGAGCCAGGGCTTTTAGCTACAGAAACCTACTGGCCGTCCAAACTTAGCTATGCAACTTGAGTCATACACCCTGAGTGATGCAGCCTGAGTGATGCAGCCTGAGTGATGTAGCCTGAGTGATGCAAATAAATATCAGCTTGGGATATCAAAATTACGTAAATCCCTTCTAAATTCTTTCTATGAAGTTTCTTGGCATCGATTTTGGCTGGACTTCTCAGCCCAGTGGCCTTTGTTGCTTGGTGTTTCAGGACAACGCTCTGTGGCTGAAGGATCTCACCCGTCTTGCCGATATTCCCGACTTGTTGGACTGGATCGATGCCTGCGTGTCGCCAGAAGAGCCTGCGGGGGTGGCAGTTGATGCGCCCACGCTAATCCCCAACGCCACCGGAATGCGCCTGCCCGATCGCCTGGCCCATAAGCACTTTGGACGCTATCACGCGGGCTGCTATCCGGCCAATCTGGGACTCCCGTTTGCCCAGCGCACCGTGCAGCTTGGCCTCAGCCTGGAGGCTCGCGGCTTTGCCCATGCCCCGACGATTCAGCCCCAGGCTCCCATCCGCTTTCAAATCGAGTCTTTCCCGCACCCGGCAATGGTGCATTTGTTTGGGCTGTCGCGCATTTTGAAATATAAAAAGGGCACTGTTGCTGAACGTCGTGCCGAACTCGCTAAACTGCGGCATTACGTCCTGACTGTGCTGCCTGTCCTGACCCCGGCGCTGCATTTTATGCCCGATCAAACCCTGCCCGATATTCCCGTACGCGGTGTGGACTTGAAGGCCGTAGAAGACATGCTCGACAGCATTGTGTGTGCCTACATTGCCGCCCACTGGTGGTATTGGGGCGAGGCGAGAAACTGGGTGTTGGGCGATCGCACTCAGGGCTACATCGTCGTTCCAGCGCCCGTTGCTGACCCGTCAAGCCATGCAGGAGCGGCCATGCCAGTGGGATAAGCTCAAGCCCCACATCCAATACCTGACGCAGGTTTAGCCAGTGGTTCTCTTCAGCGATCTCGTTGATCTCGTTGATCTCGTTGAGGACGCAAGCGCGTCCGGCTGCCCTGCGCCGGGGGGCAGGTTTCAGAGCTTGCAGGTTATAACGAAATCTCAAGAATCATTGCGGTGAGTGCGGGGACATGGGTGGAGGGCGATCGCCACAACATTTGCCAGGCAAGAGATTGGGCGATCGCCCTCTGGCTAAACCCCACATTTCCGTCCGTTACAGCCCGCACTCCGGGTTCCCCATCCTCTGCGACAATCGAATATCGTAAACGGAGCCAGTGCCCGCTCTACATCTGGGCTTGCTGCGCCTCCTTGTCCCCAACTCCAAACCCCTATGAAACTTGCCTACTGGATGTACGCTGGCCCAGCCCACATTGGCACATTGCGGGTAGCCAGTTCCTTCAAGAACGTCCACGCCATTATGCACGCGCCGTTGGGGGACGACTATTTCAACGTGATGCGATCGATGCTAGAACGGGAGCGAGACTTCACGCCTGTCACGGCGAGTATCGTGGATCGCAACGTTTTGGCACGCGGCTCGCAGGAAAAAGTAGTAGACAATATCACGCGCAAAGACAAAGAAGAACGCCCTGATCTGATCGTGCTGACACCCACCTGCACGTCCAGCATTTTGCAAGAAGATTTGCAGAACTTTGTCGAGCGGGCGCAGCTAGAGGCGAAAAGCGATGTGCTGCTGGCAGACGTGAATCATTACCGGGTGAATGAACTGCAAGCGGGCGATCGCACGCTGCATCAAATCGTGCAGTTTTACATTGAAAAGGCCCGCAAAAAAGATGATTTGCGGACGGATAAAACGACGGAGCCATCCGTCAATATCATCGGCATTTCCACGCTGGGATTTCACAATCAGCACGACTGTCGCGAACTGAAAAAACTAATGGGTGACCTGGGCATTCAGGTCAACGCAGTCATTCCTGAAGGCGCATCAGTGCATGAGCTAAAGAACCTGCCCCGCGCTTGGTTTAACCTGGTTCCCTATCGCGAACTGGGGCGGATGACTGCGGAGTATTTGCAAGCTGAATTTGGAATGCCCTTTGTAGACACTACGCCGATGGGTGTGGTGGAAACGGCCCGCTGTATTCGAGCAATTCAAACCATTTTGAACCAGCAGGGCGCAAACGTAGACTACGAATCGTTCATTCAAGACCAGACGCTGTATGTCTCTCAGGCGGCCTGGTTTTCGCGCTCGATTGACTGTCAAAACCTGACGGGTAAAAAGGCGGTCGTGTTTGGCGACAACACTCACGCAGCGGCGATTACCAAGATCCTGGCGCGGGAAATGGGCATTCGCGTGGTGCTGGCGGGAACCTATTGCAAATACGATGCTGAATGGTTTCGTGAACAGGTGCGCGGCTACTGCGATGAGATTTTGATCAGCGATGACAATGGCGAAATTGGAGATGCGATCGCCCGGTTGGAACCCGCTGCCATCTTTGGTACGCAAATGGAGCGCCACGTTGGCAAACGGCTGGATATCCCCTGCGGGGTAATCGCCGCGCCGATTCATATCCAGAATTTCCCCATCGGCTATAAACCATTTATGGGGTACGAAGGGACGAATCAGATTGCGGATTTGATCTACAACTCCTTCACGCTGGGCATGGAAGATCACCTGCTGGAAATCTTTGGCGGGCACGATACCAAAGAGGTCATTACGAGGGGCGTTTCGGCGGATTCTGATCTGGCGTGGAGCAAGGATGGTCTAGCAGAACTGAACCGCATTCCCGGCTTTGTGCGCGGCAAGGTGAAGCGCAACACCGAAAAATTTGCCCGCGATCGCGGTATTGAAACTATCACCGCCGAAGTCCTCTACGCGGCCAAAGAAGCCGTTGGCGCATAGAGCGAGATCGCTGAAATGCGGGTTTGCTAAGATTTGCAGGGACAGTGATGTGCTTCGTTATGCTGCTGCATTGCTCGAATTCACTTTGAGCGAGGAAGCTACACTTGGGAAGAAGTAGACTCGGATTTCTGGACAAATGACATTGCAGGAACTACAAAGGCAGGCGCTAGGATTACCAGCTAGCGATCGCTGGCAGTTAGTGCTTACTCTTTTGGAGTCTCTAAAGCAGGAAGTTCAGCCAAAGGTGAAGCGGGGAAACTTGGCTCGGCTCAGAGGAATTGCTAAAAGCTCGGTGGTAGCGCCGGAAGTCGCTCCTGAAAAGGATTACATAGCCTATTTGACCGAGAAATATCAGTGAAATATCAGTAATGCGAGTTTTGGTTGACACGAATGTGATTCTTGACTTCCTGCAAGAGCGAGAACCATTTGTGGACAATGCAGCAAGATTATTTGAGCGTATAGATGCTGGAGAACTTGAGGGATTTATTGCGACAACGACAATTACCAACATTTACTACATCGTCCGCAGAGCAGCAGGGAGAGTGGTGGCTCAAGATGCGATCGCCCAAGTTTTGTCAGATCTCAACATTTGCGCCGTTGATCAAGAAGTACTGGAACGCTCTCTTGCACTGAGTTTTGAAGATTTTGAGGACGCAGTGCAGTATGCCTGTGCAGTTGTGCATAACATAGATGTAATTGTGACTCGTGATGTCTCTGGATTTGTGAATGCAAAGATTCCCGTAGTCTTGCCCGAAGCGCTGGATACCGTCAGCGGTCATGAGTCAGGGGACTGAATGGTCAGTCGGCGCTGCGTAACTCGGCGCTGCATGTAATTCTGTATGACACAGATGGGGTAGTTGAGAGAGCGCGACTGGTACTGAGTTCAGGGTCACTTACCGCTGCTGCTTTGAGCCGTTATTTCGATAGTTTTCTTCTCAGTGAATTCCAGCAGTTTAGCGAACCGTTTAACGCATGGGCGATCGCCCTACCCGCCCCAGACAGCCATTCAGCCTGTTGCTTGGGCGTTTTGGGCTGGGCAAGTGCTGGCTGTGGGGGTGCTGCTCAGTGTCGGCATAGCTACGGCTGCCCTTGCCGGAACCCACCAGCCGCAGACCACCGCCGCCGCACGTCAGGCATTTCGCCAAGCACAGCAGGACAAAATTCGTCCAGAACACTACGACCTAGCGCGATATCCCCTGACGGAGGAGACGGTCGGCCACTGGCGCGGGCTGCTGTGGGCGACGGCAATCGTGGAACCGGCCGACGAATCGATCGATGCGGCCATCGCGCGGCTGCTGGAGTTTGCCGATTCGCCCGATGAGCAGGGGTTTTCGTCGGCGCAGCGGTCGGTGGTGGAAATGGCGCTTCAGGTGGGGACGCAGCGCTTGCTCAGCGAAACCTCGTCTCCGCAAATTGCAGCACAGCTTCAGCAAGTCCTAGAGCGCAGCGAGAACCCCCGCTGGGTGGCGATCGCCCTCTCGGCTCTGGCGCAGGCTACAGACCATCCGGCAGATCGTCGGCAGTGGGGCGATCGCGTCCGGCAGCGCTTCCCCACCTGGCAGCAGGAGCCGCTTTTGGAAACGACCCTGCGCGACGTGGCAGCACTGGATGCGCCGCCGGCCCTGCCGCCGCTGCAAGATTTGCTGGACTGGCAAATTGCGCCCAACCAGATGCACGCCTATGTCTTGTGTCCGCGCGATCGCACGGCCCTGTGTCAACTGACGGTCAAAGACCGGACAGGGGCGTTTGTGCAACGGGCAGACGGGACGCGATGGTCAGTGCCGCTGCTGCGGCGATCGCTCCACGGGCTACGCTGGAACCTAACACGGGGCGACACACCCCAGGGCATTTATCGGATTGAAGGCGTGCGATCGCCCAGCGCCGACACCTTCCGCGCCTACGGGCAGTTTCCCCGCGTGAATCTGTACGTGCCCCATGAGACCGGCGTGCGGGAGTTTTTGCCAGGACAGCCGGGAACCGTGGGGGCGATCGCCCAATATCGCGCCCTGCTGCCCCCGTCTTGGCGCAATTATTTCCCGATTTACCAAAGCTATTGGGCCGGGCGCATCGGTCGGGGACTCTTTCGCATCCACGGTTCCGGCGAAGACCCCGCCTTTTTTGCCAACAGCGCCCGCTTTCCCCACAGCTATGGCTGGAGTCCTGCGATTGGCTGCCTCTCTGCCTTGGAGCAATACGACGAATCCGGCAACCTGCAACAGGCCGATATGCCTGCTATTTTGCAAGCCCTGACCCAGGCGAGTGGCGCAGCGTCTCCCTCAGACTTGGTGGGCTATTTGGTGCTGGTAGAGAGAGAGTGAGTAGAGGGAGAGTGAGGGCGCGATGTTCTCCGAGCCTAGCCCCCCGTCATGCATGAACCTCTCCATCCGGCATGATTGCCCCGCTGAGGTATGCCCCCGTCATCTTCACCATGATCCGATCCTTCACGCCCATGCGGGCCCCGCGCAGGTTTGCCCCGCGCAGGTCTGCCCCGCTGAGGTCTGCGCCAATCAGGTTGGCATCTTGCAGGTTGGCGTGACTGAGATCGGCTTCTAGCAAATTGGCGCGAAACAGGTTAGCCCGCTCTAGGTTGGCATGGTTCAGGTTAACGCGGTGCAAAAAGGCATCGCTGAGGTTGGCATCGCTGAGGTTGGCGTTGCTTAGGTTGCGTCCGCTCAGGTCTTTTTCGCGCAGGTCGCGCCCGCTCAGGTCACTGCCGCTGAGGTCGGGGTCTTGGCGACGGGGGGGACGGGGCGGCGGTTCCGGCGGCGGGCTGGTGTGGCTGCTGTGGGAATTGCCTGGATGCGTGTGGCTGGTGTGGCTATTGCCGGAGGCATGGGCGCTGTTGCCATTCCCGCTGGGCGGCCGCGTGGAGTGGTGGCCTGATGGGCCAGCCGTTCCCTTGGCTGTGGAGTGAGAATAGGTGGATTCGGAATAACTGGAGCCAGACGACCCAGCACCGGGATAGCTGGAGTATGCGCTGCCGGGATAGCCTGCGCCGCGATAGGAAGAACTGGGGTCGGATGCGCCTTTATAAGTGGAGCCTTGGGCGTATCCGGGGCGGGCGGGCGGGCGATAGCGGGCGCGGGAATAGGACGGGCGAGATGGCTCTGGGCGAGTGCTGCTGGTGGATTGAGCCGATGGGCTGGCGGCAGCGCCCGATCCAGCGTCGGATTTTAAAAAGGTGCGGAGGCGATCGCGCGCCTGGTTAATTTCCTTAATCTTTTCCTGCGCCTTCTGATGCAGTCGCTCGTTATCAGTCGGAATTCGATCGGGATGCCACACAAACACCAAGTCCTTGTAAGCCTGGTTCACCTCTTCGAGGGACGCACCAGGCTCCAAATCCAGGACTCGGTAGTAGTGTTCGAGGTCTTTCATCTAGAACACCATATCATTTCCCCAGGGGCGCGAGGATGGCGGAAATCCTCTCTGCATCATAGATTGATCGCCGGTTGATCGCCGATTGATCGCCGATGGCGGCGGCTGAATGGGGAGTGGTCTGCGCTGCGCCCAAAATCGCCGCCCCGATTGCCAGGAGTTGGGTTGAGCCGTTTATTGGGATCAGTTGATCGGGGGCGATCGCCCGTCGTCCCTATCCCGCGCCTCTACAGCAACTCTAAGCAAGACCCCGCAAAAACTCATCCGAGCTACGGGAAATCTAAATAATTGACGTGTCCAAAGCTTCATCTGTCTTGCAAACCGGGCCGCTAAACTGTGGGGTGATGAATGCAAAGGGTAAAAACAATGATGGATGCCACTGCACTCTGGCAACGCTATCAAGACTGGCTTTACTTTCATGAAGGGCTGGGTCTGTATCTCGATATTAGCCGGATGCGCTTTGCCGATGACTTTGTGGAGCGCATGAAACCCAAGTTTGAGAAAGCGTTTAAGGACGTGGCGGCGCTGGAAGCAGGGGCGATCGCCAACCCCGACGAAAACCGCATGGTCGGCCACTACTGGCTGCGAAACCCCGACCTCTCGCCCAGTCCAGAGATCAAAGCCGAAATCGTGGATACCCTGGCCAGCATCAAAGCATTTGTTGCCAAGATTCATGCAGGCGAAATTCGCCCGCCCCAGGCCACGAAATTTACCGACCTGTTATCAATCGGCATCGGTGGATCTGCCCTCGGCCCGCAGTTTGTCGCCGAAGCGCTCGGCCCAGAACCCGCGCCGCTCAAAATTCACTTCATTGACAACACCGACCCCGCAGGCATGGATCGCGTGCTAAATCGGCTCAAAGACCGGCTGAATAGCACGCTGGTTCTAGTCACCAGCAAATCCGGCGGCACGCCCGAAACCCGCAACGGCATGTTGGAAGTCAAGCAGTTTTACGAAAAGCACGGGCTAAACTTTGGGCAACATGCCGTCGCTGTCACCATGCCCGGTAGCAAGATGGATGGCATTGCCAAGTCTGAGGGCTGGCTGGCCACTTTTCCCATGCAAGACTGGGTGGGCGGTCGCACCTCCGAACTCTCCAGCGTGGGCTTGCTGCCTGCGGCGCTGCAAGGTATTGATATCCAGGCCATGCTGGACGGCGCAAAGGAAATGGACGAAGCCACCCGCGTCCCCGATCTTCGCAACAATCCCGCCGCCCTCCTAGCGCTGTGCTGGTATTACGCGGGCAACGGCAGGGGCGAAAAAGACATGGTGATGCTGCCCTACAAAGACAGCCTGCTGCTGTTTTCGCGCTATTTGCAGCAGCTGGTGATGGAGTCGCTAGGCAAAGAAACCGATCTCGACGGCAATAAGGTCTATCAGGGCATTGCGGTCTACGGCAACAAGGGATCTACTGACCAACACGCCTACGTGCAGCAGCTTCGGGAGGGCGTGCCCAATTTCTTTGTCACGTTTATTGAGGTGCTGGGCGATCGCCAGGGCGACTCGATCGAGGTGGAACCCGGAGCCACCAGCGGCGATTTTCTGTCGGGGCTGCTGCAAGGCACTCGTCAGGCGCTCTACGAAAACCAGCGCGACTCGATCACAGTGACGGTTCCCCAAGTCACGCCGCGTATCGTCGGCGCACTGATCGCGCTATACGAGCGGGCCGTTAGCCTCTATGCCTCGCTGGTGAATATCAACGCCTACCACCAGCCCGGTGTAGAAGCAGGCAAAAAGGCAGCGGCCTCGGTGCTAGAGTTGCAGCGGCAGATCGTCGCTACCCTCAAGGCCACCGGGCAACCCCTCTCGCTGGCAGAACTGGCGGACAAGATCGGCGCATCTGACCAGGTAGAGACGGTTTATCTCATCGTCCGCCATCTCAGCGCCAATGGTCGCGGCATTACGCTGGCTGGAGATCTGGGTAAGCCCAGCAGTCTGACGGTTTCTGGCCGCTAGTCGGGTTTGCGGCCTGAGTCTCCGGCGCGATCGGTGCGACAGGTCAACCCGTTTGGCAGGGGTGGGGAGTTTGGCGCTCTGCCCCTGCCTCTGCATGATCACGCCTTGTAAAAAAGAAGAGACTTTCTTATCACGAAACGTGCCAGTTTTGCCATTTCAGTAACAATCTTTTTATAGTGGACGTATAGGCTAAAACTGTACGCTCACAGATGAGGTGCTGATATGGGTCTGAAAGGTCGCGTTGAAATTCGCCCGTTGACCTCGATCAAGGGCGGCATGGCTGAGTTTTATACCCCCCAGTCCAGCAATGAAACGATGCTGGTCAGTATTCCGGCGGGCATGATTGATGATTTATTCGTCCACCACTTCCAGACCGACCAGCTTCTGGTAGTGCGCGGCAGTTTTGTGCTGGTGGTGCTACAAAACCGCGAGTATCAATATATTCCCCTGAGCGATCGCCACCCCACAGTGGTCACAATTCCCCCCGGCATTCCCCACGCTGCAATCCATCTGGGTTCCGAGCCGTGCTTTTTGGTGAACGCGGTGCTGCGGCATGGCGATGCCCACCCCAAAGACTATCGTCCGATGAAACCGCCGATGCCGTTTGATTTTGTGAAGGCTCGCGCCGCGCTAGCGGAGTTGGAATATCCCATTGGGATCGCAAGCTAGGGATTCAGGCTGCTGCAAGGGGGTAGGAGGTTGGCTGAGCAAGAAATGCACGCGGCTTCCTGCCCCCTTTTTCGCTATGCCGTTGCGGCCGTTTCCTGCTTTTGCGCTGATCCCTGGGTGCCCAGTTGAATCAGCTCCACCTTATAGCCGTCGGGATCTTCCACAAAGGCGATTACCGTCGAACCGTGCTTCATGGGGCCAGGCTCTCGCGTCACCTTGCCGCCGAGTTCTCGAATGCGATCGCACGTCTCGTAAATATCTTCCACGCCCAGCGCAATGTGGCCATAGCCATTGCCCAGGTCATACTTGTCCGTGCCCCAGTTGTAGGTCAACTCCAGCACGGTGTGATCTGCCTCGTCGCCGTAGCCCACAAACGCCAGCGTAAACTCGCCACCGGGATAATCTTTCTGGCGCAGCAGCTTCATTCCCAGCACATTGCAATAAAACGCCAGCGACTTTTCCAGGTTGCCCACGCGCAGCATCGTATGCAGCATTCTCATAGCGTTCGCCTCTCGTGTCTCCGTTGCTGTGTTCCCTCCTATTCTAGGGCAGGGTTTTGGCGTGACGCGGCGTTGGGAGAACGGGGTCTAGCGCTGATTCTCTGATTCTCTGATTCTCTGATTTGTCCCACTCGTCCCACTCGTCTCACTTGCCCCACTCGTCCTACTCGTCCCACCTTGCCCCGCCTTCTATACTCAGGCTACAGTCAGCTAATATTTGACCCATTTCGGTAATGTCTTCTATGACTGACGCGCTCCGTAGAACGCCGCTGTATGATTTGGCGATCGCCCAAAAAGCCCGCATGACCCCGTTTTCGGGCTGGGAGATGCCCGTGCAGTTTGGCGGCATCACACAGGAGCATCAGGCCGTGCGGCAGAGCGTCGGCGTGTTCGACATCTCCCACATGGGCAAGTTTGTGCTGCGTGGCGAGGCAATCTTGACCCAGCTTCAGCGGCTAGTGCCCACGGATCTGGGCGGGCTGCAACCGGGCATGGCACAATACACCGTGCTGCTGAATCCGCAGGGCGGCATCGTAGACGACTTCATTATCTATGCCCAAGGGCCAGACCGGGCAGACCTGATTGTGAACGCGGCGACGACTGAGAAAGACAAGGCATGGCTATTGGCGCATCTTTCAGGGGTGGAATTAGAGGATTGGTCGGGCGATCGCGCTTTACTGGCCGTCCAGGGGCCCGATGCCGTCGTCACGCTGCAAAAGTTTGTCGAAGAAGATTTATCTAATGTGCCGAAATTCGGGCATCTCGAAGGCCATGTTTTAGGAAAGCCAGGGTTTATGGCGCGGACGGGCTATACGGGCGAAGACGGCTTTGAGGTGATGGTGGAGCCAGAAACAGGACGCGAATTGTGGCGATCGCTCCTCGATGCGGGCGCAGTGCCCTGCGGACTGGGGGCCCGCGATACGCTGCGGCTAGAGGCGGCCATGGCGCTCTACGGCCAGGACATCGACGACACCACCACGCCCCTCGAAGCCGGCCTCGGCTGGCTGGTGCATCTCGACAAAGTGCCAGAGTTCATCGGGCGGGATGTCCTTGTGCAGCAAAAGCAGGACGGCGTTTCTCGCAGGCTCATCGGCTTGCAGCTTACGGGTCGCAACATCGCCCGCCACGACTACCCCGTGCTGCACAGCGGCGAACCCATCGGCAAAATTACCAGCGGCACGCTCTCGCCCACGCTGGGCTACCCCATCGCCCTGGCCTATGTCCTCGCCGACCTTGCCAAAATCGGGCAAATCCTGGAAGTCGAAATTCGCGGCAAGAGCTACCCGGCCACCGTCGTCAAGCGACCCTTCTATAAACGTTGAAAAAACTCTGAAAAGACTCTGAAAACGCTGATTTGTAAAAACGCTGATTTGTGAGCGCTAATCAAGCCCCAGCCCTGTCGGAAATCAGACCGACCAACGCCGAAAATTACGGTAATCTTTTCCTGTACGCTTCATCGCGCCCAAACCTATGAGCCTGGAATATCCCGAAGATCTGAAATACACAGATTCTCACGAGTACATCCGCCTGGATGGAGACACCGCCACGATAGGCATCACGGCCTTTGCGGTTGATCAACTTGGCGACATCGTGTTTTTAGAACTGCCCGAAGTTGGCGATGCGCTGGAAAAGGGCGAAACCTTTGGCACTGTGGAATCGGTCAAGGCCGTCGAAGACCTAAAAGCGCCCCTCTCTGGCAAGGTGATCGAGCGCAATGACCCCCTGCTTGACGCGCCAGAGCAGCTTGCCGACGACCCCTACGGCACGGCCTGGCTGCTCAAAGTGGAGGTCAGCGATGGAGCCGAGTTAGACGATGCGCTGTCGATGGAAGAGTATGTGGCGCTGGTGGAGGGAGAGGAGGGGTAACCCATCAATCCGGGAATCCCCTTAGAATGGACAAATATGCGTTGTAAACGCGCATTGCGTAAACGCGCATTGCGTAAACGCGCATTGTAAATATGCGTCGTAAGCACGCATCGTAAAGTAGTAATTCAGGCTAGCTTATGTCGGTTTTGGCGGCGATCGCAGTTCTTGCACTCCTGATCTTTGTTCACGAGCTGGGGCACTTCCTGGCGGCGCGGCTCCAGGGGATTCATGTTAATCGGTTTTCCCTGGGCTTTGGGCCGATCTTGTGGAAGTATCAGGGCCCCGAAACGGAGTATGCGATTCGCGCC
This sequence comes from Thermoleptolyngbya oregonensis NK1-22, assembly GCF_032705245.1. Taxonomy (GTDB): domain Bacteria; phylum Cyanobacteriota; class Cyanobacteriia; order Elainellales; family Elainellaceae; genus Thermoleptolyngbya; species Thermoleptolyngbya sichuanensis. Next base: position 733,526 of record NZ_CP053540.1, read on the forward strand.
ATTCCGCTAGGTGGTTTCGTGGGTTTCCCAGACGACGACCCCGACAGCGACATTCCGCCCAACGACCCCAACCTGATGCGGAATCGCGGCGTACTCGATCGGGCGATCGTGATCAGCGCCGGGGTAATTGCGAATCTGCTGTTTGCCTATCTGGTATTCGTTACGCAAGTGGCAGTGGTTGGCGTGCCGCAGGCGTTTAACTACGAACCGGGCGTGCTGATTTCGCAGGTGATGTCTACCGATTCGCCGGCCGCGCTGGCAGGTGTGCAGGATGGCGACATTGTGCTGGCGGTCAATGGGCAAAGCCTGGGCGAAGGCGAAGCCGCTCAGAAAGCGCTGATGGAGGCTATTACTACAAGTCCAAATCGCCCCATTAATCTGACCGTTCAGCGCAATTCGGGTCAGGTCAATCTCAGCGTTACGCCAAAGCCAGATGCCGAAGGCGTGGGCAAGATTGGCGTAATGCTAAACCCGAATGGCAAGGTTGAGTTTCGCCGTCCAAATGGACTCTTCGAGGTGTTCAGCCTTGCCGCCAGAGAGTTTCAGAATGAGTTCTTGAAGATAGTTCGGGGCTTTGTCTCGCTGATTACGAACTTCTCGTCGGTGTCAGGGCAGGTGGCTGGCCCGGTCAAGATTGTGGAGCAGGGCGCAAACCTAGCGGCAAACGACTGGATCAACCTGTTCCCGTTCACGGCCATCATCAGCATCAATCTGGCAATTATTAACATTCTGCCGCTGCCTGCGCTGGATGGCGGACAGTTGGCGTTCCTGCTGATCGAGGCGCTGCGCGGGAAACCGCTGCCCACTCGCTTTCAGGAGAGCGTCATGCAGACGGGATTGATGCTGCTGCTGGGGCTGGGCGTGTTTCTGATTGTGCGAGACACTACCCAACTGTCCTTTTTCAGAAATTTGCTTCAGTAGTTTGCTTCAGTGACCTGCGTCGGGAGCGTGCTTTAGACAAGCTTTAGACAAGCTTTGGACAGGCCTTAGACAAGGAAGAGATTGCGTGCCAAGACGGGTGGGACAGAAGCAACGGGCCCTGGAAATTCGGGCGCTGGAGATTTTGGAGCGGCTAAAGCGGCTTTATCCGAATGCGACCTGCTCGCTAGATTATGAAACGCCCGTGCAGTTGCTCGTAGCCACAATCCTGTCGGCCCAGTGTACGGATGAGCGGGTGAATAAGGTAACACCGGAGCTATTTCGCCGCTTCCCGGATGCAGCCTCAATGGCGAGTGCAGACCTGGCAGAGCTTGAGGAACTGGTGCGCTCTACGGGGTTCTATCGCAATAAGGCAAAAAATATCCAGGGAGCCTGTCGCAAAATCGTCACTGATTTTGGGGGACAGGTGCCGCAGACGATGGAGGAACTGCTGACGCTGCCGGGTGTGGCCCGCAAGACTGGAAACGTGGTGCTGGCTCATGCCTTTGGGATTAATGCGGGCGTGACGGTGGATACTCACGTCAAGCGGCTGAGTCAGCGACTTGGGCTGACGACGCATACAGAACCCGTGCAAATTGAGCGCGACCTGATGAAGCTGTTGCCTCAGCCCGACTGGGAAAACTGGTCGATTCGCCTGATTTATCACGGGCGGGCGGTGTGCAACGCGCGGAACCCGGCGTGCGATCGCTGCCAGTTGGTCGATCTCTGCCCCTCCGCCGACCCGACAAACGCTGCGCTGGCGACAACGCCTGCACCTATACAGAAACCTGCGCTCCTCGAACCTTGATTTCATAGCTTTGTGGCCCCTGCTCAAGGCCAAACAAAAAGCTGGGAGTTGATTGGTGAATCGCTCCCAGCTTTATTAGATTCAGGTAAATTCAGCTTGCTTGGGCAGACTCATCAGACTCATCAATGGGAGTCAAATAAATGGGGGTCGAACTCTACCCGCAAGCATGGCTGAGATCTGCAAGTTTGGTTTTGGCAGCAACATCTAGCCGATGCGTTCCACAGCCGTGTTGCTGACACTGGGACAGTTCTGATCGCGAGATATCGCTTCAGCGACAGTCCGTTGCTTCAAACCGTTGCTTCAAACATGCGTACCAAAAGGGGCTTCCCAAACTGCGCCTATTTATATAGACGCTAGCAAAGCAGGGCTACATCCTCTGGTGTTAGCGGGATGCCGTTTGGCTGCGACCGATAACCTCCAGACTGACAGGTGCGATGCCGCTGCCGATCATGCCGATGGCGCGGGCAGCCCCCGCCGATAGGTCAATCACTCGACCCCGTGAGAATGGGCCCCGATCGTTAATGCGAACCACCACCGATTGTCCGGTGTTGAGGTTGGTCACGCGCACCTGGGTTCCAAAGGGCAAATAGCGGTGGGCAGCGGTCATGGCGTTTTGGTTAAACACTTCGCCGCTGGCGCTGCGGTTGCCGTGGAATCCGGGGCCGTACCAGGATGCAATGCCTGATGCAACTCGCGTACTGCCTGTGCGGTTTGCAGGAGACACCGACACACGAACCGCAGGACGGGGACGATCTTGGATATCTTGCAGCGGTGGGGCGCTTCCCAACAAGCGACGAAGACGATTGGTGGCTTGCAGCGCGTCTTCGGCTGGGTTGCGCGTAGTGTCCGGCAAGATGATGTCGGCGTTCATCTCGATTAGCTCTTCACTGCCAACCTGGATGACGTAGCGCTCGCGCTGGGCATCCCAGCGGACGGTAATCGTTTCGGCGCTGGTGCCATCTCGGTAGAGCTGGCGCAATCGAGCGGCGATCGCCCCAGCTCGCTGCATCGGGTCGGCCGACGCGTCCGCCGTTGCACTTGAGCCAGAATCGGGCTGCCCAGGCACCACCGCAGACGCATCTGCTTCGGGTGGGGTTGGGCGCTTGACCGTTTCCGATTCGCCAGTCGCCCTACCTTCAGCCGCGCTGTCTAACGCGCTTGCTGTAGAAACCGATGATGGATCGGGCTGGGTGACGGCACCCAAAAACGTGAAGACAGGAATGCTCTGAATACGGAGCGTGGCTGATGAGCGGTTGTTCACCTCATGCGGAATGATGGTGACCGTCAAGTCTTCAGCGGTATCTGTTTCTTCCTGGTCTTGATACTCGCCCACCTTGCGGACTTCGCCGAGGGCGGCAGCAATCCGACGAGTGGACGGGGTTTCCGAAATAGCTCCGGGCCGGACTGTATCTGTTTCCGAGGCGCTACCCACGGGTGCAGATAGTGGCGCAGGGGAACCTAGCTCGGCTGAGGCATCCAGGGAGGGAACCTTTTCCTGGGAAACCTCGTCACCCTCGCTAGCGAGATCTGTCTGTGCGTCTGCAAAGGCAGCCGAGACAGGTGCTAGAGCAGTGAACAGGAAGGCGGCAGTCGTGAGGCCGCTCCAAAGTTTCTGAGACATACACTCCATAGTGAAGGACATGGTGAGCCGAGACCCTGAACCAGCTTTGGGATGGCGATCGCCGCAAAAATACTCTGACGGCCGTCCATCACGCCAAGCACACTAAACACAGACGCATTGACCAGTAGTGAGCCAGCGTCGTATCGGGTTCAATCGGAGCAGATCATCCGCAAAACACCTCAAAAAACTGCACCAGGCAGAAAATCTTTGAGTCGCCTAACGGCTGACCGCCCAACTCGTACTCATTTCGTGTTCAACTTATGGCTGCGGAACTGACTTAGCCTAGCATAGGAAATTTTGCCTGGGGATCAGGGTTCCCCAACATGCGTAGAAAACTTTACACAAGCTTCATACGGATTTGTCGGGTAAATCCTTCGTCCCAAGCGTATTTGAGGTTTTTCTTCCGCAAACTTACTTCACGGAAACTTTATATAATTTTTGTTTTTCTTAGACTTTTCTCCCGTCAATTTCAGCCTTGCAGTTTCGTCCTTTCAACCTCAGCCTTGTTCCGTTGAACCGAGCAATCCAAACTTGCAGTGTCTCTAAGGCAATCTATGGGGTAATGCGAAGCGCAGTGAAGGGGAAGAGAGGATTTTTGCGTTCAGTCCGTTGTCCTCTAGCTGTCCCTAATGCCACTTTATTCGATATCAAAAGACTAAAGCTATCATAGTATGGTATCACATTAATGGGTGTTATGCCAAAACGTACCAAGTTCCTCTCCCGCAACCCCGAAAAACCTTCTCCGCGCGATCGCTTTTGGGCCGTCCTGGCAAATACGCCCCGCCTGGTTCAGTTGGTTTGGCAAGCGGCACCCCGGCTACTGCTGCTGCAACTGGGGATCACGCTAAGCAACGCCCTCATCCCCGTCGCCCAGCTTTACATCAGCAAGCTCATCGTCGATCAGGTGGTCTTGGAGCTATCGCAGCCCGGAGTCGATTGGACAGTTTTAGGTCGCTTGGTCGGGCTGGGGCTGGGCATTACGCTGGCGCAAGTTGGTCTTAATCAAGCTGAAACCTACACCACCCAGGTTTTGAATGACCGCTTCACGCTGTATGCCAACCAAATCTTGCTAAAACAGGCAATTCGGCTCGATCTGGCCCACTACGAACTGCCAGAGTTTTACGACACGCTCAACCGTGCCCAGCAAAGCGGCAGCGCCTACCCCGTGCGCGTGTTTGAAACGCTGATTGATCTGGCGGGTCAGTCCATCACCTTTGCGGGTTTGCTATCGCTGCTGGTGGCATTTAATCCGCTGTTGCTGTTGCTGCTGCTGCTGACTTCTATGCCTGCGCTCTGGGTCGGCATTCGCTTTTCGGGGGTGCGCTTTTGGCTGAAGCGTCGCCAGACCGAGAGCGGCCGTTTGGCGGAATATTTGCAGCAGGTGTTGACCACGCAGGAATTTGTCAAAGAGGTGCGCCTGTTTAACTTGGGCGATTACCTGCTGCGCCAGTGGCAAAGTATTCGTCTCCAGTTCAACCGAGAAATGGCCGAAGTGCTGGCGCGAAATGCGTGGCTCCGCTTTGGCGTGGGGCTGATTGCCAATTCGGGCTTTTACGCTGCCTACGCCTGGGTCATTGTGCGGACGGTTCAGGGTGCGATTTCTCTGGGCGATCTGACCATGTACTCGGGTGCGTTTCAGCAGGCGCAGGGCCTGATCCAGGGCATTTTGTTCCAAATCGCATTGATTTATGAATTCAATCTGTACGTGTCCCAGTATTTTGAATTTCTGAACTTGCAGCCCCAGGTTGTGAGTCCATCCGACCCGATTGCGTTTCCCAATCCAATGCGTCGGGGGCTGGAATTAAGGGACGTGAGCTTTCGCTATCCCGGCGCGAGTGAACCCACGCTGCACCGCATTAATCTGACTGTGAAGCCAGGGGAGAGTATTGCGCTGGTGGGCATGAACGGCGCTGGCAAGACAACGCTGCTAAAGCTGCTGACCCGCTTTTATGATGTGGAATCGGGGGAAATCACGATTGACGGCATTCCGCTGACCGCCTTCGACCTGGAAGATCTGCGGCGGAATGTGGGTGTGGTGTTTCAAGACTTTTCGCGCTATCACCTGAGCGTGCAAGACAATATCGGCTTTGGCGACTTGCGCCACCGCGATGACCTGACCCAGATCGAACGAGCCGCCCAAAATGCAGGTGCGACGGGCGTGATTGCTGCCCTCGACCGGGGCTATGAAACGATTTTGGGTAAAACCTTTTCCGATAGCGCGGAGCTTTCGGGCGGGCAATGGCAAAAACTAGGACTGGCTAGAGCATTCATGACTCCTGCTCAAGTCCTAATCCTGGATGAGCCGACGGCGGCGCTAGATGCGATCGCCGAATATGATCTTTTCCAGCGCTTCCGCCAGCTGACGCAGGACAAAATGACCTTCCTGGTTAGCCACCGCTTTTCCACCGTCCGCATGGCCGACCGCATTGTGGTGCTAGAACATGGGCAAATTGCGGAACTAGGCAGCCATGCAGAACTGATGGAGATGGGCGGGAAGTATGCCCAGATGTTTCGGCTGCAAGCATCGAGCTACGCAGGAGTAGGGGAGTGAGGGTTCGCTTGATCGGTAGGGGTTGACTGCCTTGCAGGGATCTAGCCCTCCTTGCTTTGCAGCGGCTCTACCACGCGGGCGATCGCCTCTTTGACGAAGCCCTTCATAAACTCGTCGCGGCGGTTAAGCTGAAACTGTTCCTGCACGACTTCGCTGATGCCGCCGTCGCCCCAGGTCTGGTTGCGGCGAAAGTATTCGATAAAGCTTTTGCCTGCGATGCGAGTCAGGTAGGCGGCGGTCGCTCCCTGGATGGCGCGGCCAATGACAAAGGTTCCGGCGTTGGTTTGCAGCGCCAGCGAAAAAATTTCCACTGCCCCCCGCACCACGCCCAGGCTGATGAGCGTTTTGGCGAGCGATCGCGCCAGTTCTTTGCCCTGGTCAAGATTCATCTCACAGCCATAGACCCGACCTAGTTCCACCACCATTTGCGCGTTGACAGCGGCGGCGGCCAGCAAGTCCACCATTGGCAACGGCGTGATCGACACTACTCCTGCGCTAATCCACTGGAAGCGTTCCACCACTTTTTCTGCCTGGCGCAGCCGCTGCTGGTCGAGAATCTGGCGGGCTTCGTCGCCCAACTGCTGAGATTGCAGCAGGATATTGTCGGCAATCAGGTCTTCGCCCTCTTCGCGCAGCACGGCCGACAGACGGCGCAGCAGCGGCAAAATATCAGGCTGGGGCTGCACTCGTTCGCCGTTGGGCAGGGTAAACGGCTGCGGGCTAGCGGCCACCGCTACGATATCGGCAGGCGACAGCATCGACTGGAGGCGATCGCGCAACTGCTGCAAAATCGCCTGCAAATCTGCATCGCTGTACAAATCTGCTTTGTTCAACACCAAGATCGACCGCTTGCCAATGCTGGAGAGCGATCGCAGCGGGTCATATTCCGATCGGCGCAGGTCGCCGTCGATGACAAACAGCAGCAGGTCGGCGCTGGCTGCCAGTTGTCGCGCCTGCTGTTCACGCGCCGTGCCCGCGATGCCGGCTTCCAAAATGCCTGGGGTGTCGGTGATCCAAATTTCTCGATCGACCCCCCGCAGCAAAAATCGAGCCGTCTTTTCCTGGGTTGTAGTGCCCATTGCTGCCCCGACATCCCCCACACCCAGCCCCAAAATCGCGTTGACCAGCGACGTTTTACCCGCAGATCCTGTCCCAAAGACCACTACCCGAAATTCGCCCCGCGCCATATTTTGCGCGATTTCGCGAGAGCGGTCGATTAGCGCTTGACGAGTCACCTCATCCTGAATCTGCTCGACTTGTTGCTGCACGGCTTGCAGGTTTACTTCGGCAGCTTCGGTGCGGTCGAGGGGCACTTTGACGTGCGATCGCCCCGTTTTTGCCGGCCGCAAGAATAGGTAAGCGTAATAGCCCAACGCTACCAGCAGCCCCACCAGCAGCACTACCACGCTCCCCACCACCAGATTTGCCAACGTCGCCGACGCTGCCGCAAGCTGGGTATAAAGCTGCGTCAGCGACGTGACCAGCCACAGCGCAAACCCCAACCCTATCAAGAGGGCAAGAATGATGAGCAACAAGCGCGATCGCGTCATGGCAGCCAGTGCAAGAAAGACAGCAGCGGAGAATTGAGCGAAGTGGCGAAAATTGCGCCCGGTAGACCCTTCAGGGTGTCTTGATTCTAGCCTCCGGGGGGGTGCAGCGAGGAAATGGCAAATGGCAAACGAGCAACGCCAAGGCGTGGGTTAAGCCCGGCAAAAAAATTGCTGCATGGCCGATACCACGCAGCAAGCTATACCTATGAAACACTCATGAAACCAAGCTCGAATTCAAGTTGCCGACAGAGACTTCCCCGGACGGGGAATAGCCTCTTGGCAAAAGTGTCTGAAGCCAGTGCAGCAAACCAGTGCCTAAATCCTTCACAGACTCAAAGCCAAAGACTCAGAGCTACAGGCTGACGGAAACAGACTACACCTATGAAAAAACTCCAGAAGACCTGAAGTTGAAAACCCATCTATAGGTATAGAGAGAATTAAGAACTAGAAGAACCTACATTCCACCGTTGCGGGGTCGTCCGCCACCGCCACCGCCGCCTTCGCGGGGCTTGGCCTTGTTGACTCGAATCTCACGACCGAGCCACTCAGCACCGTCTAGATCGGCGATCGCCTTGTCTTCCTGCTCCTCGTCTTCCATTTCTACAAAAGCAAAACCTCTTTTTCTGCCAGTTTCGCGGTCGGTCGGCAAGCTAACGCGACTCACCTTCCCATACTCAGCAAACACTTCACGCAAATCTTCTTCGGTAGCCTGAAAAGACAGGTTTCCAACGTAAATAGTCACAATCCTCTCCAAACCTAATAACGCGGGGGGGCTCGTTCGATGGATAAACCCGCAACAGCCAATGCTGACACGCCTTAGTCTTCCATTAATCGAACGCTACTTCGCTGTCATCATAGCTGATCTATTAGTAAATGGCAGTAGCATGTCAGCAAAACGTATATATCTTTTGCCAAAAATTCCTAATGGGTGCTATGAGTACAATGCCACTTTGTTTTTATCAGACTCTAGGAGTTGGGTCGGGCTTGCCTTGCATTGGCTACAGTCCTCTATCAGTAGGGCTTATGAAGATGTTACAGAAAGTTTTTCCTTGCCAAATTGGGCGATCGCATTTTGTATTCTAGGTAACATTAGAAACCGTCAAACTTTGGAAATTGCTTGACAAATCAGGGCTGATTCTTTGTCGAGTGATGTAATCTTAGAACCCAGCTTCAACCCCGTTTCCCAGTTTTTCCGCTCGGCTAACCTGGCTAGGCGTTCGGGTGGGCGATCGCCGTTTCTGCCACTGTCTTGTTACCGCCTTATCTCCCGCCTAAATCTGTATCAGATCGGGATAGCTAGCCAGAAGTTCATCGCGGCTGAGACTAGAAGACTCGTCCTGCGGGGCCCATAGCAACTCATAGATCAGCAGGTAACTGGGCGGCAGGCTGCCCAGGCGGCGTAGCGCAGCCGCTAGGGCTTCGGTCGAGCGGATTTCGCCAAACAAGGGGCGATCGTCTGCGGTGCCCACCAGCAGCGTCACCACGATATAGGCAGCGGGATCGCTATCAAGCGGCTGGGACGTGGACTGCTGGCGCACGCGCCCGCCAATGTTCACCAGCGTTTCGGCGCTCAGTTTACTCCGCTCAGCCAGCGACAGTTGCTCAAACAGGCGCGACCCCGCTTCTCGGCTCTGGACGGTTTGAGAGGTGGCGCGAACGTGCGTCCAATATTCGGGCGATCGCAGCAGCGCCAGCACCGTTTCTCGCAGCAGTTCTGACAAGCTCTCCTGATTGCCCCAGTTGGCCTGTTGCGCCAGCGCATTTAGGTCTCGCTGCAAGTCCCGTGCCCCCGCCAGCAGCCCGATTTGAATTTGGGACACCGTTACGATGTCGTTGTATAGCTCACGGGCTGACCCGGCTGGGGCGGCCGTGCTGCTGCCGCTCGATCCTGCCCGCACATAGTTCAGCACCACAGGCAGCAGCGCAAATCCGACGATCGCCAGAATAAACACAAAGCCCAGGTCAAACCCGCCGCCGCCCACAGGCACGACCACCGTTGGCGATGGGCGATAGCCATAGTCGGGAATCGGCACAAACACGGGCCCCGGAATGGGCGTGGGATAGTAGCCGCCGCTGGAGGGCGATCGCGGCATGGGGCGAGGCGCAGAAGGGGCAGGCGACGACCCAAATCCGCCACCCCGGGCCCGTCCACCTGCCACCGCTCCTTCCATGAGTGCCTCTGCGGTCAGCGCCGACCCGCTCGATTCCACCTGACTCAGCGCAGGCGGGTGGAGTATCTGACTGTGGGCATAGCGCGGATGGGGACGGCTAACGCTGTAGAGAAAGGCGACACTAACGACCAAAAGCAGGGCAATGGTCAATAACAGGGCACGCAGAGGACGATGCTGCTGCATGGCAAATCTCCGGGAAATCGAGCAATTTCGAGGCTCTGGGGCATTGGAACTGGAGCATGGCTAGAATAGCACGCCCTCTATTCTGGCTGGTGTGCCCCCGGACTGAACTACAGCAAACTACAGCATTTGTAATAGATGTAATAGATCCCCTGGGAATGGGCTTGGGAATTAGCGAACTAGATGGGCGATCGCCCCTAGCAGCCGCTCAATTTCCGACTCTAGCGTGAAATAGTGAACACAGGCGCGAATGCAATCCGGATACAGCAGCGTTCTCAGCAGGAATCCATTTTGCTCCAAAGTCTGAACTGCCTGAGCATGGCCACCGTTTGCAAGCTGAAACGAAACCAGACCTGCTTCTGGGGGTGCAGTCCGCAGGCAGGAAACCTGCGGCAGTTTGGCCAGACCTTCCCACAGGAGCCGACTGAGATGACAGATGCGACGATAGCGATCAGCAGCGCTGCCCCAGCGTTGGTGAGTGGCGATCGCCTCACTCATCGCTCCATACAGGGGAACATCCGAAGTCGCCACTTCAAACCGCCGCCCGTCCGGCAGCCAGCCGGTGGGGTTGCCCTGTGCATCTTTCGTCACGCCGCGCCAGCCGATGAAGGTGGGGTGCAGGTCGGCCAGCGCGTTGGGTGAAACGTATAGTCCTCCTATCCCTGCTGGGCCGCACAGCCACTTGTGCCCCGTAAAGGCGTAAAAATCAGCGGCGATCGCCCCCAAGTCCAGCGGCAACACACCGACGGACTGCGCCGCATCCACCAGCACGCGCACCTGCCCGTGCCGCCCTGCATAGCCATGACACAGGGCCACAATCTCTGCCAGTGGCAACACCTGACCCGTGTTCCACAAAATGTGGCTGATCACAACCAGTCGCGTTTCGGGGCGGAGGTGTTGGGCGATCGCCTGCACCGGATCGCCATCATTGAGGGTAGACAGCAGCGGGCAGATCGACACTGCCAGGTCAAACCGTCGGGCCAGTTCCCGCACAATGCCCACCACGCCGGGATGCTCACAGTCCGACAGCAAGATGTGGTCGCCTGCCTGCCAGTCCAGCCCCCACAGGGCAATGTTGCAGCCGACGGTCACATTTTCAGTCAGCGTGAGCGTGGTGGGGGAAATCTGGAGTTCAGCGGCGATCGCCCCCCGCACCTGCTGCATTTGCTGATGGGCCCAGCCATTGACCGTATTGGAAAATGGCCCGTGGGTCTGCATATATTCATGCCCAGACGAAATTGCGGCGATCGCCCCCTGAGGCATTGGGCCCTGTCCGCCATAGTTGAAATAGGACTGGGTAGACAATGCTGGAAACTGCTGCCGATGTTGTGCTAGAGACGAGTCCAGATTCAGCATTTCAGTTGTGTTGAGAGCCTTTTGAAAGTCTTTTGAAAGTCTTTTGTATATCTTTTGTCAAAGACTAGGACTGGAAAAAACGAAGGCGTGAGAGTCACCCTCCCACGCCCAAGCGCATCTTCAAAACTATAATGACTTCACTAGTCATGCAACTATGCCTGCGATCGCCGTGTTCTAGCCATCGCGATCGGCCATCCAAAAATCTGCTTTTAGGGCAACCGATAACCTCTACAAGTTCTTACCGATGCTTGAGAGGATTTTACACTCCAGGATGTGCTTTTAGGCTGACTGAAGGGACGCTTTTTCCTAGTGCGAAACCTGGAAAAAAGAGTGCTAGAGCCTGTCCTAACCCTGGTTTCGATAGCGTTCTTCTGGCTGATATTGCCGACAAAGGCATCGCTCTAGATGCTGAACTCGATAAAAGCGTGAGAATCGATGAATGTCTAAGATAATGGGACTATTCCGATCGAATACGCGCTGATTCAGGTAATGCCAGAGAACGGAGGAGAAGAAAGATCTGGAAGTCATAGGTCGGCAAACAGCTAAAAGAACTAGGGGTTTAGCAGACGAATGGAGAAACGTCAGGGAATAACGTCACCGAGGGAAAGTTCACCAGACCGCATTCGGCAACCTGTGGTCAACACTGGAACTGCGACGGTCTAGCGGTTCTAGGGCAGAAAACAATTGCCTATCTGGTGCCTATCTGGTGATTGAGCGTTGCATACTTTAAGCGTTCCCACATCACTGGAGGAATCTCCCACGTCACAGAAGTTCACAAGTGGGTACTTGTTTTCGTGCGATCGCAGTAAAAATCAGCCTGGCTATTCCATCTGCACGGCCTGCTAGAACTGGGTTCCAGCCCTCCGACAAACCGTTGCGCTGAATAGCCTTGGCGCACCCATCCTCCACCATGTAAATCTTAAAGAAGCCTTAAGACTCAATAAAACTGTCGCCAGACGGAGAATGCCTATCCCTTCAGTTACCTTTTCATCAGCTTAGGAGAGATTTCGGGACGGGACAGGGACAGATCTTTCACCGTCCGCTGGCTACCACTTGCCATCGCTTTCGCTATACACTGGGGCTTCTGCCAACGATTTTGTGAATTTTCATGTATGTTCATTTTGTTGATTGGCTTGGATCGGCTTTGATTGGCTTTGATTCGCTAGATCGTCCCTGCGTTGATCTGAACTTGTTTCTAAAGCAACCGACTTGTTTCTAAAGCAGCCTATGACCCAGCTTCCAGATTCTCTAGATGAGGCGATCGCCCAGGCGGTGCAATCGACCGAAGCCGCGATCGCCGACGGGCTGACTCGCCTTCAGGTAGAGCTATTGTTTCCCGAATTGCCTCTGATGCCTGTGGCGCAAGCGTTTGTGGCGGGTTTTACAGAACGGGGCAGCGGGCTACGGGTGTTTTTCCCCGATGCAGGGGCGGCTGCCCTGGCCCGGCGCGATTGGGGCGAGGTTCCCTACGCGGTTCGTGGCATTGAGGATGTAAAAACCGAGATTCAGCCGGAGGAAACGCTGATTCTCTTTATTCAGCCGTCTTCGGTGGAGGTGGGGAAGGTCGAGGCGCTGTGTCAGCAGGCGGGCGATCGCCCGGTGGTGTTCTTCAACCCCCGGCTAGAGGATGTGGCAACCATCGGCATTGGCTATGCCGGACGGCAACTCCGGGATCGCTTCCTGAACCAGTTCCTGCCCTGCTACTCGATTCGTCCGCTAGAGAACGCCGCCGTGTTTCGTGCTTATCCCGCACTGTGGCAGGTTTGGCTAGAGCAGGACGAGACGTATCAGCTTGTGGCTGAAGAGGCGCAGCGCCCCGCCGGAGATGCGCTAGACACGATTCTGCTGCGAGCGATGGGGCAGGAACCCAGTTCGCCCGTCCCCAATCGGGGGGTGTTTGCGGAGTTGCAGCGGTTTTTGCGGGCCCTGAGTCAGTAGCGCCTCTGGAAATCACTAGGCAAGCTTTACGGGAACTTGTCAAAAAATTCACGGGCGATCGCGGCGAAAGATTAGCCTCTCTGGGCATAATGAAAGAAATACCCCCATTTTCCACCCATTTGGGATGCGCTGGGTATCGCTCTGATAGCAGCCTCACTCATCAGAGCGAGTCAAAAATTCCTTGCCCATCTCTGGCTCAGTTCTGGTTTAGTTTAAGTCTGTGAATCGCTGTGATACGAAGGCTGGGCGGAGTGCTGATCTGCTGAGGAGGTTTCAGGCTCCGGAGGAAGATCGGTTTAGGCTGTATCTGTTCTTTATGGAGCGTTTTTAGAGTTTCTTGCTTGCCTCGCTGAATCACTTGGGTCAGATGAATATTGAGTCAAGGCGAGGGGTTCTCACCGTTTAGCGCGTTCAGCATTGCCATCAGGGTGTATCAGCGTGTATCAGGCGAATTCGAGCCTTGGTTTGAGCTTTGGGTGGTCTAGCCAATAGATTAGGAAGGTTTGCGGTGGGCAATCGGCGCATTTTTATTGGAGACGTACACGGGCACTATGATGGCTTGATGCGCCTGCTAGAGGTGATTGCCCCAGGCGCAAGAGATCAGGTCTACTTTCTTGGAGATCTGATCGATCGAGGGCCCAAAAGCGCGCAGGTGGTTTCCTTTGTGCGGCAGCAGGGCTACGTTTCGCTGCTGGGAAACCACGAGCAAATGCTGCTGGAGGTCATGCCCCACGGCAAGCTCTCCTACCAGGCGCTACAGGCGTGGCTATTTAGCGGTGGACAGACCACGATGCAGAGCTATGGCAAGTCTGACGACCTGCTGATGGAACATGTGACCTGGATGCGATCGCTCCCCACGCACCTCGACTTGGGCGACATCTGGCTGTCTCATGCGGGAATGCACCCCGCCCTGTCCGTTGCCGACCATACTGCCCAAGAATATTGCTGGGTGCGCGACGAGTTTCATAGCATGACCCGTCCCTATTTCCCCGACAAGCTCATTATTACTGGGCACACGATTACCTTTACGTTGCCCAACGTGCCGCCAGGGGCGATCGCCCAGGGGCAGGGCTGGCTTGATATCGACACTGGAGCCTACCATCCCCGCAGCGGCTGGCTCACCGGGCTGGATCATACCCACCAGCGGGTGTACCAGGTCAACGTGCAAACTCAGGAATCGCGAGTGCTGCCCCTGGCGGAAGCCTCTGTGCAAATTGACCCAGCCCGCGTGATGGCTCGCCGCCGCCAGCCGATGCCCCTATAGACGCTGACTAAGCCTGTATAGCGCCGCTGTGTAGCCCGTCCTTTGTAGCCCGAAGCCAGTAGCATTTTGCAAGCCTCGCCTGTCTGGAATTTCCGTAGGACTTACGCAGTTGGACAATTTCTCGCGGGCTGCGCCCGCGAGAAATTGTCCAAAACCCAGAGAGCTTATCGCAAGTGCGTAAGTCCTGTTTCGATTTGGGACAATCTCGGTGTCCGAGGGCGTGCCAATGTTGCGATAATGCTGGCATGTCTATTCTGAGTCACTCCGGTGCCAAAGCCAGTGCCTATCCCATCCGGCAAGATTGGGTCTGGATAACCGCGTTGCTCATCGTAGCGCTGCTGCTGATGACGGTCAACCTGGGTGGTGTGCCGCTGCGCGATTGGGACGAAGGCACCGTTGCACAAGTGGCGCGGGAGATTTGGCGATCGCCCCCAGAAGCACGGGCCTGGCTGTTTCCAACTCTGGGCGGTGAACCTTACCTGAATAAGCCGCCGCTGATGCACTGCCTGATGGCGATTGCCTATGGCATCGGCGGGGTTAATGAGTGGACTTCGCGGCTACCGGGGGCGATCCTGACCGCGCTCTCGGTTCCGCTGCTATACGCCATTGGGCGCGAACTGTTTCCTGGTCGCTTGCCCTCGCTGCTGTCGGCGCTGGTGTATCTTACCTGGCTGCCCGTTGTTCGCAACGGTCGGCTGGCCATGCTGGACGGGGCGGTGCTGTGCTGGCTGCTGCTGCTGGTGTGGTGCGGGTTGCGATCGCGTCGAGACACGCGCTTTGCCCTGGGGATCGGCCTCAGCTTGGGGCTGATTTGCCTGACCAAAGGACTGATGCTAGGGCTGCTGCTGGGGAGTATTCTGCTCGTTTTCTTGATTTGGGACACGCCGCGTCTGTTGCAGCAGCCCTATCTGTGGGCGGGTATTGCCCTGGGCAGCGCTCCGGTCGCCTTCTGGTATGCAGCCCAGTGGGGGCACTATGGCAGGGAGTTTCTGGGGCGAAACCTGGTGCAGCAGTCCGCCAGCCGCATCTGGAAGCCCGTCGAGCAAAATGACGGCCCGCCCTGGTATTACCTCCTAGAAATTGTGAAGTATGGCGTGCCGTGGGTGGTGTTTTTGCCAGCGGGGATTCGCCTAGCGCAGAATAATCTGATTTTTGGCTGGGCAAAGCTGGCGCTGGTGTGGAGCGGTCTCTATTTTGCCGCCATTTCCCTCATGTCTACTAAGCTGCCGTGGTACGTGCTGCCGCTGTATCCGGCGCTGGCGCTGCTGGTGGGGGGCAAACTGGCTGACCTGTGGCGGGAGGGACGGCAGGTGGGCGTGCGGCAAATGCCGGGAGAGGGCTATTCGCCTCTCTGGTGGCAAGTTTTGGGCGGGCTGGGGCTGTTGGGCTGGATTGGGGCGGTGTATCTGGGATGGATTCAGCAGCCGCGCGAGGTGGATGTGGGGATTGTGATGGCTACGCTAGCGGCGGCGCTCACGGTGGCGGCGGTGCTGGTAAGGCGGCAAAATCCGCAGTTTATCGGCGTGCTGATCTGGGGGATGTACCTGTCGCTGCTGCTGCTCATGCTGACTCCCCACTGGCTGTGGGAGTTGGCAGAGGCGTTTCCGGTTCAGCCTGTGGCGGCGCTGGTGCGATCGCACACCCCGGCTGGAGAAACGGTTTATAGCTCCTATGGCGATCGCCGCCCGTCTTTGGAGTTTTATAGCGATCGCCGGGTTTTGCCGGCCAATGCCGAGCGGCTGCAAAAGCTATGGACGAACGAACCGCAGGTTTATCTACTGCTAGACGAGGCGGCGCTGAAGTCTTTGGAATTGCCCCAGAAACGGGTTTTGGGGCAGGCAGAGGGATTTACGCTAGTGCAGCGGGTGCGCCCGCCCGCGCAAACGCCGCCCCTATGATATTCGGCGATATTCGAAGTTGCATTAGGGAATCGCCAAAGGAAATCTCCAGAGAAATTCCTCAAAGAAAATCTCCAAAGAAAATCCCCAAAGTCGCTATGCTGAGGGAATATGGCTGAAAACGGGTTTATTTGTTCGTTCAACAGGTTTAGGACTCACGAAGTGGAACGATTTTTTGCGGGCGACACCCTCGAAAAATCGTCCAAAACCCAAAAAACCTACCGCAAGTGCGTAAGTCCTGAGGTTAATTTTTAACAGGATTCTATTAGAAACTGAAGGGTATGAAAAAAGCGTTATATCTACTGGCGGCAATTAGCGATCGCGACTTTGAGTGGCTATTGCAGGCAGGGAAGCGGCAGGGCGTGCCTAAGGGATCGGTGCTGATTTCCGAAGGACAGCCGATCGACGCGCTGTATGTGGTGCTGAGCGGGCGATTTGTGGTGTCGGTGGCTTCGCCAGATGGCGATCGCCCCATTGCTGTCCTGTCCTCTGGTGAGGTGTTGGGGGAAATTTCCTTCATCGACTCGCGCCCGCCCACAGCGACGGTGAGAGCGGTTGAAAATTCCGTGGTTTGGTCTATTCCCCGGATGCAGTTGACGGCTAAACTGTCGCAAGATGTCGCCTTTTCGTCTAACTTTTATCGGGCGCTGGCGGCCTTTTTGAGCGATCGCCTGCGAACGACGGTCAGCCGCCTGGGCTATGGGGGCGACTCGCCCAACGTGCCCGATGACGAATCGCCCGACCACCACAACCCCCAAGTGTTCGATAACCTGGATCTGGCAAAAGCCCGCCTAGAGTGGCTAGTGACGCATTAGCCCAGTGACGCATTAGCCCAAATATGACCTCTCGGCGTTGCCCTATGGATTTCCCGCCAGCACGACAGCGGTTCTACCAGGAGATTCACCAGCCCGATGAAGCCATCGACCGGGCGCGGGCTGCACTGTATATCGCGCAGGAAGAATATCCCCCGCTCGACCCGGAAGAGTATCTCAACGCGCTGGACGTGATGGCCGCAGAGGTTGAAGAGCGCCTGCCACCCGAACGCTATCCGCTGCGGGTCATCCAAGCGCTGAACCACTATCTATACGAAGACCTGGGCTATGTGGGCAATGCCGCGCAATATTATGACCCGCGCAACAGCTACCTGAATGACGTGATTGAGCGGCGGCGGGGCATTCCGATTACGCTGTCGCTGGTGTATCTGGAAGTTGCAAAACGAATTGGTTTTCCGATGGTGGGCGTGGGGATGCCCGGCCACTTTCTAATTCGCCCGACCGTAGCAGACATGGATATACTAATCGACCCATTTCATCAGGGTGCAGTGATGTTTGCTGAGGACTGTCAAGAGCGGCTGAGCCAGGTGTATGGACAGCCTGTGGAACTGCGCCCAGAGTTTTTGCAGCCAGTCAGCAATCGTCAGTTTTTGGCGCGGATGCTGACCAATCTGAAGATGATTTATTTGAACCAGGAAGATCTGCCGCGATCGCTCTCGATGGTCGAACGTATCCTGATGCTGTTTCCCGATGCGCCCCAAGAACAGCGCGATCGCGGCATTTTGTACTACCGTCTAGGTCGCTGGTCGGAGGCATCGCTGGATCTAGAAGCCTATCTTGACCAGGTTCCCACCGCCAGAGATGCCGAGTTGATTCGTAATCTGCTGGCGCAAATGAGCGGTTCTTAGGCCTGCCCCGCTGACTGAACCTGAAGCTGATTCAGCAGGCGCTCGAACCGCAGTTGGGCGATCGCCACGCCGTCTTCCTGGGAAACATGACCGTTGGCGGCGGGTTTTGCGCCCTCGTCGCCCAGTTGCTTCACCGTGCCCCGCAGTCGCTGCGACAGCAAAATCGCCAGCGCTCGATAAAAACGGCAGCCAAAGCCTTCATCCTGCTGGAGCTTTTCGGCAAGTTGGGCGCGAGGAATCGCCAGCACCGTAGAATCTTCTAGCGTTTGCACCGTCGCCGAAGGTGGACGAGCGTCGATAAACGACATTTCTCCCACTACCTCGCCACTCGATAGGCGAGCGATTTGTCGGCCGTCCAGCGCCGAAATCGACACCACCAGCGTCCCATCCAACAAGATGTAGAGCGTGTCTACCGGATGCCCCTCGTAAATCAGGACGCTGCCCGCGGGCACCTGTTGCTTGCGACCGACCTGCACGAGCCAGTCAATATCGCGATCGCTCAACTCACCCAGAATACACAAAACCTTTTGCATGGGCTGCTTCCTTGATAATCTTCAATCCCAAATCGCGGTCATTTATAGCGGTCATTTACAACAGGGGATCAGAGCCATCGCTCTGCCACCAGTAGAAGCACCCAAACCGAACTCGGCATCGAACCTTGAATACCCGTGCCTTGAATACCCGTGCGCGACTGGTCAAAACAGCCTTAATCTGCTGGTTTGACCTAAAGACTTGGCTGGTTCTAGGGTTGTTGCCCTGACCAAACTCTGTAGTCGAGAGAGGCTTGCAAGTATCAATTTCTCACATGCTTCCACATTCTATACTGAGGCAGCAGGTTGAAATCCGCAGAAGTCCTTAAGGTTCTTTGCAAGGGCTTGACAAGTCGAGTCATTTTGGTACGAAAAGTCACATAAATCTCGCTGTGCTGAACCCAGGTGTGGGCTGAGAAACATTCAGCTAGAAAATTCAGCTACTATGCAGTCAGATATGCTGTCGGATATGCAGCCAGACGCTTTCCGCCCCCTCCAGGCTGTCTGAATGGTTTGCTGGACAGCGGGGCATTTCGGCGCGGATCGAGCCTTCCGTCCCTTGACTGCATCAATCCTAATTAATCCTGAAACCCTGACAATTCTATGATTTCTGACCTGCAACATCTGCTCTCTACCCTAGACCTAGATGCAGACTGGATTGGACTCCGGGCAGTCAGGGAAACCGCTGCCAGGTGCTATGTCCGCGATGGGCTGCCAGAGGGCAATGCCAAGTCGCTGAATCAGGGCGTGATGGTGGAGGTCATGGCGCAGGGGCAGATTGGCTATGGAGCAGTCAATTCCTTTCAGCCGGAACAGATCCGCGCGGCCGCTAAAACCGCCTATCAGCAGGCGATCGCCGCCAGTCGCTGGGGGATTTATCCCGCCACGCCCGCCATTCGTCCCAAAGTGGTGGGGCAATATGCCTCGCCGTTTCAAAAGCCGCTGAATGCCCTCTCGCCGGGAGAAATCAACGATCTGCTTGTGCGCCTCTGCAAGACGCTGAAGGTTTCGGAGCAAATTGTGCAGACGCTCGCCGTTGCCCATCACGAAACCGTGGATTCCTGGTTTGTCAGCAGCAACGGCTCCGAGGTGTATCAGCAGTTGTCACTGATTGAAACGCACTATGGGGCGATCGCCCAAGATGGCCCCATAGTGCAGCAGCGCAGCAACAACGGCCACCTGGCGCACTGCTATCAGGGCGGCTGGGAGCTATTTCTAGATGACCAGCTTTGGAGTCGCGCCCAGCAGATTGGCCAGCAGACGGTCGAACTGCTGACGGCCGAGGAATGCCCCACCACCCGCACCACGCTCGTTCTCGCTCCCGACCAGATGATGCTGCAAATTCACGAAAGCGTTGGTCATCCGCTAGAGCTAGACCGCATTCTGGGGGATGAGCGCAACTACGCGGGCGGCAGTTTCGTGAAGCCGTCAGACTTTGGCAGCCTCTCCTATGGCTCTCGGCTGATGAATATTACCTTTAACCCTGCCGTGCCGCATGAATTTGCCAGCTACCGATTTGACGACACGGGCGCACCCGCCAGTCGGGAATACCTGATTCGTGAAGGCGTGTTGCAGCGGGGGCTAGGCAGCCTTGAAAGTCAGGCGCGGCTGGGGGTTCCGGGGGTGTCTTGTGCCCGTGCCTCGTCCTGGAACCGCCCACCCATCGACCGCATGGCGAATTTGAACCTAGAGCCAGGAGAAGATTCGCCCGCCGCGATTATCGCCGACATCGAAGAGGGCGTATATATGGAGGCAAACCGCTCTTGGTCTATCGACGATCAGCGCTACAAGTTTCAGTTTGGCTGCGAATATGCCAAGCGCATCGAAAACGGCAAGCTGACCAAAACGCTGCGAAATCCCAACTATCGCGGCACGACGCTCGACTTCTGGCATCGGCTGAGCCGCATTGGTAATTCAGAAACCTGGGAAATCTACGGCACGCCCTATTGTGGCAAAGGAGAACCCAACCAGGCGATTCGCGTGGGTCATGGCTCTCCGGTGTGTGCCTTTGAGGAGGTTGAAGTGTTTGGCGGTGGCTGATTCGACGTTGAACAGTTTCATGAATGAGCAATTTTGCAGGGCTTTTGAGCAGTTGGCTTTTAAACAGCTTTTGAATGGCTTTTAAGCGGCTTTTGAACGGCTTTTGAACGGCTGCTGAACGGCTGCTGAACGGTCAAACTTGGACGGCTATACGCCAGAGGTTAACGTGACGCATCTCAACCTTAAAACCACACCTGAAACCACACTTGAAACCATACCTGAAACTGGAACGGCGATCGCCCTAGATGCGTTAGAAGCTGAGTTTTCTGACTTGGCAGCGGCGATCGCCGAGCGGCTATTGCCAGAGGAACAATTTACGCTGGGGCTAAATGCCGAACAGAGCCAGTTTGTGCGGTTTAACCACGCCCGCGTGCGGCAGACGGGGGGCATTGTGGATTGCCAAGTGGGGCTGACGCTGATGGCAAACCAGCGCACTGCGTCCTGGCGGTTTCCGCTGACGGGTAATTGGGACATGGACTGGGCGATCGCCGCCGATGCGCTGGCCGACCTGCGGGCCGATTTGCCTCATTTGCCGATTGATCCCTATCAGGTATTGCCGTCGGGCGATGCCACTAGCCGCGACGTGCATCACGGTCGCCTGCTCGATCCGAATGCCGTGGTGGATGCTGTGCTGCCGGAGGTCGATGGGCTGGACTTTACGGGCATCTACGCGGGTGGGCGAATGCTGCAAGCCTATGCCGACTCGGTAGGGCAGCGGCACTGGTTCGCCACGGACTCTTTCTCGCTGGATTATTCGCTGTTTACCGCCGACGGGCAGGCTGTGAAGGGCACCCTAGCAGGCAGCGAGTGGGATGCGGCTGCCTACGCCGCCAAACTGGCCGATTCCAAACAGCAGCTTGATCGCCTCGCCCGCACCCCCAAACCCATTCCCAAAGGCGGCTATCGGGTTTATCTGGCTCCGGCGGCGCTGGCTGATATTTTGGCGATGTTCTCCTGGGGTGGGGTCAGTGAGGCATCGCTCCAGCAGGGCGAAAGTGCCCTGGGCGCGTTGCAGCGGGGCGATCGCACGCTGTCTGCTCAATTCACCCTGCGCGAAAACTTTGCCTCTGGTTTGGTGCCCCGGTTCAACCACTTGGGCGAAATTGCGCCAATGGAGTTGACGATTATCGACCAGGGCAAGCTAGTGAATACGCTGGTCAACTCGCGCACCGCTAAGGAATATGGCAAAACCGCCAATGGGGCAAACAGCGCCGAATCGCTGCGATCGCCCGAAGTGCGTCCCGGCAGTCTGCCTGCTGCCGACGTGCTGGCGGCGCTGGAGACGGGGCTGTACCTGTCTAATCTGCATTACCTGAACTGGAGCGATCGCCCTACGGGCCGCATCACAGGCATGACCCGCTACGCCTGCTTTTGGGTGGAGCAAGGCGAGATCGTGGCCCCGATTGAAAACCTCCGCTTTGACGAAAGCCTCTATCGCTGCCTCGGCGACAACCTGATCGCCCTGACGCAGCAGATTGAATTTATCTCCGATGTGGGCACCTATGAGCGCCGTCGCCTCGGCGGAGTGTGGGTTCCCGGTGCGCTGGTGGAGGATTTTACCTTCACGCTGTAGCGGGCGGTCGATCCAGCATCAAATGCTGAAGGTGTCGGCAAGTCTTTCTGGGCGGGGCCGCCGCTAGCGACCGTTTGGACGAAGCTTAGACCTTTCTGACTCGTATCTTTCACAACATGGCAAACCCGGCGCTCTGGCTTAGACTAGGCGCTAGTTTTTGCATCGTTTCACGGCAGATTTAGGACTTACGCAGTTGGACAATTTCTCGTGGGCTGCGCCCACGAGAAATTGTCCAAAGCCCAGAAAACCTATTGCAAGTGCGTCAGTCCTGAGATTAAAACACTCCAAAAGCTTTGAGAGAAATTCGGCTTCTTCTGGTTCAATGCTATGGGAAGCGCAACGTGTAACCTTCACGTCCATTTACGAATTGCGAATTCACGAAATTATTTGAGGATTAATCATCATGGCGGCGATCGCATCCATTAAAGCCCGCGAAATTCTCGACTCTCGCGGCAACCCGACGGTAGAAGTAGACGTGACGCTGGACGATGGCGGATTTGGGCGGGCGGCAGTGCCTTCTGGCGCTTCGACGGGAACCCGTGAAGCCCTGGAACTGCGCGACGGGGACAAGAGCCGCTATGGGGGCAAGGGCGTGCTGAAGGCGGTGGCAAACGTGAACGGGGCGATCGCCGACAAGCTCAAGGGGGCCGATGCGTCGGATCAGAAGGCGATTGACCAGACCATGCTGGATATGGACGGCACCGAGTACAAGAGCAATCTGGGCGCAAATGCCATCCTGGGTGTGTCGATGGCGGTGGCGCGGGCCGCAGCCGATTCGGCAAACCTGCCCCTCTATCGCTATCTGGGTGGTGAAGCCGCTGTGCTGCTTCCTGTGCCCTGCTTCAATGTGCTAAACGGCGGGGCCCACGCCGACAACAGCGTGGACTTTCAGGAGTTCATGATTGCGCCGGTAGGTGCGCCCAATTTCCGCACGGCGCTGGAAATGGGGGCAGAAACCTATCACGCCCTCAAGTCGATCCTCAAGGGCAAGGGCTACAGCACGGGCGTTGGCGACGAAGGCGGCTTTGCGCCCAACCTGAAGGCCAATGTTGAGGCGGTGGATTTAATTCTAGAAGCCATTACGAAGGTGGGCCTAAAGCCCGGTGACGACATTGCGCTGGCGCTCGATCCCGCCGTCAGCGAGATGTGGCAGGAGGACGGCACCTACATCAACTTCAAGTCCGACAAGGCCATCCGCACCACAGAAGACCTGATCGCGATGTGGGAAAGCTGGGTAGCGCAGTATCCCATCGTGTCACTAGAGGACGGTCTGGGTGAGCAAGATTGGGAAGGCTGGAAGGAACTCACCAAGCGCCTGGGCGACAAGATTCGGCTAGTCGGCGATGATGCCTTTGTGACCAATCCCACCATCATCAAGCAGGCGATCGCCGATGGCGTAGGCAACTCGTCATTGATCAAGGTCAACCAGATCGGCAGCGTCACAGAAACGCTGGATGCCATCGAGCTGTCTCGAAGTGCTGACTACACGGTCATGATTAGCCACCGCTCTGGCGAAACTCCGGACGACTTCATTGCTGACCTGGCCGTTGCAACCAATGCGGGTCAGATGAAAACGGGCGCACCCTGCCGGGGCGAGCGCCTGTCGAAATATAACCAGCTTCTGCGGATTGAGGAAGATCTGGGCGATCGCGCTCAGTATCCTGGGCTTTCGGCCTTTAAGAAGTAGGCAAAAGGGGCATCTTTTGGGTGTGACACGCCTGGAAGATGCCTGGAAGATGCCTGGAAAATGCCTGGAAAACTCCTAGACAATGCCCCATCGCCGCCGCCAGCTTGTGGTTGATTCCAGCGGAGCCTGCTGCTGCTCTTGCTGATGTCGCGTCAGGATGGCGGCGGCGCTGTCGCTGAGGCTGGGGTCGCGGTAGGGCACGGCGGCGCGGGTGTGCAGATGCTCTTGCTCCATCGGCGAGAGGGGCAGCAAGCCGTCGGGCGACCAGGCGGCCACCGTGCCCTGAGACCATTCGTGGGGTCGGCGCTCGGCTCCGGCGGGCAGAGGAATGTTGCCAAGGTGCAGTCCTGCTGCCTGCATTGCCGCCCGCACCGAGGCCGAGCGCGAATAGGTGGCTAGAACTCCCGTTGGACTGAGGCACTTTGCCACCTGCGCGAAAAACTCCACTGTCCACAACTGGGGGCAGCGGCGCGGCGAAAACGGGTCGAAGAAGATTGCGTCCGCCTGGAAGTGTTGTGCCACCACCTGCCGAATGGTTTGTCGTGCGTCGCCGATCAGCAGGCGGGCGCTGAGTTGGGAATCTTGGAATTCGAACTTTTGGGCGATCGCCCTCAGCACATTTTGCACCGGGGGCGACCAAGCGGCGAGCAGACCCGGGGCGATCGCCGCCTGGGGAACAGTCGGGTCTAGCTCTAGGGCGATCGCCTCCACTCGACAGGCCGGATTCTCTGCCCACAGCGTTTCCAGCGCAGCGGCCGTGTTGTACCCCAGCCCATAGCACACGTCGAGCAGGCGGATCGGCGGCAAATCGGGTTTCGTAAACTGCCGAGCCAGCGCCGCCAGCCGCGTCACCTGGGCAAACTTTTCAAACGCCTCGGCCCGTGCCCCCAGCCGACTGTGAAACGCTTCGCCAAACGCTTCCGAAAAAAAAGTAAAAGAACCGTCTTCGGTGCGCTGGGGCACCCAAGCTGGCTCGTTCGGCAGTCTGTCGTTCGGCTGCAACGCTCGTCAACCTGGCAAAACGTCCGCTAGACCCGCGCTTCCATCGACTGGAGCTTGAGAAACTCGGTATTCACACCCGACTCGCGCACCAGCGCAATTTTGCCCGTGCGGGCCACTTCGCGGATGCCAAAGCGCCCAAGCTGCTGCACGATCGCCACCATTTTGCCGGGGTCGCCCACCACTTCTAGCGTCAGCGAGTCTTCGCCCACGTCCACCACCCGCGCTCGGAAAATCTGCGACAGTTCGATAATTTCTGACCGGGTGACGCTAGTGGCGTTGACCTTGAGCAGCATTAGCTCTCGCTCGACGCAGGGCGTTTCGGTAATATCCTGCACCTTGAGGACATTGACCAGCTTGTATAGCTGCTTGGTCAACTGCTCGATAATCGAGTCGTCTCCGGGGACGACCATCGTGATCCGCGAAATGCCAGACTGTTCCGCCGGGCCAACCGCTAAACTTTCGATGTTGAAACCCCGTCGGGCAAACAGGCCCGCAATCCGGGTCAACACGCCCGCTTCATCTTCGACCAACACAGAGATAGTATGCTTCATGGGATGCGATGGGACTGCGAACCGCCGCCAAGGTTAGCGTTCGGGACTTGGATTAAACCGGAACCTAGATTAAACGTAGTATTTATCAATGGGCTTGTGTTTATCAATCTTAGCCCGACCCATGCGCCCTATTCCTGTCTGAAAGTTAAGGGATTGCGAGAATTTTTGCACCAGTCTACCCAGAGCGAATTCAGAGCGTATGATGAAAAGATGTTAAGAAACACAGGAACGCAATCTCATCCGCGTTCTGGATCACCCGTCTTAAATCACTTGTCTTCAATAATCCGTCTTGAATACCCGTCTTACAATAACCCGTCTTAAATAGGTTGAGAGACCCCTCTACCAAGCCTTTTTCGCAACTACTCATCTCAAACGGCGACGGCGTATGCATGGGGACGCACTCAAAGACCTCTACGGGTTGGGGCAGATCCAGCCTGCTGACCGAACAGAGGTCGGAGACAAAGCCTACTATTTGGGACTGCTGGAGCAGCGGGGATTTCCTGTTGTGCCGGGGTTTGTGGTGGGGGCGCGAGTGCTGCGGCGGTTTCTGTCAAGTTTGGACTGGCAGGAGCCGTTATTTGCCGATTTGCCTGATTCGTCGCTGCATGTGGATGTCGACCGGCCGCAGCAGCTTCAGGCGATCGCCCAAAAGATCCGTCAGTCCATCCTCTCTGCACCGCTCTGGGACGACTGGCTGGCGGAGGTCGAGGCGCAAGCGCAGCAGTGGCAGTCGCCGATGGTTATTTTGCGTCCGTCGCTTGGTCTGGCGGCAGGACTCGACCCGACCTTTAGCGGGCGGATGCGGGGGCTATTGGGGGCGCAGATTTGTGAGGCCAACCGAGGGGCGATCGCCCTGGCGCTGCGGCTGGTGTGGGCAGATCTGTTTCGGGCCAAAAGCCTATTCGTCTGGCAGCGATCGCGCCTCCAACTTCATCAGCTTCATCTGGGCGTGCTGGTGCAGCCGATTCAGGATGCGATCGCTGCGGGAACGGCTTGCGTGAGTCCGACAAGCTGCGAAACTCAGTCGATTTGGGGGCTGGGGGCTGCTCTAGCGTGGGGAGAGCTGGCTCCCGACCGCTTTTTGTTTACCCACCCCCCTGCCCTCCACACGCCTCCAGCCAGCCAGGAACCCGCCGCAGCGGAGCCTGCCCCTCGAAATCTGCTCCCGGTGGTTCGGCAGATCCATCCCAAGCCCTATTGCTATCGGCTGTGTCAGGAGTCGTCTGCTTCTGCCCACAATGGCCTGCGGAGTTCTGTTTCGGGTTTGCGGATCGAACTGCTAGAACCGTCCCAACAGCAGCAGCCCAGCCTGAGCGAAGCGCAACTTCAGACATTGCTCGTACTGTCGCGCCAGGTTCAGCAAACTCTCGGCAGCAGCGTTGATCTGGAGTGGACGCTGGGGCCGCTTGAGTCCAGTGAACCGCCCCAGTTTCAACTGACTCAGCTCAATGTGCTGTTTCCTCGTTTGGTGGCGGCGGCTCCGGGGTCATCCACCATCGCAACGGTTCCGGCGAATAACGCTCCAGCGAATAATGCCCCGGCGACTGAACCATTGCCGTTGCGCGGGCTAGCGGCAGCAACGGGTCAGGTTTCGGCTCAGGTCTGGGTGGTGGAGGATCTGAGCCAGGTGCCGCCAGACTTTCCAGCAGGGCAACTGCTGGTGATGTCGCATGTGCCGCCGAGGTGGCTGGGGCTGGTGCAGCGGGCGGGTGGCATCGTGACAGAGCAGGGTGGTATAACCAGTCACGGCGCAATCTTGGCGCGGGAAATAGGGATTCCGGCGGTGGTGGGCGTGGCGGGGGCGACACAGATCTTGCGGACAGGTGAATGGGTAACGGTAGATGGCGATCGCGGCTTGGTGCATCGCCTGCGGACTGTGCCAGAGGGGGGGCAGGGGGCACTCCATCCAGAAATATCCCCAGAAGTATCCCCAGGAATATCTCCAGAAATATCCCCAGGAATATCTCCAGAAATATCCCCAGGAATATCTCCAGAAATATCCCCAGAAATATCCCTAGACAGGGTTCCAGAAATCGCCCCAGACATGGCTCCAGCGTCTAGGGTTGGCCTGGATGCTCCAGCGACCGACCCCCCGCCGCCCCGCACCCGCACGCAACTGCTGCTGGCGTTGGGGCAGGCTGCCGATCTCGATGCGATCGCAAACTTGCCCAGCGAGGGGGTTGGGCTGCTGCGGGCAGAGCATCTGCTGATGCCGCTGTTGCATCAATTGGCGAGCCAGACCAATCGTGGAAGAACGATTCCGCCGATTCCTCAAGGTGAGATGGAGAGATCTGAAATATCTGAAATATCCGCGATATCGGCGATATCCGCAAACTGGACTGGCGCGTTTCCGGCGGAATTCGGCAAGGAAGCGGCCAAGGAAGTAGCAGAGGCGATCGCCCAAAAAATCCTTCCCATTGCCGCCGCCTTTGCGCCCCGCCCGGTGTTTTATCGGTCGCTCGACGTGCGATCGCAGGACTTGCTGGGTGCGTTCTCCAGTGCCCAGCCCAGTTCTCCAGAGCCAAACCCAACCCTGGGAATGCACGGTGCCTTTAGCTACAAAAACAGCCCCGCCTGGTTTGACGCGGAGCTTTTGGCGCTGCGACAGGTGCAGCAGGCTGGCTATGCCAATCTTCGACTCATTTTGCCCTTTGTGCGCGGGGTCGAAGAGGTGCGCTTTTGCCGTCAACGGGCGCTGGCAACCGGGCTAGGGGATACCCCCGACTTTCAGCTTTGGATCATGGCAGAGGTGCCATCGGTGCTGTTCTTGCTGCCGGAGCTAGTGCAGGCAGGGGTGCAGGGCATTGCCATTGGCAGCAATGACCTAGCGCAACTGCTGCTGGCGGCCGATCGCGACCTGCCGCACCTCTCCGAGGCGTTTCCGCCGCGCCACCCTGCTGTGCAGCGTGCCATCCGGCACTTGGTTCAGACGGCTCGCCACCTCGGCATTCCCTGCACCCTCTGCGGCGAATTGCCCAGTCAGCACCTTGATCTGGTAGAAGAATGGGTGCGCTGGGGAATCACCGCGCTCTGCGTCGCGCCCGGTGCAGCCCGCAGCGTGCAATGGGCGATCGCCCGCGCCGAAACCGTCATCGCAGAGCGCGAACTGCTGGGATGAGCGCGAACTGGGGCGATTAACTGGGGGCGATTAACTGGGGCAATTTAGAAGCTGCAAGCAGACGAGATGCAAGCAGATGGTGCAGTTAGATGCAATCTAGGTGCAATTAGAAAGTGCAGCTAGAAAGCGACGGAGTGACGGAGGCGCAAAATCGCTTCAGCAACTTGCTCTAGCCCTCCAACACTCCAATCACTCCAATCACTCCAATCACTCCAATCACCCAACGCTACTCTTGCGCTCGACTACACTTCCTGATTTAGCTTTTCCTCATGCTTCATCACGGCCCAGAGTCCGTGAATTGCACCCGGCACAAAGCCCAGAAGCGTCAACAGGATATTGATCAGTAGCGTGGAGCTGAAGCCATAGGTCAGATACACGCCGACGGGGGGCAGCAGAACCGATAGGAGAATGCGTACTAATTTCATAAGCCACCTACTCAATCAAGGGAAACGGGAACGTTGCTAGAGCAGTTGTGTGAACCTGTGGCCCATGATTTTAGAGCCAAGTTCAAGACTTCAGAAATCTAAAGAACTTTGAACAACAGGTGCAGTGAACTGTACTTTTCCATAGTAGCGAACTATTATCTTTGGAAACGGTTCCAAAAGTAGATTTAGCGGGTAAAATCCGAACCTGAATGTTACGGAGATCACATTCATTGATTTTGGGGTTATTTGTTTCTTTTTCTTTTCTATTTCTTTAGAAATGGACGAGAAGTAGAAGGTCGGTATTCTCTTATGTCAAAGGTATGTCGAAGGTCGGAAATTACCCTTTTCAGCAGTTCCGCTGCGAATGATGAATGTGCTGAGTTTTACATTGTGGAGTTTTAAGTGGGGTTTTAATATTTGTCGAGATTCATCGAGCGATCGCCCAAAAAAACTCTAAACTGCTTGACTGGCAAGCTTTTCGAGTTTTGCTCGACAGACGGGGCGTAGGGAGTTAAGGGCAATAAGCATAAATTTTGACCGCGTGTGATTTAAAACAGGTCGTATTTTCTAAATCAATTGAGTAGAGATGACCATAAAGACAGATGCTTTAGTGTGAAATTAATCGGTACTATACTGAATCTATGAGATGAAGTGACGTGAATGGAGTGAATCAAACGTTCACTAGTCAATAGTTATCCACGCCAGTTATCTGTTTAGTGATTCATCCTGTTGAGGCATTGCGATCGCAGGATGTATGAGATAACAAAAAGCATTAGTGAAACGACGGTTCACAGATTCGATGAAGGCTTCAAGTTGTTTTGATTCAACCTGGATGGAACTGCTATGTTGGGATACTTGTTGACGACTCTGATTACAGCCCTGAGCCTGCTGGTGGTAGACATCGTAGTGCCAGGGGTGACTTTGGCGAACTTTCCCGCTGCCCTACTCGCTGGGGTGTCGATTGGTGTGGTGAATACGCTGGTAAAGCCTGTGCTGTCGCTGCTGTCGCTGCCGATTAACTTCCTGACGCTGGGCCTGTTTGGCTTTGTGGTCAACGGGTTCTGCTTCTGGCTGGCATCGCTGTTTGTGCCTGGATTTGCGGTCAGTGGGCTGCTGGCCTTCCTGCTGGGGCCTGTGGTACTCACCTTCGCCAGCACCTTGCTAAACCGCTACTTTGCTGAGAAGGAAGCTGCTAAGACGCTGAATGCTGGCTCTACGCCTGCGGTGACGCTGGAAACGAAAGAAGTTGAGAAGGCAAGCTAGACCGCTGTTCTGGCAAGGGGTAGAGCGGTGAGTGGGGGCGATCGCCCTCCCTGCCTCCCCAGTTCGAGAATTCGCGATAAAGCTGAAAAGCGGGATGGTTTGAGGCGCTGTGCCTGGCCGTCCCGCTTTTCGTTCCCAAGTTTTAATTCAAGTTTTAATTCTCCAACTCGAATCGCTAAACCAGCGTCACCTGCTTCAGATGCTCCGCCAGACGGATGGCCATTGCTGCCAGCGTCAGCGTTGGGTTGGCGGCGGGCGACGAGGGAAATACCGACAGGTCGCAGACATAGAGATTGTCGTACCCCAGAAACTTGAGGTTGGTATCCACCACGCCATCGTTGAGCGCTACACCATCCTGTGTTTCGCCGCTCATTCGCAGCGTGCCGACTTCATGGGCAACGCCGCCCAGTCCGGCAGGCTTGAGGCTGAGGTCGTTGCCCACCAGTGGCTGTCCCCCCAGCGCGGCAATCAGCTGATCTTTGAGTCGATTCATCTCGGCAAACAGCGCCCCCTCCACCGGGCAGGGCTGCATCTGCACCACAGGTCTGACGTAGGACGGCCCCAACTGCCGCACGGTATTTTGCTCCATCAGCGGCGCATCCAGCAAAA
Organism: Thermoleptolyngbya oregonensis NK1-22; assembly: GCF_032705245.1. GTDB lineage: Bacteria > Cyanobacteriota > Cyanobacteriia > Elainellales > Elainellaceae > Thermoleptolyngbya > Thermoleptolyngbya sichuanensis. The sequence goes on from NZ_CP053540.1 coordinate 764,260, forward strand.
ACACGATTTCGCAGAGCATGACGTTGCCCCGCTCGCGCCGATGTCGCTCCAGCAGTTCCAGATCTACATAGCGCCCCTGGTTAAAGTCGGCCCCAAACTCCAGCACAATGTTGAACGGATTGGGCCCTTCGCGATATTGACACAGCACCTTGCTGGAAGACGTGGGGTCGTAAAGTTCTGCGGTGGCAGGCAGGACAAAATGCGTGAAGAAAATGGGATGGTCGGTAATGCCAACGCCGATTTTGCCGTTGGGGTCGCTGAGCCTGCTGAGTTGGGCGATTTTGGCGCTTTCGATTGTCCCTGCGGCAAGCACCACCTGTTTTGCCTGATAGCGGCGCTCTTGCTGAGCAATCAGGTCGTAGGCAACCACCTGCGTTACCGATGTGCCCGCCGTTTCGACCCGCACCACAGGATGGTTGAGGTTGATTGAGAGGTTTTGGTTGCCCTGGGGGCCATTGGTCAGCATCGACTCCATCAGCAAATCCGCCGTGGAGAACATGCCCGTGGGAATGGTGCTGAGGTCTTGCGTGTTGGAATATTGCACCGCCATTGGCGCATCGAAGTGGTTGAACTGGTCGAGGGTCTGCTGCAAAAAGCGCTTGACCCGGCGGCGATAGGGCGTAGGCGGCAGGGGCACGCGGTTCATCAGGTCTTCGGCCTGCTGATAGCCGCCGTCTTCTAGGAACCAGCGGACGCTGCGGGGCCAGGACTCCATTTCCCAGGTGGTCATGCGCGGAATCAGCCCGCCCCAAAAGAGCGATCGCCCACCCAGGCTAAAGGCTTGCCCACCGTCGAACTGAGAGCCATAGCCGTTGGCGTAATTGGTGACTTTGAACTCGTCGTAGAGACTCCAGACGTGCTTGTCAAACTGACCGATGCGGTGCTGGCGCGGCAGGTTGGCGGTGTGGGTGGGAAATAGGTAGCTGCCCGCCTCCAGCACCAGCACGTCCATTCCCCGGTTTGAAAGCTGATCCGCTAGGATGCCGCCGCCAATGCCAGAGCCAATCACAATCACGTCAAACAGGTGCGCCTCGTCCAGGTTGGGCGGAAAGAACATCTGCTGGACGTGCCCATTTTCCACCACCATTTCCTGAATCGGCGGAAACTGGATATCTGGCTCTTGATAGAAAAAGTTGCTGCCTGCCTGGGGCTGAATAAACCGATCGGCTCCGGTCATCCAGTAGGTGCGCTCCAGCACAAACTTGAACGTAAGACCGTTGGGATACCGGGCTTCGGGCAGTTCAAACCGCCATTCGCCGCCGTCGTAGATGCCGGGGAGATCTTTGTCCCAGCCGTCGATGTTATTTCGCAACGTGACCAGGCGATCGGGGCGATAGTTGACGGTTCTAAAGCGGATGGTAAACATGGGGGCTTGTTTCCTCCAGAGGGATTGCGTAAAAAGGGAGCGCTAGCCAGCGATGAACCCTTTCATGCAGATCTCCAGCGCGATCGCCCCAAAATCCTGAAAGATAAGATAGCTCTATGTCAAAAAGCAAAGACATTCAACCCACCCCAACTTCAGGAGATCCTCAGCACTGCACGAAAGGGCGATCGCCCTTCCCAGACCTCCCGGATATGCTTACCCCAAAAATCGTGCTGAACAGATGTGCTAAGAAACAGGGCGACCATGCTTGGCGATCGCCCGTCCTATGCTGTAATATATTGCGCCATAGCTGTCGTGCGAGCAGCTTGTTTCCCCCGAAATTTTGGTCGTTTAGTCACCTACGGTGTCGGTAGATGCGGCAACATCTACCAACACCTGACCCCTCGACAGCCAGTGCCTGTCTCAGGGCTGCGTCCATTGTAGGCCGCCCTGTCCCAGCGCTTCACGTCCGTGGGCGGCCAACATTTCGGGGTTTCCTACCCCCTCGTTTCCTGGAGGAAACCCCAAATGCTGAAAATTCAATACACCTGGTCGTCCCCAATCTCGGAGGCGACCCAGTTTTCGCTGCCCCCGCTCACCTGCGAACTGCCCCACCGTCGCCGCCTGCGCCACTGCATCATCGGCCTCCCCGAAGACGCACAGATGGCGATTGACCGTCTGCATCTGCTCCGCTACGCCGAACGCTTCGAGTGGACGCACGCCCTGGATTTCCTACCCCACGGCATCGTCCTCGACGGTCGCCCCGGCGAAGTGCTGCGCTACCTCCACCGTGAAGTACGGAGCAACCCCAGCGCAACCGAGTAAGAACAGATAAGAGCGATTTTGGGTTTTGGATTTTAGCAGGGCATCCCTTCAATCCAAAATCCAAAATCCCCACTCCAAAATCCACGTAATTGCTCAACTAGGTTGACCTGAGCAGGGTCATAGCAGAAGATGATAAGCTTTTGCCATGAAGGAACTGCCCCCCCTCGATGGACTGAGCCATAGCGAAAAGGATGCCCTGATAAGCGGGCTGTGGCAGGAGTTGCAAACGTTGCGAGCGGAGGTGGAAAAGCTGAAGCAAAAACGGGTCAAGAAAACGTCAAAGAATTCGAGTCTGCCTCCATCTCAAGGCTTTAAGCCCAATCAGAGCCGTGTTCAATCAACTTCCGTCAAGGGTGAGGAAACGAGGCATCACCGCAATGGTGGGCGGACATTGAGCCAACAACCAGATCAAGTGGTGATAGCCCAAGCTAAAAGCTGTCCCCACTGTGGGGTCGAAGTTGACTTATCAATGCAGCGATTGAGTGGGATTTACGAGCGCATTGAATTGCCCCGATTGACCCCTCACATCACCCGAGTTGAACGCTACGGTGGGACTTGTCAGTGTTGCCAAAAGGCGTATGAGGCTCCGGTTCCAGTCGGATTAGAGCCAGGGTCTCCCTTTGGTACGAGTGTTGCGAGTCTAGTCACCTATCTACGCTACAGCCATGCTATCAGCTACCAACGGTTGAGCCACTTGATGGGCGACCTTTACGGTCTAAAGCTGTCGGAAGGAGCCATTGCCAATCTCTTGCAACGGGTGCAGGGGCAGCTAGAAACTCCAATTGCCAAGATTGTGGAACGTTTACGCAATGCTCGGCTAGTGGGTAGTGATGAAACCGGGGCGCGGGTGAATGGGAAAAACCAGTGGGAATGGGTGTTTCAAAACGACCAGGTGTGTCTGCATGTGATTCGTCCCACTCGTGGCAAAACGGTCATTGATACCGTGATGGCTGGGCATCAACCGCAGATTTGGGTGTCTGACTTATTCAGTGCTCAGGCAGCCCATCCAGCCCAAGACTGGCAAGTATGTTTAGCGCATCAACTGCGTGATTGTCAGTATGCGATTGATGCAGGGGATGATTTGTTTGCGCCCCGGATGAAACGGCTGTTGCTCAAAGCCATTGCCTTGCAACGGCGACGACAGATCCTTGCCACCTCGACCGTCGAACAGTATTGCGCTCGATTGGGTGGGTCACTCCGAGAGATTCTCAACTTGCAGCCCAAATCAGTCGAGGGACAAAGGTTGCTCAAACGCTATCAGAAGATTCACGCTCATCTGTTACTGTTTCTGACCGATGAGGCAATCCCGCCGACTAATAATGCAAGTGAACAGGCGTTGCGCTGGAGTGTAATCTTTCGCAAGGTGACCAACGGATTCCGCTCAGACTGGGGAGCAGAGTTATTCGCTCAGGTGCGTTCGCTGGTCAATACTGCAAAGCGTCAGGGCATTTCTGCCTTTGATGCCATTTCTCGTGCCCTTACCTCACATCAGTTCGATTGGCTATTGGGTTGAGTAATTACAAATCCACAATCTCTCAGCCTCGCTTGTCTAAAGCCTTTGTGAACCCATCTGCCTAACTCCCCAAAACAGGGGTATTATGCAGACAACTGTCAGCCTATTTCCCCAATTTGGGATCTTAGACAGACAATCGTCAGCCTATTTCCCCGATTTGGGATCTTAGACAGACGGCTGTCAGCCTAATTCCCCTCCTGGGGGTAGATAGGCAGACGGGATCAGTCTAATTAATAGTTAGACCGCAAGGTTATCCGTTGGGAGCAACCTAAAACTTCTCTATAGGCAGCAATGCTTAAGTGAGAAAAAGTTTCTAGTTAGGACTCAGCTAGGGTTTGCAAGTGAGGGCAATTACTGAGTACAAAATTTCAAGATTTTGAAAGTCTTACAAACTTACAGTAATTCTTCCGGTTATTTAGAGAAAAGCTCTGTATTGTAGAAGCAAAGAAAAACTAATCTATCTATTAGGTGACTCATGGAACCCTTAACTGTAACAGCACTAGCTTCGGTACTCATTTTCAAAGCGTTAGAGAAGAGTGGTGAAAAATTAGGAGAAGCTGCCGCTGATCAAATTAGCAAATTGATCAATATAATCCGTAGTAAGTTTAAAGAGAAGGGAGTTGAAGGAGTCTTGGCACAACTTCAAGAAAATCCCTCTGAAAACAATAAGTCAATGTTTCAGATGATGCTGGAAATGCAAACCTCACAAGATGAAACATTTGCCAAGAACCTGAATGAAGTAGTAAATGAATTGAAATCCAATCAACAAGTGAGCCAAACTTTCTTAAAGGGTATTGATGTCGTAGGTAGTGCTGAAATTGGTGATGTAGAGCAAACTGCTACATCAGGTGGTTCAGTAAAACAGGAAGCTGCTACCGATATGAAGATTGGCGGAGACCTAAAAATTGGTAATTTAAAGCAGCAGCAAGGCTAATCTATTTGTGTGAACGCTTCAATAATCTATTTCAACTTAAAGAGAACAGAAGATGGGCATTCCTGAAAAAGACTCTTTCACTCAGTCTGCCTTAAGTGGCGTTAGCGCAGGTGGCGATATCACTGTAGGAAATATCTCCCAGGAGGTCTTTGCTACTATACATAACATCGAGACGTGCATTGTCGAAATTTCTGCTGCTAAGGTTACTCAGCAAGAGCTAAAACTAGATTCACCGTATCAAGGATTGAAAAGATTTAATCTCAAAGACAGAGAGTATTTTTTTGGTAGGGATAAACTAATTGCTGAACTCTGCGAAGCCGTCAATCAAAGCAGTTTAAGCTTAATTCTAGGTGCGTCTGGGAGCGGCAAATCTTCTGTTGTGCGAGCTGGTGTAATTCCCGAATTAAAGAGATCCTTAAAAGCTCAAGCATTCTATGACTTTATCTTCACACCTGATCAAGATCCCTTTGATTCGTTATACCGATGTTTGCGTAGTGAGGAAAAAGACAAAAAGTTTAGCAAACAGGAAGCTGAAACAGCCCTAGAATCAGAACCAGACACTTTAAGCAAAGTAATAAGAAATCTCAGAAAAGGTGAGGAAAGATGGCTAATCTTTATCGATCAATTTGAGGAGTTGTTTACCATTTGTGATGATGATAAACGCGAGAAATTTATTTCAGGGCTGGTTCAGTTTGTTAGGTCTAAAGATAATTTTGTCAAGATTGTTTTGGCAATGAGATCTGACTTCTTAGAGCAATTTAGTTTCTATCCAGATTTCGCTGCAATTGCCCAGAAGAATATTCATTTAGTCAGTGAACTGTATCCTGATCAACTTCGACAGGCGATTGAGCAACCAGCAGCAAAACATGGAGTCGTATTTGAGGAAGGTTTGGTTGAACAAATCATTGACGAAGTTAAAGGACAGAAAGGATCTCTTCCTTTATTACAATACACTCTAGATTTACTTTGGAAAATTGAATGTCAAACTATTGGTGCTGATGGTCGGCTTGAAATTGCAGATCGCACTTTAAATAAGAGAACTTATAACGCTTTAGAGGGAGTAAGAGGTGCATTACAAAGTCGAGTCAACGAAATTTATAGTCGCTTAAACCAGGAAGAAAAAATAACTACAAAGCAAATATTTTTGAAACTAGTGAGATATGTTAATACTGGTTTGGGTGATAGACCAGTTAGCGAACGGGCTTATCAATCTGAGTTTTCGAGAGAGTCGGCAAAAAAGATTTTGCATGAACTTATTGATAACAATCTACTAATTAGCAGTAGTGAGTATTCTAAATCAGAAAAAAACAAGGTAATTAGTAATAAAGCAACTGTGGAAATTGCCCATGAAATCTTACTATTTTCTTGGGATGAGTTAAAACAGTGGCTTGAACAGGAAAAAGAAGCTCATATCCTTAAACACTGGTTAATGGCAGAAGTAAGAAAATGGTCAAAAGCCCGTGAGGAAGGTAATGAGTTAAAGGCGAAGCAAGAGCTTTTGAGAGGATCTAGGCTTTACCAGATTGTACAATTCCGGCTTCTGAATGCCTTTGAGAATGTTGGTGGCTTAGAAGAGGAAGAAATTAAATTTATTGATGCAAGTTTAGAAGAAGCTGAGCGTTTGAATGATGCGGAATTAACAAAGAAACATCTTGAAAGGAAAGATGCACTTGACAAAACAAACTGGCTATTAATTCCTTCGGCAGTAGTAAATCCAATTTCTGAATCAGCAGAATCAATCTCTAAGTCTATTGAAGCGATTTCTTCTAAAATTTATGAATGGTTGATTCAAAATTTTGAACCTCAAATAAATGACTCTGTACTTCATGCCATAAAGAATTTAGATAGACTTCCTGATCTCCAGGAAGTCATGAATAATTTTTTTGATGGGGTTATGAATAACTTTTTTTCTGAAGGATTTTCTAAGCTTGCCAAGTCTCACGTCGATTCATTCTATGATTCTCAAACTTTGAACAATAGAAATATTTCCCAAAAGAATTCTATAGATGTGATTAAATATTCGTCAGCTATTGATGGCATTTTAGGTGCTTTAACAGGCTTCTTCAGTTTGGAAAGTGCTCTGATTACTACCCCAATAGATATTATTAAAAGTTGGTCAATTCAGGTATATATCATATGTTTTGTAGCTCATGTCTATGGAGTATCTCCTACTAAGGAAGATGCTTTGACCATCCTTTTCTCTTCAGAACAAGAGGTGCTTAAACTATTTAAGGAAAAGGCAATAGCTAAGCGTTTCAGAAGCGCGGCAAGTCAAGATGCTCTCAAAGAGATAATGCGACGAATTGTTAAAGAAGCAGCAGAAGAGATTGTTAAAGCAGTTATTGGTAAGGCGGTAGACAAGTCTATTAGGAAATTTCTTGAGAAAATAGTTCCATTTGTTTTTGGGGCAACCCTTAGTGCTACTACATGTTGGTGGGATACTACGCAGACGGGAAAACGTGCAATTTTGTACTATGAGCTTCAGAGAGATTTGGAGTTTAGCAGCACAGATGTAAACATTTGAAGATCCAGAGACTCTGAACTTGGTATGTGCAAAGTTGACCTAGAAATTTGAGGACTTATAAAATCCAAAAGGCTAGAGAATAGCGGTCTAACAATTCGCTTGGAGCGGACTGCCGAGAGATCTTGGTGCTGAGTTCGAGCTTATTTGCAGCCGCTCAAGCGAACCGTTGTGCCGCTGAGTTATCGGTGGGGTTGCATCCGAGAGGTTATCGGTGGGAAAGCGATCGTTCTTAGCAGAGCAAGGTTATCAGGAGTGCAAAATCACTTGTCATTTACTCTATAAAGAAGATTTGATGAATTTTCCTGATTCTTCAGTGAAAATGCGGAAGTAGCTATGAATATTTGAATATCATTTGTCGTCAACCCTGATTTATGACCCTCTGCATCAACCCACGTTGCACACAGCCTGAAAATCCTGACAATGCCCAGTTTTGTCAGAACTGCCAGTCGGCACTCTTGCTGAAGCAGCGCTACCGCGCTACAAAAGTCTTGGGCGGAGGCGGTTTTGGTAAAACCTACGACGTGTCTGATTTAGGAACTCGCAACAAAGTCCTCAAAGTCTTGATAAACAACTCACCTAAAGCAGTGGAGTTGTTTCAGCGCGAGGCTGAGTTTTTGAGCACTCACAATTCAGCGGGAATTCCTAAAGCAGAGAAGGGCAGCTATTTCGTTTTTCAGCCACACGATGAGCAAGCCCCAGTTCATTGCTTGGTAATGGAGAAGATAGAGGGGATGAATTTGCGGGATTATCTCAAACAATTGGGACACCCCATTGATTCAGAGACAGCGAAACGATGGCTAGAAGAGCTTGCCCTTATCTTGCAGGAGGTTCATGGGCAGGGGGTTCTACATCGGGACATCAAGCCACAGAATATTATCTTCAAACCTGACTGTACATTGGCGCTTATTGATTTCGGTGCAGTACGAGAGGGAACAGGTACTGAGGTTGCAACAGCGGCAAAAGGTGGAACAGAGGTTGCGTCTCATGTGGCGGGTGGAACAAGTGTAGTATCAGCAGGCTATACGGCACCAGAACAGATGAATGGTGAAGCGCTGAAACAGTCCGATATTTATTCTTTGGGAAAGACATTCATCTTCTTGTTAACGGGAAAAGAGCCTTCGGAGATTTCCTACAATCCTCATGAGGATGTTTTACAGTGGCGCAAGTACGCACCAAATGTGGAGACGAATTTAGCAACATTGATAGATCAGATGACATCTATGCTGGTGCGACAACGTCCTGCTAGTATTCAAGACCTTTTGAAAGTGCTGAACTTCAAACAATCACCAACTACTCCGACCTCACCAAAACCAAAACCCACACCAAGTAGCCCTTCTAGTCAAAGCATACATCCTAAACCATCTAGTCCTCAGCCGCTCCCAACACCTCAACGAAAAACACCGTGGTTTGGAATTTTGGCTTTAGTCGGGGTTGGGATTGTCGGAATTGGAGCATTTGTAATCTCCCAGAATGCCAGTTATCAAAATCCAGTTTCAGATAACCCTGGCTCACCTAACCCAGTTGTATCTGATTATCCAAAAGGCACTTGTGGTAGTGGTGGTACAAGTTATCAGGTATATGTTGATGATCCATCCCAAAAAGATTACATCAGAAGCAATTTTTGCGGGGATGCCTGGATTAAAAACTATGAAGGGCGACAGGTTGTTCAAGTTGCCCAGTTTGGCAGTGAAACTGATGCTCAAAGCTTTGCAAATTTTCTGAAGCAGCAAAATGTTGTGAATGCGTTCTATGCAGCCAAGGCTTCAAGTGAACCAGTCCCTCCTGTGCCTCAACAGGTTAACAACTCTGCACCTTATTGCCGGGAGACTCTCAAGGCAGGCTGCCTTAATGATGATGGAACTGTAGCTGTCTATTGGGAATGTTTTGCTGATGGGCAACTTGAGCAAAGGATTGCCTTACCGCAAGGACAATTTCCTAATTCAGATCCGATTTATGCCCAAAATCACTGTAAAAGCTTCTGAAACTATTCATCGGTAAATCTATGACTCTTTGCATCAATCCATGTTGTGATCAACCTGACAATCCTGACAACGCCCAGTTTTGTCAGAATTGTCAATCGTCTCTTTTACTGAAGCAGCGCTATCGTGCTACAAAAGTTTTGGGTAATGGTGGTTTCGGTAAAACCTATGAAGCTGCTGATCTAGGAGTACGAAATAAAGTCATCAAAGTTTTGATTAATAACTCCCCTAAAGCAGTGGAGTTATTTCAACGAGAAGCAGAAGTCCTCAGTCAATTAGATAATCCGGGTATTCCCAAAGTTGAGCCAAACAGCTATACCGTCTTTCATCCTGCTGATGGACAAGCACCTGTTCATTGCCTAGTGATGGAGAAAGTGGAGGGTATGAACTTACGAGATTATCTCAAGCAACTCAGACATCCAATTGATTCAGAAACGGCTGAACGCTGGTTTAAAGAACTCGTGCTGATTCTGCAAGCAGTTCATGAGCAAGGCATTCTGCACCGAGACATCAAACCGCAAAATATTATCTTTAAACCTGATGGCAGTCTAGCCTTGATTGACTTTGGTGCAGTTCGTGAAGGAACTGGTACACAGGTTGCCACATCAGCCGCAGGCGGTGGTACCGAGGTTGCATCTTACATGGCAGCAGGAACCACAGTTAGCTCGGTTGGCTATACAGCACCAGAGCAAATGAATGGTCAGGTCTTAAAACAATCTGACTTCTACTCTTTAGGAAAGACCTTTATCTTCCTATTGACAGGAAAGGAACCCTCAGAAATTCCTTACGATGCTTATAATGATGGATTGAAGTGGCGAGAATATGTACCCAATGTAAATCAAAAATTGGCAGACTTGCTCGATAAGATGACAGCGACTTTAGTGCGTCAACGTCCGGCAGACTCTCAAGAACTTCTACAGGCATTAAACTCTAAGCAATCCCCTACCTTTTCGACTCCAGCGCGACCAGAGGCTAAACAAATACCAGTAACGCCTTCACCAGAAGGACAGCCTGTATCTACAAAACTTACATCATCTGCCAGCAAATCTGGCGGTATTTTTTGGAAGTGGTTTTGGTTATCTTTAGGAGGATTTATCACAGGTCTAATTGGTCTCTTCATTGTAGCAGTCATTTGCTCTGGTGTGACTGGCTGGGAATGGGATCAAGTGGTTACTTCGCGTTTTACATCTTCAGTAATGTGGGGAACATTTGGCTTGATTCTAGGAACATTTCAATGGTTTTCCCTGAAGCAGAAAATGCCAAATGCCAGCAGTTGGATTGGCGCAACAACTATTGGTTTTGTTATTTATGGTTCCCTTATGGCTTCTAGCGGCTATATGAGGAGCACATCAACTATCTCTACAGATCCTGTCCTTGAGATTGGTATCGGATTAATTGGTGGTGGATTAATTGGGTTGGCACAATGGTTAAACTATTTACGAAAACATTTTTCGCAAAGTGCTTGGTGGATATTGTTGGCGATTGCTTCGTCTTCTCTCGTTTCTCTGATGACTCTTGTAAGTCCCATTCTTGCTTTTGTGCCAGGAATTTTGATAGATCCCATTCTTTCAGGTTGGGGAATAAACCGCTTGTACAATCGGCATTCAAGAAATGCAAATAATACTTAACAGCTCAAAATGCGAAGCTACTATTTAGTAGCTCAGAAGTAAAGTGTATAACACTTAAATATGAATTAGATAGTATCATGACGAGCAATGTAGCAAATTTAAATCAGCTTTTTCAGGCAATGAACCAGTTCGTTTCTACTCGAACAAGCTATCGCTGCCTGACAGAAGTCAATCACGACCTGAAAAGGATTGCGCCACTTTTCAATGCTCGTCAGCTATCTGCACAAATATTCAGTCAATTTCCTCTCTTAGCTGAAGGAGTGCAGAATTACTTTAATGCTCATCAAGGTTTGCGACAGTTTTACAGTTCTACAATCTTAGATTTGCTAGTTAGTGCAACAGATGCTTCAAATTCTCAAGCTCCAACTCTGATTTTGAAGGACAATACTGTTGTTAAGCAATCAGAAGAACGATACAGGCTGTCTTCTAGTCAAAGCCTTCTCATAGGTCGGGATCTTCAACATCAAAACGATACTAGAATGATCCATATTCCATTGCCTATGTACAAAAAAGTTTCAGGTCGCCATGCTGAAATACAACCCGTTTCCAGCATTAGCTCATCTGTTCAATCATGGCAAATCTGCGACCTGAACAGTACCAATGGCACTTATATTAATGGTCAAAAAATCAAAGGGTGTCAAGTCTTACAACCTGGCGATAGGATCACTTTAGCTTATCCAACTGCAAGCGAGAAAGCTCCGGAGTTTACGTTTGAAGGGCAAAACATCGCTTCAACATCTGACAATCCTGACTCAAATCAGATTGATGCAGATTTCATTTTTCTGGTCATCCATCCGACTCAACCACTTAGCACATCTGAAAAGCAACTAGTCGATCGAGCTAGCAAGGCTGAAATCTCTGGTCTTGTGATTATTGCAGATGTTTCAGGGACTAAGCCCGAAGATGTTTCTAAAATCACGGAAAATCTTAGCTCCATTCAGGAATGGGGCGAGAAGAACTATCCACAACTAGCAGATAACCTAGATATTGTTGAGCTTCCGCTGTATTCCTTTTACCCCAATACTCCTTCTAAGCCGTTAGAACCCGCGATAGAACAAAGGTTTGTTGAATTCGCAACTCCTTTTATCAAACTTGCGAAGGAGCGAGGTATAGAACTATTGGCTAACCAGATTAGCAGAAAAATCCAGCCACAAATTCAACGAATTGACCAGATTTTGAGCGCTGCTGAAACAGCACTGAAAAATGATATGCAAAGATCTGAAGCTAGCTTAAAAGGCAGCTCCCTGGAATATTGGCATGATCGCTACATTAGCTCAAAAAAACAGGTAGAAGAATCAAGAGAAGATTTCTTCCGAGAAGCTAGAACTGTCTTCTCTCGACATAGGGAAGATTTTTCAGCAGACTTCGTACCTGGCAACCTTCTGCAAAAGACTGAAGATTTTGTTAATCAGCTAGAACCCGTGGTCAACAAGCTGAATGGACAGGTCTGTATTCAACTTCAGCCACAGAATCGACAAGATCTTCATACGACAATGATGTATTTCCTTCAATCTGAGCTGACCCAGTGGGGCGATCGACAGTGGGAAACTATATGCTACTCGATCGAAGGACAGGGTTTAGAAGGATTAGCGCGAAGGGCTTATCAACAACTCAACTTCTTGCCTGAGTTTGAGCTTGCAAACACATTTAACCCGCCTGCTGCCAGACTCGATTTTTCTAGTCACTTCAACACATCATTTACTGAAATAAAAGCTGATATCTCCTACGGCGAAAGTTCAGGAGATACGTTTGGTGGTATTGCCAGAATTGCTATGCTGTCAGCACAAGCTGCAATCAGCATCAGTGCAAGTGTGAGCGCAAGACAACCAGTGTCTCCTCATGCCGTGATGCAGGGAGCAAATGCTGCATCTGCTCTTGTAGGTCTAATTGGTGTTTCGATTAACCGACCTCAACAACAGAAACTAAAAATAGAACAGGTTGTGGACAGCTTAAGACGTACTACATCTAATTACTATAAAAACGTTGCCCGCTATCTTCTCAACCGCGTTGCTCAAGAAGTAGCTTCAGCGATTGAATCAGAGGATCGACGTTTTAGAAAAGCGAGAGATACTACTGATGAACAAGTTAGAAGATATCTCATGGAACTAGACAATATTTCGAGAGGTTACAAAACGCGACAAGAACTGCTCTCCAAAGACAGGATAGCCTTCGAGCAAATTCAGCGTTTGGGAGGGTGACGTTCTTTAAATCAGATCACTTTGTCAGAATGAGAAATTTTTCAGCTATCAGCATTTGTTTTATACACATGCACACCCTATTATTTGGAGATTCATACAATGGGACTCTTTGAAAAGATCAAGAAGGTCGCACCCACAGTGGGTACAGCCGCCGCAGCAGGGGCAGCAGCAGCGGGTGGAGTTTATGCAGGTCAAGCATTTGCGAAAGATCAAACCTCTGAGAATGAAGCACCTGATCAAAAATCAAGTCAAACACCGTCATCTAAAAATGTTGATGGTTCAGTTTCGTCTAGCACTAATTCTGTCAACCCTGAAGTTCACCCATCTTCCACTGGATCAACTCCTTTGAGTGTGGATCAATCAGCATTCCAAACGCAAATTCATGACTCTCCAGAATCTATCTACAATCCTGAAACAGGTACAACTACGTACCACTATGCCAATGGTAATGTATTGACAGAATATGCCGATGGTAGCCGCGCCTTTTATGATGCTTCAACAGGTGAGACAACTGGCTATGATGCCTCAACAAGCATGACAATTATCCAGGAAAATGATGGAGACATCAGGTTTAACAATTCAGATAGTAGCCGAGTGACTTTTGAAACGGATGGAGATGTTATTGCTGAAACACCGAATGGGGCAACCGTATCTTCGACTTATGATCCTGTCACGGGAAATACTATTGTCCAAAATTATGATGGCTTAGGTAATACCGGCGTTTTCAATTCTGATGGGGAAATGATTTCAACTACCTATATCGGTGAATCACCTGCTGATGCTGCTTTTGTTGGAACTTCAGCAACCGCTGATGCTACGACTGGATCAAATACAAGCTCAACGGAAGATGGGCTGTTTGCAAGCATTAAGGAGATCAATGACAATATTCCCGATGAAATGAAAGCAGCAGGCTTAGGTATTCCTGATCAACCTGTGCAAGAGTTCCGCACCTATCAAGAGGGAAGTCTAGAAGATGGTCGGGTGCGCTATGGCTATGAAGGTCGTGTCGGTTGGGAAGCCAGTCACAGCACTCATCACACTGGTAGAGATGAAGTTGCTCCTGGAATAGGCTTGAATTCTAATGCTACCTATGACGCTGAGAGTTTGATTGGTGCATCCAGTAGAGGAGAGGCTGGAGCAGAATGGAACTCTGAGGAAGCTAACCTATATGTTCAGGGACGAACGATGGTTGGTGCAGAAGCGAATGTTGATGCAGCCTATAAAGGCACGTTAGATGTTGATGGCATTAATCATCAACCAGGAGCCGAAGTACAAGGACATGCAAACGCCTTCGCAGGAGCCGAAGCGGAAGGCAGTGGTGATCTCAATGTTTCATCAGATGGTGCCCGTGGTTCTCTTGGCGGAGAAGCTTTTGCAGGGGCTAAAGCTGAACTAGGTGGGAGTGGAGCAGCATCAATTGATGGGAATGAGTTTGCTCGTGGTGAAGGCGGTGTAGACGCACGAGCAGGAATTGGCGTGGATGCAAATATTGATATGGGCTATCAAGATGGTCAAATCCAGTACGGAATCGATATGGGTGCAGCCATTGGTGTGGGTGCTGGTTATCAGTACAGTGGTTCAGTTGATGCTCCTGGTATCGTCACCCATCCCGATGCGGTTTGGGAGAGTGCTGTGGAGGAGGTTAGCAGTTACGTTCCTGAGATACCCAGATATAGTACAGACCCTAGCACTTACATGGCTCAAGCTGAGCAGTATGTCGTACAACATGTTCAAGAATATGTACCTATACCTGAAGAAGTAAGCCAGGTTGCTGAGGTTGTCAGTGATCCTGGTAGCGTGATAGAAGATATTGGAAGCAGTTTTGGCTTCTAATTTTCGTGCTTGATTTGTGCCATCAGGTAAACAAAAATAGTCGCTAAGCGGCGCGGCACAACAAATCGTTGCAGCGGCGGAATGAGTATGGTCGGTGGTGATACCAAAGTTATCTGCCGCCGCTGAACTCAATCGTTATACGGCAATCCCCGCAACCTCGTACTTCATTACGCTGGATAGCGCTTCACCCTCTCGAAGAGACGTAATTGTTTTGAGTGATGAACTATTTCCCGAGACTCACCTGACATAATTTCTTTATATAAAAGCCTAATGTCATCTTCATCTGCATTTTCTTCCATAAAGCGAAAGGAAGATGCTGCAAGATATTGAAGTTCTCTCTCAAAAGCCAACCAATACCTATTTTCCTGTTCAGCCACAAAGCCAGTTGTGTTAGAGCCTGCAAAAATATCAACGACTAGATCTCCAGGCTCGGTCAGAAAACGAATAAAAAATTCTGGAAACTTGCTAGGAAATCGTGCGGGATGAGCCTTTAAACCTAAAGCCTTACAACCTCTGAGGTACTGACCATTTGACTCAGAATTAGGAATTTGTAGAAGGTTAGAAGGAATTGCGCCTCCATTGTCCTTTCCAAAACCTTTACCAATATCATGTCCAGATGGACGTTTTTTAGGATCGTAAAATTTCTCTGGATCTTCGAGAAGCTTTTTCATCCTAGGACTATATTCTGTTAAAACTTTGGTTACATCAGATTTGGGAAATTCAGACTTACTGAACCACCATACTGTGTTCACAGAATCCTTCGCTCTTATTTTTTTCTTATTGACCCACTCGATAGGGCTAGGCAATTTTGACGGATTAAACCAGTAGAAGTCTTCTGCCAGGAAAAAACCAATTTCATCACAAAAGTGAATTGGAATTCTGAAGTTATATAGGCTTCTGACAGGTTTCCCTTTTTCATAAGCTCCACCCAAATCCAAGACAAAACTGCCGTCATCTTTAAGCTTCTGATAGACAATCGCAGCAAAATTGGCAAGCCACTCAACATATTCAGTTTGGTCTTTGTTGCCGTATTCTTTTTTTCTCTGAAGCGCAAACGGAGGACTAGTCAAGACTAAATTAATACTGTTGTTTGGTATCTTGCTGAGCAGTTCTAGGGAGTCACCACAAAAGGATGCACCCATATCAGTCGAATAGACTGGTGCATTCCCAAAAGGCTCAAGATCTATAGGAAATTTTACTTGCTGCAAGATAACTCGCCCTCAATCGCTACTTATAGTCTGTAGACCTATCGTCATCATTATCCCAATTATGGAGATTATGTCAATCTCCAAGCCTGTGTCATCTGATGCTAGAAGACTTTTTGCAAAAAGGCTACGACAGATTCGTCAGGTAAAGGGTCTGTCGCAAGAGGCACTTGCTGACTTGGCAGGTCTGCATCGTACCTATGTAGGCTCTGTTGAACGCAGTGAGCGCAATGTATCGATTGATAACATGGAGCGTCTCGCTAAAGCCTTGGAGGTTGACATTGCTGAACTTCTAAGGGACGAATCAGAATGATGCCTCATCCAGATAAAGCGATTCTCGATGAGCTGTTCCCGTATATCCAGAGGTATCAAGAGCTTGCGACCAAGCACGGTATCAACGATATTTTTCAGGATAACGGTGGTAAGATTCTTCAGGTTTTGCTAGTGACTGGATTAGTAATTTTGCCTGGTCGAGAAGGCAATGATGCTGTAGATGAATTTGGTAACGAGTATGAGCTAAAGTCGGTCAATATAGCCTTAACTAAGAGTTTTTCAACGCATCATCACATCAATCCCAGAATTATTGAAAAATATAGACAAGTAGATTGGATATTTGCTGTCTATAGAGGAATTAACCTCATTGCCATATACAAGCTGACTCCAGATGATCTTGAGTATTTTTACAGCCAGTGGGAAATAACATGGCATAGCAGAGGTGGAAGAGATATTAACAATCCTAAGATTCCGCTCAAGTATGTGATGGCGCATGGCTCTCTTTTGTACTCAGCCGAAAGTTAAACCGTCTAACAATTCAAATGCAGCGGACGGGTAAAAGCCGCTGGTGCTAAGTTCGAGGTCACTTGCCGCCGCTGATTTGAGCCGTTAGCCCTCAGCGCTCTGGTTCAGTCAGCTTATCGGTGAGGAGGCGATTCGCCCCCCAATTGCAAAGGCTTGGTTCTTCGAGATCTGGGTCAAGCCGCACACTCCCAGCCGCTTTCGGGTCAGCCGCAGAGGTTGGGTAGCGACAGACTTGGGTCAGTGTGCAACGTCCCAAAAGGGATCAGGGGGGCGATCGCCCAAAGATGTCGGTGTTGGGAAATGAGGGCGATCGCCGAAAGGTACGGGTGCAAGGAGATGAAGGGCGATCGCCCAAAGGTGTCGGTGCTGCCGGATAAGGGGCGATCGCCCAGAAGTGTCGGTGTTGGGAAATGAGGGCGATCGCCGAAAGGTACGGGTGCAAGGAGATGAAGGGCGATCGCCCAAAGGTGTCGGTGCTGCCGGATAAGGGGCGATTGCCCAGAAGTGTCGGTGTTGGGAAATGAGGGCGATCGCCGAAAGGTACGGGTGCAAGGAGATGAAGGGCGATCGCCCAAAGGTGTCGGTGCTGCCGGATAAGGGGCGATCGCCTAAAGGTGCGGGTGTTGGGAGATGAAGGGCGATCGCTCAGTTTGTTTGCAACATCATTCATCAAGCAGCAAAGCGTCACGCAGCAGGTGGGTTGAGACCGTTATCTGGGATTGTTCGCGGCGACGAAACGCACTCAGAGTACAGTGGGTAAGGGCAGTTAGGTTTGGGATAGTTTGGGAGTAGCAGAGTAAGGGTCAGCCAAACCAGCCAGTGCATGCTCCCGCTGACAACGCTGTTGCAGTGGATCGACCGTTCTTGCTCGTAGAGCGACAAAGCCAGTCTGCAACTGCTGACCTTTGCCGTTATATGGCTTCAGTGGGGATGGCGATGCTTCTTACTCCAACTGTTCAAGGGCATCGCGGACATCCACTAGGTGATTGTTGAACACTTCAAGTGCCGCATCGAGAACTTTAAACAAAGCGGGATCACGTACAGAGTAGAACACATAGTTCCCTTGCTTGCGGCTGGTGACTAAATTGCGACTCCGCAGCACAGCTAACTGCTGAGAAACAGCCGAAGCTTCAATTTCAAGCCATTCTGCTATGTAGCCGACGCTTTGTTCTCCCAGTCGTAGCGCATCTAAAATTTGAATTCGCACAGGGTTTGCTGGTTGACTGACAAAACTAATGGGCGACATAGCAGTACGTGTGTATTTTGAACTCGATTCGATAGGCACGCTGCTCATGCTGTTTGCGAGAGACCATCGCAGGTTCAGGATTGCGGTTATGGGTAAAACGAACCTGACGAATGAGTTGCCAACCATTTTCTAAAGCTGCTTTTACCCAATCCCAACCAATCCGAAAGTAGCTGTTGCCGCGAAACCAATGGGGGTCAACCCACCGACGTTGACCCGTTGCGACAACCTCAACACCTTGGGCAGTCACATAGAGGGTAGCGACCGCCAAGAGAAACCAGAGGCGGGATAGGGCGCAGACAGAGCGAATCTCGGACTTTTGGAGATTCCATCCATTGGATTGGTCATCGAGAAACGCCTCTTCTATATCAAAGCGGAGACCATATTCCTCGAAGGTGTGCAGGTTGGTGGGTTCATCGCTGACGATAGCCCAAAACTCGCCATTGACGTTGTTGTAGCCAAAGGCGATATGCACCGGACCATACCACTCCCCTTTGTGGAGCTTCACGGTGTGCCAACAGCGGGCTTCCCCACGCTGAAGGTGAATGTCCTTCAATTGACACCATCCATGACCTGCCCGCCAAATCCAGCTATCCCGCTTGATGCGGATGCGGTAGTGCCACCCGAGTTGAGTCGTGATAGCGGTCATGGCATCGGTGTGAATGAAGCCCCGGTCGGCCAACACGACCCCCTTCACCCCCTGAGGCAATCGATGGGCGGCTTGGTGGAGCATTTCCCGATACGCATCGAAGGTGACAGACGCACTGCGGTGCTTCAGGACTCGCCACACCACAGGCAACGCTCGACCTCGATGCACCACTGCCAGACGGATCAAGCAATACTCATCCCAGAACAGCGAGGTGTCCAAACTCAGGTACAGGCACGCTTCAGCCCAATCCGCTAACGCTGCCTGAATCAACGGCTTGTACAGCCGATGGACGTTCAGACGACTGTTGTGCAGCCAACGACTGAGCCGTCGTTGTTTGCTTTGCGCCTGCACGCCTCGACAGGGGACATAGGGCAGCCACCGCGTCAGGTTGACTTCTCCACGCTGGAGTAAGGCAATGACCATCCACAGGCAGGTCGTCAGATGCCCACGATGCGCCCAGGGTAACGATTGACCCAGCCAAGTGTTCAAGGCATTGTAGAGAGGGGAGTTCACAACATCTATGCTTTTGAGTGGTATCTAAGCTTAGAACGCTGGCTCCCCTCTCTCTCCTTAGATCTCTGAAACTACCGCACCGCAAGCTGTCTAGCAGCTTCTAGACAACTTTTGTCAGTCAACCAAGGTCTTTCCTTCGGTGTTGACCACTAATTGCTCAATGAACGCATCGGTGTGTTTGCCCACGCAGGCGGCGAGTATCAAGCCACTGGCGCGAGCCAAGCTCAAGCCAATCCAACAGTCTCCCCGGTTGCATTCCTCACTGGTGCAATGCTTCTGTTTTTTGCGACAAATGACCACATCTCGTCGGCACAGACTTCCTCGGTCTCGACGGATTGGACTTCCTGGTTATGCACCAGTTGTGCTTTTTGACTGGCAGCCCGCACAAGGCTCACCACGGTGTTGTAGGCAAGTCCACTGGTACGACTGATGCCACGCAGGCTACTGCCCTTACTATGCGCTTGCAGCACTTGGCGAATCTGCTCAGGACTGACGTGGCGACGATAATAAAGGGTATCAAACGACTCACAAAAGGTTTGGTGGCAAGCAGGGCAGAGGTAGCGTTGACGACCATTTGGCAGCTTGCCATGCTTATGAGCTTTGCTATGACTGCATAGAGGGCATTCCATCGCTTTCCTTCCGCTTAAGGTTTTGCTCTACTCTACCAATCCCACGCTAGACTGACGCACGACCTTGCAACGTCATACCCGAGCACGTCACCTGCTTTGGCGTGGGCGAGTAGATGCAGCCATTGCAGTATTTGAGGATTGTTCTCTAGAGCAGGCGAAGTGTTTTCAAAACTATCTCCGGGAGCATCGTCATCGCATTGTCAATTATGAGTATTTTCAAGCAGAAGGCATTTGTGCGATTGGTTCTGGAGATGTGGAGTCTTGGGTCAAACAGATTGACCGTCGGATTCAGTTATCGGGAGCCAGTTGGAATCCAGAGCATGCACCACAAGTTCTAGCGCATCGCTGTGCTTATCTCAATGCACATCTCGATCCTCAACACCTTTTTCTCTCAAGAAGGTGACACGCTCCCCAGATGAACAGATGAACAAATTAAGCTACGCCTGTTACATGCCTTTGATGAAAAATTTAAGAAGTTCAAAAAATATCAAGAAAAGACTTTGGTCTGTGATACTGAGCTTTGTATTATCGCCATTAATGCTGCTCAAGTTCCCTCTGCAAGACTGGACGACGATGATGTGCCAAGAATTGTTAGCTCACTTCTCCCTTTTGGTAGTCCAGTAATTACTATAAGTAGAGACACTTTAGAAGTTATTGATTCTGGTTATGCTTATCAAGGTCATGTTGCTAAAACTTCAGGAACTCAGATACCAACAACTTCTTTCTTAAATTCTGAGTATACTGATATTAGTGTAGTCATTTATTCAAATGTTGACGTTCTCAATTTCCCAGAGAATTTGGGACGTGGGCTGCTTTTGTTTCATAATCCTTTAGCTAGAAATCCTTTGCCACTTGGCTTTTTGCAGTGTGGGTTGAGTATTGGGTCGATGATGAAGAACTGAAAAATAAAAATTGGAGTACACCCTAAATGAGTAAACATGGCGCGGCAGCTAACAATCCGCCTGCACCCGACCGTTTGGAGTCTTTTCGTTGAGTCCGAGAGATTACTAGCGGCGGGTGAGGCGGAACGTTGGGCTGCTTAATATCTTGGTGGGGACGGTACAACAATATTATTTGTGAGTATCAAAGGCTAATCTACTTTGAGGTTATCTGTTTGGCATTGCTTTGAGGGTGTTGGCAAGGTGATCGCACGAACAGCAATTACGGCATAAAATTAAGGCATGATCTCATTCATACAGATATGCTAAAAACGCTTTGGGCTACGGTTCGGCAAGGGAAAATTGAGCTACTGGAATCAGCAGAACTCCCAGAAGGGGTAAGAGTGCTGGTAACAGTTTTACCGGATGATGAGGCTGAATTTTGGCTACAGGCAAGCCAAACATCCCTTGATGCCGTTTGGGACAATGCTGAGGATGATGTGTATGCCCAGTTACTCCAAGCATGATGTGATTCTGGTGCGCTATCCCTTCTCAGACTTATCGAGTTCAAAGGTAAGACCTGCTGTTGTAGTTAGCACATCACATCCGTCTCAAGACATTCTCATTACTCCTTTAACAAGTAAAACAGGTTCACTAATGGCAGGTGAGTTTGTGTTGTCTGAGTGGGCAGCAGCAGGATTGAACGTAGTAACCGCAGTCAAAAGAGGTGTGTATACAGTACATGAAGGTTTGGTGCTCAAAGTGATTGGTCAGTTAACTAAAGTTGATGCTGATCAGCTTGAGCAATCCTTGCGAGATTGGTTAGGTTTGTAGGCTGATTTAGCAGCCACAGCCCAACAATTTGGGTGCAGCGGATTGACTGAAACCGCTTGGGTGATTGCAAAGGTATCGGCAACCGCTGACCCAAACCGTTAGGTTGCTTTGCGTTATCTGGAGGAACAACGGTTTGAAAGCTTCCTGTGAAAAATGGAAGTTTTATAGTTGATTTAGTTAAGGGCTTAGGGCAATGACTGCTGAATGGGACGGTATCACTAAATCAGAGGCGCTTCAGGACGATGAGGTTGTGATTCGCCATGCACTTGCAGATGCCGCAAAACAAAATAACTGGAAGAAAACCCTTGAAATTCTTAATGGGCATCCAGATTTGATCAATGTGACTCGTCCTGATGGGCGATCGCTATACACTCCTCTCCATCAATCTGCACATGGAAATGCGCCAGGAGAAGTAGTACAGAAAATGTTAGGCATGGGAGCATGGCGGACGTTACGAAATGCTGATGATGAAAGAGCAGTGGATATTGCAAAGAGAAAGGGATATCAGAGCTTGGTTCATTTACTAGAGCCAGTCTACAAAACACATATTTCTCATACAATACTTCAAAAAATTCAAACTAACTTCCACGAAATTATTCTCAGTAGAGCAGGTGATTTGGTTCAAAAATCTAGGCTGAGGCTCCCAGAGTTAGAACCGTTGCTAGAACTAGAACAACCTCGAATGTGGTTTCCAGTTCCTGGCATGTATGGTGGGTTTAGTTATTGGATTGATGGTGAGGGGAAAAATGCAAAGTTGATTTCTGAGAGTTGGTGTCGTGTTGTTGGTGGATCAGGGCAGCGTCATGAGATTACTAGCAAGGAGGGAAAATTAGTTGATGAAGGTTTTGTTTAAACCTACGGGTGTAGCCGCAACCTAACATAGTCCCTGAGGGAGACGGAGTCAACAGATAGCGTTGAAGAAGCAGAAAGTCTAATTGAAGTCCAGACTCTAAACGCAGCAGACCATAAGCCAGCCGCAAGCTGACTCCATTGAATTCATGACTGGATTTCTAAAAGCGTTCCGTTTATTGAACTTTTACGTGTCTTTTGGCGTAACTTAAACCGTAGAATTACAACACTCATCCGCTGCACTAGCCGTCATTTCAACGGGACTTTGAGCTAGCAGCACCGCCAGCGGCCACTTTTTGCGGTAGAGTGCTGCCAGATAGCGGTCTTGCTAGCAGCGCCAAAGAATACGTCCCCACTGATACGCCAGAGCGCGAATCGCTTTGGGATGACTTTTGCCGGATCGCCGCTGCTGTTGATAGAGGGCATTCTTTCCCCTTCGCCCCTTTTTAGAAGGCAAAACCCGCCCGCTCCGGCAAGGGAGCGATAAGATCAAGATGTCGAAATGTTAAGCATCTGGATTCTGTGGGGGCAGTTGCCATGTATCTCACCTGGCTAGACAATAACTCTTGGCTGATCGACTTGGACGAGGTGCGGATTTTGCTCGATCCGTGGCTGGTGGGGCCGCTGACGGTGGGCAACCAGGAGTGGCTATTGAAGGTGACGCATCGCACGCCGCCCGCCATCCCCGATGGGGTAGATCTGATTCTGCTGTCGCAGGGGCTAGAGGATCATGCCCATGTGGAGACACTGAAGGCGCTGGACAAGGCGATTCCAGTGGTGTGTTCGCCGAATGCGGTCAGCCTTGTGACGGGGCTGGGCTATGGCTCGGTGACGGCGCTGGCGCACGGCGAAACGTATACCCACGAAACGTATACCCACAAGGGCGTTTCGATTCAAGCGTTTCCGGGGTCACCCATTGGCCCGTTTTTGACGGAAAACGCCTATGTGCTGACGGGGCAAACCGAGGGGACGCGGCTCTATTACGAGCCACACGGCTTTCATGCGTCCGCGCTGGCAAACCTCGCGCCAGTGGATGTGGCGATCGCCCCGCTGATGACGGTGAAACTGCCGCTGGTGGGCGCGATTATCCAAGGTCAGGAGAGCGCAGTGGATTTGGCGCGATCGCTCCAACTGCGATACCTGCTGCCGACGGGGGCGGGCCAGGCGGTGGACTATGCTGGGCTGCTGCCGTCGCTGCTGAAGGGGGAGGGTGGTCCAACAGAGTGTCGAGCGCTGCTGGCGCAGGCGGGCTTGGCGACGGAAGTGCTGGAACCCAAACCGGGCGATCGCCTTCTGATTTCCCCAGCCTCCTCTCCGGAAACTCCCTCCGTGGCGGCGTAGGATTGCCGTTCGCGCTGTTCTCAAGAGACAGAGTTTTTTGACCCCTGCTACCTCCTCAATGGCTTCAGAAACACTGTATAATGATTGCTTGTGCCAATTAATGACTTGAGAAAACCGCTATGAGCCGCACTTGTGAACTCACGGGCAAGAAGGCCAACAATGGCTACGCCGTTTCCCACTCGCACCGCCGCACGAAAAAGCTGCAACAGGTGAACCTGCAAGAAAAGCGAGTCTGGTGGCCGCAGGGCAAGCGGTTTGTGACGCTGCGCCTGTCTACCAAGGCGATCAAGACCCTCGAAAAGAAGGGGATTGACGCAATGGCAAAGGCTGCGGGCATTGACCTGAACAAGATGTAATGAAGCTGATGAGCATGAAACTGTAAGGATGAAGCGGTCAGTTTGAAACGCTGGGCGACCTTCCTGGCAGTTTTAGAGCCTCACTCCCCTTCGGGACTTTAGGGTTTCAATCAAAGTTTCAAAGTTAAACCCAGGCGTGAGACACTGCTCTTGCGCCTGGGTTTGTGTTGTCAGGGCGATCGCACGACACCTTGTTGGGCGATTGGCTGCTGGGCAATTAGCTTGCTGGGCAATTCAGCGCAGCGCGGCCGCAATGCAGCGCCCCGCAAGGCTTCGAGCCGTTACTTCAGCTTTTGCTTGATAAACGTAAGCAACTGGGCCATCTGCTTCTTGAGCGTGTCGATTTCGGCCTGCATTTTGTCAATCTTCTGGTTCAGCGCGGCTACCTCTGCGCTGCTGGAGGCAGTGCTTGCTGGGGCTGCCGCAGCCGCGCCCACGCCCACGGGCTGGGGCCATTTCTTGAACTTGGCCATGGCGGATTTGATCGCTTCGACCAGATCCTTTTGCTCAAAGGGCTTTTCGATGAACTCGAAATACTCGAACGGCTCCGGAAGTTTTTCCGTCACCTCTTCGCGGCGGCCCGACATCAACACCAGTGGCGCACGCAATTCGGGTTTTGCCTGAATTTCCTGAAACACTTCCCAGCCGCTCATGCGGGGCAGCAGGAAGTCTAGCATGATCAGGTTGGGATGCTCTTGGTGAATCAGGTTGATGCCCTCCACCCCATCTTTGGCTTCCAACACCTCAAAATTTCCCTTGGGCAGCATGTCGCGCACCATGTTGCGGATGACTCGGCTGTCGTCGATAACCAGGATTTTGTGACTTGCCACGGTGGACTCCTGCGGTAGTGACTGGAAGGTAGTAGCGAGCGGGAAAAGCAGCGAATCTAGAATTCTAAATAAAGCGGGGAGCAGGCGGGAGACTAGGAAGAGCAGCGTATTAAAAACGCGCTTGCTTCAGAATAACGGATGCAACTTTTTGGGACTGACTTTTTGATACTAATACTCAATACTATTCAATGGTAATACGACTCAGTTTAGCGGTTCATGCTTGAGATCGCGCGATCGCCCGTCAAGATTCGCCCGAAACCGTCATCCTCCCTGCGCGTTGCCCCGAAACTGGGTTTCCTCAACTCAACTCGCGTTTGCGGCGAGTTTTTCTAGAAACCCCTCTAGAATCGAGGGAAGGGCGATCGCCCCCTCTCCTTCGTTATTGTGCCCCCATGAGCCAACCTGTAGAACAGTTGCCTCCAGAATTTACGCAGGAATTTTCTCTGCCACAACCCGAACGGGCGACCCCTGCGGCCACCCCTCGACCCAGCCTGCCCGATTGGTTGCGGCGACCGATTGGCAACGCCCGCGACCTGTCCACGGTTCAGCAAATCATTAAAAAGCGGCAGATCCACACGATTTGCGAAGAGGGGCGCTGTCCTAACCGGGGCGAGTGCTATAGCCAGAAGACCGCGACGTTTTTGCTGATGGGGCCGACCTGCACGCGCAGTTGCGCCTTTTGCCAGGTGGATAAGGGGCACGCCCCAATGCCGCTCGATCCCGAAGAGCCGCAAAAAGTGGCGGAAGCGGTGCAGCTTTTGGGCTTGCGCTATGTGGTGCTGACTTCGGTGGCGCGGGACGACCTGCCCGACGGCGGCGCAGGCGGGTTTGCCGAGACGATGGCGGCGATTCGGCTGCGAAACCCCGATACCCAGATCGAAGTGCTGACTCCAGATTTTTGGGGTGGCCCTGGGGGCGAAGCCGCCCAGATCGAGCGCATCCAGACCGTGGTGAATGCCCAACCCGCCTGCTACAACCACAATGTGGAAACGGTGCGGCGGCTGCAAGGGCCCGTGCGGCGAGGCGCAAAGTATGAGCGATCGCTCTTTGTGTTGCAGCAGGTCAAGGTCTTGAACCCCCAAATTCCCACCAAGTCGGGGCTGATGCTGGGGCATGGCGAAACCGAGGCAGAGGTGCTGGAAACCCTGCGGGATCTACGCGCTGTGGGCTGCGATCGCCTCACGCTGGGTCAATACATGCAGCCGTCGCTCGACCATCTGCCCGTGCAGCGGTATTGGACTCCCGAAGCGTTTGAGCGGCTAGGGGCGATCGCCCGCGAGATGGGCTTCAGCCATGTACGGTCGGGCCCACTGGTGCGGAGTTCGTACCACGCAGGCGAAGAGGCATAGCGGCTGATGCAAACGCAAAGCGGCGATCGGCTAGCTCTCTTCAAGCTGCGATCGCAGGCGGGCCAGGTCATCGGCTTCGGGCAGTGGTCTGGCGGACTCACCGGACGCTAGCTCATGGGCGGGCTTCCCGATTAGTTCTGCCTTCATCGCGGCCAGTTCGCTGTCGATGTCGCCGCCGCTTTCGATCTGGGCGAAGCGTTCTTCGAGCTTGTCGGCATTCAGTTCGGCAATCGCCTCCGACCGTGCTTCCAGATCCAGCACCTTTTGCTCCATTCGCTCGAAGGCAGCCAGTGCCCCCTCAGGGTTATACTTGCCAATCATTTCGTTCAGCCGCTCAGAAGCCTTGGCAGAACGGGCGCGGGCGATGTAGAGATCTTTCTTCGTCTTTGCCTCCGCCAGCTTGCTTTCCAGCATGATCATGTTTTTCTTCATCTGGGCGACGATGCCGGCCTGCTGCTCGATTTGCCCCTTCAGCGCATCGGCGGTGTCTTGATAGGTCTTGCGGCGGGTGAGTGCTTCCCGTGCCAAGACTTCTTCGCCCTTTTGCAGCGCCAGTTGCGCCCGCTGATACCACTCGCGGGACTGGGCCTCTGCCTGGGCCTGCTGCCGCTCGGTGCGCTTTTGGGTGGCGATCGCCTGGGCCACCGCCTGCCTCAGCCGGATCAGGTCTTCCTGCATATCGATGACGGTCTGTTCCAGAATCTTCTCTGGATCTTCGGCCTGGCTGATCAGGCTGTTTAGGTTGGCTCGAATCACGCGCCAGATTCGGTCAAGCAGTCCCATGATGACTCCGGATGACGAGGTAAAAAACTGATGCACGGCGAGTTGTCTTACATCGTAACGTAGTCGGCGTTTGGGGGGCAGGCAAGCAAGCTATAGAAAATTGCTCTGGCAGCCTCTTCACAAAGACGTTAGGACTTACGCAGTTGGACAATTTCTCGCGGGCGCGACCCGCGAGAAATTGTCCAAAATTCAAAGAGATGATCGCAAGTGCGTAAGTCCTGGACGTAAAATCTTGAAATTCCCAGAGTCCTCGATTTTGCCCTCTCTTTTTGGCGTTCGACTTTGCAGATTCTCCACCTGTTTACCAAAACCGCGTCTGGCAAACCGCCCACGCCGTGCGATCGCCTCTGGTTGCGGCGGGGGCTGGGCATTGACGGCGATGCCCATGCGCGGGCGGGCAGTCCCCGACAGGTGTTGCTGGCCAGCGCTCCGGTGCTGATGGAACACGGGCTGCGTCCGGGCGACTTGCGAGAAAACATCCTGTTGGACGGCGTGGTGGAAGCACTGGTATCGGGTCAGGTGTTGCAGCTTGGCGAGGTGGCGCAGGTGCGGATCATGGGCGACTGCGAACCCTGCGCCTATCTGAACACGCTCCAGCCGGGACTGGCGAAGCGGATCAACGGACGGCGGGGAATGCTGGCGATGGTGATTCGGGATGGGGCGGTGCGGGTGGGCGATCGCGCCGTTGTGTTGCCGCAGACCTTTCCCGCCGTGCCCAACGACACACGGGGCAAACTGCACGAGTTTGTAGCGCGGATTCCGCCGGGGCGCGTGGTGCGGACGACGGAATTGCTGGTGGCGCTGGGGCTAACGGCCAGCCACTATCGCGCCATTCCCGTGATGCTGAAAAAGGCAGATGCAGGGCTGCCCGTGCATCGCGTCGTGGGCGCGGGCGGACGGCTGCTGACTCAGCATTTGCCCGACCAAGCGGAACGGCTGGCAGCCGAGCAGGTGGAAATCGAACAGGGCGAAGTGCGGGCGGAATTCTGCTGGGAGCCGCAGCAGTTTCACGCGCTGGAGGTTTGATGGGGCCGGATGGGGCTGCAAATTCGCGCTGGTAGGGAAATCCGAACTCGCGCAACCGAAACCCCGGCCGACTAAAATTAGAAGGCGATCGCAGGATTGATGACCTGCTCGAAGGATTGCACCGAAATTCATCCTTCCGCTGCCTCCATTCCATTAACCTTTCCCCTCTCTTCCAAGACCTATGACAACGATTCTGGAACAGGGCAATATTTCCATTCATACCGAGAATATTTTCCCGATTATCAAGAAGTGGCTCTATTCCGACCACGAAATCTTCTTGCGGGAGCTGATATCCAACGCCGTAGACGCGATCCAAAAGCTGCGAATGGTGTCGCACTCCGGCGAATATTCCGGCGATTTGGGCGATCCACTGATTGAAATCAAAATCGACAAGGACGCAAAAACGCTGTCGGTGTCCGACAACGGCATCGGCATGACCGCCGACGAAGTGAAAAAGTACATCAATCAGGTGGCGTTTTCTAGCGCCGAAGAGTTTGTCGAAAAGTACAAAGCCAGCGGCGATCAGCAGATTATTGGTCACTTTGGGTTGGGCTTTTATTCGTCCTTTATGGTGGCGAAGCATGTCCGCATCGATACGCTGTCCTACAAAGATGGCGCTCAGCCCGTCCGGTGGGATTGTGACGGGTCTACGGAGTTTCAGTTGTCCGAGTCCGATCGCACGACGCGGGGCACCACAGTTACGCTGACGTTGCAAGACGAAGAAGAGGAATACCTGGAAACCGCCCGCATTCAGCAGTTGGTGCGGAAGTATTGCGACTTTATGCCCGTGCCGATCTACCTGGACGGCGAGCAAATCAACCGCCAAAAAGCACCCTGGAAAGAGTCGCCCAGTTCGCTGACCAAGGATGACTACCTGGAGTTTTATCGCTATCTCTACCCGTTCCAGGAAGACCCGCTGCTTTGGGTGCATTTGAATACCGATTATCCCTTTGTCGTAAACGGCATTCTCTACTTTCCCAAGCTGCGCCCCGATGTGGACGTGACTAAGGGGCAAATCAAGCTGTTCTGCAATCAGGTCTTTGTCAGCGACAACTGCGAAGAGGTGATTCCCCGATTCCTAATGCCGCTGCGGGGCGTGATTGATAGCTCCGACATTCCGCTGAACGTGTCGCGCAGCTTCTTGCAGAACGATCGCACGGTGCGCCGCATTGCAGACTACATTGCGAAAAAGGTGGGCGATCGCCTCAAGGAACTCTACCGCGACGACCGCGAAGCCTACATCCGCAGTTGGCAAGACCTGGGCACCTTTGTCAAATTCGGCTCGATGAACGACGACAAGTTCAAAAAGCAGGTCGAAGATATCCTGATTTTCCGCACAACCTATCAGGAGCCACCCGCCGAAAAACCTGCTGTAGAAGTGCAGACCGCCGAGGGCGATGTGTGGGAGTCGGGTGCTGCCGCTCCGTCTAATACGGTCGATGGCAAAACCTACACCACGCTCAAGGACTACCTTGAACGCAACAAGGAACGTCATCCTAACCGTGTCTTTTACTGCAACGATGAGGCAAACCAAGCGACCTATGTGGAACTGCACAAGAGCCAGGGGCTAGAGGTGCTGTTCCTGGATTCCTTCATCGATTCGCACTTCGTCAGCTTCTTGGAGCGAGAATACCCCGAAGTGCGCTTCTCGCGGGTCGATTCCGAACTCGACGATACGCTGATTGATAAGGACCAGGCAAACGATATCGTTGACCCGACCACCAACAAGACCCGCAGCGAACAGATTAAAGAACTGTTTGAAAAGGCGCTGAACAAGCCCAAGCTGACGATTCGCACCGAGGCGCTCAAGTCCGACAATGCCGAAGCCGCGCCGCCCGCGATGGTGCTGCTGCCCGAAAGCCTGCGCCGCCTCCAGGAAATGACCGCGCTGCTGCAACAGCAGGAAATGGCGTTCCCAGAGGAACACATTCTGCTGGTCAACACAGCCCATCCGCTGGTGCAAAACCTGCTGTCCCGCAGCCAGGGCACGATTCTCCAGCCCGATGGTTCGGCCGCCTCAGACGATCTCTCGACGCTGCTCTGCCAGCACATCTACGACCTAGCGCTGATGAGCCAGAAGGGGTTTGATGCCGAGGGCATGAAGGCCTTCGTAGAGCGGTCAAATCAGGTGCTAACCCGCCTGACTCGTTAGGCATTGGGTGCTGGAATGGCATCTGCACAAGCAAAAAAGGGGGAGCTTCTAGAAAAAGTCAAGAAGAGTCCCCCTTTTCGTTGCGAGTTAAAAATCTGTGCGAGAGATACCGAGTCTAGAGGGTTCCAAACCCCTTCTTTTTCTTGTCCTTTTTCTTTTTCTTAGAGGGCGGCCCGCCGGGATAGCCGCGCCAGCCGGGAGGTGGGGCGTTGCGCGGGCCGCCCATCGCAGGAGCGCCCCCACCAAAGAGGCCGCCACCGCCCATCCCTGGCAGTCCCATCCCCGGCATCTGTCCCTGGCCCATTTGCTGCATGAGCGATCGCATCTTTTGGAAGTCGCTGACCAACTTGCTCACGTCGTCTAGTCCATAGCCTGCACCCTTGGCGATGCGGCGGCGGCGGCTGGGGGAACTAGAGAGCAAATCCGGGTTTTTGCGCTCCTCGCGGGTCATAGAGTTGATCATTGCCTCTGCCCGCTTGAGCTGCACCTCGCCCTGCTCTAGCTGTTCGCTCGAAATCTTGTTCAGGCCGGGGATCATTTTCATGATGCCGCCCAGCGACCCCATTGCTTTCAGCAAGCGAGTCTGCTTCAAAAAGTCGTCAAAGTCAAACTGGGCATTGAGGATTTTCTCTTGCAGCTTTTCGGCTTCGGCGATATCGACTTCTTCCTGGGCTTTTTCAACCAGCGTCAGCACGTCGCCCATACCCAAAATGCGGGATGCCATCCGATCGGGATAGAACGGCTGGAGCGCCTCCACCTTTTCGCCTACGCCCACAAACTTGATCGGCTGCCCCGAGATCTGCCGTACCGACAGCGCCGCGCCGCCCCGCGTGTCGCCATCTAGCTTGGTCAAAATTGCGCCCGTAATGCCGATGCGGTCGTGAAACGTGCGGGTGAGGCTTGCTGCCTCTTGCCCTGTCATCGCGTCCACCACCAGCAGCACTTCGTGGGGCTGCACGGTGTCTTTGATCTGTGCTAGCTCGTCCATCATGTCCTCATCGATTTGCAGGCGACCTGCCGTGTCGATGATGACTGTGTTGATGCCGTCTTCTCTAGCTTTGGCAACGCCCTGTCGAGCAATTTCTACCGGGTTGGCATCCGTGCCTAGCTCAAACACGGGCACGTTGATCTGCTTACCCAGCGTAATGAGCTGGTCGATCGCAGCGGGACGATACACGTCCGTCGCCACCAGCAGCGTGCTGCGATTCTGCTTGCGGAGATGCAGCGCCAGCTTTGCTGTAGCCGTCGTTTTACCCGTACCCTGAAGACCCGCCATCAGCACGATGGTCGGCGCAGGCTCCGCCTCGGCGAGGGGAACGTTGGTTTCTCCCATGACCTCTACAAGCTGGTCATGGACGATTTTGATGAACTGCTGGTCGGGACGAACGCCAGAAATAACCTCAGCCCCCAGCGCCTTTTCCTGCACCTCCGCGACGAAATCTTTCACCACCTGGAGGTTTACGTCTGCCTCCAGCAGGGCCCGCCGCACTTCGCGCAAGGCCTCTTGGATATTAGCTTCGGAGATTTTGTCTTGACCGCGAAGTTTTTTCCAGGCTCCTTCAAGGCGATCGGCTAGGGCTTCAAACATAGTGAATCGTATGAATCGTAAGTGAAATCAGGGGTGAATTGGAGGTGGATTTGTGACTGGCGATGTGAAGTCTTTTGGATCTCTATCCTAGCGTTATTGGGCGTGTACACAAAAAGCGGGATACCGAAAGCGGAATAGAGCAAGCGGGACGCTCCATCCCAGAACGTCCCGCCTAATTCGCTTGATTTCGTGCGATTTACAGATTATCTACAGATTATGTGAGCCTGTGTGAGCAGTATGGGAGCCGTGTCAGCGCGATCGCCCTTTTGGGTTGCCGAAGACGCGCGATCGCCCCCTCAAGTCTGCTGATCTACCGAGTCTCAGCGCTCAGTAGTTCCGTAATCGCCTGATGCTCGATTGGCGTTTCGGCAGGAATGTCGCCCCGCGTGTCGGCGATCAGCCAGTCGAGCGCGGCCGCCTGCACATCGATGGATGCGCCCGTCTTGTCTACGCAATAGCGACCAAACACGAGCTTATCGACCAAGCGCACGCCCGGCCCCAGGCGCGAATATTCAAAAATCACGCTGTTATCAACCGTTGCGCCGCTGCAAATGTGGCAATTGGGGCCAATCATCGACGGGCCGACAATGCGTGCGCCGTCCTCGATCTTGGTCATGCCGCCAATGTATACCGGGCCCTGAATGTCTACCTTGTCCCAGTTCACGGCGACATTGATGCCCGTATAGATGCCGGGGCGCACTTCTCGGCCGGGAATTTCGACATTCTTGACTTCGCCCCTCAAAACGCTGCGAATGGCGTGCCAATAGTCAGGCACTTTGCCAATATCCACCCACTCAAAATCCATCGAAATGCCGTAGAAGGGTGCGCCCTTTTCAACCAGCTTGGGGAATAGCTCACTGCCGATGTCGTATTCCACACCGGAAGGAATGTAGTCAAAAATTTCTGGCTCAAAGATATAAATCCCGGTGTTGATTGTGGTGCTAAGGGCTTCTTCGACCGAGGGCTTTTCTTGGAAGGTTTGGATGCGGCCCGACTCGTCCGTCACCACGACCCCATAGCTCGACACCTCTTCGCGGGGCACGTCTTTCATAATGATGGTGGCGATCGCCCCCTTTTCTCGATGCCAGCGCACCGCCTCGGTCAAATTCAGGTCGATCAGCGCATCACCACACAGCACCACGAACGTATCGTCAAAAAACGGCGCAAAGTCCTGAATCTTCCGCATCCCGCCCGCAGAACCGATAGCCTGACCTTCGAGTTGACCATCCACAATCCGCCCTTCAAAGGAATAGGCAATTTGCACGCCAAAGCGCTGTCCATCGCGGAAATAGCTTTCGATTTCGTAAGCCAGGTGACTCACGTTCACCATGATTTCATCGAAGCCGTGCTGCCGCAGCAGCTCTAGCAGGAACTCCATCACGGGCTTTTGCAGAATGGGAATCATCGGCTTGGGAATCGTGTAGGTGATGGGACGCACACGAGTTCCCTTACCAGCAGCGAGGATCATGGCTTTCATAGCGTTTGCTCTAACCTTTGGGGCAATTTGCTTGGATTGGTGTGGAATGATTTACTACAGACAGAAGAAAGTTAACTCTACGTAATCTAACTTAGTGTTCCCTGATTTTAGGAATCGGCCCGAGCGGCGGCTACGGAATTTACAGAATCTTTGCCAGCAAAACAGGTTGGAAGAAACTCTAGTTAAGCCTTGAGCATCCTTTCACAGAAACCGGTTCTAGCCGCGCTCATCCTGAAATGACTCCTCCTGAGACTATGCGTGGTCTAAACCAATTTCTAAACCCACTAGGCCAATTCAGAAATTGATTCAGCCGTGACGGGACGAAACCCCTTCCATACCCTAGCCTCCCTCTATCTAATCCAGCAAGTTGGACACAGCAGCTAATCCAGCAAGTTGGACACAGCAGAGTTTTCCAGGGAATCCGTCTCAGATTCTGCCAGACTCCGCACCCGCAAATCCTGATAGAACTCTTCCTGGAGCAGTTCTACCTTAGATTGGGCAGAGAGATAAAGGAGTGCCCAAAACACCCCCACGCGATCGCCCTGAGGCGTTGCATGGTGTCCCTCTTGTCGGGTTTCTGCTGCTGCGTCCGACGCGACCCACAGTTCTAGCAACTGCTCAAACTCCATCCACTCATCGCCCTGGCTCATCGCGTCCCAATGCTCTTGCAAAAACTGCTCCAGCGCAGCGGCAATTTCAGACAGGTTTTCCTGGTGAGCCAGTTGGGTAATGACGCGCACCGCCTGACTGCGCGACTGAGGACGGGGACGACGAACGCGCTGTCGAGGTCGGGGGTCGGACACCGCCGCCGCCATCATCTCTAGCTGAGAAATCAGCTCTTGCAGCGTCACCTGGCGACTTTGCATCGGTCGGGCCACCGCTCTCCGCCGCAACCGCCGCTCCAAGCTGAGGGGCAAGGGCGCACCCACCGTCCCGTCAGATTCTTCCAGAAACTCGTCTTCTAACGGCGCTTCGTCTTGAGTGGTGCGTGCGAGTGTGTCAGCCTTGAGCAGCACCAGCATAGAAGCATAGAGAAATGCCTGACCCGACTCGGACAAGTCAGCCTCATAGGGGGCACGGCCCGCTTCTACCGCTTGCAAAGGCTTAAGCTGGCTGAGAAATCGGTCAATAACGTCGATAACTTTGACATCCCACGGGTCAATTTCGCCCCGTTCAGACAGGTCGATCAGCAGGGCGATCGCATTTTGCGCTAGCGAAAGAGCCATTTGCCAGGCAGCCCCAGTTTCCCTAAGGACTAATCTCTATTGGGTACTAATGTAAACGAAATAACCAGCCATCAACCCAATCAGACCCAGCAATAATAGCGGCACCCACAGACTGGCAATGTTGACCATGTGATTGACCCTGCGGCTATTCCTGCGCCAGCGAAGGCACCTACTTGGCAAAGACCTCGGTCACTTCTACGTCTTGAGGGGAAGGCTGCGAAGCGGGCAGCAGGCGCTGCTGTTCTTCCAACTCCACCTTATAGCGCTGGATGTCCTGTTCCAATTCCTGAATCCGCACATCTCGCTGCCGCAACTCGCGCCCAGACTCCAGCAAATTTTGAATTTGATTCCACACGCTAAAGACCCAAGCCAAGACTGCGCCAATGCCCATTGCCAGCAAAAGCTCGATCGACAGCGGAGCCTGAAGATCTAGCCCCTCCACCACATGAATGACCGCAGGCTCAGTATTTTCGATGCCAAACAGCACCAGGGCCAGACAAATCACAAAGATGACGACAAAGTTGATTTGGCGCATGGATGTTGTCCCTCAATCTTTCACTCACACAGCAGACACCCAACAATCTTACAAACTTTCTTGCGACAGATGGAGTTCGGAGCCTAGCTAATCTGTCCTGCCAGAGGTCACCTGTTGTCTGAGATGCCCATCCTAAAGGACTTTTAGAGCATGGCTTCGAGCAAGATTTGATTTTGGTTGACTGACAAAAGTTGTCTAGAAGCTGCTAGACAGCTTGCGGTGCGGTAGTTTCAGAGATCTAAGGAGAGAGAGGGGAGCCAGCGTTCTAAGCTTAGATACCACTCAAAAGCATAGATGTTGTGAACTCCCCTCTCTACAATGCCTTGAACACTTGGCTGGGTCAATCGTTACCCTGGGCGCATCGTGGGCATCTGACGACCTGCCTGTGGATGGTCATTGCCTTACTCCAGCGTGGAGAAGTCAACCTGACGCGGTGGCTGCCCTATGTCCCCTGTCGAGGCGTGCAGGCGCAAAGCAAACAACGACGGCTCAGTCGTTGGCTGCACAACAGTCGTCTGAACGTCCATCGGCTGTACAAGCCGTTGATTCAGGCAGCGTTAGCGGATTGGGCTGAAGCGTGCCTGTACCTGAGTTTGGACACCTCGCTGTTCTGGGATGAGTATTGCTTGATCCGTCTGGCAGTGGTGCATCGAGGTCGAGCGTTGCCTGTGGTGTGGCGAGTCCTGAAGCACCGCAGTGCGTCTGTCACCTTCGATGCGTATCGGGAAATGCTCCACCAAGCCGCCCATCGATTGCCTCAGGGGGTGAAGGGGGTCGTGTTGGCCGACCGGGGCTTCATTCACACCGATGCCATGACCGCTATCACGACTCAACTCGGGTGGCACTACCGCATCCGCATCAAGCGGGATAGCTGGATTTGGCGGGCAGGTCATGGATGGTGTCAATTGAAGGACATTCACCTTCAGCGTGGGGAAGCCCGCTGTTGGCACACCGTGAAGCTCCACAAAGGGGAGTGGTATGGTCCGGTGCATATCGCCTTTGGCTACAACAACGTCAATGGCGAGTTTTGGGCTATCGTCAGCGATGAACCCACCAACCTGCACACCTTCGAGGAATATGGTCTCCGCTTTGATATAGAAGAGGCGTTTCTCGATGACCAATCCAATGGATGGAATCTCCAAAAGTCCGAGATTCGCTCTGTCTGCGCCCTATCCCGCCTCTGGTTTCTCTTGGCGGTCGCTACCCTCTATGTGACTGCCCAAGGTGTTGAGGTTGTCGCAACGGGTCAACGTCGGTGGGTTGACCCCCATTGGTTTCGCGGCAACAGCTACTTTCGGATTGGTTGGGATTGGGTAAAAGCAGCTTTAGAAAATGGTTGGCAACTCATTCGTCAGGTTCGTTTTACGTAATTACTCAACCCAATAGCCAATCGAACTGATGTGAGGTAAGGGCACGAGAAATGGCATCAAAGGCAGAAATGCCCTGACGCTTTGCAGTATTGACCAGCGAACGCACCTGAGCGAATAACTCTGCTCCCCAGTCTGAGCGGAATCCGTTGGTCACCTTGCGAAAGATTACACTCCAGCGCAACGCCTGTTCACTTGCATTATTAGTCGGCGGGATTGCCTCATCGGTCAGAAACAGTAACAGATGAGCGTGAATCTTCTGATAGCGTTTGAGCAACCTTTGTCCCTCGACTGATTTGGGCTGCAAGTTGAGAATCTCTCGGAGTGACCCACCCAATCGAGCGCAATACTGTTCGACGGTCGAGGTGGCAAGGATCTGTCGTCGCCGTTGCAAGGCAATGGCTTTGAGCAACAGCCGTTTCATCCGGGGCGCAAACAAATCATCCCCTGCATCAATCGCATACTGACAATCACGCAGTTGATGCGCTAAACATACTTGCCAGTCTTGGGCTGGATGGGCTGCCTGAGCACTGAATAAGTCAGACACCCAAATCTGCGGTTGATGCCCAGCCATCACGGTATCAATGACCGTTTTGCCACGAGTGGGACGAATCACATGCAGACACACCTGGTCGTTTTGAAACACCCATTCCCACTGGTTTTTCCCATTCACCCGCGCCCCGGTTTCATCACTACCCACTAGCCGAGCACTGCGTAAACGTTCCACAATCTTGGCAATTGGAGTTTCTAGCTGCCCCTGCACCCGTTGCAAGAGATTGGCAATGGCTCCTTCCGACAGCTTTAGACCGTAAAGGTCGCCCATCAAGTGGCTCAACCGTTGGTAGCTGATAGCATGGCTGTAGCGTAGATAGGTGACTAGACTCGCAACACTCGTACCAAAGGGAGACCCTGGCTCTAATCCGACTGGAACCGGAGCCTCATACGCCTTTTGGCAACACTGACAAGTCCCACCGTAGCGTTCAACTCGGGTGATGTGAGGGGTCAATCGGGGCAATTCAATGCGCTCGTAAATCCCACTCAATCGCTGCATTGATAAGTCAACTTCGACCCCACAGTGGGGACAGCTTTTAGCTTGGGCTATCACCACTTGATCTGGTTGTTGGCTCAATGTCCGCCCACCATTGCGGTGATGCCTCGTTTCCTCACCCTTGACGGAAGTTGATTGAACACGGCTCTGATTGGGCTTAAAGCCTTGAGATGGAGGCAGACTCGAATTCTTTGACGTTTTCTTGACCCGTTTTTGCTTCAGCTTTTCCACCTCCGCTCGCAACGTTTGCAACTCCTGCCACAGCCCGCTTATCAGGGCATCCTTTTCGCTATGGCTCAGTCCATCGAGGGGGGGCAGTTCCTTCATGGCAAAAGCTTATCATCTTCTGCTATGACCCTGCTCAGGTCAACCTAGTTGAGCAATTACGTTGTGACAACAAACGGGAAGATGGCACCGACGACAGAATAAGTTTGCTAAGGTCTGGCAACAGACTCAAGTGACGACTCGGTTAGTCGTCAGTTATTTCAACTGGATTTGGCAGCATAGCCGCTTCAAAACCACTGCCGCGCAGAGAGCAGGATTAACGACGCGAGCGTGGAATTGGTATGACATCGCCACCTATCCCACATTAATTTGAGGCACTATCGTTGCAATGACCCACCCACTTTGTGCAGATTCTCCATCAAATGATACCAATCGAGAATCTCAATGCGATGGTTATCTTCGAGCAGTTAGCTCAGCAGATTCCAAATGCCCGGATGTCCATCACCGATGCAGTACAAGGGGGACTGTAACGGTTGGTCTTGCACCCAGTTGAGCAATGCCCCATTGTCCTGAAACCACGCCATACCGATGCCGTCGGTGTCTAACCGTACCGCTTTGTATTGCTTCCACTCGGATGGTTCGCCCTTGGGCGTGACAAAGCGCATTTGTCCACCGTCCAAACTGACTTGATTGACCGCATCCGGCGGTTGCACTGTGGGTTGGGTAAATGTCTGACGTTGCACCAGGCGTTGCTGAGTTTTCGCACTCACCCGCACTCCGGTTAGAAGTGCCACATCTTCGGTGGCATGAGCATAGGACACATTCGCACTGATTCTCAGACAACACATCTCCAGATAGGGACTCAACTGACTCCCTTTGCTCACTCCCAATTGATGGGCTTGTTCGCTGGTCAGTTGCAGTGCTCCTAGAATGCTTTTTAGCTGTCGCGGGTACCCTTCGGTTATGCCCGTAACTGTTTCGATAAAAAAACGCCCATCTTGGGTGTTACGTGCTTCTGAACCTGCTCGCGCACCGCTGCTTCAATTTCTCCCAAGTTGGTCATGGGCGTTTGACTGGCATCAGCATCCTTGTACAGCAGTTTGGCAAGTTCGCGGACATGATACGCAACAGCTTGTTCTTCTTCAGGGGTCATGACCATCATCCAGCGATTGAGGACTCCTCCATTCTGATTTTTCTACTCAGAAGGTGACACGCTCCCGATGGAGAGTTCACTACACTATGCCCAACTAGACCTGCTGGTTGCTTGTTTAGAGTGGCTTTGGCGCGATCGCTCTGATTTTTTTATTGGGGCGAACTTGACAATTTATTTCAGCCGAGAGCAGCTCAAAAACGAAGAGTTTCGCGGCCCCGATTTCTTTTTAGTGAAAAACACCGAAAAGCGCCCGCGAAAATCTTGGGTTGTCTGGGAGGAAGGCGGCAGATACCCGGATTTGATTATCGAACTCTTATCGGACTCAACAGCCCAAATCTATCGAAATTTAAAGAAGGAACTCTATCAAAACCGATTTCGCACACCAGAGTATTTCTGGTTTTCTCCTGAGACCTTGGAATTTTCAGGCTGTCGCCTAGTTAACCAGCAGTATGAACCGATTGCTGAAACTGATTCGGGCTGGCTGTGGATTCATACCTTAGGACTCTATTTAGGTATTCAAGCTGGGATGCTGCGCTATTTTACAGAAATAGGTAACCCGGTGCTGTCTCCACAAGAATCGGCACAACGATTGACAGAGCAGCTAAGAGCGTTGGGCGTTGAACCGGACGTATAGCAACGCGAGAACAAGAAAGAGAGGGTTAGGTTCGCTCTCCCTTCCACGAATCCCAACTAATTCTCAAACTGACAGGACTTACGCACTTGCGATCAGCTCTTTGGGCTTTGGACGATTTTTCGAAGGCGCAGCCCGATAGAAATCGTCCAACTGCGTAAGTCCTAACTAATTCTCAGAAAAGCACTATGCTTCCCGCTTAAGTGCAGACTCGACCTGCTTAAATTCCAGTTCCAAACGCTCCTTCAGCTTGGCAGGAACAGGGCGATTGGGATAAGAGCTATAGTGCCCCGCCAGAGAATTCAGCGCTGTCCGCATAGTGGTAAAGGAACCCAGCTTGAGCAGCGAGTTGTCTCGGCGATATCGAGCTGAGAAGTCGTTAATTAGCTGGCGGGCTTCGGATTGGGCGGCGGCCTTTTCAGGCGTGCCATCGGGCAGTTCTAGTGCGTTCCGTAGGCTACCGATCAACGCCAGCGTATCTTGCCGATAGTTGCCACTGAGATTTCCCGACGCACTGGAGCAGCCCGTCAATCCAATGACACACACCAGCACTAGGGCAAACAGACGAGTTAGAAAAGTCTTCATAGAACCTCGGCAACTAAAAATCGGCAATTTGGAAAGCGACCGTCAAAACCAAAAACTGGGAAAAAGCATCGTTCTTCATCATAACTTGAGTTGGCGATCGCCCCAGCGCGACACACCAACCCCAGCAGCCCTTAGTCCTCAGGCGTTGCCCGTCATGCGGTTCACGACATTTTGCAGGATTTGCATCCCGGTGATAGCTTGCCAGCCAAACAGAGCCAGCAGGATCACGTTCAGCGTGATGTGGGCATAGCGGGCCGCATCGTTGCCCTTCTGCATAAACGGGGTCAGTGCAGCAGAGGTAGCAATCATGCCCGTCATGCCCAAGCCCACCAGCAGGTGGGGGTTGACAAACAGCTTGCCGCTGTTGATATAGGTGGCAGCCATGCCGCCCAGCGTGCCCAGCACCATCGTTGCCAGCAAGATCGAGCCAATCTGGTGATGGCGGATATTGAAACGCCCTTTGAGCAATGCTTTTTTGACCTCGCCCTCGGCGGATCGCGTGCGCCGAAGCTGAACGCCCAGATACATGGCGTAGATCGTCAGCCCAAACAAAACCCACATCAGGATCGGGTGAACAAACTGGCTGTAAACCTTGAGCGACTGCAAAAGCTCAGGACTCATTACGCTCTCCCTCTCTGCGCCTCAAATCTTAAAAAAATCTAACTGCACTGTAATAAAAATTAGCACAATTAGCGTCACTGGGAAGAGACTAGCAGGATGGACGGGAGGAGACGGCGGTCAGATCAGTTCCGAATCAGTTCAGTTCCGAATCAGTTCAGTCCCGAATCAGATCAGTTCCGAAGCAGTTCCGAAAAGGATCACCTCCAAAAAAACAAGCCTCCCAGCGAGAACTTGCAGAACTTGCTTGGAGACTTGTTTGCTTTTGCTAATGGAAGCCTGGGCGTAGAGATGGCAACCCTTCTGCTCAAAGGGCGATCGCGCTACATGCCCGGCAAGAGCGAGTCCGTTGCATTGGTCGGCTCGGCCTGGGGCTGTTGGCGCAGGATGATGGGCGGCTCGGTGACCAGGCCCACAAGGCGATCGCTCGGAAAGCAGAGAATCGCTTTGCCCTCGGTAATTGGAATCTGGAAAAGGCGCTGAGGGCGGTTTTCGGGTGGCGCAACCAGCGTCTCAAACAGCTCTTGCAGGAGCATGTTGTTGGACTGAATTGTGACCGTTTGCTGCGTGCCGCCATCGAGAAGAATGGTGACGGCGACTTCTTGGGGCAGAGGTGCATCAGAAACCATGCGATTACCTAACTATAAAGTGAATGCTGAACAACAGCGTGAGTGAAAACTTAAAACAGGGGGTTCGTGCAAAACAGCAGCCCGATGGCTGAATCTCAACAAGCCTTCATTTATACTTCCCTCGAAATAAGACGGAAATCGGGAAATTGCTGGAAAGTCGAGCAATAGGCTGCTAGTTGTTATGCAGTCTTTACGACTTGAACATCTGGGCGACGAAGTGCAATCAGGAAGACCTAGTGCAAGAAATGGCGAACGCCCGTGAAAATCATAGCCAATCCCAGCTCGTTTGCGGCCTGAATCGACTCGGCATCGCGCAAACTGCCGCCGGGTTGGGCGATCGCCACGATCCCCGCCGCCGCCGCCTGCCGCACCGAATCGTCAAACGGGAAAAAGCCGTCGCTGGCTAAAATTGCGCCCCTAGCGCGATCGCCCGCCTGCTCCAGCGCCAGCTTCACAGAGCCGACCCGATTCATTTGGCCTGCGCCAATGCCCAGCGTGGTGCGCTGATTCGTCACCACAATTGCGTTGGATTTGACGTGTTTGCAGACCGCCCAGGCAAAGCGCAGTTCTGCCCACTGGTCGTCGGTCGGTGCTTTTTCGGTCGCCACTTTCCACTGGCTGATGTCGATCGAACGATCATCGGAGGCTTGAACCAGCAGTCCTCCGGCGATCGCCCTCACCGCCTGCGCTGGGCCTGCGTGCAGGTCGGGCAGCGTTAGCACGCGCACTTTGGACTTTGCTGCCAGGATTTCTGCCGCTGCCGCATCACACCCCGGCGCAACCACGCATTCCAAAAAGGTTTGGGTCAAAGCCGCCGCGGTTTCTGCATCAATGGGTCGATTCAGCGCCACAATGCCACCGAAAGCCGAGGTCGAGTCGGCTTCATAGGCTTTGGTATAGGCCTCCAGCAGCGTATTGCCCAGCGCTACGCCGCAGGGATTGGTGTGCTTAATAATCACAGCGGCGGCGGGCGCACCGGGCGCATCGTCAAACTCCGCCACAATCCGTCGCGCCGCCTCCAGATCGACCAGGTTGTTATAGCTCAACTCCTTGCCCTGGAGCTTGGTTGCCGCTGCCCAGCCCGTAGGCGATTCCCCAGTTTGATACCAGGCGGCAGGCTGATGGGGGTTTTCGCCATAGCGCAAGGGTTGCAGCAGGCGACCCGTGATGGAAATCGAAGCCGGATGCTCGCTGCCCGATTCTGCGGCAATGGGTTCGCGGGTTGCCGATTGCGCGGCCAGGTAGGTGGCGATCGCCGCGTCATACTTCGCCGTGTGCGAGAACCCCGCCAAGGCGCAGGCTCGGCGAAACTCGAACGACACCTGACCATCCCCCTGCCGCAGTTCCGTCAGATATTCGTCATACTGGGCTGGATTGCACAGCACGGTGACATGGGCAAAGTTTTTGGCCGAGGCCCGCAGCATTGCCGGGCCGCCGATATCGATCTGCTCCACCGCGTCCGCCAGCGACACACCCGGTTGGGCAATAGTCTGCTCAAAGGGGTAGAGATTCACCACCACCAAGTCAATCGGCTGAATCTGGTTGGTCTCCAGATCAGCCAGGTCTTGGGGAACGTCCCGTCGGGCTAGAATGCCGCCGTGAATGCGGGGATGCAGCGTCTTTACGCGCCCACCCAGGATTTCGGGGGAACCTGTGTAGTCAGAAACTTTGGTGACTGGGATGCCTGCCGCCTTCAGCGCTTCGGCGGTGCCACCGCTACTGATAATGGAAAAATCGAACGTTTCTACGAGCTGGCGGGCAAACGCCACTAGTCCGGTTTTGTCAGAAACGCTCAGAAGAGCTAAACGGGTCATGGCACTCTACTAACTCAAAAACGACTCTAAACCGACTCGAACCTGAATAACGGCGGTATGACGGCT
The DNA here is from genome assembly GCF_032705245.1 of Thermoleptolyngbya oregonensis NK1-22. Classification (GTDB taxonomy): domain Bacteria; phylum Cyanobacteriota; class Cyanobacteriia; order Elainellales; family Elainellaceae; genus Thermoleptolyngbya; species Thermoleptolyngbya sichuanensis. The sequence goes on from NZ_CP053540.1 coordinate 807,454, forward strand.
GAAAACTTCTCGCAAGCGCGTCACCACTTCATGAAAACACTTAACCAGTTCGTCTGGCTGACGCACTTGCGTAAAAGGACTAAAGGATTGCTAAGAGGGGGTTTGAAAAGGTATCGCCTGTAATGTTAAGCACTCAGAGATCCCCCCTAGCCCCCCTTAAAAAGGGGGGAAACCGCCTTAAAGTCCCCCTTTTTAAGGGGGATTTAGGGGGATCTTGCACGCTTTGCTACAAACAGTAAGACTTTTCAAACATCCTCTAAAAAACTGCGGTTGACGCTTCCTCAGAATACTCAGAGTATATGGAAACAATGGGCGGGGAAACTTATGATTTGATCGAATTGCGCTTGATTTTGATGGAACTGCGTTCAGGGCGATCGCCGTCTGGAGGTCTAAACCTGGGTTCGCTAAATTCGCACTCTGGCTGAATGGCTCCGCCAAGGCAGGGTTAGCGCCAAACTCTTCTAGTCTCTAGCGTCGCCGCCCAAAATTACCACGCAAAACTACCACCCGAAATACCACCCAAAAATTACCACCCATAGCCACTATCCAGAGTCCACACGCATCAATCCTGACGCATCAATCCTGATTTACACTCCTGCTGAATTTCTACCGAGAGGAAGACTGTGTCTCTGAGAGCGATTTCTATCCCGCCTCGCAGCGGCAAATCGCCGGAAGCGCTGCTGGTCATGCTGCATGGCTGGGGAGCCAATGCCCAGGATGTAGCTTCGCTGGCGCTGATGCTGGATTTGCCGACGATGCAACTGTTATTTCCTGATGCGCCTTTTCCCTATCCCTATGGGCCTATAGGTCGCGTTTGGTACGACTTGCCCGATGGCTATTCCTTCGAGAGCGATCCAGAATTTGTCCACCAGCCCAAACTGAGGGAGAGCGCTACCCAACTGACAGACTGGCTGCGATCGCTCTCGTCGATTACGGGTGTACCGCTGGAAAAAACGCTGCTGGCGGGCTTTTCGCAGGGTGGTGCGATGGCTTTGGAGGTCGGTCTGAGTCTGCCGCTGGCGGGGCTGATGGTGCTGAGCGGCTATTTGCACGGGCCACCCCAACTGGGGATCGCGCTGCCCCCACCCGTGCTGATGGTGCATGGTCAGCAAGATTTGGTGGTGCCGATTGGTGCGGCCCGGCGATCGCGCGATGTTTTGCAATCGGCGGGGCTATCGGTGCGGTATCACGAGCTATCAACGGGTCACGAAATTACCCCAGAGGTGCTGAAATTGGCGCAAAACTTTACAGAAGAAATACGGTTGTCAGCGAGCCGGAGCGAATAGGATAGGAGATGTAGAGGTCTATGGCTCTCAGCGAAAGCCTGCGCAGGCAGCGAAGCCCGCGGAGGTATGGATGGGGGTCTGCTCTGGGGAATTGCTTTCTAAAGGATTCTTTCTGACTAGTCGGAATTTGGAGGGCGAGCCATGCGTACATTGGACTTTTGCGAGCAAGATGTCGCCCAAATGACCGAGGGCGAGGTAGAAAACCTGGCGAAGCGGCTTGAACAAGACGACTATGCAAACGTCTTTGAAGGGCTGCGCGACTGGCACCTGCTGAGGGCGATCGCCTTCCAGCGCCCCGAACTGGCAGAACCCTACTATTACCTGCTAGATATGGAAGCCTACGACGAGTCCTAAATGCACTTCACGGCTGGAACGCTGCTGTAACACCGGCATCGACGTAATGCTGATCATGCTGAGCCTATAGACCTGAATCCAGCATTCACGCTTAGATTTCACATTCAGGTCTCACAGACAAGTTTCACATTCAGGTTTTTCAAACAGGTTTTGCAGAACCATGCAATTCAGCTTAACGAAGCCCTGACTCTTGGAGCGTCTGGTGATGACGCTTGAGGATATCTAGGGCTTCTTCCGTTTCGACCTGGGGAAACTCGACATAGAAGCGGCTGACGCTGAGAAAAGAGCGCGGAGCCGCCAACAGGACGATGCGATCGCCCCAATGCTTGAGAAATGGCACAACCCGCGAGGGCGCAACGGGTGCACAAATGATCACTGCCGCTGGATGCTTGGCTTGCAGGGCACGAGCAGCGGCGGCCATCGTCAGCCCAGTGGCAATGCCGTCATCGACCAGAATGGCGATCGCCCCACGGGGATCATTCGGCTTCATGCCTCCCGAAAACAAGTCTTGCTGGATACGAGCGCTCGCCTGTGCGGTTTGCACTGCGCTCCGCCATAGCGATGTTCGCGTTTCCATTATCCCGGCATGGCGCGATCGCATCACCTGGCCGTCGGCCGTCACCGCCCCAATCGCCAACTCTGGATTGTCGGGGCGCGTCACCTTTTTGGCTACCATCACGTCCAGCGGACAGCGCAAGCTCTGGGCAATCGGCGCTGCCACCGGAATGCCCCCCCTAGGCAGCGCGTAGACCAGCGGTTGGGCATCGGGATAGCGAAACCGCAGCAGGCTCACCTCGGCAGCCACCAGCGGTGCAAGCTGTTGTCCGGCATCCTGGCGATCGCGCAGCGGCAGTAGGTTAGACATGTTGTCCCTCCGGGGGTGAGAGGGGGCAGGGGCGAGGGGATCAAGGAGAAATGAGACTATCACTCTCGATCATGACGGATCTTTCCAGGCTTGGTTAGCAAAACGCATAGGGCGCAACCCGCAACCAGCGCGACTGGGGGCGATCGCCCTTTGTAGAATTTTGTTGCGGCAAACGTTAACTATTGATGCAAACTATGCCAGAGGTTGTCCGTTTTTTGATACTAGTGCCCTTAAGCTAGTCTTTCGCCCGCCGGAGGTTTCGGGGAGGCAGGTTTGCTGGCCGGGGGCCTGCGGAGCGTGGGAAAGATCAGCATTCTGATTCATTCCTCTTTTCATGACTTAGGAGATCGAGCCTTGTTCATTTCCCCGTTACTTGCTGCCGTGCCCACCACCCTGGAATGGGGCCCCAAAACGGCAATTGTCATGATCCTGTGCAACATTCTGGCGATCGCCATTGGCAAATTCACAATTCAACAGCCCAGCGTTGGGCCAGAGCTACCCTCCTCTGACATGTTTGGCGGCATGGGTTTGGGGGCGCTGCTGGGAACGACCTCTCTCGGCCACATCCTTGGCGCAGGAGTGATTTTGGGACTAGCCAGCATGGGCGCACTATAGCCCCAAGAAGCTGGCAGAAGCCGCCAAGATCTCTGTAGGCAGGGTCTGGCAGTGTTTCATCTGGCAGTGTTTTATCTGGCAGTGTTTCATCGTTGACGACTTTGGTGCCTCGCAAGAGTGTCGCAGGCTTGCAGCAAGCCGCGTTAATCATTGGGTTCCTGAAGACTCACGGCGCGTCTTTCCCAATGCTGCTCAACGCTGCTCTATGATGTACCAGAGTCGTCACCCTTTTACGTTTGCCCAAATCCTGCATGATTGTCTCGCCTGATGAATTGGTTCGTTATCGCGCCGAGCTAGCCGAAAATCCTGAGGCCCTGGCAGCATTGACCATGCTGGAAGATTGCGAAGGAGATTTGGAAGATGCGGCGATCGCCTTGGCGCTGCGGGAAGGACAGGAACCCGATCAGTCGGAAGGCTGGCTCGATGGTTTTGCCAAGCGCTGGCGGGTCTATGTTTGCCAGTCCGGTGTTCGAGGTCACCTGGAAACAGGGGCGATCGCCCTAGGCATCCAGCTTCTAGCAGCCGAAATGGTGCTGCCAGTCGATCTGGCGACGTTGGTTGCCATTTACGTACAGAAAACGGGCGTGGAGACTTTCTGCAAGCCCCTGGAGGAGCGGCTTTGAGGGTCGGCTGGCAGGGCGGCTGGCAGGGCTGGCATCGCAGCCAGAAAGCCCCGATCGTCTTCGCCGCGCTCCTAGCGCTGTTGGGCAGTGGGAACCCGTCCACGGCGATCGCCCAAAGCCAAGTTCCCAACCCAGACCTTACCCAAAATCCAAAATCCAAAATCCAAAATCCCCAAATCGCCCAATCTCCCGGCAGTTTCTGTGCAACAGATTTGCCAGGGCAACTGGACGCGCTGCTGAATGCAGAGCCTGTGCCGCGATCGCGCTGGGGCGTATTGGTGCGATCGCTCGACACGGGCGACACGCTCTATGCCCGCGAAGCAGACCAGTTTTTCATTCCTGCGTCCAATGCCAAAGTCTTCACCACAGCGGCCACGCTGACGGCCCTCGGCCCCGCCTTTCGCATTCGCACCTCTCTCTACCGAGACGCAAGCGACCGTGAGACCGCAGAGACAGGGCAAGTTCGGCTGCGGCTGGTGGGGCGCGGCGACCCTACGCTCACCACTGCCCAACTCGATGCGCTGACCACACAACTCAAGGCACAGGGCATCGCCCGCATCGATCGCCTGACGGTCGATGCCTCCTACTTCCAGGGCGACGAGGTGAACCCCAACTGGGACTGGGAAGATGCCCAAGCGGGCTACGGCGCACCCGTCAGCAGCGTGATGGTGGATGGCAATGCGATCGCCCTCCAGTTGGTTCCCCAAGCGCTGGGGCAGCCCCTCCGCGTCGTGTGGCGCGACCCGGCCGATGGCGCGGGCTGGGCCATCGACAATCGCTCTCGCACCGTCGCCGCCAGCGAAGCCGAATTTACAGCCGTCCGCCGCGCCTTTGACCGACTGCTGCTGCGGGTGAGCGGCCAACTGCGGGTCGGCAGCGCCGCAGAGCTAGAAATCATCCCCGTCACCGATCCAATCCGCCACTTCATCAACCGACTGCGGCGATCGCTCCGCAACCAGGGCATTGCGCTTGGCCCAGTGGCGATCGCCACCACGCCCACCCGCCTCACAGAACCCGAAGTCGCCAGCATCGCCTCTGCCCCCCTGTCGGAATTGCTCAAACCCACCAACGCCAACAGCGAAAACCTCTACGCTGAGGCAATGCTGAGAATTTTGGGCGCAGAGCAATTGCCCGATCAGTCCGCCAATAGTCTCTCCGCCGGAATCACGGCTCTCAAAGCAACCCTGACCCAACTGGGCGTATCTGCCGACAGCTACGCCCCCGTCGATGGTTCTGGGCTGGCTCGTAAAAATCTGGCCAGCCCAGAATCCTTGGTGGAAACCCTGAGGGCGATCGCCCGCACCCCCAACGCCCGCGTGTTTCGCGACTCGCTGGCCGTGGCCGGCAGCAGCGGCACGCTGCAAAGCCGCTTCCGCAATACGCCCGTGCAGGGAAGGCTCTGGGGCAAGACCGGAGCCATCAGCGGCATCGCCTCACTGTCGGGCTATCTGGAGCCGCCCCAGCATCCGCCCCTGGTGATCAGCATCTTGGTCAATCATTTTGACCAGCCTGTGCGAACCGTCCGCCCAACGATGGACGAGCTGGTGCTGCGGATAGCAAAGGTGCAATCCTGCGAGTAAAACGCATCCCCCAAAGTGCTTTCCCCCATTGCCCCACGAAGCACCCCTGCTCTATCCTCTTGTAAAGAAACCTCTCGCTTATACTAGAGATCTGTAGCAGGCGAGATGGCTCTGGGGTTTTGACCCGTTGGTTAAGAATTCCTGTTTCTTACTTCTAAGAAAAAATCGTCTTGTATTTGGTGCGATCGCCACAGCCCTTTAATTAAGTGCCACTTGGTGCGCTGATGAAACTGTTCCGAGGATTTTCCAAACAGTTTGAACCGGGGCGGCAAAGACATCGCTCTAAACCAGGCAGTCTGCGCCCTAGCAAGCAACCTGGTACTCCGCCGACTCGTTTTTCTAGCGAACATGCCAACCGTCTGTGGCTCCAGGTTTCCCAGGCGGCTCGGCTAGGGCAAGATTGGCTCTGTCCCCCGGCTCGTCGTCGCAAGTCTTCCTTTTCTTCGACCTGTGCCTATCCCCGGGCCTATGCGCTGCTGGCCGTACTGACGCTGACGAGCGTGATTGGCTATCGGTTCTATAACGAGCCTCAGCTTGCCGTGGGCACCGTTGCTCCTCAAACGCTGCGGGCTCCGGAGAATGCAACGGTGCTAGATAGCAAGTCAACCGAAGAAAAGCGGATGGCTGCCCGCCTGGGTGCGCTACCTGTGCTGATGATCGATCCGGCGGTCAATCAGCGCATTTACCAATCTATTCAGCGCCTCCTAGACGAAGGGGACGCGCTGCGCCAGATGGCCGGGCCCTTCCCATACATCTCTACAGGTACTTTATCGACTGCGACGCAATCCTATCTCCGGCAAACCTCAAAGGCAGAGTGGGAATCGATCGTTGCGGCCGTCGAGTCAACTGCAAGCCGCCTGCCCTTGTCTTCTACTCCGGCAACCTCAAGCGGACGCGAGCCGTCGTCGCGGTCGGCTCAGCAGCTTGCCATTCTGGAATTGCAAAATCAGCGACGCTCGATGTCGGAAGAAGACTTTTCGGCACTAAAGCGAGTCATCGTGCGGGCCCGCCAAAACTATGCGATCGCCCTAGCGGAGCTATCAAACACGCCGGACGCAGGAGCCAGCCTCTATTCTCCTGCCGTGCTACAACTCTCTGATACCGAATGGCTGGATACCAAAGTCAAAATCCGTCGCGCCCTCGAACGAATCCTCACCCAGGGAGTTGCGCCCGGTCTGCCAAACAGCATTTTGAAAGATGCCATTCGCATTCAGATGGGAACCGACCTGCCCGCCAACACGTTGCCCCTGGCTAGCACGCTCCTGATTTCTGCCATCGAGCCAAACCTGATCCAAGACCCAGCCCAAACTCGGCTCCAGGCAGAGCAGGCTGCCCAGGCAGTCGAGCCAGTTATGGTGACGATTCGACGGGGCGAAGTGATTGTCGATCAGGGCGATGTCATTACCCAGGAAGACTTTGTGCTGCTCGACCACTTTGGGCTGAGCCAGCGCGGCATTAACTGGTTTGGGTTGACCAGCTTCGCGGCCCTGGTGAGCGGCGGCGTGGCGGCATTTCTCCTGCTGGAAAGACGCTTTCACCCCGGCTTTCGACGGCGCGACTATGTACTGGTCATGCTGCTGGTGCTGAGTACCCCGGTGCTGCTGGCGTTTGGCGCATCGACCACGACGCTCCCCGCCGTGGGGCTGCTGGTCAGCACGTTCTACGGATCGCCGCTAGGCGCAACGGTGGCTGCGTTTCTCAGCCTGGCCCTGCCGCTGGGGATGAATGTGGGCAGTCGCCATCTCTTTGCCAGCTCGGTCAGCAGCCTGCTGGGGGCGGTGATGGCGGGCCGACTGCGATCGCGCGAAGAACTCGCCCTGCTAGGCGGAGCCGTCGGGCTAACGCAGGGATTGGTCTACCTGCTGCTGAGCCTGATCGTCAGCGGCGGCAGCGGCATTGTCTGGTACACCATCCTCATGGCCTCGGTGACGCAGGGCCTGCTGGGCGTTGCCTGGAGCATCGTCGCGCTGGGCATCAGTCCCTACCTGGAGCAAGCCTTTGACCTGGTGACCCCGATTCGGCTGGTGGAACTGTCGAACCCCAACCGGCCGCTACTCAAGCGACTGGCCGAGGAAGCCCCTGGCACCTTTCAGCACACGCTGTTTGTGTCTACGCTGGCGGAGGCAGCGGCCCGCGAACTGGGCTGCAACGTGGAACTGGTGCGGGCAGGAACGCTGTATCATGACATTGGCAAGATGCACGACCCGCTGGGCTTTATCGAAAACCAGATGGGTGGGCCTAACAAGCACGACAGCATTGATGACCCCTGGGTGAGCGCCAGCATTATTAAAAGGCACGTCACCGAAGGCGAGGCTATGGCCCGCCGCTATCGCCTACCTCGCGCCATCCGCGCCTTTATTCCCGAACACCAGGGCACGATGCTGGTCGGCTACTTTTTCCACGAGGCCCAGCAGCGCGTCAAAGCCAATCCGTCGCTCGTCCTGCGCGAGGCGGATTTTCGCTACGATGGGCCGATTCCTCAATCCCGCGAGACGGGCATTGTGATGCTGGCCGATTCCTGCGAAGCTGCGCTGCGATCGCTCAAGGATGCCACGCCCAAAGACGCGCTGGCGATGGTCAACCGCATCCTCTATGCCCGCTGGCAAGACAACCAGTTGGTCGATTCGGGCTTAGAGCGCTCGGAAATGCCCCGCATTGCCGAAGTCTTCGTGCAGGTGTGGCAACAGTTTAACCACCAGCGGATTGCCTACCCGAAGGCGATCGCCGCCCCAAAAGCCCCAGCCGCAGAGGTAAAATGAGAATTCCAGGGATTAGGGTGTGTTTTATAGCCTTTTGATCCCCCCTTGCCTCCTTAAAAAGATCCCCCCTAGCCCTCCTTAAAAAGATCCCCCTAGCCCTCCTTAAAAGATCCCCCCTAGCCCCCCTTAAAAAGGGGGGGAACCGAGCCGAACCGCTCCGGAAGTCCCCCTTAATAAGGGGGATTTAGGGGGATCGACTCAGGGCAATCAACGACCTAGCTTTCAACCCTGCCCAGGCATCAACGGTGAGGCAATACCCGAATCCAACGCCGCTTCACCGACCGTCCCAAAACTCAACCAAACCCTCTTCTACCTCTAAACCCCAATGATTGATTCGTCCGACATCAAGCGCAGCATTGAACAGTTGTCCGATCGCCTGGGTCATACCCAGGACTATCTTTGACCTGCCTGCCCTCAACGCCAAAATTCAAGACCTAGAGCAGGTCGCCTCGCAGCCCGACTTCTGGGACAACCAGGCCCAGGCCCAGCGAGTGCTGCAAGAACTCAACGACCTGAAATCCCACGTCGAGCAGGTGCAGCGCTGGAAAACCACCCTGGACGATGCCCAGGCAGTGCTGGAACTGTTGGAACTGGAATCTGACGAAGCGCTGCTGCAAGAGGCGCAGGACAGCCTCAGCCAGATGAGCCGCGAACTTGACCAGTGGGAGCTTCAGCAGTTGCTCTCTGGCGAATACGACGACCGGGGTGCTGTGCTGACGATCAACGCTGGCGCAGGCGGCACCGACGCGCAGGACTGGGCCGAGATGCTGCTGCGGATGTATACCCGCTGGGGCGAAAGCCACGGCTATAAGGTGTCGCTGTCGGAACTGTCGGAGGGCGACGAAGCGGGCATCAAATCTGCCACGCTAGAAATTGACGGGCGCTACGCCTATGGCTATTTGAAAAACGAAAAGGGAACCCATCGCCTGGTGCGGATTTCGCCCTTCAACGCCAACGACAAGCGGCAGACCAGCTTTGCGGGCGTGGAGGTGATGCCAATTCTCGACGACTCCGTAGAGCTAGACATTCCCGAAAAAGACCTGGAAATTACCACCATGCGCTCTGGCGGCAAGGGCGGGCAAAACGTGAACAAGGTGGAAACGGGGGTGCTGGTGCGCCATCTGCCGACGGGGATTTTGGTGCGCTGCACCGAAGAGCGATCGCAGCTTCAAAACAAGGAAAAAGCCCTGGCCCGTCTGAAGGCCAAGCTGCTAGTGATTGCCAAAGAGCAACGCGCCAAAGAAATCGCCGATATCCGGGGCGACATGGTAGAAGCAGCCTGGGGAAACCAGATCCGCAACTACGTGTTTCACCCGTACCAGATGGTGAAGGACGTTCGCACGAACGTCGAAACCACCGCCGTAACCGATGTCATGAACGGCGAACTGGATGCCTTTATTGAAGCCAGCCTCAGGCAGGAGAATCAGTTGGTCAGCCAAGCGGAGGTTTGAGGCAGGTTTTTTGGAGGCGGCAGTCTCCAACTATCCGTGAGGATTCAGGCTATCCTTCAGGGCATAGACGACCCGCTCCTGTTGCTCTGGGGTGAGTTCGGGGAACATGGGCAGCGATAGGACTTCATGGCAAAGCTGCTCCGTGATGGGGAAGGAGCCGGGGCCATAGCCCAGTGGTTCGTAGACCTTTTGCAGATGCAGCGGCAATGGGTAGTAGATCATTGAGCTAACGCCCTGCTGCTGCATAGACTGCCGGACGCGATCGCGGTATTCTCCACCCACAGTTCCCGCAGGCAGCGGCGATAGGCGAATCGTGTACTGATGCCAGACGGGTTTGCCGCCAGGGACAGGCAACGGCGGAACCACACCCGGAATCGGGCGGAGCAGTTCTGTATAGCGAGCGGCGATCGCCCGTCGTTGCTCATTCCAGGTTTCCAGATACCGCAGCTTCACCTGCAAAATGGCTGCCTGCACCGCATCCAGACGGCTGGTGAGGCCGATCTCGTCGTGATAGTAGCGCGTGCGGCTGCCGTGTTCTCGCAGGGCGCGAATCCGAGCAGCGATCGCCGGATCGCTCGTCGTCACCGCACCCCCATCACCGCAGGCTCCTAGATTTTTGGTGGGGAAAAAGCTAAAGCAGCCGACCTGTCCAATGCTGCCCACTCGCTGCCCGTTCCACTCGGCCCCGGCCGCCTGGGCGCTGTCTTCAATCACAATAAGGTTGTGGGCCTGGGCGATCGCCATGAGCCGCGTCATGTCCACGGGCTGCCCAAACAGATGCACCGGGATAATTGCCCGAGTGCGGGGCGTGATTGCCGCTTCGACCTGCGCCAGATCCAGGTTAAACGTGGCCGGGTCAACATCCACAAAGACGGGCGTTGCCTGGGCCTGACTAATGGTTTCTGCCGACGCGATGAAGGTAAACGGCGTGGTGATCACCTCATCCCCTGCGCCGATGTCATACGCCCGCAGCGCCAGATAGAGCGCGTCTGTCCCAGAATTGCAGGCGATCGCCTCCGATGTACCAATGTACGCCGCAAACGCCTGCTCAAACTGCTGCACCCGCGGCCCGTTGATATATTGACCCGAAGCCAGCACCGCCAGCACTGCTTCATTCACCTCAGCGCTGATGGTCTGAAATTGCTGTGTTAGATCCAGAGGGGGAATCGCGCTCACTCGCTTACACCAAGAATTGAATAGAGATGGACTAGCTTCCAGACTCTATCTTCCCGTAAGTTCACGGCTGCGAGATCCCCAGATAGGGCAGTTCTTGCAAGTGCTAGGTGCCAGTCAGCATTTCTTAAAGAAAACTTCCAAACCCCGCCCCCAAAAGCGATCGCCCTGCACACCCGCCCATCTAGAGAAAATGCTAGGCTGTCTGAGCTATTTTGCACCAAGGCTTTGCCATGAACCTGCACTTTCCAGAAGATGCCCTGACTCTAGCCCTCATCCTGGGGGCGATCGCCCTCGCACTACCCCTGCTGGGCTGGCTGCTGCGCGTTGCCGGGTCGCTGATTAGCAGCGCCATCTCAATTTTGATCCTGCTGTTTTTGGTGAAGCTGGTGCTTGGGCTAAACCCTGACCAACTGTGGTATCAAGCCAGCCATGCTGTGCAAAAGCTGATATCCTCCATCGGCTGATCGGCGGGGAAGGGGAAAAGAACGAAGAGCGAAGAACGAAGAACGAAGAGCGAAGAACGAAGAGCGAAGCCTCTATTAGCTGATCAGTAAGATTGAAGTGACATTGATCAGAAGTAGAGGAACGCGCCTACCCAAGCTTCTCCATGATCGATGGGAATCCCGGCATCTCTCAGCAGGACGATCCGAAATCCCCAATCCAAAATCAAAATCTAAAATCTCCCATCCAAAATCCCCAATCTAAAATCTAAAATCGACATGGGCACTTTTGGGGGGCGATCGCGTGGCGCGGCAGCGGCTGGACGCACAACTGGTAGAACTGGGGCTGTGCGAGTCGCGGCAGCAGGCACAACGGCTGATCCGGGCTGGCGAAGTGCGGGTCAACCAGCAGGTGATCGACAAACCGGGCACGGAAATTGACCCAACTGCTCAGATCGATGTCAAAGCGCGATCGCCCTTTGTTTCTCGCGGTGGCGAAAAGCTAGCCAAGGCACTGACAGACTTTCAAATCCCGGTCGCAGGGCGCGTGTGTTTGGATGGCGGCATTTCCACTGGCGGCTTCACCGACTGCCTGCTGCAAGCGGGCGCGGCGCGAGTCTACGGCATCGACGTGGGCTATGGCCAGGTCGCCTGGAGCATCCGCCAAGACGAGCGCGTGGTGCTGCGCGAACGCACCAATCTGCGCTACCTCACACCCGCCGACCTCTACAGCCCAGCCGATCCACATCCCGATTTGGGCGTGGTAGACGTATCCTTCATTTCTTTGACCAAGGTGCTACCCGCGCTGTGGAACCTGCTGGAGCCGCCGCGCGACGTGATTTTGCTGGTGAAGCCCCAGTTTGAAGTGGGCAAAGAAAAAATTGGCAAAAAGGGCGTGGTGCGAGAGGCGGCTGACCAAGCAGGGGCGATCGCCCAGGTATTGGCCGCTGCCCAAACCCTTGGCTGGCGCTACGCCAATCTCACCTGGTCGCCCCTCGTCGGCCCCGCAGGCAACCTCGAATACCTGCTCTGGCTCAACCTAGACAGCACCGAATCGCCCCCCGATGCCGCCGCCCTCAAAGCGCTGGCGCAAGCTGCACACTCTGCATTGAGGAATTAGGAATCAGCAGGCAGGTTCCAAGAATTAGACAGCAAACGAATGCCGCCCAAAATCCCTAATTCAAAATCCCTAATCCAAAATCCAAAATTTCTCGCCCATCCCTCACCCAAAGACTGGTTTTCACCCCCAAAATAGCCCGATAAACCGCACCTCTAAGCGCTTTCAAAACCCTGGGCAATCCGCGATGATGAATAACGTAAGGTCGTGGTCAAGCGAATCGAGTCACTGAAATGAAGAAATTTTTTGCTCAGCCGTTTTATGGGTTGCTTCGTAAGCTGGTTGCCAACCCCAAATACCGCTGGTGGATCGTCGGCGCATCGCTGATTTATCTCATCAGCCCCTTCGACTTTTCCCCAGATATGATCCCGTTCTTGGGACAAATTGATGACGCGCTGCTCATCACGCTAGTTGCAACAGAACTGTCTCAGGCAGTGCTGCAATACAAAGCTAAAAGGCAGCAAGAGCCAACCGAAGCGGAAGCGTAATCTAGCTCTGAAACCAGGAATTGGGCAGTTTTTCTTTCCCAATTCCTGGGGCTGAATGGATCGATGGATGTGTCGCTTGTGTTGCTGTTCACTGAGTCCTGTTCACTGAGTTATTGTACTGAGTCCTCACATCCGAAAGCGCCCAGTTGATGGCGCTTTTTTATTAGAACAATCCTTTCCAAAAACGCACTGACTCGAAAAAATTTAATGCGTTACGCTGGCGCTAGTACATCCTACAAATACTTGCTAGGACTTACGCAGTTGGACGATTTTTCGCGGGCTGCGTCCGCGAAAAATCGTCCAAAACCCAAAGAGCCTATCGCAAGTGCGTAAGTCCTGACTTGCAAAGAATTAGGATCATTTACTTAGTGAACTAGGTCATTCCGAAATGCATGGACAACCATTTGCACGCGATCATTCACGCCAAACTTGTTAAAGATATTGCGAACGTGAACCTTTACAGTGTTTTGGCTGAGGTGTAGTCGTTTTGCAATTTCAGATGTGCGGCATCCATCGACGATAAGCTGTAGCACCTCTTGCTCACGCACCGAAAGGACGCTAGATGCTCGGCGACGGGCCTGCTTGACCGGGAGAAACGCGAGTTTTAGGTTAGGCGTTGCAAGTGGGGACGGACTGATGGGTTGCATAGAAGAACACCTGCTCTTGGAGAAATTTTGTAGCCAATCTTTTGGACAAGGTTGACCGAAAGCAAGACCAGAATTTGGCAAGCTAGCACGGCGTTGCGTTAGAACCGCATGAGCTTTGGAAAGGAGCGCATCCCAGTTCTGCAAGTTTGCCCTCATCCCCCAGCCCCTTCTCCCAAACGAGAGAAGGGAAGACGGGTTGGAAGTCCCTCTCCCAAAGTGGGAGAGGGATTTAGGGTGAGGGTTACAAAAGTGGGATGCACCCTTTGGAAAGGGCATCAGCGGGTTGCGGTTAAGCGTGAACAAAAATTGACGAAGCGATTTTCTGCATATCGAATGGTCGTTATTTATGTCATTAAAAATCGAACGATCGATATGCAAATCGAGACGCACAGACAAACTCCTCTACAAGTTCTTTACAAGTTGGAGAGTGTCAGCAGCCATGCGAACCTCTCTAGACAGTCCTTACAGACAGTCGTTGCCGCGTACACCCATCTCGCTCGTCTGCGTAAGGCTCTGAAAGATCCCCCTAAATCCCCCTTGGTAAGGGGGACTTCCGATTCCGTTTTCCCCTCGTTGGGTCACTCTGGGTTTGGTTCCGGTTCCCCCTTTAAGTAAGGGGGGTTAGGGGGGATCAAAGCATCGCTGCTCAAGCATAGAAGACTATGTGTACACAGTAGCTAGACGGTGGGGAAAGGGGAATGGCCAAGATTTCCAGGAGGCGAATCAGTGTTGATGGAAATACGGACTGAACACGGCACTCGAACACGTATCAGACTCTTGAGGCGCGGGCATCAACCCGGTTCCTTAACCAACTTCTTAAAAGCTCGCACTTAAAAGCTCACACTTAAAAGCTCGTTAACTTGAAGGGTAATTGACCCGTCGCAGTCCGCATAGGCAAAACCCAGGCTGGAGCGATCGCCAGGACAATTTATATCGAACAGGAGTTATAAAATAATATAGGAGCATTGTTTCAATTTGTCACTCCCTTTTTGAAAAAATTCAGACAAACCACAGGCGGCCGTGTTTAGCCCCAAACTCCACCACCGCAGAAGGTTTCAAAGACGCTTGAGGGTGGCTTAGTTGCGCTCCTCCTGGCCCACCAGCGCGGCTGTATCCAGTTCTTTGCCCAGCTTTTTTTCCAGGGTTTGCTTAAGGGCTTGGCCAGGGATTTCAACGGGGGGTTCTACGGAGGGTTCGACAGGAGGTTCAACAGGGGGTTTAACGGGGGCGGCTTGCTTGGACGCAAGATAGGCTTGCAGCATTTCACCCAGCAGCGCGGCCTGGCGCGGGATCGACGTGCGATCGCCCACGTACAATCGCCGCAGCAGCAGCCCATCTACAAAATTGCCCAAAAAGCGCACCAGTTCAATGTCATCAATGCCGAGACAGTGCATCATGCCCTGTTCTGTACCCTCCACCGAGCCTTGCAGCGTTTCGTTGCAGTTCACCTCTTCCAGGCTGAGTTGGCGAGCAAAGTCCAGCATCATCAGCGTCTGGTGCTGAAAGTATTCCTCCCGCTCCGCCAATAGCTCAAACCCCACCCTGAGACGCTCTGAAACGCTCTCCAGGTGGGCAGTGCGGGACATAAACTCGAAGGAGTCCTGTTCGCAAACAAAACCCACAAGCTGCTCAAATAGGCTTTCCTTGCTGGGAAAGTAGTGATAGAGCGTGCCCGTAGAAACGCCGACACGCTGAGCGATTTGCCGCATGGTGACTGCGTTGTAGCCCTTCTCGGCAATCACCTCAAAGCATTTGCTCAGCAGCTCTTTGCGATATTCTTCGTGGTCAACAATCTTTGGCATTGACTAAAGTGGGGGATTCAAAATCAGTCCTTTTTGTATATCAAGCGTTCGATATATTGATCGTAGTCCCTTGAATGGCTCGGTTTGTTTCCTTTAGACCATCAACGGCCTCGGATACTTACGGAAGAAAAGCCGGGCGATCGCAACTCGACGCGGCTTCCGTAAAAAATTCATGTGATAAGCCTAGCGCGATTAGCCAGAAGCACAAAGCAGGAAACCAGGATAAAGACTCGGAATAAACAACGATTGACATCGATTATTACTCTATCCTGCTGCTCAGAAACTGGCTTAAGCCAGGCTAAATAAAAGCATCGAGCAGATTTCGCCATGTCTATGCCGATTTCTGACCGATGCTCTGAATTTTTGTAGGACTTATGCTGGGTTTAGTTGGGGAGGCGATCGCACCTTTCTCGATCATGCCGACAGATAAACGCTCGGTATGCCTCCCGCTCGGTGCTGTGCATACCTGTTTCCCCCTGACGGGTGCAGTCTGCCTGTTCCCAATAGCGCAGGTAATATTGGCTGTTTGATGCCTGAAAGATGGCGTAGTTCCAGCGGCTGCTGGCGGAACCCGTGGAGACGCGACGTTCCCCGCTGCGAGGGTTCATCAGGTCTGCACAGTCGTTCCCGCCGCTTCTGTTGGCGCTGCTGCGGGCGGTGCTGGAGGCTGTCGTGCTGCGTCCCGTGGGGGCGGCGGTCGTCTGGGGGCGGGATGGGCTGGACTGGCGGAATCCGGCGGTGGCGCGATCCCAGTCGAGCGGCTGGGCACGGGCAACCTGCGGAGCGGCGGCGGCTTGCTGGGCCTGGGCGATCGCCCCTGCACATTCTGGCGTATTGCTCAGGTCAAAGCTGCTGCGTAGGGTCTGGTATTCCTGAAGCTGCCGACGATAGCGAACCCATTGCTCTCGCAGGGCGGGCGCGGTGCTGGGCGATCCGATCAGCAGGTTCACCGCGTAAATCGCCTGACTCCAGTCGTTGAGGCACACGGCCTGTTGCAGCATAGCCTGGGCCATCTCTGGACTCACAGACTGGCTAGCGGTTTGGGCGGTGGCAGTCCATTCGCGGGGTGGCGAAACGAGGGCGATCGATGCGGCGGAAAAAATGGTCAGTGCAAACCAGCGGAGCGGTTGATGAAGCTGGGAAAAATGCATAGAACTTTGTGAAGATAGCAACCCTGAAGCAGCAGTTTCAAAACAGCAGGAGTACTGAAACGATTGCGACAGCTAATCCGAGGCTAGCTGAGGCAGGAAACCAAGTGCCTGACGGAATCTACGGAGAGAATTCCGAGAAAATGCGATTACTCGGTGTTTTTTGGGACTTGCGGCGCAGGATTGCAAAAATCGGGTGGAGTTTTGCTAGGGGCGATCGCTAGATTGAGCTAAGTTAGTCAAGTTTTTGGCAAATTCTCGGCAGGTTCTCGGCAGGTTCTCAGCCGGGTTTTGGCAAATTCTCGGCAAGTTCTCGGCAAATTTTCGGCAAATTTTGGCAATGAACACGCGCCAACCCCATCAAATCCCGGTCGCAGGATCGGTCGCAGGAGACGATCTGGGAGACGATCTGGACGACTATCAGCGCATTGCAGCGGCGATCGCCTTTTTGCGGGCGCACCGGGTCGAACAGCCCGACCTGGCCGCCCTAGCCCAGCATCTCCACCTCAGCGAATCCCATGTGCAGCGGCTATTTACTCGCTGGGCAGGCATCAGCCCCAAACGCTTTTTGCAATATCTGACGCTGGAATATGCCAAGTCCAAAATTGCAGAAACCGCGAACCTGCTGGACTTGAGCCTGGAAGCGGGGCTGTCGAGTCCGGGGCGGCTGCATGACCTGTTTGTGTCGCTGGAGGCCATGTCGCCCGGAGAATATAAGGCCGGCGGCGCAGGACTGGAAATCGTCTACGGCATTCACCCGACGCGGTTTGGACGGGCGCTGGTGGCGATGACCCCACGGGGCCTGTGCAATCTGCTGTTTTTGGATGGGTTGGACGCTGCCGAGTCCGCTGGGGAAACGGAACTGCGACGACTTTGGCCGAACGCCGCGCTGCGCCACGACCCGACCGCGACCCAGACCGTGGGCGATCGCCTCTTGAACCCGCTCGACAACCCCAAGCCCATCAGCCTGTGGGTCAAGGGCACCAATTTTCAGATTCAGGTGTGGCGATCGCTGCTCCAGCTTCCCCCCGGCAGCCTGGCCACCTATCGGCAAATCGCCCAGCACCTCGGTCGCCCCACCGCCAGCCGCGCCGTCGGCAACGCCATCGGCAGCAACCCCGTAGCGCTGCTGATTCCCTGCCATCGCGTCATCCGCGAGTCGGGCGAGCTGGGCGGCTATCGCTGGGGGCTGTCGCGCAAGTCGGCCTTGCTGAGTTGGGAAGCCAGCCAAACGGATTCTGAAGCAGGACTGACGCAGCAAGACCCCCAGCCCCCCACCGCTAATCTGCCCTGCTAATCTGCACCTGGAATAAAATTGAGGGATTGCGTGAGGGGTAAATATCGCTGGCTAAGTATTCTGCAATGCTTGTGCAATGCTTATGCAATGCTCATGAAATACTTGTGCAACGCAGCGGGAATCCTGCGCTGCCATTCAGGTTTCCAAAGGGGTGATGCTTGTGCAACGCAGCGGGAATCCTGCGCTGCCATTCGGGTTTCCAAAGGGGCGATCGCCCTTCTTTTGCCCAAGACGCTCAATAAAATGTCTGACCTCTGCAAACTGACCTCTGCAACATGTCCTCTTCCGACGCTGCCTTCGAGTTCAAGCCCATTGATCTGGCGAAACACCATCAGGTGTGTGTGCAGTTCAGGGCGGATGCGTTTGTGTGCAGCTTTGGGTCGGCGGAGCGGTTTTACGAGCCAAATGGAGCCGGAGCCGTGCAGTATTTGCGGTGGCTGGAGCGGCGGATTGCGGAGTTGCCCAACGGCTGTGTGCATTTGTGGAAAACCGGGCAAATTATCGGGCAAATCGAGCTAGGCTGCTGGAAGCGCGATGCCAGCGTGGGCTATGTGAATTTGTTTTATCTGGCTCCAGAGTATCGGGGGCAAGGGCTGGGGGCGCGGCTGGATGAATACGCGACTCAGTTCTTTGGGCAGCACGGCTATGGCCGGGCCCGCCTCAGCGCCAGTCCGACCAATCTGGCGGCGATCGCCTTCTACCAAAAGCGCGGCTGGGTCGATCTGGGGCAGCGCCGCGACATGCCAGACACCCATTATTTTGAAAAGGTTTACTGAGAAGGGTTACTAAAACGGCGAATAACGGTATTCCGAGACACCTTTTCGTTAGGCTAGAGGGTGCGACTTAATCTCTTCTTAACCCGTCGCAACCAGAGGAACTGCCGTGGCCGTCAAGTCAAACCTGCTGAAACCGAATCGCCTGCCAATGCCGGGGCTACATCGGCTGCGGGCCTATCGCCGCGACTGGCTGCGGGGCGATGTGCTGGCGGGCGTGACGGTGGCAGCCTACCTGATTCCCCAGTGCATGGCCTATGGCGAACTGGCGGGCGTGGGGCCAGTGGCGGGGCTGTGGGCCATTTTGCCGCCCATGCTGATTTACGCCGTTTTGGGGTCGTCGCCCCAGCTTTCCGTCGGGCCGGAATCCACAACTGCCGTAATGACCGCAGCGGCGATCGCCCCTCTATTAGCCAGTTCGCCCCAGAGCTATCCCACCCTGGCGGCACTGCTGGCGCTGCTGGTGGGGCTGGTGTGCATAGCGGGTTCGCTGCTGCGGCTGGGCTTTTTGGCTAACCTGCTCTCCAAGCCGATTTTGATTGGCTACATGGCCGGCGTGGCGCTGATCATGATCGGCGGGCAGTTGGGCAAAATCAGCGGCGTGGCCATCCAGTCGGACAACGTGTTTGGCCAGTTTGGCGAATTTTTCAGCCAGCTTGACCAGATTCATCGACCCACGTTTCTCCTGTCGCTGCTGGTGCTGGCGTTTTTGTTTGGCATCCAGCGGCGGTGGCGCACGGCTCCGGGGCCGCTGCTGGCGGTGCTGCTGGCGACAACGGCAGTGGCACTGCTGGATCTAGAGCGACAGGGCCTGGCCGTGGTGGGCGAAATTCCCGCCGGATTGCCGCATCTGGCGCTGCCCCTGGCCAGCCTGTCGGAACTGCCTGCGCTGCTGGGGGCGGCGGTGGGCATTGCGGTGGTGGGCTACTCGGACAACGTGCTGACGGCCCGCGCCTTCGCCACGCGCAACGGCTACGAAATTAACGCAAATCAGGAATTGCTAGCGCTGGGCGCGGCCAACCTGGGCACAGGGCTGATGCAGGGCTTCCCCGTTAGCAGCAGCGGCAGCCGCACGGTAATTGGCGATTCCCTGGGCAGCAAGTCGCAGTTGTTTTCGCTGGTGGCCTTCGGAGTCGTCATTGTTGTACTCCTATTTTTGCGGCCGCTGCTGGCGCTGTTTCCCAAGGCGGCGCTGGGGGCAATCGTAATCTATGCCGCCACCAAGCTGATTGAAATTCCCGAACTGAAGCGGCTGAGGCGGTTTCGCCAGAGCGAGTTTTTGCTGGCGATCGCCACTTTATTCGGCGTACTACTCACGGATATCCTGGTGGGCGTGGCGATCGCCGTGGGGCTGTCGGTGATCGATCTGTTTGCCCGCATCACGCGGCCCCACGATGCCGTCTTGGGAACCGTGCCCGATGTGCCCGGCCTGCACGACATCGACGACTGGCCCGGCGCAACCACGATTCCGGGCCTAGTGATCTACCGCTACGATGCGCCGCTCTGCTTTGCCAACGCCGAAGACTTCAAGCAGCGGGCCCTGGGGGCGATCGCCGCAGAGCGGGTTCCCGTCGAGTGGTTTGTGCTGAACACGGAGGCGATCGCCGAAATCGACATCACTGCTGCTGACATGCTCTCGGAATTTTGCGACGAGCTAGCCAGCCGCCACATCACCTTCGCCCTGGCGCGGGTGAAGCAAGACCTCTATGCCCAACTGCGGCGATCGGGGCTGCTGGAGAAAATCGGAACCGACCGAATTTACCTGACGCTGCACACGGCGATCGCCGGATTTGAGGGCAGAAAGAGCCGCTAATCCGTAAGTTGCTGTTATTAATATCGAGTTCCAGAAATTTGGAGAAATTCTGGGGTTTGATACTTGCGTTCTACGAGAGTTTGGTCTATCGTATCTGGCACTGGAATTAAATTCTCTCAGTTCCAGTAGAGGTTGTCCGGTTCAGGGTGAAGGCGCTGATTAGCCGTGTAAGCAGCACGAACTAACCAGCTAACCTAACTCCTGTCGGGGCAGGAGCCAGGCTTTGATGATTATCATTCGCCTCGCAAGTGCTGACAAGTGGTTGGGAAACCGCCACACCCTGAGCCTTTTCCTCCCATCGGATGCCTTTCCGGTGGGCAGCCTGTTTGTTTCCCAAACCCGTTTCCAATCACAAGCGAGGAAAAACCTATGTCTCCCGAACGCAACGACGGGCTGCACGCGCAGCCACCCGTTTCCGCTGCGGATTTTTCTGCAAGTTCCGCAAGTTCCGCTGCTAACTCCACTAACAGCGCAACCGCCAGCGTTTCTATAACCCCGCCCATGCCCGAATCCCACGGCGGCGGGGGCGGCGGCGCGGCTCCTCGGTCTTCCTTGGACGAGCGCCCGCAAATTTGGATCATCGGCACACGCGACCAAGTCATTCACCTGATGAACGAGTTCTACGTGAAAAAGATCGCAAACGATCGGGTAAAATTCACGCCCATCGTACCCGCGCCCTTTGCCAAAGATAAGTTCATGACGGTGCTGGTGCGCTAGTCCGCAGATTGGGGATGACGGGGGCAGGAGCGTTCGAGCCTGCTCCCTCGCCCTTCTTGGTCAGAGCAACAGGAGCAGTAAGAGCAACAAGATCAGAACCGGGTCTTGCAGAATTCTTTACCCTTTCGTTGCTCTGTCGCTAACGCATCTTGTTGAACTACCAGCCTCAGAGGATGTTTGAAAAGTCCTACTGTTTGTAGCAAAGCGTGCAAGATCCCCCTAAATCCCCCTTAAAAAGGGGGACTTTAAGGCGGTTTCCCCCCTTTTTGAGGGGAGCGAGGGAGGATTTCTGAGTGCTTAACATTACGGGCGATACCTTTTCAAACACCCTCTCAGTGCGTCGTATTCAGGCTTTGTTCCAATTTGCGGCTGCCCCAAGACATGGCATAGCACAGCACCCAGAAAATCAGCCCGATGAATAAATACACCTCGGCATAGCGCCCGATAAACTGCGGGTTTGCCAAGATTGCGCGGCTAATGCCCAATAGCTCAAACAGACCGATAATCAGCAGCAGCGTTGTGTCTTGCAGCAGGCTGATGAATAGACCCACGATTGCCGGAATCGACACCTTCAGCGCCTGCGGCAGGATAATCAGCCCCAGCGTCAGCGGTGTACTAAGTCCCAGCGCCCGCGAAGCTTCGGTTTGTCCGCGAGGGATGGATTGCAGGCCGCCGCGAATGGTTTCCGCCAGATAGGCCGCCGTGAATAGTGTTAGACCGATAATGGCGCGAATTACCAGATTCAGCCGAATATTGCCCGGAATAAACAGCGGCACCATGACTGAGGCAAAAAACAAAATGGACAGCAGCGGCAGCCCGCGCACCAGTTCGATGTAGGCCGTAGACAGCCAGCGGATGACGGGTAGCGTGCTTTGGCGGCCCAGCGCCAGCAAAATGCCCAGCGGAAACGACAGCAAAATGCTGATGACCGACACAAACACCGTCAGCAGCATCCCGCCCCAGTCGTTGATGTTTACCGGGCGCAGCCCAAAGCCGCCCAGCAGCAGCCACAACGCAATCGGCAGGGCGATCGCCCAGGCCAGCGCCAGCCACTTGCCAAAGCCGGGGGTCTTGCTGCCGATTTGCCAGCCGATCCAGGCGCTCGCGGCCACCAGCAGCACAACGCCCAAAATCAGCAGGCGATAGAGGGGCGGCGTGGGAAAAATGACGGCAATCAGCGCGGCGATCGCCAGCCCAATCAGCACGGGACGGCTAAACAAACGCGGAGCCGCCTTTGCCAAAATGCCCCAGGTCTGCCCCGCCAGCGCCGCCAGCAGCGCCACCAGCACCCAGACCCGCCAATACTGACTCGCGGGGAATCGCCCCACAAAGTACAGCGGCAGGTTTGCCGGAATCACCTCCCACTGCGCCAGCGAAAAGGCCCAGCGCACGAAATTAACCACCGTGCTGCCCAAAAGCCACACCAGCAGAATCGTGAGAATGCTGTTGAACCAGCTATTGAACAGGTTCTTCCGCATCCAGGCGACAGGGCCGACCTGGGCGATGGGTGGGGGGGAAGCAGAGGCGGGGGGGTAGCTGGTGGTCATGGTCTAGAACTTGGGAGTAAGAAAGGGAGTTTTGGCGATCGCCTTCTAAATCAGATACCTAAGTCAGATACCAGGGACATGAGGCGCAGCGGCTAGCGTTCCTTAAGCTGGACAGCACGGTTGAGCAAGTTCATCAGCGTCGTGATCACCAAGTTGATAATGAGATACACCGCCATCAGGATGAGAATCATCTCAACGGCGCGTCCCGTCTGGTTTTGCGTGGTTTGAAAGGTCGAGAAAAAGTCGGGATAGCCAATGGCCAGCGCCAGGGTCGAGTTTTTGGCCAGGTTTTGGTACTGGCTATTGAGGGAGGGGATAATCACCCGCAGGGCCTGGGGCAAGACAACAAGCTGCATCGCCAGCCCAGTATGCAGCCCCAAGGCGCGGGCAGCTTCCCACTGTCCTTTCGACACCGACTGGATGCCCGCTCGAACGATCTCCGCAATGAACGCGCCCGTGTAAAACGACAGCCCAGCCAGCACAGCAGCGTATTCCAGCGAAATTCGCAGGCCGCCGGTGATTCTGTTGTTTTCGCCCAGAACCGGCGTTTCCCACTCCATGCCAAACAGCAGAACCAGCAGACCGGCGATCGCCAGCCCAATCAAAATCCACTGCTGCATTTTGCCCGATGCGCCAGCAGTTTCCATCAGCTTGATGCGCCAGCGCCAGATGAAGAAAGCGGCGATCGCCCCCAGCACAACCCCCAGCAGCGCCAGCCAGTCGCCTACATTGTTTGCAGGCCAGGGAATAAACATCCCAGCCTTGTTGATGAAGCCCTTGCCCAGCAGCGGAGTCGGCGGGTCGTTGAGGCTACGCTGCGGCGCAAGGCTATAGAACACCACAAAAATCCAGAAAAAAAGCTGGAGCAACAGCGGCACGTTCCGCACAATTTCCACATAAAACACGTTGAGCTTACGCAACAGCCAGTTGTCAGAGAAACTGGCAATTCCTGCCAGCACCCCAATCACTGTCGCCAGCACAAAGCCCACCAAAATCAGCCGCAGCGTGTTCAAAAAACCCACCACCAGCGCCCACCAGTAGCGATCGTTGGTCTGGTAAGGCACGATGGTTTCGCCAATGTTGAAGCCAGCTTGGTTTCTTAGGAACCCAAAGTCAAACTGCCGCCCCAACTGCGCCAAGTTGCGGAACATATTGCCAAGCAGGATCGACCCGATTAGCACTACAACACCCAGCACAACCAACTGGATAATGATTCGCCAGACCCGGTCGTCTCGCCAAAAGGGAACCTTTTCGGTGGTGTCAGAAGAGTGCGTCATGCTGACCTGCTCTGTTTCTGGAAACTCGGAGAGAATACGCGAGAAAATGTGCTTGAGGAACTACGTCATCAAATGGGCTAGCTGGAGCGTCTATCAATTCTCCTAAGTGGCGCTACGAATAAACTCCTAAGTGGCGCTACGAATAAAATTGCCAGCAGTCCCGCAGACCCTTAGCTGACAATCCAAAATCGCAAATCCAAAATCGAAAATCAATATCGCTCCTCAGACTTCGCCCTTTGCAGAAAAGATACCAGGAAGGGCAGGCTTTGCAACATAGCCGCCTGCTGTGACGGATTGAATGTTGACGAAACCTGCCCTCCAGCGCGTTTGAAAAACGGCGCAGACTCTAGCGGAATGGCGGAGAGTACATCAGGCCGCCATTGGTCCACAGTTCGTTTGGGCCGCGAGAAATGTTTAGCTCAGAGCCGCTACCCACGTTGCGCTCGTAGATTTCGCCGTAGTTGCCAACTGCCTTGATAACGTGAACCATGAAATCGGCAGGCAGACCCAGTTGGCTACCTAATTCACCCTGTACACCCAGGAAGTTTTGAATGTCGGGGTTCGGGTCTTGCTTCATTTGATCGACGTTGGCCTGAGTAATGCCAAACTCCTCTGCCTGAATCAGCCCAAACGTCACCCACTTCACCACGTCATACCAGCGAGAGTCGCCGTTGATGGTCACTGGGCCCAGAGGTTCCTTGGACATCACCACGTCGAGCAGCACGTAGTCGTCAGGGTTGGGCAGGGAGGTGCGCTTGGCGGCAAGCTGAGAACGGTCGGAGGTAAAGGCATCGCAGCGACCCTCCGAGAAAGCGGCGATCGCCGCATTAGAGTCCTGGAACTTTACTTCATTAATCGTCACACCTGCTTCTTTGGTGCGGCTGGCCAGGTTTAGCTCGGTCGTCGTTCCCGTTTCCACACACACCGACTTGCCTGCTAGACCGGCCACATCTTGGATGCCGCTGGCCTTACTCACCAGTAGCCCTTGACCGTCGTAGAAAGTGGTCGGCGCAAACTCCAGACCATTTCCGCCCGCCGCATCTCGGCTAGCAGTCCAAGTGGTGTTACGAGACAGCATATCTACTTCGCCGTTCTGCACCGCTGGGAAACGAGCCGTAGAATCGAGGTTTCGATATTCAATCTTGCTGTCGATATCTTCCGATGTGCCAAAAACCGCAGCGGCCACGGCGCGGCAGACATCCACATCTAGCCCAGAGTAGTTGCCGCTGGGGTCAACGAAGCTAAATCCAGGAATCGTCCCCTCAACGCCGCAGATCAATTTACCCCGCTCCTTCACCATGTCCAGTCGGCTTCTGCCCGCAGCAATTGCCGCTGGAGATGCGCCTTCAGCACCGGGCGAGCTTGCAGTATTCGTAGGCGCTGAGGTACAGGCAGAGATTGCGGCTACCGACAGACTGGCTGCCAGCAGCAAAGAACCCCACTTACGCATAGTTGTCTCACTCACTTCAAACAGAACTTCAACAGAATTTTAGGAAAACGTCAGGGTAGCAATCTGCGTGGAAGAAGCACATCCGTGGTCAAAACCTGGCATCTGCTAGGACGCAGATCAACGCTCTTCCAACTTACTGCTTTTAGCTTTCTTAACAGTCTACTGCTTCCGGAATTCCGTTTGTATACTACTATACGTTTAGTGGGGTTGTCATGGGTTCGTAAAACGGGAGACAACTTGCTGATAGAATCAGGTGTTTGGTACCTGAAACTAAGCCCACCTGCAACTGCAAGCTTTAGGCTAGCGCTAACACACTTAACTCAGTCCTACAGGGCGATGTTGGGATGGCCGTAAACTGCTGCTCTACAAGCCTTGGAGCAGTTGGGCTGGATTTGGCGGCTTTTGGGCAGCTTTTGGACGATTTCGATTAGATCACTGATAGATCACTGAGATTAACAACCGACGAGCGCGAGATGGGTTGAGCAGTAGGTCAATGACGGGTCGCCTAGCGTCCTTGGGCCATCTCACGAATGAGCGGAATGCGAGTGCGGATGTATTCGCTGAGGAGGTCAGATTCGCTGGGGCTGAGCGATCGCCCCTGATAAAACTGCCCGATTAACCACTTGGTGAGGCTGTGGTCATCCAAGCTAAGCAATACGCTCGACTGCGCTTCGTCTACAACCATCCAGAGTTGCCGGAGCATTAGAGGACTCATACCGCCTCCTTAAGGTTTTCTTCATTTTCTATACCATACCCACCCGGTTTGTCGCTGGTGCATTGTGAACACAAGACGACACAGATTGTGACGGATGCCGTAACAATTGACGGAGAAACTTGATAAATTTTGGGCATGATGAAGGCATGGAATCTGTCAATTTTGTGCCTAATTCTGCATCCGCTTCGGCATCCACCTCTACGGGTTCGATGTCCGACTCGGCATCTCCTGATGCTGCGACGGATTCTCCTCCATCAGATGCTCTGTCTGGGGATGCCCTGTCTGGGGATGCCCTATCTGGGGATGCCCTGTCTGGGGATGCCCTATCTGGGGATGCCCTATCTGGGGATGCCCTGTCTGGGGATTTGGCGGCGCTGCCTGCGGAGGTTTCCCTGATGCCTGCGGGCAAGTCGGACGCGGGACTGGCTCCGCTGCTGCTGACGGTTGTTGAACTAGTGCGACAGTTAATGGAGGCGCAGGTAATCCGCCGCATGGAGGATGGGCTGCTGAGCGACGGCGACCTAGATCGCGCTGCCGAAAGCCTGCGGAAGCTGGAAGAGCAGGTCGTGCAGCTTTGTGAAATTTTTGAGATCGATCCGGCAGATCTCAATATCGATTTGGGCGAAATTGGTACGCTGCTGCCCAAGGCGGGCGGCTACTATCCCGGCGAACAGTCTGCCAATCCGTCAATTCTGGAACTGCTGGATCGCCTGTTGAATACGGGCGTAGTGATCGAGGGCGATGTGGATTTGGGACTGGCGCAACTAAGCCTGATTCATGCCAAGCTCCGCCTAGTGCTGACATCCAAGCCGCTGTAGTTTTCGCAGGGGGTTTGTAACGCTGTGTCGCGATTTCGCAAAATTGGCGATCGCCCCTGCCAAACTGGGCACTCTCAGCGAGTAGGCAAGTTGGGTCAGCAAAACCCCCGACGATTTGCGCCCATTTGCTCCCAGTGGCCCTGTTTCCCCGCGCATCATGGCATACGGTTTTTATCTCTACGGCATCTTCCCCACCCCCGGCCCTGTCGGGCTAGCCCTCGAAGGTCTGGACGCGC
Source organism: Thermoleptolyngbya oregonensis NK1-22 (assembly GCF_032705245.1). Lineage (GTDB taxonomy): Bacteria > Cyanobacteriota > Cyanobacteriia > Elainellales > Elainellaceae > Thermoleptolyngbya > Thermoleptolyngbya sichuanensis. The sequence continues at coordinate 834,448 of NZ_CP053540.1, forward strand.
AGCCCGTTCATTCCCACGCCATTGGCGATTTCGTATTTCTCTATTCCGAGGCCCAGCAAAAGCGCTATCTCTCTAGCCGCAAAAACCTGCTGGGCCATGAGCGCGTGCTGGAGCAAGCGATGGAAAAGGGCCATCGTACCCTGCTGCCACTTCAGTTTGGCCTGGTGATTAAGGACTGGACCAGCGTCGAGGAGCAACTCATCGTGCCCAAGGGAGAGGCCCTGCGGCAGTTGTTTCAGCGGCTAGACGGTCGACGGGAGGTGGGCATCAAGCTGGTATGGAACCAGGAGGCGGAGCTAGAGGCGCTGATGCAGGAAAACGATCTGCTAAGAGCAGAGCGCGATCGCCTCGAAGGAAAAACCCTCAGCATGGACGAAATTGTTCGCATTGGGCAATCCATCGAACACGCCATGACCGTCCGCAAAGACGCGATTATTCAAACCTGTCGCGATCGCCTCAACACCCATGCCGTTGAAATTGTCGAAAACGACCCCCTGCCCAGCGTTCCCGGCATGATCTACAACGCCGCCTACCTGATTCCCTGGGATGCGGAACCCGCCTTTGGGCAGCAGGTCGATCAACTGGACACGCAGTTCAGCGGCCGCCTGACCATCCGCTACAACAACTTCACCGCACCCTACAACTTTGCCCAGCTAGAAGCAGAGTAAGATAGCACCCGCCTTTATTACCTTCTCACTCCCAACCCCGCTATGATCTTTGACCTCCTCCTCGCCCCCGTCACCGCGCCCATCAACGGCATGAACTGGATCGCCAGCAAGATTTTGGAGCAGGCAGAGCCGCTGCTGGATGAAAAAGAAAATCTGAAAAAAGAGCTGCTGGCGCTGCAACTCGCCTTCGATATGGGCGAACTGCCCGAAGACGAGTTTGAGGAGCGGGAAGAGGCGCTGCTGCTGGCGATTCAGGCGCTCGAAGACGAGGATCTGGACGCAGAGGACGAAGATTAATCAACGACTAATCAACGATTGATCAACGCCCCTAATGGCAAGTCTCCTGAGGGGTGCTGCGAATGAAATTTTGAGACACCCCGCAGGTGCTTGACCAGCAATCTAAAATCGCAAATCCAAAATCAGCCCAGCATTAGCCCCTTGGACTGGAGCGTTTGCTCAATTTGCTGCATCTCCTCCAGGGTTTCGCCCGCGACGATGCCGTAAAGTTCGGTGTAGATCTTGCCGTACTTTACTTTTTCTAGGGCGGAGAGGATCAGGAAATCCTTACGCGCCAGTTCGGGCCTAAGTTCTACCAGGATCGAATCGAGCGTGCCGTCCATGCGGTAGTCGGTGGAATATTTGGCGATCGCCTTTCTTTCCTTCAGCAAGGGTTGCCGTTGCAAGCACAGCGGCGTGGAGCCATTGACCCGAAAGTTGGCATCGATGGCGTGGAGTTGTCCATCGGTGTCTTCTAGCACGTCGCAGCCGATGATGCCGAAATAGCCCTGCTGGTGGGCATAGCGGGCGATCGCCAGAATATGCGGCGCGAACCGTTCCACGGGCGTATTTTGGTAGTCAATCAGCCCGCCCAGGTAGCCGCCCTCCTCCGTGACCAACTGCCCCGTCACGCCGATCAGTTCCACCGCGCCCGTCTTGCTCACGTAGAACTGCATACAGTAGTTCTGCACTGCGTTTTTCACAAAATCCGACACCACAATGCTGCGGAGCAAATTGATTTCTCGATATTTGCGGATTTCCCGCAGGCAATAGTCCAGGTCGCTGGAGTTCTGAATAATATAGGTTCCCTCACCCGATAGCCCGTGGGTGGTCTTAATCAGGTAAGGAAACTCGGCGGGCAGCGGCACGTCCTCTAGGGGCGTTTCGTCTAGGTGATAGGTGACGTAGTGCGGGCAGGGCACGCCCAGTTCGGCCAGGGTTTCTTTACTCAGCAGGCGATAGTGGGTGTCGGGCGGGACGGCGTGCTTTTCGGGCGCGAGGTGGTCAAAGGGAAACAGCGTTAGCACCTTGGCAAAGCGATCGCTCTGGCTTAGGTAGTCCAGATACACCGACCGTTGCAGCACCTCCAGATTTTCGTAGCGAAAGCCAAAATGCTCCCGCCAGTAGTCGATCAAAATATTGCGTGGCGGGCGGATGACAATACCCGCGAGGCGATCGCCCAGCACCGCCAGGTTTTTCCACGGCTCCTGCTGCACGATTTTGTCATAGCTGACCTTGGTAGATTCGTCGCTGCCGTCTTGCAGAAAATACTTCTCGGTATTGGGATAGGCAGCCCAGCTTGCGGTAGCCGGATAGTTGAGGATAAAGGCGTGGGGCGCGTCGGCAGTATCTGCTGCAAACAGGTCAGAAAGGCTGGTCGCCTGAGTGTATTGCAGGTCGGTTTGCAGGTCGGTCTGAACGTCGGAATCTAAGGCCATAGCCGCATTAAACCAGGGTGGAGTTCGGAGATTTCAAAAGTCTTTTGCCAAAGTCTTTTGCCAGATCGTAGTCTACGCTGGATGGTAATCGGAGGGGATGCGCTCAAATTGCACTCCGTGATACCATCTGCGCCCAGCGCAAAATCTGTCTTTGGGCTGAGCAGAATGTAACTCGTTGGGCTAGCGTTAAATCGAATTTGGTTGATATGTTGAAAACGAAATGATGCCAGGCTCCTGGCATTCAAAAGGATTCAAATTTAGCAGCGCCAGACTCTCAGCTATGTCCCCGCCCTCTCAGCCCTTAGAAGGCTTTAGCGACGACACCCTTCCCTACGACACCCTGAGTCCGGCGGCCCAGCGACAACGCCTGGGGGAACTGGCGGGCGTGTTTCTGAAACTGGGGGCGATCGCCTTTGGCGGGCCCGCTGCCCACATTGCCATGATGGACGACGAAATCGTTACCCGTCGCCGCTGGCTCAGCCGCGAAAAGCTGCTTGATTTCCTCGGCATCACCAACCTGATTCCCGGCCCAAACTCGACGGAACTAGCGATCTACCTGGGCTACGATCGAGCAGGCTGGCGCGGACTGGTTTTGGCGGGCACCTGCTTTATCTTGCCTGCAATGCTGATTGTGTGGGCGCTGGCGGCAGTTTACGTCCGCTATCGAACTATTCCCCAAGTAGAATGGCTGCTCTACGGCATCAAGGCGGTGGTGATTGCCATTGTGGTGCAAGCGCTGTGGAAGCTAGGGAAAAAGGCGCTCAAGGATTGGCCCACCTGGGCAGTGGCGATCGCCGTCATTGCGCTCTTTGCCGCCGGGCTAAACGAAATTGCGCTGCTGCTCTTGGGCGGCGCTGCGGTCATGCTGATCAAAAACCTGGGACAGCGAGAACCCGGTTCACCGCTGCTGTTGTTTCCTCTACCAGTTCTCGCGCAAACCAGTCTGGCGCAAACGGGCGCGGCTCCGGCAACTGCACCCGCCAATGCACCGACCTGGGGCAGCGTCTTTCTTATTTTTCTAAAAATTGGCGCAGTCCTCTATGGCAGCGGCTATGTGCTGCTAGCGTTTATGGAGCGCGAGCTTGTGCAGCGCACGGGCTGGCTTTCGTCGCAGCAAATTTTGGATGCGGTGGCGGTGGGGCAGGTCACGCCCGGGCCCGTGTTCACCACCGCCACCTTTATCGGCTACCTGCTGGCGGGCAACGCCGGAGCCGTAGCCGCCACCATCGCTATTTTTCTGCCCGCCTTTGCCCTGGTGCTGGTCATCAACCCATTTTTGCCCAAGCTGCGCCAGTCGCGCTGGGTCAGCGGCTTCTTGGATGGGGTCAACGCAGCCTCTCTCGGACTCATGGCCGTCGTCACTTGGACGCTGACCCGCGCCGCCGTGGTGGACTGGGTGACGGTGATTCTCGCAGCGTTGTCGCTGGTTGCCGTGTTTCGGCTCAAGGTAAACTCGGCCTGGCTGGTGCTGGGTGGGGCGCTCGTGGGTCTGCTAGCTAAAAGCTTGACCTGATGCCTGATCGTGTCGATTTTGGATTTTGGATTGGTGCTTTTGGATTGCCAGTCAAGCGCCTGCGGAACTTCCAGTAATCCTACCAGTAATCTTATTCGTGTGCCACTCAGAAGCATTGAGATTCAAGTAAGATATTCCAAACAAAATGAATCGTTGTGCAGATTCACCACACAACGATTCATCTGGAATGGAACTCTAGCCGAATCGAATCTCGCTTTGGCTGACTACACCATCACGGCGTTTTCTTCCGCAAGCCCACGCGCCGGAGTGGCGACGCGAGTGCCCTGAGAAGTGACGCGCACGCTCAGGTCGTAGGGCCCTGCTTCTCCTGCGCCATAGCTGCCTGCGAACACCACATAGGTTCCTGCCGGGAGGTTAGCGCGAATAGCAGCATCCCGTGCGTTGGGGTTAATGTTGGCATCGTCGTTTTCCGCGACTGGCTCCAGTGCGGTTTGATCACTAAAGCGCGATACGTCTCGTCTCAGGGCGAGGAACGAGTCGATGAACGCACTCCGCATCTGAATCGACACCTGGGCAGGCGTGGGCAGTTGGAAGGAAAACGTCTCGAAGCGCCGCCCGTTGTCAGACAGGCGATCGCCCTCGTCAATCCGTCCTTCGGCTCTGGCAACAAAGCCGTGGGAATCTTGCCCAAAGGACAGCGGCGTGGCATTGGTGACCCGCGACAGCGGCGCAGTCGAGGCGAGGTGGCCCGTATGGGCGCTGGCCAGGAGGTGACGCACGCGATCGCTGCTGATGGCACTGCTGAGGCCGCGATTGCCGCCCCGCGAAAAGGACAAGGCCACAACGCCAATCACGTTGCCGTGCTGGTCAAGCACTGGCCCGCCCGAATTGCCAGGGTTAATCTGGGCATCAGTCAGCACTTCATCGGGGTTGATCTTACTCACCACGCCGCTGGTCAGCGCATTGCGAAACCGCTCTTGCCCAAAAGGCGTGCCAATGACATAGGCCGGGTCACCCGGCTGCACCGAGCGAGCATCGGCCAGACGCAACGGCTGCCCCGTGAAGGTCGGCTTTTGCCCGCTGAGCCGATCCAGGTTGGGATAGCGAGACGGTTCCAGGGTCAGCAGCGCCAGGTCTGTGCCGCTGGGGTCAAAGCCCACTAGACGAGCGCGACGGTCGCTGTTGTCTGCCAGGGTGACACGAGAAACTTGCCCTTGCTGGAGGTTTTCCACCACATGGGCATTGGTCACGATCAGGGTGTTGGGGTTCCCGCCAGGGCCGCTGGCGGGTTCAACGAAAAAACCGCTGCCCGAAAAGCGATTGCGAATCGCCACCACGCTCTCGTTGGCTCTGGCATAAACGGGGGCGGCGGTGCGGCTGCCGCTGGGGGCGATCGCCACGTCCGCAGCACCCGTCGAAACGGAGAGCGTGGGAATCTCTGCGGGCGCTGCCGCCTCTACCGTTCCTTCAAACCGATGGGTGGTTCCGCCAAGGCCCTCGGTTTCCAGTCCAGGCTGGCTCAGGGAAGGGTCTGCATTCTCCTCCCGCAGCCCAATGGGGTAGGGCCAGCCGCCATAAGCCAGATGTGGATAGTAGTAGGGATAGTGATAATGCACCAAGCGATAGGGATGGCGACGCAGCGCTCGGCGGGTGCGCCGGTCATAGCGGATTTCTAGTACGGGTAAATGGGGCAGCAGAATGGGAGCGGGGCGCTCGACTACGATGGGTACTGGACGCTCGACCACCACGGGCACTGGGCGCTCGATCACCACCGGACGGGGACGTTCTACGACGACAGTTACAGGACGCTCGACCACCACAGGGCGTGGATAAGACACCACGACTGGCGGATAGTAGGGGGTATAGCCGTAGTAGTAGCGGTGGCGGCGGTGCGACGTGCCTTCCGTCACGACTTCTGCCTCGACGGGGGCGATCGCCACGGGAGCCTCTGCGGGCGAAACGGCAGCCTGCACACCGGGAGTCGTTTCTACCGTCTGCGCCACGGGTGCTGCGCCAGGGCATACCAGTCGTCCATCTGTGCCGCGAGCAATGCGACCGGGCTGTCCGTTGTAAAGCACCTGCTGAAGAAAGCGCCCTTCCTCCTGCTCCACCAAACGGAACAGGTTGGGATTTTCGCCCAGACACGACCGCACTGCTGCCTCATGGCGATCGCTCCGAGACTCTGCCGCTAGGCGAGTATCTGGCAGGCTAGGCGTAGTCGCATCAGCAGTCAGGCTGGCCTCGGTCGCGAGGCTGGGGCCGGTGGACGGAGACTCGACCACGGGCAGCGTCTCCATGTGCATTGAGCCGGGGCGGAACTCTCGCGGATCGTTCAGCGGGTCATCCTTGAGCAGCGGAATCAGACCACTGTAGGAAATGCGGGGTGTGGTCGGCTCGACAAAGGTGACAGGAACCGCCGGAGCCACGATGACGTTCGTGACCTCAGCCGGAGCGCCCACTTCGACTGGCACAGAGGGCAAAGGGGCAGACCGCTCGACGGTTGCATCCGCCACGATCGCTGCGCCAGGCAACGAGGCAGACGGGCCAGCCGTAGCGTCAGAGGTCATGGCGGCTGTTGGAACCGTCTGCCTTTCTGCAAGCCGAGGGGCGATCGCCCGCACAGGCGGGGCTGATTCCTGGCTGGACAATGCCGCAGGCTTCGACTCGGCCACTGCCGCCACTGCGACTACCGGAGCCTCACGCTCGACCCGCTGTGCCACGGGCTGCGCGACTGCACCAGAAGCGTTTTCAGGCTCAACAACGGCCACCGGACGAGACACAGGCTGCGCGGCTAGATCGGGGGCTGCGGTCGCAGGAGCCGCGGGAACCGGGGCCTTGGCAATGGGAGCCGGGGTCGCCGCAGGTGCAGAAACGGCAATTCTCTCCGGAGCGGGCGCAGGCGGCGGCGTAACCTGTGAACTAGGAGCCGATGCAGCAACTTTTTCAGCCTTTTGCGCGGCCTTTTCGATTGGACGAGGGGCGGTGGAACGGGCTTGAGGAGCGGTCTGGATTGGTTCTGGTGGAGCGATCGCTGCTTTTGGCTGTGGCGCAGCCGGAGCAGCGGTTTCCACTGGCGCAATCGGTTCTACGGATTCTTCTTCAGAAAAAGGGTTGGCCTCGGCCCGGCGATTTGCTTCCAAAAAGCCAAGCATCGCCAGCGCAGAAAGAGCGATGGGAGCTAAACGCATAATAGTTCGTGAGTTGTGATGAGTATGAACTGAATAAACCGTCGTTCGTCTTTCGGATCTTGAAACCAGACTCCGCAATCGAGAATCGATGCCTGCCCATGGCCAGCCCAAACCAGCACAGCCCAGAACATCGCCCGACCGTCCGATTTGCTCGGATCAAGACAAGCGAAATGGGTGCGCCGGGTTTTTCCAACCCTGCGTGATGGCAGCCGTTGACTATCGCATCCCTCAGCAGAGCTTTGGGCGTGTGCCGTGCCCAGAGAGGGGCGATCGCCAACGCTGCGATGCTTAGAAACCTTGAACGGTCAATGTCTCAACGCAAAAGAGTTCCCTGGAAAACACTCGAACCCGTAGGGCTGAAATGTCTGGTTCGTCATCAAACCTCGTCATCAAACCTGAAGTTTTAACCTGAACCAGAGTAGAGCAGGTTTTAGGCAATCTTCGGCAAACAGCCTGCTTGGCGTTCATCAGAGTCGCTGAAAGTCTGGTTATGCAACCCTGGCTTGGACAGACAGGACAAAACTTGAGCCAACCTGTCTGTTACTCCCTTAAACAGCCCCGCTGAAAACAATCCGTTCAGGAAGGTAAAACCTTATAAATTCTTCACACGAATCAAGAGCGCCTATGACGAGCAACGCCAGCGGCTTGTTCCCGGATCGGTTCAACTTCTGGCTTGATCCCAGCTTGATTCGCACTGGCCTTGATTTACAAGGTCACGATTTGCAAGGTCACGATTTGCAAGGTCGCGATTTGCACGATCACCGCTGGTCGCGCAGGCGTTCGGGGACGGGCGTGTTGGAGAGTCCGGCGATCGCCCGCAAGTTCTGACAGCGCAGCAGTTCGGTAAAATCCAGCGAAAACCGTCCTTCAATTTGCGCCACCGCCTCGATCGCGCTCAGCAGACTGCGGGCAGCCTCTTGTTCCGTATAGCCCCGCTGTCGGGCAAAATTAATGGCTCGCTCGTCCGCCTCTAGCTCGATTTGTGAACTGCGGCTATTTTTCCAGATGCGATAGCCCGAAAAGGCCGTCAGCCCTGCGGCGGCAACGGTTCCCATTGCGTCGCCCTGTGCCAGTTCCACGACGGTTCCCAGCGTGCCCGCTGCCAAGAGCAACTGCGGCCAACCGGGCTGAAACCATCGCGTCGCGTTCACCCATGCCACAGTTCGCAGCAGCAGTAAATCCCGCTGAGAACGGCTCAGTTCCTCCCACAGGTCAAAGTTCAGGTAAATCGGGCGGCTCTGCTGCCAAGGCAAGGGCAGGTTTGCCGTAATCACCTGCGGCTGGGCGGGGCGGTCAATCAGCTTCACATACATCCGCCCAGAGGCAGGCATGATTTCAACCAGGCGGCTAATTTCGTCATCGGGATTCATGAAAACCGTGCCTTTTGCAACCAATGCAGAAGTCTGGCTTCCAGCCTATCAGGTTTGCAAGCACGCGGCCGATGCCGCCCGATCACAGCCCGCCAAAACGCCCCAAGCCGTCCCAAAATCCAAAACCTACAGGACTTACGCAGTTGGACAATTTGTAATTGCTCAACTAGGTTGACCTGAGCAGGGTCATAGCAGAAGATGATAAGCTTTTGCCATGAAGGAACTGCCCCCCCTCGATGGACTGAGCCATCGCGAAAAGGATGCCCTGATAAGCGGGCTGTGGCAGGAGTTGCAAACGTTGCGAGCGGAGGTGGAAAAGCTGAAGCAAAAACGGGTCAAGAAAACGTCAAAGAATTCGAGTCTGCCTCCATCTCAAGGCTTTAAGCCCAATCAGAGCCGTGTTCAATCAACTTCCGTCAAGGGTGAGGAAACGAGGCATCACCGCAATGGTGGGCGGACATTGAGCCAACAACCAGATCAAGTGGTGATAGCCCAAGCTAAAAGCTGTCCCCACTGTGGGGTCGAAGTTGACTTATCAATGCAGCGATTGAGTGGGATTTACGAGCGCATTGAATTGCCCCGATTGACCCCTCACATCACCCGAGTTGAACGCTACGGTGGGACTTGTCAGTGTTGCCAAAAGGCGTATGAGGCTCCGGTTCCAGTCGGATTAGAGCCAGGGTCTCCCTTTGGTACGAGTGTTGCGAGTCTAGTCACCTATCTACGCTACAGCCATGCTATCAGCTACCAACGGTTGAGCCACTTGATGGGCGACCTTTACGGTCTAAAGCTGTCGGAAGGAGCCATTGCCAATCTCTTGCAACGGGTGCAGGGGCAGCTAGAAACTCCAATTGCCAAGATTGTGGAACGTTTACGCAGTGCTCGGCTAGTGGGTAGTGATGAAACCGGGGCGCGGGTGAATGGGAAAAACCAGTGGGAATGGGTGTTTCAAAACGACCAGGTGTGTCTGCATGTGATTCGTCCCACTCGTGGCAAAACGGTCATTGATACCGTGATGGCTGGGCATCAACCGCAGATTTGGGTGTCTGACTTATTCAGTGCTCAGGCAGCCCATCCAGCCCAAGACTGGCAAGTATGTTTAGCGCATCAACTGCGTGATTGTCAGTATGCGATTGATGCAGGGGATGATTTGTTTGCGCCCCGGATGAAACGGCTGTTGCTCAAAGCCATTGCCTTGCAACGGCGACGACAGATCCTTGCCACCTCGACCGTCGAACAGTATTGCGCTCGATTGGGTGGGTCACTCCGAGAGATTCTCAACTTGCAGCCCAAATCAGTCGAGGGACAAAGGTTGCTCAAACGCTATCAGAAGATTCGCGCTCATCTGTTACTGTTTCTGACCGATGAGGCAATCCCGCCGACTAATAATGCAAGTGAACAGGCGTTGCGCTGGAGTGTAATCTTTCGCAAGGTGACCAACGGATTCCGCTCAGACTGGGGAGCAGAGTTATTCGCTCAGGTGCGTTCGCTGGTCAATACTGCAAAGCGTCAGGGCATTTCTGCCTTTGATGCCATTTCTCGTGCCCTTACCTCACATCAGTTCGATTGGCTATTGGGTTGAGTAATTACGACAATTTTTCGTGGGCTGCGCCTGCGAGAAATTGTCCAAAACCCAAAGCGCTTATCGCCAGTGCATCAGTCCTGACCTAAAATCCAAAATCCAAACGCCCCGCTGATATAGTATAAATGCTCTAAACACTTGTACTGCAACCCCTGGGGCGATCGCCATGATTCGACTGCTGCACCTGTCAGACATTCACCTCGGCAGTGGACTGCTGCACGGGCGCGTGAACCCAGAGACGGGCGCAAACACGCGGCTGGAAGACTTTGGGCGATCGCTGGAGCGGTGTATCGATCGGGCGATCGCCGAATCCGTTGACCTGGTGCTGTTCGGCGGGGATGCCTTTCCCGATGCCACGCCGCCGCCCAAGGTGCAGGAAATCTTTGCTCAGCAGTTTCGTCGCCTGGTGGATGCTGACATTCCCACGGTGCTGCTGGTGGGCAACCACGACCAGCATACGCAGGGTCAGGGCGGCGCGAGTTTGTGCATTTACCGAACCCTGGGCGTGCCGGGGTTTGTGGTGGGCGATCGCCTGGAAACCCACCGGATTACCACCCGCAGCGGCGAGGTTCAGGTCATCACGCTGCCCTGGCTAACCCGCTCTACCCTGCTCAGCCGCCCCGACACCGAAGGGCGATCGCTGGCAGAGGTCGATAACTTACTCCTGGAACGGCTGCGGGTAGCGCTGGAGGGCGAAATTCGGCGGCTCGACCCAGATTTGCCCACCGTCCTGCTGGCGCACCTGATGACTGACACCGCCCGCTTTGGCGCAGAGCGCTTCCTCGCCGCCAGCAAGGGGTTCACCGTGCCGATGGCGCTGCTGACCCGTCCCTGTTTTGACTACGTAGCGCTGGGTCACGTTCATCGCCACCAGATTCTCTGCGACCAACCGCCCGTGGTCTATCCGGGCAGCATCGAGCGGGTAGACTTTAGCGAAGAAGCCGAAGACAAAGGCTATGTGCTGGTGTCCCTAGAGCGCGGCAAAGCAGTGGTGGAATTTTGCCCGCTGCCTGTGCGCCCTTTTCAGACCCTCAGCGTGGATCTGACGGATGCAGCAGACCCACAAGCGACGCTCCTGAGCCACCTCCAGCAAACCCTGCTGGCCGATGCGGTGGTGCGCCTAGTCTACAAAATTCTGCCAGAGCAGGCTGAGGAAATTGACCAGGCCGCCCTGCACGAAGCCCTGAAATCAGCCCATACCTACAGCATCTATCCCGAAGTGCAGAGCCAGCTTGCCCGACCGCGACTGCCAGAGTTGGGTGCAGGCAACGAGCTAGACCCGATTGAAGCCCTGAAAACTTACCTGGAGCATCACCCCCACCTGAGCGGGCTGGCAGACGACATGCTGGCTGCGGCAAAAAACCTGCTGGCAGGGGATTGTCCTGAGGATCTTACGCTCAGCGACGTGCCGCTGGAAATCGATTCAACCGACACCACGGCCGCCGCCCTAGAAGAGCCTGCAAACGCCCAGTTGCGCTTGCTCTAACCAAAGGCTTGCTCTGACTAAAATTAGAAAACTATTGACCCAGCAGCTTTTGTTACTACATCTGTCACTACATCTGCCCTCACCCTGAATCCCTCTCCCAGAGAGCGAGGGACTTCCGATCCGGCTCCCCTTCTCCTTTCCCAGAGAGCGAGGGACTTCCGATCCGGCTCCCCTTCTCCTGTGCTGGGAGAAGGGGCCGGGGGATTAGAGCGGTTCGGAATGCAAGCTCAAATATTGCCAGGTTAAATTACTGCCAGGTTAAACTGCCAGGTTAAGTAAGAACAAAAAAGAAGCATGGAATCTTGTCTCATGCTTCTCCAACAGTTTCTCAAATGCTTAGGTTGAATGGTTAGGCTGCTGCGACTATCGCATCTGATACCAGTAATAGGTCGCCATTGGAATCACCGTCGCGGCAAAGAGTAGCCCGATGACCCAAACGGTGGCATTGCTTTCAGCCGTCTCTTCGGGCGTGGCGAAAGTTCCCTCGCTCTGATCGACTTCGACCACGACGGGCGGGCCGGGGTCAGGATTGCCTGCCAGCACTTCCGACAGGCGCGTGGTCACGTCGAGAAATGCCTGGTTGTAGCGATCGCCCTGGCGCAGCGGCACAGCCAGCGTTTCATCCACAACACTGGTGGCAATGTCGTCGCTCAGCAGCTCCTTTGCGGCTTCGCCCACGCGAATGGCGGCGTTATTCGTCACCGTATCCAGCACCAGCAGCACCTCATTGGCCTGATCGGTTGGTTCGGGAAACCACTGCTCAAACAACTGGTCAGTAAAGCTTTGGACGGTTTCGCCATAATCCAATCGATGAATCGTCACCAAGCGCACATCGTTGCCCGTCTTCTTGGATAAGCTGCTGAGCTTGCCGTTGATGTTGCTTTCATTCAGACGGCTCAGCACGTCGCCCTCGTCCACCACCCACTCCGTCGGGCTGACGGCGGGCATCTCATACACGCCAGTCGCCAGGGCAGGAGCCGCGCCGCCCAGCCACAGCAAGACTCCCAAGGCTAGGGCGATCGCACCCATCCGGCTATGGAGCGATCGCAACAGTTGACCCACTCGTTTCCGATCTGTTTGCCTAAAGAAATGTGTCATTTCTGAAAATTCCCAACCCTCATTACAAAAATACACCAGGTTGGAGGGCGCGGGGAGAGATGGAGTGATGGGCAAGTCTGGAAAAAGTTTAGTGGGTTTAATGGACTGGCTGGATGCGGTAAGCACAGCGGCGATCGCCCTGCATCAGATGCTCCACCCGTTCGACCACCACGCTCGTTCCCAAGACAGAACGAAAAACCTCCAGCTCAGCAGTGCAAAGCCCCGGACAGGTCTGGGCGGCGGCGCAGATGGGGCAGTGGTTTTCCACCAGCAATAGCCCGTCGGGTTGTTCCAAAACCTCGGCCATGTATCCTTCCTGGCTGCGGAAGTGGGCGATCGCCCTCACCTGTGCCTGCCAGGACTCCACCCCAGCCAGTTGCGCCCGATAGGTCTGAACCTGGCGGCGGCTGCGTTCCGAAATCACCCGCTCCAGCCCCTCCGCACCAAACACCGTCTCCACCCCCCGCAATACGTCCAGCATCAGGTCAGCGTGGCTATCGGGAAAGCGGCTGACGGAATGCTCGGTCAACTGCCACAGCTTCACCGGGCGACCCGCAGGGCGGCGCTCCTGGCGATAGGTCACCCACTGCTCTGCCTTCAGCGTTTGGAGATGCTGCCGCACTGCCATCGGGGAAATCTCAAGCTGCTCTGCCAAGGCCGCCGCCGTCTGTGCCCCCCGCATTTTCAGCAGGTGCAGGATCTGATCTTTGGCTTTGGGCTTGGTGTCCTCCATTGAGGGGGTGGATTTTGGATTTTTGCTTTTCGATTTTCGCTTTTCGATCTTGGATTGCCCCTAATGCTGGGTGAGCGCAATGGGCGGCAAACCCCATACTTCAGTGTGCCGTGTGCGGAGGGCGCTTGTCTTTAATTTTGGGAATTTTGGGGCTGGCGACAGTTGTTATGGCGTTTTTACCCAGGCGCAATTGCTCACAGCCTCGACTGTCCTCAAATCCTCAAAACTGATAGGGCTGGTCGGCGAGCCACATTCGGGTCAGCACGGCTTCGCCATTGCCCCCGACCTTGGCTTCCATGACAAAGTTGGGCGATTGTGGATTGGCCTGTTGCAGTTCGGCGATGCGGTTGTTGATGTTGAGTCGCTCGGCTTCGGGTATGTAGTATCGCTCCAGCCCATAGTTCACCCAGCCGTTGCGATAGATGCCCTTCAGCGCAACCTGATTAGTGGGCAGGTTGGTGGGGCGATCGCCCGACACAGCAACAGGCTTCCAAGGCTTGGGCGGCTGGCTGCCCGTGTCTTCCGGTGCTTCCAGAATGACGTAAATTGGCCGAGCCGCAAAGCGCGATCGCCGCTGCTGTGTCGCTGCCTCAAACGCCCTCCAGCCCGGCAATTTCTCCAGTTCACCCGGCTGGGAAATGTCGTAGCCCAGCGTCACATAATAGCCGCGCAGGGGATGATACGGGTCAACAGGCCCCGTCTGCAAAATCACGGTCTGTCCCGTTGCCTGGGTATAGGTGGCTTGCAGGGGAATCACCAAAATCAGCGCCGCCTGAATCGCCAGGGGTAGCCAGAATCGCCAGCGGGCAGCCGGGGCAGGGGCGAGGGGGGGCGGCGCGGGCGGGAGGGGATGCTGCGGAGTGGGTGCGTCTGGAGGAGCGGGGACGAGGGGGTGACGGTTGGAGGGACGAGATTCGGAGTTCATAGGACGCTCGAAAAGGAAAAGCTAGAGGACATCGAAATCAGGCCGCGAAATTAGGCAAAGAAATCAGGCATCGAAATTAGGCAACGAAATCAAGCAACTGCTGCACGAATCCTGCCCTGGCTGGATTTGAGGCAAGAGACACCCCGCTAAACCGTTTCTTCCTGAGAGGCGGGGGTGAGCGTGGTGGCGGGGGCGAGGGTGCGGACGTGGCGCTCGAACCAAAGTCCGACAAATAGCACAGCTAGCCCGCAGAGGACGAAGACGGCAGACTTCAGCAGCAGCCCGGTTTCGTATTCCAACATGCGGCTGATGATTTGCAGGACCAGCATCACCATGCCGTACCAAAACAGGCTGCGGCTGCCCTGAGCGAGTCCCTGCCGGATAAAGGCGGCCGACAGGAGGAACAGCAGCACATTAAACAGATAGGTGGCGATCGCCTGAATGGGTGCAACGCCCCAGTGCCAGAGCGGAATCAGCCCCACAGCCAGCAAGAAAACCAGCATCACTGCGTCGTGCTGTGACAGTCCCCAGCGCTGCCCCCGGTGGCGCGGATAGGCCAGGTAGAACCAGCCGATGAGCATCAGCGCAGTGTAGACAAACAGGTTGGGGTTCAGCAGCAAATCGCCGCTGTGGCCGAGCAAAATCCGAAGCTGCTGGGCAAAGCTGGGCTGGTCGGAAAGGGGAGTCCAAATGCTGCGAAACGAAAATCCGTAGCAGGTTGCCGTGAGGAAAATCAGGGCGATCGCCTGGGCAACGGGACGAAATGGACGAGTTAACGGCAGCGGCGCGTTTCTCAGTCGCCACCATAGCGCGTCGTCATAGCTCCATAGCAGGGCTGGGGGCAGGGTGCAGGCGATCGCTACCAAAAAGCCAGGAGTCGCAGGGCTGCTGAACTGGTTCCCCACATCCGCCAAGGTGACGAGCAGCGCCGAAATCGTGGCGATCGCCCCCAGCGCAAAAATCACCTTCGAGCGACACTGATAGGCCAGCAGCGTAAACAGCCCACCCGCCACCAGCGGCATCAGGTTCATCAGCCCATTCAAGCCTGAGAGCGCCTGCATCTGGGTAGCTTCCCATATCCCCGACCAATAGCCCACGCCCATCAGCAAAATGGATAGCAGCGCGAGCGATCGCAGCCGCAGCCCAAACGCCATTGCCAGCACGCCCAATCCCCACACCAGGCACAGTTCATAAAACGCGCCGCTGCGGTGAAACAACTGCCCCGCCAGCGCCAGGTTTGCCCCCAGCACCAGCGCCCCCAGCAGCAGCAGTCCGTGTCCCAGGCGGTGCTGCCAGCGTTCGCGTCCGTGTAGTTTGGGTCGCCGCCACAGGTAAAAGCCCGCTGCATTGGCGGCAACGAACAGGCTAAACAACAGCGCCATTTTGCCTATGCGAGGAATCGCCTGCCAGTTTGCCGCGACGAAGGTAATCACCCCCAGCCCCAGCAAAATGCAGCCCAGCCCCAGCAAAATGACCACGAAGCGATCGCGTGCGCCCGTTTCTAGCGCATCAAAGTCATACTGTGCGGCCAGTTGCTCATACTGGTCCGGCTCAATTAGCCCGTCAATCCGCCACTGTTCGGCTTCGCGCCGGAGTTGCCGCCGAAATTGTTCGCTTGCCATAGGAATTATCCTGCTGTGGGTTGATGCAACGTTTGCATTCATACCATCGGTGTCGCATAAATCCCCCGGAAAGGTCTAGACCGCTATGCCAGAACCTAAAGCGTACTGAAAGAGAGCGCCATTCTCTAATTAGCGCAACCTGATCGGCAATCAGCGCAAACTGATCCGCAGAAGCTAATCCGCAGAAATTAATCCGCACAAATCCGTAGCCCACTTCACCCAACCGCAGGTTGCAATCTGGCTAGATTAAGACCACAGTAAGTAAATAATTCTTAATTAATTGGGCGATCGCCCCACTGGGTAAATCTAAGCGGGCAAATCTTAAGGAGGATTTTGAATGACGCTGACCGTACCGCGCACCATCGATTGGGATGCCATTGCCGCAGAACTGGCGGGGATAGAGGTGATTCGCGATGCCGCGCAAGTCGCCAAGCTGTCAAAGGACTATTACACCTACAGTCCGATCCTGCGGCCGCTGCTGGATGACAAAGTGGCAGATCTGGTGGTGCGGCCCGTCAGCGAGGCAGAGGTCTTGCAGGTGGCTCAGGTCTGCGTTCGGCATCGCATTCCGCTGACCGTGCGCGGTGCTGGCACAGGCAACTACGGTCAGTGTGTGCCACTTGAAGGGGGTGTCATTCTAGACCTGACCCGGATGCAGACCGTGAAATGGATCAAGCCAGGGCTAGCCTGCGTAGAGCCGGGCGCAAAACTGGTCAATATCGACAAGCAAACGCGAGAACTGGGCTGGGAGATTCGTATGGCTCCCTCCACCTACCGCACGGCGACGATTGGCGGCTTTATTGGCGGCGGCAGCGGCGGTATTGGCTCGGTTACCTATGGACAATTGCGCGATCGCGGCAATCTCCACGCCGTGCGCGTTGTCACGATGGAAGACACGCCCCGCATCATCGAACTGCGGGGGGATGAAGTGCAAAAGGTGAACCATGCCTACGGCACCAACGGCATCATCACCGAACTCGAAATTCCTCTAGCCCCTGCCTATCCCTGGGCCGAGCTAATTATTACCTTTGATGACTTTATGACCGCTGCCCGCTTTGGTCAGGCGCTCAGCGACTCCGACGGCATCACCAAAAAGCTCGTCACCGTCTTTGCCCATCCAGTCCCGACCTACTTCGCCGCCCTGCGAAACAGTATTCCCGACGGCAAGCACTGCGCCTTTGTAATGGTGGCAGAACCCAGCCTGGAGCCGTTTGCCGATTTAGTAAAGGAGTTTGGCGGCGCAGTGTGCTATCAAAAATCTGCCCAGGAGGCCAGCAAGGGCACGCTGCTGATGGAATTCACCTGGAACCACACGACGCTCCATGCCCGCAGCGTTGACCCAACGCTGACCTACTTGCAAACGCTGTTTCCGGCTGACAAACAGCTCACGCTCGTTGAGCATATGTATCACCACTTTGGCGATGAGGTGATGATGCACCTAGAGTTTCTGCGGACGGGCGGCACGGCAGTTCCGGCAGCGCTCCAGTTGGTACGCTACTCTACCCCAGAGCGGCTGAGGGAGATTATCCAGTATCACGAAGAGCAGGGCGCGTTTATCGCCAATCCCCACACCTACATCCTGGAGGACGGCGGTCGCAAAACCATTGACCCGGTACAGCTTGCGTTTAAGGAAGAGATAGATCCCTACGGGCTGCTGAATCCAGGCAAGATGCGGGCCTGGCTGGAGCGCGGTTCAATTTGAGCCGTCTTTTTGAGCCGTCTTTTTGGGCTTTCTTTGACTAAAACCTGATGTTTCTAGACCGCTACCGATTGCACTGGAGGCTGCTGCGAGCGGAAACCAACCGCGTTGGCGCTGAGGTAGAGCAATGGTCGTATGAGCAACTTGACCAGGATGCGGAAAATCAGCCCCCGCTTGAACGACAGGTCGAAGCAGTACCAGTGATATTTCAAATTGATCGCTGCGATCGCCTCCCAAACCAAGACCTGTGCATTTGTATAGACGCGAAAAGCAAGCTGCCGACGGGATTTGGAATTAAGCCGTCCTATCGCTTTTTCAAGCGACGAGATGGCTCAGTCTATTACTGAAAGTCTACTGAAAGTCCTGAAAGATCCCTCCCCAGCCTACTCTTCACAGCAGAACGTCTCCCGGAGTTGCAGGATAGCCCGCTACTCCAGGAGACGCTAGTTCGGTATGAGTATTTGGTTATGAGTATTGTTCTGGGTATGCAGAGGGATTGCTTAGCAAGCACCACTCTTGTTCAGCACAGCTTGAATCGTCTTGAGAATGAGCTGGATGTCGTAGCCAACGGACCACTTCTTTTGATAGGCCAGATCCATTTTGACGATTTCTTCAAAGTCTTTGACTGTGGAACGCCCGTTTGCTTGCCATTCTCCGGTGATTCCGGGTTTTACGGCGAGGCGCTGGAAGTGGTGGGGGCTGTACTTCGACACTTCATCCTGGGTAGGGGGACGAGTCCCTACCAGGCTCATCTGGCCCATCAGGACGTTCCAAAACTGGGGCAATTCGTCGAGGCTGGTTCGGCGGAGAAATCGTCCGACGCGAGTGATTCTGGGGTCTTTTTCGTTCTTAAAAATGAGTCCTTGAGCTTCGTTTTTAACCAGGTGCTTGACCTTATCGGCATCGACGACCATTGAGCGGAACTTCCAGATGCGGAAAAACTGACCGTTAAGTCCGCAGCGGATTTGGCTGTAGAAGATGGGCCCGGGGTCATCTACCCAGATGGCGATCGCCACTGGAATCAGGATTGCGCCTGTAATCGCCAGCCCCACCAGTGCGCCCAGAACATCAATCAAGCGCTTTGCCTTACTGGTCACCGAGGGATGCACTTCCTTCAATTCGGCTCGTCGCTCAGCGATTTGCATCAGTCTTGAGGAGTAGTTCATGACGGAAGAAGGTTGGCTGGAGGTGACTATCACGGTTTGCTTGCGCTCCTTCACGGTGAGTGGACTGGACAAGGAGAATGATTTGAGAATTCATCAGTTCTGGTTAGCTCCTGATACCTATGCTATGAAGTCGCCCCCAAGCCTGGATAGAACCGTATGCCAAGGTTGCTTGAAGCTTTAATTTGTTCGAGACTTTTTTAAAGTTCCGGTAGGGAAGCAACGTATCAGGTTCTGCTCACAAAGATCGGAACGTTTTGACATAGGAAACAGTCCCCGAAATGCCGTTTGTTTCAGGGTTTGCTCAGTAAATACTGAATAGATGTGACTTTTTCTTGCTACTCGAACAAACTCCTTAATACTGAGGAGGATATTCCTGTTCTCAGTGATTCGATCAGGACAACCGTGGATTTTCTGAAGCTATCTTCTGGGGCATTTTGTGGTCTTGAAATCGCAGATTAAATGAACAATTGCAAGAGCAGCCCTAGTCAGCGCGATCGCCCAGTCAATGTTGATGCAGGTCTGGATGATGCAGGTCTGCCAGTCTATATCAGGGAAACATTACAAAACAAAGAGAGACGCTCGACTCGCTGACCCCGACTCAAGCGGTTCAGGGAAAAAAGACCAGTCTGTACCCTGTGGCTGTTTTTAGCGCTTCTCGTAG
This sequence comes from Thermoleptolyngbya oregonensis NK1-22, assembly GCF_032705245.1. GTDB lineage: Bacteria > Cyanobacteriota > Cyanobacteriia > Elainellales > Elainellaceae > Thermoleptolyngbya > Thermoleptolyngbya sichuanensis. The sequence goes on from NZ_CP053540.1 coordinate 853,835, forward strand.
ATCCTCGATCGGTACACCCTTACGTGGATAAGTGATATCCAAACACGCTATCTCAGTATTCGTGAGATGATGTTGTGATCCGGAGGGCGGCTGATCTTTTACACTTAAAGTTCTCCTTTTCTCGGTAGAAATTCTGAGAGTGGTTCTTGCTTACCCCGGTAGTACCTTTTAGTAAAGGACAGAGGAAAAGCTGAACCCGCCCTGTTCTGCTAGCTTCTCTCTAACACGGTGATTGTAGTCGTGGATGAACGTCCAGATCGCACCAATGTGGTTCTCTAGCTTCTTGGAAAAGGACAGTGTCTTCCTCACCAACCGGGAAATCCGCTGCCTCAGGGTGTTGTTCAGGCGTTCGATGTAGTTCGTCAAACCGCTCTCTTTGCCCACCGCCGCATGGCGTTTGCTTGGGATGACGGTAACGTAGGCCTCCCAGTAATCGGTATAGACTTTGGCACACTGTCGATAGACCGCCGGGATGGATTGCCAGAGGGCGATCGCCGATTCCCGAGAGCGCTCACCGATGTGGCAGCCGATGATTTCTCGGGTATCGGCATCGATCGCCACCCAGACCCACTGCTTGTTGCCTTTGTGATCGACAAAAGACCAGAGTTCATCCATCTGCACCTTCAGCTTGCCTTTCGCCTTGGGGATGACCGCTGCCGCTTTGGGCACGGCTTCGTAGCATGCGTTGACGTAGGTCTGCAGCCAGCTATCCGAGACATCGCTGACCCGGGCAATACCAGCTAGCGGAATTTTCTCCAACAGTAGTAGATCGACGAAAGCCCGAGTGTCCTTATCTTTCGGCTTCCATTGAGGATCCTCGACAAATTGACGGTTGCAGTCTCGACATTTGTAGTTTTGCTTGCCACGCCGGGTGGTGCCGTTCTTGGAGATGTCGTGAGACCCACAGGTTGGACAGGTCATCTCGATAGTCATGGAGCCTTCTCCCCCAAAATCTACGAATAGGACAACGTTACCTTGTTTTTCTGTGTCCTTTACGATAATCCACTACCCTTACCCCTACCTTGATCAGAACAATTTGTTCTCCGACCCAGGCGCTTTAGCCCAAGCTTTAGCCTGCATTATTCATGAAGGGTGGCAAAAGTGTGCAAACTAAGCTCGATTGAGAACAACTCAAGGAATGCTGAGGTAAACCCCTGAACAAAGCGATGCCAAAGCAGGCAAAAATGGCTGAAACAGGGTAAATCAACCGCGAATAGACACACCTCTCCTACGAGAGGCTGAAATTTAACTCAACATCAACCCCTGGGATGCGACCAACTGTTGAGTAGACCTCCTGCATGAATCAGGAAGCGTGTGCCAGGTAATTGCTCAACTAGGTTGACCTGAGCAGGGTCATAGCAGAAGATGATAAGCTTTTGCCATGAAGGAACTGCCCCCCCTCGATGGACTGAGCCATAGCGAAAAGGATGCCCTGATAAGCGGGCTGTGGCAGGAGTTGCAAACGTTGCGAGCGGAGGTGGAAAAGCTGAAGCAAAAACGGGTCAAGAAAACGTCAAAGAATTCGAGTCTGCCTCCATCTCAAGGCTTTAAGCCCAATCAGAGCCGTGTTCAATCAACTTCCGTCAAGGGTGAGGAAACGAGGCATCACCGCAATGGTGGGCGGACATTGAGCCAACAACCAGATCAAGTGGTGATAGCCCAAGCTAAAAGCTGTCCCCACTGTGGGGTCGAAGTTGACTTATCAATGCAGCGATTGAGTGGGATTTACGAGCGCATTGAATTGCCCCGATTGACCCCTCACATCACCCGAGTTGAACGCTACGGTGGGACTTGTCAGTGTTGCCAAAAGGCGTATGAGGCTCCGGTTCCAGTCGGATTAGAGCCAGGGTCTCCCTTTGGTACGAGTGTTGCGAGTCTAGTCACCTATCTACGCTACAGCCATGCTATCAGCTACCAACGGTTGAGCCACTTGATGGGCGACCTTTACGGTCTAAAGCTGTCGGAAGGAGCCATTGCCAATCTCTTGCAACGGGTGCAGGGGCAGCTAGAAACTCCAATTGCCAAGATTGTGGAACGTTTACGCAGTGCTCGGCTAGTGGGTAGTGATGAAACCGGGGCGCGGGTGAATGGGAAAAACCAGTGGGAATGGGTGTTTCAAAACGACCAGGTGTGTCTGCATGTGATTCGTCCCACTCGTGGCAAAACGGTCATTGATACCGTGATGGCTGGGCATCAACCGCAGATTTGGGTGTCTGACTTATTCAGTGCTCAGGCAGCCCATCCAGCCCAAGACTGGCAAGTATGTTTAGCGCATCAACTGCGTGATTGTCAGTATGCGATTGATGCAGGGGATGATTTGTTTGCGCCCCGGATGAAACGGCTGTTGCTCAAAGCCATTGCCTTGCAACGGCGACGACAGATCCTTGCCACCTCGACCGTCGAACAGTATTGCGCTCGATTGGGTGGGTCACTCCGAGAGATTCTCAACTTGCAGCCCAAATCAGTCGAGGGACAAAGGTTGCTCAAACGCTATCAGAAGATTCACGCTCATCTGTTACTGTTTCTGACCGATGAGGCAATCCCGCCGACTAATAATGCAAGTGAACAGGCGTTGCGCTGGAGTGTAATCTTTCGCAAGGTGACCAACGGATTCCGCTCAGACTGGGGAGCAGAGTTATTCGCTCAGGTGCGTTCGCTGGTCAATACTGCAAAGCGTCAGGGCATTTCTGCCTTTGATGCCATTTCTCGTGCCCTTACCTCACATCAGTTCGATTGGCTATTGGGTTGAGTAATTACTGTGCCAGTTCGTAGTTGAGTAGTCCTGCAATCAAGTTCAAGCGCAAGCCAAAGCGTCGTCTCCGGTTGCGATAGCGCCCTGAGAAGATGCGAAAGATCTTGAAGCGACGAATCACATGCTCTACTCTCACCCGCAGTCTCGCTAATGCCCGATTGTGTTGCTTCTCGTCCTCGGCTAACGGTTGGTTGCGTGGTTTTTTGGTGGGCGTACAAGCTCCAGCATGACGCTTGGCAAATCCCTGATACCCGCGGTCAGCTAAACATAACTGCGACGATACCAAGGGCAGGCGGCTTCGTTTGAGCAGCTTGAAGTCATGCGTCTTGCCTTGGTCGATTGCAGTCGCAATCACCTGCCCGTTCTCAAAATCCACCAACAGTTGCGCCTTCAGGGTATGGCACTTCTGCTTGCCACTGTAGTAACGTTTCTGTTTTTTTGGACGTTCAATTTCAACTTCACCTGCGTCTACGATAAACACCTTCCATTCCCATCCAGGCTGGTACAACTGCCGTTGGCTGGGCAAACGAAACTTGCCGCACTTGATCAAGATGTCTTCCACTTTCCTGATAATGCGTCCGACTGTGGTTTCATGCAGTCCCCACCTCGCGCCAATGTGAAACTGGCTGCGGTATTCCCGCCAATATTCCAATGCCACTCGCAATTGGTCTTCCACGCTCAGTTTGTTTTGTCCGCCCCGCTTTCCCTGTCGTTCTAGTTGGGGACGTAACACCTCGACCATCTCGCCAAAGGTTTCCCGGTTAACCCCACAGAATCGCTTAAACTCTCCAGCAGACAGGCTTTGCAAGTCTTGATAAGGCATGGCATTTCCTCCTTGGGTTTAGTTCTGCCATGCGCCTACCCATCTTTGCAAGCTTTTATCCCTAACTGGCACATTCCCTCCCATTCACGCAGGAGGTCTAAGGTGTTTATTACCTATCCCTGTTCGCGAAGCGTGTGCGAAGCACGTAGAATTCGTTAAGGGAAGCGGGTCAAGGTTGAGGCGAGGCAGTATGTTAGTAGACATCGGGCTGTCTGACGTTGGATGGTCGTCCTCAATCCCGGCCTAGTTCCTTTCCCTAATTACCATTTCTCTGGCTCTTAGTGACTTGTATGAGAGGAGCGAAGCAATATGTTAGTAGACATCCTTCTGTCGCTCGCTGCATGGTCGTCTCCTCTCTTACGCTGTTCCGTCTCCCTATAAATTCGCTGCAACGGACGGAACAGAGGTTATCGGTAGGAGTTCAAGCTTATCTGCCGCCGCATAACTTCACCGTTAGCCCTCAGCGCCCTGGTTCTGTCAGCTTCCGGTTGGGTAGGCGATTCGCCCCCCACTTGCGAAGGCTCAGTTCTTCGAGATCTGGTTCAAACCGCACACTCCCAGCCGCTTTCGGGTCAGCCGCAGAGGTTGAGTAGCGACAGATTTCGGTCAGTGTGCAACGCCCCAAAAGGTATCCGGGGGGCGATCGCCCAAAGGTACGGGTGCAAGGAGATGAAGGGCGATCGCCCAAAGGTGTCGGTGCTGCCAGATGAAGGGCGATCGCCCAAAGGTACGGGTGCAAGGAGATGAAGGGCGATCGCCCGGATGCATCCCACACTCAGGTTTCCTGCCGTCGTGCGTAGGCCGTCATCGGCTCTTTGATGAAGCGGATGTAGAGATGGCGGAAGGTGGACTTGATCACGCGGGGCATTCCGAAGTCAATCGGCATGAGGCGATCGGAGAGTTTCCAGTTTTCAATTCGCAGGTCGGCGGGTTGGCAAAGCGGAAAATTGATTTGATGCAAGGACGGACATAGCCCCATCCGCTGGGAGGCGGCAACCGTGGGCACTTGGTCTGGATTGACCTGAAGGATATCGACGAGAGCGCGATCGCACGCAAAGACATCTGCCGACGCAGCCAGCACGCCCAGCATCCTCGGTTCGCCGCTGCTGGGGCCGTTGCCTTCGTGGCCTATGATGCCGTCGGCAATGGTGAGGTTGGGGGCGATCGCCCGTGCAGTTTCGACCAGCATTTCCCCAAAGCGGCGGCTGTCTTTGCCTGCCTCCATGTGCCACCAGGCTTTCATTTTGCCGGGGACGCAGCCAAATAAATTCTTCACACCCAGCGTCAGCGTCAGTTGCATGTGTGACTTCACCTTGGGCAAATTGATCACCACATCTGCTTCCATTGCCTCTCTGCACAGCAGCAGGTGGTTGAAATTCTCGCTCACGGTTTCGTAGCGGCGGCCGTTCCATTCCACAATCGGCAAATTTAGCTCGTCGATTAGCGGCTGATAGCCATTGGCGATCGCCACCCCCCGCGCACTACCAAAGGCGGGACTATCGCCCAAAAACGGCTTGCCGTCTGCCGCCTGCACCAGTTGCGCGACAACGTAGACCAGTTCCCAGCGCGTTACGCATTCCTTTTTCGGTCGTGCCCCCGTCAGCAGGTTTGGCTTGAGCAAGACGCGATCGCCCGGTTTCACGAACGCCCCCATGCCGCCCAGGGGTTCCAGCAGGGTTTGCAGGGCTTGGCGCAGCGATTCATGTTCGTAGCTGGTGGCCCGCAGCAGGCTGACTGTAGACATAACGCAAGACCTAACGCAAGGTTGAAAAACTATCTTGATTTTGCACCATCTCGCCCAAACGAGTAGCCGCTCACCCGTCCCACCGGAAATAATGGAGAAGACCCACCCTATCCCCCATCGCCCCATGCCCTACCGCCGCCTTCTGGCGATCGCCCTCGCCTGCCTGCTCTGGTTCTGCGGAATTTCTCCTACCCGCGCCCAGGATCTTGCGCCCGTGCTAACGCTCGACCCGCCGCCGCCCAATACGGAATTTTATGAATATCGCGTGCTGCACAATCCCGACGGCATTGGCAAATTTTACATGGGGCGAGAAATCGCGCAGGTGATGGGGCATCAGGGGGCGGCGTGGCTGGAGCGGCCGGGGCGATCGCTCCAAGAGCAGCCCGACAAAGTGCTGCCCGCCCTCAACCTAAAGCCAACCGATGTGGTTGCCGACATTGGCGCAGGCACGGGCTATTTCAGCTTTCGCCTGAGTCCCCTAGTGCCCCAAGGCAAGGTGTTGGCAGTAGACATCCAGCCGGAGATGATCGATATTCTTGAATTCTTTAAGCAGGAGGCCGCAGAAGCAGGCACGCCTGCCGACAACGTGGAACCCGTGCTGGGCGAGCCGGATAATCCCCAGCTTGCGCCAGACAGCATTGACCTGGCGCTGATGGTCGATGCTTACCACGAGTTTGAATATCCCCGCGAGATGATGGAAGCCATTTTCAAGGCGCTGAAACCGGGCGGCCGCGTGGCGCTGGTGGAATATCGCGGCGAAAATCCCTTCATCTCCATCAAAGGGCTACACAAAATGACCCAGCGCCAGGTGAAGCAGGAAATGCAAGCAGTGGGGTTGGTCTGGCGAGAAACCAAGGGCTTTTTGCCGCAGCAGCACCTCATGATCTTTCAAAAACCTGCGTAATGCACTGGCACATCCGCGATTTGCAGCCCGATGAACCCGACACGATTCGGCAATTGGCGGCAATGCTGGTGGATGCCTTTGGTCAGATGGAGCATGGCTGGCGCGATATGCCGTCTGCGGTGGCAGAAGTGGAAGAATCGCTGGCGGGCGATCGCCTCAGTCGGATTGCCATCTTGCCGTCGGGTGAAGTGATTGGCTGGATTGGGGCGATCGCCCAGTATGGTGGTTCTGCTTGGGAGCTACATCCGCTGGTGGTGCAGCGCAACTGGCGCGGGCGGGGTGTCGGGCGATCGCTCGTACAAGACCTGGAACAACAAGCCGCGGCGCAGGGTGGCCACACCCTGTATCTGGGCACAGACGACGAACTGGGTCAAACCAGCCTGTTTGGGGTTGACCTCTACTCTGACCCATTTCAGCACATCGCCCAAATTCGCAATCCTGGCAACCACCCCTACGAGTTTTATCAAAAGATGGGCTTTCAGATTGTCGGTGTGCTGCCCGATGTCAACGGGCCCGGCAAGCCCGACATCCTCATGGCAAAACGGCTAGTGCAGAATTTCCTGACCTGAAGTCGTACCTATCTCAATGCCTGTGAGAATGCTCACCGTGGGAAGGCTGGCGGGAATGGTCATGCGTATGTCCGTGGGCATGGCGATGCTCAGTTGGGTGAGCAGATCCAGAATCATGCGAGTGGGAATGCCCGTGGGAATGCTCATGGTGATGGTGATCTGCATAGGACTGGGCCAGGGCGATCGCCAGCGATGGATTCACCGCCAGTGCCTCTGCCTCCAGCAAATCAGCAATCTGCCCATCGGCCCAATCTGCTGCCATTTGCAGAAAGTCGGGGTGGTCATTAACGCAGGGCATCTGCACGTAGGTCACTTCAGGATGGCGACGACGCAGCCCGTGGATGATGTGATCCACATCCAGCAGGGTTTCGTGGTTTTCGGTGGCAAAGCCAATGGGCATGAACACCAGCGCCGTTGCGCCCAAGTCGATCAGGTTTTTGGCGGCCAGTTCGGCATTGGGCTGGGTCCACTCGATCAGCGGTGTTTGGTGATTCAGCCAGCCGACGGAAATCAGCGGATAGCGGTGAATCAGCTTTTCGCGCACCCGCTCATAGAGCGCCTGACTTTCGTCAATGCCGGAGGTAAAGCCCTTAGCCTTGTGAGGACAGCCGTGATTCATCAGCACAATGCCCGTCTGTGACGGCAGGTGCGCCACCGCCAGGTCAGCATGAATCTTGTCTTCGACCAGCCGCGCCATCAGGTCGATGTATTCCGGCTCGTTGTAGAAGGAGGGAATGTAGCGCGTGCCTTTGAGCCAATGCTCGGAACCGACAAAGGTTTTCGCCAGGGCTTTGTTAACCTGCTCCACCGCGATGCCGCTGGTAAAGATTGAGTCCACCACTAGCAGTGGATAAATTAGCAGCTTGTCGAAGCCCTCTGCCTGGATTTGCGCCAGCACTTGCTCCGGCAAAAACGGGGCGCAGAAGTTGAACGCCTTGAAGACCTTGATGCGATCGCCCCATTTTTCCTTCAGCCGCGCCTCGATACCTGCCCGCTGCTGCTCAAAGATGGCATTGTGCGGCGAGATAAAGTGATCGTGCTGATGCTGCCACTCGTGTAGGTCAAACACGGCCAGCAGCTTAGCCAGCGGCGGATAGAGCCAGGTGGGGACGGGGGCAAATTTTGCCGTCAGCAGGTTCAGCGCCTGCTCGTTGTAGTTAGCAAAGTCTTCGTAGCTCTCGACCTCGCCGTAGCCCATCAGCAACACCGCCACTCGGCTGGACGGGGCCGCGCCGGAGGAAAGCTCGGCGGGAGTTTGCTCAAGTCGTTCGGGAGTAGCAACCACGCGATACACCTACCAGTTAACGTATGGGGGCAATGTGACAAGGAATACAGGGATACATTGAAGCGGTTCCCAGCATCCTCCATAGCCTAGCATCCCCCTACCGGGTATGGGCATTTTTCCCCGCAATCTCTAACATTCGTGGGAACTGCGTCGGGCGGCAGGCGAAACTGCCAGGTGTGTTCGACCTGCATCAGCCCAGAGGCAGGGCTTTGTCAGGTAGATTTTCGGCCCAGAGGGACGTAGCACGATAGGTTGATGTCTCATTTTTGCAGCAGAGGCATTAACCCCAGAGGCGGCGACGCGGCGATCCGCCCAGGCGGCGATGGGCATCGCGCAGCAGAGTGGGGATATCCAGCGCTTCGGGACAGCGCGGCAGGCAGTCGCCACAGTCGGTGCAGCGATCGCCCCGGCGACCAGGAAACCAGTGCCCCGCGTTTTCAAACATGCCGTAGCGATAGGTGCTGTATTGGGTCATGTCGTAGGCCACTGCTAGGTTTCGCAGCCGCAGCACTTCGGGAATGTGGATGTCTTCGGGGCAGGGCAGGCAGGCATAACACTGGCTGCATTGGTCGGTTCCCAAGACGGCAGATTGGTGCGATCGCAGCCGTTCCAAAATCTCTACCTCTGCGTCTGTGAGCGGGTGCGTTTGGTCTGCCATTTCCAGGGGCCAGTCCAGTTCCTCTGGTTTGGCTGCGCCCAAGCTGAGGGTGGTGATGCGCGGGTCGCTGAGTAGCCAGCGATAGCCCAGGTGCAGCGGCGATTGGGGGCGGCATAGCGTGTCCAATTGTTCTGGCGGCGTGTAGAGCAGGCCGCCTTTGTCCGCTGGGGAAATGATGAACACACCCATGTCCTTTTGGTGCGCCAGTTCAACTGCGGCTGCGTTGCGCTGGAAAAACAGGGTGTAGTGCAAGTTCACAAACTGGAACTGGTCGGTGGCGATCGCCCCCAAAATCACATCCAGCGGCCCATGCGTCGAAAAGCCCACCCACCGCACGCGCCCATCGGCGATCGCCGCCCGCACCGCCGCCATGCAGCCCTTTTCCGCCGTCACCATCGCCAGATGTTCTGCCGTATTCACCCCATGAATCGCCAAGCAGTCTACGTAGTCCAGCCCTAGCCGCGCCAGCGATTCGTCAATGCCCCGCGCCATTGCATCAGCATCGGTGGTGGGTGGCAGCTTGGTGGTGATGATCAGATCTTCCCGCTTTGCCCGCTCTTCCCGCCGCAGCCCTGCCAGCGCCTTGCCCAGAAAGATTTCGCTGTTGCCATAGCCCCGCGCCGTCTCGATGTGGTTGATGCCGAGGGCGATCGCCCGCTCCACCGTCTGCCGCGCCGTTTCTGCCGAGGCCAGATAGCGCATCGTCCCCAGCGAGAAGACAGACAGGTGCAGATAGGTTTTCCCAAAGCGGCGATAGTGCATGGCTGCGAGTTACGCTTGCGAGTCGCCCTCATGCAGGAGCCAGTCCACTGCCTTCACTACCAGCCGCGCCGAACCCAGGAAAAACGCTGTATTGAGCGTGTCGGGGGTGTCGCTGGGCTGGTGATAGTGGGGATTGCGGAAGTTGGCGGTGTCGGTGAGCAGCACTGCGCTGATGCCCGCTTTCCAGAAGGGGGTGTGGTCGCTGCGGAGGAGGTCGGGAGTGAGGTCGCCCAGCAGCGGCACGGCCAGGCTGAGGACGGGGGGGACGGCGGCAGACGGGGCATCGGCAATCTGGTGAAACGCCTGGATGAGCGGGGGGCGATGCCCGTAGGGATTGTGTTGCAAATCGCCAAGCACCGCCAGAAAATTGCCCCGATCCGTCGATGGGGCGATCGGCAGCATCGCCGGATAGGACTGGCAGCCCGCCACGTCGCAGCCATAGCCGATCATGTCCATCACCACCGCGCCCCGCACCCCCTGCCGCCGCGCCGCCTCCGCCACAAACGCCTCGCTGCCCTCCAGCCCCGCCTCTTCCCGGTCAAACAGCACCAGTTCCAGGCGGGCGGGCGCGTCCTGCGGGTCGAGCAGCCGAGCCGCTTCCAGCACGGTTGCCACAGCCGTCGCATTGTCGTCGGCTCCGGGGGAATCCTTCACTGTGTCGTAGTGGGCCGCCAGCAGCAGTTTGGGACGATCCGGCGGCGCGTCTGGGCGGGTGGCGATCAGGTTCTCTCCAGCGGTTTCGCCTGCGCCGAAGAGCTGACGCGCCACCTGCCAGCCCGCTGCGGTGAGCGATCGCTCGATATATTCTGCTGCCCGCTGGCGATCGCCCGCTTCGTATCGCACAAAGCTGAGCGCCTGCACATCTCTCAAGAGCCGTTCGGGGTTGATGTCAGGCGTAGACAGGGCTGGCCGCAAAGCGACGGGCTGTGGGCGGGAGTGCGATTCTCCCAGAAATCCCGCTGGCAGCAGCCCCGCTACTAGCCCTACCAGCAGCGCGATCGCCAGCCACAGCCCCACCCAACGCCATCGAATTCGCATGGTGAACGGTTCAGCGCGTTGCAAAATGAATCCCCGATCATCCTAGCGCCATTGCCGGGCCTTGGGAAATCGCGGCAGTCCTGGGCAAAACCCGCAGAATTCCTGCCCCGATTGCGGGCGATCGCTGCCATGATGGAGCAGAGCGTTTCGCAACTCTGCGCCAGCCTATCATGAGAGACCGCATCGAACAGCTTGTAGAAAATTTGGGACGCACCATCGTCGGCAAGTCGGAGGCGATTCGGCTGGTGCTGGTGGCGCTGTTTTCGGGCGGCCACGCACTGCTGGAGGACGTGCCGGGGGTGGGCAAAACGCTGCTGGCCAAGTCCCTAGCGCGATCGATTGACGGCCAGTTTCAGCGGCTGCAATGCACGCCCGACCTGCTGCCGTCGGATGTCACCGGGACGAATATCTGGAATCCCCGCAGCGGCGAGTTTGTGTTTATGCCGGGGCCCGTGTTTGCCAACGTGGTGCTGGCCGACGAAATCAACCGCGCCACGCCCCGCACCCAGTCTGCCCTGCTAGAAGTGATGGAAGAACAGCAGGTGACGGTGGATGGCGTGTCGCGCCGCGTGCCCACGCCCTTCTTTGTCATCGCCACGCAAAACCCGGTGGAATATCAGGGCACCTTCCCGCTGCCCGAAGCCCAGATGGATCGCTTTGCCCTCTCGCTGAGCCTGGGCTATCCGACGGAGCTAGAAGAATTGCAGATGTTGCAGCGGCTAGATGGCGGCAGTGTGCCCACCGAAGCGTTGCGCCCCTGCCTGTCGCTGGAGGAGGTGCAGGCGCTGCGACAGAAGTGTGCGGCGGTGCATGTAGAGCCGCATTTGCAGCAGTATATGCTGAGCTTGGTGCGGGCGACGCGGCAGGATGAGGAGATTTTGCTGGGCGTGAGTCCACGGGGGACGGTGGCGCTGCATCGGGCCGTGCAGGCGATCGCCTTTTTGGAAGGACGCGACTACGCCATCCCCGACGACGTGAAGTATCTGGCCCCGTTCGTGCTGGCCCATCGCCTGATTCCCGCAGGCGGCCGCAAAGCGCGGCTAATCGTCGATCGTCTGCTGCACACGGTGGCGATTCCGTAGCAGCGATGAGGGGAGGGCTGGAATGGTGGAGGGAGGAAAACGAAGAACGAAGAGCGAAGAACGAAGAGCGAAGAACGAAGAGCGAAGAACGAAGAGCGAAGAACGAAGAACGAAGAGGGAAGAGGGAAGAGGGAAGAGGGAAGGGGTTCTGGTTTTCGATTTTTCCGTCCCTTTCGCCTGTCACCAAAATCATCCCGTCACCCAAATCTCCCCACCAGTGCGCCCAAGGGTGCCGATTCCGGCTAGATTGATGTTAAGGAATATTTTCTTTTTGGTTTTTCCGTTTCATCCTCTGAATCTGCACTGAAGGAGTCCGTTGTGCCGTACTACTACTCAAGCGCTCCGTATTTTTTGTTTGTGGCGGGGCTGTTGGCGGGGCTGGCATCGGGTGCGGCCTTTTCGGCAACCCTCAAGCAGCAAGTCAACGAATGGGACAAAAATCGCTCGACCCGCACGCTGGCAAATATGCAGGGGCCGCAGCTTTTGGTGCCGTTTTTGGGAATTTCCGGCGGCGTGTGCTTCTTTCTGGCGGCGGGGCTGGAAATTTTCGGCTTCCCCACCAAGTTGGCCTACGCGGTTGCCATTCCGCTGACGGTTCTGACTGGACTGCTGGTGTGGACTCAACTGGCACGACTGCTGGAGCAATTGGAGCGTGGCGGCTCTAAGGCGCTCGATCTGGACTCTTTTGGCTAAAGTGAAGGAGTGGCGAAAGACTGCATCTCGACCTCTACGCCAAACCTCTATCCCTTAACCCCTAAACATGGTCTACCTCTACTGGATTCTTGTCGCGGTGATGCTGGTGGGCGTGATCGGTTCCATTGCGCCTGCGATTCCGGGAATTGGGCTGATTGCGCTGGCGATCGCCGTTTGGGGACTCGTCAATGGATTTACCGGACTGGGCATTCCCCTGACGGTGGCGGTGGTGTGCCTGCTGGTGGGCACGGGGGTCGATTTTCTGGCCACCTACCTGGGCGCGAAAAAAGCCGGCGCTAGCAAGTGGGGGCAAATTGGCGCAGTGGTGGGGCTGCTGCTGGGCGTGTTTGGGCTGCTGCCTGCGCTGCCCTTTGGCGGCCCGTTTTTGGGCTTGCTGATTGGCCCCATCGCTGGGGCGATTTTGGGTGAGTTTCTGTTTCGCAAGGATCTGTGGCTGGCGATTAAGGCCGGTTTGGGGATTGTGGTGGGGTCGCTGATTGGGCGGCTGGTGCAGTTCATTCTGGCGATCGCCACCTTTGCGGTTTTCCTATGGACGACGCTGCCTACCGTAACCGCAGTTCCGGGCGCTGCCTGATATTGGTTATTGGTTACAAGAGGGTTATAAGAGAGTCCTGATATTGGTTGGAAGAGATGCAGCGTGGCCCTCTAGGGTTCGCGCCGCACTTCTTCGACCTGACTGACGGACAGAATCAGCGTCATGGGTCGTCCCAATTCTCGGCTCACAAATTCCTCCAGCAGTTCCACCTGGCGCGGGGTGACGGGTTCTCGGCTCCGCACCGTCAGCCGCACCTCTGGGGGCTGGGTATACCAGTTGATGTCGCTATCGACCAATTGAACACGCTGAAAGGTTGCCGTGCGCGTCAGCAGCGCCCGTTTCAGGGTGGCCTCAAGCTGGTTTTGCTGCACCATTTGCACAAAGCTGACCCCCAGCGGAATCAGCAACAGCCCGGTGAAGGTGAAGGCCCACAGCAAGGCTCTTTGCGCCTGTTCGATAGGCGTATAGCCCGCCAACAAAAAGGTCAACATGCAGGACAGCGTAATCCCCAACAGGTTGGTGAGGTAGAGCAGCGTCGCCCCTAGGCTGAGGTTCCAGTCGCCCTGGGAGAGGCCCAGCCCAATCACGCAAACGGGTGGCATGAGCGCAACGGCGATCGCCGTTCCGGGCAGCGAGGCCGACACTTTGGGATTGATCTTGGCGTAGCCGCTCACCCCGCCAGCCGCCACGGCCACGCCCAGATCCAGCAGGTTGGGGCTGGAGCGGGCCAGCACCTCGCTGCCAAAGCTGGCAATGCCCACAACGCGCCCCAATAGCCAGGCGATCGCCAGGGCCAGCAGCGTTCCCAGCAAAACCGACGCAGCCGCTCGCCGCACCAGCAAAATGTTCCCCTCCAGCGCCCCAAAGGCCAGCGCTCGAATTGGCAACATCAGGGGAGCGATAATCATTGCGCCGATGATCACAGCCGCGCTGTTGGACAGCAGCCCAAAGGTGGCGATCGCGCAGGACGTGACGACCAGCACCAAGTAGGGCGTATCCGCAACGGACTCGCTCAGCATGTCGCTATGCAGGCGCTCCAGTTCCGAGAGGTTGATCCGCCCCCGCTGGAGCGTTTTCACCGTCTCCCAAAAGTTCGCCATGAATAGCGCTATCCGTCTTCGCCTCATCGCTCCTCCTCCCTGCTGGGCGATGCAAGCAGATGGTCATCCCCGTTCAGGAGACGCGAGTCCTTTCAGACGCAAGTCCTTTCAGACGTAGCCTGCCGCATCGCAGATATCACGCTTACAGGGACTATCATTTCAGATGATGGAGCCAGATGATAACAGGACTTACGCACTTGCGATAAGCTCCTTGGGTCTTGGACAATTTCTCGCGGGCTGCGCCCGCGAGAAATTGTCCAACTGCGTAAGTCCTAGATAAATCAACTTCGCTATAGTCGGGCGGCTCTTACGGCGGCCCCAATCAGCCCGACCTGAGGATTCAGCACTACATGCACCGGGACTTGCTCCAGCAGGGGACTCATGCGCCCCTTGTCGAGAAATGCCTCCATAAAGCCGCCCGCCTTTAGCACGTCCAGGTTTTTGGCTGCGATGCCGCCTGCGATGTAGAGACCGCCAAAGGGCAGCAGTTTCAGCGCTAGGTTGCCTGCTTCGGCTCCGTAGGACGAGGCAAAGAGGGTCATGGTCTGCTGGCAGAGGCGATCGCCCGCCTGAGCGCCAAGGGAAATCACTGCGCCCGGATCGACGGATTTTTCTGCCTTGCCCGCCTCGCGCTCCCAGGTGAGGATTTTTGCGCCGATGTCGGGCGACTCTTCGGCAAGCTGGCGATCGCGCAAAAACTGATAAATTGACACAATCCCTTGCCCCGACACGATGCGCTCGGCCGAGAGGCGATTGATGCTGAGCTTGTCTAGCAAATACTTCAGCAGTTGAAATTCCAGTTCTGAACGGGGCGCAAAATCAGCGTGCCCCCCCTCCGACGGGTAGACGTAATACACGCCCCCCTGAGGAATCAAGAAGCCTTGACCCAGTCCTGTGCCTGCGCCAATGACGGCGATGGGGGCGTTGGACTGGGGCTTGCCGGCCTGGAGCGTGTAATAGTCGTCTTCACCCAGGCCCAAAATGCCGTAGCCGACGGCTTCAAAATCGTTGATCAGGCTGATATTGGGAATGTTGAGTTCGCGGCTGAGGCGATCGCCCTCCAGGGTCCAGGAGAGATTGGTCAGCACGGAGGTATTGTTGACCACGGGGCCGGCGATTGCAAAGCAGGCTTTCTCGATTCCAGGAGCGCAGCCCATGCAGTCTTCGGCATCTGCCAGAAACGCCCGCACCATCGGCACGAGGTCGAGATATTCCGCGCTGACGTAGCGCATCTCGTGGAGCGTTTGCAGCTTAATCGGGCCGTCGTCGCTGTGAACTTCTGCCAGCCGCAGAATGGTCTTGGTGCCGCCGATGTCGCCTGCCAAAAGTCGAGTCATGATGCGATGTCATCCACAAATAGGGGGTCTAGAACGGGCTGGGGGGCTTCGTCCGCGTCGTCGTCCTCAACGTCCTCAAAGTCATCGACATCGACATTGTAGGCAGGATTGTAGTCGGGTTCCAACTCGGCTGCCGCCGCTGCCCAAATTCCTTCGGAATCTTCATCGTACTCGTCGTATTCATCATCCTCTTCAGATACTTCGGCAGGGGCGATCGCCCGATTGGCCACCGTGCCGATAATGGGCAGGTGAAATTCCTCCAGCTTTTTCAGCACCTCTTTGGTCTTGGAATAGGCCGTCTGGCGCACTGCCAGCACCAGCAAGATGCCGTCTGCCTGGGCTGCCAAAAAGTTGGCATCCACCGTGCTGCCCAGGTTGGGCGTGTCGTACAGGATCAGGTCAAACTGGGCATCAAACGCCGCCATCAGGTCTTTCATCTGGGGCGAGGCCAGCATTTTGGTGGTGCCGGGGGGCGTTTGCCCTGCGGTGAGGATGCACAGATGCTCCAGGCTGGGGCACTCCTGGATGGCATCTTCGGGATAGACCTTTTGGGCCAGCAGTTCGCTCAGCCCGCATTCGTTCGGCAAGTTCAGAATGCTGTGCAGCTTGGGCGATCGCAGGTTAGCATCCACCAGCAGCACGCGCTGCCCCGCCGCCGCCGCCGTCTGCGCCAGGTGGAGGGCAGTGGTGGTCTTGCCGTCGCCCGCCGCAGGAGAGCAAACGACGAGCGATCGCACCAGGTTGTTGGGGTTCAGGAACCGCAGGCTGGCGTAGAAATTGTTCACTGCGTCCAGAAACGGGAAGGCATCCTCGCTCAGTTCCCCACTGCTGGGCGCAATGCTGAGCAAGCTGCCGCAGGGGTCGGCCGTGGCGCAGGCCGGCAGCACCCCCAGCAGAGGCACGGGCACGGCATCTTTCACGTCTTCTGCGCCGAAAAAGATGTTTTGCCGCTTTTCAATCAGCACTGCCGTTCCCAGTCCCAGCACCAGCCCGGCCACCATGCCCATCATCAGCTTCTTGCGAGAGCTATTGGGGTCGGGAATGGCAGCGCCGCTAGGATCACGAGGCAGCATGGGTTCTGAGATCAGTTCCCACGGCACTTGCGTCTGGGCGGCTTCCACTCGCAGCGTCTCGCGCTGCCCCAGCAGTTGATCCAGTGTGCGGGTGGCCACGCCCAGCTCGCGCTGAATCTCGGCATACCGACGGGCGATCGCCGGAAACTGCTGCACCTGGCGCGAAACCTCTGCCTGTCGCCGCGCCAAAAACTGATCCCGCATCTGCAACACCTGCATCTCGTTAGCCGTCGTGATCAGTTGTTGAATCAGCCCCAGCCGCAGCGAGTCTTGATAGGTCAGCGAATCCGCCTTGCGGGCAAGCTGTGGCCCCAAAATGCGATTGGCCTGCTGCCCCAGCACGGTCGTCAAATTGGCCTGCCGCTGTCGCAATCGCTGAATAATCGGGCTTTCGTCAGTAAAGCGACTCGACTCCAGCGCAATCTGACTGTCGATTTCGTTGATGCTGCTGAGCAACTGCTGATAGCGGGGATCTTGGCTGAGGGCCGAAGCGGCGATCGCCTCATTGGGCGACAGACCCAACTGCCGTTGCAGCGTGTTGTAAAGCACGCGCTGTTCTTGAATCTGCTGCTGGGTTGCGACTTGCTGCTCTGTCACCGTCTGGAGTTGCGAAAAGATTTGCCCCCCTTGTGAAGATGGATCGATTAGCTCGTAGGATTGCTGCAATTCCTGGAGTTGTTTTTCTAGCTCCGCCACCCGCCGTTGCAGGCTAGGAAGCTGATCTTCGATGAACTTCACCCCCTCACTAATGCGAGACTTGCGATCCTCCAGGCTATAGCGCAGATACTTGCTCGCCAGCTCATTCAGCACCATCTGCACCAGTTCCGCATCGGAGCCAGAGTAGCCCACCTGCAAAATCTTCGTTTCCGTTGTGCGGGTATTGCCAATCCGCCCCAGCTCTAACCCCTGGATGAGTTGAAAGTAAGTAAACGCTGGGTACTTCGCCTGAACCTTTTCATACACCTCTTCCAGCACCTTGGGACTCCGCAAAATTTGCAGTTGCGTCGGATAGTCCAGGCTGAAAATGTCCCGACTGGGCACACCGCCCGCAGAACGGGTCAGCGCCGTTGGCTCGGCAATCCGCGCCTCCGAGGTCACAGGCTCCACCAGCAGTTGAAAGTTGCCGCGATAGGTGGGCAGATCAGAGGCAGTGGATAACCAAGCGGCGATCGACAGTGCCCCCGTCATTCCTCCAATGATCAAGATCTTCCGCTTCACCATGCGGATCAGTCCGCCGATCGGCAGTCCGCCCTTTTTCGGAGCGCTGGCTTCCCCTGGCTCATCGAGGGCTTGCAAATCCAAATCCTGATCCATAGTTTTCTCGCTGTGATGTCTCTCGCAATGCGGGGTCATCCATTTGCCTATGGAAACCGCTAGGGCTTAAAGGCTGATAGGAACCCCTGAATTTTTTGCTTAGAACCTTGAGAATCCGCGCTTAAATTTCAGGTTGAACGCCCTACTCTGAAAAGCATTTTTTGAAAGGCGTTTTTTGAAAGGCGGTTCTAGAATGCACCCCCAACCGAACCAGCCATGCGTCTTCGCCAGAAATTGCCCAAACCCTGAGCCATTTGGGTAGCTCCCCTCTGCTCTAGGGGTTCCGAGGAGACGGGGCCAGGAGATTGCCCAACCCATCAAACACGCGAAAAATGGAAAACACGCCGTTGAGCGGGCTGAGCAGCGTATTTAGGAAATCAGAGGTAGATGCGAGGGACGATCGCCCGACGACGATAATGTCGTTACTGCGAAGCGGCGGATTGGTGGCATCGTTCAGGCTGGCCGCAAAATCAATCTCTACATCACGCTTCGTCACGGTTCCGTCGGGATTTAGCCGGATCAGACTGACTTCGCTCTGGCGGGCCCGCTGCCGATTGAACCCGCCCGCCGCCATGATGGCCTGATTCAGCGAGACATTCGGCGGCAGCGCAATAGTGCCCGGTCGCATCACCTCGCCCACGATGTTGACGTTAATCGTAGCGGGGGAAAAGCTGGCGGCAGCGATCTGGGCGGATTCTGCCGGGTCGATAGTGTCGGCCTGAGGAATGACCACCGTATCACCATCTTGCAGCGCAATATCTTGAGAAATGTCGCCGGCCTGCAAGAATCGCCACAGATCAACTGTAATGCTCTGCTCTCCGCTGGGCGTGGGGCGGCGTACCTCGATAGCCCGCACGTTGGCCAATTGGGTGATGCCGCCTGCCGCCTGGATGGCGGTGCTGACGGTTTGCTTTTGGGAGGTTGCGCCCGTTGCTGGGTTGACGGTGTAAATTCCAGGGCGATTCACCTGACCGATAATCCCAATCCGCATGGGACGGGGAGCCAGCAGCGTTACGGTAATCAGCGGATCGTCGATATAGCGGGCGTAGCGCTGAGCCAGGGTGTTGGCGGCCTGCTCCAGCGTCATGTTCTGCACCGATACATTGCCAATCCAGGGCAGGTTTAGAGAGCCATCCGACAGAATGGTGTACTGCCCGTTCTGCCCGCTGAATTCTGGCACGTCGAAAATATCAATGCGAATCGCGTCGCCTGCGCCCAGGATGTAGGTATCGCGGCTTTGGGCGGCGGGTAGGGGCTGTTGGAGGGTGAAGGGCGAGTCCGTTTGGGGTGCGGTGGGCAGGAGCGGCATCAAGGGCTGCAACCCCGGTTGGGGCGAGGGTTGTCCCTGCGCTGGGGCGTTTGTCATCGGCGCAGCAGGAGAGGTCGGGGTTGCTGTCCATCCTGTCGAAGCCGTGCCGGTCGAAGACGTTTGCGCGGCAACAGGGAGGGCGATGGCGCTAATGACGGGCAGGGTGATAGTGCCAATGAAAACTGTTAATGCCGTATTAACACGGATATTGTTGCGGTGGGCGATTGGACGGACCCGCTGCGGCACAGGAGGGCAGAGAGCGTCGGGAAGATGAGTCGCAACAGTCTGGATTGGGGGTGTCATAGACGCTGATTTTTAAGTGAGACGCATCTTTGCGATCGGTGCAGTTTGAATTGGGCTTAGGTGAATGAGCGGGTTTTCAATTTCGGTGCTGCTCGGTGCTGTTTGGTGCTGGATAAAGGCAGAGTGGGCGATCGCACGCTGCGTTGATTCAGAAACTCTGGCTTTAGAATGCCCAACGGCTGGCTCTCAGTAACGCCCGCAAGTCTAGTCAAAATTGCGGAGATTGCCAGGATTTGCTTCGGCTTTGATGCATCTTGGCGTGCTTAAAACCGGGCCGATATTGCCCCTCAATCCAGTTTCAGTCCAGCCGTTGGAAGTTTCTGCGACGCATACTTGGCGTGGCAAATGTTACCGCCTTATCCCGGATGGGCACACTGGATTGGGGCGCAGCCTCAGCCCGCCCTTAGCACCCCCCCCCTGCAAAAGCAGCCATGACGATTGCGTATCTGGTGAATCAATATCCCAAGGTCAGCCACAGCTTTATCCGGCGAGAGATCCTGGCGCTGGAGGCGGCTGGCACGCCCGTTGCTCGCTTTTCGGTGCGCTCCTGTAGCGGCGAACTAGTCGATCCTGATGACCAGGCAGAGCTACACAAAACTCAGGTGATCTTGTCGCAGGGTGTTTCTGGCTTGCTGACCGGATTAATTCAAACGGCGTTGGCTCACCCCGGACAGTTTCTAAAAGCACTTGCCTTTACGCTGAAGATTAGTCGTCGGGGTCAGCGCGGGCTGGCTCATCATCTGGCTTACCTAGCGGAAGCCTGCATTTTGCGACGCGAGTTTGAGATCCAGGGAATTACGCATGTCCATGCTCATTTTGGTACGAACTCCACGACCGTAGCCATGTTGTGTCACGCGCTAGGCGGGCCGACCTACAGCTTTACGGTGCATGGCCCCGAAGAATTTGACCGACCAGAGGCGCTGCTGCTGCCCGAAAAGATCCGGTGGGCGGCAGCGGTGGTGGCGATCAGCGCCTTTGGCAAAAGTCAGCTCATGCGCTGGTGTGAGGCTGCCGACTGGCGCAAGATTCAGGTGGTTCACTGCGGCGTAGATGAAGAATTTCTCACTCAGGCGGCGACCCCGGTTCCCGAAACGCAGCGGTTGGTCTGCGTGGGGCGACTGAGTGAGCAAAAGGGACACCTGCTGTTGCTGGAGGCGATCGCCCCCCTAGCGGCGGAGGGTATTCCCTTCAAGCTCGTGCTGGTGGGCGACGGCGAACTGCGTCCCCAGGTAGAGGCGGCTATTGCTCAGTATGGTCTAGAGTCTTACGTCGAGATTACGGGCTGGGCCAGCAGCGCAGAGGTGCGGCAGCAGCTTCAGACTGCCCGTGCGCTGGTGCTGCCCAGCTTTGCAGAGGGGCTGCCCGTCGTGCTGATGGAGGCGCTGGCGCTGGCGCGTCCGGTCATCAGTACCTACGTAGCGGGGATTCCCGAACTGGTGGAGCCGGGGCGATCGGGCTGGCTGGTGCCGCCGGGCGCAGTAGAAGACCTGACGGTGGCGCTGCGGGCGGTGCTGCAAGCAGACACAAAGACGCTCAGCGCGATGGGACATCATGGGCGATCGCGCGTGATTCAGCAGCACAACGCCGCCACCGAAGCTCATAAGCTGGCCGCCCTATTCCAGCAGATTGAAACCGAAGCGCGATTGTCTGAGGCGATCGCCCTGCCTGACCTGTCCCAACCAATCCCCGAAGGCTAGGCATTGCCTGCGGTTGCTCCTGGCTGTCTGCCCCAACCCCATCTGCTGCCTTCGCTCAACAGCATCTAGCCTGCTTGGAACGCGACCGAACGTCTCTCTGCCCCTTCTCATGGAATTCGCATGGCCTCTTCTGCCTCTCTCAACCGACTAGCCCTCAGCGGCGTGATCTGGACTATTGCAGGCTACGGAGCCAGCCAGGTCATGCGTTTTGGCGGCAACCTGATCCTCACCCGACTGCTGTTGCCGGAATATTTCGGACTGATGGCGCTGGTGAATATTCCCATCATCGGGCTGCAACTGTTCTCCGACGTGGGCATCATTCCCAGCATTGTGCAAAACAAGCGCGGCGACGAACCCGCGTTTTACAACACGGCCTGGACACTGCAAATTGTGCGGGGCTTTGGGCTGTGGCTGTTTTGTCTGGCGATCGCCTATCCCACGGCCCAGTTCTACAACGAGCCGCGCCTGCTCTGGCTAATTCCCGTCGTTGGGCTGACCACTATTCTTAACGGGTTTGAGTCCACCGCCGTTGCCACCCTGCGTCGCCACGTTGACCTCGCCAAAACCATCAAATTTGACGCGCTCATGCAGGCGGCCTCCCTAATTTTCATGATTATCTGGGCCGGCTTCAGCCCGACGATCTGGGCGCTGGTGGGCGGCAACCTGGTGGCGGCGGCCCTGCGAACGGCTCGAAGCTTCTGGTTGATTCCGGGCTATCGCAACCAACTGTGCTGGGACAAAGACTCCCTGCGAGATCTCTTTAGTTTTGGCCGCTGGATCTTTATTTCTACGGCGCTGACCTTTCTGGCGACCCAAGCCGACCGCCTGATTCTGGGTAAATACATCTCCATCACCATGCTAGGGATTTACACTATTGCCTTTACCCTGTCGGACATTCCCCGGCAAGTGATTGGCGCATTGGGAACCAAGGTGATTTTTCCCGTGGTGTCGCGCACGGCAGATCTGCCCCGGCCTGAACTGCGGGCCAAGATTTTGAAAAAGCGCTGGCTGCTGCTGATGGGGTCGGCGCTGCTGCTGTCGGGCGTGGTGGGCTTTGGCGATTTGTTTATCCTGACGCTGTATGACAACCGCTATCGGGATGCGGCGTGGATGGTGCCTGTGATGTCCTTTGGGCTATGGCACACGCTGCTGTATAGCACCATGAACCCCTGCCTGCTGAGCGTGGGCAAGTCGGTTTACGGCGCTTGGGGCAATCTGCTGCGATTTGGGGCGATCGCCCTTGGGATTCCCTATGGGTTTGAGGCGGCGGGGCTATGGGGCGGCGTGCTGGCCATCACCTTTAGCGACCTGCCGATGTATGGCGTGGTGCTATACGGACTGGAAAAAGAGCGGCTGGGCTGCTGGCGGCAGGATGTGCAGGCGACGGCCGTGTTTTTGGGACTGCTGGCAGCGGTGCTGGGGCTGCGGCTGGCGCTGGGTTGGGGGCTGCCTGCCTTTGGCGGATCGGTGTAAATCCTGAGGAGCGATCGCCATGAGTCCAACAGTTGCCCTGGTGATGTACGGCTGGATTCCCATCGTGCTGTACCTGTTCACGCGCTATTCTCCCCCGCGGGCCGTCATCATCAGTTTTGTAATCGCGTGGCTATTCCTGCCACAGGCGGCCATCGTGCTGCCCAGCATTCCCGACTACACCAAAATGTCGGCGACTTGCTATGGCATTTTGCTGGCAGTGTTTGTGTTCGACTCAGGACGATTTAGCACCTTCAAACCCGGCTGGATCGACGGGCTGATGGCGCTGTATTGCATCAGTCCATTTGTCTCGTCCATGGCCAATGGGCTGGGGGCCTACGACGGCGTTTCCAGCAGCCTGGAGCAGGTCGTGAGTTGGGGGCTACCCTACTTTTTTGGGCGATTGTACCTGAGTAATCTGGCAGGCATGAAGCACTTGGCGATCGCCATCTTTGCGGGTGGCTTGACCTATATTCCCTTCACCCTTTACGAATCGCGCTTTAGCCCCCAGCTTCACCGGATGGTCTACGGCTATCACGCCCGCGCCGACTTTTCTCAAACCATGCGGATGGGCGGCTATCGCCCTACGGTGTTTATGTCCCACGGGCTGGCAGTGGGAGCCTGGATGATGGCGGCGGCGCTGGTGGGCATCTGGCTCTGGAAAAGCGGCGTGCTGAAAAAGTATTGGGATCAGCCGATGAAAACGCTGGTGCCCGTCATGGTGGTCAGCTTTCTCAACTGCCGATCGACGGGAGCCTACCTGCTGCTGGTGTTTGGCCTGATCATCCTATTTCTGGGCAGCAAGCTGAAAACTTACATTCCGCTCATCCTCCTGGTCGTATTCATCGGCACGTACCTCTACATGGGCGCAACGGGCTACATTACGCCCGATCGCCGCGACAGCATCGAAGAATTTGTCACCAAAACCCTAAATGAAGAACGCGCCCAATCGCTGATCTTCCGGCTGGAAAACGAGGAACTGCTGAGCGAGAAAGCCCGCCAGCGGCCTGTGTTTGGCTGGGGCGGCTGGGGGCGGGCCCGCGTCTACGATGACTACGGCAAAGACATTTCTGTAACGGACAGCCTGTGGATCATTGCCTTTGGGAATCAGGGCGCGTTTGGGCTGATCACGCTGTTCAGCACCATGATCGTCCCGTCGTTTCTGCTGTGCGTCAGTCGCTACCCGCCAAAAGTTTGGGCCCACCCGCTGGCGGCTCCTGCGGTCTGCGTGGCGGTCGTCACAATTCTGTTTGCGCTGGACTGTGTGCTAAATGCCATGCCCAATCCCATTTTCACCCTCTCTAGCGGCGGCATTGCAGGGCTGGTGCTGAAACCGGAGCCGCTGCGAAAACGAGTGCCCAAACGCAAACCCGCGGGGCGATCGCTCCCTCGTCGAAGGCACAGCATACCGCTCGCTTCACCCTAGATTTGGGAACGCTAATTGAAAGACTTGCGATGTGCTGCGACTCACTTTTTTGCTGCTCTTGAGGTTGTTTTCATGCAAAAGATGATGCCATCATCTCTGCGCGTTTTGTACGCGGCTGGGCCCGGTAACGTGATTGGTACGTATCAACACTGGAGCCAGCAAAAAGATGATCCATCGCAGGTGTCTGTGACGTACTCCGGGCAGTTCTTTGAAGTCTGCCGCGAACTCAATGCGAATGCTTACGTGATTTCTTCGTGTCGAGATAAACGAACGCTTCAGGATGGCGCATTTATCCTAGAACATCGACCCATTCCCTTTCGGAAGGCAACGGGGCTGCTCTACCACGCAGGGCAGATTTGGTATGGGCTGCGGCTGGCGATTACGGCTGTGCGGTTCCGCGCTGATGTGGCGGTTGTGGCTGATGGCACGACCCACTGGTTTATGCTGTCGCTGCTACCCCGGCTGGGGGTGCAGGTAATCCCATCGCTGCACTGTGTCCTGTGGCGCAAGTTCTTGCCCATGCGAAAACTTGAAAAGACCGCGCTCAGGTGGGGAAAACGCTTGTTTCAGCGGGATTGTCGCGCTATTTTGGCGATTTCTGATGATATCGCTGAGCAGGTTGCCATGCTCACCCATCGTCAGCATCGCACCATCTCCATCTTTACCCCTGTCTATCGGCGGGAACAGTTTGCCCTGCTGAAGCCGCCTGACGAAGCGCGATCGCCCTTCCGCGTGCTGTTTGCGGGGCGCATCGAGCCAGAAAAGGGCGTGTTTGACCTGCTGGACATCGCCAAGCAAACGCGCAGCCTCAGCCCCAATATCGTATTCGACCTGTGCGGCGATGGCTCGGCGCTGGATGCCCTGAGACAGGCAGCGGCCGCAGCAGGATTGGCGGATTCCTTTATCTGCCACGGTCACTGCGACCAGTCCGCTATGCGGCGGCGCTACGAAGCATCCCACGCCGTCATCGTGCCCACCCGCACCGACTTTGTGGAGGGCTTTAACAAAGTGGTAGTGGAAGGGGTGCTGGCGGGTCGTCCGGTGGTCACGTCCGCTGCCTGCCCTGCCCTGTCTGCGGTGCGCGAGGCGGTGGTCGAAGTGCCGCCAAACGATATCGCAGCCTACGCCGAGGCGCTGGTGACGCTGATGGGCGATCGCGCTTTTTATCGACAAAAGCAGCAAGCCTGCCTCAAGCTGCAAGACCGTTTCTATGACCCCAAGCGCGGCTGGGCGGCCCGATTGAAAACGCTGCTGCTGACTTGCAAATCGCAAAACTATGGTGCGAGTGCGCTGCAACCCGAATATCGCGAAACCTGACCGCAGTCCTGGGAATCGAATCCGAACGGCGCAAATCCAGAACCAAAGCACACTAAAGCACATTACGGAGCAACCCTATGTCATCTGTCGCCCATTTGCCGGACACGCTACCGGACACGTCTTTGCCGGATAGAACCTCAGACTTCACCCCGGATATCACCTTTGTCTGCTGCGTCGAGTCGGGCTGGCTGGAAACCCAGACCGTGCGGATGGTAGAGAGCCTGCGGCGCTGGGGCGGGGCCTTTGCCGATGCGCCCGTGGTGGCAGTCACGCCCCGCTTTGGGCCGCCGCTGTCGGGCAAGACGCTGCGGGCGTTTGACCGCCTGGGCGTGGAATACCTGCGCTTTCGCGCCCCCAATCCCTACGCCTGGAAAAGCTTTTTGAACAAGCACTACGCGATGGCGGCTGTTGAGGAACGCTGCACCACGGAGTTTCTGGGCTGGTTGGATAGCGACCTGCTGATTTTGGGCGAACCCGACCAGCTCCGCCTGTCCGACGACGAAGACTTTGCCGCCTGCGCCCCCGACAAAAACATCGGCACATCGGGCCCGGACGACCCGTTTGAACCCTACTGGCGCGAAGCTTGCAAGGTGGCAGGGTTGGAGCTATCCGATTTGCCGTGGGTGGTGACGGAGCGCGAGGGCATCAAAATCCGCCTGTACTGGAACAGCGGTGTGTTTGTCTATCGCCGCGCCACGGGCTTCTCCAAAGTCCACCTGGACACGACGCTGAAGCTGCTGGATGCTCACATTGCCTCCGCCAAGGCGGGCGTGTATTTTACCCAGCACACCCTGGGCATGACGATGGTGAAGATGGGCCTGCGCTGGCGATCGCTCCCCCATTCACACAATTACGGCATGGGCACCAAGACCCATGCCCAGTGGTATGACCCCGAAAAGCTGCGGCAAGCCAAGATCTTGCACTATCACGATGCGATGTGGATGCCGTTTTGGGACACGTTTCTGCAATGTCTGAACGACACGCATCCCGATGTAGGAACCTGGCTGGCAGCGCAGGGGCCCCTGATCAACAGCGCCCCGCCCCAGTGGAAACTGCTGAGCAAGGGGCTAAATCGGCTACGCCAGCAAAAGGCCGCCAAATATCAAAAGCTCTGTACCGTGATTTGACGGATGAGTGGATTGATACCGTGATTTTAGCCGCTGTGTGATTTAATCTCAGTGGATCGAAAAGGACGGGTTCCGGTGCATTGATCGACCCATCGCTAGCCCAAAGCAACCCAGTTGTGCGCGTTTTTGATCAACCCCTATGACTCAATCTTTACCCCTGACCCCAGCGACCCGCCTGCTGGTGGTGATTGTGAACTATCGAACGCCCGACCTGACCATCGACACGCTGCGATCGCTCGTCCCCGAAATTCAGGCCATGCCCGATACCCGCGTGGTGGTGACCGACAACCTCTCGCCAGATGACTCGGTCGCAAAAATCGGAGGGGCGATCGCCGCTGAGGGCTGGGACTCTTGGTGTACCTTTATGCCCCTGCCGAAAAACGGTGGCTTTGCCTATGGCAACAATGCGGCGATTCGGCTAGCGCTGCAATCGCAACACCCGCCAGACTACGTGCTGCTGCTCAACCCAGATACCATCGTTCGGCCGCGGGCGCTGCAAGTGCTGGTGCAGTTCATGGACGAGCATCCCAGCGTGGGGATTGCGGGCAGTCGGCTAGAAGATCCAGACGGCACGCCCCAGCGCTCGGCCTTCCGGTTCCACACCCTGTTGAGCGAAATCGACAGCGGGCTGCGGCTGGGCGTGGTCAGCCAACTGCTAAACCGCTGGACCGTTGCGCCGCCCGTCTCAGACGAGACGTTTCAAACCGATTGGGTTGCTGGAGCCAGCATGATCATCCGCCGCGAGGTATTCGATGCCGTCGGGCTGATGGATGAGGAATATTTCATGTACTACGAAGAGATGGACTTTTGCCTGCAAGCCTATCGCGCCGGGTGGCCCTGCTGGTATGTGCCAGAGAGCCACGTCGTGCATCTGGTGGGGCAAAGCTCCGGCGTGACCAACCAAAAGCAAGCGCCCAAGCGTCGCCCGCAATACTGGTTTGATTCCCGCCGCCGCTATTTCGTGAAAAACCACGGCTGGCTCTATGCCGCTGCCACCGATGCCGTATGGGCCAGCACCTTTGCCCTCTGGCGGCTGCGGCGCGTCCTCCAGCAAAAGCCCGATGCCGACCCGCCCAATTTCCTGTCCGATTTCATCGCCAACAGCGTGTTTTTGAAGGGCGCAGATATTAAGCCTGCCCGCTGTTCCTGAGATTGCTTCGGCGGAAAGTCTGGCTGGGTTTTTCAGATAGCGTTGAAAAATAGCGTTAAATCTAGTTCTCCAAAAAACCTCTTTGAAGGGCTACTGTGTACACACAAGTCTTCTACGCTTGAGCGGCGATGTGTTGATCCCCCCTAACCCCCCTTGAACAAGGGGGGAACTGATCCCACCCTTAATCCCCCTTGAACGATCCCCCCTGACCCCCCTTGAACAAGGGGGGAACCGATCCCTCCTAACCCCCCTTGAACGAACCGATCCCGCCTAACCCCCCTTGAACAAGGGGGGAACCGAACTTAGAGTGACCCGAAGCAAGGAGAACTGGCTTAGAAGTCCCCCTTATTAAGGGGGATTTAGGGGGATCTTTCAGAGCCTGACGCAAAAAATCGAGATGGTGTACATGGTGTACTGTACATAGTCGCTTGCTAAGGAGGGAGTCGAGCCGCCCGATCACAGTCCCCTTGACGAAGGGAGATTTAAGGGGGATCAAACGCCGACTTCCTAAACAGAACCCTCACTGCATACCCTAACCCCAAATTTCATCTATGGTTGCTCATCCCGATCCCTCTATCCCCTCGATAATGTCTGCTGCTTCGGATGATGCGCCGCTGTCGCTGTGGCAGCAGATCAAAGAAGACTGGATCGCCCACGGCCGCGACTGGACGAAGCCGGGATTTCGCGCAGTGGCGGTGCATCGCTTTGGCGTGTGGCGCATGAGCATCGAGCCGAAGCTGCTGCGGGCCCCGTTTAGCATTCTTTATCGGGCCATGTTTCGCCATGTCCGCAATGTCTACGGGATCGAACTGCCTTACACGGTGCAGCTTGGGCGGCGTGTGATTATTGAACACCAAGGGGCGATCGTGATTCATGGGCAGACGGTGATCGGCGACGACAGCGTGATTCGTCAGGGCGTGACGATGGGCAACCGCTATCTCGATCGCCCCACGGAAGCGCCCCGCCTCGGCAAGCGGGTGAATGTGGGCGCGGGGGCGAAGATTCTGGGTGCGGTGACGCTGGGCGACGATGCCAATGTAGGCGCAAACGCCGTGGTGTTGAAGGACGTACCCGCAGGCAAGACGGCGGTGGGTATTCCTGCCAAGATTATCGACTAGCAGGGGCAAGGGCTTGGGCAGCCAAGCAAGGGACGGGCTGGGGCAACGGCTTGGGCAGCCAAGCAAGGGACGGGCTGGTGCAACGGCGATCGCCCCTAGTCTGATAGGCTTGAGGGAATTGTTTTAGGGCTTCGGGGGCCGCTGAGCCGTGCCATCGTCTGATCTGTCTGATTTGGAAGACAAATCTTCACTGCTGCCGCTCCAGCGCGTTTTGGGCAGCTTGCGGCACTATCCCTGGCTGACGCTGGGCGGGCTGCTGAGTGCGCTGCTGCTAATTGCGGCCTACGCAGCAACACCGCAACTCTTCCGATGGGCCATTGACCAGGGGGTGGCGCAGCGCAATCTGCGCGTGGTGCTGTACGGGGCGGGTGGGCTGGTGGCGGCGGCGATCGCCCGGGGCGTGTTCAACTTTGGACAAAGTTTCTGTGCCGAGGCGCTGTCGCAGGGGGTCGCCTACGATCTGCGGAACCGTATTTTTCAGAAAATTCAAAACCTCAGCTTTAGCTACCACGACCAAGCGCAGACCTCGCAACTGCTGACGCGAGTGACCAGCGACATCGAGCAGGTGCGGACGTTTCTTAGCACCAGCCTGATTCAGGTGATTAGCGGCGTGGTGACGCTGGTGGCGATCGCCATCATCCTGCTGATTATGAACTGGGAACTGGCGCTGATCACACTGACGGTCGTGCCCGCGAGTAGCTGGCTGATGGCGCGGTTTTTGCGTCAAAACAGCAGCCTATTTCGCCAGGTGCAGGAACAGTTGAGCAATCTAAACGCCGTGCTGCAAGAGAACCTGATCGGCGTGCGCGTAGTCAAGGCGTTTGTGCGCGAGGACGTGGAAACGGAGCGCTATTCCGACCTGAATCAAGATCTGGTGGCGACCAACCTGAAAACGGTGCGGTCAATTCGCAACACGTTTCCGTTTATCTTTTTGCTGAGCAACCTGGTGACGGTAGCAGTGATCGGCTATGGCGGCGCGGCTGTGATTGGCGGCCGCTTTTCGGTAGGCGAACTGGTAGCGTTTAACTCCTACCTGCTGCTGATTTTGCAGCCGATTTTGCTGATTGGCTTTGCGGCCCCGGCGATCGCCCAGGCAGCGGCTTCGGCAGAGCGCGTGTATGAAGTGGTGGATGCTGAAATCGAAATTCGCGATCGCCCCAAAGCGGTTCCGTTTGTCACCTGCGGCGGCCGCATCACGTTTGAGAATGTGTCGTTCCGCTATCCTGGCTCCAGCACGCCCGCCCTCCGCCATGTGTCTTTCGAGACTCGGCCCAACGAGCTAATCGCCATCCTGGGCATGACCGGATCGGGCAAAAGCACCGTGGTTAACCTGATTCCTCGGTTTTACGACGTGACAGACGGAGCCGTGCGGATTGATGGGCGGGATGTGCGCGATTTCACGCTGCAAAGCCTGCGATCGCGCATCGGCATCGTGTTTCAGGAAACGACCCTGTTCTCCGGCACGATTTTGTCCAATATCACCTACGCCAAGCCCCACGCCACCCTAGAAGAGGCGATCGCTGTGGCAAAAACAGCGCAAATTCACGACTTTATCATTAGCTTGCCGGAGGGTTATCACACCCTCGTCGGGGAACGGGGCGTGGGGCTATCGGGCGGGCAAAAGCAGCGATTGGCGATCGCCCGTACCCTGCTGACCGACTACAACATCCTAATCCTGGATGACAGCACCTCGGCCGTGGATGCCAAGACCAGCGCCGAGATTCAAGCCGCCCTCGACGACCTGATGCGCCGCCGCACCTGCACCTCCTTCGTAGTGGCCCAGCGCATCAGCACCGTCCGCACTGCCGATCGCATTCTGGTGATGGACAAGGGGCGACTGGTGGCCCAGGGCACCCACGAGGAACTGCTGAAAACCAGTCCGCTCTACGGCGTGATTTTGGAATCCCAGGTGAAGAAATCCGTCGTAGCCTCCGCCTAAACTGCCCATCTCAACTATCTCGATCCAATGCTTCTGCCCCACCCCTTGTCCTGACACCCAGATCAATCCCAGATCAATTCTTACAAGTCTTATCTTACAAGTCTTACAAGCGCTTCTCACTAGCGCCAATGCCTGGAGACCTCATCAACGCCTAGTCTGGCAATCCAAAATCCCCAATCCAAAATCCCCAATCCAAAATCCCCAATCCAAAATCCACAACCTGTCTCCAAATGGGCATCAGCGGGTAAATTGGGAGGGCAGATAGTCGTTTGGAGCCGCGACGGATAATCGCGAAGCCGAATTGCAAGACTGGCAAGACTGGGAGGACAGGAAGCGATGGAACCACTCAACGCCGCACAGCGCAGGGCATGTTTTCAACAGGCGGGCGATCGCGCTGGGGTTCATGCGCCGCTGTTGGCGGCCCTCCACGCGGTGCATCAGGCTCCAACCCTCAGCGATGGTGAAGTCGGCCTCGGCATCTCGCCTGCCAACCAGGTGGCGCTGACAGAGGTGGAAACGCTACCTGGACAGGCGCAGGTCGCCGCCAGCACGGTTCGCAGCATCACCGATCGCCTAATTGCTCAGGGCTGGCAAAGCGCTGACCTGTGGGACGTGGATCGGGGGCACTATGGCGATCGCTTTTTGACCGCCTTGGCGGAGGGCTATTCGCCGCCGCCCAACGACACCCACGCCGCCCAGCTCGAACCCTGCGACGGCGGGGCACTGCTGCGAGCCTATGTCCAGAGGGTGGAAGCAGACCATCTGGCGGCGGGTTTGCCGTCTAACCTGGCGTTTGTGGATGGGGCGCTGCTGAATTTCCTAGAACAGGTGCCTGCAACCTATCGCGGGCTAAGCCACGAGCGAGACGGACTGCTGGAGGCAGTGCGACTCTGGCGGAAGTTGGACAGCCAATCGGCCGCCATTCACTCGCTCTTGCCCCGTGGGTCAACCTCTGAGCCAGACGCGCTGCCTGCTACGGACCGCCTGGACATCGCCCTGCAAGACCTGAGCCGCCGCCTGCCGCTCAACTACGCGGGCTATCCCCATCAGCGGGAGGCGCTGCTGCGGCTGGTGCAGTGCTGGCGACAGTTGCCCAGCCGAGAAGCGGCGATCGCCTCTCTAGAAAAGAGAGATCCCCTTTCCCCAGATTTGACCACGCTAGACCCAGCGCTGATGGCTTTTGTGCAGCGGCTTCCGGGGCATTACCTGGGCAAAGGGGAACAGCGCAATGCCCTAACGGAAACCTTTCGCCTATGGCAAGGCCTGGATTCGCGCACGACAGCCGTGCGGACGCTGGGCGTAGACCCAGAATCCTTGATGAGTGCCAGCCCCGCCGCGCTACTGGATGCTGCTCGCCAGCTTGATCAGCAGCTTCTGCGATTTGTCCAGCGGATTCCCGCCGCCTATCGCCAAACCGATGCTCAGCGAGTGGCCCTGCTGCATCTGGTGCGGACCTGGCGGGGGCTGGAAACAGGCGAGGCCACCGTGCGATCGCTCGTGGATGACCTGCGGCAGTTGCAATCGGCACGTCCCGGCTCTCCAGACGCAATGCCTGCGCCCGTACCCGACCTGCTGCCCGTGCTGCAAACCGAGTGGACGCTAGACACGATTCAACTGCACGGGGCGATCGCCCCTGGCGGACGGCTGACCTGGGCGGAGGCGACCCAAGGCGGGCTGTACCTGCCAAAAAATCTGGCGGCGATGCGGGCGATCGTGCGGCTGGCGACGGCGATGGAACAGGTGGCGACGCGACTAGGGCGATCGCCCCACATCATCGCGTGGCACTGTTCTCCGGAGGCAGCCAGAGCCTTGCCTGGCCCCAATCCAGATCAGCATACGCTGGGCTGTGCCTTGCTGTTCTACTGCGACGGTCTTACCGCGCAGCAGATTTACTGGACGCTCGATCCCTGGTGGACAGGTGGGCTGGGGCGGTTTACCCAATATCCAGCGCTGGTCTACCTAGAGAGCAGCGGGGCGATCGCCAGCCCAGAGCCAGATCACCGCGTCCGCTGGGTTCACTAAAATCAAGCGTTTCTAGAATCAAGCGTTTCTAGAATCAAACGTTTCTAAATGCCCAGCATCAGGCAGTTCCAGTCAACAGCACCAGTCAAAGTCAATAAGACGCTCAGGACGCTTTGGTAGACTTAGTGCTGCGCGTGGTGGATGCCGCTTTTTGGGTTGTGGACTTTGCAGGGGTGGATTTTGCTGCCGTTTTTTGGGCAGGCGCTGGTTCGGTTGGCGTTACCTCAGCCTCGGCCTCAGCGGTCGATTTAGCAGATTTGGTTGTCTTCTTCGCAGCGGCCGCCTTAGTTGTGCTGGATTTAGCCGTGCTGGATTTAGCCGTGCCAGCCTTTGCGCGGGTTGTTTTGGTGGTTTTGGTCGCCGTCTTGGTGGCCGAAGTCTTCGTGCCTGCGTCGCCAGTTTTGCTGGAACGGCGCGAGGTTTTCTTGGTGGCGGCTTTTTCTGCCAGCGCTTTCAGGGCCGCTTCCATGCTGATGGACTCGGCTTTTTCGCCTTCAGGCAGGGAGGCATTGAGTTTGCCGTGCTTGATGTAAACGCCGTAGGGGCCGTTGTAGAGGTTCACGGGTTCGCCGTCTTCCGGGTGGGGGCCTAATTCTCGGATCGGAGCCGCGGCCCGTCCGCGTCCGCGTCCCGCTTTAGGCTCTGCCAGCAGTTCTAGCGCCCGCTCTAGGGTAATCGTCAGCACGTCGTCGTCGCCTTTGATCGAGCGATAGTCCTTGCCGTTTTTGCCCTGGTCATGGACGATGTAGGGCCCAAAGCGACCCAAGTTCGCCTGAATCTTGCAGCCCGTTTCCGGGTGCATCCCCAGTAAACGCGGCAGCGCCAGCAGGTTCACCGCCTGCTCCAACGTTACATCTTGGGGCTGCACGCCTTTGGGCAGCGAGGCCCGCTTGGGCTTGGGGTTTTCATCCGTTACGTCGCCAAGCTGCACATAGGGGCCGTAGGCTCCGATCAGCACGTAAATTGGTTCGCCCGTTTCGGGATGAAACCCAAGCTTGTCCGGCCCTTCGGTTTTTTGACGCAGCAGCACCTCAACCCGCTCGGCATCCAAGTCAGACGGCGTAAAGTCTTGGGGAATGGTAGCTTTAACCGGCCCCTCCTCGGTTTCGGTTTCGATATAGGCTCCGTAGCGGCCAATGCGGACTTTGGCATCCAGCCCCTCCAGATCCACGCTGCGGGCTTCGGCAGGGTCGATCTGGCTCTCGCGCTGCTTCACCTGCCCGTCTAGCCCGGTTTCACCCAGGTAAAACTGCTGGAGATAGGGCAGCCAGTCGGCTTCGCCTGTGGAAATGTCGTCTAGTGTGCGCTCCATGCGAGCGGTAAAGCTGGTGTCTACCAGGTCAGGAAAGTGCTTTTCGAGCAGGCTGGTGACGGCAAAGGCAGTGAAAGTGGGCACGAGACTGTTGTTCACCATTTGGGCATAGCCCCGGTCGATGATGGTGCCGATGATGCTGGCATAGGTGCTAGGGCGACCGATGCCTTCGCTTTCCAGCGTTTTCACTAGGGACGCTTCGGTGTAGCGGGCGGGCGGCTGGGTTTCGTGGGCGATCGCCTCTAGCTCCTGACAATTTGGATGGTCGCCCTCCCGCAGCACAGGCAGGATCACTTCCTGGTTTTCGATTGCCGCATCGGGATCGTCCGACCCTTCCACGTAGGCCCGGAAAAAGCCGGGAAAGTCAATGCGCTTGCCCGTAGCGCGAAATCCCGCATCTTCTGCCTGGATCTGCACGGTGATATTCGTCTGGCGGACTTCTGCCATCTGGGTGGCCACCGTGCGCTTCCAGATCAGGTCATAAAGCTGAAACTCGCGCCCGCTCAGGCCCGTTTCCTGGGGCGTGCGGAAGGTGCTGCCTGCGGGACGGATGGCTTCGTGGGCTTCCTGTGCGCCCTTGCTCTTAGTAGAATAACGACGCGGTTCGGGGCTGAGGTATTCGCTGCCATACATCTGCTGAACGCAGCTTCGAGCGGCGGCGATCGCCTGTTGCGACAGGTTCACCGAGTCGGTTCGCATGTAGGTGATATAGCCCTGTTCATAAAGGCTCTGAGCCACGCGCATCGTATCACGGGCCGACAGGCGCAGCTTGCGGTTGGCCTCCTGTTGCAGCGTCGAGGTGGTGAAGGGCGGCGAGGGCTTGCGCGTCGAAGACCGCTCTTCTAGTCCTGTGACAGTCCAGGTTGCCGACTGGAGGCGATCGTGCAACGCCTGGGCCTCTGCCTCACCCAGCAGCAGCACATCGCGTCCGGCGATGATTTGTCCCGTCGATTCGTCAAAATCTGCCCCCGTGGCAATGCGGCGGCCACCCAGGGTCACCAGTTTCGACTCAAAGCTGCTGCCGTCTTTCTCCAGCGTCGCCTTCAGATCCCAGTAAGACCCCTTGCGAAAAGCGCGGCGCTGCCGTTCGCGGTTGACCAATAGCCGTACTGCAACTGACTGAACTCGCCCTGCCGATAGACCCCAGGCAATTTTTTTCCACAGCAAGGGCGACAGCGTATAGCCCACTAGCCGATCTAGAATGCGCCGAGTTTCCTGGGCATGAACCAGTTGCTCATCCACATCGCGGCAGTTTTGCAGGGCCTCGCGGATGGCTTCCTCGGTAATTTCGTGGAACACCATGCGCTTCGTGGGCACCTTGGGCTGGAGCAGTTGCAGCAGGTGCCAGCTAATGCTTTCCCCCTCACGGTCTTCGTCCGTCGCCAGGATTAGCTCGTCGGCCTGTTTTAGAGCCTCTTTCAGCGCCTTGACAACTTTCTTCTTGTCCTGCGGCACGATGTAGAGCGGCTCAAAATCTGCGTCTACGTTGACCCCCAGTTTTGCCCACTCTTCGCCCTTGACCGAAGCGGGAATGTCGCTCGCCGACTGGGGCAAATCTCGCACATGGCCCATCGATGCCTCGACCCGATAGCCCGGCGGCAGGTAGTTGCGGATGGTTTTCGCTTTGGTGGGGGATTCGACAATGACGAGAGTTGACATGGATCTCAGTCGTGCTAAGAAAAAGGACGCAGATGGAGAACGTATCGGTAACGCTTCGATCTGGCGGGGGCCGGGCGAGGACGAGACAGATAGGCGATTACAGACAGGCGATTACAGACGGGCGATTATGGGACAGTCCGTTTGACTGATGCCTGTTCTCTACTTATAGACCATAGCCTTGAAAAGTAGGGAATCTCAAATCGTAAGGATTTTACAAGAAGGAAATCTTTTGGGGGCTATTAGGAGAAACAACGGGGATTATCGGCCGAGCCGCACGTAGCGCACAGATTTGCGCGGTATGATCCATTAGAAATGGAAAGAAATGGAACGAGCCTGACCTGCAATGCAGGCGGTTAAAAAGCAGTTTGCCCACAGAAAGCGGATTCGGCAACCACGTTTGAACGTTTTTTCGGTTTGAACGTTTTGTCGAGTGTTTCGTTCAAGCGCTTTTGTCTAAACTGCCCATGATTCTGATAAGGTCATTTTGTTCCATCACATCTTCAACTTTGCGCCGTTTACGCTAGACCCCCTTATGGACTTTTCCACGCTTGTCGGCCAGCTTAATGCCGGAACCATTCTGCCGGAAGG
Source organism: Thermoleptolyngbya oregonensis NK1-22 (assembly GCF_032705245.1). GTDB lineage: Bacteria > Cyanobacteriota > Cyanobacteriia > Elainellales > Elainellaceae > Thermoleptolyngbya > Thermoleptolyngbya sichuanensis. Next base: position 889,962 of record NZ_CP053540.1, read on the forward strand.
GATTGTGATTGCCACGCTGATGGTGGTGCTGATCGGAGACTTGATTGTGGGGCGATCGTCGGCTCGATGGACTCCCTATGTGGCGATCGCCGGACTGTTGGCGGCCGTTGTGGCGCTGGTGCCGCAGTGGGATATCGCCGAACCCGTTTCGTTTCTGGGGAGCTTTAGCGGAGACACCCTGAGCGTCGTATTTCGCGGCATCATTGCCCTGTCGGCGGCGCTGACGATCCTGATGTCGGTGCGCTACGTAGAGCAATCGGGCACATCGCTGGCCGAGTTCATCGTGATTTTGCTCACGGCGACGCTGGGCGGCATGTTCCTCTCTGGGGCCGATGAACTGGTGATGGTGTTTGTGTCGCTGGAGACGCTGAGTATCTCGTCTTACCTGCTGACGGGCTATATGAAGCGCGACCCCCGCTCGAACGAGGCGGCGCTGAAGTATCTGCTGATTGGCGCGGCCAGTTCCGCCATTTTCCTCTATGGCTCGTCGCTGCTGTACGGGCTGTCGGGTGGGGAAACGCGACTGGGGGCGATCGCCACCAACGTTGCGATCGCTGGGCTAGAAGACTCCATTGGCATTGTGATCGCCCTGGTGTTTGTGATTGCGGGCATTGCCTTCAAGATTGCCGCTGTGCCCTTTCACCAATGGACCCCAGACGTGTACGAAGGGTCTCCAACGCCCGTAGTCGCGTTTCTGTCGGTGGGTTCTAAGGCGGCGGGCTTCGCTTTGGCGATTCGCTTGCTGGTGACGGCCTTTCCTGCTGTTTCCGACCAGTGGCAGTTTGTGCTGACTGCCCTGGCAATTCTCAGCATGGTGCTGGGCAACGTGGTAGCCCTGGCACAGACCAGCATGAAGCGACTGCTGGCCTATTCCTCGATTGGTCAGGCGGGCTTTGTGATGATTGGGCTGATCGTGGGTACTCAGGCCGGCTATTCCAGCATGGTGTTCTACCTGCTGGTGTACCTGTTCATGAACCTGGGCGCGTTTTCCTGCATCATCCTGTTTGCGCTGCGGACGGGCACGGACGAAATTGCCGAGTACAGCGGTCTGTATCAAAAAGACCCGCTGCTGACCCTGGCCCTGAGCATTTGCCTGCTGTCTCTGGGGGGCATTCCGCCGCTGGCAGGCTTCTTTGGCAAGATTTATCTGTTTTGGGCAGGCTGGCAGGCCGGGGCCTATGCGCTGGTGCTGGTCGGCCTGGTGACGAGCGTAATCTCCATCTACTACTACATCCGCGTGGTGAAGATGATGGTGGTGAAGGAGCCGGATGAAATGTCTGAGTCGGTGAAGAACTATCCGCCGATCCGCTGGACGCTGCCGGGAATGCGACCGCTCCAGGTAGGCATCGTCACGGCGCTAATCTTCACCTCGCTGGCGGGTATTCTGTCCAATCCGCTGTTCACGCTGGCGAATGACTCGGTTGACAGCACGCCGATGCTGCAACCCGCGCTACGGGTTGAACGGGCCCTGATGGCGATCGCCCGTCAAAATCCTGTGGAGTAGGGCTGCGGCCGCACTCCGATGGAAGGGGAAGAGCGAAGAAGGAAGAGCGAAGAAGGAAGAACGAAGAGCGAAGAGTGAAAGGTGGGTGGCTGATCGCTTGGCGATGGGCCACCTGCTTCTTGTGGTTACCGTTTTTCGGTTACGGTTCTGCGATCGCAGTGCAAGACTGGACAAGATCTGCAAAATACAAAAATCACACCAGGAAAATCACACGACGGTTAGGTCGCCCTGCACATCCAGCCGCTTAAAGTTGCCCAGCGTCAGGTAGCGTTCGGTCAACGTTTCGGCGATCGCCGGGGTCACCCAGCCTAGCTGCTTGAGCAGGTGAACCGCGACAGCATACTTGGCTCGCTTGGCTCCGTCCATCACCTTAATCGCCAGCCCCATGCCTTCGCCCACGCGGCCAATGCACTGAATCCCCTCTGCACCCGACTTGCTTACCAGCGCACCTTCTGATAGGTGCATCACTTCTGTATCAAACTCGCCCTCGCCTGCCACCAGAATGGGGTGATGGGTCATCGCTCGCACAATGCGTTCCAGATCCAGGCTGCTGCCCGACGCAAGCTGGGCGAACAGCGTCGCCATCTGCCCCAGTTGCATAAAGTAGGTGGGTGCGCCGCAATCGTCGTGGGCAGAGATGAATTCCGCCGCAGGCATCCGCAGCAGTTCTGAGACCTTGGACAGGATCAGCGTCTGCACCGGGTGGTTGCGCTGCAAATAGTCGGAGGTGGGATAGCCAAGCTGGCGGCAGACTGCTAACATGCCCGCATGTTTACCAGAGCAGTTATGCTCTAGCGGGCTACGCTTGCCATCGGGAATGGGGCATTGCAACATTGACGGGTCAACGTCGCAGCGCCAGAGAATGTTGAACACCTGGCGCACCTGCTCGATCGTGCCGCGATGGGAACTGCACATAATCGCCAGATCGCGATCGCTCAACCCAAAGCGCTCCAGCGTGCCCGTGCTGGTCACTGCCATCGCCTGAAACGGCTTGAGCGACGATCGCACAAAGGAAGCCGTCTCCGCACTGCCCGCGACGGACAGCACGCGACCACGATTGTCTGCGACTGCCGCCTGCACCAGGTGCCGCGACTCGATAATGCCCTCTCGCAGCAGCCGAACTTCTAGCTCTGCGGTCTGTACTCGTTTTCCCCTAGTCATTCCTGGCCTTAGCCATTTCCAGTAAATAAAGTCCAGCGTCTTCCGCCTCTAGGACTGTGACACACTGCGTCCACCAGCGCAATAGAAACGCCATGATGTGTCATGAGATGGCTTGACAGCAGTTGTGGTGGACGGCAGATGTGTTGGATCGAGACGATGCCAGTCAACGGTTCTCGCGAGGGAGTCACGTCAACGAGCTACGATGCGAGAGAATGCCCCAGATAATGCCACTGAGAACCAGCAATAGCCCAAAGATGGCAAACGTGCGCCAGAGCCGCTTCATAATAGGCTGAATTTGGTAGCTCACGATCAGGCGATCGCGCTGCAACACCTCTTCGGGCTTCGTCCAGGTCTGGCCGTCATACCAGCCCGATTCTTCATAGAACACGGTTTCCTTGGAAAGGCGATCGCGCACATACCACCAGCCTAGCGTCAGCCGCACTAGCGCCAGCAGCGGAATCACGCAAGCCCCTACCGCCGCGCTCAGGGCAAACAGCGCTGGATATTTCGCGGGCGGAAAGCTGACCGCCGCCACAGGCCCAGACACCGCCCAACTCAAGCCCCAGAGAATCAGAATCGGCTTGATATAGTGCCAGAGGTCGAGCGTCGCCCAGCGAAAAAACCAGGACTCCTGCAAGTCCTGAAACTCATTGATGGGTTGCTGCTCGGAGGGAACCGGGCAGACGGGCAGAGAGGATTTCATGGGCAACAGGTGGGCTGCATCCTAGCGCGAGGTGGGAAACGGTGAACGAAATGCGCTGACTTCTCGCGTCATCCGCACTGAGTCTGGTTTCAAATCGGATTCTGAAAACAATCCTGAATGCAGTCTACTGTAATCCACGAATCTGGTGTAGCTAGGGGCAGACAGAAGCCAGAAGACGGTGCTAAAAGTCAAGCTGCACAGGGCTTTTGTGATTTCCAGGCTCCTCGCTACCTTGTTTAAACCCAGCCGCCCAGGACAGAGGGCACTCGACCCAGCAAGATTCTAGTTAAACGCTCCGGACTAAAAGACGCGGGTCAAATGGCCCTTCTCAAGGTCGTCAAACGCTCCCCTATCCTTTTGCAGAGGTGCTTGCGCTTTGCAGTGCCGCAAAAGACAGCCGCTCGGCGTGTCCCCAAAACGCTTCTAGGTTGTAGAACTCGCGGTCTTTTTCGAGGAAGATGTGGGCAATGACATCGCCGTAGTCGATGAGTACCCAGTTGCCTTCGGCTTGCCCCTCGATTCGCACGGGCACCCGCTGGAGTTTTTCCTTCACCGTTTGCTCAATGCTGTTGGCGATCGCCCTCACCTGCACATGCGAAAAGCCCGTCACCAGCACAAAATAATCTGCCAGGTAAGACACATCAGCCACCTTCAGCAGCACAATATCATCGCCTTTGCGGTCGTCGGCGGCCTGGGCGATCGCCAGCGCCAGGTCATCGCTGCTGGAGTCGGTTTCGAGGGTGAGGTGAGGGGCGGATGCATCGGCAGCCAACCGGGTAGAAAGCAGGGCCTCTAGCGGAGATTCATGGGTCATCAAATGTTCAGTACCTCTAGGTTTGATAGGACAGGGTTTGATAGAACCGGGTTTGATAGAGCCGGGGATTCAAGACTGGCTGAATCGAGATTGCAGGCAGGATAGCAAAAAAACAAAGTTTTGCATTGTGTGATGAACAACGAAGCAGCGGGCAAAAAATCAAGTTGCGGTAAATCTTGGAACCAAGTCAAGTTGCAGCGCGATATGCCTCGGCGGCGGGGCTGCGCCATCGCCCCGAATCTGCCTGGAGAAACCAGTTTCGGGTTTGCAGGGCGCGGGGATGAATTAAATGTCCAGCGTCCAGCAGGTGTTTGAAGGTATAGTCGCAGGTCATCCAAACTGCTTGCGTTAAATTTTGTTGACTCACGGTTCGCAGATGACGCAGTTCGTCGGTGTTGCCGCGACCCGGTTCTAGCGTGTCTGCCAAAAACACAACACAGCTAAGGGCGCTCATCCCCGGACGACCGAGGGTATGGTTGGCGATCGCCGCCAACACGTCGGCATCGGTCACGCCAAATTCTCGCTGCGCCACGATCGCCCCCACGTCGGCATGGAGCAGGTGGGGATTGGCTTCGTCTACCGGATCGAGCGGCAGCCCCGCCTCGTCCGCGATGCTCAGCAGCGTTTGGGGTTTGAAGTATTTCGCCAAATCATGCAGTAGTGCTGCCAGGGCTGCCCGTTGTGGATCGAGATTATGAACATGGGCCAGGGCGATCGCCATCTGCTCGACCCCAAGCACATGCTGCACCCGCGAGGCTGGAACCTGCGCCTCTAGCCAGCTCAGGATGCGGCTCCGCAGCGTGTCGTTGTCTAAATCAACCATGCTGGATTCATGCTGCTTGAGGATGCATAGAAACGCATAGACTTGCTCACTGTCCCCTGCCAGATGAGTCGCCAGATGAACCAATTGTAGCGCAGGTTACGAGATGGCTGGCTTACCGCTGGGATTGGCGACGAGCTGGCTCGGTGGAACTCGTTGGGCTGTTGGAGGTTGATCCGCTGGGCATGGAACCGTTAGCGGTTGAACTGTTAGACGTTGAACTAGGTGGTGAACTAGGCACTGAACTAGGCGATGAACCATTGGGCAGCGGAGCAGCGAGTGGCGTGGCAGTGGGGGGAGGGGGTAGGGCGATCGCCGCTGTTCCTGGCTCTGTCGAACCGGTCAGCGAGTGGAATAGCTGTTCATAGGCGGCGATCGCCTGCTCAAAGCGATAGTGCTGGAGGGCATACTGTCGCCCTTGGTGGGCCCACGCGACCCGCTGCGGCGCATCGTGATAGACCGAGCGCAGCGTTTCTGCCAGTTGCTCTGGCTGTTCCGGCTGCACGACCGTTCCCGCCTCGCTATGCAGCACGAGTTTTGCCAGCTCACCCTCCATCGGGGCCGAAGCCACCACCGGGCAGCCGCTGGCCAACAGCAGTTGAAACTTCGACGGCATGTTAAAACTCACCACATTCTTGCGCTGCACCACCAGCCCCACATCGGCCGCCGCCATCAGATGGGGCAATTGTTCTCGCGGCTGAAAGTCAAAAAACTGCACGTTTTCTGCATGGCACTGCCGCGCATAGTCCTGCAACTGCTGACAGGCTTCGCGCTCGCCCACAATTGCAACGATCAAATCAGGCAAATCGCGCAGCAGTGATGCGGCCTCGACCACCGTTTCCATGCCCTGAGTCAGGGCAATGTTGCCCGCGTACAGCACGATAAATTTTTCTTGCAAGCCGTGCTGCTGGCGGAATCGGTTCTCGGCTGGCGGCATCGGGCGAATAAAGTTTACGTCTACCCAATTGGGAATGCAGGTTAGCTTTTGGGGCGACACGCCCTTGTTTATCAGGTTTTGAGCAAAGCCGTCGGCAATCACGGCGATCGCCGTTGCGGTGCGGTAGGCAAATCGCTCCAGCGCCTCGAACGCGCGAATGGCCAGCCGATTTTTCACAATGCCCAGCCGCACCGCCGCTTCCGGCAAAATATCCTGCACGTTTAGCACCACCGGACAGCGGTAAATCTTCCCTAGCAGCGCCGCAGGCACGCTGACGGGCAGCGGCGGAGTGGTCAGCAGAATCACATCCGGTCGAAAGCCCCATAGCGCCTGCACGACGCTCGTAATCACAAAGCTGCCATCCAGCAGCACCCGCCCCAGCAGCCCCGGTCGCGGTCGAATCCAGACATAGCAGCGCTGTACTCGCACGCCGTTTTCTACCCGCGTTTGATACAGCCGTCCGCGATAGCCAGGGTAAATGCGCCGCTGCGGATAGTTGGGCATCCCTGTTACCACGCGCACCTCATGTCCTCGCTGTACTAGGCCTTCGGCTAGCTCGGTCATCAGCGGCGCAATTCCAATTGGCTCTGGAGAATAGTTGTAGGAATAGATCAGAATTCGCATGTAGCCAAAAGCGCCAGCAGAATGAGCATCTTAACGCAGAAGCCAGGGGGACTGAAAAACTGCTGTCAGGGATAAATAGCTGCCAGGGATAAATAGATAAATCAAGGTTGCCCACGCGCTGCGTTCAGGCGTGCTTTCTGAGATCCAATGCAGAGATTCAATGCGAGAAGATCCAATGCAGGAAGAGCAAGACTGGGGCGATCGCCAAAATCCAACTTGCAATCTGGCGATTTGCCTACCGCCTTAGCTCAAAGCCCCGTAAATGTTCCGGCGATTCGTATTGCACTGCCACGTCTTTTACGACCGCTGTCGGTGGCCCCTGGTGGCACCAGCGAATCATTTCTTGAACGCGATCGCCCGGCCCCTCAAACACAGCCTCGACGCGCCCATCTGCTAGATTTCGTACCCAGCCGTTGATCTTTAGGAGTGTCGCAGCATCCTGGGTCGCAGAACGATATCCCACCCGTTGCACCTTCCCGGAGATCAGCACCCGCGCCCGCAATAGTGACTGCGCCGCAGCGTCTTGAGCAAGATTCGAGTCTTGAGAGATAGCCGTTCGGGTATTTGGAAGGTTGGATTGTGAAGTCATAAGTCGCTCTGGCTCTAGCAGCCGTTACTTTGGCAGTTCTTCGTTTTCTACTGTAATCTCGGCGTATAACTGGCCTCAGCCTGTAGCGACCCGGCTCGGATCTGCCCCTGTAGTTCCCCTGTGTTATCCCTGTAGTTCCCCTGTGTTATCCCTGTAGCTGCCCCTGTAGCTGCCCGTCGTGGCAACTTTGCACCTATTCTAGTGATTTCTTTTTCTAGTAATTTCTTTTAGTGACTTCTTCTGAGTTGCTTCTCATTACGGCACTGTCAGCATGATGAATGCGATCGCCTGTTCTTTGCAAATCCAACATTCCCAGCAAGTGCCTATTGCAGGGCCACAGTTTCCGTTACGAAGTTCCATCCTGGAACGGGGACTGCACCGCCAAAAACGGCACTCAGGAACCGTAGCCTCCACAAACCCCATACGCACGAGTCATCCCAACGCCGCTGGCAGATTATCTGAAATCTGGACTGGCCCCCGGTTGCAAGACCTGCCCATGAAAGAACTGCCCATGAAAGACCTGAACAGTAGCTCCCCTCCAAGGCGATTGGCGACGGCGCACCTGTTTCAGACGGCGCAAATGGTCGAATCCAAAGCATCAGCAGTAGTGACGTTGCGAGGCTTAGGAGCCACACGCCAGTTACGAATTGGCACTGAGCTAGGGGGATGGGATGACCGGCGCTGGCGACGGCTGGCTGCCCAGCAGTTTAACTATGGCACGCTAGAAACCTATTGGAGCGCCGACAGCACCCAGCGCGGTGTGTATAACTTCCAACGTCAGGATCGGCAGGTGAATTGGGCCAGGCGGGCGCAAATTCAGCTTTATGGTCACGCGCTGGTCTATCCTCAGTTTCGCCTCATTCCGGATTGGCTGCGTCGGGGGCGCTTTACCCGCGAACAATACATCGAGATTTTGCAGCAGCATATCACCACGGTCATGACTCACTTCAAGGGGAAAATCCATGAGTGGGTGGTTGTCAATGAGGCACTGGAAACCGGGGAGCATCCACGAGACTTCTTTCAGCGCAAGATTGGCCCAGACTATGTGGAAATTGCGTTTGCGACGGCTCGTGCGGTTGATCCCACTGCAACCCTGATTTACAACGACTACAACAATGAAACCACCAGCGGGGCAAATACCGAAAACACCCAGCAGATTGTGAAGCGGCTCAAAGCGTTGGGCTTGATTGATGCGGTCGGACTCCAGATGCACCTGGGCGGTTCGACCCGCTATCGCAAAGCCGATCTGGTTCAGACGATGCGGGCCTATGAACTGCCTGTGCATATCACAGAACTGGATGTAGACCTGCGTAGCGTTGCGGGTAGCCAGACACAGCGTTTTCGCAAGCAGGCCCGGCTCTATCGGCGCGTGCTGGAAGCAGCGCTAGAAGCAGGCGTGACTACGATCAACGTGTGGGGATTGAGCGATCGCTATTCCTGGCTAGAATTGCCCAGCGAAAGAAACGCTTCGCCCCTATCCGATCCCTGTCTTTATGACGAAAACTTGCAGCCCAAGCCTGCTTACCAAGCCTGGATTGAGGTTTTACAAGGGGTTTCAGCTTCGCCTAAACGTACACTCCACTCCTAGATGCACTAGTTCGGGAACCCGTACACCCCAAAAAGTTGCAGATTGGCCCACCTGCCAGGTAAATTAGCACTCAGGAGTTGAGAGTGCTAAGTTCTCGACTCGATAGCAACGGCTCAATTGCAGATTGGCATGGGGCAGACTGCTTCTGCTGGGTTTATGGGGCTGCTTCCCGATGGGCGATCGCTCTGACAAGTGTCCGGTTCAGCCTTTCAATATGAACGGGAATGCGGAGCGCGTCAAGGGCAACGTCCTCGCAGCAGGTCTGTCTGGTCAAGCAAGCTAGCAATTGAGCAAGATTCTTTCAACCTAACTGCAACTTTATCGTCTGGAGAGACTATACGTATGGCTGCTGTGTCCTTGAGTGTTTCCACCGTTAAGCCATTGGGCGATCGCGTGTTTGTGAAGGTCAGCGCTTCTGAAGAAAAGACCGCAGGCGGCATTTTTCTGCCCGACACCGCTAAGGAAAAACCTCAAGTCGGCGAAGTGGCGCAGGTGGGCCCCGGCAAGCGTAACGACGATGGCACCCGCCAAGAGCTGGAAGTAAAGGTGGGTGACAAAGTGCTGTACTCCAAGTACGCAGGCACCGACATCAAGCTGGGCGGCGAAGAGTACGTGCTGCTGAGCGAGAAAGACATTCTGGCGATCGTTTCCTAAATTTTGGATTTTGGGTTTTGGACAGACGGCTGCGGTTGCAAGCCGCATGTGTTCCGAGGCCTAGCCCGAAATCGAATCTGTTCAACTGTAAATTCTCAATTGCAAATCCAAAATCGAAACTATGGCTAAGCGCATCATTTACAACGAAAACGCACGTCGCGCTCTGGAAAAGGGCATCGATATTCTGGCAGAAGCCGTCGCAGTCACCCTCGGCCCCAAAGGTCGGAACGTGGTGCTAGAGAAGAAGTTTGGCGCACCTCAAATTGTCAACGATGGTGTGACCATTGCCAAAGAGATTGAGCTAGAAGACCATATCGAAAACACGGGCGTTTCTCTCATCCGTCAGGCCGCATCCAAGACCAACGACGCTGCGGGCGACGGAACGACCACTGCGACCGTGCTGGCCCATGCAATGGTGAAGGAAGGTCTGCGGAACGTGGCGGCGGGGGCCAATGCGATCTCGCTGAAGCGCGGTATCGACAAGGCTTCTGCGTTCCTGGTAGACAAGATTGCAGAACATGCTCGTCCGGTGGAAGACTCCAAGGCGATCGCCCAGGTTGGCTCTATCTCGGCGGGCAATGACGAAGAAGTCGGCGCGATGATTGCCGAAGCGATGGACAAAGTGGGTCGCGAGGGCGTGATCTCGCTGGAAGAAGGCAAGTCCATGACGACCGAACTGGAAGTCACCGAAGGGATGCGCTTCGACAAGGGCTATATCTCGCCCTACTTTGCCACCGACACCGAGCGCATGGAGGCCATCCTGGATGAGCCGTTTATCCTGCTGACCGACAAGAAGATTACCCTGGTGCAAGACCTGGTGCCCGTGCTGGAGCAAGTAGCCCGCGCCGGTCGTCCGCTGCTGATCATTGCTGAGGACATCGAGAAAGAAGCTCTGGCAACTCTGGTGGTCAACCGCCTGCGGGGTGTGCTGAATGTGGCTGCGGTCAAGGCTCCTGGTTTTGGCGATCGCCGCAAGGCCATGCTGGAAGACATCGCCGTGCTGACGGGTGGCCAGGTGATCACCGAAGATGCGGGTCTGAAGCTGGACAGCGTGAAGCTGGAAAGCCTGGGTAAGGCTCGCCGTGTCACCATCACCAAAGACACCACGACCATCGTTGCCGAGGGCAACGAGGCTCAGGTCAAGGCTCGCTGCGAGCAAATTCGTCGTCAGATCGAAGAAACTGATTCTTCCTACGACAAAGAGAAGCTGCAGGAGCGCCTGGCCAAGCTCTCCGGCGGTGTTGCCGTAGTCAAGGTCGGTGCTGCGACCGAAACCGAAATGAAGGATCGCAAGCTGCGCCTGGAAGATGCCATCAACGCAACCAAAGCTGCGGTGGAAGAGGGTATCGTCCCTGGCGGCGGCACCACGCTGGCTCACCTGGCTCCCCAACTGGAGGAGTGGGCTAAGAGCAACCTGACGGCGGAAGAGCTGACGGGTGCGCTGATCGTGGCTCGTGCCCTGTCTGCGCCACTGAAGCGGATTGCCGAAAACGCAGGTCAGAACGGCGCGGTGATTGCTGAGCGTGTGAAGGAGAAGGACTTCAACGTGGGCTACAACGCTGCCACCGACGAGTTCGTGGATATGTTCTCTGCGGGCATCGTTGACCCTGCGAAGGTGACCCGTTCTGCCCTGCAAAACGCGGCTTCGATCGCGGGCATGGTGCTGACGACCGAGTGCATCGTGGTTGACAAGCCTGAACCTAAGGAAGCGGCTGGCGCTGGCGCTGGCGGCGGCATGGGCGGCGACTTCGACTACTAAGTTCCGACGACTTAGTTCGACGACTTAGTTCGACGACTTAGTTGGAACATTCCCAGGTGTTACGCTGCTGGTGTAGCTTCTGGGAGCCAGACTTAGGGTCGGAGGTCAAGAGCACTTAACGAAAAGAGCGATCGTTTCAAGCGGGCGATCGCTCTTTTTTTTTAGTTCTCTTTTAGCCCTCCTTTAGCTCTCCTGCCACGCCCTATTCCTGCACGCGCGGCAAACGCGAGGGCGACAGGCGCTCCACCCAGGCTTCGAGATAGGCCCGGTTGGCCTGTTTCTGAGCGAGATCGGTTGTATCTAGCGGATGCGGTAGCGTGCCCAAAATAGCTGCCGTCGTCACGCAAAACATCGATTTTTGGAAGCTGAGACAGATCTTCACCCGCAGGTCATCTTCGCCGCGCAGTCCTTGCTGATAAATTTTGTGCAAGTAATCAGGCAGAAAATGGCGCATATCCTGCATCAGCAGCGTGGGCGGAATGCCTCCACCCCCAATGGGCAGCGGATCGGCAAACAGCGCCCCATAGTTAAAGTCTGCCTGGTTGGCTGAAATTTGGTGCGCCTGGGCGTTGTAAGACACCGTGCCAAAGAAGGGAAACGACCGGAGAAACACCGCTTCCACATAGGGCAGCGCGGTATCGGGCAAAAAGGTCAATCCAGCGGAGGCTGGTAGCAGGTCGTAGGATTTTCCGTCAATGTTGACCGCATAGGTGATCGGCAGTGCGGCTGCATCGACTAAGCCCTGCTTGACATGCGCCACAACATCGGCGATTGTCTTGATTTCTCCCCGGTCGTAGCGATCTGAAAGCTTGAGGAACATCGGACTCATGACCCGCCAAAACTGCCCCAGCCCGCTGTAGTAGCAAAGCAACCGCACCTGTTCTACCAGGAAGTCGGGAAACAACTGATTGAGACCGCTCATCAGCGGATTGGACTTGACCTTGGCGCGAATCGCCGTTTTCGCCAGGTTCACAAACTCTGGCGTGTCGAGAAATGCATCCAGCCCGCCGCCACCGTGCCAGAACATGCCTTTCATGCAATATTCGGCAAATTCGTAGTTAATTCGGTCGTGCCACCAGTGGCGCAGCAGCTTGGCCGTTGTGATTTCGCCGTTGAAATATTTGAAAAACGGAAACAGCACCAAAAACTGATGCTCTGAAATGTAAATCAGGTTGCGCCAGTAGGCATCCAGCACCACGCCATAGCTCTTGAGAATGCCCACCACTTCCACGACGTTTTCCGGGGTGTCGGGCAGCAGCGCACCGCCAGATTCAATCCGGTCCACGATGTAGGCAAGGGGATGGGCGGCGGGAGAAGGTGCGGTTAGCATAGCAGGAGCTTCAGGATCTTATAGAGCAAGGGGGTGGGTGTGGGGTGGTGGGATGGTTGCGTAAGCTGCGTGATCTCTGAATCTTTCGTGATCCCTGAATCGTTAAGGACGTTCAAGCAAATGACTCAAAAATTACTCAACGCTTCGGCGGAGCGGGCGGGGGGCCAGTGCAGCGGCGATCGCCCGGTCGTCTAGCGTGCCTAGCGACAGGGAGGTGAGTTCACTCCAGCGGGTCATCCAGTTGGGCTGAAGCCCCAGGAAGATGACCAAAACGACGACCACAATCGAAGGAATGCGGTCTTTCCAGTAGATGGCCGGCAGGTTCGCTAGGGCATCCGGCAGCCGTCCAAAGAAGACGCGGTTAATCAAATTCAGGAAGTACACGGCTGTTAGCCCAACGCCGAGCATACACAGCAAAGTCTGGATGGGGAAGACCAGCAGGCTGCTGCGGTAGATGATGTACTCAGCAATAAAGCCCACCATGCCAGGAATGCCCGCGCTGGCCATGACCCCAGCAATCATCAGGGAACCCACCAGCGGTAGACCTCGCTCTGGGGTCAGCAGGCCCCGCAGCACCGTCACATCCCGCGTCCCGGTTTTGGCATAGACCACGCCCACCAGGAAAAACAGCAGCGCGGAAATCAGCCCGTGGCTAACCATTTGGGCGATCGCCCCAGCGATGCTCAACGGCGTGGCGGCGGCGGCGGCTAACAGGATATAGCCCATGTGCCCGACGGAACTGTAGGCGACGATTTTCTTCATGTCGGTCTGGGCGATCGCCACAAAGGAGCCATACAGCACATTCACCACCGCCAACCAGGCCAGCCACGGTGCGACGATTTGCCAGGTTTCAGGAAATAGCCCCAGCCCAAAGCGCACAATTCCGTAGGTTCCCAGCTTCAGCAGCACACCCGCCAGCAGCACCGAGGCTGGCGTTGGCGCTTCGACGTGGGTATCTGGCAGCCAGGTATGCAGCGGCACAATTGGAATCTTGATGCCAAAGCCAATCAGCAGCGTAATCAGCAGCACCAACTGAGTAGCAATCGGCAGCGCCGGGTTTTGCAGCACCGCATAGTCAAAGCTGCCCGTCCCGCTGAGCAGCGCCAGTCCGAAGAAAGCAGCCAAAATCAGGATTCCAGACAGGGCAGTGTAAATCAGAAATTTGGTTGCCGCATAGCCCCGCCGCGCACCACCCCAAATTGCCACCATCAGATAAAGCGGAATCAGTTCCACCTCGTAGAACAGGAAGAACAGCAGCAGATTTTCTGACAAAAACGCCCCCGCCACGCCCGCTTCTAGCAGCAGCATCAGGCAGTACCAGAGCCGAGGACGGTTCAAATTCGCATCGGTACTGTAAATCGCCAGCCACACCAGCAGGCTATTCAGCACCAGCAGCGGCAGCGACAGCCCATCCATCCCCAGCTTGTAGCTCAGCCCAAGCTGCTCAATCCACGTCAGCGATTCCTGAAACTGAAATCCAGCCGCACTGGTGTCAAACTGGCTGACCAGCACCCCAGTCCACGCCAGAACCATCGTTGCAAACACCAGCGCCACTTGGCGACCCCGATCTGCTGCCTGCGCTTGGGGCAAGAGGCTGATGATCAGCGCACCAATGACCGGAAACCAGATTAGAACACTCAGCATGGCGAATCGAAAGGGTTGGATGCTTGGGCGAGGGTTTGGGTAGAGGGTTTGAATGAAAAGTTTGGTTAAAACGCTCGGATGACAGCTTTTTCTTTTAGACGTTTTGGCGACGGGCGTTTTGAATTCAGCAACAGCGATTTAAAACATCCAGCCCAGCCAGGCGATGCCCAAAATGACCCCGATAAACACGGTCAGCAGGTAGTGTCTGGCGCGTCCTGAGACGGTGTATTTCAGGCTCTCGCCACCAATCAGCGATGCAACGCCAAGGAGATTCACCATGCCGTCTACCACGTATCGGTCAAACCAAGCCGTGAGCCGCGACCCCTGAGCCACAGCAAACACGACCGTCAGCTTGTAAAGCTGCTCAATCCGAAAATCGTGGGCCAGGAAATCCTGGAGCGATTTCCAGCCCAGTCCTCCTGGCTGCGGCAGGGGGCGAGATCCCAGGTAAAAGAAAACACCCAGCCCACAACCGGTGATGCTGGAGGCAAATAGCGCCCCGGCGATCGCCAGATTCATGTCTCTCCAGTCGGGCAGCAGCCCCCAGTTGTGGAGCATGACGGGCACAAGCAGCGTGGCGATCGCCACCGATACCATCGGCACTGCAATCGGCCAGGGTGCTTCAGGAGCGCGTCGCGTTTTGGGCTTCACCTCACCACAAAAGACCAAACCAAACACTCTCGTTAGCCCAAAAGCCGTCAGACCGTTGACGATCAGCAGCACCGCCAGCAAACCTGGCGAAGACCGCCACACCGGCAGCGCCCACTGATACATCGCCCAAAAGCAGCCCAGCGGCACCAGCCCCACAGACCCCAGCGCCCCGATAATAAAAGCGCTAGCGGTTGCAGGCATCCGCGACCCCAGCGCCCCCATTTCTCGAAGATCTTGAGTGCTGGTGGTCAGAATCACTGAGCCAGTACACATAAACAGCAGTGCTTTGGCAATTCCGTGGGTTAGCAGCAGCAGAAGTGCAGTGTCATGCTGCTGTAGCCCTACGGCCAAAAACACCAGACCCAGGTAAGCGCTCGTGGTGTGGGAAAGGGCGCGTTTGATGTCGATTTGGGCGATCGCCACCAGCGAAGCCCCGACCGCCGTCACCGTCCCCAGCACCATTAGGGTCGTCAGCGCCACAGGCGACAGCGCCACGATCGGCTGCATCCGAATCAGCACGTAGGCTCCGCAGGCCACCACCACCGAGTTCCGCAGGATCGAAGCCGGGTTTGGCCCCTCCATTGCCTCATCCAGCCACAGGTTCAAAGGAAACTGGGCACACTTGCCGACCGGGCCCGCAATCAGGGCCAGACCCACCAGATTTGCCACCAGCGGCGACAAATTCGCTGTTTCAGCCCAGGCTTCCAGATAGGGAAAGTCTAAATCGCCCGCCAGGAGACCCACCGCAACCACGCCCATCAGCAGCAGCACATCGCCCACGCGCTTGGTCAAGAAAGCATCGCGAGCCGCCGTGACCACCAGCGGTTGAGCATACCAAAATCCCACAAGCAAATAGGTCGAAAGCGTCAGCATCTCCAGCAGGGCATAGCTGAGGAACAGCGAGTTGCTCAGCACCAGTCCACTCATGGCTCCCTCAAAAAAGCCCATCAGCGCGTAGAACCGGGCCAGCGCCCAGTCTTTCTCTAGGTATCCCAGGGCAAACACCTGGGCCATCAGGCTCAAGACCGTAATAATCAGTGCTGCGCCAACGCTGATTCGGGATAGCTCTAGCGATAGGGTAATGTCTAGATCTAGCACCGACAGCCAGGGTAGCGGCTCATACTGGGGCGGCATATCCCAAACTGCCCACAGCAGCAGCCCACAGTGAACCAGGGCCAGCAGCGTCATCAAAATATTGAAATAGGCCGCTGGCCGGGGACCCGTTCGCCGCACCGCCCCCACAGACCAAGGCAACGTCAACAGCGCCCCCAACAGCCCATAGCCTGGTACCCACCAACTGGTTTCAATTAGAAACTGAACCATCGATACCATCCCCTACGCGCGTTACATGTACCAAGATAGGTGCCAAATAGGTGCCAATATTTTGGGCTGTCTCTTGTCAACTCGTAGACATGCCATAGTGGCTCAAACGTTTCCCTTGCGAGCCTGAGGCTACTCTACCGCAGCGAACCCTATAGGCCTGACTAATTTCAGACGAATCCAAACCGTGAGGCTAGTAGGTTCGTGCCATTGTCCAAACCATAGTAGTCTTAGCCAAGGTTTGAACCAGCTTGAACCCATTGGTCTAAAACTACTTGAGCAAACTATTTGAGCAACTTGAGCGATTCTCGCATCGCTGTTAATGCCAGATCAAGCGAACCGAGGATTTTCCTGGATGCTGGCGGGTTGCGACGTGCTGTTGACTTGGTGCTAAGTTGACTTGGTGCTAAAAAGGCGATCGCACTTTTCTCTAGAACGTGCGATCGCCGCTACACAAAGTTTTTGTAATAAGGACTATAGCATTACCGCCGCAAACGCTTATAAAAAGCAAACAACTTGTTGCCCCTCTGGTTTCATACGATTGACAACGTTGAAATGTAAATTATTGTGTTGATTCTCAATCAAAAAAACACAAAATATTAAATTCCCTCAAGGTTTACAAACTGTTTTTCTAGAAAAAAACGTTGGCTCTCGCTTTCCTCATAGAATACAGGGGCCATTACGGGATAAGGAGTTAAAGGTTCAAGGGGCTGGCAACTTCCGAACCAGCACTTTTCGGTATATGTGCCTGTCCTTAGTATTGTTCACAGATATTTGTCAGATAGTTTGTCAGATATTTTTTGTAGGTATTGCCACAATGCACGGAATGTGCGGTTCTATGTGTGCGGTTCTATGTGCAGCTTTGTGCAGCTTTGCTCACACCACGCATTAC
Source organism: Thermoleptolyngbya oregonensis NK1-22 (assembly GCF_032705245.1). GTDB lineage: Bacteria > Cyanobacteriota > Cyanobacteriia > Elainellales > Elainellaceae > Thermoleptolyngbya > Thermoleptolyngbya sichuanensis. Next base: position 906,952 of record NZ_CP053540.1, read on the forward strand.
ACTACAAGCCTTTGCGCTCTGTTCTTGGGTCAAGCCTGTTGAGGAGCAGGTTGCCAACGGATATAACGCTGAGTTATATAGACCATAAAAACAATTACCTTGGTTTATATTGCCAAAGCGTCCAACCCCCTTGTATTCTGACAATGGGAATTCCGTCGTGCTTTTCCAATCTATTTCTTGTGATGCAAATGCCGAGTTTGTTTGCTCATCTAGAGATTTTTTGGACATATTGTGATATTGGCTGAAGCTACATTTCAGCACTTTATCTAAGGATTTGAAGCCGTACAGGCTGTTGACTGTGGCTGGATCTTCTCGGGGGTTCCTGTTGGAAGCTCCAAAGTGTTTGTTCTATGCCCACGTTGCACGGTTGTTCTGGCTTGAAGCACGCTGAAGATGATGGTTGCTGGGTTGGCTAGCTACAGCTTGTATAGCTGAGACAAAGCGTTATCGCTTGCATCATTTCCCACACCTATGGTCGCTTAAGTCCATTCTGCAAGACTGATGGAAGGTTGAAGCAGAGTTCTTAATATCTAGGTCGCTGCTGGCTGTTACTTAGTTGCACATAACTTGTCATAATTAACAGTTGCAGACAGATTGACGGTGTTGGGCTGGTGAATAAGGGTTTTGGACGAGTTTGCTGGCCCAGGCTGCGAGTGGCGATGAATGGCGATCGCAGGTTGTAGTTTTGTTTGAGTACCGTTTTTTGGAAGGGAGAAAACGATGGCAATTGCAGTTGGAATGGTAGAAACTCTGGGCTTTCCTGCCGTGGTCGAAGCGGCGGACGCGATGGTGAAAGCAGCACGGGTGACGCTAGTTGGCTATGAGAAAATCGGCAGTGGGCGGGTGACCGTGATTGTCCGGGGCGACGTGTCCGAAGTGCAAGCTTCCGTGGCGGCTGGGATTGAAAACGTGAAGCGAGTCAACGGCGGACAAGTGCTGTCCACTCACATTATTGCTCGTCCTCATGAAAACCTGGAGTACGTGCTGCCGATTCGCTATACCGAAGCCGTTGAAGCCTTCCGGGAAAGCGTCAGCGGGATTCGCCCCGTCAACCGTCCGTAGTAGCCGCTAGATGCAGATTGCCAAGGTTTGCGGTACGGTCGTTAGCACTCAAAAAGAGCCTAGTTTGCAGGGGGTCAAGTTTCTGTTGTTGCAGTTTGTCGATGTGGAGGGAAACCTCTTGGCAGACTATGAAGTGGCGGCAGACAGCGTAGGGGCCGGGCTAGATGAATGGGTCTTGGTTAGTCGAGGCAGTGCTGCGCGTCAGACCCCTGGCGGAGAGTCTCGTCCCCTGGATGCCCTAGTGATTGGCATCATTGATACTGTGAGCGTGGAGAATCTCATGCTTTATCGCAAGCGGGATCAGGATCGGTGATTGTCGATGGTTGTCTAAGAGGGCTATCCAACAGTGGTTCCGATTCTAGAGTTCTGAGTTCTAGCGTTCCGATTCTAGAGTGGTGAGGGCGATCGCCCGTTGAGTGCTGTGGGAAACCGGGAGCCTGACCATGTGTTTCAGGCTCTCGGTTTACGGCTGATCGGGGTCGATCGGGCTGTGAGGGTGGTGAAAGGTTTGGATTGACCTTGCTCGATCTGTGTCGGCCGGTTTTACGGGTTGATCGGCCTGTTAATATTGCCGGTCACGGTTCGAGTTTTGTTGCTGGGTCAGGAGAGCTGTGGTCATGGTTGCTCAAAGCTCCGTTGCTGCTACACCCTGGGCAAAAGGGGTAACGCAGCCTAAGATTCATGAGACTGCATACGTTCACTCCTTTTCGACAGTGATGGGAGATGTGCAGATTGGTGCAAACGTGCTAATCTCACCGGGCGCTTCTATCCGAGCGGAGGAGGGCGCACCCTTTTATGTCGGTTCGGGCAGCAGCGTTCAGGAGGGGGCGATCGTTCACGGGTTGCCGCAAGGGCGCGTGCTGGGGGATGATCAGCAGCCCTACTCAGTCTGGATTGGTCAAGACGTTTCTATTACCCACATGGCGCTGATTCACGGGCCGGCCTATGTGGGCGATCGCTGCTTTATCGGCTTTCGGTCTACGGTGTTCAACGCCCGCATCGGCGAGGGCTGCATTGTTATGATGCATGCGCTCATCCAGGATGTGGAAATTCCGCCGGGTCGGTATGTTCCCTCCGGGTCGATCATCACCACCCAGCAGCAGGCCGACCGCTTGCCAGAGGTTCAGTCGGTTGATATCGAGTTTGCTTCCCAAGTCGTTGGTTTCAACGACGCAATGCGGTCTGGTGGTGGGGGCGCTGGTTCTCCGGCCCGCTCCGAATCAGCCCGCCTTCAGCAGCCGAGCGATCGCGCTGCCGAGTCGTCCTATCGTTCCAGCCAAAATCCTGAGATGCTGAATACTCAATTAACTCCAGAAGTTGTCGAACAGGTGCGCCACTTGCTAGCCCAGGGCTATCGAATTGGCACCGAACATGCGGATACTCGCCGATTCCAAACCAGTTCCTGGCATAGCTGTGCGCCCATCCAGTCTTCCCGCGAGGCAGATGTGCTGGCGGCGCTACAAGCCTGCCTGACCGAGCATAGCGGCGAATACGTGCGGCTGTTTGGCATCGATACTCACTCCAAGCGGCGCGTCGGGGAACTGATCGTGCAGCGGCCGGGCGATCGCACCAACGGAAACGGCGCATCGACCAGTGCTGCCAGCTATTCCAGCCAAAGCTACACTGGCCAAAGCTATAGCAAGCCTGCTGCGTCCTATGGCAGCACAAACTCGTCTGGACTGTCGGCGGAAGTGGTGGAACATGTTCGTGGGCTGCTGTCTCGTGGCCTGAAAATTGGCACCGAACACGCCGACAAGCGCCGCTTTCAAACGAGTTCCTGGCATACCTGCGCTCCCATCCTGGCAACCCGCGATTCTGAGGCGATTTCAGCACTGCAAGCCTGTCTAGCAGAGCATTCGGGTGAGTATGTCCGGCTGTTTGGCATTGATCCCAAGCTCAAGCAGCGGGTTGGAGAACTGATCGTGCAGCGTCCTGGCAATGGGCAAAACGGCAGCGCTCCTGCCCCCAGCTACAGCAGCAGTGGCTCATCCTATCAGCAGCCCGCCGCCAGCAGCTTCAACGCAGGCCATAGCTCTGCTGCTTCGAGCCAGCGCCTTAGCCCTGAAGTCGTCGATCAGGTTCGCCACCTGCTGGCTCAGGGCTACAAGGTTGCCGTAGAACACGCCGACAAACGCCGTTTCCAGACTAGCTCTTGGGAAAGCTGCTCGCCGATCGAGTCTAGTCGCGAAGCGGACGTGCTGGCGGCTTTGGAGCGCTGCCTGGGAGACAACCAGGGGCAGTATGTCCGGGTTTATGGAGTCGATACTCAGTCCAAGCGACGGGTTGCAGAGACGATCATTCAGCGTCCATAGACCCTCTAGCCACATTGTGTAGCTACTCTATGTGAACTGTGTAGCTGCTCTATGTGAACACTCGAGACAGGCACTATCTAGGTTGCCGTTATGGGTCGCGATCACAGGCTGCGGCGCGGCTCGGTGGCGCTGCGACTTGTTGATCGGGTGGGATCAGGTTTAACGACAGATTGGTTTATACACCTTTAGGGCAATGCAGAGGTCACCGCTATCGTCAGTTGAGGGCAGCCCTGGGCTGACAAATGGCGATGTGGTGATTGAACCCGGTGCGGCGATCGCCCCTGGGGTTTTGCTCCAGGCTGATCCTGGCAGTCAGATCGCAATTCGGGCAGGGGTTAGCGTTGCGGCGGGGGCTATCTTGCACGCTCACGGCGGCCCGCTGACGATCGAGGCAGGCGCGACGATCGGTTCACGGGCGCTAATCATTGGGGCGGGACACATCGGCGCGACGGCTTGCATCGGTGCTGAGGCGACGATTCTGAATCCGGCGATCGCCCCTGGCGAAATGGTTCCCCCTAGGGCGTTGCTGGGAGACACGAGCCGTCGGGTTAACCTGGATACCCCACTCGCCTCTGCGATGCCAGACTCCAGCGGTGCGATTCCATCCATACTTCCATCCACGCCGCTGCCTGCTCCACCTTCCACGTCTGCTGCTGGGCCGGGGCCTGATGTGCTGAGTGACCATCGCTCTGTGGGCGGACTCTCGACCACTGCGCCGATTAGTCTGTCCACACCCCCGGTCTACGGACGAGAGGCACTTCAGCAGCTTCTAGCAACCATGTTTCCCTATCGGCAAGCGGAGACAGATGGCGCTTCGCCGTCTGATGCTGGCTGAATCATGTAGTTCAATCTTGTGCAGATTATTTCAATCTTGTGCAGATTAGTTCAATCTTGTACAGAAATCATGCAGAACTTGCGCCAGTGTCTAACGCAAGTTGGGCAGTGCAAGCCAAAAGACCGCCAAGCCGAGGGCGTAGTGTTAAGCTGAGAGGGCGATCGCCAATCTGAGCATCAAACCCTATGGACGCATCCGGCAAACTTCAGGTTGGAACGACCCCGCCCCGGCGAGACTTTGGAGACAGCGCTTTGGGGCTAGTTTGCACGCGCAGCTTTCCCGCCATTGTGGGCACGGCTGATATGATGCTGAAGTCCTCCGGCGTGACGCTGATTGGCTATGAAAAAACAGGCAGCGGCTATTGCACTGCCGTCGTGCGGGGCGGCATTTCCGATGTCCGCATTGCCGTAGATGTGGGCGAAGAAACAGCGCGACGGTTCGACCAGTTTATTTCTAAAACCATCATTGCCCGCCCCTCGCCCAACCTCGAAGCCGTACTACCCATCGGCAGTCGGCTGGCAAAGTTTCTCTCCGACCGGGGCTATAGCCGCCTCAGCAAGCAGGCTGTGGGGCTTCTGGAAACACGCGGCTATCCGGCAATGGTGGGCGCAGCCGATGCCATGCTGAAGGCGGCCGAGGTACAGCTTGCGGCGTGCGAAACGATTGGCGACGGGCTGTGTACGGCAATTATTCGCGGGCGCGTGGCGGATGTGGCAATGGCTGTAGAAGCCGGGATGCACGAAGCCGAGCGGATTGGCGAACTGCACGCCGTGATGGTGATTCCGCGCCCGCTGGATGACTTGGAAGAAACCCTTCCTCTGGCCAGCTACTGGATCGAGAAGCCGCAGCCGATCGCCCTGCCGCTTGATCTAAAAGCGCCGCAGAAGGAGTTGGCTGCACCAGAACAGCCCGAAGTCGAAGTGCAAAAGACTGTACAGCAGATAACCGTACAAAAGACTATCGAGTTGGCAGAACCGCTGGAACCCGAAGTGCGATCGCCCCACGCTGCTCCCCCTCTTGCCGAACCGATTCCCCTGCCAGAGCTAGACCCCCTGGCTGATCAGCGTCCCAAGCGCTTGGAAAATCCTGAAGAATAATCCAATCAGAATCATCTGACGTTCCCCAGTTCTAAACCCGCTCTCACCTTTCAACATGCCTCTAGTTCTGGATTTGCCCACTCTGGCCCAGTGGCTTGCGGGCGAGTTTGACAATCGCGCCCAGTCGCTCGACCAGCCGGCCTGGTTTGTTCACCTGCGGCTATGGCACCGCCCCCTGCCCATTCGGATAAATGGATGCCTTGCGCTGTTTGCAGAACAGGCCAACGCGCTGTATTTGCAAAACCCCTACCGACAGCGGGTGCTGGTCTTGCAGGAGAATGACGACGGGAACACCGATGCGGGCGGTGGGGACGACGGCAATCCCACCGTGCAACATACCGTGCAATACTGGGCCTTTCGCCAGCCGGATCGGTTTCGGGGCGCGGGCGCACGACCGGAGCTACTGTCTGACCTGGCGCTAGACGACTTGCAGCCCCTACCAGGCTGTCGGCTACGGCTGCGGCCTCAGGGAGACGGGGTGGCCGCAGAACCCATCGAGGGCGATCGCTGCTGTTTTCAATACAACGGCGAAACGCGCCAGGTTGTGCTGGGGTTTGAAGCCAGCCCAGGCCGCTTTCGCAGCTACGACAAAGGTGTTGACCCAGACACCGGCCAGGCGCTTTGGGGAGCGCTGATGGGCCCTTACGAATTCACCAAACAGGTGGACTATCCCCTCTGAAACGCCAGCAGGAGTGCCAAGATCGCCTAATAGGGATGACCCCAAATCCCTGCCAGAGAAACATCGTCAATCTTCCCAATGCGATCGCTGAGGGCTTTCGGCTTTTGCCGCCGAGGAGTGACTTCACCCAATCAGAGGATTGTGGAGCGTCTGAAAACAAGGGTTCCTAATTGATTCTCTATAGACCCATAGAAGAAATGAATATTGCCGCCTGCATCCGGGATTTTGAGATGCAAGACTGAAGGGATGAGCTAGGATGTGTTTCGACAGATAAGTTGCTGGCTGAGTTTGAGTTGATCTGTTACCCAAGTGCGGCCGATTGAGCATCGGCTGATTGAATTGAACCGCTGGGTGCGGCTGTGGCTCCGCGCTGCTAGACTCCACGCTACTGAGGGAGCGCTCTGCGAGGTCAGGATAACTTTTACCCTAGAGGAAATTTAACAAGTTAATTATGGTGAACCGTGTTGTTAGCCCGGATTTGCATCCGATGGTGAAATTTCAGCGGCAGGTGAAATCGCTCGTGGATTCAGATATTTTGAAGCCGAGCGATCGCCTCTGGAAGATTGCGCTGCTCTATGGCGACGAGTGGGCCTACTGGAAGCGCGAACTGGAGGACTTCGACTTTTCCATGCGAGATCCCGTAGCCGACTTGCTTGCTGTGGAATCCTGGGACGAAGATTGAATTGCAGCCAGATTGCGATCGCCTATCCGCGCTTCATCAGGTCTAGATTTGGACGCACGCGGGCGTGGATGGCGATCGCCGTAATGTTGTCGTGGCCATTATGCTGATTTGCCAGGTCGATGAGCATGTTCACACCGTTGTCTAGGCTCACCTGCCCGTCGAGCATTGGGTCAAGGTGGCTCTCGACATGGGTTTCCAGCAGGTCATTATCGGTCAGCCCGTCGGAACACAGCAGCAGCAGCAAATCCTCAGTCAGTTCGACAAACTGCACATCGGGATTGACGAAATGCTCGTCTCGCGGGCCGAGGGCTTGGGTTAGCTGATAGGCATCGGGGCGACCATAGGCGATCGCAGGCTCCACGCCCCGCTGAATCTCTCGCTGCCCCACCTCGTGATCCACCGTCAGTTGCTCCAGCCCGCGACGGCGACTGTAGCGATAGAGGCGACTGTCTCCCACATGGGCGATCGCCGCTTCGGTGTCCTGGATGAGCGCCAGTACCAAAGTTGTGCCCATGCGACCGCTGCCCGAACTGGCATTTTCCTGGTTCAGGGTGTAAATCGCCTTGTTTGCCAGCAAAATGCCATCTCGAATGGTTGCCTCATTGGGCAGTCCATCTTTCCAGTGATCTTGAAAATACTGCTGGAGCGTACTGGCGGCCAGAGCGCTAGCCACCTCGCCGCTGGCGTGGCCACCCATGCCATCGCAGAGAATGTATAGCCCTTTCGCCTTGAGCGATCGCCCGTTCTGGCTTTCCAGCTTTTTCACGTCCACCTGGATGGCGTAATAGTCTTCGTTGTGTTCTCGCTGGCGGCCAATGTCGCTCCGTCCTGCATCTTCCAGCCCAATCAGCTTCATCGGCAGCACCACCGTTGGCAGGTCGTCGCCTTCGGTTTCGCTGTCTTCGTCGGGGCTGCCCAACTCCAGGCGGGTGGGGCTGGACGACACGCTGATGTCCGCCATCCGCGACACCGTGGGAAAAAGAATCTCCGTTGTTTCTGTCTCCGCCGAATCAGACATCGCCAAAGCTTCTGAGTTAGTCGCCTGAGCCGGCGCAGGGTTGGCAGCAGCAGATTCTGCGGTGATGGGTTCCGCTTCCATTGCGGCGGGGTCTGCGGCGGGTTCCGACGCAACGAGTTCTGCGGTGATGGGTTCGTCTGTAACTGGTTCGCCCGTAGTCAGTTCGGACGGGACTAGCTCACCGGTGATGGGTTCGTCTGTGGCTGACTTCGGAGGGGCTGTGTCGAGGAGGCTGGCGGTAACCCCACCGAGCAATACCGCTGTTGGATTGAGGGGGCGATTGGGATGATTGGCAGATGCAGCGTCGGCCGGCGCGGTGTCCTTTGCGGAAAGCGCGGGGGGAAGCACGACCGTATCTTCTGCCTGTATATCGTCTGCTTGCAAATCAGGGGCCGTTTCGTCAGCCGCTTCAGGCTTATCGAGGGCGATCGCCTCTGTAGTCGCATCGAGGGCGATCGCCCCTGCATCAGGCAATTCCTCCCCTCCCTGCAACAGATCCGCAATCATGCTGAGGCAGTGCTGCAACACATCCACTGTAGCGATTGTGCCTAGTTCCAAATCCTGACAGACCTGCACTAGGGGATTCAGATTTTCGTGGCTGGGCTGTTGCTGCAACAGCAGCTTCCAAACGCGGCCCAGATCGCGGAGTTGGGGGGGCGCGTCGGGTTTATCCTGATAAAGCCGCTGAAGATAGAGCAACTGATCTTCATCGACCTTCAGGTTATTGAGTTCTAGCAAGCTCTGGGCATAGCCCACGGGTTGCAGTGCGTTCCACAGTTCCGTCATCTGGTGGAGCAGATGGAGAATCTGGAACGGAGGCAGCACCTCCGACGCGCCCAGTTCTGCCAAGGAAGGTAGGCTGCTCCTGTCTTCCAACAGCACCACAATTTGCCCATCCTTCTCCCAGGCATCATGAATATGGGGCAGAGACGGATAGAGCTGCTGTTGCAAATCTAGATAAGTCTGGGCGATCGCCGGAATGGTGTTCTTGCTGCTCTGGGCGATCGCTTCATCACTCCGTGCCAGCCCCGTATCCGGTGCATCGGGGTTCTGGCTATAGAGCATCTCCAGCGGCGACAGGCGAAACGGCTGGCAGTCCAGCACGCGCACCTCAGCCCCCACCAAAGAGAGCGAAGTTGCAGACAGCGCCTCCAGCAGCCGATAGCGATGTTGCAGATCCAGGTAGGGCAGGGCGGGCAACACGAGCGGCCAGCCGACGGCTGCATCAACGGCAGCAATAATGGCTCGCCAGGACGTTCCCGCCGTTGCGCCGCAGGTCGGGCAAAGCTCCACATCAAAGGGCACCGACGACCCGCAGGCAGGGCAGGCGATTTCCTGGAGGGAAGCCCCACACTGCTGACAAAACTTGTTACTGTCGGGATTCTCGAATTCGCACTGAGGACAAACAAGCATGGGGGAACTTCCTTCACTCCCGTAGGCGGCAAGCCGGACTGGTAACTCTACTGAATAACTCTACTGAATAACTCTGATGCCGTTGAAGCTGGCTTCGGCGACCTGACTCGGCTTTTGTGACCTGACGAATCGGCCGCTTGACTAAAAGGTTACACGATCCATTCTCGACCCGCACCCCCAACTCTACGGGCGTGGGCGCGATCTTGGAGACAATCTTTCCAATTCAGCCAATTCGTCAGGTGTGAGATCGCGCCACTGGCCTGGCTGCAACCCGTCCAACCGCAGATGGGCGATCGCCACTCGCACCAGTCGCAGCGTCGGAAACCCCACTGCTGCCGTCATTCGACGCACCTGGCGATTGCGCCCCTCCGTCAACGTTAGCTCTAGCCACGCCGTCGGCACGGTCTTGCGGAAGCGAATCGGCGGATCGCGCGGCGGCAACTCTGGCTCCTGGGACAAGATTCGAGCCTTGGCCGGGCGCGTCCGGTAGTTTTGAATCACTACCCCCTGACGCAGTTGTTGCAAGGCAGCCTCATCGGGCGATCGCTCGACCTGCACCCAGTAGGTGCGAGGATGCTGAAACTTAGGGTCTGTTAAAACATGCTGCAAGCGCCCGTCGCTGGTGAGCAACAGCAGTCCTTCGCTGTCTCGATCTAGCCGACCCACCGGATACACCCCTGGAACCGGAATGTAGTCCTTGAGCGTGCGATAGGCTGGCGCGGGGTCGGGCAGTTCGCTGGGCTGACCAAACTGGGTCAGCACGTCGTAGGGTTTGTAAAACAATAGATAGCGATGAGGTAGATAGCGATGAGGCACACGGTCGATCCAGGGGTGTAATCAGGCGGAGACGGGACAAGCCGATCCTAGCGAACTTCGGCTCCTGGAATGTGGCTCAATCGACTAGCTAGACAGGGCAGTTAGACGGAGCAGCTAGGCAGGGCAGCTAGGCAGAGCAGTTAGACGGAGCAGCTAGGCAGGGCAGCTAGGCAGAGCAGCTAGGCAGAGCAGTTAGACTGAGCAGCTAGACAGAACAGCTAAACAAAGCAGCCCGCTACCCAGCCCAACTGATTTCTATCAAGCTGGTTGAAGGCTCCTGGCGCGAAGGATGGCCAGAGGCGAGACTGATTCACCACTTGATGCCAGAGAATACCGTCGGCATAGCTCACCAATCCTGTCAGCAGCACCCATTCCTCATGCGGCACGACACCTCGAATGCCGTGGTTTGCCAGCCCCGGATAGGCTCGAAAGTTTGCTGCTGCCGGATAGACTGTGCCGCACTCAACGATTTGAAAGAAGCCGCGTCCGTAGCCATAGCTTGGGTCTGGTGCCAGCGTGGAGGTGGAGGGGCCACCCACAGACGGCGGCGGATGGTTGGGCCAGTCAGCGGAAAATTCTTCTGCGGGTGGCATGGGATCGGCAAGGGCGATCGCCGGGTTGATGTTGATGTCTGGCAGCATCACTTTCAGCGCCAAACTTGCGGCAATTGAAATCGTGGTGATGGTTACCACAGTCTTTCCAGCGTCATTGGAGGGGGGTGGCGGCTCCTTGTCTTTCACGAGCCGCACTTCCATGTGATTTTCGTAATTCAGCATTGGGCAGGTCATGGTGTTGTGTGGAGTTCGCTGGGTCATTCGCTGGGTTCGCTGGATTGTGAGTGGTATCCACTCTCTGAAGCAGAGCTACGCATGAAATGGCTGGAAGCCCCGCAGACGCTTTAGCTGGCGATCCAGAATCGCAAATCCAAAATCGCAAATCCAAAATCGAGAATTGATGGAGGTCTGGAATGCAAAACGGGCGCAGCACACTGTGCGGCGTAGACGGATGTTCTACATCGTGTCAGCCGTTGGAAGCGGCCTATTCCGGTATCCCGAATCTAGATATCAATTTTTGATATTGACTTGCTGATATCGTAATCTGGTATCAAAAAATATGCAAGAAAAATTCTGGGCAAAGTTTTTTGCGAATCTAGTTAGAAATCTTCATGAAAACTAGGCATAAAACGGGGCGATCGCCCTCTCTGCTGAAGATCCAGCAAAAGACGGGCGATCGCCTTGACATTGATAGCTTATCTTGATAGCGTAAAACAGGCTCTACAACCGCCCTCTCAAAGAATGTCTTAGATGTTCCGCAGCCCGTTTTTGGCTGTTGTTCTGGAAGCGATCCGGCTGGCTGAATATTTGAGCAAGCTTTGTCAGGACGATGATTTCCGCTACTCTAGGTCTGGAGCGGGTCGATTTCTCTAAGCCCCAACCGGATATCCAGGGTAGGATATGGAAAATTCTGAAATCCATCCGCCAGAGGTTTCGCTCCGGCCAATAGGACTGGGTTTGCGGTTCCAGAGTGCATCTTCATGACGGCCAGTGACGACCATCAGCAGACGTATCAGGCAATTTTTGAGAACCCCCCTCGGCCTGATATTTCTTGGGAGAAGGTTTTGGATTTGCTTCGCGTATGCGGAGCGAAGCTGTTTCAAAACGGTGGCAACGACGGTCAATGGATTCAAGTCTGGTGTGAAACACGCCGAGCCAACGCAATCTTCCATCGGCTAGACCATCAGCCCTGCCTCGCCCCATTGATGGTGATCGAAGTCCGTCGATTCCTGATCGCGTCAGGCATACAACCTCCCCGCACGAACGAGTAATGTTATGAGTACTTTGCTGAATTACCGAGGCTACACCGCAAAAGTAGATTACGACCCTGAAGCTGAAGTCCTTCATGGAACAGTTTTAGATTTGCGAGATGCTATCGTTTTTCAGGCAAAGGAAATAAAGGACGTTAAGCGCAATTTTCACGATGCGGTTGATCAGTATTTGAGTTTGATGGAGCGAACGGGGCAGGAACCCGAAAAACCGTTCAAAGGCAACATTGCGTTTCGCACCTCATCGGCAACCCATAAGAAGATTTCCCTGGCCGCCGCTCGCGCTGATATGAGCATCAATGCGTGGATGGATCAGGTATTGAGTGAAGCGGCCGATGCCGAGCTAAAGGGCTATCGCTATGAGCGGGGCAATGCTGGACATGTCAATCAGCTTGTGGCTGTGCCGCTGGAGCAGGCAGTTGCGACTTCCACGGCGGTTTTGTTGACCGAGGTTCTGCGCCAGGACGGAGCGATCGCCCCTCAGTTGGTTAGCGCCTTCAACCCCTACGCCAGCCGCAAAGACCCCCACGCCAGCCTAGAGATCATGAAGTCTCTGGATCTGATTCTGCGAGGCATCGCCATTGATCGCGCTCAAGTTCAAGAGGGCATATCGAAGCTCTTGAGCCTAACCAAATCGGATGATGTCGCTGAAGTGCCACCCTTTGTGCTGAGGGCGATTTCAGATCAGATGCTGAGAACCATTAATCTAGACCCCGCTGCACCGGCGAATGTTAATTTTTCGCTGCATCCTGAAAATACACCCGTAATTAACACCTGAGCTGTTGTATCGGCATTGGAACTGCCGAATACCCTGGGCAATCGCTTTCCTGTGTTTCTCTGTTGACGCTTGAACTCTGACGCTTGAACGTCTGAACGATTGAACCCCACTTGCTGACCCAAAGCGCTGACCCAAGGCAAGGATTCTCGAACTCGGTTGAGTTTGGGGCGATCGCCATAATTACTCTGCGCCAGTTGGGCGGGTTAGCCTTGGCTGGGTTCATCTGGCAACGCTTTAACTGTTTACCCATCTATTGACCCATCTATGCAAGAAGCCGTTTGGGGTGCTTCAATCTTTTTAGGCTGATCAAGTAATTTTTTGAACGTTGTGCCCACACCTGGCAACTGGTGTCAGGCTTTTATCACAGGCTTTTATCAATAGTCGCAATAGTCACAATAGTCGCAATAGTCGCAATAGTCGGAAGAGACAGTTCTGAGAGGGAGCGCTTTCAACCCCGCTAGGTGGAGCTTTTTCCAGGGTTTGAACCTCTAAGCTGTGCCACTTTTTAGAGTGGATCTAGTCCGGTTAAGCTACTGGCATAGGTGGCCGCATCCCCCAAATAGATGAACCTATAGACTACTACTGGTTTTAGCTCCCCTCAGGAAATTTCTCGTGAGTCCTGCCCGCCCCCCTCACGTTTCGCTGGTTTCCTCGACTAGCCTGCCTGCTGCGATTTTGGCTAGCGAGGTTTTTGCGTTTCTGTATCCAGGCGCAGAGATTGACTCTTTTATCGTCGAGCTGCAAAAGCAGGCCCACAGCATTGTTCAAGAATTAATTCGGACTCGCGTCCCGGTGGTGGTTCTAAAGCCAGGGCTAGATCGAGTTTTGGACGTGATTCGCACCGAGTATCAACATCCAGAACTGGCACAGCGAGTTGAAGACCTGATTGACCAAATCAATATCTGCCTTGTGCCGCTGCCAGAGGGGCATGAGTGGGGAGAGGATCACGATTCCAAGCCACATGAGTTGGCGATCGCCCAGCGGGATAGATTAAGCATTGTTGCATTCATACCTGGAAACTACTTCAATTTTGATGGCAGCATTCAAATCCACACGGCCAGCGACTTCCTCAAGTGGTTGCAGCAAATACCCCACTCTGTCGTCGATGAACCCAGCGAAACGCCAGTCGCGGAAGAGTCCAGCCCAACCCTAGAAACCGATGCTCCCACCGCTTCAAAATCGGTCTTGCCCTGGATCGGTCTGAGCGTCGCAGGGCTGTCGTCCCAATTTTTGCGATTTCACTCGGAAAGACCAGAGCAGACCGAAGCTCTTGTCGCGCTACTGTTGTACCACCTGCTGTCTACCGAGGCGCATCGCTGGAATCCTGCTAAGCCTGTGGAACTGGCCGAAAGCCTCGACTGGCTCTGCCGCTGGGCCAATTTGGATCGAGTGGGCAGAGCAGAAGGAGCGTCTGGAGCAGGCGGAAAGTTTGACGATCTCGTAGCATTGCACGTACCAGGGCAGACAAGTGGATCTGCTGTAGATGGGGCGATCGCCCCAGGTGCGCTGCGTCCTCAAGAGACTGCCCCACCAAAACCCGCCATCCCCGCGGAACCAGACGCAGATTATAGCCCCAGTCTGCCAAAAGCTGGCGGGAAGCGATCACAGTTTCCGATTCTTGACGGCGAAACTTGGCCCGACGACGGAGCCGGAGATCCGCCCGCATCCGATCTAGACCCCACGAATGGCGGAGAGCCGACGCGCCCAACCCCTCCACCCGCCTTTGAGTATCCAACCTTAGAACTTTCCGAACCTGGAGCGGATGGGGCAGGAGGCGATCCCGTTATCGGCGATTTGGATGGCGACGATCCGGGAAGTCCTGGCAGCGACGATGGCGGCAGCGATCCGGGAAGCCCTGACAATGGGGGCGGCGGGGGCGGCGGCCAGCCAAAATCACCCAGGACTCCACACAGTCCTCAGCCGCCCATCGATAGCCCGCCCGGAATAGATTCCCCAAACACTCCGGAACCCCCTGCCCCTCCACCAGGGCCAACCCAACCGCCACCCAATTTGGGTAATCCAGGCGATACGCCCGGTGGTGAGGTGCCAGGTGATAGTACACCAGATGCGCCCGGTGATCATACGCCGGGTGGCAATGCGCCGGGTGGCAATGCGCCGGGTGGCAGCAATGGTAGCAATAGCGGAAACAGTGGCGACAACGACGGACTGCCCCAGCCGCCAGGGTCGGGAAATGGCGACGATGAGCTTCCTAGCCCGCCCATCGATCCGCCCAATCTGCCAGAGCCGCCAATCGGGCCGCCCCCACCCAATTCTGGCGGCGCAGACGGGGCCCCACCAACCCAGCCGACTCCGCCAGATGGATCGGGCCCGCCCGGTAGCGGAGAGAACGACCAGCCGGGTGGCGGGGAGTTACCCAACCCGCCGGACAATGTGCCCGTGTCGCCGACACCCCCTCCTGCGACGCTGGATGGCGCAGGCGGCAACAAGACTTTTGTGCTGCAACTGGGTCACTCTGAAGCCCTAGTGCGTTCTGGAAAGGAAACCCTCTCAGTCTCGATGGGCCGCGAAGTCGTGATTGCAAACTTCAGCGGTGTGGGCACAGGCAGCGTTACAGCGGCAAATCCGGATGAGATGGATACGATTCAGCTAGTGGGTGCGCCGTTCACTGCAAGAAACATGCTGCTGACCCAGGTCGGGGCTGACCTGCTGATTACCTTTGATGGCGCGTCCGATTTCACGATTCGCCTGAAGGACTTTGCGCTGAAGGATCTCGACAACTTGGTTGAGAGCGGCAACCTGCTGTTTGATGGACAAACGGCGATCGCCGATGACTTTGATGTTATCCACTGGCGCGAAGACCTGACCGTCTTCCGGAGTAACGTTGTCACCTTCCTCAATGACTATGACAACCGCGTTACAGGCCGCGACAACTCCAACGACACGATTAACGGCATGGGCGGCAACGATGTGCTGCTGGGGCTGAGTGGCGATGACCTGCTGCGCGGCGGCGATGGTAATGATCTGCTAGACGGCGGCATCGGCAACGATACGCTGGTGGGCGGTGCTGGGCGAGATACCTTCGTGCTGGGCCTGCGGCCGGGCGTGGATGCGATCGCCGACTTCGAGGTGGGGCTAGACAAACTGCGACTAACGGGCGGCCTATCTCCTAGCCAGTTGACCTTTAGCGCCAGCGGCAGCGACACCCTCATCCGCTATGGAAGCAGGACGCTGGCAATTTTGCAGAATGTGCAACCCAACAGCCTAGACTTTAGCAACCTGTTTGATCCCACCCTGTTTGATCCAACGGTCAATGCCACGGCGACCTAATCTATCGTGCTGCCCGCAACTGGTTCTGCCTGCAACTGGTTCTGCATACCAGTCGTTCCACCCACAACTGCTAACCTGCCGCGCTAAGATCGAAATCGCCTAAAAGCCTGGAATCCTGGATTTGGCGATCGCCCACGGCGTGAACCATCGAGGAATTTCGAGGGTTGGGCTGGGAATCTGTCCGGGTTTCGGCGTTTTGCTGATGAAACAGACTAGAGGCAGGTGCTAGCACATCTTGCAATCGAACTTCTTGGTATCTTATTGCGAAACCTGATAGGCTTTTTCAAAAGTTCATCGGGTCTAGGATAGATTCGTTCCCAAACGTTCTTTCGTTAAGCTTGCTTGCAGATCTGTAAGTTTGCTTGCGGAAATCTGTTGCCTGCTCGCGGCTGTGTTTCTGCCCTGCGGCGATCGCCCTGATTTGGCGACCTCCCCAGGGCTGATCCAAGATTCCCTCCTTTGAGGAACGCCACAGCAGCTAGTTCTCAACTAAGGTAGAAACTTCAGTTGAGTCTGAGTTGCTGAGTCTGAAGTTGCCGGGTCTGAGTTGCACGAATCACGCTGATGATGGGTTCGGGTCAAGATTGACACGCTGGAATGCAAGATGTTGGAACACAACATGTTGGAATACAAAGGCTATACAGCAGAGATAGAGGTGGATATTCAGGCCGGCGTGCTGCATGGTCGCGTCCGCGACATTCAGGATGTCGTGACCTTTGAAGCCGAGACTGCGGCTGAGCTAGAGCGCAAGTTTCGCCGCTGTATTGATGTATACCTGGAATTCTGCCAGGAAACTCAGCAAGAACCCGATCGCCCCGGTCTTCAGCCTGATTCCAAAACTATCGCCTTAAAAGCCACGCCCGATTTGTGCCGTGCCGCCGACCACGCAGGCAAAAGCATTGATTCCTGGGCGCAGGATGTCCTCTCTGAAGCTGCTCGTCGCAGCCTGGAACCCTTTGCTTAATGGGCGTATCTAAAGGTTGCATCAGAATTTAGGGAATTCTCAGTAACGCCACGTTTTACGGTAACGCTGCGTTTTATAGTGGAGTTGCTGCTCATTCCTTAAGCAATTGTGAAAGCGATTACTCTGCTTGGCTCCACTGGCTCCATCGGCACCCAAACCCTGGACATTGTGAGCCAATATCCCGACCAGTTTCGGATTGTGGGGCTGGCGGCGGGGCGAAACGTAGACCTCTTGGCTCAGCAGATTCGCCAGTTTCGCCCTCAAATTGCTGCAATTTGTGATCCGGCGCTGTTGCCCCAGGTGAAAGAGGCGATCGCCGACCTCACGCCGCAACCCATCCTGCTCGCGGGCGAAAATGGCGTAGTCGAAGTCGCCCGCTTTGGCGATGCCGAGGCCGTGGTGACGGGGATTGTGGGATGTGCGGGGCTGCTGCCCACCATTGCTGCCATCGAAGCGGGCAAAGACATTGCGCTGGCAAACAAGGAAACCCTGATTGCGGGCGGCCCGGTCGTGCTGCCGCTGGTGCAAAAGCATGGCGTGAAGCTGTTGCCCGCAGATTCAGAACATTCCGCCATTTTCCAGTGCCTCCAGGGGGTTCCAGAGGGCGGGCTGCGGCGCATCCTGCTAACGGCATCGGGCGGCGCATTCCGCGATTTGCCGGTGGAAAAGCTGGCCACTGTTAAGGTTGCCGACGCGCTCAAGCACCCCAACTGGACGATGGGGCGTAAAATCACCATCGACTCTGCCACCCTGATGAACAAAGGGTTGGAAGTAATCGAGGCGCATTTCCTATTTGGGTTGGACTATGACCACATCGAAATCGTCATCCATCCCCAGAGCATCATCCATTCGCTGATCGAGCTAGAAGATACCTCCGTGCTGGCACAGTTGGGGCTGCCCGATATGCGCTTGCCGCTGCTCTATGCCCTGTCCTATCCCGACCGGGTGCCGACTCAGTGGGAACGACTCGACCTGGTGAAATGTGGCGATCTTACCTTCCGTGCCCCCGACCATCAGAAGTATCCCTGCATGGGGCTGGCCTATGCGGCGGGACGGGCAGGGGGTTCTATGCCCGCTGTGCTGAATGCTGCCAATGAACAGGCGGTGGATCTGTTCCTGCGGGAAAAAATCCAGTTTCTCGACATTCCCCGACTGATTGAGCAAGCGTGCGATCGCCATCATCCGCACAATCTGCCCCAGCCCACCCTCGACGACATCCTTGCAGCCGATCAGTGGGCGCGGCAGGCGGTGCTGTCGGCAAGTCAGCGCTTGGTAGCGTGATGGGGGATGCAGGGTGGCGGAGATTTAGAGATGATGGGATGAGGGGATAGGATGCGCGAGTAGTCGCCTGCAATACGCCAAACCCGCAATGCTCCTCCCCGTTACGCCAAAACGCCTACAGCCCAACATTCCCTCACCATGTCCAACCCCCTCCGCCGAATCAAGCAACTGCCCTGGCTGCCGCTGTTTCAGACGGCAGGCTATGCCGTGATTGGACTATTTGCGGTGGAACTGTTGCTGTGGTGGGGCGGTTCTCGACTGCCGTTTGTGGCGCGGGCGAATGCCCTGATCTTTTCGCCGCCGCTGGATTTGCTGATTGTGCTGTCCATTGCGATTGGCGTGGGAGCTTTGGCGGTGCATTTGCTGGATCAGTTTCAGCGGCAGATTTTTATTAACCTGGGCGTTCTTTGGGGACTGATTGCTTGCCTGGTGGTGATGGTGTGGGTGCGATCGCTCTCTGGCATCCCCTCACTGCTGCCGCCCAGCCAGCCTGCATTGATGGGCTTGATTATCGGCGTGTTTTGGCGCGGCAAAAATCACTGGCGCTGGTAAACTGGCGCTGCTAAACCAGTTTGGCAAATTGAGCCTTTGGGGGCGATCGCCTTTGGTGCAGAATCCCACAGAATAGAGATAGATCTGCCCCTTCTCGCCCCAACTTGCCGCCATGCCTGCTTCTCCTCAAACTGTGGGGCCAACTTTGCCAAACGCAACCGATAGCGCGGCTCCTGCCAAGCCCCTGCGCCTCAGTGCGATGCTGACCCGGTTTCAACCTACGCCCGATTCCCGGCTGCTGGGGCTGGCGCTGCTCATCGGCACGGGTGCGGGGCTGGGCGTGGTTACGTTTCGCTATCTGATTCACCTCGTCAACCAACTCATGCTGGGGCGCGTGGCGGGCGTGCTGTCCGTTTGGGGACACTGGACGCTGGCTCTGCTGCCGATTTTGGGCGGGCTATTGGTGGGCGGGTTGCGCTGGGGCGTGCAGGGCTTTGGGCCGGGCCTGTCGGCGCTGATGGAAACGGTGCAGGGCGGCAAGGAACTGGCCCCGCTCAAGCCTGTGAGCAAGATGGTGGCGGCCGCAGTATCGTTGGGCAGCGGTGCGTCCCTGGGGCCAGAAGGGCCGAGTGTGGAAATTGGCGCAAATTTTAGCCTGCTGCTGGGGCAGGCGCTGAAGGTATCGCAAGCGCGACAGTTGTTGCTGCTGGGGGCGGGTGCGGCGGCGGGGTTGGCGGCGGGGTTTAATGCGCCGATTGCAGGCGTGTTCTTTGCGCTGGAAGTAGTGCTAGGCAGCCTGTTTGCCCCGTCGTCGGCGAGTGTGGTGCTGCTGTCGGCGGTGGTGGCGGCGTGGATCGCGCAGATTGGGCTGGGGGCAAAGCCTGCCTTTGCGCTGCCGGCCTACGAGGTGCGGAGTCTGCTAGAACTGCCGCTGTATGTGGGGTTGGGGGTGTTTGCCAGTCTGGTGTCCATTCTCTATCGGCAGGCAATGGCGATCGCCCAGCAGGCGTTTCAGGGGCAACTGCCGGGGACGCAGTGGCTGGCGAAAATTCCCAATCCGCTGCATCCGGTGCTGGGTGGCATTGCGGTTGGGGCTGTGGCGCTGTGGTTTCCGCAAATTCTGGGCGTGGGCTACGAAACCATCGAGTCCATTTTGCAAGATGTGCAGTTTCCGCTGCGGATGGTGATCGCGCTGCTGGGGCTAAAGCTGGTGATGACGGCGGTGAGCTTTGGCAGCGGGTTTGTGGGCGGCGTGTTTGCCCCGGCGCTGTTTTTGGGCGCGTCGCTGGGGTTGGTGTATGGCAAGACATTGGCGATCGCCCTGCCCGTGCTGCATCCCTACATGGCCTCGCCGCCAGCCTATGCGATGGTGGGCATGGCAGCAGTGCTAGCAGGCAGCGTCCGCGCCCCGCTCACGTCCATCCTGCTGCTGTTTGAGCTAACGCAAGATTACCGCATCATTTTGCCGCTGATGTCGGCGGTGGGGCTGAGCATCTGGCTAGTGGAAACCCTGCAACCCACCAAACTGATGGACTCCGACGGCGAACAGCAGGAAGCCCCAGAGGAGACGATTGCCGGAATCTCCGTCCCCGCATCGCTGTTAGTGGTCGATGCTTTGCAGCCGATCGCCCTCAAGCTGTCTGCGAACCTGCTGCTGGCCCAAGCCGCCCGCACCCTAATCGACCAGCGGGCCACCTGCGCCCTGGTGATGGACAACCTGGCCGGGCTAGATAACGTAGATCACCTGAACAATTTAGACTATCTGGGCGGCGACGAAACACTAGTGGGTATCTTGACCCTGCGCGACATCAACCGCTTAATTCTCAAGGCCGAAGAAGACCCCGACCTGCTCCAGCGACCCATCCGCGACCTCTGCACCACTCATGTCCTGTTTGCCTACAGCGACGAAACTTTGAAAGAGGCGATCGCCCGCATGGGCACTCGCGGCTTGCACCAGATCCCCGTCGTCGAGCGCGATCACCCCACCCACGTCATCGGCCTGCTCACGGAAGAGAGCATTACCACCGCCGCCCGCCTGGCCCGCATTACCAAAGCCTTAGGCGACAGCGAGGAGTCGTCGGAAGATTTTCAGGCTGACCTGGCAGAACGAAACGGAAAGGCGATCGCGCTGCCAGAGGAAAAAATCGAGATCGAGAGCCAAATTCTGCCAAATTCTCTAGGACTTGAAACCTCTCTCGATGCCGAGAGCCTTGGTAAAGTTAGATCCTAAATATCCATCATTCGCAATCCTTCTGTCGCAATTTTTCCGCTATGAGCAATCGTAGTGTTATCACAATCAAGCCTGATGAGCATGGCGATACTCCATACATTCGCCACACAGGTATCACGGTGTATGACGTTTTGGGCTGGCTTGCCGACGGACAATCCATCGCTGAAATTGTCAATAAATTCCCAGAACTGACAGCAACCGATATCAGGGCTTGCCTGGAATTTGCAGCCGATCGCAGTCATTACGGTTCATCTATTTCTAGAGATGAACCCTCTATCACTGAACCCTCTGGCAGTGAACCCTCTAGAACTGCAACCCTCTCTTCGCCAATTCTCCACCCCATCAGCCCCGCCTATTCCGAAACCTCGATCAACGCTCAGCAGCATATCGATGATCCAGTTTCGTCCCAAGAAATCGGACAAACTCCACCCGCCCCGCAGCCCAGCGCCTTGCTTAAACCCTTTGTCTGGATGGAGAAGCGGGTTTGGGAGCCACTACTTTCCTGGGGAGAAAATCAGGCCTTAATCAGCCTGCTGGGGTTGTTGGGTAACCTGGGTCTTATCATTGCCGTCGTCAGTTACATCGGCTTAGAAAAACAGCGGCGCGACGATCAGGTTTATGCAGCTTGGCAGACCATCACCAACGCCCAGGGACAAAGCGGGAACGGAGGACGCATCCTGGCTCTAGAGTTTCTGAATGCTTCGCCAGGGGCAAACTGGCGTTTGCATTTTCCCTGGATTTGCATCTCTGAAGATTGGCTCTGTTCCAAGTGGGAACCGGAAAGCCTGGACGGGGTGGACTTGGCAAAGGCCTACCTGGCCGGAATTCAGCTACCCAAGGCCAGCCTGGTTGAAGCGAATTTAGAAGGCGCAGTTCTATGGGGAGCCAACTTGCAGGGGGCAAATTTGGAAGAAGCGAATTTGCGAGGGGCAAAGTTGGGCGCAGCCAATCTACAGGGGACGAGACTGGATGAAACCAACTTTCAAGGAGCCTTTTATTCTGACGAAAAAACGTCCAGGAGTTTGTGTGTAGATATTACCTATCCGCCCATTCATCCCTGCCCGACTCAATTCCCGGAAGGCTTTGATCCAGAATCCGCCGGCATGAAACCGCTTCCCTAGCAGTCTATTCATAAGCTGTCTATTCATAAGCTGTCTATTCATAAACAGCCTATTCATAAATAGTCTACTCATAAGTGTGTGATTGCTTTATTGCCGAATATGGATTGCCAAAGAGAGCTAATCTGAGGGGCTAAAGCGATTTGGTCTGGACTGGTTGTTATCAGTCATGGTTTGATTTTCAAAATCTTTGTGATTTCCTGGATGACAAAGCTCGAAAACGCTTGTGATTATAGAAGTGTGAATAGTGTGAACCTAGAAGACAGTGGTGCTTCATTGAGAACTGGCATCACCTGTTGGCTTCACGCTTGAAAAACAGAGGTCACGATCCGAATCAAGACGCTAAAGGAGCAAACATGAATTCGTTGGGTATTTTGAAAATGGGGTAGTGGATTATCGTAAAGGACACAGAAAAACAAGGTAACGTTGTCCTATTCGTAGATTTTGGGGGAGAAGGCTCCATGACTATCGAGATGACCTGTCCAACCTGTGGGTCTCACGACATCTCCAAGAACGGCACCACCCGGCGTGGCAAGCAAAACTACAAATGTCGAGACTGCAACCGTCAATTTGTCGAGGATCCTCAATGGAAGCCGAAAGATAAGGACACTCGGGCTTTCGTCGATCTACTACTGTTGGAGAAAATTCCGCTAGCTGGTATTGCCCGGGTCAGCGATGTCTCGGATAGCTGGCTGCAGACCTACGTCAACGCATGCTACGAAGCCGTGCCCAAAGCGGCAGCGGTCATCCCCAAGGCGAAAGGCAAGCTGAAGGTGCAGATGGATGAACTCTGGTCTTTTGTCGATCACAAAGGCAACAAGCAGTGGGTCTGGGTGGCGATCGATGCCGATACCCGAGAAATCATCGGCTGCCACATCGGTGAGCGCTCTCGGGAATCGGCGATCGCCCTCTGGCAATCCATCCCGGCGGTCTATCGACAGTGTGCCAAAGTCTATACCGATTACTGGGAGGCCTACGTTACCGTCATCCCAAGCAAACGCCATGCGGCGGTGGGCAAAGAGAGCGGTTTGACGAACTACATCGAACGCCTGAACAACACCCTGAGGCAGCGGATTTCCCGGTTGGTGAGGAAGACACTGTCCTTTTCCAAGAAGCTAGAGAACCACATTGGTGCGATCTGGACGTTCATCCACGACTACAATCACCGTGTTAGAGAGAAGCTAGCAGAACAGGGCGGGTTCAGCTTTTCCTCTGTCCTTTACTAAAAGGTACTACCGAAAATGGCTCAAGGGATCGTGGAACGATTGGGCGATCGCGCGAAGGTTTACATCGGCGCGGGGCTAGTGGGTCTTGCAGTGTTGGCAATGCTGCTGTTTTCGCTGTTCCGTCCGGCCCAGATCGTGACAACTGAAAGCGTGCGAAACCTAATCTTTAGCGGTGTGGAAAATGCCAGCGAGTTTGTGGCTGCCACGACGGACGGCTATGCTACGGTCAAGGTGGAAGAAGTCGCCAAAAAGTTGGGCATTCCTATTGGAAAAACCAGCCTGATCTATGAAGGCGTGGGCACGGTGCAGGCAGGCTTTAACCTGAAAGACTTGGTGGTTTCAGATCTCGACTTCAAGAATCGCGTCATCAAGGCCGAATTGCCCGCTCCTCGGATTTTGAACATCAATCTCGACATTGCGCGGAGTTCAAAAATCGACGACTACCGCTCGTGGTTTGGCCCTGCTGCGACCGCCGAACTATATGAAGAAGCGCAGCACGAAGCACTCGCCATCATTCGCGAAAAAGCGTGCAGCGGCAACCTGTTCAAAGCCGCCAATAGCAGCGCCAAAGAGCAGCTCAGGACGATTCTGAATAAAGCCGGATTTAACACCGTGACGGTTGAAGTAGAGTCTGGAAACTGCGCCGCCTAGCGTTGTAGCCGCCTTAGCTTGAATCAATCGTGAATAAACCGGCGTGAATAAACCGGGCAGGCTGGATGGGGCGATCGCCCTCTCCAGCTTGTTTATTTCTCCCCCATGCCGCTTGCTTTTTCTCGCTCACCTGTGGCACAAGGGCAGTAGACCGTTCGTTATCGTTCCAACATCGCGTCGCCGCCACCCAACCCCCAACATGCTGTATTGGTTTATCTGGTTCGGCTTTATTGCCTATGCCGCCTTCCTCGCGCCGCCCGATCGCCCCGAAACGCTTAGCCTGATTCAGAACCTCTCAACGGGCCAGTGGAATGGCATCAATCCCCTGATTGTTGCGCTGTTTAATCTAATGGGCATCTGGCCGCTAATCTATAGCGCGGTGCTGTATGCCGACGGGCGCGGGCAGCGGGTGCGGGCGTTTCCCTTTGCGGCGGGTAGCTTTGCCGTAGGTGCGTTTGCCCTGTTGCCCTATCTGGCGCTGCGAAAGCCGAATCCCACTTTTATCGGCGAAACGTCCTGGCTGATTCGCATCTTGGATTCCGTCTGGACGGGGCGCGTGCTGCTATTGGGGGCGATCGCCCTGCTGGTCTACGGCTTCACCCAGGGCAACTGGGCTGATTTTGTGCAGCAGTGGCAAACCAGCAAGTTTATTCACGTCATGAGCCTGGATTTTGTTGCCCTGTCGGCGCTGTTTCCGGTGCTGCTGCGCGATGATCTGGCGCGGCGGGGTCTGGGAAGCCGCTGGTTCTGGGCGATCGCGCTGGTTCCCCTGCTGGGGCCGCTGGTCTACCTGTCCGTTCGCCCGCCCCTTGCCCGTGCCACCGAATTTGCCACCTCAGAAGCCGCCCCAGAAACTGACCCAGAAGTCTCCCTGGAGGGATAGCCGCAACAATGGGCGATCGCAGCTTAATATCCCTGCGGAATGAAGTTTGCTGACATGTGATCTCGTAACATTCAACATATCAAGCAAGTTTGCAAAACTAACAGGGGATATCGAGCGATCGCCCTGTGCAGCGTTTTTTGATTTTCCAGAGCAGGTTATGCGTTGTACCGAAATATTGGGTCAACGCACTGCTTTCCATTGAATTAAACGCTTCTATGGACTGAGCAGATCCGTCGGCTGTTGAGATCAATTTGTTCTTTAATTTGCTCTTTAAACTGTGGGAGAAAAATCATGGCTAATCTGTTGACTTGGCTGGTGTTGGGCTTCATCGCGGGCGCGTTGGCAAAGCTAATTTATCCAGGACGGCAGGGCGGCGGCATCTTTGCCACAACGCTGCTGGGTATTTTGGGTGCAATGGTGGGCGGATGGCTGGGCACGGTGCTGTTGGGTGGAGCCGTTACAGGGCTGAACCTGACCAGCATTATCCTGGCAGTGATTGGGGCAATGCTGCTGATCTTCCTGTGGGGTGTATTTACTCGCGCTGCCTAGCTCATTTGAAACAGCAAGGGGAACCTCGAAAATTGATTGATTCCTGTAATTCACTTCTGTCTCATCTGAGACTGTGATCGGGTCAAATTCAATCCATCGAGGTTCCCAAAGATTCATTCAAAGTTGAATAGGCGGGAACCCCTATTTACCCAAAGGGTATGACCATCTGCGCGATCGCACGACTGGGAAGATCATGCCGCTGCTGGCACAGATAGCGAAGCGCAACCGAAAGATTTATGACTTTGGCGTTTGGTCTTCCATCAGCTTTTCCCAGGCAGCTTTGGCCGCCTCTGAAAGGCGATCGCCCAGTTCATTGACCTCGCTCACCAGCGCATTCCAGTTTTTCTCCGCTTCCTTTTGAATCGAGCCGATTGACTGCTCCAATTCTTCAGGTTTGAAAAGCTGGTTCTGCTCAACGGCCTCGCGGGCCTGGCGCACCACCTTGAGATAGGTTTCGCGGGTAAACTCCCCTGCGGAACGGGCTTCCTGTTGGGCGCGGTGTGTAATGGCATCAATCAGCGCCTTGGTTTCTCGCTGAATTTCATCCAGCCCTTCCAAGGCAGAGCCGTGGTCGCCCGTAGCGGGTCGTGCTTCCAGGACGATTGGCTCTTGGTCAGACCCGTTCGGTGAATTTGGCTCAAAGCTCATCGCGTTGCCTCCTAAAAACCTAAAAATATAGCGGGAGAGCCGGATTGCGGCAGGCTCAAATGACAGTCTCAGGAAATGACAGCCTCAGGAAATGACAGTCTTAGGAAATGACAGTCTTAGGAAATGACAGTCTCAGCACAAAGTTAGAATCCAGACGACTTCAGCGTTGCCGAGTCTCCTGCGGCCAAAAGCTCTCGCTCGACCCGCAGCAGATTTTCGATGCGGGCTTCGGTGGTTGGATGGGTCGAAAAGAGGCTGGAGAGAAATTGTTGAGGAATGGCGTTCATAATCAGCAGCGGCTCAAACGCAGGATTGGCCCGCAGCGGCATTTGTCGGGCGCTTGCCTCCAGCTTTTGCAGCGCGCTCACTAAGGCACGGGGGTTGCCCGTCATCCGGGCAGAACCAGCGTCAGCTTCAAACTCGCGGGTGCGGGAAATCGCCATCTGAATTACGCTGGCAGCCAGCGGCGCTAGAAGAACGGTGAACAGCAGCCCCAGGGGATTGTCGCCGCCCTCGCGCTCGTCGCGACTGCCCATGCCGCCAAACATCAAGCTGTACTGCATCATCTGCGCCAGCCAGGAAATCGCCCCAGCAACCGTTGCTGCTACAGCTTGGGTCAGCGTGTCGCGGTTGCGGACATGGCTGAGTTCGTGAGCAATGACGGCTTCTAGCTCCGGCTCTGTCAGCATTTGCACGATGCCCTGCGTAACGGCGATCGCCGCATGTTCTGGGTCGCGCCCGGTGGCAAAGGCGTTGGCTCCTGGAGAGGGAATGACGAAGATCCGAGGCATCGGCAGGTCTGCCCGCTCACACAGCCGCCGCACCATTGCATACAGCCCCGGTGCTTCGGCTTCGGTAATCGGCTGGGCCTGATAGGCAGCCAGCGCAATCTTATCCGACGAATACCAGGACATCAGGTTTGTAAAGGCGGCGATCGCCAGTCCAATCAGCGCCCCGCTGGAACCACCCAGCATCCAGCCAATGCCGACCAGCAGCCCACTCAACAGGCTCAACAGCGCCAGGGTTTTTACTTGGTTCATATCCGGCTCCTATCGCAACTCACCCGCTATTTTGCACTCAAATTGTACGAGTCGGGGATCGCTGATCGTGAGGAAAAAACCGTTAAAGTTGGGGCGGTTTTCCGTATTGGGCAGTGTTAGATCTGGAGGAAAAAGGATCACGATCCTGGAGCGGGGTGCCACTGGCGGTAGGGATGCTTCACCAGCGCCGCGTTGAAATAGCGCGGATCGTGGGAGACTTCTTCGCCAATCCAGTCGGGAAGTTGCACCGTCTGGTCGGGGCTAGAGAGTTCCACTTCGGCAACAATTAGCCCGTCGTTGTCGCCCCAAAACTCGTCCACTTCCCAAGTCAGCCCTTCGTAGGGAATTTTGTAGCGAGTTTTCTCGATCAGCGGGCGATCGCACAGGGTATTCAGCAATTCTTCCGCATCTGCCAGGGGAATTTCATACTCGAACTCGCTGCGCGATACTCCTTCCGTCGCGCCCTTAATCGTCAAAAAGCCCCGCGTTCCTGCAACCCGCACCCGCACCGTCCGCCCTGCCCCCGACAGCAGATAGCCCTGGCGATAGGTCGTGCCTTCCGCCAGCCCACGCCAGCGATCGCCCACCACGAGAAACTTTCGCTCGATTTCCTGCGCCATATCGATTTTGGGTTTGAGATTGCTGATTTTGGAACCAGGGTTCGGTCTCGCGTCCAGCGACTTCATCGACAGCAGTGATCCCGGAACCACCAGGTAGTCTACGTTGGAACTCAGAACGCGGACTCGAAAGCAGCCCAAGAAATGCCTGCACAGGTTCTATCACAACCAGAGATTGGCCTTGGGTTGTTCAGATTACGACGGGGGCGCAAACTTGATAGGGTTATAAGGGAGGGTCGGGCGCTAGAGGTTTGCTGGAAAGAACTTGGAAACCATCCAAACCCTACAATGAAACCTTGAACCCTACTGAATCTTGAACCCTGATTACAGTCCAACGTCTACGCGCCCTATGTGAGGGTCAGAACGCTTATGCAGTCTGTTCGCAACGTGGTGAATGTGGTGATTATGTTCATGCTGTTGGCGTTTATTGCCAGTAGCCTGTTTCGGCTGGGTGTATTCTTTTTGGGGGGTGGCTTGTCTGCGTCTTAGAGGATGTTTGAAAAGTCCTACTGTTTGTAGCAAAGCGTGCAAGATCCCCCTAAATCCTCCTTAAAAAGGGGGACTTTAAGGCGGTTTTCCCCCCTTTTTAAGGGAGGCTAAGGGGGGATCTCTGAGTGCTTAACATTACAGGCGATACTTTTTCAAACACCCTCTTAGCTTGTCTCCGTCTTCAATTAAGTCTATGTCTTAATCTATTGGCTGCAAGCCGATTCCCTCAATCCTCCCTGGCAAGGAACCCTTGAGGAAACAAGAACCTTTGAGCCAGGTTTTCCTGCTTCCACACGCGCTGTTTTAACCCTCCAACCCCCTTAACCTCTCATGGCCGACATCCTTTCTCCTGCAATCAGCGATCGCATTTGCAAGCATATGAACGAAGACCACGCCGACGCGGTGTTGCTCTATGCCAAGGTCTACGGCGGGGCAGCGGCGGCCACGGCGGCGAAGATGGTGTCGATTGACCCGGAGGGCATGACGCTAGAAGCGGAACAAGCGGGGACAGCAATCCCTCTGCGCGTCACCTTTGACCATCCGCTGCAAGACTCGGAAGACGCGCATCAAACGCTGATTGCAATGGTGCGCCAAGCGCGATCGCAGACACCCGGAGAATGAGGGGGCACTGCGCCCTGCTAGCCCCGCACCTTAACGCTGACTTTGCCAGCCGGGGGGCGGCGGGCCAAGCGGACGGTGCTGGGCATGACACCGACCATCAGCGCGAAGGACTCATCGGGAATGCGAGCAATAGTAGGTGCGTCGAAGTAGGTTTCAAACTGGTTCAAAATCTTTTTGGCCCGCTGAATCGCCTCGGAGGTGTCGGTAAACTGCTGCGTCAGGCGAATCCACTGTCGCCGAATTAGGTACGCTTCTTGGCGCTCTTCGTGGGTTTCTGGAGCCACCAGCGACAAGTTGCCCACCGGGATCACCTTCTTGCAGTCTGCATCAAACACGCCACCGACTGCTGCGCCAGGCCCAGCGAACTCAGCGTGGAACTGTTTGTAGAGAACGAGTCCGTTGCGCCTGCGCTTATTGACCGCAAGCACGCGCCCTTCTTGGATATAGCGCAAAAGCTCGTCTGGATTTGTGCAGTCAATAATTTGCACGGAGGTGTTCGCAGCGGATTCGCTAGGGGATCGCTCAGCCGAGGCCGAGCCAGAGGACGATTGAAGGCTCTCTTTAGAAGAATAGTCTGAACCTGTGGGATTTGTGCGATCGCCCTTCGCAACAGGCTGAGAAATCTCCGCATTGTCCAGCAACCCGTTCTGCTGAGTTGTCAGGCGAGGGGATGAATGGTGCAAATCGCGATCGCTGACAGCAGCAGACTCTTGACGAGCAGAATCTTGGCGGTTCCCTTTAGCGGTATCTAGCATGTTCCCACGAAGCTCTGAGGACAGACGGTAGTCCGTATCTAGAGTTAATTCTAAGGGCAGCAAATCCAGAACGCATCGGAACCCACAATAGCTTTATAAAGCCCCAGTAAAAGTTGGATGCGACAATTTAAACCTCTCGTAAAGTTGCGTTAGCGCTGTCTAGCCAGCTCCCCTGAAAAGTCCCCATAATCCTCAATCACTCCGCATTGGCTGGGCGATCGCAGCTCAGCCAACAAACTTTAAGGATGTCAAGAAGTGCAGATTGTTCCACCGTTGCGATCGGCACCTCTCCACTGGCATAGAACTGAATGTAGAACCGATGGTAGAACTTATAGAATGCACTTGCTCAATGCATTCTATAAGTTCTATCCCTGTGGCTTTGACCTATCCCTGTGATTGTGACAGACGTTTTTGCAAGAAAAGCTGCTGGGGTTGCCCTATTGCCCAAGTGAACGGATTCCACTCAGATTTACTGACGTGATAGCCTGCCTTTTCATACAGCAGTCGGGCTGCTGTATTGTTTTCTAGCGTGTGCAAATAGAGTGCTGCAAAGCCCCACTCGACCGCAATGCGATCGCACGCTTGCAGCAGTTGCAGCGCAATGCCCCGCCGCCGATAGCCCGACCGCACCGCTAGGTTGGAAATATAGAGATAGCGATCGCCCACCACATTCCAAAATGCAGGACGATGCAGATTCATCTCCAGTGTGCCCACTACACGCTCGGTCAGGGTGTCGTCGCTGCCGTGCTGTTCAACGGCGACCAGGCAGGTATAGTGCGGCGTTTTGCGATGCAGCCGGCCGCGCAAATCGTCCAAAATACCCGCTCGAAACAGCGGATAGGCCCAGCTCAGCAGCCCGTCTGGATTGTGAAAACTGCTCGCTAACACCTCGGCTAGATCGGGCAGGTCGCGCGATCGCGCTGTTCGGATTAAGATCGTTCCAGGTTCATCTACTTGGGGTATCCCACGAGGATTACCCATCCACCCAGCCAGCAACGCCGATAAAAATACGTCTCGACCCACGGTCACGCCCGTAATCACTGTATCTCCTCATTCTAGAACGAGCGAAAACCGAGAACGAGCGAAAACGAGTTGCATCTACTCTGCCTTGTCCCATCTGCCTCGTCCCATTTGCCTTGTATCAGTATTCCCCCACTATTGCGCGTCTGGTGTTTACAGTTACATCTATTGCTAGATTGGGAACGCTAAGAGTTAGGTAAGTCCGTGGTGCATTTGGTGTTCACAGTTCGGCAGCACGTTGAATTTTATGCGGCACATTATTTCTAGCCGTCCCTTGAGAGCGATGAACTCCCGGCAGGAGCGCGATGCATGGCGGCGATAAATCCCAACAAGCCCAAAATTCTGGTCGTCGATGACGAACCCGATAATTTAGACCTGCTCTATCGCACCTTTCACCGCGAGTACAAAGTGCTGCGGGCAGAGAGCGGGCCAGAAGCACTCAACATTCTGGCCAGCGAAGGTGGCGTGGCGGTGATCATTTCCGACCAGCGGATGCCGTCTATGAGCGGTACAGAATTCCTGAGCCTGACCGCAACCCAGTACCCAGACATTATCCGGATTATCCTCACGGGCTATACCGATGTAGAAGATTTGGTCGAAGCCATCAACTCCGGCAAGGTCTTCAAGTATGTCACCAAGCCCTGGGACGATGAGGAACTGAAGGGCGTGGTCCGGCAAGCCGTAGACACGCACAATGTCCTGAAAGCTCGCACTCAGGAATTGCAGCGATCGCTCCGTCAGGAATCTCTGCTGAATGCCGTCACCAACACCATTCGTGGAGCGTTGAACTATCGGCAGATCCTGCAAACCATTGTGGAAACCGTCGGCCACATGTTTGAGGTGGACTGCTGCCTGCTGCGGCCGGTTCACGATAACCGCCTAGGGAGCGAGGTGTTTGTCTATCGCTCTCGCAGCGTGACCGAAGCCGAGGAACACACGGACCTGGCCCACCGCCTGGATGATGTCAGCAGCCTCGCCCACACCGTCTGGGAAACGCGAGACGTGCAGGTAATCTACGATGCCCGCGCCGAAGTAGAACTGCTGGCTGCCTGCCCTACCGAAGCGGGACAGCAGGCCTATCGCGCTGCTAACATTGCCTCTAGCCTGGTGGTGCCGCTGATCTGTCAGCAAGAGCTGATGGCAGTGCTGGCGCTGCACCAGTGCGAAACGCCGCGCACCTGGCAAGACGACGAGGTGCAACTGGTGGTGATGGTGTCGGATCAGGCGGCCCTGGCACTGTCGCAGGCTAAGGCCTATGAACAGGTGCGATCGCTCGCTCGGCGAGAAGCGCTGGTGAATACGATCACCACTGCCATCCGCTCCAGCCTCGATCCCCAGGATATTTTCTCTGCCATTACCCAAAAGCTGGGGCAGGCGATTCATGTAGACGGCTGCGCCCTGTCGCTGTGGACGGAGGGCAACGAGTTTGTGCAATGTGTTGGGCTGCACGAACTGACCCACGACGGCAAAGAGGTGTCCTCCGGGCTACCGCTGGATGAATGGGGGCGGAGTGATCTCAGTTCACGCCACCAGTTGCCGCTGTCGCTGGTGCCCATTTCGGGCAATCCCGTGCTGCAACGGCTGCTGTCTACCCAGGCTCCGGTGGTGATCAACGATCTCAGCCAGCATCCAGAGCTAAATGTCCCTGACCTGCCGCTGCGATCGCCCGCCCGTGCCCTGCTGGTTGTGCCGCTGCTCAGCGATGGCCAGATTATCGGCAGTATTTCGCTGCGCCAGATGCACCAGCCCCGCCAGTGGTCGGCAGATGAGATTGAACTGGCCCAGGCCGTGGCAGTGCAGGCGGCGATCGCCGTGCAGCAGTCTCGCCTCTATCAAAAAACGCGCCAGCAAGCAGAACAGCTTTTGGAACTCGATCGCCAGAAAACCGAGTTTTTCCAGAACGTATCCCACGAATTTCGCACCCCGCTGACCCTCACCATTGGCCCGCTAGAGTCGGCCGTGTCTCAGCAGCAGGGCCTCAGCTTCGAGCAGTCGCAAATTGCCCTGCGAAACTCGCGCCGTCTGCTGCGACTGGTGAACCAACTGCTCGATCTCCAGCGGCTCGATGCGGGACGAATGCAGCCTAGCTTCCGCCCCTGCGACCTGCGCGACTTTGCCAGCCAGATCATCGACAGCTTCCGCCCCTATTGTGAAAAGAAGCAGATTCACCTGATTACCCACCTAGAGCCGTGTCCCCCGGTGTACCTGGATGTCGAAAAGTTCGACAAGGTGCTGTACAACCTGCTGTCGAATGCCATGAAGTTCACGCCGTCGGGCGGCACGATTACCGTCACTGTGGCTCCAGCAGGGGATCATTGCCAGATTCGGGTGCAGGATACGGGCATCGGCATCCGTGCTGACCAGATCCCGCATCTGTTTGAGCGATTCCGTCAGGCCGACGGTTCCGCCAGCCGCAGCTACGAGGGCAGCGGTTTGGGACTGGCACTGGTGAAGGAACTGGTCGAAATGCACGGCGGCCAGGTAACGGTGGAATCGGTCTATGGCGAGGGCACGTCCTTTATCGTGTGGCTGCAAACCGGACTGACCCATCTGCCGTCCGATCAGGTGATCGAGATTCCCGCTGAGTTGGAGCATAGCCGCTCTACGGTGGAACTGGCGGATATTGAGGGCGATCTAGCGCTTGCCCAGGATACAGAGCAGCGACCCGTGGCGATCGCCCCTTCCCCCAGCGCTCCCCCGACCCAGATCACGGGCGCACCGGCCCTGGAGTCGCTGCCCCTTGCCCAAGCTGCGGCCACTTCACAAAGCACGGTCTTGGTGGTAGACGACAACGCCGACATGCGCGGCTACGTGTCCAGTGTGTTGCAGCAGGCAGGCTATCAGGTGATCACCGCCCGCAACGGAGCCGAGGGCTTTATGACGGCCCAGGTGCATCGTCCCCAACTGATCCTGACGGATCTGATGATGCCGCTAGTGTCGGGACTGGAGCTAATCCAGATGGTGCGCCAGGACGACGACCTGAGGGGTACGCCCATCGTGCTGGTCACTGCCAAGGCCGACGAAGAAACCCGCATTGAAGGAGCCGAAAAGGGAGCCGACGGCTATCTTTCTAAGCCGTTTAACGCACGGGAACTGGTGGCCGAGGTGCGGAACCTGCTGGCGCTGAAAGAGAGCGAACGGCGCGTGGCGGAGCTAAATACCTATCTGACGGAATCGGTGCTGAAGCGATTTTTGCCGCCGTCGCTGGTGGAAAAAGCGGCACGGGGCAACCTGGCGCTGGATTTGCGGCCGGAACCGCGCATGATTACGGTTCTGTTTAGCGACATTATCGGGTTTACGCAGCTTTCCAACACGCTGCGATCGCGCCGGGTGGCCGAACTGCTGAACGAGTATCTGACCGAAATGACCCACGCCATTTTTGAGCATGGCGGCACGGTCGATAAGTTCATGGGCGACGCGATTTTGGCGATCTTTGGTGCGCCAGAGGAAATCAGCCCCAACGAGCAGGTAAAACGGGCGATCGCCGCTGCCCAGCAAATGTATCGCACCCTCGACAAGCTCAACGAGCGCTGGCAGGCTCAGGGTATCAGCCGCGTCCAGTTTCGCTGCGGCATCCACCAGGGAACGGCCGTCGTCGGCATGTTCGGCGGCTCCGAACGCACCGACTACACCGCTATCGGCCCCAGCGTCAACATTGCTGCCCGCATTCAGGAGGCCGCCGAACCCGATACGATTCTGGTGTCTGCTGCCGTGGCCGATTACCTGGATCAGCACACGATCACCAAGTTCAGCCCGCTGGAACTGAAGGGAGTTGATGAAACCGTGCTGACTTTCTCCATCCGCATCGATCACCTAGACGAGGCGATCGCCAAGACAGAAGGATAGGACAATCCAAGCTGTCCAGCCAAAATCGCCTATCCAAAATTGCCTATCTAAAATCGCCCCAGGCCTTGCCGGATTTCTCGTCCCAAAATTGCGCCTGTGATCAGGTGATAGGGAATCAGCCAGACCATCATCGGGTAGATCCAGTAAAAGAACAGCAGCACCAGCAGCGGATAAAACCCAAGAATTGACAGCGCCAGCGCAACCGCCAGGTTAATTGCGTAGAACCGCAGCGTGAAGCGGCCGAGGTGAAACGTTTGGGCAATATTGGGCTGTTTTAGCAGGTGGCGCACATAGCGATTTTGGAAATAAAACGAGATGCCGTTGACCAGACTGGCGGCTGCCAGAAGAATGGGCACCGATTGGTGAAAGGGCACACCATTGGCAAAATCTGTGCCCTGACTCCAGCGCCAGGCAATGGCGGCGATCGCCAGCGCAGCAAAGAGCAGCGTCCACCACAGGTAGGAAACCCGGAAGCGCTGCAAAATTTCGAGACGGGTCTGGGCGGGGGGAGGAGGAAAGCTGCTCATTACTGGAGATTAACTGGAGAGTGTGCCAAGGGCAGGACGTTGGGCTTGCGGGCAGGGCATGGGCCAAGAGGCTATGAACGGGCTGAAGTGAGGGCGAACGAGGTTGCCGGATGTTTGGTGTCTCAAGGCGGGCGATCGCCACAATCGTAACTTTGGTTACGTTTTGAGGTTTCAGCCCCTCAATCAAAGTACAAGGAAAGTAGACGGCTGAATTCGCTTCTATGCTCGGACTCGAACGCTACATCTCAGCGTACATCTGGTTAGAGTACACACTGGAGGATTTTCCTATGAGCATTGATCATCAGGCCCGCGAACGCCTGGCCCAGCAGCGCCAGCACGCCGAACACCTGCAAGACACCATGCTAGAACGCGCCGAAGCAGAACTAGCGGCAGATGGCGGTTCCCAGATTGCCGAACAAGCGAGAGAAGCGCTGACCGAGCAGCGACTCCACGAACAGCAGCTTCAAGAGAATATGCTAGAAAGGGCAGAGGAGGAAGTCGGCTCGACCTAATCCTGACGCAATTTTTGAGACCCCTCATCACATGCAGATTCGGGTTCAGCCGTTTACCGTCCACAAGCGAGTGCCGCTCACCATTAGCCGGGGAACGACGGCCGAAAGCACGAACCTGTGGCTAATTTTGGAACACGATGGGATTGAAGGCTGGGGCGAAGCGTCGCCGTTTGCTGCTGGGCGATCGCCCCAGACGACCAGCACGATCGCCGCCGCCCTGGAAGCCGCCGCACCACACCTGGCAGACTATATGCCCTACGACCAGCAGGCGATCGCCGCTCGTCTGGAGGAACTGCACCTGCCCTCGGCCGCCCGGACTGCGCTGGATCTGGCGCTGCACGATTGGCTCGGCAAACGAGTGGGGCTGCCGCTGTGGAAGTTGTGGGGATTGGAGCGCGATCGCATCGTGCCCACCTCCGTCACCATTGGCATCAACACGCCGGAGGCCGCCCAGCAGCGACTCCGGGGCTGGCTGGAGCTAACCCAGGTTCACGCGGTGAAAATCAAGCTGGGCAGTCCGGTGGGGCTGGAAGCCGACCGTGCCATGTTTTCGGCGGTGCTGCAAGACGTGCCGACGGGCGCAAAGGTGAGCGTGGATGCCAACGGCGGCTGGGATTTGTCAGGGGCGATCGCCATGAGTCACTGGCTGGCAGAGCGCGGGGTCACCTATCTAGAGCAGCCGCTCGCACCGGGACAGGAAGCCGATTTGCCAAAGCTCTACCGCGAATCGCCGCTGCCGCTGTTTGCCGATGAAAGCTGCTTTGACCGCGCCGATATTCCCAAACTGGGCGATCGCGTCCACGGCATTAATATCAAGCTCATGAAAGCGGGCGGGCTGAGCGAAGCGCTGGCAATGATACACACGGCCCAAGCTCACGGCTTGCAGTTGATGTTTGGCTGCTATTCTGACAGCACGCTGGCCAACACCGCCGCCGCCCACCTCACGCCCTTTGCGACCCACGTCGATCTGGATAGCCACCTGAACCTGCTGGATGACCCGTTTCTCGGTGCGGAGATGCAGGAAGGACGGCTGATACCGGGCGATCGCCCTGGACTGGGCGTGGTTCGTAGCTAGAACTAAGTTGCAATTTCTGCTGTTTTGAGCCTGTCTTTGTTTCTCTAAAGGGAAAGTCTCTAAAAAGGAAGGTAGTGAATCTGTCCTTCCAAGTCCTCTTGCAAACCGCATTCCACAATCAGCAGAATATCGTCAATTACTGCTCCAATCGGTGCAAAGACGCTGATTTCAAGCACTCCTGGCATGGGTTGCCCAGCTCTTACTCGATCGTAGGCATAGCGCGTGATAGTTGAAACATCGTGAGTTAGCAAGATGCGCTCTTGCTGAGCGGCCCATTCCAAAACGGCTGGATCATCTTTGCCAGATAAATCGCAGTCCTGCACACGTACAATGTCCACTTTCGGGTTTTTGCGAATCAGTCCTCTGACAATCGTGTTGTCAAAGTTTTCATCTGCAAGCAACTTCAACATGGAAATTGCTCTGCTCTACGGGCAAGGAGTCTATCTCGCAAGCCTTGAGGATCAAACCGGGATTGATTTGTCTGTCGGATCAGTTGAGCCTGCTGCTGTCGCTGTTGCAAGTAGCGCTCGACTGCCTCTGCATTGTTGAGGTAGAAGGCAATCGTGGCATACACATCTGCCAACTTGAGAGATGGATACCGATAAACGATTTCTTCAGCCGTACTTCCCTGCTGAAAAACTGCAACAACAGTATCCAGGGTTACACGAGTGCCGCCGACTCTGACCACTCCGTTTGCATCCAGTGTTAATGGGATTGGGCTAGTAGTAATCGTCAGCGTCATTCACAGTTCTCCCAAACTTTGATAAACCTTGCAGATTAGAGGTTTGCACTTAAGGTTTGCACTTAGGGCTGCACTTCGATGATGCCGCCGCCCAAGACGCGATCGCCCCTGGCCGCGTCCTGCCCGTCGCCGTCATACCACACGGCCGCTTGCCCTGGGGTAATGCCAAACTGCGGCTCGTCGAAGGTGATTTTCAGGCGAGTTGCGTCGTCGTTGAGTGGGACGAGCGTGGCGGGGACGGGCGTGGCGCGATAGCGGGGCTGCACAAAGGCGCGAATCGGGCCGCTGGGCGCGGCAATCGACACCCAGTTCACCCGCTGCACGGTGCATTCTGGCTGATGAACACTAGCGCGATCGCCCACAATCACCTGATTCCGCCCCACGTCAATGCCCACGACGTACAGCGGTTCCGCCGCCGCAACCCCGATCCCCCGGCGCTGACCAATGGTGTAGTGGTGAATGCCGTCGTGTTGACCCAGCACACGACCCGACTGATCGACAATATCGCCTGGTTTAGGAGCTAGGTATTTGTCCAAAAAGTCGCGCATGGAGCCGTGCGCCTCAATCAGGCACAGGTCCTGGCTTTCGGGTTTTTCGGCGGTGTGTAGGTTAAACTCGGCGGCCACCCGGCGCGTTTCGGTCTTGGTCTGGTCGCCCAGGGGAAAGTGGACGTGGGCCAGCACGTCTTGCGGCAGGTCATAGAGAAAGTAGGACTGGTCTTTGCTCAGGTCTGCGGCGCGGCGTAGCTCATAGCGCCCAGTTTCGGGATTGTGGCGAATGCGGGCATAGTGGCCTGTGGCGATCGCGTCGATGCCCAGTTCCTCTTTTGCATAGCGCAGCATCGGGCCAAACTTCACCGCCCGATTGCACTGCGAACAGGGCAGGGGCGTAATACCCGCGCCATAGCCTTCCACCAGATAATCCACAATATTTTCCTGGAAGAGATCCCGGCTATCGACAATGTGATGCGGGATTTCCAGTTCCTCACACAGCCGCGCCGCGTCCACCATGCCCTCCGAGCAGCACTGACCTTTGCCCTTCATTAGCCACAGTGTCACGCCCACCACCTCATAGCCTTGGTGGTGCAAGATGGCAGCAGCGGTGGAACTGTCTACGCCGCCGGAGAGGCCGACAACAATTTTGGTCATGCTTGGATATGCGGGTGAGAAGGGCGTAAAAATATCGGGCTTGACAGCTTTTTTTGACAGCTTTTAAATTCTAGTCCAAAACGCTGGGTGGCTGGTTCGGGGTGAGGCGCGTGCTGGGGGCGCATGGTGGAGGCGTATAGTGAGGGCGATCGCCCTGTCCTTCAAACCGCAAGCGATAATGGAAAGCGTGCCAACTTTCTGCCCTCTGCTGCCCTGATGCCATCCATCCACTCCGAATCTTCCACGCTGCCTGCCGATCTGTCATCGGCTGAAGCTGCCGAATCCACCGCTGCACCTGTGGCCGACTCGCTCCAAGCACCGCTGCTGGGCCAGTCGCTCGACCAGTTGACCGCGTGGGTGCAGCAGCAGGGCCAGCCCGCCTATCGCGGCAAGCAGCTTTACCAATGGCTCTATCAGCGAGGAGCGCGATCGCTCTCGGAGGTGACCGTGTTTCCCAAGGCGTGGCGGGCCGAGGTGGCAGACTATCCCATCGGGCGATCGCACGTCCACTATCGCGCCACGGCTCCAGACGGCACGGTGAAATTTTTGCTGCGTCTAGCGGACGGCCACATCATCGAAACCGTCGGAATGCCCACTTATGCCAGCCCGCTTGATCCTCCTAAATCCCCGCGCTTACACGCCGCTTCGCTAGAAACAAGGGAGACTTCCGAACCCAGCGTCTCGCCCCTGCTTTCCCGGCTGACGGTCTGCGTCTCCTCCCAGGTGGGCTGTCCCATGGCCTGCGACTTTTGCGCCACGGGCAAGGGCGGCTTTTTGCGAAATCTGGCGGCGCACGAAATCATCGACCAGGTGCTGACGGTGCAGGAAGACTTTGGGCAGCGGGTCAGCAATATCGTGTTTATGGGCATGGGCGAGCCGCTGCTGAATACGGACAATGTGCTGGCGGCCGTGCGATCGCTCAATACCGACGTAGGCATTAGCCAGCGCACCATGACCGTTTCCACCGTGGGCATTCCCGGCCACATCCGCCGTCTGGCGCAACACAAACTGCAAGTGACGCTGGCCGTCAGCCTGCACGCCTCTAACCAAGCGACGCGAGAAGCCCTGATTCCCAGCGCTAGGCACTATCCCCTAGAAGCGCTGCTCGACGAATGCCGCGACTATGTGCAGCACACCGGGCGGCGCGTCACGTTTGAGTACATCCTGCTGGCCGGGCTGAACGACGAACCCGAACACGCAGAAGAACTGGCGCACCACCTGCGCGGCTTCCAGAGCCACGTCAACCTGATTCCCTACAACCCCATCAGCGAAGTCGATTATCAGCGCCCCGACGAGCGGCGGATTAAAGCATTCGTGCGATCGCTCCAGGATCATCACATCGCCGTCAGCGTCCGCTATTCTCGCGGGCTAGAGGCGGATGCGGCCTGTGGGCAGTTGCGGGCCAGGAGGGGGTAGGGGAAGAGGGAAGAGGAAAGAACGAAGAGGGAAGAAAGAAGAACGAAGAGAGAAGAGGTTTCGTTTTTCGTTCTTCGTTTTTCGTTCTTCATTTTTTCGTTTTTCCCTCAACCTCCCCACACCTTGCTCAACACCGTCTTCGGGTCAATATCAGCCATGTTGCCTGTAGGAGATTTGATGCCTGCAAAGCGATCGCTCTTGGGCAGCAGCTTTTCGGGATCGGTGGGGCCAAACAGGGCGAGGGTGAAGACCTTCAGCGCCACGGCTAGGTGCATGGGGGCGCTGTCGGTGCAGAGCATCAGGTTTGCCCCGGCAATCATGGCGGCTAGTTTGCCAATGTCCGGCGGCGAGGTGATTTTGATGCCGGGGGCTGCCTGAGCCAACGTCGCCACAAACGCCTCATCCTCTGGGCCCTTGACCACCACGATCGGCAGGTCGGGCTGCTTGGTCTGAAAGTCTTGAATAATCGCCTGCCAGCTTTCGACGGGATAAATCTTGTCGATACCCTTAGCTTTGGCAAGCTGGCTAGAGCCGCCGTGGATCAGCACATAGCCGCCGCTGCCCAGTCCCAGCCGCGCCCGCTCGGCCTCGGCCCAGTCCAGGTCTTTTTTGGGAATGCTGATGGACGGATCGGGGCAGGGCGTGTCGATGCCTAGCCCCTTCAGCAGGTCGTGGTACATCGCAGCCGCATACTGGTCGGTGTTAAGCGGCACTGCATCGGTGAGAAACAGACCGCTCGAACCGCTCTGATAGCCGATGCGCTTGGGCGTACCCGTCAACCACAGCAGCAGCCCCACACCCCAGCGCTGCCCCAGCGAAATCGCCACGTCGTAGTAGCGATCGCGCAATACGCCCAGCAGGTTTGCCCAATCCGCTGGGCTATTGTTGTCTTTGAAGTCAAAAGACAGCACATCGCTGACTGACTTGCTGACCCGATAGGCGCTTGTTGCCCTGGGTTCCACCACCACATCAATATCCGCATTGGGATAGGCTTGCTTCAGGTCATCCAGGGTGGGGAAGAACAGGATCTGGTCGCCAATTCCCCCCGGAACAAGGGCCACAACTCTCATACCACTTGGTTACTCATACATCTCCCCCAAAAGCTTACAGCAAGACGGCAAGGGGCGATCGTATCCAGAGCATCGGAGTCACACTAGAGTTTGAGCAAACCCAGATACGCGCCGCGTCTTCTAGAATAGAGCGGAATTTGCAAGCGCACCCGCCTCGATCACCGTAGTTCTTTATGTCGCATATGTCGCATTAGTTCTCCCAATGTGGCGCTTGATGTAGCGTTCCGAATGAAACTACCAGAAGCCCCTAGAAGCTCGACTCGGCAATCTAAAATCGCACAAAATCGCAAATCCAAAATCGCAAATCCAAAATTTATGATTGACCTCTACTATTGGCCGACCCCAAACGGACACAAAATCACCATCTTTTTGGAAGAAGCAGCGCTGGACTATCGCATTGTGCCCGTCAATATCGGCGCAGGGGATCAGTTTAAGCCCGATTTTTTGAAAATTGCGCCCAATAATCGGATGCCTGCCATTATCGACCCAACTCCGGCCGATGGCGGCGAGCCGATTTCGGTGTTTGAATCGGGGGCGATTTTGCTGTATTTGGCGGAAAAGACAGGGCTATTTCTGCCGAACACCCTGCGAGGGCGCAAGACCGTCACCGAATGGCTGTTTTGGCAGATGGGCGGGCTGGGGCCGATGGCGGGGCAAAACCATCACTTTTCGCAGTACGCGCCAGAAAAAATTCCCTATGCGATCGCCCGCTACGTCAATGAAACCAATCGGCTCTACGGCGTACTCGATCGACAACTCCAGGGGCGCGAATACATCGCGGGGGACTATTCCATCGCAGATATGGCGTGCTACCCCTGGATCGTGCCCTACGAGCGGCAGCAGCAAAACCTGGAGGACTTTCCCCACCTGAAGCGCTGGTTTGAAACCATGCGCAATCGCCCTGCCGTCATCCGCGCCTACGAACGGGGGCAGCCCTTCAGCAACACGCCCACTATCAACGACGAAAGCCGCAAAATCCTCTTTGGGCAAACCGCCGCCTCGATCTCGCAACCTGGAGAGTAGACAGCTTCGCTCGCTCCCCAAGACTCCATCCCGCCTCACCTCTCCAGCCAACTGGAGGGTTTATCATGGGCATAAGAGTTTGGCGGAATTGAGTATGCTCACGCGCGAAAAAACAATGCGAATTGGTGAAGTTGCCAGAGTCAGTGGCCTGCCAATTAAGACGATTCGCTACTACGACGAGTTGGGCTTGCTGAAAATCTCTGGCAGAACCGAAGGCGGCTATCGGCTATTTGACCCAGACGTGTTGGGTCGGCTTCGCTTCATCAAACGCGCCCAGAGCCTTGGGCTGAGCCTGATGGAAATCAAGGAATTCCTGGCGGTCTATGACCAGGGAAACTTACCTTGCGACCATATTCGCGAAAAGCTGGAAGATAAGTTACTTGAAATCGAGCAGCAGATTCAACAGCTTCAAATTCTCAAGCAAGAACTGGGCGGGCTGCTGTCTGGCTGGCAGGCAGTGCCAACTACTTCGGCGGAAACAATCTGTCCAATTATTCAGCGGAGTTAAGGGGGGTTGGGGATGATAGTCTGACATCCTTCGTTCGCAGAGATAGACGGGAGAGCCATCAAGGTCTAAAACTGAAGCAACTGTTTGAAGCGTCCAAGATCAAGGACGGGTAGGGGTGATTGATCGGACAATTGACGGGGGCGATCGCATCCAGTACAATCGTCCATCAAGCTGTGATTCGATTCCTATCAGTGCAGCTTGCCTTTCCCCCGAAATTTTGGTCGTTTAGTCACCTACGGCATTGGCAGGTGTTCTCAGCACCCACCAACGCCTGACCCCAAGACAGTACGGGCTGTCTCAGGGCTGCGTCCATTGTAGGCCGCCCTGTCCCAGCGCTTCACGTCCGTGGGCGGCCAACATTTCGGGGTTTCCTACCCCCTCGTTTCCAGGAGGAAACCCCAAATGCTGACAATTCAATACACCTGGTCGTCCCCAATCTCGGAGGCGACCCAGTTTTCGCTGCCCCCGCTCACCTGCGAACTGCCCCACCGTCGTCGCCTGCGCCACTGCATCATCGGCCTCCCCGAAGACGCACAGATGGCGATTGACCGTCTGCATCTGCTCCGCTACGCCGAACGCTTTGAGTGGACGAACGCCCTGGATTTCCCACCCCACGGCATCGTCCTCGACGGTCGCCCCGGCGAAGTGCTGCGCTACCTCCACCGCGACATCCGCAGCAACCCTGGCGCAAATGAGTAAGAACAGATAAGGAGGATTTTAGATTTTGGGTTTTGGGTTTTGGATTTTAGCAGGGCATCCCCTCAATCCAAAATCCAAAATCCCCAATCCAAAACTCAACCCGTTCAAACACTCCCAAAGCCCTCTCCTGCCCTTACCCATCCAACGGACTCCGCACCCCCCGTCCACCCCGATTCAGCACATGGGTATAGATCATCGTCGTCTTCACATCCTTATGCCCCAATAGCTCCTGCACCGTGCGGATATCGTAGCCATTTTGCAATAGGTGCGTCGCAAAGCTGTGACGAAACGTATGGCAACTGACCCGTTTCTCAATTTTCGCAAGACCGGTTGCTCGCTTAATTGCCCGTTGCAACCCCGTTTCATGTAAGTGGTGACGACGGACAACGCCAGAACGAGGGTCTTTAGACAACCCAAACGCCGGAAACACAAACTGCCAAATCCACGCCCGATCTGCATTGGGATACTTTCGCTCTAGCGCGAACGGCAAGTACACCGAGCCATAGCCCGCATCCAAATCTTGTTGATGGAGCCGACGGACTCGCTGCAAGTGCTGTTGGAGTGGCTCTATCAAACGACCTGGCAGCATGGTGACCCGGCTCTCTTTTCCTTTGGCATCGCGCACCACAATTTGCCGCTGGGCAAAGTCTACGTCCTTCATTCGCAATTGCAGCGCTTCGGTGAGCCGCAAGCCACTCCCATATAGCACCTGCACCACCAAGCGATAGGAACCTGACAACTGTTCAATAATAGCCCTCACCTCTTCGGGAGTCAGCACCGTCGGCAAATAGCGAGATGGTTTCGCCCGCACTGCATCCACAGGCAGCGCTAGGGGCAGTTCCAACACATGCCGATAGAGGAACAGCAGCGCACTCAGGGCTTGATTTTGAGTCGAAGCGGCTACGTTTTCCTGAACTGCCAAGTGAGTCAGAAATGCCTCTATCTCTGCACCACCCATCTCAGCCGGATGTCGCTTGTTGTGAAACAAGATGTAGCGGCGAATCCACTGTACATAGCTCTCTTCCGTTCGGTAGGAGTAGTGCTTGAGCCGCAAGACATCCCGCACCTGATCCAGCAACTTCCTAGGACGTGGCTCCATTGTGTGTCGTCTCTTTGAATGCACCTGATGTATCAACCGATACCATAGTACATTAGTTTTTCTCATCTGAAGATTTACGGAAGCCATCTGCCTAATTCCTGGAAATGGGGTTATTATACAGACAATCGTCAGCCTAATTACCCGATTTGGGATCTTAGACAGACAATCGTCAGCCTAATTACCCGATTTGGGATCTTAGACAGACGGCTGTCAGCCTAATTCCCCTCCTGGGGGTAGATAGGCAGACGAGATCAGTCTAATTAATAGTTAGCCCGCGTATTCAAAGCGATTGAAGCTGTTGGTTTTCAAGTTGTAGGATTTTGATGTTGAGGAGATGTTTACAGAATGAAGTTCTCAAATACATTTTTCGCGGCAACATTGGCGGTCGCCTCTTTGGGGATCACGATGTCTGCCAAAGCAGATACGGTAACTGCTCGTTGTGATGTGTATCCCCGAGGGGAAGACCGCGCTACCTCTT
This sequence comes from Thermoleptolyngbya oregonensis NK1-22, assembly GCF_032705245.1. GTDB lineage: Bacteria > Cyanobacteriota > Cyanobacteriia > Elainellales > Elainellaceae > Thermoleptolyngbya > Thermoleptolyngbya sichuanensis. Next base: position 951,481 of record NZ_CP053540.1, read on the forward strand.
CTGGTCTTTGCACCTTTTCACAACGGCAGGGTGTAGTGGGGATTCAGTTAGAAAATGGCGATCGCTATGACTTGGTTCCGGTGGGCGAACAACCTGGAACTTATCAAGACCAAGATGGTCGCGCAGCTTATCGGCAGTCTGGATTGGGCGACGAGGGGCAAATTTACCGTCTCGCCAATGAATCGATCTACGTCTACTGGGATACTGCTCCCTATGGCAATCAGGGAAGTGCGACGAGTGGAGGTTCGATGGCTGCTACTTCTCAGCCTGCTGCGGGTGAGCCTGTTGCGCGTCTGAGCGATTTAGTTGGGGCACGGGCAGGACAGGCAGAGAATGTGATCGAACAACGGGGCTACCGATTTGTCAAGGCTTCTCCTTCCGGTAATTCCGTTTACAGTCAATGGCTGGAAGTGGAAACCAACTACTGCGTGACCATCCTCACAGAGGAAGGACGCTACCAGTCCATCGTTTACGCAGGCAACTCAGCGGATTGCGAGCAGTAAGATAATCGTTGCAATACCAACTGTAGAGTCGATTCAGAAAGTTAAAGCTGATCTCGGTGGGGAACGGTCTAACAACCCGGTTGGAGCGGACTGACAAGCATCTTTAGTTGGGATGGGAAAGTTACTAGCAGCCGCTCAACCGGAACGTTAGCCCTCAGCGCCCTGGTTCTGTCAGCTTCCGATTGGGTAAGCGATTCGCCCCCCAATTGCAAAGGCTCGGTTCTTCGAGATCTGGGTCAAACCGAACACTCCCAACCGCTTTCGGGTCAGCCGCAAAGGTTGAGTAACGACAGACTTGGGTCAGTGTGCAACGTCCCAAAAGGTATCCGGGGGGCGATCGCCGAAAGGTGTCGGTGTTGCCAGATGAGGGCGATCGCCGAAAGGTACGGGTGCAAGGAGATGAAGGGCGATCGCTCAGCGCTAACAACCCCAATGCACACCGGCCGCCAATCAGTTATCGGTTGGAGTCCGAGATTGTCTGCGGCGGGTGATTGGGAACGTTAGCCCTCAGCGACCTGGTTCTGTCAGCTTCCGGTTGGGTAAGCGATTCGCCCCCCAATTGCGAAGGCTCGGTTCTTCGAGATCCGGGTCAAGCCGCACACTCCCAGCCGCTTTCGGGTCAGCCGCAGAGGTTGAGTAGCGATAGACTTGGGTCAGTGTGCAACGTCCCAAAAGGGATCAGGGGGGCGATCGCCCAAAGGTTTTGGTGTTGGGAGATAAGGGGCGATCGCCGAAAGGTACGGGTGCAAGGAGATGAAGGGCGATCGCTCATTGCTAACAACCCCAATGCACACCGGCCGCCAATCAGTTATCGGTTGGAGTCCGAGATTGTCTGCGGCGGGTGATTGGGAACGTTGGGCTGCTTTAGGTTATCTGTGGGGCGGTAGCCTGAAAATTGTCTATGAGTGTTCAGCACCAAGTCCCTGTGAGGTTATCTGTAGGACAGGAATATTAAGGGTGTTGGTAGAGTGAGTGCCAATCTTGTATGGGCTTTTCCGGAGAAAGCGAAATTGCAGTTGAATACCCTCTCAAGAAGTTTAAAGACTAGGTAAATCATGATCTTTGAAAGTTTTAAGCGAACGGCAATCCATAATATTCGCGTATCCTCTGTTCGCCAGAATACCGAAGGTATCCTTGAAGGGTTGGTAATACCTAGACCATTAATGAAACTTGCAGATATTCTTCCATTCGAGCAAATTGTAGTTACAAACAGCAAAGGTAAAAATTGGGATAATCGTATTTACTCATTCGCCATTCCAGGAGATACAGAACACGTCGAGGTATGCGGTTCTCTTTGCCAATTCTTAGAACCTGGAAGCCTGATTTGTATAATCACCAGAGGTTTTCTAGATGAAAATGCTGTACAAGCATATAGCAATGGTGAACTACCTATGGTTGATATAGGTTTTTTGCCTGAAGCAAATCTATCAAATCACCTAGAAGACGCAAAAGTATTTTTAGAGTATTTCAATCAGAAAAACGAAGTTGATCAAATACCTAAAAATATCTTAGAGCAGCGTAATTACTGTTCTAGTAGAGTGATACTGTCTAGCCTAATTTGTGGGCTGGAAGTTACTGCAACTCATCCCGATTGTTTACAGGGTAGTGCTGAACTACCAGAAGATATAATGTTCGCAGCAAAGCTTAATCGCTACAGAGGTGTTTTTGTTTACAATGCAGATAAAGGAGGTATGGCTGAAACGTATGCAGTTCCTATGCCTCCAGGTATTGTAATGACTACTGGTGCTATGGCTGCTTTTGCTCCCGTAGGAACGAAAACCAATGTTGCAGCTTACAGCTTAAGTAAATCTCAATTTCTACCCACGATCGTCAATGTTAAGAATAATTCTTCTGAAAACCTAGAAGTGGTGAACGCATCACTATAGCCAATAACTTAGACAAGTATTCAGAAGAGGTTTTGTATTGTGGGTGAGCCATCCATAGAAATTACTGAACTATATCAAGAGGATATTATCATTGCCTCGGATATAATGAGCCGTGCATTTTTAAAGAGCTTATCAGGGTTATATTACATCTGCAATGTTGATAGAGATGGATTTGAGGATAGGCTCAAGAAATATTTTCAAATTGCCAATAGAGTACACATTGCTGAAGGTCAATCTATCTTAGGGATTTATATTCAAAATCGACTTATTGGTGTAGCTGCTATAAATGAACCTCTGTATCAAAGAACCGCGTTGATGAAATTATATTTTCTAACTCGGATTCTAGCTGCTACTAACGTTCAAACCGCTTGTCGTTATCTCAAATATACACATCTAGTGAGCCAATCTCTCCCCAAAAAACCTTATTTCTATTTGGGCAGGATAGCCATAGAGCCTAAGTTTCAACGTCTTGGACACGGCAAAGCTTTGTTGAATAAAATTCAACAGATTTCTCAGAGCGACAAGAAATCTACAGGAGTAATTTTAGAAACTGCAAACCCTCAAAATGTGAAATATTATCATTCTCTAGGATATAAAACTATATGTCAAATTGACACACCTATGGTGAAAGAAACTATTATGGTTCGTCACAATTCTTCTAATGAATCTACCTATCAACAGCACAATTTCGAGTAGCTATGAAAAATCATTCAAGATCAATAAATAGGTATCTTGGTTTTTTGTTTGGAATTACGCTGGTAGGTTTAGCACTTGTAGGTTGGGGAGCAACCATTCCGAGTGCTAGTTACTCATTAATTTTATCTTCTGTAGGTGGTGCTATATTCGGAGCAGGAATAAGTTTATTTCTAGGAGACCTTATAGCAAAGAATGCTTTAGATGAAGTTAGAAATGTTCTTTCTACTAGCCTAGATGATGGTTTTTGTCCTAGAGAAAGCGCTCTATGCTCTAAAGAAAATGAGATTATAAGTTACCGTGCAAAATGGCATCATTATCACGTAACAAGAATGCATGATAAGTATGTATGGAGATATCGTATATATGACTTTAGTAATAGTTGTTCTCCAGGCAAATTAGCCGCAGAAATTTTTGCAAAAGACAAGCAAGGAAGAGAACACAAATACATCGTCAAGGCTGGAATTAGAGATGGACGGTTCATGATTTTTGAGAAGGCTGCTCTAGGTAACGAACCCGTAATCATTGAGATATACCCATTCATGGGCTTGGAATTACAAGGTATACACAGCGGCATTGGTACTATGCGTACTTGGGATGGAAATAACGTTTTATTTCCCTGCATTATGAGCAGAGAACCTATCATTAATTGGAAAAAAGAAGGGGATATATCTGAAAAACTTTTTGCTGATTTAGATCGTATATGGAAAAAAGATTTCACAAATCTCAATGCTATTTTACCAAGAGTTATATAACCCTAGTTTTGCTAAATTAATTACGAAATAGTTCATCGCTAGCCTGGGTAAAATTATTTTTGAGGTTTTATGAGTTAAAGTACTCCTCTCCACTGGTTAAGCGAACATTACAGAAGCGCTGGATTGCCTCAAAATCCCTCACATTGTCAGTTACTACCATTACTCCTGCTCGTTTTGCTGTTCGTGCGATCAGCACATCATGGGTAATCCGATACTTTTGGTCAGCAGACATTTTGGGTGTCAAACCACCTCTTTGCGACTTCAATCCTCTTTGTAGGGCATAGATCACTTTACCTACAAGCCACCAATCCTCTGCTGTCGGAACAAGCAGCCTTCTAGATTTCTCATACTCTCGATAAGCAACAGTCAAGCTTTTGAGTGCCGTCTCGTCTTTCGCTCCAGCGACAAGTTCCTGAAGCACTACGACAGACATGTAGAAACTATCTGGCAACTGGAGATTTTTACGAGAAATCAAAATATTAGTATCAAATGTCACTTTGGTCATGCGACATCAATTCTAGAGCCTTCAGCAATGCCTGATTTGCTTTTCTAACTGACTCAAGCCTCTCCTTCCGGCTCAACCCCCCCCTAGCCGAAGCTTTGGTAGCTTTTTTACTGGTGCTTCTAACCTTTGCTTTAGCTGTGGTTCTGCGTCGCTTAGGTGCTTTATCCTCAGTACTTGCAGGATCAGTGCTGTTCGTCGTTGGTTTCGTTGCCATAGTCTGTCGTTCGTTGCATAGTAATACTATCGTAAACCAAAGTTTCGGGTAACAGTCAGCAGCCCAACACTGCGTTGGTGCGGACGGAACAGAGGTTATTGGTGGGTGTTCGAGGCTATCTGCCGCCGCACAACTTCAACGTTAGGTGTCAACCAGGAGTAAAGCATGAGCTACAGTCAGGAACCTCAGCCCACAAGAGAAGTACAGTACACGGTTACTGTCGATGCAGAAACGGGAGCAGTCACGCTATCGTCCCAATTCTTAAGGGAAGAGATTAATAATCGTATTCAAGAATTTTCTCAAGAGACTGGAGAAGAAGAAGAAATGCAAGAGGGACTATTCCCAATCAGGAAAATTTGGTGGTGTGTCAGTTGTCAATCAGGTGTGAGAAGGAGTGTAAAAGCATATACCGAGGTAGATGCGGGCTTTGGAGTGTGCGGAGTTCAGTCTTTCGGTGTGAGCAGAGGCAAATGCCCAGGAGATTGATTTAGGAAGTACTTCGACTGCCAAGCTATTCCTATAATTTGGTAGCCTATACATAGGGCAATTCGTAGGGCAGAACTTTCGGTGTAAAGGGGTGTTGCAAGTTTGTATTATGAGGATTTATTTTGATATGTGCAGTTTGCAACGCCCGCTTGATACCAAGACGCAAATTCGAGTCGCTGTTGAAGCTGAGGCTATTCTCAATGTCATTGGACTATGGGAAGCTGGACAGTTTGAATTAGTGTCTTCACAAGCCTTGATGTTTGAAGCTGAACAAATTACGCCCTCTCCAAGAAAAGCGTATGTTTTAGAGGTGTTATCGAAGGCAAACTTATTTCTTCAACCAAATAAGCAAATCGAAGAACGAGCGCAAGTGTTTGTCAACTCAGGTATCAAACCACTTGATGCATTGCATTTGGCCTTTTCAGTTGAGGCAGAAGCAGATTATTTCTGTACATGCGACGACAGATTTTTGAGACGGGCTAAAGAAGTTGATACTTTGCAGACCAAAGTTGTTTCTCCTCTTGAACTGATTACGGAGCTATCGCAATGAGCAGTCAAACGAAGTCCCTGAGCGAAATTACGCAGCAAGCAATTCAAGTGCTATCTAAAGAAATTGGCATTGCAAGTACAGTACGTTTTCTAAATCAGTTTTCAACCGGGTATGGCAACTATACAGAAGAACGCGAAAGTCTATTCAAAGACTTAACATTAGATGAGATTTTGAAGCGTATGCAAGACACCTAACAATTCAAATGCAGCGGACGAATGAGATTTGTTGGTGCTGAGTTCGAGGTTATCTGTCGCCGCTGATTTGAGCCGTTAGCCCTCAGCGCTCTGGTTCAGTCAGCTTATCGGTGAGGAGGCGATTCGCCCCCCAATTGCAAAGGCTTGGTTCTTCGAGATCTGGGTCAAGCCGAACACTCCCAACAGATTTCGGGTCAGCCGCAAAGGTTGAGTAGCGACAGATTTCGGTCAGTGTGCAACGCCCCAAAAGGGATCAGGGGGGCGATCGCCCAAAGATGTCGGTGCTGGGAAATAAGGGCGATCGCCCAAAGATGTCGGTGTTGGGAAATGAGGGCGATCGCCCAAAGGTGTCGGTGCTGACAGATGAGGGCGATCGCCCAAAGATGTCGGTGTTGGGAAATGAGGGCGATCGCCCAAAGGTACGGGTGCAACAAGATGAAGGGCGATCGCCCAAAGATGTCGGTGTTGGGAAATGAGGGCGATCGCCCAAAGGTGTTGGTGTTGGGAGATAAGGGGCGATCGCCCAAAGATGTCGGTGTTGGGAAATGAGGGCGATCGCTCGTGCCTGGGCATGAATCTGAGCTTTTTGGGTTGGTGTTCACAAGGTTCTCTTGATGAAGGGGGCTGCTCAAGGTGTAGCCTTATCTCAAAGTGATCTGACATCCAGCTCTAGACTCTGACGCTCTAACACTTTCCAAATGGCGATCGCCCTCCTGCTCCATCAACAGGCTGCCGAACGTCCCGATGCGCCCGCGATTATCGACGGGAAGACGCGGGAAACAGTGTCTTTTGCAGCGCTGGAGCGACAGTCAGTGCAGATTGCGGAGCGGTTGCAGCGGGCAGGGTTGCAGGCAGGGGAGGCGGCGCTGGTGCTAGTGCCTGTGTCGGCGCGGCTGTATGCGGTGCTGCTGGCGCTGTTTCGGCTGGGGGCGATCGCCCAGTTCATCGACCCTGCCGCCGGACTCGACCACCTGGAACGCTGCTGTACCTTGCACCCGCCCCGCGCCCTGATCGCCACCCCCAAAGCGCACCTGCTCCAGCTAAAATCTGCTGCCCTCCGCCGCATTCCCCTAAAGTTCTCAACTCACCGCCTCTTTTCTGCCACGGCCCCGCTCGACCCTGCTCCCCCGCCCGCGCTTCCCGCTGCCACCCCTGCCCTGCTCACCTTCACCAGCGGCAGCACGGGCCAGCCCAAAGCCGCCCTCCGCACCCACGGCTTTCTGCTGGCCCAACACCGCGCCCTGGCCCACAGCCTGCACCTGACTCCGGGCGAGATCGATTTATCAACGCTGCCCATTTTCGTGCTGGCAAACCTCGCGTCCGGTGTCACCAGTCTGCTGCCCAATGTAGACTTGCGCTATCCTGGCAAGGTTGATGCCAGACGGCTGCTGCGGGATATCCGACGCTACCGACCGACGAGTACGGCTGCGTCTCCGGCGCTGTTTGGGCGATTGGCGACGGAATGCGAGGCGATGGGGCAGACGCTGCCCGAATTCCGCCGTATTTTTACGGGCGGTGCGCCAGTGTTTCCGGGGCTGCTGCAACGGCTAGCGGCGATCGCCCCCCAGGCCGAAGTCACCGCCGTCTATGGCTCCACCGAAGCGGAACCCATTGCCCACGTTGCCTATCATGAGATTCAGCCCGACGACCTAGCCCGCATGGCCCAGGGAAAGGGGCTGCTGGCGGGCTATCCGGTGCCAGAAATTGCGCTGCGAATTTTGGGCGATCGCTGGGGTCAGCCTATACCGACCATGACCACTGCCGAACTGCACGCCCAAACCCTGCCAGCGGGCGCAGTCGGCGAAATTGTCGTCAGCGGCGACCATGTGCTGCCTGGATATTTGCACGGCCAGGGCAACGCGGAAACCAAGTTTCGAGTAGATGGCGTTCCCTGGCACCGCACGGGCGATGCGGGCTATCTGGACGAGCAGGGTCGGCTATGGCTGTTGGGGCGATGCAGCGCCAAGTTGACGGACACTTGGGGCACGATTTATCCCTTTGCAGTAGAAGCGGCAGCCCAGGCACAACCGGGCATTCATCGATCGGCGCTGGTGGCGCATCAGGGTCGGCGGGTGCTGCTGATAGAATGGGCAGAGCATTTTCCCAAAGCAGGGCGATCGCCCGCGCTACAGGACTTGCAAACCGCACTGGGCTGGGCCCAAATTCACCAGTTCCACCCTTGCCAGATTCCGGTAGACAAGCGCCACAACGCCAAGGTGGATTATCCCGCACTGAAACGACTGCTCGACCGCCTCTGATCCGATGCCTGTGACCCGATGCCCGTGCCCAAATGCCCGTGCCCAAATGCCTGTGCCCAAATGCCTGTGATCCGATGCCTGTGACCCGATGAACGAACCCACTCCCCCAACGGACTACCGGATGAGCCTGCGCGAAGGTGGGGCGATCGCCCTAGGCGGACTGCTGGTAATCGTGGGGGGCATCGTGGGGCTGGGCGATAAGGCGATTCGCAATGCGACTGACCCGGCGCGGGCCGAGGCGATCGCCCGCAGCATGATGGACTATCGCATTCCCGGACAGGTGCATGGGCTATTTGGCATCAATATTGGCAGCGTTAAGATGGGCGTGGTAACAAATGCGCCGCCTGCTGAATCGTCTAACGTGCTATCCAGCGTTCAGCCCACCGTGTCATCAAGCGTGAATCCTTCTGTGCCACCTGATGGGTCTTCTGTCCGATCTTCCAGCGTTCCAATGGAATTAGCAGAGGCATCGCAAACCCGTCCGGGCGATCGCACGCGGGTCGAACTGCTAATCGCCCGTGCCCCCCTCAGCGCCCGCTCTCGAATGAACCACACAAACGGCGAGTCTGACTTTAGCCTGCTATCGCTGCCCGGTGTGTCGATTTCCTACGAAATTCAGGGCGAATTTCAGCCCACCACCAGCCGGGACCAGCCCGGATTTCTCTGCGAGGTGCCCACTGTGATTAACATCGAATCAGGCCGGGCGCTGCTGACAGACTCGCCTCGCCCGGTTCCCGCTATTCGCTATGAAGCCACTATTGAGCTAGACGGGCAAAACCACTCGATTATCTTGATGGCGATCGGGCAGGATGCGAAAAAAACGGCGCAGCAGGTCTTTGAGTCCTTGCGCTGTCGCTAGAGCCTGGTTGTCTGACACAAGTCCCAAAAGCCTTGAAAATACCTCGTCTGGGAGTCGAAGCCCATAGCCTCTGAGTTGGAGCCAGAGGGCCTGGTTGAAGGGGCTTTTGGGCCAGCGTCCCCTACGAAAAATCAGGGGTTCCTAGAGATGTATCAGAGAGATGTGTCAAGGCAGTGAGGTTTTCAGGTCTTTATGCAGGCGCAGGCTCTGAGGTTGCCGCAGCCGCCAAACCGCCAATTTCTCGATCGATAAAGAAAAGTCCCTGTCCTTCAGTACCAATCAGATGAATCTTATCTAAGATGCTCTTGAATAGAAATTCTTCTTGATGTTGCTCCGCAACATACCATTGCAAAAACTGTAGCGTTGGATAGTCGGGTTCAGTATTAGCCAGATGCACCAAGTCGTTGATTTTACTCGTGATGAATTGCTCATGAGCATAAATCTTCTCAAACATCTCAGTCAACGATTGAAAGTCATGAGCAGGGGCTTCCATACTTCCAAGAATCGCCAACGCGCCCGTTTCTTGAAGATAGGTAATGAGGCGACGCATGTGCATCATTTCTTCATCAGCGTGCTGATTGAGAAATGATGCACAGCCGTCCAATGCTCTGTAGGCGCACCAGGAACTCATCTGTAGATAGAGATGAGAAGAAAACATTTCCAGGTTGATTTGCTCATTCAAGCGATTGATCATATTTGGTGATAGCATTGCTTTTCAACACTCCTAAGTCATCATGATTCGAGGCTATTTTGAGGCAACTAGCTTATCGTTACGTATGACTACGTATGACTACTCTGAGGCAGCAGGAGATACTGCTCTACCCAGCAAATTCGACGCTCTTGCTCAAACTGATTAAGTAAGCGGGTCACCGTTACCCGCGTTGTGCCCAGTGCATCGGCTATGTCTTGATGGGTCAGTCGTAGATTAATCAGTTTCCCTTGCTCGTGCGCTTCTCCAAATTGATTTGAGAGCCACTCTAGCAGGCGCTGAAGCCTTAGGGGAACTTGTCCACTGCGAATTCCAACTAACTCTTGTGCCTGATAAAGATGGGAAAGCAGCGTCTGAGACAAGTCGACGCAGTCATCTAGGGCGATCGCCCTGGCTTGCACCTCAGTCAGACACTCCAACTCATAGGGCTGAATACAGGTCAGATGTTGTCCAACTTGATCGCCTGCTCCCCAAAATCCCAAACCGACAATCGTGCCGTCTTCCATCAGCGTATATGCTCGCACCGCACCGCTTTCTATCAGCCAAAGGTGCTGCGGATAGGCGGGGAGGGACTCCCGACGTTTGAATGAGCGCTTGGTAGCCGGATTAAGCTTTAGCATGGTTGGGGTCAACGATATGCGGGCTGGGGTCGAACGATTCAGCGGGCAACTGTCTGTTCAAGCGGTTCTGCTATGGAACTCTGCTCAGTGAGCTTGCACCTGTTTCACACCCTATGGCGCGGGGCGATCGCGCACCTTGGGCAGGATTCTCAACTGCTGAGGCAAAGCTCGGCATTTCTTGTCGGCAACTGGGCCAAAACCAATACACTCCTGAACTACGAAAATGGCGCAATAGGCTTGCATTGCAACAGAAACACTGGCTCATGGGCTGTTTAACCTTCGCGGGGCTTGTGAAATCGAGCAGTGTGCCTGGATAGGCAGGTCACGCCCAGTCGAGGGTTTGGCATGACCTGTTCATTTCATTATTGATATATATTCTCAATAAGTCAAGTGAGAGAGAGTCAGGCTTGCAAAGAAACTCTAGGAAAAAACTGGGACAAGGGCAGGGCAACAGTCTGCCCTATGTGCCTGTCCGCTGATGAGGAAAGACTGATGCACTGATGGAAGGGCGATCGCCCTCACTGAATCAATTGCTGATTGTGGATACATCTCTGCCTTTGGTCTGCTGAGGGTGACGCACCGCGCGCAAAATCCAGTGGTAGCTCTGCAACACCCAGTCGGCAAACTCTCTTCCCTTCCGCTATAACCCCTATCCAGCCAAATCCACAGCAGACTGGGAAAACGACCCCAAATGGCTGAACTTAATACCAACTCCATTGGCTTTGACACGCAGAGCATTTCTAAAACGCAGGATATCTTCAAACAACTGGCGGAATAGCGGCTGTTCCTGGGAAAAGGTCGTCGTCTAGGGAGTTGCAGGGAAAACGGTTCCCCCGATTGAACTGTGGTAGTATCTTTGCGTCTCAGTGTTTCTACGCTGTGAGGGAGCGTCAACGGATGCTGAGGGGAGATATCCTCGATCGGCGATCGCTCGACAGCCATTACCAGAACGTTGCGTCAAGGGGAACCGTTCAATTCATGGACGAATTCAGGAACGAATTCAGGGATGCAGAGTTAACCATTGCCCAGCCCGACTGGAGTCGAGAGCAGCTAAAACGCTGGTGGGACCCCGGTCGGCAGCTTTTGCGCTCGATTCGTCGCTATCAAACCTGGAAGCGACGCGGTGGATTGCTGGGGCTATTGGGCAGCAAGGTCGCCGTGCTGCACTACCGCTTTTGGAGCGTGGTGTCTGCTTCGGAAATTCACCTCACCTGCAAGCTGGGCGGTGGGCTGCTGCTGACGCATCCCAACGGCGTGGTTATTCACCCTGATGCGGAGGTGGGTGCAAACTGCCTGATTTTGCAGCAAGTGACGCTGGTGGCAGGGGTGAAGGTGGGCAACGGGGTGGATATTGGCGCGGGCGCAAAGATTATCCGGCCGGTGACGATTGGCGATCGCGCTCGCATTGGAGCCAATGCCGTAGTCACGAAAGACGTTCGCCCCGGTGCGACGGTGGTGGGCATTCCCGCCAGAGAAATCAAGTCCTCCAACCTGATCGGCGCAACCCGTTAGCGGTTCCCAAAGCCGCCCTTGCACTTCCTCCAGATGGCAGTTTCCAGATGGCAGTTTCCAGATGGCAGTTTTCTGAAGGGGCGCTGCAAGTGCAAGGTCTAGGAGCCTCGCAGAGGCTTGACCAAGCATCCAGATCGCAAATCCAAAATCGCAAATCCAGCTAGAACCGGGCAGCGGTCAGCGTCACATCAGCGTGTTGCCATGCCGAGCGAAACTGGGCGCGGGCCTGTCGGGCTTCGTCCGTTTTGCCCTGAGCCTCCAAGCTTTGCGCCAGGCCATAGAGCGACCAGCCGTTGTTGGGATAAGTCGCCAGGTCATCGCGGAACACCTGCACTGCCTCCGCAGGGCGGCCCGCTTGCAGCAGCATCGCTCCCAGGTTTTGGCGCACGGGCGAATACCAGGGCGCGGGTTCGTCATAGTTGAGCTGGTCTTGTAGCGCCACGCCTGCTTCTAGATGGGCGATCGCCCCGTAAACATCGCCCCGCTTGGCGGCCAGTTCGCCCGACAGCACCTCTACGCCAATCTTCAGCAAATCTGCCGTCGAGTTGATGTCCCAAATGGTCACCCCGTCTAGGGCTGGGTCAGCGGCGATCGCCTTCAGTGCTTTCAGTTCTTGCGCGGCTGCTTGCCCCTCGCCCTTCGCGGCCAGCGCCATGCCTCGTGCAAAGTGCCACACGCCCGTTGGATAGACCAGATCCGCCTCTGGCTTGGGTTCTGCCAGAATGTCATCCCACAGGCCAAACTTGACGTAGGTATAGAGCGGAATCACGGCGTAGTGTTGCAGCGTACCGTAACCCGGTTCTTTCCAGAGCGATCGCTCCACTAGATGGGCCGTGTTTCGCGCCGCCTCTACCGCCTCTCGGCGCTGACCGGCCATCATCGCCGCATACCAGAGGAAATGGTGATTGTGGGGCATGTAGGCAATGCGGAAAATGCCGTCGGGGTGATGTGCCTGGGCATATTCCCGGTCGGCAGCGGCAGCCCGCTGATTGGCCACCACCGCATCGTGATAGCGCCCCACCCGCAGGTAAATGTGAGCAGGCATGTGGAGCAGGTGGCTGGTTTGGATATTCAAATCCCGCAGGCGATCTGCCACGTCGGCTGCCAGTTCTGGCCGCTGCGCCTCCACTGCGTGAATGTAGAGGTGCAATGCGCCGACGTGGTTGGGGAACCGCTCCAGCACCGATTCCAGCGTGGCAATAATTTCTGCACCTGCGTCGGTGGGATTGCCCGACTCGTCCCAATAGTCCCAGGGAGTCGTGTCCATCAGCGCTTCGGCAAACAGCGTGCCCGCGTCTGGGTCATCGGGATAGTGCCGCGCCACATCGCGCATAGCGTTGGCATAGGCCTGGTTGAGTTCGGTGCGGTCTTCTACGGGTTCTGGCGCATAGCGGGTGGCGAGGGCGTGGATATAGGCGCGTTCGCGATCGCTCGCATTGCCCCCCAGTTGCACGGCTTTTTGAATAGCCGCCCAGGCCGTCGGCACGTCGCTATCTTCCATCGCTGCGTTGATATTGGGCCCCAGCACGTAGGCCATGCCCCAGTAGCAGAGGGCGCAGGTGGGGTCGAGTTCGGCAGCCTGCTGAAAGGAGCGCAGCGCCTCGGCATGGTTGAACCCGTAGGACAGAATGAGTCCCTGGTCAAAATAGCGCTGCGCCAGGGGATTGCGGGTAGACACGGGGTGATGGTGATTGCCCAAGTTGTCAAATAGGGGAGCCGTGGGGGATGGGGGGGCGATCGCGATTGGTTCCTGGATGGAGTGTTCTGCATGGGCGATCCCCGTTCCCGCATCCGTTTCGTGGATAGGAAAGCTCAGTGCAAGAATAAGCGTTGCGACAAACAGCATGGCGCGAAAGAGTTTGATCCGATTCACCGAATTTGCCTCCGAAGTTCTAAAGACCTGAAGAGATGACTTGACCCAAAATGATGTGGAATGATGCAGACAGCTATGCAACCCGTGTGGAGATTTGGGTGTTCTTAAAGTGGCTAGAATCGATGGTAGTCAATTCTTTGCGAGCATTGTCCCAGCCTTGAGATTTTTCAATCTGCGCGATTGGGGGCAGTGCGATCGCACGTTGCAAGAACACCCTCTCGTGCAGGGGCTAAGTCCGGAAGCGCTGATCCAACCAAATTCGCACCTCGGCTTCGGTATCGAACCGGATTCTGCGGTTGGTGATTGGATCGTAAACTTGCCAAATCGTTTGCCCAGCGCGTGTCTCAACGGTACAGATCTTACAGATCTTGGAATCATGGCTGTGGGAAAAGGTCTGGGCGATCGCCCGCCAAACGGTCTTCAGCCAGCGGTGCGCGTTTGTTTGCCGTTTGGCAGTCCTGGTTGCGTTCAGCAGATGTTCGTAGGACTGGACATTTAGCAGGTAAAGTTTCATGGTTGACTATCTCCAGATTGGGCTTTCAAGGGCGAGAGCAGGATAGTTTTGGATGCGTAAATTGGCTGGGAGAATCGCGTGCTTGCGCGTTTGGAGGAGGCTTCTGGTTTAGGGAGGGCTTCAGCAGCACTGCGTCCGTCTTGTGGGGATTGCAATGCTGCTGAAAACTGAGCCACGTTGAACCGAGACAAAGCGTCTCCATCAGCACGCTGAAACCGTGCCGCCATCGAGCAAAGGATACACATAAGCGTGGGAGAATTAGGAACTTACTTGCGAACGATGTAGTAGTCGTTCTGGAAGTCGTGCGCTAGCCGCTTGATTTCCACCGTTTCAAATCCGGCCTCTGCCAGCATTTGCAAGGCCTGATCCTGTCCCCACATTGCGCCCAAACCCATGCCGCCGTAGGCAAGAGAGACGGACATGCAGTGTAGGCAAGAGATGGTATACAGCAGTGTTCCCACTGGATGCTCTAGATTCCCACCCACGTCCGTAGCGGCGTGAATATCCTGCATCAGATACGTGCCCGTCGAACGAAGCGCACGGTGAATATTGCGGAGAACCCGGTCGGGATGCGCCTGATCATGAATCGCATCAAAGGTGGTAATCAAATCGTAGCGATCGCTCTCATCGATCTGTGCTGCATCCTGTACTTGAAATTGGATATTGGACAGGAGATATCGCTGTGCAGTTGCATTCGCAATGGCGATCGCCTCCGGAGAAAAGTCATATCCAGTAAAGCGGCTATTGGGATATGCCTGCGCCATGCGGATCAGAGCGCGACCGCTGCCACAGCCCACATCCAGCACGTCGATGCCGCGCTCCAGATCCCCCATCAGCCCTAGCACCAGCGGCAGCACATGGTCAAACAGCGCCGACACCACGCTCTGTGCGCTGTCTTCGGCCATGACGGCATGAAAGCGCTTGTAAGCAGAATAGGGAACGCCGCCGCCTTTATAGAAGCATTCCAGCACCGCATCCTCAACAGCGCCCAGCAGGGGAATGTATTGCGCGAAAACGGCAATATTGTCTGATCCGGCGGCCCGCGTCAGAAATGCGGCATGTTCTGCAGGCAGACTATAGGTCTGAGTAGCCGAGTCATAGTCCACCACGCGACCCGTCACCATTGCGCCCAGCCACTCCCGCACATAGCGCTCGTTCAGCCCCGCTGCATCAGCAATTTGCTGGCTGGTGGCGGGCGGCAGTTCTGCCAGAGTGTCAAATAGTTCGGTGCGATGTCCGATGGAAACCATCAGCGCCAGTGCGCCGCTGTTCAGCGTGCCCACCAGGGTTTCGGCAAAGGCTTCGGCTTTGGCTGGGTCGAATCGGGGCAGGTCGAGTTCGGGCGAGTCGAATCGGGATTGCTCAATTGGTTGTAGCGTCGTCATGGAAGTATCCTCAAGGTTTGTAGGAGTGTGTTGTGACGAGCCGAGGGGTGGCGACTCCGCAGAGCGCCTCTCACTCGTTGCAGCAGGTTAGATAAGCTAATGGCAACGTTCAGTCATCAATGCGTTCAGTTGGAACCACAGGTTCCCACAACAGGCTGGCGGTGTGGTCTAGGCGGCGAATCTCCATCAGGCAATCGCACGTCTGCACGACATTGCAATACAGTCCCAGCGTTCCGGTCTGATCGGGGGTCGGATACAAACAAATCCAGTGCCCCGCAGCCAAAGTATGATAAGTGCCGCCGGATGCTACGCACTCTTGAGCAATCTGAATTGCGGTTGCGAGGCTTGGGCGGGGCGGGGCGATCGCCGTGGTCATCAGTGCGCCCGTCAGCAGCACGCTTTGCAAAAAGTATGAGAGTTTGAGCAGCATGGCGCTTCCCTTGATAAGGTATGATATGGCTTACTTAAGTTTGAGTTGAGTCGGGTATCTCCCCTGCTCTGCTTCTAAGCTATCGAAGCAGGCGATCCCATTCCGTTCCAAAAGCGCTCCCAGAGCGCTCCGGGGTGTTATAACCTTGCGTTGCTGTTGCTGAACCTATCCCAAAATTGATTCATCCTTGAATTCAGCAACGCCGTCAAAAAGACCTCTTGCAAAGGAGTTCACCCTGTTGCTACTGGTGACCCGCTATCGGATTAGGTGGGGTCAAGGAGGACACTGAAGGAGATTCTGTTTGAGAATCGTTTGAGCATACGTAGCTCAAAGTGGTAGTATTCTCCCAAAAAAAATCTCTCAAAAAAGGGTGAATCGTGTCGCAATCGCACTCAAATCTACCACTAGCGTCTGATCATGACCCAACCGATGATAGCCTCGCTCAGCCCCTACAGTATTCTCAGCAACTGCAAATAGAACCTGTCTATTGGCACATCGAAGGGGTTAGGAATGGGCAGGCACAGCGGCAGATGCTCTTTCATGGTGGCATGACCCTGGTGCCCATGCAGCATACCCACTGGGGGGCCTGGAATCAACCACACGAAGGATTCGCTATTAGTTTGCAGCCAGCATTACTGACTCGCAGTGCCACAGAAGTATTAGCGGTTGATCAGGTCGAACTGTTGCCCCAAGTCCCTTTGTACGATCCCCTGATCCTTGAGATTGGGTTGGCACTCAAAGCAGATTTGGAGTCCCATAAACCAGGGGGACAACTCTACGCCGAAGCAATGGCAACGGCTCTGGCAGTCCATCTGTTAAGGAACTACTCAGCCCATTCTCACAAACCTATCCGCTATTCGGGTGGCTTGTCTCCCATGCAGTTCAAGCGGGTTGTTGACTACATTGACGATCATCTCGATCAAGCGTTGGGTTTGGAGGAACTAGCGGCGATCGCCCAACTCAGCGCCTATCACTTCTGCCGATCGTTCAAGCGATCGACTGGCTTCACGCCCCATCAATATGTTATTCGTCAGCGGGTCGAGCAAGCAAAACGTTTGCTGCAAGACAGAAAAATGGAAATTTCAGAGATTGCTATTGCTTGTGGTTTCACGCACCAGAGCCATCTCAATCGGCACTTCAAGCGCTTGACAGGCGTGACCCCCAAAATTTTTTCCAGGTCATAGCAATTTTGTGCAAAAGCAGCAATTCAGTGCAAGAGTTTGAGGGTGTACTTGATATAGCCTGTCTAACAACTTATACGATCGCCAATTTTGCCGGACATATCCCTTAGCTGAAAATCCAGCCACTTCACGGATTAATCCCTGAAAACGCATCTTGATTTACCCTGATTGTGTTTTCTCAAAGCGGGCGATCGCAGTCTAGCAGCCCTATTCGCACTGATCGCTGATCGCCAAGAGGTTATAGTTATGTCGTCTCAAGATCAATCTATCTCAGTATTTGTTAAAGTGGACTATGCAGGCATGGATGCTAAGGAGTTGCTCCAGGAGCCAGTCACCGCGCTTATTGGTGTAAGCGAAGCCATAGGAGATGCTCTTGCCTCATTAAGTATCCACAGCGTGTTCGATCTGGCAACATCCAGAGTATTTACGACCGCAAAGCATATTAATGAGATTGCAACGCCAGCCGCAGGGAATAGCAACGTAGTTTCTCAGTATGGGTTTGTTCCGTCAGATTGGCTAAATCCTGACGCTCCAATTCAATCTATTGATTCACTTCAACTCGCTGACATTGGAATTCTGAATGGCATTAATGGCAATCGCGAGTCTATTGTCGCAGCAACTCAGGTCGAAAAGATTCGGGATCTCTCCCTATGGCCACCATTTAGATCTGCACAAAAGATATTAAATAGCGCGTTTGGCATCCAAGAATTTGCACCCGATCCTCAAGCCCCACCGGAGCTATTGCCAAAGGGAGGAGAATACGCAACTGAAAAAGTATACTACAGCTCCATTTTTCTAGATGAGATCGACCCGGAATCCGATCTGATTTCTATTGATGAGCAGGTCGATGTGTTATCGATGGATTCTGCTCCTGGGTTTCAGAAGCCAGCGACCGGAGCAATTTTGACCTTTGAGCAAGCTTGGTATACCCAAGGACTCGCTCTCGGACAGTTGCTGCACAGCTTGGCTTTGGCTCCAGGAGAAAGCACCAGGGTAGCTATTATTGATTGGTCAAGACAGCAATCGAGCAACCTGGATGAAGACACAGCCCAGCAAGAGGGGCTAAGTAATCTCATGGATCAAAGTCGCGGCATTTCTCAAGTTACAAATGCTGTGGCATCTGAAACTTCATCAGGATCTTCAACTACAAGTTCCTCCAGTTCCGCATCAAATCATAGTTTTGGAACGAGTGCTTCGGTTAAAGCTAATAAGGGAATTATCAGTGGTGGCATCTCAGCAAACTACGCTGGCAACCTGAGCAAGGCTAGCACTTCAGGTCATACCGTTTCGTCGTCCCACGGGATGCGGAATGTATCATCTGATATGTCTCAGAACATCAACCAAAGCACTCAGCAAATTGCATCCTCTGTTCGGACTCGAAGGGCTTCTGTCGTTCGAGAGGTTCGCCAATCGGAGAAAGAATCAATCACAACTCGCGTGGTTACGAACTACAATCACTCCCACGCTCTATCGGTTCACTACTACGAGGTAGTGCAAATCTATCGAACGGTTTTGCGATTAGCAAAAGCCCAAAGATGTGTGTTTGTTCCGATGAAGCCATTGGATTTTTCTGATGAAAGGCTGATCACTCGCTATCGCCAAGTTCTGATGGCAGCAGCACCCGATTCGGCAATACAAGACCAAATTGCAAATATGTCTGGAGAAGTTCGCTTTAGGACAGAAGACCTCTCAGGTACAAAAGAGATAAACCGAAATCCAAACGAAAAAATTGCCTCTATTTATCTGTCGAACAACTCTCTGAGCGTAAGATCTACGTCAGCCGCCCACATTATATATTATCGCAGAAGTGTTGAAAGATAGCTCAACATACAAAGAATGGGGGCAGAATGTAGTATTCTAGCCCCCAACAAACAAAAACAATACGTAAGATGCTACTGTCATTTCCTGCACTTGTCAAATCGATACTCAAGCAGTTGTGCCCCCACAACTACCCTATTTTGAACTCTCGCTTGTTCTTTGAAATCTGGTTAACCTTCGTTTTAGACCAGAGCTTAACGAGCATGAGGAGCTTGTTCTATCGTCTCAACAAATCAGGAATCAAGGTTGACATTTCCACCTTTTCTAAAGCCTGCAAGACGCGACAGGATGAACACTTTTGTCGCATCTATACTGACCTTGTAGGACGGCTAAAACGAAAAAATACAGCGACAGCACAGATGCTGTTTCCAATTGACTCAACGGTCATCACGTTGACGAGCAAGCTGTTTTGGATGCAAGGCTATCATCAAGTCAAATTGCTCAGCGGGGTCAACTTAACACAGGGCAATCCCAGTGAATGTTTGATTCATTTTGGTCAGGGGCATGATGCGAAATTTGCTGACAGAGTAACAAGCATGATTCCCGAGGATGCTGTTGGCGTAATGGATAGAGGCTTTGCCAGTTGGGATTTCCTTGACCAATTAAGCCAGACTCAGACACACTTTGTTGTCCGCATCAAGAACACAATGAAGACTGAGTTGGAGCATGAGCGCTATCGAGTCGTTTGGTTTTGCGACTTGGAGAGTCAAACGGAGTTTCGGTTGGCAACGAATGTAGACCTGATGACGAATGAAGAGATTAGTGAAGTCTATCGCCATCGGTGGCAGATAGAAGTGTTGTGGAAGTTTCTAAAGATGCACTTGAAGCTAGATAAACTAATCTCTAAGAGTGTCAATGGAGTCACCATACAAATCTACATGGTATTGATTGCCTACTTGATTCTTCAATTGATAGAAATTCCAGAGTTTTATGGTCATCAGTTACTCGATAAGTTGCGCTATTTGCAACTTGAATTGAGTCGCCGCTGTTCAATCGTCCATTGGAGCCACGATCTGCTGCCTGAGACACTCGTAGGAGATTCATAGGGTCAAATGTAAAGTTTTATGTCTCAATTCAACACTTCTGATATTATCGGCATGACTATCATGCCCTTTATCGTGAATTTTCCAACATTGATGTAGTAGGAGAACTACGATGCGAGGAAGTTCAGATTGAGATGGAAGATTCGGAGAAGCGTATAGTTTACGTGAATCAAGCTATTAACAATCCTCCAGCGATGGGAAACATCAAGAAGGTAGTCTTGATGTTTAGATACAATCCCAATTCGATTATGCTGGAAAGATTAAGATCCCTTGATGAATATATTTTTGGAGAAGGGTCTTCACGCTATTTTGATGAGGTTAACTATCAGTATCAGTATCAACGTATAGATTTAGAAGTTCGTTTCAGACATGGAAACTCTTGGTACTCTATTCCTGTCAGCTTTAATATAGGGTTGTCTGAACTGGCATCTTCCTATGAAAAGAGTGTCACCTTCCTAGAAAAGATTCCGTCTACGAGTGGAGATGACGATATACAGGCAACGTTGAACGAAAACGCAACGTACTACAGTCAGGCAATTTGGCAGAGCCTTGCGCCCGAAGAACTTGCATTGTTGCTTAGCAAATATACGTTTCGAGGGAATCGTTTGCTGGAGTATATTGATCCAGTGCCTCTGACTATTTACGGCAATTATTTGGTATTTCCCTATCATTTTGATGATGCCAGCTACACCAAGGCCGAAATGGATGCCTTTTCGGATGAGAAAAAGCAAGATCTACAAAAATGGAAAGCCTGGAAGAGGAAACATGTTGACTTTGCCAAAATTGAGCAGTCAACGGTGGCAATTGGGACAGGCGGTACTTTTGCCGAGGCAGTGCTAGGTCGATTTAATGCGTCAGAAAAACTGGATCTGACTCGCTTCTGGAACTGGCAAGATTCGCCGATTCCGATCCAAGCTCCCAACATTGAAGGAATTAAACCGGGTAGTCGGGCGATCGCAGACAACACCACATCTGGACAGTTGGCTCCCCCTGCAATTAACCTCATCAACCCTTCTGCTATGCCTGATCCAAACTTTGCTGCAATCCAGGCATTAGCAACCGCCAACCTCTTCCGCGATGCATCCGGCCTATCGAATACTGTAGGTCTGGCTCAGGATTTAGGTAAGAGTACTAGCGTCGCCAGTAGCGCTGGTGCTGCCGCTGCACTGAAAGCGGCCGAGTCTGCCTTGGCTCCGCCGCCTGCTCCAGCTAAACCTGGGGATACACCCAAGCCGGGAGATGCCTCCAAGCCAGGGGAGTCTGCAAAACCTCCCGGCGGCGATGCGTCCGCGGCACCTGCCAGTCAAGCCGCTCAGGCACTCAAGGCATCGGAAGCTGGACAAGCCAAGCTGGATAATGCAGTTAAGTTGTCAAGTTTGCCGACCAACGTCTCTATCGCGGGGGCAATCATCAATGCCAGCCTCAGCTTAGAAGCGGTTGCAATAGCCGCTCAGGGAGGGACACCCACGCCTACAACACGGGAGCGGAGTGGCGCTGTCTCTGAACCCACGCCTACAACACGAGAGCGGAGTGGCGCTGTTTCTGAACCCACGCCTACAACACGGGAGCGGAGTGGCGCTGTTTCTGAACCCACGCCTACAACACGGGAGCGGAGTGGCGCTGTTTCTGAACCTCGGCCCGCGACACCAGAGCCGAAGCCTACAAAGCCTACAGATCCGCCTAAACCGTAATCCTAGGGCGTGCTTTAAAGCCCTTTGATCCCCTCTAGCCAACCTTAAAAAAGGGGGGAAACAAGCCGAACCACTCCGGGAGTTCCCCTTATTTCTAGCGAAGCGGCGCGTAAGCGCGGGGATTTAGGTGGATCGACTCAAGGCAATCAACGACCTAGAAAGTTTTAAGACACTGCCTAGAACTTCTCTGAAAATCGCTTTAATAGCCAAGGAAGATTCAAATCATCTGACTGTAAGTAAACTTGACAACCTTCGGGTATTTTGGCTTAGCGCCCATAGCCGGATGGGCCATGGCAGAGGGAACCTGTGTAATCTGGTTGAGCGTTTGGATTAGGAATTAGGGATTTTAGATTGGAGATTTTGGATTTTGGATTGAGGGGATGCCCTGCTAAAATCCAAAACCCAAAATCCTCCTTATCGGTTCTTACTCGTTTGCGCTGGGGTTGCTGCGGATTTCGCGGTGGAGGTAGCGCAGC
Source organism: Thermoleptolyngbya oregonensis NK1-22 (assembly GCF_032705245.1). GTDB lineage: Bacteria > Cyanobacteriota > Cyanobacteriia > Elainellales > Elainellaceae > Thermoleptolyngbya > Thermoleptolyngbya sichuanensis. The sequence continues at coordinate 973,636 of NZ_CP053540.1, forward strand.
ACTTCGCCGGGGCGACCGTCGAGGACGATGCCGTGGGGCGGGAAGTCGAGGGCGTGCGTCCACTCGAAGCGTTCGGCGTAGCGGAGCAGGTGCAGACGGTCAATCGCCATCTGTGCGTCTTCGGGGAGGCCGATGATGCAGTGGCGCAGGCGGCGACGGTGGGGCAGTTCGCAGGTGAGCGGGGGCAGCGAAAACTGGGTCGCCTCCGAGATTGGGGACGACCAGGTATATTGAATTTTCAGCATTTGGGGTTTCCTCCAGGAAACGAGTGGGTAGGAAACCCCGAAATGTTGGCCGCCCACGGACATGAAGCGCTGGGACAGGGCGGCCTACAATGGACGCAGCCCTGAGACAGCCCGTACTGTCTTGGGGTCAGGTGTTGGTAGGTGTTGCAACCGCCTACCGACACCGCAGGTGACTAAACGACCAAAATTTCGGGGGAAAGGCAAGCTGCACTGATAGGAATCGAATTACAGCTCGATGGACGATTGTACTGGATGCGATCGCCCCCGTCAATTGCCCTGATGATTTACACTTGCAACCCTATTCATCCTGCGATCGCCCCTACTTAAGCTAGGGCCCAGGTTTTTCTTATCCCGGAGTCAGTAAAGATATATTAAGGTACATTCCAAAGCTCAAGCCCTTCGCGCTAGAACGGCGGAGCAACTAGGCTCAGCGCCGGACAACTACACGTTGGCGTAGGGCAGCAAGACGATGTGGCGATCGCGATCGATCAAAAGCCAGCCCTCTTCCCGCAGTTGGCTGATCAGGCGCGTGACTGTGACGCGAGTCGTGCCGATAGCGTTGGCAAGCTGCTGATGGGTCAGGCGGACGCTCAGGCGGGTTCCCTCCGGAGCAGGCTGTCCCACTTCCCGCTTTAGTAGCACCAGCAAATGCCGCAGCCGATCTTCGACTCGGCGATAGCCCACCATTGCCAGCACGGCCTCCGTTTGCCGCAGCCGCCGCGCCATGTGCTGAAAAATGCCCTGCGCCAGCATAGGAGACTGTTCCACTTCCGACCAAGTGAGGCGCATCAAGTCCACGTCCGACAGCGCGGTGGCGTGATAGGGACGAATCAGCGTCAGCGGCAGCCCAAACGGCATCGAAGCGGAAGCCAGCCCCAGCAGCGCCTCGTCCCCTGTGTCATAAAACGTACCCAACTGCACTACGCCCCGGCAAACCACCCAGACTTCATGTGGCGTGAGCGGGATGTCTTGCCCTGCGCGGAAGGACTGCAAGCTTCTGCCCTGATAAAGTTTCTCCAACAACAAGCGCAAGTCTGACTGGCTGGGAACTTCCAGGGCGAATGACTGAAGCATATTGAACTCCCTTGTGTGAGCGTGCCCTCTCAATCTAGAATCTGCACCTAAAGACAGGGTAATTCTCTGGTTTAGAGAAGGTTAAGATCCCGTATGCTCACGGATACGCAATCATTTGCAAATTTACGCAAGAATTCACGGATTTACCTATAGATCCATCTATGAAAATGCCGTTTAGAATTGTGCTGGCTGCCTGGACGTAGCCTTTTTAGCAAAGCAAAATCTAAAATCCACATCACTTTATGCTTCCTGGGAACCCGTTTCAACGGACAGCAGGCTGGTGCTGCGAACCCAATCGACAAACTGGCGGGCCGTGCGGCCCGATCGCCCATTTTGCTGGGTTGCCCACTGGAGGGCCTGAAATTCCAGCGTCTTGGGGTCGAGCGGGAGGTCATTTTGGCGGGCAAGATGACGCACAATTTCTAAGTAGGTGTCCTGGTCGGCGGGTTCAAAGGTGAGCGTCAGCCCAAAGCGATCGCCAAAGGACAGCTTTTCTTGCACCGTGTCCCAATTGTGGATTTCGTCGGCATCGCTGGGGCGGGGGCGATCGCCAAAAAACTCGCGGATCAGGTGGCGACGGTTGGAGGTGGCATAGACTACGACATTGGGCGATCGCGCGACTACGCTACCCTCTAGCACAACCTTTAGCGCCTTGAAGGCTTCGTCGTCTTCTTCAAAGGACAGGTCATCAACGAAGAGAATAAACGCCTGCGGCACATCGCGCAGCAGCGGCAAAATGTCCGGCAATCTCGCCAGTTCCGCCTTGCTGACTTCGATGAGTCGCAAGCCGCGATCGCCATACTGATTCAGCAGCGCCTTCACCAGCGACGACTTGCCCGTGCCCCGGCTGCCGTAGAGCAACACGTTCAGCGCCGGAGCGCCTGCTAGCAGCGCCTCAGTATTTTGCAAAAGCTGCTGTTTTTGCCGCTCATAGCCCACTAGCGCATCGAGCGAAATCGGGTCGGGATGGGGGATGCCCTCTAGCCGACCACCTTGCCAGCGAAAGGCACGATAGCGGGCATAGTCGCCCACGCCCGCGCTGCGGTAGTGTTGCGCCAGATCGGGCAATAGGCTGGCCCAATCGGCGGCGGCTTGAAACTGGGCGCGAATGGTTTGGGTTTGCGGGCTGGCGGATGCTTTGGGGTCGTCGGCTGCGCTCCAGCTTACGGGCGGCAGGGACAGCCCTGCGGCGATCGCCAGCCATTGCCCCAGGCGATCGCCCGTGCAGGTGGTATAAAGCGCCTGGAGCGATCGCAGGTCGGCGGCGGCGGCGGCCACCAGGGGTTGCGGCAGGTCGCTCAGGTCGGTTCGCTGGGTCGCCTGGGTAAAGGGGTTGTCGTCTAGCAAAATCTGATCCAGCAGGTGCGATTGCCAGCTTTGCTGACGAGTCGCCAGCGTATAAAACCAGTCGCCATAGGCCTTCAGGAGGTCTACCCGGTCGGCGGGCGATCGCCCCAGCGCCGCCAACAGCCGCAGCAACGCCTGCCCTGGCTCTTGCCGCAGCACCGATGGGTAAACCAGCAGCGAGGCGGCCTGCTGCTGGAGGAGGTGAATTTGCTTTAAAACCTGGGCATCCATGCGGCGATCGCGCGTTTGAGAAAACGGATTTTGGGTCAGGGGTCAGGGGTCAGAGCGAAGAATCCTGCACTTTGATCCTGCACCTTATAGGATAGGTTTTGCAGGATATGCGAGCGCTGGGAACACGCATCAACGCCCGACGCAGCGAGTGCGTTACGGCTACGCCCAACAGCACCCTACAACAGCCTATCTATTTGCTACAGCCTACTTGCTACAGCCTATTTGGTGCCGATTTTGATGCCATCAACACACAGCACACAGCGGCTGACCCCCAAACCCTGAATCCCTAGCCCTCTTTCTCGTCCACCATCGACAACATGCCTTGCAGCGCGGCGGGGATGCTCTTGGGGTCCATAAACATCACCTTGCTGCTGTCGCTCTTGCCGATGGTGTTGCCCATGTCAAGGTAGCCCAGCGCCAGCAGAACCTGACCCGCTTCCATCGCGCGGGGATCGTTTTTCAAGGCTTGTGTGACGATGCCGATGGCTTCGGCGGTGGCCTGAGCCTTTAGCACGGCGGCCTGGCGCTCGGCCTGGGCCTTCAGCACGGCCGCTTTTTGGTCGGCTTCGGCTCGCAGCACGACGGCTTTCTGGTTAGCCTCTGCTTCGAGAACCTGCGCGTCCGCCTTGCCTCGGGCAGTGTTCACGGCTGCTTCTCGATCGCCCTCCGAGGTCAAAATCGCCGCCCGCTTGCGTCGCTCAGCGGACATTTGCAGCTCCATCGACTCTTGCACCGCTTTCGACGGCACGATGTCGCGCAGTTCCACGCGAGTCACCTTCACGCCCCAAGGGTCGGTGGCGGTGTCTAGCTCTCGCAGCAGGATTTCATTAATCTGCGATCGCGCGGTAAAGGTTTCGTCTAGCTCCAGCTTGCCCATCTCGGCGCGAATCTGGGTCAGCACCAAGTTCACCATTGCCGCCTGGAGATTTTGCACCTTGTAATAGGCCTTTTCCATGTCCACAATCCGCCAATAGACCACCGCATCCACCGTAATCGAAACGTTGTCCTTGGTAATCGACGGCTGGGGCGGAACATCCAGCACCTTTTCCCGAATCGTTTCCTGAAACGCGATGCGATCGGCAAAGGGCAGGATAAAGTTCAAACCGGGCTTCAGCTTTTTGTTGTAGCTGCCAAGGCGTTCGACCAGGGCTTCGTTCCCCTGGTTCACAATTTTGACAGAGCTAGACAGCCCAGCCGTACCCAACACCAGCACAATCAGAGCGCCGAAAAAACTTTCCATGCAAAACCTCCAAAATCCAATGTGAATCTGATGTGAATCCAATGTGATCAGAGAAACCAATCCGCGACTTACCCGCAGAGCTTCATCCGCAGCGACTTGCCCTCAGCAATTTATCCTCAAACGACTTGCCCTCAAGCGACTTGCCCTCAAGCGACTTGCCCAATGACTTGACCTCAAGCGACTTGCCCAATGACTTGACCTCATTGGCGCACCATATGCTCTGGCAACACGATGAGCGTCGTGCCCCGACGCTCCACCACCACCACTTTTTGATCGGCGGCGATCGCCAGATTTTCGTCCTCACACCGGGCCTGCCAGGAGTTGCCCTCGTAGATCACCCGCCCCGTTTCGCCAGGAGGAATCGAGGTCAGCGTCCGCGCTTCGTGGGAATCTTCGATCAAGCGCGATCGCCGCTGCGGGATGAATCGGCGCGACAGCACCACCAGCAGCACCGACAGCACCAGCCAGAGAATTACCTGAAGGCTAACCTGCGGCACCGACAGCGCCACAAAGGCAACAATCAGCGCACTAATTCCCATCACAAATTCCACAAACGCGGTCGGCAGGACAACCTCCATCATGCAGAGGACAATGCCTGCAATTAGCCAAATCACGCTAGGACTCATGGTCATCAGCCGTTATCCGAGAGAGAGGGACAAACGATACAAGAAGAAAGCCAGGAGAACGCTTGGTTGAGAGACTTTTCAGCAAGACTCTGTGGACGAAAAGACTCCGTGGACGAAGAGAACTATATTTCGAGGAGCAGAGGGCTATGCAGAGACATGAATGCAAGGAATGCAAACGTCCCTGCTTAAATCCAACACGTCGCTGTCACGGGTTCATTACGACACTTTCGACACTACGGATAGCTACAAAAAACGCTGGCAATATTCCAGATGGACGGCCGTTGAACGAGCCGCTGGGTTCAGACTGCGGGTGGCAATGTTTCAGCCAGTTTTGCGTGAAATCTGGGTAACGTCTGCACAAACCCTGGGACGCGCTCGGATTGGGGATTGGTTGGCGGGTTTGAGCGTCTGCCTGTTTGAATCCAGCCGCTTGAATCTAGCCGCTTGAATTCAGCCGCTTGAATCTAGGGCGTGTTTTAAAGCCCTTTGATCCCCCCTTGGCCCCCCTTAAAAAAGGGGGGAACCGAGCCGAACCACTCCGGAAGTCCCCCTTAATAAGGGGGATTTAGGGGGATCGACTCAAGGCAATCAACGACCTAGAAAGTTTTAAGACACTGCATAGCCACGCTTGCAACATTCGACCGGAATTGTCGCGTTTTTTGGAATTGGCGCTATCTTTGGCTAGTTAAGGGCTGCCCTAGTCGGGCTTGCTGAGATGCCTTTCACTCCCCTTCTATCCTGACTGATTCCATCTTGAACGACCCCGTTCCAAAATCAGAAGATTTGAATGATGGCTTAACGATTGGTCAGGAATTTAGAGGATCGTGCCCGACGGGCAAGGCATTCAAAATCCGTCGCCCAGTCTCGATAGACCCTGTTAATTAGCTCAGCGTCGAACGCCTCTATCACGCTTATGATCTCCTCTTCACCTCCTTCGCGTCGTCCGGCGGCGCTGCTGTCTACCCGAATCCAGTGTGCCCAGGCAGATTGTCAACACGACAATCCTGCGGATCAATCGCTGTGTGAACACTGTGGGCGGCCGCTGACCTATCGCTATCTCTGGGTTGTCGGGCAGAGCGAGGGGGTGAATCCGGCCCATGTGTCTCCGTCGGGACGCTATCGAGCCGTGTCGCCACGGGTGTGGCTAGATACGCAGCCCGCCGCTGCGCCCGACCTGCCGCAGCCCTGGCCCGAGGAGGCGCTGCCCTATTTCCACCTGTTTCCCCATCGGCTGCATGTGCCCGTGCTGTTTGGCTTTGGCTGGCACGGGGGGCAACGGCTGATGCTGCTGGAAAATGGGCCCATCGACGGGGCCGGAAAACTGCTTCCGGCGATCGCCCCCAGTTTTGCGGCTGCGTCTCCGACTCGTCAGGTCTACTGGCTGTGGCAAATCCTCGACCTGTGGGCCCCGCTGCGCGACTATGGCGTGGCGGCTAGCCTGCTGATGCCGGATAACTTGCGGGTGGAGGGTTGGCGGGTGCGCCTGCGGGAGCTAATTCCCGATCGGCTGCATCCGGGGGGTCAGCCGTCCCTGGCGGATCTGGCGGCGTGCTGGCTGGGCTGGCTGGGGGCCCTGCAAATCCAGGTGGCAGACTCCGTTCGATCGCTCTGTGAGCAAATGCAGCAGCCCATTGCCGACACGCCAGAGGGACTGCGGGCGATCGCTCTCCAGCTCAACGACCTACTGCTGCAACAATCGACCCAACTGGCGCTGAAGCTGGCGGTGGCCGGTGGCACGACGGCGGGCCCTCAGCGGGCCCACAACGAAGATGCCTGCTATCCGCCAGCCCAGCACTCGGCAGAAACCAGCCTCACCTGGCTCCAGAGTCCGCCCGATTTGCTCTCTGGGCTGGGCATTGTCTGCGATGGCATTGGCGGCCACGCGGGCGGCGAGGTGGCCAGCCAGATGGCCGTGCGATCGCTCGTGATGCAACTGCGGGCGCTGCTGTATGAAGTGGCAGAGGAAACCACCGTGCTGTCGCCGGACGTGGTGATGCAGCAGCTAGAGGCGATCGCCCGCGTGGTGAACAACCTCATCGCCAGCCAAAACGACAGCCAGCAGCGCCAGTCGCGCCAGCGCATGGGCACGACCCTCACCCTGGCCCTGCATCTGCCCCAGCGGATCAACGGTGGCACTGCCCAGGAGCTTTATCTGCTCAATGTGGGCGATAGCCGCGCCTACTGGATTACGCCGGAGCGCTGCCAGTTGCTCACGCTAGACGATGACCTAGCTGGGCGGGAGGTGCGCCTGTCTCGCGCCACCCATGCCGAAGCCCGCAAGCATCCCAACGCAGGCGCTCTGACGCAGGCCGTAGGGATTCATGAGGGCGATCGCCTCTATCCCACGGTGCAGCGTTTCATGATTGACGAAGACGGCGTGCTGCTGCTGTGTACCGACGGCCTCAGCGACCACGGCTGGGTCGAAGCCCTGGGGCCAGAAGTGACGCAACTGCTGTTCAATGACCAGCTTACGCCGCAGCAGGCCGTGCAAACCTGGCTGGAACACGCCAACCAGCGCAACGGCCACGACAACGCTTCGGTAGTGGTGATGCGCTGCCGCGTGACGGCGCAGGCTCCAAAACTGTTCGACCCGACGGTGTTTGACCCGACGATGGCAGAGCGGGCGATCGCCACCGCCATGCCCCAGCCCGCCCCGGATGCCGATGTAGAGCTATCTCAGGCTTCGCGGGCCCTGCTGTTTGACGACACCCTCGACGCGCCAACTCCAGCAAAACTGCGTCCTAAGGGCGATCGCTGGATCACGGTGCTGCTGCTGGGCATCACGCTGCTGACGCTGGGAGCCGCAGGCGTGCAAATCTGGCGGCAGATGCACACTCGCCAAACGCCGCGCCTCTGGCCCAGCGCCCCGGTCGATCAGCCTGCGACCCGCGACCCAATGGATTCCATCAACACCCAGCCTTAGGCTGAAGGATCATCCTGTGAGATGATGAGAGATGCTGTTTTGCTAAGCACCTCTCAAAAATTGCTGGCTTGTTACAAGTCAGACTGTTTTGTATAAGACACTCTTTGGAACCCTTGGAACACTATGAAGGCTGGCGATCGCGTCCGGGTGACTGAATCAGTCATTGTTTACCACCATCCCGAACATCGCAACGAACCCTTTGACCTCAAAGGGCAGGAAGGTGAAGTTGTCGGACTAGCCAATACTTGGCAGGGCAAAGCCATCAGCGCCAACTTCCCAGTCCTGGTTCAGTTCACCAAAAAATTCAAAGCCCATCTGCGCGAAACGGAGCTAGAGGTCATTGGCTAGCATCCGAGCCTGAGTTAGAAGCCTCTGGGTCAGGCTCAGGGAGGTTGGACTTGTCCGACCGTCGGTTCAGCCATCCAAAGAAATTTAGCTCCCGCTGCATCTGGGCAAGATCCCGCTGATTTTCGGCAGCCGTTTCGGCGTACCACTGGCAATACTGCTCAAAGGCCTCGCGATAGCGCACCTCGCGATAGAACTCGTAGCCTGCATAGTGGCTTTGCAGGATTTCCTGCGCCTCGGTTTCGGGCGGCGGCAGAATGCGGCGGTAGAAGATGGGTTCCGGCATGGTCACTCCTAGAGCCACCCCCGCAGTCGGTAGACCAGCAGCCCAATATATTCCTTGAGGGCGCGGGTGGTTTGCTGGAGGCGGTCGGCATCGGGCATGACATTGAGAATCATCGCCTGCCAGGAGTTATCGACTTCTTCGAGTTCTTGGTTGCTAACAAAGAAGTCAGTGGGTGCAGGAATTGCGTCAATGCCCAGCTTTTGGAAAATTTTGAGCGATCGCGGCATGTGCATCGCCGACGTGACCAGCAAGATCTGCTGAATGCCCCGTTCATCCAGAATCTTTTTTACGTTTACCGCGTTTTCGTAGGTGTTGAGCGAGGTCTGGTCTTCCAGAATGGCATAGGAGGGAACACCCAAATCCTGCGCCAGCTTTGCCATGTCGCTCGATTCGGGTGGGCCGCCGCCTTTCCAATAAATTCGCCCGCCGCTCATGATCACCAGCGGCGCTTTGCCCTGGCGATATAGCTCGGCTCCATACAAGACGCGATCGCCCGGCTCCATCACATCAATCGACGGGCGCGGCGGAATATGCGGCTTCAGGCTGCCCCCCAGCACCACGATCGCCCCAGCTCGCGGCAACTCTCCTTCGGGAATATGCTGCCACTCCAGGGATTGTGTCAGCGCGTTGGACAGCCGCAGATTGCTACCCAAGAGCAGGCTGGCCAGCGCCAGCACCAGAGACACTGCGGCCAGCCGCGGCCGCTTCCACAGCGTTGCCAGGGCCACCAGCATCAGCACACACGCCAGCCCGACTGGGTAAATGAACAGCGGCAGGAGCTTGGAAAGAAACAGGAACATGAGCGGTTTGGGATTGGGACACGGAGGCGAAACGAGGAGGTTGGAGATTGCTGGATGGCTCTATCACGCCATCACTTCACCACACCATACGCCATCACCCACTACTCTAATGCCCTCGCTCCTGTCCTGGCTGCTCCAGTCACGCTCTGTCTAAATACCTAACCCTCCAAATAGCTAACCCTCAATGACCAGCTAGCCGCCAGGAGTTACCAGCCGTCTGGCACGTCGCGGCTCTCGATCCAGTCGTAGAGATTGCGCTCTGCCTTGGCAACGTTAAATAAATGCAGCCCAAAGTCGCGGGACAGGTCTTCGCAGGCTTTGATACCCCGGACGCTGTTGCCCTTCTCGTCGAGCAGGGGCGAAAAAGTGCCGATGCCCAGCTTTCCGGGCACGACCGCAGTGATGCCGCCGCCGACCCCGCTCTTGGCGGGCATCCCCACGCGATAGGCCCACTCGCCGGAATAGTCGTACATGCCGCAGGTCAGCATGACGCTGATCACGTCCTGCACATAATGCTCATCGATCGCGCGATCGCCCGTGATTGGGTTCACGCCGCCGTTGGCCAGCGTAGCCGACATCATCGCCAGGTCGCGGGCGCTGACCAAGATGGAACACTGCTGAAAATACAAATCGAGCGTTTCATCAATGCGATCGGTCACCATGCCAAAGTTCAGCATCAGGTAGGAAATCGCTCGATTTCGGTGTCCGGTTGCTTTTTCAGACAGAAACACGGGCACGTTGATGTCGATTTCTTTGCGTCCGGTGTAGCGCAGGAACATATCCAGAATGCGCTTGAGCCGATCGGTGGCGCTGTCTCCCTTGATCAGGTCAGTGGTGGCGATCGCCCCCGCATTCACCATCGGGTTATAAGGGCGATTCGTCTTTTCGTCCAGCACAATGGCATTAAACGCCTCACCCGTCGGCTCCACGCTCACCTTGCTGTTGACATACTCCCGGCCGTGATCTTCCAGCGCTAGACCATAGACAAACGCCTTGGAGATGGACTGAATCGTAAACACCTGGTCGCAGTCGCCCACATCAAACACGCGCCCGTCCGTTGTAACGACACAGATGCCAAACCACTCCGGTCTAGCCTGGGTCAGTTCTGGAATATAGTCCGCAACCTTTCCGGTGTTGAGAGGCTTGTATTTTGCGTGCAAATCGCTCAGATAGGCCCGAAACGGCGATGCCACAGCCTGAATCGAGTTTGCCAGCGATTTCAAGTCTCCGATATCCACCATAGTTGCCTCAACAGCCTCAACATAGTTGCCTCAAACAGTGACCTCAAACAAACCTAGGGACGAATCTTGGCACAAGGAGCAATTCTTAATTGAACATGAGGAATATAGAAACGATTCGTCCGCCATCCGCAACGTTGATAGGATTTGCGGCAGGATTTGCGGATTGACCGCAACCCAGAATCTACGCGCTAATCCGTATCCTGGATCTGCTGTGCCAATCGCTGAAACTCTTGGCTCACCGGATGCTCTGGAAACTTCATGCAAAACACGCCCTCGCTAGCAAGCTGCACCACATCTTCAGACAGCGGAAAGATGCCCGCCACCGGAGCATCGTAGGTTTCTTCGATCTTCTGCTTCAGCGCTTCAAAGTTGAGGCGGCTATGGACCTTGTTGATGGCCAGCAGCATCTTGCGGACGCGCAACTGTCGGGCCACGTCCACTGCCACGGCCGTTCCCTGATAGTCTTGTTTGTCGGGGCGCAGCAGCAGGATCAGCACATGGGAAATGGCGATCGACAAAAAGGTTTCCTTCGATAGCCCCGGATGCGTATCGATAAACAGGTAGTCAAGCTGGAGGTTTTTGACCAGGCTGCGGAAACCGTCGTTGAGCAGCTTTACGTCGTAGCCTTCCTTAAGGATGCGGGCAATGTCGTCTGCTTTGACACTGGAGGGCACCAGCAGCACCTTTCCGTCGCCAGACAGCCCTGCATTGGCGCTTACATCGTAGGCGGCTTCCTCAATCGGCGCTTCTCCCCAGAGATAGCTGTTAAGCGTCTTGGTCATGGCATCGGGTTCCAGGCTGAAGATGTTGTGAATGCCCGGAGAGGGTACGTCGGTATCTACCACGCCCACCCGGTTTCCCTGCATCGCCAGCGCGGCCGCCAGGTTTGCCGTGAAGTTAGATTTGCCAGTGCCACCCCGATAGGAGTGGATCGAGACGACTTTAGGCATTGGAGGCTTGTGAAAGCATACGACTTTCAGTAGATAAAAGTGCAGTCAAACAAGATGTGCCTTGCAATACAAATTTGCTTTAATTTTGCTTTAATTGCAGATTTTTTCCTTAATCTAGCTAGTATCTGGCTAAAGATATCAGTCTCTTTTACCGTCTTTCCACCGCTATTGACCGAGTTCGTTACTATTCAGTACAACAGGACACAAATTCCAAAGAAATGATTAACAAACACGGGGATTACCCAAGATTCCTGGCACGATCAATACAAGCTCAAATGAGGTCAGCTTAATAAAGACCTTAACCATAAACTACTGCTATCAATAGCGATAAGCGCCAATTACCATGTCCGGTACTTGGCGCTTTTTAGGCTTTACATCGCTCTAGATAAGCCCTAGAGAAGCTCTAGAGGTTCACTCAGAAAGTCAATAGGCAAGCGTTTCTAGCGTTTCTCGTAGGTAGCGACGAACGCGCTGATCTAGGGGTAAGGTGCTGAGTTCGCCTGCGACTGGCGGATCGCCCGCTGCGAATTCAGCCGCCGACTGTTCGCCGCTGCGCTCAAGCTGCCAGCGCTGGAAACCAGAGCTAGAGGCGATCGCCTGCTTTAGGCTTTCCCAAATGGTTTCGTCATTTGAGACTGAGGGATTTGGCAGCGAGTTGGAAGGTGTGGATGAGCTGGTCATAGGATCTCAGTAATGCCTCAAACGTTAGATCAGCAATCAATCAACCGAGCAGAACACAGCGAACCGTCAAGAGACTTAATCTCAAAGACACAAATCAAAGATACAAAGCTAAAGAGAGAAAGCTAGGTAGCCACAATGCAAACGCATACAAAAGCAGCACAAGGATTCAGGATTAAACCTGTTCCTTTTCTCACCATAGCGTACTCTTTGGGGCGAGTTGTGCTTTGAAGCACGGTCGCTGTGCCGGATCAAGCCTCGACCCGCCCAAATTTTAAGTCTTTACTCAAATCTTGCAGCAGCGTGCGGCTTCTTTACGGGTTCTCGGCGGGCGGGCGCTCTGGCGACTCGAATTCGGACACTGCATCATCAGTCAGGCTGACATCGGTCAGCGGATCGGGTAGCTCACGCAATAGCTCGGCATCTACCGCTTCCAGCGCCTCTGCGACTAGCGCTTCTACATCCACGCTGGGTGTGTCTGCGGAGAGGGGGTCTGAGGGTTCCTCCAGGGAATTTTGCTCATGGGCGATCGCCCCCTCGGTGGTTTCCTCCGTTTTCTCTATCGACTGATTTGCCAACAGAGCGCTGGCATCGACAATTTCCAGGGTTTGGGGTTCTGCGGAGTCGCGGGTCAATTCTGGGGTTACTTCTGGGGTTAATTCTGTCGCGCTGGCATCAATAAGTTCTGGGGGTTCTGGAAGTTCTGGGGTGGAATCCGGCGCGTCTAGGGAATCCAGAGCGTCTAGCCCAGCAGCGACACCGCCCCCAAAATCGTCTCCAAGATCCAGGCCAGGGTTGAGAGTTTCGGTGTCCAGAATCGTGGCTTCTGCTGGAGGGGGTTCGGGAGCCTGGGCAATCAGGTCTGCTGCCTGGGCAATCGCCCCCGCCATCGCGTCTATCTCTGCCATGCCCTCGTCTGCGTCTGAAGGCGCTGCGGCCCCGTCTGGCGGCTCTGCGGAAACCCGCACTTCTGAAACGATCGTCTCTGAAACCAGGGCTGCGGCATCTGACAGGGGTGCGGACGAAGCTTGTGCGTCTGAAATGGCTTCCGAACCGACACTCGTGGGCTGAAAGCGCTCAGGCGAGTCCTCTCTCTCAGGCGGGTTCTCTACTTGGAACGCTTCAGACAACGGCTCAGGCAGGGTGGTGGAAGTTTCCAGCGACGGTTCTGGGGTTGAAACCTCTGGGGTTGCAGGTTCCGGGATTGCAGGTTCCGGGGGTGCGAGGTCGGGAGTGCCAGAGTCTGGGGTCAGTTCCGGCGCGAGAGGCCGCGACCCTGAAGGCTCAGATTCGTCCCAGGGCGACTCGTTCAGTGCTTCGTCAACCACCAACGGTGCAGCGGAGGGCGGCTGGAGGCGATTCCCGTAGGGATTGCTTCGCGAATCGCGCTTGATTGCAGGCGGAACGCGGGGCGCAGCGGCGACCAAATCGGGCACAATTTGCTTGACCCGAAAGCCGGGAATCGTGAAGGATTTCGCCACTTCGTCCGGCGTATAGGGTGCGAACTGGGCGATCGCCGCATCGCTCGACAGCAGCGCCCGAATCACGCTCAGCGGCACTTGCACAAACAGGTTGCACAGCAAAAACGCGATGGCTGCAATGAGCAGGCCCAGCGCCCGGTTTTGGGGCAGGGTTGCGGCGGCTTCCGTCGCCACGGGCGCAAAGCGAAACAGTTGCCAGAGCAAGAGAAACAGGGCGATCGCTGCCGACCCCGCCAACGCCTGCACTTCAGTTCCCTTGAACAAATGCAGCATCCGTCGCCGATCGTCCGACAGCGCATCGGGGCGCAGCGCCAGCGGGGTCAGGCTAAAAATACAAAACGGCCGCTTCCACTGCATCCACAGCACAGGCGCAATGCCCACCGCCCCCACCAGCAGCACCTCCAGCCACACGGGCAGCCACGGATCGCCCACCGCCAATCCCACCAGGCACACCTCCGCCAGCAGGGGCACTGCCGCCAGACCTGCAAGATGAACCCAGAGATATGGATCAGACCAGAAGGATCGCATAGGGCTTACCGGAGTATCCGCCGCGATAGCAGCGAGTGTTACAGCAAAAATTAGAGCCTGGGGCTACGTTTTTTGACCTACTTTTGTGATCCTAATCCAACCCGCGTGCGATCGCGCTTTTTCCACAGCACAACGTTCCCTAGAGAACTGGTTGCGCCAGCCCACCATCCGTCGCAGCGCCGACCCTGCTGTAGATGTAGAGGATCACCCCAGACTTTTCTAATCCCCAACATCCCGCTTACATCCCTTAACATGGTCAATAAGCTTAGAAGGCGAGGCTCGATATTGCTCAATATTGCTCGATATCGTTGGGGTAAGAATTGTTGGGGCAGGACTTTCGCACTAGTGGATTTCAACCCCGACCCCCTCTCGCCCCCTTAATGCCCTTAATCAAGGCTACTGTGTACACACAAGTCTTCTAGGCTTGCGCGGCGATGCTTTGATCCCCCTTACCCCCCCTTGAACAAGGGGGGAACTGATCCGTCCTTCCCTCCTTAAATGATGATGCTTTGATCCCCCCTGCCCCACCTTGAACAAGGGGGGAGAACTGATCCCCTCTTAAATCTCTCTTAAATAAGGGGTGAGGCATGACCTACCGCAGGGAGAACTGGATCGGAAATCCCCCTTCTTAAGGGGGATTCAGGGGGATCTTTCGCAACAGAGAGAACTGGCTCGAAAGTCCCCCTTCTTAAGGGGGATTTAGGGGGATCGCTCGGAGCGTGACGCAAAAAATCGAAACCTGTGTACACAGGAGCTTCATCAAGGGGAGTCCCAGCAGGATTAATTTTTCAGGATTTTGGATGACGCTGGATCGCTTTGGTCGCAACATCAACTACCTCCGCATCTCCCTCACCGATCGGTGCAATCTGCGCTGCGTTTACTGTATGCCCGTCAATATGACGTTTCGCCCACGGGCAGAACTGCTGCAAGACGCAGAGCTATATCAACTGCTGCCGATTTTTGCCAAGCTGCTGGGCTTCAACAAGTTTCGGCTGACGGGCGGCGAACCCACCCTGCGAGAAAATATCGTCGAAGTCGTCCGCTTTATTGCCGACTTGCCCGATGCGCCAGAGGTTGCCATGACCACCAACGGCGTGCTGCTGGGGCAACTGGCTGCGCCCCTGGCTGCGGCCGGGCTGCGCCGCGTCAACATCAGCATTGACACGCTCAATCCAGAGAAATTTCAGCAGATTACGCGCTGGGGCAAGCTAGACGACGTATGGCGCGGAATGCGGGCGGCGGCCGATGCGGGGCTGCGGGTGAAGCTGAATGCCGTTGTGGTGCGCGGCTTTAACGATCAGCAGGACGTGGTAGACCTGGCGCGGCTGACCTACGAATTTCCCTGGCAGGTGCGGTTTATCGAGATGATGCCCTTTGGGGAAGTGTCGGATTTTCAGCAGCAAAACACGGTCAGCGAGGACGAGTTGCTGGGCGTGATTGGGCAACACCTGCAACCGCCAGACCTGCTGAACCAGGGAGAACTGGATGGCGAGGCACGGCTCTATCAACTGCCCGGAGCGCGGGGCACGCTGGGGTTTATTAGCTCCGTGACGAAGCCGTTTTGTGCAGGCTGCAATCGGGCGCGGCTGACGGCAGACGGGCGGCTGCGGCTCTGCCTACTGCGGGAAAAGGAACTGGACTTGCTGACCCCACTGCGCCGGGGGGCTGGCGTGGATGACCTGAAGGCGCTGATTGAAGAGAGCATCTGGTGGAAGCCGTGGGGCCACGGGCTGGCAGATCAGGACGTGCCGATGAATCGGGTGATGTCGGAGATTGGGGGCTAGGCGCTGGGAATTCGGGCGTGAATCTTCTCGAATCTTCTCGATACCCGTGAATTTGAAAGCTTGTCTAGTCTGCTTGAGTGCCTGCGCTACCGTTCAAGTCTGAGCGCGATCGCCCCCGCGACAACTGGGCGATCGCCCAACGCGCCGTCGCCTGCACCTCTGGGTCGGGATCGTTCGCGGCATGGCTGAGCAGATCGCTCATCTGCGTCACCACGTCATACAGGCGCGTCACGTCTCGAATCGCGTTTTTGCGAACATCGGCATTGCTGTCGCGCAGGGAGGTGAGCAGGGCTTGCTTCATCGGCTTGAGCGTCCGCAGGGCAATCTCCGACAGCGTTGCCAAAATCAGGCTGCACTGCTGCGAATCGGCCTCCACCAGCAGATCGACCAGCGGCTGCACTGCCCGCGAATCGCCCGCCTGACCCAGTTCCCAAATGGCCTTGCGGCGAGTCGCCGGGTCGGGGCTGTGCAGTTCCTCCAGCAGCTTATCCACAATACTGATGCGCTGGAGCCGGGTGGTTTCTGTGAGGACGGTTTCCAGGGAGGTTTCAGGGTTTGGGTCGGGTGCGGCGTGGGCTAGGGAATCCACAGACTGGGGCGATCGCGCTGGCGTAGGAATCAACGCCTGGGAGGAACTGGTCGGCGCGATCGGGCCCACCGTTTCCCACAGCATATTGGGCTTTGGATCAGGCTGTGGGGCGGGTTCAGCGCCCGTCACGCGGGTCACGACTTCAGAAGTCGCAGGTGGAGCCTGTGGCGGTGCATCGCCATTCCCTGTGGCGGCATGACCTGTGGCGGCATGACCTGTAGCGGCATGACCTGGGGCGAGGTTGCTTGGGGCGGACGACTCTGCCGCTGCCCGCGACCAGCCCGGATTGAGCGGCGGCTCCAACGGCACGCCCACCCCTGAGCCGCCGGCCCCGTCGAGCGCAGGCCCGCCGTCTGTTTCCAGCGTCCCCAGCCGACTCTGGCGCAACTGGCTGTAGATCACCCCGATGGCGATCGCCAGCCCCGCCAGCAGTCCTGCCCAGCCAATCCAGTCTGCGGATTCGCCCGTCTCTGGCTCCGATTCTGCTGGCTCATTCGGCGGCGCTTCAGCAACTTCGCCAGACTCACCCACTGGCAACTCTGACGGTTCCACACCCGCCTCATCTCCCGCCTCATCTGAGGCTATTCCATCAGTAGGCACGTCCGTCCCGCCAAACAGCGGCGCTTCATCACCCAACAGTTCCACTCGGGCCTGCCGCAGTCTGGCGCGGGTGGGGTCGTCTAGTTCGCCCGTGGCCACCAGCCCCGATTCTTTTTGAAAGGTCAGCAGCGCGGTCTGCGTTTCTTTGCCAAACTCGCCATTGATTGCGCCATAGTAATAGCCCAGCCGATTGAGCGTGGTTTGTAACTCCTGCACAGCCGCACCCCGGCTGCCCAAGCCCAGTAGCTCTGGCGGCGAGGGCGAAGGAGTGCTGGAGGGGTCGGCGGGTTGGCTGGATTGGGCAAGGGAAAATGCAGGAGCGATCCCTGTGGGAATCGCTTCGCGAATCGCTTGGTCAGCCTGCGCCTTTTCCACACTAGATCGGGCTGCTGCAACAGAACCCCAAGGCAAGCTAGCGGAAACCCCTCGCAAATCGGCGGCGAGTCCCACAGAAGAAATCACAGTCAGCAGCAGAACCGCAGAGCAGCGCATGAAACTCCAGGTCAAGATTGCAGACTGAGGCACCGTAGCTCAGCAAAGAATACCATCACGCCCGTTTTCACCTCAGTAACTCTAGGTTATGAATGCCCATCGAACACCCATTTCATCGACCCATTTCATCTAGTACAGGACTTACACACTTCAGTCTTCTGGGCTTTGGAGGATTTCTCGCGGGCTGCGCCCGCGAGAAATCCTCCAACTGCGTGAGTCTTATAGTAGTCAGGATTTTAGAGTGAATTTACGCTACCGCGGATTTCTCCCTAAGATGGGCACTAATATACTTTACGCAGCAATTTCAGCCCTCACCCTTTTCTGGTATGCCGAAGGCCTTAAGCCCTCTCCCAGAGCGGGAGAGGGACTTCAAACCTTTGTCTGGCTCCCCTTCTCCCCGCTTGGGAGAAGGGGTTGGGGGATGAGGGCAGTAAGTTTGCTGTTTCAAGTATGTCAGTGCCCTAAGATGACTATTTTTCAATTCTAGGCAGCTTGAGCGGCTCCAGCATTCAGGCACGAGGGGCAACACCCCCCACTAGCTTAGTTCTAATCAATTTCGCAGAATGTTTGGACGGCCTGCCAAATGGCATCCTGTTGGTCGGTCAGCGCATGGTCACTATCCAGTTCCAGTAGCGTCACCCAGGGGCGAGTTGCGGCGTAATCTCGGCTGGACTGGACTGGAATTACGTCATCCCGTATCCCGTGCAAGATCAGCGTGGGCACTGGCCGCTTCAGAGTGGAGTGGTCGTACATCGCTGCATCCGAGACAAATCCATAATGCAGCGGCCGCATTGCCTGATCGCCATAATGATAAACCGACAAAAAGCCAGTCTCTTGCCACTGCGCTACCTGCTCCGGCCCTAGGCGAGGCAGCCAGTGATCGAGAAACCCAAATGCCGGAGCCAGCAGCACCAGTTTTTGCACCTGGGGATGGCGATTCCCGCAGGGATCGCTTCGCAAATCGCCCAGCCAGGCCGCCGTTAGCCCGCCGAAGCTCGACCCAATCAGCACCACAGGCTCCGGCGGGGGCGGCAGTAACGCCTCGACCTGGGCAATTTGACGACTGAGCGTCAGGTGGGCAAAGTCATTTTGGTTCAAATCGGGGATGACCAGAGACAGCCCAGCCGCCCGAAAGCGATCGCCCAAATACCGCGCCTTGGCAGAATTAGGACTCGACGCAAAGCCATGCAAGTAGCAGTAGAACACCATTGCTCAGTCGTTTTCTGGTCTATATTTAGATCTCTCTTGCAATCTTCTTTCTTGCAATCTTCCTTGAGATTATGCGATTGGCCGTCTTGGGGGTGCAAGGGAGTGTTCAAGCCGTCAGCCACTAACCTACCTCCCTCACCTCCTTCCTTCCTCACCCTTTTCTTTCCCCTTTCTCTCCTCTATGGATCTCCTCGAATATCAGGCAAAGGATCTATTTCAGAAAGTTGGCATTCCTATCCTGCCGTCGCAGCGGATTGACCATCCTAAGGACTTGAAACAGTTGCGGATTCCCTATCCCATTGTGCTGAAGTCGCAGGTGTATGCGGGGGGGCGTGGTAAGGCAGGCGGCGTGCGCTTTGCAGAAAACACAATTGATGCAGTGGCGGCGGCTCAGGCGATTTTTTATCTGCCGATTTTGGGGCAATATCCAGAAGTGCTGCTGGCGGAGGCAAAGTATGAGCCAGACCAGGAACTCTACCTAGCAGTGGTGCTTGATCCGTCGCTGCGGCGGCCGCTGCTGCTGGGGTCGCGGGAGGGGGGCATGGCGCTAGAGGCAACCTCGCGACAAATTCAGCAGGTGTTGGTGGATGGGGAGTTTTCGCCCTTTTATGCGCGGCGATTGGCGATCCACATGGGGCTATCGGGTGAGCTAATCGAGTCCGTCAGCGCGATCGTCGAGAAAATGTATCGCCTGTTTTTGACCTATGACCTGGATCTGGTCGAGATCAACCCCCTGGCGGTCAATCCGGCGGGGGAAGTCATGGCGCTGGATGGCAAGGTCGCTGTGAACGACGCAGCACTGGAGCGACACCCAGATTTGCTGGCGATGCAGTCGGGGGATTCCCGCAGGGATCACGCCGCGAATCGTCCCTCCCACTCCACCCTGGCAATGGGCCCAACCTGTAGCGGACTGGCCGCCAGCGCCTTTGATCTGCCCAACTTGAACCCCATGCTGTTTCCTGGCAGCCTGGGCATCTTGTGCAATGGGGCGGGGCTGACGATGGCGACACTCGATCTGGTCGATCGGGCGGGTGGACAGCCGTCGGCCTGTCTGAACTTGGGGGGAGAGTCGTCCTATCGGCTGCCGCCCGATACGCTGTGCGATCGCCTAGAAAAAGGGCTGGACTGGATTTTGCAGACCCAGCGGCTGCGGAGCGTCTTGCTCAACTTGCTGGGCGGCGCAGAAACCTGCAATGCAGTTGCCGGGGCGATCGCCCGCTACTTGAAGCAGCAGCGCCAGCCCGTCAGCGTCCCCCTCGTGGTGCGGCTGGGCGGGGCCCATGCGGCGGCAGCCCGTCAGCAACTCGCTGCCCTAGACTTGCCGATGCTGTTTGTTCTGGATTCGCTGGATGAGGCCCTCACAAAGGCGATCGCCCTCAGTGAGGGAGCCGGAGTCGGGCGGTAGGGTTTCCTCTGTCCTAGCATTTCGCGTTTTGCCCGTCTCTTCTCAAGGCTAAAGTTTTAAACCTAGATCTCAAACAGGATTTACGCACTTGCAATCAGTTTTCTAGATTTTGGAGGATTTTTTCGCGGGGTGCGCCGCGAGAAATCCTCCAACTGCGTGAGTCCTCTTAAACCCAACTCTCAAACCCAAACGCTCTAACTAGACATGGATTTATCGACAAGAAGTAAAGTTCTGGTGCAAGGCATCGCGGGCGCTCTGGGAAGCCTCTACACGGCGCGAATGCAGGCCTACGGCACGTCGATCGTGGCAGGGGTGTCGCCGGGGCACGGTGGGCAAGTGCTAGAGGGCGTGCCTGTGTTCGACCTGGTGGAACAGGCCATAGCAACCGCTGGCTCGGTGGATGCAGCAGTGATTCTGGTGGAGCCGTATCGGATGCTGGATGCGGCGCTGGAGGCGATCGCCGCTGGGATTCGGCATCTGGTGCTGGTGACGGAGGGCGTACCGCCGCTGGACATGGTGAAACTGCTGCATATTGCTGAGCGCACCGATACGCTGGTCGTCGGGCCCGATAGTCCCGGCATTATCCTCCCTGGCAAGATTTTGTTAGGCACATACCCTGCCGAGTTGTATTCTCCCGGCCGCATCGGGCTAATCAGCCGCAGCGGCACGCTCACCCACGAAATCGCGCTGCACCTGACGCAGGCGGAACTGGGCCAGTCGATCGCCGTGGGGATTGGGGGCGATCGCATCGTTGGCTCTTCCTTTCAGCAATGGCTGCAAATTCTGGACGAAGACGACCAGACCGAAGCGATCGTGCTGGTGGGCGAAATTGGGGGCAACAGCGAGGAAGAAGCAGCCCGCTACATTGTCGAGGCGATCGATAAACCCGTAATTGCCTACATTGCCGGACGCACCGCGCCCAAGAACCATCGCATGGGTCACGCTGGGGCTATCATTGCCTCTCTCGTGGCGGGCTGGGGCAGCGAAATCGGCACGCCCGACAGCAAAATAACCGCCTTCCAAAAAGCAGGCGTTCCCGTTGCCGATCGCCCGTCCGATATTCCCGGCTTGCTAAAACAGGCCTTGCGGATTTGAGGGACGCACTTCAGATTCTAGGCAGGGTCTTAAAACTTTCTGGGTCGCTGCTTGCCCTGAGTCGATCCCCCTTAAATCCCCCTTAGTAAGGGGGACTTGCGGCAGGGCGGGCATCAGCCAAAGGTCGCCCCGTTCCAGCCCCAGAGATAGCCCTTGGCCTCAGAAAACTCAATGTAGGTGCGGTTTCCGGGCACGCCCAGCGTGGCGCTGATAATCTGGCAAAACTCTTGGCTCATGGACTTGGTTTGGGCGGGGTTGAAGGAACCCACACTTTTCACTTCCACATAGCAAACCGGATCGAGCGTGCCCCCAAAGGTCATGGGCACATCCGACTCAAACGCGGTCATTACATAGGATTCGGGCTTGCCTGTGTGCTTTGCCAGACTGTCTGACAGGGTCTTCAACAGTTCTTCCACTTCGGTCAACGTAGGACAAGACACAGAGGTTTGGATCTTGATCAAGGGCATGGCAGTTACGCTGTGGCAGTTCTAAAGGGCAAGCTGGGTTCAGACGTTCGACAAGGACGTTCGACAAGCTCAATGACTTTCTCGATGCGCTGCTAGTGTGTACACCCAAGTCTGGCTTGAGCGGCGGTGCTTTGATCCCCCCTAGCCCCCCTTGAGCCAGGGGGGATCGGAAGGCCCTTAGTCCCCCTTGCTCAAGGGGGGGGATCGGAAGTCCCCCTTGAGCAAGGGGGATTTAGGGGGATCTTTCGCTGACGCAACCAATCGAGATCTGTGTACACAGTAGCTATACGCTGAACTCTATAATGACTTTCTCGATGCGCTGCTAGTGTGTACACCCAAGTCTTGCTTGAGCGGCGATGCTTTGATCCCCCCTAGCCCCCCTTGAGCAAGGGGGGGGATCGGAAGCCCCCTTAGCCCCCCTTGAGCAAGGGTGGATTGGAAGTCCCCCTTAATAAGGGGGATTTAGGGGGATCTTTCGGAGCCTGACGCAACCAATCGAGATCTGTGTACACAACAGCTATACGCTGAACTCTATGCTGACTCAAAGATATCCTCAAAGATATCTCAGCAACAGCCGCAGTTTTTAACGACAAACCGTTTAACGGATGACTCAAGAGATTGAGCTGGCGTTAGCTGCCGCTGAGGGTTTGAATTTGAGCGGTGTAGGCGCTAACGCGGCTGGCATAGTCGAGCTGCTGCGCCAAAGAAAGGGCGGACTGATAAGCAGCGATCGCCTCTGCGGTTTCGCCCTGGGTCTGGTGCAATTGGGCAATTTTTTCGTAGGCGGTCATGATGCCGTAGGTGTTGTAGGACTGCTGCTCGACCTGAATCAGCGTTTGATAGACCAGTAGCGTATCTGCGGGACGGTTTAGCCCCTCATATAGCGCTGCTAGATGCACCAGTGCCTCGCTAGAGTAGCCATACTGCTGCTGCGCTTGGGCCTGGGTAAAGGCTTCCTGGTAGGTAGTCGCAGCCAGTCCCACACGGCCGATCGCCCGGTAATTGTCCCCCAGCGCAATCTTGAGCGGCGGGATCAGCAGCGGCAGGGGCAGGGCTTCGTATCGCTGCACCAGTTCTTGCTGAATCGGGATAGCGCGGTCGGGCATTTTGCCCTGCTGGTAAATATAGGCAAGCTGCTGTAGATACTCCAATTCGCGAATGCCGTCGCTGCGCGATCGCGCTAGGTTGAGCAAATCTGTATAGGCGATCGCCGCCTTTTCGTAGTCGAACCAGGCTAGGTGCAGTTGCCCCAGGGAGGTCAGCACCAACTGTTCAACAGCGCTGTTGCGCTCGGCCCGCGCCTGGGTCAAAAGCTGGTCATAGAGGGTGACGGCTAGCGGCAGTGCCCGCATTTTTTCATAGCCCTGGGCGATGCTGAGCAGGAGGCTATAGTCTGGCGGAGCGATTGCCTGCTGCTCTTGCTCGATTTGCTCCAGGCGGGCGGTGATGATTCGCGTATCGGTGCGGCGGTTTTCGCGCCACGCAACTTCCCCCACACGCCCCAGCGCCGACACTTCTTCTGCCAGACCCAGCACCCGTCGCAGCCGCAGCTCGCGATACCAGATTTCAAACGCAGCGTTCGTTTGCCCTAGGGCATACCGCGCTTCCGCCTGCCGCTGCAAGTCTTCTACCCCCAGCCGCAGGAAGTAAATTTCCAGCGGGCTGAGGGGCCGATCTACGACGGGTCTGGGCAGCAGGGGATCAGGCTCCGTCATCTCTAGCGGGTTGGGCGGCGTACGGAGCAGTTCCTCTTGCGACGACGAGTTCTCGGAGGGCGACGGCGCAACTGGGGGCGGCAGGGGCACAATTTGCGCCACCGTTTCTGCCACCGTTTCTACAGTCTGAGCCGTTGTGGGCAGCGATTGCAGCGTGGCCCACAGACCGCCGCAACCGAGCATCAGCGCGATCGCCCTCCATTGAGTCTGGTGATGAGTCTTGTGCGTTTTGGCTCTAGAGCCGGGCATAGAAACAGGCATGATCTCACTCGTCACAGCAAAATCTCGTCACAGCAAAATAGCGAAGGAATCGGGCGTTCGACAGCCGTTGCATCAAATTGTTGCATCGAATTTGCGCCGCCTTCTTTACCTTACGCCGAAGCCAGGGGTTTTCCGCCAGACTTTTAACGCTTTGCGAGAGTTTTATCGGCATCAGGAGATTGGTGGCATCAGGGTGCATAATGGAGGATGTTTTGAGACGCAACAGGTAACATTCGTAACGGTTGGTGAGGGTGTGGTTAAAGTTCTGGTAGTGGGAAACGGCGGCAGAGAACATGCGATCGCCACTTCTCTATTGCAGTCTCCCAGCGTGCAGGAGGTCGTGTGCGTTCCGGGCAATGGCGGCACTGCAACCCTTCCCCGTTGCCGAAATCTGGGGCTTTCGATCAAGGACTTTGAAGGCATTGCTCGGTTTTCCCTGGTCAACAACTTTAGCCTGATTGCGGTGGGGCCAGAAGTGCCCTTGGCCAATGGCATTGCCGACTATTTGCAAGAGCAAGGATTGCAAGTCTTTGGCCCGACCCAGGCGGGGGCCCAGATCGAAGCCAGCAAAGCTTGGGCGAAGGATCTGATGAAAGCGGCCGGCATTCCCACCGCAAACGCAGCCGTGTTTAGCGATGCCGCTACAGCGATCGCCCAGGTTCGCAAACAGGGTGCGCCAATTGTGGTGAAAGCAGACGGGCTGGCGGCAGGCAAGGGCGTGACGGTGGCCATGACCGACGCAGAGGCGATCGCCGCCATCGAAGCCGCCTTCGGGGGGCAGTTTGGCGAAGCGGGCAGCCGTGTGGTGCTGGAGGAATACCTGACGGGCGAAGAAGCCTCCGTGCTAGCGGTAACGGATGGTCTCACCATTCGCCCCTTGCTGCCCGCTCAGGATCACAAGCGCATTGGCGAGGGCGACACAGGCGAAAACACTGGCGGCATGGGAGCCTACGCCCCGGCCCCGGTGGTCACGCCAGAGCTAATGACGCGCATCCAGACGGAGATTCTGGAACCGGCGATCGCCACCCTGCGCGATCGCGGCATCGACTATCGTGGCGTTCTCTATGCGGGGCTGATGATTACGCCCCAGGGCGATCCCAAAGTCATCGAGTTTAACTGTCGTTTTGGCGATCCCGAAACCCAAGTCGTGCTGCCCCTGCTAGAAACGCCGCTCGATCAGCTGATGCTGGCCTGCACCCAGCAAACCCTAGCCGACTTTCCGCCGCTGCAATGGAAGCCCAGAGCCGCTGCTTGTGTCGTCCTCGCTGCCGGAGGTTATCCTGGCAGCTACGACAAGGGGAAACCCATTAGCGGCCTCGCCCAAGCCGCCGACACAGGTGCGATGGTCTTCCATGCAGGCACTCGACTGGTCGGCGACACGGTTCTCACCGACGGCGGACGGGTGCTGGGCGTTACTGCGCTGGGGGAAACGGTGAGAGAGGCGATCGCCCTCGCCTACGAAGCCGTAGATTGCATCCAGTTTGAAGGGGCTTACTGTCGGCGGGATATCGGGCATCGGGTGCTGACTTGAACGGCGCTATCTGGCCGCCATCTTATCTTCGCTATTTTATCTAGAGTGGCGCGGGTCGCGTTTTGGTCACACTTTTTGGTCACACTTTTTGGTCACACCTTGAAGATTGCTAAAGTTACCGCTGGTTGAGATGGCTGGCGTTGCTAAACACAGGTATGAACGACGCATCCCCAACCCTTCCTCTCGTGTTCCCTCTCCTTCGGGAGAGGGCTAGGGTAAGGGCTGCAAGACGCTCAAGCACGAGAATCACACTTCTCTTCAGCAAAGCCCAATGGCTTATCTGATTCTCAATTTTGGGTAGGCGATTTTGGGCAGGCTGTCAAGGATTTGTCGGTCTTCCAGCCATTCCAGTCGTAACGTGCCTTAGAGGATGTTTGAAAAGTCCTACTGTTTGTAGCAAAGCGTGCAAGATCCCCCTAAATCCCCCTTAAAAAGGGGGACTTTAAGGCGGTTTCCCCCCTTGTTAAGGGGGGCTGGGGGGGATCTCTGAGTGCTTAACATTACAGGCGATACCTTTTCAAACACCCTCTTAGAAGCATTGACAGTAGCGGTAAAAATTTTCGGTCGCTTGCTCAGCGGCTTCTGGAATTGCTGCCTGAGACGGTGTGGATCGTAGTGTGTAGGAGTGGATCGTAGATCTGTAGCAGGGTTGCTCATTTCGGTTAATTTTTGTCTCGATCTTCTCCAGGCAAACCGAAATTTCCGATATCAAAAATGTAAGACAGCTTGAGCATTTCCACTCGCTTCAAAAGGTAGGCTCAGATGCGATGAAAATAGCCAAACAGCACGGTGTGCCCTTGAGCGTCGCCTATCAGGATTCCGAGCAACTCATCCTCAAGACTCGTTCGTTTCGGAGTCTTCGGATATTGGGATTCTTGATTATATCAGGCGTATTACTTCCTCTCTTATCTGCCTTGATACCTCCAATTCCGAGCAATACGGAACTAATGTGCGATCGCCCAACCTTGGAAACTACGCGCTGCCAGAAAACCCAATTCATTGGCTCCCTCCCAATTTATCGACATTCTGTTGAACTTCAGTCCTCGAATCAGCTAGAAGTCCAGGTTACTGTTTTGCAACTATCGGACAACTTTAACTTGGAAATACCAAGCGACTTCTATGAAGTCCGGATTTCAATAGGGGAGATGAGTTCAAGCACAGAAACCCGGGTTGGTTTAGAAACTTCACCAGCCTTGAAACTCGCTGACCCCCATATAGAAATGCGAGTTGGACTTTGGAAAAATCCTGACGAAGCGAGAGCAATCGCTGACAAGATTCAGCGCTTTCTCACAAACCCTGCCCAATCGTCCCTGCGCGATATCCATCCTCCCATATCTTGGATGGAGCGAGATATCGAATACTTGCAACGTGCATTCCTTTCACTCTGTCACCTCTTCTACCCTGTTTGGGGAATTCTAATAGGTCCTTCAACACTACTCCTTAGCCTTCGTCAGGGATATTGTAAATTCGATCGATTGACAGGTAAGTTATCTTTCCGACCCTTATTTGGAAAAGCTACTAAAACCGTGCCTCTGTCAGATATTGAATCAATCGCCATTGAAGAGTTTCAATGGGTCTCATCCAGCAGGGGTTATCGTTATCGAATCGTTGCCCTGACCAAAACAGGCAAACGGCTGCCAATAGAATTGGCTTTTGTAGATTCAAATCTTTCGATCAGGCAGGAAACGACTAAGGCAATTCGAGATTTTTTAGACCTGCCTCCTGTTCAAATCATAGCCCCAGGAAGTAATTCACTTTATGTAGGGCAATAGGAAGGGCTTAACGCGAATTGATCGATGTAAGCTCTTGCAGTCCTGCTTAATTTTTCTTTCCAACTTCTAATATAGACTCAAAGATCTCTTCAGAGAACTCAGAATTGCCAATATAAAAAGCACAAGAAATCTCGATCATTCTCGTTTGCTTCAAAAGGTAGGCTTAGATGCAATGACAACAGCTAAAAAACAAGATGGTCTGCTAAAAGTGACTCGCAAGGATTCCCAGCGACTAGTCATGAAGACGCAGCCATTGCCGCTTCTGCGGATATTAGGATTCTTGCTTTTCTCAGGTGGAATTCTGCTGGGTTTATCCACCGTGATGTCTCCGAACTTAGGTAAAACCGAGCTGACGTGCGATCGCCCAAACTTAGAAACGACCCGCTGTCAGAAAACTCAATCTATCGGCTCATTTCCGATTTATCAGCATTCTGTTGAAATTCAATCCATGAGTATGCCAGGGGTTGACATCACGGTTTTAACAACATGGGATTCTCTCTACAAGACTCGCATTTGGCTGTCCGGTCGTCATTCCAGTAAAACAACTTGGCTTGGGGTAGAAAGTATGCCAACCTTAAGCTCTGATGGCTCTAGTCTGGAAATGCAAATCGGATTCTGGAGAGATTTCTATGAAGCTGAGGCGATCGCCAACGAAATTCAGCGTTTTTTGGGAAACCCGGCTCAGCCCTCTCTTAGAGTCATTTCTCCCTCTATATCTTGGATGCAAGCATATAATCAACGCTTACGTAGCATAGCATTTGGCCTGCAACCAACATTTATCGTCCTATTCAGCATGTTCGGACTGGCATTCATGAGTCTTCGCCAAGGGTATTATAAGTTTGATCGGTTGACTGGTCAGCTATATTACCAATCAATGTTTGCGTGGCAAAAAGAAAAAACGCTCCCGCTGGCAGAGATTAAATCAGTTGCCATTGAGGAATGGACTGCACCATCGGCAGATGGTACTTTTAGAAATCGTTGTGACATCGATTGGTATTATCGAATCGTCATTCTAACCAAAACGGGTGAGCGATTGCCAATAGAATCCGCAGGGCTAAACCTTGAGCAAAGGCAGGAAACGGCTGAAGCTATCCGAGAGTTTCTGGCCTTGCCTCCAGTCCAAAGTTTGCCTCGGATCAGGTCAAGAAATATTCGCAACACCTGAAGCTTTTTGCCCGTAGAATGCTGCACGTATTCAGTTGGGTTTAAGCAGTTCTACGCCGTCACGCCCGTCGATTTCTTGCAAAAAGACCTTCACTTTTTCGTCCTTTGCGGTGGGCAATTCCTTCCCTGTGAAATCGGGGTGAATTGGCAAATCTCGATGGCCCCGATCGACCAGCACGGCCAGCAGGATCTTCTCAGGGCGGCCATATTCCGTTACGGCGTTTAGCGCGGCGCGAATCGTGCGTCCCCGATAGATCACGTCGTCTACTAGCACGATGACCTTATCCGTCAGGTCGAAAGGAATGTCGGTCTTTTCTGGCGTTCGCAGGTCGATCTGGTCGAGGTCGTCGCGCCAGAAGGTGATGTCCAGATGTCCTACGGGAATCTTCACGCCCTCCAGGGCTTCGATTTGTCGGCCCAGCAGTTCTGCCAGCGGCACACCCCGCGTAAAAATGCCCACCAGCACCAGCTTCGACAGGTCGCCAGCCCGCTCTACAATCTGCGAAGCAAGGCGGTTGACCGTGCGGCGAACTTCATCGGGCGAGAGGATTTCGATGACTTCGGGGGGCATGGGCTGGAGAGTGAGAAAGAGTGGACAGGGGTTAGACGATAACTTAAACGATTCACTTAAACGATTCACTTAGACGCTTACACGGCTAAAGCCTAACTTCTGAACCCTAACCCTTGTTCTCTGAAGAGGCAAGCGGGCAACAGGCGATCGCCCAAAAAATCGCCCCACATCGAACACACCGAGCCTTAGCCCAGCCTGCAACTGTGACACTGTGACCTGAATGTAACCTGAAGTGACCTAACTGCTAGCGGCTGTCGATCTTTGCTTCCAGAAACTCCTCGATTTCGTCGGGCAAGACGGAGAGAAAATCATAGCCCGTAATATTTTCAATCGTGTCTACCGATTCGCGATAGTCGCGCCAATTGTTGTCCTTAATGCCCATGTCGTTGGGCATGATGACCGTGATGACGCGAGTATCTGTGCCGATGTCTTCGAGGGTTTGCCCTGGATTCAGCACTACGGCGATTTTCCAGGTGGCGGCGGGGACGGAGATGGGGTTGCTGCTCCGGCCAATGGTGGTGCGGGGGCCGTTGCGGGCTGTGCCGCCTTCGCCTGCGCCGCCTGCGATGATGTAGAGCGTGTGTCCCCGGCGGGCCAAGGTGCGGCAATAGCTTTCCAGTCCTTCCCAGGGGCCCTGGTTGTTGTCGGGGGATTGGGGGATGATGTTGGTCATCCAGAAGACGGACTGGCTATCTTCGGGGCGGGCGTTGCGGTCGGCGGCGGGCAACAGGTGTCCCCGGTCAAACCCGCTGCCGGTGTAGTCGTTGGTGGTGACGCGATACCAGCCTTGGGGCAAAGACGGATCGGGCATGAAGGGCGATCGCGGCAATCGACCCAGCCAGCTTGCGTCAAGCTGCCAGCTCACCCAATTGGCGATATTTTTGCCCCGGTTGTAGGACAGGGCGTATTGCGGCCGCACGATCAGGTAATTATTTTCATTCCGAGTTTCGGCGGTCGCTTCGCTGGGGTTTCCCAGCGCCAAGTGTACCGAGTCGATGGTGGGAGCGGGCAGCAACACCTGGGCCGCCAGTTGGGCACAGCCCGCCGCCAGAGAACCTGCCAGCAAAAGGCCCAGTCCGGCACTCACGGCTCGTTTAAGTCGTTTTCGAGGCTTGAAGATTGTGTTCCAATTCAGCATGGCGTTTCCCCCTTGGTTGCCCTGGTTCTGCATCCCGCCTGTATCCGCCTGTATCCGCGTCCTGTTTGTTTCCCTGGCTTCACAGTCCAGAATACCCAGGGCAGACGGCGGGCTAGCGCTGGGGTGGGTCTGGAGACGAAGCTGGAGCTGTGGCAGTTTCCAAAGCCGTCAGGTAGGCGATCGCCTCTTCTCGGCAGGTGCCACACATCTCCTCTAATGGCTGCAAGTGGTTGCAAAAGGCAGGGCGCTCTGGCTTGCCAAACAACTTGCAGCGGTTATCTTCGGTCAACTGTACACAGCGTACTCCGGCGGGTTTGCCGTTTGGCATACCCGGCAGGGGACTATTGATCGAAGGCGCGATGCAGCAGGCAGCACAGTCGGGGCGGCAGTTCATGGCATCGAGCTTGGCGGCAAGGGCTAAACGGGCCTCAGCGCGGCAAGGGGCGGGTCGGGCGCGTCGGGCGGTGGGGCGGTGGGGGGGCAAATCGGAATTTCCAGGATGAACGTGGTGCCTTTGCCCAGCGTCGAGTGGCACTCCAGCGTTCCCTGGTGCTGCTGCACGATGGTCTGATAGGCGATGGAAAGCCCCAGCCCGTAGCCCTGGCCAACGCTTTTGGTGGTGAAGAAGGGGTCAAAAATCTTGGGCTGGAGGTGGGCAGGGATGCCGGGGCCCGTGTCGGCAATCGCCACGCGCACCCAGGGCTGATCTAGGGGCGAGTGCCAGAAGGATTCGGTGGTGAGGGTGATGATCCGGGGGCGATCGCCAACGGATTCCATCGCCTCCAGCGCGTTTTTAATAATGTGGAAAAAGACCTGATTCAGCCGACTCGGAAAGCATTCCACAGGCGGCAAATCGCCATAGCAACGGCAAATTTCCACATCTGCGGGAATGGAATGCTGTAGAAGCTTAAGCGTACTTTCCAGACCCTCGTGCAGATCCACCACCTTGCGGTTTGCCTCATGCACCCGCGAGAAATTGCGAAGCGACAGCACAATTTCCCGAATTCGACTGGCTCCCGCCCGCATGGAGTCGAGAATTCGGGGCAAGTCTTCTAGCACAAAGTCTGGCTCGATTTCCTCCAGCAAGTCTCGCAGCTTTTCGGTGCTTTGGGGATAGCTGGCCTGATAAGCCGTCAGCAGCCGCAGCAGGTCTTTGACATAGCGCTCCACGAAGGGGATATTGCCGTAGATGAAGCTGATGGGGTTGTTGATTTCGTGGGCGATCCCCGATACCAGTTGCCCCAAGCTGGACATTTTCTCACTCTGGATCAGGTGTGCCTGGGTTTGCTGGAGATTCAGCAGGGCTTCGCTAAGGCGCTCGGCCTGAGCGGCGCTTTCCTGGGCCTGCTGGCGAGTTTTGGCGTAGAGATGGGCCTGCTGGATCGAGATCGCAAGCTGGTCGGCGACGGCCTGGGCAAGCTTTTGGTCGTCTCGCGTCCAGTAGCGGATATGCGAACACTGGTTCAAATACAAGATAGCCTGTAGCGTGCCGTTTGCCTGGACGGGCACCACCAGCGATGACTGAATCTGGGCTAGGCGATATTCCTGATTGTCGGTTCCGATGCGGGGGTCTTGGGTAATGTCTGAAATGACGACCTGCTGACGGTTTTCGATGACCCATCGAGTAATCGGGCCGTCGGTGTCAAAGTCTGCAATGGTAGACGGGAAGGGTTCGCGGCAGACCTCAAAGAGATGCTTGCGGCGAAACCTGTTATATCCTTCCCCGCGATCGCCCAAGGAGTCGCCCAGACCATCAGGATGGGAATTTCCTAACTCCTCTGCAACATCGGTTAGCTCATCGGGCGCTTCCACCAGATGCACCAGACAGCGATCCACCTCCAGCGCGTTTAGCAGTTGGGCGATCGCCCGTTTCAGGATCTTTTTGACATCTAAACTCTGGCGCGTTTGTGCGGTAATCTGGTTCACCAGTCGCTCGCGCCGCGCCTGCTTTTGTAAGCGGTCGTATAGCTGTGCTTGGCGGATTGCCATCTCAAGCGGCTGGGCGATCGCCTGCATCAGTTCTACGGTGTCTGGCGACCAGTGCTGCCGAGTCGAGTCCAAGCAAACTAGGTATCCCCGCGAGTGTTCCTGCCCTTCGACGGGGATCATTAGCACCGCCGCATCGCCAAACAGGGGCCCGGGGGGGTCGATAGGGCAGCTTTGCATTCCGGGTTGCAGACCCAGCAATCCATTGGGGCGATTGCTGGCGTTGCCGGGTCGCAGGATTAGCCCACCGTGGTCGATGGCGCTGGCTAGGTCGCCAAACTTCGTCAGGGGAAAATGCCCGATACCGCCCGATGGCGTGCTGTTGGATAGCGTGCTGTTGGATAGCGTGCTGCCAGACAGCGTGCGATCGCCCGCTTCGCAGACGATCTGTACCCGCTGAATGTCTTGAAAGTACCAGAGGAACAGACAGCACTCGACGGGCAATTGCGCCACCACTTCTTCCACTGCGGTTTGCAGCACCACAGACAGTTCCAGAGAACTGCGGATGCGATCGCCGATCTGGCGTACCAGAGTGGTCTGCTGAATAAATGATGAATCGTAATGAGAAGCCTGTGGACGAAAATAGCGCAACCAGACCACGGTTTTTCAGTAAATACAATAATTAGGGTTTAGAAAAAAGCACCCAGAAATTCCAAGCGCTGCATGGATTTCAGCAAAAACCTGGAATCGACTGTCTATATACAAAAACCCTATTCATACTAAAGGGTTCAATCTATTCGCCAACACCGTGTTTCTACGTCTTGTCTACGGCTCTGGCTGACAAGGCAAGGATGAGCTTTGGCTCGACACCGCCTTCCTGCGCGGAAGTTTAGAAGCGGCCACCATCTTCTTGATAGCCGTCACAACGCTTTCTCGATGTGGCTAAGACACACGCTCCTGAAACTCAGATTGGAAACCAATGACAAGTTCCTGTGCGACGGCTTGCCCCACAAAAAGCTGACAGACGCTTCCGCAAAACTCAACTTTCTGGAAACGCACCGAGAGAAAAATTGTTGAGAGTTTTCCAGCGTAAATTCTGTGAAAGCACAGGCGAAGCTAAATCCAAATCGCATCCAAAATTCTGGGTTATGCCAGGCAGGCGTTACCAGAAATTGCTTGCTGATCAAGCCGGAAACGAACCGGAGCCTTCCTGCGATCGCCGGATAGTGCAAGCCCTGATGTCCTTAATGTATCGCAGGGGGCGATCGCCTCTGTGTATCTAATGTGGCAAACTTGCAAGATTTGGTGTACCTAATGTGGCAAATTTGCAAGATTTGTTGATCTGGATCACCGCGATCCAGGACTTAGATCAGTGCTACGCAATAGCAGCGTCACCCCAAACCTTCCGCAAAATCACGCAAAACTGCCCGGACTATCACCGTAAAAACCAAGGATTCAACCGATATTAGAAGAGTAGATGTTCCCCCCTGCCTCCTATGAAATCGTCCACCCCTGCGCCCGACCTTTCCTCTACCCTGCTTGAGCAAATCGTAGACCACATCTTTGCCACCCGCTGCATTTCTCGGCGAGATCAGCAGAGCTTCATGCGCGTGGCGCTGGGAGAAACGATGCTCAATCCCAAGGATCGGGCCCTGGTGGATCGGGTGTTTGAGGCACTGCGCCGGGGAATGCTGCGAGTGGTCGATTAGCTCCGGCAGGTTTGAACCACGCTGGTCTGCTCTTGTCAGCAGCTTGGCAATTCTGGTGAATCGCCCAGAGTAGACTGGGGAAAGTTTCGCCACACGACTTTCCTGCTATGCCTGAATCTGCGCCTGAATCTGCTTCTGCATTGCTGTTGCGCCGGGGTCGGTTGCTGCATCCCGATCGCCCCGCTGAATTGGTCGATATTGCCATCGAAGACGGCACCATCACGGCGATCGCCCCACAACTCCCGCCCGCCGCTCCGCATCAGACCGAGCTAGCGCTACAGGAGCAAATTGTCAGTCCACCCTTTGTGGAGTCGCACATTCACCTAGATTCGGCCATGACGGTGGGCGATCCCCGCTGGAACCAGAGCGGCACGCTGTTCGAGGGGATTGAAATTTGGCGGGAGCGCAAGCAATCGCTGACGCTGGAAGACGTGACCGAACGGGCGATCGCCACCCTGAAGCAGCAGGCTCAGCAGGGCGTGCTGTTTGTCCGCAGCCATGCCGACGTGAGCGAACCCACGCTGACGGCGCTGAAGGGACTGCTAGCAGCCCGCGAGGCCGTAAAAGACTGGATGACGCTGCAAGTGGTTGCCTTTCCGCAGGATGGCGTGTACGGTAGCCCGAAAAACGAGACGCTACTGGAAGAGGCGCTGCTGATGGGGGCCGATGTGGTCGGCGGCATTCCCCACTACGAGCTAACGCGAGAAGACGGCGTGCAGTCGATTCACAAGATTTTTGAACTGGCCGTCCAATATGACCGACTGATCGACGTGCATTGCGACGAAATCGACGATGAGCAGTCCCGGTTTCTGGAAGTGATTGTGGCCAATGCGATTCGCACGGGCATGGGCGATCGCGTCACCGCTAGCCACACCACCGCGTTCCATTCCTACAACAATGCCTATGCCTTCAAGCTGATGGGCTTCTTGCAGCGAACCTGCATCAACTTCGTCGCCAATCCGCTGATTAACATCACCTTGCAGGGACGTGCCGACACCTATCCCAAGCGGCGCGGCGTGACGCGGGTCAAGGAACTTTGGCAGCAGGGGCAAAACGTCAGCCTCGGCCATGACTGTGTGCAAGACCCGTGGTATTCCCTGGGCACGGGCAATATGCTCGACGTGGCCAGCATGGCGGTTCACATCTGCCAAATGACGGGGATGCCGGAAATCGATGCCTGCTACAACATGGTGACGTGGAACGGCGCAAAGACGCTGCATGTGGAAGACCAGTACGGCATTGCGGTGGGCAAACCTGCAAACCTGATTGTGCTAGACGCGGGCGATCGCTACGATGCCATCCGCCGCCGCGCCACGATCCGATACGTCATCTCACGGGGCAGGCTCATCGCCCAGACAGAACCGCCGCAACCGCAGTGGAAACTTTAGGGGCAACTTTAGGGACAACTTTCGCCTGGATTCACCAAATCACCAAATTTGTAAGAATTGCTCT
Source organism: Thermoleptolyngbya oregonensis NK1-22 (assembly GCF_032705245.1). GTDB lineage: Bacteria > Cyanobacteriota > Cyanobacteriia > Elainellales > Elainellaceae > Thermoleptolyngbya > Thermoleptolyngbya sichuanensis. The sequence goes on from NZ_CP053540.1 coordinate 1,008,511, forward strand.
CGTCGAACTGAGTTTGGGGTGTCAAGATCGTAGAGCAGGATGGATTGTGGAACGCTACGGTGGAACTCATGCCAGATCAACGCCGCTCGATCGCCCAGCACTTTCACGATCGCACCAAATATGATCCCACGACGCTGGCCAGCAAGACCCAACAGCTTGACTGGCGCAACCAGCCTATTCCCTTTAAGGAATACAAAATCGGCACAGCCTATGACCTGAAACCCTACCTCAACGCCGAACCCGCCCTAGACAACGGCGACAAGCAGTGGCAGCGGATTGCTCGCTTCCTGTTTTGCAGCTATGGGCTGACGGTGAAAATGACCATGCTGAATGGGGAAGCGGTCTATCTGCGGGCGGCTCCGTCGGCGGGTGGGCTATACCCGGCCGAGGTCTACCTGATTTCGCGGGGCACGCCCCAGCTTCCAGCAGGGCTGTATCATTACCAGACCCAGACCAATTCGCTGCTGCACTTTTGGGAAACGGAAGCCTGGAAGCCGCTTCAGGAAGCCTGTTTCTGGCATCCGGCGCTGGACGCGACCCAGATGGCGCTGGTGGTGACGGTGGTGTTTGGACGATCGGCCTGGCGCTATCAAGACCGGGCCTATCGCCGAATTCTTCTAGATTCTGGGCATTTGTTGGGCAACATCGAACTGGCAGGGGCCATCAACGACTATCGCCCCCACCTGATTGGTGGCTTTCGCGATGAGGCGGTGAACCAGTTGATGTATCTGGACGCGGCGCAAGAAGGGGCGATCGCCATTGTTCCCCTAGCCGACCTGTGGGATATCGACCAAAACCTGCCGCCCACCTCGACGGCGCTCCCTTCCGCCATCCAGACCGACTATCCTGACATTCCCGACGGCAGGCTGCTGAGCTACATGCACCAGATGACGCAAATCAGCGGCGATCCGGTCCCCGATCGCCTGCCCGCCGCCCGCGCCAACAGCGAGCCGGATCAATACAACTTTCCGTTTTGCCTGAAGGTGTCAATGGAAAGCGGGGCGATCGCCTGGGGCGATCATCTGTCAGAGCTAGAAAAGACCATGCTCAAGCGTCGCTCCACCCGCGCCTACAGCGGGGCCGACCTGACACTGGAAGAACTGCGTCTGCTGCTCGATTTTACCTACCAACCCGCTCACTATCTGGATCAGGGCCTCGACCGATCGCCCGACTATTTCGACCTCAGCCTGATCGAAACCTTCATCGCCATTTCCGGCGTAGAGGGGCTGGAAGAAGGCTGCTACTACTACGCACCCAGGGCCCAAGAACTCCGCCAGATTCGCTTCAAAAACTTTCGGCGAGAGCTACACACCCTCTGTCTGGGGCAAGACCTGGGCCGCGATGCGGCGGCGGTGCTGTTTCACACGGCAGATTTGCAGCGGGCGGTATCCCAGTATGGCGATCGCGCCTATCGCTACCTGCACATGGATGCGGGCCATTTGGGCCAGCGCCTCAATCTGGCGGCCGTGCGATTAGGGCTAGGAGTCAGCGGCATCGGCGGATTTTTTGACGACCAGGTGAACGAAGTGCTGGGCATTCCCCCCGATGAGGCTGTGCTGTACATTACGACACTCGGCCGGGGTCGAGCCAGCGAGTAATTCTAAAGAGAAATCCAAGAGAGGAGTCCAAGTTGGTCGCAAAAGCTATCACAAAATGCTTTTGCACAGTGAGCCTTGGCATAGTAAAATAAGAGACTGGACTGCGGCAAGTTTTTGTGAATTACCCCAGGAGCAAATAGTTCAAGCATGGTTAAGCTGCGTTTAAAGCGGTACGGCAAAAAGTTTGAGGCGAGCTACCGGATCGTTGCGGTGAAGAGTACGTCTCGTCGCGATGGTCGTCCGCTAGAAGAGTTGGGCTTTTACAATCCCCGGAGCGATGAAGTAAAGCTCAATGTGCCTGCTATCATCAAGCGTCTGAAAGAGGGCGCTCAGCCGACGGATACCGTCCGCCATATCCTCGAAAAGCAAAACGTTTTTGAACAGCTTAAGGCTCAGTGAGGTCGTGTCCGACGCAACTGCTCCCGATTTGCCAGATTCTGCTGCGACTCCTGATTACGTAGGAGTCGTGAGGTTTTTACTGGAGCCATTTTTGGAATCGCCAGCATCACTAAAGGTCGATTGTGAGGTGCTGCCTCGCAATTCCAGGGTCTTGGTGCGTGTTGCGTTTGACGGCGAAGATCGGGGGCGGGTGTACGGTCGCGGCGGACGCAACATTCAAGCCATTCGCACCGTGTTGCAGGGAATTGCGCGAGCCTCTGGCTACTCTCTTCATCTGGATGTGTTTGGTGGGCAGCCTGCTGGACGAGACGAGGGCGGGCGGGAAGCTCCGTCTGACCGTCGTTCTGGCTCTGCCAAGCCGATGCCCCGTCGATCGCGCCCTCGATAATGCCCGATATTGCCTAACAATGCCCGACGCTGCGCCTTCAAATTTCTTCAAATTTTGAGGCGCGTTTTGAGTTTTGAGCCTAACGTTTTGAGCCTAACTTCAATCCTCTCGCTTTCGCCTATGCCCTTCTATCCTGACCCGCTGCATGGGTAATTCTGCCATTGTTCCGTTTCCCAGCCCCGAAAGCGCGATCGCCCTTGCGGGCTACCAGGAAGAAAACCTGAAGCTGCTGGCTCGTCAGACGGGGGCAACGGTTGTGATGCGGGGACAGGAGCTCCTGATTTCAGGAACCGAGAGCCAGGTTGAACTGTGTGAGAAACTGGTGCGATCGCTCGAACCCTACTGGGGAGCAGGCAAAGCCGTCACCCTAGCAGACATTTTCACCGCGCGTCAGGCGCTCGACACTCGTCGGCAAGGGGATTTAGAGGAACTCCAGCGAGACGTGCTGGCCCGCACTCGCCGGGGTGACGAGATTCGCGCCAAAACGTTTCGCCAGCGGCAATATGTCCAGGCTATTCGCACCCATGACCTGACCTTTTGCATCGGCCCGGCGGGAACCGGGAAGACGTTTTTGGCGGCAGTGCTAGCGGTGCAGGCGCTGTTGTCTAATCAGGTGGAGCGGCTGATTCTCACCCGCCCAGCCGTGGAAGCTGGAGAGCGGCTCGGCTTTTTGCCGGGCGATTTGCAGCAAAAAATTGACCCATACCTGCGTCCGCTTTACGACGCGCTGTATGAACTCATCGACCCCGAAAAAATTGCCGGACTGATGGAACGCGGCGTGATCGAGGTTGCGCCCCTGGCCTACATGCGCGGGCGCACGCTAAACAATGCTTTTATCATCCTCGACGAAGCGCAAAATACCACGCCCGCCCAGATGAAAATGGTGCTGACCCGGCTGGGCTTTCGTTCCAAGATGGTGGTCACGGGCGACGTGACGCAGACCGACTTGCCCGTGAATCAGCAGTCTGGATTGGCGATCGCCGAAAAGATTCTGCGCCATGTTGAGGGCATCGCCTTTTGCAATCTTTCCAAGGCGGACGTGGTGCGCCATCCCTTGGTGCAGCGGATTGTGGCAGCTTACGAGCAGCATGAAGCGTAGTGGAGCGTTGAGGTCGTTGAGGTCGTTGAGGTTCGTTGAACGTAATTGAGGGTTGGCATCATCCCCTACACCCTACGACTCCGTTTCCTTTCGCGCCCGCTTCGCCTGAATCTTCCGCAGTTCTGCCAGAGTAGATGCTGGATCTGGCAGAGACTCTGCCTGGGACTGGGGCGGCTGGCTCAGGTGGAGCGGCGGCTGGGTGGCGGCGGGCAGCGTGGGCTGGGCGATGGGAGCGGGCAAAAAGGCGTTTTCTGGCAAGGAATGTGCTGAAGGCGAGAGAAATGCGACGGGCAAAGCCGGGTTGGGCGCGTAGGGGGCAATGGTGTGCGGGCTGGCAGGGATATTCTGGGGCCTGGGGTTTTGGGGACGAGAGGGCGATCGCCCTTCGGTTCGAGCGAGCCGCTGGCTCTGCGCCTTAGACTGGGCATGAACGCGCAGATAGCTCAAGTAATCCTGCGATTGGGGCGCTTGCGGGACTTGCGGCAATTGAGAACCCAGAGAACCCAGAGAACCCGGAGAACCCGGAGAACCCGGAGCGTGGCTAGCAGGGGGCGCGGGCGCAGACTCGGCGTTTGCAGCGGAGAGGGCTGCGTCTATCCAGGGCTGGCGGCTGCGCAGGGGTGGCAAACGCTCTGGGTCTTGGATAGAGTCGGAGGCGAAGGTGGCGATCGCCTCCAGTTCTGCGGCAATGGTGCTTCTGGCGGGCGATCGCAGTTTTTTGCGACCCATTGGCTGAGCAAGCGACTGGGGCTGCTGAAACCGCCGCGACAGCAGCAAACAGCATCCCGCACAACTCACCGCCAGCAGCCCAAAGGAGACGGCCGGAGACGCAGATCTTTGCCGATCGAGCCGGGTCGCCCGCAGCACGGCTTCTACCCCGGTCGGGTCGGGCTGCTCCTGCTGGGACGACAGTTCTGGATTCATCAGGCCCGTGACGGCAATGCCCGCACAGAGCAACGTGATCACCCAGACCCCGCTCCAGAAGATCGTGGGATGCTGATTTAACAACTTCCCCAAAAACCGGACAGGGGGTAGCGCAAGCACCGCAGAATTGCCTGAAGGGGACGCTGGGGGGGATAGCGGCAAGGTCGGGTCGGGCGGCAGCACTGCACTCGCGTCTTCGGTATTCGGGACTTCGGACTGGGGTGGGTCAATCGCCGCAGCGCCAGCAGACCACCCGACCGCAGGCCACTCCGCAGCCGAGGAATTCAGAAACCCTGAATCTGCGGGTTGTCCGTTGCCGATTTGCACGTCATGACCGTCTTCAGGCTGTTCTGCAAATTGTGCCTCGAATTGTGCCTCGAATTGTGCTTCAGGTTGTGCTGCAAACTCTGGCGCTGCTGAGCCGTGCGGAACCCTATTCATAGCTGTTGCGGAGCGCTACCGCTCTGTGGGGGAAATCTGCCTGCGGCAAACGCTATACAGGCGTATTGATTACCCGCTATTTTAAGCGCATCCCGCAAATCTCAACAGCAATTTTGCTCTGGCTTCTGCGTTTGCTATAGGGAGCCAGCAGGGGGACGAGAGGCGCAACACTCGTTCAAACCCAGACACGTTAGGCAATAAAACTTAAACCTTGATCTCGCCAGATGGCTACGTGGGAGTAGTACGCTGAAAATCAAACTATGAAAAGTCATTTCTCCTGCGCCCAAAAGGGTCGGCCCTGACCGCTCACGCTGGGACTGCATCTGTAGAGATGGCCTCCAGGATGATTAATCAGCTAAGGAAAAGCACTCATGGTTGAACGCGGTTCAAAAGTTCGGATTCTCCGCAAAGAATCTTATTGGTACAACGATGTCGGCACGGTTGCTTCGGTCGATCAAAGCGGCATCAAGTACCCGGTGATCGTCCGGTTTGACAAGGTGAATTACAACGGCTTCAGCGGCAGCGCTTCTGGTGTGAACACCAATAACTTCGCCCTCAGCGAACTAGAAGAAGTTGCGCCTGCACCCAAGTCTGCCAAAGCAAAGACGGCTGCGGTGCCCCCCAAAGCGCCTGAGCCGACCGATGCGCCCCACAAGGCCGAAGGCGAAGGCATGTCCTGATTACCAGGCACGGTCTGAAATTACACAAGTCCTGAATTACCCTAAATTACCAGGGCAGTTTCGGGTTTCCGAGAGGGGTTAGGTCGCTAATCTGTCTAGGAAACCCGAATTTTTAGCAGGACTCGGCAGCAGCAGGACTCGGCAGCAGCAGGATTCGACAGGAAAAGATCTCAGGATTCGGCAGGAAAGGATCTGTGAGTAGGACACCTCGCTTTTTTGCCCCGCTTTTTCGTCAGAGTTCGCTAGAGTTTGAGAACTAGGCGCGATCGCCCTCCTCTCGTTTTCTACTGGGCATCGCAACGGTTCTCCCCCATGCCCGAACTTCCCGAAGTAGAGACAGTCCGCCGAGGGCTAAACCAAACGACGCTGAGCCAGCCCATTGTCGGGGCGGATGTGCTGCTCGATCGCACGATCGCCCATCCCGCTTCGTCCCCTGAGTTCGTTGCAGGGCTACGGGGGCTGGCGATCGCCCAGTGGCGGCGGCGCGGCAAGTATTTGCTGGCGGAACTGGTGGACGCAGCCAACCAGCCCGCTGGCTATCTCGGTGTGCATCTGCGGATGACGGGGCAGTTGCTCTGGGTGGCGCAGGATGCTCCATTGCAAAAGCACTGTCGAGTGCGGCTGTTTTTTCCAGAGAACCGAGAACTACGGTTTGTAGATCAGCGCACCTTTGGGCAACTGTGGTGGGTTCCGGGCGATCGCCCGCCGGAATCCGTCATCACCGGACTGCAAGCCCTTGGCCCAGAGCCGCTTTCCGACGATTTTTCAGTAGACTATTTTGCCCGGTGGCTACGCGGCCGCCAGCGCCCTATTAAAAACGCCTTACTAGACCAATCCCTCGTCGCAGGCATTGGCAACATCTACGCCGACGAGGCCCTGTTTCTCAGCGGTATTCGCCCGCAGACCCTCTGCGCCCGACTGAAGCCGAAGCAAATTCAGCGGCTCCACCACGCCATTCGAGACGTGCTGCAAACGGCGATCGCCAACAAGGGCACCACCTTTAGCGACTTTCGTGACGTACAGGGCATCAATGGCAACTACGGCGGCGTGGCCTGGGTTTACAACCGCGACGGCGAACCCTGCCGCGTATGCAGCGCCCCGATCCTGCGGCTCAAGATGGCCGGGCGATCGGCGCACTATTGCAAGGCGTGTCAGCGGTGAGGGTCGAGTCTGGCTTGTTAAACGGGCGATTCGCTCAGCGCCTCAAACAAATCCGACAGCACGACATTGGAGAATAGGAAGCCCTCTGGGTCGGTCAGGCGAATGCGGGAGGGCGTTTGATCAACCCAGCCGCGCTGAAGGTGGGGTTGCAGGCAGGTGAGGATGCGGGCGATCGCCCCCTTGCCAAACTCCAGTTCTAGCCTGAGCAGATCCAGCCCGTCGGCCAGGCGCAGCCCCAGCATCAGCGTATCGAGTAGCCGTTCCTGGGGGGGCGTGGTGGGATGCGCCAGCCTGCCGCCTGCGGCCTCTAGTGTTTCCACCCACTGGAAATATTCGCGGCGGGTGCGGGGACGGCTAAAGCGCTGATGGTTCACGTAGCTGGCCGCGCCCATGCCAAAGCCGTAGTAGGGCCGATTTTCCCAGTAAACCCGGTTGTGGCGACACGAGTAGCCGGGGCGGGCGTAGTTCGAGATTTCGTAGTGCTGGAAGCCGCGCTGGGTCAACACCTGCTGGGCGAGGCGATACATCTGGGCGGTGGCTTCGTCGGTGGGGAGGGGCGCTTCGCCGGGCCGATAGCGCTGGGCAAAGGCCGTGCCCGGTTCCACCGTGAGGTCATAGATAGACAGGTGGGCGGGGTCGAGGGCGATCGCCCGATCCAGATTCTCCTGCCAGCGCTCCAGCGTCAGGTGCGGCAATCCCGAAATCAAGTCCAGGCTGTAGTTGTCTAGCCCAGCGCAACGAATCAGGTCTACCGCCAGGGGAATGTCTTCTGGCCGATGGGTGCGGCCGCAGGCTTGCAGCGAGTCTGCCTGAAACGACTGTACGCCCAGGCTGATGCGATTGACCCCGGCGGCCCTATAGCCCTGGACATGGCTCAGGTCAAAGGTTCCAGGGTCCATTTCCATTGAAATTTCTGCCTGCGTCGCGATGCCGAAGTGCTGATCGAGCCTCGTCAGCAGCCGATCGACCTGCGCCACCGACAGCAGCGAGGGCGTGCCGCCCCCAAAGAAGACGGTTTCCAGCGGCGATCGCCCGTCTTGCCCAGTGATCAGGATTTCTCGCTCCAGCACCTCGACATACTGGGCGATGGTTCCTGATGTTTCGCCACGAGCGCGATCGCCCACCACCGAAATCGGGAAGTCGCAATAAAAACAGCGGCGACGGCAAAAGGGAATATGGAGATAGGCCGCCGTTGGAAAGTCGTCTTGAGGTTTGGCTTTAGAAGCGGCAGGCGAAACTGTTGCGATCTGTTGGGCTGCCATTGCTAGAGGAATCTTCCGGTGTAAAATCGGGCGATATAATGGGCCTGTGAATGGGCCTGCGCGTGACGGGCTAACCCGCTGCATCGAGCTTAACGACAACTTCCGGGCTGGCTAGCCTAACGAGGCTCTCAAAGTCTCTCATCTGGCGATCGCCCCTCAGTGCGCCCCTCAGTGCGCCCCTCCGTCCGCTCGTTCTCTTCACTCTCCCCTCACTTACAACCCTCTCGTGACTTCGTGACCGCGACCTCTGACCGCGCCGCCTTTTCTCCAGCGTTTCACTGGAACCTATGCTTGACGCAATCATCATTCTTTCATTCATTGTAGCGGGCGCAGGGATCGGCTATTTCAGCGTCGATTTGCTGCCGATGGACGCGCTCGACCAAGTGACGAACCGCGAGGGGCTGGGCTTGGTGACGGGTGGCTTTGGCGGGCTGCTGGGGCTGGCGCTGGGGCTGGTGGCGCAGACCTCCTATCGGCGCGTCGAGCGGCAGGTGCGCGAAATGCCAGTGGATATGCTGCTCAGCCGTTCGGTGGGGCTGGTGCTGGGGCTGCTGGTGGCGAACCTGCTGCTGGCTCCGATTTTTCTGCTGCCCATTCCTACAGAATTTGCCTTTATCAAGCCACTAGCCGCGATTTTGGGCAGCGTCATTTTTGCCTTTTCGGGGGTGAATCTGGCCGATGCTCACGGGCGATCGCTCCTGCGCCTGATCAACCCCAACAGTGTCGAAACGCTGCTGGTGGCTGAGGGCACGCTCAAGCCCGCTGCGGCAAAAGTGCTAGACACAAGCTGCATCATCGACGGACGCATCGAAGACATCCTGGCAACGGGCTTTATTGAAGGGCAGATTCTAGTGCCGCAGTTTGTTCTGCAAGAGCTTCAGCAGGTGGCAGATGCCTCCAGTGACCAGAAGCGGGTGCGCGGGCGGCGCGGGCTGGATATCCTCAACCGCATCAAGGAAGCCTATCCCGACCGCATTGCCATCCACCCGGCCGACTATGACGACATTCCCACCGTCGATGCCAAGCTAGTGCGGCTGGCGCAAGATATTAACGGAACGCTGCTGACCAATGACTACAACCTCAACAAGGTCGCCAGTTTGCAGCAGGTGCCCGTGCTGAATATCAATGACCTGGCCCAGGCGATCCGCCCGACCTATCTGCCCGGAGACACCTTCGACCTGAAGATTTTGAAGCAGGGCAAGGAACCCGCGCAGGGCGTGGGCTATCTCAACGATGGCACGATGGTCGTGGTGGAGGAAGGGGGCGACTATATTGGCGATGAAATCTGCGTGCTGGTGACGGGGGCGCTGCAAACGTCGGCGGGGCGCATGATCTTTGCCCGCCCGGAGCAGTCTTCGGCGGTGCCACGCGGATAGCACAGGACGAAAGTTTCGCTGCAAGTCTCGCTGTCAAAGGTTGATCGAGTGAGTGAATAATGGCAAAAGATCGAGCGGCTGGGTCGTCGCCAAAGGGCCCGTCAGGAAACAGTCTGGCGAGCTTTTTGGGCGATCGCGCTGACGAATGGCAGCCCCAGCTTGCGGCTGTTGCCCGCCGATTCAACCAGGAATATCAGCGAGAGCCGTTTGACCTGCCCGCCGAAGTGACCGAAATGCCCATTTACCAGGAGTGGCAGGCAGGTCTGCTCACCGCAAAAATCGCCTCGCCCTTTTGGGACGTTGCCCAGCCCAAAAAGCAGCAGCGCTGTCTGGACATTGGCTGCGGCGTGAGCTTTCTGATCTATCCCTGGCGCGACTGGGAGGCTGTGTTCTATGGGCAGGAAATCAGCCAGGTGGCGCGAGACACGCTCAACGCCCGCGGTCCCCAGCTCAACTCCAAGCTGTTCAAAGGCGTGCAGCCTGGCCCGGCGCATCAGCTTCAGTACGAAGCGGATCAGTTTGACCTGGCGATCGCCACTGGGTTTAGCTGCTACTACCCGCTGGACTATTGGAAAGCCGTCCTGACCGAGGTGCAGCGCGTCCTCAAACCCGGCGGCATGTTTGTGTTCGATGTTATTGATCCCGATTCGCCCCTGGCCGAAAACTGGGCCATTTTGGAAACGTATCTGGGAGCAGAGGTGTTTCTGGAACCCCTCAGCGCATGGCAAGACTTGCTGAAGACCCACAAGGCACAGGTGATGAAAAAACAGCCCGGTGAACTCTTTTATCTCTATCGGGTCAAGTTTAGCTAAGGGTTTTTGATCAGCAGGTGCAAAAACAGAGGAGTTTGCGTATGATAGCAGTGATTGATACGCTAACATTTAATTTGCATATCAAAAAGACTGGCTGCTATAACTTATGCCAATGAATAAACGAAGAAACTTTATTTAGGGGGTGACACCCCTCATCCCTGAGATGGCATAATGTGATAAGTAGATGCACCCTGATGGTTGGGAGGGCTACCCGTAGTCCCTCCCTTTTTTTGCGTTTTTTTCGGTTTTTGCGTTTTTGTCCTTGAAGCCCCTTGCCGAGAAGCCCTGATCCGGCTCACAAAGCATACTCATACCGAGTTCGATTTAGCTAGAATAGAAGCAAGTCGATGTAGAGCTTAAGAAAGGTTAACGCAATGGTCAAAATCGTGGGGATTGCTGGGAGTTTGCGTCCAGGTTCCTATAGTCACAAAGCGCTGGCGATCGCCACCGAGCGAGTCCGGGCGCTAGGAGCCGAGGTAGAAATTCTGGATCTGCGATCGCTCCATCTCCCCTTTTGCGATGGCGGCGACGACTATTCCGGCTATCCCGATGTAGCCCGCTTACAACAGGCGTTTCGTCAGGCAGACGGCATCATTCTGGCAACCCCGGAATATCACGGCAGCGTCAGCGGCGTGCTAAAAAATGCCCTCGATTTGATGGGCTTTGAAGAATTTACCGACAAGGTAGTGGGCAACATCAGCGTCCTGGGTGGACAGCCCAACAGCAACGCGCTCAACGACCTGCGAACCATCCTGCGCTGGGTTCACGCCTGGGTGATTCCAGAGCAAGTGGCGATCGGGCAAGCCTGGAAAGCCTTTGATGCTGAGGGCAACCTGAGCGATGAAGCTCTCTCCAAGCGCTTTGATGCCTTTGCCAAAAGCCTAGTCGAAAACACCCGAAAGCTCCGCTCTGTCTCCGTCTCGGCTTGAGCCAGTCCCTCAGCAAGTTTCTGGGCAAGTTTCTGAGCCAGTTCGAGACGGGGGGTCAGGTTCTGGAGCAACGTCTCATTCCTCACCCCGCCCCCTTGGCATCGGTCTAAGAGGATGTTTGAAAAGTCCTACTGTTTGTAGCAAAGCGTGCAAGATCCCCCTAAATCCCCCTTGAAAAGGGGGACTTTAAGGCGGTTTCCCCCCTTTTTAAGGGGGGCTAGGGGGGATCTCTGAGTGCTTAACATTACAGTCGATACCTTTTCAAACACCCTCTAAGCCTCACTGCTATTGGAGAAGTATTCCGACACTCTGAAGGTCGGCGTGGCTTCCAACTGCTTCATCATGGAGCGAGTAATCAGCTTGCCCTCTTCCACCAGCACTTGACCCGTAATCGGGTGCAGCAGGTTTTGCTCTGCCCGTCGCCCGATCAGCACCTCAATGTCTTGCAGCGAGTTGATGTACATCCCGGCTGGTAGCTCGACAGTGACCCCGTTGCCCTGGACGCGGGCCTGGCAGGCAAGGCGGGAGTTTGGGCGGCAGGTGGTGATGACTTCCAGGGTCCGCTGTTCTCGGCGGTTGATCGGCGAGAGCTGGTTCATGCCTTCGGTGACATAGACATGGCAGGTAGCGCACATGCCCCGTCCGCCGCATTCGCGTAAGACATCCAGATCTTTGTTAATTAAAACAGAGAGCAAGTTGCCGTTGGTTTCGACTGAGGTTTCTTGAGCAATCGGTTCCAGGCGGACAGTTTTAGCCATGACGGGGTCTCCAGAGGTTAGCAATCAAAGCGGAAAGCAGAGGGAAAAGCACGCAGAGTTAAGAGAGCTACACTGAGGCAGGCATCGCTCTGAGTCAGGGAAATAAGGGCGATCGCCCTTCAGGAAGCCGCATCTCTCCAGCGAGAAGACCTAGAGGGATGACAGCGCCAGAAACGCCTTTTGGCGATCGTCCAGCACGCCCTGATCCAGCAGCGTCGAAAAGTCCCGCATCACGCGAGAACACCGCTGGATAAAGGCGCGAGTCCAGTCTTGAACCCCCTGCTGCTGCTCATCGCTGAGGGTCTGCGACAGGGCGGGCACGTCTCCTGTGTAGGTGATCCGGGCAGCGCGATCGATTTCAAAATTGCCAAGCCACTCCATCGCCGGACGGCTCGATCGCCAGTAGTTAGCCACGACCGTCGGCCCCAGATAGTGCGTGGTGAACTGGCTGATTTGATTCACCGCAGTCAGCAGTTCCTTGAGCGTGGGCGCAGGCGCATCGGGGGGCAACGCCTCAGGACCCGCAGCATCTTCAGAAACAGACGACGACGAAACCGGATCGCGGGCAATAGACTCCGAAGAAACAGGTGGGGGCGCGGGGACAGCCTGAGGCTGAACAGGGGACGAAGGGGGACTGTGCCACGGGGCAGCAGGAAGGGGAGCGGAGGGGCCGGTTGGGCCAGTGGGCTGCCAGTAATTTTGGTTCGACAGAGAGAGGTTGCCTGCGAGTAGGCGAAAGGTGGCGATCGCATTGGTCAGATCATGCTTTAGCTCTGCCCGCAGTTGATGAATGAGCGGCGCGTAGGTTGCCAAGACTAGCTCACCAGTCGCCAGCACCAGCAAAATCATGCCGTGATCAAATTTGTAGATATAGGCACGATGCCCGCTAAACTGAAATTCAAAATACTCAAATCCAGGGGGTGTCGTTTGCACGACTTGCTGAATCCCCTGGGCTAGCGCCTCTTTCTGCTGAAAGTTGAGGGTTTGATCAACCCCAAAAAAGTAGGGTCGCGATCGCCCATCCATCAGGGCAATCCCAGCGACACCGGGTTGATTCAGAAACTCCTGGACGACCTCCCGCTTCATAAGTTGCTCTAATGCTGCTCTAATACTAAAGGATTCCTAAAGTGGCGCTCTCAGGCAGCGCAGGTCATCAAATCGATACGTTAAGATTCATTAAAAAATCTAGCTTGATTTAGCTTGCCTCAATTTGCCCAACTTTTTCGCCTTTTTCTCACAGGATGTTGTTTACTGAATGTTTATCTACACCGATGCGCTAGAAAGGGACATTCTGTAGTCCAATGATGTCAGGTGTGGTCAAACGCACAAGACCCACGCTCCACGCTCAGGCTATCTGGCTGCGGCCTAGCGCTCAAGCGTTTGTCACCCCAAGAGCTAGACGCGCCGCCAAAATCAGGATTTCGGAGAATGCTGTCGGTTTGATCACGTTGCAGAATTGACCCATAAGTAAGGCGATGCTGCACCGCTAAGAGGTTGATGTTTGAGACGGTTGATCACTTTTTCATGCTTCAGGTTCATACTCCCGGTTCATTCTTTTGTTAGGCTTAGCAGTCATGGCTGACCTTCCTTTCACACTGGATCAGTTACGGATTCTCAAGGCGATCGCCGCCGAGGGGAGCTTCAAACGAGCGGCCGACAGCCTCTATGTGTCGCAGCCTGCCGTCAGCTTGCAGGTGCAAAACCTAGAGCGCCAGCTAGATGTACCGCTGTTTGACCGGGGCGGTCGGCGGGCCCAGCTTACAGAAGCGGGGCATCTGCTGCTCAGCTATGGCGATCGCATTTTGTCCCTTTGTGAAGAAACCTGCCGCGCCATCGAAGACCTGCAAAACCTCCAAGGCGGGACGCTGATCGTAGGGGCCAGCCAGACCACCGGAACCTACCTACTGCCTCGCATGATTGGCGTGTTTCGCAAGCAGTATCCCGAAGTCGCCGTCCAGCTTCACGTCCATTCCACCCGGCGCACGGCCTGGAGCGTCGCCAACGGGCAGATCGACCTAGCGATTATCGGCGGAGAAGTGCCTCCCGAATTACAGGAATCTTTAGAAATTATTCCCTATGCCGAAGACGAACTAGCACTCATCCTGCCCGCCTATCACCCGCTGGCTCGCCAGGGCATCGTGCAAAAAGACGACCTCTACAAGCTCCAGTTCATCACCCTCGATTCGCAGTCCACGATCCGCAAAGTGATTGATCAGGTTCTTACGCGCAGCGGCATTGAAACGCGCCGCCTGAAGGTGGAAATGGAGCTAAACTCTATCGAGGCCATCAAAAACGCGGTGCAGTCGGGGCTGGGCGCTGCTTTTGTCTCTATTTCAGCGATTGAGAAAGAGCTCCAAATGGATGTGCTAAAGCGCACCCGCATCGAAGATGTGGTGGTCAATCGGATGCTGTCGGTGATTGTGAACCCCAACCGCTATCGCTCCAAGGCGGCCCAAGCCTTTATTGAAGAAGTGTTGCCTCAGTTTTCCACCCATGTCCCCAGTCCTGCCCATGACGGTCATGGATCGATGGCAGCAGCGGTGTTGCCCGTCGAAACCTGAGCGTGGGCTGAGGGCGCAGGCCAAGAGCCTGCTTTGCCGATTGGACAGGCTAGCAAATATTCTGCAAATATTCTGCAAGTATTCTGCAAATATTCTGGCGGCAGCTTGGCAGGCTGCTTGTCAAGGTTCGGTTTTACCTATCCGGGTTAACCTATAGCTGTAGGGTTCGCGTGTGTTCACCCCTGTCAGCTAGCCGCGCCGTATGGAAGTTTATTGCACCCGTTTTGGCTGTCCCCGCCCGCAAAATCACTTTATGGATCTGGACGATTCAGCAACCCTGCGGACGGTGCAGCAGAAGTTTTGCACCACCTGCGGGATGCCGCTGCTGTTGCAGGGGAGATACATCCCGCAAAAGCTGCTAGGGAAGGGCGGCTTTGGGGCAGCGTTTTTGGCGCGCGATCGCTACACGCCCGCTATGCGCCAGTGTGTGGTGAAACAGTTTCAGCCGTCGGGCGACCTCAGCCCCAACCAGCTCCAGGTCGCGCAGACGCTATTCCAGCGCGAGGCGGAGGTGCTGGAACAGCTAGGCAGCAACCATCCCCAAATTCCCAACTTGCTTGCCTTTTTTGAACTGGAAGTGCCCAGCCTGGTTCCGGGAAGGACGGATCGGTTCTTCTATCTGGTGCAGGAATTTATCGATGGCAAAGATTTAGAGCAAGAACTGGAACAACGGGGGGCATTTTCGGAGTCTGAAGTGCTGGAGGTGTTAGAGGAAGTCCTCAAGGTGCTTGACTACGTTCATGCCAACGGCTCAATCCACCGCGATATCAAGCTGTCGAACATCATGCGGCGGCGGGATGGGCGGCTGTTTTTGCTGGACTTTGGCGCAGTGAAGCAGGTGACAGCGGCCGCAGTCAGTACAGGCGGCAGGGCTTCTACAGGGATTTACTCGATGGGGTTTGCGCCGCCGGAGCAGATGCGGGGCGACCAAGTGTATCCGGCGACGGATTTGTATGCGCTGGCGGTGACCTGTATTACGCTGCTGACGGGCAAACAGCCCAACGAACTCTACGATGCCTATAGCAATCACTGGAACTGGCGATCGCACTTGTCTACACCGGTGAGCGATCGCCTAGCGGACGTACTGAACAAAATGCTGCTGCCCACGCCCAGCCAGCGGTTTCAGTCGGCCCAGGAGGTGCAGGATGCGCTGGGAGCCGCGTCGCTGGCGCACCATCCCGTGCAGATTACGCAACCCAGTCAGGGCTTCCCAGTTACCGCTGCGCCACCAGCCACGGGGCAAACGTCTCTGCAATCGGCTCCGTCTGCCCCGCCTGCGCCTGTTTCTCCGCCCCCTGCCCCGCCTGCGCCCGCTTCTCCGCCCCAGCCTGCTGCTGCCCCGCCCCCTGCGCCGACGGTTGCGCCGTTTTCACTCATGGAGTTTTTGGGTGGAGCGCTGTTCACGGGTTTTGAGGGCGGACTAGTGGCGATCGCCCTGCTCAGCCTCTTGGGGACGACGATCGTCAGCCCGGTATTTTGGGTGCCGCTGCTGGGAATCGTGATAGGGCTGATTTTTGCCCAGTCGCGCCGCTGGATCGAGCGCAATGATCTGCTCATCATTGCAGGGATCACGCTGGCGCTGGTGGCGTTTACGCCCCTTAGAAGAGGGCTAGCGATTATTGCTGCACCGTCGCTACCCAATATTTTTATGTTGGCCATTTTTGCCGGACTGCTGGCCGTTTTCGTCGGAATTATATTCAGACTGGTTTATCTGGCGCTGTCGCGAGTCTTGTAGCGGCGGGTGCATCGCCCTTGTGAAAAAGTATGTCTAGCCAACGGGAAACGGAAACACCGGCATTCGTCCTTTCACTGTTAATCACGCTGGGCGTGGTGGTGATGGGGCTGTGGTGGTCGGCAGATCATCTGAAAACGGCGCATTTGCTGTCGGTTAGCACTCGGCTGCGTCCTACAGAGCCAGACGGACTCTCGCCCAACGAGGTGCTGGGGCGCATCAGCAGCGGCGAGCGGCTGTTGATTCAGGCGGGCGCGTCGCCAGAGAAGCATCAGGGCGTGCAGGCGATCGCCGCTGGAAATTCTCGCCAGGCCGCTGCCTACTTTGCCGCCGCGCTCCAATCCACGCCCAACGACCCAGAGGCGCTAATTTACCTAAACAACGCCCAGATTGGCGCAAACCCGGCCTATGCGATTGCCGTCTCCGTGCCCCTCAGCCAGGATTTGAACAGTTCGCTAGAGGTGCTGCGGGGCGTGGCCCAGGCGCAGCAGGAAGTGAACCAGCGGGGCGGCATTGGCGGCGTGCTGCTGCGGGTGATCATTGCCAATGACGAAAACCGTCCTGCTGTGGCGAGGGCGATCGCCCAGGCCTTGGCTGCCAATCCTGCCGTGTTGGGTGTGGTTGGCCACGCCAGCGCCGAGGCAACTCTGGCGGCTGCGGAGATTTACGAAGCAGGGCAACTGGTTGCCATTTCGCCGCTCAGCACTGCCGTTGAACTAGCCCATGCCGGAGCCTATACCTATCGCACCGTGCCCAGCGATTTTGTGACCGCCCGCGCCCTGGCCGATCACTTGCTCAACCAGATGAGGCAGCAAAAAGCCGCCGTCTTTTTCGACTCGCGCAGTCGCTACAGCCAGTCGCTCAAGGCAGAATTTGGGACGGCGCTCTCCCTCGGCGGAGGGCTAGTGGTGCGAGAAATCGACGTGTCGCAGTCTACCTTTAGCGCCGCAGACAGCATTCAGCAGGCAACGGCCCAAGGCGCGACGGCGCTGGTGCTGCTGACCGATGGCGACCAGCTTGACCGGACGCTGCAAGTGGTGCGGACGAATGGCGGGCGGCTGCCTCTGCTGGCGGGCGGCGATGTATACGCGCCGAAGACGCTAGAGGTGGGCGGGCCGGAGTCTGTGGGCATGGTGGTGGCAGTGCCGTGGCATATTCTGTCTGCGTCGCAGGCGGCGTTTGTGGAGCGATCGCGCCAGCTTTGGCGAGGCGACGTGAACTGGCGCACCGCCATGGCCTACGATGCGGCCCAAACGCTAATTGCTGCGCTGGAGCAGGCCCCGAACCGCGCGGGTGTGCAGCAGGCGCTCCGCTCCCCTGAGTTTTTTGCCAGCGGCGCGACGGGAACGGTGCGATTTTTGCCAACGGGCGATCGCAACCAGGGCGTGCAGTTGGTGACAGTGCAGCCTGGCCTGCGATCGGGCTTTGGGTTTGACTTTGTGCCACTGGGCCACGCCCTGCCTGCGCCAGTCCCCCAACCAGTTCCCCAACTAGCCCCCGACTCTATCCCCGTCTCAGCGCCCAGCCCAGCACCGCAACCTTTCCCTGTACCCGCGTCGCCGTCCAATCCTGTGGAAACGCCCGCCTCCGATGCGCCTCCAGCGCCCAATGCCGTCGGTTAGGATACTTCCACGCCAATCCCTGTGCCTTGGCGTGGCATGATGGTGGCATGATGAAGGGGGGGCAGGGCGGCTGTGTCCGCTGGGATGCCCTGCTGTGATCCAATGTGATCCAATAAAATCTTAATGAGTTGGAGCGTTTAGCCTTGCCTACGCTGGGTGTCAATATTGATCACGTCGCCACAATTCGGCAGGCGCGGCGCACGGTGGAACCCGATCCGGTAGCGGCGGCCGTGCTGGCAGAGCTGGCCGGGGCCGATGGCATTACGGTTCACCTGCGGGAAGATCGGCGGCATATTCAAGACCGGGATGTGCGGCTGCTGCGGCAGACGGTGCGAACCCATCTGAACCTAGAGATGGCAGCCACGGACGAGATGGTGGCGATCGCCCTCGACATTCGTCCCGATTACGTAACACTCGTGCCAGAACGCCGCGAGGAAGTGACCACCGAAGGCGGCCTCGACATCGCCGGACAAAAAGACCGGATGCTGCACGTCGTCAGCACGCTGCAAGCGGCGGGCATTCCCGTCAGCCTGTTCATCGATGCCGACGCAGCCCAGATCGACGCTTCCGCCGCTGTGGGGGCGCAGTTTATCGAACTGCACACAGGCCGCTATGCGGAAGCCCACAACGAGCAAAGCCACGCCCACGAACTGGCGATGCTGGCGCGGGGCTGTGAACGGGCGATCGCCGCTGGGCTGCGGGTCAATGCAGGGCATGGACTCACCTACTGGAACGTGCGCCCCATCGCCCAGTTTCCCGGTATGGAGGAACTCAACATCGGCCATAGCATCATCAGCCGTGCTGTCCTTGTGGGTATGGATCGGGCCATCCGCGAGATGAAACAGGCCATGCTGGGGCTGTCGGGATGAGAAAATGAGCGATGGAGAACAAAGCTACAAGTGCCAGTTTCCTTCTCTTAACTCAATCCCAACCCTTGATCTAACCCTTTATTCTTCAAATATCCCAATACCTCTCATGACCACCTATCACTTCATCCTGGCCAGTGAAAAATTTTTGCTCCAAGAGGAGCCGCTCGATGAGTCGCTGCGCGAGCGCACTCGCCACTATGCCGAAACGGGCAAAGAAATTGATTTTTGGCTAGTGCGTGAGCCTGCGTTTCTAGAAGCAGCGGAGATGAGCGAATTCAAGGCAAAGTGTCCTCGCCCTGCGGTGGCAGTGATTTCGACGAACCCGCAGATGATTACCTGGCTCAAGCTGCGCCATGAGTATGTGCTGGTTGGCCAGTTCGAGGCTCCTTCGGCAACGATTCCCGATCCGCTGGCATCGCTGTCGGCGGTCTAGAGGCCGTCTAGAGAACGTTCAAAGCTCGATGCGAAAAGCACAAAAAACCCCGGATCTCTTTGAAGAATCCGGGGCGATTCACCGTTTTGGAAGGGAACGGATTTCTGTAAAACGCTGTGAATAAACCGCGAATAAACCGCTATGAAATAGAGCGATGGCTCAGTCCCTTGGGATAGCTGCTGACCGTGCTCACTGCCATCCGCAACGCATCTGTGCGGTCGGTAAACAGGTGATCGTGGGGCAACAGGTTAAAAACACCGAGCTTTTCCAGACGGCGCTTGACCTTCCCTGCTGCGCCAACCAGATAGACCTGCCGACCCTTATCCACTGCGTCGCGAATCGCATTTTCAATTTCCAGCGAGGCAGTCACGCCCATGTGAGGCACGTCGCTCAGATCCATCACCAGCGCGTCGCAGTCGCCCAGGGTGTTGTGCTGGCGGGCGATCGCCTTCGACACCCCAAAGATCATCGGCCCGCTCAGGTAGAACAACTGCACCCGACCGTTTGCCTCGTCTAGCAGGCGCTTTTCTTCGTCATTCAGCACCACATCATCATCCGTGTCGCTGATAACCTTGACTTCCTGAGAATGCAGCTCGCTAAGACGCTCGATCGTCAGGATATTGGCAATAAACACACCCACGCCAACCGCCACAATCAAATCCACAAACACGGTCAGCAGCAGCACACCATACATGATGATGGAGCCGCGGGTCGAAACCTTGTGCGATCGCTTCAAAAAGCTCCAGTCCAGAATGTCAATCCCGACCTTGAGGGCAATCCCCGCCAACACAGCCATCGGGATTGCGCGAGTATACTGCGCCGCCCAAAGAACCACGATCAGCAAAATTGCTGCCCGCGTCAGTCCTGACAGGGCGGTTCTCGCGCCCGTTTGAATATTGACCACCGTGCCCATCGTTGCACCCGCACCCGGCAGCCCGCCGCACAGACCTGACACCAAGTTGCCAATGCCCTGACCAATCAACTCCTTGTTGGAGTTGTGTTCCGTACGGGTGAGGCTGTCGGCAATCACCGCCGTCAGCAGCGTATCAATGCAGCCCAGCATTCCCAGCATGGCTCCATCAACCAGCATTTTGGTCATCAGATCGGGCGTAAACGTCGGCACCTGTAGGGTGGGCAGACCCATTGGGATTTCGCCAATACGCGGAATATCCGCCCCCGGAAACAGCATCAGTGATGCCAGCGTGCCTACAATCAGCGCCACAAGCTGCGGCGGGGCATAGCGCTTAAGCTTGCGCGGCCATAGAAAAATGATCGCCAGCGTCAACCCGCCGAGAATAGCCGCTGGGGGGTTGATGTTGGCCAGCAGCGTCGGCAAGTTCGTGACTGTTCCCAGCACTCCACCCTTGGGAGCTTTCTGTCCTAGAAATGGCGCGATTTGCAGAATCACTAGAATTACGCCAATGCCCGACATAAACCCCGAAATGACGCTGTAGGGCATGAGCGTAACGTACTTGCCCAACTTGAACACGCCAAACAGGATTTGAAAAATGCCTGCCAGCATAACCACTGTAAAGGCCATCGCCAGTCCGTGTTCTGGATCAGTGGCCACCAGCGAGGCGATCACGGATGTCGTAATCACGGTCATCGGGCCGGTGGGTTCTGAAATGAGCGTCGGCGTGCCGCCAAAAAGCGCCGCGAAAAAACCCACACAGACTGCGCCGTAGAGTCCGGCGACGGGGCCAGCACCAGAGGCCACGCCGAACGCCAGCGCCAGAGGCAAGGAAACAATAGCGGTGGTCAAGCCGCCAAAGAAATCACCCCGCAAGTTCCTGAAGTGGATGTGATTGGTAATTTGCATAGGGATAAGGATGAAAGATCTAATGCACCAGTGGCGAACTCAATCGATCACATAGTCTTTAGTCTATATTTCGTCTTTTATTCATAGACTTTGAACTATCACCCAAGCGTATAGTGTTCGATGCTCAACGTAAAGCATTGACCTGATAAGAATTTCTAAGTGGAGATGGGGTCGTGAATGAATCAAAATAATAGTATTTAGTCTATGGAGATTGGATTTTTAATAGAACTGAGACTATGAATAAGCGTATAGTGTTCGCTGGATAACGTAAAGCACTGATTGATAAGAATTCCTGAGCATTTCCAAAATGACGGGTGAATTCACCAAATCTCTGTCCCTGAGAATCTCTATCCCTGCGAATCTCTGTCTCTTCATGCTCCGTCCCTCCAAGCTGCCAACTTGTCCTAAATCATCGCTGCCCCTTTTATGGTGAAAACGACTATAATTAATTTATGTTTGCTATTCAACAACTACCTGGGAAGTCCGTAAACCGTGCTACAAACTGTTTTGTCTTACCAAAATTCTGAGACGCTGCCCAGGGATTTGTTTGGGGCGATCGCCGATCTCAAGCGCGAACTCAATGCGGTCATCCTGGCACACTATTATCAAGACCCTGATATTCAAGACATTGCCGACTACATTGGCGACTCGCTGGGGTTGTCGCAGCAGGCCGCTCGCACTGATGCAGACGTGATTGTGTTTGCAGGGGTGCATTTCATGGCAGAAACAGCGAAGATTTTGAATCCGCACAAGCTGGTGCTGCTGCCCGACCTAGAGGCAGGCTGTTCCCTGGCAGATAGCTGCCCGGCCGATGCCTTTGCGGCGTTTAAAGCGGCGCATCCGGGTCACCTTGTCGTGTCCTATATCAACTGCACCGCAGACATCAAAGCCCTCAGCGACATTATCTGCACCAGTTCCAATGCGGTGAAGATCGTGCAGCAGATTCCCCCTGATCAGCCCATCATCTTCGCCCCCGATCGCAACCTGGGGCGCTATGTCATGGAGCAGACCGGGCGCGAGATGGTGCTATGGCAGGGAAGCTGCATGGTGCATGAAACCTTTTCGGAACGCAAGATCGTGCAGTTGCAAATCGAGCATCCCGAAGCAGAAGTCATCGCCCATCCCGAATGCGAACCCGCCGTCCTGCGCCACGCTCACTACATCGGCTCGACTACTGCGCTGCTCAGCTATTGCCAGAAAAGCGAGAGCCGCGCTTTCATTGTGGCGACAGAACCGGGCATTATTCACCAGATGCAAAAGGCGGAACCTGGCAAGACCTTCATCCCTGCGCCGCCGCTGAACCAGTGCGCCTGCAACGAGTGTCCGCACATGCGGCTGAACACGCTGGAAAAGCTGTACCTCTGCATGAAAAACCGCCGACCCGAAATCACTCTATCTGAGGAGATTCAGGTGGCGGCGCTCAGACCGATTCAGCGCATGTTGGAGATGAGCTAGAGATGATGGGCTGGGAGATGATGAGCTAGGGTCGGTGGACAAGGACGCTTAGTGACCAATGAAGTCGCCCAGGTGGCGAGTGAGGCGTTCGATCAGCCCTTCGCTTTGCGACAGGTCGGCGATCGCCTCTTCTTCCACACGCTTCACCGTTTCTGGCGCAAAGCCCAGCAGGTTAACAAGTCGCTGGTAGGCTTCGGCTTCTTCAGCGTTGACCAGTTCTTCATCGGGCGTGCGGGCGCTGGAGTTGATCACGGCATAGCCCAGGCGCAGCACCAGTTCCCGCTCCTCAATCGTTTGCAGCTTGGGAATGAGTTCCTCTAGCGGAATATTTTGCATGACGTAATCCCGCAACTCCTTCCGCAGTTCTTCCTTTTGGGGCGCATCGGCTGCAAAGAGTCCGCTAAAGCTGTCGAGCATCACGTCTACTTCTTCTTCGGCGAGGTTGCCATCGGCCCAGGCCATCGCCGCAACGACGCGGAGCAAATTCATTTGGCTGGGACTGATGGACGGTGGCGGCGGTGTCTGTAGCGGCATAGAGATCTCCTCAAGTGTGATGGAGGAATTTTTTCAGACAGTACCACACCCCATTCGGAGAGCCTTGGAGCTTAAGCTTCTTGTCCAGAGTTGGTTACATGACGTTACACAGCGTTTCCCAGTCGATACCCAGCCAGCCCCGCAGAAGTGCCTTTTGAGCATCGTTGGCAGACGGCAGGGGCACGAGCTTGAAATTGCTGGGGGAGGGCGGGTCGAGAGTGACGGGAAGGGTGCGGAGTTCGTCTTGATGAAAGACCGTGACCTGCACCGTGTCGCCAGGTCGGTAGTTTTGCAGGCGATCGCCCAACTGCTCCGCCGACACCCGCAGCCCGTCCAGCGCCAGTAGCTCGTCACCAATGTCGAGGCCGGCTTGCTGGGCAGGTGCGCCCATTTCGATGAACTGAATCATGGTTTTGCCATTTTCGGCGCGAGCGGTGATGCCCAGACTAGGCGGGGCGCTGCTCACCTCGTCGGGTTGCAGACATAGCCCAAACGGATGCAGGTATTCGTCAAAGGGCAATTCTTCGGTGGTGTGCAGCGCGTGGTGGAAAAAGTCGGTGAGGTCAGTTTCGGCAACAGCGGCGATCGCCCCTTCTAGCTCCTCCGGCGTAAAGCCAATTTCATCCTGCCCAAACCGCTGCCACATCAGCCGCATGACATCATCGAGCGATCGCCCGTTTTGGTGCTTGGCGCGAATCTGCAAATCCAGCAGCAGCGACACCATTTCGCCCTTGAGATAATAGGAGATCTGGTTGTTGTTGCTATTTGCATCGCGGCGATAAAGCTTGATCCACGCATCAAAACTGGATTCACTCAGCGGCTGCACTTTGCGTCCAGGAATCGTGAGAAACTGCGTGATTTCCTTGCTTAATTCTTTGAGATAGGTCTTTGCATCATACAGTCCCGCCCGAAAGGGAATTGCCAGATCATAAAAGCTGGTCGTCCCTTCGCAAAACCAAAGCGACGGCGTGTAATTTTCCGATTCATAATCAAAGACTTCCAGCGCCTTCGGACGAATCCGCTTCACGTTCCAGAGGTGAAAAAATTCGTGTGCCACCAACTGCATAAAGCGGTTGTATTTCTCCCTAGCTCGGAAGCTGAAACGTCCGTAGTTCAGGGTGCAGGAGTCTTTATGCTCCAGCCCGCCATAGCCCTGAGACGACAAATGCAGCAAAAACAGATAGCGCTCGTAGGGCAGCCCGCCGAATAGCGCTGCTTCCACTTCCACAATTCGCGTGGTGTCTTGAATTAAATCTGCCGCGTCGTAGTTGCCCGTTCCCCAAATCACCCACTCGTGGGGCTTACCCAGCACGCTAAATTCGTGGCGATCGTGGATGCCCACCTCCACAGGCGTATCCACCAGCGTATCAAAGTCAGCAGCTTCAAAGGTGTTTGCCTCACCCGACACGGCTGGCAGCGTGGTTGCGATTTTCCACGATGGCTTGGGCGGCACGATCGTCACTCGAATGGGCTGACGCTCAAACCCTGGCACAAAGAAGAACAGCGCTGCGCCGTTGAAGTATCCGTGAGTCGTGTCGAGATGGTTCGTGCGGACGGTCAGTTCATTGGCAAATACGCGATACTTCAGCGTGATTTCTGACGGGCCGTTCGTGTGAACTCGCCAGTGGTTTTTGCTAATCTTCTCCCATGTCAGTCCAGAGTCTACAGAAAAATCCTGCACATGCCGTGAGTATTCCCGAATCAGATAGGAGCCGGGGGTCCACACGGGCATTTTGAGATCGAGCGTGGTCTGCTGCCAGCCAGAAACCCGCAGCGTCACCTCGAACAGGTGAGTCTCTGGCTGGGGCATGGCGACGGTGTAGTGAAGCTGGACTGTGGTGGCGCTGGCGGTGTAGGGCTGAACTTGAGTAGCGGTCATGGGCAAAATTGGGTTGAAAACGATTGAAGCCGTCAGTGACTAGACGGGTTGCCGGGCCAGAACGAGCGACTAGGGTCGCTGATCGCTGCCAGCGAGTTGCTGAGAGCTTTGGCTGAGAGCTTTGGCTGAGAGCTTTGGCTGAGAGCTTGCTGAGATCTTTGTTAGTGTGTCTGGGATAGTGTTTCTGGTAATTGTGTCTAGTCTAGGCGATCGCCCTCCAAAGTCACCGAAAATTCTCTCAGTCCTAACTCTGAACCCCACCCCCTGCCATGCGCTACCCCTTTTGGCTCTCGTTCCTGCAACTGGCCGGTGTGAACATGGTCTCGAATCTGCTGGTGCCGCTGGCGGGGCTGCTGGATCTGGCATTTTTGGGCAACTTGGCAGAGATTCGGCATCTGGCGGGCGTGGCGATCGCCACCATTTTATTCAACTATCTGTACTGGACCTTTGGCTTTTTGCGGATGGGCACAACGGGCACGACGGCGCAGGCAGTGGGCCGGGGCGACGCAGACGAAGTGCTGCTGACGGGGCTGCGGGGTGGGGCGATCGCCCTGACCGTGGGGCTGGGGATTGTGCTGCTGCAACGGCCGCTGCGAGAGATAGGCTTTACGCTGCTGAGCGCCGCACCGGAGGTAAAACAGGCTGGGCGAGCCTATTACAACGCGATGATTTGGGGTGCGCCCGCGACGCTGCTCAATCTGGTGTGGATGGGCTGGTTTTTGGGACGGGGTAAGGGGCGGGCGGTGCTGCTGCTGTCGGCGGTCAGCAATGGCGTGAATGTCGTGCTGAACTACTGGCTGATTGTGCGATGGGGCTGGGCCAGCGCAGGGGCAGGCGCGGCCACGGCCCTGAGCCAGTACGCCATGCTGGGGGTGGCGCTGGGTCTGCTGAGCCGCGAGGTGTCCGGGGCGCAGGTGCGGGCAGTGTTTCCCAAGATCTGGAACGCAGCAGCGCTGAAGTCCCTGGTTCTGCTGAACGGCAATATTGTGATTCGCACCTTTGCCCTGATTACCACGTTTGCAGTGTTTACTAACCTCAGCGCTGCGGTGGGAACGACCGTGCTGGCGGCAAATACGCTGCTGCTCCAGGTGGTGACCCTGGCGGCCTACTTCATCGATGGCCTCGCCTTTGCCACCGAAACCTACGCGGGCCAATTTCACGGCGGCGGCCAGCGCGATCGCCTGCAGGCCTTGGCGAAACTCTCTGGAGCGCTGAGCCTGGGACTCGGACTGGCGATCGCCCTCCTGTTTGCCCTGCTGCCCCAACCGCTGTTTCGCCTGCTCACGCACCATGCCGACGTGCTGGAGGGCGTGCGCCAGTCGGTCTGGTGGCTGCTGCCGCTGCTGGGCTTCGGCTCCCTGGCGTATATGCTCGACGGCTATTTTCTCGGCATCACTGCTGGAAACGTGCTGCGAAAGTCGGCCCTTGCCTCATCGCTGCTGGGATTCGCTCCCATCGCGGCGATCGCCTGGCAAACTCAGAGCAACGCGCTGCTGTGGCTGGCGCTCACTTGTTTCATGGCAACCCGCACAGTGACGCTGGGCTGGGCGCTGCGGCAATCTTACCTAGAGCGCTGCTAGAGATTAGCGGAGTGAGATGAGCGGGGGGCTAGCTCGAATTTGTCAATGCCGCCATCTGCAAACAGCAACAGGAAGAGATGCCCGTCTTGCAGCACATAGGAGCGGACAAAGGGCAAATCGCGCACGATGCTAGGCTGAACCAGCGACAATTGCTCCAAGTTTTGGACTATCTCAATGACCATTTAGATCAGGAGATTAAGCTGGCGGATCTGGCAAATCTGCTAGGCATTAGCCAGTTTCACTTTAGTCGTTTG
Organism: Thermoleptolyngbya oregonensis NK1-22; assembly: GCF_032705245.1. Lineage (GTDB taxonomy): Bacteria > Cyanobacteriota > Cyanobacteriia > Elainellales > Elainellaceae > Thermoleptolyngbya > Thermoleptolyngbya sichuanensis. The sequence goes on from NZ_CP053540.1 coordinate 1,035,076, forward strand.
TTCAGACAATCGGTCGGGCTTTCTCCCTATCAATACTTGCTTCAGCAGCGCATCGAAACGGCAAAACAACTGCTCAAACAAACCGATGATTCAATTATGGAAATTGCGCTCCGCTGCGGATTTAATAGCCACAGCCACCTGACCCAGCAGTTTCGTAAATTTACAGGAATCACCCCCAGTCGCTATCGCAGCGATCGCTAGGAAATCGCACCCGCAGAATTGCCTAGACATACGTGTGAACTGAGATGGAGGGGCGATCGCCCGCAATCCCATCACGGGGTCACCTGGCCCTGGGGCGCTTCTTCCGCAGGCGCGGCCTGCACCTGGCAGGGCTGGGTCTGGCAATTCTGGATATAAAGCTGCTCGACGTAGGACTTTTGCCAGCTTAGGGGAATTTCTAGCAGGTCGCGGGGGCCGGTCAGGGCCTGACCGACAAAAAACAGCAGGGCAATGGTATTGAGTGCGGTGTGGACTCTACGCCAGGTCAGGGCTTTTTCTTTGTCGCGGCTGTAGATGTCAGGGGCGATCGCCAGCGAAAAAATCATCAGCATGGCGGCGATCATGCCGTAGTAGAAATGCGACACCTGCCACTCAAAATCGCGCCGAAAAACAAGATCGTATAGATTTCCGTCGCCAGCCTGAAACTTTTGGAAGCCGATCACCCACATCCCTAGCCCCGTCAGGCTGGCAAACAGGGCCCGCCAGAACCAGGCGGTTTGCGGATTCAGCGAGGCAGCGCGATAGAGAAACACCAGTGCAGCGATAGTGGCAATAAAGAATCCCAGAATTAGGTAAAATCGGGTGGAATTCGCCGCCCAGTTGCCGCTGTCTAGCACGAGCTTTTTGTAAATCGGCTGCGCCATGCCCAGCAGCGTGATGCCCACGACAGAAGCGCTCAGCCATTTGCCCAGCTTGAAATGGTCAGGGCCGACAATGGGCGGAATCTTGCTCTTGTCTCCGGCGGCAAGCTGTAGGCGGCGCTGACGGGTTTGCCAGGCAAAGTACACCACCGCACCAATCAGGGGGAACACAAAGAAAACGGCGATCGCCGGATGCAGCAGTGTAGCGATATCTTCAACACTCATGGCAGGTTAGATCCGCATTAGTTCAGCAGCCTGAATCCTTCAATCCTGAAGCAGCTACGTACCACAACGCCGCTTGGATCTCCAGGTTCAGGATTAGCTTAGGGAAACTGCCTGCATTCTAAATGAATTTTGACTGAGAAAATAGCGGCTGCGTGGGGGCTGAGCGCTTTTCAAAAAACCGTTTCTGAAAAACTAAAAGCCCGCTTGATTGAAAAGCCCACTTTATTGAACGCATTCCTGAAGAAGGGCGATCGCCCTTAGCCAGGATTCACCCGCATCAACGCCTGACCAAACTCCACCGAGTCACCGTTTTTCACTAAAATTTCGACGATTTCGCCGTTCACCTCGGCCTCAATTTCGTTCATGATTTTCATCGCCTCGATGATGCAAACCGTCTGCCCACTGCGAATGCGATCGCCCACATTCACAAACGGCGGCTCATCCGGCGCAGGGGCGCTGTAAAACGTGCCCACAATTGGCGAGGTAATCTCCACTAGCTTTTCGGTGGCCAGGGGGGATGGGGGCGAGGGGAGTGCAGCAGATGGGGGCGCAGCGGGCGCAATGGGCGCGACCGGGGCAACCGGGGGCGGCATGAAGCGGGCCGGATCGACGGATTCGACAACCGTTGGGCGATCGCTCTCTTTGCCCTGCTTCCGCAAAATCAGCTCAAAATCGCTGCTTTTCAACGTAAACTCTGCCAAATCGGTCTGGTTTAGCAGAGATAGAAGCTCACGAATCTCATTAAAGTTTAATTCCACAGTTTTTATCGCCCCACGTCACCAGCGGTCACAGCAAGCCAGCCAAAACTCACGAGGTTTCGCGCCCCAGATAAGTATCGGTGCGGGTGTCAATCTTGATGCGCTCGCCCTTGGCAATGAACAGCGGCACCATTACCTGAGCGCCCGTCTCCACAATGGCGGGCTTGGTGCCACCCGTCGCTGTGTCGCCCTTCACGCCGGGGTCTGTTTCGATAATTTCCAAAACGACGGAGTTGGGCAGTTCCACTTCCATCACCTGGTCGCCCCAGCGGACGACATTCACTTCCATGCCCTCTTTCAAATATTTGACGCGATCGCCAATTTGCGCCGCCGTCAGCCGCCCTTCTTCGTAGCTCTCCATGTCCATAAAGACGTAATCATCACCCTCTTTATAGGTGTGCTGCATCACGCTTTTTTCCAAGATCGCTTGGGGGACGGTTTCCCCAGCGCGGAAGGTGCGTTCCACCACGTTGCCTGTTTGGGCATTTTTCAGCTTCGTCCGCACAAACGCCGACCCCTTACCAGGCTTGACATGGAGAAATTCCACCACGCGCCATACAGAACCATCGAGGACAATGCTCACGCCCGGACGAAAGTCGTTGCTGGAAATCATGAATCGAGGTGATGAGAGAAGAACAACCGACGATACATTGTACCGCTTGAGGGGGACGCAGTGGACAGCGGGCTAAAAACGCCACCGCACAAACGCCGCTATGCAAACGCCGCCATGCAAACCTGGGAACAGCTAGCCTCCCTGCCCTAGAGACTGGCTACACCAGAGAGGCTTGCCGCTCCGCCCGCACCACCTGCGTTTCGTAGCGTCCGTCCGGATACAGCGTGATTTCTCGAAACCCTGGCTGACGGGTCGAATCAATCGAAAATTCGTCGATATTTGGCGAAAACTGGACACAGGTAGACGGTGTGCCTAAATAGCGCACGCCTTGCCGCATCTGGTCAAATTCCTGGTGAATATGCCCAAACACCACCAGCTTTACCTGGGGATGCTGATCCAGCACCGCAAACAAATCCTCCCGATTTTGCAGCCCGATAGCATCCATCCAGGCAGAGCCAACGGCCAGCGGGGGATGGTGCAGCGCCACGAGCGTCGGCAGATGGGCAAACTGGCACAACTGAGCATCAAGCCAGCGCAGGCTGTCGTCAGAGATCCGCCCGGATACTTCGTTCCACTGGCTAGAATTCAGCAAAATCAGGTTCCAGCCGCCTTGTTGCAGGCACTTTTGGGGCGAGGCGGGAAAGACCGAAAGCACCTGCTCCATCAGGGCGATCGCCTGATCGTGGTTTCCCGGTAGCCACAGTGCCGGAATGCCCAGCGGCGAAATCAGACGCAGCAAAACTCGGTAGGATTCCTCAGTTTCATCCTGCGACAGGTCGCCCGTCAGCAGCAGCAAGTCGGGCCGGGGCTGGCGCTGGGCCACCGCCTGAAGCACAACTTGGAGCGATCGCCCCGTTTGGCAGCCCTTCATCTCGCCCTGCTCGTCGGCGAACAGGTGCGTGTCGGTCAGTTGAACAATCTTCAAGCCCGCAGAGGGCGAACCCGCAGAGGATGGCATGGGAACCCGCCAGAAATCTTTCAGATGAGAATTATCGCAACTTCCTCGGATGATATACTAGATCCTCGTGGGACGAAGAACCTGTTCGCAGGGGGCGATCGCCCCTGACAAACCCTTCACAAATCCCTCACACACAAGTCGGCTGTCAAGACTATCAAGACAGCAAACTCGGCGGCATAGCCAAGTGGTAAGGCAGAGGTCTGCAAAACCTTCACCCCCAGTTCGAATCTGGGTGCCGCCTTCATTTTTATGTCCCTATGGTTCACGTGGAACGAAGGGCTAAGTGTCCGTAGCGAAGGATTGGATGTCACAGCGCCACGGAGCCACCCCCTTTGCTCCTCTATGGGAACGCATCAAGAACTGAACCTGTTACCTTAGACATGCTAAAGCACACGATTGGTTTGCTACCTCACTACCTCAAGTTCGGTGAGGTGCCCATCCCACAAATGCCCAATCAAGTGCCCAATTTTATGCCTCTTGCAGCGATGCCTTCAGGCTGCGACAAAAGGTTTCAACCGATTCCAAGGCTTGATGCGGTTCGCCCTCTGCCAACCGTTTAACAAAGGCGCTGCCGACGATGACGGCATCTGCACCCCACTCCATGACTTGCCGCGCCTGACTCGGCTCTGAAATGCCAAAGCCAACACCGATAGGCTTGTCTGTGACGCTGCGTAGCTCCAGCAGCAGATCTTGTACGCGATCGCCCACCTGCGATCGCATTCCCGTTACCCCCGTCACGCTGACCAGATAGATGAAGCCCTGGGCCTGTTGGGCGATCGCCTGGATGCGCTCTTTGGGACTGGTCGGCGCAACCAGCAGCGTCACCTCGATGCCAATGTCTGCCGCAGGTTTCAGCACGCTGTCCATCTCTTCTAGAGGCAAATCTGGCACCACCAGACCCCGCGCACCGGCCTCGTAGGCCCGTTTCAGAAAAGACTCAATGCCCCGGTTCAAAATCGGGTTGTAGTAAGTGAAGAGAATAATCGGCGCTCGTAATGTCGGGCTGACGGTTTTGACCAGTTCCAGCACGTCTTCTAGCTTCACACCGCGCTGGAGCGCCCGCGAGGCGGCTGCCTGGATAACCGGGCCATCCGCCAGCGGATCGGAGTAGGGCACGCCGAGTTCGATCAGATCTGCACCGCTGCGATCTAGGACTTGCAGCGCCTTGGCTGTGGTGTCCAAATCAGGATCGCCCGCTGTAATAAATGGAATGAGCGCACACTGAGCGCGATCGCGCAGTGCCGCCATGCAATCCGAAACCGACTTCATGCTGTGTCCTGTAGATTTGTTTATAAGCCTAGGCCGTTGTCTAGAATTTGTTGCCCAGAGCTTGTTACCCAGAGCTTGATACCCAGAATTTTTCACCTAGAATTTGTCACCTAGAGCCATGAGCGGCGATCGCCGTGCCTAAGGATCACCAGATACCTTACCATCCAGCGCTGCGTTTTCGTCGGCCGCCTTTTCCTGCTCTAGCTCGGCCTGAAGCGCCGCCAGTTCCTCCGGGGTCATCGCATCCAGTCGCTTTTGCAGCACGGCATCTTCATAGTCTTTGAGCTGCTGGTTATAGGTCATGTTCTGGGTGACTGCGCGAAACAGATACGTCACCAGCCAGCCCAATAGCCCGATGGTCAGCACCGCCTGCGTCCAGATGCCCGCATCGAGATCGGTTAATCCCAGGCGAGTCAACATGACATAGACGATGCCACCCGCCGCAAACACACCCACCCCAATCAAGATCACGTCAATTCGCCGCATTCAGACCAGCGTTCCAGGCTTAGAGGTTTTTGAAAAAGCTAGAGGTAGAACCGTCTAGATATAGATATCCTAAAACGGTTTAGGACTTAAGCACTTACAACAAGGTTTCTGAGTCTTGGACGATTTCTCGCAGGTGCGCCCGCGAGAAATCGTCCAACTGTGTAAGTCCTAACGGTTTTTGAAACTGAAGACGGCCGCGCTAGAGAGAAATCATGGTCACGTCCGCTTCCCAAAAAACCATAAAAAAAGAGGGAGCCAAGAGGCCCTGCTTTGATGCCGAAAAAGCTTTCGTGCAGGACAACCGACTCCCTGAGCATTCATTCACCTGTGATTTCAAGTTATCAACCGGGTTTGTCGCTGTCGTGAAAGGGGGATGAACTTTGCATGACAAACTCCAGAGTCAGTCTACGTCTAAAGGCAGGCTCAAGGCTGAGTTGCATCTTTTCATAAGGTTGTGACAGCCTTGTCATTCGATTGACAAATTTCCCGATTAAATTATGAAAAGACTGATGCTTAATGATCTCACCCGGCAATCTAACCTGATGATCTGAGCAGTGGTCTAGTCATTGTCTACCGATAGCTGTCTAAACATATCGCAGCATTCATATTTCAGCACTATGGCAGTGTGTGTTGGGGGCGATTTTGTGGTCATGCCTCAGCGCCACCGCTTCAAACCGAAGACACTTTCCTGAATCTACAAAAATTTTGGGAACAATTGGATATAGCGAGGAATCTGACACCGTGACGACCTCTAGAAAGCCTGAGCGCAAATCTTCCATGAAACAGTCTTTGATCTATCTAGCTCTGACAATGGTGGGAGCTGGAGCGGTAGTAGCGGGCGATCGCCTCTTGGCCAATCAAGCGCTGGCTCCCATTGCTTCTGCACCGATGCCCGCAGAATCCCTGGTTAGCCAGGTGCAGGCTCCGGCGGCGGTTTCTGCGCCCTCCGCAGCGGCGGCGTTTGCCTCTGGCGGGTCAAACTTTATTGCCAATGCAGCCGAGCGAGTTGGCCCGGCCGTGGTGCGGATCGACTCGTCACGAACCGTGACCCGGCGCGTTCCTGAGGCGTTTAACGATCCCTTCTTCCGACGCTTCTTTGGCGAAGAAGGGATGCCGCCATCGTCTCGCGTGCAGCAGGGCATTGGCTCTGGCGTAATTATCGACGCTAGCGGGCTGATTATCACCAATGCCCATGTGGTGGATGGGGCCGACCGGGTGACGGTGACCCTGAGCGACGGACGAACCTTTGAGGGACGGGTGCTAGGGGGCGATCGCGTCACCGATGTTGCCGTCATCAAGATTGAGGGCGATCGCCTGCCGACGGCGACGCTGGGCAACTCCGACTTGCTGCGTCCGGGTGAGTGGGCGATCGCCATTGGCAACCCGCTGGGGCTGAACAGCACCGTCACCGCAGGCATCATCAGCGCTACGGGCCGCAGCAGCGCCCAAGTCGGCATTCCTGACCAGCGGGCCAGCTTTATTCAGACTGACGCAGCCATCAACCCCGGCAACTCTGGCGGCCCCCTGCTCAACGAGCGCGGCGAGGTCATCGGCATTAACACCGCCATCCGCGCCAACGCTCAGGGCCTCGGCTTCGCGATTCCGATTAACACCGCCAAGCGCATTGCTGATCAGCTCATTGCCACGGGTCGGGTCGATCACCCCTATCTGGGCGTGCATATGGTCAACTTAACCCCTGAACTGAAGCAAAACATCAACGACGACCCCAATAGCCCGATTCGGGTTCAGGAAGACCGGGGCGTGTTGGTGGTGCGCGTGCAAAACAACTCCCCCGCTGCTCGTGCAGGGGTTCGCGCTGGCGATGTAATTACCAAGGTGGGTCAGCAGCCCGTCACCGCTTCGGAACAGGTGCAGCAGGTGGTCGAAAACAGCCGCATTGGTAGCCCGCTGCCGGTCGAAGTTCGCCGCAACGGGCAGACCATTAGCCTGAGTATCACGCCAGAACCGCTGCCTAATCAAGCCAGGAACTAGGGAAGAGGAGTGAGGGGTTGGGGGGCGATCGCCTCGCCGCGAAGGCCTCTGGCTATTGGGGCATCCGGCCAAGAGTCAGGCGAAAGTGGGTGCATCTGCGGATTTGCCAGACCTGTGGCAAGATGCTGTGCTGCGATTCGTCAAAACATCAGCACGCCCGCCGCCATTACGAAGAAACGGGGCATCCAGTCATGAGTTCGGCAGAACTGGGCGAAGACTGGCTCTGGTGCTTTGTAGACGAAGCCGCAAAAGAGTATTGAGTCTGCGCCCGCAGCCATCGCAACAGATGCACTGCCCCAGAATCGCGCCAGAATCGCGCCAGACTTTTGAGCCGCGCTGAACCGAACCTTAACCCCAAACTCGACAAACCCCGCTAGGCTGTAGAGGTAGCGGGGCTTTTTTGTAAACGCCAACGGCAGTCCAGGGAAGTGTATCGATGCTCTCTCAACTTGTCCAGACCAGTTCCCGTCAAGGCGAAATCGCTGAGGTCGTGCTGCGGCACGGGTGGGACTATATGCGGCGGCTGCTGTCGGGCGGCAAGCTGGACGAGCCGAAGCTGCCCACGCCTGCGGTGCTGCGAAATATTCTGGTAGATCTAGGGCCGGTGTATGTCAAGCTGGGGCAACTGCTGAGTACCCGCCCCGACCTGTTGCCGCCAGACTATATCGAGGCGCTCAGCACGCTCCAGGCAAAGGTTCCGCCTGTAGAGTGGGCAGAAATTGAAGCGGTGATTCGAGAATCGGTTTCCCGCCCTGTGGAAGATGTCTTTCTGGCGATTAACCCGGAACCTGTGGCAGCGGGGTCAATTGCTCAAACCCATCGGGCCACGCTCAAGGACGGCCGCGAAGTGGCGCTGAAGGTGCAGCGGCCGGGGCTGCTGCCTGTGGTGGAGCAGGATATTGCCCTGATTCGGGCGATCGCCAGCTTGGTGGCCCAAACCGAATTTGGCAAGCTCTATGACGTGGTGACCCTGGCGGAAGAATTTTCCCAGGCGTTGCGGGCTGAACTGCGCTTTACCCAGGAGGCGACCTATACCGACCAACTCCGCAGCAATCTGGGCCGCAGCCGCTGGTTTGACCCGGCCCAACTGGTGGTGCCGCAGATTATCTGGGAGCATACGACAGACCAACTGCTGGTGATGGAGTGGCTGGACGGCAAGCCGCTGCTGCTGGCAGAGTTTGCCCCCGCAGAAGACGAGCGATCCGAGAAACGGGCGATCGCCAACCTGTTGCTCCGAGCCTTTTTCCAGCAAGTGTGTCTAGACGGTTTCTTCCATGCCGACCCACACCCCGGCAACCTGTTTTATCTCAGCGATGGGCGCGTGGCCCTGCTGGACTGTGGCATGGTGGGGCGGCTCGACCCCCGCACGCAGGACATCCTGCTAGAGCTAATCCTGGCCATTGTCAGCCTGGATGCTCAGCGCTGCGCTCAGCTCACGCTGCAACTGGCTCCCTCGGAAGAACCCATTAGCCTGACGCGGCTGGAAACAGACTATGAGCGGCTGCTGCGGCAGTATTACAGCCTCAACCTGGGGCAGATTAACTTCAGCCTGCTGTTTTATGAGGTGCTGCAAGCGGCACGAAAGAACAAGATTCGCGTGCCAGGAAACCTGGGGCTATGTGCAAAGGCGATCGCCAATCTAGAAGGCGTTGCCCGCGCGCTCGACCCCGAATTCAACTTTTCAGAACAAATTCGCCCGCTGATGACCGATCTGTTTCGCCGCAAGCTAGTAGGCGATGCGCCGCTGCCTGCCTTCTTGCGGACGCTGCTGGATGTGAAAAATCTGTCGCTGCAATCGCCCCGTCAGGTTGAACTGCTGCTCGACCGCGTCACCTCTGAAACGCTGAACTGGAACCTGACCGTGCGCGAACTGGACACCTTGCGCCGCACCGTCGATTCTTCTGCCAATCGGCTCTCTTTTAGCATTGTGGTGGGGGCGCTGATCATGGGCGCAGCGATTATCACCGCAAACGCCCCCGTCAGCCGTGTGGTGTGGATCAGCGAGGCGCTGTTTGCCGCCGCCAGCATCCTGGGGCTATGGCTAATTATCAGCATCCTGCGATCGGGGCGGCTGCGCTAAGCTCAGTTCATTAGCTCATCAGCGGCCTCTGGCTTTAGCATGGCTTTGCATGGTTTTAGAGGGTGAGAACGATGCAGATCGGTCAATACCTAACACTGGAGGAGTTTTGCACCTGCACGCAAACCTACCAGAAGTACGCAGATCAGATTGACCCATACCCCGAAAACCTGGAAGAAACCATTCCAGCTTTAGAGGCGCTGTGCCAGTATATCCTTGACCCTGTGATTGCTCACTTTGGCAGGGAGCGGTTTCAGTTGACCTATGGCTTTTGTTCAAAGGATCTGAAGCGGTTTCTGGCTCAGAAAGACCCAAAGACAGGGGTGAAGAATGGGCGGGTTGACCCAAGCCGGGATCAGCACATGGCACATGAGAAGAACCGAAATGGCAAGTATTACTGTTCACGCCTCGGTGCTGCCTGTGATTTTCGGATTGTAGGGTTAGAGAGCGGTGTTGATAGCCCGTGCGATAGCACGTATCGCCTTGTGGAGTGGATTCTAGAGCAGCGATTGCCGTTTGACTCGCTCTACTACTATGGGGGCAACCGACCCATTCATATTAGTTACGCTCCTCAGCCCAGGCAGAATATCTGGACATTTACATCTGGTGGGGTACCTACCAGGAAAGGGCTTGAAAAAATTGGAATGCCTAGAAAAGACGTAGAAACCGATCAAAAGTTCGGCGTGCAGTCGCTTTGATTGAACTTTTATATAGTATAATTGAACTAGTTTCTTAAACGGGCATTCGTTCTTTATTTCAAGAATGTGCAGTTTTGGGTGCAAACCGGGAATCTTAAAGGTTGCCAAATGCCCCAAACAACCTCCTAAACAACTATTTTTCACCCTATCAGTCTTCATCAATTACCCACACGGGGGATGACGATTTGATAGAAAATTCTTAATTCAGCGGTTTTATTCTGATGTACGATGTTGGCGGTTGTAAGGCATAGGAAACCGAACTGGACTTGTACCTATTTCCGTCATGAGAGAAGTTTCAAACAACTTAGGAAAATTTCTGCTAACCGCTGGCATTGCCCTCTCTCTGCTCGTCGTAGTAGAAGCCCATCAAAAAATGAGCGAAGCTCGCTCTCTCAATGCCTTAGCAACCCAGAACGCGATCCGCACTACGCCCGGTGCTGTACCTGCCGACCGCTTCATGCCCCAGGTGACCGACCCTTCTACCCGTGACCTGGCTCCTGCGGATTCCACTCGGTCAATTTTTCCTAGACTGCGGCGATCGCCCCAGCCCGCTTCTACTACTTCAACTCCCACGCTCAACCCCAACGCTACGGGAACGATCCAGCCCATCAGACCCACCGCCAACCCCACAGCGATCAGCGTGGGCGAACCGGGCGCTCAGGCTCAGAACATATCCTCCGTTGACGTTGCCCAAGTGGTGGCCCGCAACGAGTGGAGCAATGTTTCCTTCCCGCTAGAGCAGTTCCAGGCATACACCTCGCCCTTTGGCTATCGCCGCTCCATTGAAGGCTACAACTACAACGAGTTTCACTATGGTCTGGATATGGCCGCACCCCAGGGCAGCTACATCCGCACCTGGACAACGGGCGTAGTGGTAGAAGTCACGGACGACTCAAACTGCGGCACTTCGGTCGTGGTGGAGGCCGGACGCTGGCTCAGCATCTACTGCCACATGGAAGGGCGGGTCGATCGCACGGGCGGTCGCCGCTCTATGCTCGATCGCGCAGGCGGCCTCCAAATTTATGAAGGGCAGACGGTTTACGCCGGCCAGCGAGTGGGGCGTGTCGGGATGACAGGTCGCACCACCGGGCCCCACCTGCACTGGGGGTTAAAGTATGACAATAACTGGGTAGACCCGGCGCTGGTGCTGCGAGCTATGTACAGCGGCCAGCAAACTGCCCAGGGGCTACCGCAAATGCCTATGCAAATTGCCCGCATGGAAGAAGCAGAAGAGTAGGCAGACGCTACAGTTGAAACTCTTCTGAAATGAAACTCTTCTGAAGCTCTTCTGAATTCTTCAATAGCGTAGGCTTCTTGCCCGCGCTATTTTTTCAGGCTATTTTTTTGGGGTGGTTTCTGGGCAGGATACCAGCGGCTCTGCGCCAATGTCGGCCAGCAGTTGGCGATCGCGCTCTTCTGCGGGATTGCCCGTCGTCAGCAGCGTATCGCCATAGAAAATTGAGTTTGCCCCTGCCAAAAAGCACAAGACCTGGGCTTCGCGGCTGAGCTGGCTGCGTCCGGCACTGAGGCGCACCCTTGCCCTGGGCAGGGCGATACGGGCAGCGGCGCACATCCGCACCAGTTCCAGCGGGTCGATGGGTGGTTGAGCTTCTAGCGCCGTGCCCGCCACGGCCACCAGCGCGTTGATGGGTACGCTTTCGGGATGCGGATTCAGGCCAGCCAGGATACTCAGCATCCGGGCGCGATCGCCCAGCCCCTCGCCCATGCCGATGATGCCGCCGCAGCAGACCGAAATGCCCGCCTGCCGAACCCGTTCCAGCGTTTGCAGGCGATCGCCATAGGTGCGCGTGGTGATGATCTGCCCATAAAATTCGGGGCTGGTGTCGAGGTTGTGGTTGTAGGCAGTCAGCCCTGCCGCAGCCAGCTTTTCCGCCTGGGTGTCGGTCAGCATTCCCGCTGTCACGCAGGCCTCCATGCCGAGCGATCGCACGCCCCGCACCATCTCCAGCATTTGATCAAACGCTTTGCCATCCCGGATTTCGCGCCACGCCCAGCCCATACAAAAGCGCGATGCCCCAGCCGCCTTCGCCCGTTCCGCCGCCGCCAGCACAGTTTCTACCGAGTGAATTGGCTGTGGCTCGACGGTGGTGCTGTAATGGGCCGATTGTGGGCAGTAGGCGCAGTCTTCCGAACATCCGCCCGTCTTCACGCTCAGCAGCGTCGCCAGTTGAATCTGGTTTGGCGGATTGAACTGACGGTGGATCGTTTGGGCACGATGCACTAGATCCATTAGCGGCTGTTGCAGCAAGTCGAGGACTTCTTCAGTTGTCCAATCGTGGCGCAATACAGGGATAGAAGACGCAACCATAGGTCTTGACGCAAACATCAGGGCAGGTTCTCATCATATCCCTAGCGGGTGACCCTCTAGCGGGTAGAAGTTTTCAGGAATCTAATTGTGGGTGCTGATTGTGGGTGCTGATTGTGGGTGCTGAAAATTGGGCGTGAAGCCTGAATCTTCAGGTGACTTCAAATTAGAAAATCTTTGGACAAATCCGTCAAGATTTCTTCAATTCCCTGATAGATTTGGGACAAGTCTGCGTCACAGATGCAGTACGGAGGCAGAATATACAGAACGTTTCCAAGTGGACGTAGCAGCAGACCTTTGGCGATCGCCCGCTGACGAATTTCCAGCGAAATTGTGTTGAGGTATCCCGATCGTTCTTGGGTCACCAGATCCATCGCTGCAATCGTACCCGTAACGCGCATTTTTTCAACAGCAGGATGGTCTTTCAACTGAGCCAACTGTGCATAATGTTTTGCTTCCATACTGCGAAACTGTGGCTCGTATTCAGTCATTAGCTCTAGCCCTGCCAGCGCCGCCGCACAACCCAGCGGATTGGCCGTGTAGCTATGACCGTGATACAGCGTTTTCAGCGGCTCGTCATCATAGAATGCGTGGTAAATTTCTTCTGAGCAAACTGTTACAGCAAACGGCAAAAAGCCGCCCGTAATTCCTTTAGAAAGGCAGAGAATATCGGGCGAAACGCCTGCTTTATGACAGGCGAACCAATCCCCGGTGCGCCCAAAGCCCGTCATCACTTCATCAAAGATCAGCAGTGTGTTAAAAGACTGGGCGATCGCCCTCAGTTTTTGCAAGAACTGGGGTCTACACATCCGCATTCCACCCGCCCCCTGCACCAGCGGCTCAATAATCACTCCTGCAATGCGCTCGCCCCGTTCATCTAGCGCTTTCTCAAGGATTGAAAGCACCTTTGCTTCTGTTTCTTCAGCCGTGCGATCGCCCCAATAGGTTGAGGGAAATGGAACAAACTCCACGTTAAATAGCAAGTTGGAAAATACCGCCGAAAATAAGGAACGCGCACCCACTGACATTGCGCCAAAGGTGTCCCCATGATAGGCTCCGTCAAATGCTAGAAATGTGCTTCTTGCCTGCCCCTGATTCACCCAGTATTGATACGCCATCTTTAGCCCGACTTCGACCGCCGTTGAGCCATTGTCAGAAAAGAAGACCCGATTAAACGGAGCGCCCAGTTTTGCGACTAGTTTTTCCGCCAGTTGCTCTGCGGGGTCATGGGTAAACCCAGCAAAAATGACTTGCTCGAGCTGCTGCGCCTGCTGATAGATTGCCTCAGCAATTTTGGGATGGCAATGTCCGTAAGTGTTGACCCACCAGCTTGAGATGCAGTCAATTATTTTGTGCCCATTCTCTAGCTCTAGCCAAACACCCTGCGCGGATTTGACCTTTAGCGGTTCTAGCGCCGTTTTCGCTTGGGTGAATGGATACCAAATGTGAGGATGCATGGTTTTAAGAAGGTATTTAAGATCGGAAAAGCTGAGATCAGAAAAGCTGATCAAATGCTTGCTTGAGTGTAGCGGGATTGACCTCGGCCAGTGGCTCCAGTTCTGCAAGAATGGGCACGTTGCCGTAGTGGGCGATCGCCGCTCGATTTCCCTCATTTTTGGGGCCGTTCACAATCACACCCAAGATGGGAATTTCCATCCGCCGCAGTTGAGCCAGCGACAGCAGGGTATGGTTAATCGTGCCCAACGTGCTGCGAGCCACCAGACAAACCGGAAGCTGAAACTGTCGGATTAAATCAATCACAAAATCCTCTTCATTGAGCGGCACCATTAGCCCGCCCGCCCCTTCAATAATGAGAGGTTTATATGGCAGTTGAGAGGGTAGCTGAAAATCGGAAAGATGGATCTGAACGCCATCAATCTCAGCGGCGGCATGGGGAGAGAGGGGCTGCGTTAACGTGAACCTTTCTGGCAGGAAATGGGAGTCATCTAAACTAGTGACTTTCCGCACGTAATCCGTATCGCTGATCGGATCAAGTCCCGACTGAATCGGCTTCCAATAGGACGCATTCAGCCCAAGGGTTAGCAAGGCAGAGACGACCGTTTTTCCTACGTTGGTATCGGTTCCTGTAATGAAGAATTTTTCTGGAAACATGAACGAGTGAATCGGCATCTTTGGTTAAAGTTTATTGCGAGAAATAGTGAAATAGGCTACGTCATAGTGAATTCCGCCGGAAAGACTTGCAAATTCATCGAGTGCGCCAACCAACTGTTTAAAGTCTGAAATGGAAAGCTTGGTTTGGGAAAGGCTAGTTCCCGCACCAATTTGCTTTAAGCTGCGGAAGAAATCGCGTGAAGACGCGAAGGAAATACCGATGGATTGTTGCCAATATTGAGTTTGAACAGGCCGAGATGCGAGGAATTGGGCGATCGCCCCTGGATCAGGCAGGGGATTTCCGGTAAAGGGTAAGTCCAGGCTTCGACAGGCTGCTTTCCACTCTGGAAAACTGTGACAGGTCGGGAACGAGATGAGAATTTTGCCGCCCGGTTTGAGGGCAGAAATCCAGCGATCTAGCGCAGGCTCAAGCTGCTGAAACCACTGCACGACGAAGCTGCTAATAATCAACGCATAGCTCCTAGAAATGGGTTGCCAAAGTTCGCCGTCAAGGGTTCTGAAGGTCATTTCAGAGGAATAGCTGGTCTGAGAAACTTGCTGCTGGCACACGGTGAGCATTGATTGGGATAAGTCGGTAATTTCCAGAGGGCGATCGCCCATCTTCTTTACTAATCCTTGAGTCAAAAAACCCGTGCCGCAGCCAATCTCAATCACTTTCCCAGAGGGCAGTTCAGGACACACTCGATCGAGTTCCTCTAGTAACCGGGCCGCGCATTTTTTTTGCACCAAAGCTGCCTGATTATATTGCGTTGCAGCTTGTCCAAAGGCTTCTTCAATTTGACATTTTGCATGGGTTTTCTCTAAAGCATTAGCGCCGTTTTCTAAAATCATGCGGGAGGTAGAGAGTGAATAGCGGCGATCGCCCGTTCCCAGCAGCGCTCGAAATGCGTTAGATGCAGCAGATGTCCGGCATTGGGAATCGAGATAAACTCAGCCCTCGCCAACAGATGCGTGGCTTGCTCAGGGGTATCTGGAAATGGAACAATGCGATCGCTCTGACCATGAAAGGCAATGGCGTGAGCCGTTTGCGGCAAGTGGTCGAGATTCTGAATCGACTCATCTAACCGTTGCAAATCTTGCAGCAAGAGGGCAGAATTAAGCCGATTTTCGCGAACCCGAAAACTTTCAGAAGGTTCACACCAGGCTGGATCAACCTCGACAGGTGAGAAACACTTTTTGTAGAAGTTTTGCAAGACCAGGCTCGGTGTTTTTTCAAACTGCTGAATCATAATTTGTAGAATGCTTTTTGAGCGATCGCGCGATCGCCCCGACAGCGGATGAAACGACGAAAATCCGCTGAAGACCAGCACTAGATCGGCCTGATGCATCTGCTCAACTGGACAGAGATGCAGCCCATAGGAATGAGCCAGAATCACTTTACGGGAAGGCTGTTGGCTAAAACCGGGCTGATTGGGCAAGCCAAAATAGCCCCGGTCGAATAGTTGCACCTCAACGCCCGCAGTTTTCAACGCCGCCGCCCACGGCTGCCAAAGGTCTGCGTCAAACCCCCAGCCGTGATAGGCGATCGCCTCAATGCCGCTGCTCATGCCCGTTCCTCAACGCGCTAGTTAATGATCCTAAATGCTGGCTGGTGTGCTGGCTAGAGAGTGCGAGCCGCAGTCGTGCCGTCCCTTGGGGAACCGTTGGTGGGCGAATGGCCGCGGCAAGGATGCCCTGGGTCTCTAGCCATTGAGCCAGGGACAGCGCCCGTTCCGCCTCGCCCAGCATGATAGGAATAATGTGCGTGGAGGATGGCCCAGTGTCGAATCCTGCCGCCCGAAGCTGGGTTCGCAACGTCTCTGCGTGCCGGGTCAACCGCTGGCGATCGCCCTCCAGACTGGGCATCAGCTTCAGCGCCGCGGCGATCGCCCCAATCACACTGGGGGGAAGCGCTGTGGTGTAAATAAAGCCGGGGCAGGCGTTGATCAAATAGTCCCGCAGTCGCGCCGAGCAAACCAGGAACGCACCAAACGCACCAAAGGCTTTGCCCAGCGTGCCCATCGCCAGATCCACGCCAGGGTTGCCCATCGCCAGCCCCATTCCCCCTGCACCCAGCACCCCAATCGCGTGGGCCTCGTCCAGATACAAAATCGCGCCGTAGGTCTGCGCCAGGTGAACAAGCCGATCGACATCCGCGCGATCGCCATCCATGCTGAACACCGTTTCCGACACAATCACGACACGACTGTAGCGCTGATTCACCGCCTGTCGCAGCAGCGATTCTAAATGCTCGTGGTCGTTGTGCCGATAGCGGGTTAGCGTGGCGCGGCTGGCCAGTGCGCCATTGAGCAAGCTGCTGTGAACTAGGCGATCGCACAAGACCAGCGCATGTCGATCAAGCAGCGCCCCCAAGACCGTTACATTTGCCTGAAACCCAGAATTGAACAATAGCGCCGCTTCGCGCCCGCAGGCCGCCGCCAACGCCGCCTCTAACTGCTGGTGAATGTCGAAACTGCCCGTCACCAGCCGCGACGCAGTTGCACCCGTGCCGTAGCGCTGCGTATAGTCCTGGGCAGCGGCAATCAGCACCGGATGTTTGGACAATCCCAAATAGTCATTGGCGCTAAAGTTCACCAAGGTCTTGCCCTGCTTTTGCACATGGACGGCATCGAGCGGCACAACCCCTTGGAGCGATCGCCTCGTTTGCTGGCGCGATCGCCCCTCCAAAAACGCCTCAACAAAAGCAAACTTGTCCTCTTCCCCCATTCCCGCCAATCGCCAATATCGTCCGTCATGCCTGCCGATTTCAAAGCGGCTCCCTTCTCCCCTCTTCCCTCTTCGTTCTTCCCTCTTCGTTCTTCCCTCTTCGTTCTTCCCTCTTCGTTCTTCCCTCTTCCCCCTTCCTCCTTCCCTCTTCCCCAGAAACTTTGTAGAGTAAAGCAGTACCCCCAACCAATCGCAGTTTCTCATTCTCCCACCATGGCCGACTGGTTAGATCACACCGTTCAAGTCGAAGTCGAAGCGCCCATCGAGCGGGTGTGGGGACTCTGGTCTGACCTAGAGCAAATGCCCAAGTGGATGAAGTGGATCGACTCGGTGACGATTCAGCCAGATAACCCCGACCTGTCGCGCTGGAAGCTGGCCTCTAGTGGGTTCGAGTTTAGCTGGCAGTCCCGTATCACCAAGCTGGTGCAACACCAGATCATGCAGTGGGAATCGGTGGACGGACTGCCCAACCGGGGCGCAATCCGGTTTTACGATCGGGGCGATCGCAGCGTAGTAAAGCTCACGGTGTCTTACGCGATCCCCGGTATTTTGGGCAAAGTGATGGACAACCTGTTTCTGGGCCGCCTGGTGGAATCGACGCTGCAAGCCGATCTCAACCGATTCCGTGACTACGCGCTACGGGCAGAGATGTCGAGCTAATCGAAAAAATCTCTGGCGACGGCGATACAAGGATTTCGGCGCAAAATCTGCGACGCAAGGTTGATGCACAAGGACAGAGGGCAGACCTTGGGCGATCGCCCAAGGTCTGAGCAATGCCCACTCTGGTTCTTCAACCCACTCTTACCAGACCATCTCTTGCCTTAGCCCGCAGGCTCCTGATTCAGCCCCCAGCCAGGAGGGTGCATTTTGAGCAGAAAAAATTTAGAATTGCTCGTATATTCTGTTTAAGTTCTACAAATGTTTGAACGGCTTTGTAGCTTTTGTTATTAATCCGTTATAAAAACAATAGATTCCATAGGATTTCTAAACGTTAAACCCAGTTTTTTAATGATGCCTCGGATACTTGTAATCGACGACGACGTTTCCATCTCAGAGCTAGTAGCCGTCAATCTAGAAATGGCTGGATATGACGTGAGCCAGGCCGCAGACGGGGTAAAAGGTCAGGCATTGGCACTGCAACTGTTGCCCGACCTGATTATGCTCGATCTGATGTTGCCCAAGGTAGACGGCTTTACCGTATGCCAGCGGCTCCGGCGAGACGAGCGCACAGCCGACATTCCCGTGCTAATGCTCACCGCCCTCAGCCAGACCCAAGACAAGGTGGAAGGTTTCAACGCGGGCGCAGACGACTACCTCACCAAGCCCTTCGAGGTAGAGGAAATGCTGGCGAGAGTCCGCGCCCTCCTGCGCCGCACTGACCGCATTCCCCAGGCGGCAAAGCATACGGAAATCCTGAACTATGGCCCGCTGACGCTGGTGCCAGAGCGGCTAGAAGCCATCTGGTTTGACCAGACCGTAAAGCTCACCCATTTGGAATTCGAGCTACTGCACTGCCTGCTGCAACGGCATGGGCAGACAGTTTCCCCTAGCGAAATCCTGAAAGAAGTTTGGGGTTATGATCCCGACGATGATATTGAGACGATTCGGGTTCATGTCCGGCATCTGCGAACCAAGCTAGAGCCTGATCCCCGCCATCCCCGCTATATCAAAACGGTTTACGGCGCAGGCTACTGTCTGGAGCTTCCAGCCACAGCTGCTTCGGCAGAGACGGCAGAGGTATAGAGACGGTAGACGTACTAGAGACGGTAGACGTACAGATCGTCGTGCGTGTCCGGCTCAGGGGTATGAGTGCTGCGTCAGCGCTCTTGCGTTTTTGGGACGTTGTGAAGCGGGTCTGTCTCAATGCTCCCAAATGGCGCTACGGATAGAATTGCTGGAAGCCCCGTACCGCCTGATTGGTAATCCAAATTCGCCAGTTCAAATCTGTCAGTTCAAATTCGCCAGTTCAAATTCGAGAACCAACATAGGCGTTTGTCGATTCTCGGCAAAGCCCCAGCGAATCCGTAAATGCGTCCGGATTAGCAGTAGGGCGTTACATCTACCCCGCATTCGTCTGCTAGATAACAAATTGCCCGAAACCGAAGCGCTACAACCTCTTCGTAGACGGGATTGAGCTTACACAGCGGCGGAATTCGAAGAATCGTTTTCCCCAAGACCCGCACCTCTCGCTCGAAGGGACACCGGGCAGGGATCGCCTGACAAATCCGACGGGCCTGAGCTTCACTTGAAATTTCAATGTTGTTGAGCCATTGGCGCAGAGGTTGCAATGGTGCACACTGCGGACGCAGCGAGGGTGAAACAAATGCTGTTCTGTAGAGCGTGGCTGGGGGCTGGGTGGCTGGATGGGACTGACTTGTTGCAGCGTCGTTGGGGAGCCATGTCCAGCTAGAGAGCGCCAGATCCGGGGTTCTGTAATGAGACCAATTCATGTCAATACCTCGCCCTGCAATGGAGGGATGTGACGGTGAGAGAAGGACTTTGCGCTAAGTTTGCGTTAATCCGGTAAGTAAACCGCTAAGTAAACCGCGAGAAGGCAGCAAAAGGAGCGGATAAGAAACTGTTAACCTTTTCTACAAGCTGTAGAGAGCCGCTACTGCAACCAACCTAACGCTTTATTGATGAAGTTGGGGTAGTGCTGTAAACATTGCAGTGTGAATAATTTACGAGCTTTCTAAGCTACGGCTAGAGATTGATGGGTACACTGCGATCGCCCTCTGCTGCTCTGCCCTCAGATTGCCCCCTGCCTAATCGAAGGATTCGCGTGGGATTACGGAATTCTGGCAACAATGCGATCGCCCTACTGGGGAATTTACGTGCTTTGTAGGCCGTAAAAATGAAAAACGAAGAACGAAGAACGAAGAACGAAGAACGAAGAACGAAGAGGGAAAATTGTAGGGGGTAGGGGGCGCTGGGGCGGGGTGTGGCTGGGATTGGTAAACTGCGGGATCGCGCAACGTGGTAGGCTCGTAGGGCGATCGCCCACCAATGTTTCTTGCACGGTTGCTTGCTTTCTCTTAACTTTCCTGTGCTGGCGTTCTCGCTAACTTACCCACTCACTTTTTTCTGGCATCGATCCCTACCATGCACGCGGACTGGCAGACTGCAAAAAGCTACGAAGATATCCTCTATCACAAGGCAGATGGCATCGCCAAAATCACTATCAATCGCCCCCACAAGCGCAATGCCTTTCGCCCGGAGACGGTTGCCGAACTGTACGATGCCTTTAGCAATGCCCGCGAAGATCCCCGAATTGGGGTGGTGCTGTTGACCGGAGCAGGCCCCCACACGGACGGGAAATACGCTTTTTGCGCGGGCGGGGATCAGAGCGTGCGCGGCCAGGGCGGCTATTTAGATCAAGGCGGCACGCCCCGGCTGAACGTACTGGACTTGCAGCGACTGATCCGCACGATGCCCAAGGTGGTGATTGCTCTCGTGGCGGGCTATGCCATTGGCGGCGGCCATGTCCTCCATGTTGTCTGCGACCTCACCATCGCCGCAGATAACGCTATTTTTGGGCAAACTGGGCCCAAGGTCGGCAGTTTTGACGGGGGCTTTGGCGCTAGCTATCTGGCCCGCATTGTTGGACAAAAGAAAGCGAGAGAAATCTGGTATCTCTGCCGCCAGTACACCGCCCAGCAGGCCCTCGATATGGGACTCGTCAACTGTGTTGTGCCTGTGGAACAGTTGGAAGCCGAGGGGATCGCTTGGGCGCAGGAAATTCTGGAGAAAAGCCCGATCGCCATCCGCTGCCTGAAGTCTGCCTTTAATGCTGATTGTGATGGACAGGCGGGACTGCAAGAGCTGGCGGGCAATGCAACGCTGCTCTATTACATGACAGAAGAAGGCAGCGAGGGCAAGCAGGCGTTTCTGGAAAAGCGATCGCCCGATTTTCGTCAATATCCCTGGCTACCCTGAACGCGAGCGTTGGAGACGTTTGGGGCGATCGCTCGAACAGGGGGATCACGCCAACAGCTTTCATCATCGAATCCTGATTAAACTTCCCACTTTAAAGATCCCGAACTAGAATGTGTCTGGGAGCTATGGTCTGAGGAGTAAAGTCACATAGTCCAACAGAATTCAACAAGCAGAATTCAACAGAACTGGCTGGACAAGCTCTTGGCAGAATCGCAAACACTACAGATATAGGCACTACAAAGTTCGTGTTCCAATCTGGCTCAGAGTCTGACCTGGTAAAAGATTGAGTGGGCAGCGTTTTACATTCTTACTACTTGGGTGGTGGAGTCTTATCTGCCAGGTAGTCGCTTTACGAAGTTGGGGTAAAGATGTGGTTGTAAGCGGTGCAGGTTTACGGAATCCGATGGGTTCAGGCTGTAGACAGCGGTAGAGTGGGTCGCTGAGAAATCGAACTAGGTCGCTCTCCTCTTGCATAAGCTGGCTGACTGAGGAATATAGGGGATATCGGTTAGGACTGTTCAGGGGTGTCTGCGGCGATCAGATTGAGGGAGCATACTTTTTCACCGAGGGTTGTTTGATCATCCATAGAAATTTACTGATGATCATGCCGAATGTGACCGGAGATACCTATAGGACTTTAGAACTAAGCTAGCGTCCTAAAAGTCAGGAAAGTCGGGATTTTTAGCCTAATCTCATACTTTCGCTATAAGCTCCTTTTTCGTAAGAATGTTTTAATATTTAGGGCGAGGCGATTGTGTCTCGAATAGCTACAAATACCTAAAAGAAGGTTACGACAATCTAGAATAGTTGAACGTGATGTTATAGAGTGTGGTGATTGGAGGTCGAAGATGTTTTTGCGACTTGCAGAACAGCACCGTCGGTTTGTTCATGACCTGGTAATGAATCTCCAGGCATTGGCTATCGTGTTGGAGCGCCAGGGTTACCTCGCGTCTTGCTATACCTGCGGCGGTCAGATGAACAGCGCGTCCTTTATGGTGAGCTTAGGCGAGAACCACCTGATCCGCTTTTTGGTGTCAGACTATGGCATTACCTGGACAGAAATGCGCGACGATCGCGAGCTAATGAAGCTTGAAGGCGCGGAGGCAATTAGCCAGCTTCAAGAATTGGCGAATCTCGTAAAGTTCCAGATTAAGCCGTCCGATGGGCATGTTTCGCTGGTGCGGGTTTCGGGTGGAGCAGCCTAGGGCAGTCTGTGGGCTATGCGCTCAGGCCTTGACAAAGATGTCGTAGAACGACAGCAATATTTCCACTACGATCAGTACAACAACGTACCACTCTACGCGCAGGCCGCTGTTGTGCTGGAGCAGATCTAATACTGTTTCTGCGGTGCTGGAAATCAGTCCTAGCTTGCGTTCCAGAGCTTGATGGCGATCGCGGATTTCATACTCATTTTCTAAGCGGGCGTAGAGTCGCTCTAGTTCGGGTGCTTCCCAGAGCAGGTCAGGTTTGTCGATAATTTCGACCCGACCCACGATTTTATGCTGAATGGATAACGTCCGTCCGAGCTGCCGCAGGAGTTCTTTGCCCCAGCGCTCATTTTTGGTGGTGCGCTGTAGCCCCGCAGCGAAGGGTTCGATTTGGTCGAAGACGCTAGCCGTGCCCAGTTCGTAGTGTGCCAACACCACGCTCTTAGCCAGTACATCGGCCACCACTTGCAGCGACTCTACGCTAAATTCTTGCAGCGAGATAATGCCATTTTCCACCTGCCCCGCTCGCGACGGCTCGATTCGGAGGGTCGCTTCCTCGGTTTCAGGCTTGCTGAACGGCTCCTGCACTAAGGGTTTCAAGTTATTTAAAAAAGTGGCCTCCTCAATGGGGTCTAACCCGAATAGCACCACTGCGCCATATTTAAAGAGAACCACGCAGCCATCGCTTCCAGCGGCGATCGCCAAGGGTTGCCGTCCGAGGGGTGTGGTCGCTTCTAGCGTTCGCAAGTCGAGGCGCTCTCCGAGAAAAATTGCGCGTCCTTTAACTGCGTCTTTGTCAGGAAATAGTAATTTTTGCATGGGGTGAATTTCAATAGGCTTGTCCTTCTAAACCAGCGCAAGCCGCTACTCACCTTCTTGCTGTCGCATGATTAAAAACCAGAAACGGCTCCGTCCAAAGCATTGTCTCTCTGGAAGGCAGTGGGTTACTCGGCTGATCATGCCTGAAAACTAGGAGTGCAATTCCTTGCTGAACCAAAGCGGCTGGACAGCAGAACGTCTCGAATTCTAAGGGAAGCCTGCTGTCTGAGCGCTGAAACTTTATCTTAAACGATCTAAATCAGAGTCGTTATCAGAGTCGTTTGACGAGGATTGCGCGGATCTGTCTTGTCTAGTCAGTTTTCCCTAAATTCGGTGCAACGGATGAAACGGGGTTCGTTATATTTAGCTGTAAGGTCAGAAATCGCGTGACGCAAGTCGAAAATTTCCTGGAGGTACGCCCTTATGCTGGGTTCTGGTAAACCATCCCGCTCGTCCCGACGCCGCATGAAACGGCGATCTGGGCAGGGTGGAACTCAGCCTTTGGGGTCTGTGCCGCCGGCCGCAGGCAGTCGATCGCAATCGGGCGATCGCTCGGCTACAAATCAGGCTCCTCCTTCGGGACATACACTGGCGCGATCGCCCCGGCCTATCTCTCCCCGCGCCTCCTATTCGGCCCAGCCACCGCTGAACTTACGCAACGTCCTGGATCATTCAGAGCGATCGCCCGCTGCTGGCAACGGTCGCCGATCGTCTGAACGGTCGAATCCGCCATCTCTGGCGCTGATCCAACCCCAGCCTCGCTCACTTTCTCCGAATGGGAATCGGCCTGATGCGGCGAGACGACCTGAGCGTCCAGTGGCGCTGGCCCCCCGCCCCGTGGGGCGATCGCGCTCGACTCCCCGTCGGGGACGCGCCTATCCCCCAGCTCCCGCTTCGCCACTGCTCTATGCCACTCGCCTGATCATTCTGGGTGTGGGCATTGGGGCAATCGTCGGCACCAGCCTTTCGGTCTGGAATCCGACAATCCGGGCCCAGGACACCACAGCCGCCAGCCTGGCCGCCAGTCCTACCCCCGCCCCCAGCCCCACGCCGACTCCTGGCTTTCGCGGTGATATAGTGCCTGCCAATCCGTCTTCTGCGATTATGAAGCTGCGTCTGGGGCAGCCGATTGCGCCGCTCACGACCACGCTACAGTCGCTTGTGGCTCAGACCGGGCTGTCGGCTGGCGTGTTTGTGGTGGATTTAGACACTGGGGACTACGTGGACTTGAACGGCAGCACCGTGTATCCAGCCGCCAGCACGATCAAAACCCCCATTCTGGTTGCCTTTTTGCAAGATGTCGATCGGCAGCGGGTGCGGCTAGATGAGGCTCTGACCTTGCAAACGATTGATATCACAGACGGCTCCGGTGAAATTCAGTTTATGGAAGTGGGCAGCCAGCTTAGCGCCCTGGATACCGCAACCAAAATGATCACCATTAGCGACAATACGGCCACAAACATGGTGATTCACAAGCTGGGCGGACTGACCGCACTCAATAGCCGATTTCGCGATTGGGGCATGAGCCACACCGTGCTGAATAATCTCCTGGCAGATTTGCAAGGCACGAACACCACCAGCGCTCGCGATTTGTCGCTGCTGCTAACAGCCGTGAGCCAGGGAGATTTGCTGTCGCTGCGATCGCGCGATCGCCTGCTCGACATCATGCGCTCCACAGTGAACAACAGCCTCTTGGCGGCAACTCTCGGGCCGGACGCAAAAATCGCCCATAAAACTGGCAACATCGACAGTCTTTCGGGCGATAGCGGGATTGTAGATATGCCCAACGGCAAGCGCTACGTGATTACCGCCTTGGTGCAGCGGGCGGGCGATGCTGGGTCGGCGGCGCAGCTCATTCAGCAAATTTCTCAGGCAACCTATCAATACTTTGCTCAGCCCCCTGCCGTTGCCGTCCCGCCCAATGTGCCGGATTCTACGGCTAATCCCGACACCGCGCCTTCGAGCCAGGATTCTAGCGCCTCTGATCCCGCACAGCAGCCAACTCTTTAGTGACTCAGCCAGCAGGTCGGTGGAAAAAAGCAGGTATTCTGCACTCCATCTATCCACGGCTGAGCAATCATTAGAAGAATCTATACATTCCTGCTCTGCGATCGCCCGTGTGAGTTAGCTTCAGACCGACGCACGCCACCCACTGCGATGCATCGGATCTCGCACGGCTCAGATTTTCAATTGCTGCTGACCGACAGACCTATCGGGCGATCGCCAACTTCCGCTTTCCCTATGCCCAGCGTTGTTCTCGTTAATCCCCAGATTCCCCCAAACACGGGCAATATTGCCCGCACCTGCGCCGCCACCTGTACACCGCTGCATTTGGTTGGCCCCTTGGGCTTTGAAATTAGCGATCGCTATCTCAAGCGGGCGGGGCTGGATTACTGGGAATACGTAGACCTCTACTATCATCCTGACCTGCAAGCATTCCAGCGCTACCATGCCCAGCAGGGCGGACGCTGGATCGGCTTCAGCACTTCAGGGTTATGTAGCTATACAAAGTTTCAGTATCGAGATGACGATTGGCTGTTGTTTGGCTGTGAAACGACAGGTCTACCGGCTGACGTATTAGCTGCCTGCCACACTGTCGTCAAAATTCCGATGGCTCAACCCGGTGTTCGCAGCCTCAATCTCTCAGTCAGCGCTGCTTTGGGGCTTTTCGAGGCGCGTCGCCAGCTTGGGCTTTTAGACTAGCCCCGCCACAAAGCTGACTCAGGCACAGCCTGATTCTCCTGCTCCGCAGGAAAACACTCACTCCATATCTATATATATATGGAATATATGGAACGGAACTTCCTCAGGCGAGTAACTTTCTGCAGAAAGCTTATTTCAGATGCAGTGGACTAGAGTAAATGCCCAGGCTTTTCGTGCCTGAGCGCTAAATCTGGGCGGAATTAAGGGGATATAGGGGCAATATCGGGGCGATCGCCCCTGAATCCCAGCGACTGGAATCTAACCCGACTGAAAAATTTTTGAGAACTCGCTCTGCTGCGAACCATCTTCCCAACACTGCTGATCAAACTGCCCTAATCCAGCCCGAAAAAAATCAGGTCAATCCGAATCAAGCGCTTGGTTTGAAGGATACGCAATAGAAATCAGTAACCTGGAATACGAAAGAATGGGGTCTGCCATAAGAAATCCCAATCTGCGAAGTGAGCCTTACAAGCCCTCCCCTAGGCGCGATTTGGCCACTCGACGAAGCTTGGCATCGGTACTAAAAACCGGAGAAAAGTGGGTAGTGTTTCTCCAGTTCGTCAACCGTGAAATCCTTGGATCTTCCTCCGTAGATTTGGAAGCTCGAAAGGACAATCGATTGAAAATTAGAAATCCTAATTACGCAAAAGTGCTCCTAGATTCTTACCAAAACCAGTGACCAAAACTCTCTTCTGACAAGGCATTTGAGCTTTTTGCAAGGCCTCTTGTGTGAAGATAGAAGGCTGTAATTTATTTTTCTATTTAAGGATTAATGCAGTTACCCTGTTAACCGCTAGTCTTTTTTGAAGAACTGGTGTAAGCTCATCGATTGTTCTAAGAGTCAAGTGGTGAACGGTTTTTTGTTTAAGCTAGACGTTTGAATGTCTCGGCAAGGGTAGTTTAAGCACAGGTTTATTCAAGAGTGTTGATTTTTTTGAAGACTGGTGTAAGCTTGTCTAAGCAAAAAGCTTAAGGTAATCTTACCTAGTTGTAAGGCGCGTCAGTGATTAGAACCGCCGTCGGTCTGTGACTTCGGTCACTGCATCCGTGTCAACTTGATTCCAACGACTGGTTCCCTTTGAGGACAGTTGAACGCCGCTCAACAGGAGGTTGTTCTTTGAGACGAGCATTCCCGCAGAAGGTTAAGCCTGTTTCCTGTTATTCGTCTGACTACGCAGCCGAGGCAGGGCAGCCCAAGCAGAACCCCCGAGAGGTTAGCCGCAAGGCTCGCACTTCTGCCGCCATGCTTGGGTTAGCGCTCTCGATGGGCGCTTCTAGTTTGTTGCTCCCAAGGCACAGCGATCAGGCGACCGCAGCCGAACCGAACTCCGTTGAGTCCGAAGTTTCTACAGGCTTGTCGGTTCCCCAAACTGATTCTCCGGCTTCCCCCCTCGCAAGCCCTGGGATAGACGAAGTAGCTCCCACTGCTCCGTCCGCCCCTGTCAAGGCTTCGTCGTCATCGACGTATTCCGGGGCAATGTTCACCCACCGGGTTCGATCCGGACAGACACTTTACAAGATCGCTCGTTACTATCGGGTTCCCGTTAGAACGCTTGCCGAAGTTAACGGTCTTTCTCTGGATTCTGTGCTTCGGGTTGGGCAAGCGATTCGAGTTCCGGGCCACCAAAGAGCAGAATTGGCTAGCGTCTCAGGGGTTGCGCCTGAGCGTACTCCGCAGCCAATTCCCAGCGTAGAGCCTTCACCCCTTGCAGTAGACACGCCTGCTTCATCTTCAGTAGGCGTTTTGGCTGACCAGACAGCGCCATCCGAGGTGGCAGCTATTTCGGAGGAAATTCGCACCTCAGACCGTCCCCTCCGCTACGCCAGCCTCGAAAACCTCCGCCAGCGCCGAGAGCGTTTGCGTAGCGTGTTGGCAAGCCAACAATTGCAGTCGTCGGCGGAACCCTCTAGCTTGTCTAAGGATGAAACTACTCCTTCTGTCCGTATTCAGGGCAATGGACAAAGCAGCGCTCTAGGGGCAGATGAAAAGCAATTGGTTTCGCCTCCTTCGTCTAATGGACTAGCTGCTTCGGGTTATGGTGAGCGGAGTTTGACGGCGGTGCTGCCGGCTGGCGGTAGTGTCCTGTATCGCGTTAAGCCAGGGGACACCTTGGGGGCGATCGCCCTTGCCTACGACGTTCCTCAAAGCGTCTTGGTTGCAGCGAACGACTTAGACAATCCCCATCAACTGCAAGTTAACCAGGTTCTTGCGGTTCCATCTGGCTCTGCAACGCTTGAGAGTCCTTCCAATGCTCTGAGTCAGCCTGCTGGTGATGTTTCTCTTAATCCAGAGCAGCCTGCGTTGCTGGCTCATCGCGTTTCTGCTGGAGAAACCATTGAGCAAATTGCGAGTGCCTACGGCGTGTCGAAAGATGCTGTTGTAGAAGCCAGCGGTCTGCAAGATCCAGATGTGATTCAGATTGGTCAGGTCATTGCAGTTCCTGCCGAGTCGTCTGAGCTAGTATCATCAGCCCGTCGCCAGTCTTCGGTCGTGCTGCCTCCGGCCGATTCTCGTCAGGTTGGCGAGGCTTCTACGGTGTTTGAGCCGTCTGATTCGGTGCCCACGATAGGTGCTGGCAGTTCTGTTCTGTTTGCGACTGAGTTTGTTGGGGTCGGGGGTGTTGCTCCTGTCCGGAGCGAAACGGTACGTTCTGAGGTTGACAGACCCGGAGCAACTGAGGTGGCAGCAGTCGTATTGCCTGCTCAAAATCCTGGCCGCACCTATGAGCATTTGCACCGACTGATCAACGATGTTGCCCCTTTGCGGTCGTCAGAGCCTTCAGAAGGGTCGAGTTTGGACAATCAGGCCAGCAAGTTCGCTCAAGACGATCAGCCCTCCGTGGTTGCAGCGCTCAACTTGAGAAGCGTTGGTTCGGCTCAAGACTTGGGCGATCGCTTTGTACCTTCTGTGCCCACAGTTGAACCTGCTCTAGAGGTTCGTTCTGGAGCTACTCAGCCTGAACCTGAGGTCGTGTCTGAGTTGGATGCGGGAGAGTTCGCGGTAAAACCGGGTGCCTTAGATTCCTCTAATCCTTCTACCAGTGCTGAGCCTGAGCTAGTGGCTACTGCTCCTGCTAGCGAATCTACTCCTGCTGCTAGCAGCGGACAACTTGTGGCGGTTGCTCCGCTTGGTTCAGAGAGCTATGAGCCTCTTCTAGAGCCGCTGGTGGGTCGCATGGTCTCTCCCGAGCTACCTGCACTCTCTCAGATGGATGCGTTTTTGCCAGAGGGAACTCCCGTTTCAAACGGTTTCATCTGGCCAGCGCGTGGAGTTCTGACCTCTGGATTCGGCTGGCGTTGGGGGCGGATGCACCGGGGAATCGACATCGCAGCACCCGTTGGCACACCCATTGTGGCGGCGGCGGCTGGAGTCGTTGAGTTTTCCGGTTGGAACTCGGGTGGCTATGGCTACATGATTGACATTCGTCATGCGGATGGCACCCGCACTCGCTATGCCCACAATAGCCGCCTGCTGGTGCGCGTCGGGGATCGAGTCGATCAAGGTCAGCATATCGCGGCGATGGGTAGCACGGGCTTTAGCACCGGGCCCCACGTTCATTTCGAGATCCATGTCCCGAACCAGGGTACGGTTAATCCAATGTCTCTCTTGGCGCGTCGATAGTCGAGTTCGAGAACGGATATCCCAAAAGGTTCAAGGGGTCGCTTTTGCAGTCATTTGCGAAGCGACTCTTTTGTTTGGAATGCAGCGTTCAGAACACTGTGGATTGGACTATGCTTGAGTGTTGAATGAGGGCTGAGCATTCGCGAGTAGAAAAGCCAATTTGCAGCTCCCATCTGCCCTTGTCCCTTTAACGGTATGCGGGCGATCGCTCGATTTTCTATTGGGTTTTCTTTTGGGCTTGGCTTTTATTTTGATGCTTTTTTAGGGAATATTGACCACAGCACCGCGACGCAGAGGATGGATTCACTATGCCCAGAACACCGAGCGAATTTGCTGTTCACCTGTTGATGGAAGGCGGACATCGAGAAGAAGTTCGCTTTTCAACGATTCAAGACTTTCAGAAATGGTACAGTGGCGAACTAGTTCCCAAAGCCACCTCGGATGACTTTATCAGCGTGCCGATCAAGAACATCCAGGGCGAGTATATGGTTGTCCGCCCCTCCAAGGTTTTGGCGCTGCGTGTCGAGCCGATTTTCTCTGGCAGCGTTGATCGATACTAAGCCGCACAAACGAAATCAGGGTGATCCAATTCAAACGCGCGATCGCCCTTTTTGACTTGCCTGACCCGTCTTGATTGAGATGCAGCAACTCAGGCTCAGGTCAGGTGAAAGAGTTGTAAGCCGTCACCATCCCTGCACTTCTACCTGCACTTTGATGATGGGATTAAGCCTCTTCTTGAGGCTTCTCGGCAGGACTGGGCGATGCGTTGTATAGCGCATCAAGCTGTTCGCGGGCATCTTCGACCGAGATCGATCGCATCACCAAATACGGCTCATTGATCAGGTTTCCTGCGTCGTCCAGCAGTTCTGGATGAGAGGCAGACTGAAGGCGACTGGAGCGATAGGGCTGCGCTGGGGGTGCATAGGCACGCTGCGACTCTATACCCAGCGTCATCAGGCTGCGAATCAAATTGCTGACTGCCAGCAGCGCTAGGATCGTAAAGGCAACGACATAAAGCAGATGTAGCATAGTGCTTTCCTTCTAAATTGCGTAACCCCGCCAACCTGAACCGTTGGCATTAGTTTTGAAAGTTTTGAGCAGTCAGAGCAATTAACCCGTCGAGCAACTTAAGTTGAATCGTCAGATGCTTAACAAGCAGACACAAACTTCTCAGGTTCTCTCATAATTGCAGTACACCATTAGCAGTACACCAACGACGCTCAGAATATAAGTGCATTCAGATCTGTCTCCACTGCCGAGAAATCACTCAGTGAACCCCTCAAGGCTCCGAGTCTTGCGACTGAATCCGCTCTAGACGAAAACGACTCGAAACCTGCCAACACTCCGTTACCAGTGAGTGCCAGGGAACCATGACGGCTGCCTCTACACCCACCTTCCCACCTGTTGCCTTAAGGAGCAGCTTGGCCGTTTGCACCTCTCGCTGAGCTTGCAAAACTCGCGCTAATAAATCTGCCTGTTGCTCATTGCTGAGAAACGAAATGGGCTGGGATTCTAGCAGGGTTTGCGATCGCTCAAACCAATACTGAAAGTCCTCTAGCAAAGGCTCTAATAGGGCTTTCAGCAAATCGGGTTCCGGTGTACTCGAACCAGACATAGAGGGTTAACTGAATATAACTTTATCCTGTAATCTTAACGTGATTTACGTTTCGCAACAATTTTTGACACATAAAGTCAGACCCACCCGATCGAATTTACAACCGGGGGGCTTGTTTGCGTTTAGGTCAGGAGATTAGCTTTGGGGGATTAACCCGGAAGGCTAAGCCTGGGCTGCTCCAGTCGAAATCAGCGCCACGTCAATGTAATCTTCACCGGGCTGGCTGATCTCGACGCGCAGCCCTGGACCGAAAAATCGCTCAATCTTTTCCCGCTTGCTGTTCCATTTTTCCAGCGAAACATATTCAGACTCGAATTCTAGAACGAGTGCATAGGCTCCGTCTCGCTCTTCTTCCCGCAGGGCGACTAGCACCGGGCGCTCATCGTCCGTCGGCTCCAGCCCTAGGCTCTCTAGCGAACTATCGAGATGCGCTGACTGTCCGTAGCGATAGCGAGTCACGTCCTTGCGAATCTGATGCTGGGTTTCGGTTGCTTGCTGATCTCGCAGCGCCAAGGCAGCAGCCGAAGGCGGCTGAGAGTATGGAACTGGGGTTAACTCGGAAATTTTCAGCGCCAGCCCGCCCAACAGCAGGGGGATGCCGTAGAAAAACCCTACCAGATTGAGCGTGGCGCTGCTGGAGAAATAGGCAATGAAGCCTACCACGGTGAGCAAACCGCCCACGACCAGTCCGACCGTCCCTAGCGAAATACGTCCAAGCATAGCCACCACAGATGAAAGGGTTGTTAACAATTATTCAACATTGTTGGAACGGTTTGATAGGATGAAGCTTGTGTCTAGCTGAACGAAAGTTGTTTCGGAGTTTATTGAGGAGTTTATTTCCCATGCTGGATGCTCAAGTTTTGCGCGATCGCCTCAAGTTTCTGATGAGCAAGCGCGACTCACTCGTGCGCCTGCTAGAGCAGCCAGATTTGGGGACGCTGCGGATCGATGTTAACCAGGCGCTAGAAGAGCTAGACGACCTGATTGATGAGTTTAAGCGCACCTTTCCCGACGCTGAACTGAGCTAGGGCGTGCTTTAAAACCCTTCGATCCCCCCTAGCCCCCCTTAGATCCCCCCTAGCCCCCCCTTAAAAAGGGGGGAACTGAGCCGAACCACTCCGGAAGTCCCCCTTAACTAAGGGGGATTTAGGGGGATCAACTCAAGGCAATCAACAACTTAGAAAGTTTTAAGACACTGTCTAGGGCTAGTTTCCAAGCTTCGGCTTTTAACACGTCAGCCCACTTAGCAAATCTTTCAAAAAACCATTCCTCCTACCTGTTCTAACGTTACGCACGACTGTCATCATGACCGACACTTATAGGGTTGAAATTCTCCACCAGGGAACCTCCCACACGATTACGGTTTCAGCAGATGAAACCGTGCTGGCTGCTGCTGCCGCTGCCGGACTGGAGCTGCCGTCCTCCTGCAATGCGGGGGTTTGCACAACCTGTGCCGCGCAATTGCTATCGGGCACGGTGGAGCAGGGCGACGGCATGGGCATTAGCCCAGAACTGCAAGCTCAGGGGTTTGCGCTGCTCTGTGTTGCCTATCCGCGATCGGACTTGAAACTGGAGACGGAGAAGGAAGATACGGTATATGAATTGCAGTTTGGTCAGTTCCAAAAATAGGGATTGAGCATCGGCATCAGAAACTGAGAGTCAGGATTTAGCAGACTGGGACTGGCAATGAGGCTGGAGTTGGTGACGGTCGAAGTTCATCTGGGCGGCGAGTTGGGCGAGTTGCAGACGGCGATCGCCCAAGCACTACTGACCTACGGTGAGCCGCTGCGGTGGGCGGTGACGCGGGTGGAAGGCGATTCGCGAAGCAATCCCTACGGGAATCGCCAGCTTGCCCACGTCGAGGCAGTTGTAATTGTCCCATCATGACTTTTAAATCCTTTTAGTTAGATAGCTTAGACAGAATTTTCAACAGAATTTTCGACAGGAATTGATCGATCACAACCATTGATTTACAAGTGATCTACAAGCATCGATCAATTACCAATTGACACAAATTGACGCACGACGGGGTGGCGGTCATGATTGGGCAACAGGCGCAGGACTCTCCAATTCCTTTAGATCAGATCCGCTATAACGAGGCGGGGCTGGTGCCAGCCATTGTGCAGGACTATCTGGATGGCACGGTGCTGATGATGGCGTGGATGAACCGCGAGTCGCTGCAAAAAACTATCGAAACGGGCGAGACTTGGTTTTGGAGCCGTTCTCGCGCTGAGTTGTGGCACAAAGGCGCAACCTCTGGGCACCTGCAACACGTCAAGGCGCTGCGATATGACTGCGACAGCGATGCGCTGCTAGTGAGCGTGGAACAGGTGGGCGACGTTGCCTGCCATACCGGGGAGCGCAGTTGTTTTCATCAAATCGACGGGGCGATCGCCCCTCCGCCTGCTGATACGCTGTCGCAGGTGTTTGAGGTGATTTGCGATCGCCGCGAGCATCCCAACCCAGACTCTTACACCTGCAAGCTGTTGGCGGGTGGGGACAACAAAATTCTCAAAAAGATTGGCGAGGAGGCCGCTGAAGTGGTGATGGCCTGCAAAGATGACGACCCAGGGGCGATCGCCGGAGAAGTAGCCGACCTGTTTTACCATACGCTGGTTGCCCTGGCCCACCATAAGGTAGATCTGCGAGCGGTGTATCAAAAATTGCAGGAACGCCGCCGCTAAATCGCGTACTAAGGCAGCCGTGGATTCCCCACATCACCCTAACGCCCCACATCACTCCGGCGGTCGTGTCGTCCTTCCTGGCGAATCCGGTTGTCCAAATATTGCAGCGTCAAGATGGAAGGTAGAATGGTGGCGGCGCAGGCGATCCAGAAACCGTGTGCGAGTTGAGCCGTGCCATCCATCGCCCAACCACCCAGAACCGGGCCAATGAAGTAGCCCGCTGCCCAGCAGAGTGAATTGACCGAAAGATACACCCCACGCAATTCTGCTGGAGCCAGCGCAACGACGAGCGAGGCGGCTCCTGGGGTGTAGGCAGCCGTGGCGATCGCCATCAGCACCAGCGCCAGCACTGCCCAGCCCAGCGGCATCACTCGCGCCATACCCGTCGCCCAAACTAGCCCAAACCCCATACCCCAAAACATCGCCGACACGATCAGCATTTGCGGCTGGGTTAGTCCTTGCAGCTTGCGAATCACCGGAAGCTGCGTCAGTGCCGTCAGCGCTACATAGCTCGAAAACAAAACGCTAATGGTGCTGGTGGAAAATCCGCGTCCCGCCACAGTCGGCACAAAGTTGGCAAAGTAAAGCGGCAAGGCGCTGTTGAGCAACGCCAGATAGGTGGTGAACAGCGTACACACCACGGTAAAAATCAGCAGACTGCCGTCGCTGAGGGCCTGCTTCCAGCTTTTCAGCATGGACTGATGCGCCTGGGCGGGATTGCGGGTTTCGGCGATCGCCCGATACACAATCCCAAAAAAGATGACGTAGGACATTGCGTCGATCACAAACAGCGCCCGATAGGAACCCGTTGCTGCAATCAGCCCGCCGCCCAGCGCCACGCCCACGCCCAGCCCCAGACTATCGCCCAGCCGCGCCAGTGCGTAGGCTTCGTTGCGCTGGTCGATGGTGGTCAAATCTGCGACGACCGTTTCGGTGGCCGGCCAATATAGCCCAATCCCCAGTCCCATCAGCAGGTTGCCGATCAGGAAGGTGGGAAAGTCGAATGTGACTGCCAGAATGGCCGAGGCCGCTGCCGACACCGCCGCCGACAGGAGCAGCGTCCGCCGTCGCCCAATCTTTGGGGAATCGGCAAACGACCCGCCCAGGACGCGCCCCAGCACTCCGGCGATCGCCCCGACCCCCAGCCCCACGCCCACCAGCGTCGCCGACAGCCCCACCCGGTTTACAAAGAAAATCGGCGCATAGAACAGCGTGAATCCGGTTCCTACCTGCGACAGCAGCCGCCCCGCAATCAAAATCCACACCCGAAAATCCAGATCCGGCAACCACCCCGCCAGTTTTCGTGCCAACACTCTCTCCACCACGCTTATCAAGAACCTCTGTAGTGTAGGGTTCCCTACCAGGGGGATGCATCCCCTGCTTGGCGGAAGTGATGGAGGTGGGAGATGGAGCTTAGAGCGGCCTCCCCGCTATCCCATCATGCCTTCCCGCTGTCTTCGCCCTCCCGCGCCCGCCGCTCGCGGATCTCCCGGGCCCGCTGCTGGAGGTCTTTGAAGTAGCTGCTTTCGGTGATTTCGGCGACTTGGCGGGCGCGTTTTTCCTGGTCGATTTCGACAGTGGGCTTGATCACGCCCTGCACTTTTTCTTTCATTTGCTCGAACAGGGCTTCGGTGTAGCCGCCTTTGGTGGCGCGATCCAGGATGACGACGGCGAGGGCCGTACTGAGGAGGGCGATCGCCGCTGGCGCAAGGGGCACCCAGCCGCCTTGCAGAAACAGCAGGTACGACAATCCCGCCAGCACCAGCACCGCCACGCCCTCAGCAATCAGGAACCAGTGGGCTTTGGTAATCAACCAGGCGATCGCCCCGCCCACCAGCGACCAGCCCAGCATCCAGAGCATTTCCACTGCCAGCGGCCAATACCACACCAGGGCCCGCTCTCCCTTAGCCGCGCTGACCAAATGGCTAGCAATTTGGGCGTGGAGGATTGCACCAGGGGTGGGTTCGCCGCCGTCACGGTCGCCGCTGTAGGGCGTTTGAAACAGGTCCTTCTTGATGCTAGAGGTATAGCCAATGATGACCATGCGATCTCGGATCAGATCAGGGGGCACCTGGTTTTGCAATACCTCCATCAGGCTGACTACGGGCGCGGCATGTTGTGCCGAGCGATAGCGCAGCATAATCTGATAGTCCGTCGCGCCTGTACGCCGATACCCTGCGGTCTGTCCTGCTGCCAGGGGTTTCAGCAATGCCTGGCCCAACTGAATTTCGCCGTTGGGGGCAGGAGCGGCGGCAATATTCTCGGACTGCAAGTAAAACAGCGCCATTGACAAGCCCAGAGAAACCAGCGGATTGTCAGCGGCGGGCGTGTTGCAGCGGTGTGCCGTTTCCTGGGGCAGCCGCAGCGGATCGGTAATCACCAGGCTGGCGCGGCGGATTGTGCCCCTGGGGTCGAAGGGCAGGTCGGCAAAGGCTACCCGTTCGTCGGGCACACCGGGGGGCGGCGCAAGGCTGGGTTCATTGGCTTTGGTGAGGGTGCAGGCAGCAAGGATGCGATCGCTCTGTTGCAGCACGCGCAGCAGTTCTCCTCGCCCCTCACCCACGGGCAAGTCGCGCCCCACATCCAGCGCAATCACGCGCGGTTCCGCCTGCTCCAGATTTTGCAATGCTTCTGCCAGTGTGCCGTCGTGGATATCGGGCTGGCTCAGCGATTGAATATCCTGGTCGGAAATGCCCACCACCAGCAGCCGCTCATCGGGCCCCAGATCGGGCGATCGCCGCACCAGCGCATCGTAGGTGTCTAACTCCGTACCTTGCAACAGCCCCAACTGGCGCACCGCCACAACTGCCCCCGTTACAACTAAACTTGCCACACCCAGCGTCGCCGCCAGTGCCCGCAGCGCCTTCAGCCGTTTGCGCGTTGAACCGGAAAGGCGATCGCCCGATGGAGGAGTCATGGTACATGCAGCAAGGGAACTGCCTCTCATCCTAGGGCGGAGTCTAGGAGACAAGCGCCAGAGATCAAAGAAAATTCTGAATTGAGGCCCAACGTCCTGCCAAACGGAATGGGCAAAGCCCGCATTTGGCGGAGAAAACCACACTTGGGCTGGCTAGAAAGCCGTCGCCAGGGGCGCTGCCATTTTTTGCAGAATGAATTTGCAGAATGAATTTGCAGAATGAATGTGAATTGCCAGGGCGGATTGCGAACCCGCGAACCACAACCCTGCAAACCATACGCCCTGCACCCTGCGAAACCCTATTGCACCCAAGGCAAGAATGACGATGAATCTGGATCACAATCAAAACCAACCGGAATTTTGGGACGGACATGGCTGCGCCCTGTGCGAAACGGAGCAATTTTCAGAAGCCGTGGCAGCCTTCGACCGGGCGATCGCCCTCGATCCCAGCTATTGCAAAGCCTGGAACAACCGTGGCAATGCCCTGTGCGGACTGAAGCGCTACGCCGAAGCGCTGGATTCCTACGACCGCGCCGTGGCGATGCAGCCCGACTATCATCAAGCCTGGTTTAACCGAGGGCTGCTATTTGCCGAAATGCAGGCCTATGGCAACGCGCTGGAAAACTTTGAGCAGGCGATCGCCCTCAGCCCCGATCCGCGCTATCTCCACGCCCGCGAAGACATCTGGCTCAAGCGCAAACTAATCTCGGCATAAGCAAGAAAAGACCCCCTAATCAAAGTCCCCCTAGCCAAGGGGGATTTAAGGGGGATCGGCTCAAACGCGCTACGACTCGATAACGGTAGCTTACTCGGTCTTGAGAGTCCATAAAGACTTGAGGGGTCATGGGCGGGTTCTCCGGAATCCCCATTGCCTGATGCGTATTAATCCCCGTAGTGCTTTCTGGCTCGATTTCCAGCACGAAGCATCTATCCATAACCCAAAACTCTGAACTTGGCGATTCGCCGCTGGAGGCTCCTGAGATGAAGCATTTTGCCGTGTTGCTGTCCCTGTTGCGCGATCGCCCAGATTTTATCGACGATATTCGCCGCAATTTCAAAGTCGAGCGCAAAAGCGTATCACTGCTGATTTCGAGCTGCTTCTTTTTCGCAATTTATGGTGCCATTATCGGCTCCTCCAGCAGTTGGATGCAGATGATTGCATCGGCGATCAAACTGCCCGCGCTGTATTTGCTGACGCTGGCTATCTGTCTGCCAACGCTATTTTTCTTTGATGTGCTGTTTGGTTCGCGGCTGAAATTTAGCCAGTACGTGGCGCTGTTGATGACGGCAATGGCGACCATCAGCGTGCTGCTGTTTAGCTTTGCGCCGATTACGCTATTTTTCCTGATTTCGGTTCATGACTATACCTTTTTCCAACTGCTGAACGTCGGTATCTTTGGGCTGACCGGGCTAGTAGGGATACGACTGTTTTATCACGGGATGCGATCGCTCGCAGAACGGGATGCGATTAGACTCCAGGCAGAGGCGCTGCCCAAGGGCGAACTGCCCGATTATGATCCCTATTACAAATCAGATGAATTAGATAAGATAGACGAACTGGACGAAGCGGGCGATCGCCCCGCCCAGTTCCGAGACTTTGCGCCGCCGGATGATGTGCTGGTTCCTGCCAAACACAGCAGCCTGGCCACCAAAAATAACAGCGACCTGCTCAACACCCGCCTAAAGTTGCTCCGCTTCTGGCTGGTGTTGTATGCACTGGTGGGCAGTCAGTTGGGCTGGACGCTCCGACCCTTCTTTGGCGCACCGGGTCAAGCGTTTCAACTGTTCCGCCAGATCGAGGGCAACTTTTACAGCGCAGTCTTTAGCATGATTCTTAATTTCCTCGGCTTCTAGCGCGTGGCTCCTAGCTCAATGCTTGCATTAACCCTCGACCCCTGGCACTATGCCTTCTCTGACAAACCTCCGGATTACCGAGGATGAACTCGAGCGCCTGACGGGGCTGGATATTAGCGACACGTTTATGGGGCGGGCGATTCGTCCGTCGGTGCTGCGGTCGCGGCGACGGCTGCGATCGCTCTTGATGAGCGAAGTGCTAACGCTGGGGCTATTCATTATTTTTTGCCTGCCTGTCAGTTTGGTGATTGCTCGAAATCTGCCGGGGTTCACCGGAGAAGATTTGGGTAAATTCCTGGCGATTTCTCTGGGAATTGCCGTAGGCTTGTTTGCGCTGTGGAATGGCTATCTCTGGCAACGAGGAAAGCAGTTGACCCAGCTTTCGCATTTGCTTGATCAAGTCGATCGACACAACGAAATCATTGATGCGATCGCCCTGATGGAAGAGTTGGATTCTGTGCGGGCGAACAATCGCGAACCTGTAGATCGACAGGAGATTTTTCAAGCTCTGGATGCGACTCGCTCCAGCCTGATCTGCGCCCTGACCACCGAAAGGATTGTGCGAAAGCATCAGAAGATGATTGCCAAACGCGCAGAACTTGCAGAGGCGATCGCCCAAAATCTAGCCATGCTGCAAACGCTTCAGGAGAATGCAACGGCGAATGAATATGGACAGTTTTTGACTGAGGCGCTGAGCATTGGGATCATCGTACAGCAGGAGTTGTCTGAGTTCATGCCGAGTGAATCTCTCTCGAACCGATGGTCTAATAAGTGAACACCTGAGTGAATGTCTGAGTAGTGAACGCCTGAGTAAACGTTTCGGTGAACTTCTAGGTGAACAATTGGGTGGACTAGAGCGAAGAATGCTGGGTGGCTTGAGAATAGTGTCATCGAATGCTGGCCGGCTCTACGCCGGATGGTAGTAAAACGCTGCCGCCAGAATCGCGTAGGTCGCCAGCAGCAGCGTCCCGTCCAGCCAGTTCGATCGCCCGTTCAGGCTGATCAGGTTGACGATAAACACGGCGATCGCCACAGTGATGACCTCAAACGGGTTGAAGTCCAGATCCATCGGCTGGCCCATCGCCTGCCCCACCAGCACCAGCACTGGCGCGACAAACAGCGCCACCAGCAGGCTCGACCCCATCGCCACCGATACGGGCAAATCCATGTTGTTTTTCATCGCTACGCGCACCGCCGTCACATAGCCCGACACGTCGCCCAGCAGCGGCAGCAGCACCACGCCCGTAAACAGCGGCGTGAGCGCCCAGTCGGCAATCACCTCCTCCACCACGCCCACAAACAGTTCCGACTCGATGGCAACGCCCACCGTCGCCAGCAGCAGCACTCCGACCCACACCCACAGCGGCGATCGCCCGTCCCCCTCATCTGCTAGCAGCAGCGGGTCTTGTTTGGCCTTGCACACGTCATAGAGATAGCTGTGGGTCTTCAGCGAAAACACCAGCGTCAGTCCGTAAACCAGCATCAGCACCACCGCCACAAAGATAGACAGGCTGGTGATATCCTGAGCATCGACCACATGGGACGTGTTGATGACGATCGTGGGCAGGGCGATCGCCGTCACCGCCAGCGTCATGGATGAACCGTTCACCCGCACCACGATCGGCTCAAACGACTGCTCTTTGTACTTCAGCCCGCCCAGCAGCATCGCCAGCCCCAGCACCAGCAGCAAGTCGCCCAAAATGCTGCCTGTAATGCTGGCCTTGACCAGATCCACTAGCCCCTGCCGCAGGGCCGCCAGCGAAATGATCAGTTCCGTCGCGTTGCCAAACACAGCATTCATTAGCCCGCCCACCGTCGGCCCCAGCGCTAGGGCTAGCTCCTCAGTAGCGCGGCTGAGGAAGATGGCTAGCGGGGCGATCGCCAGCGCCGAAGTCACAAACACCGCCGCATCGCCCCAGTCTTGTCCGTGCGCCAGCAGCGAAATCGGGATAAAGACCAGCAGCACCAGCGCAGGAAACCGTTTGAGCAGCATAGAGAGGAGAGGAAGGGGTGAGGTATGGAGCCGGGGATTAGGAGAATGTTGATTCTCGATTTTGGATTTTGGATTTTGGATTTGCGGCCGAGCGTTTTTGGCGCTTTCGTCCACTTCATCTGCCACTGAATCCGTAGCGCTACTGATACCGTTCCTGGGAACGGTAATGGACAGGCGGAGCGCTATCTCATCATCCCCACGCCTCCCCACTCTACCCATCATTCCCTCCCTACACTACGCTACAGTTAAGCTTGTGCATTTCTCACCTTGCCCCAATTCATGACCTCATCCTCCGCAGACCCTTCCGAATGGGAGCGAAACCCGACCCGTCGCCCCCAGCGCCCGACGGACTGGCGACTGCTCAAGATGCTCCTGCCCTATGCCATGCGGCATCAGCGGCTGCTGCTGATTTCGCTAATCATGCTGATTCCGACGGCGATTGGGGATGCGGTGCAGCCGATCTTGGTGGGGCAGGCGATTTCGCTGATTCGCAATGAGCCAGTGCTGGGCTTTTTGCGGGGATTGACCCTGTCGCAAGGGCTGAATCTGCTGGTGGTGCTGTTGCTAATCACCATTGTGGTGCGGCTGACGTTCGATGGGTTGCAGAGTTTTCTAGTGCAAAAGGTGGGCCAGCGCATTACCGCTGACATTCGCAATGACTTGTTTTTACACGTCACGTCGCTGGCCACTCGCTTTTTCGATCGTACGCCCGTAGGCAAGCTGATTACGCGCCTGACCAGCGATGTGGACGCGCTGGGTGACGTGTTTTCTACGGGAGCAATCGGCATCGTTGGCAATCTTTTTTCAATCATCGTGATTGCGCTGACGATGTTCACGCTGGAATGGCGGCTGGCATCCATGCTGATTGCCATGCTGATTCCCATTACCATCCTCACAATCTACTTTCAGCGGAAATATCGGCAGGCCAACTATCGGGCCCGCGAAGAGCTGTCGTCGCTCAATGCCACGCTGCAAGAGAATATTGTCGGCATCAACGTGGTGCAACTCTTTCGGCGGGAGGCGTTTAATGCCGAACTCTTTCGCACCATCAACCAGCGCTACATCAAAGAGGTCGATCGCACGATTGTGTTCGACTCGCTGGTGTCGGCGACGCTGGAATGGATCTCGCTCGTGGCGATCGCCGCTGTGCTTTGGCTAGGGGGCGTGTTGGTGCTGCAACAGGCCCTCCTGTTTGGCACCCTAGCATCCTTCATCCTCTTTGCCCAGCGCCTCTTCGATCCCCTGCGCGAATTTGCCGAACAGTTCACCGCTATCCAGGCGGGCTTTACTGCTTTGGAGCGAGTCAGCGATATCCTGGTCGAGCCGATCGAAATCCGCGATCCGGAAGTCGGGGGTCAAGGAGTCCCGTCTGTTTTCCCTGCTTCTACCCAAACCCCCGGCGAAATCCGATTCGATCGCGTCTCTTTCGGCTACAAAGCGGATGAACTGGTGCTGCGCGATCTGGACTTCACCATTGCTCCGGGCGAGAAGGTGGCGCTGGTGGGGCCGACGGGCGCGGGCAAAAGCTCGATCATTCGCCTGCTGTGTCGGCTGTATGAAGTGACGAGCGGGCGCATTCTGCTGGATGGCGTAGACATTCGCGACATGCCCCAGGCGGAACTGCGGCGGCGGATGGCGGTAATTTTGCAAGACGGATTTTTGTTTGCGGGCGATGTGAAGGGCAATATTGCGCTGGGCGAAAACTACTCAATGGCGGACATCCAGCGGGCGGCAGAGCAAACAAACGTGGCGAAATTTATCGAGCAGTTGCCCCAAGGCTACAACACCGAACTGCGGCAGCGCGGCACAAACCTGTCAGGCGGGCAAAAGCAGCTTCTTGCCTTTGCGCGGGCTGCCATCCGCAATCCGCCGATCCTAGTGCTGGATGAGGCGACTGCAAACCTAGACGTGGGTACGGAATCCCTGATTCAGGAAGCATTGGAAACTCTGCTAGAAGGGCGCACCGCCATTATCATCGCGCATCGCCTCTCGACGATTCGCAGCGTGGATCGGATTCTGGTGCTGAAGCGAGGACAACTGGTGGAATCGGGCAGCCATGAGGAACTGCTGGCACAAAACGGGTTGTATGCCAGTTTGTATCGGCTGCAAATGCTGGAAGGTTAAGCGCGTGGTTTGGTGTGGTTTGCCAAACGCAATCCGCCTGCAAGGATGATGCGCCTGCAATCTCAAGCGAGATATTTCACATAGACGCGATCGCACCTTGCGGTTTCTACCCCACTGGCGGGTTCGTAGCCCTGTCGCTCGTAGAGCAGGACGGCTTCTTTCAGGACGCTGGCGGTTTCGATCCAGATTTGCGTATAGCCGCTGCGGGCGATCGCCCCCTCCAGTTCCATCAGCAAAAACTTGCCCAAGCCCTGGCCGCGCACGCTGGGATGCAGGTACATTTTGCGAATCTCGACGGCATTTTCACCCCGGCGAATGGGGTAGTAACCCGCCGTACCGACGAGGCTGCCCGCTTGCTCCACCACCCAAAATTCGCCGCCTGTCGCCCAATACGCCGTTTCCACCTGAAGCACGTCCTGATCGGCTCCGTCGGGTTCGCCGCCGAGTCCGTACTCCGCCAGCACCGTGTAAATTAGCTCGGCAGCAACGGCGCGGTCACTTGGCCGCCAGTCTCGAATCCGAAAGGTTTTGTAGGTTGCGTCCATTGCTCAGTCATTACTCGGTCATTGCTCAGTATTTCTCAGGCAAAGAGGTTCAGCTAAAGCGGCTCAGGCAAAGAGGCTCAGCTAAAAAGAGGGGTTAGCGCTGTTCCATCAGGCGATCGGAAAAGTTAAGGAGTCGTAGGGACGATAAGTCCATAACTTTGTCCATAACTTTTCAGTATCGCGCTGCCAGAGGCGATCGCCGTATAACAGAGACATCAAAACGAGGCGCACCCCGCTTCACCCTCTAGGAGACACAACCATGCAACTGACCTATCGCGGCACCGAAT
Organism: Thermoleptolyngbya oregonensis NK1-22; assembly: GCF_032705245.1. Classification (GTDB taxonomy): domain Bacteria; phylum Cyanobacteriota; class Cyanobacteriia; order Elainellales; family Elainellaceae; genus Thermoleptolyngbya; species Thermoleptolyngbya sichuanensis. Next base: position 1,078,484 of record NZ_CP053540.1, read on the forward strand.
ATACCCCCTGCACCGAACTGCCTGCTACCAGCCAATCTTTTTACGGATGCTATCGCGGCGCTGAGATGACGATGCGCCACTCCTCTGATCTACCAGTTCAGCCTTTCGTCAACCTCACCTATCGTGGCGCACAGTATCGCCCTGAAGCGGCTCCTCTCTTCAGCAACACAGCGGCGATCGCCCTCTAAAGCTTCACTAGCTCCCCCTCAGGATCTCTCAGCTTGGTCTGCCTAGCGACTCTCTCCTGACTTAACCAAATCTAGCTGCACTTAGAGCGATCGCCCTTTCACTCACTGGCGATCGCTCTTCCTTAATCTCAACTAACCCAGCATTACTTTTGGGGCTTATCAGACAGGCTAAAAAGTTACCCAGCAGCCCCTCAGCCCCTCAGCTTCTCTGCGTTGCCAAAGCCGCTGATTTCCCCTCAGGCATCCAGCTCAGATTTCTATCAAGTTTCCAACTGTCGCTTTTCGGGACGAAAATTGAGGAATGGGCTGATCAGCAGCAATCCCGGAAACAGGAAAAACACCAGGAAATAGAGCAATAGCCGCTCAATGGAGCCAGCCGTATACCACCGCTGCTTGAGATATAACATCGTCAGCAGCGGCAGCACCAGCAGATAAGCACCTGCCAGCGCGACATAGAGCAGGGGAACCAGCGGCAGTGAGTCGGAAATGGTGAGCATCGGCTTTCGATTTTGGGTTTCGATACTTTCGCGATTTTGGCTTGCAGCAGACAAGCGGGCAGGGCAGCTTGCAAAGAAGCTTAACCTAAGCTCTCCAAATTCTATCGCCTCCAGTCTGTGAAAACCGTGACCGGGCAACTCGTTTTCCCTAGAGGTTCCATAAGAATTTTGGATGTTGGGCGCTTCGGGCGTAATCCGGACTGGAACGCAGGATGGCTCTGCGGGAGGCAGATCCTCTGCCAGCGCCATGACCCAGTTCAAAGCTTCCGGCTCAAAGCTTCTGGTTCAAAGCCTTCCGGCTCAAAGCTTCCGGCTCAAAGCTTCCAGTTCAAAACTCAAAGAATTGCTTATCGCAGGCGAGGCAAGCGGCGGCGCGGCGCAGGCGTTGGCGTGGTGATCAGGGACGGATCATCCACGACTTGCAGACGACGAGTATGCTGCACAATGCCGTCTTCGCGAACCAGCACGCCGGTAATCCAGCGATCGCTCGGTAGCGCAGGAGCCTGCCCCGTTTTGAACAGCCCCCCTGCCGACAGCAGTTCCAAGTTCAACGGCGCGGCGCTGAGATAGCCCTGAGCATTCACAGGTTCCTCAATGGCTGCACCCAGCAAAAGGCGATCGCCCAGCGGCTCCTGCACGATCACGTCAAAATCAAAGCTTTGCCCCACCAGCACCTGCGTCGGAAGCTGAACCTGCACGCTGGGCGGAAAATCTCCGCTGGAGACTTCGGTGCGCTCGGATAGCACCGATTGAGACACAATGCGTCCGTTTTCATAGCGCTGCCGCGTAGACAGCACGGAATTCAGCGTCACGATGCGTCCGTTGATATCGCGAGTGCCCGTAATCGTCGTGGTGGTGTTGGCAACCAGCGCACTGCCATCTCGCTCCCAGGAATCCAGCACGGTTTGATAAGTCAGGCTGCGGTAGGGCTGCCAAAACCGCTGGAGCGCAGTGCTGAGTGTGTCATAGGTCAGCCCGTCGGCATGGGTAAAGTTGCGGCTGAAGAGGCGCATCACGTCTCGCAGGTTGCGGCTGCTGGCGGCGGCATCCAGGCGGGCGATCGCCTCCGTCAGTTCCTCCGGCGCAGGCCGCACAGCGGGCGCGGGCGCAGCAGGCTCAGCCGGCGCAGGCGGAGTCTGGGCCCCCACCCGACCCGCCCAACTGAGCAACACCCCCAGCAGCACCGCCGGAATCACCAAATTTGCCCGCCGCCAGTCTCGGCGCGTCAGGCCCAGCCGCAAAGCGACTGCCCGCCCGACAGGGCGCACCGATAGCCCATTCAGGCGATTCATCTGGGGCAACGGAAATTCAGGGGGTTTCTGCATAAGGATGGGGTAGGATACTAAGACGTTTGGGAGACGTTTGGGCTGCAAGTCTGCATTAAGTGCGGATTCAGTATGACTAGAGATCCAGCCTTCTGGAAACCTTGACGCTGGATGCAGCCGTTTCAAGCGCTGCCATTGCTGGAAATACACGCTCAGTTATAGCCATAGATATAGCCATCTCAGAAACCGCAGTTCCAGACAAAACACGCAAGATACAGGCTAGATGCAGACTCAATACAGACTAGGGCAAGGCCCAAAACAAGGCTAGGACAAGACACAGTGTAGACGCTATCCGCCTGCTTCGTCACGGAATCCGGAAGCTTCTCTCATCTTCCAGGGTTTCCCACACCCCTCCCCCCGTCCCTCACCCTCTCACCCCCCCATGAAGCTCCTGATCGCGGCCAGCGGCACGGGCGGACACCTGTTTCCGGCGATCGCCACCGCTGAGCAACTCTCCCGTCACCAGACTCCCTGCCACATCGAATGGCTGGGCGTGCCCAACCGTCTGGAGACGCAGCTAGTGCCAGGAAAATATCCCCTGCACACGATTCAGGTGGAGGGCTTTCAGGGGAAGCCGGGCCTGGGCACGCTGAAGACCCTGGCGCGGCTGTTGGGGTCGGTGGTGCAGGTGCGATCGCTCTTGCAAAAGGGCAACTTTCAGGGCGTGTTTACCACGGGCGGCTATATTGCGGCTCCGGCCATCCTGGCGGCGCGATCGCTTGGGTTGCCCACAGTTCTGCACGAATCCAACGCCCTACCTGGCAAAGTGACACGGCTGCTGAGTCCCTGGTGCAGCGTCGTGGCAGTGGGCTTTGAGGAGACGATCCAGCGGCTGCCCCGCGCCAAGGCGGTTCACGTCGGAACGCCCGTGCGGGATGCCTTTCGACTCGCGCCCTCGGCTCTGCCGCCGCTGCAACTGCCGATTCCCGATGACGTGCCGCTGATTGTGGTTGTCGGTGGCAGCCAGGGCGCAGTGGCAGTAAACCGCCTGGTGCGCCAGTGTGCGCCCGCCTGGTTTGAGGCAGGCTTCTGGATCGTCCATCTGACGGGCGACTCGGACCCCGATGCCAAAAGCCTCAGCCACCCGCAATATCTGGCGCTGCCCTTTTATGACAACATGGCGGCGCTGTTCCATCGGGCGACCCTGGCCATCAGTCGCTCTGGCGCAGGCACCCTGACAGAACTGGCGATCGCCCATCTGCCCGCCATTCTGATTCCCTATCCCTTCGCAGCCGAAGACCACCAGACCGTCAACGCCGCTGCTTTCGTCCGGGCGGGTGCGGCCAAAGTGTTTCAGCAAAAGGATCTCACGGCCGAAATGCTCACGGCCGAGGTGCTGGATCTGATGCGATCGCCCCAACGGACAGAAATGGCTGAAGCCGCTGGACGACTGGCGATCGCCGATAGCGCCGAACAGCTTGCCAAGCTCATTCAAAAGACCATTGGCATATAGTTTTTGGCTCTATGTGAACCAAATGTGAACCATAAGTCTGGCACCAGTTCCAACAGGACACCCTCACAACTGTCCTTTTGGGAGATCAGTTCCAAGGGCGATCGCCCTAAGCTATGAACAGTTGCGTTTTGCCCTCGCTTGCATCGGGTTCATAGCGCGATCGGGAGCATTCTTCCGTCGAACTTGGTGCAGGCAAGCGAACGCAGAGCTTGGTTTTTGGCTCAACCCGAATCATCCCTGCTGTTTTTGCTGGTTTTTTCCTGCTCTATGGTTTTACATCGCCCAACCGACGACCCTTTGACTGCCTCTGTCACAAATCGAGAAAGCAAAGTGAATTCAAAGGTGTCGCCTTGGCTGTCGGCGATCGCCTATCCCTTGGGGAATCGCCTGCTGCTGCCGGCCTATTTCGGCAAAATCGAGATTCATGGGCAACACCACTTACCTGCTGAAGGGCCGGTCATCCTTGCGCCGCTCCATCGGGCGCGGTGGGATGCGCTGCTCGTTCCCCATGCCACTGGGCCAAGTGTCACAGGCCGCCTCCCCCGATTCATGGTGACGGCCGACGAAGTGAAAGGGCTTCAGGGCTGGTTCATTCGCCGCTTGGGCGGCTTTCCGGTCAATCCCCGCCAACCAGGGGTTGCCAGCCTACGGTTTGGGCTAGAACTGTTGCAGCAGGGCGAAATGCTGGTGATTTTCCCAGAAGGCGGTATTTTCCGCGATCGACTGGTGCATTCGCTCAAGCCTGGGCTGGCTCGCCTCGCTCTCCAGGCAGAACAAAGCCAGCCCGGACTGGGCCTACAGGTCGTGCCGATTCATTTGCATTACGGCGAGCCGCTTCCTCGGTGGGGCTGTCAGGTTTCGATTAACATTGGTGCCCCCATCCGGGTTGAGCCTTATCTCCAGGAGCCGCCCAAGCAGGGGGCAAAACGGCTGACTGCCGATCTTCGCCATGCGCTAGAGCGCCTCAGCCCCAGCCCAGAAACTCAGAGCCTGATGGCCGCCCACAAGTCTGAAATGGCGGCTTAGGCGCGGAGCAGCAGGATTCTCTGCGACCCATTCCACCGTGGCGGGTTCCACTGCAAAGGATTCCACTGCGAAGGATTCCACTGCGAAGGATTCCACTGCAACTTATTCCACCGCGGTCGGTTCTACTGCAACCTATCTCACAGCGCTGGCGATCGCCTGCACGGTTTGGTTTCGCCCCTGCTGCTTGGCCTGATAGAGCGCACCGTCAGCCTCCGTGAGCAAGGTTTCTGGCGACCCGTCTGGATGGGGAATCAGGGTGGCAAGACCAATGCTGAGGGTGACGCGATCGCTAATGTCAGACTGGCAATGGGCAATGGCCAGATCGTGCACCGCAGCCTGAATTAGCGCGGCGATTTGGGCGGCTCCGTCGGCAGTGGTATTGGGCAACAAGACTGCAAACTCTTCTCCCCCGTAGCGGGCAACCAAGTCAGCCGGACGCTTGGCAGCCTGGGCGATCGCCCCAGCAATTTGCCTCAGGCAGTCATCCCCCGCCTGATGTCCATAGGCATCGTTGTAGCGCTTGAAATAGTCCACATCGCACAGCAGCAGAGACAGCGACTGCTGCTCGCGGGCACACCGTCGCCACTCCTGCTCCAAGCACACATCCCAGCGGCGGCGATTGGCCACCTGCGTTAGCCCGTCCAGATTCGCCAGGACTTCTAGCTTTTCATTCGCGGCTTGCAGGGCCAGCTCAATCTGCTTGCGGCTGGTAATGTCGCGCACCGTCACCGCAAAGCCGTCGCCCAGCTTTACCGCAATGTAGTGATACCAGCGATCGCCCTCTGAGGTGGAATAGGCCAGGTCGCTCTCCAGCGTTTCGCCCGTCTCCACCACGTCCACAAACTTCTGAAACAGCCCCGGATCAATCTGCTGCACCAGTCGCCGCAGAGCCAAGTTGCCAATCAGTTCCTCGCGGGTTTTGCCCAGCATCTTTGCCACCACCGGATTCACCACCAAGCAGCGAAAATCGCCAATCGTGCCGCCCACATCGCGCACCGCCTGCATCGCCGCAATGCCGTCGAGGGAACTGTTCAAAATGCTAGACAGCAGCGCCCGCGATTGGTAGAGAATTTCTTCTGTCTCGCGACGGATGAGAACCTCCTGCTGAAGCTGCTGCTTTTGCCGCTGAATCGTAAGCTGGCTTTCGAGGCGGGCGACGACTTCCTCCACCTGAAACGGCTTGGTAATGTAGTCCACTCCGCCCACCTGAAACGCCTCGACCTTATCCAGCAGATCGTCGAGGGCGCTGATAAAAATCACCGGGATGTCCCGCGTCGTCTCGTTTGCTTTGAGCGACTCACAAACCTGATAGCCATCCATATCGGGCATTTTGATATCCAGCAAGATGGCATCGGGGGGTTTGGCGACGGCCGTTCGCAGGGCCATCGCGCCGCTGGTGACGCTCCGCACCTGATACCCCTGCTGGGTCAGGATATCGGTTAGCAGCCGCAGGTTTTCGGGGATATCGTCTACGAGGAGGACGCTGCCTTTGGGTTCGGCGTTGGGACTAGGGTTCATAGCTGCTCAGCATCAGGAATAGTGGCAATTGAACCAGGAAGTGCTTCAACCCACTCCAGGATTTTGTCGAAGCGAAACTGATGACTCCATTGGCTCAAATCTTGGGCCAGGGCAGCATGGGTCACGGAAACTTGGGCGATCAGCGCCTCAACTTGGGCACTGTCGGCCTCTAGGGCTGCGGTGTATAGGGCAGCCTTCCAGGCATCTGGTAGATCCCGCAAATCTGGCGAGTGCAGGTCGGCTGGCGGTTCCTGCTCTCGGCTACCCAACTTACTTTCGTCGTACAAGAAGACTACGCCGAGGTGCTTGGCGATCGCATCAAAAATGCTCTGTTCGTGAAACGGCTTGCGAAGAAAATCATCGCAGCCCGCCGACAAAATCACCACTTTTTCCTCTTCTAGCACGCTGGCCGTCAGGGCAATCACGGCGGTTGCCTGGCCTTTGGTCGTCGCCTTGATCCGCTGGGTTGCCTCGTAGCCATCCATCACGGGCATTCGCATATCCATCCAGATCAGATGCGGTTCCCAATCATTCCAGATTTCGATGCCCTCCAGACCGTTGCTGGCTTCGCGGACTTCAAACCCTAGCGGACTCAGCAGCTTCACCAGCAGACGGCGGTTCACCTCTTTGTCGTCTACCACTAGGATGCGGTAGGTGGGTTGTCCCGGAGCCAGCCCCAGCACACGCCGTCGAGCGGGTTGCAGATCGAGCGGGGCTGCCTCCGAGAGGCTGGCTTGGATATAGAAGGCGATCGCCGTGCCCACTCCCAGTTCACTACTCACGGCAATATCGCCGCCCATAAGATGGATAAACTTGCGACTAATCGCCAGCCCCAGCCCCGTGCCTTCCTGCGACTCCTTGCCCGCCCGAGTTTGGGTAAAGGCTTCAAACAGATGGGGCAATTCTTCTGGTGCAATGCCAACGCCTGTATCACGCACTTCAAAGTAAATCGGCAGAGTGGCAGCAGGCAGCGTTTGAGCCGGAAGCACTAGCGACGTAGGGCTGGGCGGATGGGTGGAGACATGCAGCGATACGGAACCCGCCTGTGTAAACTTGATGCCGTTGCTCAGCAGATTGATCAATACCTGGCGCAGCTTCATTTCATCGGCTTGGATATATTGCGGCAGGTCATCGCTGCGGGTGACCGTCAGCAGCACATCTTTGCTCTCAGCCCGCAGGTAGAGCATGTCTTCCAAATCGCTGAGCAGCCGATGCAGGTTAAAACTCTTGAGATTAAGCGTGGTTTTGCCCGCTTCGATTTTGGAGATGTCCAGAATGTTGTTGATTAGCGTTAGCAGGTATTCGCCGCTGCGATAGATGATGCCCACGTTTTCGCGCTGGTCTGGTGGCAGACTGCTAGAGCGCAGGGTCAGTTGCGAAAAGCCCAGCACTGCATTCAGGGGCGATCGCAGTTCGTGGCTCATGTTGGCGATAAAGGTGCTTTTGGCTTCGTTTGCCACTTCTGCCTTTTCTTTGGCCAATTCCAACTGCCGGTTTGATTCGGCCAGTTCTGCGGTGCGCTCCTGCACCCGCTGCTCCAGCGTATCGAAGGAGTCGCGCAACTGGTGTCCCATTTGGTTAAAGGACTGGGCCAGAGTTTCCAGTTCGGCAATGCCGTTGACCTCGACCGTTTGCGCCAGATCACCCTCGGCGATCGCCTGGGCTGCCTGATTCAGCTTCAAGATCGGACGAGCAATCCAGCGGCTGGTCAGCACGCCGATGCCCGCTGCCAGCACCAGGGCCCCCAGCGAGAGCCACCGCGTCAGACGGTTGTTGGCGTTGATCTCAGCCATGAAGTCGGATTCGGGTATGGCAACCACAATCAGCCAGTCCAGCCCATACTCGTCACGAAACGGCGATACTTGGGCAAACTGGCGATCGCCCCCCGGCAGCCAAAACTCAAGCTGCTGCACTTGGTCGATCTGCCGCAAATCATCAAACTGTTGTTCCAAGTAGTGAGCCGTTGCGCTAACCAGGGGATTCTGACTATCACGGGCAGGCAAAAGTTGAATGTCTTCTCCAGCATCAATCAGCAGATTCTCTTCGTCGGCAGTGGAGCTAGCGATGAGCGACCCTTCTCGGGAGAGAATAAAAGTTTCCCCTGTCTTGCCCACTTTCAGTTGACTCAAAAAATGGTTTAACTCCAAAGAGGGAACTAGGTCTGTAGCGCAGACTCCTAATAGCCGTCCTGAGCCTTCCTCGTACACGGGCGTGCTAGCCGTTAGCACGGGCACTTGATCGTCAAAGTCCAGGTAGATGTTGCTCCAGTTTGGCTTTTGCTGTCGCTTCGCCTTTTGATACCAAGGGCGGATGCGGGGATCATATTCCCAGTCTAGCGACCCAACTGGGCTACTTCGATTACCGACCTCATCGATCTGGTAGTAGTGGTAGAAACGCTGGGGACTTGGCTTAGATATTAAAACGTGTACACCTTGATTGTCCCTAAACTGCCCTAATCCCATAAAGGAGCCGTCTTCAACGCCGCAATAGATCAGGTTGTTTGCTGGAAAGCTGCGGCTCTGTTTCCAAAATATGTACGCTCCTTTGGCGCGGGAAGGGTCTAAGTCACCCTGTCGAAGGGCGATCGCATTCAGGTCATTGATCACAAAAGGCGACTCGACATAGGTACTCACCTCCTGCTGAATGCGGGCAGTCAGCTCATTGCGTAGCTCCAGCGCCAAATGATTGACCGCTCTCTGGCTATTGCGATAGGACAGATAGCCGATGAGCGCAGTCGTTCCGGCAAGCTGTAGCAAAAAGGGCACGACCAAGAGTGCCTGAAGCGGCAGTTTGTGTCCAAGGCGCGAATTAAAAACACCCATAGAGTCTGAAGCGGTTGCAATGAGTCAGCAGGGCTGGAGAGAGGGGGGACGGATGAAGACAGCGCGGTCAAAATGGCAGGGCTTGCAGCGGACTGCCAGTAGACTGGACAGATCAATCAAAACAGACCGATAAGGCTAGATGCCAAGGTTCGAGATAGAGATACCCGTATATTTCCCGAATTTAGCAACGGGCTAACGTTGTTTCTAGCAACCAGATTGGCAGTCTTGCGGTTGTCAATGATCCCAATCTGTGGGATCGATTTGTAGCGCCAATCTGTAGCCCCAATCTGTCTGGAGAAAGTCAGGGCAGCGGCTCGCAGCTTAAACCGTGGCTAGAGGCATGGCGCGGTATGATCTTGCTTTGATGCAGAATCCGGATCGAAGAAAGTTTATGCCGTTTTCAATGCCGCTGGGCAGGTTAGCGCAAAATCTGGGCGCTCGGTTGCACCACTGGTCTGAGCAGGTGAATCAAACGCCGATCGCCCAGGTGACGACCGACAGCCGCAGCCTCAGTCCGGGGGATCTATTTTTGGCGCTGCGGGGCGATCGCTTCGATGGTCATGCCTTCGTCAAGCAGGTTCTAGCGCAGGGGGCGATCGCCGCTGTCGTGTCCGACCTGCCCCCCGATGCGGTCGGGCCGATGCTCCAGGTCAGCGATACGCTGGCGGCCTATCAGCAGTTGGGCACGCTCTGGCGGCGGCAGTTTTCTGGGCCCGTCGTGGCTATCACGGGTTCCGTCGGCAAGACAACCACCAAGGAGCTAATTGCCGCCGTGCTGGAAACCCGCGGCCCCGTCCTCAAAACCCGCGCCAACTATAACAACGAAATCGGGGTTCCCAAAACCCTGCTGGAACTGGGGCCCGAGCATCAGTTTGCCGTGATCGAAATGGGAATGCGGGCGGCAGGCGAGATTGCGCTGCTGGGGCAAATTGCAGAACCGGATATTGCGGTGATTACCAACGTCGGCACGGCCCACATCGGGCGGCTGGGGTCTGAGCAGGCGATCGCCGAGGCCAAGTGTGAACTGCTCCACGAGCTAGACTCAGCGGGCGCAGCCGTGCTGAACCACGACAATCTGCGGCTGATGGACACGGCCGCCCGCGTGTGGCGCGGCAAAACAATCACCTACGGGCTAGAAGGCGGCGACCTGCGGGGCGAACTGGTCGATGCTCACACGCTGCGGGTTGACGACACCCTGCTGCCCCTGCCGCTGCCGGGCCGCCACAACGCGCTGAACTATCTAGCGGCGCTGGCGGTTGCAAAATTGCTGGGGCTAAGCTGGCAGCCGCTCACCGCTGGGTTGACCGTGGAATTGCCCCAGGGACGGGCGCGACGGCTGGACTTGCCCAATGATGTGGTGATTCTAGATGAAACCTACAACGCAGGGCTGGAGTCTATGCTGGCGGCGCTGCGGCTGCTGGCGGATACGCCCGGTTCTCGCCGAATTGCGGTGCTGGGCACGATGAAGGAACTGGGCGATCGCTCCCTCGAATTTCACCAGCAGGTCGGCGCGGCGGTGCAAGACCTCAAGCTCGACGCGCTTTTGATCCTGGCTGACCCCGCCGAAGCCGAGGCCCTCGCCGTCGGAGCCAGCGGCACTCCTACCGAGCGCTTTACCACCCATGCCGAAGTCGTAGCCTGGCTGAGGCAGAACGTGACTGCGGGCGATCGCCTCCTGTTCAAAGCCTCCCGCGCTGTTGGGCTAGATCAGGTGGTAAGTCGGTTTTTGGACACGCCATAAAGACGATACTCGATTCCGCAATGCACAATCCCACGAATCGCAGGTCTTTGACGGCTACTCAAGCTGGCTACTCAAGCTGGCTACTCAAGCTGGCTGCTGAAGCTGGCTACTCAAGCTGGCTACTCAAGCTGGCTGCTAAAGCTGGCTGCTAAAGCTGCTTCTTGAGCAATAGCGACTCTGCCATTGCCCGATCAACCGGAGACGAGAACAAATAGCCCTGGCCATATTCGCAGCCCATTGCCATCAGTTGCACCAGTTGTTCCAGCGTCTCCACGCCCTCGGCAATGACGCTCATCCGCAGCGTTTCTGCCAGACTCACAATGGTTTTCACGATTGCCTGACTTTCTACGCTGATGCCCGCCCGGTGAATAAAGGAGCGGTCGATCTTGACGCTGTGGATGGGCAGGCTGTGAAGCTGGCTGAGGGATAAAAAGCCCGTGCCAAAGTCGTCAATGCAAAGCTGCACGCCCAGATCGGTCAATCCATGCAGGTTTTGGGCGATCGCCTCCATATCCGTCCGCAGCAGCGCCTCCGCAAACTCCAGCCGCAAACAGTTGGGCCGCAACCCGGTTTCCGACAAAATTCGCCCCACCTGCCCAATCAGCTTGGGCTGGACGAACTGCTTTTCCGTCAGGTTGACGCTCATCGTCATGGACCCATCCGCCAATCCCTGCCGCTGCCACTGCTGCATTTGCTGGCAAGCCTGACGCAGCACCCACTCCTCCAGCATCAGAATCAGCCCCGTTTCGGTGGCAATGTCGATGAACTTGCCGGGTGGCACGAGTCCTTGGGTGGGATGCTGCCACCGCATCAGCACCTCAAACCCGCGCACCCGGCGGCTTTGCAGCGCTACGATCGGCTGATAGTGCAGTTCTAGTTCCTGCTGATCTAGGGCCCGCCGCAGATCTGCTTCGAGTTGCACCTGGGTGAACACCTGAACTTGGCGCGTGCCATCAAACAATTCGTGGCAGGCTTTGCCCCGATGCTTAGCGCGATACATCGCAATGTCGGCATCCCGCAGCAAGTCTTCCAAATTTTGGTAAGGCTGACAGGTTTCCCGGTGATGGCTCAGTGCAATGCCGACGCTGGCGCTAATGTGAACCTGATGCCCCTGGAGGCAAAAAGCCCAGCCGAGTTGCTCCTGAATCCTTTCTGCAACGTGGATCGCGTCGTCGGCACTTTGAATGTCTTCCAGCAGGATGGCAAACTCATCGCCGCCCAGCCGCGCCACGGTGTCGCCGCCCCGCACGCAGTCTTGCAGCCGCTGGCTAACCTGGATCAGCAGTTGGTCGCCCAGCAAATGACCAAGGCTGTCATTCACCTGCTTGAACCGATCTAAATCAACAAACAGCACGGCAAACTGATGCCCCGGACGGCGCGGCAGCGCATTCAGGGCGGTCTTCAGTCGGTTCATAAACAGGGCCCGGTTGGGCAGGCTGGTCAGCGAATCATGGAAGGCGTTGAGAAAAAGCTGCTCTTCGGACTGCTTGCGGGTGGTGATATCTTCGACCGTGCCTTCGTAATACAACAGGTCGCCGCGACTGTTGTAGACGCAGTGGGCATTTTCCGAGATCCAGATGGGCGTGCCATCGCGCCGATAAATCAGCGATTCAAAATTAGAGACGCGCCCGTGTTCCTGCATGAGCCGGATGAATTCGCTGCGGCGGTTTGGATCGGCGTAGATCTGGTGCTGAATGCTGTGGATGTTGGCGATTAGGTCTTCTGGAGACTTGAAACCGTAGATGCGAACCAAGGCGGGGTTGACGTTGAGATAGCGTCCTTCCGGTGTGGTTTGAAAGATGCCCTCAATGGCGTTTTCAAAAATGCTGCGGTAGCGGGCTTCGGCTTCTCGCAGGGCGGCTTCGGCCCGTTTGCGATCGCTAATATCTCGACAGATACACACCAGATGGCTATCGGCGATGCGCGTCAGGCTGATTTCCTGCGGAAACGTGGTGCCGTCTGGCCGCAGGGCGATCGCCTCACCGCGCCACTGGGGCTGTCGGCTGAGGCTGGGCCAGATTTCAAGCTGAAACCGCCGCACTTCGCTGGGAATGTAGAACTGCTGCCAAGTCTGGCGGCTGAGGGTCTCATCGGGTGGATAACCAAACTGGCGCAGATAGGCCGGGTTGGCATAGCGAAAGGCTCCTTTTGCATCGAATACGGCTATTCCGTCGGCCGCCGCCTCAATCGCCGCTCGCTGCCACCACAGATCCGCCAGGTTATCTAGCGCGGCGTTGGCGCGGAGGAGTTCCTGCTGGCTATTGAGCAGGGCGATCGCCTGAGATACCTTTCCCAAAAGGGAGGATAGGTCTTGCGCCAGGGCATCGGTCTGTGTTCGGACTTGAAAGCAGTGTGCTGGGAGCCAGGTATCGCGGAAGTGGAACTCGTCTGACTCAGGAAGCGCGGACTCTGACAGCCGCTCCTGAAAATTCGATTGCCCAAATTGCATCTCAACTAGCCTCGATCCTGGGAAAAGGAAAATCACAACGGTCTGATGTTGTGGAAATTTGAATCTTCTCTGAAAGTGACTTGGGTCAAAAATATTGCGAGTCGCAAAGACTGCTCCCAGAGATTCTCAATTGCAAAATCAGCAGTTTTCCTGGAAAACTTGGAAGCAATCAGAACAATACTTCAGAGCAGTCGAAATATTGCTTCCTTACTTCAGTTTTAGGAATAAAATCCTCTCTTCTCCGTCCGTTTGAAAGCCCATATCTATCGGCAACATAACGGAGCGACTCCTCCGTGTTGATGCCTACGTAGCCAGATACTTGCTTCTCTCAAAAAGTTAGAATTTTGATTAACCGGTCTTCTTATTTTTGAAAAATTGTCTTTGAAGAATTATTTTTGAGAGATGTATATCGGACTCGAATAAGTGATTCTTTGAGGGGTCAAACGACTAAGACTTCAAAAGAATTTCACGCTAAATACAGCCTAGAGCGATCACATCCGGCATGATTAACAAGGAGGATTTATTATTCTTTAAATACAGGTAAAGAGCGAAATGGACATCCTAGAAATCCTCAGACAGGACTACCGTAATTTCCCCAAATTCCAAACCTTCAGCGCCTATGCAGAGGACGTTTATTTTCGCGATCCAATGACAGAATTTCGCGGGCGCGATCGCTACGAACGCATGATCGGCTTTATTCAGACCTGGTTTCTCGACCCCCAGCTTGATTTGCACCAGATTCAGCAAACGGGCGCAGACATCCGCACCGATTGGACGCTCAGTTGGACAACACCGCTGCCCTGGAAGCCCCGCATCGCCATCACAGGCTGGAGCGAAATGACCGTCAATGAACAGGGGCTAATCACGTCCCACATCGACTATTGGCACTGTTCGCGGCTCGACGTGCTGCGGCAGCATTTCAGCGTTCGCAAGAGATCCTCATGATCCGTCTGAACAGGTCCTTAGCGGAGCATCTGGCGCGTTGACAAGGGGCGATCGCCCTACTGGCCGACTCGCTCCAATCCCGCGCCAAACGCCCCATCTGCCTGCAAAACCCGATACATTAGAGGAATGTAACCATTCTTCACGAAATCGCTGGGCACTCATGCGCGTAATCTTAATGACCGGAAAGGGCGGCGTTGGCAAAACTTCAGTAGCCGCCGCAACAGGCTTGCGGTGTGCAGAACTGGGCTACCGTACCCTTGTGCTCAGCACTGATCCCGCCCACTCCCTGGCCGACAGCTTCGACATGGAACTGGGGCACGACCCGCGCCCGGTCAAGCCAAACCTCTGGGGCGCAGAGCTAGACGCGCTGATGGAGCTAGAGGGCAACTGGGGAGCCGTGAAGCGCTATATTACGCAGGTGCTTCAGGCGCGGGGTCTGGAAGGCGTAGAGGCAGAAGAACTGGCGATTCTCCCTGGCATGGACGAAATCTTCAGCCTGGTGCGGATGAAGCGCCACTATGACGAAGGCGATTTCGATGTCCTGATTATCGACTCTGCACCAACGGGTACAGCTCTGCGGCTGCTGAGTCTGCCGGAGGTGGCGGGCTGGTATATGCGCCGATTCTACAAGCCCTTGCAAGCGGTGTCTGCGGCGCTGCGGCCGCTGGTAGAGCCGCTGTTTCGTCCCGTTGCGGGCTTTTCCCTGCCCAACCAGGAAGTGATGGACGCGCCCTACGAGTTTTATCAGCAGATCGAAGCCCTGGAAAAGGTGCTGACCGACAACACCCAGACCTCAGTGCGTCTGGTTACGAATCCCGAAAAGATGGTGATCAAGGAATCCCTGCGGGCCCATGCGTACCTCAGCCTCTACAACGTGGCAACCGACATGGTGGTGGCCAACCGCATCATCCCCAACGAGGTAAGCGATCCCTTCTTTCAGCGTTGGAAGGAAAATCAGCAGCAATATCGCCAGGAAATTCACGAAAACTTTCACCCGCTGCCTGTGAAAGAAGTGCCGCTCTATTCTGAGGAACTTTGCGGACTGGCGGCGCTGGAGCGCCTGAAGGAAACGCTCTATGCCGACGAAGACCCGGCCCAGGTCTACTACAAAGAGACGACGATGCGCGTGGTGCAGGAGCAGAACCAATACAGCCTGGAGCTTTACTTACCCGGCATTCCCAAAGACAAGATCGAACTCAGCAAGTCGGCCGACGAGCTAAACGTCCGCATTGGCAACCATCGCCGAAATTTGGTGCTGCCCCAGGCACTGGCAGCGCTGCAACCCGCCGGGGCAAAGATGGAAGAGGATTACTTGAAAATTCGCTTTGCCAACTAGCCGCACCCCCCCCCCAGCCACGAGAGAGCCACCAAATATCCACGAAATAGCCACGAGCCACGAAATAGACCCTGTAGAGCGACATCCACTTTATGTAGCCACTCTACAGGGTCTAGCTTTTGGTTCAGGAACCAAGCGTCCTGGCTCCCTTGAGCCTAGCTCACATAAAGCTCGCTCACATAAACTAGCTCACATAAAAGTCCCGCGTGCCCTTGGCGCGGATTGCATCGTCGAGCCGGTTCAGCGCGTGGACGTAGGCGGCGGTGCGGAGGTCGATATCTTGCTCTTGGGCGATCGCCCAGATATGTTCTGTCTCTTGCTTCATGGCAAATTCCAGCCGGTGGTTCACCTTGTCGGCCGACCAGTAGAAGCCGTTTCGATTTTGCACCCACTCGAAGTAGCTTACCGTCACGCCGCCCGCGTTCACCAGGATATCGGGAAAGACCTGAATGCCACGATTTTCCAAAATGGCATCGGCATCAGAAGTGACAGGGCCATTGGCGACCTCAAAGATGTAGCGAGCCTGGATGCGGCCGGCGTTTTCGGCGGTAATCTGATTTTCCAGCGCAGCGGGCACCAGCACGTCTACATCCAGCTCCAACAACTGCTCGTTGGTAATGGTGGAATGCTCTTGGTCGTTGCACACGCTGCCTTCACAGTAAACCGCCTTGAGCCTGCGGCTAGACTCCTTAATTTGCCGCACGCTGGGAATATCGAGTCCTTGGGAAGCGTACACCCCGCCCTGGGAATCGCTAACGGCGACCACCTTATAGCCTGCCTTATAAAGCAGTTCTGCAATGATCGACCCGGCATTGCCAAAGCCCTGCACCGCAACGGTCGTGTTTTCGGGCGATTTTCCCAAACGCGGCAGAACGGTTTGCATCACAAAAAATGCGCCCATTGCGGTGGCCGACTCGCGCCCCTGGCTGCCGCCCATCGTGATCGGCTTGCCCGTCACCACCGCAGGCGTAATCTTGCGCTGGATGATGCTGTATTGATCCATCATCCAGCCCATCACCATTGGGTTCGTGTAGACATCGGGGGCGGGGATGTCGACGTCGGGGCCAATAAAGTCGGCGATCGCATCTACGTAGCCCCGCGTCAGCCGCTCCAGTTCAAACTTCGACAGTTCCTTGGGGTTGAGCGTGATGCCACCCTTTGCGCCGCCAAAGGGCAGGTTCAGCACGGCGCACTTAAAGGTCATCCAAAACGCCAGCGATTGCACTTCGTCCAGCGTCACGCCGGGGTGATAGCGCACGCCGCCTTTGGTGGGGCCACGGCTGTCGTCGTAGCGCACGCGATAGCCCTGGAAGATTCGCAGCGAACCGTCATCCATCCGCACTGGAATCGACACCACCAAGCTGGACTTGGGATAGCGCAGCCGCTCCGCCACGTCCTCATTGATCGAGACATATCTCAGCGCCTTTTCCAGTCGTCGATTGGCATCCGACAGCGTGCTGTGGGCGGCCCCATCGAGGAGACTCTTGCCTGCGCTGCCGTTGAGGGCGGCGTGGGTAGCAGAGTCTGCTGCGGCGTTGGACAGCAAGTTAACCATAAACCTCTCCTTTTGGGACGGGCAGTAAGGGAATTGAAGCGATCGCCCTGTCCGCATCTGTTTCTATAATGCCCAATAAACGGTATATTTCGCTACTTTTTAATATTTCAACAAGATTGGCGAAGTGTTTCAGGCCGCAGTCAATTGCGAGAAGACCCGACGCACATAATCCAAATCCAGGTCATTAAAATAGTCGATCGCCCAGTTGGCGCGGCGCTGCATCATGTGAAACGGGTAGGTATTGGCGATGCCGACGACCTGCATTCCTGCCCGTTTCGCCGCTTCGATGCCTGCGAACGTGTCTTCAATCGCAAGACATTCTGATGGTTGCAGATTGAGTCCGGGAATGGCTTCGTTCAGCCGCTGCACCCCCAGCAAGTAGCCGTCTGGCTCCGGCTTGCTGGTCGGAATCTCGTCGCCCGCCACAATGACTTTGAAATAGTCCGCCAGGTTTAGCCGCGCCAGCACCGTTTCAATTTCTGCTCGCACGGCTCCGCTAACGATCGCCATCGGCAGTTGCGCCGCCCGAATTTGAAAGATCAGATCCTCCAGCCCCGGATAGCTGGGCAGCTTTTCAATTTCCTGAATCTGCAACTGGTAATAGCGCGACTTGCGGGCTACCAGCTCATCCAGGTACGTGTCGGTGACGATGCGCCCGCGCCGCGACAGCAGTTCTCGAATGCAAGCGCGATCGCTCCGCCCTACACACACCTCCCGATACTCCTCTGGCTTCGGGCGCAGGTTCTCTTCCACCAGCAGCTTTTCTAGCAGCCGTTGGTGCAGCGGTTCGTCGTTGATAATGACACCGTTGAAGTCGAAGAGAATCGCGCGGAGAGACATGGGCAAGGAGAGAAAAACGAAGAACGAAGAGGGAAAAGGGAAGAACGAAGAGGGGAAAGGGAAGAACGAAGAGGGAAGAGCGGAGAGGTTTCGTTCTTCGTTCTTCGTTCTTCGTTTTTTCCGTCACTCCTTCTCACATCATCTCATCCTCCCCTCACCGCCTCGCCACCCCAATTCCATGCCCACTGGCGATCGCCCTCTCCTAGCGGCGTGGCAAACTCCACCGAGCGCACCTGCTGCCCCGGCAGCGGTTTTACGCCCTGCGTAATTTGGTGAATCACCCACAGGCTGTCGGTTTGCACCGCGCCAAACCCGGCCTTGCCCATCCAGGCATCGACGCTGCCTGCGGCATAGGCTTTGATGTAGGGTTCTTCAAAAATTTCCGTGAGCCACTCGGTCTGGCGAATCACGCTCTGGTTGCCGTCTAGCACCAGCACTTGTCCGCCGACGGTCAGCAGGCGAAAGGCTTCCCGCAGGATGGTCTGGGCGACTTCGGGCGGCGTTTCGTGGAACAACAGCGTGGCGGTCACGAGATCGAAGCTGGCATCGGGAAAGCCCGTCTGCTCAGCGTTTTGATGGACAAACTGGATATCGAGACGATTCCCATAGGAATCGCTGCGCGAATCGCCCTTTGCTTTATCTTCTGCCACCGCCAGCATGTAGGGCGACAGATCCAGCCCGATCACCTCTGCCTGGGGAAACGCCCGCTTTAGCATCCGCGTCGAGGTGCCCGTGCCGCAGCCCAGATCCAGAATTCGCCGGGGATTGCCCTGCACTCGCTCCAGCAGCGCCTTGCGAACCCAGGTTTCATTCGGCGGCAGTGCGTATTGCGTAATCGGGTCGTAGGACAGCGCCGCTTCCACGCTGAGATAGCCACCCTCGATGCTGTGAAAATTTTGGCTGCTGTAATAGCTGGGGTATTCTACCGCTGGGTTGCGGAGGCGATCGCTCTCTTGCTGCCAATCGCGACTCTGGTAATAGCGCAGAATCGCGTCCCGGTCGATTAGGAAGGTTTTGACGACCGGAGCCAGAAATCGCTCAAAAATGGTGTCATTGCGGACAGGCATAGGGCGATCGCGCCTCAAACGCGCCTCCAGGAGTTGAGTGCAGTCGTCTCGGTTCTCGTTTGTAACGAATTGTTATATCAGGATTGTAACCCGATTCTACGGGTCAACAAGCAGGCTCCAGCACCCTTGCAAGCCTCTGGAGCTAGCAGATTTCCTCGACCACGAAAGCGCTGTAGAAAAAGGCTTTGTCTTGGCGGTGCAGGGCTTCGGCCAGTTCGGGCAGGGGGCGCAGCTGATCTGCCATCCCCGCTGGACGGCTGCGGGGAGCCAGCATATTCCAATACACCAAGCGGCCGCCCGGTTTGCCCACTTGCACCAGCCGATGCAGCAGATGGTAATAGTTGGGCAGCGACAGATACTCGAAAATATCGCTTAGGTTAAAGCGGGCGATCGCCCCGTGGGGCAGGCGCTTCAGATACTCTTCTACCGAGCAGCAGTGCCACTCCAGCCGATGCAGGTTGGCCCGAATCGTGTCGAAGTGTTCGGGCTGAAGCGCGAGGGGCAGCGCCGTCAGATGTTGACCCGTGAGAATCCACTGCAAATAGGGATTTTCGGCGGGGTCGAGCTGGGTAAGGGCGTAGCGGGTGCGGCTGAGGATGCGGCTGGCCACGTCGCCGTCTACATACTTGAAGAAGCTGGGGTCGCGCCCCATCCGCCCCATCACCAGCCGCGAAAAGAAAATCCGAAACATCAGCCGCCAGCGCCAAGTGTCCCACTCGCGCCGATAAAACCGCTCACACTGCTCCGGCGGACCGCCCTCTAACAGCCGCATCACTTGGCGGCGCGAGTGAACCAGCGGCAGCACGCGGCGGCGAAACAGGTCAAAATAGCGCTCGAATTTGCCTGCGTGCCCGATCCCCCGCTCGATCTCGGCTGGATGGGTATCCCAGAAGTAGCACACATCTGGCGAAAGCTGGCTGCGGCAGCGCTGATAAAGTTCCGGTCGGTTGCGCCCCGGACGCGAGCCAATCAGCACCAGCAGTTCCTCATGCTCTAACTCGCGGTAGGCCGCGACCCGCAGTTCCAAACAGGCCAACTGCGCCGGGCTGAGGTCGAGAGCGATGACTCGCGCCGGGTCTTGGGTGAGCATGGCCAGGGCATTGTCTCCCGCAGAGGCGATCGCCAGACAGGTGTCGCCGGGGCGGATATCCAGCGCCTCCAGCAAAATTTCGGCATCTTCCCAACACTGGGCGTAGCGGATATAGGAAAAGTCGGCCCGGCGCTGCACCTCTGAGGCAGTCTGGGGCGGTGGAGCCTGCGACATGGACTTTCGGGGCGCATGGCCACTCAAGTCGCCCGTCGGTTCCTCGGTTTCGTCGTCTACGTTACTCAACATACGCCTGCGCCCTCCTGAGACGCTTCGACGGTGGAAACCCGCAAAATGGTTCCCGTGCTGCCGTCCATTTCCACCCAGTCGCCCGTTTGCAGCGCCGTGGTCACGCCGGGAATCGACACGATTGCTGGAATGCCCATCTCCCGCGCCACAATTGCCGCATGGGACAGCAGACTGCCCCTTTCTACCAATACGCCCGCCGCCGCCGGAAACAGCATGATCCAGCCCGGATCGGTGCGCTCGGCCACTAGGATGCTGCCCGGTTTTAGTACGGCGGTTTTGGGGTCGGTAATGACCTGCACCGGAGCGCGGACGCGTCCAGGGCAACAGCCCAGTCCTTGCAGGGTGCTGGCGTTTTGCGGCATTGGGGAACTGGCGGGTTGGGGAGTTGGCACCTGGAGGCGATCGCCCGGTGGGGGCAATTCTCGGTAGCGGTCGAATTCGGCGCGACGGACATGCACCAGTCCCTTCAGGTCGTGGCAGGTGGCCGTGCCGTCGAGCTTGCCCAAGAGTTCCTCTAGCTCCAGATAAAAGACATCGCGGGGATCATCCAGCCAGCCCTCGGCATAAAAGCGGCGACCCAGTTCCACGGCGATGCGCCGCACCCGCCCAAACACGCGAGTCCGCTCGAAGCGCAAATTTTCGCGATCGCACACCCGTGCCCTCGCGTTCTGAAGCACCCAGTTGAACAGGAGCCGCCGCAGGGGAGCAACCCGGAGAGACTGCTGCACCTGAGCTTCAGCGCGATGGCGCAGGGAGGGCTGGGGGACTGGGGCGATTGGCTCCATGCCGCCCTCCATGCCGCCGGATGCTTGCCCCCTGACGGCTGCCAAACTGCCCACAGAGCGCAGGAGCATCAGCGGATCGTCCTGCAATGTGGGGCTTTCGAGCTTTAGTTCTTCTAGGCAGCGATCGCCAAATTTTGCCAAGTACTCCTCATATTGCGCCTGAAATGCAGGAAAGGCAGAGAGCTTGGCGCGAATGTCCCAGAGGGAACCCCGTTGCAGCAACTCGACAAGGGCAGGCGACTGGGCAGCGGTGTGGGCCATCTGCTGAATGCGGCGGGCGGGTTCGGCGCTGACCATGCCGCCCTCGCCGCTGATCAGGTCGTTTTGCAGGGTTCCAGCAGCGTCGCCACACCAGGCAGCGGTGAGCTTTCGCAACACACCGTAGAAGATCATGGCGAAGAAGTCGTTCACAAGGGGCGCATCCCAGCGGGTCAAAAGCTGGCGCTCCAAGTCGTAGTAGTGAGCAACGAGTTCTTCGGCACTGCGGGTGTCTAGCGAGGCAGCAGGCAGGCTGAGGGCCACGTCCAGACGAGTATAAAATCGGCGAATCTGATCCGGTAAGGTTAGATAATTTTTCACCAAACCCAGCAGCGTTTTGACCAGACGCAGGCTATCGCGGATCTTATCCTGGGCGGTGGCCTGCTGGAGCGTAGCGAGGACATCGGCAGGAAGCTCCTCCTTCACGCCCATCATCTGTTCCATAAAGCGGCGATTCACCTGGAATCCGGGCAGCAGCGCCAGCACGCGATACCAGTTCAGCAAGTTGTAATAAATCCGCCCCTGCACCAGTCCCAGCAGACAGCGAAAGGTGGAGTCCTGCTGGGCGATCGCCCCTTCCGCAACGCCCATCATCCGGCAAAATTCTCGATACACCGCTTCGTAGGCGCGGCGGGCAAAGGAAAAGGTGAGCGGCGTGGTGATGCCACCGTAGCTCTCGGCAATGTTGCTGTTGTCCCAGATGACCAGGCGGCTGTCGGGGTCGGGCTGGCCGCGCAGGGTGGTGATGGGGCGCGATTGCAGGAGGTAAAGCCGGCCCTGGGCGATCGCCCATTCGATATCCTGCGGGCAGGCAAAGTGTCGCTCGGCGCGGCGGGCAAGCTGGGCAATGTCGCGCACCTGCGCCAGAGTCAGCACTGGGTTTGCGGGGTCTTGCAGTTGGGCGGAGAGAATTTCGCCATCCCGATTCACCGTCCAAGTGTCTGCATCCGACTCGCCAGAGACGAGGGTTTCGCCCACGCCCCGCACCGCCGACACCACCGCCACGCCCCGCTGATGGGTAATCGGGTTGGCGCTGAAGGCCACGCCCGCCAGTTCTGCACTCACCATGCGCTGCACCAGCACGGCCGGCGGCGGGGGCGGTTCCGTTAGCCCATGCTCGCGGCGATAGGCCAGCAGGCGATCGCTCGTCGCCGATTTCCACACCTGCACAATCCGATCGCCCACCTGCTCCGGCGGCACAAACAAGTAGCTCTCTAGCTGCCCCGCAAACGACAGCGTTGCGCCATCCTCCTCCACCGCCGACGAGCGCACGGCGACGAGTTCCCCCTGGGGACACAAGCGGGCGATCGCCCCCCCCAGTTCCGCCCTCACCGCCTCAGTCAGCGCGACTCCCTGCCCCGCCGTGAACGCTTCCGGCGACACCACAAACCAGTCGGGAATCGGAAACTCGCCCGTTGCGGAATACTGCAAATCATAGAGCGATCGCGCCTTGCCGCCGAGTTGATCAGGCAGGAGGTCGGGGTCAGCAGAAAAGAGAATGAAAGACATAGGAGAGGGGGAGAGGGAAAAATGGAAGAACGAAAAACGAAAAAGGAAAAACGAAAAATGGAACCTCTTCGCTTTTCGTTCTTCGTTCTTCGCCTTTCGTTTTAAGTTCTTCGTTCTTCGCTCTTCGTTCTTCGTTCTTCATTTTTCGTTCTTCCATTCTTCTCTCTTCCCCCTCCACCACTCCCTACCGAACCCAAAACGGCACCAGTCCCAGAATTAGGCACACGCCCAGCACCCAAAAGCCCGTCACGCCCTGAAAGGCATCGGCCCAGGCGGGAACAGGGCGGGCAAGGAAGCGCCAGGGAGCGACCATCGCCAGGGTGAGCAGGGGCAACACAGCCAGACCCCCCAGGGGCAGGATGCCGACGGCGCGGGCGGCTATGAGCGTGGCGATCGCCATCAGCCAGATCACCGTCAACCAGGCGATCGCGGCTCGCTGCACCCCCCACAGCGCCGTGTAGGTTTCCACACCGGGTTCTTCGTCCTGGGGAGCGCGAATTTTGCGACCGATTTCGATGGCCAGACTAATGAAATAGCTGACCCCGCAAAACCAGAGCATTCGCCAGTCGGGTGCAGCCTGGGCGATCGCCCAATCACACGCCATCGCAAACCCCGCCATCAGCGGCAAAATCACCGCGTGGGATAGCAGATACACTACGGGACGCGCCTTGAGCCAGCGCGGGGCAAAAAACTCGCGGGTCATTAGCCCCAGGTATGCCCACACCAGTCCTAGCATTCCCACCAGCGATCGCCCGACTGCGAGTGACAGTCCCAATTGCAGCACACCTGCGGCGATCGCCACCCAACCCAACTCCGTCAGCGTCACCAACCCACGCGGCACGGGGCGATAGGGGCGAAACTGGCGATCGGTGTCAGCATCTTTGAACTCATCGGCAACGCGCAATTGCAGGAAAAACAGAAACAGACAAGGGAAGGCGATCGCCCATGCACCCACTGGAAACGCCGCCGCGCCCCGCACCAGCGCCCCATAGCCCACCGCCCCCGCCGCAAACGCCGCAATCAGCAGCCCGTTGGTCAGTAGGGGAAAGCGTTCTTTTTGGTAAGTCCACCAGCGGTTCATGGCAAAACAGGCTCATCAAAACAAACTCAACTGCTGCGGTTCTTCGGGAGGTTGGGCGATCGCATCCCAGGGCAGGGGGGGCACCGGTGCGCCCGCCTGCTCTAGCCAATATTGAAACTGTCTGGCATTGCGAGGAGAATGTTCCTCCACGGGACAATGGATAAATAAGTAAACTCGCTTGTCGGCTTGCAGCCATTCGGTGATTTGCCGTGCCCAGTCCTGAAAGTAAGGTTCGTTGAAGTCGAGGCTGGGATGGCTAATGTAGCGAATCAGCGCCGTGTCGGTGGTGAGGGTTTTGTGGAGCGGCACGCGGGGCTTTTTGCGCTCCGACCGGATTTGGGGGTCGTCGGGGCAGTCGTAAATCGGTCGCGTGTCGAGTAAGACGCGGCTTGTGTGGTAGCCTGCCAGCAGATACGTTAGCTCGATGGTATTGACCTCTCGAAACCAGTCCAAATGCCGGACTTCAACGGCTAGCTCGGCGCGGTCGTGGGGCCAGCCCGCCAGAAATGCCCGCAGGTCGTCTTGCTGGGCAGGGCCATAGCTGGGCGGCAGTTGGAGAAACATTGGGCCGAGGCGATCGCCCAGTCCTGCCATGCGATCCAAAAAGGCGATCGCCGCTGGCAGTTGCGGAGCCAGCAAGCCCTGATGCGACACATCGCGCGGCAGCTTGGGGCAAAAGTGAAACCCCGCAGGCGTGTCCATCACCCAACGCTGCACGGTCTGCTCGTCGGGCGTGGAATAAAAGGTGATGTTGCCTTCCACGGTTGTAAACCGCTGCCCATAAAGCCGCAGAAAATCTGCCGACCGACTCCCGCTGGGATACAATCCGCCCACCCAGGCTTTATATGCCCAAATCGCGCAGCCAATCCGAAACATAGCGAAACCGCAGGGGTTGCGAGTAGGTTAAGTATTCAAGAACAGCATTTCAGAACAGCATTTCAGAACAGTATTTCAGAAAGGTATTCGAGAATAAAACGGCCCTCTGCTTCTTAACGCTAACATCTGATTCGGATGGAATGAGCGATCGCCCTTCTTTCAATCGCTATATCCTTGGCGCAGCCTTTTGGCGATCGCCCATTTTGCAGCACCAACACTTCTGGGCGATCGCCCCCATTGATTTTGACTGATTTTGACCCCAGACTGCGAAATGTTCGTCCAAAAGGGCTTTGTGAGGTTCATCCTCCACGATTGACTCAGTGCCACAAACGGCTCTGGAAATCTTTCAACTCCGG
The DNA here is from genome assembly GCF_032705245.1 of Thermoleptolyngbya oregonensis NK1-22. GTDB lineage: Bacteria > Cyanobacteriota > Cyanobacteriia > Elainellales > Elainellaceae > Thermoleptolyngbya > Thermoleptolyngbya sichuanensis. The sequence goes on from NZ_CP053540.1 coordinate 1,103,447, forward strand.
ATCTGAATGGGCATCACCAGATAGGTCATTTTCAGTCCACCCAGCGGCGTTAGAATTGCCGGACTCGTTGCCGTGTTGCACTGCATCTGCACCTCACCCGTGTTCAGCGCCTTCAGCCCTTCCAGCAGATAGCGGACGTTGAAGGCAATATCTAAACTATCGCCAGAGATCTGGGCCGGAAGCACCTCGCGACCGCTACCCACGTCTGGCGCATCGACAGAAATCACCACTTCTTGCCCCGCAGTATCCAGGCTAAATTTCACGATGTTGTTTTTCTTGTCGGCTAGTACGGAAATACGCTCCAGCGCCCCAATCAGCAGCTTGCGCTCGACGGTCATCTGGCGCGAAAACTGACGAGGAATCAACTGGCGATAGTTGGGATACTGCCCTTCCAGCAGGCGACTGGTGAGGCGCTGATTGTCCCACTGAAACAGCAGTTGTCCCTGGTCAAATCGGAGGGCGATCGCCTCTCCTGCTGGGTGCAGTTGCAGCATCCGCTCCAGTTCCCGCAGCGCCTTGCCAGGAACCGTGACATCAAACGCCGTTTCAGCCTCACCGTCTACGACCCCGTCTGCGGACCCGTCTGCTGCGTCCGACTTCACGGTATTCACCACCGATAGCCGGTGTCCATCCGTCGCTGCAAACTCCATCTCATCAGCGGCTACTGCGATATGCACCCCCGTCAGCACTTGCTTGGTTTCGTCTGTGCTGGCCGCAAACAGCGCCCCCCGCAGCCCCTCGATCAATTGCTCCACCGGCAAATAGACCGCTTCCCCTGACTCCACCGTCGGCAATTCTGGGTATTCGGTCGCGTCGAGGCCCTGCACTTGGTAGCGGCCCAGCGCCGAAGTCAGTGTGGCCAGGCTGCTATCTGCCTCCGTACTGAGGGTGATTTCCTCGTTGGGCAGGCGCGATACGATGTCACTCAGCAGCTTAGCGGGTAGCGTAAGCAGCCCCCCCTCTTCCACCTGCGCCGAAAAGCTCGTCTGCACCCCCAAGCTCAGGTCAAACCCGGTCAGGCTGATTTCCTGCTTGTCTTCGTCCGCGTGCATCAGCACGTTTGCTAGCACCGGATGACTCGGATTTGAGGGCACAGCACGGCTCACCAGCGACAAGTGGGCATTGAGTTCGCTCTGTGGGCAGGTAAGTTTCATGGCGGGAACAAAAAAGAACTCAGCAGGCAGGTTTGCGGAGCAGTGAACTGGGGAACCCTTTGGGAACCCTATAGCTAAAGCAGCTAAAGCGCCAATCGACAGCCGATCTCCAAAAGGGTTGGAACGTCATCCTAGCACCGTTGCCCGTCAGGTTTAAACTGGGCAAACAGGTGTGCAAACAGGCTCTCTTTTTGAGCGGGTTCGGAAAATTCTTTAAAGATCGAGAGGATAGTAGTAGGGGCTGTGGAAAGTGTGGAAAAAATTGGGGATCACAGGCCGACTCGCGATCAGAATCTGATCTCACCTGTGGAAAACTTGTGGAAAACGCCAGTCTTTTTCCACAGCATCCTTGGGATTCCCAGACTTTTCCACGATCGAAACCCGCTTTCCACGATCGTTTCAACAGGTTTTCCACAGAAATCCACAAGTTTTCCACAGGTCGAGGGCGGTAAGTTTTTTCCTTTCTTTAGAATCCTTTTAGGCACGGTTGGAAAACTTTGAAAAAATTGACCTGCGTCAGGGAAACCTGGGTTTTAGATTATTAGGGTGTTCCAAGCCGGACATCACTGGCGAATGGGTGTAAGCATTAGGGGTAGACGTTGTCCGTTGGATTCGACCCGCAGTCAGGACTTGATTTCCCTTGACGCGACTGAACAGATTTGCATGATGACCGCATCCTGGAACCTATAGCCGTGTCAAACTTGCCTGAGCCTATTTCTACGTCTCGGTTGCACCCAGATGCCGACAGGTTGTCTGATTTGGGTGCTGATTCCGATGCCGTGCTGCGGGAGCAGGAGCAGTTTCTCCGCAGTATCTACGAGGGTGTGAACTTCTCGGTGTTTGTGTGCGATGTGCGGGAGAATGGCGACCTGTACGTGGCGGGGTGGAACCCCATCAGCGAGATGGATGTGGGCAAGCGCTCGGCGGATGTGGTTGGCAAAACGCTAGAAGAAGTGTTTGGCCCGGAGCAGGGTGGCGCGATCGCCCAGCGGTTTCGTACCTGCGTTGAACGGGCAGATGTGTACACCTATGAGGAACTGCGGGTCTTTCAGGGGAAGGATCGCTGGTTTTTGACGACGCTGAATCCGCTGAAGGATGGCAAGGGGCGGGTGTATCGACTGGTGGGCACGGCGATGGACATCACCGATCGCCGTTTGGCTGAGGCGGCGCAGCGGGAGAGCGAGGAGCGGTTTCGGCTGGTGGCTGAGCGCACGGGCCAGTTGATTTATGATTGCGACTTTCAGACGGGGCAGATTCTCTGGGCGGGAGCGATCGCCAGCATGACCGGGCACAGCCCCGAAGCGTTTCACCAATTTGGCTTTGAAGGCTGGAAAGAGCGGGTGCATCCTGAGGATTTGCCCGATGTGATGGCGCGGCTAGAGCGATCGCTGCAACTGCGGCTGCCCTATCAGGTGGAGGAATATCGCTTTCGCAAAGCAGACGGCAGCTATATCTACGTGCAGGACAGCGGCGCGTTTGTGGAGAACGAGGCGGGCGAGGTCTACCGCATGGTGGGCACCATTAGCGACATCACCGAGCGCAAGCAGGCCCAGGTGAAACTGCAACAGTCGGAAACGGAGCTGCGCCAAAAGACTCAGGATTTGCAAAACACGCTGATCGAGCTACAGCGCACCCAGAGCCAGATGATTCAAAACGAAAAAATGTCGAGTCTGGGGCAGCTCGTGGCGGGGGTGGCGCATGAAATTAACAACCCGGTGAACTTTATCTACGGCAACCTCACCTACGCCAGCCAATACATCCGGGATCTGCTAGACATTATCCATCTCTATCAGCAACACTATCCCGAACCACATTCCACGATCCAGGAACGTGCAGAAAAGGTGGATCTGGATTTTCTGATGCAGGATTTGCCGAAGCTGCTGGCCTCGATGAAGGTGGGGGCGGATCGCATTCAAAAGATTGTTGCGTCGCTGCGGACGTTTTCCCGCATGGACGAAGCCGAGATGAAGGTTGTGGACTTGCATGAGGGAATTGATAGTACGCTGATGATTTTGCAGCATCGGCTGAAGCCGCGCCCTGTGCCAGGAACCAAGGGGGAGGAGTGTGTGGCGATCGCCATTGAAAAGGACTACGGCAGCCTGCCAGAAATTGAGTGCTACGCGGGCCAACTCAATCAGGTCTTTATGAACCTGCTGAGCAATGCGGTGGACGCGCTGGAAGAAGAACTGGAGCGGCGACCGGGGTTTGAGCCGAAAATTTTGATTCGGACGCAGCGGGTGGGCGCAGATCGAGTGTGTGTGGCGATCGCCGACAATGGCCCCGGCATTCCGCCAGCCGTTCAGCAGCGGCTATTTGACCCGTTTTTTACCACAAAGCCCGTCGGCAAAGGAACGGGGCTGGGGCTGGCGATCAGCTATCAGGTGGTGGTCGAAAAGCATGGCGGCAATCTGCGCTGCCTCTCTGCCCCCGGCGAGGGCACCACGTTTGAAATCGAGATTCCCCTCGTTTCGGGTCAAACTCCAGAGTCTACCCAAAATTCGTCCCCCCCGGTAAACTAGGGAAGGGAAATATTACATCTTGCTTAATGTAGAGCTTAATCGCGAGTTTTATGCTGATGACTGCCTCTTTCGCACCGATGGCGATGGCTGCTGCGCCGACGATCGCCCCCGATAAGACAAGTCAGACAGTCCGCAAACCCTACCCAAATTACAAAGTCATCGTGCTAAACGACGACTTCAATACGTTCCAGCATGTAGCCGAGTGCCTGATGAAGTACATTCCGGGCATGTCGGGCGATCGCGCTTGGGATTTGACCAATCAGGTTCACTATGAAGGGCAGGCTACGGTCTGGGTGGGCCCGCAAGAGCAAGCCGAACTCTATCACCAGCAGCTTCGCCGCGAAGGGCTGACGATGGCTCCCCTAGAAGCCGCTTAGGTGGCTGGATGCCTGTGGGAGAACGAGTGAGTGCCTGGATACCCGGCCCCGGCTGGTTGCTTCTTCTGCAATAAATCTGCAACTCCATAGAGGGTGTTTGAAAAGGTATCGCCTGTAATGTTAAGCACTCAGAGATCCCCCCTAGCCCCCCTTGAAAAGGGGGGAACCCGCCTTAAAGTCCCCCTTTTTAAGGGGGATTTAGGGGGATCTTGCACGCTTTGCTGCAAACAGTAGGACGTTTCAAACATCCTCTTAGGGCAATTCCCTAGAGCAATTCCTTAGGGCAATTCCTCAGCGTGGTCACCGTCTTCCCCTAAAATGCTATTCGGGGAGCGGGTGTTGGGTCAATGCATCCTGTTAATCCGCTTTCATGCAGGGAAAGAGTAAACGTGAGAACCGAAAGCAAGCCTGTCAACCTGTATTAGGCTGGCTCTCTGTTCTGATTTCTATTTCGTTAGCAATGCGGGGCGATCGCCCTATCCTCTAACCCCTGCAACAACTGAACCCTTGCGCTGGAGAAAGAACAGTGGATTTATCGCGTATTCCCCCTCAGCCAAAGCCCGGCCTGATCAACGTGCTGATCGAGATTCCGGCGGGCAGCAAAAACAAGTACGAGTTTGACAAGGACATGAACGCCTTCGCGCTGGATCGGGTGCTGTACGCCTCGGTGCATTATCCCTATGACTATGGCTTTGTGCCCAATACGCTGGCGGACGATGGCGACCCGCTGGACGGCATGGTGATCATGGATCAGCCCACTTTTCCCGGTTGCGTAATTGCGGCGCGGCCGATTGGGATGCTGGAAATGGTGGATGGGGGCGATCGCGACGAGAAGATCCTCTGCGTGCCCGACAAAGATCCCCGCTATGCAGGGGTCAAGTCTCTGGCAGACCTAGCTCCCCACCGCCTAGACGAAATCGCCGAGTTCTTCCGCACCTACAAGAACCTGGAGAAAAAGGTGACGGAAATTTTGGGCTGGAAGGATGTTGATCAGGTGTTGCCGCTAGTGGAACAGTGCGTCGCAGCTTACAAGTAGCCTGAAGACGACCCACTAAACGACTCATTGAGGGATAGTCCGGGGCGATCGCCCTGCTTACCCCAATCTCCTGCAACAACCCGTTTGGAGTTCATGCTCTGGGCGGGTTTTGCCTTTGGGGTTTGACCCACGCTGAACCCGGTTTGCAACGCCTGATTACGTCAATCGGCTGCAAGTGTTGTAATCTATTCCCCAAGACTGAACCCTTGCCCCCACCTAAATATAGCTGTACTCATGACCTCCATCCGCTTTTCCCGCACCACACGCCGCCGCTTTTTGCAATTTTCTGCTGCTGTCGTTTCGGGTGTGGCTCTGAGCAACTGCGGCCGCAGCCCGTCGGAGTCTGGTGCGGCTCCGGGCGCTGCACCTGCCGCTGACAGCAGCCCCGCCACCGCGGCCGCTGGGCCGCTGTACATTTACACCTGGGCAGACTATTCCAGTCCCGCGCTCTATCAGCGGTTTCAAGAGAAAACGGGTATTGAGGTGATTGCCGATGTGTATGACGGCAACGAAGTCATGCTGGCCAAGATGCAGGCAGGCGGCGGCAACCAGTACAGCATTCTGTATCCGTCGGACTATATGGTGCGGCAGATGATCGAGTTGGAGATGCTGACCAAGATTGATCAGTCGCGGTTGCCAGGGCTGGCAAACTTGCGCGATCGCTGGCAAGACCCGCTCTACGATCCCAAAAACGTTCACAGCGTCCCCGTCAGTTGGGGCACGACCGGATTTATCTACAACAGTAACGTACTCAATCCGGGCCCCGAAGATTGGGACTATCTCTGGGAAAATAAGGATAAGCTAGCTCGCAAGATGACGCTGCTCGATGACCCCCGCGAAACGATGGGCGCAGTGCTGAAGTCTCTCGGATATTCCTACAATTCCACCAATCCCGCTGAGCTACAGGAAGCCTACCAAAAGCTGCGGGAGCTAAAGCCTGCGGTGCGGGCGTTCGAGTCCTTTGGGTGGGAAGATCGGCTGATCGCGGGCGATCTGGTGCTGTGCATGACCTACTCGATTTTGGGCAATGCGCTGCCCGCAGAACATCCCGAACTAAAATACGTGATTCCCAAGAGCGGCACCTCAGTTTGGACTGATACGATGGTGATTCCTACGACTGCGCCGAATGTGGACGCGGCCTACGAGTGGATGAACTTCATGCTCGACCCCGAAACGGCTGCGTTTGCCTCCAGCGAACTGAAGTTTGCCACGCCCAACCAGAAGGCGTTTGATCTGCTGCCTGCGGAACTTCGGTCTAATACGAACCTGTACCCTGACGATGCCATGATGGCAACGTTTGAGGGCATTAAGGATTTGGGTGCGGAGAATGAGCAGTATGACAAGCTGTGGACCCAGTTGAAAGCCAGTTAGCGATCCAGGATAAAGCGCATCCCAAATTCAGTGACCCGGAGTAGGATTCTTTGTTTGCAGAACAGTTTCTTCCCCTGGTAACGGAGCGGCTAATCCTCCGTCGCTTTGTTGACCTCGACCTGAAACCGTTCCTTGCCTATCGCCAAGATCCGCAAGTGGCTCGATTCCAGGGTTGGTCTATGCTCTCTCTTGCTGAAGCACAATGCTTTATCAGCGAAATGCAGACGGCACCCATCGGGATGCCCGGTGAATGGTTTCAAATTGCGATCGCCCACCGACAGTCCAACCTGCTCCTGGGTGACATCGGGATGCAGGTTTATCGAGAAAACCCAGCGGTCGTGGAAATTGGGTTCACGCTGGGGCGCGGGGCGCAGGGTCAGGGATATGCAAAGGAGGCGGTTCAAGGGCTGATAGATGCACTGTTTCAGCTTGGAACCATCGGCAAGGTTGTGGGGATCACGGATATGCGAAATGAGCCGTCGATTCGCTTGCTACAGCGGTTGGGAATGACTCTAGTGCGATCGGACGAGGTGCTGTTCAAAGGGGAGTGGTGTGTTGAGCAAACCTTTGAGCTAGCCAGGGAGAAATGGAGTTTAGTTCAGGCTTCGGGTGCAATATGACGTGCCCAAAGCCCGAATCTTTCTATAGCTGATACCGCTCTTCCAGCCAGACGCGCACTTCAGCTTCTGAGGCAAAGGTGGCGGAGCAGTTGCTGGTGGGATCGTAGACATGCCAGACGAGGTTGCCAGAGCGATCGCCCGTTTGCCAGACGCGGGGTTCGGGTGCGCCGCCAAAGCGGTGGAGGACGGCTTCGATGCGCTTGCCCAGGGCCCGCATTTTCTGCAACCGAGTCTTTGTGGTGAGGCGTTCCAGGCTGTCGAGGCTGCTGAGGCTGTCGATATTAATCAAATCTAGGCAGGGCTGATTCAAGGATTCGGATGGGCTACGCATGGCGGATTCTCCAAGGGGATAGTGGGTTTGGAAGGGGTCTCTAGATAGCGGATGCTCCCACTCTAGGCAGCGCGACTTGGAGAATCAAAAGTTTATATGAATCCAATTCATGAATGAAATTCATGGATGAATGGAGGCAGAGCGGATAATCTGAGAGGGTCAGGAGACGAGTGACGGCGGCTGAGGAATGGCCCGTCCCGACTGATTTAAGCTCGTCCCCATCCTCGCTTCACTCCATCACCCACTCACGCAGGCAATCGCCATGAACCAGGACAATATCAAGCTTTCGCAACTGCGGGCGCTGGTGGCCGTGGCAGAATCGGGCAACTTTGGCGAGGCAGGGCTGCAACTGGGCGTGTCGCAGTCGGCGGTGAGCCATGCGATCGCCACTTTGGAGTCTGAACTGGGCGTGATCTTGTTCACGCGGGGGCGACGCGGGGCGCATTTAACCCCGGTAGGCGATCGCATCCTGGGCCATGCCCGCCAAATGCTGCACCTGCTGGAGGTGATGGATAAGGAAGCCAACCTGGCCAAGGGACTCCAGGGCGGCCAGGTGCGGGTGGCCTCGTTTCGCAGCGCGGCAACGCACCTGCTGCCCGACATCATCGCCGAGTTTCGTCAGGACTATCCCGGCATCACCGTCAGCATTGAGGAATTTCGCGGAGCCGCCGAGATCGAGCAAAGCTTGCGGGAGGGGCGCGTTGATATTGCCCTGTTTTGCTGGAGCGCGTCGGTGGAAGAGTTCGACACTTGGACGCTGTGCCAGGATGAATACGTGGCGCTGCTGCCGCCCGATGCCGAGTTGCAGCATTCTCCGCTGACCTGGGAGGAACTGACGAGCTTCCCCATGATCATGCCCGTCGATACCGACCACTGCTTCTTTCTGATTCGCACGCATCTGGCAGCGCACAAGGTTCCCATCCAGCCTGCCTACAAGATCAGCGAAGATTCCACCATCGTCAGCATGGTGATGCGGGGGCTGGGCGCGACGATCATGGCGCAACTGGCAGCCGAACCGCTGCCGCCGGGAATTCAGGTGTATCCGCTGCCCGTGCCGCTGATGCGCGAGTTTCAGGTGGCGGTTCGCAAAGACGCGCTGCATCCGCCTGCGGTCTACGCCTTTTTGGATGCGCTGAGGCGGTCAGCCCCGCCAGAACAGCAGCCAAATTCCGGCGATCGCCACCAGCACCCCCAGCACCGCCCGGAGACTCACGCGATCGCCCAGCGCAACGGCAATCGGAATCACAAATAGCGGGCTGGTGGCCAGCAGCGATTGGGCGACACCCGCTGGCGCGAACTTTAGGGCGGTTTGCTGGAGCCAAATGCCTAGAAACGTGCTGGCAAAGGCCGTCCCGGCGACGATGCTCAAAAAGCGGGGCGATCGCAACTGACCCATCTCCTTGCCCACGCTGCGAAACTGCGGCGGTTTGACCAAGAGCCACAGCAGCACCACCCCCAGCCCCGCCACCAGCCGGATCAGCGTGCCCCACAGCGGGCTGATGTCGGTGGTCGAAAGCGCCGCCCGCGAGAGGACGGCCCCGCTGGCCTGGCTGAGTGCTGCAATCAGTCCAAAGACCAGGCCGCGCAGGGGGCGATCGCGGGGAAGTCCTGGGTCGGGCGATCGCTCCACAATCACCCACGCCACGCCGCCCACCGTCAGCCCAATGCCCAGCCACGCCGCGCCGCTCAGCCGCTCTTGCAAAACCAGCAGCGCCAGCAGCGCCGTCAGCGGGGGAGCCAGCGATTCCAGCAAGAGGCCCCGCCGCGCCCCAAGGCAGTTCAGCGATGCAAAATAGGCCGTGTCGCCCAGCCCAATGCCGATCGCCCCGCTCAGCCCCAGCAGCCAAACAGCCGACCCGCTCGCCGCTGGCAGCCCCACCCCCCGCAGCCCCAGCGTCAGCCCAATCAGCCCAATGGAAATCAGCCCCTTAGACACATTCAGCGCCGTGGGCGAGAGCCGCCGACCGAGCCGGGTAAACGCAATGGAGGCGATCGCCCAGATCAGGGCCGCCGCCAGCGCCGCCAGTTCTCCCCGAAACGCCGCCAACCCCGTCACCCGGCAAACTGCCCCAGCAGCGCCAGAAACCGCTCCCGGTCAAAACTGCGCGGGTCGCTGCGGCTGCCAGAGCGATCAACAGCCCGATGGGTGGTGATGCGGTTGGTAGGGATGCCCGTGCGGGCAGTCAGCCAGGCCAAGGATTGATACTGAGCCGACGTATAGCCGCTGTGTCGCGCCTGGTTGCCGCGGCCGTCGCCGGGGGTTTCCAGAGAGATGTGATAGGCGAAGTTATTCACCGAGGGCGGAAACTGCGGATTGGTGTTCACCGTTTCTCGACCGTTGGGCCCGTCAAACACCGAATTTCCCGCCCCAAAAGCGCGATACTCCGGCGGCACGATATACACCACCGTCCCGTTTAGCCGGATCAGGGCGTGATAGCTGCGCTGGTCGGCATCGTTGGGATGGGGCGTGCGGAAGGTGTTGAGGGCGCTGCTGGCAGAGCCGACGGTTTCATGCAGCACCACGATCGGGTCGTTGTTGACGGGGCGACCCGCAGCATCCGTCAAAAAGCGATAGCCAAAGTTGGTCGGGTGGGGCGGCGCAATTTCCTGGCGTGGTGTGTAGCGGGAAGCCACCTCGCGCATGACGGGATAGGGCACGCGCACGCTGGACAGATCCGCTTTGCCAGGAACCAGAACCTGCCGCTGGTCGTTGGGGATGGGGTCGGGCGGCACGGGCAGCGGCACGCGATCGGGCGGAATGGCGGGGTCGGCAACGGCAGGAACCTCCGGCGCTGGGGGACGGGGCGCAGGCTCGGGCCGCGAAAACCGGGGAATCGCCGCCGCCCCGTTCATCAGCAAGACCACCAGCAGCGTGGCCACCATTGCCTGCAATAGCCGTTGTCCCATAGTTCAGTTCTCTGAAAGTGTTCGGAAAGTGTTCTAGACGTTCTCTAACGCGACGTGCAACGTTCAAGCTGCCCTCATCCCCCGACCCCTTTTCCCAAGTCGGGAGAAGGGGAGCAAGAGCGGCTTGAAGTCTCTCTCCTGCTTTGGGCTACTGTGTACACACAAGTCTTGTATGCTCAGACGGCAATGCTTTGATCCCCCCTAACCCCCCTTAAACAAGGGGGGAACCAAACCCGGAGTGCCTCGCATCAGGGTGACCTAGCTCGAAAGTCCCCCTTCTCAAGGGGGATTTAGGGGGATCTTTCGCAGCAGAGAGAACTGGCTCGAAAGTCCCCCTTCTTAAGGGGGATTTAGGGGGATCTTTCGCAGCAGAGAGAACTGGCTCGAAAGTCCCCCTTCTTAAGGCACTGACACACTTGAAACAGCAAACTGACTGCCCTCATCCCCCAACCCCTTCTCCCAAGCGGGGAGAAGGGGAGCCAGACAAAGGCTTTAAGTCCCTCTCCCCCTCTGGGAGAGAGATTTAGGGTGAGGGCTGAAATTGCTGCGTGAAGTATACTAGTGCCCTTCCCAAGGGGGATTTGGGGGGATCTTGCAGAACCTGACGCAAACAATCGAGACGTGTATGCACAGTAGCCTTGGGGTAAGGAATTTAGGGTGAGGCTGCAAGACGCTCAAGCACGAGAACCGTACCTCTGTTCGGCAACGCCCCAAATCCCTTATGCAGAGCTATCCCAATCTAATGCCTTCTGACCCGCTTCGCAAAGGGGAAGCCAGATTTTGAGAAGCGGGCCCTGCGCTCGTCAACTCTAGACCCAGCGAATACAATAAAGCCAGCACCAAAAAATTGCCCCATGAGCCAAACCGTAGACATCCTAATTGATCTGAAAAATGCCGGACTGGACTTGTCCGAGGAAGAACTGGAAGACTTTTCGCTGTCGCTGGCAGACGAGCTAAGAGATGGACTCGCTGAAGAGGCATGGCTGGTGCGTCAGGCTGCGGCACCTGAGGGCAGTAAAGGTGCAGAGGGGTTCGACTGGGGCATCCTGAAAGCCGAGGTGAACCTGGAAAACATTGGCAAGCTGCTGGGCTGGTTGAAGGAGCGCTTTGTCGGCAGCACGCTGACGCTGGAATACGGCGAGGTGAAGCTGACCTATCGCACAGAACAGGAATTGCAAGCCCAAGTCGCCGCGCTAGAACGAATTCAGGATTTGAAGATTCGAGTGGTAAATGGCAAGTCTGAGGGCTGATGGCGAGAGTTGCGCTGCTAATCGGTACAGGAGAATATTTGGACGGCTTCAAACCCTTGCCCGCAGCGACGAAGGATGTAGAAGCCGTAGCCGCTATTTTGTGCGACCCCGAAATGGGCGGATTCGATGACGTAAAAACGCTCATCAACAAATCACAATCTGAAATCGCAGAAGCCATTGAAACCTGGTTTGGAGCGCGGCAAAAAGATGACTTAGCACTGCTCTATATTTCTGGGCATGGTGTTAAAGATGCTCGATCGGAGCTATATTTTGCGGCTGGCAACACGCGCAAACAAAGAGAAGAACTGGTGCGATCGACGGCGGTTTCTGCGAGTTTTGTTCGAGATCGTATTCGAGATAGCAAAGCAAAGCGACAAGTTGTTATTCTCGACTGCTGCTTCAGTGGAGCCTTTGGCGATTTGCTTTCCAAAGATGACGACCAGATTGATTTGGAAAACGTGCTAGGAGCTGAAGGCCGGGTCGTTCTCACGTCCTCTAGCTCGATTCAATATTCTTTTGAGCAGCGAGATAGCGAACTCTCAATTTACACACGCTATCTGGTAGAGGGCATTCGCACAGGCGCAGCGGATGCGGATGGAGACGGGGCAATTTCAGTGCGAGAGCTGCATCAATATGCCAGTCGCAAGGTGCAGGAAGAAGCGCCTGCCATGACCCCCAAAATCATTGTTCTCAAAGATGAGGGCTACCAAATTCGCATTGCGAAAGCCCCACTGGGCAACCCCAAGGTGAAATATCGCAAGGAAGTGGAAGTCATCGTCCAGGAAGATGATGGCACCATCGACGAGATTTTTAGCCGCCCTGTGCTGGAAGAATGGCAGCGCAAGCTAGGACTTTTAGACGAAGAAGCCACAGCCATCGAAGCGGAAGTATTAGAACCAATTCGCCAATATCAGGCGAAAATTTACCGCTACCGGGACGTATTTACTCGCGCGATTCAACACAAAAATCCACTGGGAGAACGCGAACAAAAGCGGCTTAAGCAGCTTCAAACCATGTTGGGCTTGCTAGATGAAAACGTAAAGCCGATTGAGGCAGAGATCCTGTCACACCTGCCAGAGACAGCTTCAAGCCCAGTATCCAACGCGCCAAGTCCATCCACTGAACCCACAGTGCCCACAGCACGTGAGATTCCAAAAAAAGTAGAAAAACCAAAGGTTTCAAGTCCCGCTTCGGAACCATTAGCCTCCAAAACCGTCGAAATCCCTGAAGAAGATGATGATCTAAGTTCTGAAAAGGGCATCGACTATGCGCCCCTGCGCGACCTGCTGAAGGCGCAGGACTGGTATGCAGCAGATCGGGAAACCTATCGGACGATGATCACCGCCGTTGGCAAAGAGCAGGGCGATTGGTTTACTAAAGATGAACTGCTGAACTTTCCCTGCACCGACCTGAAAACGATCGATCGCCTCTGGGTGAAATACAGCCAGGGGCACTTTGGCTTTAGTGTCCAAAAGAAAATCTATGTCGAATGTGGTGGTAAGCTAGACGGCAATTATCCAGGCGATGAGATCTGGGAAAAGTTTTGCGATCGCGTCGGTTGGCGCAAAAATAACGAGTGGCAAAACTACTCCGACCTAAACCCCTCCCTTTCCTCTCCCCAAGGAATTTTCCCTGTGGTGGCTTGGTTGCGGTGTCGGGCGTTTTCGGGTTGGCTTTTCCTCTGTTGCGGGTCGGTGCGTGGGAGTTTCGTCGGCCGGGTTTCTCGCACGAGACTTGTAGACTGTAGCAGATAAGCGCTTCAGCCTTTCTTAAAGTTTTGTAACCCAACCTGTTTCTACCGCATAACCCACCTCCTGGCGATCCGTTACCTGGCACCTGACGTTTTTCTACGTCGAGTCCGTTATTTCCTCGAACTGGAGCTTCATCACCTCCGGGTCATAGCAATTCGCCAACACAAACTTCTTCGCCACCTGCCGGATCTCTGCTGCGGGGGTTTCCCACTCGTCCCACAGGCTCTTTTGGCCGGGGCTGCTCTTTTTCTTTAGCCTGCTCCGCGCCTTGATTTGCGCCAGCAGCTTGGTTCCCCAGGGGTTCCGTTTCTCCGGCTTCGGCTTCGGCTTATATTTTTTGCAAAACTGGCGATAGATCGCCGCACACAGATCCAGCGTTCTGCCCAATGCCAAAAACGCCGGATGCCACTGTGTCAGTCCGTCCTGGGTCAGTCGGTCGTAGCTGCCGTAGTTGCTGTAGTCATAAAAAAATCCCTGCTGCATTCCCGCCGCTTTGGGGTTGGCGTGGATATAGCGCAGCGTGTTCAGCGCTTGCCGCTTGTCGCTGATGGGAAAGCTGGTGCTGTGGTAGCGCTTTTCCCAAAAGTGTCCGGTGCGGTTCAGCATCCGGTTCAGGCACATGGCGCTGTACCAGTTCAGCCAGTGCATGATCTTCGGCAGGTCTTCCGGCTGCTGTGGCTCCAGCAAATAATGCACATGGTTGCTCATGATGCACAGTGCATACAGCTTGAAGCCGTATTTGTCCTGGCATTTGTCGATGGCGTAGAGCAGCACTTCGCGGTATTCGGGCTTCGTGAGGCGAAACTCGCGGTTGTTGCAGCGAATGGTGACGTGGTGGCAAGAGCCAGGGCGGAGTTGGCGAGGTTGGCGTGGCATGAGATCCCCCCTAGCCCCCCTTAGGAAGGGGGGAACCGAGCTGTTCCGGAAGTCCCCCTTATTAAGGGGGATTTAGGGGGATCGGTTCGGGTGCGAGACTTTCGGAGATCCCCCCTAGCTCCCCTTAAGCCAAGGGGGGAATCGATTCCACACTGCTGGCGGCAGAACGTAGCGGCTCTGATAGGGCCTGGGCGATCGCCCTTAAGCTTCTGGGATCACTGAGCATCCAGGCGTGGGCGGGCACGTTTAGCACCACTTCGCGCCCCACGCCCAGACAAGAACTGCGGGCGGGCAAAATCATCAAATCTAGCGGTGTCCAGATGGAGGTGAAGTTTAGCTGTTCTAGGCAGCCCACATCGCGGTTGAGGTCGTATAGGAAGGGACTTTTGATGGACATCTGGCTGGCTCCGATGTTGGGGCGCAGGTAGGCCGTCCAGGTGCCGCAGTGGGGGGAGGAGATGGTGACAAAGCGGCGCACGCGCTCTAGCCCGCCGAGGCGCTGCACGAAATAGCGGCTGATGATGCCGCCCATGCTAAAGCCGACCAGATCGAAGGGCTGCCCCGGCGGGATCACCTGCTGGGCATAGTCGGCAAGCTGTACTGCCAGCACATCCAGCCCTACGTCGCCGTTGCTGGGTGTCAGGTTGGGGTGGTGAACCTGCCAGCCCTGCGAGGTGAGATAGGGAGCCATCCTGCGAAACACGGCGGCGGTGTCGTCGATCCCGTGAACCAAAATGACCGGATGGCGATCGCCCGATGGAGAGGATATTTCGTGAAGGCGGGTCATAGTGGGAGGCTAGCGCTTGATTGGCTTAGATTTTTTTAGAGTTTTAGAGAACCGTACAACAAACTTCCTGTTTCAAGGGTAGCGGGGGGCGATCGCCCTCTGTGGGGTTAGTGTGCCAGTTTGTTGTGCCAATTTTCTCGCCAGTTTTCTGCGCCAATTTACCTCGCCAGTCTTTCGTATCCGGTTTGCCCAGCCAATTTTGCAGACCAGTTTCCGATCAAACGCTTTTGGGAACGCTAAATGAAAACCTGGCTGATTGACGTTGACTCGAATAGAATATTAAAGAAATATTAAACCCGCCTTTAACTGAACCCCGGACTTTGCTGCTGGAACGAAAGCCTGAATTACCCACACCTGCACTTCCCCCAACAGATGGATTGGAACTACTTCGACATTGCAATTGGAACAGTCATGGAGGGCGATCGCTGGCATTGGCGGGCAACCCTGCCAACGGGCATGACGATTACCTCAAACCAGGGCTATACCACTCCCGTCCAGGCCATTAGCTGTGCGCGGCTGTGGATCGCCACGGAGTCGATGCGCCGAGCGTTTGAGGGCTGCCTGGTCGAACTGCGCGATCGCGGCACGATTCAAGCCCAGGAGTTTTTCAACCTGATGCGATCGCTAGAGCAGCAGATCCAGCAAGGGTGACAGGGCGAAGAAGGAAAAACGAAGAATGAAGAACGAAAAAACGGAACCTCTTTGTTCTTCTCTCTTCGTTCTTCGTTCTTCTCTTTTCCCTCACTCCATTACCCTACGCCGCCAGACCATTGTGCCGCAGCAGCGGTTCTGTATCTGGTTCGCGGCCGCGGAAGGCTTTGAAGACTTCCATCGGGTGCTTGCTGCCGCCGAGGGAAAGGACGGTGTTGCGGAAGCGGCGGCCCGTTTCGGCGACAGCGGCTTCGTTATCCAGACCGGCTTCTTCAAAGGCGGAGAAGGCATCGGCGCTGAGGACTTCTGCCCACTTGTAGCTGTAGTAGCCTGCCGCGTAGCCGCCGCCAAAGATGTGTCCAAAGGAGCAGAGGAAGGCATCTTCGGGCAGAGGCGGCAGGACGGTCGTGGTTTTGGCGAGGCGATCGCGCACGTCCTTGGGAGTTTCGGCTCCACCGGGCACATAGCGGTGATGCAGTTCGATATCCAGCAGGCTGAAGTGTATCTGCCGCAGCATGGCGCTGCCGCTCATAAAGTTGCGGGCCGCCAGCAAGCGCTGATAGAACGTTTCGGGCAGCGGTTCGCCCGTTTGATAGTGCTTCGCTAGGCTAAACAGCGTCGCCCGGTCGTAGCACCAGTTCTCCATAAACTGGCTGGGCAGTTCCACTGCGTCCCATTCGACGTTGTTAATGCCCGCTGCGCCGGAATAGTCCACCGTTGTCAGCATGTGCTGCAAGCCGTGGCCAAACTCGTGGAACAGCGTTTCTACCTCATAGAAGTTCATTAGGCTGGGTTTGCCGTCTACGGGCGGCGACTGGTTGCAGACGAGGTAGGCAACGGGCAGACGCACCTTGGACACGCCCGCTTCGACGTAGCGCTTTCGGTTGATGGCAAAGTCCATCCAGGCTCCGCCGCGCTTTTCGGCAGGACGGCTGTAGGGGTCGAGATAAAAGTAGGCGATCGCCCCACCGTCTTCATCGCTCACCCGAAAATAGCGCACGTCGGGATGCCACACGGGCGCTTCCCCATCGGCAGGCGTAATCACAATCCCAAAAATCCGCTTCGCCAGCCCAAACAATCCATCTAGCACTTGCTCCAGTGGAAAATAGGGGCGCAGTTCCTCTGCATTCAGCGCATACTTCTCTTCGCGCATCCGCTCCGACCAAAAGGCCGAATCCCACGGCTGAAAGTCCTCGGCTTCGGGTGCGCCGTGGCTGCGGGCAAACTCCTTCAGCGCGGCCAGGTCTTGCTGAGCAGCGGCATAGCTCGATCCGCGCAGGGATTCCAGCAGGTGTTCTACTGCGTCTACGCTGGGGGCCATTTTGCTAGCGAGGCTGAGTTCGGCATAGCTGCCAAAGCCGAGAATGCCCGCCATCTCTTTTCGCAGCGTCAAAATGCGCTCGATGATCGGCTGATTGTCGTGTTCGCCAGACGAAGCTCGGGTGATGTAGGCACGATACAGCGTTTCGCGCAGGTCGCGGCGGCGGCTGTGTTGCATGAAGGGCAAGTAGCTAGGCATATCCAGCGTGATGCGCCAGGGCCCTGCTTCGGGCGTGGCGGCTTCTGCCCCGGCTGCGCGGGCTGCCTGGGCCGCTTGGGCCAGCAGCGTTGGCGGCAGTCCTTCTACCTCGCTGGGCTGTGTCAGCGTCAGGCTAAAGGCTTTGGTTTCGTCTAGCAGGTTGTTGGAAAACTGGGTAGACAGGTTCGCTAGCTCAAGCTGGATCTCGTTGAAGCGATCGCGCCTTTCGCCTTCTAGCCCCACGCCCGCTAGCTCTGCCTCGCGGATGGATGACTCGATAATCCGCTGCTGGGCTTCGCTGAGGGTGCCCCAGTCGGCGCTGTTGCGAATTGCCTTATACCCGTCATAGAGCGGCTTGCTCTGGCTCACACGCATCCCAAATTTCACCACTTCGGGCTGCATGGCTTCCTGGGCCTCGCGCAGTTCCGGGCTATTCTTCACGCCCATCAGGTGGTTCACCACGCCCCACGCCCAAAATACAGGTTCGGTCAGGGCTTCTAATGGCTCGATCAGTCCTTCCCAGGTTGGCTTGGTGTTTGTCTCCAGATGCGTCAGGGCATCGGTCGCCTTGGCCAGCAGTTCGGTCATGGCTGGCACGACGTGTTCAGGACGAATCTGGTCGAAGGGGGGAAGACCTTTGCCAGCCAGGAGGGGGTTCGCGGTAGTTGCAATCATAAAAGTGAATGGGGGATGGAGTGAATGGAGGATGAATGGGGTGCCTGAGCGTTTAAGAAAATGCAGGTAAGAATCTCAGGTAAGAATCTACTAAGAATCTACAGTCGAAGTCATATCAACTCCGCCCTAGACATTCGATCTTAAGCGATCGCCCCCAGAGTTGCCATCCAGCTTTCTAGCTCAATCCTGAAATCTATCGGTTTTTCTGCAAAAAGGCAAAACAGGACGCAAGCATACACTTACGTCCTTCTTCTGAACTAGGCTCAATCTCAGGCCCAGCCTGACACCTACCTAAAACCTATGGAAGATCAAAGAAGATCAATCCCTAGATCAGCCGCGGCTAGCTCCAAAACTGCCCGAAATAGGTCGATGCCGTTTTAGCGTAAGTGGCCCAGCCCGCCTCTTCTGATTTCGAGGCCCAGCAGCGTTCTAGGTGGCTAACGGCCTGCTCTAGGGTGCTGTCTTCCAAGAAAAACCACGCCAGCGCACGCGGGGCGATCGACATCCCCGTGGCAAAGGGAACCGTAGGCAAATCGAGGGCGATCGTCGCCTTGTCTCCCGGCTCTCGATGCCGATAAGACTCCCACGCAAAGAACTCGCCGAACTTATGGGTGAACCATTTCATACCAAAAAACCTCCACAATTACACTGGGGAGGCACTTCAAAACCTGTCACCATCACCACCTTGAGGGCATTGCCAAAAGCAATGCATAAGGATGGATATGTCCGAATCTTTTTCCGTGCCCTACGTTACCGTTTAGGATCACATTTTCACTATAGCACCCTCAGATTAGAGCGCGTGTACCGCAGCTAACCTCTCCCAGATACAAAGCGTCCCAGATACAGGCCGCCTGACCTGCAACAGGTCACCCCTGGGTTCACGCCTGTCCAGATCAGGAGGCAACCTGCGCTCACTGCAAAAAACACTCAGAAACACCAAGAAGCGCTTCGTGGGACTTACGCACCTGCGATGAGCTGCCTGCGTTTCGGACGATTGCTCGCGGGTGCATCTCGATATAGATTCTCCAACGACGCAAGCCCTAACTTGGTTTCATCAAAACAACACAAAGTCCGTATAGTTGATGTTTCGTATGTAAAGAGTAGGCGAAAGATCAAACAAAACCGCTCTAGATCCTGGAATCTGCGGAGAGATACAAGTGCTTTGACCTACCAATCTTCATAAACGTAGGCACATCTTTAAAGCCTGCGTAAGCCCTTCACAAGTTCCAGGCAGAGTTTGAATTCTTTGTGAGTTGAGAACCAATCCACTGTAAGTGACAACCCTCATTTTGTATCTTAAGACATATGGATTCAGTGCATTTACCAGTATCTCTCAGCGACATCTCAGTGGTTTCTAGAGGTTGATTCTGTGGTGATGCTCTGGGAGTTGTAAGGTCAGTCTCTGATGTCTAAATGCCCTAGAGCCACCCCAGCACTGATTCATTCATATCAGCATTGTCCGATGAGACTGATGCCAGGATATGCAAGAAGCTCACAAATCACTCACGAATTTCTCAGGGTTCTGCGGTGTCAGAAGAATCCAGCTTGGTTAGGCTCAGCTTCTATGAAATTAATGCTTGTTTGCACATCTGGCGGTCATTTCTCAACCATGAGAGACATGGAGTCGTTTTGGTCTCAGCACGAGAGAGTCTGGGTAACGGACTTTAAGAAAGATACGAGTCTTCTAAATGACTTGAATGAACGAGTTTGCTGGCTGCCCTATCAGGGCCCAAGAGACTGGAAGCGTTTTCTAATGAACCTGCCCAGATCTCTGAGAGTTCTGCTTCTAGAGCGCCCTGATATGGTGCTTTCGACGGGTGCAAGTATAGCAGTGAATTTCGCGATCTTGTCCAAGCTGTTAGGAATTCGCTTCTTATATATCGAGAGCATTTCTCGTTCAGATGAACTGAGCCTGTCTGGTAAATTCATTTACCCGCTCGCCGATGAGTTTTATGTTCAGTGGCAGGAGTTGACCGAAAAATACCCAAGAGCAATCTTTAGAGGAACTGTAGCCTGACTCTAAATTAAAACACTCTCGGTCATTCTCGTTTAGTGATTTCTAAGTTGTTCCTGAAGATCCCAGAACACGATGATTATTCTCACTCTTGGCACGATTCCATACTCTTTCGATAGAGCGATTACCTGGCTACACTTGCTGCTAGAGCAACAGGTTATCTCCGAACCTGTTTTTATTCAGAGCGGGGTCACTGATACCTCTCTTGTTGATCGCCATCCCCTTACAACAGTGGTCAAGACGATTGAGTCTAAAAAGCTGATTGCTTTGGCCAAAGAAGCTAGGCTGGTTATTTCTCATGGCGGCCAGGGTTCAACACGAATGCTGGCTTCGCAACAGGCTCGCTTTGTTTTGCTGCCGCGACTGGCTCGCTTTGAGGAGCATATTGATGATCACCAGCTTCTATTTGCTAAAAGTATGCAGCGATTCGGGGTCAAGCACTGTTTGGCCTTGGATGAGCTTCGACAGTTTGTGCTAGAACCACCGCCGCCCTTCCGAGGACAGTTATTTAATGGGCCAAAGCTGGCGGATCATCTCATTGCAAAGTATCCGGGACTGAAAGAAGTTGCCTTTAAGCAGGCGGGTTGTCTAGAGACAGTTTGAGGCGAACCCGTTGAGTTTCCTTCACCTAGTCTCCGTATGAATCAAGAATAAGTTGTATGTCTCCGCTGGTCAGCGTCATTATCAATAACTATAACTACGGCCGTTTTCTGACACAGGCTATCGATAGCATCCTCAATCAAACCTACTCTGAAATAGAGGTGATTGTGGTTGATGATGGCTCTCAGGATGGTTCCCAAGAGATTATTCTGAGCTATGGCGATCGCATTATTCCGGTTCTGAAGCCCAATGGCGGACAGGCCTCTGCGATGAATGCAGGGTTTCGAGTCAGCAAGGGAGAAATTATCATTTTCCTGGATGCGGATGATTATTTCTTTCCTCATGCAGTGGATACGATTGTTGCTCAATGGACCCCCGACACTGCCCAAATACAGGCTCGACTGGAATCACGAGATGCAGAGGGAAATTACATTGACCTGTATCCTGCGCCGGAGATTACTTTCAACACTGGAGATGTCACCCCGTTATTGCTCACAAAAGGGCGATATAACACGACCGTGACTAGCGGCACTAGCTTTAGTCGGATAGTGCTGGAAAAAGTTTTGCCCATTCCCGAAGCAGACTTTCGGATTTCTGCGGATGGCTATTTGGTGTCTGTTTCGCCTTTTTATGGTCAGGTATTTGCAATTGAAACTCCAATTGGGGTTCGTCGGAAGCATGGTGAAAATCTTTGGGCTGCGTCTAGTCAGGAAATCGACGTTGCTCGCTTTCGGAAATCATTGCAGCATGACCGTTTGAGATATCAGGCGATCGCTGCAACGGCAAAGAGTGTGGGGCGATCGCTCGATGGTGATCCCGGCTTGAAGGACACCCTGCATTTGACTGATCGAATGGTTTCGCTTAAGGTCGATCCCCAGGGGCATCTATATCCAACAGATTCCTGCGTGATGCTTGCCTGGAAGGGATTTTGGGCAGTTTGGAAATATTCCACCTATTCCAAGAAACGAAAGCTGATTCTGAGCCTGTGGTTTCTATGGGTAGGCTATCTGCCTGTGGCATTGGCAAAGCCTGCGATCGCCTGGTTCCTATTAGGAAAATCTCGCCCTCGATTTGTAGACAAGCTTATAAAACAGATCAGAGCAGCCACCAGCTAGGTTTATGAGGAGCCTGTTATGCGGGTCACTATTTGCGTCATTACGTATCAGCGACCTGAAGGCTTAAAGCGTCTTTTAGAAGGGCTGAGAAAACTGGAGTTTAAGCAGCTTCAACCTGAGATTCATGTTGTGGTAGTGGATAACGATGAATCAGGACAGGCGCTTCGCTTTTGCAATCAGTTATCCCCAGATTATCCTTGGAGGTTAACAGCTTGCATGGAGCCGCGTCGCGGGATTTCCTATGCTCGAAACCGGGCGATCGCCACTGCTCCTTCAGACACCGATTTCATTGCCTTCATTGACGATGATGAAGTGCCCGAATCGGACTGGCTAGAGCAACTTTTATTGACCCAAATCCAGCATCAAGCAGATGTGGTGCATGGGCCGGTTCTCCCCCATTTTCAGCCTGACGCACCGACCTGGGCAATTCGAGGTCGCTTTTTTGAAAATCGACGCTATCCAACGGGGCATCTTGTGGAGGCGGCTTACACCAACAATGTCCTGATGCGAGCAGAGTTGGTCAAGGATCAGAAAAACATTTTCCAAGAGCGATTTGCATTGACGGGTGGAGAAGACTCCTACTTTTTCAGGTGTCTTCATCAGTCAGGAAAAAAGCTGGTTTGGGCTGATGAAGCGATTGTTTATGAGTGGATTCCCGACAGCCGTACTACGGTGCAGTGGATTTTGCAGCGAGGCTATCGCAGTTGTCTAAGCTACTCTATCTGGGAAAAAGAAGCGAAGCCATCGGTTCGAGTTCGTCTGTTATCTAGCGCTAAGGCATTGCTCCAAATGATTTATGGACTGATGACCATTCCGTTGGGGCTGATTCAAAAGCATTTGGCGATCGCATCGCTGCTGAGAATCTTTCGGGGTGCTGGTCGCTTGGCTGGGCTTTTAGGCCTCACGTATCAGGAATATAAGACCATTCACAAGGTGTAGAGGCTTTGGAGCAGCCTTGAACTTGGAAAATCATCATGAAAATCATCATCAAGACAGCTTATAGCAGTCTGTGGACGCAAAAACTATGAATCCTCGAATTTCTGTTGTCATCCCACATTTCAATGACTTGGAAAATCTGAAAATTTGTCTGAGTTGCTTGATGAACCAGACGCTACCACTGGATCAATTTGAAATTATTGTGGCTGATAATAATTCGAGTCTGGGTTTGGATGCTGTACGCAGCGTCGTTACAGAGATAACCAATTGCAAAGCAAAAGTAATTTCTGCCCCGATTCAAGGCGCGGCAGAAGCAAGAAACGCAGGGGTTTTAGTATCCCAATCCGAAATTTTGGCATTCATAGACTCTGACTGTCAGCCCTCAGAGGACTGGCTTGAAAATGGATTGAGAGCGATGGAGCAAGCCAAGCTTGTCGGGGGTCGCGTCCGGGTTCTTTTGAATAATCCGGATGATCCTCATCCTGTGGAAGCGTTCGAGTCTGTTTTTGCATTTAATAATCAATCCTATGTCCTGAAAAAGCAATTTTCTGTAACCGCAAATCTGTGGGTTTCCAGAGAAGTTTTCAATGTAGTGGGTGGGTTTCGTCAGGGTGTTTCTGAAGATATGGACTGGTGCCATCGGGCGATCGCCGCTGGCTATTCTCTTGTTTATCAAGATGATGTTTGTGTCGGGCATCCAGCACGGCGAACTTGGGCTGAACTGGCTCGAAAATGGCAGCGATTGACTCGTGAGAGCTATCATCTGATTCGCGAGCGTCGATTGGGATATATCTTGTGGATGATGCGGAACTGGGTTGTCCTTCTCTCTGCTCTGCCGCATACTCTGGTGATTCTCAACTCCAAAAAACTTAGCCGACTGGAAGATCGATTGAGAGCGATTTTAATCCTATTTCGGCTTCGTCTTTATCGCTTTTTTGAAGCCCATCGATTGATGCTGTCTGACTAGTGATTGGCAGCCCATAAGTTTATCAAGTCTTGATGATTGGCAGAAGCTAGTGTGAAGGCAGATGCGGCTCATTGCCTGAGCCGTCTAGACTAGAGAGGTAAATCAAAGAGTGGTCGTCTGCTGTCAGATTGAGCCTCGCCTAGCAAGGCTGAAGATTTTAAGAGAACTTAGGAAAAGAGCATAGAAGAAGTCTTTGAGGTGGGAGCGATCGACCGTTTTGATGACAGAACTTAGTTTCGAGAACCCGGGGTGCTAATGCGAATGACTGATAGACTGCGTTCCGTTGAATTGCTCTAGAGCCTGCCTGCGTAATTCTACGGTTGCAGTCTTGAGGTTTGGAGCGTTTTTTCAGTTAGTGCGCCGCTGGCTGTGTTGCTCTTTGGGAGTCTCATGAGTACTCAATCTTTTCGAGAAGAAGTTGATATCGATCTGCAACGCTATGCACAGGTTTTGAAGCGGCGATGGCTGCCTGCGGTCGGAGTGTTTAGCACGGTTGCGGTGCTGTCAACCCTGGCGGCCCTGTCGCAACAGCCCAGCTATGTCGCCGCTGGCAGGGTTCTTGTGAAGATTGACCGCACCTCTTCCTTGACAGGGCTAGATGCAGCAGGGGCCGCTGCGATTGGTCGGCAAGGTGCTGTTGGTTCGGATACTGACCCCATTGCCACCCAAGTCGAAACGATTCGGTCGTTGCCAATTGCCGAAGCGACCATCACGGCTCTCAGACTCGCCGATGATGAAGGACAACCCCTTAGCCCGGTGGGGTTTCTGGAGGTGTTAACGGTTAAGCCAATTCCTGGCACCGATATGATCGAGATCGGCTATCAGGACGAAGACCCTGAGCGGGCGGCAGCCGTAGTTAACAAGGTGATTCAGGCCTACCGCAACAATAATATTGCGACCAACCAAGCCGATGCTGCTGCCGCTCGCAAGTTCATCACAGAGCAACTGCCCAGAACCGAAGCCACGGTGCGGGAAGCTGAAGTCGCGCTGCAACGCTTCAAAGAGCAGAACCAGGTAATTTTGCTGGATGAAGAATCCCGCGAGACGGTCAAAGCCATGAAGCGCCTGGATGATGAAATTGCGAGGGTCAGGACGCAGTTTGTGAATGCGACAACCCGCTCTCGCGAATTGCAGCAGCAGTTGAGAATGTCTCCGGAGCAGGCCGTGAGTGCAACGGCGCTGAGCCAGTCTCCGGCGATTCAGGAAGTCTTTTCCCAACTTCAGCGAGTCCAGGGGCAGCTTGATCTGGAGCGGGCCCGCTATCGGCCAACTCACCCTACCATTGCCATGCTGGAGCAGCAAGAAGCTCTGTTGCAGCAACGACTCCAGGGGCGAGTCGCTCAGCTAGTGGGGCAAAGTCGGGTGTCGGAGCGGGATATCCAACTGGGGGCGCTGGCTCAAGATTTGACAGCGAACTTGGTGCAGTCAGAGGTGGAGCGCGTCGCGCTGGGCAGTCAGATTGCTGAGTTGGCGCGGCTACAGGCAGAGCAGCGCAGCCGAGCGGTAACGATTCCTCGGCTAGAGGCGACCCAGCGCGAACTGGAGCGGCGACTGGCCGCAGCGCAAGGTACGTATGAATCGCTGCTTCAGCGGTTGCAAGAAGTGCAGGTGGCAGAGGATCAGACGATTGACAACGTGCGAGTGATCTCAGCGGCGGTCGTGCCTGAGAAGCCCGCTGCTTCTAGCAAAAAGCTGATTCTGCTGGGTGGGCTGGTGCTGGGATCGGCGATGGGTGTGGTGACGGCGTTCCTGCTGGATCTGTGCGATCGCTCGGTTAAAACAATTCCCAATGCTCAGCAGTTGCTCCATTACCCACTGCTGGGGGTTGTGCCGAGTTGGAAACGATCTGGCAGGCGGCAAGATCTTCTACCCATGCAGCAGAGCGACGGCTCGCTATTTGCTGGGGTGCATCATGCCTATCGCGTATTGCAGTCGAACCTGGGGCTGCTGGATTCGGAGTTTAGTCTGAAAACGCTGGTGGTTACCAGTTCCGTACCGCAGGAAGGCAAGTCGCAAGTGGCTGCAAATCTGGCAATGGCGATCGCCCAGTCTGGGCAAACCGTGCTGCTGGTGGATGCAAACTTTCACCATTCGACCCAGCACCAGATGTGGAATGCCAATGGAGCCATTGGACTAGCAGAGGTGCTGGAGGGTCGTGCCGAGTTGGCCGACACAATCCAGACAGTAGCGCCAAATCTGGAACTTCTGGCGGCAGGCAATCTGGCATCTTCCACGCCAACTGCGCTCACCCCTCAAAAGCTGCTTCCTGTGATTGCGGCGATGGGTCAGCGATACGACGTGGTGATCTTTGACACGCCAGCCCTTTCCGGTGCGGCGGATGCGTCCACCTTGGGCAAGCTGACGGATGGGATGCTGCTGGTCGTGCGACCGACGACGGATGTAGAGGATTTGAAAGCGACTCGCAGTTTGCTCAATCTCGCCAGACCCCATGTGCTGGGGATCGTGGCTAATGGCGTTGCCCCGATTCGCAACCCCAACCGCTATTTTGCGCTGACCCAGGAAGTCGCCTTTGCTAAACCCGTCAAGCCTGTGCCCAGCTTTGAGCAACTCTTTCCCATTGAGCAGCACAGCCAAAATGGGCAGTCTGCCGAATCTCAAGAATCGTCTAACCTGGAGGTCGCATCGTGACACATTCAGCGGCATCTTTAGCAGCATCTATCTCCAAAGCCGTTGTTTCTAAAGCGGTGGTTCGCGGTTCGGCGATCGCCCTGAGCCTGTCCCTCAGTGGGTTAGCGGCCCCGACCGCCGTTCTCGCTCAAAACTCCCTCGCAGCTAGCCCCGCGTCCCCCTTCCTAGCGCTGCCTTCAGACTATATTCTTGGCCCTGGCGATGAACTGGCAATTACGGTGCTGGGCTTTGATGAATATACCGGAACGCGGGTCATTGCCCCCAATGGCACGATTACCCTGCCCGTGATCGGGGTGGTGCCAGTGGCAGGGCAAACCATCGACTCGCTCACTCGCGACCTCACCACTCGGCTGAACTATTACTTGGTCAACCCGTCTGTGGCGGTGAGCCTGACGACCCTGCGCCCTGTGTTCGTAACGGTGACAGGTGAGGTACAGCGACCTGGCCCGATTCAGCTTGACAATCCGCGCAATGGTACAAATGGCAACAATCCCCAGCAAAGCCTGCCGACCCTGAGTACGGCCCTGGTTGCTGCGGGCGGCATTACGACCCACGCAGATTTGCGGCAAGTGCTGGTGCGGCGATCGCTCCCCAGCGGCAGCACCACAACGCTCACGGTAAACCTGTGGGATGGGATTTGGGCCGAGTCCAACGCCAACAATCCCCCCCTGCAAGACGGCGATATTGTGCTGGTGCCCAAGCTGGCGGCTGATGCCACCCTCGACCGCCGCCAGATTGCTCAGTCCAGCCTGGCTCCGGCAACGGTGCGGGTGCGGGTGGTGGGCGAGGTGACCCGTCCGGGTGAGGTGCAGGTGCCGCCCAACAGCTCCCTGTCGAGCGCAGTGGCGATCGCTGGCGGCCCCACCGAAGACGCTCGCCTCAGCCAAGTGAACTTTATCCGCATGAACGACCAGGGACAGATTGAGCGCCAGGAGGTCGATCTCCGCAACCTGACCGATAGCTATCAGGTGCAAGAGGGCGATGTGATTGTGGTGCCCAAGCAAACGGCTGCATCGGTTGCCGATTTTGCCGGACGAATTTTCAATCCGCTTGGGCTAATTCTGAGAGTCCTTGGGTTATAAATTCAGCCTGTCTGGTGTAAGCCGAAAACGTCTTTTCAGGAGAAATTGGCGTTCATTTTAGAACCAATTCAATGATGAGAAAACCTCTCGATTTTTTAGAGAAAGCCTTCATCGCGATCGCCCTTTTACTCCATTCCGGTGGGCCTCTGAACGTTATTTTGTCGGGAGGTTTTAGCCAGGGAGATAAGCAAATTGCTGAACCTGATTTCGGGCTGACGCGAAATCTTTTCTTGCTCACTTATCTCATTGTTGGGCTACTTCTCGCCATCCGCTGGAGGAAGGTTGTCTATATCCTTCAGCGAGATCGATTCATCTGGATTATCCTCGCGCTTGTTCTATTTTCATACTTTTGGTCAGAGATTCCTAAAGCGACGCTATCTCGCTCAATTTCGTTTACAGGCTCCACATTATTAGGGATTTATTTCGCGACGCGCTATACGCTCAAGCAGCAGCTCAACATGCTGGGCTGGACTTTTGCCCTGATCATCGGACTGAGCTTGGTCTATGCCGTGCTTTTACCTAAATATGGGATCATGGGTGGGGTTCATGCCGGAGCCTGGAGAGGGATCTACACCCATAAAAATAATTTCGGCAAGATCATGACTCTGAGCAGCGCAGTGTTTATGCTGCTGCTATTGGATAAGCCGAAAGCAAAGTTTTGGGTCGCCAGCGGATTAGGGCTTTCGTTTATGCTGCTTCTGCTCTCTACGTCGCGGGGGGCATTAGTGAATGTTTTGGCAATGTGGGCTGTCATTGCCGCTTGTCGATTGTTTAGGCTGCAATATCACCTGCTCGTCATTTCATTGGGCACAATTGCGATTGTTGGCGGCACAATTTCTGCCTGGGTGGTCAGCAACTTGGAAACCATTGTGGTGGATATCCTGGGTAAGGATATGACCTTCACTGGAAGAACGACCCTTTGGCTATCAATCATTGATGTCATCAAAGAACGTCCCTGGCTGGGATATGGATATCAGGCTTTTTGGAATGGTCTTGAGGGGCCATCAGCCCCCGTTATCCGAGCCGAAGGCTGGCTGACTCCGGATGCCCATAACGGGTTTCTAGACCTGGTTTTACAGTTGGGACTTGTTGGACTTTTTGTATTTTTGATCGGCTATATATTTAACTTCTTCTACTATCTGAAGTGTTTGAGAAATACGTCAGGAATTGAGTTTATTTGGCCGCTGCCGTTTTTGATTTTCATGATTCTTTCGAATCTGCCTGAAACCTCGCTGATGCGGGCCAATGATTTTTTCTGGGTGCTTTATGTGGCGATCGCCCTATCGAGGTTGATGCCTAGCGAACCCGTCCAGCCTCAAACGGAGGAGACTGACTCGTTTGAGTCGGTCATTCCTTTGCAACTCAGACCTACATCGGCGCAGTGAAATTAGCCAATGGGAACTCTTAATTCCGTGCGATCGCGCCTATCAAAGTCTCTCCAAAGCCCCGTTATTCGGGGAACTCTCTGGAAGATTGCAGCCCGGATCTCAAGCCTATTTCTACAGTCTGCCTACTTCCTGATCATTGCTCGATCGCTGGGGACTGAACAGTACGGTTTGTTTGTAGGCGTGATGGCGCTGGTGAAAATCACCGTCCCCTTTTCAACCTGGGGATCGACTCACATTCTCGTGAAGCATGTTTCGCGGGATAGAAGCCTGCTTCAAGCCTATTTTGGCAATGCTTTATGGATTACCCTCGCCCTCGGCAGCACGCTGATCGTCGCATTGCTGATTCTGAATCAGTTTGTGTTGCCCGCTCACTTTCCGTGGGTGCTGTTGCTCTCTATCGGCTTGGCAGAACTGATTTTTGCGCGGTTCCATGATGCTGCATTGAAGGCTTTTCTATCTACCGATCTGTTTGGGCTGGATGCACATCTGAATATTTTGCTGAGTATCAGCGGATTGGGCGCAGCGTCCTGCCTGCTGCTGCTGAATCAGTCCGCCACTGCAATTGTTTGGGGACTCTTGTATCTCGCCAGTCGATTGGTGACAGCGTTGATTGGGATCTGGCTTGTCTCGCGTCATTTGGGTCGTCCAAAGCCCCAATTGGGTCTGATGAAGTCAGAGATTAGGGACGGGTTTTATTTCTCAGTGGATTTGTCTTCTCAGACGATTTATAACGACATCGACAAGACGATGCTGGCTTCGATGTCTACCTTGAGCGCAACGGGGATTTATGGTGCGGCCTATCGCATTATCGAGGTCGGGCTGATCCCGGTCGGCGCGTTGCTGGGAGCCTGCTATGCTCAGTTTTTTCGCAGCGGCGCAAAGGGCATTGCTGGCAGCCTCAGCTTCGCGCGAAAGATTGTGCCGACGGCTGCGGCCTATGGGGCGATCGCCAGCCTTGGGCTATGGCTCTGTGCGCCGCTGGTGCCTCTGGTTTTGGGAGAGAGCTATATCGACGCAGTTTCAGCGTTGCGATGGCTTTCTCCTCTAATTTTTCTGAAGTCCGTTCAGTTTTTTGCAGCAGATACCTTGACGGGGGCAGGATTGCAGGGCTGGAGAAGCAGTCTTCAGGCTGGCATTGCTATCTTTAATTCTTTGTTGAATCTGTGGCTAATTCCGATGTACTCCTGGCAAGGAGCGACCTTCTCTACCTTAATCTCGGACTCATTGCTGGCAATCATCTTATGGGTTCTAATCTATATATTCTATCGGAAGCAAATCAGGTCACGCTCTGGCTAAGCATGAGCTTTTGGTTGGAGCAGTCAGCGACAGTACACCCTTTTTGAATGGAATAGACGCTGTAAAAATCGATTAATTTAGTCAAAACTAGCTATGAAAATTAGTGTGATTCTTCCCTGCTTTAATGGGGCAAAAACGATTGCGGTTCAGCTAGAGGCGCTCACTCGACAGCAGTGGGATGGGGGCTGGGAAGTCATCGTTTCTAACAATGGCTCAACGGATGAGTCGATGCAAATTGTTGAGCAATATCGCCATCGATTGCCAGAGTTAAAGATTGTCGATGCTCATGATTTTTCGTCGCCTCGATTGGGTGCTTGGCACTCTTATAACACCGGGCTGCGTGCCGCTACAGGAGATGCATTTGTGCTTTGTGAAGCAGATGATGAGGTGGGCGATCGCTGGCTAATGTCGATGGGACGCGCACTCCAGGAGCATGAATTCGTTGTGGCTCGGCTAGATTATCGTCGGCTGAACCCTGCTTCGATGCTGGGCCCAGTCGGCGCTCGGCTCCAGGAAACAACAATGCCCCGCCAGGGTTGCTACCCTCACTATTATTTTGCTTGGGGATGCTCATTTGGGTTTCGCCGCAGTTTATACGAAAAACTTGGCGAGTTTTCTTCCCACTTTAACTATGGGTTTGATGTGGAGTATTGCTATCGGGCGCAGCGAGCAGGGATTGTTCCGCAGTTCGTCCCAGATGCAGTGATGCATTACCGACTCCGCCACTCGCTGCGAGATATTTTTAACCAGCAGCAAAAGTGGGCAGAGGAATCTAATATTATTCGCCGCTGCTATGGCTCACCGCGAGGAAAATTGCCCATTATTCGGAAGCAAATAGAGGTTGCCGTTCTGTTTGTCCGAGGCTGTCCACTCTGGCTCCTCAAGCAGCTTGGCTTTCCAGTTCGACTCAATCTATTGGTAGATTGGGTAAATGATTTGGGATGGGCGCTGGGTGAGATTAAAGGACTGCGAAAGCCAGTTCCAACACTGCTTGAAGGCGGCGATCGCCTCTAGTGTTCGATTCAGAAAACGGGTTGAATAGGGCGAGTTGAATGCTGCTAAATTGACAGGGTTGATTAATAGTTTTCACTACAAAAAACTAACCAGGGTTTGGGCAATTTGGTTCGTTTTTTCTGCCAGGGTTTCTAGATCCGCCGGAACAAGTTGTCCCCGATCGACTACCTTTTTGCCATTGATAAAGCTGTAATCCACGCGATCGCACTGACAGAAGATCAGCGCCGAAACCGGGTCGTGCAGCGCTCCAGCGAACTGGGGGCGATCCAGATCAATGGCGATGAAGTCGGCGGCCATGTCAGGGGCGATCGCCCCAATATCATCCCGTCCTAAAACCCTGGCCCCACCGAGCGTTGCCACCTCTAGCATTTCGCGGGCGGTCATGTCTGCCGCCAGGTTGCCCCGCACCCGCGCCAGCAAAAAGGCGAGGCGGGCTTCTTGCAGCAGATTGCCTGTGTCATTCGATGCGGAGCCATCTACCCCCAGGCTGACGGGCACGCCCTGATCCAGCATGGCGCGGATGGGGGCGATGCCGCTGGCGAGGCGGGTGTTGCTGCTGGGGCAGTGGGAAACGCCTGTTCCCGTTTCGGCGAATTGGGCGATCGCCCGCTCGTCAAGCTGCACACAGTGGGCGTGCCACACGTCGCTGCCCAGCCAGCCCACCGACGCGGCATAGTCCCCCGGCAACATGCCAAAGGTGTTGAGGCTGTAGTCTACGTCCGACTTATTCTCTGCCAGATGCGTGTGCAGCCGCACGCCAGCATAGCTGCGGGCCAGCGCCGCCGACTCGCGCATCAGGTCGGGCGACACAGAAAAGGGCGAACAGGGAGCCAGCACAATTCGCAGCATGGCGTAGCGCTCGTTGTCGTGATATTGCTCGATGAGGCGCTGGGAATCTTGCAAAATGACCACCTCCGACTCTACCACCGAGTCTGGCGGCAGCCCGCCCTGACTTTTGCCGACGCTCATGCTGCCT
Source organism: Thermoleptolyngbya oregonensis NK1-22 (assembly GCF_032705245.1). Lineage (GTDB taxonomy): Bacteria > Cyanobacteriota > Cyanobacteriia > Elainellales > Elainellaceae > Thermoleptolyngbya > Thermoleptolyngbya sichuanensis. Next base: position 1,135,308 of record NZ_CP053540.1, read on the forward strand.
CGGCAGGGATGAAACCGCAGCCCCATCTCCTGCGCGGCGCGAATTTCGTCGTCCAGCGTGCAGCCGTTAGGAAAGATATACAGGTGGTCGCTGGCAGTGGTACAGCCCGACAGCATCAGTTCGGCGATCGCCATCTGGGTACTCACCTGAATTGCCTCCGGGGTCAGGTTGGCCCAGATGGGATAGAGCGTCGTCAGCCAGTCGAACAGCGTGCCGTTTTGGGCACCGGGAATCACTCGCGTCAGGCATTGGTAGAAGTGATGGTGGGTGTTGACTAGACCGGGCAAGACAATGTGGCGATCGCCCAAGTCCAGCACCTCGTCCGCTATCGGCATCGAATTGCCTACCAGTTCAGCCGTCGTGCCGACCTGCTCGATCACGCCGTCCTGCGCCAGCAGCGCCCCGTTGCGAATCTCGCGCCGCTCTGCATCGTGAGTCACCAGTGTGTGGATGTTTTTGACTAAAAGGCTTGGCACGGTGCAGCGGGGATTGGAGTGTGGGGGGAGGCGAGTTTGCAGGAAGTGCCCATAGAATTTGGGCTGAATTGTTCCGCAGTCTAGGGCACTGCTCATCAAAATCTTTCAGATATCACAAATTCTTTTGAATCCTGCCGACTTCGGTTCCTGCAACAACTTGCATCGGTCTGTAAACTCACCTGTGGCGGCTTGACAGTTCCGGCTGCTGCCGATTATGTAATGTCCAAAGAGACGTTTTCGGCAATCCGCCCCACCATGCAAGATCGGTTTCTGCGAGCGCTAATTCTTTATCTGGTTTTGACAGTTTTGTTTGGTGTTTTAGAACGCTATTTTGCTAGCATTCCCGACCAACCCCGATTTCGGCGGGGCTATTGGCTAGATAGCTTTTACTGGTTCTTGACACCGATGGTGATTCAGATTCTCAGCATGGGGGCGATCGCCCTCGTTTTGCTCCCCGTGTATCTGCTGCTGGGGCGATCGCTCGACTGGCAAAGCGTGCTGACGGGCTATGGCTGGGCAGCGCAACTGCCGCTCTGGGTGCAGGGGCTAATCATGATTGTTGTCGGCGACGGCATCGGCTACTGGACACACCGTCTGCAACATGCCGAACCGCTGTGGGACTATCACGCCGTCCACCACAGCGCGGAAACAATGGATTGGCTGACGGCGGTGCGGCTGCATCCGGTGAACGATATCATCTCGCGGGTGTGTCAGGCATCGCCGCTGCTGATTCTAGGCTTTTCGCCAGTTGCCGTGGAAATGTACACGGCTTTTTTGTCGAGCTACGTCGCCTTTATCCATGCCAATGTCCGCTGGACTTACGGGCCGCTGGGCTATGTGCTGGCTAGCCCCGCCTTCCACCGCTGGCACCATACGCGAGAAGAGGCAGGTCTCGGCTGCAACTTTGCTGGCCTATTCCCCTTCTACGATTTGATGTTTGGCACGTTTTATCTGCCGCAGGGTCAGCAGCCCCACAATTTCGGCATCTGTGGCGAGCCAATTCCCGAAAACCTGGGAGCGCATTTGCTCTACCCGCTGCGGCGGTGGCTGGGCAGCTCGAATCGCAGTCAGCCGAACGAGGTCTAGGATTGATTTTGGAGTTTAAATTGGCGATTTTGGATTGTCAGACTGGGGGCTTGCGAGGCGTTTAGCGATTTCTCGCAGCTACAGGGTGTCTGGGTCGATGCCCAGTTCTCGGAGCTTTGTGGCGAGGCGATCGCCCCGCTGTTGTTCTGCATCAGCCCGCTGCTGCTCTATCCGCGCTGCCTCTTCGGGCGTGGGCACTAGGTTGCCGTCGGGTCGGAAAAACCGAAGCTGTTCGTTGTGAATCCCCAGGAAAAGCTGAAACTGGTCGCTCCATCGCCGCCCCTGGTCGTTGGGCGCAATCGGCTCATAGCGTCCGCGTACCAGCGAAAATCCTTCAAATTCCAGGCTGGCAGGGTCAAACCAGAAATATTCCAGCGTCCGAAAGGTGTCTTGATAAATCTCCTTTTTTAGCCCCCGATCCACGCTGGCGGTCGAGTCCGACAGCAGTTCCACAATTACGTTGGGATACTTGCCGTCTTCTTCCCACAGCGTCCAGCTTTTGCGCGGCCGCCGCTCCGTCCCCAGCACCACAAAAAAGTCTGGCCCGCGAAAATCCTCAGACCTGCGCTGGTTGGGGCTGTAGTAAATCGTCAGGTTGCCTGCGGCGAAGTAGTCGGTGCGGTCTTGCCACAGCCAGTTGAGGGAAGTCAGCAAGAGAATCAACTGCTGGAGATGGAGGGAGCTTTCCAAGGGCGGCTCGCGGCTAGAGAGATTGCCCGGCGGAATGATCAACGGCGGGTCGAGCGGGGGTTGCGCTATGGCTGGCTCGCGATCTTTGGCAACCGACATGGCTGACTGGGTGGAGGATGAGTTTAGTGTAGCGCCGTGGGCTGGAGTGATAGGGGGATGGGGTGGCGAGTCCTGCGGGTAGGTCTTTGAGAATGGCAAACCTTAAAGGAACGTGTAGGGTCTGTCACAGGGGACAGCAAAACCCGTATGGTTTTTGAATAGCCTGATTGCTGCTTTGAATAGTCAGCAGTTGATCAAGTTGATTTAATTTTAATTCAAAGGCGATAGTCCACCGACTGCACCCCCAAGACCGTATGTCAAATCCCACGATTGAATCCATCCTGCACGAAGACCGCCAGTTTTTGCCGCCTGCCGCGTTTTCTCAGCAGGCGCATATCAAGACGCTGGAAGAATACGAGCAGCTTTATGAACGGGCAGCGGCCGACCCGCAAAAGTTTTGGGCGGATCTGGCGCAAAAGGAACTGCATTGGTTTGAGAAGTGGCAGACGGTGCTGGATTGGCAGCCGCCCTTTGCCAAATGGTTTGTGGGTGGCAAGATTAATATTTCCTATAACTGCCTCGATCGCCACTTGACGACCTGGCGCAAGAACAAGGCGGCGCTGATCTGGGAGGGCGAACCGGGCGACTCGCGCACGCTCACCTATGCCCAACTGCACCGCGAGGTGTGTCAGTTTGCCAATGTGCTGAAGGAACTGGGCGTAAAGAAGGGCGACGTGGTGGGGATTTACATGCCGATGATTCCCGAAGCGGCGATCGCCATGCTGGCCTGTGCCCGCATTGGTGCGCCCCATACGGTCGTCTTTGGCGGGTTTAGTGCAGAAGCGTTGCGCGATCGCCTGAATGATGGCCAAGCCAAGCTCGTAATCACGGCGGACGGCGGCTGGCGCAAAGATGCAATCGTGCCGCTGAAGGAGCAGGTGGACAAGGCGCTGGAGGGCGGGGTCTGCCCCAGCGTGGACAATGTGCTGGTGGTGGAGCGCACAAAGCAAAAGGTGCATATGCAGGCGGGGCGCGACCACTGGTGGCATGACCTACGCCAGGGCGTGTCGGCGGATTGTCCGGCGGAACCGATGGACAGCGAAGATCTGCTGTTTATCCTCTATACCTCTGGCAGCACGGGCAAGCCGAAGGGCGTGGTTCACACGACCGCTGGCTACAACCTCTATACCCACATGACGACCAAGTGGATCTTTGACCTGCAAGATACCGATGTGTATTGGTGTACCGCTGACGTGGGCTGGATCACAGGACACAGCTACATCGTCTACGGGCCACTATCGAACGGTGCAACGACGGTGATGTACGAGGGTGCGCCGCGTGCATCCAACCCTGGCTGCTTTTGGGATGTGATTGAGAAATACGGTGTGACAATTTTCTACACCGCGCCGACTGCTATCCGCGCCTTTATCAAGATGGGCGAACACCATCCCCGCGCCCGCAATCTCTCGTCGCTGCGGCTATTGGGCACGGTGGGCGAGCCGATCAACCCGGAAGCGTGGATGTGGTATCACAGCGTCATCGGTGGAGAGCGCTGTCCGATTGTGGATACCTGGTGGCAGACGGAGACGGGAGGGATTATGATTACGCCGCTGCCAGGGGCGATCGCCACCAAGCCCGGTTCTGCGACGCGGCCCTTCCCTGGCATTCTGGCAGACGTGGTGGATTTGGAGGGCAATCCCGTCCCCCCGAACGAAGGTGGCTATCTGGTGGTGAAGCATCCCTGGCCGTCGATGATGCGGACGGTCTATGGCGACGACGATCGCTTTCGCCGCACCTATTGGGAGCATATCCCCCCCAAAGATGGTCAGTATCTCTACTTCGCAGGCGACGGCGCACGCAAGGATGAGGACGGCTATTTCTGGGTGATGGGCCGGGTAGACGACGTGATCAGCGTGTCGGGGCATCGCCTGGGCACGATGGAAATCGAGTCGGCGCTGGTGTCCCATCCGGCGGTGGCAGAAGCCGCCGTCGTAGGCAAACCGGACGAGATCAAGGGCGAAGACATCGTGGCGTTTGTGTCTCTAGAAAGCAACGTCACGCCTAGTGAAGAACTGGTCGCCGAACTGAAGAAGCACGTTGTGGCGGAAATTGGTGCGCTGGCCCGCCCTGGCGAGATCCGCTTTAGCGATGCGTTGCCCAAGACGCGCTCAGGGAAGATTATGCGGCGACTGTTGCGATCGCTCGCGGCGGGCCAGGAAATCTCTGGCGACACCTCCACGCTAGAAGACCGCTCGGTGCTGGATAAGCTACGGGAAGGCGCGTAGTCCGGGGTTTGGGATTTAGGATTCGAGGGCTAGGGGTTGGACGATGCCAGGAATGGAGAGATTTTTGGTGATGGTGTATTGATTGCGAAACTGAACCAACTCCCCAAACGTTGGATAATCTCGTTGCAGCACCTTTATCACAACGGGTTGCTGGGATGCATTTTGTACACCGCGATAAACGATGGTGCGAGATCCCTGGTGCAAAACCTCACTCAGAGTGTAGCCCGGTACTTGAGCCATAGATTGGGTGAGTGAAAGGTTATTGAGAGGAGTCCTGATCTTTTCAGGAACAACTGCTAAATACTTTTCAATACGTTCACGTCAATGCGTTCACGTCAATGCGTTCACAAGAAATGAAAACTTTGTGAATGATGTTGGTGAAACCGTGATTATCTAGGTTTTCAATTTTCTACCCTATGCTCATTTGATCATTTTGTTTTCGATCGGAGATGGGCAAGCGAATGATAAACTCGGTTCCGCTGCCGATTTGGGAGTGGACATCTAGTGTGCCGCCATGTTTTTCGACAACGATTTGACGGGCGATCGCCAGTCCTAACCCGGTTCCTTTCCCTACTTCTTTTGTCGTAAACAAATAGTCAAAAATCCTTGCCCTCACTGCTTCTGTCATGCCTTTTCCGTTGTCGCAGATCTGAATCTCGACCTGATTCGCATGGGTCGCCGTGCGAATCGCGATTTGTTGTGCATTGGATTGTAGCTCATCAAAAGACTGAGTTTGAGCCATTTCATCAAACATATCGATCGCGTTTGCCAGAATGTTCATAAATACCTGGTTGAGTTGTCCTGGAAAACAGTCGATCTCAGGTAGATCTCCATACTCTTTGATGATTTCAATGGCAGGACGCAATTCATTCGCTTTAAGTCGATACTTCAGAATCAAAAGCGTGCTATCAATCCCTTCATGTAAATCTGCCCTGACTTTGTGATCTCGATCAGCGCGGGAAAAGGTTCGCAAGCTGGTGCTGATGCCTTTGATGCGATCGGTTGCCCCTCTCATAGAGTCCAGCAATTTGGGCAGGTCTTCGCAAAGAAATTCTAGGTCAATCGCTTCGGCTTTTTCTTGCACAGGAGCCGCAGCATTTGGATGGTGCTGTTGATAGAGCGAAATATAGTCCAGCAGGTCTTTCACGTATTCTCTGGCATTGTTGATACTGCCATTCAGAAATCCGATTGGATTATTGATTTCGTGGGCAACCCCTGCTACAAGATTGCCAAGGGAAGCCATTTTTTCACTTTGAACAATTTGCAACTGGGATTGCTTTAGCTGCTGGGCATAGGCTTGCGCTTGTTGATAAAGACGGGCATTTTCTAATGAAATCGCGGCTTGAGTGCAAAGCAGGTTCAGCAGTTCCACTCGATCGCTGGTAAATGCCCCAGCAGTAACCCGATTTTCCAGATACAAAATCGCCACCAGTTTACCAAGCTGCAAAATCGGAGTGCAGAGCAGGCTTTTGATCTGATGCTCTACGACATAGCTATCCATTGCTAGGGTAGGATGACTAGAGGCATCCACAATCACGACAGATTCTTGACTCCGTTTGACAAGGTTAATTAACGACTGGGAAACCTCGGAGCAACTGGATAAGGGAATCGATTGGATTTGTGCAGGCTGATGAATGGCGGCAATGGCCTCCACAAACCATTGATTATCCTGTGGCAGAAGTAATGCCCCTTTGTCTGCTCCAGCATTTTCCAATACTGTATGTAGCAAGGCTGCCAAGAGTTTATCTAGCTGAATTTCGCGGGATAAGCTTTGGGATGCTTTGAGAATCGTTGTTAGGTCAAGCGAGGCAGAAATTCCAGTGCTGCTAGAACTAGACGAGTGCGTTCCCGATGTGAGATGAGAGAGGGAGAGAGGCGCAAAAGCAGTTTCAGTTGTTGCTACAGATAAATTCTGTGGTTGCAAGACCGGCTCAAGTAATTGAGGATAGCGCTGCTCTAGACTTTGAGTTTTAGCTGTTGCTCCCCATTGCATATAGCAATAGTAGGCGTTAATCAGGTAATCTTGGGCAATTCTTTCCTTGCCCCAGTCGAGATAAAACCTAGCAGCAAATTCATTAGCGAGGGCTGCTTCCTGAGTAAAGCCGCTTTGTTGTGCCTCGACGATCGCCCGATCGTAGAGATCAACGGCTTTAACTTTCTCACCTAGCACTCGATGATATTCGGCCTCAACCAGAATATATTTGTGCAAGAAGTTCTCTGGGCAGCTATCAGCCCATTCCCGCAATTTTTGCTGGTTCAATCGAACTTGTTGTAGAGCATCACTTTGCTCATCGATAGAGAGTTTAGAGTATCGATTGATAAAAATCAAGGAAGTGTAGTAAAAGTAGCCACTGTAGGTTGTAAAACCAATAATAGAATTGATGATTTTTTTGGCTTCCGTAATGCTTTGAAAACCTTCTTCGAAGTTTGAGTTTAGGCAGGCAGCCTGAATTTTTAGAATGTGGTACAAGCAGAGAGGAAGCCAGGATTGTGTGCTTTGAGTACGCGTGATGAAATCTGCTTCAGCGAAGAAGTCCTGCTCGGTTGGTTGCTCTTGTTGAGATTGTAGCTTTTGCAGATAGAGATTGACTCCTGCAAGCGCCATCATCAGCATCTCATTTTGATGCTTCTTGGCAATTACCCAATACTTTTCTAGATCTAATTTAATAGATCCTAATGGTTCTCCCTGAAAGATGCGATTAAAGATATTGCCAAATAAGTTATAGCCAGCAAACTGGATTTCGCCAGCATCTACTCCTGCCAAGAAGCCTTCATAGTTGACATTCGCGGCTCCAACAATAGGTTTTGCCCAAACTTGCGCCCAAGCACCCAGCAGCAAACAGGCTTTACATTGTTGAGAGCGGCTCTTTAGCTTGTGGCTTAACTGCACCGCAAAATCTATAAATTCATATCCCTGCTGATATTGTTTTTGGACTAAACCTAAAAGAAAACCATAGTTTGCGTATGCCTTAATAGACTCGACAGTATTCCCGTGTTCAAGAGAGAGGCGAGTTGCTTTCAATGACGCAAAACTATAAGTCTCAATATCTCCAGTAATGTAAACAACAGGCTCAACCGCCATCAGAACTTTAATAGATGCCTGAACTAATGGATCAGTTGCGAGATGTAAGTGAATCAGATCATGAATTGTTTGATGCTCTAATTTCTGTTCAATGGCAAGAAATTCTCTCTGATTGATTTCTGATAAACGACTGTGATCGACCTTGATTCCAAGATCGGATAATGCATTAAGACTAATCTGAATGGCTTCCTTGTAATTTCCCTGAAGGGTGTTTTGGATGATGCGGATGACCTCAATATCTGCGCGATCGCTGGCTATAGCGATATGCTTGAGAGCTTCTTCAGTAGTTGTTTCTAGTTCGGGATAATTGCCTTGACTTAATTGTACCTCTGCAAGGTTTCGATGCAGCTGAAACATTAGTGAGTATTCAGTTTTCCAGGCATCACAGGCTAGAAGGGAAATACCAGTCTTCAGGTAGTTGATTGCTGCATCATAGGCAGTTGAAAGGCGAGCTTTTCGTCCAGCAGCCAAGTTAAGTTCTGCTAGTTTAATCTGTTTGGACTGAATTTCTTGCAGAGAGTGACTCTTTTGATTTGACAAATGAAAACCAGCATTCATATGGTTCACGATGTCAAATAGTCTTTCTTCTTGCTCTGCTTGAGGTAATTTTTCGATCAGGAGTTGACCAATATGGTGATGGGTTTCCTGTCTTCGAGCTTCATCAATCAATGAGTAGGCTGCTTGCTGAACGCGATCGTGGAAAAAACGATAGCTAGGATTCGCAGTTGCTGCTTTTTCGGTCTGTTCACCTTGAAAAAACTTGTAAACCTGGGTTGTGGGTATGATCAACCCTTCTTTTAGTGCCTCCCACAGAACCGTGGCTGCATCAGTGACAGATTGCTCTGAGATGATTGCCAATGTACTCAAATCAAATTGGTTGCCGATACAAGCTGCTAATTTCAAAACATGCTGAACCTCATTGGGCAATTTCTGCAATTGCAGCATCATGAACTCTACCACATCATCAGTGAGCGATCGCGCGTTCACCTGCACAATGTCGCATTCCCAATAGTAGCGATCGTGATTGAAGTGAATGTATCCGTCTTTGTAGAGTGATTTGAGGAATTGAGTTGTGAAAAAAGGATTCCCCTGGGTCTTTCGATTAACCAATTCAGTTAAAGGCTGTGCGAGTTCATGGGAACAATTTAATGTGTCGGAGACGAGATGATTCGTGTCTTCAAAGGTTAGCGGCTTTAGGTCAATCGTGTTGATGATATTGCCAGCTTTCTGTAAGTCTGAGACCGTCATGATGAAGGGATGGACGGGCGACACTTCGTTATCGCGATACGCACCGATTAACAGCAGATGATTACTATCATTCATTAACAGTTTGAGCAAGTCTAAGGATGCAGAATCTGCCCACTGCAAATCATCCAAAAAGATGACTAGGGGATGCTCTGCGGTTGTAAAGACTTCAATAAATTTTTGAAATAGCCGATTGAAGCGATTTTGTGCCGCGCTGCCAGAAAGTTCGGCAACAGGTGGCTGAGTGCCAATAACCTGTTCTAGTTCTGGAATGACCTCAATCAGAATCTGACCATTTTCTCCTACAGCAATCAGAATCTGCTGCTTCCACTGCGCCAACTGTTCGTCTGATTCGGAGAGCAATTGCCTCATCAAGCTTCTCAGAGCTTGGACGAAAGCAGAGAGCGGAATATTGCGATTGAACTGGTCAAACTTGCCTTTGATAAAGTATCCCCGCTGCCGCACGATGGGTTTATGGACTTCATTGACCACAGCGGTCTTGCCAATGCCGGAAAAGCCTGCCACGAGCATTAGCTCTGAACCACCATTTGCGACCCGCTCAAAGGCTTGCAATAGCGTTTGGACTTCTTGCTCTCGACCGTAGAGTTTTTCGGGGATGAGGAAGCGATCGCTTATATCCCGCTGCCCTAGTTCAAATTCAGCGATTGCACCGTTGGTGTTCCACTGGGTCAAGCACTGTTCTAGGTCATGTTTTAGACCCATCGCGCTCTGGTAGCGGTCTTCAGCATTTTTTGCCATCAGTTTGCCGATAATTGCAGCTACTATCCTCGGCACCTTGGGATTTACCTGATCAACAGGCAAGGGCATTTTGGCAATATGGCAATGCATCAACTCCAGCGGGTCTTCTGCATCGAACGGGAGTGTTCCACTCAGCAATTCATAGAGCGTTACGCCTAGCGCATAAAAATCGGTGCGGTAGTCGATGCCCCGATTCATTCGCCCTGTTTGTTCTGGAGCCAGGTAGGCAAGCGTTCCTTCTAGGGCGCTGGCACTCTGGACTTCCTGGGTTTCTTTGGGCAACAAAGAGGCAATACTGAAATCGATCAGCTTGATCTGTTTCGACTCTGGCTGAATCAGGATATTGGCGGGCTTGATGTCTTTGTGGATGACCCGATGCTGAGCCAGATCGTGCAAGATGTCGCACAGTTGCAGGGCGAGGGTCAGAACCTCGTCCAAGCCAAGGGACTGCTGTTGCAGGTACTTATTTAACGCGATGCCATCCCAGTCTTCCAGCACCAGGGCATAGCTGTTGCCCAGTGGTTCTAGACTCAGCGGGTGGGTAATCCCTGGAATGGGCAGATTTTTGGTGATGGCATACTGATTGCGAAATTGCACCAATTCGCCAAAGCTGGGGTATTCACGCCGCAACACCTTGATGATTACAGGTTTCTGGGTTGCGGTTTGGAGCGCTCGATAGACCGCTGTCCGGCTGCCTGCGTAGATTTGCTCGGTAACGGTATAACCAGCCAATTTGGGGAATGCCTGGGGGCAGGCTGCTGCTGAATGTGTCATCGCTTCGATGGAGGAATGTAAAATTTACCTATCTATAAGTTTTATTTAGATAGGGTTCCCCAAGATTGGGCGATCGCAACAACTGGTTTTATGAGCTAATAGCTCACTGTTGCTCAACCAATCGACAGAATGCTGTGGGATCTTGACCCATCCAAAGATAGGTTTGCGGATTGTCTTATCTCTTCCCGCAGAGGGTATCAGCGATCGCCCGATGTCAGGAAAGATTGATATTACTCGATATGAATTCCCAAGAAAAAGTATGGAAACTCAAGTAGAAGGCTCAAATGCTGCGGCTGATTTGGAGGAGCGGGTGGCTGATCCAGAGAATGTGGCGCTGCCGGAAACCTATGGACGATTGATTATTATTGGTGGAGCAGAAGATAAGGAAGGCGAATGCAAGATTCTGCGCGAGTTTGTGCGGGAGGCGGGCGGCTTGCAGGCGCGGGTGGTGGTGATGACTGTGGCCACAGGGCTACCTGGCGAAGTGGGAGCCATGTACATGGATATTTTTGAGCGGCTGGGCGTGGAAGATGTGCGCGTTGTGGATACGGGTCGTCGAGAAGATGCTAGCAATCCCAAGGCGATCGCCGATATTCAGCAGGCCACGGGCGTTTTCTTCACAGGCGGCAACCAGGCCCGCATTACGGAGTGCCTAAAAGACACCGAGCTAGATGTGGCGCTCCACCAGCGGTTTGCCGAAGGGGTGGTGATTGCCGGAACCAGTGCTGGAGCGGCGATGATGCCCGACATGATGATCGTCGAAGGAGAGGGCGAGAGCAATCCCCGTCCCGAATCTGCCAAGATGGATCGCGGCATGGGCTTCTTTCCTGGCGTGGTGATCGACCAGCACTTTGCCCAGCGTGGCCGAATTGGTCGCCTGCTCTCGGCTGTGGCGCAGCAGCCCGCCATTCTGGGATTTGGCATTGACGAAAATACGGCAATTGTGATCAACGCCCACGAAGTCGAGGTGATTGGCGAAGGATCGGTCACCATCGTTGATGTGTCGGAGCTAACCCACAACAACGTTGATGAGCTGCTGATGGATGAACCACTGGCCCTCTGCGGCGCAAAGCTGCACATTTTGCCACACGGCTATCGGTTTAATCTGGATACTCGTTCTTGCATTTGCTAGGGACGGGGCGATCGCCTCTAGACCACGCATGAGTTCAAGCCCTCGATACTCGACCGCGCCTACCTCCAAGCAGCTTTTCCCAGCGGGCTACTTTGCAACTCCAAACCCGCCGCCTCCCGGCGTTTCGATCACCAGCGCATCGTCCGCGTGCATTTGCACCTCAGCGCAACTGGGCAAGTCTTCGCGGCGGCCGTCTTCGCGATCGACCCAGTTGCGTCCGGTTGCGCCCGGTTCACCGCCGGCCAGCCCAAAGGGCGCGACCTGGCGAGAACTGGAGAGAATCGCGGCCGTCATGGGTTCGCGAAACTCGATCTCGCGAATTACGCCGTTGCCACCGCGATGCCGTCCTGCGCCGCCGCTGTTGGAGCGAATCTCGAACCGACGCAGCAGCACTGGAAACCGCCATTCCAGCACTTCCGGGTCGGTGAGGCGCGAATTGGTCATGTGGGTTTGCACTGCATCGGTGCCGTCGAAATCGGGGCCTGCGCCGGAGCCACCACAGATGGTTTCATAATACTGGTACTTTTCATTTCCAAAGGTGAGATTGTTCATTGTGCCCTGGCTGGCAGCGAGGACACCCAGCGCACCGTAGAGACTGTTGGCGATCGCCTGCGACGTTTCCACATTTCCTGCCACCACTGCGGCGGGGTATTTGGGATTTAGCAAGCAGCCCTCCGGCACGACGATTTCCAGCGGTTTCAGGCAGCCTGCATTGAGCGGAATCTCGGCATCGACCAGCGTGCGAAATACGTACAGCACGACGGCTTTGCAGATGGCCAGCGGCGCGTTGAAGTTATTCGCCTGCTGAGGTGAGGTGCCTGTAAAGTCAATGCAAGCGGAACGTTCTTGAGGATTAAGGGCGATCGCCACCTGAATGTGTGCGCCATCATCCAGCAGGTAGGTAAACTGACGGTTCAACACGCTTGCGTTGCCGTTCGGCTGAACCTGCCGACTTAGGTTCACAATTACCTGTCGAACAGATTCCTCGGCGTTGTCCTGAACATGCTGCATATAATCCTGCACAATATCTAACCCGTAGTGGGCAACCATGCGGTGAAGTTCCCGCACGCCGCGCTCATTGGCGGCCACCTGTGCCTGCAAATCTGCCAAATTTTGCGCCAGATTTCGGACTGGATAAGATCCGGTTGTCAGGATTTCTGACATCTCTGCTTCGCGAAATTGTCCGTTTTCCACTAGCAACACGTTATCCAGCAGCACGCCTTCTTGCTCAATGCGGGTGCTGTTGGGCGGCATGGAACCAGGCGTGATGCCGCCGATGTCGGCGTGGTGGCCGCGAGAGGCAACGTAGAAGAGGGGAGTCAGGGAATCGGCTTTCGTATTTGGGTTCATCGGCTGAAACACAGGCGTAATCACCGTGATATCGGGCAAATGCGTGCCGCCGTTGTAGGGATTGTTGGATACGTACACATCACCGGGTTTAATCGTCTGGCCCTTGGCGGCAATCAGGGCGCGGACGTTTTCGCTCATGGAGCCGAGGTGAACCGGGATGTGAGGCGCGTTGGCGACGAGCTGACCCTGTTGATCGAAGATGGCGCAAGAAAAATCTAATCGCTCCTTGATGTTGACCGAGTAGCTGGTGTTTTGCAGAGTAATTCCCATCTCTTCGGCGATCGCCATAAACAGGTTATTGAAGATTTCCAGCATCACCGGGTCAGGCGAACCAGAGGCAGAATGCGTTGCGAGAGGGAAATCGACTCCAGACTCTTCTTGCGTCCTGCTGTCGTCATATTTCTTGAAAATTAGCATTCCACCAGACGTGAGTTCTGCAATCCATCCAGGCTCAACGACATTCGTGCTAGTGGGTTCGATGATTAGGGCTGGGCCCATCAGGCGATCGCCCGCTTTCAGGTCTTGCCGCTGATAGACAGGCGTGTTGTAGGTTGTGCCGCCTGTGTGCATAGAAACAGTGGCGATCGCGGTTATGTCTTGAGCAAAATCTGTCTTGAGGTCATTCACTCTGTCTGGTTTTGACTGTTCTACGCTTGTAATCTCAGAAGCGTGAATTGCTTCTACGGAAACAGCCTCGACGATTAGCGGTTTGTGTTCCATTGTGAATCCATAGCGCTGTCGATAGAGCTGTGAAAATGCATCTCGCATATCGTTGAGACTGGCGTATTCGACAATCAGCGCAGAATCCGTTCCTTCGTACCGCAGGTGAACCTTAGGACGAATCTCCACCTGCGCGTCTGTGTGCAGGGGGGTGTCTGATTCGGCGGCGATGCCCTGCTGCTGGAGATCCCGGCGGGCGGCGATCGCCAATTCCTGCAATACGCGCTCTATCTCTGGTCGCTGGGCATCCGTGAGGGGGGCTTCTATCGCCTGCTCGCGAATCGTCGTCACGTCTGCTAGCCCAATGCCGTAGGCCGAGAGAACGCCCGCATAGGGGTGCAGGAAAATTTGCGAGATGCCCAGCGATTCGGCAATCCGGCAGGCGTGCTGCCCACCTGCGCCGCCAAAGCAGCAGAGGGTATATTCTGTGATGTCGTAACCGCGCTGAATAGAGATTTTTTTGATGGCGCTGGCCATTTTTTCGATGGCGATCGCCAGAAATCCTTCAGCTACCTGTTCGGGCGATTCGCGAAGCGATCCCTTCGGGAACCCCGCGTCGCCAGTACGGGTTCCAATCTCCGCCGCCAGTGCCGTGAATTTCTCCCGCACCACTGCGGCATCTAGCGGCAGATTTCCCTCCGGGCCAAAGACCGCGGGAAAAAACTGTGGCTGAATCTTACCCAACATCACGTTGCAATCGGTCACCGTCAGCGGGCCGCCCTTGCGATAGCAGGCGGGGCCAGGATGCGCCCCCGCAGAATCCGGGCCCACACGATATCGCGCCCCATCAAACTGGCAGATCGAGCCGCCGCCCGCAGCTACGGTATGAATTGCCATCATCGGGGCCCGCAGCCGCACGCCCGCCACCTCGGTTTCAAAGGTGCGCTCATACTCGCCGCTAAAGTGCGACACGTCCGTAGAGGTGCCTCCCATGTCAAAGCCTATGATCTTGCTAAAACCCGCTTGCTGGCTGGTTTTAACTGCGCCCACAATGCCGCCTGCCGGGCCGGATAAGATACTGTCTTTCCCCTGAAACAGCGCTGCATCAGTCAAGCCGCCGTTGGACTGCATAAAAAACAGCTTTGGCCGGGGCGAATCGTCAGACTCTGCCGTTACGCCCAATTCTGCCGCCACCCGATCCACATAGCGCCGCAAAATCGGGGATAGGTAAGCATCCACAACTGTCGTGTCGCCCCGGCTCACCAGCTTCATCAGCGGGCTGACCTGGTGAGAAACCGAGACCTGCGTAAAGCCGATTTGTCGCGCCAGTTCCGCTGCCTGCCGCTCGTGGTCAGGATAACGATAGCCGTGCAAAAACACAATCGCGCAACTGCGAATGCCCGCTGCATAGGCATCTTGCAACTCTTCCACCAGTCCCGTTGCCATCGGACGGAACGAAATGAGTACCTCACCTTGGGCGCTGAGGCGTTCGTCTACCTCGATGACGCGCTCATAGAGCATCTCAGGTAAGATAATTTGTCGTGCAAAAATGTTGGGACGGTTTTGGTAGCCAATTCGCAGGGCATCTCGAAAGCCTTTGGTGATCAGCAGGAGCGTGCGATCGCCCTTCCGCTCTAGCAGCGCATTTGTTGCCACCGTCGTCCCCATTTTCACCGTCGCAATCTGCCCAGCAGGAATCGGCGTATCCGGCGACAAGCCTAGCAAATCGCGAATTCCCTGAATCGGTGCATCGGCGTAGCGCTCTGGATTCTCTGACAGCAGTTTATGCACGACAAGCTGCCCGTCGGGCCGACGCGCCACAATGTCGGTAAACGTACCGCCCCGATCAATCCAAAATTGCCAGCCTTGTGTCATGATGTCGCGCTCCTTCTGGTAATCGATTCAAACTCACCGTGCCAAGCCAATCGCATCTTACTTGGTAAGGTGAAGCCAAGATGAATAAAAATTTGCAAGCTGCTTTTAACATCGTCTCACCTGGATCGCTGCCAGTTATGAAAATCGTGGCTCTATGAGCCAAGGCTTTGGCGTGAAATCTTTCTACGGTGAGGGTTGTAATCTTCTTGACTGTTTCGCCACGAAGGCATGACGCTATTGCCCTCCAGTAGTCATTGGCGGATTCCTTTAGTAGACTATCAATTTAGTAGACTATCAATACTGATAGATTTCAGTTAGATTTCCGTCCGTCTGGGAATTGTGAGATAGTCGCTTTTTCCAATTAATCGTTTTATGGCCTCTGCCTCCGACAGCGAACCCACCCTCAGAGACTTGTCTAACAAGCTGGATCGGCTTTCCAGTGACGTTGGTACGCTTTCCAGTGACGTTGAAACATTTTCAGGCGATCTGAAAAAGTTCGATGAGCGCTTTGCAGATTATCGTCAGGCGACGCAGTGGGTTGTTCAGCTTGCCTTCACGCTGATTGCCAGTGCGACGCTCACAGTCATTATTACTTCAGTGTTGCGGAGGTAAAGCCTGCGAATCTATGCCTAAGCGCCCATCCCAGAATAATGCCGCAGTCCCCGCCGCCACAGCCAGCGGTTGAGCCAAAAGAACAGCACAATCCACGCTAGGGTAATTAAGAATCCATGCAGTCGATTTCCTGGCAGCCCCACAAAGATGCTAGCCGGGAAGTAAACCAGGTAAGGCAGCGGTGTCCATTCGACGATCTGCCGGGCCAGCGGGGGAAAGACTTCCAAAGGTGCAACCACACCCGAAAAGAAAAGATAAATTAAAAACCAGATTTGCTCAATCGCGCTAGCTTTCTCGATCCAAAATGCCAGCATGGACACCGTATACTGCATTACGTAGCGCAGCACAAACGCCAGCACCGTCGCCAAAGCACCCAGCAGAAAATCGCCCACGCTCGGCAGCCAGAATGCCTGGGGATAGAGCCAGAAAAATAGCCCCACCAGCACAAAGGCAAAGGGCACGCGGGCAAATCGTTCGCCTAGGTGTGATGCAAAATAGTGCCAACCCGGATCGAGCGGTTGCAGCAGCCGCGACGACAGTTTTCCCTCCACCACGTCCCGCTCGAAATCCCACACGACCCAAACAATGGTGAACTGGCGCACCAAAAACACCGCCAAAAAATATCGCGCAAACTCCACAGGCGATAGCCCAAACTGCCCGCCCTGCGAGGCCTCCATCCACACACCCATGAGAATCAGCGGCAGACTGCCCGCCAGCACCCAGAGGATTAGCTCGGCGCGATATTCCACCATGTAGGCATAGTAGACGGACAGGAGCGTGCGGGCGGTGCGGAGCATGGGCAATCACAGAATTAGGGGTTTGGCGAATCTGGTTGCGCTGGACTGGAGCGGGGGAGGACTGTAATGGTCTGGATGTAGGTCGGGGCAGATTCCGGGTTCAAGGAAGAAATGCCGTCTGCCACCAGCCAACACACCAGTTGATAGACCCCCGGTTCGGCTGGAAAGGCAGCCTGTCCGATGGCAATGGTTGCCCCACCGGGCTGCGTTCGACCAGAGACAAAAAGTTGATTGCCAATTCGGGGCGTTTTGTCTTCGCCCTTTGCATCATAGAATCTCAGTCGGATTTTCGCTTCCCCCATTTTTTCGATGCCCGTTTGATAGCCAAACCAGGGCGATGTCCCCGTATTGTGGAGGGCAAGTTTCAAAAGTCTTCGCTGACCAGAGCGAACCCTGGGGCGATCGCCCACAGGCACTTCATCTCCATCCAGCTCGATCCAGTACAGGCTCTCCGCCGTGCCTTGAAATCCTGCTAGATAGGTTTTTCGGTCCCGAATGGGTTTGTTGAACTTGGCAAGCAAATTTCTGGTGTGGCGCTCGATTTTGCTATCTTGCAACGCCCACAATCGTCCGTTGCGCTCTGTGGCGGGCATTGGGCTGGCTTTCCAGTTTGTTTGGGTGAATGCCCCAATAGTTTGAATCAGGGTTGAAAGAGTCAGGCTGATGAGAAACAGCGCCAAGACAAATCGTGCGCCCTGCCAGTTGCGCGTTAGTTTGGGGGCGAGATCTGCCAAAAAGTAAGCGATCAAAAAACAAGAAATGGGCAACGTATCCGCTAAGAAACGCGGCCCAAAAGAGTCGTTTCCACCCAGCCAAATTAAGTAGAAGCTATATTGCAAGTAAAGCAGGAAAACGCTGACCATCAGGCACAAAAGCAGCCATTCATCCCGACGGTTTTCCCGCTTCCACCTTCGCAGCAGTCGATAAGCTCCCGGAATTGCAAACAGCAGCACGGGCGAGAAGACTAGAATCCCGTTACTAGGGCTGAGCAGTAGTCCTAGAGACCCTCTTCTAAATTGCTCGAACGTCCAAGAATAGGAAGACGGATGCTTCTCGATGTGTGAAATATATCCACCGACGATCAGGTTGCTCCAGCCGAAATAGTAGAGGTTCCAGCCCAAGTGAAACAATACGCTCGGTAATCCTAGCAAAAAGAAGACGGCTTCCTTGCGATAGGCAATAACCACGTACAGAAAAATAACGGCTGAAAACAAAGCGCTGGTGATTCGAGCGCTAGGTAGAATGCCGCAAAAAATTCCTGCCAAAAACAGCAGCAGTCTACGGTTTTTTCCCTCACTACGCTCCACTTTGAGCAAGCACAGCAGAATCCCCGAAAGCAGCAAGTTGGAAATGGTGTGCTGGCGCAAATCCTGTGAGCAAATGGGCCAGCTTCCGGTGGCAAAGGCGAACACAAAGGTAGAAACTGCTGCCACGCTGGGGCTGAATTTGAGTCGGGTGCTGAGATAAAAGAAAACAACCGTCAAAGCAGTGGAAATGGTCGCAGCAAACTTGCTAAATCCCTGCCGATACGTTGCAAAGTCTTCGCTAGCAACGTCAGGAAATCCGGCTGGAAAAAGGTTGAAAATGCCGCCCGTGATTCCGTCCAAAAAAGCAGCCAGCTTGAGCGCAAAATAATAGAGAACGGCGAGGGGAAACGTGACCAGCGCTGGCCCGGTCGGAAACCGAGAAGATAAATGACCCGTTGGTGACTCTACAAAGTAAAACGGGATGCCGCCGCCGCGATATAGATAGCCATCCCGAAACGCATCAAAGTTTAGGCTGTGGTTTTGCAGCCAGTTGAATCCCAAAAGCGTGTTGGTCACGTTGTCGCTGGAGTTCAAATCCACGCGGCCATTCATGGCGTAGACAAACACGCAGGCCCAGAAGATTGCCAGACTGGTTGCCGCAACCGGACGCTGTGCAGCGGCCTGTCGGAGGCGATCGCCCACCGTCATCCACTTCGTGACCAGACGCTCGACCAAGGACACTTGCACTTCCTTACTGACCAGATCGCAACACAGAGAGATCCAAACCAAAAATTTAAGTTCAGATCAGCCCAATCTCACACAAGCCAACATTCTAGCGATAAGGGAGCCGTCCCGTTAAGCCGATGCGCCGCCGCCCGTATTGTCCAGACCGCCGCTCTGAAACACGCGCCCAATCACCTCTTCCACAGGCGGATCGGTGACCGTGAGGTCGGCAATGTCTAGCTCCGCCAGCAGCCGCGAGAGGATCTGAGTCAGCGCTTCCTGGGGCACGATGAAATGAGCCACGCGGCCCTCGATCGCCTTCAGGTGTCCGAAGCGTTCTAGAACCTGGGGCTGTGGGTCTTGCCCCAATTCCACCGTCACCTCGCGGCAGGGGGAAAACTGCTCCAGCAGTCCGTCCAGGCTGCCATCATAAATCAGCTTGCCTTGGTGAATCATCAGCACGCGGCGGCAGAGGGCGGTGATGTCGGCCATGTAATGGCTGGTTAGCAGCACGGTGGCTTGAAACTGCTGGTTGTATTGCCGCAGGAAGTCGCGGACGCTGCTCTGGGCATTCACATCCAGCCCCAGCGTCGGCTCGTCCAGAAATAGCACTTTGGG
The DNA here is from genome assembly GCF_032705245.1 of Thermoleptolyngbya oregonensis NK1-22. Lineage (GTDB taxonomy): Bacteria > Cyanobacteriota > Cyanobacteriia > Elainellales > Elainellaceae > Thermoleptolyngbya > Thermoleptolyngbya sichuanensis. The sequence continues at coordinate 1,154,758 of NZ_CP053540.1, forward strand.
CTGGTGAATTAGCGCCGCCAGCAGTTCCGCCTTCATGCGTTCCCCCAGGGACAGCTTGCGGACGGGCTGGGTCAACTGGCGATCCAGCGACAGCATCTCGCTCAGTTCCCCCAGGCGGCGGCGAAATTCTGCTTCGGGGATGCCGTAGACGGCGGCGTTGATCCGCAGCGAGTCCAGCGTGGGCAAGTCCCAGATCAACTGCTGCTTTTGCCCCATGACCAGCGTAATTTTTTGCAAAAAGCCCGCTTCGCGCCGATAGGGGATGTGCCCCGCCACCGAGATGCGCCCGCTAGAGGGGTGAATCAGCCCGGTCAGCATTTTCAGCGTGGTGGTTTTGCCTGCGCCGTTGGGGCCGAGGAACCCGACAAATTCGCCCGGTTCAATCGCAAAGGACACGTCCTGCACGGCGGGAATGTTGCGGTAGGTGCGCCGAAAGAAGTGGGTCAGCGTGCCCTTGAGTCCTGGCTCTTTGACCGCGACGGGGTAGAACTTGCTGAGGCGATCGACGGTGATGATGGACATGGGGTGGGACGGGGAGTGGGCAAAGCGGCGGGGAGTCGCGCAAGCTGTTCAAGCAAATGATGGATGGTGCGTCGGTGGCTTCTCTCTACAATACAGGCTCGATAACACAGGCTCGATTTGGCATCGGGGGTTGGGGACGAGCTTGCAGGGTGACGGACGGTTTTTGGGGAAGGCGCTGGGCTGCGGTTTTTCAGAGTGGGTTGGAAAAGTGGCGCAGGCGGGGTTACTGTGGAGGCGAGTTCATCTTTCGTTACTCGTGACCCAGCTTTTGAGGAACTTCCTGCCATGTCTCGACCTGTTCTATACGTTGCGGTTACGAATCATGGGTTTGGGCATGTGACGCGGACGGCGGCGGTGGTGGCAGAGATTCAGCGGCGCAGCCCGGAGATTTTGCCCATCATGGTGACGACGGCTCCGCGCTGGCTGCTGGATTCCTACCTGGAGGGCGAGTTTTTGCATCGCCCCAGAGCCTTCGATGTGGGTGTGGTTCAGCCCGACAGCCTGACGATGGACTTGCCCGCCACGCTGGCCAAGCTGAAGGAAATCCGCGATCGCGCTTCGTCCATCATTGCCAGCGAGGTCAGCTTTATTCGACAAAACCGCGTAGGGCTGGTGTTGGGCGATATTCCCCCATTGGCCGCGCCGATCGCCCGTGCCGCTGGCGTGCCCTGCTGGATGGGCAGCAACTTTGGTTGGGACTATATCTATCGCGCCTGGGGCGGCGAGTTTGAGGCGATCGCCGACTGGATTGGCGAGTGCTTTGCCCAGTGCGATCGCCTGTTTCGGATGCCGTTTCATGAACCCATGAGCGCGTTTCCCGTCGTGCAGGAGGTCGGCCTCACCGGCGGCAGCCCCCGCCACAACCCGGACGACCTGCGGAGCAAGTTCAACCTGACTGCGCCAAAAGAGAAGACGGCGCTGCTTACCTTTGGCGGGCTGGGGCTGGCAGAAATTCCGTATCACAACCTAACGCGCTTTCCCGACTGGCAGTTCATCACCACCGACAAGCAGGCTCCCGACCTGCCCAACCTGGTGAACGTGGGCGGCACTGCCTTTCGCCCGGTGGACTTTATGCCGCTGTGTGGGCGCGTCGTGTCGAAGCCAGGCTATGGGACTTTTTCGGAAGCCTGCCGCCTGGATGTGCCGATTGTCAGCCTCACCCGCGATGACTTTGCCGAAGCGGCCTGCCTGCTGGCGGGGATTCGTCGCCACTGCGTTCACCGCATTATTACCCCGGCTGAATTTGTCGAGGGCGATTGGGACTTTTTGCAAGCGCCGCTGCACCCGCCAGAAACCGACCTGCCGCTGGATAAGACCGGAAACGAGGCGATCGCCCAAGCAGTCATAGACTATTTGGGGAGCTAGTTGGGGAAGGCAGGAGCCGTTGGATAATGGAGAACAGGGAGATAACTTCGGGCGATCGCCGATCTCCCGGTTGCTGAATCTTGCTGAAGCTCTGCAATTCCCCTCTATTTCCCATGCATACCCTGCCCCCCGGCACCTTTGGACTCCCCTTTCTCGGCGAGACGCTCAACTTCTTTACCGATCCCAACTTTGCCCAAAAGCGCCATGAACAGTATGGCGACCTGTTCAAAACGCGCCTGTTGGGGAAGCCGACGATTTTTATGCGGGGCGTGGAAGCGAATCAGTTTGTGCTGAGCAACGAAAACACATACTTTAGCGTGGACTGGCCGCCCAGCACCAAGGCACTGCTGGGGAAGCTGTCTCTGGCGCTGCAAACCGGGCACGAGCACCAGTCTCGCCGCAAGCTGCTGGCCCAGGCTTTTATGCCGCGAGCGTTGTCGGGCTATATCAGCACAATGGAAGCCATCACGCAGCGCTATACTCAGCGCTGGCAGCAGCAGGGCCAGCTAACGTGGTATCCCGAACTGCGAAACTATACGCTGGATATTGCCTGCAAGCTGCTGGTGGGGCTGGACAAGGGTTCCCAAACTCGCCTGGGGCACGTTTTTGAAACCTGGTGTCAGGGTTTATTTTCAATTCCGCTCAATGTACCGTGGACGGCATTTGGCAAGGCCAAGCGGGCGCGGCGGCTGCTATTAGAAGAAATGGAGCAAATTATCCGCGATCGCCAGCAGAGACTCTCTCAGTCCCTCAATTCCTCAGATGGGCCAGAGTCAGACGGGTCAGAGGCTAGCGACGCGCTGGATTTGCTGATTCGCGCCTGCGACGAAGATGGGCAGGGCCTCAGCCTGGAAGAGCTAAAGGATCAAGTCTTGCTGCTGCTGTTTGCGGGGCATGAAACTCTAACCTCGGCGATCGCCTCCTTTTGCCTGCTCACGGCCCAGTCGCCCGATGTGCTAGACAAACTGCGGGCCGAGCAGCGTGGGTTTGACCCAGCCGCGCCGCTGAGCCTCGATTTGCTGAAGCAAATGACCTATCTAGAGCAAGTGCTGCGAGAGGTGCTGCGGCGCATTCCCCCGGTTGGCGGCGGCTTTCGCACAGTGCTGCAAGACTGTGCTTATGGTGGCTACACCATCCCCAAAAACTGGAGCGTGCTGTATCAAATTGGGCCGACGCACCAAGATGCATCCCTCTATCCCCAGCCAGAGCAGTTTGACCCAGAGCGATTTAGTGCTGCCCAACTGGGCGATCGCTCGGCCGATCAGCAGCGCTACGGATACGTGCCCTTTGGCGGCGGCATTCGCGAGTGTTTGGGCAAGGAATTTGCTCGGCTAGAAATGAAGATCTTTGCCACCCACCTGCTGCGGCATTGGCAATGGACGCTGCTGCCCGACCAAGACTTGAGCATGGTGATTGTCCCCACGCCCCACCCCCGCGACGGGCTGCGGGTGGCGTTTGCGGCACGGGAGGCAGGCTGATGGCGGCTTCTCCCCCGTTTATCGTCATCAACGGCCAGCAGCAGCTTTCTCTTGCCCAGGCGGTGCGATATTTGCAGGCAGCGGGCAAGCTGGACGAAATGATTGGCGAAATCCTGCGGCAGTTTGTGCTGGATCAGGCATTGGGCGATCGCGCTGCGGGGCAGCCAGCCGGGGCAGAGGTGGAGGCGGCGATCGCCCACTTTCGCCAGCAGGCAGATTTGACCGATCCCCTCGCGTTTCAGACCTGGCTGGAGGCTCAAGGGCTGGATGCAGAAGCCCTGAAAACTCAGACCCAGCGAGAACTCCAGCTTCGCCAACTGCGCGATCGCCTGACGGAGCCGCACCTGTCGCAATATTTCATTGAGCGCAAGCTGGATCTGGATCAGGTCGTGCTGTCGCGGCTGGCGGTGGGCGATCGCGATCTAGCAGAGGAGCTGTATCAACAATTGCTAGAGGGCGCAAGTTTCGAGACCCTGGCGCAGGACTATTCCCAAACGGGCGATCGCCTGTTCAATGGAATGCTGGGGCTACTCAGCCGGGGCAGCCTGCCCGATGCCCTCCGCGCTGCCGTGGATGCGGCGACTCCTGGCGATGTGCTGCCGCCGCTGTTTATCGAGCAAGAAAACCTGTGGTGCGTCTTTCGGCTGGATCGTGTCCTGCCTGCCACACTCGACCACCCCGAAGTGCTGGAAACCCTGCGGAATGAGCTATTCGACCAGTGGATCATGCGGCAGCTCGATGGGCTGGATATTGAGGTGTTGGTGGGAGAGTGAGGGGGGTGGATTTTGGATTTTGGGTAGACGGGCAATCTAAAATCCCTAACCTAAAATCCCCAACCTAAAATCGCCAATCTAAAATCTAAAATCGAGATCGCGATGCCGCTTCATCCCGGCTTCTGTCCCGGTCTTTTTTCGGGCATTCCCAGCGTGGCGATCGCCGCGATGCCCAAAATCGACAGCAGTAAGCCGGTTGAACCCAGCGTGGTGCTGCCCAAGGCTAGGATCAGGCTGAGCGCCAGGACAATCCAGCGATTGGGATGACGAAGCTGGCGAATGGCGTTGACGAGTAAGTAAATAAACAGCGCAGGTAGGGCAAAGGTCAGCCAGCGTTCGGGAATCTGGAGACCGACCACGCAGCCGAGCCAAGTTCCTGCCACCCACGCTCCCCAGCAGCAGCAGTGCATCCCCAAATAGTAGGCAAATGGGCGCTGTGGGTCAGACATTTCCAGGGCAAAAACTTCATCCACCAGCCCGTGGCAGAGCAGCCAGCGCTGCCAGGTGGGGAACTGAGCATAGCGATGACGGGCGATCGCCAGACTCATGGGCACATGGCGCAGGTTCATCACCAGCACGGTAATCCCGATGCTCAGCGCGGCTAGCCCCTGCCGCAAGCCTTCTACGGCCGCAAACTGGGACGCGCCTGCAAAGATCCAGGCCGACATGCCCAGGGTCGCCTCCACCGATAGCCGGGCCTGGATGGCGATCGCCCCAAAGCTGACGGCCGTGGGCAAAAATCCGGCTACAATTCCCAGCGCCCGCGTCCCGCCGCGCAAAAACTCTCGCATGTCTGCTTCTCCGGTTGGTTCAGGACTGACGCACTGGCGATAAGTTTGCTGGGTTTTGGACGATTTTTCGCGGGCGCAGCCCGCGAAAAATCGTCCAACTGCGTAAGTCCTATGGTTGTTCATTAGCTTAACTTTTGGCTTAACAGCGGCAACGGCGGTGGTGTTGCAGGGGGGCGATCGCTAGACTAAGGCCATCAGCAACCAGTTCTCGAACCCCCCGAAACTTATGAGAAATACTCATCCTGACTACAGTTGGCTGTTTCGGTTTGCGGTGCGCGTGTTGAAATACTTTCTTCTAACGCTGTTTGGAATTTTGGTAGCCATTGTGCTGTCAAGGGTTTTAGTGATTGCCCCTCTCCTGCATCTCTTGGTGAGCATTTTGGATGCTGCTCTGTTCAAGACGATGGGGTTGGTCTTTTGCCTGATGGCGATCGCCGTGGTGGTGGAGTCGATTCGCTAGGAGCCGTCCATCGCCCGCTGCACCTTGGCGACCTGCTTGGGCGCGTCTGTTTTTTGGAAGAGGGCGATCGCCGCCTGAAAGCTTTGTTCGCTGCGGCGGGTGTCGCCCATTGCCCGATAGGTCAGCCCTTGCTGGTAGTAGGCCTCAGCCAGGTCATACTTTGCGCCCACGTCCCGCAGGTATTGAATCGAAGCCTGATGTTTTGCAACGGCCTGGTCATAGCGTCCCTCTTCGGTGTCGAGTGCGGCATCTCCATAGAGCGCCTTGGAGGTGGCTTGTCCGTAAGCGCTGCGTTCTCCAAAATCTAGCACGCGATGATAGAGCAGGCGCGATCGCTGAATTTCGCCCAGTTCCCGGTAGGTCAGCCCCAAGAAAAACAGGCGATATTCCGTCACCCAGCTTGGCAATTGGTGATCGCCCAGTTGTTCGACGGCTGCGTAGAGGTCATCTGCAATGTTTCGCGCTGCCTTGCGATTCCCCAGCCGCAGGTGGAGATAGGCAATGTAAAACAAGACCGACCTGCGGTAGCGGGCATCGGTCAGCGGTTGGCAAAGCTGCTCGACCTGGCGATGGGCCGCCATGCCCGCTTCGTATTCGCCCAAGGCAATCTGGCAGATGCCAATGGTCAGCAGGGCGTTGATTTCCACCAGCCGCAGCTTGAAGGTCGTATCGTCGTCTGGGGGTGTTTGCAAGACCGATTGGGCGATCGCCCGCGCTTTTTGGCAGCATCTCACCGCCTCGTGGATATTATCAGACGAATAGTAATAGACCGCGCCCAAAATGCCGTAGAGTCTGGCGCGGCGATAGCTGTCGGGGAGCCGATCCACCACCGCCAGGATCACCTCCTCCGCCTGACTCAGTAGCCCTCGCTTGTAGAGCGATCGCCCCAGCGATTCGTTTGTGCCCCAGCGGTTGGGTCGCTTTTGAATAATCACGTCCGCCGCTGCCTCGTGGTCGCCCCGGTCGATGTAGTGATAGTAGGCTTCCAGCGCCGTTTGCACATCGTCTTGCGTGATGATGGCAGTCACCCGCTCGGCCCAAAATTCTGCGGCGTGGCGGTGGGCCGTGGCATAGTCGGGGGTGCTGGCCAGCCGATCGAGCGCCTGGGCGCGAATCACTGGATGCAGCCAGTAGCGCTCCTGTTCGCACTCCACCAGCGATCGGTCTTGCAGCGCTCGAACCACGCGGCGATGGCGGCTCTCTGGCACGTCCCACAGCAGGCAAAATAGCCCTTCTATGGGCACTGTCGGCACGTCCTGATAGCGATAGCAGCCCATGCGACACAGCAGGTTATAGGCATCGGGCAATAGCTCTTGCAGTCGGTTGAACTGCTGGTTGACCTGGTCTTCTAGCTCGCAATGGCTCAGCAGGTTGGTCTGGTTGACCCGCCAATAGGCCGCCACATCCCCCGCAAAATCTTCGGCAATACTGCTGCCGATTAGATCCATGCTTTTGGCATTGCCGCCGTGGGCCCGGTGCAGCGCCTGCATCGCAGGGGCATCGACACAGCGCAGCCCGCGATTTTGAAACACCTTTTCCCAGGCGGGCAGGGTTAGCCCCCGCAGCGGGTAATGCTGCACCGACACCATATATTCGTGCAGGCGTTCGCGGCTGGTGATCAGCGTTGTAGACTGCACCGACGGGTCGGCCAGCACGTTGAGCAGTTCCACATAGCGGCGGTGTGGCTCGATAAAGCGTCCGTCTGGGTCGAGGGCGGGTTCCAGGTTGTCGATCAAAATGCCGAGGCGGTCGCCCTGGAGCTTGCGCTTGAGCCGATCTAGCGACACGAAAAACTCGCGGCCCGGTTCTTCGCCCAACTGCCGCAGCTTTTCCTCCAGCAGCGCCTCGACCGGGGCAATGTCTTTTGTGGCCTTGGCAATGGGGAACTCCAGCACTGCGCCAAACTTTTGCTGGAGATAGTTTCGCGCCAGCGTCGTTTTGCCAATGCCCGCCCGCGCCTGGATCACGATAATCTTGAAGCCCCGGCTCAGGAGTCCGTCTAGGTCGGCGATCGCCTCTTCCCGCCCGACAAAGTTGGGATCGGCCGCGGCTTCGTCGGCAACTGCCTGGGACGATTGGTGGTCGTCGGGTTGCAGCGTCAGCCCAAAGGCGCGAAACAACTGTTCGAGCGATCGCGCATCGACCCCGCGCAGTTGGTCGCGCTGCTGGTCGAGCCAGGGCCGCAGAATGCGAGAAATGGTTTCCGGCGAGAGGTATTCCGCCGTGTGTCCGTTGGGGTTTCCAGGCTCGGTGCAGCGGGCAATTGCCGCGTAGGTGGGGCGATCGCCCGGAAACCGAAGGCACACAGCCTGCCAGATGCGGTCAAATCCCGTTTGGGTTAAGATGCGTCCCCGCTCACGCCGTGATAATACAGCCATGCCTGTAGACAGAATCAGCCATCCAACCGACCAGACGCTTTAGCAAGTGAACCCTTTGTTCACGGAGCCACCCACACCATTGCGTCAATATTCCCATGCTTTTTGGGAAATACTGAAAACTTCTTCCCTGAATCTTTATACTCAGGTTCGACCGTCTCCTATGCTGACTAGCAGCAACCCTTCGTCTCAGAGCCTTTGCCTTTAGCCCCTCTAGCCCCTCTAGATCCTCCCAATCCCCAACGCTTGGTGTTTCTCATGGTGAAGCTGAGCCACGTCGTTCCCTTTGGGCGATCGCTCGCCGAGTATCGCCTGATGTTTAACCTGACCGACCTCGACCTGTCCCGCGACATTTTGGACGCGGGCGGCGGCCCGGCCAGCTTCAACGCCGAGATGCACCAGTTGGGGTATCGGGTCATCTCCATCGACCCGATTTATCAATTCAGCGGCGCGGAAATCGAGCAGCGATTCTACGCCTGCGCCAGCGACATCATTCGCCAGGTGAAAGACACGCCCGATGGCTGGGTGTGGGGCTATCACCAGTCGCCGGACGACCTGCTGCGGAATCGCGAAACGGCGCTGCGGCGGTTTTTGGCAGACTATGACCAGGGCAAGGCCGAAGGACGCTATCTCGTAGGCGAGTTGCCCGATCTGCCGCTGAGCGATCGCCCCTACGACCTGATGCTCTGCTCTCACCTGCTGTTTCTCTATTCCGACCATCTCAGCCTGGAGATGCACTGCCGCTCGATCGCCGCCCTGATGGTGCGGGGGCAGGAACTCCGGATCTTTCCGCTGCTGACCCTGGAACGAGTGCGATCGCCCCACCTCGAACCCGTCTGCGAAGTCCTCACCGACTTGGGCTATCGCGTGGAAATCGTCCCAGTGCGCTACGAACTGCAAAAAGGCGGCAATGAGATGCTGCGGGTGACTCGCCGATCGTTGGCGGTCTAGGGCGGGGAGAGAGGAGAGAGAAAAAGGAAGAACGAAGAGAGAAAAAGGAAGATTGAAGAGAGAAGAGAGAAGAGATTTTATTTTTCGTTTTTCGGTTTTCGTTTTTTCCATCCCTCCCCCCCTCCCCAAATGCCCAACCCAGCCCATCAGTGGTTCTCTACCCAACGCATCACCGATTCTCTGTACCTCATCACCGAGCCGCATTACTACTGGTTTAACCGGGCAAATTTGTGGCTGATCAAGGGGCGCGATCGCGATTTGCTGATCGACACGGGGCTGGGCGTACTCAGCCTGCGGACCTATCTGGCGGATCTGCTGGACAAGCCGCTGCTGGCGATCGCCTCCCACATTCACTTCGACCACGCTGGGGGAATGCACGAGTTTGACCATCGCGCCATCCACGCGGCCGAGGCAAGCGCCCTGCGGATGGGCGACGACTACGAGGCACTGTGTACGCCGCAGCAGGGCTGGGTGCGGCAGGAGGATTTTCACCAGTTGCCCTACGAGGGCTTTACGGTGACCACCTACAGGCTGCGGGCCTGCGAGCCGACGCAGATTTTGAATGAGGGCGATGTGCTAGATCTGGGCGATCGCGCCCTAGAAGTGCTACATCTGCCGGGACACTCTCCGGGCTGCATCGCGCTCTACGACCCCAAGACACAGGACCTTTTTTCTGGTGACGTGATCTACGACGGTGAACTGCTGGACGATCTGCATTGCAGCCATATCCCCACCTACCTGGCTACCTACGATCGACTGGCGCGGCTGCCTGTGGAGACGGTCTATCCAGGGCACTACCGGATTTTTGGCAAAGCGGACTATGGGCGAATTGTGGACGAGTATCGGCGATCGCGCCGCAGTCTGGGCTGTCCTGGTGAACGGGTGCAGTCCCACAGCGGCCGGGCTTAGCCCACCCTCGACAAGACCGATGCGTCACCAGGCAAAATCCGTGCTAAAACGGGGCGATAGAAAGGGGCGATGGGCAATTCGCGAAGCGATCCCTTCGGGAATCGCCCTGGCCGCTAGAATGAAATCGTCGATGGGGTCTTTGAACCTGCGGTTACGGTTGGGCCGGGTCGCCGTTTTAGCGGCACGCCTGGATTGAAGGGTCACGCAACGTCTGATGTCTGATTTGCAGCAGAAGCATCCGCCGGGAACGTCGCCGCTGGCGCTGTGGTTTCGCGATACCACGGGGCTGATGGAGGAGCGCGTCCAGTTTCGCCTGCGCGGCAATCATCTGCACATTCTCTGTGAGGCGCAGCCCTGCCCCGACCGGGGGGCGATCGTGGGGCGGCTGCTGCCTGCGCTGCGGGAGGTTGACCTGAATACGCTGGTGCCCGCCGGACAGCCGACGATTTATCAAATTTATCTCTACGGTCGGCGACCCGGACAGTCGTTGCCGGACTGGTCGTTTTCGATTGACCTGCACCAGTTGGACGATCAGCTCCAGCAGTTTCTTGGGGAACAACTGCTGGTGGAAGAGTCCCCAGAGTCTGCATCGCAGCGGGGCGGGCAGTTGGCGACGGTCAGCGTCGGGTCTGGGTCTGTTTCAACGGTTGGCTTTGGCGGGCTGCCGTCGGGCGATTCGCGTAGCGATCCCTTTGGGAATCGCTCGGTCGAAGGCGATGCGGCGCTCTCTGGGTCAACCCTGGGTCTGGCGCGGCAGGGGCATCCGGGGGCGATTGCCCGCTACCTGAGCGACCACCTCAGCAGCTTTGGCGTATCCGTAAGGGCAACCGTCAAGCCGCTGCGCCCCGCCCCAGGGCCCGATCCCGATGCCGCACCGGAACCCCCACCCCAGCGGCTCTGGGTGCTGTGCGAGGCGAATTATTCGCTGGATTCCTCTCTGCTGGCGGAGCCGCTGGCTCAACATTTGCGCGATCTGCGGCTGGAGGGCTTTCGGGATGCGGTGGTGCGGGTGCAGGTGGCGGGCGAAAGCCAGCCTGACTGGATGCTCCAGGTCGATCTGACACCGCCCGATGCCATGCTGCGGGAGTGGGCCCGCTGGGGCGACGTGGGCAGCCTGACGCGCCTGCTCAACCCGGTGCTGGAGATGCTGGAGGGCGAGGTGTCTACCGCAACGCTGCGGGACTCGACGCTGCACCTGTTTTGTAGTCCCCTGCCCCAAAGCAGCCTTGCGCCCCATCCCCCCGACCGAGCGGCGGTGAAGGCGGGCGTGGGGGCCGTGTTGCAATCCATCGCGCCCCAGGGCATCCACGCTGCGACGGTCTACGGCCAGGTGTTGCACCAGGAAACGCCGGCCTGGGTAGACTGGCTGGATTTGCCCGCCAGCCAGCAGCCGCACCTGGCAGACTCGACGCTGACCCTGGCCCAGCAGGGCGACTGGGGGGCGATCGCCTTTCTGCTGAATCGTCTGCTCAACCCCGACCTGACGCAGCAGTTGGCGACGGGCGGTATCCGTGTCCAGCTTTTGCCTAAGCCCGATGGCACACTGCCATCGGATGCACCCACCCACGCTCAGCGCTATCTGCTGCATGTGATGAGCGATGCGCCCGTCTGTCCAGACCAGCGGCGGGTTGGCACGACGGTGGTGCGCTTTCTGCGAGATCTGAATTTGCCGCAACTGGCCGGCGTGCGGGTTTACGGGCGGCGTGCGGGACAAAAGCGGCCGCTGTGGAGCTATGGGGTGGATTTTGCGCCGCGATCGCGCGTGGTGCCAGAGCCAGCGCCAGAATTTGCGGCCACCGATGCCTATGTGGGCGACCTGCTGACCCCCGGCGGCGACCTGATCCTGCGCTCCGACGTGGATCTGCAAACGGCCTGGCAGCGCTGGTGCGATCGCCTCAGCGCGTCGATTCGGCGGGCGTTGGTGAAAACGCACCTGTTTGCTCCCACGGAGGATGCCCCCGCAGACGACTCCTCGGAAGCCTGGCGCTCGGACGGCCGCAGCTATCGGAATGGGGCGCTAGCGGCGGTGTGGGGGGCGGCAGGGCTGTTGCTGGCGGTGCAGGCAGACTGGCATCTGGCGCGCCTCTTGCAGCAGCCTGAGCAAAGGACCCAGCCGGATCGGTTTGTGGCGGTGGATGAGGTGCCGTCGCTAGCCTTGCCGCCAAACCGGGGCCCCTCGGCGACCGCTGCTGAAGCCGGAGCCGCTGACGGGCGATTCCCGCCGGGATCGCTACGCGAATCGCCCAGCCCAGATCCGCAGACCGAGGGCGATCGCATCTTTGATTTGTCGGGCTTTACCCGCAATGAGGAAGCCGAAGGGGAGTCTAGCGCCCCCAGCCCGTCGCCCTCGCCAGGGGTGCAGATTTCGTCGCGATCGCTGCCCTACACGCCCGTCAGCGCGACCGAGCCGCAGACGGTGGCCGAGGTGCTGGCGGCGGGGCTGCCCTTCCCCACCTTCAATAGCCGCCAGCTCGACGAGAAGCTGATGCTCTACTACGAGCGGCTGCGGCAGACGGGCAACCCGCCCGATGTGCTGATCGTGGGCAGTTCGCGGGCCCTGCGGGGGGTTGACCCGGTGGCGCTCCAGCGGGAACTGGCGACCCTGGGCTATGCCGATGTGTCGGTGTTCAACTTTGGGGTCAACGGCGCAACGGCGCAGGTGGTAGACGCGATTTTGCGGCAGGTGCTAAAGCCCAACCAGTTGCCAAGGCTGATTCTGTGGGCCGACGGGGCGCGGGCCTTCAACAGCGGCGCGGTGGATGTCACCTACAACGGCATTGCGGTGTCGCCTGCCTATCGGGAGCTATTGGCGGGCACGCTGGCGCGACCCCAGGTGCTACCGGAGGATTTTGAAACCCCAGCGGAACCCGCAGAACCGACACCGACCCTCAACACCACGCTGCGCGACAGCTATCAAACCCTCGACCGCTGGCTGAGTCGGCAACTGGGCGATCGCTCGGCGGTGTTTGGTCAGCGCGATCGCCTCAAGGACGCGCTCCAGCAGCGGGTTCGTCCAGAGTCCCCCAGCGCCGTGTCTGCGGCCCCCCCGCCGGGCCTCAGCCCGATGCCCTCGCGGTTGCCCGCCGACTCGGCCGAGTCCTTGGTGGAGGCGGGGCGCGACCTGATCGACTTCGACGGCTTTTTGCCCCTGGCGCTGCGGTTCAACCCCGCCACCTACTACCAGGAGTATGCCCGCGTGCAGGGCCGCTACGATGGCGACTATACGGATTTTCGGATTGAGGGCGTGCAGGCGGCGGCGTTTCAGTCGGTGCTGAGGCTGGCGAGCGATCGCAATATTCCCGTCATTTTTGTTAACCTGCCGCTGACGGATGAATACCTCGACCCGGTGCGCCGCCAGCACGAGCAGACCTTCCGCCAATATCTGCTGCGTGAGGATCTGGACAGCCCCAGCCTGGTTTTTCGCGACCTGGGCGAAATCTGGCTGGATCAGTACGACTATTTCTCGGACCCCAGCCACCTGAATCGCTACGGCGCGTTTGCGGTTTCTCGGCGCATTGCCCAAGACCCGATGATTCCCTGGAGCTACGCCAGAGGCAGGTAGCCCAGAAAATTAGCCCAGAAAATTAGCCCAGAAAAGCAGCCCAGAAAAGCAGCCCAGATATTCGCTAAATTCTTCCGAGAACTTCAATCTCGCCCTGGGGCGTAGCGCGAACGAGGACGGCTTCGCCCTCGCGGGGCACGAGGGTCGTCAGGGCGGTGATGTTGACCTGGTGGGTGACCAGCACGACCACGCCGGGGGTGTTGCGCTGATCCAGAATGAACTGCTGGAGGGCGCGGGTCTGCTGGGGTTCTGTGGTGCGATCGCCAAAAAATGAGTTCAGCACGGGGAACGGCTCCACCGGGGCCAGATCCATCAGCCGCGCTGTGTCTAGGCTGCGACACCACTGGCTCGACAGCACCCGCGCCACCGGAATCTGCCGCTGCCGAAAGGCCTCGCCCAACTGCCGCGACTGCTGCTGCCCTGCTGCGTCCAGGTTGCGCTGGGTCGCGCAATCGTCAATCCGAAAGGTGGGTGGGTCGCCTGTTCCTGGGGCGCGGGCGTGGCGAAACAGCACCACCAGTCCCGATTCCTGTTGCAGCAGGGCCCACAGTTCCTCGGCAGAGCGGGACGGGGGTTGCACCACGAGGGGCGGCGCGGTGGGATCGGTGGACTGGGCGATGGGACTGGGCGGTGCGGCGCTGGGCAGGGCACTGGGCACGGCACTGGGTGTGGGTGAACTGGCCATCGGCCCGGAGGCACAGCCCAATAGGGTGAAGGCGCTCAGCAGGGCGATCGCCCCCCTCGTCACGGTCTGAACGCCTGTCGAAAATCGCCTCAGGTCAACCATTGAAAATGCTCATCCGGTAAAGATATTCAGCTGGCCCGCGGGTTCTCGCAGGCGGGAGCGACGACTGGCGGCTTTGCTCGGCACCCGCTCGGACGACTCGGCCGGACTGGACTCGCCCCGCAGCCCTACGGCAATGTGGGAATGGCGCTCGATCTGCCCCATCACCTGCCGCGCCCGCTCGATGACCGAAGCTGGCAGCCCCGCTAGCCGCCCCGCTTCGATGCCGTAGGACTTGTCTGCGCCGCCGGGCCGCACCTGATGCAAAAAGATAATCTGATCGGGCAGTTCTTTGACGACCACCTGGTAGTTGGCCACGTTAGACAGCAGCGACGCGAGTTCGTTGAGTTCGTGGTAATGGGTGGCAAAGATGGTGCGGGCGCGAATGTCGGTGGCCAGGTGTTCTGCCACAGCCCAAGCAATGGAAAGGCCATCAAAAGTGGCCGTGCCCCGCCCAATTTCGTCTAGCAGGACGAGCGATCGCGGCGTGGCGTGGTTGAGAATGTTGGCCGTCTCGTTCATCTCTACCATAAAGGTGGACTGACCCGTGGCCAGGTCGTCTACTGCACCGACGCGGGTGAAAATGCGATCGCACACCCCCAGGGTTGCCGCCGCCGCAGGCACAAAGCTGCCCACCTGCGCCATCAGTTGAATCAGCCCCACCTGCCGCAGGTAACAGCTTTTGCCGCTGGCGTTGGGCCCGGTCAGAATAATCAGGTCTGGGGCGCTGTGGGTAGGCGTGGGGGCAGGCGCGGGCGCGTCGGCGGGCGGGCGCGGTGGGGGAGGGGCGATCGCCCCCCTGCTGCCCCCAGTCCCCACGGCCGGATCTCCCGACCCTAAGGTTGCCGAGTTGGGCACAAAGAACCCGGCGGGCAGCGATTGTTCCACGACGGGATGGCGGCCGTCTACGATCGCAATCTGGCGAGACTCTGTGATGGCTGGGCGGCAATAGTTTTGATAGACCGCCACTTCGGCTAGGGAACAGAGGGCATCCAGGGCGGCGATCGCCCCCGCCACCTGGCGAATCGACTCGGACTGCTCGGCCACCTGAACCCGCAGCGCCGTGAAGATTTCGTACTCCAGCTTATGGACGGCTTCGCGGGTCAGAAAAATCGCCGATTCCCGCTGCTTCAGTTCCGGCGTGATGTAGCGCTCTTCGTTGGTGAGGGTCTGCTTGCGGATGTAGTCGTCGGGCAGGTCGGCGCTGGCTTTGGCCCGCGAAATGCTGAGGTAGTAGCCAAAGGCTTTGGTGTAGCCCACCTTCAGGGTGGCGATGCCCGTCCGCTGGCGCTCGGTGGTTTCAAGCTGGGCGATCCACTGCTGGTCGGCCTCGATGCTCTGGCGCAGGTGATCGAGCTGGGGATTCACTCCGGGGCGGATCAGGTTGCCCTCGGTCAGGTAGAGGGGCGGCGTTTCGACCAGATGGGCCCGCAGCGTCTGCCCCAGGGTGTCCATCACAGGGGGCACGGTTTGCAGCGCGGTCAGAAAGGGCGATCGCCCCACTGCCGCCAGCTCAGCAATCTCTGGCAGCTTGCCGAGGGAATCTGCTAGGGCCACCAGGTCGCGGGCGTTGGCGGTGCCCGATCCGGCCCGCCCCGTCAGCCGCTCTAGGTCGTAGATTTGCTTGAGGATCTGCTGAAGCTGCTGGCGCAGAGTCCCCTGGTCGATCAGTTCTTGAATTGTGTCCTGCCGCGCCTGAATCGCGGATCGATCCAGCAGGGGTTGCAGCAGCCAGCGCCGCAGCGCCCGCCCGCCCATAGCCGTCACCGTGCGATCCAGGGCCCACAGCAGGGAGCCGTGAAACGTGCCGTCGCGCTGGGTCTGGGTGATTTCCAGATTGCGGCGGGTCTGGTGGTCGATCACCAGAAAATCGCTGAGGGTGTAGGTGCAGAGGGGCTGGAGGGGAATGCGGGTGGGGTAGGCGTGGGCCGCGGGCGGGGCGGGGGACGGGGCAGCGGTGGCTTCGGCGGGGACGGCTTCGAGCTGGCGCTCAGAGGTTTCTTCCAGGTATTGCAGCAGCCCGCCCGCCGCCCGCACCGCTAGGGGCAAATGTTCGCATCCCATGCCCTCTAGCGATCGCACGCGGAAGCGCTCCAGCAGGCGTTGGCGGGCCTCGGCCGCCTGAAACGGGGCCTGGGGCCGCAGCGTATAGCAAAACTGGGGCGGCAGTGCCTCTGGCAGGGCAGCGGCTCGGCGCGGATCGGGGATTCCGGCGCGGGCATCGGGGCGCAGCAGCCCCACTAGGTCAGGGGCGTTGGTGGGCAGCAGAATTTCGGAGGGCTGGAGCCGCAGAATCTCCTGGGTCAGCCGGTCCAGCCCGCTGGTCTGGGTGGTGAGGAACTCGCCCGTCGATACATCGGCGATCGCCAGCCCCCAGTGCGCCCCAGCTATCACCACCGCTGCCAGGTAGTTGTTGCGGCGGGCGTTCAGCATTCCTTCCTCCAGCACCGTGCCGGGGGTGATCACCCGCGTTACCTGGCGCTGCACCAGCCGCCCTTGGGCATCGGCGGCATCTTCGGTCTGGTCGCAAATGGCGACGGCGTAGCCCCGCTCCACCAGTTGGGCACAGTAGCGCTCCATGGCGTGGTGGGGCACACCCGCCAGCGGCACTCGCCCCACGGTCTTGCCTGCGTCTTTGCTGGTCAGCACCAGCTCTAGCTCCTGGGCAATGGTGATGGCATCCTGAAAAAACGTCTCAAAGAAATCGCCCACCCGATACAGCAGCAGCGCCTGGGGATACTCGTCTTTCAGATCGGCGTAGTGGCGCATCATCGGCGTGAGCGCGTCGCGGTCTACGGAGCGGTGGTCAGTGTAGCGCACCGTCTGCTTGATGAGCCGGTCTGGCAGGTCTCCTAGCCGTTGAGGTTCCGGCGCGTTGGGGGCGGGGGGCAGGTCGGTCATGGGCAGCGGCGGTAGGGAGCAGCGATGGGGGTCGGCGGCAGACGGATCAATCAACTGATGAAATCAACTGATGGAACCGACGGATGGAGCCGACTGATTGAAAATTTTAATCAGGGCTGGGGGAACTCGCAGCGTGGCGCGGGCTTCAAAGAGGGCAACCTAGCCCCATCATCTTGCCGAATCTATAGAGTGCGGATCAATAAGAGTGCGGATCAAAAGAGTGCGGATCAAACTGCGAATGGAGGTTCCCTTTTGACTTTATCGTATGGTTTTGCGGTGGGGGCGATCGCCCTCCAACGTTTTTACCGCTGAAGCTTTTACCTCCATTTACCGCCAACCTGTTTCGCTGAGCCGGCCGCGTCTTGCGGAATGCCCCGTCTTCCCGGTGAAGCTACTCAATCTGCAAGCCCCCTACAGACTCGACGGAGCCTCATGATGAACCCCAACCCCCAGTCTCCTGCTCGCCTAGCCCTGCACCGATTCAGTCTGGGTCTGCTGGTTGTGGCCGCGGTCTCTTGCCAAGTGCAGTCGCCGCCCGTGTCGCCCCCCGGTGGGACAGGAACGCCGACGGAGCAGCCCTCGCCCATTTCGGCTGCACCAGAATCGGGCCTCTATCGCAGCGATCGCTTTGGATTCCAGTTTGCCTATCCCGCCGACCAGTTTGTGGCCCACGGCGAAACCGAGTTTCCGCCGGAGGTCGTGGCCCGCGAAGCCGTGCAGATCTGGACGATTGACCATGACCGCGCCATCCAAGCGGGCGAATACGAAGGCGGCACGGAGTATCCCGCTAATGTTAGCGTCACCGTCCAGCCCAATCCAGAAGGGCTTTCCGCCACCGACTGGATCGCCCAGAGCGACTGGTTGACAAACGTGCGTGAGGTTCAGGAAGTCACCGTGGCGGGGCAGCAGGCGATCGCCTTTCGCTCCAGCGGCCTCTACGACATGGAGCAGGTGCTAGTGCCCACGCCCGACGGCAAGAACTGGGTGCTGATCACGCTCAACCAGGTGGGCACGGGCGAATCCGATGCCCAGTATCGCCAGGCCTACGACCGGGCGATCGCCACCCTCCGCTTCACGCCCTAACCCCGGACTCCCAACTCCATCATGGCCGCCGCCACCTGCTGGGAAATAAACGGCAAAATCGCCTCGTTCTGGCTATGGTCGCGCCCTTCGGTGAACACCACCAGCAGGTAGGGCGGCGCATCCGGCAGTTCGATGTAGGCCGCGTCGTGGCGCACCCGGCTCATCAGCCCCGCCTTCGACCAGAGCCGCGCTGTCTGCGGCAGGCCGCCGCCCAAAAAGCCCGTCACCTGGTTTTCGGGGTCGGCAGCTAGCTCCGTGGGGTTGAGGCTGCGGTGCAGCAGGCGCATCATGAACTGCGATCGCTCGCCGCTGACCGCCACGCCGCCCACGATGCTGTGCAGCAGCCGCGCCACGGCCTCGGTCGTCAGCAGGTTGCGGTTTTCCATGAGCTCGCCATAAAAGGCCCGCTCTCGCCCGTAGGGGCCATCGCACCAGGTTTTTTGATTCACATTAATCGTGTCCAGTTCTTCCCAGCCCAGGGACTTGAAATATCGGTTCACAATATTGCGCTGATATTTCCAGGTTTCAAACGGCTCGATGGGCAGTTCGGGGCCGCTGGTGGTGCCTGTCAGCATGTCCACCACCAGCCCCGTCGCGTCGTTGCTGGAGTCCACAATCATGTCGCGGATGGCCCGATCCAGTTCGCTGGAGGGCGCGATCATGCCCTGCTCTAGCCACTCCTGCACCGCCACCAGATAAAACAGCTTGACCACGCTGGCGGGGTAAATTAGCTCTACGCCGCGATAGGAATAGCCGCCGACGGAATATTGCCAGAACTGCTGGGGCGAAATTGCGCCGCCCGTGTTGACGGGAATGGGCGGTCGATACACCAGCCAAGTGAGAGCAATTTGATTGGGCGCGAGGCTGGGGAACTCGGCTCGGGTGGCGGCAAGAATGCGATCGCCCTGTGGGGCAAGCTGGTCGTCGCGCTGAAAAAACGGCATGGAGGCAAGGGGGGAGGATAGGGCGGACTGTGGCAATTCAAGGCAGCGGACTATGGGCGGCTTACTACAGCGGCCTATTACTACAGCGGCTTAGTATAAAAGAGTTGAATCCAAGCAGGGTTGAGTGAGGGTTCCTCTGAATTGAGAGTTCCACTGCCGATCGAGTGCTAAAGCAGATTAGCCCTGCCTTATTTCCCGGTACGACATGGTTTCCCTTGCGTCTATTCAAGCTGATTTTGCGGGCGATCGCACCTTCGCCTATCAGTGTCTCGAAAATCTCAATCTTTATGACTCGCCCGCGCTCAAAGATCTGGCGACGCAAGCGGTAGCTGGGCGATACCTGCGGATCTTGCCGCCGCTGCCCGATACCAGCGCCGACCCGGCCCGCAGCGCGATCTCTGTAGTGCTGTGTGAAGATGACTATCCGGGCTGGGTGGCGGTGGAAGATCTGGATCTGCTGGCGGTGGCGGAGGCTCCCTATCGGGCGATCGCCCTCAGCACCGACGACATCCACGCCTGCCTGCCCCAGGTCATTGCCTTTGCTCGCCAGGCCATGGCCCAGCCCAACCACTACCTCTGGGGCGGCACAGTCGGCCCCAACTACGACTGTTCTGGGCTGGTGCAAACGGCTTTTGCCTCGACGGGCATCTGGCTGCCCCGCGATGCCTACCAGCAGGAAGCCTTTGTGCAGCCGATTCCCATGGCCGACCTCCAGCCCGGCGACCTAGTGTTTTTTGGCCGCCCCGACCGCTGCACCCACGTTGGCCTCTACCTGGGCGACGGGCAATACATTCACAGTTCTGGCAAAGACCAAGGGCGAAACGGCATTGGCATTGATGTCCTGTCGGAACGGGGCGATGCCGTCAGCCGCGCCTACTTTAGCCAGTTTCGCGGAGCCGGCCGCGTGGTCGCCTGCTACACCAGCGGCAGAGGTTAAGGTTGGGTGGGCGCAATCAGCCGTTGGCAGCTTCAATGGGTTCAATCAATCCTCTGCCCCGGACATTTGGCTGCCATACCATTAGATCATCGTCCGCATTCTGTCACTTCCTTCCTTGTCTCCTATGCAAATCGACTTCCAATCCAGCGGTGGCTTTGCCAACCTGCGGCTGGCCTACAGTGTGGATACTCGCACGCTGCGACCGGGAGAAGCCTCGGAACTAGAAGCCCTGGTGCAGCAGTCTAATGTAATGGAGATGCAGCCTAGCCAGTTGGCGGCCACTAGTGCCGGGCCGCCGGATGTCATGACCTACCGTCTGGAGCTTCAGGAGGGCGATCGCCACCAGTCCCTCACCGTCACCGACCTCACTGCCCCGCCGTCGCTGCAACCGCTGCTGTCTCGCCTCCGCGACCTCGCCTTGGAGCATCGCTAGCCATGCCCTGTCGCCCCTTTTCTCCACAAGTGTCTCAGCCCGCCTGGCTGGTGTCGCTGCTCTTTGCCTCGCTGGTGCTGGGCTGTACGCCACTGGTGCCGCCGCCTGTTTCCTCCAGCCCCCTGCCTGCGCCAGCAATCGTCCAGTCAGACAGCCCATTTCAACTGCCCCTGGCCGGCACAGCCACCCTGCCCAATCAGCGGACGCTCACCTTTGCGCGGGTGGAACAAGATTCGCGATGCCCCAGCGATGTAACCTGCGTGTGGCCGGGGCAGGCGGAAGTCATCGTCACGCTCAGCCAGCCGGGTCAACCGGCCCAAGACCTCTTGCTGATTCAGCGACCGGGCGACGCGGCCGCCGCCGCTCGCTCAGTGAATGGACTGACGGTGAAGCTGATCGATCTGCTCCCCTACCCTACAACTGGCCCATCTTCCCCAGCAGACTACACGGTCACACTGCTGGTCACGCAGCCCTGACCCATCCATCGCCTCAAGAATGGGTGTAGACAGGCTGAAGCGCTGCTGCTGGGGTCTTGCCTAGCAACGGGCCGGGCTACTTTTCTGACAGAATCGCGGAGATTTCTTTCCAATACACCCGCTGAAAAGGCTCTTCCTCTGCCAGCTCATAGGTTTCTACCAGCCCTTCTCGCCGCCGAGAAACGGTGTTGCCGTCTTTAATCACCACGGTTGCGCCGTCAGCGACATTGCGGGACAGCACCTTCTCCGGTTCTGTGGGTGCATCCAGAATCACAATGTTGCTGCTGTCATAAAAGCAGCCCTCTTGCTCCAGCGTCACTTCGTCATATTCTGCAATAAGCAAGTCCAGCTTGGGATTTCGCAGCAGGCTTTGTACCTTCGTGTTGTAGGAACCCGTCAGCGCTTTTTGAGAGCGATTGACGAAGGCGGCATCCCGGCAAATGGCCCCAATCGTCCAGTTGGGATAGTTCACCAAAATTTGATCAACTAGCTCTTGCAGTTCCTTAAGCGGCAGATAGTTGAATGTGAAGATGGGAATGCGGGCAGCTTGCCCTGATTCAAAAAAGGTTTCTAAAATCCGCGAAGCCACATCAATGCTGTTGCCGACGGCTGGACGCAGGTGCATGTAAACCCCCGGCGCGGCGTTGATCTCGATGATGCCGAAGTTGCCCTCTTTCCAGGAGCGCGAAATGTCGGACGTAAGCACATCAATGCCGAGACAGACGAGACGAAAATGCTGAGCAATATCCTGGGCAAGCACAATATTGTCGGGGTGAACCTGCTCGGTTGCGTCGATGCTGACCCCGCCAGACGATAGGTTCGCCACCTTTCGCAAGTAGATGACTTCATCTGGATCGAGGATACTGTCGAGGTCAAGCCGCTGCTCCGATAGATAGCGTTCCAACGACTCGTCCACGATGATCTTGCCCAGGGGCGAGGTGGGCGTGTCGAGCCGCTCTGGTTTGCGGTTTTCCAGCGCAATTAGCTCGGCAATGGTGGAGCGCCCGTCGCCTGTGACTGAGGCGGGGCGACGCTGGGTGGCGGCGACAAACTTGCCATCCACGCACAGCAGCCGATGATCCAGCCCGGAGATGCTCTGTTCAACAATGACCGCAATGGATTGGCCGTCCTCGTGGGCTTCAACCGCTCGGTCAAAGGCAAATTCCAGTTCGCTGTCGTCCTGCACGTCGGCCGTCACCCCAATGCCCTTGTGCCCGACCACAGGCTTGACCGCGACCGGGTAACCGATCGACTGCACTGCCTTCAGCGCTTCCTTCAGCGTGGAAACGATCGCCCCTTGGGGCACTGGAAAACCCAGCGTGCTGAGAAAGGCCTTGCAGTCGTCTTTGCGGGTTGTAAAGTCGGAATCCACATGGCTATCGCAGTCGAAGGTCGTGGCAACCCCCCGCACCAGCTTTTTGCCGTAGCCATACTGCATTAGCCCCTCATCGGGCAGATAAAAGGCGGGAATGCCCTGGTTATGAGCCGCCCGCAGCAGGGCGTAGATCGTAGGGCCACCGTAGACCGATCGGCGAAAGCGGGTTTGCAGCAGCGCAATCTGGTCTTCAAGCTGAAAGGGCTGTCCATTGGAAATTGCCTCGAACCAGTCCCAAACTGCGTAGACTGTGCCATAGCTGGTGGACTCGTGGATCGACTCGACCGCGATCGTCGTCGGCTCGGTGGGCTGGAGGCTCCACAGTTCACAGTGCAAATCCATGTCCAGCTTGCCGACCTCGACCACGGTTTGCACAAACAAGTCGGCGTAGGACTGGTATTCGGTGAGCGCCATTTTGGGATATCGCTGGGCGATCGCCTCTACATAATCACCCAACGGCAGCGGCGCTCGATGTCCCGTCAGCGCCAGCCGAAACACCAAAGCCCCCCGTCCCAGGTAGGGATTTGGCCCAAGGTAATGCTTGAAGCCAAATACGTCGAAAATATCGGTTTTCCGAGCATTGACCGGACTTGCCTGTCCACTTGATTCGTCAATCACCATAATTCTTCAGCCACCCTCGGCTTTAGCCTGGCTGCCAGGACATTACCAGGACATTACCAGGACATTACATAGGCGAAGCTAATATACCCTGTTCTGAAACACGTCCGCCGTTACATTTGTAATGCTTTTGAGCCGATTTTTGGAGGCCAGTCTAGGCGGCTACGGGGGGCAGCCTCAGATTTCGCAAAGCAGCACTTAAAATTACGACTGCTTAGCAATGGGGGCCTATTTGGCTCTGTAAAGGTGAAAATTGGTGAAAATTTAAGACAAAACCTTCGGAATATACGGGATTTGTATCAGTCTAGAGGTATGGTTTTTGAGATAAAGATTGGCTTGTCTCAGTATGTTCCCTGGTCTGACAGGCTCGATTAAAGATGCGGTGAAATATGGGCTGACCCCAGAGACGCGAGCGAAATCCTGCGGCTAGCATGGGTAGCTAAGTGGGTGCATATCGAGCGTTCCTCGACAAGCACGGCGAGGTTCAGAATGCTACCTCTCTGTTCTCTATGCATCGCGACTCGACCTCTCAACCGCAAAAAACTACTGGTCAAAGCAAATGATGAACATCAAGCGTATCCTTACCTGGGCTGGGCTGACCGCTGGTACTGCTCTGGCGCTGTTTGCCTCGCCGGCCGGGGCAGCAGGCATTTCCTTCGCACCTTTTAGCTTCAGCACCAGCTTCACCGGCACCAACCCTCGTGGCAACATCATGCTGAACTCGGTAACCACCACCGACAGCCTGACCGCTGCTTTGGGATCGACCTATAGCTCTTTCAGCCTGGTGTCGGGTGCCAACATTATCCACAACGACCTGTGGCGCGGGGGCGACACGGGTGCTGCTAGCTCTGACATGGGTCGTGAAGCTACCATTGGTGTCCGTCAAGAGCTTGCCACCAACGAGAGCATCGTTGCCAGCCTGGGCAACCTCAACCTGAACAGCATTATCGACACCGAAGATCGAGGCAGCTTCATCATCGACCTGTTCTTTGATCAGGCGACCGACCGCTTCTTTTTCTGGGAACGCGGCATGAACAGCAAAATGCTGGTACAGGCGCTGGATGACCTGGGCAATGTGCTGGCTGAGTATCTGCTGGACAGCAGCACCTCTAACTATGCAGGCTTTGGGATCGATACCCATGAAATTGGCTACACCCAGCGGGTGGGCGCTCAGGGCCTGTGGCTGAACGGTGCTTCGACCAATCGCCTGCGCGTGATTGCCAACGGTGCGGCGTTCAACGGGCCGGACTTTAAGGTGGCTGCGGCGGCGGTGCCTGAGCCTGCCACGATTGCAGGAACGGTGCTGGCGGCCAGCGCTGCGATCGCCGCTCGTCGCAAGCGCAAGGCTCAAGCCGAAGCCTAGGTTTTCGGTCATCTCCTCCCAGAGCGTTTCAGGGCGTTGCGTGCTTGTGAACCCTGGGAAGACCTGATTCTCAATTGCGGATGACTCGTGAGTCCATCGCTTAGCTTAAAGGCGCTCTTCTGAACTCAGAAGGGCGTTTTTTGGGTTTGGGATGACTGAATTCTGCGGCGGTTTCAGGGTAAACCCGCTCTGCTTCAAACCCCAAGTCCTACCCCTCAGGTGGCTCCCAGCAGCAGCGCCATCAGCGCCTTTTGGGCGTGGAGTCGGTTTTCTGCCTGATCCCACACGCGAGACTGGGGACCTTCCATCACGGCAGCGGTAATTTCCTCTTCGCGGTGGGCAGGCAGGCAATGCAGCACAATTGCCGATCCGTCAGCCTTGCTCATGAGCGCCTCGTTGACCTGGTAAGGCTGGAAAATGGGGACGCGGCTTTCGGCCAGGTCTTCTTGCCCCATGCTGGCCCACACATCGGTATAGACGACATGGGCCCCCTGGACCGCCTGAACTGGGTCGAGCGTGACTAGGACTTCGGTGCGATCGCCCGCAATGGTCGCCGCCCGCGCCACGATATCTGGATGGGGCCGATAATCGGCGGGACTGGCCACGCGCACGTTCATCCCCACCAGCGCGGCTCCCAGCATCAGCGAGTGCGCCATGTTGTTGCCGTCACCCACGTAGGCCAGCGTCAGACCCTCTAGCGTGCCGAATTCTTCCTGCACCGTCTGCAAATCCGCCAATACCTGGCAGGGATGCTCCCAATCGGTGAGCGCGTTAATCACCGGAATCTGGGCATAGTGGGCAAAGGTTTCTAGCTCCTTCTGGTCGAAGGTGCGAATGGCCACGATGTCGAGATAGCGATCCAGCACGCGGGCCGTATCAATCACGGGTTCGCCCCGGCTGACCTGAGTGACGCTGGCATTGAGATCCAGTACCTGTCCCCCCAGTTGAAAAATGCCCACAGAGAAGCTCACTCGCGTCCGCGTTGAGGCTTTTTGAAACAGTAGCCCCAGGGTCTTTTCGCAGCGGGGTCTGGCGCGACCAGCCTTCATGTCTGCCGCCAGTTCCAAAATGGCGCTGACTTCGGCAGTATTCAAGTCTGCCATGCTCAACAAATCTCGTCCTTTTAACATGACCATGCGCCCAACCCCGATGCCTGAGTGAAAATAAAACCCTACCAGATTTCGGCGGCGGCGTTTGGTTGCCGTCTGACAATCTGCCTGGGTCATCTCTGCGTACAATGATGGGGAAGATTTGGACGACGCTGGATACCTCTCATGAAACGAAGCTCCTACATCTGCTCCCGGACGGTTCAATTGGCGATCGCCAGCTTTGGTGCCCTGCTGTTTGCTGCGGCGTGCGATCGGGGTCCCCAAGCAGGCGTAGGGGAAGTGACTGAAGTTCCTGCTGACGCACCAGCGGCTGAAGCCCCCGCCGAAGCGCCTGCCCCTGCCGAGTCGCCGAATCAGGCCATTCCGCCGACGGCCCGCTGCAACACCCCCAACCATCTGGCAGAAGTGGCGCAGCAAAACGGACAGAGCGTGTTGCAAATTGTCAGAAAGCCAAGTGAAGTGATTGCCACCAGTCAACCGGGAGGGCTGGCCACGCTGGCAAACCCCGACGGCAGCACGACCTACGGCATCGTCAGCGGCTCCACTTTTTACGTGCGCGTGTTTCCCAACGGCACCTGCTTTATCCAGGTACTCGACACCAACGGTGCAGTGTCTCTGGAAGAGAATGGCGTGAGCTAGGGGTTTGGGATTTTAGAGTTTGGATAGGGGACTGGCACCTGATCGCGAGCATTTACGTCCTGCAACTCGGTCTCCAAAGTCTGAATTCCTAGCCCCCGACCCCTTGATTTCTGCAACCTGGACTCCTGAACCTTATATGAAAGCATTTGTCACTGGCGCAACGGGCTTTACGGGATCGCACCTGGTCAAGGCGCTGAAGCAGCGGGGCGATACGGTGGTAGCGCTGGTGCGAAAGAGCAGCGATCTATCGCGGTTGGCGGATTGCGACGTGGAGTATGTCTACGGCGATGTGGGCGATCGCGCTGCCTTGACCACCGCCATGCAGGGCGCAGACGTGGTGTTTCACACGGCGGCCTATGTGGAACTCGGTATTGTAGACGCGGCGCGGATGGAGCGGGTGAATGTGGACGGGACACGGGCGGTGCTGGAAACGGCGCGATCGCTCAATGTGCCCAAGATGGTCTATTGCAGCACCATCGGCATCTACGGCGACACCCAGGGGCGCGTGATTGACGAAACCTTTCAGCGAACGCAGCAGGGATTTTCCTCGGCCTACGACCGAACCAAGTATCTGGCGCAGCAGTTGGTGGATCAGGCGGCGAGTGAGGGCTTTCACGTC
Organism: Thermoleptolyngbya oregonensis NK1-22; assembly: GCF_032705245.1. Taxonomy (GTDB): domain Bacteria; phylum Cyanobacteriota; class Cyanobacteriia; order Elainellales; family Elainellaceae; genus Thermoleptolyngbya; species Thermoleptolyngbya sichuanensis. The sequence goes on from NZ_CP053540.1 coordinate 1,181,225, forward strand.
GTTAGCGTGATGCCGTCGGGGATTTTTGGGCCCGACGATCCGCACTTTGGGCCCGTGGTGAAGACGTTTCTCAACGGCAAGCTGAAGGTGTGGGCGGGGGGCGATCGCATCACCGGCATCGTCCACGTCGATGACCTGGTGGCGGCGATGCTGCTGGCGGCGGAAAAAGCGCCACGCGGCGAACACTACATCATTTCCACGGGCGAAATGACCACCCGCGAGATGTTTGCCCTGCTCAGCGAAACCGCTGGCGTGCCTGCCCCGGCGGAAATTCCGCCGCCCGTGGTGCGTGTCGTCGGCAACCTGCTCGACCCCATTGGCCGCCTGCTCCAGTGGCAACCCCCAATCAGCCGCGAACGGGTTCACTATCTCTACGATCGCTGCGTCCGCGTCGATGGCTCCAAGGCCCGCCGCGACCTCGGCTGGAACCCGCGTCCCATCGAGGCAGTGATTCGAGAGTTAGCCACCGCCTGATGGTACTTGCCCTGCGCCCTTAGTCCCTGATTCTTTCCCCTCATGCAACTGATCGACTGGCTCATTGTCCTGCTCTACCTCGTCGCCTCGCTGGGGTTGGGACTCTACCTGACGCGCAAGGGGTCGGGCAGCCTGGTGGATTTCTTTGTGTCGGGGCGATCGCTCCCCTGGTGGCTGGCGGGCACGAGTATGGCCGCCACGACGTTTTCCATCGACACGCCGCTCTATGTGGCAGGCGTAGTGGGTACTCGCGGCATCGTCGGCAATTGGGAATGGTGGAGCTTCGGCATTTCTCACCTAATTCTGATTTACGTGTTTGCGCGGCTGTGGCGACGCTCGGAAATCGTGACCGATGCCCAACTCACGGAGATGCGCTACGGCGGTCGTCCGGCGGCCCTGCTGCGGGGCATCAAAGCGTTTCTGTTTGCCGTGCCCATCAACTGCATCGGCATCGGCTACGCCATGCTGGCCATGGTGAAGGTGGTGGACGCGCTGCAACTCTGGCAGAGCGTGGGCATTACGCCGGGAGACAGCGCCAAACTTTGGAGCGTGGTCGGGGTCAGCCTGCTAGTGCTGCTGTATGCGGGCTTCTCCGGGCTGTGGGGCGTGGTGGCGACGGACTTTTTCCAGTTCATTCTGGCGCTGGTGGGGGCGTTTATCGTGGCGGCCTACGCCATTGGCGAAATGGGCGGCATGGCTCCGCTGCTGGCCCAAGCTCAGCAGGCAACGGATATCGACGTGCTGGCGTTTTTGCCGTTTGGGTTCACAGATGGCGGCTTCCGCTGGAGCGATGCGGCGGGCATTAGCCTGACCACCTTTGCCGCCTATGCTGCGGTGCAGTGGTGGTCGTTTCGGCGCAGCGATGGCGGCGGCGAGTTTATCCAGCGGCTGGCGGCCTCAAAAGATGAGGCCGAAGCCGAGAAAGCTGCCTGGTTTTTCAACCTGTTGCACTACGTGATTCGCACCTGGCCCTGGGTGGTGGTGGCCCTAGCGGCGATCGCCCTCTATCCCACGCTGGAAGACCGGGAACTGGGCTATCCCCGGCTGATGCTCGACTTTTTGCCGCCTGTGCTGCTGGGGCTGGTGGTGGCCTCGCTGCTGGCGGCGTTTATGAGTACCGTGTCCACGCTGATTAACTGGGGCGCGTCTTATCTCACGAATGACCTCTATTTACGGTTCATTCAGCCCGCCGCATCCCAGGCGGAACTGGTGCTGGTGGGGCGGCTGGCCTCGGTGCTGGTGACGGTGCTGGGTGGGGCAGCGGCCTTTTTCGCAGCCGATGTGACGACGGTATTTCGTTTGGTCATCGCTATTGGCACTGGGCCAGGGTTAGTGCTGATCTTGCGCTGGTTTTGGTGGCGGATCAATGCCGCAGCGGAACTGGCAGCCATGCTGACGGGGTTTGTCATTGGGCTACTGACGAGCGTTGTCCCTGTGCTGCGGATTGAGGATTTTGGCGTGCGGCTGATGGTGACTTCGGCGATTTCGGTGCTGGTGTGGGTCAGCGCGATGTACCTCACGCCACCCGAATCGGACGAAACGCTGGATGCCTTTTATGCCAAGATTCGCCCCGGTGGCCCCGGCTGGGCTAGGCAGCGATCGCGCACTGGTCTGGCCCCGGCTCAGGATTTGCGAAAAGACCTGCTGCGGACGCTGGCGGCCAGTTTCCTGCTGTTTGGGGCGATGTTCGCCATCGGCGGCTTTCTGCTGCTGAAGCCGATGACGGGCTGGGTATCGCTGGGGGTTGCGGTGCTGGGCTGGGTAGGGTTAAGAAGGCTGAGGGGCGATCGCTCATCGCTAGACTCTTCCCGCATTGTCTCCTAGCTTTATCAACGTTCATAATCCTAGAAAGCAGCCCTCGCCCCTGTTTTCGTCATTTCTGAGTTCGTCATCTCTGAGTTCGTCATTTCTGTTTTCGTCATTTCTGTTTTCGTCACCTCTGTTTTCATCATTTCTGTCTTCGTCACTTGTTATTGCAGTTGCCAAACGCCATGTTCAGACTGACCCGCCGGTTCGCCCAGTTTTGTCTGCTTGCCATCGTCACCTTTGGGCTGCTGGTCGCCTGCAATCCCCAGCAATCCACCACTGATTCGACCACGCCTGCTGCCTCTGCCCCCTCTGGCAAACCGCTGGTCGTGGGTTCCTCGCCCTGGCCAGGCTTTGCGGGGCACTATGCCGCTGTTGCCAAAGACTTTTTCAAAGAAGAAGGCATCCCGGTCAACGACACCTATTTTCAAGTCGCCACCGATGTCAACACGGCGCTGCTAGCCGATCGCCTAGATCTCGCCTGGACGGGCGGCCCCGATGCCGTCGTCATGGCGGCCCAAGACCCGTCGCTAAAAATCATCATGATCTCGGACTATTCCGACGGGGCAGACGGCATCCTGGCTCGCGGCGTAAGCAGCCCCGCCGACCTGAAGGGCAAGACCGTCGCCTGGGAAACCCTGCCCCTGCAAGCGCTGCTGCTGCGGAAATATCTGGAGCAGGGCGGCTTGACCGAGAAGGACATTCAGCTCCAAGTGATTCCTGCTGCCGAAGCCGCCGCCGCCTTTGCAGCTAACAAAATCGACGTGGCCGTGACCTACGAACCCTGGCTGACCACTGCTGCCAAGGAAGGCAATGGTCAGGTGATTTTCTCGTCCAAAGGCAGCAACATTATCCCCGTGGCACTGGTTGCCAAAGAGTCCGTGATTCAGGAGCGCAAGGCCGACATTCAAGCCTTTATGCGGGCGATCGACAGGGGCGTGAAGCTGGTGCGCGAGAATCCCGATGAAGCCAACGCCATCGTCGCCGCCAAGCTAGGCGTGAAACCCGAAGAAGTGCCTGAACAACTGGCCACGGTTCGCATGTTCGATGTTGCCGAAAATAAGGAAATTATCTTCAACCCCAGCCACCCGCTGAACGTGATGGACAGCCTCGCCTTCGCCGCCAAAACCAGCCAGGAAATCGGGCTAATTTCCAGCCCGCTGGATGCGTCGAAGCTGTATGACGATTCGCTGATCAAGGGACTGTGATGGAGTGATGGGGCGAAAGATGGAAAAACGAAAAACGAAAAACGAAACCTCTTCGTTCTTCGTTCTTCTCTCTTCCCTCTTCCCTCTTCCCTCACCCCCCAATCCACCTGCTATACCTGGAAGAGAGACCTCTTTCCTTCCAGAGTCCCTATGCAAAAGCTGAAACCCGAAGACGTGCTGCTGAGCGTGGCGACGGTGCCGCTGCTGGCGGGGCTAGTGGCGGCGCGGGCGATCGCCCAGGTGATGGTGTCCGTTGGGCAGAGCAGCGAGGAGCTATTTCGGGGCGATCGCCTGCCCACGCTGCATGTCCATTCTTCCCACGATTCCTCAGTCTGAGCGAGTCCCCAAAAATTAAGCCAGAAAGCAAAACGGGAGAGAACGTTGCGTCCTCCCCCGGCTGGTTATTTCGATTGCCGCGCTGTGGCGGAGTCTGGTTTGACGGGTCGGAACCCGATTGCTTGAGCTTCTGGCTGAGCGTTTTGAACTGTTTCCGCAGTTGCCGCTGGCGGGCACTGCCGCCTTTGCCCTTGGCGTTTCGCCCTTCTCGCCGGGGAGATTCCCAGCGCTTGAGTTGTCGTGACACTTAACGTTGTCTCCTCAGGTTTACAGGTCTATTCTAAAGATTCTCCCGCAGGGCTGGCGATTCCGGATTTCCGCTGAGGCAGATGGGTTTTCCGCTGGGGCAACGAAATCTTCTGAACTAGCGCGAGGCGTGAAATTGCCGGAAACCCTACCCATGCCGGACTTGCTACCCAAAATCGCCAATCCAAAATCGCCAATCCAAATCCAAAATCCCCACCTCCTCCCCCGATTTGCACCCAAAAGCTTGAAAGATCCGGAGAACCAGGACGGGCGATCGCCAAACGCGCCATCATAGAAAGGCTCCCTAAAGAGCGTCCACGCCAACCTTCCAACACCGCCTCAATGACTTCCTCTACCGCTGCTAAACCACTCCGCTACGCCTACTTCCCCGGCTGCGTTGCCCAGGGAGCCTGCCGAGAACTGTATCAATCCACCCACGCCCTGACCCACGCCCTCGGCATTGAGCTAGTCGAGCTAAAAAAAGCTGCCTGCTGTGGCTCTGGCACCTTTAAGGAAGATTCCCAACTGCTGGAAGATGCCGTCAACGCCCGCAATATTGCCCTAGCGGAGGAACTGAACCTGCCCTTGCTGACCCATTGCAGCACTTGCCAAGGCGTGATTGGGCACGTAGACGAGCGGCTGAAACACGCCAAAGAATCGGATACCGCCTATTTTGACCAGGTGAACGGGCTGCTGAAGCAGGAGGGCTGCTCGCCCTACAGAGGCACTAGCGAGGTGAAGCATCTCCTGTGGGCGCTGGTCGGCGACTTTGGGCTAGCAGAATTGCAGCAGCGCGTCACCCGCAGGCTGTCGGGGCTGAGGTGCGCGGCGTTTTATGGCTGCTACCTGCTGCGGGCGCAAGATCACCTCGCCTACGACGACCCGTATAATCCCCAGTCGATGGAAAACGTGTTTCGGGCGGTGGGTGCGGAGCCGGTGCTGTATCGGGGGCGGACGCAGTGCTGCGGCTGGCCGCTGTCGAGCTATGCCACCGAAACGTCGTTTAAGATGGCCGGCGGGCACATTCTGGAGGCGATCGCCGCTGGAGCCGATTGCCTCGTTACGCCCTGCCCCCTCTGCCATCTCAACCTGGATTCGCGCCAGCCAGAGGTGCAGCAGGTAATCGGCGAAACGCTGGGATTGCCCGTGCTGCATCTGCCGCAGTTGGTGGCGCTGGCGCTGGGCATCGGCCCCAAGGAGTTGGGGTTGGAACGGCATGTGGTTTCGACTCGTCCTGTGCTAGAGAAGCTGGGGATTCGGGGATAGGGCATAGGGATTCGGCGCGGGGAAGTCAGCAGGAGTGCAGCAGGAGGGCAGCCGGAATGACAGAGGCAAATTCGCGGGGAAATGCGGCGGGCAATTTTCTGCATAACCTGTCGCTGCTGCTGAGCGGCGGGGTGATGGCGGCGGGGCTGGCGGTGGGCGTGGGGCTGTGGCAGGGGGGCGATCGCTTTTTGACGCAGCTTCGGGCGTTTTTCACCGTGCAGCAGCCTGCGCCCCAGGTGGATGTGCAGTCCCTCGTGGTGCAGCAGGTGCGGACGATGAGCGAGCTGACGACGGCGGCGTTTGGGATGCAGGCGGTGGTGCCTACTAGCCGCGATCGCACGCTAGGGGGCTATACCATCGGCAGAACGACGCTGCTCTACATTGCCTATGGCGAAGTGCGAGCAGGCGTTGACCTGTCGCAGATTTCGCCGGCCGACGTGCAGGTGATGGGAGAGACTGTGACCCTGCGCCTGCCGCCGCCTCGCCTGCTGGACAGCAAGATTGACGTAACCCGGTCGCAGGTGTACGACTATGATCGCGGCTTTTTGGGGCTGGGGCCAGACGTTGCGCCAGAGCTGCAAGACCTGGCCCAGCGGCAAACCCTCCAGGAAATCATTGCGGCGGCCTGTAGCCAGGGCATTTTGCAAACGGCGAGCGATCGCGCTCAGATCGCCATCACCCAACTCCTTAGCACTGCGGGCTACCAGGTCACGGTTCAGCCCCAGCCGCCCGCCCCCGACGCTTGCCCCGCTTCCGCCATGCCCGCAGGGAACCCCACAAGCCAGCCCGTCGGCTCTGCAATAACATCCAGCACGCAAAGCTTGAATGAGTTGGGCGGGTGGTAAAAGCGAACGTCCTCAAGCTCCGCAGAATGCATCCCGGCCCACATTGCCCAGAATGCGAGTGACCATGACCTATACCCCTGCACAAGCCCTCACCGTCGATCGCTTTATTGCCCAACACGGCGATGATTCCCGCTATGAACTGGCCGATGGAGAATTGATTGACATAGAACCCACCGGCCCCCATGAAACGGTGAGCGGTAAACTCGCGACTCAAATCGGTATTGCCATTACAAGCACCCATTATCCTTGGTTTATTCCTCGCACTTGCCTGATTCAGCCCTTTGCAGAAATTGCCACCGCTCGTCGTCCCGACGTTGTGGTTCTCGATGAAACCTTTTTGGCGAATGAACCCCGCTGGCAGCAAGAACCCGTGATCACCTTGGGACGCTCGATCAAGCTGGTCGTCGAAGTGGTCAGCACCAACTGGGAAACAGACTATGCCCGTAAGGTTGAGGAATACGCACTCTTTGGGATTCCGGAGTATTGGATTGTTGATTATCGCGGGCTAGGGGGCACGCGCTTCATTGGCAAACCCAAACAGCCGACCTTCACTGTCTGTCAATTGGAGGCTGAGGAGTATCGTCAGCAGCAATATCGCCTGGGTGAGGCAATCTCGTCAGGAGTGTTGCCCAATCTACAGCTTCGATTAGAGGATGTCTTGCCTCACTAAACTTGCCTCGCTAAGAATGGCTAAATTTGCTCATCAAATTACTCCCGGCGCTCCCGGATGTCGGGTTTGCCGTGGATTGGAGCCGCGGATTGGATCTGGGGACTATCGGGAGATGCCGCTGAGGGGATGGGTGTTGGTTCCAAATCGCTCAACGCAGCGCACGAAGATTTCTACCCCCAGACCTAGCGCCGTTTCGTCGAAGTCGAAGCGGGGATGGTGGTGCGGGTAGGCCAGCCCCCGGTCGATGTTGGCGGAGCCGAGGAAGAAATAGCAGCCGGGGACTTCCTGCAAAAAGAAGGACATATCTTCGCCGCCCATCGTCTGACAGTCGGGCACTACGCCAGCGGGCGTTTCCACCACGTCTTCGGCCACCGAGCGGATCAGGTGGGCGATCGCCCCATCGTTGATAACGGGCGGATAGAGCCGATGATAGTGGAACTCGTAGGTTGCGCCGTGGCTGCGGCAGGTGCCCGCGATAATGTCTTCAATGCGGCGATCGAAAAAGTTTGCCAGTGCCGGGTCGAAATAGCGCACCGTGCCCCGCAGGTAGGCGCTGTCGGCGATCACGTTACTGGCTTTGCCCGCCTCAAATTTGCCCACCGTCACCACGCCCGATTGCAGCGGGTCGAGGTTCCGCGCCACGATGGTTTGCAGCGCCGTCACCACCTGCGCCCCCACCAGGATCGAATCCACCGTCTGATGGGGCATTGCGCCGTGGCCGCCGCGCCCGTGAATCGTGCATTCAAACAGTTCCACCGCCGCCATCATGGCCCCAGCGCGAATGCCCACCTGGCCCAGCGGCAGGTTGTTCCACAGGTGCAGCCCGATGATGGCGTTCACGTCAGGATTTTTCAGCACGCCCGCTGCCACCATCGGCTGTGCGCCGCCTGGCCCTTCCTCTGCTGGCTGAAAGATAAACTTGACCGTGCCCGCAAAGTCCCGATGCTGGGATAGATAGTAGGCCGTGCCGAGGGCGATCGCCACATGTCCGTCATGGCCGCAGGCGTGCATCCGCCCGTCGTGCTGCGAGCGATAGTCCACCTCGTTTTCTTCTTGAATGGGCAGCGCGTCCATGTCGGCGCGGATCGCCAGCACGGGGCCAGGGCGATCGCCCTTCACCAGCGCCACAATCCCCGTTTGCGCCACCCCCGTTTCATGCTCAATGCCCCACTCGCGCAGCTTGGCGGCGATGAAGTCTGCCGTGAACTGTTCCTGAAAGCCCAACTCGGGCCGCTGATGAAGCTGTCGTCGCCACACCGAAAGCTGCGGCTGCAAGGCGCGGATCTGGAGCCGGATGCGAGAGGTGTCAACCGTGGGTGATGCAGTGACCGTGAAAACCATTGGCGGGTAGGGTTTGGGATTTTAGGTTTTAGATTAGGACTTACGCACTTGCGATTAAATTTTCTGGGTTTTGGACGATTTCTCGCGGGCGCAGCCCGCGAGAAATCGTCCAACTGCGTAAGTCCTATAGATTTTGGATTTTAGGCTTTGGGTGGGGAGTGAGTTTGCGCCATCATGTTGTCAATGCTGATTCCATTGTCTTCCTATCTTCTTGCGGCCGCTTACTCCCATCATCACCCAGGAATTAACCCTCCCGCAGACCGTGCAGGATTTCGCGTTTGAGGTCGAGGAATTCGGGCGAGAGTTTTAGCTCTAGATCGCGCTGTTCGGGCAGGTCGATGGGCACTTCTTGCTTGAGGCGGCCGGGGCGGCTGCTCATGACGTGGACGCGCTGGGAGAGGTAGATGGCTTCTTCGACATCGTGGGTGATCATGAGTACGGTGATGTGGGTCTGCTGCCAGAGGTCTTGCAGAAATTGCTGCATTTGTTCTTTGGTCTGGGCATCTAGGGCCCCAAAGGGTTCGTCCATCAGCAGCACTTCGGGTTCGGTGGCCAGGGCGCGGGCGATCGCCACTCGCTGCTTCATGCCGCCGGAAAGCTGCTTGGGATAGGCCCCGGCAAACTGCGTCAGCCCGACGGTGTGGAGGTAGTAGGCAACGCGCTCCTGCTGCTGCGCTTTGGGCATATTTTGCAGTTGCAGCCCAAAGGCGACGTTTTGCGCCACCGTCAGCCAGGGGTAAAGTGTGTAGCTCTGAAATACCATGCCCCGGTCAGCTCCCGGCCCCGGCACCACCTGCCCATCTACCCGCACTTCCCCGCTAGAGGGCGGCACCAGCCCTGCCACAATATTCAGCAGGGTAGACTTGCCGCAGCCCGAAGCCCCCACCAGACAGACAAACTCACGCGGAAAAATCTCCAGGTTAATCTCGTCTAAGACCTGAAGCAGCTTGCCCTGCACCCGATAGGACTTGGACACCTGGCACACTTCGAGCTTGGGCAACGCGGCAGATTTAGCGGCAACGTCAGGCATGGAGGGCGATCGCCCAATCAAGCTGGGCCTCATCAAGGACGGAGAACTGCCAAAAGTATAGCCCCCGCCCCCGCCTCGTTTGGTACTTTAGGTGTCAGGGTAAAGGCTCAGGATTCGGGCGTGACAATCCAAAATCCCCAATCCAAAATCCCCAACCCAAAATCCAAAATCCCCAATCCCCAATCCACAATCCCTCCATGACCGCTCCCTCCATCCCCCCTATCCCCCCCACCCCCAAACAATACCTCCAGCCCTCTGTCTTCTGGGGCATTCGTCAGGATTTTCCAAAACGGCTGGCGCTGCTGCTGATCGGGCTGGCGCTGGGAGTGCCGCTACTGCTGTGGGCGATCGCCAGCTACGGCGGCTGGGTGCGCCCCATCTTCCTGCCTACGCCGACGGCAGTGGTGCAGGCTGGCCTCGCGCTGGTTCAAGAGGGACTGGTGCGCGATGTGCTGGCCAGTTGCGGGCGGGTGCTGGGGGGCTTTGTGCTGGCGGCGGCGGTGGGCGTGCCGATGGGCATTCTAATGGGCACGTTTAGCAGCATGGAGAGTCTGTTTGCGCCGCTAGTGGGCACGGTGCGCTATATGCCAGTGGTCGCCTTTGTGCCGCTGATTGTGATTTGGGTGGGGCTGGGGGAATGGTCGAAGGTGCTGATTATTTTTCTGGGCGTGGTGCTATACAACGCCATCATGGTGGCAGACGCGGTGAAATTCATCCCCAACGAGATGATCAACGTTGCCTATACGCTGGGGGCCAATCGGCGCGATGTGCTGTTTAGGGTAATCATGCCTGCGGTCTTTCCCAGTGTGCTGGATACGCTGCGGGTGAATATTTCCGGCGCGTGGAACTATCTGGTGATTGCAGAATTGGTGGCAGCGCAGAGCGGGCTGGGCTTTCGCATTGTGCAGTCGCAGCGGTTTCTACAAACCGACAAGGTGCTGTTTTGCATTGCCATCATCGGCGGCATCGGGCTACTGCTGGACTACACGCTGCGGGCAATCTCGCGCCGCCTCACGCCCTGGGCTGACCAGACCCGCTGAGCCAGATAAAACGGCTGTTTCTGGGGATGTCCACAGGGATTGCCCTTTCCTCTATTGCAATCATTAGGAAATCTTCAGATGGAATCACGGGCGATCGCCCCCCGGATTCTTGACGGCATCTTGAAGTTAAGGGACACTAACAACAAGAGTCATTACTATCCCTTCTACAACGTTTAGTTACGGTTTATCTCCAATTGACTCGATACATTTCTTTGGATTTGACCCAGCTTTTGAGCAGATTGCCGGGTTTAGACTTCAAGAAGTGTTGAGGGTCTGAACCTCTAAGGGGAGTTGTGTTTTCTAAAAGCCTGTTGGTTTAGCTGGGCTTGCAGAGCAGCAACGCGGCCTTGAGGCGGGTGTTGAGGGGTCGGTACAGACTTTGGCTTACTTTGGCTCAAACGTTCGTTCGATTTAGGATTCGTTGAACGTATGGAAACGCTGGAATTCATCATCTATCCCGATGGGCGCGTGCAGGAAAAGGTGACGGGCATTGTGGGTGCTTCCTGCGCCGAGGTTACCGCTGCGATTGAGGCGCAGTTGGGGCAGGTGGTGAGCCAAGAGCCAACGTCCGAGTTTTTTGCACAACCGAATACGATTTCTTCGACCCAATCGCAGTCAGCCTTCAGCGAGTGGTAGGCTGAATTTTTCGCTCCAACTTGCAGATCCTTGAGAGTTTCATCACTGTCGCTCCGCTCCTTTTGTTCTTTGGTTTAGTTAGAAAACTCATGTCACACTTTAGCCAAATCAAAACTCAAATCCGCGATTTAACCTCTCTCCAGCAAGCCCTGACCGATCTGGGCGTGGAATGGAAGGCTGGCCCCCAGCCCGTGCGGGGCTATCGCGGACAAACCCACCAAGCTGAGGTCGTCATCGAGCAGGACAACGGCTACGATGTTGGCTTTAGCTGGAACGGTCAGGAATATGCCTTGGTGTCTGACCTGCAATATTGGCAGCAGCCCCTGTCGGTCGATGGCTTTCTGCGCCGCGTGACTCAGCGCTACGCCTATCACACGGTGGTCAAGGAAACGACCCGCCAAGGTTTCCAGGTTGCCGAAGAGCAGCGCCAGTCCGACGGCTCGATCCGGTTAGTGGTGCAGCGCTGGAGCGCCTAGATTTTCGAGTAATCCGCAGGACTGTGAGGGGTCAGCCAGAGCGCTGACCTTTTGCGTATCTTCGCGCCTTTTGAAGTATTTTGAAGTGCAGTTTTACAGGAAAGCAGGTTAGGCCCGATTGGGGCGATCGCCCTGTTGCGCTGACCGAACCGAGGTGATGTGTGATATGGACGAATTCTCTTCCTCAAATCCGCCGTGGGATTCGGCAGAGCCGACTGGACTGGAGCCAGAACTGGGCGGCGACTGGCGCGACTCGCCTGATCGCACGGGCTTCGAGCCAGAACTGGGCGGTGCAGTTCGCCAAAAGGGGGTGTACGTGGATGAAGTCACCTGTATTGGCTGCAAACACTGCGCCCACGTTGCCCGCAACACTTTCTTCATTGAGCCGGACTATGGGCGATCGCGCGTTATCCGCCAAGACGGCGACCTGGAAGAGGTCATCCAGGAAGCGATCGACACCTGCCCGGTGGACTGCATTCACTGGGTCGATTACACCGAACTCAAAAAGCTGGAAGAGGAGCGCCAGTATCAGGTGATTCCCGTCGCAGGCTTCCCGGTCGATCGCTCCCTGATTGCGGCAAATATGCGGCGGAAGCGGGCCGCGGCAAAGCGACGAAAGGCAGAGTGAGCGGGAGATCCTGGGAGATAGCGGGGGATAGCTGGAGATAGCCAGGGGATGGTAGGTCGCGATCGCCCCACCGCTCCAGCCCGGTCACATCAAATTCAGCGGATCGACATCAATCGTCAAGCTGACACTCGTCGGGACGTGCGATCGCAGCGCTTTGAGCATGTCTCGCTCTGCATCCGAAAAGGTGTCGGCTTTTAGCAAAATCTGCCAGCGGTAGCGGTTGGCCACGCGGGCGATCGCCGCTGGGGCCGGCCCCAGCAGATCAATCTGGGGAAGTTGCTGGCCAATTTGAACCGCGAGCAGGTCTGCCGTGCGCTTGACGGCGGCATTGTCCAGTCCACTAAGTCGCAGCAGCACCAGCGATCGATAGGGCGGATAGCCCAAGCTCTGGCGATGGGCCAGCTCTTGCTCGGCAAAGGGTTCGTACTGCTGTCCCTGCACGGCCTGAATCACCGGATGCTCTGGCGAATAGGTCTGCACGATCACCCGACCTGGTTCGCGGCCGCGCCCTGCCCGCCCCGCCACCTGAAGCAGCATTTGAAACGCCCGCTCGCTGGCGCGATAGTCTGCCAGGTGCAGCAGCCCGTCTGCCGCCACCACGCCCACCAGCGTCACCTGGGGCAGGTCGATGCCCTTGGTCAGCATTTGCGTCCCCACTAGCACATCCGCCTCGCCCTGGGCAAAGCGGGTGAGGAGGGCCCGATGGCTGCCTTTGGCGCGGGTGGTGTCGCTGTCAAACCGCAGGCAGCGCAGGTCAGGCAGTTCAAGGGCGAGTTCCTGCACGACGCGCTGAGAGCCGCTGCCAAAGTGTTTCAGGTAGGGCGATTCGCAGGCAGGACAGCGATTGGGGTGGGTTTGCCCATAGCCGCAATAGTGGCAGCGCAGGGACTCGTAGCCCTCTGCCTGCGCCTGATGGTAGGTCAGGGAAATATCGCAGTGGGGGCAGGTCATGACGTGGCCGCAACTCCGGCAGGAGACAAAGGTGCTGTGCCCCCGCCGATGGATGAATAAAATGCCCTGTCGTCGCTGCGATCGCAGTTCCAGGAGCGCCTCCTGGAGCGATCGGCTAAAGATCGATCGGTTGCCCTGCTGAAGTTCACGGCGCATGTCTACCACCTCGATGGGGGGCATCGGGCGGGCGTGGATGCGCTGTGGCAGGGAGAGGGTGAGCAGGGCAGCGGGAGAGGGGACGGAAGCGCGGGCGGCCCAAGTGTCGAGGGCGGGGGTGGCAGAGCCGAGAATGAGGGGACAGTTGGCCTGCTGGGCCCGCCACTGGGCGACGGTGCGGGCGTGATAGCAGGGGGCGGGCTGGTCTTGCTTGAAGGTGGAGTCGTGTTCTTCGTCGAGGACGAGCAGCCCTAGGTGGGGCAGCGGCGCAAAGACGGCGGAGCGTGTGCCGATGACGATTTGCGGGTCGCCGCTGAGCATTTGTCGCCAGGTGTCGTAGCGTTCGCCGTCGGACAGGGCGCTGTGGTAGACCCGCACGGCTTCGCCAAACCGCGCCCGAAAGCGATCCGTCAGTTGAGGGGTTAGCCCAATTTCGGGCACCAGCACCAGGGCAGACTGGCCGCGGGCCAGCACTGGGGCGATCGCCCTTGCATAGACCTCCGTCTTGCCCGACCCTGTCACGCCGTGCAGCAAGACGGGCTGAAACTGCTGGAGCGTTGTGAGAGCCGCCAGTGCCTTTGCCTGGTCTGGGGTCAGTTCTGCGGGGCCTGCGCCAATCTCTGCGCTGACCTCTGCGCCAACTCCCCTGCCAAACCCACCGGCTTCCGCCCTCAGCACCTCTCGCGGCTGAATTTCCACCCAGCCCTTTTGGGCCAGCCCTTTCACCACCGAGGAACTGACCTGGCAGCGTTGCAGCAGGTCTTGGAGCCACAGTTCACCGCCGCTGCGCTTCAGCACCTCTACCACTTCCCGCTGGCGGGGGCTGAGGTCTGCACCGTCTGGCTGCACCAGCGTCACTGCCTGCCGCAGTTTGGGACGCACGGGCGCGGGCGGCTCCAGATAGCTCTCCACCCAGCCCCGCGCCAGCAGTTCTTGCAGCCCCGCCCGCGCCCCCTTCACCTGCCGCTGCAAAAACTGCCAGGTATAGTCGCCTGATTTCTGCGACTGGAGTTTGTCTAAAAGCTGCTGTGCTGCGGGATGAAAACCCTTGGGTGCGTCTGGCAGCGCGGCCCGATTTAGGCGAATTCGGCGCTGCGATCGCCCCAGCAACCCCGGCGGCAGCGCCGTCCGCACCACCTGCATCAGCGGCGTGCAGTAATATTGCGCCACCCGTTGCAGCAGATCCCAATAGCCCGCCGGAAAAAAGCTGCGGCAGACAACTTCTTCTACTGGCCGAATGGCTGCTGTATTTAGGCTGGCCGGAAGCTCAGCCACCAGCCGAATGGCGATCGCCCCCAACTGCCGCCCCCCAAAGGGCACGCTCAAAATATCTCCGGGCGCAATCGCCATCCCCGGCGGCAGTTGATAGGTATAGAGTTCTTGCGCCCCCGGACAATCCACCAGCGCTTCGACCCAGCGGGCATTGCCTTCTGCCAGTCGGTAGGCAGCCTGTCCTTCCGCCGCACTAGGGGCCGCCTGTCGCGGGTCGAGAGACTCTAGAGGATTTGCAAACGTTGGGAGCATGGAAACCGGAAAATGCGGCGGGGTCTGCTCAGCGGAATAGGGGCTGTGTTCAAATGCTTTTCTCACTTTCTCACTATAGACTCTCGCTTTGCCAGACTCTCGATTTGCCAGGTCTACCTGAAACCGAGCAGAGCCGCCTTCGTCCACTGCGGCTGGCACACGGGGGGCGGATTCTATCGCTTGCAAGTCTGCCCGGCTCATGAAAACCAAGTTTTTAAGTCTTGAAATTCCGCCTTTTTCTGGAAAAAACCTGGAAATTCTGGATGAAAATACGGCTTAGATCCGCCCAGATCGATCTAGATCGATCCAGATCGACCCAGATCGATCTAGATCGGTTTTAGTTAAGCAAGCGCTTTGATCGATTTGATTTGTAACAAAATAATGAGCGCCGGACTCCTCACTCAGAGTTGATAATCTGCGCTCAGATTTGTGGCCCAGGAGAGCGATGATCGACCCTAAAATTGCTCAAACGATCGCCCTGAAAGGACTGGCGATCGCCGACGGTTAGAGATTCGCTTGCTCAACTAAAACCAAAAGCCTCCTTGAGTTCGCTTTTAGTGGACAAGTTGGAAGCGAAATGTTAAAAATGTCTTGCAAACTGACAGGAATTTAGGATATAAACCTGGACAAATCCCAAGTTTTAGATCAACATTATCGAAATGATCTCTCCTAATTTTTCGATCGAGGGATCTAAAGGTTAGAGAACAGCTTCTCAGAACGACCGCTTGTGAAGTCTGTTCTCTGATTCAGGGCAGGGTAGACCGCTAGGTTTTTCGCGATCAATGCCGCCGATGGAGGACTCGATCTAGAGGTCAATCTAACCAAAATGATCGCGCCGCCAAGCTCCCTCGCGTTGACCAGACCAGACCTGAAAGAAGACCTTGGAATGGTCAGGCTACAACCTTTTCAGCAGAATTTCCCCTCGTGTCAAGGCAGATTCTGTTGAACTCCCTCCAGGGAACACAACGCTCATTTGAGAACCCGCACCCCAAAAACCACCCAATCACTCAAGTTGTTAGGATGAATCCCCCTATGGCAGCGCTATTTGACCCAAATTCTAAGCAGACGATTGAACCTGTCGCGATGGGATCAACTCGCGTCATAGAACTGGAAACCTGCCGAGATATGGGTGGGTTCAGTCCAATCGAGATTCGAGTTCTGGCTCGCGAATCGCAGACGAGCGATCGCCGAGAAGATGATCAGCCCAGCAATTTTCTGATCAACTTCTCGCGTCCGGAAACGGCTGGACGCTCGGATGGAGAAATCCTGTCGAAGCTGCGGGAGGTGTCTGCACCCGATGAGGAAGATGCTGTCGATCAAGCGACCGATTTAGACCTTGCACCGGAATCTGATCTAGACGCAGCTTTTCTGGGTGAGTTTTCTGATATCGAATTGCCAGAAGATGAGGGTGGCGATGATCTGGCCACAGATGATGAAGATGTATTTGAACCGGATGTACATCGAGAATTTGATGAGGAATTAACAGCGGCCTACGCGCCTGGATACCGAAAGACCAATTCTGACGATGCAGTGGGCGCATTCTTTAAGGAAATGGCTCGCTATCCGCTGCTCAAGCCTGGTGAAGAAATCGAGCTGGCCCGCCAGGTGAAGTTCCTGGCCGAAGTAGAAGCGGTGCGCGATCGCCTCAAGGCCTCGCTCCAGCGCACCCCCACCAAGGCCGAAGTGGCCCAGGAGTTTGGGCTGAGCGATCGCCAGTTGGATCACCGAATGCACCGCAGCCGCACCGCCAAGCGCAAGATGATCCGCTCTAACCTGCGGCTGGTCGTTTCCATCGCCAAGCGCTATCTCAATCGCGGTGTGCCCTTTCTAGATTTGATTCAAGAAGGCGCACTGGGGCTAAACCGCGCCACCGAAAAGTTTGACCCCGACAAGGGCTATAAGTTCTCGACCTATGCGTACTGGTGGATTCGCCAGGGCATCACCCGCACCATCGCCAACGATGCCCGCACGATTCGTTTGCCGATCCACATTGTCGAAAAGCTGAACAAGCTGAAAAAGGCCCACCGGGAACTGCGCCGGGATCTCAACCGCAACCCGACGGAAGCCGAACTGGCCGCCGCGCTAGATATTCCGGTGGATCAACTCCGCAACTTGCAGCAAGTCCGGCGGCGATCGCTCTCGCTCAACCACCGCGTCGGCAAGGGCGAAGACACCGAACTCATGGAGCTCCTCGAAGACAGCAGCACCCAGTCGCCCGAAGCCAAGATGAACGAAACCATGCTGCGTCAGGAAATCTACACGGTGCTGTCGGATGTGCTGTCCGAGCGCGAGAGGGAAATCATCTCCCTACGCTATGGCCTGCTGACGGGCGAAACCCACACCCTAGAAGAAGTCGGCATCTTGTTTGACCTGTCGCGGGAGCGCGTCCGCCAGATCCAGACCAAAGCCATGCGGAAACTGCGCCGTCCTCAGGTGGCAGCCCGACTAAAGGGGTGGCTGCGCTAATGGCTCGCATCCGCCTTGCTACGCCTGCCGATGCGCCCGCCGTGTTTGAACTCATTCTGGCGCTGGCAGAATACGAAAAGCTGACCCATGAGGTGGTCGGCAGCGTGGAATTACTGGCAGAGCATCTGGGGGGCTTGGGCACAGATCCCGCAGCGCAGCGTCGCCCGCTCATCGAGGCGCTGCTGGCAGAGGTCGATCAGCAAGCTGTTGGTTTTGCGCTGTTTTTCAGCAACTACTCCACTTTTTTGACCAAACCTGGGATCTACCTAGAAGATTTGTTTGTGCGCCCCGAATATCGTGGCCAAGGCATTGGCAAAGCACTCCTATCTACTCTGGCAAAACTAGCGCTGGAGCGGGACTGTGGGCGGCTGGAATGGAACGTGCTGGACTGGAACGAACCCGCGATCGCCTTTTATGAGCGCATGGGAGCCACTATTCTGCCGGACTGGCGCACCTGCCGGGTAACGGGAGGGGCGATCGCCCAACTCGCCAACCTGGGCCAATCTCCCTCGTTTCCTCTTTAATATCTATTAGGACTTAGGCAGTTGGACAGTTTCTCGCAGACTGCGCCCGCGAGAAACTGTCCAAAATCCAGAAAGCGTATCGCAAGTGCGTCAGTCCTGTTCTATATCTCCCTTCGATCAATCCTGCCTTTAAAACTGAGGGTTCCATCATGGCGAAAACAATCTGGGTCAACGAGCAAATCGATCCCTCTGGTCTGGTCTACACCTGCATCGCCTGCTGCGACCAAACCCAGGCGCAAGAATGCCACCACTCCTTTGACAGCAACCTCACGCCAGAGCAAAAAGCCTCCGGCTGGATTGCCCGCCTCCGCACCGTAGACACCTGGGAAGAAGTGCCCGTCAACGCGCTCAAGCTAGATTAGCCCAAAGTTCAAGCCATCCAAAATCGCGAATCGAGACAGGTCTCTGCAAATCGCTGCGATCTGCCGCTAGCGTTCGCCCGTATGGTTGCCAGATCGCACGATCAGATAGCTAATCGCCAGCGCAAAAATGGCTGCTCCTAGACCGATGAGGTCTAGCCCGCCGGCCTGCTTGGAATCAAAAATAATGATTTTCCGCGCCACCGCAGTTAGCGAGGTGACAATCACCAGCTCCAACTGCACCCGCGCCGTCTGCTTTTCCAGGTAGGCGGTGATGTTTTCCAGCACCTCCAGCGCAATCAGCACATTCAGAAACAGTCCGAAAATCTCGATCAGCGTTGTGGTGAAAAAGCCGTAGGGCGGATTCGATAGCTCCGTTGCTAGGAATCGGGCCAAGTCGGCGATCGCCACCACCAGCACCACAATCATCGCCAGCGACAAAATCTTGGCAATCAGCACCTCAAACCCCTTCAGAAAGCCCAAAAAGCTTTCATCGCTGAGGTTTCTAGCCGTTCGTCGCGTCAGCGATCGGAGAAAATTTCGGAACGTCGCCATAAGCAGGTGAAGGATAAAAATGCCAGAGACAGAAGTGAGCCAGAGCATCAAGCCCGCAAAAGTGCCAAAAGCAGCCGATAGCCCCCAAAGCAGGATTCCAGTCCAAGTTTCAGTGTCCTGAACAGCGCGAGTTAACTAAACGGGCGAACCCAGTGGGTCAGCAGAGGATCAATTGTCCTGGAATTGTAAAGATTTCGTTACAAATCGCAAAGCCGCGCCATCATATTGAATGGATCGAGTGGAAATTGAGCAAGCTCGTGCTAGAGCAGGCTGGATTTCTGTACCGAACCATGAACAAAGTCTAGATTTCGTTACAAATAGGGGTCAATGTTTACCAAACTTAATAATCCTGGGCTATCCTAGACAAGTAAGCATAAATTCTTAGCAACTTCCATATCGACCTCATGATATCAGCTTGGTCTGTAGAGGAGAAGGTGACTGGAGCCACGAAGAGTCGTAAGCTGCACGCCCCAAGAGGATGGTCATTCATAATCCCCAAAAGCTGGGTTAAACGGATGGCTGCTCCTCTCTGCCTCTCACTTCAGAATTGGGCATCCCATTTCACAGGCTAAGCGCGGGCTACGACTGGTTAACACGCCGGAATCTTTAAATCCCTTCCTGTAGCTCGAAATCCCTTCACACCGCAGTCTTTGGGTAAGCTCCCATGATGAGTACTCAATTTCCTTGGCTGACCGCTCTCATCCTGTTTCCGCTGGTCGCGTCCTTGCCGATTCCGCTCCTACCCAACAAGTACGGCAAGACCGTCCGCTGGTACTCTCTCAGCGTGGGATTAGCTGAGTTTTCGCTGATGATCTACGCCTTCTGGAAGCACTACGACCTCCAGAACTCTGCCTATCAACTGGTCGAAGATTACAACTGGATTCCCCAAATCGGGTTGCATTGGTCGCTTGCGGTCGATGGGCTGTCGATGCCGCTGGTGCTGCTGTCGGGCCTGGTGACCACGCTGGCGATCCTTGCCTCCTGGCAGATCAAGGACAAACCGCGCCTGTTCTATGTGTTGATGCTGGTGATGTATAGCGCCCAGATCGGCGTGTTCACGGCTCAAGATGCGCTGCTGTTCTTCTTTATGTGGGAACTGGAACTGGTGCCCGTGTACCTGCTGATTGCCAACTGGGGCGGCCAGCGGCGCATGTATGCGGCAACCAAGTTCATTCTCTACACGGCGGCCGGCTCGATCTTCATCCTGGTGGCGGCCTTGGCAATGGCCTTCTACGGCGGCAACTTTACCTTCAATCTGGCAGAGCTGGGACTGAAAGACTATTCGCTGAGCTTTGAACTGCTGATGTATGGGGCGCTGCTGGTGGCTTTTGGCATGAAACTGCCGATCTTCCCGCTGCATACTTGGCTGCCGGATGCCCACAGCGAAGCGCCCGCGCCCGTGTCGATGGTGCTGGCTGGCGTGCTGCTAAAAATGGCAGGCTACGCGCTGATCCGCTTCAATATCGAAATGTTGCCCAATGCCCATGCCTACTTTGCGCCGATTTTGGCGGTGCTGGGCGTGGTCAATATTATCTATGCGTCGCTGACGGCGTTTGCTCAGAACAACCTGAAGCGGCGGATGGCTTATTCCTCCATTGCCCACATGGGATTTGTCTTGATTGGGATTGCTGCCTTCACTGACTTGGGCATGAGCGGCGCTCTGCTGCAAATGGTGTCTCACGGGCTGATTGCGGCGGCGCTGTTCTTCCTGTCGGGGGTGACCTACGAGCGAACCCATACGCTGATGATGGACAAGCTGGGCGGCATGGCCAAGCAAATGCCGACGACCTTTGCGCTGTTTACGGCTGGCTCGATGGCCTCGCTGGCGCTGCCCGGCATGAGCGGCTTTGTGGGTGAACTGACCATTTTCCTGGGATTCTCTAGCAGCGAAGCCTATAGCCCTGCATTTAAGGCGGTGATTGTGATGCTGGCGGCAGTAGGCGTGATCCTGTCGCCAATTTACCTGCTGTCGATGCTGCGGACAGTGTTTTATGGTGCAGAGAGCAAAGATCTGGCTGGTATTCGGCTGACGGATGCGAAGCCTAGGGAGGCATTTATCGCGCTGTGCTTGCTAGTGCCCATTATTGGCATCGGTGTGTATCCCAAGCTGGCGACCCAGACCTACGACGCGAAGACGGTGGCGGTAGTCTCTCAGGCGCGGCAGGTGTTACCGATGGTGGCCCAGCAGCCTTGGCTGGATCTGAAGTTGCCCTTTGCTGCGCCGATGATCGTGGGCACAGAGGCGAAAGATTTGGCTGCTGCGATGAAGTAGCGGCGGCCGACAAGTTTCATCCAGGGGCGATCGCGCTTGATTGTCTTGCGTCGAGTCTTCTCTGGGTGATGCGATCGAAGCGAATGGCTAGGAGGGAGGCGACTCCCTCTTTTTTTGTTTTAGGACTGACGCAGTTGGGCAATTTCTCACGGGCGCAGCCTACGAGAAACTGTCCAAAACCCAGAACGCTTATCGCAAGTGCGTAAGTCCTGAGTTTTTAATTCTGTGTCTAGAGACCACTTAACCATTTGATAATGAGTCAGATGGGTTCCCTTAACCAGGGGATCTGGAGAGTTCGAGTATCCTGACAGAAAGTGGGACAAATCTGACCTGAAGGCAAGTGAGATGGCAGCGCTGATTGACTTGGTAATGAAAGGTGGCCCCGTGATGATCCCGATTGTGGGATTTTCGGTGGCAACGGTTGCCTGCGGGCTGGAGCGAGCTTGGTATTGGTATCGCCTGCTGACTCAGGAAAATCAGGTGGTGCAGGATGTGCTAGAAGCCGCCCGCCACGATTTATCTGAAGCGGAGGCGATCGCCGAGCAGTCCCAGGATGTTCCGATTGGGCGCTTTCTGCTGGCTCCGCTGCGGCTGCGGCAGCCTTCACCGGAAACGTTCCGACTGGCGATGGAGGCGGCGGGCGATCGCGAGTTTGCCGAAATGCGAAAAGGCGACAAGCTGCTGGAAACCACCATCGCCGTATCGCCGCTGCTGGGGCTGCTGGGCACGGTGACGGGCTTGATCAACACGTTTAATAACTTAAATATTGGTGGCGGGGGCGGCGAAGGTACGTCGGCTCAGGCGACCCGTGCGGCGGCAGGGATCGGGGAGGCGCTGATCACGACGGCGGCGGGGATGGTGGTTGCCATCATGGCGCTGCTGATTTTTCGGCTGCTGGTGTCGCTTCAGGCGCGGCAGATGGACTATTTTTCGGCGGCGGGCAGTGAGCTAGAGCTAATCTATCGCCAGTTTTGGGATGAGTCGGAACTGGAGGATGAAGAAGTGCTGGAGGCGATCGCCCCTGGTGGCCGCAATCCCCTTGGCATTGAGCGACGCTAGGGCAGCGCAGCGAGGGCAACCATGCGGTTCAAACAGCGTTCCTATGGCACACCGCCGCCGATCAACCTGACCCCCATGCTCAACGTGATGATGGGCATCCTGGCCTTTTTCGTCATGATTACCATGCTGCTTTCCGAAGAGCAGGGCGTTTCCGTCATTCTGCCACCCACCGAAGACACGCCGCCGCCCACCGAGCCAGAGGAGCCGCCGGAGCCGCTGCTGGTGACGCTAACTGCCCAGCGGCAGTTGTTAATCGAGGGCGAACCCGTTCCCGGAAACCAGTGGCAGGGGCCTGTGCAAGTCTATTTGCGGGCAAACCCCAAGGGATTCGTGATTTTGCAAGCCGATCGCCGCTTGCCCTACGAGCAGGTCGTGCAAACCCTGGCGGAGATGAAGCAAGTGGGGGGCGATCGCATTTCGCTGTCCATCGATCCGCCCAGTCCTTAGGGCTACTATGTACACACAAGTTTTCTATGCTGGAGCGGCGATGCTTTGATCCCCCCTAGCCCCCCTTGAGCAAGGGGGGAACCGATCCCGTGGTCTTGCTGGTTCGGCTCTGATAACCGTCAAAACCTAGCCCCCCTTGAGCAAGGGGGGAACCGATCCCCCCCAGCCCCCCTTGAGCAAGGGGGGGAACCGATCCCAGAGTGACCTGGAGCAGGGGGAGCCGGATCGGAAGTCCCCCTTGATAAGGGGGATTTAGGGGGATCTTTCGGAGCCTGACGCAAAAAATCGAGATGCGTGTACACAGTAGGTTCTCGAGGTTCTTGAGAGAACAGATGGCAAGGTGAGGAACCGATGAAGTTCAAAAGCCAGCAAAATCAACTGCCAGAGGTCGATCTAGTGCCGATGATGGACGTGCTGATGAGCGTCCTGACGTTTTTCATCATCATTTCCATGACGCTGACTGGGCAGCAGGTGATGAACATTACCCTGCCCGACGCAGAGGGCGGCAGCAACCCCACGACCTCAGAGGATGGCAAGAAAGTGCCCACCCTGCTGGTGGGACTCAATGCCCAGCGGCAACTGGTGATGAATAACGCGCCTGTGCCCGAAGCCCAGGTAATTACCAGCGTTCAGGACTTTTTGGTGAAAAACCCGGCAGGCGTGGTAATCCTCAAAGCGGACAAGGGGCTGACCTATAACGATGTGGCGCGGGTGTTGGAACTGCTGCGAGACATCGGGGGCGATCGCATTTCCCTGGGCATCAGCGGCAGCTAGTGACAGCTAATTGCAGCTAATTGCAGCTAATTGCAGCTAATTGCAGCTAATTGCAGTGCATGGCTGTACCCCCAGCCGCATTCCTGGTAGAAGTTGGATCGTCGCCCCCGCCCCCTGCTGCATTGCGCTCACAGTCGCAAAACAGCCCTGGCAATAGGTTTTCTAGCCCTCTGGCAATGCCCTCGAGGTTTCCACCAGACCCCGCTATCAGATTTTGCACGTCCCGCGCCGTCCGCATCAGCCCTAGCCCATCGATGTGTAATTCCCGCGTGGGGTAGTTTTCTAGGATTTCCAGCATCGAAACTCGGTTATCGTCCGCGGCCGACAGCACCACCGCCGCCCGCATTGCTTGCAGGCTGGCTTCCTTGCTGCTGGGACTGATGATTTGCCCCAACTGATATAGTGCAAATTCACCCGGCAGCGAGTTCAGGATTTGGTCAGCAAACTCCAGCGGCAAAGGCACTTGCTGAGTGAGGAGCGATCGCACGGTAGACGGCTTCACGCCCGCCGTATTCAAATACCAGCGCAGCTTGCGAGACGGCTGTCCGGTTTCTGCCAGCGTCTGAAACTCGGTAATCGAGAACGAGCGGCTGAGGGGGCCAAAGTTGACCACTACGGACTCGGCAGCAAGGGCGGGCGCAGTAGCCCCCAGCACGCTCGCCGCCAGCCCCAGGACAACGCCTGCAAAAGCCCTCTGAACTACATTTGACCGCCGCACCCTACCCAGGCGTGAAATCCAAGCGCTCATCCAATGCTCCTAAAGCGTGTCAAACACTACTGACCCAAACGCGGCAGCCTTCTAGACGCTTGTCGCACGGGGGATGGCTCGGCGGCCGCATCACAGTCGCAAATTTGATTTTGGACGCTGCCCCGAATCAGGTCAAAAAATGGCCCGAATCGCTCCACCAAAGAGGCGACCTCATTATAGGTCTGCTGCAAGCCGCGCACGTCTACCTGCACTTCGTCTTCGGGATACTTTTTCAAGACTTCTAGCAGAGAAATCCGATTGTCGTCTTGGTAGGAGGCGATGAGCGCGTCTCGTAGGGGCTGGGACGATCTGCGGCGGCTGCGACTTTCAGTTCTCAAGACTTGCTCCAGCCGCGACAGCACAAACTCACCCGTTCTGCCTCGCAGGGCCTGCCGAAACAGGCGATCGCTCACTTCCACTTCATGGGTCAACGCTCGGCGGGCCTGGGTTTGCACTTCAGGACTGACCCCCAAAAATTCGCTGAGTTGGTCGGTGGCAATCCCCGTGCGAGCGTAGATTTCCAGCACAGAAATGGGCACTCGCACCCGGGTTTGGTCAAAGATCAGCACGACGCGCCTGGCCGCGTGAGCCGGGTGAGCCATGCCCAGCGAAGCCAGCCCAACGCTGAGTCCGAGCAACAGGCGCACACCCCAGCGACGAAGCGGAGACGGGCGCTTGGGAGGGGAAGAAGGAGGATAGAACTGCATAGCGGCTGTTGTGAAGGGTCGCGTGTACTGTCGTGGTTTCTCTCGCGATTTCTCTCGCGGTTTCTCTGACGATCGCACGCCGGCCAATGTTTCAACAAACTCCGGTAGGATGATAGCGGCGATTCTGAGCGTGATTTAAGCGCGGATTCAAGCGTGATTCAAGGGCAGCCCTGTAAAAAGCATCTGAGGGAAGCAGCACTATGGATCGTACTGCTCAATCTTACGCGCCAACGGCTGCTCATTGACCAACTTATTGCTCCTTATTGATCAATATTGACCAACTCTCTGTACAGGTCGTTTATATGGGATTTTCTATTATCCAGGTTGATGCCTTTACCGCAGCGCCCTTTGCGGGTAATCCGGCTGCGGTGTGTGTGCTGGCTTCGCCCCAGCCAGACGAGTGGATGCAGGCGGTCGCCCGCGAGATGAACCTGTCGGAAACGGCGTTTTTGCTACCAGAGGCAGACGGCTATCGGCTACGCTGGTTTACGCCTGCGGTGGAGGTGACGCTGTGTGGCCATGCGACGCTGGCCAGCGCCCATGTGCTGTGGCGTGAGGGATATTTGCCTGCCGGGGCGATCGCCCGCTTCCATACCCTCAGCGGTCTGCTCACCGCTACCCAGCAGGGCGACTGGATCGAGCTAGATTTTCCGGCGAAGCGATGTGCCCCCATCGACCCACCCACGGATCTGCTAGAGGCGCTGGGCTTAGAACTGGGAACCGGGGCGATCGCCGTTAGCAAAAACCAGTTTGACTACTTGGTTGAGGTCGCGTCTCCAGAGATCGTGCGTCAGCTTGGGCCGGATTTTACTCGCCTGCGAACCTTGCCCGTGCGGGGCGTGATCGTCACGAGTCGTGCGGAAGTAGACTCCGAGTATGACTTTATCTCACGCTTTTTTGCCCCCGGCTCTGGTGTGGATGAAGACCCGGTGACGGGTTCCGCCCACTGCGCCCTAGCTCCCTACTGGGGCGATCGCCTGAGTAAGGATGCGTTTCTTGCTTATCAGGCTTCGGCGCGGGGTGGCGTGGTGAAGGCGCGGCTGGCGGGCGATCGGGTGTTTTTGGGGGGGCAAGCGGTGACGGTGCTGCGGGGTGAGTTGATTTAGGATTACGCGATCAGCCCTCAGGCAGCCCTCAGAACTTGAGAGCTAATTTACTTCGATTCACGAATGGCTGCCAAGTATTCTTCAGATCCTTTGATTCAATCAGGTATTAGAATCTGCGTTGTTCCGATTCTATTTTCGATGACTAATCCAATGCCTCAATTGCTTCTCCCTCAAATTGAGAACTTCTAATCTCGTCCAAATTAGCTGACATTATTGGTTGACATAAAAAGATTTTCAAAGCTATAGTTGCAGATGGCGATGGAAACATCGCAACTCAGCTATGTCAATCATAATTCTTTCATTTTTAAGGAGACCTTCGATGGAGGCTTCTGGCAGTAGTTGCTTCTTTGCAACGCTTCAGGAAACCGCATTGTCTGACAAAGACTCTGACCCTCACCCTGCGCGTGGTCTGGGGGCGATTAGTTTGGTGAATCTGCCTAAGGTGACTCTGGCTTAGAGTCCCAGGTTCATCTCCTGATCGCCGCTTGGGCCCGGCGATTGTACTGATAAAGGAGATGAACGATGCAAAGCTTATGTAGTTTTCCCGTTGGCTAGACTTCAAGGCCTGAACGGACGCTGAGCCTCATGTTCAAGCAGTCTGTCCTCCTTGTTGCATTGCTGAAGAGCAAGTTTAATCAGAAGATAGACAGGATGATTGTCTGTAGGACGTGTTAGCGCTGGTTCAACACACTGAGGTCTTGCAGGGCGATCGCTGTGGATATGTCTTGCAGCACTCAGCGGTACAATTTGTCGAACAATTATTTGTCGAACAATTTGTCTATTGCTACCTGCTGCGGAATATTCTTCAGTTTATGCTGACCCAAATGGCATCTAATTGATGGCAGAAATCAGATGAGAGTGATTTCTGGTATTCAGCGAGATGTCATAAACGGTCGGTAAAAGTGGACTATTTCCGATTGAAAGCTTGCTATTTTCTTCAGCCTGAATGATCCGTTTGCACTGTCAATACGGGCTGATTTTTCATGCCTGCAAGCTGAAAATCAGCCTTGAAATTGTGTTGATTTCTTTTGATTGATACGGGCTGGTATCGAGGGTTGTTTTTGAGATACAGCCCTCTTGGTTGATGGAGATTCAGTGGAGGGAGTGTCATGTTTGAAGTTTGTTTATCTTGCGCTGCTGCCGAAGCTCTAATGGGGATCTGCCTGACCGAGGTGTTGGCGATCGCCCTGGGGCATATGCTGATGGCTGCCTACGAACAGGCCGTGGAAGAGGGGGCCCGGCAGTTTTTCTCAAAAGTCTGAACGTCATTTGAACCTAGCTAATTTACTTGATCCAGGAGGTGAGTCCAATGTTCGTGCTGTTTGAATTCGTTCTCGATCACGTTGATGATGTGCTGGCAATTGTATGCGGGCAGTTTCTCAAGGTGCTGTTTGGTCGCTGGATCGACGGCTGGATGAAGCGTTCTGCTACTCGCAAGGCTGTCCCAGATGAACAGCCCAGTGAGCTTTGCCTGCTGCCTTCGGTCTGATTTGTTTGACCACAGAGACACAGAGGGCACTGAGGGATTGCTCTGTCTGAATTTGTTTCACCACAAAGATACAGATTCACTACGGAGACACAGAGGGCGCGGAGGGATTGCTCTGTGTTCTCTATGCCTCTGTGGTAAGTACCCCAAGTTTTTTGAGTCATGTAACCAGTTGATTTGAACTATTTGAAAATCTATCCCTTGAGCGAGAGGAGGTGAGTCATGCGGAATACTCCTACCCCAGTTGGGCGTGGGCGGGGCAATGTCAATGAGCGCGCTCTCGAAAGCGCCAAACTGTCGCTGCGTGCCTTGGAAGAAGCCGGAAGTGATATTGATCAGGTGTTGCGATCGCTAAGCAGCAGCCGACGAGGACTCACTCAGGCAGATGCTGCCTCTCGGCTACGCAAGTATGGCAAAAACGAGGTCAGTCACGAAAAGCCGCCTACTTGGTATGAGCAGCTATTCAAAGCGTTCAATAATCCCTTTGTCTGGGTACTGGTGGGACTGGCAGTTGTTTCCTATGTTTTGGATTACGCCATTGCTGAACCGGAGGACAAAGACCTAACAGCAGTGATTATCTTATCCATCATGGTGTTGGTCAGTGGTTTTCTGCGGTTTTTCCAGGAATACCGATCTACCCAAGCGGCGGAAAAGCTGAAAGCCTTGGTCAGCACGACTGCAACGGTGATTCGCCGCGAGACTCTGGATGCTCCTGGAACTCGCTGGGAAGTTCCCTTAAGCGATCTGGTTCCCGGCGATGTGGTGGCGTTGTCTGCTGGCGATATGATTCCGGCAGATGTGCGGTTGTTGACTTCCAAGGATTTGTTTGTGAGTCAAGCTGTGTTGACAGGGGAATCCCTGCCTGTAGAAAAGTACGACACTCTGGGCAGCGTGGTGGAAAAGCGGGCAGATGTGCAGGTCAACGAAGATCAAGTGAGTGCGCTGGATATTCCTACCATCTGCTTTATGGGCACCAACGTCGTCAGCGGCACGGCGACGGCGGTGGTGGTGTCTACGGGCGATCGCACCTACTTTGGCTCCCTGGCGAAAAACATCGTGGGCAAACGAGTCCTCACCAGTTTTGAGCGGGGAGTCAACCGGGTCAGCTACCTGCTGATTACCTTCATGGCGGTAATGGTGCCGATCGTCTTCCTCATCCAATGGTTCACCAAAGGTAGCTTCCTGGATGCGCTGTTGTTTTCCTTATCCATTGCTGTCGGGTTAACGCCTGAAATGCTGCCCATGATTGTGACGGCCAACTTGGCGCGGGGAGCCGTAGTCATGGCGAATCAGAAAGTAGTAGTAAAGCGCATCAATGCCATTCAGAACTTTGGTGCGATGAACATTCTCTGCACCGACAAAACCGGTACGTTAACCCTAGATAAGATCATCCTGGAACGCCATGTGGATATCCACGGCTACGAGGACGATGAACCCCTGGAGTACGGTTATTTGAATAGCTACTACCAAACGGGCTTGAAAAACCTGCTGGATGTAGCAGTACTGGAGCACGTCGAGTTAAAAACCACTCTCAAACCAGCGGAAAACTACGCCAAGGTGGATGAGATTCCCTTCGACTTTGTACGTCGCCGCATGTCGGTGGTGGTGGAGCCGCAGACTGGTAGGGCAGAGGGCAAGCATATTCTGATCTGCAAAGGAGCCGTTGAGGAATTGTTCAATGTCTGCTCCCATGCCAAATATCAGGGCGAAATCCTGCCCATGAATGAGTTCGTGCGGATGGAAGGACTGCGGGTGACGCAGAGCCTCAATGAAGACGGCTTTCGCGTGATTGCTGTAGCCTACAAGGAAATCCCGATTCCCCTGGATACGCTTCCCACCTACAGCACTAAGGATGAATGCGACCTAATTCTGGTGGGTTATCTGGCGTTCCTTGACCCGCCCAAAGATAGCGCGATTGAGGCGATCGCCGCTCTCCAAGACAATGGCGTTGTGGTGAAAGTGATCACGGGCGACAACGATATTGTGACTCGCAAAGTCTGCAAGGAGGTGAACCTAGACGTTCAGGGTGTATTGGTGGGGAGCCAAATCGAGCGCCTGAGCGATGAAGACCTCAAAGCCCAGCTAGACACTACCACCATCTTTGCCAAAGTCTCTCCCCTGCAAAAAGCCCGCATTATCCGTCTATTGCGGGAACAGGGGCACACCGTCGGCTATATGGGCGATGGCATCAACGACGCAGCAGCCCTGCGGGATGCGGATGTGGGCATCTCTGTGGATACTGCCGTAGATATTGCCAAAGAATCTGCTGATATCATCCTGCTGGAAAAGAACCTGATGGTGCTGGAGCGGGGAGTGATTGAAGGACGGCGCACCTTTGCCAACATTCTCAAGTATCTGAACATGACCGCCAGTTCCAACTTTGGCAACGTGTTCAGCGTCATGGGGTCGAGTGCGGTGCTGCCCTTTCTACCGATGCAGCCGATTCAACTGCTGACCCAGAATCTCATCTACGACCTCTCCCAAACCACCATTCCCTTCGACAGTGTGGATAAGGATTTTCTCCGCCAACCCCAGAAGTGGAATGTGCCCAACATCGGGCGGTTCATGCTGTTCATCGGCCCGATTAGCTCCATCTTTGACTACGCTACCTATATTGTTATGTGGTTTGTATTTGGAGCAAATACACCAGACGAAGTGAAGCTATTCAACTCCGGTTGGTTTGTGGAAGGACTCCTCTCCCAAACCCTGGTGGTGTATATGTTACGAACCGCTCGCGTGCCCTTTGTGCAAAGCTGGCCCTCCCTGCCCGTCTTGCTTTCCACAGGGACAGCCATCATCACTGGCATGATCCTGCCTTTCACCCCCATCGGAGCGGGCTTGGGCATGGTGCCCCTACCGGCCAATTATTTTATTTGGCTGTGGTTGATTCTAGGGTCCTACTGCCTGCTGACTCAATCTCTCAAAGGGTTCTATATCCGTACCTTTGGCAAGTGGCTATAGGGCGCAAGTTCTCCTCTCGCGAGTGCTAGCTATCCCGTAAGGCTCCGGCTAGCTGGGGTAGCTAGCGCCTTTCCTGAGTCAAGATTTGATTTGTTTCTAGTTTGTGTTTCGCTTCATTCTTATCTGTGATTTGGAGGTTGGGTCAATGCTGGTGTTAGAAAACATCTGGGTAGCGCTTTTCGCTGTTGCTGCCATCTTTATCGGGTACTACGTTTTGGTCTACTTCATTGTGGTGGTGCTGATGAAACAGGGCGTTCCCCAACAGCGCCGACCTTGGTATTGATCCTGCTGTTGCAGTCACTCTCTCACTCTCATCGTTGGTTTGAAGCACAGAAGACACAAGGCCCACCAAGAAACTCTGTGTCCTCCGTGCCTCTGTGGTGAAAATTTCCTAACAAACCAAGCGACACATCCACACAAAGGAGGCAATCATGAAAAAAACGCAACTCCAACAATTTGCTGGCCCGATTGCCCGCTATCGGGGGGTCAAAGATCCATTCAGCGTGGAATTTAACGCGCATCTCCAGTCCTTTGCCCATCGGGTGTCCCTCCTGGCCTGCCTGCATACGGGGGGAAAACTTCAAACCCAGGATCTCTATCCGCAATTGCTGACCCTTTGGGACGAGTTGCAGCCCTACCTGTCTTTGGTGGCTGATGGCGATCAAAGCTCAGTGCAGGAGCAAGATGCTTTGGATACTCGATTGTCATTGAAGGACACTGCGGGCGATCGCCTCTCCTCCGCGCTGGATGGCGATTAAAAAAAAGGGCAGCATGGCGACCCAATCCTTGCGACTCCGTATCCAACTGGGCAGAGCCTTGAGGCAGCGTTATCGCAGCAAGCGACTGGCATTTTCTCTCTATTGCGCTCTGGCAAACCGTGAATCCATAAAAGCTCGTCAAGAGATTTTACTAACCTTGGCCCGGAATGCAGAACGTGCAGCAGCAGCCGATGCCATTCGCTTACTGCGCTTAAACCTGCCTGTACCTACAGAAAACACGTTTGTCCAACGGCTCTGGCAGCGGTGTCTACTATGTTGCGGTCTGCGGATGACTTTGCTGTGGTTGGCATGGCAAGAGAAGCGGATGAGTCGTCAATGTCTTCAGGTGTTCAAAATTCGCCAATAGTGAATGTTTCTATTCCAGAAATGATTCCAGAAATGATTCAAGACCGAATTCAACTGTCAACGAGGGGAGATTTCTCATGACGCAAAACACATTCAAAGAACTACTGAACCAGCCGAAGGGGTTGGGTGCGGCTAAGCTAACGGCTAATCAACTGAGCGTACCGGATCTCGTGCGATCGCTGCTAGAGATTGACCTACCCCAGCGGGTTCTGGCGTTTCGACTGCTGGATAAGGATAAGGCGATCGCCGTTTTTGAAATGCTCAGTCCCGATGGGCAGGCTGACCTGATTCGGCAGATGTCTGATCCGGAAATTTTGCCGATTCTAGAAGCCCTTGAACCCGAACAGCGGGTTCGTCTGTTTGAAGAGTTACCTGCCAAGGTCACCAAGCGCCTCCTTACCCAGCTCAGACCCACCTCCCGCGAGGCAGTCGATTTGCTGCTGGGCTATCCCGAAGGAAGTGCTGGTCGGCGGATGAGCTTGCGCTATCTGGCCGTGCGAGAAGGCACAAAAGTCAGTGCGGTGTTAGCATCCGTGCGAGAATCCCAGCTTGGAGATGATGACCTGGACTTGGTGTTTATTATTGACCGGCAGGGGGTTTATCGAGGCTTTGTCCGCACCGTGCGCCTGATCAAAGCCAACCCAGAACTGCTGATTGAGCAGTTGGCGGACGGACGGGATATTGCCATCAGCGCTACTTCGCCCGAAATGCAGGCGGCGCGTTTGCTCAAAGATTACGATCTGCCTGCTATTCCAGTGCTAGACAGCGAGGGACGGCTTGTCGGCGATCTGACCTTTGACGATGTAATTGACGTGATCGAAGAGGAAGCGTCGAGCGCGGCTCTGGCCCAAGCAGGGGTCGGGGGACTGCTAACCCGTGACCAGGCCTGGAGTGAAAAGTTGGTTCGCGGGCCGATTCGCTACGCGGTTCAGCTTCGGATTTTGTGTCTGATTATCACGCTAATTGGCGGCATGGTGGTTGGGGGGGTGATTCAAAACTTCGAGGAAATTTTAGAAGCTGTCGTTGTTGTGGCAATTTTCATTCCGGTGGTGATGGACATGGGCGGAAACGTGGGAACCCAATCTACGACGGTGTTTGCTCGTGGGCTGGCCTGGAGCCATATTGATATTCGGCATTACGGAAGTTACTTATTTCGGGAATTCCGCATTGGCGCAATCATGGGCGCAATCTTGGGGACGGTTGGGGGGGCGATCGCCTATTTCTGGCAGGGTGCCCCCAACGGGGTGCCCCAGCTTGGGCTGGCCGTTGGGCTATCCCTTTTTGCAGTGATTACGTTAGCCGCCGTTTTGGGAGCGCTGCTGCCCTGGCTTCTTCTCAGGCTCGGTTTTGATCATGGCCCGGCTGCCGATCCGTTCATTACCACGATCAAAGACTTTACTGGGCTACTGCTCTACTTTTATCTAGTTTCTGTGCTGCTGGGCATTCAAACCTGATTAATGGTCGCTGCATTTATTGCCGCTGCAAACGGGAGGGGTGCAATAGAACCTGAAGCGCACTCCTCCAAGCTCACGGATTGTCTTGGATCGGATCTCCAGGAAAAAATCCACGGCTGATTCCCCATTAGTTCTCCATCCAAAATGGGCGGAGGGCATTCAGCAAGGCCAGCAGGTTGGCAGTGTTATTAATCGTCACCACCAGCACTGGATCGAGCAGCAGCAGCACGCCGAGGGTAGTGGCCGTGAGGTTGGGCAGAGTAATCAGGGCGATGTTTTGCTTCACCGTGGCGATCGCCGCATCGGCCAGTTCAAAGGCAGTCACCAGCGCCGTGAGGTGGCCCTGGGGCAAAGTCAAATCAGCAATATCCCGGATGGGTTGGTAGGACTGGTGGGTGGCGACGGCCACATCGGCGTAGCGCAGAGCCGGGTAGTCATCCATCCCTTCCCCCATGTAAATTACGGTATGGCCTGCGGCTTGCAGTTGACAGACGAACTCTTTTTTATCCTGGGGGCTGAGTTCGGAGCGAATGTAGTCGGGGGAAAGCCCTACTTGGGCACCAATCGCTGCTGCCAGTTGGGGGGCCCCGCCCGTGACCATGTATACGGTCATCCCCCGATGTTTCAGACGGGCGATCGCCGCCTCTGCCTCTGGCCGCACCTGGGCACAGCAGACAATCTGCCCCAGCAAGCGACCCCCCTGCGCTGCATAGACATACCAGTAGCCGTGGTGTTGCCCATCCTGGCTACCTGCTGGCCCGTCAAATTCTTCAGGAAAGAACACGCCTGCCTGTTGCAGATAGTTGTGGCTGCCGACCACCACCCGTTGCCCATCAATCTGAGCGGAGACTCCCAGCCCGGGGCCCTGTCTTGGGTAGCAGGCTTCGCTCTGGGGCAGCGTTAATCCTAGGGCGCTGGCTTTGGCTATGATGGCGCGGGCGACAGGGTGCTGCCACTCGGTTTGGTCGCACTGCTCGACAGCGGCGGCCAGAGCCAGCAAGGCAGGGGCCGGGTCGGCGATTGAATTAGGCAGTAGAGATTCGGCTCCGGGCGCGATCTGCACGTCAACAACGGACAGGTCGGCTTCGGTCAGGGTGCCTGTGCGGGCAAAGACGACGGTATCGGCCGCTGCGAGGGTTTCAAACACCCGACCCGATCGCACGTCAATTTGCAATCGCTGCGCCCGCTTCATCATGGCCAGAATGGCGGTGGGGGTAGACAGGTGAATCCCCGTAATCAGATCAAGCTGGAGGATTGCTAAGGCCCGCTCTAGGTTTTGGGTGAGCAGGTAGAGGATCGCAGAGAGCGCCAGGGTCGGGAGGACGAGCGTTTGTCCTACGGCCTTGGCATAGTCACTCAGTTCTGTTTGCTGGAGGGGGGCCGCCTCAGCCAGTTCTAATTCTTGACCGTATTGGGTCTCTGTCCCCAGTGCTTCCACCTCTATGATCAGTTCTCCGTCTATGAGGGTGCTGCCGTAGAGAATTCGCTTGCCCTCGCTACGGGGCAGGGGGGCGGGTTCGCCAGTCAGGTTGCTGAGATCCAGCCACGCTTCCCCGGCGAGGATGCGGCCGTCGGCGGGGCAGGTGTCTCCCGCTTGCAGAAAGACGCGATCGCCCGGTTTAAGCTCCCCAATAGCAATCTCCTGGATTTCACCCTCCCGCTGAATCTGCACCCGGTGAATGGGGGGAATGGGGTCGGTGGCTGGGGCTGCGGTTGAGGCAGAGGTGGCTTCCTGTAGCACATCGGCCACTTCTGCCAAGACCAGATCCAGATTGGGGGCCACAAAGTCGCCCGTGAACCCGTAGAACAGAGTCCAGGTGGATTCGAGTAATTCTTCATCAAAGCGACCCCGGATCAGGCTTTGGCGGGTGCGGTTCAGCAGCGGTACAGCGGCGGCCAAGGTCACGCCACCCAGAAGCCAGGGAGATAGAGACCACTCTAGGGGCGTGATGAGTAGCGCTAGGGTCAGCCCCAGAGTTGGCAGGGCCATCCGCTGTAGCAGTTCTAAATCTAGAGGGTCGGCATCCAGAGGGTCGGCATCCAGAGGGGCGGCGGCGGGAAAGAGCGATTGATCCGCGATTCTGGGCGCAGGTTGGTTCAGGGCAAGGGATTGTAAGAAGTCTCGCAGGCGATCGCACACCTCCGCCACCACCAGCCCCGGTTCATGCTCAATCACCACGGACTGGGCCCAGGGGTTGATGCGAACATGGGAAACGCCGGGGTAACGGGAAAGCTGCGATCGCACTTCCGCTCCTCCATCGACCGCCCACCGCAGCGCCGCCAGCCGCAACCGCAGCCGCCCTCGGAGTTGGTGAACCACCTGGATAGTGCAGGGACTAATGGGGCTTGCCGTCGGGGTTGCCATGTTGATTCTCACTCAGCGCTCTTCGGCGCTGCGTTGGTCAATCAGGGTTGCTGGGCTTGGCTGGTCGATTCGATCTCTGAAAGCGGATGCTCTGAAAGCGGATGAAACGTGCCGGAATCTGCCTCGTAGCACCAGGCGACCCCCTCTGGATCTTGCTCCTGGCTCCAGTCCTTAAAGGTTGGCTGTTGCCGTCGGGGAGTGATGCACTGGGAGGAAACCCCCAACCGTTCGGCCAGATCTCGCTGGGTGAGCGGCTCTGGCAAAACGACGGTCGGCTGCTCTTCGGGGGGCGAGTTGGTTGAGTCGGCTGAGTTGGCTGTGTTGATTGAATTGGTTAAATTGGCTGAATTGGCTGAGCTAGCTGAATCAGTGGTTCTATCCGGCTGCGGTGCAGGTGGGGCGGTTGGGATAGACGATGGCGGGTCGGAGCGCTGGGCGAGTAGCGCTGAAGCCTGTTCTAGGGTAGGCTCTGGGGCAGGGCGCGACCACTCTTCGAGTAAAGTCAGGATTTGTGGTGGCACGGGATCAGCCGAGGGGCGATCGCGAAAGTGAATAATCACCGAGCAAGCCGCCCGATTAATCCGCACAGCCGCAACTCCCTTCACGGCCCCTAGTTTTGACTGGAGGGTCGTCGCTAGGGCCTCATCATTGCGGAGGCGCGGCACCTGAATCCGCAGCCGCTTTGAGGTCTGATGCACAACTGCATACTCTAGGTCAGGGGTGGAAGGAGCCATTAGGGATTTGATGGCAGTGCTGCACGGATTAGGCAACGCTGTTTAAGCAACGCTTTCCAGGCTATTCGTGGCTGGTCGTAGAACATGCTAACGCTAGCGTAACTGATCAAAGTCTTGCGGGGCGGTCGTTATGGCTACGCTCAACGGCACCTGACAGCATGATTTCCTGACAGCATGATTTATGGATGCCCAACTGATGGATGCCCACTCACTTAATTGTCTAATTGTCATGGGCCAGCTTAAAGCAGAGGGCTGAGAGCAAAAAAAACGGCGTAGCAGGCAGCCCCGGCAAAATGACACCCACAACTCCCACCACAAAGCTCACGACCCCGGCCGTGTAGAGGGCGGCTTTCCGCAGATGATTCAGAGCAATGTCCATCGTTCAACCTCCAGCAGATAGACGATAACTGTACAGCGTTTAGTTGAGCCTCAAGAAGTACCTCAAGAAGTGCCTATTTTCTCCGATTCCGATTCAGCCAAAGTCCTTCTGGCTGCGACTGATGAGCCTGCTAGCTTACCCACTTGCCGCCAGAGTCGCTGCGGCCCGATGACCAAGACGAGGGGTTGCTCCCCGCTCCTGACCTGGGCGAAAGGGCAGGGTGTCAGCCAGCACGGGATGAAAGACTCGCTCCGGCTGCGAGTAGCGCCAGGCCACCCGACCTGGGTCGCGGGTGCGGCTCCACTGGGCAAAGGTTGACTGATACTTGCGGCGAGATAGGGTCTGAGGGGATACTCCCAGCCGCGCTGCCAGATCTTTTTGGATCAGGGACTCCAGGGTGTCCGCAGGCTGAGGGACTTGGACAGAGGGCGCGATCGCCCCTAGGGGTCTAGGCTGAACTGCTCGGTTGTCGGAATTTGCCTGCGGGTTTGCAGGGGCGGAGGACGCAACGGGAGGGCGATCGCGCTCTGCATCCGCCGCGTCCTCCAGGGGGTCTGCTGCCGCAGCCGACGACCGGATCGACCTGATCGCCGAAGCTCTGGCGGACGGCTGGAGCCAGTCAGGTAGTCCCGTCGGCCCCAGCAGCGGGCGCAGACCGTTCAGTTCCGCCAGAATTGCAGAGCCATTGTTAATCAAAATCGCCAGGACTGGATTGATTGCCAGGAACACCCCCGCCAGCACTGCCCCCACGTTGGGCAAGATCACCAGGGCAATGTTCTGGTTAACAATGTCCATCGCGTTGCGGGCAATAGCAATGGCAGTTTCTAGCTGAGTCAGGTTGTCCTCCATCAGCACCACGTCCGCCGTTTCCCGCGCGATGCCGCTGGCCCCCGAAAAGGAAATCGAGATATCGGCGTAGGCCAGGGCGGCGGAGTCGTTGATGCCGTCGCCGCAGAAGGCCACGGTTTTGCCGCTGTCGTGGAGCGCCTTGACCACCTCCACCTTGCGCTCCGGAAACGACTCGGCGTAGACCCGCTCCGGGGGAATGCTCAAGCTATGGGACACCGCCCGCACCACCCGCGCCTCGTCGCCGCTCAGCACGTACACCTCAATGCCCTGGGCCTGGAGCGCCTGCACCACCGCTAGACTCTCCGCCCGAATCGGGTCGCTGTAGAGGATAACCCCGGCCAGGGCATCCCCCAGCGCCACGTACACCAGCGAGTGAGGGCCTGCCTCCAAATCGGGGTAGCGGTGGTGCAACTCGTCCAACCGAATGCCCCGTTGGGCCATGAGTCGGTGGCTGCCCACCCAGACCTGCCGCCCGTCGATCTGGGCTTCCACCCCCAGGCCTACGTGGTATTCCCACGCCTGGCAGGGCATCAGGGGAACTCCTTCGTCCTTGGCGTGGCGAATGATTGCCTCAGCCACCGGGTGGGTCAATCCCTGTTCGGCGCTGGCGGCCAGGCTCAACACCTCGCGGCGGGAGAGTTCTGGCAGCAGCACATGAATATTGGTAACCCCGGCTCGGCCCTCGGTCAGGGTTCCGGTCTTGTCAAAGACGATGGCATCCACCTCGGCCAACTGCTCGATGGTGCGCCCGGTGCGGATCAGCACCCCGTTGCGGGCTGCGTAGGTCAGCGCCGAGAGGATGGTGGTGGGCACCGAGATCCGAATGCCCGTCCCCACGTCCAGGGTCAAGATCGAAATAGCGCGGCTGACATCCCCGGTCGTCGTCCCGACAACCGCCGAGGCCAGCAGGGTCGGGGCCACCAGTTGATTGGCTACCTTGGTGGCGAAGTTGGACACCCGCGTATCGTACACCGGAGCTTCCTGCATTAGGTTGGCGATCACCCCGGCCCGCGTGTCTGCGCCAATGCGCTCCGCCTGGATGCAGAGGTGCCCGTCTACCAGAATGGTGGAAGCAAAGACATCCTCCCCAGCGCCGCGAGTAATGGGGATCGACTCGCCCGTGAGCTTGCACTGATCCACCAGGCCAGAGCCGCGCAGCACAGAGCCATCCACCGGAATCTGGTCGCCGGGGTAGACCACGATGCGATCGCCCACCACCACCTGGTCAATAGGAATCCTTACCTCCTGGCCATCCCGCTCGACGATGGCCTCGGTGCCCAGGCAGCTCAGCAAGTCTAGAGAGGCCCGCTCGCTGCCCCGGGCGGTGATGTCGCGAATGGCCTCGCCCCCCTCCACCATGCCCAGCATCAGGGCCGGGGCGAAGAAGTTGCCCTCCGCAGTGTGCAGGGTAATCGCCAGGGCATCCAGCAGGTCGATGGCCAGCTCGCCATCTTTAAACAGGGCGGTCATGGCGCGATCGTAGACCGGGCGCGTGCCCGCCAAAATAATGCCGCCCACCACCAACCCAGGCAGGGGCAACCCCATCATGGCTCCAAACCCCAGCAGCAACCCCGCCGCTGGCAGACCCAGCCGAGCTACTAGATCCACCCCCTGCGGTTCCGATGTCGAAGCTTTGCCGGTTGCCTGGACGACATCTTCTAGATCAACCTGATGCGCCTGCTGAATTGCCCTGAAGAGGTGGCGCTCTGTTTCTTCCGTCGAGTCCGTTCCTTTGACGTACTCTACAATCAACGACTGGGCTAAAGGTTGACAGCGAACTGACTCCACGCCCTCAAGGCGCTCGACCAGGCAACATAGCACCTGACCATAGTCTTCATCCACCTTCAACAGCGGAATGCGTAGCCTAATCCGATGAGCCGTGCGGTGAACCACCTCATAGTGAACCAAAGACCTCAAGGGCCCCATCTGCAATTTCGAGGCTACCTCCCGGATAGGTTCAGCATCTGCTTCACCACTTTCCTCAGAACCAGAAACGAACATTGCAGAACCGTCTGCCTCATGGGGCGATCGCCCCAAAGTACTACCAGAAACCATTGCTAAACTTTTCAGTGAGAACGTTGCGAATCTAAGAGCGACAAAGCCGACCCAAGCAAGCTAGCTATTCCGCCTCGACATTGATTGAACGGGGCGTAAAGGCTTCGGATTCTTCCTGGGCACGCTTCATGTCTCTGGCTTCGCGGGCTTCTGCCAGCAGATCGTTAAAGGACTCCTGAGCTTCCGCAATCCCTGACTGCACGTTGTCCACTAGGTCAATCCCCCAAACCAAGGCATCCTTGGTGGCTTGCCGGGCTGAGGTCTTCACAGAGTCGCCAAACTTGCTGAGCCGTTCATCCTCTTTCAAAGCATCGCCCAATACATCTACGAGTGGAGCCAGCAAAATCGCCCCCGCGCCAATCGCAACAGCTGTCACGGGTTCAAGACCGAGGAGCAACGATTCAAGTTCAAACATGGCAACAAAAGAAGGTAAATTTCGATTACAAAGACTCTCGCGAACTATCCGTAAATCATCCGAAAACCGATTTTTTTGAGCCGATTACGACAATTTACGCACAGCTTACACAATTCTCTTTTTATTGCAAGTCTTGCACTTGACATTCTCAGCTACAAAAGGTGCATCACTTCCGAAATAATTTGCTCAATGACTAGGAGCCATTGACCCTTGAGTAAGCCATTTGTGCCCTTGATTCGCATTCTGCGAGATCCGGATTTGCGGGCGACTGTGGTGCGGAGCCTGCCGCTGTTCTACCGGGAAGGCGCAGACCCCGCCCTCGATCGCCCTCTGCATGTGCGGGCAGGCTCCAGCCTAAGTTGGTTTGGCGATCGCCTAGCGCTGGTGCAGGATGATGCTAACTTTCTGGTGCTGATTGACCCCCAGAGCTTTGCCGTCGAAGCCATTCCGCTGCCGCCTGGAGAAGGGGGTCTGCGCCAGTTTGACGATCAGCGCGGCAATAAACGGTTCAAGCTGGATCTGGAAGCCTGCACCACGGTTCCCACACCGGATGGAGAAATCTTCCTGGCGTTTGGCTCAGGCTCAACAGCCCGACGAGAACAGATCTTGATGGTGCCTGGGTCAGATCCCAATCGGTTTACGCTGCAACCTGCGGCGGCGCTTTATGCTCATTTGCGAGCCTGCACCGCGTTTTCTGGGAGCGAGCTAAATTTGGAGGGCGCAATTTTTCAGGCAGATCACATTCGGCTATTCAACCGGGGCAACGGCGCACCGCAAGATACGCTGCTGCCCGTCAACGCGACAGGTGATTTGCACTGGGAGGCGTTCGCATCTTATCTGGAGACTCCGGAGCATTGCCAGCCGCCTGCGTTGCAAAATATCTGCCAGTATGACTTGGGTCAGCTAGACGGGCTGGCGCTGACGTTTACGGATGCCACCGTTACGCCGAGGGGTATCTTATTTTCAACCGCCGCCGAAGACTCGCCTGATGCTACTCGCGATGGCGTGGTCAGCGGTTCGGCAATTGGGATTTTGGGCGATCGCCCCCGCTGGATTGAACTCCGCACGCCCGATGGAGCCTTGTTTTTAGGTAAGGTAGAAGGACTTTGCCTAATGCCAGACATCCATCGGCTATGGGTTGTTGTGGATGCTGATGATCCGACGTTGCCCTGTGAACTGTGCGAGGTTGAACTGGAGGGCGACTGGTAGACGGGCGGGCTTTGCTGACGTGAATGACCTGTATGTCTTATTTTAGCCGTTGCACACCTAACCTGGTATCGCCTCAATGTGGCCCGACTGCACGGCTTCC
This sequence comes from Thermoleptolyngbya oregonensis NK1-22, assembly GCF_032705245.1. GTDB lineage: Bacteria > Cyanobacteriota > Cyanobacteriia > Elainellales > Elainellaceae > Thermoleptolyngbya > Thermoleptolyngbya sichuanensis. The sequence goes on from NZ_CP053540.1 coordinate 1,222,006, forward strand.
ACCAGCTTTTGGTAGTCCTGTTCTACCTGGTAGGCATAGGCCACGGCAAAATCCGTCACTGCCTGATCAAAGGCATTGCTTTCGCCCAGGTAGCCGCCAATCATGGCCGGATCTCCGGTGCGGGCATGGGCCCGGGCCAGGGCAGCGCCACAGATTTCGGCATAGTCTTCCAGGCTGCGGGCCGACATTCCCTTGAGCTTGATGGCGGTTTTCATATCTTTCAGTTGTCGGAAGTAAAAATCACGTCCTTCGACATTCGTTGTCCAGCCGAGGAAGAGATCGCTGGCCGCCTGCATCAGCCGCTGCCCGCTGACGATGCGCTGTCCTTCGTGGGGATAGGAACTCTTGCCTGCGTAGGGTTCTAGCACCGAGGGACGGGCTTCTTTGTATTGCAGCAGCAGCGGATCGTCATTGTCGTCTAGCAGCAGCGCCACGCCGCAATGCGTCCCCACGCTGCCCACGCCCACCACTTTCAGGGCCACATCGACCAGGCGATAGCGATCGAGTAGGAACTGGCGATCGACCTGAAGCGTATCCCGGTATTGCTCAAACAAAAGGCTGATTTGCTCAAAATATTCGGCTTGATTGGGCAGGTGATAGATCAATGGTGGATTGTCAATGAAGCGGCGCTGTCCATCCACGACTTCGGTCAACTGCACAACCGCCCGATCTAGGGTGCGGTTAAAAGCCCGGGTGGTCATTTTTTCCCAATGTCTGCGGGTAGCTTCGTCGGGCGCGTGTTTGATCAGCACCTTGGCATCCAGACGGGCATACCACACGTCCAAGGTTCGCATCTCGCTAAAGTGGGCGATCGCCAGTCGATAGGCTTGAACGGCTGCCAGCGCTGCTTCCGAACTGTCCCGATCCGACAACTGCAAGTCTCGACCAGCCAAAATAAAGCTAGTGGTCAGCCGTTTAACATCCCATTCCCAGGGAGCCATCAGGGTTTCATCAAAGTCATTCACGTCAAAGATGAGATTGCGTTCGGGGGTGGCAAATCCGCCAAAGTTCAGTAAGTGGCAGTCGCCACAGGCCTGCACCGGAATGCCCGTGGTCGGCGTGGTGGCCAGGTCTGCTGCCATGATGATGGCGCTGCCGCGCATGAAGGTAAACGGAGACTGCATCATCCGCCAGTGGCGAATGGGAATTAAATTCGGGATGCGCTGCTGGTTGGATTTTGCCAGTAAGTCCAGCGGGTTGGGGCGATCGCCCTGTGGATGCCAGTCTCGATGGGCGGAGCGGGGTACGGTCTGGCGCAGAGCCTTTCCAGCAGCTTGGCGATCGCCGCGTGGACTGGGCGTGCGGTCGCAATGCAGAGACACGGGATCATCCATGACGCAAACGCAAAAGAATGGGGCACTGCCTTTATGCTAATTAAAGTTCTGTAACACGGATAGTCTGCTCCCAAACAGGTGCAGATTCGCGCAGCGAGGGGCGATCGCCGTTCAGCCTATGAGCGCGGTTGAGAAACTGAGCAGTCCACGCCTGAGCAGTCCACGCCTGAGCAGTCCGCTGACGAGATGAGGAGCCTAGAGCATGACCTGGACAGAGTTTGTCGTTCGGCTAGTCATTGCGTTTCTACTCGGTTCGGCGCTGGGGCTAGAGCGCCAGTGGCGGCAACGCATGGCCGGGCTGCGAACCAATACCCTCGTGGCCACCGGAGCGGCGCTGTTTGTAATGCTGTCTGTGCTAACACCGGGAGATTCCAGCCCCACTCGCGTTGCGGCTCAGGTCGTGTCTGGGATTGGCTTTTTGGGGGGCGGCGTGATTTTGCGGGAGGGCCTGACGGTGCGCGGGCTGAACACGGCGGCCACGCTGTGGTGTGCGGCGGCAATCGGTTCGCTGTCGGGTGCAGGACTCCTGGCTCATGCAGCGATGGGCGCGGCCGCTGTGCTGGTTGCCAACTTGCTGCTGCGTCCTCTGGGATATCGCATCAATCAGCAGCCCCTCAAAGGGACAGAACTGGAACTGTGCTATCGCTGTGAGGTGGTCTGCCGCGCTCAGGACGAAGCCCATGTGCGGGCGCTGCTGCTCCAGGCAGTCGCCAGTGGAAAACTGCGGCTGCGATCGCTCTACAGCGAGGATCTGGAGGATAAGCCCGATCGCGTCAACATCGAAGCCGAACTAGTCACACAAGAACGCGACGATGCGTTTATGGAACAAGTCGTCAGCCGCCTAAGCTTGGAGCCGGGGGTAATTGCCACTCGCTGGCGCATTATTGAACAGGAGTTTGGTTGATTGGTTTGGTTGATTGGTTTGATTGATTGGGTTGATTGGTTTGGTCGATTGGGGCAAGAGACAACCCACCAAAATCCAAAATCCCAAATCCCAAATCCAAAATCCCCAGATCCACACTCTGGCCTATCGTTTCCGTCGCCAAAGCCAAACCCCCAGAGCGATCGCCAGTCCTACCAGCACCAGCTTGGACACCGGGCCGAGATATTGTTCGACCTGCTCGTAGTTATCGCCCAGCAGAAACCCGACATAGGTCAGCAGCAGCGTCCAGATCAGCGTCCCCGCAGTGGAATAGAGCAGGAACGGGAGAAAGCTCATGCGGCCCAGGCCCGCAGGCAGGGAAATCAGCGTCCGCACGCCCGGAACCAGCCGCCCAAAAAACACCGCCCGCTTGCCATATCGGTTAAACCAGGCGATCGCCTGCTGGATATCTTGCCCGGAAATCGCCAGCCACTTGCCGTAGCGATCGGCCAGCCGCATCAGCCGCCGTTCGCTGACGATCTGCCCAATCTGGTACCACAGCACAGCACCCAGCACCGTCCCCGCCATCCCCGCCGCCACTGCGGGCGCAAACTGCATCTTGCCCTGCGCCACAGTAAATCCTGCCAGCGGCATGATTAGCTCCGACGGAATCGGCGGAAACACATTTTCCAGAAACATCAGCAGCCCAATGCCCCAATAGCCCAGGGCTTCCATCGTCCGCGTAACCCACTCTGCCATTCCCTGCTCCGAATTCCTGTGCTGATTGCGTAAGACTTGACCTGAGACTTGACCCGGATGACGGCAGGACTAAAGCGGAACCCGCACAGGCAGATACCGATCCAGAAATTCGCGAATTGCCTGGCCATAGCCGTCGCCATCCACATCGCCAATGGCGTGGCCGCCCGTGGGCGAGATCCACAGCATTTTGGGCGATCGCGTCGCGGCATAGAGGGCTTCGCTCATGTCGGCGGGCACTTGGGCATCCTGTGCGCCGTGGGCATAGAGGACGGGCACTTGCAGATGGGGCACTTTGCCGATCGAGTCAAACCGCTGGGTCAAGATCAGGTCAATGGGCAAAAAGCCGAAGGGCGTGGTGCGATAGGCCATGTCGCGGATCGAGGTGAAGGAGCTTTCCACAATCAGCCCGGCCGCACGGGGCTGGCGCACGCCCAGATCAATGGCGATCGCCCCACCCAGAGAATGCCCGTAGATCAGGATTTCCTCTGGCGCAATGCCGCGCTCCTCCGTCAGGTAGCGCCAGGCCGCGTCGGCATCTTGATAGACCGCCGCCTCGCTGGGAAACGCACCCTCGCTCTGGCCATAGCCGCGATAGTCGAACAGGAACACCGACAGCCCCAACCGCTGCCAGCGCACGGCATAGTCCGCATTTGCGCCAATGTTTAGCCCGTTGCCGTGGAGGTAGAGCATCACGCCCCGCTGCGGCTGGCCCGGCGGCACGGGAATCCACCAGCCGTGAATCCGCTCCGTGCGATCGCCCTGCTGCACCGACAGCCACACGTCTTCATAGGCGGCCCCAAAGTCGGCAGGCGTTTGGGTAATCGTCGGCGATGGGAAGAAAATCATCTGCTGCTGGCGACTGGCCACCAACAGGGCGATCGCCCCATAGACAGCCGCCGCAGCGGCCACCAGACCCGAAAGACTAAACAGAAAGCGCATCTAAATGATTCACACGCAAGAGGTCACTCTCCCTAAGATACAGGGCAAAAACGGGAATCAGGGGGATTCGGTTTGCGGTGGGGCTGGTTTCAACGGGCTTAAATTCTTACGTCCAAATTCTTGTGGCCAAATTCTTACGGCTTTCTAAAGGTTGTTTGGCAGGCGTTATGGTAGAAAATTTTAATCTGTAGACGAATATATCCAGGCGACGTGCAAGCTGCGCCTGGGTTCGTCTGCATCTCCAGCTAAACCCCTTTCCCCCACCAGGAGTTCCCCATGACATCCGACGATTTTCAGAGCAATCCGCAGTCCCGCATTTCCTCATCCTCTGCGGGGCTGGCGGGTGCGTCGCTTTCGTCTGTCAGTCGCAAGTCTGCGCTGCCGCTCGTCAGGCGAGCCGTCCGCAGCAGTTCATCAGACGACACCTTTGCCACGGCCCGCAGCCTGGGCACCTATACGGGTGGCCGGCTAAACCTCAGACGGCGCGACAGCTTGAGCGGTCAAGATCGGATCGACATCTTCTCGCTGACCGTGCCCAACGGCGTGACGCTGCCCGCTGCGGCCTTTCGATTCAGCATTCAAAAGGGCAGAGTGCGCTATACCCTCTTGGGCAGCGTCCCCAGCTTTGGTATTCCGCCCCAGGCGAGATTTACCCAGGTGTTGAAGGGGCAGGGGCAGATTAACACCGACGGCGTTTCCAATACCTTTGGTGCGCCTGTGGTGGTCTATTTTCAATTTGAGCGGCTGGGCAAAAAGCCGACGAAGTATAACTTCCGTGTGACTTCTGGCTAAATGAGTTTGGATTTTGGATTGGGGATTTTGGATTGAGTGCCATTTCCTAAATCCATCCAAAATCGACAATCGACAATCTAAATCTAAAACCGCTCAATTGAGGCTGCCGCTGCGGCAACGGTTGGCGGTGTTTTCCATGCCGCCGCGAACCTGATCAACCGATACTCGGCCCCGCACGTAGGACACGCTGAGGCTGTTTTGGCTGGCGTTATGGCTATAGCTCATTTCCCCGACCTGCCCTACGCCAGCGGCAAAGATCAGCAGCCGCCCGCTGCTGCCGCCGTCATAGATGACATGGCCAGCGGCGCTGCGGTTGTTGCGGCGCATACAGGCGAACACTTCGCTGGAAATATTGCTAAGGCTGGTGGTTTGGGCATAGAGTGGAGCGATCGCCCCCATGCCCAGCCAGCAAAGCAGGGCAGCGCCGAGGCCGAGGGAGCGCCTGGGATGGTTCAATTTGCGAGGCTTTAAGGAGATTGGCATGGTCAGGGATGGGGGTGGGGGTGAGAGCAAAATAGAGATGCCAGGTGGATAGCGCGGGTGTCTCGGTGATTTGACACCGTTGAAAAATCAAGAGAATGCTTCCCAAATCCTTCCCAAATAATAGCCTCTAGAAAATATTAGCCGCCAGTCCGTTAGCCCGTTAAGACTGTTAGCCCGTTAAGACGGTTCAGTGCAGGATCAATTTGTCCAGATCAAGTTGTCAGGCTCAAGGGTTTGTGAATATTGTTTGGAGTTGGAGAATGTTGTTTGGAGAATGTTGTTTGGATAGCCGCGAGTGCAATTTGAGTGCAATTTGAGTGCAATTTGAGTGCAATTTGAGAAAGTGGATATGGTTTGGATGGTTGCGTTGGATGGTCGCGAGCGCAATTTGAGAAAAGCGTGAGGTAAAATAAGCTGCAAAGTAAGCATGGGGCTGAAACGCTGATGAATATGACTCCGGTGCCGATGATGGCGATCGCCCTCCGTCTATTGCCCCAGCAAGACCTGAAGACAGAACTGGACACACTGGCGATCGCCCAAAACCTCGAAGCCGCCTGCGTCCTCACCTGCGTCGGCAGCCTGACTCGTGCCGTTCTGCGGCTGGCTGGTCAGAGCGAACCCACAACCTACGACGGACGGTTTGAGATTGTGTCGCTGGTGGGGCTGCTGTCGCGGCACGGATCGCACTATCACATGGCGATCGCCGACGACACTGGGCGCACCCTCGGCGGGCATGTATTGGCAGGCTGCCAGATTTACACCACCGCTGAAATCGTCCTCGGCATCCTGCCCCAGGCCCGCTTTGGCCGCGAACTCGACCCCGCCACGGGCTACCGAGAACTGGCCATTGAACCACTGGAGCCGCTGGAGCCGCTGACTGGTTGAGCGACCCGCTAGCCAAAATTCCACATCACCGGATTCGCATCGGGCAGGTGATCCGTCACGCCGCGACCGATTGCATCAATGGCGGCCAGATCGTCGGGGCTAAGCTGCACCGCTGTCGCCCTGGCGTTGTCTACGGCCTGTTCTGCACTGCGAACGCCGACGATAGCGTGGGTTTGGGGCTGGGCGATCAGCCATGCCAGAGCTAGGTTGCCCAGGCTGGTGTGATAGCGTTCGGCGATCGGGCGCAACTGGTCTAGGGCTTGCTGAGCGCGGGCGTAGTTTTCGCCGTGAAATAGCTTATTTTTTGACCGCACATCTTCGGGAGGAAAAGTCTTATTTGCTCCGAACTTACCTGTCAGCAAGCCTTGGGCTAGGGGCGAATAAGCCAGGATGGAGATGTGATGCTCGACGCAATAGGGCATGGCATCTGCTTCTACATGCCGCCAGAACAGGTTATAGGGCGGCTGCAAACTGTCGATTCGGGCATATTGCGCCGCTTCTTCGATCTGAGCGCGGGAAAAGTTGGATACGCCAATCGCTCGGATTTTGCCCTGCTGTTTTAGATCGTTGAGCGCCGACAGGGTTTCCGCAATCGGCACAATTTCGGTGTTGAACGCGCCTGCGGGCCAGTGGATCTGATAGAGATCGATGTAGTCGGTTTTCAGGTTTTTCAGCGATCCTTCGCAGGCTGCAATCACCTGGTCATATTTCAAATGATTGGCAAAGACTTTGGTCATGTACACAGCGCGATCGCGCACGTCTGACAGCGCCTCTGCGACCACGCGCTCCGAGTGTCCCTGTCCGTAGACCTCTGCGGTATCCACCGTGGTAATGCCCGCCTCAAAGGCTGCCCGCAGCGCCCTGATCGTCTCGGCATCCTCAATGCCCACCCACATGCTTTTGCCAGCCTGCCAAGTGCCCGTGATGATCGGCGTAATGTGAATGCCAGAAGTGCCCAGTTCGCGTGTTTGCATGGTTTTGGAGAAAGATTGTTTCGCCGGTGGTGGATGCGCTTCTTACTATAGCGAGTGATCTGGGACATCGGCGCGAGGGGGCGATCGCGCCGCACAGAGTGTTTTCACGTTGGCGTTCTGGCTGAATCTCCCCGCTCTTTGTAGGATTTAATGGTTCCTTTTGAGATGCATCTGATACTATTTGGCAAGGCTGAAGCTATCGAGAACCTACGCCTAGCCGTCGTTTCGCTCCTCTTGCATCCCTCCAGAACCGCTTGCTCCTATGACCCCCGTTAGCGATCGCCCCTTGATTTACACGCCCCGCGACCCATCTCTGCGCGACCTCTCCTCTGTCCAGTCCTGCCTCCACACGATTCCCACCGCCAACCCGCGCGATTCTATTGTGCGATTGCAGCAGGTCACTAAGGTTTATGCCAATGGCAGCCGCGCTCTAGAAAATGTGAATCTCCAGGTTAGGCGTGGCGACTTTTTGTTTGTAACGGGGCCGTCGGGGTCGGGAAAATCGACCCTGCTGAAGCTGCTCTATGGGGCAGAACGACCGACTCAGGGGCAGGTGCACGTGCATGATACGAACTTGTCGGATTTGCGGGGCGATCGCCTGTCCATGCTGCGTCGCCGCATTGGCGTAGTGTTTCAGGACTATAAGCTAATTCCCCGCCGCACCGTTGCCGAAAACGTTGCCTTTGTGCTGCAAGCTCAAGGCTATGCCCGCCGAGAAATCCAACGCCGTCTGTTGCCCACGCTGAAAATGGTGGGTCTGCACGACAAAGCAGAACGATTCCCGGATGAACTTTCTGGCGGTGAGCAGCAGCGCGTCAGCATTGCCCGTGCCATCGTCAGCACGCCGCCGATTTTGTTGGCAGACGAGCCAACTGGAAACCTCGATGCTGATAATTCGTGGCAAGTCATTAAGATTCTGAAAAAGCTAAACGCAGTGGGCATTACGGTCATCATCACCACCCACGATGATCGCCTGGTGCGAATGTCCAATCATCCGGTGGTACAACTCCGCAACGGCCGCCTCTTCCATGTGAACTAGGCTAGCGGTAAATTGCAGCGGCGGTAGACAACCTTGGACTCCAACCGATCACTGATTGGTGGCTGGTAGCGATCGCCCCTTATCTCCCAACACCAACACCTTTGGGCGATCGCCCTCATTTCCCAACACCGACATCTTTGGGCGATCGCCCTTCATCTCCTTGCACCCGTACCTTTCGGCGATCGCCCCTTATCTCCCAACACCGACACCTTTGGGCGATCGCCCCCCGGATACCTTTTGGGACGTTGCACACTGACCGAAGTCTATCGCTACTCAACCTCTGCGGCTGACCCAGAAGCGGCTGGGAGTGTTCGGCTCGACCCGGATCTCGAAGAACCGAGCCTTCGCAATTTGGGGGGCGAATCGCTTACACAACCGGAAGCTGACAGAACCAGGGCGCTGAGGGCTAACGGTTCGGGTCAGCGGTTGCCAGTACCTTTGCATCTCACCCAAGCGACTTCGGTCAATCCGCTGCACCCGAATTGTTAGCTGGAATTCTGAGATGCAATAATCGCTTTTAACTCTTCAATTGCCAAGGCAGGTCGCTTTCGATGTACCATTCTATGACAATTGGCACATAGCACCCTAACATCTTTAATACTTGTCTTGATATTTTCGTCCCACTCACTTTCGGGACGTTCAGAGAGTGGATTCAGGTGATGACATTCAATATAACCAAGACCAAGTTCTCCATATTTCTTTTGATAATTAAAGTTGCAAACTTGACATGTATCGCCATAAGAAGCCTTTGCTTCTTTAATTAGATTAGAATTTCGACTAAAGAAAAAACGTTCTGACAACATTCGCATTCCTTCAGTATATTCTTCTTGTTGGGTTGTCTCTCCTACTTTGTTTTTTGAAACCCTACTGCTTTGCTGATCTTGATAATATTTATCGTTCTGAATATCAAGACCATTCAAATATCCTTCGACTCCGTTGAACTTCTCAAGCCTGTCACTGCGTACTCTATAGACATTACCTCTTGGTCTAAACTTTGAGGCGTAACCAATATGTTCTTTGAAAGTGTGCCATGTCAAAGAAATTGATTTAGTTTCAAAGAAAAATATGTATGGAAATTTGGCTTCTCCCCATAATGCTACAGATAATTCATGCATTTGATGCTTCTGGAAAACTTTGACAATAGCTAAAGCTGGTATCTCCCCACTACTACCCGTGGTTTTAATGAGAAGCATAGCGTCGCCTACATTTAGAGTTTTAATAACGCTACTTGCCCCCGAAGGCACTCCCCAGCAATTAAAGTAGCCAGAGGGAAACTTATCTTTTAATTCCTTCAAAAGTCCAAGCTTATATTCCTCAGTATTTGGAACAGTTTGCTCAACAAGTGAGATGGGGATTTTATTAAATATAGTTTTTGGAAAGTCTCTTGTCGCGCCCTTTAAGCCTACGTCGTGAAAGAAAAGTTCCATAAATCCTACTCGATATCACGCTAAGTCTATTCTTCCCCGACAACTAAGCCACCTAACGACCAAGCTCACCGGACGTAGATCGCCTTTGCTACTCGACCGACAGCTTATGACGTTCCGGTGCAGCGACTTGTTAGACATCTTGCCCCTTCATCTCAATTCAATAACGCCCGCTATTAATTTCCAGCACGGCACCTCACCCTCCCAATCGTCGCGAGGTGCCCAAGGCATTCCCAGGCTCACAGTCACCAAGTAATTTCCTGTAGGCTGATGTCCTGTCTCTAGCTTTTCAGCGAAAACAGGATCGGTGATCTTTGCATCTCTTAAAACTTGCCCTCGAATAGTCTGGAGAGAACCTCGCCAGCCCGCACTCCCTGCCGAACTTTTTGTTACAGAGAGGCTATTAGTTTGAACCAATTGCAAAGTGCGACGTTGATGAAAGGGTAAAGCTTTTAATTGAGAAGGGTTAACATATTTTGAAGAGTTATGAAGTATATGCGAAAAATTCCCACAATAACCAATTAATTGGGTTGGCTGCAATTTCCCTAATAGCTTCCACTCACCAGGCAAGACTGAAAGATTTTCGCACTCAAAGCCGAAATCATTTCCAGTTTCTGCAAGTGGAATTTGTAGAATATCAAGTAATGCTGGTTCTCGACCTTCGACAATCCGCACAGGTCTTGGGATTCGACCATCTTCGGGGTATAAATTATCGCAAACGGGACGAATCCATTTGCCAGTGTCTAGGTCAATTCCAGCAATGCAACGTTCTTCTAGCTTCCAAGAATTGGCGAGACAAACTATCCTTTTCAAAGGTGGCATATGTTAACATTTCCCCATCTATCGTTTAGATATTCAGCAACTAGACGACGATGACAGTGGTGAGGTTTTGCCTCACTACAAAGCAAACAGGCACCATCGGCTAGATCCGGGGAAACTTTTTTTTCGATTTGACGATCAGCCATCAACTTTAAGAATTTCTGCTCATATACTGACCAATCTCCCTTTTGCTTCTTATACTCATCAAGAATATCCTTGGTTGGAGCCAGATCTAAAATGTGAATATAATCGATATCATCAATAGTTTTCAGAAAATACTCCAAGTCTGATCTTTTTGCAAATCCCGCCAATTGAGATACATTATTTAGACGAGTATCGATAATTCTCTTTACACCTGCCTTTTTAAGGGTTTCAAAGAACTTTTGTGCGCTCTTTTGAGTGAAGCCTATTGTGAACAAATTGACCTGATTCTTCATTCTCATCATTTCCTTTTTCTACATAAGCAATTTCATCACCCTGAAGTTTGTAAGCTTTCCTCAAGCACTCTTCTCGCGTTGGCAAACCATTTTGCGAAAATAGGGACAATTGAGCTTCTTGCGCCTCAGAAAACTCTCTAAAGCCATGCTTGAGAAGCATTCTCTCTTCTAAATGCTCATGAGATTCTAAATCGCCATTTTTCAAAATGTGATTTATGGGTATGTCGAGATGACGTAAGTGCTGACAGACTAAGATTGCTCTGTGACAGGTTAATGGATCTTTCTCTGCACACATTAGTGAAATTTTATGTTTCTTCAAACCATTTTGAATTCGCTGAATTCCTTCATGAAAGGCATCTGTAGCGGCAATTCGTTCATATACTGCTTTGCCATCAACATAGCAATCCTGGTTACTAGGTCTTGCGCCCAGTTCTTGTCCCAGAAAAACATATTGAATTCCTTCTTTAGTAAGAAACTCCTGTAGGGATGCTCGGTTGAAGTGTGGCAAAAATCGACTGTAGGGATGGGAACGCACATCAGCCACAGCAGTTACTCCGTGCTTCCGCAGCAGGGAGATGAAAGCATCTATCTCATGATTAGAGTGACCGATACTGAACAACTCCATACTGCTCCTCAACTACGACCTTAGTTATGCAATTTTAACTCATCCAGGCTTCCTACAGCAGTTCAAATGCACTGAGCGCTTCATGAATCGGATTCAGTCTCTGGATATGGACTAGCGAGGAGATGTCTAACTATTAATTAGACTGATCTCGTCTGCCTATCTACCCCCAGGAGGGGAATTAGGCTGACAGCCGTCTGTCTAAGATCCCAAATCGGGGAAATAGGCTGACGATTGTCTGTCTAAGATCCCATATTAGGGAAATAGGCTGACGGTTGTCTGCATAATACCCCTGTTTTGGGGAGTTAGGCAGATGGGTTCACAAAGGCTTTAGATGGCAAGGCTGCGAGATCCTGGATTTTGGAGTGGGGATTTTGGATTTTGGATTGAGGGGATGCCCTGCTAAAGTCCAAAATCCAAAATCCTCCTTATCTGTTCTTACTCGGTTGCACCAGGGTTGCTGCGGATTTCGTGGTGGAGGTAGCGCAGCACTTCGCCGGGGCGACCGTCGAGGACGATGCCGTGGGGCGGGAAATCCAGGGCGTTCGTCCACTCGAAGCGTTCGGCGTAGCGCAGCAGGTGGAGTCGGTCAATCGCCATCTGCGCGTCTTCGGGGAGGCCGATGATGCAGTGGCGCAGGCGACAACGGTGGGGCAGTTCGCAGGTGAGCGGGGGCAGCGAAAACTGGGTCGCCTCCGAGCGTGGGGACGACCAGGTGTATTGGATTTTCAGCATTTGGGGTTTCCTCCAGGAAACAAGGTAGGGAAACCCCGAAAAGATGGCCGCCCAAACGACGCAAAGCAGGTTTCAAGGCGGCCATACAATAGGCAAAGCCCTGAGACAGCTATCCCTGTCCTGGGGTCAGGCGTTGGTAGGTGCGCCAACATCTACCAATGCCGTAAACGACGAACCGGCCAAATTTTCGGGGAGTGAAGATAAGCTGCGTCTTGGAAAAATCACAGCTTGATGGACGATTGTAGTGGATACCCCTGATTGGCGCAAGCAAAATTTTGCTACGGAATGTGAAGGGCGATGCTCCTTGGGAAATAGGATGGGAAAATAGGATGCGATCGCCCCTATCCCTTTTCTTATCCAGGTAAAGCCCGTTATCGAATGCTGATGGTCAGGCTATATTCGCCGGAGGCATTGGCCTGTTCTTCGGGCACAATCCGCACGCGCACGTAGTAGTCGCCGCTGGCAGGCAGAACGCCCGACCAGTTGCCGCTGCCCGTATAGAGCGTGCGGCTATTGGGCTGCATCACGATGACTTGCAGAAACGGCGAGGTGCCCGTGATGCTGGTGGACATGGTTTGTCCGGCGCGGGCGTTGAGGATATAGTCGCGCACCTGGCCGCCCTGCACGCGACCGCCGACGGTGGCCGCCGAGGAACCGGGGGCGAAGGAAACCCGCTGCGGCTGGAAGGAGGACGGTGGCGCGGAAGAATCGGGGCGAACCAGATCACCGCGCACCCAGCCCCGCGCCCCGGTTCGAGGGAATAGCACCTGATACCAGAGGCGGCCGTCAGAATTGGAGTTGACGGAGGTGATGATTTCGACGCGATCGCCCGGAAGTCCGTAATGCCGGATGGGGGACGTGGTCGAGGGCAAATCGCGCACGTTGATGCGGCTGCCGGGGCTGGCGGTCAGCGTGGCCATTTCTGCCAGAGCCGCCAACGGAGCGAGGGCTATGAATGCCAGCGTTAGGGCAGTCGAGGTCAAAAATTTCGCAATAGTGTTCGCAATACCGGGGGTGAGTGAAAGCTTCATTCAGTCAAACCTCAAAAAAGCGTGAAAATAACAAAATTGGGGTCAAGACGGGACGTATGGGGGAAATAGGCGGGACGTATGCGGATCAAACCTGCAAACCTGGGGTCTGCAATTTTGGCTCAAGCAACCCTGTTAAATCGTTAAAATCCTTAAATCTGAGTGATTTAGCTACATCTGGGTGATTTAGGTTGATCTGCACATCAAAGAGATACCCAAAGTATTCAAGTTTTTACGCGAAATCCACGACAAAATCTGACCCTTTTCACCGATTGTTTAGGGCGATCGCCCCCCTTGTAAAGTTCAGACCGCAAGCATTTCCAGAATATGCAGAAAGTCTTCAGGACAAAGATAAGAAAAAGAACCCGACGACTTTTGCAGGATGGCTAGAACTGGCGCGTCCAGTCCTGAAACCAGCGCTCGACGACGACCTTGGTTTGGGTAAAAAACTCGACCGCGTGCTTGCCCTGGCCGTGCAAATCGCCGAAGAAGCTCTCCTTCCAGCCGCTGAAGGGGAAAAAGGCCATCGGTGCGGCCACGCCGATATTGATGCCAATGTTGCCCGCTTCGGCTTCGTAGCGAAACTTGCGGGCGGCCGCGCCGCTGCTGGTGAACAGGCAGGCCATATTGCCCCAGTGGCCGCTGTTCACTAGGGCGATCGCCTCCTCGATCGTGTCTACATGCAATAGCCCCAGCACCGGGCCAAAAATCTCCGTCTGGGCAATGCGGCTGTCGGGGCGCACGTCTTGCAGCAGCGTCGGGCGGACGAAACTGCCGGATTCGTAGCCAGAAATTTTGGGATTGCGCCCGTCGATCAGCGGCGTTGCGCCTTCGTCGATGCCCTGCTGGATCAGGTCAGAAATGCGATCGCGGCTTTGTAGATTAATCACCGGGCCCATCTGCACGCCCTGATCCAGCCCAAAGCCCACCACGCGAGACTTGGCCGCTTCTGCCATTGCCTCGGTGAAGGGTTCCCGCGCCCGCCCCACCGTCACCATCAGCGACGCGGCTAGGCAGCGCTGTCCGGCACAGCCAAAGGCGCTGTCTGCGGCGATCCGAATGGTGGAATCTAGGTCGGCATCCGGCAGCACGATGATCGGGTTCTTTGCGCCGCCCTGACACTGCACCCGCTTGCCGTTCGCCGCCGCCCGACTGTAGACGTATTTCGCCACGGGCGACGAGCCAACGAAGCTAATGCCGCGAATCGCGGGATGGTCCAGAATCGCATCGACGGCTTCCTTTGCGCCATTGACCAGATTGACCACACCGGGCGGTAGGCCCGTTTGCTCGATCAGCCGCATCACCTTTTGCAGCGTCAGGGGTACTTTTTCCGACGGCTTCAGGATGTAGGTATTGCCGCAGGCGATCGCATAGGGCAGAAACCAAAAGGGAATCATGCCAGGAAAGTTAAACGGGGCGATCGCCGCACACACGCCCAGCGGCTGGCGAATCATGAATTCATCAATGCCTCGCGCAATGTCTTCCGACACATCGCCCTGCATCAGCATGGGAATGCCGCAGGCCACTTCGACGTTTTCAATCGCCCGCTGCATCTCGGCTCTGGCTTCGGCATAGATCTTGCCGCACTCCAGCGTAATCGTCCGCGACAGGTCATCCAGGTTCTCTTCGAGCAGGCTCTTGAGCTTGAACAAATACTGAATGCGATCGCCCGCTGGCACGCGCCGCCAGGTTTGAAACGCCGCTGCTGCTGCCTGAGCCGCGTCATCCACCTCATGGGCGGGCGATAGCGGCACTTTCGCCAGCACCTCACAGGTGGCAGGATTCACCACATCTAAATAGTCGGTCGCCGCCGACGCGCACCACTGCCCATTGATATAGTTCTGCAATTGCTCTGCCATGCCAAAATGTCCTGCGTTTGATGTCCTGCGTTCTGTTAGCGGTCTGCTCTTCAGGATAGCAGCGGGCGCAAGCCGGATAGGGAGTGGAGGGCGATCGCCCCGGCAAGCCAGAGTAAGAAAATGCGGCGAGTCAGGCTCAGGGCTTGCTGGATGCGTTCAGGCGTGATGGGACGCACGGGATCTGCCAACAGCGGCTTGTGGGTGACGTTGCCGCGATAGGTGTTTTGTCCGCCGACCTGCACATCCAGCGCTGCGGCATAGGCGCATTCGCTCCATCCGGCGTTGGGGCTGGGGTCTTGGGGGGCATCGCGGCGGCAGCGTTCTAGCACATGGCGGGGTCTGCCAGAGAGCAGCGCAATCGTGACCACCGTGAGGCGACAGGGTAGCCAGGTCAGCAGGTCATCCAGGCGAGCGCTGGCCCAGCCCAGGTGGGTATAGGGGGCAGACTTGTAGCCCACCATCGAGTCGAGGGTGCTGGCGGCCTTGTAGCCCAGGGCTAGCGGCACGGGGCCAAGCGGGGTCACCGATCCGGCGATCGCCCAAAACAGCGGAGCCGTTACGCCGTCGGTGGCGTTTTCGGTCACGGTTTCCAGCACGGCGCGGAGAATTTCGGATTCTGGCAGGCTTTCTGTATCGCGCCCCACATAGCGGCTGAGGTGCGATCGCGCTTCGGGTAAGCGGCCCGCTGCTAGGGGACGCAGCACGTCTGCCGCCGCATCGCGCAGGCTGCGCCCTGCAAAGCAACTGGCCAGCAGGATTGATTCGATCGCCAGTCCCAGGAATGGATGAACCGTGCGGCTGAGGTGAACGACCAGCCAGCCGACCCCGCCGCTGCCCAACACGAGGGCGATCGCCAGCAACACCCCCGCCGCCCGCTGCCATGCCACCCGTTGCTGCACGGATTCTGGCTCCGTCGTCAGATGCAGCCCGTCCTGCACCCAGCGGCTATAGCGACCGATGGCCCAGCCCATCACCTGCACCGGATGCAGCCAGTTCCACGGGTCGCCAATCAAAAAGTCCAGCAGGGCGGCGATCGCCAGCGGCAGGGCGGGGTTTTCCAAAAAATTCACGATAATTATCAATCCAGCGGCTTCCTCTATTTTCGGAGGAATCTGCGCCAATGGGGGCAAGGGGCTGAGAGGGGGCGATCGCCCTGATGCTGCGACAGGGTGCTGTTCTGGAGGGCGGCTGGGAGGATTGGAGAAGGCGGGCGATCGCCAAAAGCAATCCCGTCCAGTGGTTCAGACAGTTTTTGTACTTTGTTCCCCTTTTTATAAAAGAGGGTTTTCAAAAGTCTTTGAGAGGGTTTTTGAAGACATCAAAGGCAGTCTGGTTCTGAAAGAAAATACAAGATGCTTTTTAGACTGTGTAGAACCGTTTAGAGACGTGAACTGATTTGTCAGACCCTTTCCTTTGGGCATCTGGCTCTTCATAATTCACACAGTAGCCGCGATTGCCGCCGCTACTTCTCTCCTCTCTCCAGTTTTCATCCCTTCACCAGGAGCTTGCCCGTGAAACTTGCGGTCTATGGAAAAGGTGGCATTGGTAAGTCCACCACCAGTTGCAATATCTCAGTTGCCCTTGCCCGTCGCGGCAAAAAGGTGCTGCAAATCGGCTGCGACCCCAAGCACGACAGCACCTTTACCCTCACGGGTTTCCTCATTCCCACCATCATCGACACGCTGCAAGAAAAGGACTATCACTACGAAGATGTGTGGCCCGAAGACGTGATCTACAAGGGCTACGGCGGCGTGGACTGCGTAGAGGCAGGCGGGCCGCCAGCAGGGGCGGGCTGCGGTGGCTACGTTGTCGGCGAAACCGTGAAGCTGCTCAAGGAGCTAAATGCCTTTGATGAGTACGATGTGATCTTATTCGACGTGCTGGGGGACGTGGTGTGTGGCGGGTTTGCTGCCCCGCTGAACTACGCCGACTATTGCATGATCGTTACCGACAACGGCTTCGACGCGCTGTTTGCCGCCAACCGCATCGCCGCCTCCGTCCGCGAAAAAGCCCGTACCCACCCGCTGCGCCTCGCTGGTCTGATCGGCAACCGCACCGCCAAGCGCGACCTGATTGATAAATACATCGAAGCCGTGCCCATGCCCGTCCTGGAGGTGTTGCCGCTGATCGAAGACATCCGTGTGTCTCGCGTCAAAGGCAAAACGCTGTTCGAGATGGCGGAAAAAGACCCCTCGCTGAACTACGTCTGCGACTATTACCTCAATATTGCCGACCAAATTTTGGCTCGTCCCGAAGGGGTTGTGCCCAACGATGCACCCGACCGCGACCTGTTTAGCCTGCTGTCTGATTTCTACTTGAATCCTAAAGAAGCGCCGAAACGGGCCGAAGAGGAACTGGACTTGATGATGGTCTAGTGAGGGATCGAGGGGTCAGGAGTGGGGGTCAGAGGTCAGGGAAAAGCCCGCAATTCTTTAGCTTTGCGGAAGATGACAGAAGGGGCGATCGCCACCCGATACTCTAAACTCTGTAGTTTGAATCCTCGAAACCTGACTCCCGAACCCTGACCCCTAATGAACGTTCAATACCTCCGCAAGTCCCTGAAAATTGCCTGGCTCACCTACTATCGCGAAAATCGAGAGTGGATCGCGCGGCTGGGCGTTTGGGTAGACTGTGCCGGACAGCGGCGACCCTCCTCTGGATTCATTTTGGGAACGCTCTCGACCCTAGAGCCACAGTTGACGAGCCTGCTGCCGCTGATTGTAGACCTCAGCAACGACCCCGACCGCATCATCCTGGCGCTGGGGCTGAATTTCAACCCCGACGACGAACTCGACGAACTGGACGACGACGCTCCCAAAATGCTCCCCAGCCGCACCCTCGCCTCCGAAACGCCCCTCGACCTGCCCGAAACCAAGCCCGCCAGCACGGTTCCCGCTGTCCGCCTGTCTTCCAAAATTGACGAAGCCTGTACGGGCGTGGGAGAGCGGGATTAACGGAGCGCCCGGAGTGATGGCTAGTTTACTTCACGTTACGCCAGCCCCCAATCCCCAATTCTTCTCTTCCCTCTTCAACATCCCAACACCCCAATACTCGCCATGACCCTCGCCGATACTCAACCCCAAGCGCTGAACTTTGACTGTGAAACGGGCAACTATCATACCTTCTGCCCAATTAGCTGCGTCGCGTGGCTCTATCAAAAAATTGAGGACAGCTTCTTTCTGGTTATCGGCACCAAGACCTGCGGCTATTTCTTGCAAAACGCGATGGGCGTGATGATTTTTGCCGAGCCGCGCTATGCAATGGCAGAACTGGAAGAGGGCGATATTTCGGCCCAGCTAAACGATTACGAAGAGCTAAAGCGGCTGTGTGAACAGATTAAGCGCGATCGCAATCCGTCTGTCATCGTGTGGATCGGCACCTGCACCACCGAAATCATCAAAATGGATCTGGAAGGCCTCGCGCCCAAGCTGGAGGCAGAGATCGGCATTCCCATTGTCGTGGCCCGCGCCAACGGACTGGACTATGCCTTTACCCAAGGCGAAGACACCGTGCTGGCGGCAATGGCGGCCCGCTGCCCCGACAAAGCACCCGTGCTGGAGTCCGAAAAAGCCGAACGCAACGCCGTGCAGCGATTGTTGAACTTTGGCCGCAAGCAGGAAGAGGTGAAGGCCGAAGAGTCGGAATATGCAGACCATCCGCCGCTGGTGCTGTTCGGCTCCCTGCCCGATCCGGTCGTCACGCAACTGACGCTGGAACTGAAGAAGCAGGGCATCCGGGTTTCCGGCTGGCTACCAGCCAAGCGGTTTACGGAGCTGCCCGTGATCGAAGAAGGCTATTACGTCTGCGGCGTGAACCCGTTCCTGTCGCGCACCGCCACCACGCTGATGCGCCGCCGCAAGTGCAAGCTGATCGGCGCACCCTTCCCCATCGGCCCAGACGGCACCCGCGCCTGGGTGGAGAAAATTTGCTCTGTGTTTGGCATTGAGCCGAAGGGACTGGAAGAGCGCGAAGCCAAAATCTGGGAAGGGCTGGAGGATTACGTTTCTCTGCTACGCGGCAAGTCGGTCTTTTTCATGGGGGATAACCTGCTGGAAATTTCCCTGGCCCGCTTCCTGATTCGCTGCGGCATGACCGTCCCCGAAATCGGCATTCCCTATATGGACAAGCGCTACCAGGCGGCGGAACTGGCGCTGCTAGAGAAGACCTGTGCCGAAATGGGCGTGCCGCTGCCCCGCATTGTGGAAAAGCCCGACAACTATAATCAGATTCAGCGGATTTATGACCTGAATCCTGATCTGGTCATCACGGGCATGGCCCACGCCAACCCGCTAGAGGCACGCGGCATTAATACTAAGTGGTCGGTGGAGTTCACCTTTGCCCAGATTCACGGCTTTGCCAACGCCCGCGACATCCTGGAACTGGCGACCCGCCCGCTGCGCCGAAACACCTCGCTGAAGGATCTGGGCTGGGACAAGCTGGTCAAGGAAGAGGCAAACGTGTAGGGCGCTTGTCCTGATCTAGCCCGAATCTGGGGCAACCCCTGGCAAAACTGATTCCGGCAGGATTTACGCAGTTGGATGATTTCTGGTGGGCCTTGTCTGTGAGAAATCATCCAAAATCCGAAAAATTCATCGAAAGCGCGTAGGTTCTGTCTGAATTAGAAAATATCACTGCGAATTTTTTGAATTGCCCGCTTCAACGGCTCAATATCTTGAGAGCAGATTTTGTAAATTTCTTCTGCATCAATATT
The DNA here is from genome assembly GCF_032705245.1 of Thermoleptolyngbya oregonensis NK1-22. Lineage (GTDB taxonomy): Bacteria > Cyanobacteriota > Cyanobacteriia > Elainellales > Elainellaceae > Thermoleptolyngbya > Thermoleptolyngbya sichuanensis. The sequence continues at coordinate 1,241,708 of NZ_CP053540.1, forward strand.
GAAGTAGTTGTGCGCCAGTAGATTCCGAATTCCTTTGACTCCTTCCCAATCGATGCTCGGTTGCTGTTTAAAGAAATCTCTATCTGCACGCTTATCAATTCTTTGAACATTCTCGCCAATTGCAATGAGCATCATGGCAATTGCATCTAGCCGATCCAAACCCGCGTCATCGCGCAAAAAGTCCCCCGGAGAATCGATTCCTATAAAGCGCCGCTCGATTCTTCTGATTGCTTCTTCAATTTCAAGAAATAGCTCCAGGAGTATCGATCGATCACGCATACACCGCCTCTTGATCGATCCTGGCTTTGAGGAATTGATTCATGCCGTGCCAATAGCGAATCACGTCTACATCTCTGCCAAATTTTTCTTCCAACTCTGCCTTTAGGCTGGCGCGTTTCAGAATATCGGGCAGCATTTGCACCACGACATCAATATCGCTTTCCTCATGGGCTTCATTTCTGGCGACAGAGCCAAAGACCCCAATCTGACCTACCCCATAGCGTTGAGCGAGTTCGGGCTTGAGCGCTTTCAACTGAGCCAGAACTTCCTCTTTCGCAATCGGCTTCATTGAGCGGGTCGTCATTGTGATGCTCGGTAACGCTTGCTAGGTGGCTCTTGATGAGAATGCTCACCCACAATATTAACGCCATCAACGCCGCTTGCCGCTTGCAAGTTGCGTTCACGAAAACTAATGGAATGGCATCCGTCCCAGCCCTTATAGAATGGAGTATTAATGGAGTATTAAGCAGCGTCTCTCCATTGGGGCAATAAGGTTTTGATGTATACCTATGCGTTTGTCCTTCAGTCAACCGAGTCGATTGTGCTACCGGCGGGCATCAGCGGCGAGTTGATGCTGTTGCACGAACTGGGGGTGGGCGCGGTCGTGGAGCCGGGGCTGGATTTGGCCATGCTGGAGCAGAGTGACGAGCGGCTGATGCGGGCAGTCTTGCACCATGACCAGGTGATTCGCGAGGTGTTTGAGCAGGTTCCTGTGCTGCCGCTGCGGTTTGGCACGCAGTTTGTGTCGCAGGAAAAGCTGCTGGAGCATCTGCACGTTAATGCGGCTGGCTACCAGGCAACCCTGACGCGGCTGGTGGGGCAGGCCGAATATACGTTGAAACTATCGCCGCGATCGCCCGAATCTTCTGCCCCAAGCCCGCTGGCGACTGCTGGAACCGGACGCGACTATTTTCTAGCAAAAAAGCAGCAATTTCAGCAGCAGCTTGATCGCCAGCAGCAGCAGCAAGCAGAACTGGAAGCAATTAAAGGGGCGATCGCCCAGGCCTATCCCGCGCTCCAGATCGACGCACCCCGCGATGGCGTAGAGCGGCTGCACCTGTTGGTCAGTCGAGAGGCGGAGCCTGCGCTGCGGGCGCAACTGGAAGAGTGGCGATCGCGCTGTCCTGGCTGGCACATGGCGCTGAGTGAGGCGCTGCCGCCTTATCACTTTGTGTAGTTTTTGGGTTGGGTTTGCGTAATTTCTGGGGCAAGGGCTGAAACAATACTCAAGCCCCCAAACCGCAATAGCTCCGCTCCTGAACCGACCTGGATTTCAGCCCCCAACCCAGGCAGTGTGGACGGGGCTATTGCGCTGATTGGGGAAGGCATATTGATTTTGGATTTTGGATTGGCGATTTTTGGATTGCGGGGCTTTTAGCAGTTTCATTCAGTTTCATTCATGGGGTGGCTTGGGCAACTCAGGCGAATTGACAAAAGGATCGCTCATGAAGGATTGCTCATGAAGGATTTGCTCACTGGCGAGATTGGGTGAAATTGCTCTGAAAATCTTCGTAAAATTGGCGTGAATGCTGGAAACTGGTCTGGCGGATACGGGATTTCCTGCATAGAATTGCTCTGAGTGGCAGTTTGCAATGTGCTGCTGGAACGGCAGCGTGCAGATTGGCGCAATGCGCTCAGTTTTTTCCTGGTCCTTGCAGTCCCCCAATTTCCAGACATCCTATGGCAGGTCAACTTTCTCCCTCTGCGTTTGTCCAGCGGCCCATTTCCTTTGGGACGGACGGCTGGCGCGGCATGATCGCAGCAGACTTTACCTTTGAGCGGGTGATGCAGGTTGCGCCACGGGCGGCGATCGCCCTAGAGCAGACGTATGGTGAACAAACCCAAAATCGCCTGGTGATTGTGGGCTACGATCGCCGCTTTTTGTCGCCGGAGTTTGCTCAGGTGGCGGCAGAGGCGCTACAAAAAGCGGGCTATGACGTGTTGCTGTCGGAATCCTTTGCGCCAACGCCGGCCTTTAGCTGGGCGGCAAAGCAGCAAAACGCCCTGGGAGCCGTGGTGATTACTGCCAGCCATAATCCTGCGGCCTATTCGGGGCTGAAGGTGAAGGCAGGCTTTGGCGGGTCGATTCCGCCGGAGGTGACGGCAAAGATTGAGACGCTGCTGGGACAGGAGCTTCCCTCCGTAGAGCAGCCGGGGACGCTGCAAACCTTTAACCCGTGGACGAGCTATTGCGAAGGGCTGCGGGCCAAGGTGGATGTGGAAAAACTGCGGCAGGCGATCGCCACGGGCAAGCTCACCGTGTTTGCCGATGTGATGCACGGCGCAGCGTCGGGCGGGCTAGAGCAGCTTTTGGGCACGCCCATTCATGAGCTAAACGGCAGCGCAGACCCACTGTTTGGCGGCGGCGCACCAGAACCCCTGCCCCGTTACTTGCCCGACCTGCTCCACCAAATCCGAACCTATGAGCGGCGATCGCCCGATGAGCTAGTGGTGGGGCTGGTGTTTGATGGAGACAGCGATCGCATTGCCGCCGTCGATGGCGCGGGCAATTTCCTGAGTTCTCAAGTGCTGATTCCGGTGCTGATTCAGCACCTCGCTACCCATCGCGGCTTCACAGGTGAAATCGTCAAAACCATCAGCGGCTCGGATCTGATGCCCCTGGTTGCCAAGCTGCACAACCTGCCCGTCTATGAAACTGCGATTGGCTACAAATACATCGCCGACCGCATGTTGGAAAGTCAGGTTTTTCTGGGTGGCGAAGAATCCGGCGGCATCGGCTACGGCAACCACATTCCCGAACGCGACGCGCTGCTGTCGGCCCTGTATGTGCTGGAAGCCGTCGTAGACAGCGGCATGGATCTGAGCGACCAATACGCCGCGCTGCAAGCCAAAACGGGCTTTACCTCTGCTTACGACCGCATCGATCTGCCCCTGGCCAGTATGGACGTGCGATCGCGCTTGTTGAACCAGCTCAAGACCCAGCCCCCCCAGGCGATCGCCGGACAGTCGGTGCTGAGCATTCTGGATATCGACGGCTACAAGTTTCGTCTGGCAGATCAAAGCTGGCTGCTGATCCGCTTTAGCGGCACAGAACCCGTATTACGCCTCTATTCGGAAGCCGCCACCCCAGAGCGTGTGCAGCAAAACTTGCACTGGGCCAAGGACTGGGCCAACTCTATTTCTGGCTAAATTTCTGGCTAAAACAGTCCTCCGTCCTCTCGTTAAACCTTCTCGTTAAACCTTCTAGCTAAAACAGTCCTCCGCCATACCAGCGAGGATTGGAGGTGCAGCGACTGATTCATGACTGATTCATCATTGGGTTCGTCCGCAGCGGCCGCTGCTCAAAGGCCCCACTCCAGCTATGGCAGTGGGGTTTTGCGATTCGGCATCCCGATATTTTGTGAGCAGGCTTTGTAAACCCCTGCTTTCTACGATCCGATCGAGAAAAATCGCTGAGTGGAGCGGGCCTGATCCGTAGCTAATTCTGATAGGGAAATCGTCTCATCTGCTTCTAGGATGGTTGCTAATCTTGCAGGGGATTGATCAGCAGACTGGAAAGCGCGATCGCCATTAATAGGTTTTCCTGATCAAACCTGACCCAAGTGCATTGATCTCAGTCTAGGATTCAGGCTGAATTACCGCTTGGGCGATCGCTTCTGAGTTTAAAGACCGACGTTCAAGCGGGCAATCGCAGCATTCTAGGATGGTTAGATCGGCTAGGCTGCTCGATTGATTAACAAACCTGATCGGTGCAACCTGGGGATAAGATCAAATGCCAAATTAAACCAGGCTGCCATGACTTGAGAATTCTGGATTGGTTAGATAAACTGTGAGGGCGATCGCGCCTTGTGCCATTGGCAATTTTTTTGAATCAATTCCGAATTGGGGATTGATTTTCTAAATCTGTTATATACTGAGAACTCAAAACAAGTAACTTGAGCGGAATTTCAAGCCCGTTGGGTAAGCGCTTAGATTATTAATTTATGCTTAAGCCTTATCGCGGTCGGGTTAATAGGGCACTCTCGCCTGAGTGTGTGAAGTCTCGATTTGAAATCTCCACTCGATGTTAGAGTTTGCCCTGGCATGATTGTCGGATTTGTCAGATTTGATTGTCAGATTTTGATTGTCAGATGGGATTGTCAAAAATTAACCCAATTAACGTTATGTGATGGAGCGTGACCTGTGAGCATTTTTTCTAAGCTGCGTGACTTTGTGGGCCTGAATGATCCGGCCGACTATGAATATGAGTACGACGAAATGGACGGACAGGAATATCAGAATCTCTATCAAGAAGAGAACGTCCAGCCGCTCGTCGAAGAAGAACCGCGCCGTCGCCGGATGCGCGATCGCCCGCTGATGACCACTGATGTTGGCTCCGGTATGAGCAACGTGATTGGAATGCCCGGTGTAAACGGCATGTCTGAAGTCGTGGTCATGGAACCCCGCACCTTTGAAGAAATGCCCCAGGCAATTCGCGCCCTGCGGGAGCGCAAGTCTGTCGTGCTAAACCTGACCATCATGGACCCCGATCAGGCACAGCGAGCGGTCGATTTTTTGGCGGGCGGCACCTATGCGATCGACGGCCACCAGGAGCGAATCGGCGAGAGCATTTTCCTGTTTACGCCCAATTGCGTCCAGGTCAGCACCCAGCTCAACCCGCCTGCGGACATCCCGCTCCAGCAGCCCATGCGTCCTGGTCGCCCGATGACCTCTCCCGCTCCGACCTGGGGCGCAGATCCGCAAGCTCGTATGGCTTAAGTTTCAGAGGTCGCACTCGCAATCTCCCCCTTTTGGCTGCTTTGCAACGGCTGCTCAATCCGGCCGTTCTGGAGCTTGGCTGAAGGGGGTTTTGTGCTGTCTGGGTCTTGTGCTGTTTGAACCAGGGCAGCATACCCAGAGCGAGACATCCAGAGCGAGACATCCAGAGCAAGAAAGGAGGCAACCGTGAAGCTGGGAATAATTGGTGGCGGCGTGATGGCAGAGGCGCTGCTGTCTCGCCTGCTAGATCAGGGCGTGTGCGCGTCGGATGAGGTGACGGTTGGGGAACCTGCGGCGGCACGGCGCGAGTATTTGGCAGAAGAATATGGCGTGCAGGTGACGGCGGAGAATGCCGACGCAGTGCAGCACGCCGACGTATTGCTGCTAGCAATCAAGCCGCAGGTCTTTGACTCCGTGGTTCAGGCGCTCCCCACGGCCTCGTCGTCGATGCTGGTGCTGTCGATCTTGGCAGGGGTTCCGCTGCATAAACTGGAGGCTGGCTTTCCCAATTGCCCCGTTGTGCGAGCCATGCCAAACACGCCGGCCACCGTGGGCGCAGGGATGACGGCGATCGCCCCAGGTCGGCACACCCAGCCCAGCCACCTAGCGCAGGCTCGACAAATCTTTCAGGCCGTGGGCGAAGTCGTAGACGTGCCTGAGTCGCTGATGGATGCCGTTACGGGGCTTTCTGGGTCTGGCCCGGGCTATGTGGCGCTGATTGTAGAAGCGCTGAGCGATGGCGGCGTGGCGGCTGGGCTGCCTAGGGCGATCGCCACTCAGCTTGCCATCCAGACCGTGCGCGGCACAGCCCAACTCCTGGCGGAAACCGGCCTCCACCCTGGCGAATTGAAGGATCGCGTCACCAGCCCCGGCGGTACAACCATTGCAGGCATCGCTGCTCTAGAACAAGCCGGCCTCCGCTCTGCCCTGATCGAAGCGGTCAAAGCTGCCGCAGGGCGATCGCGCGAATTAGGCGGCTAGGGTCTGCCAAATCACCAGATGTGCTGCAAACCCTGCGATCCCCAATCCAAAATCCAAAATCCCCAATCTAAAATCCAAAATCAACCCTCCCTACAGGCCCTGAATCCCATCCACCAGACCCCGGCAAACGCCCGTCAGGAAATCCAGATCGAGGGTTTCGGGGCGATCGCTGGCTTGATGATAGTGGGGATTGCGCTGGTCGGCGGTGTCGGTGAGCATCACAGCGGGATAGCCCAGATCCCAAAAAGGGGCGTGGTCGCTGCGGCGCAGGTCGGGCAGGGCGCTGGCGCGATTGGGGGCAGGAAACCAGTGGGCAGGCACTTGACCGACCTGGCGCAGGCTGCGGCTGAGGCGCTGCATATCCAGGAGGGTTGCGGGACTTCCTACCAGCCCCAAGAAATTGCCCTGGCTGGGATAGAGCCGATAGAAAAAATCGGCCGGATAGCGCTGTGAACCCGGCTGTGGGTCGCAATAGCCCAGCATTTCCAGCGACAGCATTAGCCGCAGCCGCTGCCCCTGGGCGTGGAACTGTTCGGCACAGTGGCGACTGCCCAATAGCCCAAATTCCTCCAGGTCAAAGGCGATCAGCCAGACGGGATGACGGGCGGGTTGAGCAGAGAGCGATCGCCCCAGTTCCAGCAGCACCGCCACCCCCGATGCATTGTCGTCCGCCCCGGGCGAACCGGGTACTGCGTCGTAGTGTGCGCCAATCAGGATGGGCGGACGGGCCATCTGCTGTCCTGGCAACTTTAGCAGAAGATTGTGATGCGTCTGGCCACGAATGGTGAACGGCTGCGTTTCGACTGCGCCAAATTGCGTCAGGAATGCTTGGATATATTGCTGGACGTAGAAATGTCCTTCGCTAGCAAGGTAAGGGTCGCGCTCTCGCGAAATTGCCTGCAAATGTCCCCAAAGACGACTCTTCAGGCTGGCACTGTCAGGATTCGCAAAGTCCGGTCTGTCAGTCGTCATCCGCCAAAGCCCTCCAGCATTTCCTCACCGACGGATATGTAATCTTGCCAGCCGTCGGCGGCGCGGGGATCTTTCACCTCATATACTGGAATGCCCGCCCGTGCTGCTTTTTGAAACGCCGCCAGCCGCCGCACGCCAGCCGCAAACACAGGCATTCCCGATTCTTGCAAGAGCGATCGCACGGTTTCTCCGTCTCGGCTGGGCTTAGGCGGAATGATGTTGAGCATGATGCGATAGCGGTTTGCGCCAATGGTGTGTAGGCATTCCAGCGTCAGCACCAGCGCATCCATCGCCAGCACGTCGGGCGTGGTCGGCAAGATCAGCAGGTCGCAGCCGTCGGTCAGCAGTTCCAAATCGCGCTGCACGGGTCGCGCCTGGGTGTCGATCACCACATGGCTAAAGTTGCGGACTCGCTGGGGCGATCGCCATTCATCCACAACTTCGTAGGGCAAGCTGCCCCGCTTGGCCCAGCCGGTGGCCGAGCGATTCGGATCGGCATCGATCAGCAGCGTTTCGCCCTGCGTCTGCAAAAACGCCGCCAAGTGGATCGCCGCAGTCGTTTTCCCCACGCCTCCTTTGAAACTGGCAACCGTGATAATCACACGCTCCTTCTGTTTTCGCCTGCCCTAGTACTGCCCTAGTACTGGAATTCTATCGCGCTGGGAGCAGGTTCTAGGATTTAGAACTGGGGAAAGAGGCACGTAGAGCCATTGGGGATGTGGTTCTTATAGTCTGGTGATTGGCTGCCCCAGAAGAAACCGAAGGGCGATCGCAGTCAGAAGTCTTATTCGGAAACCAGGTAAGTTCCGAGGTAAGTTAAGCAGTGCAGACCAGATTCGGCACGCGACGACAGCATTGAATACTAGGCTGCGCCATACGTTACAGAACTTCCAACACGAACCACGCGCCGGAAGCGACCCGCTCCGGTAACCAAATTAATCGAGATTTCCTGATTGCGTACTGTATAGCCAATCAGCGTTCCCCGATCGAACCTCAACCCATACACATCGCTAAACCCAATATTGCCCACCCGTCTCGCTTTGCCTTTGGGCGTGATAGAAACTAGCACATCAGAAGATGATCCGGGCGATCGACTGGTGGCAAAAAACTGTTTCCGAGAGGCATCAAAAGCAATATCCCCACTGCTCGAAAATCCCGGAATTCGTCTGATGAGGGTTGCTTGACCCGTGCCTTGATTAATCCGATAAAACCCCTGACCCGCAGCGCCAAATAAATTCCCTTTGGCATCAAAACCCAGCGCGTTCATTGAGCCAATGCCCAAAGACCCAACAAAACTGGACTGTCCAGAACGGTTCAAGCGATAGAGGCTGGAGCCAGTCACCGCAAAAATTTTGCCGTCCTTGGACTGGGCAATATCCAGAAATGTCCGTCCTGTACCACGCGCTTGAAGCGTGTTTCCCTTAAGAAATCCCCACTGACCATCGCTAACAGAAATAAGCGTCATTCTTTACCCTGTCTTTCAAATCAAAGCTAGAAAAGATCGTGTGAAAACTACGCATTTGGGCAGATCCTTACAAATTTCCCCGAAGGAAGATTCAAAACTTGGAAAAACTCATCGAAATGCGTAAGTTTTGTCGCGATTTATACTCATTCTAAAAACAGCGAAAAACAGGCATAAAAACTCTAGAGAAAACTTTATACAGCCTTGATGAAAGCTTCCTCGGTTGCTTCCAAAGGCTATACGATCCTGAGTCTGCCCTTTAGGCTCATCAATCTCATCAATACTTAAACAATCCCGTACCCTGAACCTTGTAGCCCGTTGGCTCTAGGATGGCGGCGGCGGCCTGTTTGCCGGAAATCGTTGCGCCTTCCATGCTGTCGATATAATCCTGCTGCGTGTAGCTGCCTGCCAGGAAGAAGTTCGGCACGGGGGTCTTTTGGGGCGGGCGGTAGGGGTCCATTCCCGGATTTTCGCGATAGAGCGACTGCGCTAGCTTCACCACGTTAAACCAGGTCATGGTTAGCTCGCGGGAGGACGGGAAAAGATCGTGAAGCTGCTTTAGTGCGTGCTGGGCAATGTCTTCGTTGCTCATTTTGATAAACGGGTCGCCGGGGGTCAGCACGACCTGCATCAGCGAACCCTGGCCCTCGCGGTAATAGTCCTTGGGGCTAGTGAGCGCTAGGTCAGCAAAGCAGGAGAAATCCGCATCGGCACTGTAGAGCAAGTTGTCGAGTCCGGCAGCGTGGTCTAGCTGGTTGCGCTGTTCTGCGTCTTGCAGTTCTGTGACCCAGCCGTCGAAACGCATCTGCACCGTGACCACAGGCACAGCTTCTAGCTTGTAGATATTGTCAAATTCGGGATATTTGCGCCACTCGGCGGGCAGGAGTCGCTGAATTCCGGGCACGTCGCAGGCAGCCAGGTAGACATCGGCAGTTACGGTTTCTTCGGTGTCGCCATTGGCGATCGCCAGCCCCGTCACCACCGTTTTGCCGTCCTGCTCCTCAAACAAAATTCGCCGCGTTTGCCGCCGGGTGTAGACCTGTGCGCCGCGCTCCTGGATGTATTTCAGAATCGGCTTGTGCAAATACTCATCGGGGGAACCTGCCAGCATATTCAGCCGCGAGGCTTCTGTCTTGGCTGCAAACATCATAAAGATGGTGAGCATACAGCGGGCGGAGATTTCCTCTGTGTTGATAAAGCCAAGGGCGAGGGCGATCGGGTCCCACATGCGTTCTAGGCTGTGCTGCGATCCGCCGTGGCTGCGAAACCAGTCGGCAAAGCTGATGGCATCGAGCGCTCGAATCCACTTCATGGCCAGGTCGTAGTTGACTAGGCCGGGGACGATGGGGCTGGTGCCGAGGGCGATCGCATTTTGCAGCTTGTCGAGCAGCGTCAGTTGCTCCGTGGTGAAAAATGCCTTCAGCCCGTGAAACGGTGCGCCCAGCAAAAAGCGAAAGTCCAGCTTGCCAATCTCGCCGCCGCGATTCACGAAGGTATGCACATGCTCCTTCGGCAGCAGCGCTTCATACGCGCCCACCTTTCGCATCAGCGCAAACAGGTTGTTGTAATTGTTGAAAAAGACGTGCAGCCCCATTTCGATATGGTTGCCGTCTGCGTCGATCCAGCTTCCCACCTTGCCACCCACAAACGTCCGGGCTTCGTAGATCGACACCTCGTGGCCTGCGTCTACCAGTTCCACCGCCGCCGCCAGCCCAGCCAATCCTGCCCCAACGATTGCAACGCGCATTCTGCCAATCCCTTCAGACTTGCTTTAAGAATTTCTTTACATATTTTAACCCCCTAACAGGGACACATGAGCGCAGACCACCCGCCAACCCGCTGGCGTTCGGAGCCAGGTCTGGCTCTGGCGACCCGTTTTGCCAGAACTGGTGCGACGAAATTCAGTGTTGGCGGTGGCAAAATCGTTGCCATAGGTGGTGATGACGGTGTTGCTGAGGGTGCGGCGGAGGTCGCCCGTAGGACGGCTGGCGCGAAAGGCGGCGATTGCCTCATAGCCGTATAAATTCTCTGTCGCGCCATAGCGAATCGTGTAAGGACTCTGCCAGAACAGTTCATCCAGCGTCGCCACGTCGTTGTTCACCAAGGCCTGCTCGTAGCGTTCAAAGGCGGCCGTCACTTCCGCCACCACATCGGGTCGATTAATTTCCACGCTCGTTCTGTCAATCCTCCCTAGAAAAGATAGCTGTAAAAAAATAGCTGTAAATTGGCTAGAAACCCTCCAGGACTCAGAGTCAAAATTCAAAAAGTCAAAATTCAAAAACGCCAATTCAAAATCGCCACAGGACTGACGCACTTGCGTAAGTTTTCTGGGTTTTGGGCGATTTCTCGCGGGCGCAGCCCGCGAGAAATCGCCCAACTGCGTAAGTACCTACGCCAATCCAAAATCCCAAATTACTCCTAGCTCCAATCTTCTCGCTGATTATTGCGCCCTTGATAAATCTGGCTGGTCTGGTGAATTTGCCGCGTTTTCTCAAACAGTTCCTCTTCCGTCAGCCCCCACTGTTGCAGCACTTTGTCCAAATCGGCCTGAATGTCTCTCGCACCCGGAAACCCGTTGTAGCGAATCCGCAGCCGGGCCAGTTCGCTGAGGTTATAGTCCGTTGGGTCGCCGGAGAGGAGCGCGTTGGTAATTTGGCGATCGCCGCTCCACTGGGGATGCTGCTGGTCTTGCTTTTCGGCCATGTGATGTTCTGGACTTTCTGATCTCTTAACAACTCTCTTACAACATTAAAAGCCCCCTCTAGCATAAGGCTGCAACCGAGTTACAGCACTTTTCCAGAGGGGGAAAAGCAGTTCGTCAGCGAGATGACAGGCTCAAAGATGACAGGCTCAGGGCCGATTGCTCACTCAGGCAGGACTCAGGCAGCCCACTTTTGCGCCACAACCTCGGCCAGGTCAACCACGCGCTGGCTATAGCCCCACTCATTGTCGTACCAGGCGATAACCTTCACCATGTCGCCGCCCAGCACCATCGTCAGTTTCGAGTCGATCACAGAGGAGAAGTCTGTGCCGCGATAGTCGCAGGACACCAGTTCTAGCTCGCTATAGCCCAGGATGCCCTTCAGGTCGCCCTCAGACGCATTCTTGAGCGCTTCGTTGACCTGTTCCGCAATCACCTGCTTCTCGACCTGCACCACAAAGTCCACCACGGAGACGTTGGGCGTGGGAACCCGCAGCGCAATCCCATTCAGCTTGCCCGCTACTTCAGGAATCACTAGGGCAACTGCCTTGGCTGCGCCTGTGCTGGTGGGGACGATGTTTAGCGCAGCGGCACGGGCCCGACGCACGTCCCGGTGGCTGGCATCTAGCAAGCGCTGGTCGCCTGTATAGCTGTGGGTGGTGGTCATCGTGCCTTTGATGATGCCAAAGTTGTCATTGATGACCTTCACGATAGGCGCAAGGCAGTTAGTGGTGCAGCTTGCGTTGCTGATGATCGTATGCTTGCTGTGGTCGTAATCTTTTTCATTGACACCGACCACAAAGGTGCCGTCGTCATTTTTCCCCGGCGCAGTGATGAGGACTTTCTTGGCTCCAGCTTCTAGGTGCTTGGAAGCGCCTTCGCGGCTGGTGAAAACACCCGTTGATTCAATGACGAGATCGATACCCCATTCACCCCAGGGCAAGTTGAGGGGGTTGCGATCAGAAACGCACTTAACGACCTTACCGTTTGCAGTAATGGTGTTTTCATCGGCGCTGATGTCTGCGTTTAGCTTGCCTAGCATCGAGTCGTAGGTCAGCAGGTGCGCGTTAGTACGGGGGTCGGAGGTATCGTTAATGGCAACGATTTCAAAATCGCTGTGGGATCGCCCCAGCCAGCAGCGCATGAAGTTCCGCCCAATGCGCCCGAAGCCGTTAATTGCTACTCTAATCACTGCGTCTTGCCCTCTTTACACTAGATATTCGCCAATGTTGAAACAGATCATACACTTTTAAGAGTTCACCACTCAAGGAAATCAGGTCGAGCGCTAAGGCATCGGGGATCAAAACTCTTAAGCGGATCTGCGTCAGAAAACTGTCCTGACGACACTTAGTATAGGCATTTATACTTACCCTTTGCAAGGGCGAAACTTATCAGTTCTATAAGATTTTTGTCGATTCGCCTGGGATGCTGAGGTCGAGGAGGGGCTGGTGGCTGAGGCAGAGCCAGTGGGCCGTAAACAGATCGGGCGTTTGAACCGATAGGCTGGCGATCGCCCCTGCGGCCGGATAGGGCCAGAGCCGATCAAACACTACGCCCTCGTCGCTCAGCGCAACCTGTAATAAATAGACAGCGGGGGGCGCATTCAGCCAGTCCAGCAGGCGAAAGGCAAGGGCATAGAGGGGCTGGCGCTGGCGATCGCTCAGGTGGTGGGGCTGGCGGTATTGTTCTGGGGTGTGGGCAGCGAGGGCGATCGCCTCGCCGTAGAGCGGCCCTCTAGCCGTGAGCGCAATGGGCAGCCAGAGCGAACCATCGCCAGGTTTCACGCCAAAGTGGTTTGCCACCGACTGGCGCAGGCTGTCTACCTGGGCACAGGCACGAAACACCGATGCGCCGGGAAACGCCAGGGCCTCTGGCAGGGCCAGCGTCAGCGGGCAGAAGAGATCCTCTGGGGCTACGACAGGCGGCAGGTCGGCAGGCGCGACGACTCGAACCGTATCAGGGGTGGAACCTGTGGGACACTGGGCGATGGCCCGCTTCAGTTGGGCGATCGCCTGCTCTGCAAATGGATTGGACTCTGCAACAATCCAGACCTGAGCCACTTAGGCACCGCCATAGGACGAAACCGACACGGGCACGGGCGCACCAGCACGCGGGAAGCTCGGCAGGTCGATCTGCGTGACGCGGCGGGTGCGAACGGCTAGGCGATAGCTGACGCTCTGCAACTCGGCATGGAGGCGGCGGTTTTCCTGCTGAATCTGGGCCACCTTTTCCTTGATCGGCTGCAAGCGCTCCAGATACTTCTGACGGTAGATATGGGGCAACTCCTGCACCACCTGCTCCAGCATCCGGGAGCGGTCGGTCAGTTCCTGCACCGATTGGCGCAGTTGATAGACCTCGGTGTCGCGGCTGGCGATCTGCTCTTGATAGAACCCGACCTGCTGCTCGACGGCTTGAAGCTGCTCTCTCAGCACCCGCATCTCGTTTTGATGCCGCTCTGACAGCGCCGCCGAAGGAGCCTGATTGGACTGGCCTTTGACCAGTCGAAATAGCTCTTGCGACAACTGCTGCACAAGCTGGTCGCGCATCTGGAGTTCTTCGCGCAGGTGCGCGACTTCTGCCTGGAGTTCTGGGATCGTTAGAGAATGAGTCATATCACTCCGACTGGCGGTTCGGTGGGTCTAGCAGGAAAAGGAAAAGGACCGAGGGTGAATTGTGGTAGAAGGGGGAGTTTGGAGTTTAGAGTTTGGATTTTGGGGATTGGTGAAGTGGCTGAAGACTAGAGTTAGGAAGCGGCTTCGATGGGTTGGGGGAAGGACTCAGGGGGTAGGGTGTCGGAATCGGGGTCGGAATGGGGTTTGTCTAAATGGGCTTCCCAGCGGCGGGGTGGCGAGGCTCGTCGGATTTCGCGCCAGATGGCGGTCGCAGCTAGCGCACCGTCTGCAACGGCGATCGCCACTTGGTTGATTCCCTCTTTTAGATCTCCCAGCGCAAAAATGCGGGGGTGAGACGTGCGGCACATCCCGTCAGTCACCAAGTTGTTGCCCTTCCATTCCAAGTCCAACCCTTGCAGATATTCGTTGAAGTAGTGGGAACCCATTGCGATCAGACCCGTTTCCAGCGGAACCATAGAACCGTCGATTAGCTCAACGCCCGTCATCTCGTGATCATGACCGAGGAAGCGCTTAATCGGCAATTCTACTAGAGGATAGCCGTGATCGCGCAACTTTTTACGCATTTCTGCACTCACCTCAAACAAGCCCTGCGTAAACACGGTGATGTAGGGGGTAAACCAGTTCAGCACAAAGGCGGTGTTGATATTGCCTTCGGAGTTGACAAATAGCCCGCAGCGTTTGTCCGCCATTTCGTAGCCGTCGCAAATCATGCAAACGTGCAGGTTATAGCCTGCGTAGTCGTACACGTTTTGCATGTTTTCTAGCTGCGGCAGGTGGTCGATGATGCCGCTGGCGGCGATGACATACTTGCTCCGAAATACGGGATATACGCTGTCGGTCTTGCCGACTTTCACTTTCACCGCAAAGGTGTCGCCCTCGTCTGCGACCGATTCCACATAGCCGCGCAGATGGTCTGCACCGAGCGATAGTGCGTGATCTTGCCCCTGTTGCAGCAGGTCGCGGCCGGGTGTGTCGGGTGGTAGCCCCAGATAATTCCGCAAATCCTGCATCCAGAAGGAGCGGCCCCTGCCTTTTTCAACGACTAGACACGAGAGGCGATAGCGCTGAAGATAGATTGCTGCGGAAAGCCCCCCCGCGCCGCCGCCCACAATGATGACATCGTAAACGTGATTGAGGCGATCGCCCAGGTTCTTTTTACTCAGCTTCATGGCGTATTGGGGTACAAGATGGGCAGGGCGTTTAGCGGCTTGCAGTCCTGCATTTTGGCCACAGTCTAAGCCCAGCAAGACAAGCCTAGCAAGAATTTCAGGGATCGGTTGGAGATTCCCCCGTTTTTCGGACAGGCGGAGTATAATCCCTGCAACCCGACTTACTTTTTTTGCGGCGGAACCCGATGAATCCCCTGCTTGAACGGCTAAGGACGATGCCGATGCAAGTCCTTGTGTCTGAGATGACCGCGGGACTGTTGATGGGGCTGGTGCTAACTACGGATGCGATCGCCGTTGGGCTGATCTTGATGGCGGGCTTGCCCTCTGGGGCGCAGAGTGTTGGCATTTTGATGGCGCTCTTGAGTACGGCGGTGACGGGGGTAGTGGTGACGCTGGGCAGCAGGCTCCCGATTGCGGTTGTGGGCCCGTCTGTGGAGGCGGCGGCTATTCTGTCCGTCGCAGCAGGCGCAATCCATCGAGAACTATCGCAATCAGGAGCCAGTGGCTCTAGTCTGCCGACGGTGTGGGCGCTGGTGGGTCTGAGCAGTGTGCTGACGGGACTCGTGCTTTGGAGCATTGGTCGGTTTCGGTGGAGCCGATTTTTGCAATTTGTTCCCTATCCCGTTCTGGGTGGCTTTTTGGCAGGGATTGGCTGGCTGGTGGTGCAGGTGGGTTTTAGCCTAGTTGCCAACGGTGCAGAGGGGATGGATTTGGTGTATCAAGTTCTTCAGTCAGAGACCCTGCTCAAGCTATTGCCAGGGCTGGGGCTGATGGCTGTGCTGATGGCGTTGGAACGGTGGTTCGACCATTTTTTGGTGCTGCCGCTCTGTTTGTTGGGGGCGATCGCCCTCTCGCACGGGGTTCGGCTGGGGCTGGGCGTTCCTTTGGAAGCGGCGATCGCCGACGGCTGGTTTCTCTCTCCGCTCCGGGATAGCTTTGTGATCCAGAACGTCGAGGGAAATTTTTTCAGCCAGATCCATCTGCCGACTCTAATGCAACACAGTGGAGCGCTGGTCGGCATCGTGCTGCTGGTGCCGCTGGTGCTGATGTTTGAGGCGGTTGGCATTGAACTTGCGCTCAAGCAAGAAACCAACATTGACCAAACCTTGAAGGTCAACGGCATCGCCAATATGCTCATTGGGCTGGGTGGCGGATCGCTCTCGCATCTTGACCTGGCCAACACGCTGATTCATCAAAAAGCGGGCGCGACCTTGCGACTTGCGGGACTCGTTGCGGCGGGATGCATCCTGCTTGCCCTGCTGTCCAGAAATCTGCTGGCTTACCTGCCGACATTTGTGGTCTTCTCGCTGACGGTTCTCGCTGGACTGGATTTATTAGTGGAATGGCTCTATCAAAGCTGGTTTCGCCTATCTCGAATGGAATACGGGCTGGTTTTCGGAATTTTTCTAGTCATTTCAGCAGTCGATTTTTTGCTGGGTATTGGCCTGGGCATTTTGGCGGCCTGCGTCGTCTTTGTCGTCAACTACAGCCGCGTTCAGGCAGAGCGCTATCGGCTCTCTGGCGCAGACCATCCCAGCAGCGTGCAGCGATCGCCCGTGCTTCAGCAAATCCTGCAAGCCGAAGGCAAACAGATCGAAATTTTGCGGCTTCAGGGATATCTGTTCTTTGGCACCACCACCCAACTTTTGTCGCAAGTGCGCCAACGCGCAGACGATCCTGACCTGATGCCGCTGCGGTTTTTGGTGCTGGATTTTCGCCGGGTCAGCGGCATGGATTCCTCTGCGGTGCTGAGCTTTGTCAAACTCCGGCAATTGGCAGTTCAGCACTCGTTTCAGTTGGTGTTTTCAGAGGTGCGATCGCCCCTAGAACGCCAACTCCGGCAGGGAGGGTGTTTAGAAGAAGAAGACTCGGTTTGTCATCTCTTTGCCGAACTCGATCGCGGCGTAGAATGGTGCGAAAATCAGATCCTGCTGACGATTCCTCTCCGAAGACAGCGATCGCTGCCGCTGGCGCTCCAGTTGCAGAATTGGTTTCCCCATCTCGATGACGCTTCGGCCCTGATGGATTACTTGGAAGAGATTTCCGGCGAGGTTGGCTACCTGCTATTTCGCCACGGCGATGCGCCAGATGGACTTTTTCTTATAGAAAGCGGGCAGATCAGCATCATTTTGGAACTGGCTGATGGCACCACCCAGCGGCTCCAGACCGTGGGCGCGGGGAATATTGTGGGAGAGCGATCGCTCTATGCCTGCATACCCCACACCAGTTCTGCGGTGGCTGAAAAGCCCTGCACACTGTACTGGCTATCTGCCCAGGCACTCGGACGAATGGAGGACGAAGCTCCGACGCTGGCGGCCGCGTTTCACCGATTTGTTCTCCATCGGCTCACGGAGCAGTTGATTCATCGCGAACAAACGCTGAAGCGGTTGCTAGAGGATGCCTAGCGCTAGAAATCAGGGAGCAGGCTTTCAGACAGCCCGAACTGACGCATCCGAACTGACGCAGAGGAAGCCAGGGCAGCCGGATATTTTTTAGCTTGCTTCAAGAGGTTTGCTCTAGGGCTTTAAAGCATCAATCCCTGCAAAGTAGCGGACTTCACAGGGATCATCTACGACCAAATTTTACAGCCAAGTTTGCGCGTTGATTCAGCCTGGTGGAACCGCTAGGCAGGCTCCTTTGCAGCAGGCTCTTCAACGCGAATGGTGAGATAGCGGATTACATCTTCGCTGAGGCGCATGGCCCGCTCCATCGTGGCGACTGCATTGCCGCTGGCGACGTAGTTCATCTGGATATATACGCCTTCGCGATGCTTGCCGATGTCGTAGGCAAGGCGGCGCTTGCCCCGGTGCTGGGTGTCGATGTCAGTTGCGCCCTGGTCTTTCAGGATGGTTTGGTATTTGGCGATCGCCGCATCGGTCTGGTCATCCCCCAGGTCAGGCCGGAGGATGTACATCGTTTCGTAATTCATGGGTTTAAGGAGTCTCCTTGTGGACAGACGGCCTCTAGAGGCAGATGCGCTGAGCAAACGAACGTCAGGACGACGGACCTTGAAGAAACCCATGCCCCTGGCGATCGCCCTAGTGGTTCAGGCAGGTCTTGCCGGACAATGGGTAAGTCTACGCCTTGCGGCCGCTCGTTCAATCGGGCATTCTGGCTTAGAAGCAAGGAAATACAATTCTATCACTCATTCCCTGGATTTCAGTTTTTGCTATGGCGCAGCGCTACGTTCGGGTTCAAACCACCTCCGGTCAGCTTTACTACGGCATTTTGCAGCTTAACCGCCAGGTGCAGGTGCTGGATGCGCCGCCGTGGCTGGAGGGGCAGTTGACCGATCTGCTGATCGAGCCGGATAGCTATCGGCTGTTGGCCCCCTGCGTGCCGTCAAAAATCATCGCCGTGGGCAAAAACTACGCCAAGCACGCTGCCGAAATGGGCACCGAAGCCCCGAAAGAGCCGCTGCTGTTTCTCAAGCCCTCAACGACGCTGATTGCAATGGGCGACCCAATTTTCTATCCGCCCCAGTCGGAGCGGGTGGACTATGAAGGTGAACTGGCGCTGGTGATTGGCGATCGCTGCTGTGATTGCTCCCCCGAAGCTGCCCAGAACAAGATTTGGGGCTACACCATTGCCAACGATGTCACCGCCCGCGACTTGCAAAAAAAAGACGGTCAATGGACTCGCGCCAAAGGCTTTGATACCTTTTGTCCGCTGGGCCCGTGGATCGTGCGGGAACTGAACCCCAGCGCCCGCCTGCAAACTTTTTTGAACGATAGTCCCAAGCCTGTGCAGTCGGCGCTGATTAGCGAAATGACCTTTGCGCCAGAGGTGCTGGTGTCCTACATCAGTCAGGTGATGACGCTGCTGCCAGGGGACGTAGTGCTGACGGGCACGCCGGAAGGGATTGGGCCCGTGCAAGTGGGCGATCGCATTCGGGTGGAAATCGAGGGCATTGGCGCACTAGAAAACACAATTGCCGCCAGAAATGCGGAACCAGCGGCGATCGCCTGACCCCCGCTGGCTCAACTGCCCTCAATGCTTAGCAATTTTTCAAAAATAATCTAGGCTAGCCCGCTGACAGCAAGCTGGTGCGGCAAGCTAGTACACATGCATTTTTGCCGCGTCAGAAATCGTCGGAATCTCGGCATAGCGGCCCAGCGCCGACTGCACAATCGCATAAATGCAGAGGATAAATGCCCCCAAAAACAGCGCCGTAAAGAGGCTCTGCACAAACAGCGGCGGCAGCACCTCGGAGATTGGACTGATCACCAGCGCAAACAGGCTCAGCGCAATGCCAATCAGGATAGATTGCATCGTGTTGAACCGGATGAAATGAGAAATGCTTTCGTTGCGGACGACCAGAAAATACAGCGCCAGGAAGACCAGGAATCCACCAATGCCAAACCCGCCAAACGAAAAGATGCCCGTTACCAGACTATAGGCAAAGGCGAAGGGAGCCAGCGGCAGCAGCAGGGGTTGCAGCATCGGAAACTCCCTCAGTAGCCCCATCCCAAAGGGCAGCGCCTCCAGCATCGGCAGGATGTAGGGAAGGCAGGCAAACAGGCGATCGAGCGGGCCAGCAGAGGATGTGCGCCAGGACATAGGTTGAACTCTCCGATGGTCGTCTTGATGGGTGACTTGCGATGGGTGACTCGCGATGAGTGTCTGTATCAGGCGTGTGCAACGGGCACTGGTAAAACATTGCCTAGAACATTGCCTAAAACATTGCCTAAAACATTGCCCAGACTCTAGCGATGGAAGCTTTAGGGCGATGAGAACTACTCCAGTGTAAGGCACACGCCTAAAATCGCGCAGCTTGGGATGAATCACGCACTTTATTCGCGCCCGCCCACCCGACGGTCTTGACCTGTGTCCGCCCCGTTTCGATGAACCGCTTAGCTGCTGGCGGATGCGGTGGCCGCCTTATAAGCAATCCAGCCGCCGTAGTGCGACACGTCTTCCCAGCCGTACTGTTCTACTAGTTCTCTGGGGTAGAGGAAGGCAGTCACTACGCTGCCGTCTTCCAGGTACACGTCTTTGGGGTGCATATTGGGCGGCTCGTTGCTGGCCAGGTAGTCGAACTGCTCGGCCGTCATCTCATATACTTCGCCTGGAATCGAGATGCCGCCTTCTTCGACGGGATAAATGCCAGGATGCCAGCCGTTTTGTACCGAATGCAGGCGATACATGGGCTTGGTTTTGGCTTCCCGCACAAACGTAGCGGATTGCAGGTTGCCGTGGTCGGGCTGGCCGCGCAGGGCAGAGCCGCAGATAAAGACGTAGCGAGTCGTGGCTTCGGTCATAGCAGTTGGATAGGACGTGGATGGAACAATGGATGGATAGAACAAAATCTCACATCATCTCATCATGGCATTATCGTGCTATCCCTTATCACTTCATCCGTCTACGCCGTGCTGCAAGTTCTCTACTTCTTGTGTCACGCGGGCTTGGCTGGCGATCAGGTGAGTCCGAATGGCAGCAACGGCGGCGCTGATGTCGGCCTCAGAGCGCGATCGCCAGCCCGTCTGAATCGTCTCGAAGATCTGCCGATGCTCCTGCCGAATTTCCAGGACGCGGGGATTGTGGCGCGTCGTTTGCACCCGCAGCAGCGCCATCTTGTCAAACACCTGATCCAGCAGCGACACCAGCCAGCGATTGCCAGAGCTTTCGGCAATCAGCCGATGAAACCGATAGTCCAGATCGAGCATTTCGGGGCTGTATTCGGTCTGGGACTTGCTCAGGGTTTCGGACTGGGCCACCAACTGTTCGAGCGATCGCACTTGCTCTGGTGTGGCGTGTTGGCAGGCTCCCTGGACGGCAAACTGCTCCAGCGCCAGCCGACAGTCATAAAGCTGAATTACGTCTTCGACCGACAGCGAGGCCACCCGCAGCCCACCGCTGCTGTCGGCCATGACCAGCGTATCCCGCTGAAGCTGGCGCATCGCCTCGCGAATCGGCGTGCGGCTGACCTGGAGTCGCTCGGCAAGCTGCGTTTCTACTAGCCGCTGCCCAGGAGCCAGATCTCCAGACAAGATGCTGGCCCGCAGCGCTTCGTAGGTCTGCTCGTAAAGTGATTTACTACGTTGAACCGAAAGGGAAGAGAGAGTCAAAACGAGAAGATCCTTCGCGTTAAATCAGTAAATAAGTAATGAGTAAATAGTCGAATGTTGAATTAAGTTCAGAATTTAGGCTACTTAGCCCAGATGCAGCTTACAGCAGCCCTACTCAAAACTACCCTGATTGAGCAAGGACAGCGGAAGAAGAAGCTTAAAGATTGCAAGCCTAGGCAGCCTTTAGGATGGCAAGGACATAGACCTCAGGGTCGTCTAAACCATGTGCCCTGTATGCAGTGTACACGCAGGCTCGATTTGCATCCAGCCTCCCGCAGGGTTGGGGACGTGTCTAACCCTTCACGGCCCATCCCCAAACTCTGACATCTAACTGCAAAATTCTTGTAACGTGGTAAGGAGTAATCCAGCCAAATTCTGCGCCAGTCATGACTGCGACTATCCCCAACTTGCCCAGCCAATACGACGCTGCGATCGCCGAACCCAAATGGCAACGATATTGGGAAGAGCGGCAAGTTTTCAAAGCAGACCCCAACGCTCCGGGCGAGCCATACTGCATCGTGATTCCGCCGCCCAACGTGACGGGCAGCCTGCATATGGGCCATGCGTTTGAACACGCGCTGATCGATGTGCTAGTGCGCTATCACCGCATGATCGGTCGCAACACGCTCTGGCTCCCCGGCACTGACCACGCCAGCATCGCCGTGCAAACGCTTTTGGAAAAGGAACTGCGGCAGCAGGGCAAAACCCGCTACGATGTGGGGCGCGAGGCATTCCTCAAACGCGCCTGGGAATGGAAAGAAGAATCCGGCGGCACCATCGTCGGTCAGCTTCGTCGCCTGGGGCTGTCGGTAGACTGGAGCCGCGAGCGCTTCACGATGGATGAGGGGCTGTCTAGGGCGGTGCTGCATTCCTTCAAGCAGCTTTATGACGAGGGCTTGATCTATCGCGGTAAGTATATGGTGAACTGGTGCCCCGCCAGCCAGTCTGCGGTGTCGGATCTGGAGGTGGAAAACCAGGAGGTAAACGGCCACCTCTGGCACTTCCGCTATCCGCTGACGGATGGGTCTGGCTTTGTCGAAGTGGCGACGACGCGCCCGGAGACGATGCTGGGTGATACGGCGGTGGCGGTGAATCCAGGAGACACGCGCTATCAGCATCTCCTTGGCAAGACGATTCGCCTGCCCATCACCGGACGCGAAATTCCCATCATTGCCGACGACTACGTGGATGCCAGCTTTGGCACAGGTGCGGTGAAGATTACGCCTGCCCACGACCCCAACGACTTTGAAATGGGCAAGCGCCACAACCTGCCGTTCATCAACGTGATGAACAAAGACGGCACGATGAACGAAGTTGCCGGGCCATTCCAGGGACTCGACCGCTTCGAGGCCCGCAAGCAGGTGGTGCAGCGGCTCCAGGATGAAGGTTTCCTGGTCAAGGTTGAGGACTACAAGACCACTGTGCCCTATAGCGATCGCGGCAAAGTGCCCATCGAGCCGCTGCTTTCGACCCAGTGGTTTGTGAAAATTCGCCCCCTGGCCGATGCAGCGCTGGATCGGCTAGATAACTACAACGAACCGGAATTTATCCCCGAACGCTGGAAGAAGGTCTATCGCGACTGGCTGGTAAGCCTGCGCGACTGGTGCATCTCGCGGCAGCTTTGGTGGGGCCATCAGATTCCTGCTTACTACGCTGTTAGCGAGACGGGCGGCGAGATTACGGACGATACGCCCTTTGTGGTGGCGATGTCGGAAGATGAAGCGCGATCGCACCTGTTGGCCCGCTACGGCGATAGCGTGCAGATTCAGCAAGATCCCGACGTACTCGACACTTGGTTCTCTTCGGGACTCTGGCCCTTTTCTACGATGGGCTGGCCGGATCAGACAACTGACCTAGCGACCTACTATCCCACGACAACGCTCGTCACAGGGTTCGACATTATCTTTTTCTGGGTCGCCCGCATGACCATGATGGCGCAGCACTTTACGGGCAAAATGCCGTTCCAGTATGTCTACATTCACGGTCTGGTGCGGGACGAAAATAACAAGAAAATGTCGAAGTCGGCCAACAACGGCATCGACCCGCTGCTGCTCATTAACAAGTACGGCACCGACGCACTGCGCTACACGCTGGTCAAAGAGGTTGTGGGTGCGGGGCAAGACATTCGCCTGGAATATAACCGCAAGACCGACGAATCGCCCTCAGTGGAGGCCTCGCGCAACTTTACCAACAAGCTGTGGAATGCCTCTCGGTTCGTGATGATGAACCTGGACGGACAAACCCCCGCGCAACTGGGGGAACCAGGATCAGAAGGGCTGGAGATGAGCGATCGCTGGATTCTCTCCCGCTATCACCAGACAATTCAGCAGACCCGTAACCAAATCGACAACTTCGGATTGGGCGAAGCAGCGAAGGGGTTGTACGAGTTCATCTGGGGCGACTTTTGCGACTGGTATATTGAGCTAGTCAAGTCGCGGCTTCAGGATACCAGCGCGGGCGATCGCCGTCGTGCGGCTCAGCAAACCCTGGCCACGGTGCTAGAGGGGACACTGCGCCTGCTGCACCCGTTTATGCCGCATGTCACCGAGGAAATTTGGCACACGCTGACGCAAACGGGCGAAGAGGCAACTTTGGCGCTCCAGCCCTATCCCGTAGCCGATCCCCAGCGCATCAACTCTAATTTGGAGGATCAGTTTGGGCTAATCTTCGACACCATTCGCACGGTGCGGAACCTGCGAGCCGAGGCAGATATCAAACCGGGCGTGAAGATTCGCACCGTCCTGCAAACGGACAACGCCCAGGAACGAGCCATTCTCACGGCTGGGCAGACCTATATTAAAGATTTGGCAAAGATTGAGAGCCTGTCTATTCCAGAACCCGTGTCCGTGCCGACTACGCCCAGCGACTCGCTGCCTGCACCCAACGAGTTTGAGGCAGAGGCATTGCACTTGGCTCAAGAAGCCGCCGAAGCTGCCTACAAAGCGGTCGAAGGTGTGAACTTTGGCTCTCTGGAGCGCTATCGCAAGCTGATTGTGACGCTGGGCCTGGTGGTGGCGCTGGTGCTGGTGTCGCGGACGCTGCTGGCGACGGTGCATTCGCTGAATGGGCTGATTTTGGTCACGCCGCTGCTGAAACTGCTGGGCTTTGGATACACGATCTGGTTTGCCATCCGCTATCTCTCGACTTCTCAGAAGCGCCGTGAGTTTGGGGAGTTGGTCAATCGAGTGGTGACGGATATTCTGGGCGAAGCGTCGCCTTCTGATGCTACGCCGACGATGCCCAAAATCCCGTCGCCGCAATCGACAAAGCCTGTGCCTGTGCCCCAGGTGCAGGAAGTGCCGACTCCGCCTGGGGGAACGCCACAGGCGATGGTGGGCGTGGTGCGGACGGTGCAGGTGTCGGTGCCGCTGGCGGGTGTGGTGGACGTTGCTGCCCTGCGAGCTAAGCTGGAGAAGGATCTGGCCAAGACCACGGCAGAAGCCGAAAGCCTGCGATCGCGCTTGAGCAATGCCAACTTTGTCGATCGCGCTCCGGCAGAGGTGGTTCAAGGGGTGCGGGATGCTTTGGCAGAGGCGGAAACACAGGCTGCTATTCTGCGCGATCGCCTCTCCCGACTTTAGGACTCTCCCGACTTTAGGCTAGAGTCCTGACGGGGTGCCTATGGGTTTGCATCTGGGGGTGATGTTGACTTTGCTATCGCAATTTACTAGATGCACTCTCCGTGGACTCATACGTTGATAGTTTTTGTAGTCTTTGACACTATCTACTGTGACAGTTCAGAATCTTCATGCAATTCGGCTGCGATCGCCTTAGACTCTGAGCAGGGCCAGCGGTATACTTAACTGTTAAGGATTCACAAATCTTCTCAATCACAGCTCGATTCTGATGCTCTACCTGGCTCAGGTGACAACGCGAGATTCTGAAGGGAAGGCGGGACTAAAGTTGCTTGCCCAAAAGCGTGCTGACTACGTATGGGCAGTGTGTGAGTCCGGAGATATTGTGTGGGCCGAAGCATCCGAACGTTATGCAACAGGCATGTTGGTTCTCGTGGAGCTAAGCAGCTCGATGAAGATCAAGCAGGTGCAGGATGCAAAAGATTGGGTTTTGGAAATTGTGCAGGATTATCTGACCGCCGGGGTTTCACCCGCGCTACTCCACGAAGAAGCGCAGAGGGCCGAGCAGTGGCGGCAATCCTACACCATGAAAGAGCAGGAGATTGGACGACGAGCGCTAGAGGTTGAGGCCTGGCGGGATCAGATCCAGGAATTGGAGGAAAATCTAAAGCGCGAAAAAAAGCAGATTGAGATGATGGCAAACGCGCTACGCCTCAATGCAGACCCTAGCGCAGGCTCTCATGCTGAGGAGACCATTGCGGCTGCTCCTGTGAACCACAACCACAGCGCGGGCAAAGATGCTCCAGTTCAAAGCCCTTCAGAAGAATCGCAGCCTGTCTAGAATTCCTGGTTTGCTTGGCAGACGGAGCCACTGAATTGCCAGTCCTCAGGGCGTTTTGACCTTTTCGCTGAGGGCGATCGCTGGGTCTGGCAGGGTATCTGTGTTTGGGAATAGAATTCGCTCAATGCGGTCTAGGGCCAGACCCAGATCATCGTTGACGACCTGCACATCAAACTCGTCAGCCGCATTGATTTCGGCGCGGGCCCGCTCCAGCCGACGGGCGATCGCCTCTTCCGAATCTTGCCCCCGACCCCTCAAACGATGCTCCAGCTCATGCAGCGAAGGCGGCAGCACAAAAATCCGCAGCGCCTCTGGGAAGGTGTCCCGAATTTGCCGTGCCCCTTCTAGCTCAATTTCTAAAATGACCCACTTCCCCTCCTGAACTGCTGCCTCCACAGGACGACGGGGCGTG
The DNA here is from genome assembly GCF_032705245.1 of Thermoleptolyngbya oregonensis NK1-22. Taxonomy (GTDB): domain Bacteria; phylum Cyanobacteriota; class Cyanobacteriia; order Elainellales; family Elainellaceae; genus Thermoleptolyngbya; species Thermoleptolyngbya sichuanensis. The sequence continues at coordinate 1,267,520 of NZ_CP053540.1, forward strand.
CCGTAGCAGTTGCCTGCAAACTCAGCCCACTCCAGCAGTTCCCCTTGGTCAACTAGCGCCTGAAACTCGGCACGACTCAGAAAAAAGTAGTGCTGACCATCGACCTCTCCAGGACGCGGCGCACGAGTCGTCGCTGAGATCGAGAGATAAAGCTCAGGATGCCGTGTCATCAAGGCTTTCAAGAGCGTGCCCTTGCCAACCCCGCTCGGCCCAGTTAGGACAATTAGCCTGCCACTTGACCAACGCTCTTGCATATAACAACTGCAACCAAAATCTTTAGGATCTTCATTCTATATGCAGTTGAAGATCTGATCCGTCTTGATATCAGCCGCCTCTTGCGCTGCGTCTATGCGGGGCTGGGGCTAGTCATCACTGTTGTCTTTGCTCACCATGAAGCGGTTGGCGACTGTTTCGGGCTGAATCGCTGACAACACCACATGTCCAGAATCGGTCACAATGACAGCACGAGTGCGACGACCATAGGTGGCATCAATTAACTGTCCGCGATCGCGGGCATCGCTGATGATACGCTTGATGGGGGCTGATTCGGGGCTGACAATGGCAATCACCCGATTTGCAGACACGATATTCCCGAAGCCGATATTGATGAGCCGGATGTCCATACAAATCCATGCGGAATAGAAAGTGGGCAGAACTGATGCGTGAAATCTGGATATCACCCCAAAGCAGGCGGCACCTTGGCCACCTCACAGAGAGCAATACGTCTAGTGACTTTCAAATAGTTCTTGGGTTAGTGATGCACTCGGTAGAAATCCTCAAAGTGCTTAGTGCTAGAGGTTACAGTTGCCACCCCAGATTCAAAGTTAATGGTAATCATTCTGACCAATAATAGGATGTTTTACGTATATATTTTCAATTTGTTAAAACCAAATCTGGTGGTACTTTTCCGTAATTTTGTAGCTTAGGGCCTACCTATGATTTCTGTGTAGCACGAACCTTGACTTACCCTGCTTCACCCAATTGGGTGAGTTTTTTGCAACAGTGTGAATGTTAGAGAAAAATCCGCCAACTATGCTAAAAAAGTCCGCCATTGCTAAGAAAATCTAGTATTTCTTCATATAAAAAATAGATTTCAGGAATTTGGTGAATGCGGATCTTCATAGAAAGAAAAGAAGTAGATCTCCAGAAAATCTGTGCAACCCGTTGATTACACGACTCTGATGGCTGCCTGCGCTGAACTGCGAGGGACCTGGCTCCCGGCTCGGCTGGAGCAGGTTGTGCAGCGCGATCGCCACACAATTGCCCTCTGCCTCCGCACGCTCGATCGGCGCGGCTGGCTTACCCTCTCCTGGCATCCGCAAGCGGCCAGAGTGTGCATCGACCCGCCGCCGCCCAAAGGCCCCGACACCTTCACCTTTAGTCAACAACTGCGGCATCAGCTTAGCGGACTGGCGCTGGTTGCGATAGAGGCGATCGCCCCCTGGGAGCGGGTGCTGGATTTTCAGTTTGCGCGACGACCCGGCGACCCTGCCCTATGGCATCTCTATGTGGAGATCATGGGCAAATACAGCAACGTAGTGTTAACAAATGCTGACAATCAAATCGTTACTGTGGCACATCAGGTCAGCGCTCAGCAGTCCAGCGTGCGTCCGGTGCTGACGGGACAGCCCTACGAGTTTCCCCCCGGCTTGACCGAATCGATGCCCAGCCTGGAGGAACCGCTCGATCGCTGGCGGGAGCGGGTGGCGCTGATTCCTGGCCCGCTCAAGCGCAACTTGCTGAAGGCCTATCGCGGGCTGAGTTCGGCGCTGGTGCTGCGGCTGATTGCGGCGGCAGGACTCGATCCGGAGCGCCAGACAGATTCGCTGAGTCTGGCGGAGTGGGAACGGTTGGGCGATCGCTGGCGGGCGTGGCTGACGGCGCTGCAAACCGAGCAGTTTTCCCCCGGCTGGCTGTCCGATGGCTACACCGTGCTGGGCTGGGACGATGCGCTTCCGGCTGAGTCAGTACAAGCGCTGCTCAGCCGCTATTACACCGACGAGCTAAACCGCCAGGTCTTCTCGCAACTCCGCCACCAGCTCAATCAGCGGCTGACCCATCTGCTCAACAAGCTCTACGCCAAAGCCGAAGATTTCCAGACCCGGCTGGCCCAGTCCAACGAGGCCGATGGCTATCGGGCGCAGGCCGATTTGCTCATGGCGCACCTGCACGAATGGCAGCCGGGGCTAAAATCCATTGAGCTAGCGGACTTTGAGACGGGCGAACCCGTTAACATTGCCCTTGATCCTGAAAAGAACGCTGTGCAGAATGCCCAGGCGCTTTACAAGCGACACCAAAAATTGCGGCGATCGCGCCAGGCCCTTGAACCGCTGCTGGCCGAGGTGCAGGCAGAAATCACCTACCTGGAACAGGTGCAGGTTGCCGTCCTGCAAGTAGACACCTACACCATGCCAGACGACCTAGACGCGCTCGAAGACATTCGCAATGAGCTAATCCAGCAGCGCTATCTCGACGACCCCGACCAGCGCTATCGAGGAACTGCGGCAACCAACATGAACTTCCGCCGCTACACCACACCCAGCGGCTTTGAGGTGTTGATCGGGCGCAACAACCACCAGAACGACCAGCTAATCTCGCGCACCGCGACTGACTACGACCTCTGGTTTCACAGTCAGGAAATTCCGGGGAGCCATGTCCTGCTGCGGCTTCCGGCGGGCGCAGTGCCAGAGGATGCCGACCTGCAATTCACGGCTGATCTGGCTGCCTACTACAGCCGCGCTGCCCAAAGTGAGCAGGTTCCCGTCGTCTATACGGAGCCGCGTCATGTGTATAAACCCAAGGGCGCACGACCCGGCACAGTGATCTACAAGCAGGAGCGGGTGATTTGGGGACAGCCGCAGCGGGCTAGGCGTTGGCTAGAGTCTGCTGCCGGTTCTGCTCCCGTCTCTACGCCGGAACCCGTTGCGCCATGAGTCGTGTCGCAGGCTTGGTGATCTTGTTGCTCAGTGGGGTGGGGCTGTTTCTCAGCCTATGGACGGTCGTGCCTGCGCCGACTTTTGCGCTGCTGCCGCTGGGGGTGGGAGCGCCGGAAATCAGCCCACTTTTGATGCTGGTGAATGGGCAGGTGGGGCTGGATGCAGTCGTCCTGTTTGCTGCCAGCCGTCGTCCTGCGGCTCGGCGCATGGCCCGCAGCGCGATCGCCCTCAGCTTGGTTGCCCTTCTGCTCAGCAGCCTGCCGCTGTTGCAACTGCGGGGCACCGTGCAGCAGGTAGACCAGGCGATGCGAGCAGCCCTGGGAGACTCCTACGATCTGTCCCCAAATGTGGCCCGACGCGGGCGATCGCGCCCATTTGTGTTTTCCGACCTGCTCCTGGGCATTCCGATTCCGGCGGACGTTTCTGCTGAATCCATCGAGTATGCTGCGGCGGATGGCACGCCGCTGCGCCTAGTGAAGTATCAGCCTGTGGTGCGGCCACCGGAGCCGATGGGGGCCATCGTCGCGCTCTATGGCGGTGCGTGGCGCGCGGGGGATGCCGACGATAATGCCCATTTCAACCAATACCTGGCGGCGCGGGGCTATACGGTGATCGCGCTGGACTATCGCCACGCGCCAGAGCATCCCTTCCCGGCGCAGCTTCAGGATGTGCAGCAGGGGCTACGGCTGATTCGCCAGCGGGCCGCAGAGTGGGGAATTGCGGGCGATCGCCTTGCCATGCTTGGCTGGTCGGCAGGCGCACACCTGGCCACCTTGGTCGCCTTCCAGCCCGATGCCGTGCCCGTGCGGGGAATCGTCAGCTACTACGGCCCGGTAGACCTAGCGGAGGGTTATCGCAATCCGCCGCGCCCCGACCCCATCAACACCCGCGCTTTGCTAGAAGACTTCCTGAGCGGCACGCCAGACACCCGACCCGCCGAATATCGCGCCGCCTCGCCGATTACTTATGTGCGCCCTAGTCTGCCGCCTGTGCTGCTGATCTATGGCGATCGCGACCATGTGGTCAAGCCGGAATTCGGCCAGCAGCTTTACCAAGCACTCCGCGCCAACGGCAACACCGCCGCCCTGATCCGCCTGCCCTGGGCAGAACACGCCTTCGATGTGATGTTTCGGGGCATCGGCAACCAGATTGCGCTCTACCATGTGGAGCGGTTTTTGGATTGGGCGATCGCCCGGTAGAAGGATTTTGGGTTGGGGATTTTGGAGGCGGGATTGGGGCTTGTGCAAAGGACTTTGGATGAGAGATTTTGGAGGCGGGATGGGAATCGCGGCACGGAGTTTTGGCAGGGGCCTCAATCGGCGATCGCCAGCGCAATCTTTCCAAGGCAGGAACCTGCTTCCAGCAGCCGATGCGCCGCTGCTGCCTCTGCCAGCGGAACCGTGTGGCTGAGGATGATGCGGAGCTTGCCTTGGTCAATCCACTGGGCGCAGCGGTGCAAAATCTCTGCCTGGTGCGCTTGGGCAGAGTCCAAGCCCTGGAGCATGGGGGTAAGCATGAGTTCAAAGCTGACCCGCAAGTTGCGATCGCGGGCCGTCTTCCAATCCGTCTGCGGGTCGGGTGCCAGGAGCGATACCACATCGCCATACACCCGCGTCATCGCGAAGCACTGCGACAGCACGCCGCCGCCCACCGTGTCAAAGCTGACATCCACCCCCGTGCCCTGGGTCAGCGCCATCACTTCAGCTACAGGATCGGTGGTTCGATAATCGATCGTGGCGGCGGCTCCCAGATCTCGCGCCAGGGCCGACTTTTCCTCAGTGCTAACGGTGGTGTAAACCTGCGCCCCCATCAGCCGCGCCAGTTGAATCGCCACATGCCCCACGCCGCCCGCGCCCGCCTGCACCATCACCGTCTGCCCCGCCTGGAGCCGAGCGCGATCGCACAAGGCTTCCCAAGCGGTAATCAAGACCAATGGCGCAGCAGCCGCTTCGGCAAAGCTCAGCGTGGCGGGCTTGGGCGCAACGCAGCGTTCTTCTACCACGGCAAATTCTGCGTAGGTTCCCGGCGCTCCGCCCAGTCCGCCCTGGCAAAAGTACACCGCCTCACCAATATGAAACTGTTTCACCTGAGCGCCAACTGCCTCGACGACCCCCGCCCCGTCGCAGCCTAAAATTGCAGGCATCTGATCCGGGTAAAACGTGCCGCGCTTCCGCAGCTTCGTATCAATCGGGTTCACACCTGCCGCCTTCAGGCGCACCAGCAGCGCGGTGTCGCTCGTCAGGCGGGGTTCAGGAACGTCGCGCAGTTGCAGCACCTCCGGCGCACCTGGCGCAGTCATCAGTACAGCTTTCATCCGGGTTTTCTCCTCTCTAGCCCGATCTATTCCCTGACAAATCAGAGGTTCAGCAGCCTGTGAACTGGACGTAAAGTTTCAGCCCAGCCTGCTCCGAATTGTAAGGCCGCAGGCTGAAACCACACCCGCTGCTGAGTCAGCAAGTTACACTAGTGCTATCCAAAGATCCTGTGTTCTGGCACGACTGAAAGCTTAAGGTATGCGTGATTCTCGACCCCGCCCGCTGACCCCAAACACTCCCCTACCCCGCACCCGCACTACTCGAACTGTCCGTACCGCGGCGACAGGTGCAGTGGCAGCGGTCTGGCTGGCGCTGCAAGCCGTGCTGGTCGCTCCGCCCGCTCTGTCGCAAACCAGCACGGCCCGTTCCCCAGAACGCCTCAGCTACACGGGGCTGATAGAGAAAATTGAAGCAGGGCAGGTGTCTAGGATCGAGGTCGATTCTGCGCGGGGTGTGGCGCAGGTCTACCTGAAGGATCGCAGCAATACGCCACAGGAAGTCATTCTCTTCAGCAATCCAGACGATAACCAGGCGCTATTTGAAACGGCGCGAGATAACAAAGTCGATGTTGCGGCCCAGTCTTCGGCAGACAGCAATGCGGTGTCCTGGTTTATTACCAATGCGCTGCTGGCGTTTCTGCTGATTGCGGGGCTGCTGATGATTTTGCGCCGCTCTAGCAATGCCTCTGGCCAGGCAATGAACTTTGGCAAGTCTCGCGCCCGCTTCATGATGGAAGCCAAGACGGGCGTGACGTTCGACAACGTAGCGGGCATCGAAGAGGCCAAGGAAGAACTGCAAGAAGTGGTGACCTTCCTGAAGAAGCCAGAACGCTTTACCGCTGTGGGGGCCAAGATTCCCAAGGGCGTGCTGCTGGTGGGGCCGCCGGGGACTGGGAAAACGCTGATGGCCAAGGCGATCGCCGGAGAAGCAGGCGTTCCCTTCTTCAGCATTTCTGGCTCAGAATTTGTGGAAATGTTTGTGGGGGTGGGTGCATCCCGCGTCCGCGACCTGTTCAAAAAAGCCAAGGAAAACGCGCCCTGCATCATCTTTATCGACGAGATCGACGCAGTGGGTCGTCAGCGCGGCGCGGGCATCGGCGGCGGCAACGACGAGCGGGAGCAAACCCTAAACCAGTTGCTCACCGAGATGGACGGCTTTGAGGGCAACACGGGTATCATCATCATCGCCGCCACAAACCGTCCCGACGTGCTGGATTCTGCGCTGCTGCGGCCGGGCCGCTTTGACCGACAGGTGCAGGTCGATTTGCCCGGATACAAGGGTCGGTTAGGCATTCTGGAAGTCCACGCCCGCGACAAGAAGCTGTCGCCGGAGGTATCGCTAGAGGCGATCGCCCGCCGCACGCCTGGGTTCTCTGGGGCCGACCTGGCAAACCTGCTGAACGAAGCCGCCATCCTCACTGCCCGCCGCCGCAAGGAAGAAATCACGGCGCTGGAAATCGACGATGCCATCGACCGCATCACCACGGGCATGACGCTAACGCCGCTGCTCGACAGCAAGAAAAAGCGGCTGATTGCGTATCACGAGGTCGGCCATGCGCTGCTGATGACCCTGCTGAAAAACTCCGACCCGTTGAACAAAGTGACCATCATCCCCCGCTCCGGCGGCGTGGGCGGCTTTGCCCAGCAGACCTTCAACGAAGAGATGATCGACAGCGGCCTCTACACCCGCGCTTGGCTGCTCGACCGCATCACTATTGCGCTGGGCGGCCGCGCCGCCGAGGAAGAAGTGTTTGGCGATCCGGAAGTGACAGTCGGCGCGAGCGGCGACATCCGCGTGGTGGCAGACCTGGCCCGCGAAATGGTGACTCGCTACGGCATGTCTGACCTGGGCCCCTTTGCGCTGGAAAGCGGCAACAATGAGGTGTTTTTAGGGCGAGATCTGATGTCGCGGTCGGAATATTCTGAAGAAATTGCCGTCAAGATTGACCATCAGGTTCGTGACATTGCGATGCGCTGCCACCGTGAGGCCCGTCGCATTATCCGCGAAAATCGCGCCTTAGTAGACAAGCTGGTAGAGATTTTGCTAGAGCAGGAAACCATTGATGGGGAGCAGTTCCGCAAGATTGTGGGCGAGTCGGTCGAGTTGCCGGAACAGCAGCTTGCTGCCCAAGGGATCTAGCGTCCTGATGCAACGCAACTCGTCCCGTTAGCCGTCTGCCAGGAATAGCCCTGTTTCGGTGCAGATGCCGTGTAGCGGGCGATCCCAGGGATCTCTTGGCAGGCGGGGCACACGGGCGTACTCAAACACAATGCCAATCGTGGGTTTGCCCCGCCACTGGGGCGCACTCAGCATCCGGTCGTAGAAGCCGCCGCCGTAGCCCAGCCGATAGCCCTGCACGTCGCAGGCCAGCGCCGGAACCAGGATCAGGTCTACCTCTGCTGGGCTGAGCTGGATCGACAGGGGATGGGGTTCTGGGATGCCAAACGCGCCCGTTTGCAGCGGGTAGGCGCGGGGCATCCCGGCTCCATTGGGCGACCAGCGATGCCAGACCATCTCTTTTTCGACGCAGCGGGGAAAGCCCCAGCGCTTGGGCAGGTGAAACAACGGGCTGAGGTCAGGCTCTTGGCGCACGCTGAAGTAGGCGAGAACCGTCCGCGCCTGAGCAAATCCCTCCCAGCTTTGCAACCGGGCACAGAGGCGATCGCTCTTTTCTCGCCAGAGATCAGGATGCATCGCCTGACGGGCCTTGAGCAGCGATCGCCGTCGAATGGCCTTTTCCTGATCACGGTCAGCTTGGGAACCAGCGGTGAGATCCAAGGGGTTAGAAGTTGGGGTTAGAAATTGAGGTGAGAAGTTTGGGTTAGAAGCTGGGAATCCTGAAAATTGGCGCACTCCGCACCCGTTTCGTAACTTACTCTAGAAGCTTTTGTGCTGGTGTGGCAAGCCAGATTATCGACCCGACAGCCACGCTAGCTCAACCACCGTCAGGTCATACCAAAAGCCGGAGCTTGCCGGAACCTGCTGGAGGCGATCGCCACACTGCCGGGTTCCCAACTGACCGCAGGCCAGGCTCAGCAACTCCTGCTGCGACACTGGGCGGCCGCTGGGCGTGAACCAGTTTGCGCCAAACCGAGCCGATCGCCCGTTGGGATAAAACCAGGACGAGCCAGACATGAGCAGTTGCCCATTGGGATATTGCCAGGACGAGCCAAACCGACTCGCCACGCCGTTGGGATAGTTCCAGCCGTTGCCAAAGCGAGCAACCTGTCCATTTCCCCAGCGGCTAAGACTGGTGGCTACGCCGCCGCTGCTGCATACTGCCAGTTGCGCTCCGGTGACGGCATCGCTGAGGGAACTGCCCGCATCCCACATATAGGACAGTCGCGCCATCACGGTCAGATCGGTGCAGTCTTGCGTAGACACCAGCGGCAGAGGATTGGGCGGCTCTGGTCGGCGACGCGGGCGATAGTCGTAGCGGGGATAGCAGTCGTAGCCCGGATAGCAGCGGGGCAGGCGATTCCCGTAGGGATTGCTTCGCGAATCGCGCCGATAGTCCTCCCGCCAGTCCAGATCGTCGCGCCAGTCGTAGGGATCGCGCTCATGGTGATCAGGGCGATCGCCCCGCCGCCGGATGATGATTCGCTGCGCCAGTTCGGGCGCTTGGCGGGTGCTGGGTTCTGCCGCTGGTCGGGCATCGAGATGGGTTGCCTCAAGGCGGGTTGCCTCAAGACGGGTTGCCTCAAGGCGGGTGCCCTCAAGAGAGGTTGCCTCAAGGCGGGTTGCCTCAAGGCGGGTTGCCGAACCCTTCAGCGGCATCGCCAGCCCGCCCAAGAGGGCCAGCGTTAGGGCAATTCCCGTCGGGATTGCTTCGCGAATCGCTCGATGTCGTGGGGTTGGGTGGGGCGATTTCCGCAGGGATCGCTTTGGGAATCGCGTCTGCCTCATCGCATTTTGGAACAGCCGAAGCAAACCAGTTTGAGGGTGTAGCATTTGACAGAACGGCGCTTGAGGAATCTAAACGGAACGGGCGATCGCAGGGGACACAGCAGGTATCCGACGGCCGGGCATGAGACAGGTGGACTGAAAAGCTTGCCAAAAATCCAAAATCGCCAATCCTAAAATCCAAAATCGTTAGAATCGTCAAAATCATTAAAATCGTTCGATTGCAATACCCGCGGCAAATAGCGGATCTGCGTGCTGGCATCTGCGCCCAGTTCGCTGTGGGCGGCGGCGGCGAGTCGCCCGGCGGCGGCGTGCCACCAGGTGGCGGCGGCTACGACTGGCTCCAAGGGCAGATGTCGCCGTGCTGCTTGGGCCAGCAGCCCCCCCAAAAGCCCCGTCAACACATCACCGCTGCCGCCCCGGGCCAGGGCAGGCGTGCTGTCTGGATTCAGCCACACAGCCGGATGCTGGGTTGTGCCGATCGCCACTTTTGCGCCCTTCAGCAGCACGATCGCCCCAGACTGCTGGGCGGCGCGGCGTGCTGCGTCGATGCGATTCCCGCAGGGATCGTTTTGCGAATCGCCTTGTTCCTCCCTTCCCGACGCTGCCCCCAGATCGGGAAACAGACGGCGAAACTCGCCCGGATGCGGCGTGAGGACGGTTGGGGCGGGCCGATTCCGCAGCGTGGGAACTGGGTCGAGCCTCGCCAAAATATTCAGCCCGTCGGCATCCAGCAGCAGCGGCGTGGCTGCTTCCAGCAGTTGCTTGACCAGGCTCACTGGCTTGCGGGTCAGCCCACAACCGCAGGCGATCGCCGTGTAGTCTGCCAAGTTCAGGTCTTCAGGCAACTGGGCGATCGCCCCATCGTCCGTTTCCCCACAGCCCCACACCAGCGCATCCGGCACCTGCGCCACCACCATCAGCCGCAAAGATTCTGGCACGGCCACCGACAGCATCCCCACGCCGCTGGCCCGGGCCGCCTGGGCCGCCAGCAGGGCCGCCCCCGCATACTGCCGCGATCCGCAGACCAGCAGCAAGTGCCCCTCGCGATACTTATGGGTCGTGATGGAACGGGGAATGGGTAGAGCGGCGATCGCCCGCTGCGGCGTAATCCGGCAAAGATCAGGCGGGGTTCCCAGCACCTCGACGATATCCGCCAAGGGCAGGTCAAAATCAAGCAGTTCCGCCTGCCCGATCCAGTCTTGCCCCTGGTCTTGCAAAAACGCCTGCTTCCACAGCCCCAGACAAAAGGTGCGCGTTGCCCGCACGGACGTTCCCAGCACCGCGCCAGTGTTGGTGTGCAGTCCAGAGGGCAGGTCAATACTCAGCACGGGTTTCTGCCAGGTGTTAATCTGGTCAACGGCGGCGGCGATGTCGCCAGAGAGCGGCCGCGTCAGCCCAAAGCCAAACAATCCGTCAATCAGCACAGTGCAATTGGCTAAATCAGCCAGCGCCACCTGGGGAATGCCCAAACTGGCGGCATAGCGGGCATGGTGAGCCGTTAGCTCCTTGAGACTGGCAAAGGGCACAAAAAGTTTCACGCCATAGCCGCGAAAATGCAGTTCCCGCGCCACCACCAGGGCATCGCCGCCGTTGTGCCCCGGCCCGACAAGAATGCCAAACGTCGTTCGCGCATTGGGATACAGCTCACACACGCGCCGGGTAATTAGCCCCGCCACCTTTTCCATCAGCGCCGCCACGGGCATCCCCGCCGCAAACACCCGCGACTCGATGGCCGCCATCTGACTGGCCGAAACGACAAACTGCTGAATCTGGGTGTGCCGCATGGGAGGGTTTAGGGGTCAGGGGTTAGGAATCTAGCCAGATGCTCTTGCTGCTGCAATCCTATCCTTAGTATTGATTTTGGATTTTGGATCGGCGATTTTGGATTGCAAGTCGGGCGTTTACGAGGCTTCCAGCAATTTCACTGGTGGCAGCATTTAGGAGAGTTGAGACAGCGTAAGGGGTTTCGCGTTGCGCTTTTATCGTTGCTGCTGGCTAGACTTAGAAAAAATTTATTGTGCAGCAGCCGAAGGAAAAGTCCGGTCAACAAGAAATCTGGTTGGCTTTGAGCAGCTTAAAGTTCCGTCCTGACTCCCGACTCCTGACTCCTGCTATAAAACCAGCGCTGAAGAGGGAAATTGTGCAAATTCGGGAAGATGATTTGATGGGTGACCAGATTGCGGCGCTGCTGCGAGAGCATCTGGATAATATGCACGAAATTACGCCGCCAGGGAGTGTTCATGCGCTGGATCTGGAACGGCTGCGATCGCCCGACATCACCTTCTGGAGCGCGTGGCAGGGAGACGAACTGGTGGGCTGTGGCGCACTCAGGCACTTGGATGCCACCAGCGGTGAAATCAAGTCCATGCGGACAGTTCAGGCATACCGTCGTAAGGGCGTTGCCTCAAAACTGCTGGAGCATATTCTCGCGGAAGCAGAGCGGCGGGGCTATGGATGTCTGTATTTGGAAACGGGGGCACTGGCGGAATTTGCTGCGGCGCGATCGCTCTATGCCCGCTACGGGTTCGAGCCGTGCGGCCCCTTTGCCGACTATGCGGATGATCCCAACAGTGCTTTTATGACAAAGGCACTCCCAGCGAAGAAACAGGCTCCAATCAGTCCGCCTGCTTCGGAGAGCGCTTGATGAACCGCATTGCGCCCTGAAACTCGCCCGCCGTTTCAACCCCCACCGCCGTCCAGCCCAGGTGCAGGTAAAACCCGTAGGCCCGCAGGGTTGGGTCGTTGCCCGTCACCAGCCAGATTTCCTCGCATCCTGCCGACCAGAGCCAGTCTTCGGCTGCCTGCAAGAGCGATCGCCCAATGCCGCGTCCTTCATAGGCTGGCAGCACAAATAGCCCAAAGATCGTTTTCTCAGTGGCATTGGCAATGGCAAACCCGGCTAGACGGTGCGCGGGCGGGTCTGGGCTGCCAGGATTCATCTTGGGCTTCACCTCGGCATTCATCTCGGCAACCCAAGCGCAGCAGTCGGTGTCTAGCATGTGCGCGACGGAGGCTGGCGTAATGCCCAGCGCGGCAATTTCCTCGCGGGACTGGTGATTTTCCACAACGCTGGTGCGGATGTCAAACAGGGCCTCGATGTCTGTCGCCTGTGCTGGGCGGATCTGCCACCCCCAGAGATTGTCCTGTAGATAGCCCTCGATAGCCGGACGGATCGGCGCGAGGCTCTTGTAGCGCTGCATATCGGGCGGAATCTGGGCGATCGCCCTGACCAGGCCTGCCGCTGCTTCTGGGTATTGCTGCAACATGGCCAGCGGATAGGTATAGGTGCGTACCGTAAACAGCACGCCGCCGCTCTGGGGCAAGCGCCGCACGGTCTGTCGCTCTACCCGAATCCACAGGCGATCGCCCGCGTTGTCCGGCGTGAGGTCGGTTGGAACCGGATGGCTCCGCTGAACGCCCAGAAATAGCTCCGGCGTATCGACGATGCTCCAGTTAAACCGGTAGCCGGGATGATCGGGCTGGAGCCGCGCAAAGAAGTTATCCATTGGCCGCTCCAGCGTCTTGTCATAGCCAGGAACAGGCGCATGAATCTGCCCCAGCGGTCGCCCCAGCTTATCGACCAAGCGCCAGTAGAGCGGAAAGCACAGCGATCCTGCCACCAGGCGATAGGTTCCCTCCGCCGACGGCAGCAGCACCAGCAGATCTTCTTGCACCCAGCGCCCCGCCAGATCCAGCGGACACTCGCGCCAGGATTGCGGAGCCATGTCGCCCCCGTCGCCCACTGTCCAGGTTTCGCCTGTGAGGTGGTTGATCAGGCGATCGCCAACCTGCGTAAACCATTGAGGAAATCGCCGGGGTAAATGATCAGCCAGTAAATTCAACACCTCTTGCTGGGCTGCTTCGCTGCCGGGGAGCGCGGCAAAGACTTCTGCATGGCGTTCACTCAGCAGTTCGCGCTTCCGTTGCAAGTAGCGTTCGTACTGGTTGTCGATTTCTATCCAATGATCGAGGGAGAGCGATCGCAGCCCCAGCCGCATCTGCCAGTGCCCGTCGGCGAACGGAAAATATGTAGCAGGGGGAGGGGCAGCAGGGGAAGACATCGGTTTCGGGCAATCCTATCGGATGTTGCCTGCATCTCTTAATCGCTAATAATCGCTAATAATCGCTAATATCGGTCATTGGTAGTGTGATTCGGTAGCAACGAAACGCTAACGGCGGGATTTGGGGGTGTTTTGCCGCAGGCGATCGCGGATTTGCTCAAGCTGCTCCTGGCTGCTGACGGGCGATCGCGGCGACGGCAGTTCCATATTGGGCCACAGTTCCAGATCAGAGCAGGGGCAGGAAAGCTCCTTGCGCTGTCCCAGATCCAGCATCGGCACAGGCATATTGCAGCGGGCGCAGGACTCGATCACCCAGGCGGGTGAGAGCAGGTCAGCGATGCTCTGCGTCGTGCCTTCCAGATAACACTGAGACAGGTCATGCTGCATTAGGATCTTCCAGGCGAGGGCAAAGTCGTAGCTGTAGCGATCGCCCTGCAACACGGTTTTGGGCAGCAGCGGCTCTGCGTTGCCCGGAAGAATCACGCGCTTGCCAAGCTGAAACCAGGAACCCAAATAATCTCTAACCTGATCGAGAGAAGCCATAGCGCCCTCCTGGGGCAAAGTCCTTGAAACTGCGATCGCCCCGACTGGATGAAGTAGCCTGCGATTCTTCTAATGGCCTTAGTTACTAATGGCCTGACCTTAATGGCCTGAATTCCATTGTCTCTATACGTCCATCCTATCGGCATCCATCAGCCGACAGGGTTCGTAAAACCGAAGCGTTTCTTAAGGTTTTAGGGATGATCCTACTAACAATTACTCTAACAATCACTCGGTTGCCTCATCAGGCTCCGGCAGCCGCACCCCAAGCTGCGCCAGATCCAGCGCGTAGCCGCCCGTGACCAGATAGACCGACTGGGCGATCGCCCCGATGCGGCGGGTCAGAGAACCGAGGCGATCGCGAAAGATACGTCCCAGCGGATAGGCCGGCACCACACCCCAGCCCGTCTCTTCCGCCACCAAGATCAGATCCGCAGGGCTGGATCGCAGCACAGCCAGCAGCGTGGCAACCGTACTCTGCCAGGTGTCTTCGTCTTGCTCCAGCACATTGGCCAGCCAGGTTCCCAGGGCATCCACCAGCCAGCACTCGCCCGCGGCGGCAGTCGCCAGCAGAGCAGCCAGATCCACGGGTTCCTCAAGGCATGTCCAGTCGGCGGGGCGACGCTGCTGATGCTGATCGATGCGGGCCTGCCACTCGGCATCGTCCGCACGGCGCTGGGCAGTGGCAATGTAGATCACGGAACCGGAGCGCGATCGCGCTAAATGCTCTGCCCATTCGCTCTTGCCGGAGCGAGAAGGACCCGTGATCAGCGTAATGGGCATATTCTCTGCGTAATGGGCATATTCTCTGCGGTGAGAGGACGGGAAAAATGCGAGAAAAAGGGTGCAAACGTTGCGAAGAATCTTTTTAGCATATTCCGTTGCCAAAATTCCTCGATAGAATGGCGACAGCCGCTTTCCCCCGCCCATCATGAAATCTGGACTGCAACGGATCGAAGCCACGCTGAATCAGCTCGACACGCTGCCAGAGGCAGGGCCACGAGCGGATCGGCCAGGGGCGCAGTCCACGGTTTCCCCAGAAGCGCAATCGGTGGCGCAATCGGTGGCGCAGTCTGTAGTGCAATCGGTCGCGGAATCGGTGGCGGAATCGGTGGCGCAACCTGCGACCCAGCCCGCCGCGCCTGTGCTGCTCGAACTGCCGTTTGGCGGCAAGCTTCCGCCTGCATCACAGGGCGATCATGCTGGCGTTGCGGAGCCATATCGCCCCGCCGTAGCCCCCAGCCCCCATCCTGTTGCGCCGACGGTTTCTTACACCATTTCTTCCCGCCTTTCCCAGGGACTTGCGCCCGCTGTGTCCCCAAACGCCTCCTCAAGCGGGTCTGCGCCCATTTCCCCGACCCGCGCTCAAACCAGTTCATCAGCCGCCGCGCCTGCCACGCCTGACCTGTCGGGTTTTCCGTTTGCGCCCCTAGCTGCGCCGCGCCATGCCACAGACCCTGCTCTGGCGCTGGGCATTTTGCGGGAGATCGAGGGCACGCTGCTGAGCTGGCAGCGAGAACTCCAGCGGCTTCAGCTTGAAATTCAAGAATTGCACATGGAGGGGCCGATTATCGACGGCTGGCTAGAGTCGCAGCCCACTACCCCGCCGCCGCCAGAGGCTGAGTTTATTCGCCATGCAGAAATCGACGCGCTGATGGGCTACGTGGAAACGATTTGCGACGCTGCGCCCGATGGCATGATTCACAAGTCTCCGCGAGCGGGCTATCGGCTCTGTGGGCTGGATGCAGACGGCAAGGTGTGGTCGCGGGAGTGCCCGCCGGAGCGCGTGCCCCAGGTGAGTCTGGCGATCGCCCGCTGCCAGAAGGTGCGCCAACTGGTGACCCGCAAGAACGACCTAGAATCGCGCCTCAGCAAACTGGCTGAGCATTTGGTATCGGTGCATGGCGAACTGATGACCTGAGGCTAGTTCAATCAAATTCAACTGTGAACCAGAGGATGAGTGGCGATCGCTGGGCTGCGGCTCTGTTTACCGACATCGTGCCCTATATGGTCAATATCCATGGGCAACACATCAGCCGCGATCGCCCTTAGTGGTCAAAGTGGTCATAAGTAGTAGCCGTAGTCGCCTTTTGAGCTAGGCGACCCGCAGTTGCACCCGGTCAAAGCCGTGCATTCTTGGGGGTGGCGCAGACTGCGACGTGACGCGCAACAGCCGGGGAATCTCGCCGCTGTTGTAGACTCGAAACTCGCTTTCCACGGTTGCGGCGGCGGTTCGCACGGCCTGGTTTAGCACGAGGGAGCCGTGGGGATCGGACACGGAGCGGTGAAACGTCCCCGGCGGAATCCGCAAAATCTCGCCGTTGGCCTCCAGCCGCACGATATGGAATGGGTAATCCCAGGAAAAGTTCACCAGATAGAACGTGCGACCCCCCGACAGCGCCAGCAGGTTGTCTTCCTGGTTGGGATGCATGTAAAACTGCCAGTGTCCGTTGTCGCTGTTGTTGGGGCTGACGGCGGGGCCCTCATGAAACACGAGGTCGCGGGCGTTGGAATTGGCGATGGTGATGTCGAAAAACCGAACGCTGGGCGTATCGCGGAATTTGTGGTAGGAAATCAGGTCAAACATGGTGGGTTAGCGATGAAGAAGGGCTATTGCATTGCAACGCTGCGTTTCGGCTACCCTAACGCAGGGCTTTTGACAGATACAAAACTTAAGGCGGGTTGCATCTATGCAAAAAGCGGATGGATGTGTCAAATTTCCCGTGCTATACCATTTCACCGTGTGTCAGATTAGGGGCAGAGCGGTGGACGGTTTTCGTGAACTTCTATGAACTTTTATGAACATTGACCAGTTGCGCGTGTTTGTGACCGTGGCCGAACTGGGCAGCTTTTCGACCGCAGCGCTCAAGCTGGATGTGTCGCAATCTTCTGTGAGTCGGGCGATCGCCGCGCTGGAGGAGGAATTGGGTGTGTCGCTGCTCACCCGCGGACGGTTTGGGGCACACCCGACGCAGCTTGGTGAGCGGGTGCTGGTGCAGGCGCAGCAGATTTTGCAGGCGCGAGAACGGATTGACTATGAAGTGAACCTGGCGCGGGGGTTGCAGGGCGGGCGCGTGCGGCTGGCTTCTTTTCGCAGTGCGGCGACCCACCTGCTGCCGCCGCGAATTGCCCAGTTTTGCCAGCGCTTTCCTCAGATCGAAGTGACGCTGACGGAAGACGACCCGCTGGCAGTGGAGCAGGCTCTCCGAGAAGGCGCGGTGGATATTGGGCTGGTGCCGCTGCCCCGGTCTGAGGAGTTCGATACTTGGGAAATCGGGCGAGATGAGTTTGTGGTGCTGCTGCCGCCTGGCCGCAGACCGGTGCCGGAGCCGATCACTTGGGAGGTTCTGTCGCGGATGTCGTTTATTTTGTACAACTATGCTGAATGTACCTCTGCCGTGCGCGATCACTGGGAGCGCTGGGGGCAGACGCTGCGGGTCGCCTACGAGGTCAAAGAAGATTCCACAATCGTCAGCATGGTGGCGCAGGGTTTGGGCGCGGCGATTTTGCCCCGACTGGCGGCGCTGCCGATTCCAGATGGCGTGCAGGTGCGATCGCTCCCGGTGCCGCTGGAGCGGGTGATTGGTGCTGCGGTCTTGGCAAACGTGCTGCATCCGCCCGCTGTGTTTGTGTTTCTGGATGCGCTCCGGGGCACGGGGCAGTTTCGCCAGTCAGCCGCGTGATCGAGATTTCAGGGTAAAATGCAGCCCCAGGATAATCAGGCTCATGCTGAACAGCATCAGAACGGTCATGGGCTGCCGAAAGAAGGCAAAGGCCAGCAGTGTTACGAAGATGGGAACGAGGCTGTAGACCGAACTGGAGGCGCGGGTGGGGCCGATGGCTTTGACGCTGAGGTTGTAGAGAAAATAGCCCAGACCTGATGCGCCCACGCCCATGTAGCCGAGGGAGGCGATCGCCGCTGGAGAGAGCCGCGCCACGGTGGCCCAATCTTCGCGCAGGCTCAGCAGCAATAGCCAAATCAGGCCAAACCCGGCTGCATAGAAGCTGACTGTGAAGCCGGAATAGCGCTGACTCAGCACCTTGATCAGCAGCGAGTACACAACCCAACTCAGCACCGCGCACAGCATCAGCCCGTCGCCCCGGTTGATTTGCAGCCCGATCAGGTTGCCGATATCGCCTTTGGACAGCAGCGCCAGCACACCCACCAGGGCAATCGCCCCGCCAAAGTAGTTTTGCAGCGTCAGCCTTTCTCGAATGAACAGCGCCGCCGCGATGCCCGTGATGACAGGATTGAAGGCGTTGATGATGGCAGTGTTGGCGATCGCCGTATATCGCAGGCTGAGAAAGAAGAAAAAGTGATAGCCGACCACGCCGAATAAGCCCAGCAATGCAAGTAGAAAAACATCCTTTTTTTGCACCAGTAGCGATGATTTTTTGTAGTGAATCAGCAGGCTAGAGAGAAAGACTAGGGCAATCAGGTAACGCAGCAGCGTTGTCAGGATGGGACTGAGTTCGACCGTTGTAAATTTTCCAGCAATGAAGCTGCCTGCAAACAAAAGACTGGTCAGCGCGGTTAGTAAAATTGGCAGAAGGCGATCGCGCAGCATAATAACTTGATACACTACAAAAACTGAACCCAGACGTGACTCAGGGCATCCCTAAACGCGCAATCTGTGAGCGATTGATGTAACCCAGGTAACACTTCAGGGCGATTTGGAAGGTTCTGAAGGCTAACTTGATGTTGCGGATGTTGCAGCAGATGTTGCACGGAATTATGTTGCATGAGATGCGGCTAAAGAGGATATTTTGTCAAAGTTTTAGTCTGTATGGTTCTAGTCCGTATTGAAGTTGTTTTATCTCTGGCTTTTTAGAATACTTTTTTGAATTGACAGCCTGGTTGTTTCGTCAAAATACGATTCAGATGCGAAATTTAAGTTTGTTTCAAAAACTGACTTTAAGGAAGAAACCCTGGAGCGCTTCTAGGAAGATGGGTTCATGGAACGGGCGATCGCACGCCCGATCTTCTTGGCTCAAAATTGGGATGCAAGCGCTTAGCATCTTGCTTCTAACGCTGCTTTGGGCTGCTGCTCCCAGTTTGCTGGCTGGTAGTTTGCTAACTAGTAGTCCGCTGGCTGGTAGTCCGCTGGCGAGTAGTCCGCTGGCTGATGGTCAGGTTGCCCCTGTTCATCTGATTCATGCATCGAGCCACGCGCTAGAGATTGATGGTCTAGAAATCTTTGCGCCCAGATCAGAGCCGAAAGCAGAGGAACCTGCGGATGAGCCGCAGACTGGGCAACAGGATGCGTCTAGAGTGCCTCAGGGTGCAGCCGTGACCTTGGGCGGCAAA
This sequence comes from Thermoleptolyngbya oregonensis NK1-22, assembly GCF_032705245.1. Taxonomy (GTDB): domain Bacteria; phylum Cyanobacteriota; class Cyanobacteriia; order Elainellales; family Elainellaceae; genus Thermoleptolyngbya; species Thermoleptolyngbya sichuanensis. The sequence goes on from NZ_CP053540.1 coordinate 1,286,586, forward strand.
ACCCTGTTTAACGTGGAAGCCTCGATCGGCACAAAATCCCGCGCGGAACGAGCCGCCGAAGCCTCCAGAGCAATTCGGTCGGCGGCAACGAATTCTCAGATTCCGCTAGAAGATTTTCGGTTGAATGATCTGCCCAATAATGGAGTGACGCAAATTCTGGCAGGCGACAATCTGCTGATAGCGGTTACCCAGGCAGATGCAAATGTTGCTGAGATGTCGCGAGAAGCCCTAGCGCGGCAGCATCTTGAAGAAATTAAAGACGGCGTGATTGAGTATCGCAATACGCGATCGCCCCAAAAGCTGCTAGCAGGACTCGGCAAAACGGCGATCGCTACGCTCATCTTTGCGCTGCTGTTCTCTCTGATTAATCGTCTATTCAAAGGAATTGTTCAAAAGATTGAATCTTCCGATCGATTCCGCATTCGCACCCTGCGTTTGGGTAGCCGAGAAATTCTGTCAGCACAGCAGGTCACCAACTATCTAATTCGGTTCTCTGGGCTGCTTAAAATCATAGCGCTGCTGACGCTAATCTCGATTTTTGTCAATACGGTTCTCTCGTTCTTTCCGGCAACGCAATCTGTTTCAATCGGCATTTTCTCGTCTATTTTTTCGGTTTTCAGTCAGCTATTTTTTGGCTTTCTGGGATACCTTCCCAAGCTGATTTTTCTGGTCATCTTAGGATATGCCGCTATTTATTTAATGCGGTTCTCCAGATTTGTCTTTTCTGAAATAGACAAGGGCGATCTCAGCATTCCAGGCTTTGATCGAGATTGGGCGGTTCCCACCGAGCGCATTGCCCAAATTCTGATTCTGGCCCTGTTTGCAATCATTGCGTTTCCCTACTTGCCAGGAGCAGGCAGCGATGCCTTTCAGGGCATTTCAATCTTCTTGGGTATCCTAATTTCGCTGGGTTCTAGTTCAGCAATTGCTAACATCATCGCAGGCATCTTGTTGACCTATACTCGCGCTTTTAAGCTCGGTGACGAAGTGGAAATTGGTGACGTGGCGGGGACAGTGCTTGAAAAAGGGCTATTGGTGACTCGAATCCTCACTGACAAAAACTATTACGCCAGTATTCCCAATGCAGAAGTTCTGGGTACGACGGTGACCAATTTTCGCCAAGGCGGGTCGATGAGAGACGAAGCAGACGAGCCGCCAATGGTGTTTGTAGAAGTTGGTTTCCGATATGATGTGCCCTGGCAAATAGCCTACGAAATTTTGGTTGAGGCAGCCAAAGAGACGAAGGACGTGTTGCCCGAACCAGAGCCGTTTGTGCGGAACATTGAGTTCGCAGAGCAGTGTGTGATTTACGAAATCAATGTGTTTACGAATAACTTCCGCGATGACGAGATGATCGAGTCCGATCTGCGGCGAAATATTCAAGGCAAGTGCTATGAACGCGGCATTGAGCTTGCGCCCTTGCAGCAATTTACTGTGGTGCGCCGCAACGGCAAATCGACATCGACCTTGCCGCGCAGCCTGAAGCAAAACTAGCCGGAGCCTGGTGCGAATTGTGGATCTACCTTTTCTGCTACCAGGGATTGCCGATCATCGTAAAGGCGGCCCAATAGTAGGGATGAGACAGGGCTTGTCCGCGCAGTTCGCTACTGCTGCTGGCGGGTAAGATCAGGTCGCCGACTCTGCCCAGCCCGCGCAGGCGACCCGCTTCGTCGATGCTCACTTCGCCCCGCGCCATCGCGACTTGGGCCTGGCGTAGCGCCTCTGCCTTGATCGGCGAGGTGGCCAGGTTTTCATAAAAGCGGGTCATCAGGGCAGTGGTGGCGGCATCGCTGACATACCACAGGCTGGCGACGACGGTCTTTACGCCCGTTTGCACAGCCAGTCCGGCAAAGCCCAGTTCGGCTTGTTCATTGCCCAACGCGGTGCGGCAGGCGCTCAGCACCAGCATTTCGACGGGCGGGTCGTTCCAGCCGAGTTGTTTTACCTGATCCAGCCCTAGCCGCTCATCCCAGAACTGGATGTAGGACGCGCCGATGTTGCCCGCCACAAAGTCGGCGTGGGTGGCGAGGTGAATGATGCCGAAGGGCTGCTGCTGGCGGGCGGCGCGGAGGTTGGCCAGGGTGCTGCGCTCGTCTAGAAAAATCTGCCCGCGCCAGAGCTTTAGCACCAGCGCGTTTAGCTCGACTGGCACCGACGGCAGGGGGGCCTGACCCTGCGTGCTTTTGGACACGCCCATTGCCAGCATTTGGGTGTTGCGAATATCGACGTAGCGCGTGTCGGTGAGGCTGAGGCTGGGCATGAGGCCGACGCTGTATTGCTCCACCAGGAATTGTTCGCCATCGTGGAGCGCGGCGTAGGGCAAGGCTCTCAGACCGGCCGGCGGCAAGAATACTAGGTTTTCGACTTCGCGCTCGTCTAGCTCGGCTTTGATGGGCGCGACAAACCATTGGTATAGCTGCTGGGACGACCGCAGGTAGCGGGTGTTCAGCACGTTTGCGGGATTGGTGACTTCGTTGCGAAACTCCTGGGCGATCGCCATCACCTGGGCCCGGGTTGCGCCCTCGACGCGCTTGCGAATCAGGTTGTTTTGCGACGTGACGACCACTAGCTCAAGCTGATCGGTGTCTTGGGGCGGCACGCTTTCGCGCAAAAGCCCCGACTGGGGTGGCACAAAGCTGATATAGACGAAACCAGGACGGACTCCGGTGGCCTGTTCGATGGCATAGGCGATCGCCCGTCCATCGGCCAGCGACAGCGGCCGCGTCGCCTCTAGCCCCAGAAATTCAATAAACTCGCTGCTGAATTCATCCTCAAAGTAGTAGATATCGGGTTCGATGCTGGGAAGCCAGGGTTCCCCAATCACGCCGATGTCCTCAAAGCCGTCCCCAAAGTCGTCCTCGCCCTCGTTGAATTCATTGTCAGTGCTGTTGCGCCGAGGTGGACGTACCGTACCGCCGCCATTACCGCCGCCGTTACCGCCGCCGTTACCGCCGCCATTACCACCGCCATTGCCGCCGCCGTTACCACCACCATTGCCGCCATTATTCGGTCTGGGTTGGACACTAACCTGCACCGGGCGAGCGGGGGAGCGACTGAGAACACCGCCCTGACCATTGGGGTCGGTTGCAACGACGCTGAACACGTCTAGCAGAAAAGTCAGGTCATTGCCTGTGTTGGGCAGCGTCACGTCTAGACTGTCGCTGGGGCTGATCACGGTTCCCACCCCGACGGGCGACCCGTCGCGGGTGATGCTGACTCCGGGGGCGATCGCCGCAATTTGAAAACCAATCGTATCTCGGTCAGCATCGCTCCCCGACAATCCTAAGTTACTGACCAAAATCTGAATCGTTTGCCCCTGCTGCCCCGACCCCTGGTTGGAATTGAGAATGTCGAGGTTGGGGGCGCTGTTGACAGAATTAATAGTGATTCCAGGCGTGGTTGTGTTGATGCTGCCGTTGAACTCGACTGGAAACTGGCTGCTGCTGATGCTGCTGTTCCCGGTCGAGAGGCTGCCACGAGTGCCGTTGGGAGTTCCCGCCGCACCCACCACAAAATCGAAATTATCGGGGCCGCCTGCGTGGGTGATGGTGATCGTGCCGTTATTCAGGGGGTTGCTGCCCTGGGTGGCGATGCTGGTTGCTTCGGACAGGCTCGCGTCTGCAATAATGCCCGTTACCTGGACGCGATCGCCCCTCAGCGTGACATTCCCGCCTGCGCCCTCCGCAGAGGGAATTTCGGGCCCTGGGATGCTGCGAGTATCAATCGACTCGACTGCGACATTGCCCAGCTCGCTGATGACGTTTACCGGCCCCGCGCCAAAGCCCAGCGAGTTCTGCGTACTCAGCCGTGCTGCGGTAATGTCGCCTAATGCCCGGAGGCTGATTTGGCCTGTAGTCTCAAAGAGAAATCCGCCCGTGTCGAGATTTCCGGCCCGAATCGATGCACCAGAAATCAGCAAGTTGCGTCCCCCGGTTGTCAGGGTATTGCTGGTGCCCATGCTAAAGCTGCCTGCGCCATTGTTATCTGCATCCGCAACAAACTGAATCGTGCCGATGCCCGGCGTATCGTCGAGGAACAGATCCAGCCCGTCGATGAGGGTGATATCGTTGGTGGCTTGCAGGATAATATCGCCGCCAAAATTAAGCAGAGAATCGGCTGAGATGTTGATGGTTTGGTTTGGAAACTCACTGGCAAAAATGTCTGGCAGGGCAGCGCCGACCCCCGGAGAGTTGGGCAGGTCGCTGATGATGATGTTCAAAGGATCGAGCAGCAGCGTCCCCGCCCGACCGTTGGGCGCACTGGCATCCACCGTGCCGTCAAATCCCAGGCTGAGCTTGCCCGACACTTCTACCAAACCGCCGTTGCCGCTCTGACTGCCGCCTCTACTGCGGATCGTTCCCGAAAAGGCGGTGGCCTCGTCTGACCAGATGACGACCGGGCCGCCGTTGCCTGTGGCGATCGCATCGGCATTCAGGCTGGAGTCGGCGCTGACATAGGTGCGGCGGGCGTTGGGCACGCTTCCCCGTCCCTGATAGCCGCCGCCCACCTGAATTGGCCCGCCGCCCGTCGCGCCGCTGGTGTTGATTTCGGCATTGACGACCGCGAGGCGATCGCCCAGCACATTCACCGCGCCGCCCGTGCCACTGGGGGAACTGGCATCCAGCCGCCCGCTGGCGATCGTTGTGCCCGCATCGGCGGGTAGTGCCAGCCCCGAACCCGTCAGCGACACCGTGCCGTCTGGGTTGACCGTTAGCCCGGTAGCGTGGGTCACGTTGCCGCCCGTCAGCAGCGCGGGCAGGCTGGCGGGGGTCAAGGGCAGCGGGTTGGGGCCGTTGCGAAAGGCACTGGGCTGAATCTCCAGGCTGAGCAGGCTGCCCGCTTGACTAATCCGCACGCGGTTTTGGCCAGGTACGCTGGAGAGCGTTACCATGCCCCCCGGCGCGGAGGCGGTGCCTGTGTTGACCACAGTGCCGCCCAGCAGAGTCAGGTGGTTGCCTGGTGCAACGGCCAGGTCGCCTGCATTCACAATCGCCCCCGACTGGGCCATGGCAAAGGCAAAGTTTTGTGGATTCCCCACTAGCGCATCGTAGTTTGCGTCGCCCACGGCGCTAAACCAGCCGTTGGCAAAGCCAATGCCGCTGGCGGTGGTGGCGGTAAAGGAACCCGCTAGATCCAGCCGCGCATTGCGTCCAAAAATTACGCCTGCCGGATTCATCAGGTACAGGTTGGCATTGCTGCCCGATACGCGCAAAATGCCGTCGATCAGCGAGGCGCTGCCGCCATTGACGCGGGCGAGGATGTTGCGAACCTCCCGCGTAGAGAGGAAATTGGCAATTTCGCCCTGGCTCAGCCCAAACTGGCGGAAGGTGTGGAACAGGTTGCGACCATCGCGCGATCGCCGCCCGCCGGAGATATCCAGCCGATTGCCCTGGCGCGTGACGCGGGTGTTCCGAGCAGGCTGCACGGACTGGGAGACCGATTGAGCCAGTACGGCTTGGTTGATACCTGATCCCACCAGCAAGAGCGTGGCCAGCGTTGCCGCTGCGGTTCTAGCTGCCGCCGCGCCGCCATAGACTGCCGCCCCATGTCCCTGCCGAGCCTGTGCTGCACACCCTTGGGCGCTCTCCAGCGAACTGCTTGTCGATCTGTCATCCCGCACCAGCCCTTCAAAATCGGGGGCGGCTGGCTGATGCACGGGGGCGATCGCCCTGGTTGAATGGCGATCGCCGTCATCGCAAGACAAAACCATAGAGGGGCGGGGCATAGGGCAATTGCCTCAAATGCTGGGTGAATGCTGGGTGAACTGCTGAATCCAGGCTTGAATCCAGGCTTGAATCTAAGCTTGAATCCAGGCTGTCCACACGTTACGCCAGGGTTTTGCTGGATGACTATGGGCGATCGCAAAACTTAACCCAGGGATTGAAGACAGGCAGTTGAACCTTGTCCCTGACCCAGCGCGTCCATAACTATGGACAGCAATCCCAAATCCCAAATCCAAAATCCAAAACCTAAAAACTTCCGTGGATCAACAAAACTCTCAAAGCAATTCTGGTAGGTTTGGAGTCAAATTTGGCGTTGCATCGGCCCAACGCAGTCGAAACTATCCTACTGGCATACTTTTGGAACCCTTCTGAACCCCTATGGCAACCTCCACCCCCAAGCTGATTCTAGACACCGACCCCGGCGGCGACGATAGCCTCGCGTTTCTCTGGCTGCTGAGCCTGGTTAAACAGGGACTCGCAGAACTTGTGGCTGTGACCGCAGTGGATGGCAACGTCCACGCACGGCTGACCTTTGCGGCGGCGGCGAAACTGCTGGCGCTGTGCGGCTATGAATCGATCGAGGTGGCGCGGGGCGTGATTGGCGGTTCGGAGGGCGATGCCGAAGATGCGGGCGATATCCACGGCGCAGACGGCATGGGCAACCTGTCGCACACGCTGCCGGAACCCGCCCAGAGCTATGAAGCGGCCCGCTATTCGGACGAGGTGCTGATCGAAAAGCTGAAGCAGGCTCCAGGAGAAATCACGATCATCGCCATTGGCCCACTCACCAACCTGGCCGCCGCCGAGAAAAAGTCGCCCGGTGTGCTAAAGCTGGCAAAAGAAATCGTCATCATGGGCGGCGCGTTTGCGGCTCCGGGCAACATCACGCCGGAAGCCGAGTTCAATATTGCCTACGATCCAGAGGCGGCGCAGTTGGTCTTTGCGACCTGCGACAATCTGATCGTGCTGCCGCTGGACGTGACGCGCCATGTGGTGTTTACGCCAGCGATGGCAGAGCAGGTGATGGAGGTCGCGCCGACTAGCCCGATTTCTAAATTTGTAATGGGCTTGTGCAAATTCATGGTGGGCACGGCGCTGGCGTTTCGCGAAACCGAGGGGCAGCAGGGCTTTTTGGTGCATGATGCCTCAACGCTGGCGTATTTGTTCTATCCCGAAACGCTGCGCTTTCGCCGGGGGCAGGTAGAAATCGAAATCTTGGGACAATGGACACGGGGCAAGACGCTGCTAGACAATCGCCACAAGGTGAAACCGGGCGCGAACGCTTGGGTGGCGACAGAGATCGACAGCGTGAATTTGCTGGCGCTGATGATTGAGGATTTGAAAGTCTTGGTTAAGGATTGACGCTGCGGATCGTCGCCACTAGTGGTCGCTGCCAGGATGCACGGTTGCTCCTGCGGCGAATCCTTGCGGCGAATCCTTGCGGCTGATATCAGGGGTTTGCAGTCTGCGGACTTGCAGTCTGCCTAGCACTTCCGGGCGAGGGATGGGGAAGGGAGGCTACCGCTGAGCAGATCTCGCAGCCCGCGCAGGGGTGCAACCAAGCGTCGGCTCAGGGCTGGTGGGCAGAGCAGTAGCGCTCCCTGTGCTAGCCCCTTGAGCGAGAGTCGGTTTCGCCAGCCGTAGCCCGCTGAGCAATAGACCTGCAAGGCAGAGAGGCGATCGCCCAAGGAGAGCCAGCAGTTGACCGCTGGGGTAGCGTATTTTTGCAACTGCACCAGGCGGACTGGCTCCAGTTCTCTCGGCAGGCTCACCCGCCGCAGCAGGTCAAAGGTGAGGTGCGTATAGTTTTGGGTGGCGGTGATGGATTCGTCCGTGGCGCGATAGCTGGCTGTGTATTCATCTAGAAAATAGAACGCTTCGGACACTGCCGCCAGCCGCAGCCCAAAGTCTAGGTCGCAGGCGCTGCCCACCTCGGCCCGATCCCGATAGCCGACCTGACGGGCGATCGCCGTTTTCACCATAAACCCGTCGTTGGGAAACTGCGCCACCAGCGCCGACTCCATCGGGCAAGATTGCCGCCCCGCCCGCGCCGCGACTCGGCGATATTTTGCGTTTAGCGCCAAGGAGGCTGAAAGGTCTACACGCCCTTGGTGATCCATCCAATACTGCTTGCCAAAAGCCGCGCTGATGGATGGATCGGCCTCGAAGCAGGCCGCAAGTTTGGCGATCGCCCCCGGCACGAGCAAATCATCGTCATGCAGCAAAATCAGCAAGTCGCCTGTGGCCAGATGAAAAAGCTGGTTGACGTTCCTGGCCTGGCGGAGTGCGGGCTTGTTGTGGACGTAGCGCACCTTTCGGTTAGCAATCCAGTCTGCCAGCGCTTGCTCCGTCAGGTCATCGGGAGAATCGTCGCTCACCCAAACTTCCAGGTTGGGATACTCTTGCTCCAGCGCAGACCTCACCGCTTCGCACACCAGATCGGGGCGGCGATAGGTGGGAATGCAGACAGAAACAGAAGAGGGCATAGTGGGCAGATGTCCCTGCTGAGGTGGTGTTGCCGCTGGTGTCGAGTGCTACCATGCAAATCCTGCTAAGAGTTTAATGGAAACTTGCCCGATGGGATAGTTCGCTAAAGCATGGTTTTGGCATTGGGGCGATCGCCCATGCAGCGCGAATTTGCGGTACGCAGCGATCCGGTATTTGCAGGGCGTTTGGGACTAGAATTTTACCTGGGATGACGTTGGCCCGTGTTTATCTAGGACTAGGTATCTGGGGCTTAGTATCCAGGGTTTAGCGATCCAGCGCCATCCAGCTTAGTAATCGAACTCTTAGATGTTTGAAAAGTCCTACTGTTTGTAGCAAAGTGTGCAAGATCCCCCTAAATCCCCCTTAAAAAGGGGACTTTAAGGCGGTTCCCCCCTTTTTAAGGGGGGCTAGGGGGGATCTCTGAGTGCTTAACATTACAGGCGATACCTTTTCAAACCCCCTCTTAGTCATCTCATTGGGAATATCACAGGTTTAGTCCATGACTGCTGCTCTTCCTTCACAATCTGCCCCGCTGCCGCTGACTTCGCGGTTGGTCAATGTGATTTTGTCAATCAAGCCCCTGGCGCTGTTGGCCAAGCACAACGCCCGCAACATGATGATCAAGCGGGCAGAGGCGATCGGCGTGTACTGGCGACAGGAAGTGCAGGCGCTGCGGGCGCGGGGCGAGGGCACGACCTTTTCGCCAGCGTGGGAAGAAGACCTGGCGGCGGTGCAAAATCCCGATTTGGTGTATCCTGACTACTACTGCTGTTCCTTCCATGCCTACGAAGAGGGCAACCTGGGCTGGGAGCCTGCGATGGAGGTGGAAGTAGCAGCCCACGCGGTTCACGCTCGCATCTGGCCTGATGGCGGCGCAGAGGGCGATACGCGGCTCCGCCAGAGCTTTTTGGACATTTTGAAAGAGCAAGGCCCGGCAGATCCTCAGGCCATTCTAGATCTGGGATGCAGCGTGGGCATGAGCACCTTTGCGCTGCAATCCCTCTATCCGCAGGCGGCGTTGACGGGGGTGGATCTGTCGCCCTACTTTTTGGCGATCGCCCGCCACCGGGCCCGCACGGGTCGCCAGCCCAACAGCCTGCACACGCTGCAAGTCATGGGGCCAAAACCCGATGCGCCTGCGCCCCGCTGGCTGCACGCCGCCGCAGAAGAGACGGGCTTGCCCGATGCCTCTTTCGATCTGGTGTCTGCGTTTTTGATTTTCCATGAACTGCCCCAGTCTGCGGCAGTGCAGATTTTGCAGGAGGCGCGGCGCGTGCTGCGGCCCGGCGGCACGTTTGCCCTAATGGACATGAACCCCCGCTCGGAAATCTACGCCAAGATGCCGCCCTACATTTTGACCTTGCTGAAAAGCACCGAGCCATACCTGGATCAATACTTTTCGCTCGATCTGGAGCAAGCCCTAGTCGAAGCAGGCTTCGAGCCGCCCACCATCACCTGCAACACGCCGCGCCACCGCACGGTGATCGCCCGCGCCCGCTAGGTCTTCAGCCCCAAGGTTTAGGACCGTCGAGGTGAATTGGCTGAATTTCTGCCTTTTGTGAGAGCGCGGTCAACCCCTTGCTGTATCGTCGGGTCGAGGAAAAATCAGAACCGCCCAAGCATACTGAAATTGGGCATACTGGTGAGTAGCGCTGGTGCATCAGGCAAGCCATAGGCTGGTTGCGCTGGATTAGCTGTTCGCGAGTCTGCCCAAAATTTTGGAAACATGAGCGATCGCCCAATGGGGGCTTCTGATGACAAAACCTAACGCTTCTGCAAAATTGGCTGAGGTGCCCAAGTCGCCCGAAGAAATTCAGCGCGAAAAACAGCGGATGTACGACGTGCTGTTCCTGCTGGAGCAGTTGTTTCATCGGGAAGAGGCGACCGTCAAGCTGGTTCTGGGCTGTCTGTATGACGTGGGCGCAGTGAACCTGATCAACCAGAAGCTGACCTTTCGCCCGCTGAACCGTTTGGGTAAGGGCACGGCGCGATTGTCGAAACCGCTCTTTACGGCGATCGCCATCCGCTGGTTTCACAAAAATGTCCCCCAGCTTCTGACGGAATGGCTGTACAGCAAGGTTCAATTTGAGCCAGAGGAGCCAGCGGAACCCGCTGCCGAAGCGGTCAAGGCAGAACTGCAAGAGACTGTAACGACGGCAAACGCTGAGGTGGCGCAGCCTGCTGCGGTGGCTCCGGATCAAACGGCCCTGCTGTCCGAAGGCTCTGCGCCGCTGCTCCAGCCCATCTCGCCTGACGAAGCAACCTATAGCCCCGTGGCGCTGGAGTTGCAGCCCAGGGAGTTGCAGACGAACCAGACGAACCAGACGAACCAGACGAACGGCAAAGCGGCGATCGCCCGATCTGCCCAGCCCGTCGCGCCGATGACTCAGAACGGCACGCTGCACTTGGTAGCCGATGCGTCCCCCATCACCCGCCCGGTTGAGCATTCTACCGTCGTTGCTTCCGTTGCGCCTGTAGCGCCTGTTGTAGCGGCTTCCTCGATCTCGCTCCAGGAGTCCGAAATGATGCCCCGCACGGCGGCACTGGCGGTGATGGAGGACTATCGTCAGGAGATTGCCCGACTGCGATCGCGCGTGAATTATTTGGCGATCGCCCTGATCAGCGTCAGCGGCATCCTTACGAGCGCCCTCCTGTGGGTTGCCACAAATCCCCCTGGCAATACGGTCGAAGCCGAAACCCGCCCGCAGCCTGTGCTGACCCAGCCCGCCATCGGCAGCGGCGCGGCAGAGTAGGAAATGAGAGTAGAGAGGAGCTACACCTTCGCCAGCGCTGGCTCCTCTGCCTGCGATAACCCGCTCTGCTGCACAGGCAGCCCATAGACCTCGGCGGAGTTGTTTGGGCTTTCGATTAGTTTGACTTTGTGCAGCTTTGCGCCGATTGCCCGAATCGGGTCTTCCAGCAGGTCGCGAATGTGGACAGCGATGTTCTCCGCTGTAGGCACGACCTTTGCAAAATAGGGAATGTCGTGGTTCAAAAACGTGTGATCAAACGGTTCCACAACATGTTCATCGACCGCCTTCTGAAAGGCAACCAGATCGGCGATCATGCCCGTGCGCGGATCAATCTCGCCCTTAATCGTCACTTCTAGGTGATAGTTGTGGCCGTGACCGTGAATTCGGGCGCACTTGCCGTAGATTTCTGAGTTCTGCTCTAGGGTAAGGTGCGGCAGCGCCAGACGGTGTGCTGCGCTGAAGTGGGTGCTAATCGTGAGGTAGGCTTCCATGTCGTTTCCTGTGTAGTCGGCCCAGAGTTCGGGATGTTCAAAAAGCTGAATATTGATGATGGGCAAGTGGGGCGCGAGGCGATGCCAGATGACCCGTGCAATATGTTCCGTCGTGGGCAAGGTCTGCTGAAACTCGTCCCACACGTCGTTGAGATAGGCAAAGTTAAGCTGGCTCGTCACTTCTCGCTTAATCACCTGCTTCACGTCCGACAGGTTTAGCACCATGCCATAGTCATCTAGCTCGCCCTCCATTGCCACGTACAGCACGTAGTTGTGCCCGTGTCCTGGGGCCTGGGCGCATAGCCCAAACTGTTGTCGATTCTCGTCTTCGCTTAGCTCCGGTAGCCAATAGCGATGGCTAGCCGAAAACTCAGCCCGACGATTGATGATGCATTTCATAGAAAAGCTGCTGGTAGAAAAGCCGCTGGACAGTTGTAACGTTCTGTAAAGATACTAGCGTTTCGCCTGGTCGGATGGGGGCAGGGGAGCGGCGTTAAAACGCTGAACCCTGTGTCTGGAACGTTCCGCTACCCTTCTTCTAGCCAAAGCTCGTCGCTGGCATGATGCACCGTTTTTACCCACTTCAGGCGCTTGGGACGAATGGACATGCGGAGGGTGGTGCTGGCCACGATCGCCAGCCAGTGGAGCATATAAATTGCGCCGCGCAGGGTTTGCAGCAGGAGTGAAAAACCGGGGTAGGCACGGCCGCGGCGCACGTCTTCTAGTTCTGCCTTGGCTTCGGTGCGGGTCTGGAAGCGGCGCAGGCCGATCATCATGCCCACCATCGACATGACCAGCGTGAACCCGGTGAGCGGGCCAAAGATGGGAAGACGACTGCGGGCGATCGCCATCAGCAGATCCGGCAGCGCTGCCGTCGGCATGATGTACTGAAACATGAAGAACGTCAGCAGATCCATCGTCTTGCGAGTGCCCATGCGGTTGCGAACGATCCAGCGCCAGTAGTCGAGGTAGCGCTGATAGCCGCCCTCCGCCCAGCGGTTGCGCTGATGCCATAGCCCGCCCAAGCGCGTTACGCCTTGCTCTTGTACCGCAGGCATGGGCAAAAAGTCGATGTCCCATCCGTCTAGGTGTAGGCGAATGGTCAGATCCAGGTCATCGGTAATGGTTTCTTCGTTCCACGCGCCGCAGCGTTCTAACGCTGCCCGCCGCACAAACTGACCGTTGCCGCGCAGTTCGCCAATGCCGCCTACTGCAATTCGCTGCTGCTGGTAATACGCATCTAGTGCCATTTCAGCAACCTGGCCCTGAATCCAGAAATTCCCCGAATCGGGATGGTTGGTGGCCTGGGCGATCGCCTTTCGCACCTGCACTGCGCCTACCCGCGCCGACTGGAACAAGGGCAGCACCCGCCGCAGCAGATCCGCAGGCACGTCCGCATCGGCATCAAACACGCCAAAGATTTCGCCCTTTGCCAGCGCACAGACCTGGTTTAATGCGCCCGACTTGCCACCGCTGGCCTCGGCTCCGCGCCGCAGCACTTTCAGTTGGGGATACTCACTTTTCAACTTGTCCAGCACTTGGGGCGTGCGATCGGTGCTGTGATCATCCACCACCCAGAGTTCATAGCGACTGGCTGGATAGTCGATTTCACACAGCGCCCGCACCAAGGGCCCAATCACGCCCTCCTCGTTCTTGGCCGCCACCATCAGCGATACGAAGGGCAGATCCGCCGAGTTGTTGCTGGTCAGCGGGTGGGGCAGGGGGCGGGGACGGGCTGCCATCAGCCGCAAGATGTGAACCCCCATCAATGCCGTTAGACCATACACCACCCACGCCCCCCAGGAAACAAGATGGAGGGCGATTGTGCTGCTCCACACAATTGTCATTGCCAGGGCTGCCTTGCCCCTGCGTCCCGCTAGCCCGCGATAAAACTGCGACTGCGGATCGTCTGCATCGGACAAGTCAGACACGATGGCATGAACCGGCTCTAGCTCATCGTATTCGTCGTCATACCAGGACTGCTGCGGCATAGGTTCACCCTTTGACGGCTTCCGTCATGATGCAGAGGTCTAAATCGGTCAAATCTAAATCTGGGAAATTCTAAATCTGGGAAGACTAAATCTGGGAAGAATTTAGATCCGGCAAACCAAAAGGAATCGAATCAAGAAAAATAACGCGATTGCAACGTTCACGCTGCCCTCATCCCCCAACCCCTTCTCCCAGGACGGGAGAAGGGGAGAAGGAGAGGCTCGAAGTCCCTCTCCCGCTCTGGGAGAGGGATCTAGGGTGAGGGGAATCGGCAAAGTTGCACATCTCGTAAAAATATGGACTGTAGATATGAACTTGTCTAAATATTCCAGTCTAAATATTCCGGTCTAAAGTTGCGGTTTGGGAAACTTGTCGAGCGGACATTGTGCCGCTGATCTCCATCCTAACCAGGACGAATGGACGATTTGAAAATCCTTCAGGACACTTTTGGTGCAGGACTGGTTCAGCAGTAGTCTACCAATCATTAAGCAATCCTAAAACTGAAATTGGCAAACCATCGTTAGATTGCCCGAAATTCAAGCCTTTCCATCATGCGCTAGGTTGTGAGGCGATCGCTCGATTCAACGGTGTGGCTTCCCGTCTCACCCGCTGGGCTTCTCAAACCGCCGACCCTGCCGAACCTGACCCAGGCAAACCAGACTGATATTCTGATGAAGGTTCTTGGAGGCGAATGGTTTTATGGCGTGGACACGGCCCAGCGGGCGGCAGGCAGATGAGCTGCGTCCGGTTCGATTTGAGCGGCGATTCACCCGATTTGCGGCGGGGTCGGTGCTGGCGCACTGCGGCGAAACCCAGGTCTTGTGTACGGTGACGGTGCAGCCCGGTGTGCCGAAGTTTTTGGAAGGCAGCGGCCAGGGCTGGCTGACGGCGGAATATCGAATGTTGCCCAGCGCCACACCCCAGCGACAGGCACGGGAATTTATGAAACTGTCGGGGCGGACGCAGGAGATTCAGCGGCTGATTGGGCGCAGTTTGCGGGCGGCGCTGGATATGAAGGCGCTGGGGGAGCGGACGCTGACGGTGGATGCGGACGTGCTGCAAGCGGATGCGGGAACCCGCACCACGGCAATTACCGGAGGATATGTGGCCCTGTGTGATGCGATCGCCCATCTCCTGTCCACGGGTGAACTGGAGGCTTCACCCCTGCGGCATCAGATCGCGGCGGTGTCTGTGGGGCTTCTGCACGGCGAAGCCTTTCTGGATTTGGACTATCCCGAAGATGTGGCGGCGGAGATTGATTTCAATGTTGTGATGACGGAAGAATTGGCCCTGATCGAGCTACAAGGCACGGCCGAAGAAGGCAGCTTTAGCCGGACTCAGCTTAACCAGCTTTTGGATATTGCCGAAACGGGCATTGGCGAATTGCTCAAGCTTCAGCAGCAGGCATTGCTAAGCAGCTAAGCAAGACCCTGGACGGGCGATCGCCCCCCTTTTATCGGCTCAAAATCCTTCCCAAGAATCCCCCGTCTGGGGCTTATCAAAGCTTTACCCCAGAACGTTAAGATAAGGGATGAACTTTCCGAAAAGATCGGAGTTAATTTCTAGTGCTAGAGACACTCATCGCCGACTTTCGCGTCATCTTTGAGCGAGATCCTGCCGCTCGAAACTGGTTAGAAGTTCTCTTTTGCTATCCCGGTCTGCAAGCCCTGTTGATGCACCGCTTTGCCCATCGTTTGTATCAGATGCGGCTGCCCTTCTTGCCCCGTTTGATTTCCCATCTGGCCCGCTTTTTGACGGGCATCGAGATTCACCCCGGCGCACAGATTGGCAGCGGCGTGTTTATCGACCACGGCATGGGGGTGGTCATTGGCGAAACGGCGATCGTAGGCAACTACGCGCTAATTTACCAGGGCGTGACCCTGGGCGGCACGGGCAAAGAAAGCGGCAAGCGCCACCCGACGCTGGGCGAAAACGTGGTCGTCGGCGCGGGCGCAAAGGTGCTGGGCAACCTAAACATTGGCGATAACGTGCGAATTGGTGCGGGGTCTGTGGTGCTGCGCGACGTGCCCGCCGATTGCACGGTGGTTGGTGTGCCTGGACGGGTGGTGTATCGCGGTGGCGAACGGGTCGATCCGCTGGAACACAACCGCCTCCCCGACTCGGAAGCTGAGGTGATTCGCGCCCTGCTGGATCGCATCGAAGGGTTGGAACAGCAGATGGAAAGCCTGAAACGGGAACGGGCGCAAACGCCGCATCTGTCCATTCCCGCAGCAGAGCATCGCCCGCTGGTTGCTGCCTTCGTCGTGCCGTCTGATGCAGAAGCCGAGCCGCAACACGCGCCAGCCGTTGAGGTTAAATCCAAGTGTCGCTTGAGCGATCGCGTGATTGAAGAATTTCTGAACGGTGCAGGGATCTAACGGCCTGCTTTGATGGTTTTTATTAAGATTGCCTCTACCCGCAGCCGGAAGTCCCACGACCTCCGGCTGTTTCGCGTAAGGCGCATCAATCCTGGGTATTAGTCCAACCGATGTAACAACCTGTAAATCGCCTCTGGGTTGGATCACGCCATTCCCTACAATGAGCCTATAGCCTGCTTTTAGCCGTTCTTCAAACTGTTCCAGGACTTACGCACTTGCGATAAGTTGTCTGGATTTTGGAGGATTTCTCACGGGCTGCGCCCGCGAGAAATCCTCCAACTGCGTAAGTCCTATGTTCTTCTAATTTGCCGATATGACTGTAACCGTTGCTGATGTGATGACTCCCGACCCAATCGTGGTGCATCCCGAAACGCCGCTAAATGAGGCCATCAAGCTGATTGCCGAGCGGCGGATTAGCGGGCTGCCTGTGGTCGATGCCGATGGCAAGCTGGTGGGGGTTCTCTCAGAAGCCGACCTGATGTGGCGCGAAACAGGGCCCACGCCGCCGCCCTACATCATGATTTTGGACAGCGTAATTTATCTGGAAAACCCCGGCAAGCATGAGCGAGAACTGCACAAGGCTCTAGGACAGACCGTTGGCGAAGTCATGACGGGCAGAAAGGAAATCGTCACTACAACACCGAGCCAAACGCTGCAAAGCGCCGCCAAGCTGATGCACGACCGAGACACGACGCGCCTGCCCGTCCTCGACGACAGCGGCAAGGTGATTGGCATTTTGACCCGCGGCGATATCGTGCGGCATTTGGCAGTGGAATAGTGTTCGGCTGAATCAATTCCAGTCTTTTAGGAATCCCAAGTTTAAGAAGATGACGATTACTCCTGAATCTGTGAAAGCCCTGCTGGAGTCTGGGGATTTTGGCGATCGCCTCCGTGCGGTGAACCAAATGCGGCAGCTTGATCCGGCGATCGCCTTCGATCTCATCCAAATTGCCGCCACGGATTCCAGCGTTCGGGTGCGCTACGCCGCCGTCAGCCAGCTTGCTAGCCTGGGCAGTCAGAATCCCGACATGGCGCTGGATCTGCTGCAAGCCAGCCTGCGGGATTCCGAACCCGACGTGCAGGCGGCCGCAGCCGACTCGATTGGGGCGCTGAAGCTGACGGCGGCCTACGAAGACCTGAAGGCGCTCTATCACCGCAGCACAGAATGGCTGGTGCAGTTCAGCATTATCGCAGCACTGGGCGAACTGGGTGATCCGTCGAGCTTTGACCTGCTGCAAGAGGCCCTCGGCTCCACCAATGAACTGGTGCGGACGGCGGCGATCGGCTCCCTTGGCGAACTGGGCGACCCCCGCGCTATTCCTCTGCTGACGGCCTACGCCACGCACCCCGACTGGCAAATTCGCCATCGTGTGGTGCAGGCATTGGGACATTTCCAAACTCCAGAAGCCCGCGCTGTATTGGAGGGCATGGTGAATGATGATAATAGCGCCGTAGCCCAGGAAGTAAAGCTTTATCTGTAGGGGGAAATGGGTCGATATCTACACAACAGACGAATCTTTTAGCAAATCGGGCGATCGCCCTTTCCAGCCCGCTCTTAATTCCTAATTCCTTCTTAAGATTCCTGTCGCAACTGCCAAGATAAAATGATGAAAGTGGCTAATCCCGCTCGGAATACTGTACTTTGTGGGATGATGTAGATACCCTCAAATTGTTACTCTTACTACAGGAATTCTTTCTATGGCACTCCGACTTGGTGATACCGTTCCTAACTTCACCCAAAAGTCCACCGAAGGCGATATCAATTTCTACGAGTGGGCTGGCGATAGCTGGGTGGTTCTCTTTTCCCACCCCAAGGACTTTACCCCCGTTTGCACGACTGAACTAGGCCGCGTGGCAAACCTCAAGCCCGAATTTGACAAGCGCAACGTGAAAGTCATCGCCCTCAGCGTCGATGATGTGGATTCTCATGCAGGCTGGGTGGGCGACATCGAAGAAACCCAAAACACGAAGCTGAACTATCCCATCCTGGCTGATCCCGATCGCGTCGTGTCTGACCTGTACGACATGATCCACCCCAACGCTAACGCCATGCTGACGGTTCGCACCGTGTTTGTGATCGACCCCGCCAAGAAACTGCGGCTGTCTTTGACCTATCCCCCCAGCACGGGCCGCAACTTTGACGAAATTCTGCGCGTGATCGACTCGCTTCAACTAACCGACAACTATGGTGTGGCTACGCCCGCCGACTGGAAGGACGGCGATGACGTGGTGGTCGTGCCCTCGATCCCTACCGAAGAGGCAAAGCAGAAGTTCCCCAAAGGCGTAAACGAAATTCGCCCCTACCTGCGGATGACCCCCCAGCCCAACAAGTAGGCGCTGCATAAGGTTGTCAAAGCTTGATAAAAAAGGCAGGTACAGTGTATCTGTCTTTTTTATTGCGGCTTTCTTAGAAACTTACGCAGTTGGACGATTTCTTGCGGGCGCAGCCCACGAGAAATCATCCAAAACCCAGAAAACCTATTGCAAGTGCGTAAGCCCTATTTCTATAGTTCGTCTAAAGTTCGGGTCAGTTCCGAAAATGCCTCCCTAAGATAGAGGGTGAAATCCGGGGGCGATCGCCCGCTTCCCTCGCCAACGCAGCAGGGCGATCGCCAACACTACCGGGAGCGTTTTGCAGGAGAATCTCATGTCTGAAGGCGATCCCATGCTGGATTTAAGCCACAAGCTGGCCCTCGACCGCGACTGCATGACCCTATCGCGGCACGTCCTCAAGCAGTTTCAAGACTTTTCGCCCGAAGCGCAAGACCTCAGCGCCCTGATGAGCCGCATTGCCCTGGCCGCCAAGCTGATTGCCCGTCGCCTCACTCGGGCTGGCCTGATGGACGATGCCCTCGGCTTCACTGGGCAAACTAACGTTCAGGGCGAAGCCGTCAAAAAAATGGATGTATACGCCAACCAGGTGTTTATCTCCGTATTTGAACAAAGCGGACTGGTCTGCCGCCTTGCGTCCGAAGAAATGGAGAAGCCTTACCACATTCCCGAAAACTGCCCCATCGGTCGCTACACCCTGCTCTATGACCCGATCGACGGCTCCTCGAATCTAGACGTGAATATTAACGTCGGGTCAATCTTTGCGATTCGACGACAGAGCGATCCAGATATAGACGAAACCGGGCAAGACTTGCTGCAAAGCGGGCGCGGGCAAATTGCTGCGGGCTATGTCCTCTATGGCCCCAGCACCATGCTGATTTACTCCATTGGCACAGGGGTTCACGCCTTTACGCTCGACCCGACCCTGGGCGAATTTGTCTTGTCGAACGAAAACATCCGCGTGCCGGAGCATGGCCCCATCTACAGCGTCAACGAGGGCAACTTCTGGCAGTGGGACGAGTCGATTCGGGACTACATCCGCTACGTGCATCGGCATGAAGGCTACACCGCCCGCTACGGTGGGGCGCTAGTGGGCGACTTTCACCGCATTCTGTTTCAGGGCGGCGTGTTCCTCTATCCCGGCACGGTGAAAAAGCCCGAAGGCAAGCTGCGATTGCTCTACGAATCTGCGCCGCTGGCATTCCTCATCGAGCAGGCCGGTGGCCGCGCCAGCAACGGCACTCAGGACATTCTGGACGTAGTGCCCGATCAGGTTCACGCCCGCACGCCGCTGATTATCGGCAGCACCGAGGACGTGGCGCTGGTGGAATCCTTCATCCGTGAGCGGCAGCGTGAACAGCAAAATCCTGTGATCTCCGGGCGGTCTTAGGGGGCGGCAATCGGCCATTCCTAAAGCCCGCATTAAGGTTTGCTGGGTTGTCAAACAGAAAACCAAGTTGAACTGGAAGAAGGTGGTGTGATAAGGAATGGCTTTCGTTGTTTCACGAGGTTTGCGGTCTAGAGCCTGCTGATGGAATCTGCGAAATCTCATGAAATCTCATCTGGAGCGCAGGGCAGATTCAGAAACGCCCGTCAGGATCGAAGGTCAAGGGTTAGCGCGTCCTGCGGGCTGGCATCTGGAAGCAACATCTGGAAATAACATCTGGAAATCGCATCTGGAAGCAATATCTGGAAATAACATCTGGGCGATCGCCCCTCAAAGCTTCTTCCACCCGTCCTCAACCTCCCATCCAACCCGACCTACGCACACTCTACGCATCCCTAACCTTGTCTATGGTCACGCTTCTAGAAAACCCCCTCCGCGTTGGTCTTCAGCAAGACCGCATTCCCGAACCCCAAATCCTGGTCATCTTTGGGGCCAGCGGCGACCTCACCCAGCGCAAGCTGATCCCCGCGATCTACCAAATGAAACTAGAGCGTCGTCTGCCACCCGAACTCACCATCGTCGGCGTGGCCCGACGGGATTGGAGCAACGACTATTTCCGAGAGCAGATGCGGATTGGGGTCGAAGAGTTTGGCGGTGGGCTAGGCAAACAAGAAGTCTGGGATGACTTTGCTCGCGGGCTGTACTATTTTCCCGCCGACATGGACGACCCAGTGAGCTATCAGGGCTTGAAGAACTTCCTGGCAAACCTGGATGACACCCGCGGCACCCGTGGCAACCGGGTATTCTACCTGGCGGTGGCTCCCCGCTTCTTCTCTGGGGCGATCGAGCAACTGGGCGCAGCCGGAATGTTGCAAGATCCCGAAAAGCATCGCCTAGTGATTGAAAAACCCTTTGGCAAAGACCTGATCTCCGCTCAGGCGCTCAACCAGGTCGTGCAGCATGTCTGCAACGAAAACCAGGTCTACCGCATCGACCACTACCTCGGCAAAGAAACAGTCCAAAACCTGATGGTGTTTCGCTTTGCCAATGCCATCTTTGAGCCGCTGTGGAACCGTCAATATGTAGACCATGTGCAAATCACGGTGGCCGAGCGCGTTGGACTAGAGGGACGAGCTGGCTACTACGAAACGGCTGGAGCCTTGCGGGATATGGTGCAGAACCACCTGATGCAGCTCTTTTGTCTGACAGCGATGGAGCCGCCCAACTCGCTCGATGCTGACAGTATCCGCAACGAAAAAGTAAAAGTGCTACAAGCGACCCACCTGGCCGAAGAGGTTGAAATCGGCAAAGGTGCGATTCGGGGACAATACTCCGCGGGCTGGCAAGACGGAAAGGCAATTCCTGGCTATCGTGAAGAAGAAGGGGCCAGCCCGACTTCAACAACCCCGACCTACGCCGCTATCAAGCTCAACATCGATAACTGGCGCTGGAAGGGTGTTCCCTTCTTCCTCCGAACCGGCAAGCGGATGCCCAAAAAGGTGTCGGAAATCGCCATCCAGTTCAAGGAAGTGCCATACCTGATGTTCCAGTCGGCATCGCGCCAGGCCAACCCCAACGTGCTGGCAATGCGGATTCAGCCAGACGAGGGAATTTCACTCCGATTCGAAGTGAAAACGCCTGGAACCTCTCTGCGAACCCGCTCGGTAGACATGGATTTTCGTTACGACACGGCCTTTGGTAGCGCCAATACCGACGCTTACAGCCGACTTTTGGTTGACTGTATGTTGGGTGACCAAACCCTGTTTACGCGGGGTGACGAGGTAGAAGCCTCCTGGCGCATTCTCACGCCGCTGCTGCGAGTCTGGGATGCACCTGCTGATCCCAATGCGATTCCGCTGTACGAGGCAGGCACCTGGGGGCCGATCGAGGCAGAACTGCTGCTCAATCGGGACGGACGACGCTGGCGGAGGCTGTAGAAAGGGCTTGGGTCGAATACAAGCTCGAAGAATACAAGCTCGAAGAACAGCATTGAGACTCGAACTGGCTTGAATCTTACTTGAATCCTAGTTTTCTCAACATTTCTCCACGACATTACCCATGACTACTACACCGCTTGTTACCTTACAGCAACCGAAGGATATTTCCCTCAGCGAGATTGAGGCGGAGTTGAGTCAGATTTGGCGGATGCAGAGTGGCGCAAAGGGAATGCCTGCACCGACTCGTGCGGCGACCTTTAGCATCGTGGTATACGCGCCAGAGGAGTTTCAACAACTGCTGGCGATTCTGGGGTTCTACACTGAGGAGATTGACAGCTATTTTGGCCCAAGTACCAAAAAGGCAGTGCTGGCAGCCCAAAAAGCGCTGGGGCTGCGGATGACGGGGCGCTTCGATCCAGAAACGCTGGCGCGGCTGCGGGAAGAGGTGGCTAAGCTGCCGCCGGAAAAGCGCGTGTTTCAAAATCGAGACGATCGTGGTTCGACAATCAGCGATGCGATCGCCGTTCAAAATCCCTGCCGCGTGATCACCTTGGCTCCTACGCTGGGCGAAGATACGGGCGTGACGGCGCAGGTGTCGGCCTATTGCCCGATTCAAAAGGGCGGCAACGCAGCGTCGATTTGTGGCGAATACATCACGATGAAGGGCACCAAAGAAGCGCTGAACCGGGTGGGTGACTTGGTGGCAACGCTGATGATTCCTAGCCTGCCAAAGTTTGTCTGGTGGAAGGCAACGCCAAACCCAGAACATGAGCTATTTCGCAAGCTGGCGGCGGCTTGCAACTGCTTGATTCTCGATTCGTCCTATTTCACCGACCCGGCCATGGAATTCCTGAAAATGCAGGAACTGATTGAGTCAGATACGTATATTGCTGACCTCAACTGGCATCGGCTGTCGGTGTGGCAAGAGTTGGCTGCGGCCGCGTTTGACCCCCCAGAGCGGCGCGTTGCCTTGGCAGAGGTAGACAAAATCACCATCGACTACGAAAAAGGCAATCCGGCGCAGGCTTATATGTATCTGGGCTGGTTTGCGAGTCGTCTAGGCTGGAAGCCAGTGTCTATTACAGAAACACCTGGCGACTATGACATTACAACGGTGATGTTCAAAGGCCCGAATGGGCAGGATATTCATGCCGAGCTGGCGGGTGTACCGATTGCCGATGCGGGCGAGATTATCGGCGACCTGATTGGGCTGCGCCTGAGTTCGAGCAACGTCAACGCCAACTGCTGCACGATCCTCTGCTCGGAAACGACGGGCTGTATGCGGATGGAGGCTGGCGGCAGCGCTCAGAACTGCCGGACGGAGCAGGTGACGGCGATCAACGATCAGAAGGCGGAGTTTCTGGTGAGCCAGCAGCTTCAGCGCTGGGGACGCGACGTGCTGTATGAAGAAAGTCTGGCGATGACGACCAGCATTTTGCGGCTGAAGGCGTAGATCTAGATTCAGTTGGCTGGATCAGTCCTCTAGCGCGGTTTGTCTTGGCGGTTTGGATTAGCGGTTTGGATTAGCGGTTTGGATTAGCGGTTTGCATTATAGCTCAGCGGCGATCGCCTCTTCTAGGGGGGTAGCTGGGGGCGCAACTGGAGGGGCGATCGCCCGCGCCGCATTCACCAGCGTCAGCAGTGGCCCACTTTGCTCTTGCCCGCTCGTAGACAGGTCGCTGTGGCAGAGGAACACGCGCTCGTCGGCGCGATAGAGCAGATCCCGAATCTGGCGCTCCAGCCGGTTCTGGTCTGCCGTTAGCGCATCGGCCGCCGTCCACCGCTGCCCCGACCAATCGCTGAGAAACAGCGGCGCTGCAAACAGCCCGCCGCCCCCCGTCAGCCAGAGCGGAGAACCCGCATCCAGCCAAAACTGCCAGCGGTGGGCAGAGCGATTGGCCCGGTACTGGAAGATGGTGGCCAGCATCACCGCCGGACGGGTGATCAGCGGACGCACGGGATAGGGATCGGCAGTAATCGTGCCGCCGCGCAATAGCTCGATAAAGTCCTGCACGCTTTCCGACGGCGGTGCGGCGTTTCTTAGCGCATCCATTTGCCGCAGGCGAGACTCCACCTCCCAAAAGTGCTGTGCCGTTTCCATGAGTTCACGCAGCGCCGCCAGCCGATCGTAGGGCAAGGTGCTGCCGCCATAGAGAAACTGCTGAATGGCGCGGTCGAGCAGCGTGGCAGGGCTGGGAATCAACCGCTGCTGCTGCTGCGCTTGCTGCGTCTCAATCCACAGGCGAATCGATTCATAGGCCTGGGTGGCCCGATAGCCCAGCCGATCCCACCGAGGGAAAGCCGTTGCAGGCAGCAGATGCGGGCGATCGGGGTCGGGCACAAAGCAGTGATCGACAATCAGCCCAGCGCGAACCGGATCGATGATGGGGGAAGGCTCAGGGACGGCAAGATTTTGGATGGGGGAGGGGGAATTTTGGACGGGAGGCTGGCTGAGGACAATCAGGAGTTCGGCGATCGCCTCTCGGTTGATCAGTCGTCCCAGCCCCGGATAGACCAGCGCCAACAGGGTCAGCAGGGCGCGAATCATGGGCGAGGCGGCGAGGGGCTGCTGGTCGTTCAGCGCTTCTACGGCAATGCCCCGGCGGTTGAGGATTTCGCGCAGGGTGTAGCGGGCGATCGCATCCAGCCCCGGCCCGATAATCGCCACCTCATCGGGACGCACCTGCCCGCTGTGGATTGCCTGGGCCACCTGCTCTGCCGTTTCTCGCAGCAATTGCGCCCGCGAGATGGTTTGGATAGATTGCATCGTGTCTGGCAGGTCTGGCAGCAGCACAGGCTCCCGCACCCAGCCCGCCAGCGCATCGGCCCAGTCGGTGCCCAGGGTTCCGGCAGGCGGGTCAAGGGGTTCTATGGTGCAACGTTCTGCCAGGGTTGCCAGCCGCGCCGGGTCGGCTCCCAATCCCCAGCGCACGGCTCCCTGGGGGTTGTAGGTGAAAAATCCGGGCAGCCCCATGTCCAGCAGACGGGAAAACAGCGTGTGGGCGATCGCCGGATATTCGTCCACGTCGTCTGCCAGCAGCGCACTGAAGCGATCGCCCAGTCGAGCCTGGTAGGTGGCATCGGGCAGCAGATAGCGGCTGTATAGATCCGTTGCAACGCCGTAGGTCAGCAGCCCTCGCTCCAGGCACCAGTCACGCCACTGGGCGATCGCTCCACCGAGGTGCAGCCACAAATCGGGCTGTGTTTCCGGCGGGGCTAGCCCTTGCTGGAGCAGTGGCGCAATGTCTTCTGGGGGAACCTCCGCCAGCGCCGCCAGTTGCAGCAGATCCAGCATCCGCCGCACCAAAAAATAATCCGCCACACCCGGCAGCGCCAGTGTGCCTTCGTTTAGCCCAGGCTGCCAGAGGCGCGTGGCCAGGGCTTGCTCGGTTTCGGGGCGCAGCCGTAGCGGAAACTGAGTGCCCACCACGCCCCGTTCTACCAACAGCGGATAAAATAGCACCACCTCGCTGAGGAAAAATCCGGCCGGCGTGGCGGTTTCCACGGGATACTGCGCCTGCTGCGCCGCCAGCCGATCGGAGAGGTCGAGACGATTGTCGCCGATGGCCGCAAAGGCGATCGCCGGGGCATTTGCCGAAGCGTTTTCCAGCGACCTCACCCATTCGCCAAAATGCTGCACTAATCTTGCTGTTTTGCCGCTGCGAGATGGGCCCGTGATCCAGATCGACGGCTGCATTGGAACGCCCCTCCTCGTGAAAAAATTAGAATTTGCTACGATACTATACTTCTGGCTCTATACTTCTGGCTTTGAATGTTGTGGCTCTGATGACTCTGATTGCGAACTAGCTTGTGGCTGATTGCTGAAATAGCGCAGACTTACGACTCGACGCATTCTATCCCGCTTCGCAGCGCCCATCTCCACCCCCGCTGTGAAGATTAATCGCTGTGAAGATTAATCTGTGTGCATAGGCAATGACAAACCCAAATGACAAACCCAATTGTTTCTGGTGTCCAGGCGTATCTTCGCTTTAGTCGGCGATGGCTGATGGGCACCCCAGAGCGTGCCCTGGATGATGCTTACGAAGCAGCGCTCCGCATCAAGGCGCTGGAAGATACCTACTTTGGGGGCGATCGCATCTCGTTTCAGCAGGGCAACTACAGCAGCAGCGCCCGCGCCTATTTTCAGACCGAGTTGCGAAAGTATCTCAATATTGCCAAGCTGCGGCTGGCCGAGTTTCGCACCAGTAGCTCGATTTTGCAGAGCGATCGCCCCCCCACCGAAGTCCGCATCGACGGGCAAACGCCAGACGCATACGAAATCGACATTCTAGACCGCAGTTCGCTGATCCCCAAAAAGCTGGCTTTTGTAGACAGCATGATAGCTCGCTACGCCGATGGCATTGTGCCCGTATCTTCCTTGGCGGCCCGCTCAGAGGTCGATCCGGAGCGCAGCAGAATGCAGCCCTTTGACTCTGGTGCAAGGCGATCGCCCAAGCGCCCAGCCGATCTCGAATCTATTGCCGACAAAACAGGCGTGCTGCCCCGCTCTATCCTCCGCACAGCCGACCGCATCAAGCGCGAGCTAGACCCCAACGCCGAACAGGAAGTGATAGAGGATTTCTACATCTCCAGACGGCGCACGTTTATCGCGGTGCGGCTGGTGCTGCTGCTGATTATCCTGCCGCTGCTGACCCAGCAGGTGACGAAAAATTTCCTGATCAGCCCCATTGTGGATCACTACCGCACGCCCGAAACCACAGGTGCATTTCTCAATGTAGACATTGAAGACGAAGCCTTTGACGAACTGCGGCGCTTTGAAGAACGGCTGCGGTTTTCCAGTTTAGTTGGTGCGACACCACCCCTAGCCGAACCCGAAATCAACACCCGGCTCCAGGAAAAAGCCCGAGAACTCCAGCTTGAGGCTATGGCCAAAAGCAACAACGCCGTCAAAAACGTCTTTGCAGATATCTTCTCAGCGCTGGTTTTTGGTGCAGTCTTGCTGAGCAGCCGTCGCGAAATTGAGGTGCTGAAGTCCTTTATGGATGAAATCGTCTACGGGCTGAGCGACAGCGCCAAAGCGTTTATTATTATCTTGCTGACGGATATCTTTGTAGGTTTCCACTCGCCCCACGGGTGGGAGGTTTTGCTAGAGGGCGTTTCCCGGCATTTTGGCATTCCCGAAAGCCGCGACTTTATCTTCCTCTTTATCGCGACTTTTCCTGTCATCCTCGACACCATTTTCAAATACTGGATTTTCCGCTACCTCAACCGTATCTCGCCCTCTGCCGTGGCTACCTACCGCAACATGAACGAGTAATTTGAACGAGTAACTTTTCGAGTAACTTTTAAGGGCTAATGGCTGGACACTCGTGCAGGAAAAATTAGCTGCTTTGGCAAGCCTCGCAACCCTCCTACTCCCGTACTTTGCCGGATGGCAGAACTCTGGCGATAAACCAAGAATTGTAGTACGTACTGGTGTTGCCCTCTTTTACCGCCATGCAATCCCTCAATTCAGCGTCCCCATCCGGTTTGCCCAATTTGCCCTCCTCCAGGTTGCCGACAGTTGAAATCCTGGAACTTCGGACTGATTATCGTTCTTGCCACATTGTTCTACCCGACTCGAACGAACGCACAGCGGCGATCGCCCTCGCTGGAGAATACTACAGCTTCTTTCGCGTTGAAAAGTCCGAAGCCCGCGCCCAGTCAATCTGCGCCAAACTGATGCAGCGAGGACACCGACCCGTTATCACACGAGTCCCCAAAGGATTTGTCGTGTGGACGCTGGAACCCAACGCCCAGCTTGCGACCCAAACCACTTCAGCCAGATTGTCTGACACCAGTTCGTCTCTAAATTCCTCAACTGGCGCTCCTTCAGAAAAGGCTGCAACAGATGCACCCGTTGCACCGTACCGAATTTTGGTTTCTCCCGATCAATACAAGTTCTGCAACATTCGCGTCCCCGATCTGGACAAGCGGCTGATGGCCATTTGTGTAGATGGGTTGTTTTACAGCCTGTTCAAAACCCTTGAAGACGTGCAGCAGGCGGTTCAAATCGTGAAAAAGCTCAACTATCGCGGCAACGAAACGATTATTACCAAAAACGCCAAGGGCTATAGCCTGTGGGTGCTGGAACCCGATGCCCGCATGGATTAAACTCTACGAACTCATTGCCAGTTCTGAGAACCCTTGTTTTTGCAGGTGTTGTTTGTGGGCTTTTTGTGAACAGGGCGTTTTGGTGAACAGTGGGGGCGATCGCCCTCTCTCAAACAAATTGCCCTCCCTCAAACAAACAGCAAAACAGCAGCAAAAAGCGGAATGAAGCAACGCCTCACCCCGCTCAATAGTCAATAACTTTTAGTCGATAGCTTTGATCAACCACTCCGCGATCAACCACTCCGCTCAATCATTCTATCCACATGCTCTATCGACAGAACCCAAAAACCTGTGGATAAAGCTCAAAAGTAGATAAAGCCCCAAAAAACAAAACCCTTAGAGGCTGGTTTCGCTCAGTTCGCGGATCATGTAATCAAAGGGCTGATCTAGGAAACCTGTGTCGGTAATGCCGGCCTCAGCAACCTGCGCTGCCACCGTTTCTTTGAGAAGCTGAATCCCGCGCACCGTCGGCCCAATCGGCACACCCAGGGAGTTATAGGTTTCCCTCAGTCCCTCCAGCACCCGCTCATCCAGCAGGTTTGTATCGCCGGCCACCAGCGCATAGCTGGCATAGCGAAGATAGTAGTCCATGTCGCGCAGGCAAGCCGCATAGCGGCGCGTTGTGTAGGCGTTGCCGCCGGGGCGAATCAGTTCAGGCACCTCTTCAAACAAGCGCGACCCAGCCTGCCTGACGATACCCGCAGCATTTGAATTAATCACAGCCGCCGCTTGCACTCGGGAAACCCCGGTGCTGAAGTAGGACTTCAGCGTGTCTAGCGCATCGCGATCGAGGTAGCGGCCTTTCAGATCGTAGTTTTCAATCAGGCTTGTGACAGCGTCCCGCATGAAACAAAATCTCCCAACACGACCAAAATCCAGGTTTTTGCCAACACAGAATGCAACGCTTTGAAACAGACCAAAGCTGTAGCACAGCCATGATTCAGGAGCCTGAAACAAGCGCTAAAACAGCACTCAAGATGCCCCTGCTCAGGCTGAAACGCGCTTTGGCTATGGCGTTTCAAAACGTGCTTATTAAATTGCTTATGGTAAAGTCTATCACGCAAGATTGGGCCCTATTTCGCCCTACTGCTCTGGATAGTCTGGGTTTGCAATTAAGTTTTGTATCGCTATTTTGTATCACCCTTCGGATCATCCGCTGTCTCAAGCTTCGGGTCTAAGAAGACTCCAATTCAGGACTTTATCGCAGGGGCAATCTGTTCCAATCCGTTCCAATCTGTTCCAAATCGTACAAAGCTGATTTCCAGGGTTAAGCCCCGCTTTTGTTGCCTATTATACAAAAACCGCCTACGCCTCTCCTTAGGATGATTCAGGTGTAATCAAGGCCTGGACTCTAACACCTCTGACTGCTGATAAACTCCTGCTGTTGATCAGCATTAGAGATGTACAACTCCATTTATTGAAGACTGCATTTTGTATGACGCTGCTCTGAGTGTTGAGTGTAGTCTAGGCGGCACTTCTAGCTAGAACTGGCTAGAGGATATAGGCCGCTGAGGGATTCTTCTCCCTTATGCCCAGGCAAGCAGGTGTCAGGCGCTTGGCGATCGCACACCAGTCTCACTGCTAAACAACATCCGAGTCAAGATGGCTCAAATCACTGAAGGAGTAGTTCATGACGACCCCGCAAGAAGTCTTAAGCCTAATCAAAGACCAGGGCATTAAGCTGATTGACCTCAAGTTTATCGACCTGCCTGGCATTTGGCAGCACTTGACCGTATACGAGAACCAGATCGACGAAAGCAGCTTTACCGATGGGGTCGCCTTCGACGGTTCCAGCATCCGGGGTTGGAAGGCGATCAACGAGTCGGACATGAGCATGGTGCTCGATCCCAACACCGCATGGATCGACCCCTTCATGGCAGAGCCAACGCTGAGCGTCATTTGCAGCATCAAGGAGCCTCGCACAGGCGAACCCTATTCTCGTTGCCCCCGCGTGATTGCTCAAAAAGCGATTGACTATCTGGCTTCCACGGGCATTGGCGACACTGCCTTCTTTGGCCCAGAGGCAGAGTTCTTTATTTTCGATGATGTGCGCTTCGACCAGAACCAGCACGAAGGCTACTACTACGTAGACTCGATCGAAGGCCGCTGGAACTCCGGCCGCAAGGAGGAGGGCGGCAACCTGGGCTACAAGCCCCGCTACAAGGAAGGCTACTTCCCCGTTGCGCCCACCGACACCTCGCAGGACATGCGGAGCGAAATGCTGCTGACCATGGCCAAGTGCGGCGTGCCCATCGAAAAACATCACCACGAAGTGGCGACAGGCGGACAGTGCGAACTGGGCATTCGCTTTGACACCTTGGTTCAGTCGGCCGACAACCTGATGATTTACAAGTACGTCATCAAGAACGTCGCTCGGAAGTATGGCAAGACCGTCACCTTCATGCCCAAGCCCGTGTTTAACGACAACGGCTCTGGGATGCACACCCACCAGTCCATCTGGAAGGACGGGCAACCCTTGTTTGCGGGCGACGGCTATGCGGGGCTGAGCCAGATGGCACTGTGGTACATCGGCGGTATTCTGAAGCACGCTCCAGCGCTGCTAGCCTTCACCAACCCGACGACAAACTCCTACAAGCGTCTGGTGCCCGGTTTCGAGGCTCCGGTGAACCTGGCCTACTCCCAGGGCAACCGTTCCGCGTCGGTGCGGATTCCGCTGTCGGGTTCCAATCCGAAGGCGAAGCGTCTGGAGTTCCGCTGCCCCGACGCGACCTCTAACCCCTACCTTGCCTTTGCAGCCATGCTCTGCGCGGGCATCGACGGCATCAAGAACCAGATCGATCCGGGTGAACCGCTGGATGTGGACATCTACGACCTCAGCCCGGAAGAACTGGCGAAGATTCCTTCGACCCCTGGCTCGCTGGAAGATGCGCTGGAGTGCTTAGAGAAAGACCACGAGTTCCTGACGGTGGGTGGTGTCTTCACCGAAGACCTGATCAACACCTGGATTCAGTACAAGCTGGACAACGAGGTGAACCCGATGCGTCTGCGTCCGCACCCCTACGAGTTCTCGCTCTACTACGATTGCTAGTATGGAGCTTTAGATCGTGGGGCTTTAGACAGCAGGAGCCGTGGTCAGAAGCAGCTTGTGGTTTGGGTTGGCTGCATTTTGGTTGCTCTTGATGTTTTGAGCCAATGAGTCCAAGACTTACACACTTGCGATAAGCTCTCTGGGTTGTGGATAATTTCTCGCGGACGCAGCCCGCGAGAAATTATCCAACTGCGTAAGTCCTAGATTCAATAAAGCGCTGCGTAACCATCGGGGTTATGCAGCGCTTCTATTTTTTCTGCCCTTCAGATTTTTTGCCCTTTGGAGACTTCATCCCTCACTTTCACTTTGTGGTCATGGTGTGAACGCCGTCCCAGTTGTCGGCAGGTGGGGTGAGCAGAAACTCGCGGGCCCGCTCTAGATGAACCTGAACAGCGCGATCGCCCGGCTTAATGTCCTGTGCCCGTTCAAAGTGCTGCAACGCTTCATAAAACCGCAGATGGTTGTAAGCGGTGCGTCCGGCGGCGTAGTGGTTCAAAAAGGCAGCGGTTTCTGGGGGAAGGGGGTGCGTGCGATCGCCAATTAGCTCGTAGATATTGATTGGGATCGTCTTGCCCTTGACGCGAATACGGTCGAGTTCCCGCACCCACACCTGATCGCGGCAGAGCTTGTAGGTATACTCGCTGAGGATAATGTCGCAGCCGTATTCTTTGGTCACGCCTTCGAGGCGGGCGCTAATGTCTACGCCATCGCCAATCACGGTATAGTCCATCCGCTTTTGGGAGCCGATATTGCCGGAAACCACTTCGCCAGAGCTAATGCCGATGCCAATGCGGATGATGGGCTGGTTTGCCAGACGGCGGTGTTCGTTAAACTCCTTCAGCCGTCGCCGCATGTCCAGCGCCGATTGCACTGCCATCCAGGGGTGATTAGGCAGCGGCAGGGGCGCACCAAACACGGCCATCAGCGCGTCGCCAATGAACTTGTCCAGTGTTCCCTCGTAGGTAAACACCGCCTCCACCATCGTCTCAAAATAGTCGTTGAGCAGCGTCACCACGTCCGCCGCTTCCATCTTTTCGGTGAGCGAGGTGTAGCCGCGAATGTCGGAAAACAGAATCGTCACGTCCTTGCGTTCGCCCACCATCAGCGCATCGTCGCCCAGCGCCATGACTCGTTCCGCCACGCCCGGTGTCATGTAGCGATACATGGTGGCCTTCATCCGCTTTTCCTGGCTAATGTCTTCTAACACCACCAGTCCCCCCAGCACCTTGCCATCGGGATTGGTGAGTGGGTTCACCGTCAGGTTGACGCTGTGTTCGATGGGGCGGATCGAGGGCACCACGCCGAGTCCTGCGGCCGCGGGTGTGAGCGGAGTGGCGGGATCGTTCCACAGTAGGTACTGGTCTGGGGTTTGGCGATCGCCCACCACTAGGGCATGGGTGAGACCCGGTGGCAGCGAAAGTGCGGGAGAAACCGTCGGGTCAAGCGGCGAATCCTCAGGGAGTTCCAATAGCCCCACTTCCAGGCTTTGTTCGGGGACATAGTGGCGAGCGCCGCACTGCAAGCTGTCTTTTAGGCGCAATTGCAGATTGTCGATGGGAATCACCTCCCACACCGGCCGATGTAGCAACTGCTCGCGCCACAGGTCAGCCTGACCACTGGCATCGCCTGTCGAGCATCCCAATAGCGCCAGCGCCGCGTCGTTAATGGTCACAACATTGCCCTGCAAGTCCGTGGAAATTACCGCGTCGGACAGGCTTTGCAGGATGTCTTTCTGATATTGCTTTTCCAGCAGCACCCGCTCAAACAGTTGGGCATTTTCTAGCGCGATGCCGGCCTGGGTGTTGAAGGCCTGCATGAATTCTTCATCGGAGCGGGTAAAACTGCCCTGGTATTTGTTGATAAGCTGCGTTACGCCGATCAGCTTTCCTGCGGAGTTGAACACAGGCATCGAGAGGATGGTGCGGGTCTTGTACCCGGTCTGGCGATCGGTGGTGGGGTCAAAGCGCGGGTCTTCGTAGGCATTCTCAACATTGACGACCTGCCCGGTGCTGGCAACAAAGCCGACGATGCCCCGGTTCATGGGAATGCGAATTTCGAGCAGTTGCTTGCGGTCGGCAGTGGGCACTTTGGACCATAGCTCGTGGCGATCGCGATCGAGCAGAAACAGCGTGCTGCGGTCGGCCCGCATGAGCTTACGGGCTTCGTCCATCACTGCCTGGAGGGTTTTTTCCAGATCCAGGCTTTGGGCCAGCAGCGTGGTGGCGTTCAGCAGGGCCGTTGCGCCGCGCTGGTTGCGGGCCGCCATGTAGAACGAGTTGCAGCTTTCCAGAATTACCCCTATTGAGTAAGCAAAGTTGCGAAAGTGGGCTTCGTCCTGCGGGTCGAAGGGCTGAGTGCCTCGCTTATTCAGCAGTTGGGCGATCGCCACTACCTGATCCTGCGTGTCGAAAATCGGCATACACAGAATATTGCGCGTGCGATAGCCCGTCTGCCGATCGATGCTGGGGTTGAACAGCGGATGCTGGTAAGCATCGGAAATATTCAGACTCTTGCCCGTGGTGGCAACATAGCCTGCGATGCCCTCGTTCAGCGGCAGGCGGATTTCGATCGTGCGATCGCCCTCTGAGTTCCCCTGGAAACAGTCGCCCTGAGCCACCTTCGACCAGAGTTGCGCCTTCTCTACGTCCACCAGAAAAATCGTGGTGCGCTCCGCCTGCAACACCTGCCCCACCTTCAAGGTGATCGCTTCTAGGACTTGTTCCAGCAGCGTTTCGAGGGCATCGTTGTTAATCAGGGCGATCGCCCGCAGATAGTACTGAAACTCTTGCGTGAGCTGCTGGAGCAGTTGGGTAAACTGGTCGTCCGACAGAGATTCGACGTGGCGCGTCAGGTCAGGTTGAATAAGGCGGGCCAGCAGACTATCAGAAGGGGAGACAGATGAGGAGAAATCCGCCATAGACTTCAATGCTTAGGGGCAACGCATTTGTAAAAGCCGTTATAAAAGCCGTCTGGGAAAGCCACCCTGGGCAACGTGGCTCAGGGTCTCCCTTAGGACTGGTCAGATATGGATCAAATAAACGGTAAACGCATGAGATGCCCCTTTTTCAGCCTAACCGATCCCCTTGCAGATTGCAGGTGGGCGATACCCACAGATGCTTGCCCCCAAAGGGATTGCATCAGGAATGGCACCTTTTGTCAGCAAATCGGCAAACTTGGTCTGAAAGGGTGCATCCTGCTTCTGTAACCCTCACCCTAAACTCCCGCTCCCACAGCGAGAGAGGGCCCCACAGCGGGAGAGGGACTTCCAATCCGGCTCCCTTTCTCCCGTTTTAGGAGAAGGGGCTGGGGGATGAGGGCAAACTTGCAGAACTGGTATACACCCGAAGAGGCTGGAGGATAAGGGCACACTCAGTCCGGCAATGTTCGGTGGAGTGTAGCGACTCGACTTGCGATCGCAGCTTTTTTCATTTTGTAATTACGTCCGGCGAAAATGACGTTTTATAAATCCTTGATTCCGTAATCATACGGAGCCATTTCAGAGTCTTTCAGACAGAAATAGCCGAACGAAAAAATGTCTGAATATCGTATTTCTTAATGAAAAGCGATTGTATTTTTGCTTATTCAAGCTCTTTTTTATTCCTATCCCAACGCTGCATTTAGGACATTAATTCTGACCGAGCCAACCATTGAAAAGAATCGATGTTTCAGTCCAGAGAGGAACCTTTAAAACAAAGCTTCATATTTAATGGGCAGCCCGCAGAAATGCTGGAATCGAACCGTTGAAGGACATTGAGCCACTTTGGCGATCGCCCTTTCCTGATATTTTGCGATCGCTTGTTAGTCATGAACATTGGCTGGGAACGATAGAACCATCTCGACCTAGTGCAAGGCTGCAAGCTATTCAGCTCCTGCGCTGGGTTAGAAATTCTGTCTGATGAAGGGTCTTCCGGAGTCACTTCGATTGGGCTGGAGCAGGACTTTGCCGCATCAAAAACGCGGACTGAAAATCCAAACACTTTCCGCAATTTTGCTGGGAGCGTTTCAATTTTCACTCTCTATGCTGTACGAAGAAACCGATGCCTCCGTCCCGCTTTTGGGGAAAACAGGCAGATTCAATTCTCATCCACTCAAGTATCTGTAGGTGACTAATCATGGCAGTTGAAAAAGTGAATTCTTCCTCTAGCTTGGCAGAAGTGGTCGATCGCATCCTGGACAAAGGGATCGTGGTTGATGCTTGGGTTCGCGTGTCTTTGGTGGGTATCGAACTGCTGGCCGTCGAAGCCCGCGTGGTGATCGCCTCCGTCGAAACCTACCTGAAGTACGCCGAAGCCGTGGGTCTGACCACCCAAGCCGCCGTCCCCGCTGCCTAGAGGCTGATCTGCGTCCCTGCTGGGTGTGTCTATTCCAACTCCTGTGGCAGGCAAGTTCGCTAAGGCTTGCGCTCCCACCCAGCAGGAGATGTTTGGGGAGTCTTGTGGCTCCCCGCTTCTCTTTCCGCATCACTTGGAGGTTATCTTGTGGTTGCTCTGAAAGACCAATGGGAGGCCGAGAGGCAGCAGCGCCAACAAGCGGTTGAGCATCTGCTGGACACCTTTCGCCACCTGCGTCAGACCGTTTCTGCCCAACTTCGTCGCGATCGCGCTGAGTTTCACCAACAGCTTCAGCAGGTGACTCAGGCCCAGCTTGCCGACCTCGCTCAGCAGCGCCAGCTTCAGGCTGCGGAGCAAATGGCACAGTTGGCTGCGTTTCGACAGCAGTTGCAGACGCAAACCGCTCAATTTCTCGACATTACCGCCGCAGAGCGATCGCTCTTGTCGCAACAGATTTTCCAAGAGCTAGACCAGTTTCATCACGAACTCCGCGAATCGGTTGCTGCGCTGCGGGCCAGCTATCAGCAAGACTTGGGCGCACTGGCGACAGATGTGGCCATGCTGCGAGCCGAAGCGCGGGCAGACTTGCAGTCAATGCACGCTGAGCGGGTAGCAACATTGACCGAATTTGTCGAAACCTTGCAAGCGGATGTGCAGCAATATTTGGGTGATCTGTCGCAGGAGCGTCAGGAGCGGGCCCAGGACGTGCAAGCCTTGCTGAACGAAAGCCGCGCCAAGCGTCGATCCGAATCCGCAGACCTGATGCAGCGGTTGGGCATATTTCGGGCTGAGCTGCGCCAGTTTCGGGCCCAGTTGCACCAGCAAGTTTGGGGCAAATCCGCCGCCGCAACTTCCGCAGCCCCAGCCGCATCGGCCGCCTCTGCAAAGCCCGCTGCCAAAGCGATTCCCCCGGTAACGCCTGCTGCGGCAACGCCTGCGCCCGCCCCGACCGCGAAAGCATCTGCCGCCCGCCCGCGCACGGTGGCTCGCCTCAAATCGTCGCCTGCCAAGTCAGCTAAACCACCTGCGAGTAGACCGCCCGCCCGTGGTTTCAAGCCCTCGGCAGTCCCCGTGGCCGAACCCGTCGCCTCCGTCGCGCTTGACAGTCAGCCTGCCGTGCCAGCGCCCGTGCCAGCGCCCATGCCAGCGCCCGTGCCAGCGGTGACGGTTACGCCCGCTGCGCCTACCCGCAACGGGAGCCAGCCCGCCGCTAAGGATGCAGTTTCTCTGGAACAGGCCACCTATGACTATGTGAAGTCGTCCAACGGGGCCAAGCTGACGGACATTGAATCTGCCCTCGGCATGAACCGATTCCAGGCTGTCGATACGCTGCGATCGCTGATCAAGCAAGGGCTGATCGTGCAGCGCGATCGCCTCTACCTGGCGCAAGAGCAAGCCTGACTCCCAACCCCTCAGCAAGCCCGTTCAGCAAGCCCGTTTCATAGCCCTTTTCATATTTTCATATCAGAGGAAAACCAGCCGTGACTACCGTTCTTCGTGCCAGCCCCCGCCGATTTGTCAGTACGCCCGCAGTCGAACGGGTCGCCACTCGCGCCCTGCGCTATTTGCAGTCGGGCTTTTCTGTTCATCTGCGCGGCCCGGCGGGCACGGGCAAGACGACCCTGGCGCTGCACTTGGCAGACATGATTGCGCGACCGATCATGCTGCTGTTTGGCGACGATGAGTTCAAAACCTCTGACCTGATTGGCAACCAGTCTGGCTATACCCGCAAAAAAGTCGTGGACAACTTCATCCACAGCGTGGTGAAGGTAGAAGACGAACTGCGGCAGAACTGGGTGGATGCCCGCCTGACGCTGGCCTGCCGGGAAGGATTTACGCTGGTCTATGACGAGTTCAACCGATCGCGCCCAGAGGTCAACAACGTGCTGCTGTCGGCGCTGGAGGAAAAGCTGCTGGTGCTGCCGCCTAGCCACAACCGCACGGAATACATCCGTGTGCATCCCCAGTTTCGCGCCATTTTTACCTCAAACCCAGAGGAGTATTGCGGCGTTCACGCGACGCAGGATGCGCTGCTGGATCGCCTAGTGACGATCAACATGCCAGAGCCGGATGAATTGACGCAGCAGGAAATCGCGGTGCAGAAAACGGGCATCGATCGCGAAAGCGCCAGCATCATCGTGCAACTGGTGCGGATGTTTCGTACCAAGACGGGCGCAGAAACCTCGTCGGGGCTGCGGTCTTGCCTGATTTTGGCGAAGATTTGCCAAGAGCATGAAATTATTGCCACGCCAGAAAACGCGGAGTTTCGCGACATTTGTCAGGACGTGCTGCTGTCTCGCGCGGGGCGATCGCTCTCCGAAGCTACCCAAATCCTCTGGGATACTTTCAACGAAATGATTCGGTTGAATACGGATGCTGCCCGATCCTCTGTCGATCTGCGCGTCACTGAGGTTGAGCCAGACTCCCAACCCACTCCCCAGCCAGCCCCGCAAGCGGCGATCGCCCCCCAGCCCGAAGCCCAAGTCCGGCTGCCGCTCAACACCCTGCCCCTCTCCTCCACTGACGCTGCGGCAGACGAACCCGAAGAAGAGCCTGAGCCTCCTGCGGTTCCCTACGAGCGCGACATCTTCGAGTATCTCCAGCGCCATCCCGACGTGCGCCCCTCGGAAATCGAAACCGCCCTCGGCATCACCCGCTTCCAGACCATCAACGCCCTCAACGCCCTGCGCGACAAGGGTCTAGTCACCAATCGAGGCGGTGCTGGCCGGGCTAATACCTATCGCGTCTGTGAGGGAGAACGTGCTTAGCTCAGAGTTTGGGTCAGGAATTGCACCGTTGGATCAATCCCCCTTGGAGGATGTTTGAAAAGTCCTACTGTTTGTAGCAAAGCGTGCAAGATCCCCCTAAATCTCTCTTAACAAGGGGGACCTTAAGGCGGTTTCCCCCCTTGTTAAGGGGGGCTAGGGGGATCTCTGAGTGCTTAACATTACAGGCGATACCTTTTCAAACACCCTCTTAATGCTCCCTGAATGCTCCCTGAATCACTCCCTGAATACGGGAGACTGTCGATCCAAACCTGACCCCTTGCCGACGCTTGCCCCTTTCCCTTCCAACCCCCAACTATGCCCTACTCAACTGCTCAACCAACCCGCCCCGTTCCCACTGTTACCCAAGGCTCGACGCTGGCAGACGTGCTAGAGCGCGTGCTGGACAAAGGCATCGTGATTGCAGGCGACATCTCAGTTTCCGTGGGTTCTACGGAACTGCTCAGCATTCGCATTCGCCTGCTGATTTCCTCGGTGGATAAGGCAAAGGAAATTGGCATCAACTGGTGGGAGAGCGATCCGTTCCTCAGCAGCCAGTCGCAAAAACTGCTGGAAACAAATCAGCAGCTCGAAGCCCGGATTGCGAGCTTGGAGTCTGAACTGCGATCGCTCCGCTCTGCCAGCGCAGTCTAATCCAGTGAGTGGAAGCCATCCTCCTAGAACTTGCCAGCGTTTTCGCTAGGGGCTAGGCGTAGAGATCAGCCACAAACTCGCCATAGCCGTTGTAGAGCAGCGTCGGCACTTCTTCCCAGGAATACTGATTGCCAGGGCCGATTAGCCGCTCTTTGGCCTGCGACCAGCGGGGATGGGGTACGTCTGGCTCCACGTTCGCTTCAAACTTGTATTCGTTGGGGCTGAGGGTGTTCCAGTACGTGGCGGGCTGCGTGTCCAAAAACTCGATTTTGACGAGGGATTTTGCACCCTTGAAGCCATATTTCCACGGGATGACCATGCGGATGGGTGCGCCGTGCTGCTTGGGCAGCGTGTGTCCGTAGATGCCGACAGCAAAGAAGGCGAGGTCGTTGGCCATTTCCTCGATCCGCAGCCCTTCGGTGTAGGGAAAGGGCAGAAAGCGGGCGGGCGGAAAGCTGGGGCCTTTGGTTACGGCAGGGTCGAAATAGGACGTAAAGCGGACAAATTTTGCCGAAGATTTGGGGTCTACGTCTTGCAGCAGGGCGTTCATGGGAAAGCCAAGCCACGGGACGACCATCGCCCAGGCTTCGACGCAGCGAAATCGGTAGATGCGTTCTTCCAGGGGAAAGCGGGTGAGCAGGTCGTCTAGGTCATAGGTTTTGGGATTGTTGACCTGACCCGTGACTTCTAGCGTCCAGGGATCGGTGGGCAGGGCCTGAGCGGCTTGCCAGATTGCTTTGGAACTGCCGAACTCGTAGAAGTTGTTGTAGGTGGCGGCCAGCACTTCGCCTGTGACGGGGCGGCCTGCATCTTGAAAGGCGGGATTGGCGATCGCCCTCAGTGGCTTTGTACCCGTCAGTTCCTCTGCAATAGGAGCCTTGGCCGTTTGGCAGCCCGCCAGCGGCAGGGTCGCCATTGCAAGGCCGCCGCCGATCATCGTTTTCAGAAATCGTCGTCGGTTCAGAAACACCGATTCAGCCGTCACTGCGTTTTCGGACAGCCGCCAAGTGGGGGGCACATGCAGAAATGCCATAGGATCGTGCTAGAAAAACCAGATTCAGACTGTGTTCAGAAAGCTGAGTAGACTTAACAGTTCTTAACCTGTCTGTATTTTGGCATGAATCGGGGTTTTGATATGAATCGGGGTTTGGGTTGAATCTGGAGGATTGCAGCTACTCCGGCTCGAAGGGCGATCGCCCGTTGAACGAGGGCGGTACATAGTTGGGGCGGGCTAGAGTTTCCGCTAATTCATCCAGCAGTTGAGCGATCGCCCGATCGTCGCGGGCCAGGCTGCTGCGGAGGTTGATCCACAAACTGCACGACCGCTGGTTTGCCGTCACCACGACCGCCTCGCGCTGGGCAAGACGGCAGGCAAAGTGATAAAGCCGCGATCGCTGCTGAGCATCGACCGTTTGCAGGCGGTAGTACAACTCGCTGCGATAGTACATCCCGTCTTGAATGCTGTCCTTAAACCAAAACTTGAACGGAAAGAAATTTCCTTCATCAATAACTGGCGGCAACACGGCGACACTCGCTCTCAAGCATTCTGTATAGGGCGTTATATGAGGACGAGCCTAGTGACACCCCATCCCTAGTATGGGCAGATTTCCGAAAAAACTCTCAAAAAACCATAGCTCTAGAAGCGCTGCTTGGCCGAAGTTTGAGATTTGCCCCTAGAGGTTTACGCAGTCTTCATATATCCGTCAGGAACATTTGAAAAAAGTTTGTGGTCATGGCAAACAAATAGCGGCGACGGCCGTATGCACCCGGTGCAAGCAATAGACAGAGACAGTTCCAGTGATTTTTTGGGAAGTCTGACTCTGTGCTGTGCTGGGGTGCCGCCTGCTGGTGCATCCGCTATTTCTAGCCGTTGAGGATTTTAGCAGCGCGTCTGGCTGCCTCCCAGCTCTGAGCTAACAGGCTGGTCGAGCATAGCCCCGCGCAACAGGGAATCTCCTAGCGCTCGCGATCGCCCTTTGTCCTGCCAGTCGGTTTCTCGATTGCAAGATGGCGATCGCCGGGCCAATTCCGTTCGTTCACCTTTACTAAATTCCAAAGGAATTTCACGATGACGAAACCAGTCAAGCCTCATCTCTCGCTACCCGCACTGGCGCTAACTCGCGGATCTGCCCGCAGGCTGGCGATCGCCCTACTGTCGGCCATGCTGATGGTAAGCGGGCACGCCCCCTTGCTGCACGCCCAAACCCGTTCCGATGCCCCAGTGCGCGTGAGCCAGCGCCAGCAGGGATGGGAGGCAGCCCTGACGGTTGCTCGCGTGTTGGACAGCCGCCAGGATCTGGCAGGGATTGTTTTGCAGCTAGACGTGCTGGACAAGCCCGTGACCACCTACGCCAACGTGGTGTATCAAATCTTTGCGCGGGTCAACGGCCGCTGGCAGCAGGTCTACACCACGCGAGGCGCACGGCTGATTGCTAGCCCCAGCGGCCGGCTGACCCTGCCGCCAGAGTTCATCCGCTGGAGCGATTTGCAGGCTCAGCTTGGGCGATCGGTCAACCTGAACACGCTGGAATTCCGCTCCATTGCGCGAGTCAGCTACGACGTGCAAAGCCGCCGCAACCAGCAGGTTTCCTGGGAATCGACCCAGACCTACGCCTCGCTGCCCCAGACGACTGTAGCCCAAGTGGAAAGCGGTCAGGTCGTGATTGTCCGCGAGACGGTGATTACCGAAACCGTTAACGACCGCGGCCCGGGCCGCCCCCGCCCTACGCCGCCGAGCCGCCGCCCAGACCCACGGGAAGCTAGAGGTCCGCGCCCCCGTCCTACACCGGGTCATGGTCGTCGTCATGAGCATGGCAACTTTAGTTTGGCGATTTTGCAATCTCAGGTCACGTATCCAGAGGTGATTGCGCGGCTGTCGGTGAAGTCGAGAACGCGGCGCGGCTATCGGGAGGAGCGGCTGCTAGGGGATTTCCGCTATCGCATGAACCAGCGGGCCCAGTTTATGCGCGGGCTGCGGCGGGGCGATCGCGTCGTGGTGCGCCTCTACACGCCGCAAAACCAGTTCATTGGCTATAGCGAGTTTGAACTGCTGTCGGATTTTACAGCCGTCAGCTTGGTGCTGCCGAGCCAGCGGTCAGACGTGCGGATTGTGCGGACAGTCTATGGAATTGATGGCGATCGCAACGGGTCTATCGACCGGGGCGCAACGGTGTATGACTACTTTACGCGCATCAGCAGCAGCCGCTACGAGGAAAGCCGCGTCACCTTCTTGCCCAGCACCCAGGGAATCGACACGCGCTTGTTTGCAGTGCGCGGGCTGCCCAACCCGCCTGTGACCTGCACCTACACTAGCTCGTTCCAAACGGGCAACTTCTCCTTGGTCAGCCGCACCATTTCCGTATTTCGCTCGGCGCTGGCTCCTGCTCTCATCTCTTTTCCAGGCAGCAGCTTTAGGGTTGTTGATGTCAGCACCACAACGGTTTACGAAGTGGCCCAACTGATCCGCGAATACGAGCGCATCGGTACGTCGAGCGGTTCCATCGTGCTGATTGGCTCCGATGGCAACTATAGCTACTGTAGTGCTGCCTGCGACGACGATGACGATGATGATGACTGGAGCTATGGCTGGGACGACGATGATGATGACGACGACGATGATGACGATCGTCGGGGTCGTCGCCGCAGCAATTGCAATCAGGGCATTGGCAATGGG
Organism: Thermoleptolyngbya oregonensis NK1-22; assembly: GCF_032705245.1. Classification (GTDB taxonomy): domain Bacteria; phylum Cyanobacteriota; class Cyanobacteriia; order Elainellales; family Elainellaceae; genus Thermoleptolyngbya; species Thermoleptolyngbya sichuanensis. The sequence goes on from NZ_CP053540.1 coordinate 1,328,648, forward strand.
CCAGAGGGCTGCGACCCTGGAAACTCGCGTCCTCGCGGCGGCAGCAATGATGAAGGGGGTCGCCGCCCCGGCCGCCGTCGTTAGGCTGTAGCCTTAACCGAGGAAAAAGGGCGATCGCGCTTGGTCTACCTGGTCTAGATTGGCTGGTTTAGGCGGGGCGATCGCTCCGTTCAAGCAAAATCCCCTGCTTCTGGCATCGTTCCAAGAGGCAGGGGATTTCTAGGTTACGTCGTATCTAGGTTACGCCGCATTTATGTGCGGCATTTATATAACGCCTACATAACGCCGCAAGCGAAGCGCCGGAGAACGGACTACTCAATCCCTTCAATCCGGTCTTCTACTTCCTGATAAAGCTGGCGCAGGCGCTCTAGGTTTTCTTCGCTGGTTTCCCAATAGCCGCGACCGTTGACCTCCAGCAGCGTGCCGACGATCTTGCGGAAGGAGTTGGGGTTCAGGTTTAGCAGGCGCTTCTGCATTTCCTCGTCTTGGATAAACGTGGTGTTCACGTCTTCGTAGACCCAGTTATCCACTGCGCCCGCCGTTGCCGACCATCCCATCGTGTTCACGAGTCGCTTCGACAGTTCCCGCACGCCCTCATAGCCGTGGGACAGCATTCCCTCGTACCACTTGGGATTCAGCAGCTTGGTGCGGGCATCCAGCCGGACGGTTTCCGACAGGGTTCGCACCTGAGCGTTGGCCGTGGTGGTGTCGGCAATGTAGGCGGCGGGCTGCTTACCGTCTTTCCGCAGACGAGACACGACCTTTGTCGGGTCCGAGTCGAAGTAGTGGGACACGTCCGTCAGCGAGATTTCCGAAGAATCCAGATTTTGGAACGTCACATCTACCGTCTTCAGCGCGGTTTCAAAAATCTGGCGCGAATCGTCCATCACGCCCGGATTGTCGGAATTGAACGAGAAGCCCTTGCGCGACAGGTACATATCCTGAAGCTCGGCCTCGCTTTCCCAGGTGCTATTTTCCACCGCCAGATTCACGTTGGAGGAATAGGAACCGGATGCGTTGGAGAACACGCGAGTTGCAGCCTGACGCACGTCTACGCCCAACTCTTTGGCCTGCTCGATGGCGTGCTTACGCACGTAGTTCATCTCGACTGGTTCATCCGCTTCGGCCGCCATTTTAATCGCGCGATCCAGCAGATTCATCTGGTTGATGAACAGGTCACGGAACACGCCAGAGCAGTTCACCACCACGTCTACACGGGGGCGGCCCAGTTCCTCCAGCGGAATCAGTTCCAGCTTGTTCACCCGGCCCAGCGCATCGGGAACCGGACGCACGCCCACCAGCAGCATCACCTGGGCCAGCGATTCGCCATAGGTCTTGATGTTGTCTGTGCCCCAGAGAACAAAGGCGATGGTTTCAGGATAAGTGCCTGTCTCCGCTTTTTGCCGGGCCAAAAGGCGATCGACCACAATCTGGGCCGACTGCACCGCCGCCAGGGTGGGAATCGACTGCGGATCGAGGGCGTGGATGTTTTTACCGGTAGGCAGCACATCGGGGTTGCGAATCGGGTCGCCGCCGGGGCCAGGCAGGACGTACTCGCCCTCCAGCGCTTGCAGCAGTGCGCCCAGTTCGTTGTCCGCCACGACCTGCTTCAGGCAGAATTCCAGATATTCAAACAGCGGCTTGATATCGTCGGCGTTGACCTTGGGATAGCCCGCCTCTGCCAGCGCTTCGATCCAGGGTTCTTTCTTACCCAAGTTAAAGAAGTTGAGCTTGGTGACGAGAGACACGCGCCCATCCGCGTCGATTTGCTCCTGCACCATTGCAGCGACGGCTTTGCGAACCGCCTGGGTGATGTCGTAGAGCAACTGCACGTCGGTCAAAACGCCGCGATCGCTCCCTTTGTACACCTCGTCGATATCGCGCCCCAAGCTCTCGGCGATAATCCGCTGGAGACTCTTAATACCGTCTTCGGGGCGATCGAGTCCTGCGATGTTGACCAGCGTGGCGATCGCCTCTTCTGCGGTCGGGGGCTTGCCGATGACGTGCAGACCGCAGGGCAACAGGCGCGACTCAATCTCCATGAGCTTGATGTAGACCTTGCCGATCAGCGTGTCGCGGTCTTCTGCCGACAGGTCGCCAGCGTCGCCATCCGGCAACACGATGTCCTTATCTAGATTGACCTGGCGACACTTCTCCACCACTGCGTTGACGATGGATGCGCCGCGTCCCGAATCCTTCAGGGTTTGGTAAGACGCGATCAGTTCGCTGAGTTCCTTCAGTCCTTTATATAGCCCCGCATTCTCCGCTGGCGGAGTCAGGTAGCTGATGGTTTCGGCATAGCCGCGACGCTTGGCAATCGTCGCCTCCGACGGATTATTCGCCGCGTAGTAATAGAGGTTGGGAATCGTGCCAATCAGGCTGTCGGGATAGCACTCGTTGGACATGCCCATTTGCTTACCGGGCATGAATTCCAGCGACCCGTGGGTGCCAAAGTGCAGCACCGCGTCGGCTTTCCAGATTTTCTCCAGGTAGGTGTAGTAGGCAGCGAAGCCGTGGTGCGGGCTGGCAGAACGGGAGAACAGCAGCCGCATGGGGTCGCCCTCATAGCCGAAGGTGGGCTGCACGCCGATAAACACATTGCCAAAGGACTTGCCAAACACCAGCAGGTTTTGACCGTCGGTGTTCAGGTGGCCAGGCGGCGGCCCCCAGCTTGCTTCCAGACGAGTGGAATAGGGCGTGAGCTGCTCGTATTCCTGAACCGACATGCGGTAGGCAATGTTGAGTTCGGGACTGGCGTATTGTGCCTGGGCATCGTGAATCACCGCCTGCATCAGCGCTTCGGCAGACTCCGGCAGTTCCTCAACGTCATAGCCGTTGGTCTTCAGCGCCTTCATCACTTCATAGATAGAGCCGAATACGTCCAGATAAGCTGCCGTGCCAACGTTGCCCTTGTCCGGCGGGAAGCTAAACACAGTGATGGCGACCCGCTTTTGCAGACGGGGCTTGCGGCGCAGGTTTGCCCACTTCATGGCTCGCTGGGCGATCGCCTCGATCCGGTCTTGCAGGGCGATCGCCTTACCCGTTGCGCCATCGCGACCCGATACAATAATCGGCTCGATTGCGCCGTCCAGTTCAGGAATTGCAATTTGCAGCGCTACCTGGATGGGATGCAGCCCCAGGTCGCTGTCTTGCCATTCTTCCGTCGTCTGGAACACCAGCGGCAGCGCCACCATGTAGGGACGATTCAGCCGCTTCAGCGAGTCAATTGCTTTGGGGTGATCCTGCCGCGCCGGGCCGCCCACCAGCGCAAAGCCTGTCAGCGATACCACCACGTCCACAATGGGCTGCTTCGTCAGCGGGTCATAGAAGTAGCTGTCCACAGGTTTTGAGAAGTCCAACCCGCCCGCAAACACAGAAATTACCCGTGCGCCCATGCTTTCGAGTTCCTGCACCATGGCCACATAGTGCGCGTCGTCGCCCGTCACCAGGTGCGTCCGTTGCAGCACCAGCCCCACTGTCGGCGCGAGGGGATCTTTCATATCTGCGCCAATGTCTCGCCGAGAGCCATGCCAGTTGAGGTATTCTTTGAGGTCCTCAAACATCTGAGGTGCGAGCGGGTGCCAAATGCCCATGTCGGGATAGGTGACCGGATCGCGATATTGCAGCGTCGCAGATTTCAGCGCCTGCACGTCGCAATAGCGGTCGATTAGCATCAGCAGGAAGTTTTCCAGATTTTCGGACGAGCCGCCCAGCCAGTATTGAAAGCTGAGCATAAAGTTCCGGGCATCCTGCGCCTTGTCCATCGGCAGATACTTCAGCACCTTGGGCAGGGTGTTTAGCAGCTTCAGCATCGCGTCTTCAAAGCCTGCGCCCTGCTTCTGGCGGCGCTTCTTCATAAATTCGCCGATGACGCTTTTGGACTGCCCCAGTTGCGACATGGAGAAGCTGCCCAGCTTGTTTAGCCGCATTACTTGGGGCATGGAGGGGAAGACGATGGCGGCATCGAGGCGATCGCGCACGGGCTGTACCGCAGCCACCACCTTTTCTGCTAGCTCCTCAATGAAAATCAGCGAGCCGATAAAGATATTCGCTTCTGAAACGTCTTTTTGCAGGGCTTCGTAGTTCTCAGTGCTACGTAACTCTTCTAGCAAGTAGCCGCTAATCTCGATTGCCACGTCGGGATTGCTCTCATTAATCGAACGCACCGCCGCAGACAGGGCGCTTTGATATTGCGGCTCTAGCACGACATAGACCACCTTGATCAGCGCACGCCCGTTGAGATTGTCGGGAACAATGTGTCTGACCGTGGGCTTGACGTGAGTGAACATGCAGGTCGGCTCCTCTCAAACAGGTTTTGCAATCAGCTTTGGCTATGGGCGGAACAGGGTAGGCTCCGAAACTCTGGACAACATAGAACAGCAGACAGCAGTATTAGGCTGCCGCAGTGGGCCAGGAGAGCGCTAAACCGTGACCGCTTAAAAAGTGTTACATCTGTCGTTTTACCAGAAAACGCTTGTCAAATGGAGGCTTCACGCTGCAAGTGATACAAATTGATAAACAAGCTGAGATATTTATTTACGAGCGATAGCATCAAAAAAAGTATTTACTCACTGTTTTGCAAATAAATGTAAAACAATTTGCTGATGCATCCAATAGGAAAAACTTATAAATTGCAAATACATTGCAAACCCCGCAGGTTTTTTTGATCACGAATCGAGTCAGGTTTAAGCCGGACGTAATCACCCTTAACGTCCAAAGCCGCATTTTCTAGTTTTCTAAACATGCGATCGCCCCGCTTGGTTGATCGGATTTACCCAAATCCAAAAACACCAACCGAAGACCTAAAACGGGTTTGACAGCAAAAATAAATTTCAAAAATCGGTTTCTTTGCTGATAGCGAATCTATCAATCCTTCGGACTAGAGTTCAGGATTCTAATCTTTGATTTTTTGGGTAAAAACTTGATAAAAACTTTCACTGCTCGACTTTCCAAAGATACCAACCCACTTCACTTAAAGGCTTTCCGAGAGATTGTTGGATCTGATTTCGCTCGGCTTCTGGCATGTGGAACACGAAGACATCGGAGCCATCAGGAAACTGCTCTGGTGGTACGTTTGCTTCGGCTTCGTGGTTTAGCAAGTAGAACTGGACGGTCTCGTTTGTGCGATAGCTGAGGGCGATTAGATTACCGATATTGATCCCAAAGTCATCGCTAATCACGATGGGTTGATTTGCCTCATTCAGCGTTTGGGCGATCGCCGGAATGTGGTAGCTAATCCCCTTATTCCACCAGGTTTCTGCCTGGGAGCTAATGACATTAGACAGGAAGCCCAGGAAGAATAGCGAAAGGGCGATCGCCTGCCAGAATTTGCGATTTTTTGCCCCAAAAACCTCAATTTTCATCGTTAGAAGATAGCCCACTGCTAGGTGCAATCCTAGAAAACTGGGCACAAGATATCGCCCGACAATCGATCGCTGTCCGCCCAAAATTAGATCCGGCAGCGCCAAAATCAACACAGGAATCAGAGCCAGGGTCCACACAAAGGTCCAAACATGGCGCGGCGCATTTCGCTGGATAAATAGCAGCGCAAATATTTCCAAAATCAGCAGCGGAATACAGAGCCACCAGAGCGCAAAGGTGTCAGGATTCCAGTCAAAGTCCATGAAGATGCGGCTGAAGTTGAGCGCCGATGCTTTCACCATCACCCACAGCGGCAGCGATTCTCTTGCCCATCCCGTGGTGTTGCTTAAAACGTCACGATATTTCACTAGGAAATAGAGCCAGGGCGCAAAGGCGGCGATCGCCACACACGACCATCCCAGGTATGCGGTGCCAGCACGAGTCATGCGCCATTTTTCCCACTTGCGTGAGATACCGCCATTCAGCAGCACGTATACGCCGTGGGCAATGCCTACCAAACCCGTGAACAAAAACGTGTAGAGTCCTGCTGTGAGGCTCAGCGCATAGAGCGCCCAGTGGGGCCAGGTGCCCAGCCGCAGCGCCCGCAGCAGCAGCGCACTGGAGGTCAGGATTAGCGCCGCCCACAGGCTGTATTCTCGCGATTCTTGGGCATAGAGGACATGGTAGGGCGAGATGGCCAGCAGGCCGACCGTCATCAGGGCGATCGCCGGAGCCTGAAATAGCTCCATGCAGAGCCAGTAGGCGCAGACCAGCATCAGTAATCCAAAGACAACCGCCAGACTCCGCAGCGCCAGCACCGAATCGCCAAATAGCTGCACCCAAAATCGCCCAAGAATGTAGTACAGGGGCGGATGCTGGGGGTCTTCCTGTCCCAAGGAAGTTAACAGTTGCCCCAAGCCGCGCTCTGGGCGAAACCGCTGAAAGGCTTGCAGCTCATCGCGGCTGACGATGCGCCCGGTGAAGAGCTGCTCGACGACCTCCGAGCGCCGCTGGGCGGTCATTTCCATTGAGGTATACACTTCGTCGTGCCAATACACCTTTTTGTCAATGTTGACGACGCGGAAGAGAAGCCCCAGCATCAGCGCCACTAGCACTAGGGTCAGCAGTCTGGGGGTGAGGGCGGTAGGGCGGATGGCGCGACGGTTCACAGGCAATCTCCTCCCGATCAATCCGAAGATGCATGAATGCAAACGGCAAGCTATCTAGCATAGCAAAGCTGGTTATTGGTTACCGTCTGGCCAGAGAAGGATTGCAATGGGCGATCGCCGCTAGAGATTTAGCAATCTCCTCCATTAGAGTGCTAAATTCTGGAAGGAGCGCTTAACGAAAACAAAGGTATGTCTAAGATCATTGTGTTTGAGGAAGAGTCTCGGCAGGCGCTAGAGCGCGGCGTGAATGCGATCGCCAATGCGGTGCGCGTGACGCTCGGGCCGAAGGGACGCAACGTGCTGCTGGAGAAAAAGTTTGGTGCGCCGCAGATTGTCAACGACGGCATCACGATTGCCAAAGAGATCGAGCTAGAAGATCCGCTAGAAAACACGGGGGCGCAGTTGATTCGTGAAGTTGCCTCCAAAACAAAAGATTTGGCGGGTGATGGCACGACCACTGCCACGGTGCTGGCCCAGGCCATCATCCACGAGGGGCTGAAGAATGTGGCGGCTGGGACGAACCCCATCAGTCTGCGTCGCGGCATTGAAAAAGCAGTGGCCAAACTGGTGGATGAAATCGAAGCCGTCGCCAAGCCGATTGAAGGAAATGCGATCGCCCAAGTGGCCACGGTTTCCGCAGGGAGTGATGAAGAGGTTGGCGCAATCATTGCCGAAGCCGTTGAGAAAGTCGGCCGCGATGGCGTGATCACCGTGGAGGAATCCAAGTCTCTGACCACAGAACTGGAAGTTGTGGAAGGGATGCAGTTCGATCGCGGCTACATCTCGCCCTACTTTGTCACCGATGCGGAGCGGATGATCTGCGAGATGGAGAATGTTGCGATTCTAATCACCACGCAGAAAATTGGCTCGATTGGTGAACTGGTGCCCGTTCTGGAGAAGATTGCCCGGGCCGGACAGCCGCTGCTGATCATCGCTGAAGATATCGAAGGCGAAGCTCTGGCAACGCTGGTGGTCAACCGTCTGCGAGGCGTGCTGAACGTGGTTGCGGTGAAGGCTCCGAGCTTTGGCGATCGCCGCAAAGCCGTGCTGCAAGATATTGCCGTGCTGACGGGCGGCCAGATGATTGCGGAGGAAATTGGCCTCAGCCTGGACACCGCCACGCTGGAAATGCTGGGCAACGCCCGCAAGGTCACCATTACGAAAGACACCACCACACTGGTTGCCGAAGCCCCCGATAAGGTGGCTCTGGACAAGCGCATTGCTCAAATCCGCAAGGAGCTTAGCGAAACGGATTCAGAATACGACTCCGAGAAACTGCAAGAGCGCCTGGCCAAGCTGACGGGCGGTGTGGCCGTGATTAAGGTCGGCGCAGCCACCGAGACGGAACTGAAGGACAAAAAGCTGCGGATCGAAGACGCACTGAACGCGACGAAAGCCGCGCTGGCGGAAGGCATTGTGCCCGGTGGCGGTTCCACGCTGCTGCACCTGAGCAAAAAGCTGGCCGACTTCAAAGATACGCTCTCGGCAGAGGAGCAAATCGGAGCCAACATCATCATGAAAGCGCTGGAAGCCCCGCTGCGCCAGATTGCCGACAATGCCGGAGTCGAAGGCTCGGTCGTGGTGGAACGAGTGCGAGCGATGGAGTTTGGCAAGGGCTACAACGCGCTCACCGATTCCTATGAAGACCTAATCGCGGCAGGGATTCTCGATCCGGCGAAGGTCGTGCGCTCTGGCTTGCAGGATGCGGCCTCGGTGGCGGCAATGGTGCTGACGACGGAAGCACTGGTGGTCGAAAAGCCTGAACCTGCGGCTCCCGCTCCCGGCGGCGACATGGGCGGCATGGGCGGTATGGGCGGTATGGGCGGCATGGGCATGATGTAGAAGGTAACAATCCTGAGATTGCCTGAGATTGGGTACTAAAACCCTGCCATACTGCAAAAAATCTCTGCTTGATTCAATTCGACTCAGGCAGAGATTTTAAGTTTTGATGGAGTGTGGAACAGGTTGCTCTCAGTAATGTCTCTGAAAGTAGCGTCTCTGAAAGTACTATCTCTGAACGTTTCTGAAAGAGGGCGATCGCCCTCAGTGCAAGTTCAACAAGTTCAAATAGTCTTAAAAATCGCCCAAAGTTCTCTCAAAATAAGGGAAAAACCTGCAATAAGAACCGCCTGAACACGGATGCCCAGGCGGAGTGTGGTGTGAGGAGTGAACGGAAACATGCGTCTCCGCTACACCTATTGTAAAGGACTGGACTGGAGGATATGGGGCGATCGCCCCATCTAGGGGAAAAATTTATCAGATTGTTACTTGACGAATAGGTTTATCTACCCATCTAGGCTTATTTACCCATGCCAAGCTGTTGAGCCTTTTGATAGACCTTGCCCTCTGTAAGCAGCGACGGCGCGATAATCACCTCGACCTGCTGCATCTCCCGAATGTCCTTTGCACCCAGCGTGCCCATGCTGGTTTGCAGCGCACCCAAAAAATTGTGTGTACCGTCATCCAGCTTGGCCGGCCCGCGCAAAATCTCGCGCAGCGTCCCCGTCGTCCCCACGCGAATGCGGGTTCCGCGAGGCAGCACAGGACTGGGCGTTGCCATGCCCCAGTGATAGCCACGACCGGGCGCTTCGGCCGCACGAGCGAAGGGCGACCCAATCATTACGCCATCTGCACCACAGGCGATGCACTTGCAGATATCGCCGCCCGTAATCAGACCCCCATCCGCAATGATTGGCACGTAGTTTCCGGTTTCACGATGATAGTCGTCGCGGGCAGCCGCGCAGTCGGCGATCGCCGTCGCCTGGGGCACACCCACCCCCAACACCCCACGAGAGGTACAGGCTGCGCCCGGCCCAATGCCCACTAGCACGCCCGATGCGCCCGCTTTCATCAAATTCAGCGCCACGTCGTAGGTCACGCAATTTCCCAAAATCACCGGAATCGGCATTTCCTGACAAAAGTCCGCCAAATCTAGCGGCGTGATCGACTCCGGCGACAGATGCGCCGTTGATACCACCGTCGCCTGCACGAAAAACAGGTCTGCGCCGGCCTTGGCCACGGTCTGCCCAAACCGAGACGCACCCGCCGGAGTCGCGCTCACCGCCGCAATCCCACCCTGCTGCTTAATTTCCTGAATCCGCCGCTCAATTAGCGCTGGTTTAATCGGCTCTGCGTATAGCTCCTGCATCAGCGGCACAAACTCGTGCTTTTCCACCGATGCAATTCGATCTAGGACGGCATTTGGATCATCGTAGCGCGTCTGCACGCCCTCCAGGTTCAACACGCCCAGCGCGCCCAGTTCGCTCAGCGCTACCGCCATCCGCACATCCACTACCCCGTCCATTGCGCTGGCAATAATCGGAATTTCCCGCTCAATGCCGCCGATTGTCCAGCGGGTATCGGCGAGAGATGGGTCGAGCGTGCGCGAACCTGGAACCAGTGCAATTTCGTCGATACCGTAGGCTCTGCGGGCAGATTTACCCTTACCAATTTGGATGTCCACTATTCACCCTCTGCTTGACCCAACATCGAGGCTGAAATCGGTAGTCACTACAACTCCAAATCACGCAAGCGAGAATTCACTCACGACCTAGAATGCAAGCTACTTTTCTCAACCCAATAAGGAACTAGACTACCAAAAATTGGGCGTGATCTGTTGCCTATTTAACCAAACGATGACGCAAGACCCAAACAGCAGAATGGCGGCACTTCTGTCAATCCTGAGGAAGAAGATTACAAAATGTTGCAACAAAACTAAGAATGACAACCTGATGCCGCAAAATGTTTGCGGAAGGTAGCTGAGCCTCAACCCTTATGTACTTCTGGTCACACTCGTGTGGAGGAGTAGCACTAGGGGTAGAGTATGGAAAGTTACTATGCCAGTCCGCAAAAGGCTCAACTGTATGAACTTTATGGATTCAGTTGAGTTTGTTTAGCGAGCCTTCTCAGAGATTTTCTCATGGGTTTTCCTGCATAGGATTTCCTGTGCGGCGCTCTAGAGGTTATCTGGCTAGCGGCTCAGTCGTTCAGACATGAACGCCAGTTTAGACACATCTGGTTACATTTTGCTTTTCGGAGGAATCCATCAATGAGTATTGTCACGAAGTCAATCGTGAATGCCGATGCTGAGGCTCGCTATCTCAGCCCGGGTGAACTAGACCGGATCAAAGGCTTTGTCACCTCTGGTGAAAAGCGTCTGCGGATTGCCCAAGTGCTGACCGACTCTCGCGAGCGGATTGTAAAGCAAGCGGGTGACCAACTGTTCCAAAAGCGTCCCGACGTGGTTTCTCCCGGTGGTAACGCTTATGGCGAAGAAATGACCGCTACTTGCCTGCGTGACCTCGACTACTACCTGCGTCTGGTGACCTACGGTGTGGTTGCAGGCGATGTCACCCCCATCGAAGAAATCGGCATCGTGGGTGTGCGTGAGATGTACAAGTCTCTGGGTACTCCCATCGAAGCAGTGGCAGAAGGCGTTCGCGCAATGAAGAGCGTGGCAACGTCCATGATGTCTGGCGAAGATGCGGCTGAAGCTGGCGCTTACTTCGACTACGTTATCGGCGCAATGCAGTAGGGTTTTGCCCTCAACTGTTGCCTGAATGCATCAAGATTCACTTTTTAAGGAAGCGAGACCATGCAAGACGCAATTACTTCTGTTATTAATTCTTCTGACGTTCAGGGCAAATACCTGGATACTGCTGCTCTGGAAAAGCTGAAGGGCTACTTCTCCACGGGTGAACTGCGCGTCCGCGCCGCCACCACCATCAGCGCCAACGCTGCTGCCATCGTGAAGGAAGCAGTTGCCAAGTCCCTGCTGTACTCGGACATCACCCGTCCCGGCGGCAACATGTACACCACCCGTCGCTATGCAGCTTGCATCCGCGACCTCGACTACTACCTCCGCTACGCCACCTACGCCATGCTGGCGGGTGACCCCTCCATCCTGGATGAGCGCGTGCTTAACGGTTTGAAGGAAACCTACAACTCGCTGGGCGTGCCTGTGGCTGCGACGGTGCAAGCAATCCAAGCCATGAAAGAAGTGACCGCCAGCTTGGTGGGTGCTGACGCTGGCAAGGAAATGGGCGTGTACTTCGACTACATCTGCTCCGGCTTGAGCTAGGCTCCAAGGATGAAAGCGCAAACAAGAAGTCTGAATTGAAAGGGTTCGAGCTTCACGGTTTACGCTTTTGAATTTGGTAACTTTTGGCTGGGAGTTTTGGTGTTGGTTTCAGGCGATCGCAGGCTTTTTCTCTAAAGAGGCGGCTCCGAGGGTTTGAGATTAACGCTAGGCTCCCAGCATTTAAGAATTTTTGGGGTTGATATCAATCGACTTTTTCCTCAACGTTCTGCCTACTCAGAACGGGCACTTTTAAACAGGTGCGGCTAATCTATTTCGTTGCTTCTTTCCGGTTAGGAGATGTAACCCATGCGGATGTTCAAGATTACGGCTTGCGTTCCCAGCCAGACCCGGATTCGCACCCAGCGCGAACTGCAAAATACCTATTTCACCAAGCTGGTTCCCTACGATAGCTGGTTCCGGGAGCAGCAGCGCATTCAGAAAATGGGCGGCAAGATTGTGAAGGTTGAGCTGGCAACGGGTAAGCCTGGCTCGAATACTGGACTGGCCTAGGGGCGATCGCCCTTCCCAGCTATCTTTTAGGTTTTGGCTATGGAAATCGCTATAGAAGTGAGGCTATTGGTCGGGTTGTAACCCATTGCCCGCCAGCATGATCAAGCTTTTGGTTTCCGAGTTGAAGACTCCACTGAGGTAAACGAGACCGTTATGGTCTCTTTTTTTTGCCGAAATTTATTTCCATCGGCGAACTACAGACTTCCGCAGGCAGCGACTTCTCGCGGGCGCAAGGCATGAGCGATCATGAAAACAGTATCCTAGCTTACCTGAAGAACCAGGAGTTCCGAGCCGATCGCCCAGGATGGTTGTAGGATTTTCGATCCAGTTCACCACTTCTGCTTCGGCAATTCTCATCTGATTATCAGCTTTGATCCAGCAATGCCTGCCAGGATGGAGGCGATCGCTGTTTGAGAAAGGTGCTGAGAACTTTGCTTGGGAGGAAGGTTGATGAACCTGTATCGAGCTTGTTTGGGTTTGATATTGCTAACTGGGATTGGCTGTGCTGCTCAGGTGGCCGTGGAACCGCCCGCTGAGCCATCTGTCGCGGCGACTTCGGAGGTCGTTGCTGCTTCACCGCAATCTTCTCTGGCTGCATCTCCTGGGGCGATCGCCGCAGGTCCGAGGATTGTGAAGTCTGGAACCTTTGTGAGCGGCGAACATCCAACGCAAGGGGCGGCCCAAATCGTGACTGAAAATGGGCAACGGTTTCTAGAATTGGGCAACGACTTCCGCACGAATAGCGGTCCCGATCTGACGGTAATTCTGCATCGTAGCGGGAATGTGATTGGTTCCACCACTCCGCCTGCCCATGCCATCCGGGAGGGCGATTATGTGGTGCTAGCAGAATTGCAGAGGACCCAGGGGCACAGCGCTACGCAATTCCCAATAGCGTAAATCTGGACGAGTTTAACTCAGCAGCCGTGTGGTGCCGACGGTTTAACGCAACCTTTGGCGCGGCGGAACTGTTGTAAGCAGTCAGCCAGTGTAAGCAGTCAGCCAGTGTAAGCAGTCAGCCAGTGTAAGCAGTCAGCCAGTGTAAACAGTCAGCCAAGCGGCTAGCCCTGAACCGAAACCCCCGTTGGGTCGAGGTGCAGCGCCTGAGCCTGAACCGAAATTCCCTGATCTTCCCAGGCGGCTTTCATGGCTTCCGCAACCAGGGGCGCGATATCGGCGTGGGCCAGGGCCAGCAGGGTTGGGCCGGCACCGCTGATCACCAGCCCGTAGGCTCCCGCAGCAACGGCGGCGGCTTCTACGGCATCAAAGCCGGGAATGAGCGATCGCCGATAGGGTTGATGGATGCGGTCTTGCAGCGCGGCGCGGAGCCAGTCGGAGTGAGCAGTGTCCAATCCCCGCAGCAGTAGCCCCAGATGCCCCATGTTGAATACTGCATCGGGTCGGCTGTATGCGGCAGGCAGAACGCGGCGGGCTTCGGCGGTAGACAGTTCAAAATCAGGAATCGCGACAACGGGGACGATCTCGGAATGCCAGGGAACAGGGGCGATCGCCCATTCTCCGTTCAGATCGGTTGCTGCCAGCCGACAGCCACCCAGCATCGCAGGCACGACGTTATCTGGGTGTCCTTCCATGTCTACGGCGATCGCCACCAGTTCGGCTTCGCTCAGCGGTGACCCAGCCAGCACATTTGCACCCACCAGCCCGCCGACGATGGCCGTAGCAGAACTGCCCAGCCCCCGCGCCAAAGGCACGCCCAGGCGAATCTCTAGCTTAATCAGCGGCGGCGACTGCTTGAGATGCTGAAATAATTTGGCAAAGGCCTGATAGGCCAGATTCGTTTCGTTGGTTTTGACCCGCGCTGCTTCCAGTCCTGAAACCGAGATTTGAACCGGCTCGATGCTTTGGTCTAGGCGGGTAAAGGTGAAGTGATTTCTGAGCGACAGCGCTGCGCCCAGGCAATCGAACCCTGGCCCAATGTTGGTCGTTGTTGCGGGTACAGAAACAATGGCGTGGTCGGGCAGGGTCATGGTGCAGGGTTGGCGATCGCTCGATTAAACTATTGCCCCTAAACTATTACCCCGTCGGCTATTGCCCAGCGCCATTCCCACGACCCGGCAGACGCGGCACACCGATAGCGTCTTGAAACTGCTCGACCTCCGGGGTGAAGGCAATGGGCAGCACCACTTCTACGTTTTCATGGGGGCGGGGAATAATCACCCAGGTTTCCAGCGTGCCGCCGGGGGTGTTTTGCGCCGCCTCGATGCCCGCATCCATTGCCTGCTTCACTTCCGACACGTCGCCGCGAATCATGATCGTAAAGCGGGCGCTTCCGGCGCGAATGTAGCCCACCAGGGTTACGCGACCCGCCTTTACCATTGCATCTGCTGCTGCCAACACGGCAGGAAAACCCTTCGTTTCTAGTGCGCCAACTGCAACCGGCATGATTCTCTCCAGAGGCGATCGCTCGCCCGATACTCAACTCGCGGGTAAAAATCGAACCCAATCCAACCCACATTGTACGGTCAAGTGATGCCCTATCGAAAAAAATCGATGGCTTTCCCTACGCTTCGAGTCATATCTACAAAAATGCTTAATGCGCGGAAATAGGCGTTAATCAGCGCGATTGATAAGTATCTATTACCGCTGCAATTGGGTTTTTGTAAGGGACTTGGCAAATCCATCGGAGGAAGCCCAAATGGGCGATCGCCCATTACGCCAACCCCACAACTCCATTACATGAACTGCTGAACTTTGGTGGTGTACTTAATCGGCAGCACTACTTCCAGGTTCTCCGGTGGGTTGGGGATGATGTAGTAGTCCACCAGTTCCGCGCCATAGACCTGATTCACCGCTTCCACCCCAGCCTCAATGGCGGGCTTGACCTCCGAGGTGCTGCCGCGAATCGCCACCAGGAACTCTGCCCGCTCCGCCAGTCCGTAATACACCAGCGTCACCCGGCCCGCCTTCACCATCGCATCTGCCGCCGCCAAAATCCCTGGAAACCCGACGGTCTGAATTACTCCCACGGCTGCTGGCATACTGGCGCTCCCGGCTCACATTGAAAATCTCAGCATTCTATTTCAACTCTATATTGTACGGAGTTTGCTGCGCGGGCGCATGGGTGCGGGCGAATGGGTTGTGGGATGAAAGGGTTATAGGACAAACAGCGGGCGATCGCCCATCGCCTCCCCGTCCCTAGTCGGCACTCTGTAGAATATGAAGTGTCGTCAACTCAAGTGACTTGCTCACTAAAACTGGCATGGCTCCCGCAGTTCTAATCGAAAACCTACAGAAGCGCTACGGCAGCGTAGAAGCGGTCAAAGACGTGTCGCTTCAGATCGAACCAGGAGAAATCTTTGGGCTGCTGGGGCCCAACGGCGCAGGCAAAACGACGACGATTCGCTGCCTCTGCACGCTGTCTACGCCTGATGCGGGGCGGATCGAGGTGTCGGGCGACTCGGTGCTAGAAAATCCCCGACTGGCGCGGCAGCGGCTTGGCTATGTCGCCCAGGAAGTGGCGCTGGATAAGGTGCTGACGGGGCGGGAATTGCTGGAACTGCAAGCGGCGCTGTATCATCTGCCCAAGGCAACGATTGGCGATCGCATCAATCAGGTCATTACGCTGTTGGGACTGACCGACTACGCCGACAAAAAAACGGGCACTTACTCCGGCGGCATCCGCAAGCGCCTAGACCTAGCGGCGGGGCTGCTGCATCAGCCGGACGTGCTGGTGCTAGACGAGCCGACCGTGGGGCTAGACATCGAAAGCCGCACAGCGGTTTGGGACTTTTTGCGGAAGCTGCGGGAGGGCGGCACAACGGTCTTGTTGACCAGCCATTACCTGGAGGAGGTAGACGCGCTGGCAGATCGGGTCGCCATTATCGACCAGGGTAAGGTGATTGCATCTGGCACGCCGTCGGCACTGAAAGACGGACTGGGGGGCGATCGCATCACCCTGCGCCTGCGCGAGTTTACCCCAGCGGACGAAGCCCAGCGGGCCACGGACTTGCTGAAAACGCTGCCCTTTGTGCAAGAGGTGATTGTGAACGAAGCCCAGGGCAATTCGCTCAACCTGGTCGTAGATACCCAGAGCGATGCGCTGCTGACGATTCAGCAGGTGCTAAAGGAAAACGGGCTGCCGATTTTTGGCGTGTCGCAGTCGCGCCCCAGCCTGGATGACGTGTACCTCGCCGCGACTGGGCAAACGATTCTGGATGCCGAGATCGCCGCCGCTGCCAAGCGCGATCCCAAAAAAGAGAAAAAGCAGAATATGCGCTAGTTTGCTGGGTGCGGCCCTAAATGGTTCCGATTCATGTTGTGGGTATTGGGCTGGAGGGTGCCGCAGGGCTGACGGCAGCAGCACGGCAGGCGGTGAACTGCGCCACGCTGCTGGTGGGGAGCGATCGCCATCTGGCCTACTTCCCCGACCATGCCGCCCCCAAAGTTCCCCTGGCAGATTTCCACGCCATGCTGCGGCAAATCCACGCCTACATCGGCGCTGCTTCCCAAGCTGAGACAGATGCAGATCCAGAGACAGATGCAGATCCAGAGACAGAGACAGATGCAGATTTGTCCATAGCCGTTCTCACCTCCGGCGACCCGCTGTTTTTTGGACTGGGGCGGCTGCTGTTGTCCGAGTTTCCTGCCGACTGGCTCACCTTTCATCCCCACCTCAGCGCCATCCAGCTTGCCTTTAGCCGGATCAAGGTGCCCTGGCAGGATGCGCGACTAGTCAGCGCCCACGGGCGATCGCCCGACACGCTGATCCAAGCTTTGCAGCAGGGTGCAGCCAAAATCGCTGCTCTGACAGATGGGCACAATACCCCCCCGGCGATCGCCCGGCTAGTGTGCGATCTGGACTTGCCGGGGCAGTATCACCTCTGGGTCTGCGAGAACTTGGGCGGCGCAGATGAGCGAGTCCAGTGCTTTGCACCCGCAGAGTTGGCGGCCCAACGAGACACCCCGTTTGCGCCGCTGAATGTGGTGATTTTGCTGCGCGACGCAGAGGCAGACGCGCCTGATCTGGCGACATTGCCTATGTTCGGGATTCCCGATGCGGCATTTCTCAGTTTTGGCGATCGCCCCGGCCTGATGACCAAGCGCGATGTCCGCGTGCTGGCGCTAGCAGAACTGGCGCTGCGACCGGGGCAAGTGGTGTGGGATATCGGCGCGGGCACGGGGTCGGTTGCCATCGAAGCGGCCCGCCTCTGTCCCGCGTCCACCGTATATGCCCTAGAGAAAACCGCCGCCGGATTCTCCCTGATCCAGCAAAATGCCGAGCGCTTTCAGGTCAAAAACCTCAAACCTATGCAGGGCAAAGCTCCGGAGGCGCTGAGCCTGCTACCCGCGCCCGATCGCGTCTTCATTGGCGGCAGCGGCGGGCAGTTGGGCGAAATTCTGGATGATTGTGCCGAGGTGCTGAAGCCGGGAGGACGGATGGTGCTGGCGATCGCCACCCTCGACCATCTGGCGATCGCCCAGACCTGGCTCCAGGCGAACCGCTCCACCTGGCAACAGCACGCCCTCCAGGTCAACCTTGCCCGCACAGTGCCCGTCGCCGACCTTACCCGCTTTGCCCCGCTCAACCCCGTCACGCTGATCACGCTCCAGCGCAGCGATCGCGCCCCGATACTCAGCTAAGCCAGCCCGCAGTGCTACAATCCTCACCGAGCCGTCTTTTCACATCCCTCACCCCCTTCCCACCCCCTTCCCAATGGACACTGCTTTAGAAGCTTTAGAAACAGATATCAGGGCGATCGCCCCCGTCATGCCCGCTGATCAGACCCTTTACCTCCTCCTCGCGCTGCATTGCGTCACTGGGCTGGCTGCAACGGCGGTTGCCTATTACAAAGGGCGAAACCTCGGACTTTGGCTATTCCTAGGGCTAACCTGCGGTACAGCAGCACTGCTCGTTGCGCTGGTGATGAAGCGTCAACCTCGTGCTGCGTGAGGGATTAGCCCATTAGACGCTCGGTGAGACGATTGAAAATGTATTCATGACAAATTATTGGGCAGTGCGTAGAGTTTGCTGCTATAGTTTAGGAAGTATAACTATAACTCTGGCTCTAGAGTCTCTGTGGCGTTAAAAAGCCTGTCCCTCTGAGAGGTCAGGTTAGCTCTTTAGGGATTTCTGTAGTTGTACTCAGGGCCTCGATGCAGGTTGGCGTTATCTCTTCTCTATTTCTTGGGGTAATCCTGCTGTTGAGTGATGCCCATCGGATGATGTACTGACTGAAGCTTCGGGTTTAGTTTGAAGTTATATTCGATTGAGCAGTTTGATTGACCGAGTTCCTCTACCCAGTCATTCCCTTCTCTAGAATCCCACCCCACCTCCGGTAAGCTGTTATGCTGCACGCTGATCGTTTCGAGGGCACCCTGCCCAGGCACCTGTATGTTGTTTCCGGTTCCGATGCCGCCTCCTCCAAGTCCGACATGCAGCCTCAGGCGTGTAGTTCCGTAGCAGCCCTCCAAGAGCTTCTAGCAAAAGAGGTCAGCCCTAGCAAGCGGGCAGTGATTGAAACCCTGATTAAACTATGGGAAGCAAACCCAAGGGTATACCTTCAGCAGATGGGTTAAGATGTGAGTGACGACGATCAAGCCCTTAAGAGATTTTTACAAGAATTTGCACGGGGTGATAGAGGTCTAGAGAGTCAGGAGATACAGGACTCGCTTCAAGGGCTTCTACAGGCAATCAACCGGGTTCAGAATGCTGAGACTGACGATCCCGCTGAACTTCTGAAGGCTGCTGGGCTAGGCTATACAAGTAATGTCTTAGGTTCCGCTCAACCCAAGCTGGGGCTGAGCGGAAAAATGTTTATGGGGGCGGATCTCAAAGGGGTCGTCCTCATTGGTGCGGATTTGCGGGGCGCGAACTTCAGTAGCGCTGATCTCTGCGGCGCAAACCTGACCAGCGCGATGCTCAATAACGCGGTGCTAATCAGCGCAAAGCTTAATGATGCCAGTCTTACGAGCGCAACGCTATCGGGTGCAAATCTAACCAGCGCCACGGTCATGCGGGCGAACTTGATTGGTGCAGATTTGTCGGATGCAAACCTATTTGCCTCGGACTTGCGCTACGCCAATTTGACAGGAGCCGCTCTCTGCCGCGCCAAACTGGGAGAGGCGATGCTGTTGGGGATTAACCTGCGGCGAGCAAATCTAATGAGTGCTGACCTGCGGGGCGCAAACCTCTACAGTGCAAATCTTTGCGGTTCAAACCTGTACTATGCCAACTTCAACGATGCGAATCTGGACGGTGTAGAGGTCGAAAAGGCTCGCTTTCGTCAGAACCAAGGCATTCCCAAGGAGACGCGGCGACAGCTCATCCAAAAAGGGGCAGTGTTTGAGGATTAGTTCTGATATCGATTCTTGATTTTGGATTTGCGATTTTGGATCGCTAGTTAAGCGCTGCCAGGACTTCTAACCATTTCGTTTTTAGCTTTGCCTGGAGGAGCTTTAATGCTAGCACTGGGGCAGGCGGGGCTGTAGGATGGAGCGGCTGAGGTCGGTGTCTTGCAGAATTGCTTCTCCTAAGTTTGCGTAGCTGAGCGTCGCCCAGCGCAAATCTGTCTGGATGAGCGTTGCCTGTTGAAAATTCGCCCCAAATAGGTAGGCGCGGCTGAGGTGCGTGGAAACCAACTGTGCGCCTTGAAGCTGCGCCTCGAAGAGATAGGCGTTAATCAACTCTGTTTCTAGCAGGTTGGCTTTGCACAGGTTGGCGTGGTTTAGCGTGGCGCGTTGCAGATTGGCGTAGGCGAGGCTGCTGCGCTCCAAATTGGCATAGGCAAAGTTGGTGGCGCGGGCGTTGGCATAGCTGAGGTCTGCCCCGGTCGCGTTAGCGCGGTAAAAGCTGGCATCTCGCAAGTCCGCCTGTTGCAGGGTCGCCCCAACCAGCAGGGCATTCGACAGGTCAGCCGCCTGAAGCTGGGCGCTGTGCAGGGTTGCCAGGGTCAGGTCGGCGTAGCTGAGGTCGGCGGCTTGGAGCAACGCAAAGGCCAGGTTTGCGCTCTGGAGGTTGGCATGACGCAAATTCATCCCTTGCAGGTCGAACCCGATGAGGTTGGCGTGGCTAAGGTCTGGCGTGATATCGGGAGCGTGCGATCGCCACTGGTTCCAGCGATCGCCCCCCATCCGCAGCAGCGCTATATGCTCGGCGTTTGCCATAGCCTGCTCCCGTGCCCTACTCCTTGCGTCCTGCGTCAGGGAACGGCCGACCCGACGAGTTTTCGATGGCCTCGATTGCGGCACGCGACCCTGCAATGATGTCCCGTTCTTCGCCCCCCAGATAGAGCCGCCCAAAGCTGCCCACAGAGGAAATTTGCAGAATGTTGATCAGCGCTGCCTTCTCAGCTTCGTTGGCGGCCAGCGAGGCATAGGCGGCTGGCTCGACCTCCAGCACGTATAGCGTTTGCCCTGATAGCAGCATTTGCCCCCGGCGGTTGCGGTTGATGAGCTGGGCGTGGTGGGGGTCGATGTTGCGGATGATCTGGCTGGAAATAATGCGCGGTTTATAGCAGTCCTGCGATCGCACGCCCAGTTCCGCCAGGATCGCCCGGCCCGCCGCCTGGGTTTCGCCCTGACTGCTGGAATGCACCTCCAGCAAGCCATACAGCCGCTCGGTAAACAACACGCCCGGCCGCACCACGGCAGATTTGAGCGCAATGTCCATCAGGCGGTTGATTTCAATTCCCGGCGAAATCTCGATCCACAGAGAGGCATCACCCGGCAGCGGCAGAAACCCAACGGCGACGGTGCCCATGTAGGCGGCGTGCTGGGATTGTAAGCGGTCAATGTAAACGTAGCTGCGAAGCTCAATTCCCAAAGCTGGTTACGGGTGAGAAAAACGACAAGCCATTGCCCAGTGTATAGCTTTTCTGGGTACGGCTGGGAGTGAGCGCAAGATTTGCGCGAGATTTGTGTGGCAGATTTCTGAGCAGCGCGATCGCCCCTAGAGAGCCAGCCAGATTCCTTGTGTGAAGAGAATGGGTGACCGCAGGGAAAGCTAGGATCGGTTTATACCGCCCGTTGCCGATTACAGTTAGAAAATGATGAGTCAGACTTTATTCACAGCCGTCTTCAGGTTGAGTTATTTAGCTAAAGGCATTGTGGCGAACCGTGTTTTGGGGCGGCAAGTGCCTACCTGTTGCCATGATTGTTGCCATGATTGAGGGATTGTCGCCCACTCCCGAAACGCCGCTGGCACTGATGCTGCAATTTGTGATTGCGGTGCTGGCAGGCATTAGCGGTCAGGTGGTGGCGGCGTTTTTTAATGTGCCCAGCATTGTATTTCTGCTGATTTTCGGCATTTTGCTGGGGGGCGACGGGCTGGACTGGCTGCATCCGCAGTCCCTCGGTCTTGGGCTAGAAGTCATCGTGGCGCTGTCGGTAGCGCTGATTTTGTTTGAGGGCGGGCTGAACCTGGAACTGCGGCAGCTCAGCACGGTATCGGGCAGCCTGCGGAACCTCGTCACTCTGGGTACGCTGATTACGCTGCTGGGTGGCGGCATGGCGGCCCACTGGCTGGGGGAATTTCCCTGGGCGATCGCCTTTCTCTACGCCGCGCTGGTGGTCGTCACCGGGCCGACGGTGATCAGCCCGCTGATGAAACAAGTCCAAGTCGATCGTCAGGTGTCGAGCCTGCTAGAAGGCGAGGGCGTGCTGATCGACCCGGTCGGCGCGATTCTGGCAGTGGTGGTGCTGGATGTGATTCTGAACGGCAACGCGGCTCCGCTGTCGGTGGCTAGCGGGCTGCTGCTGCGGCTAGGCATTGGCGGCGGCATTGGGGCGCTGGGCGGCTGGCTGCTGGGGCAGTTTCTCAAGCAGGCGAAGTTTTTGTCGGAAGGGCAGAAAAATCTGGTGGTGCTGGCAGGCGTGTGGGGTCTGTTTGGGCTGGCCCAGAGCATTCGCAGCGAGTCGGGGCTGATGACGGTGGTGCTGGCGGGGCTGGTGTTGCGGGCTTCGTCGATTCCCGATGAGCGGCTGCTGCGGCGATTCAAAGAGCAACTGACGATTTTGGCCGTGTCGATTTTGTTTGTGCTGCTGGCGGCGGATTTATCGTTGGCAAGCCTGTTTGCGCTGGGCTGGGGCGCGGGGCTGACGGTGCTGGCGCTGATGTTTATCGTGCGGCCGCTGAATGTGGCGGTGTGTACGTGGAACAGCGGCCTGAACTGGCGACAGAAGCTTTTCATGTGCTGGGTCGCGCCAAGGGGCATCGTGTCGGCTTCGGTGGCCTCTCTGTTTGCGATTTTGCTAACCCAGCGCGGCATCAGCGGCGGTGAGGCGATCAAGGCGCTGGTGTTTCTGACGATTCTCTCGACGGTGTTTTTGCAGGGGCTGACGGCGCGGTGGGTGGCGGAGTGGCTGGACATTACCTCCAAGCAGGCGACGGGCGCGGTGATTGTCGGCTGCAACCCGCTGAGCCTGCTGATTGGGCGCATGTTTCAGGAGCGGGGCGAGTCGGTGGTGCTGATCGACACTGACTTGGCGGCGTGCAAACTGGCGGAGCAGGAGGGTTTGCGGGCGATCGCCAGCAGTGCGCTAGATACGGACGTGCTAGAGCAGGCGGGGCTGGGGC
The DNA here is from genome assembly GCF_032705245.1 of Thermoleptolyngbya oregonensis NK1-22. GTDB lineage: Bacteria > Cyanobacteriota > Cyanobacteriia > Elainellales > Elainellaceae > Thermoleptolyngbya > Thermoleptolyngbya sichuanensis. Next base: position 1,351,299 of record NZ_CP053540.1, read on the forward strand.
GGGTCGGCACGTTTCTGGCGCTAACCAGCAATGGCCAGGTGAATCAAGTGCTGGCGCAGCGGGCTGCGGAGGAGTTTCAGCCGCCTCGCGTGCTGGCCGTTGTGCCGGGAGATTTGAGCCAGGAGAGCGAACCCGTGGCGATCGCCACCAGTGCTGCGAGTTCCTCTACAACTTCCCCCACCTCGCCCAAGGTTCAGCCCGCCTTTGTGCCCAAAATGCCGCTGAAAACCTGGAACCGCTATTTGGACGATCGCGATGTGCGCCTGGGAGAAACTGTTCTTCAGGAGCCGATCCTGGTGGAGCAGCAGGTACATCTGGCAACGCTGATTGCGGATGGCAAGCTGATGCCGCTGCTGGTGGAGCGCGATGGGCAGCTTCAGGTTGCTTCGACTGAGGTCTTGCAGGAGGGCGATCGCCTCCTATACCTGTGGCACAATCCCAAATCCAAAATGCTGAAACGATTGGGCGGCAGCAACCCCAACGCCCGCCTGATGCCGGAGCGCATTGCCGAGGTGGAAACCCTGCCCCAGCCGTCGGTGGAAATCGAACAGCTTTTGTCGAAATCTATCGCTGCTGCGCCTGTCGCTGAGGAGGTCGAGGGCGATCGCCCTGACTCTACGGTTCCCGACGCAGTTCCCGACGCAGTTCCCGACCCAACCCCCGATGCTATCTCTAGTGAACCCAAAAGCGAAACGTCCCAAGCTGCGGCCGATGCTCTGACTTCCGGCATCGCGCCAGAGGATGTGTCCGAAGCGTCCGTCTCCTAGGCAGTGTCTTAAACCTTTCTAGGTCGTTGATTGACTTGAGTCGATCCCCCTAAATTCCCGCGCTTACGCGCCGCTTCGCTAGAAATAAGGGGGACTTCCGGAGTGGTTCGGCTCGGTTCCCCCCTTTTTAAGGGGGGCTAGGGGGGATCGAAGAGTTCTAAAACGCGCCCTAGCAGTTTGACTGCTAGCAATGTGGTGCCTGCAATGTGGTGCCTGCAATGTGGTGGTGACTCTTGGCAATCTGGTTCTTGGCAATCTGACTCTTGGCAATCTGACTCTTAGCAGTCTGGCCGCTTGACCCAGATTGCCAGACCACCGCCGCGTCCCCGCGCTGCCAAAAAGTGGGGCGTAGCCTGAAAAAACGAAAAGAAGGGCAATTTGGCGATCGCCCGTGCTGCAAAGGCTTCTGGGGATTCTTCGCGCAGGGTGCGCTGCCACAGGGGGCGATCGCCCGCACCAATCGCCATTTCGGTAAAGTCGAACGCCAGCAGATTCTTCTTGGGCTGAAAGCGGCAAGGGCCAGTAAACCGAAGCCACAGCCCGCCCAGCGTCACCTGATTGGCAATCGTGCCTTGGTTCGTCGCTGGGTCAGCCGATGCAAAGCTAATCTGCGCGGGCACGAACTTGGGCCAGTAAAAACCCGGCCCCAGTCGAATCCCGCGTCGGCGGGCTTTGCGCGTGGCCGTGGTAAAACAAAGCCGCCATTGTCCCAATAAATGTTCAAACGCGAGGGGCGTTTTTTGGTGTCGTGCGGTCGTTTCTGCCGCCAGCATGGCTGCCACCACCGCTTGCGCCGAGGGGCGATCGCCGCCATCCCAGAAAGTCGCTGCGGCCTGAGACAGCGTAGCGATCGCCCGTTCTTCGGTCATCTCTAGCGATGGAGAATCGATCATTTCAGATGATTGAAACAGTTGAGACGATTGGGACGATTGATTAGATTAGTAGTTATTCTCTATCCTCGCTGACGCTGAACGTAAGCCCCGAAAATTATATCGATTGGCAATTTTGGATTGCTAGTTAGTCTTCTGTGGGGCCGATCGATTGGCGATTTTGGATTGACGATTTTGGATTGAGCGCATCCAGTCCCAATTCCAAATCGTCGGAATTTTCCAGATAGTGGTTTAGCAGCCGCTTTTCGTAGCGACGGTTGCGGCGACGGCCTTTGGCGGGGGTGGCCCGCTTGTGCGATCGCTTGTCTACCACCAGATGCTCTAGATCGGAAGCGTCTTCCCAATGCTGCAAGTCGTTCGGCGAAGTGCGTCTGGGCATATTTAGAAATCGGGGAGCGAGAACGGTTCTCCGCAGTCAGGACATCACTCAAGCTTGGCTTTGTTAACTTATATTAAGCTCGGTCTGAGGGTTTTGCTACGGTTCAGGATGAAACTTTGTTAGAACTTACGCAGTTGGACGATCTCCTGGCCGCTAGAAATGACCCATTTGCCCAACCGCATCCCCGTCTCGGTGCTAGTTCCTGCCAAAGACGAGGAGCTAAATTTGCCTGCCTGTTTGAAAAGCCTTGCGCCCGCTGATGAGATTTTCGTGGTGGATTCGCAAAGTGGCGATCGCACCGCCGAAATTGCCGCAGACTATGGCGCAAAGGTCGTACAGTTCCACTTCAGCGGGCGCTGGCCAAAAAAGAAAAACTGGGCCCTCGACCATCTCCCCTTTCGCAACGAGTGGGTACTAATTGTCGATTGCGACGAGCGCATCCCCCCTGCCCTCTGGGACGAAATTGCCCAAGCCATCCAAAATCCAGCCTTAAACGGCTACTACCTAAACCGTCGCGTCTACTTCCTGGGCAGATGGATTCGCCACGGCGGTAAGTATCCCGACTGGAACCTGCGCCTGTTTCGCCATGCCAAAGGACGCTACGAAAATCTGCACACCGACGCTGCCCCCAACACAGGCGACAACGAAGTGCATGAACACGTTGTCCTGGAAGGAACCGCAGGCTACCTCACCACCGATATGCTCCACATCGACTATCGGGATCTCTACCACTGGCTAGAGCGCCACAACCGCTACTCCAATTGGGAAGCCCGCGTCTACTACAATCTACTCAATGGCATGGATGAAGCCGGAACCTTGGGCGATCGCACTGCCCACTGGTGGAGCAACGCCATCCAGCGCAAACGCTTCCTCAAACGCCTGTGGGTGCGCCTGCCCTGCCGCCCGCTGCTCCGCTTTGTCCTGTTCTACATCCTCCGCTTTGGCTTTCTCGACGGCCACGCCGGATATACCTACGCCCGCCTGCTCAGTCAGTACGAATACCAAATCAGCGTCAAGCTCTACGAACTGCAAAAGCTCAACGGTCGCCTGAATCCATTGAAAAGGAATTAGTCTTCGATTCAACCGATGCTCAACAAACTCAACGCCCTCCTGGGTCGCCGCCCCGAAGCCGTCAAAGCCAACGTCGAAATCTACACCTGGCAGACCTGCCCCTACTGTATTCGGGCCAAGATGCTGCTGCGCTGGAAAGGCGTGAACTTTACCGAATACAAAATCGACGGCGACGGGGCTGCCCGCGTGAAAATGGCTGAGCGTGCCAACGGCCGCCGCACCGTCCCCCAAATTTTCATTAATAACCAGCACGTCGGCGGCTGCGACGACCTCTATGCGCTCGATCGAGCTGGAAAGCTAGACGCGCTGCTGAGTCAGGCAGGATAACCCGGTGAGAACTACTAAAAAGTGCCGCGAATCTCAAGTCAGAAGTGTCGCGAATCTCAAGGCGAATCTCAAGTGCCGCGAATCTCATCTAGCTTCGCCCGTACTGCCTGAATGTCTTGCCACATCAGCCATTTGGGGCTGCCCTTTTCGCGAGAGGGGTTCCGCAGCAGATAGGCGGGGTGAAAGATCGGCATATAGAAGCGGCCGTCTTGCTCGATCCACTGGCCGCGCACTTTGGTAATGCCCTGCTTGATGCCCAGCAAGCCCTTCAGCGCAGTAGCCCCGGTGAGCAAGATAATCTTGGGATTGATCAGCCGAATTTGCTCCATCAAGTAGCCCTTGCAGGCATCGGCTTCGGCGGCGGTGGGGGTGCGGTTTTCTGGCGGGCGACACTTCACCACGTTGCAGATGAACACGTCTTCGTCAGTTAACTGCACCGATTCCAGAATTTTCGTAAGCAACTGACCCGACTTGCCGACAAACGGTAGGCCGGTTTCGTCTTCGGTTTGCCCTGGCCCCTCGCCGACAATCATCACCGGCGCAGCCAGCCCGCCACGCCCAATGACCGCATGGGTGCGATTTTGCCCCAGTTCGCAGCGCTGACACTGGTCGCAGTGCGCCTTCATCTCCTCCATCGAGGCGTAGGTTCCCGGTGGAATGGGGATGCGGGCGCTAGTGGGAATTTGGGACGGGTCGAAGCTGGCAGATGCGGCGGGCGCGGCGACCTCCGCCAGACTGAACAAGTCGATTTGGTCTTCGCTCGCCATTGGATTCGGTCTAGGGCTTGGTGATCAGAGATTAAACCTATGGAAGCTTCATTGTAAAACGAATCAGCAATCCGAACCGGCCAACACAAACCAGCGCGATCGCCCACCCCTCCCTCTTCCTCCCTCTTCGTTTTTCCCTTTTCGTTCTTCGTTCTTCGTTCTTCCCTCTTCCCTCTTCCCTACACCTCCACCGGCTCCTTCACCCTAGTCCGATACGTCCCTGCGGCCTCTGCCGTCGCCACACCGCCCTCACCCGTAATCAGCCGTGCGCCGCGCTTGCGGGTGAAGTAGTTCCAGCCCCACTGAAGCATAACGATCAGCTTGTTGTCGAACTCGATCAGATAGTAAATGTGGGCAAACACCCAGGCAAACCAGGCCGGCGGGCCAGAAAACTTGACGAAGCCCAAGTCAACCACCGCGGCATTTTGCCCGATGATGGCCAGGCTACCTGGATCTTTGTAGACAAAGGGTTCCACGGACTGCCCCTGGATGCGTCGCTGGAGGGTCTTGGCGACGTATTCACCGGCCTGCACGGCGGCCGGAGCCACACCCGGAATGGGGCGATCGCCCTGGTGGGCATAGTGGGCCAGGTCACCGATGACGAAGATGTTGGGATAGCCCGCGATGCTGAAATCAGGTTCCACCACGACGCGCCCGACGCGATCGCACGACGCACCCGCTCGATCTGCCAGCACCTTGCCCATGCCAGAGGCTTTTACCCCCGCTGCCCAGAGGATGGTGCGAGCGGTCATGGTCTCAATCACGGGATTATCCGGTGTGCCGCTTTTCATCGTCACCACGTCGCCGCTGTCGCTGGGTTCGATCTGCGTCACGAGGGTTTTGGTGCGGACGGTCACGCCCAGACGGGATAGCGATTCGGCCGCCTTTGCCGACAGGTCGGGGTCGTAGGGCGGCAGCACCCGATCCATCCCTTCTAGCAGCAGGATGGTGGCTTCTGAAGTGTCGATATTGCGGAAGTCTTCTTTAAGTGTGCGGTAGGCGAGTTCGGCGATCGCCCCAGCTAGCTCTACCCCCGTCGGGCCGCCGCCCACAATGACGAAGGTGAGCCATGCTTTGCGCTTTTCGGGGTCGGTTTCCTTCTCTGCCGCTTCAAAGGCGACAAAAATCCGGCGGCGCATTTCTAGGGCATCTTCAATGGTTTTCAGCCCTGGAGCGGTGTCGCGCCACTGGTCGTTGCCAAAGTAGTGGTGGCTAACACCCGTCGCCACAACCAGCGTGTCGTAGGGAATCTCCTGCTCTCGCAGCTTTAGCACTTGCGCCTGCGGATCAAGATCAACCGCCTCATCCATCAGGACGGTGATGTTTTTGTAGTCGCTGAGAATGCCGCGCAGGGGCGAAGAAATGTCGGCTGGCGACAGCGTGCCCGTTGCCACTTGATATAGCAAGGGCTGAAACAGGTGAAAGTTGCGCTTGTCTACTAGCGTCACCTTAAGGTCTTTTGCGCGTCCCAACGTTTTGGCGGCGTATAGACCGCTAAATCCGCCGCCGATGATGACGACGTGGTGCGGCTCTGGTGTTGCGATCGCGTCCATAGGGGTTCTTAGGCGGTTCTGTAGGTGAGGACATTGTTCAGGACATTAAGCGCCATGTTAGCCGCCCGAATCGGGGATGTCGTGTGTAACGTTGTACATTTACGGCATCTCTGCATAAATAAAAGCTTTAAAAGTTCGAGATTTGGGGTTCGAGATTTGGATGGTTGGAAAATCGCGTACCTCCACAAAACCATTCCTTACGCCTCCTTACGCCTCAACCCTTGGGCCCGCCTTATGCAAAAGCGGCGGTGAGCCAGACGGCGAGCCAGTACACTAGCGGCGCGAGGAAGGGGGCTGGCAAGAAGGAGCCGACGCGCACGTTGCCAATTTCTAGCAGGTTCAGCCCGATGGATAGAATCATGAGTCCGCCTACGCCCGTGGCCAGCAGCACGGGCGGCGAACTGGCGGGATCGGGGAGGGCGCGGGCCAGGAGTCCGGCGGCTAGGGACAGGCCGCCTTGATACAGCAAAATGGCCAGGGTCGAAAAGCCAACGCCGATGCCGTAGCTGCCTGTGAGGGCGATCGCCGCCAGGCCGTCCATCGTCGCCTTCAGCGTCAGCAGCCGCGCATCGCCCACCAGCCCGTTGTTGAGGCTGCCGATCATGGCCATCGGGCCAATGCAAAACAGCAGGCTGGCGGTGACAAAGCCATCGGTAAAGCGACCCTTGCCTTTGACCCGATGTTTCAGCCAATCTCCGGCGATCGCCAGCCGTTCTTCAATCTGCCACCACTCGCCCAGCAGCCCGCCCGCCACCAGCGCCAGCAGCCCCAAAATCACGCCGTCTACGATGCCGCCCCTGGCCTGGTTCAGGCTGCCTGCCATGCTGATGCCGATAAACAGCGTCGTCAGCCCCAGCCCTTGCTTGATCACCCGCTGCATCCGCTCTGGCAAGTGCCCGGTGAGCAGCAGCCCCAAGGCAGTACCCAGTAGCACCGTGGCAACATTGATCCAGGTGCCGCTGGTTTTTGCCCAAAAATCTAGCATGGGGTACAAGGTGACGGGGTGATGGGGCGAACTGCGAAGCGGGAGAAAATCCTCCAAAATCACCTTATCCCATCCGCTCCCCACTTCATTCTGCGGTCTAGCCGGAACTCGCCGCCCCCGGCTTCTGTCCTAGCTGCTCAGCGAATTCTGTGGGATGATCCCAGAAAGAGTCTTTTGTCGTGTTTCCAGCCTTCATGCATACCGCCGACTGTCCAGAGGGCTGCCAAGCGCCCCACCGATCTGGTTTGCCAACGCCCCATTCCTACACGGTGGATGCCCAGAAAAAAGCAAGACTCCTGTGGATGGCGCTGGGGCTGATTGGCGGGTTCTCGCTGGTGGAACTGGCGGTCAGCCTGTCGAGCCACAGTCTGGCGCTGCTGGCGGAGGCGGGGCATATGCTGTCGGATGTGGCGGCGCTGGCGCTGGCGCTGTTGGCAACCTGGATTGCGGGCTGGCCGTCGTCGGCGCAGGCTCCCTTTGGCTATCGGCGGGTAGAAATTCTGGCGGCGCTGGCAAACGGGCTGGGGCTGGTGGCGATCGCCCTCTGGATTGGCTGGGAAGCAGTCGAGCGGCTGCAACACCCCGATGCCGAAATTTTGGGCCTGCCCATGCTGATTACGGCGGCCGTGGGGCTGGGGGTGAACCTGCTGAATGCGTCTCTGCTGCACGACCATAGCCACCACGACCTGAACCTGAAGGGCGCATTTTTGCACATGGTGTCAGATGCGATTGGGTCGCTGGGCGTGATTTTGGCGGCGATCGCCGTCTGGCTCTTTGGCTGGACGTGGGCCGACGGAGCCATTAGCCTGGTCGTTGCTGCGCTCATCCTGGCCGGAGCCGTGCCGCTCATTCGCCAAAGCTTGAACATTCTGCTAGAACAAGCGCCGGCCTACCTTGACCCTGCCGCTGTCCAAGCGCATCTGCTGCAAACCGAAGGCGTGCAGGCGGTGGAAACGCTGCGCCTGTGGGCGATCGCCCCTGGGCAAGTCGCCCTTACCGCCCATCTGACGGTGAACCCACAGGATGGCCCAGAGCGCGATCGCCTCCTGCAAACCCTGCAAGCCTCCCTGCAAGCCACCTTCGGCCTCACCGACACCACGCTCCAGCTTGCTGCCCCGCCTGCAACACCCCTAGTGAACCTGTCGATGCCGCCTAGCCTGGAACTGGTGGTCAAGGAGTGATGGCGTAATGGAGTAATGGAATCATAGAGTGACGGAAGGATGCAGTAAACTACTCATCACGTCCTCTCCCGCCCTCCCGCAGTCCCGCATGAAGATCGCCACCTGGAATGTCAACTCCATCCGCACCCGTCTGGAACAGGTCGTCAACTGGCTGACGGAGAATCCGGTAGATGTGCTATGCGCTCAGGAAACGAAGGTGGTAGATGCCGACTTTCCGATGGCTGCGTTTACCGATCTGGGGTATACCTGCTACGTCTCTGGGCAAAAGTCCTACAACGGTGTGGCGCTGATCAGCAAAACGCCGCTGGAGTCGGTCAGTTGTGGGTTCGAGCCTGTGCTAGGAGGGGCGATCGCCGCACCGTTTGACGACCAAAAGCGAGTCATCACGGGCGTTCTCGACGGCATTCGCATCGTCAACCTCTACGTGCCCAACGGCTCCAGCGTCGGCAGCGACAAATACACCTACAAGCTCAGTTGGCTGGCGGTGCTGCGCGAGTATTTGGCAAAGCTGCTGGAGGAAAATCCCAAACTCCTGGTCTGCGGCGATTTCAACGTAGCGCTGGAAGATCGAGATATCCACGACCCCACCGGGCGCGAAAAAGAAGTCATGGCTACCGATGCCGAACGGCAGGCGCTGCGGGCCATTCTCGACTTGGGGCTGGCGGATGCGTTTCGCAAGTTTAACCAAGAAGACGGACAGTTTAGCTGGTGGGACTACCGCGCCGCCGCCTTTCGCCGCAACCTGGGCTGGCGCATCGACCACCACTACCTCAGTCCGCCGCTCTATGCCGAGGCCAAAAGCTGCATCATTGACAAAGCGCCCCGCAAGCTAGAAAAGCCCAGCGACCACACGCCAGTAATCGTGGAGTTGTAGATTGCGTAAATTGCGTAAATTGCCTAAATCGCGTAAATTGCGTAAATTGCCTAAATCGCTAGTGAGGGTTTCCGCTTTTTGCGCCGCACATCACACCGTCAACAAAAACTAGGACTATCGTCCGACTGCGTAAGTCCAAAAAAAAGAGAGCAACTCCATTACCCTGTCAGCCCTAAGGGTAGATGGCTCGTTGCTCTCTAGGTTCAACGTGAGTTTGCTGAGCCAATAGCAGCACAGCGACTCACGGCAGCGATTCACGCTTGAGCAGGTCTTCAATAAACGACCTCTCGTGTGCGCTGTTTACCAGCTAGACGGAATCTTGATTCGCCGCAACCCAGGCTAGGGAAGCAGCCGGGAGGCTGTGCGGAACTCTCCCTCAGCCTAGGCTCACCTTGACGACGCGATTTTTTTCTTCCTCGGCCTTCGGCAAGGTCAGGTTCAAGATACCGTCCTTGTATTCAGCCGTAACCTTGTCGTTTTGGATGCGGCTCGGCAACGGAATCACCCGCTGGAACTTGCCATAGCGGAACTCCGTTCGGGTCATGCCTTTTTCTTCGGTTTTGCTTTCCGACTTGCGTTCGCCGCTGATGCTAACGGAGTCTGCCGAAACCTCAACATTGAGGTCTTTGGCATCCATGCCAGGAACTTCCAGCCTCAGGTGAATCGCTTCACCCGTTTCTTCCATCTCTGCCAGCGGCATGAAGCTGGTCAGCTTGTGGTTTTCTGTAGTCGCTGGCAGGAACTCATCAAACAGCCGATTCATTTGCCGTTGTAGCGTTTCAATCTCACGGAATGGTTCCCATCGAACGAGTGCCATATCCATCGCCTCCTAGAGACAGTAGTTTGAGAATGTGGAATCAACGCTAGTTAGGGTTATCGTCTGAGTCGTCGCCTCGCCAACACTTCCGATAAGGGAGTGAGCTTTTGTTGGTTTAGCTGGTTGGTTGGACGGGGCGTTTCCGAACCTCAGACGATTGATGGCTGACAATCATTATGGTATGGCAAGCGATTCAGGAGTGGGGGTCGGTTTTTTGGACTCGCTGGGTTCTTATTCCCGTACCAAACCCGATCTTTCATCACAGCTCTAGGTCAAGTAGGAGCCAGCGTCAGGGCAACGGCACTAGCTTGGGCACGACTTTCAGCCCAAACTCTTCTTCAAAACAGCCCTTTTTTCCATCCAGGCTCCACAGTTCCAGAGCGCAATCGTCGTTGGGGTGGGTTGGGTGGATTAGCAGGCGAAACTCCTGCTGAGCAGGCACTACCTCGCAGGTGATGCTGTCGATGGCCCCGATTTGGCGACGATCGAGGGCGACCGCTATCCGCAGCAGCGTGTTGAGCTGTTCGACGACTTTGCGGTGTTTCTTGGTGGTCAGGCTGCGGTAGTTGTCGTGCTTTTTCTTGGGACAGCTCTTGCGGTGATAGCGAGACAAATTGGCGATCGCCTCAATTTCGATTTCTGTATAGCCCAGCAGGTCGCCATTGCGAATCAGGTAGTAGGAATGTTTATGGTGGGCAGAGTGGCTGATAAAGTGTCCACAGTTGTGCAACATGGCGGCTGCCCACAGCAGTTCTCGCTCCTCGTGTCCCCAGTTGTGTAAGATGCCCTGGGTCTGGTCAAACAGGCTGAGGGCCAGGGTCGCCACCCGTTCAGCATAGGGCAGGTTCACCTGATACTTCTGGGCGGCCCGGAGGACGCTGCGCTGGCGGATGGAGCTTTGGAAGCGCAGACGGTCTTCGATTAGCCCGTGGGTCAGCATCCAGTCCACCACGAGTCCTTCTCGGAGCGATCGCTCGCAAATTGTTACCGAATCCAGCCGCAATAGCTCCATCGCCTCCTGCAAAATCAGCGCCCCCGCCACGATAATCTCTGCCCGCCGATCCGACATTCCTGGCAGGGCGGCTCGCTCGGCCATCGTCATGCGGCGCAGCCGATTCACCATTTCGCGCAAATCCGCTAGGGGAATCTGGTAGCCATGCAGCGGATCGGGCACGGTGCCCGTGTGTTCGCGGGCGTGCAGGGCGGCTAGCGTCTCAATGGTGCCGGAGGTTCCCACCAGACGGGGGGTTTCCCCAGCGCGAACTTTGCTCAGCAGTTCGTCCACCGAGCGCTCCAGCATCCCGCGCACGTAAGCCCGCAGGTAGTTAAACTCGCTGCTGCTGATGGGGTCGGTGCTGACCATCTCCGTCGTCAGCCGCACTGCGCCGACCTTTGTGCTAGTGAGGCAGCGCGGCTCGTGGCCATCGCCCAAGATTAGCTCCGTCGAGCCGCCGCCGATGTCGATAATCGCGTGGGGCTGTTCATTAAACGCCACCCCCGACAGTACGCCCAGATAGATTCGCCGGGCCTCTTCCTGACCCGAAATCAGGTCAATCTCCAGCCCCAGTTCGTTTTCTACCAGTTGCAAAAAGTCTCGTCCGTTGGGGGCTTCGCGCACGGCGCTGGTGGCCACAGCCACAATCGCCTCGGCGTGGTGCATCTGGGCAATGTCCTGACAGCGGCGCAGCGTGGCGATCGCCCGTTCCATCGCCGCCTGAGTCAGATTGCCCGTAGCGCGATCGCGATCGCCCAGACGCACTGTCGTTTTTTCTCGGTTAATAATGGTGAACGCAGGCAGCGTGGGGTCAATCTTGACGACCACCATGTGAATCGAGTTCGTCCCTACATCAATCGCGGCCAGGATGCGATCTTGAATCACGGCAGAAGAAATGGGGGTTGGCAGCACACTTTTGCGCTTAGAGAACACACTAATCATCCGGAGATCCAGGGTTTAGAGAAGCACAGGAGCAAGCTCAGAGTCCACAGCCCGCTGCAAGCCCAGTGCCAGGGCAGCAAACACCGTTTTACGAACAATTGGAGATTCACAGATTTGTAGACTAGGGCGATCGCAGTTCAGTGCCCCAGCGAACTTGTGGTGTCTTTGGCTGTTTCCAGTCGCTAGTTTCCAGTCGCTAATTTCTACATTAAGGCGCTTGTATCCGCAGCTATACAGACAGATTCAAGTTTTAAAAACCCTGATCCGGTCATTTCTCTAAACCCCAAACGCCTTGGGGTTCATAGAGACTCGCCTTCCAGAAGCCATTTATACCGTTTATTCAAAATCCATAGGACTTATGTAGTTGGACAACTTCTCGCGGGCGCAGCCCGCGAGAAGTTGTCCAGAACCTGGGAAATTTATCGCAAGTGCGTAAGTCCTAATCTATTCAAAATCTATTCAAAGTCTAGACTCCGGTGAATCACTTAATGGATTCCCCAGAGGTTCCCCAATCTTAGCCCGACACTCCGCGCAAAATTATGAATTCCTGACGAAACATTCATCAAACCCGACCCGCCCGCAAATCGGTAAAATAGAGATGCATATTAAGAAGTATTTCAACATGGCAGATCAGCTCGTGCGGGCAACCGCAGCCGGAGGCGGTATTCGGGTTGTGGGCGCAGTCACCACCCGCCTCACAGAAGAAGCCCGCCAGCGCCACAAGCTTTCCTACGTTGCTACGGCTGCCCTGGGGCGGACGATGGTTTCCGGGCTGCTGCTGGCCTCCAGCATGAAGCGACCCGAATCGCGGGTCAATATTCGCGTGCGCGGCAACGGCCCCCTGGGGGTGGTCTTTGCGGATGCGGGGCTAGACGGCACCGTGCGCGGCTATGTGCAAAATCCTGATGTAGAACTTCCCACCAACAGTCGGGGGAAGCTCGACGTGGGGGCGGCGGTTGGTTCCGAAGGATTTCTCTACGTGGTGCGCGATATCGGCTTTGGCTATCCCTATTCCAGCACGGTGGAACTGGTGTCGGGCGAGATTGGCGAAGACGTGGCCAACTATCTGGTGACTTCAGAGCAAACGCCCTCAGCGCTGCTGGTCGGCGTGTTTGTCGATCCCGATGGCGTGACGGCGGCGGGCGGGATGCTGGTGCAGGTGTTGCCCAAAGCCGCCCGCGACGAAGCCCTAGTCGAAAAGCTGGAATCTCGGCTGGCGGCGCTGTCCGGCTTTACCAGCCTGCTGAACGAGGGCAAAACCCTGCCGCAGATTTTTACAGATTTGATGGGCGATATGGATTTGCAAATCTTGCCCGAAAGCCAGATGCTGCGGTTTCACTGCGGCTGCACGTTTGACCGAATGCTGGGCGCACTCAAGCTTCTGGGCGAAGAGGAACTGCGCGACATGATCGCCAAAGACGACGGCGCAGAAGCCACCTGCCATTTTTGCAATGAGGTCTATCGGGCTAGCAGCAACGAGCTAGAGCAGTTGATTCAAGAGTTGCAAACCGAATCGGTTGGCTAGCCGCCGCTGCCTGACTGCGAAACCGAATCGGTTGGCTAGCTGCCGCTGCCTGACTGCGAAAAAACTACCTCTCGAACCGGGCTGTGGACTCTTGACGGCCCGGTTTTATTTTTTCGATGCTTTTAATTTTTCCGCTACAGCCCTGTTGCCATCAGGCTGCCGCCGATCTGTGGCTATTCAGTGGACTGAAAAAATGTTGTGAAGGCTATTTCAGAACTTTACGATCCTCCTTTAAGATCCGGATGAACTGTAAATATACGTAGGCAAGTCCTAGAAAAACTACTGAGAGGGCTGGAGGGCGATCGCCCTTTCCATACACTCTGCTAAACCCCCAAATCTATACACTGAGGACTTACGCAGTTAGACGATTTCTCGCGGGCGCAGCCTGCGAGAAATCGTCCAAAACCCAGAAAGTTGAATCGCAAGTGCGTAAGTCCTAACACTGCTGGATCTGTGCTGTCTTTGAATCCAAGCCCTGATGGGCCTCCCGTTCATCAATCTTGACCAATCGACATCATGAATCCGTCAGGCATTTCTACACTCGATCGGGCGGCGGTTGATGCATCCCGCACCGGCGCTCAGTCCCAGCGTATCGCCCTGATTGACTATGCAAAGGGCATTGGCATTTTTTTGGTCGTCTTAGGGCACGTCCTCCGGGGGCTGGATGGGTCTGTCTTGCAGGAAAACGCCCTGACTCAAGCCCTCGACCAGTGGATCTATGCCTTCCACATGCCCCTGTTCTTTTTTCTGTCTGGCTACCTCGCCGAGCGTTCTGTCTCAAAACCGCTCAGCACGCTGGTTTCTAGCAAACTGCGGGCGATCGCCTATCCCTATTTCCTGTGGTCGGTGATTCAGGAAACGCTGCGCCACCTCGCAGGGATCAGCGACCAGCCCTTGAGCAGCCTTTGGCGCATCATGTATCTTCCCATTCTGCAATTCTGGTTTCTCTACGTCCTGTTTGCGGTTTCGCTCGTGTATCTGCTGCTGCGAAAGCTAAAGGTTCCTGCCGCAGTCTGCTTCGCGGGGTTTGCGCTGCTGTTTGCTTCCGAGTTTATCGACCTCAGCCTTGGCCCCTGGCCGGTGCTGTACATGATTCGGCTCAATGCGGTTTACTTTGGCCTGGGGGCGATCGCCAGCAGGGTCGATTGGGTCGGGCAAATCCAGCGAGTGCAGCATTCTATCCTGCTGCCCAGCGCCTTCTTCGGGTTCAGTCTCATTGCCCTGGCTGCCATCGTCAATCTAACCCGTCTCGAATTGTGGCTATTTCCCCTGGCGGTGCTGGGCATCTTCGCCAGCCTGTCGCTGGCCGCCTATCTAGATACCGTCCAGCGCTTTTCTGTGTTGCAAACCTGGGGACTGCGCTCCCTAGAGATTTTCGTGGCTCATACGATTTTCACGGCTGCTGCCAGGATTGTTCTGCAAACGGGGTTGCACATTCACCAGCCTGTTATTCATATCATCGTGGGCACAGCGGTTGGGCTGGGCGCGTCTCTGTGGCTATATCGCCTGTGTATGCAACTTCGCCTGCCATATCTATTTAGATTACAATCCGCATCTGCCAGTTAGTGCTAACTTTGTGGGCGGTGTGGGCAGGTCGAGCCAGGTGAGCAAGCTGACAGTCAAACCCGTTGAGTTCCGCTATTCTCTGGAAACGGGTTAGCCTGGATGCACTAGAATGGCGACTGCTGGGGCACTGCACTTATTGCACCAGCCTGTTAAAGCGTGGGACGAAGGGTAGGCTAAAGGTCGAGACGTAGGGTTTAGAGCAAGGTTCAGATAGAAGGTAGGGCATGACGAGAAACCGACAGGCATCAGGAGACGGGGAGGCAGACAAGGTGCGTCGCCTGCCCAGCCGTTCGCCTGCGTCCCAAAACGCCAGGACTCGTCGGGGCACGGCTCGGAGCGCCCGGCCCACAGATGCCCCGCCGCGAGAGCCAGGTCGGTACGAGTCGCGCAGTCGATCTGCGTCCGCTCGGCGCGATCGCCCGTTTGGCGAAGGGATACAGTCCTCTACTCAGCCCCCGCTGCGGGTTGTGTCCTCGACTCCGCGATCGCCCAAGGTTCAGACGCTCCCTGCTGTGCCTGCCGACCGCCGCAGGGACGAACCATCGGCGCGGCCCCGCAGTCCCCTGGTGCGATTTTTCACAAGCTGGCAGCTTTGGGTGTTGGTGGCGACGACGGGCTGCGTTGGAGCGGGCGTGCTGGCGGCGGCGCTGCTGTTCAAGCTGCCTGCATTGCCCAACTGTCCGTCGATTTTCTGGCCAACGGCTTCGGCATCCCTGCGGATTTACTGCGCCCAGCTTGCGTCTAATAAGCAAACGGTGGACGACCTGCTAGAGGCGATCGCCCTGGTGAATATGCTGCCGCCCAACCATGCCATGCGTCCCGAAGCCGATCGCCACATCGCGCAGTGGTCAGACGATATCTTGAAACTGGCTGAGAAAGCCTTTCACAAGGGTGACCTTCAGGGGGCGATCGCCATCGCCGAGCGCATTCCCGACAACACGCCCGCCTTCGCCCAAGTCGAGCAGCGCATCCAGTCCTGGAAGGAGACTTGGGCAACCGCCGAAGCCCTCTACAAGCAGGCAGAAGAAGCCCTGTTTGACGACGACCCCACCAAGGCCTTTGATCTGGCGGTGAAGCTGCTTGACGTGGACAACGAATATTGGAAAACCACCAAATATCAGGAAATGGTGGATTTGGTCACGGCCTCGCGGGAAGACGGCAAAAAATTGGCGCAGATTCGCCGTATGGCGCGGCGTGGCGGCGCGAGTAACCTGCTAGAGGCGATCGCCCTGGTGCAGGAAATCAAGAAAACCAGCCCGGCCTATCCCGCGGCTCAGCGGTTGCTCAACAGCCTGGGCAAAGACGTGCTGAACCTGGCGGATGAATACCTGAATCGGCGTGACCTCCCCGGCGCGATGGATCTGGTTCGCAAGATTCCCGAAGGGGCGCGCGTGCAGGCAGAAATTCAGGACTTCACGGCGCTGGCCCAGGCGCGGGCCCAGGCATGGGACGGCAGCGCCTCGGATATCGAAGCCGCGATCGCTCAGGCGCTCCGCATTCGGCGCGATCGCCCGCTCTATGGCAAAGCCCAGCAGTTGATTAGCTATTGGCGTGTCGAGCTACAGGATCTAGTGCATCTGTCCCGCGCCCAGCAATATGCGGATTTGGGCACAGTGAGCGACTTGCGGGCGGCGATCGCCGAAGTCAACAACATTCCCCAGGGAAATCCCCGCAGCCGCGAAGCCCGCCGCCTAGCCAGCCGCTGGACCACCGACATCGAGCTACGAGAAGACCGCCCCACGCTGACCCAAGCCGAGGAAATTGCCCGCGCAGGCGATGCCGACTCGCTGCAAGCGGCCATCAGCATCGCTCGCCAAATCGGTTCTGGTCGCGCCCTGTCTGCTGAAGCCCGCGATCGCATCCAAACCTGGCAGCAGCAGCTCGCTGCCCTACAAGCGCCGCCCCCTGTTGAACCGGTTCCTGTATTTGCGTCGCGCCCGTCTGATCCGGTCGTTTTAGACAACGGGCTGCCGTCTACCCTCCGCACGGTGCCCGCGCCTTCACCTGCCAGCAGTCCTGCTGAGGGCAACCCACGAGATTTCGCGTCCGTCGATCGCTCGACGCTCCAACTTGCCCAGAGCGCTGCCAGCGCCGGCACGCCCTCCATGCTGATTTCTGCGATTCAAACCGCAGACCGAATTCCCACCAGCAGTACCCAGCGCCCCGAAGCCGATCGCCTGATTGCCGAATGGAGCGATCAGGTCTTGCAAATTGCCCAGCAAACCGCCGCCGAGAGCCTAGAAGGGGCGATCGCCATTGCCAAAGGCATTCCCCCCCGCACCCCCGCCTACGCGCCAGCCCAGCTTTGGATTGAGCAGTGGCGACAGCAATCGCTCAATGCCAACACGGTTCAGTTTCCGAACCCGTAGTCGGCCGCAGCGAACAGCAAAAGGCGCAACACTTCCCAGCCCCAATCTGCTATAAACTGCTTTCAAATCAAATAGGACTTACACACTTGCGATTAAGCTTTCTGGGTTTTGGACGATTTCTCTCGGACGCAGCTCGCGAGAAATCATCCAACTGCGTAAGTCCTATCAAATTTGCCCATCAGAAC
The DNA here is from genome assembly GCF_032705245.1 of Thermoleptolyngbya oregonensis NK1-22. Lineage (GTDB taxonomy): Bacteria > Cyanobacteriota > Cyanobacteriia > Elainellales > Elainellaceae > Thermoleptolyngbya > Thermoleptolyngbya sichuanensis. The sequence goes on from NZ_CP053540.1 coordinate 1,368,491, forward strand.
TTGAGGGGTGTGCAGGTTTGGTTCTTTGATCAGCCTGGCCCAAAGTTCTAAATTCTTGCCTCCTGACCTCCTAACCCTCAACCTCAGACATGCTGACCAGCGAATATATTGAAAAAGCCGAAGCCACTCGCGTGCGAGTCCTCAGTGAGGCCCTGCCCTACATTCAGCAGTTTGCGGGGCGCGTCGTGGTGGTGAAGTATGGCGGCGCAGCCATGAAAGACAGCAACCTCAAGGAAACCGTCATCCGCGACATCGTGTTTCTCTCCTGTGTGGGGTTGCGGCCCGTGGTGGTGCATGGCGGCGGCCCCGAAATCAACACCTGGTTGGACAAGCTAGGCATTGAGGCGCAGTTCAAAAACGGGCTGCGCGTCACCGATGCGGCCACGATGGACGTGGTAGAGATGGTGCTGGTGGGCCGGGTGAACAAGGAACTGGTAGCCCTGGTGAACCAGGCGGGCGGCTCGGCGGTTGGGCTGTGTGGCAAAGATGCAAACCTGATCAAAGCGCGACCCCAGGGCGAAGAGGGCATCGGCTTTGTGGGCGAAGTGCAAAGCACCGATACCAAGCTGATCGAGGCGCTGGTGCGCGAGGGCTATATTCCCATCGTGTCTAGCGTGGCCGCAGACGACAAAGGGCAGGCCTACAACATCAATGCCGATACGGTGGCGGGGGAACTGGCGGCTGCGCTGGGGGCCGAAAAGCTGATCCTGATGACCGACACACCGGGTATTTTGAAAAACTACCACGACCTTTCGACGCTGATTCCCCGGCTGGATATCCAGGAAGCGCGGCGGCTCATTGAGTCGGGTATTGTCTCTGGCGGCATGATTCCCAAGGTCAACTGCTGCGTGCGATCGCTCGCCCAGGGGGTCAAGGCAGCCCACATCATCGATGGTCGCCTGCCCCACGCCCTGCTGCTGGAGATCTTTACTGACGCGGGCATTGGCTCTATGCTGGTTGCCTCAGACTTTATAGGATAGTTTGGGATAGGTGCAGCACAGGTATGGCGGCAAATCCAGAGGCGCTGGAGCGGGCCAGGGCGCTCTTCCAAGCTGGCAAGCAAAATTTTGAAAGCGGGCGCTATCGCGAATCGGTGGAGTGCCTGGAGAAGTCTGCGGCGCTGGTGGAGCGGGGCGGCAAACTGGGCGGCGAGGTGCAGATCTGGCTGGTGACGGCCTACGAGGCCGCAGGACGGGCCGATGCGGCGATCGCCCTCTGTGAGCAACTGGTGCGCCATCCCGACGTGAAGACCCGCAAGCAAAGTCGCCGCCTGCAAGCCATCCTGACTGCGCCGCGCTTGCGGACTCGCCCCGAATGGCTGACCCAGATTCCCGACTTGGGCGGGCTGGAAACTGCCAGCGCCGAAGATCAGAAGGCCTACGCCGTGCCCACTCGCCCCAAGCCATCGCGCCCGAAGCCCCGCCCCAAGCCCGATCCAGAGCCGATTGATCTGAGCCAGGTTAACACCAAAGACAACTCGTTTGTGTGGCTGTCCCTGGGGGCGATCGCCCTGATTGTGGCGGGACTCCTCTGGTTCGGCTATGCCTGAGCCAGAAGCCCTCCGCCAATCCCCAGTCTCGCAAATCGCGCAATAGCGAGAAATCGCCAGAACCCTACTGAAAAGCTACCGGACGCTTGAACCAACCCCCGCAATTCGCCAAAATCGCCAATCCAAGATTGCCAATCCAAAATCGCCAATCTAAAATCCAAAATCAACACGACGCACTGGAGCGGATTGGCAGCCCCGCCACCAGAAAAACTTCGCTATCATAAAGTTAATAATTCGTAACAAAACCGCCATGAGTCAACTCAGCCTGGAGCAGATCAAGACCCAACTCGACAGTCCCAAGTCGAGCGATCGCATGGTCGCCCTGGCCATGCTGCGCGATGTGCCGCCCGAATCCGCCGTGCCGCTGATTCTCAAAGTGCTAGATGACGAAAGCCTGCAAGTGCGCTCAATGGCCGTGTTTGCCCTGGGGGTCAAGCAGACCGACGAGTGCTACCCCATCCTGGCGCAGATTTTGGAAAACGACCCCGACTACGGTATCCGCGCCGATGCGGCTGGGGCGCTGGGCTACCTGGGCGACTCCCGCGCCGTCGAGCCATTGCTGCGGGCATTTTACGAAGATACCGACTGGCTGGTGCGCTTTAGCGCCGCCGTATCGCTGGGCAACCTGCAAGACCCCCGTGCCCGCCACGCCTTGCTGCAAGCGCTGGAGAGCGATGAGGTTGTGCTGCATCAGGCGGCGATCGCCGCGCTAGGAGAACTGCAAGACCTAGAAGCGGTCGAGGCGATCCTGCGATTTGCGGACTCGCCCGACTGGCTGGTTCGTCAGCGCCTCGCCGAAGCCTTGGGCAACCTGCCCACACCCAAGAGCATTGCTGCGCTGCGATACCTGCTGCGCGACAGCCACCCCCATGTGTCGGACGCGGCGGCGCTGTCGTTGCAAAAGCTGGAAGCGGTGGAGTGAGGAAGAGGGAAGAGCGAAGAGAGAAGAACGAAGAACGAAGAGGAAAGGACTTTCGGTTTTCGTTCTTCTTTTTTCGTTCTTCTTTTTTTATTTTTAGCTCCGCAAGCTCACCTGGAATTTCTCCTGGAGCGCTTCGCGGACTTTCTGATGCACCGGCTCGATGTCTTCGTCCGTTAGCGTGCGATCGCTCGCCCGGTAGACCAGTCGAAATGCCAGACTGCGCTTGCCTTCGGGCACTGACTCGCCGCGATATTCATCAAACAGTTCTACCGAGTCGAGCAGTTTGCCTGCCGTCTTGCGAACCGCCCGCTCAATTTCCGCAACTGAAAACTGTATGGGCGCAAAGAACGCCAGATCTCGGTCGGAGGCTGGATAGGCGGAGTAGGGCTTGAAGATCGGCGTAATCCTGGCTTCGTCAGACATATCTTCCAGCAGCAAATCCAGGTCTAGCTCGAAGGCATAGACCTCATCCGGCAAGCCCCGGCGCTGGCGTTCTTGGGGGTGGATCTGTCCAAACGTACCCAGCCGCTCGCCCTGCACCCACAGCGAGGCCGTCCGTCCAGGATGCAGCAGCGGATTTCGCCGATCGGGCTGAAATTCAACCGCTACGCCAAGCTGTCGAAACGCGCTCTCTAACACGCCCTTGGCCTCAAACCAGGTCATCGGCTGTTCGCGGCCGCTGCGAACCCAGCGCCCGACCGACGCATCACCGCCCATGATTCCCGCGAGGCGATCGCCCTCATATAGCCCGTCCTCTTCGCGCCAAAACACACGCCCGATTTCGTAAGCATTGAGCGCCCCGTTGCCCTGCTCCAGGTTGTACTGGAAGGCATCGATCAGCGCCGTCAGCATTTCAGTCCGCAGCGCAGAATATTCCACAAACAGCGGGTTGCTGAGGGCAATCTGGTTGTCGCCGTCCGGCTTCACCAGCGAATAGTGAATCACCTCTGTCAGCCCCACCGCTTTGAAGGCATGGTGAATTTGCCGCGTTAGCGCGTAGTCGGGCGACAGGAAGCCCAGTTCGGTCTTGGCAGGCAGCGTATCGCAGAAGTTGTTGTAGCCGTAAACTCTCGCCACTTCCTCGATCAGATCGATTTCGCGTTCCAGATCTCGGTGGCGATAGGGCGGCACGCTCACCCGCCACACGTCGCCCGCCGCCGAGATTGGGGTGAGTTCGCAGCCCAGCGCCGTCAAAATCCGCTCTACCTCGGCGGGCGGCAAGTCGCCAATTTCGCCTTCGCCCGGACGTGCCTCTTTGTCTAGTTCGATGGGGCCAAGCACTTGGTTTAGCCGCTCCAGCCGCAGTTCAATCGTGCGCGTTGCCATTGCGCCGCCCGGCCGAGCATCGGCCACCGTCTGTACGTCCACCGTGCCGCCCGCGAGTTCCACCAGCAGCGCCAGGGCCCGCCGACAGGCCAGTTCGAGTTCCGCAGAATTTACGCCGCGCTCATAGCGGGCCGAGGCTTCGGTGCGGAGTCCCTGCGATCGCGCTGATCGACGAATCGCCACCGAGTCAAACACCGCCGCTTCTAGCACCAGATTCGTCGTATCGGCATAAACTTCGCTGTTTTCACCCCCCATCACGCCTGCCAGCGCTACGGGCTGGTCGTTGGCGGTGATCAGCAGGGTCTGATCCGTCAGCTTTCGCGCCTGACTATCCAGCGTGGTCAGGGTTTCGCCGTTGCGGGCAAAGCGCACGCCCAGCGTCAGATCCGAAGAACCTGCAATGGCACGCAGGCGATCGCCATCAAAGGCGTGCAGCGGCTGCCCCCACTCCAGCAGCACGTAGTTGGTCACGTCCACCACGTTGTTAATCGGACGAGTCCCCGCCGCCTGGAGCCGTCGTTGCAGCCATTCAGGGGAAGGGGCGATCGCCACTCCTTTGATCACCGTCCCCATGTAAATCGGGCAGGCCCCCGGCTCCGAAATCCGCAGCGCCAAATCTTTTCCACCAGACTTTACAGGCAGTTCGGGCACCTCTGGCAGCTTGAGTGTTGCACCCGTCAGCGCCGCCACCTCTCGCGCAATGCCCACCATGCTCAGCGCATCGGCCCGGTTTGCCGTAGAAGTGAGGTCTAAAATCACATCGTCCAAACCCAGCAGCGGACGGGCATCCATGCCCACCTGAAGCGAGTCCTGCGGAAAGATATGAATCCCTTCTGACTCCTTCGCCAGCCCCACCTCCGCTAGCGAGCAAATCATCCCTTCCGATGGCACATCCCGGAGCTTCCGGGGGCGAATCGTCAGGTCAATTATCGGCAGGTGCGTCCCCAGCGTCGCCACGGGCACGTAGATATCTGCCCGCACATTGGCCGCACCGCAGACAATCGTGGAAGGCGCGTCGGCTCCAATGTCCACCGTACACACGCTCAGCTTGTCGGCATTGGGATGGGGCTGGCGCTCCAGCACGCGACCCACCACCACGCCATCCGCCCAAGTGCGGCGATCCTCAATCTCTTCGACTTCAAACCCCGCCATCGTCAGCATATCTGCCAGCGCTTCTGGAGATACGTTGATATCGACTAGCTCTCGCAACCAGTTCAGAGAAATTCGCATCGCCTACCGTGCCTTTCCGCCAAACAAAAATTAACGTGATCGAAATATAATCCAGTCCAGCCCCGGCACGACTCCATCCAGACATTGATTTCAGTGGAGCGGCTGATAAACTGCCAAATCTCGTGCCTCAGCCCTCCCAATTCTACCGCCCGGTTGCCTCGGAACGCGCTTCTACCCCCTAGCACATCCATCAACAATCTGTTAAACAATCTATAGAGGCTAAATGCTTTTACCCGCTGTATCTTGCCCGTCTAGCAGTCTTGGCAACATCTCGGTTGGATGCTTCGTCAGTGCTTTAGACTAGGCGCTTGGGCGAATTGCTACCTGCTGACTCCGTGCATCTATGGATATTCACTAGGGCTTCAAGCGAATCAGCGTGATCTTTAGCAAGTCTTCAAGGGTTTCCCCGAGAGAACTGCACTCTACCTTCATGCTCTTGGGCCGATAATTGTAAAAGAGGTGCATGCTCTCAATATTGAGATATACGCCCGGCGGTCAACCTAACGAGTGATGCCGAATGAGCTACTGCTTAAATCCTGCCTGTCCAAAACCAGAGAATCTGACTCATACTGAGCTGTGTCAGGCCTGTGGCTCCAAACTGCTGTTGCGCGATCGCTATCGGGTGGTGCAGTCCCTTGGGCATGGCGGGTTTGGAGCCACGTTTCTGGCCAAGGATGAATCACTTCCCGGCAGTCCCCATTGCGTGATCAAGCAGCTTCGTCCTGTTGCCTCCTCGCCCCATGTGTTGCAAATGGCACGGGATCTGTTCCGCCGAGAAGCCAAAACACTAGGTAAAATCGGTAACCACCCCCAAGTGCCTCGACTGCTCGACTATTTCGAGGCGAACCAGGAGTTTTACCTAGTTCAGGAATACATCAGCGGCTCCACCCTCCAGCAAGAAGTGAAGCAAAATGGCCCCTTCAGCGAAGCGGGGGTAAAGCAGTTTCTCAGCGAAGTGCTGCCGATGTTGCAGTACGTACACTCCCAGCAAGTAATTCATCGCGACATCAAACCTGCCAACCTGATTCGTCGCACCCAAGACAAAAAGCTGGTGCTGATCGACTTCGGCGCAGTGAAAGATCAGGTCAACCCTGTGCGGGCCGGCGCAACGGAGCAGACTGCCCTGACGGCCTACGCCATCGGCACTCCCGGCTATGCCCCGCCAGAGCAGATGGCGATGCGCCCGGTCTACGCCAGCGATATCTATGCCCTAGGCGTGACCTGCATTTACCTGCTGACGGGCAAAGCGCCGAAGGATATGGACTATGACCCGACCACCGGCGAAATTCTGTGGCGCGAACAGGTTCACATCAGCGAACACTTTGCGGGCGTGTTGGAAAAGATGCTGGAGGTTTCCGTTCGCCATCGCTATCAGAACGCAGGAGAAGTGCTGCGGGCGCTGGATCTAGAGCCATACCTCGACAGCCTAGCCCAGAGCATGGTCAAGCCTGTACGGCCTTCTGCCCGTCAGCCTGAGGTTTCGCCCCATCATTACATGCCCTCGGGCGACCTCAGCGGCGACCTCTTCCCCTCTTCGCCTTCTGCCCGTATGGCGGCCGCGATTCGCGCACGGCAATCCAAGTCCGGCGGAGATTCTGGCGGCTCGCCCTACACGGGTGGTCATCGCCGCACCGCCATCCAAAAGCCTGTCTCCGTCACCACGATCGAGCGAGGTCGGGGCGCATCGGGCGGCAGCAGTGGCAGTTCTGGCGGACATCCAGCGCTGATGCCCAAACTGCGAGCGGATGAGTTGCTGAACGACTACGCCAAGGGTAAGCGCGACTTTACCTCCCGCGACCTGAGCCAGTTGAACCTGTCTAAGGTCGCTCTGACGGGGGCAAACTTTCACCAGTCCAAACTGCATAAGGCGAACCTCCAAGGCGCAAACCTGTTTAACACGGATTTTGGTCGAGCCAGTCTGAATCAGGCGATTCTGAAAAACGCAAACTTGGCGCGGGCCTATCTTAGCCATGCGGATTTGCAGGGAGCAGACCTGCGGGGGGCAGACCTGAGCTATGCCTATCTGAGCAACGCCAACCTGCGGGGGGCGAACCTCTGCGGCGCAGACCTGACCGGAGCCAAGATTAGCGACGAACAACTGGCGCTGGCGCGAACCAACTGGGCGACAGTTCACCCCAGCGGCAAACGAGGGCTATGGTAGATAGGCGGGGCCCATCACGCCCGCTGGGTTTTACCTGAACAATTGCCAGGGTGGTGAATAGCCATGACAGATCGGTTGCGGGAGCGGGGCGAGAAGCTGAAAGAGCGTGATCCAGAAGCCTATGCTCGGCTAGTAGCAGAATCAAAAGCACCCTATCGAGGGCTGCGGCAGTTTGTCTATCTGGCGTTTGGCGCGTCCGGGCTAATCGGTGCGTTCATTTTTGCCACGCAGCTTGCGGCCGGGCGGGGAGACAGCGACACACTGCCCAATCTGGCGCTGCAATTGGGACTGGTGGCGCTGATGGTGTGGCTCTTTCGGCTGGAACAGAAGGCCGCCGCTCGTCGGCGGCGATAACGGGTTTTGACGACGCTGCATAGTTTGTGCAGTTTGTGCATAGTTTGCATGGTGTGCTGTTGATCCGTGCCGCTACCCTGTGGGCAAGTCGAATAGCACCGTGGTCATGTAGCGTTCTGCCCAGTCTTCGCCAAAGGCTTTTTCTAGCACGCGGCGGGTTTTGTCGTTTTGCTGCTGCTGGGCGCAGTAGTGCTTCTGCCCGGCCAGGATTTCAGACTGTTTTTCGGGGGTGGCCGGAGTGGCGATCGCCCGTTCACAGTGAATCTTTAGGTAGGCTTCGACGCGATCGAGAAACTGCTGCTGTTCATCCTCCGACTCTGGGCGGATAAACAGACAATAGCTGGAAAAAATCGTGCCCCAGGTGGGGAAACTGCGCGTCTGCGAAAACTGGAGCGGCGGCAGAGATTCCAACTCGCCCATGTAGCTGCTGGGCAAGCTGCGATCGCCCCGCACGGGAGACAGATCGGCGATCGCCATGCTCACCTGGCCGCGCCCGCCCACCAAATCTGCGCCAAACATGGGCAAATCATAGTCCGAATGGGGAAACATAACACAGTGCAGGATATCCAGCCCCGTGCCCAGCTTCGCCAGTTCTAGATGCAGCTTGCGAAACTGCGGCGTTTGGTAGCAGTGATTTTCGATCACTAAGCGCTCGCCCTCCAGTCGTCCTTCTACATAGCCTAAGTCTTCGGGCAGGTGATAGGGCGACAAGTCCAGATGGGTTTGCCATACAGCCTCGATCCGATCTGCTAGGGCGCGGATCAGGGGATGCTGCTGGTGGCGGATCGAGCTGGACTGGGGAGCGGGCGATGGAACGGAAAAAGACATGGTGGTAAATCGTGATGACAGGTGTCGAGAGGCGGCTCTAGCGATAGGCTTGAAATTAAGGTTTTGCTTTACGATGCCACAGAGAAAACTTCGCAGTGGCGCTACAATTGGGCGGCATACCGGGCGGCATACTGGGCGGCAGGTTGAGCGTCACGCTCAGCCATAGGCAGCGCCCCGAACGAACATTCCTCACCTCAACTTTTGTATTATGTCAGGTCAGATACTCGGCGATCGCTACGAAGTGGAACAGCAACTCGGCAAAAAGTCTGGCCGCTGGACGCTGCTGGCCCGCGATCTGATGACCCATGAACCCGTCATCCTCAAGGTCGTGTTTATTGACGAAAACCTTGGTCCCGATGACCTCAAGCTGTTTACCCGCGAGGCCGATGCGCTGCAAGTGCTGGCCCATCCTGCTACGCCGCGCTACCTGGGCTATTTTGAAATTGACCTGCCTCGCGGCGGAAAGGCCCTGGCGCTGATTCAGAGCTATTTGCCGGGAACCTCACTTGATCAATACCTCAAGGCCGAGCGCACCCTCAGCGAAGCCGAAGCCAAACAGGTTGCGCGGAAGGCACTGGAAATTTTGCAATATCTGCACGCGCAGCAGCCGCCCATTGTGCATCGGGACATCAAGCCCAGCAATGTGCTGCTGTCGGACGATGCAGGGGCGATCGCCACTCAGGTCAGCCTGGTCGATTTTGGCTCCGTCAAGTCCCTTGCCTCTGCGGATGGCACCACCTTTAGCATCGTCGGCACTGAAGGCTACGTTGCGCCAGAGCAAATCGGTCGCCGCGCCATGACCGCCTCCGATCTCTACAGCCTGGGCATGACGTTGGTCGTCGGTATGACCGGAATCGAACCCATGAATCTGCCCCACCGGGGTCTTCGCATCAATCTGGATCAGTGCCTCCAGTGCAGCTCCGACTTTGCCACCTGGCTGAAGCAAATGACCGAGCCAGACGTAACCCAGCGATTTCGCACGGCCGATGCGGCGCTGGCGGCTCTGCCCACGGGGTAGAGGGGAGGGGATTTTGGATTTTAGATTGGGGATTTTGGATTTTAGATTGGGGATGGACTCGGACTTAATCCACGTAACCTAGCCACAGCAGACCCATCAGCGCCAGTAGTGACCCAATCGCAAAGACCCCCATGCCGCCTGTAAAGCTCAGAAAACGGCGCGTATTGATCGGTCGCTTGCGATAGAGCCAGAACGCCGCCAGCCATGCTGCCCCGCTGGCAAGAAAAATCGGCAAATGGCTCCCAAACGGGCCACTACCCACTGGGATGCCCATAAAGCTTAGGAGGTAAGCACCCGGCGACTGCGCCAGCAGGCTAAACAGCGACACCCCCGCCAGCAGGCTCACAATCAGCCGCATTACTGGGCCAAAGGGGAAATAGAGCAACGCCGCTGTGCTGATCCAGGTGCCGATGCCAGCGGCGATCGCCAGCCCATGCGTCAGCCATTGCCACTGGTCGTCGGAAATGCCAACCCCATGCACCGTTTCCAGCAAAACTCGCCCAAAATAGTTAGCCACCAGCAGCGCCATCCCCATGCCACAGGCAAAGCTGGCAATGCCCTTGGCCCAGCGCCCCGGACTGCGCCACGCCCCTAGCGCCACCAGCACCCCGCCCGCCAGCGACAGCCCCAGCCCCAGCCCAATCAGCCCTGGGTCTCGCAGAGACATCAGCAGGTTAATGCCCCAATAGTGCCACCGCAGCCCGTTCAACTGCGCCGCGCCCAGCTCTAGGTCGCCCTGCAAGGCATAGCGGTATTGCAGCCCGCGCACAAAGTCCATCCCTGCTTCGCGGCAGGAAACCGTCCGACCTGCATAGGTTGCGCCACAGTCCCCCAGTTCAGTAGGAAATGCTGGGCTATAGCTCCAGGTTAGGTCGAGCGGCTGTTCGGCCAGAGCAGCGCTGCAATGCCACTGGGCCGCACCCTGGGTGCAGTCAAAAATGCGGTTGGGCAGATGGATCGGCCGGCCGGCGCTGGGCTGAATCTCGATGCTGGCAAAGGGCGTGTAAGCCAGCGTGGGCGATTCGCGGATCAGCAGCGCCACCAGCGCCACCGACAGAACGAGCCAAAGGGCGATCGCCCGCTTCAGCGAAAACCGGGGCATGGGGCATAGCTCCTTGAACAAGACGGTTGGACTCAAGAAGGAATACGGGCAGGTCTATCGATGCACCCGGATGAGCTAGAGTTCCGCTCGATCGCCAATCATAGCCCGCTTCTCATGTTTACCGTACAGGAAGTACGCCTTGTCAGAGAAGTATTAGAAGTATTAGTCAGTGAAGGATTACCGTTTCGCTGGTCAGAGCCGGAACTTTCCCCATTGCTGAGCGGTCTGGCTTTGAGTTCAAGACTCCGGGAACAGTTCCCACGATTCTCGAATGTGTTCTGGGGTAATGCCCTGTTGCCGGAGCGATCGCAGGCTGCGGGCCCCGTCGCGTTTTGCCAGTCGCTTGCCTGCTGCATCGCGCACTAAGGGACAGTGATAGAACGCCGGAATTTCCCAGCCCAGCGTGCGATAGAGCAGAATCTGCTTGGCGGCGGAAAGCAGCAGGTCTTCGCCGCGTACCACTTCGGAAATCGCCATTGCGTGGTCGTCGGTCACGACGGCCAGGTCATAGCTGGGCAACCCGTCTCGCCGCCACACCATGAAGTCGCCAAAGTCCTGCCCTGCAATGAAGCGCTGTGGGCCTAGATGTTCGTCTATAAAGGCGATCGCTTCGCCATCGGGCACGCGAAATCGCCAGTTCACCTCGCCGGGTTCCGTCGCCGCTTCCCACGTTGCAGGACGCAATTCAACAGGAAAGATCACTTCGCGATCGCCCTCATGGGGCGCACGGAGCGCATTGGCTACGTCTTTGCGAGAGTGGGGACTGGGATAAATCGCGCCGAGATGGTTCAACTGCTGCCAGGTTTGGTGGTAGAACGACTGGCGATCGCGCTGCCTGTAGGGCTGAAATGGGCCGCCTACGTCGGGCCCTTCTTGCCAGCAAAAGCCAAACCAGACCAAATCTTCCAGCAAATCGTCAGAATATTCGGGTTTACAGCGATCGCGGTCGAGGTCTTCGATTCGCAAAACCAGCACGCCGCCATGCTGCACAGCCCGCTGCTGCGCCGTCCAAAACGTTTTGGCATGACCCAGGTGCAGGTGCCCGGTGGGTGTCGGCGCGAGTCGCCCGCGATAGGCATGGGTCAATGGCAACACCGCAAATGAATCATCCACTTCCAACAAGGGCAGGACTTATGCACTTGCAATCAGCTTTCTAGGTGTTGGAGGATTTTTCGAGGTCGCAGCCCGCGAAAAATCCTCCAACTGCGTAAGTCCTAAAGGGAAATGGTAAACCCGAAGGCGCAATGTCCGCGGAGAATTCTCACGATGAATTCTCACGATGAATTTTCGCTATGAATTCTCGCGATGAATTCTGATGAATTCTACAGACTCAGCCTCATGTTGCCAGCAGGCGCATCTGCACTCGAACCGTTCCATTCTCCTGAAACCGGAACTGGAACAACCGAGACTCCGCTGTGCCGTTCTTGGGCGGTGTTCCGCTTGGACCTTGTGGAAAGTCCAAGGTGCATTCGTACTGATTCTCTGCACTTGGAACAGGACAGCCCAGCGTGTTTACAAAGGCTTCTAGGTTGTCCGCAGGCATCACAAAATTGACGTGGGCAATATATTCAATGTCTGTTGGAATGGGGCCGAGCAGCCCGCTAAAGTTCACCTCTGGCGTAATGCCGTGGGGTAGGGGAACCCCAATCATGCGTTCCGTCAGGTTGCGGGGCGATCGCCACGGAGCCGCGCCCATGGCCCATCCCAACAGCACTATCGTCCCCAAAGCAAGCGTTCCGCAACCGATGGCAATCTTTTGAAGGCGATTCATTCAGATTTCACCTCACGCATGGATTCTGAATAGCCAGAACAGTTTTGTAGAGATGGCAGCAAAAGATGGCAGCAAAAGGATGGGCGATCGCCCTAATTCGATCTTCCTAAATAAACTCGCATATCTGGATATTGCTCAAAAAAAGCGACCGTTTCCATAATCCTGCCAGCATAGCCGCCGCACTCCATCTGCAATCGCTGCTCTAGCTCGGCATTTTCCTGAGACAGGTGCAAGAAAAAGCCGCTGGGCTGCCCATTTTCACCCACAGAAAAATAGACAAAGGGACATTCACGGGCAATCACCGCAGGGTCGGATTCGCGCTCGGCGATTTCACAAAAGGGAATTTGGGTGAAGGCAGACTCGTCGCAGGCGATCGCAGGCGTACTCGCAAACATCACCACAGCACAGGTTAGGAATAATTTGCCACGCAGCATGAGACTGAGATTCGGAAAATCCTGGGGTAAAGCCGTTGAAGCCTCAGGATGCCCAGATTCAGCATCCCGATCTGACACGCCCAATATGGCATACCCCGCTCGGTCACTGACAATGCGCGAATCGTCCCCCACCCAGAACTTCATAAAAGATTTAATCAGGCAATGAGGATAACAACGTTTCTAGTTGAGTGCGTAGCGGTTCCAGCTCTGAGATAGCTGTTTTCCAAATGGTTTCTTGGCGGATTTCGTCATAACGGTGAATCAGGATATTGCGTAATCCAAATAACTCTGCGCCAGCCAATTTCGGGATGGGCTTGTCAAAATTCGTTCGATAGTCTGCGGGCGGCTTCTCCTAAGATTTCAAGCTGTCTTTCTACCGCGCTTTGGACAAGAATATTATCCAAATAAGCCTCATAGGTTAGGCTTGCAGTAAATTCCTGAACTCGGCGAATGGCGCTGACCATATCCCATAGCGACCCAACATCGCGGTTATTTGCTTGCATAAATCACCTGATGGGTTCGCAAAATTTCATGCCGTCGATAGGGATTTTTCAGCCCTTCTTTATCGTTTATGTCCACTTTTCTTCTGAATAGGTCTTCAAGTTCATCTTTCATATCCACCCAATCAAATAAGCTCCAACCTGGGCTGGGGGCAAAGGTCACAAGTGCGTCAATATCGCTGTCGGAGCGAAAGTCATCTCGCAACACCGAACCGAAGAGGGCAAATTCGATGATTTTCCAGCGATGGCAAAACTCAGCAATCTGCTCAAGAGAGGCCGGGATGCGTTGATTTAGCGGGGGGGCAAGTTGAGAAACCATCATTCAACCTCTAGTTCAATATTTTTAGTTCAATATTTCAAATTCAATCTCTCAAATTCAATATTTCAAACCATAAGGCTTGCATTTCGCTCAGATGTTTGCCTTCTATCACTCGATTATGCGGCATGGCTCTCGATTATGCGGCATGGCTTTGGAGAGGAGCTGGGGGCTAGGGGGACTGGGAGGAGCCAGCGGGCAATTCAAATGCGATCGCCCCTGCTGGTAGGATGAAGGCTAGTAGCAAATCTAAACAAAACCTAAAGCAGTCATGACTCACTTCCCCGATCCGGCCCCTGCCCACGGCGGGACGTTGATTAACCGAATCTGCACTCCAGAGCAGCGGCAAGAGTTTTTGGATAAAGCTGACTTTTTGCCCCGGCTCCGGCTCGATGAGCGGACCGTGTCAGATTTGGAGCTAATCGCGATCGGCGGCTTTAGCCCCCTGACGGGCTTCATGGAGCAGGCAGACTATCAGCGCGTGGTCGATGAAATGCACCTGGCCAATGGGCTGCCGTGGTCGATTCCAATCACGCTGTCGGTGACGGAAGAAGAAGCCACGCCGCTGAAGGAGGGGATGCTGGTGCGGCTGGATGACTCTCTGGGGCGGTTTGTTGGCGTGCTGCAACTGACGCAAAAGTACACCTACGACAAGGTTCACGAGGCGCTGCATGTCTATCGCACCAATGAAGAAAAGCATCCCGGTGTAAAGGTGGTTTATCGCCAGGGACCGGTGAACCTGGCCGGCCCAGTGTGGCTGCTTCAGCGCGAGGCTCATCCGCGTTTTCCCACCTATCAAATCGACCCGGCCGAGTCGCGGGCGCTGTTTCGAGATAAGGGCTGGAAAACGATCGTCGGCTTCCAGACCCGCAACCCTATCCACCGGGCCCACGAATACATTATTAAATGCGCGATGGAAGTGGTGGACGGGCTGTTTTTGCATCCGCTGGTGGGCGCAACCAAAGAAGACGACATTCCGGCAGACGTGCGGATGAACTGCTACGAGATCATGCTGGAAAACTACTTTCCGAAGGATCGAGTGATCCTGGCGATCAACCCGGCTGCGATGCGCTATGCCGGACCTAGAGAGGCAATTTTCCATGCGCTGGTGCGAAAAAACTACGGCTGCACGCACTTCATCGTGGGGCGCGATCATGCGGGTGTGGGCGACTATTACGGAACCTACGACGCGCAGTATATTTTCGACGAATTTGACCCGCTGGCGCTGGGCATTACGCCGCTGAAGTTTGAACACGCTTTCTACTGCACCCGCACCAACCAGATGGCGACCACCAAAACCAGCCCCAGCACGCCCGAAGAGCGGATTCACCTATCGGGGACGAAGGTGCGGGAAATGCTGCGAAACGGACAACTGCCACCGCCGGAGTTTTCTCGTCCGCTGGTGGCGGCTGAACTGGCGCGGGCAATGCAGATTCCGCAGCCGTCGTTTGAGATTTAGGGTTGGATGGGTTTGGGTAGTTGGCGGGGCGAGTTGGCGGGGCGATCGCCCGGATACCCTGCTGCCCCCTCAGCAGCGATAGGATGAGAGTAGACCCCCAATCTATTCGCGAGAGGATCTGAAGGAAATGGCCATTTTTCGTCAATACATTGCGCCGCTGCTGGTGGTGTTGATGTTTGTGCTGGCGCTGGTGGTGGTGAGCGCCCGGATCTTTTTGCCCGAAGACATGGCTGCGCCCGCGCCAATTGAAGCAGTAGAGCAAGTCGGGTTGGGCGGTTCCGACGACCTGACTGCTCTAGAAACGGCTTCCTCGCTGGATGTGCTGATTCATGGGCTGCCGGATGAAGCGGCGATCGCCCCAGCAAGCTAAGCAGTTGCAACCCGTTCTGATGACCCGTGCTTGACACTGCTGACCTATGCCCCGGATACCTGATTTACCGCAGCACTGGGGTTGATCGAGCGCTGCTGGTTAAGTTTATGCAGCGCACCTACCGTGAACTGTTTCCTGGCGAAGGGTTCGACCATCTCGCGCACACCGTTGAGCAATATTTCTCTGGCGACACGCCGCTGTGGTGGGTGCAGTCTTATGCGGATGCGAACCTGCGAATTCCCGATCCGGTGGCTTGTTTGTGGATGGGCAGCGCGGTCGATCAGGTGCGGGGCGATCGCCACGCTCACATTTTCTTGCTCTACGTTTCGCCAGAGCATCGTCGCCGGGGAATTGGCACGGCCCTGATGCGGCAAGCTGAAGACTGGGCCAGGCTGAGGGGCGATCGCCAGATGGGGCTGCATGTGTTCTGCCAAAACCAGCCTGCCCAACGGCTATACGAATCGCTGGGCTTTGTGCCGCAGTCGATCTGGATGGTCAAGCCGCTCGACCGCTAGGCAGCGGGAAGGGTTGAGGTAGAGGGGCAGATTTGGGATTTTAGATTTGGGATTTTAGATTTGGGGCTTCGGTTGCGGGTGGAAGCATCAAGAGCGCTATGCGAGACTGATGTAGGTCAATTGGCGAGCCAAAATCGTCAGTCTAAAATCCAAAATGAATTCAAGTCAGATTGATGCAAGCAGGAGAACACCCCATGACCCCCACCGAAATTAACTGCGCCGAAGCGTGTAAAAACGGCTGCGTTCTGGGCGATCGCTGTCCCAATCAGGAATATCGCAACCAGGCATCGCAGTTTATCGAAACCACGTCGCTGGATAAGATGCTGGAAATGGCAGAGGAAGCGCTGCGTCGCAAAGCGATGGAGCCGCCCAAGTGGGTATTTCCAGAAGATGGAATCGGCCCGGATGTTGAGTAAGATACTTGGCATTGATGGGGACAGCCTGCGGAGGCACTGTGGATAACCGTCCGAGCAATGATTCAGGCGATTTTGACGATGAAGCGTTTGACGATGAAGCATTTGACGACCCGGAGCCAGCGCCCCAAGGCATTGATTCAGCCGCCGATTCCGCCGTCGATTCCGCCGTCTATTCAGTCGCCGATGCAGCCGATCTGGAGCTAGTGGTGGATGCAGAAATCGGTGGGGGCGATCGCCTCGATCGCTATCTCGCAGCCCAGTTGCCCGATCTGTCCCGCGCCCGCCTGCAAAAGCTCATCGAGCAGGGGCAGGTGCGCGTCAACGGGGTTCCCTGCACGTCCAAAAAAGCGGAGGTTCAGGGGGGCGATCGCCTCACTGTGTCTATTCCGCCTTCCGAGCCGATGACGCTCCAAGCCGAAGCCATTCCCCTCGACATCCTGTTTGAAGACGCACACCTGATGATTGTGAATAAGCCCGTGGGGCTGGTGGTGCATCCTGCGCCAGGCCACACCACGGGGACGCTGGTGAATGCGCTACTGGCACACTGTCCCGACCTAGCGGGCATTGGCGGCGTGCAGCGGCCAGGCATCGTGCATCGGCTGGATAAAGACACCAGCGGTGCGCTGGCGATCGCCAAGACCGATCAGGCGCATCAGCGTTTACAGGCTCAGTTCAAAACCAAAACCGCCCGACGCACCTATCTGGCAGTAGTCTACGGTGCGCCCAAGGCAGATGCGGGTACTGTGGATGCGCCCATTGGTCGCCATCCGGTGGATCGCAAAAAAATGGCGATCGTGCCGGAAGATCGCGGCGGGCGACGCGCCGTGACCCACTGGCAGGTGGTCGAACGCCTGGGCAATTACACGCTGATGCAATTTGACCTGGAAACGGGGCGCACGCACCAGATCCGTGTCCACAGCGCCCACCTGGGGCATCCGGTGGTAGGCGACCCGGTTTACAGCGGCGGCAAATCTGTCGGTGTGAACCTACCGGGGCAGGCGCTCCATGCCTGGAAGCTGCGGCTGTATCACCCGATTTCTGAGAAAGAGATTGAGGCGATCGCCCCGCCGCCGGACTCTTTTGCGACGCTTTTGCGCGTTTTGCGGCAGCGTTTTGTGTGACAAATCTCAAATTAGCGAAGGACTTGTTTACATTGCTTAAAATTATGAGTGGACTCAGGTCGCCCTCAGAGAGTATTTATACCTTTGTCCAGGCAACGGTTTTCAGAATTCTTAAGAGAATCTAAAATGCCAAATTCTGCTTCTATGAGGAGTTGGCAGACGCAGAAATGTAAACAAATGTGCCGGAAATGATTTGCAAAAATACGCCGCAAAGCCTTGCCTGCTAAGTCTTTGCGGGAATATCTGAGCAGTTCTATACAATTTAATAACTTGTAACAAGTAAATGGGTTAACCGCATTGTATAAAGAGATTCGGAAGGGTACAAACCACAGACAGAGTACGACAATTCGCTGGTTTGCCAGGTTCTAAACCTTCTCATCTAACTGTGAAGTTTTTCTCAGATTTATGAGAAGCGCCTTGCGTCCGGGAAGATGAGTCCAGCGGCTAAGCCGTTCTCTCTTATCTGTGGGAGCCTTTCCAAGCTGCATGTGTCGCCGTGTTAACTCAGCACTGCTATCCATCAGCAACAGTGAAGACTGGGCTACCTTTCATCCAGTTTTTAAGACCGAACTCAACCAAAACGATTAGGAGATTGAGTCCATGTTAGATGCTTTCGCTAAAGTCGTTTCCCAGGCTGATACGAAGGGAGAGTTTCTGAGCAGCGCCCAACTCGACGCTCTGAGCAACGTGGTCAAGGATGGTAGCAAGCGTCTGGATGCCGTTAACCGCATGACCAGCAACGCTTCCACCATCGTTGCAAACGCTGCACGCTCTCTGTTTGAAGAGCAGCCCCAGCTGATCCAGCCCGGTGGAAATGCTTACACCAACCGTCGTATGGCTGCTTGCCTGCGCGACATGGAAATCATCCTGCGCTATGTGACCTATGCAACTCTGGCGGGTGACTCCAGCGTTCTGGATGACCGCTGCCTGAACGGCTTGCGCGAAACCTATCAAGCGCTGGGCGTGCCCGGTGGTTCTGTGGCTGCCGGCGTTGCCAAAATGAAGGACGCTGCAATTTCCATCGTCAACGACCCCAACGGCATCACCAAGGGCGACTGCTCCGCTTTGGTGTCTGAGATTGCCAGCTACTTCGATCGCGCTGCTGCTGCGGTTGCGTAATTTGGCTTTGGTGATGGGCCAGCGCTGTCCTGTGCAGCCTCAGGCTCTAGCCTAAGTTTCGGCTCCTTGCCGACGGTTTTCAAAATACTCAAGGACAACTTTAGGTTTTTTAGGGAGATATCTCGACTATGAAGACCCCGATTACTGAAGCGATCGCCGCAGCAGATACCCAAGGCCGTTTCCTCAGCAACACCGAGCTGCAAGCTGTTAACGGTCGCTTCGAGCGTGCCGCTGCCAGCATGGAAGCTGCTCGTGCGCTGACCAACAATGCTCAGCAACTGATCGATGGTGCTGCAAACGCCGTGTATCAGAAGTTCCCCTACACCACCCAGATGCAGGGCGCAAACTTTGCCTCGGATGCTCGCGGCAAGTCCAAGTGCGCTCGTGACATCGGCTACTACCTGCGGATCATCACCTACTCGTTGGTTGCAGGTGGCACTGGCCCTCTGGATGAGTACCTGATCGCTGGTCTGGATGAAATCAACCGCACCTTCGATCTGTCTCCCAGCTGGTATGTGGAAGCTCTGAAGTATATCAAGGCGAACCACGGTCTGTCTGGTCAGGCTGCGAACGAAGCTAACACCTACATCGACTACGCAATCAACGCCCTGAGCTAGTTGATTGTGCTTGCCCGGAAAGGTAAGCAATTGCTGGTTCACGACTGGCAGGGGTTTACCTTTCCGGGCATTGTTATATCTGTGCGCGAGAGTTGGGTGGGCGATGTCTAAGTTGCAGAGTCTGAACAAACTTTTGCACCGAGTTATACCCAATCCGCTCTGTTCGCACAAATTTACGATTGAAGATCTGTGTTTATTTCGACGCGCTTGTGGCAATGGCGGAAGCAGTCTGGGAACGCAAGCGATCAGAACCGGTGAAGTTCTGCCATTTCAGGCTTCTGAGATTTTGGTTCTGGCGTTCGTTCTAGCCTGATGGGTTGATTTTCTGCATTGGGCGCTGAGCTTTGAGCATCCTCTCGTCACAAGGGCTTTTCAAAACCGAGTGCCAGTTTTAGGAGGAGGGATTTGAGATGAGCGGTCTGGTTGCGGCAGATCGATTGGGCATTGCTGCGTTTTCGCCAAGCGATCGCGTAGAACTGCGTCCAAGCTGGACAGAAGACGACGTGCAGGCTGTGATTTGGGCGGCCTATCGTCAAGTGCTGGGGAATGATCACCTGATGGCGAGCGAACGTCTGACCAGCGCCGAGTCGCTCTTGCGCCAGGGGCAGATCAGCGTCCGCGATTTTGTGCGGGCGATCGCCCAGTCTGAACTGTATAAGGAAAAGTTTTTCTATTCCAATCCCCAGGTTCGATTCATCGAACTGAACTACAAGCATCTGTTGGGCCGCGCACCCTACGATGAGTCCGAGATCGCCTTCCATGTTGACCTGTATAACCAGCAGGGCTACGAGGCAGAGATTAACTCCTACCTCGACTCGACGGAATATCAGGAAAGCTTTGGCGATTCGGTCGTGCCGTCCTATCGCGGGTTCAACTCGCAGCGAGGGCAAAAGACCGTCGGCTTTACGCGCATGTTTCGGCTGTACCGGGGCTATGCCAACAGCGATCGCGCTCAGTATGGCAAAAACCGCCCCCGGCTGACGCAGGAAGTGGCTCGCAACCTGCCCATGCCGATCCAGCCACCTTCTACAGGCCGCGTCAGCGAGTTTGTTAGAGCTGGAGCCGGGTTGGTGGGTGCAGCAGCGGGCGATCGCGACCAGCTCTATCGAGTCCGCTATACCCAGTCCGCTGCCAGCGGCCGGGCCCCTCTGCGGCTCAGCAATCGCGACTTGCTCGTTTCCTACGATCAGCTTTCCACGCGCCTCCAGCAGATCAATCGCGCAGGCGGTCGGGTGCTTAGCATCAGCGCCGTCTAGGGTTCAGGGTAGCCTCAAGAATCGCCCGCTACCCGTTTGAGTTCCGGTTTCTAGTGGTTGGGGTTTGGGGTCAGCTTCAAGCGCCAACCGCTTCCAAGCCATTCGCAAACACGAAGGAGAGATCGACCGTGCCAGTTACCGCAGCAGCATCCCGTTTGGGAACATCTCCGTTTGACGGAGCGCCCCGGGTAGAACTCCGCCCCAATTACACCAAAGAGGATGTCGAGAACGTCATTCGCGCCGTCTATCGGCAGGTGTTGGGCAACGACTACCTGATGAAGTCCGAACGACTCACCAGCGCCGAATCGCTCCTCCGCGACGGCAACATCAGCGTCCGTGAATTTGTTCGCGCCGTTGCCAAGTCTGACCTTTACAAGCAGAAGTTCCTTTACGGCAACTTCCAGACCCGCGTGATCGAACTGAACTACAAGCACCTGCTGGGTCGTGCGCCCTACGACGAGTCGGAAGTCATCTTCCACCTCGACCTGTACGAAACCCAGGGCTTTGATGCGGATATCGACTCTTACATCGACTCGGAAGAGTATCAGTCTAACTTCGGCGAAAACATCGTGCCCTACTATCGCGGCTTCGAGTATTATGCCGGGGCCCGCACGGTCGCCTTTAACCGCATGTTCCGTCTCTATCGCGGCTATGCCAACAGCGATCGCTCTCAGGCAGAGGGTCGCGTGCCCCACCTGGCCCGCGACCTCGCCCAAAACAAACCGACCTCTATTGTCAGCCCCTCTGGCAGCGGCAGCTTTGCTTTCTTCCGCGCTTCAGACGATGTGGCTCCCAGCAAGTGCCTGGGTGGCTCCGTGGGCGAAAGCACCCGCGTCTATCGGGTAGAAGTGGCAGGCCTGCGAAACGGTGGCTCTGGCGTTGGATATCCCAAGCTGCGCCGCAGCAGCACTGCTTACTTGGTGCCTTATGACCAACTCTCCGCTCGGATGCAGCAAATCCAGCGCCAGGGCGGTCGCATCGTTAGCGTGTCGCTAGCCAGCGCAAGCTAGGTTTCAGGAATCAGGGTTTGGGACTTGGCGCTTGAGCCTTTGACTGGCTTTCAAGCTTGCGGCTTGACCTAAACCTCCTAAACCCTGATTCCTCCCTTTTATCCTCTAAACAATGGAGAACAGGACAATGTACGGTCAAACTGCTGTGGGAAGTGCTGCAAATTCGCCTTCTGGGGCGCGGATGTTTCGCTATGAAGTCGTGGGCCTGCGTCAGAGCCAAGAAACAGACAAGAACAACTACGCGATTCGTAACAGTGGCAGCGTCTTTTTCACGGTTCCTTACAACCGCATGAACGAAGAGATGCAGCGCATCCTGCGGATGGGCGGCAAGATTGTCAAGATCGAACCGCTGACGAGCGATTCATAAGCACGCGATCGCCCGTCGGATGGAACGCGACACCCCCAGGTTCAGGAATGCTTGACGGAACATCGGAGACGCAGTTTGAGGAATCGACCGCTGTATCGGAAGCCGCTGGCGCAGAGGCGCTGACGGTGGAGCAGGCGATCGCCAATCTTTCCCATCCCGACACCAGCTTGCGCTATTACGCAGCATGGTGGTTGGGGAAATTTCGTGTGTCTAATCCGGCTGCTGTGGATGCGCTGATTGCGGCACTCCGCGACGAGTCAGATCGAACCGAACTGGGCGGCTACCCGCTGCGGCGGAACGCAGCCCGGGCCCTGGGAAAGTTGGGCGATCGCCGTGCTGTTCCGGGGCTGACGGAGTGTCTTGGCTGTGAGGACTTTTATGTGCGCGAGTCGGCGGCGCAGTCGTTGGGAATGCTGGGCGATGCGTCCTGTGTGCCCGCGCTGCTAGGGCTGTTGGCGGGCGGCGTAGCAGCGGCGACAAAGGTTCCGGGCCGGCCTCACCTGGCCCAGCCCTACGAAGCCGTTCTGGAGGCGCTGGGCGCGTTGGGGGCTGTGGAAGCCGTCGAGGTGATTCGTCCCTTTGTCGAGCATCCGCTCCAGCGGGTTCAGTATTCTGCGGTGCGGGCGCTGTACCAGTTGACGGAAGACGCGGCCTACGGCGATCGCCTGGTGGCCGCGCTGCAAAGCGACGACATCAACCTGCGCCGCGTCGCCTTGTCGGATCTGGGTGCTGTGGGCTATCTGCCTGCCGCCGAGGCGATCGCCTCCGCCGCCACCGAAAACAGCTTCAAGCTCTTTTCCCTGAAAGGGCTGCTGGAACGCGCCATGCGCCAGTCGCCCCACAGCCTCAGCGCCGATGCGGTCAAAGTGATGACGCTGATGGACGGGATGCTCTGAGCGGCCGCCAGGTTGTCCAGCCGCCAGGTTAGCCAGTCGCCAAGTTATCAGATAACGGAGTTGAATAGCGAAGTTGAAAAAAGCAGCGGGGAAGAAAGTCCCTGCTCCTTTTCTCTCAACCCTGTGTCTTTTCACGCCGATCCTCTATCGCTCCCTGCCGCTTTCCTGCTTTATTCATGTCCACCTCCCTTGCCACTCTTATTGCCGACATCGACCGGGCCGATTCCCCGGAACGGCTGATCGCGGCAGTGCAGGCTTTGGCGGCGGCGCGTCTGGAAGAGGGCATCCCAACGCTGATTCGAGCGCTGGGGTTCAACAATCCCGGCGCAGCAGTGATGGCGGTAAAGGGGCTGGTGCAGATGGGTGAAGCGGCGGTGATGCCCCTGCTGACGCTGCTGGACGACTATAACTACGGAGCGCGGGCCTACGCGATTCGGGCACTGGCGGCGATCGCCGATCCGCGTGCGCTGGACGTGCTGCTGTCGGCAGCCGAGACGGACTTTGCTCCCAGCGTGCGCCGCGCGGCCACCAAGGGCGTAGGTCAGTTGCACTGGCTCAAGCTGGTAGACTCCGAGCGGGCGATCGCCCAGTCCCGCACCTACGATACGCTCGTTCGCATCCTAGACGATGCTGACTGGTCGATCCGCTATGCGGCGATCGCCGGACTGCAAGCCCTGGGACAGTCCACACCCGACTTGCAGCCTCAGATTCTCGAAACACTGCGAACTCTCGCAGACTCGGATATTGCCGTCCAGGCGCGGGTTCAGTGGGCGATCGCCACGCTGCAATCTCCCCAGCCCGTTCCCAATAGCTTCCCTGGCTCCCAAACCCCAATCCCAAACCCCTAAACCTCTAACCACCATGTCAATTCCCCTGCTCGAAATCACACCCAAAACCCAGAACCAGCGCGTACCCGGCTACGATGTTCCCGACGAGGACGACGCTCGGATTTATCGCCTGACGGATGCCACCTCCGACACCGATGTCAACAACATCATCTGGGCCTGCTATCGCCAGATCTTCAGCGAGCATCTGATTTTGGAAAGCTATCGGCAGGAGTTTCTGGAATCGCAACTGCGGAACCGCGCCATTTCCGTGCGCGAGTTTATCCGAGGTCTGGGCAAATCGGAAGTCTATCGAGAGCAGATTGCCGAACTCAACTCCAACTATCGAGTGGTTGAGCTAACGGTGCAGCGCTTTTTGGGTCGCCCGTCCTACGGCAAACAGGAGCAAATCGCTTGGTCGATTGTGATTGCCACCAAAGGGCTGCATGGCTTCATTGATGCGGTGGTGGACAGCGACGAATATCGTTCCAACTTTGGCGACGACATCGTGCCCTATCAGCGCCGCCGCATGGAGGCCCGCCCCTTTAACCTGGTGAACCCACGCTACAACGACTATTGGCGCGGCCGCCTGCTGGAGCGGGAAATGATGACCCGTTCTTACTACCAGGTGCGGCAGTATCAGGCGGGCGAACTGGACAAGAAAGTGGTGCGGCAAGCGATTCCGGCATCCTTCTTCATCATGGCAAAGGGCATCATCACGCCCCAGCTTACGCCCCAGCGCGACGTGGCCCGCTCCACCTCCAGCGCCATCAAGGTGCCCGATATGAGCCGCGACGACAACGGCACCCCCAAGCCTACGGTCAAACCCGTTGCCGCCCGACTGCCTTACAGCTATATCCCGCCGCTGAAGAAGAATTAGGGTTTTGGTATCCGGTGTCAGGGGTTGGGGTTCAGGAATTTACTCACGTCCTGGCCCCTACATCTGGTTCCCAAACCCCTAACTCCTAAACTCTAACCCCTGGAAAACCATGAGCATTCCCCTTCTTGAATACAAACCTGCGTCTCAAAACCAGCGCGTGCCGGGTTATGAAGTCGGCAACGAGGACACCCCCTATATCTATCGCTTGGAAGACGCAGCCGATAACTCCGACATCGAGCAGCTAATTTGGGCGGCCTATCGCCAAGTGTTCAGCGAGCACGTCATTTTGAAAAGCAGCCGTCAGGGTGATCTGGAATCGCAGTTAAAGAACCGCTCGATTACAGTGCGGGACTTTATTCGCGGGCTGGCCAAGTCGGAAACCTACCGCAAGCTGGTGGTGGAAACCAATTCTAACTACCGGATTGTGGACATTACGCTGAAGCGCCTGCTGGGCCGTGCGTCCTACAACCAGGATGAGCAAATTGCCTGGTCGATTGTGATTGCCACCGAGGGCTTTGAGGGCTTTGTCGATCAACTGCTAGACAGCGACGAGTACAGCACCAACTTTGGCGACAACACGGTTCCCTACCAGCGGCGGCGCTATCGCGATCGCCCCTTTAACTTGGTGACTCCCCGCTATGGTGACTATTGGCGCGATCGCCTAGAAGCCGAGCGCTACAAGTGGGGCGACGTTCGCAACTTCCTCGAAATGGCGAAGGCCGTACAGCCAAAGCCGATGCAGTTTACCTCGGTGTCTACGGCAAATATCAAAATTCCCGATATGAGCCGCAGCAGCGCCACCGCAGGCGTGCCCGTGTCCATCAGCCCCTCGGCCAGCTTCCCCGTCCGCTAAAAGTCTGGACTTCAGGCGTTGGCGGTTTGTGAAAGGCGGTTTGTGAAAACTGCGGATCAACCTTCAACGCCTGAAGCGCTGGAAACTGTTTAAGACACCTAAGGCGCGTAAGATACATTAAAAAACGTTTAAGACACGTTTAAGACACGTTAGGATACGCGCTGATTCCCGTTCTAGATTGACGACCTCTTGCATAAGAGACTTGCATAAGAGACTTGCATAGAAGATTGGATTTAGCCGTTCAAACTTGTCCGTTCAAACTTAACCGTTCAACCATAGTTCGTGCAGCGATTCGCGCTAATTTTCTCAACTCTGGCTAAATCGTATTTTGAGATTGTTCTACGTTCGGGTCAGGGATTGGTTCGCAAAGATTGAAACCGGTGTGTTTTCTAGCTGACTGATTGCTTGATGAAGGGGCGATCGCCCGCATACCGCATCCAATCGTTCCTGCTTACTCAGCCTGAATGCAACGCTATGCTCTGGTTCATTCGGGTTTCTGTAAAATCCCCGACCTCTGAACTCTGTGCAAGAAGTCTCTTCACCTTTCAGATGTTGAAGGAGAAATCGAGATGACATTGCCTCTTTTAGACTACAAGCCAACCGCCCAAAACCAGCGGGTATCTAGCTTTGGCACGGTTGACACCAATGGCGACATTCTCTACGTCTATCGGCTCGAAGACTCTCGTGCGGCGGATGAAGTGGACGAGTTGATCAACGCCGCCTATCGCCAGGTGTTTAACGAACAAGAGCAGCTTCGGTTTAATCGCCAAATTGCGCTGGAAACTCAGCTCCGCAACCACTCCATTTCCGTGCGGGACTTCATTCGGGGGCTGGCCAAGTCGGAGCGATTCTATCGGCTGGTGGTGGAGCCAAACAACAACTATCGCCTGGTGGAAATGTGCCTGAAGCGGCTCCTTGGCCGTGCGCCCTATAGCAAAGACGAAGAAATCGCTTGGTCGATTGTGATTGCTACCAAGGGCTGGGGCGGCTTCGTGGATACGCTGATCGACAGCGACGAGTACGCCCAGGCCTTTGGCGACAACGTGGTGCCCTACCAGCGCAAACGGATGGGCGATCGCCCCTTCAGCTTTACCCCGCGCTATGGAGCCGCCTACCGCGACAAGCTGCCGAAGCCTCGCCCCTACGTCCCTGTAGGTCGATTTGCCCTGAGCTTTGACCAGCCCTTTGACCTGCAAGCCTTCCTCAAGACGGCCAACTGGGGGCGCGTGTCGATTGTTGTGCTGACGCTGGTGCTGATGCTGGCCGTGCTGGCGCTGGTGAGTTCGCTGCCCGGAGCCACCGGATAAGCTGGATTCCATTTGCAAAAAAGCCGATTGCAGATGGAGTCTAGAGGTTCAATCCACGGGATAATAAGCCAAAGACTGTCGTTAGACCGCTGGCTTGAACCATTTCAGACGTTCCATAAAACTGAAGGGAGATACTTGAATGGCGTTGCCGTTGCTTGAATACAAACCAACCACTCAGAACCAACGGGTTCGCAGCTTTGGCGCTGCTGACCAGAACGAGGACACTCCGTACATCTATCGTCTAGAAGACGCTGCGGACGATTCCGATATGCAGCAAGTCATCTGGGCGGCCTATCGTCAGGTGTTTAGCGAACATCAGATCCTCAAATTCAACCGGCAGCCCGCGCTGGAATCTCAGCTCAAGAACCGTGTAATCACCGTGCGCGACTTTGTGCGGGGGCTAGCGCTGTCTGAGCGCTTTTACAGCCAGGTCGTGAGCGTGAACGACAACTATCGCTTGGTGGACATTACGCTGCGCCGCCTGCTGGGTCGCAAAGCCTATAACCAAGACGAAACCATCGCCTGGTCAATCGTGATCGCCACCAAGGGCTTCGACGGTTTTGTGGACGCGCTGCTCGATAGCGAAGAATACACCAACGCCTTTGGCGACTACACTGTGCCCTATCAGCGCAAGCGCATGGGCAACCGCGATGAGGGTCGTCCCTTTAACCTGGTAACGCCGCGCTATGGCGAAGAGTTTCGCGACAAGGTGGGAACCACCAAGACCGACTGGCGCTTTGTGGTGGAGAAGTTCTACAGCCGCAAGTTCCAAGAGCGGATGCTGTCCGAGGGCGATCCCCGCAAGTATCGCGACATGGCCGCCGCTGTGGGGGCCAAGGGCAACTATGCTCAAACCCTCCGCGCCAACGATATCGACTACCTGAACAAGGTTCCCTATCGCGGTCGCCGCTAATGGGGTTCAGGGGGCAGAGGTTGAAGATGGGCAGTGGGGCGATCGCCCTGTTGAACATCACACCTTCCCGCTAACAAACCTTATCAGTGTGTCAGCATCGCCAGAGCGCGACCTCCAGAATCCGGTTTTGCAAATCTTGAAGCTGCTCACAGACCGCGCTGCCTTAAAGCGCCGCCCAGCGAGTGGTTTTGGGATCTGCAAAGCCGGGTTTAGTTTTTGCGCCTTTGCTTCAAAACCCCATCACGGCATGACGCTGAGCCAGCCAGATGGCGCTAAACTCGCCAGATGATGCTAAGCCAGCCAGCCTACGCGAGTCAGCGGCAAGTTCCAGCGTGTCTCCGACTTTGGACGCAGTAGCGTTTGATAAAGCCCCATCTGATTCTGTTCAAAGCCGAGAGCAGAGCCAAGCAGATAGGCCCGCCAGAGTTGCAGATAGCGATGGGGCAGCGTTTCAGGCAGGGTGCTGGGCAAGCGGCCCGATTGCTCCCTGTTTTCTAGGTTTTCTAGCATTCGGTTCCGCATTGCGTCGCCCAAAAGCCGTTTTGCCTGAGCAGCAGCGTTTCGCAGATTGGCTTCCCAACAGCGCAGGGTTTTGGCGTAGTGGAGCCGCCATCCGTCTACGTCCACAATTTCCCAGCCGGCCGCCTCGGCGGCATCCAGCACCGTCGAGAGACGCAGCAGTTCGCCGTGGGGAAAGATGTAGCGGTTGATGAACCGTTCGCCCAGGCTGCTGCCGTTCCATTCGGCGCTGGCCGTGATGCCGTGGTTCAGGAATAGCCCACCTGGTTTGAGCGATCGCCCAATGCGCTGAAAATAAACGGGCAGGTTCCTGCGACCCACATGCTCCACCATGCCCACGGACACGATCTTGTCAAATGTGGGCGTTTGCGGCAGGTCGCGATAGTCCATCAACTGCACCTGGAGGCGATCGCCCAGGCCCGCCTCTGCAATTTTTTCCTGGTTATAGTCCAATTGCGCCTGGCTGAGCGTGATGCCAACGCCAAACACGCCGTATCGTTCCACGGCCCAGCGCAGCAGCGCCCCCCAGCCACAGCCAATATCCAGCAGCGTTTCCCCCGGCGACAGGCGCAGCTTGCGACAGATCAGGTCTAGCTTGGCTGCCTGCGCCTCGGCCAGCGACATCTGTTCCGTTTCAAAGTGGGCGCAGGAGTAGACCATGAGCGGATCGAGCCAGAGCTGATAAAAGTCGTTGCCCATGTCGTAGTGGTGATGGATGGCGGCTCGGTCTTGCGCTGGGGTGTGGCGCGTCTTTTCGGAAGACAGGCTGGGCTGGGTTTTGAGGGAGGGCAGCGACAGGGCGGCGCGAGCGGCTTGCAGCGTGGAAAGATTGAGCGGGATCGGGACTCGACCCAACTGCTGCATGGCCACGATCAGCGTTTCCAGATCGCCTACGAAATCACAGTCGCCGTTGAGATAGCCCTCTACCAGGATGAGCGGGTCGCGGCGGGTCAGGAGCGATCGCACGATGCCGGGATGCCGAATCTGGAGGGTCACAGGCGGCGGATCGTCGGCATTGCAGTGAATCCAGAGTTGCTCACGTCCCCAAAAATCTAGGCAAAGGGGGACAGATAGCTGACTGAATGCTGCTTCTAGCCAGGTGCGGAGGGCGGGCGGCAGGGCGATCGCCCACTGTGGCGCTGCGGCAGTCTGAGACCGTTGCAATTCTGAAACAACCATCGGAGTGTCCTCCAGTTGAATCTGAGGCTAGTTATTCTAGGATAGTGTTTGCGTTGGGTAGGCTGCTTTGGCAGGCTCCGGGGCGCAACACAACTGCAACACAACTGCAACACAACTTCAGAGACGGGTTCCAGAGACGGGTTCCAGAGACAGATTTCGAGAGTCTTCGAGAACTCCGGAAACTTAACTCCCGGAACTCACCTCCGGGAACTCACTTCCGGGAACGAGTAGAGAAGCGTTTTATCGATCGAGTGCATGGCAGGACATAGTAAGTGGGCGAACATTAAGCGGCAAAAGGCTCGCGTGGATGCCGTCAAGGGCAAGACATTCGCAAAAATTTCTCGACAAATTATCATTGCGGCGCGAAACGGCGTGCCCGATCCGGCGGGTAATTTTCAGCTCCGCACGGCGATTGAAAACGCCAAGGCAGCGGGCATTCCCAATGACAATATCGAGCGGGCGATCGCCAAAGGGTCTGGCAAACTGGCGGGCGACAACCTAGAAGCCATTCGGTATGAAGGCTATGGCCCTGGCGGCATCGCCATCCTGATCGAAGCGCTGACCGACAACCGCAACCGCACCGCCGCCGACCTGCGGGCCGCCTTCAACAAGCGTGGCGGCAACTTGGGCGAGACGGGCTGCGTTGGCTGGATGTTTGAGCAAAAGGGCGTGGTGACCGTGAAAGCGCCTCCGCCCGCCAGCAAAAAGGAATTGCCTGTGATCGACGAGGACGATCTGCTGGAGGCCTCTCTAGAAGGCGGCGCAGAATCCTACGAGCTAATTTCGTTGGAAGATGAGTATCCCGGTGCAGAGATTTTTACCGAACCCGCCAATCTGGAAGCCCTGACCCAAGCCCTCAAAGACCGGGGTTATGCGGTTATCCAGGCAGAGCCGCGCTGGTTCCCAAACAACAGCGTCGAAGTCAGCGATCCCGCCCAGGCTTCTGACCTCTTGCGGCTGATGGATGCGCTGGAGGATCTGGACGATGTGCAGTCTGTCACCGCCAATTTTGAAATGTCGGACGAGCTGATGTCGCTCAGCATGGCGTAGGAAGGAAGAACGAAAAAGGAAGAACGAAGAACGAAAAAGGAAGAACGAAAAAGGAAGAACGAAGAACGAAAAACGAAAATTTTTCCCTCTTCTCTCTTCGTTCTTTTCTCTTCGTTCTTCGTTCTTTCCTCTGCTAGCTTCCCAGCAAAAAGTATGTGGTCATCTCGCCTTTGCCCTTGACCTCGATGGGGCCGCGCTTCTCGAATTGGAACTTGTCTTGCAGGCGTTCGTAGGTGGTGGCGCTGACCTGGATGCGGCCGGGCAGGGAGAGCGACTCCATGCGGCTGGCGATGTTCACCGTGTCGCCCCAGAGGTCGTAGGTGAATTTCTTGATGCCGATGACCCCTGCGCCGACGGGGCCGGTGTTGATGCCGACGCGCATTTGCAGGGGGCCAAAGCTAGGGTGGATATGGCTGATGTTGATCTGGGCGATCGCCTTTTGCATATCCAGCGCCATCCGGGCGATCGCCTCTGCATGACCCGCCTGGGGCAAGGGTAGCCCGCCGACGACCATGTAGGAATCGCCAATGGTTTTGATTTTCTCTAGACCGTGCAGTTCTGCAAGCTGGTCGAAGGTAGAAAAAATCTGGTTCAGCAGCGCCACCAGTTCTGCGGGGGAGAGCTTGGAGGAGAGTTCTGTAAAGTTCACCAAATCGGCAAACAGGACGGTGACTTCGGTGAAGTTATCGGCGATGGTTTGGGAGCCTTGCTTGAGCTGGTCGGCGATCGCCTTGGGCAACACGTTCAGTAGCAGCCGTTCAGATTTTTCCTGCTCTGCCTGGATGAGCTTCAGGTAGGACTGTTCCTGGTCGCGCAGCCGCTTTTTCTCCAGACACGCACCGATTCGCGCCTTCAGCAGCGTCGGGTTAAACGGCTTAAACAGGTAATCTTCGGCCCCCAGCTCGATGCAGCGCACGACGCTCTCAATGTCATCCAGCGCCGAAATCATGATCACCGGAATATGGCGCAGGTCGGGGTCTTGCTTCAACTGCTCCAGCGTTTCGTAGCCGTTTAGCTCCGGCATCATCACGTCCAAAAGCACGAGGTCAAAGGGCTGCGATCGCATCTTGTCAATGGCTTCGCGCCCATTATTTGCCGTCACAATCGTATGCCCCTGGCGCTGGAGCCGCCGAGACAGCAAATCGCGGTTCATCTCGTTATCATCGACAACTAGCAGAACGCCTTGCTCAGGAGTCATTTCAGCGAGCCTTCCCCCAAAATTGCCTGGATTTTGCCTGTCAGCCGCGCAAAGTCTACAGGCTTCGTATCGTAATCATCACATCCCGCCTCTCGACACTTTTCCTGATCTCCCGCCATTGCGTGGGCTGTCAGGGCAATAATTGGAATTTCCTTTGTTTCCGATGCCGCCTTGAGCGTGCGCGTTGCCTCCCAGCCGTCCATCACGGGCAGGCTCATGTCCATCAAAATCAAGTCCGGCCGCTCCGCCTGCGCCATTTCGACTCCTTGCGCTCCGTCTGTTGCAATCAGCACCTCAGCGCCCCGCCGCAGCAGCCGCCGCGAGAGCATATCTCGGTTCATTTCGTTGTCTTCTACCAAGAGTATCTTAGGCATTTTTCAGATTCTCCTCCCATCATCTCTTTATCTCTCAATCCTGGCTGTCATGCGGATTGCTGGCAGGCCGCCACCAACTGACGAATTCTCACCAGCAGGTCTTCCTGGCTGTAGGCTCCTTTTTGCAGGATTTGTTCAACGTAGCCGCGCAGTCGAAACTGGTCTTCGGCCGTAATGTCTTTGGCGGTGATGATAATGACAGGGAGCGATCGCCATGCTTCGTGGCGCTGTAATTCTGCGACGAAACCAAAACCGTCCAGTTCCGGCATCATCAGATCCAGCAGGATTAGCTCTGGCTGGACGGTTTGCAGCTTTTCTAGGGCCACACGCCCGTTTTCGGCTTCGATCACCTGCCAGTGTTCTTTTTCCAAAAGCTGGCGCAGCAGGTCGCGGTTGGTGGGGTCGTCTTCCACCACCAGAATGGGGCAGGCAGGGCGAGCGCACTCATACTTTTTCAGCACCGAGAGCAGCTGGTGGCGATCGATTGGCTTGATTAAATAGTCCGACGCACCCAGCGCATAGCCCATGTTCTTGTTGTCCAGCATCGTCAGCATAATCACGGGAATATTGGCCAGGTCTGGATTGCTCTTAAACGCCGACAGCAGCATCCAGCCGTCCATCTTGGGCATCATCACGTCTAGCGTAATGGCGATGGGGCGAATGCTTTGCGCCAGGGTCAGTCCTTCTTCGGCGGTGAGGGCGCTGTGGACGGTGTAGCCTTCGCGGGCAAGCTGGCGGCGGAGCAGGTCGTGAATCGCCGGGTCGTCGTCGATCACCAGAATCGGGCGATCAGGGCGGGAGGAACTCCCTCCAAAATCCTCGCCCTCGTCAACCGATGCCATCTGATCTGCGTCAGCATCGGGTGCAGCATCAGGATGATGAACGACCTGGGGCAGCGTCATGGTAAACGTACTGCCCTTGCCCAGGATGCTGGTGACGGTGATATTGCCCCCCATCATCTGACAAAACCGCTGGGCGATCGCCAGTCCCAGCCCCGTGCCGCCATACTTGCGCGTGGTCGAAGCGTCTGCCTGGGTAAAGGCTTGGAACATCTTTTCCATCTGCGCCTCGGTCATGCCGATGCCCGTATCCGTCACCTGGAAGCAAATTGCGGGTTGAGTTGTTTTGGGATGCAGGTGCTTTTCAACTGTGAGCGTAATCGTGCCGTTTTCGGTAAATTTGGCGGCGTTACTCAGCAGGTTCAGCAGATTTTGCCGCACCTTGGTCAGGTCGGCGTGCATGGTTTCTAGCTGGGGATCGGTGTGAACTACCAGGGTATTGTTGTTTTTGCTCACCAGCGGGCTGACCGTGTGGACGACCTCGCTGACTAGATCGGGCAGACAAAATTCTTCCAGGTACAAATCCATCTTGCCCGCCTCGATCTTCGACAAGTCCAGGATGTCGTTGATTAGGCTGAGCAGGTGTCGTCCGGCGGTGTGGATTTTCTGCAAATCGGGAACCAGATCCTCCTGTCCCAGGTCTTCTGCCTCTTCTTGCAGCATTTCGCTGTAGCCAATGATGGCGTTGAGCGGCGTGCGGAGTTCGTGGCTCATGTTGGCCAAAAACTGGCTCTTGGCGCGGTTTGCTTGCTCTGCCGTTTCCTTTTGCCGCAGCAGTTCCTCGGCCCGCTGGCGCTCGGTGATGTCGCGCAAGGTCAGGATGATGCTCTCCACCGCCGGATTATCCAGCAGGTTCGTGCCTACGGCCTCTAGCCGGGCCCAAGAGCCATCGATCCGGTGCAGTTGGATCTGAAAGGGCAATGTAATTCCGGGCTGGTGGACGGCGTGGTGGATGGCGATGCGGGCGGTGGTGTGGTCGTCGGGATGGACGAACTCAAGCAGGGGCTTGCCGTACACATTTTGCGGGTCGTAGCCCAGGACGGCTTTGAGGGCGGGGCTGCTGTAGCGGATTTGGCCGTCGGCGCTGAGCAGCATGACGATATCAGACGTGTTTTCAATAATCGAGCGAAAATATTCTTCTCGGCGGTGTAGTTCAGCCTTGGCCTGGTGTAGCCCCTGTTCGCGATCGCGCACTTCCCCCACCATCCGCTGAAACACTCGCGCCAGCGTGCCCAGTTCGTCTTGGCGGCTGGCCACGTCTGCCAGAGTTTCTGTGTCAAAGTCTTCTGTTTTCACGGCGGCCTTGATCGCGTCGGCGGCATCGGTGAGGCGGGCGACGGGCTGCGTGACGCGCCGCGACAGGAGCAGCGACCCCAACAGTCCGGCGGCCATGATGCCCGTTGAGGCCAGGGCAACATGATACAGATCGCGCTGGAGGGCACTGCGAATGGAATCGGTGGATAGATAGACCAGCGTTGCCCCCTGAATCCAGTTGGCGTTGCCCCGAATCGGCACGGCGACCTTCAGCAGGTTTTCGTCTAGGTAGGTTTTGGATTGTCCAGTCTCTAAAACGTGCAGCAGCTTGGCGCGATCGCCCGCCGACAGACTGACAATATTGCCGCTGCTGGAGGTGACGCTGCGGGCCAGGTTGTTGAGCTGGCGATCGACAATCCGAATGCCCACTACCGCATCGCCATCCACCAGTTCATTGGTCAGGCGCTCCAGCCCAATCTGCTGGGGCAGGGTTTTGAGGATTTCGGCATCGTGCCCGATTTGCACGATACGGGGCTGATCGACCCCCGCCACGGCGACATACTTGAAGATTTTGCCGTCGGTATCCCTCGCTCGCGCATCCACATCGACCGTGGCCGCCCCCCCCATCAGCAAGGACTGAAAGCTGAGCGCCTGGGGCTGCTGGCTGCCCAGGGCAGACTGGTTTTTGTATTCCACCTTGCCCTCACGGTCGGTAATCCAAAATTCGTCGATCGCCGTGGTCTGGGCTAGGTCTTCTAGCTGCTGATTGATTTCGGCGGGGCTGAGGTTGGCCTGCTGGGCGATCGCCACCAGCCTTGCGGTGAGGGCCGCCTGGGCCAGCATTTGGTCGCCCATCATCGTGTCTACATCGGCGGGAACCTGGTTGGCAAACCGCGACATCCGCGCCAAAAACTCCGCAATCAGTAACCCGTTGGACTCCGTTTGCGCCAGGATCGACTGGCGAGTCCCCCAGGACAAAACGCCTGTTGTAACTGCGACCGTTGCCGCCAGCAGCGAGGTCACCATCAGCAAAATGCGGAGTTGGAGCTTCATAGCGCACTCGACAAATGAAGGAGAACAGCGTCGCGAATCTGGTTGAGAAAATTGCCCAAGAACCCCGCATCAGGCTGATCATGCTGAAGAAACTGCTCTAGCCGACCATTCAGCCGGGATTGGTCGGCCGGGCTGAGGTCGCGGGTGAGTAGGCTGATCACCGGGGGAACGCGCCCGCCCATTGTTCGCAGCGGGTAAACATGCTGAAACCCCTCTTTGGCCAGCACCAGCAAGTCCACCAGCAGCACGTCGGGCAGTAGCGCATCCACGGCTGAGGACGATTTTGGACTGGGGTGGGGCAGGGTGTCTTGGGGGCGATCGCCCTCCGTCACGCGCCAACCCGCCTGCTCTAGCACCTGTCGCAGGATGGAGCGCGTGGCCCGGTCTTGATGCACCAGCAGCGCTCGATTGCCCCCCTTAAGCTGTGGCGCTTGGTAGGTTTGCAGCAGGGCCGTCAGTCGGGCAAAGTCTGCGGGCCGGGTGAGCTGGTCGGCAATGCCCAACACCATGCCTCTGGGCGCATGAAGTCCGGCGGGGAGTTCGGCTGGGGGTGTGGCGGTCAGCATGACGGGAACCCCTGCCAGCAGCGGGTCGGCCTTGAGGGTCGCCAGCACGGCCCAGCTATCCAGCGCGGGCATCAGCACATCCAGCACAATCAGCTCTGGCTGTAGCTCCTGCGCCAGCCGCAGCCCCTCCTGCCCGCACCAGGCCGTGACCACGCGATAGCCCTCTTGGTTCAGGCTTTGCACCATCCAGTCGCGGATGCCTCGGTCGTCGTCGATGATCAGCACCAGCGGGCGATCGCGCGTCGAGGGTTCCTGGGGCTGATAGACAGGGGGAAAGCGGGCGGGGCGATCGCGACTGACCAGAGGCAGCCGCAGCGTAAACGTAGACCCATGCTCTGGCTCACTCTCCACAGAGATCGTGCCGCCCAGCATCTCGCAATAGCGATAGCTAATCGACAATCCCAGCCCTGTCCCGCCATAGCGCCGGGTAGAGGACTCGTCGCCCTGAGCAAACGGCTGAAAAATCTTCTCGCGCTGCAATGGAGCAATCCCAATCCCCGTATCGCTCACCCGAAACTCTACAAACGCTCCGCTGGGTACAGGGAACGCTGCCTCTGCCGCAAATTTCTCTCCGTCCTCCCAGCCTGCCGCCTCCAGCCCCTTCACCGCCACCGTCAGCGTAATGGAACCCTGTTCTGTGAACTTGGCGGCATTGCTCAGCAGGTTGACCAAAATCTGCCGCACTTTCGACAGGTCGCTGTACATCGTGCCCAGATGATCGGGACACTGCACTTGCAGCGTGTTGCCATGCTCCAGAACCAGCGGACGCACCGTGTTTACCACTTCTTGCAGCAGTGGGTTTAGCACCACTGTCTCCAGATCCAACGACACCGTGCCTGCCTCCAGCGCGGAAATATCGAGGATGTCGTTGATGATGCCCAGCAGGTGTTGCCCGGAGGTACGGATTTTCCGCAAATCGGGAATCAGATGGGTGATTCCTTCAGCCTGCAAGTCTTCCTGCACAATTTCGCTGTAGCCGATGATGGCGTTCAGCGGCGTTCGCAGTTCGTGGCTCATGTTGGCTAGAAACACACTCTTTGCGCGGTTGGCGGCTTCGGCCGACTCTTTTTCTGCCTGGAGCTGCCGCAGGTAAGATTGCTCTTGGTCGCGGAGCCACTTGCGCTCTAGGCAGGCTCCCGTCCGCGCTTGCAGCAGCACTGCGTTCAGCGGTTTGAGCAGATAATCTTCGGCTCCCAGTTCGATGCAGCGCACCACGCTATCCAAGTCATCGGCGGCAGAAATCATAATCACCGGAATGCTCTGAAGCGCCGGGTCCGCCTTCATCTTTTCCAGGGTTTGCACGCCGCTGAGGCCCGGCATGATGATATCCAGCAGCACCAGGTCAAACGGCTGGCTTTGCAGCAGTTCTAGCCCTTCTTGCCCGCTTTCTACGGTTGTCACCGAGGCCACCCGATCGCTGAGGCGGCGAGCCACCAGCAGGCGCGTTACCGCTTCATCATCAATGACCAGTACCGATCCCCAGCCCAGCTTCATAGGGAAACCTCCCGAACCCTGGTGGGACGGTGGCGAATGCAGGTTAACACCAGATCATGGACTTCATGCAGCAGTTCGTCGCGGCTGTAGGTGCCCTTTTGCAGGATTTGCTCCACATAGCCATTTAGCCGCAGATGGTCGGCCGGGGTGAGGTCGAGCGCGGTGACGACGACGATTGGGAGCGATCGCCATTCGGGATTCTCCCGCACCGCGCTGATGAACTGAAAGCCATCCATCTCTGGCATCATCAGGTCAAGCAAGACCAAATCGGGGCGCTGTTGTTGGAGAACCTGTAACCCTACGCACCCGTTCTCGGCCTCAGCTACCTGCCAGTGTTCCCGCTCTAGCATTCGGCGAAACATCTGGCGGATGTCGGAGTCGTCTTCGACTACCAGCACCCGACGGGTTTGCGTCGCATCCCCTGAGCGATTGGACTGGAACTTTTGCAGCAGGTGGGTGAGCCGCTGATAGTCAATAGGTTTGGTGAGATAATCCGCTGCACCCAGGGCAAAGCCTCGGTTTTTGTCGTCCACAATTGTCATCACGACGACAGGAATTTCAGCCAGGTCGGGATCGGCTTTGAACGCCGATAGCACGCTCCAGCCGTTTGTGTCGGGCATCAGCACGTCTAGCGTGATGGCATCGGGGCGAATCTGGCGGGCAAGCTGCAAGCCTTCGATGCCGTTGGCGGCCGTTTCTACCCGAAAGCCTTCTTTGGTGAGGTAGCGCTGCACTAGGTCGCGCACGGCGGGGTCGTCGTCGATCACCAGCACGGTTTTGCGATTCCCACAGGGATCGCTTTGCAAATCGCCCAAGTCAGAGGAGGGGTTGTCGCAGGACGGGCGATACTGCTCCGCGACAGTGCTGCGATCGCCCTTCTGAGAAGTCTCCTGATCCGTGTCAGCAGCAGGGTTCAGAACGGGCAGCGCTTCAATCTGCTTGGGATCGACCACCCGCATCGGCAGCCAGATCGTGAAGGTGCTGCCCTTGCCTACCTCGCTCGCCACGGTGATGTCGCCGCCCATCATTTGGCAAAAGCGGCGGCTGATGGCCAGTCCTAGCCCCGTGCCGCCATATTTCCGCGTAGTCGAAGCGTCCGCCTGGGTAAAGGCCTGGAACACCTTCGCCATCTGCTCGACCGTCATGCCAATGCCCGTGTCGGATACTCGAAACAGGAGGAAGGGGGCAGGCGCAAGGCTGAACGGCGCGTCGGGGTTATCGTAAGCAAGGCTAGTGACTTCGCGCTTTTCGACCGTGAGGGTGACAGTGCCGTTGTCGGTGAATTTAGCAGCGTTGCTGAGCAGGTTAAACAACGACTGGCGCACCTTGGTCAGGTCGGCGTGCATGGTGCCCAGGTCGTCGGGGCAGTGAATCGAGAAAGTATTGTGGTTTTTGGCCATAAGCGGCTCGATGGTCCCCTGCACCTCCAGCAAGAGCAACTCTGGCTCGAAGGTTTCCAGGTATAGCTCCATCCGGCCAGCCTCGATCTTGGAAATGTCGAGGATGTCGTTGATCAGCGCCAGCAAGTGCTGCCCTGCACCGCGAATTTTTTCCAGATCGGGCACGATGTCGCCATAGCCAAAGTCGTGGGCATCTTCTTGCAGCATTTCGCTGTAGCCGATGATGGCATTCAGCGGAGTGCGTAGCTCGTGGCTCATGTTGGCAAGGAACTGGCTCTTGGCGCGGTTGGCCTCTTCGGCGGCTTCTTTGCCCCTGCGGAGGGCTTCTTCCGCTGCTTTGCGATCGCTAATATCTCGCTGCACCGAGATCCAGTGGGTGTATTCGCCGCCTTTGTCGGCAATGGGAACCATCTCGATTTCCACCCAAAACTCGGAGCCGTCCTTGCGATAGTTAATTAGCTCTAGCTGAACCGATTTCCACTGCGCTAGGTCGGCCCGCGCCCGTGCCACTGTCTCTCGGTCGGTGCCTGGCCCCTGGAACATGGCAGGATTTTTGCCGATGACCTCCTCCGGCGTGTAGCCCGTCATGTGGGCAAAGGCTTCGTTCACGTAGACAATCTTGAGGTTTGCCGGGTCGCCGACCTCCATGATCATCACCGCATCGTTGGTGTTGACCACGACCGACTCCAGCAGGCGCAGGCGTTCCTCGGTTTGCTTGCGCTCGGTGATGTCAAACAGCACCCCGTCCAGGCACAGCAACTCGCCGTTTTCGTAAATTCCCTGTCCTTTTTCGTAGACCCAGCGGATGCTGCCGTCTTTGTGCTGGATGGGGAATTCCAAGACATAGGGCTGCTTTTGGGCGATCGCCTCCTCCACCGTCTGGGCAATGATCAGTTGATACTCCGGTGGAGTAATGTCATTCATGCTCAGCCGTCGATTGCCGATGAACTCCTCTGGCTCATAGCCCGTCAAGTTGCGAATCGGGTCGCTAATGTATTCCATCGTCCAGTGTTCATCGCAGGCGCAGCGATAGACCACGCCCGGAATATTGTTCACCAGGGAGCTAAAGCGGGCTTCTCGTTCGCGCAGGGCCGCATCGGCCTGGTAGCGAGCGGTAATATCCTGAACAATACACACCAGCCCACCATCGTCTAGCGCCGTGAGAAATACCTCCTGGGGAAAGGTGCTGCCATCTTTGCGGGTGCCGATTGCTTCGCCGCGCCACTGGCCGGTCTGGGCAAACTCCGGCATGACCTCCTGCTGAAATCTAGCTAACTCCTTAGATCGATAGAGCATAGTCCAGGATTGACCGATGAGTTCCGCTGGGTCGTCATAGCCATAGATGGTGGCGTGGGCGCTATTGAGATAGAGAAATTCACCTGCTGCGTTGAGGATGCCCACGCCTGTAGCGGATGCCTCGATTGCTGCCAGTTGTCGCTTCAGGGTTTCTTCAGCCTGCTTGCGCTGGGTGATGTCTTCGACTGTGCCTTCGTAATACAGCAGGTTGTCTTGGTCATCTCGAACGGCGATCGCATTTTCGGCAATCCAGATAATCTCTCCATCCTGGCGATAAACCTGGGACTCAAAATCCTCTACTGCGCCGTGGGCCGCCATCTGGTCGATAAAATCCTGCCGCCGAGTGGGGTCTACGTATAGCTGATGCTCGATGTCTTGCAGCGCCTCCATCAGCGCCTCGACAGACTCGTAGCCATAGATTTTCGCCAGAGCGGGGTTGGCGCTGAGATAGCGGCCGTCGGCTGTAGTTTGGAAAATGCCCGTGACCGCGTTTTCAAAGATGCTGCGGTATTTCTCTTCGGCGGCCCGCAGGCGGCGTTCGCTCTCGGCTAGAGCCAGTTCCGACCGTTTGCGCTCGGTGATGTCCATCGTCACGCCGACCAGCCGCGTGGGGTTGCCCTCGGCATCGCGCAGCACCCGACCACGGCTGGTGATCCAGCGCAGGCTGCCGTCCCGCAAAAGGACGCGATATTCTGGCGCATAGTCGGCCCCGTCTTGGAGCGATCGCGCTTGGGCTTCGTTCACCCTGTCGCGGTCTTCAGGATGGATAAATTCAAAAAAGTCGGCATAGGTTCGGGTAAACTGTCCGGCTTCTAAGCCAAAAATGCGCTCTGCTTCTTCTGACCAGTTTTCTTCCCCCGTGAGGACGTTCCAATCCCACGCGCCCATCTTGGCCGCACTCAGCGCCATCCGTTGCAGTTCCTCGCTCTGGCGCAGCGCCTCCTCCGACAGCCGAATTTTGATAAACTGCCCCACTTGGCTGCCAATCGTCGTCATGACCTTGAGCAGGTCGGCATCGGGCTTTTGTGCCTCGCGGCTGAGGAAACACATCACGCCCAGCACCTCGTCTCCATTCAAAATGGGAAACCCCAACCAACTCCGCAACCCTAGTGCTTCGATCAGGGATCGGCGAACGGATCTTTGCAAAAAGAAATCATCACCAGCGATATCACCCAGCCAAAGCGACTCGCGGCTTGTGGCGACCTGTCCGATGATGCCTTCGCTTTCGTCAAAGGGGCGTTTCCAAAAGTCTGACTCAAGCTGGGCTGCGTCTAGCTGTGGGCAATGCCAGCCTGCCACATAGGCCAGCGTTTTGGTTTCTGGGTTAAGGCGGCGCAGTTCACCCACGTCCCAGTGAAAGCTTTCGCAAATCGTTTGAAGAATTTGGGGTGCAGATTCTTCCAGGGTGGTGGCTTCCGACAGGATGCGGGTGAGGGCGTGCTGGGTGGCGAGGCGAGTCTGCGATCGCCGCTGGCTAACCAAATTGCGGGCAAACGAGATGAACACATAGAACACCGTCGCCAGCACCAGCAGCGCAAACGCTTCGACAGTATAAATCTTGCGGGCAAATCCCTGAATTCGCTGCTCCAGCAGGCGATCGATCTGGGCGGAGGTGTCTTGCCACAAGGCATGGCTGGCGGCAAGCATT
This sequence comes from Thermoleptolyngbya oregonensis NK1-22, assembly GCF_032705245.1. Taxonomy (GTDB): domain Bacteria; phylum Cyanobacteriota; class Cyanobacteriia; order Elainellales; family Elainellaceae; genus Thermoleptolyngbya; species Thermoleptolyngbya sichuanensis. Next base: position 1,409,795 of record NZ_CP053540.1, read on the forward strand.
TCAGTCGCGGCAGCCTCATACGCCGCGGGATCATACGCCGTGGGCTGCACCTGCACGGTTTTGGACTGGGCAATGGCCGCCCTCAGCGCTGCCAGAAACCGATCGGTTTGTTGGGTTAGCGTCTGCATCGGCGCTTCCAGGGGGATTTGCAGCGCAGGATTATTGTGAATGGCCGTGTTCAGGCTGGTGCGGCTGTTTTGCACGATTTCCTGGAGCCGACCCATCAGCACAAGCAGGCGGCCCTTTTCTTCCGGCGAGAGCGATCGCCGCTGTACAACCAACTCCCCAAGCTGCTGCAATTGCGCCATCAGGTCTTGAGCGCTGGGCAGCTTGAGCAGAGCCAGATCCATCAGGTAATAGCTATCCAAATCTGGATCAAGAATCAGGTTAGAAACGTCGCCGACCTGGGAGATCAGCCCGCGAACCTGAGCGATCAGATCGGTGTACCGAGTTTGCACCTCGTCGGGAGGGAGGGGCGTGCCCGTCGCGTCTACCCCAGTCCGAAGCGCGTCCCAGCTTTGCACCAATGCCCTGTAGCGCTCTGGGGTCTGGAGGCGCTGCCCAAACTGCTGTTCAACCGCTTGCAGTTGTGCCAGATCCAGGTCGATCTGGTTCTGAAACGCTTCCTGTGACTGGGTTAACGCCTCCAAGGACGAATCTTGGGCTGCCTGCTGGGCCAGTCGTCGTCCCTGAGGCAAGTCCAGCATCAACTGCTCTAGGGGGCGCAGGTAGGCGTTGCCGAAAATTTCATATTGAGCAAAGTTAATTCGCTGGTTGACTTCCGCCACCAGTTGGTAGACCACCATTGCAAACGGCAGGATAAAAATTAGCAGCAGCGCCACTAAGTTAATCCGCTCGGTGGTGCGGTTTTGCCCAAGGTTCTCCATATCCACCCTCTTTGGTGTGTGCTGGGGTCAGGTGCTAAAGGCGAGAGGCTGAGCTGAGACTAAAAGCCAGACTGCATTCATTCATTCAGGATTGCCGAACTTGTCAGACTTTGCTAGACGCGCTCTATGTCTAGACACGCTCTATGGCGCGAACAATCTCATCCTCTGCAAGGGCTGGTGTGAGCCTTTGAGGATGCTGAAATGAGGATGCCCAAACGGTTAAAAACTGAACGGTTTGTAAAAACTGAACGGTTTGCGGTTTGGCTTGGAGTTCGATGCTAAATTCGGTTTAACCCAATGGTTCTCTTTTGGCTCTCTTTACTAATTCCCTGATTCGCTTCAAAAATCGAGATTCGGTCTGCGATTGATTTGGTTGGATTTCGTCTGGCTTTGATGGTCAGGGGTAGACGCTGGGATAAAGCTGTGCCTGAAGGTCGGGCGATCGCCCTTAGTAGGTTCCTATTTCCCAAAAGCCTTCATTTCGTAACAGCAGTGCCGTAAAGTCGCTTTTTCAGTAAAAATGCGGTGAATGCGGTAGATGAAGTTCTGTGTTCACCCGGAGTTGCAGCGAGACTGTCTCTGGGCTTAATTTTAGAGTGCCCGAAATCTCAGTATTCTCGACTAAGGATCAGAATTTTTAACGCAAAGCATACGCAAGCTTCAAATTAAAACTCGTTGAAAGTGTGAAAATGTGGCAGTTTTCTGGCGATCGTCAACTGATTTGGGGCGATCGCACCTATCTCATGGGCGTATTAAACGTTACGCCCGATAGCTTTAGCGACGGCGGCCAGTTTGACCAGCTCCACGCTGCGCTCCAGCAGGCGCATCGGCTGGCAAAAGACAGTGCAGATGTGCTGGATATTGGCGGCCAGTCCACCCGCCCCCAGGCCGAAGATGTGGCGCTGGAGGAAGAGCTGCGCCGGGTGATTCCGGTGATCCAGGCACTTCGCCAAGGGACTGCCGATTTTGCGCCGCTGGATACGCTGATTTCCGTTGATACGACCAAGGCCGCCGTGGCCAGAGCGGCGATCGCTGTTGGAGCCAATATCATCAACGACATTTCGGGAGCGACCTTTGATGACGCAATGCTGCCCACCGTTGCCGAACTGGGCGTGCCCATTGTGCTGATGCATATTCGCGGCACGCCCAAAACCATGCAGCAGTTGACCGATTATCAGGATGTGGTGCAAGAAGTCTACGACTTTTTGGCGCGGCGCGTCGAGATGGCGATCGCCCACGGCATTCCCCACCAGCACATCGCCATCGACCCCGGCATTGGCTTTGCCAAGACCGCCGCCCAAAGCCTGGAACTGTTGCGCCGGATTGAGACCTTCAAGCCCCTGGGCTGCCCCATCCTGATCGGCCCGTCCCGCAAGAGCTTCATTGGGCATATCCTCAACCGGCCTGATCCGAAGCAGCGAATCTGGGGCACGGCGGCGGCCTGCGCGATGGCGATCGCCCACGGAGCCGATATCCTGCGCGTCCACGATGTGGCTGAGATGCGGGATGTGTGCCGCGTGGCGGATGCAATTGAGCGGGGAGTGTGAAGGTTAGCGTGCCGGAGCAGTGCAAGGTGAGATAGCGTGATAGAAATAGCGTCATAGAACACTCATACTCTAGTTCCCCCAATGCCTCGATTTCTCCACATCGCCGATATTCACTTGGGCTTCGACCGCTACGACAACAAAGTGCGGACGCAGGATTTCTTCTACACGCTGATGGATGTGGTCGAACGGTATGCGATTCGCGACGCGCTCCCTTCGGGCATTGCCCCCCAGGTAGACTTTGTGCTGATTGCGGGCGATCTTTTCGAGCATCGCAACCTCCAGCCGCACATCTTGAACCAGGCACAGGCAGTGCTATCCCTCCTCAAAGACGCAGGCATCCCCGTTTTGGCCATCGAGGGCAACCACGACAACCGACCCTACGGCGTGAATACAAGCTGGCTGCGCTATCTGGCAGATTGGGAAATGCTGTACCTGCTGGAGCCGGGGGACGTGGCGCAGAGCGAACCGTTCTATTCTCCCTGGGACGCAGAGACGAAGCGCGGCGGCTACATCGACCTGCCCTGCGGCGTGCGGGTGCTGGGGTCAAGCTGGTATGGCTCGACGGCTCCCAAGGCGATCGAGCAAATTGCCGCGGCCATTGGGGAATTGCCGCCTGCGCCAGGGCCGACGGTGCTGCTGTTTCACCACGGGCTGGAGGGGCAGATCGCTCGCTATCAGGGGGCGCTGCGCTACAGCGATTTGCTGCCGCTGAAGCAGGCGGGCGTAGACTATCTGGCGCTGGGGCATATTCACAAAAATTACGAGATAGAAGGCTGGGTGTTTAACCCCGGCTCCCTGGAAGCCAACAGCATAGACGAAGCCCGGTTTGAGCGGGGCGCGTATCTGGTGGACATTGGCCCAGACGGCATCCGGGCAGAACTGAAGCGCGACTATCGCCAGCGGCCGATTCTGCGGCTCAGGCAGTCCCTGCGCGGCTCGGAAACGGTAGAGGAGGTGGAACAAACGGCGATCGCCCTGGTTCAGCAGGCGATCTCCTTGGGACAACTCCAGCCCGATACGCAGCCAATTGTCGAACTGCGGCTGGAGGGTGAGGTCGGGTTTGAGCGGACGGAGCTAGACGTGCGATCGCTCCAGCAGCAGCTCCAGTCCCTCAGCAACGCGCTAATCTTTCTGCTGAAATTTGAGGCAGACGTGCTGACGTTTGCCTCTCCTCTAGGAGAAGAGGCCAGCCGCGATCAGGTGGAACGGGAAGTGTTTCTCGACCTGCTGACCGCCAACAGCGCCTACAAAAACCGCGCCCCCGCGCTAGCCCAAGGCCTGATCGACCTGAAAAATCGCCAGCTTGAAGGGCGGCCAGAGCCAGATCTGTATGAGCTAGTGCAATCCTTGCTGACGAGCGAGAACAGCGAGCGTAGGGATTAAGAGTGGCGGAGTGTGGGAGGAATCGGGTGTTGTTGGGTTGGTGCAGACCGTTGAGCCATGTTGCGCCGCAACGCTGAATTGTGCCGCAATGCTGAATTGCACTGCAACGCTGAATTGTACCGCAACGCTGAATTGCACCGCAATGCTGAATTGTGCCGCAACGCTGACAATGCTGAGGTCAAGCGCCACCCCCATCACACCGCTATTTGCCCCAATTGCGCTAGTCTAGCCATTGCAAAAGCTGGGCCCGACACGGTTCAAATACAGAGAAAACGTGTGAATCTCTCTGCACCCCCAAAGCTCCAGCCTCAAGCTCCACCCTCAGGCCCCAACCCCCGACCCCGATTTATTGACACCCGGTATGACTCGAAACAAACGCACGCGCTCCTTTGCGGCTTTTCTAGCCTCCCTGGTCGGATTCACGACCCTGGCCCCGGCGGCATCTGCCCAGGCTCCCGCGTCTCCCAATCGCCCCGCCCCTAGCGAAACCGTGGACTGCGAAATTCTGGTCGTCGGCGGCGGGCTGGCAGGCGTGGCCACCTCCTACGAGGCGCTGCTGGCCGGGCGCACCGTCTGCATGACGGAACTCACCGACTGGATGGGCGGACAGATCACCTCCCAGGGCACGTCGGCGCTGGATGAGGCGCGGCGGCAGCGGCAGTTGCTCTACTATTCCAAGGGGTATCTAGAACTGCGCGATCGCATTCAAAAGAAATATCGCAGGCTCAGCCCCGGCGACTGCTGGGTGAGCGTCTCCTGCTTTTTACCCCGCGATGCCGAAAAGATTCTGGAAGATATGCTGCGAGACGCGGCGCGAAAGGGACGAGGCCGGCTCAAGTGGTTTCCCTCGACCGTGATTAAGGAACTGGACTACACTGCCGACGGCAAGCAGATCGCCGCCGCCACTGCTATCCAGCACAGCCCTGCCCCCAATACGCCGCCTCTGAATACGGAGCCGCTGTCGCAAATCATCGAAGATGCCTACCGATACGAAAATTCCAGCCGTTTGAATAAGAAGGTGATCCGCTTCGTGCCCAAGGCGCGGCGGCAGCCCGGTGTGGCGGATTGGTACGTGGTGGAGGCGACGGAAACCGGAGAGCTAATTGCCCTAGCGGACGTGCCCTATCGGCTGGGCCTCGATCCGCGATCGCACCTCAACCCGTCCCTCCCCACCACCAATGGCGACCCCTACTGCACCCAGGGCTTTACCTACACCTTCGCGATGGAGCGCACGGCAGAACCCCAGCCCCAGCAAAAGCCGCCCTTCTATGAGCGCTATGAACCCTATTACGGCTACGACCCCAACCCGCGTCTGGCCGACATTGACGTGGTGTTTACCTATCGCCGCATCTGGAGTCCAGAGCCGCGTTCCACCGAGCGCGTGTTTGGCGTGTCGCGCCCCAAACCAGGCGATATTTCGATGCAGAACTGGGTCTGGGGCAACGACTATCGCCCCGGCACCGCCCGCGACAATTTGATCTATACCCGCCAGCAGTTGCAGGAGCGGGGACAGCTTGCTCCCGGTGGCTGGCTAGGCGGGCTGCGGACGGAAACCCTGGCGGCGGGCGAAGAACTGGCCCTGGGCTACTACTACTGGTTCACGATGGGCACGACGGATTCGCAACTGGGGGATGGGGTGAAAAAGCCTGCACCCAATCACCGCTTGCTGGCAGGGCTAGAGTCGCCAATGGGCACGGTTCACGGCCTGTCGAAATATCCCTACATCCGTGAAGGACGGCGCATTATCGGTCGCCCCACCTATGGCTACCGCAACGGCTTTAGCATGAACGAGTTGGACATCTCTAAGGCTGACTTCCGCGCCGATTTTTACCGCCAAAATCTGTCGCCAGAGATGTATCGCAACCTGTGGATTGCGCTGGCGGGGCTGGAAACTGTGTCGGCGATCGCCAAAAACACGCCCCCCGACCAGATTCAGCGCCGCACCCGCTCGACGATTTATCCCGACGCGGTGGGCATTGCCCAATACGCCATTGACTTTCACCCCTGCATGGCCTACTCGCCGCCCGAAGCACCGGGAAACATCGAGCGGCCGGGCACGCGCCAGGGCCACGGGCAAGCCTATCCGGGGCAAATCCCGCTGCAAGCGATGATTCCCCAAAAGCTGGATAATTTACTGGTTGCGGGCAAGAGCATCGCCACCAGCACGATGGTCGCCGCTGCCTACCGGGTTCATTCCTTTGAGTGGTCTGTCGGCGCGGCTGCGGGCACGACGGCCGCCTTTGCCCTGCGGGAAAACGTCCTGCCCTACCAACTGGTGGACGACCTGCCCCGCCGCGAACCCCAGCTTGAGCAACTCCAGCGCCTCCTCGTCCGCAACGGCAACCCGATCGAGTTTCCCGACACGTCGATCTTTAACCTCGACTGGGCGGATTGGGCTCCGTGGTAAGGGAGGGCGGAAAAAATGAAGAATGAAGAACGAAGAACGAAGAATAAAGAACGAAGAACGAAGAACGAAGAATGAAACTTCTTCACTTTTCTCTCTTCTCTCTTCTCTCTTTCCTTTTTCCTATGCTTCCTTCCTTTGTCCTTGCTTCTGCTTCTCCTGCCCGACGGCGACTGCTGCAACTGGCGGGGATTGAGCCGATTGTCTATCCCAGCGCCTTTGATGAGTCGCAGGTGCGGGAGCCAAATGCCAGCGTGTTGGTGCAAAAGCTGGCGGAGGGCAAGGCACGGGCAGTTGCGCCCAAGTTTCCCGATGCGCTGGTGCTGGGCTGCGACTCGGTGCTGGCGCTGAACGGCGAGATCTACGGCAAGCCCGCCCACGCAGAGGAGGCGATCGCCCGCTGGAAACAGATGCGGGGGCGCGTTGGCGAGCTATATACCGGGCACGCGCTGATCGACGGGGCGCAGGGCAAGATGCTGGTGCGGTGCGGCATGACGCAGGTGCAGTTTGCCAATGTGAGCGATCGCCAGATTGAAGCCTACGTTGCCACGGGAGAGCCGATGAACTGCGCCGGATGCTTCGCGCTGGAGGGTCGGGGCGGGCTATTTGTGGAACAACTGATGGGCTGCCACAGCAACGTCATCGGCCTCAGCCTGCCGCTGCTGCGCCAGATGATCGCCGAGTTGGGCTACGACGTAACGGGCTATTGGTCTGGCGGCTGAAGGATAACGCTTGCCGTGGTTTCACAGTGAGGCGAATCCGATTGTAGAAACTGGAACTTGTGCAACACGGCAGATCGTCAGCATACTTCAGCAGCCACTCCCCTGTCGCACTCACCTGCCCCTCATTCTATCCCCTTATATTCCATCCCCTTATATTGAAGACAGCCCACCCTACCCTGGTGCATCCGCCAGACCGGATGATTTTGCATGAACCTTGCCAAGCTCTTTGCGTCCAAGCGATTTCGTCAACTGCTGGTGCTGCTGGCGGCGGGCGGACTGACCACCATGACGGGTAGCGTCGTTACGCCTGTATTTCCAGAAATTGTGCGAGATTTGCAGCTCGATCGCTCCTGGGCGGGCATGTTGACCAGCACCCACGCCCTGACGACGGCGCTGTTTACGCCCGTGTTTGGCATTTTGGCCGATCGGGTGGGCAAGCGGACGGTGATGCTGCCTGCGCTGCTGTGCTACGCGCTGTTTGGGGTGGCGACGATTTTCATGACGACGCTGCCGACGCTGCTGCTAATGCGGGGGCTGATCGGCGCGGCCAGTGGGGCGGTGGCGGCGGCCACCATTGGGCTACTGGGCACGATGTATGAGGGCGACGAGCGATCGCGCATTTTGGGCTTTGCCACCAGCGCCATGACCACGGCGGCGATTATCTTTCCGCTGCTGGGCGGCTGGGTCGGGCGAAACCAGTGGCAGCACGCTTTTTATCTCTACCTGCTGGGGATTCCACTGATGGCGATCGCCGCGCTGGTGTTTCGGGAGGAACCTCGCAATACAAGCGGTGCGGGCTTGTCTAATACGGGCGGGCTGTTGCCCGTGGTGCGCCAGCCGTCGGTGCTGATGATTTACTTCTTTTTGGCGGCGGCGGCATTGGTGATGCAAGCTACCGTGGCCTATGCGCCGATTTACCTGAAAGAAACCATCGGCGCAGACCCGGCGCTCAACGGCGTGGTGCTGGGTCTGCGGGCGGCGGGGGCGGCGGTGAGTTCGGCTGTGCTGGCCAGTCGGCTGGCGCGACGGTTGAACAATCGACGGGGGGCGATCGCCCTTGGGTTTTGCCTGATGGGGCTGACCATTGCCACAATTCCGTCGCTCACGCAGATTTTTGTCATCCTTCCCGTTGCGGCCCTGTTTGGCGCGGGCTTCGGCATCATTACGCCAAATCTCTACGATTTACTCGCTGATCAGGCTCCGGCAGAGCTACGGGCCAGCGTCCTGGCCATTGGTACGGGATTCAACTCGCTGGGCCTGTTTTCAGCCCCCCTGCTGCTGGGCCCCATTTGGAAGAACGTTGGACTCCCGTTTGTGTTTTACCTGGCGGCGGCGATCGCCCTGCTGGTCAGCCTTCTAAGCCTCCGCCGAGAGCGCAAATTGGAAACCAGGGGCTAAGGGGGGCTAAGGGACTAGAGGCTAAATCCAAAATCCAAAATCCAAGATCTAAAACCCAAAGCCCAAAATCCCCTAGTCCATACAATAGCGATCGCGCCCCTGGGCTTTGGCTCGATACAACGCCCGGTCGGCCTGGTCGAGCAACTTCAGCGGCGAACTGAGGGACGACGGAATGACGCTGACGATGCCGAAGCTGAGGCTGGACGGGGTGCGAGTGACGGGAGAGGGCGGTAGGCCCGTGAGGTTGCGGAGTTCTTTCTGAATCCGCTGCACCACGCGCACCGCGCCCAAACGGTTTGTGTTGGGCAGCACGATGGCAAATTCTTCGCCGCCGTAGCGAGCCACAAAATCTGCCGGACGGTGCAGCGCTCTCCCAATCGCAGTGGCAATTTCCATCAGGCACTCATCCCCTGCTAAATGTCCGTGGGTGTCGTTGTATTGCTTGAAATAATCCACATCACACAGCACCAGCGATAGCGGCGTGCCTTCGCGGGCGGCCCGGTTCCACTCCTGCTGGAGATAGTCGTCGAGATAGCGGCGATTGGCAACGCGAGTAAGCTGATCGTGGGTTGCCAAGTAGGCCAGCTCCTGGTTGGCATACTGCAACTGGCGATATAGCTCCGACTGCTGGATTGCAATGCCCACCTGGGAAGCAAGCTGCTGGATCAGGTCGATTTCGGCGCGTTCCCAGGTGCGCGGCTGATGGCACTGCTGCACCGAAAGCAGCCCCCAGAGGCGATCGCCCTGCAATAGCCCCACCGTCAGCGCTGCCTGCACCTGAAATTGCCGCCAGTAGGCGATCGCCTCCGGAGAAAGTTTCCCTCGCTCCAAACAATCAATCGCCTTAGCATGGCCCCGAACATAAAACTTGAGCCAATCTTCCCCTGGCTCCGGAGCGATGCTTGCGCCCAGCATTGGGGAACGTCCTGACTCAACGGACTCGACCACGATGCCGCAGCGCCAGTCTTCACCAAACTGCCCAATCAGCACCCGGTCAACTTGAAAGAACTGCCGCACTTCATGAACCGTTGTGCTGAGAATCGCATCTAAATCCAGTGATTGGCGGATGCGCTGGGTCATGGAGGCCAGGAGTCGCTGCTGCTGCACCTGCGATCGCAGCAATTGCTCAAGCTGTTTTTGATCGGTAATGTCTTGGGCCGTGCCAAATAGCTTGGTCACAGTGCCCTCTGAGGACTGTCGGGCCCGACCGCGGGCTTCGATATGGCGAATTGAGCCGTCGGGCCGGATAATGCGGGCCTGAAACCGAAAGGGCTGCCCAGTGGTGATCGCCTTTGACAAAATCCGCCGCAGCCTGGGCCGATCTTCTGGGTGATATTGCTGCTCATTTTCTGCCAAGGTCGGAGCGGGCTGCGTTGGATCAAGCCCAAAAACGTGAAACACCTCGGTAGACCAGGTGACGGTCTGAGTGGCCACGTCTAGTTCCCAGCTACCCATGTGCGTGAGCGCCTGGGCCTCTCTGAGCAGGGACTCGCTGCTGGCGAGGGCATCGGTCAGCGCTTGTCGCCGCCGAATTTCCTGGTGCAGTGCGTCGTTCTTCTGGGTGACGGTCGATTGCAGCGCCCGAATCACCTCGCACAGTTCCAGCGGATCGAGCATGTGAACAACGCTGGTTTGCGTCAAAATTCCCACCAGTTCTCCCCGGCTACCCACTACCACCAGCCGCCGAATCTGGTTCTCCTGCATTTGCTGATAGGCGCTCCATAGGGACTGCTGTGGGCTGGTTTGCAGCAGGGGCGTACTCATCACTTCCCCCGCGTAGGTCTGGGCAAGGTTCAGTCCGTCTGCCTGGAGTCGCACAAGGTCTTGCTCCGTCACAATGCCCAAGGGCGCGACATCGCCCTGGGAACCGTCGGTTAGCCCGGATTTGGCTGCCTGTTTTTCGGGTGCGTCGGGCAATTGGGGCAAGGTCGGCACAATCACCACACAACTCACCCGATGCTGCGTCATTTGGTGGGCCAGATCTGCGACGGAGGTGCTGGGCAGGGCCGAGACTACGCGGCTAACCATGACATCCGACACCTGGCGAAATTTCAGCAGGTCGCTGGGCTGGAGCAGATTGCGAATCGAATTTGGGGTCATCACTCCCAGCACTTCGCCTTGGCTGCCAAGAATGGGCAAGTGGCGAATTTTCCGCTGTCGAAAGATTTGCAGCACTGCCAGCAAGTCATCCAGGTCTGTTTCAGCCAGCGTGATTACGGGAGACACCATCACAGTGGCGATCGCCTCGGTTGGCTGGAGAGAACCCCTGGCGATCGCCCGCACCACATCTCGTTCGGTAAAAATTCCTACCAGTTGCCCTGCCCGAAGCACCAGCGCAAAGCTGCTGCGGGTTTCGCTCATGGTGCGGATGACTTGGGCGATCGCCGTGTCAGATTCTACGCTGAGAAACTGGTGGAGAACCCCCTCTGCAAAAAGCTGCTGTCGAGAAATTTGAACCTGAGCCACCTTGCCCTTGAATCTTTTTCAGATGGAACGTTCAGACGAAACGCCAACAGAAACACCAAAACACCCAAAAAAGCCGCTAAGCGCGATTTTATCCGTTTTAGCAAACACGAAGAACCGGGCAAGACGAAATTCACTCATCTCACCCTAAAAGTTCTCTAAAGTTTTTGGTGACGGGCTTGGGTTGCTCAGGCCATCTTCTCGAAGAAGCCCGTAGAGCGATTGGAGCCACGCGAAGAACCTGGCGCTGACCAACCACTGGTGGGTGACAAGGCGACAGTCCGCGCAGGCAGCCTACTCGTTGACCGACGTTTTGGAGCGCTTGATGGGCTTCGGCTTGGGCCCGCTGCCATAGTCGCTGCGGGGACGGCTCTCTTCCACGGGTACGTCGTCGGAGTAGGCGTGGTCGCCACGCATCCAGGCGGGGCGCGTCTGGTCGTAGGCCATCTGCAAGGCCGCAGCGGCGATCGCCCGCATGTCGTACTCCTCACTCAATTGCGTCACAATCGGCAGGAAGGAGGCGAGGCGATCGCCCACCAGCGCTTCCCGCAGTTGCCCCTGGAGCTTCTCTAGATAGCGGGCTTCGATCTGGGCGCGAGTCGGGATCGTGCCCGTTTGCAACTGCTGGCGGATGTGCCGCTCAATGTCCCGCAGCTTGCGCTTGTCTAGCGGCTGAATTAGCGTAATCGCCGTGCCCTCTTTGCCCGCACGACCCGTGCGACCAATCCGGTGGACGTAGCTTTCCACGCTGTCGGGCAGGTCGTAGTTAATCACATGACTCAAATCGTCCACATGCAGCCCGCGAGCGGCAATGTCCGTCGCTACTACCCAGCGCACCTGACGCTGCCGAAAGCGCAGCAGCAGCCGTTCCCGCTGAGACTGGCTGAGGTCGCCATGATACTCATCGACGCTATGCCCGGCGGCTTGCAGTTGGCGAGTTAGGTCTGCGGCGGCTTTGCGCGTGCGGACGAAGATCAATGCCGATTCGGGATCTTCCAGTTCCAAAATGGGCTGGAGGGCGCGGGCTTTCGTCCAACCCCGCGGCACCATGTAGACTACCTGATTAATCCGCGTCGGGGCGGCCTTGGGCTGCTCGATGCTGACGGTAACGGGCGATCGCAAAAACTTGGCCGCCAGTTCTCGAATCGACGGGTCCATTGTTGCCGAGAAAAACGCGGTCTGCCGCTCTGGAGGCGACTGGCTCAGGATTTTCTCCACGTCTTGAATAAAGCCCATGTTCAGCATCTCGTCGGCTTCATCCAGCACCAGCCAGCCCAGCTTGTTCAGCTTCAGGTCGCCCCGCTTCAGCAAGTCCAGCACTCGTCCAGGCGTGCCCACGATAATTTGCACTCCCCGCTGGAGGCGGCTGATTTGCAGGTCGATGGACTGTCCGCCGTAGGTCGGCAAAATTTTCAGGCGGCGATCGTCCGTCAGTGTCCGAATCGACTGATAGACCTGGATCGCCAGCTCGCGGGTCGGTGTCAGGATCAGCGCCTGCACCGCGTTGTTGTTAACGTCAATCTGCTCCAAAATGGGCAGCGAAAAGGCCGCCGTTTTGCCCGTCCCTGTCTGGGCCAGACCCACCACGTCGCGCCCCGACAGCAGATGGGGAATTGCCTGCGCCTGAATCGGTGTCGGTGCGGTAAATCCAGCTTTTTCTAGATGGCGCGCCCGCGCCTCAGACAAACCCAGACTAGTGAATGAAAGCGTCATTAGATCTCCTTAAAGAGTTCAGTTTGCTGAGACACGGCTGAGCGCGCCTCTGAGTTGGGTGCGGGCATCGGCAATCTGCCCGTAGAGGTCATATACGTCGGCTCCGGTGATTTCTACCGTGGCCATTGATCCCAGCCGAGCATCGCCCTGGACATAGACCAGCCCGTCCACTTCGGGAGAGAAGCGGGCCGATCGCCCTACCAATTCGTTTGTTTCGGGATTTTCCTGTTCGATGAGAACGTCTACCACACGCCCTACCTGAGCCTGGTTGCGCCGCAGGGAAATCGGCTGCTGCACCTGCATGAGGCGATCGCGCCGATCGTCCATCACGGCTTGCGGCAGTTGGTGGGGCAGGCTAAAGGCGGGGGTTCCCTCTTCGGCAGAAAAGGTAAACACCCCCACATGGTCAAACTCGTGCCGCTGCACAAACGCCAGCAGGTGCTGAAAATGCTCCTCCGTTTCGCCAGGGAAGCCGACGATAAACGTGGTTCGCAGCACCGCATCGGGGATTGCGGTTTTAATCCGCTCGATGATGCCGTCGTTGACCTGACCCTGCCAGGGACGATTCATCGCCCGCAGCACTTCTGGATGGGAATGCTGCAACGGCAAATCCAGATAGGGCAGCACGTTGGGCGTTTCCTGAATCGCCGCGATCACCTTAGGGGTCAGCCCCGTCGGGTAGGCGTAGTGCATCCGAATCCAGGGCACTTCCACCTCACCCAGCGCCCGTAGCAGTTCCGCCAGCCGGGGTTCGCCGTACAGATCCACGCCATAGTTGGTGGTGATCTGGGAAATCAGGATAATTTCCTGAACGCCCTCAGCCGCAAGCTGTTTCGCTTCGGCGACGATGGACTCGATCGAGCGCGATCGCTGGTTGCCGCGCAGGTGAGGAATAATGCAAAACGCACAGCGATAGTCGCAGCCCTCGGCGATGCGGAGATAGGCCACGCCTTCAGTGGTTGTGCGATAGCGGGGCGTGGTTTCGTCCGCGATGTAAACTGGCTCCGCAGACACTTCCTGAACCCGCTCACCCGCCTCCGCCCGCTGAATCACCTCCACAATCTTGTGGTAGTCCCCAGTGCCCACCACTGCTACCGCTTCGGGGATCTCGTCCAGCAGTTCTTTCTGGAAGTGCTGCGCCATGCAGCCCGTAATTACAATCTTCTTGTTGGCCTCAGCTAGCTCGACCAGGGTTCGCACCGACTCTTCGCGGGCCGCCTGGATAAAGCTACAGGTGTTGACGATGACGTAATCAGCTAATTCTTCGTTTGAATCAACCTGATAGCCGGACTGCACCAACAGCCCCAGCATATGCTCCGTGTCGATTCGATTCTTCTCACAGCCCAGGTGAGACACTGCAATAACTGGCTTAATGCTCATTCAAAACTTGGATAATGTGCGGGTTGAACGGTAAGTCAAACGGTAAACAGAACGAATATGCAGCGATCGCCCGTTACAGTGAAATCCTCACCGCCTTCATCCCCAGCCCTTTCAAGCTACGCAGCCTCGTAACATAATTGAGGTGCGGGGAATACCGTTAAACGCAATCGCACTAATCTAAACTAATCCCTACTATAGCCTAAAACATTACATAACTATACATTTCAGGCACGCTTCATCAAAATACCTATCAAAAGATAGAGTCAGGCGACATCTTGTGGTAGCACCAGACACACTAACCAGATCCACTAGCCAGACCCACGAGACTCTATCGGAACGCTATCGGAACTCTGGGGCTGAATCTATGCTGAACCTGACTTGCTGAACCTGACTTCGATCTCGCGCTTAGGGGAGGATGGTCAACTGCAACCGCGCACCGATTCAGCTTCCAGTGTAGACAATTCTCAGCGGCCTTGGGATTGCCGTCATCGTGCCCTTGTTGCTGTAAAGTTGAACGTATGCGGGTGGACTGTGTGCAGTTCGCTCGTTGCTCAGCAGGTTCGCCAACTCGTAGATTAGTTAGGGATTTAAGCGACTTTTCTATCGTCAACCCATAGCGACCGTTTTAGAACTGGCTTCGTCAATTATCTAGCCGCGTGGACTTAACGCAGATTTTCAAAACAAAGCATCCGGTGATTGGGGTTGTGCATCTGTTGCCACTGCCCACATCGCCCCGCTGGGGAAACAGCCTCAAAGCCGTCATTGCGCGGGCCGAGCAGGAAGCAACTGCGCTGGCATCCGGCGGCGTGGATGGGCTAATCGTTGAAAACTTTTTTGATGCGCCCTTTACAAAGGACTCTGTTGATCCCGCAGTGGTCAGCGCCATGAGCCTAGTGGTGCAACGGCTGATGAACCTGGTGACGCTGCCGATCGGCGTGAACGTGCTGCGGAATGACGCTCGAAGCGCGATGGCGATCGCCACCTGCACCCGCGCCCACTTTATCCGGGTCAACGTGCTGACGGGCGTGATGGCGACCGATCAGGGGTTAATCGAGGGTCGCGCCCACGAGCTATTGCGCTATCGCCGTGAACTGGGCAGCGAGGTCAAGATTTTTGCCGACGTGCTGGTGAAACACGCCCGCCCGCTAGGGTCGCCCAACCTGACGACTGCTGTGCAGGAAACGATCGAGCGGGGTCTGGCGGATGCGGTGATTCTGTCCGGTTGGGCCACGGGCAGCCCGCCCAGCCTGGAAGACTTGGAACTGGCCAGCGCCGCAGCAGGCGACACGCCCGTATTCATCGGCAGCGGAGCCAGTTGGGAAAACATTCCTCGCCTGATCCAGGCGGCAGATGGTGTAATCGTGTCTAGTTCGCTGAAGCGCCACGGACAGATTGAGCAGCCCATCGACCCGATCCGCGTCAGTCAGTTTGTGGAAGCGATGCAGCGTAGCCTCTCGGAGAAAGCAGAAAAAGCAGCCAATCTGCCGACTCAATCCGCAGCGCCGGAACGACTGGCAGCCCGCGAAGGTTAGGAAGCTTGGGTGATGCGGCGGCTGTGCAGAGCAGAAATTTTCTAGGGCATAGTGGGCGATCGCTATGATACGCTAGAGAAGTTGTCTAAATTCGCACATCCGGGCTTTCGGGTGTTCTGAAGACCCAGGTATCAAGGCTTTCAAAGAATTTGCAGCGGATTGAGTGTCGCGCTGCGCTTCTCCTTGGTCACCGGTTCAGGATGCTCCCGGATGGAGGAATAACCCGAAAGGAGATTAAATTCATGCCAGTTGTTTCATTGGCTCAGTTGCTTGAGTCAGGGGTTCACTTTGGGCACCAAACTCGCCGCTGGAACCCCAAGATGTCGCCCTACATCTACACCTCGCGCAACGGGGTACACATCATTGACCTGGTGCAGACTGCCCAGTACATGGATGAAGCTTACAGCTACGTCCGTACCGAAGCCGAAAAGGGCAGCAAGTTTTTGTTCATTGGAACCAAGCGTCAGGCTGCGGGCATTGTGGCTCAAGAAGCCCTTCGCTGCGGTTCCTACTTCGTAAACCAGCGCTGGCTGGGCGGCATGTTGACGAACTGGGCCACGATTAAAACCCGCGTCGATCGCCTGAAGGAACTGGAGCGTCGCCAAGAGACGGGGCAGCTTGATCTGCTTCCCAAGAAGGAAGCCGCGATGCTGCGCCGCGAGCTAGAGAAACTCCAGAAATATCTGGGCGGCATCAAAGCGATGCGGAAGATTCCCGATGTTGTGGTGATTGTTGACCAGCGCCGGGAATATAACGCCGTGCAGGAGTGCCAAAAGCTGGGTATTCCCATCGTTTCGCTGCTAGATACCAACTGTGATCCTGACTTGGTAGACGTGCCGATTCCTGCCAACGACGATGCGATTCGCTCAATCAAACTCATCGTCGGTCGTTTAGCAGATGCCATCTACGAGGGTCGCCACGGCCAGTTGGATGCAGAAGAAGAGTACGACTACGAGGGCGCTGAAGAAGAGTACGACTACGAAGATGCCGAATTCGCAGACGATGAAGAAGGCGAAGAAAACTAGGCATTGGAGGTGAAGGAAGCAGGGATCTGCGGGTCGGCTTCGGGCTTGAGCAAGCACCTGACACCTGGCCCCTGATCCCTGTAACCTAAGACCTGGATAGCAACAGTTCAACCACTTGCACACGGGGACTCAACGAACATGGCGGAGATTTCGGCAAAGCTCGTCAAGGAACTGCGCGACAAGACTGGCGCAGGGATGCTGGATTGCAAAAAAGCCCTTGCAGAATCCGATGGCGACATTGAAAAAGCGGTGGAATGGCTGCGGAAGCGAGGCATCACCAAAGCGGAAAAAGCGCTGAGCAAGACGACGGCAGAGGGACTGGTTGGAAGTTATATTCACACGGGCGGCCGGGTTGGTGTGCTGGTTGAGGTCAACTGCCAGACTGACTTTGTGGCGCGGAACGAATCGTTTCAGCAGTTGGTGCGCGATGTGGCGATGCAGATTGCGGCTAGCCCCAACGTAGAATATGTGAAGGTGGCTGATATTCCTGAGGACGTGATTGCGAAGGAAAAGGAAATTGAGGCGGGCAAGGATGACCTGTCCAATAAGCCGGAAGCCGTCCGCGCCAAGATTGTGGAAGGCCGCATTGAGAAGCGCCTGAAGGAACTGTCGCTGCTGGATCAGTCCTACATCAAAGACCAGAGCATTACCGTTGAGGAGCATATCAAGAATGTGATTGCCAGCCTGGGCGAAAACATTCAGGTACGTCGCTTTGTGCGGTTTGTGATGGGTGAAGGCATTGAGAAGGAGGAGACCGACTTCGCCGCAGAAGTGGCTGCCCAAACTGGCGCGAAGGAAGAACCTAAGGCTGAAGCTCAAAAGGAAGAACCCAAGGCTGAAGCCCAAAAGGAAGAACCCAAGGACGAACCTAAGGCTGAGCCTAAGGCTGCACCCAAGGCTGAGGTGAAAGAAGAGAAGAAGAAAAAGAAGAAGTAGGATCAGAGCAGGGCTGGATTTTGAGAGCCTGAGTTCAGTTTCTCGGATTCCAGCGCATCGTCTATTCGTCTAATCGATTCGGACGAGAGGCTTTGTCAAGAGGCTTTGTCGAACGCTGAAAAAGGCTAGGGTGTGAAAGCAGCAGGCTGAAAGGTCTGAGTTGCTTTTATGCTCTAGTCTTTTGGCATTGCATGAGGGACGGCTATGGCAAAAACGGTTGAGCAAATTGAGCAAGATTTGGCGGCGCTGGTGGGGGCGATCGCCAAGTTGCAGCAAGAATTTGAGCAGGTCTATCGCGGCTATCTGACGGAGCTAGGAACGACGACCCGCCAGCAGCTAATCATGGCCAGCTACCACCTCTGCACGCAGGGCTATCCCGATGCATTTCTGAGCCTTTCGGTGAGCCAGCGTGAGGCATTGCAGCGATCGCTCCGTCAGGTCGCCCAGGCGGCCCAAGATCGTCTGCTGCGGGCGCTAGACGAAGATGAGTGCTGGGACGCTGATGCAGAGCCAACACCCGATGCGCCGGAGGAGTCTAGGGGGCTGATCCTGTCGCAAGATGAGGCAGCAGAACTGAGAGCCGCGTTAAACGAGAAGTTTGGACTGACAGAAGTGGAGTTTGACGATGACTCCTATGAGGACTCGTATTTTGACGAGCCACCGGAGAACCTGGGCGAGGATTCGGAATCTAACGGGGAAGGCGTAGTGGCGGGCGATTCGGGAAGCGATCCCTACGGGAATCGCCCCCAGGATGCCCCTACTTCTTCAACTCAGGAGCTTGCCATCACAGATGCGCTGAATGCTTCTCCGGAGGACCTGCTCGAAGCAGCCGCAGCGTCTCTCTCGCGGGCAACCTCCGAGGCAGCCGCCAAAGCCAAGGCCAAAGGCGCTTCCAGTTCCAATCAAGCGCCGTCGCCGATGGATTATCTAGCGCGGTGGCAAGCGAAAATTGAGCGACGGATTGCCGCAGTGCTGCGCGACCAGTCCCAGGCGGCGAATCGTCTGCTGCACCAGGTCAACATTTTGCCCAACCAGATCCCTGCGCCGATTATGGAAGTGGCGGCCAAGGCAGGCGCATCTGACTCGACGCTCGGCCCGCCCAACCTGTTGAACTTGATGATCGAAGCGCAGGGCGACAAGCCAGATCAGGTCTCGATTACTCGAATTGTGGCAATTCGCCTGCGGCTGTCGGAGCTAGAGTTTGGGTCGCCGCTGTTGGCCAACTGGCGCTCAAAGCTGCGCGGGTTAAACGCCCGCCTCAAGCAGCTTGGCCAAGAATACGAGAAAAAGTCTCGCGAACGGGCGATCGCCCAGGCAGAGCAGGCGTGGCGTTCGACCTGGCACGAAGATTGAGGCTGGCCAAACCCAGTAATTCACTTTAGAATTCCAGCATGGACTGGCTGCGACTGCAAAAGGCACTGGCGATCGAGGCGGAGCGGGGCTTCAATGACCTGGAGGGCAACCAGCACCGCTTTAGCGAGTTTTTGGCGCTGACGCTGCGAGAGCCGCCGACCGACCTGCCGATTGTGGAACAGGAACGGCTGCGGGCGATCGCCCACGAGTTTTCCCGCTATTCTGACCTCACCTTTGCCCAGCGGCAGCATCTCGTCGCCGATACGCGCCGAGTGCTATACCAGACGAAACGCTCAGCAGAAGATCGGGCGCAAGCGAAGGAATCTGAAGGGGCGTTAGCGAAGGTTTCCGAAGGAATCGCCCAAGATTCAGACAACACCGCCGCGACGGCGGCAACCCCGACCCGCACCGCCCCAAAAACGAAAGTTCCCAAAGCCATTCCCCTGGTTGAAAAAAGCAGTCGGTTGACGCTTGACCAGTCCGTGACCTACCTCCCTGGCGTGGGCGCAAAAAACGCCGAACGTCTGGCAAAGCTAGGGCTACACACGGTTCGCGACCTGCTTTACTACTACCCCCGCGACCACATCGACTACGCCCGCCAGGTGAATATCCGCGACCTAGAGCCAGGGGAAACCGTGACGCTGATCGGCACGGTAAAAAGCTGTACCGTCTTCAACAGTCCGCGCAACCCCAAGCTGGCCATTTTTGAGATGACCGTGCGCGACCACACCGGGCAAATCAAGCTCAGCCGATTTTACGCCGGGGCGCGGTTTCGCAGTCGCGGCTGGCAAGAGCAGCAAAAGCGGCTGTATCCGCCAGGGGCAGTGGTGGCTGCGTCGGGATTGGTGAAGCAGGGCAAATCGGGCAAAACGCTGGACGACCCGCAGATCGAGGTGATCGACCATATTGGCGGGTCGATCGAGTCGATGAAGGTGGGGCGCGTGGTGCCGGTGTATCCGTTGACGGAGGGCGTGCAGGCAGACGTGGTGCGAAAAGCAGTGCTGGGGGCGCTGCCCGCCGTGAGCCAGTTGCAAGAGGCGTTGCCCAACGGCCTGCGCGAAAAGTATGGACTGGTGGGCATTCAGGAGGCGATCGCCCACATTCACTTTCCACCAGAGGGCGAATCCCTCGCCGCCGCCCGTCGTCGCTTGGTGTTTGACGAATTTTTCTACCTGCAACTGGGCCTGCTCAAGCGCCGCCAAACCCAGCGCCAGGAACAGACCAGCGCCGTCCTCGCGCCGACGGGCAAGCTCATCGACGAGTTCTACAACATCCTGCCATTCCAACTGACAAACGCCCAGCAGCGCGTCGTCAACGACATTCTCAACGACCTGCAACAGACCGCACCAATGAATCGCCTGGTGCAGGGCGACGTGGGTTCTGGGAAAACGGTGGTGGCCGTGGTGGCAATTTTGGCGGCGATCCAGGCGGGCTTTCAGGCGGCGCTGATGGCTCCGACCGAAGTTCTAGCCGAGCAGCACTATCGCAAACTGGTGGGCTGGTTCAACCCACTGCACCTTTCTGTAGAACTGCTGACCGGATCGACCAAAGCCGCCAAGCGTCGCCAAATTCACGACGACCTGGCCACGGGCGCACTGCCGCTGCTGGTGGGCACTCATGCGCTGATCGAAGATCCGGTGCAGTTCTCGCGCCTAGGGCTGGTGGTAATCGACGAGCAGCATCGTTTTGGGGTGCAGCAGCGGGCGCGGCTCCAGCAAAAGGGCGACCATCCCCATGTGCTGACCATGACCGCCACGCCGATTCCCCGGACGCTGGCGCTGACGCTGCACGGCGATCTGGACGTGAGCCAGATTGACGAACTGCCGCCGGGTCGCAAGGCGATTCAGACCAACGTGCTGACGGCCAAAGAGCGATCGCACGCCTACGACCTCATGCGCCGCGAAATCGCCCAGGGTCGGCAGGTCTATATCGTGCTGCCGCTGGTGGAGGAGTCGGAAAAGCTGGATCTCAAATCAGCGATTGAGGAGTATCAGCGGCTCCGAGATGTGATCTTTCCCGAATTTCAAATCGGTCTGCTGCACGGGCGCATGACCTCCGCCGAAAAAGACGAGGCCATTTCTCAATTTCGTGAGGGGCAAACCCAAATTCTGGTTTCAACGACGGTGGTGGAGGTCGGCGTGGACGTGCCCAACGCCACCGTCATGCTGATCGAACACGCGGAACGGTTTGGCCTGTCGCAGCTTCATCAGCTCCGGGGGCGGGTCGGACGGGGCGCGGCTCAGTCCTTTTGCCTGCTAATGAGCAGCACCAAGTCGGAAACTGCTCGCCAGCGGCTGAAAGTGCTGGAGCAGTCCCAAGACGGCTTTTTCATTTCAGAAATGGACATGCGCTTTCGCGGGCCGGGCGAAGTGCTGGGGACACGCCAATCGGGATTGCCCGACTTTGCCCTGGCCAGCTTGGTGGAAGATCAGGACGTGCTGAACCTGGCCCGCGAAGCTGCCGAAACCGCCATGACCAAAGACCCCACGCTCGATCGCTGGCCGCTGATGAAGTCTGAACTGACCTATCGCTATCGCAAGCTCATGGGCGGCACGATTCTAACGTAATCCGAGTTTGGAGAATCGGAGGTGGGTCAGCAGGCGGGAGAAAGCCCCCCGTTTCGACTCCCAACCCCGGCCCCGCATTGCTGTAAAGTGACAATATGTACGACAATGACGACCTTTCTGTGCTGGCGGCGGAGCTAGATCTTGACCTGGAAAGTCCACTAGACAAGCTCGACGAGTCCGACAGCGAGACAGAAGCCCCCAAGCCTGATCCCGATGAAATGCTGGCGCTGCTGGAGTCGCCCCAACCTCAGCAGCGGATGCTGGCTGCGCGTGCGTTTTGCGAATTGGAAGATGCGCGGGCCGTGCCGCATCTGATTCGGCTTCTGAATGAGGCTTGTCCGCTGGTGCGGGTGAGCGCGGCCTATGCGCTGGGACGAAACCCCAGTAGCGAGGCAGTGGAGCCACTGATCGCGCAGTTTCAAAAAGACTGGAACGGCTACGTGCGAAAGGGCATTGTGTGGGCGCTGGGGAATAGCCGCGATCGCCGCGTGTTGGAGCCTCTGTTAGTGGCGCTAAAAACCGACATTCCGGCAGTCCGCCTGTGGGCCGCTAGCGCCCTGGCGCAAATGTCCTTTGTGGGATACGACGAAATCATCGCCGCCATTCCGCCGCTGATCGAAGCGCTGCGCCGCGACCCGATCGCCGCCGTGCGGAGCAACTGTGCCTGGTCGGTGGGTCAGCTTTGCCGCGAGTTGCCGTCGAATGTGGTCTATGCCACGGCGATTGACGCGCTGATCGAGGCGTTTGCCGAAGACGAAGAAATGGGCGTTCGCGAAGATGCCAAACTGTCGATGCTGAAGCTGGGCGATCCGCGCGGGCTTCAGGTGATTGAAGAACTGGAGCAGGAAGGGTTTTAGGCAGGGCGTATCCCACTTTTGCAGCCCTCACCCTAAATCCCTCTCCCAAAGCGGGAGAGGGACTTCCAATCCGGCTCCCCTTCTCCCAAAGCGGGAGAGGGACTTCCAATCCGGCTCCCCTTCTCCCAAAGCGGGAGAGGGACTTCCAATCCGGCTCCCCTTCTCCCAAAGCGGGAGAAGGGGCTGGGGGATGAGGGCAAACTTGCAGAACTGGGATGCGCTCTTTAGGCAGGACTGATGTACTTGTAGAGTAACGGCTCGGCAAGCCAAAATCCTACTCAATTATCCAAAACCCTACTCCCCATAAAACTCATCGATGCGCTCCACATAATCCAACTGCGCCAAGTTCAGGAGCGTCTCGCGCCAGTTTGGGCTGTGGGTTTCACCCATGCAGAGGATCTGTGCCGCGCTGCACCGGATGCGCCCCGGACTGTGGGGATAGAACTCAATCGCTGGGTTGAGGGCTTGGACTTCTGCCTGATGCTCGGCGCTGCGGGGAATGCAAAACTCGTAGCGGAGCGATCGCCCTCCATCCGCTGGCCCCACCAATCCCTCCGGCGAAACCTGAGACAGGTCAAAGCTGATTTTGCTCAGGCTGGCTAGCGCAGGTGAACAGGACAAAAGGGCGATCGCCCCTACTCCGCAAATTCCCACAACCCGCATTAGGCGTAGTTTTTTACCCATCGCCGCAAATCCAAACTCGCACATCCAAAATCAAGCAACAACTTAAGCAGCCCAACTTCGAGGCACGGGGTGCGTAAAAATTGGGCTGCGGCTAGAACCCTACAGCAGTTCGATGTTTGACAGGGTAAACTCCGTCGTGGTCTGCGTATCGCACTGGGTCGAGTGAATCACCTGGCGCGTCAGCAGATAATAGCCGCCGAAGTTTTCGTAGGTGCTGTCTACGCGGTTCTCGCGCACAACTTCACCCGTTTCGGCGTTGCGGAAGGTCACGTCGTAGCCCGTTGAGATGTAGCCCGCGCCCGTGTCGAGGCTGCTGTGGTGGTTAATCACAAAGGCGTTGCCCCCCATGACGCGGCTCACCTGGCAGATCTCGTTGTTTCGCAGCTTGTAGTTTGACCCCATCGCGTCGCCGCTGACGAGGATTTCAACCGCACCCGTCTCATCGGTGTTGCCCAGCGAGAAGCGGTTTTTGCCGTGGGTCTGCTCAAAGCTGCTGCGCTTGCGGTGGGTCACGATTTCCCAGAGCATTCCCTGGAGCGACTCGCGCACTGCCTCATCCGACAGTTCGACGACCTCATAGCTCAGGTCAGCGTTTACCCGCACCTTGCCTGTATAGGTTTCGCCGCCCTGAGTCAGGGTCACGTCAGCCGTGAAGCCTGGAAAATGCTCATCCCAGGTATAGCGATTCTCGTAGGCCGCCCGAAAAAGCGATTGAGCGTCTAGCGTGGTTTGCGTCATGAGGAAAGCTCCTAAGCCGTTTCATTTAGGATCTTAGCGGCTGCGGCCACGCCTGCGCCGGGGGTTACGCCGTCGTACCCCAACTCAATCAGCGTGGCTTCTAGCGCACCTACGGCCGTCAAAATGTCGCGATCGCACACAAAGCCCAAGTGCCCCACGCGGAAAATCTTGCCCTTCAGGTCGTCCTGTCCGCCAGCCAGCGCAATGTCGAATTTCTTCTTCATTACCGAGCGAATTTTCTCGGACTCTACGCCCACCGGAGCCACGGCAGTAATCGCAGGGCTGGACGTGCCATCGGCGGCAAACAGCGGCAGCCCCAGGGCCTTCATGGCAGCGCGAGTGGCGTTCATCTGGCGATGGTGTCGCGCAAAGATATTTTCCAACCCCTCTGCCTGCATCATTTTCAGTGCCGCTTGCAGCGCAAAGAACATATTCACAGGTGGCGTGAAGGGCGTGGTGTTTTTTGCCGCGTCTTTGCGATATTTGCCCAGATCGAGATAAAAGCGGGGAATCTTAGCAGTGGCGTAGGCTTCCCAGGCTTTGGGGCCGACCGCAACAAAGCCCAATCCCGGCGGCAGCATAAAGCCCTTTTGGGAACCCGACGCAACCACATCCAGCCCCCATTCGTCAATGGGCACGTTGGTTGCGCCCAGGCTGGTGACGGCATCCACGATAATCAGCGCCCCGTGGGCCTTGACGTGCCGATTGATGGTTTCCAGGTCGTTCAGCACGCCCGTCGAGGTTTCGCTGTGGGTGACGATGACAGCCTTGATGTCCTTGGCAGTGTCGGCTTCTAGGCGGGTGCGAAAGTCTTCGGGGTCTAGTGCTTTGCCCCATTCGGCGGTGACGCGCTCCACGTTTAGCCCAAAGCCCTCCGCAAGCTGGGCCCAGCGATCGCCAAATTTGCCGTTTGTGCCCACCAACACGCGATCGCCCGGACTCAAAAAATTAATGATCCCCGCTTCCATTGCGCCCGTGCCGCTGGCCGTCAGGATCAGCACGTCGTTCTCCGTCTGGTGCAGCCACTTTAGCCCTGCGGTCACCTCCGCCATGATCGTGCCAAACTCGCCGCTGCGGTGGCCAATCGGGTGCTTTGCCAGCGCCAACAGCACCGACTCCGGCACAGGTGTCGGGCCGGGAATCATCAACATCAGCTTATTGTCCATTGCTCTGTCCTGCCTCTGAACTCAGGGGAATTTAGATTTTGCGTCGATCTAATATTTTGGGGCATTTTTGGAGTATCTATCAGAATGCCACATTCTGGAGAGCGCAGGCGTTGGGATGGCAAGACCCAAGGTTGGGTCTTCTGCACGTTAGATTCTTTAGATTTTGGATTGGGGATTTTGGATTTTGGATTGACAAACTAAGCCGCCAAAATCCAAAACCCAAAATCTAAAATCGAAAATCCTCCTTATCTGTTCTTACTCGTTTGCACCAGAATTGCTCCGTACTTCACGGTGCAGATAGCGCAGCACTTCGCCGGGGCGACCGTCGAGGACGATGCCGTGGGGCGGAAAGTCGAGGGCGTGCGTCCACTCGAAGCGTTCGGCATAGCGGAGCAGGTGCAGACGGTCAATCGCCATCTGAGCATCTTCGGGGAGGCCGATGATGCAGTGGCGCAGGCGGCGACGGTGGGGCAGTTCGCAGGTGAGCGGGGGCAGCGAAAACTGGGTCGCTTCCGAAAGTGGGGACGACCAAGTGTATTGAACTGTCAGCATTTGGGGTTTCCTCCAGGAAACGAGTGGGTAGGAAACCCCGAAATGTTGGCCGCCCACGGACGTGAAGCGCTGGGACAGGGCGGCCTACAATGGACGCAGCCCTGAGACAGGCCCGATCTGTCGAGGGGTCAGGCGTTGGTGGGTGCTGCTAACACCTGCCAATGCCGTAGATGACTAAACGACCAAAATTTCGGGGGGAAAGTGGGCTGCGTCGAAGGGAACCAACGGGCAGCTTGATGGACGATTGTACTGGATGCGTTTCACTGACGCAAGAGAATTTTAGATAGGACTTACGCAGTTAGACGATTTCTCTCGGGCGCAGCCCGCGAGAAATTGTCCAAAAACCCAAAGAGATGATCGCAAGTGTGTCAGTCCTGTTGGATTTTGGATTGGGGCGGGACGGGGCTGTCGGCGGGGGCATGGAGGGCGATCGCCCTTCGTCAACGCCAGAGTTTCCCCAACTAGAGTTTCTCAAGCAAGTTTCCCAAACTAGGGCTTCTCAAGCACGTTTTCCAAGCACGTTTTCCAAAAACACATTCCCTAACAAGACGCTCTCCCGGTGCTGCAATGGGCGGTCGAGAAAGCGTCTTGTCGAGGTGCAAATCAAAGCGCAAATCCGGCGGGATGCCAGCGCTATGCCGCCACTTCCTGAGCGTCTTCCTCCATCTCTATCGGGACGACCTCAGCCGCCACACTGGCGATGAGTTGGAGATAGAGTTGCCCCAGGCGCGATGCAACGCTGTCCCAGCTAAAGCCGAGTTCGACGCGCTGGCGACCCGCATGGCCCAGCTTGTCTCGCCAGGCGGGGTTTTTGAGGATGCGGGCGATCGCCCTGGCAAAGGCCTCAGCATCTTTGGGCGGCACCAGCAGACCTGTGACTTCGGGGACAACGGTATATTGCAGCCCACCCACATTGCTGGCCACGACGGGCGTATGGCTGGCCATTGCCTCAATGGGCACCAGGCCAAAGGGTTCATAGTGGCTGGGCACCACGCACACATCCGCCGCCGCGTAATAGAGATGCAAGTTGGTGTCACCCAGGCGGCCGGGGAATTGGGTTATGGCGGTCAGCCCCAGCGCTTGCACAATGCCTTCGATGCGATCGCGCTCCAGCCCATCACTTTTGCCGGGGCGACTGCCGCCGCCAATCACCAGCTTCAGATTGGGAAGATGCCGCAAATCAGACTCTCCTACAGCCCGAACCAGCGTTTCAATGCCCTTGCGCGGGTCAAATCGCCCCACATATAGTACGATCTTATCTTCGGGCGCAAAGCCAAGCTGCTGGCGGGCTTCGGCGCGGGTGACTTGGCCAAAGCGGCTAATGTCAGTACCACAGGGAATCATGTCGATGCGCCCCTGGGTGGAAACGAGCGATCGCATGTGTTCTCGCTCTTGGGGACTGGTCGCCACCACCGAATCCACCGTTTCCAGGCAGTCTTTTTCGACCATCAGGCGTTTCGCGCCAATCGGCGGCAAATCGCCCAGCGTGCGATACTTCACCGCACCCAGCGAGTGGTAAGTATGCACCTGCACCAGCGACGGCATCTGGTTCTTTAGCCGCATCCCCACCCACGACGAGAGCCAGTAATGGGTGTGAACGAGCGAATACTCAACCCCTTCCTGCGTTTGAAAGGCGAGAAACTGCTCAACAAACTCCGGCAAATAGTCGAACAGCACATCGCGGCTCATAAACTCTGCCGGGCCAGCCGCCAGCCGAATCGTCCGGCAATGGGGCTGGTGTTCCACAATCATCGGCTGCTCTGGGTCGCTGCGGCGCGTAAACATATCTACCTGCCAGCCCTGCGCGGCCAGTGTTTCACCAACCTGGCGCACGTAGACATTTTGCCCGCCTGCCTCTTCCTGTCCAATCTCAGCCGCCGGATCTCCGTCCACCGAAATCAGAGCAACACGATGCTTCTGAGTCAGAAACATGCTTTTCACCTCATGGTTAACGTTTTGCCGACACGCGAACCAGAGGTGTTCTCTTAGAAGTAAAAGATTCCCTCAGCGATCGCGGGCCAGCACATCTCAGCAATCGATACGTACTAGCGATGAACACCGACGAGAATCAGGACACACCAACCAAGCCAGCCTCTCCTCCACCCAGGACGTGCCTTAGAACCTTTTGATCCCCCCAGCCCCCCTTGTTAAGGGGGGAACCGAGCCAAACCACTCCGGAAGTCCCCCTTGATAAGGGGGATCTAGGGGGATCGACTCAAGGCAATCAACGACCTAGAAGGCTTTAAGACACTGCCCACGACAAACCGTTATCGTCTCGGAAGCCACGAGGGTAGAAATCCCTTTTGGGTCAGCTCTCAATCCAGACTCGGCCACTTGGCTGATACAAGATTCAAAAGCTACCGCAGACTTGCTGGACTTTCGTTTGTCTAGGCTCCAGTGCTTTCTAAATCACTAATGATCTTGGAAGCATTAAATTAGGCTGGCTTATCGTTTAATTGAGAAGATATCTCATTTCAAATTGTTTCGTCAACGTTGTACGCTGCCAAATCTTCACGCTAGGGTCTAGTCGTGGTAAGGCTTTTGACCGATCAGAAAAGCAGCTTGTAAGTTGTAAGCTTGGCTACAAAACGCTGCAAAACTGTGATCTGAACTGTAGTCTGAACAAAAGATCTGAAGACTTTCCCTGCTTTTCTGCCTGGAAATGTGGGAGATGAGATGATAAGACTTAAGATATTAATAGGGCTTAATTCCTATCGGGATACCGGGAATATTCGCCAAGGGCATCCCACCTAGCGTTAAGCTCTAAACTGTGCGTCGAAATTCCTTGGCGATCGCGCCGATCCTGTTTACCCGCCATTCTCCAGCCAGTCTATGTCTCCTACTTCCACACCCGCCGCTCCCAAAGTTTCCAAGGTCGAAGGCATCAAAGAGCGCAGCCACGGGCTGAGGGAACCCGTCGCCACCGAGCTGCGGCAAGACACCACCCACTTCACCGAAGATGCGGTGCAGATCCTCAAGTTTCACGGCTCCTATCAGCAAGACAACCGCGACAACCGGGTCAAAGGTCAGGAGAAAGACTATCAGTTTATGCTGCGGACGCGCAGCCCTGGCGGCATTATTCCTGCCCAGCTTTATCTGGCGCTGGACACGCTCTCGGAGCAGTATGGCAACCACACGCTGCGGGCGACAACGCGGCAAGGCTTCCAGATTCACGGCATTCTTAAAAAGAACCTGAAAACGGTGATGGCCACCATTGTCCGCAATCTGGGGTCTACGCTTGGGGCTTGCGGCGACCTGAATCGCAACGTTATGGCCCCACCCGCCCCGTTCAAGGATCGCCCCGAATACGCGCTGGCGTGGGAGTATGCAAACAACATTGCTGATTTGCTCACGCCGCAGACGGGAGCCTATTACGAAATTTGGCTGGATGGCGAAAAGGTAATTTCCGCTGAGGAGCATCCCGACGTGGTGGCGGCCCGCCAGCGCAACGGCAACCGCACCATCTTTCACGACCACGAAGAGCCGATCTACGGTACGCAGTACATGCCCCGCAAGTTCAAAGCCTGCGTGACCGTTCCTGGCGACAACTCAGTCGATCTGTTTTCCCAAGACCTGGGGCTGGTGGTGATGACTGACGACCAGGGTAACTTGGAGGGCTTCAACATTTACGCGGGCGGCGGGCTAGGGCGGACGCACAACAAGGAGGAAACTTTTGCGCGGGTGGCTGACCCGATTGGCTATGTCGATAAAGCTGATATTTACGATGCGGTGAAGGCGATCGTGGCGACGCAGCGGGACTACGGCGATCGCGCTGAGCGCCGCCACGCCCGCATGAAGTATCTGATTCACGATTGGGGCGTGGATAAGTTTCGCAGCATGGTGGAGAGCTATCTGGGCAAGCCGCTGCAACCGCTGAAGCCTCTGCCGCCGTTTGAATATAAGGATTTTCTGGGCTGGCATGAGCAGGGCGACGGAAAACTGTTTTTGGGCATTTCGGTGGAAAATGGCCGCGTCAAGGATGAGGGCGCGTTTCAGCTTAAAACTGCTCTGCGCGAGATTGAGCAAACCTTCGCGCTGCCCATGCGCCTGACCCCGCATCAGAACATTCTGCTGCACGACATCGCACCGGGCGATCGCCCCAAAATTCAAGCCATCCTGACCCGCTGCGGCATTCAGGCAGAAACCGACATCGATACGCTGGTGCGTTATTCCATGGCCTGTCCGGCGTTGCCCACCTGCGGGCTGGCGATCGCCGAATCTGAACGCGCCCTGCCCACCGTGCTGGAGCGGATTCGCACCCTGCTGGATCGCGTGGGCCTGCCCGATGAGCATTTCGTCGTGCGGATGACGGGCTGCCCCAATGGCTGCGCTCGCCCCTACCTGGCGGAAATTGGCTTTGTTGGACAAGCGCCCGATGCCTATCAGCTTTGGCTGGGAGCCGATCCGCACCAGACTCGCCTTGGCCTGGTCTATATGGACAAGATGCCGATTCAAGACCTGGAAAAAACGCTGGAGCCGCTGTTCGTCTTTTTCAAACAAAAGCGCAACGCCAACGAGAGCTTTGGGGATTTTGCCCATCGCGTTGGTCTGGAGGCCTTGCGTCAGTTTGCAGCGACGTACAAGCCTGGCCAGGTCGCCAAACCCGCCCGCCCCGGCAAGGCCCGCTACCGCATCGGCATCCGCGATGAGGTGTATGAAAAGCTGAAGGCGATCGCCACTGACCAGGGCCTCTCCATGACCGACATCACCACCCAGGCGCTAGAGGAATACCTGAAGCAGTTTGGTCGCTAGCCGCAGGTCAACGCGCTGGGCAAGCACTCTGGGCAAGCACTCTGGGCAAGCGCTCTGGGCAAGCACTCTGGGCAAGCACTCTGGGCAAGCACTCTGGGCAAGCACTCTGGGCAAGTTAGACCGAATCTTTGGGACTGTTGCCATGACCCAAGCTCTATCCCCTTCCACCGAGCAGCGATTCGTCCAGACGGGCGTAAGCTGGGACAGCTTCCAGGCGATTCAGCGAGGGTTTGCCGATTCGCCTGGGGTGCGGCTGTTTTATTACCAGATGATGTATTTCTTGATGAGGTCAGCACCGTTGATTGCGCTGATTTCAGCGAGTCCGTCTACCCGCTATCCTGCTTGGTGACTGAGGACAGTTCACTGATAGTTTGCTGACGGTTTGCTAACGGTTTACTGACAATTTACTGTTACTGACGGCTTACCAAGGACAAAAGGCGGCGCAGGGTTCATAATTTTATGTGAGGAGATAAAATCCATGCAACGGCTCTACCATTTGCCTGTGATGTCGCTGAGCGTGCTGACGAAGATCGCAGGAACGATCAGCGTGGTGTTGATGTCTGCGCTGTCTGTCCAGGCAACTCCAGAACTCTTGAAAACTCATCAGGATACGCTTCATCCCCAGCAGGACGGAGCCGATGTTGCAGGACTTGCACTGCTGGCCCAGGCAAGGCGACTGCCCGAATCGCTAGAGCAGCTTGAAGCAGAGGCGACGCGCAGCCAGGGGCGGGGTCTGTCTGGTGTTCAGCCGTCTGCGCCGGAGCCAGAAACCGTCGTCGCGCCCACGCTAGACGCTTCGACCCGCGCTGAGGATTTGTGGGTCGAAGAGACGCTGGAGGTCGAGCCGACGTTTTCCCCCCGAAATGCACCGGATGGGGTTGAAGTGCCCGTCCTTGTGCCCGCTCAGCAGCAGTCGTCTCTGACCGCGCTAGATTCGGAGGCGATCGCCCAAATTCCTGCCCTATACGACTTTGAGCAGGGCAATGCGCTCCGCTTTCAGCTTGCGAGCGATCTGCCCGATCCCACGGCTCTGCAAAGCTCCCTGCGGCGGCGCGTAGTGCGGACGACGATCCAAAGCACGGGGCTGTCAGCGGTGGCCAGCCTGCGACAACCCCTCAGCGCAGACAGCTACATTCACCTAGCGGTGGTGGGCGGCACTACGGCGCTGGGAGCCGACTTGGGCGTGGTGTTCGGCAACTTTGGCGCGAATGTGTTTAGCCAGCGATCGCACTTGGGCGCGTTCAAAGGGGGCGATCGCGACGTAGACCTGCCCACAGGCGATACGCCCTGGATTCACCGACTGGGCGGCGGCGTGGAATACACCTTTTCCATTGGCAATGAAATCGAGTCGGCGCTAGGCGTGACCTATCAGCGGGTGTCGGTGCGCGACGATTTCTTTTCAGACAATATTTTCCCCAGAGATGAGAACGGCAATCGCTTCACCGTAGAAAATAACGGGATTGATGACCTAGTCAGCGTGGACTTTGTGGCAGCGGTCGATCGCCGCAACGACGGAGCCTATTCTACCGAAGGCTCTCTGCTGCGGTTTGGGGCAAGCCAGGGTTTTCTGATCGACACGGACGATGCCTTTACCCGGTTCACTGGCTCCTATACCCACTACCTGCCGTTGAATCTGTTCGGCTTTGATCGGGGGCCTCGGACGCTGGTGTTAAACGTGCAGGCGGGCACAACCCTGGGCGATGTGCCGCCCTACATTGGCTTTAACCTGGGCGGCAACAACTCGGTGCGGGGCTTTTCGGGCGGCGGCATCAGCACCAGCAGCAGTTTTATCCAAGCCACTGCGGAATATCGCTTTCCGGTTGCCCGGTTGAACCTGTTTAACCGCGATATCGACCTGCGCGGTATCCTGTTCATCGACTACGCCAATGACCTGGGCACGGCCGATGACGTGATCGGCGAACCCGCCATCGCCCGCGACAAGCCCGGCGAGGGTTTTGGCTTTGGGGCAGGGTTGCAAGCCCGCACGCCGCTGGGCTTTGGTCGGCTAGAGTTTGGCTTTACCGACACGGGCGAGAGCAGGCTGATTGCCACCTTTGGCGATCGCTTCTAGCCCATGACGGAAAAAGAAAAAACGAAAAAAGAAAAACGAAGAACGAAGAAGTTTCGTTTTTCGTGAAGTTTCGTTTTTCGTTCTTCCTTCTTCGTTCTTCCCTCTTCCCTCTTCCCTCAATGCTGCCACACCCGCACCGTGTTGTCTGAACTGCCGCTGGCGAGATAGCGACCGTTGCCGCTGAGGGCGATCGCATTCACGCTATCGCCATGCCCCACTAGGGTATCGATCAGCCGCCCGCTGGCCACATCCCACAGCTTGATCGTGGCATCGCTGCTGCCGCTAAAGAGAATCTTGCCGTCGGGACTGAACGCCAGGGCATTCACCTCGCGGGTGTGGTCGGTGAGGTTGTGCAGCAGTTCGCTGGTTTGCAGATTCCAGATCTTGACGCTCTTGTCGCGGCTGCCGCTGGCCAGCGTCAGGTTGTCGGGGTGGAAGGCGAGGGCATTCACCGCGCTGACGTGGCCCGACAGCAGGCGAAGCTGTTCGCCCGTTTGCAGGCTCCAGATCCGCACCTTGTTGTCTAGCCCGCCGCTGGCAAAGGTGCGCCCATCGCGACCGATGGCGATCGCCTTGATCATGCTCAGCACCCCCGGCAGCACCTTGACCACCGCGCCATTGGCCAGGCTCCACAGGCGAATCGTCCGGTCTTCGCCGCCGCTGATCAGCAGCCGCCCATCGGGGCTAATGGCTAGGGCATTCACATCGCGGCTGTGGCCGGATAAGTTTCGCAGGGGCGCACCCGTGGGCAAATACCAGGCTTTAATCAAACAGTCGTCGCCCGCGCTCAGCAAGGTGCGCCCGTCGGGGCTGACGGCTACGGCGTTGACATCGCGGCTATGGCCCGCCAGGTTAAACAGCAGGTTGCCCTGGGTTAGGTTCCACACTTTTACCGTGTCGTCTAGGCTGCCGCTGACCACGACCGACCCCGCTTCGTCCACTGCCACGCTCGTTACCCAGGAGCCATGCCCCACCAGAGTATGAATACAGCGCCAGCCAGAGATTTGCGGCACTGTCGGGCGTACCAGCGGCGGGCGCGAGGTGGGCGGCGCAGAGGTGGGTGGATTGGACGGGCGGGCGGGCGAGGCGACCGGAGACGCGGCTCGCTGGGGGGCGGCCGCCTGGGGTGAAGCTGCCGCACGGGGTGACGGAGCGTCAGAGGGCTGGGGAGCAGTCTGAGGAGCGGGCGATCGCCCCGGTCGGCTCGTCGGCAAGAAATAGTCGGCATTCAAATCGCGCATCACCTCATCGGCCGACTGGTAGCGCTCCGACACCAGATCCTTCAGCATTTGGTTGAGCATGTGCGCCAGTTGATCGCTGACCAGCGTGCCCTTTTCTGCCAGGTATTCTCGCCAGGTCCAGCGACCCTCCAGCGGGTCATAGAGATTATCTGGCCGCACCTGCGTCATCAGGTGAATGCAGGTCGCCCCCAGGCTGTAGAGGTCGCTGGCGGGATAGGCGCGACCGCTGCGAAACTGCTCGATCGGCGCATAGCCCTCTGTGCCGATGCGGGTTCCCGTGGCGACGGGCGCATCGCCAAGCTGCTTGGCTACGCCGAAGTCGATCAGCACCAGACGGCGATCGCCCTGTCGCCGCAGGATATTGGTCGGCGTAATGTCGCGATGGATCACCTGGCGCTGATGCACAAACCGCAGCACCGGCAGAATATCCGCCAGCACCTCTCGAATCTGGCGCTCTCCAAACGCCCCGGTCTGCCGCATTTCCTGGAGCAGGCTCTGCCCCTCGACAAACTGCTGCACCAGATAGAGGTAGTTGTCCTGCTCAAAATAGGCCAGCAGCGTGGGAATTTGTGGATGCTCGCCCAGCTCATCCAGCCGCACTGCCTCCTGGTTAAACAGCCGCACCGCTTTTTCTAGCGACTTTGTGCCCTGCACCTGCGGCGAAAACTGCTTCACCACGCAGCGCGTCCCCAAGCGATCCTCATCCAGCGCCAGATAGGTGCGCCCAAATCCACCCTGGCCGATGGGGTGCTGGGGTCGATATCGTCCCCGCAGGAGTGGCGTTAGCGTGGCTCCACAACTCTGACACATCTTTGCATCGTCAGGGTTTTGGGGGCTTTTACACTTGGGGTTTAGGCAACAAGTCATGGTGGTAGCGCACTGAGGCTCGTATGGTTCATTGTCCCCCGGATCGGAACGGAGCGAACAAGACAACGACTCCGCTGCCTCCAGAGATTTCCTCGATTCCCTGACCCGGCTGGTATTGCTGGCTGAAACCCCACCGTCAAAAAGCTCGTCAAACAGCTTTAGATGCTTTAGACATAAAGCTTTTAGACATAAAGCCCTTAGACATAAAGCCCTTAGACATAGAGCTTAGGCATGAGCAGCAATACCCGCGCCTTCCTGCTCAAGATAGATTGTTTGGTTTCGTTTGGTTTCGTTTAGTCCAGTGCGGCAGCAAAGAACAGTCTGGCGATCGCGCTCCGTTCACGCTTCAAAGCAACACCCTTCGCTAATGCTAACCCCAAGCCCGCCGAACGGAAAAATTTGGTTAGGATTTCGGGACGTGGGCTGAGGAATCTTGCCCCGGATTGGGCGATCGCCGCTGCACAATGCCCTGCCGAAAGCCCAACACCACCAGCACATTCGCCAGGGTCAAAAACGCCTCTGCGCTGCCGTGTAGCCAGTCCACATTGGCCAGCGACTCGCCCACCACCCGCTCCGCATAAATCCCCGCCGGAATCGTCACCGCCACAAACACCAGCGTCATATAAAACCCCACCAGCGCCAGTCGGGGCGTATTGCCTGCCTTTGTCAAAAACCACAAAAAGCCGAGGTAGGGAAAGAGAGAGAGGGCAAAGAGGGTTTCTTTGGAAAACATTGCAGAGAGCAGGGTGGGAGTTTTGCAAACTAGACTGGAGATCGGGAAGAGGAGGCGACGGCGGTTGCGGATGTTGAGGAGTTGCAGTTGCGACTCTGGTGGCATCTGAGGAAAGTCCGGGCTCCCGAAAGACCAGACCTGCTTGGTAACGCCAAGTGCGCGTGAGCGTGAGGATAGTGCCACAGAAACATACCGCCCAGGCGATTTGAGATTGGCGATTGGCGATTTTGGAGACAATCCTAAGTCCTAAATCCAAAATCTAAAATCAAGATCCCAACCCTGGGTAAGGGTGCAAAGGTGCGGTAAGAGCGCACCAGCAGCGTCGAGAGGCGCTGGCTCGGTAAACCCCGGTCGGGAGCAAGGTCGAAGGAGCAACGGTTGGTCTTTTACCGGCTCCGAGGTGCAGTGTATGCTGCATCTGCCAATCCGCTAGAGGTGTCTGGCGACAGGCATCCCAGATAGATAACTGCCCTCGGCTGGCTTGCCAGTGCGAGAACAGAACCCGGCTTATGTCCGCCTCTTCCCTCCCATTTTCTCTAACAGGGCTTACGCACTTGCGATCAGTTTTCTGGATTTTAGAGAATTTCTTGCGCCCGCAAGAAATTCTCTAACTGCTTAATTCCTGAGTTTGGGGGCGATCGCCCTTCTGGCTAAAAGACCCGCAGTTTGCCAGGTCTTACAGTCTGCTAGAGCGGCGATCGCCCCCTAAATCGTCGCCTTCAGCCGCGACAAACACTCGCAACACACCCACTGTCGCAGCAGCACGGTCATTGGCTCAGACTTAAATCAGCAGCACGGTGCCGTTTTCGTCAACCGACAGGTTAATGGTGCCCGAATCGTCCGAAAGCTGTTCGCTGACGATCACCTGAATCACGTTACCTTCCACCAGCACATCTACGCTCAGCCCAATATTTGTGCCCAGCGGATAGACTAGCAGATTAATCGGCAGCGGCAGAAAGCTGGTTGTCGTAGTGCCAAAGGCGGTCTGGCTGTTGGGGGCGATTTGCCGCTCGGCGGAGGCGGGCTGCGTCAGGGCGGCGGCAATGGTAGCTCGACCGCCGTTGATGATTTCAATCCGGATGGGACGCGCTGGGTTGACGCGGCCGACCCGCTCTTCGCTGATTTGGGCAATTCGCGAAGCGCTGCCTACGGGAATCGCCTCTGGTGCGAGGGCTGTTGCTGTCTGAGCCTGGGCCGGGGCATCCAGCGTCAGCCCAATCGCTCCAACGAGGGCGATCGCGCTTCCCAGCATTAATTTCAAGGCTTGGTTCAAGGTCATGTTCAAGCTTGGGTTTGCGTTCTGGCTCTGGGTCGAGGTCATGCTCAATTTCATAGAGTTTTGAAGTCCTGATTAAAAATTTAATTCTGCTAGTTTCTGCTGGGTTTTGCTGAAGTTTGTGAACTCAGCGTTTCAGGGGGTGTTTGAAAAGGTATCGTCTGTAATGTTAGGCACTCAGAGATCCCCCCTAGCCCCCCTTAAAAAGGGGGGAAACTGCCTTAGAGTCCCCCTTTTTAAGGGGGATTTAGGGGGATCTTGCACGCTTTGCTACAAACAGTAGGACTTTTCAAACATTCTCTCAGGCTGAAGCAGTCGATTCAACGGCACCCTCCATGCTGAGCAACATACAGCATTTTTGAAGCTAATGAAGTACGCAGCAGGCTGCGAAACCTTCGTCTTTTCAGGACAGCGCGTCCTTTACCCTGCAAAAAAATGCTATAGCATCTGCCCCAATTTTTTGAGGATTTGCGGCGCTACATCGGATTTTTGGTAAACCATGCGATAATGCTAATTGACTGAAGGGGAGTAGCTACCCGGCGCGTTCCGGGAACCTGAATCAACACACTGGGGATGACCCTGGTTCAGGTGATGCCCTTGGCTTTTGCGGAAAGCGCCTGCCAAGCATTCAGTGAGACCTTCACTAAGTCCACACGTTGAGTGGGCTTGGTGGAGCGTGCTGCCTCTCATCGAGTCCACTCAGGTTTTGCTGCTGATCCTGAGGAGAGACAAGAACATGAGCGGAGCAGGTTTTTTACATCAGCTATATCAGCCCAGTTTGTTTGAAGCGTTTGTGGCAGGGCTGCTGCTGATTACGGTTTCAGAACTGGGCGACAAGACGTTTTTCATCGGCGTGATCTTGGCAACGCGACATCGGCGATCGCTCGTCTTCATTGGCGTAGTGAGTGCGCTGGCGGCGATGACGCTGATTTCGGTGATGATGGGGCGAGTGGTGTCGCTGTTTTCCCCTACTGTTGTGCATTACGCTGAAATTGCGCTGTTCCTAGCGTTTGGCAGCCAGCTTTTGCTCAAGGGGTGGCGCATGGCCGACGAACCCTGCGCCGAGGCCTGCGAAGAGGCGATGGAAACCATCACGCAGTCGGAACAGGTGCTCGTCAAGCGGCCGACCAGTCTGGCGGTGGTTTTGCAGGCCTTTGGGCTGACGTTTCTGGCAGAATGGGGCGATCGCACGCAAATTGCCACTATCGGTCTGGCGGCGGCCAAAAATCCCATCGGGGTATCGGTGGGCGCAATTTTGGGGCACGCCATCTGCGCGGCGATCGCCGTCATTGGGGGCCGGCTGATCGCAGGTCGCCTGTCGGAAAAAACGCTGACTCTGCTTGGTGGTGCGCTGTTCCTAGTCTTCGCGGCGATCGCCACAGCAAACGGCGTGTAGCCCCTGCCCTGCTCTGAATCCCCGATTTCTGCATGAAGCTCACCACTCGCGGACACTACAGCGTCAAAGCCTTGCTGGATCTGGCCCTGCAACCCGGCGGCGGGCCGGCCTCGGTGCGGGCGATCGCCACTCGGCAACAGCTTCCGGCACCCTATTTGGAAAAGCTGCTGATCGAGATGCGTCAGGCGGGATTGGTGAAATCTGTGCGCGGTGTGCAGGGTGGCTATCAACTGGCGCGGCCGCCCGCCCAAATTTCGCTGGGGCAAATCCTGGAAGCCGTCGGCGAACAGGTCGATCCGCTGCCGCGCCATAGCCCCGACACCGACCAGGCCGAAGACTGGGTGACGCTGACGCTCTGGCATCGCCTGCACGACAAACTGCGCGATGCCCTACACAGCATCTCCCTCGAAGACCTCTATTTCGATGCCAAGAGCCGCCAAGCAACGCAGGGGGAAACACCCCACTTTATCGTCTGAAAAACGGCTGAAAAACTGCCGAAGACTGTCGGAAAACCGCCGAAAAACTGTTGGGAAACCTTACGATTCCTCTTCGTCCTTGGGGCCGACGGCCATTTGCACGACGAAGGGGACACCGCCCTCTTTGTGGTAGCGATCGCCCCATTCCCGCAGCACCTGATCCAGATCGGTCAGCGCGTCTTCAATGCGGTCTTCGGGAATGTCCAACTCTTCCAACACTCGCAAGACGCGGGGCTGATACTCCGCCCAGTCGCGCATCAGGCGGAAGTAGCGGGCAGTGTCCTCCACCATGATGTAGGTGCGCTCTTCGCGGTCGGCCGGCGAATAGAAGGCGCGGGTAAGCGCGTAGAACGGCATTCCCCACGGCGAATCTACCCGCGTCACCGTACCGGAGTAGAGCAGGCGGCGCTTGATATGCTCAGACAGCGCTTCGCTCATGGGCAGGCGGCGGTCTTCGGGCAGGTCTTCCTGCGATCGCTCGTGCAGAAACTCGATGATGTCCATGAACTGGAACGAGTTGATCAACTGCGCGTCGGGCAGGTTGGGCGGCAGTTTCTCTTCGATCTGGCGCTTTTCTTCCATCGTCAGGCTGCTGCCTGCAATGCGCGATCGCCCTGGTTGCCAGGGAAACTGCTCCATCCACACGTAGGGCAACTGGATCAGGTAGCGCGGCTCCTGAGAACCCAGCATCTTCAGCAGCTTGCCTTCGGTGAGGGCCTGACGCACCTCTTCGACAATAACCTTCACCCGCTTGGGTTCGATGTGGTGCAAATGCCCCGTCATCCGCAGGTTTTGATCCTGCTCTAGGTAGGTCATATAAATCGCGCACTTGGCGGCGGTGGCCGCTGCGTCTAGAAATGCACCGTGGCGATGTCCGCCCGTCCGCATTGCGCTAAATGCCAGGTAGAGCATGATCTGATCCATCGCACTCGGACTCAGGCGCTTGATCAGATCCAAATCAGTAGTCATCTTGTTAGGAAGAGCCGTTGCAATAAGTGGGTATCAGAGTGAGTATCAGAATGATTGCAGACTGTACGATTGGCAACGTACAATCCTTCCGAAAATACCCCTAGCTTAAACCATATCGCCAAATTCTGAACAGAGCTTTAGCGGGTCTAAGGCTGGAGGCTGCAAGGTTTGCAAGTCGTGCAGGCAATCTTGCAAGCGGGTGGCGATCGCCGCTCCACAGGTCTCCCTGCGAACAGCAGATTCGTCAATCAGACAGGTGGAATCAGACAGGTGGAATTAGACAGGTGGAATCAGACAGGCGGCAGATCTCCCTTCAAACGGTCTGGTCAAACGGTCTGGTCAAACGGTCTGGCGATCGCCCAATCCCGGCTGAGCCTGGGTCAAACTTTTGGGGCAAATCGGCGAACTTTCGCTTCGTAAACTTGGAAACCGCAGTTTCAGGGCTTATAGACGGTTGCTAATCGGAACGTTTTGCACAGGAGAATGATTTCTGCCGATTTGACAAACTGCTGATTTGACGAACTGCGTTTGGGCGAACAAACCTCGTTCTGTTATACCAGGCGTTTCCTGAGCGATTCACCGGGCATTTGCCGGATATTTGCCGGATATTTGCCGGATATTTGCCGAGTTTTGGCGGAATTTTTGCCACGAGCCATCAGGAAATTGGCTGGGGTGCTGGTCAGATACTGGTGCGGTAGAGGTTGGCAGGAAGTAATGCGATATCGCTATAGTTCAGATATTCAGTTTTCGGGCAATTCAGTGTTCAGGATTCAGTTTTCGGGCGATTCGGTTGCTTAAACGATTGCGTGAGCAGGTGAGGCTTCTCAAGTTTCTAGCGGCAAGCAAGGCAGGGCTGATCAGGAGCAAGTCGTCGTGCAACGTCCGCTGCCTCGGTGGAACTGATCGCCAGCAGGGGGCGTAGTGCTCGTCGCCATTTGGCCATAAACCGACCGAGAGAAGGAAGTCGAGGTTAGATTTGCATCAGCCAGAGTGCTAACGAGCGCTGGCAGCGCAACAAACAGGATTAATAAGTTGGCAGTCAGCATGAGAGCATCCGTGTAAAGGTTTCTACTCTCTGTTACGGAGACTCCTCAAACTGATCAGGAAAACTCGATAAAAGAGTTACGTTTTCTGCTAGAAACCAGCCGCCTGAGCAATTCACTTTCCCCGAAAGACTGGCCCACTGTGGCGTCTGGAGTTGCCGAAGCTGCGCGTCTATATCTGCATCTAGTGTCACTAATGTTAACGACACAGCGGCGGAGGGAGTGCCGTGTGGGGCTTGGGCCGTCCGCAGGGAGGCGATCGCCCCTTCCGTGAGCGTCAGCGTATAGGACTGCGGCGCGACGGGATGAATCAGCCCCCGCACGGCGGACGAGTCGGACAAACTGGACTGGGGCGATCGCGCTTCGGCACCCACCACGGGCGATCGCCCTGGCACATTGCCATCCGCCGGATACTGGTCGGGATGATCCAGGTAATGGCGCTGC
The DNA here is from genome assembly GCF_032705245.1 of Thermoleptolyngbya oregonensis NK1-22. Classification (GTDB taxonomy): domain Bacteria; phylum Cyanobacteriota; class Cyanobacteriia; order Elainellales; family Elainellaceae; genus Thermoleptolyngbya; species Thermoleptolyngbya sichuanensis. The sequence continues at coordinate 1,450,370 of NZ_CP053540.1, forward strand.
CAGTGCAGCCAGTCGGGATGATCTGGCGGCAGGTTAAACAGCGGCACCACGGCAGCCGGAGCCGCAGGATCGGTCAGCAGCGCCTCTTGCAACTCGCGCACGGGCAGGTTGTGGGGGGAGCAGCCTCGCTCGATGCACAGCGCGGCCGCCATGCCCGCTGCCTGGCCCAGCCCCAGCACGACGGGCTGTAGCCGGGTTGCGCCATTGGCAATGTGCGATACGGAGATATTCTTCTCGCATACCAAAAAACCTTCAACCGTGTCTGGCACCAGGCAATCGTAGGGCAGGGAAAACAGCGTCCCTGTCCAGCGGCCGCCCCAGCGCAGCGACTTCGGATGCAGCGGAAACTCGTAGCCGGGATAGTGGTGATCGTTGGGATAGTTGCCGAGGGCGATCGCCGCTGGTTCGCCCCGCGCATTCACGGGCAGCGCGGCCACCTGTCCCCCAGGCAGCGGCAGAATCTCTGGCTCCTTGACGAGCGATCGCCCCCGGAGTCGCCGACTCTCGCGGTAGTAGGGATGCAGCGCAAAGGCACTGCTGCCCATGCTGCGTGGGGCTGCCGGAAAAGTCTTGCTCGCCAGCCCATAGCGTCGCCCCAGTTCGGTCTGGATAAAGCGGGCAAAGCCTTGGGCGTGGTGGCGGGCTGCCTGAGTAAACTCGCGCCGCGTCTCCGCAGACTGCACCAAGCGGTTCAAGTTGTGCCCATAGTCATTGCCGTGATGGGGCCAGTTAATCATGAAGCGATCGCCCGGCAGTCGCCCATAGTTGAGAAATTTCTCCGGCCCATAGCCGTCCCACGCGCCCTCAAAACAGGTCGGGTCATAGTCTGGTGGGGGCGGAATTTCGGGAGCCTCCGCGTCGCCAAAATCTTGCAGCACCACGACCCAGGTGGGCGCTTGCACAGGATATTGCTCCGTCATCGGGGTCGGCTGAACCGGAGCGCTCGGCTCGTTCCACGCTGGCTGAAACTCCCAACCCCAGCGGTAGGGCACGTCGCCCAGCGCCAGCAGGTCGCCGAGTTCCGTGCCGTCGAGGGTGATCTGCGCGTGGATGGTGAACTCCTGAAAGCGCACGCCGGTAATGCGATCGCCCTCGCGCAGCACCGCCAGCGGCGTTTGCCCTGTGATCCAGCGCAGATTGGGGAGCGCCTGCACCCACTCGGCAAAAATTGCCGCCCCAACGCCTGGATCATAGGTAAAGAAGCTGACCCAGGCGTGATCCAGTCCACCGGGCTGACGCGCCGAGAGCGATCTCAAAAATGCGCCCCAGAGTCCAGTCTGGAGCGATCGCAGTTCGTTGCCATCGGGAGCGCTAACGCCCGCACTCGTGAGCATTCCCCCCAGCCAAGAGAACTCACTCACCAGCACCACCGACGCACCGCGCCGCGCCGCCTGGATCGCTGCCGCTGTGCCGCCCGTGCCGCCGCCAACGACTAAAACATCTGTGGTCAGACTATCCAGACTGCTATTCCTCGTCTTCTAGCTCGTCGTAGTCTTCATCGTCCGCGTCCGGCGGCGCAACCGAGTTCGCAGACACGACCGCGCCCATCTCCAGCTTTTGCCGCACTAGCTGATCCACCTCTTTGGCAAAGTCGGGATTTTCCTCCATGTATTTGATGGCGTTGTCGCGGCCTTGGCTAATGTTCTCGCCGTTGTAGCTGTACCACGCCCCTTTGCGAGTCACCACGCCAGTCTCTTCCGCCAAATCCATCAAACAGCCGTAGGTGGAAATGCCCTGCCCGAAAATCACGTCAAACTCCGCCACGCGAAACGGCGGCGCGACCTTGTTTTTGGCGACCTTGACCTTGGCGCGGATGCCGTATTCTTCGGTTCCTTTTTTCAGCGTTTGAATCCGGCGAATATCCAGTCGCACCGAGGCGTAGAACTTCAGCGCGTTGCCGCCCGTGGTGGTTTCGGGGTTGCCGTAGGAGATGCCGATTTTTTGCCGGAGCTGGTTCAGGAAAATGACGCTACAGCCTGTTTTGCCAATGTTCCCCGTAATTTTGCGAAGCGCCTGACTCATCAGCCGCGCCTGCAAGCCGACATGAGTATCGCCCATTTCGCCCTCGATTTCCGCGCGGGGCACCAGTGCCGCCACCGAGTCCACCACGACCAAATCGATGGCGGTGGAGCGCACCAGTTGATCCACGATTTCGAGCGCTGCCTCGCCTGTGTCGGGCTGGGACACCAGCAGATTGTCGATATCCACGCCCAGGTTTGCCGAATAGGTCGGATCAAGCGCGTGTTCGGCATCTACAAAGGCAGCCGTGCCGCCAGATTTCTGCACTTCGGCGATCGCATGGAGCGCCAGCGTGGTTTTCCCAGAACTCTCTGGCCCGTAAATCTCAATCACCCGTCCCTTGGGCAGCCCGCCGCCCAGCGCCAGATCGAGCGTCAACGCACCCGTGGGAATGGTTTCCACCTTCATGCGGCTGGCATCCCCCAGTCGCATAATCGTGCCTTTGCCAAAGTTGCGGTCGATTTGGGACATCACCATGTCCAATGCTTTCCGCTTTTCGGCGCTTTCTTTGGATTCTTTGGGTTCTGATACTTTGCTATTGTCAGTCGCCTTAGCCATTAGGGCCTCTTCTAGATGCAGGAGGGGTACAGATGCGGGAGGAGTGAGCAGGAGGAGTGAATTGTTAATGAAAGCAAACAGCCTAGAAGACCAAGTAGTCTGTAAAGGGGTCACCTTGTTCCAAAGCCAGAGATGAAAGCCAGAGATGAATGAATCAATCTCAGCCATGAATCTAATGAATCTTTAGTTTAAATCTCTCATTGGATTCGGAAACGCCACTTTTGAGTCTAAATCTGATTCTGTCTCAATTTGATTTCTTGATTGATTGTGATTCGATTTTTCGATTTATTGTGGTTCAATTTGCGATCGCCCTCTGAGAACGCTTTGGAAGTTTAATGCGCTAATCTTGAAGATTCAGATACGTCTGTACTATTCTAGTACAAGAACCTTGTCCCTGCTAGTCGGCCAAGTCGCCGATCGTCGCTGCTCGTGAAGTTTATTGCTGAGTCAGCGTTTAGACCCAAGTGTGCCCAGTTTTGAACCTTAGCCCCCAAGCCTCATTGTGTCTTCTTCTTTGCGCTATCCCAATACAGCCCTGTCGGTCGGGGGGCTGACCCACTACATCCAGTCCTTGCTGGAAGACGATGAGCAGCTTCAGCAGGTGTGGGTAACGGGCGAAGTATCGAGCGTGAATCCTCACCGCAGCGGCTTATTTTTGACGCTGCAAGATCCGGATGAGCAGGCGGCCATCAACGCGGTGGTGTGGAATAGTCAGCTTGATCGGCTGGCGGTGATGCCCGCTCGGGGAGAACAGGTGATTGTGCTGGGGCAAATCAAGGTGTATCCAGCGCGGGGCAGCTATCAACTGACGATCTGGCAAGTGCTGCCTGCGGGCGAAGGGCTGCGATCGCTCCGTCATCGGCAACTGCGAAATCGGCTAGAGGCGGAGGGACTGTTTGACCCAGACCGCAAGCGCCCGCTTCCGCCCCATCCCCGCGTGGTGGCCGTGGTCACTTCGCCGCAAGCCGCCGCCTGGGGCGATATCCAGCGCACCCTGTCTCATCGCTATGCGGGGCTGCGGGTGTTGTTGTCGCCTGCAATGGTGCAGGGAGAACTGGCTCCCTCGTCGATTGCTCAGGCGATCCGTCGGGTTGAGCAGGACGGTCGGGCAGACGTACTGATCCTGTCGCGGGGCGGCGGCGCAGCGGAAGATTTGGACTGTTTCAATGACGAGCGCGTGGTGCGGGCTGTGGCGGAATGTTCTATTCCGGTGATCACGGGCATTGGGCATCAGCGGGACGAGTCGCTGGCTGACTTGGCGGCCGACCTGTGCGCCCACACGCCAACGGCGGCGGCTGAGGCGGCGGTTCCCATTTTGGATGATCTGGTGGGAGAGCATCAGCAGCGGTGTTTGGCGCTCTACCGCGTTGCCGCCGAGCGGGTTGAGCAGGAGCAGCGGCATGTTGCACGACTGCGCGATCGCCTTTCCCGACTGCGGCTCGATCGCCAGGTGCAGCAGCGTATCCAGGTCGTTGCGTCCCTGCGCCAGCGGCTCATCCGCAGCACCCAGCAGCGGCTCCAGCAGGCCCAGCAGCATACGCTTTACCTGCGCCAAACCCTGCAAACCCTCGACCCGGCCCTTGTTCTCCGCCGGGGCTATGCGGTGGTGCGCCAGGAAAATGGGGCGATCGCCCGCTCTGCTGAAACCCTCCACCCAGGCGACAGGTTGACCATTACCCTGGCTCAGGGCGAACTGGTTGCCGAAGTGAAAGCCGTTTTCCCAAAAACCGCTCCTGAACCCCCAATCTCGTAAAAAGTTAAAAAGGAAAATTTAGAAAGTATGCCCCCTAAGAAAACTCCCGATTGGCACTATGAAACGGCGATCGCCCAGGTTGAAGACATCATCGAACAGATTGAGACAGGCGATCTGGATCTGGCGGCGGTGTTCAGTCAGTTTGCGATCGCCGTTGAGCAATTGAACCAGTGTGATGCGTTTTTGGCACAGCAGCAGGCGCAGATGTCGCTGCTGATCGAAACGCTGACGGACGATCGAGCCGGAGACGAAGAAGATGAGGATTTTTAAGAAACATCCAAAATCGACTACCGTTTGACGTAGGACACCAGCGACACGCCCAAAATCACCAGCACCACACCCGCGATACGAGTTGGATTGGCGGCATAGCGAGTGAGGCCGAGTGCCCCATAGTGATCCAGAAACAGCGCAGCAATCAGTTGACCTGCGATAGTCAGCGAAAGCGCCAGCGCTGCCCCAATTCGGGGTGTGGTGAAAATCGTAGACCAGACATAGAGCGTGCCCAAGCAGCCGCCCACCCACATCCACCAAGACGTTTGCGCCAGCGAGGTCGCCGCAGGGAGGGGGTAGCGGGCCACCAGACAAATCGCCAGCGAAGCCAGCGTCCCCGCCAGGTAGGAAATGAACGTCACCTGCATCGGCTCCCCTACATATCGACGCAGCAGCGTGTTAATTGCGACTTGAACAGGCAAAATCGCGCCCCCAGCAAGGGCGGCCAACAGAAAAATCGTGCGTCCATTCATATTTGCAGCTCCCTGGCAATTTATCTCGATACTAAGATACTTGACATCAAGAATGCAATAAGTATCTTAACATCAAGATTGTTGATATCGCTATAAAATAACGCAGGCCACTGGAGTCTGCGCTGGGCAGGGCAGCCGTGCCGCCTCTCTGGCAACAGCAGCACCGCAACAGATCGACATAATTCTGGTGCAATTCTGGTGCCGTGTGGACGATATGCTAGGTTTCAGCCAATCCTGAAAAAGGAAAAAGCCATGAGCATTGACCCTTCACAAGTCCCGCCTCCTATTAATGGAGCGTTGGGCCGTTTGCCGGAGCATCCCTCGGATCACCGCGACGTTCAGGTAGACACGTCCGTTTTGAATCCTGCTCTGTTTCCAAGCCTGCGATCGCCCGTCAACACCACCCTCTATTCCGGCAGCACCCCACCCGCGCCGCCCCCAGTCAATACTTCAATCCTGGGCAGTGATGTCATTTCCTCTGTGGCAACCCCCCGCGTTTCGGTGCTGCCTGATCACACGCTCTCCAGCGTTCCCACGCCCACGCAATCGCTGCTGAAAGACGGTGTGCTTCCCTCCATCCCGCCGCCTAAAATGCCGAATCTGGTAGGGTCACAAACCCTAAAGAAAAAGTAGTCGTTTGAGAAAAAGTAGGAGTTAGAGGTCTGAACCCACTCCAAAATCCAAACTTTTTCTGGATTTTGAGCGACTTCTCGCGGGCGCAGCCCGCGAGAAGTCGCTCAACTGCGTAAGTCCTAACTCCAAAATCCCAAATTTTCAACCAGACTGGTGTCGAGCAATCCTCCCGGAGCGCCTACTCCCACGTAGACACCGCCCGGAGCGGATCGGGAATCGGGGTGTTTGGTGGAAACTCCAGCAGGGTTTCGCGCAGACCCAAATAGCCCGACTCGGCGAAGGACAGCAAGAGGCGTTGCAGAGCGACCCACACCTCCGGGTCAAATTCCCAATCGCGGGCATAGGGGGCATGGGCGGCGATCGCCTTTAGCGCCCAAAAGTAAGTATTTCGCACCTGCGACCCCGTCTTCTTGTAAGGCGGCACATCGTCGCAGTGGAGGAAGAGGAGGTCGTTTTCTAGTCGGGCACGCATGGTAGGTATAGTTCATTTGAACCATGCTATCGCCTCGACTGGGGATTTTGCAAGCCTCAGCGACAGCCCAGACTGTCTCGCGTAGCCACGCCCGTCACCGGGTTTATGCCCTCAGCGCGATCGCACAGCTTGGAAATTTCGTAGCGGTCGAGGATGGCGTTGGTAAAGTCTGCCCCTGTCACGGTCACGTCTTCAAAACTGGTGCGGGTCATGGTGGCATCTTCCAAAATGGCATTGGTCAGGTCTGCGCCCACCAGAAAGACCCGATCCACCAGCGCGGCGGTCAGGTTGGCATCCCGCAGGTTAGCCCGCAGCATCACTGCTTTGGTGAGAATAGCGTTGCTCAGGTCAGAGCCTTCCAGGTTGATGTCACGCATCTCTGCGGAGACGAACGCCTTGCCGGACAGGTCTGTGTGCGAAAAGTCCTGCCCTTTCAGGTCGGCGTTGTTGTAGTTCACTGTGTCCACAGCGGCAATCACCGGAACTGCGCTCAGCATCACCCACAGGCAGGCCAAACCCACAGCCAGGAGCAACCCCAGCCCGCGTACCACAACCGATTTCACAGGATGCTTGACCATCTCACCGAACCCAAACGCATCGCAGCAGCATCGTTGTTTCACGTTGTTTCACGGTTTTACACCGTCCGTCAGCAGCGTTTGCCAACGTGTTGGTCAACAGATCTACCAACGCTATTTTCTCATGGTTCCTCTTCTCATGGTTCCTTTGGAACCGCATCCGCCCTCGCTGGAGAGTTGACTGGTGCGGGATGGCTAGAAACAGGGCAAAACGGGGCAAGCACTTAGTTCACAACATGCTCTTGTCCGCTAGCGGCTCGCTCCACCCAGTCGGTGCCGATCCGGATCGTCAGGTCAGATTCCAGATCGCCAATGGAGGCCGACACCACCTCGCCCACGCCGAGCGATCGCTGCACGATTGCTGCCCCCTCTAGGTCGCCCCGCTGAGCAATTACCTGGGTTTCGCCTTCCCAGACCGACCAATCTGGAATGACGTAGACGTTGTAGAACCCCTGCTCGCGCAGATAGCGCACCAACCGGCGCGTTGCTCGCCCGTCGCCGCTGGCATTTTGCACGGCAATGCGGAGGGAACTAGGATCGGCGCTGCGGGCTAGCTGTACATCCATCCCTGGCACCTGGAAATAGTCCCGCATGATGCGATCGCGCTCACGACGGTTCAAGATCCAATAGCTGGCGATCGACTCGTCGGGCCGGCTAAACCGACCGGGCAGCATCACCATCCGCAGGTCACTCCGCTCCATCGTCAGCGCAAAGTTGCCCAGCGCCAGCATTTCCTCTAACGTCAGGTTGGTATCGACATACTCCTGCATCAGCGCGATAATTTGCGGCAGTTTGGTTACGGTTGTTGGGCTGGCCAATCGATCCTTGAGCGCTCTCAAAAGCTGCTGCTGGCGCTGCACCCGCCCAATATCCCCCTGCCCATCGTTGCGGTAGCGGGCAAATTGCTCTGCCTGGTCGCCGTTTAGCCATTGATGGCCTTCTTCCAAGTCAATTTTTAGCTTTTGGGTTACGTCTTCGTATTCCATTCGGAAGGGAACGTAGACCTCAATGCCGCCCAGCAGATCGACCAGTGCCCGAAATGAATCCGTGCTGACGCGCACGTAGCGATCGATCGGCACACCGTCCAGGTTGTAGCTGACGGTCTGGGCGGCAAGGGCTGCGCCCCCTTCCTGGTTCGCGTGATTAATTTTGGCAACACCATAGCCCGGAATTTCCACCCGTGTATCGCGAGGGATGGACAGGATGCTGGCGGTGGTGGTGACTGGATCGACGCGCACTAGCAGCATGACATCGCTGCGTCCGCCCAGCACAATATCTTCGGCATCTTCGGGAGCATCTACAAAGTGATCGACCCCCATGACCAGAATGTTGACCGGGCGCGTTACTCGATAGCCAAAACTGTTAGCCAGTACCGTGCCTACGCGCTGCCGCAGGTCGCTCTGCGAGGCGCGATCGCCCTTTTCTGGCATCAAAATCGTCAGCGCTGCCCCCAGCGTTGCGGAAACCGTCGCCGTAGAGACAAAGGCCAGAACCCACAGAAACTTGTTCAAAAACCTATTTAAAGCGCTGCGTCCCTTTGGCGGGGCAGTTGGAGCGATCGCCCGCTTTGAGGAACTAGGGGAAACCCCAGCCGCAGAGGCTCGCGGAGAAGGCGAGTTTACGGGGACTTGACCAGGTTGTTCGGGTTCAGAAAGCTCAATTTCAGACTCAGGATTGGACTGTCTCACTCGGACTCACACCTCGTAACTGCGTTGGCTGCAACTCGTATCCAAACTCTTTGCTGCTTCCGAAATGCCCCCTTGTGAAATTCTTAGCAGCAGTTCTAGTCCTTCACCAGTTTATCCAAATGTGTCGTTTTGTATATGATCCCCTTGGGTCACTCGACAAGACGACCTACTCTTCCGCTGGATATAACCTTATCAAACCCCAAGCGATCGCATCGTAGGCTGCGTGACGGTTTTGCAAAGCGACCTTAACCTAAAGCCGCTTCAACCTTAACCTAAAGCTGCCCTCAGCAGTCTCCTGGCTTTCTAGATGAAAATCCGGTAAAGTCAGCGGTTTTGGGAACCCTAGGCAGGAGAAAAGTTTTGTACGATAGGGCGGGATTGGGTAAACGCAGCGGCATAAACGTGGAGGAGCAAGCAGCATGATTCCAGTGATTCTGGCAGGCGGCAAGGGCGAACGGTTTTGGCCCCTCAGCCGCAAGGCGCGTCCCAAGCAGTTTCTCAGTCTCGACGGCAGCGGCAGAAGTTTGCTCCAGGCAACGGGCGATCGCCTCCTCGACCTTGCGGGCGGATGGGACGGGCTGTGGGTGATCACAGCAGCGCACCTGGCCGATGGCGTGCGAGAGCAGATGCCCGACCTGCCAGACGCGAACCTCTTGGTGGAAAGCGAGGGACGAGATACGGCTCCGGCGGTGGCCTGGGCGACGCTAGAAATTGCCCGCCGCTATGGAGAGGAAGCAATCGTCGGCTTTTTCCCGGCAGATCACTGGATTGGCGACCTGCCCACCTTTCACAAAACGCTGCGGGCTGCGGCAGATCTGGCGCGAGAACAGGGGGCGATCGCCACGCTGGGCATTGCGCCGAGCTTCCCCTCCACGGGCTATGGCTACATCGAGCAGGGCGACCCCGCTGGCACGTATCTCGACTGCGCCGCCTACCGGGTCAGCCGCTTTACCGAAAAGCCCGACCGCCCTACGGCAGAGGCATTCCTCGCCAGCGGCCGCTTTAGCTGGAACAGCGGCATGTTCATCTTTCAGGCGGGGGTCATGCTGGCGGAACTGGAAACCCACGCACCTTACGTGATGCAGCCGCTGATGAAAGACGGCCCAGCGGCCTATCCCAAGCTGCCCAAGCAGAGCATTGACTATGCCGTGATGGAAAAGACCGACCGCGCCTACGTGCTGCCTGTCGCCTTTAGCTGGGATGACCTGGGCGATTGGAACGCGATTGAGCGGCTGCTAAAGGGCGACAATCCCAACGTAGAACTGGCGCGTCACGTCGGGCTGGACACTCAGGGCGCACTGTTTTATGCCACCGACGACGAAGATCTGATTGTCACCATCGGGCTAGAAGATACGGTGATCGTGCGCGATCACAAAGTGACGCTGGTGGTGAAAAAAGACCGCACCCAGGAAATCAAGCAAGTCCTCAAGGCGCTGCAAGACGATCCGCAGTACCACCATTTGCTGTAGACCCGTAGAGCCGGCCTCATGGGGGCTTTATCGCTTGACCGCAGGGGCGATTCGCGAAGCGGTTCCTGCGAGAATCGCCGCCGTCAGGGCTTCTTCTAGCTCGGCGCGGCCGAGCCGCTGTTCCAAAATCCGCATCACCTCGCGCCCAAAGTCGTTGGGGTTTTGCCGCCATGCTTGCAGGCACACCTCACCAAAGAAGGAGCCGAGCGGTTCCGGGTTCCACAGCAGCTTTTTCGCCACCCAGGGCAGATGGATCGCCAGCGGGTCATAGCCCTTTTTCAAAATGCCGTGGTCAAAGGCGTATTGCTCTAGGTGTGTGTGGGGCTGGAGACCAATGAAGAAAATGGCGGGTTCTACCTTGTCTGCGCCAAAGATGTCTTCTAGAGCGCGATGGTAGGCGATGGTTTGGCGAATCGTATCAAAGGTTTCGTCGATGACGTTAAAAGAATAGTTGACCGACACCAAGCTGTTAAACCCGGCTGCCTTCAGATCGCGGCAGTTTTGCAGCACCGTCCGCAGGTTATAGCCCATCCGCATTTTGCGGACGAGTTCCTGAGAGCCGCTGGTGATGCCGATTTCAAAGTAGTTCATGCCCGTCTGCACCATTAGCTCGCAGAGGCGTGGGGTCAGGTTGTCGGCGCGAATGTAGGCGGCCCAATGGATATCGGTCATACCCGCATCGACGATTTTTTGCAGCAGTTCCTCCGCGTTGTCGATGAATTTGCGGGCAGGAATAAACTGCGCGTCGGTAAACCAGAAGTTGCGAACGCCGCGCCGATAGAGCTGCTGCATTTCTGCCACCACTTCATCCGCCGGGTTAATCCGCACCTGCTTGCCTTCGACGACGGTGTAGATGCAATAGCAGCAGTTGTGGGGGCAGCCGCGCTTGGTCTGCACGCCCACATAAAAATCCTGGTCTTGCAGGTAGTAGCTAAATTCGGGCCAAATCTCGGCGATGTAGTCGTAGTCGCACGCGCCTTTTTCCAGGGGAGCGGGCTGTTCGTGAATCAGGCGATCGCGCGGTTTCGTTTCGCCTACCACATAGCACCGCTCATCCGAAAAATCCTGCCCCCGCAGCAGCTTTTCTAGCAGCGCCTCGCCCTCTCCCACGGAGATAATGCTGCCTCTGGGAAGCATATTGCCCAACTGTTCATAAAACACGCTGACGGCCCCGCCGCCCACCACTAGTCGAACCTCTGGGCAATAGCGCCGTGCCCGCTTTAGCCCGCGCTTGATCAGACCTTCGTTGCGCCAGAGTTCTGTGAGATAGGACGTGGCCATGCGGAGTCCACCGAGCGCCCCCCGCAGCTTGACCAGTGGGTTGCGAGCATAGTAGAACTCGAAAGCATTTTGCAACGGGTTGCCGCCGCGCCCGCCAACCGGGGCGTAGATTTGAATGTCGCGCCAGGAAAACACCAGCAGCGTTGGGCGAAACTCGTCGATGCAGCGGTCGAGCGCGGGGCCAAAATCCAGCGGTGGCACGGCTCCCAGGTCAAAAATGCGCTGCTGCACGTCGGGAAAAACTTTGTGGACGTGGTCAGACAGGTAGACGACACCGATAGGAAAGATGGGATTGCACGGAAGGCGCACATAAAGCACCCGCTCAGACGAGAGGCGATCGTGGCGGGTGAGCGGTGTCGGTGGAGACATCAACTGCGCTGTCATGCTGATTGATTCCGGTAAATCTGGGGTCGAAAGCGTCGATTTGTCGGTCTGTCGATTGCTCTATAAGAAACAGCCCTATAGAAACCGCAAGAAACAGCCCTATAGAAACCGCTCTATACAAACCGATAAAAGGAGAAACCGATAAGAGACAGGTATCGAATCTGAGATACTTGTTTATATATCTTTACGATACCATCGACTTTCTTGGCGTGCATCGAAGTTTCGTATCCAGAGAGATTGAAAGCCCCAAAAACACGATAGTCTTCCTGAAGGGCGGTTCTGTCGGCCTGGTTTTATCGAAGGTTTGCGTGGGTTGACGCGACCTCGCTCTATACCTGGATGTTCGATGAACATCCGATGGTGGATCGCTAGCCCGCCAGAATGCCGAAACAGAGCCAGGGGCAGCGCTGAAAGCCGTTGACAGCCGTTGACTTCATGCGGGGATCACACTCCCGTGAATTTTTGCGTACAGATTGTTGGTAGTTGAGTTTACAGCCTTTGGGATCGTGGGATGTTAGGGTTAAAGCACCCACGCAATTACACGAGGCTCCTCACGGCTATGGCGCAAATTATCGATCCCGTCCCCACCGATAAGTCAGCTCGCATTCTCTGCTGCTACGTGAACGCGACTAGCAAAATTCAGATTGCTCGCATCACCAACGTTCCTGGCTGGTATTTTGAGCGCGTGGTGTTTCCGGGGCAACGGCTCATTTTTGAGGCTGTGCCCGACGCAATGCTAGAAATCCACTGCGGCATGATGGCCAGTGCCATTCTGTCTGACACGATCCCGTGCGATCGCCTCCTGATTGAAGACGAGCTAGACGCGACGTTTGAATCTTCGGAAGCCGGATTTAACAGCGTTCAAGTTCGCCAAGCCTTCGCGGCGGCCACATCTGTGGAATAGCTCGGCTGAGTTCGAGCGCTCGGTTGCGGGTTTGATCTCCGAGGTTGAGAAGCAAGTTAGGAGGGAGCGCAGACGCTCCCTTTTTTTCGTCGGGTTTTATATTCCCGAATGACTGAACCGTTGCGCGGAACCCTTCCACCGAACTGTTACAGCGTCAGCGATTGCGCGTCGGTTTCAATCAGCTTGGCAAGGTCTTGGAGGAACGCTGCGGCATGGGCACCGTAGATAATCCGGTGATCGGCAGTCAGGTTGACCTGCATTTGTGTCCGCACGCCGAATAGTCCTTCTGCAGTTGCCACTACCTGCGGGCGGGATGCGCCAATCGCCAGAATCGCGCCCTGGCCGGGCGGCAAGATAGCATCAAAGCGATCAACGCCAAACATTCCCAGGTTGGAGAGCGTAAACGTTCCTGTGCTGTATTCTGCGGGCTGGAGCTGCTTGGAGCGGGCGCGATCGACCAAGTCCTTCCAGGTGCGCGACAGGGTGTAGATATCCATTTGGTCAGCGGCTTGCAGAACGGGCGTAATCAGTCCGCCATCGTCCATCGCCACCGCCACTGCCACATTGATGCCGCTGTTGTACTGAATGCCCTGGTCGGTGTAGGCCGCGTAGAGTAGTGGATGCTTCTTCAGGGTCACGGCAACTGCCTTGGCCAGCAGTGCCGTCATCGTTACGCCCTTGGATTTGATCTGCTTGTAGAGTTTGTCCAGGTTGTCGGTGGTGATGGTATAGCCGACGTGGAAGGTGGGCACCTCTAGGCTGGCGACCATGTTCCGCACAACGGCATTTTGCAGCGTGGTCAGGGGCACAACCTGGCCGGGTGTGACGGGAGCCGCCGGAGCCGGGGCAGGTTTGGGAGTTGCCGCAGCCGGAGCAGGCGCAGCCACCGGAGCAGCGACCGCAGCCGGAGCCGGAGTCACAGCCGGAGTTGCAGGCTCAGACACTCTGCCAACAGCGGCTTCCACATCTTCGGCGACGATGCGCCCGTGGGGGCCACTGCCTTTGAGCGTGGCTAGGTCAACCTTGAGTTCTTTGGCCAGCTTGCGGGCGCGGGGCGACACGACGAGCCGCCCAGAACTGCCGTTGCTGCTGGCGATCGCCTCTTCCACGGGCGCAGCGACGGGTTCCGGTTCGGCAGCGGGCGCAGGAGTCGGGGCAGCCGGAGCGGGAGCCGAGGCGCTGGCAGCCTTCTGCTTTGCGGCCTCGATCTCTGCCTCGGTTTCGGCAATCAGGGCGATCGCCTCGCCCACCGGAGCCGTGCTGCCTGCGTCCACAATAATCGTTGCCAAATAGCCTTCATAGAACGACTCCACGTCCATGTCTGCCTTATCGGACTCCACCACCACCACGGTTTCGCCCTTTTCGATTTTGTCGCCCGGTGCTTTTACCCAGGAAACGATTTTTCCCTCGGTCATCGTAGAACTGAGCGCAGGCATGAAAACTTCGTGGATCATGGAGCGGCTTCCCAAATCGTGAGTAAAGGTGAAATGCAGGCTGGGTCGTTCAGTGAACCGTTATGGGTTGACTGCTATGAACAGTGACTATCAGTGACTATCAGTGACTATCGACCCTCAAATCTTTGCAGCCAAGCCCAACCCCAAAACAATGGAAACTCAGCAGATTGAATTGTAACGCGATACGAAGCAGATTTTTGGCGAGGGGGTTAGGGTTTGGAGATGAAGAGGTAGGAATCGATTTTTGGATTTTGGGTTTTGGATTTTGGGTTTTGGATTTTGGGGAGCATCGGGTCGCTTGCCTTCATGCTCCAACCCTCTACCCCGCCTGTCTAAAGCTCTCCCCGAATTTCCTCCACGATGCCGTCCCGCAGCAGCACCTCGATCTGCATTTTGCGGATCAGGTTATCGCCCATTTCGACGCGACAGAAGCCTTCCACCAGCCCTTCGCTGACTTCTTGATCCATGTCCAAAAGCTGCACCTGCTGGAGTTGCAGCAACACCTGATTGCGCCGCTCCAGGATTTCGCTTTTGCGCTGGTTGACCTGGAGTTGGAAGTTGTTCATTTGCTGGGCGATCGCCGGATCGTCAGGGCGAATAATTTGCTTTCGCATTTCCGCCATCATGCGCTGCTCTTGGGTTTCAAGCTGCTGCTTTTGTTCATCAAGCTGGTCGATTTGGAGTTGGAGCTGCTGCTGTTTCTCTTCTTTCCAGCGAGGGGTGACCACAGCCTTGACGTTCACAGCGCGTTTGAGGAGCAAATAGGATTGGGAGGGGTCCATGAGGAAGTTGAAATCGTCCATTGAATAAAGGTTTGAAGTGTTTGTGCCACGATCTGGTGCAACACTCTGGCGATCGCCCTCACGCCGCCCCCGAACCATACAACATGCGGGAACGGCCTCAGGCAAACATCGATTCGATCATACTGCTATAGCGTTCCATCACAACGTTGCGGCGCACTTTTAGCGTCTGGGTCAGCAGCCCATTGTCCACCGTAAACGGCTCACTGAGGATGCGGAACGGCCCAACCCGCTCATCGGGGCGGAAGCCCGGTCGATTTTGCACTGCCTGGGTCAATTCCTGACGAATCAAGTCCTGCACGGGTTTCGACTCCAGATTGATCGTGCCGTCAGCATTTCGCACCGCATCGCCCTGCGTCGCCGCCCAAGACTCCAGTGTTTCTAGGTTAGGCACCACCAGCGCCCCAATCATCCGCTGATCCTGTCCCACCAGCATCACTTGGTCGATATACACGCTGCGAATGATGGCGTTTTCAATGGGCTGCGGCTCAATGTTTTCGCCATTTGTGAGAACAATCGTGTCCTTGGCACGGCCGGTAATAATCAGGTCGCCCCACTGCGTCATCCAGCCCAGGTCGCCCGTGTCAAACCAGCCGTCCGGGTCGATTGCCTTGCGGGTAGCTTCGGGGTTTTTGTAATAGCCCTGCATCACCTGGGGGCCGCGAATCAGGATCAAGCCCTGCTGTCCCTGGGGCAAATCCTGGCGAGTTTCCGGGTTGACGATGCGCGTCTCGGTGTAGGGTAGCGCCTGCCCATCGGCTCCGCGCATGTTATGCCGGACGCGGCGGACATGGGTAATGGGCGAGGTTTCCGTCAGTCCGTAGCCGCCCAAAATTTGAATGCCTGCCATCTCAAAGAAGTCTTCCAGATGCTCGGCAATAGAACCGCCGCCGCTGACGACGAACTTGATTTGGCCGCCGATGCCGTCGCGCACCTTTTGGAACACCAGCCGATCCGCCAGCAGGTAGACCGGAGAGGTGATTGCCACTTCGCCCATGGCCTTCAGCTTGTCCAAGGGCGAGGGGTTGAGGTTGTCTAGGTTGAGTCCTTGCAGGGTGCGGTTTGCTTTGACGTAGCGATCGCTCTGCTTGAGCAAGAAATTCACCAGCTTTTGCTTTTTCTCTGGCTGGTCGCGGAACTGTTTCTGAATCCCTTCGTAAATCGACTCCCACAGGCGCGGCACGCCCACCATAAACTGCGGGCGAAACTCCTTCAGGTCTTTCTTGACAAAGCGGATATTAGTGTAAATCTGCGTGCAGCCGTGGGCAAAGATAAAGTACTCAAACGTGCGCTCGTAGCAGTGCCAGATCGGAAGAATGCTGAGGACGCGATCGCCCGGTTGCGGTTCGACCACTGTCGCCGCGCCTTCGACCTGCGACAGCAAGTTGCCGTGGCTCAGCATCACGCCCTTGGGCACGCCAGAAGTTCCTGAGGTATACATCAGCGTGGCCAGTGTGTCACGGGTGCGCTGGGTAGGCGGCTGCACGGCGCGGTTTTTGCCCATCTCCAGCACTTGCGAAAAGTTAAGAATCTTTAGCCTCGGCGCGTCTAGCGTTTCGTCCGTTAGCAGGATCACCGTTTGCAGCGGCAGGTCATCCAGATTGGGCGAGACTTTCTTGAGCGTCGCCGCATCTTCGGTAATCAGCGCCACGGCTTCGCTGTTGTCGAGAATAAACCGCAGCTCGCCTCGGTCTGCCTGGGAGCCACGTACTGCGTCGATGGCCCCAGCGGTCATGATGCCCTGGTCGGCAATCAGCCAGCGGGGGCGATTATCGGAAAACAAGGCGACGCGATCGCCCTCCTGGATGCCCAGCGCCTGCAACCCTGCGGCAAATTGCAATATCTGCTGATATAGCTCGGCGTAGGTCAGCTTGATCTCCGGCGTGCTGTGGGGATCATGCACAGCAGTTAGATTAGCAATCTCCGGTCGCTGGGCGCAGCGGGCAAACAGTTCAGGAACCGCTTGCATCTGGCTAAAGGGCGATTTGCTCAGTGGGGCAGCAGTAGACACGGCAGCAGTCATAGGGGTTCCCTCAGCGCTAGACGGCTCAACAAACGCCCAAAAAACGCCCAATGGGTGTCTCTGGCGTTTTGTTTCTGGCTCTAGTTTATGCAGCATCGTGCCGCGCGACACCCCTCTCCCTGCCACTCGCGCCAAAATCGCTAACTGTCCGCCTCCCTGCCCCCAACCCCCTGCCTTGCTTTCAGGTGAATCTTGTGCCGATCTTTAAGATTGGTAAGCTCACGCGCTAGAATTGGCGGTTGGGACTCTTTTACGAGAGTTTCTTTTACAAGAGTTACCCAGTGTGCAGCTTTGCCGATCTCCCTCACCCTAAATCCCTCTCCCGCTCTGGGAGAGGGACTTGAAGCCTCTCTTGCTCCCCTTCTCCCGACTTGGGAGAAGGGGTTGGGGGAGGAGGGCAGCCTGAAAGTTACACATTGCATAGAGTTACAATTTGGGATTTCAGCATTCCCCAGTTTTCAGCACTATGCTCAGCACGAGAAGTTTTCATTGAAGGTGGAATTCCATTAAAGCTAACGCTCCGCGTCATCAAAGCCCCGCGCGGTTTAAGTGAACTGCCCAATTTAGCCCAATTTAACTGCCCAATTCTTAGCTGCTCGTTCTTAAGCGATCTGTACAACTCCTTATCCGGTATTAACAGGTATTCATTAGGACAAACCCATGCCCAAAGCAACTTGGAACGGAGCCGTGCTAGCCGAGAGCGATCGCTGCGTGGTGGTCGAAGGCAACCAATACTTCCCGCCCGATGCCATCCAGTCTGAATATTTCCAGCCCAGCGATACCCACACGACCTGCCCTTGGAAAGGCGTTGCCAGCTACTACAACATCGTGGTCGATGGCCAGGTCAACAAAGATGCCGCCTGGTATTACCCAGCGCCGAAGGATGCCGCTAAAGAAATTACAGGGCATGTTGCCTTTTGGCGCGGCGTGAAGGTCGAAGTTTAAGTCGAAGCTTAAAATGCGGGCAACCTAAAGTCGAATCCTCCAGTCATAAAGTTCTGGTTGTATCGGTTTGCCCCGACCAATCTGTCCGTCCGAAGCTGGGAACCAAAGCGCTGACAGATTGGCTTTTGGGGCAGCCGCAGATGAGTTCACCGCACGAGAAGTAATGCAAGTACCGTAATGCAAGTACAAACCCCGCCTGACCAATCCATTCCCCCCATCTTGGGAACCCTGCCCGACATTGAGGTTCCTGGCGAAACCGTTCCCCGGCGGGCGCGGGTGCAGCTTGACTTGCTGCTGCTGGCGATCGAAGCGCTGGACCTAGGCGGCTCCGAAGCGCTGCTGATCACCGCCAGCGACCTGAATCTGCAAAGCATCGTGAAAAATCGCGTCGGGCTGTGGCGGCTCCGCAGCGCCAACCCGCTGCGACGCTATGGCAGCCAGCGCAAAACGCTGACCCAGGCAGAGGGCAAGGCGATGGTTCTGGTAATTTGCAACCTGGCACGGCGGCTGACGGGCGTGATTCGGCAGCTTCTGCTGGCGCACCAGCAATTGAGCGATCGCAACCTTTCGGTAGAGCATCACTTCCGCTTATCAGAATACCTGGAGCGCTTTCGGGCCCACTTTCGCTCTCGCATGAACCCGCGCCGCGCCGCTGTGCTGCTCTACGACACCGACGAAAAGCTGAATGACCTGGCGCTGGGGCTGCTGCGTCAGCTTCTCTTCTGCACGGGCACGGCCGGCCCCCAGCGACTTTGGACGAGCTTGTTTGATGGAGAAGTGGCATGACGATTCAGCGGCAATATACCCTGCCCAACTGCAAGCTGGTGGTCGAAGGACTGAGCGACGGGGCGACGGCGACGGCGGCGCGTCCCGTCGTGTCGATGGTGACCAATGCCGAGTGCCACTTTGCCGGCCAGCCAAAACCAATTAGCGGCGGCCGGGCGTTTTTGGAAGATCTGGCGATTACAGCCAGCAACTATGCCCAGGGGATTCTCAGCGGCGTGCCCCATCCCCACACCCAACCCGGACAAGGGGAATTGGTGTCTCTGGAGCGAGTCGAGCCGGATCTGCATCGGCTGACGGTCAAGCCAGATTCGTTTGTGGGCGAGGCGAATGGCGGCGGGTCCGCGGCTCCGGTGCAGATTGATTTGCGGACGGTGCAGCTTTTTGACCTAGTGGAGGCGATTGACCAGTTTTTGGCCGATAGTCAGACCTTGCCAGAGTTTGCTCCCCAGCTTGCGCCCGTGTCGCGCCGCTATGCAGTGACCCATGAACCCATGACCAAGCAGGTCGTGCCCGCTGCGATTGGGCTGGTGGGTCTGGCGGCGGCCGCTGCGGCGCTGTTCTTCTTGCCCATTCCGGAGCGTCGTCCTGAGGCTGCGGCTGAGGACGCGGCCACGCCCGCACCTTTGGTCAGCCCTGCGTCTCCCGCAGCTAGCCCGCCGACGGGTTCGCCCACGCCGCTGGCTTCGCCCAGCCCGGTCGCCAGTCCCAGCCCGGTTCAAAGTCCAGACACCACGGTTTCGGAAAGCCCTACGGCTGAAAGTCCCAGCCCCGCCGCTAGCCCTGAAAATGCTCCTCCGGAGACGGGTGGCTCAGTGGGCGAAGCCCTGGTTAATGCCAATGAAATTACCGAGCCAGAGCAGTTGGATCGGCTGAAGACCCAACTGCGCGATCGCCTCGATGCTGCCTGGTCGCAGCGGCCAACCTTTACCGAAGATTTGGTTTATCAAGTCTCGGTAGCAGAGAACGGCGACATCCTGGGCTTCCGCTATATGAATAATGCCGCCGTGCAAAACGCCAACCAAACGCCGCTGCCTGACCTGCAATATCAGCAGACCGATCGTTCCGCAGAACCCAACGCCCTCTTCCGCGTGGTGTTTACGCCGGGCGGCGTGGTGCAGGTGAGTCCCTGGCACGGGCGGCCGCCCGAATAGGGTCGTGGCGCTTGATTGGCGCTTGATTGGCGATTAACTGGCGGTTGATAGAGACCACCGCTGGAGCAGTGGAACCGACTCCTGATCCGCGCTACAGCTTCGGCTTCATGTAGACGATTGCGCTGCGCCAGATGACCGTTTGCTGGTCGTAATGATCGACCACGCAAATGCAGTGCTGATCCTGCCAGCGCATTTTGCCTGTGATCAGGTCGTTGGTAATCAGTTTGAGCTCTACTTCGCGCTCTTCGCGGATTAGGGTTTGGATCTGACGGACGCTGGGCAGACCAGTTTCTAGTTCGATGCTCATGGTTTAAAGTTTCAGGGTTTGGGATTTTGGATTTTGGGGTGATTCAGGAAGCGAACAATCCAGACGCGGCGGGTTCTTTCAGTTTAGGCCTCTAGTTTAGGAGATGTCCGGCGGCGATGGGGGCGATCGCCCGCTCCGACAGTCTGTAACAGCTTGCAACAGTCTGCGATAATCCGCAATGGGTTCGCAATGGACTGCGATATCTGCGATATTCAGAATGCCCAATCGGAGCCTATGATGATTCAAGCAAGCGGCTCAAAGCATCTTCCCAAGACCTTGGGTTACTGGCACTGAGTTACTGGTATTGGATTGCTGGTATTGAGTTACTGGTATTGGGTTACTGGCACTGAGTCCCCGCTAGAGGGTGTTTGAAAAGGTATCGCCTGTAATGTTAAGCACTCAGAGATCCCCCCTAGCCCCCCTTAAAGGGGAAACTGCCTTAAAGTCCCCCTTAAAAAGGGGGGAAACCGCCTTAAAGTCCCCCTTTTTAAGGGGGATTTAGGGGGATCTTGCACGCTTTGCTACAAACAGTAGGACTTTTCAAACATTCTCTTAGACCTCTCTGACACATCACAACTATGGCGATCGCATTTACGAAATATCACGGGCTGGGCAACGACTTTATCCTGGTAGACAATCGGCAGCAGGCAGAGCCGTGCATTACCCCAGAGCAAGCGGTGGACTGGTGCGATCGCCACTTTGGGATTGGCGCAGACGGCGTGATCTTTGCGCTGCCAGGGCAAGACGGCACCGACTACACCATGCGGATTTTCAACTCTGACGGGTCAGAGCCGGAGATGTGTGGCAATGGCATCCGCTGTTTGGCCCGCTTTATTGCCGACCTAGAAGCCGCCGAAACCGGATCGCCGCGCCCAGTCTACAAAATTCACACGCTGGCGGGACTAATCACGCCGCGCCTAGAGGCAGACGGACAGATCACGGTCGATATGGGGCTGCCCCGGCTGCTGGCGGGCGAAATTCCCACGACGCTGGCCGCTCCGGAGGAAAAAGTCGTGAACCTGCCGCTGGAGGTGGCTGGGCAAACCTGGCAGGTCACCTGCGTCAGCATGGGCAATCCCCACTGCATCACGTTTGTAGAGGAGGTGGCGACGATTCCGCTGGCGGCGATTGGGCCCCAGTTTGAGCATCATCCTGCTTTCCCCAAGCGGATTAATGCTGAGTTCATTCAGGTGGTGCGCCCGGACTATCTGAAGATGCGCGTGTGGGAGCGGGGCGCGGGTATTACGCTGGCCTGCGGCACGGGGGCCTGTGCGTCGCTGGTGGCGGCGGTGCTAAACGGCAAGAGCGATCGCCGTGCGACGGTGGAGCTTCCGGGCGGGCCGCTGCTGATCGAGTGGTCAGAGGCCGATCAGCACCTCTACATGACCGGGCCCGCGCAGAAAGTGTTTAGCGGCACGGCGCTATAGCGTCTTGGATTAACCTCTCAAAACCTTGAAAATAGCGGCACTGACCCGGCTCACCCAATTTTGCGGCGATCCCTTATCCTTGAGGTTCAACCGCGTAGTGATGGTTTGGCATGAAGCTACTGTGTCTGAGCAATGGTCATGGAGAAGATGCGATCGCCCTCCGCATTCTCCGGGCCCTGCGGCATCGGGCAGACCTAGAGGGTCGTGTGGCAGATATCGTGGCGCTGCCGCTGGTGGGCGAAGGTCATGCCTATTCCCAGAGCGGCATCCCGGTGATTGGCCCAGTCAAACAGCTTCCCTCCGGTGGCTTTGTCTATATGGACGGTCGGCAGTTTGCCAAAGACCTGCGCGGCGGGCTGCTGCAACTCACCCTCAGCCAGCTTCGCGTGGTGCGCGAGTGGGCCAAGCAGGGCGACCTGATTTTGGCCGTGGGCGACTTGGTGCCCCTGCTGTTTGCCTGGTGGAGCGGTGCGCCCTACGCCTTTGTGGGCACGGCCAAATCGGAATATTACTTGCGCGATGAAGCCGGACTCTTGCCCCGCGCCTCCTGGTTTGAGCAGCTAGAAAGCTGGTCAGGATCGGTCTATTTGCCCTGGGAGCGCTGGCTGATGGGGCGGCGGCGCTGTCGGGCGGTGTTTCCTCGCGATAGCCTCACCAGCGAAGTGCTAAGCCGCTGGAATCTGCCCGTGTATGACCTGGGCAACCCGATGATGGATGATTTGGAACCGATGGGGATTGACTTTGCGATTCCCGACGAGGCGCTGGTGGCCACGCTGCTGCCGGGGTCGCGGGTGCCCGAAGCCTATCGAAATTGGGAAACACTGCTGGATGCGGCGCAATCGCTGGTGACGGGACTCGATCGCCCCGTGACCTTGTTGGCGGCGATCGCCCCCTATCTCGATTTAGCCGTGCTGCACCAAGCGTTGCAGGCTCGCGGCTGGCAGTTGACCAATCCTGCCCCTGTGCCGCCCCTGGCCTATCGCCAAGACCAGGCGACGCTGCTGCTGACCACGGCCTTTAACGGCTGCGTCAACCGGGGCGACGTGGCGATGGCGATGGCAGGCACGGCTACAGAACAGGTGGTGGGATTGGGCAAGCCCGCGCTGATCTTTCCGGGCGAAGGGCCGCAGTTTACCTACGCCTTCGCCGAAGCCCAAACGCGCCTGCTGGGGCCGTCGGTGATCCTGGTCGAACAGCCCGACCAGGCAGCCGAAGTCGTGCGATCGCTGCTGAAAGACCCCGATCGCCTGCAAATCATTGCCGAAAACGGTCGCCGCCGCATGGGACTACCTGGTGCGAGCGATCGCATTGCCGCCTGTTTGCTGAGTCAGGGGTGATGTTGGATGTTGGATTTTAGATTTTGGGCAGAAAGTCTATCAATCCAAAATCACCAATCCAAAGGCCAAAATCTCTAGATTTCTAGCTCAATCACCACCGGACAATGGTCAGACGCTTTGGGATAGCTGCTGCCCACGCCGTTGAACCGCTGGACTGCGGTGCGTTCGGCTCGTTTGGGCAAACCGCGCCGCTCGATGTAGGGAAGCGCGTTGGGGTTGGCTTCGGCGAGCGATCGCGACAGCAGGATGTAGTCCAACTGGTGATATTCCTCGCCCCGCGAAAAGAAATGCGTCCAGCGCTGATCAGGACGCAGCCGTTCGATCACGTTCTCCAGCCAGGGCTGGCTGAGCAGCGGCTCCAGCCCCAGCGACGGCAGATAGTCGTTGAAGTCGCCCAAAATTACCCAGGTTGCCGCGCCCGGATCGGCTCCAAACCGCTCATGCAAAATCTGCACAACGCGCTGGGTCTGGATCTTGCGGATATGCATGGTTTCCTCGCGCCCCTCATGCATAGATTTGAAATGGTTAACAAACACCGTCAGCGGCTTGCCGTCGGGCAGTTCGAGGTTTACCTCTAGGCAGTCGCGGGAAAAGATCAGGTGGCCGCTGGGAGCGCGATCGAACTGGTGCGTGCGGATGTGGCAAAAGGGAAAGCGGCTGAGCAATCCCACATCGATCAATCGGCGATCGTTGCCGTCGATGACCAGCTTGTAGGGATAGTCGGGCATCAGCGAACGAAACTGGCGCACAAACTGCTTCAGCGTGTCCATACTCTCGACTTCTTGCAGTCCGAGAATATCTGCCCGCAGCGCCCCAATGGCTTCCGCCGTGATCCGATCTTTCCCTTCCGAAAATGGAATGCACTGCGTCACGCTGGCAGTCCACTTTTCGGGAAGCTCTTCGTAGGGCAGGTCTTCCTTAAACTGAAACCGGGCAAACAGGTTTTCAGCATTAAACGTACCAATGCGGACGCGCATAAGCCAGGCCAGAGCGACAACCCTGAAACCATTGCAGCGTCGGGGCGACGCAACAACGTGTCCCTATCATATCGACATAATATCGACTGAGAGGAGCCGCCGCAGATCGCGTCCAATACCTGTGGATAAAATCTCGATGATCAGTTCCCAAGATCAGTTCCAAGCGACCTGATCTCGGTTTCCTCGGTTTCCTCGGTTTCCTCGGTTGTCCCGCTTGTCCCGCCTCAATCGCCCAGGAGTGCCTGAAACTCCGGACTATGGCGCACATTGTCAAAGCTGGTATCCGTCTGCGCCATCACGCGGTAGAGATTGGGGCTGAGAACCACGGCGCGATGCAGATTTCTCAGGGTGCGCTCCAGATCGCCCTGGAGGCTGCGGGCGCAGGCTTTGCCATACCAGGCTTCGGGATTGTCGTCTTTGCATTGCAGCGATTGGTCGAAACTGGCGATCGCCTCTTCAAACCGCTCCAGCTTGACCAGAATAATACCGCGATAGCTCCAGGCATAATGGCAGGTGGGCTTAATGGTCACCGCCGTCTCCAGGCTGGTCAGTGCTTCCTCGTAGCGGCGCAGCGCCCCCAGGGCCAGACCCCGGTTATACCAGGCGCGGTAGTTGTTGGGGCGCAGTTCTACCACTTTGTCAAAACTGGCGATCGCCTCTCGATAGCGATACAGCCGATTTTGGGCGTAGCCCCGGTTATACCAGGCCTTGGCATCGGCGGGGTCAAACTTCACCGCTTTGTCAAAACTGGCGATCGCCTCTTCGTAGCGCTCCAGCCGGGCCAGCGCAATGCCTTTGCCGTGCCAGGCCAGCGCGTTTTTGGGCTTGAGCTTCAGGGCCCGCTCAAAGCTGGCGATCGCCTCTTCGTCATACTCCAGCGCGTGCAGCGCAAAGCCCCGCTTCATCCACGCCTCCGGATGGTCGGGCTGTTGTTGCAATAATCGGTCAAATCGAGCTACTGCACCCTCATACCGGCCAACCCCGTAGAGTGCCATGCCCTGGTCGAGCCAGGTGTTTAAATCTTGTGTATGCTCTTGAGCCTGATCTGGAATCTCTGGGTCTTGCACTCGGTCTTGAATGTAATCAATCTGATCTTTTGTCTGACTCTCTTTTGTCTGACTCATAGCACCACTCAGTCATCGCGCCACCTGGCAGAGAAGCGAATGAAAAAGCAAAAACCCTGCTTTCTCTAAGGTAATCGAGAATGCAGAACTAGCCATTTATCAACATCCCGTGAGATGGGCGTTTAGTTTCCCGGAGCGTTTCATTCATAATGATGAAGTCCCAATCTCGCCATGCACCCTTCTGAAAGCTAGTATGCCCAGGTTGAATAGGGGTTTCATAGCGGGAAATTACGTGAAACGACGGGTGATATGGCGGATTTTCGGATAGAGCGCGACTCGATGGGAGAAAAGCAGATTCCCAATGCGGTGTATTACGGGATTCAAACCCTGCGGGCGGTCGAAAATTTCCCCATCAGCGGGCTAAAGCCATTGCCAACCTATGTCGATGCTTGCCTGCTGATTAAAAAAGCAACAGCGATCGCCAATGGAGAACTGGGCTGCATTTCTGAAGACCTCAGTCGGGCGATTGTGCAGGCAGCAGACGAGATTCTGGCGGGCAGCCTGCGAGATCAGTTTGTGGTGGATGTGTATCAGGCGGGCGCGGGCACGTCGCACCACATGAACGTGAACGAAGTGTTGGCCAATCGGGCGCTAGAAATTTTGGGCGATGAAAAGGGCAATTACAGCCGCGTCAGCCCGAATGATCACGTCAACTATGGGCAATCGACCAATGATGTGATTCCGACCGCCATTCGCATCGGCGGGCTGCTGGCGCTGGAGCGGACGCTGTATCCTGCCCTGAAGGGGGCGATCGCCGCGCTCCAGGCAAAGGCCGGGGAATACCAAGACGTGGTGAAATCCGGTCGGACGCATCTGCAAGATGCCGTCCCGGTTCGCATGGGCGACACCTTTGGCGCGTGGGCGCAGATCTTGGCGGATCATCTAGCGCGGCTCCAGTTTGCCGAAAAAGACCTGACCGTGTTGGGGCTGGGCGGCAGCGCGGCGGGCACAGGCATGAACACGCATCCCAGATATCGCTTCCGGGCGGCAGAGATTCTCTCTACGCTGATCGACAAGCCGCTCACCTCTGCCCCGCATCTGATGGCGGCTATGCAGAGTATGGCTCCCTTTGTGGCAGTTTCCGGCGCAATTCGCAACCTGGCCCAAGACTTGGTGAAGATTTCCCACGACCTGCGGCTGATGGATTCTGGCCCCAAGACGGGGTTCAAGGAAATCCAGCTTCCGCCTGTGCAGCCCGGTTCCTCCATCATGCCGGGGAAATACAACCCCGTGATGGCGGAGATGATTTCCCAGGTCTGTTTTCAGGTGATGGGCTACGACGCGGCGATCGCCCTGGCCGCCCAGGCAGGACAGCTTGAACTGAACGTGATGATGCCGATGATTGCCTACAGCCTGATCCAGAGCATTGAAATCTTGGGAAATGCGATCGCCGCGCTGACGGACAAGGGGCTGAAGGGCATCGTGGTGAATGGCGATCGCTGTCGGCAGTATGCCGAAGGCAGCCTTGCCCTGGTAACGGCGCTCAACCCGCACATCGGCTATCTCAACGCAGCAGCGGTGGCCAAAGAATCGCTAGAAACCGGCAAGTCCCTGCGGCAAATCGTGCTGGAGAAGGGATTGATGAGCGAGGCAGACCTGGCGAACGTCCTCAATCTGGAGCAAATGAGCGCCATGACCCCGGCTCAGACTGAAGGGTAGCAGTGGGAATTAGAGTGGGAAGTAGTAGAAAGTAGCAGTGGGAATTAGCAGTGGGAAGTAGCTGTGGGAAATGGACGAATTTTTAGTCTTGCCAGGAAAACCGGGCGGGCGATCGCTCACCTAAAGTCTTGAGAAGATTCCTTAAAATCGCGTACCCATTTCCCAGAAACCATCGCAATATTGAAGCATTCGCGCCTTTCGCAGACGCAGATTCACCGAACGCCCGCGCACACCCGCATCCCCACTACTGGAAGGTCATGGAATATCAAGAATCCCTCTACACCCAGCTCACGTTTCACTACGTCAACGGCACCAGCGAATCCTTCAACCTGTATGCCCCAATTGAAAGCGATGGCACGCACCAAACCACCCAACTCGAAGTGCGCCATCTGCTGAAAAAAGACTGGTGGATCGTCAACCTGCCAGAGCAAACCGTGTTCATCAACGTAGACAACGTGCTGAAAATGGAGATGAAACCTGCTCTGTCCCAGCTTCAGGGCGAAGATGTCTTCTCCAACGCGGAGCGCGTGACGGCTCTCAATCGTTCTCGATAGCGGGTTGAATGCGGTGATGGAGTTGCCAATATTCGACACTCTGCCGCCTTCGTCACCCCCGTCATTTCTGTTCCCCTGTCGCTTGGTTCTTCCCCTTCATGACCCTCGAACTCTACCTGATTCGTCACGGACTGGCGGGCGAGCATGGCAGCTACGCCAACGACGACGAACGCCCGCTGACCGAAGAAGGTCAGCGCAAAACCCGGCAGGTGGCCGATCGGCTGCACAAGCTGGACATTCGGTTTGACCATGTGCTGACCAGTCCGCTGGTGCGGGCGCGGCAGACGGCGGAGATTCTCTGTGCGGCAGGGCTGAGTCAGTCGCTTGAAGCGTCGCGCCATCTCGCGTTTGATGGGTCGCTGCTCGACTGGCTGCCCTGGTTTGACCAGTGGCGGCAGACGGGAGCCAAGACGCTGGCGCTGGTGGGGCACGAACCCTGTCTGAGTGAATGGACGGAACGCCTAGTGTGGGGCGATGTGAAGCACCATGTCGTTTTCAAGAAGGCGGGTGTGGTGGGGCTGCTGGTGCCCCAGAGCGGAACGCCCGTGGGCAATAGTCAGATTTTCTGGCTAACGCCGCCGCGATTTTTGATTTAGTGGACTCTATCGCAGCGGGGTCTGACTAGGACTGTCGGCGGGCGATCGCCCCTTGCAGCAGCCACAGCAGCCCCAAGCTCAGCGCCCCGCTCAGCAGCCCGAAGCTCACCTGCGGCTTTCCCAAAAACACGCACACCCCGCCCGCGCCCGCCAGCACAATGCCTAGCCCACGCCCCAGATTCAGCATTGTGGCGATGGTTTCTGTGGCGTGCGTATATTTAGCGATCACATCACCCTCGGCGGTCAGCGGCGCAGAGGCTGCTACCAAGTGCTGGAGCGACTGATATTTCGCCAGATCTAGCTGATAATACGTGCCCAATTCGGCATCGCGCAGGCTGGGAACCGAATGTAGCCCAAAATGCTTGGCATGGGCGATCGCCGCTCGAATTTGCCGCTGCGTTGCCACGGGCCCCAGCGCCTCAAAGAGAGAAGCTCGGTAGACCCCCGTTTTGCCCATGTCCAGGATTCGCTGGCTCAGTTCCGCCACCGAAAGCCGCCGAGCGATTTCAGAGCTAGCGCCATGACGAGCTGCGCTGGTTTTTTGCCTTGTCTCTTGCATAGATCTGCCGAAATTGCCAGAATCGAGTTTCTCAGGCAATCCCCAGCATAATACAAGCGAACCAAAGCCGCTGGAATCAGACGCAAACTTTTGATGGTTCCACCAAGTTAATCTTTCAACCAGGCTGATTGAAAACCCCTGTTCCAGGGTCTACTCTTCTGGGCGAGGCACCAGCAGCGTGGCGACAGAAGGCAGCAGAGCCGCAGCGCGATCGCTCGTTTCTCTGGCGATCGCCCCCCAGGCGGCGCTGACCAAGCGACCCGGCTGGAAGTCGTGTTTTACCAGTTCCCAGAGGCGCTGCACGTCGTCGGTGTGGAGGCGATCGTCTTCTGTGAGGGCGAGGATGATTTCGCGGCGAAGAAACGCGCCTTCATCCGACATGAGATATTGCAGACCCAGTTGGGCGGTGGGCAGCAGGTCAAAGTTGTTGTCACTGCGGGCGATCGCAATCAGGTTTTCCAGCCGCTTCCAGTTCAGCTTGCCGTCTTTGAACAGAACTTCGAGCAGGCGGCGGCGCAGGGCAGGCGTTTCTCCCTTCAGCAAACGCTGTGCCACGTAGGGATAGGCCACTTCCACAATCTTGAAATCGGGATTGAGGCTGAGAGCCAGCCCTTCTTGGGTAATCAGCGATCGGATAATCAGCGCAAACTTGGCAGGTAGCCGGAACGGATACTCGTACATCAGCGCCGAAAACTCGTCGGTGACGGTTCTAAAGTTAAAGTTGCCCACGCTTGCGCCGACGGCGTTTTGAAACACCGCTTGCAGCGCCGGAATAATCGGGCGGATGTCAGTATCAGGCGTGAGGAACCCCAGCTTCACAAAGTCCCGCGCCATCTCTGTATAGTCTTCGTTGATGAGATGCACCACGGAATCCACCAGCGTTTCCTTAGTGGACTGATCCAACTGATCCATCATGCCAAAGTCGATATAGGCCATCCGCCCATCGGCCATGGCAAACAGGTTGCCGGGGTGGGGGTCGGCATGGAAAAAGCCAAACTCCAGCAATTGGCGCAGACCCGACGTAACCCCGATTTTGATTACAGCGTCGGGGTCAAGGCTCATGGCGCATAGCCCCGCCTCGTCGTTGAGCTTGCAGCCGTCGATCCACTCCAGCGTCAGCACATGCTGGCTGCTATAACGCCAGTAAATTGAGGGCACTTTGACCGTAGGATCGTCCTGAAAATTGGCGGCAAAGGCTTCGGCGTTGCGCCCTTCGTTGAGGTAGTCGATTTCCTCAAACAGCTTCGTGCCAAATTCATCCACAATCAGCGTCAGATCGTGCCCCAGATTCAGCGGCAGAAACGGCTCCATCCAACTGGCGGCCCAGCGCATCAGGTACAGATCCAGCGTGATTACGGGCATCAGGCGGGGACGCTGCACTTTTACTGCAACGGTTTCGCCTGTATAAAGTTTGGCCTTGTAAACCTGGCCGAGGCTGGCGGCGGCGACAGGTTCTGACGAGATCTCTTGATACAGCTCGGAAACCGGGCGCTCTAGCTCAGATTCAATAATGCTAAAGGCGATGTCGTTGGAAAACGGCGGCAGCTTGTCTTGCAGCTTGACCAGTTCATCCAGGAAGTCTTTGCGGATCAGGTCAGGGCGAGTCGAGAGGGCCTGTCCAACTTTGATAAAGGTGGGGCCGAGGCGGGTCAAAATGTGGCGAAGCTGGGCAGCACGCCGGGGTTGATGCTCCCCAGCCTGTCCACGCCACTGGTCTATTTGCAGACCCAGAAGAAACCCGGCAAACATCCAGACAATGGAAACAGCCCGCCAAAGGGACTGCCAAGGGCGAGTGCGGTAATGTTGGGCGATCGCCTCTGGGTCGTAGCGCCGCATCTGACCCAGAGAAGGTTGACGAGAAGGCTGACTCACGCTTGCGTATCCTCTCAAACCAAAGGAGTGCGACTCAAAACCTGCCATTGCCTGCCAGCAACAGGGTTTGGGTGTGAGGTCGCAGGGGGGAAGTGGAAAACCCCAACTTCCCAACGGTAGCACTCAGGCAGGTCTGGGCGGGTTTGAGATGGTTCGGGATTAGGATTCCCGATAGAGCATCTAAGGCTGCTCTATTTACCATCGTATAAGAAACTACATCGAATGAAATGGCGATCGCCCATCTCAGTAAACTTTCTGAATATTTTATTCCAATACGTTAAATAGATGTTATCGATCTGTACTTCCGAAACCTGCTATTCTCAGCACTTCACGCTGCGTTAAGCGAATGTTAAACCTTGCAGCGTAGATGTAAAGAATTTCAAACAGGATACATATTTCTTAATAAATCTGCGAGGCGTGGGATCAACCCTGGGAGAGGGCGATCGCCCTTAGACTAAGCTTCACCAAGAAGGGCGATCGCCCTCTATGCCTCCTGGCAAAGCTCTTAACCAAACCCTAACCCGCCTAGGGCGAGCCAGCGCCGGGCTAAATCTCTAGATTTTTCAAAGGTATTTGATCCAAAGCCTTAACGAAGGGATTACAGACTCTTAATCCAAACTCTGTAGATTTTTAAGCTGTGTCAGTTATTTCCTCAGTTTCTCCTCATCCAACGCGCCCTAGCCTGGTTCGCTTGTGTCCCAAGCTCATACTGATTTCTGATTGATTTCTGACTAGCTGGACTTGACTTGATGGCTCTAGTTTGATGGCTCTAACTTGTCTTGGAAGGGGCGCGATGGAGCAGGCGAGGCTGAGCATACAAACAACCCTGACGATCCAACGCACTTTTTGAGAGAACACTACTGAAATATGAGTCTCAAACGCAGACACTTTCTGATGTTTATGGGTGCAAGTGCTGGCTCTCTGGCGCTGCAACCCTTGGTGCAAAATGGGCAAAAGCTGTCTCCCGCGCTGGAAGGTACGCCCGCCTCAGCGCAGACGGCAACGCTCCCCTTTACCCCGGTTAAGGGGCCCATGCCTGTCGAAACGGACGGCGTTTCGCTGACGAACCAGATCTCCCAATACAGCACCTTCGCTGTCAAGGATGATATGGTGCTGCCTCCTGGCTACACCTACGACATCATTGCCTCTTGGGGCGACAAGGTGGGCGAGAAGGATCACTTTGGCTATAACAACGACTATCTCTCGCTGATTGAAACTGCGCCGAACGAAGGCTTTCTGGTTGTCAACCACGAGTACATTAGCGCCAAGCCCTGGGCGCAGACCTACAAGCAGGTGATTGGTGTAGACCTGCCGTTTGCTGATGTGAAGGCGGCTGCAATGGCGGCTCCCGATGGCAAAATCGATGCCTCGTCCCTGCCCAGCAATGACCCGCTGCGCCAGAAGATTTACGCCATCTCCAAAGCAGCCCAATATGACGCGGGCGTATCCGTGATCTCGGTGCGGAAGAACGCCAACGGCGTGTGGGAGCGCACCTACTCTCGCGCCGATCGCCGGATTACCGGGATTTCGGGGCTGGAGGATGGTCGCTATCTCAAGGCAACGGGCCCCGCAACGGTCATCTTCAAAAAGACCAGCGGCCAGGGCTTTATCGACGGGCTGGGCGACAAGATCATTGGCACTCACCAGAACTGCTCTGGCGGCACGACCCCGTGGGGCACGGCGTTTGTTAGCGAAGAAAACTTCCAGGGCGAAGTTCCGGAACCTGTATACGCTGACGGCACTTCCTTCCCCCATAGCAACACCCCGTTCCAGTGGGTGACCGCCGAGGGCGAAATCGAAGACATTGCTGGCCAGGGTAACGTGCTGGGCTATCAGGGCAATAAGTACGGTTGGCTGGTAGAGATTGACCCCGCCAATCCGAATGATTTTGGCACCAAGCACACCTGGCTGGGCCGCTATCGTCATGAGGGCTTTGGCATTCGGGCTGAGGCGGGCAAGAAGCTGTGTGTCTATTCTGGCTGCGATCGCCGCAGTGGACACCTCTATAAGTTCGTCAGCGCTGGCACGGTGCGCGATCCCAAGAGCAAGGCAA
This sequence comes from Thermoleptolyngbya oregonensis NK1-22, assembly GCF_032705245.1. GTDB lineage: Bacteria > Cyanobacteriota > Cyanobacteriia > Elainellales > Elainellaceae > Thermoleptolyngbya > Thermoleptolyngbya sichuanensis. The sequence goes on from NZ_CP053540.1 coordinate 1,482,473, forward strand.
ACTCTCGTCTGCTGGAAGATGGAATGCTCTACGCTGCCAAGTTCAACCCCGATGGAACTGGTAGCTGGATCGCGCTGAAAGCGGATACGCCCGTGAATCCAGATCTGCCTAGCGCCCACGTTGGCGGCATGATCACCCTGCCGAAGCGTCCTGAGGGGGGTGTGGTCAGAGTGACGGATGATGCGGCGATCGCCACCTTCAAATCTCAGTTCAGAACACTGGGTGACCTCTACACGGGCAATGCAGCCGAGAAGCAGGGCGCAATCCTGATCGACGCGCACTTCGCCGCCAACGCAGCCGGGGCAACCTGTACGGCTCGTCCCGAAGATACGGACATTGCTCCCGATGGTTCTCTGTTTATTGCCTTTACCTCTGGTTCCTCCAGCAGCAGCGATGGCAGCCCACACAAAGAGGTGTTCAAGGCTCCCACGGGCGAATCTCAGTGGGAATACGGCTGGATCATGAAGCTGGTGGAAACCAACAACGACCCCGCTGCCATGACCTTCCGCTGGGAAATGCTGGCGCTGGGTGGTGAGCCTGCGGATGGCGGCCTTGGCTTTGCCAACCCCGACAACTTGGAGATCGATGCCAAGGGCAACATTTGGATGGTGACGGATATGTCCACCGACAAGCACAACCTCGAGGTGTCGAGCCGGATCAAGTCGGACGGTTCTAAAGTGAGCCAGTCTAACCTGCGTGGCCTGTACGGCAACAACTCCATCTGGTACATTCCGACCTCTGGCCCCAATGCGGGTGAAGCCTTCATGTTTGGCTATGGCCCGATGGATTGTGAAACCACAGGACCGTTCCTGAGCAAAGATCAGACAACGCTCTTCCTGTCCGTACAGCATCCTGGGGAATACAGCGGCGTGCGGGAAAACATGAAGTCTGAGGTTCGGAAGTTTGCCATGCGGACGACCGACGGCAAGGAGTTCATGCAAGAGCGCGAAGTGCCCATCGGCTCTAACTGGCCCGGCAAGCGGCCCAACGACCCGCCCAAGCCCAGCGTGATTGCGGTTCGCCGCACCAATGGCGCACCGCTTGTGTAGGACTTGAGCTGGCTTGAGTTGGCTTGAATGATCAGAACGACCCCTCACCCTGACTTTGTTGAAACTCTGTTAAGGTGGGGGGTGTTTTTTATGCTCAGCGCTTACTTACTCATTTGCCAGAAGAAGAACTGCTGGGTGGGCTGAATGGCCGCGCCTTTGACCGTATTTTGCACGAAGATGTAGTCCTTGTTCTGCCACAGGGGAATGTAGGGCACATCTTCGACCAGCAGGGTTTGCAGGTCTTTGAACATCTTGGCGCGGGCAGCGGGGTCTTGCTCAGCCCGTTGCTTGGTGATGAGTTCGTTGGCCTTGGGGCTGTAGTAGAAAGAGCCATTGCCCTGGCTGGCCCCTCTCTGGCAGAGGGTTTCGGGAGAACCCTGGTCGCAACTTAGGAACGGATGTACAAAGTTGTCGGGATCAAAGAAGTCGGGATACCAGTTCAGCAGCACTGTTTGGTATAGCCCGTTGTCCACGCCCTGGGATAAGGTAGCGCGTTCGGCGCTGTTGACGGTGACGGTGACGAGGCCGGGCAGACCGCGCTCGATGGACTGCTTCATGGTGTTAGCAACGTTGGCGCGAATGGTAGAGGCAGAGGGATACCAGACCTCAAAGTTCAGCGGATTTGCCTCGGAATAGCCAGCGGCGGTGAGGAACTCGCGGGCTTTGTCAAAGTTGCCGTCGCCGTAGGCCGCTTTGAATACGGGGACAGAATCTTCAAAGGCAGGAGGAATGATGGTGTAGAGCGGGGCGGCCTGACCTTGAAAGACGCGCTCGTTGATTAGGTTGCGGTCGATCATGGCGGCGATCGCCTTCCGCACGTTCAGATCATTGGTCGGCTCCACCTTCTGATTCAGCGTCATGTAGTTAACGACGGTCGTGCCCGCTTCGATCACCTTCCAGCCGCCGCTGCTGGTTTCCCGCTTGAGGCTGGTAATTTGTTCGGGATCAAGCGTTTGGTAGGCGACATCCAGCCCTTTGGTGCGGAAGGTGTTGTAGAGGTTAGCGGGGCTGGCGTAGATCTGGATGTCGATGCCGTCGTTGGCGGGCTTTTCGCCCCAGTAATCGGGGTTTACGTCCAGCTTGATGGAGTCGGGTGTAAGCGAGGCCACTTTGTAGGGGCCGCTGCCGATGAAGCTATCGGGTTTGAATTTGCCTTCTCCAATTTCATAGCTGCTGGGGGGGACGGGCGTGACACCCCAGAAGGTGAGCAGGGCGGGAAAGGCTGCAAAAGGCGACTTGAGCTTGATGGTGAGTTCATAGTCGCCGCTGGCGATGACAGACTCGACCTGATCGGACAACAGGAAGGACGGGCCGCCGCCATTTTGCATGAAGCGATCGATGGAGAATTTCATCACTTCGGCGTTGAAGTCGGTGCCGTCGTGCAGCTTTACGCCCTGGCGCAGAGGGATGACGTAGGTCAGCCCGTCATCGCTGACGGTGGGCATTTCGGTAGCAAGCTGGGGCACGATGTCGGTGGTGCCTGGTTCGTAGGTGTAGAGGCGATCGCCCAGGTTATACAGCAAAATGCCGCCGAAAATCGTGTAGGCATCGGCGGGATCGAGGGTTTCGATCTTTTGCGTTGTGCCCATTGCGATGCGGCCACCGGACGTAGAACCCGTCGTCCCTGTTGCGTCGGGAGCGGGTGCGTTGCCCGTCTGAGAGCCACCGCAGCCGACAATGAGCGCCACGCACAGACAAAATAGTGCGGCAAATTGGGCGATTCGCATCGTGCCCCGCCCTGGCATTGCCCATTGCCCGCGACCCCGTTTTACCAATCCCTTTATCATGCGTCCCATTGCGTCCTAAATCTCTCTACTCTTTCAGCAAGCCCGCCTAGCGAGCCGCCAATTGCATTAAAGCCGATCGCATTAAAACTGTAATACACCACCTGTCTTCTTGGGGCAGCAGTCAGAGCTTGAGAATGAATTTGAGGGTGAATTTGGAGGGTAGGGCGATCGCCCCTTCGATCCACACCCTGCAACGATCTGGTTTTGCCCGTCTTTGCCTCGTTTCATCAAGCAAAAATAAACCCTGTCTCAGTAATATTGCGGATTTCTGGCACTTATGATTTGCTGAGGATACTCCGTAGATTCACAGAGTTTTAGACCAAAATTTAGACGGGGTTTAACAGGAGTCTGAAGGTATGACTGAGGCGGATTTGGCTTTGGCGAAGGCTTTCCTGCTGTTTTCGGTGGCAGGATATACGATCACGGCGGTCAATGCTCATCCCCAGCCCCGCTCCGTTTCGCAGGTGGTGGCGGGTTGGGCAGATGCGGTGGTGATAGGCATGACGGGCGATCGCGCAACCGAGGCTCTTTCACCAGCTACATCATCGATGCTGGCCGACCTGCGTGGTAATGTTTCCTCATCGTTTCCGCTATACCTGAGTCAGCGCCCCACGTTGTTCTCAAATCGTGGAAGCTTAGCTGATACGCCCAACATGAGTCTGTCAGTCTGGCAGAATGCTGCCCAGTTCACCCAGGGTTTTTCTGGCTTCCGCTCCGACCAACCGCTGACCTTGCCGCCTGTGCTAACGGAGGCCGGGTTTCAGTTTCAGCTTTAGGACCCCTGGGTTCAGGGCGAACGTTCCGCCGATCTCCCGTGAGCGTAAAGGTTTAGACCCCAGGCTAAATCGAGTAATACAAGGGAAATGCCTTGGCATCCTTGGGTTTGACGTAGACGCGCTGGTTGGGCTGAAGCTGTAGCTCATCGAAGCGATCGCGCGTCAGGTGGGCCGTCAGCACTTGCCCGTCGTCCAGCGTCAGTTCTGCCTGAATCTCCCAGCCCAGATGAATAATCCGGCTGACGCGGGCGGGAACCGTCGTGCCATTGGGCTGCACCTCCACCATCACGTCCTGCGGGCGCAGAAACACTTCTGGATGGGGCGAGTCGAAGCCGTTGCCCTGAAAAATGTGGGAGGTGCTGGGCAGCACGTTCACCGGGCCGATAAAGCTCATTACAAAAGCGCTGGCGGGATGGTCGTAGATTTCCGCAGGCGTGCCCATCTGCTCTACCCGTCCCTGATTCATGACCACGATTTCATCAGAGACTTCCATTGCCTCTTCCTGGTCGTGTGTGACAAAGACCGTGGTGACGTGAACCTCGTCGTGGAGCCGCCGCAGCCACGCCCGCAGATCTTTCCGCACCTTGGCATCCAGCGCCCCAAAAGGCTCATCAAGCAACAGCACCTTGGGTTCCACCGCCAGGGCCCGGGCTAGGGCCACGCGCTGCCGCTGCCCGCCCGAAAGCTGAGATGGGTAGCGATCGCCCAGCCCGTTTAACTGCACCAGATCCAGCAGTTCCTCAACCCGCTTTTTCACCTTGTCTTTGGAGACTTTTTGGAGTTCTAGCCCAAAGGCAATATTTTTCCGCACCGTCATGTGCTTGAACAGGGCGTAGTGCTGAAACACAAAGCCGATGTTGCGGTCCTGTACGCTGGCATAGGTGGCATCTTTGCCCGTTAGCAAGATGCGCCCCGTATCGGGCATTTCCAATCCTGAAATCAGCCGCAGTAGCGTGGATTTCCCAGACCCCGACGGCCCCAGCAGCGCCACCAGCGATCCCGTCTTGATCTCCAAGCTGACCTGATCGACCGCGCAAAAGCTGCCAAAGCACTTTGATACGTTTTCAACAACAATCCCCATTGTTCAGAAATCCCCAAGAACTGGTGAAGCGGAGTGCAGCCGGGTGGTAGGGTAAGGACGCTGGGCGATCGCCCCACGACTCGTCAGAATATCACCCCAAACGGTGCTTCGGTGAACGTAACTCAATGCTCAACTCAACACGCCTCAACTCAACACGCCTCAACTCAACACGCCTCAACTCAACACTCAATGACGGATGAAAGACGGATGAAAGTCCGGTTTTCAGATGTACTTTCTGTAGATTACAGCACTCTCCGAAAGACTGCAACGATTTTAGAGTGCGATCCCAGCGCAACGGTTCGGTAGACTATATGAACTTTTCTCGATGAAAAACCGTCTAGGGAAAGCCTGAAAAAATTTTGGGGAGAATCGAATGAACGGATTAAAAATGAACGGATTAAATAAAGATTGTGCGACGGATTCCTTTGGGGGGAATTGCGTCTGCTGCGCTGTTGGTAGGGTTGGCGAGTTGCTCAGGTGGGGCTGATCCAACGAATACAGCCCGTGTGCCCGAAGTGGCCGCTGCGGAGGATCAACCTGCCGCTTCATCGGACTCCAGCCTGACGACCGCTGCTGCGTCGGGGCAGGATCTGACAGTTTTGTTTAGTCGGGTGTGGCGGATGACGCAAGCTCCGTCAGAACCCGCACCAGGCAGCATCTATGTATTTCTGGCAAACGGCACCTTTTTGCAGACCTCCTGTGTCGAAACCTATGCTCTGTCGGGCTGGACGATTGATAAAGACGCGCCGAATGTGCTGCGGGTGAGCGAGAATGGACAGGTTGCCCTGACTGCCGAAATCTTGGAACTGACGAACACGACCTTGAGACTGCGGCAAACCCTGGTTCGCAGTGGAGACACGCAGGAAGTGACGCTGAGTGCGCTGGAGGACGAGTTTATCTGTCCCGATTTGCCCCGATAGCGTCCAAGGGCGATCGCCCCACGATTCAGTCTGGGGCGGCGTTTTCTAGGGCGGCGTTTTCTGAGGCGATGTTTTCTGGGGCGGCGTTTTCTGGGGCGACGTTTTCGGCATTTTCTCAAACCAACCCATGACAAGAGGATTGCTGTGGCTGCCGCTGCTGGCGGTGTTTTGTTGGCTGGCGTGGGCCGGCTGGAATGAGTATCAAAAACTGGAAGCCTACCGCCAGTGGGCGGCTCAGTTTGAGCGAGCAAAGTATGACATTCTGGCAGCGCTGGGGCAGCGGGGCGACGAACTGGTGTGGGGCAAGCCGACGCGCCAGGGACCCGTGGCGCTGCAAACGGTGAAGCTGAGCGACGTGAGGGCGATCGCCCTCCAAGTTGATGACAAAATCCTGCCGCTGGATGCGCCCCCCGAAACGGGACGAACCCTGGCGATCGCCCTGGAATTGCCCAACGGCACAGTCGCCATTCCCTTTACCGATTTGTCCCTGGCTGTGGAATGGGGACGGTTCCTCCAGCGCCATCAGCAAACCCTGCTGGAGCAATAATCCAGCGCACTCGCCTACCCTGGCTGGCGCTGACCCATCCTCTTAGGCAAATGCGCTGAGACGAATGTGCTGCTCAGAATAGTCTCCATAAAGCCTTAATCTCGTCTTGAGATCCTGTGGCAATTTTGCAAAAACAGGATATACCAGGGAAAGCGGCGGGGTGTATCCACTTTTGTAACCCTCACCCTAAATCCCTCTCCCAAAGCGGGAGAGGGACTTCCAATCCGGCTCCCCTTCTCCCTGTTTGGGAGAAGGGGTTGGGGGATGAGGGCAAACTTGCATAACTGGGATGCGCCCAAGCAGCGGGGCTTTGCCTGGAATCTGTCTTCATCGGCAAGCCTCAAGTTCAGTGAATTAAGTTTAAGTGAATTAAGTTTAAGTGAATTAAGTGGCAGGGGTTCACGACTAAGATTCATGGCGGATATTGTTTCAGTCTCACGGACAGAGCTAGCCAATCGGCGCAGGCGGCTGCGGCAACAGCGGCGCTGGCGGGCGTTGCAGGGAATCTGGCGGCTGTCGATGGTGGTGGGCATGGCGGGCGGTGCGGTGTGGCTGCTGAGGCATCCTGCCTGGGTTATCGCGTCGCCCCAGCAGGTAGAGGTGGAAGGGAATCGGCTGCTGTCGGACGATACGGTGAAGTCGATGCTGGAGATTGACTATCCCAAAGCGCTATGGCAGCTTAGCTCCGAGGCGATCGCCCGCCAGCTAGAGTCCCAGGGCATTATTGCTCAGGCATCGGTGACGCGCCACCTGTTTCCGCCCAGCCTGACGCTTGCCGTACAGGAGCGCGATCCCGTGGCGATCGCCATTCTGTCACCGCCGATTGCCGGACACGATACTGCCATCCCCAAGGATTCCACCGCGAACGCGCCCAGCCCCCCGCCCAGCACTGGACTGCTGGATGCCACAGGTTTCCTTGTGCCGATGGATGAATACACTGCGCTAGAGGCGGGGCTAACGCTGCCTACGTTGCGGGTCGTCGGCTTTCGCGCTGAACAGCAGCCGGAATGGGCCAGCTTCTATCGAGATCTGAGCCAGCACCAGCAGCAGACTCCAGGGGCGATCGCCATTCAGGAAATCAACTGGAGCAACCCGTCCAACCTTATCCTCACTACCGAACTGGGATCGGTTCACCTGGGCGGCTACAGTTCTCGCTTCCCGGCCCAACTCCGCGCCCTCGACCAGCTTCGACAACTGCCCACCAAGCTCGATCTCAGCCAGGTCGTCTATATTGATCTGCAAAATCCCGACAAGCCCCTTATCCAAACGCGAGATATGCGCTTCCCCAGCACGTCATCATCCAATCCCGACGAGGAGGCTGGCTGGGATCAAGAGACTGGGGACGGGTCAAACGCTGAGACAGGACGATTGACCGCTCCGACCAGTCCTGACGCGATTTCCGATCCGGCGATCGCCCCACCCGCCGCTTGGTAGAGCCAGCGCCCCGCCCCTGTCGGTTCGAATCGGCTCAACGCTGTCACCCAAGAACTTTCGTTTGTTTTCCAATCAAGTTGCACTATATTTAGTTAGAATTAGACCTCACATTCCTCCCTGAGAAATCGTCTAGAAATCTCTTGGATCACGCTAATGGATCACGCTAATAGAACGCCGATAGCGATTGGCTCTAATTTCCACTGGGTTTGAGCGTTTGACTGGTTTGGGTTTCCATCATGAATAATCTGGGTGTTCTGCGATCGCTCTCGAATGACCAGAGCCACTGCTCATAGACCCACCCCCAGTCCCGGTCAATATGGGTCGTGTCCAAGTTGATAGTTTTAATCGACCGTTCCAGTGAATCGTTCCAAATGAACCGTTCCAATGAACCGTCCAAGGTGATCGTTCAAGTTGACCGTTCAAACTAAATGTCCAACTCCGCCGAGCCTGAGGCTGCATCAGGCATTTCCACTGCTCCGTAGCCTCTTTGCGTTAGCGAACGTTAGAGAATTGCCATCAAAGGTGGAATTTGGAGATGTGGATGCGGACTGCGCGTGTAGTATTGATGTAAATATAACGCCTGGGCTTTCCTGCCTGGTTAACGAATTAAGCCACTTTTTTGACCAATGAATAATGCGAACCCTTTTGCCAATGCAGGCGCGAACTCTGGGCTTCATCTAAACCAGAGCCACGACACGAAACCGTCCCTCTCAGACGACTCTGGATATAGCGACATCGTGCCGAGCAGCCTGGCCCGGATTAAGGTCATTGGCGTAGGGGGAGGCGGCTGCAACGCGATTAATCGCATGATTGCCAGCCAAGTCTCTGGAGTCGAGTTTTGGTCGGTCAACACGGATGCTCAGGCGTTGACCAATGCCGCCACGCCGAATCGCCTCCAGGTTGGCAAAAAGCTGACCCGCGGGCTGGGGGCAGGCGGACACCCGCCAGTGGGTGAAAAGGCTGCCGAAGAATCGCGGGATGAAATCGCCACCGCGCTGGAAGGCGCTGACCTTGTATTTATCACCGCAGGCATGGGCGGCGGCACGGGCACGGGCGCGGCTCCCATCGTGGCGGAAGTCGCGAAGGAAGTCGGCGCTCTGACGGTCGGCGTAGTGACTCGCCCCTTTACCTTTGAGGGCAAGCGCCGCACCTCCCAGGCAGAAGAGGGCATCGGGGCGCTGCAAAGTCGGGTAGACACGCTCATCGTCATCCCCAACGACAAACTTTTAACCGTCATCTCAGCCGAAACGCCTGTACAAGATGCCTTTCGTGTAGCAGACGACATCCTGCGCCAAGGCGTTCAGGGCATTTCCGACATCATCACCATTCCCGGTCTGGTGAATGTGGACTTTGCAGACGTGCGGGCAGTGATGGCCGATGCAGGGTCTGCCCTGATGGGCATCGGCATCGGCACAGGCAAGTCGCGGGCGCGGGAAGCAGCCACGGCCGCCATTTCGTCGCCCCTGCTAGAGTCCTCCATCGATGGCGCACGCGGCGTGGTGTTCAATATTCGCGGCGGCTCTGACCTGACGCTGCATGAGGTGAATGCGGCGGCCGAAATCATCTACGAAGCGGTTGATCCCAATGCCAACATCATCTTTGGCGCGGTGATTGACGATCGCCTCCAGGGAGAAGTTCAGATTACGGTTATCGCGACGGGCTTCGCGCCAGGGGAAGTGGCGGCATTGCAGTCTAGCCGGGTGGCTCCGCTCAAGCGCACGGTCACTGCTCCACCCATCGGCACGATGCCCACCACGCCCTCCGCCGATCCGCGCCTGCGACCGGGGCTGGATATTCCCGAATTTCTACAGCGTCGTCGTCCGCCGACCCGCTAGGTTTTTGGGTTCACTCAATGGACTGTTCCTGGAGCGATCGCCAGCCTGCCTGCCAGAGCGATCGCTCCTTAAGCTGTTTTGCATTAATCCAAAACCGCACGCTGGGATCACACGATGCCACCATTTCCGCAAACACCCACTCGCCTTCATTCTTGCGGTTGACCACCTGAAAATGTCGCCAACCCCAAGTGGTTTGCAGCGAAGTCCACTTAGACCCTACTAAATGGGGAAACTTTTGCTTTTTGGGCATGGTCACCTCCCATGTCGATCTCGATTTTGGATTTGCAATTTTAGATTGCCCGTCGAGCGTCTACAGGCTTCCAGTAATTTTATTCGCCGCTTTATTCGCCGCTTTACCCGCCGCTTTACTCCCTGCTTCGCCTCGGAGAATGGATCTCACACCCCAAGTAGCCGTCCAAAGCAATTGTGTGGCGCAATTTCTGTGAAAAAACGTTGATATGATAATCCAGATTGCAGACTTGCATCCCTTTCGATCCGACCGATGAAATCAAGCAAGCCGATCAGGAATACTTCGTTTCGGAGCTTTTTGAACCATCGGTCACGCTCTTTCTGCTGTTCTTTTAGCTGCTCTTTTAAATGTAAACCGCTAAATGTAAACCGCCTGTACCCTGCTGCCAGCATTGCACCTGACCGATGAGCAAACCTACACCAAGGCGCTGCGATCGCCCCTTCTTCCGTAAACCCCCTCTTCCGTAAATACCTGAAAGTCAAAACTAGAAGCCAGACCAAGCCTCAGATCGCCAGGATTGCCAATCTAAAATCGCCAATCCAAAATTCATAGGACTTACGCAGTTGGACGATTTCTCGCGGGCGCAGCCCGCGAGAAATCGTCCAGAACCCAAAGAGCCTATCGCAAGTGCGTAAGTCCTGATCCAAAATCGATACAACTCTAACCCCCAACCCCCCATGTCCCTGACCCTCCGCGTTTACGTCCCCTCCCATCCGCTCATCAAGCACTGGCTCTCGGTTGCCCGCGACGAATCCACGCCTACGGTTCTGTTTCGTAGCGCTATGACCGAGTTGGGGCGCTGGCTAACCTACGAAGCCACCCGCGACTGGCTGCCCACTACTGAAAGCGAAGTGCAAACGCCTCTGGCTTCCTGCCCTGCTACGTTTATTGACCCAGAGGTGCCGATTGTGGTGGTGCCGATTTTGCGGGCGGGTCTGGCGCTGCTGGATGGGGCGCAGGCGCTGCTGCCGCTGGCCTCGATTTATCATGTGGGGCTGGTGCGAAATGAGGAAACCCTGGAAGCCAGTTGCTACCTGAACAAGCTACCAGAACAGATGCCGCCGGGGACGCGGGTGCTGGTGACAGACCCAATGCTGGCCACGGGTGGCTCTAGTCATTCGCTGCTGAAGCTGCTGGTGGAGCGGGGAGTTGACCCAGCGCTGATTCGGATTGTGGCGGTGGTGGCGGCTCCCCAAGCCCTGCAACTGCTGGGGGCAGACTTCCCGGCGCTGTCAATCTTCACGGCGGCTATTGACGAAGGGCTGAACGATCGGGGCTACATTGTGCCGGGGCTGGGCGATGCGGGCGATCGCACGTTTGGCACTTGAGGACGGGCACTTGAGACGGGGCACTTGAGACGGGGACTTGAGAAACCCACTGAGCAATCACACGCCTACGAATCGACTTAACGGTAGACTAAAGGGTATCTGAAATAACCGCTCGTGGCGATCGCGGAGAGAAAGGGTATGAGTCAGCAAGATAACTTCTTTGGCGGGTTTTGGGTCGGCGCAATTGTGGGCGGCGTAGTGGGCGGCGTGCTGGGCGTGCTGGTTGCCCCCCGCCTCTCGCGGCAAGACTCGCTAGAGAGCAAAAAGGGAGACCGTCATTTGCCCCTGTCTGAGCAAAACAGCGAGGACTCTCGTCGGGGGCTAGAGGACAAAATTGCTCAGCTCAACGACGCAATCGATGACGTGCGCCAGCAGTTGGGCGGGGTGAACGGCGGCAACCGGGTCGAAGGGATGGAACGGGTGCGGGGCGATCGCCCTTACTAGCCCCCTTGGAAAGCTTGTGAAAAGCCCATCTCTGAAAGTCCCATCTCTGAAAGTCCCATCTCTGAAAAGCCCCCTTAAAGCCTCATTCAAACTAGCCTCATCCTGTAGAAATCCTGGAAGTCGTCAAGCGCCCGCTGGCTTCCAGGTCGTGTAGGTTAAACTGAGTGTTAAATGAGTTTAGTTCGTGAGTTTAGTTCGCCATTATTCATCCAAACGCCCATGAGTGGTTCTACTATGCTGGTTGCCCAGTCCCTCTCCACCTTCATTTCGATCTACACGACAATCCTGATTATCCGCATCCTGCTTACTTGGTTTCCCAGCGTCAACTGGTATAGCCAGCCCTTCGCCGCCCTCAGCCAAATCACCGACCCCTACCTCAACATCTTTCGTCGCGTGATTCCGCCGCTGGGAGGCTTCGATTTTTCGCCGATCTTGGCAATTTTTCTCCTGCAATTTTTAGGACGCTTTCTGGAAAGCGCCGCCTATGCTGCCTTCTAAGCCTTCTAAGCCTTCTAAACGGTGACCCAAGGGGCTATCGGCGGACAGTCCCTGCAAATCCTGCTGCCTTGAACTGCTCCAGCTTTAGCGGCGTGGGCTGGTTTTCGGACACGCTGATGCGGAGTTCAAAATCGCTGACCCCGGGCGGAACTTCGTCGATCGATCCCAGTCGAGTCCGGTTTTGCATCACCGGATTATCGTTGGCATCGTAAATACGACCGAAAATGTCGGCGTTGTAGATGTCCTTGTTGGTTGGATTTTCGGCTTTGCCCGTGATGATGTAGCAACTCGCGGGCATACTCGTGCCGCCGGGGGTGACAGCGCCTTCGCCCAGTTCTTCTGGGCAGACTTGATAGGACAGGTCAAATAGCCGAATCTGCACGAGCGCTAGGGCTGTGGGTGCGTAGAACCAAGGGGCGATCGCCATACAGACCGCCAGGAAAATGACGAAAACGCGCTGGAGGCGGAAGTTAAACCAGTTCATCATTGCAGGGAGTAGCGTAGACAGTAGCAGAATCCAGGTCGAAATCTGGGGAGTAGACATGGAAAAATTGCTACCCTCAGCGTACCTGAATCTGGGGGCACAGGGGGTTAGCCAGCCTATTTTTCTAGATGACTTCGCAGATGACCCTACAGATCCCTGCATGACCCTACAGATCCCTACAACTGTAGTGGCATAATGCAAAGTTAACTTGCAGAGTTAACGGTTGCGAAGCAGAGTGAACCGCGCATGACCCCTGCCGAGATTGAAGCTGCTTTGAGGGTCGCTTTCGATGCCTGTGATGCCGAAGGCTATCCTCTGAGTTTGGAACAGCAGAGCCTGTTGTTGCAGCTTGTAGCGCAACAGTTAGACAACGGAGAGGCATGGTCTACGTCCTACTCCGCTGTCTCTGATAGGGACAAGCCAAGGGACAAGCCAGAGGATAGCCTGAACAATCCGCTGGATGCGCTCACGATAGATCAGCGGCGGGCGTTTTTGGACTATGTGCAGGAAGCTCAAGCCAGTGGGCGATCTTGGAAGGCGCAGTTGCTCAATGACTGGCTGCGGGGAAATGATTCTGGCCCGGTGCAGTTTGTCCGCGATCAGTTTGGGCTGAATTGGTTAGAACAGGTGCGTCCTGTGCATTTGGCGGCCTATGCAGAGGCAGCGTTGCGGCTGAAGGTGGGCGATCGCATCGAAGTGGCGAATAGCCTCTGGGAATGGGTGCAAGACGACGGCCCATGCAGCCGCGAGTGGTTTCCCTGTACCGTTATCTCCGTTAATGAACCAGCCCCGCGAGAATCCGCCAATGGCGAATCTGCCAGCAGCCAATCTGCCAGCAGTGAACCAGAAACCACAGGCACGTCAGAGGCTTCCGAAATCCGACAGGCAAGCTGCTGCGTCCGATTTGACAACGGCATGGAATACGAAATTCAGGGTATTTATGAGTGGAATCGCTATAACTGGCGCTGGGCTGGGGAAGAATCCCGGTTCTGAGCAGGTTTGACGAAAATCCCGCCTATTCTCCTGTTTTAAGGCGTTCCCGTTATAGAAAATCTAAAAGATTTGTGAAGCCTAAGTGGGTATTATTCTCAATAAGCAGGTTTTCTTGCAAATACTCGATTTATTGTGTATCCTTCTCAATAAAGCAACCTTATTGAAAAGGTGCCTATGACTGCCTACACTGCGACCTCACTAAAGGCTGAACTTAACGAGCGGGGCTGGCGCTTGACCCCTCAGCGCGAGACGATCCTGACAATCTTTCAGAACTTGCCTAAGGGCAATCATCTCAGCGCTGAGGACTTGTATAACCTGTTGAACGAGGAGGGGCATCATATTAGCCTCTCGACAATTTATCGCACGCTTAAGCTGATGGCCCGCATGGGCATTCTGCGGGAGCTAGAGCTGGCCGAGGGCCATAAGCACTACGAAATCAACCAGCCCGCGCCCTATCACCACCATCACCTGATCTGCGTCCGCTGCAACAAGACGATTGAGTTCAAGAACGATTCAATCCTGAAAACGGGCAGCCGCACCGCTCAGAAAGAAGGCTATCACCTGCTCGACTGCCAGCTTATTATTCATGCTGTTTGCCCAACCTGTCAGCGATCGCTCCTTCCGATTTAGCTTCTTCTTCGATTTGGTTCAGGGCGGACTGATCTGCCAGTTTTGACAAATTCTGCTATGGCTCTCCTGCTTTAGTTTTCATAAAAGCCAAAAAGCCCAGAGTTGAAAGACTCCGGGCTTTCTTGTTAATGGCTATCGGCGCGACGGATCAGGCTAGAGATTGGACGAAATCTCAGGAGCCTTGAGCAACGCCTGCTTTGAAAGCGTCGCGGTTTCTTTCTCCGCGGCGGCGATCGCAAAGGATTCCTGAAGCTGGGCTGTCACCTGCTCGGTCGTAGAATCATACATCTGCGTAATCAGCTTGGGATAGAACCCGATGCCAATAATCGGGATCAGCAGCGACGCAATGATAAAGACTTCGCGAGGTTCGGCATCCACCAGCACCTCATGCTCCACGAGTTCTTGGTTCTCTGGGCCATAGAAAATCTCCCGCAGCATAGACAGTAGGTAGATCGGTGTCAGGATTACGCCCACCGCCATTAGCGTAATCACGATAATTTTGAACGTCTGGTCATAGGCATCGCTGGTGGCAAAGCCCACAAATACCATCAGTTCTGCGACGAATCCGCTCATTCCCGGCAGGGCCAGCGAGGCCATCGAGCAGGCTGTAAACATGGCGAAGATCTTGGGCATTTTTTTGCCTACGCCGCCCATCTCGTCCAGGATGAGGGTGTGTGTCCGGTCATAGGTTGCGCCCACCAAGAAAAACAGGCTGGCTCCAATCAGCCCGTGGGACACCATTTGCAGCATGGCTCCGCTCAGTCCTAGGTTGGTAAAGGAGGCTAAGCCAATTAGCACGAAGCCCATGTGGGAAATCGAGGAGTAGGCAATTTTTCGCTTCAGGTTTCGCTGGGCAAAGGAGGTCAGCGCGGCGTAGATAATATTAACCACGCCCAAAATTACCAGAATCGGCGCAAAGCGGACGTGGGCATCCGGCAGCATCTGCACATTCATCCGCAGCAGCGCGTAGCCGCCCATTTTTAGCAGAATGCCCGCCAGCAGCATGTGAACCGGAGCTGTCGCCTCGCCGTGGGCATCGGGCAGCCAAGTATGGAGCGGGAAAATCGGCAGCTTGACGGCGTAGGCGATCAGGAAGCCTGCGTAGACCAAAAGCTGGAACTTTAGCGGGAAGTCCTTATCCATGAGCGATCGCATGTCAAAGGTGACCGTATCGCCATAGAATGCCATCGCCAGCGCCGCCACCAGGATGAACAGCGACCCACCCGCCGTATACAGAATGAACTTAGTGGCTGCGTAGAGCCGCTTCTTGCCGCCCCAAATAGACAGCAGCAAGTACACCGGGATTAGCTCCAGTTCCCACACCAGGAAGAACAGCAGCATATCCTGCACAGCAAACACCGCAATCTGTCCGCCGTACATCGCCAGCATCAGAAAGTAAAACAGGCGCGGCTTCAGCGTTACGGGCCAGGATGCCAGAATTGCCAGCGTGGTGATAAAGCTGGTCAGCAAAATTAGCGGCATCGAGAGTCCGTCTGCCCCCACTGACCAGCGCAGGTCTAGCGAAGACACCCAGGAATAGCTCTCGACCAGTTGCAAGTCAGAGCGGCTGAAGTCGTATTGGGTATAGAAGGCGTAGACCGTCAGCGCAAAGTCGATCAGTCCGATGATGAGGGCGTACCAGCGGACGGTTTTTCCGTCTTTATCGGGAAGAACCGGGATCGCTAGTGATGCGAGGACAGGCAATAGGATGATGGTTGTTAGCCAGGGAAATTCAGCAGTATTCATGTAGAAATTTAGATTTCAAATGTTCGGAGCAGGTTTCTGAGTAAGTTTCCTGAAAAAATCTGAAAGAATCTGAAAGGATTAGCTTTTAACTTGCAATCTCGCTTGCAACCCAACTGCGATTAATGATCGAAGATTGGACGGTTCACTCAAGTAATTTGGGCGGCTCACTCAGGCGGCAGATTTCCTAAAAAGGGATAAGGCAGAAGCGGAGAGCGATCGCCCTCCGCCCTGTGTCAACTTCAGGTAATCCCGGAAACCAGCACTAGCCCCAGCACCGCGCCAAAGACGATCAGCGCGTAGAACTGCACCCTGCCGCTTTCCAGATATTTCAGCGCTTCGCCCGTGACCAGCGTGACAAAGCCCGTCAGGTTTACCAGCCCATCCACAATTCGCACGTCCACTTCTAGCACCTGCCGGGCCAGACGACGGCTGCCCTGCACGAACACAGCGTTGTAGATGTCGTCGATGTACCACTTATTGAGTGAAAGCTGATAGAGCGGCTGGATCTTGTCGGCGATCGCCGCTGGGTCGATTTTCTTGAGCAGGTACATGGCCGTCGCTAGGGCAATGCCGCCGAGGGCGATCGCCACTGAGCTACCGCCCATTGTCAAAAATTCGCCCCAGTCCACTGCCTCGGCTTCGTGGATCACCTCACCAGGCGCATGGATGAATTCCTCGAAGTAATTCTTGAACGGCGTGCCCACCAGCCCGATCAGCATCGACGGGATGGCCAGCACCATCAGCGGCAGCGTCATCGTAATTGGCGACTCGTGCGGCTCGCTGGCGTGGTGTCCGTGGTCGTCGTGGGCCTCGTGATCTTCGGCAGGAGTCTCCGCCGTTAGCTCCAGTGGGTTCATTGCACCGGGGCCAAAAGCCAGACCCAGCTTTTGAAGCTGCTCGTTCTTTAACTTGCGCTTGATCTCCGTGCTAGTGCCGCGAAACTCGCCCTCAAAGGTGCTGAAGTACATGCGGAACATATAGAACGCTGTGATCCCCGCCGTGAGAAATCCAACGGCCCACAGGGCAGGGTTCGCCCGGAAGGTTGCTCCCAGAATTTCGTCCTTTGACCAGAAGCCAGCCAACGGGGGAATTCCAGCGATCGCCAGCGTGCCAATCAAGAAGGTCGTGGCGGTGATCGGCATATACTTCCGCAGACCGCCCATCAGTCGCATATCCTGCGCCAGCACTGGGTCGTGTCCTACCACCCCCTCCATGCCGTGGATCACAGAACCAGAACCGAGGAACAGCATTGCTTTGAAGTAGGCGTGGGTCATCAGGTGAAAGAGTCCGGCTGTGTAGGCTCCCACGCCCATGCCCATGACCATATAGCCAAGCTGGGACATCGTGGAATAAGCCAGACCCTTCTTGATATCGTTTTGCGTGATGGCGATGCTGGCTCCTAAAAATGCCGTGACTGCGCCCGTGTAGGCAATCACGTCCATAGCGGTGGGGATATGCTCAAACACGGGGAACATGCGAGCAATCAGGAAGACACCCGCCGCCACCATCGTTGCTGCGTGGATCAGTGCCGAAATGGGGGTGGGGCCTTCCATCGCGTCTGGCAGCCAAACGTGCAGCGGAAACTGGGCCGACTTTGCCACCGGGCCAAGGAACACCAGCACCGCAAACAGCGCCGCGATCGCCCCACTGAGCGCACCCGACTGGACGAGATCCTGGAGGCGATCGCCAATTACCTCAAACTCAAAGCTGCCCGTCGCCCAGTACAAGCCCAGTATCCCCAGCAGCAGCCCAAAGTCGCCCACCCGGTTCGTCACAAATGCCTTCTGGCAGGCATCGGCAGCCGCTTTACGGTCATACCAGAAGCCGATCAGCAGGTAGGAACACATCCCCACCAGCTCCCAGAAGATGTAAATCTGCACCAAGTTTGGGCTAATCACCAGCCCCAGCATCGACGAGCTAAACAAACTGAGGTAGGCGTAGAACCGGACGTAGCCCGGATCATGAGCCATATAGCCATCGGTGTAGATCATCACCAAAAAGGCCACCGTCGTCACAATCACCAGCATCAGCGCCGTCAGGTGATCAACGATGTAGCCCATCGATAGGTGAAAATCGCCCGCCGAAGCCCACTCAATCGAGCGTTCGTAGGTCGGATGTCCTTGAATCTGGCTCCACAGCAGCGCAAAGGAGAGAACCATTGCAGTGCCCGTCAGCGAGACAATGAACACCGAACTGGGCTTGCGAAACTGTTTGGCGAAACCGCTGGAGGAAATTAGACCTAGCCCCAAAATCATTGCCCCTGCTAGGGGCAACACTGGGATCAGCCAGGCATATGCGTAGAGGGATTCCATGATGAAGCCTACTTCAAGCTTTTTTTCAAATCGGGCAAAACCGCTTACATTTTGACACAGACTGGCGGAGTAGAAGTGTTTCTGAAGGTTTTGTCAAGAATGGGGCTGCGATGGTGTCAGACTCGATTCCTCACCCAATTCCGGGTGAGCCACCTGACTCCGCATCTTCTACTGCATTCGGTCATAGTTAATCTCTCAGACAGTTAATCTCTCGGATAATCTGTTCAGATCACCCGTTAGAACTCACCTGTCAGAACCTAATCGTCATAGATCACATACTGCCCCATTCTTCCCTGTATTGTTCGACACGCTATTAAAATTTCTCCCGTTTTTATTCGACGGACGCACGACTTGATGAAGACTGGCTGAAACCTCGCTATGGGAATCTCAGAATTGCGAGCCATGCAGCACATTAGGTCAAATTTACAGGTTGGCATGGAATTTTAGGGGCGATCGCCCGTCTGCACGCGCTCAGGCTTCGTTAAATTTCCTCAAAGGATGCTGGAAGATCGGGGGGAACTAGGGTTAAAGTAGCGGAAACTCAGTATATTTGGTGCGGAATATTCGGTGCGGATATATTTTTCCATTGCGTCTGGTAAATGCATTCGGCTAGATGGGTCTGAGTCTTCTAAATAAGCTCAGTATTCGGTGCTTCTACCCGTTTTGTGCGGGAGTATTGATGAAAACTGTACGGCTCGGAGGCAGGTTTCTCTGAGGTAGGGCGGTTGCAGGACTGAAGCGCTCTTGGAGTTGTTGTGTTCTTGGCAACCAACGGCTCTACGGGCGATCGCCCATGTTGATTTGGCAATTTCTTCAGGTTAGGGCGCATCTGACATAATCTACTGCGTACAAGATTGTGTGCGTGGCGGGTTGTGTTCAAAAGTTGTGTTCAAAACCGCATGGGCTGTGTTTTGTGCATATCTTTGGCACTGGCTCAGGGACAGCTTGGCTCGGTGCCTGATTTACTGAAGCTATCTAGTGATTTTTGTTACTCCCAAAATTTCCCAAACGGGCTACCTTTAGATAGATGAAGAAATGGCTTAAATCGTCTATGGCCACTATCCTGGAGAGGACTCTGGGCTGGGAGCAACTGGATGTATACAGTGGTATGGGGCAAGGCGGTTCGGGGCTGGCTGCTGTCGCCTGCAACCGCAGTCTCGATGAACCCGTCTATAAGGGTTTGCCCAAAAAGTTATGGAGGGAGCAGCGTTTTCTGTTTCGCCATTCCTGTTTCGCCCTTGTTTTACCCAGTTATTCAACAGTTTGTCCCGGAGGTTTAAGCATCTGTTCTGTCTAAGCCAGTCCTACTAAGCCAGTCCTAAGCTTAGCCAGACTTCAAACTAAACCAGGCTTCAAAACTGAATTAGCACACGCCTCCTGCCGTGCGGGCGAATCCAGCGTGTGGCCGCGCATTGAATCCCTTACACGTTCCTGTCCCCCTCTATCCCGGTTACTGCCCATGCGCCGCTTTTTCAACCGCTCTCGTTTGCTCAATGCCGCTCTTTTTGGTGGAACTGTTGCCGCAGCCGCTACGGTTTCACTGCTGACCCCCGTGTTCAGTTCGGCTGTGAACGCTACGCTTCAGGACAGCCCCAAGGCGCTGCTTGATGAGGCGTGGCAAATCGTGAATCGGGAGTATGTAGACAGCACGTTTAACCAGGTGGACTGGCTAGCGGTGCGCCACGAACTGCTCAGCGCCTCCTACAGCTCGCGGGAAGAGGCTTACAATGCATTGCGCCGCGCCCTCCAGCGGCTACGAGACCCCTATACCCGCTTCATGGACCCGCGCCAGTTTGAAGTGCTGACGAGTCAGACCTCTGGAGAACTGTCGGGTGTGGGCATTCGGCTTCAGGCAGATGAGCAAACGGGCGCGATTACTGTGGTAGAGCCAATCCCCAACTCTCCGGCGGCGCGGGCGGGCATCCAGGTGGGCGACCGCATTTTGTCGATTGATGGCGTTTCGACCGAAGGAATGACGCTGGAAGAAGCCTCGAATCGCATTCGGGGTGAGGTCGGCACGCGCATCGTTCTGCGGCTGCAACGACAGTCGCAAGAGGCGACCGACCTGACGCTAACGCGGGCCCGCATTGAGCTTCCCAATGTCCATTACACCCTGAAACAAGAGCAGGGCACTCGCGTAGGGTATATCCGCCTGACTGAATTCAGCGCCCACTCGGCAGAACAAATGCAGCGGGCGATTGAGGACTTGCTGAGTCAGCAGGTGCAGGGCTTTGTGCTGGATCTGCGGGGCAATCCAGGGGGGTTGCTGCAAGCCAGCATCGACATCTCGCGTCAGTGGTTGGGCAATGGACTGATTGTCCGAACGGTGGATCGGTACGGGGCGAACGAGCGAATTCGGGCCAATCGCACGGCGCTGACGGACTTGCCGCTGGTTGTGTTAGTAGACGGCAGTTCTGCCAGTTCCAGCGAAATCCTGACGGGGGCGCTGATGGACAATCGGCGGGCCACGATCGTCGGCACCAAGACCTTTGGCAAGGCGCTGGTGCAGTCGGTGCATTCGCTGTCGGATGGGTCTGGTCTGGCGGTGACGATCGCCCATTACTACACCCCCAACGGCACGGACATCAGCCAGCGCGGCATCACGCCCAATGTGCAGGTCAATCTGACCGATAGCCAGCGCCAGCAGCTTGCCGCAAACCCCACCTCGGTCGGCAGCCAGAGCGATCCCCAGTATGTGCGGGCGATCGCCGTTCTCCGGTCTACGATTGCAGCCCAGCCTGCCCGTCCGATTCCCGCTCAGCGGGCCAGTGCCCCCCGCGCCCCCCGCATGAGCAACTAAGCGCAGCACTTTGCAAATGCAAGAGGCACGGCGATCGCGCCGGGCCTCTTATGCGCTTTTATTAGGCTGGCTTCAGGCCCGCATTAAGCGAACGTCTCTGCGGTCGCAAATGTGGTCACAAAGTCGGTGCGGTTGAGCGCACTGGCTCGCACGCCTAGCAACTCCGCCAGCAGGTCATTGCCAGCCCGGATCTGAACACCGCGAGTGGTATCGGTAAAACGCAGATTGCCGAAGCGCAAATTACCCGACAGACCGATCTTGTCTACGCCGTCTTTGTAGTCCACGATCGTATCGAATCCAGCGCCGCGCGTTAGCACAAAGGTATCTGCGCCCGCTCCGCCAATGCAGGTATCGCGGCCCAGCCCGCCAACCAGCACGTCTTTGCCAGGGCCACCGTTGAGGCGATCGCCCCCGCGTCCACCCTCCAGCAAATCGTCGCCCTGCCGCCCGTTCAGCACGTCGGCTCCGCCTAGCCCTTGCAGCAGGTCGTTGGCAAATCTGCCGACAAGACGGTTGCGACCGCTGGTGCCCACAAGTTGAACCCCAAACACGTTGTCGCCCCGAACGCCGAGGTTCTGAATGCGGCGATCGCGCTCTGCGGGCGTGTCTGCCTTGGTAAACGTGCCGCTCTGAGCCAGAAACTCCGCAAACGCATCTTGCTCACTACCTGCATCTGTAAACGTCGCCACCCCATCCGGCAGGCTCACTGGCCCGTCGATCACGCCATTCCGGTTCAGGTCAATATTCGTCTCGCCCAGCAAATCCACCCGATTCGCCAAGGTTGGGTTTTCTCGCACAAACCGGAAGAACGGATAGCCGTCCCCGCTGGAATCTAGCGAGCTCGTTCCCAGCAAAAAGCTGAGCGTCACCAATCGGAAGGTGCGGTTCGGATCGCCCACAAGCTGACCGTTCCGAACAATGATTTGCGTAAAGTTGCCATTAGCATCCGTCAGCGCCGCCGACCGAATGCGTTCACCCGCCGTCGTCACCGTCCCATCGCTCGCGAGTCGCTGGGCCGTCTTGCTGGCATCGAAGCTAAAGGAGATGCCGCCGATTTGAGGAAACGCGCCGGGGGTTCGTCCTGGCCCAACGCCCGACACACCATGCTCTAGCACTTCCTTCAACTGCGCCGCTGTGACAGTAATCAGGCTCAAGCCATTGTTAAAGCGCAGCGAATTTTCGATGTCCAGTTGCGACAAATCCCCTTCTTGCTTGTTTGCCTCCGGGTTAGCTGGTGGAGGCAGGGTCACGATATCGCTGGGATCGGTTGCGCCCGGAGTGGGGGACACTGCGCCGATGTTGTCGCGGATACCGCCGCCATTTTTCAGCGAGATTACCACAGAGGAATCCACCTGCCTTGCTACGAACAGGTTGGCATCCGCCGTCAGGTTGCCCAGGTTCGTCTCCTCCGTCCGTACCGAGTTGCGCGTGCCATTGAGAAATACTGTAGTCTTCCCAAAAATATTGCTGTCTTTGGTGTTGATGATGGTTCGCAGCTTGCCAAGCAAATCCACCACTTCTGGATCGGGTTCACCGGGGTTGACGGCCGTCAGCGCAGCCACGCTGGCCGTATCTGTGGCATAGGCCCCATTGACATTGGGATCAAGCTTTGACAGGTCAATTTTGCCGTCGTTGTCAAATTCCACCACCAGCCGCCCGACATACTTCCAGTTGCTGTCGGTGTTGACCACCAGCACAGGCCCCGTTGGAGAGTTCTCCACTAGGGGGTAAATGCCGCCTGCCGTATCGCCAGGGCGCAGTCGGTCGGTGCTGTCTGCCAGCAGCGTATGGGAACCCCCCGCAATAATCACGTCTACATCGCGCAGCCGTTTGGCCAGTTCCCGCTCGATGAATAACTGCTGCATGTGCGCCACAATCACGATCTTGTTGATGCCAGCAGCGGTCAACCCATCGACCGATTTTTGAATTTCTACGGCGAGGGCATCTAGCTCAGCCGCACTGGGGTTTGCGCCAAAGGGCTGCGGCAGAATTTCAACATTTGGGCCGGGTGAGGAGATGACCCCTAATGTTGGAGTCGTTGCGCCGACAACCCCAATCCGTTCGCCGTTGACTGTCAACACGGTGCTTTTTGCGATGCTGTTGGGGGCTGCGGGCTGTCCATCCGCAACGACCAGATCTTCTAGCACAAAGTCTTGGTTGGGAGTGCCGTCGTCTCCCGGATTGGGATCGGTGAAGTTCAGATTGCTGCTGAGGTAGGGAAAAACCGTGCCCCGATATTCGCGATCGCGCCGAATTAGAGAAACAACGGTCGATTCACCCAGGTCAAATTCGTGGTTGCCCAGGGCAGAAGCCTGAAATCCCATCTGGTTGAGGATTTCAATATCGACGCGCCCGACTCCCTCGCGGAACGTATAGTCATCGCCGGGAGCAAGGGATGAGGTGGTTTTTCGGAGAGCGCGATCGCTCCCAGAAGAGAAGAAGGGGCCAGGAATGTAGTTATCACCCGAAGACAAGATTATGGTGTTGGTGTAGTCATCCTTCAGCGCGTTAATCACTGTAGAGAAATTAACCGCATCGGTGAAAGCTGGGAGACCGCTTTCCATGTCGGAAGCGTGCAGAATTTGCAGTTGAAAAGCCATAGGTTTTGTTGAAGCGATTTGGAGGCGCTCGATGATAAATGAATGCCTCACAAACGATCCCACGGCGAGATTAAGTGAGTTTAATCTCGTTATTAACGTCTCGTAATTGGATGATTAACCTTCCTTAAGTTGGCCCTAGAGGTGACCCTAGATCACGACATCTAGGCCTTTTCCTAACAGCCTGCGGGCGACTGTTCGCACGCGCCAATGCTGACCCAACTGGTGGAGCCGTCTGCCCAGTGTTCCTTTTTCCAGATGGGGGCGTTGTGTTTCAGCGTGTCGATGGCGTATTGGCACGCGGCGAAGGCTTCGGCACGATGGGGACAGCCCACAGCAACCAGCACGCTGATTTCGCCAACCACCAGCTTGCCTGTGCGGTGATGGATGATGACATGACTCACATCGGGCCAGGTGGCGCGAATTTCGGCGGCGATTTGCTGAAACACCTTCAGCGCCATCGGTTCATAGGCCTGGTATTCCAACGCGATGACGGGCTTGCCGTCGGTTTGCTGACGCACCATGCCGCTCATCACCACCACTGCGCCATTGGCCGGATCATCGGCCAGGTCATAAATCTCTGGCAGCGACAGGGGCGCAAACGTAATTGCGAAGTGGTCCCCGGGGTGGGGAGCGGCGGGGCGGCTGGCAAAGGCACTGGCAGAAGGGGCGATCGCACTCATATTGGCGCACTCATTCAGAAAAGTCGCGTAGAGACAGAAAAGCCGCAAGCACTACTTGCTATTATGCCGTGGGGCGTTCGCGTCGGGATACATCGCAAACTGGGCGGCGTTTTTGCCCGTGCGCTTAACCTGATACATAAGCTGGTCGGCATAGTGAATCAGCAGTGCTTGGGAAGAGGGCGGCTGGGTACAAACCACAACGCCGATACTGAAGGTGATCGGGCTTTGCTCTGCCTGCATGGTGTCTGCAAGCAGTGTCTGAATTCGGGAAATGGCAGTCTTGGCAGCGCTGAGATCGGTTTCAGGAAGCAGCAGAGCAAATTCGTCCCCGCCGAGTCTGGCAAGCAGGTCGGTCTTGCGGATGCTGTCTCGAACCCCCTGAGACACGAGCTTTAGAATGCGATCGCCCTCCAGATGCCCCCCCTGATCGTTGACCTGTTTGAAGTTATCCAGATCAAGATAGGCAATGGCGAACGGGCGACTATAGCGGCGCGATCGCTCGATTTCCTGCGCCAGCTTCTCGGTAAACACGCGAGCATTGACCGCTTGGGTTAGCTCGTCCATGCTGGATAGCCAGCGGAGCCGATCCTGAGTTTTGCGAAGTCGCGTAATCAGCGTGCTGGTGACGAGAAAAAAACCAAGTCGCGTGATGCTCCGCCAGAGGGAAACAATGGTTTTGGTGTAGACCAGTCCACTGGAATACTCGGCCAGGAGGAAGATCACCAGCAAACTGAGCAACGTGGTGTAGAGGGCAACGGGTCGCGGCGAACACCAAGCTGCCCAGGCGATGGGAATCAGGTAAAACAGGGACAGCACAATATCTGAACCCAGGAGATAATCTAGCCAACCAATCGTCAGCACGATCAGCGTGTAAACTGCAACCTGAACCCAGATTGGTTGATGCGCGATCTGCTCAATCCAATTGCCCTGCTCAATTCTCATGGGTTGAGATGTTTTCTGGAGTCATTGTCAAGTCTTTAAGGCAAGTCTCTAAAGCTAGTCCACCGAGTTCAGTTTGGTCAGCAAAGGCGGTCAAGAATGCAAGCAGCTTTCGATTCAACGCATTCAGGACTGTAGGTGGCCACTCCTGTCATCTAGTGTTCGTCAGGTCGTTGCCCTATTGGATCGAGTATTATCTCATTCGGTCAGAGCCTATGCAGAGTAAGTTTGCAATTCCAATCGTGGTGCTGAGCGTGTTGGGGGCGATCGCCTTTGCAGCCCAGTGGACGATCGAGCGGCAGCGGGTCTACTCGCTCACCATTGCCACGGGCAACGCAGACGGAGAATACTACGCCTTTGCTACGGCGCTGTCGAGCGTGGTCGCTGCCCACGAACCCAAGATTCAGATTCGCGTGCTGGAAACCGACGGCTCTCTGCAAAATGCGAAACTGCTGGCTGAGGGCGAAGCAGATTTAGGCATTATCCAGGGCGACACGTCGCTAGATCCGTCTGTGCAGGCGATCGCCTACCTGTTTCCCGAAATCTGCCACCTGATCGCCGCGCCCAGCGCCAACATTCGCCAGTTCACCGACCTGCGCGGCAAGCGGGTCGCTGTTCCGCCCCAAGGCAGCGGCTCCTACGCCATCTTCAAGCACTTCCAGACCCACTACAACCTCATGGACAGTGACTTTCGCCCGCTGCCCATGACCACCGCCGAATCTTACGAAAAGCTGCAAGCGGGCGAGATCGACGCGCTGTTTCGCGTGATTGCATTGGGTAGCCCTTCGGTGCGGGGTCTGCTCCAGCGCACCCAGGCGCAGCTCGTGCCGATCGACCAGGCGGAATCCATGCGGCTGACGCTGCCCGTGCTGGAAGCTACCGAAATTCCCAAAGGAACCTACGACGGGGCGCTGCCGATTCCCGACGAAGATATTCCTGCCGTGGGGCTGCGGGCGATTTTGGTAACGCGGCGGGATCTGGAACCAGCGATCGCCAAAGTGATTACCCAAACCCTGTTTGAATTTCGCAACGAACTGGTCAGCCAGTATCCCCGCGCCGCCCTGATGCGCCTGCCCGATGCCCGCGAAAATCTGGGTCTGTCGCTGCATCCTGGCGCACGCGATTACTACAACCAGGACGAACCCGCCTTTTTGGTGGAATATGCCGAGGTCATGGGCTTTCTGCTGTCCTTTGCGGTGCTAGCTGCGTCTAGTCTGTGGCAATTTCGCCGCTGGCTGGATGAACGCCAGAAAAACCGTGCTGATATGTACAAACTCAAGGTGCTGGCGCTGCTCGAAAAAGTAGAACAGGCGAACACCCCGGAGGAACTGGAATCTCTGCGCCAGGCTCTATTTGAAATGTTTCACAAAGTCGTGACCGACCTGGACACCGACCGCATCTCCCAGGCTTCGTTTCAGTCTTTTACCTTTCCCTGGGATGTGGCCCTCAGCACGATTCGCCATCGAGAATTGTTGATGAGTCGTGCGATGGATTACAAAGATCAGAAACCAGAAATGCGGCGATGATAGATTTGGGCGGGAGCGAAGAACGAAAAAAGAAGAACGAAGAACGAAAAAAGAAGAGCGAAAAAAGAAGAACGACGAGCGAAGAAAGACAAAAGAGACTCTGATGAATACTTTTCGTGTGGGTATTGCTGGCCCTGTGGGTTCTGGAAAGACGGCTTTGGTTGATCGCTTGTGTAAGGCGATGCGGGAGACGTATAACCTGGCGGTGGTGACGAATGATATCTATACGAAGGAAGACGCGCAGTTTTTGGTGCGGAGTGAGGCGCTGACGGGCGATCGCATCGTGGGCGTGGAAACGGGCGGCTGCCCCCATACGGCGATTCGCGAAGATGCCTCGATCAACCTGGTGGCGATCGAACAGCTAGAGCGGCAGTTTCAGCCTGATTTAATCTTTGTGGAAAGCGGCGGCGACAACCTCGCGTCTACCTTCAGCCCAGAACTGGTGGATTTGACGATCTACGTGATCGATGTGGCCGCTGGGGACAAGATTCCCCGAAAGGGCGGCCCGGGCATTACGAAATCTGACCTGCTGGTGATTAACAAAATCGACCTAGCTCCGCTGGTGGGGGCAGACTTGGGCGTGATGGAGCGCGATGCCCGCAAAATGCGCGGCGACAAGCCGTTTGTCTTTACAAATCTGAAGATCAATCAGGAGCTAGAAACTATCGTGCAGTTTATTGAGCTGCACATGGGCAAACCGTCTTTGCAACCGTCGGCTTGAACGGAATGAGGATGAGGGCGATCGCTCCTCAAGAACGGGATCTGAACTAGAGTTCCGCAATAATAGCAACAAGCAGAAGGCACTGCATCTCGAACGCAAGCAAGAACGTGGTGACAAGTCTCAAAGCAGATCTCAAAAACTCGCAAAAAGATGCGCTCCGGTAAACCAGCGAAATCCCTATCAGCGGCCTGCGGAATCCTTCTGGCGATGACGGGGATGGCCTGTTCCACCCAGCCGCCAGAGCAACTGCCAGCGACGATCGTTCAGCAAGAGGCAACGCTTCAACCCGTCTCCCTAAATCCTGAGAAAATCATCGACGGACAGACGGTTTATGTTCCGGTCTATTCGCACATCTATCACCACAACAACCCGCGCAATGCGGTCAACCTGTCGGCCACGCTGAGCATTCGCAATACCGATGCAGAACACGCCATTATCATTACTGCCGTGCGCTACTTCGACTCTGAGGGTGAGATGATTCGCCAGGATATTACGGAGCCATCGAAACTGGGGCCGCTGGCTTCGGTCAGCTTTTTTGTGGCAGCAAACGATGTGAGTGGCGGCGCGGGCGCAAACTTTTTGGTGGACTGGGTGGCAGAAACGGCGGTTTCGGAACCCGTGATCGAAGCGGTCATGATTAGCACTTCGTCTTCTCAGGGCATTTCCTTTGTCAGCCCTGGGCGAGTGGTGAAACAGCGGGACGTTGCGCCGTAGTGCTAATTCGGCTGCCGCAATGCTCCATCAAACGAAGCCGTTCTTCTTAAGATTATTTTTAGGATTAAGATTGCCCTAGATATCGATAGCGTTCCTCAATCAAGTGCATGGGCAACCCAAACCGTATCTTGATCTTGTTTGGGCGATCGCCGCCATGCCTACGAACTCATCCGCAGCGGCGTAGACGTGATCCAGCGGGAAACCTTTAGCTCCGCGCTAGATCTAGGCGTGGAAGCGCTGAAACTCATGGGAATGCGGGCCTATCGGGCCCATCGCGCAGCGCAAATCTTTAAGCAGCACGATGAAGCCGCACTACGCGAAGTCGCAGTCATGGAAGACGACGATACGGCCCTGATTGCGCGATCGCGCCAGTTGGCCCAAGATCTGGAGCGCATTTTGCAGGCAGACGCAGAAGATCGACGAACCGAGGGCGATCGCGCCTGGGACATTTCCACCCTTAGAACAGAAGCGGTCGAAAAAGACGTATAAAGCTGGCTAGAACTAGACTAAAGCGGTCTAACGAGGTCTAGAGAGGCAAGGCTCGCCGCGCCAACTCAGCCAAACGCCAACTCAGCTAAAAGGCAGAGATGACTCCGCCAAAGTGCAGAAATAAGGTCTAAAAGCAGATTTATAAAAACTTAAGAACCTTAGTTTTGTAGCCTAAAGCACAAATGACAAGGGTCTACAGACCTAACATCACACCCTAGTATGATTAATCGTTCATTTCGCCCCCTCGCGATGAGGAGACGTGTTGCATGACAAGGCTATTTGGTCGTCGGAAATTTATGGTCTATGGCTCCGCCGCACTCGGAGCTAGCATGTTGCTCAAGGCCTGTGCCCCCTCTACTACCACTACGGCAAGTTCCCCCGCTGCGGATGCATCTTCGCCAACGGCTCCTGCTTCAGGGGATGGCATCAAGGTGGGTGTCCTCCACTCGCTCAGCGGCACGATGGCCATCTCTGAGAAGTCGGTGGTCGATTCTACGCTGCTTGCTATCGATGAAATTAACGCATCAGGTGGCGTGCTGGGCAAGCAAATTATCCCCATCATCGAAGATGGCGCGTCGGATTGGCCCACCTTTGCCGAAAAAGCCCGCAAGCTGATCGATCAAGATCAGGTCGTTGTTATCTTTGGCTGCTGGACTTCTGCCAGCCGCAAAGCGGTGCTGCCCGTGTTTGAAGAAAAGAACCACATGCTGTTCTACCCGGTGCAGTACGAAGGGCAGGAATGCTCCAAGAACATTTTCTACACGGGTGCTGCGCCTAACCAGCAAATCGAGCCGTCGGTGGACTGGCTGCTGGAAAACAAGGGCAAGGAATTTTATCTGGTCGGCTCGGACTACGTGTTCCCCCGTACCGCCAACACGATTATCAAAGCCCAAGTGGCTGCCAAGGGCGGCACGGTGGTTGGCGAAGACTACCTACCCCTGGGCAACACTGAAGTTGCGCCGATTATCGCCAAGATTCGCTCGGCTCTGCCCAACGGCGGTGTCATCTACAACACGCTGAACGGCGACAGCAACGTGGCCTTCTTCAAGCAACTGCAAGGCGCAGGTCTCACGCCCGATAAGTATCCCACCATGTCGGTGAGTATCGCAGAAGAAGAAGTGCAGGCTATCGGCAAGGAATACTTGCTTGGCCATGCTGCTGCCTGGAACTACTTCATGACGGTCGATTCGCCGGAAAACAAGAAGTTTGTGGATGCTTTCAAAGCCAAGTATGGCGACAATCGTGTGACCAACGACCCGATGGAAGCAGGCTACATCTCTGTCAACATCTGGAAGCAGGCAGTTGAAAAGGCGGGTTCTGAAGGCACACCGACCGACCTAGAAGCAGTGCGCTCTGCTGCCTACGGTCAAGAATTTGCCGCGCCCCACGGCCCGGTGAAGATGTTCCCCAACCACCACATTTCCAAGACGGTTCGGATTGGTGAAGTGCGGGATGACGGTCTGTTTGAAATTGTCTATTCCACGCCCGCCCCGGTCGATCCAGTGCCTTGGAACCAATACGTTGCGGAAACCAAGGGCTTTGCCTGCGATTGGACGAGAACCGATGTCAGCGATCCGGGCAAGTTCCAGATCTAGAGATTAGGTCACTGGTTTTTCAGATTTCTCGCGGGCCGCGCCCGCGAGAGTTTCATTGCTTAACTCGGTTATGGCTCGGTTATCGCTCGGCTGTAGATGACGGGTTGCCTGTTGCTGACTCATTGGGAGAGAGCCTGTGGTTGCGAGTATTTTGGACGGTATTTTTAACGGAGTCAGCATTGGCTCGATCCTGCTGCTGGCGGCGCTGGGGTTGGCGATTGTGTTTGGCTTGATGGGCGTGATCAACATGGCCCACGGCGAGCTGATGATGCTTGGCGCTTATACGACCTTTGTGGTGCAGAATGCGTTCAGGGCAATCGGTGGGCCGCTGTTTGAGGTTTATATCTTTTTTGCGCTGATAGCGGCGTTTATTGTCGCGGCGCTGGTGGGGCTACTGCTAGAGCGGGGGGTGATTCGCTATCTCTACGGGCGACCGCTAGAAACGCTCCTGGCAACTTGGGGCGTGAGCCTGATTTTGCAGCAGTTCGTCCGCAGCGTGAACTGGGTGCTGGTGTTTGGTCTAATTCTGTTCTGTGTTTTGTATTTTGGCGGACAGTGGATTGCCAAGCGTCGTCCTGATTTTGAGCGGATTCAGGGCTGGGCAACCGCTCTGCTGCTGGCGCTGTCGGGGGCGATCGCCCTTGTCGCGGGCAACCTCCTCGCCAGAACCTACGGGCTAGCTGTCACCCAACCCTGGTTTGGCGCACAAAACAAAGACGTGACCGCACCCGCTTGGCTGCGTGGTGGCATTCCCCTGGGCAACTACCAGCTTCCCTACACGCGCCTGTTCATCATGGTGCTGACGGTGCTGTGTGTGCTGGGGGTCTACTGGTTTCTGAACCGCACGGCTTGGGGGCTGCGGATTCGCGCTGTCACCCAAAACCGCAACATGAGCGCCTGTCTGGGCATTCCCACCCGCACTGTGGACGCGCTCACGTTTGCCTTGGGGTCGGGGCTGGCGGGTATCGCTGGGTGCGCCCTCAGCCTGCTGGGTTCTGTTGGCCCCAACACGGGGCAAAACTACATCGTGAATACGTTCATGGTGGTGGTCGTAGGCGGCGTAGGCAAGCTAATTGGCACGATTGTCGGCGCGATGGCAATCGGCATTACGGACTACATTATCGGCACCGGGATGTTGGCAAACTTGACCAATATCCCGTTTATCAAGGACTTTTTCACCTTTTTCGCCACCACCAGCATGGCAAAGGTGATGGTGTTTGCGCTAATCGTTCTGTTTCTCCAGTTTCGTCCGGCGGGGATGTTCCCCCAGAAGGGACGCACGGTGGATGCCTAGCCATCCGAATCTGATCTGGCTCTGCACCAATTCTTGTTGCCGTTACCTAAGCAATGTTTGTCTGACTCTGCACCAATTCTCGTTGCCGTTACCTGAGCAATCCTCATGGCCGTTGACACTTTTGTTCCCAATCGCACCGTAAACCTGGCAAAGCGGCGATCGCTCTTGATAGAAATTGCCATCGTTGCGGCGATCGCCCTGTTCCTCATCTTCGCGCTGCCGTGGATGATTTCTGCCTTTCGCCTGAACCTGATGGGTCGATTCTTGGCGCTGGCGATTGTTGCCCTCGGCATTGACCTAATCTGGGGCTTTACCGGGCTGCTCAGCCTGGGTCACGGCATCTTCTTCACGCTGGGCGGCTATGCCTTGGCCATGCACCTGAAGCTGCCCCAGCCGCCAGGAAGCGGGCTGCCAGATTTCATGTCGCTTTATGGAGTCAGCGAGTTGCCTTGGTTCTGGCGACCGTTTTACTCTGCGCCTTTTTCCATGATGGCGATCGCCGTCATTCCCGCCATCATTGCCGGACTGCTGGGCTACGTCATCTTCCGAAACCGGATTCGCGGCGTGTATTTTTCCATCCTGACGCAAGCCGCCACGATTATCTTTTTCAACTTTTTCAACGGTCAGCAAAAGCTGTTCAACGGAACCAACGGCTTGACCGATTTTCGGTCGGTTTTTGGATTGCCTGTGAAGGACAACCGGACGCAGTACATTCTCTACATTGTCACCATCCTGTTCGTGGTGGCGGCCTACGCCCTGTGTCGATGGCTGACCAGCGGCCGGTTTGGTCGCCTTCTGGTGGCCATCCGTGACGACGAAAGTCGCGTTCGATTTACGGGCTATAACCCAACGGGGTTCAAGATCCTGGTGTTTGCCGTATCTGGTGCGCTGGCCGGAATCGCAGGTGCCCTGTTCACGCTGCAATCGGGCATTGTGTCGCCCAACACGATGAACATTGCCTTCTCGATTGAAATGGTGATTTGGGTCGCAGTCGGCGGCCGCGCAACGCTGGTGGGCGCAATTTTGGGTGCAGTGGTTGTGAACCTGGCCAAAAGCCTGCTCAGTGAAAAGTTTCCTGATTTTTGGCTATTTTTCCAGGGCGGTTTGTTTTTGCTAGTGGTGCTGCTGTTGCCCAACGGCATTATTGGCTGGCTCCGCACCAGCGGCGTGAACCTTTACAAGCAGCTCACCGGACAAACTCGCCTATCTACCTACCCAAGCCTAGAGGAAGACCCAGAGGTTGAATATGAACGAAAAAATCTTGGAGATTGACGACCTTACCGTTAGCTTCGACGGCTTTAAGGCACTCAATCATCTTAACTTCAGCCTCGATAAGGGCGAACTGCGCGTCATCATCGGCCCTAATGGTGCAGGCAAGACGACCTTTCTCGACATCATTACGGGAAAAACCAAGCCCACCGAAGGGCAGGTGCGTTTCAAAGGTCGGAATCTGCGTCCCTACGCTGAGCATGAAATCGCGCAAATGGGCGTGGGGCGGAAGTTTCAAACGCCACGGGTGTACCTGAACCTGTCCACCCGCGAAAACCTGGAGCTAGCCGCCAACCGCCAAAAGTCCGTCATTCACACCCTGTTTCGCAAGACGCTAAACGTTGAGCGGCGAACGGTCGCGGAACTGCTGGAGACCATCGGTCTGTCACACAAAGCGGATATGAAAGCGAATCTGCTGTCGCACGGCGAAAAGCAGTGGCTAGAAATTGGTATGTTGGTGGCTCAATCCCCCGATTTGCTGCTAGTAGACGAACCCGTGGCCGGGCTGACGGACGAAGAAACGGAACGCACGGGTGAACTGCTGCTGTCCTTGGCCGAGAGCCATTCGATCATCGTGATCGAACATGACATGGAATTCGTTCGCCAAATTGCCAGAGGCACAGTGACCGTGCTGCACCAGGGTTCCGTCCTCTGTGAAGGCACCATCGACGAAGTGCAGTCTGACCCCCGCGTCATCGAAGTTTACCTGGGTCAAGAAATCCATGCCGATGGCCCCATCAGCCTGCAAGACACCGAAGAACTGCTAGAAGTCGTCGAAGGCGTGTAGAGCAGGAATTAGATTTCCGAAGTCAGGAATGCGACTCGGAATCTTCCCTGTTTCACCACGCCAATCCCCCATCGCGCCAATACTCCCTTATTCCTTTCCCTCTGCCATCATGAGCCAAACCAACTCTGCTGTCGCCTACGAAACGCCTGCCGTTTCTGATGACGCTATGCTCCGCGTATCGGGGCTGAATGTGTATTACGGCGAGAGCCACATCTTGCGGAATGTGGATCTCACCGTGCCACGGGGACAGATGGTGTGTTTGATTGGGCGCAACGGCGTGGGCAAGACGACCCTGCTGAAGACCATCATGGGCCTGCTAAAGCCGCGCAGTGGGAATATCACATTTGATGGGCGATCGCTCTTAGAACGGACTCCTGACCAGCGGGCGCGACTGGGCATTGGCTACGTTCCGCAGGGGCGCGAGGTGATTCCCCGGCTAACGGTGCAGGAAAACCTGCTGCTGGGGCGCGAAGCAAGGGCAGACAAGGCTGGGCGCAGTACCAACCAGGTTCCCGACTATATCTACGACCTGTTTCCTGTGCTAAAGACCATGCTGGATCGGATGGGCGGCGACCTGTCGGGCGGGCAGCAGCAGCAGTTGGCGATCGCCCGCGCCCTCATGGGCAAGCCCAAACTCCTAGTGCTGGACGAACCCACCGAAGGCATTCAGCCCTCAATCATCCTGGACATTGAAAACGCCGTGCGCCAGATCGTTGCCTCCACGGGTATTTCTGTCCTTTTGGTGGAGCAGCATTTGCATTTTGTGCGCCAGGCCGACCGCTACTACGCCATGCAAAAGGGCGGCATTGTCGCCTCTGGCCCGACGAGCGAACTGAGCAACGACGTGATCCAGCAATTCCTGGCTGTGTAATGACGTGTCGTGGCGCGATGTGCAACGTTCAATCTGCTTTCATCCCCCAACCCCTGCTCCCAGTCGGGAGGCGGGGAGCAAGAGGGGCTGGAAGTCCCTACGCAAACCCAAACACTCAGCGGCTAATCGACTCGCTCTAGCTGCCAGAGAATCTGGTTCCCTTCGCGGCGCACGCGAGAGACGACCCAGTTGCGCCAGACCCAGTGATCGCCCCGCCCGGTGACGGCGCTGGCGTTGACATCCATCAGGTCGGCCAGTTCGGCGCTGGTAATCAGATATCCACTGCTGGCGATCGCATCGGCCATTTGCAGCGTTTCGACAGTATTGCGAAGCTGAGCAACCCGCACCTCGCGGGGCAAATTGTCGCTGGTATCTACGCTGGAGGAAATCGACGAAAGATTAGAGTCCACGGTGAGTTCAGCGGAATGCGTTAGGACAGCCGACATGCACAGCAAAACAACAGTTCAATTCACAGCAATTCAGTTCAATTCACAGCAATTCACAGATTCATTAAAGCACTCTCCTAGAAAAACAGATTGCAAACTGTAATGCAATGTTGAGTTTTGCTGCGAATCTAGAATACAAACCTTCAAAAAAAGTGTCCCATCTAGAGAAAGCATCCCATCCAGAGCCACGCATCGAGCGCTTTCGCGCCAAAAAGTGGATGCCAGATTCCTTTACACTCCGTAGCAAAATTTTGCTTGCGCCGATCAGGGGTATCCACTACAATCGTCCATCAAGCTGTGATTTTTCCAAGACGCAGCTTGCTTCACTCCCCGAAAATTTGGCCGGTTCGTCGATTACGGCATTGGTAGATGGGCCAACACCTACCAACGCCTGACCCCAGGACAGTCCGAGCTGTCTCAGGGCTTTGCCTATTGTATGGCCGCCTTGAAACCTGCTTTGCGTCGTTTGGGCGGCCATCTTTTCGGGGTTTCCCTACCTCGTTTCCAGGAGGAAACCCCAAATGCTGACAGTTCAATACACCTGGTCGTCCCCAATCTCGGAGGCGACCCAGTTTTCGCTGCCCCCGCTCACCTGCGAACTGCCCCATCGTCGCCGCCTGCGCCACTGCATCATCGGCCTGCCCGAAGACGCACAGATGGCGATTGACCGTCTGCATCTGCTGCGCTATGCCGAACGCTTTGAGTGGACGCACGCCCTCGACTTCCCGCCCCACGGCATCGTCCTCGACGGTCGCCCCGGCGAAGTGCTGCGCTACCTCCACCGCGAAGTACGGAGCAATTCTGGCACAAACGAGTAAGACCCGATAAGGAGGATTTTGGGTTTTGGATTTTAGCAGGCATCCCCTCACTCCAAAATCCAAAATCCCCAATCTAAAATTCCCCCATTCGATGGCGCGATGGATCTAATAATCTAATAAGCGTCCATCGGCAAGCAGGAGCAGACTAAGTTGCGATCGCCATAGGCGTTGTCAATCCGTCCTACTGCGGGCCAGAACTTGTTTTCCCGTGTCCAGGCGGTGGGGTAGGCAGCCCGCTCCCGCGAGTAGGGGCGGTTCCATTCGTCGCTGAGCAAGATGGCAGCGGGGTGGGGCGCATTTTTCAGCAGGTTATTGTCTTGGGGAACTGTGCCGTCTTCGATCTCGCGGATTTCTTCGCGGATGGCGATCATCGCATCGCAGAAGCGATCCAGTTCCGCCAGCGACTCGCTCTCGGTCGGCTCTACCATGATCGTCCCCGCCACGGGCCAGGACATGGTGGGCGGATGAAACCCGTAGTCGATCAGTCGCTTGGCAATATCTTCCACGTCTACGCCAGCCGTCTTCTTGAACTGGCGCAGGTCAAGGATGCACTCGTGGGCCACCAGCCCGTTTTCGCCCTTATACAGCACGGAATAATGGCCCTCCAGCCGCTTGGCAATGTAGTTGGCGCTGAGGATGGCGACCTGGGTGGCGCGGGTCAACCCAGCCGTGCCCATCAGGCGGATATAGACCCAGGAAATGGGCAGGATGCTGCTGCTGCCCCAGGGTGCGGCGGAAACCGAACCGACGCTGCTGGAGCCACCCATCGGCACGACGGGATGGCTGGGCAAGAAAGGAACCAGATGCGCCGCTACGCCAATCGGGCCCATGCCGGGGCCGCCGCCGCCGTGGGGAATGCAGAAGGTCTTGTGCAGGTTCAAATGGCATACGTCTGCGCCAAAGTCTGCCGGACGGCACAATCCCACCTGGGCGTTCATGTTGGCTCCATCCATGTAGACCTGGCCGCCGTGGGCATGAACAATGTCGCAAATTTCCCGAATCGCCGCCTCAAAGACCCCGTGGGTAGAGGGATACGTCACCATCAGCGCTGCCAGATCGGCCTGGTGCTTCTCTGCCTTGGTTCGCAAATCCGCCACGTCGATGTTGCCTTCGCTGTCGCAGGCGACGGGCACCACCTTCATGCCGGACATCACGGCGCTGGCGGGGTTGGTGCCGTGGGCTGATTCGGGAATTAGGCAGACATTGCGATGTGCTTCACCTCGACTCAGGTGATATTGCCGAATCACCAGCAGCCCGGTGTATTCGCCCTGGGACCCGGCGTTTGGCTGGAGTGAGATGCCCGCAAAACCCGTAATTTCCTTGAGCATGTCCTCAAGCTGCTGGAACAGGACTTGATAGCCCCGGGCCTGATCCAGCGGCACAAAGGGATGAAGCTGGCCAAACTCCGCCCAGGTGACGGGCAGCATTTCGGAGGTGGCGTTCAGCTTCATGGTGCAGGAGCCGAGGGGAATCATCGCCGTGGCCAGGGACAAGTCCTTGAGCTGGAGGCGATACATATAGCGGAGGAGTTCGGTTTCGGAGTGGTAGCGGTGGAAGACGGGATGGGTGAGGTAGGGGCTGGTGCGGGCGAGGGGGCTGGGAATCTGAGGGCTTTGCTCCGCAGCGCTGACGTGAGGGGAATTTGGCAGGGAAGGCGTTGGGGAGCTGGGGGCGAAGACTTGGAGGAGATCCTGGAGGTCGGCGGGGGTGGTGGTTTCGTCGAGGCTGATGCCGAGGGTGGTAGGGTCGATGCGGCGGAGGTTAATCTGGTGGGCGATCGCCCGCTCCAGCACTTCCTCAGCATCGGGCACCGTCACCCGCAGCGTGTCGAAGAAGGGTTCAGCGCCCAGTTCATAGCCTTGCGCCTTCAGACCGTCGGCCAGGGCGCAGGTGAGTTGGTGAACGCGAGTGGCAATGCGCTTGAGGCCATCCGGGCCGTGGTAGACGGCATACATGCTGGCAATGATGGCCAGCAGCACTTGGGCAGTGCAGATGTTGCTGGTGGCTTTGTCGCGGCGGATATGCTGTTCGCGGGTTTGCAGGGCGAGACGCAGAGCGGGCTGGCCCGTCGCGTCTTTGGATACACCGACGAGACGACCCGGAATCTGCCGCTTGAAGGCTTCTTTGGTGGCGAAGTAGGCCGCGTGGGGGCCGCCATAGCCGAGGGGCACGCCAAAGCGCTGGGTGCTGCCGACGGCAATATCTGCGCCAAATTCTCCCGGCGGTTTCAGCAGCGTCAGGCTGAGCAGGTCGGCGGCCACGGTGGCGATCGCCCCTTGTGCGTGGGCCCGCTCAATAAACGCCGTGTAGTCGTAAATCGCACCGTCCGTCGCCGGATATTGCAGCAGCACGCCAAAGACGGGCGTGGAAAAATCGAACGTGCGGTGGTCGCCGACCAGCACCTCGATGCCCAGCGGTCGGGCGCGGGTCTGCACCACTTCGATCGTTTGCGGGTGGCAGGCTTCAGACACCCAGAAAGTTTTGCTGTTGCCCTTGTGCTGCCCATAGCTGAGGGTCATCGCCTCGGCAGCGGCCGTGCCCTCATCCAGCAGCGAGGCATTGGCGATTTCCAGCCCCGTCAGGTCGATCACCATTGTCTGAAAGTTCAGCAGCGCCTCCAGGCGACCCTGGGCAATTTCGGGCTGGTAGGGCGTGTATTGCGTATACCAGCCGGGGTTTTCCAGAATATTGCGCTGAATGACTGGCGGCGTAATGGTGTTGGCATAGCCCATGCCGATGAAGGAGCGGAAAAGCTGATTTTGAGCGGCGATCGCCCTCAGTTCCTTGAGCAACTCATACTCGCTCTGCCCTGCGCCCAGGTTCAGCGGCTGCTGGAGCCGGATAGCCGTGGGTACGGCCCGATCGATTAGTTCTTCCAAAGACCCCAAGCCCAGCGTCGCCAGCATGGATTGCACCTCTGCGTCCGACGGCCCAATATGCCGCTGCACAAAGTCATCCGCAGCCGTAAACCCATCGACCTCTGCATTCCCCGCGCGATTCGCGAAGCGATCCCTGCGGGAATCGCCCGATTGCCCGCCATCTGCCGCTGCTCTGTTCTCAATCCCTGTGGACAGAGTTCCGGCGACCTCGCCGTTGGAAATTGAGCCAGCGTTATCCATCGACACTTGAGAATTGGTCAAAGTTTCAGGCGACATAGACAGCAGCAGAGGGTGAGTTTGAGGATAAAAATCGAAGAGAGCTTGGGAAAACAGTCCGGATAAACAGACCAGATAACACAGACCGACAGACCTTACCGATTCATTCAGGAGGATTCAGAAGCGCCGCCTCATGGCTAGACAGTCGATAGATAGTCGCCCAAAGACAGTTGCCTAGAGACAGCCGCCCGAAGACAGTTGCCTAGAGACAGCCGCCTAAAGACAGTTACCTGGAGACAGCCACCCAAACAGACGAGGCACTGGGGGTATGACGCTGCTACTCCTGAGTTCCCATTTCTCTAAGACGTATTCTAGTAATCTTAAGGGATGTTAAGAAAATCGCCCATCGCTCCGTTGGGTTGCGGCTTGCTTCATCCGGCCTATGGCTCTGGGTCATCCGATCGGATGATGTATTTTTCCTGGACTTGCCGATTAAATCGGTTTGGGTGAGGATAGGAAAAACTCATAGGAATAATTCAAAACCGCAAGTCAGGAAAGCCGAACTCTGGCTGGCTCTTTCTAGTCGGCTGATGTCGCATTAATGGCAAGTGAACATGGCAAATAGACGGGCAAACGGGCAATTCTCCCAGGCATGGCTTCGCGAATCGCACTGGATGGGTGTTGGTGCAAAAGCAGGGTTGAGCGTGGGTCTGGTTGTAGGGTTGATGGGTGGGGCGATCGCCGTCCATGCGGCTCCCCAGTCCGACGCGCCCGCAGCAACCCGCACGGCAGCGGCCGCCTCCGACGACATGACCCGTCTGCTGCTGAGCGAACCCCCGGATTTATCGCTAGCGCAACCGGGCGCGATTTTGCCCGATCCGGAAATGATTACTGCAAACACCATCTCTCAGGAAGGACTGACGCTGCCCAGCTTATGGTGGGTTCGTGACCAGTTTGGCGAACAGCTTTTGGAAACTTGGTTGGTCTATCCTGCCCGCGAAGACTCGCCCCAGCGAGTGGAGCTAGTCGTCAACCCGCAAGTGTGGAGCATCTATAACTATATGGAGCGCTACACGTTTGTAAACCAATTTGGCGCGTCTGCCAGCACCTATGGCTACAGCACCCGCGTCTTTGACCGCCAGGGTAACCTGCTGGCGGCTTATCTGTGCGATTTTTCGGGTGTGGCATTGGGCCAGACAGAGGGGCAGCGAGACTGCGACATCATGCTGCGCTCCGACGGGATTGCTGGGCTGACGGGTCGGCCAACGCCTGCCGCGGCAACGCCGACCACGCCTGCCGAAATTGGGCAGCGCTAGCAGGTGATAGCGGCAAGAGAAATTCGCTTTTCTGCAAAATGGACTCGGCAGGCAGCCGTAGCTCACGGTTTCGCAAGTCCGCAGGCAAGTCCGACGCATCCAGCGCAAAAATGGGCGATGCGGCGGACGTTTGCAGCGACAGGCGGGTTGCAGTTTCCGGCTGCCAGCAAAAGTCGATCCACTGGGTCAGCGCAGATTCGGCGATCGCCCCCGGATTGGACTCTGTGGAGGGCGATCGCGCTGGACGCACCCACAAATCGCTAAACAGCATCGTGCCCGACGCGGGAATTACCGCCCCAATGCGCGGGTCGCCCTGCATCACGGGCAGAATGTCGGTCGTCCAGCCCACGGCGGCCCAGGTGTCGTCGATCAGCAGCGGCTGCAAATAATCGGTAGAACTGTAGAACTTGGTTTGGCCATCGAGGGCAGCCAGTTCATCCTGCAAATTAGGAACGTCCGCTAGGTTTGCTTCATTGACCGATCGCCCCAGTTTCTTTAGCACCAGCCCCAGCACCGTGCGCGGGCTATCGGGCAGCGACAGCATTCCGGCTAGCTCTGGCCGCCACAGGTCTGCCCAGTCTCGCGGTTGCCAGCCCAGGGGGTCTAGCTTGTCCCTGCGAAAGGCGATCGCCACGCTGCCCCAGCGGTAGGGCGCACCCCACACCAAACCCGCAGCGCTCAGCGCACCCTGGCGATCGCGGGTTACCAAATCCTGCCAGGGCTTGGGCACGCGCTCCCAGCCAGAAATGGACGACACCTCTAGCGGCTGAATCAGCTTTTGCTGAATGGCCTGCGTCAGCCACGCATCACCCAGCGTCACCAGGTCGGCCGTCTGCGGCGACTCCGCCGTTTGCCAGGTTTCCAACTGCTCAACAATGCTGGCAAGCTGGGGGCGCGGCACAAAGCTCAGCGGTAGGGGCTGGCTGAGGGCGCTGCGGAATGCCTTTAAGACCTGCGGCGGCACCGAGTCTTCGAGAAACAACACCCGCAGCCCGTTGTCGCGGCGGCGGCATCCGCCCACCAGGGCCGCAAGCGCTACACTGCTGGAGCCAATGAGGAGCGATCGCCGCTTCATGCTAATCAGGGGTGAGAGGATAGAGAGAGGGTTGGACTCAGGGAACCAGTTGTTTCAGGATGTTAGCAGAATGTTAGACCTCGTCGCTTCTCCACAAGTCAGAGAGCGATCGCCCCTTTTATCGTGTTGAGCAAGGATTGTAGCCCACCGCTGCCAATGTAGCGTTCCGAGTAGCGCTCCGATAGCGCTAGTTCTTATGAAACTGGTTATGAATCTGGCAGAATCTTGCGGGCAATTCTTAGAGGATGTTTGAAAAGTCCTACTGTTTGTAGCAAAGCGTGCAAGATCCCCCCAAATCCCCCTTAAAAAGGGGGACTTTAAGGCGGTTTCCCCCCTTTTTAAGGGGGGCTAGGGGGGATCTCTGAGTGCTTAACATTGCAGGCGATACCTTTTCAAACACCCTCTTAGACATCAGGTGGACTGCAAAACGCAAGTCAGATCAATCCTCCCGATTGCGCTGATAGATAAAATAGAAAGGAGTAGGGAATAAGAAAAGGACAGTCTTAAATTTCGGAGGAATGCCTGCATCCTCTAAACCGACTGGCGTACCTTTTACTCATGCGTCTCATAAGATTTCCATCCTTCTATTCCCTTGCGTTAGATAGAGGATTCCGTAGATGATTGCGATCTTTCATTTCGGGAACAAAATGTAAGTTTATTCGTCTTTTGGCAAGACTTTTAAGCTGTCAGTTTTGGTTATTTATATCTTTGAATAGATGCGCCTGGCTGATGCTAGCAAGGCTTGGAAGCTAATTTTCGTTTGGCGATCGCGCTCAGACTTGTGACAGTTTAATTAGCGAAACATAGATGGGGCGATCGCTCATTTTCTAGTTCTATAACTAAGATAGTTCAGGTGCTAAAGGATTCTTTCTAAGTCTAAGGAACTTTTAAGACACAGATGAATTCTTTAAACCAGAACCTGCAATTCACCTGCTCTTGATGCCATCAGACTGAGATTGAAAGAGGTGCGAAAGCGCCTTTTTGAGAAATCTTTCATCTCACGTTCTATGGTCGAGCATGAAGCGACTCTGATTCGATTACCTGGTCCGAATTCACCATAAGTGCAGTTTGCATTTATGCCGGATTGTTGCGCTCTCTTGTACGTTTTTGGGATGGAAAAACCTATGAAACTCTCTCTGAAATCGATTGCTACCGTTTCTGCTCTGTCGGCTGTTGCTGCGGTTCCCATGCTGCTCTCTGCCAGCCCTGCTTCGGCCCAAATGGCTGGTAACTACATCGGTGCGGGTATTGCTGCGGGCGTGACCGAAGATGCCGCTGGCGACACCTCCTTCGGGGCAAACGTTCAAGGACGCTTTGACGTGCCTGTAGCGCCTATCTCGGTGCGTGGTGCAGCGCTGATCAGCGATTCTGTGGCGCTCATGCCGCTGGTGACGTATGACATCGGCATTGCTCCTGGCGCTAACCTCTACGTCGGCGGCGGCTACTCTTTCGTGACGGATGAGGGCCGGTCTACCCCGCTGGGCGATCGCAGCGCTCCGGTGGCCACGGTGGGCGTGGAAGCCGCGATTCGTCGCAACATCGTCCTCTACGGTGACGCGAAGGTAGGCTTTGATGCATATCGAAACAGCAATGACGCTGCTGTCAGCCTGCAAGTTGGTGCAGCTTATCGGTTCTAGACTGCTG
This sequence comes from Thermoleptolyngbya oregonensis NK1-22, assembly GCF_032705245.1. Taxonomy (GTDB): domain Bacteria; phylum Cyanobacteriota; class Cyanobacteriia; order Elainellales; family Elainellaceae; genus Thermoleptolyngbya; species Thermoleptolyngbya sichuanensis. The sequence continues at coordinate 1,525,266 of NZ_CP053540.1, forward strand.
CATCGGGCACCGCTTGATTTGTAGCGTTGCAGCGACTAAGGCTAGAAACCATGACGCAGTGTGATGTTTAGGTTGAGATCTTAAGGTTGAGATCTAGCGGGATAGCTAGCAGTATTAGCGAACCGTGTCTGGTTGGGATCTCGCCTGAAGCTGAACTAAATCCTCCGGATATCCCCCCGAATTCCTATCGCACTGGGAAACGGGGGGATTTTCTTAATCATTGACACCCTCTCCGGCTTAAGTAAAGATCAAAAGAGTGTTCGTAAATCTTTGTGAAGGCTTCCCTCATGTCGCTTGAGCTGTTATCGCTAGAGGCCCTGGAAAATCTTGCACATGAGTATGGCTATTGGGTCGTGTTTTTGGGCATCATGCTCGAAAATACAGGCGTGCCGCTGCCAGGGGAGACAATTACGCTGGTAGGCGGGTTTTTGGCAGGCAGCGATGAGCTAAATTACTGGCTGGTCTTGGCCAGCGCAACGGCCGGGGCTGTGCTGGGCGACAATTTTGGCTACTGGATTGGATATTTTGGGGGCTGGCCGCTGCTGGTGCGGGCGGGTCGCGTGTTTCGTATTGAGGAATCCAGGCTGCTAGCAGTCCGCACGCAGTTTAGCGAGAATGCCGCCAGAGCCGTGATCTTTGGGCGATTTCTGGCGCTGCTGCGAATTTTTGCCGGGCCCCTAGCAGGCATTGCACAAATGCCCTATCCCCAGTTTTTGCTGTGCAACCTGATCGGGGCGCTGTCCTGGGCTTCGGTGATGGTGACGCTGGCTTTCTTTGTGGGGAAGCTGATTCCCCTAGAGCAATTGGTAACCATCGTGGGGCAGTTTGCGGTGGTGGCGCTGCTGCTGTTTTGTGCGGCGATCGCCCTCCCCATCTGGCTAGAACACCGCGCCAAGCAGGAGCTTGAAGGCTAAGCCCAATCCATTCAGCCAGGTTTGGATTAGACAAGCCTGGATTAGACAAGTTTGGATCAAACAAGTCTGGATTAGACAAGCCTGAAGCTAGCTTGCAGAACCGACGCTTTGCCGCGCCCAGGCCGACTGGACTAGCGACATTAGCACATCGGCCGTCAGCGGTTTAACCAGAAACCCATCAAAGCCCGGATTTTCTTCTTGATGTAGCCAACTGGGTGCATGGTGATCGGTCAGCGTGACGATGGTGGTGTGGCGGGCGTTGGCGTTGTTGCGGAGTTGTTTCACCAACACTTCAGACCAGCGGCGATCGCCCCCCACCAAAATCACCAGAGACGGCGGCGATTGGCTGACCCGTAGCATCATCTGCACGGCTGAGTTCGTCACCACAACGGGACAGTGCAACCGAGCAAGCTGAGATTCCAGTCTGCGGAGTTCGTCGGACGGCTTATCCAACACCAAGACATAGCTCTGGTTGAGTTGCAGTTGCATGATTTTCCTCGGATACCCAAGCTTGGGATATCGGGTGTTGTCAAGTAACTATACTCCAGACTATAGTTCACGCAAAATCAGGCTCAAGCTCTTGCCAGCAGGACGATGTAGTGATTAGTTTCTATCAGCGGCCTTCAATTTTTTTTAGGCTTTGACAATAGAAACTTGGCGATAGTTTTCAAGCCTTAACACAGCATTATCAAAAGACTTACAAGTTAACACCGATTTGACTACAGCGTTTTTGAAGCTAGTGAGGCATGAGATGGGACAAAAGTCCTCGCCTGTCTGAGTTGGCGCAGGCCTCATATCCCAAGAAAATGCTGTAACGGAGCTTTGAAGGGGATTACTTTGAAGGGGATTAGATCAACCTCTGAGAGAGAATTTTAGGCGCTTTTTATCTTGTTTCAAAGAGAGTTTCCTTAAAGGAAAATAGCGAAAGAAAAATGGTAATGATTCCTTCGCAATATTCTCCAAGAGTTGAATGATTTCTCACCCGTTTTATGGCGTTAGCCCTTTAGACGATTTCTCGCGGACGCAGCCCAGGAGAAATCGTCTAGAACCCAGAGAGTTTATTGCAAGTGCGTATTGCAAGTGCGTATTGCAAGTGCGTAAGTTCCGGCCCGTTTTAATGACAAGCGTGCTTGGGTTCAGAGGGCGGCACGTCCAGCGCTGGGTTGCAATCAAAAAAGCCGACGGGCTTCAGCATAAAGCCAGAGTAGGCCGTGGGCATGACGGGCCAATCTTCAGGGCGGGGAATGTGGTGGTGTCCAAAGTTATACCAAACCACCACGTCGGTATTTTCGATCGAGCGATTGGCCTGCGTCCATTGGGGCAAACCCTGGCCGCCGGGGTGCTGGTTGGGATAGTCGCCAGCGGGATAGCGCTCGGCCGGGTCGTAGGGCGTGACCCACAGGTGCTTGCCCATAAAGCCAGCCCGCTTCATGATAGGCGAGTCAGGATGGGCAAAGGGCAGCACGTTTTCTCCGGGCGCAAGCTTAAAGCCGACGGGTTGCCCCAGGCGGTTTGTGACGTTGGGGTTCACCACTTTCCAGTAGCGGGCAGTGAAGGGGTCGATCAGGCGTTGGGCCTGCTGCTCGGTTGCCAGCAGCGTTGAGACAGCATAGAACGCATTGCCCATTGGATTTTCGGGGCCCATCGGCTCGGCTTCGGTGTTGACTTCGTAAACAGAGTTGGCCGTGCCATCCAGGTCAAAGTCCAGCCGCATACAGAAAAAGTGCTGATGGTTGGTGGCGTTTAGCTCTGGGGCAACCAGCGTGCCATATTTCGGGGTATTCGCCAGCGCCGCGCAAAGCAGAATGCCTGTTAGCTTGACCTCAAACTGAATGCTGCCGTCCTGATAGAAGTACCAGAAAAAGGCGTATTCGTAGTTGTCTACTGTGGCGATGAAGGAAATGGCCAGACGGCGCGATCGCCGCACTTCCACGCTCTCCCTGCGCCAGTCGGTATGCTTCCAGAGCATTCCAAAGTCTTCTTCGTGTAGGCAGATGGCGTTTTCAATCACCGACACCTCGCCCCGGCTATTGGTCAGCACGCCGTCAAAATAGTAAATCTCGCCCACGCAGTCGCAGCCCAGCTTGAGGGAATTGGCCAGCAGTCCTACGCCATGTTCGCCCACGTCAAAGGCGTTTTTGCGATAGTGCTGCGGGCGCGGGTCGCCATAGGGCACAACCATTTCTGCCATCGAAGCGCGATAGAGAATCGACCGCAGCCGCCCCTGATCTTCGTAGCTGACGCAATACAGCACTAGCCCCTCGCGGGGGGTAAAGCCAATGCGAAAGTCCCATTTTTGCCAGCGGATGTGGTGCCCGTTGACCTGAAAGCTGGGCCCTTCGGGCTGAGTAATGTGCAGCGGCTTAATATCTTTGCGAAACTCTGGCATGAAGCGGGCTTCGTATTCCCCCGGCTCTGGCGGCACAGACACCACGCCCAGATCCTCGATGCGGATGAGCGCCATCTTGTTCAAATCCACTACAGGAATTAGCCCATCGATGGGGCGGGCGTAGGCATTGCTGTCGGGTGTGGCGCGGAGATAGCAGATGCAGCGTGAAAAGCGGATGCCCTTTTCGTGTTCAAAGCCAAAGTTGCCTGGTGCCCACGGATCGACCATCACCAGATTTAAGTCAGTGATGCCCCGCTTTGCCAGCGCTGCGTGAAAGTCGGGATGGGCCTTGACCACCGCTTCGCACTCCACCAGTTCGTCGGCCATGATGTTGGGCTGCACCCCCGGCACCTGCCTCCAGGAGGTGACCTGCCCCTGGGTGAGGGAAACGATGGCCTCGTAGGTTTGCCCCGTGGCATTGTCCAGCAAGATAACGGCGACTTCTCGCTCGAAGCGATCGCCCGGTTGATAGGCTTGCACCAACGCCTTGGGCGGTTCATGCAGCGTCACCGAGGGAAACCGAAAACCGTCGCCCACGTTTTTTTGCTGCCGAAGCAGGGAAACCGCCTGGTTAATTTCAGCGGCGGTCAGCGGTTCTAAGGGATGCAATGCCCCTGCCTGAGGGTTAGGAGAAGTCAGCGTTTCGCGGGTTGTCGTCATACAGAGTTTGAAAGGGATTGAGAGTTCTAGATAGGGCTGTTCGCCAGAGCAAGCCATTGCTCGATAGCTCTATGGAAAGAAAGCGGCAGAAAGGACGCAACGGGATGGCTATGCCCAATCTCTGAAGATAGCGAATCTGATTGAACCTTGTGGTGTGCGTTGTTGCGGAGCAGGGGGAGGTTTTGGGTTGGGGTCAATTCTTGAGCCACACGACCCATACCCTCCAAAATCGCCAATCCAAACTCCAAAATCCCTCCAATGCGGCGGACAAAAATGCAAAAGAGCCAGACTGATGCAGATCAACTGGCTCTTTTCGGAAGGTGAGGAATTGCTGAGTCCGGCTATCGGCTTCGCTTTTCGCGGTCTTGGCGACGGCGATCGCGCCATTCCACAGCCGTCAAATAAATCACCCCGCCCGTCACGCCGACCAGCAGCAGCGCCGCCAGCACCGCCAACACATTCAGCGGGGACAGACTCAGGGCAGATAGATCAAGCGTATCAAGGGTCATTGCAAAAATTGCAAAAATTGTGAATCTGGACGGAAGTTCTGGTCAATCCAGTTAGACCAGTTAGAAACCGTTGCGCCCCCAAACCACCAGCGAGATTGAAAACGTGAATAGAACCAGCAAAGAAACCCATCCCAACGTCAAAATATCCATAGCAAAATCTCAAACACAGCGGGTGCAAATGATTTCAAGCTCCTATTTTACGGCAAAAGGCCAGCATTCCTGAAGTCCCCTGCCAGCCAGGATGCAATCGGAAATTGGGGCGGTAACGGTCTGAACAGCGATTCCCCGTTCTCGATCGTTCTGCGTGATGTAGAAAAATTGGGTATTTTTGCGGAAAAAAAAGCCGTCAGATCGGCCGCATCCTGTGGTTTGATTACAGTAACTCGCAGATTTACAGGGCTTGCGCCTGGGCGGGGTGAGGAGCAGTATGAGCCGACTGGGGCGCTATCGGTCGCGGGTGATGACGCGCCAACGCAAGCATTTAGTCTTATACGTCACGGCGGCGGCGGCGTTTCATGCGGGCGCGGTGACCGCAGGCTGGGTCGCGTGGCAACTGCCGGAGCCGCCCCAGGTCGAGCCGCCCAGCCCTGCCCAGCCGATCGAGTTTGTTTACCTGGATGCTCCTGAAACGGGAGCGGTAGAAGCTGCGCTGCGCCGCGCCCAAGTGTCTCAGAAAGCGACTGGCGAAAAGGTGGACGCTTTACCCACCAATGCGGGCAAGGCTGTGGAGTTTCAGAAGGATGCGGTGACGCTAGCAGGCAGCAAGGGGACTGCGCTGGATGAAGGAACTGCGGCGATCGCCCCCGCGGAAGATCGGTCCGAAAAAGCCCTGCCGCAACCCGCCGCCCATGCCAGCCGCCCGGTGGTTCCTCCTGCCGCGCCTGCCCCGGCTCCCAGCCCGATTCGTGAAGCGATCCCTGCGGAAATTGCCCCATCCGCTGCTCCGGCTCCCGTCCCGCCCACCCCTCCCCCGCCCGCTGCCTCTCCCAGCCCTGCGGCTACGCCAGTGGCGGTGGCCCCGGCGGCTCCGACCCCCAACGGTTTGCCCGCGCTGAGTCCGGCTCCCTTTGTGCCGCCAGAACCGATTCCCTCGCCCCTGGACCGGCCGCCATTGCCGCCACCCCAGCCGCTCTGGGAAGCCGCACTGCCGCCCCCGCCAGACTTTTCGCCTGTCTCGCCTCAGCCGCCCCAGCCCTTGCCGGAAGTTGTCGTTGCTGGCAACCCTGCGGCTGCACCGCCCCCACCAGGTCAGGGACTAGACGGCATCGCCAACCCAGACCGCACGACGGCGGCCAATCCGCTTGCCAATCCGCCAGGACTCTCTGCCCAGCGCGACCCTGCGTGGGGCGAGTACGTTAACCAACTCAACCGGGACGTGCAAGAAGTTTGGCAGCAAGTGCCCATCGACCGCCCCTACCGTGTGATTGTTCGGCTCACCCTAGATCGCGCAGGCAACCTGCTCGACTTGCAGCTTGCGGAACCCTCTGGCTTTGCCGATGCCGATGCTGCTGCGATCGCCGCTGTGCAGCAGTCCGCCCCGTTTGAGCCGTTTCCTGCCACCGCCACGCGCGATCGCATCCGCGTCAACCTCACGTTTAACTACAATTTGGTGGAACCGGGAGCAGCGGCCCGCGATCCAGGCGCTAAAGAGTGAGTCCGTTTGCCGCCTGAAGCCCGAAAGCCGCCTCCTAGAAACCTAAAAACCTGACACTCGCTAAGATTCAAAGCATGAATCCTAAATCGCTGCGGGTGACGACCGCGATTAAATCCGAGCATCTGGAAGGGGCGATCGCCGATCTGGCGGGGCGCTATTTGCGGGCGACCAAAACTGGGGCGCGAGTAGTGACGCAGCCGACGGAGTTTCCCGTCTCGTCCTACTGTGCGCCGCTGTTGGACGATTGGCACAGCGGCAAGGTGGGCTATGCGCCAGGAAGCATCACGCTGGTCTTTAGCGGCGGAAGGCTAGACGAGGCAGCCGACCTGCTGATTTACAAGCCGGAGGGGGGCGATCGCCTGCTCTATGGCAACCCGTCTGCTAGCCGCCGCGAGTCGCAGTTGCCGCTGCCGCTGGGAAGTGTGACTGACAACCCCGCACAAGCCAGTGCAGGAAAGGGCGATCGCCCCCGATCGGGAGCAGCCTCCGATGACCTGGAACGGCAGGTGCAGGCCCTCAGCGATATTTTGGTGGAATTGACCGAACATCAGCGGGCGGTAGAAAGTCGCTTGCGGGAGAGGGCAGGCAGCGTTGCAGACAGTGTTTCAAACAGCGTTTCAGACAGTGTTTCAAACAGCGTTTCAGACAGTGTTTCAAACAGCGCTTCAAACAGCGCTTCAAACGGTTCCGCCGCCGGACTTTCTGCCCCGCAAATTCAAAAACTGCTGGAGGCCCAGGCAGCCAGCTTTGCCCAGATGCTGGCCAGCCAGATAGCCGCCACCACGCGCCACATTGGGCAACGGCTCGACCAGATCCAGACGCAGCTTGAACAGATTCAAGCCCAGCTTGACCTGCCCGAAGAGTTGGCCGACCCGCAGACCGAGGCAGACTGGCAGCAGCGCATCCAGGCGACCTGGGGCACGGTGGGCGACTATGAGCAATACAGCGCTAGCCACCGCGAAGCCAACGCCGAAACGCCCCTGTTCCACACGCCGGATTGGGTGGCGCTGTGCGAGTTGGACTGGGCCCGGCGGCTGCATCCCGTGTTGGCGCAACTGCACCAGATGATCCACGGTGAGGAGGGCATTGGCTATGCCGGGGCGGACGTGTTGCAGCAGTTTGGCTGTCATGTCGATGCACGCACGGGCGATCGCTATTACATCTACAAGCTGGGCGGATTCAGCGCCTACGATGCGCTCTGGCAAACGGCAACACACCCCCAGCAATCCTGGCTGCCCGCATTGCAGCGCCTCCGCAAAAAGGCCGCCCGCTTCCCCGATGTGTTTCACTTGTTTGGCTGGGAACCAGAGGCGATCGCCGCCCTCGATACCGTGGTCGAGCGGCTGTTGCGAGAAAAACAGTCGGCGGGGCAACACTCGGCCGGTTCGAGCTATGGCAGTCCCAACTATGCCAAGCGCTCCGGCAACACGATTCCTGACTATTTGGCGCTGCTGAATCTGGGCCCGTTTACGCCGCTCACCCCCGAATCGCTCAAACGCGCCTACAAACAGGCGATGAAAACGGCACACCCCGACACGGGGGGCAGCAAGGAACTAGCCCAGCGGGTGAATGAAGCCTACGAAGCGGTGCTGCGGCATTACTTTCCTAGCGCTTGAACCCGGTGTTAGAGGTATTTACCTGTTGCATTCGGAGTGCCCGTTGGGAGAATTGGCCTGGCTCCGTTGGGCGAAATTGCTGACACGCTCTAGATCCTTGATAATTGGGAATAGTCTCCAGCCCAGAGCCGCAATTGATCCAAGCTGAAACCCTCAATTTGTTGGAATGGCCGCGCCTGTGCCAGCATCTCGCCACCTTTGCTGCGACGAAGTTGGGTGCGAGAGTCGCGCAAGATCTGCGAATTCCCGATACCCTGGTCGAGAGCGAGGCGCTGCTGGCGCAAACCCGCGAGGTCTATCAGCTTGAAACCACGCTGCCAGTTTCGCTCAGCTTTGAGGGCATTCAGGACATTGGCGACGCGCTGGAGCGGGCCGCACTGCAAGGCATCTTGAGCGGAGACGATTTGCTGGCGATCGCCACCACGCTTTCTGGCGCACGCACCCTCCGCCGCACGATTGATCAGTATCCTGACCTGACCACGCTCAATGCCCTGGTTGCAGACCTCCGCACCTATCCCGAACTGGAGCAGGACATCCACCGCTGCATCGACGAACGCGGCCGGGTTATGGACCGCGCCAGTGCCAAATTGGGCGGCATCCGCGAGCAGCTTAAGCAGCAGCGCGATCGCATTTATCAAATCTTGCAAGGCATTTTGCAGCGCCACGGCAACGCCGTGCAGGAAGCGCTGATTACTCAGCGGGGCGATCGCTTTGTGCTGCCCGTCAAATCTTCCCACAAGGACATCATCCCCGGCATCGTCCACGACACCTCCACCAGCGGCGCAACGCTCTATGTAGAGCCAAACGCCATTGTCAGCCACGGCAACCAGCTTCGGCAGCTTCTTAAACAAGAGCAGGTGGAAGAAGAAGCCGTCCGCCGCGCCCTCAGCGAACAGGTTGCAGACGTTCACGAAGATTTAGAAAGACTGCTGGCGATCGCCACCACCCTTGACCTGGCCACCGCCCGCGCCCGCTATTCCCTCTGGCTCGGCGCAAATCCTCCGCGTTTTGTGGAATTTGGGAGCCAGGAATCTGGGGACTCCGCCAACGGCTCTGCGTCTGCGGTTGCCCCAATTACCCTCCGCCAGCTCCGCCACCCGCTCCTCATCTGGCAGCATCAGCACGAGCAGGGGCCGGCCGTCGTGCCGATCGATCTGGTCATCCAGCCCCAGATCCGCGTCGTCGCCATCACCGGCCCCAACACGGGCGGCAAAACCGTGACGCTGAAAACGCTCGGACTGGCGGCGCTGATGGCAAAAGTGGGGCTATTCGTTCCCGCCCGCGAACCCGTGGAATTGCCCTGGTTTCACCAAGTCCTGGCCGACATCGGCGACGAGCAATCGCTTCAGCAGAGCCTTTCGACCTTTTCTGGACACATTCGCCGGATTGGGCGGATTCTGGCGGCGTTGCAGCAGGATGAGGCGGAGGGTGACGGTGAGACAGGGCCGTTGAGTGAGGACGAGCCGTTCCCCCATGCCCCAACGCCCTCCCTCGTCCTCCTCGACGAAGTGGGTGCAGGGACTGACCCCTCAGAAGGCAGTGCGCTGGCGATCGCCCTCCTCCGCTACTTAGCCGATCACGCCGCCTTAACCGTTGCCACGACCCACTACGGCGAACTGAAGGCTCTGAAGTATCAAGACGAGCGCTTCGAGAATGCCTCGGTGGAATTTGACGATGTGACGCTATCCCCCACCTATCGGCTGCTGTGGGGCATTCCTGGTCGTTCAAACGCGCTGGCGATCGCCCAGCGGCTTGGCCTCAACCCGGCAATCGTGGAGGCGGCCCGGGCGCAGATCGGCGCAGGCTCCGAGAGCGACGTAAACCGCGTGATTGCCGGACTGGAGCAGCAGCGCCGCCAGCAGGAGGAAAAGACCCAATCCGCAGAGCAACTGATTCGGGAAACCGAGCGGCTGCATCAGGAGATCTTGCGGCGGGCGGAGACGCTGCGGCAGCGCGAACGGGAACTGCAACAGCAGCAGGAAGAGGCAGTGCAGGCGGCGATCGCCCAGGCTAAAGCTGAAATCGCTAGGGTAATTCGCCAGCTCCAGCGCGGCCCCGAAACAGCCCAGACCGCCCAGCAGGCCACCGAAGCCCTGAACGAGCTGGCCGAGCGTCACTTGCCCTCGCGTCAGGCCCCGCCCAAGCCGAAGCCTGGGTTTCGCCCCAAGGTGGGCGATCGCGTCCGCATTCCCCGGTTGGGCCAGGTTGCCGAAGTGCTGACCCATCCCGACGACAGCGGCGAATTCACCGTCCGCTTTGGGCTGATGAAGATGACCGTTTCTCTAGCGGATGTAGAGTCGCTGCAAGGGGAAAAAGCAGAACTGCCCGCCAGGGAGCAGGGGGCGGCCGCCAAGGGCCAGAGTGCAGAAAAGAAGCGGCCGTCAGAGAAATCTGCGGAGGAAAAGCCGCCCGAAGCCCCCGCGATTCGCACGTCAAAGAACACCCTCGACCTGCGGGGCAGCCGGGTGGCAGATGCAGAGATTGAGCTAGAACGGGCGATCGCCAGCGCCCAACCGGGCCCCCTGTGGATTATCCACGGCCACGGCACAGGCAAGCTTCGGCAGGGGGTTCACGCATTTCTGAAAGAGCATCCCCAGGTGTCGCGCTTTGAGGCGGCAGAGCAGGCAGACGGCGGCTCTGGCGTGACGGTCGCTTATATAGAATGAAGGCTCCGCTTGATCGCCCTTTGCCTTGCTACAGTATCTTTTCTAGCCCGTAGACCAGTGACTTCAACTCCAGCACCTTGCGGATGCAGAGCAGCACACCGGGCATATAGGACGCGCGATCGCTCGTGTCGTGGCGCAGGGTATAAAGCTGGCCGGGTGCGCCAAAGATGACTTCTTGATGGGCAATTAAACCGGGGAGCCGGACGCTGTGGATGCGGATGCCGTCTTCGGTTTGACTGCCGCGTGCGCCGGGGAGTTTCTCGGTTTCATCAACGGTCGGCGGATTAAAGGCTTTGCCAAATTCTGCTAAAAGCTGCGCCGTTTGAATCGCTGTGCCGCTGGGCGCGTCGGCTTTTTGGTTATGATGCAGCTCGATAATTTCCACATGGTCGAAATAGCGCGATGCCTGCACGGCCGCCTGCTGCATCAGCACCACCCCAATCGAGAAATTGGGAATCACCAGACAGCCGATGCTGGCTTTGTCGGCAAAGTCTGCCAGATCGTTAAGTTGCTCCACACTCAGCCCCGTCGTGCCAATCACCGGACGCACCCCGTAGGCGATCGCCGCCCGCGCATTTTCATACACCACGTCAGGATGAGTAAAATCCACCATCACAGCGGGCTGCTTTTCCTGCGATGCCAGCGCCAGCGTCCCCTGCATGTCGTTGAGAATTGGCACCTCCAGCGGGCCGCAGCCTGCCACCTCGCCCACGTCCCGCCCAATCTGATCTGGGTTGCGGGCCAGTGCCCCCACCAAAGTCATGTCTTTGCTAGCGGCGATCGCCTTGATGGTTTCGCGCCCCATCTTGCCCGTTGCGCCGTTTACCACGACCGGAATCGGAGCCTGTGTCATTGGAGCCTGCGTCATAGCCAAACGGTTCTCTGCTCAACATTTGGCATTGTATAGCGGTTAGGGATTTCTCGCTGCGGTGGGCGTTGACTCTGGGACAGCGAATGACTGTCTTAGCGGAATCTGAATTAAGAAAGTCGTGCCCTGCCCTGTGTCGGACTGGCAAATCAGTTGCCCACGATGTTTTTCTGTGACGATTTGATGGCTAATGGCCAACCCCAGTCCGGTTCCTTTGCCGAGCGGCTTGGTGGTATAAAACGCCTCATAAATTTGGGCTTGCACTGCTTTGGGAATGCCGGGGCCATTGTCCGCAATGCAGATTTCAACTTGCTTCGCGGCATTGTCCGGTTCAATCAGGCGTGTGCAGATCTTGATGACAGGTGCTTTATCTTGAAGCGTTCGCTCTAGCGTGCTTGATTGATTGGCTTTATCCGTCTCACAGGCTTCTTCTAGCGCATCGATTGCGTTGCTCAAGATGTTCATAAACACTTGATTGAGCTGTCCTGCATAGCATTCCACTTTGGGCAGATCGCCATACTCGCGCACCACCTGAATGCAGGGGCGATCGCCCTTTGGCTTGAGGCGATGCTGCAAGATCATCAGCGTACTGTCGATGCCGTCGTGAAGATTCACGGGCTTCATTTCCGCTTCGTCTACGCGAGAAAAGTTCCGCAGCGACAGCACAATCTGGCGAATCCGGTCTGCGCCAATCTGCATCGAGGAAAGGGTCTTGGGCAGGTCGCCCTCGATAAACTCCAGATCGCTCTCGGCTAAGACCTCTGCCACAGCGGGTGCAGGCTGGGGAACCGTTTCTCGATACAGCGCCAGCAAATTGAGCAATTCCTGCGTATAGCTGCTGACGTGATTGATATTGCCGTAGATAAAATTAACAGGATTGTTGATTTCGTGAGCAATGCCCGACACAAGCTGCCCGAGATTAGAAAGCTTTTCCGCCTGGATGAGGCGCGACTGGGTACTCTGAAGCTCTCGCAGCGCCCGTTCTAGTTCTCGATTTGCCGCCTCTAGCTTGGCGGGACTGGGCAGCGCCAACGCCTGAGGAATCAGCGGCACTAGCTCTATCGCCGTATAAATCGAAATGATAGCCGTGAACGCTTTCACCACACCCGACAGCCAGTAGCTTGGATGCCAGATCGTCCAGATATCCATCAGATGTCCTATGCCGCAAGCGATGATGAACGCTCCAAACAACACAAACATCCAGTTAAACGGAACATCTCTGCGCTTGGCGATGAAGTAAAGGAGCAAGGCGGGAATCGAGAAATAAGCCAGGGCGATCGCCGCATTCGACGCAACATGTAACCACACTAGCCAGGGTTGCCACAGATAACAGTGCCCGTGGGGAATATAGCCCTGCGAACCGAAAAGCGTATGCAGCAGGTTGGTCATACGTTTGGATGATTGGGTCAGGTGAGAGGCGAAGTTTGAAGCAATCTTCAAGAGCGCTACTTGAGAATGCCCACCCCTCCATCTGAGCTAACATCCTGTCGTTATCAGGGGCAAAACATGAATTTGCCCTCTCTGAACGAGATTTCCGCTTCGGGATTGCACTGCTTTGGGATTGCACTGCTTTGGGATTGCACGGAGGGGGCGATCGCCATCTCAAAAGCAAGGCTACAAAACACGATCGGTTTTAGAATTGCGCTCGTGACCCACAGGAACCTCATTGAAAGAGGGTCGGAGTGTGACTCACCTCCGACCCTCCAGTATCAAGCTTGTGATCTCCTAGCGCATCTCTCCTAGCTCACCCATCGCTCACCCATCGCTCACCTGTAGATCACCTGCTGTGCGTATCCTCTACTCGCTAGTCGGCTTTTAATCGGCGACCCGGAGCAAGCCCATTTGCAGGCGATCCAGCACGATGCGGATATGACGGAGATCTTCCATGCCCAGATACAGATCCGACATCATCACCTGATGCAGCATTTGCTCGTCTTCACGGGTGATTTTGCCCGTTGCCACAATCCGGTTGGCAACATCCCCAATCCCATATTCTGTGGAGAACCCTGCTTGCGTCTTCATGGAAACTCAACAAAAGTAACTATATTTAGGGTCATAAATTTACAAAGGTTTCGCCATCCCCCGATGGGATCACCCAATGGTTCCAGCGTTCAACCGCTGGACTGAATTCGGTCTGCAAGTCGCAAAAACCGAATCTGGAAGTCCATCGGCGGTGTATCGTGCCATTTCGCTCCTAAATCGCTGCGGAAAATGCGGAATCAAACACCCGGTTCAGCGCTCTATGAGGGGCGATCGCCCAGTTTTCGCATCCGGTTTCGAGACCTGTCAAAGGCTTGCCAAATCAGGCATTTTGGCAAAAAGCTGCTTTTAGCTTTCCCAGAAACTTAAAGGAAATATAAAAATCTCATAAAAGTTTCATGACATTTCTGCGGACTGGAAAAAGCACTGAAAAAGCTCAGTATCCTTACACAGGAGGTTTCTACGCTCAGTCCATCCTGTTTCTGACTTGCCGTACTCTGGCTTGCCGTACTGTGATGAGTTCGATGAATTCCTATGTCCAATGTCATCGGATTGCTGCCTGCTGGCGGACAGGCGACCCGGCTTTCGCCCCTGCCGCTGAGTAAAGAGCTTTACCCTTTGGGCTTTCGCACAAGTGCTGATGGGCGCACTGTTCCCAAAGTCGTCAGCCACTATCTGCTGGAGAAAATGCAGCAGGCGGGGATTGCCAAAGCCTTTTTTATCTTGCGGCCGGGCAAGTGGGATATTCCCGCCTACTATGGCGACGGCGCACTGGTGCAGATGCGTCTGGGCTATCTGACGGTGCAGGTGCCCTACGGCGTGCCCTACACGCTGGATCAGGCCTACCCGTTTTTGCAGGGGGCAACCGTGGCGATTGGGTTTCCCGACATCCTGTTTCAGCCGGAAAACGCCTATGCCGCATTGCTAGAACGGCTGGCGCGAGGGGGCGCGGATGTGGTGCTGGGGCTATTTCCGACCAAAAACTTTCGCAAAGCGGGCATGGTGCAGTTTGATGAAATCGGGCGTGTGCAGCAAATTGTTGAAAAACCGCAGCAGACGGACTTGATCTATATGTGGGCGATCGCCGTTTGGTCGCCCCGCTTTACCGAGTTTTTGCACGAGTTCGTCAGCGGCCCCGTTCCCGAAACAGAAGTTCCCATCGGCGATGTGATCCAGGCTGGAATCCATGCGGGGTTGCGAGTGGAAGCAGAAGCCTTTCCCGACGGTTCCTATCTGGATGTCGGTACGCCAGACGACTTGGCACGGGCGATTCGGCAACTTACGCCGCCAGAGGGATAGTGCTGAAGATGGAAGACGGAAGATGGAAGATTGAAGATGGAAAACTGAAGACTGATGACTAGAGAGCATTGGGGTCAATGCCGAGCGATCGCAGGCGCTCTGCTAGTTTTTCGGCCCGTTCGCGTTCGGCTTCGGCGTGCTGCTGCACTTGCTGGAGTTGCTCTTGCGTGTGGGCGATCGCCGCTTTTTGCTGCATCGCGTCCTCAGCGGGCGTGGGAACCATCGTCCCGTCTGGCGCAAAGTAGCGCAGTTGCTCATCTGCTATGCCCAGGTATAGCTCCAACTCCTCACTCCAGCGCCAGCCCTGAGCGTTGGGCACAATTTCCTGATACGTGCCATTTTCCAGTCGAAATCCCCGAAACTCTTGATTTTGGGGATCGGGATGAAACCAGAAATACTCCGGCGTTTTGAATACGTCTTGGTACAGCGTTTTTTTGGCGGTGCGGTCTTTGCGGGCGGTGCTTTTTGACAACAGTTCCACAATGACATTGGGAAATCGCCCATTTTCGAGGGATACCATCCAGCTATTGCGGGGTCGCGAGTCTACATTCAGCACCACGAAAAAATCGGGCCCGATAAACTGCCGCTCTGTCCAGCGTTTGCCAATGTCTTCTGGCTGCCAGTAAATGCTGAGATTGCCCGCTGCAAAAAAATTCTGCCGATCTCGCCACCACCACTCTAGACAAGACAAGAGCAAAACAAGTTGACGGAGATGATAAACAGATTCCAATTGAGGTTCGTCGCTGTGGGGTTCGCTCAGCGGCGCTACGTTCGCATCCAGATCGCGTACTGAAACCATAGAACCGTCCCGCTCGTTCTCTTTATTCTACCGACTCTGTTTTTGCTTGCCTCGGCTATTGCAGCGGGCGATCGCCCCCACACGCTGTCCCCCCGTGACGCTGCTCCCACAATCCTTGTATCCTGTGAAATGCCACAGCAAGTAAAAAATACGGCGGGGAAAAACGGTGCTGGATATCAAGCAAATTCGGGAGAATCCGGAGCAGGTGCAGGCAAAGCTAGATCTGCGGGGCGGCGGGTATGACCTGAAACCAATTTTGGCGCTAGACCAGCAGCAGCGCGAGCTAGAAGTGGGGCGATCGCAGCTTCAGGCCCGCAGCAACGAAATCGGCAAGCGAGTCGGGCAAAAGATGAAATCGGGAGCCAAGCCTGATGATGCCGAAGTGCTGGCGCTCAAGGAAGAAGGCAACCAGATCAAGGCGCAACTGAGCGATCTGGAGCCGAAAGAGAAGGAGATCAAAGAACAACTGCAAGCGCTCTTGCTCACGTTTCCTAACCTGCCCAGCGAGGAAACCCCGATTGGCAAAAGCGAAGACGAAAACGTCGAAATTCGCCGCTGGGGAGATGAATATATTCCCACCAATCCCAATATTCTGCCGCACTATGAAATTGGCGAAACGCTGGGAATTCTCAACTTTGAGCGATCGGTGAAAATTGCCCAGAGCCGCTTTGTGACGCTGTTGGGAGCGGGCGCAGCGCTGGAGCGGGCGCTGATCCAGTTCATGCTCGATCGCCACACCCAGGCGGGCTTTGTGGAGGTGCTGCCGCCGATTTTGATTAACACGGCCTCGCTGACGGCTTCGGGGCAACTGCCGAAGTTTGCGGATGAAAGCTTTAAGTGCGATCGCGATGATCTCTGGCTCACCCCCACTGCCGAAGTCCCAATCACCAGCCTCTATCGCGACGAAATCCTAGAAGCCGACGCGCTGCCGATTTATCACTGTGCCTACACGCCCTGCTTCCGACGCGAGGCAGGCAGCTACGGGCGAGATACACGGGGGCTAATCCGCCTGCACCAGTTCAACAAGGTGGAAATGTTCAAGTTTGTGCATCCAGATACCTCGATGGATGAACTGGAGAGCCTCACCCAGGCGGCGGAGGGGGTGCTGCAAGCGCTGAAGCTGCCCTATCGCGTGATCGCCCTCTGCACAGGCGATCTGGGCTTTGCCTCGGTAAAAACCTACGATCTGGAAGTGTGGCTGCCCAGCCAGGGCAAATATCGGGAAATCTCAAGCTGCTCAAACTGCACCGATTTTCAGGCTCGTCGTGCCAGCCTCCGGTTCAAAGAAGCCGGTAAGAAAGGAACCCAGTTTCTCCACACGCTGAACGGCTCTGGGCTTGCCGTAGGGCGCACCATGGCCGCCATTCTGGAAAACTATCAGCAGCCGGATGGAACCGTTGCCATTCCCGAAGCGCTGCAACCTTATTTAGGACGCGACGTGCTGTAACGCAAGTCGCGGCCCTACATCAGTTCTATATCAGTCCTACATCAGCCCTGCTCTCTGGCTCTGGGCAATCAGGGCTGGGAACTCAGTGCTGGAAACTCAGGACTGGAGATTTTTCAGGCTGGAGTTTCAGATTTGCAGTCAACTTGTGCCTAAACTCTGGCTAAACTCTGGCTAAATTCTTCAGATTTGCAGTCAACTTGTGGCTAAACTCTGGCTAAATTCTCCTGATGGGCGGGCGATCGCCTGCAAGTAGGAAAAAGGTACTGTGCAGGATGATTGAGCCATGAGTGAGTTGCTGTTGCTGGCGGCGGGGCTACTGAGTCGAGCAAATGCGGGATCGCTGCCCACTGCGAATCTGCTGCCCGTGCTGCCGCCGCCTGCTGATGCGGCAGGAGTGCCCGACGCAAAAGCCGCTGCTGTTCCCGTGCAGGCTGCGACAGATCAGGTGGTGCAGCCTGAATTTAGCCAGCCTTCGCAGCGGGCCTCGGCGGAAAACCTGCGGACTGCTGAAACGGGGGGAGCCTGGACGGGCAGACGGCGATCGCTCCAAGTCCCGCGCCTGCCCCGGCTCCAGCGGACAGCCCAGGCGCAAATTGTTACCGCACAGCCTATTACCGCACAGCCTGTTACCGCACAGCCTTCCACCCCAGCGCCCAGGTTCAACACGCTGCAAACCGCTGCTCAGAACGCTGCTGCCCAGAGCGATGGGTCTCAAGTCCGCCCACCCCAAGCCAGCGCCGTTCGGAGCATGACAGCAGGGCGATCGCCCGTACAGGTTGCCGTTGCGTCATCCTCTGCGCCTGCGCCAACGCCGACAGCCCCAATACTGACAGCCCCAACACTGACAGACGTTGTGCCGACTAGCCGCATCCGTCCCCAAAGCGGGGCCCAGCAGTATCAGCAGCGGTGGGCGGCGCTGCGGCAGGGGCGAACCTACACGCGCATTGCCGCCGACAGTTTTGCAGAGCAGTGGATCAACGCGACCGAACAGCCAACCTATGAACAGTGGGTGACTCTGCTGGGCTACGAAGCGCGGGCGATGGCCGCGGGCCAGGGCAACAACCGACTGTCGGTGCTGGTGGGCGATTCCATTAGCCAGTGGTTTCCCGTGGAGCAACTCAGCCGCGATCGCTTCTGGCTGAATCAGGGCATTTCGGGCGACACCACGGCGGGCGTGCTGCGGCGGCTGTCGCTGTTTCAAGACACGCGCCCAGCAGATATTCATGTGATGGTCGGCATCAACGATCTGCGGCGCGGCGCGTCCAATGCCGAGGTGTTGAATAACCTTAGCCAAATTATGCAAGACCTGCGCCAGACGCACCCCCAGGCCCGCATTTGGATTTATTCCATCTTGCCGACGCGGCTGCCTGCCCTGCCGCCGGAGCGAATCTTTGCGCTAAACCAAAACCTGGAGGCGATCGCCCGCCAGCAACAGGTCGCCTATGTTGATCTCCAGCGCTTCTTTGCCGAGGAGCCTTCGGGCATTTTGCGCCGCGACCTGACCACCGACGGCATTCACCTCAGCCGCACGGGCTACGCGCTCTGGCAGTGGGCGATTGGCTATTTGATTTGATTGATTTGAGGCATGAGCGTCTGCTGCTGCACAACTGCTGCAAAACGTCGAGGTTAGCCGTCAGCGCTCTGATTCTGTCAGCTTTTAGGTTAAGTGGGCGATCGCCCAAGAATGTCCGTGCTGAGGGAAGCAGGGGCGATCGCCGAGAAATAAGGGCGATCGCCCTCTCAGTGAGTAAGTTAGTGATCTAAGACTTTATCTTAGCTCGTCCAGTGGACAACAGCTGATCGTAATACGCTTCTAGCGTTGGGTTATCGCCTCGCAGCCCGTTGATGATTTTTTCGGTCCAGTCTAGATATTCCAGTCGTCGTTCCAGCGTCCAATGGGTTGGCGGTGTTTCGGTGACAGAGCGGACGTTGGAGATTTTGTCGGCAATCTTGACCTGCTTGGCCCGCTCGGAAAGGTGCGGCGCGTGTTCAATCTGGCGCTGCTTGCGTTCCGGCTTGGGCAGTTGTCGGTCATCGGTCACTTCTTCCACGACCTGCCGCACTTCTACGCCAAAGGCTGCGTCCAGTTCTTCTGGCGTGGTTTCAGTATCTTCCAGCGTATCGTGCAGGATTGCCGCTTGCAGGGTAATCACGTCGCTCACGCCGCCAACCCGTGCCAGAATTTCTGCCACTTCGATCGGGTGGTTGATGTAGGGCGAAGTGTCCACATCTTTACGGCGTTGATCGCGGTGTTTATTTGCCGCAAAGTGAATCGCTGAGAGCAATGCGGCCGCTGGGTTTTGTTCTTTCATCTGCAAGCCTCCCTGGTTGCAATCAGTTACGGTCAATTAGTCACGGTCAATCAGTCAGAGTAAAATACACTTCCTTCTACAGAATGCCCAGCTTTTTGGGTCAGGCTGCATGGGCATCACGGCGATCGCCCAACGGCTCAACTCAGCGAAACCAGGCATCCTGCATGACTCGTTAATTGGCAACGCCGTGTTCAGTCGGTATTATTTCCTCACTGGAACACTTCACTGGAACACTTCGCCAGGATTGCTCAGGTTTGGGCGGGATTAAAACTACGGTTTTTCGGTCGGGTTTATGGACAATTTGGCGGGCTTCCCGGTATTCTGGAGAATTGGGAGGGAAAATGTCAACCAGGTTTCTGCAAACTGCACGGCGATTTAGTAAACTCTCACTTTAACGAATAGGACTTACGCAGTTGGACGATTTCTCGCGGGCGCAGCCCGCGAGAAATCGTCCAAAACCCAGAAACCCTATCGCAAGTGCGTAAGTCCTACGAAGGTCAGAAAGCTAAAGTGAGAACGCTTTGAGCGCCTTGCAGCCGAACCGATTCCCCTGAAGTTCCCTTAATAAAGGCACTAAGTATGCTTCACGCAGCAATTTCAGCCCTCACCCTAAATCCCTCTCCCAGAGCGGGAGCGGGACTTCAACCCCATATCTGACTCCTCTTCTCCCCGCTTGGGAGAAGGAGTTGGGGGATGAGGGCAGTGAATTTGCTGTCTCAAGTATGTCAGTGCCTTGAGAAAGGGGGACTGCCGGACAGTAGAGACTTCATTTCCGTTCAAGAGTGCTATGAACCTTGCCGATCGCCCACTTCATCTTGCCCCTGAGTCCGTTGAACCCTCATTTCTATACTTTGCCTACGGCTCTTGCATGTGTCCGGTTGACTTGAAGCGATCGCTCGGTGAGCCGACGCACGCCTACGTCATGGGTCATGCTACGCTGCGGGGCTATCGACTGGGCTTTTTCTGCTACTCCAAGTTTCGCGACTGCGGAGTGCTGGATGTTGTACCCGATGAGCAGTCGTCGGTCGAAGGCGTGCTGTATCGGCTGCCGCTGCGGTTGAGCAATCGCCTTGATGCCCGCGAAGTCAGCTATCGCCACGAAATCATCACCGTGCAGGCCAACGGGCGCACCTACGACAACGTTCGCACCTACACCGCGCTGCACAAGCTGCCCGAAGAAAAAGCCCCCAACGACTGGTACTTTAATGTGGTGCTGCGCGGAGCCGTGACTTGTCGCCTGCCCGAAGCGTACTGCTGGCACCTCTGCCACCACATGCACCAGCTTCAGGAATTTGGACGGGGCGATCGCCTCAAAACGGCCTAATCTCGCTGCTAAAAAATCTGGTCAGAACTGTTTTCAAAAGCCCTGTCTAAAACGCTCCAAAAGTCAAGAAAACCGAACACCAAATTCCCCCTTTATGGGCAAATAAAAATGGCTCAACCTTGAGGAAATAGTATGGAAACCCTAGAGTTTATCAAAAGCTTTTAGGGTTTCTTCTTGGTTTGCATTTTGTCCCCATGTTTCTGTAGGCTTAAGAGTAGACGTGATGGGTGTCGTGTTTGTAATTCAACACCTCACCTAAGCCAACACATCACTTCAGATACGCTGATAGGCAAAATAAGCTGACTCAAACTATCAGTCGAGAGTCATCTTAGAGCTTGCCTTTCCTCTTTGAAGGCTTCAGATTCTGTATCCTTCGGAGATTTTTAATCAAGTATGAAGGTGGACTGAATATGCCATTCACAATTGATTCCGCTCGTGGGATCTTCTCAAATACCCTGGCTGCTGATGTCGTTCCGGCAACCATTGCCCGATTCAATCAGCTCAGCACCGAAGACCAGCTTGCCTGGATTTGGTTTGCCTATTTGGAAATGGGAAAAACCGTCACCGTTGCGGCTCCTGGTGCCGCCCGGATGCAGTTTGCAGAACCAACTCTGAATGAGATTCGCCAGATGAGCTTTGCGGATCAAACTCAGGTGATGTTCGATCTGGCAAATCATGCAGATACGCCAATCTGCCGCACCTATGCATCCTGGTCGCCCAACATCAAGCTGGGTTTCTGGTATCAGTTGGGGGAGTGGATGGAGCAGGGCGTGGTTGCCCCGATTCCGCCTAATTATGAGTTGTCGGCTAACGCATCAGCAGTGCTGCAAACGCTACGGGAACTCGATTCGGGACAGCAAATTACCATTCTGCGAAATGCAGTGGTGGATATGGGCTTTGATCCCAACAAGATGGGAGAGTATGAGCGGGTTGCCGAACCTCTGGAGACTCCCAAAGAAGCGTCCCAGCGTACAAAGGTTAGCATTGAGGGTGTTGACAACCCTACAATTCTTGCCTACATGGATAATCTGAATGCGAATGATTTTGGATCGCTGATTGCGCTATTTGTTCCCGATGGTGCGTTGCAGCCGCCATTCCAGCGTCCGATTGTAGGCCGAGATGCAATTCTGCGGTTCTTTAGAGAAGAATGCCAAAACCTGGTTCTGATGCCAGAGCGGGGCATTTCTGAACCCGCCGAAGACGGCTATACCCAGGTCAAAGTGACGGGCAAAGTGCAAACGCCTTGGTTTGGTGCGAGCGTCGGTATGAATATTGCATGGCGCTTTTTGCTGAATCCTGAAAACAAGATTTTCTTCGTGGCGATCGATCTTTTGGCTTCTCCAAAAGAGTTGCTCAATCTCGCTCGATAAGCCTATCTAGGTGCAATGGGTTCATGGAACAGGGTCAGTTTGCCCTGAATGGACAGAGCGCATCCCAATTCTGCAAATTTGCCCTCATCCCCCAGCCCCTTCTCCCTTTTTGGAAGAAGGAGAGCCGGATTGGAAGTCTCTCTCCCAAGGCGGGAGAGGGATTTAGGGTGAGGGTTACAAAAGCGGGATGCATCTAGTGGATAGGCATCATTAAACGGCTCTGAGCCTGCGATTTTTAATGCGCTCTCTTCGACAGAGGGCGCTTTTCAGTATGGGCGATTTTTAGGGTGGTTATCGCACTGTGACTGGGATATTTCTTGCGGCTGTGATTTTCGCGGGCTGGGTCGTCAGTTTGCTTTTGTTTCTATCAGTAGACTCTGCCAGTCTTTCGGTGCCCGGCGTTATTTTCGCAGTTCTCCTTCGCACGTTTTTGCACACGGGTCTGTTTGTAATTGGCCACGATGCCATGCATCAGAATCTGCTGCCCAATCACCGACGCATCAATCACTGGATAGGGGCGATCGCCGTTGGGTTATACGCCGCTATTTCCTACTCAAGCTGCTGTGCAAATCATCATCAGCATCATCGCTATCCCGAACAAACACGCGATCCTGACTTTCATGACGGTACGCACACCCATCCCTTCTGCTGGTATGTGAAATTTATTCGGGAATATATCGCGGTTTCGTCGATTTTGGGACTGCTGGGCGGCTGGGGACTGCTGCTGTGGGGGATGAGCCAAGTGGTTCCGACGGCTTGGAGTCGGGTCGTTCTGTTCGTGCTGCTGCCGTTTGTGCTGAGTTCGGTGCAACTGTTTGTATTTGGCACCTATCTTCCCCATCGTGGCAAGCTGGGGCCTCAAGTGCCGGAGTGGCTGCGGCCAGGCGATCGCACTCTCAATCCTTCACAAACTCAGTGGGGGCAATGGCTCTGGTCGTTTTTCACCTGCTATCACTTTGGGCAGTATCACCCACGCCATCATCAGTTTCCCAGGGTTCCGTGGTATCAGTTGCCAAGCTTCAGAGAAAAATGATGATCTTAACCCAATGGAACCTAAACCTAATGGAACCTAATGGATGAAATTTTGGCAAACTGCCTCCCCGAATTCTGAGAATTATGAGATTATACGTATCATAGATTTACATTATGATATGTGTTGCGTTAAGAATTGCTGCATAGGTTTTGGCTGCTTCGGGGGGTTTGGTTTTTAGATGCAAGCTACTGATATCCAATGGTCTAAGGCGGAGAAAGAGATAGCGCGGGCAGCCTTCGAGCGAGCCTATGAGCGTGAAATTCAGGCGTTGGTGAAGGAAGTGCGGGAGCGGGCCCACGGGGTTGGCGAAGTGGATGACCTGTGGACGCTTCATGACTTCCTCAGTGCGCGGCGACACGCCCTGGAAGGGAAGTATGACTATCGGTATTCAGTATTGATTTTTGTGTTTGCCCAGTTGGTTCAAGAGGGTTGGCTGGAACTGCATGAGCTAGAAGGGCTTGCGACAGACAAGTTGACCAAAGTTTCAGCGCTAACGCGAATGGGCTGTCATTTCTAGGCCGTCATTTCTAAACGGGTTGCAAAAACCAAGAGGCGGGTAAGCGGTCACTTCTCAGATTTCATACTGCTGCTACTCGTTTCTCATTTATGTCTCATTTATGGGACTGCTGTGGAACTGTTATGGGGCTGGAATGAGGCGATAGCGCTGGACGGGATAGGCGAGTTGGCGTTTCTCGTCTGCCGTTTCGTCGAGCCATCATTTGGTTACTCTATGCTTTGCTATTTACTCTATGCTTTGCACAAAGTCGTAGAGCCGATGCGCCATCTGGAGCTTGCTGCATGGGGCGATCGCCCTTTTTCTGCCCGTTTTATCCAGAAACACGGCCTGATTGTGGTCGCTGCCAAAGCCGCTATCTGGCAGATCGATGGGGTTAGCGGCGATCGCATCTAGCCGCTTGCGCGTCAGTTTTTCGACCGCTGGGGTTACGATGTCACCCGTTTGCGCGGCGAACCCAATCAATCGCTGGTGGGGCTGTTTGCGCTGGCCCAGGTCGGCGGCGATGTCGGGCGCGGGAACCAGGGGCAGGGCAGCGGGCAAGTCGGCTTTGGGCAGTTTGTGGGGATAGGTGGTGGCGGGCTGCACATCGGCAACGGCAGCAGACAGCAGAATCCAGTCGGCGGTGGGCAGTTCTTGCAGCATGACCTGGTGCATTTCGGCGGCGCTGGTGACGGCAATGCGGCGATCGCCCGCATCTAGCTTCAGCAGATCCGCGCTCATTGGCCCATGAACCAGCGTCACCGTTGCGCCCCGATGCTGAGCCGCCTGGGCCAACGCTAGCCCCATTTTCCCCGTCGAAGGATTGCCGATAAACCGCACCGGATCAAGAAATTCCCGCGTGCCGCCCGTGTTGATTAGCACCTGCTTGCCTGCTAGGTCGCGCTGTCCCTGGGTATGCCCTAGTGATTCCAACTGAGCGACCAGATCGGGGGGTTCCGCCATGCGCCCTGCACCCAGGCGATCGCACGCCAGTCGTCCTGCCCCTGGCCCCGCCGTGTGAAATCGCGAGTCTTCCTGCACCAATCGCCAGTTGCGCTGCACAGACGGCTGCTCCCACATGTCGGTATTCATTGCCGGAGCCAGCAGCACGGGACAGGTCGAGGCCAGCACCGTGTTGGTGAGCAAATTGTCCGCCAGTCCGTAGGCCAGCTTGCCCAGCGTGTTGGCCGTCAGCGGCGCAATCAGCATCACATCGGCCCATTCGCCCAGTTCGATATGCAGGGGTCGACCGTGGCTGGGCTGCCAAAAGTCGGCATCGGTGTAGGCGGCATGGCGAGCCAAGGTTGCAAAAGTAAGCGGTGTCACAAACTGCTGCGCGCCGTCCGTCAGCACCACGCGCACCGCCGCGCCAGATTTTGCCAGCGTGGACACCACCTCGCACACTTTGTAGGCTGCAATGCCGCCGCCTATGCCAATGAGAATTTTGGGAGCGTCCATCTATCGATTTTGGATTTTGGATTTGCGATTTTGGATTTGCGATTTCGGGTTTGCGGTTTTGGGTTTGCGGTTTTGGGTAGCTCGTCAGGTGGTTGGAGGGCTTCCAGCACGTTGATTCATCGTGGCACTCAGAAGAGTGTGGCACTCAGGAGGCTTGAGATAGTCGCTGATAGGCTTGGGCGACAGACGTGCGATCGCCCACGTTGCCGGGAAACAGCACCACGGGCAGATTGGGAAACTGGGGATGATCGGGCGGGGTGCGAACTACGGACACACCAGGGAGAATCTGTCCCAAGAGGCGGGCGCTGGTGAGGGCAAGGCCATCGCTCAGCGTGTCGTTGGAGGTGATGCCGCCCTTGCTGATCAAGAAGCCTACGTCGGCGGGCAGCCCCCGCACAATGTCCATCAGCAGCCGCGACACCGCCATGCCAAAGTCTAGCCGGGTCTGCGCGTCGGCGAAGGTCAACTCTTGGCGACTGGTGAACACAACGGGGGTCTGTCCGGCTGCGTGGGCCGCGTGAACCTGGTGCAGCAGGTCGGCCAGCAGCGCGTCGCGGGACATCGGGGAATCAGGCAATAACTTGGCGACATCCACCTCGACGGGCACAACTCCCGGCGCTTGCAGCAATACCTCAAGCTGCTCTGTCGTTTTTTTCACATGGGAGCCAACGATGACTGCACCAGGTTTGCCATCGCGCACGTAGGTTGCCATATCTGCCGGGGCAACGGGCTGGGGCGGCAGGTTAGCCAGGGCCGTCAGCAAACTGGCCGCGCTGCGAAACAGGAAGCGTTTGCCCTGGGAGGCAGCCGCCAGCACATCTGCCGCAAAGCGGTTCAAGTCGTCCTGGGTTTCGGCATCCACCACGCCGCAGGTGTTTCCGCTCAGCGCCAGCAGCCGCGCCGCCACGCCCGCCCGCACGTCCGCCAGCAAGAACCGCTCGACCTGCTCGGCAGCAATCCGCCCCTGGGTCTTTTCCTCGACGTAATCGGGCAGGTAGCTGTGGTGATAGGCAAACACCGAATCGCGGGCAAATTCCGTTTCGTGAACGGGGGTGGGCACGCCGTTGATGACCAGATAGTGAACGCTGTCGCGGGTGAAGCGGCCGCCCTCGAAAAAGGCAGGCGTGAGAAAGTGCGCGTCAAACGGGCCCAATTCTTCGGCGATCGCATCGGTTTCCACAGGATAATGCCCGCGCAGCGTCGAGTCCGAACGGCTGACGATGAGAAAATCCTGAAGGCCCTCTAGGGCGATCGCCTGTTTTAGATTGCGACACACCTCCCGCGTCACCGCATCCGCTTGGGTCGGTGTCAGGGCGCGGGTGTTGGTTAGCACAAAGAAAATGGGCGACTCGTCCGCCAGCCCCAGCCGCAGCGTGTCTACGTCCCATCGCGTCAGCAGCAGGCAGGAGTGAACCGTTTGCGACCCGGTGGGGTCGTCGTCGAGGACGATAATCTTGGGCTGCATGGGGGATTGGAAATTTGAGGTCAGGGGATGATTTTCTCAGATTTTGGTGCGCGATCGCCCTGCTGCGGGTACACTCAATCAGGCCGAATTCATACGCATTTCTCCAGAGCGATCGCCCCTTTTTACAGCACTTTCGTAAAATTTGGGCTAACCTCTGAGAGCAGGGCAGTGCATCGTAGCCGCCATCTTACCAAGCCTGGGGTCGCAAACCGATGGGGGAATTGGAACATCAGCCTGATCAGGGCAGCGAAATGTCAAACACCGAGACCAACCCTGGAAACGGAACGCCTCATTCCAAAGGGGTGGAACAGATTTTGCAGGACGTAACGCAGGATTTGCGATCGCTCCAGCAGGATGTGGTGTCCAGTCTGAGTCAGGATATTTCGCGTCTCCAGGCAGAGCGATCGCGCCTGCAAAACGAAATTGAAAAGCTGCAAAGCCAGCAGCAAACCCTGCAAAGCCAGCATCAGATTTTCTTGACTCAGCAGCAGATCGCTCAGCAAAAACTCTGGGCCAAGCAGCTTGCCCAAACAATGGCGGGCTATCTCTATAACCTGCTGGCTCAACGGCTTAGCCAGCTTCCGGGCGAGGCGGCCGCGCCCAACCTGCCGCCTGCTGCCCAATCTGCCAACTCGCAGCAGGCCTTGTCCCTGCTCGACGCGACGCTGAGCCAAACGCTAGCCTCACTGCAAAGCGATCTAAACGTCTATCACAGCGGGCTGTCGCAGCAAATCGACCGGATGCAAACCCTAGAGCAGCAAGGCGAGGCGCTGCTTGAGGCCCTGGTCAGCCGTCTGAATCAGCAGCTTCAAGCCGTGGGAACCGTTTCGCCAAGCCAGCCTGCCGCCTATTCCACGCTCACGTCGGAACCTGTTGCGCCGCCTGCCCGCCCAGGCTTGCCAGAACCGAGCCTGTTCAATCCACCCGCTCCATCCCCCAGCGGCTCGACGGCTGCAGGTGGCGAGTCTGCTCCAAATGGTTATGCTGGGCGAGCGTCCGAGCCGCCAGCGCCGCCGAATGTATCGCCTGATCCTGTATCGCTTGAGAACGGTTCTCCCCCGATTGCGCCGACTCCCCGGCCCACGCCAACGGTTACCGTTTCGTCAAATCCCTTTAGCGTCTCGACGCTGGCAGGGATTGTGCTGGCAGGGCTGCTGATTTTGGCGGGTGTGGCCATGCTGGGCAAGCTGATTGCGGCGCTGCTGGGCGGCGGCACGGGGCTGTCGGTGGGAACCATGCCGCTGCTGCTGTTGACGCTGGCGGCGGGGATGGCCTACTGGGTCTGGCAACAGGGCAGAGCGCCCCGCCGACTTTCTGGACGAGCTGCTGGGCGATTTTCCAAGGGAGCGCTACGCGAATCGCCCGCGTCTGGTTCTCCCGCAGGCGGACTGCCCAATCTGGCGCAGCCGCAGGTGGGTCTGGTGCTAATTTTGCTCTCAACGCTTGCCCTGTCGCTACACAACGTGGTGGTGGGCATCATCGGCGGACAGACGAGTATTTTTGGGCTATTTAGCCTGCCGCGCTCGATCACGCTGGACAGCTTCAACGACTCGCTGCTGGTGTTGTGGCTGCGGATGGTGGTGGTGGTGCCTGTGATGGTGGCGATCGCCCGCTGGCTCTATCCCAACGCCTGGCGCGATATTCGCAGCTTTGCCCTGAGCCGCGATCGCGCTCTGCAAGGCTACGTGGTGGGTAGCGGAGCCTGTCTGTTTCTCTCGCAGGTGTTTATCTACATTGCGATCGCCGCCACAGGGCCGGGGGTCGCCGTGACGATTTTGTTCATGTATCCGCTGATCCTAGTGCCGCTGGCGTGGCTGCTATTCCGCGATCGCCCTACGCCGCTGCGGTGGGTGGTGCTGTTTGGGATTTTGTCGGGGGTCGTGCTGACGGCGCTGCCTCGATTGATGCAGGCTACTAACGTGTCCACCAATGGCATTTTCTTTGCCATTCTGTCGGGCATCTTTTTCGCGCTGTACCTGATTACGATGCAGATCAGCTTTGGCAAAAAGCTCCATCCAGTGCCCGTCAGCGTCGTGCAGTTCTTCACGATCTTTGTGCTGGCGAATATCATGCTGCTGATGATGGGCGTTGAGGAGCCGCCGGATCACCTGATGGGGCTGCTGCTGGGCGGGCTGGTGCTGGGCACGCTCACGCTGCTGGGGTATCTGCTCAACAACGTGGGTGTGCGCCTGCTGGGGGCTGCCCGCGCCTCGATTATTTCTGCCAGCGGCCCAGTGCTGACTGCCCTGCTGGCCTATCTGATTACGCCGAGCGAACGCACCCAGCTTCAGCCTGTGCAGTGGGTTGGCATTGTGGTCGTGACGCTGGGCGTGCTAGGCCTCAGCTTCGAGCGGATGCGGATGCAGAATAAAACCGCCCCTGCTGCGAAGTAGCGCTCAGCAGCAGGAAGCCAGATGCCAGAAGTCCAAATAACTAAACCATTAAGGACTGAGGCCGAGTAATTCGGATTCAACCACGGAGAACGGAGAGAGAGGGATTCGAACCCTCGTTAGAGTTACCCCTAAACAGCATTTCCAGTGCTGCGCCTTCAACCACTCGGCCATCTCTCCATACGCTTGCTGATTCGGCTTACTTGCAGCCAAGTCTCAGCATATTTTCAGCCCGCAGGCCGCCAGTGATGAATGGAGAATTCATCCACAGAATTTCTATGTTACCAGACCTTAGCACCAGTTAATCCCGAAACATGATCCTAACCCGCCGGGTGCATCCCATTTTTGTAACCCTCACCCGAAATCCCTTTCCAAGAGCGGGAGAGGGACTTCCAATCCGGCTCCCCTTCTCCCAAAGCGGGAGAAGGGGCTGGGGGATGAGGGCAAGCTTGCAGGACTAGGATACGCCCAATCTGCCCAACTGCCTGATTCCTGCGACCCAATCCCTACCCGAATCTTTGGCAAGGAGGGGGCGATCGCCGTATGATCTCCAAGGCAGTCGTGTCCTACTTCCGTACCCCCAATATGCCTCGTTCCCATACGGTTCACATCTGCGATCGCCAGACTGGCACTCAGCACACCGTCGAAGTGCCTGAAGATCGCTATATCCTGCACACCGCCGAACAGCAAGGCGTGCGCCTGCCCTTTGCCTGCCGCAACGGAGCCTGCACCACCTGCGCCGTCCGCGTGCGATCGGGCGATATCTACCAGCCCGAAGCAATGGGCCTGTCGCCCGAACTCCGCGCCCAGGGCTACGCGCTCCTCTGCGTCAGCTATCCCCTCACCGATCTGGAAGTAGAAACCCAGGATGAAGATGAGGTCTATGAACTCCAGTTCGGTCGCTACTTTGGCAAAGGTCGCGTCCGCCGCGCCCTGCCGCTAGAGGAGGACTAGGGTCTGGCTTGCAACGCCTGCTGTCCCAGTCTGACACCCTCGAAAAACTCGAAACATTTCTTCTTTCGGCGCTTTCGGCGCTTTCGGCGAGTTTTGAAGCCAGCGCTAAACCCCTGCACTTTCAATTTCTAGATCTCCAACATGCCTGACCTCCAACCATTTCTCGACATCGCCACCGAAGCCGCCCTCGCCGCCGGAGCCGTCCTCCAGGGCTACTGGGGCAAGCTGGATTCGGTGCAGGAAAAGGGGCGACCCGGCGACCTGTTGACTGAGGCAGACAAAGCTTCGGAGGCGGTGGTGCTGGAGATTTTGACGCGGCATTTTCCGGATCACGGCATTCTGGCGGAAGAGTCGGGAAACGTCGGCCTGAGCGAGAGCGAGTTTCTCTGGGCGATCGACCCGCTGGACGGCACAACCAACTATGCCCATCAATACCCTATGTATTCAGTCTCCATTGGGCTACTGATCCAGGGACAGCCGCAGGTGGGCGTGGTCTACTGCCCTTTCTTTAACGAACTGTTTCGGGCGGCGAAAGGACTGGGGGCAACGCGCGATCGCCAGCCCATTCGCGTTTCCCACACAGCAGAACTGTCAAAAAGCCTCCTGGTCACAGGCTTTGCCTACGATCGCCGCGAAACCATCGACACCAACTACGCCGAGTTTTGCCAATTGACCCATCTCACCCAAGGGGTGCGCCGGGGCGGTTCTGCCTCGGTTGATCTGGCCTATGTCGCCTGCGGACGACTGGATGGCTACTGGGAGCGGGGGCTGAGTCCGTGGGATTTGGCAGCGGGCATCGTGCTAGTGGAAGAAGCGGGCGGACAGGTAACCGCCTACGATGGTGGCCCTTTCGACTTTGCCAGCGGGCGAATCCTGGCGACCAACGGACGGGTTCACACGGCCCTCAGTCAGGCCTTGCAAACCGTTCGCCCCCTACCGGAATTTGACCCAGCCACCTGGCAGGCTTAGCCGTTTTCTTGCAAACAATTTCCTTGCAAACATCTGGTAAACCATGACCCACCTGGAGAGCAATGCAGCTACACTAGAGGGAACTTTGGCTAGGGAATGAGTTGAGAAGCGCTGATGTCGTTTAACCTCGAATCGGGCTTGTTTGGCTTGGGTTGCTCAGATTACCACGCGGTGCTGGGTGTACCTGTGGATGCTGACCCAAAAGACATTCGCAAAAAGTATCTGCGGCTGGCGCAGCGCCTCCACCCAGATAGCTCAGGCCACGAGTCAGAGGAGGATCGCAAACGAGCGGCAGAGTTTTTGTCTAAGCTGGTGAATCCAGCCTACGAAGAGCTTTCCAAAGAAAAGAAGTTCAACGAGCATCTGGTGGTGCTGAAGCTGAAGGGGCAGCAGGCGCTGAACCAGCAGGAAACGATCTTGCTGCAAAGTGACGCGGCCCGCAGCCTAGCCAGCGCCTACGGCGAATTAGACAGCGCCTATCGTCAGGCAATCAAGCGGCTGGCCGACGAGCAATACGCCCATCTGGATAAAACTGAAGAGATCACTGGGCAGATTAGTGAGCTAAATCTGGTGTATCTGATGCGGAAGGCAGGCAAGGGCGAGTTCCCCACGCCCGCCGCCACCAGTCCAGCAAAATCTGCGGCAGCCAGCACCCCCGCAGCCAGCGCCACCCCCACTACGGGCGCTCGTCCGACCTCGACACCTCCTGCCGCCAAAGCGCCGCCCAGTCGGGAATCGGTCTTGGCCTCCTACTTGCGACGGGCGGAGGAGTTTGAAACCAAGCAAGATTATCCCAGCGCGGTCAAAGAGTTGCGGGATGCGCTCCAGATTGCTCCGAAGAACGGCAGCATTCACAGCCGACTGGGGGCAGTGTATCTGCGGGCAAACCAGCCCACGATGGCCAAGATTCATTTCCGCAAGGCGCTGGAGCTAAATCCAAAAGATGCCGCAGCGGAGGAGGGGTTGCGCCGAGTTGACCCTGCGTTTGCCGCTGCGAATGCCCAAGCTGCAAAAGCCGATGCCAAAGCCGCCAAGCCCACGCCGGGCAAGCCTGCGCCCAAGGGCAAGCCTGCGCCCAAGGGCAAGCCTGAGTCGGGCGGCGGGTTGTTTGGTCTGTTTGGTGGTAAGAAGAAATAGGCGGCAACCGGGATCTAACCCAACTGTCCCGCCGATCACCCACTCATTACAAATTCATCAATGGTGTACCAACCCCCCACAGGAGCCAGGGATCTGTTTCCGCTGGACGTGGCTCAGAAGCGCTGGATTGAGGATCGGGTGCAGCAGGTGTTTCACCGCTGGGGCTATCATCGCATCATTACCTCGACCCTAGAACGAATCGACACGCTGATGGCAGGCGGCGCGGTGCAGCGTTCGACTGTGATTTTGGTGCAGGATCGCGATGAGGAAGAACTGGGACTGCGCCCAGAGTTGACGGCCTCCATTGCTCGTGCTGCGGCCACGCGCCTAGCCGGAATGACCTATCCGCAGCGGCTCTACTACAATGCCAATGTCTTTCGGCGATCGCCCCGCAGCGGCATGGGCAGCCAGCACGAGTTCTATCAGGCAGGTGTGGAACTGCTGGGGGCAGACGGTAGCGCAGCGGATGCTGAGGTGCTGCTGCTGCTGAGTGACTGCGTTGCCAACTTGGGCTTGACGGATTGGCATTTGATCCTGGGTGAGGCGGGGCTGACGCGATCGCTCCTTTCGGTGTTTCCAGACTCCGTGCGAGAATCGGTGCGACGGGCGATCGCCTATCTCGACCGACTCCAACTGGAGTCCCTACCCCTCAGCCCAGACCTGCGGGAGCGGGCGCTGCTGCTGCTAGATCTGCGGGGACGGCCTGCGGACGTGATTCAGCGGGTGTCTGCGCTGGATCTGGACAACCAGCAGCGCGATACCGTGAACGCGCTCAAGTCCTTGCTGGAACTGCTGCACGACAGCTTTAGCCGCGAACACCGCTCGCCCCCCAATCTGGTGCTAGACCTCAGCCTGGTGCAGACCTTTGACTATTACACGGGCATCGTGTTTGAAGTCGTCAGCAGCGGCGACAGCGGCCAGCGGGTGCTGGGGCAGGGCGGCCGCTATGACCAACTGTTGTCGCTTTATCATCCCCAGCAGCAGACCTGTCCGGGTATTGGCTTCACCTTCAACATCGAAGACCTGCATCAAGTCCTATTGCCCACTGGGCAACTGCCTGCCCAAACGCCGCCCAGCGATTGGCTCGTTGTGCCCAAAACCCCAGAGGCGATCGCCGCTGCCTTTGCCTATGCCCAGACGATCCGCGACTCGGCCCATCTGGTGCGCGTGGAGGTAGACCTGATGCCCCGCGACAGCCTGGAGGCAACCCGCCACTATGCCCGCGATCGCCGCATTGGGCAAATCGCCTGGATCGCCGCCGACGGCACGCCAGAGGTTGAGCCGCTATTGGGGCGATCGCCCTAAAAACGACCGGATAGACCTTACGCAGTTGGACACTTTCTCGCAGGCGCAACCCGTGAGAAAGTGTCAAAATCCCGAAAGCTGATCGCAAGTGCGTAAGTCCTGCCTGAGAAATAACCTGTACAATGGTGCTGTAAAGCCTTGCCAGATCTGGCTTTCATGACCTGGGATGGATTCCCTGAATCAGCCAAAGCGAGATCATAAAGGCGAGATTGTGATTCTATTGGGCCACTCAGTTAGACCTAAACGCTAACCTCAAGCCCACCGGCCTGCCACCTGCCTGCGATCTGTCTGAGAGGAGAACACTGTGCCGCATACGATTGTGACCCACGTCTGCGAAGGCGTTGCCGACTGTGTAGATGCCTGCCCCGTTGCCTGCATCAACCCCGGCCCCGGCAAAAACAACAAGGGAACCGAGTGGTACTGGATTGACTTTAGTACCTGCATCGACTGCGGCATTTGTCTGCAAGTGTGCCCCGTGGAAGGGGCGATCGTGCCCGAAGAAAGGCCCGATCTCCAGGAAACTCCCTGATCCTCCCCTGGTTCCCTTGATGTTTGCGTTGCAGCGTCCTAAACGCCAACCCCCAAAAAAAACAAAAAACCAAGCCCCATGACCACGGCTCCCTTGCTCACCGTCGAATCGGTCTATGCAGGCTACATCCAGGATCTCGATATCCTCCAGGGCGTAAATTTTCGCGTATACCCTGGCGAAATCGTGGTGGTCGTGGGCCCCAACGGCGCAGGCAAATCGACCCTGGCAAAGACCATCTTTGGGCTGCTAACGCCCCATAGCGGTCGGATTCACTTTCGCAACGAAGACATCACTGGGCTGAAATCGGATCAGATTGTGCAACGTGGCATGTGCTACGTGCCGCAAATCGCCAATGTGTTTCCGTCGCTGACAATTGAGGAAAACCTGGAGATGGGCGCGTTCACGCGCTCTGGCTCGGTGCAAAGCCTGAAGCAGAAAATTTTTGACGCATTCCCCAGGCTGGCTGAGCGGCGGCGACAACGGGCAGGAACGCTATCGGGTGGAGAACGGCAAATGTTGGCGATGGGGCGGGCGCTGATGCTCGATCCGGAGTTGCTGATCTTGGATGAGCCGTCGGCGGCGCTCTCGCCTATTCTGGTGAATGACGTGTTTGAGCGCATTCGGCAGATTAACCAAATGGGCATGGCGATTATGCTGGTGGAGCAAAATGCCCGCAAAGCCCTGGCAATGGCGCATCGGGGTTACGTGCTGGATACTGGGCGCGATCGCATCGAAGGGCCGGGTCCCGAACTGCTCAATAATCCTCGTGTCAGCGAACTCTATCTCGGCGTGCGCCCCGCGTCCTGAACCGAGCTGCAACCGTCATCTGTCTGAAAACTTCTCGCGGAGGAAATCTCATGGCCCCGAAACCCGGCATCCTGCTCACTACGGCCAGCCAAATCGGTGACCTCCAGATTGTCGATCATCTCGGCATTGTCAGCGGGGAGGCCATTTTGGGCGCGAATATCTTCAAGGACTTCTTTGCGGGCATCCGCGACATTGTGGGTGGGCGATCGGCCGCCTACGAGCGATCGCTCCGCGAAGCCAAAGACACCGCCATGCGCGAAATGGTGGAACAGGCCGAGCGCTTAGGTGCAAACGCCGTGATTGCCATTGACATCGACTACGAAACCATCGGCATCAGCAACGGTGGCAGTATGCTGATGGTCGCCGTCAGCGGCACAGCCGTTCGCTACGTCTAGTTAACGCCCAGCAGCCTGCGGCCTCAGTCAATTCGGCAATGCGCCTCCTATGATGAAACGTCGCGTTGTCAAGGACGACCCACTGCCCAGAGCGCAGTTGAGGAATCTAGCAGGTTTCGAGCCAAGCTTCAAACACGGTTCGATTACATGTCCCTTCAATCGTGTGCTTGAGTCCATCCAGGTCGATCGGCTGCATCACTTTTGACCGAAAGTCATTGCTGCAAGGTTTAGCCATTGTATTGTCGGGGGAAGACGCATCAGCTTTTCTCTAGGCTATGTCTTAACCTGCCCGAATGCAGCCCCGAATGCAGCCCCGAATGCAGCTATGACATCAGTGTAATTTGCTGCTATTCTCGCAAACCTAGAACTTACGCAGTTGGACAATTTTTCGCGGGCTGCGCTCGCGAGAAATCGTCCAAAATCCAGAAAGCTGATCGCAAGTGCGTAAGTCCTGAAACCATTCAAGATTGCTATTGAGAGAGATATAAAGAGACCTTAAAGAAATATCAGTTGTATTTAAAGGAATTGAGTTTAAAGAGATCGAATCTAGGCAGGTTCAACGGTTGGCTGACTCTGTAATTTAACGTAAAGCCTAAGCTGTTTTTTCTCTGACTTTACTAGAGCTTTATTGGAAGTTCAGAAAACTACGGAAGCACTGTTAAGGTGCCATAAAGATAGATATTTTTACTAGCGTAATTGCCACAAGCCAATGAATTATGAGGATATTCAGAGGTGAGGTGAGAGTTTCCGGATGGCTTGGATGAGGCTTGGTTGAAGGCAGTCTCCTGGGCATCTACAGGTGAGCTTTAGGCAGGCTCTAGCAGACTCGAAAGGGTGGGTCTCGCGCTTGATGTCTGGTTTCTGAGGAATAGATGCTCTCTGACAGCAGGTGACTTTGCGCTTAGCGGACATTTAGCAGCGGGACGGTTTCTAGTCAGAACTTCGGTCTTTGTAGAAGGTACTTTTTTATGTCTCTAGCTTCCCAAGACTATTACGAGGAAATAGATTTTCAGAAGTATTGGAACGTGATGAAACGGCGCTGGCTGCCAGCGACCACCGTGTTTCTGACGCTTACTGTGCTGTCTACGGCGATCGCGCTCCGTCAAAAACCTTCCTACGAGGCCGAGACCTTGCTTCAAGTCCGGTCCAGCGCCACCTCAAGGCTGACAGGCGTGGGCGAAGGACTGGGCGAACTGGAAAGATTGACCCTACAGAGCAACCCGGTCGATAGTCAGGCGCAAATTATCCAATCTGCTCCCATCGTTTCTGAGGTCATTCAGTCGCTCGACCTCCGAGACGAAAACGGGAACCCGATGCTGGTTAAGGACTTGGCTGGCAGATTAACTGCCCGATCAATCCCAGCGACCGATCTGTTGCGAGTCACCTATGCTTCTGACGACCCTGAAGAGGCCGCAGCCGTGATTAACCGCTTGGTCGAGGTTTATACCAAGAACAACGTTCTGGTGAACCGTGCCGAGGCAGCCGCCGCTCGAGAATTTATCGCCAAAGAGCTACCCAAAACTGAAGCTGCTGTAAGGGCTGCCGACTCTGACCTGCGTCGCTTTAAGGAAGAGAATGGGGTAGTGCTGCTGGAAAGCGAGGCGCAGGAAGCGGTCAATATTATCTCCAAGCTTGAAGATCAGGTGACCCAGGCGCGGGCTGAACTCTCTGACACTTCTGCGCGTCTTGCCCAGTTGCAGGGGCGCGTCGGCGCAGACCCCCGCCGAGCAACCGTGATTGCTGCTCTAAGCCAGTCTGCCGGTGTCCAGGAAGCACTGACTCAGTTGCAGGCGGCTCAGCAAGAATTGGCTGTTGAGCGGACTCGCTACACCGAAGACCACCCGGCGATCGCCAACCTCCAGCGCCGGGTTCAATCCCTGGAAGAGCTATTAAGGAATCGAGCCGTCAGTGTTGCTCGATCCGACTGGAACAACATCCGAAACGATCTCCAGGCTGGAGCGCTCCAGCAGGATTTGATCGGTGAACTAGTCAGACTGGAAGTGCAGCGCCAGGGGATTGTGCTTCGCCTAGAAACTCTGGCACAAGCCAGCAATGCTTATCGGCAACGAGCAGGGGCACTGCCTCGCCTAGAGCAGCAGCAGCGTGAGCTAGAGCGTCGCCTCAATGCCGCCCAAACGACCTACGAAGCCCTATTGGTCAGGCTTCAAGAAATCCAGGTTGCAGAGAACCAGAATGTCGGCAATGTCCGCGTTGTGTCATCTGCTACCATACCCGACGAGCCACTTCCCTCCAAGAAGAAACTTTTCCTGGTTGCCGGCGCGCTCTCAGGAATGCTCTTAGGAGTTGCGACCGCCTTCGGCATCGACCTGTTTGATCGCTCAATCAAGACCGTGAAAGAGGCCAGAGAAGCCCTTGGCTATACCCTCCTGGGCGTGATTCCGGTCTTTACCCGAGCTGGCAAGTCCAGTTCAGCCCTGGGTGCTTTGGATCATCCTGCACCGCGCGTTGTGGTTCAGGACATGCCGCAGTCTCCAATTGCTGCGTCCTACCAAATGCTGCAAGCCAATCTCAAGTTTTTGAGTTCTGACAAAGCAGTGCGGTCGTTCGTCATTACTAGCTCAGTCGCTCAAGAAGGGAAATCCGAAATCGCTGCCAATCTGGCAGCAACGCTGGCCCAGCTAGGTCGCAAGGTACTTTTGGTCGATGCTGACCTGCGCCGACCTGCACAGCACCATACCTGGAACCTAGTCAATGCTGCGGGCTTGAGTAATCTCTTAATTGATCAAGTTTCCAGCGATTCGGTAATTCAGGAAGTCATGCCGAATCTATATGTCCTGCCCAGCGGTGTTGTGCCTCCTAACCCAGTTGCGCTATTAGACTCCAAGCGTATGGCCGCCCTGGTTGACGACTTCCTCAAAGAGTATGACTTTGTTCTCTTTGACACGCCTCCTCTTGCAGGCATCGCCGATGCAGCAGTTCTTGGGAAAATGACTGACGGCATGGTTTTAGTCGTTCGCCCAGGAGTTGTCGATTCATCGCGTGCCCTTGCAGCCAGGGAATTTCTGAAGCAGTCTGGTCAGCAAGTTTTGGGTATGGTACTCAACTGCGTTGATGTTCGCAATGAGCCTGATAGCTACTTCTACTATGCAGGCAGCCAGTACCACTTCAGCAGTTCTTCTACGGCTCTATCTGGAGCTACTCAGATCGGTGCTGGAGTTGGATCTTCCTCTGCAAAGTCGCAATAAAGCTGAAAGAGCATCTATCTTACCTGATTCATTGAGATAGACGCTCTTTGGGATGTTGCTAGCCAGTTATCTGGTTGCCTTTATTTATCGCCCGTGTTTATAGCATTTACATCAGGAGTGGTTGAAGCAATGCAATACCATATCGTACTTAGTGGGACACGCTGGGCACAGACCAATGAAGAGATAAAGCTCGGCAAGCGTCCGCGAAACTACATTGCGCTGCTTCAGGAAAAACTGGGTGCCTGTATAGACATGCCTAATGTAGAAGCAAGCAGTGCAGATAAAGTGCGATCGAAGCTATTCGCAGGGCGGCCGGAAAACTGGGCTTTAGCCAGGCATCTCGTTAACCAGCTTACTTCTGATGATGTTGTCTTCTGCAATGCCGAAGATTCATCCATACCCTTCTCTGCTTACTGTGTCAGCAAGAAGGATCGCCCTAAGGTTGTTTCGCTGTTTCAGAACTTTGATCGCCCACGGAATCGGCTCACAGCCAGATGGCTGAGGATTGCTAAGTCTACAGATCTATTTGTAGTCGGTTCTAAGTTCCAGCAGGATTTGGTTTGCAGAGATCTCAATCTCCCGAAATCTAAAGTGCTGTATTTGCCGCAGTTCGTAGATACAAACTTCTTCAAGCCTGGACTCCCTTCTCCAGATAAGAAACGTCCTATTATCGCCAGTGCAGGTCTAGAAAATCGAGATTATCGTCTGGTTGCTGCCGCAACTCAGGATATGGATTTAGATGTCAAGGTGTGTGATGCGTCTCGGTTTGCAAAGCGCTTGAAGAAGTCTTTCCCAGATGTGGTTCCTGCCAACATGGAATTTCGCTATTACGAGATGGGAGAGTTGGTTCAGCTTTATCGAGATGCAGATATTTTTGTAATGAGCGTGTTTGAGAGCGATTATCATGCTGGCTCTACCTCATTGGTTGAGGCAATGGCCTGCAAGCGCCCCATCATCGCAACTGCCACAAAAGGACTGTCTTCTTATCTCGATCCAGATGCAATCCTCACAGTCCGTCCGGGCGACGTTGAAGGTTTGCGGAACGCAATATCCTATTTGCTCAATAACCCCGACGAAGCAAAGAAACGAGCGGAGCGAGCCTATCAGATTGTGATGGAGCGCCATTCTTTGGAAGTCTATGCAAACACAATTGCTGCCCGCATGAGGGAACTTGGAGGGGGCGATCGCCCTGATGAAAGCATCATCATCGAGCCTGCAAGGCAGCCTGCAAACTTGGTGTAGACAGTATTGTTCGCCTAAAGGCATTGCAACGCAGAATCAGGCTCAAGGTTTCTACTGGATGTAAGCGGCATAGACATGAAACATCGACGTAAGCTACTCAGCAACTCAGCCTCAATGCTCGTTAACCGAGTTGTGCAAAGTGTTGCGACCTTTGTGCTGTCTGCATCCATTTCGCGATTTCTGGGTGCTGATGAACTAGGAAGATATCTGCTTGCCTTCAGCTTTTACTACATTTTTGTCGGGATTGCATCTCACGGACTAAAAAACCTGATGATCCGGATGATTGCTCAAGGAGCAGAATCCACCAGAAATGAGTCATTCTATTTACTCAACTGCACGATTCTTCAGCTAATCATTAGCATCTTGGGCTATATTTGCCTGCTTGCAATTGTCACCATCCTTCCATACGAGCCAGGAACGAAACTGACCTGTTACATCATTGGTGCCGCTGTTATCCCCTTCTCTCTTTCCAACATGACTGAGGCCTTCTTTCAGTCACAAGAAAGAATGCATCTAATTGCTACTGCAAACGTACCTGTTTACGTTTCTCGCATCTTGGCAATGATTGCGGCAATGCAGCAGGGCTATGGAGTGAACACGATTGCTTTGCTGTTTGTGATTTCAGAAACGCTGATTTTTCTGATTCAGTGGGTTCTGTTGACACGAGAGATGCAGATGGACTGGAGGCTTGACCCAAGTTTCATGATTGAAAAGTTCAAGTCTGCTGCCAGCTTTTTTGCAATTGATAGCCTGGGAATTGTGAATGCTAAACTCGAATTCTTGATTCTATCTGTGGCAGGAAGTGAGCTTCTCGTCGGGCTGTATGGCGGGATTATCCAGCTAATGCAGCCTTTTGTAATTATGACAGATAGCCTGATGCAGGCAGCCTATCCAGGCATGGTCAAGTCTGTTCAGGAGGGGACAGATAAGCAGCGCAAAATTGCTCAGAGTATGATTGGAATTCTCCTGTCGATTGCGCTGCCAACCTGCATTGGGTTCTTCTTCTTTGGAGGAGATTTGCTGCAGTTTGTCTACGGTGACGAGCGATTTCGAGATGCAGCCATCATCCTGACTGCATATTCCTTTTCAAGAGTCTTGGCATCGTTTAACCGACCGTTTGGATTCGTCTTGATGGCAAACGGGCTGGAAAGAATTAATATGCGCGAGGGTTCCGTAACAATGGCCGTCAAAGCCTTGTTTGGATTTTTCTTGGTGCCAAGATACCAACTTGCGGGCGCAGTTTCGGTTGCGCTATTGGTCAGTGTTTCGACATTCTTACAATTTTTGTTTGCCCTTCGTCGTTTATTCTCAATCAACTTCCTGGAAGTGTTCTATTATCCAGGCTTGATTTGCGCCCTAATGCTTCCTATTTTCGTAGGTCTTCAAAGGCTCAATCCAGGCTTCATGATTGTGCTAACCACCTCTACACTGGTCTATTTCATGATTGTGGGACTGATTGGTGTCTACGCACTGGGGGGACCAAGGTACGTTTGGTCTAAAGTTGCCAACCGCAGTTCTGGCTAGCTAGTTCCCCGCAGGATGTGTCTATAGACCGATTGTTCTACATTCTGACTCGAATCTTGACGAAGGAGTGAGTGCTGTGAAGGGACTGTGGCGATTCCTTGAGCTTGTATTTGTTATAGCTTATCTAATTCTTTATGCCGGCGGCATTCTCACACTTTTTCTGTCAGGAGGATTTAGCGAAGGAAACGCGGGTTCTCTGAGGGATGTCGATTTTGCCTTGATTCGACAATTGCTTCTTGTAAACTATGGCATTTCCTTCTTGCTTTTACTATGGCGATGGAAATATGTTGTTCAGCGGCTATTTAGGAGTCCGTTCCTCCTGATTCTCCTGGGGCTTGTGGTGTGTTCAGTTCTCTGGTCTGCTCAGCCAAGCCTTACGCAGACAAGGGTGATCGCGCTTCTTGGCACCACGCTATTCGGAATTTATTTTGGAACTCGATTCAGCCCGAAAGAGCAACTTAATATCTTGGCTATTACATTCAGCATCATTTTGCTTCTAAGCCTCGTTTTTGTAATTGCTCTTCCTCAATATGGCAAAATGAGTGGCATTCATGCTGGTGCATGGCGCGGCATCTTTATTCATAAAAATCCATTTGGGCAACTGATGGTGTTAAGCTCTCTCATTTTTCTCTCTCTTTCTTTGAGAGGAGGGCAAAATTCCTGGAAGGCGATGTTAGGACTTACAATGTCCGTATTTATGATTGTGATGTCAGCATCTAGTTCATCACTGATTAACTTTGTCACTTTATTCTTAGTTTTTACAGTTCTAAAAGTTACGCTTTGGCCAGATCGAGTCATGATCCCAGTAATCTCTGCACTTGCCGCTTTTGGCTGTTTTGCCTCAATTTTTCTAGTGGAGATGCTGGAGTTAGTGGTTGGCTCAGTAGGTAAGGACTTAACGCTGACAGGGCGCACAGATATTTGGCCAATTGTGATCCGTCAAGGCTTACAAAGGCCCATTTTAGGCTATGGATACAGCGGATTTTGGGGAGATTGGAACAGCCCTGGTGCAGCAGTTTGGAAAGACTACGGTTGGCTTGCGCCGAATGCTCACAATGGGTTTATCGATCTCTGGATTCAGCTTGGATTTGTCGGTGCTGCTGTTTTTATCCTTGGATTTTTGCAGATGTTTATACGCAGCCTTCAACTGTCTAAGCAGTCAGATCCGTCTTTGTATTCGTGGTCGGTAATTTATTTGATTTTTACCTGCCTGATTAACTCCACAGAGTCATCTCTGATGGTTAATAACAGTCTAAACTGGGTTCTCTTTGTTTCTCTGGGTATTTCCTTACAGCTACAAAAATCGCGCTTGCGACAACCTAAGGACTCCATAAAGATTTCTGCCGATAATCTAGCGCATTCTGTCGAGTGATGAGATATCTAGTAGATTTTGTTTGGAGAATCTTGGCATGAAAGTTTTAATGTTGGGTGAAGGACTTGCTAGGAGAGGCGGCATTGTTTCGGTTCAACAGTTGATCCTAGAACAGACCGACCCGTCGATAGAAATTGAGCACATTGCAACTTTGGTTGACGGCTCTCCGTTAGATAAAATTCGAGCATTTCTTAAAGCACTGCTGAACTTGTCGAGGGAGTTGCTTTTTGGAAGTGTTGACTTAGTTCATATCCATGTTTCCGAAAGAGGCAGTGCATTTCGTCAAGCCATTACTACATTGATTTCTAAGTTGTTTGGCAAGCCTGTCGTGATGCATACTCATGGCTCAGAATTTCATGAATTTTATAGCCATTTACCTGCTTTTGTGAAAGCTGCTCTGAGTTGGGTCTATCGAAAATGCGATCGCTTCATTGTCCTTTCTGAAAGCTGGAAGGAATTTTATATAGATGCACTAGAGCTAAGGCAAGAGCGGGTGACTGTGCTGCCCAACGCAGTCAAAATTCCAGATCAGATTCCTCAAAGAGAACCGACAGAAAGTAGTCAGATTCTCTTCGTGTTTTTTGGACGAATTGGCCATCGAAAGGGAGCGTTTGATCTGGTTAAAGCACTATCACTACTCCCTAGAGAATATCATTCCCAGGTACGGCTAGTAATGGCTGGCGATGGTGAATTAGAGCGTTTAGAAGAGCTAGTTCAAGATTTTGAACTCCAAGATGTTGTCTCTATTATGAGTTGGATTAGTCCAGCCCAACGAGAAGCTCTGTCGCGAGAAGCCAGCGTTTTTGTGCTTCCTTCCTATAACGAGGGCTTGCCGATGGCTCTGCTGGAGGCGATGAGTTGGGGTCTGGCTGTCATTACAACTCCTGTAGGTGGCATTCCAAGTGTGATTCAACATAAGAGAAACGGTCTTTTGGTTGATCCGGGTGATGTCTATCAAATTGCAGACTCGATCAAGTTGTTAATAGACGACTGCAATCTAAGGCATGAGTTAGGTAGGGCAGCATACACAAGCGTTTTACCCTTTGGCTCTAATAAGTATTGGCAATCGCTGACTCATGTTTATACTTCCACGCTGTTTGAATCATAGGTTTTGCTCATTGAAGATGTGTTTTGGTGGCAAGTTTCTGAAAGGCACTT
This sequence comes from Thermoleptolyngbya oregonensis NK1-22, assembly GCF_032705245.1. Classification (GTDB taxonomy): domain Bacteria; phylum Cyanobacteriota; class Cyanobacteriia; order Elainellales; family Elainellaceae; genus Thermoleptolyngbya; species Thermoleptolyngbya sichuanensis. The sequence goes on from NZ_CP053540.1 coordinate 1,568,513, forward strand.
TATAGTTTTTATACTAGTTTTCTGCCAGTTCTGACTTAGTTAAACCTGTCGAATTGACCAATTCGGAGATGCAATGAGAGTTAATATCTGTGGCGTTGGAGTTGATGATTACTCCTTTGACGAAGTGGTGAATCGGATTGTGCATCACGCCCTCACATCCACAACACCGGAATATGTGGTGACTCCAAACGCACACCACATTATGATGTTGCAGCACGATCGCCTATTTCGAGAGATTTATCATCATTCGTTTCTTTCAGTTCCAGATGGTGTCCCGCTGCTTTGGGCTGCTCACTTCTTGGGAACACCGCTTAATGGGCGCGTCAATGGAACCGATCTGTTTGAAGAACTATGCGCGGTTGCTGCACAAAAGGGACTTAGAGTTTTCTTGCTGGGAGGTCGTCCCGGTGCGGCAGATCGTGCCAAGGCAGTGTTGCAAGCGCGTCATCCTTCTTTAGACATTGTGGGTACACACTGCCCGCCGTACGGATTTGAGCGTGATCCTGATGAACTCGCGCTGATCCAGTCGAAAGTGCGTGCTGGTGCTCCCCATTTACTCTTCGTAGGTTTGGGAGCACCCAAGCAGGAAAAGTGGATGTACGCCCATTACAAGGCGCTGGGGGTGCCCATTTCTTTGGGGATCGGCGTGAGTTTTGAACTGGTAGCAGATATGGTCAGACGTGCCCCGGTGCCTATGCAAAAGCTGGGCATGGAATGGCTATTTCGGTTGCTAATGGAGCCAAAGCGTTTGTGGCAGCGCTATATTCTCGGCAACCCATATTTTGTTTGGCTTGTGTTGCGGCAGCGGTTAGGGATTGCGTCGTTTCGTTTGGAGTAAGTCCCTATGTCTCAAGTTAAGACTTTATCTCGTCGGGATTGCCTTCTGTTTGGGCTAGGAACCGTTGTAGGTATAGGCCTGCATTCTGCGAAAGAAGCGATGTCTCAGTCACTTCTCGTGTCAGAACTTTCCCGATCAAGGTCGGTAACTCCTGAAATGGCGATCGCCCTCGAATCCGAAACACAGTCGCTCAAGCAGCGGGCTGCTGCCAAGGGATTGTTCTTTGGGGCAGCAGCACGTCATCGGGATCTACTCAGCAGTCAGTCGTTGGCAAATTCTTATATCCGCGAGTGCAGTGTTCTTGTTCCTGAATGGGAACTGAAATGGGCCGCTGGAGATCTACCGCTGCGCCCCAACCCAGATCGGTTTGACTTTACTCGGAGTGACGAGATGCTCAGGTTTGCCAGAGCAAACGGGCTAAGTCTGCGCGGACATGCCCTAGTCTGGCATTTGTCTAACCCGAGATGGCTGAGGGAAACCCTGAACCCAAGCAACGCTGAGCAACTGCTGACTTCTCATATCCGCACAGTCGCAGCACATTTTGCAGGTCAGATTCATTCCTGGGATGTGGTGAATGAAGCAATTGAAGTTCCTGATGGACGCTCCGATGGGCTAAGGAATAGTTTGTGGCTAGAGTCTTTGGGGGAAGCCTATATCGACTTGGCATTTCGGCTTACTGCTCAGGTAGACTCCCGGGCGCTTCGGGTCTACAACGACTACGGATTGCAGTATGCCACGTCGAGTCATGAGTCAAAGCGTAAAGCGGCGCTAAAGCTAATGGAACGCCTGGTAGCAAGCGGAACGCCTGTGCAAGCTTTTGGAATTCAGTCACACCTACGGGCAGGCGAAACCCGCTTTGATGCTGAGCGATTGAGACGGTTTTTGAAGGATCTGGCCGACCTGGGACTAAAAATCCTGATCACTGAGTTAGACGTGAGCGATCAGAATGTTCCGGCTAATCCGTCAGTTCGCGATCGTCTCGTGGCCGATGCCTATCGGGAGTATCTAGATGTTGTGCTGGACGAGCCTGCTGTCATTGGTGTAGTGACTTGGGGGCTGAGCGATCGCCATACGTGGCTCTCTGGCGATAAGCCCCGCGAAGACGGGCTGCCTGTGCGTCCCTTGCCGCTAGACGAAAACCTGGAGCGTAAGCCTGCATGGTGGGCGATCGCCCAAGCCTTTGATAACGCTCCCCTTCGCTAGATCCTGCCCGCTACTAGCGAGGTATCTCGCAGCGAGGCACTTCATAGCTACACTTCATAGCTATCGGTGACGAATATACTCGTACACACCCAAGTAGGCCGCGCCTGGATCTTTCCACGAGTAATCATAGGCCATGCCTTGCAGGACGAGCTTCTCGAACTCTTCAGGATAATAGCGCCACAGCCCGATCGCCCGATCCATCGCCGACTCTAGCGCCTGAAAATCGGTATGTTGAAAAACGTAGCCGTTGCGCTTTTCGGGCGGGTGGTTTTCGTCATAGTCCCGGTCAAACACGGTGTTCACCAAGCCACCCACGCCCCGCACAATGGGAACCGTGCCGTACTTCAGACCAATCATCTGGGTCAGCCCACAGGGTTCAAAGTTGCTGGGTACAACGATCATGTCTGCCCCAGCGTAGATTAGGTGAGAGAGTTCTTCGTTAAAGCCAAGCTCTAGGTGAGCGTCTGGATTGCTGTAGAGAAAGTTCTTTTCGTGCCAGAACCAGTCGTTGATACCGCGCTCGGTGGCAGACCCCAGCAGCACAAACTGGACACCCCGCAGCAGCGCATGATAAATCGCATGGTGAACCAGATGCACGCCCTTTTGCTCATCCAGCCGACCAATGTAGCAGATGAGGGGCTTTTCAGGGTCATGGCGCAAACCCAGGCGATCGCGCAGTGCTTTTTTATTCTTAACCTTGTTCTCTAGCGTTTCGGCGGTGTATTTTGCCGGAATGTATTTGTCAATTTCTGGGTTCCAAATGTCGTAATCAACACCGTTGAGGATGCCACTGAACTTGTAGCTGTGGGTGTGCAGCGTGTGCCCCAGACCATAGCCCTCGCTGCCATAGTGAGCTTCCCAGGCATGGTGAGGCGAAACCGTGTTGACATGATTGGCGTAGACGATGCCACCCTTCATGAAGTTGAGGACGAAAGGATTGAAGTTATCTTGCAGGCGATCGTACTGAAAGTAATATTCCTCGTTGTTTAGCCCCGTCGCCCAGAGGATATCTACGCCGCCGATGCCCTGGTGTTTAAAGTTGTGGATGGTGAACAGCACGCGCTGATTGGCCATGCCGTGCCATTTGTAAATCTCATACAGCATGACGGGCACTAGCCCAGTCTGCCAGTCGTGACAGTGAATCACGTCGGGGCGTTTGTTGGTGCGAAGCAGAAATTCCAGCGCTGCTTTGCTAAAGAAAGCAAAGCGCATATTGTCATCCGGTGCGCCGTAGTAAATACCCCGGTTGAAAAAATTATCCTGGGATTTGGGCTGAATGAAGAAGCAGAGACGACCATGCACCCAGCCGCAAAACACGTCGCACCTGATCGCTGCGCCATACCAGGGCACCGACAAATCTCGATAGGCCTCGTGCAGCCCCCAGATGTGGTCATACCTCATGCAGTCATACATGGGCAGGATGATTTCGACCGTGTTGCCGCGAATCTCTAGCTCCCGGCTCAGCCCATAGACCACATCGCCCAGTCCCCCAGCTTTGATTACTGGCGCACACTCAGAGGCAACTTGCACAATATACATGGACGGCTCCTTGCTGAAGGGAAACTGGCTAATGGCTACGTTGGACGCTGGGCTGGATGCCCCTCAGAAACACTCTGAGAGACGCTCTAAAAAGCACTTTGAAGGCACTTTCTGAAGAGACACATTAAGAGAGGGCAGCTTAGCTGACGCTTTACATGCGATGCTTTACAAAAGTATAAAACCATATTTTGGGGGACTCGTGGGTAGTCTGGGGCGATCGCCCTCAAGAGATTTTCCCAAAACCAGACTCGACCGTCAGCCTGACTTCTCTTTTTGAGCAGAGTCCTGCCAGAAACCCTTTGATCGCTTTTGTGACCAAGCCTTTTGTAATGTAGGTGTAATGCAGGGCTGTAATGTAGGTGTAATGCAGCGCTGATGCCGTCAGACGCACTCTCGCCCATCAGGAATGAAGCGGAGGAGACAGACTACAGACAAGCAGCAGTAGCCCGAACAGATCGGCATTCATGTTGGGCAAAGCGCGGCGAGACGATCGGGGACAGGCCGCCCGTTCCAAATCCTGCTCAGCGGCATGGGCTAGCTCAGTGGCCACGCGAGCCGCATAGGGGCGAATAAACGACCAGATCAGCGGCGACAGCCAGCCCTTAAGCGTGACAGAATAGGACACTCGCGTACCGCAGAGCGTAGACTCAACGCGATAGGTGACTCGCTCCTCTATCCCTGGCAGCGCCAGGATGCGGACGCTCAGCAGCTCGCGGGGCGACACCCGCTCAACAAAAATCCGAATCGGAATCGGCAAAAACAGGCGCGAAACCGCCTGATAAATCAGTCCTGGCTTGGGGATGAGTCCTTTGGGAACGTTGGTGCGGGCAATTAGCGGATGCCAGGAAACGTCAGCCAGGTTAATGACTCGCTGCCAGAGGGCATCCACCGAAGCAGAGCTAATGGCCTGATAGGTTTCCACGAGGGGCTGCACCCATTCTTCCGCACCACGGCGTGAATGCCGACCCCAAAAATCCAACATTTTTCGTCTCCTCGAACACCGAGTCGTTGATCAAATCAAACCAATTTTCGGACCAAATTTTGACCTCATCTAGGGGCTTGCTTCGCGCTAAGCCAGCCTCTAAAAATTTACGAATTCAACGAGGCTCCGGTTTTATCCGCCATTTTTAGTTTTATACCAGGGTTTATCCATCACTTTATGTAGTCCTGATCCATTCTAAAGGTCTGCTTTTCGTTTCGTTTGTTAAGCCTGGTTTACAAAAAAGCTGGGAGAGTATTCCGCCTGGTCGCAAACCGTCCAATAGGACTCTAACGGGACTCTAAAGGCGGCCCTGGGGCAAAAAATGGCTATTGGGGCGTATTGACCAGCTCAGCAGCAGATCAGCAGGAGATCGTCGCCAGCTGAAACCCGCCAGCAACCCATCAGCGCTAGAGTTAAATAGGAGACGCTCACTTCCACGAATAGCAATGCAGCAGGCTGGTCGGAAAGGCACGCAGGGATGGTTTCAAAGGGCCCATTGGTTAGAGATACTCTGGTTAGCGATACTCCGACCCGTCGCAAGTCGGTGGCGGGTGGCCGGGTGGGTGGTGATTGGATGCTGGATTGGGGCGATCGCGCTGCTGCCGCAAGGGGCGATCGCCGGGCCTGTTGATCCCTATGTGGCGCGGTTTCTGGATGCCTCCGAGCCAGTGGAACTGCCGCTCGATGCAGACACGACCCGACCGTTCTCGGCGATCGACCTAACCGCAGGCAAGCGCCTGTTTGAAGAAAACTGCAAAAACTGTCATGTCGGCGGTTCGACCCTGCCCAACCCGACCGTGCCGCTGTCTCTTGCGGCGCTGAAGGGCGCAACCCCGCCCCGCGATACCATTAATCGCCTGGTTGCCTTTCTGCGGGCCCCTACAACCTACGACGGCTCCGAAGAGGCGCTGGAGTGTCGTCGCGTTTCGGAGGACTGGATGAACCAGACGCAGGTCGAAAACCTATCCGCCTTCATCCTGCGATCGGCTCAGAAAGCACCTGGCTGGGGCACGGCTGATTTTTAGCCGATCCCTAAACGCTGCTCTAGGGTTCGACCAGACAAGCTGACTGACTGACAGAAATGGGCGAAAGCTTAGAGGCTAGTCTGTTGCCACGCGCCATTACCGTGTATCAAACGAGCGTACCAAACGAGCATGGAGGGATTCGAACCCCCGACCCTCAGAACCGGAATCTGATGCTCTATCCACTGAGCTACATGCCCTCGGCATCCTAGCGAACTCTTGAGCAGACTCCTAAAGCAGACTCCTAAAGCAGACTCTTAGAGTAGTAAACTTTAGAGCGATCGCCAATCACCACTCAGAGAGTATAGCACTTTAAACCTGGAACTGGAGACATGCCCTACAAGCTGCTGTTTGTTTGCCTTGGCAACATCTGTCGATCGCCCTCTGCGGAAAACATTATGAACCTGCTGATTCGACAAAACGGGCTGGACGGGCAGATTATTTGCGACTCGGCGGGTACGGGCGCATGGCACGTCGGCAACCCGCCCGATCGCCGCATGAACGCTGCCGCTCAGGCGAAGCTGGGCATTACGCTAGAGGGAACCGCCCGCCAGTTTCATCCCGACGATTTTGAGGAATTTGACCTGATCCTGGCAATGGACAAAGAGAATTACGAAAATATTCTGCGCCTCGACCGCAGCGGGCAATATCGCCACAAGGTCAAGCTGATGTGCGACTATTGCCAAACCTATGGCGATCGCGAAGTGCCCGACCCCTACTACGGCGGCACAGAGGGATTTAACTACGTGATTGATCTGCTGATGGATGCCTGCGGCGGATTGCTGACAGAGTTGAAGGCGAGTGGGGCGATCGCCTAATAGAGGCCAGGTTGCTGTTCTCCTCTCACCTGCCTTCTCTCCTGCTCTCTCTCCCGCCTTCTGCAAGGTTGAATGCAAGTTGAAGAATGCGAGTTGAATCTGATGTTGAATGCGACGGAGGCACTCCGCAGGGTGCTTATTCTGGCTGAAGCGGCAGCGTGACGGTAAATTGCACCTGTCCGTCAGCACAGTCTAGCTCCAGCGTCCCTTGCAGACACATCACCAGCTTTTTCACCAGCGCCAGCCCAAGCCCCGTGCCGCCATATTTCCAGGGGTCGTTGTTGGGAATGCGGTAGAACTTTTCAAAAATGCGATCGCGCTCGATGAGCGGGATTTCAGTGCCCGTATTGATGACGCGAATCTGGAGCTTTGGAATGACAAGACCTTGGAAAGGAAGCTCTTCCCTGTCCTCCCGCCCAACTCCTTTCTCCTGCCCTTGCCCCCCAGCCTCCAGCCGCCTCTTTCGTTCTTCCCTCTTCGTTCTTCCCTCTTCCCTCTTCGTTCTTCCCTCTTCGTTCTTCCCTCTTCGTTCTTCCCTCTTCGTTCTTCCCTCTTCGTTCTTCCCTCTTCCCTCTTCCCCCTCCTCCTGCCTTTGTCCCCCCGCTTCCAGCCGCTTCACCTCGACCCAGATTTCGCCGCCCGCAGGGGTGTATTTGCAGGCATTGGTCAGCAGTTCTGTAACCACGCGCTCTAGCTTGGCCAGGTCGGTGATCAGAGGCGACAGACTGTCTGCGTCTAGGCGAATTTGCAGGGATTGCTGGTGATTGCGGGTGCGTTCCTCAAACGGGCGCAGCAGCGGAATCAGCCAGCCTGCTAGGTTAATGCTGCTGAGGTGCAGCGCATCTGCGCCCGCGTCGAGCCGCGACAGGTCAAGTAGGTCGTTGATCAGGCTGATTTCGCGCTGAGACTCTTCCCGCAGGATTTTGAAGTATCGGTTGACCCGGTTTGGCTCTAGCTCGGTGGTGCTGTCCAAAATGCCCGCCTGCCGGAGGATTAGCTCCAGCATTTGAATGGCCATTTTGATGTTGGACATGGGCGTTCGCAGCTCGTGGGAGACGGTGCTGAGGAAGTCATCTTTGAGCTGGTTGAGTTTTTCCAACTCTCGCACCTGGGCCTGGGCAGCTTGAAACAGCCGGGCCTGGCGGAGGGCGATCGCACACTGGTTGGCCACCTGCTGCGCCATCCGCAAGTCCTGCTCGCCAAAGGCATAGAAGGCGTGGTTGATCATCCACAAATCGCCCAGCACGCCCTGGTCGTCCATAATGGGCGTTGCCAGCATGGACACGCGCCCGCGCACCGGGTTGGGCACAAGAGAACAGAATTGTAGACTCTGCCCGTTGAGCAATGGGCCGTAGATCTCTGGGAAGGCCGCTAGATCGGCGGTGCGTCCTTGGTAAGGCGAGACGGTGGTGGTGTATTCATAGCGGACGGTGGAAGTGCCCTCTTCTAGGTCATAGAGGGCGGCATTGCAGCAGCTAATCTCGGTGGCGATCGCCAATTCTTGCACTGCCGTTTGCAAAATCTGATCTTCGTCGAGGCTGTCGCGCACCTTGTCGGTAATGCGTTTGAGCGTCGCTTCAAAGTTCGACGCTAGCCGCAATTCGGCCGTGCGGGCCTGAATCTGCCGCTCCAGATCAACATTCAGGCGCTGCACCTGCTGATAGAGTTCCGACTGGGCAATGGCTAGGTCTAACTGGCCCGCAAGTTGGGTAATCAGGTCAGTTTCCCACTTCTGCCAGGTGCGATCGCCCAAACACTGATGCACCACCAGCCAGCCCCACAGCGTATCCTGCTGCATCATCGGCACGACCAGCATGGCGCGAACGCCCAGCCGTCGCAAAACGCTGCGAGAATGCTCTGAAAGCGATTCCGCTTCTGGGCTGCTAAGGCTGTAGACCCAGCCCGCGCTGCTAGTCGGGCGATCGGCAATCGGGAAGATGCTCTCTGGCGGCGGATGCCCGGAAATCGTGGGACACCCTTCGGCGATCGCATCCACAATGATGCTGCCTGTGCCATTTTCAAACAGGCGGTAGATCAGCACCCGATCTGCCTGAAAGATTTGCAGAACCTGATCTACAGCCGTATTCAGGATGTCTTTCAAATCCAAAGACTGGCTCAGCATCCGGGCAAAGTGGGTGGCTTGTTTGGAAACCAGCGCCATCTGCTGCTCGACCGAGGCCGTTGGCTGGGCAGTAGGGTCTGTTTGCTTTTGGTGGGTAATATCGGTCAAAAGGCCCAGCCGTTGCCAGGGCAGTCCATCGGGCGTGCGAGACAACAGGCGATCGCGCGATCGCAGCCAGCGCCACTTGCCGTTGCTCTGCCGCAAACGAAATTCCACCTCATGCTCATCGCTCGACTCGCCCAACATCTGAGCCAGATACGTCTGCACCCGTGCCCAGTCTTCTGAATGAACCCGCGCAGAGAGGGCGGCGATACTGGGCGACTGTAGCCCCTCCAGGCAATCCCCCAACACTGCCGCCATCTGATCGTCGTTGATCAGCATGAGGCGGTGCGCCACCCGGTCATAGACATAAACCAGGTCAGAAATCAGCGTGAGCAGCGGTTGAATGAACGGCGGCAGCGCATCTGAGAAATCCGTCAGGCTGCTAGCTTTCAGGCTGCTAGCTTTCAGACTGCTAGCTTCCAGGCTGCTAATTTCCAGGCTGTCAAACTTGAGCAGGGGTTGAGCGATCGCAGACGATGAGGCAGCGGAACCATCGATCGGTGGCGCAGGAGAAGAGTGCGATCGCGCATGACTGTTGCTCACGTGGGAACTGCCTGACAAAGATTCGGGCCCGGTGCTGTGTCTATTCTCGCAGTTCCGTTCAAAATTCTCTGCCGACTGACAAGAAGATGCCGGAGCAGGGCGCTCGAAAAGGGGCGCATTGTCCGACTGCGGTTCCTCCGAGTTAGATTGGGGCGGGGTCTTTTTCGACCGAGATTTTAGGCTCATGGGCGGGCTTCCTGACAAGCAATGCGGCTTGCCGCTGATCAAGACACCGAATTTGCCTAATCCATCGAACCAAAACGAACACAAGGGCATGAGGGGTTTAACAGTCTCCCACGACGTATCCTCAATCTGCCCTACGGCAGGCGTTGTCTCTGCGCTCAGTCATTCTTGCAGCTAATCTCTCAATTAACTTTTGTGATAGGCACCTAGGCTGTGAACCCCTGAGGCAAGATGGGCGATCGCCCTTTTAGGTTTTGCTTCGGAAAGTTAGGTTACTTCACGGCTCCAAACAGATGGCTTTGCACCTGATTCAACTCGTGTATTAACTCAAGCGAGTGGTTTTAAGATGCCCACAATCTGGGACAGTCTCACGGTTCGTTCAAAATTCGTGAATCGTGAATTTTGTAAATCGTTAATTCAGAGGCAGACCCGATGCTTCTTAAGAAATCATTAGAGTAAAGGCCAAAACGACTTTGCAATCAAACGTCACAGAAACAGAGGCGCTGGAAACCCTCTTGGGCTATTTTCTAAACACCTTTTGGGCACTTTTGCGGTCAAAAATTCGTCTTGCTGAACCAAACTCTAATAGTCCGGTTTCGCGGGTCAAGTTTTCTCACGTTTGTTTGGCAAATCTTCATGATTAATTGCCAGACATGGTGTTGATTCAACCCGGCAGTTCGCCATCTCCGCAACGATTCCCCCACTCACCTTTCACGGTTCCATCCATGCTCCTTAAACCAGGTAGGACTGACGCAGTTGGACGCTTTCTCGCGGACTGCGCCCGCGAGAAAGCGTCCAAAATCCAGAAAGTTTAATCGCAAGTGCGTAAGTCCTAACCAGGAAGATTCTGCAAAATCTGCGAATTTTCTCTCAAATAAGCCCTTTCCGAAATCGTAGTACCATAAGCTGTATCGCTTATGAGTAAACCGTTGTAGGGCTTGGCGATCGCCCCTCTTGTTCCTTTGTCCTCTCATTTATTCATCCCCACAATCATTCGCCCCCCGATTACCTGCCCCAAATCACCTTAGGACTGACGCAGTTAGACGATTTCTCGCAGGCTGCGCCCGCGAGAAATCGTCCAAAGCCCAGAAAACTTATCGCAAGTGTGTCAGTCCTGCACCTGTAAGAAGAAATCCTGTAAAACAAAGGTCACACCGCTATGGAATCCCTCGCCTATCTCCACACTGCCCTCCTCTACGAAAGCACCGAGCCAGCACCCGAATTGCGCGACCTGAGCGAGCTATTGCCCTCGCCCACCAGCGCAGCGTGGCTCTCGGCGCAGGTCTTAGCAGCGGCTCTGGTCGTCAGCACGGCGGGGTCTGCGATGGCCGCCACGGGCACTGTGCAGACCAATGGCAACCCGCTGAACGTCCGCAGCACACCGGGCGGCCCCGTGGTCAGCAGCTTGCCCAACGGCGCACGGGTTGAGCTGACGGGTCGCCGCAGCGGCAACTATCTAGAACTGGCCAACGGCACCTGGGTTTCCGCCGACTGGGTTGCGGTGGGCAATACCAGCCCAACCCAGCCCCCCAGCGGCACCGACCGAGCAGTGGGCTTTGTGAATACTTCGGGAGAGCCGCTGAATGTCCGCAGTGCCCCCGGTGGGGCAATTGTAGGCACGCTGCCCAACGGCACGCGAGTCGAACTAACGGGTCGTTCCAGCAACGGCTTTTTGGAACGCACCAACAGCACCTGGGTCGATGGCCGCTACATTACCTACAGCCAGCCGCCCGTCACGACTCCTCCGCCCAGCCCCACTCCCAACCCCGGTGCGGGCGCAGTCAGCACCGCCTTTGTGCGGACTAATGGCAGCCCGCTGAACGTGCGAAATGCCCCCGGCGGTGCAGTTGTTGGATCGCTGGTCAACGGCAGCCGGGTGGATCTGACGGGTCGGCGCAGCGGCGAATGGGCAGAGCGCACCAACGGCACCTGGATTTCGAGCAATTGGATTACGACCAATCCGGGAACCACGCCCCAGCCCCAGCCCCCCACGCCGCAGCCCCCTACCCCACAGCCACCCATCGGAGGGGACCGGGGTACTAAGTTTGTCGCAACCAACGGCAGCCCGCTGAATGTCCGCAATGCGCCCGGTGGCACAGTCATCGGATCGCTAGCCAACGGCAGTCGGGTCGAACTCACAGGTCGCCGCAGCGGTGAATGGGTCGAGCGCACCAACGGCACCTGGGTATCCAACAACTGGCTGGTAAACGATCAATCTGGAAATGTGGGCGGCGATATTTCCTTTGGGCGAGTTCGCACCAACGGCAGCCCGCTGAATGTCCGCAGCAGCCCTGGTGGGCAGGTTGTGGGCACGATTCCCAACGGCAGCCGGGTGGCGCTGACGGGACGACGCAGCGGTAGTTGGGTGCAGCTAGAGCGGTTTGGCGAGTGGGTGTCGGGCGATTGGATTGTGATGGAATAGCCTGATTTTGGATTTTAGATTGGCGATTTTAGATTGCCAGTCGCAAAATCCAGTCGCAAACCTCCAGTCGCAAAAATCCCGCCGCAAAAATCCCGCCGCAAAATTAGTGCTGGGCGGCGCAAATCCACTCGACGGCGGCGGCCAGGTTTTCGGCCACATAGTCGGGCTGGGTCTGGTGCTGGTAGGCTCCGGCCAGGACGCGATCGCCATAGCCCGTCTGCACCAGGATGCCTTTGCACCCGGCATTGTGGGCCAGATCTACGTCCGTCGCCTTGTCGCCCACCATGAAGCTGCGGCGAATGTCCAGATGATGCTCCCAGGCGGCGGCGACGAGCATTCCGGTGTTGGGCTTGCGCCAGGTTGTCCAGCGGGTAAATTCGGCAACCGTGCCGCCTTCAGGCGGGCTGAGGTCAGGGCAATAGTAAATTGCGTCGAGCCATGCGCCCGCTTCTTCATGCAGCAGGCGGCAGAGGCGTTCGTGCAAGTTATCAACGTGCGATCGGGGATAGTAGCCCCGCGCCGGGCCCGACTGATTGGACACTAGACAGCAGAACAGACCGCGATCGTTCAGCCGCCGCACTGCCTGCGCCACGCCGGGAATCAGGTTCAGGTTTTCCAGTTCGTAAATGTAGCCCGCTTCGATATTCAGCACGCCGTCGCGGTCGAGGAACACGGCCGAGCGACCATGTTGCAGATTGTTTTGCAGATCGTGCTGTGGGTTTTGCTGTGGGTTTTGCTGTGAGTTTTGCGGTGGATTCTGATCCGAGTTCATGGCGCTTGCTCCCCGTTGCTAAGGTCCCCATGCTATAGGCCCCAAAACCGAATGCGATCGCCCAGCCAGCCCGTTTCCCTGAGCCGCAGGACGGTCTGATTCACCCGCTGCCGCAGGCTTTGATAGCGATGTCCCCTCGGCATGGCGATCGCCAGCGGTTCCCCCGATAGCCGCTCTGGTAAGACCTGGTAATTGGGGTTGCCCTGGGCCCAGCCAATCAGAACGCTGGCATCGGCGGCAAAGGCGGCGACCTGGCCGGCTTCCATCAGCGTCAGCGCCTCTTGATAGGAACTTACGCTGACCAACTGCGCCTGGGGCAAGCGCGATCGCACGACGGCAATCGTGCTGGAATGGGCAAGAACGGCGATCGCCCGACGGCGCAGGTGGGCCATGCGCTGAATCGTGCTGTCGCGGGTGATCAGCGCGGTTCCGTCCAGATAATAGGTCTCGCTGAAGTCCACCAGCCGTGCCCGCGAGGCCGTCAGCGTCATGCGGGCGATGACCAGATCCACGTCATCCGCCAGCAGCGCCGCCACTCGCTCTTGATTTGCCACGGGGCGCAGTTCCACCGCGTCGGGACGGCCCAGCAACTCTGTTGCAAGCTGCCGCGCTAGGTCAATTTCCAGCCCTTGCAGCGTGCCTGACGGGGCCTGAAAGCCCAGCGGCGGCAGGTTGTCCTTCACCGCCACAATTAAGTAGCCGCGCCGCCGAATCGTGTCCAGATCCGCCCCATGAGCGAACGGGGGCACAGCACCCTGCACCCCCGCCCAAATTCCTAAGATCAAACTCGCAACTCGCAGCCTGATCAAGCGCTTACCTAGCCCTTTGCCTTGCTTGCCACTTCGATGACCTTGCCAAAGCCCGCCGGATCGAGAATCGCCATCTGCGCCAGCATCTTGCGGTTGATTTCGATGTTGGCTTTGTGCAGGCTGCCGATGAGCTGGCTATAGCTCATGCCGTGCTGACGGGCGGCGGCGTTGATGCGGGTGATCCAGAGGCGGCGAAAATCGCGCTTCCGCTTGCGGCGATCGCGGTAGGCGTTCCGCAGTGCCTTCATCACCTGTTGGTTTGCAGTGCGAAACAGGGTGGAGTGCGACCCCCGAAAGCCCTTCGCCAGCTTCAAGATCTTCTTCCGGCGCTTCCGCGCCACGTTTCCGCGCTTTACACGAGTCATAATTCAGTCCCTACACTTGGTTAAAAGTTGAGTCGGTCATTGGGCAGTCGCAGGCGGTAGGTGATTCCAGGCCGTGCGCCCAACCCTTTGAAAAGAAGCCCAGGAATAGTGAGTCTTGGAAGGTTTGCAAAGTCGGGCGATCGCCCAATTTACCCTCCATCCTTTCCATTCCCTAGCGTTCCAGTCCTTAGAGATAAGGCAGCATCAGTTCCACATTTTCTGCGTCGCGCTCATGCACGTCGGCCTTTTGACCCAGGCGGCGCTTGCGGGTTGCGGTCTTGTGCTGCAACAGGTGGTTGCGATAGGCCTTGCGGCGGCGGATCTTGCCGCTGCCAGTGCGCTCAAAGCGCTTAGCAGCCGCTTTCCGAGTTTTTAGCTTGGGCATGGTCGTCCTGCCATAAATTTCACACAGTCTACAATTCTACACGGCGAAGCCACCCACTCGCAATTTTTGAGCTTGTTTCGATCCAAAACACTCGAAAACACATTGCTTCAAGCATCGTCTTCAAGCATCGTCTATGACCCTGCAATGGTTCAAACGCCGCAAAGTCTCGTTTCCCAGAACCGAAATTCTGCGATACGCTACGCTATTTACTAGGACTTACAGTAGGACATCTAAATCTAAATACTAGATCTAGATAAAGGTGTCATACGGCAGTTCGTAGCTTCATACCCAAGTCTTCCTTCCAGTCGCGATTGTGTGAATCCCATGAGCCAGACTGTTACCCCGCCCCAGCCCAATCTGGAAAGGTTGCGCCCGAATGGAGGCGCAGCGGCGATCGCCCCTGCCTCTTCCCCGCTCAGCGACTTTCTGCAAGAAACGACCGCGTTGACCAAGCGGCTGTTTATCCAGCTCCAGCGCCGCCCCACGACGCTCATCGCCGGATTGATTCAGCCCGTCATGTGGCTGGTGCTGTTTGGGGCGCTGTTTCAAAATGTGCCGCCGGGTCTGTTTGGCGGTAGCGCAAACTATGGGCAGTTCCTTGGTGCAGGCGTGATGGTGTTTACTGCCTTTGGCGGGGCGCTAAATGCGGGCTTGCCCGTTATGTTCGACCGGGAGTTTGGCTTTTTGAATCGGCTGCTGGTGGCTCCGCTGGTGTCGCGGTTTTCCATTGTGGCGGCCTCCGCCATCTTCATCACCACGCTGAGCGTGCTGCAAACGGCAGTGATTATTGCCATGAGCGCGTTTCTGGGCGCGGGCTTCCCTGGTGTGGGCGGGCTGGCGCTAGTGGCGGCGATTATCCTGCTGCTGGTGGTGGCGGTGACGGCAATTAGCCTGGGGTTGGCCTTTGCGCTGCCGGGGCATATTGAACTGATCGCTGTAATCTTTGTAACCAATCTGCCGCTGCTGTTTGCCAGCACGGCCCTCGCGCCGCTCAGCTTTATGCCGCGCTGGTTGCAGTGGGTGGCATCGCTAAACCCGCTGAGCTACGCTATCGAACCCATTCGCTATGTGTACAACCACGCGGACTGGTCGCTGGGCAGTGTGGTGATGAATGCGCCCTTTGGGGATGTGACGATGGGCGGAGCGCTGCTGGTGCTGGCGGGCTTTGGCGTGGTGGCGTTGCTGGGCGTGCGATCGCTCCTCAGCCGCAGCTTTGCCTGAGCAGGACGCAATGCAGCGATATTGTTAATCCTGACTGTTAATCCTGGTTACGTTAATCCGAGTTAGGTTTGTTATGATGCCAGGGAGCATTTTCGCCAGGTGTTGCGTCTGAAGCATTCAGTTCTTGAAGGTTTGGTTTTAGAGACGCATCCGAAGCCATTCACAGAAATCATTGACAGAAACCATCGAAGACCTATCACCCGCAGGTGTGAAATCTGGAGTAGCAAGTCATGAATTCATTCGTCACCCGCTTAATCTGGCAAGCCGCCCTGGGAACCGCTAGCGCAGCCTTTCTGGTGGCGCTGGGCACGGGTTCTGCGTCTGCTCAATCCACTGCTGGCGATCTTGTCACGCCGTCGCAGAATGAAGGCCGAGATCTGTTTTCAGACCGCAACGACAATCCGATGAGCGGTATTCACGACTTGATTCATCAGCTCAACTACGGCTCGATTCGCTCTCCAGAGGAGTTTCGTCGTCAGCAGCAGCAAAATATCAACTCCGCCGCTGAGCAATTTCGGGCACGCCAGCGAGCCATTTTAGAACAGCAGCAGCAGCAACAGTCCCAGCCAGACGTTTTGCCCCCTGCGCCCGCGGCCGCCGAAACGCCAGTTCCTTAGCTGCGGCGTGTGCCCTGCTGAGCATCCTATTCGCTAGTTTCCCAACTCCAGTCACAGAAGCTTTATAGCAGGTCAATCGCGTGTGAAAGTTCTATAGGGGCGAGTCCGACAAGCTTTTGGGCGAAAAGAAAACTGAGAATATGAAACTATCCTGATGCACGGCCGCAGCTTTGATACGGTCGTGTGCGGCTAATCTGCGTATTCTCTGGTATTCCAACCTTGCCATTGATCGCCCTCTATTGAATCCTGCTGCGGAATCCTGCTATGGCTCGCGCTGACGTGCTGGCACGGGGAGTCAACCTGGCCAACTGGTTCTGGTATCCCGATCGGTCGAACCCCAATCCCTACGGCAAGCGCGACTTTGCCCTAATGAAGCGGATGGGTATCACCTACGTGCGGATTCCCATCGACTTTTCGGTGCTGTATAGCGACACCGCACCCAATCGGCTCAATCCCCAGGCTCTGACCCGGCTGAATCGGGCGATCGCCCAGGCGCAGGCGCAAAAGCTCGGCGTAGTGGTCGATTTGCACAGCACGCCGCTGATCGACGGCAGTCAGAATAATTACTCCGCCAGTTTAGAAAATCCGCAATTTCGGCGGATGTTTACGGCATTTTGGCGATCGCTCGCCGCCCATCTACACAAGACGACGAATCCTGACCTGACGTTCATCCAGCCGATGAACGAACCCGTCTTTCGCAGCGACCCCAAAGCCTGGGAGCCAATCCAGCAGTCCCTCTTTCGCAGCATCCGCGAGGTCGCCCCCCAGCACACGCTGATTGCCGTCAGCGCCTTCTGGCAAAATATCTCGACGCTGGTGCAGTTGCAGCCGCTGCCCGACCCAAATGTCATTTACGACTTCCACTTCTACGAGCCGTTTATTTTCACGCATCAGGGCGCATCGTGGATTGGCGATACCTTTGAGAGCAGACTGCGGAATGTCCCCTATCCCGCCAGCCCCAATACGGTGCAACCCCTAGCACAGCAGGTCGGCGACCCGGTAGCGCGGGCGGCGATTTTGGACTATGGGCAGCAGCAGTGGGATATTCACAAACTGCGATCGCGCATTGGCGAAGCCGCCCAGTGGGCCCGGCAAAACGGCGTGACGCTGATTTGCACCGAGTTTGGCGTATACGCTGCCAACGTGTCTGCCCTGGATCGCACACGCTGGCTGCGAGACACGCGCACCGTGCTGGAGGAATTTGGCATTGGCTGGGCCTCCTGGGGCTACGTAGACAGCAACTTTGGCTTTGCGGAATGGCAGGGCAACCAGCCGATTCTCGATCGAGAAATCGTCAAAGCGCTGGGTCTGCGACTGCCGCCGCGTCTGGCAAAAACCGACGTGCTGCTGGGCACTCGATTGGGCAACGTGCTGGTGGGCGACTTCCGCAGCAATCGGCTAGACGGGCGCGGCGGCAACGATATTCTCAACGGCGTAGGCGACAGCACCGGGCGCAACAGCGTAGACGTGCTGATTGGCGGAACCGGGCGCGATCGCTTTTGGCTGGGCGATGCCACGATGGCGTTTTATGACGACGGCAAGCTCGACCAGCCAGGACTGAGGGACTACGCCCTGCTCAAAGATTTCAAGCCTGGCGAAGATACGATCCAACTCCACGGCAACCGTAGCCAATATCTGCTGGGCGCGTCGCCGATTCGCCGCATTCGGGGCACGGGCATCTTTTGGGACACCAACGGCAACGGTGCGCTGGATCGCCAGGACGAGTTAATTGGTATTGTGGAGGGAACGCAACGGCTCAATTTAGGAGCCAGCTACTTCAGCTATACCGGAACAGGATGACGACAGTTCCCCACGTTTCGCAAATTTTCATCTATCCGATTAAGTCCCTGGATGGCGTGGGCATTCAGTCTGCGGAGGTGCTGAGGAGTGGCGCGTTGAAGGGCGATCGCCAGTTTGCCCTGTTCGACCAAGCGGGACAGTTTGTGAACGGCAAGCGACACGCAAAAATACACGCTCTCCGAGCCGAGTTTGACCTTGCTGCGAACACGGTTTCGTTCCGAAACTCGGATACAGAATCGAACGGAAATATCTCGTCCAGCGCCTTCCCGCTTGAACCAGAGCAGGCAGATCTAGAAGCATGGCTGAGTGAATACTTTGGCTTTCCGGTTTACCTCCGCCAAAACCTGGAGATGGGCTTTCCAGACGATACGCAGTCGCCGGGCCCAACGATTGTGAGTCTGGCCACGCTGGAGGCGATCGCCACTTGGTATCCCGCCTTAACCCCCGCCCTAACCGTAGAGGAAGTTCGCGCCCGCTTCCGCACCAATCTTGAAATTGCAGATGTGCCCGCCTTTTGGGAAGATTGGCTCTTTGCCCAGGCCGATCAGGCTGTTGCGTTTCGGATTGGCAGCGTCCGGCTGCTGGGGGTAAACCCGTGCCAGCGCTGCGTCGTGCCCACGCGCAACTCCAAAACAGGTATTGCCGATCCCGGCTTTCAAAAAATCTTTGTGGCAAAGCGGCAAGAAACATTGCCAGCTTGGGCCGAGCGATCGCGCTTCAACCATTTCTATCGGCTGACTGTCAACACCCGACTTGCGGAGCCTGCCGCTGGGGGCACCCTCTCTATCGGAGATCCGGTTTTGCTGGAGTGAAGCTCTGCCTGAATCGCCTCCAACCCTCTCTGGTTCTAGTGGCTCCCCGCCAAAGTTCTACTCCTAGACAGAGATAGATGCCAGACAATTGAGGGCATCTTAACGATTAAGAAATACTTAAATCCTGAAATATTGCATTTGTTTTGAGCCTGTCCAGCACTAGGCAAAGGTAATAGAAACCATTGCTGAGCCAAAATTCTCGCCTCGCCTATCTCTTCACCGTACATGAAATCCTACTTCCAGGCTAAAGTCTCCTCGCTCCGGACTCCCAGTGCTTCTCCGCTCGCGCCAAACGTTGCGTCCACGCGCCCAACCCATCGCCGCCAGGGGATTCCCCTAAAACTCATGCTGGTGTTGCCCTTTGCGCTGCAAACCTGCGGCGCGGGCCTGCTCATCGGCTACATTGCCTTCAGAAACGAGCGGCAGGCGGTCAGCAACCTGGTGGCTCAGGTGGCCGATCAGGTCAGTCAGCGCGTCGATAGCCAACTCAGCGATTATCTGTCTACCCCCATGCGGCTGGTGCAGATTAATGCGGGGGCGATCGCCAACGGTGAGATCCGGCTAGACGATCCCGCCGCCAGTGGACGCTACTTTTGGCGGCAGGCGAGGGCCTTCCCAACGATCGCCTATACGGGCTTTGCCCGTCCCGATGGCAGCGAGATTGGCGCAAGGCGCTTAGCCCAGGGATTAGGGCCGTTGCTCTACGAAAACCGCCCCCCGGAACCGGCGGCGTATTACACTGTGGATCTTCAGGGCAATCGCGCCACGCGGCTGCAACGGGAGCAATCCAATCCACCAGAAGCAGCCTGGTATCCAGAGGCGATCGCCGCCGGAAAGCCCATCTGGAGCAACATCGAAGCCGCAGAAAATCTGGGTCTTCAGCTCACTGCCACTGGCCAAGTTCTCAGGCCCCAAGGCAGCGCCCAGAGCGGCGAAGCGGGCTATTACCTGGCGGCAGGCGTTGCGGCACCTGTGTACGATGCCAACCGTAATTTGCTGGGAGTCGCCCATATCAAGCTGAAGCTCACCGGGATCAGCGACTTCCTCAAAAACATCCAGGCTAGCCCATCGGGTCAAATCTTTTTGATGGAGCGAAACGGCCTGCTGATTGGCAGTTCTAGCCAGTCTCCTATCCTGTCCAATGGCGACCAGATTTTACAGCGTTTTAATAGCTTAAACAGTCCCGATCCTGTGATTCGGGCCGTGAGCCAGGAAATTCAGACCCAGCTTGGCAGCCTGCACAACATCAAATCATCAACCCAGATTGAAGTTGCCTACAACCAGCAGCGACAGTTTGTTTACATCAAGCCCTGGCGCGATGCCTACGGCCTGGATTGGCTGATGGTCATTGTTCTGCCAAAGTCTGACTTTATGGCAGAAATTAATGCCGAAACCCGGCGCAATATCCTCCTCTGTGCCGTTGTGCTGGTCATTTCCCTGGCAACGGGGCTGATGACTTCTCACTGGATTGCTCGCCCCATCGATCGCCTCAGTCAGGCTAGCCAGCGCATGGCCGGAGGCGATCTCTCCTACCAGGTCGAAGCCACTAGCCCGATTCAAGAGTTCACTGCGCTAGGCCAGTCGTTTAACTACATGACGACGCAAATTGCGTCGCTGTTTGCCAACTTGGAACACGCTAATGCAGAACTAGAGCGCATTAATTCTGATCTGGAAAATCGGGTGGAGGAGCGCACCGCAGCGCTTCAGCAAACGCTGGCCGAACTGGAGCAAACCCAGGCACAGGTGGTGCAAAGCGAAAAAATGTCTAGCCTGGGGCAGTTGGTGGCTGGCGTGGCCCATGAGATCAATAATCCGGTGAATTTTATCCACGGCAACCTGTCGCCGCTCAAAGAATCGGTTAGCGACCTGCTAGATCTGATTCAGCTTTACCAGCGTCACTACCCCACGCCACCCCGCGAAATTCAAGAAACCTCCGACGCAATCGACCTGGAATTTTTGCAGCAGGATTTGCCCAACCTGCTGGCCTCTTTGCGGGTTGGGACAGACCGGATTCGGCAGATTGTCCTGTCTTTGCGGAATTTTGCCCGCATGGACGAGGCAGAGTTCAAAGCGGTGGATATTCATGAAGGCATTGACAGCACGCTGTTGATTTTGGAGCATCGCCTCAAGGCAAAGGGAAATCGACCCGCCATCCAGGTCATCAAGCAGTATGCCGACCTGCCAGAGGTGGAGTGCTATCCAGGTTCTTTGAATCAGGTCTTGATGAATATTCTGGCGAACGCCATTGATGCGCTGGAAGCGAGGGACGCAGACCGGACGAAGGAAGCGATGCAGCAAGACCCCAGCCGTATCGAGGTTTTTACGGCGCTAGTCGATGCTGAATGGGTGGAAATTGCGATCGCCGATAATGGCGGCGGCATTCCTCAGGAGATTCAGCGCCAAATCTTTGATCCGTTTTTTACAACCAAGCCCGTGGGCAAAGGAACCGGGATGGGCCTATCGATTAGCTATCAGATCATCGCCGAAAAGCACCGGGGCACACTGGAATGCTTCTCGACTCCGGGGGACGGCACTCGCTTTGTGATTCGCATTCCCCGTTCTCAGCAAAGCCCTGAACCGAACGGAGCGGCAGAGATACTGCAAGCCGAGCCAGTGGCGGGATAGAGGAAAGTGGCGGTTGCTCAACAATGCTGGCATCTACACGTCAGACATTCCTGCGTCTATCGTCTATGTGTCAGATGTATATGCCAGATGCCAGTTTAAATCCCTGATGACAACAGGGGGTAAAAATGCCCGACGGGCCCCTGCCCGTGCCCGATGCGGAGGGAGTGCTGGAGCGCATGGGTGACATAATCTTTTGCGTGCTGCACGGCAGAAAACAGGTCACGACCGAGGGCAAGATTTGCGGCGATCGCCGCCGATAGGGTGCAGCCTGTACCGTGGGTGTCGGTGGTGTGGACGGTCTGGGTTTGCAGCACCGCCAACTGCGTCCCGTCGGCAAACACATCCACACCGCGCAACTCGCCCGTCATGCCGCCGCCCTTGACCAGCACTGCACCGGGCTGGTGCGTCTGCAAGATGCGCTCGGCGGCCTGCTTCATATCGTCCAGCGTGTGAATTTCCAGGTCGGCCAGAATTTGCGCTTCGTAGCGGTTGGGGGTGATTAGGCGGGCTTTGGGCAAGAGGTCGGTGCAAAGAAGGGCGATCGCCTCGTCGGCAATCAACTGTGCCCCCGTGCGAGACACCATCACCGGATCGACCACCAGATTCGGCAATGGCAAGTCCTCGGCTTGCTGCGCCACGGCGGCAATAATCTCGCGGTTCAGCAGCATCCCCGTTTTCACGGCCTGCACGCCAATATCCCCCACCACTGCGGCAATTTGGGCGATCACAGCCTCCGGAGGCAGCGCGTCCACCCGCGTCACGCCCTGCGTATTCTGGGCAGTGATGCAGGTCAGGGCGCTAGTGCCGTGGACTTGGTGGAACGCGAAGGTTCGCAAATCGGCCTGAATTCCTGCGCCGCCCCCGCTGTCTGAACCAGCAATCGTCAGGGCAATGGGGATGGAGAGATCGGGGACTGTAGACATTCAAGACGTGAGTCGAAGACGATCGGGAGGAACTGTAGGAGCAAATTGCTGGGGCAACCTCGTGACCTCACTGCCCCGCGACTTTCTCGCCTCATCCCATCATCTCATTCTCTCCCGCACCCTGCGATAGATCAGTATCGAACCAACACCCGCGCTGCTGCCTGGTTTACACAGCAGATTGCAAATTTATCGACCCAACTGCCTGCTCAGCATCCCTCCTGAAAAAAATCCCTCATAAAATGGGGGAAATCGAGTGTTAAGCCCTATGCCTGCGGACTTTACTGATCCTTCTGCTCACCGCGCCTCAGACCGTTCCCCCTCAGACCGTTCCCCCTCAGACCGTTCCCCCTCAGACCCTTCCCCAGACAGCGCCATCCCGCTCCACGCCGACCCCGATGTCATCTGGGTGGTCACAGAAGCGCCTGCCTCGCCTAATATCCAAACCGACGGGCAGCGTGGCGGCTGGGGCAACAATCCCTTTGGCGAACCTGGCTTTGCAGGACGCACCCAGCGCACGCCCGTTTCCACAGACGCGCTGGAGCAAAATATGTCGAGCTTCTTGTCGCGTATGGGGCGCGTGCTGAGTCGGGCCCGCCAGAGCGCAACGGAGGTAGCAGGTATGGAGCTAGAGGAAATTGTGCTGTCGGTGGAGGTGAGCGGCGAGGGCCAGGTGAACCTGCTGGGCACGGGTGGGCGACTGGGCACTAGCGGCGGCATCACGCTGACTTTTCGAGCAAAGCCCTCTGCCTGAGATTTGCCGGACTTGGCTGAATGGGTCGGGTTTGGATCGGGCGGACGAAGGGCGATCGCCCCAATCATCCCGCTAAACTGCACGCCAATCAAAACTGCGGCCAAAAATTTCTGGAATCTCTAAGATTCGCTATGTTATCTACAAGGGGCCTTGCGACCAGTTTGAATCCCGGAAGCAGCCATCAGAGATCAAAAAAGTAGGGCTATTTGGGGCTGATCTGCGGCTTCATCGGCAGGCGTATCCTGAGTTTCGATTTTTGCTTTTGACTCAATTCGCCTTGGTTTTTCTCTAGTCTTTCAAGGTTTCCCGGAGTTCGCCTTTCTCCCGCTCATCCTTTTATAACTGCGTTGCTCTGTCAGGAACGTCAACGTGACTCAATCGCCGCCGCCCACACCACCCAAGACCCTGCTCACGACGATTACGCGGGCAGTGCAGCAAGCCAGGGTGAATTTTTCTCGGCTGAAGCTGAAGCCCAATGCGCGAGTGCCGGAACTGTGGGTGCAAGACCCAGAGAGTGGCAGCCCGAATCCTGAGACCTATCCCCTGCTGGGCGATCGCTACCTGCTGGGGCGCAGTTCTCGTTCTTGCGACATCGTGGTGCGAAACCCGGTCGTCAGCCAGATGCATCTGTCCCTGACCCGCGACAGCCGCCGGGGCAAATATGCTTTCGTGCTAAAGGATGAAAACTCCACCAACGGCATCTATCGGGGCAAGCGACGGCTGACGAAGATTCCCCTGCGGCATGGCGATGTGTTCACGCTGGGGCCGCCAGATCTGGCCTCTGCGGTGCGGATTCAGTATGTCGATCCGCCGCCTGTCTACGTCAAAGCAGCCCGCTACGCCATGTATGGCTTTACAGGGCTAACGGCGCTGACGGCGCTGTGGATTGGGCTGGAGTGGCAGAAGTTTTCGGTGCGTCCATTGCCTGCCTCGGTGCAGGGGCCAGTCATGGTGATGGCTCGCGATGGGGTAACACCGCTCACGCCGACTCGCGCCCGCGCCCACACAACGGGCGATCGCCTCTCCGATTTTTCACGCTATCTGCCCGACGCGCTCATTGCTTCCGAAGATAGCCGCTATTACTGGCATCTGGGCATCGATCCGCTGGGCATCCTGCGGGCCCTGGTCACCAACATCCTCGGCGGCGGCATCCGCGAAGGCGGCAGCACCCTCACCCAGCAGCTTGCCCGCAATATCTTTCGGGATTACGTCGGCACGTCCGATTCCGCCGGACGCAAGCTGCGGGAAGCTGTCGTCGCCCTCAAGCTGGAGACGTTCTACAGCAAAGACTTTTTGATGCTGGAATATCTCAACCGGGTCTATCTCGGCAACGGCACCTACGGCTTTGAAGATGCCTCACAGTATTACTTTGGCAAGCCCGCCAAGGAACTGACGCTTTCGGAAGCGGCGACGCTGGTGGGGATCTTGCCCGCGCCAAACAGCTTTAACCCAGTGCAGGACTACGAAACGGCGGTGCAATTGCGCGATCGCGTCATCAACCGCATGGCCGCCCAGGGCAAAATTAGCTTAGAAGAGGCAGAACGGGCCCGGCGATCGCGCATCGAAATCAACCCCGAAACCCTGGAAGAACTCCGCAGCAGCATCGCCCCCTACTTTACCAGCTATGTCTTCAGCGAGCTAGAGGAACTCCTCGGCAGCCAGTTGGCCCAGGAGGGCAACTTTGTGGTCGAAAGCAGCCTCGATCCGGGCTATCAGCGCGAAGCCGAACGGCTCCTCCGCAGCACGGTCGAATCCGTTGGCGCAGGCTCTGGCTTTTCCCAGGGCGCACTGGTTACGCTGGACAGCCGCACGGGCGAAGTGCTGGCGCTGGTGGGCGGCGTAGACTTTCAAGAGAGCCAGTTCAACCGAGCCACTCAAGCCCTGCGACAGCCAGGGTCTACCTTCAAGGCCTTTGCCTATACTGCCGCCCTAGAGCAGGGCATTTCGCCCTACACCGCCTTTTCTTGCGAACCGATGACCTGGCAGGGGCAATCCTTTCGCGGCTGCGAACGCACCAGCAGCGGCAGTGCGGATATGTATACGGGCATGGCGCTGTCGGAAAATGTGATCGCGCTGCGGGTGGGGCGCGAGGCTGGACTGAATAACATCGTGGAGACGGCCCGCCGCATGGGTATCACCTCGCCGCTGAATCCTGTGCCTGGCCTGGTGCTGGGGCAGAGCGAAGTGACGCTGCTAGAGCTAACTGGGGCCTATGCTGTGCTGGCGAATCAAGGCGTTCGCAATCGCCCCCATGCGGTGCAGCGCATCCTCGACAGCAGCGATTGCACTGATCCCAACGATGTGCAAAGCTGCCGCGTGATTTACGATGCCAGCAAAACGCCCCAGGCGAATACAGCCGTGCTGCCTGCCGACATCGCCCGCACCATGACCGACCTGCTGCAAGGCGTGGTGTCTAACGGCACGGGTCGTGCGGCCTATCTGGGACTGGGCGAAGCGGGGAAAACGGGCACAAACAACGACAACCGCGACCTCTGGTTTGTGGGCTATGTGCCCAGCCGCCAGATCACCACCGGAATTTGGTTTGGCAACGACGACAACTCGCCCACCGGGGGCAGCAGCGGCCAGGCTGCCCAGCTTTGGGGTGATTATATGGGGCGGATTATTCGATAGGCAGGAGTCGAGTCCGCCTGCTGGGGGCAAAAAGCTGGATATCCTGGTAATGGAGACCAGCGAGGACGCAGCTATGACAGAGCAAGGGCAGGGGAGCGCATCGGGAATGCCTGAGACGCTCACGATCGCCGTGGTGGGAGATGTGCATGACCAGTGGGACGCGCAGGACGAGCGGGCGCTGCGGCGGCTAGGGGTGGATCTGGTGCTGCTGGTGGGGGATTTTGGCAACGAGGCGGTGGGCATTGTGCGGGCGATCGCCGCGATGTCGATTCCCAAGGCCGTCATCCTCGGCAACCACGATGCCTGGTACACCGCCACCGACTGGGGCCGCAGCAAGCGCCCCTACGATCCCAAGGTAGAAGACCGCGTGCAGCAGCAGCTAGACCTGCTGGGCGAAACCCATGTGGGCTACGGCTATTTGGACTTTCCTGCGCTGGGGCTATCGGTCGTCGGCGGGCGACCCTTTAGCTGGGGCGGCTCCCAGTGGAAGAATGAAGATTTCTATGCCAGCCGCTACGGGGTTCGCAGTTTCCAGGAATCTACCGAGCGCATTGTTGCTGCGGCGCAGGCTGCGGCCCATGACACTATTCTGTTCATTGGTCACTGTGGCCCCCTGGGACTAGGCAGCGCCCCAGAAGATCCCTGCGGCAAAGACTGGAAACCCATCGGCGGCGACCACGGCGATCCGGATCTGGCAGCGGCGATCGCCCACGCCCGCACCCTCGGCAAGTCTGTTCCCTTGGTCGCCTTTGGGCAC
The DNA here is from genome assembly GCF_032705245.1 of Thermoleptolyngbya oregonensis NK1-22. GTDB lineage: Bacteria > Cyanobacteriota > Cyanobacteriia > Elainellales > Elainellaceae > Thermoleptolyngbya > Thermoleptolyngbya sichuanensis. The sequence continues at coordinate 1,594,755 of NZ_CP053540.1, forward strand.
ATGCACCACTCCCTGCGCCACACCAAAACCCAGCTTCGCCGCCCGCTGCATGTTGACCCGTCTGGAACGGTCTACCTGAATGCCGCCTGCGTGCCCCGGATCGTGTCTACAGAAGAGGATTGTCTGCGAAACTTTTCGCTGGTTACGCTGCGGCGCGGCGAAGTCTTCCAGACCTCGCTAGTTTGGCTCAATCAGGACTGCGCGATTCATTCTAAGCAGGTGTTTTATCAGCAAAACGCCCCTGCCATTGAAGAACGAGAAGAATCGGAGGCGATCGCCTGACGGCCCAAACCCCGCTCACCTGGCCCCTCAAGAGAAAGATTTCAGCCCTGAAACCGGACTCCTGAACCCTGATTTCTAAACCGCTATGTCTCGCGCTCAGCCCATCCCCACCGACCAAATCTGGCGCTTTAGCCGCAGCGGCCTTGCCCAGGTTCAATCGATCGATCGCCAAATCGAGCTACAGGTGGGCGATCGCTGGATTCAGCACCAGGCGCATCAAAATCGCTATCGCGGTCGGGTGATGGTGCGGTTTGCCAGCGCAGATGGGGCAAAAGCGGCGATCGCCCCGGCGATTGGACTGGTGCTAGAAGACGCTTTTCTGGTGCGCGGTTCAGTGCTATCACAACTGCCAGACCCCAATCCCGACTTTGCAGGCGGCATCTTGGTACAGCTAGAGGTGCCCGTGGTGGCCTGGGGCCAGGCGATCGCCCCCGACCATCACCTGCTCGTTACCTGGTACGTCTCCGAAGACCCCGCCTATCGCAGCAATCCGCTCTATCAGATATTTCTCCAGGCAAATCACGAAGCCACCGCCCAAAGTCAAGATCTCCTGCGACCCCGCCCCCGTCCGCCCGCCTGCGAAGGCTGCACCCACTACCACGGCTATGCCTACGAGGGCAGCACAGGCATCCACTGGCTCTGCTGCGGTCTGCATCCCAGCGGGCCAGCGGGTGGGGTGTGTGGGGATTGGTGTGGGGAAAAGGGGAAAGAGGGCGTGAAGGCGTGAAGGCGTGAAGGCGTGAAGGCGTGAGATTCAGTGGGACGCTGGTTGCGCTGTTGCCCCATCACGCCCGCGGCGGCTGAAACTGGTACAAATCCTCAATGACCCGTGTCCAGCTTTGCACCAGGGAGTCCAGGATGCGATCGCCCTTTTCCCGCGTCGCAGCGGTGGGGTCGCCGAGGGTACCGCTCTGGCTGAGGTCGCGAGTGACCCAAGAAAAGGGGAGGTCGCCCTCCATGCTCAGCAGGCTGTTTTGGGGTAAATTGGCGGGGTATTCCGGCATAGCCCGGTCAAGCTGCACTTGGTCGGGCAACAGCGACAGCAGCAGGCTGGTTTCGGCATCGCCCGCGTGAATGCCGTATTCCAACTCCCTGGGCGTGAGCAGGTCGGGCGCAACATTAGTCACCCGCCAGACAAACAGGGGAAACACCCAAAAGTCGCCATACTTCTGGTGTAGATCCCGCGCCACGATCTCGATGATCTGGGGCTGCCCGCCGTGGGCATTGACGATCGCCCATTTGCGGAAGCCTGCCCGATACACACTCTCGCCGACCTCCGTCAGCACGGCAATCAGCGTTTGGGCGCTGAGGGTGATCGTGCCCGGAAAGTGCCAGTGTTCGTTAGACTTGCCATAATGGAGGGTCGGCAGTGCATAGGCTGGAATGCTGGGCGACAGTTGCGAAAGCGCCTTGCCCACAACGGCAGTGGCGATCGCCGCATCCACCACTAGCGGCAAATGCGGCCCGTGCTGCTCGATCGCCCCAATTGGTTGCAAAATCACCGCTTGCTCTGGATGGGGCATTTGCTGAATATCTGTCCAGGTGAGGTATGGGAAAAAGCGGTCTGGCGGAATGTAGCTATGCATAGGGAGTCAAGTTTCAGAATCAAGTCGCAGAATCAAGTCGCAGAATTAGGAGTCAATAGATTCCGTCTAGGATAAAAAAGATACGTACTGAAGGAAAAAGCCCCAGAGAATCCACAGGCGGGCGATCGCCCATTTGCCTGAAATCGGTCAAACCCGGTTGAATGGTACAAAAGCGATTTTAGGAAAAGCGATTTCAGGATTAGTGCCGCCGCTCAGAGTTGGTTTTCAGAGTTGGTTTTCAGAGTTGGTTTTCAGAGCCAGTTTTTTAGAGCCAGTCTTTCAAAACGCACTCTGCAACTTACGGAAGTCTCTCTGCAATCTATAAAGCCGACATCGACGGTTGATCTAAGATTGCCTTAAATTAGGTTAAGTCGGGGGCATCTTCAGTCATCTCTACACTCTCAACCCATTTGCCCTCGAGGTAAATTTGCGCCAAACGTCTCAGATGCTAGGCCGGGCAATGTCTCCGGCAGTTAAAAACTTCGTCAGACCAGTGAGCCTGCGCGTAAAGCTACTGGTGGGTTTTAGCGTGGTGTTTAGCCTGGTGTTTGCTGGGGCCTTCTACTGGTTCTATTCCTACACAACCGAAAAGGTCGTTGCTCGCCTGCGGGCCGACATGCGCTCGACGCTCATCGGGGCCCTATCGGGCGTAAACCCAGATGACTTGCTGGGTCTCTACGCTGAAGGAGAGCGCAATGCTGAGGGCTTTTCTGACGACCCCCGCTACCTGAGCCAGCTTGCCTGGTTTGAGACAGTTCAAAATATCGAGCCGCGAGTGTGGCTCTACTCCTACATCATTGGCAATGCCGACACCAATCGCCGCGTTGGCCTACCCGCCGTTGGCCCTGGCGAGAGAGAAATTATTTATCTGGTAGACCTCTGGGCGCTGAATGACCCCACCAAGGCAGCCAAGTTTCTAGAATCGGATCACGTAGGGCTGTTGGCTCGGCGTATCGAGCTGCAAGGCGGCATTCAGGAAAGCGACAAAATCTACACCGACCGATGGGGCACCTGGATTTCTGCTGCTGCCCCGGTCAAGAGCCAGCAGAACGACGTGATTGTCGTTGTCGGGCTAGATATCGACGCTCAATACGTCCGGCTGCTGCAACAGGCCATTCGCAACCGCATGTTATTTGCTTTCATCATCACCTATGCCGTCTTTTTCGTGCTGATTTACATGCTGTCGGGCATGTTGACTCGGCAACTGGCTAGCCTGACCCAGTCTGCCCAGCAAATTGCCAGCGGCGACTATAGCCTAGACCTGTCCTTTGCCGAAAAAAATCCTTTTCCCGATGAGATGACGACGCTGGCGGAAGTGTTCAAAAGCATGGTGAACAGCATCCGCATCCGCGAACAGATGATTCGGGAAGGCAAGCGAACCGAAGACGAAATTCGACTGGCGCTAAAAGAAGAGCGAGAGCTGAGTGAGCTAAAGTCGCGATTTGTGTCGATGGTGTCGCACGAACTGCGAACGCCCCTCACTGTCTTACGCACGTCGCTGGAACTGCTGGAACGATACGGGCATGTTGCGCCTGAGGAAAAGCGTGAGAAATATTTCCAGCGGAGCCGTGCCGCCATTACCACGATGAATCAACTGATTGAGGATGTGTTGGTTAGCGCCAAGGCGGAGGCCGGTCGGCTAGAGTTTAGCCCCAGTTGGATCGATCTGAAGTTGTTTTGTCGCGATGTCGTAGAAGAGATGCGGATGAGCATTGGCGCATCCCATAAGATCGTGTTGAATTGCTACGGCTCCTGCGAACTGGTGTATCTCGATCCCAAGCTCCTTAGATCCATTCTGAGCAATCTGATCTCCAACGCGGTGAAATATTCCCTGGCGGGCGGCGTGGTGGAATTTGACCTGTCCTGTTTTGATCAAGTGGCGACGTTTGAAATTCGCGACTATGGCATTGGCATCCCCGATGAAGATCAGCCCCGCTTGTTTCGGCTGTTTCACCGGGCCAGCAATGTGAACGCCATTCGCGGCACGGGTCTGGGGCTGGCGATTGTGTATCAATGTGTGTTGCAGCACCAGGGCGAAATCTACTTTACCAGTTGCGAGGGCGTAGGCACGTCGTTTGTGGTGAAGCTGCCGCTGACGCTGGGCAGCCGCGCCGAGCACCTGTCGCCGGAGTCGGTGTAGCGAATGTTTGAGCGAATGTTTGAGTGATGCAAACCAAGCCAGACCTGCGATCGCCCGCTAATCGTGCCCTAGACCTGTCTCGCGCCTTTTGGTGGGTGGGCTTGCTGAGTGTGCTGCTGCAAATGGGGTTGGGTGCGGCGGCGGCGGCGGCGCTGGTGTCTGCGTCCCGGTCTAATCTGGCGCTGGATGAGCCGCCCGTGCGGGGCATTGGTATTGGCATTTTTTGGGCGGTGTGCGGCGGTGTGCTGCTGCTGGTGGCGATCGCCAATGCCTTTCGCTACATTCGCATTTCCCAGCGTCTCCGCCGACTCGACCTAGAACAACATCCCAAGACCATCGCCCTAGTCAGACTGCTGCGTGTGGGCATTGTGCTGGGCTTGGTCGGAGCGCTGGTCACGCTGGTTGGCGCAGAGGTCAGCATCGCAACGCTGATGACCCAGGCTGAAACCTCATCTGCTTTGGCAAACACTCAGGGATTTGTGCGAATCCTCAACCTGCAAGTAGTCGCGGCAAACCTGCACCTAGTCGCCGCCCATTTTGCGGGGCTGTCCCTTTCTCTCGGACTCTACGACTGGTTCCGGCGACAGTAGATCTGGACAGAGTAGGTTTCGGATGCAGTAGATTCGGACAGAAGAAGCTACTAACCAATCGTCACCCAAATCTGCTGGTGCAAACGCCTAATGTGGGGCTAGTACAAATCCGCCTCAATACAAATCCGCCTCAAGCTGTCCTACAGGAATAAAGCACTCCTGCGGCAACAGAATGGGCTTCCCAGAAAAAATCAGCTTGCCCCGGTGCGTAAAGCGGTCAATCGCAATGCCAATCGGACGCTGCACCTGATCGGGATGCACTTCGTAGTAGGTGCGATAGATGTGGCGGGCGGCTTGCAGCAGCGAAGGGTCGAGCAGTGCCGAAAAGTCAATCTGTTCGGGGCGATCGGCAACCCGCGTATCTACAAAAGGCGTGCTAGAAGGCGTGCTGCGAGTGGAGGACTGTTGCGACGTGTACACCAAAACTTTCTCCCGGTGGTTTTCTGAATTTTCCCTGAGCAGTGGGCAAGCTAAAAGCGAATAGGACGGGAACAGGTGGATTGAACTAACGGCTCATCACGGCTCATCACGGACAGCTTGATATGGGTTCAATATAGTTCACCTATATTACCTTGAGCAAGGGAGGAACTGCGTGCCCATTGTGCTGCTTGCGTGCCCATTGCGTGCCCATAAGGATAGCGAAAAATCTTTGAACACGACGCACTGAATAAAACGCAATAAAACTCGATAAAACGCGCTCTGCTGAATGTGCTGATTTTGAATGTGCTGATTTCCGTCGCGCTTGGTTGCTGCAATAGAAATTTACGCAGCCCCCGACGGAGGATCACCGGAATATCCCTTCATCGCAATGTAGTCAGTTCCAGAACCCAGGGTGTTAATCGTTTCCTCAGCTACCATTCCTTCTGGACACAGTTTTGGTCGGATGATAGTCCCGGTTGTTGTGCGATGTTATGCGATCGCCTTGAAGCCGCTCTACTCGCTTCGCAAGGGGTTACTAAAAGTTTCTTCGGTTTCTTTCCAGGGATGGGGTGTTCTGGATATCTCTCAGGCCTGCAACCCAGCCATCAGCAGCAAGAATAGGTAAACCGCTTGGGTCAATAGGGCTTTATTAAGCTCCTATGTCGGCGCAGTGGACTTCATCTGCATTGGCTCAATTCTTGGTCAGGATTTAGTCAAGACTTCTGGCGATTAGAGTCTTCAAGGTTTTTGGCTTCAAACCATCTCTCGCTTCGCAGTTTCTCGCTTCGCAGTTTCTCGCTTCACAGTTTTTCACTTCACAGTTTTCCCGGAGGGCTTAACCTATGCCATTCATTGTTTTAGCGCTGCTGTTCCTTGGTGCGACTTTAAGTATTGTTGGTGGGGTTTGGGGGTTGGTGTTGGCGTTCAGTGATCATGTTCTTTGGGGGGTTGCCTACCTGCTGGTGCCGTTTGCGTCGCTGGCGTTTTTCATCATGCGCTGGGGGCGAAAGTCGGTTCGGCAGGCCTTTTGGCTATGGTTGTCTGGGTTTGGCATGGTGCTGCTGAGTCTATTGCTGAGTGCCCTGATTGGGCAAAGCCTGCCGTCTCCAACATCATCGGGATTTGGCGATGATCTATCGCAACTGCCGGAGGGCACTGTACCTGAAGCACTCACAGAACAGCCCTCAGCCGCTCTGGAACTGTCCAGCGTCCTCAACCCTCAAAATGGCGAATAGAGCACCGAGAAGTAGATGCCGCTTTCCTGGAGCGAGTCGCCTGACCCGGATAGCTCCACCAGCGGAATGCCCCAATTGACCCGGATAGACAGGCGATCGCCCTGTTGCCACAGCAGCCCAAGCCCAACGCCGACCAGCGTATCTGGCTGATTGTCGTTGCGCTGGCTGCTGTCGGCGTTCCAGACCGTGCCCGCATCGATAAAGGGAGCCAGGTGCAGCAGTCCGTCAATTTCGGGAACTCGCAGAATCGGTAGCCGCACCTCCGCCGACAGTAGCGCTCCGCTATCGGTCAGCAGGGCATCCTGGCGATAGCCGCGCACGCTCTCGGCTCCGCCCAGCCCAAACTGTTCCAGCGCCAGCAGCGAGTCGCCCGTCAACTGCACATCGCCCCGCAGCAAGAACAGGGTGTCGGTCGCCAGCAGCCGCACCCACTGCCCCTGACCGCGCCAGGCAAAAAATCGGCTATCGGGTTCGCCGTTGTTTACCGTTGCGTCCAGCCAATCCAGCCCCAGGCTGAACTGTGAGCGAGCAGCGAGAACCTGCTGGCGATTGCGCCGGGTCCATTCCTGCACAAACCGGAGGGCAGTGACGCGGGTGCGCCCCTGATCATCGGCTCCGGGCGAGGGAAAGCCCTGCTCGTCAGGAATTTCAAAGGTGGTGCGGCTGCGCTGGTGGGAGAGGATGAGGCCGAGGGCAAATTCTTCGTTGGGCGATCGCCCCACAGGCTGTCGCAGCGAAAGTTCGGCATAGGGCGATCGCGAGGCAATATTCAGTTGATCAAACGGCTCCTCGATCACATCGCTGCGGGTGGTTCCAGCGGCGATTCGCAGTGTGCCGTCCTGTGGGTTTAGCGGAATCGTATAGCTGCCCGAAAATTCGTTGCTGCCGCTGGTGCGCGTATAGCCCACACTCAGCCCATCGCCATAGCCCAGAAAATTGGCGTGGTTGAACTGCGCCCGCTGCCGAAAGCTGCCGACGCTGGGCGATCGCCCATTATCCAGCGTCAAATCCAGACTTACTGGGTCGGCTTCTTGCACGACGACTTGCAGCACATTGGTTCCGGTGCGCGTTCCCGCTTGCAGATCAGCAGACACGCTGCGAATCAGTGGGTCAAGCTGGAGCAGTTGCAGCCCCTCCAGCAGACTGTTGACGTTGAGCGGAGTGCCCGCCGCCCGCCGCAGCCGACTGCGGACGTAGCCCGCATCCAGCCGATCTAGCCCCGCCACGTTGATGGCTTCTAGGCGACCTTCGACAACCCGAATCGTGACCACGTAGCCGTCGGGCGTTTGCGGCAAGACCTGATCTGCCGGGACGATCGCCCCCGAACTGATATAGCCACAATCGATGTAAAGCTGGGTGATGGCCGCCCGCGCCTGAAGCACCTGGGCAAAGGTGAGCGGTTGTGCGATTAAAACATCCGGCGAGTCTACACTGCGGGAACAGCGATCGCCCCCGTTTTCTGCCACGCTTCCCGACACACCGCCCACCACAGACTGCTTCGCCACCGTCGCCAGCTTTTCGGCGCTAAACGCCGTGCTGCCCTGCACCACAAATCGGGCGATGGGCAGCGCCTCAGGGATTTCCGCAGGCAGGTCTTGCGATGGCGGCTCTAGATTGACTGGCGGCAGCAGTTCCTCTGGCGGCGGCAGGGGCGGCAGTGGCTCCACGGGCAACGGCGGCAGGGGCGGCGCAGGCGGCTGAGGCAGCAGATCCGCTGGCAGGCGTGGCAACGGCGGCTGGGGACGAGGGTCAAGCGACTGGGCGATCGCCCCCGGCATCTTGAAATAGCCGCCCCATAAAGACAGCCCCAGTCCCAGCAGTAGCGTTCCTACACGACCCATCGGATGTTTGCCCAGAGTCTCCCCCGGCTGAAAAAGTTGGTAGCATCCTACCACCCAGCCCTCCAGCTTGGGGAATTCCCCCTCAGGGGGATTAAATCAGGGGGATTAAACCAGACACCAGATCCCAAAACGGCTCGGCACTAACCTCACAAAACAACTCACCCACCCGAAACACTACGTTTTTCCTTCTTCGTTCTTCCTTCTTCCTTCTTCCCAACGCAAATCGCCCAGCAGAAACACTACCGGGCGATCGCACCTCATTTGTCTAAGCCGTGAAATTTGTCTAAGCCGTGAAAAAGAAATTAGAACCTAGTAGGTCTCAACGTGCCAGCGTTCCTTAATTGAGCGCTGATAGTCCTTCCAGGTCACGCCTTCCTTCGCCGCAGCCTCGGACATCGCTGCATCAATGCCGTCCTCCATGCCCTTCAGACCGCAGATGTAGACATGGGTCTTCTCATCCTTGACCAATGCCCAGATTTCATCCGCATGTTCTGCCACCCGATCCTGGATATACATCCGGCCGCCTTTTGCGTTCTGCTGCTCACGGCTGATGGCGTAGGTCAGGCGGAAGTTTTCAGGATACTTGGCCTGAATCTCCTCCAGTTCTTCCTTATAAAGGATGTTCGGCGTCACCGGAATGCCGAAGATCAGCCAAGCAAACCCGCTGAACTGGTAGTCCGGGTTTGCTGCCCGCTCGTTGTCCTTGAACATCCGCCAAAGGAACGCCCGGAACGGCGCAATGCCTGTACCTGTCGCCATCATGATGATTTTGGCATCAGGGTCGTCCGGCAGCAGCATTTCCTTGCCGACGGGGCCGGTGATCTTCACATCCGCACCCGGCTCTAGGTTGCACAGATAAGTGGAGCAAACGCCGTAAACCGTTTCACCCGTTTCGGGATGCTTGTATTCCAACTGGCGGACGCACAGCGATACAGTCTTGTCGTCCATGTTGTCGCCGTGGCGGGTTGAAGCAATGGAATATAGACGAAGCTTGTGGGGCTTGCCTTTGTCATCTGTGCCTTCGGGGATAATGCCGATGCTCTGACCTTCTAAATAGTGCAAGTCGCCACCCGACAGATCAAACGTAATGTGATTCACCGTGCCAATACCGCCCTCGCGCACTAGCTTCTCGTTCGAGAGGCACTTGCCGATAAACGGGGCATTGGGGCGGTAAATGTTAACCGGAATCGTAGACTTTTCTTTTTCTTTAGCCTGGGTCATGGGTTTCTTCCCTTCCGCTTCAGGAGTTGGCGACTCGGCCACAGCAGCAGGGGTCGCTGCGGCGGGAGGGGCTTCAGGGGCAGGAGCGGCCTTGCCGTTGGTTTCGCCATCAATAGTCAGGGGACGAATGCTAACAATCTTGCCCCCCAAGCGGGTAATCCGCTGCATTTCCTGATTCATGCGAGAGTAGGGCACGGTGATAAACACGCTGCCGCTCCGACGAATAGGAAAGTCTTGTCTATCGGTTTCTTGATTTTGGCGTAGACCTTCGACCTCATAGAGGAAAAGGCGACTCCCGGATGGTGAGTTGGCAGCGCCACCTGCTGCGCTAGGGTTATACATCGTTATGTCAATGCTCTCTGAACCAACAATGGATGAGGAACGTTGAGCGCGAGCGCGGATGAGCGTTGACGAGCTGGCGGTTGCTTCCAGGCTTGTCAATTCCGGCATCTGCGAACCCGCATCCCAGGCGATTCCCAGTTTGCTATATAGCGTAGCATTGCAGGGGTTGCCTCGCTCACTGAAGCCCCAGACAGGAATAGACCCTGTCCGATCTGCTCTAACCATAGACGAGCCGCCCAGATGCAGATTGTTAAAGCCGTTTCAATTTCACAGCAATTTCATATTCCCAGGTGTCCCCATTCCCCTTAGCATAGAGATTAGGAACTTGGGCATAACCCGCTTACCTTGTAGGTTGCGGGGGTTCTCTGGTAAGATTTCTAGTATCGCTAGTAGTAAATACTTAGTTGGCGACTAGTTAGCGCTTGAGAGCCGGGTATCCAACTGGATGTTTCACCGGTCTGGTGTGCCATCAGTATTCAGCGGGCGCATGGTGCCAGCGGTCTTGCTAGCAGCGTAATGTGCTTGAACAGGCGACGTGTCTGAGAAGTCATGTGCAGTCATTCTACAGGTGTTACTTAAACTCAGAACCTATGGCGCTTGTTAGGCGGACAGGTGCTTTTAGCGTTTTGGGTATTGCCTGGAGTGATCGAGCCGGACTTGTGGGCAGGTGAGAGTCGTGGGCAGTTAAGAGGACAGTTAAGAGGACAGTTGTTTTAGAGGAAAGCTATGACCAATAAGCCAGACCGTGTAGTTTTAATTGGCGTTGCCGGTGACTCTGGGTGCGGCAAATCCACCTTTTTGCGCCGCTTGGCAGATCTTTTCGGCGAACACATGATGACCGTTATCTGCTTAGACGACTATCACAGTCTGGATCGTAAGCAGCGCAAAGAATTGGGCGTGACGGCGCTGAACCCCAAGGCGAATAACTTCGACTTGATGTACGAGCAGATTAAGGCTCTGAAGGAAGGCAAGTCGATTGAGAAGCCGATTTATAACCACGAAACGGGGATGATTGACCCGCCGGAGACGGTTCATCCCAACCATATTGTGGTGATTGAGGGGCTGCACCCGATGTATGACGAGCGAGTGCGATCGCTCCTCGATTTCAGCGTCTATCTCGACATCGACGACGAAGTAAAAATTGCCTGGAAAATCCAGCGAGACATGGCAGAGCGTGGCCATACCTACGAAGACGTGCTGGCTGCCATCAACTCGCGCCGTCCCGACTTTGAAGCCTACATTGACCCACAAAAGCAGTACGCGGATGTGGTCATTCAAATCCTGCCGACCAAGCTCATCCCCAACGACACAGAGCGTAAGGTGCTGCGGGTTCGTATGGTTCAAAAAGAAGGTGTGGAAGGGTTTGAGCCTGCCTACCTGTTTGACGAGGGTTCCACCATTGACTGGATTCCCTGTGGTCGCAAGCTGACCTGCTCCTATCCGGGAATTCGCCTGTTCTATGGCCCCGATAGCTACTATGGAAACCCGGTGTCGGTGCTGGAGGTGGATGGCCAGTTTGATCGTCTAGATGAGGTGATCTACATTGAAAGCCACCTGAGCAATCTGTCTACCAAATACTACGGGGAACTGACTGAACTGCTGCTGAAGCACCGTGAGTATCCGGGTTCGGCAAACGGCAGTGGTCTGTTCCAGGTGTTGGTAGGGCTGAAGATGCGGGCCACCTACGAGAAGCTGACCTCGCCCGATGCAATGCTGGCGGCCAAAGCTGGCTCCAATTAGGCAGTGAGGCTCAATTTTTAGGTTTAGCGGTTGGCGTTCCTGGGCTGAGGTCTGGGGACGCTGATTTTTTGGGTAGGGCTTACGCAGTTGGACAATTTCTCGCGGGCTGCGCCCGCGAGAAATTATCCAAAATTCAAAGAGCTTATCGCAAGTGCGTAAGTCCTGTTGGGTTTAATTTGGGATTTGGGAGGGCGGGATGAGGCTATCAGAAACACTGTGGCAGGAAAACCAGAATTTGGCGATCGCCTGTTTGAACCATCCTTTTGTGCAGGGTATTGGCGATGGCTCTCTAGACAAGGCAAAATTTAGCTATTACGTTGGGCAGGATGCCTTTTTTCTAGAAGCCTTTGCCCGCGCCTACAGCATTGCCGCCGCCAAAGCCCCTGACTGGCAGGGATTTCAGGTATTTCACAATCTGGCGGGCGGTGTGCTGCATGAGTTAAACTTACACGAAGGCTACGCAATACAGTGGGGGGTAGATTTGCGGTCGGTACAGCCGGGAGTCGCCACGCGACGCTATACCGACTTTTTGCTGGCCACGGCCTGGAGCCAAACGGTCGGAGTTACAGCCGTGGCCATGCTGCCCTGCATGAAGCTCTACGCATTTTTGGGGCAGGCATTAGCAGCGTCGGGCATTCCTGCCCATGCCTACGCCGACTGGATTCGCACCTACAGTAGTGCCGAGTTTGAGCCGCTGACGGAACAGCTTGCCGACTTGTCGGAGCAATATGCCACGCTTACGCCGCTCGTGCAGACCACCTACCGTTATGCGATGCAGTGTGAGCTAGACTTCTTTGAATCAGCTTGGGCAGACCACTAGGCTTGCTGAGATTAGGAACGTCAAAGTCTATGGAAATTGTTTTAACAAGGGCAGTTTGGGGCATCTTAAAATTCTAGGTAGGTTTAAGTTATGCCCAAGTTATGACTGTTGACGGAGTGGCAGCAAGGGACTGCGTTGGGTTACGGGTAGTTTAGGGGTCAGTCGTCCTGAATCTGGTCACTGCATCTGTTAACGCATCTGTCGGTAAGCGTCATCCGGTTAACTGTATGCTGTCCCAACCCTCTGATGATTTCCCCCACGTTGACTTGTCGGACAATGAGGTATGTCGGGATAAGTCGCTACTGCCCCAGCCGCTCATCTCTCAGGCTGGTGGGCTGAGATCGCGCGATCGCCCTGACCTAGAAGACGAAACGACCGCATTATCCTACCTCCGCGCCTTCTTTGAGGAGGCGATGGACGCAATGGCGATCGCCGACGACAGCGGCCACTACATTGATGCCAATCCCGCTGCCTGTGAGTTATTTGGTGTTTCTTTAGACGATTTGCTCGGTCGCTGCGTTGCCGATTTTTCCCAAGTTGAGTTTGATTTTCCAAGCGCCTGGCAGCAGTTTCTACAAAAGGGGCGGGAGCGGGGAGAATTTATCCTGGTGCGTCCCGATGGCACGGTGCGTGAGGTGGAATACGCCGCCACCGCCCACTTTGTGCCCCATCGACATTTATCGGTGCTGCGGGATATGACCGAGCGTCGCCAGCTAGAGCGCCAGGTGCAAGCCCTAAACCAAGATCTAGAGCAACAGGTTCAGCAGCGCACGGCAGACTTGCTGGCAGCCAACGCCATGCTGCAAGCTGCCAATCAACAACTGCAAGCCGAGATCCGACAGCGAGAGCGGGCTGAAATTGCGCTGGATTGTGCTGAAGACGGCATGTGGGACTGGCATATTCCAACTGGAACGTTGTGGCTGTCTGGCGCGTGGAAGCGGATGCTGGGCTACGATGACAGAACAGACGAAATTGGGGATCGCTTGCAGGAATGGAGTCGTCGGCTCCATCCTGACGATCGAAATCGGGTTCTGTGGGAAACGGAAATTCACCTGGCTGGGCGCACGCCCCTATTCCGCAGCGAATATCGGTTGCGGGCTAGAGATGGAACTTGGCGATGGATTCTTGACCGGGGCAAGGTGGTGGAGCGCGATGCAACGGGTGCGCCATTGCGGATGATCGGCACCCATGTAGACATTACCGAGCGCAAGCACTTAGAGGAATCCCTCCGAGAGAGCCAGCAGAAGTATCAAACCCTGTTTGAAATCTTGCCTGTGGGGGTATCGATTACCGATGCAGCGGGCAGGGTGATTGAGGTGAACCCAGCTTCTGAGAAAATTTTGGGGATTTCGGCTAGAGAACATACGCGACGGACTTGTGATGGGACGACATGGAATGTCCTTCACGCCGACGGTAGCCCAATGCCGCCGGAGGAGTATGCTTCGGTCAAAGCGTTGCGAGAAGGACAAACCATCTTGGGGCAAGAGCAGGGAGTTCGGCGGCCGGATGGATCGATGTGTTGGGTGAATGTCAGCGCTGCGCCGATTCCGCTGGAGCATTATGGAGTGGCGATCGCCTACGTCGATATCAGCGATCGCAAAGCTGCCGAACTTGCCCTCCGACAAAGCGAACTGCGGCTTCAGGAAATTTCCAACTCGTCCCCTGCCAATATCTACATTTTGGTGCTGCGACAAGATGGCTCCTTGTATATAGAACACATGAGCCGGGCAATTGAAGAGATTCTTGAGTATTCCGTGGCTGAGGTGATTGCAAACCCCAACTTGCTCGTCGAATGCATTCACCCCGATGACCGAGCGACGTATGAAGCCGCTGTGCAGCGTAGTCTTGTTGGGCTAGAACCGTTTTATTGCGAGTGGCGCGTTATGACTCCTTCGGGTCAGGTGAAATGGCTGAAGGGTAGTTCTCGCCCCAAGCAGCGCGACAATGGGGACATCGCCTGGTATGGCGTGGTGCTGGATATTAGCGATCTGAAAGCCGCCGAAACTGCCCTCCAGCGCCAAGCTTATCAAGAGCGAATGCTCGGTGAGGTGGTGCGGGCGATTCGCAGTTCCCTCGACTTGAACACGATTTTCACAATTTCTGCTGCCCATATTGCTGAGTTTTTGCAGGCAGAAGTGGCGATCGTGCAATATCTGCCCGCAGAACGCTGCTGGCGACCTCTGGTGGTTCACAATCAGCTACCCAATACCCCCGACAAGCTGGCGTTTGACGTTCCGGATACGGATAATCCCTTTGCGGAACAGCTCAAGCGGTTGCAGATAGTGCAGATTGACAACACGACAACAATTCAAGATCCGATAAACCGACGGCTAGCAGAGGTGTTTCCGGGAGCATGGCTGCTAGTGCCGATTAGTGCAAACGCCAAAGTTTGGGGCAGTTTGACCCTGTCTAGGGCGGGTTCTGAGGTGGCTTGGCAAGCTGAGGAAAGGGAACTGGCAAAGCGTGTTGCTGATCAGTTGGCGATCGCCATTCAGCAATCTAGCTTGCATCAGCAGGTTCAGCAATGGGCCGCCACGCTAGAACAGCAGGTGCGGGAGCGCACCGCCGAACTCCAGCAAGCACTGGAGTTTGAAGCAGCACTCAAGCGCATTACAGACAAAGTGCGCGATAGCCTGGACGAGCGCAAAATCCTGCAAGCCGTGGTTCAAGAACTGGGGCAAACGCTGCGGGTGCTGTGCTGCGACACAGCCCTTTATGATTTAGAGCATCGCACGTCTACCATCTATTGCGAATATGCAGCGGCAGATCAGTCGGCGGCCGGCCTGGTTCTCCCGATGGAGGATCATCCCCAACTCTACACGCAGCTTTTGCAGGGTGTGGGTCAGCAGTTTTGCCACCGCTGCCTCGAGGTTCAAGTCAGTCGGCAATTGATGCATGATTCAGCGATCCTCACACAGCCGATTCGAGATGATCAGGGCAGTTTAGGCGATATCTGGCTGCTGCGACCGCGCGAGCAGTGGTTTAGCGAACCCGAAATTCGGCTAGTACAGCAGGTGGCTAATCAGTGCGCGATCGCCCTCCGCCAGTCTCGGCTCTACCAAGCTGCCCAAGCCCAGGTGACAGAGCTACAGCGACTGAATCGACTCAAAGATGATTTTCTCAGCACCGTTTCCCACGAACTCCGCACGCCCATGGCCAGCATCAAGCTAGCCACCGACTTGCTCGAAGTTCACCTCCGGCAATCAGGGCTGTTGCCGGAGCCGGGCCAGTCCGCCCCCACGCTATTGTCCCAATATTTTCAGATTCTCAAGGACGAAGGCCAGCGCGAAATCAGCCTAATTAATGATTTGCTCGATCTGACCCGCCTTGATGCAGACGCAGAACCACTGATCCTCAGCACGCTCACTCTGCAAGATTGGCTGCCCCATGTGCTGGAGCCGTTTTGGGAGCGGGCCCAGCGCCAACAGCAGCGGCTAACCCTGTCCATAGCGCCCGATTTGCCGCCGATTGTCACCGATGCGTCGCTGTTTCAGCGGGTGCTGCGCGAACTGCTGACCAATGCCTGCAAATATACCCCCACAGGGGAGGGGATTGAGGTTTCAGCCACAGCCACGGCGACGCTCCTGAACCTGTGCGTGGCGAACACGGGGGTAGACGTGCCCGCGACCGAGTGCGATCGAATTTTTGAGCGGTTCTACCGCATTCCTGACCTCGATCCCTGGAAACACGGCGGCACGGGGCTGGGGCTGGCGCTGGTCAAAAAACGGGTGGAATATCTAGGCGGCATGATCTGGGCCGAATGTGGGACTCGGCGGCTTAGCCTGAGGATTCAACTGCCCCTAGAGCGATCGCCCCAATGCCAAAACCCCCAAGCCCTGCGCGAAAACTTCCAGGACTGATGCACTGAAGACGCTCTCTCGCGTTTAGATTTCAGGTTAAGCTTTCGGGCTTAGCTTTCGGGGGCTTCGTCCTCGGCATCTGGGTCTTCCGCTTCACCCGAGGGCGGCACCAGCGCCACATCGGCGATCGCATCGTCCTCATCCAATCGCTGCACACGCACCCCCGTCGCCGCCCGCGACTGACAGGAAATCGCATTTACCGCCTGGCGGATGATAATGCCACGGCTCGTCACCAAAATCATTTCATCATCTTCGTTTACCACGCGCAGCGCCGCCAGTTCATCGCCCGCCTTGCGGAAGCGAATCGCCCGCAGCCCCATGCCAGCCCGCTTTTGCAGCCGGAACTGATTCACCGGAACGCGCTTGCCCAGCCCACCTGTGGTAATGACCAGCACCCACGGGCCTTGCGCCGTGCTGCACTCCTCTTCAGGAATTTCGGCATCGCTATCGGTGTCGTCGCCCTCGGCAATGGTTTGCACCACTTGGCTGGGTAAGATATCCATGCTCATCAGCTCATCGCCCTCGCGCAGGCTCATGGCCCGCACGCCGCGGGTTGGGCGACCCAGGGGACGCAGTTGCTCATGATCCGTGCGGAAATGGATTGTCATGCCCTTGCGGGAGCCGATGATAATGCTGTCGTCTGCGGTGGTCAGTCGTACCCAGCGCAGCTGGTCACCGTCTTCCAGAGAGATCGCAATCAGCCCGTTGGTGCGGATGTTGCCGAAGGCCGAAAGCTGCGTCTTTTTAATAAAGCCCTTCTGGGTCAACATCACCAGATAAAGATCATCGGTGAATTCGGTCACCGCAACGACCGAGGTAATCTTCTCCTCCACAGGAATCGGCAGCAGTTGCACGATGGGCACACCGCGAGACGTGCGGGACCCCGTGGGCACCTGATAGGCTCGCAGACAATAGGCCACGCCGCGATCGCTAAAAAATAAGATATTGTCGTGGTCGTTGCAGGTCAGGAAGTGATCAATGCCATCATCTTCCTTCATGCGAGTGCCGGACTTGCCCCGCGTTGCCCGGTTTTGCGCCTCAAAAGTGCTGACGGGCATCCGCTTGATGTAGCCCTGCTCCGTGACGAGAATGATGGCCTGTTCGTTGGCGATTAGGTCAATATCGCCCAATTCGCCATCGAGGGGTTCGATTACTGTGCGACGCGGGGTGGCGTGGGCCGCTTTTAGCTCCACTGCTTCGTCCCGAATAATCTGCAAAATGCGCTCCCGGTTGGCCAGGATGTCTTGCAGGTCGGCAATTTTGACTTGCAGTTCATCATGTTCTGCCTGAATTTTGCCCGCCTCTAGCGCGGTGAGGCGGCGCAGTTGCATTTGCAGAATCGCGTCGGCCTGCGCTTCTGACAAGCTGTAGCGCTCCATCAGCTCTTGCTTGGCAGTAGGCGTGTCCGCTGCGCCCCGAATTAGCGCGATAATCTCATCCAGATTCGCCAGGGCAATCAGATAGCCCTGCAAAATGTGATCGCGTTCCTCTGCTTTTCGCAGTTCATAGCGCGTGCGGCGCGTAATCGTTTCAATGCGAAAATCGAGGAACACTTGGAGGGATTCTTTTAATCCCAAAAGCTGCGGTTCGCCGTTCACCAGAGCGAGGGTGTTGACTCCAAAATTGGCTTGCAGCGGCGTTTGTTTGTAGAGGTTATTGAGGACGACGCGGGGATAGGCATCGCGGCGCAGTTCAATCACGATTCGCATTCCGTCGCGATCGCTCTCATCGCGGATATCAGCAATACCTTCCAGCCTGCGCTCGTTCACCATTTCGGCGATTTTCTCAATCAGCGCGGCCTTGTTGGTTTGGTAGGGCAATTCGGTAATGATGATGGCTTCGCGATCCGGTGCGCCGCGCCGCTCGATGGTTTCAATGGTGGCCACGCCGCGCATGGTGATGGAGCCGCGCCCGGTGGCGTAGGCTTCGCGGATGCCGCTGGTGCCCAGGATGATGCCGCCTGTGGGAAAGTCGGGGCCGGGGATGATTTGCATCAGTTCGGCATCGGTCATGTCTGGGTTGGCGATTAGCGCCACCAGACCGTCTAGCAGTTCACCCAGGTTGTGGGGCGGGATGTTGGTGGCCATGCCGACCGCAATGCCGGAGGAGCCGTTGAGCAGTAGTTGGGGAATACGAGCAGGCAGCACCAGGGGTTCCTGCTGCGACCCGTCGTAGTTGGGTACAAAGTCTACGGTTTCCGACTCGATGTCTTGCAGCAGCGCGTTGGTGGTAATGGCCCGCAGACGACACTCGGTATATCGCATGGCGGCGGGCGGGTCGTTGTCCACAGAACCGAAGTTGCCGTGCCCATCAACGAGGGGCGATCGCATCGAAAAATCTTGCGCCATTCGCACCAGCGCGTCATACACTGCCGTATCGCCGTGGGGATGGTATTTACCAATCACGTCGCCTACCACGCGGGCGCATTTGCGAAAGGGGCGATCGGGCGCAAGGCCCAGTTCGTGCATGGCGTAGAGAATACGACGATGAACGGGTTTAAGACCGTCTCGCGCATCGGGAAGCGCCCGCCCTACGATCACGCTCATGGCGTATTCCAGGTATGACCGGGACATTTCCGTGCGGAGGTCTGTGGGCACGATCCGGTCTTGGGGCGACTCCGAGGAGAAGGTCATAGATTGAAATGCTCCGAAAAGGGTGAGAAGGGGACTAGAAGCCGAGCTTTACGACCTGCGTTCTGCATTACCGCTGTGGATTGCAGTTTTGTATTGCAGTTTTGTATTGCAGGCTAGATCAAGTTCTGGAT
This sequence comes from Thermoleptolyngbya oregonensis NK1-22, assembly GCF_032705245.1. GTDB lineage: Bacteria > Cyanobacteriota > Cyanobacteriia > Elainellales > Elainellaceae > Thermoleptolyngbya > Thermoleptolyngbya sichuanensis. Next base: position 1,613,596 of record NZ_CP053540.1, read on the forward strand.
TGATACCGTCAACCCGCGCCTAGAGAGATAAGCCTACATATTTCTTTGCGGGCTACATATTTCTTTATAGACACAGCATCGCTCTGCTTCCGACCGCATCAAACAGGCTGACTTGGTTCTAGATGAGGACTTGAAAAGTACCCAAAAGGCTTGAAAATCAAGCATTTCAGCATCTCAAATTATAGCACACCCCCTTGTCTTGCCGGAGCCTGAGCTGGGGCACTGGGCGATCGCCCCAAAGCCCAGTCCCTCCAACCCCTTCGCCCAATTCCCTGCGCCAGATTGCCCCACTCTGCTAGGAATCCCTCCCGGAGGGATTTGTTGCAAATCGACACTTTTTTATTTGGCATCTCCGGAGAAAATTGTGACACCACTGTAGTCACCTGTGCCAGTAGCCCAAAGCGTTCTGCATCCCCCGCAGACGCTTGCTCCGGGTAAAAGCTGTCCAATCGCAGCATAGACGATATAGGACGATATAGACGCTGCAAGATAGACGCTGCAAGCGGTTCAGCAAGTTCTCTGGGGTCGCGGCTGGCATCCAACACCTGTCATCACAAAGGGCGCAACTATGGCGATTATTCAGCTAACCGCGAAAGTTCGAGATTTTCGAGCTGATCATCCCGATTTTGAAAATAAGCGGACACCGCTAGAAACAGGACTGGTGCTGCCCATTTTAGGCGAGGATAATAAGCCCGTCTTTAACGAAGGGCGATCGCCCCGTAGTCATACCGTTACCAGCAAAAATACCTTTGACCAATGGTTTCGCAGCGTTCCGGGTGTGAACGCCGAAACTGAGATTCAGCTAGAGCTAGACAACGGCGTTGGGCAACCCGGCGGCACCTATCGCTATCACCGCGAAAGCTTTTTCCCAATCGACGATCGGCTGTTTGGCAATCTGGATAAGGAGCTTTTTCTGCTCGATCAAAACGGGATGCCCGGGAATACGCTGTCTCCCATTGGCGAACGCCTAAGAGCCAAAAAGAACCAGAATTCCAATCCCGACGATCGATTTAACCTGACCACGCCCGGAGCCTATCGCCACCCCGACGATGGCAAGTTTCATAACTACCACTTCACGCTAGAAACTTCGGCCAAGTTTACCTACCAGGGCACAGAGGAGTTTGTTTTTGAAGGCGACGATGACCTGTGGGTGTTCATTGGCAATCAGTCCATCGGCGGCAGCCGCACCGGAGCTTTGCTCGCCATTGATATCGGCGGGGTGCATGGCAAAGAGCGCCGCAAGCTCGACCTCCGCCTCAACAATCCCCAAAATCAGGCCGCCGACCCCAGCCGCCATCTGAAGCTCAACCTGCGTCAGCATTTGGGGCTGAACCTTAGCGATGCCTACGCGCCGCTGAATCTGGAGCTAACCGTCGGCGAAACCTACGAGTTTTTCTTCTTTTTTGCCGAACGCCACACCCATCGCTGCACCTTTCGGATTGAAACGTCGCTGCTGCTCAAGCCGCTGCCCCGTGTCCGGATTGAGGCGACTCAGCCCAACGCAGTAGAGCCGACTCCCTACGCAGCGGCTGTGCCCGGACAGTTTCGCATCAGCTTGGTCGATGGGGCAACGGCTCCGGCCGGCGGGCTGTGGGTGCGCTATCGGCTGAAGGAGTTGCCTGCGCCGCGCATGGCGATCGCCCATCAAGACTTTGTCTTCTCGTCGCCGGCCCTGCCGCCCAGCAGCGATCGCGTGCTGATTCCCGCCGGACAAACCAGCGTGCTGCTGACCGTCACGCCGCTGGACGACAACAACCCCGACGAGGGCCGCGAAGAGGTATGCGTGGAGCTATTGGGCTATGAAAACGGCGGCTATCAACTGGGCGATCGCACGGAAGATACTGTGTTCATTGCCAACTACGCGCCGCCCCTCGCCACCGTACAAAAGCTGCGGGATGCCGTGGAGCCGCGCCCCGGCGAAACCATGACCGAAACCCATGTCGGTTTGTTTGAAATCTCGCTGGCGGGCGACCTGCCGCTGGAAAATACGCCCGTGCGCTATCGAGTTATCGAAACACCGGGCCTGCCCGCCGCCACCCCAGGCTCGGACTATGAACCCCTCAGCGGCACGGTGATGATCAATCGCGCCACCCGCACAGCCCAAATTCGCGTCGTTGCCAGAGCCGATGTCGCGGGTAACGAAGGGGTGGAGTACGTCTCCATTGAGCTATTGCCCCAGGTCGATTACCGCCTTCCCGCTGTAGGCGCAGCCGGACGCAGTGCCATGCTGTCGATTACCGACCCTGCGTTGCCGCCGCCGCCGCCGCCCCTCGTCCGCATTTACGCCGTGCGCGAGGCGCTCGAACCCCGCCCCGGTGAAGCCCTGACCGAATCTCATGTGGGATTGTTTGAGGTCAGCCTGGAAGGGCCGATTTTGCAAGACCAGACAACGGTGCGCTATCGAGTGGTCATGCCTGCCGACGTGCGAAACGCCACGCCCGGTCAGGATTATGAACCCTTGAGCGGGGTCGTGACGGTGAACCGCGCTGCTGGCAATGCCCAGATTCGCGTCGTCGCTAGGGCCGATGTCGCGGGTGATGAAGTAAGCCCGCAGGAGCATGTGGTGCTGGAACTGGTGCCAGATGTCACCTATCGTTTGCCCGCTGTGGGTGAGCCAGGTCGCAGCGCCCGCATCCGCATTCTCGATCGCCCAGTGCCGCCGCCGCTGCCCATTGCCCGGATTCGCACCCTGCGAAATGCCAGGGAACCCTTACCCGGAGAGGCGATCGCCGAGAGACATACCGCCCTATTCGAGGTCAGCTTAGAAGACGTGGCTCTCCAGGGACAAACCACCGTGCGCTATCGCGTCATCACGCCGCCGGGTCTACATCACGCCACCTTTGGTCAGGATTATGACCTCCTGAGTGGCGTTGTGCAGATCGATCCCAGCAGCCGCAAAGCCCATATCCCCGTGTTTGCCCGTGCAGATATTCCCGGCGACGAAGCCGCTACACCAGAGCATGTCGTTCTGGAACTGCTGCCTGATGCGGCCTATCGAGTGCCCAATCCGGGTGAACCCGGACGCACGGCAGCCATTGTGATTACGGATATGCCAATCGCCACGCTCCAAGCCACCCAGCGCTGGACGAAGGAACCCAAGGATGCTCAGGCGCAGAGAACCATGCGCCCTGCGGACAAGGGCAAGTTTGTGGTCACGGTGCGCCCCAAACCGCCTGCGCCAATGTTTGTGAACTATGAGGTGAATCGCAATGCCCGCAAAGCCGCGCAGCCCCGGGACTATACCCTCGACCCGCCGCAGCGCGTCCGCATCGATCCCCAAACGGGTCAGGGCATTATCTGGGTCACTCCCCATGCTGATAACCAGGACGAGGACAACGAGCGCGTGGTGCTGCAACTGCGTCCGGGCGACGGCTACCTTCCCCATTGGGAATTACCCCAAATCACCGATGTGGTGGTGATTCAGGATACCCGCCCCCGCAACCCAGTAGACTCCAACCCTGATCCGGGCGATATTTTCTTCCCGCAGCCCACCTAGTTTGCTGATCCCCCATTCTTCAGAAACCATGCATCTTCCTTTCCCCAAAACGCTTCCTGCTCTGAAATTCAGCGGTCTGCTGCTGGCAACGATCGGACTGGTGGCCCAGCCCAAAGGGGCGATCGCCCAATCTGCGCTCCTAGAGGGCGACCCGATGGCCCAGGTTACTTCCGTCAGCGAGTTTGTTGACGTTAGCCCCGGCGACTGGGCCTACGAAGCGCTGGCTTACCTGGCGAATAGCGAACAGCAGGGCGGATTGGACTGTTTAGAGGGCTACCCAGACGGCTCTTTTCGCGGGCGACAAGCCTTAACCCGCTACGAATTTGCCGCAGGTCTGGCTTCCTGTCTGGATGCCGTCGTTGGGCGGCTGGAGAATCTTGACCCGGAAGCCCTAGCGCGAATCGAAGCCTTGCAGCGAGAATTTGCCCGCGAGCTGGCAGATTTGCGGGGTCGCGTGGATTTGCTGGAAGACCGGACAGCGGAACTGGAAGCCAACCAGTTTTCGACCACGACCCGGCTGGCAGGCGAGGGGATCTTCGACATCAACGATCTATTCGGCGATCAACTGGAGGCAGTGGGCAACACCACGGTGTTTCAATATCGCGCCCGCTTGAATTTTCAAACCAGCTTCAGCGGCGATGACTTGCTGCAAACTCGGCTGACCGCAGGCAACCGAACCCCCCGCACAGTCGTCAGCAGTTTGGGTCGTCCCAACCTGGTTCCAAACGTTGTGCCGCGTGGAACCGCAGAGGGACTGCTGATTACGGCCCTTGGGGGCGACACCAGAAACAATGTCCAGGTGGATCGATTGACCTATGGCTTTAACCTGGGTCAGCGCCTCAGTGCCTACGTCGCGGCGATTGGCGGCACGCATCAAGCCTACGTCCACAGCACCCTCAGCCCCTTCTTCAACGATGCCGATGGCGGCAATGGTTCCCTGTCGCCCTTCAGCCAATACAGCCCGATCTATCGCATCGGCGGCGGCACGGGGTTTGGGTTCAACTATCGCTTTGACGACGAGGGCACGCTGGCGCTGTCGCTCGGCTACTTGGCTGACAACGCCGCCAATCCTGGCGAAGACAGCGGCTTTTTTAACGGCGACTATGCCGCGCTGGGGCAACTCACCTTCGCCCCCAGTCAGGATTTCAACATCGGACTAACCTATGTCCACGGCTACCATACCGAAGTTGCCACGAGCGGCATTTCCACACCCAACGCCATCTTTGATCTGGGGCTGGGCAGCAGCCGGTTTTTTACAGGCACGGTTCCTGCCAACGCGCTGCACGGGGCGCTGGGCGTACCCGCCGTCACCAATTCCTATGGTCTAGAACTTTCGTGGCGCATCAGTTCCGGCATCAGCCTCAGCGCTTTTGGTGGCTATACCAACCTGACGCTGCTGGAAACCGGGCGTGGCGATATCTGGTATTACGGGCTGGGGCTGGCCTTTCCTGACCTATTTGGTGCAGGAAACCTGGGCGGCATTATGGTGGGCGTGGAACCCTACCTGACCGGGTTGCGGGGTCAATATACCCTTGCCAGTCTGGGGCTGGAGAATGATACCTCGCTGCATATCGAGGCTTTCTACCGCATTCGCGTCACGGATAATATTTCGATTACCCCCGGCGTGATTGTGGTTACGGCCCCAGAGCAAAACCGCGATTTGTTTGATGCGTTTGTCATCGGTACGCTGCGGACGACGTTTCAGTTCTAAGTAGGTGGACATAAATAAACATAAAATCAAGAACCCTGCGCCGCCCGCCGCGCGGGCGGCGCAGGGTTTGGAAACTTTATAGGGCTGCATAGTGTACTTAAAGGAGACTACACCTTCACGCCCGCCGCGCGGGCGGCGCAGGGTTTGGAAACTGTTTTTTAATTTGGTCTACCTACTTAGAAGAAGCGGATGAACGATACAGAAAACCTAAATCCGCCTGCGGTGCTGGCGGCAATCTTGGCAGACACGGCTGCACTCGATGTTCAGATGCTCTCGGAACCCCTGACGGGGGCCCTGCTGCGATCGCTTTGTGCCAGCAAACCGGGCGGGCGATTTCTGGAACTGGGCAAGGGCACGGGTGCGGCGACGGCCTGGATGCTGGACGGCATGGATGCCCAGTCTACGCTGTGGACGGTGGATTGCGAGGCAGGGCTGGTGGCGATCGCCCAGGCTCACCTTGCCGCCGATCCGCGCGTGTCTTTTTTCGTGCAAGACGGGGGGCAATTTCTAGAATCGCTGGCGCAGCAGGGCGAGTCCTTCGACCTGATCTTTGCCGACACCTGGCCTGGCAAATACACGCATCTGGATCTGGCGCTTTCGCTGGTGAAACCGGGCGGGCTGTACCTCATCGACGACATGCTGCCCCAGGCAAACTGGCCCGAGGGGCACGCCCCCAAGGTAGACGCGCTGATTGCTGACTTGGAACAGCGGAGCGAGTGGGCGATCGCCAAACTAGCCTGGGCCAGTGGTATCCTCCTGGCGACCCGCCGCTCGCGTTTGTCGGTCAATCCCTAGCGGTGTTGAGATAGAGCTTGAGATAGAGCTTACGCACTTGCGATTCGTTTTCTGAATTTTGGACGATTTCTCGCGGGGGCAGCCCATGAGGAGTCGCCCAACGGTGTAAGTCCTGTGCAAGTCAGGTATTTTTCAACTGCACAAAAACCGCGCCACGCTGGACTTTGGTATCGCTGCCGTAGCTGGTGATGGTCAGCGATCGCAGGTGGTCGAAAAACGGCTTGCCCGCCAGTTCTGCCAGCTTGAGGGCGGGGATGCGCTGCTCCAGCGGCTTGCGGACGCTCTCCCAGTCGAGATAGAGATAGCCATCGTTGTGGGGCGCGAGGGGGGTGATCGCCTCCTGAAACGATTGGTCAGTCCTCAGCGACTTCTGGGGATGCTTCAGAATTTCGTCCATCGCCTCGACCGAAGTCGTGAAAATTTCGTACTTATCGAGCATGGTGTGAGCGCCCTGCACATCGGCCTGGAGTTCTGCGCCCCGCCGTTTGCTGCTGGGCGAAAGCTGCGTCCAAGTGTAGACACGGCGATCTTCCAGAGTAATCGGGCCGACCGTGAGGCCGCGTCGTTGGGCGATCGCATTCAGCTTCTCGATCCCCGCAGCAGTTTCCGGCGATTTCTCTGCCACAAAGACCCACTCCGGGTCGCGGCCCGGCGGCGACACCAGCCCCAGCGCAAACTCCCGGTTTACCCAGGGCACGAGGTCTTCCTCAAAGGTCACGCCCCACCGATCTTCCAGAGCGGCGATCGGCTGCCCCAGCAGGGCCGACAGCACGCCATAGTCCTGCAAGCCTTCGGTCAGTTGCCCCCAAAGCTGGCTCAAGTCCGTCCCCGATGCGGAAAAAGGCGAAGCAGGGGGAATAAACTGCAACGCGCCGACGGGTTCCGTCAGGGCTGGCTTGTGAGCCGTCAGCGGTTGCCCCGGAGCCGCCAGCAGCGCCGTCTCTGCCAAAAGCCCCTGTCGCGCCAGTTCAATACCCGCCACCAGGCTCTCAAATTGGCGATTCTTGTCGCTGCTCAGCCTGCCCAGCGGACTCTGGCTGCCCAGCCACGCGCCCAATTGCGGCAGGTTCACAAACGTCAGCCCGATCTGGCGCTCTGGCAGGGCCGCCAGCGCATCCTGATATTTTTGGCTGCTTTTCAGGCTTAGATCTGGCGCTTGCACGTTGTTGATGGCATCGCGCAGAACTTTGGGATAGTTGGCAAACAATAGGAAGCGATCGCCCACCACTGCGCTAGCCAGCGTCGGGGTTGGCGTGCCTGTGTCTGCCAATGTCGCCCCTGGCCCCTGCTCGTAAATAACTTTGACACCGGAATATTGCTCAAATACCAAATTGCTGCCGGCGATCGCCCGCTTCTGCCAAAAAAGCTGCACAAACTCCTTCGCCTGCTGCGGGTTTTCGGTTTCCAGCGCCAGCAAATAGCCCGGCTGCTGTCCGTTGGCGGGGGTGCGGTCGATGTCGGGACTGGTGACCGCCAGCGTAATTTCGCTCCCCAGCCAGGGCTTAATATCCGCGTCGTAGCTTAGTCCACGACTGGTCAGCAGCGTCCGCTCTAGCGCCTCCAGTTCCTCCCGCGCTTTGCGGCGATCGCCCAGCGACGACACCGCCAGCCGAAATGCCCGCAGTTGCTCTGGTTTCACCAGCAGCGACACCATCGCCGGAGCCTGTTTAGGTACAAACATCGCCGCCTCCGGACTCGCAACTCGTCCCCCTTGCAGCAGCCGCAGCGGACTTTGCCCCACGAGCCAGTAAAAGCCTGCGATCGCCAGCAGCAGCAGCGTCAGCGCCACCGAACCCAGCGCCAGGTAAAACGAGCGAGCCTTCATGAACCCATACCAGCGAAAGTTTTGCCAAAAGTCATGCCAAAACTTAGTGTAGTACCGCAGGGGGATCGCGGATTGGCGAATCCTAGGAAAGTCGCCCCTGAACAGCTTTTCCCGCACAAAATCGCCACAATCTCTGTTGAACTCTCTCGTGAACTTGCCTAAATTCCAACCTTAACGCCAACCTCAACGCCAACCTCAATGACAGAATCAATGCCCCTTTCAGACAGCGCCAAACCCTCCAGTCCAGGCGATATTGGCGACGGCGATATGGCAAACATCGACATGGCAAATATTGACATCGCGAACATTGACACTACGGATGTTGACACCGCGGATGTTAACAGCACAAATGTTGACACCGCGAATGTTGACACCACAGATATTGCAGATATTGCGATTGACATTGCGATTGTCGGCGCTGGGTTATCCGGCCTCGTCTGCACCCAGCGCTTGCATCGGGCAGGCTATCAGGCTGTGGTTCTAGAAAAATCGCGGGGACTGGGCGGGCGCATGGCGACGCGGCGATTGCCCGACACCTGCGCCGACCACGGGCTGCGCTGGCTAGAAGCCCAGGGGCCCCAGTCGCAGCAGTTGATTCAGGCGATGCTGGGGCGTGGATTGGAGCCGTGGGCAGGGACGGTGTATCGCTGGCAGCCCGACGAGTTCATTCCCCTGCCTGCCACTCCCCGCTATGTGGCAGCCGACGGCATCACCGCTGTCGCAAAACAGCTAGGCGCGGGGCTGGAGATCTGCCGGGGGCAGCGGGTGGTGGCGATTTCTTCAGCATCCCAGGGCTGGGCACTGACCCTTGAGTCGCTAGCGGGCGATCGGCAAACGCTGTCTGCAAAAGCCTTGGTGATGGCAATCCCGGCTCCCCAGGCGCTCGATTTGCTGCAACCGCTCGGTTCCGTTCTGGAGGCAGACTTGCTAGGGGCGCTGGCTGCGGTGCAGTTTAATCCCTGCATCACGGCGATCGCCTGCTTTTCGGAGGCTGAGCGGGCGCTGTTTGAAGCGTTGCCCTGGGCGGCGGTGCAATGTCCCCCAGAGGCTCCCGTAGCCTGGATTTCGCAGGAAAGTTCTAAGGGGCGTAATCCTGATTGTCCCGCGCTGGTGGTTCAGAGCAGCGCTGCCTTTGCCGCAGCACACCTTGATGAGACTGACCTGACATCCGCAGGAACGGCGCTGCTGGACTATGCAAAAATGCACCTGCTGTCGGGACTGCCTGCGCCGCAGATCCTGCCCCAAGTCTTGCAAGTGCATCGCTGGCGATATGCAACCGTGCGATCGCCCTACTCCCAAACTTATCTGTCGGCATCCCAACCCGCGCCCTTGGTGCTGGCGGGCGACTGGTGTAGCTCCGACGAAACCCCGAACCCTGGCATTGAGCAGGCGCTAGAGTCCGGCATTGCGGCTGCCGACGCGATTAATGCCCTGCTAGACAGCCGCCCATTGCCAGGGGTGGACTATTCTGCGCCTTCTTCTGCGCCCGTACCGCTCCGGTTTTGATCGGTTTCTTCATCCATCTGAGATCCGCCAAAGCCCGGACGACGACGACCAAAGCGTCCGGTATTGGTGCGCTTGCGGAACTTGCGGGCATAGGCCTGGTTGCGGAGAGCTTTTTCTTTTTTCTGGTTGCGGCGCTTAGCCATTCTTGACCTCGTTTTGTAAGGATTGACTGAGTTCAGTGATCAGGAGCGGATTGTGAAAAAATCTGACCTGTGGGCGAATTCAGGCGCAGCGCAATGCAAAATAATAGCCCTTCTGCAATGCGCGATTCCTGAGATGCTAAATGCACAGAATCTCAATTTTATCATGCTTAGGAGTCAGGCAACCTCTGCAATGAGATGGTCGAGCGATCGCTGCATATGGCGCTGGACTTGTTTGTAGCAGGCATTGACATAGGCGCGATCGCCCGCTGCTTCTGCTCCATATCGCGGAAACCAGACAGGTTTGCACACCCGCGTATGAATCGTTATCGGGAGTGGCAGGTTTGGCAACGGCCCCAGCCCCACACCCCACGGCAGCCCCAGGTAAACCGGAAATACGCCCGGATTTACGCCATTAATCCAGGGAAATAGCCCCCACCGATGCAACTGTTCCACCAGCGGATAGGCATCACCCAGCACGATCAGCGTGTCGTGGGCCCCGTGAGAAATGACCGGGATAATCGGCAACTCGTAGCGCAGCGCCAGCTTGACAAACGCCTGGTTGTTGAACAAACAAATGCGATCGCGCAAATGATGGGGACGAAATAAATCCCGCACGCCGCCGGGATAGACCAATACACTGGCTCCCTGATCTAAAGCGGCGATCGCCATTTTGGGATGGGCCACCACTGCGCCCAGCTTTGCTGCCGATTCCGACAAAGATGGGTGCAGCTTCCACGCATTGGCATCCATCAGCCCATAGGCAGGACGCTCCACACCAAATCGCCGAAACCAGTCCAGCATCATCATGAACATATCGGGTGCTGCGAACCCGCCGTTGTGTGCCCCCACTATCAACACCTGCCCAGATGCAGGAATATGTTCCCAGCCAGAGGTCTGCACCCGAAAGTAATGGCGATAGGCCCACTCCCACCAGGGCAAACAGGCGCGAATAAAGCCGGGATCACGCCTGCTCAGACACCAGCCTGGAGAAGAGGGCGGCACGGGGTTTTTGTCGGACTCATCGGAGGTCGAGCCAGGATTGCGTTGGGGATGGGCGATCGCGTCGGTCAAACCTGCTTCAGTCGAACTAGCTTCAGTCGAACTAGCCTCAGTCGAACGAGCTTCAGTCGAACTAGTCGAGGTAATCGAGCGTTGGGACATACAACTGCCAGGGTGACTGCCAAAGTGCTAAGAAACGCCCGTCGCATAGTTTTCCAGAACACATCGCAGATGGGCCGAACTTCACCCTATCATTGCTGGCTGCATTATTGCTGGCTGCTAATGCCTATCGCCCGACTGCCCATAAAATCCGCCCATAAAATTAGCCCAAAAATCCGCCCAAAAATCCGCCCATAAAATCCGCCTAAACCCTCCCCAAGCGAAAAAGCGCCCCCCGCAGGAGGCGCTCAGAGACTAGCTAATCAGACAGACTCAGCAAAAGCTAAGCAGACGCTAAGCCACAGCCAGAATTAGCCATTGATTTGAGGCGCAACCAGAGCCACAGGAGCAGCTTCGCCAGCAGCCAAGTCGAGGGGGAAGTTGTGAGCGTTGCGCTCGTGCATCACTTCCATACCCAGGTTGGCGCGGTTCAGGATGTCTGCCCAGGTGTTCACCACGCGACCCTGAGAGTCGATGATGGACTGGTTGAAGTTGAACCCGTTCAGGTTGAATGCCATCGTGCTGATGCCCAGCGCCGTGAACCAGATGCCGATCACAGGCCATGCACCCAGGAAGAAGTGCAGCGAACGGCTGTTGTTGAAGCTGGCGTATTGGAAGATCAACCGACCAAAGTAGCCGTGGGCGGCGACGATGTTGTAGGTTTCTTCTTCTTGTCCAAACTTGTAGCCGTAGTTCTGCGATTCAACTTCGGTGGTCTCGCGCACCAGGGAGGAGGTCACCAATGAACCGTGCATGGCGGAGAACAGGGAGCCGCCGAACACGCCTGCTACGCCCAGCATGTGGAAGGGGTGCATCAGGATGTTGTGTTCTGCTTGGAACACGAACATGAAGTTGAAGGTGCCGCTGATGCCCAGGGGCATACCGTCGGAGAAGGAGCCTTGCCCAATGGGGTAGATCAGGAATACTGCGGTCGCAGCGGCTACGGGGGCGCTGTAGGCGACGCAGATCCAGGGACGCATTCCCAGGCGGTAGCTCAGTTCCCATTCACGGCCCATGTAGCAGAATACGCCGATCAGGAAGTGGAAGACGACGAGCTGGTAGGGACCGCCGTTGTACAGCCACTCATCTAGAGAGGCGGCTTCCCAGATGGGGTAGAAGTGCAGACCAATGGCGTTGCTGGAGGGTACCACTGCGCCGGTGATGATGTTGTTGCCGTACAGCAGGGAGCCTGCGACGGGTTCACGGATGCCGTCGATGTCCACGGGGGGAGCAGCGATGAAGGCGATGATGAAGCAAGCGGTGGCAGTCAGCAGGGTGGGGATCATCAGTACGCCGAACCAGCCTACGTACAGGCGGTTCTCGGTGCTGGTCACCCAGTTGCAAAACTGTTCCCATACGCTTGCACGTTCGGTGCGTTGTAGGGTCGTTGTCATTGCTAATGAGTCCGTAAAACTACAAGTGTGTCTGTAGAAAATGAAACGGCTAGGTTTGATTGCCTAACCTGTGTACAATCCTAAACTTTTGGTTGCGTTTTGTAAAGCAGATCTTGGATTTACTTAAGATTTCTAACGGCGAGGACGGGGCATCGCGCTTTTGTTAGGACGAATATGACGCAATATCAAGGGTTTCAAGAATCTGAGCGGGCGATCGCCCTCCATCTCGATCTGTTACAAACCTTCGTTACATTGTCTGGAAGCGCCTCAAACTGCCTGTCGCTGGCAGATCTACCGGGCGGCCGCGAGTTGATAGACTTTTGGATGAGCCGTGGTCGTCACTACGGGAGATAGCAAAAACTGGGCGTTTGGCGGATTTTGACCGTCTGCGCCAGATGAGAAACTTTTGGGAGGATTATGAACATTGCGGTGGTGGGCCTGAGTCATAAAACAGCCCCAGTAGAAGTTCGAGAAAAGCTGAGCATCCCCACGCCCCAAACCGAAGCGGCGATCGCCCAGCTTTGCAGCTATCCTCACGTCGAAGAGGTGGCCATCCTCAGCACCTGCAATCGGCTGGAAATCTACATCGTTGCCAGCGAAACCGATAACGGCATCCGCGAGGTCACTCAGTTTCTATCGGAATACGGCAAGGTTCCCCTGCAACATCTGCGCCAGCATTTGTTTGTGTTGCTGCACCAGGACGCGGTGATGCACCTGATGCGGGTGTCGTCGGGGCTGGATAGCCTGGTGCTGGGCGAGGGGCAGATTTTGTCGCAAGTGAAGCACACCCACAAGCTGGGGCAGCAGTTCAACGGCATTGGGCGTGTGCTGAACCATCTATTCAAAAAGTCGGTGGAGGCGGGCAAGCGCGTCCGCAGCGAAACCAGCATTGGTACAGGCGCGGTATCCATCAGTTCCGCCGCGGTTGAACTGGCGCAAATCAAAGCGCAAAACCTGGCCGCCAGCCGAGTTGCGATTCTGGGCGCAGGCAAAATGGCGCGACTGCTGGTGCAGCATCTGCTGTCCAAAGGGGCACATCGAATCGCCATTGTGAACCGTTCGCTGGCAGGCGCGGAAGAGTTGGCTAAGCAATTCCCCGATGCACACCTGCAACTGCATACGCTCGATCAAATGGGCGCAGTAATTGCCGACTCTGACATTGTGTTCACCAGCACGGCCGCCACAGAACCCCTGCTAGATCGCGCCAAGCTAGAAGCGATCGTGGAACCGGGCCAGCATTTGATGCTGTTCGACATTTCCGTGCCGCGCAATGTGGATTCAGATGTCAACGATTTGCCCCATGTCCATGTCTTTAATGTGGACGACCTGAAGGCAGTGGTGGCGCAAAATCAGGAAAGCCGCCGTCAGATGGCGCTGGAAGCCGAAGCGCTGCTGGATGAGGAGATTGAAGCCTTTAATAACTGGGTGCGATCGCTCGAAACCGTTTCCACCATCAAGTGCCTACAAGACAAGATGGAGAGCATCCGTACCCAGGAGCTTGAGAAGGCGCTGTCTCGCTTAGGCCCAGAGTTTGCCGACAAGCACCAGGGCATTATTGAGGCCTTGACTAAAGGGATTGTTAACAAAATCCTGCATGACCCGATGGTGCAACTGAGGGCGCAGCAAGACATTGAGGCGCGGCGGCGGGCCATGGAAACCCTCTGCACTCTGTTTAACCTGGAGTCGGAAGGGCAGTCGAGCCAGCAGTTTAGCTAAGCGCCTTTCACTGGGGCCAGTCGCCCGGAGTGCCGCCCAAGTTGCGGGCGATCGCCCGGGTGTTGGTCACCATCATGTCTACATAGCTCTCCGCGCCGCTGCCCGGCCCGCCAATGGAGTCGGCGTAGAGTTCTGTGTCTGCCAGGGGCACGCCTGCCTCCTCTGCAACGGTATTGATCAGCCGGGGATTAATCGCAGTCTCAGCAAAAATTGCGGGTACGTTTGCCGCTTTTACTGCGTCTGCCAGCCGTTGCAAGGTTTGGGCGCTGGGCTGTTCTTCAGTGCTGATGCCAATCAGCGTGCCCAGCACCGTCAGTCCGTAGGCTCTGGCGTAATACTGAAAGGCATCGTGCGTCGTCACAAGCTGGCGCTGGCTGGGCGGAATGGTCTGGATTTGCTGCGTGATCCAGCCGTCCAGCCGTTCCAGCGTGGCAACCAGATCGGCGGCATTTTGCGTAAAGGTGGCTGCGTCCTCCGGCGACAGGCGAATTAGCTCATCTCGAATCGCGTTCACCATTTGGATGGCATTTTTCGCGTCGCCCCAAACGTGCGGATCGGGTACGGTGCTGCCTTTTTCCGCTAGCTCCAGCGGGGGCACGACTTCGCCCACAGCGACCCTGCGACCCCGCACGCCGACCGACTCCGCCAGCCGGATCAGCCCCGGTTCTAAGTTATAGCCGTTGTATAAAATCAAGTCCGCGTCTTCTAGCCGCTGCGTGTCGAGGGGCACGGGTTCGTAAACATGGGGATCATCTCCGGGCTTGAGGATGCTGACCAGGGCGATCGCCTCGCCGCCGACCTGCTGCGTCAAATCTGCCAGGATCGTGTTAGTCGCCACAACGACTGGTTTTTCAGAATCCCCGGTTTGCACTGGGGGCGTGCGGCAACTGCTTGCCAGCCAGCCGAGGGCGATCGCCCCCAAAACGGTCACCGCTGCCCGCCGCCCCAGTGTCCAGGAAAAAATCTGCGTTCCAGGGTTTTGCATCACTCGCTACAGTGCTTTCATAGTCTTTTCATTTTTCACTCTACCCGATTTCATAATTGATTCATAATTTCGGGTATGATGATCCCAGAGGCTTTTCATAATTGCCTCATAATTTCGCGTCTAATACGGGATGTGCAGCTTTGCTGCTCTCTCTAACCCTTTTCCTTCTGGTGTGCCGAAGGCTTCAAGCCCTCTCCCGCTCTGGGATGGGGACTTCAAGCTTCTCTTGCTCCCCTTCTCCCGGCTTGGGCTACTGTGTGCAGACCTCTCGATGGTTTGCGTCAGGCTCCGAAAGATCCCCCTAAATCCCCCTTATTAAGGGGGACTTCCGAGCCAGTTCTCCCTGCTTCGCTTCTCCCGGCTTGGGCTACTGTGTGCAGACCTCTCGATGGTTTGCGTCAGGCTCCGAAAGATCCCCCTAAATCCCCCTTAATAAGGGGGACTTCCGAGCCAGTTCTCCCTGCTTCGGGTCACTCCGGGATCAGTTCCCCCCTTGTTCAAGGGGGGTTAAGGGGGGATCACAGCATCGCCGCTCAAGCCTAGAAGATTTTGTCGTATACAGTAGCCCGACTTAGGGAAAGGGTTCGGGGATGAGGGCAGATGGAAAATCGCACATCGCGTATTCATCCCTTTCAGGAATATTTGCCCAAATTGCCCAAATTACCCAAGTCTCTGAATCCCTCAAACTCCAACTCCTGACTCCTATGACTCGCCTCACCATCGACCATCTCACCGTGAACTACCGCGACACCCAGGCCTTGCGGAACATAAACCTGACGCTGGAATCGGGGCAACTGGTGGGCATCTTTGGCCCCAACGGCGCGGGCAAAAGTACGCTCATCAAAGCTGCGCTAGGGCTGATTCCGACGGTCACCGGGCGCGTGCTGTGGGGCGATTCGAGTAGCGATGCTTCTGGGAATCGCCCGCTCACCCACCAGCTCGATCGCGTCGCCTACGTGCCGCAGCGATCGCAGATTGACTGGAGCTTTCCGGCGACGGTGTGGGACGTGGTGATGATGGGCCGCACCCAAAAAACGGGCTGGTTTCAGCGCTATTCTGCGGTTAGCCGCCGCATTGCTGCCGCTGCACTGGAGCGCGTGGGCATGGCCGCCTATGGCGATCGCCGAATTGGGTCTCTTTCTGGCGGGCAACAGCAGCGCGTGTTTCTGGCGAGAGCGCTGGCCCAAGAAGCCGACCTGTTTTGCTTCGATGAACCCTTTGTCGGCGTAGATCAAACGACGGAAGCAGTGCTGTTCCGCATCTTTGGCGAACTTGCGGCCGACGGTAAGCTTGTCCTGGTGGTCAACCACGACCTGGGCGAATCGATCGCAAACTTTGACCAACTCGTCTTGCTCAACCGTGACCTGATCGCCGCCGGCCCGCGATCGCACGTCCTCACGCCCGAAAACATGCGCCGCGCCTACGGAACCTCGGTTCAGTTCTTCTCGCAAGCCGCATAATTGGCCCCTTAATCGTGTGCTGCATCTGCCTTGCGATCCCGATGTTACACACGAGCTACCGTTACGCACGAGCGATTGATGCGTCTTCACTCCTAAACCCCTTTCATCTGACCCCTTTCATCTGACCCCTTTCATCTGACCCCTTTCAAATGTGGGATCTCCTGCTCGACCCGCTCAGCTATAGCTTTATGCAGCGATCGCTCTTGGTGGCGGTCATCGTTGGGGTCATTTGCTCGGTGGTGGGCAGCTACCTGATGGTACAGCGGCTGTCGCTGCTGGGCGATGCCATTAGCCACTCGCTGCTGCCCGGATTGGCGATCGCCTTTTGGCTGGGCATCAATATCTATGTGGGTGCGTTTGTGGCGGGGGTGCTGAGTACGGTGCTGATTGCCTGGATTCATCGGCGATCGCCCATCAAAGAAGACGCAGCGATGGGAATCGTCCTATCGTCCTTTTTTGCGCTCGGCATCACGCTGATTACGCTAATCCAAAAAGAAAACAAGATTGACTTAAACCATTTTCTATTTGGCAATATTCTCAGCGTTACGCCAGGAGAAGTCCGCGACACAGCCCTGATAGCCGTGCTGGTGCTGGCCTGCGTGGTGCTGCTTTACAAAGAGCTACTGTTCTACAGCTTTGACCCCCTGGGGGCACAGGCAGCAGGACTGCCCGTTAACTTGCTTAACCTAGGGCTGATGCTGCTGATCGCGCTGACGGTGGTGGCCAGCATGAAGGCCGTCGGCGTAGTGCTGGTGTTGGCGCTGCTGATCACGCCAGGGGCGACGGCCTATCTCCTCGTACCGCGATTTCATCAGGTCATGGGGCTGGGCGCTCTGCTGGGAGTGGTTTCCAGCATCAGCGGCATGTACCTCAGCTACTATTTCAACCTGCCCTCTGGCCCGGCGATTGTGCTGGTGGCCTCGGTGCTGTTTTTCCTGGCGCTGCTATTTAGCCCCAGCCAGGGCATTTTCACCCGGCCGCGAACGGGGACAGAGGGCGAGTCGGGCCTGTGGCGTGAGATAAAAGCACTGTGGAGTGGGCTAAAGTCTCGATAATTAGCAACCTCGATAATTAGCAGCCTCGATAATTAGCAGCAATAGTTATCAGTACGCCTGTTCATCCAGTTCGGGCAACTGACTCCTGGCTTTCAGCCCAAACCGCAGATCCAGTCTAGAAAATTGGTGAAAATGGGTGCTGCGGATCGGTTTCTCCCAAGACAGTTTTGAAAAGTGTCTGGTTGGATAAAATCTGCTGCATCAGGCCTCTTACGATGCTGTTCAAGAACCTGAATCGTAAATCTGAATCGTAAGGAGAGAACAGCAATGACGAAGGCAAAGGATTTGATGGTTTCCCCCACGCACAGTTCTGCCTGGGTGGTTCAAACGTGGGCAGCATTTATCATCTCGCTGGGAGCGACGAGTCTGGGGATTTGCTACTTACCTGTCAATGGCTGGGTGAAGGCCTACTTTGGCATGGGGTTGGCCTTTACGGTCGGGTCTACCATCAGCCTGTCGAAAACGACCCGCGATATTCACGAAGCGCAAAAACTGGCGGCACGGGTCGATGAGGCACGGGTAGAGCGGCTGCTGGCGGAGCATCATCCGCTGAAATAGTCTGTCAGGAACCGTCTGCTCGGTGAAAGGCAAACTGGGTGAAAGGCAACCCACAAGTGCAAAGCCCGGAGCGAGGCGAAGGGGTCTTGCTCCGGGCTAGATTTTTGTCTTGATGGGCAATTTCGATGATTCGCGGATTATTCGCAAACTATTCGCGGATTATTCGCGGCCAATTCCGATAATCCAGGTGCCGATGTAGCGACGGAGGGGCACGTCTCCGGTTGCTCGAACCAGCGCGTTGAAATAGAACGTGCCGCCGTTTCGGGGATTTCGCACGTTTGACAGAACAATCTCGACGCGGGAACCCGCCGGAACTGGCTCGGTGGGGTAAATCGTAATTTCACGAGTTTCGCGATTCCAGATCACTTCGTTCAGCGGAACCGAGTTTCCTCTCACCCGCAGTTCAATCCGATTCTCGTCGAACGTGCCCTGGTAGGTATCGGGATAGGTCACCGTAAACTCGTACACGTCTGAGCGCATCTTTTGGCGAGAAATCCGCAGGCGGTATCGATCCGTCTGAAAAGGTCTGCCGTTAAAGTCCAACCGATAGTTCAGTTGATTTTCACGCTCTACACCGCTGAAAATCACCAGGCCCGGCAGTCCTTGAGCGTGAACCACAGGAGCTAGTCCCGCTGCTACACATCCAGACACCGCCACTGCCGAAAGCATTCGGAGAATTGAGGACTTAGACACCATAGCTCTGCGTTTGAGTAACATGATTTCTCGAACCATCACTAAACTTTACCGTTTAATGCTCCTCTCAGGATACACTACGCCTCTCGGATTCCGAGGCGGAGGCATCAGGATGCAGGGCATCAGGCAGTGTGGACGAACCAGTTCCTAAAAAGTGCCCTGGCAAAGGAGGCTCGTTTTTCTAGGGAAAATGCGTCTTTAGGAGGGGTTTAGGAGGGTTTAGGGTATGCTTTGGGCGATCGCCCTCGACCGACTTCCTAAATATGTTTAATCCAGATATGTTCAAATATTTCAAAAAATATTTCAAAACACATCCAGATGTTTACATTCTTTCCAGAACCCGTGGAGTTTTTATAGGCTAGAGGGTGAGTGCTTCTTGGCGCTTGTGTTTGGGTTGATGATTTGAGTAATCACAAACTGAGTAATCACAAACATTGAGTCATTCTCATGAGGGGAAAATTTCATCGTTCATAAGCGATCCATAAATTAACCTGAAGATGAGCCAGTTCTAGTTCAGAAGCTTGTAGGATTCAAGTTGAAGCTTGGTGGGTTGCGAGTCAGTAAGTTTTAGGGCACTAGACTCATTGCAAAACCCTGAAAGTGCTAGTTGCCAAACTGCTAGTTGAAGGGTGCCAATCGAAAGTCCCCAATCGAAAGGTGCCCGTTTGTGGATATAAGGTCGGTGCAGTCCTGATTAAGTGCTGCCAAGCTGTTCGGAGTGGCGCAGCACAATTTCAGGAAGTTGAGCATAAGGGATTGAGGCGATCCAAGCTATCTGTGCAGCGTTATCTGTGCAGTGTTTGCGAACTGTATGGTTTGTGTGGGTTGCGATGTTGCTGGTGGACTTTGCGTCCCAAGCTTTAAGTCATGCTTTCAGTCTTGAAGTCTAGATTAGAAACCAGTCATTAAAATTACAGAATTTCATTCTGAAAATTTCATTCTGAAAATTGCAGTCTGATTGCACGGAGGGATTGCGTCTGAGTTTTTAATTCAGCGCATTTTTTGTGAGGTTTTCAGAATAAACAGCGGTCACTGAATCGTGTCATCCAGGAGAATGAATGAAGATAGCAGTTGCAAAGGAAATTGAAGTTGGAGAACGTCGAGTTGCGCTTGTGCCCGATGTGGTTGGGAAACTGGTGAAACAGGGCTTGGAAGTGTGGGTCGAAGCGGGAGCAGGCGACCTATCTCATTTTTCTGATGCAGCCTATGAGTCTGCCGGAGCGCAGGTTTTGAACGATGGGGCGCGGCTGTGGGGCGAAGCAGACGTGGTGCTGAAGGTGAGTCCGCCGCGAGAGCGAGAAGATGGACAATCCGAAATCGACCGTCTGCGTTCGGGTGCAGTGCTGATTAGCTTTTTGAACCCGCTGGGGGAGCCGTCCCGCATTCAGCAGCTTGCTGAGCGAGGGGTTACAGCAATCAGTATGGAGATGATCCCCCGCACAAGCCGCGCCCAGAGTATGGATGCGCTGTCGTCCCAGGCGGGTGTGGCGGGTTATCAGGCGGCGCTGCTGGGTGCGGCGGCGCTACCCAAGTTTTTCCCGATGCTGACGACGGCGGCGGGGACGATTCCACCCGCGAAGGTGTTTGTGATGGGGGCGGGCGTAGCAGGTTTGCAGGCGATCGCCACCTGTCGCCGTCTGGGTGCTGTGGTAGAAGCCTTCGACATTCGTCCAGCGGTGAAGGAAGAAGTGCAAAGCCTGGGGGCAAAGTTCGTTGAGGTGAATCTGGAAGAGGATACCGTGGCCGAGGGCGGCTATGCCAAGGAGATTTCGGAGGCGGCCAAAGCGCGATCGCGCCAGGTCATCACCGAACACGTTAAACAAGCTGATGTGATTATCACCACGGCTCAAGTGCCGGGCAAAGCTGCACCCATCCTGCTGACCGAGGAAATGGTCGCCCAGATGAAACCCGGCTCCGTAGTGGTCGATCTGGCCGCCGAGCAGGGCGGCAACTGCGCCTGCACCGAACCGGGCAAAGACGTGGTGAAAAACGGCGTGACCATTATGGGCCCGATTAACCTGCCGTCGTCACTGCCCATTCACGCTAGCCAGATGTATGCCAAAAACCTCACTTCGCTGCTGCAACTGATGGTGAAGGACGGCGAACTGGCGCTCAACTTTGAGGACGATATCATCGCCAGCGCCTGCGTTGCCCACGGGGGTGAGATTCGCAATGAGCGCGTGAAGGCAGCGCTGGCGGCAGCGTGTGAAGGCGTAAGGGGATGAGGGGGGAGGGGACGGCAGAAAGAAGAAAGAAGAACGAAAAACGAAAAACGAAAAACGAAAAACGAAAAACGGAACCTCTTCCCTCTTCGTTCTTCCCTCTTCGTTCTTCGCTCTTATTTCTTCCCTCTTCTCTCGCTCTGAAGATTTTTTAATACGGGAGAAAAACATGGCAGACAGTCTCATTATTGGACTGGTGGTGTTTGTGTTGGCTTCGTTTGTCGGGTTTGAAGTGATTAATAAAGTGCCGCCGACGCTGCACACGCCGCTGATGTCGGGTTCCAACGCGATTTCTGGCATTGCGGTGGTGGGGGCGCTGCTGGTGGCGGGCAGTGGCAACGGAACGGTGACGACGGTGCTGGGGGTGGTGGCGATCGCCCTGGCCACCGTCAACGTGGTCGGCGGATTTCTGGTGACCGACCGGATGCTGCAAATGTTCAAGAAAAAAGAGGCACGGAGCTAATGAACAACACCCTCGATAGCTTATTGCTCAATGGCATCCAGCTTGCTTATTTAGCTGCCGCCTCGCTGTTTATTGTGGGTTTGAAACAACTGGGATCGCCCGCCACAGCCCGACGGGGGAATGTGCTGGCGGCGGTGGGGATGCTGGTGGCGATCGCCGCCACGCTGCTAGATCGCGGCATTATCGACTACACGCTGATTGCAGTGGGCATCCTGATCGGCTCGGCCGTGGGCGTGGTGATGGCGCAGAAGGTAGAAATGACCGCCATGCCCCAGATGGTGGGCTTGCTCAACGGACTAGGCGGTGGCGCATCGACCCTAGTGGCGATCGCAGAATTTTGGCGACTGATGGGCACAGGCGAGGCGCTGCCTCTGGGAAGCGTGCTGACGATTATCCTCAGCGTCTTTATCGGCGGCATCACGCTCACGGGCAGTTTGGTCGCTTTTGCCAAGCTGCAAGAGTTGCTGAGCGGCGTGCCGATTATCTTTCCGCTCCAGCGGTTTGTCAGTATTGGACTCATCGGTCTGTTTTTGGTGGGTAGCGTGCTGCTGATTGCAGAACCGAACGATCCCACCATCTTTTTGGTGCTGGTCGCCATTTCGCTGATTCTGGGCGTGCTGTTTGCAATTCCCATCGGCGGTGCAGATATGCCCGTGGCAATCTCGCTGTTGAACTCCTTTTCGGGGCTGGCCGCCAGCGCGGCTGGGTTCGTCTTGTCCAACAACATGCTGATCATCTCTGGCGCACTGGTGGGCGCGTCGGGGATCATCCTGACGCAGATTATGTGCAAAGCGATGAACCGATCGCTGCCCAACGTCCTCTTCAGTGCCTTTAGCAAGGCAAAGGAAAAAGCGGCGGGTGGTGCAGCAGGGGCGATCGCCGACAAGACGGTTCACTCGGTCGATACCGAAGAAGCGGCGATGATGCTGGGCTATGCACGGTCGGTCGTCATCGTTCCTGGCTATGGCATGGCGGTGGCCCAGGCGCAGCACGCCGTTCGGGAACTGGCTGACCAGCTAGAGCGGCTGGGCGTGGATGTAAAATATGCCATTCACCCCGTTGCCGGACGGATGCCCGGTCACATGAACGTGCTGCTGGCAGAGGCCAATGTGCCCTATCCCCAGCTTTACGACATGGACGCGATCAACCCTGAATTCGAGCATACCGACGTGGCCCTGGTGATCGGCGCAAACGACGTGGTGAACCCTGCCGCTGCCCACGACACGGAAAGCCCAATTTACGGAATGCCGATTTTGGAAGTGGAAAAGGCAAACCACACCATCGTGATCAAACGCGGCATGAATAAAGGGTTCGCGGGTGTCGAAAACGAACTGTTTTATCAAGACAAAACGCTAATGCTGTTTGGCGGCGCAAAGGATGTCGTGACGCAACTCGTTGCTGGGGTAAAGGAACTCTAGTTAGGGCTGTAGGGCTAGGGACTCAGGTCTTGAAAAGTAGAGAGTGGCGATGTTTTAGCCTGTCGCCCTTGGCTTTTGTCTTGAATCACTCAACCCAGTGTGGGAAGCTGAACCACGGCTCTCCCACATTTTTATTTGCTCTATAACTACTTTCTTGCGCTACAACCTTTTTGCTCTATAACTGCTGCTAGCCAGCCCAATTGCCTCGATGCCCTTTAGCCTTGATCGGTTTTACAACGCGCTTCCGGCGATCGCCCATGCCAACGTTTCCAGTCCCCCAGACCTAGCGGGGCTGAGCGTCCAGGTCTACGAGGTGCTGGATTCTACTAACCGGGCCGCTTGGGCGCATCTGGCCCAGCATCCCGCAGATGAGGTCGTGGTCATTGCCGAACAGCAGCGGGCAGGGCGGGGACAGTGGGGGCGGCAGTGGCAGTCGCATCCGGGTGGCTTGTATCTGTCCTGGGGCTTTCGTCCGTCGCTGCGGGCAGAACACGCGCCCCAGATTACCCTGTGGAGCGCTTGGGGTGTGGCGATCGCCCTGCGCCAGACGGGTGTACCCGTGCAGCTTAAGTGGCTGAATGACTTGGTGGTGTTGGGTTGCAAGCTGGGGGGCGTGCTGACGGAAACGCGGGTGCAGCAGGGGCACATTAGGCAGGCTGTGGTGGGCGTGGGGCTGAATTGGGCGAATCCTGTACCGGAACCGGGTATTAATCTGAACACGCTGCAAGACCAGGGATATGCGCTGAAAATTGCGTCCCTAGAAGACCTGGGGGCGATCGCCCTGCAAGGGCTGCGGTTAGGATACGCATCCTGGCAGCAGCGTGGCATCGAGGCACTGCGAATAGAATACGAAGCGCTACTGAGCAACTGCGGGCAGACAATTACCCTGGTGGGGGATGCTGAAACCCCTGGCGAAACTGTAGAAATCGTAGGGATTGGCTTAGACGGGCAACTGCGCGTCCGGGTGAACCATGCCTCTGGGCTTTCAGAGCGTCTGTTGCCCCCTGGCAGCATTCAGTTGGGCTATCCAGCGGGAACTTGTTCTGAAGGCTGACGGTCTAAGGCGGCGGGGCGATTCCCGCAGGGATCGCTTTGCGAATCGTCCGACTTGTCCTGAGCAATTGCTCTGGCGGGTGAAGAATCTCCAGGATGCCGTGGCTTTGGCGGTCTTCAGCGGTGATTCGCACCGTTTATCAGATAAATGTTCATTAGAAAAGTGGGCAACCTGTATAGGCGGCACTGGGAAATTACATAGATGAAATTACATAGATTTCGCTGTGGGAATTGGCGGCGTGAAGCAATCTGAAGCTGGGTCAGGCAATACGCAGGAATTCTGGCACTCCCAGCCGTCTGTAAAGCATCCCGACGACAGCCATGCCGCTCTGCTCTATGTTAGGAAAGGACAATATTGGTTTCCTTGATACGAAATTTATATGAATTGATGAAGTCGTCATCAAGCTCGGTTTTACTTCCATGAGGATCACGGATTGTTGGTTAGGATTGTTTACGAAGTCGTGCAGAGAACCACAGGTTTAGACTGCTGAGCGTCGCCCTAGCGCACCACGGCGCAAAAATTGGCGGAAACTGCTGATTTCTCAAGGCTTGTTTTGTCAGGACTCGGTTGGCGCGGAATCGGCAGAATCATTTGTCAGGACTCGCATTTGTCAGGACTCGTTTGTTAGGAATGGTGATGACTCAGAATCGGAACACTACCTCTGCAAAGAACTCTTCCGCGAAAGTGGATAGCGTGCGCCACTCCCTGTCGGTGGTTTTAGGACTGAGCATTCTGGGCAGCACCGGAATCTTGCCAAGCGCAGTGGCGATCGCCCAAACGGCAGACAGTGCCGATGAGGTTCCCAGCGCCCAAGAGTTGCTCTCGCCGCCCCCGCCCCCGGCTTCACCAGAGTCCGCCTCGCCCGCCCGCGTTCCCCGGCTGAATCGAGAAACGCCCGCGCCCCAGTCTCCGGTTGCCCAGCCTGCGCCGCTGCCCCAGCCCGTGGTTGAGCGCCCCGCGCCAGAGCGATCGCCCGCCCCGGTTCTGCCCCGCGCCACTGGCACAAGCGATGCTAGCAGCGAATCGCCCGTTAGCGCCGAGAGTCGGCCTGCGGCGAACCAGCCCTCCCTCAATCCACAGGATTACACCAACGTTTACATCGACGACACGCCGCAATACGACCTTGGTTCGACCCGCAGTGGACAAGCGCCCGTCGTCCTCTCGGAGCGGTCTACGGGCTGCCAGGTCGTGCTGCAACCCGGCGCAGGCGTACCCAACAGTGTGTGCGCTCCTGGCGTGGGTGCAAGCGGGGTCACAACTGTCCAAATTGACCCAGAGACGGGCAAACCGATTGCGGGCACAGAGGCGATCGCCCCTGGGAGTGTCCCTGGAACCGTGGCAGCCAGTGCCCCCACGGGCGGCGGTCGTGCCCTCAGCCTGTCGGTTGCCTCGCTGCAATCCTTCTACAACCGCACGATTCGTCCCCTGGCGCTGCGCGGCAATGGCAACACCAGCCTGATGTTCCCGTTGTCTATTCCTGCCGCCATTTCCTCAGCCTTTGGCTGGCGGGTGCATCCGGTCACAGGAGATGCACGCTTCCACTACGGCACCGACCTGGCCGCCCCAACGGGAACTCCGGTGCTGGCTGCCTTTTCGGGGCGCGTGGAAACGGCTGACTACCTACGCGGCTACGGCCTGACGGTTGTGCTGAATCACAACAACGGTCGTGAGCAGACGCTCTACGCCCACATGTCGGAACTCTTCGTCCGGGCGGGGCAAACGGTCGAGCAGGGCGAAGTGATTGGCCGGGTTGGCAGCACGGGCCTATCCACCGGGCCGCATCTCCACTTCGAGTTCCGCGAGCTGACCCCGCAGGGCTGGGTGGCGCTGGATGCGGGCCAGGTGCTGCAAGCGGCGCTGAATAACTTGTTTAACGGCGTTCAGCTTGCTCTGGCGGCTCCGGCAACCAAGGTTGAAAAGTCGGAGTCCGAATTTTCGGTAAAGGGACTCCAGGATTTTGGCAAGCTGGCGGAACGGGCCACGCCCCAGGTTGAGGCCGCAGCGGCATCCAATGCACCTGAGGATCAGGCAGCGTTGCCGACTGTTACCGTTCCCAAGCAAGCGCCGGGAGCAGAATAGCTCCTCTTAGGCAGCTAAGTGGTGCAGTTAAGGGTTACGAAGGGGGCCTGTTGGCTAATACCCCCAGGCCTTGCTATGTCCGCTGAACTATAAATACTCGTGGCTGAGGAAAGGGAGCGGAACCAGGGTTCCTACTACGTTACCCGCTTGCACTGTCCCTAACCCTGCCTCGATTGCCTTCGTGCGGATGTAGGCCAGCCCCAGTGCCCCCGACTCGGTTTCTACCACGCTAGTCACATGCCCCACTTTATCTTCGCCGGAGGTTAGCACCGTCTCCTGCGGTGCGGCGGCACTGAATTGTACGCCCCATAATTGCTGCTTGACCCCGCGATAGGTGTGCAGGCGGGCAATGGTTTCCTGCCCGATGTAGCAGCCTTTATTCAGCGAAATGGTGTGCCAAAGTCCTGCTTCTAGCGGGTTGTAGTCTTCCGTCAGTTCGCGGTCGGGCATCGGCCGTCCCTGCTCGATTCGCAGTCGCTCCCAGGCAGCCGCTTCTATCTGCGTCGCGCCTGCCGCCTGTAGCGCAGCCCGGAGAGGCTCTGCTGCTGCGACTGGAGCCATGAGCGTGTAGCCTGGTAGCCCCAGCCCGCTGCCTACCGCCACCCGCACTTCTGCCCCTGCGATGGGATAGAGAGCATGGCTACCGTAGGGCTGTCCCGCGCGATCGCCCGCTCCCAGCGCGTCAATCAGGCGATCGCTCTCTGGGCCAATCAGCACCAGTGCGGTAGTCTCTGCGGTCACGTCCGCCAGCTTCACCTTGTCAGCAAAGAAAATAAACCGATCTAGCCAATCCATCAAAAACTCGCGGCGGGTAGGCGACACCAGCAGCAGCACGGAATCATCTTGCACGTAGGCTGTTGCCAGATCGATTGTCCGCCCCGTCGAGGTGACAAACACGGTATCGCAGCCCTCTCCCGGCTGGCGGGTCTGGAAGGTGTTTGTCGTCTGATTGTGCAAAAATCGCAGGCGATCGCCATCCGACACCACAATGCGCCCCCACTCCGAGGCATCGTATACTACGACACTGTTGCGGGCTGCCGTCACTTGGTCGCCAATTGAAAGCTGAGTCGAATCAAACCCCGCACTCATTCCCAACCCCATCCTGTCTAACGTTTACTCAATCCTCTGTTTACTCAATACTCTAAGTTGGAATTTGGCCGGTCGGAATTCTGGAATTCTGCGGCTGCGCTGACCCCTTGCTCCCTGACCGCTAGAGCTATAGAACCAGTCCTAAATCCTTGCCCCTTGTTCCCTTACAATAAATTGCAATGCTTCAAAATGCGATCGCCCATGACTCATTCGACCGACCTCACCGCCCTGGCCCGCTGGATGGCTGCCGACTTTAGCAACCAGGAACAAGCCTTCGAGAACCCGCCCTTTTTTGCCCATATCCGGGTCTGTATGCGGCCGCTGCCCGTGGAACTGCTGTCGGGCATTAGCCTGTTTGTGGAGCAAGCCTACGACTATGCGCTAAACGATCCCTATCGGCTGCGGGTGCTGAAGCTAGTGAACGCAGGCGACCATATCGAGATTGAAAACTACACCGTCAAGGACGAGACAGAGTTTTACGGTGCATCTCGCGACCTGACTCAGTTGAGCAAGCTGACGGGCGATCGCCTAGAAAAACTACCAGGCTGCAACATGATTGTGGAATGGACAGGGCACAGCTTTCGCGGCAAGGTGGAACCTGGCAAAGGCTGCATGGTGACTCGTCGTGGCAAGGAAACCTATCTAGACAGCGAGTTTGAAATCGACGACCAAATCTTTATCAGCCTCGACCGGGGCCGCGATCCCGAAACAGACGAGCATATCTGGGGTTCCGTCGCGGGGCCGTTTCACTTTGTGCGCTGGGCTAGCTTCGCGGATGAGATCCGCGCCTAGATCGCGATTCCAATCACGCTTCCAATCGTGCTTTCGGCGGCCGCGATTGCGCCAAAGCTGCAACTTGCGCTGACAAGGCCGGCAGGTGAGCCGCTTGAACCCCGGTGTGAAACTTGGGATGGGAGGCGATCGCCGCTACGATAGCTTCTAGATCGGCGTTGCCTGCCCGCGCTCCTAGCCCATTCACCGAACATTCCACCTGGCGCACGCCGACCGCCAGGGCCGCCAGGGAGTTTTCGTCCGCCAGCCCCAGGTCATTGTGACAGTGAACCGCCAGCGTTGCCTGGTCAATGTTCGGAACGCGATCGCCCACAGATTTGACCAGCGCGACAAACTCAGATGTCCTTGCCACTCCCATACTGTCGGGAATCGTGATGATGCTGGCTCCGCTGCAAATGGCCGTTTCCACCGCGCGACACACCACGTCGAGAGGGCAGCGCGTCGCGTCAAACGCAGACCATTCCACCTCTTCGCAATAGCGTCTGGCTAGAGACACCCCCTGCCGAATAGCGGCGATCGCCTCTGACTCAGCCCTCGCCGACGGGACGCGAATCGGCGTGAATACATTGATCCGGCTCCGCTCAGCGGGTTCCAATGCTGCCGCCACCGCCTCAATTTCTTCCGGCTGACTGCTGGCAAGTCCGCAAATCGTTGCCTGCTTGATCTGGGCTGCCACCTCCAGCAGGTCGTCCCTATCTTTGCGAAACGCGCCCGGATAGCCCACTTCGATCACGTCTACACCCGCCGCCTCCAGCATCAGCGCCAGTTGCAGCTTTTGAGCAAGGGTAAATTTTTGCGTCAGCGCCAGTTCACCGTCGCGCAGCGTCGTGTCAAAGATGGTAACTTGAACCGCTTCATCTGGCTGCCTCATCGCTCTACGCTCCCTTCCGCCAAGTATTCCACCAAATATCGGGTAAACGCCACGCCGCCAAAATCCACCGCTTCAGTGTCGTATAGACGGAAGCCGAATTTCTGAAACAGCCCCAGGCTAAACTCGCTGGCTTCTGCATAAAGCCGCGTGACAGGTTTCGCGGCTGCGTCGTTCAAAAGCGCTTGCAGCAGCATAGACCCGATACCCTGATGGAGGCGATCGCCCCGCACATAGGTCGAGCGAATGTGGCCATTGGTCTCGATACCTGCAAATCCCACAATTCCGGTTTCATCAGTCGCCACATAGGTCGTCGCGTCAAATATAAAGTGGCGAAAGAGGTCCAGATTTTCGGCAAAGGATGCCCAAGTCTGCATTTGAACGAGGCTGTAATGCTGCGGCCCGTGCTGCAAGACGGTGTGCTGATACAGCGCCGCCAGTTCAGCCAGATCTGATTCTTCAGCGAGTCGAATATTCATAGTCCCTATCCCGCCGCTTCCACTCCCTGAACTTTGCCCATCTCATCTCTTTAAGGGTCGCGAAACCTGCAAAAGATTTTTTCACGATGCTGATTTTATGCGTTATCCTAGACAAGGCACAAATTTCTAACACAGCTTGCAGATTGTCTTTGAAAGTTCTGTCTGCAACTTGCTAGACAGCTTGTGTTGATTGGTTTATAATTTGAAATTGTCGCCAAAATCGGGCCGTGCGTGTTTGCGAGTGCCTTCCCGGCAGGAATAGTGCCCGGAAGCCCTTACGGATACTGGGTGGTTGATCTGCTCAAGTCCCGGCGACTCAGGCAGAAGCCATTTATTTGAGCTAGTGAGTCTGTCTGCAAGATTGTAGAGCATCTGTGAATCTGTGTGCCTTTGGGCTGACAGCAGATTGACTTTGTTCGGCAAAAACAGGTTGGTGTCTTATGAAGTTTGCGAGGCAAGTTTTGTCTGGCACCCTTGCAGCGTGTAAATAGGGAGACGATTAACCGTGTCTGTTGGAATTCTTGGCACCAAACTGGGGATGACCCAGGTTTTTGATGAGGCAGGGAAGGCTATTCCCGTAACCGTCGTCCAGGCTGGCCCCTGCACAGTCACGCAAATTAAAACAGCAGAGGTGGATGGCTACAGTGCTGTCCAAGTTGGCTTTGGCGAGGTTACCGAAAAGGCGTTGAACAAGCCTGAACTCGGACACCTCAAAAAAGCTGAAGCGTCTCCCCTCCGCCACTTAAAGGAATATCGCCTCGACAGCCCTGCTGATTATCAGTTAGGGCAGCAGTTGACGGCGGATATCTTTACGCCAGGGCAACAGGTGGACGTAATTGGAACGAGCATCGGACGCGGCTTTGCGGGCTACCAAAAGCGCCACAACTTCAAGCGGGGGCCGATGGCTCACGGTTCCAAGAACCACCGTCTTCCCGGTTCTACGGGCGCGGGCACTACGCCGGGTCGCGTTTATCCTGGCAAGCGCATGGCAGGTCGTCTGGGTGGCACGAGAACCACGATCAAGAAGCTGACAATTGTGCGGGTGGATGGCGATCGCAACTTGCTCCTGATCAAGGGGGCAATCCCTGGAAAGCCCGGTGCCTTGGTCAATATTGTTCCTGCCAAGCAGGTCGGAAAAGCAAACTAAGAATTTGCTGAGCGTTTAGATTTTGCGATTTTGGTGATTGGAGCAGTGAGCCAGCACCCCGACGAGGAGAAACAGACCCATGGTTGAGTGTGTAGTTAAAAATTGGCAGGGTGAAAGCGCTGGCACCGCCTCGCTAGATCTGCGCGTCGCTAACGAAGACAATGCGCCCCATATCGTTCATCGGGCCCTGGTGCGCCAGTTGAATAATGCTCGACAGGGCACTGCCTCTACCAAGACTCGTTCTGAGGTTAGAGGTGGTGGACGCAAGCCTTGGCGGCAAAAGGGCACAGGTCGCGCCCGTGCGGGTTCGATTCGCTCTCCCCTATGGCGCGGCGGCGGCGTTATCTTTGGCCCCAAGCCCAGAGACTACTCCGTTAAGATGAACCGCAAGGAGCGGCGCTTGGCGCTCAGAACCGCGCTGCAAAGCCGTGCTGAAGACCTGATTGTGGTTCAAGATTTCGCAAACGAGTTGCCCCGTCCCAAAACCAAGGAACTGGCGCAGGCGTTGACTCGCTGGGGTGTGGGGGAAAACGAAACGGCTCTCCTAATTGTTTCTGAGCGAGACGAGATGGTTTATCTGTCGGCTCGAAACATCAGCTCCATCAAGCTAATTTCTGCTGGCAATCTCAACATCTTTGATCTGCTGGCGGCTGACAAGATCGTGGCAACTGCGTCTGCCCTAGAAAAAGTGCAGGAGGTATACGGTGACTAAGTTTGATTCGCGCAACCTGGCAGATCTGATTCGCCGTCCCCTAGTGACTGAAAAGGCAACTCAGCTTCTTGAGGAAAACAAGTACGTCTTTGAAGTGGTTCCCAGCGCAACAAAGCCGCAGATCAAGGCCGCTATTGAATCTTTGTTTGAGGTGAAGGTGGTTGGTGTGAACACCAGCAAGCCCCCGAAGAAGCATCGTCGAGTCGGTCGATTTGCTGGACACAAGCCCCAATACAAGCGGGCAGTTGTGACCCTGGCAACAGGTGATTCCATCGTCCTGTTCCCCGAAGTGTAACGTCTGAAAGCCATCCCCTTGAGAGATTGAAGCCATGGGCATTCGTACATACCGACCTTATACACCTGGCACGCGAGAGCGCTCCGTTGCTGACTTTGCTGAGATCACTCGTAGTGAACCAGAAAAGTCCTTGACTCGCTCGGTGCATCGTCCCAAGGGACGCAACAATCGGGGCGTAATCACCTGTCGCCATCGGGGTGGCGGGCACAAGCGACTGTATCGGGTAATTGACTTCCGCCGCGACAAGCGAAACATTCCTGCCAAAGTGGCAGCAATCGAGTACGATCCCAACCGCAACGCCCGGATTGCGCTTCTTTATTATCAGGATGGCGAGAAGCGCTACATTCTTTGTCCTGCTGGCTTGACGGTCGGTACAACTGTGATCGCAGGTGAAGACTCTCCTTTTGAGGTTGGAAACGCTTTACCACTGGGCAGTATGCCCCTGGGTACGACGGTCCACAATGTGGAATTAGTCCCTGGCAAAGGTGGACAGATTGTTCGCGCAGCAGGCGCTTCGGCGCAGATTGTAGCGAAAGAGGGTGACTTTGTAACGCTCCGCCTGCCGTCCACAGAGGTGCGAATGATTCGCCGCGAGTGCTACGCCACGATTGGTGCGGTGGGTAATGCCGAGTCTCGCAACATTAGCTTGGGCAAGGCAGGGCGCAAGCGTTGGCTGGGCCGTCGTCCGGAAGTTCGCGGCAGCGTCATGAACCCAGTCGATCACCCCCACGGCGGCGGTGAAGGACGTGCGCCGATCGGTCGTTCTGGCCCTGTGACTCCCTGGGGCAAGCCAGCCTTAGGCATGAAGACTCGGAAGAAGAAAAAGGCAAGTAATGCGTTGATTGTTCGTCGCCGCCGCCGCACGTCCAAGCGCGGTCGTGGAGGTCGCGAGTCTTAAGGTTCCGAATCTTTTTACAGGGTTTATGGTTCGTTGACTATCACACGTTTGGTCAATTGGTAGAGGTAAGTCGGTTATGTCTCGCTCACTCAAAAAAGGTCCTTTCGTGGCCGATCATCTTCTGAAAAAGGTTGAAGCGTTGAATGTGAAGGGCGATAAGCAGGTAATCAAAACCTGGTCTCGTGCCTCAACGATTCTGCCTCAGATGATTGGACATACGATTGCCGTTCATAACGGTCGTCAGCATGTTCCGGTTTATGTAACGGAGCAAATGGTGGGACACAAGTTGGGTGAGTTTGCACCGACTCGTACCTTCCGGGGACATGCCAAGAGCGACAAGAAGTCTCGTCGTTAGGTTGAGTCAGGTTTATTTCAGGACGTTCGCAGTAGTTCACAGATACTTGGATTTAGTGCTTGCTGTTGCTCAAACTCTAAAAGCTTGCTGCAAGACACTTGAGAGGAAATCATCATGGCAGTTACGACCGCAGACGAAGTAAAAGCTGTTGCCCGTTATATCCGTATGTCGCCCCACAAGGTGCGTCGGGTTCTGGATCAGATCCGGGGGCGTTCTTACCGAGAGGCACTGATTATCCTGGAATTTATGCCCTACCGTGCCTGCGATCCGGTGCTTAAGGTGCTGCGGTCTGCCGTTGCCAATGCTGAGCATAACGAGGGCTATGCCCCTGCTGAACTGGTGGTGACGACTGCCTATGCTGATCAGGGCCCTGTGCTGAAGCGGTTTCGCCCCCGCGCTCAGGGTCGGGCCTATCAAATTCGCAAGCCGACTTGTCACATCACGATTGCGGTTGCTCCGGGTGCTGAAGACTGAGTTGCGACCCTGTTTGGGCGTGTTGAATGGCGATCGCCCCTTGTTTTGTACCCTTCACTCAAATTCTTGCCTTTTCTGAGGACACATTGTGGGACAGAAGATTCATCCAGTTGGTTTCCGCCTCGGCATCACCCAGGAGCATCGCTCTCTCTGGTTTGCTGACTCCAGCCGCTATCCCAAGCTGCTGCAAGAGGACTACAAAATCCGCAAATATGTTGCCAAAGAGTTGAGCAGTGCAGGTATCTCTGAGGTTCGCATTGAGCGCAAGGCTGATCAAATCGACCTCCAAGTTTTGACGGCCCGTCCTGGCGTGGTTGTGGGTCGTGGCGGCGCGGGGATCGAAAAGCTGCGCGAGGGTCTTCAAAAAGAGTTGGGAGACACCAGCCGCCAGATTCGGATCAACGTGGTTGAGGTTGCTCGTGTGGATGCTGATGCTGCGCTGATTGCTGAATACGTGCAGCAGCAGCTCGAAAAGCGGGTTTCGTTCCGTCGGGTCGTGCGTCAGGCGATTACCCGCGCTCAGAAATCAGGGGTGCAGGGTATCAAAATCCAGGTGAGTGGTCGCCTGAACGGCGCAGAAATTGCCCGTACTGAATACACTCGCGAAGGCAAGGTGCCGCTCCACACGCTGCGGGCAGATATTGACTATGCCTACACCACTGCCCAGACGATTTACGGCATTTTGGGAATCAAGGTGTGGGTGTTTAAAGGCGAGATTATTCCTGGGCAGGAACGAGTGACGCAAGAAGCCGCTCCTAATGTGCCGCCCCGTCGCCGTCAGCAGCGCCGCCGCCAGTTTGAGGATCGTTCTAACGAAGGATAGGGAAGGCGGGCTGAAGGGCGAAAGCTGAATCAGACCAGTGCTTCCATCCCCACCCTGACCCTAGCTTCAATTTCAAGGTAGTGAGCCATGTTAAGTCCAAGACGAACTAAATTCCGCAAGCAGCAGCGCGGCCGCATGAAAGGGCGGGCAACTCGCGGCAACAATATTGATTTTGGTGATTTTGGGCTTCAGGCAATGGAGCCATCCTGGATTACCTCCCGTCAGATTGAGGCTAGCCGTCGCGCCATGACTCGATACATCCGTCGGGGTGGCAAGATCTGGATTCGTATTTTCCCGGATAAGCCGGTTACCATGCGTCCGGCGGAAACCCGGATGGGTTCGGGTAAGGGCAACCCTGAGTTTTGGGTGGCAGTGGTAAAGCCGGGTCGAATCTTGTTTGAGATTGCTGGAGTGCCGGAAGAGACTGCCCGTGAGGCGATGCGACTGGCGCAGTACAAGCTCCCAATCAAGACCAAGTTCATTGTTAAGGAACAACAAGAGCAAGCAGTGGAGGAGTCGTAGAGATGGCTCTGCCTAAGATTTCAGAGATTCGTGATCTCAGTGATCAAGAACTCAGTGAGCAAATTGTAGCCGCCAAGAAGCAGTTATTTGACTTGCGCTTCCAAAAGGCGACGCGGCAACTGGATAAGACGCATCAGTTTGGACATGTCCGCCACCGGCTGGCGCAACTGATGACCGTGGAGCGGGAGCGGCAATTGGCAGCTGCACAAGCGGATGCAGAGAAGGAGTAAGGGGCAATGGCAGTCAAAGAGCGAGTTGGAGTCGTGGTGAGCGACAAGATGGAAAAGACGGTCGTCGTCGCGGTGGAGAACCGTGCCCCTCACCCGAAGTATCGCAAAATTATGGTGCGAACGAAGCGCTATAAGGTTCACGACGAAGAAAACAAGTGCAAAACGGGCGATCGCGTTCGGATTCAAGAAACCCGTCCGCTCAGCCGCACAAAGCGTTGGACCGTTGTGGACATCCTAAATCAGACTTCAGAGAGCTAGTCCACCCCGGAGGAGAGACACCATGATTCAACAGGAAACTTATCTCAACGTGGCGGACAACAGCGGCGCTCGCAAGCTGATGTGCATTCGAGTGTTGGGTGGCAACCGTCGCTATGCCGGTGTGGGAGATGTGATCATCGCTGTGGTTAAGGATGCCATTCCGAATATGGCGGTCAAGAAGTCTGATGTGGTACGGGCAGTGGTTGTGCGAACCAAGAAGGGTCTGCGGCGAGATAGCGGCATGAGCATCCGGTTTGACGACAATGCCGCCGTGATCATCAATAACGATGGCAACCCCAGAGGAACTCGCGTGTTTGGCCCGGTTGCGCGGGAGTTGCGCGATAAGAACTTTACTAAGATTGTCTCGCTGGCTCCGGAGGTGCTGTGATGGGCAAGCTGCGCTACAAAATGCATGTGAAGAAGGGCGACACCGTCCAAGTTATTTCAGGAAGCGATAAGGGCAAAGTCGGCGAGATCTTGCGTGTCTATCCTGAAACCAGCAAGGTGGTGGTCAAAGGCGTTAACGTGCGGACGAAGCATGTCAAGCCTCAGCAAGAAGGGGAGTCTGGTCAGATTCAGACCTTTGAGGCTCCGATTCATAGCTCCAATGTCCTTCCCTACTCCACCAAGCAGAAGGTCGCGAGCCGAATTTCTTATACCTTCAATGCGGATGGCCGAAAAGTCAGAATGCTGAAGAAGACCGGTGAGATTATCGACTAGCGTTTCAGATTCACGTTTCATGTTTCATTCCTGACCAAGCCCAGGAATATATCAGGAGAGTGTTATGGCAAGTCCCAGGTTAAAAACCTACTATCAGGAGACCGTAGTTCCGAAGCTGGTGGAGCAGTTTAACTACGAAAACGTTCATCAGGTTCCCAAAGTGGTCAAGGTGACCGTGAACCGGGGGATGGGCGAAGCGGCTCAGAATGCAAAAGCGCTGGAGGCTTCCCTGGCAGAGATTGCGGTGATCACTGGACAGAAGCCAGTGGTGACGAGGGCTAAGAAGGCGATCGCCGGTTTCAAGATTCGTAAAGGAATGCCAGTGGGCATCATGGTCACCCTGCGCTCGGAGCGCATGTATGCCTTTCT
Organism: Thermoleptolyngbya oregonensis NK1-22; assembly: GCF_032705245.1. Taxonomy (GTDB): domain Bacteria; phylum Cyanobacteriota; class Cyanobacteriia; order Elainellales; family Elainellaceae; genus Thermoleptolyngbya; species Thermoleptolyngbya sichuanensis. The sequence continues at coordinate 1,649,358 of NZ_CP053540.1, forward strand.
GGATCGCCTTATAAACCTGGTGCTGCCTCGGATTCGAGATTTTCGCGGCATCAGCCCCAAGAGCTTTGATGGTCGTGGTAACTATACTCTGGGGCTTCGTGAACAACTCATTTTCCCCGAAATTGAGTACGACAACATTGACCAAATTCGGGGCATGGACATTTCGATCATCACCACGGCAACCACAGATGAAGAGGGACGCGCCCTGTTAAAGGAACTGGGAATGCCCTTTCGCGATAACTGAGGCAGGCTGACAAAGAGGAAATTATGGCGTCTAACGACACAATTGCAGACATGCTGACCCGCATTCGCAACGCGAATCTCGCCCGGCATCAAACGACCGAAGTCCCGTCTACCAAGATGACGCGCAACATTGCTCGTGTGCTCTTGGAAGAAGGATTCATCAGCGAGTTTTCTGAGACAGGCGAAGGAGCGCAGAAGCGACTGGTAATTGCTCTGAAGTACAAGGGCAAAGGCCGCCGTCCAATTATCAATGCGCTACAGCGGGTCAGCAAACCTGGACTGCGAGTTTACTCAAACTGCCGCGATCTGCCTCGCGTGTTGGGTGGCATTGGAATTGCCATTGTTTCAACCTCCAGCGGCATCATGACGGATCGGGATGCCCGTCGTCAGGGTGTGGGAGGAGAAGTTCTCTGCTACGTCTGGTAAGGATTTTTCTCGATCTGACTTTGTCTGAGCGGATGGCTGCTTGGGTCAAAGCTAAATCTAGCCTCTCATTTTATTTGTGTTTGCTTTGTGTTTGCCTGGTGGCGCTTGTGTCGTAAGCGCATCGCTTGAAAGCCAGCAAGATCGTCCAGGAGTGACTTGTCATGTCTCGCATTGGAAAACGTCCTATTAGTGTCCCTCAGAAGGTGACCGTTACCCTTGACGGTCAGACTCTGGTTGTCAAAGGCCCCAAGGGAGAACTCTCGCGCACGCTTCCGCCAGAGGTTGAGGTTCTGCAAGAGGGCGATACGTTGACGGTGAATCGTCGCAACGAGTCTCGCGCTGCCCGTCAGCGCCACGGATTGTGCCGAACGCTGGTTGCCAATATGGTGGAGGGCGTGTCTCAGGGATTTCAGCGCAAGCTTGAAATCCAGGGGGTGGGTTATCGGGCTCAGATTCAAGGGCGAAATCTGAACCTGATTGTAGGCTATAGCCATCCAGTTTTGATCGAGCCGCCTGACGGGGTTCAATTTGCCGTTGAGAACAATACCAACATTCTGGTCAGCGGAATTGATAAGGAAATTGTTGGTAATATTGCGGCTCAGGTTCGCGCAGTTCGTCCGCCAGAGCCCTACAAGGGTAAGGGCATTCGCTATGCTGGCGAGGTTGTCAGACGTAAGGCCGGTAAGGCAGGGAAGAAATAACCTATGAAACTGACTCGTAAGGAAGCGACTCAGCGTCGTCACGTCCGCATCCGCCAGACAGTTTCTGGCACGTCTGAACGTCCTCGTCTGGCTGTATTTCGCTCTAATCAGCATATCTATGCCCAGGTCATTGATGACACGCAGCATCGAACGCTTGCTGCTGCATCGACGCTGGAGCCTGCGCTGCGCGAAAAGCTCACTTCAGGTGCGAACTGCGATGCGTCTGTAGAAGTCGGTAAGCTGATTGCAGCGCGATCGCTCGAAAAGGGGATTACGCAAGTCGTGTTTGACCGGGGCGGCAAGCTGTATCACGGCCGCGTCAAGGCTTTGGCAGATGCCGCTCGTGAAGGTGGTCTAAGCTTCTAGCCTTTCAGATTCATCTTTAGGACAAGCACACTATCCAGGACAAGCAAGCTATGGCGAAGAAAACCAAGACAAGTCGCGTCAAAGAAAAAGAGACTGAATGGCAAGAGCGTGTTGTTCAGATCCGCCGTGTTACCAAAGTGGTTAAGGGGGGTAAGAAGCTCAGCTTCCGGGCAATCGTGATCGTCGGCAACGAACGGGGCCAGGTTGGGGTTGGCGTTGGCAAGGCCGCTGACGTAATTGGTGCAGTGAAGAAAGGCGTTGCTGACGGCAAGAAGCACTTGGTCGAGGTTCCCCTGACTAAGTCTGACTCCATTCCTCACCCAACCAATGGCGCAGGCGGCGGCGCGAAGGTGATGATTCGTCCCGCTGCTCCGGGAACTGGTGTAATTGCAGGTGGTTCCGTGCGTACCGTGCTAGAACTGGCGGGTGTGAAGAACGTTCTGGCGAAACAGTTGGGTTCGGGTAACCCGCTCAATAATGCCAGGGCCGCTGCAAATGCACTTTCTGCCCTCCGCACCTTCTCTGAGGTAGCAGAAGAACGCGATGTTCCCATTGAAAAACTCTATTCTTGACGAACTATGAGACTTTCAGACACATTTCCAAAACCGGGTTCTCAGAAGCGTCGTCGCCGGGTTGGCCGGGGCATTTCCGCCGGGCAGGGTGCAAGCGGCGGCTTCGGAATGCGGGGACAAAAGTCGCGCTCTGGACGCAGCACCCGGCCGGGCTTTGAGGGTGGGCAGTTGCCTCTCTATCGCCGGATTCCGAAGCTGAAGCATTTCCCGCTGATCAACCGGATTTCCTACACCATCGTGAACGTAGGAGACTTGGCTGAACTGCCTAAGGGGACAGAGGTCAACCTCGACTCGCTGATGGAATTGGGAATTGTGACGCAAAACGATGGCCCGTTGAAGATTTTGGGCGACGGTGAACTGAGTGTTGCGCTTCAAGTGACGGCTGCGGCCTTTACTGAATCGGCGAAGCGCAAGATTGAGGGCGCAGGCGGAAGCTTCAACCTGCTAGATTAAGATATAGAGCGACTTTGCAGCAAGGCAGAGCGGTGAGTGGTTGGCTCTCCTGCTCTGCTTAGTTTTATAGAGGGAGAGGTACTGAGACTATGGTGCGCGATAAGACACCCACGGCGCAGGAAACTTTCTTGCAGATGGCCCAAGCAGCCGGACTGCGAGGACGACTTTTGCTGACTTTGGGAATGTTGATTCTGGTACGGCTGGGTGTCTTTATCCCGATCCCTGGCATTAATCGACAGGCCTTTCAGGCGGCCACGGAGACCGGCGCTTTATCGGCCATCATTGGCTTTTTAGATGTGTTTACGGGTCGAGGACTCTCGACGCTGGGTATTTTTGCACTGGGTATTTTGCCTTATATTAATGCGTCTATTATTCTGCAACTGCTAACAGCTGCGCTCCCCAGTCTTGAGAAGCTGCAAAAGGAAGAGGGAGAAGCGGGCCGCCGCAAGATTGCTCAAATTACGCGCTACGTTGCACTGGGTTGGGGCATTATTCAAAGCCTGGGTCTAGCGATTTTTGTGAACCAGTTTGCTGAGTCGCCGGGGCCGCTGTTCATTGCACAAATGGTGCTGGCTCTGACGGCTGGCTCGATGTTTGTGATGTGGGTAGGTGAGCTGATCACGGAGCGGGGTGTGGGCAATGGTGCGTCGCTGCTAATTTTCGTCAGCATTGTGTCAACTTTGCCGCGATCGCTCGGACAAACTATCGACCTTGCCCAGAGTGGCGATCGCAGCGTGGTCAGCGGTGTGATCATTCTGCTCCTAGTATTCCTGGCAATGATCGTCGGCATCGTTTTTGTTCAAGAGGGAACCCGGCGTATTCCCATCATCTCTGCCCGTCGCCAGGTCGGGCGCAAACTCTACCTTGAAAAGAGCAGCTATCTGCCGCTGCGCCTCAATCAGGGCGGCGTGATGCCGATTATTTTTGCTACGGCGGTTCTGTCTCTCCCGATCTACCTCTCGCAGTTTTTTGGGGATAACGAGATGGTGACGCGGGTACTGTCTTACCTACGGCCGGGCACTTGGGTCTACGTGCTAGCGCTGCTGCTGCTGATCTTGTTCTTCAGCTACTTCTATGCATCGCTGGTGGTCAATCCAGTAGACATGTCCCAGAACCTGAAGAAGATGGGCGCAAGCGTGCCGGGGATTCGTCCTGGTAAGGCAACGAGTGATTATATTGAACGGGTGCTGAACCGACTGACCTTTTTGGGTGCGATTTTTCTGGGATTGGTTGCGATTGTTCCGGCTGCCGTTGAAGGCGCGACCCGCGTGACGACCTTTCAGGGCTTGGGTGCTACGTCACTGCTAATTCTGGTGGGTGTCGCAATTGACACGGCAAAGCAGATTCAGACCTATGTAATTTCGCAGCGCTATGAAGGGATGGTGAAGCAATAGTGGCACGACTGATATTTTTAGGACCTCCCGGAGCGGGCAAAGGCACTCAGGCGGCCGAACTAGCGGCTAGCGCTTCGATTCCTCATGTTTCTACAGGAGATATTTTGCGGGCTGCTGTGGCAAGCGGAACCGAGCTTGGGCAAAAGGCTCAGTCCTACATGGATCGCGGGGAATTGGTGCCGGATGCTTTGATTCTGGACTTAGTACGCGATCGCCTCAGCCAGCCAGATGCCCAAGAAGGCTGGATTTTGGACGGCTTTCCTCGTAATGTTGAGCAGGCCAAGTTTCTCGATGAACTATTGGCAGAAATTGAACAGTCCTGCGATTGTGTCGTCAATTTGGAAGTGCCCGATGAGGTTTTGGTGGCTCGCCTCTTGGGCCGAGGGCGGACAGACGATAACGAGGAAGTGATTCGTACTCGTCTGGCGGTATACCGCAATCAAACTGCGCCGCTGATTGACTTTTATCGCGATCGCCAGCAGCTTGTTTCAATCGATGGCAATCAATCCATTGAGCATGTGGGGGCGGCGCTACGCCAGTTGATTAGCAGCTAGGCAGCTTAGCTTGGCTTGAAAAAACACGTTTGGATAGACCGTCCCAAGCCTATTGGGTGTGCCGCGGATACCGACACGCACAGGTTCTTGGAGTATTTGTTAATCTAATAGATGGTGCATTTTTTAGGTGTTTAGGGTACTTAACGGTTCCCTGGGCTATGAAAGCGGTTTGCTTCAAGGCCCTTTGTGATGGACATGTCTGGAATACCCGTTTTGAACACCGGAGAGGCAGGATCGCTCTAGGCTGATAGCACGCTGCAAAGGCGCTATGGAGTCTGGATCAATGGTCTGAGTCACTGGCTTGAATCGCTTTTAGTTTAGGAGGATGCATTGTCTAAACAGGATCTGATTGAAATGGAAGGAACGGTGACGGATTCGTTGCCCAACGCCATGTTTCGCGTGGACTTAGACAACGGATTTAATGTCTTGGCTCATATTTCGGGCAAGATTCGCCGAAATTACATCAAAATTTTGCCAGGCGATCGCGTCAAGGTCGAGCTGACACCCTACGACCTGACCAAAGGGCGGATCACCTATCGCCTCCGAAATAAGAAGTAGGAGAGGCACTGCATTCAAGTGTTAATAGCTGTTAGTGGCGTTTAGCGCGATCGCCTGCCCACAGGCGAGATGTTTAATCTGAGACTTTTCCTTGACATTTTATCTAAAAAGTTGATAACATATTGGGTTTGTAGTCAGTAGTCAAATTTGGGACATTTCGGGGCATGAAAGTCCGAGCATCCGTCAAGAAAATCTGTGAGAAGTGTCGCGTCATCCGTCGCCGCGGCCGAGTTATGGTGATTTGTTCTAACCCCAAGCATAAGCAACGGCAGGGTTAGTACGTTGAGTGGTTGAATCGACCTATCTTAGGTCAATTTGAAGTTGAGTTCATTGCTGAGCGGCAGAAGTAGGAGTACAAAGCGTGGCACGAATTGCCGGAGTGGATCTTCCTCGCGATAAGCGTGTTGAGATCGGTTTGACCTATATCTATGGCATCGGGCTGACCCGATCCAAAGCAATCCTCGCGAAGACGGGTGTGAACCCCGATACTCGCGTTAAGGATCTGAGCGACGCAGATGTTGCAGCCCTGCGCGAAACGGTGGAGTCTGACTATGAGGTCGAGGGTGACCTCAGACGTTTGGAATCCCTGAACATTAAGCGCCTGATGGACATCGGCACCTATCGCGGCCGGCGGCACCGGATGGGTCTGCCCGTTCGCGGACAGCGGACTCGCACGAATGCTCGAACCCGTCGCGGCGGTCGGCGCACGGTAGCTGGCAAGAAGAAGGCTCCTGGCAAGAAGTAGACGATAGGTTGAGGGTGGTGCTGGCGGACTTGTGTGAACCAGTGCATGGTTAGCTTTGTCAGGGCGCTTTTGCCAGAAGTGAATTAGCGTGTTGGTTTTGTTCCCTCTTTGGTGTGGTTGTATCTGATTGCTCGACCTACTTGCCTCAGCGATCGAGATAGTTGTGGGCGGGAAGGCTTTTAGTCCTAGCTTTAAGGCTGCTTGAGTGCGATCGCCCTTCTACTTTCCTCTCAAGTGCGGCCAGTCCAATCTTCCACGCCTATCCACCCCATCCCTCTGAATCTATTTCCCTGTCCTAACAGTTTGACTACCCTTGGTTTGACAAAGTAAACCCTATTCCTAGACTTAGCGAAGAGAAATGGCTCGACAACCCACGAAACGAACTGGCCCCAAGAAGCAAAAGAAGAACATCCCCAGCGGTGTTGCCCATATCCAATCCACATTCAACAACACGATCGTGACGATCACGGACGCAAATGGAGAGGCGATTTCTTGGGCCTCTGCTGGCTCCAGCGGCTTCAAAGGGGCCAAGAAAGGAACCCCTTTTGCGGCTCAGACTGCTGCTGAAAATGCGGCTCGTCGCGCCATGGATCAGGGAATGCGCCAGATTGAGGTGATGGTCAGCGGCCCTGGGTCAGGGCGGGAGACTGCCATTCGGGCGCTCCAAGGCGCTGGACTGGAAATCACACTAATCCGCGACGTAACGCCTATCCCACACAACGGCTGTCGTCCTCCCAAGCGGCGGCGAGTCTAGTCTTTCCTGCTTTGTTGGAGCAAGGACTGCCGGAAGCTCAGCAAGCAGGGAGTCGAGCGGATTCAGTTGAGGGATAAAGCGCTGGTTTTTGTTTCGACGGTTGATATCTTTGCTAGGCTGACCAGTTGGGTTTTGTTTCTCCAGAGCAAGGGGATAGAGCGCTGGCAGACGAGAACATTGAAAACATAAGAAGGTTGCCTGCCTTCTGTGGCTAAGGAGAAGAGAGGTTGGTCTATGGCACATTTCAAGGTTGAGTGCATAGAGTCCGAAACAGGGAAAAACCAGAGTCTATACAGCAAGTTTGTTCTTGAGCCTTTGGAGCGGGGTCAGGGTACGACGGTCGGAAATGCACTCCGACGTGTGCTGCTGTCGAACCTAGAGGGGGCTGCGGTTACGGCAGTCCGAATTGCAGGGGTGACGCATGAGTTTATGACCGTGCCGGGTGTGAAAGAGGATGCCCTCGACATCCTGCTGAACATGAAGGAAGTCGTGCTGAAGAGTTACTCTTCTCAGCCGCAGATTGGGCGGCTTCGGGTGGAGGGCCCGCTGGATGTCACCTCTGCTTACTTCGATCTTCCATCTGATGTCGAAGTGGTGGATGAAACTCAGCACATCGCGACGGTTTCCGCAGGTTCTGTGCTGGAGATGGAGTTCAAGATCGAGAAGGGCATCGGCTATCGAGCCATTGATCGGAGCCGGGATGACTCTTCGGCGGTTGATTATTTGCAAATCGACTCAATTTTCATGCCTGTGCGTAAGGTGAATTACACCGTTGAGGATGCGCGGGTTGGCGGGTCTCTAGAAAAAGATCGCCTGATCATGGAAGTGTGGACGAATGGTAGCATCACTCCTCAAGATGCTCTGAGTCAGGCTGCCGGTATTCTGGTGGATCTGTTTACCCCGCTGAAGGACATCACGATTGATGACATTGGGCCCATCTTCTCGGATGATGAAGATCCCCACAACCAGATCTTGATTGAGGAACTGAATCTTTCGGTTCGCGCCTACAACTGTCTGAAACGGGCCCAGATCAATACGGTGGCGGATTTATTGGAGTACTCCCAAGAAGATTTGTTAGAAATCAAAAACTTTGGTGCGAAGTCTGCCGAAGAGGTGATCGAGGCGCTTCAAACTCGCATGGGGATTACCCTGCCCCATGAAAAGCCTGCCAAGACTGGTTAAGGTCGTTGGGGTTCTGGCTTGCTGTGCCGTATTGGGGCTGGGCAAGGGGCAAGGACTTTGGGTAGGGACTTTACCGTACTGCTTTCGTTTTGCTGTTTAGTTTAATTTCTAAGTGATATGCGTCACCGTCGTCGTGTTCCACAACTGGGTAAGCCCGCAGATCAGCGGCGCGCTCTCCTCAGAGCGCTGACCACTGAACTCATTCGTCACGGTCGCATCACAACGACCAAGGTGCGGGCCAAGGCAGTCCGTTCCGAAGCAGAGCGAATGATTACGCTTGCAAAGGACGGCTCTCTGGCTGCTCGACGTGAGGCTCTGGGCTACCTTTATGACAAGCAGCTTGTTCACGCCCTGTTTGAGGGTGCGAAGGAGCGCTATGGCGATCGCAATGGGGGCTACACTCGCATTCAGCGAACCGTAAGCCGCCGGGGCGATAACGCTGAAATGGCGATTATCGAACTGACCTGAGGATGTAGGCATCTGGCTATGGCGATCGCGCTGCCAACGCTAAAGGAGTCTGCTAGTTCAGGGGAAGCCTGCTCGGTAGACTCACAACGGGTTGCCTTGGTCATTCAATACCTGGGCACTCGGTTTCACGGCTGGCAGCGGCAGGCGCAGCATCGCACCGTCCAGGAAGAAATTGAGCGGGCGATCGCCGCTGTGCTGGGGTATTCTGTGACGCTGCATGGCGCAGGGCGAACCGATTCTGGCGTTCACGCAGCCGCTCAGGTAGCTCATTTTGATGCGGCGACCCTGATCCCGCCCTACCGCTGGCGTGATATTCTCAATAGCCGCCTGCCAGAAGACGTGCTAATTCGGGCTTCGGCCCCGGTGGATCGTTCCTGGCACGCTCGGTTTTCAGCGATTTGGCGACGCTATCGCTATACGCTCTACACTGACGCTTGCCCCAATTTGTTTGTCCGCCCCTTTAGTTGGCACTATTATCATGCGCCGCTGGATGTTGAAGCTATGCAGGCAGCGCTGACCCCATTGCTGGGGCGACAGCACCTGGCAGCATTTCACCGGGCTGGCTCGAAGCGAGCCCATTCCTGGGTCGATGTGCAGGCGGTAGAGTGCGTCCGACGTGGGCCCTTCGTGCAGCTAGAGATCCAGGCGAGCGGGTTCCTCTACGGCATGGTGCGTCTGCTGGTGGGAATGCTGGTTGACGTGGGACGGGGAGAGCGATCGCCCACCGAGTTTACCCGCCTCTGGCAAGAGCAGCGCCGGGACGAGGTTAAGTATGCCGCTCCGCCGCAGGGACTCTGCTTGCTACGCGTAGGCTATCCTGATTCGCCCTTTGAGCCGAGCCTCTGGTATGACACCCAGCCCCAGTTCCTCTTGCCGCTGACCGAGCCAGCGATCGCCGTTGCCTCGTCTGTCTAGCTAGTGCGTCGTCAAGCCCTTTTCCTCTTTTGCCTAAGCCTCCTACTCTGAGCCTCCTACGAGCCTTTCCTAACCCTTTGACCCTCCTGGAACCCGATAGAACATCATGAACAAGACCTATCTTCCTCCTACAACCGAAATTGAGCGTAAGTGGTACGTCGTCGATGCGACCGATCAGCGCCTCGGACGGCTGGCCAGCGAAGTCGCCAATGTGCTTCGCGGCAAAAACAAGCCGACCTTTACGCCGCATCTGGACACGGGCGATTTCGTAATCATCGTGAATGCTGAAAAAGTAGACGTGACGGGCAAAAAGCGCACCCAAAAGCTCTACCGTCGTCATTCTGGGCGGCCCGGCGGCATGAAGGTGGAGAACTTTACCAAGCTCCAGTCTCGCCTGCCAGAGCGGATTGTAGAGCAGGCTGTGAAGGGGATGCTGCCGAAGAACTCCCTGGGTCGCCAGTTGTTTACCAAGCTCAAGGTCTATGCGGGCCCGACCCATCCTCATGCGGCTCAGCAGCCCGAAGTTTTGACGATTAAAACGATTCCTGGAGAGAAATAAGAATGCAAGCTACTGAGAAGTCTGGTCGTGTTGTGTATTGGGGGACGGGTCGTCGCAAGTCGGCGATCGCCCGCGTTCGGCTAGTGCCTGGTACGGGCAAGCTGATCGTGAATGGCCGCCCCGGAGAAGAGTATCTCCAGTTCAACCCATCCTATCTGGCGATCGCCAAAGCGCCTCTGGAAACCCTGGGACTGGAAAATGAATACGACGTGTTGGTGAATGCAACGGGTGGCGGACTGACCGGCCAGGCAGACTCAATCCGCCTGGGTGTAGCGCGGGCGCTCTGCGAACTAGACCCTGAGAACCGCAAGCCGCTAAAAATTGAAGGCTATTTGACCCGCGATCCCCGCGCTAAAGAGCGGAAGAAGTACGGTCTGCACAAGGCCCGCAAGGCTCCCCAATACTCGAAGCGCTAGACTGGCTGTAGGGGCGACGTAGGCTGCACCTTGCTCGATCGCCTGCATTGACCGTTTGACAATCCTTGACAACCCTTGAAAAGCAACAGACTTGAGACTGTTATGCCAAAGCCTGACATCCATCCCACTTGGTATCCCGAAGCCAAGGTTTACTGCAACGGTGAACTGGTCACGACCGTTGGTTCTACTAAGCCCGAACTGCACGTCGATGTATGGTCTGGCAACCATCCCTTCTATACGGGCACTCAGAAGATTATCGACACTGAGGGTCGCGTGGAGCGCTTCTTGCGGAAGTATGGGATGACCGACTCGCGCACGGGCGACGGCGCAGCGGCGGATAAGAAGAAGTAGCGATAGGAAAATTGGCGATCGCCTTCATTTTCTGAATTTTGACCCTCACGGGTGGCGAACCCTTCGCCTCACCTATCGTTCTTTCCCACTCCCACCGTTATGGCAGAAGCCTATCTTCTCGACAAGCTGAATTCTGTAGAGCAAACCTTTCACGAACTGACGCGGCGGCTGGCTGATCCCGATATTGCAACCGATCCCACGGAGTTCCAAAAGCTTGCTAAAACTCGGTCGTCACTAGAAGAAACGGTGACGACCTTTGACGCATGGAAAAAAGCCCAAAGCGACCTAGAAGGGGCGCGACAGATTCTGAAAGACGCGGGTGGCGATGCAGAACTGCGGGAAATGGCGGCGCTGGAAGTAGACGAGCTAGAAGAAAAAATCGCGCACTTGGAAAATCGGCTAAAGGTGCTGCTGCTGCCGCGAGATCCCAACGATGACAAGAACATCATGCTGGAGATCCGGGCGGGTGCAGGTGGCGACGAGGCTAGCATTTGGGCGGGTGACCTGCTGCGGATGTATTCTCGGTATGCCGAAAGCCAAAACTGGCGGGTCAAGATGGTCAGCGAGTCGCTGGCGGATATGGGCGGCTTTAAGGAAGCCATCTTGGAAATTCAGGGCGACCAGGTATATAGCAAGCTCAAGTTCGAGGCTGGCGTTCATCGAGTGCAGCGAGTCCCTGTGACGGAGGCAGGCGGGCGGGTTCACACCTCGACCGCGACGGTCGCTGTCATGCCGGAAGTCGATGATGTGGAAGTGGAAATCGACCCAAAGGATATCGAGCTAAAAACAGCGCGATCGGGTGGCGCAGGCGGGCAGAACGTGAACAAGGTAGAAACCGCTGTTGACCTGATCCACAAGCCAACAGGCATTCGCGTATTTTGCACCGAAGAGCGATCGCAGCTTCAAAACCGCGAACGCGCCATGCAAATCTTGCGAGCTAAGCTTTACGAAATCAAGCTGCGAGAACAGCAAGAAGCCGTCACCTCAATGCGTCGCTCTCAGGTTGGTACGGGCGAACGCCCCGAAAAAATTCGGACTTACAACTACAAGGACAATCGTGTCACCGACCATCGCCTAAACCAAAACTTTAGTCTCAATGCTGTTCTGGAGGGCGATTTGGAAGATTTGATCCAGTCTTGCATTTCCAAAGACCAGCAAGAGCGATTGGAGGAAATGGCTGCGTCTTCTTGATGCAAGCCCGATCGATGTATATCAAACCCGCATCAAGCCTTCATGAAGCTCGATACCTCTACTCCATCCGTTTTAGCAGGACACTAGGGTCAAGAACGGCTTATCACTCTTTTGGCGGATTGAGTGGATGCTGACTGGGCGGTGGAGCATTAGGATCGATTAGCTCGCTCAGGGCTTCGGTCAGTGCTTTCGGGTCCATGAACACAATTTTGGAGTTTGGGCTGTCGCCGAGTCGATAGCTGGCATCGACGTATCGTTGTGCGACCAGATATTTCATAATCTCCCGGCTGTTGGGCTGAGACTTTAGCGCATCCGCAATCATTTTCATGGATTGCACCGCACCCTCGGCTTCTTCAATTGCCGCCTGTTTTTTGCCCTGCGCTTCAGAAATAGCCGCCTTCTTTTTACTTTCGGCCGCACGTTCTAGCTCCATTGCCCGCAGCACATCTGGGGCAGGCTCAATGCTCTGCACCTCCACCCGCGTCACCTTCACGCCCCAGGTTGCAGTTGCTTCGTCAAGCTGGTGCAGCAAGGCCTGGTTGATCTCATTTCTAGAGGAAAAGGTCTGAGCTAGACTCATCCGCCCAATTTCGGAACGGAGCGTCGTCGTCACCAGGCTCTCCAGCGCTTCCTCAATATTTTCCACGGCATAGAACGTGCGCTCTAGCTGCAAGATTCGCCAGTAGACTACTGCATCTACGTCAGCCGATACGTTGTCCCCGGTAATCGCCTTTTGCTTGTCGATATCCAGCACGCGCTCCCGGGTGGATTCTTCTAGAACAATCGTGTCGAGGAACGGCACCACAAAATTCAGCCCTGCCGTGAGCTTGCGGTGAAATTTCCCTAGCCGCTCTACTAGCGCCTCGGTGCCCTGATTGATAATTCTGACGGAGCCGACAGTATAACCCACAATTAGGAGAGCAAGGGCAGCAACGATGGACTCCATAGGGTGCGATTCTCCAAAGCAGCGTTAGAGAGAAGAGAGTAGAGAGAAAGACTAGAGAGAAAAGACTATAGAGAAGAGACTGTTCTTCTAATGTATCCTTTGTGGCGGGATTTGGTACGGATGAACCGTGATAGGGTGATGAGGTGATGGAGGCGGCCAGTAGAACCTTTTCTTAACAACTCTTTATTATGAGGTTAACCTCTACCATTGTCTGTCTCCATGCTGAGCCAAATTAAAGATCTTGCTGCGAGCCTTGCCCCCCGACTGGTTGAAATTCGCCGCCATCTGCACAGCCATCCTGAACTGAGCGGACAGGAATACCAGACGGCCGCTTATGTTTCAGGAGTGGTGTCGTCTTGTGGACTGCATGTGCAGGAACTAGTCGGTAAGACAGGCGTAGTGGCAGAACTGCGCGGCACAGATAGAGACTGCCGAATGCTGGCAATTCGCACGGATATGGATGCGCTGCCAATTCAGGAGCGTACAGGACTGGAATTTGCTTCGCGGCAGCCGGGAATTATGCACGCCTGCGGTCATGATGTGCATACCACCGTGGGGCTGGGGACAGCGATGGTGCTGGCGCAGTTGGGGATTCAGTTTCCAGGCACAACTCGGTTTTTGTTTCAGCCTGCGGAGGAGACGGCGCAGGGCGCAGGCTGGATGATTCGGGATGGGGTGATGGAGGGCGTGACGGCTATCTTTGGGGTTCACACGTTTCCGACGATTCCGGGGGGATCGGTGGGGATTCGCTATGGGGCACTGACGGCGGCGGCGGACGATTTGGAACTGGTGATTATGGGCGAGTCGGGGCATGGGGCGCGTCCGCATGAGGCGATCGACGCGATTTGGATTGCATCGCAGGTGGTGACGACGCTGCAACAGGCAATTAGCCGGACGCAAAACCCGCTGCGGCCGGTGGTGCTAACGATTGGGCAAATCCAGGGCGGGCGGGCACCGAATGTGATTGCGGATCAGGTGCGGATGCTGGGGACTGTGCGATCGCTCCATCCTGAAACCAGCGCTAGTCTGCCGGTCTGGATCGAGCAAATCGTGGCGAATGTCTGTCAGAGCTATGGGGCAAAGTACACGATGAACTATCGCCGGGGTGTGCCTTCGGTACAAAATGATCCAGCGTTGACGCAGATTATGGAGTCGGCGGCATCGGAAGCCTGGGGGGGCGATCGCGTCCAAATTCTGTTAGAACCCTCCCTCGGTGCAGAGGACTTCTCACTGTATCTGCAACATGCTCCTGGCACCATGTTTCGCCTGGGTGTAGCCTTTGCTGACAAGCCCAACTATCCGCTGCACCATCCCCAGTTTCATGTAGACGAAACGGCGATCGTGACGGGCGTGGTGACGATGGCCTACGCAGCGTATAAATACTGGCAGCAGTAATCAGAGAGTTGGGGTGTAGAGGATTAGAGCAGGATCGCTGGGCCCTTCCACTATAAACGTCTGTCACAAATTTCCGTACCTGGGTGTCTAGAAATCCTACCCGGTTAACCACCTCGCTAAACCGCTATGCTGAATAGTATTGACCACTGGAAAAACGCCAGACGGCTGCGTATTCTTTCGGCAATTCTCGGCAAGATTTCGCATACTTTTGTGCGTTTGCCTGGTTAACTTCTAACGCAACATCGCCACATTGCAATATTGCAACTCACAATATTGCAACATTTGCAACATCTAGACGCTTGGCAGAGGAGCCACATCGCTATGGCAGGCTTTGGAGATCTGGTTCAAAAGGCATTTTATCTGGGAGTTGGGCTAGCATCCTACGCGGGCGAAAAAGCGGGCAGCACGCTGGCAGATTTGCGGGTGCAGGCGCAAAAGCTGGCGGATGAAATGGTTGCTCGTGGCGAAATCAGCGCCGAAGAAGCCCGCCGCATGGTGGAAGAGATGATGAACCGCGCTCAGCAGCCCGCTGGGGGTGAACCTGAAAAAACCACAGAGCTGCGCCGCATCGAGATTCTGACAGATGAGGAAGAGCCAACGCCCTCTGCTGGCCAGCCGACCGCCGAAAACTCTGCAACCGAAAACTCTGCAACATCGGGTCAGTCGCCGAGCCAGCCAACGGCGGATGATCTGCGTCAGCAAGTCGCCAAGCTGCAAGAGGAACTGAGACGGCTGAAACGGGATTAGGGACTGGGGATTCGGAATTGGGGATGAGGAGCGGCGGGGGATCTGCTTGGCAGGGCTGCGATCGCGCTGATTCTATGTTCCGTATTGATCCCAACCTTTACCCTTGGTATTGCCGCTCGACCCTGACTTTTAAAACTTGATCCCCAACCCCTGAGACCTATGTTTGAGACGATCGCCCAGCAAGTAGAACAGTTCCTAGAAGAGATTAACCGCGACGTGAATGAGGCGGTGGATGCAATTTTTGAATGGTCGGACGAAGTGGCAGAGCGGCTGAATGAGGCGATCGCCCCCGATCTCGACCAGATCGATCGCCAGATGGAAGAGTGGCTGGCTCCCTTTATCAATGCGGTGACGGGCGTAGAAAGCACCATCCAGGAAACCGTGCAGCCCTTTAACCAAACC
Organism: Thermoleptolyngbya oregonensis NK1-22; assembly: GCF_032705245.1. GTDB lineage: Bacteria > Cyanobacteriota > Cyanobacteriia > Elainellales > Elainellaceae > Thermoleptolyngbya > Thermoleptolyngbya sichuanensis. The sequence continues at coordinate 1,664,696 of NZ_CP053540.1, forward strand.
GTTGACCCCATTCTCAACCGTCATCCCGCCTGCGTCGGCTGCCGCAACTACCACGGCCAAGTCTACGGCGGCACGATGCTGGTCTGCGGAATGCACCCGTTTGGCTGGGAAGGGGAGCAGTGCCCCGATTTTGAGTCGGTCTGGAAAGGTGGGGATAAAGCCTAAAGTAAACGCCTAAAGTAAAGTAAATGCCTAAAGTAAACGCTGGCAAGTGAACGCTGGCATCCCTGCTGACTGTTTACTGCTGATTGTTTACCTTTACGCTTGCCTTTCCGTTTACTCTCGCTACTCTAGCTCTCGCCTGCCCTCTAGCGCCCGCGCCAGCGTCACCTCGTCGGCGTATTCCAGGTCGCCCCCCATCGGCAGCCCAAAAGCAATGCGGGTGACCTTGGTAAACGGCTTTAGCAGTTGCCCAACATAAAGCGTGGTGGTGTCGCCTTCTACACTGGGGCTGATGGCCATGATGACTTCCTCAACGCCCTGCTGGGCTACGCGCTTAACCAGGGGCGAAATATGGAGATGGTCGGGGCCGATGCCTTCCATCGGAGAAATCAAGCCGCCCAAAACGTGGTATTTGCCCTTGTATTCGCGAGTTTTTTCTAGGGCGATGACATCGCGAGAATCGGCCACCACGCAGATGAGCTGCGGATCGCGGCTGGGATTTTTGCAAATGTCGCAGACGGGTTCGGCCGACAGGTGAAAACAAACGGAACACAGTCCGACTTGCTGTTTTGCCTCTAGCAACGCCTGGGCTAGGGCTTTCACTTCTTCTTCTGGCCGCTTAAGAATGTGCAGCGCCAGCCGCTGAGCCGATTTAGGCCCAACGCCAGGAAGCCGTTGTAACTGTTCAATCAGGCGGGCGAGGGGACGAGTGTAGACCAGGGTTCCTCCAGGGGCCGCGAGGCGCAAAAGGGGCGTAGATTTTCGATCATAGAGGATGGTTGCAGGATTGGGGCTGTTCAGCAGTTGCATCCTGGCTGCGAATTTGAGGACACCTGCGATTCCGCTTTAGAATCGTAGAATTGAGCGTAATTTTTGTTAGTTAGAAAACCTATGGTGAGGCTCTTTAAGCCGTCGTTTCGCAAGCAGATTGCCCGGATTGAGGTGGCGGGGGCGATCGCCAGTGACACTCGTAAGCGTGTCCTGGAAGCCCTCAAGCAAGTCGAGGAGCGGAAGTTTCCTGCACTGTTGCTACGAATCGACAGCCCTGGTGGAACAGTGGGCGATTCTCAGGAAATCTATCAAGCGCTAAAGCGGCTGGGTGAAAAAATCAAAATCGTCGCCAGCTTTGGCAATATCTCAGCCTCTGGCGGTGTCTATATTGGCATGGGCGCACAGCATATTGTGGCAAACCCTGGCACGGTGACGGGCAGTATCGGTGTCATTCTGCGGGGCAATAATCTGGAGCGCCTGCTGGAGCGAATTGGCGTGTCCTTTAAGGTGATTAAATCTGGCCCGTATAAAGACATTCTGGCCTTTGACCGAGAACTGACAGAGCCAGAGCAACATATTCTGCAAGAGCTGATTGACACGAGCTACGGTCAGTTTGTGCAAACGGTGGCTGAAGCTAGGAACCTAGCAGTTGAAACTGTCCGGGGCTTTGCCGATGGACGGATTTTCACGGGGCAACAAGCGCTGGAACTGGGTGTGGTGGATCGCCTGGGGACTGAGGAAGATGCTCGTCGCTGGGCCTGCGAACTGGCTGGCCTCGATCCAGAAAAGACTCGCACGTTTAACATCGAGGAGAAAAAGAGCTTGCTCCGCCGATTGCGAACGGGGAGTGAAATGCAGGGCGATCGCCTTGGCAGTTTGCTTGCCCACAGGCTATCTTCGGCTACAGACTGGATCGAGTTTGAACTGGCGACGAGCGGCGTGCCGCTGTGGATGTATCGGCCATAGGCGGGGTGATGGAGTCACGAAGTGATGGCATGGCGGAGCAGTAACCCTTCTCCCAGTCCCAATCCTTCTACGCTCCATTTCCTAAATACTCAAAACGGGAGGACAAATCTGTGGGTTGGCGAGTTCGGGCAATTCGGGGTGCAACGACGGTTGCAGAGAATACGGAAGGGGCGATCGCCGAAGCGGTAATCGAGCTATTGGAAGAACTGGAACGGCTCAACCCCGGAGTCCTCGACCCGGACGAAATCGTGAACCTGATTTTCTCCGTTACGCCAGATCTGGATGCTGTCTTTCCGGCCAAAATTGCCCGCCAGCGCCCCGGCTGGAACGATGTGCCGCTGCTGGATTTGCAGCAAATGGCGGTGAAAGGCAGCCTACCGCGCTGCATCCGGCTGCTGCTGCAAATCAACCTACCTGCGGAGGTGCGCGTCCGCCATGCCTACCTGCGAGAGGCGGCAGAACTGCGCCCGGATTGGCAGTATGCGCCGATGACGCTCCAGTAGGGGCATCACTTCACCGCGCCTTCCCATAGCCAGTCCAATTGCAAAACCAGCCCCGGCAGAACGGGTTCACCGGACAGGCTAGTGGGCGCGTCTAGCACTTCTACGGGCTGGTCGGGTCGATAAATTTCGGCTTGCTGTTCCTCTGGATTCAGCATCCAGCCGAGCTTTGCGCCACAGGAAAGGTATTCCTGCATCTTGGTGCGAATGGTTTGGGGATTGTCGCTGGGGGAGAGGAGTTCCAGCACAAAGTCAGGGCAGATGGGCGGAAACTTGCGACGGAGATTGGGTGGCAGGGCTTCCCAGCGAGCCTTTTCAACCCAGGCTACGTCAGGAGAGCGATCGCCCCCACCCGGTAACCGAAAACAGGTAGACGAATCGAACACAACGCCTAGCCCAGTCTGCCGATTCCAAATCACAAAATCGGCTGTAAGAGTTGCATTATCTTTTCCAGTTTCTCCGCCGGTGGGAGCCATAATGACGAGTTCTCCGTTGGGGGTGCGCTCAAACTTGATGTCGGGATTGTTGGCACAGAGCGCGTCAAACTGAGCGTCAGTCAGCACAGTAATGGCACTCAGATCAATAGTGAAGTGGGTCATTGGACGGTGGCTCCTTGCGCTGGCGTTAACTCTAGAATAGGCTCTATGGCAGGATTTGGAGGTCAAGGAGTAGAGTTCAGGGCTGAACGCTAGAAAATTTTGAGACTTTGAGACATGCGACTTTGAGACATGCGACTTTGAGACATGCGACTATTTACAGACTTACAGACTCAAAGATGTCCCAAAGATCTTGATGCGCCATTTGCCTGCTATACACTGAAATGTGTGGCCGGGTAGCAATTCAAATGTTCTACTCTAAGATTCTAGCCCCTGATAGTTGAGCCATTAGGGTGATCCGTATTTTGATTTCCATATCTTGATCCAGGTGTTCTCTTTGCCCCTCCTATGTTAATTTCTCTCAACATTGAGAACTTTGCCCTGGTCGATTGCCTAGAGATTCGGTTTGGCCAGGGCTTGAACGTGCTGACGGGGGAAACGGGCGCGGGCAAATCGATTATTCTCGACGCGCTGGATGCGGCACTGGGCGGCAAGGTATCGGGGCGGGCGGTGCGAACGGGGGCGGATTCGGCGCGAATCGAGGCGACCTTTGCGATGGAGCCTGTGCTGCAAGACTGGCTGGCGGCGCAGGATATTGAGCCGCTAGAGGATGAAACGCTGGTGTGTAGCCGCGAGATGACGCTGGGGCAGGGCAGCGTCCGCAGCCGTTCGCGGGTGAATGGGGTAGTGGTGAACAAGCAGCAGATGGAAGACCTGCGCGATCGCCTCGTGGAAATTACCGCCCAGGGGCAAACCGTGCAACTGGGGCAGCCCAGCCTCCAGCGCGACTGGCTCGATAGCTTTGGTGGCGCTGCCCTGATGCAGCAGCGAGAAGTTGTTGCAGCTACCTATGCCGCGTTTCAGCAGGCGGCACAAGCGCTAGAAAAACGCCGCCAGATGGAGCAACAACGCCAGCAGCAGCTTGATTTGTTTGAATATCAGGCAAAGGAACTGGCGGCGGCAAATCTCAGCGATCCGCAAGAGTTGGAGCAGTTAGAGCAGGAACGCCAGCGCCTCAGCCATACGGTGGAGCTACAGCAACAGAGCTATCAGGTGTATCAGGCGCTCTACCAAAACGACACGGGCGGCAATGCAGCGGCAGATCTGTTGGGCAAAGCGGAAAATTGGTTGACGGATATGGTGCGCTATGACCGAGATCTGGAGCCAGTGTTGGATATGGTGGCGGAAGCGCTGGCGCGGATACAGGAGGCGGGTCGGCAAATCAACACCTACGGTGAGGGGTTGGAAGCAGACCCGGAGCGCCTAGAAGCCGTAGAGCAGCGAATTATTCAGCTTAAGCAGATTTGCAAGAAGTATGGCCCGACCCTTGCCGAGGCGATCGCCTACGCGCAGCGGGTGCAGGCAGATGTGGACGCGCTCAGCGATGGCGGACAATCGCTAGAAGCGCTGGAAGCCCACTATGCCCAGCGTCAGCAAGAACTCGCCGCCGCCTGTGCCCAGCTTACGGAACTGCGTCGCGCCGCCGCCCACACGCTGGAAGCTCGAATCATTGAGGAACTAAAGCCGCTGGCCATGGAAAAGGTGCAGTTTCAGGTGGAGATTACGCCGGTGAATCCAACAGCGGCCGGGGGCGATCGCATCACGTTTCTGTTTAGCCCCAACCCTGGTGAACCGCTGCAACCGCTGACGGCGATCGCCTCTGGTGGGGAAATGAGCCGCTTTTTGCTGGCGCTGAAGGTGTGCTTTTCGCAGGTCGATCCGATCGGCACAATGGTCTTTGACGAAATTGACGTGGGGGTGTCGGGGCGCGTGGCCCAGGCGATCGCCGATAAGCTGCACCAGCTTGGCAGCCGCCATCAGGTACTCTGCGTGACGCACCAGCCGCTCGTTGCCGCCATGGCCCATACCCACTTTCGGGTCGATAAGCAGGTGATTGACCCAGCCGCAGAATCCACCAGCAACAATGGCCGCAGGAAGGTCAAAGCGACCCCTGAGCCAGTAGGTTCTGAGCCAGTAGATACGGATTTGCTGGAGGGATCTGAAGACGTGCGGACGGTCGTGCGCGTATCCCAACTGAGCGATGATCAGCGCCGCCATGAGCTGGCTCAGCTCGTGGGTGGGAATGAAGAGGCGATCGCCTTTGCCGATTCGCTGCTGACTCAGGCCGCATCTCGCCAGCAGGACTCTGGAACTAAAGCCGGAACTAAAACTGTAGCCAAGCCCAGGCGGAATCGGGGTTGAAGGCTTTCAAAAGCTTTCAAAACTATATCTTTGGGATATTTTCAAGAATGAAAACTTTTCAAGAATGAAAACTGGCCTAAGCAGCCCTATTCTCTTTCGAGAAATCCTTCCAGAAATAACTTCCCCAGCCTTCCCAATTAAGACAATAAGAAATGTTTCCAGATGTCTTCATTAAGTAGACCGGGGAGATCAAAATGGAGTCCACCAGTGCTTTAATTTGACGAGCCTGGGGTTAGCAGGCTCGCTACGCAGAGAGCGTCCGACGCTTGGTGATCAGGCGATAGACTTCAATGATGTCACCTTCCTGCCAATCCTTGAAGTTGTCTACGCCGATGCCGCATTCGTAGCCTGCGCTGACTTCCTTCGCGTCTTCCTTCATTCGCTTCAGCGAGTCGAGGTTGCCCTCGAAGATGACCTCGCCGCCGCGACGCACGCGCAGTTTGCTGTTGCGGATGACCTTGCCTTCCTTGACATAGCAGCCTGCAACGGCTCCCTTGCCCACGGTAAACACAGCCCGGACTTCTACCTGGCCCAGCGGCTCTTCCACCAGTTCGGGTTCCAGCAGACCTTCCATTGCGCCCTGGATGTCATCCAGCAAAGCATAAATCACGGTATAGTCGCGCACATCTACATCGGCCTGGTCGGCTGCCTGACGCGCCCCACTCGCAAAGGTTGTGTTGAACCCGATGATTACGGCGCTGCTGGCGGCCGCTAGGTCTACGTCAGTTTCGGTGATCTCGCCCGGAGCCGCCAGCAGCACCCGCACCTGCACTTCTTTTTGGGGAAGCTGTTGCAGCGCTGCCAGAATAGCTTCGACCGAACCCTGCACGTCTGCCTTCAGAATCAGGTTCAGCTCTTTCAGGTCGCCCTCTTGGGCCTGGCTGGAAATCGTATTCAGGCTGACGCGACGAGACGACATGGCCTGCTGCAAGCGAGAGAGACGCTGCTGATCGGTGCGGTTGCTGGCGATCGCCCGCGCTTCTTTTTCATCCAGATAGACATCGAACTCGTCACCCGCAGCAGGCACATCGCTCAGACCCAGCACCTCGACCGCAAAGGATGGCTTACCCTCTTCCACCCGCTTGCCGCGATCGTCCACCATTGCGCGGACTTTGCCGAAGACCGAGCCAGCCACCAAGATGTCGCCAACACGCAGCGTGCCGTTCTGAATGAGCAGCGTCGCCACCGGGCCTTTCGCCTTGTCCAGATGTGCTTCGATCACTGTGCCCTTAGCAGGGCGATCGGGGTTGGCGTAGAGGTCTTCCACCTCAGCCACCAGCAGGATCATTTCCAGCAGGGTGTCCAGGTTCTCTCCCGTCAGAGCGCTAACGGGCACCATAATGGTGTCGCCGCCCCACTCTTCAGCCACCAGCCCATATTCAGTTAGCTCTTGCTTCACGCGATCGGGCTGGGCTTCTTCCTTGTCTACTTTGTTAATGGCGACCACGATGGGAACCTCAGCCGCCTTAGCGTGGCTAATTGCCTCGATGGTTTGGGGACGCACCCCGTCATCCGCCGCCACCACCAGAATAGCGATATCCGTCACCCGCGCCCCCCGTGCCCGCATGGCGGTAAAGGCTTCGTGACCCGGCGTATCCAGGAAAACGACCTGCTGCGTCTCGCCGTTATGTTCCACATCAACGTGATACGCGCCGATGTGCTGCGTGATGCCCCCTGCCTCGCCTTGAGCCACCTTGGTCTTGCGGATCGAGTCGAGTAGGGTCGTTTTGCCGTGGTCTACGTGACCCATGATGGTCACCACGGGCGGACGGCGCTGGAGATTTTCCAGATCTCCCGCATCCAGCATTTCTGTGACTTTCTTCGCCTCTGCTTCCGGCGCTTCGGTATCCACCAAAATGCCCATCTCTTCCGCCACCATCGTCGCAGTGGGGATGTCGAGAACCTGGTTTACCGTGGTCATGATGCCCTTCATAAACAGGGCGCGGATGACTTCGGTTTCGGGAACAACCAGCATATCAGCGAGTTCTGCCACCGTCAGGCTGCCCGTGAGGGTAATGATTTCGGGGCGCTGCCGAGTTTCCTGCTGTTCCCGGCGATCGCGCCGACTAAAGCGCTCGTTGCTAGAACCCCCGCGCCGCCGCTGCGTCGGTGCAGCTACCGCCACGGGCTTTGCTGGAGCTTTTTGGCTCTTGGGCTTGGGCGGGCGCATCAGCGAAATGCTGAGGGCGGTCGGGGCCGAATCATCTCCGTCGGCTCCATCCAGCACCTCATCCAGATCGATGTCTTCGTCGTCGTCCAAAACGTTGGGCGATCGCCGCTTGGACTTCACACCGGCCTTAGCTACCTTGTTGGGATTTTCCTCGTCTTCCTCCTCCCAATCCTTGCCGCGCTTTGCCACCTTGGTTGGTGGCGTGGGCTTGGGCTTCAGCGTGGGCGGCTCTGCCAGGATAGGCATACTGCCTGCGCTGCGGGTGTCGGCTGCGCCAGACTCTTCGGATGCACCCGGAGGTGTTGGACGAACGGGCTTGCGGCGTAGCTCCAGCACTGGCTTGGCGCGCAGTACAGGCGGTTCAGAAGTTTCTGTAATACCAATGCGGCGAGGGGCGGACTCACTGGCTTCCCCAGAGCGGGACTCTGGGCGAGCGGCGGTGGGCGATCGCCGAAGCCCCTGGTCATCGCCTCCCACTCGCATGACCACCTGATCACTGCGATCGCTCGCCTTCTTCAGAACTGGGCGGCTCACGGAACTCACAGACTCTGTTCGCACAGGCTTAGAAGGCGGCCCCATCAAAGAGGGCTGCTCTTCGGGCAATGGTGCAGGCTCCGCCACTTCAGGGCGCACAGGAGGGGGCTGGGGCGCTTCAACTGGAGGAGACTCTACTTCTTTGGGGGCTTCCGATTTGGGTGCTTCCGAAACAGGAGTCGCAGGCTTTTGAACAGTGGGAGGAGTGGCAATTGGCCGAGGCTCAACTGTCCGTGCCTCAGCAGGCTCTGCTGCTGGACGATCCGGACGCACCGGCGCAGATGAGGTGGGCTGCGGGGCCGGAGCAGGCTGAACTTCTGGCCGCTTAGGTGGCTCTACCGCAGGGCGATGGCGACGGACTTCAAGAATTTGCTGCTTTTTAACAGGCGGCTGCACGGCGCTCTGTTTTCGTTGAGGCATAGAAGAAGGCGTTGAGGTAGGCCGGTGAACAGGAGGGGTATGGGATGCAGAAGGGCTGTGGGCAAGCCGCTCGGCCGCTGAGCGGATGCGGGCTGCCTCAGCTTCGGAAATAGTGCTGCTGTGGCTCTTGACCGGAATATTCAATTGTTCGCAAACGTCCAAAATCTCTCTATTATCCAGATTCAATTCCTTTGACAACTCGTAAATTCTCACCTTACCGTTCATCCACTCTCCCCTTCTTAGCCAACTGAGATTTTCACATAATGTTGCTTCGCTTTCCTAACGAGACGACGTGACAAGACGACGTTTACAATGCTCGACAGTTAAAGCCCAGACAAAAACAGCTTTAGGCTTGCTGCGTTGACTTTTGTTTCCAGTCCTTGTTCTAGCGCTAAGGCTTCGAGAATTCACTGCCCATCAGGTTGAGGTTCTACAAATGTCTCTTGCCGCATCTGCAAGGAAACCCCGAACTAGAGCAGAACACAAAACTAAAACAAAGCTCTCCTGGGTTGAAGGCACGCCCTTATCTGGCCGAGGCTGCCCAAAATGCTTAGTGGTTGAAGGCTCGTTCTCCCTTAAAGTCAACACAACGTAGAGTCTGGCACCTAAAGTCTGGCATCCAGCCGATTTGATCAGTGATAAGTGTCTCCGTATCGGTCATTGAATCTCTGTGGCTGCTACCGGGCCCATACCTAACTTCAGTGTCTGACAATGAGATTGCGACAGACCCCTCCCCTAGAGTAACAACTCTCAGAAAGTTCCTAGGACAATCACCGGGCTTGCCCCAGCGAGTCTGGCTTCTGAGTGGAGTCTACAGCAAGACGCTGCCGCAGCGTTTGATAAACGGCTTCAGGTACAGACACTTTTAATGACCTCCCTAGCCTATCTTTCCTTTGGGCTGCCTGCAAGCAGCTAGCCGTCGGGCACAGGTAAGCCGATCGACCCATCCCATAATCTAATTGTATCGTCTGAGACGGATATACCCGCACGATTCGCCAGAACTCTGTCTTGGGTGCAAGTCTTCGGCAACTGAGACAGCGACGATAGTTAGGCGGTGGCATGACCGTTTTCAGAAAATGGCTCAGGCGGGATTTGAACCTGCGACCTTGGGCTTATGAGTCCCATCGCATAGGGTCTAAATCCCTTGATTTATGGTAGATGCAAACTTGCTGGCTGGGAAAGGACTAAAACCTAGCCTAAATTAGCTCATTACTGCCGGGGGGTTCCCCCGGTATTTCCTCCCTCCAAACGGGCAGCAATTTGCTCGATCCTGGCAAACGCGCCCTTGCTGAGAACCTTAAGCTCCAGAACCTCATCTTTCAAGGCTTCCTCATCCTTCTGAAGCTCAAGCACGAGCGCTTTTAACTGCTCATGGTGGCGCTTCAAATGCTCAAAGTCCCTTTGCGCTGCATATTCCTTGACCTTCGCATCGGCCTGGCGCTGAAACTCAGCATCCAGGCGTGCCTGATAGTCTTTCCTCACGCTTCGCATGTGCCCCTGAACGCTTAGGAAGGTTCCAACGATACCCGCAAGGATTCCGATCAACGTAGCAACGATTTCTATCATTCGCCGATCCTCTGAATCCAAAATTCGGGGCAAGCACTCGAAACAGCCATTGTATTTAGGCTAGATCCAGAGTCCTGAAAAGCATTCAGTTCCACATAGTCGCCTGCGGAGAAGTGCCAAACCGCAAACACGTTGGGACGCAGCAAGGCAGCTCCAAAAGAAGATGCTATTAGAGTCGTCCCGTTGACTCGCAGGGTGGCGGCTCGGTTGCCTGTAGCATTTGTTCCGAAGTCTAGGTTTCCACCTACCAAGTACTTACCTGCAATCGAAACTGTTAGGCGGGTTGGACTTCCTGCGCTCCAGAAACCGCCGTTATCGTAGCGAGTTCCTGAGAAACTGATCGCCGTTCCCGTGGCGTTTGGAATTGACTGATTGGTATTGCGAAAGACCCGCGCCCCAATCTCCGATAACGGAATGCGATCGCCCTGTGGGAGCGACCGCATCAACCCATTCACCAGTACCAGAGGTCGGCGCAGGCTCATAGCAAAATCTCTGGGTGAATCGAAATTTCCAGGCCTGTCGTGCTGATTGCAGTGCCAACCCTCACGCAGTAATCACCACTGGCAACCGGGGCGGTCGTGGTGAGGCGGCCCGCCGTCGCCGCGCTCAGAAAGTAAATCGCTCCAGCCGTAAGCCCTCCGGTTTGTCCAGTAATAACGTCCCATTCGGCGGTTGTGGCTTCCAGGACACCATCGGTCTGGATGAAGCCGGCCGCGCTTGCGGCGATGCTGGCATCCTTTACCAGCCCGATCGGGCGGGCGGTGGCTCCGGCATTGGCCCGCGCCAGGGCAAAGTTGTTGGCGGCGCTGATGTAGACCGGAGAGCCGATGGGGGCGGCGGCGGCTCCGGCATTGGTGAGGCTGATAACGTCAACCTCACTAGATGCGGCATCTAGTGTGTCGCCAGGGGGTAGCTGACGTACCAATCCGTCAACTAAGACAAGTGGTTTTCGTGAGGGCATATCACATTCCTATGGGAGGCTGAATTGAAATTTCTAGCGCTGCTGAACTAATTGCTGTACCAATCCGAGTTAGGTAAAACCCTTGGGCGCTGGGAGGAACGTGTATTAGCTCACCGGGAAAAGGTGAAAGGTAGTAGGTTGCGCCAGGAGCAAGCCCGTCCGGTTGACCGATGATGTTTTCCCACTGGGCCGCCGTGAGGGTGATCACTCCATCTGTCTGAATCCGTCCGCTGGTGTTAGGGGCGATCGCCGCCGCTGCCAGCCCTACAACTGTCGCAAGCGGACAGGAGTCACATCGAGCGGGAACCACGCCGTTTACGCCCGAACTGGCCACGGGCGCTCCTGGCAGCAAGTCACTGCCAGATAAATTCACCAGTTCTGGAAAATCAGCCAGCGCTTGAGAAGCGTAATCACTAATCTCAAGCTGGATTGGAGGGCGCGGGCTGACAATGGCTGCGGGATGAACGGAAGGGTTGATATCTGCGGGCGGCGGAATTAAGTCATCAGCTTCCAGCGAAAAAATAGGCGGCCCTGGAACAACAATCAGTGGCTTTGGGGACGACTGCAAAAGCAGTCCATTTGACTCGGACGGCGAGCTTATTTCGAGAAACGGTGGAGGGGAAATCACAATATCCATTTCAGTTTGTGACTCCTGGCGAAACGTAAACCTTTCCCTGAAGCACTCGACGGCGATCGCCCCCCTGAACCAGCATCACAATATCGTACCTCCAGAATTGAGAAGACTCAGGAATAGGAATCCTAGTCGTTTCAGCGCTACTTAGAAATACGCGAACCGGAGTTTTGTTTGCATCCTCGTCATAGGGACGTACTTCAAAGCGAAAATTTGCAAAAACTTCGCCGCCAAAGTCGCGGCGAATCTGCCCCCTAAAGCTGCTGGTAGAAACATTGCCAGGGTAAAACAGCATCAACTCCCAAAAGCTGTTTTGCTCGATAATCGCCTCATTGTTTAGGTCATAAATTGGAGCGGTCATTCATAAAAGACCTCAATTTCAATATTCCAGGGCGACGGATAAAAAGGCAATCGTCGCCTGATTTGAACTTCATACAAGAGAAATCCCGGCCCCTGCAAATCTTCAGGAAATGGAACGTTAATAATAATCGGCTCCAAGCTTGGATAAATTTTGATCCAGGGGCGCAGCCTGCCGCTGCGCGGCCCTGAAATTAGATACCTGGAGATGAATGCCGAATTATAGGCATCTGTCGGCCCTTGAGTGATTCTGAATAGTTCAGCACCCGCAACGGCCTCCGGAAAAGCCTGCCATTCGGCGTTTGGATTCACAAATCCAATACTCTCCCAGGGCATAGGTTTCTAATGATCCAATCAACATTGGAATCTACTTCGTTCACATATTGAACGGGATCTAATCCTTGGGCCTCCAGCAAGTCCAGCAAATCATCAGGATGCATCGAGCCGTCAAGCAGCGCGGCGATCGCGCAATTCCGTTCCATCATCCGAATTATCTCGTCTTGAGCATCTTGATCGTTGAAATCAAGATGCTCGATTGACATCGTAAGAAATGGGGCAAGACTGGTCATCGCTGTTTAAAGACTTCAGGCTTATAGGAAACTCGGCGGTTGCCGCCGCTGCTCAGGAGCGCCCCTTTAATTTCGTTAAACTCCTCATATTCCAGGGCCGTAGATGTACCTCGCCCAAAGGGATGGCTATAGCTGTTTCCGGCGTACTTTAGGTATTGCAATCCTGTAATTTCAGAGGTTGCCACCGTTCCGTTACCAGTCCGAACGAATAGAACCGCCTTGGCGGGAGAGAAACCGGGAATTCTTTGCCCTCCGTCTGTGGGCGCTGTTGTTTGGGCGCGGGTTCCAATGGCAGCGCTCATGATCGAGCGAGCTTCGTTTGAGGCCCGAGCCATTGCAAGAGTGCCACTTGGCATATCTTTTCCAAACGGCTCAAGATACAGCACGGTTTGAGGGCCGCGGGAAGTGCCCTGCCCAATCCGACGCGGGCGCGTAGCGGACTGCTGGAGCCATTGAATATATCGGGTCTGCGCTTGTCCTAGGACAGCGCCCTGCCTAATTCTTGAGAAACGACTCATGATTAATTTCCTTCAAAAATCTGGATGAGTCAAAGTTAACTTAGAAAAGGCAAAATAAGATTTTTCGGACTCATGAATGAGTCCTTTGTTTTTGGAAATTACGCAATGATGAGAGCGTTACGTCTTCGCCCCGTCATGTCAACCAAAGTAATTGCGTTTTGAACGCCCCAAATATGCACTTCTGCATATCGAAACCTTACATTGCCTACAGGTCTGCGGCGAGGTCTTCTACGTGTCTGTCCGTAGATAAACTCTTGTCCAGGAACAATTGGCGGGTTTTGACTAAATTCGGAAACCGTTAGGAATTCCCGATCTAAAGTATCGTTTTGCAGGTCTAAAACTTTATTAATCACCTGAACGCCTTCCGCTTCGTTAAAGGCGTTCACAGAAAATTGATAGCCTTGCTCTTTGCGGCGATAGGTTAGCTTTACTCTACCTTTTCGCCACACATATCCCCTGCCTGTGGCGAATTCTGTGCGAATTTTGTTTGCCAGTGTTTGAGCATTGGCGGGAGTAAAGGTATTGTAGTTTTCATTTTTAATCCGAAAACTTATCTCAGCGTCAATTGGCGAATATCCCGGTTCAACGTCTTCTATGTCCTCCCGGAAGTAGAGCGTAACCTGTGGAGCAAACTGAACGCTTTGTTGATAGCGATCGGTAGGCATTGTATAAAGCGGCGGGTGAAAGTCGCTTGCCTGACCGCAAATGACGTAAAACAGCCACATTCTTAGCTGGCACATGATGGCTGTGTCTGTGTCTCGAATCGTACAGGCCAATCGCAGCCTTGATCGCGGCGTACTCAGGTTGGCAATCCAAGTTTCATTCTCCGGAGCAACATCGCGAAACTCCCTGACAACGCGGCGATTGTGAACCCACATCAACACGTCTTGCAATTGCTCCCAGGGGTTGATCGCATCCAGCCCTTCTGGACTTAGGTTTCCAAATCGGTCACTCATTAGAGGTTGCCTGCTCAGCCTGTGGCGGAATCGGTTGATTGACTTTGATTGAGGCGGCGGTTAGCTCGTCCTCGAATTGTTTGACGGGGACAGTCTCCGGATTGTTTGTGGCTGCGGCGCTGCGAGGGGCGGCGGGTTCCTGGACGGTTCCAGCGCCCGCAAGTTCTTGCTGTAGTCGAATCTGTTCTTGCTGAATTTCTTGAATTTGCTCAGCAATTTCAACAGGCACGGCGGCAACCTGCTCAATCACCTCTGCTGCTTCTTGAGCGTTGTCTAAAAACCGAAAAAATCGGTTAGTTGCAAAATTCAGGTTTGGATTCATCCACCCATAGGCATTTTCCACGAAAACGCCGAATTTTCGGGCGGCGTTGCCAATTAACGCCACATAATTTCCAACGGCTTCCAATCCTTCTATCACTGTGTAGAGGATTGACTGAGTAGACCAAACAATGTTTGCGGCGGCTTGATAAATTCGGTTCGCCCGTCGCCAAACCGCTTGGACGGTTTCAACGGTTTGATCGCCAAAGATTGATTTGAAAAAGCTTTCAATGGCATTGCCAACAAACTGAGACGTATCAATCTTGTTACCTTCTGAATCTTTTAATTGAACATCTATAAAAGGCCATTGCAAAACCAAGTCAAACGCACTAAATAGCGTTTGAACAATGCTGTTTGACAGCATTTGAGCGTTATGCAGGACTGTCACAAAAGTCAGCACATTTAGGACTTTTTGCAGTCCTAGTGAATCCCAGAAATTTTTTAAGAAAGTGCTGATGCCGCCTGTCAACTGCGGGCCCAATTTTTGATCGATTACGTTCAGTTTTTGCATAATCGTGGCGTTTGCCAGTGCATCAAACAACTGGGCAACCATGTTTGTCAGGTTGTCCAGCTTTGCTTGCATTGCCGGAATCTGGCGCGTGTAGGGGTCTGGGGTGTAGCGGCATGGCATGGGCGGATCATCCGGATTGTTGGTTGGCAAGTAAGGAATTCCCGGCTCTGGCCAGGGGCGGGCGGGAATTCCAGGAACCGTTGTTATTACGGGGGGTGCTAAAACCCCTGTGGGACGCGGCTGGACGGGCGGGCTGGGGGGGGAGAAGCCCGGCCCAGGTCTGACGACAGGGACGGTGGTTGTGAAGACGCGGGGCGGGGAGAACGGCGGGGCGGCAGCGGGCGGGCGGGCGGGGCGGGCGGCCAGGGCTGGGCCGGGCAGGATTCCAGCGGGGGGAGGGCTGGCCGGGAGGCTGGCGGCGGCGAATTGGCTGGGGTGGAACGCCTGGAGCGGATGGAGGCGCAGACGGCGGAGTGCTTGACGGGATGAGGGGCGGCGGCGGCGGCGGGTAGGGGGACTGTGGCGCGGGGGGAAGCGGAACGGGCGGGGCGATCGCGGGAGAGGGGGGGAGGGCGATCGGCGGGCGGGGACGGGGCGGCTCTGGCACGCCGATCGGCGTGGGAGGAATTGGCGTGCTGGGTTCCCAGTACCAGGGGATGTATTCAAGGATGGTTAGCTCTACAGGCTCCGATGGATCGTAGGCATCACCAAACCGTAGATCTCCGACAAATGGAGCTTCGCTGGGCGGAGCGTTTGGAACCTCTCTACCGTTAATAGTGACCCGCCCAACACCAAACTTTGAACTGATTTTAATGTTCCATCTTGCAGATCCAAAGCCATCGGTCACGAGATCCAGGAATATAAACGGCGGGTTTCCCCAGTAGTCGCCCGACTCACCCTGGATGGTAACGGTTTGTTGATCGCCGAATCGCTGTTTATAGCGAACCTGATAGCGAATATTCCAAATCTGAACCCCGCGAGGGAAGCCGGTGATCGGCTCTATTTCGCCGCTGTCTGGAATGTAGGGGATGGAGGGGGCGGGCGGCGCGGCGGGGTTTGGGCGAGGGTTTGGGGCGGGGGTGGCGCGGTTTGTGCCAGGAAAGCCAAAACCGGGCTGGCCTAGCCGGGGAAAGCGATAGGGGGCGGGGCGGGGAAATCGCAGCGAAGGGCGGAACCCGCGAGAAAAGCCGCTAGGGGTAAAGGGCGATCGCGGCAAATTTCCCACACCAGGGCGAAGGGCCGGGGCGGGGCGAGGAATCGAGCCAGACTGGGGAACCGGCCCAGATGTGGGGCGCGGCTGTAGCGAGTTGCCAGCGCGAGCGCGGGTTTCCGCTAGTGCCTGCTGATAGGGATCTCGAATCGTTTCCCTGATTCTCTGGATCTCGTTATTAAAAGATCGCAGATTTTGCCTGGGCTGCCCGCGAACCTCTGGGCGGTTAACCTTGACTGTTTGCTCTGGAGCGTATCGATAGGTTCGGGGCTGAGCCGGAGGGCGAGAACCGGGGGGAGGTCGATACGGCTGTGGTAGACGGAATTGGGCGGGGCGGGATGGAACCTGCGGGGTTGCAGGTCTGAAGCGATTTTGAAACGAGCGGAGCATTTGCCACCGCTGTTCAATTGGGTAATTTTGCAGATTTCTGAGGAATCGACCATCTGCGGGATTGGTATTGACGTAGACCCTCACGCCGCTGCTGGGCGATACGG
Source organism: Thermoleptolyngbya oregonensis NK1-22 (assembly GCF_032705245.1). GTDB lineage: Bacteria > Cyanobacteriota > Cyanobacteriia > Elainellales > Elainellaceae > Thermoleptolyngbya > Thermoleptolyngbya sichuanensis. The sequence continues at coordinate 1,681,108 of NZ_CP053540.1, forward strand.
GTCTTACCGCAGAGGGGGTTAAGCTTCCACCTGGGCTGACATAGCCACCGCCCGCTCGGAAGCTGCCGCCGCCCGCTCGGAAGCTGCCAGCCGCAGTGCTAAAGCCTGAGCCGCCAAGCTGATCGAGTTCCTGGATTACCCCTACAGGCATTAATCCTTAAACTCCGGTGGAATTGTGAGCGAGCCGAAGGGCTGGGCAAATTCCCAAATTCCTGCTTCACCGCGCTGCCAGTTTGGAGAAAGCAGAATGCTTTGCCGCGAGATGCAACGCCACTGCGGGGAACCTGTCGCGGTTAAATACCACGGCGCTGAAACCGCGACGTATTCATCAACGCCAGGAGCTTCCAGGATTTGATCGGTGGGGTAGAGATGCTGGGCGACGGTTGCCGCCCAGACTAGAAGTTTTTCGAGGGTGTTTACCGTGCTGGGTAAATCTGAGGGGGAAAAGGCTGTCATAGGAAAAGTGATTAAAACTTGACAAAAACCGGGATCATTTGTACCCAGTTGGACTCAATTCTAAACCGGGAATCTTAAATAAAACCCGCGCCAGTATCGGCGCGGGTTTCAGGACATCTATTCAAGAGAGTATTCCCATGCTTGAGCGTTTGACTTATCGAACCCAGAAAGTTGTTAACGTTCTGTTTGTGATATTGGTTCTGTTGACGGGCTTGCGGTTTTGTCTTGCCAGCGCGTTGTATGTCAAAACTGCAAGTGAGCCAACAAAAACGACGATTGATCAAGTTGCTGCATACTTGGCAAAAAAGGACGGCGATCGCTATCCAGTTGATGAATACAAAACGCTGCTCACCCGGCTTGATGCCCGCTGCTCTGAGAATCATGAGGTTGTGGCCGGTTTTGGGGTTGCATTTGCCAAAAAGTATCAGGAAGTGACAGGAGAATGGATGCCTGCCATTGAAGGATTGCAAACGCTTGAGTTTGAATTGCAGAATGAGCGGGGCGGTCAGGTGAACTGCATGAGGGTTTATCAGAAAATCAATAACTAGGCAATTAAAGATCTCTCATTTCGCTCCACACGACACCAAAGCCCTTGCCCCTGGCTGGGCGCTGCGAGGGCAGCGGATTGCCATGTCATTGCCTGGAAACGCTGCAACCAATTTTGACCAATCCTCTAGCCACAGGTTCTCAGGGGGAGCACCTTCAAATTTTGCATACTTCAAAAGCAGAAACATGAAAAAACCATTGGCATTTTCGAGGTATCTGAACTCAGGCTGATATCCAAGCGAAAGGCACTTTTCAACCGCATCACCTATCGAAATCTCTTGCAATTCATCAATCGCAATGAATAGCGCGGCCTCACCACGCTTAGGCGGACAAGCGGGCATCAGCAATGGGTTAGGGATCATCGTCATAACCTTGAACCTCTCCGAGAAATTTACAGCGGTACAAACCGTTTTTCAAAGGCGTAACTGACGTGACGATTACTCTGGTTCCCCCTGTCTGGGAATAGTAATCAGCCAGCGATCGGCATTTTTGGCGGGCAACCGCATCGCTCATCGCATTTACAAATTCCTCCCACTCGCTGGTTTCCGCCTCCGGATCATCCAACATCGGCATGGGAGCCGTTGTGTATGGGGGCGCGGCTTCAGGGGTGGGCGGCTGACTCAGAACCAGAGTACCAACAAGGATTAACAAGAGCAAGGGCAAAAACGGAAAGCTCTTGATTTGCGGTTTTGCTACCATTGGGGACTCTCCTTATCAAACGCAAATTCAACACACTCGATCGCGCCCGTCGGCGCATCGATCGAGAACACTAGAAGCGCCCCCGGCTGCCAATTGGGAACGGCTTCCACGCGGGAATAGCCCACCATGCCCTCGACGGGCACAGGGTTTTTTAGGCAGCCGTCGCCGCCAATGCCGCCAGATGCCTGTAGCAGGCGATCGAGATTGGCGCGGCTGATGTGCCAGGTTTCTGGCTGCGGCGCGGTGGGCGGCGGCGCGGCATGGGCAGGCCCGCCCTGGGCGGTGGGCGGCGGCGGCAATTTGCCAAGACCCGACACGGGCGGATGGGCGGCGGCGGCTGGCAGCTGCGCGGCGGGCGACGCGCTGACCGATGCCCAGTATTCGTCGCTGCCATCGTCGGGATGAGCGCCGAAGCTGGGCCAGTAGAGCGCCATGCCCTGCTCATCTAGGGCTTCTTGAATGGGCGTGAAAGCAGCCGCAATTGCGGCCACCAAAATCAGCAGCCCGAAAGGGTTAAACTTGTCCTCCATAATGGAGTTACCTCGTTAATGTGATGGTTTTCGGGGTAGCGCTGCTGGGGCACTCGCCAAAGTCACCCAGCAGCGTTTTGTATGCGAAAAATGACGCACACCAATCGAACGGGATTTGAGTTTTGCCCACCTCCTTTAATTTGCAGCGCCATCATTAGGGGAAAAGGAATCAGGTAGCTCATCAGCCGAAACTTTCAGGGCTGCACACAAAGCTTTGAACTGTTTCAGGGTGAGCTTTGCTTCGGCTCTGCCTTTTTCCCAATTCCGAACAGTGTGATCAGTCACCCCTAGCAACTGAGCCAGGGACTCTTGAGTTAGACCTGCACGTTCTCTGAGTTCCACAAGCGGTGAAGTGATGACGTTTTCATTAGACATCTTATCGTAAATCTATTTACCCGTAAAACGATTTACGATATGCTCAGAGAGCAACCGTGAAGTGTTTTACGGTTGGACAATGCAGCGCGGGGACAGATGCCACTCGTTACCGCGTTGCATCCCCCAATTGTCTCATTCACAAAAACCGTGAATTTTCAGGGGAGGTGAGGGTATGACCTAAAGCTTGCGGCTTGAGCAGCCGTAGGGCGATCGCAGGGGCAAGGCTGGGTCAACTGCGATCAACTAGGGCGCTCAACTCGCTACCAACTCACGATTTGGCGGGGTGAAGAACGCGCCTCGCCAGTCGGCCTCATGTGCAGAACCGAATCAGGGGGGTTTCCCTTACCCCCCCTGTCTTTCCTGGCAAAACAAAAGCCCCAGGTGCATAACACCTGGGGCGGCGATAGTCATTCAGATTGGTTCAAGGCTTATGACCAAACTAACAAAAATCTTGCTCGAAAACGTGCGATCGGCGCTGATGATCCCCTGCGACCCAGACGCAATCAACACAGCGCTACTGGTTCAAGTCTATACAGACAGCGGGCGGCACATCACCCTTGTAGGGGAAGAGGCTGCTGACTTTTGGAAAGCATGGGAGGGCTTCAATGCCTAACTTTGTAAGGTTTATGGATCAGGGGCTACCAGGTGAGCGGCTGCTTAATTTGGATCAGGTAGAAGCTTGCTGCTACCTGCCCAATGCACAGCCTCTAGAGCTACAGATTTGGCTTGTTTCTGGTGAATTCATTGCCCTTAGAGACTGGACGGCGGTGGCTGTCTGGGCCTATCTCACCGCCGCGATGCACTGTAGGACGGTGGTGATAGGAGAGCGGCCAAGCCTCACGGAACTAGAGGAAGTTGACCTTTAAAGTTGCGATCGCAGGGCAGAACCTACGCGGGTTCTGCCCTTTCTTGTTAGGGCTGCATCATGGTTATCTCTGCCTACGTTCCCGAAATTGCCGATAGATTTTTGAGCCTGTTTCCCCACAGGTTCGATTACCTGTTTGCCAAGCACCCGGCCCCAGGTGAGCCAGTGCAATGGAAAACGGAGAGCCGTCACCCGTTGAGTGATCGAATGATTCTGCGGGGTGATCTGTTGTATGGCGTGAGGTTTGGATTCAAGACCCGCTACGCAGTGATTGACATCGATCGCGGCTCACCGTATCACCCGCTGCGCGATCGGTTTGCCATCGGCAAAATCATGGCGGCGATCGAGCCGCTGGGAATCACCGATTACGTCGCCGTTACCAGCAGCTACAGCGCTGGGCTGCATCTGTATTTGCCCCTAGCGGCGGATGCGGTCACCTGGCAGCTAGCGGCGGCGCTGGAACATCTGCTGATGCTCCGGGGTTTCTTGGTGCAAGCGGGTTTGTTAGAAGTGTTTCCCAACGTTCGGAACTACGACGCAGACGGGCCCAGCTTGTTCAATGGCCACCGTCTACCACTAGGGCCGGGGTCATACCTTTTGGGCCCAGACTGGCAACTGACCCACACCACGCCAGAGCAGTTTTGCAAGGCGTGGGAGTTTTGCCAGCGCCGCAATTCGATCGACCTGGCAGAGGTCGATCGGACGGCGCGGCTGGCAACAAGGCGGATTCACCGCCTCAGCTTCAAAGCAGAGAAGTTCTTGAATGATCTGAACGCCTGCATCGAGCCGGGATGGACAGGCTACGGGCAGACCAACTATCTGCTAGGTCGAATCACGCTGCGTTCCTACTGCTTTGGTCACATTTTGCGGGGCGGAAAACCGCTCACGGGGGAACGGCTGATCGCTGAAATCGTGGCCGTAGCCATGCAAGCCCCCGGCTATCGGGATTGGTGCAGGCATCAGCATGAGATATGGGAACGAGCAGCGGAGTGGGCCCGCTGCGTGGAAAACTCGCGCTACTTCCCCTACCGATACCCAGAACATAAGCAGGGCAAGGATTCTGAGAATGACCTGGTCATTGATGACCAGGTGCTTAGCTGGAATGCTTGGCAGATGGAGCGTGCAAGGGAGCGGCTGTGTTTTGCCATTGCCGATTTGCTGAATCGGGGGGAACTGCCAGCGACAACCGCGGCCCGTTTCGAGCGGCTGACGCTCGATTACGGATTTAGCGGAGAAACGCTCTATCGCCATCGCGACTTATGGCATCCGGATCACCTGTGGAAAACCCCCCCAAACCCCCCCAAAACAGGTGACATTCCTGGCGGTGATCGCGCTGGTGGCGCATCACCGCCAGGAACGCACACAAGCTTATTAGCTCAAACAGACCGTAAAACCCTGCCAGACAAGGGCTTTACCCCATTCTGGCAGGGCTGGGATCTGGGAACAGGGTGTAATGCCTTGCCTGACAAGGGTTCTGACGATTTCAGTGGTGAATTTCATGGAAAAACCAATACCAAACCTCGACCTGAGCGACCTGCTTTGTGAGATCGAGTGCCTGCGGCGAGAACTAAGAGACACAGGCACAGACCCAACCCCCCGAATGATCCACTGGGGGCGGTTGGTTCTGCGACGAACTCACCCCGCGCCTATTTTCGCGTCCGACTTTGAAAATTTGCCCGTAGAGCAGCGCTGGCGGCGGGTGAGGGCGCATCTATCGCCTCAGCTTCTCAGGGCGATGCTGGGCAATTTGAGTGAGCTAAAACGCTCACAGCAAAAACAAATAAACCTATTCGACAAAGACAATGAGTAAATCTGATTGGGTAACGACTTCAGTTCTGTGTGCAGCGCTGGGCATCAGCACTAAGCACGTCTGGAAGCTGCGGAATGAAGGGCTGCTAAAGCAGGGGCAGCACTGGCGCAACATCGCCCGCCCCCAGGCGGCGCGTCCTACCTATCGGTGGCATCTCAAGCGCTGCGAGAAAGCGATCGAAACTCCACAGGAACTCCGATGAGCGGTTTTGAAACTCGATTAGCTCAGGCAAACGGACGGCTGAAAGCGGGCCGGGTTGGCGTGGCAATCGAGCAGCGCGGGGGGCGGCTGCTGCTGCGCGGCACGTTCCCTCCCAGACCTGGCAGCGAAAAAACGCAGCCTTATCAGCAACGTCTGGCGCTGGGCTATCACGCCAATCCAGCGGGCTTGAAGCTGGCAGAGCTTGAGGCGAAGAAGGTTGGCGCAGCTCTCGATGCTGGGGAGTTCACCTGGGAGTTCTATCAATCCCAGGTAAAGCCGCTGTCTGTGGGGGATTGGGTACAGCGGTTTGAAGTGGATTACTTCACCCGCAGACAGCGATCGCCCAAAACTGAGACGACGTGGCGGCATGACTACCGGAAGGTGTTTGACCGTTTGCCAGCGGATGAGCCGCTGACGGAGCAGGTGCTTTATCGAGCGATCGTCGCTACAGCGCCCGATACGCGAACCCGAAAACGCTTTGCAGATGTGTGCCAACGGCTGGCACAGTTCGCAGGGCTAACGGTCGATTTTCGACCGTTACGCGGTGGCTATTCGCCCAGCAAGGTCACGCCGCGCAATCTGCCCAATGATGGGGCGATCGCCTTTTGGCGACGGCATATCCCTAACCCGACCTGGCAGCGTGTCTACGGGCTGCTGGCGGTCTACGGGCTGCGACCGCATGAGGTCTTTGCGCTCGATTTTGAGGACTTCCCCCTGATCCGCGTGGGGGAAGAGGGCAAGACCGGGGCCCGCATCGTCTACCCGCTTTACCCTGAATGGGCAATCGGTTGGGACTTGATTGGCGACTTGCCAGCCGTCAGCGGGCGAACCAACACCGACCTGGGAAACCGGGTTAGCAAGGCGTTTCAGCGCTACAAAATCCCCTTCACTGCCTATGACCTGCGACATGCATGGGCCGTGAGGGCGATCGCCTTTGGTTTAGATCTCTCCCTGGCTGCGGCCCAGATGGGGCATTCGGTAAAGGTTCACAGCGAGATTTATCACGCTTGGATTACACAAGATATACACAAGCGGGCCTATGACGCGATTATGTCAAATCCCTATCGCCCGATGCCCCCGGTGGACTAATTTTTGGACTAAATAACAGGGATGATTAGAGACATTTAGGGATGATTAGGGATTATCTAGAAAAAAGCAAGTCCCTAGAATGCTTGCTGTAACTGCATTCTAGGAACTTGCTTTTCGCTAAAAATATGGCTCAGGCGGGATTTGAACCTGCGACCTTGGGCTTATGAGTCCCCTGCTCTAACCACTGAGCTACTGAGCCAGAAAAGCTGCAATTGAACGCCTTGAGTCAGTTTTAACTAGCAAATTTGATTCTGCCTGCTTGGTTCTATCTGCTTGGTTTTACCGGACTGATAGCGTTCTAGATTTTAGCCTTTATTAAGATAGCATATCCGACTGGTGGATTAGGGCGATCGCCCGCTGGAAAATTTCTGCAATTTGCTCGGAACCCACAGCGAAACTGGGGCGATCGCCTATCCTGCGCCGCCTAAAACTCTCCCTCTAGGGCGGGGATGCAGCGTTCGCAGAGCAGCGGATGCTCAGCAGACTCGCCAACGTGGGTGGAATAATTCCAGCAGCGATCGCACTTTTTGCCTTCGGCATCGACTACGCCAATGCTGAGGCTGCCTGCCTCGGCGCTATATTTCAAATCGGCCAAGATGCCAGGGGAATCGAGCAAGTCCACCTGAGAAGCCAGGAAAAGATAGCGCAACTCGTCTACGCCGTTGCCGCTGAGGCTGCTGGTGGGGTTGAGCGCCTCAAGCTGTTGCCGAAAATCAGCATCCGCTGCGTAGATCAGCACCTTGGCCTCTAGCGACGAGCCGATTGCCTTGTCGTTTCGGGCTTGCTCCAGCACCTTGTTCACTTCGGTTCTCAAATCGCGCAATTTTTCCCACTTCGCCGCCAGTTCGGGATTTTCCCAAGACGCTTCCAGCTTTACCCAGCCGGACTCAAAGACGGACAGGTAGGGGGTCTTATAGGGCAGAAATTGCCAGATGTCCTCCGCTAGGTGAGAGAGGACGGGGGCGATCGCCCGTGCCAGATTTTCGATTGCTACGGCCAGCACGGTCTGGCAACTGCGGCGGCGGGGCGCATCGACAGCGCTGATGTAGAGCCGATCCTTGGCAATGTCGAGGTAAAAATTCGACAAGTCCACCACGCAGAAGTTCTGCACCGTCTGGAAAAAGCGGAAAAACTCGTAGGTCTTGAAGGCATCCGTGATGTCGGCAAACACTTCCGTCATTCGGTGCAGCATATAGCGATCGAGTTCGGGAAGCTCGTCATAGGGCACGGCATGAGTCGCTGGGTCAAAGTCATGCAGGTTGCCCAACAGGAAGCGGGCCGTGTTGCGGATCTTGCGATACACGTCTGCCATCTGCTTCAGGATATTTTTGCCCAGCGGCACATCCGAGGTATAGTCTACCGACGACACCCACAGCCGCAGCACATCCGCGCCATAGGCTGGCTCCTCCTTCTGGTTTTTGCCGCCTTCAATGACGATGGCCGGATCGACCACGTTTCCCAGAGATTTGCTCATCTTGCGTCCCTGTTCGTCTAGCGCAAAGCCGTGGGTTAGGACGGTCTTGTAGGGCGCATGACCATTCACAGCAACGCTGGTCAAAAGGCTGGACTGAAACCAGCCCCGGTGCTGGTCTGAGCCTTCCAGGTACATTTCCACGGGATAGTGCAAGCCCTCTCGCTGCTGGGCCACTGCTGCCCAAGACGAGCCAGAGTCAAACCACACGTCCATCGTGTCGAAGCCCTTGCGGTAGCTGCGCCCGTTGCTGCGATAGGGTTCAGGCAGCAACTCTTCGACCGACATCTCCCACCAGGCATCGGAACCGCGTTCAGCAAAGATTTTCTGCACATGGCTGATGGTGTCGGCATTCAGCAGCGGCTCGTTGGTTTCCTCGTCATAGAAAACGGGGATTGGCACGCCCCAACTGCGCTGGCGCGAGATGCACCAATCCGAGCGATCGCTCACCATCGCCGTGATCCGGTTTTCGCCCTGTGCAGGAATCCACTCCACTTCTTTGATAGCCCGCAGCGCCTCTTCGCGGAAGCCTTCGACCGACGCAAACCACTGCTCCGTCGCTCGGAAGATCGTCGGCTTCTTGGTGCGCCAATCGTAGGGATAGCGGTGGCCGTAATCCTCTTCCTTCAGCAGGGCCCCAGCCTCCCGCAGCGCCTTGATTACGGCGGCGTTGGCATCGCCCAGCACGTTCAACCCAGCAAAGGGCCCCGCCTCCGCCGTAAAGTTGCCCTCGTCGTCTACAGGCGACAGCACGGGCAGCCCATAGCGCTGTCCCACGATAAAGTCATCCTGACCGTGCCCCGGAGCCGTATGCACCAGCCCCGTGCCGGATTCTGTAGTGACGTAATCGCCGCCAATAACAATCGGACTCTCCCGATCAAACAGCGGATGGCGATAGGTGGAAAACTCCAGCGCCTTGCCCGAAATTTCTGCCTGCACGCTCAGAGATGTGCCCAGCACTTGCGTCAGTCGCTCCACCAGATCCTTGGCCACGATGAGGTGTGCAAAGGGGGTTCCCAGTTCACCCTTGAGCTTGCCGCCCTCGTCTTTGACGACGGCGTAGGTCAGTTCGGGGTTAACGGCTACGGCCAGATTCGCGGGAATCGTCCAGGGCGTGGTCGTCCACACCGCAACACCCAGGTCGCCCAAATAAGGTTTCAGGGCCGTTGCCCCATCGCCCAAGCTGATCACCGGAAAGGCGGCATAGATGCTGCGAGAAACGTGGCCTTCGGGATATTCCAACTCGGCTTCGGCCAGCGCAGTGCGGGAACTAGGACTCCAGTGGACAGGCTTGAAGCCGCGATAGATATAGCCTTTCAGCACCATCTGCCCAAACACGCCGATCTGCGCGGCTTCGTAGTCGGGGGTGAGAGTCAGATAGGGATGCTCCCAGTCACCCCATACGCCGTAGCGCATAAAGCTGGCGCACTGCTGCTGCTGCTGTTCTAGGGCCCAGGCTTTGGCGCGGCGACGCAGTTCAATCGGGGTCAAGTTGCGCCGCTCTTCGGGCTTCATTGCTTGCAGGACTTTGACCTCGATAGGCAGCCCGTGACAGTCCCAACCGGGGATATAGCGAACTTTTCGCCCGTTCAGGAGTTGGAACTTGTTGATGGTGTCCTTCAAAATTTTGTTCATGGCGTGCCCGATGTGCAGCGCCCCGTTGGAGTAGGGCGGGCCATCATGCAGCACAAAGGGTTCGCCGGGGTTGGATTGCGACAGCTTTTCGTAAATTCGGTTGTCGGCCCAAAATTTCTGAATTTCTGGCTCACGCTTGGTGGCGTTGGCCCGCATGTCGAATTGGGTTTTGGGTAGGCTGACCGTATCTTTGTAGCTTCCGGGTTCTGTCGCTGTCACGGCGGTTGCAGGGTGAAAAGAACTGTGGTTTATCGAAACTATTATCAACCAGGGTTGAGCAACTGGGGGGCATTTTTGCAAATCTCCCCCGGACGGGTAAGGGGGATGGAGGTTGATCGAGCGCCTCTCGGTAAATTCCACAGGATTGGGCTATCTTACAAGGCATATCCTCAGGCTTGCATCTGCGATCGCCCCTATGGACGGCTTTTCCCCGACCTCTTCGCCATTGGGCAAGTGCCCGTCCACGGTTGACCTTCCTGCTGGAGGGTCAGCTTTCCTGGCAGGAAGTTCTTTGGGGCGATCGCCCTCGTCTCAGCCATTGTCTCAGGGCCGTTCCATCCGGGATCGTCCAATCAAACTCCGAGCATCGTCGGGTATGGTCAACCCCGGCGGGGGGAGTCCTGGGGTCATCAGCCCTGATGTGCGCCTGCCGAGGCGATCGCAACTGAACCAGCCCCCCGCGCCGCCCCTAAAGCTCAACGACACGGTACGGGGCCACCTCACCCCGCAAGATTGGCGAAATCCGCTGCGGGGCGGTCGCTTTGCCAAGGACTTTGTGATTGCAGGCGGCAAGACTGAGCGGCGCGTGGAGATTCGGCTGCGATCCCAGGCGTTTGATTCTTACCTGGAGCTAATCAGCGATCGCACGGGTCAGCCTCTTCTGTTTGGCGACGACCTGAGTACGCGCAACACCAATGCTCGTATGGTGTTTACCCTGAAGGCGGGCGATCGCTATCGGGTGCGAGTGAGCAGCGCGTCTGGTGGGGCAGTGGGTGGCTACACGCTGATCAGCACAGTGACTAGCCGCACGCCGTCTGCGGACGGATTCAACTTCTACTATGGCTATGGCCGGGTGAACGCAGCGGCGGCGATCGCACGGGTCTTGGGGGCGTTGCCAGGGGCGGTGAAGCGGGAGGGCGATCGCCCCTGGTTCGCCCCCAGCCACCGGCCCACCGCAGGAAACCAAAACATTCTGGGACAGGGCATCACAGTTGCCGTGATTGACGACGGGGTGGATTTGTCTCACCCGGCACTGGCAGACAATCGCTGGGTAAATCCGGGCGAAATTGCCGACAACGGCATCGACGACGACGGCAACGGGCTAGTTGATGATGTCTCTGGCTGGAGCTTTGTGGAGGGCAACAGCCAGTTTGCCCGCTATGGCGGCGAACCCCTTGGATTAGACCATAGCGAACACGGCACCCACGTCGCCGGAATTATCGCCGCCAAGGGAGATGTGGGTAGTATTTCTGGTGTTGCCCCGGCTGCAAAAATTATGGCACTGCGGGCGATCGCCAGCCACACCGACACGGGCAGTCCCCAGTTTGACGACTCCATCGCTGCCAGCATCACCTATGCCGTCAACCACGGCGCACGAGTGATCAACCTCAGCCTGGGCAATTACGTTGGTGATCCTGCCATGAGCAAAACAGTTGCGGCGCTGCGGTTTGCTGCTCAGCAGGGCGTGGTCGTGATTGCGGCGGCGGGCAATGAGCGCGAAACCCTGGGCGCAGTGCTGCCGATCGAACCCGCGCTGTATGCCAGAGAGGGACTGGCGATCGCCGTGGGGGCGCTGGCGGGCGATCGCTGCATGGCCACCTTCTCGAACCCAGCGGGCGATCGCCCTTATCCGTTTTTGGTCGCTCCCGGTGCAAATATCTACTCCACTGGGCTGGGAGGCGGGTATGTCTACAAATCCGGCACGTCAATGGCGGCGCCCTATGTCGCGGGCGTAGCGGCACTCATGCTCAGCGCCAACCCCAGCCTGACTCCCGCATCAGTAGCGGCAATTCTAGCGGAAACGGCTGATGCGTCAGGAATTGAGGTCGTTTAAAACCCGACTTACTCCAGCAAATCTGGCTCTTCCCGCACGATTTTGTCGTAGAGCGACTGGAAACAAAACCAGCCCATGAAATGCGTCCCGACCTGACTGTAGGTAAGGCTGGCGACTTCGTGGGGAATAGCGACAGGTTTGCCGACAGCTTCGGCCATCAGTTGCGCCTGACAGGTGCGATCCATCGTGATGAACCACCAGGCCGCCTCATCGACCGAGTGCCCAACGGTCAGCAGCCCGTGGTTGCGGAGAATCACCGCTTTGCGATCGCCCAACACGCGCCCAATCCGCTGCCCTTCTGACAAGTCCAGCACCACGCCCGTATAGTCGTCAAACAGCGCATGGTCGTCATAAAACGAGCAGGCATCCTGCGTCAGTGGGTCGAGCAGGCGACCGAGGGAGGCCCAGGCCTTGCCATAGAGCGAATGGGCATGGGCAGCAGCCACCACATCAGGACGCGCCTGATGAACCTGCGAGTGAATCGCAAAGGCGGCCGCATTGACGGGGCGGCTTCCCTCCACCACCTCGCCCTTGTGATTCACCAGCAGCAGATCCGATACGCGAATATGCCCGAAATACATGCCAAATGGATTCACCCAGAAGTGATCGGGATACTCCGGGTCGCGGGCGGTGATGTGCCCCGCCACGCCTTCATCAAAGCCGTAGCGGGCAAACAGACGAAAGGCAGCAGCAAGGCGCTGCTTGCGGTGTAGGCGTTCGTCCTCAACGCGCTCGAATGTAGGCGGCTGCGGCAGGTTGGGTTGAATCATGGTCAGGCATTTGAATTCAGAATTTCCCTTCCCAGTATGCCTAAAGGTCGGATACGTGGCCCTGTGCTGTCAATTGGGCTTGGGAAACGCCTAAAACCACGCCTAAAACCACGCCTAAAACCACGCCGTAAAACGCTGTAAATAGCTGCTGTAAATAGCTATAGCGGTCATCACAAGCGGTCATCACAAGGAATAAAGCGAGCCTGTGGCACGGTTCTCCCTAACCCCAAGCTCGCTACGGTGTTCTATTGCCTAACCTGCCTAAACTGCTGTGACCCCCGCCATCGCAGCTTAGGTCGTTACATCAAACGCTCACACCACCACGAAATCGCGTCCTAGCAGCACATTGGTCGTATCGCGTACCACCGCAATCAGGTCGTTGCCGCGATAGATCAGCGTGTCTAGGGCCGCCCCTCCTTCCAGGCTGCGGGTCTTGTCCAGGCGATACTGGCTCAGCACACCCTTGACCTGGAACTTGTCCAACTGGAAGGCGCTGAAGTCGGTGATGCTGGCGTAGGAGTTGCCCACCGTGTTCAGATAATAGGAACCCGCGCTATTGCCCAGTTCAAACGTGTCTGCACCTATTCCACCGGTCATGATGTCCCGCTCACCTGCATTGTTAGCCGTCGTGCCGCCGCGCAGCCGGTCGTTGCCGTCGCCGCCCAGCAGCGTATCCGACCCAGACCCGCCTACCAGCGTATCGTTGCCGCCCAGACCGCTCAGCATATTATTGCCGCTGTTGCCGTCGATCACGTTGTCTCGGAAATTGCCTGTGCCGTTGATATTGGCAACACCGCTCAGGTTCAGGTTCTCAAGGTTGGCAGAGAGCGTGTGGCTGACGGAGGCAATCACCAGGTCGATGCCGCCTGCCACCTCAGCCGCCACGTCGCCTGCCGAATCCACGATATAGGTGTCGTCGCCAAAGCCGCCGTTCATGGTGTCATTCCCCAGACCACCACTCAGCAAGTCGTTACCATCCCCACCGTTGAGCGTGTCGTTACCTGCCAGACCAAACAGGAAGTTGTTGCCTGCGTTGCCGTTGATCACGTTGTTCAAATCATTGCCTGTGCCGTTGATATTGGCAGCGCCCAGCAGCGTCAGGTTTTCAACGTTGGCAGACAGCGTATGGCTGACGAAGGAGCGGACTTCATCAATCCCTTGTCCGGCCAGTTCAACCACCACGTCCGAGGCAGAATCGACGATGTAGGTGTCGTTGCCAGCGCCGCCGCGCAGGGTGTCGATGCCCACGCCACCATCGAGATAGTCGTTGCCAGCGCCGCCGTTGAGCGTGTCGTTGCCTGCCAGGCCAAACAGGAAGTTGTTGCCTGCGTTGCCGTTGATGACGTTATTCAGCGTGTTGCCTGTGCCGTTGATGTTGGCAGTGCCCAGCAGCGTCAGGTTCTCGACGCTGGCAGATAGGGTATGGCTGACGGAAGCGCGAACTTCATCAATGCCCTGTCCGGCGAGTTCAACCACCACGTCCGAGGCAGAATCGACAATGTAAGTGTCGTTACCAGCACCGCCGCTCAGGGTGTCGATGCCCACGCCGCCATCGAGATAGTCGTTGCCCGCACCGCCGTTGATGGTGTCGTTGCCTGCTAGGCCAAACAGGAAGTTGTTTCCTGCGTTGCCGTTGATGACGTTATCTTTGGCGTTGCCTGTGCCGTTGATATTGGCAACACCACTCAGGTTCAGGTTTTCCAGGTTGAGGGAGAGCGTATGGCTGACGGAGGCAATCACTAGGTCGATACCGCCCGCCACTTCACCCGCCACGTCGCCTGCCGAGTCTACGATGTAGGTGTCATCTCCAAAACCACCATTCATCGTGTCGTTACCTGTCCCGCCATCGAGGTAGTCATTCCCATCGCCGCCGTTGATGGTGTCGTTGCCTGCTAGACCGAACAGGAAGTTGTTGCCGCTGTTGCCGTTGATGACGTTGTTCAGGGCGTTGCCTGTGCCGTTGATGTTGGCAGTGCCCAGCAGCGTCAAGTTTTCGACGTTTAGGGGGAGGGTGTAGCTAATAGAGGAGCGGACTTCATCAATGCCTTGTCCGGCTAGTTCAATCACAACGTCGCCGGGTGAATCGACGATGTAGGTATCATTTCCAACACCGCCACGCATGGTGTCGCTGCCTGTGCCGCCGTCGAGCAGATCGTTACCTGCAAGTCCTTCTAAGATATCGTTGCCTGCTAATCCAAAGATGGAATCGTTAAGTAAGGTGCCGACTAAACGCCGTCTGAAAATCAGAGGAATCCCGTTAACGGTGTCGTTGTCATTGAATTGAGAGCCGATGATAGTGGCCATATTGAAATTCTCCTTTTGAGGACGCAATATCCGAGCGTCTTTGGTATGGGAGGTGTGGCTGTGGGGTGAAGCCCCCTGTTTAACCTCTGAGGAGTTATCGGAGTGGGTGCGGGGAATTACGCAGGTTGTGCGAATTTTTACAAAAAGAAATCCCTCGCTTAAGTGAAACGAGGGATGAGTGATTCAGATTAAGTATTGAGAGACGGGGTGTTCGAGCTATTCCAGTCCTAATTCTCGCTTAAGCAAGCTGATGGATTTTTCACCGATGTAGTTTTCGCAGCATTCGATCTTGGGCGGACGAATGATGTGGTCGCGGGAAAGCTGGATGGCGGCTTTGACGCTGGGCAGGCTGGCCTGGTCGCAGATGATGACCTGGGCGCTGCGAACCATCGCGCCCAGCTTGTAGGCATCGTCTGCCTTGGCGGTCATGATCAGCAGTTCTTCGCCCCGCAGGCTGTGAATGATGACCTCGGCCGCTCGCAGAATGCCGGAACTGAGGCTGACGAAGCCGATGCAGGTGTCTTTTGGGAGTCCTTTCATCAGCTTTAGCTCTTTGCCGTAGTCGTAGATATCGACCGGGATGACGCGGACGGATTTGGGAGAGGCGATCGCCTCTGCTTCGCCAATGAAATAGCGACTGGTGACCACTGTGCCGCCCCGCGCCTGATCCAGCACGCTCGCCAGTTCCTCCATTGGCACAAGCTGGACGGGAATTTGCAGCGCCTGCTGGAGTTCGCGCACCATGAGTTCCCCCGCGCCGATGTCGTAGCCCGGAGCCGTGACCAGCACCCGCGCACTGCACCGCAGCCGCCAGTCGATTTCAGCCAGAAATAGCTCCCGCGCCTGACTGAGGGAACAGCCCTGGTTGAGCAGTTCATCCAGGCTTTTTTGCACCAGCTTGTAGGCCTGGGGATGTTTGGCTAGCACGGGCGACTGGTTGCCTTTGGTGTGGCCTTCGTCGCCTTGCGATTTCACAAAAATGCCCGCACCCGCCTTGGCATCTACAATGCCGTCGTCCTCCAGCATCCGGTAGACCTTGCTGATGGTGTTGCGGTGTAGCCCGGTCTGCATGGCCAAGGCGCGGGTGCTGGGGAGCCGCTGTCCGGGGGGAAACTGGCGGGAGGCGATCGCAAAGCGGATCTGGTTATAAAGCTGGGTAGAGGCGGGGATTTCGCCGTCGGGCTGGATATGAAACTCGACCATGACCATCTCCAGGGGAGTGTTGAGAGGCTTGAGACAGAGGCAAATGTGTCCGGAGAGTGTCTACATGCTGGATGTGACAGTTTCCAGAATACACAGCCTGAGAAAGTTTGAACCTTTTGCCAAATATTTTTTGAGGGAGCCGCTTCAAAGAGCCGCCCCAAGCAGCGCATGAATCCCTCGCTGCCTCTATAAATACGCATCCCAGGCTTGCTGCTAAGCGGAGACAGCCGCCCATCGAAGACAATCGAAGACAATGGAAGGAATGCGCTAGGCTAGGTCGCAAGCCTGGGCACCTTCCATCTGGGTCAACCTCCTTGCCATGTTGCCGCTGCTGACTGTCACGCTGTTTGTCATTTGTGGTTCTGCGCTTTGTTCTTGCACCGAGGCAGCCCTGCTGTCGATGCCGATCCTCAAAGTGCGGCAACTGGCGCAGTCTTCTAACCGGGCTTCTGCCAAGGCGCTGCTGGCGATTCGAGAGAAGATGAATCGGCCGATCGCCACGCTGGTGATTTTCAACAACCTGTTCAACATTTTGGGGAGCATCGTCATCGGCTCACTGGCTGCGTCTGTGCTGAACAGCGCAATGATTGGCGTTTTTTCTGGCGTTTTAACGTTTCTGATCATCATTTTTGGGGAAATCTTGCCGAAAACCATCGGCGAACGCAACGCCGAAAGCATTTCCCTGCTGGTTGCCATTCCGCTCACCTTGCTGACGCGCGTGTTTACGCCCGTGGTGCTGCTGCTGGAGAAGGTGACGGCTCCGTTTGTCAGTGGCAACCATCGTCCCACGACCAATGAAGCTGAAATTCAGCTTTTGACCACCATTGGCCGCGACGAAGGCGTGATCGAAGACGACGAAGCCGAGATGATTCGCCGCGTGTTTGCGCTCAACGATGCCACGGCGGGCAAGCTGATGACTCCCCGCGTGGCGATTACGTATCTGGAAGGAGAGCAGACGCTCGAAGCCTGTAAGCCCGATATTATTGACTCGCAGCACAATCGTCTGCTGGTGATTGGGGAGACGATTGACGATGTGCTGGGGATTGCGCTGCGGCATGAACTGCTGACGGCGCTGATTGAAGGACAGGGCGATCGCCCCATTTCCTCCTTTGTTCGCAAAGCCTGGTTTGTGCCGACGAGCCTGCGGGCCGATCGCCTGCTGCGGTCATTTCAAACCAGCCGCGAACATCTGGCCGTGGTGGTCGATGAATATGGGGGCGTGGCGGGCGTGATTACGCTGGAAGACGTGCTGGAAGTCATTACAGGTGAAATCGTGGATGAAACCGATTACATCATCGACATGCAAGATGTGGCTCGTCGCCGCCGCGCCCGCATTTTGAATGAAAATCCGAGCCTGCTAGACTGATGCGCCGACTGCTGTTGCCGTGGAAAACGTTGTGAATACTGGGCTGGAGCAGATTCGCATTGTGCTGGTGGAACCCGCCGGGCCGCTGAATGTGGGGGCGATCGCCCGCGTCATGAAAAACTTTGGGCTGCGGCAGTTGGTGTTGGTCAACCCCCAGTGCGACCCACTCAGCGCCGAAGCGCGGCTGCTGGCCGTCCACGCGGCCGACGTGCTGGAAGCCGCCCACCCGGTCGCAACGCTATCGGAAGCGCTGACGGGCTGCCAGCGAGCGGTGGCCACGACCGGGCGCGATCGCACCACGCTGCCCATTCGCCTAGAATCCCCCCAAGACTGCCTGCCCTGGCTGCGATCGCCTCTGGCTGATGGCACTTTGCCCGCCGCCGCCCTCATCTTCGGCCGCGAAGACTCTGGCCTCACCAACGCCGAACTCAACCTGGCCCAGCGCTTCGTGCAAATTCCCACCAGCGAAGCCTACGCCTCCATGAACCTGGCCCAGGCGGTCGCCGTCTGCTGCTATGAACTGGCCGCAGGTCAACAGTCCGCCGCCCGCCGCCCGCAGGCAGGCCGTGACCACGGAATCGATCAAGCTATCGATCAAGCCATCGATCAAGTCACCAATCAAGCTATCGATCAAGCCATCGACAAAATCGACAAAGCAGAGGTAAGCAAGCGCAACCCCCACTCCTCCGCTGCTCCTATCGCCTCCCTCGACACCCTAGAAGCCTACTTTAATCAGCTCGAAGCATTGCTGCTCGACATTGGCTACCTCTACCCGCACACCGCCGCCAGCCGCATGGAAAAATTTCGCCGCCTGTTCCTGCGGGCCCAGCTTTCAGAGCCGGAGGTGGCGATGCTGCGGGGCGTGCTGAGCCAGATGAAGTGGGCGATTGGGCGGCGGAGTGGTGAAGTTAGGGAATAAAGTTAGGGAGTCAGAGAAACGAGTTCCACGATTCCAATCCGCTGTTACCCGGTTCCCCCGCTGCTTTGCCCTTGATCCTTGTTGATGCAGCCAGGGCGCTTGGCATACTGACAGACGCGAGTCCAAAGGGTGGCGCGAGTGCCCGGTGGGCCAGCAGAAAATAGGACGCGATCGCCCGTGATGCCGCCGGGGGCAATCTTGACCCCGCAGGCAGGACAAACTTTCAACCCAGATGATTCAGCAGACGTAGACATAGAAACGGCTCCTCATGCAAAGGGGGATTAACTTACCTTTCAGCGCGACGGGCCTAATTTACTCAGGTCGATAGAAAACGTTAACTTTGGAGGCTGCTGCTTATCAGTAACCGCTCCAGCGTAAAGATGTGCTGCGGTGTGTGCCACATTTGGAGTAATTGACGAAGTGGCTGACAACAGTGGTCGCAGAAATGCAGGTGGCAATTAACAATGCTGAAAAATAAACATTTTCAGCGGTTTCACGGAATGTTTTAGGCATGGTGTGGGCTATTAATGAAAGCGTGGAATCAGATCGGGTGCCTCGTTCTAGCAGATCTGGTCATGGTCATTAGCCATTTTCTCTGTTAGGATCTCCCACCCATTCTTTTAATCAGGGTTTCTGAAAGATCGCTCACTGGACTTCTCTACCGTCCACTCTAGACTGCGTTTCTTAGTGATTGCTTGGGGTGTTAATTTACGCCGTCTACTCGCTTTCCTTATCCCCTAGTCCAGACTTTTGGGGTGCTTTTTGATTCGTTTCTTGAATGCTTCTTGCATCGTAAAACAAGACGAAGTTCGTATCCCATTTCATTTTTTAAGTAGTCAAGCGAGCAGTCAAGAATTCTCGTTTAATCGTGAGTTCTTGAATCATTACTCTGCGTCTGGGGCATCATCCAGAATTCCTGTCTCAGTATTTTCACGGCGATTTTTTCAGGATCTTGATTGAGTTGGGCGGGGCGATCGCCATCGAGTGCATCCCACTTTTGGAACCCTCACCCTAAATCCCTCTCCGAAAGCGAGAGAGGGACTTCCAATCCGGCTCCCCTTCTCCCAAAAAGGGAGAAGGGGCTGGGGGATGAGGGCAAACTTGCAGAACTAGGATGCGCCCTCGCCATCTCGTTTTATCGTGAACAAAATCCTGCGCTTCGCGTCTATCCAATTAACCCAATTACGTTCTAAAACCTGACTTGATGCAACTTAATTTCCTGCAATCGAAAGAACCCAATCTGGAATGAGAAATGTTCCTTTTTTGTTTGCAAAAGCGATGATTTTGCCATCCCTGTGTCAGTGTTAAAAATGTTCAGCATTGATGCAGATATTCCTTCATGGGAGAGAACGTGAGGCAAGCAAATTAACTGTCTTCTAGATGAGCGTTGATGTTCTGGAAGCGTGAGTCAAGGCTTGCATCACTGCGCCCGTTTTGTGTCTTCTGTCTTGGTTGACTGATTTCCACACACATTCATGAATTTATCTGCTGAGCGTTTGCTTTAACGTTCCTCAGGACGATTTCTAGCGTGTCAACCTCTGGTTGCACCCTTTCCAGCTAACCATCAGAAAGGAAACATTCATGTCTACGATCATCACGGTGACAACGACCGCTGACAGCGGCGCGGGATCTTTGCGGGCGGCGATCGCCCAGGCCGCCAACGGAGCCACCATCCGCTTTGCCGCCAGCCTCCAGGGAAAGACCATCACCCTGACCAGTGGCCAACTCACCCTCAACCGCTCAATTACGATAGACGGCTCGGCCGCCCCCGGCATCACCCTCAGCGGCAACCGCAGCAGCCGCATTCTGCAAGTTGGGGACAACGCCAAAGTGACCCTGCGGGAGCTGACCCTAAGACACGGGCGGGCCACGGGCAATACCGAACAGTCGGGCGGCGGCGGCGCAATCTTGACCGGAAACAGCAGCGAGCTAACGGTGATCCGGTGCCGTTTCCAGGAAAACGCGGCTGGGTTTGGTGGGGCAATCTACACCGGATTTCGCGGGCGGACACTCGTGCAGGGCAGCACGTTCATTGCCAATGACGGCACGCTCGCCCAAAACGAACGAGGCGGAGGGGCGATCGGCACCAAGAGCGGCGGCGTGCTGACCGTCCGCAATAGCCGATTCCTCCGCAATCGCGGCATCAACGGCGGCGCGATCAATAGCCTGCTGGGTGAGCTAACGGTTGAGAACTCGATCTTTCGTGGCAATGACTCTACACCAGGCGCGTCTCAACGGGGGGTGAGCGGCTACGGCGGCGCAATCTACACCGACGGAGCCAATGCATCGGGCCCCAACAGCAGCTATGGCCCCATTGGCGGCCAAATCACCCTCCGCAACAGCCGCTTTGAAAATAATCGCGGTGCGGCCCAGGGCGGCGGGCTGTTTCTCTTTGCCTATCCGCCCGACAAGGTGCTGATTGAAAACTGTGCGATCGTCGGCAATACTGTGATTCGCGGCGCTGACGGTGAGGCGCTGGGCGGCGGGCTGCGCCACGGCAACGCCGAACTGACCCTGCGAAACAGCACGCTGGCCAACAACACGGCTCAGGGGCAGGGCGGCGGACTGTGGATCGGCGAATCGTCGCCGACTACTATCGTGAACACGACGTTTTCGGGCAATCGGGCCGACGATGGCAAGGGCGGCGGGCTGGGCGGTGCAATCACCTTTGGCAACCGCACCACGTCTGCCGCAACGCTGACCAATGTCACCGTTGCCTACAATCACGCCGGATTCCAGGGTGGCGCGTTTTGGATGGGCGACCAGTCAATTACGCTCAAAAACTCCATCGTTGCGTTCAATACTGCCAGCAATCCCTGGAAGACTCGCGTTCAGACGCGCAGACCGCTCATTGATGGCGGCGGCAATATCGAATTTCCGGGGCTGCAAAGTAAAGACGATCCGCGCGTCGTGGCCAACTCTCGCATCATCGACCCGAAGCTCGATCCACTCCAGGCAAACGGCGGATTGGGGCAGACCCACGCGCTGCTAGTCGGCAGCCCCGCCATCAACACAGGAACGGGCGCAGGCGCACCTCGGCTAGACCAGCGGGGGCAGAGCCGGGATGCCCAGCCTGATGTCGGCGCGGTCGAGTTTGGTCGGGGGCTGCGGTGGGAAGGCAGTGCTGGGGATGACTGGCTGGTGGGCAGCACGGGTGGCGACACGCTGTTGGGCAATGGTGGCAACGATCTGCTGTGGGGCGGCGCGGGCAGCGACACGCTGACGGGCGGCGCAGGGGCGGATACGTTTGTCTACGTTGGCGCAACGCTGAAATCGGCTCTGGCTCACTCGCGGCTGTCGAGCCTGGATCGGATTACGGATTTCAACCTTGCTGAGGGCGATCGCCTCCTGATCGAAGTCAACGGCGAATCGGTGTTGCCCAAGGGTTTGTTCCATGCGGGAACCGTGCAGGGCAGCACCCTGAGGGGGGCGATCGCCGCTGCCTACGCCGACAAAAACCAGCAGCAGGCAGGCAAGCAAGCCCTAGCGATTGGCGAAGCGGTGCTGTTTTCCTGGGGCAGTCGCACGCTGCTCTCGATCAACGCAGAGGGTGCTGGCTTTGGTGCGGCCCAGGATGGCGTGATTGACGTGACGGGGATTGCGCTGTCGCCGCGCCAGCAGCGGGCGGGCGTGCTGCCCGTGCAGACAGTTTTCACTTAGGTGAAAAAATCATGAACCTGTTGGAATGTTTCCTGAAGGAATTGTGGCGTTCCCGGAAAGTCGATCAGGGTCATGCGACTTCAGTCGGTTTTGTGTTTCCTCGACTCGGTTGCTTTTGTTCCGTGTGCATCTACTAGTCTCTCCGGCAAGCGTTTGATCGCACGTTCTGTGACTTGATTGCTGACGTGTTGATAGTCGCTTTATTTTCTGTGCATTTCTTGTGCATTTCTTGTGCATTTCCTGTGCATTTCTCCTGCATTTCCTACAGCTAACCATCAGATAGGGAACACTCATGTCCACGATCATTACGGTGACGACGACCGCCGACAGCGGTGCTGGATCATTGCGGGCGGCGATCGCCCAAGCCACCAGCGGCAGCACGATTCGCTTTGCCAGCAGCCTGGCCGGGCAAACCATTACCCTCACCAGCGGCCAGATCAGTATTCCCGCTGGCAAAAATCTAACCATCGACGGCAGCACTGCGCCGGGGCTAAAAATTAGCGGCAACAACAAGTCGCGCATTTTTAACCTGCAATCGACCTCGGTGCAGCCTACCAGTTTGTCGGTGAAAAATCTGACGCTGACCAACGGCTTCACCACCGAGCGCGGCGGGGCGATCGCCACGGAACACCAGGGCAGGCTGACGCTGGAAAACGTCGTCTTTACCAACAACGTCGCCAACAAGGGCGGCGGCGCAGTGTTCAGCGCCTTTGAAGGCTCGCTGACGGTGACAGGCAGCAAGTTCACGGGCAACAAGGCCACAGCGGGCAATGACGAACGGGGGGCAGGGGCGATCGCCTTTTGGGGCCCCGGCCCGCTGACGGTAAGAAACAGCGAGTTTGTCAACAACCAGGGCATCAACGGTGGCGCGATCAACAGCCTCAACGGTAAGCTCACCATCGAAAATTCCAAGTTCCTCAACAACAGCACGACGGCTGCTTTTTACGACACAGGCAAGCCCAACCCGTTTTTGCGGGGCTTTGGCGGCGCAATCTACACCGACCGCGCCAGTTCCACCAGCGAAGCGTCCGGCTTTATCCGCATTGTCAACAGCGTGTTTGAGGGCAACAAGGGCAAGGGCGAAGGTGGTGCAGCCTACCTCTACACGGGCAAGCAAGATAGCGTCACCATTACGGGCAGTTTGTTCAAAGATAACGCGGTGACGGCACTGCCCCAGGGCAACGGGGGCAACGGCGGCGCATTCGTGGTCATGAGCAACGACCTGAACCGGGGGCTGACCATTAGCAACACGGCGTTTGTCGGCAACAGCGCCACAGGCCAGGGCGGCGGCATCTGGACGATGAAGGCTCCTGCTACGATTACCAACAGCACCTTTTCTGGAAACTCGGTCACTGGCCGCGGACCGAGCAATGTGGGCGGTGGCATGGCGCTCTACAACAACGCTACGATTGTCAACACCACGATCGCCCTCAATACCGCAGGCTGGGTCGGTGGCGGCGTTTCGGTGGCAGGTGGCAGCACTGCGACGTTACGAAACACCGTCTTTTTCAACAACACCGCAGCCAACGGCGGCAACACCTGGAATATCCAGCAGCAGAGCAGCGGCACGTTTGCTAACGGCGGCGGCAACCTGCAATTTTCCACCTTTGCGGGCGGTGCAAACAGCAGCAATCTGGTGTTTTCTGGCATTCGCATTGCCGATCCGAAACTGGGCGGCTTGCAGCAGATGAGTGACGGTTTTCTGCTGTTTCATCCGCTTCTGGAGGGCAGCGCTGCGATTAATGCAGGCGTTAGCTCCGGCGCACCCACGACAGACAAGCTGGGCCGCACCCGCGATAGCAAAATCGACATTGGGGCAGTGGAGTTTGGCGCAACGGGCACAGCGGTCAACCCGCCCACCGAAATCACGGGCACGGCGGCAGACGACATCCTGCTGGGCACTGCGGGCGCGGATGTGTTGCGGGGCGAAGGCGGCAATGACATCCTGCTGGGTAGGGCAGGCGGCGATACGCTGGTCGGCGGCGCGGGAGCAGACTGGTTTGTCTACAGCGCAGGACGACAGGGCAAGGCGCTCAGGCAATCGCTGGTCACTGCGCCTGATCGCATTTTGGATTTTAATGTGCTGGAGGGCGATCGCCTCGTGTTCGACTTTGACAACAACCTGACCACGCTGAACCGCCCCAAAGCGCTGTTTAATGCAGGCAGCCTCAAGGCGAAGACCCTGGAAGATGCCGTCAAGCTGGCCTACGCCGACAAAAATCAGAAGCGAGGCGGCCGTCAGGCGCTCAGGGCAAACGAAGCGGTGATGTTTCGGTGGAAGCGAGAGCTATACCTGGCCGCCAACAACGGCACCGCCAGCTTTAGCGCCAAGGATGACCTCGTAGTCAACCTCACGACCGCAACCCTCGCAGAAGGCCACGCCACCCTGGGCGCACTGCCCGTTGCCACCTACTTTGCCTGATCCCGGCTTGAGTCATCGCGAGACCTTTACTAAAACGACACTAAAACGACTAAAACGCTGCGCGATGGCAACTCCTCGCGCAGCGCTTTGTTAGCGGGTGTTTGGAAAGTCCTACTGTTTGTAGCAAAGCGTGCAGATCTCCCTAAATCCCCCTTAAAAAGGGGGACTTTAAGGCGGTTTCCCCCCTTTTTAAGGGGAGGCTAGGGGGGATCTCTGAGTGCTTAACATTACAGGCGATACCTTTTCAAACACCCTCCTAGGTAAACGTTCGATGTTGCTAGATTGCCAGACGTTTGGTGGCAGCGCTTCTGAGTAGGGCGAGAAGGTTTAGTAAGGCGAGAAGGTGTAGACCAGGCCCAGCGTTGCGCCCACGTCGAAGCTGTCAAACAGCCCAACGTTGATGCCCGTTGTCAGTGCCAGAGAAGACGTGAGGGGGATATCGAACCCGCCCGTCACCAGCAGGTCTACCTCGCTGTCGTCGCCAAAGGAGAAGGCAAGCCCTGCCCCAACGTAGGGAGCCAGCGTTGCGTATCCCGTCCGAATTGGCTCTAGGTCAAAGGTAACAGGCAGCAACACTTCTACGTCGTCCTCGATCAGCAGTCCTGGGCGAATCGACAGCGTGCGGCCTAGGGCAAACTTGCTCAGGATGGCGAAGCTGGTGTTGCCCAGCGCAGAGTCGCCGCCGATGCCCAGGTTCGCCCCAGCGCCAATGAAACTGGGGTTGATGCGGGATCTGCGGCCGAGCGCATCAGCCGTGCCGCCGACTGCATCCTGCACATCGGCAATCGTGGGACGACGCACCACCGCCCGACGAGCGCTAAAGGTGTAGCCCAGGCCCAGCAGGATACCAAAGTCTACTTCATCGCCGAAGGGCGCGAGGTTGGCTGATGCCGTCGCCACCAGCGAACTATTGATCGGAAAATCTAGCCCGCCCGTTAGCAAGAAGTCCACGTTGTTGTCATCGCCTGTAGAAAACGTGAGGCCCAGACCCGCAAAGGGCGCAATGCCCGCGCCTGGCCCGGCAATGCCAAAGTCGTAGGTCACAGGAACGAGGACGCTCACATCGTCTTCGATCAGCAGGCTGGGACGCAGGGAGAGGTAGGGATTGAGGGCAATTTTGCTGAGGACGGCAAAGCTGGTGTCGCCGATGGCGGCATCGCCTGCAATGCCCAGGTTGACCCCTATGCCGATGTAGCTGAACACATAGCGGACTTCGCGGGGGCCCGTTTGAGCAATTTCGATGGGGGTAGGAACTGAGAAGCCGGGATTAGATAGGTCTGGATCAAGCTCTGCATCGGTATTGGCGATCGCCGGATTGGTCGGCATTGGCTCTAGATCTGCGGCCGTGCCCATCGGCATCTCGATTTCAGCGGCTTCGACTTCAGCAGACCCAACCTCAGCGCTCTCGATGCTGGGTGTTGCAGCTAGCCCTGTAGTGCTTTCAGCGTCCGGCTCTGCGTCTGGGACAACCACGCCAGGTTCGGGAGCAACGGCTGCTTCGGGAGCCACCTCGACAGATTCCAGGGGTTCGACGAGCAAAGGTTCGACATTCAGCGAGCGAATCGGTGAAAGCGGGGGAATCGTGCTGCGAACTGAGGCGGCTGGATCAGGGGCGATCGCCCGAATGCCAGATTTGGTCGTTGATTCTGCGGCAGTTGATTCTGCAACGATAGCTTCTGCAACGATTGCTTCTGCAACGATAGCTTCTGAAGCAACGGCCGCCTGTCCCCCAACAATAACCGCAGACACCAACACGCTGCCCGACAGCAAGAGGCGCTGCCATTGGCGGGTAGATTGCAAATCGGATTTCATGGACTCACTCCTCAAAAGATTTCCTCAACACCGGATGCGATCGCAGCACTACCAAAATAAAGGCGCACTAGCACGTAAACCAGTGGCAACCTAATGGCAATAAACCACATCATGAATCGTGAAATAAATACACCTGGGGTCAGGAAATATCGAAAGGAATCGCTCAACCTTGCGATAGAAATAGTTGGCGATCAGCCGTCTTGCGCCTTTTTCCGGTCAGTGCTTTCGAGCATCACTGTTTCGCAGAATTTTACAAGGTGATACATATCTTTGCTAGATACGCTCGATACTTTACCGCCAATTTCATCTACACTACGGGTGTTTTGACGAGCGACTCTGAGGGCATTTGTTCTCGTGGGGCTGGCTCGTTTTGAGCCTTCAATTTGGAAATTTAGGCTGAAAATTTCGGTTGAGGAATTTGTTGAGAAGCGGCTAACTCAGGTTGCAAATTTCGGGTTCAAAGACTTGTAATAGGACTTACGCAGTTACGACGATTTCTCGCGGGCGCAACCCGCGAGAAATCATCCAAAACCGAGAAAACTGATCGCAAGTGCATAAGTCCTGTTGGATTTAAATTCCTAATTAAGCTGATTGAGAAACCTATGGGACAGGGCTTTCGGGGTGTTCGAGAGTTGCGAAATTGGGCGATCGCCCGGTTCTTTCCACTGCGGCGGATATCGCATCGGCCTTCTGTGAAATTAGGCGTAGGACTGGGCTTGGGGCTGCTGCTGAGCCTGCTGCTCAACCTGATGATGGCGCATCGCGTCAGTGCTGCCCAAACGGTGATTCTCCAGTTTCGGGATCAGCGGCTCTCGGTTCCCTATGCCGAACTGGCGACCTTTGCAGCGCAGAAAACCCTTTCAGAACCAACCCAGGCATTGTTGACTGCCGCAGAAATCGAGCCAGACGAAATGCACCACTGGCTGACGCAGGCGATCGCCCTCCCCAATCTGGATGCGCTGCCAGAGCGCCAATTTATCTTTCTCCAGATCAATAAAACGGTGGGCGATCCCCTCGGCAGTGAGCGGCTCGACGAGGTGGAAACGGCCCTTCGCCGCGCCCTCCGAGATGACGGCACGTTTTCTGTGCTGGAACTGCTGCAACAGTATCCCCAACCCGCCGTGCGGCTGGAAGTGGGACGACTGGAGCAAGCCTACACGGATGTGGAACTGGTGGTGAATCGGCTGCTGCCCGTGCTGCGGACGGTGCAAACGCTGCTGCCGGAGTTGGTGTGCGACTGCGCTGCAACGCCTGAAGCCACTCGTCTCAACGTCCAGTCCGGTGATCAGGCTCAAACGGCTGCGGCTGGGTGGACTGAGGCGGCTGCGGCGATCGCCCCTGCCATGCACTCGCCCCCCATCGAGTCGTCTTTCCAAACCACTGCCCTCACTGGGGCGATTGCCAGCGAAAAAAATCGCCTGATTGCAAACACAGGCATTCTTGCCGACCCCAGCGCCAGCCCAAAACAGACCGCCAGCCCAAAACAGACCGCCAGCGCTCAGGCTGTGCCCCCGCTGCCAGACTTTGCCAATCGGCGACTGGTGATTGCCCTGGGGCCGCTGCGCCCGTCTATCAGCATTGGCGAACTGACCACCTTTGCCGAAACGGGCTACCTTTCACCCGGATGGCGATCGATGCTGCGGGTTGCCAAAATTGCGCCTGATCAGTTTCGGGAGGCTTTGAACGACTCCATTAAAGCCAACGCCATTAACTTAGATGAAGACCTGAATTCTATATTGGGAGAATATGCGCTATTTAAGATTGGCGAGGTGATTCAAACCCCATCCAATCGCGCAAATATCCAGGCGCTGCGGTCTACGCTGGTGCTGTCTGCGGCGGGCGACGGGCAGTTCACCCTGCTGGAACTGTTGCAACGCTATCCGACCTCGCAAATTGTGCTAAACGGGTCGCGGCTAATTCGCTTGGGGCAGTTGGTCAATCGCGCTCCTTCAACGGCCGACGGGGCGATCGCCTTTGAATCGTGGCTGCTAAACCTGCAAGCCTCTGCCGCCGAAACCATCTGCGATTGCAATGTGGCAACCCCAAGATCACCCGTGCCCGAAGTGGCGATCGCCCCCGAAAAAGTTGCTGAATTCTTGCCCGCCAACTGGCAGCCCATCCCCGCCCATCGGGAAGAGCGCGGCTTAATCAAAATCGTTTGGCTGGCAGGAACCCCCTACGACATGGGCTATCAGCACGGCACCCTACTGCATGATGAAATCGCCAGCATTGGGGAGCGGCCGCTGCGGCTCGCTCGGCTGGCGGGCGTAGGGCTGGGACTGGGGCAACTGGCCAAAAACCGAGCCTTCCCAGAGCTACTAGAAGAATGCCGGGGCATGGCCGATGCGGCCAGCGATATCGGCATTGACATGGACGTTTGCATGATGATGTCCTATGCGGACGTGTTTCAGGAAATTCTCGGCTACACACTGCCGCGAGAGCTGTTTTGGGAAGGCTGTAACCAGTTCGTGGCCACCAACGCCGCAACAAAAGACGGACATCTCTACCACGGCAGCAGCGTCGATAACAATGAAAAACCCGTCGATTACGTCGTCTACAACCCCATCCTGTTTATCCGGCAGCCTCTTGACGGCCTGCCCCATGTGTTTGTCACCTATCCCGGTGTAATCTGGCCAAACTCTGGGGTGAATGTGGCAGGCATTTCGCTGGGACTGGATACGGCCCACGCGGCGGATATCACCGAACTGTCGCGGGAAGGGCGCAGTAACGTGCAAATCATGGGGCAAATCTTGAAAACGGCCACTAGCTTTGCCGAAGCCCGCAGCCTCATGGAAACGCAGCCTCGTGTGCGGGGCAACATCATCATGATTACCGATGGCAAGTCGCGGGAAGCAGGCGTGTTCGAGTTTACAGGGCGGCACTTGGGCGTGCGTCCCCTCCAGGACAACGGCGTGCTTTACGCGACCAATCATTTTGTCCTGCCGGAGATGTTTGAGCGCCAGCCGCTGCCAATTGACCTTTCGAGTGATCTCCGGTTTCGGCGCTTGGGGCAGCTTTTGGAGCCAGATGGCATCAGTTCTCGCTATGGCGAAATCGACCCGACGGTGGTGGCAGAAATTTTGCGCGATCGCACTCATCCCATCACGATGGAAGCCAGCCCGTTTGATGTGTTTGACGACGATGCCAGTCCTGGCGGCAATGGCGCGTTGCGACAGGCAATTTATGACCCGATGCGGCTCAAGGTGTGGATCGCGGCAGGCGATCCGCCTGTGCCCCAAAATCCGTTTCGCTGTTTTGCCGTTGGGCAACTGCTGGGGTTCCCCAACGCGGCGGGTTGCAACGCACCGAGCATCCCGTAGACGAAAGCCTTGCAGGCGGCTTTGCGCTGCCTAAGAAATTGCAACCGCGAATGTACGCAGGAAACCTACACAAAAAGCGGGGTTTTCCAGTATCCTGCTGTAATGCATACGGGAATTACTGAGATTTTTTGAAAGCTCCTTCCGGCGTGGTTGGATCGGTTCTCAGAAAACGGGTTGTTTTACAAAGCGGTTTTCTGGGGCGCAACTCGAGGAAACGATTGAGGAAACAGTTATGGTGCAACAATATTTTTCAGAAGAGGAGTGGGCAGTTTTAACGCAAGCGCCTATGCAGGCAATTATTGCGCTGACGCTGGCCGACAAGACCGATCCCGTCTCTTTTATGAAAGAGGTGCAGGCGGGTGTCAAGATTCTGGCGGCTGAGCAACAGCGTCAAGATCTCCCGCCCGATGGGTTGGTCAATTCAGTCGTCTCAGCGCTGAACGAAGTTGACCTAGCGGATGGCGCTCCGGCTGATTCACTGCTGCTCAAGAAGGAGTTTCAAATTCTCCGCTATATTCGTGATTTGAAAAACGCATCCGAAGGACGAAATGCGGCGATCGCCCATTTTGATAAACTCAAGTCGGTGCTGGCGGCGAAGGTGACGGGGGTGCAGGCCAATGAGTATAAGGGCTGGCTATTGGCGATCGCCACTAAGGTCGCCGAAGCTGTGAAAGAAGGCGGCTTTCTGGGGATTGGCGGCGAGAAGATCAGCGAAGCCGAAGCCTCGGTTCTCCGCAAGCTCGAAGATGCCTTGACACCGTAGTTTAGCCTTGGTTCACCGTTAATTTTGGTGCTAATCATCAGTGCAAAGGTCTGACGGTTTCAACTGGAAAAAACGGTTCTTTTCGCAGTGCTATAGGGACTTAAGAATAGAAAGACTGCTCCCTTTTAACCGGGCTAGATCGTTTGAACGTTGATTGCATGAATCGTCCTAACCTGTTGTTTGCTCTCTTTGTTTGATCTCTCTGATTGATTTTTAAGTAGTTAACTTTGGAGGAGTGGCTATGATTGGACTTTTAATTTCGATTTTGGTGCTGGCAATTAGCCTGCTGATTATTTCTAAACTGCCTCTGGGAATTGACATCGACAATCCCGGTGCGGCCCTGTTTGCGGGTGCCATTATTGGGGTGCTAAATGGCATTTGGTACGCCTTTCCGCAGTTTGTTCGCACGGCCTCCTGGCTGTTTACCCTGGGCATTGTGCCGCTGCTGGGTTCGGTCATTGTGTTTGGTCTGGCGGCCCTGCTGACTCAGGGCTTTCGCCTCCGCTGGGGCATCCTCAGCGCCATTGTGGGGGCGATCGCCCTGGCCATCGTTAGCTCGATTTTGAACGCTATCCTATCGGCAACAGGTCTACTGCCTGCGGGTGCGGTGTAGGTTATCCCGGTTCAGTCGGTTTCACGACGCGATAAAGCCCATCACAAGATAAAGCCCATTACAAACAGCGATGCCAGTCCTGCCACGATCATCAGCAGGGCTGGCATTGGCTTTCGGGTTTTAATCCAGCGCATAATAAAAACGACCACCAGTGCCCCAGTGATCAGCGCGGCCAGCCCCCGCGCCCAGGGTATGCCCGCTGCTTGCAAGATGCCTGACAAAAGGAGCAGCACACCGCTGATGCCGCCGGAGATGAGCGAGGCCTGGCTGCCCGCCTGCCGATAGCCAATGATGCCGCCGACCAGCGCCAGTAAGCCATAGGCGATCGCCGCAATTGCGCTAGGAGTAAGCACCATTGGGAAAATTCATCTCTAAAAAAACTCTGGCGAGCAATAAGCAACTGGCGATCGCACGCTCCCCAGCTCGATCTCCAACTGCTTACTGCCTGCTTAACAGTATTACAGCGTTTGGTGACAAATCCCTGCGCTCTGTAACGCTTGTTTATTACGATTTACCACTACGATGGACGACTATTTGCCGCCGTAGAAGAAGGCAATTTCCTTATCCTTGAGCGGGGCAAAGTCCGCCGCAATCAACATCTGATTTAGCTCTTCCTGAGGAATGTGCTTCGCGCCGATGCGGACAATGCGCGATCGCATGGTGTTGCTTACGCCGCTGCGCTGCCGACCCGCCTCCAGTCCCATCACCCGACTGTAGAGGTCTAATTTGGCTTGGGGAATGGGCGACCCGTCAAAATCAATGCCACGGGCGATCGCCTCATCCACTGCATCCGCCCCCGCTGTGGGGGAAGGTTGAGAATCTGTACTCATGGGGTGAACAGTCCTCCAAAAGGATTGAACAAAAGTGTTGAAAATTTGGCTTACAGGGAGCATCTTATCAATTCTCGTGGTCTTCCTTCGAAAATCGGGTACTCTCAACTAGGGGTTAAGCACCTCATCGTTTCCGTGCGACTCTACTTTCTACTTCGTGTTTCAACGCTTTCTTGACATTCGTGTGCGGCTTCTAATCAGCCTTGGTCTTGTGTTGGTGGGTGTCGCAGCGCTCCTGTTTACAAGCTCATCCGCTGTTTTAATCAATAGCGCTCGACAAACTGAGACTCGAAACCTGATTGAAAATCTGTTACGAGTCGAACAGGCATTACAAAACCAGCTAGAAACTCTCGGCAATGCGACCAGTGACTACGCAGCCTGGGATGATACCTATGCCTTTGCTCAGGGAAATAACCCTGGCTACGTAGAAGGCTCGATTACGCCGGTCACGTTTACCTCTTCCCAGACAGACTGGCTGGCGATCGCCCTCGATGCAGAGCTTTTCCTGTACATTGCCAGCTTTGACTATGAAAATGAGGAGATTATCCCAGGGGGTAAGGAATTTCAGGAAGCCGTCCAGGCGCTGCCCATTCTGTTTCAGTTCACTGAGGAACAGCCTAGCCCCCAAGGCATTGCACTGATCTCTGGTCAGGTAACTCTGTTGGCAAGTCGTCCAATTCTTAGAAGCGATGGCAGTGGGCCTGCGGCGGGCACCTTTATTTTTGGGCAAACTCTGGATGCAGAGAAAATTTCTCGATTAGCAGCCTCGACCCGTTTGTCGCTGTCGTTCTACCCTATCACTGCCCTGCCCGATGCTGATCACACGGACGCTTACAAACAGCTTCAGTCCGGGCAAACCAGCGTGATTACTCCGCTGAACACGAAGGCGATCGCCGCCTACGGCTTGGTTCGTGACCTCAAGAACCGTCCCGTTATGCTGGTTCGAATCGACGCGCCCCGCCCGTTGTATCAGCAAATGCAGCTCAGCCTGCGCTATTTGGCACTATCGCTGCTGGGGGCCAGCACAGTGTCGGGATTCATCATCTGGCGGCTGCTAGAGCGATCGCTCCGATACCTGCGAGAGCGCGATCGCATCCAGCAAGCCCTCCAGCAAGAAGCCGCTCTGCGTCAGTCGGAACTGCGCTACCGCGAAAAAGCCGAAGAACTCGAACGCACCCTCCAGGAACTTCGCAAAACCCAAGCCCAACTGCTCCACAGCGAAAAGATGTCCGGCTTAGGGCAACTCGTCGCAGGCATCGCCCACGAAATCAACAACCCCATCGGCTTCATCTACGGCAACATCACCCACGCCCGCCAATATGCCCATGCTCTGCTCAACCTAATCGACCTCTATCAGCAGCATATTCCCGATCCCCCACAACCCGTGCAAGAGGCGCAAGCCAGCATGGATCTCCCCTTTATCACTGCTGATTTGCCCAGAATTTTCAACTCCATGCGGGCAGGAGCCGAGCGCATCCGCATTATTGTTCTCTCGCTCCGCACCTTTTCCCGCATGGATGAGGAGGGACTAAAACGGGTCGATATTCACAACGGCATCGATAGCACGCTGCTGATCTTGCAGCATCGGTTTCAGACTTCTGCCCGTGGCTCTGTCATTCAAGTCACGACCAACTACGGAGATCTGCCTCCTGTAGAGTGCTACCCTAGCCAAATCAACCAGGTGGTTCTGAACATCCTCAACAATGCCATAGATGCCCTTCAGACCCCTCAAATTCCCAGTGGATTCCTAGCAGATTCCTCCCCTCCCCTGATCCATATTCAAACTCGATATCTGGAGAACAAGGAGGGCAAAGGGGGCAAAGCGGGTAAGGAGGGAAGCACTGATGGACACATCCAAATCCGCATCTCCAACAACGGCCCCCCAATCCCCGAAGATCTCCAACCCCGCCTGTTCGATCCCTTCTTCACCACCAAGCCCGTTGGCCAGGGCACCGGTCTCGGACTTGCCATGTGCTACCAGATCATCGTCGAAACCCACCACGGCATCCTCCGTTGTAATTCTGCCCCAGGACACCACACCGAATTCATCATTCAAATTCCTGTATCCCAGACAACCAAACGGTTTAAGGCATAAAGAAAATCTTTGATGAACTGCCCTTTCTAAAAAACTTGTCTACTCTGATAAGGAACAGACAGTCCCAAAAATCTATATAAAGCCTTGGGGTCGTGTGGGCTTTGCCTGCATTCGTCCTCTGTGAAGCGCTTTGGAATTTGGTTCGGCGTTGTCCAGCAGTAAGCAAGTAGGCAGAATCTATGGCACAGAGCTTTGGTCTCATTGGTTTGGCCGTGATGGGCGAAAACCTCGCACTCAACATCGAGCGCAACGGCTATTCAATGGCGGTCTACAACCGCACTGGTTCGGTTACAGAAGAATTTATGAGAACGCGGGCCGCAGGGAAAAACTTCGTCGCCTCCTACACCCTGCCTGAGTTTGTGCAATCCCTGGAGCGCCCCCGCAAAATCCTGATCATGGTCAAGGCTGGTGCCCCTGTTGATGCCGTGATCGAACAGCTCAAGCCCCTGCTTGAACCCGGCGACATGATCATCGACGGCGGCAACTCCCTCTACGAAGACACCGAGCGTCGCGTCAAGGATTTGGAATCCACCGGATTGCGCTTTATCGGCATGGGCGTGAGCGGTGGCGAAGAAGGCGCGCTCAACGGGCCGAGCCTGATGCCCGGTGGCACCGAAGCTGCCTATCGCGAAATTGAACCCATTGTCACCAAAATCGCCGCCCAAGTAGACGACGGCCCCTGCGTCACCTACATTGGCCCCGGCGGCTCTGGGCACTACGTCAAGATGGTTCACAACGGCATTGAATATGGCGATATGCAGCTCATTGCCGAAGCCTACGACCTGCTGAAAAATGCAGGCGGACTGACCAACGAGCAACTCCACGCTGCCTTCGCCGAGTGGAACACCACCGACGAACTCAACTCGTTCCTGATCGAAATTACCGCCGACATCTTCCAGAAGATTGACCCCGACACAGGCAAGCACCTGGTGGATTTCATCCTGGATGCGGCTGGGCAAAAAGGCACGGGTCGCTGGACGGTAATGAGCGCCCTAGAACTAGGTGTCAGCATTCCCACCATCATCGCAGCGGTGAATGCCCGAATCATCTCCTCCATCAAAGAAGAGCGGGTTGCAGCATCCAAGGAACTGACGGGGCCCAGCGGACTCTATGAAGGCGACCAGCAAACTTTTATTAACATGGTGCGGGATGCGCTCTACTGTTCCAAGATTTGCTCCTACGCCCAAGGCATGGCGCTGCTGGCCAAGGCTTCGCAAGAGTTTAACTACAACCTGAACCTAGGCGAATTGGCTCGCATCTGGAAGGGGGGATGCATTATCCGTGCTGGCTTCTTGAACAAAATCAAGAAAGCCTACGACGAAAACCCTGCTCTCCCGAACCTGCTGCTGGCTCCAGAGTTCAAGCAGACCATTCTGGATCGTCAGGCGGCCTGGCGTGAAGTTATTATGACCGCTGCTAAGGTTGGCATTCCGGTGCCCGCCTTCAGCGCCTCGTTGGACTATTTCGACAGCTACCGCCGCGCTACTCTGCCGCAAAACCTCACCCAGGCTCAGCGCGACTACTTTGGGGCGCACACCTACCAGCGCATCGACAAAGCAGGCACGTTCCACACCGAATGGGCCCCCGAAGCGCCCGCACTGGCTAGCGTCAGCTAAGGGTTAGAAGCGCTTTTCCTGCAAGAAACCGCCGCTTGGGTTGCTAGGCGACGGTTTTTTAATTCTCAAAATTTTTTAGTTCTAAAAATTTTGAGGTTTGCAGCGCAGCACTCAGAGATTCGTAGCAGACTGGCAGCAGTCAGAACTATCAGCAGTCAGAACCATCAAAAATTCTGGAAGCTTTGACTAGGATAACAGTCGTCCGTAGCTCCTGCCGTCCGCCATTGCAATCCACCATGTAGCTATTCCACTACACCCAAGACCGGTGCTTTGGCGCTGGAAACAACCTCATTGAGCAATCCACCTGCATAGGTTGAGGAATGCGTGAGCGCAAATTGCTGATAAGACGTTTGCATTTGAGCATTCACGGCAACAGTCTTGGCATCATACATCTGCATGGCAGGCTTGGGATATAGCCCGATCGCCACAATCAGCGCTAAGAAGCAAACGGCGATAAACAATTCTCGCGGCTTAGCATCCTCAAATTTCGCATCTGCTGGCAACACGCAGTTGGTTCCAAAGCAGGCAGCTTCCTCATTGCCCTGACGCTTCATTTCAAAATCGCCCAGGTCACAGGACGGAACTACATCGCACATTAGCTCAGCGCTCGTGCCAAAGAAGACCTGACGCAGCATTGACAGCAAATAGATTGGCGTAAGGATTAGGCCAACTGCGGAGAGAAACACCGTGACCGTGCGGAAGGTAGAACCGTAGACATCGCTCGTCGTCATGCCCATGAACACGGCGATTTCTCCAGCAAATCCGCTCATTCCGGGCAGCGCCAGCGAGGCCATTGCGCCAGCCGTGAATAGGGCAAATACGCGAGGCATCACCTGGCCGATGCCGCCCATCTTGTCCATCATCATGGTGTGGGTGCGGTCGTAGGTTACGCCAGCTAGGAAGAACAGCATCGAGGCAATCAGCCCGTGAGAAATCATTTGCAGCATTGCGCCGCTCACGCCGATATCGGTGAAGGACGCGATGCCTAGCAGCACAAAGCCCATGTGGGAAATGGAGGAGTAGGCGAGGCGACGTTTCATGTTCGTCTGCCCGAAGGAATTGAGCGCACCGTAGACGATGTTGACTGCACCAAGGATAGCCAGAACCGGAGCAAAGTAGACGTGAGCGTTGGGCAGAAGCTCCATATTCAAACGGATTAGCCCATAGCCACCCATTTTCAGCAGCACACCTGCCAGAATCATCGACACTGGGGAGGAAGCTTCGCCGTGAGCATCGGGGAGCCAGGTGTGCATCGGGAAGATGGCCAGCTTAACGCCGAAGGAGATTAGCAGCCCTGCGTAGAGCAGCAGTTCCATTGGCAGGGAGAAGTCCTTGAGGCGGAGGGCGGCAATGTCAAACGTAGTGGTGTCGCCGGAGAAAGCCATTGCCAGACCGGCCACTAGAATGAAGATAGAGGCGATCGCCGTGTACATTAAAAACTTCATCGCTGCGTAGCGACGGTTTTGCCCGCCCCAGATGCACACCAGCAGGTATACGGGAATTAGCTCCACCTCCCACATGATGAAAAACAGCAGGAGATCCTGAGCAACAAACACGCCCACCTGCGCCGCGTATAGCACCAGCATCAGCGCGTAGAACAGGCGCGGTCGCCGATCCACACCCCAAGCGGCAAACATCGACAGCGTGGTCACAAAGCCAGCCAGCAGCACCAGCGGCACCGACAAGCCATCCACCGAAACCGTCCAGCTTAGCCCAAGCTGCGACATCCACCCGAAGGTTTCCACCATCTGAAAGTCTGCGACAGTGGGGTCATAGTGAGTCCAGAAGGCGAAACACATCAGCACAAAGTCCGCCAACCCCACAGCGAGGGCGTACCAACGGACAATTCTGCCGTCTTTGTCCGGCAGCAGGGGAATCAGGAGCGCAGCCGCCAGGGGCAGCAGAACGATGGAGGTTAACCAGGGAAAGTCGGTCATGGCGATGAAGCGAGTGTAATGAGAATAAATACCTATTGGTATTGTAAAGTTATTTTACTAAACTTTTTGACTTGCACACACCAATTTTTTCAAGGCGAATCAGTATTAGATTTTGGGTCAACCTTAGAGAGAACTCTGGGTTTTTGTCAGAATCGAGGAATTTCTCTCTCAAAACATTCCTTACCCAAACATTCCTCACCCAAACATTCCCCAGATCGTCCTCAAATGCCCCAAATGGGATGAAATTTAGGCAGAGAGAGCCTATTTCATGAAGCTTTTATGTAAAAGCAGTGCAGTTGTCCCCTGTTCTGGGCATTCTGAACCAAGATCAGGATAGATAGTGAACCTCCGAGCTATGGCTTTTTCTGACCCTTCTCACCAAATTTCGTCCGAGCAGGCCGCCAGCCGCACGCCCGACCGCTTTCGCCCGGCGACCGATTTCCCTAGAGACGTGTCCCAACTTCAGCGGGCAGAGCTAGAGCGCACCTACCTGGAAATGCGAGAGTGCCTGGTTTTTACTAACCGCAGCCGGGGGCAACTGCTTCGCCGCAACGAGGAGCATAAGCAAACGTCGCTGCAACTCAGAGCAGACGTTGCCAAGCTGCAAGTGTCTATCCAGAAGCTGGCGCAGGAAAAACAACAGCTTGCCGCTTCGAGCCAAGAGCTGCTGCGAGGAATGGAGCAAGAACTGATGGCGATGGGCAGCCGACTGGAAACGCTGTCATCGGCCTTCGATGCGGTGGCGGATGTGGAAACGGCAGACCGGATGCAGTGGAGCTTTTTGACGCTGCCGCAGCGGTTTTTGAATTTCCTGAATGCGGTTCGCGGTATTGTGAACTGGTGGCGCGAGGAGCAGGGCATCGAACCTACGCCGCCACAGCCTGTGCTGCCTTCTGCGGAGCCAAAGCTTACGCCAGAAGAGGAGGCGGAGGATCGGCGGGAGAATCCGCACTTATATACAGATATCGCTTCAATACAACGAGCGAATCATGGTCAATAGTCAATAAATGGGCAAGAAGCGCATCAACCAACTGCTGAACCAGCTCAAGGAAAACCAGCAGGCCGAACTCCGCAACGCCGCCGCGATTTACTCTGTGGCGCAGATTGCGGTGGATGAACTGGAGGCGATCGCCACCACTGATTTACCCAAGCCAGAACGGGCGATTCCCGCAGGGATCGCTTCGCGAATCGCCCCTGCGACTCCAGCGCCCGCCTTGCCTGCGGCCGTGCCAACCCAACTCACTCAAGCGGAACTGCTGCAACGCTACGGTTCGTATAACGGCTGTCGCAGCGCGGCCAAAGCGCTGGGCATCCATTTTCCTAAAAATCCTAGCTGGCCCCAGCTCATCGCTGCATTTTCCTACATCGATACGTTTCGCCAACTCATCCATGACTACGCCCAACAGCAAGAGATTCGGAATCTTTCTGGTGTGCGATTCACAGTCACGCTGAAGTAGGCCAGAGTAACCAAGCTGAGACCTCAATGTATGTGTAGTGCATGTATAAAGTAAACTCTTCAGCCTAGTAGCTATCCGGATTTCTGCGGTTCGCATTTGTTTCTCTCTATATCGAGTCGCTGAGGCAGACAGGCAGAAAATGGACAGATTAATCGTAAAGCTGATCGGGCTGGCGCTTTTAGTAGGCGGAATCTACTTCCTGGGCAAGAACGTGTTTTTTGCAACTAGCCTGGCCTTTTATTGGCGCAATCTTCCGGCGACGGGTTCGCTGCTCTGTCTGATGGGCGGTGTGGCCTCGCTGATTTTTTTCCCTCGGCAAACCGGGAGTTTGGGCTGGGGTCTGCTGGCCGTGGGTATTTTGCTGGTCTTTTTCAGCGGGGGTGCATACTTGCTGCCCACTAGCCTGTGGCATTTTGTGGTGTCTTTTGGGGCGATCGCCGCTGGTTTCAAGCTCTTCACCGAGGAGCGCGTCCGGTTTTAGAATTCCCGTCTTTCGGGGCTAATCGAGGTTCAGCCATCGCTAACTCAGCGAAAAAACAGGCAAAAAACAGGCAAAAACAAGCAAAAACAGCAGTGGGGCAAGAAACTGGCTTTCTCACCCCACTGCTTAAAATTTATGTGCCATGCGTACATCACACGTACACATGAAGTATCAAACCAAGCCTCAGCCTTAAACCTGCGATGCAAAGACTTGCTGCAATGACATATCGAGGCTTAACACTAAACTCGTAGCTGATGCCCAAACCTAGCGGAAACGGCGCTTCCGACGAGCCATAATCGCCTTGCGCTTGCGCTTTTCCAGAGGAGTCTCGAAGTGACGGTGGCTCTTCACATCGGCCAAGATCCCCGCCTTGGAAACCTGACGCTTGAACCGTCGCAGTGCCGACTCAATCCCTTCGTTTTCTCCTAAGACCACCTGGGTCATGCAAAACACTCCTTAACTGATTGCAGAAAATGGTTTAGTCACTTTTCTAAGAATACCGCGTTTTATCCATCCTG
The DNA here is from genome assembly GCF_032705245.1 of Thermoleptolyngbya oregonensis NK1-22. Lineage (GTDB taxonomy): Bacteria > Cyanobacteriota > Cyanobacteriia > Elainellales > Elainellaceae > Thermoleptolyngbya > Thermoleptolyngbya sichuanensis. The sequence continues at coordinate 1,720,924 of NZ_CP053540.1, forward strand.
TGCTACCCTTACCGCGCAGTTTGAAAGGTCAGCATGGGAAGGCGCTTAATGAAGCACTGAACAAAGCCGGAAACCCGGCAGCGTTGTGATTTAAGGGCTGGTGATTTGAAGTTAAGTGGGTTGAGGTCTAGAAATTAAGTTAAGAAGGACAAATCGACGGAGCCAAAATTAACGCTGAGCGCTACGTTTAGATTTTCCAGTGCCTCAATGAGCCAGCTCACCGCATCACGAGAGCAAGATTCGTAATGGCTGAATAAAATTGAGAAGCGCCGTTCCAGGGCGGGCTTGACTTTGCGACACAGCAGCACAATCTTGAGTAGTAGCCCCGTCGTCAGCATTGGGCCAAGATTCGTCAGCAGATCTACAAAGACAAAATGCTTCGGGTGCTGGGCATTGTCTACGACTAGGAAATTCAGCAGATGACTACAGGTGCGAACGAGCAAGAAGTCGTTAAGGCGCTGGTCGTCGCTGTCGGGCATGATGTCCTTTAGATAGCCGTAGAGCTGGTTGTTGAACTGTCTGCGCCCATACTCCGGATCGACGGATGACGTGATGTATTCGTATAGGTCGTTCTTAAAATCGGCAAAGCAATGTGTGTAGTTGCTCTGGGTCAGAAAATTTTGAGCCAGATCTTTGTAGCTGCGGCTTCCTTCGACCTTGCCGGTGTAGTGGCGCACCACGCGATTCAAGTCTTGATCTTCTAAGAGGGTAGGGTTAGAGACTGGGTGAATCAGTCGAGGAGTCGAAGGCGTGGCGATCGCCCCCACAAAGGCATTTTCAGCCGCCCGACTTTGACGCACCTGATAGGTCAGGTACTGCGACAGGTCAACCTCAAACTTGTGCTGCCGCAATGCCCGCACTTGGCGAACCGTGTTCTGCTGCTCACGGGTGCAGTCTTCGCTGATCAGGCAATGCTCGTACAGGTAGGGATAGCGCGGAATTAAAGTGCCTAGGGGCCGTTGTCCGTTGCCCTGCTGCGCCTCGGCGGCCTCGCTCAACACTTGGGCCAGGCGACGTAGTGTCAAATACTGCTCAGTCTCGGTGAATTGGCGAGTCAACTCCCGGAGGCGGCGGAGCGATCGCGAGCGGTGGATGCTGATCTGGCTCTGGGCTTGGGCAGCATTGTTTTCAAACAGTTCAATCAGCTTGGGGATGGCCAACTGAGACTGCGATCGCGCCTGCCAGCGGTTAATCAAGATGTGGCAACAGCGGTTTAAGACATAGCGAAATTCTTCGGACGCAAGACGAGAGGCTGTGACCTTATCAAGCGCCGCCACGATATCGGGATCACTATAGCGAGAGCCATCAATAAACAGCGCATGAAAGCGATCAACCATCTGCTCTGGTGTTTCATGCTCAATCCAGTGCAGGAGATGGTCGTAGATCGTCTGTTCTTCTTGGCTAATCTGCCGATAATAGTGATCAACTTGCGTGGTTACCACAACCTAATGCTCCCTTGTCAAACCCAGCCTCAAACTCAGCTTCCGAACCCGCTAAAGCGAACTGTGATAGTAGACAAACCCCAGCGACCAAGCAGCGATTCAGCGGCTAGAACTCAAATGTGAAACCCGAAGTGCAATTGAGAGCTGCGCTGAGAGCAATACCGAAGGCAATGCGTTCCTAGCGTTGAGCCTTGCCGTCGATCCTTGCGTAACTTGCTGCTTAGCCTTTGCATGTATTTACCCGATTGCACTAAATGCTATCAGAGGCTTTTACGCCTTCGGTGTGACTGAAGTCACGCCAAGCTTAAAGCTTTGATGAACTTTCAATAGCGAAGTCCTGACATCTGTCAGGGAACTCCATGCGTCTTATATCTGCGCTTTGCGAGGAGGTTATGCAAAAACACCAGCCCTCGAATACTGAATTCTCCTGTCGATGTCTGTGTATCAAGTTTTAGAGCGAGATTCCGTAATAATTTGTATTTTTTAAATCTTTCGTCAAGTTTTCAAGTTGAACTGTAACCCAAGTCGGCAAGTTCTGTATAGAGGGGACGAATGCTTTAGCAGAATAGATTCCACTTAAACCTGCCTCTTCGCTCATCCCGATGGATTCATCTGCCGCGCAGACAAGCGGCATCTAACACTGTCCATTCCTCGGCTTGCAAAACTTGGCAGCGGTTGATGCGTCTCGCCAGGATGGGTTTTGCGGTTTGCAGATTAGCCTGGGCTTCGGTCAGTGCCTCTGGATATTGGCGAAACTTGAGCGCTTGCAGCGTGCCGGGACGAAACGTAGCGCGAGAAATCAGCCAGAAGTCGATGCTGTAGCGGTCGATCGTGGCTCGCAGCAGCGTCGGATCGAGGGTGTATTGGGCGCGAATCAGGTCGATCGCCCGCTGGCGCATCTGCTGTCCGTAGGCTTTGTGGTAGGGAATGGCGTATTCCCGTCCAAACAGGATCGAGCGACCGGAAAAGACGGGAATAAAGTCGGCTTCGTCTTCTAGGGACGCAATCACAATATCTTTGGGCTGCTGGGCAAAGAACTTATACAGGGCGGGGGCACGACCCACCCGAAACTCGTCGGCGGGAAAGGGCGTAATGTAGCGCGGATAGAACCAAACGCTGGCGGCGATCGCCCCGATTCCCCCAAGCAGCACTACCGCAGGCAGCCACCGAACTTGTGCCCCATGCAACCAGCGTAGCCCCGCATCTAGGAACAACGTCAGGGCGATCGCCGCCGCAAAGCACAGCACAAACCGCAGCGTGTAGCCTGTATAGCGACTGGGCAGGTGCAGCCGAAACAGCAGCGCATGGGCTGCAACAAACAGCACCAGCGCGGCCGCCACAATCCGCAGCAGCAGCCCCAGATGCTTGACCTGGCGCACCAAGGGCGTAGGCAGCTTCCACAGCAGCAGCGGCAAAAACACGCCCAGCCCCATCAGCGGCGGCTTGAAGGTGGGAAACAGACCGCTGCGATGTCCCGACAGCCAGAACATAGTGGCATCGTCTAGAAAGAAGCGACCGCGCCCGTCGCCCAGAAATTCTGGGTCGTCCAGCACGTCGGCTGCGGTCAGCGCCGGGCCGTAGGGATTGGCCGCCAGCAGGTAGGGCAGCAGTGTCGCCACTGTGATCCCCAGGCCGATGCCCAAAAACACCCAATCGGCGCGGCGGTGCGTCAGATCCAGCCGTCCCTTTTGCCACTGCACCAGCGAGAACGCCAGCACGCCGCCGCACACCAGCGCGTATTGCGGGTAGAACAGGCCCATGAGGGCGATCGCCAGCCAGCAGCCCCAGTGTCGCCGCAGCAGCGTGTACAGAAACGCCAGAAACAGCGGAATCATAAAGGCGCGGGGCGTGGCCGAAGCCAGATCATCGTGGGACCAAAACACCAGGTTTAGCAGCACCGCCGCAAAGAAGCCGCCGATGGGTGCCGGGAGGAATTGCATTGCCACGCCAAAGCCAAAACCCGTCGCCACCAGCGCCAGCACGGGCGGCAGTAGTTTGCTGAGCAGCAGCGGGTCAATGCCCACGGCGGCAAATAGCCGATAGAAAATGGTAAACCCCCAGGGCGCAACGGACTGAAAATAGTCGGCAATCAGGTCATTGGCAAACAAGTCGGGGTCTAAAAACCGCTGCATCCAAAACAAGTGCTGCCGCGCATCATCCTGCACCACGTATTCGGCGCGAAAGGCCCGTTGCAGCACTAGGCTGCTGTAGGCGATCGCCACCAGCAAGCTTGCGCCCAGCCAAAACCATCGACTGCGGCGCGTGTTTGCCAGAAGCAGGTGAGCATTGGGTTGGTGCGTCACGCCGGGTTCCTCCGCAGGCGGTTCAGCGTCAGCACACAGTTAGCGTCGATGACTCGATAGGTCTGATCTTCGTAGCCAATGCAGCGCTGGGGAATGCGCGAGAGCGCCGGAACTAGGCCGCTTTCAATCTGAGCGGGCAAGTCGCCAATACGGTCGGCATATTCCACCAGCGACGGATTGATCCGGAAATATCCTGGACGAAAGGCGTTGCGCTGGAGTAGCCAGAAATCCACCTGTTGCTGCTGGATGAACTGCTGGAGTGTGTCCAAGCTGGGGGTGTATTGCGCCTGGATCAGAGCGAGCGATCGCCCCACGACTTCGTTGTAGTAGCCCAGGTGGTAAGGAATGGCGTAGCCCTTGCCGCCCACGACGAGCGATCGCCGCGTGAAGCTGGGCAAATTGTTCATCTCTGGCGCAATCGAGGCAATGCGCGTGTCCTTGGGCTGCGCCGCCAAAAATTCATACAGTTCCGGTTGCGCTGTGCCAATTACGTAATCCGTGATGGGGTAAGCATTTTCGTTGATTCGCAAAAACAGCGGATAGCCCAGCAGCAGCGCCGTCAGCAGACCCGCCAGCCCCAGCGGAGCCAGCCGCACCCGCGCCGACTGCATCCACCGCAGCAGCGCGTCGAAAATTAGCGCCAGCCCGATTCCCGCTGCCAGAATCGCCACCACGCGAAAGGTATGCTCGGTATAGCGGTTGGGCAGGTGCAGCTTGAAGCGAACCAGGTAGGCCAGGACGTAGAGCGCTACTGAAGCGGCGATCGCCTGTCCAAACACATGGGCATTGCCATTCACCCAACGGGCCAGCGGAAACCGTCGGGGCAGCCGCAGCAGCAGGGGCAGCAGCAGCGCAAAAATCACCTGGGGTAGCCCAAACCGCACCCGGCTGAGGTGAATAGGCGGCTGGGTGGGGTCGCCGTTGTCGGGATAGAGCCAGTTCAGCGGGCCATAATCGACCGAACACCAGTCGCCGGGGAGCATTCCCGCCCGTTTGCCGCAAAGCCAGTAGCGCAGGTAGTACTCAAACGGGTCAGAGATATAAAACTCTGACCAGTTCGGCTCCCAGAAGGTGGGCATTTGCAGCGACTCGGCGGCGGAAACGGTTGGGCCAAAGCCGTGGTTTCGCAGCACGTAGGGCAATAGGACAAAGAAGGCAACGATCAGTCCGGCGATCGCCCTGCGATAGTGCTGACGATCATAGGTCAGCCCTGGTCGCCAGCCGTCAAACCGCAGCAGCCGCACCAGCAAAATGCCGCAATAGACAAACAAGACCTGTGGGTAAAACAATCCCTGTAGCGCAATGATTCCCAGCAGGGGCAGCAATTTTTGCCGCAATAAGAAATAGAGGAACGCAAAGAAAAACGGGTAGACGAAGGCGACAGGAGTCGCCGACACAATATCATCCCGCATCCAAAAGCCCTGGTTGAGCAGCAGCGCCGACAGGAATCCGGCAAAGGGCACGGGCAAAATTTTCAGCACGGTGATGAAACACAGCGCCGTTGTCGCCAGGGCCAGCACGGGCGGCAGCAGCTTGTGCAGCAGCAGCGGATCAATACCAAGCTGGGCAAAGACCCAGTAGAGCGTGGTGTAACCCTTGGGCGCAACCGCCTGAAAATAGTCGGCGTGAATATCGTTGGGGAATAGATCCGGATCGACAAAGCGCAGCATCCAGGTGACGTGCTGCCGCGCATCGTCCTGCACCACGTAGGCATGACTCAACACCTGAATCAGCGCAGGCAGATAGTAGAGCAGCGACACCAGCAGACTTAGCCCCAGCCAAAACCAAACGTGTGGTTCCCGCAGGGATTGCTTCGCGAATCGCGGCATTTTGTCAATTGCCGTCGTTAGAGCAGATGGGTAAAACCAGGAGCGGGAACGTGACATGGCAGAGCAAGGTTACAAAACTTTGCGGACGCGACCCAGAGTAGTGTAATAGTACCTTAGGTTTTGACGGTCGCCATGAGTACCCTCGGCAAGGATTTTCAGAGAAAGTTTGGGAAGCAGATTCGAGCCACCCTCGCAGCAGTTGCATCGCTCTGGCTGCCTGTGCTGCTGCTGGTGGGGCTGGTCAGCCTGAGGTGTCTGCTGGCTGGCAACATGGGCCAGGTGAATGAAACGAACATCCTCCCCTTTGCCCGCCAGCAGGCTAATCCAAACTGGCTTCCCCAGGACTGGTATCTGAATCAGCCCCCGGGCTATCGCGTTCCGTTTATTGCGATCTTTGGACGCATGGCGGATGCGTGGGGGTTCCTGCCCACCTCGATCATTGGCAGACTGCTGGGCTACACAGGGTTATCGGCAGGGCTGGTCTTCCTCAGCCGTCGCATTGGGCTGAGCCTGCCGCTGCTGCTGCTGTCGATGATTCTGTTCCTCTATGTCAATACGGGCCTGAGCGGTGCGTCGGGGGCGCAGGGCACGGTTTCCCGCGAGTGGCTATTTGGCGGCATCGAGCCGAAAATTCCAGCCTACACCTGCATTTTGTTTGCCCTTGGGCTGCTGCTGGAGGGGCGCGTCGTGCTGGCGGGGCTGCTGCTGGGCGTGGCGACTTCGTTTCATACGCTGGTGGGCGGCTGGGCCTTCCTGGTGGCGATCGCCTGGTTAGGGCTGTGGCGGCGTGATCTGCTCCGCAATCTGGGCAATGTCCTCAAAATGCTGGCCCTGTACGCGGTGGGCGCGGTGTTTTCGATTCGCCCCGTGCTGCAACAGTTGACCACGCAAACGCCGGAGGGCCGCTTTTCAGAATCCTTCGTTTACGTGTTTATCCGCACGCCGCATCACCTGAACCCGCTGTCCTGGGACGGGGGCTGGTGGCTGAAGCCAGTAACGCTGTTGGCGATCGCCCTCGGAAGCGCCATTTTGCTGCACCGCATCGCCAAACAGCGGCGACAGTTGCACACCCCCCATCACCAGGCGCGGATGGGCCTCACTGCGTTCCTGCTGTGCAGCCTGATTCCCTTTGCGGCTGGACTGCTGGCCGCGCCCTTCGACACCGAAGGCAAGTTCTTGCAATACTACCCGTTTCGGTTTGGCGATATTATGCTGCCGCTGAATGCCTGCCTGCTGGGGTGCTGTGCGCTGGAGCAGGCAATGAGCGGGCGATCGCCCGTTGGATCGCCCGTTGGATCGCCCGTTGGATCGCCCAGTGAATTGCCTAATGGATCGCCCGTTGGATCGTCCAGAAAATTGCCCAGAGAATTGCCCAATAGCAGTGCAACCGGGCAAGCAGCGAAACGACTGCGGCGCGTGAGTTTGTGGATTGTGGCGGCAGTCTGCGCCGCGCAGGCGGTTGTGTTTGTGCAGCAGGCGATCGCCCTGCAAGACTTCCCCAGCCGGGCCCAGCGTATTGACCGGGACGGCAAGGAATTGTGTGAATGGATTCAGCAAAACACGCCCCGCGATGCCATTTTCGTGACACCGCCCGTGGAGTTGGACAACTTTCACTGGCTGGCAGAGCGGGCAACGATTGCTAAATTTAAGCTCGTGCCGCCCGCTTCAGTCGGAATTCCCGAATGGATTGACCGTCTAACTCGCTTGAGCGGCAGTGTCGATCCGTGGGTGGGGATTCAGCGCGATCGCAACAACAGTCTGGACATTCAGCGGCGGATGACGCAAGGCTATCGCAACCTGACCACCGAGCAGGCGATCGCTCTGATGCAGACCTACCGCGCCGCCTATTTTCTATCCAAGGGGTCACCCAAACTCGACCTCCCCGTCCTGTACCAAAACGAAGACTATACGCTCTATGCCGCGCCCAATGCGGCCGCCCAACAAGGCGCTCAGGTTCCGCCGCCGTAGGTCTTCGGCTGATCGCTACTCCATCAGGGTCTCTATGCACACTACCGAAACGCCGGGTTCCGTCAGTCAACTTCTATTTCCAAAGGTTCCGACCTGGCTCCGCTATGCCGTCATTGCGCTACTCATCGCGGGCATTTTCTTCCGCTTCATCAACCTCAGCCAAAAGGTGTATTGGACAGACGAAGCGCTGACCTCGTTGCGGTCGTCGGGGCATACCAAAGTGGAGTTTGTGGAGGAGCAGTTTACGGGTGCAGTAATTTCGCCCGAAACGGTGATGCGCTATCAAAGCCTAGAGCCAGAAAACGGCTGGGGGCATACGCTGGCGGCGCTGATGGGCAATGCAGAACACACGCCGCTGTACTTTTTGGGCGTGCGCGGCTGGATGGAGCTATTCGGCAGCGGTGCGGGGGCGGTGCGGGGGTTGTCGGCGGTGTTTGGCGTGCTGGCCTTTCCGTGTGTGTTCTGGCTGGCGCTGGAGTTGTTTCAGTCGCGGGCGGCGGCGTGGGTTAGCTTGGGGCTATTTGCCATCACGCCGCTGCATATTTTGTATGCTCAGGAGGCGCGGCCCTATAGCCTGTGGACGCTGTGCATTGTGCTGTCGAGTGCGGCGCTGCTGCGGGCGATGCGGGTGCGAAGCTGGCAAAGCTGGTCGATTTACGGTCTGAGCGTGGCGCTGGGGTTGTATACACAGCTTTTGTTTGCCCTGGTGGCGATCGCCCATACGCTCTACATCCTTGGTGTTGAGCAGATTCTGCAAAAGCGGCGGCTGACGGACACTGCTCGTGCCTATGCGCTATCGGCAGGCGGGGCGCTGCTGTCGCTATTGCCGTGGATGGTGCTGCTGGTGGTGCGATCTGACCGCATTCGCGACACGACGGCTTCTCTTAAGGAAGTTACGTCCCTCGACCATTTGATTAACCGCTGGTTTTTGGGCCTCAGCCGCTTCTTGGTCGGCATCGACCTAGCCGCTGCAAACCTGCTGTTGGTGCTGCTGGTGGGGTGGGCGCTGGTGGTGCTGTGTCGCCAGACGGTGCCGCGCTGTTGGCTGCTGGTGCTGCTGCTGGTGGCGGTGCCGTTTTTGGGATTGGCGCTGCCGGATGTGTTGCTGGGCGGCGGGCGCACGATTCGCATTCGCTATCTGATCCCGTCTTACGTTGGGCTGCAACTGGCGCTGGTGTATCTCTTTACTAGGGCGCTTGTTACCCGGGCGATCGCGCCGTCAAATCGCTGGCAACCCTGGCTCTGGCGCGGCGTGCTAGGCGCAATGGTGGCGATCGCCCTCAGCAACACCCTCGACAGCGCCAACTCCGATCTGTGGTGGAACAAGAGCATTTCCCGCAGCGCCTACTATCTGCCCGTGGCAGAAATGATTAACCGCGAGGCTAAGCCGCTGGTGATTGCAGATCGTCATCCCAGCGCCATCCTGGCCTTTAACCGTCGGCTCGATTCCCATGTGCGGCTGCAACTGGTGGGCGATCGCGATCGCTTTCAGGTGGCACGGGGCTATAAACCCGTCTTTTTGCTCAATCCCTCCGAAAAATTGCGAACCGTTCTGGAACGCCAGGGCTATCGCCTCAAGGTGGTCTACCGCGATCCCCATGCTCCCGATGCCGAGGCCGATCGGCTCTGGCGCATTCAGCGACCCGCCAAGGCGCAGTCCCTCCAGCAAAAGCCCACATCAGCCCCGACGGATCTCCCGCGCAACGCTGAGGTATTGTCCGAGGAAGGGTAGGCCGGCGATCGCCGGAATGAAGTAGCGCGATGTACACAGCACCCCCAGCGCCGCCGCCGTTGCCGCGTTGAAATAGGGTGCATAGAACAAAATGAGCGCTGCATCCCGCGTGCCCACGCCTGCAAACGTCAGCGGCAGCAGCCCCGCCAAAATCGCCAGCGGCGACAGCGCCAAGTTCGTGACAAACGGCACCCACGCCCTCAGTGCCAGAATGAAAAACCAGATTTGCAGCAGGTGCAAAAACCAGATGAAAATTGACATCGCCGAGATTTTTGCAAGCCGGGGGCGATCGCCCCAAAAATAATCGTGCATCTCCTGCCAGGAATGGCTCAGTGTCACCAGCTTTTTGCCCAGCTTCTTCGGCAAATGCTGCTCTGCCTGTCGAAAGAAAAACTGGGCAAAGCGCGGCCAGCCCAGCAGCAGCAGCCCTAGCAGCAGCCCACTCAGCACGCTCACTGTCATCACCCAAAACAGCCAGTCCTTTTGGGGATAGAGCAGCAGCCCAAACACGCACCACAACAGCAGCGACAGCATATCGCAGGCTTTTTCAAACACCACCAGCGACAGCGCCAGGGAACCTGTCAAATGCCCGCGATCGCGCATGAAATAGGCCTTGGCAATATCCCCCATCTTCGACGGCAGCACCATGTTCAGCGAACTTGCTGCCAGAATCAGTTGGTTTGCCTCCCAAAAGCTGAGGCGAGCAGGATCAGGGTTCAAATCCCAGGGATCGGGGATCAACTCAGGCTCCGGCTCATAACCCTTACCCCCCGTTCCAGGCATCAGCATTTGCAGCCGTCCCGCCGTTAGCATCGTCAGCGGAATCACCATGCCCAGGCTGATGGCCATCCACGGGCGATCGCACTCGCGAAACACGCGGAGCAGCCCAGAAAAGTCAATCTTCCAGTAAATCAGCAGCAGAATCACGCCGCTGACGAGAATCGAAACCAGTCTTTTCATGCGTGCCTTATCATGCCTTGTCTAGCGGCAGCGCCTTGAGTGCTGATGCGACGAAGTTCAGGCACACCGCAGCGCTCAGGCCCGCTTGATCCCGCTTGATTATGACATGAGCAGTTATCAAGTTTTGCACGCGCATTTTGCACACGCACCGCCACGACTGGGGAACCGTCAGCATCCTATGATGCTGGGCTAAGCGGCGATCGCCCTTGCGCCAATAAAGTTGGCAAACTTGTCCATCAGGTCAGGATTGCGCCACCCTTTCGCCGTTTCTTCCATCATGATCTTCAGCGCCTCTTCGGGTGAAAAGGCTGATTTATAGGGACGCTCGCTGGTCAGCGCGTCGTAGATATCGATCATCTGGAAAATCTGAGCCAGGTAGGGAATCTCATTGCCCTTCAGCCCGTCTGGATATCCCGACCCGTCCCAGCGTTCATGATGATGGCGGATAATGGGAACCACTCCCTGCATCGTTCGCAGCGGTTGGCAGATGCGCTCGCCAATCAGCACATGCTGGCGCATGATAATCCATTCTTCAGGAGAAAGCTGACCCACCTTAAGCAGCACTGCATCCGGAATCCCGACCTTGCCGATGTCGTGCAGATAGCCGCCCCACATCAGGTCGCGCACTTCCGTCCGCGAGAGGCCTAGAAACTCACCAAACGCCTTGCCCAGTTGCACTAGCCGCTCGCAGTGGTCGCCCGTGTTGGGATCTCGACTCTCAATCGTGCGGGCGATTGAAAATAGCACCTGCCCCGCATGATCCAGATCCTCGTTCAGCCGCTTTTGGCGAACCAAAGAATTCACGCGGGCTGAGAGTTCTAGCTGATCAAACGGCTTCGACAAAAAATCATCGCCGCCGGCCTCAATGCCTCGCAAGCGGGCGCGGCGATCGTTCAGCGCGGTGACAAAGACGACCGGAATCAGGCGTGTATGCTCATCCTGCTTGAGCTGGCGGCAAACCTCGTAGCCGTCCATGCCTGGCATCATCACGTCCAGCAGAATCAGGTCTGGATTAGCCTGCGCCACGCAGTTCAGCGCGGCAGTGCCGCTGTCTGCCTCTAGCACGTCGTAGCCTTCCACTGACAAAAGCGCAACCGCTGTCATGCGGCTTGATGGGTGGTCATCTACGACAAGGATTTTAGGCTTTTCAGAATCAGAGTAGTTCACAGGAAGATCTCGCTTTCGCTCGCTGGAGGGGCTAGGAAGACTTTGGAGCGCAGAGTTTCTATGTGTCGATCTTGAGGAGGGCGCTCGAATAGCTCATGATTACTTCAGTATGTTGAATGACTGAACACCAGAGATCAGGTTTTTTACGGAGATTTTCTGCATTTAAGGCTTAACAAGCCTGCCAGGGAGGTAACAGAATTTATAGTTTTAGACTGGAGAGTTAGACCAAGCCTAAATGTAGTCTATACAACGCTGAATTTTCCCAAATCAGAGGATTAAAGGGTTTTCGGGGTTCACACTGCAACACTAGGAAACAGCCGAGAGGCGCTCCCTCTCTCTGGAATTAATTAAAAAACTGACAGGACTTACGCACTTGTGGCAAGTTTTCCGGGTTTTGGACGATTTCTCGCGGGCTGCGCCCGCGAGAAATCGTCCAATTGCGTAAGTCCTAACTGATTAAAAACCCAAATGAAAGCGGCGAGAACAGCAAGAATAGCAAATCATAGCAAATCAATGTATCGCAGTCTTGAATGACTTCTAAACTACGAATCTTCATTCGCTTTTCTAGCTGGAATCGTTTTTAGTGCCTCAGGATGACCAGAGACTAGCGAGAGATGAACCACTTGTATTTTAGAGATTTCTTCCAAGTATCTGTAGCGGTGACCAGTGGTAGCGGATTTGCGGCGGATATGCTGGTGGCATCGGCAATTGGGACGATGCTCTACGCCCGTTTCGCTACCTGTGCCCTGCCTACCGCCCAATGTACCCACGCCCAGTCCGTGCCCAACCGAATTTACATCAAGTAGAAAATATACCTTGAATGGCTGAAGAGATTTCACGAAGGATTTCACACGGGGTTTCACAAGAGATTTCCCCCGACCCCGTTCCTAGCCCTGCTGCTGTCGTGACCGCAGACTGGCTGCTGGCTCATCTGGATGATCCGGGCGTAGCGATCGCCGACTGTCGGTTTTCGCTGATGGAGCCAGACCTGGGGCGGCAGCAGTATCACCAAGGCCACATTCCGGGTGCGGTGTATTTTGACCTGAATGCTGACCTGTCGGGGCCCGTGCAGCGCCACGGCGGCCGCCATCCCCTGCCCCACCCGGACGCTCTGGCGCAAACCCTGGCGGCAGCGGGCATTACCCGCGGCGAAACCTGGGTAATTGCCTACGATGACTCCCGGTTGGGCTTTGCGTCTCGGTTTTGGTGGCTGTTGCGGTATCTGGGGCATGATCGGGTGGCGGTGCTAGACGGTGGCTTCGCGCACTGGCAGGCGGCAGGATATCCTGTGACAGCGGCAACTGCGCCCAGCACCCCACGGCAGGCAGGGCAGTTTGTGCCTGCGTTACGCCCAGAGATGGTAGTGGATATCGAAACAGTGAAGCAGCGCAAAGATCAAGCAGGCGTGGTGCTGGTGGATTCGCGGGAGGGCGATCGCTATCGAGGAGAGCGCGAACCCATCGATCCGATCGCGGGGCATATTCCTGGCGCGGTCAACTATCCCTGGCAGGGCGTGACAGACGATCAGGGCAGGGTACTCTCCGTTGAGGCGCAGCGTCAGCGCTGGCAGAATTTATCTAAGACCAAGACCAATGCCGATACCAATGCTGATTCCAACGAGATTGATGAAGTGGAGGAGATTATTGTCTACTGCGGCTCTGGCGTGACGGCTTGTGTCAACCTGCTGTCGCTGGAGATGGCGGGGCGGGGCAACCAGAGCAAGCTTTATGCTGGAAGTTGGAGTGACTGGTGTTCGTATTTAGTCGATGAATCGGGAACTCCACTGGGGTAGAAGCGGGAGAGCGGGCGATCGCCCCCCGTAGCTCCGCTGTCATCGCCTCCAGCAGTTGCATCCCCCGTGCAGCTTGAGCTTGTCTCTGTGTCTCAGGGCTGAATCTTGGCGCAAAGCTTGAGGAATCAAGTGATTCTGCCAAATGGCTGAAAAAACTGCGGGATGCGCCTTTCTGGAGTCTGCCCGCAACTGCAAAGCCAATTTGGCACGGGACGTTCCTGTGCGTTGAAAAACAGCGACGCTGGGCGCAGTTGCTATACTGAGAGCATTTATCAGCCCCCAGCTTTCTAAAAGTCTCTAAATTATGCCGCTCAGGTTACGCCGCTCAGGAATCTCCGCCAGAGTAGATTGTGCCTGCTTTGCTCGTCCCCTGACCCGGTTAAGCAATAAACTCCAATTCTCTAAGCGCCCTTATTTTTTGCTCCCTAATTTTTAGGTTTTAACTTCTATGTCATCTGTTAGCCGCCTTTCGATTTTTGTTGATGGGAACAATATGTTCTACGCTCAACAAAAAAATGGCTGGTTCTTCGACCCGCGCCGAGTCCTGGATTATTTCACAAATGATCCCGACGTAGAGTTAATCAACGCTTTCTGGTATACCGGGCTGAAAGATCCGCAGGATCAGCGTGGGTTTCGAGATGCGCTAATTAGCCTGGGCTACACCGTGCGAACTAAAATTCTGAAAGAGTATTATGACGACAACTCCGGGCGCTATTCCCAAAAAGCAAACCTGGATGTGGAAATCGTGATCGATATGTTCAACACGGTCGATCAGTATGACCGGGTGATTCTGTTTAGCGGCGATGGCGACTTTGAGCGGGCGATTGAACTGCTACGCTCTAAAAGCACCCATATTACAGTTGTGTCTACTGAGGGCATGATTGCCCGCGAACTGCGAAATGTGACGGATAAATACATTGACCTCAACGATATCCGCGACCAGATCGAAAAAGTGGATGGCTGACCAAAGTGAACCATTGCATCAGGTGAAGACTTCTCTGGTGCTGGGTTCTGGGCGATCGCAGACTTGACGGAACCCCCAGAATCAAGTCCCTCCGGCAGGGATTTTGACCAGCCTTCTTGAACAGCCTTCTTGAATAGATCTCTTAAACAAATTAAACAAACCCCTTCAATAGCGTGTGAGGCGTGGCGCAATGGATCGATCTAAAGTGGTAGCGGTGATTACGGGGGCGATCGCCATTTTGCTGAGCATTGCCTACCTGCTGATCGTGCAACTGCTCGACTGGCGAGGCGAGATGATCCCTGCACCCGTCGATCTCTCAGCCCTACCGTTCGCCTACAGCAGCGGCTGGGTGGCGCGGATGATCTCCTGCACGGTTTGGTCGGGCGGACGGCTCCTATGACGGCTCAGCCTGCGAATTTTTCTGCGGAAAGCGTGTCTGCTGCAAGCCTGCCCAAGCCAGTCCCCCTTCGACCGACCGTGAATCTGACAGTGTTGGGGGCTGGAGCTTGGGGCGGCACTCTGGCCACGCTGGCAGAGCGTAATGGGCATCGGGTGCGGCGCTGGTCGCGGCGGTTTCATGCGCCCCTCGAAGACAGCCTAATCGGGGCTGAAATTTTGGTGTCTGCGATGTCGATTAAGGGCGTGGTGGAATTGGCACCGCGTTTGGGACAAATCGGACTAGACCCGGCGACTATCCTAGTCAGCGCCACCAAAGGGCTTGATCCAGAAACCGGGCGCACGCCTACTCAACTCTGGCGGGATGCGCTGCCGCAGCAGGCGATCGCCGTCCTCTCGGGCCCCAACCTGGCCAAGGAAATCATGCAAGACCTCCCGGCAGCAACGGTGGTGTCCAGCAGCAATGCAGCGGCGGCGCAGTTTGTGCAGCGGGTGTTTGCCTCCGAGCGCTTCCGGGTCTATACGAATACCGATCCGCTGGGCACTGAATTGGGCGGCACGCTAAAAAACGTGATTGCGATCGCCGTGGGCGTGTGCGACGGGCTGAAACTGGGCACCAATGCCAAATCTGCCCTGATTACTCGTGCCCTGGCAGAAATTATCCGCGTGGGCACCTATCTGGGCGGCGAAACCGATACATTCTTTGGACTGTCGGGACTGGGCGACCTGCTGGCCACCTGCAATAGTCCCCTCAGCCGCAACTATCAGGTCGGCTATCAGCTTGCCCAAGGGCTTTCTCTGTCGCGGGTGCTGGCAGACCTAGAAGGCACGGCCGAAGGCGTGAATACGGCCAATGTCCTCTTTGATGTGGCCCAGCGGGAGCAAATCCCCATGCCCATCGCCCACCAGGTCTATCTGCTGTTAAATGAGCAAATCACGCCGCAGCAGGCAGTGGAAGCGCTCATGGAGCGGGATTTGAAGTCGGAGGATTAGTGCAAAGACAGGGAGGGTGACCCATGCCAACGTCAGTCGTTCGTCAGCTTGTGGTGCAGCCCATTTCGGCAGAGGCGTTTCAGCCGTTTGGGCAGGTGATTTTTGCCAGTCCTGATGGGGCGCGGTTTGGCCCCGATGATGCTCAGCTTTGTTTGGATCGGGGCATTCCTCGGTTTTACATCATGCGGCTGCACCAGCGGGGGCGGCAGTTTTCTCGGATTACGCGCCATCGGCAGTGTACCCAATGTCTGGGGTCGCTGGAGGGCAAGGATTGGCTGATTGCGGTTGCGCCGCCGTCGGAATTGGATCGGCCGGAACTGGAGGCGATCGCCGCCTTCCACATTCCGGGCACCTGCTTTATCAAGCTGAACCTGGGCACCTGGCACGCGGGCCCCTACTTCGATCAGGACACGGTGGATTTCTATAACCTGGAACTCAGCGATACCAACCTCATCGACCACCAGACCCACGACTTTCGCCAGAGCCACGGCATTCAGTTTGAACTGGTGGGCTAATTTCTCGATTTTGGATTTGCGATTTTGGATTTGGATTTTGGATTTGCGGTTCACAGTGACGCAAATCACGCGATCGCCCTGCCACAATCACCCAGTCGGGTTTGCCCATGTCACTGGCTGGAAGGGTTGCACCCCGCATACTAGACGGTATAGACACCTAGCTAACAACCAAGCTCCTCGCCTAGCCAGAACGTCTATAAGCCTCCTGAATATGCTCCTCAAAGCCACGCCGCAAGGGTGGCTTTTTTGTTGGCGGTTTGTTAGCGCTCCGTTGCTGGCGTTCCAAACGGGTGCATCCCACTTTGGGAACCCTCAGCCTAAATTCCTCTCTCAGAGCAGGAGAGGGACTTTCAATCCGGCTCCCCTTCTCCCGTTTTGGAAGAAGGGGTTGGCGGATGAGGGCGAATTTGCATCACTGGGATGCACCCTTCCAAAGCTGCATATCCAAAATTAAGAACCTACGCTACGTTTCAAACCGCCCCGGACTCAAACCCTCCAGCAGTGGATCGGGCTGTTCCACCAGATGGCGGGCATAGCGGCGGGCCAGGGGCGGCATGATCGCAAAGGGATTACTAAACCCAGAGAAAAGATGCATCCCCTCCGCACCGGGAACCGGCCCCACCAGCGGCAGGCGATCGCCACTAAACGCCACAGGACAGCGACTCCAGGTTCCCGGAACCTCCTTGAGGCTGGGCAAGAACCGCCCTACGGCCTGACGCAGCGCAGACTCGCTGGCTGCCGCATCAACCTCCGGCTCCAAGCTGCTGATCATGCGCGTCACCTGACCAATCCGAATCCGCCCGTCTTTGAACTGGATCACGCCCTCGTCCAGAATGGGCGGCACGACTTCCTGATTGGGCTGATTCCACCGCGCATCTGCTGCACCGGCCGCGGCCTCCTGTTCAAAGCGTTTTAGCGCAGCAGGCATAATCAGCGTGCGCGTCTGAGTCGGCGTATTCGGCGGTGTTTCAATTAGCTCTGCCTGAGAAAAGTAGATCCGCACAAACAGCCCCGCCTGCCGCAGTAGGATGCGACTCCATCCCCCTGCGCTGACAATGACTCCGGCCGCGCTCAGCGTTCCCTCTGAGGTCGTGATGCCCGTCGTGCGATCGCCCTCCCGCACAAAACCCGTCACCTGCGCCAGCCGCATCTCGCCGCCCAGCCGCTGAAACGCCTGCTGATAGGCCAGGGTTGTTGCTTCAGGGCTGACGTGGCCGTGCGTGGTGTGCAGCGCCCCACCCAAAGACGCCGGGTTCAGCAGTGGCTCTAGTTCGCAGGCAAATTCTATGCTGATGGGCTGCGGCGGAATCCAGCACGAGCGATAGGACTGGGCGATCGCCCCCACATCTTCCCCTGGCTCGATCACCAGCACCAGGTCTAGTTCACGAAACTGCGTGTCTCCCTCCAGCTCGTCCGACAACTGGCGATGAATCTCAATTCCTTCCTGGCAAAGCTGCTGAGTCAGGGGAGTATTACCCGACCAGTAGGCAATCCCACCATAGCTATAGCGTGTTCCGTTCGTGGGCGCAGCAAACTGCTCTAGCAGCAGCACAGAACTCCCCAGTTTGACTAACTCGTAGGCCAGTGCCGATCCGGCAACCCCACCCCCAACCACAATCCAGTCATACGTTGTCATGTGCAGTCCTGATCTTTCCTAATTTTCCTAATCTTTGTAGTTTTTGTAGAGTCCTGGTAGCGTCCGTTGAATCCACATTCTGGCTTTTCAGAGTAGCGCGAGTTTCTCCAAACGCAAAATTCAACGCGCAAAACTCGACGCGCAACATCAGGATGCAACCCGATGGGTTCAAAGGGATACGTTCCACTTTTGCGGAAATTCTGCATTTGCGCTTAGCACAATCATTATTTTTGCGTAGCACACCACTCAGGATATGACAGGAAAAACAGCGTTTCTGAAATAAAGCGTCACGCCATCCTGCGGACACGGACAGAGCAGCATCGGCATCCGCAAATTCTGGATGCAATTTCTAACAAATCGCAGAGGTCACCTGACTATTAATTCGTACAAATCGATACCAATTTCGCGTCTTAAATGATACAAATTTTATTGCCTGAGCAATCCACTTTTTGCCCATGACTTGCAAATGCCAGATTTTAGTCACAGCCTAGAGAGCAGACACTCCAAACTCTATACAAAATATTTAAATCTCGCCTTGACAGAAGCAAATCAAGAAGCAAATTAATTGATGTTCAAAGCGTAAACTCTCACGACGAAGCTTGTAACATTTTCTTTAGAAGTCTTGCACGTCCATTAATTATGTTCAACAATGATAAGTGGAGGACAAGACTAAGCATTATCTTGCGTGATTGATTCTTTGGTTGACTCTTTGGTTACTTTGGTTAGTTGTAAGATTGATCTCGATTGAACCAAACCGTATTTTTATCTGTCAATCAGCCGTCTATCAACTAGCCTTCTATCGGCCAGCTAAGTCGAGTCATTCTGGAAAAACTTCTATCCTTCGTCCTTTCTTATCCTTTTTCATCTTCATTGGAAATAGTCTGATTCTGGAATACTTCAAGTCTAGAAAGTCAGATTTTTCTGACTAAGACTGCGAAATTAAGAACGCAAGACTAAGCTTGCGAGTCTTAGACTGCTGAGGTTCAGCTAGAGAGGGCAGTGATTCGCATTCTTTAGAATCTTCCTCAGGGACGACCTCTGAAAGTTCGATTGTGTTCCTCTAGAAACTTTTCAGATTTTTGTTGAACGCTAGACTTAAAGAGAAGGTTTTAGAAACATGCTGTTAAACACATATTAGACGCATTAGATGCATTTCTTTATCGACCTAATCGGTTGAAGTAATGCTCGACGATCGATTCCAATTATCTGACTCGAATAGTTTCTTCAGATAGATCTGAATCCTCATTAGCTCAATTTAACTAAGTCCTTATTAAGTCCTTAATTGAGTTCAGTAAAAATCCAGGTGTGTTTCCAGGTGTGTTCGTTGTGATAGATGTTCATTAGCATCTTGCTTGGTGTTGCGGAATTTAAGTCTAGGCTGGTGTTTGCTTTGGTTGTCTGCGTTTGCGCCTGCTTTATCTGTGTTTTCTGCATCCTGCATTCCTCGTCATCTGTATTCCTCACTTCATAATTAAGCGCTCCTTATAAAGCCATGAACCTTTGCCCTTGCTGCTCCGAGCCTTTGTTGCGCCATGCGCGACACAATCGTGTCTACTGGTTTTGTACGCACTGCTGGCAAGAAATGCCAAACCTCGCAGATGTGATTCAGGCGCGGCAGCAAGTTCAGCTTGCTGCACCTGTGGCGTTGAGCCTGCGAACCAACCGTGTGCTTCAGTCGGTGTAGCCCAACTTGTGTTGCTTTACGTTGGGCTTGTCGCAATTCGGCTTCGCAATCTGCGTCACGATCTGCATCACAGTCTGCGTCATCAGCGGCAGCGACAAGTTTGATGTATCATGCCGAAAAACTACGATTAAACTAATAGGCGGGCTTCCGGTTTTGGGGGCCCGCTTTTGGTTGAAGATTTTTGATAGACGCTTGGTTTTTAATTTAGAGCGATCGCCCATTGGGGCAGGGTGAGGGGTTGCGCGATGAGTCTGCCGATCATTTTTGATATTACGCTTGGGGTTATTTTCCTATTTCTTATCCTCAGCTTGCTAGCTTCAGAACTTCAGGAACTCCTCGCAACGCTGCTGCAATGGCGGGCCGACCATCTCAAAAAGTCCATCGAGATTTTGCTCACGGGTAATGCAGAAGAAGTCAGCACCTATCAAACCTTTATCGACAATTTGTACAGCAGCCCGTTGATGCGATCGCTCAACCAGGAAGCAAAAGGAACCCTGCCCCGATTGTTTCGCCGGGTGTCTCGCAATATCGGGGCGCTCTATCGCAGCGTCACGGGCGCTCGCAATGTGTTTGGCAACCAGTTCAGCGGCCCTTCCTACATTCCATCCAAGACGTTTGCCGATGCGCTCCTCCAGCAGTTGAATGTCGAAAGCCTGACTCAAAAAATTAGCGATTACACCATGTGCCGATTGGGCGAAGAAAAGCTGGCGCTGGTAGAAGATATCCTCAAATCGCTCCGCAACAGCGTCGGCGACGACTCGCTTCTGGAAGCGGAATTTGAAGGGCTGCGGCAGCGACTCCGAAACATTCGCGACGACTTTCGCAGCAACCGGATTTCGCTGTCTCGAAGCATGGATCTGGCGACGGAGCAGATTCGCCTGTTTATCGACAGCACCGAGGCGTACCTAAAGAACAACCACCATTGTCAAGACATCATCCTGGGGCGGCTGCCCTACCTGAAACAGGCCGTGCAAATGAAAAAACTGGAGCCGACCATTGGCGAGGTGATGGCGCTTGTCCTGAACAATCGCAGCAATTTGCCTGCCGAGCTAGAGGATGCGGTGATTCAGGTGCGATCGCGCGTCAGCCAGCTTCCTCCCCATCTCAAGCAAAACCTGGTCATCCTGGCAAACCAGGCGCAAATGCGGTCAGACGGACTCCAGGACGGGCTACGCAAACTGGAGCAAGAGGTAGAGAACTGGTTCAACCGTTCGATGGATCGAGCATCCGGCGTTTACAGACGCAATGCCAAAGGGGTGGCGATTATTTTGGGCATTTTGCTGGCGGCGGCAACCAATGCAGACACGTTTCTTGTGGTCGATCGCCTGTCGCGAGATTCGGCGATTCGGGCTGCGGTGTCCGAAAGCGCCAACCAGCTTCTGAGCCAGTCGCCCCAAGCGCCCACCCGGTTTCGTGAAGCCTTCCCAACTACTGGACAGCCATTGCCAGTTCCAAATTCTCCCAGTTTTGGCGAGTCCAGTTTTGGCGAGTCCAGTTTTGGCACGCTGGAACCCGGCGCATTGCCGCCCGATACAACGCCCATTTCACCCAGCGCAGCAGCGCCCAATCTTCAGCAAGAACTGGCAGACGTTCGCGATGCGGTCGATACGGTGCTGGATGATATCCCTTTACCCATCGGCTGGAACCAGCGCAACCGCTTGCAACAGTTTCCGCCCAATACCAGTCTGTTTATTTCGATTCCCAAGCGGATTTTGGGCTGGCTGATTACAGGAATTGCGATTTCAATGGGGTCATCTTTCTGGTTTGACCTGCTGAGCAAGGTGGTGCGTGTCCGCAACGCTGGCACACCATCTTTCCCAAATGACCATCGTGTTGAATAATCTTCACAGAGTACCTTGTCGCGTATTTTGTAAAGCGTACTCTGTAACTTTTTGTCTAGGCGTGTTGTCTAGGTGGATTGTCTAGGCGGATTGTCTAGGTAGATTGTCTAGGCGTGTAGCCAAGTTGCCTTCAGGATGCCCGAGGTGGTATGACGACTTCTTTTTCTTCGCAAGATCCGAAATTGGTGCATCCAGTCGATGGGCATCCGGTGGATAGGCATCCAGTTGACGGGCAACTAGAGGGGCAGCTAGGGGAGCAGCTAAATGGGGCAGAGAGCCACACGGCTGCACCAGCCCTCTCGGTGGTGGTGCCGATTTACAACGAAGTGGAGAGCCTGCCCCGGCTGATTGAGGCGATCGCCTCCACGCTCCAAGCCAGCGGGATGGACTACGAAATCGTCTGCGTTGATGACGGCTCCAAAGATGGCTCCACCGCTCTGCTGAAGCAGCTAGCACAACAGCGCACCGACTTGCGGGCCGTGCTGCTGCGGCGAAATTATGGCCAGACAGCCGCCATGGCCGCAGGCTTTAACCATGCGCGGGGCGCGGTGATCGTGACGCTGGATGGCGACTTGCAAAACGACCCAGCCGATATTCCCATGCTCGTGGCCAAGCTCAACGAGGGCTATGACCTGGTAAGCGGCTGGCGCAAACATCGGCAGGATGCAGCGCTGACCCGGCTGCTGCCGTCTAAAATAGCCAACGCGCTGATCGGCTCTGTCACGGGCGTAAAACTGCATGACTACGGCTGTTCCCTCAAAGCCTATCGGACAGAGGTGGTGGAAGACATGAACCTCTACGGCGAACTGCACCGCTTTTTGCCTGCCCTTGCCTATATCGAAGGGGCGCGAATTACTGAAGTGCCCGTGCGCCACCATGCCCGCCAGTTTGGCAAGAGTAAGTATGGGCTGGGGCGCACGGTTCGCGTGGTGATGGATCTGTTCACCATTGCCTTCATGAAAAAGTTTCTGACCCGCCCGATGCATGTGTTTGGGCTGTGGGGGCTGGTGTTGATGAGTACCAGCACGCTTGTGGGACTGTATCTGGGCTTTCTCAAGTTTGTGCGGGGGCAAGACATTGGCGATCGCCCCCTGCTGATCCTCGCGGTTGTTCTCTTCTTGGCTGGGGTGCAGTTGTTTTGCTTTGGGCTGCTAGCGGAGTTGCTGATGCGAACCTACCATGAGTCCCAAGGCCGACCCATCTACCGAGTGCGCGAGGTGGCCGGGCCAGGGTCATCGCCTCCTCTACGACAGCCGCCGAACTAGACCCAGACGTGCTGCATTCAAGCCTCTCTCACAGCCTGTCTAAAGCCTGTCTTTAGAAGATAATCCCGGTGGAGTAGATGAGTTCCTTCAATCATGCATCTGTCCCAGAGCAGAATAGCAGCTACGTTCAACCCAATCTGCTGGGGTTAGTCAGTAAGCTGTCGCTCTATGCCCGCAAGCGAATGGTGCGATCGCTCCTCGATCTGGCCCGGCCCACCCCCGACACCACAGTACTCGATGTCGGCGTAACGCTCGATCGCCGCGAAGACTGCAACTTTTTTGAGAAGGCCTATCCCTATCCAGACCGCATCACCGCCGTTGGGCTAGAGGATGCATCCTTCCTCGAACAGGAGTTTCCGGGCCTAAAGTTTGTCCAGGCAAACGCCCTAGATTTGCCCTTTGCCGATCAAAGCTTTGACCTAGTGGTGAGCTTTGCCGTCATTGAGCATGTCGGCAGTCGGGCACAGCAGCGAGCCTTCGTTCAGGAACTCTGCCGTGTTGGAAAACAGGTCTACATCGCCACGCCCAACCGCTGGTATCCGGTGGAATTTCACACCATCTTGCCGCTGATTCACTGGCTGCCGCCCCGCTGGTTTCGGCGAATTTTGCGGCTTTTGGGACACGATTTTTGGGCAAAGGAAGCCAACCTCAACCTGCTGACGCTCTCGGAGTTTAGGCAACTGTTCCCGCCCGACCTGACGCTCTACTATCGCCCGACCCGGCTGCTGGGCTGGGTGTCGAACCTGTCGCTGTTCGCCGTTCGCCGTTGATTTGGCTCAGCCAGCGTCTCAAACCATAGGCACAAGCCCTGGCAACCCTCCCGCCCCTTTATCCCTTAAGGAGACGGCGCGGGCGTTTTGCGCTTGGGCGTTTTGAGCCTATAGGGAGCCATCGAATATTTACTCACCTGAATCGGCTCGCCGACTTTCACCAAGCACAGTCCAAACTGCTGCATTTCCCTGGGAAATGGATCGTCGGCAGAACTCACTGCCTCCAGCCACTTTCCCTTGACTGCATAAATCGTCGGTGCAGCGAGGGCACGCCGGGTGCAGCGGGGACAGCGGGGACGGGAAATCCTGGTCAATCGCGCCTGAGAATTGCTGAGCGGGGAGTCTTCATCGCAAGCGGCTTTCCAGTTGACACTTGCGGGAGTACAGTCCAAGTTTGCGGGGTCAACCGCGCAAAACAGATAAGGCCCCCCAGGCTGGGCGATAAAGGCGGCGGGTGCAAGCGTCTGGAGTGGCTGGAGGCGGGCGATGGTGGAGGGCGGGCGCTTGAATGACAGCACGTTTGGCAGCGTTAGGCTGGATACCAGCGCCGTGCCCAGCAGCAACAGCCCCAAGCGGCGAAACCAGGGGCCGCTGAGGGACTGCAAAAAACTGAGCGCCGCCAGCCACAGCAGCAGATAGACGGGCACAAAATATCGCAGGCTGACGCGATTGTGATAGACCCAGGCGAGGCAGAGGAGCGCGGCAAAGCTGAGAACTGCGGCAGCGAGGAAGTAGGAGAACCAGGGCGAGAGTCGGAGAGTGTGCGATCGCCCCTTCATCCACAAGTACCCCATCGTCGCCACGCTGCCCAACACCAGAACGGCATGAACCCCCAGCAGCGGCCCGTGCTGAAAGGTAAGCGTTTCCCAAGCGGCGATCGCCAGATGCGTTGCGGCGGCCCAGATCTGGTCGGGACTGCTTAGGGTGCCATAGTTCTCATTGCGGCGCATTGCCTGACTCTTGGCAAAGGCGATAAACCCGATGCCGACCAGCGAAGTCAGCCCCAAGGCCAGCAGGTCGAGCCGGGATAGCCCGATACGCTGCCAGAAGGGTTGGTTAGCAGTTTGGCTGGCAGTTTGGTCAGCAGTTTGGTCAGCAGATGTGGGGCGATCGCCCAGCCGGATCAGCACCAGCACGACGGCCAGACAAAAAAAGATCAGCGCTGAAAAGTCGGAAATCCAAATCGCCAGAAACGCGCAGAGGGCGATCGCCGCCAGGGTCAACGGCTGATTCAATGCTTCGCCGGGCCTGGACTTGGTTAGCAACTGGCGGCCCAACAGCAGCGCAGCGCCAACCATCAGAAACTGCGCCCTGTAGGGATGGGCGGGCAGCACCAATTCGACAAAAGAGTCGAGCGGCAAAAACCAGACCAGCGCCAGGATGATGCTGATGAGCGGCTGTTTGAAGAATCGGGCAAACATCCAAAAACCCGCGATCAAAATCGCATACTGAACGATTGAAATCGCCACCACCGGGCGCAGCGGCAGCAGGGTCAGCAAACCGTGCGCCAGGATAGGTTCCAGGCTGCCGAGGCGATCTTGTCCCCAGTAGTAAAAATCGGCGGGCAGTTGCAGATCCTCTGCCATCAGCACATGGATTGCCTGATCAGAGTTAAGACTGGGCGAATAGTATGCCGAAAAGTTCAGACCCGACAGGATGGCAATCAGCGTGCAGAGGGCGATCGCCCAGAGCCACTGGGTTTTGAGGGACCAGAATTGTGCGAGTCGGGAGGGTGAGCGGGGTATCGAGCGCTGCATCGAGGGTGGCGTTGGGAAACAGGTTTTGAGCGCCAAACTGGGGCAGCTCTGATTTTCGCACCAGCTTTTTAGCTACGGTAGTCAGTATGAGTCAAAATGTGGGCCAAAACTTGAGGCAGGTTGCCCTGGAGGCGCTGCGGGATGTAGAGCGGGGCGCATTTGCCGATGCGGCGCTGGACAAACGGCTGCACCGGGGCGATTTGTCGGAGCGCGATCGCCGCTTGGCCACCGAACTGGTCTACGGCTGTGTGCGGCGACGGCGCACCCTCGATGTCCTGATTAGCCAACTGGCCACAAAACCCGCCGACCAGCAGCCGCCCAATCTGCGACTCATCTTGCATTTGGGACTCTATCAACTGCGCTATCTCAGCCACATTCCCCCCTCGGCGGCAGTCGATACAACCGTAGACCTGGCCAAGGGCAACGGCTTTGCAGGGCTGGCGGGTTTCGTGAACGGGGTGCTGCGGGGGTATATTCGACAAGCCGCAGAGCGCGAGACGGGTGACCCGCTGAACCTGCCAGCCGACCCGGTTTCGCGCATCGGCATTGCACACAGTATGCCCGACTGGATCGTGCAGCAGTGGATCGCCCAATTTGGCGAAACCGATGCTGAGCAACTCTGCAACTGGTTTAATCAGCCGCCCAGTATTGATCTGCGGGTAAATCCCCTGCGGGCTTCGGTAGAACAGGTGGAGGCGGCTATGCAGGCGGCGGACGTAGCCGTGAAACGGTTGACGGGCTTTCCCCAAGCGCTGCGGCTGCGAAACCATCGGGGCGCAATTCCGGCGCTACCGGGCTATGCAGAGGGCTGGTGGTCGGTGCAGGATGCCAGCGCCCAGCTTGTGGGGATGCTGCTCGACCCGCAGCCTGGGGAAACGGTGATCGATGCCTGCGCTGCGCCGGGTGGCAAGACGACGCACCTGGCAGAACTGATGGGCGATCGCGGCGTGATTTGGGCGGGCGATCGCAGCGCCAACCGCCTCAAAAAAGTGCTGCAAAATGCCGAACGACTGCAACTCACCAGCATCCAGCTCTGTCCTGGCGACAGCCGCACCCTCACCCAGTTCACCAAGCAGGCAGACCGGGTGCTGCTGGATGCGCCCTGTTCGGGACTGGGCACGCTGCACCGCCATGCCGATGCCCGCTGGCGGCAAACCCCCGACTCTGTGCAGGAGCTTGCCCAGCTACAGGCTGAACTGCTGCACCACGTCGCTACCTGGGTCAAACCGGGTGGTACGCTGGTCTATGCCACCTGCACGCTGCATCCTGACGAAAACGAGCGCGTTGTGCAGGATTTTCTGACCGCCCAGCCCCAGTGGAAAATCGACCTGCTGCCCACCGATCATCCCGCTATCCAGTTTCAACAGCCGCAGGGCTGGCTTCGCATTTTGCCCCATCAGCATGACCTGGATGGCTTTTTTATGGCAAGACTGATTTCCAGCGACCGCACCCTGCCTGCTGGCAATCCAGATCAGGGGGATATCGCAAAATAACGTCGATCTCGGTGCGAATCTCGGTTGCGTTTGACCTGCACTGTTACGATTAACAGATAGTGAATGATTGTTGCGGCAGGGTATAGCTGAGCGTTATGGTTGAACGTCCTATCAAAAAATCTGAGCGTCAGACCCAGGAAGCGTCTGAGACTACTTCTAGCACTCCATCCGGCGGCAACAAGCCTCGCCCGGTTAAAAAAAGTGAACGTACAGGTGGAGACGAGTCGCCGCGTGAGCGATCGGATGATTCCCGATCGGGCGATCGCCAGCGTCGCAAGGGCAAAGGCGGGCGTGATCGAGACGATCGCCCCTCGCCCTCAGTTAGCCCTGCCCTGATGCGCGGGCCCAAGCCAAGCCAGAAAAAAACCGTCGAAGAGCCGCCGCCAGAGGAAATCGCAGCCGAGGACGCAGCACTAGAAGCAGCAACAGCGGAAGTTGTCGCTGAAGAAGCTGTCCCACAGGAAGTCGTTGCAGAGGTGGCTGAAGCGCCTGCCCCTGAGCCTGCTGCGGAACCGGAACCTGCTGCCGAAGCACCCTCGCCTGAACCGGAATCTGCTGCTGAGCCGGAACCTGCTGCCGAAGCGCCTGCACCAGAACCCGAACCTGCTGCCGAAGCACCCTCGCCCGAACCGGAATCCGTTGCTGAGCCGGAACCCGCTGCTGAAGCACCTGCGCCCGAACCTGAACCTGCTGCCGAAGCACCTGCGCCCGAACCTGAATCCGCTGCTGAGCCGGAACCCGCTGCCGAAGCACCTGCGCCCGAACCCGAACCTGCTGCCGAAGCACCTGCGCCCGAACCTGAATCCGCTGCTGAGCCGGAACCCGCTGCCGAAGCACCTGCGCCCGAACCGGAATCTGTGCTGGAGCCGGAACCTGCACCTGTTGGGGAAGCACCCGCGCCAGAGCCGGAACCTGAACCTATGCCGGAACCTGCTGCCGAAGCACCTGCGCCCGAACCCGAACCTATGCCAGAACCTGTAGCAGAAGCGCCTGCCGCTGAAGAAACTGCGGAGCATGAGGCCGCTGCCGAACCGGAAACCTCTAAGGCATAGTTAGGGATTAGCTTAGGGATTGGACAGAGTTATGACGGATTCTAAGGCGATCGCCCTCACCTGCGACCAGGCCCATCGCCTGCTCAAGCAGTTCGACTGTCAGACTGCTGCGTCTGTGCAGTCGGCTGAAGAAAAAGCGAGTCTCCGTGAAGCGCTGAGGCTGGTTGCACGGCACTCGGATTACCAAATGCTGGGGGTTTGCGCCAGTTCTCAGGCAGAAGGTTGGGCTGCTCTAGAACACTATGCGATCGCCCTCGGCTATGCACCCCAGCCGCCAGCGGTTTCGCTGGAAGGCCCGGTCTATCTCAAGTTCAATCCCAAATCAAGCCTGTGCTATGCAGACACCTATCCTGGTGAGCATCGCGGCGTGCTAGTTTCCTGTCAGTCTGCCGATCCCGACGACATCAACGACCTCTATGGGCACTTACCCCTAGATTTGTGGGATTAAGGTTAGGACTTACGCAGTTGGACGATTCCTCGCGGGCGCAGCCCGTGAGAAATTGTCCAAAATCTAGAAAACCTATTGCCAGTGCGTAAGTCCTGAAGGTTTGGGGTTGAGGGTTGGGTCTACCAGTCACCCTGTCCTCTGATTTCCCTGACGCTTGCCCTCAACAAACAAAAAGCCTCGGCGCAGAATTATGCCGAGGCTTTTCTATTCAACGGGTCAAATCACCCTGTGAGCTTGACTAGAAGATCTAGCCAGGGCAGCCGCATAGACCGACCGCCCTAACTCCCAAGCCCTACTGCCCGGCTCCTACTGCCCAGTCAGATACGAGGGCGACAGGCTAGACCAGGATTGCTTCACTAGGTCGGCATCCGCCGTCACGCTGCCCAGGTAGTTGCCTGCGGGCAAGGACGGGAAGCGCTTGTAGGGCACCACATCTTCGCCAAAGTAGCGCGAGTATTCGGCGCTTTCCACCATCGCGTCTACGGCTGCTTTCAGACCGCTATCGGCCAGCAGCTTGTTGTATTCGCGAATCTCTGCTTGGGTGGCCGGGGCCCGTCCCAGCAGATGGCGAAACAGAAACTCGATCACCTTGGTATTGGGATAGGGCGTGTAGAACCGCTTGCGGTAGATATCCGAACCCGCCAGCGTCTTCACAAACTCCCGCACCGAGATCTCCCCATTCCGCAGCTTGCTTTCCAGGTCGCTGCGGCGGAACTCTGCCGGGACTTGTCCGCTGAACACGTCCATCACCTGCACGTAGATGGCATCGATCACCAGTTCCGTCTCGCCCCGCGTCATGCTGGGGTTCATGCGGAAGATCCGAGCAGGCTTGCGGCGAGAGGTTCCTACCCCAATTTCAACGGATTGCCCCTGACCTTCCGCCAGGAAGGAGCGGCCCAGTTCCACAAACTTAGGCTTGGTGGGGTCGGGCTGACGAGCTTGGGTGGATAGATTGGCGATCGCCAACCCGGTCAGCGGCAGTTTAGTCGGGTCTAGCTTCGACTTCACCGGCTCAAAGCTCGGCACCACCAGCGTCTTGTTCTGCTTGGTCAGCGTGTTGTACAAGCGCTGCGTGTTCGGGAAGTTGGCAGCGGGCAGCGTCAGGAAGCGGTTGTAGGGAACTGTATCCTCGCCAAAGGCCTGCGCGTATTCAGCGCTGTTGACCATCGCGTTGATAAAGCCCTTCAAACCTTGCGATGCCAGAATCTGGTTATACTTGCGGATTTCTGCCTGATCCAGCGGCGCACGACCCAGGAAGTGCTTCGTACCCAACTCAATCACTTTGGTATTGGGATAGGGCGTGTAGAACTCCTTGATATAGAGGTTCGAGGTTCCCAGACCTTCGATGAACTCCTTCAGGTTGATTTCGCCGTTGCCCAGCTTGCTCTCCAGCGCGGTGAACTCGTTCTGAACAATGTAAGGCGCGATATCCCGCTCGAAGATTTGGCGATAGGCTGCACCGATCACCGTCTTCAGTTGCGCCACATCGGCAGCCGAGGTCAGCTTGAAGACCTTCGTCTGTTCCCGCTTCTTCGACACGCCCTGGCTAGAGCGGAACTGCACATCCGGCTCTGTGCGAATCTCCGTCACCGCGCCCAAGCTCACAAAGCTCGGCGTTTCTTCAGCCACGGGTTTCAGAATGCCCTTATCGACAATGCTGCCGACTCGGTTGGTTCGCAGCGACAAGCCCGCTGGCGTGAGATAGCGCTCGTAAGGCACCGTATCTTCGCCAAAGGCTTCGCTGTATTCCATGCTGTCGATCATGGCATCGACCACCGCATAGAAGCCCTTCTTCGCCGCAATGTCAAAGTAGGCGTTGATCTCTTTGCGGCCGTAGGTGGGGCGGCCCAATAGGCGGCGGTGGATATACTCGATCGCCTTCGTGACGTACAGCGGAGTCCAGTAGAGGCTGCGGAACAGGTCAGACTTCGCCAAAATCCGCACAAACTCGCGTACCGTAATCTCGCCGTTTTCCAGCTTGATTTCGGCAACTTTCTGGCGCTGCCCCTCATACACATCGCGCCCAATCACTTGCAGGTAAATGGCGCGAATGACCGCCTGGGTGGAGCTTTCAGAATACTTGACGCTGATGCCCTTGGTGTCGCCGCCCTTCTTGCTGAAGGTTCCCGTATAGCTGGGAACCTGATCCAGCTTGAACACTTTGGGGCCGAGAGTTCCAGGAGCGACACCGCGTGCGCCCGGATTGCTCAACTGGTTGTTGATACCGGGACCGCGATTGATCAGAATCCGACGGGTGTCCTTGCCAAAGGGCGCAGGACTGGTGCTGGGGTTGCGCGTCTGTTTCGGGAAGATCGCGCCAAACTGAATCTCCAGAGGGTCGTTGCCAGAACCATACACATGCTGATCGGGCAGCGGCTGATTGTACTTGGCAAAGGTGGTGATGAAGTGCGGCACCTTGCGGAAAGGAGCGCTGTACTTAAACAGGTCTTGCTGAGGCCCCCAGTTGCGACACTCTTGGGCCTCTTGTCCCAAACCGCGCAGGTAAGGCACGGTTTCTTCGCCAAAGTAGTCAGAATATTCCTGAGAATCGACTAGGGCATCCACCAGCGCCGACAGCCCACCCTTGGAAACGATGCTGAAATACTTTTGCACCTCTTCGCGAGAGCTAGGTCCTCGACCCAGGATGTGGCGGAATGCCAGTTCCAGAGCGCGGCTGTTGATATACGGCTCGTAGAAATTCTTGCGATACAGTGGCGACTTGGCCAGGCGGCGGATAAACTCCTTCATGGAGATTTCGCCGTTCTTCACCTTGGATTCCAGATCAGAAATGCCCAGGGAATAGGCGCGGGTAATGTCCCGCTCAAACACTTGGCGATAGGCAGCCTTCACCACGTCGTTTTTCTCGCTGGCCGATAGCCCCGGCTTCATGGCGTACTTGGGACGACGCTCTGCCGCGTTGAAGTAAATCTGAGGCAGTTGCAGACCTTGCTGGTCGCCAGAGGGCCGCTGACGCAGTTTGTTGGAGGGGCTGGGGGCAACGAACTCGTTGATCAGCACTTCAAAATATTGCGTCACGATCAGCGCAGCGTCGGCATCATCGCGGAACAGCGTCAGGGCCCCGACCCGCATTTCTTGCAGGGCTACGATGGTGGCTTCGCCGGAGCAGGCATTCTCGATGATTTCCCGCAGACCGCGCACGTTCACCGAGATGATGTTGGGATCGCCCGCGACGATGGCATAGGTGACATAGCGCAGGAACCAGCTTAGATCCCGCAGAGACTTCTGCATATTGGCAGGGCCGTAGCGGGCGACGTTGATGGGGCGGAAGCCAGGAGGCGTGGGGCCGGCACTGGGCGTGGTAAACAGGTTCCGCAGTCCCTCCAGCAAACCACCCCCGCCGCTACCAGAAACGTAGGTCACGGTGCCTAGCTTCATGGCTTCTTCGGTGTCGAGGGCAACGCCGCCCATCGTCATCATGACGGGGACTTCTTCGGGGGGCTTTTCGAGAAAGGCCATGGGGGAGCCGCCGACAAAGATGCGGTTGGCGGCCCGAGAGACGATGAGTTCGGAACTTCTGGTGATGGCATCGGCGATCGCCAATCGCTTGAGTCCAGAAGAGAAGAAACTGGTCAATTCGGCGAGTTCACCCCGCCCCAGGAATCGGTCTTGCTGCTCCGCCTGGGAAATGGTTGAGACGGGTAGGGTTTGATAAAGGTTTGGACGCGCAACAGAGCTTCCACCGCTTGCCGTGACACTCATTGGATTTCAAAAGCTCCCTTAATAAACAACTGCCTCAGGTGAGAAGTAGACGTTCCCAGTACGAAATTCAGAACGGCTTGAATAACGACACTTTCCGATGGGTACAGACTGTGATGGGCACAGACCGCGATGGACACAGATCGTGATGGGCACAGACTGTGATGGGCACAGGAGAAATTGTCGCAAGCGATACTAAACAAGCGTTCTGGGGTCTTACAGATTAACTTTTAGATTAGAACGTTTAGGCCCCGCCATGCGGAATGTTAAAAAGCATGTCGAGAACTCTCTCTAGAGTGTCCCAAAAAACCTGATTCTGTGGATGGAATCAGGCTGAGAGAAGTGATAAGTTTTGTTGCAAAACAAAGAGGGCGGGGAGATAGGGCGGAGCGGGGATAAGGGGGTGAGCAATTCTCTCACCCGGTTCACTCCTCCTCCGGTCATTTCTCGGTGCGCCAACCTCGGTGCGCCGACCTTGGTGCGCCAACTCATTTCTCAGTGCGCCAATGCTGCATCACTCCAACACTGGCTGGAGCAGCATTTCATAAAGCTGGTAGCGCGAGGCCGGGTCGAGATGCTGGAGGCGCGTTTGGTTCCAGTTCGCCAAAATTTGCTGCTGGTTGGATTGCACCATTTGCCGCAGTTCTAATAGCTCTGTGCCTTTGGGCAGCACGTCGGATAGCAGCTCCAGCAGCACCTGAATATCTTGCAAGCTACCAAGGCTGTCTTGTAGCGACTTTAGCCCGGCGATCCAGGCTTTGAACTGAGCGCCATAGAAGCTGACGAAAAACTCTGCCTGGTAACGAACGTGCTTGCAGGCTTTGCGGAGGTCGTGCAGCGTGGGGGCGGTGTCTTCGGTCACTGCTTCGGTGGCAATGAGCCAGCCGGGGTGTAGCAGCGAGGTCGATAGCAACGGGCTGAGCAGGTCGGGCAGAACGGTCACAATGGGGATTTGAGCCAGCGGCGTGAACCGGGGAGCGCTGAGCCAGGTTTCATAGGCGGTTTTCAGGTCTTGATAGCGGCTTTGGCTGAGGATGTCGCGGGTGCCTGCAAGGGTTTTGTGGCGCTTTTGCTGGAGTGCGGCGATCGCCGTTTCGAGATACGCTTGCTCTGGCTGGCTCAGATGGGGATGATAGTCTGTCTGGAGCGTGGCGATTTGCACGTCCAGATCCCGCAGCTTGCCCAGCGCCTTGGTGAGCGATCGCACGCGCTTGGGATGTGCTGCCCTGGGCAAATCGATGGCGGCTCCGAATACTTGCAGTGCCGTATAGAGCCGACGGCTATGAACGCGCATTTGGTGGAGATGCTCCGGGTCGGTATCTGCCAGGACGTGCTTTTCGTGCTTCACCATCTGGCGATACTGCTCACCCACGATGCGATGGGCATACTCTCCCAAAGTCAAGGGTTGAGGCGTTGGCTGTTCCTTGGGTTGCCTGATTTGCTTGCTTTGCCTGGGTTGCTTGCCCTTGCTCCGCTGCTCGGTTTTCATAGGAAATTTACCAATTTTTAGTCTTATCTTAACTTACGGCTTTTGCAGTCTATGGCTGGAAAACGACCTGGCCCTGCCGCAAAACGAGCCAGCCCTGATCCGTCCATTTCACCACCGTTGAGGGGGTTCCAGAACCCGCATAGGTGGCAGACACCGAGAGCGATCGCCCCAGTTCGTCCAGCGCTGCTTCGGTCAGCGTATAGACATCGGGAAACTGCGCGTTAATGTCTGCCAGATTTTGCAACGCGGGTTCTCCAGAGCGGTTAACGCTGGTGGTGGCCAATGGGCCTGTCTGCGCCAGCAGATGTCGCGCTAGGGCATGGTCGGGTACACGGATGCCGATAGTCGTTGGGTCGGTTGGGTTCATGGCGCGGGGGAGGCGATCGCCCGCAGGCAGCACCAGCGTCACCGCTCCCGGAAAGTAGCGCTCCGCCGCCGCTTGCCACTGCGCCTTTGCCGCTCCGTCCCCTGCCACAAACGCCCACAAATCTTCCACACTGCCGCCCATCAAAATCAGCGGCTTGCGCTCGTCCCGTTGCTTTGCAACATAGATCAGCCCTGCTGCATCCGGTCGCGTTGCCAGCGCGGGCACGGTATCCGTCGGGAAGCTAATCAGCCCAGCACCCTGCCGAGCGACATCAACCAGTTCAGCCAGAGACACTTGCGGCATAGCAGAGAGGTATCACAGACACCACAATAGAAACACAAAGGATTTTAGCTAATCTGAAACTCGCGCTATTCTACGGATTGCAAAGGGTTAAGGCAACGGTTCAGCGCCAAATTTCCCCGCTGTGCTGCGCCTCGACTGCGGTACGCCACCCACCGAAACCCTGCTCACCACCATTGCTCACCACTATCGCTCACCTCACCACCGCGTAATTCTCCCAAGGTAATTCTCCCAATATAATTCTCTTAATATGGATAATCCGCCCACCCCAGACCCAACGCCCGTGCAGCAGCAGTGTGCCAGCCTACTCAAAACCTTTTGGCAAGCCAAATACGCCGCCTATCAAAGCGGAGAAGACGCGACTGAGGAGATGCCGCTGCGTCAGAATGCGATTGGTGGTATCGGCATTGCAGGCACGCCTCCCCTGCCCGCCAGCGTCCAGGCTGCCTACGATTTTTACGATGAAAACGTGATGCAGCACGACTGGGGGTCGGTGTCGGTTTCTCAAGTGCCGATGGAGGGCGCACCCAACGGCGCGGTGTATGCCGTGGTAACGACGACCGATGGCGATGACGGCTGGCTGGAACTCTTTGACCTAGACGGCAATCCGCTGGGCGCAGCCCGCACGTATCTAGAACTGGTGTCCTGGGGCGATCCAGAGGTGCTGCGGGAACAGGTGCATACGGGCGAGTTTCCCGAAGAGTTGCAGGCGCGGATGGATACGACGTTGTGGGGAAAGTGAGGAGGAAGAGGGAAGAACGAAAAACGAAGAACGAAGAACGAAGAAGGGAAAGAGGGAAGAGCAGGTTTTCGCTTTTCTATTTTCGTTCTTCCTTTTTCCCTCTTCCTTCTTCCTATTACCTATTACCTCCGCACGCTGACGGCAAATCGCTCGATTCCGGCCAGGTCGGGATGAATCTGAACCGTGGCGTATTGCCCTGTGTTGCTGAGGAGTTGGGCGACGGCTGGGGCCTGGCCGGCCATCATTTCCAGCAGCAAGAGTCCGCCCGGTTTTAGGTAGTGGGGGGCCGTGTGGACAATGTGGCGAATGCAGTCTAGCCCGTCGGGGCCGCCGTCGAGCGCGGTATGGGGTTCGTGGACAGCCACCTCTGGGTCTAGGTGGGTTAAATCACGGGTGGGAATGTAGGGCGGGTTTGAGACGATGCCCTGTAGCTGTCCGGCAAGGAAGGCTAGCGGCTCGAACCAGGAGCCTTGGTGAAACTGGATGCGATCGCCCAAGCCAGCAGCCTCAGCATTTTGTCGGGCGATCGCCAGGGCGGGTTCACTCCAGTCAACCGCGTGAACCGTAGCCAGCGGAAAGACCGAGGCCAGCCCAAGGGCGATCGCCCCGCTGCCCGTGCCCAAGTCGGCCCAATGGCTGACTTCCTGAACTGGCCAGCCATATTGCAAGGCCGCCGAGTTTGCCAGGTCGATCAGCAGTTCTGTCTCTGGGCGGGGAATCAGAACCGCTGGCGACACGGCCAGGTCAAACTCTCGCCAGGGAACTCGACCGACCAGATATTGCACGGGCACTCGGTCACGCAGCCGCGCCTGCCAAAGCTGGGTCAGGTCAGCCAGGGAACGGCTGAGCGAAATTTCTGGTGGAAACGGTGGACCCAGCTTCAGCAGCAGCGGATCTACGTCGGCTCCCTGTTGCAGTAGCCAATCGACCTCTGCCGGACTGACCTGATGGGCGATCGCCGCCTGACGCGCCAACTGTCGCCACTGCCAGAGGCGATCGCCCGCTACCGTTTCCTTTACCACGGGTTCAACAGCGGGGACTAGCGAGTTCTGCCGCCGCTATTGCGACCGCCCCCGGCTGGTGCTGCGCCGCCGTTGGGCTGCAACGTCCGGATATACTCCAGCGTTTCGCGAGGCGGCACCAGCACCACCTGATTCAAATCAGGATCATCGCTGCTTTGGAAAATCTGGATCAGCGTTTCCAAACTGGTCACTTGCACCCGCGTCCGACCTGCCAGACTCGGCTCTTGTTGGGTAATCCGGGTCACCATTGCCTGCAAGTCTTGCTGCGTGAAGAAAATCGGAATCACCCGCTGGTTCCCCTGCTGAATGGTGAGATAGCCGCCGCCTTCCTGGGTCGATTCCAGGAAAAACAGCGGAACACCCTCAAAATTCTCAGGATTTTGCCGATTTTGCTGGAGTACCGTGCGGGCCGACTCGACCTGCTGACGCATGGGCACAAAGTAGAACCGCAGGGCATCATCGTCGTTTTGCTGGCGCACCGCCAGTTCAAAAATTTCCGCCAGCGAAACGGTTGTCACTTGCACCGAGTTGCCAAGCTGGGGATTGCGAGATTTCAGCCCCTCGACAAACTGCTGCGCGTCTTGACGGCTGATGAAGACCCCTGCGACGGGGGTGGCGTTATCTCCTTCCCCAGTTGTGGCAACGAGCGGGGTGCCATCGGCATCGGTAACTGCAAACACAGGGATGGGGCGGAGACGTTCCATGACTTGCTCGGTGGTCAACGCCAAGACGCGCAGCCCACCCGCTAATAGACCAGTCAACGCGATGCCGCCTGCTACTGCGATCGCCGCACTCCGTTGAAATAGTGACCTCATAACGACTTAATACTCCTTAATTACAGGCCCAAACGGACGTTGATTTGGGGCTTGTTTGGGTCATCGGGGGAAAGTTTAGACGGTTGCAGCAACGCCGCTCGTCGGAGATTTTTTCCCTTGGCACCACCAGCGCCGAAAGTTGGATTCATTCTACAGGCAAGTGGGTCGAGTTAGCAGACTGCTTGTGCCAAAGGCAAGTTCCGCCGCTAAGAGGCACGTCTATTCTTTAAGAGGTAGATCTTTAAGAGGCAGATCTGAAGAGACAGAGTGATTGGCGGGGTGGAGTGGGGTTAAACGGTTGAAGTCAGTCACTCACCCTCGCATCTCCTGCTTATCTAGCCCCTTGTTTATTTTTCCTTTTCCCTTTTCTGTTTTCCGTTGCTCAATGTTTCTTGGAATTGACCTCGGCACCAGTTCCCTAAAAGCGCTGCTGATGAGCGCTGATGGAACCGTTATCGCTGAAGCCTCCCATCCGTATCCGGTGAATGCGCCCCATCCAGGCTGGGCCGAAAGCGACCCGCAGGACTGGTGGAACGCAGGGGCGATCGCCGTTCGGAAAGCGGTTCAGTCCTATGCCGCGCAGGTGCAAGCCATCGGGCTGTCGGGGCAAATGCATGGCGTGGTGGTGTGTGATGGGGCGGGAAACCCGCTGCGGTCGGCGATTCTCTGGGCCGATGGGCGATCGCACTATGAGCTAGAACACTATCGGGCGCTGGGAACTGAGGCGCTGCGGCCGCTGGCCAACCCGCTGACCGTGGGCATGGCGGGGCCGAGCCTGTTGTGGCTGCGGCAGGGAGAACCGGAGGTATATCGGATGGCCCGTTGGGCGCTGCAACCCAAAGACTGGCTGCGGCTGCGGCTGACGGGACAGGCGGCGACGGAACCCTCGGACGCTTCGGGCACGCTGATGGCAGACGTGGCAGCAGGAACTTGGGCGATCGCCCTGCTGGAGGCCCTGCACCTGCGAACCGACTGGCTGCCGCCCATTGTGGCTTCGAGGGCGATCGCCGGAACCCTGACCCGCAGCGCCGCCGAGCATCTAGGGTTGCCTGCCGATCTGCCCGTAGTGGCCGGAGCCGCCGATACTGCCGCCGCGCTGCTGGGGAGCGGACTAACCACGGCTCGAGCCTGCCAGCTCACCGTCGGCACGGGCGCACAAATTACGCTGGTGGGCGATCGCCCCACCCTCGACCCGCACGGCTGCACCCACCTGTTTCACGCGGCCCTCCCGAATCAGTGGTATACCCTCGCCGCCATGCAAAATGCGGGGCTGGCGCTAGAGTGGGTGCGGCAACTGCTGGGCCTAAGCTGGGCCGACCTCTACGACCAGGCGTTTACCGTGGAACCGGGCTGCGACGGGCTGGTGTGCTTGCCCTACCTCACCGGAGAACGCACCCCCCACCTCGACCCCACCCCCACCGGAGCCTGGATTGGGCTGGGGCTGCACCACACCCGCGCCCACCTGGCCCGCGCCGCGCTAGAGGGCGTTGCCTTTGCCATTGCTCAGGGCTTTGCGGCACTCCAGGCAACCGGGGCAAATCCCGATACCCTGTATCTGGCGGGCGGCGGCAGCCTGCATCCCCAGTGGCGACAGCTTTTGGCCGATGTGCTTCAGCGTCCGCTACACAGCCTCGAAACCCAATCGGCCTCGTCCCGAGGAGCGGCTCTGCTGGCGCGGCTGGGAATCGGGCAAGATAGACAAATAGGGGAACCCTGGAAAAAGAAGCAGGCGATTTCTGGAGGGAGCGCGACGCAAATCGTCCCCGCCCCGCAGATCACCGTTCCCAACCCTCCTTCCCCTGCCCTAGAAACCGCCCATCAGCGCTTTGCTCAACTTTATCCGGCAGTGCGATCGCAGCTTTGAAAGAAGGGTCAGGGGACAGAAGGCAGGGATTCTGGACGCACGCTCTGCCCGCTTTACTTTTCCCCCCTGCCCATCCACAACCCAATCCTCTCCCATGCTCACCCCCGTCACCACCTGGTATTTGGAAATGCTCAGCCCAGAGTGGCTGCGCCCCACCCTATCCAGCCGTGCCGATCTAGTGGTCATGCAGGCCGAGGTTCCGTCGCCAGAGTTTAGCCGCTTTCTCTATACGGCGGTTGGGGGCGACTGGTATTGGCTTCAGCGGTTGTCTTGGAGCTATGAGCAGTGGTTGCGCTATCTCGATCGCCCGCAGGTGCAAACCTGGGTAGCCTATGTGTCGGGTACGCCAGCAGGCTATGTAGAACTGGAGGCGCAGCCCGATGAGAATGTGGAAATTGCCTACTTTGGGCTATTGGGGCAGTTCATGGGGCAAGGGCTGGGTGGACACTTGCTGACCGTGGGCACGCAGCAAGCCTGGAAGATGGGGGCAAAACGGGTGTGGGTGCATACATGCAGCCTGGATGGCCCCTACGCGCTGAAAAACTACCAGTCTCGCGGGTTCAAACTGTATGACCAGCAGGTAAATTCCGAAGATCTGCCGGAGCAGCCGCCGGGTCCCTGGGGTTGAGGGTTCAGGGGTTAGCTTTCTTTGGCGGCAGCAACGGCAGCGTTTCCTGGCTTGGCGACTGGCGCTGGGGAGTGGGGATTTTCCTCCGCGTTGATGATTGCTTCCAGCAGGGCCGGAGGTTCCTGGTTGAGCCGCCCTAGCTGCACCAGCTCGTAGTAAGCGTTGGATTCCACGGCCAACAGTTCTTTTCGCAGCGTCTCGACCCCCAACTCTGCTAGAGACGGATCTTGCTGGGACAATGCCTGACTCTGCTGCTGCAATTTCAATAGCTCTGACTCGATGGTGGCCCGCTCTGCCCGGAACGCTGCTGGATCAATGCCCGCACTCGTGCCTGGCTGCTGCATATAGTCCAGCACTTTTTGCAGAGCGGTTTCCCGCGAGATGAGTTCTAGATACTGCTGCTGGATTGGGTTTGCCTGGATCAGGTCGAGCGCCTGCAACAGCGGCTTGACCGTGATGCCCTGCACCAGGATAGTGAAAAACACCGTGCCAAACACTACTGCGATCAGGGCATCTCGCTGGGGCACGGTTTCGGGCACGCTGAGGGCCAGCGCCAACGCAACGCCACCCCGCAGCCCGCTCCAGCACAGCATGGTCTGGAGGTTCCAGCCGATATCGACGGTGGTGATGCGGTTGCTGATGGCCGTGAGCAGGGCGATCGCCACGACGCGAGTCACCAAAACAGCGGCGATCGCCACGGCAATGCCCGCCAAGCCCGACCACACCGAGTCGATCAGCAATTGGTCGCCAATCAGGAAAAACAGGATGGAATTAAAGAAAAAGGCGATAAATTCCCAAAACTCGCTGACCACCACCCGCGTCCGGGGGTTCATGCCCACCCGCGACCCAAAGTTGCCCATGATTAGCCCGACGGTGACGGTGCCGATCACGCCCGATCCGCCCAGGTTTTCGCCAATTAGATAGGCGGCGTAGGCTCCCACCAGCGTCAAGGACTGCTCTACTAGCGGCAGGTCAAATTGTTTGGTGATTAGCGAAATGCCAAAGCCCACCAGCAGCCCCACGCCCACCCCAATGCCTACGACCGAGGCAAATTCCACAATCAGGTTTTGCAGATCGAAGGTTTCTGTGCCCGTCGCCAGCCCCAGCAGCAGGCTAAAGGCGACCACAGCCGTGCCGTCGTTGAACATGCTCTCGCCTTCTACCAGCACCTTGAGCCGCGAGGGTGCGCCCAGTTCGCGCAGCAGCGTGCTAACCGCCACCGGGTCGGTCGCCGATAGACACGCGCCCGTCAGCAGCGCCACCGGCCAGAGAAAATCGGCCCACTGCGCCAGCGCAAACGCAATGCCCAGGATCGTCACCACTACGCCCAGCGTGGCATAGAGCGCGATGGGAACCAGGTTGCGGCGGAGTTCGCGCCATCGAATGTTCCACGCTGCCTCAAACAGCAGCGGCGGCAGGAAGATCCACAGAATTAGCTCTGGCGATGGCGAAAAGAAATGAATATCCAGCAGCGCCAGCCCCATGCCTGCGATCACCAGCAGCACGGTGTAAGGCAGCTTCCGCATCCAGGGGATACTCTGCGGCAGTACGGCGATAATCAGCGCCGCCGAGATTACCAGCAAAAACTGCTTTAAGTTCTCTTCAATCGAGACGGGTTCAACCAGAGATTCCATAGCACAAACACATGAACCGACAAATGCGACAAATGTGGTTTAGTGTAGCGTCTTTTCTCTGAAAGCCCGGTACTACAGGACTCACTAACGCTTTAATTGGGGTTTCCCAGGGTGTTGGGCGAGTTGGGGCGATCGCCCGCCCAGCCCCGTCATCAGCCGCAGCGCCAGAAACCGCAGCGGCCACAGCCCGCCCATCAGCCGCAGCGCCAGCCGTCGCGCCATCACCAGCGGCCGCCAGCGGTTGGAGAAGGTGCGATCCAGCAGGTCGGTAAAGCCCAGAATCGCTAAGTTCTCTAGCTTCCGCCAGCGCTCGTAGCGCTTCAGCACGGGCAAGGTGCCCAAGTCTTTGCCTGTGGCGTGCGCCTGGGTTAGCACCTCCGCCAGCGCCGCTGCATCCCGAATCCCCAGATTCAGCCCCTGACCGCCGACGGGATGGCAACAGTGCGCCGCGTCGCCCACCAGCGCCAGTCGGGGCTGCACGTAGCGATCGCTCTGCATCAGCCGCACCGGGAACAACGCGCGATCGCCCACCAGTTCCAGCCGCCCCAACTGCCCGCCATAGCGTCGTTCTAGCTCTGCCAGAAATGCCGATTCTTCTGTCTCTAGCAGCGCCCTGGCTTCGGCATGGGGAGCCGTCAGCACGATCTGGCAGCGGTTGTCGGGCAGCGGCAGCGTGGCAAAGGGGCCGCTCGTCCAGAAGTGTTCGCGGGCTACGTTGCCGTGGTCTTTTTCGGGGCGAATCACCGCCGTCACGCAGGACTGCCAGTATTGCCAGCCGTGGGTGCCGATGCCCGCCGATTCCCGCAGGGGCGATCGCGCTCCGTCCGCCGCTACTAGCAGTTGCGTGGTGAGTTGCTGCTGTTCGCCATCTTGCTCGATTTTCAGTGTGACGTGATCTGGCGCATAGTCCACCGCCGCCAGCGTTGCGGGGCAGTGCCAGGTGAGGTTGGGCGCGTTGTCCAGGGCTTCGTAGAGCGATCGCAGCAAGACGTGATGTTCGCCCACATAGCCCAGTTCCGCTGTGCCCAGGTCTTGGGGCTGGAGCGTCACCACAGCGGGCGAGTCTTCGTCTGCCAGCCGGATCTGGCGAAAGGTGGCAATTTGCGGCAGAATTTTGTCCCATAGCCCCAGCCCAGCAAGAATGCGCCCTGTCATCAGGGTTAGCGCGTAGGCCCGCCGCCAGGAAAAGCCCGCCTCGATGGGCTTCGCCTCAATCACCGCCACCCGCAGCCCGGAATGTTTCAACGCGCAGGCCAGGGTTAGCCCGACGATGCCCCCTCCGGCGATCGCCACGTCATAATCCAGCCGATGGGTAAAACTGTCTGCCGGAGAGTGTTGGGAAACGCTCTGCTGATTCGAAATTTCTAAAACCGAGCCAGCGTGGTCAACCAAGGAACGCGGATCTAAAACCATGTCGGAGCGCAAAAGGCAGATGAATAGAGGAAATTAAAAGTGTTAAGTAATTTAACTAACTCTATTGTGACGCGATCGCCCGCTTCCTTTCAAGCCAGCAAACCGAAATTGCAGCGGGCAGGCCCAGCGTTCACCAACCTTCCACCCCGCTACGACCTCGACGGAGGGGATGGAAATGGTGAGAAATGCAAGGAGTCTTCCCGGTAAAATAAGAGCTTTGCGGATGCCGAAATTAAAAAACCGTTACAAAGCCTCACGCGCCACGCCGACCTCAACCTTATACGCTCAAAACCTTATACGTTTAAATAGGACGCTTAAAGATAAGGCGCTTAAAGACGCTCTCAATTCAACGCTCTAGCTCACCATGCAGTCACTCAGCCCCACCGAACGCCTGATCAAAGCCTACGTAGACCTGGGCAACACGCTCTATCGCCAGGGCGACTTTGCCCAATCGCTGTCCTATTTTCAGCAGGCGCTCGACGCTGCGCCAGACTTGGGCGCGTTTCAGAAGGCGCGGCTGCTCTACAACATTGGCGTGTCGTATCTGAATATGGGGGAGCGCGATCGCGCCATTGGCTACTTTCAGCAGGCACTCGAACTCTGCCCTGACCTGGCCCCGGCCCGCGCCGAATTGCAGCGGATTGCATACCAGGATGACGTTCAAGCCAAGGGCTACGAGTTTACTCAGGACTGGTTTAGCCGCAACGTCTGGCTCTGGCAGGAACAGCTTGGGGCATTGGCGGGGCGGGAAAACCTGAATGCGCTGGAGATTGGCAGTTGGGAGGGGCGATCGGCCTGCTGGCTGCTGGAAAATGTGCTGACCCATCCCACAGCGCGGCTGACCTGCGTCGATACTTTTGCGGGCAGTTCCGAAAATCTGTCGCTGGATCACGACACCGAGGGCATCGAAGCCCGGTTTGATGCGAACATTGCCCGCACCGGGGCTGCCGAGAAAGTGACCAAGCGAGTCGGGGTATCCAAGGATGTCGTGCGATCGCTCCCCCTAGACTCTTTCGACTTTATCTATGTCGATGGCTCTCACCACGCGCCCGACGTGATGACCGACGGCCTGCTAAGCTGGCTCGTTCTCAAACCCGGCGGCATCCTCATCTTCGACGACTACGACTTTGGGCTGACGGGCTACGGCACCAAAGAGGCGATCGATGCCTTTCTCGCCACCTTCAAGAGTCAGCTTGAGCTATTGCACCAGTCGCACCAGGTCGCCGTGCGAAAGAAAGCGTGATGGCATCTCGACTAATTGCCTGATTGTGGAATTAAACTACGGTATTTTAGACCAAAACAGGGGTTGAGCTAGTCGCCTACCGGGAAAGCGTCGGGGTGATTAACTCCCGCCCCGATATTGCTGACAGCTAGGAACACGCCCGCTGGTTGCGCGACCAAGCTGAACACCGTGAGCGGGCTTAGGTAGCCAACGTACCTTATTGATACCGATGTCATGATCGATATTCAGCGAGGGTATGCACCAACACTGGCTTGGTTTGCCTCTGTCCAAGCACTGCCAAGCATTCCCAGCTTTGTCGTTATGGAATTGACTCAGGATGCCCAGAATAAGCAGTAGGTGCGTAAAGTCCTACACCTTGTAGCGCCTCTAACTATATGTTTGGCCGACCGAAACTGACTGTGCTTGTGCCCTATCTAACTTTAGAGCCTATCATCTGTCTCACAAGATGGGTCTGATTGATGCTTTGATCGCGGCCTGTGCGGTTGGGCGTAGCGCAACCCTCTGCACTTTCAATGTGAAGCACTGCCAAGTCATCTCCGGCTTAAGTCTAGAACAACCCTATAGTCGCTAAGGTACAGGTGTTAGGAGATGAAGGGCGATCGCCCAAAGGTGCGAATGCTGAGAGGGATATGCGATCACCGAAAGGTACAGATGTTAGGAGATGAAGGGCGATCGCCCTTCCTGGAGTCTGCGTGCGTGAGCAGTAAGGCTATACCCAAAACTCAGGCTGCATCAGGTCGATGGCGATCGCCAGCAGGTTCGCAAAATCAATCCGCAGCCAGAGCCGCCACAGGCGCAGTCGTTCGCGCGATCGCCGCTCGTTGCCGATCCACAGCAGCCGGATCAGTTGCAACAATAGCCCGCCCCAGGGATAGCTACTCCGAAGCATCCATAGCCAAAGACAGCACGAGAACGATTTTATA
Source organism: Thermoleptolyngbya oregonensis NK1-22 (assembly GCF_032705245.1). Taxonomy (GTDB): domain Bacteria; phylum Cyanobacteriota; class Cyanobacteriia; order Elainellales; family Elainellaceae; genus Thermoleptolyngbya; species Thermoleptolyngbya sichuanensis. The sequence continues at coordinate 1,765,088 of NZ_CP053540.1, forward strand.
TTCGATTTCATCTTCATAGTGGTCTCCCCAGGCTTGAAGCCCTGCACCCCAAATCCTGGCTTATCGTCTACCTTCATCGCCCCAACACGCCCTCCAGCGGCAGCCCCAACTCTGCCCGCCACTGGCGCACGGGCTTTTCCCATGCCTCCTCCCAGCGCTGAGCAAACAGAGGTTTGGCCTGCTCTCCCAGTTCCCAGCCGAGAGCGATCGCCCGCAGCAGGTCAGGCATGGCTTCGGGGGCGAGCAGCGTCGTGCCGATGAGCGCATTGGCGACTAGCATTCCCGCCAGCGGCAGCCGAAACTGTGCCAAATAGAAAGCTTGCAGCCCAATTTCGCTAATTTCATCTGTGCTAAAGCCTGTGATAACGTGCCAGAGGTCGTGGGTCTGCTGCCAGCGATATTCCACATAGGCCGTATCGGTGGTCAGATCCAGCGGCATCTCGATACGCTCGAAACCGCTGTCTTGCAGCATCGCTGCGTAAACTTGCCCCAGAGATCCGATTGGATAAGTAATCAAACGATCGAGGTCGTGGGCGGGCGGCTGGTAGCGTTCCTGGATTAGTGCGGCAACGTCTGGATCGCGCTGCATCTCAGCCGCGGCCAGCCGATAGGCATGGCTATCCACCAGCGACAGGCTCAGTTCGTCCACGGCTGTCAGGTCAGCATCGGCCACCAGCAGCGAAAAGAAAGCCTTGAGCATCGTCAAAAACTGAACATTGCGATCGCGCTCGCTGGACGGAAAGGGGTTAGTTGCCAGAGATTGGCGGATTTCGGCGATCGATGGATATGCAGAGGTCAGCGGTTTCATAGGAAAACTCCTGGAAAAGGTCAATGTGGAGAGGTCAGGATCGCAAAGTCGGGATTGCAAAGTCAGGATTGACGCTGCTTCAACAAAAAGCGAGCAATGTTCATGTTTATAAAATACGAACAATGTTCATGTTTTGTCAAGCCGTTGTCCCCTAAGATTTTGAAGGAGCGTTTCTCAAGCGCTGCTCTACTGTTGTCTCTCTCGGTCTTGCGATGACTGCCCTCCCGTCCGATGTGCCCCTGCCAGATATCTCGTCTGGCACCATGCGCCGCCAGCCCAAGCAGGCCCGCAGCCAGGAGCGGGTCAGCCAAATTTTGAACGCAGCCGAGGCGCTGTTTATCGAGCAGGGCTATGAACAAACCACCACCAGGGCGATCGCCACTCGTGCCCAGGTTCCGGTTGGGTCGCTCTATCAGTTCTTTCCCGACAAAGCGGCGATTTTGAAGGCACTGGCCGATCGCTACATGCAGCAAGAATACGAACTCTTTGCCAGCCTCCATGCTGCCGTGCCAGAACCCATGCCCCTGGCGGATTATGTCGATCGTGTGGTGGAAGCGTTCGACCATTTCATGACCCACCAGCCAGGCTATCGAGCCGTGTTTGAGCAGGTGCTGGGGCTGATGACGGCGGGGGCGATCGCCGAAATGGACACCTACGAGGCCCGCATCGTAGATGACTTAGCAGACTTTTTGGGGCGGCTACGGCCAGGGCTGGATGCAGCACAGCAGCGGGCGATCGCCCTGGTGGTGGTAGAGTCCGTTGGCAATTTGCTGTGGCTCTCGCTCAAGGCCGACGCCCCCCTTCGCACTCGCCTGATTGCTGAAACCAAGCGCCTGATGACCCACTATCTCGCCAGCTATTTTGGTGAAACGATTGGCGAAGCAGGATAAGGGGGCGTTAGCGAAGCATTCCAAAGGAATCGCCCACTTCCCCCGAATCAATGCTAATCAATGCTCACGCCGCGCACAGTCTTGGGGCGGCTGCGGGCGGCCAGCGGCGCTTGCTCGATTTCGCGGGCGCGGATCTGGTGCGCCTGGAAGTGCTGCTGCCAGAGGGCGGGCGCATCTAGGGTTTCGCCGCCGTGGGTGGTATGGCGCGATCGCACGCGACACAGCACAGGCGTATTGACGCAGGCTCCCGACACGATCACCTGTCCCTTCGTCAGGGCGGGCAATTCCTTCAGCAGGTCGCGCCCCGCCGCCTCCACGCCATATTTCAGGCTGTCTTGATCCACCGGGTTGACAATCCGCATAATGAACTGGCTCATGCACTGCGACAGCACATCGGAATCTAGCTTGCCCGGCCGCTGCGTAATCAGCCCCACGCCCAGCCCAAACTTGCGCCCCTCGCTGAGGATCGTCCGCAAAATGGTTTTGCAGCGGGAAGGGTCGTGGGCCGGGGCAAAGCGGTGCGCCTCTTCCAGCAGGATGAATACGGGGTAGGGCAAATAGTTCTCGTCGTCGGGGGCGAGGTTGCCCTTTTGCGTGTTCATGCGGGCGTGGTTGGCCTGCCGCAACACGGCGGCGCAGATCACCTGTTGCTCTTCCTGGCTGATTTCATTCATTTGCAGCACGGTCACCTGGCCTGGCTGAAACAGGTCGCGGGGCGACAGATGCTCGTAGGTGTGGAAATAGGGCGATCGCGCTAGTTTTTCCAGCTTCCATTGCAGCGCCCCGGCAGAGCTGCCGATTTTCGTGTTGCCCTCTTCATCGGTGGCGGTGTCGGCCTGCTCCACGGCGGCGTAGAGGTCGTTGATCGTCCAGCGATAGTCGCCCTTGCGGTGGCTATGCAGCAGCGAAAACGCTTTGCTGAGAATGGCCTGCTGGCGATCGCTCATCTCCGGCAGCAGCGCCAGGATGTCGTAATAATCCAGCGACGACACCCGAATCCGCACATCATCCGGGGTCAACACCCGCACCTTGGGCGCGTAGCCGTCTTCGTCGGCAAACTGGCTATGCCCCTGCATTTCAGCCAGGGTGCTGTATTCTCCGTGGGGGTCAAAAATCAGCACTGCGGCCCGGTTTTGCGGCGACAGCAGTTCTTCGACCAGCACCCCCGCCAGATAAGACTTGCCCGACCCTGTGCCCGCCAGAATTGCCATGTGGGTGCTAACCAGTTCCTTCACATCCACCACCACGGGCACCGCCCCCGACTCGCGCAGCAGCAGCGATCCCAAATGCGCCGTGCCCACGTCGCCAAGCTGCTTTTTGTTCAGCACTTGCCGCAAACATTCGTCGCTGGCAAGGTAGACTTTTGCGCCGGGATCGGGAGCCTGTCGCGGGTTGATGAAGCCAAGCGCTTTGTGAAAGTAGCCAATGACCTCGACGGTGACTTCGTAAATTTCGGGATTGGTGTAGGAAAACCCGACTAGCGCGGCGATCGCCTCTGGGCTGATTTCGGTATCGGCAAAAATGCGGTCGGGTAGATGGTCGATCAGGCGGCGGTCGGAGATTTTGCCCAAAATTTGCAGCCTTGCCCCCTCATCGGCGATCGCCTCATAAAACACAAACTCGCCCACTTTGACAAAGCGATTGTCGGCCGTGATAAACACGTATTGCGTTGATGCCTCGCCTGGGCCCTTGACCGTACCAATTGCTTGAAGCGCAGAAAAGCAGGGTTGTGCAAATGTCATAGGGAGGGGAGAAGGGGGAAGAGGGAAGAACGAAGAACGAAAAACGAAGAGGGAAGGAAGAGGGAAGAACGAAAGGGGGATTGGGTCAAAGTGGGGTGTTGATGAAGCGTCCTAGAGATATTTTAGGGAGATACATGCGTTCTAGCATACTGCTTTCGCAATCCTGACCCTTGGATTTATACGACCTGTGGGCGATCGCCCCGAATCGTAGGGAAATCACGGATTCTGCTGTTCTATCCAGCGTGTAATCTGGAGCAAGCCACCATGTTTTAGCAGCCCGTCAGTGATTGTTCTCATCCTGTCTAAATTTCTCTGATTTTCTAAGTTTTTCTTGAATGGGTAAGTGGCTCGGTCCCATGACGGTTTATCTCGGCATCTGCCCCTTTCGTATCTTCGTAGTCTAAAAATTATCTAAATGTTGGGTTCTGGTGGGTTTATCAGAGCTAAAGCGTTAGGTAATTTATGACGAATGGATAGAGTTGTAAACCGCTCAGAAGACCGATAAAAATTGAGCAAGGTCAGGCAACCTTGATCAACTGGGTTCCCTCGTTCTATCCGGGCTGCATTTCTGCACGGTAATTTTTCAAAAGGTGGCTGAATTGACGATGGCGAAGCGTTTCCCGCTATCCCAACATGACGATACTCCGACCACAGCATCCTTCGAGTCAGCTTCTCCTTGCGATTCGCGAAGCGATCCCTGGGGGAATTGCCCAGATGCCGTACCAGACTGGCTCCAAATTTTGGTGGACAGTGCCTCCTCCGAAGTGGCGCTCGGTCAATTGCTGACGGTTCTTGCCCAGCGGCTTGGCGCAAGTGCCTGTGCAGTCGGCATACTGAGCCGCAGCCAGGGCTTGACCCAAGCCTTCTACTGGCAGCCAGGGCATCCCCCCACGTTGTCTCGTTCGCTGCGTCCGCTGCTGGATCTGCTAGAACTGCCCGCCGTGCGATCGCCCCTCGCCAGAACGGAACTCCTGTCGATTTCAAATTTCTCGACCCTCAAGCAAGCTTCTGCCCTGCCCCTCCCCCCAGATGCCGAAGACGAGTCCGGCGACTTCCTGTATCAATGGCTGCCCCAAGTTCCAACTCCTGTGCAGGAAAGCACCAGGGATCTTTCGGCTCCTATCGCGGCTGATCCAGATCGCCTGGTGAATTGGTCTAATCCTGGATCGATCCTCGTTAGCAAAATCCGGTTTCAGGGATGGATGAATGGCGTACTCGTCGTCCTGAAATCACAGCCTTACGTGTGGACGGAGTTAGACATGCAGCTACTCAGAACGGTTTCTAGCCAGGTTTCGGTCGCCATCTCTCAGATCCAACTCCAGCAGCAGGTGCAGCAGCAGCTTCAGGCTCAAACGCTGGTTGAGCGGCTCACCAGCGCAGTTCGCAATGCTTGGGCCACCGAGCGAATTTTTCAACTGGCGCTGGAAGGGGCGATCGCCACGTTGCAGGTCGAACGAGGTCTGGTGGCGCTTTACAAGTACAAAGACCCGCTCCACAGGGGCCGCACCAACTCGTATCGGTCGGGCGTGCGAATCACGGTGGAAAGCCTGTTTCCGGTGCCCCCATCCACTGCGCCAGCGCCCTCGGCTTCTGTAGCATCTTCTTCTAGAGCTTCGGCAGAGGAAGAAGTCGCCTCTAAACCCTCATTTCAGCTATCGGACTGCGGGCTGTGTCAACAGGTGTTTGCCCACCCCGATCTGGCGATCGCCCTGCCCAGCTATTCAGAATCGCAGTGCGGTGTGGCCGATTTGGCAGAGCCAATTCAGGCAGCGGCGGTGTTTGACCTGGCCACCCTGCCCAGCGTTTTGCTCGTCCCGCTAGAAAACCAGGGCACGGTCTTGGGCATTTTGGTAGTGCAACAGCGCCAGCCCCGCTACTGGCTCTCAGAGGAGGTGGCTTTTCTGCGGATGGTGGCGGCCCAGCTTAGCACAGCGATTATTCAAACGCGCACCCTGCGCCAGGTCAACTCGCTGGTGGACGAGCGCACGGCCCAGCTTCAGCGCAGTCTGGACGTGCAGGCCAAGCTCTACGAAAAGACGCGCCAGCAGGTCGAGCAACTGCGGCGGCTGAATCAGGTGATGGAGGAATTTCTCAGCACCGTTAGCCACGAACTGCTGACTCCGCTGACTAGCATGAAAGTGGCGATTCGGATGCTGCGGGAGGCAAATTTGGCTCCGGAGCAGCGCGATCGCTACCTGGAGATCTTAGAAGCCCAGTGCGCTCAGGAAACACGCCTGATTAACGACCTGCTGACCCTGCAAAAGCTGGAGTCGCAGTCCGCTATGGCGCAGTTTCAGCAGCTTGATTTGCAATATGTCCTGCGCGATTTGCAGGAAGCCTGGGCAGATAGCCTAGCCGAACAGCAAATGACGCTGGAGGCAGAGGTTCCGGGGCGATCGCTGATGATTCGCACCGATCCCGACAGCCTGCACCGCATCCTGACGGAACTGCTGACCAATGCCAAAAAATACGGCGAGGCCGGCAGCAAGATCCTCCTCAAGGCCAGCCTGGAAGTTGCCGAATCGGTGCCCCAAGTGGTGGTCAGCCTGACCAACACGGGCGCAGGTATCGCACCAGAAGAAATTCCGGTGATTTTTGAAAAATTTCGCCGGGGCCAGGGCGCAACGCAAAAGGCGATTCCCGGCATTGGGCTGGGGCTGGCGCTGGTCAAGGGGCTGGCGGCTCACCTCAGCGGGGCGATCGCCGTCACCAGCCAGCCGATCTCTGGAGCCGATCTCTGGAAAACCTGCTTTACGCTCACCCTGCCCCAAGCTCCTGACCTGAGCCGTTAAGAACCCATCGGGTTGCCCACTCCATGTCCACACTCAAATAGGACTTACGCACTTGCGATTAAACTTTCTGAGTTTTGAACGACTTCTCGCAAGCGCAGCCCGCGAGAAGTCGCTCAACTGCGTAAGTCCTAATTAAAGACGGATTAAATCCCTGACAAATCCTTGATAAGATGCCACCAGGATTTTGTCTGTGCTACTCGGAGCCTGCATCGTCCACTCGCCGCGAAGTACACCCGCCATGTCTAACGCCGATCTCGACCTAGAAACCCTCGATCTGGAGGACGAGAGCCTCGATCTGGAGCCATCGCTGTGCAGCGCGGTGGCGGTCGAGGTGGTGCCCGTGGGCGATCGCACTCGGCAGATTTCGGCGACCATCCAGATTCCTCAGCCGAGCGATCGCATCTGGCAGGTATTGACCGATTATGAGCATCTGTCGGACTTTATTCCCAACCTCCAGGAGAGCCGCCGCATCCCCCATCCCGACGGCGGCATTCGTATAGAGCAGGTCGGCGCACAGGCGCTCTGGAAGCTAAAGCTCAAGTTTTGCGCCCGCGTTGTGCTGGATATGGTGGAAAACTTTCCCCGCGAACTGCGCTTTCAAATGGTAGAAGGGGACTTTAAGGAATTCTTCGGCGCTTGGACGCTCCAGCCCATCACCGACCACAGCACCAATTTAACGTACACGCTGACGGTACAGCCCTCTCGCATGATGCCCGTTGGCTTGATTGAGAAGCGCCTGCGCCGTGACCTAGAAGTGAACCTGGCTGCTATTTATCAGCGCGTCGAGGCGATCGCCCGCCAGTCCTGATGTTTTTGGATGTTTTCGCTTCTGGGCAGTTGGCGCTAGAACCGATGCCCGATGCCCAGTTGCATCTGCATATTTTCTGTTGCAGCGGCTGGGCCAGGGCGATAGCGCACGTCGCCATACACCACCACGCGCCGACCCACCGAGGCTTCAACACCAGTGGTAATCACCACACCGTCGCGATCGCCCAGCGGCGTTTGGGCCCCCGGTCGCACGATGGCAAAGCCCGCCCCAGCGTAGATGTTTGCCGCGTTGCCGAGGGGCAGGTCATAGGTGAGGCTGGGCATGACAGCCTCAATATCTTGGTTCAAAACCAGCGTGCCCCGCAGGGAAATGGGCGAATTGGGCAAGTCGAGCCGCCCGTGAAACTGAGTATCGGGGGCAGTGGTCTGTCCTGGTGCGGGTCGGCCGGCGTTCACGGCTTGCTCCATCAGCCAGGCCGCCGAACCGCCCGACAGCACCACCGACTGGAGGCTCGATTCAAATTCGCTGGGGTTCACCACCGACCCCACATAGCTCCCCGCAAACCCCCTGGGATTTGCCCAAGCCGGGGTATGTGCCACTAGGAGTGGCGCGATCGCCCCGCAGAGACTCGCCACCCAAAGCCGCGTCGCCCAAGATCGAGTCGCCCCAGACCGAGTTGAAAGGTTCATGCGTTTAACCTAGAGAGCCTTTGAGAGAACTATGCGCGATAACTGCTGTCTTGCGTTTCTGTCTTGCGTTGCTGTCTTGCCTTTACGGCCGCAGAAACTAGTTCTCCGGGAATCTCTGGAAAATTTTTGACTAAAAACTTTTTGAGCGAGGGGCGATCGCTAAACACCAGATTCCGTCTCTCCATGACCCTGCACTGCCTCCGCCCAGAGCCGGGGATACACCAGCACAAAAAAGCCCATCCACGCCAGCACGGGCACCGCCATCAGCCCCGTCAGCCAGACGCGATGCAGCAATAGCCAGCTTCCGCCGATCAGCCCCATGCCCGTCAGCACAATCGACCACGGCTGACACCACCAGGGCTTGACCTGCCACACGCTTTGGGGAGCCGTCATCGAACCTCTCGAAGAGTTAGGGGAATTGTTCATCGCTGCGCCTCTGCTAGTTTTGCTCCACTAGTTTTACTCCACTAGTTTTGCTCCATTTGGCGTTCGATCCGCTGCTTTGCCGACTGCTCAAACCAGGCAACGACCTGGGGCACGGTCAGGGTTTCGATGGGCTGGTCGGCTTCGGCGGCGATCTGGTGCAGCGGCTTTAGCGAAGAAATGACCAGCCGCCCAAAAAACACCTTAAAGGCATCGTCGAAGCCTTTTTCGGGCGAGAGGCTGGGGTCTTGCTCAACCCAGTTGGCAATTTGCTGGGGGCTGAGGTCGGCGATCGCCCTGTTGCTCTGCTGCGCGATCTGCTGGAGGCAGCGGAGCGAATAAATTGCCACGCGGGCCGAAAAGCGATCGCTCGCGGTCATCATGGCGCGGTCTACTTCGGCGCATTCCTCTGGCGTGAGGAACTGATCAACGGGTTGATCCGGATCGGGAGTTGGCGTTTGATCGGACACAATCACCGGGCAAAAATCGTCTCTCCCATTATGTCTGCTGAATCCGGTTTGGTGGGCAGGGTTTCGGTGGGCGATCGCCCTCGATCGTTGCTTTCGCCTCAGCTTGAAACTGGGACTTCAGCCCTTCCAGGGGTTTCGGTGGGCGATCGCCCTCGATTGTTGCTTTGCCAAGGCTAGTTGCTTTGCCAAGGCTCATTGCCCTCTCGTGGCAAGATTCACCCAAACTCACCGCCTGTCCTCCCCCGCAACGTACCCAAAAACCGTCCACTCCCCGCCCGCAAACCGTCACAGGGACAACCCCCGAAAATCTGGCACGCATGGCACACTAAAAAACGTGGTGTGGAGTCTTTACTGTTCTTAACGAGTTGCTATGAGCGCGATCGCCCTTGCTATTGCTTTTCTAACCGCCTTTATCTTTGCCAGCTTCGTTGAATACTGGGTTCACCGCCTGATGCACTTCAAGCCCAACAGCGTCGGCAAGCGCCACGTTGATCATCATCGCCGCAATGAAGGGCAGGGCGTAGTTTGGGAGTTTTTGGATTACGTCAAAGGCAGTGCGATCGCCATGATCGTGCCCTTCTTCTTTTCAGCCAGTTGGGCCCCCGGCTGGGTCGCGGGCGCACTCGCCTTCGCCGCCTTTTCTGCCTACGCCCACCAGCTTCAGCACGAAAACCCGACTAAGGTGTTCTGGATGAAGATGCCTGTCCACTATGTTCATCATAAGTATGGCCAATGGAACCACAACTTCGGGCTAGCCGTCGATTGGTGGGATCACATCTTCCGCACCTACAAGCCCACCGAGTGGCTGACCGAAGAAGAACTGAGCCGTCCTGAAAGAAACTACCTGCAACTCCGCTGGTGGTGACAGGTTTGGACTCTTTACAGGGTTTGGCTAACCCCCTTCCATTCCGGTTCAGGCTCAGCCCGGTTTCAGCAGTCTGGGCTTTGAACCCTTTTTAGCTGTTTGCTAGGGGATTCTCATCGGACAGGTTCAACCAGGAAAAAAATAGACAGCAGGCGGATCAACTGTCCACTATCCGTCACTCCAGCCCAAACTCTGTGGTAATGTGTGCTGCAAGCTCTTAATAAGTGCTTCAAGTTACTTAGGCTAAAGACACTCTGAAGATTTTCTAAGCAGTCACCGCCTCCTGGCAGAATAGCGAGACATTCTTTCTAGACATTCTTTTTCCTGGACATTCTTTCGCAGCCAGTCTTCCTAGACATTTTCTAGCCAGTCTTCCTAGGCATTTTCTAGAGAGTTGCTGAGGAATGATCTGTGGTTTTCGTCTGAACAACCACTGGTAAATCTCCTTCTTTAAAAATTGGCGGTGTGAGGTCACTACCCCTATGCGTGTTCTGCTCCTGTATCCCACGTTTCCAAAAAGCTTTTGGTCTTTCGAGAAAGCGCTGGCCCTCGTCGATCGCAAGGCACTCCTGCCGCCGCTAGGGCTGATTACCGTCGCCGCCATTTTGCCGCAGGACTGGGAATTTAAGCTGGTCGATCGCAACGTCCGCCCCGTCACCGAGGCAGAGTGGGATTGGGCAGAGATGGTGATTATCTCCGGCATGATTGTCCAGGCAGACGACATGATGGCTCAAATCCGCGAAGCCAAGCGGCGCGGCAAATCGGTCGCAGTGGGTGGCCCCTACGCCACGTCGCTGCCCCACGAGCCGCAGGGCGCAGGCGCGGACTTTTTGATCTTGGACGAGGGCGAAATTACGCTGCCGATGTTTGTGGAGGCGGTGCAGCGGGGCGACACCCAGGGCGTGTTTCGTGCCAATGGCGAGAAGCCAGATGTCACGAATACGCCGATTCCCCGGTTTGAACTGCTGGATCTGGATGCCTATGACAATATGTCGGTGCAGTTTTCACGCGGCTGCCCGTTTCAGTGCGAGTTTTGCGACATTATCGTGCTGTATGGCCGCAAGCCGCGAACTAAGGAACCCCAGCAGCTTTTGGCAGAGCTGGAGCGTCTGTACGAACTGGGCTGGCGACGCACGGTGTTCCTGGTGGATGACAACTTCATTGGCAATAAGCGCAACGTGAAGCTGCTGCTCAAGGAGTTGAAAGTATGGATGCAGGAGCATCAGTATCCGTTCCACTTCAACACAGAAGCGTCGGTGGATCTGGCCAAAGACCCCGAACTCATGGAGATGATGGTGGACTGCAACTTTAACGCCGTCTTCCTGGGAGTGGAAACGCCGGATGAAGACAGCCTCGCCCTGACGCAAAAGTTCCAAAACACCCGCGATTCGCTGTCGGATTCTGTGGATGCGATTATCGCGGCGGGGCTGCGGGTGATGGCGGGCTTCATCATCGGGTTTGATGGGGAAAAGCCAGGGGCGGGCGATCGCATCGTTCGGTTTGTGGAAAAAACCGCCGTGCCCACAGCCCTGTTCAGCATGTTGCAGGCGCTTCCTGATACGGCCCTGTGGCATCGGCTGGAAAAAGAAGGACGGCTGCGGGGCAAAGTGGCGAATATCAACCAGACCACGCTGATGAACTTTGTGCCGACGCGACCCTTGGAGGAAATTACGCGGGAATACGTGAATGCCTTTTGGGAACTCTATGACCCGATGACCTATCTAAACCGCACCTATCGTCACTTTTTAAAGCTAGGCACACCGAAGCACAAGTCCAAGCTGCGCTCGGTGTCGTGGACGGTGATTCGCGCCATGCTGATCGTGTTCTGGCGGCAGGGCGTGGTTCGCAAGACGCGCTTCCGCTTCTGGGCAAACCTGATCGGCATCCTCCGTCATAATCCCCGCGTGTGGGATCACTATCTATCAATCTGTGCGCTCAATGAACACTTCCTGGAATATCGCCAGATTGTCAAGGACGAGATCGAGTCGCAGCTTGCGGAGTTTTTGGCCGAAGAGGCCCGGCTTCAGGCGGATCAGGCAAGACAAACCGCGGCCGCATAGCGTTCGGCAATGACGCACGTTGGCGGCTACAGGCTGTAGCGTGATAGGGGAAACGAAGAAGCGGGTGCGGCTCTCCTACCCCATCACGCTGCTACAACCTGATTGCCGTTCTACCGTCCTGATTCCGCAGGCTATTGACGGACGTTGACCGGGGTGGCGATCGCCTCCACGATACTCCGTACCGCAGCGACCATCGCCACTTCGCTATTGAGCTGGTTGATGGCAGACCCCACGCCCACGCCTGATGCCCCTGCGGCGATCGCCAGTGGAGCCGTCACGCTCGACAGCCCCGACGCACACAGCACGGGCACACTCACCGCTTTGGAGATTTCATAGGCAGCGGCAAGGGTAGGAGCCGCTTTTTCCATCAGTCCCAGCGTGCCGGGGTGAGCAGGCTGGCTGCTGGTGCCGCCTTCGGTCTGGATCAGGTCGGCTCCGGCGTTGACTAGATCTTCCGCCAGTTGTACCTGCTGATCCAGCGTCAGAATATGGGGCACGGTGACGGAGAGCATGACCTGGGGCAGCAGGGCGCGGGTGCGGCGGGTCAGTTCCAACACTTCTGCTGCTTCAAACCGACGACCCTGGGCATAAAAAGCGTCGAAGTTGCCGATTTCGATCAGGTCGGCTCCGGCTTCGACGCAGGGCACAAAGGCTTCGGGATCAACGGCGGACACGCACACGGGCAGCGAGATCAGCCCTTTGACTCGGCGTACCAGATCGGCACTGGCGGCGATATCCACAAACGTTGCGCCGCCCTGCTCTGCTGCACGCACGATGGCACAGACGCGATCGCCCTCAAAGTTGGTCAGTCCGCTAATCACCTTCAGCGCCGTCCGCTGCTGGAGCGCCGTTTGAAGCGTGGCATTCATGGTCATAAAGTCTCTCTACTTCGGCAAACAGTACGGTTTATTGTGCCACAGGTGGGGGATCGGCGGAGCGCTGGTCTATTGGCTTTGGGCAATGCTGCTTGGTCTAGCTTTTGCGCTCTACGCCAAAGCCAATCAGGTCAATCACGGTCGGCGTTTCGCCTGCGGGCGGCCGCTGATAGGTAACGATGGTTCGCATCCGCACGTCTGGCGCAATAAACCGCATTTGATCCACCGCCACAGAGCGGTTATAAAACGTCGTCATTTCTAGGGTCTGGCGAATGGGCTGATAGGTAAATCGGCCGGCGATCGCCCCTGCCTCAGAATAGCCCTCATCCCGCAGATAAAAGCCCTGAATCACCTCGCTCTCTGGAGCCGTAGACACCTGCGCCGCCACGGGCAGCGCCAATCCCTGGTAGCGCTCGTCGGCATGAAGCACCAGCGCATCGGGCACAAACAGCGCCTTCAGGCTCATCGACACCTTTTCGCCCCGTTCCGATTCTGTATCAAAGGAAATGGCAAAGCCAGGACAGGTGTGACCCAGAGCCGCCTGATCGAGATCCAGCCGAATTCCAGCCAATTCACCCGATGGCGAAGCGGTTTTGAGAATTTGCTGCTTTTGCGCTGCATCGAGAGAGTCTGCCCGAAACTCTGTGTAGGAGCGTTCAATATCGCCCTTCAGCAGGAAATGATAAATCCGTTCCGTCTTCCAAAGTCCAGCGCAGTTTGTAAAGAAGTCTTGAAAATTCAACATACGCGGTCAGCCACACTATTCAAATTCAACACTTAATTCCGAGGCTTATTTAACGCTCAGTTTAAGCTCAGTTTAATCTGAAATGCTCGCCCTGAATGGGCCTGCCATCCCAGATAGGGGCATATTACTGAACATCTGGACATTGAATCTAGGCACGGAATCTAGGCATTGGATAACAAAGGGCGATCGCCTCTAATTGCAAAGAAGCTCAGAGGGTGTTTGAAAAGGTATCACCTGCAATGTTAAGCACTCAGAGATCCCCCCAGCCCCCCTTAAAAAGGGGGGAAACCGCCTTAAAGTCCCCCTTTTTAAGGGGGGATTTAGGGGGAGCTTGCACGCTTTGCTACAAACAGTAGGACTTTTCAAACATCCTCCTCAGAGGAAGCCGTTCGATTCTCAATGCAACATCTTCAACAATCAGCGCACAATCGAGGAATTCCAGGAATATTCGCCGCATATTCGCTGCATGTGAGCTGCGGATTCGCTACACACTCGCTCCATATTTTCTAAACCATATTTTCTAAACCATACTTCTGATGATTTCTCGGCAATTCTTAAGGCAATATAAAGCGAGAAACCCGTCAGCGATCTGACGATTTTTCGCCTCCTGGTGTAAACATTTCTGCACAAGTTGCTGTTAAGCCTGGAACTCATGCGGGCAAGGGCAATTGTTATCAAGACTACGCCCACAGAAATCGCTGAAACCCTTGAGTCTCCGCACGAAGCCCCTTGATTGATGAATTTTCCAAACGTTAAATGATTCAGGAATAAATGGAACCTATGGACAAGCCTTTCATAAGATAGACTCATACTCAGTAAAAGGGAACAGGCGTCATTATGGACTCTTTCCGGGAACAAATTGTCGAGTTAAATGCTAAAGTTGACGCGCTGCACCAGGTTATCGAGCAGTTGAGCAACAGAATCACAGAAGTTTTTTCGGAAGTGCTGCTAGCCGATCGCAGTCAGCGATCGTCCTCAGGAACGACTTCAGCACGTCAATCCTATAATCAGCGCTATGGCTTAGAAACAGAAATGGATCATAAAGACGTGCTGTCGGATGACGATTTTCTGGAGTCGGATAGCCACAGCGGAGAGCGATCGCTCTCTCCGGAGGTGCAAATTCAGCGGCTCACGGCGCAACTCACAGCCGCGTATAATCGCATCGCTGCCCTCGAAGAGCAACTGCTGTCTCAGCGCATCCATTAGGCTTGGGGATAAGCTAGGCTTGGGGATGAGCGTTTGTTGAGCATAGGTTCAGAGCATAGCTTCAGAACATAGCTTCCAGATTTCATAACTTCCAGATTTTTAGCTGCGAATCGAAAGAGGCAAATCAGGACTGAATGTGTGAGCAATTGGGTCAGTGCTGCTTTGCCAAACTAGCTCCAAATGAAAGGGGTTTTTGGGCGATTTAGCAGGCGCAATCTGGATCTGTGCTAGGTGGTTGAGCAGAGAAGGCATTTTGTGGAGCGCGGTTGCGGCAGGAAGCTGAAGCAAGACCTGCTCTAGGATACGGCGATCGCCCAGATGCTCTAGCGGCAGGTCAGGACGTGCAGGTGATTGGGCGGGTATCACTGCCACAGGCGACAGAAAAACCAGCGGCAACTCCACTGCACCGGGGGGCGTGAAGATTGGCAGCGTTGCACCGGAGGGCAAAAAGGGGGCTGCATAGCTCCAGGTTTCCGAAGACCGCGCTTCCAGTGTGCCTGCCTTCAGCCGCAGGCTAATGCCGAAGGGACAGGCTCCGGTTTGCTGCCAGTGCAGCCGTTCCCACAGCCCCAGTGGGGCCACAAGGGGCGATCGCACCTCTGCCTCATCCTGAAGCCCCAGCAATTCTAGATAGGCATTGTCAAAGAAAAAGCAGACATTTTCTGTACCCTGGCCTGTATGGATGCGCGATCGCCCTGGCTGCAACCCAAACTCCACCAACCGCTGGGCATCTGCCGCAAGGAACGGCGTGCAGACAAAGATATGGTCTAGCTCCAGTTCTGCGTTCATCTCCAGGCTGCCTGCCCGATCAATGCCCCATTTTAGCGGCTATAAGGGATACAGGAGGGGCGCATCCCATATGCAAGTTTGCCCTTTATTTGTGCCAGTGCCGTCGGCATGTTGTGGCCCTTACGTTTCCTTGTTTCGATTAAACAAAGTTATTGCTGAACCGTCTGACCGAATCTTTTCCTAAAACCCGGCTCTGGTCGTTTTGTATCTGCGCCGGAATGCTGGTGTATTTTACCCAAGTGACGGTGCTATTTCCGGTGCTGCCGCTGTATGTGACCCAGCGCTGGCAGGATGCGGGCGTGGGGTTCGTGGTTGGGGCGATGGCGGCGGGGCTGCTGCTGTTTCGTCCGCTGATTGGCTGGCTGATTGATCGCTGGGGACGGAAGCCAGTCCTCTGGCTGGGACTGGGGCTGATGGTGGTGGTCTTGCCGCTGTATGGGTGGTCGCCCAATCCTGACTGTTTGATGGGGGTGCGCGTGCTGCACGGCATCAGTCAGGCAGCCTTCGCCACAGCCTCGCAAACGCTGTTGGTGGATGTGGTGCCGACCCGTCGCCGCACGGCGCTGCTGGGCTATCTGGCTATGTCGAATACGATCGGATTTTCGATAGGGCCAATGCTGGGGGCGATCGCCTTTGCACGCGCAGGCTTTGTGCCCGTGATTGGAGCAATGGCGGGGCTGACGCTGCTGGGATTTGTGCTAACCCTGCCGCTGCCCTGGAAGACGGCTGCAAGTTCAGAAGTATCATCCGCTGCCGTCTCAAATAAATCAAGTGAATCAAGTGAATCAAGTAAGTCAAGTAAGCCAAGTAAGTCAAGTAAGTCAAGTAAGTCAAGCGAGCTTGCTCCAGAAAAGGCAGCCTTTCCGTGGAACGTGATTTTGCAGTTTCCGGTGCGCGATGCCACGCTGCTGTTCTTCACCGGGTCATTTTTGCATGGTGCAGTGGTCACGTTTTTGCCGCTGCTGGTGTCCGACGCGGCCGTATTTTATAGCCTAAACGCGCTGGTGGCGGTGTTGGTGCGGTTTGCGCTGGGGCGCTGGGGCAACCGCGTGTCTCCGCGCTGGGTGGTGAGTGTGGGAATTCTGTGTTCTGGGATAGGACTGGTGGGCGTGGCGATCGCCCCCACCTTGCTGCTCCTCTGGTCAGTCATCTACGGCTTGGGATTCGGCTCGTTGTTCCCAGTGCTGTCTTCCATCGTGTCCTTTGCAGCACCGCTCACGGTACGAGGGCGAGTCTACAGCGTTTTCCTAGCGGGGTTTGACAGCGGCATGACCTTGGGTGGAGCAGGGGTTCAGCCGCTGTCTCAGATCTTTCCGCTAAGCGTTCTGTTTCTGATGCTGGGGGGACTGGGTTGCAGCATCAGCGGACTTGCATTTCGCCAGTTCTCTAGACCGATTGAGCGAATCTAGAACGCATCATCCCAGCATTCTAATTATGATTCAAAATATGATCCAACCCTTCTGCCAGCTAAATACAGAGTTGAAAAGTTAAGCAGAGTTAAGGTTGGCGAAATTCCATAACTTTTCTATATCGCGCATCTAGGGGCGATCGCCCTATAACAGAGACATCAAAGCCCCCATTTCACCCAAGGACACCCATGATGCAACTGACCTATCGCGGCATTCGCTACACGCCCTGCACAAAACTCCCCACCACTAAAACGATCAAAGGCAGCTATCGCGGTATCCCCATGACGCTATATTACTCGTCTGTCATGCCGATCCAGCCGTTTATCAACCTGAGATATCGCGGCGTAAGCTATCGTCCAGTGCTGGTGATGCCGCTCAGGCGGGCGAAGAGTATTGCCCTGTAGTCACCAGAAGCGAATCCAAACGTCCTAAATTAACCCTCTGCAAGAGGAGCAATGGCAACCGTTAGCCGACCATCTGTTGACGCAGGCTTCGCAGCGCAGCACCCGTCCCCTGCGTCGCGGCAGCCTCCAGAACCTGAGTCAATAATGCAGGTAAGTCAATTGCCGGAAAATAGCGGCTGTGGGATTGCAGTTCATAGCTTTCCGCTTGCAGAGCGTAAATCTTTAGACCGCTTTTTTTGAATAGCCACACTTCGGGGACACCATAGGGCGCGTAATCCTCGGCAGCGGTGTAGGTGGTTACGTCAATTTCGATCACTAGGTCAGGCGGTGGATCAGTTTGCCAATTGATGCGGTCTTTGCCTGCTGCCGCCTGCCAGTGATCGATATAGAAGCAATAGTCGGGTTCAATCCCACCCGATTCAGGAATATCCATCGTAATGGGCGTAAAGGCCTCGTAGTTTCGCTCTTCGCTATCTAAGAGAATTTCTACAACTCTGGCTAGAAGATGGGCTTCGCGGCCGTGGCGGGGTAAAGGACTCATCAGCAAGATTTCTCCATTACGAAACTTGATGCGGGGGATAGAGCCATCGCCCCGGCTATCGCGCAGGGCGCAGTAGTCTTGCCAGGTTCCGGGCATCCGCACCACGCTACCAGGAGGGAGGTGTATCTTTTCACGGGAGATGACAGCATACATAGGGCAATTCCAGGGCTAGTTCCAGGAGATGTTCCAATCAGGGTTCAAAAACGTGTCAAGCGGGCAGATCGATTCTGGCGATCTAGCCTTGACAAATGGGTTGATTCCTTATTCTAGGTTTCTTTTCCGGCGCGGTGCAGCAGGGATTCCACTGCGCTGAGCAAGTCCGCATTGTGCCAGCCCAGCAGGTGAGCGGCGATCGCACATCCCCCGGCTCCCACCCCTTCTTTGACATAGCCCTGCTCGTAGGCCCGCAGGCTGGCATAGCGCGAGGCGGCGAAGCTCAGCGGCGTGGCCAGCAGCGGCGCATTTAGGTCAGCGGCGAGTCCTGCTGTGTCGCCTGTGGGGTCTTCGGCCACCCAGCGCGTCGTTCCCACTGCCACCCGTTCTGCGGGCCAGTCTAGCCCGTGATGGTGCTGGAGCGATCGCATCAGCGCGTAGACCGCTAGCATTTGCGTGCCGCCTGCCAGCAAGACTCCGGTGACTCGACTGGCGGCGATCGCCATCCCTGCGACGGCAATCTGCATCGGGTCGCCCACAGCCGCCACCACGGCTAGCGGGTCGGGATTATCTGGTGCGAGCGTTCCCTGTTCCAAGGCCCGATTTAACCCAGCGGATACGATATCCCACTTTTGGGCATGGTTGCAGGCAGGATGACTGCTGTTGACCTTACCTGCGGCGGCCCAGCCCAGTCCTGTGAGTACGGAAAGGGCCGTAGTCGTGCCGCCGACGACGCATTCGCCAATCAGTAAGTAAGCATCAGGTTGTGCTTGAGCGAGGCGATCGCCCCAGTCCAGTCCCGCTTGCAGCAGCCGCAGCACCGTTGGTAGCTCCAGCGCAGCCCCAGTCGATACGCAGCGGGCCGGCGTGCCGCCCACGTCGATGCAGGGAACGGTCGGCGCGTGGCGCAGTCCGGCGTTGAGCAAATGCAGCGGCAAGCGAAAGCCTTCTACCACCGCCCGCGAAATCAGCGTTGGCGATGCGCCCGCCGTCAGCGGTGGCAGCGGAAACTGGGGATTGGGCCGAGGCCCGTGGTAGAGAAATTCGGCATCGGCGATCGCCGTCCATTCTCGATCGGCGGGTGTAGCTCCCGCAGCAGAAATGCCCGGAATCAGCCCTGTCTCGGTAAACCCTAGCACACAGGCAAACTGCGATCGCGCTCCCTGAAACTGCCGAAGCCAGCGATCGCCCTGCGCGATGTTTCCGTAGCAGCGCGGCCAGGTCAACTCAACGCCCAAGGTCATAGGCTCTGAACCAATTTTGAATTTTAGATTTTAGGATTGGTGATTTCAGAAGGCTACCCAGAGCTTCTGCCCTGCTTTTAGCTTACGGCCCCAGGCTGTGCTTTTCAGAGACACCGGGCAGGAATCGCAACCATTCCTAACCTGTGCTGAAACCTCACAGGCTTAGCACAAGCTGCAACCCCGGCTCTGGCTGGGCCTCTTCGGGCAGAGGTTCGGGATTGGCGCGGGCGGCGGGGCAATAGCGGGCATAGGCGCAGCGATCGCACTGTTCACCCGGAAACGGAGTCCAGGAACGGTCTTGCCGCAATTGCAGCGCTAGTTCGCCGATAATCGACTCCACCTGCTGGCGATGGTCGGGCGTGACTGTGTAACTAACCTTCTCGCCTGTCCGCAGATACAATAAGCTAAGTTGCTTCAGGTGCTTTTGATAGCGCTGCTCCAGTGCTAGATAATATAACCCGATTTGCAAATCGATTTCATCGGGCAATAGCGCCTCACTATCCTTGCTGGATTTATAGTCGATTAGCTCCAGCCCGTCCTCCAGCCAGTCGATTCGGTCATAGCGACCCGACAGCGTAAATTCCAAATCCTGCACCCGCAGCGTCCCCTGGATGCGCCCTTCTACCGCTAGCGGCCGCCGAATTGCGCTTTGATTTGCAATAAAGCCGTTATAGTAGCGTTGCAGGATGCGCCGACCTTCGCTCACCTGAGTTGGCGTGAGTCCGCTGCTGTGCTGATTCCAGCAATATTCCACCCAGTCCAAGCGGGGAATCGGGTCTTGATAATGCCAGTCGTCGTAAATCTGAGCCAGCGCCTGATGCAGCGACGTTCCCAGCGCTGCGGAGCTAAAAAATGCCGCCCCCGGCAGCTTGCGCTCATAGCGAAAGTAGTAGGCGAGTGGACAGCGGTAGTAGCTTTGCAGCTTGGCAGCGGAGAGCGAGTAGGTCATGCGGACTGTAGAAATGCGACAGAAACTCAACAGACCCAGAGGGTTTTTATATGATGACACTAGATATGGGTTTTAGGTAGAGTTCGGATGCACTAGGGATAGAGTAGAGGGGGCAGGGTAGGGGTAGAGGGGGGAGTTCGTTGGTCATGCCAAGGATGCCAAAGGTAACGGCTCGGCAGTGGAGCATTTTTATTCTGGTGCTATCAAATGTCATCTGGGGTTCTACCTTTCCGCTGATTAAGACATCGCTAGGGACGCTATCGCCGTCGGTGTTGGTGATGGCGCGGTTTGTGGTGGCGGCGATCGCCCTCTTGCCTGTTGTTGGAATGCGCCTGCGTTCCGTGTCGCTGGCAGTCGCTCCAGTGCCCCCCCCATCGCACCTCAGCAAAGGACTGATTCTGGACGGCATCGGGGTGAGCGTCCTCATGTTTAGTGCAGTTTTGACGCAGGCAATCGGGCTGGAAACGGCTCCGGCCAGTCGGGCCGCGTTCATTACCAGCCTGAATGTGATTTTGGTGCCGATTTTTGCGCGGCTGCTGGGGCGCAAGATTTCGATACGGGTGGCGATCGCCGCAGGGCTGGCGCTGGCTGGCGTGGGGCTGTTGTCCTGGGAGGGTGGGGTGCTGGGGGTGGGCGATCTGTGGGTGCTGCTCTGCGCGGCCTGCTGGGCGGTGTATATTCTGCGAATGGAGCGAATTGTGCAGCGCTACAGCGCGACAGCCTTGACGACGGTGCAAGTGATGGCGATCGCCCTCCTGAGTCTACTGTGGGCCGCCCCGCACATCGCTTCGCAAACCGCCGCCCTCATCGTCAGCGCCGCCGTGGTGCTGTACCTAGGACTCTTCGCCACCGCCCTCACCACCTGGACCCAGGCCAGCGCCCAGCGCCACCTCTCCGCCACCGAAGCCGCCATTCTCTACACGCTAGAACCCGTCTTTGCATCGCTGTTTGCCTTCTGGTGGCTGGGCGAACGCTGGGGCCTGCGCGGCTGGCTGGGGGGTGCGGTGATTTTGGCGGCCACGCTGCTGAGCCAATTGCGCCCTAAAGCATGAACTACCTCGCCCACCTGCTGCTCTCCGAACCCGACCCCCTGGCCCGCCTCGGCAACCTAGCGGGCGATTTCCTCAAAGGAGCAAACGTGCGATCGCTCCATCCCACGATTCAGCGGGGCATTGCGCTCCATCGCCAGATCGACACCTACACCGATTGCCACCCCATCGTCCGCCAGAGCAAGGCGCGGGTAGAGCCGCCCTACTGCCGACTGGCGGGGGTGCTGGTGGATGTGTTCTACGACCATTTCCTAGCGGTTCACTGGCAAACCTATGGGGTGGGGACGCTGGAGGAGTTTGTGCAGGGGGTCTACGCCGATTTGCAGCACTATCAAGCGCTGCTGCCGCCGTCGCTCCAGCGGGCGCTGCCGTTTATGCTAGCGGGCGACTGGCTGACTGCCTATCGGCAAGTATCGGGTATCGAGATGATTCTGGAGCGTATGGCAGCGCGATCGCGGCGATCGCCCCTCCTCGCCTCCAGCATTTGTGTATTGCACCATCATCACTCTGCCCTAGAGCAAGACTTTCACCAATTTTTCCCGGCGCTCAAGGTATATGTCTACAATCAGGTTGCAATCCTGGTTGCCAAAGGCTCTGGCTTCTGAGCAATGAAAAATTGAATCCGTACCTATCAGACCGGGCGAATCTGGCTAGGACAGGGGCTTTCAGGTATGGTCTACCGCTTGCGGCCGAATTTCGCTTTCAAGTCGTCTAGCGTTGCTGCTGTGGAGGGGCGATCGCCCGAAGCTGAGAGATTGGGGTTGCTGGACTGAGCAACGGGCTTCGGCCTTTGGGATTTAGCGCCCTCCTGCGATCGCCCAGTTTGCTGGGTTGCCTTGTCGTTTACCTCGGAACGCATCGACAGGCTAATGCGCTTCAGCGATTCGTTCACCTCCAGCACGCGCACGGTGACGATCTGCCCCACTTTCACCACGTCTTTCGGGTCTTTGACAAACCGATCGGCCAGTTGCGAGACGTGAATCAGACCGTCTTGGTGAACGCCGATATCCACAAACGCGCCAAAGTTTGCGACGTTGGTGATCACACCTTCGAGCGTCATGCCGACCTTGAGATCGCCAATTTCCTGAATGTCTTCGCGAAAGGTGGCGTAGGTGAATTGGGCACGCGGGTCGCGGCCAGGTTTCTCTAACTCTGCAAGGATGTCGCGCAGGGTAGGTTCGCCGATGGTATCGGTGACGTAACGCTGGAGGGAGAGGGTTTTCAGCCGTTCTCCTGCCTTGGTCACTTGATCTAGCGGGATGCCGAGATCCTTGGCGATCGCCTCTACAACACCGTAGCTTTCAGGATGGACGGCCGTATTGTCCAGCGGATTGTCGCCATTGCGGATGCGGAGAAATCCGGCTGCCTGCTCAAACGCTTTGGGGCCCAGCTTAGAGACTTTTAGCAGTTCGCGGCGATTGCGAAACGCGCCGTTTTGGTTGCGATATTGCACGATATTGTTGGCAACAGCGCTGGAAATGCCGGAGACGTAGCTCAGCAGTTCTTTTGACGCAGTATTCAGGTCTACGCCCACGTAGTTGACGCAGCTTTCGACCGTTTCATCCAGCTTTTTCTTGAGCAGCTTTTGGTCCACATCATGCTGATATTGACCCACACCGATAGACTTGGGGTCGATCTTCACCAGTTCTGCTAGAGGATCTTGCAATCGGCGGCCGATGCTGATGGCTCCACGTACGGTCAGATCCAGGTCAGGAAATTCGGCGATCGCCACCTGACTGGCAGAGTAAATCGATGCACCAGCTTCGTTCACAATCACTTTCACGGGTTTGTGATCGAGCGACTTCACCACTTCATTCACAAACGCATCCGTTTCGCGGCTAGCGGTGCCGTTGCCAATGGCGATTAGCTCAATCTGGTATTTGCGAATCAGGTCAAGGAGCGATCGCCCTGCTTTTTCCCGCTGCCCCTCGCCCGTGTGGGGAAAGATGGTCTGATATTCCAGAAACTTACCCGTCTGGTCAATCACCGCCACCTTACAGCCCGTGCGAAAGCCGGGGTCAATGGCCAGCGTTGGCTTCATGCCCGCCGGAGCCGCCAGCAGCAGTTCCCGCAGATTTGCCTCAAAGGTTTTAATAGATTCGATATCGGCCCACTGCTTTTTCTCGGCAATCACTTCGCTGGTCAGGGACGTTTTCATCAGCCGCACAAAGGCATCCCGCAGCATCGCCTGATAAAACTCGCGCACGGGCTTGGACTTGGTGCGAATCACTTCGCGCTCTAGGTAGCTCTGCACCTCGTCTTCGTCGAAGGTCAGGTTCAGCGTCAGTACATCCTCGCTTTCGCCCCGCAGCAGCGCCAATAGGTTGTGCGGCTGAATCTTACTCACGGGCGCGGTGTAGGTACGATACATCTCGAATTTGGTGCTGCCTTCGGGAAAGTCGGGCTTGATGCGCGACTCGAAGCTGCCAGAATTCAGGAAAAATTGCCGCAGGTGCGATCGCAGTTCTGCCCGATCGGCCACCGCCTCTGCCAGGATGTCCGACGCGCCCTGCAAAGCCTCTTGGGTCGTTTTCACGCCTTTGTCCCCATCGACGTATTTCGCAGCTTCAGCGGCCAAATCCGCCTGGGGTGCGTTGGGCTGATTCAACGACTCAATCCACTGGGCTAGCGGCTCTAGCCCTTTCTCACGGGCAATGGTGGCGCGGGTGCGGCGCTTGGGGCGATAGGGCAAATACAGGTCTTCTAGCTCGGTTTTCGATAAGCACTGCTCGATTTGCGCCTGGAGGTCGTCGGTGAGTTTGCCCTGATCGGCGATCGCCTTTAGCACCGTCTGCTTGCGTTCCTCCAGTTCCGTCAGGTAGGCATGGCGATCGGCCAGATCCCTGAGCTGAATCTCGTTCAGTTCGCCCGTGCGCTCCTTGCGATATCGCGCCACAAAGGGAATGGTCGCCCCTTCTGCAAACAGCGCCAGCGCATTTTCCACCTGAAACGGCTTAAGCGATAGCTCCTGGGCGAGCAGTTTGGGAATGTCGATCATGGGTGAACCGTAGAGAAACGCAACGTGCATTTTTCACTATACCGAAGTCTTGAACAGAGGCAGGAGTGGGGGGATTTTGGATTGGGGATTTTGAATTTTGGATTGGGGGGTTTGGTAGTAGGGCGATCGCCCAGAGGTGTCGGTGTTGCTAGATGAAGGGCGATCGCTCTTTCGCAGTCTGACGAGATCCTGAGCGACACAGCATGATTTAAGGCATTTATTCTAAATCATTATTCATACCCCAAACTGCCTCCAGCCAACTTAAGAAGCTCTTGCCTGGTGAGCATTGTAGCGGTGTAATGCAACGATGCTGAGTACAATAGTCTTGCGCTGGGTAGTGATGAGGCAGCATGAAGAGACGAAGTGAGCGGTTTGGGTTTGCGTTTGCGACGACAGCAATCGTATTAATACTAATTAGCCTGATTGGGCTGTTGTTGTGGAGCGAAGGGGCGCTCACGAATCGAGAAGCTATCTGGGAAACGCTAACCAATGCCATTATTACGCTGATGGGTGAATATCCCGACAAGCCGCGAAGCTTTTTGGGTCAAATCCTTCAGTTGCTCTTGCTAATTTTTGGGACGTTTGTGTTTGGGGCAATCGTGGGTAAAATTTCATCTTTTTTTGTGACTCGTGCGCTATCGAAGGAAAAAGCAATGAAAACATTCAAAGATCATATTATTCTCTGTAATTGGAATGAGAAAGCGCCTGCCATTGTGCATCAACTTCTAGAAGTCGGGCGCAATCATCGGCGGGACATTGTTATCATTTCAGCCTCGATTGTTGAGGAGCGGGCCGATCTCGAAGAGTTTAGCAATATTCACTTTGTGCAGGCCGATCCGACACATCATGCCACGCTAGAGAAATTTCAAGCATCTCAAGCAAAATCAATTATTTTACTTGCCGACGAAGATAGCGAAGGGCCCGACGAAAAAAATGCCCTCATTGCCCTTGCGATTAAGCATCTAGAGCAAATTCCTGGCCGTCAGAAGGATATTCACGTTGTGGGTGAACTGGTAAGACCAGATCGTCATCGACATCTTAAAGAAGCAGGTGTAGACGAAATCATTTCGGCGCGGGATTACAGTTCTGGAATTATTGCCCAGAGCGCAGTGTTTAAAAATATGTCAGTAGTATATCAACAGCTTTTAACTTATTCTGATGAATCCAATGAGTTTTATTTTATTGAACCAGGACGATATCCAGAGTTTCTTCAGGGTATGACGTTTGTTGAGTTAAGTCGATGGATCAGCGAGTACAGCGATGCCCACATCGAGAATCCGCTCTTGCTGATCGGTATTAAACGGGCGAATGGCGATATTTTACTCAATCCCAAACGGACTCAATTCAACCGACTGACCGAGGGTGAGTCGCTGATTGTGATGGCATTTAGCAATGTTGATCAAATTTCATGAGGTGTTTCCGGTAACTTTGTGCAAGCTTTTAGCAGACTTGAGGGAGTTCTCAGAAATACACCGACCGAAGCGCGGTATACTCCCACTGTGGGATTGGGAAGCTGGATTCCAGTTGATGAAGGCTGAATCACACAGGTTACAAGCAGAGATTACAGAAAGCTAGGCAGCATGTTAGCGGTAGCAATTTTGGCGGCGGGACGGGGAACGCGAATGAAGTCAGACCTTCCGAAGGTGCTGCACGATCTGGGCGGGCGATCGCTCGTGGAGCGGGTGTTGGACAGTTTGGCAGCGGTGCAGCCCGATCGCCAGTTGGTGATTGTGGGCTATGGGGGCGATCGCGTGCGGGAGTCTCTCAGCGCGGTTCCAGGGGTGGAGTTTGTAGAGCAGCGGGAACAGTTGGGCACAGGCCATGCGGTGCAGCAGATCATTCCCCATCTCGACGGCTTTGCAGGCGATGTGCTGGTGCTGAATGGCGACGTACCGCTGCTGCGCCCGGAAACGCTGAAGAACCTGCTGGATACCCATCGCTCAGCAGGCAACGCGGCCACGCTGCTGACGGCGCATCTGCCAGAACCGAAAGGCTACGGGCGCGTGTTTTGCGATGGCAGCAACCGCGTGACGCAAATTGTAGAAGATCGGGACTGTACGGCTGCCCAAAAGCAAAACCGCCGCATCAATGCCGGGGTCTACTGTTTTCGCTGGGCAGACCTCGCAGAAGCGCTGCCCAAGCTGACCGCCGATAACGATCAGCAGGAATATTATCTGACAGATGTGGTGAGTATGATGTCACCCGTCATGGCTGTGGATGTAGACGATTATCAGGAAATCTTGGGGATTAACGATCGACGGCAGTTGTCCGCTGCTTATGACATTTTGCAAACGCGAGTAAAGAACGCCTGGATGATGCAGGGCGTGACGCTGATTGACCCGGCCAGTATCACGATTGATGATACCGTCACCCTTGGCCCAGATGTCGTTATTGAACCCCAGTGTCACCTGCGCGGTAAGACGGCCATTGGTGCAGGCAGCCGCATTGGCCCCGGTAGTCTGATCGAAAACAGCACGCTGGGCGATCGCGTGACGGTTCTATATTCCGTTGTGTCGGACAGCACCGTGCAAGCAGACACCCGCATTGGCCCCTACGCGCACCTGCGGGGACAGGTACAGGTGGGCAACGGCTGCCGGATTGGAAACTTTGTGGAGCTAAAAAAAACTACGCTGGGCGATCGCACGAATGTCGCGCATTTATCTTATCTGGGTGATGCAACGCTAGGTACGAAAGTGAACATTGGCGCAGGGACGATCACCGCTAACTACGACGGCGTAAAGAAGCATCCGACGGTCATTGGCGATCGCACAAAAACTGGGTCAAACAGCGTCTTGGTTGCGCCTGTGACGGTGGGAGCCGATGTGACCATTGCCGCTGGATCGGTGATCACCGAAGATTTGCCGGACGATTGTCTGGCGATCGCCCGATCGCGGCAGGTGGTGAAACCGGGCTGGCGGCTCACGGCTGTCTCGGATGTGGCAGCACCCTGAGCTAGGGAATCCCAAGATTCTGCGCCGTGAATGATCCGGAGGCGCGATCGCTGGGAAGAATATCTGTATAAACCCTGGATAAACCTTTGGAGAAGCTCTAGTGGCAGGTGGAAACCCCAGCATGGGTTTGTCTACTGTTTTCACTAGAACCAGTTTCCGCTAGAAACCGGTTTCTGCTAGAAACAGTTTCCGGCTAGAAACCAGTTTCCGATAGGAACACAGGCTCTCTCCAGGCAACTCATCCAGGCAACCTATTCAGGCCACCTAATGCAGGCGACTATGCAGGCGACACTTTCCCCCAGCGATCGCACGACCGACCCGTCCGCAGCCGAGTTATCCCTCTCTGTCGAAGAGCTAGGACGCACGCTGGAAGCCTTTTTCCGCCAGCGCCAGTTGGCAGTTGCGGTGCGCTGTGCCCTCCAGGGCGATCGCCTGCTGGTGGTGGGCAACCACCGCACCGATATGTCGCTGAATCCGCGCCAGGTGTTGCAGCTTCTCGAAGCCCGCATCCACGCGCTCCAGATTCGCTCGATTCAGCAGGTGGGGCTATACCTACGGATTGTCGGCCAGCCCAAGCCCTACGTGCGCCGCCAGTTTTCGCTGAACCAGACACCGCCCAAGCCTGTGCTATCGGGGGTTGCCGCCAGCGCCATTGCGGGAACCGGGGCAATTGCTCCACCCGCCACCATTCCCATTCCCAAGCCCGCATCTGTCGCGCCGTCTGCCCGCACCAAGGCTCAGCCGATCCCGCCAACCACCAGCAGACCCCCTGCTCAAGCTGTTCAAGCTGTTCAAAAAGCGGTTCCACAAGCCCCCAAATCTGCCCAGACTCCTCACCAAAGTCCTCAGAAGAGTGTCGAGGCAGGAGCAGATCATCGCCTGCTGATAGCGGGCATTGGAGCCGTCGGGCTGGCTCTGGGCAGCTACGTGCTGACGCAGCCCTGCACCCTTGGCGCGTGCCCCCAGTTGGAAACGGCAGAATCTCTGGGCAGCAAGTCGTTTACCGTCGTGACACAGGCTCCTGCTGCGCCCGACCTGGCCGCCGCCCAGCAGTACCTCACTGGGGCGATCGACCTGCTGGACACCGTACCCATTTGGTCGCGCCATCGGTCAACATCCAATGAACTGCGCCAGCAATATCAGCAGCAAAACGAGGTGCTGAATGGGTTGAGGCAAGCTGAGCAGTGGGCGATCGCCGCTACCCAGGCCAGCGAGGCTCCGGTTCTCAACCTCCAGACCTGGCAGTTGATTCGGAACCAGTGGGAAGCCGCGATTCAGCAGCTTGAGGCAGTACCCGTTGCCAGCCCGTTTTATGCAACAGCCACCGCCAAACTCCAAGACTATCGGGATCAGCTAGCCTTGGTGCAAACCCGGCTTCAGCAAGAAGAGGCAGCCGGACAGCGCCTCAGCGAAGCCAAGCAGTTGCTCAAGCTGGCCTGGGAGCGGCAGCAGCACGCCATTCGTCAGAAGCGCCCTGATCTGGCCGAAGCAGTAGTCGCCACCTGGGAAGCAGGCCTGGCGCGGTTGCAGCAAGTGCCGCCCAACACCAGCGCCATGTTTGAAGCAGAACGCCTATTAGCCCTGTATGAGCCTCGGGTAGAGAAAATCAAAACTGACCTAGAAGCAGCGATCGCCCAGGCCGCCAATCAGCCCGCCCAGCCCATGCTCCAAATTGCAGACCCCTCTGCCGCGCCCGACACCCAGCCCGTCGCGCAGCCTACGCAGGCGATCGCCCCGCAAACCATTCCACAACCGATCCCACAGCCAGTTCCGCAACAGATTCCGCAGCAGGCGCTCTCTCCCCAGCAAATGGCGCAATACCAAATGGCCCAGCAGCAGATGGCGCAACAGCGGATGATGCAGCAGCAGATGATGCAGCAGCAAATGCGCCAACAACCCCTGCGCCAACAACCCATGTCCCAGCGACAACTCCTGCAACAGCAAATGCTCCAGCAGCACATCATGCAGCAGATGCAGGGACAGCCCATGCCCCCGGTGCAAACGGTTGGACAGTAGTAGGGCTACGCAGTTGGACGATTTCTCGCGGGCGCAGCCCGCGAGAAATCGTTCAGAACCTGGGAAATTGTTAGTGTCCTTTGTTTTTCGCCACCGCGATCTGGCAACTGCTGAAACCCTTACAGCATGGTTGTTCTTGATTGGTCATTTTGAGGGTGGCGAATAAATCGGGACACTAACCAAAATCCAAAATCAATCTCACTTACCAATGCAAAAGCGGCTGAAGATGCGATCGAGGACAGATTCGGTCACATCCTCGCCCGTGATTTCACCCAAAGCCTGGATGGCGCTTCGCAGGTCAATGCTCCAAAAGTCCAGCGGGAGCTGCTGAGCAATGGTGTCTTGCACATGCTGGAGGGCAGTTTTGGCGCGGGTGAGCGCGGCAGACTGGCGCTGGTTGATGGCCAGGTCAAGGTTCGCAGCCGTCAGCTTGCCGGCCTGGGCAATGGTCAGAATCGCTTGCTCCAGTGCGTCGATGCCGCGATTTTGGGCGGCAGCAGTGTAAACCGTGGGCAAAGCGAGCGGAGGAGGTGGGACAGCGCCATCGCTCTGCCACTCCGCCACTCCGCCATTCCCAGCTACCAGATCAATCTTGTTCACCACCAAAATCAGCGATCGCCCCTTGACCTGCTCATAGATTTCCTGGTCTGCGGCCGTCCAGCCCTGGGCAGCGTCGATGGTGAGCAACACCAGATCGGCGGCTTGGGCGGCCTGGCGCGATCGCGCGACCCCAATTTGCTCAACCACATCCTCGGCCTCGCGGATGCCAGCGGTGTCGAGCACCTGGATGGGGATGCCGCCGACTACGAGCTGCGATTCAACCACGTCGCGGGTCGTTCCCGGAAGCGCTGTCACAATAGCGCGATCGCTCCGGCTCCAGGCATTCAGCAGGCTAGATTTGCCGACATTCGG
Source organism: Thermoleptolyngbya oregonensis NK1-22 (assembly GCF_032705245.1). Classification (GTDB taxonomy): domain Bacteria; phylum Cyanobacteriota; class Cyanobacteriia; order Elainellales; family Elainellaceae; genus Thermoleptolyngbya; species Thermoleptolyngbya sichuanensis. The sequence continues at coordinate 1,794,837 of NZ_CP053540.1, forward strand.
GCGACCGACGATCGCCACTTTTAGCCCGCTCCGCAACAGTTCGCCCCGGTCTGCCGTGTCGAGGAGCGCCGTTACTTGGGCGAGAACTTGCGCCAGTTGGGTTTTGATCAGGGCTTCATCCAGCGGTGGCAGGTCGTCTTCAAAGTCGATGCGGGCTTCCACTTCGGCCAGAATATCGAGGCAGATCGCCCGAAGCTGGCGGATGGGCTGGGCAAGCTTTCCTTGCAGGCCGGCGAGGGCAGATTGGGCCGCCTGGGGCGATCGCGCTCCCACCAAATCGGCAATGCTCTCGGCTTGCGTTAGATCAATGCGCCCGTTGAGAAAGGCCCGCAGCGTGAACTCTCCCGGCTCTGCCAGCCGCGCCCCACAGTCCAAGCAAGCCTGCAACACCTGCTGCACCGCCATCATGCCGCCGTGACAGTGAAACTCCACCACGTCTTCGCGGGTGTAGGAGCGCGGAGCCAGCATCAGCAACAGCAGCGCCTCGTCAATCACTGTCTGGGTTTGGGGCTGGCGCACATGGCCGTAGAGAATGCGGTGGCTGTCCCACACCTGTCGCCCTGGTGCGTGGAATAGGATACGGGCGATCGCCACGGCCTCAGCCCCCGACAGGCGCACAATGCCCACGCTGCCTTGAGCAGGAACGATTGCTGTGGCGATCGCCGCGATGGTGTCTTGTTTCAGAGCAGGAGCCGTCATGACGTGAAATCAAGGGACGCTCTCTTCAATCTACTGGCACTCGCCCCCAAACGCGCAAATGGGTGGATTAACCTGCGATGAACCGCTGTGATGTGCTACTCGACCCCTATCGGCAGCTTGGCCCCCATCGGCAACCGGATGCAATGACATTACCTCTGAGTTGCCCTTTTAGAGGGCGATCGCACCATAAACGTCCAAATTCTCTTGCTTTGGACTGCTGGAATAATCCCTGTTCCGCCCAGGCTAGGGGTTGCAGTAGGCACACTGGGCCGGGTCGGCAAAGTCCTGACCGTCGGGATAGCGCACGGTTTCAGTAAAACCGCACCGGGTGCAGCGGTAGAGGGCGGCTAGCGTTAGGCTTGTGGGCGCGTGGCAAAGGGCGCAGGGCAATCCGGGCTGGCGATCGCCCACGTCGAAACCGGGCGCGTGGCACTGGGGGCAAGTCTGTTGCAGCTTGCGGATCAGGTCTTGCGTTGCGAGGGCGATCGCCTTCATCCGCGTGGGGTTCATCATGGCCCGCATGTCGGTTTCCAGATGGGCGCGGCCGTGGCGCTTGAGGGTCGCGGTCACGATTTCTCGGAACTGATCTTCCTGCGTGATGCCCTTGTGTATCTCCGTGGGGTCGCTGCCCTCTGCCGCAGGCATCACCACCAGCCCGTGACTGGGAAACCCTGCCGATTGGGCAAATTTCAGCGCCGCCTCCAGGCTGTCTACCTGCTGATGGCTATAGTTGGTGTCTGGCGTAGCGGCGTGGCCCGCGATCTCCAGCCCATGCCGCCGATCGATCAATAGCACCAGTTCTCGATTGAGCGGTACGTAGGGCATCAGCGGATGGGGCCCAAAGCTGCCCTCGCTGGCGATCGCCAACTCTGTTCCCAGCGCTGCCCCCAGGTTTTCCAGCGCGTGCATTGCCTTGAGCCGCGCTGTTGCTAGCTGATCTGCCGGCCGCTTGATATCACGGGTAAAGGTGCCAAACTGGTCGCTGTCAAACCCATCGGGAACCACGATTTCTAGCGCGAAGGCGGACGTGAGGAGGGGGGCGATCGCCGCCTCCTTGTGATGCATGGTCGCCAAAATAGCCGTGCGCCCGGTAAACCAGTGGGAAGACATCGGGAAGCATGAGAGAAGGAGTGAAGTCCTGAGGCATTATTTTACCTTACCTGCCCTGCCATGACCGATCCCGCCAGTCCCCATTACCTTGCTACCGTCACCGGAAACCGCAGTTCAAACGGCGTAAACGTGCCCGACGTGACGGGGCGGCCGCGCAAGACTAGCTCGTAAGCGCCAGCGCGAGGGAAGGTGACGGTGGCTCCGGGAATGCCCTGGCGACCCTCGGCGGAAACGGCTTGCAGCGTGGGTGACAGAATGGGCGCATCCCCCTGGCGGCGCGGGCGGGCGTAAACCTCAAGCTGGCAGGTGCAGGCGGAGAGGGGAATCGTCTGGCCGCCGCGTCGCGCCAGCGCAAACCAGACCTGGCTGGCAACTCCGGCGCGGGGATTGTCTCGCGGCTCGATATGTATCGTGCCGCCGACCTCGCCCGACACCTGCACCTGATGGGCACTGGCCGGATCGAGGGGGGGCAGACCAATCCTGCCTGCCGCCATCGACAGACCCAGCAGCGCTAGCAGGCTTGCATTACGAACGACGAGACGGAGCTTCTGCATACCATTCCTCCTGACCAAACCATTTCCAGACCCAGCGGCCGCGCAGCAGCAAGACGCTGAGGGTTGCCCCACTGAGGGCGATCGCCCCTGCCCAGTGCCACCTCGTAGGCGACACGCCGAGGTAGGTAGAACCAATGGCGATCGCGTGAATCGTTGCCAGCAGCAGGGCAGGAACCGAAAGCAGGTGCAGCGGCCGCCAGGTTGCCCCCAGCCACTTTTGCGCCCGGTCGAAGCTCGTCAGGGCGGCGGGGAGCATCGCCAGCAGCGCGGCGGCTCCAGCGGCGATCGCCCCTTGGTGTTGTGGCAACATGAAGGCGATCGCCTGCCAGTTCCAGCCCCAGGTGTGTTCCGCCATGTGCAGCGTGTGCGCCGCCGCCAGCACAAACGCGCCCACCCCCAGCACTCGCCGCACCCTCAGCAGCCCACTCCAGAGACCGCTGAGGGGCCGCGCCACCAGCGCCAGCATCAGGCAAAGCAAACTGGCGTGGCCAGTAAAGTCCGTCATCGTGTCGCCCGTCCGCAGCAGCGTCAACAGACCAATGCTCAGCGTCACCCAGCCGCCCAGTCGATAAAACTGGCTGCGCTGATCGGCGCTCAGCCATGCCGCAGACGTGCCCACGCCCAGCATCGTCGGCAGCGTCCCCAGTCCAAAGGCCAGCATGGTAGCGCTGCCCAGCCAAGGATTGCCCGTGTCGGCTGCCTTGATCTGGGCTGCGTAGAGAAATCCGCAGGGAAACAGACCCCAAACCGCGCCAAGCAGCAGGGGCGTAGCCACATGGGAGCGCTTGCCAAGTCTCTGCATCAGGCGACCGAGCCGCTCGTGCAGCCTGCCTGCCGCCAGTGGATGCAGCAGCGGCACCCTGGGCAGCCCGTTCGGCGCAACCTGCACCAGCCCAAACCACACCAGCAGCCCGCCCGTCAGCAGCGCCATTAGCCGCCTCGCCAGACTCCCTACGCCCGCGAGTTGCCCGCCGGCCAGCACAACCGAGCCGACTGCACCGATTGCCAGCCCCACTAGCGCATAGCTGAGGATGCGCCCCATATTCAAGAGGACGTGAAAAATAAACTGCTGCCAGGGGGTCGGGGGCTTGTCCTGCACCTTTGCCAGAGAAAACGCCGCCGTCAACGGGCCGCACATTCCCACACAGTGTCCAAAACTCCCCAGAAACCCCAGGGTCATGACTAGCAGCAGATCCACCATGCCTGCTCAACGAAACCTGTATGCTGCAACGAAATACATTCCAAAGCGCTAGAAGTTCTCAAGGCGCTAGAATTTCATGGCTCCAAACATGAGGATTCTAGACGAGAGGACTCTAGACATAAGGCTGATGGCAGGTGAAAGGGGCCAAACGGCGCGATCGCCCTTGACGTTTCGAGGTTTCTCTACACTAACGGCCGTCCCGTGGGATGTCAAAAGACGGGCTGTCAAAGTTAGACGGCTAGACGGCGGGGGGGAAATTAGCCGGGGCAGTTCCCCGTCCAGCAACCGTGGTGAGGCTGAGGCTGCTGTGAGATATCTTCCTGTGGATCGGCAGCGGTAAGATGAAGAAATATTGCTAACTTGAGGCAACCCATGACGGCGAACGTTGAAATTTACACTTGGAGTACCTGTCCGTTTTGCATTCGCGCCAAGGCTCTGCTGAATAAGAAGGGCGTGGACTTTACGGAATATTGCATCGACGGCGATGAAGCCGCCCGTGCCGAAATGGCAGATCGCGCCAACGGTCGCCGTTCCCTGCCGCAGATCTTCATTGATGGCGTTCATGTCGGCGGCTGCGACGACCTGCACGCGCTGGATCGGCAGGGTAAGCTAGACGCGATGCTGGCAGGGGTCTGAGCAAGGGAGGCGAAGGGGCAAAGCGCTGGCTTGATTCTGGGCGATCGGCCACCCCGCTCTCTTGCGCTCTGCCGCTGCCCCGCGTTGTTCTGTTCTGCCCCCTCGGTTCACGTCCTCAATCCCCGACTTTATTTCCCGACTCTCCCGACTCTATTTATGAAACTTGCCTTCATCATTGACCCGATCCACCGCCTCGATCCAGGCCACGATACCAGCGTGGCGCTGATGGAGGCGGCGCAGCAGATGGGACATGAGGTGTGGATTACGGAGGCGAATCGGCTGTCGGTGGTGGGCGGCAGGGCCTATGCTCAGCTTCAGCCCGTGCGGTTGGTTCCGGTCGAACTGGTAGAAGGGCGCTGGGTGGCGGCGGAGGTGTGGTTTGAACTGGGCGATCGCCAGTTTCTGCCGCTAGACAGCCTGGATGCGGTGTTCATGCGGACTGATCCGCCTGTGGATATTCCCTATCTCTATGCCACCTACGTGCTGGACTATGTGAACCCAGATAAAACGTGGGTCATCAATGCCCCGGCGGGGCTACGGGCGGCTAATGAAAAGATGTATGCGCTGCAATTTACGGGAGCAATTCCTGAAACCATCGTCACCGCAGACAAGCAGGTGATTCGCGAGTTTGTGGAGCGGCAGGGCGCAGCCGTCATGAAGCCTCTGGGGGGCAAGGCGGGCGAGGGGATTTTGTTTGCCGAACCGGGCGATCGCAATTTGAATTCACTGATCGAAATCAGCACCCAGCAGTTTCGCGTGCCCATCATGGTGCAGGAGTATCTACCCGCGGCAAAAGACGGCGACAAGCGCGTGATCTTGCTAAATGGCGAACCCATCGGCGCGGTGAACCGCATCCCTACGGGCAAAGAGTTTCGCGGCAACATGGCAGTGGGCGGGCGCGTGGCGGCGGTGGAGATTACCGAGCGCGATCGCCAAATTTGTGCCCAGCTTGCCCCCACCCTGCGCCGCGACGGGCTGATTTTCGTCGGCATCGACATCATCGGTGGCTATCTCACCGAAGTCAACGTCACCAGCCCCACAGGCATTCGAGAAATCGATCGGCTTAACGACGTGCGCTTGGGGCAGCAGGTGATGGACTGGCTGAGTCAGTCGCGGGGAATAGAGCCGTAGCGTAGTTAATAGAGCGTCATCACTCAAATCCCACGATTTTTGCACTGCGGCACCCTCATCTCTCGTATCTCAAACTACAATCCAGGGTGATGCGTTCTAGTAGGGTCAAATATTGGGATTTGTAAAGACCCTGGCTCTGAGGCGTGTTTTAGAGCCTTTTGATTCCCCCTTAGCCCTCCTTGTTAAGGGGGGAACCGGGCCGAGCCGCACCGGAAGTCCCCCTTGTTAAGGAGGGAAGCCGGGCCGAGCCGCACCGGAGGTTCCCCTTAACAAGGGGGATTTAGGGGGATCGACTCAGGGCAATTAACGGTTCAGAGAGTTTGAAAACACTGTCTAGAGGGCTGAATATCTTTAGAACCAGGGTCGCTTTTCGGAGTATGCAGAAACTACGTATTCAGAAACTACAGAGGCGATACAGGTCTTTACAGCACGCCTGCAACAGCACGCCTGCATCGGGCATTCTGTTTTTGTTTGCTCAATTTTGTTAGCAATGAGGTGAGTTGGATGAGTCAGTTGTGGTATCCGTCGGGGCGATCGCCCCTGAAACGACGCAAGTTTTTACAATATGGGGCGATCGCCGCTGGCACGGGCCTCGTCGCAGCCTGCGCGTCTCAAGCGCCAACCTCGACCGAAGCACCGGCCAGTCCTGCGGCTGGTGCTAGCCCTGCGTCCGGTGAGCTAACCAAAATCACCTATGGCACCAACTGGTACGCCCAGGCAGAACACGGCGGCTTCTATCAGGCGGTTGCCACGGGCTTATACAAAGACGCAGGGCTGGACGTGACCATTAGCATGGGCGGGCCCCAAGTCAACGGCACGCAGTTGCTCATGGGCGGCGCGATCGACTTTTTCATGGGCTACGCCGCCGATGCCATCAAGGCCGTCGAAGAGGGCATTCCCAAAGTCACCGTCGCCGCCATCTTCCAAAAGGACCCGCAAATCCTGATGGCACACCCTGGTACGGCCGACTCGCTCGAAGACCTGAAGGGTCGCCCCATTTTCGTCTCCTCCTCCGCAAACGTGACCTACTGGCCATTTTTGAGAGCCAAGTTTGGGTTCACCGACGACCAGAAGCGACCCTACAACTTCAACCCCGGTCCATTTTTGCAAGACAAGCAAACCGCGCAGCAGGGCTATCTCAGTTCCGAGCCGCTGGCGATTAAAAAAGAAGGCGGCTTCGACCCCGTCGTATTTTTGATTGCGGACTACGGCTACGAACCATATTCCACAACCATCGAGTGCAAGCGTGAACTGGTCGAGAGCAACCCCGACTTGGTGCAGCGGTTTGTGGATGCTTCCATCAAGGGCTGGTACAGCTATCTCTATGGCGATCCATCGCCGGGTAACGAGCTCATCAAGAAAGACAACCCGGAGATGACCGACGAGCAAATCGCCTATGGCATCGAGAAGATGAAGGAATACGGTATTGTCGATTCGGGCGATGCCCAGGTGAAAGGCATCGGCGCAATGACCGAGGAACGCTGGAAATCCTTCTATGACACGATGGCAGCAGAAGGGGTGTTTAAGCCGGAAACCGACTATACCCAGGCCTACACGCTCCAATTTGTCAACAAAGGCCCGGATGCATATAAGGTCTAAGTCGAGTACGGTGTAAATGGAGCGCAGCCGGGGTAGCGGAACTGGCGCAACTAGTTCCGCTGCCCCGCTGCCGAACTAGGCTTACGCAACTAGTCTTATTCCACTAGTTTTAAGGAACCCCATCGCATGAACACCCCAGCGGCGTTTACGCTCAGCGATGTCAGCAAAGTCTACTCCAATGGCACGGTGGCGCTGCACAACCTCGACCTGACGGTGCATGAGGGGCAGTTTGTCAGCCTGTTAGGCCCGTCGGGCTGCGGCAAAAGCACCGTGCTGCGGATGGTGGCAGGGCTGGGCAAGATGAGTTCGGGCAACCTGTATTGGGGCGGCAGTTCTCAGCGGAAGTTGGCCTACGTCTTTCAAGAGGCGGCGCTGATGCCTTGGGCGACGGTGGAAGACAACGTGGCGCTGCCGCTGAAACTGGCGGGCCTGTCGAAGAGCGCGGCGCGGGAGGCGGTGCAGGAGGCGATCGCCCTCGTTGCGCTGCAAGGCTTTGAAAAGGCCTACCCGCGAGAACTCTCCGGCGGGATGCGGATGCGCGTCTCCATCGCCCGCGCCCTGGTGACAAAGCCAGAAATCTTGCTGATGGACGAACCCTTTGGGGCGCTGGACGAAATGACTCGCAGCAAGCTCAACAGCGACCTGCTGAACCTCTGGGGGCAAAAGCAGTGGACGGTGGTGTTTGTCACCCACAATATTTACGAAGCGGTGTACCTGTCGAACCGTGTGGTGGTGATGGCGGCGCGTCCGGGGCGCGTGGTGGCGGATGTGGCGATCGCCGCTTCCTACCCCCGCACTGAGGAGTTTCGCACCACACCATTGTTTAACGACTACTGCCGCGACATTTCCAACAGCCTGTCTCGCGCCGCTGGGCAGACGACTGCATTGCACCCCAGCGACAGCGTTTCCGCCAGCGTCGTAAACCAGCCTGCATAGCGCCAACCTGATTTCGCGCCAACCTGATTTCGCGCCAACCCGATTTCCTAAGGCAGCATTCCGATGGCCAATCTGTTTGACGTATCTCGCCAGCCCGAAGCCTCTGCCCCATCCTCGGAGGCTGGTCAACCGTCCCAACTGCAACGCCTGCTCTCGCCCGATATCCTGGCTCCGATTCTCGTGGGCCTGTTGATGTTGGCGCTGTGGGAAATTGGTGTGCGCCTGACCAACACACCGCCCTACATCCTGCCGGGGCCGATTCTGGTGCTGCAAACGCTGGTGCGAGAGTGGGGGACGCTGTTCCCCTCGCTGCTGATCACGATGAAAATCACGCTGTTTGCCTTCCTGGCGGCGGTGGTGTCGGGTCTGCTGGTTTCTGTGCTGTTTACCCAGAGCAAGTGGATCGAGCGCAGTTTCTTTCCCTACGCGGTGATTTTGCAGACGACCCCGATTGTGGCGATCGCCCCCCTGATCATCCTCTGGGTGCGGCAGTTGGTTCCGGGCACTGCGTCCACCTTCGTATCGCTGGTCATCTGCGCCTGGCTGGTGGCCTTTTTCCCCATCCTGTCCAACACAACTCTGGGCCTCAACAGCGCCGACCATAACCTGATCAACCTGTTCCAGCTTTATCGCGCTTCCCGCTGGCAAACCCTGCGCTACCTGCGGCTGCCCAGCGCCCTGCCCTATTTCCTGGGCGGCTTGCGAATTAGCGGCGGGCTGGCGCTGATCGGCGCAGTCGTGGCGGAATTCGTCGCGGGCACAGGCGGCACCAGTTCTGGGCTGGCCTACCAAATCCTGATCTCCAGCTTCAACCTCCAGATTCCCCGCATGTTTGCCGCCCTCTTGCTGACCACCGTGCTGGGCATCCTGATTTTTGTCTTGCTGACGATGCTCTCCGACCGTCTCCTGCGCCACTGGCACGAAAGCGCCGTCCGCCGAGAAAATTAAGCTGATTCCTTGGGCGGCAGCCAGTAGGCAGAGCCGTTTCGTTCCCGCTGGAGCAGACCATGTTCAAACAGTTCGCGGCGGAGTAGAGCCGGATCGCAGAACGTGTGATATTCATTGAGGAGCTGGTTGACCTCGCGTTCGGTGTAGGTTTTGCCCGCAGCGAATTTTTCAGCCAGATACCACAGCACCAGCGTTTGCACCCGCGCTCGATTGCGCTTGGACGGCCAGCGCGTCACCCGGCCCTGGTCATCCAGATAGGGCTGGAGTTCTGTAAAGTCGATCATTTCACCCCGCTCCTCCGTCTAATTTGGGATTTTGGATTCGTGATTTTGGCTCACGATCTGAGGTAGGTTTGCAAAGTGCCAACCTGAATCCCCGATTTCCAATTCCTACACTATGCCGCAACTCGATTTCGCCCGCCTGAATGAACCGCACTACTGGCTGTGCAACGCCCATGTGCCCCGGCCGCTGCTGCCTGATGCGCTGGTGTTGCCTGAGACGGGGGGCATTCTGGCGCAGGATAACCTGGCGCGGGTGGATCTAGAAATTTTGGATGGCACAATTCGCAGGATTCGCCCCAGTGCGGATGCGGCGGGTGAGGCAGCAGCAGAACCCGTGCCGACGGTTGATCTGAAGGGCGGCATGGTGTGGGCTGGGCTGGTCGATTTGCATACGCATCTGGACAAGGGGCACGTTTGGGGGCGATCGCCCAACTATTCTGCAACCTTTGAGGAAGCGCTGGAGACGATCCGCGCAGATGCCAGCAAACACTGGGATGCAGAGGATGTCTATCGCCGCATGGAGTTTGGGCTAAAGTGCAGCTATGCCCACGGCACGACTGCCCTCCGCACCCATATAGACTCCTTTGGCGACCAAGCAGCGGTGAGTTGGAGCGTGTTTAATGCGCTTCAGCAAGACTGGAGCGATCGCCTCGCGCTAAAAGCCGTTTCCCTGGTAACACTGGACTATTACCAAACTCCAGAGGGCGAAATCTTGGCCGATCTAGTTGCCGAGATGGGCGGCATTCTGGGCGGCGTAACGGAAATGGGCCCCCATTTGGAAGCCCAGCTTGATCGCCTATTTACCCTGGCCATTGACCGGGGCCTCGACATCGACCTACACACCGACGAAAGCGGCGACCCCAACGACATTACCCTGCGCTATGTGGCCGAGGCCGCCCTGCGCCACGATTTTCGCGGGCAGATTGTCTGCGGCCACTGTTGCAGCCTGGCCGTGCAGTCTGACGACGAAGCCCAGAAAACCATCGACCTGGTGAAAGCTGCCCGCATCGGCGTGGTCAGCCTGCCCATGTGCAATCTGTATCTGCAAGACCGGAATCAGCGCTCGGCCCTCAGGAGTCAGGCGGCGGCTTCGTCTCCTCCAGGCGCTCACCCACCCGCCCTGCGACAGACACCCACCCGCACCCCCCGCTGGCGCGGCATTACGCTGCTGCACGAACTGAAACATGCGGGCGTTCCGGTGGCGATCGCCAGCGACAACTGCCGCGATCCGTTCTATGGCTTTGGCGACCACGACGGGCTGGAGGTGTTCACCCAGGGCGTGCGGATTGCCCAGCTCGATGCGCCCTATGGCGACTGGAGCCGGGTCGTGACGACCACACCGGCCGACCTGATGGGCCTGCCCACCGTGGGCCGCATTGCGCCAGGGCTACCCGCCGATCTGATTCTCTGCGCGGCTCGCTACTTCAGCGAACTGCTGGCCCGTCCCCAGGGCGATCGCACGGTATTGCGCCAGGGCAAACCCATCGACACAACCCTGCCCGACTACGCAGAGCTAGACGATCTGCTGCTGAAGTAGCGCTGAACTAGATTGCCCAAGGCAGCACTAACGCCGGAACTGACGCAGTGGACTGGTTTCCCGCAAGTGCCGCCTGCAAGCTGCGAACCATACTTCTGAACTGGCGCGTGGACTGGTTTCCCGCGAGTGCCGCCTGCAAGCTGCGAACCATACTTCTGACTTTTCAATACTAAAAACTTATCGCCTGGGGAAAGGGCTTGCCTGTAGTAGAGGGGGATACAGTTCTCAGCCGTCTGTCCGTCTTAGCATCAGCGGACTGACTAGGACGTTGACCGCTCACGCACCTACAGGTTTTCCTGCAAATTCCTATGACAGCTACGTTTACCCTGCCTCGGGATTGCACCTTCAGCCCTTCTGACTGGGAAGCGCTCGCCCCATTCTGGTATCCCGTTGCCTTTGCCCACGATGTTACCGATAAGCCCGTGGGGGTGCGCCTGCTCGACGAGCGGCTGGTGCTTTACCGGGCGGGCGACGGCGGCGTAATGGCGGCAAAAGACCTCTGCCTGCATCGCGGCGCTCCCCTCAGCATGGGCTGGGTTGAAGATGGCGAACTGGTCTGCGCCTACCACGGCGTTCGGTATACCCAGGACGGCCAATGCGTCTGCATTCCGGCTGCCCCTGATGCCGCAATTCCCAAGCGTCTCCGCCTCACGACCTACCCGGTGCGAGAGCAGTACGGACTGATCTGGGTACGGCTGGTGGACAATGGCCCGGTTCCCTTTCCCGAATTTGATGCGTGGGATGACCCCGACTACATCCAGATCATTCCCGATTCGGTTTATCTAGATGCGGCGGCGGGTCGCCAGATCGAGGGCTTTCTGGATGTCAGCCACTTTGCCTTTGTCCACAAAGACTCCTTTGGGGAGCGGGATAATCCTGAAGTGCCCGACTATCCCATCACCTTCACCGAGGGCGGATTTACGGCGGACTACGTGAGTTCCGTCAGCAATCTGCCCCACGGCTACAAACACCTCAGCCCGCCAGGGTTTCAGTGGCGGCGGCTGTTTCAGGCCTGGCTGCCGTTCACGGTCAAGCTCTCGGTCACCTTCCCCAACGGAATGCTGCATATTCTGAATGCGGCCAGTCCCATTTCAGCCCGCAAGACCCGCGTATTTTCGCCCCTCTGCCGCAACTTTGATAAAGACGCGCCTCTGGAAGAAACGCTGGCCTTCAACCACCAGGTTTTTGGCGAAGATAAGGAAATTGTCGAGGAACTCTGGCCTGAGGATTTGCCGATTAACCTGGCAGATGAAGTCCACATCGCGGGCGACAAAAGCTCTATTACCTACCGCAAGCTGCTGGCCAAGCTGGGACTGGGGCGATCATTTACGAGCTAATTGATTCGCAAAGGCACGTGCGTAAATCGCGCTAAATCGCGCAAGTCAGATCGCCGGCCCGCTGGCTAAAGCGGAGGTTTTCGCTATAGTCGATGGGGCAATCGATGATGGCAGGTACGTCCTGCGCTAGGGCTTCCTTGAGCGTGGGGATAAAGTCGGTAGTGGCGGAGATACGATAGCCTTTCAGCCCCATACTTTCCGCCAGTTTCACAAAGTCGGGATTGGTAAACTTGATAAACGCCGACTCGCCGAAGTGGTTGTGCTGCTTCCATTCGATCAGCCCGTAGCCGCCATCGTTGAAGATAATGGTGACGAACGGCGTACCGATGCGGAGCGCGGTTTCTAGCTCCTGATTGTTCATCATGAAGCCGCCATCCCCCGTCACAGCGACCACCTTGCGGTTTGGGGCGACCAGCTTGGCGGCGATCGCCCCTGGTATGGCAATCCCCATTGCTGCGAAACCGTTGGAGATAATGCAGGTGTTGGGGCGATCGCAGTGATAGTGTCTCGCCATCCACATCTTGTGCGCTCCTACGTCCGAAATGACGATATCTTCTGGCCCCATCACCGTTCGCAAATCGTGGATCAGCTTTTGTGGCTTGACGGGAAAGCTATCGTCCTTGGCGTGTTCCTCATAGTCGGCCAGAATGTCTTTTCGCAGGTGAATGGCGTAGGGTTCCGGCTTGTCTTGGCGATCGCTCCGCCGCAGGATCTCTTCCAGCGAATCGGAGATATCGCCAATCACTTCTGCCAGGGGAATATAGCTGCTGTCGATTTCCGCAGGGGTGGCGTTGATGTGAATAATCGGGATCTCTCCCGTCGGATTCCAGCGCTTGGGCGAATACTCGATCAGGTCGTAGCCGATGGCAATCACCAGGTCAGTATTGTCAAATCCGCAGCTAATGAAGTCACGCTGCTGCAAGCCCACCGTCCACAGGGCCAGGCGATCGGTGTAGGGAATCACGCCCTTGCCCATAAAGGTATTGGCGACGGGAATATTGAGCGATCGCGCAAAGTGGGTCACCGCATCACTGGCATGGGAGCGAATTGCGCCATTCCCCACCAGGATGATGGGATTCTGGGCTTGCGAAATGGCAGCGGCTGCCCGTTCAATGCTGTTGAACGACGCATACACTTTTTCGATCGCCTCTTTTCGCAGTGGCGTTCCCTCCACCGTCATTGCCGCGATATTTTCCGGGAGATCAATGTGTACGGCACCGGGTTTTTCGCTTTGTGCAATCTTGAACGCCTTGCGGACAATTTCTGGGGTAATGCTCGGCCGCACGATTTGCGCGTTCCATTTCGTGACGGGTGAAAACATGGCGACCAGATCGAGATACTGATGCGATTCAATATGCATCCGATCCGTACCCACTTGCCCGGTAATAGCCACCAGCGGCGCACGGTCTAGATTGGCATCCGCTACGCCCGTCATCAGGTTCGTTGCGCCGGGCCCCAGCGTAGACAAACACACGCCCGCTTTGCCCGTCAGCCGCCCATACACATCCGCCATAAACGCCGCGCCTTGCTCATGTCGCGTGGTGATGAAGCGGATTGACGAATGCTTCAGCGCCTCCAAGACATGCAGGTTTTCCTCACCTGGCAAACCAAAGATGTATTCCACACCTTCGTTTTCCAGACATTTCACGAGCAGTTCGGCGGTGTTGAGAGAGGTCATGCGAGGGGTCATACAAGGTTTCCTGTAGGTTGGTAATTGGAGGGACTAGGTGCGGATGCGAATCAGAAAAAGGCTATGAGGCGTGTTACTGGGCGGGTGGGTATTTAGCGTGTGGGTATTTAGAGAACTCGAGCGAACTTAGAGAATTAGAGAACTGAAGAGAACTTAGAGAACTAATTCGTCCCCTTACTTAACCCAGACGGTTTTGACGTTGACGAATTCCAGAATGCCTTCGCGGCCCAGTTCGCGGCCATAGCCGGAGCGCTTGATGCCGCCGAAGGGGAGGCGCGGGTCCGATTTCACCATGCCGTTGAGGAAGACGCTGCCCGCTTCCAGTTCTGCGATGAGGCGATCGCCCTCTTCGGGAATTTGCGTCCAGGCGCTCGCGCCCAGCCCAAAGGAGGTGCTGTTGGCCAGACGAATGGCGGCATCCAGGTCGGGCACGCGGAAGACCGTGGCGACGGGGCCAAAGATTTCTTCCTGGGCAATGGGGGCATCGGGCGGCACATCGACGATAATCGTCGGCGGGTAAAAATTGCCCTGGCTCAGTTTGGCATCAGCTTTGGTGGGCACGTCATCCGGGTCGCCGCCGACCAGCACCCTGCCGCCCGCCTCGATGCAGGCTTCTACCTGGTGGTGAACTTCGTGCAAAATGGCAGGCGTGGCCAGCGGCCCAATCTGGGTTTCGGGCAAGAGCGGATTGCCGATTTTCAGGGCTTTGTATTTCTCGACTAAGGCATTGAGGAACGCATCGGCGATCGCCTCTTGCACGATAAAGCGCTTGGCTGCAATGCAGGACTGACCATTGTTAATCATGCGGGCCGTCACGGCAGTAGACACGGCTACGTCTAGATCAGCGCTGGCCATGACGACGAACGGATCGCTGCCGCCCAGTTCTAGCACGGTTTTCTTGAGATACTTTCCCGCAGTAGAGGCGAGGCTGGCTCCGGCGGGTTCGCTGCCCGTCAGCGTGGCGGCCTTGATGCGATCGTCCGCGACGATTTGCGCTACCTTATCCGCGCCAATCAGCAGCGTTTGAAAGGCCCCTTTGGGAAAACCGCCCCGTTCCAGAATGTCCTGAATTGCCAGGGCCGACTGGGGCACGTTGGAGGCATGTTTCAGCAGACCGACGTTGCCCGCCATCAGGGCTGGCGCAGCAAACCGAAACACCTGCCAGAAGGGAAAATTCCACGGCATCACCGCCAGCACAATCCCCAGCGGCTGATACATGACGTAGCTGCGGCTGGCATCGGTTTCGATGGGCACGGGCGCGAGGAATTTCTCGGCGTTTTCGGCATAAAAGCGGCAGACCCAGGCGGATTTTTCCACTTCGGCAATCGACGGGCCGATGGGCTTGCCCATTTCCAGGGTCATTAATTTGCCAAATTCTGCTTTTTCCTGTTCTAGAATTTCGGCAGCGGCGTAGAGCCACTGGGCCCGTTGGGCCAAGGGGGTGTGGCGATAAGACTCGAACGTGTGTTGGGCTGCGTCGATGGCGCGGGCGATCGCCCCATCGGTCAGTGCGTCAAATGTTTGTAGCGTTTCGCCAGTCGCCGGGTTTACTGTAGCGATTCCCATGACTAAACCTCCTCTCACTGCAAGGAGCGGACGCGCAAGCGCCTTAACCTTCTCAACTCTAACGTGCTGATTTTGCAAGGCCCGACGGAATTGTCTCAACTTGTTGCGATTTGGTGACAGGGCGATCGCCCCCTTCCAGCCGCTTGCTCAGCGCCGAACCCTGCCCAGATCCCTAGCTCAACCGGGCTTCTTCCTTTCTAGTCTTCCAAGAAAAATCGGCGGTAGACGCAGAACGTTGGAAATATTGACAAAGTGTGACGAATTTAACAATTTGAGCCGCGCCAGTCGATCGTTCCAGTCACAGCCTGAAGCCAGCGCAGAAATCCATAGAAAAAATACTTTTCTTGGCAACCTTGTAATAGACTAGAGTCTATAAGAATTCGGAATGATCTTGTCCTATCGACGTATCCCTTCATCTGCGCTCTTGACCGCGCTTTCTTTACGAGGAGGCTCTTGTGATTCACGCGACGCTGCATCAGCTCAAGGTCTTTGAGGCAACGGCCCGGCACGGCAGCTTTACGCGGGCGGCGGAGGAGCTATTTCTGACCCAGCCCACCGTGTCTATGCAGGTAAAGCAGCTAACAAAGGCAATCGGCCTGCCCCTGTTCGAGCAAGTCGGCAAACGACTGTTTTTGACCGATGCAGGACGGGAGCTATTTTCCACCTGTCAGGAGATTTTTGGCAAGCTGGAACAGTTGGAAATGAGCATTGCCGACCTGAAAGGCATGAAGCAGGGCCGGCTGCGGCTGGCGGTCATCACGACGGCAAAATACTTTCTGCCGCGCCTGCTCGGCCCCTTTTGTCAAAAGTATCCCGGTGTCGATATTTCCCTCACGGTCACCAACCACGAGCGCGTGATCGAGCGCCTAGGCAACAACCAGGACGACCTCTACGTGATGAGCCAATTGCCGGAAAATCTGGACATCGTGGCCCACCCGTTTTTGGATAACCCGCTGGTGGTGATTGGCCCCAAAACCCATCCCCTGGCAAAAGAAAAGAACATTTCCCTAGAGCGGCTGGCAGAAGAAACCTTTATCATGCGGGAGCCGGGATCGGGCACACGCCGCGCTTTTCAGAAGTTGCTGGATGACCACGACCTGTCGGTTCGGGTGCGGCTAGAACTGGGCAGCAACGAGGCCATTAAGCAGGCGATCGCCGGAGGGCTGGGGCTGGCAGTTCTGTCGTCGCACACCATCGCTCATGACGGCTCGATGGGCGAACTGATGGCCTTCGATGTCGAAGGTTTCCCAATTCCCCGTAAGTGGTACGTCGTCCACCTGTCGGGCAAGCAGCTTTCGGTCGTCGCCTCCACCTTCCTCGACTACCTGCAAGTTGCCGCTGCCCAAATGGAAGAAACAGGCGTAATTCCCACGCTGGTTTAGGCTTCCTGCACCTGCCCAGTTTCCAAGCATCAGCCTTCTGAGCAGCGGGTCAACCTGCAAGCTTGTCCAGCCCCAAACCCAATCCAGGGTCTAAATCCAAAATTCCAAATCTAAAATCCAAAATCTAAAATCCCCACCCCAAAATCCCACGCAACGCCCACCCCGGATTAAAATCAAGCTTGCTCTTCATCTCCCCTGGTGCGTATGGCGGACATTTTGGATGGCAAGGCGCTGGCTCAAAAACTTCAGACAGACCTGGCGCAGCAAATCGCAAAGATCAAAGCGGCAGGAGGGCGATCGCCCGGTCTAGCCGTCCTCATGGTGGGCGACAACCCCGCCAGCGCTGCCTACGTCCGCAACAAAGAACGCGCCTGCGAGAAACTGGGCATGGTGTCCCTGGGCAAGCATTTTCCCGCCGATACGACTCAGGCAGAGCTGTCGCAGGTCATCGACGAACTCAACCACGATGATCGTGTAGACGGCATCCTGGTGCAGCTTCCCCTGCCCGATCACCTGGATTCCGTCGCTCTGCTCAACCAAATTCACCCCGACAAAGATGCCGACGGGCTGCACCCCATGAACCTGGGGCGCTTGGTGCGCGGCGAAGTGGGGCTACAAAGCTGCACCCCCGCAGGCGTGATGAAACTGCTGGAGGAATATCACATCGACCCCAGGGGCAAACATGCCGTCGTCATCGGGCGCAGCATCCTGGTCGGCAAGCCCCTCGGCCTAATGCTGCTAGCCCAAGATGCCACCGTCACGATGGCCCATTCTCGCACCCCCGACCTGCCTGCTGTTGCCCGCTCTGCCGATATCCTGGTTGCCGCCGTGGGCCGCCCCAACCTGATCACTGCCGATATGGTCAAACCTGGGGCTGCTGTGATTGATGTGGGCATCAACCGCATCACCGACGACGGCGGCGGACGTTTGGTGGGCGACGTAGACTTTGCATCGGTCAAAGACGTGGCCTCCTGGATCACGCCCGTCCCCGGCGGCGTTGGGCCGATGACCGTAACGATGCTGATGGCAAATACGGTGTGGAGCTATTTAAGGAGAGTAGCGGGGTGACGGACGGAAACCCTGACCCCTAATCCTTGTCCCCTAATCTGTACATTCCGACCCTCATCCGGGGTACATTGGATTGCGTCTAGGTTAATGTGCTAGATCCGTTCAGTTGGCCGAAGATTGGCCAATTTATCACCCTGACTAAGGGCAGAATTCCAGGAAATTGGCATGGTGGCGACTCAAGTTTTTGATTTATCGGGTTATTTGGCAGAACGACAGGCGATCGTAGAAGCGGCGCTGGATCAATCCCTTCCGGTGGTCTATCCCGAAACGATCTACGAGTCGATGCGCTATTCCCTGATGGCGGGAGGCAAGCGGCTGCGGCCGATTTTGTGCCTGGCGACTTGCGAGATGTTGGGCGGCACGGTGGAAATGGCGCTGCCGACGGCCTGTGCGCTGGAGATGATTCATACCATGTCGCTGATTCACGATGATCTGCCTGCGATGGACAACGACGACTATCGCCGGGGCAAACTCACGAATCATAAGGTTTACGGCGAGGACATCGCGATTCTGGCGGGCGATGGGCTGTTGACCTATGCATTTGAATACATTGCCGCAAAAACGACGGGCGTGCCGAGCGATCGCACGCTTCAGGTGATTGTTCACCTCAGTCGGGCGGTCGGCGCGGCGGGTCTGGTGGGCGGACAGGTTGTAGATCTGGAGTCGGAAGGGAAGCCGGACGTAACCCTGGAAACGCTGACCTGGATTCATCGCCACAAGACCGGGGCGCTGCTAGAAGCATCGGTCGTCTGTGGGGCGATCCTGGCAGGCGCTTCGGCAGAAGATCAGCAGCGACTATCTAGATATTCGCAAGATATTGGGCTGGCGTTCCAGATCGTGGATGACGTGCTGGATTTGACCGCTACGCCAGAGGAATTGGGGAAATCTGTTGGCAAAGACGTACAGGCTCAAAAGGCAACTTATCCCAGTTTTTGGGGCATTGAAGAATCGAAGCGGCAGGCGGCGCAACTGATCGCCAGCGCCAAGGCAGAACTGTCTCCCTATGGCACTCGTGCCCAGCCGCTTTTGGCGATCGCCGACTATATCACTGCCCGAACGCACTAGGGGGAGCAACCTCATGCAGGATTTTGGTCAGGTCTTTCAAAACGTCGTGCTGTGGGTTGCAGTGGCGGCCTGCCTCATTGCTCAAGTGCTGAAGCTCATCGTGGAACTGGCCCGTAACGGCAAGGTCAGCTTTCGCACGGTTGTCAACACGGGCGGAATGCCCAGCGCCCATTCTGCATTCGTCACGGCGCTCGCCTGTGGCGTGGGGCAATCTTCTGGCTGGGAGAGTCCTGAGTTTGCAGTAGCGGTGGTGTTTGCCATTATCGTCATGTACGACGCGGCAGGGGTGCGGCAGGCGGCAGGCAAGCAGGCCCGCGTGCTGAACAAAATCGTGGGCGAGTTTTTTGAAGATGCCGAATTTCACGAGGAGCGGCTCAAGGAACTGCTAGGACACACGCCCGTTCAGGTGATTGCGGGCTGTGCCCTGGGCGTTGTAGTCTCCTGGCTGGCGGCAAAAGCCTATTGAATCCTGTTGGTTCTTGATCTTGGATTGGCGATTTTGGATTCTGGATTTGCGATTTTGGACTGCCTGTCAAGTATTTGCAGGGTTTCCAGCAATTGCATTTACAGCGCCCCTAATCGTAACTCCACTAACTGATAACGCCACTGAAGAGAGTTGAGGCTATCCGCCGACCGGCCGGAGTCCTGCAATTTGGCGACCATCGACAATCAGGGTGACAAAGCCGCGATCGCTCAAGTCTCGTAACAATCCAGCGGCGATCGCCCAATCGTTGGTGCTGGTTACCAGCAGATGCGGGCGCTGGTCGTAGGTGACAACCGTGACGCGGCGACCCGTGACCTGCTGCACCTGATCCAGCAAATCCGGGCGATTGTAATGGTTCACCAGCACGGCGTAGCTGATGGGGCCTGGCTGCGGCGTGGGGTTGGGCGCGGTGGCGACGGTGGTAAAGGCACGATAGCCAAACGCTCGATTCAGGTAATCCGCCCAGTCGCGGGCCAGAGCAGGCGTAGCAAAGCCGCCAATGCGGGTGACGTTTAGCCCCAAATAATCGCAAACCGTCAGGCTGGCGTTGCGCGGTACGACAGACCGCAGTTGCTCCAGCGTGTTGGGGGTCTGATTTAGCACCATCACCAGCGTTTCGCTAGACTGGGGCGGCAGGCAGGCGGGCAGTCCTTGGGCGATTCGCGAAGCAATCCCTGCGGGAATCGCCCCCGACGGCACCGGACGAGCCTGCGCCCAAGCCCCCGCACTGGCATTGCCCAGAATTGCTAAACTGCATAGCGCCACACTTCCCCATCCCCAGCCCCAATCCCGCATAACCCGCTCAATCCTTACGCTGCAACGCTAATCTACTACAGCAGCATAGCCCGCTCCAACCGGATTTTTTGAAACTAAGCCTGCTTTATTGCTTGCTTCATTTCTGTACAGATAAATCCTTTTGCTCCTGTTTGCCCATGCTTCCCCTCACGCTCATCATCGGCAACAAAAACTACTCCTCTTGGTCTTTGCGGCCGTGGCTGGCGATGCACCAGATGGCCGTGCCCTTTACCGAAATTCGGCTACCGCTAGATACGCCAGAGTTTCACGCGCAGATCGAGCGCTACTCCCCATCTCGGCGAGTTCCTGCGCTGCGGCAGGGTGATTGGGTCATTTGGGAATCGCTGGCGATTTGTGAGTATGTTGCAGAACTGTTTCCTGATCGCCCTTGGTATCCCGCCGATCCTCAGGTGAGGGCGATCGCCCGTGCGGTAAGCCACGAAATGCACGCTGGCTTTGCCAAACTGCGGACTCATATGCCGATGGACGTGCGATCGCGCTATCCAGGCAAAGGCCGCGCTCCCGGCGTGCAGGCTGATATCGACCGCATCACATCCCTGTGGCGCGAATGCCGCAGCACCTACGGCAGCGGGGGTGAGTTTCTGTTTGGTGGCTTTGGCATTGCCGATGCAATGTATGCCCCGGTGGTATCGCGCTTTGTCACCTATGGAGTGGTGCTTGATCCGGTATGCCAAGCCTATGCCGATGCCGTGTGGGCGCTGCCGAGTATGCAGGCATGGATTACAGACGCTCAACAAGAAACAGAAGTCCTGACTCACCCATAAGCAGTACGCGACAGAGATGACTCCTTCGCTAGGATGAGGCAGTGTAGAACCCCAGACAGGGCGTTTCATCTCCAGGACGGACTAAAATCATAAGCAAATCTGATATTCTTCAGGGATTCTTCGATTGACGACTTATAATTTTGACTGTTACTGTAAAGAAAAAGTTAAAGAAAACATAGACTCCTTCATACTTATGGTTGCCCAACGGGTCACCCAATCTGGGCGCTTGACCTCCATTCAAGGACTCTTCGCAATGCGATCGCTCTCTGGACTTACTCTCTTCTGCGACTTTGACGGCCCCATCATCGACGTTTCCGACCGCTACTACGAAACGTATCTCCTGGGTCTGTCAGATGTGCAAACCTTGTATCAAACTCGCGGCATTACGGTGCCTGTGCATCGCCTCAGCAAGGCACAGTTTTGGGACATGAAGCAAAACCGCGTGCCCGATGTAGAAATTGCCCTGCGATCGGGGCTGCGGGGCGACCAGATCGAGGTGTTCCTCAAGCGCGTGGTAGAAATTGTGAACCGTCCCGACCTGCTGCAAAAAGACACCCTCCAGCCGGGGGCGCGGTGGGCACTGTCGCTGCTGCGGGCACAGGGGGCGCGGCTGGTGCTGGTGACGCTGCGCTGCCGCGACCAGGCAACGCAAGTTTTGGAAAGCCACGGCCTGCTCGACCTGTTCAATGGCATTTGGGGAATGCAGGATGCGGGCGCGGCCTACGCAAACCAGGCAGAACACAAGACGGGGCTATTGGCAGAGGCGATCGCCACGATGGGCAGCGGCTCCACGGCTTGGATGGTGGGCGACACCGAGGCAGACGTGATCGCCGGCCAGGCTGCGGGCATTGCCACAATTGCCCTTACCTGTGGCATTCGCAGTCAGTCCTACCTGAAAAAGTTTGAACCCACCCGTCTGCACAGCGACCTGCTTTCTGCGGTTCACTACCTGGTCTATCAGAGCGAAAACTGCTCGATGTCGGTCGCCTAGAGCATTGGAGCAGACCTTCGCAGGCAGTCCTTCATGGGCCTTCACGGATAGTTCCTCACGGGCGATCCCTCCGCAGGGAACTTCAGGCACAGTATTGGCGCAGAATTTCGCTAGGATCGACTTGGCTGCGTATCTTTACCTAACGAACCATGTCTCTCGACAATCTGCGCGATCTCTACCAGCAGGTCATCCTAGAGCGCTACAAAAAGCCACGCCATAAGGGCAAAACCGACCCTATTGACCGCTACCAAAAGGGGCACAATCCGTCTTGCGGCGATACGATCGAACTCACGCTCCACCTGGAGGACGATCCGCAGGGTGATCCTTCGGTGAAGCGCATTTCAGACGTGAAATTTGAAGGGGAAGGCTGCGCGATTTCCATGGCCTCGGCCGATCTGATGGCCGAAGCGCTGCGCGGCAAGACCACGGACGAAGCGCTGGAGATGGTGCAAAAGTTTCAAGCCATGATGCGCGGTGAGGCCGAGTTTCCCGCCGATCTCCGCAAGCTCAACGTCATGCAGGGCGTTGCCCAGTTTCCCGTGCGGATCAAGTGCGCGAACCTCTCCTGGCATACGCTAAAAGCTGCACTGGAAGCCGCTCAGGGCGAACAGCCCGAATTTGTCAGCAACGAGGCCGAGGGCTAAGGGGAACTGATGAAGGCACGGCTAATCTTCTAGGGGGCGATCAGCGGGCGATCGCCCATCCGCCTCACCCCCTCAATGCCCAAGCTCCGCGGATTTGCTGTATTACAGCAGGCACGCCCTCATTTGTCCTGCCATCATCGAGCAAATCTGAATTATCGTCAAAACTTCCTGAAGAAGAAACCGTCCACGGTGTTGACTATCGACTCAGACTGCTAGAGGGTGCATGATACTTGGGAAACTAATTTCCTCAATTCAAAACTGACAAGCAGAAAGCTTTTGGATCAAGCTTGAAAAACCCACTCTAAACGAAGTTTTTGGAAAGTGTCCTGTTGGAAGTTCTCCTGAAGTAATTGGGCGCGAATCTGAACCCCAAATTTCATTTGAATTCCAGCCGACTTGCGTGTTAAAGGCGGATAAGATTGTATTTCGACCTAGCGTTGGCGCAAGCTTTTCTATGTCTAAAAACACTCTTTTTTGGACGCTAAACCCAAACTTGCCTTTGCTGTTCTGAACCCACAGTCGATCGATATCGCTCAAAACCTCACACGGGACTTGATTTACATCATCCGGAACCAACGAAATAAGAGACGGCTTCCCAACATTTTGTAAAATCAGATTCACTGTTTCTTGATCGGCCGCAGTCCAGTTGCCTGATCTGAGAAAACTCTCTAAAGCTTGATAACTAGAATGAGAGGGCGTGTGATTGCTAGATGGATCTCGCAAGACTGCTAGGCTTAAAAAGCCCAACCCTATCAACCCTAGACAACCTAGAGTTTTTTTGCGATTTACAGTAGAGATGCTTGTAAAAGCACGTCCAACGGATTGAATTTTTGGTGTTAGAAATCCTCTGAACCCAAAATATTTATCATGAAGCCGATCTGTCACGGCTTGGGATGCTTGCTTCCTGAATTCGGAAAGCTGTGCAGATCGACTGTCTCTCAATTCATTAAATCCCCCTACGATTTGACTCAGAGGAAGTTGCGGTAATGCGAGATTGCTGATTTTCAGACGCTTTTGTTGAATCTGATTAAGAAGATCTAATACGCTTTCGTTTTGGCCTTGTGAGGCTTCATTAGCTCGAATACAGAGTTGTTCGGCAAAATCTAGATTTCGTTTTGAGAAGGCCTCTTGAGCGTCTTCCTGAAGTTTTTTGACATCTTCTGAGCGAGCATATTTTGGGAATAAGATGAGATGGGACTTTTCCAGTGGAGCAATCTTTGTGAAAGGATTTTGTACTGGAAACTTCTTGTACCATTCACAAACAAAGGGCACACGTCTACGCAAGTGATTATTTAATCCCTCGACTGTAGCACATCTCAATTTTTCTAAATTCTCTTTTCTTGGGTTCAATGCCTCATCAATACAATATGTAAATACACCGTGCTGAAGCTCATCAACTTCCCATGAGACCTCCATTGGACTGCAAGAAGAAATTGTGATGACCCCTTGCCTCGCTTCCCGACTAATTTGGCTTACGCCCCTGTTTCCTTGGTTGCGACAGGCATCTAGAAGAAGAATTACATTATCAGCACCGGATCGGACTAATCGTTCTTGAATATAATCGACCGAAATTCCAGTTGCAGCGACGTTGCTGGGATGAGTGTCAACTAGCATTAAGTAATCTCGATTAGCATATTGCATCCCGTGACCTGCAAAAAAGAACCATAGGTTATCTCCAGTAGAGAGAAATGGCTCTTTGAACACTTCCAATAAGAATCCATGCAAGTGACCGTAGGATGGATAAGTGGGCAAGAGTTTGTATCCTACGCGCTGAGGCGGAGAATCTTCAGTGAACAGACAGATTTCATCAAATTCTAATTCTTTGAATAGATTGCACATTAACTCAGCATCTTGCTTCGCATACTTTAACGGACTCAGGAACGTGCTGTATTGGTTAATGCCAACGACAATTGCCCAGTTTCTAGCCATATCTTAAGTTCTAAGCTGCATGGTAGATGTCTATGGTCAGTATTTTTTCAAGCTTTAGCAATCGCCATTCATCTGTATATTCCTACTTGCCAGGATAAAGGAGATTTGGAGAAGATTGGCTGCATTGTACGAATTGAATAGCAGGCTTTCGCCATAGCCACCCACATTCTTGCAGGGCGCGTCTCACCCAATTGCCCACTTGTGGTGCATATCGATGCCGTGCTACGCCTTTTAGCCTGCATCCTGCCCCCAATCCAAAATCGCCAATCTAAATTTTAAAATCGCCATCATCCTTCCCACAGCCGAAGCTGCGTAATGGCGATATTGCCCGCAAAGCACACGTCCACATCTGCGCCTGTATCGCGCTGGCGCTGGTTATAGTTGCCTGCGTAAATGAACGTGTTGCCCTCTACGCGATAATCCGTCGGCAAGGGCTGCGTACAGAGCGGGCAAAATACCAGCGTGGGGTCGGGTGCGCCCGGTTCCAGGTGGGGCAGGTTCACGTTCCAAAACGTTCCGGGCAGCGTGCGAGCGTTTAGCAAGCGATCCAGCACCAGCCGCACCAGGCGTGTAGACATCTCCCAGTCGATCTCCAGCCCGCGCCGCTTGTATTGCGAAAAGGCGATGCCCGGAACGCGATGCAGCGCCGCCTCGCGCACGGCTGCCACCGTCCCCGATACGTAGATATCTGCGCCCAGGTTGCCACCCGCATTCACCCCCGATAGCACCAGCGATCCCTCTGGGCAGAGATGCCGCAGGGCAAGACGGGTGCAATCTGCGGGCGTGCCGCCGACGGCAAAGGCGTGGGGCGATCGCCTCTCCACCGAAATTGGGCGATCGCTCGTCACCTGATGGCTACAGCCTGAATAGGGCTGCTGCGGTGCGACAATTACGCACTTCTGATCCAGCGCCCGCTGCAACGCCAACAGCCCCGGTGCGTCAATCCCGTCGTCATTGGTCAACACCACCGTCATGCTTGTCTGCCCAGCCTCCAAGCCCTATCGGCCGCCAAGCCGCAGCACTTCATCGGCCACGCCCGACTCCTGAATGCAAATGGCATAAAGCTGGAGTTCATTCAGCGGCAGGCGCGATTTTGCCTGTTCGACCGACATGCCCGGAGCCGTGCAAAACTCCCGCACCACCTGGCTATATTGCTCTGGGGTGCCCAGCAGCGTGTCGAGCGTTGTGGGGTCTTGCAGGCTGGGTAATAGCCGCGTCAGGACGGCATCGGTGAGGATGTCGGTAGATGCGGTCGCCGTGGCAGGCAGCAGTTCGCTCTGGGTAATTGCAGTTTGCACGGCCTGACGCAGCACGATCCCACCCTGGGGGCTGTTCACAAACATCCGCAGCATCTCCGGAGACACGCCCGAATTGGACTGCAAAACCGCCCGAAACCCAACCAGGCTGCTGGCCGTCAGCACGTCCGACACAGTGGCGACATAGGCAGCATAGGGAACGCTGGTTGTTGACCCATCGCCACAGCGCACCGCGCCACTGCTGGTCGGCCCGGCGGCCACATCGACCTTGCCCTGCTCCAGACAGGCTCCAATGGTGGACTGGATTTCCGGCGAAAACATTTGCCCCAGGCGTTGCAAGGCGCTGCTGCGCTGGGGCGAGGGCGGATCGGCTGCAAATCCGGGTTGGAGAGCCAGACTGGGCAGCGCGAGGGCGCTCAAAACCGTCAGTGCGGGGAAAATCTTGGGAAGAGTCCAGGGCATGGTTCAGGAAGGTTGAGGGATGTCTATGAATATTGGGGTCTGTGCGGGAACGGTTCCATATCCAACTTCCCAAACGTAGCACATGGGCTAGAGCTAGGCGGCCGGGCGATCGCCCAACGCCCCGTCCCGGACATTGCCACACAGCACCCGCCGCATTTGCTGCATATTGCGCGGCAGATCGAGGCGCACGGCCTCCTGAATCAGCGGGGCCGGAATGGGGAGCGAGGGCGCGGCCTCAACGCTATAGGAAAGCAGCGTGCCAAAGCCCAGCGGCTCGATCACCAACTCCGCCAGAAAGCGCTTAAAACTGCCCCGTTCCTTCTGAAAGCGAATCTGACGGCGATCGCCCTGCATCCGCTCGATCACGTTCAAATACACCTCCACCTGCACCGACAGCATCAGAAACGTCTTGCTGGCCGCCTGAAACAGCGTTTTCCTGCGCGACTCAGCGCATTCGTGCAAGACCTGGCTCTGGGAGATGTCCGGAAAGTACTCTACCCAGCGGGGATATTGGGTCAACTGGCTCCAGGCGCAGTCGGGCGACAGGGGCAGGTGTATCTGTGCCGTCACGCCCGTCCCCCACAGGTCAATGGGATGCGGCGTAATCAAAATCTCGCCTCGCAGCAGGCGATCGCGCTCGGTCTTGGGGAGATGCCGGAAGTTGGTTGCCGCTAGCCCAGCCATCGAGTCCGAAAAGGGAAGAGTATTCAAAAGTCTGAGCCTCCTATTGAGTCTCCTTGAGTCTCCTTGAGCTTGCCATGCTGCGCCTCCTAGCCAAACTCAAAACCCATCATGGCTTGAAATCTGTTGTAGAAAGCGTTTGTAGAAAGCGTTTTTCCAGCAGGCAGCACACATCATTCACACATCATCAATAGTGTGCAATGGGGATCATCAGGATTCCAGGGGGTAAACCCTGAAGATTGCAAGAAGATTTGGGTAGGTTTTCGCCCGTTGCGGTTGCAGGGACTATTGGGCGGAGCCTGGGAGGGGCGATCGCGCTTCTCATTCCAGTCTCATTCCGGCGTGTCGCATTCCGGCTTGAAGTACCGCACCAAAATCCGAATCACCTCACCCTCCACAGGCGACGGCAGCGGCGGACTCCACTCGCCCGCTTGGGCAAAGCGCAGGACATGTAGCTCATGCACAATCCGGTTTACGCCCGCCGGAGCGCCGCAGATCAGCAGGCGAATGGGGACCCGATCCGCAGGCGCGTCGGGGATAGGCGCACGAATGAGATCGGGAACGGTGTTTTTGTTTTTCATCATCATGGTTTCTCACTAAGATTGTTTCTGCGTGTCAATTGAAATGACTAATGAAATGACAAACTGAAGGAAAAGGCAGTTCTTTTCCTCAAAGCGACGCTGGAACTCTTAAACTAAGCAATGTGACTAATCATATTGTCTAGAAAGAGGCTAGTCAAGATGCCTAAACAATTTGTTTAGCTTTCGTCCATGCCCAAAAAGCCAGGCCCCCCATCCCCTACAGAGATTTCACCCCTAAAACAACTCCGGGAAGAGTTGGGAATGAGTCAAGAAGATTTTGCTCGCGCTTTGGGCATCTCTGGACAAACCGTGAGCCGCTGGGAACTCAGGAAAAATGTCCCCACCTTTACGGTGCAGCAGATGAAGGCACTAGAGCGGTTACTCCAGACCATTGGTAAAACGATTCTGGATTTGCCAGATCAGCTTTAGAGCCGCTGGGACAGCACACCTCAGCCTCTTGGCGATCGCCCTTCAGGTTGTAGATCCGTAGGGGCGATCGCGTTTCAGGTTTGTCTGAGTGTAGAGCAAGTCTTTCAGAAAGTAAACCGCTAACGCTATAAAAATAGATTCTAAAGCCAAGAAAGCAGTGCCGGACGAAACCGAGTGATAGCATCACCGCAGACAGCGTGTGTTTGGGCAAAGCGGTAAAAGGCGTGATTCATTGGCGGTTAGCAGTCATCATGGCTGAACGGAATATCAGCAACAATGAATTGGCTGAGATGCTGGGGATGCATCCAACATCCATTTCTCGCATGAAAACTCGACGCCAGTTCACCCGCATTGACGAACCGACCCTGAACGCTCTCTGCAAAGCGCTCCAGTGTCAGCCCGGTGATCTCATGGTTTACGAACCCGACGATTCCAGACCAAACAAGTCATAGCAATGTTCGATTTGTCTCCCCTTCTCCTATAAAAGGAGAGTCCGGGAGATAAGGGCAATTTGCAAAAATGACAGACTCCTCACTCTCGATAGAAGATCTAATGCTTCTAATCCGTCTGAGAAGGAGTTAATAAATCTAGTAATTCAGGAACGTTTCGTTGAACTACTTGAAAGATAGAAAGATAGTGTCTAGGTCAATTCGGTGGGTGTATCCCACTTTTGTAACCCTCACCCTTTTCTGGTATGCCGAAGGCTTTAAGCCCTCTCCCGCTTTGGGAGAGGGACTTCCAATCCGGCTCCCCTTCTCCCAAAAAAGGGAGAAGGGGCTGGGGGATGAGGGCAAACTTGCATAACTGGGATGCGCCCGATTCGGTCATATTGGTGAACAGTCATATTGGTGAACAATAGATATCTCGGATTCCAGCGATATCACTCCAGGGAAGTATTCTGGCGCTAACCTGGTAAAAAAAATCGTTCTCAACTCCGATTTCTGTGTTAACAAGAGTAAGTCTGATTTAATGCCTCCCGCCCTGCCAGGTCAAATCGATGAGCGAGCCAAACTCTTCTCAAAACGAACAAGCCCAAAACTCGGTAAATCCGCCCTCCCCTTCAAGCTGGTTTGCGGGCTGGGCAGAGTTTTCGACGGAGCCGCCCGTAGAATCCGCACCAGAATCCGCGCCCGCAGACCCGGACGTTCCGAATCGTGTTCATCATGTTCCGAGTAATGTTCCGACTATTTCTAACCCTGAGGCAGCATCATCCCCGGTCGGGTCTTGGGAAGAGTGGCAGCCTGTGAATTTTCCAAACGCCATCAGCGCAGACGCGATCGAGCGGCAGTCTATATACGGCGAGGCGGTACAGGGCGAGGGCGCGAGTCCGCAGCCGGGTCAGCCGCAGCCGGGTCAGCCGCAGTCGGGGCGATCGCATTTTATCCAGCCCCAGCGCAATACCGAATCGCGCAATCCTAGTTCGTCCAATACTTCGCCCAATGCAGCGCCTCAATCGGGTCAATCAGTGCCGCCGACCACGCGCCGCATTGTTCCAGAGCGCCCCAGTTGGGATGTGGTGGCTCCAGCCGCCAGCGAACCGGAGGCCGCTTCTCCCAACGTTGCCGATTTGATTAGCCTGATTCAAGAACTGAACCAGTGCAACAACGCGCTGCTGGATCGCGTGTCGATGCTAGAGGATGCCCTAGAACAGCAGCAGGCTCGTGCGGCAACGGCGATCGCCGCTGACCAGGTGCAGGCCACCATTCAGCCCTTGGAGCAGCAAATTGTTCAGCTTACAGAGCAACTGGAAGCGACCCAGCAGCTTAGCCATCGACAGCAGGTGTTGGCAGAAACTGTAACCCAGGAACTAGCGCTGAGCCGAGAGCGGATTACGCAGCTTGAGCAAGAGAATCAGCTAGCCCAGCAGCGCTACGAAGAGCAGGCGCAGCGGCTGGCTCATAGCGAGGCTCTGGTACGAGATTTGCAAACGCGGCTCCAGCGGCAACAGCGCTATACGCTCCAGTTCAAGGCGGCGTTGGAGCGTTGTTTGGAGGTTCCGGCAGCCCTGCTGGATACACCCGGAGGGGCGATCGCCCAGCCCACGCCACAGCCCTGGCAGTCCCCTGCCGCCACCGAACTGCTCTCGGCTCCGTCGCTGTTGCCCAAAGCGGCGACGATCCGCCCCTGGTCAGCAGAATCCGCCGAATCAACAGTTCCCCCCAAACTGGTCGATGTATTAGCCAACCAGCCCGAAAATGCGGAGGAAACGGCGGCGTGGCTGGGTGATGTGGTTTCCGCAGATGCCCTTTTGCCCAATGCCCTTTTGTCTAACGAGGCAGAACAGGGTCGTGTGTCCCTGCCAGGTTCTAGCCTTGCTCAAGGAGGGATTGCTCAAGAAGGGACTGATCCAGACCTGATTAATGCCGAGGGGACGGAATCTGTCGCTCCTCTGGACGAAGATGGCGAGGCTGCAACGGTGACGACGAACGTCATTGCGTTTCAATTTGGAGCAGGAGCAAGCCACTCCACGCCAGCGGCGGCCGGTGCATCGCCATCGCTAGACCCCACGAACGCGGCTGCTTCGGAACTGAACCCACAAGCCAGTGCGGAACTGCGGGCGGCTGAACTTTCGTCTGCTGAACTTTTGGCCGCGGACAATGTGCGCTCTCTGTTCCGAGAGTTCACCGACCTGGTAAACGAAGTCGGCAGCGCTCCCAGCACTGACCCAAATGCAGAAACGAGCCTCTGGCAAGACCTGGCAAAGCTGGTAGAAGTCTCTGCCGAAGACTTGGTGCAGGCGGGGCTGATCGACCAGTTGGCGGCGCTTTCGACTGAGGCGATCGCCCCCGATGGCGAAATCCATCCCACGCAGCCAGCAGGCAACCCCTCCCCAAACACGCCATCCCCCGCGCTGCATGGTGCTGAGGAATCCCAACTCCAGCCCCCGTCGGACAATTCGGTATCTCGATCTGCTGCTTCGGCACCGATTCCTCCCATGCCGCCCCGACCGGTGCCCGTGCAGCCCAAATTGCTGACCATGCCGTTTGAAACCCATCGCTGGGCTGCTACGGCAGCAGAGTCTGCGGCTCCGGCTCGCTTGGATCGCAGTAATCCTGAAGCGACAAATCCCGAAGCCGCAGCGAACCTTGCGCCCGTGGTTTACCCCACGCGCCCGTCCAAGAAGCTGTCGTCCCTGGCCGCCATTGACCTGCCCAACTTCCCCAAGTAGCCTCTATTTTAGATTTTGGGATTTTGGATTTTGGATTGGCGATGTTGGATGGTTCGTCAAGCGTTTGTGCGGCTTCTAGGGATAGAGATCAAAGAGAGTTTCTCAGGCTAACCCCTGTTTGGGCACTGACATGCTTGAGATAGCCAACTTACTGCCCTCATCCCCCAACCCCTTCTTCCAAGCGGGGAGAAGGGGAGCCAACTTACTGCCCTCATCCCCCAACCCCTTCTTCCAAGCGGGGAGAAGGGGAGCCAGACATAGGTTTGAAGTCCCTCTCCCGCTCTAGGAGAGAGCTTAAAGCCTTCGGCATACCAGAAAAGGGTGAGGGCTGAAATTGCTGCGTGAAGTATATTAGTGCCCCTGCTTGAGGGCTTCGCGTTTGGCATCCGGCAGCGGCGTTCTGATAACGATGGGGCTGAGCGCAAACAGTTCTTCGACGACACGCTCTACGGCTTCGGCGTGAACCAGCACCAGCAGCGCAGACGAATTGGGTTGGAGTGCCTCTTCAACCTGGATGAGGAAATCGGGGTTAAAGATTTCCTGGGCGATCGCCAGCGAGCGATGAAACACCACTGCACTCAGGATGCCGCCCCACAGGTCGTTGCTCAGTTCGCCCACAGGCTCCAGCAGGTCGTGGTAGGCTTTGACCCGGATTTTTCCCTGTGCATTTTTGGTTACGACCACCGCATCTTCAAAATCTGCCAGATGGGACTGCTCGCGCCCCAGCAGATCTAGCAGCGCATGGTCGGCTGCCAGCTTTTGGTCAAACACCACGACAATTAATTCGCTCATAAGTTAGTAGTTCACTTGTAGCTTGGTAGCTTGGTAGCTTGTTCTCTCGCCGTTAAGGACGCTCAGCCCGTGCCTTTGGGGGACCCGTGCAATAGGGTGAGTGATTCGCCTAAAATGGCGTAGCCCAGCGTTCTGAATCCTAACGGGTTTGTCTGACCCTTTTGGTAAAGACGGGTTTAAGAAAGTCTTGTGCAGTATTCCATCCATCCGCCCAGCGACTATATTTTGCAGCACCAGTCGCGGCTGCTTCCTGCCTGGCCGCAGGCGATTGCGTCGGTGCTAGTGATGCTGCAACCCAGCCAGTTTGCGCTGCCAGAGCGGACGCTCGACACAGAGCAAGAAAAGGAAAAGCTGCGATCGCACTTCCTGAACCAAGGGAGGGCGATCGCCCTAGCACTCCAGCAGCAGGGACATCTGGCAGACCTCTTCGACCCGCGCACGGGCTGGCCGATTCTCTCTGCCAGGGGCACACTGCCGCTGGACGACGTGGCCGTAGCGCGGGCGGCCCTGGGCTACTCGACGGATCGCTGCGGCAACTGTCGCGTGATTTTGCATCCCCACCTGGGGACAGCAGTTTACCCCTCTACGCTGGTGTCGTCGGCTCCGGTAGAGGCGCTAGGGGCGATCGCCCAGCAGGTCTTGGGAATTGCGGCTCCACAGTGCTAGCACGAGGGGGACTCGCAGCTAGGGAGAGCTAGGGAGATTGTTTTGCGCTGCCAATTCGGCAGGAGTTGAGGATTTTAACTTTCGCGAATACCACCACTCGCGCTGCTCCGGCGACAGCTTAAGCCAGTACAAGGTCACCACAAACGGTTCATTGGCGTGTTCCTGACCCAGGATTTCCACCACGTAGGAGGGTGAAGAGCGGGCCCCCACGTCGGGCACTAGCCGCCGACCAATGCGCCGCCAGCTTGGCTCTTTGCCGCGCCACTCTAGCCGACAGCAGGGATAGGGCAACTCTTCCCGGTCAAACAGGCGACAGCAGGGCCCCAGAATGCGATAGGTATAGCAACAGCCCGGACTCGAAAAGACTTGTCCGGGCTGGAGTGGATGCTGATTCAAGACTTGTGCGACGAAATCTTAGTGCCGTGTAACCTGACGGCGATGAGCCGCCAGCTATTAAGCCAAACAGTTCAGCAAAACAGTCAAGCTAGAAAGAGGTGTCCGGGAAATATTCCCAAACGCCCTACCAGCTAGACTTCACCACGCCAGGGAGCAAACCCTGGTGCGCCATTTCTCGAATGACGTGACGCGACAAGCCAAAGTCACGGTAGTAGCCCCGAGGCCGCCCGGTCATCCAGCAGCGGTTGCGCTGGCGGGTGGGGGCGCTGTTGCGGGGAAGCTGCTGGATCTTCCGGTGAATTTCGAGCTTTTCTTGCTGCGATTCAGCCTTTGAAAATTCTTCCAAAAGGGCTTCCCGCTTAGCAGCATACTTTGCCGCTAGCTTTTCACGCCTTTTCTCACGCTCGATCATGCTCTTCTTAGCCATGAATACTCACATTCACCTTTTGATTTAGACAGCGTTCTCTATTGTAACAGCTTAAATCCCAGTCCTGCCAGAAAAATTTGAAGCAGCAAGCGATTCTGATGCCCTACTCTTCGGTAGAGGCGATCGCCGCAGGTGGTTTACTTTCGGCAGGGGCGACACTCTCGGCTGAAACCACAACAGGCGACGGAGCAACCACCGAGGGCGCACTAGGCTCAGCAGCAGGCGGGCTAGGCGGCGCTACAGGTTCGGGCGGCTTTTCTGCTAAACCCAACTGCTTGCGGGCTGCGGCAACCACTGAATCCAGCGTCGATTTGCCTGAATCCAGCAGTTTTTTGCCTGTCTCAGGGGTCAAAAGCTGCTCTGGCGAGGGTTTTTCGGCAGCGGTTAGGTCGTTCACCCAGGCGCGGGTTTTGCGACCGGCCGCGATGGAATTCTCCCAAAACCAATCAATGCCGACTAGCGCTAGGCACAACACTAGCCAAAGAAAATTCCCAGTTTCCCTTAAAATTTTCCAGGAAACCTCTAGGGCTTCCCGATAGGTTTTTGCAGTGCTGGGTTCCGTAATCAAAGTCCAGAGTTTGTTAGCCTGATCAGAAAGTTGTTTGCTCATGATTCTCTAGGGGCGCATTAAGGGCGCATTGTCAAACCAGAAGGGGTCAAACCAGAAGGGTGCGTTCAGGTCAAAATCGGATCGAACTTAGGGTCTCCCCTAACTTAGGGTTTATAGGGTTTCACTATCGCTCCTCAAGTCCACGTATACACTAGCAGCCTTGTTTGAGGTTGCCTAGTAGCGAAACCCCTAATTTCCTAGCCAGACTTTCAGATTGGAAACTCTCAGGTAAATCTAGATTTAGCACTGTGTCTTCAGACCTTTCGGTACGTTTTGCAACGCTGACCAATTACCAGATCAAGCTGCTGGCGGCGGGGCTGATGGTGATTGATCACGTCGGTTACGTCTTTTTGCGCGAGACAGACTGGGCCATGCTCTGCTATGGCTTGGGGCGGCTTAGTTTTCCGCTGTTTGCGTGGCTGCTGGTGCAGGGCGAGGCCCACACGCAAAATTTTCGCCGATATGCGCTGCGGCTGCTGGGGATGGCAATCCTGTCGCAGCCGATTTATCAACTCACCTTTGGGATCGCGCTATTTGAGGATTTCAATATTTTATTTACGCTGCTGCTGGGCTTGCTGTGTTTGCGGGCGGCGCGGCAGTGGCCTCGCTGGGCAGTGCTGATCTGGCTGGTGGGGGCGATCGCCGCTGAGTTGGCGAACTTTAACTACGATGCCTATGGCATTGCCCTGATTGCGCTGATCGGCAACTACAAGCCAACGCTGCTGTGGTGGACGGTGTGGTGCATTTTCACCGCCCTGACGGCGGTGGTCATGTCGGGAAATCTCCAGTTTCTTGCGGGGTTTGCTGCCCTGATCTTCGCCTGTGCTAACCACGAGCGCGGCCCCAAGGCGCGATGGTTTTACTGGTTTTATCCCGCCCATATTGGGCTGATTGGGCTAGCTGCTTTTGGACTGAACCGTCCAGCAGGCTAGCCCCCAGCCCATTTCCATCAGCACTGGGGAGCCATTGCCTCCACCCCAGACCCAGATCATTGGAGGGCTGACATTTCGGCGATCGCATTTCGGTAGCCCTCGGCGCGGCTCTGCTGGCGATATAGCTCGGCAGACTGGCGCAGGTCGGCCAGCGCCCCAGCGCGATCGCCCAGCCGCCGTTTGGCAATCCCCCGGTGATAGAAACTGTCGGCATCTTGCGGGTTGAGCCGGGTTGCCTGGTTGAGGTCGTTGAGGGCACTGCGGGCATCGCCCAGCCGCAGCCGCACTGCGCCGCGTTTGCCATAGGCCTGGGCGTTGTTGGGTTCGAGGGCGATCGCCTGGGTCAAGTCTTGGGCGGCCCCTGCAAAATCGCTCTGGGCCAGACGGGCCTCGGCGCGGGCCATCATCAGGCTGGCACTGTTGGGCTGGCGCTCGATGGCGCGGGTATAGTCGGCGATCGCCCGCTGCGGTTCGCCCATCTGCATCAGCACGTCGGCGCGGGCTTTGTAGGCGGGGGCATAGTCTGGCGAGAGCGACACGGCCTGGTTGAGGTCGCTCATGGCTCCGTCCAGGTTGCCCCCTGCGGCCCGCAGCACGCCCCGGTTCATATAGGCGGCTGTATAGCCCGGATCAAGCCGAATCGCCTGGTTAAAGTCGGACAGGGCAGCCCGGCGATCGCCCAGGGTTCCCGCCGCATAGCCCCGGTTGAAATAGGCCACGGCGGAGGTATTGTCTTTGGCGACGGCCTCGTTAAAGTCCCGCAGGGCCGCTTCTAGGTCGCCTTGGGCAAAGCGGGAACTGCCCCGGTTGAGGTAGGCATCGGCATAGTTCGAGCGCTGGCGGATTGCCTGGTCATAGTCGGCGATCGCGGCATCGTGGTTGCCCTGTCTTGCCCGCACCACGCCGCGATTCAGGTAGGCTTCGGGATAATTTGCCTGGAGCGCGATGGCCTGATTCAAGGCGGCGATCGCCCCGTCGAGGTCGCCCGTTGCCGCCCGGGCCCGCCCCTGGAAGAGATATACCTCAGCCCGGTTTGGCGTAAGCTGGGCTGCCTGGTTAAAGTCGCTGAGGGCGGCGCTGGCATTGCCGACGCTGTAGTATGCCACGCCGCGATTGAAATAGACATCGGCGTAGGTGGGGTTGAGTTGTAGAGCGGTGGTGTAGTCGGCGATCGCCGGTTCAAACTGACCCAACCCAGCGTAGGCCGCGCCCCGCATGGCGTAGATGGCGGCGCTGCTGGGACTAAAGCTGAGGGCCTGGGTAAAGTCGGCAATGCTGCCGCTGTAGTCGCGATTGTTAAGCTTGGCAACGCCGCTGTCGTAAGCTCGCTGCGCCGCCTGGGGCACGGGTTGGGCGATCGCCCCCGCCAGTCCCAGTCCGCCCAGCCACAGCACCGCCAGCCCTGCAACCAGAGAACCGCGCACCGCTGACCACTGGGTGGAAGGGCAACTTCGACGGGGCGATCGCGTCAAAGCTGGTTGGAAGAATCGAGGCTGAGACGGGAGAGGTTGGGACGGTAGATGAGCAGGATAAAGTCGTTGCGCTCGATGCATCGCGGTTTTCCCCATGATGTTTCCCATGATTCAGTAGTGGCGAGTTCAGTTCAGGAGCGAGTCCAGTGAGCAAATTACCGCTTCTAGTCTGGCAATTGTCAAGCAGAAGCAGAAATGGTCTGCTAGGAACAGTCAGGCAGAAATGGTCAGGCGGGAGTTTTCAGACAGAAATGGTCAGACAGAAATGGTCAGACAGAAATGATCAGACAGAAATGATCAGACAGAAATGGTTAGACAGAAGTGATCGAATTCAGTCAGGCTGCACCCATACCCCAAGTTTTCTGCCCAAAGCCTTCTGCCCAAAGCCTTCTGCCCAAAGCCTTCTGCCCAAAGTTTTCTGCCCAAAGCCTTCTGCCCAAAGTTTTCTCCAGAGTGCCCAGCTTTGCCCAAAATCTTAAAGGGTCGTCTAACCCAGAACTCAAGCCCCTTGTGTTACGTCTTGCTGCCAGGAGGGGGCAAAAGGGAGCGGTCGAGAGCCATCTTTAAAGGATGCCAGACTGAGAAAATCTTTGGAAAATCAAGCCCTTCGGCGCTTTTCATCGACTCTCTTGAGACCGGATTGGGAAAGGTTGCTAAAAATTCTCTAAAATTGAGACGGCCTGGAGCGGATACCGGATTTTAAGCCAGAACCCCTCCCGATTCGCGTACCCACCAGTCATGGATGGAGGACAAAAAATACTGTGAATATTGGTGAGCTTTTTTCTAAGGGCGGCTTTGTGATGTGGCCGCTGCTGCTGCTCTCGATCCTGTCGCTAACGGTGGTGATCGAGCGCGTCCTCTTTTGGTGGAAAATTTTGACCCGTGAACGAGAAACTGCCGGACGGGTGCTAGAAGCAGCCCAGCGCGACTGGCGATCGGCGGGAGATTTAGCCCGCAGCGCTACCGATCAGCCGATTGGGCGTTTTTTGAATGCGGGTCTGGAGCTAAAAGACCAGGAGCCGGAC
Source organism: Thermoleptolyngbya oregonensis NK1-22 (assembly GCF_032705245.1). Classification (GTDB taxonomy): domain Bacteria; phylum Cyanobacteriota; class Cyanobacteriia; order Elainellales; family Elainellaceae; genus Thermoleptolyngbya; species Thermoleptolyngbya sichuanensis. The sequence goes on from NZ_CP053540.1 coordinate 1,832,103, forward strand.
GTGGTGCAGTTGGCGATGGAAGCCAGCGCCCAGGAAGAACTCGCCGCCATGCACAAGGGCGACAAGATTTTGGAAGCCGTGATTGCGATCGCCCCGCTGCTGGGCCTGCTGGGAACGGTGCTGGGGCTGATCAACTCCCTCGGCTCGATTCGGCTGGGCGATCTGGGCACGACGGCGACAGAAAACGTGACGCTGGGCATTTCTGAAGCGCTGATTACCACTGCCACGGGGCTGATTATCGCGATTCTGTCGCTGGCTTTCTATCGCGTGTTTCAAGGGCTGATTGCTCAACAGGCCAAGATTTTCCAAAAAGCGGGCAACGAGCTAGAACTGCTCTATCGCAAAACCTGGAGCAGTCAGGATACCGGACGCATCGCCAAACGAACCAATTCCAGCGCGATCGCCCCAGACCCTTCGGGCACCAGCGCCGAAGCCGCAGAGCCGTCCTGAGGGGTTTAGCCCGCCCGCTTCAGCACAGGGGCCGTCTCACCCCATCTCCCTAACGTTTCTCCAAACCGCTGGCTATGAAAATCCTCAACCCCGGATCGCAGCAAGACGATGTGCGGATCGAGCTAATTCCGCTGATCGACGTAATCTTTTGTATCCTCACTTTCTTTATCTTGGCGGCGGTGTCGCTGACGCGCCAGTTTGCGATTAACACCGATTTGCCCAGGGCTTCTACGGGTGTCGCCCAGATGCGACAAACCAAAATTGTGACGATCGATCCAGTCGGCACGCTGTACTGGGATGAAGACCCGGTGGACGAGTCGCGCTTGGTGCAGTTGGTGCAGCAGTTTCAGCAAGAGTCGCCCGATGGAACGATCGTGCTGAATGCGCCGCCCTACGCCAGCTACGACAGCGTGGTGCGGGTGCTGGACTTGCTGCGGGCCGTGGGGGGCGATCGCGTGGCGCTGGCCGTCACGCCCAGTACCCAAGAGCCAACCGACCAGTTTGCACCGGGTCAACCCGGCTTTTCAACGCCCGGTGGAGCGCCAGGGTTGAATAATCCTGGTTTGAATAATCCTGGTTTGAATAATCCTGGTTTGAATAATCCTGGTCTGGGAAATCCAGGAACGCCACTCGATCCCTTTGGCTTGCCGACTGTGCCGGGTGATCCGCTGGGAACGCCTGCTGCACCGCTGCCCCGCACCAATGGCGGCAGTTCTGCCCAACCGGGTGGCGCTGGCGCAGGTCAGACCACTCCTCGCACTCCGACGCTACCGCCTGCGGGTCAGCCCTAGATTTAGCCCTAGACACTTTAGAGGGTATTTGAAAAGGTGTCGCCTGTAATGTTAAGCACTCAGAGATCCCCCCTGCCCCCCTTAAAAAGGGGGAAAGCGCCTTAAAGTCCCCCTTTTTAAGGTAGGGCTGATTCTCTAGATAAAAGAAATCAGAGTCGGCAAATCATGCTGGAACAAGCGAATGGCTTTTGTAATGGAGGAATAGCCAGCTTTACGAAACAAAGAAATTGCCCAGGAGCGCAACAGTGCCATCAGCGTTGCAGGGTTAGCAGCGTGAATCCGGGAAGCATCTTCACCCTGCACGACATCTTTAACCCAATGTAATTTGTTTTCTGTTGTGCCCCGATGGGCTTGAATCATCCCACTCAGCTGTTGGGCGTCTATGACTTGAGAGATGATAAACCAGGACTGTCGCTTAAAAGGCTGTCGCTGACGGACTCCCGAACGCTCAACGCAGACAAATGCCGCTAACGCTTGCCAATCTTGGGATAGCTCTGGGGGAGCAGCAAAGACTCGAACCCGACGAGTCACAACCCGACCATGAGAGGTATCGAGGAACTCGTGAGAACTCAGAGGAACTTGAGTTTGAGCGCACTGCTGTGCCTGCTCCAGCAACTTGCGTTGATTGGCTTTGAGTCCAATGCAGTAATGATTGCCAACGTCGATAATCTCACAAACCGTTTTTTTGGGTGTGCAACGCATCCAAGGTCACCCACACGCCTTTGACATCAAGCTGTTGCAGCAACTGTCTAACGCTTACAATCTCACTGCTTTCGCCATTGTGGAAGCTCACTTGCCCAATCACCACATCCCACCGTTGCACACAGGCACTCACGACGGTGACAAAATCTTGCTGCTTGCCATAGCAGTCCTTCAGGGTACTAGCTAACGCTTTGCCATCCAGCGATATCACCTCCCCTGGTTCTGTCGGCAATGCTTGGTTCGCCCATCGCATGAATATTTCAGCAACCTTGAGGGCATCCACATGCAGGGTCATATCCCGCAAGGTGGAGTAACTGGGGAGTTTCGCTTTCGCTAAGTCGAATAATTCAGCGACTTCCTGTTGGTGACGCTTCATGAAGTCTTCTAGCCCTCTAAGGCTGCTATACCCGCTCATGACACCCAACAAGCTCATCAACAGCATCAACCACAGGGGATATTGGACTTTCCGTCCCCGCCGCCAATCTGGAATCGTTTCTAATTGTTCAATTAATGCTTCTACTCCCATCTCGTTTGTCTTGATCTCATCTCTTCCAATCTGTATTCTTCCGGCTAGAGAATCAACCCTACCCCTTTTTAAGGGGGATTTAGGGGGATCTTGCACGCTTTGCTACAAACAGTAGGACTTTTCAAACATCCTCTTATAGACACTTTAAATGTTTAGATCAGGGCTGGGGCTGGGGCTGGGCTTTGACTGGGCTTTGACTGGGCTTTGACTGGGCTTTGACAAAGGCGATCGCCCCCTGCCACTGCACCGTCTGGTGGCTCAAGCACTGGCGTAATAGCGTCTGAATTTGGTTCAGATCTGCATCCGAGAGGAATTCGCGGATCTGTTCCGCATAGGTGGGCTTGGCACTGGCAGATGCAAACCAGCGGTCAATCAGCACGGGTGAAATCAGCAGTTCCGTTTGCGTGTGTTCCAGCGCAATCTCTGCGGTGAACCCTGCTTGATCAAATAGCGTTTCCAGGTCTTGTATATCCCAGGTCATGCTCCAGACCGCGGCGCTTTCGTAAAGCTGTTCCTCCGCCTTGCGCCAGCGGTTCAGTAGCCTGGATGGAATGCGGTCTGAGGGAATGAGCTGGTGCAGGCGCTGCGTATGACGAGGCATTGTCTCTGCCAAGAGCAGATACCCTCCAGGTTGCAGCAGCAATTTCCAGGCTTGGAGCCAGGTGTCGGGAGGGGCGATCGCATTCAAAAACACATTCCGACCCATGAGCCGATCGAAACGCAGGCTTGGGGACTCGGCGTGTAGCACAGCGGGTAAATCGGCGATCGCGCTGTGCAGCACAACGGGACGCAGCAGTTCCGGCAGCGCGGCCGACTGTTCTTGCAGCGCGGCTGCATCCTGCTGCTGGGGCGCACAGGCGTAGACCCCGCCTTCGGGAACGCGCCGCACTGCCTCCCACGTCAACAAGCCACTGCCTGCATTCAGGTCGAGAATCAGGTGATGCCGCTGGGGCGGAGCCAGCGCAAAGAGGCGATCGCGCACCTGGGCCAGCCGTTCCCCAGACTGGCTCAGCGTCCGTTGCAGCCACCGCTCTATGCCCGCATCGGCCGGGCCAAAGGTCAGCACCTCCGGCAGCGCCACGCCCACACCCTCCACCAGCGCCGCCAATTGCGCCTCGCGCCGCCGCGCCACGTCCTGCTGAATGCGCCCCTCATAGCCCTGCTCCGACGGCTGATAGAAGACTTGCCCCTGCAAGCTGCCTGGAAGATACTGCTGCGCCACCCAATGCTCCCGATAGGAATGGGGATAGAGATAGCCCTTGCCATGTCCAAAACCGTCCTTGTCTCGGTTGGCATCGCGCAGGTGGGTCGGCACTTCGGCTTCGCGTTCGCGTTCCACCGCCGCCAGTGCATCAAAAAACGCCATGACGCTGTTGGATTTGGGGCAGGTCGCCAGATACAGCGCCGCCTGGGCCAGCGGATAGCGACCCTCCGGCATCCCCACCCGGTCAAAGGCTTCGGCGCAAGCATGGACAACGACCACGGCATTGGGGTCAGCCATGCCCACATCTTCGCCCGCCAGGATCAGCATCCGCCGAAAGATAAAGCGCGGATCTTCGCCTGCGTAGACCATGCGGGCCAGCCAGTAGAGGGCCGCGTCCGGGTCGGAACCGCGCAGGCTTTTGATAAAGGCGCTGATGGTGTCGAAGTGGGCATCGCCTTCTTTGTCATAGAGGACGGCGCGTTTTTGGATGGATTCTTCGGCAACCTCCAGCGTGACGTGAATTGTTCCCTCTGCATTCGCAGGCGTGGTTTCAACGGCGAGTTCCAGCGCGTTCAGCAATGTGCGAGCATCGCCATTGGCAACGTTGATCAGATGCGTGCGAGCGTCTGGATCAATCTGAACCTGTCGCGTTCCATAGCCGCGATCGCCCTCCTGCAATGCCTGATCCAGCACTCGTTCCAAGTCTTGTTCCGTCAGCGGCTTCAGTTGAAACACCCGCGAACGGCTGACCAGCGCCTTATTCACCTCAAAGTAGGGATTCTCGGTCGTTGCGCCGATCAGGATCACCGTACCGTTTTCCACCCAGGGCAGCAGCGCATCTTGCTGAGATTTGTTAAATCGATGCACCTCGTCCACAAACAGAATCGTGCGCTGACCGTACATACCGCGGGTTTCCTGGGCAAGGGCGATCGCCTCTCGAATCTCCTTCACCCCCGCTAGCACTGCGTTAATCGACAAAAAGCGGGCGCGGGTCGTGTTGGCAATCACCATCGCCAGCGTCGTTTTACCTGTTCCCGGCGGCCCGTAGAAAATCAGCGACGAAAGCTGGTCTGCCTGAATGGCACGGCGCAGCAGTCGCCCCTCGCCCAGGATATGCTCCTGCCCGATGTATTCTGCTAGGGTGCGCGGCCGCATTCGAGCTGCTAGGGGCGCTTCGGCGGCGGTGATCTGCTGTCGATGCTGCTCAAACAAGTCCATCATCTACTGCGCCGAGGGCGATTAGTGCGGCTTTTTGGGAGTGTTGGTCGCTTAGATCTGATCTGTGCGATCGCGATTGTAAGTCAGGCTAGAATTTGCCATTCGACTGCGATCGCCTGACTCTAGACATGAGAATGCGCTCCACTTGCTCCGTCCTCTGCCCCAATTGATCATATCCAATTGATCATACTTCGCGGAATTGCCGTCTAGCAGACTGCATCAGCTTCACCCGATACGGATCAGCATCCTTCCGCCACACGACCCGGTGCCCCTTCAACGCCGCACAGTGTTCTTCCAGGCATTTCTGCCATCCCCGGCGATCTCGGATCTTACTCAAGTCATCCAGTAGCCCCCAATCTGCCTCCTGCTGACTCAGTTTGGCAAACTTTTCATAGAGCGGATAGTTGGGCTGCACCAGCAACTCCTTTTGATGCAACACAGGTGGGTTATCGTCTGGATCGTAATCCCGATAGCTGACGTGCAGGTCTTGCAGGTCAATCTGCATACTGGTGCGGAGACAGGGGTGCGGGTCGCGATCGAAGTCTGGATAGAACAGGTAAGAAATTTTGGGCTTGCGAGTATGAAACTTGACCAACGTTGCTTCTTCGGGGCGACCAATCGTGCGAGAGGCACAGCCCTCGTAGAGCCGAAGCAGGGGATCGAGCGCATCCAAGGCAGAGACATGAACCCAGAGAGAGTTCGATAGCTTTTTGCCAATCGCGCTGGACTGACACCGCTCCGCCATCACTTCCAAATTCCCCAAGCTCAGCAGCATCAAATCCGCGGCGGTACAGGCTTGCTGGTAGCTGCCAAATAATGCCTTGATATCGTGCTGAACGATGGGGGCGAGATGGCGCAGTTTTGGGCGCGTGCCAAAATGACTGAGGGCAAGATAAACCAGCAAATCCTGGCGGCGCTTCTCGCTGATGGCATCCCATTCCTGACGCTCTGTTGCCTGGAGAACCAACTGGAAGGCGCGTCGTAGCGTTCCAAATTCCGATTGCAGCGCCGCAAACTCCTGAAGTTCCTCCTCAATGGGCAACCGTCCCCGGTCGGTGAAAAATGCCATCAGGGGAGCCAGCATTTCCTTATACTGCTCAAACCGCTTGACGCTGGCTTTGACTCTGGGAGTCGTGGCACGCGATCGCCATCGGGAAACCCGAAACGTCTGCGCCTGAGCCTCATCCCGAAACACCAGGTAGATGCCCAGCGCAACCGGGATTGCATCTACGCCCAGCACTTGGTCGATATAACTTTTCAGTTCTTCCTGGCTGTAATTCTTCTGGAACGTATTGCGGCGGGTAATCACCCCATCCCCGTAGGCCATCATGCCGCGTGTCGAGTCTTCGATCAGCACTTGCGCGGCGACAATCAGCACCTTCCCGGTCAGATCCCAGGCTTTGAGCAATGCCTCTCGACGCTCTGCTGGGTCTTCGATCACGTTGATGACATAACCCAGGTTGACGATATCTGCCAATTCGCAGGGAGCATCGGGACGATAGTAGGGGTCCCAGCCGGAACTGGTGTAGCCGCGATCGCCCACGCGCTCTACGTCGCCCCCATGCCCACAGCCGTAGTCGAAGAAGGTCGTGCCAGGGGTAAATAATCCCGCTTCTAGCGCAATCCTTACGGGCTTGGAAAGCTCGTTGCGGACGAGGGCAGCTTTGTGGCGATCGATTTTGGGCTGAGCAACTCCAGGGATTTGGGCGACCGGACAAGCCAGGACATGGCCGTGAATCTCGATCCGGCAATCCAGCAGACGTTTTGCCCAGCCCTCACGGGTGCCAATTTCCCGCGATTGATCGAGTAGCCCCAGTGCCTCTTCCTGACGAGTCAGTTCTACAAAACGTTCGTACAGCGGATAGTCAGCGGTGACAAACGTTTCCTTGCGATGCAGCACTGGCGGGTTATCAGTGCGGCTATAGTTACGAATCGTGACTTGTGCTGTAGCTAGATCAACCTGAAGGCTCCAAGATAAGGCGGGATGGGCATCGGTCTCAAACTCAGGGTAAGCCAGATAAGATACTTTGGGTTGGTCAGTATTGAACTTGACGAGCGTTGCCCCGTCTAGCTGAGTTTGGGGCTGCACCTGTTGACGCGCCAGGGTTTCATAATTTTGGAGCGATCGCTCTAGGGACGGGAGTGCCGAGAGATGAACGTAGAGCGAAGTCGGAAGCCGCTTACCAATTGGGCTGCGATTTACGCAATTCACAATTTCGGCAAAATCTGAAGCAATCGCCTGATCTGCTGGCTTTGAACCGTTTGACTTTGGGGCGTTTGACTTTGAGGGGTATAGTGCTGACTCTAAGCGGTTCATGAAGCTCACCCAGTCGCTAAACTCAGCATAGGGCATTCCTTAACTTGAGACGCAGTGCTTGCAGCAAATAACTGGCGAATGAGTTGGAAGGCACTTGAAATGCATGATGAATTCTAGTACATTTGTGCGGAAGACGCTCAGACTCCTCTAGCGCTTCAAAATTCATATTTAGTCTTCTGGACTCTATATTTAGCGCAAAGCTGCCAGTTTTTGCTATGGTTAGGGAGCCAGAGGATGCAAAAGCGCGGTTGATGAACCCCCTGAGTCTATTTGAAGAAGAACGCCTGACCCTATCGAAAAGCATTGCGCTATCGGTAGATTCGCTGTGTCATTACGGTTCGCTGTACAAGCACTGGGCAGTATCTTTTTCGGGCGGAAAAGATTCTTCTGCAACCGTCACCTTGATCGCCCATCTGATTGAGACAGGGCAAATCCCTCGCCCCAAAACCCTCACCATTCTCTACGCCGACACGCGCCAAGAGCTACCGCCATTACACTTGGCGGCAATGGAAATTCTGAAGGAACTGGAGCGGCGCGGGTTCGAGACTCGCGTGGTCTTGCCGGATCTAGACTATCGCTACTTTGTCTATATGCTGGGTCGGGGGGTGCCACCGCCGTCGAACACGTTTCGCTGGTGTACGCCCAAGCTCAAGGTGATGAGCATGGAGCGGGAGCTAGAGGCACTGCGACAGGCACGGGGCGAAAAGTTCCTGATGATGACGGGGGTGCGGATTGGCGAAAGCGCCGCCCGTGACCAGCGCATCGCCCTCAGTTGCACCAAAGATGGTGGTGAGTGCGGACAGGGCTGGTTTCAGCAGAGTACGTCAGAGGCGATCGCCGATATGCTGGCTCCCATTGTTCACTGGCGCGTCTGCCACGTTTGGGACTGGCTGGTGAAGGCAGATGTTGAACTAGGCTTTCCCACGTTTGAAATCGCCAAGGTGTATGGACAAGATGTGAGCGATGGCGAGGAACCCATGAACGCCCGCACGGGCTGTATTGGCTGTCCGCTGGTGCAAAAGGATGCCGCCCTCGACCGCGTGGTGGCCCAGCCAGAATGGGCCTATCTCGCCCCCCTGCAACGGCTCCGCCCCCTGTATTGGGAAATCAAAAAGCCCCAGTATCGCCATCGCAAACACGGCGAGATCAACAAGGACGGGTCGCTGGCAGCCAAGCAAAATCGGCTGGGGCCACTGACGCTAGAGGCGCGACGCTGGATGCTGGCGCAGGTGCTTGGCATTCAGTCCGAGGTGAACCAGACCGCAGAACGACTGGGGCGATCGCCCATCAGCCTTATCAACGATGAGGAACTGGCCCGGATTGAAGAACTGATCGCGGCGGGCACATACCCCGAAAAGTGGGACGGCACAGAACCCCACGGCGATGCATGGCTGCCGGAAATCTTGTCCGACGGCAGTATTCAGCCCCTCCTATTTGATCGGTTTTAGAAGAATATGGGCTAGTGAAAGCTGCTATTGCAGCATGTCCTGGATGATATTGCTCAGATGACCTACAGGAGAAGACAATGCAAGAACATAAGCTTAAGGCATATAAAGCATATAAGGTTAAGGGCAGAATTGATGCAACGGGGCATCTGATCATTACTGAGCCAATTGAATTAGAACCGGGAGATGTGGAAGTTATTCTCTTGCAAGCTCCTGTCAACTTACCTGTCAACTTAAAAGAGCAGTCTGAGTCAGATTTACAAGGTAATGCCAAAAAAGGATCTTTGATCCAGGCGTTTCAGGGCTTGTTTGAAAATGCGCCATCTGTTCCTACAGACTTTGATCTAGATCAGGCGAAATGGGAATATCTCAAGGAAAAGCATAATTTGTGAGAGTTTTAATTGATACGAACGTTATTTTGGATGTTGCCCTTGAGCGCCAACCTTACTTGTCAACCAGTGAGCAAGTTCTTTTGTTTGTTGAGCAAGGTCTGATAGAAGGTTATCTCTCTGCATCAACTTTTACAGACTTGTATTACCTGATTCGTAAGGCAAGAAATCGAGAATGGGCGCTAGATTTTCTCACGCGGCTGCTAACATTTTGCTGGATTGCAACTGTTGACCAATCAGTGATTTCTCAAGCGCTCGTTTCGCCTATGAGCGATCTTGAAGATGCGGTGCAGTATGAAGCGGCGATCGCCCGTCAACTGAGTGCGATCGTAACGCGCAACCCCCAGGACTTTCCTCCCGATAGAATGCAGGTCTTTACGCCTGAGGCGCTGCTGCAACGGCTTTCTCAAGCAAGTGATCAATCGCCTTGAGGGTGGGGTCACCAGCGAGGTAGCCAATGCCCCGGTGCAGGTGCAGGCGCAACTGGGTAGCGAGGGTTTCCTGATCGGTGGGCAGGCCATCGGTGTGGCAGCGTTGCTTGAGCGCGAGCAGCAACAGGTCAGCCATGTCGCCGCCGAAGGTCTGCCATGACATTTCCACATTGCTATCGGCAGGGATGGGCACGGGGGAGGGGGGCGACGGTTCAGCCAGCGATCGGCACAGTGCCCACCGACAGAGCGTGTTCCACTGGTCTATCTTGGTGATGCGCTTTAGCTTGATGAGTTGGTCTTTGGCGGTTTGGGAGAGTTTGATGCGATCGACGGGCGGTTCCATTGGGGTGAAGCGATAAGGGAGTGGAGCATTGTACACCATGCGCCAATTCCCTAGCCTACCAGAAGTATTTTGATTGTACTGTGGTCTGCTGGGTGGCAGAGTCGTAGTGCAGCAGGTATTCGCGGGCGATCGCCCTTTGCTGGCGGAGGGCGGTGGCTTCTTCCTGGCGAATTTCGGTGTCGGTGGAAAGCAGAATGACCTGGTGGCTGGCCTGGGGAAAGTAGCGCTCGACGAGGTTTTGGCGGTGGGCCGCATCGAGGCGACCGAGGGGTGTATCGATGGCGACGGGCAAGGGGCGACGGCTGGCCCGGGCCAGTCCCCAAAGGAGGGCGATCGCCAAAAGCTGCTTTTCTCCGGCAGAGAGGCGATGCTTGGGCAGCGGGTCTCCGGCTGCGTCGAAGAGTGCGAGCCGAAAGGTGTCGGCATCAATCTGGATGCGGTTGACGAGGTGAGGCTTGTGCAGCAGGTAGAGGAAGCATTCGGTCACGAGGGTTTCAAGCTGGTTGAGCTTGCGACGCTTCAGGCGAGTCTTGAACTCGGACAGGATGGTTTGCACGCGCCCGATGCTGTGAATTAGGTGGTCGGTGTTCTGACGGGCGATCGCCCATTCGCTGTAGCTCACCAGATCGCGACGAACCTGTTCGATGGCTTGCTTGACGCGGTCGAGATGAGCCTGGGCCTGGTGATAGTCGGCAGCGAGTTGGTTGACTTGGGCTTGGGCGTGGCGGACGGCGTGCTGCAATTTGGCGTAGGCTTCGGGGGCAGCGGCGCTGAGCAGGTAGCGCTCGGTGCTGTCGAGGTCAGCTTGGTGCGATCGCGCTTGTTGGAGGTGGGCCTGGGCCTGCTGGCGGGCAGCGGGCAGGGTGTGGTGTAGGGTATGGCGCAGATGGGCGAGTATTTCGGCGGTGCTGTCGGGCCAGGGATTGCTTGCTGGATTGACGGGGGATGCAGCGGCTTGTTCTGCCTCTAAGAAAGCGTGTAACTGACGAAATTGCTGGGGGCGCAGTTTGAGGGTTTGGGCAAAGTCAAGCAAACGCTGGTGATGGGCCGCCAGAATCGCCTGGGCGATCGCCTGTTGCTGTTGCTCTAGGGCAGCTTGAAGCTGAGGTTCGGCAGCGGCCAACAGCGGTTGGATTAGGGACAACGGCAAGACTCCGGCTGCCAGCTCTCGCAGGTGGTGCTGCTCAGCGGCGTAGGCTTCGCGGAGGGCTTGCACTTGGGCTTCGAGCTGGTGCTGCTGGGCGGCGATTTTGCCGCCTTCTGCCAGGAAAAGGGCCTCAGCGCGATCGCGCTCGTTTTCTGCCTGCTCTAGCCTGGGCTTGATGGACGCAAGCGCCTGGTTTGCCGCTTTTTTCTGCTGTTCAAGCTGTTCAAGCTGCTGTTCGAGCTGATCGAGGTGATGGCGCTGAGTGTCTGTGGCGAGGGCTTTTTGCTTGCGGCGCAGTAATACGTCGAGGTCGGTGGTGAGGCGGTCGGGCAGTTCTAGACCCAAGAGCGATCGCATAGCGCCAATGACAGCAGGCGGCAGGTCGTCTTGCTCAGCCAAGTCTTTGACCTGTTCTCCGTCAAAAAGAAACAAATTGGCAATGCCCAAAGGCAACACGGCTTCAATAAACTCGTCCCAGCCTTTGGTGAGGGCGGCATCAGGGTCACCATCGCGCCAGACGGTGAGGGTGTCGCGTTTGTCGTCCATGCGCCAGGTACGGCAGAGGCGAAATTCGGTGGGCTGGCTGTTGAGGGTCTGCTGAAAGGCCAGCTCGATGGTGGCGGGTTGGTCGGGGCTGGCGCGGTGGAGACACTGGCGCAAGAAATCGCCATAGGCGAGGTTACCTCGGTTGGAACAGGGGGCACGGTGGCCGTAGAGCGCTAGACGGATGGCATCGAGCAGGGTGGTTTTGCCGTGGCCGTTTTGCCCGCCGATGAGGATGATGGGCTGGGTGGGTTGGAGGGGCGTGAGGGCAATGGTTTGGCGGCTGCCGTATTGCCCAAAGTTTTGTAGCACCAGTTCGCGGAAAATCATCGCCAGCAGGGTAGAGAGTCCTCTCCCTCCTATTGTCCTGCTGTTGTGACATTATCCTTGACCAAAAACCCGGCGAATGGCGACTGCAAGCACTTCTTTAGAGTTTTGAAGCGCAATTAGGCGGCTCCACTCGCTCCCCCGCACATATTTGAGTCGGTGCAAGTCGTTGATGGCGCGTTTGACAGCGCGGCGGGAACCTGTGAGGGTAATTCTGACAGATTCGTCGTCGGCTGAGTGGTCGGTCGATCCCGCAGGTGGCTGATGGGGAGGGTTGGAAGCATTGCTGTCGATAAAGCTCATACACTGACTTCTGGATAACGATTGGCTGATTGTAGCCTAAATGGACTACAGGCTTTTGAACAGTATACTATTCTGTAGTCCACTTGGACTCAGATTCTTTACGAGTTCCTCATCCTTTGACAGGATGAGGGCATGGGAAAAGCGGGAAATGCTCTAAAAATGGCTCTTGAAACCTATGGCATTAGCCAGACCCAACTGGCTAAAACGCTAGGCATTGGCCGCTCAAACGTGTATCGGTGGGTCAATGGCGTAAGAGATCCCAATTCGGAAACGTTGGTTTTAATTGTTAAAGCTCTCTCTGAACTGAATCCAGAGGCGGCTTCTTTGTTTAAGAGACTCTACATGGACGAGTCGCCACTACAAGACTAGGGTTATTGATGGACAAGCCCCAAAAACACTATGGGCGCATGGGAAAAGCTGGACAAGCACTCAAGCAGGTGCTAGAAACTTACAACATTAGCCAATACAGCCTGTCGGTTGAAATGAATGTGGAGCGCAACAACATTTACCGATGGGTCAATGAGAAGCGCGATCCAACCGCAGAAACCGTAATTGAAATTGTGCGGGCGCTGAAAACACTCAATCCAGAAGCAGCAAAAGCGTTTGCGAAGCTATATTTGATGGATGAGGTCGATTAGGAGACTTTCCAAAAGGAGCGATGCCATTGAAGCGCTTCGACTCTGGGCTACGAGAAGGAACATCTAGATTAAGTCCTAAACTTCAAAGCGGCCCAGGATGCAAGTTCTTTAACTTTTTCGATATCACCTTCTTGTTTTTTATCCTCTACCTTTTGAAACTCTTGAAGCTCTCGATGGCTTTGAGCCTCGCTAATTGCTATGTTGGGTGATTTTGAACTGGTTTCAAAACATTTTTCAAGTGAATCAAATATCCCTACTCGTCTAGATGATGTAAGATACTGTCTCTCAGTATCCAGTAACTTTGTGACTAGTTCAAGTTGCATAATGTCATCACAAAGTTCAGCTAAGATACTCCACTCGTCTGCGCCAAGATAAGCATTACCAGCACCTAATCGAGGATCGAGAAACTCTTCTCCCATTACGTCTTTGTAAATCTGCGGTAGTGTGTCATCAAACTCATGCTTTTCCTCAAGCCAGATACGACGAATTTCACTGAGTTCAGTCATGCTGATTAGCTCAATATTTTTCATATCGTCAGGTGCTTTCTGTCTGACTAAGACTTGAGTTTCTAACAAGCGTCGAAGTAAGGTTTCACGCCAAGATTTAACATAGGGACCAGGAATATTTTTTACAGTTGGTTTGCCGTCCTCTGTGCCTTCAAATAATTGGACGTTGCCTGTAATTCTGCGAAAGTCACGATTTTTGCGCTCCTGTTCAAGCTTCGCTTCGGTTCTAAAATCAAGCTCATCTCGAAAGTCTAGGAGTGGCTGCATCCACTCTTTTGATTCATCATTGAGAATCATTGCTTCCATTGACTTGTCTCGATCAACCAAGGTGCAAACCCAACAGCCGAACCGAGAACTACCACAACTGGGTGTAGAGGTGTCCACTACCAAAGGACATTCGTTATCAGCCGTTGCACCTCGATAAATTTGAAATAGCTCTTTGTTACTATGTCCCCAAGGATTCTGCCATTGGTGTAAATATAGCCACACCTCATCATTATCCCAGTCTTCGATGGGGCTATAAATCAAAGAGTTCGGTAAGCTCGCATTTGGACTGAGACGATCGCGCAATCGCTTCTCAGCATGTTTCTCCATAGTGACTGCGCGTTTCTGACTCTCCGCTTTGCGCGTTCCCAATACTAAAATAGTTTCTCCGTTTTCTCGTACAATGTCTCGCACGAAGCGATTAGCAGGGTGAATTTTCAGCCGTTCAGTACACCAACGAAACTTCTGACGAGGTGCTGGGTATCCCTTGCCGATCAGGTTAACCCAAAAAGAATCTTCTAATTCTGGCTTGAGGGGATGAGGCTGAAAGGGGAGTTCTCGTTCAATTGCAACAGTTTTCATCCGTTCTAGGGATTGCTGCACCCAGGCTGAGATAATCGGATTCTCTACTTGGGTATCTGTAGAAATAATGTGTATGGGCTTCCGGCGTTCCTCAAATGGAAGGGATGCTATTGCTTCCCAAACAAGCTGAACAACTGTCGTGCTGTCTTTACCGCCAGAGTAGCCAATGATCCAGGGCACATCGTCAATCTTATAGAGCGCTTGAATCTCAGCCGTAAGTTGCCTAACGCTTTGCACTACTTGCTCTGCAAGTCCCAATGCGCTTGGAGCAGATTCTTGATTTGCTTGCTTAACCGTGATTTTCATAATTCATGAGCTTCTACAGCAAGTTTTTTTCATCTGGCGTTAGAGACAACCCTAAAGCATTTTTCAGATAAGCAGTCATAAAACTTCTAGAAGTGCGATTATTGTGGACGCTGCCACCGGAAATTACAAAGCCTTGCCAAACAGGATTACTGCGTTCCCAGTTAATCCTGCGTAGTGGCTGAAGCCGATCACTCCAATCATCGGGATAAGCAGATATAAGCGCCGCTCCAGCCCCACCTAATCCAACAAGAGTTACAGCATGGCTATGCACGTAGTCTCGTCTTAGTTCTCCTGCTGCAACCTTTTTCTCTAGGACATTCTGCCAATCGAGCATTTCTGAACTCACAGCATTCCAGTATTGCGACGCAAGACTGGTTTGTATGTCTAAATCAACATCCTTGTGGTTGGATAGTAACATATTCGTTGCTGTATAGATGCCGCTCAGAGTGAATAGCTTGCTGGAACGCGGAGGCAGGCTGCTACGCTCGGTATCGGTTAGCTTCTCGAAGATTTTGACCGACTTCATGACTGCTTTGGAAAGAATAGCTTTGCGATCGCGATGGTCATAGAGAATATTGAGAGACGGATCAGGGCGGGCAGCATAGCGATTGAGGTCAGTAAACATTTGCTGCGATCGCTTCAGCCCGATATCTAGGAAAAACACGACAGCAATTGTCTCATCTCCCAATTCTGGGTTTTCCTTCAACGCCATCTCAAAAGCGGCGCGGCGATGTTGCCCATCATTGATGATAAATCGAGCATCCATCGGTACTTTCAGCACCCCGATGTCTTCTGAGCCGAATGGTTCAAAGCTAATCCGCGCATTGATAGAAACTGTAATCGCTGAGAAAACGTAGCTTTTAGTATTGTCCAAAATATACTGTGCAATCTCTGGTACGCGAACCTTGTTGAGAATGCGCTGTGCCCGCAACTCCGCTGGAATCTCCTCGTCATCAAAGGAAAAGAGCTTTGGGATCAGGCGAATAGGACACATTGACACATAGTACTCACGTCCCGCTTGAATACCTCTAATCGCTGGGAATACATACTCAAATGGCAAAACCATAAAGCTTCAGCACCTTGGCATGTTAAAAGCAACATACAGCATTCTGCTTGAAGCATACATGATTGCTATTGGAAAAATAAAATCCGCAAAAATACGCTAGCGCCAGCGCCAGGAAATACACTAGTACTAAGTATTATATAGAACACGGTATTGTGTATTGTTCGGATTTAAGTATTGGTAAAGCGATAACGCTTTTCAGTTGTCTCTATATAGACTGGTGAAGAAAGCCTAATGCTTGAGGAAAATAATCTAAAAAAAGAGTCTGTTCAGGATATTCTTATTGAGGGAGAAGGATATAGTTCTGAATGTAATGAAGATATCAATCCAGGATTAATATTGCGTGATTTCCTGCAGAAATTATGTCCAATTCAGTCCGATACTGGTTTGTCTTTTATTAGTCAAATCGATTACTCATTTAAGGCGGATGGAGCCTTGTCTGAACTTGTTTATAAAAGCACAATAAATTATCTGGTTAGAAGACTGATAAACACGGCTGAATATCTTCGTCGAAGATACGAATCTGATGATTTTCCTGAAGGAACTTTTGTGCAGGAATTGAGAAGCTATCTCAAATCCGAGACACGATTTAGAGATCCCGACATTGAAAAGATAATAAGTATTATCCAAGCTTGCTTATCTGTAAGAAATCAACGCCGAAAATCTAGACAAGCTTTTGTCAAGCATAAGAAACAGATCGGAAGAGCTTATGGTTTATTATGTTATATCTGTGGAAAGTCTCTGTCCTCAGAAGAAGAAGAAATTCAAGTTGAGCATAACTGGCCAAAAGC
Source organism: Thermoleptolyngbya oregonensis NK1-22 (assembly GCF_032705245.1). Lineage (GTDB taxonomy): Bacteria > Cyanobacteriota > Cyanobacteriia > Elainellales > Elainellaceae > Thermoleptolyngbya > Thermoleptolyngbya sichuanensis. The sequence goes on from NZ_CP053540.1 coordinate 1,848,389, forward strand.
TCTTGGAGGATCTAGTAAATACTTTAATCTTAGACTGTCATGCAAATCCTGTAATTCAGAAAAGGGCAGTTATATCGATGGTAGCGATTTTCATTATGAGCATATCTGCTTGTCTACAGATGAAACCAACGATGGTTTTAATCATGAATTAAAAGGATTATACAGGGTGGCTTTATCCGCAAAAAGCAACTATAGATGTACATTGTGCGAGGGAGATGTAGAATCAGTAGGTAGGCTTAGGTTTGTTCGTAGGAATCCAAACGATAGTTGGCACTATCTTAATATAGATGCAATTTGTGAAGGTTGTTTCGAGTCATTAAGTCTTTCGGAGAATGGCAATGGTTGAGAGGTGCTACTTTGGCTGTCGTCTAGTGCAGCGCGTCGATGAAGATACAGTGGCATTTTTCGTGTTTTATGCACGTGCACGAGATATTAAAGAGTGGGCTGGTATCCGGCGCGTCACTGAATCAAGTGATGGAATTCAAAGAGTTCTGAGGCCTACTAGAAGGAAAGCCATTACTCGCTTTTTGGGATCTAAGTCAGTAAATACTATACCTGGCAATATACTTTTAGCTTTTAATCCTGATACCACTCAATTTACCTCACTATCTCAATCTCTTTCAGTCTGTGTTCCAGAAGTCAATCTTTTTAATGATTGCGAAGGTCAGCTTGATTGGGGTAGATTGGTTTTTCAATTTGAGTCGGGCTTGGAGGAGCAGTCCAAGCCTGCCCTTATAGTAGATGGACAACATCGTTTGTATGGAATCTCAGACTTTGAGGAAGAAAATTTACCTATCCTAGTCGTTAGCCTAATTGATGCTCCGATTCAGGAGCAAGCCTTTCAGTTCGTCGTCATCAACAATAAGGCTGTTAGAGTGCCGACTGATAATGTGCGGGCTATTATTGCCCAAATAGATGAAGAAGAACTGCAAGAGCGTCTGCTGAAAGCAGGGGTTAGCTATGGCGATAAATCACCAGTTTTGAGGGACATAAATGATTTGTCTACTAGCCCGTTCCAAAATCTTCTGAATTGGCCCTATAACCGGGATGGATCACAACTTGTTCCCTTAACCGCTATAGAGCAGTGCTTAAGATACTTGCAAACCTTATTTCCATCACTTGAAGATGATGAGGATTCACTGATCGAGTTATTTTGTGCTATTTGGAGAGGTGTAAGAAATAGTTATCCAAATCTTTGGGGACGTGATAATAAGTTCATGAAGAAAGTGAATATAAATGCTTTAAATGAGTTTGTTGGCGATCGCCTTAAGTTCGCTTGGGAGATGAATCTCATAGATATTTTTGATTCTGCTGCGGTTGAGCAACAAGTTGTAAACATAGTGAAGCTCCTCCCAAAGGAATTTTGGGAGGAGGAATGGTCAGTTAGAATTCAGGACAATGCGAATGTCCGAAACTTAATTAAAGCTGATTTAGACACCCTCGCAAATAACTCCAAGCTTAGGAAATCTTGGCGTGAGGATTTAAAGTTACCCAGTGCAGCTAGCGTTTCTGGCGATGACTAAGAGGCCTTTCAAGAAGGCTTATGTCACTGGGATATGTATAGTGAGAATACTCATGAGATCACCTGGCTGGGGAGCAGACATCAAGGGACTCCATGCACCCGCCTCTGCAAAATTTCTGACATGGAGTAGATGAATCACGTAAGCGATTCCCTTTCGAGAACCAATTGCCAGCAGCTTCACTGCTTCTCTGTCTGGTTGAGAATTTGGAGGAATGTCTAATAGGATTCGAGTGAGAAGGGTTTCATCGGCTCCTAATCGAAAATTTGCTTGCATCTTGTATACCAAATGGCTAACACTTGCCACTTTAGTATACCCGATGGTAAACGTCAACTAAATGGCATACTTTCATGAAGGCTCCTTCCTCTGACACGATCAGAGTATGGGAAAAGCCGGACGAGTCTTGAAACGAATTTTGGAAAAGTACGACATCACTCAGTACAGTCTCGCGGCTGCTCTCAACATAGAGCGAACAAATGTCTACCGCTGGGTTCATGAGCAACGAGATCCAACATCTGAGACTGTGGTTGAAATTGTAAGGGCTTTGCGCGGGTTGAGTCCGGAGGCCGCAGAAGAATTTGTGCAGCAGTATCTTGGAAATGTTGCTCAAGGCAAAGAGGACTAACTTATGAAGCGAGTCAAATCAAAGTCTTCTGGTTGTTGAGGTTCTTCTGTTTCACGCTCTGTACTCAGGAAAATTAGCAAGGCCTCTGTATAATTCACCGCACCTTTCAAAGCTCCTGCGAGAACCTCTAGCCCTGCATTGGCGTATTCTTCAAAAATTCTGATGCGATCTTCCTCAGCCTGATCTGTGGATGCTAGGATTTTGGGGTTGTTGCTACTGGTAATAGCAAGGAGATTGATGACTTGGTCGTACCCCTTACTGTAGAAGATATCCTGACGGATGGGATCGATTGACCTGGAATACTCTGCAATTGGCTCCCGTACACCCCGCTTCATCCCCAACGCCGCCGCGAAAACAAGTGCATCTGCATAAGACTGAAACGGCCCTGGCGTATCTTCTGTTGCTCTAAGTGTCTTGAGGAATTCGGCCTTATCTTTTGCAACTTTGATGCGGGTGTCTGCCATCGGTTCGTGAGGTCGTCAGAACATCGGTCGGTTTTAGGGTTCCCAGGTTGGGTAGGGAGTTTACACAATATTATCCACAAAGAAACGGGCGATACTTGGCCGGACTTGCTTCACGTTGAGTTGCCTGCCCGCAAAATCTCTGCCACCGTCAGGTCTAGCTCCGGCAACAGGGCGGACTCAAGCCGCTGATTGGGGTCGTGGGTGTGGTCGTCATGGTTAACCTTGCCTCCGGGTGTAGTTTAGTTGCCCCCACCCCATCCGCGCCTCTTGTACGTCAGCCATCAGTCTTGTCCTTCACGCGCTTGTCCTGCATTCTGCGATTGGCTATGAAACACCTGGAGCAGCCAGCGGCTAATCTCGCCGTCTTCCTCCGTCTGGCTGCGCTTGAGGGCTTCTTCCACAAGGGCGATCGCCAGTCCTGGCAGCACCTCCGACTCGCGGATTTGCCGACTGCCCCCATCCGCCACCGCAAAGGCGATCACCTCACCCTGCTCCACATCCACCACCCAGTATTCCTGCACCCCCAACCGCTCGTAGAGCAGGCGCTTGCGACCCAAATCATCGCTGAGGGTTGTAGAGGCAACTTCGATGACCAACTGTGGCGCACCAAACTCGTTGACATCAATGGGCTGAGAAGACTTGGGTGGAATGCGGAAGGCGGCACCAATGTAATATGCCAGGTCAGGCTGACACTCGCGCACGCCTGGTTTGCGAAAACTGCTATTGGTCAAACCGACAATCCGAATGTTTTTGACCGTGCCGTAGAGACTGACCGTTTGGGCCAGCAGGCTATTATCTCGTCCGTGTCCGGCCCCAATCGATACCGTCTCAATCCTCATCGAGTCAGCGTCGTAATAGAACCGGGCCTGTTCTAGTTCAGGGCGATCGCCCAGTGCCAGAAACGTCTCCCAACTCGCTTTGACCCACGCATCGGTGACCAAGTTTTGCGGTGCGGGTAAGGTATTCACTATTGGCTAAGGCTCCTTTGCAGGGCGACTCTGACCCGTGCCAGTCTACCCCTCAACTTCAATGATCTCAGTGTACTCATACTCGTTGGGGCTGCGGCACACGAGGGAGTAGGACATGCCGTTGAGGGCGATCGCATCTGGCTCCACATCTGCCTTGGGCGAGTGATAGACCAGCACATACTGCCGCCCCAAGTGGGGCCCCATTTCCTCTGCCACCTCGCCGCGCCACTGGGTCTTGCTCACCAGCACCATCAGTTGATTAGCCAGCGTGGGGAGCGATCGCGCCACCTGCCGCCGATAGGTTTCGTCTAGGCTGCCGAAGGGGGAATCCATCACCATTGGGTAGTTGCCTGCATCCGGCGGCATCAGGTATTGATTTTGCTGATCACGGCGGCTCCAGTCGCGCACCCGGTCGATAATTGCGCCGATAAACGACAGGCTTAAGACCTGGTTTTCTCCAGTCGAGGCTGGCACTAGCCGCTCTTGGCCGGTGGTGCTTTCGACTAAGTGCAACTCATACTTCTCCGTCAGGCACGGCACATAGGGGGCAACCACAATCCGCTGAAAAATCTCCTGCACCCGTCGTTCCAGGTCGCTGCGAAACACCCGATCCACATTCGTCTGCACTTGCTTGAGACGGGCGATCGCCTCTTCGGTGGCAGCAATCCGGCGCTGCGCCTGGGCCTGTCGCGTTTCCGTTGCCTGGTGTTTTTCGATCTGTCGCCGTAGATCCTCAATTTGCTGGCTCAGGTCTTTCACTCGCTGGTCGTTTTCGCCCTGCTCTCGGTTCAATGCTTGAATTTTCGCGTCAATTTCTTCATGGCGCTTTTCCAGGTTGCGGATATCTTCGAGGGGGCTGTTGCGGAGCTGCTCGTGGATGGTGTCTAGCTCCGTCTCGATGCGGGATAGGGTCTGGCGCAGGTCGCCAATCTTGCGCTGCTCTTCGTCTACCGTTTGCCAAAAGATCGGAATCTGGCGGGCGATCGCCTCCATTTGCGCCCCCATGCGGATCACCGTCTCCTCCACATCTGCCAGCCCCGCCCGCTCTAGATATGCTTTCACCTGATGGTAATGGTCGCTGCCAGCCTCTAGCACGGTTCCACAGATGCAGCGCTGGCGATCGAGCAGATCTTGCACAAACTGCTGCTTGATATCGGCAGGCAATTCGCCGCGCTGGCGCAGGCCTTGCTCTAGCGCCCGAAACTGGGCGATCGCCCCCGGCAGCAGTACCGCGTAGCCCTGCGTTGAAAGGATCGATTTCAGCCGCACTCGACATTGCTCTAGGGCATCTCGCACCGACTGTTTCTGGCTTTCCAGGTCATCGCGCCGCTTTTGCTCTGCCCGCACCGCCTCCGACTCGCGTAGCGCGTTTGCCACCGCCTGCCGCTGATTTTTAAACTGCTCAATTTCTGACTCAATCTCGCCCTGCCGCGCTGCGATTTGCTCCTGCTTTTCCTCCAGCGTTTGCTTTTGCTGCACCAGCGTTTGGGTCTCCGGGTCGCCAAACCGTTCCAGTTCTTTCTCTAGCGTTTTGCGGGCCTCTCCCAAATGGCGAATGGCGCGGGTCAACACCTCCACGCCCAACAGTGCCTTGGTGGCCTCGGCAATCTCCGCTTTCTTATTCGAGCGCACGATTTGCTCAATCCGCTCCCCATCAAAGAAGAAGTATTGATGCAAACTCACAGGCAAAATGCGCCCAATTACGTCATCCAGGTGCTGCTCAGAAATCCGCCAGCGCCCATCTTCCCCAGCATATTTCAGCGATAGGTCACTTTTGGTCTGCGAAATCTCCCCAGTCTCAGTCCGATAGGCACGGCAGGAACGACGGATGCGATATTGGGTAGCGCCATGCTCACAGGCCAACTCCACCCAACATTCAACAGGTACATTAACTGCCGCCTCTGCTAGCGCCCGCTTATTCACCAACTGATCTGGCGAGGCAAAGGCCGCCGTCGTCTTTTCATACAGCGCCCAAGTAAAGGCATTGAGCAGGGAGGTTTTTCCTGCCCCATTGTTGCCATGAATCACCGTTACCTTGCGATCGCCACTGGCAGACAGCCGTAGCTCTGGTGTCGTGCCATAAAACTGACGGAAATTGTGCAACTGAATCGACAGCAGCCTCATTGCACCTCCTCTTTGACAATCTGCAAAATATCATCGTTAATACCCATTGGATTCTTGAGATGCAGCTTGTTGTTCTCTGCTTTCAGCACTCGCTTGATCAGGCGCTTGATCTCCGGCGGAGAAGAGTCAATCGGTTCCATTACAGCATGAGCAGGAGAGGGGGTTGAGGATTGATCCGGCTGTTCTGGAGTCATGGTTCGTTTAAGGGATTCGAGTGAGTTGCAATGAATAAATAGGGTCTAAAATCGGCAATCCAAAGTCGGCAATCCAAAATCGAGCAGATTTTGAGGCTTACAAGTCCAGCAGTCCATAGCGCTGCTGCAAGTCGAGCAGTTGGCTCCGTGCTTCGCCCGCGTTGTCAGCTAGGTCGGCAAATTCCACAAAGCGGGTCAGTTCCTTTCTGAGGAAATTTCGCTCTACTTCTAAGGTTTCCCGCCCCAAATCGGGCGGCAACACAATCATGTCGAAAATGGTAGCGCGGCGTTTGCCCGGATGGGGTCGCAGCACTCGCCCCCGCCGCTGGATAAACTGCCGGGGGTTGCCGCTGCTGGCTAAGATCACCGCCGTTTCGATCACCGGAATGTCTACCCCTTCATCCAGGCAGCGAATTGCCACCAGCCCTTGCAGTTCTCCGGTTTCAAACTGATGCCGCAGGTCTTCGCGTTCATCCAGCGTGGTTTCAGCGGTGTAGGTGTTGACCCGATAGCCCAGGTCGCGCCCCAGCAGGCGGGTCACGGCTTCTAGCTGTCGCTGGCTTTCGGCGCTGGTGTCGTCTTCGACCGACCCGTCGCCGCAGTAAATCAGCGTGTGGCTGGTGTCTAGGCGCGATCGCATGACCGCCCGCAGCGCCTCTAACTTATTCGCTGCCGCCCCTACCAGTCGCGCCCGCTGGTTGAGCAGTGCCGCCAGTCCCTCGTTTTCGTCCGGGTCTTCCCCCATTGCCATCACTCGCCCAATCCGCGTAGTCAATTCCGAATAGCGTTCCGTTTCTGATTCCGTCAGCTCGACCAAAATCGGGTAATACAAGTAGTGAACCAGGGCCCCTTGGGCGATCGCATCTTTTAGGGTAAATTCTGGTTCCAGCACCGGGCCAAAATAGTCCAGCAGCGCGTCTGTTCCCTGCTCGTCGAAGTAGCGTTCTGGGGTGGCCGACAGCGCCAACCGCAGCCCGATGTTGCGCGGCAGACTGGCGGCCAACCGTCTGGCTCCCAGATTATGGGCTTCATCGCCCACGATCAGCGTTTTCTTGGGGAAGTAAGGCAGTAGCGACTGAAATCCGTCGGTGATCAGCGTGGCGTTGGTTGTGATCACGGTCAGAAAGGGTTGATGACCAAGCTTGACGTTATAAAGCTGGGTGGATAGATGATCTTGCCACTGATGCAGGCTCTCGAACGCCAGGAGGGGGTCGGTGATGCCAAACTTGCGGCATTCCCGCGCCCACTGCTGCACCAGATGCCGATAGGGGCAAATGATAATCAGCGCTTGCAGTTGAATCGCTTGATAGAGTTTTGCGGCGATCGCCAGCGCTGTAATGGTTTTGCCGCTGCCCGTCGCCATCTTCAAGGTGCCTCGACCGTTGTTGGCAAACCAGTTGGCGATCGCCTGCTCCTGGTAGGGGCGCAGCGTCAGCCAGAAGGGCAGGGTGGGAATACCCGCTGGCTGCTGGGGGCGATGGATGCTCTCAAACCCATAGCTGCCGCTCGACGATGCCACCTTTGGTTCTCGCGTTGGCGCTTCGGATGGGCAGCGCTGGAGGAGCGATCGCCGCGCCGCTTCTGGAAAATCCAGCACCTCCAGGTTGGGCGTTTCGTTGTCCCATAGCCGCTGAAAATCCTCAGTTTTTTCTGCAATGCGCTCCGCATCGCCAACCCGCCACGAACGGAAGACATCGATGCACTCAAAATTGTCGCTAAGGGCATTGGCGCTTTCGTTGGCAGACCCCGTGAAGCCGATCTGGTGGCCCGACGCATCACTAAAAATGCCCAGCTTCTCGTGATAAATTCCTCGCCGCCGGATGTTGCGAGGAACTGCCAATTTGATTTCTAAAACTCCATGCCTCAGCAGCCAGGCCAAGCAAGCAAGCCGATCCTGAACGACCTGTTCAAACTCCTGATTTAGCTCTCGCAACACTGCCGCCGTAACCACGTCCTGCCGCTGTTTTAAGCCCTGTTCAATCGCCTGAATGTCTTCATCTGACAAGTGCGGGGACGCAATCAGGCGCATTTTTCCGCCTGTTTTCACAAATACAGCTAGCCCCTGAGCCGCCAGCGCCAGAGATGTGCTGGAGAAGAAACCGACGGCACGATCATAGGCGATCGCTCGCTCCAAACAGGGAATGTAGAAGTCCTCCAGCAAGTTGTGGCGATCGCTGCGATACTGATTTCGCAACGAGAGGTCTTTGAGACTCATACCAATTTTGGATTTTAGAGTTTAGCTAAATCTCATCAACAGTTGCTCGAACTGCTCAAAACCAGCCTTCGAGCGCATTGGTGGTGCAGGTGCAATGATGTCAAGAGGTATCGAGTTCATCCAAAGATGAATGTTTTAAGTCTCAGGTCGGCTTGCCTGCCCGCAGAATCTCTGCCACCGTCAGGTTTAGCTCCGGCAACAGGGCAGACTCAAGCCGCTGGTCACTCGTGTAGTCCACCGACTCATACAGCCCATCCACCAACCGCAGCACCGCCACCGTCTGCCGCATCGGGTCCACGATCCAATATTCTGGGATGCCCCGCACGGCATACTCCGACCGTTTGTAGCGATAGTCCCGATCCTCATTCGCCTTTCCCGGCGATACGACCTCCACCACCAGCAGTGGCGCAGGCATTGCTTCTGTAATGGTGCTCCGTTCCGACGCAAGCAACACGGCTGCCAAGTCCTCTCCCAACACCACCAAATCCGGCATCCGCACTCGACCTGCCACCACCAGTTCCACGTCTTTATGCCGCAGCCAGGGTACAGGCACAAGTTGGGCTAGCGTCACCAACAAAAACACAGAGATCTGGGCATTGAGATTACTTTCCGGTGGCATCTCTAAAATTTCTCCATCCACAAACTCGCGCCGACCTTCAAAGGCATCGCCTAGCGCCAAATAGTCTGCGACGGTGAGTTTTTGTGTCGATTGAGGGGCTGGGGTCGTGGGTGTGGTCGTCATGGTTAACCTTGCCTCCGGGTGTAGTTTAGTTGCCCCCACCCCATCCGCGCCTCTTGTACGTCAGCCATCAGTCTTGTCCTTCACGCGCTTGTCCTACATTTTGCGGTTGGCTATGAAACACCTGGAGCAGCCAGCGGCTAATCTCGCCGTCTTCCTCCGTCTGGCTGCGCTTGAGGGCTTCTTCCACAAGGGCGATCGCCAGTCCTGGCAGCACCTCCGACTCGCGGATTTGCCGACTGCCCCCATCCGCCACCGCAAAGGCGATCACCTCACCCTGCTCCACATCCACCACCCAGTATTCCTGCACCCCCAACCGCTCGTAGAGCAGGCGCTTGCGTCCAAGGTCATCGCTGAGGGTTGTAGAGGCAACTTCGATGACCAACTGTGGCGCACCAAACTCGTTGACATCAATGGGCTGAGAAGACTTGGGTGGAATGCGGAAGGCGGCACCGATGTAATATGCCAGGTCAGGCTGACACTCGCGCACGCCTGGTTTGCGAAAACTGCTATTGGTCAAACCGACAATCCGAATGTTTTTGACCGTGCCGTAGAGACTGACCGTTTGGGCCAGCAGGCTATTATCTCGTCCGTGTCCGGCCCCAATCGGCATCGTCTCAATCCTCATCGAGTCAGTGTCGTAATAGAACCGGGCTTGTTCTAGTTCAGGGCGATCGCCCAGTCCCAGAAACGTCTCCCAACTCGCTTTGACCCATGCATCGGTGACCAGATTTTGCGGTGCGGGTAAGGTATTCACCATTGGCTAAGGCTCCTTTGCAGGGCGACTCTGACCCGTGCCAGTCTACCCTTCGACTGCGATGATCTCAGTGTACTCATACTCGTTGGGGCTGCGGCAGGGAGATTAGGATGCTGGGGGTGAATTCATTGCGAATCTGGGCACTACTCTTGCAAAGGCTTGATCGCAATCAGAAGGGATTTGTCAGTTAATCTGCCTCTCACTCTTAAAGCAGACCCTAATCTGCCACCAGAACGGTAAGTGCTTGGGGGATGACACGAAAGGTGGCGGGGGTTGCTGTGGTGATCTCGCCATCGGTGTTAATCGCGTGGGGTTCGCGGGTGGAAATTTCAATTTCCTGACCATGTAGACCGCGCACCCAGGGAAGGCTGGCCTGCTGGCCCCGGCGCATCTTCCAGAGCAGGGGAATGAACTGCCACAGGTGCTTCACCTCTAGGCTGTAGAGGTCGAGCCGCTGATCATCGATCGCCGCATCCTCAGCGATCGCCATCCCTCCGCCGTAGTAGCGACCATTGCCGACGGCGATTTGGAGCGTTTTGACGGCGATTGTCTCCCCATCCACCCGGATCTCGGCTCGGAAGGGGTGCAGTTGGGTGAGGGCTTGAACAGCGGAGATGGCGTAGGCCAATATGCCCCAGCGCTGCTTCATGCCCTGGGAGAGGCGACGGGTAATTTTGACGCTGAGGCCAAGGCTGGCCACATTGAAGAAATACTTGCCATTGACCCAACCCAGATCGATAGAGCGACGCTTGCCCTGGGCGATCGCGCGACAGGCATCTGGGATACTTTGCGGTAGCCCGAGGGTACGTGCCAGGTCATTGGCCGTACCCAGGGGCAAAATTCCCAGCGGCAATTGAGTCTCCACTAACACATCAACCACTCGATTGAGGGTGCCATCGCCGCCGCCGATAATCACCAAGTCCAGCTCATCTCGGTGCTTGCGGATCAGATCTGCGAGTTCGCCCGATCGTTTGGAGGACACCAGCACCAACTCAAACTCTAGTTCATCCAAGATGTCAACCGCTTGAGCCAGGCGCTTCTTCCCGCTGCGGGCCTTGCGATTCACAAAGATGAGGGCACGTTTGCTCATGGGAGGGCTGGAGGTTGCGGGATGCTGCTTACAGGATAGCGAAGTCAGGGCGATCGCCCAAAGGTGCAGGGACTTGCAGAATAAGGGCGATCGCCCTGACTCCGATCGCCCTGACCCCGATCGCCCTGATCCCGATCGTCCCGACCGCAGGTGTAGAATCGGGAAATGAAAAATTTCCCCGGTTCCCCCAACATCCCTGCTGCTGCCTGGACGCGCCCCATTGGGCAAGGCTGGGACAAGCCATACACCGTCCGCTATGCCAGCAACCTAGACGACGGCCCCTGGCACGGGATGCCGCTGGGGGGCTTTGGGGCGGGTTGCATTGGGCGATCGCACCGAGGCGACTTTAACCTGTGGCATATCGACGGCGGCGAACACTGGTTTCAATCCATGCCCGCCTGCCAGTTCAGCGTGTTCGAGCAGTCGGCCGAGGGCACCCGGGCCTATGCGCTTGTAAAGGAAGCAGATGAGCGCGGGCTATGCCCTCTGGCCGTCGCGCCGCTGCCCGAAAATCCTGGCACGTATCACGCGCTGTATCCGCGCAGTTGGTTTGCCTACGACGGCGGGCTTCAGGCAAATTTGGTCTGCGAACAGTTTTCGCCAATCTGGGCTTGCAACTACCAGGAACCGAGCTATCCGGTGGCGGTGTTTGTGTGGACGGCGCACAACCCAACAGACGCGCCGATCACGCTGAGCCTGATGCTGAGTTGGGAAAACATGACGGGCTGGTTTACCAACACGCTGAAGTCGCCGGATGTGAAGGTGCGGGATGATGGCAGCCCGGTTTACGAATATCAGCCCCGCATTGGCGAGAGCGAGGGGAACTTTAACCAGTGGCGCATCGAGGGAGATGCCGCAGGCTGCGTGCTGGGGCGAAAGCTGGAAGCACCGCCCGCCGAGGGGGATGGGCAGTGGGCGATCGCGCTGTTGCGGAGTGATATTGCTGACCAGACCTCCCAGACGGAAGTCTTTTATCACACCCGCTGGAATCCGACGGGCGACGGCGGCGACCTGTGGGCGACTTTTTCAAAAGATGGCTCGCTGCCTAATGTGTGCGACGAAACCCCCGCCATAGCAGGAGAAAGAATTGCGGCGGCGATCGCCCTCCGGGTTACCCTGGCTCCGGGCGAAACGCGGGAGATGCCGATGGCGCTGGCGTGGGATTTTCCAGTGACGGAGTTTGCCGAGGGCGTAACTTATCTGCGACGCTACACCGATTTCTTTGGCGCAACAGGGCAAAACGCCTGGGCGATCGCCCGCACTGCGCTGGCGCAGTATCGCACCTGGCAAGCGCAGATTCAGCAGTGGCAGCAGCCGATTCTCGACCGGGGCGACCTGCCCGACTGGTTCAAGATGGCCCTGTTTAACGAACTCTACGCCCTGACAGACGGGGCGACGCTGTGGAGTGCAGCGACGGAGCGCGATCCGGTCGGTCAGTTTGCCGTGGTGGAATGCCTGGACTACCGCTGGTACGAGAGCCTGGACGTGCGGCTATACGGCTCCTTTGCGCTGCTGATGCTGTTTCCAGAACTGGATAAGGCCGTGCTGCGAGCTTTTGCCCGCGCCATTCCGGCCGCAGACCCCACGCTTCGCAAAATCGGCTACTATGCCACTCAGGGAACGGAAAGTCCGCTGGTTCCCCGCAAGCTGGCCGGAGCCACGCCCCACGACCTCGGCGCACCCAACGAACACCCCTGGGAAAAGACCAACTACACTAGCTATCAGGATTGCAATCTCTGGAAAGACCTGGGAGCCGATTTTGTCCTCCAGGTTTATCGAGATTTTGTGCTGACGGGCAGCACCGATACGCAGTTTCTTGAAGACTGCTGGCCCGCTGTCGTGGCCACCCTGGACTACCTAAAAACCTTCGACCTAGACCACGACGGCATTCCCGAAAACTCCGGCGCACCCGACCAGACCTTCGACGATTGGCGCTTGCAGGGTATCAGTGCCTACTGCGGCGGGCTGTGGATTGCGGCGCTGGAAGGGGCGATCGCCCTCGCAAAGTGTAGAGGTCAGCACTCCAACCCAAACGTTCCCCCTCCCACAGATTCCCCCGAAACCCAATGGCAAGAATGGCTCAGCCAATCCCGCGCCATCTTCCACCCGACGCTGTGGAACGGGCAATACTATCGGCTCGACAGTGGCAGCGGTTCGGACGTGGTAATGGCGGATCAGTTGTGTGGGCAGTTTTATGCGCGGCTGCTGGGGCTGCCGGATGTGGTGCCAGAGGACTGTGCCCGGTCGGCGCTGAAGACGGTGTATGAAGCGTGTTTCCTCCAGTTCCACGGTGGCCAGTTTGGCGCGGCCAACGGGCTGCGGCCGGATGGATCGCCCGTGAACCCGAAGGATACGCACCCGCTGGAGGTGTGGACGGGCATCAACTTTGGGCTGGCGGCGTTTTTGTGGCAGATGGGGTTGCCAGATGAAGCCCTGCGGCTGGCGGAAGCCGTGGTGTGTCAGATCTACGACAACGGCTTGCAGTTTCGCACGCCAGAGGCGGTTACGGCAGTGGGCACGTTTCGCGCCAGCCACTACCTGCGGGCAATGGCGATTTGGGGAATCTACGGGGTAATGACAGATTTTGCTACGCTGCGATCGCCCTAGCGGTTTCTACCGGAAAACCAACTGCCTTCCATGCGGGCATCCCGCCGCGCAGTTCCGACACGTTGAGGAACCCGGCGGCGCGGAGTTGGGCAGCGGCGATCGCCGTTTCCTCGTCCGTATAGCCATAGACGTAGAGATCGCGCTCCAACTCCAGATAAATCAGCGCCGTGTCCACCAATTCCCCAGCGGGAATGGAGACTGCGCCCTCAATATGGGCAGCGTTGAACTCTGGGCGATCGCGCACGTCGATAATTGTCAGCGCGGGTTCGCCCCAGTCCAGTCGGGCCTTTAGGTCATACACGTTGGACTTCGGGCGGAGCGGCGGCGGTGTGGGAATTAGTCCAAAAAGTCGCATGGCTCAGTGCAGGTGTGTGAGGTGGGAGGAACAGAAAGGCAGCCGTAAAGATGAGTCGCGCTCAGGTAAGAAATCCGCTGTCAGGCGGATTCCTCCCAAACTCTCAATCCCCAACCCCTAGCTCCTTCTATACCTGCACTGTAACAACATTGCCCAAGATTTACAAACTTTTGTATCCGAACCTTGACGAACGATCCGCAGCGTGGCAAGTCTACTCACGAATCCAGGGGGATTTCGGCGATCGCGCTCAGGTCTGGCAGGCGTGATGGCGGGCTGGCGGTGGGCTGAGAATCGCCCCAACAGCGGATGCCCGGCCCACAGAGGGCGCAGTCGTTTCGCAAATCCTGCTGGCGGGGGAATGGCTCGCCTTGGTCGTAGCGCTCTAGCCAGTGGGTCAGGCGTTGCAGTCGTTCGCTCAGGTCTTGACGAGTTTGCTCATGGGCCGCCCGGCTGTAGGGAAACGCCAACCGCTGCGGCTGCGGGGTCGATGCGCCCGGTGGCGTTGCCCGCACAAACCAGTAGGTCATCGTGATTTGCTCTGGCCCATAGTCGCTCGTTTCCGCCAGCACAAAGGGATAGAGCCGCGTTTGCCAGTGTTGCGCCAGCCATTGCGGCTGCTTGGGTTTGCCGTAGGTCTTCCAGTCCAGGATTTCAGCCTTGGCCGGCTGCTGCACCAGCAGGTCATACACCACTGTCAGCAGATAGCCCTGAAACAGCAGGCTGCGGCGGTGTTCGCTCTGGCGCTGCTGGTCGGGATTGGGCACAAACACGTCTGGCGCAGCTTCCACAAATTCCCATACGCACCGCTGCAAGGCCGGATCGGCCGGAGTCAGCGCGGCGATGGGCAGCCCCAACTCTCGCTGCTGCATCAGCAGGTGAAACTGGCTGCCCCAGTCGAGGTTTTCCTGCTGGTCGGGGTTGGGCGGCGCAGCAAGCTGATCGAGATAGACGTGCTGAAACTGGCGTGGACACAGATCCAGCAGGTTAAGCTGTCCCTGAGAAATCCGCATGACGGGCGATCGCCCCATAGTGCCTCCCTCCAACCCCTGGCGACCCGCTAACCGGACAAACCTCTAAACTCGGGTCAGCACAAACACGCTGCCCTCGTTGCCCCGCCCAATCCGCAGGTCGTCGTCTAGGTAGGTAATGTCCAACCAGCCTTTGCGATTGCCGGGGTCTATCCGAAAATCGGCGGCGGCGAAGCGTTTGCCGCTCTGGATGTCCTGAATGAACTGGCTGGGGTTGCGATAGCCGATTAGCCGCTGTAGCCCAAAGATGCCCCGCTCAAAGCCCACATCCACGCGGCGATCGCTCACAGGCTCAAACCGAGCCGCAACGCTGACCAAGCCCTCCAGCAGCGGCAGACTGGTGACTTCGGCAATGTTAAACACCTGCTGCGTCTTGACGCGGATGCACTGATAAATTTGCCCCAGCGTTAGGACGGGGAAGCGCCCAATGCCCAACAGTTCAGTGCTGGTAGTGTAAAGCAAGCGCCAGTTGCCGTCTAGCTTGTCTGCGGCTTCGAGCGGTCGCGGCGTGGGGTTAAATTCTTCCAGTCGAGCCACTGCCGCCAGGATCGCCAGGTTGTCGGCTTCGGAGGCCAACAAGCCCCGATTTTTTCCGGCGATCGCCTGCAAAAGTTCCGCTTTGCCAAGGGTCATGGGTGCGCCTGCTAAGTAAACGCTTTGATGCTGAAAGGCTGATGGGGAAAGGGACGAGGGCGATCGCCTAAGCTATCCAAAACTCATCGTTTTAGCCAAGTTCCATCCGTCTCATCCGTGACGGATTACACTAAAGAGTATATAGAGATTTGAAAAGACAATGCGTAACCCTGCTCTGCGTGAAATTCCCCGCAATCAACCGGCCGAAGTGATTCCCCTCCAGCGCGATGCGTCTATTTTGGACTGGCTGGAAGGAACAGGGCGGCTGCTGGCTCGCGAAAGCGGCGACTTCGACTTCTCAGACGACGAAGAAGAAATTAACGAGCTGATGGCGGGCGAAGACAACAGCTACGACCTGGATGATGATGACGACGACGTGCTGGATCTAGACGACTAGTGCTTTGTCAAAGCCTGATTTTAGGGTTGATCCTCAGCTCGTAGTCGGCGCTTTAGCGCTAGAGCGCTCACTACAAACCCTAATTTATAACGTTGACGCAGCACTAGGACGGCTTTTTGCGCCAGCCCGAGGGTCGGCCTTAGCAGGGTCGGCCCTAGCATTAACTAGACTCGTCGCAGCTTGTCTCGTTCTGCAATGAACTAGCGGCTCAGTATCTTACGAACCTTACGACTTGTCGAGCGTGCAGGATTCCGCTTGTGCGCTCGTTTTGGTTCGCCCAAAGGAGAAAAATTTCTTGCGATCAAAACTTTTCCGCAGGTGGCACCATAGACCTGGTGCAGCATTTTTGAAGCTTTTGAAGCTTTTGAAACTGTTGAGGTACGCAGAAAGCTAGGAAACTTTCGTCTTTGCAGGACAGCGCGATCTCACCCTGCAAGAAATGCTGTAGAGTTTGCAGAATCGTCCGTTCCTTAAATAACTCCGCCCCTACTTCCCATGAACGTTTGGAACCAACTCACGCTGACGACCACGCCCCTGCCGACTTGGATTCGCTCTAGCCTGCTGCACAGTTGGGTCGGGGCGCTGCGGGGCTGGCGCAGAGGAAGTTGGCTCATGCAGTGGGCAGACCCAATCGGGGCAGTGCTGGCGGCGATTGTGTTTGGGCTGGCTCCGTTTGTGTCTACGGCGCTGATTGGCGTACTGCTGATTGCCTGCGGCGGCTACTGGCTGCTGCTCACGCTGTCGGATGATGAAGGACTGGGTTTAACGCCGATTCATCTGCTGGTGCTGCTGTATTGGCTGGTATCGGTGGCGGCGACGGCGCTTTCGCCTGTGCGGACAGCAGCCATTTCAGGGCTGATCAAGCTGACGCTGTATATGCTGCTGTTTGCGCTGCTGGCGCGAGTGCTGCGATCGCCCCGCATTCGGGCTGGGGTCATCGCAGTGTATTTGCTCACGGCGCTGGCAGTGAGTGTCGAGGGTATCCGACAGTGGTTCTTTGGCGCTCCTGCCCTGGCTACCTGGGTGGATGCGGGGTCCACCCTGGCAAAAACGACCCGCGTCTATAGCTACCTGGGCAACCCCAACCTGCTGGCGGCCTACATTTTGCCAGCGGTGATGCTGAGCGCGGCGGCGGTGTTTGCGTGGCGGCGCTGGCTCCCCAAGGCGCTGGCGCTGCTGATGACGGGACTGAATGCTGCCTGCCTAGTGCTGACCTTTAGCCGGGGCGGCTGGATTGGCTTTGTGATGGCAGGGTTTGCGCTGGTGCTGCTGCTGGCGCACTGGTTTAGCCGCTATTTGCCGCAGTTTTGGCGACGCTGGGCTATCCCGTTGGTGTTGGGAGTGTCGGCGGCGTTCGTCGTGCTGGCTGTGGCGGCGGTTGCCCCGCTGCGCGATCGCGTCCTGAGTATGTTCATGGGGCGGCAAGACAGCAGCAACAATTTCCGGCTTAACGTGTGGGCTGCGGTGCAAGACATGATCCGCGATCGCCCCATTTTGGGCATTGGCCCTGGCAACGATGCCTTTAACCAGGTCTATCCACGCTATCAGCGGGCGGGCTTTTCCGCGCTCAGCGCCTATTCCATCCTGCTAGAAATTTTGGTGGAAACGGGAGTCATTGGGTTAACCGTGTTTCTCTGGCTCCTGTTGGTCACGTTTCACCAAGCCTGGACGCAACTCCAGCGCCTCCGCGCCGCCGCAAACCCGGATGGATTCTGGCTAATGGGGGCGATCGCCACCGTGGTCGGAATGCTCTTCCACGGACTCGTAGATACAGTATGGTATCGTCCCCAGGTCAGCACGCTCTGGTGGCTCATGCTGGCGATCGTTGCAAGTTACTACGTGCCCGCTTGGGGCTGGAAGCCAGTGGATAGCTATCAAGCAACAGAAATGACGGAGTAATGTCAATAGACTTGACACTATACCACTTACATACTTTTACTTCATAAGTTTGCCTGAATAGCTGGATGTCTGCCTGACACATCTTTAGGCAGCCTCCCAATGGGGTAACTGACAGCGCATGGATTGAATTCTAGAGAACCAGATACGGTCATAATACTGGGCTTCAGCTTGTTTAGAGGCAAAACAGGGTTCAGGGTCAACAGTAAAGAGGGCAATCGGTGTGAGCAGTGGCCGCCCTTTGTTGACCCCTCCCTTGAGCCAGCGGAGACCGATTTTGAGATAGCTAATGCCCCGACTCCAATGAGGGTCAACCTGAGTACGCAGACCGTCGAGTTGAATAGCCATGCCCTGGGTAGGTTTAGCAAACCCTCGGTTGGCTAAAACCATCACATCGGGGTGGGACTGCAACAGCCGATGGGCTAAGCGCAACATCGGGAGATATCGCTCAGTCCTGACGGTGGCACTGGGGTGTTCCAAAACCCGCTATAGCAGGGGTACGGCTCGTCCACAACAGCTCACGGACAAGTGAATCATGCAATAGCGATTCCACAGCACCGTGGTATCGAGCGCCAGATAGAGCCGTCGCCCTTTCCACCGATGGATGGCCGCCAGTAACAAAGGCACATACAGGCTTTTGATTCGCACCCGACGATTGCCCATAAAGCGCTGCCACCGTCTCTCGGTGCTTTGCGCTTGACGGGCGCGACTGGGCACATAGGCTTCCCACTCCGGCAGGCTCAACCGACCACTGCACACCAAGGCTGTCACCATCCAGGATAGAGCTTTGAGGTGCCGTAGGTCACGAGGATGGCTGTATTGACGCAGTCTCATGTCAGCTCACCCTCTCCCCACTCACCTTCACGAGATTTCAAGCCTTTTACACACTTGTGTCAGGCAGTCAGCTTCGTATTTCTTGGTTTCTGCATTCATACCTTAATATTATCTCACCAATATTATCTCACCGATAAGCCTGCGCTCACGGATTCAACCTTAAGCATCAATAGGTAACCTCCTGGTCACGCCTTAACCCAGGACTAAGCTGCATAACGGTGCCCATCACCCGCCGCAGATAGCCTTGAATTTTAGCAGATAGCTTCTCGGCGGTCGGCATGCATGGGCGTTGTTAGACTGCGATTGCTTGCTTCAAGTATGAGCATGGTGCGTTCCTAGAAATCTATCAGTCCTAGAAATCTATCAGTGGAGTAGAAAGAGTTGCATAAAGGAACGCACCCTACAAATCGGCGACCGCACTAGAAAACAGTTCCAGAAAGAAGCTAGAGAAGTCCTAAAAAGTCTAATTCTGAAAATTATAAGTAAAGTTTTGGACTCGCCCTCCACCAATATCAACTTGCCTAAAAGGAACTTGTCGCCCATTGCTAGGCATTATCAATTCTCTGGTACCGTTCTCTACGTTGAGTACTGAATACGCTAGATGTACTGGATCTGACGGATTGTATGGTGGTGTAATGCCATCATTATTTCCGTCAGCACGTCTGATCGTAAAAGGTTGTGATCTATGAACCCAAAAATAGTTCTCACCACCCCAGACCCTATTACCTCTAACTTCCTCAGCGTAAATGTAATAATAACGATTACGCCTCCACAATTCATGAGGATAAGCTTGAACGCATCTTCCTGGTTCTAAAGTCCACCATCCCTCAGATACCCAATGTCGATTTCCAGCTCGTTGAGAACGATTGTCTGAATCATCAAAATAGGCAAAAGCAGACCTCACTGTTGCAGAAGATCTATTGCACATCTGAAACCAAGCATGAGCAGGTTCAGATAATGTAAGTGTCGAGATAAGAATCACTGTTGAACTCAATGCAAGTGTTCCAAGTAAATCAAGTAAGCGCGTAAAAGTTCTCATTTTAGTTTCCTCAGTAGATTGGAATTGCATGGCTTCCAAACTTGTAGACTTAATTTGTAAAACTCCATTGCTGATCTGTATTTGAACCATTATCACGATTACGACCAGATAACTCACAGTCCCATAGTTGCAACCTTGCTCCATTACTTTGACCTGGAGCACCAGCTACATCAATGCACTTGCCAGACAATGTATTTCTGATGAAACCATTACTTGTAATTGTCCAACGTTGGTCTGTAATTGAGCCATTATCACGATTACGACCAGACAATTCACAATCCCAAAGCTGTAAAGGCGCACCATTGTTACGCCCAGGAGCACCAGCTACATCAATACATTTGCCGGACAATGTATTTCTAATGTATCCACCATTGATGAATACCCATCTTTGATCAGTTGTTGAATTGTTGTCAGGATTAATCCCTGTTAACTCACAGTCCCAGAGCTGTAAAGGCGCACCATTACTACGCCCAGGAGCACCAGCTACATCAATACATTTGCCAGATAGAAAGTTATTGATAAATGCTCCGTTAATCCCTTGTGCTTCACCCGGTTGTTTGACGAGAAAAAGTGAAACTGTGAGGCTAGAAAGTAGGAGAAGCAAACTAGGAAAAAATTTAGAAGAGAATCTCATGCAACCTTTCATGTGTTGTACCTCTGCAAGTGATTTACAATTGGTGTTCTGTTGTAAATCTATCTAGAGGTAACTTGGAAAAGCATTGACTTGGGTTAAGAAACTCGTCTCTGGTAAATTCGTCGCTTCAAGCGGCTCAGAGATTCTGGCTGGATACCAAGATATGAAGCGAGATGGTAATTAGAAACGCGCTCGATGATTTCAGGCTCACCTTCAAAGAGCTTGCAGTAACGCTCTTCAGGAGTATCCATGTAAAGAGAAGTTAATTTATCCCGCATCCTGGACGCAAGTCCTTCAGCGTGAAGCCTCAAAAATTTCTGTCCGTCTGGAAGCCCTTCAATGAATTGCATAGCGCGGTGATCAAGCAGAAGAATCTTTGAACGTTCAATTGCTTCACAAGAAAATTGGGAAGGCTCTTGATTTAAGAAGCTTCTGAAGTCGCCAAAGCTTTGATTTTCAGTGTGAAAGGATAGAGTGCGCTCTCGATCGTCTTTAACGAGAAAAACCCTCACACAACCTTTCAAAGTAAAGCCAATAGATTTGCAGACATCTCCTTCTTGAAATAAGAAATTCCCTTTCTTTACCTCAACACATTCTAAAAAAGGATCGAAGAGGGCGGGATCAATCTTAAATTCAGGGAAAACCTTCAGGATAAACGCATAAAACGGTTCGTACATCTGCCTGCACCTTTTGGAACTTAGAAGCTCTATGGATAACCTTGCGCTAACTTGTGCTGAAACCAACGAATAATGCTACTGAACCTTCCTAACCGGGGCTTAAAGCGGTCTAACGGCTAAGTTGAGCGGCGGCTAATATCCTTTGCATCCTCACCAATATCTCTCGCCCGTCCGCTCCAACGTGTTGTTAGACCGCGCTTTCGTGACAAGTTGACAACCTCTCTACCGCTTTCGGTTTGCTGTTTTTGTAAATCAGCAAAGATGGCTTTTAAGTCATGATTGAATGACCGAGAATACTCTTCACGAATTCTGTGAATTTCTTCTACAATCGCATCTTGATACATAATCAATCTCCGAGAAGTTCATAGGGTGTACAAAGAATCGGTAACTCATATCCCAAATCAAGACTAATCTCTGCCAGTTTTCTTTGAATTTGAGCGTTGGCAATGTGCTTACAGTTCCATGTGAGTAGGTAATCCATGCCGTGAACAGTTGCGGCTGCAATGTGGACAGCATCAACATCAGCTTTTGTGGGAAGGCTGCTGCGTTCCAAAAATTGCTCTGCTAAATCAAGTACAGATTGGTTCAAATCGAGTAACGCGAGGTTGCGAATGATTTCGAGCCGTCGAGATGCGATTTCGGTATCTCCCTGTGATGTTTCTTTGACAACTGCTTGGGAGGAGTAGAGTTGAAAAGCACTGCGGCGCGTTTCCCACCATTCCCTCGTAACCTCAATATTGGCAGCCACAACCAGATCTCTGCTGGGTCGAGCAGTCAGATAGCCCAAGATACTGGTTTCGATGTAAACGGTTTCACTCATGCAGGAAAATAAAATGGGCACCAGCTTTTTCTATTTTAGCTCACGTCCCTGCTCGTCCTGCTCAGGGCATATTGTTAGACCGCACGGTTTTCAATAGGAACACAGTTAATTACCACTTGCTAGGGCAGGTGGTAATTGATTTACTACTCTTCTACCCCGATCAGAATGTTCTCTCCCAAGGCTCCTGGCTCAAACAAATCTCCGTTAATCTCAGATAGATTAACCAAGAAAAATCTAATCTTACCGTTGTAAATATCCCAACATTTAGATATTCCCCATTTACCTATACAAAACTTGATTGAAACACCCAAACCTTTAAGGGTTGAACCACTCAAGTCAATATCAGTGATACACACTTCAAGGCTAGCAATTCCAATGGTGTAGGCTGGATAGCAAGTGTTAATCAAACTGTATTCAATGACGGCACCTAGTAGCTCTAACTCTACAAAGTAACCTGAATCTTTCTGCACGATTCGTACAGCACCACCCGCCTTTACACATTTCTTGAATCTGCCACTACCAATACATAGCTCTTCTTCAAAGCCCTTTTCCCAGATTACACGTCTTAGAATGCCGACTGGTGTTTCCATACTAAAAATTCTCCTGGCGACTTACTGATTCAAAAAAGTCCCCACTGATAACTCAGCGGTCTAACTATTAATTAGACTGATCTCGTCTGCCTATCTACCCCCAGGAGGGGAATTAGGCTGACAGCCGTCTGTCTAAGATCCCAAATCGGGGAAATAGGCTGACGATTGTCTGTCTAAGATCCCAAATCGGGTAATTAGGCTGACGGTTGTCTGCATAATACCCCTGTTTTGGGGAGTTAGGCAGATGGGTTCACGAAGTCTTTAGATAACGAGGCTGGGTGGGAATGGGGGATTTTGGAGTGGGGATTTTGGATTTTGGAGTGAGGGGATGCCCTGCTAAAATCCAAAACCCAAAATCTAAAACCCAAAATCCTCCTTATCTGTTCTTACTCGTTTGCACCAGAATTGCTGCGGATGTCGCGGTGCAGGTAGCGCAGCACTTCGCCGGGGCGACCGTCGAGGACGATGCCGTGGGGCGGGAAGTCGAGGGCGTTCGTCCACTCGAAGCGTTCGGCGTAGCGCAGCAGGTGGAGTCGGTCAATCGCCATCTGTGTGTCTTCGGGGAGGCCGATGATGCAGTGGCGCAGGCGGCGACGGTGGGGCAGTTCGCAGGTGAGCGGGGGCAGCGAAAACTGGGTCGCCTCCGAAAGTGGGGACGACCAAGTGTATTGAATTGTCAGCATTTGGGGTTTCCTCCTGGAAACGAGGTAGGGAAACCCCGAAAAGATGGCCGCCCAAACGACGCAAAGCAGGTTTCAAGGCGGCCATACAATAGGCAAAGCCCTGAGACAGCTCGGACTGTCCTGGGGTCAGGCGTTGGTAGGTGCTGCCAACATCTACCAATGCCGTAATCGACGAACCGGCCAAGTTTTCGGGGAGTGAAGATAAGCTGCGCCTTGGAAAAATCACAGCTTGATGGACGATTGTAGTAGAGAGGATCGCTCAGCGCAAGCAAAATTTTGCTACGGAATGTGAAGCGGGTTGGCGGCGATCGCCATGCGGTGCGCTGTTGGTTTATCGGGAGTTGACCGATCCCGATGTGAACAGTGCATCAGGTTGTGTAAGGTCGTATCAGGTCGGGGGCTAGCGGATGGAGGCGCGGCGTTCGGCGGTTTTGCGATCGCGCTCGATCCAGGCTTGGGGCGATCGGCAGTCCACCGCTTCGAGGCGGCGAATCGCCCACTGGTTGTATTCTGGATTCAGGTCGCAGCCGAGCCAGCGGCGGTCAAGCTGCTCTGCGGCCACCAGCGTTGTGCCCGATCCCGAAAACGGGTCGAGGACGATATCACCCGGACTCGATGCCGCCAGCACCAGCTTCCGCAACAGTTCCTCTGGCTTTTGGGTGGGGTGGGGGGTGGTTTCGCCCATGCCATTGCAGGTAGTAGGCAGTTCGATCACGTCTTTGGGCTTTGCGCCGCTGGGGTGGGGCAACCAAGCGCGGGATTTGCCCGTCTGATCGACCTTGCGGCCGTAGGCGCTGCTGTCGGCCTGGGGATGGGCGGGGTATTTGAGCGTGTGTGCGCCGTAGGGAATGCGAACGTCGTCTAGGTTGAGCCGAAAGCGGCTGCTCTTGCGAAAGTGAATGATGCTTTCGTGCGATCGCCCCCAGTCTCGTCCCAGGTTTGCTTTGTTTTTGTAATGCCACACCAGCCAGCGACAGCCCGCAAAATAGCGCGAGGCGGGGTGTTTCAAATCCGCCAAAATTTCCGAAAAGCCGCAGATGTAGAGCGAGCCGGTGGGCTTTAGCACCCGCGCCGCCTGCGCGATCCACTCCAGCGACCAGGCGATGTAGTCTTCCTGGCTGGCAAAGTTGTCCCAATCTGCCTTTTTGACGTTGTAGGGCGGGTCGGCAAACACCAAATCTACGCTTTCCGCCGCCAGCGAGGTCAGCCAGACCACCGAATTGCCCTGATAGATCTGTCCGTGGGCATGGGTGTATTGCAACGAAAAGGGCTGAGGCGGAGACGAAATGGCGGTTGGCGCAGGGGAGTGGGGATGTGGCATTGCGAACCGGGTTCCCTTTAATCCATACTGAGATTAATCCGTAAGTTCAATTGATTCAATCAACTGATTCAATGGACTTTATCTGGCGATCGCCCGCTGTAAGGTTCTGAGCCAAAGCTGGGCACTCTAAGCCTAGTAGAAGCTTTCAATATATCTGAAGCTTGATATCTGAAACTTGATATCTGAAGCTTGAAGATGTAGACGCTTGAAGAGAGATGCTTGATAGCGCGATCGCCAGAATCAGGGGGTACTCTAACCAATAGGACACGATACATATCCCTTACGCCCTGTATTTAGCCCTGCCATGTCAGCCCACGTTTCAGCCCAGTCTATCGTCATTCAGCCGACGCTTGCCCAAGCTAGCGCACAGCCGTCTCAGCCCGGACAGTTCTGGATGTATACGTCCGGTGGGCTGCTGCTGCTCTTGCTGGGGCTAGGGGCTTACAGCAAGTTTACCTACGACAAGATCAGCAAAGAAAAGCGCTTCGAGGAATACAAAAATCGAGAGCTTCAGAAAAAGCTGAAGCTGGCGCTCAACACCATCAGCAAGATGGAGAAAAACCCCGACCTGGTGCATTCCCGCGAGTTCAACCTGGACTATCTGCGGCTGCGAATGGAAGAAGAACAATTCCATTTCGCTATCGTCAACCAGATCAAGATCAAGATCAAGGAAAAAATTACCGTTGCCCTGCGCCCGCCCCAAGCGGAGCAAGGGACGTTGGGCATTGCTAGCACCCCGCGCCAAGTGGATGAAATCTTCGATGTTCAATACGATTTGACGGACATTCCCGGTGGCAAAAAAGGCGTGCTGTTCCGCATCCAGATTAAGCTGGCGAAGCTGCCCACCCAGCCCACCTCGGTCACGATTAACCAGATTATCGAATGTCTGCAAACCTATATGAGCCAGCAGGCCGATGACAACTGGCAGCCAACGATTCAAGGGCGCATTGCCTCGATTCACTGGGATCAAAAAGCAAAACCCACGCCACTGCTGGTGCTGGAGCAATCCAATGAAGGCGTGAATGTCACTTTCCGCACCACGCGCATGACCGAGCGAGCGTAGGTCACGCTAACTCATCTAATTCATCTAATTCATCTTCGGGGATTGGGTTCGCGCCGGGGGGAATGGCTAGCGGCAGCGTCAGCCAAAAGGTTGCGCCGCTGCCGGGGGTGCTGGTTACGCCGATCTGTCCGCCGTGGGCGGTGATGATTTGCCGCGCCAGGTATAGCCCCAGCCCGACACCCGTGGAGTGACGCGAGTTTGGCCCCCGGCTGTAGCGAGTAAAGAGGCGATCGCACGTTTCGGGAGCCATGCCCACGCCGTCGTCCTGAATCGTAAAGCGAATCAGGTCGCCCTCGACCGTGGCGTTGATGGTGATGCAAATTCCGGGAGGATTATGGTTCAGCGCGTTGGTAATCAGGTTTTCAAACACGCGCCGAATCTGCATCGAGTCGGCGTTGACCAGCGGTAAGTCCGGTGGTACGTCGTTTCGCAGGGTGGCGTGGTTTTTGGCCACCAGCGGCTCCAAATCTTCCACGATGACCTGAATAAGCAGGCTCAGTTGCACCAGTTCATAATTCAGCGACACGCCCCGCGTTTCGGCCGAGTGTGCCTCCAGCAGCGACTTAATCAACTGAAGCTGATAGTCGTTGCTTTGCAGCATTCGCTCCAGCATGGCGCGGCTGAGGGGAATTGTGTCTCCTGGCTGGTTTAGCAGGTTGTTGATCACCAGCGAAATGCCCATCACTGGCGTTCGCAGGTCATGAGAAAAGGCGTTCAAAAACTCATCCTTGAGCGCGTTTAGCTCCAGCAGTTCTTCGTTTTTCTGCTGCAACTCCAGCGTCCGCTCGCGCACCTTTTGCTCCAAGCCGGTGTTGAGTTCGCGCACCTGCTCGTAGAGCCTGGACTGCTGAACGGCAATGCTGACCTGGGTGCCCAGTTGCGATAAAAATTCGATTTCTTCGGTGCGCCACTGGCGCGGGCCGTCGCACTGATCCACCACTAGCAGCCCAAACAGATCGTTCTCAAGCGTAATCGGCACGGCCAGCCAAGCCTGCACCTGAAACTCGGTCAGCGCCCTAGTTGCACGGGGATGATGACTGGCGGCCACATCGTTCACCACTTCGACCTCGTGCTTGGTGAAGCCCTGCCGCGTTTCCTCCAGATACTCCATGTCTTCGATGATTAGCCCCTTCATGGAGCGCCAGCAGGAATCGACCGATTCTGCAACGATCTGCCCGCGCCGATCGTCCAGATCCAGCCCGATGGTGACGCGATCAGCTTTTAGCACGCGCCGCACTTCTTCTACGGTGGTGTTCAAGATTTGCTCCAGGTCGAGCGACTGGCGAATGCGGAGGGCGATTTCTCCCAGCAGGCGATCGCGCTCGGTGGTGGCCAGCAGTTGCGCCTGGGCCTGCTTCAGTTCAGTAATGTCTACGATGGTGTCGATCAGGCATTGTTCGCCGTTGATTTCAATAATTTCAGCGGAAAACAGCCCTTCCCGGACTTCGCCGCTGCGGGTGCAGAAGTAGTGTTCGATGTTATGCACCGAGCCATCGCGCTGGAGCATCGCCACGACTTTGTTGCGATCGCCCGGTCGGGCCCACAGTTTCAAGTCATGCACCTGTCGCCCGATCACTTCATCGCGGCGATAGCCCATCACCTCCAAAAAGCCGTCGTTGCAGTCGATCATGTGCCCACCCAGCAGCGTGGCAATGCTCATGGGGTTGGGGCTAGAGCGCCAGGCCTTGGAGAATTTTTCTTCCGACAGGCGGAGGGCGGCTTCAGCGCGTTTGCGTTCGCTGATGTCGCGCACGATGACCAGCGCTTCGTCTTCGCCGCTGACCACGACCCGCGCTTCATAGTCGCGTAGATAGGGGTCGCAGTCCTTTTGGGCGGCCGCATATTTCGACGGATGCTTGAGCCGCAGTTGGTATTCAAAGACCTGGATTTCGCCCGTGGCGATCGCCCGCCGCACAAACTCCATCCGCTGTTCTGCCACATCATGGGGCAGCACGTCGTAAATGGATCGGCCCACCAAATCTTTGGCAGGCACCAGCAGGTCGCTATCACGCTCTGCCTTGCTGTCTAGGTAAATGCCGTCTAGATTAATCCGAAACATTAGATCTGGAATGGCATTCAGCATTGCCTGATAGCGCAGCTCGGCCTGCTTGCGGGCGGTGATGTTGCGGATACTGGCAACTCGCACTCGCTGACCCTGATACTCAATGCCCTTAGCAAACACCACGCCAAAGAAGCGGCTGCCATCTTTGCGGATGCCCGTGGCTTCGTAGCTGTAGGAATCTTCGGGACGGGTGAGCGATCGCCACTTTTCGCGCACCATCTCCCGCGACTCTGGCGCGATCAGATCAATTACGGGCATCCCAATTAGTTCTTCTGCCGAGTACCCCAGCAGTTCCACCGCCGCCGGGTTCACGTCCAAAATCTGCTGAAAGTTGTGAATGATCACCGCCTCAAATGTCGCTTCAAAAAAGCAGCGGAGCCGCTCTTCACTCGCCTGCAAATCCGACTCTACCCGCTGGCGATCGGTCACATCTTGCACCACCGACAGCACCTCGTCTTTTCCACTTACCACTAGCCGCGCCTCATAGTCTCGTAATGCTCCATCCACCCAAAGCTGGTAAGCGCAGGTCTGGAGTTGCCCAGTTTCCAGCGTCCGCTGAATCGCCGCCAGACAAACCTCCGCCACATCCGGTGGCAGAATTTCGGTGACGTGCTTACCAATAACTGCCTCGCGGGGCAGCGTCACCACCTGTTTGCCCTCAAAATCCAGGTAATGTCCCTGGCGATCGAGCCGAAATATAAGATCGGGAATGGCACCCAGCATGGCGCGATAGCGCTGTTCCGCAGAATGAGCGTCTACAGATGGCTGTGCAGCAAATGACTGTGCAGCGTCATCTGCCAAGTTGAGCAGCACCTTTAACCGATCAAAGGCAGCCTCGTCTTGGCAGCAGTCTCGCAGTGCCCGAAGATAGTCAAGCCCAGAAACCATAGCGCAGAGAGGGGTTTGTTTGCCAAACCTCCGGCAATTATTCGATCACGTTTCGATAATTCCGAATAATCTTCTAATCTACAAGCTCTGGCTGCGTCACTCCAGAATTCAAAGCGAAGACTTCAGATTTTACAGCGTTTTGCGAGGTTCTGAAGCTTTGCGCTGCGCTTGCAGTTCTGAAGAATCGCGAGCCGTTCTTGCTGTTCTGGGGCGATCGCCCGGTGGCCGACAGCCCTCAGCCGCCCCGAACCGCCCGCTTCCGCAGCCTTTGCACACAGCACCCTGATTGACCCTCAAGCCTGACCCTCAATCCTGATCCTTACTGATCCTTAAATATCGATCCTTAAATCAAACTTGACCTCGATCTCACACCCGTTTAGCCCAAAATTGACGAAGTTCTCCTACTTTGCCATGAGTTTTGGCTCAACACAGTTTGCCTGACTACGCAATGCCCAATTTCATCTGCGATAGACTGACGCTTGAGTTTGTATCTGGCCGCTTCCAGGTTTGCTGCGACCTTCGCACAGGGTTGCCGCTTGCAGGCGCAGGCCACTGCAACCCGTCGTGTTTTCGGAAAGCCCTACCCAGTAGGCTCTATCTAGTCAGCCCTATCTAGTCAGCCCTATCTGGTCAGCCTTACCCAGTACGCCCTACCCAGTATGCTCTATGTCCAATGCAGTGCTAGCTGATGCCATGCCGACGCTGTTGGCGCTCGACTTTGACGGGGTGCTGTGCGACGGTATGGTTGAATATTTTCAAACGGCGTGGCGGGGCTATTGCCGCATCTGGTCGCCAGAGGAGAAAACACCGCCTGCGGGATTAGCGGAATCGTTTTATCGCACGCGGCCTGTGGTGGAAACGGGGTGGGAAATGCCGCTGATCGTGCGATCGCTCTTGCAGGGCATCTCCGAGGACGAGATCCTGGAAACCTGGGGCACGCTGGCCAAGCAGCAGATCGAGCGGGAAGGGCTAAACCCGGCCGACCTCAGCGCTGCCCTAGATGGCAGCCGCGACGAGTGGATTGCCGCCGATCTGGACACCTGGCTCGCCCAGCATCGCTTTTATCCGGGCGTGGTGGAACGGGTGGCGCAGGTGCTTCGCAGTGACGTGGATGTGTATATCATCAGCACCAAGGAATCGCGATTTATTCGGCAGCTTTTGGCGCAGCAGGGGGTGGACTTTCCGGGCGATCGCCTGATTGGCAAAGAGATCCGCCAGCCCAAGGCGCAAACCCTGCGCGACCTGCTCCAACAGCACACACAAAACGGTACACCACCCACCATCTGGTTTGTAGAAGATCGCCTGAAGACGCTGCAAGCGATTCAGCCCCAGCCCGATTTGGCAGCCGTCCAGCTATTTCTAGCAGACTGGGGCTACAACACCGCCGCCGAGCGCGACACCGCCCAGCAAGACCCACAAATTCACTTGATCTCCCTGGCGCAGTTTGCCGGAGCGTTTCCCGGCTGGCTGGCGACGTAGCGCCTGCCGAGTTCAGCATAAGGGGCGATCGCCCGCTCAAAACTTCCCCCACTCGTCAGAACAAAGCTAGGGATACGCCCTGTCAGAACTTGGGGGCGAGGGTCAGGTGGGTCTACAGTCCGGGAGGCTGGGTGCGGAGAGCCTCCAAATCGAGGGCAGCGAGCTTTTCGTAGGCGGGGGTGATGGTGGGCTGGTCGCGCAGGAAGCCGAGGTTTGCGCCCGGACAAAGATGCTGGAGCGTGTCGGGTGAAAAGCGATCGCGCAATTTTGCAACACTGCGAAGCTGGCGCGGCCAGTGGAAGGTCTTGGACAGGCGCAGTGGCACAGGATTGCCCTGGCGATCGGGCAGCAGATGCCGACCGGAAAACAGCACGCCGCCCTGCATTGGGGTGTACACACAGGCGGAACCAGGGGAATGGCCGGGTGTCCAGAGGATTTGAACGGCAGGGCTGATCTCATGCTCCTGCTGAAACGGCGTGACGGGCAGCCCTGGCAGCAGGTAGGCTTCCTGTTCCTGGATTAGGATTTCGCAGCCGTAGCTTTTGTGGAAGTCAGAGACATGGGCGATCGCCCCCCGATGGGTTAGCACCAGCCAGCGCACGCCGCCCCATTCCGCCAAGGCTTGGCAAGTAGTATCGTCCCATGCGGGGCAATCGATCAGCAGGTTGCCGTCAGGCGCTTGCAGCAGATAGGCTGTGCCACCAAGGGCATCCCGATTTGGCGCAAAAGCCCACACTCCTGGCAACACAGGGCGCGGCGGCTTGGTGGCAGCGGGACGAACAGCAACAGACATAGGGCAGAAGCGATGGGTTAAACGCGGTGGATGATGGCTTGAATTGAAGATGAGGGTGCAGCGAAGCGACAAGGGAGCTATCCTTAGGTCTTCAGGCCGTTCTTCTGGGAAACCTAAGGACAGAGCGCTTACTTTTTATGGACTGTTTTATATGCATCTCTGACGTATCTTTCGGTTCTTTGCAGAAGGCTCTGAAAGATCCCCCTAAATCCCCCTGAGTAAGGGGGACTTTCGAGCCAGTCCCGACCTTCTGCGGGTGCTTCGGGTTCGGTTCCCCCCTTGCTCAAGGGGGGTTAAGGGGGGATCAACGCATCGCCGCTCAATAATAGAAGACTTGCGTGTACACAGTAGCTTATCAAGGCGGAAGGCTCCACTCGATCCCCCTAAATCCCCCTTACTAAGTGGACTTCCGAGCCAGTCCCGACCTTCTGCGGGCGCTTCGGGTTCGGTTCCCCCCTTGCTCAAGGGGGGTTAGGGGGGATCAACGCATCGCCGCTCAATCATACGGAAGACTGGTATGTGCCTGGTAGCCTTTTGCTGACCCTGGCGTGACTCGAATCGTGTTTCACGAGACCGAGAAATCCAGAGTATCCTGGAGATCTACCCGTGAAAACCGCAAGTTAAACCATTTAGTCTACCAGAGCTTTGAAAGCTCGCAGGCGTTTTTTCAACTGCTTCTGAGAAGCCCATTATGATTTTCTGGCTGCTGCTGCTCAGCATCACTGGGCTATTTACCTACTACATCGTGCAGAGAAGCGTGTCCAGCATCACGCGCACCCCCATCTGGCTGCTGTGGCTGGTGATGATGCTGCCTGCGCTGATCTGGACGGGATGGATTTTGCTGAATGGGCCAGATGCTCGAATTCCCGCAGCGCTGCTGTTTGGGCCATTTTTGATTAGCCCGGTGCTGTACTGGCTGCTGGTGCAGTGGGGTCGTCCGCCTCGCCCCGCCACGGCCGAGTCCGCTGCCGAGCCATCTCCGCAAAAGCCAGAGCCAGACCCCAAAGCGCCGCTGCGCCCGATTGATCGACAGGAAGAAGCCACGTTGCAAAATTGCTTTCCCTGGTCGGTCTATTATTTGCAGAATTTGGAGTATCGGCCGCAGGCGCTGATTTGTCGCGGACAGTTGCGGAGTTCGCCGGAGGTGGCCTATCGCACGATTCGCGAAAATATTGAAGCCCAGTTTGGCGATCGCTTCCTGGTGTTGTTTCAAGAAGGGCTGAACGGCAAACCCTTCTTTGCCCTCGTGCCCAATGCCCAGGCCCAGCGCGACCAAGCAGACCAAGCGGATGGCAAACAATCCGAACGACGACTGGGGCGATCGCTCGGATTGTTTGTGGCCACCTTGCTCACCACCTGCTTGGGTGGGGCAATTTTGACAGAGCGCTTTACCGCAGGCGTGGCCGCAGATGAGCCGCTAGCCAGCACTCTCAGCTTTAACCTGCCAACGCTATTGACGGGGCTGCCCTATGCGATCGCCATTTTGCTGATTTTGGGCGGGCGGGAACTGGCAAACTTCTGGGTGGCGCGTCGCTATGGGCTGCGCGTGTCCTATCCCTACTTCATCCCCGTGCCGCCGATGGCGGTGTTTCCCTTCGGCACGTTTGGGGCGCTGCTCCAGCGGCGATCGCCCGTTCCCCATCGTCGCGCCCTGTTCGACATCGGGCTAACGGGTTCAATGGTCAGCTTTTTGATTAGCCTGCCGATCTTGCTGTGGGGGCTGGCGCAGTCGCAGCCGATTCAGCGCACTGCCGAGTCGGGTATTTTCCGGTTCGAGTCGTTTAATCCCCACGGTTCGCTGCTGCTGGCGGTGCTGAGCAAGCTGGCGCTGGGTAGCGCGTTTACAGCAGACACGGCGCTGCGGCTGCATCCAGTGGCCGTGGCAGGGTGCATTGGGATCGTGATCACAGCGCTCAACCTGATGCCTGTGGGACAACTGGATGGCGGGCAGATTGTTCACGCCATGTTTGGTCAACGGATGGGAGCGTTGATCGGGCAGGTGGCGCGGCTGCTGGTGCTGCTGCTGTCGCTGGTGCAGCAAGAACTCCTGCTGTGGGCGGTGCTGTTATTTTTACTACCTGCGGTGGATGCACCAACGCTCAATGATGTGAGCGAATTGGACAACCTGCGCGACTTTTTGGGGCTGGCTGCATTGACACTACTGGTCATTATCCTGCTGCCGCCGCCGCCCGTTTTGTCCCAGCTTTTGGGTATCGCTGGATAGATGATTGGTGTACCCTAGTTAGTTTTAGTTCTTTGCGGTTTTGATGCTGCACTGCCCGTTGATTAAACAAGGCGATGTTCGTCTTCGTATTTCTTGTTCACCCATTCACTACTCAGGTTGGAGGAGCCGTTGAGTCATGAGTCAGGATGTCCGGCAGTGGTTAGCTGAAATTAAGCATTTGCAGCACAAGCTGGAGAGCGCCTATAAAGAGCGAGACGAGGCGCTGAGCAGTGCGGCCAACTGGCGGCGGCTATACGAAACCGAGGCTCAGCAGCGGCGCACCGAAACCAACCTGTCGCAGCAGGCGATCGCCGATTTGAAAGAACGCCTGCAAACGACCCAGAGCAGCCCTTTGCCCAAGCTGACGGGCGACGTGCCCCCGGCGATCGCCCAAAAAATCGCCAGCCTAGATACGCTGGAATCCTTGCAGCAAGCCCTAGCGCAAGCCCTGGTAGAGTGCGATCGCCTGGCCCAAGCGCTCCGGGCCGAGCAGACCGACCACGACCAAACCCGCAAGAGCCTGACGGCCGCCCTAGGCGAAACGGTAGATCGGCTAGCCAAGGAGCGGGCCGCCATCCAGAAGGGGCAACATCCTCACTGAGGCAATGGTCGGTCTGAGGGGCTTTGCTGACTCGTTTTCACGCCCGCACATCGCGCCGCAGATAGCGATGACTGTAGTCGATAGATTTGATCGGCGCAAGCAAAACTTTGTTTTGTAATCGGTGCAAGCCAAGTTTTGCGGTGGAGTGCTTTGCTGTGAAGTGTTAAGTTGCCAGACTCAAATGTCGGACTCAAAGCAGTTCAAAAAAGCCATCGTCTAGCTCGTAGCCCAGCAGTTGGGTCATGAACTTGAGCCGAGTGGGGCTGATGCCGCCGTGCTGCTGCATCCAGTCCGCTACGGCAAAGATCTTGCTCATCACAAATAGCTCCAGCGCCTCCGGGTTGAACCGGATGCCCTCCGTCCGGCTAAACTCGTGCGGCACCAGCATCGCCGCATAGCGCCCCAATTCACCTGCTTCCCAATCCAGCACCAGCGGCAGCCAGGGATAGCATGCATCCAGCCGCACAAACCACAGCCGCACTTCGGGAATTTCCGACAGTTCTCGCGGGTCGTCGGGATCGCGGGGAATGTCGATCTTAAACTGGAGTTGGAGGCTGGGCTGGGCCGTGGCGCTGGGCTGCTGAGCCAGCCAGGGGGCGATCGCCGCTGTAGCAGGCGAGAGATCCAGGCGATTGACCTGGTCGGCCGTGATCGTGAGAATGGAGGACATGTTAAGTGTCGGAAAGGGGAGAGCAAACAGGTAGAACTTTTATCTCTTTTACGCCTGCGATCAACGCAGGTGACTAAGCAAGCATAAATGACGACAGTTCTGTATCTCTTATTCTTGCAGGGAGCGGTATTCCACAGGGGGAAACAGCAGCGGCACGTTCGCCAGGTCGTCTAGGTTGACGGAGGACAGCAGGCTGGCCCAGTCGGCGATCAGCGCTGCATCATCGGGCGTGGCGGCTCGCAGGGTTCCCAGGCTGGTTACGGTGTCTTGCCACAGGCCCGACCGGGCGTAGAGGGCGGGCAGTTCTTGAGGCGTAGCGCGGTTGAGCCGCAGCGAGAGGCTGCTGTTGGGGGCAACCCGCTGGAGCCAGCCGTCCGTCAGCGCGTCTCCAGAGCGATCGCCCGTCGGGTCGCACTGGAGCTGAAACACCCAGCGATAAAGCCGTCCTTCGTCCAGCGTCCGCAGCGGAATGCCAATAATACTAGGCTCTTGGGGTAGTGGCAGGCGATATTCATAGAGCGCTTCCTCTACGGTGCGCCCAGAAGGGGTGTCTGTGGCGATCGCCACCGAAAATTGTGCCTGCCAAGCCACCGTTTGCGGCACATATACAAACACCATCGGCCGCTCGGAAACCGTTGGCTCAACGTTGATCTTGCCTTGCTCGGCAACCGTCGGGTCGGTGGGCGGCACCAGGGGCAGCAGCCGCACCACTGTTGCTCCATCTGGGCTGCACGCCTGTCCGCCCCGCGTGATGCCGCCAATGCGATTGCGGACGGGGCGAGACTGCCGCACGCTAAACCCTAGCTGCGCGATCTGGACAGGCGGAGCGAAGGCTGGACGGGATAGCGCAGACGAGTCCAAGACGGAACGCGGCGCAGCGTTTTGGAAAACCCGCGCCTCAGCAGTGCTGCTTTCGGAGAAGGCTCCCACGCCCAACAGCGCCATCAGCAGAATCGACGATGATAAAAAAATCTGCATTTAATGAATCGGTTCCGATGACTAGTGCGTTTCAGGTCGCAAAGGTTTCAACAAACCCATTGATTCGGTCAATGAGCAGCAGTTGGGTGAAGGATGAGCCGGGTCGATGGGGGCGATCGCCATCCTCCAGAACAAAGGCGCGTGGGGATAATCCCCGTCAGCCCTATTCTGCCAAAAGTTCTGCTAAAAGTTCTGCTAAGAGTTTGATGAGGTCAGTCTGCTATTCTGCAACAAAAATCCCTAAGCGCGGGTAAATGCTGGGATCGTCGAGAAAACCTTGGAGAGAGCCACAATATCTATGCAACGAATTCCTCTTGCGGTCAATGGAACGCTGATGCGGGGGCTGGCGCTCAATGGCAATCTGCTTGCAGTGGGGGCCACCTTCGTCCGCGAAGCCAAAACGGAGCCTGCCTATCGCCTGTGGAGCATTGGCGATCGCCATCCGGCCATGCTGCGGGTGCGCGAGGGGGGTCGGGCGATCGCCGTCGAAGTTTGGGACGTTCCCCCGGACGGATTGGGCCTGCTCCTGCTGCAAGAACCCCCCGGCCTCTGCATCGGCCGCCTCATACTAGACGACGGTGAAAACGTGCTGGGCGTGCTGGGAGAACCATATCTCTGCGAAGGGGAACGGGAGATCACAGAGTATGGCGGCTGGCGGGCATATATGGAGCGGGTCAATTGATGGAGGGAGTGAGCGATTTTGGATTTTGGGTGGAAGACCGCGTGAGTCCTAAAGGTAATAGGATGATGAGGAGAGCGCTGGCCTTGCGCCTCGTGCCAGTTCTCCCAAACGCTGCTGTCAATAATGTCAATAAATCGCTGCAAGCCTTGTAGTCACTCGGACTGACCATCCAAAATCGCCAATCCAAAATCACCAATCCAAAATCCAAAATCAACCCCACCCCCATCTCGGTCTTCAATATCTCGCCGTTATGTCCCTCACCGTCCTCATCCTCCTTGCAGGCATTGGCACGTTTCTCATGCGAACAGCGGGCGTGTGGCTGCCCAAAGCGTGGGTTCCCACCCGATGGCTGGCTTACCTGCCGCTGGCGGTGATTTTGGCAATGGCGGTGGCGAGTGTGATGGGGTTGGTGAGCCAACCATCTGAAACAGTGGCGACGATTTTGGCAACGCTGGTGGTGGTGGGCGGAGCGCTATGCAAGTGGCCCCTGGCGGTCTGTATTTTGCTGGGATGCGGAGTGTTTGGCGTGGTGTCATCCCTTGCCTGGTGATCTGGCGCTGTTTGCCTTATCGTTGCTACGCAGCTTATGAACCAGGGCTGGGTCTATCGAGAGCAGGTGGCGCGGCGCGACGTGGGGCGATCGCTCCTGGATTATTACAGCCAGCGCTATCCGCACTCCAGCCGCGACGAGTGGCAAAGCCGCATTGCCCAGGGGCAGGTTTTGGTGAATGGTCAGCCAGTTTCGGCAGACTATGTGCTGTGCCTGGGGCAGCAGCTTGCCTACCATCGTCCCCCGTGGCAGGAACCCGACGTACCGCTGGCGTTTGACATTCTGCATGAAGATGCGGACGTGCTGGTGGTGGCGAAGCCGTCGGGGTTGCCTGTGCTGCCGGGGGGCGGTTTTTTGCAACATACGCTGCTGGGGCAGTTGCAGCAGCGCTACCCGCAGAACCCGCCAACGCCCGTCCATCGTTTGGGACGGGGGACTTCTGGTTTGGTGCTGCTGGGGCGATCGCCCGCCGCAAAATCTCGCCTCAGCCGGCAGATGCGCGACCAGACGCGACAGGCAGAGATCCTGCTGAATTTTATTGCGGACTCACATTCACCTTCTAGTTCGACCCGGCGTTCACACCTGCATTCTGGCTGGTATCCCCCGGATATTCTCCAATCTGAGAATCTGGGCGATCGCCCCTTGCGAAAAACCTATCTTGCGCTAATCGGCCCTAGCGATCTGCCTGATCGCTTTACCATTACTCAGCCCATCGGCAAGTTGCCCCATCCGGTTCTCGGCTACGTGTATGGTGCTGTGCCCGACGGTTTGCCTGCCTACAGCGAAGGGCAGGTTTTGCAGCGGCAGGGCGATCGCACCCTCGTCGAGATGACCATCCTCACCGGCCGCCCCCACCAGATTCGCATTCACCTGGCGGCGGTGGGCTATCCCTTGCTGGGTGACCCGCTTTACGCTCCCGGCGGCACGCCCCGCACCTTTGACATGGAAGCCGAAACGACCGAAGCGTCTGATGAAAAACTGCCCGTTCCTGGCGACTGTGGCTATTGCCTGCACGCTCACCATCTCACGTTTTTGCACCCCACCTACGTGCAGCCCATGAGGTTCACGCTTCCTGCACCCTTTGCACGCAGTTAAGGAATTGTTTGAATCAGGAATTGTTTGAAGCCCTTCTCGCCCAATCCTGTACGCCCAGTCGTTCATGCCCAGTCCTTCACACCAACAGTTCAGGACATGATTTGTCAAATACTCTCTCAATCTGTCGATTGATGCTATGAATGCTGATTGGTGCTATGAGATATGGATGTTATACCGATTTTGGATTTTGGATTTGCGATTTTGGATGGGTGATTTTGGATGGCGGGTTGGGCATCTGCGGGGCTTTCAGCCATCTCATCTGTAGCGCCACTGGGGGGAACTCCTATCAGCAGTCAGTGCGGTGCGTCAGACGGTACGGCTGTCAAACTGCGTGGCACGGCTGGGTCAGACGATCTCATTCTCTATATTCTTCGTAATTCTTCGCATCCGCTCGTACCTGGTTTTTGTGTTGTGAAATTTGTGTTGTGAAATTTGTGTTGTGAAATTTGTGTTGTGAAATCTGCGTTCTTGAATTCTCGAAATTGACTTTTAGGCCCATCGGGCAAATGGTGCAGGCTTGCTATGAGTAGAGGCAATCGACCGGACTATGCGCTGGAGCGAAGGGGAACGGGAGACGGGACACGGTGGTATGCACTAGAGCCGCAGGAGGCGCTGAGCCAGATCGGAACCGACCCGCGCACAGGGCTGAGTCAGGCTGTAGCGAGCGATCGCCTCTCTCAAAATGGCGCGAATGAATTGGCCGAGCCGCCGCCCAAAAGCGTGCTGCGGATGCTGTGGGAACAGATCACCGCAACGACCGTGGTCGTGCTGATTGTGGCGGCGATCGTCTCGGCGCTGCTGGGCGATTTTGAAGACGCGCTGGCGATTCTGGCGATCGTGGTATTCAACGCGGTGCTGGGCTTTACGCAGGAATATCGGGCTGGCAAAGAGTTTGCAGCGCTGAGAAAAATGGCGGTTCCCAAGGCGCGGGTGCTGCGCGATGGCGAGTGGCAGCAGATCTTGGCGCGAGAAGTGGTCGTGGGCGACATCGTTCAGCTAGAGGACGGCGACCAGGTTCCGGCAGACTGTCGCCTGCTAGAAAGCACCAACCTGCGGACTCAGGAAGCCGCCTTCACAGGCGAGTCGGAGTCGGTAGAAAAGCAGGTCGCCAAGATCGACGGGCAAGACCTATCGCTGGGCGATCGCCGCAACATGGTTTACATGGGCACGGTCGTCACCTACGGGCGCGGGCGCGGGCTGGTGGTTGCGACGGGCATGGACACGGAACTGGGCAAAATTGCCGACTCGATCCAGTCTGTGGAATCGGAGCAAACGCCCCTGCAAAAGCGCCTCGATCAACTGGGCAAGCGGCTGGCGATCGCCGCTCTTGCGCTGGTGGCCCTCATGTTTGCTATTGGGCTGGCGCGGGGAGGCAATGTAGAAGATCTGTTCCTGACGGCGGTCAGTCTGGCCGTGGCGATTATTCCCGAAGGGCTGCCCGCCGTGGTGACGATCGCCCTGGCCATCGGCTCGCGGCGGATGCTGAAGCGGCAAGCCCTGATCCGCAAGCTGCCTGCGGTGGAAACCCTCGGCTCCGTCACCACGATTTGCTCTGA
Source organism: Thermoleptolyngbya oregonensis NK1-22 (assembly GCF_032705245.1). Lineage (GTDB taxonomy): Bacteria > Cyanobacteriota > Cyanobacteriia > Elainellales > Elainellaceae > Thermoleptolyngbya > Thermoleptolyngbya sichuanensis. Next base: position 1,887,240 of record NZ_CP053540.1, read on the forward strand.
CAAAACGGGCACGCTGACGGAAAACCGCATGACGGTGAAAATCCTGGCGCTGGCAGGTGAACAGGTGGAACTGCGCGAATCCTTTGCCGAAATTACCTCCCGGCTAGATGGCAACAAGTCCATCTTTCGCCCTGGAGATGGCGTGCCGCTGAGTGCGCCGATCGCCCTGACGCTGGGAGGCAGCGCCCTCTGCAACAACGCGCTGGTCAAAGAAGATGAGGACGGCAAAGACAAGGCGCTGGGCGACCCGACGGAAATCGCCCTGGTGGTCGCAGCCGATCGTCTGGGCCTGAGCAAAGAAGAACTAGAAGTGCTGCTGCCTCGCGTTGCCGAAGCACCGTTTGATTCCGACCGCAAACGGATGACGACGATCCACCAGTGGGGCGATCGCCAGGGGTGGGAGTCTTCCGATGTGGGCAAGTTGGTGCTGAGCTTGGTCAAGCTGCCCAATGCGCCCTACATTGCCCTTACCAAAGGGGCGATCGACGGAATGCTAGAGGTGTCTACCCACGTTTGGGACAACGGGCAAAAGCCGCTTGATGCCAACATGCGCGATCGCATTTTGCAAGATAACGACCGGCTGGCCAGCATGGGCACTCGCGTCCTCGGTGTGGCCTTTCGCTTGCTAGACGAACTGCCGCCTCCGGGTCGAGAACTAGAAGTCGAGCAGGACTTGGTGATGGTGGGGCTAGTGGGAATGCTCGATCCGGCGCGGCCCGAAGCCAAAACCGCCGTGCAAACCTGCAACGCAGCAGGCATCCGCACGGTCATGATCACGGGCGACCATCCCCTGATGGCCCGCACCATCGCCCGCGATCTGGAAATTGCCACCAACGACAAATACCTGACTGGGCAGCAGCTTAACCAGCTTTCCACTGAGGAACTAGAGCAGCAGGTGGGCGAGGTGTCGGTCTATGCCCGCGTCTCGCCCCAGCAAAAGCTAAAGATTGTGGAAGCCCTGAAAAATCGCGGCGAAATCGTCTCCATGACGGGCGACGGGGTAAACGATGCGCCGGCCCTGCGAAAGGCAGACATCGGCGTGGCGATGGGCATTACGGGCACCGATGTCGCCAAAGAAGCGGCAGACATGGTGCTGCTGAATGACAACTTTTCCACCATCGTCGCAGCGGTCGAAGAGGGGCGCGTCATCTACGACAACATCCGCAAGTTCATCCGCTACAACCTGACGGGCAATGTCAGCGGCGTGGTGCTGATGCTGCTGGCTCCGCTGATTGCCATGCCCCTGCCCCTGCGACCCATTCAGATTCTCTGGATCAACCTGCTGGCAGACGGGCTGCTGGCCCTGGCGCTGAGCGTGGAACCTGCCGAGAAAAACGTGATGCAGCGGCCGCCCTATCCGCCGGGCGAAAGCGTCTTTAGTCGGGGCGTGGGGCGCGATATTGTGTGGATCGGCATCCTCATGGGCATTACCTTCCTCGGCTTTGGCTATTGGGCCTGGTCTACGGGCCGCCCCAACTGGCAAACAATGGTGTTTGCGACGCTGGCGTTTTCTCGGATCTGGCTGGCCCTGGCGATGCGGTCGGAACAACGCCTGCTAGCGCGAATTGGGCTGCTCAGCAACAAGCCGATGCTGGGTGCAGTGCTGCTCACCTTTGGGCTACAAATGCTGGTGATGACGCTGCCAGTCCTCCAGCACTGGTTTGAAACTCAGCCACTCACAGGCGTTGAGTTGTGGGCCTGCGTGGGGGTTAGCACGATTGGCTTTTGGGCAGTAGAGTTGCAGAAGCTGGTGAGGACGTGGGCGGGGCGATAAAGCCTTTATGATAGAAGGAGTTAAGAAAACTTCAATATTCTCCGTAGCCTCTTATCTGTGACTTCTCAACTCACCGCACCCCAACCCCTCGAACAGCTCAACTGGGACTGGCAGGGCCACACCATCCGCTACACTGTGCAGGGCGCAGGTCAGCCGATGGTACTGATTCACGGCTTTGGCGCAGCAATTGGGCACTGGCGCAACAATATCCCCGTGCTGGCGGCGGCAGGCTATCGCGTGTTTGCACTGGATCTGCTGGGCTTTGGCGGATCGAGTAAACCGGCGATCGCCTACAGTTTGGAACTCTGGCAAGCCCTGCTCAAGGACTTCTGGGCCGCCCACATTGGCGCACCGGCTGTGTTTGTGGGCAACTCCATCGGCGCATTGCTCAGCCTGATGATGGCCGCCGACTATCCCGATCTGGTGCAGCGCGTCGTTTTGCTCAATGCAGCAGGCGGGCTAAACCATCGCCCAGAGGAGCTAAACCCACCGCTGCGGCTAGTGATGGGCGTGTTTACCCAACTGGTGAGTTCGGATCTCGTGGGGCCGTTTTTGTTTGAGCAAGTCCGCAAAAAGCCACGCATCCGCCGCACCCTGATGCAGGTCTACCGCGACCACACCGCCGTCACCGATGAACTGGTGGAACTGATCTACGAACCCTCCTGCGACCCCGGCGCACAGAAGGTCTTTGCCTCAATTCTCACGGCTCCGCCCGGCCCCAGCCCTGCGGAACTGCTGCCCCGCGTGCATCAGCCCATCCTGGTGCTGTGGGGCGATGCCGACCCCTGGACTCCGATTACAGGCTCCAAAATCTACCGAGAACTGGCGGCCGCCGAACCCGACCGCGTCCAGTACACGCCTATCGCGGGGGCCGGCCACTGTCCCCACGACGAGTGCCCCGACACGGTGAATCGGCTGGTGCTGGACTGGTTGAGCGCGGGGAACCAGGGATGAGTTTGCCGACGGTCATTTTGCCAGGGTACTTTGCCGATGCTGCGCCCTATCAGGAGATGGAGCGGGCACTTGAAGGGCTGGGCATTTGGGCCAAGACCGTTCCCCTGCGGCGACGAGACTGGGTGCCAACGCTGGGCGGCCGCTCGATGACTCCGATTCTGGAAAAGCTGGATGCGACGGTGCGCTTGGTGCAGGCCGAAACGAGGGGCGATCGCCTCAATTTGGTTGGTCATTCCGCAGGCGGCTGGATTGCCCGGATCTATCTGGGTGAAGTGCCGTACCAGATTCATCCCAGCGATGCGGGCAAGACCTGCCTCTGGAAAGCGCATCCCTCGGTGGCAACGCTGGTGACGCTGGGCACGCCCCACATCAGCCGGGAGCGCTGGACGCGGCGCAACCTGGACTTTGTGAAAACGCACTATCCCGGCGCGTTCTACCCGCAGGTGCGCTATGTCTGCGTGGCGGGCAAGGCCGTGTATGGGCAGCGGCGACCTGGAACCTGGTTTGCCCACAGCAGCTACGAAATGACCTGCGGCGTGGGCGGCTGCTGGGGCGACGGCATTACGCCCATCGAAGCAGCCCACCTGGAAGGCGCGGAGAATATTACCCTGCCGGATGTCGTTCATTCGCCGCGACCAGGGCGGCTCTGGTACGGCTCGCCGGAAATCGTGAGCCAGTGGGCGCAATATCTGGCGTGAAGCCTGTGACTTGGCCTCCGCTTGGCTGGAAATCAAGTTAAAGTTCCCCAACACCCAGAACACTTATCGCAAGTGCGTATGCGGAAGTCCTGTTCTTTTAGGGCGTGGTTGGCGAGGGGCTGGCAGGAAGGGGCGCAGGGATGGTCTGCGCGGGAGCCGCCGGACTGGGTGCGGCAGGGCTGGCGGGGGTAGCCTGCGGTGCGGGTTCGTCGGGTGTGCCCAGGATGCTAGGGTTGCCCGTGTCGAATACGCCCGCCACGCAGGCGATCATCATGGTGGCCAGCGTGCCCACAAACAGCGCCTTCCAGCCCAGTTCGGAAATGTCTTTGCGGCGAGAGGGAATCAGCGCTGTGGTGCCGCCAACAAAGATGCCGACCGAGGCCAGGTGCGCGAAGCCAGAGAGGGCATAGCTGACGATTAACAAAGCGCGATCGCTCAACACGCCATCCCGCGAAGCAGCCGCCAGCGATTGGTAGGGCGGAATCGCTGTCTCAAACAAGCGACGACCGATAATCACCGACGAAGCCCAGAGTTCGCTCCAGTCCAGCGATACGCCCGTTAGCACCGTCAGCGGCAAAAACAGCGCCCCCAGGATGTTTTGCAGCGTAATCACCTGAAAGACGCTGCCAATGGGGCCAGGAATACTGGCCAGCGCCCCAAAAAATTGGTTGACTAGATACACCAAACCCAGGATCAGAATCAGCACAGCGGCGATCGCCACGGCCATTTTCACCCCGTCCAGTGCGCCCACAATGGCGGCATCCAGCGGACTGACCCGCTCAATCGGTTCCCCCGCCACAGTTTCTTGATGCACGGGTTCCGTCCGCGCTACGCCTGCTTCAAAGTCTTCCACTTCTTCGTTGAGCGCCTGATCGAGCGATCGCTCATCGGGAATGCCGCCTGCGGTCACGGGCACGGTCGTTTCCGGCAGCAAAATCTTCGACAGCACAAAACATGCCGGAATCGCCATCACCGAGGCCGACACCAGATGCCCCAGGATATTGGGAAACACGGGCTTCAGGAAGCTCACATAAATGGCCAGCGTAGACGAGGCCGCCGTGCCAAAGCAGCAGGCCAGAATCGCCAGCAGCTCGCTGCGGGTCATGCTGGCCAGAAACGGCTTCACGACGATCGCCGCCTCAATGCCCACAAAAATATTCGCTGCGCCGCTCAGGGATTCTGCCCCGCTCAGCCGCATCGCGCGATAGAAAATCCGAGCAAAAAAGTTCGTAACAACCTGGATGATCCCTAGGTTATAGAGCAGTGCCATCAGCCCCGAAAAGAAAATGACCGCTGGCAGCGCTCGAAACGCAAAGATATACCCCAACTGAATGCCGCAAAGCCCCGGCAGCACCTCTCCCGGCTGCGCTGGCGCACAGGTGCCCGACGCAGGCAGGGGCGACAGCACCAGCGGCTCCTGACCTGGCAGCGGCACGAACCGATTGCCAAACACAAACCGTGCGCCTGCGTCGGCTGCGTCAAAAATTACGTTCAGCAAATCGGTGAACCATTGCAGAAAAAGCTGCGTAATCGGAAAGGCAAACACCAAAAAGCCCAGAATCAACTGGAGCAAGATGCCCCAGATAACCACTCGCCAGGGGAAATATTTGGGATTGCGGTTTTCGGAAAACAGCCACGCGACTGCACACAGCCCGAAAATTCCAATGAAGGAGATTAAGTTCAGAATCGACATTTGAGGTTGTCCTCTCTGAGAGATATCCGGGTCGTCATGGTCATGCGGCTACATGCAGCTATTTAGGCAGCTATTTAGACTGACGCAATGTGCAACTTTGCTGATTCCTCTTACCCTCCATCCCTCTCCCAGAGCAGGAGAGGGACTTCAAGCCTCGCTTGCTCCCCTGCTCCCGACTGGGGAGGAGAGTTTGGAGCAGGAGGGCTGATTGAAAGTTGCACATCGCGCTAGACTGCGCTCAATCACCCGCTCAATCACCCGCTCGGTCACAAACTGAAGCATCGATAGGACGACCTGCTCGCACAGTGGGTCGCACGGTGGGTCGCACAGTGGGTCACGCAGTGGGTCGCGCAATTCCAAATGGGGCAATTTGCTGACGGCCTCGCCTTGGATTTTACATAAGACGGGGCGAAAGGGATAAAAATTTCTGTATGGGTTCATTGAAAATCCAGCCGCTTGACGAGTCGGATAGGATAGGGATATTCCTTTCCCACACCTGCTCATGGACGCTTTTGCTCTCGTGCCGCCCGACTGGACAGAGGCGGCAGTTCACGCCGTTGAGTTTTGTTGTCCAAGCTGCCGCTTGTCCTGCTCCGAAGCGCAGCAAGTGTGGATTAATCGGCGATCGCCCGTCTTTACCCACGACCATCGCCGTAAGTGGCAGGAATTTTATCACTGCGCCTGCGGGACTGCCTGGTGGGCCTGGAGCAGCGATCGCCCACCCACTGACCTCACGCCGCTAGAATCGCAGGGCGATCGCTCCAACACCACGCCGACCCTGTTTCCCGACTACCTGCTGGGCGGCTTTGACGACCTGCCCGACGTTTATCAAGGTGAATAGTTGCCAGGTGAATAGTTGCTAGGTGAATAGTTGCTAGGTGAATAGTTGAAGAGGCAGGGGAAGCAGATCCGTCACGCAGGAAGCCAGATTGCACTCCCTCTTCCGCCCTGTCCTCAAGATACAAGGGAGCGAGGACTCTTGTTCCCTCTCCTTTGGGAGAGGGCTAGGGTGAGGGCTGCAAGAAGCATAGGCACGAGAAGCATACTTCTGTTTAGCAACGCCAAAAGCTGCATTAAAAAGCTGCATCAATGCGTTAGGCTGATTAGCCCCCAAAAAATTGCAGCGGCCAGTCCGCCACAAAGCGGAATCGTGCCCACCCACGCCAGACCAATCTGGCGCACCATGCTCCAGTGAATCTGGCTGTTGCGCTGGGACAGACCAATCCCCACGACTGCGCCGACCAGCGCGTGGGACGTAGACACGGGCAGTCCCACCCGCGAGGCGATCAGTACGGTCGCGGCGGTGGCCAGTTCTGCACAGAGGCCGCTGCTGGGTCGCAGCGCGACAATGCCTTCGCCGATGGTGGCGATGACGCGGCCGCCCCACACCGCCAGCCCACCCACCATGCCCAGCGCCCCCAGCCCCAAAATCCACAGCGGTAGGATTGCCTCATCGCCAGCAGGCTGCGTCAGCTGGACAATTGTCGCCAAAGGCGCGATCGCATTGCCGACATCGTTTGAGCCGTGGGCAAAGGCGACGAAGCACGCGCTGATCAACTGGAATCGCGCCATGATCTGCTCGACGGGATTGGCCAGCTTGGCGGCAGTTGCCTCCCCATTTTCTTCGGTAGAATTTGGCGCATCAGACAACACCACCGGACGAGCGGCGATCGCGCTAAGGCCCAGAGTGGCGATCGCTCCGGTGGCCAGCGCCAGCGTGTGGGGCGGTAGGTTAATTTGGGCTGAAATGGCAGGTTGCAGCACAGGCAGCACAATCAGCCCAAACCCGCTGACCAGCACCAAACTCAGCCAGGGCAGCCATTCATAGGTCTGCTGGAGCGGCTGTGGAGCCTGCAAGATGCCGCGCCGCAGAACGGTATAAAACCCAGCGGCGATCGCCCCGCTGATTAGCGGCGTGACCAGCCAAGTGAGGGAAATTTGACCCAGCAGTGACCCTTTCACGGAATGCAGACCGGATGCCGCCCAGCCAAACCCGGCGATCGCTCCCACAACGGCATGAGACGACGCGACGGGCAGCCCCAGTCGCGTGGCCAGATTAAGCCACAGCCCGCAAGTCAGCAGCACAGACACCATACCCAGCACCAAAACCTGGGGCGTATCGGTGAACTGATCTGGACTGACCACGCCGCTGGCCAACGTGTCCACCACTCGTCGTCCAAACAGCACTGCTCCTGCAAACTCCAGCACTCCGGCGATCGCCAATGCCTGCCGCAGCGACACCGCTCCCGATCCAACCGACGTGCCCATTGAATTCGCCACATCGTTCGCGCCCAGGTTCCAGGCAACGTACAGGGCTAATCCACTGGCAATCACAATCCAAATCACGCTGCTTGCGCTCCACGCTACGGCTTAATGGCTTAACGGCTTAGCAATGACAAGACGGCTGTCTATGGGCGGTCAATCACTCCTCACGGACTTTCCAGCATCAATTCTTCTGAGTCGCGCCAAGAATGAAATAACTGGAAGCCCCGCAGATGCCCGCCCCCCGTCCAAAATCACCCAAGCCAAAATCAAGCAGGACTTATGCACTTGCAATACGCTTTCTGCTTTCTGGATTTTGGACAATTTCTTGCAGGCGCAGCCCGCGAGAAATTGTCCAACTGCGTAAGTCCTAATCAAGAATCGGTACAATTCCTGACCTCGAAATATTCCGACAACATTATTGAGAATTGCAAATAAACCCCTCTTAAGCTCTCACAATTTCAGGATTCAGCGTTAACGTAAGGGGCAGTTTCTCCCTCGTGTCTCTGGGTTTCGGCGTGACTCGAAAAACCAAGTCAGCCCGTAAGTCGTCTTCGAGCAGCGTAACCTCTCCGGCTGCGGTGCCTCGGCGATCGCTCAAGCGGGCGAGTCAGGCGTTGACTGCGCTCCCCGACAAACCCCCCGAACCGGCAAAGGAATGGTCAATTCGAGAGGCGATCGCCCTGCTGCAAGACGTGATCCTCGCTGCCCTCGACAAGGGCTATAGCCAGGAAGATGTGGCTGCGCTGCTCAACCAGGCAGGGATTCCCGTCTCCCCGTCGTCTTTGCGCTATTACCTGACCCGGCTCAAGCAGTCGGCTGCATCTCGGACTGCGCCCGTTCGCTCCAAGACTGCTGGACAGAAACCCAAACAGCGGGCCCGTGCGATCGCCCCCGCCACACCTGCGATCTCACCACCCCCAGACCCCGCACCCCCCGCAGAAGCCCCTGCAAACCGCCCCCCTGCAAACCACGCCGCCGCAAACCGTTCTGTCGAAAATGTCATCGCCTACTTGCTCGATGAACCCGAAACACCACCGCTAAGAGCAACCGATATCGCTCCAACTCAGGAGTCGTCAACCTCCGGGCAAAAACGCAAAAAGCGAAAGAGATAACCTTGTTACTGTTTTGCTGAACGCGGGCGCGAACGGGTCACAGCGTCCCTCAGACATCCCGTTCCCTGCCAAAGGAATAGCCTTGCCTCAGCAGCGAGACTGTGAAGAAGAGGCGGCGTTGACACGGCAAAAAGCAAACCAATCAAGATTGGATCAGGAAAATTGATAGAAATTGTTCGCTTTTGGATACACTAAGTTATCCACTTTGCAACCCCCACTGCAACCTGCTCAATTGGGAATCGCCGACTCTAAGAACAGCGTACGAATAGCGTACGTATGGCGTACGAATAGCGTACGAATAGAACTGCTGAATAGAGCGGTGAATCGATTCTGATTACCTCTGCCCCTCTGCCTGACCGCAGAAACACTCGCTCATTGACCCAACCTTTACCACTATGACTACCACCAAAAAACGCCTTCCTGGCACCGTCCTGGTTCAGCAAGAATCCATCGAACAGGCCACCAGTCTGCTGGAACAACTCCCCGAAAAGCCCAAAGAAGTTTGGTCTCTGCGGGAAGCCATCGACCTGCTGCAAGACTCCATTTCAACAGCGCTCGACCGTGGCTATAGCCACGAGGAAATTGCTGCGCTGCTGGCCGATAAGAACATCAAAATCAGCGTCTCTTCCCTCAAGCGCTATCTGGCTTCCACCAAAAAGGACAAATCGGGCACCGCAGGCAAAACTCGCCGCCGCCGCAGCACCGCCGTTCAGAAAAAAGCCGTGACCGAGGCTGCTGCCGCGCTGCCAGAGGTCGAACCTGCCGCGTCCGAAGAACCCGCTGCCACCCCCAAAAAGCGCGGCCCCCGCACCAGCAGCACGCGCAGCACTACCGCCGCCAAAACCAAGTCTCCCCGCACTTCGACCAAGACGAAGACCACTTCTACAACCTCGACTCGCGGCCGCAAAAAGCAGGCTTAGGAAAGGCGGGAAACATCCGCAACAATGCAATACACTTCTGTGGGTCAGTGTCTCTGCGGGATCAACGTTTCGCAGGTATTTTCTATTGGGTTGCAGCAATTTTGTACATTTGCTACTGTTCACGCTACCTCTCAAAAGGAACGTTGCAAAATCTTACCTATCTCCGCAGAAGCCTTGCGCTGAGTCCCCCAGACGCTAATAATTGGGGCTATTCGTGAACTCGATCGCCTAGCTTCGGTCACTGGCGCAAAGCGTTGGTGGGGGCTAGTGATTGCGCTTTTAGGAGGCTCCATGTCCCACCGACCCATCATCCTTGGCATTGTTGGCGATAGTGCCGCTGGAAAGACGACGTTGACTCGCGGCATCGCGCAGGTGCTCGGCGAGAACGATGTGACCGTCATCTGCACCGACGACTATCACCGCTACGATCGCAAACAGCGGGCTGAATTGGGAATTTCTGCCCTGCATCCCGACTGCAACTATCTCGACATCATTCAGCAGCACCTCTCGCTGCTGCGGACGGGACAGCCGATTTTGAAGCCGATTTATAACCACAGCAGCGGCACCTTCGACCCACCAGAGTATATCAAACCCAAGCGATTTGTAATTGTGGAAGGGCTGCTGGGCTATGCCACGCGAGGAATGCGCGACAGCTACGATGTCAAAGTTTATTTGGCTCCGCCGGAAGACCTGCGCCACACCTGGAAGATAAACCGCGATACCCGCAAGCGTGGCTATACCCGTGAGCAAGTCATCAAGCAAATCCAGCAGCGCGAACCAGACTCAGAAGCCTTTATCCGCCCGCAGCGGCAGTGGGCTGATGTCGTGGTGAGCTTCTATCCGCCCAGCGACAACTTAACGCAGGATGAACTGCTGCTGGCGGTGCGGCTGGTGCTGCGTCCCACGATTCCCCATCCAGATTTCAGCAGCATTATTGGCGACGGAGAACATGCAGGCGGTGCGGTGCGGCTGGGGCTAGACCGCGACATGGGCAAGCCTGTGGACGTAATGGAGATCGATGCCCACGCTACCGCAGAGCAGGTGCGAGATCTGGAGCGCAGCCTGTGCCAGGAAGTGCCCTACTTGGGTCAGTTTTGCAGTCTGGAGGGCAATCCTGGAATTGGCAAGCTGATTGGCACGACTGGAGAGACGCTGCAAAGCTATCCACTCGCTATTACTCAACTGCTGATTACTTATCACATGCTGAAGGCCGCGAACGTTTCTGCAAACGTTGCCTGAGGGTGGGATTCTAAGTGGGATTCTAAAAAATCAGGAAATTTTGGTTCGCGAGATCCATTCTGATTTGACCTCCGTATTTGTGTCTAGAGCGCCAACCCCTCCCCTGGATAGGCGTTATAGGCGTTTTTATCAGCCAAAAGTCCTCTCACAAACGTTTCCATAAACATTCTCACAGGCGTTCCCCTAGGCATTCTCGTAGGCATTCGCATGAAAATTTCATAGACATTCTCACGAGCATTCTCATTTGCCACTGGCAGAGGTCAATAGCCGCATCAGCGTGAACAACGGTCGATGCGTGGTGCTGGATGCACAGGGTCGCCGCTGCCCATAGCACGCTCCCGCCTGCATCTAGTCGTCTTGGCGAAACAATTCTGGCTGCTGCTGGGGTTGAAAGATGATTACCGAGCGATCGCCCGTCTGGGTTGCCCTGCTAGTGTGGACGCTGGACTCCCAGTTCCCGCCATGCCAGCGCCGCGCCGATGGCCTCTGCCAGCGTGCTGATCAGCCGATAGAGGGCGACAACGCTGAGCAGAATGGCGGGCGCAAGCTGGTTGCCCAGGAGGGCGATCGCTGTTGCCTCGAACACGCCAATGCCGCCCGGTGCGCCAGGAATCACTAGCCCCAGCAGCCACGCAAAGCTGAACCCGCTGATCAGCGGCAGCCATTGGGCCGGCGCAACGGGCTGCAAGGCCAGGGCGATCGCCACGAACCCCAGCCCCCGCAGCGCCACAAACAGGAGTTCTCCCAGCAGCGGACGCAGGGGATAGCGCTTGAGCTGCCAGGGTTTAGCCTCAGATGGCACAAAAGACGGCACAGAAGACGGCGCGGAATCTGCCAAATCTGCGGCGGCATCAGCCGTCTTTTTTCCCCTGCCCTTGAGCCGCCGCAGCACGGCCAGCACTGGATTTAACACGCGGGGATGCACGCCTGCCAGCACGATGACCAGACTCAGCGCCTGCACGCTCCAGTTTGCCTGCCGAATTCCCACTAGCCCCAGCATCAGGGCCGCCGCCGCCATCAGCAGCGGTTCCAGCAGCACGCTGAGGGTCGCCGCACCCAGGGAAATGCCGCGCTCCTGCGACGCGACCACCCGCCCATAGAGATGCCAGACGTTTCCCGGCAGATACTTGGCAATGTTGGTTTTCAGGTAAGTGCGCGTGGCCCACAGCGCCGGAACGGGCTGAGCCAAATCGCCCAAAATCCAGCCCCAGACCCAACCCGTCCAGAGATGGGCGATGAGGGTGATTAGCAGGGCGATCGCCAACAGCCCCCAGCCCGCCCCCTCGATCCGAATCTGCGCGACCTCTGCCCAGTGTCGCCGCACCGCCTGCGCCAAAAAGAACAGCGCCCCGCCGAAAATGGCCCAGCGGAGGAAATCTTTGGGGCGGAGGTTTATAGATGGCATTGGGGAAGAAGGAAGAGGGAAGAGGGAAGAACGAAGAGGGAAGAAGGAAGAACGAAGAGGGAAGAAGGAAGAAGGAAGAACGAAGAGGGAAGAAGGAAGAAGGAAGAACGAAGAGGGAAGAATAGGTTTTCGGTTTTCGGTTTTCGGTTTTCGTTCTTCGTTTTTCGTTCTTCGTTCTTCGTTTTTTGGTTTTCGTTCCATCATCTCATCATCCCTTCCCCCCCTTAACTCCGCATCTCCTCGAACCCCTTGAACGCCCGCAGCCGTTCGTGGACGGTGTGATACAACGTTGGGTCGTCGCCTTTGAAGCCCACTAAGCTGTAGAGCATTACTTTCTCGTCTTTGCGCCCTTTGAGTTCCTGTGCGCCGATGGGGACGACTTCCACCTGATCTTGCACTAGGGCGTAGAGCGAGTCGGTGATCAGGATGTCTGTCCAGAAGTTGCGGGTGAGGGCTTCGACGCGGCTGGCAATGTTCACGGCATCGCCAATCAGGGCAAATTCGCGGCGGCGGATGGAGCCGATGTCTCCGGCGATCGCCTCGCCAAAGTTGATCCCCACGCCGTTGAACAGGATCGGTTTGCCTGCCCGCTGCCACTCGGCTTGCAGAGCGGAGAGCGATCGCCGCATCGCCAGCGCCGCCCGAATCGAGTTCAGCGCATCGGTTTCTGCACCGTGGGAAATGGGCGAGCCAAACTCCGCCATAATCGCGTCGCCGATGAACTTGTCAATCGTGCCGCCCGCCGCCAGGATTGCCTCCACCATTGCATTCAGGTATTCGTTGAGCTGCTCAAGCAATGCTTCTGGCTCTAGCTCCAGCGAGAGCGTGGTGAAGCTGCGAATGTCGCAAAACATCACCGCCGCCTGCACCCGCCGCCCTTTTAGGAGGGATTGAAAATCGCTGGAATGGTGCGTCAAAATTTCCTGCACGATGGGCGCGGCGACGTAGCGCTCCAGGGTGGTTCGCAGGCGACGACGCTCAAGCTGGGTATGGATCGTGCCCGTGGTGAGGCAAGTAGCGCCGCTGAGGAAGAGGCCCAAGCAGGGCACGGCTACGGGCCAAATCTGCTGACCTGCGGTGAAGCTGAGGTAGCCGATCGTGCCCCAGAGGGCGATCGCCCCCACCGCCAGACTCATCTGCATCACGGGCTGCCGAATCAGCGCCATCAGCGCCAGCCCGCCGCCCCCCACCAGCGCCAGCACAAACCAGCCCCGCCCCTGCGCCGTCGGCAAAGCGTTCTGGATCACGCGGTCTTGCATCAGCGTGGCGATGGCATTGGCGTGAATTTCCACCCCCGGCATCGTTTCCGAAAAGGGCGTGGGAATAAAGTCATTGCCGACATCGTTGGACAGCGGCCCAATCAGCACGATTGCATCTCGAAACGTCCCCTGGCGCTGGTGAACGGCCCAGTTTGTGGGGTCGAGGACATGCCAGAAGGGAACCCGCCGAAACGTCGTCGGCGGCCCGTAGTAGAAAATGTCGCCCGTGGTCACCGCCGGAATTTCAAGCTGGGCCGCCCGCAGCGTCGCCACTGCAAAGGAATCCAGCCCCTCGCCCAGGCCCTGGGGTTGCAGCACTTCGGCAATCAGATTGTCTGACAACTGGTACACCCGCTTGTCGGCATCGCGCAAAAAGTTAATCAGCCCAATTTGCGTCATCGCCGCGCCAAAGTCGGGATTGGGCATGACGATCTGGCTTTGCTCGCCGCCGTCGGGCGTGCCAAACACCTCATAGTTTGCCGCCAGCACCGCCCGCCCCGGATGCCGCCGGAGCGCCGCCGCAAGCTGGCGATCGTCCTCAGCCCCATAGAGGCTGGGATCGGTCAGCACCAGATCGACCGCCACTGCCCGCGCTCCGTTGTTTAGCAGCCGATCGATCACTTGGGCATAGGCTGCCCGCTGCCAGGGCCAAATTTCAATCGGGGCCAGTTCGGGATAGCGGTCGGGGTCTGCCTGCACGTCTGCTCCCCGTGCTAGCGATTCCTGATCGATCGCCAGAATTACGATATTGGCAGGTGGCTCTAGCTGGCCCCGCAGCCGAAAGAACAACACCTGCGCCTGTCGCTCCATCCACTGCACCGTGCCTAGGTCAACGCCCGTGGCGATCGCCCCCGTCACCGCCCACAGGCCAATTAGCCCATAGCCCAACACCTGCCAGGGCGATCGCGCTAGGGGTGCTTGGTCTGCCGGGGTCGTTTCGGAACGCAGCGCAGGCGAGGGTCGAACGCGGCGCAGTGGTTTGAAAAACATGGTGAATCACCCTTAACCGTAGAATGAGAGCGGCCTCGTGTCGTGCGATCGCCATTTGCCCAACGAAGGACACCCAGCAGAATCATCCGCATGATCAAAGCCATCATTTTTGACCTGGATAACTGCCTCAGTGCGGCTGATGAACCCGGAGCCGAACTCCTAGAGCCTGTATTTGACGCAATTCGGCAAGCCAATCAGGGAACCTTGCCCGACGACGTGCTGGAAGCCGCGCTGGGCGACTGCTGGTATCATGCGCTCGACTTTGTGGCCAAGAAACACGGCTTCTCAAACGAGATGCTGGCGGCGGGGCAGGCCGTAATTTCGCAAACTCGCGTCAGCACGCCGATGCGGGGCTATGGCGATCTGCACGTCCTAGCAGAACTGCGGGGTGACCCGCTGCCGATGCTGTTTCTAGTTACGTCGGGCTTTCGCCAGCTTCAGGACAGCAAGATTAAGGCGCTGAGCATGGAGCAGCCTTTCGAGCAGTGGTTTACCGGGCTCTACATCGATGCAGTTGATGACCCCAACCGCACTAACAAACAGGACATTTTTCAAGCCATCCTAAACGCCCATCAGTTCTGCCCTGCTGAGGCGCTGGTGGTAGGGGACAATCCTGACTCGGAACTGGCCGCGGGCGATCGCCTTGGCATCCCCACGGTGCAAATTCTCCGTCCCGGCGTGGTCCCCACCAATCTTGCGACCCATCACATCCGCACCCTGCACGAACTCAAAGCACTCGTTGCAACCCAGACCTAGAACACCAGCCCTAGAAAAACGGTATCCGCAGTCCCGGCACAGGCAGCCCCGGCACGCCCGGCAGCGATAGCCCCGGATAGATCCGCTGAAGCGTACTCTGAATCGCAGCGTACCCCGGCAGCGATTGCAAATAGCCGTTGAACAGGCTGCCCGACAGAATTGCGTTAATTTCTTCCAGCGTGATGTCTTCGACGGGGCCCAGGGGCGAGCCGCGCCGCGTGGCGACCTTTTGCCCCGCCGACAGCACGACCGTATTCTGTGGATCGGCTGACTCTGTAACCGGACTGGGCAAAGGATTGGGCGAAGGACTGGGCGAGGGGCTAGGGCTGGGCCGGGTGGACGGAATCCCTAGGCTGGGTCTGCGAGGCAGCGAAAGCTGTTTAGTGCTTCGCCGAAAGCGCGATCGCCGTTCTAGCCGCTCCATCAGGGAACTGGGTTCTATAAAGCCAGCCTCGTTCTTCGTCACCACGACCTCACCTTCCAGCACCTTGATTTCCTCTCGCCCGTCGTCGTCTACCTCCAAAATGTAGGTCGTGCCGCGCACCCCCGCCGTTACAGACGACGTGCAACCGTTTACCGCGCCATTCACCAGCAGCACACCACGCTGAAGCTGAGCGCATTGCCCCACCGTCAGCACCGAGTTATTGGACAGCCGCGCTACAGCCCCAGTATTAAAATTGACCTGGGCACGGGCCCGACCCGTCCGCACCTGCTGCCCTCGATTGGCCACATCGTTGACCCGCGCCTGCCGATTTTGAATAAACACCTGATTGCCGTCCAGCACTTCTGTAATGGTGCCGCGCGTGACGCTGGTCTGCGCCTCCGACACCTGCGCCACTGTCCCTATCACCAGCACCACCCAAAACCCGATCAGCAGGCTCGACACGAAGCGCCGCCGCAGCCCGAAAATTTGCCCGAAAACTCGTCCCAAAACTTGCCCGAAAACCTGACCCGAAACCTGACCCGAAACCCGTTCCAGAAACCCGATCGAGGATTTTCGATAAGGCATGATTGCACCTGCACATCTACAAGAACTCCACTGATCCATTCAGGCATTTGCCAGGGGATTCCGTGAAAAACTTCCGTAAATTTTGGGAGATGCTTCAGTAAAATTTTGGATGTTTTTTACACTGCGATCGCCATTTTGCGATCGGTGGCTCAGGTTTCAATGGCAAAGTCGGTTGGGTCGATGTCCCAGTTGACCCAGCGGGCGGCTTCGCGGGCGGTTCGCAGGGTCGGCGGCACGCGAAGGACGTGAATTTTCTGGGTGCTGGGACAGGTCATCTGGAGCAGCAAAAACGGCTCTACGTCTGGATGAGTCGAGATGCTGCAAAGCACGTACTCGCGCCAGAAATCGACGCTGCGAGACTGGAGTGTGCGGGCGATGCGCTCATAGCCCATGCCTTGAATCAAAATTTGGCGCAGGGTTGCGTTGGTTTCTTGGAGGAGCCAGCGGGGCTGCCAGTGGGCAATGGGGGTCTGTCCATACTTGGGCGGCAGGAAAACCCCGTGGTGTGCATAGAGGCGTGCGCCATCGGCAAAGGCAAGGGCAGGCTGTCCGTCTGCGTGGAAGCAGCCCTGGCGATCGCACTTGAGGCAGATGGGGCGATCGCCCACCCAGCAGGTTCGTCCCCCTGCGATGACATAGCCTGTGGATTCCATCAGTTGGCGCAGCGCCCTCCAGCGCACTGGGTCAGGCTGATAGCCCAGTTCCGCCTCGCAAAAATCCAGCATCGTGAAATAGGGAGCCAGCAGGCTAATTTCCAGAGAGAATCGTGCTAGCAACTGAGCGTTACGCCATGAGCCGTTGGATAGCACAAATCGCCTTTGAGCCTCCGTCCAAAGGCGTTGATCAGCTCGTCGAGCCTGCGCCTGCCAGGCCTCAAACTCACGACGATTCAAAAAGTCTCTGGCGAAGTGCGAGCTATAAAGTTCATCCTGGGGGCGATCGCTATTAATGCAGATCTGCCAGACGGCTCGCAACACCGGCTCCGGAAGCTGCCAGTGGAGTCTCTGAAATTCCCACAGTATCCAGACTTGCCAGAAGTTAATCCCGTGCAGGAGCGATCGCCAGTCCGTGCCAACCCAATCAGCCACTTGCCGCCATTTGGGGTCAGCTTGCGTCCTAGGGCTGCGGAACCCCGACTGATAGACAGAGCGCTCGGTACATTTCAGAAAATGGCGATCGCAGACTTGGGTCACCAGAGCGCTCACAGACGAACACAAAACGCCCAACAAAAACATTGCGGCAATTCCAGCAGGCAGCGTTCCCCATAGGGTAATGCGGGTCAGCAGCCTGAGAGAATCATCCACTGCTTTTCCTTCAAGTTCAGACACCACAGCAGTCAGCAGACCCCTGATAAACACCACCGCCCCGCCGCCCCAGATTGTGCCGACGACGATTGCTACCCCTATTGTTGATACCCACTCTTCCCAGTTAGAGCGCATTTTTTGCAATCGCTGGCCCAGCGGGCGATAGGTCAGCGCATCGGTCATCGCGCTGATCACCCCTGGGCACACCACAACATTAGGGGCTGGCTGCCCAAACGCCGCATAAAACTCCAGCACGCGCTCTGTCACCTGCTGGGCATCGACGGGTTGCGTTGTATGGGCCAGGTCAACCCACGTTTGGCGGCAAGCTTGCAAGCGCGATCGCTGTTCAGGCGTAAGTGGAGCAAGCAGATTGGTCATACCTGAAGTAATTTCGCTCGGCTAATCTTCCACGGAACGAAAAACGATCTGCTGCTGTTCCGTTCCCACATACTCGCGCTGAATCCGAACCTGCCAAAGGCCCATTGGAATATCAATCGGCTTGTGTTCTTCGTGGACTAATCGGGCAGACTCCGACCGGACACTGAGATACAACGTACCGTGGCGTTCGTATAGCTCCGCCTCGCCGTCCGTAATGCGGTGTCGATGTCCAGTCACCTCTCCTTCTGCCAGCGTCAAATGGTTCAGTCTTTGCGCTCGGTCTAACGGGGCGGGTTGCCGCTGTGCCAACTCGCCGGACTCCACAGGGGTCAAAATCACATCACCCTGGCGAATCGGATTCATACCACTTCCTCCAAATCAAAATTCTCGAAACCTGCGGCGCAAGTTTCAAGCACCTGTTTCAAGCACCTATTGAGTGCAGGCGGAAGGGTTATGCCTCTGGCTGAATGCGATGGGTCTCATCCAGCTAAATCGGAGGCTGTTGGCTTAGCTTGAGATAGGCCTGTTGTGCCGCCGCCTGCTCCGCTGCTTTTTTAGACTGGCCCTTCCCGATTCCCACGCACTGATCTTGAATCCAAACCTCTGCGACAAAGCGCTCCGGATCGCCGTAGTCTTGCCCTACTTCGGTCACGCGATATTCTGGCAGGGCGCGATAGCGACTTTGGGTGATTTCTTGCAGTGCGCCTTTGTGATTTTGGCGGGTGGGGTCTTGGGCAATGTCAGCGGCGATCGCCCGGAAGTGGCCATCCAGCCACGGGCGAATCAGACTGAGATCCTGGGTGCTGAGGTAAAACGCCGCCACCATTGCCTCTAGCGCGTCCGCCAGACGGGTTTCTCTGCCCACCGGGTTTGCATAGGCAGCGGCTCCCATCAGCAAGTAGCGCTCCAGGTTGTACTGATCAGCGATGGTAGCCAACGTGCGATCGCTCACCATGATGCCCCGAAACGCCGACAGTTCCCCCTCCGACTGCTTGGGATATAGCTCATACAGCAGTTCCGCCGCCGCCAGCTTCACCACCGCATCGCCCACAAACTCTAGGCGCTCATAGTTCTTGCTAGCCGAAGCCGTCGCATGGGTCAGCGCCTGATCCAGCAGCCCCAAGTCCACCGGAGCCATTGCAGACAGCCCCAGCTTTTGCATCAACCCACGCAGCTTCGTTTCACGAGAAGGATGGAGAACCATTTGTCACGCTTCCCTTGTCCCTCGTCCCTCTTCGTTCTTCGTTCTTCCCTCTTCGTTCTTCCCATCCAGCCTCGTCCCCCGCACGCAGGCCCCCGACAGATTTGCCCCGTCCAGGTTCGCGCCTTCTAGTTCAGCGCAGAGCAGGTTTGCACCGACCGCGTTGGCTCCGGCCAGGTTCGCATCCTGGAGGTCGGCAGATTCCAGGTTCGCCTCGGTTAGCACTGCGCCTTGCAGGTTCGCCTGCCGCAGGTTGGCATGTTGCAAATTGGCGTTGCTGAGGTTTGCGCCGCGCAGGTCTGCCCCGCGCAGATCGACCCCGCTCAGGTTCACGCCCATCAGGTTTGCGCCGCTGAGGAATGCGCCCGTGAACACGGCACGGGTGAGGTTTGCCTGCATCAGGTTTGCGCCGCGCAGGTTGCTGCCGCGCAGGTCGGCCTCGCTGAGGTTGGTCTGCATCAGGTTTGCGCCGAGAAAATTGGCCCGCAGGTCGGCGCGGCTGAGGTCACAGCCCATCAGGTTTGCCCCGTCGAGCCGCGCCCCGCCTAGCTTGGCGACGGTGAGGCTGGCTCCGGTGAGGTTGGCTCCGGCCAAGTTTGCCCGCGACAGGTCTGCGCCTGCCAAGTCTTCGTCTTGCAGGTCGGCTCCTGCAAGCTGCTTCAGGGTTCCGGCGTGGATTTCTTTGATGTTCATGGGCGGTTCAGAGCGTTCAAACCGGGACGTGATGCAAAGGGGGACAGGATGCAAACCGGGGCACTATGCAAATTGGGCACGATGCAAATTGGGCACGATGCAAATTGGGCACTATGCAAATTGGGCACGATGCAAATTGGACACTATGCAAATCGGACATGATGCAAACCGGACATGATGCAAACCGAGACATGATGCGAATTGGACACTGTGCAAACCAGAACCCTGTGCAACCCAGGAGGTTAAGGCGCTTCGACAGGGCTGGCGGGCCGCGACAGCCCCAGCACATCCTCCTCCGAGTGGGAATCGAGTAGCCACAGTCCAGAGGCGATTTTGGGCAATGTCGCAGGCAGGCTGAGTCCTTGCTGGATTCCGGCAATCAGCAGCGACAGCGTTTCCACCAGCTTGGGGTCCCATTGCTGGCCCTGTTCGGCTTTACACTGTTCGAGGGCAGTGGTCAGGTTTTGCAGGGGGTCGGCGCTGGGCTGGGCATTGAGCCGGGTGACGTGGGCTTGAAAGGCGATCGCCAGCCCCAGGATTCTCGACTCTAGGGGAATTTCGTCGCCGCGTAGCCCGGCCGGATAGCCCTGCCCGTCCCAGCGTTCGGTGTGGTGAGTGAGGATGGTGGCGATCGCCTTCAGACGGTTCATCCGCCGCAGCAATTGGGTTCCCGGAATCAGCGGACAGGACAGGGGCACCGTCGCGTCTTCGTCATACCGAGACGACGCGCCCGGACTTAGCACGGGCCCCCCCGACTCGATCCGCGCAATGCGGTGCAGCAGGCTGGCCAACTGGAGCCGATGAAGCTGCCAAGCGGGGAGGTCGAGCAAATTCCCCATCGCCTCGGTGAGCGTGGCCACTTCGGCGGCCGCCATCGGGTTGCTGAGGTCTGTCAGGTCGATCAGTTGGGCAATTCGCAAATAGGCTTGCAGTTCGTTGGAAATCAGGTTGTCGTTGACCGAGAAGCGATCGCGAAACTCCGCCTGCGGATCTGCCGCCTGATGGGTTTGCAGATAGTCCACCACCCGCGTCACGATGTCGCCCAGGTTGTCGGCTGTGGGGGAGCCGCAGAGCGCGTCGGCCTGCTGCACTTGGGCGGCGATCGCGCTGAGTTGCTGGGTCAACTGCTGCTGAAGCTGGGGGTTATAGCGGCCAATGTGGGCGATCGCCAGTTCTGCCGTTTCCAGCACCAGCGACGGCTCAAAGGTCCACAGTCCATAGAACTTGCGCTCTAGGTCGTGGGTCGGCACGCCTGCTTTGAGATAGTCTGCTTCCGCCAACTCCTGACACAGCACCATCGCCGTATAGTCTGGCGAAACGATAATCAAATGCCACTCCTGCGCCACTGGGTCGGCATCCTCCAGGCTGACCAGCGCCACGTTGTCCCGCTGGCTGGTGGGGTGTTCGGCAAAGCCCGCATCGTCTGCTGCCAGAATCACGATCTGCGGAGACTTTTCGGCGATCTGCCCGTAGCGGTCGGCTTCCTGCAAATACCACTTGCCCCGCTGAAACGCCGTAATCATCAGCGGCGAGTAGTCATGCTCCAAAATCGAGTCTTCTAGCGCGTGGCACAGGGCGACGAGCGTGTTTTTGTAATAAACCCCAAAGTTGAGCGGGCGCTTGCCCTGAGACTGGCTCCCTTGGTGAGCATCCCTCAGGTGAGCATCCCTCAACTGTTGCAAGATTGATCCGGTTAGCATCCTGGCGATTGGCGGTGGTGCAAGACTTCTTGCTTCGATTCTCGCAGACTTTTCCGGTTCATAGGAAATCTCTATGGGTCGCGTTTGGGACTCTCTGGGTTGAGGCGCTGCCACCAGGGGAGATTGAGAGCCGGAAACTGCTGGGTTGCCTGACGGAGCCAGTCTGCCACGATGGCATCGGGGGGCAACCTGCCGTCGATTCGGATGACGGCCTCTTCGGCAGACACAGGCTCAAAGGCAGCAAGCTGGCTATTTAGCATTTCCAGCTTCATGTAGTGGTTTAGGCGATTGGATAGCCGCCGCTCTAGCTCTGCGGGGGGCACATCCAGCCAAACCAACTGTACCCCACCGGGCGCGGCGAGTTGGGTACGGTAGGCCCGCTTGAGGGCAGAGCAGGTAATTACGGTTTCGCGGCGGAGGGCGATCGCCCGCTGAATGTCGTCCTGCATATCCAGCAACCACTGGCGGCGATCGCCCTCGTCGAGCGGAATCTGGGCCTGCATTTTGGCAATATTGGCTGGGGAATGGCGGCGATCGCCCTCCAGAAAATCGCACTCTAGCCACTGCGCCAGCCGCCGCCCCACGACGGTCTTGCCGGAACCTGCGACACCCATGACGATCCAGACGATGGGGAATTGGGGCATGGATTGAAGCCTCATAGAGCCTAATCCAGCTCTTGCTGAAGCACAGCGGCGATCGCCTCCTTGGCTTTGAGCTGAAACTCCTGCACGTTCACCCGATCCAGCAGGCGCACGGCAAATAGCATTCCCAAAATGGGCAGCGCAAACACAAAACTGTAGGCCAGCACAGGCGACCCAAACAGCACCCGCCCCGCATCCAGCGCCGCACCGCCCAGCACCGCTGCCACCGCCCGCGACATGGCCTGCGCCAGCCCCCACGCGCCGACGAACGTACCCGCCGTTTCTGCCGCAGTCAAATCCAGCATCAGGCTAATTGCGCCGTTGGTCGTCACGCCGGAGGCCAGCCCAAAAATCAGCATCGCCAGGTTCAGCATCCGAGGATTGGCCGAAAAGCCCGCCAGGATGATCAGCACAAAGCTGGCGGCGACAGCATAGCAGCCCAGTTTTGCGGTGCGGTGCTTGCCAATGCGCGGCACGATCAGAAAGCCCGTCGTGGCAATGCCGATCAGCGTGCCCAGTCCCCAAAAGGCGTTGAGCCGGGTAGATTCGGCAATGGACATGCCAAACACCTCGCCGCCATAGGGTTCCAGCACCGACTCCTGCAAAAACAGGCTGAGGGTCATCATCATCAAAAAGCTGAAGAATAGCCCCGTCTGGCGGCTAGCGGTTAGCACCTTGAGCGATCGCCCCAGGGTAATGCTGTCTTCCCGGTCGGCAATCATCGAGCGCGATCGATAGCGCGAAAAGGTCTTTTCAACGCCCCAGGTGGCGATTAGCGTCAGCCCAAACACGATCGCTGGAATGATCAGAAAGATCCGGTTAATCGAAGCCCGCACCAGGTCCAAGGGTGCGTCCGAGTCGATCTGTCGCAGCAGCCCGCTAGAGGCGATCGCCCCCACAATAATCCCCACCATCAGCATCGACCAG
This sequence comes from Thermoleptolyngbya oregonensis NK1-22, assembly GCF_032705245.1. Taxonomy (GTDB): domain Bacteria; phylum Cyanobacteriota; class Cyanobacteriia; order Elainellales; family Elainellaceae; genus Thermoleptolyngbya; species Thermoleptolyngbya sichuanensis. Next base: position 1,910,158 of record NZ_CP053540.1, read on the forward strand.
ACAATGCCCACCAGCTTCGGGCGGTTGTCTTCATCCGACACATCCACCAGCAGCGCCGTAAAGGGCGTAGAACTGGCGCTAATGGCCAGCCCATACAGCGCAAACACCAGCGCCAGCAGCGCAATCCACGCATAGGTCGCAAAGCCCCAGCCCGCTGCCTGGATGCTGTCGTTTAGCCGCCACACCACCTGCACCGCCAGAAACGAAGCCGTGGTAAACAGCGCCGCCCCCAGCCAGACATAGCCCGTGCGGTGGCTCTGGCCCAGCGGTTTGGAATCGGACAGTTGCCCAAACCACACCCGCGATGGCGCGACAAACTGGTTCATGGCGATGGTCGCCGCTACGATGGTTGCGGGCAGGGCCAGTTCTTTGATCATGACGCGGTTCAGCACGCCCAGCGTCAGCAGCGACATAATGCCCAGGCCCATCTGAAACAGACCCAGCCGAAACATGGTGGGTAGCCCCAGCTTGACCGTCGGTTGAGCCACTGCCGAGCTTATAAACTCTCCTTTAGCCATGAATGTGTCCTAGCAAGTTCATTAAGTAAAAGAGTCAGGGATGGCGGGGACCGTGATCGATGGTGCGGCGGGTGACGGGGGACGAGAGGACGATGAGCGTGGTCACCTGGCTATTGGTAAATCGGTCAATCAGGGATTCTAGATGGGCCACGGAGGCCACGGCGACCTTAGCAATGTAATCGTCGCTGCCCGTGACGCGGTGGCACTCCAGCACTTCGGGCATGGCCTGGAGGCGATCGCTCAGGCGGGCAAACTCGCCCGGAAACGACTCGATTCGCATAAACGCGATGATGCTATAGCCCAGTTTAGACAAATCCAGTTCGACGCGATAGCCCGTAATGATGCCCAACTCTTCCATGCGGCGGATGCGATCGACCACCGCCGGAGCCGACAGCCCAACGCGCCGCCCCAGTTCGCTGTAGGACAGCCGCGCATCGTCTTGGAGCGATCGCAGCAGCGCCCAGCTTGTGTCATCCAGGAGCTTTTCTGTTTCTAAGCTCATAGGGCAAAAACTGCTTTGTTTTTAAATTTATTAAGCGGTTCCACCTTTGGTTCAGGCTGTGCATTCCTAAATCTACCTTCTATTCTAGATATAGAAGGTATTCCACGGATGGATATTCCTAATTTGAGTTCAGTTTGGAGGTTGAACTTATGAAATCGATCAATCTCTTTACGCCGATTGCTCATGGCTTTGAGATTCTGTTCCGTGGGAAAACTCAGTCCGTGTCATCGCAACGCACGATGCAGCCATCCGATGACCTCGCTACTCAACTCACGTTGAGTCTGAAGCAGCTTGAACAGTTCAAAGCAGCCGCGACGACTCAGTTTACTCCCACGGCGGATTCCGCTCAGCGCCAGCGCAATACATGGCAGGGATTTGTTCGTTGGTTGACCCAAGCGCCAGAACTGCGCGTCTGGCAGACCCGATATGCCAGCGGGCAGGTAGACTGGCACGCCTATGACCCAGAGCGCGATCGCCACTTTTCGACCGATTCTGAAGACGAAATGCGGCGCTGGATCGAGGCACGCTACGCAGGATAGAGAGAGCAGGGGCTGACCCCTAATCTCCAAAATGCTGAAACCCCTGGTCGAGACGGAGAGACTCATCGGGGGTTTCGCCCGTTTCGTCTCGCAAGATCACATCGTGGCCGGGAACAATGTCGCCGACAATGGCGGAACCCGGCAACTGAGCCTGGAGCGCCTGGGCGATCGCCCCCGGCAGGCACATCACCAGTTCAAAGTCTTCTCCGCCATACAGCGCCCAGGCGATCGCCTGCGGTTCTCCCACCCAGTCCACCAGCCCCACGGGGAGCGGAATCTGGCGGCGATGCAGCACCGCGCCCACGCCGCTGGCCCGGCAGATTTGCAGCACCGCGTCGGCGAGTCCATCGCTGCTGTCCATCGCGGTGAACGGGGCGGTTGAGGGGTTGAAGTGCTTTTTCCCGTCAGTCTCCCCCTCTCCTGCTGCCCCGCAGGCCCGCAACAGCGGCATCACGTCTAGCCGGGGCAGAGGACGCTGATGGGCGCGGATCAGGGCAGCGCGATCGCCCTCGGTGAGGCCCTCGCCTTGCTCAGGATGAATCAACAACTCCAGCCCAGCGCGAGAGGCTCCGTGGGGGCCCGTGACCCAAATTGCGTCGCCCGGTCGGGCCGTAGCGCGGCGCAGGACATGGCCGGGGTCTACTTCGCCAAAGGCGGCGATCGCCACGGTAAACACGGGCGATCGGCAGAGATCCCCGCCGACAATCGGCGTGTTGAATTGGCTTAGGCAGTCGGTCATGCCTTGATAAAGCTGCTCGATCCAGGCTACAGGCAGGTCACCGGGCAGCCCCAGCCCCACGGTAATGCCCAGCGGCGCAGCGCCCATTGCCGCCAGATCCGACAGGTTCGCCGCTACGGCCCGCCAGCCCGCATCCGCAGGCGACGTGGTGACTATCTCCGGCGAGGCCAGCCCAACGCTGAAGTGAACGCCATCTACCAGCAGATCTTCGGTGACGACGAGCGATCGCCCCGGCGAAACCGTCAGCAGGGCCGCGTCGTCGCCAATCACCCCCACCGGGCAAAAGGTCTGGATGCGGCGGAGCAGGCCCTGTTCGCCGAGGTGTTTGACTTGCAAGGATTCGGATACCATCAGAAAAGCGGATTGGCAAGAGTGGGAATGCAATTTATCGATCAGGCGGAAGTCGAAGTTGAGGCCGGAAAAGGCGGCGATGGGCTGGTAGCCTTTCACCGGGAGAAATACGTGCCTGCGGGCGGGCCGTCGGGCGGCAACGGCGGGCACGGTGGCTCGGTGATTTTGGAGGCAGCGACGGATTTGCAGACGCTGCTCGACTTTCGCTATGCCCGCAAGTTTAAGGCAGAAGACGGGCAGCGCGGCGGCCCGAAGAATATGACCGGGGCTTCGGGGAGCGATCGCCTGATTCGCGTCCCCTGCGGCACGATGGTTTACGATGCCGAAACCGGCGAACAGCTTGGCGATTTGGTGCAGCCCGGCCAGCGGCTTGTCGTCGCCAAGGGTGGCAAGGGCGGGCTGGGCAACAAGCATTTTCTCAATAACTTTAACCGCGCCCCAGAGAAGGCCCTGCCGGGGCTTCCGGGTGAACAGCGCCTCATTCGCCTAGAGCTAAAGCTGCTGGCAGAGGTGGGCATTATTGGTCTGCCCAATGCGGGCAAGTCTACGCTGATTTCGGCGCTGTCGGCGGCGCGACCCAAAATTGCCGACTATCCCTTCACAACCCTGGTGCCCAACCTGGGGGTCGTCCGCAAACCCACGGGCGACGGCACAGTGTTTGCCGACATTCCAGGGCTGATCGAGGGGGCACACTTGGGCACGGGGCTGGGGCACGACTTTTTGCGACACATCGAGCGGACGCGCGTGCTGCTGCACCTAATTGACGCGACACAAGACGACCCGATCGCCGCTTACCAGGTGATTCAGGACGAACTGGAAGCCTATGGCCGCGGCCTGCCCGATCGCCCCCAAATTTTGGCGCTGAACAAGGTGGAGGCGCTGGGGGGTGAGCGGGAACGGGTGGAGGCGATCGCCACTGAACTGCACCGCCTTAGCGGACTGCCCGTGTTCCAGATTTCTGCGGTGGCCCAAGTGGGTCTGGAGGCGCTGCTTCAGGAAGTCTGGCGCGTGCTGGATGGTGTAGAGGTGGAAGTTTGATCTGGCGGACTATGACAGTTAGTAAAGATTACAGTTAGTAAAGAAGGTCAAGAATGTTCACGTACTTAACCTCGGCCCTTTTTGTCCCGCTTGTGCGGCGATCCAGTAGCGTGTGTCTCGTTCGATGGAGTGGATTGTCCATCCCTCGCACTCACTGGGGGGAAGGTTCTCGCCCACGCGAGTGTAGACCTTATCTCCTTCCACTGTGAGTTCTGCTGTCTCTGGCGCAGTCGGTGACCATTGGCTAAGCTGGTTGACTAAGCGCTCCTCCCACCGCAGGATCGTGGAGTGAGATTTGCCAAAAGACCGCCCAGTTGCTCGCACCCCCATCCCTTCAGTGCGGACATTCATTGCCAGCGTCACAATCACTGTACAGTATTCAAGAAATTGAGGAGGTTCGCAGTCGCGCCATCGGGGTGCCTGTGCGGTCGTTGAATTGCTTGCGGCAGGCTTTGCATACCTATTTCTGCACAACAGCACCGTCTTGCAGGGTGACCTTGCCGTTTTTGACGACCTGCTGACTCCCACATTTTGGGCAGTGCATCGGCTCCCATCCACTCGATGCATCCATTTTACACATCACTTCTCAGCAGACCAGTGCCCACACTTTTACTTCATAAGTTTGCCTTAATAGCTGGATGCCTTTTCAAACAGCTTTAATTGAATTGGGGGTAAGGAATAAGTGCTGCTAGAAGATTCCCCGATATATTCAAGAATGCAGCGAGCGACATATTCACCAAGCTTAACGGGAACAGCATTGCCAATCATCTGTTCCAGATCTGACTTATTACCTTTGAACTTGAAAACACTAGGAAAAGTTTGAATATAGCTTCGTTCAATTGTAGTCAAAGGTCGCAAGCTCTCATTAATTACAGAAGCATCCCCCTGATGCTTTTTATATGTTTTAGGAATCGGACGATTCACGCCTCGTATTGTTGGGCTAGGCTCATAAATGCTAAAAATTGCTCTTCGCTTGTAGCTTCTGGGGTGTCTGTAGAAATACTCTATTCCTAAGCTATCACCCAAATATTCAAAAACGGTCATCGGCTTTTTCGATTGATTCCTAATTAGATACGGCTCTAAAAAACCATCTTCACTATCAAGATGACCAATTAAAAAATATCTCTTTCTAGACTGTGGAACCCCACAATAACAGGCATTTAGGACTGAGGCAGTCAAGCCATATCCCTGCCCTCTAAAAACCTCCAAAGCCGCTCTTAAAACATGACTTTTTGCAATTCGCTCAACATTTTCCATGACAAACCAGCGCGGCTTAACCTGTGAAATGATGTTCGCAAAACTTAGAGTCAAGTTTGCTCTACCAAGACTTTCATCCCTTTTACCTGCGCTCGAAAAATCTTGACATGGAGGCCCGCCAATAATAACTTCCGGATTCAGAGCAGCCACTTCCAAGTAAGCTTCTTTTTCTGAAAGATCTCTGTTAAATACTGGATGCTGGAAATTATCTTTGTAAACTTCGATTGCCGGAATCCAGGAATCAAAAGCAGCAACTATATCAAACCCAGCATTTTGAAACCCAAGCGATAATCCTCCACAGCCACAGAATAAGTCCACTGTTCTCATCAAAACAAAGAATCACAATCTTTTAGGTCTAATAATTAAACAGGTCAGGAGAATTATAGATGATAGCATCAAACCGCCTTTCTGGACTCAGCAAATTTTGACCTCCACCTAAAATGATTCTTTTGATTTCACCTTTTTGAATTCTTGGTCGTCTTAGTTCCTCAGATCTCATATACGCATGAGTGACTCTGCCATTAACCGCAAAGGCTTTATCATTCCTGGTGTTGTACGATAACGAATCGATAATTCTTCTATGGTTGAATGAGCCATGAATACTAAAGTCATACATCATCTTAAACAACCAAACAATCGTTCTGGTATGTCTTGCAATGGATCGTATGCGATTAAATGCGTTTAGCTCCAGCTTTGCCAAGTCTACAAACAACCTAGTGAAAGCAAGATTACTCCAGACAAAAACATCCAGACAATTTTCCGAAAGCTTTGGTGATTTTCCCTCAGTCTTCCACACAGGTTGAATCAACAAAGGTTTTTGACGTTCTAACATCAAAAGAGCCATCGAGTCTATAACATTAATCATCTGTGGAATATAAGGCATTATAAAATCTGGCTCTGTCCAATCAGAAACGGCTGAAAAATTCTCGTCTATAAGATTTCTAATGTAAGACGGGTGTTGTCTGAAAAATTCTGCGAAGCTACAAGCTAAATAAACTATAGTATCTGGTCTAACAACGATTTCACAGCCGTAACGATCCTCTGAAAGGTCGCAAGTTGTGTGATCGGGTAAGGCCGTTAACTTGATCTCAATTGCCTGTAAACAAGTCCCTGTGTTTCTAGCTTGTGTAACTAGGTCAACTCCAGGAAGCGTCCCAATTAAATATTGTTGATACGGCGTAAATTGAGATTCAAATGCATAAAAGAGATTGTCTGACTGCGGATCAATTCCATAAAGAGTATCTGTACTGATGCTTGAGTGTTCAACTCTTAAGCTTGAGTTAAGCTTGATATATATGTTTTCTAAATTGCGGCTATATAGATATGAGCAAAGAGACGCAGGCAGAGAAGAATTAAAACAGTTCTTTCCCCAAGCTTCCTTTTGAGTAAAATCTCGATTTGAGTATTTCAGCCCAAACAATCCTGGTTGTTGATTTGCCGTATTTTCTAGAAACACAGTCTTGCTCAAGTACGGTTGGCTATGTCCACTGACTATTTCACCTATTTTGCATGGTGTGAAAGAGCTTGGACTGGTTCAGACGTACCATAAGACTTGATAAGGGCAACCATGTAACCTATCTAAGTGATAAAACCTGCGTGGTATCCGATCAGCAAAATAAAGCGGACTAACTACCGCTTCATTGCCCGCTGCATCTCTCGCTTGGCCTGCTTCTGCTTCAGGTCTTCGCGCTTATCGTGCAGCTTTTTGCCGCGTGCCAGCGCCAGGGAAATTTTGACCCAGCCGCGCTTGAGGTACATTTTCAGCGGCACCAGAGTCAGACCCTGCTGTTCGACTTTGCCGATCAGCTTGCGAATTTCCTGGCGGTGCATCAGCAGCTTGCGGGTGCGGCGGGGGTCGTGGTTGAAATATTGGCTGGCGGTGTCATGGGGTGAAATGTGGACATTGTGCAGCCACACTTCGCCGTTGCGGATGAGGGCGAAGCCGTCGCGCAGGTTGGCCTTGCCCGCCCGCACAGACTTGACCTCTGTGCCGACCAACTCGATGCCAGCCTCGAAGGTTTCCAGAATGTCGTATTCAAACCGAGCTTGTCGGTTTTCTGCTACCACTTTGTAGCCGTCGCCGTTGTCTGCCATGCGCTCTCGCTCAAAATTACCCAACGCCTTGCTGTTACTCGACCACGATTTTCCACTCGTGTAGCTCGTAGCTGACGCAGCCATTTTGCACTAGTGGGTCCTGCGCCACGATCGCCCTGGCTTCTTCCATCGAGTCTGCCTGAAACAGCAGCATTCCCCCGCCCCGCTCGGCCCAGTACCCGGTTTTAGCCTGATGCCCTTTGGCAATCAGGTCACGGACAAACTGCTTGTGGGCTGGCACAGATTGATCAAACGTTGCCTTGTCCACAAGCCCTTTTTCGATCTTGACGAACCAGGGCATAGTGAAGCTGCAAAGAAACAGAGGGGACAGGACGGCGGGAGACGGAATAAAGCGCGATCGCCCTATGGAGCAACCGTTTCGCCCAGCGTTGGCTCAGGGACTTGCTGCTCCACGCCCGAATGTCGGCCAAATGAATCGCCCGAACCTCCAGGATATCGCGATCGCCCACTGTCTGGGGTTATGCGCTGGGCTTAAGAAAACGTAGAGAAGGGCGATCGCCCAGGGTTCACATCCTGCGACTGGGGCGACACCTCTACTGCGGGTGCGGGGGGCGGCTCTGGCTGCGTCAATTCTGTCCAGAGCGATCGCCCAATCAGCGCCAAGATCCATGCCAGCAGCGCCAGCAGCACCCCATACAGCAGATTGGTGGCGCGTCCGCCAGACGCTTCAGTCTGTTCCCCGGCCTCCGACTCATCGACTGCGGCCGGGGCTGGCGGATGGGGAGCGCTCGCGGGGTAGGCAAAGGTATCCTCTGGCGGGGGCGGCGCAGGCGGAATGCCGTAGTTCCAGCCTTCCTCAGCAGAACTGAGCGGCGAAACGGGCGGATTTGCAGAGGCAGCGACCTCGCTAGCCAGCCAATCCAATTCCTCGCGGTCGAGTTCTGGCGACTGGGGCACAGTGCCAAACGAAGTTCCCGGATAGGTGCTGGGATCTAGCAGGATGGTCGCTTCATCGTCGTCCTCCAGACCAAACGTGGTTTCGGGCAGCAGGTCTGGCTCGTTCTGCCAATCGGCTGCGGGTGCATCCAGGTCGAACTCGTCTGGCCCATCCAGCCCAAAGTCATCTCCGCCAGCCGCTTCTGCTTCAGAGGGCTGAAACTCTTCACTCCCCAAGCTTTCCAGCCCCAGCCCCAGGTTATCCATCTCGAAGCCACCGGACTCATCCAGGTCATCAACTAGCAGTTCTGACGGCAGCGTTTCTTCGCCAGAAGGCATCAGTTCCGTGGGAGCCGTTTCGTCTTCGAGGGTGAACTCGTTGGCTGGGGCACTGTCGTAGATGTTGTCAAAGGCAATCTCATCAAACTCAACGCCAGAAAGGGGTACGTCGAGAAAGTCAGGCGCATCTGGCTCATCGTCCCGAATTTCAGACGAGGGAATCTCGGTGGGCAGTTGCGAGAGGGGGATGTCTGAGGTTTCCTCAAAGGTTTCCTCAAACAAATCGGTATCCAGCAGGCTGGCCGAGCCACCGGCAGGGTCGAGATCATCCACACTGTCCACAGTGTCCAAGTTATCTAGGCTATCCAGGTTGTCCAAATTCTCCAGATCAAAGCCAACATCACCCGCAGCAGCAGGCGGAGAGGATTCTGGGGCAATGCTATCTGCTGCCGACTCGAAGTACAGGTCTTGGGCTTCTAGCTCTAGATCCTGCGCCAGTTCGAGAGACTCTGGGGCGATCGCCCTGGCCCCCTCACCCTCCAACAGGCCCACCCCAGCAGCATCCAGCAGAGAGCCATTCAGCGTGACATCAATGGCAAATTCGGGCGGTAGCTCACTCAGCCAGGGCGCAGAATCTCCCGCAGGTGCAAAAATCGGCGCAGCAGGAGACTCTGCAAAATCCGCCGGGAAGGGCGCAGGAGCAGACTCGCGCCCAAAGGTTTCGTCAAATCCGCTGGGTTCCGCCATCGGCAGAGCAGTCTCCCAGTCGCCACTGGTCAATTCGTCGGTAGCAAACTCGCTGTTGGCAAACTCGCTGTTGGCAAACTCGCTGTTGGCAAACTCACTGTCCAACTCTAGTGCGTCTGGTTCTGCCGCTGCCTCGAACGTGGGTTCCGCAGGCTCCGCCGGGTTGGCAGTAAAGTCCGACAAGTCTTCCCCGGTCAAATTGCCAAACTCCAGATCGGCATCCCAATCATCACCGCCTTCGGTCGTCACGGGTGGCAGTTGGATGTCGTCCAGATCTAGATCAAGGGACATTTCTTCGGCAACGTAGGGCGGTGGAGTTGGGGCTGGCTCGTCAAAGTCCGTAGAACTGCCCCCTTCGTCAAACGAGGATTCTGGTAGCAGGTCGTCAAACTGAGCTTCGGTTTCAAATCCAGCGGCGATCGCCCCCAAATCCTCCTCCTGCCAACTGTTCGTGGCTGGCTCGCCCGTCGCCTCCAGTCCTGCAAAATCCCCTTCCAGATCACCAGAATCACCAGACACAGAGGATTCGCTAAATAGCTCTGAACCGCTCGTGTCAAAGTCAAAATCAGCATCGCTCAGCGAAGCATCGTCAAAGTTCGGGTTGCCGAATTCTGTGCCGAATTCTGTGCTGCCAAATTCTGTGCTGCCAAACTCGGTATTGCCGAATTCCGCACTGCCCAGTCCCATATCACCAAACCCTGCATCCTCCGGGGTTGATGGGGCTGAGTCCCCAAAGTCTAGGTCTTCCAGACCCGACAATGGCTCACTGGCGCTTGACGGGGTGCTGAGTTCGTCAAAGTCCGTCAGCGGGAAATCGACCGGTTCGGGAGTCAGGTCGAAACTGCTGTCCGATGTCGAACTGGATGGCTCCAGATCGGGCAAGCCAAGGTCAAACTCGTCCGCGTTACTCAATGGTTCCATCGATGGCTCCATCGAAAAATCGGATGAGAAATCGGACGATAAATCGGCAGATAGGTCAAACTCGTCTGGTTCCAGCCCCATGCCAGGACGGGATTCTCCAGTCACTGCATCGGTTCCCAAAAACTCGTCGCCCATCTGCGCCAGGTCCCCTTCGAGAGAACCAAGATCGCTGAGCATGTCATCGGGCCCGTCGAGCGACCAATCTTGTGTCGATTCCAATGCATTGAGATCCGAGAGCCGCGCATCGCTTGACGGTTCGTGCATTCCTGCGTCGGCGGGTGTGCTAGTTTCAAAGGCGCTGTCAAAAGAACCCGTGCCCTGGTCAAATTCTGAAAAATCGCTGCCCAGATCTGGAGCAGGCAAGCTGCCTTCTAGTCCGTCCAGATCTTCCAGTCCGTCCAGTCCGTCCGGTCCGCTTAGTCCCAGATCGTCGTCTAGCCCCGCGCCAAGGTCGGTTTCTAAGGCATTATCTAGGTCATCAAAGGAGCCTAGCCCCAGATCATCAGACTGCAAATCTGCCATCGGGTCAGGTTCTAGACCCGCGCCCAAATCCAGATCCGCCAGCAGATCGTCGCCCAGATCGCCTGACAAGTCGCCTGAGCTTGTGTCGTCGGGGGCGATCGCCTCCAGCGAAAAATCCCCCGAAAAATCGTCGTCCAGAGCAGGCAAATCGCTCGATGCGAACTCATCCTCAAAATCCAGCGAGGGGGGGTTCAACGACAAGCCCTCTGGCTCGAAGGTGTGATCCGGCGGTGGCGCAGTCAGTTCTGAAAGAATATCGCCGACGGGGTTTGGGGCGGGCGCAATGTCGTCTAGCCCGTCGAGGGATATGCCTGCGTCGTAGGGCGGGACAGTAGGCTCTGATGGCTCTAAATTACCCAGCCCTAAATCGCCCAAATCGGTGACCTCGATTTGTAAGTCCTGCGTCCAGGCGGGTTCGGCCATACCAAACTGCTGCCCGGCAATCTTGACCAACTGGATTGAGGACACACCCAGGTTGCTGATGCCGTTCTGCACAAACGCAGTAAGCACCTGGCGATTGGGCACCTGCTCTGCTTGCAGCGTGACATACAGGCAGGTTCCCTGACGATCGACCGAGGCGGTCATGCCGCGCGGCTGCAGGGAGCGATTCATGAGCGTGGCGATCGCCTGTGGGTCACCTTGCTTCGCGAGTTCAAGCAGGTTCGTTTGTGCCATATCTCATCCAGGTTGATCCGTCGCGTGATAACTTTTGCTCTACGATACTTGGAGATAGCCCAGCCGGATCGATTTTTTTACTGAACCCACTCTAGCCCACAGCCTAAAATTGCTGCCTGCGATACCGTTTGGTGTCCTGGCTACCAGTAGTTCTCTTAAGAAGTTCAAGGAATCTTAATTAATCGTTATACATGCGCTGCTCTAAAACTGCCATTATCCGGCTCTTTACCTAGCTCGTCCACTCGCCCATCCACCTGCCAATCCCATGAGCATCGGATACCTTGCCTTCGTCCTCCACGCCCACTTGCCCTTTGTGCGCCACCCAGAGAGCGACTATGTACTCGAAGAAGAGTGGCTCTTTGAGGCGATTACGGAAACATATATCCCCTTGCTCCAGGTATTTGAGGGGCTGAAGCGCGATGGCGTTGATTTTAAGCTGACGATGAGCATGACACCGCCGCTGGTGTCGATGTTGCGCGATCCGCTGCTGCAAGAGCGATACGACATCCACCTCGCCAAGCTTGAAGAACTGGCGGAGATGGAAATCGAACGCAATGCCCACACGGGCCACATGAAGTATCTGGCAGAACACTATGCTGCCGAGTTTAACAGCGTGCGCCAGGTGTGGGAGCGCTGCAATCATGACTTGGTGGGCGCGTTCAAGGGATTCCTGGATTCCAACAACCTCGACATTATTACCTGCGGGGCAACCCACGGCTATCTGCCGCTGATGAAGATGTATCCGCAGGCGGTGTGGGCGCAAATTCAGGTGGCCTGCGAGAGCTATGAGGAGCATTTTGGGCGATCGCCCAACGGCATCTGGCTACCGGAATGCGCCTACTACGAAGGGGTTGAGCGGATGGTGGCGGATGCGGGTGTGCGCTACTTCATCACCGACGGCCACGGCATTCTCTACGCCCGCCCGCGCCCAAGATTTGGAACCTACGCGCCAATTTTCACCGAAACGGGCGTAGCCGCCTTCGGGCGCGATCACGAATCGTCGCAGCAGGTCTGGTCATCGGAAGTGGGCTATCCCGGAGCGCCAGAATACCGCGAGTTTTACCGCGACTTGGGCTGGGATGCCGAATATGAATACATCAAGCCCTACATCATGCCCAACGGCCAGCGCAAAAACGTCGGCATCAAGTATCACAAAATCACCGGGCGCGGGCTGGGGCTGAGCGACAAAGATCTCTACGATCCCTACTGGGCCAGAGAAAAAGCGGCAGAACACGCAGGCAACTTCGTCTATAACCGCGAACGCCAGGTCGAACACCTGCACGGCATCATGCAGCGCCCGCCGATCATCGTGTCGCCCTACGATGCCGAGCTATTCGGCCACTGGTGGTATGAAGGGCCCTGGTTCCTGGACTATCTCTTCCGCAAGTCCTGGTTTGACCAAAACACCTTCGAGATGACTCACCTCTCCGACTATCTCAAGGCGCACCCGACCCAGCAGGTCTGCCGCCCGTCCCAGTCAAGCTGGGGCTTCAAAGGCTTCCATGAATACTGGCTAAACGACACCAACGCCTGGATTTATCCCCATCTGCACAAAGCCGCCGAGCGGATGATTGACCTGGCGAAGCGCGAACCTGCCGACGACCTAGAATGGCGGGCGCTGAACCAGGCAGCGCGGGAGCTGCTGCTGGCGCAATCCTCCGACTGGGCGTTTATCATGCGGACGGGGACGATGGTGCCCTATGCGGTGCGTCGGACGCGATCGCACTTGATGCGGTTCAACAAGCTGCGCGAAGACATCCTAGCGGGCAAAATCGACAGCGGCTGGCTGGAAAAAGTGGAGGCGATCGACAATATCTTCCCCAATGTGAACTATCGTGTCTACCGACCGCTCTAGTCCACCCCCTCGCCATGCAAACGCTTCCGCCGACGCAGGATCAGCGAATCGTTCAATCGGGGCGCACCTGGGAGCAGTTCAAGCTGATCCAGGAAGGCTTTAGAAATGCACCGGGCGTTCGGCTGTTTTACTTTGATGGAACGATTGAGGTGCTTATGCCTGGGCGAGAGCATGAGCTGCTTAGCGCAGTCATTGCCCTGCTCTTAGGACTCTTTTTTCTAGAGCGCGAGATTGAGTTTGAACCCACCGGCTCAATGGATCAGGAAAAATTGGGGGAGGCGTTTGTACAAGCCGAGCAGTCCTATTGCTTCGGCGAGTCCAAGGCCATTCCCGATTTGTCGATCGAAGTCGTCGTCAGCAGCGGCGGCATGAACAAACTGGCGCGATATCGGGCGCTAGGTGTGCTGGAGGTTTGGTTTTGGGAAGACGGAGCCTTCAGGCTGTTTCATCTGCGAGAAACGGGCTATGAACCAGTCAGCCGAAGCGAGTTGCCTCAATTAGAAAGCCTGGATATCGCCTTGTTGACTCAGTGTGTTCTGATGGGTCAGACTTCCCGCTTGGATGCTGCCAGAGCGTTTCAGCAGGGCATCCGCCGCGCTTCGTTCTAATGAGCTTAGGATGCTAATGAGCTTAGGATGAGCTTTGTTTCGCAAATCTGCCCTAACTCAAGCAGCCAGATCAAGCAGCCAGATCAAGCGGCCAGTTGCAGCGTGCGGGAGGACTGGCTGTCGGCGTGCAGCGCGGCAATGGGAGACAACAGCATATTCACGATTGCATCGCTCGACTCTAGCGTGCCCTCTTGGGTAATGTGGCAGGTCTTCCACCAGTCGGCCTTGTGGCGGTGCAGCGCCGCCAGCATTTGGGAATAGCGGCCGCCGCGCTCATCTACCACGCGGCACGACATCCGCAGATAGGACACGACTCTCAGTTGCAGGGGCACATCGGTCTGCTGAAGCTTTTGGCGGATGGTTTGCAATTTTGCGTCTAGGCGAGTCATGGCAATGTCCTCTTGTTGATTGGAGTGGATTGGAGTTGATTGATTGGAGTGGATTGGAGTTGACTTTGATACGTTGAATGAGGCTGGGAGGTTGGCTGAAACTGGGAAATTCGGTCGAAAGCGGTATGCGTGTCTTGGAGCGATGATTCTTTTATAGGATTTTTCCTTGGAGACATCGATATGGAAAAGTTAGGGACTTTGAGGGGTTTACCGGGGGCGATCGCCCTGCTGGAATCGGAAAAGTTAAGGTCGCTGAATTAAACAAACCGCCAAGACGAACAAACCGCCAAGACGAAGCACGGGTTGTGCAACCTCTCAGCGGTTCGCATGGGTTCAGTTCAGAGATAGTGGGCGATGGAATTCTGATGGGATTCTCATGGAATTCCCTAGGCAGACGGGCGCACCTCGCGAGCCAGTTCCCGGTAGTCGGCCGGGTCGCCCCCGGCGGTGGGCAAGCGGTCATCCTCTGAAGAGATGTTCACCTCTTCCGGCTGAGCCACCTCATGCTGAGGGGCGACCTGCTTTGCTGCTTCCTTGGGGCTGAGTGTGCCCTGGCTCATGGCTTGCGCCGCTGCATAGTCTTTGTCCAAATCCAGGTTTTCTTCGGGCGACTTTTCTTCACCTTCGGCGATCGCCGCCCTGGTTTCCCGCGCATCAAAGCTTTCGGTCTTGTCTGACACCGTGTTGGCGGGAACAATCGGTGTGGAATCGGTGGAGTCGGTAGTCATGATTAAACGCCTCATTTCGCAATGCTAGTACGCTATCAAGCCGCACTCAGCATCTCGAGTTCCCAGAGGCAGATTCCTGGTCTGTTTCTATGGGCAGAAAAATAGGCAGAGAAATGGGCAGAAAATGAGCTTCTAATGAGCTTCTACAGGTGAAAAACTGGGCCCCCGACGCTCCTCATTCCCCCAGAATCCCACAGGACTGACGCACTTGCGATTAGCTCTTTGGGTTTTGGACAATTTCTCACAGGCTGCGCCCGCGAGAATTTATCAAACTTAAGTTCTATCCCAATTAAGCCGCTTGCTCTGGCTGGAGGCTGCGCTTGAGGATAATCATGCGATCGCCCACCACAGGACTGCGAGCCAGCAGCGTACCGTCTGGCGCAACCAGTTCCAGCTTGGTGAAATCCAGCCTCGTTGCCCGCTTCAGCAACTCTGCCGCAAGTTTATCCTGGCTGGCGGGCGACAGGGCATACCAGCCATCGCCCAGGTTCACCCTCAGGCGGCCGCTGCGGAAGCTGGCTTGGATGGTCTGGATCAGGTTTTCGCTGTAGGCATCGGTGACGCTGGTAATCTGCTCCTGGATCGCTGCCACTAAGGGCTGATCGGGCAAGGCGGGACGGGCGGGTGTGGCGGGTGTGGGCAAGGGCGATGGCTGCGGCGGGGGCGGGGGCTGGGGCTTGGCAGTCGGACGAGACGGGCGCGGGCTGTCGTCTGGGCTGGGGGCTGGCGCGGGCGCGGGCGGCAGGTCATCGGGCACCACTTCAGGAATTGTGGTGACACGGGGGAGGGGCTGCTCGACGCGGCGACCGTCTGCTGGTGCTTCGCTGATCAGGGGCGGTTCGGTAATGCGGGTTGGCTCCTGGGACGGCAGCAGGTTGGGCACGACGAAGACCAGGAGAGCGGCAATTCCGGCGATCGCCCCACTCAGCACCGAATCCGCCAGCGCATCCCGAATCGACGCTGGCAGGATGGCTCGAATCTTCGGCAACGCATTGGCTGTCCACCAAGCCCAGCCCTTTTCCCAGTAGGGCTTTGCCACAGCCCAGACCTGCCGAACGGCGGGCTGCACAGTCGCCCACACCTGCTGAACCGCCATCCACAGGCGGCGACCCAGCGATGGCGCAACCGGGACAGGCGGCGCACCTGGCTCTGTGCGGACGAGGGCACTGCTGTCGGCGGCGGCGAGTTCTCCCGGTGGGCGATCGCCCAGGGAGGTCTGGGCCCGTCTGGGCGGTGCTTCTAGGGCAGCAATCCACCCCTCTAACAGCCGCACATTCGCCCGCAGCAGCCCAATCAACAGCCGCTTGCCCAGCCCCACGTATTCCGTCTGCAAATCTTGCAGCGAGGGCGGCCCATAGCCAGGTTCAACGTTCGTGGGGGGTTTCTCTGGCGGTTCCGGTGGGTTATTGGGCAAGTTAGACGGTGGGGGCGGCTCCTGAGTCATGGCGCTGGGCGTAACCTTTGCAATGGGTTCACGGCGTTGGGCGTAGCGGTGGATTGTGGGCAGTTTCGTAGTCCACCGGGCAGGTGACACAGCCGCAAGGAAACGCGATAGAGTTTTACAGGCGGCGTGCGCGATCCCAGAAGACACTATACCGCCTGGGCGAACGGCAACCTGGCAGATCACCAAAGAACTTCACGGATTCACGCTGTTTTCCCGTGTATCTCTCTGTGTACTTTTTCTGTACGTCCTGGAGATCAATCATGAGGCGATCGCTCCCCGTGCTGCTGGGTTTTACGCTAGGTTTTCCGCTGATTCCGATGCTGATCGCGGGCTGTGCCCCGTCGCTGGCGGGGGCCCCCATTCCCGTCGATCAGGTGGTCAGCCAACTGCGTCCCCAAACGCCAATTCCCATTTTTCTGCCGGACGCAGTGCCGGGGATGGAGGAGGTGTATGTCCACGCCTATGGCGACGAAGACAGCTACGGCGTAGATTTTGACTATGTAGCCGACTGCAACGGCGCGACGGCCTGTAGCTATGGCGGAACTTGGGCGCAACGCTATGAGGGCACGATGACTCCAGCGGAGATCCTCGGCATTTCGGAAACGGTGGAAGCTGTGGCCCTGACCAACGGCGTGAGCGGGCAATATGCCAACACCTGCGGAGCCTATTGCGTGGCGACGGTGATGTGGCAGGCAGATGGTATTCTCTACGGCGTGAGCATCAAAAACGGCGAAAAAGAGGCGACCATTGCGCTGGCCAACGGGGCGATCGCCGCGGGGCCTCGATAACCCCAATTCGGGAATCCCAATTCGGGCTACTGTGCCAGACGAAACCTCTCCATCTCCACCCTCTACCGCCACCCTCACCGCCAGCCTCCACCGCCGCCCTTAACCACCAACCTCAACCTCGGAGTTTCTGAATCATGGGCGTGACCACCCAACAGCTCAGCCGATTCAAACGCGACGGTCGCCCGATTGTGGTGCTGACGGCGTGGGATTTTCTGATGGCGCAAGTGTTGGATCGAGCAGGCGTGGACGTGATTTTGGTGGGCGATTCGCTGGCGATGGTGGCGCTGGGCCACGAAACCACGCTGCCGCTGACGCTGGAGGACATGCTGCACCACACGAAGGCAGTGCGGCGCGGCGTGAAAAATGCGCTGGTGGTCTGCGATTTGCCGTTTATGACCTATCAGGAGAGCGTGGCGCAGGCCATGCACTCGGCCGGGCGCGTGCTAAAGGAAACTGGAGCGCAGGCTGTGAAGCTAGAAGGTGGCCATCCCGCCATGCTAGAGACGGTAGAACGGCTGACGCAGGCAGGCATTCCCGTGATGGCCCATGTGGGGCTAACGCCGCAGTCGGTGCATCAGTTTGGCGGTTTTCGCAAGCAGGGCACGACGGCAGAGGCGGCTGAGCGAATTTTGCAGGAGGCGATCGCCCTAGAGTCGGCCGGTGCGTTTTCCATCGTGCTGGAGCATATCCCGGCTGACCTGGGGCTGCAAATTTCCCAAAAGCTGACCATCCCCACCATCGGTATCGGCGCAGGCCCCCACTGCGACGGCCAGGTTCTCGTCACGCCCGACCTGCTGGGCCTGTCAGAATGGCAGCCCCCCTTCGCCAAACCCTACACCAACCTGCGGGACATCATTACCCAGGCCGTGCAAACCTACGCGGCGGAGGTGCGAGAGCAGCGGTTTGGAGATTCCCCCAACGCATAAAGTTCGCCAGAGCATAACGCTCGCAAGAGCATAAAGATTTTTCTAGTTTCATTACAGCCAGGGTTGCGATTTGCCGAATCTGCGCCAATGGATCGCAGAATGAGGGGAAAGCGCAACACAAACTATAGAGACTCATGATCATTGCAACCACAGCGCCCGATTTGGGGGCCGAAGATTATCTGGTGGTGGGTCTAGCGACCTGTTTTCTGAAGGCAGATGGGGAAGTGCATACGGTAACGGTTGCGGAGCCGATTCCTTCGGCCGCGCTGGAGGCGATCGCCCGTGGCATTCCCACTTCCTACACCCAGGCCGTGGCGACGACGCTGGGGGCGGTGCTGTCGGGCGAGGAGCCGCAACTCCCTGCGGGCTTTCCGGCAGACACGCAGTTTTGCGATGAGTTTGCCGCGAGGGCGATCGCCGCAGCCCGCACCTACAAGGTTCGTCCTGTAGCCAAGTCGCTGATTCCCCTGGGCACGGTTCGCACCGATTTCAACCATTCCACCGAGCGCAAGCGCGTGCTAAATTCTGACCGCTTGGTCAAGCCCGAAGACAACGTAAAGCAGCACGCCTACACGCATCAGGTGCTTTAGGAATTGCGGCGCTGGCCGTTCCAAAGAAATCGGTGGCTCCCATGAATTTTCCCAAGCGGATTTGCCAGGGGAATTGCTGGAAGCCCGCCGAAGCTTGACGGGCAATCCAAAATCGCAAGTCCAAAATCGCAAATCAAAATCGCAAATCCAAAATCGAGAATCAACCCTATGCCTCAATAACCACGCGCAGGTTGCCGCGCTTTTTCACCACGCGGCAGGCCGTGGCGCTGCCCACCCGCTCAAATTCCAGATCCAGCAGCGTTTGGCCAATCCGCAGGTTGTGCAGCGACAGGCGATGCATCGTGTCGGGCAGGGCCGGATCGAGAATTCGCAGGCAGTTGTTGGGCGCATCGGGCACCAAGTTCGCCATCGTCAGCAAAAGCTGGAAGATGGAACCCGTGGCCCAGGCCTGGGGCGAACAGGCAACGGGGTACTGCACGGGGCTATTGTCTGCGGTTCGCTCATAGCCGCAAAAGAGTTCGGGGGGGCGCTGGTAGGGCTGGCGCAGGGTCATGTCGAAAATGCCCTGGGTGACTTCGAGAGCCTGGTCAATGAGTCCGAGCGATCGCAGCCCCAGCACCGTCATGCTGTTGTCGTGGGGCCAGACGGAGCCGATGTGATAGCCCATCGGGTTGTAGGCAGGCGACAGGCTGCTGAGGGTGCGGATGCCCCAGCCGTTAAACATGTCGGGTGCTTGCAGCCGCTCGGCCACGCTCAGGGCTTTGTCTTGGTCGAGAATGCCCAAATTCAGGCAATGGCCAGGGTTGGAGGTGATGCTATCGACTGGGTTGCCCTCGCCGTCTAGCGCCAGGGCACAAAAGTCTAAGTCATTCATCCAAAAGTCGCGGTTAAACCGTCGCTTGAGGTCTTGCGCTTCTTCCAGCCAGCGATCGGCCAGGTCGATGCGCTTTTTCAGGCGGGCGATTTCTGCCAGCCGCACCTTTGCAGCATAGACGTAGGCCTGCACTTCGCAGAGGGCGATCGCCCCTTCGGCCAGTTCGCCCCGGCGGTTCACAATGCAGTTGCCAGAGTCTTTCCAGCCCTGGTTTTGCAGCCCGCGAGAGGAGCGCCGCGCATAGGCTAGGTAGCCCGTCTCCTTGAGGTTTTCGTCAATCCACTCCATTGCCGCCAGCGCGTTGGGCCAGAGGCGCTCTAGGGTTTCCTGGTCATGGGCCCAAGCGTAGTATTCGGCATAGAGCATGAGCCACAGCGGCGTTGCGTCTACTGTGCCGTAGTAAGGCGTGTGGGGAATTTCCTGGCAGCGGGCCATTTCGCCCAGGCGCAGCTCGTGCAAAATTTTTCCGGGCTGTTCGTCGCGCCAGTCGTCGTGCTGCTTGCCCTGATAGTGGGCCAGGATGCTGAGGGTGTCGCGGGCAATGGTGGGGTCGAGAATCAGCGTTTGTGAGGCGGCAATGATGGAGTCGCGCCCAAACAGCGTCGAAAACCAGGGTACGCCTGCCGATAGCACCTTGCCCTTGCCGAAGGTCTGCCGCAGAAGGTACACATCCTGCTGGGCCCGCTCAATGATCTGGTTGATGGCCTTGTTGTCGCAGCGAATTCGCGTCACCTGCTCGCCCCATTGGGTCTGCTCCAGCAGTTCCGCCGCCTTGGCCTGCATCAGCGTCATGGGCGTGTTGACGGCGGAGGGCGATCGCCCATTCAGCAGCGGTTGCAGCCGATAGCCCAGGGTCAGCGTTTCGTGTGGCTCCAGCGATACTTGCCACAGGGCAGTATAGCCTTTGAGAAAATTAGGCGGCTGGTGCAAGAACTGGATGCGTGATTCCATCAGCCCGCCATCTAGACCCTGATAGGCCAGAGTCATTTCTGGGGATAGTAATTGGGGCAGCGGCTCCGTTGCGTCGTCCGTTGCAGCTTCCATCACATCCAGCCGATGATCCTGCGCCACCTGAGGCACCAGTCGCAGGCGCTGTCCCCGGCGATCGCGCTGAAAGCCACGAATCTCAAACAAGTCCAGAAAATCGGCATCGAAGCTGAGGCTCAGTTCAAACTGCACAGGTTCGGTGCTGAAGTTTGTCAGGCAGATTTCTTCAAACAACCCGCCGTTTAGCACTAGTTCCCGCTGGATGCCGATGGTTTCCGGCGGAATGGTGTCTAGCTGGGGGTTGGCGCACAGCACCGACAGGACGAATCCTTTGTCGGCGTTGCTGCTGAGGAGGACGGGCGATCGCCCCTCAATCTGCAACTCCAGGCGATTCAAAAAGCGCGTATCCTGGCAAAACAGCCCCAAGCTGCCGATGGAGTCTCCCTCCAGACAGGCTGAAATATTGCCCAGCGTGTCGGTAATCAAAAACAGGTCGTCATCTTTGAGCGTCAGCGTCGGCTGCGGGCGTTCGCTAATGACGCAAGGCCACTCCGGCTGCGGCAGTTGATCCGCAGGCAAAAATTTCCGTCCATCCAGTTCCACAAAGTCAGGCATCGCGCTGGGTTGAACTCAACGGTGAAAGAACATTCGTAAAAACGCTCCCGGTTAAGTTCGATTTTAGTCGCAGCGCCGGCCGGAAGTCGTCTGCCAATCCGAAGATCTGCTCACTCGTATCACTCGTAGGGGCGATCGCCTATCGGTTCGTACACCTCTTGGCGATCGCCCCCAAGCCAACTTTTTGAGCAAGCCACCTTTTTGGAGCTAGTCAACTTTTCGGGCAAGCCACCTTTTTGGGTAGCCCCTAGGCCAGAACAGGCACAGGATTGGCTTCCCAGCGATTGACCGCATTGCCAATGATCGATAGCTCCTGCATCAGTCGGTCGAAGCGCTCCGGCGTGAGCGATTGCGGGCCATCGGACAGCGCCTTCGATGGGTTGGGGTGAACCTCAATCATCAGGGAGTCCGTTCCGGCAGCGATCGCAGCCATTGCCATCGAGGGCACATATTCCGACTTGCCCGTGCCGTGGCTGGGGTCGATCATGATGGGCAGGTGAGTGAGCGATCGCAGCACCGGAATGACCGCCAGATCGAGGGTGTTGCGGGCGTACTGATTGTCGAAGGTGCGGATGCCGCGCTCGCAGAGGATGACGTTGGGATTGCCCGCCGCCAGAATATACTCTGCCGCCATCAGCCACTCGTCAATCGTGGCAGACATGCCCCGCTTCAGCAGCACGGGCTTGTCCTGAGCGCCCACCTTCTTGAGCAGCGAGAAGTTCTGCATGTTACGTGCGCCGACCTGCACAATGTCGGTCACTTCGCAGATTTTTTCCAGATCTGCGGCATCCATGACTTCGGTGATAATGCCCAGTCCGGTTGCATCTTTGGCTGCTTGCAGCAGTTCCAAGGCGCTTTCGCCGTGCCCCTGAAAAGCGTAGGGCGAGGTCCGCGGCTTAAACGCGCCACCCCGCAGAAACTTTGCGCCCGCAGCTTTCACGCGACGAGCCGTTTCCACAATCATGGTTTCGTTTTCAACAGAGCAAGGGCCTGCCACCACGACCAACGGCGCAAAGGCGCTGAAGGTCACTGATCCATTGGGCGTGGGCACGACGACTTCGCTGGGTTCACCGTGGCGATATTCCTTGCTGACGCGCTTGTAGGGCTTTTCGACCCGCAGCACTTGCTCGATCCAGGGACTCAGGTCTTGGAGTTGGAGTGCGTCCATCTCGGCGGTTTCGCCCACCAGACCCACCACGGTTTTGTGTTTGCCGACAATTTTTTCCGGTGTCAGGCCCATCTCGCGAAACTCGGCACTCAGGCGGTCGATTTCTTCGGCGGGCGCTTCGGGCTTCATCACCACAATCATGGGAAAATCCTGCTTACTTTGAATGATTCAAGAAAGGTTAAAAGTCCTGCGGCTCTGGGGTTTAGGCAGAGCGTTTGGGTTGCGTTTAGCTCCGGGGCTGGGAAACGTCCGTAGAGCAGACATCGCCCAAAAACATGACTAGTTTAGAGTATTCAATGCTACGGAAACGGCAGACGGGCAGGTTAACTTCAGTTAAGAGTTCTAAACGCCACACGCCAAAATCCAGAGGCTTAATGCTGGGCTAACGCTAGCGCTTATTTTAGGCAGCCCAAAAGACAAAAACCACCCTCCGGTCGGGTGGTTTCTGCGATGAGGCGTTTAGGACTGAGGGCGCTGCGATCGCCATGCCGCAATGGTGCGTCCCAGATTGGTGCGAAACTCCGACGCACCCAACAAGCTGCCCGGTTCATCTTCCCAGGAAGCCGAAAACAGCCCATAGCTCAGCCCCAGTACGCCCAGCCCAAAAAAGCCCAGGCTCACCAGCAGCACAGCGGAGGTGGGCAAGTCCAGAAGGTGCTGGCTGACGATGTAGTAGCTGACGACGAAGGTGGCGATCGCCAAAAACGAGGGCACACCGCAGAAAATCGCCATGCGCCTGGCCATTCGCTTGCTCACTGCATCGGGAATCGCCATCGATGCGCGGGTTGCCGCAGCGTTCTTGGCGGAATTGCCAGACGCACCCCCCGACGCTCCTGCTTTTAGAGGCGTTGCCTTGGGGGTTGCCTTAGCGGCTGATTTCGAAGCAGATTTAGGCGCTTTCTTCGGTTCCGCTCCCGTCTCTGGCTTTTTACCAGCATCGGTGGATGCTTCGGATTTTTTCAGGCGTTTTTTCGGCTCGAACGGCAAGGCCTTACGAGTCGAAGCGTCTGAGTTGGAAGAATCAGAACTGGGCGGAGTAGAAGATGCCATAAAGAAAACCTGTCCTAACCGCAAGGGGTCAGCTAGCCACGCCATCTGGGCCGGCGAATCGATTCGCAAGATCTTAAACTTTAGCCGCAAAACCCTTAGCCGCGAATGCCCAGCTTGCCGATCAGAGCGCGATAGCGATCTTGATCGTGCTTTTGGATGTAGGCCAGCAGGCGCTTGCGCTGACCGATCATTTTCAGGAGACCCCGACGAGAAGCGTGGTCTTTCTTGTTCTCTTTGAGGTGGGCGCTGAGGCGGTTGATGCGCTCGGTCAGCATTGCCACCTGAACATCTGCCGATCCGGTGTCGGTTTCGTGGATTTGGTAATCAGAAATAATCTGCTGCTTGCGCTCTTGCAGGAGTGCCATTGGGGTCGTCCGGTAAGTATCAATACAATCAACGATTGTATCACAGGGTTTAGGGGTCTATTGGCTCAGCCAGGCGATCGCCTCTCGAATCCACTGCTCTGCGTCGGCATTTTTCGCCAGCGCCGTCTTTTGCCCAACTGCCCGCAATGCCTGCATAATTTCGCCGCTGGAATAGCCCAACGCCAGCAGCGTTAGTTCCACATCTTCTTGCACGCTGCCCACGGGCGCGGCATCTGGGGTTGTGGACAGTCCTGTTTGGGTGCGCCAGTCTGCCAGCTTGGTCTTTAGCTCTAGCGCCAGCCGTTCCGCCGTTTTTGCCCCCACCCCTGGCGTGCGCGACAGCATCCGCGTGTTGCCCGACACAATTGCCTGCACCAAGTCTTGCAGCCCCATGCCGTCCAGCAGCGCCATTCCCAACTGCGGCCCCACGCCGCTGACGCTGATTAACTGCCGAAACAGATCTCGCTCTGCCAGTGACTCAAACCCGTACAACACAATTTGATCTTCCTTCACTTGCTGATGGGTAAAGACCTGCACCACTTCGCCCAGACCCGGCAGCGATTGCAGCATTCGCGGCGTGATTTGCAGGTCATAGCCCACCTGATTCACGTCTAGGGTCAAGATGACGCGGTTGCTTGGAAGTTTTTGCACAGCGGCGATCGCGCCTTTTAGGTAGCTAATCATGGGGGAAATGGCGGGAAGAAGAGGGAAGAGGGAAGAGGGAAGAACGAAGAACGAAGAGGGAAGAACGAAGAGGGAAGGCTTGGGAGATGCCTAAGAATTTTCGTTTTTCGTTTTTCGCTCTTCGCTTTTCGTTCTTCTCCCTTCCCTTCTATCCCCCTGCGATACACTTTAGGAAAACTTCCCAAAAAACTTCCTAAAATATCCCCGCCATGCCGATTCTCGTCAGCGATCTTGCTAACCAGGTTCAAGAGTCTGCCCATCGCCTGGGAATTCAGAAATACGACATCTATGGCGCGTCGGTCGATGAAACCAGTGTTCAGGTGGATCAGGGCGAACCCAAGCAGGTGAAAGCGTCCCAGCGATCGAGCGTGACGGTGCGCGTGTGGAACCATGAGGGTACGCTGGGCATCACTTCGACGACCGACGTTGACCCGACGGGACTGGAGCTGGCCCTGAAGACGGCCTACGATGCCAGCTTTTTTGGCATGAAGGAAAACGTGCCCGACTTTAGCCCAGAGGCTACGGCTCCTCTGGCGGGGCAAGAAGAGGATCGCGTTTCGCCTGCGTCGGTGTCTGACCTGATTGCGGCGCTGATTGCAGCCGAGAAGGAACTGCTGGCGGCTCATCCGGCGATCGCCTCTGTGCCCTATAACGGTCTGTCGCAGCGGGACATGGAGCGGTTTTATCTGAACAGCGATGGCGCAGTGCGGCGGCAGGGGCAATCGGTTGCGTCGATCTACCTCTACAGTAAGACGGAGCAGGAAGGCAAAAAGCCTCGCAGCGCCGGGTCTTTTGAGGTGAGCCGGGGGCTGGAGCAGTTGGATATCCAGAAGTGCATTCGGGAAACGGCGGAGAAGACGATCAGCCACCTGGATTACGAAAAGATTCCCACTGGAAAGTACCGGGTTGTGCTGTCGCCCGATGCCTTTTTGAGCCTGATTGGGGCATTTTCTAATCTGTTTAACGCGCAGAATATTCTCGATCGGCAGAGCTTGTCTACGCCAGAGTCGCTGGGGAGTGCGATCGCCTCTCCGTTGCTCTCGCTGTATGACGACGCGCTGCATCCAGAAAATATTGGCGGCGAACTGTTTGATGGCGAAGGCACGCCCACGCGCCGCGTCTCGCTAATTGACCAGGGCGTGTTGACCAGCTTTTTGCACAGCGCAGGCACGGCCAAACGGCTCAACGCCCAGCCGACGGGCCACGCCAACATGGGCGCAAAGGTGACGGTTGGCAGCCATTTTTACCATGTCTTGCCAGGGATTGCCGACTCTGCTTTCGACCTCAGCACGGCTGATAATGTTGTATTCATCGATGACCTGCACGCGCTCCATGCCGGGGTGCAGGCGCTCCAGGGTTCCTTCTCGCTGCCCTTTGATGGCTGGCTGATTCGCGATGGTCAGCGTACCAGCATTGAATCCGCCACGGTCGCGGGCGATTTTCGCCAACTCCTCAAGTCCATCATCCACATCGAGCCAGAGCTGGAACGGGTCGGCGCTGGACTCAGCCCCCGCGTGTGGATTGAGGAACTGTCGATTACAGGTGAATAGGGTGTCGGGAGTCTCTACTCGCTCTCCTTGTCACCCCCGATTCCAAATCGATTCCGAATCTCTGACAGAATCTTTGACATTTAACCCCTGATTCTGGGGAATCTCGCTCATTTGCGTCAGACCTGGATAATATTGAGAGCAACTGCTGTGGGATGTAGAAACCGCGTAATGCGGAGTCATCGCGCAGCATTCCGGTCTTTTTGACCTAATGCGGGGAACGTAGCCCGGTCTAGGCTGAGGGTGTAGAAGCATCAGGTCTGCACCAGAGCTTGGGCTGGGCGTTGGTGCTGGATTGCAGGTTGTGTCTTGTGTCGATTCTCGATTTTAGATTTGCGATTTTGGATTATTGGATTATCAGTCAAGGGGCGGCGGGACTTCCAGCAATGTCACCCATAGCGCCCTTTGGGAGGATCAATATTAGGCAGGATTTTGGGCAGTGTGAGTGAGGAGCGAAACAATGAATGGTTGGGTTGCGTGGGGGCTTTCCCTGCTCTTGCCCGTGGGAAGCATAGCTGTCGTGGGTGGTGATTGTCTTCTGGGTTGTGGAAGGGCGATCGCCCAGCCTTCACCAGCCATCGATTCGCCAGAGTTTCCAGAATCGTCCTCCATAGGGCGGCCACCCGGGCCCTACGTGCTTCAGCTTTCGGACGTGGCAACCGAATTCCCGCTGTCCCTGGAGCAGGTGCGGTTTGAACCGGGGCCGCTGACGGACTCGGTGCAGGGCCAGCGGCGGGCCGCGCGGCCCTATCGACCAGATCAACCGCCCTATCTCAACGGCGAGCCATCCCATCTGGTCTATCAATTTCAAGTGCCCAGCCCAGCCGCGGGAATCGCAGTGCCGCCGGGGACGCTTAAGATTTACTCCGTCAGCGGGCTGCGGGCAATGTACGTGGGCTATCGCCAAGAGCTACAGGCGATGAACCGGGTGATTAACGGACTGCGAACCATCTTGACCCAGCGCCCGTTCTACATCAACCGCCCAATCGCCGTGCTGCCGCCTGTTTCGGGAGATGAAGTGCTGCGATCGCAGATGGAGTATCTCCGCTTTGGGGAGGGTAGCGGGCTGCGCTTTGTCGGGGTCTACAAGTACGACGTTAGCCCCATTTTAAGCAACGAACTGGTCTATATCTTTCAGGGATTGACCACCGACGGGCGCTATTACGTGTCCTTTTCGCAGCCGCTGCTAACGTCCGTATTGCCTGCCACAGCACCGCTCACGGCAGATCAGTACGATGCGTTTGTGGCGGAGTATGAAACCTATCTGCGGCGGGTGGCTCAGCAGCTTAATATGCAAGACAGCAACGGCTTTTTCCCGAACCTGACGCTGCTGGATAATCTTGTACGATCGCTCCGAATTCAGCCTCGGTAGAATCACGCTTGCGATCGCCCCTTACACGTCTGCTGCATCAGCGTCCTGTTTTTGAATTCAGGCAAACCGGAGGCGGCTTCCGTACACTAGAAGTAGGTGAAAGTTAGCCCAAAAGGTTTGCAGGAAATGGTATCCAGCCTCCTTCCTCAAAAGCCTGGCGGAACACTCACGTTACAATAGAGAACACCCTGAGCGGCTATTCAAGGATTTATTTTTAACATGCAGCCAACCGATCCCGGTAAATTTACGGAAAAAGCGTGGGAAGCGATTGTCAAATCGCAGGACGTGGCCCGCAGCTACCGTCAACAAAATCTGGAAGTCGAGCATGTGGCGATCGCCCTGCTAGATCAGGAAGGCTTGGCAAATACCATTCTCGATAAGGCTGGCATGGAATCGGCCCGCCTGCGGCAGCAGCTAGACTCCTTCGCCGCCCGCCAGCCCAAGGTCAACACCAACGACCTCAGCCAGCTTTTCCTGGGGCGCGGCCTGGATACATTTTTGGACAAGGCCGAAGAGGCCCGCAAGGTGTTCCAGGATGACTACATCGCGGTCGAACATTTGGTTTTGGCGCTCTGCGAAGATGACCGCGTGGGTCGCCGCCTGTTCAAAGCTGCGGGCATTGAGGCCAAGCAGTTGGAAACCACCATCAAGAGCGTGCGCGGCAGCCAGCGCGTCACCAGCCAGTCGCCAGAATCGCAATACAAGGCGCTGGAGAAATACGGGCGCGATCTGACGGAACTGGCCAAGGCGGGCAAACTCGACCCGGTGATCGGGCGCGATGAGGAAATCCGCCGCGTGGTGCAAGTCCTGTCTCGACGTAGCAAAAACAACCCCGTGCTGATTGGCGAACCGGGTGTGGGCAAAACGGCGATCGCCGAGGCCCTGGCCCAGCGCATCATCAACGGCGACGTGCCCGAATCCCTCAAAAACCGCCAGTTGATCAGCCTGGACATGGGTTCCCTGATTGCCGGAGCCAAGTATCGCGGCGAGTTTGAGGAGCGGCTGCGGGCCGTGCTGCGGGAAGTCACCAATTCTGAAGGCCAGGTGGTGCTGTTTATCGATGAACTGCATACCGTCGTGGGTGCGGGTTCCTCCTCCGGCACGACGGATGCCAGCAACCTGCTGAAGCCCATGCTGGCCCGGGGCGAACTGCGCTGCATCGGCGCGACGACGCTGGATGAATACCGCAAGCACATTGAAAAAGATGCCGCTTTGGAACGCCGCTTCCAGCAGGTCTATATTGGTCAGCCAACGGTGGAAGATACGATCTCGATCCTGCGGGGGCTAAAGGAACGCTATCAGGTGCATCACAACGTCACCATTACCGACTCGGCGCTGGTGGCGGCGGCGGTCTTGAGCGATCGCTACATTTCTGACCGCTTCTTGCCTGACAAAGCCATCGACCTGGTAGACGAAGCCGCCGCCAAGCTCAAGATGGAAATCACTTCCAAACCCGTTGAGCTAGAAACCATCGATCGCCGCGTCCGCCAGCTTGAGATGGAAAAGCTCTCGCTCGAAAGCGAAGGCGTGCGGCTAGGGATCAACAGCGCCGCCTTTCGGCCTTCCAAAGACAAGCTAGAGCGCATCGCGGAGGAAATTACTCAACTCAAGCAAGAACAGCAGACCCTCACCGTTCAGTGGGAGTCGGAAAAGAAAATCCTGGAAACCATCAAAGCCCTGCGTGAAGAGGAAGAAAAGCTCCAGCGACAAATCGAAAAAGCCGAGCGCGACTACGACCTCAACACCGCTGCTCAGCTAAAGTACGGACGGCTGGAAGCAGTGCATCGGGAGCTAGAAGAAAAAGAAGCCAGCCTGACGGAGGTGCATACTGGTGCAGGTAAGGCTCTGCTGCGGCAGGAAGTGACCGATTCCGACATTGCCGAAATCGTCGCCAAGTGGACGGGCATCCCGGTGAACCGCCTGCTGGAAACCGAGCGGCAAAAGCTGCTGAACCTAGAATCCTTTTTGCATCAGCGGGTGATCGGGCAGCATGAGGCGGTGGCTGCTGTGGCTGCTGCGATTCGTCGCGCCCGCGCTGGGATGAAAGACCCCGGTCGTCCCATTGGCTCCTTTATGTTCTTGGGGCCCACAGGGGTCGGCAAAACGGAACTGGCCCGCGCCCTGGCCGAGTGTATGTTCGACTCGGAGGATGCGCTGGTGCGGCTGGATATGTCGGAATACATGGAGAAGCACTCTGTCTCGCGGTTGGTGGGTGCGCCGCCGGGGTATGTCGGCTATGAAGAAGGCGGGCAACTGACCGAGGCGATTCGCCGCCGCCCCTATTCCGTCGTGCTGCTGGATGAGGTGGAAAAGGCGCATCCTGACGTGTTCAATATTCTGCTGCAAGTGCTAGACGATGGACGCATTACTGATTCTCAGGGGCGCACGGTAGATTTTCGCAATGCCATCGTGGTGATGACCAGTAACATCGGCAGCGAGCATATCCTAGACGTGTCGGGCGACGATTCCAAATACGAGGAGATGCGAAAGCGGGTGATGGACGCACTGCGAAACCACTTCCGTCCAGAGTTCCTCAACCGAGTAGACGACATCATCCTGTTCCACGCCCTCAGCCTCAAGGAACTGCGGCAGATTGTGGGCATCCAGCTTCAGCGCATCCATCGCCTGCTGGCGGATCAAAAGCTGCGGATGGAACTCACGCCGGACGCGCAAAACTACATCGCCGATGCGGGCTTCGACCCGGTGTATGGCGCACGGCCGCTGAAGCGGGCTATCCAGCGGGAGATCGAGAATCCGCTGGCGACCAAGTTGCTAGAAAACGCTTTCTCAGAGGGCGACACGATCTTGGTAACGGTGGGCGAACATGGGCTGGTGTTTGGCACGAAGACTGCTGCGCCTGCACCGTCGCCTGTTACGGTTTCGCAGCCCGTGGGAATCGATAGCTAGCGGGTTCCAGCCATGAAAATTGCGATCGCCCAACTGAACCCCACCATCGGAGACCTGGCGGGCAATGCGCGGCAAATCCTGGAGGCCGCGCAAACAGCATCGGCGGCGGGCGCACGGCTGCTCCTGACGACAGAGCTTTCGCTGTGTGGCTATCCGCCCCGCGACCTGCTCATGCAGCCCAGCTTTTTGACCTGCATGGCGGAAACCCTGGCACATTTGGCAACAGACCTGCCTGCGGATTTGGCAGTGCTGGTGGGGACGGTGCTGCCCAATCCCGATGCAGTGTATGACGGCGAAAAGCCCCTGTTTAACACCACCGCCCTGCTGCTGGACGGCACAGTGCAGCGCTACTTTCACAAGCGGCTATTGCCCACCTACGACGTATTCGACGAAGACCGCTACTTTGAACCAGGTGAGGAGAGCAGCGCCTTCGAGCTAGACGGCGTGTGGATTGGGGTCACCATTTGCGAAGACCTGTGGAACGACGAGAGCTTTTGGGGCAAGCGTCACTACGAGGTGAACCCGATCGCCGAACTCACGCGCCAGGGCGTGGATCTGGTGCTGAACCTGTCGGCATCGCCCTACAGCGTCGGCAAACAGCACCTGCGGGAAAACATGCTGCGCCACAGCGCCACTCGCTACGGTCAGCCAATTCTCTATGCCAATCAGGTCGGCGGCAACGATGACCTGCTGTTTGACGGGTGCAGCTTTGGGCTAAATCGGGCAGGCGAGTTGGTTGTTCGAGCCAAGGCCTTTGAACGCGATCTGGTGTTTGCTGAATTTGACCCGGCGGTGGGTGAACTGATGCCCCTGCCCGATGCCGTTGCGCCCCTGCCCGACTGCGCCGAGGCGGAAATCTGGATGGCGCTGGTGATGGGGGTGCGTGACTATGGGCGGAAGTGTGGCTTTAGCAAGGCGGTGCTGGGCCTGAGCGGCGGGATTGATTCGGCCCTGGTGGCGGCGATCGCCACGGCTGCCCTTGGCCCCGAAAACGTCCTCGGCGTGCTGATGCCCTCGCCCTACAGTTCCGACCACTCCATCACCGACGCGCTGGATCTGGCGAAAAACCTGGGCATCCAGACTCAGACCCTCCCCATTGCGCCCATGATGCAGGGCTACGATCAGGCCCTATCGGAACTATTCGCAGGCACCGAGTTTGGCATTGCCGAAGAAAACCTCCAGTCGCGCATTCGCGGCACGCTGCTGATGGCGATTTCCAACAAGTTTGGACATCTGCTGATCTCGACGGGCAACAAGTCGGAAATGGCGGTGGGCTACTGCACCCTCTACGGCGACATGAACGGCGGCCTGGGGGCGATCGCCGATGTGCCCAAAACCCGTGTTTACTCTATCTGTCGGTGGCTTAATCGAGAAACCCCGACTGCCCTCGACTCCTCACTGCTGCTGAAGTCGGCAGCGCTGCCCGTGATTCCGCCGCACATTATCACCAAGCCCCCCAGCGCTGAGCTAAAGCCTGGCCAGGTCGATCAGGACTCGCTGCCGCCCTACGAGGTGCTGGATGACATTCTAGAGCGGTTTGTGGAGCGCCACGAAGCCCCGGAAGATATCGTGGCAGCGGGCCACGACGCGGCCGTGGTGAACCAGGTGATTCGGCTGGTGACTCGTGCTGAGTTCAAGCGCAAGCAGGCCGCGCCAGGGCTAAAGATTACCGATCGCGCCTTTGGCACGGGTTGGCGGATGCCAATTGCCAGCCGATGGCTGCCGACGGTGCAGCTACCCAGCGTTCCCGCAGCAACGGGCCGCTAGGGGCTAGGAGGTTAACCGCTCTTGCTGTATCAGCTCGCTTCATTAACTGCTGCCTTGCTTTGAAAGCTATTGAAAGCGAAGGTACCGCCCAAACATATAACCGATTGCCTGAGGATATTGAGTTGAGCGCGCTTGCACTTGATACCAAACGCTATCGCCCATTGCCCTTTCACCTAGAACAATCATTTCAGTACCGCGCGATACCTGATAGAGAATCCGCGAATTAGTGCCAGGAGCCGATCGCACATTCACATAATCTGCCGTCACAACTGCAATCCGAGATTGAGGAGACGCAAGGGAAATCGTTGCGCGTCTGGAACTATTATCATAACTGCAACGGACATCGTAGGTTTCCCCTCGACGAGTAACATTCAACGTTACATCAGAACCGATCATGCGTCCGCCGCTGCCAGTAACGGGGACAGTTGAAACCACCCGGTTGACACTCAACCCCTGCGATTGCGCCTGGGTTGTACAGGCCTCTCTCGCTCGCCCCATTTGGAATTCCTGGTCGCTCATCTGAGCATTCACCTGGAACACGCTTGAGAGCGCAATAATGGTGGTAAAGCAAGAGAAGGCTAGAACGGAATTGACAGCGTTTTTCAATGAATTCATGGTGTCTCCTTTGAAGAAATCGATGAATTAATAAGCGATGGATTTATTAGGGTGCTTTGGCGTAAGCCTTGCAGAGCCGCAGTGCTCCTGCCAAATCAACCCACTCCATCTGTTCTACCTGCACTAACCCCCGCGATGTTGTCATCCGGCAGCTTATCAATCAGCTTATGCAGCGGGTCGATACCCGCCCGGCTTGGCGGCTGATCCACCGTAATGGTCAGCGTGCTGGTGCCATCGGAGAAGGGGTGCTTCTTCAGGTAAATCAGCTTGCCCTCGGCGTTGTAAATCCCGACATCAATCTCCTCCTGGTTAATGGGGGCGGGGGTTTCGTTGCCTACTTCGTCCGATCGCACCTTGGCGGTGTTGATGGTTAGGGTGACGTCAAACTTGCCATCGGCGCGGGGGCTGACGGTGGCGGCAGTCACCCGGTTGTCGTAGAGGGTGACGGTCTCAAACAGGTCGGTGATCAGGTATTGGTACTTTTCGGGGGTGACGGTGCGGAGGGCGGCGACCAAATCCGTCCCGGTGGGGTAGGGAGGAATCGGGGCGTTATCGCGCAAAAACTGGGCCAGGGTTTGGTTGACCAAGTCTTCGCCCAGGTAATCTTGCAGGGCATACGTCACTAGGCCGCCCTTTTGGTAGACCAGGTGGTTGTCGCCCTCGCCCGCTTCCACTAGGGGCACATCGGAGCGGCTGCGGTTTTGCAGGTAGAGGTCTAGGTTATTGCGCAGGGCGGCCCCCAGTCCGGTGGTGCCAAATTCCTGGGAGTACACCTGGTTGGCGGTGTATTCCGAGAGGGATTCCGTCAGTATCCGGTCGCCGGGACGCTGGTTGGAAATGTGGATTTGATGCCCCCACCACTGGTGGGCGACCTCGTGGGCGGCGATGTGGAAGGCGGAATCGAGGGTTTGGGTACCATCGCCTTTGATGTTGGCCAGAAAGACCTGGTTTTCGCCCATCAAAATCTGTCCAGCGGGGTAGCTAATCGCCTCGCTGACGTAGGGGGTTTCCACAATGCGGAGAGATTTGTGAGGATAGGGGCCAAACTGTTGCGAGGCATAGTCTAAGCCCTGCTTGGCTCCGGCGAGGATGCGATCGATGTTGCGATCGT
The DNA here is from genome assembly GCF_032705245.1 of Thermoleptolyngbya oregonensis NK1-22. Lineage (GTDB taxonomy): Bacteria > Cyanobacteriota > Cyanobacteriia > Elainellales > Elainellaceae > Thermoleptolyngbya > Thermoleptolyngbya sichuanensis. Next base: position 1,943,588 of record NZ_CP053540.1, read on the forward strand.
GGCCGGGGTGATAGTACACCTCAATGGGGATGCCCTGCCAATCGTCGCGCTTAACCTCGTAGCGCCCGGAGATAAAGGGCACCTGTTTTTCGATGGGCACCTGGCTTTGGTACTCAAAATAGCGGCGGTTGCTCTCCGTCCATTCCCGCACCTGTTCGCCAGAGGTAAAGATGATTTGGTCGGGGGCGGTGCTGAGGATGGCGGAAAACTGGGCCAGATGGGTATCGGGGTGGTTGGCGTTGACCTGGGCGGCCCTGGCCTGTTCGGCCTTGGGGGCGATGGGGGGCAACCCCGCCTGTTCCCGTATTTCGGGGCTAATCAAAAACCGCAGCCGATCATTAAAGCCCACCTGGGGTAGAAACTCGTTGCTGCCAAAGTTGGCCCCGTTGGTGAGATAGTCGCTAAAGTCCCTGCCCGGATCGTTGGCAAAACCCTCTGGCGATTGGCGCACCAGGTCAAAGCTGGCCTCGACGGTGCCCCCTGGGGGGAGCGGGGTGGGCAGGGTAAAGGCATAGCCCTGCAGGGCCGGATGTTCGATGGGCTGGCCTTCCGGTGCCCCGGCCAGGGTGATTTGGTTCACCTGGATGGCCTTGGGCACCTGGATTAAGACGGTGTCGATGGGCTGTTGGGTTTGGTTTTCCAGGGTGTAGGTGCCCTTCACCGCAAAGCGGGCGTCTTCATCGGGGTAGAGATCGCCTTGGAGGTTGATGGCGGTAATTTTGGGCTGGGCATCCCGCAGTTGGCCGTAGGCTTGTTCGTAGGCTACCAGTTGGGCCACCCCCTCAGCCCGGTTGGTTCCGGCACTGAGCATCGCCGTGTTGTAGTAAATCCAGCCGCTCAACAGTAGGGCCGCCACTGCACTGAGGGCCATCACCATTTGCATGGGGCGGGTAAACCGCTGACGGGCAATGCGCCAGCGCTGTTTGGGTTGGGTATCTACACCGCGCACCCAAAATAGGGCAGTGACGCAGATTAACAACAGGGCGATCGCCAGCCAATAGCCCTGGTACCAGCGCACCGGCTCCAGCATCGATCCATAGCCGCTGAGGTCGCTGTAGTAGGACTTGGGCCGAAAGCCATACTGAAGCAGGCGGGTGTTTCTAAAGACAAAGTTCCCCCCCGCCGTAAACAGCACCACCAGCAGAGCCGACAGCACGTAGCCCAAAAACTTCTGGTTCATCAGCACCTGCACCGTCATGGCCAGCACGGCGACCAGCAGCAAATCCACCAGGGTGATGGTAAACAGGCCAACGCCATAGACCCCCAGGTTGTACTGGGTATAGCCACTGAAGGTCTGAGCTAGGAGGGCACCGACCACCATCAACACCAGGGCCAGGCAGAGCATCACCGCCAGCACCAGCAGCTTGCCCACCACAAAGCTCCAACTGCGGGTCGGCAGGGAATCGACTAGAGGATCGACCTTCACCTCCCGCTCCCGCCAGACCAAATCTCCGGCCAAAAACACGATCAGCAGGGGCGCAACTAGCCCCAACACCAGGCTCATGCCATCGACAATTCGGCTTGTAGTGGGCAACAGGACTGCCGCCACTGGCAAACATCAGCACCAGCAAAAATCCGGTGGTGATCAGGCTGATGGTGAGGATGGCCAGGGTAAGCGGATTCCAGATTAGGCGCTTGAGATCAAGCTTGGCAATGCGCCAGACGTGGTTCACCTGGGCACCGAGGCCGTAATGGGGCTGGGTGGCGGGGGCTGGGGCGAGATCCCGCACCAGGGGAGCCGCTGAGGCCGTTTCGGCCTGGGGTTTGGCTTTCTTCCAAAAGATCAGCCGATCTTCCGCCCAGTCCAGCAGCTTCTCTAAACGACCTTGGGATTCGGACGCTCCGCCCGAAAAACTAAACTGCCGCCACACCCAGACAAAGAACACTATGCTCAGGGCCAGATAGAGCAAGCGAGACAGCCAAATCACCGGAGCAAAGGGCACGTTCAGGGTGTTTTGCTCGATCTTTGTCCAAAACCGCACCGTATAGTCAATCGGGGTTGACCCTAGGGGATTGATCAACGCTACAAAAAACGGCCCCGCCCGCAACAGCCCCAGGATGCCTTCTAGCACAACCTGAAGCAGCAGCACCGCCACTAGCCCCAGATAGCCCGCCAGGGAACGCCGAGTCAGCAAACCCAGCCCAAAGCTGAGCAGGCCAAAAATCAAAAGGTTGGGCAGGATCAAATACAGGTAGGGCTGAAGGTAGGCCAGCAGGTTAAAGGGGCCAATGCGGGCGGGTGCCATCCAGGGCAATCTCTCGGCCACCAGCATCCCCAGCCCTAACCCTAAGGACATAACCACGACCATCACCGCACTGGCGATGAACCGCCCCGCCCCAAACTGCCATTCCTTCAGCGGACTGGTGAACAAGAGTCCATCCATGCTGCTGGTGAAATCCTTGGTGGCCCGTTCGGTGAAAATGCCCACGGTCAGCAGGATAAAAAATAGATTGGCAGTCATAAAAACTCGCATGATCCGCAGCGGCGCATTGGCGTAGGGCACCAGTTCCCCCGGTCGTGTCCCCAGCCCCATCGCCTGCCGAATGGCCGGAAAGAAGAACACATCGCTGCCCATGCCGTGGATAAACACCAAACCCAGCACGAAGAAAAAGCCAAAGCCCAGCAGCAAACTCCGGGTGCGCAGACTGTCCTGGAGTTCAAACCGGACGATTTCCCAGACGGGTTGCCAGGGGGAAATGGGTGAATGGGTGGATGGGGTCGAGGATGATTGCGTAACCATGTTCGGAGAAAAATGGATGTTCGTAGGGGAGCGATAATCCCAGGGGCCTTTAAGGACTCTGGGATCTGAGGACATACCGATCAACTGCTGCTACTACTGCTGGGCTGAGGCAGCTTGGGAATGAGCCAGGCCAGGAACTGATCTTGAGACCGGGTTTGTACCAAGACTTTCCCTGGCCCATGAGATCCACCACAAAGCCTTCGCCGCTGAAAAGAAAGCTTTTCATGCCGCCGACGGAGCGGGTTTTGAAGGGCATGGATTCGCTCAGGGCCACTAGGTGCCCCGTATCCAGGGTGAAGGATTGTCCAGGGGCCAAGGTCATTTCGTGGATCGCCCCGTAGGAAGCCACCACCACCTGCCCCTGCCCCTCGGCCCGCAGCATAAACAAGCCGCCGCCTGTGCCAAAGAAGGACTTGGAGCCGCCCCACTTGGTATCCAACGTAATGCCCATATCCGAGGCCACGTAGGCCCCCGACTGGATCAGCATCGGCTCGGAAAGGGTCAGCACGTTCAAATCCCCCGGTAGGGAAGGGGCCACCCACACCTCGCCGCCCTGGGCTGGGGCGGTGTAGATGTTCTGAAAAAAGCTTTCTCCCCCCAAAAAAGACCGCTTTAGGGCTTGCATAAAGCCCCCTGTTTTGGTCTCTAGCGTTGTCCCGGTAGACATCCCCACCATCGATGCGGCTTCCACCCGCACCTGTTCGCCGCCTCGTAGCTGGAGGCGACCAAGGGTAAAGGCGGGCTGATACATCAATTCAACTTGCATGGTGAATCATTCCTAAGCTGAATGGGCTACTGCGATCATGGCTGGATTATCGGAATCAGTAGAATAAGAAACATCAACGTCGATGCATGGAGCGCTTTGATCATGGGTCAAGCTGTCTCGTTCCCGTCCACCTATATGACCTTCGAGGACTATCTGGCCTACGACGATGGCACCGACACTCGCTATGAACTGGTGAATGGGGTGCTGGTGGAAATGCCGCCCGAAAGTGATGAAAATCTTGGGATTGCCAGAAAGTTGCTGTTGGAGTTGATCAAACATATACCTGCGGATCGTGTGGTCTGGGGGACTGAGATAGAAGTCACTGGCAGACGGGCAACTGGACGGATTCCAGATTTGCTGGTTCATTCCGAAGAATCAAAAGCTGCTATTGCAGGCGCTCCTCGTGCTACTCTGACTCGCGATATGCCACCCCCAGCGCTGGTGATAGAAGTGGTCAGCCCTGGACAGGCCAACCGGGAACGGGACTACCGCTATAAACACACTGAGTATGCTGCACGGGGCATTGCCGAATACTGGATTGTGGACCCCGAAACGCGGCAGGTAACCCTCTGCCGCTGGGTCAGCGGCCAGTACGAAGACCAGGTCTACAGCGGTGACGAAAGGATTGAGTCCACGGTAGTGCCTGAATTTGGGTTAACACCCGCCGAGATTTTTGCATAGCCCGCTTACTTTCATAGTCCGCTGACCAGTTGTGTCGGCTGCATGGATTCAGACCCTGGGGACTTAGGGGATGGCCCCATTGCTAGACTGCAACGCCGGGATCTCCTTCATCACACAGAAGTAGACATCCTCCAGGTCTGGTTCGACCGCCTCAAACCCGGCACCAGGATCCGACTCGCTATAAATTCGGGCAATGATGTCGCCTATGAAAAAGCGGGTGGAGAGTACCTGGTACTTCTCTTCGTAGGTGGGTAGTTCATCCCGTCGCAGCTTAATGCGCCAGACCTTACCCGCCAGTTGTTGCATCAGGCCCATGGGTTGCCCGGTGAGGCGGATCTGGCCGGCAATCAGCACCGCCATCTGGGGACAGAGTTCGCTCACATCCTCCACAATGTGGGTGGAGAGGATGATCGCCGCCCGTTCTGAGATTTCGCTGAGCAGGTTGAGGAAGCGCACCCGCTCGGCGGGGTCGAGGCCCGCGGTGGGTTCATCCACAATCACCAGGCGGGGGTCGCCTACCAGGGCCTGGGCAATGCCAAACCGCTGCCGTATACCGCCCGAAAAACCGCTGACAGCGCGATCGCGCGCTTCGTACAAATTCACCTGGTGCAGCAGGTGCTTCACTAATTCCTTCCGCTCCTTGCCGTTGGTGATGCCCTTCAACGCCGCGAAGTGATCCAACAGCGTCTCGGCAGACACGCCGGGATACACGCCAAAGCTTTGGGGCAGATAGCCCAGCACCTGACGCACCTTCACCTTTTCTTCTAGGACGTTGATATCGCCCCACTGGAGGTACCCTCGCTGGCTTCCTGGAGGGTGGCGATCGTCCGCATCAGGCTGGATTTACCGGCTCCATTGGGGCCTAGCAGGCCAAACATACCCATTGGAATATCGAGATTGACTCCTTTTAGGGCTTTGTAACCGTTAGGATAGGTTTTTGTAAGGTTACGAATTTGGATTGATTCACGTTCTAAGCTCGGAAACATTTGCTGAAAAGCTGAACTCTCGATTTGCTAGAAGCTGTATTTCAATTTAATTTAAGTGAGAGCAAAAATAAGTAACTACAGGAAGACTTAAAGCCGAAACACTTAGGATGGTTCCGCAAAGCACTTTATGTACTTTTGCCTATAGCCTAATCACCGGGATTGTATGTAGACGTGCATGTTGCTTTGCATCGGGAGTTTGAGATTGATCTTGCAATATGAATAAGTTACTGGTGCCGTTCTTAGGAGTTGTGGCAGGACTTGCCATAGGAGCGATCGCCGCGTTGTCTCTATCGATGCGGCAAGTTGCCCGCGTGCCAGATTGGTACACGACCGAAGCGCCAACCGAAATATCAAGTTCTAGCCCAACTCTGCCCTCCTCGCAACTTCTCGAAAGTCTTGCCACTTCCAGCACACCCGTGGAACTCAACAGCCAGCAGGTTAACCAACTGGTGGCGGAGGCGATCGCCCGATCTCCCGAAGGTCAGGCGCTATTGCAAAACGGCTTTAGCACCACCATCGAGGATGGGCAGATCAAAGGCGGCGTAGTGGTGAACCTGTCGGAACTGCCCACCGACGGCTTGACCGAGCAGGAGCGGGCGGCGCTGGATCGCGTGCTGGCCTTTGTTCCGGCGCTGGGGCGGCGCGGCGTGTATCTCGGCATCGAGGGCAACCCGACGGTGCGAAACGGCAAGCTGCAATTTGACGAAAACATGACCGTGAAAGTTGGCAACCTGAGCCTGCCCGCGTCGGTCGTGGCCAGCCAGCTTGGGCTATCGCTAACCAAGTTGGAAGCCCGCATTAATGCTGAACTCGAAGCACGGGGGATAGACCTGCGGGACGTGCGCGTGGAGGGCGATCGCCTGATCATCAACGGTCAGACCTGAGTTTGTGCATCATTGGTTGGTCGATTTGCTGCGATTGCTCGGTTCAGCCACCCCTCTCCAGAATAGCGCTGTAAAATCGAGGCATTCCTCCCCAGAGCGCCTTGCCATGTCGCTGTTTCCGATCTTCTATTCCGACGTGTTTTTGCAGCATGACACGGGTTCCTACCATCCCGAAAACGCCGGACGGCTGCGGGCAGTGGTGGCGGCGCTGCGGCAGGTGCCGTGGGCCGATCGGCTCGATTGGCGATCGCCCACGCCTGTAGATGCTCAGGGCGATCGCCTGATGGCAGCGCTCTACGCAGTGCATCCCCCGGATTATGTGGCGGCAGTGGAATATGTCGCTACCCACGGCGGCGGGCAGGTCGATCCGGATACGGTCGTGTCGCCGGATAGCTACGAGGCGGCGCTGCTGGCGGTGAGCGCCTGGCTGGATGCAGTGGACACGGTGCTGCAAACGGGGCGGCCAGCCTTTGCCTTGGTGCGCCCGCCGGGACATCATGCGCTGCCCAAGCAGGGTATGGGGTTTTGCCTGTTTTCCAATGTGGCGATCGCCGCTCAGTATGCGCTTCGGCAGCCGGGGATAGAGCGCGTCGGCATCTTGGACTGGGACGTGCATCACGGCAACGGCACCGAGGCGATTGTGGAATCTGACCCGCGCATTGCGTTTTGCTCGCTGCACGAATATCCGCAGTATCCGGGCACAGGCGCAGCGGGCGATCGCGGCCCGCATGACACCGTGCGAAATTTTCCCATGCAGGCCGGCAGCACCCTAGCAGACTATGAGCCGCTGTTTGCGCGAGAAATTGTGCCCTTTTTCCAGGCGTTTCGCCCCGATCTGCTGCTGATCAGCGCGGGCTACGATGCAACCCGTGCCGACCCACTGGCGCGAATTTGCCTGAACCCTTCCGATTACGGGATTTTCACGCGCTATTGTCTGCAAATCACGCCGCACCTTGCCTTTGGGCTAGAGGGCGGCTATGACTACACCGCGCTGGCGGAGTCCGTTGTTGCCACGATTGAACCCTGCCTGGAGCCTGCCAGCGTCAGGAGTTAGCCGAAAAACCATCATTTGGATACACACGCCGCTGGAATCTTTTTCCTATGATGTAAGACGGCTTAATCAGCCTGACCCCTGATCCTGCATCCCGAACCCTTTATGCTGCTTGAACCTGCCCTATCCAATGCCTCAGAACAGCCGGGAGATTCCCTGGTGATTCAGTCCAACGCAACGACGCTGCACCGCACGGTGCGTCCGGTGGGTGTGTATATGATGCGGGGGCTGGCGCTGCATGAGGGCAGGCTGCTGACGCTGGACGCAGTGCGGGGGTATCTGGTGGCGATCGCCCCCGACAGCGACAGCACGACGATTCTCAACTCTAAACACACCGAGCAATTTCTGGATGGCAGCGGACTGGCGATCGCCGGAGACACGCTCTGGTTCACGCGGGAAAACAGGGTCTATCGCTGCCCCCTCACCGATCTGTCCGGCGATACGCTTACGCCAGACCTGTTTGCAACGCTGCCCTACCCGGCAGATGGCGTGGCAGTCTACGGCAGTGCGGTTTACGTCACTTGCCAGAAAGCGGGCGCAATTTTGATCTATGACGCAGAAACTCAGCGCGAGATTACTCGCTTTGCCGCGCCCGGTGTGGGGATTGAAAATCTCACCTTTCGCGGGGAAGAACTGTGGCTGTGCGATCGCCTGGAGCGCACGGTCTACTGTATGGATCGGGCAACGGGCGAATTGCGATTCAGCCTGCTGACCCCCTTCGATAGCCCCAGCGGGCTGGCGTTTTATCCCGATCCCGCAACGGGCGATGAGGTGCTGTACGTTGTCTACTCCTTTGAGGAAGCCTACATTCGAGACGACCCCAATAATCCTGAACTGCCCTATGAGCTAACCTTCCGCGATCGCACCTTTCTCCATCCGCTCTATTTCCGCTACGACCCGCAGCAGCACTACACGCTCTCCAACGGGTTTCTGGTAGAAATGATCTACGCGGAGGAGATTTCCCCACTGGATGCGGTGCAGCTAAACGGTCTAGAGTGGCGGATTGCTCTGCCTGCGGAAACGGCTCGCCAACGGCTGCGACAGGTGGAGCCGATCGGCATCCCGTTTACCGAAGAACTGCAAGACGGACAGCGGGTTGCAGTGTTCAAGTTTGACCAACTCCGGCCCCACGAAAGCCATATCTTTGGCTGGAAGGCGCTGCTGGAGGTGCGCGGCATCAAGTACCAGTTCACCTACGACGACGTGGAGAAAATCCCGCCGCTGTCGCTGGAGTTTCAGTCGCGCTATCTGGTGGATGACGACGATTTGGCGATGGATACGCCCGCGATCCGAGCCGCCGCCCGCGAGTCCATTGGCACAGAAACCAACCTGCTCCGCAAAATTCTGAAAATTCGCAACTACGTCTACGATCGCCTCTCCTACAGCATCAAGCCCCATATCGACACGCCGGATGTGGCGCTGGAGCGGGGCACGGGGTCTTGTGGGGAGTATGTCGGCATCTTGCTGGCGCTGGCTCGGCTGAATGGCATTGCCTGCCGCACCGTGGGCCGCTACAAGTGTCCGCCCTATGCCGATCGCCAGCGGTATCCCCTGGAGCCGGAGTTTAACCACGTCTGGATTGAGTTTTACATTCCCGGTTTTGGCTGGCTGCCGATGGAGTCGAATGTGGACGATGTGGTGGACGGCGGTCCCTACCCCACGCGCTTTTTCATGGGTCTGCCCTGGTTCCATGCCGAAATGGCTAAGGGCATTTCGTTTGAAACCATCAAAACGCCAACCAGCGATGTGGACGTGTCCATTGGAGATTTAGCCATCAACCATGTCCGGTTCACGATTTTGGAGGAGCTACCGCCGCTTTAGCCCCGCCTTACCGCTTGCCAAAATAGGTCTTGAACACTTCATGAGCGACGGGCAGCGCCGCCACGCCGCCGTATCCGCCGTTTTCGATGACGACGGCGATCGCAATCTGCGGATCGCTCACCGGCCCATAGCCCACGTACATGGCGTTGGGCTTGCGGCCAGGGCCGACTTCCGAGGTGCCCGTTTTGCCTGCCGTCAGGGGGATGGAACCATCGGCCAGGCGGCGAGCCGTGCCCTTTTGCACCGTGGCCACCAGTCCTTCCTGAATGGCTTTGATGGTTTCGGGTTTGAGACCGGCCGACACAGGCTGCACGTCGGGGCGGTTGGTTTGCGAGGCAAGGAGATGGGGCTGGACGCGCTTGCCACCGTTGGCGATCGCCGCCGTCATCACCGCCAGTTCCAGCGGGGTCGCCTGCACCAGCCCTTGGCCGATTGACATGCTAATCGTGTCGCCTAGATACCAGGGTTCGTTGTATAGCGCTTCTTTCTCGTCGGGCGTGGGCATCATGCCAATGCTGGCCCCCTCCAGCCCCAAGTGTGGCGTTTCGATGCCAATGCCCAACGCCTTGCCCCAGCGGGCGATCGCCTCTGGCCCCACCGACATGCCGACGCGAAAGAAAAAGGTGTTGCTGCTGTAGGCCAAGGCATCGCGGAAGCCGATCGAACCAAACCCGCGACGGCTGCTTTCCCAAAACTGATGCCCGCCCACGCTGAGAAACGCCGACGTGCCCACCCGCGCTTGGGGCGAAAACTTGCCCGTCTCCATCCCCGCAGCCGCCGTCACAATCTTGAACGTGCTGCCCGGTGGATATCCCTGGAGGGCCCGATTGAGAAACGGCTGGTCGCCTTTCTGAAGCTGCTGCCATTCCGCTTCGGTGACGCTGCGAGTGAACATATTGGGGTCAAACGCTGGTGAACTCGCCAACGCCAGCACCTCGCCCGTTTTCACATTCAGCACCACCGCTGCGCCGCGCCGCCCGCCCAGCGCCTTTTCTGCTGTTCGCTGCAATTCCAGATCCAGCGTCAACTGGACGGGTTCGCCGCTAATTGAAGGCTGTTCGCCCAGCAAGCGAGATTCCTGACCGCGTGCGTCCACTTCTACCAGCCGCCCACCCCACTTGCCTTCTAGCTGCGCGTTGGCCAGCCGCTCGACCCCCATCTTGCCCACAATCATGCCGCTGGGATAATCGGGATTGCGGGCCATGTCCTCTTCAGTGGCTTCGCCGATGTAGCCCAAAACATGGGATGCAATCGACCCGTTGGGATACCGACGGCTTGACCCAGTGAGAATTTCCACTCCTGGCCAGCGGGGCAACTGCTCGGCCACGGCCACAAACGTGGTAGGCGAAAGCTGATTGCCAACGCGCACGGGCAGCAGAGAGGTATAGCCCGCCCTTTCCAGGCGACCAAGAATTTCCTTTGGGCTAACGCCAATCATCGGCGACAGGTGAACGGCGATTTCCTGCCATTCTCTGGGCGAGTGCTGCCGAGGCCAGAGGTAGACATAGCGGGAAATCTGGCTGGTGGCCAGGAGCTTGCCGTGGCGATCGCTCACGGTTCCCCGGTCGGCCACTAGGGGAATGCGGCGCACCCGATTTTGCTCTGCCAGTTCCCGATTGCGGGCCCCTTCAAAGATTTGCAGTTCAGACAGGCGATAGACAAATGCCCCCATCGCGCCCGTAATCAGCAGCATCAGCACGACAGCGCGATAGACGAGCGGATTTTGCCCACTCGTGGGGTGAACGAGGGACGTGCGGGCAGGAGATTGGCGGTAGAAGGTGTAGGTCTTGCCAGCCATAAAGCAGCTTGTCTACAGCAGGGTTCACGAAAGCAGGGTTCACGAACTAGGGCCGCATTCCCACCTTACCGAACTCTTTCCGCCTGAGGAAAGGGGTAAGGATGAACTGTTCATCGGGACATAGCGGGTTTGATCAATTTCTGAATTAACCGCTAAATCAGCAATCTTTCTCGTTTCTACAGGACTTTCATGAAGCCCTCCGTGCAATTTTAGAGAAACTGCCACATTGCTGGCAGGTTGCCCTATTCAGGCTATTTTGGAATCATTTCTGAATTATTTCTTGAAATGTTTGGATGAACAGTTGCATCGGCAACAACAGCCAGCATTCTTGGGGCAAGTCGTTGCTCTGTTCTCAAGTATTTTTCTATCTACGTCATAGGCTAGGGTTTACGCAGTTGGAGGCTTTCTCGCGGGCCGCGCCCGAGAAGTCCTCCAAAATCCAGAAAACTGATCGCCGGTATGTAGGTTCTGATGGGGTTGCTTTGAGTTGCGTGGCACTTGAGCGCGTAGGATGCAGTCTAAGTCTATGATGAGGACGGCAGACGAGGACGGCACGCAGCGCAGGAGCGAGCAGACAACCCATGCAGAAGCTTTCGGACGATCAGCTTGCGGCAATTAATCGGTTAGTAGTGGACTGTGGCAGGCGATCGCTCGATCTGGCGGCAGGGTCGTTCAAGGTCTATGAAAAAGGGCTGGATGACTACGTGACCGACGTGGATCGGGCGCTGGATGCTCAGCTTGCAGGGGGGCTGACGGCGTTGTTTCCTGCCGATGGCGTGATTTCTGAGGAAAACGCCGCCTCGCGTCGGCAATTCTCACGGCAAGCTGGCCGCCTGTGGCTGGTCGATCCGCTGGATGGCACAGAAGACTTTATCCACGGCAAGCCGCATTATTCCGTCATGGTGGGAGTGCTGGAGCAGGAACGGCCGACAGCGGGCTGGATCTATGCGCCTGTGTTTGATCAACTGTATTTTGGGGGTGAGGAACTGGGGCTATTTGGGCAGGCGGGCGCAGGGGATGCGGTTCCGCTCGTGCCAACCCAGCCAGACCTGACGGGCGATCGCCTCCCAGTTCTAATCGGCACCAAAGATGCCCGTCGATACGGTGAGTCCATTCTGCGCCATATCCCCCAGGCTCAGTTTGGCTTTATCGGCAGCTTTGGGCTAAAGGTGCTGGAGGTGATTCAGGGTCGCGCTGCAATTTATATTTATCTCAACCGCCGGGTCAAACTATGGGATACGGTCGGGCCGCTGGCATTGGCCCGGGCGGCCGGGCTGGTATGCTGCGATCTGGACGGCAAACCCATCGGGTTTGATGCAGCCGCTCTCGACCCCGACACGCTGACCCATCAGCAGCCGATCCTAGTGGGCTGGCCACCCTCTCTCGATCTGCTGCTGCCATTGCTGCAACGGGCGATCGCCGACGTGGACTGAGCGCCACGACAGTGCCATAACAGCGCCATGACAACGCCAGGATAGCGCCATGACAACGCCAGGATAGCGCCATGATACGCTAGACTTAACCATCTGGCTCTACTAATGACGTTCACCTGCACTTTCGCAAGGCTTCCAGACTCCGCAGGCGGCTGCTAATTTTGCTAACCGCCTGGGTACTCTAACCTTGGCAAGTGGCTCCCCGTGCTTGACTACTATGCGTCTCGCCAGACTGTTTCTCTTCGCGCCAATAACTTTCGCGCAAAACAGCCCCTGGAGGGACTCTCGACTTCTTATCCAGGGCGTTCTTCATGCAAACCACCGCCTTTAGTGAATTGTTCCCTCTCTTCAGTTCCGCCAGTCCAGAAACCCTGGAGTGGCTCTTGTCGATCGCGGTTGAGCATGAGTATCCCGCTGGCCGCGCCGTGCTAATGGAAGATGCCTGGGGAAATGCGGTCTATTTTGTCGAGTCGGGTTGGGTAAAAGTGCGCCGCCACTCGGGCGAAGAAGTGGTCACGCTGGCGATTTTGGGGCGCGGCGATTTCTTTGGGGAGATGGCGATTTTGGACGAGTCTCCCCGCTCGACGGATGTGGTGGCGCTGTCGCCTGTAAAGCTGCTCAGCATTTCCGCCCAGCGCTTTATCCAGACGCTGTTCAAAGATTCGCAACTGCACCACAAGATGCTGCAACTGATGGTGCGGCGCTTGCGACAGACCAATTTTCGCTTCCAGATCCAGCACCGCGCCCCGGCGATCAAGCTGGCCAATACGCTGGTGCTGCTGGGTGAAAACTACGGGAAGTCAACACCCCACGGCACGGAGATTTTCAACGTGCCGATCAAAGACTTGGCAGATGTCACGGACATCAATCCAGACGATGCAGCCAAGATCATGGAAAAACTGGACAGCAAGGGCTGGATCAAGATTGACGCGGCTGGGCAGACCATGCGCCTGCTGAATATGCGTCAACTGGCTCACCTGGCTGGCAAGATTTAGCGGCGTAGCGATGCTCCGAAGTTAAGCCTCAAGCTCTTCTACCTTGCGCTGCTGCAATTTCAGACTCCTAACTTCAGGCTTAGGACTTACGCAGTTGGACGATTTCTCGCGGACGCAGCCCGCGAGAAATCGTCCAAATCCAGAAAACTTATCGCACGTGTGTAAGCCCTGAGGCTAGTTCTGGGCTGGGGGTTGGGGGCTGGGTTTGCCCTTGTGAGTCACGTAGTATTGCTTGGCCACGTAGTCAAAGAATTCATAGTATTGCGAGAACTGGTCGCTGGGCGATCGCCCCTGCCAGAAATACACCACGCCCTCTTCCGTCAGCGTCAGCGTCATCAGGCTGACGGTGCTGCCGATTTCTACACGCAACTGTCCGCGCAATCCCTGGCGCGTCGTAAAGTTGGGCGCAGCTAGCACGCTCCGCCGCACCTGCTCAGACGAATCCCCCGGCGTAGACGAGATATGGCTCGCCCAGCCGAGAATTTCCACATCCGGGCGGTAGGGGTTGCGAAATCGCCGCCCATCCTGGCTGTCTGGCAGGGGCGCAGGTATCCAGTTGTCGGGATAGGGAAACTCAAACCCGTAGTTGGGATTCTGATAAATCTTCCAGGTTCGCCGTTCGCTAACCGCTGGCTGAGAACAACTGCTGACCAGTCCGACGCTCAAACTGAGCAACAGGCTGGCTGCCATTCGACGCGAAGACGACCCAACCCTGGTGGCAGAAGGCTGAGGGCGATCGCCCCATCCCCAGTTGATGAATCGAGATGTAACGCCATTTGTAAACTTGTGTAACAATGCTGCCGTCATAGCGGTCTTCCGTCTTGACAGCACTTGAACCAAGCCTCTATTCTTAAACGACATACCCGGGTATCAATCGCGAAATCAATATGCAAGACAAGAGTAAACTCACCCTGTATGTTCCACGAGAGCTTCACCGCAAGCTGAAAATCAAAGCGGCGGTAGATGACGAAGCGATGTCAAGCATTGTGGAACGTGCGATTGTCTTCTACCTGACTCATCCGCACATCGTAGATGAAGTAGAAGCATCTCTCGGATCTGTGTCTCACGGGCAGACTCATCGAGTATACAACTGTCCTGGGTGTGAAAGTTCCTATGTGATCCGCGAGGGTGAGCTAGTTTCTTTGGCGAGTCACGCTGGAGTCGTGCAGGATGATGCTGAGCTAGTCGATCGCGTTTCTATGACCCCGTCTCCTGAGCCTGTTGCTGAGGGGTTTGATCGGCCGGGTGAAGAGAGTTTGGTTCCTTGCTAGGTGGGTTGTATTGTCTGACGGGTTCGTAGTTGGTTGAGAATGGGCTTCGAGAGCAATTTCTGGAAGCTTACGGGTTCGCATCTACTGGGGTCGGGCATCTATCAATTTATTTAGGTTACGTAAGGGCTGCTGAACTGCGGTTCGGCGATCGCATCACAATCGGTTTGCGGGTGTCCTCCACTGTCCATAGCAGGTTGACGACATGAGAGAAGAGCTAAACGTTTTAGTTCAAGCACAGTATCCTCTAATCTATCTCGTGACCTCTGAGGAAGAGCGGGCAGAGCAGACCATCGCGGCGATCGCCCAGATGAAGCCCCTGCGACGAGTCTTTATCTGGACCGTTACCCACGGCATTGTGGAGTTTGGTCAGCCGCGCAACATTACCCAGCACAATACCGTTTCTCCCGAAGCCGCAATTGAGTGGGTCATTCGTCAGCGAGAGCCAGGGATCTTCGTGTTCAAGGATCTGCACCCCTTCATCGACTCGCCTGCGGTAACCCGGTGGCTGAGGGATGCGATCGCCAGCTTCAAGGACACTCAGAAAACCATTCTGCTGATGTCTCCTGTTCAAAACATTCCGATTGAACTGGAGAAAGAGGTCGCTGTTTTAGACTTCCCGCTCCCCGACATGGCAGAGCTAAACCAGGTCTTGACGCATCAGTTGGATCAGTCCCGCCCTGCTCGGCGCATCACCACTGAAACCCGCGAGAAGCTGCTGAAGGCCGCTCTGGGACTTACACGCGATGAAGCGGAGAAGGTCTATCGCAAGGCCCAAGTTGCCGCTGGCAAGCTGACCGAATCCGAGGTGGAAGTCGTCCTCTCAGAGAAGAAGCAGCTCATTCGTCGCAATGGCATTCTGGAATATCTCGAAGAAGACAGCACTATCGATTCGGTGGGCGGTTTGGAAGAACTCAAGTCTTGGTTGCGACAGCGCTCCAACGCCTTTACGGAGCGAGCGCGGGAGTATGGACTGCCTCAGCCCAAGGGGATGCTAATTTTGGGCGTACCTGGTTGCGGTAAGTCGCTGATTGCTAAGACCACTTCTCGCCTGTGGGGACTGCCGTTGCTGCGTCTGGACATGGGTCGCGTTTATGACGGGTCTATGGTGGGGCGATCGGAGGCCAACCTGCGGAGTGCCCTAAAAACCGCCGAGTCTATCTCTCCCGCCATTCTGTTCATCGACGAGCTAGACAAGTCCTTTGCGGGGAGCGCAGGGTCTGCCGACTCTGACGGCGGCACCTCCAGCCGTATTTTTGGAACCTTCTTGACCTGGATGCAGGAGAAGACTTCGCCTGTGTTTGTGATGGCAACGGCCAACCGAGTCGATCGGCTACCGGGTGAGTTCCTTCGCAAGGGTCGTTTTGACGAGATCTTTTTCGTCGATTTGCCCACGGCTGAGGAACGTAAGGACATCTTCCGCATCCACCTCTCCAAGCGGCGAAACGACATCTCCCGGTTTGACTTGGAGCAGTTGGCCAAGATTTCTGAAACTGAAGCAAGCGTCTCGATTACCGACCCCAACACGGGCGCGAGCCGCTCGGTCAATGTTGTGTGTGGATTCTCTGGTGCAGAGATTGAGCAGGCGGTTGTGGCTGCGATGTACGAAGCCTTTGCTCAAGATCGAGAGTTCACTCAACTGGATATTATTGCTGCCGTCAAATCGACGCTTCCGCTGTCGAAGACGATGGCTGAGCAGGTAGTCGCCCTACGGGAATGGGCGAGGCAGCGCGCGCGACCTGCCGCCACTTCCATCGCTGAAGAGCGAAGCCGCGAAGAGGAGTATAAGCGGCTGGAGTGGAGCTAAACGGGCTTTCTCTCCTGCTCCCAACAGGAGGAAAGGCTAGCACATTGCTAGCAGTCTAATCGCTATAGCCGCTTCTGTTTGCCCTCCAAAGGCTGAGCCGGGCGGTACCTACCTACCAAAAAACGTTGTCTCTCTCAGTTTTCCCTACAGGAGGAAATCCGAAATGTCTCACTTTAGCACTCTGCGTACCAAAATCACCGATGCCGAAATCCTGAAGGCTTCTCTGCGGGATCTGGGCATCACGGTCAAGACCGAAGCTGATGTGCGCGGCTACAACGGTCAGCGCGTCCGCTCTGACATCGTTGCCGTTCTGGAAGGCGAGTATGATCTGGGCTGGTCCCGCAATGCCGATGGTTCCTTCGACTTGATCGCTGACCTCTGGGGCGTTGCCAAGAAGCACAACCAGACCGAGCTGATCAACTCAATCAACCAGAAGTATGCCGTCAACAAGACGCTGGCAGAAGTGAAGCGCCCCGGTCTGCAAAACGCCAACGTGAAGCTGGTGGTGCAAAAGTAGTTTCTTCGAGCGTTCCCAATTGACGGGTTAACCTGGAACGGGTTAGCCCGTTTTTTGTCTTTGCGATTTTTTGTTCACGCTGGGCGTATAGGGATTGCCCACTGTGGTCTATGCACAGTAGTTTATGCACAGTGATCTACGCACAGTGGTCTATGCTTTGTATAGCTCTAGCGGCAGTCCGTTTGGGTCTTGAAAGAAGGTGAACGGTCTATGCTTCGTATAGCTCTAGCGGCAGTCCGTCTGGGTCTTGAAAGAAGGTGAACCGCTTTTGAGTAAGCTCATCCACTCGGATCGGTTCGACGGAAATTCCTTGAGACTCCAGGTAAACAACGGAACGGTCGAGATCAGGGGTCGCGAAGGCTAGATGGCGCAGCCCGCAGGCCTCCGGGCGCGAGGGGCGAGGCGGCGGTGCAGGAAAGGAAAATAGCTCAATGCGAGAGGCAGAAATTCCAGACTCAGCGGGGAGCGCCAAATCCAGCTTGTAGGATTGCCTTGCCGCACGGTAGGTTTCTTGCAAAACCTGGAAGCCCAGAATCTCGGTGTAGAAGCGTTTCGAGCGCTCATAATCGGAGCAGATTAGGGCGATATGGTGAAAGCCGGAAAGTTGCATCGGGAGTTACACAGGGAGTTGGCTGTGTTAAGGAGCTATATCCAAATTTTCAGGGATGCTGTAGGGTATTTTGAAGCATGAATTTTGATAGCAGAGCTTTAGACCAGATTTTGAGTGTTTTTGAGTCTTTCTGACGTTGTTTAGCTCAAGCTGTTTAGCTCAAGCTGTTTAGCTCAAGTTGTTTAGCTCAAGCTGATTTCAGGATAGCTATGACAGAACGTATCCCCCGCTCCGTACATTACACTACGCTGAATCTGTTGAAGGTTTTGGCGGCGAAGGGTGATCCGGATGCGATCGCCGCTCTCCAGCGTTCCGACGAAGCCGACATTGAAATTGTAGATGACGACAGTGAAGGGGAAATCCTGATCCAGGTGCAGGACGAAAGTTCTACCTACCTGATTACTGAGCATGGGGTCAGCAGGCTAGATAGCACGGGCGACCTGCTGGAGGCCTGGGGGATTAAGCCGGAGGATTTGAACCATCTTCAGGATGAAGATCCGAATATGTCGGATGAAGCGTAGTGCCTGCTTAGGTTTAGAGCGATCGCTTCGAGGCTGAACTCACCGCTGGAACCAGGCGGCAAGGGCGATCGCCAGCGCATCGGCTGCGTCGTCTGGCTTGGGGATGGTCGCCAGCGATAGCTCCCGGGCCACTGCTTCCTGCACCGCGAGTTTGTCAGCATTGCCATAGCCCGTGAGCGCTTGTTTGACTTGGGCGGGCGTGAATTCTACTACAGGTAGCTTGTGCTGTGCCAACACCAGTGCAATTACGCCCCGCGCTTGGGCAACCGCAATCGTATTGCCCATGCGATAGAAAAACAGCTTTTCCAGGGCAATCAGGTCGGGTTTGACCGTATTCAGCAGGTCATGCAGGTCGTCGAAGATGGTGCAAAGGCGATCGCCCATGTCGGTTCCCGCTGGGGTGCGAATCACGCCAAAATCCAGCACCTCCACTCGATCGGCAGATCGGAGGCCGAAACCCGACTCGCAGCGCAGCGCTCCAAAGCCGAGAGTCGCCAGGCCGGGGTCTAGCCCAAGGATGTGGGTCATGCGGGGGAGTGGGGGGCGTGTCGATTTTGGATTTATTTTGGATTTTAGATTTGCGATTTTGGATTGTTGGTCAGAGTGTTAGTCCAAGGTTCTCTACAAGTTCTCTATGAGTTTCGCTAGCAGGAAGTTTCGCTAGCGAGAAGTTGCGCTAGCGGGCAACGGCCGCGCCGTTTTGGATGGCTTCTTCCGATAGCCCAAAGACCTGCCCAAAGACCTTATCGACCTTGTAGCCCGAATCGATCGACTCCAGCGGGTCTTTCCGCAGGCGATGGCGCAGGCAAAGGCCGATGACGCGGCGAATGTCCTGTTCGGTGACCTCGGTGCGACCTTCAAAAGCGGCGATCGCCTTCGAGGCGCGGTTGGTCACGATGTCGCCCCGCAATCCATCCACATCTAGCTCAGCACACACCTGAGAGATTTTTACCTTTAGCTCTCGGTCAATGGTCACCGACGACAGCCGCGCCTGGGCATCGACGATTTGCTTTTGCAGCGCGTCTTGCTGGGCTTGATGCTTTGCCAAAAACGCCTTCGGATTTTGGTCAAACTCGGAGCGCTGCTCCACGATATCGACCCGCAGCGAGGGATCTTTGACCGTGCGGATTTCTGCGTGCATTCCAAAGCGGTCGAGCAATTGGGGTCGCAACTCGCCCTCTTCGGGGTTGCCCGACCCCACCAGCACAAACCGGGCTGGGTGGCGAATCGAAATGCCCTCGCGCTCTACGGTGTTCCAGCCGGAAGCCGCTGAGTCCAGCAGCACGTCCACCAAGTGGTCGTCCAGCAGGTTTACTTCGTCTACGTATAAAATGCCACGATTCGCCTTAGCCAAAAGCCCCGGCTCGAAGGCTTTCACGCCTTCTGACAGCGCCTTTTCGATGTCGATAGTGCCGCAGACGCGATCCTCCGTCGCCCCCAGCGGCAAATCGACCATGATCACTTTGCGATGGGACACGGGCAAGGTTTCACCTGCGCTGAGCCGCCGCCGCACGTCGTCGCTCATCAGGTCGGGGTCGGTGGGGGAACTGCCGAAGGGGTCATCGGCAACGACCTCAATTTCGGGCAGCAGGTCGGCCAGGGCCCGAATGGTGGTGGTTTTGCCCGTGCCGCGATCGCCCATGATCATCACCCCGCCAATTTTGGGGTCGATCACGTTCAGCAGCAGGGCCAGCTTCATTTCTTCTTGCCCCACGATCGCCGTGAAGGGAAACACCGCCCGTTGGGGCATGGCTTGTGTTGCAGAAGTCATTTCAGAAAAACTCACGGAACCCCCTAACGGGTATTAACAGCAGTATTCTCCATTCTCTCACAGGCGGGGAAGGGAGACCCCAGAAGCGCTGCACGTTTTGCTGGAGGGCTGAGCAAGGTGGAACGAACCGATTGACTATCGGGTCGGCGGATCTTCGGCGGAGGAGATTTGCTGCTTGCGATGGCGAGAGCGGCGGAGTTCGCGCAGGGTTACGACGGCAATCGTCAAAACCGTGATTGGCAGCACAAACCAGAACATGGCCTGGCTAAAGAGCGGCAGGATGGCGTGCTGGGTGGAGCGGAGAATGAGATACAGCGTGTAGGCGGCGTAGTATCCGATAAAAACTGCACCTTCCCAGCGAGTAATCAGGTTGCCCGTGAAAAAGATGGGTAGACAGGCGATCGCCACGGCCAGCATCACCAGCCCATCGAAGCGCAGCACCGCATCAGACACGGCCAGACCCGCCGGGGAAACGGCGGCCGAAAGGCCCAGCACGGCAAGAATATTGAAAATATTGCTGCCGACCACGTTGCCCACGGCAATGTCGCGTTCGCCCTTGAAGCTGGCGACGACGGAGGTGGCTAATTCGGGCAGAGACGTTCCCGCAGCCACAATCGTCAGGCCAATGACCAACTCGCTGACACCAATGGAGCGAGCAATAATAACCGAGCTATCCACCAGCCAGCGGGAACCCAAGACCAGCAGCACCAGCCCACCCACAATGTAAGCTAGGTTAATCAGCCAGACTAGGGCGGCTGGGCGATCGCCCCGCTCTCCTGCGCCATACTGCTCGTATTCTTGCTGCACATCTAGGTTTTGCTCCTTGCGGCTCTGATAAATCAGAAACAGCGTGTAGGCGATCGCCCCAGCAAACAGCACCACGCCATCCGAGCGCCCAATTCGCCCATCCAGCCCAAACAGCAGCATCAGAAACGATACGCCAATCATGATCGGCACGTCCAGCCGAATCAACTGCTGAGCGACTACCAGCGGAGCCACCAGCGCCGACACGCCCAAGATCAGCAGCACGTTGAAAATATTGCTGCCGACCACGTTGCCCACTGCAATATCAGCCTGTCCTGCGTAGCTCGATAGGATACTGACCGCCATCTCTGGAGCGCTAGTCCCGTAGGCAACAATGGTTAGCCCAATAACAAGTGGCGAAATTCCGGCGATCGCCGCCAGCTTGGATGCGCCGCGAACCAGTATCTCCGCTCCAATTACCAGCAGGACGAGGCCTGCTATCAGCATTGCAATGACCATTCGTTTTCGTTAAGCCGGGAAAATTTTCAGAAACCTTTATTTTATCTCGGTATCTCTTTGTCCGTCGCAAGGGCAATCTGAAAGAAGACAGACTCAGGCAGGCGATACAACTCACAAAACCCAGGCATTGACTCTGCATTGTGGGGCATCACATTGCGGGGCATCACATTGCGGGGCATCACATTGCAGGGCATCACATTGTGGGGCATTACGGGGCATCACATTGTGGGGCATTGTTTGCCTGACCGAGCTTCAACGTTCACCTTTCCCCAACCTTACTAAACCTATCATGACGATTCCTCCTCAGCAGGTTCATCCGACTCGGCCTCAGAGAATAACACCAGCTTCACGAATCAGGGCGATCGCCCTGGCTGCGGCTATTGGTTTACTTGGGGCAGTCGGCGCAACGGTCGGGGTACGTCCGGCGATCGCCTGTGAGTATGGCAACTGGGTAGAACCCTCTAGAGAAACCCGGCGCTACGAAAACATGCAGCTTGGGGTGGCATTTCAGATTCCTGCCAACTATCGCGCGATGGGACGGCAGGGCGGTCAGGCCAGCATTATGAACCCCACAAACTACGACTACATCCAGTGCATTACGCGATCAGGCTATGGAGAAGGCGGTTGGTTTGCGAGTGTGGAACTGAATGTGGATGGTGTTCCCACGGGCAGCCGGGGGCTGGAGCAAGCTATTCGAGCAAATCACACCTGGCTAGACTCGCAGATTCGTTTGGTGAATCAGGGCGGCAAGGAATTGGCAGTCTACCTCTACACCGATCAGCATGACGAAATTGAAGTCGCCAACATCGCCTTTTTCACTCCCGATCAGCGGCGCATTGTCACGATCAGCGGGCCGCAGGATGATCCGGTGTTTCAGCGGGCGATCGCCACTTTGGAACTGCGATAGCCCTGCGATCGGTCAACGCATTTCTTAGGAATAGGGTTAATCACGTCACTCAGTCCGCCTGGAACCTTCTCTGGGCGGACATTGCATGTCTTGGCATCGGCGTGATACCGCTGCTGATTGTCTGGGCAATCTGAGAGGAAGGGACAGACAGGGCGATCGCTCGAACCGATCAGCCCCTATTCACCTAGCCGTACCGCTGGGATCTGCTCCCTTAAGCATTCATTCTCACTTCTTCATCTAGAAAACCGGTTATGACACTTTCTCCTCAGCAGTTGCCCTCACACTGGTTCTCGAAAATTATGCTGACTGCACCCCTCAAGGCGATCGCCCTGGCTGCGGCTATTGGTGTATTTGGGGCAGTCGGCGCAACGGTCGGGGTACGTCCGGCGATCGCCAGTGAGTGTCCCGATTCTGTAGAACCGTCTAGAGAAACCCGGCGCTACGAAAATACGGAGCTTGGGTTTGCATTCCAGATTCCCGCTAACTATCGAGCCATGCGATGGGTCAACTTTCGGGATGGGATTAGCATTATGAACCCCTCAACCTATGATTGCATCAGAAGAATAGGGCCTCCCCAGAGCGCAGGCTGGTTTTGGAGCGTAGATTTGACCATAGAACCAGTGCCCGCAGGCAGACGCAGCCTAGAGCGAGCATTACGAGCTGTCAATACCTTTTTGGTCAACGAGCCAATTCAGATCATGACCATAGATGGTAAGGAAGTGGCAAGATACACCTACTTTGACAACCACGACAGCGTTGAAGTCATCAACCTTGCTTTCTTCACACCCGATCGGCGGCGCATCGTAACGCTGAGTGGCCCAGAAGATGATCCAGTGTTTCAGCGGGCGATCGCCACTTTGGAACTGCGATAGCCCTGCGATCGCGTAGGCATTTCCAGCAATAGCATGGCTCAGTCCGCCTGGGGCACGTTCTCCGGGCGGGCATCGTAGCGATCGCGGGCGGCGGCGATTTCGGGGTGATGCGTTTCGGCCCAGGCGATGAGCTGCTGCACGGGGACTAAGAGCGATCGCCCCAGTTCGCTCAGTTCATATTCCACACGCGGCGGCACAGAGGGATATACCCGGCGCGTAATGTAGCCGTCGCGCTCCAAATGTCGCAGGGTTTGGGTCAGCATTCGCTGCGACACATCGCCGATCGCCCGCTTGATGTCCATAAACCGCAGCTTGCCATCCGCCAGCGTACACAGGATCAGCAAACTCCACTTGTCGCCGATGCGATCCAGCACATCGCGCACGGGGCAAGATTCCGCTTCCTGGGGCGTGGTCGCAGTTACCCGCAGCATACTGACTTACCTCAAAGTGCTGTCTTGTTTCAGTCGGTATATCTGTTATACGCTAAAACTGAACTTGGTTACGAAATGAGACTAAGTATCGTCTGGTAATTGAATCTGGTTGGCATTTGGTTGGCCTCTAGTTGGCATTTGGTTGGCAGTTTGTCTCATTCCACCTGATCCATCCAACCTGATTTATCCAAGCTGATTCATCCAACCCGATTCATACGCCATGCCTCAAAACTACTGAATCTCAAAACCACTGATCTCACAACCACTGAACAGACATTTCAAAGGACGCAGTTATGCCGACAGTTGCAGTTGTCTATTTTTCGGGTACGGGCCATACGAAGCTCATGGCAGAAGCAGTGGCGGCAGGGGCAAGCCAGGTTCCTGGCACCGAGGTCAAGCTGCTGCAAATTACGGGTGAGCAAATTGTCAACGGCCGCTGGCAAGATCCGGGCATTTTGGAAGAACTGAATCGCGCCGACGGCATCATCTTTGGGTCGCCGACCTACATGGGCGGCGTGGCGGCTCAGTTCAAGGCGTTCGTGGATGCGGCCAGCGCCGTGTGGGCCCAGCAGGGCTGGAAGGACAAAATCGCGGGCGGCTTTACCCACTCTGGCTCTCCCAGCGGCGACAAGCAGGGCACGCTGCTCTACCTCGCCATCAACGCTTCCCAGCACAGCATGGTCTGGGTTGGCAATTCAGAAATGGGCTACAACAACGAGGGCGTGAATCGGCTGGGGTCGTTCCTGGGCGTGATGGGCTTTACGGTGCCCGACTTTTCGGGGCAGACCCCAGCGACCCTCGATGAGGGCGATCGCCTCACGTCCGAGCGCTACGGCCGCCGCATTGCCGAAGCCGTCCAGCGCTGGAAGCGTTAGCATTGGCGCATGACCGCGCCGTTTTCTAAGACCCCTTCTGCGCGGGCAGGCTATACTCTGCCCGTGTTTGCCTGTGCGGGGGCGATCGCCGCGCTGCGCCACCTGCACGACGACCCGCCCTCGCCCCAGAGCGTCACCCTCGACCTGATCACCCCCGCCCAAACCGCCGAAATTCCCATCGAGCAGGTGGCCCGCCTCGGCCCCACCACCGCCCTCGCCATCACCCGCAGCGACCCCGGCGACAATCTCGACCTAACCCGCAACACGCCGATCTGGAGCATTGTTGAGATCCGGCAGCGAGGATCAGGAGTCGGCAAGCAAGACTCTCCCCTCCCCGCCATCACCCTAGAGGGCGGTGAAGGACTCGGCCGCCAGGTCAACGCCGAGAATCGGCCCGCCATCTATGCCTACGCCCGCACCCTGCTGCTGGCCAATCTGGAGCCGCTGCTGCGGCCAGGGGAGGTCATCGGCGTGACGATTGTGCTGCCGGAGGGGCGATCGCTCGCTACGCGCACTTCCAATGCCGCCTTTGGGGTAGTCGAGGGGCTATCGCTGCTGGGCACGTCGGGCATTTCCCAGCCCCTCAGCGCACTAGGGCAACTGGAAGACTTTCGAGCGGTGCTGCGGCAAAAATCGGCGACGCATTCGGCGCTGGTGTTTTGCCTGGGGGAAAACGGTCTGGATCTAGCAAGCAAGCTGGGGATCGATCCCGGCTGCGTGGTGAAAACGGCAAACTGGCTGGGGCCGCTGCTGGTGGAGGCGGGAATGCAGGGGGTAGAATCCATCCTGCTGTTTGGCTATCACGGCAAGCTGATGAAGCTGGCAGGCGGCATTTTCCACACGCACCACCACGTTGCCGACGGGCGGCAGGAAATTTTTGCGGCACACTGCGCGATCGCCGGCCTGCCGACCTCAGACGTGCAGCAGATCTTTGCCTGCGAAACGGCAGAGGCCGCGCTGAAGTATTTGCAAACCCTCGATGCGGACACCGGAAGCGACTGGGTGGGGCGTGTGTATGGGGCGATCGCCCAAACCATCGACCAGCGCTCATCAGCGTATATTCGCACCCACAGCGATCGCCCAGTGCGGGTGGGGTCAATCCTGTTTGGACGCGATCGCCAGATCATTGCGAAAAGCGAATTAGGGTCTGCAATTTTGTCCCAGGTTTTGTTAAGCTAACTGAAATATTAAAGTCAACTTTTGTTTATCTCGATACATTCTCTCGTCGGATCGGTTGCGCTGTTTCGCCCGTCCAGCGGACTGGGTTCCGGATAGGTGCTGGATAAAGACGGCAACTGGCTCCAAGTTTGAACCGTCAAAATCCGACCTTCAGAATCTATTTATCTAAATTTTGGTTCGTCTGTGCGACGATGCTGGGAATTCCCCCCGCATTTCGCAGCGTTTACGGCTCATCTGGCAAACGGCTAATCTAGCCGCTGATTTAGCCTCTGCTCTAGCCTAATGATTAAGCGCGATCGCAGGGTGTATCCCAACTTTTGTAACCCTCATCCTAAATCCCTTTCCCAAAGCGGGAGAGGGACTTCCAATCCGGCTCCCCTTCTCCCGACCTGGGAGAAGGGGTTGGGGGATGAAGGCAGATTGGGTGATCCCACTTTTGTAACCCTCACCCTAAACCCCTCTCCCAAAGCGGGAGAGGGACTTCCAATCCGGCTCCTCTTCTCCCGATCTGGGAGAAGGGGTTGGGGGATGAGGGCAGATTGAAAGTTGCACATCACGTTAGACTTGTGTGCCTTTATTGCCAGCTTTGCCGCCTCAGAATCCCATACCCTTAGTGGTTTGAGTCCGGCAAGTTGAGTCCGGCGAATTGAGTCCGGCGAGTTGAGTCCGGCGAGAAAAACTGTTCGTCAACGTTTCGTGCTTCGCCCTGCGACTTTATCCCTCTTTATTCCACTGCTCTAGCCGTTTGGTATCTGCTTCCTACCCCTTCGTTTTCTCCAGGATCTACCGTGACTCCCCAAGTTGATTCCCTCTCCCCCACCGCCGAACCGTCCGCCCATCTTACCCGCCAGATGATCGTCATTCTGGATTTTGGCTCCCAATACTCCGAGCTAATTGCCCGCCGCATTCGCGAAACCCAGGTTTATTCCGAGGTGCTGAGCTATCGCACCACCCCGGAGCAAATTCGGCAACTCAGCCCCAAAGGCATCATCCTGTCGGGTGGGCCTAGCTCGGTATACGACGAGCGGGCCCCCCACTGCGATCCCGAAATTTGGAACTTGGGCATCCCCATCCTGGGGGTGTGCTACGGGATGCAACTGATGGTGCAGCAGCTTGGCGGCGGCGTGGAGCGGGCTGAGCGCGGTGAGTACGGCAAAGCAGCGCTATTTATCGATGATCCCACCGACCTGCTGACCAACGTAGAAGACGGCACGACCATGTGGATGAGCCACGGCGACTCGGTGACGGCAATGCCGGAAGGGTTTGAATTGCTGGCCCATACTGAAAACACGCCCTGTGCGGCGATCGCCCACCACGAGCGCAAACTCTACGGCGTACAGTTTCACCCCGAAGTCGTGCATTCCCTCGGCGGACAGGCCCTCATCCGCAATTTCGTCTATCACATTTGCGAGTGTCAGCCCACCTGGACAACGGCGGCCTTCGTCGAAGAAACCATTCGAGAAATTCGCGCCAAGGTGGGCGACAAGCGGGTGCTGCTGGCGCTGTCAGGCGGGGTCGATTCCTCCACGCTGGCGTTTTTGCTGCATCGGGCGATCGGCGACCAGTTGACCTGCATGTTCATCGACCAGGGCTTCATGCGGAAATATGAGCCGGAGCGCCTGGTCAAGCTGTTTCAAGAGCAGTTCCACATTCCAGTGGAATACATCAATGCACGGGAGCGGTTTCTGGAACGCATTAAGGGCGTGACTGATCCCGAAGAAAAACGAAAGCGGATCGGTCACGAATTTATCCGCGTCTTTGAAGAAGAATCCAAGCGACTCGGCCCCTTTGACTATCTGGCGCAGGGCACGCTCTATCCAGACGTAATCGAGTCGGCAGACACAAACGTAGATCCGCAAACCGGTGAGCGCGTCGCCGTAAAAATCAAGAGCCATCACAATGTCGGCGGCTTGCCCAAAGACCTGCGGTTTAAGCTGGTGGAGCCGCTGCGGAAGCTGTTTAAGGACGAAGTGCGGAAGGTGGGCCGCTCCATTGGGCTGCCGGAAGAAATCGTCAACCGTCACCCGTTCCCTGGCCCCGGTCTGGCAATCCGCATCCTGGGCGAAGTCACGGCTGAGAAGCTGGATATTCTGCGGGATGCTGACCTGATCGTGCGCCAAGAGGTAAACCGCAGCGGCACCTACAGTATGTTCTGGCAGGCGTTTGCGGTGCTGCTGCCGATCCGTAGTGTGGGTGTCATGGGCGACCAGCGAACCTATGCCTACCCCATTGTGCTGCGGTTTGTTTCCAGTGAAGATGGCATGACGGCCGACTGGTCACGCGCTCCCTACGACCTGCTGGAAACCATTTCCAATCGCATCGTCAACGAGGTGCGCGGCGTGAATCGAGTCGTGTATGATATTACCTCTAAGCCGCCTGGAACCATTGAGTGGGAATAGGCAAGTCCTTGCGCTCTGGCGTGCGAGGGTTTGGGGAAGCAAGCGAATCCTGCTGGATGGCTAGCTGGGTGCGGCCAGGGTTGGGGTGTAACTGAAGCGCTCAGGTAAGACGCTCAGGTAAGACGTTCAGGATCGTTTAGGCAGCGCTTTAACACAGGAGGCGCTTCGATGCAGGAGGCGCTTCGACGCAGGCGGAATAGACGCGCAGGACAAGGGCGATCGCCCTCTGAACAGACTCTCCTGTGGCAATGCGGCACGGCACGGTTTGCGGACGCATGTTTGCCAGTGCATATTCGGTGACGCATATATCGGTGACGCATATTTTGTGACGCATCAAGACATAGCCAGCCATAGCGCCCCGGGCAATCCCTATTCTGAACAGAGGTACTAGTTTTCCACAAAAGCCTGTGGAAAACCTGTGTTTATCTGTGGAAAACTCCTCTTTTATGTGGAAAAAGGGGGAGACTATTGGTATGTTCACTTATATTTTTAAGGTGGAAAAATTGTTCTGTAGGGGCGATCGCCCATCTTTTTCCCGCTTCTTTCCTCGCTTCTGCAACCAAGCTCCCCCTTAATTGCGACAGGGTGGCCCACTGAATCCTGACCGACACAACTAGAGAACAGCGGTAGAGTGGAAGCAGCGCATCTGCCATCGGCTTCCGATTTTGTCGTCCGGTTTATTCTGTATTCTCCCGGTTCATCCCGTTCCCTCTGTGCTGGCTATGGATGCTGGAGCCTCCCCACAACCGAGTTCTTCTAATTTGGGCCAGCGGGCCATGGCGGTCGTGCTGGTCACAGACGCGGTGGGCTACAACTCGCGCATGGCCGACGACCCGGAGCATACCCTCAGCCTGATCCGGCGCGACTTGCAAACAATGCGTCAGCTTTGCCAGCAGTTTGAAGGAATCGTGCTGAAATCGCTGGAAGACGGGCTGGTGATGTACTTCGTCAGCACCGATCGAGCCGTAAACTGTGCCATCGAAATCCAGCGGTCAATGGCGCAGCTTTTGCAAGAACTGCCCGAAGACGACGTGCTGAGCCATCGCATCGGCATTCACCTGGGCGAGGTCGTCGTGCAGGCGAACGATGTGACCGGGCAGGCGGTGACTGTGGCGACGCGGCTCCAGGAAGAAGCGGCTCCACGCGGCATCTGTATGTCGCAGTCGGTCTACGACTCTGTAAAATCGAGGATTTCCCTGAGCGCGTCCTATGTGGGGTCGCTGAAGCTCAAGAACCTGCAAGAAGCGATTCAGGCCTATCAGATCACGCCCGCTGTTCCGGCCAACGTCACCCCCGGCGGCAGCCCCATCGAGGAATCGGAGCTAACCCTGGGCACGCTGATCAACAGCCGCTACCGAATTCAGCGGGTGCTGGGGCAGGGCGGCTTTGGGCGGACGTATCTTGCGTCTGATGAACACTGCTTCGGCGATGCCTGCGTGCTAAAGGAGTTTGTACCCGCCAGCCGCACAGAATACGTCGTGCAAAAGTCGCGGGAACTGTTTGAACGCGAGGCGCGGGTGCTGTATCAGATTAATCACCCGCAGATTCCTCGGTTTTTGGCGTGGCTGACCGACCGGGGACGGCTGTTTCTAGTGCAAGAGTACATTGACGGCAAGACCTACGGCCAGCTTTTGCAAGAGCGCCAGCGGCGAGGAGAGCCGCCCTTTTCGGAAGCGGAAATTGTGCAGTGGCTCTGTGATTTGCTGCCGGTGCTGGAGTATCTGCACGGCTTGAATATCTTGCACCGCGACATTTCTCCTGAAAACATTATGCTGCCCAAGGGCCAGACCCATCCGGTGCTGATCGACTTTGGGCTGGTCAAGCAGACCGTCAGCCAGATCCTTTCGGCGGCGGGCAGCAGTCCAGGCAGCGCCCAGGCTTCGGTGGTGGGCAAGTTTGGCTATTCTCCGCCAGAGCAAATTCGCATGGGGCAATGCTATCCATGCAGCGACCTGTATGCGCTGGGGGTGAGTGCGGTGGTGCTGCTGACGGGGCAAGATCTGAGCGTGCTGATGGAGCATACGTCGCTGGAGTGGCGCTGGCGGGAGTATGCCCCTGTGAGCGATCGCCTCGTGCGGATTCTCGATCGGCTGCTGTCGGAAAAGCCGAAGGATCGCTACCAGACGGCGCGGGAGGTGCTGAGCGATCTGCGGGTGCTGTCGCTGCCAGAGGTCAACGAAGACCGCCTGATCGAGGTGCAAATTGATTTAGACCAGAGCAAGCGCCAGCGACAGGTGGATGAAATCGTGCAGTCGGCGTTTTTCCAAGACCTGATGCAAAACCTCGATCGGTTTCGGGGTGCGTTTGATTCGCTGGTGGCGGAGCCAGGACAGTCGGCACAGCCATCGGCAGCCGTGCCCGTCGAGCATCTTGACAGTTCGCTGTCAGAATTACCCCCAGAGTCACCTCCAGAGTCATCTCCCGATTCGCCGCCTGCGCCACAGGTGTTGTTCGGCATCTCTGCGATTCAGCCCGGTGTTGTAGAAGAGGCGGTTTGGAGAACGTCGTTTCCTTCGCTGGATGCCGAAGCAGAGGATTTTCCTGAATATGCGGTAGAGGAGTCGATCCCCCTGTCTCCGGCCGCGCCAGACGACGATCGGTTTGACGACAATCGGTTAACCGAGCCGCCCGCCGCAACGGAGTCGCCCTTTACTGAACCGCCGCCCGCCACACTCCAGCACACGATTGAAATGCCGCTGGCAGACACCAGCGTTCCCCCGCTCCAGCCCCGCGTGTCTGTGCGCTGGCTGGAGGCGTGTCGTCGGGAACTGGCGGAGTGTATTGGCCCGATGGCGAAACTGCTGCTGGACTCGGTGCTGGCCAAGCAAACGGGGCTATCGGCAGAGGCGCTGGTGGAGGCGATCGCCACGAGAATTCCCAACCCTGCCCAGGCAAGCCAGTTTCGCAGCCGTATGCAAAATCGGGCGATCGCCGCTCTGTTGGACGCTCCCGACCCCCCGCCGCCGCCCGTTTCGACGGACGAAGCCGTCCCCAACCCCCAGCATCCGCCCCAGGAGTCTGCACTGGGCGCAGCGGTGGGTGAGCCATTTTTGACGCAGTGCCGTCAGGCGCTCTCGGAGGCGATTGGCCCAATGGCAGGACTTGTCTTGTGGGATGTGGTGGCTCGACATCCAAACGCAGGCTCGGCGGAACTGGTGGAGGCGATCGCCACGAAGATCCCCAATCCCCAAGCGGCAGCAGCATTTCGGCAACGCCTGAAGCCTTTGATGTAAACCCTTGATGTAAACACTAGGGGCTATCGTTTTGTAAGTAAAGCTGGATAAACATCTCGGCCGCTGCTGGGTCAATCTTTTGCAGCGCAGCCCGGATAGCAAGAACAGAGTCGGCAGATGGGTCAACCATTTCAAAAACCCAGCGATGAATATTAGAGCGTGAAATCCCCATCGTGACTGCCAGCTTGTTTTGGCTGATGCTATAGGTTTTTAGCACCTGCCGGAGGGCTGCGCCTGCTTTTGACATGCCTAGGATTACGTCACAATTCTGTGACAAGATGATTGTTCCAAATTTGGACAGTCTCCAGCTATAATGGAATTGATCCAAATTTGGATCACCCATGTCTGCCCAAAAGCGAAGAGCCAATGCGTTGCAGCGACCAACTTCTCTGCACTGGCTCTTGGCTCCAATTTGCAATGGAGTAATCTTATTATGACCTATCAAGAACGGCTAAATTCCTGGCTAGTGGTGCATTTGCGTCCAGATTATCGCTGGGCGATCGCCGCTCGGTTTCATCGCCGCTCAGATGCCGACGGCTATGCTCAGTTGTTGCGCCAAAGGAGTCCAGGAGCCTTGTTCTGGGTCGTCTTTGACTCCACAAATAGACAAAAAATTGGACAAACAGACCCACTCTCCAGCCCGCCAGCGCTCTGTCGCCTCAATCCTGACTTGCTAAAACCCTAGTTCTACAGACCGGGTTCCGCAAACCCTACGGCACAATCAGCACCGGACAGGGCGACAGGTTAATCACGCGGTTGGTCACGCTGTCGGCGGCTCCCTCATCCGTCAGCCCCAGCCCCCGACAGCCCATGACGATCAGGTTTGCGCCAATTTCGTCGGCCACGTCGCAGATGGTAAAGGCGGGTTTGCCTGCCCGCTCCATCACCTGCGCGTCGAGGCCCTGCTCGGCAAACAGGGCTTTGGCATTTTTGAGCAATTCGGCGATCGCCTCTGGAGAAGTCATTTCCAAATCGGCGGCTGTGGGGACTTTTTCCTCATCTAGCGATTCCACGACCGACAAAATCACCAGACGGCTGCCGTAGGTTTTGACGACATTGGCCACCACGTCGGCGGCTTCGCGAGACTCGCGGCTTTGATCGACTGGAAACAAAACGGTTTTAAACATGACACGCCTCACAGGGACGCAGAGTTCGGTAGAGTGATGGGTGGTGTGGAGAAACGTCAGCGGGCTAACAGAGCAAGGGCGATCGCCCCTATCAATGTTGCTCAGGCGGGTCTATAAGTAAAACCTATAGACTCCCGCAGCAGTGAAAAGTTTTTGTAGAGAAAGAGTTGCGCTCAGCCCCGTTCTGTTAGCAAGCCCTGACGTTTTACAATAGGCAATAGGTAAAAAGACTTACTTGAGGGGGTATATAGCGGTGTCCAAAAAAACTCTAGCAAATTTGACTGCCGACGACCTACAGGGCAAGCGCGTCCTCGTGCGGGCTGATTTTAACGTACCGCTCGACGACCAGGGCAACATTTCTGACGATACGCGCATCCGCGCCGCCCTGCCCACCATCAATGACCTGATTGGCAAGGGCGCAAAAGTCATCCTCACCAGCCACTTCGGCCGTCCCAAGGGCGACGACTTCGCGGCCCGCGCTACGGACAAGAACCGCCTCACGCCCGTTGCCGCCCGCCTGTCGGAACTGCTGGGGCAAACCGTCGCCAAGCCGAGCGACTGCATTGGACCAGAGGTCGAAGCCGCCGTTGCCGCCATGCAGCCCGGCCAGGTGATTTTGCTAGAGAATGTCCGCTTTCACCCCGAAGAAGAAAAAAACGACCCCGAATTTGCCAAACAGCTTGCGTCGGTGGCGGATTTGTATGTCAATGATGCCTTTGGCACAGCGCACCGGGCCCATGCCTCGACGGAAGGGGTGACCCACTATCTAAAGCCCTCCGTCGCAGGCTACCTGATCGAAAAAGAACTGCAATATCTGCAAAGCGCCATCGAAGAGCCGAAGCGTCCCCTAGCGGCGATCATCGGCGGCTCCAAGGTGTCGAGCAAAATCACCGTGATCGAGGCGCTGCTAGAAAAAGTAGACAAGCTGCTGATCGGTGGCGGCATGATCTTCACCTTCTACAAGGCCCGGGGGCTGAGCGTCGGTAAGTCGCTGGTGGAAGATGACTTTATCGAACTGGCGAAGTCGCTGGAAGCCAAGGCCAAAGAGAAGGGCGTGGCGCTGCTGCTGCCGACCGACGTGGTGGTGGCCGACAACTTCGCCCCCGATGCCAATTCCCAGACCGTCAGCGTGGAAGCCATTCCCGACGGCTGGATGGGGCTGGACATTGGCCCCGACTCGGTGAAGGTGTTCCAGGAGGCGCTGGCGGACTGCAAGACGGTGGTGTGGAATGGGCCGATGGGCGTGTTTGAGTTTGACAAGTTTGCAGCAGGGACGGAGGCGATCGCCCGCACCCTGGCCGACATCACCAAAACTGGCGCAACCACCATCATCGGCGGCGGCGACTCTGTGGCGGCGGTGGAAAAAGTGGGCGTGGCTGACCAGATGAGCCACATCTCCACAGGCGGCGGGGCCAGCCTGGAACTGCTGGAGGGCAAGGTGCTGCCAGGAATTGCGGCGCTTGACGAAGCTTAGGAGCGGGGGTTGGGGGCTTGGGTCGCAGGGGGATCGCTGCATCCTAAACCCCCACTTCGGAACTCTGAATCCTAAACATCCCGGCGAGTTGCGTTTGATGAAGGGCGATCGCCGGGATACTGCTTAGGATGCGAGTGACTGGGAACGTTCGGGCAGCTAAACGCCGGCCAACAGCGCCCCGCCCAGCCCTGCATGGACTTCTTCCGGCGTAATTTTGCCGTCTTTGTTTTCGTCCAGCGCGTCGAACACCGCATCAGTGCCCAGCCACTCTTCGCGGGTAATGAAGCCGTCGCCGTCTAGATCGTAGGCTTTGAACAGATCCTCAGCGGCGTGGTTCACCAGCGCTCCGCCTTCGATTTGTGCCAGCCGCTTGGCCAGCAGGGCTTCCAGCGTTTCCAGCGCTTTGGTAAAGCCCTTGATGCCTTCGTCCAGCTTTTCCGAAGCCATGCGGTCTTCGGCGTGCATTTTGTCGAAGGTGGCTTTGTCGATGGTGATCTTTTCGATGTCCATCGCAGCGGCCTTGGCGGGGTCGAGCTTGCGGGGCAGGTCGCCTTCGGTAGACTGCAACTCCGCCAGCAGCGAGGGCGAAATCGTCAGCAGGTCGCAGCCCGCCAGTTCTGTGATCTCGCCAATATTGCGGAAGCTCGCGCCCATCACCTCGGTCTGGTAACCGAACTTCTTGTAGTAGTTATAAATCTTGGTGACGGAGAGAACGCCCGGATCTTCGGCGGGTGCATAGTCCCGTCCGGTTTCCTTCTTGTACCAGTCGAGAATTCGGCCGACGAAGGGCGAAATCAGCGTCACGCCCGACTCAGCGCAGGCGATCGCCTGATGCAGCCCAAACAGCAGCGTCAGGTTGCAGTGGATGCCCTCTTTTTCCAGCACTTCAGCGGCTTTGATGCCTTCCCAGGTGGAGGCGATTTTGATCAGAATGCGATCGCGCGAAATGCCCGCTGCTTCATATTGGGCAATCAGTTCGCGCCCTTTGGCAATGGTGGCTTCGGTGTCGTAGGACAGGCGGGCATCCACCTCGGTCGAGACGCGCTGCGGCACAATCGCCAAAATCCGCTTGCCAAATTCCACCGCCAGGCGGTCAAACGCCAGCGTGGCCACCTGCGAGTCCGTCGCGCCAGATCCCGCATCTGCCTTGGCCTGCTTCAGCGTTTCATCCACAATTTCTTGATATTGCGGCATTTGCGCGGCCGCCGTAATCAGCGAGGGGTTGGTGGTTGCGTCGCGGGGCTTAAACTTTTCAATGGCCTGAATGTCGCCTGTATCCGCGACGACGACCGTCATCTCGCGCAGTTGATCGAGTAAAGTTGCCATCCGTTTCTCCTGGCAAGTTCAAAAGGGTCAGGTTGGATTTTCAAGGAATCCGTCGGTTAATCCGTCGGTCTATGAATAGCGTCTGGTGTTGCGTCTAGGCCGATCCTACTCTGAGATTTCTGATGGGGATTGTAGAGTACGGAAAGCCTTAATCTGCGTGTCGGAGAATTCATGCCTGGGCAACCGCGTGGATGGGTCGAGCGGAGGGCAGAGGTGGGACAAAGGTAGGGCAAAGATGGGGCGA
This sequence comes from Thermoleptolyngbya oregonensis NK1-22, assembly GCF_032705245.1. Lineage (GTDB taxonomy): Bacteria > Cyanobacteriota > Cyanobacteriia > Elainellales > Elainellaceae > Thermoleptolyngbya > Thermoleptolyngbya sichuanensis. The sequence continues at coordinate 1,978,568 of NZ_CP053540.1, forward strand.
TCGCTCGTCCCGATTTTCCGCTTTCCGATTCACGATTTTGGGGCGAGTCGGGAAAACTGTCCCCCATCAGGAGTCGCTGCCCGATTCACCCCGCAGCCACCGCCACAGGTCTGCCAGCCAGGTTTCCAGCCAGACGATGCTCCGATCGATCCAGTCCAACACTGCCTCTAGGGGGTGCTTTTCGTAGCGGACGAGGGTGGCGGGAGTGTCGATGTAGGGCGGCTGGGCAGTGGTCGCTTGAGGGGTCGCGTGAGGGGGTGCGTGGAGTGAAGCGCTTGGGGACTGGAGAGTTGGAGGGCTGGATGGCTGGGGCGTGAGGGGGCTAGGATCTTGGCGACTGATGGTGAGGATGACGCTGTGTGCGTCGGGCATCAGGTCGGCAGTGGGAACAAGAGGGGCGATCGCCCTTGCGTTGGTCAGCCGCTCCGCAGAGATGACCTCCGTGGAGAAGTTAGCGGGGACGTGAGTCGGTCGCTCCGCAGGTTGCCCAGTAAGTTGCCCAGTAAGTTGCCCAGTAAATTGCCCAGTAAATTGCTCGGTGACTTGCTCCATAAATGGCTCTGCGGGCTGCTCCGCCAAGAGTTGCAGCAAAATTTCGCCGGGGGAGTGGGGGCGCAGATGGGGCGGAATCGTCGGCGAGAGGGACGGTGCAATGCCCGATCGGATGGGTGCGGAAGGGGGCAGAGGGGCTGTGCCTGGGAACGGCGCGCCGGGACGGGGGGCGGGTTCTGGCGGCGGAAAGTACACGGCCAGCGCGGCTTCCTGGAAGAGATTGGCGGCGATCGCCACTGGCCCCGTCTGCACCCACGCCATCAGTTGATAAAACGCCTTTACGGGCGGGGCGGCGGTTTCTCGCGGCAGGGGCACGGGCAGCATCCGAGTCAGTCGGCCCCTTGGCGAGGAAGCCAGCGACCGGGATGGCGGGGCTGCGAGGTCGGCGATCGCCCCATCGCTCGCTCCACTGCCCAGTTCCCCAGCCGAGCGGCGACCCGTCAATCCTGCCCGCCGCAGCCAGCGCCGCCGGGCCCGGCCATCGTTCGCCAGTTCCCAAATGATCTGCTGCTGAAGCCAGCGCTGCTGCTGGGGCGACAGGTCGATGAGGGCATTGGTCGTGGTCACCAATACCAGCATTCGGCTATCCAGCCGCGAGGCAATGCCGCCAATGTCTGCTGGACCCTGGTTGCCCAGTGTTGGATTAGCCTGGGGGTTCATGCGGGTGGCTTCGGCGGTGGGGAGCGCCGATGCTTCGCGGAATGTTAGCGGGGCGGGGTCGTCCTCAGGGCGGGGCGGCGGGGCCAGGTTTGATGGAGGACGGAGGGCGATCGCCCGCGAATCTGGGGAGCTTGGTGGAGCGGCTGGTGCGGCAGTCAGCGCGTTGGCAAAACCCGCCGAGCGAATGGCCCGCAGCGTTTTGTGAATGGGCGCATCGGCAGGCGGCGGCGAGGCAGGCAGCGCGGGTTTGCCCTGGACGCTGCGCTTGACATTTTCCAAAAACAGCCCCACGCGCTGCGCTGCGGGCCCCATCTGTCGCCCCGCCAGCCGCATCGACTGAAACGCCACATAGACCGGATACAGCACCACCTGCGCCCCCAGCGCGATCGCACCTTGGGCCTGGCGTATCCAGCGCGACGTGCGATCGCCCAAACGCAGCCGCTGCCGAGACAGATAGCTCAGCAAGCGACTTTGGAAGCGACCAGACGAAGGCATTTGCGGGGTTGGGGGGGTGAGGATCTGAAGCTAGATGGGAAGGATGTTGCCGCGCAGATTGGCGGGGGGCTGGAGGCCGTAGCGGTATAGCAAGGTGGGCAGGATGTCGTAAAGCGTCGCGCCCTCTAGAACCTGACCGCCCTTGGGCTGGCGCGGGTCGTGGAAAATCATCAGCCCAAAGGGAGCATGATTGGCATCGTCGGGCCCAGTGTCATTATTTGTAGTGTAAAGCGAGCCGTCCCCGACTGTACCCACGGAGCGCCAGGCCAGTTCGTCGAAATAGGCAATCAGGTCAGGAGCCACGCCGCGCACCTTCTGGTAAATTTGCTGCGGCTTCATGATGCGGTTGGGCATGGGCTGTCCGTCTGGCGTGGGGATGCTGGCCAGGAGGTCGGCTAAGCGCGATCGCTCTTGCTCGTATTCCGCCAGGGGAATCACGCCCTGCGGTTCTCGTCCCTGCACGTTCATAAAAATCCGCCCGTAGTAGCCGCCTGCGCCCCAGGCTTTGGTCTGGCTCCAGTCCACCTCGACCTGATCCAGCGGCAGCGGTTCCGCAGGGGGCTGCTTTAGCGTCAGATAGCCCCACTTGATCAGCCACTCATTGACGCAGATGCCGCCCATCAGCGGCCGCGCCCCGTGGTCTGACACCACCAGCACAGCGGTTTCCTCATCACACCTTGCCAGCAGGTCGCCGACGCGCCGATCCACATGGCAATAGTAGTCGTGAATCGCGTTGGCAAAGGGCGACCCCGGCTCGTGCTGCGGGTGGGTGGGGTCCATTGGCTTCCAGAAGGAGTGGTGAATCCGATCCACGCCCATGTCTACCAGCATCAGAAAATCGGGCTGGTCGCGCTCGATCAGCTTTTCTGCCAGGTCAAACCGCTGGTTGCAGAGGTCGTAGATGTTTTGCAAGATTCGCGCTTTTTCCTCGGAGCGAAACTCTGGCACGTCCAGCAAAAAGTCGGGCATCCATTCGGCAATTTGCGCGGCCAGACCTGGCGGGTGCGTGTAGGGCACATCACGGCTGGGCGTAAGGAAGCAGGATACGAGGGAGCCGTTCACTGGATAGGGTGGCGAAGTGCCCGGAACGCTGAGAACCGCGACCGTCCAGCCCGCATCGCCCAGCAAGTCCCACAGGCGCGGAACCTTGACCGCTCGACCGTCGGCGATCGCCATCTTGCCATAGCTCCGATCGGCCCGGTTGCGAAATCCATAAATCCCCAGTTCCCCCGGATCGCGTCCACTCATCATGCAGCTCCAGGCAGGGACGGTGATGGCGGGAATGCTGCTCTCCATGCGTCCATAGCTGCCCGCCGCCATCAGCCGCGACAGGTTGGGCAAGTCAGACCGCCAGCGGTCAAACACCAGCGACGGCTCCATACAGTCGAGTCCGATGAGCAGGAGGCGGGGTTTGGGGGAAGACATGGGCAGCAGGGAAACGAGAGAACGGGGTGGGGGGACGGGAAGTGCGCCAGTCGTCGTCACCCCGAAATACCTCCTCACTCTATCGTCTCAGCGCGTAGATTACCCTCTCGAAAAATGGTCATCCTGCTCGGCAATAGCGCATTCCGGGCAGTTGCGAAACCACGCCCAGCATTTCTAGCTCTAGCAGGGCGGCGAGGAGGTTGCTGGTGTCGAGTTGGGTGGTTTGTACCAGGGTGTCGAGGGCGATCGCCTCTGGTGGGATGGGGGGAATCGCCTGAAAAATCGGCACCAGGCGGGGCGGCAGGTCGGGTGTGGGAGGTGCAGACGCAGAGGGCGCTGGAGCAGCAGAGTGGTTTGGCATCGCGTCTAGCTGGGGAATTGCGCCGAGGGCCTCTAGCAGCGGGGTTTCGCCGAGAATGACCTGAGCGCCGCCTGCAATGATCTCCAGGCAGCCGCGGGACTGGGGCTGGTCGAGGGAGCCGGGGAGGGCGTAGACTTCGCGGCCATATTCGTTGGCGACGCGGGCGGTGATCAGCGCTCCCGATTTGGAGCCTGCTTCGATGACCAGGGTGGCGCGGCAGAGTCCGGCGATGATGCGATTGCGGCTGGGGAAGTGGGCGCGGTCGGGGCCGGTGCCCCGGGGATGTTCGCTGAGAATCAGCCCTTTGCGGTCGATCTGCTGGGCGAGGGCGCGGTTGCTGGCAGGATAGACGCGGTTGACCCCGGTTCCCAGGACGGCGATCGTGCGGCCGCCCGCATCCAGACAGGCTTGATGGGCGATCGCATCGATGCCTTCCGCCAGCCCAGAGACGATGGTAAATCCTGCCTGCACCAGCGCTTCCACCAGGCGATACGTCCACTGTTTGCCATAGCTGGAGGGGTTGCGGGTTCCCACGATCGCCACTAGCCCCACTTCCCCCCGGTTTTCTGCCAGCGCCACCTGCCCGCGATAGTAGAGCAGTGGCGGCGGGTCGGGAATCTCGGTGAGCAGGCGCGGATAGTCGGCATCGGCGGGAGTCCAAACGTCGGGATTGTCGCGCTGATGTTCTGCGAGCAGGGATGCGGGATCGAGGGAGGCACGGGCCGTGGCGATCGCCCCTGCCGTCATTCCGCCAATGCCCTCCACCGCATCCAGGGCAGCCAGATCGGCATCCCAAGCCGCCGCCAGCGACCCAAAGTGGCGATAGATCCGCATCAGCAGTGTCGGGCCGACACCCGCGATCTGGCTCCAAGCCAGCCAGTAGGCTCGTTCGTCAGTCAAGGTGAGGGGTAGAGAGTTGGGAGTATGGGAGTTTGGGCAGGTGCAGGCCATCGCGCCAATGTCTGACACCTGCACCCTAGCTTCCAGTGTTCCCTGGTAGGCTTAGGCTCAAGCGTGGGCTGCTAGGATTTCTTCGTCCAGGGAGAAGTCGATTTCGGCTTTGTCGCGGCCGCTGGCGAGGTAGTCGTGTTGGAACGAGTCGGCCAGGCCGGAAACCAGGTCAAACTGGGGCTGCCAGCCTAGCTCGGTCTTGGCTTTGTGGATGTCGGTGAAAAAGTGCTGCACGCGCATGGGAAAGGCTTTGCGCTTGCCAAAGTCAAATTTTTTGGGGTCGTAGTGGACGATTCTGAGGGTGGTGGGGTCTTTGCCAGCGGCGGTGGCGCAGGCGCGGGCCAACCCGTCGAAGGTGACAGCGCGATCGCCCGATATGTTGTAGATCTGCCCGATCGCCCGCTCGTTGCCCAGCACGGCGGCCATGGCGGCGGCTAGATCCTGGCAATGCCCAAACTGGGTGAGCGCCATGCCGTTGCCGGGAATTGGGACGGGGCGATCGCGCACGATGCGGTCAAAGAACCAGGCTTCTAGGTCGTTGTAGTTTTGCGGGCCGTAGATATAGACCGGGCGAATGGATGTGAAGGGAATGCCGGACTCTGCCAGATAAGCCTCGGTTTCAAATTTGCCCTTGTGGCGGCTGTTAGGATCGACCGCATCGCCCTCGACGTGGGGCATCTGGTCAGACTTGAGGTACACGCCCGCAGAACTGACGTAGACGAAGTGCTGGATTCGCCCTTTGAAGATTTCGGCGAGGGGCTGGGTGTCGCTGAGTTCGCGGCCGTTGTTGTCGAACACGGCATCAAAGGATTCGCTGGAGAGGCTGGTTTTGATCTGGAGGGGATCGGTGCGATCGCCCACAATCTGCCGGATGCCCGCGACGGGTGCGGGTTTGTTGCCCCGGTTAAACAGCACGACTTCGTGGCCTTGCGCCACCAGCAGCTTTGTCAGGTACACGCCGATAAACCGGGTTCCGCCCATCACCAACACGCGCATGTGTCGTCCTCTCAACCTGCGATTGCAAACTGTGCTTTTCGATCCTATGACGGAATGAGGACAGTAAACCTTGAGCCTGCAAAGCTTATAGCTGGAGAAACTGGAGCGGGTTGCTCATGGTTTCGGCAAAGCCCAGAATGGCGCGATCGCGGTGTTCGTATAGCAGTTCGCCCTGAGCGTCGAATAGGAACGTTGCGCCGCGCTGGGTCAAGAAGGCGGCATCGGGCACGTAGGTCTTCCAGTGGCGCAGCACTTCGCCCATATTTCGCAGGCGCAGGGTGGCTAGCTCAAACGGGCGCTGGAAGCCGCGACCGCCTGCCCAGCGAAAGAAGGAACCTTTGAGGGGCGGCAAGGGAAACGCCTGAATTTCTTCGTCGTCGGCAATGAGCTGGGGTGCAGTGCGATCGCCCCGATAGCCGCGAAACACCTCCGCCAGCGTGCCCGGACTACCGATCCCCGCACACATCAGCATCAGGTTGAGCCAGCTATTTTGCGCGGGTGAGAGGACGGGGAGTTTCAGCGACAGGCCGCGATATAGCCCCAGCGCTTGGTGCAGCGATGCGCCGGGGTCGATGAACAGATGTTCGGCCGGAAAGTCGGTATACTCGCAGAATTTTTGCCCTGATGGGCGATCGCCAATGCCCACCGCCCGCACCGCGATGCCCGCTGCCTGAAGCTGCGCCGCCTGCCGCCGAATCCACCAGGCATATTCCAGGCTGTCAAAGTCGCCCAGTTGCGTCCAGATCAGCACGAGGATTTGTGAGGCAGCGCCGCAGTCCGCCAGAATTGGGGCGATCGCCCCGTCGCTGACTCGCTCGCGGGTCGTTTGAGCTAGTAGAGAGTAGGGATTCATCAATCGTCAGAATTGAGCCGTTGAACTCCTAGCGGCGCATTCCTGTCGCGTCCATCAGAGTCAAGCCGCTGCCAATTGCTGATCCCGGTCTTCGACCAACAGACTGACCTGAAAACTCACCAGAAACCTGAGAGCCTGCCTCAGGATGCTCGGCGGTTGGACTGCGCGAAGCTGAATGCGCCCAAGGTCAATTGTCCGTCAAAGGTGTAGAAGGTGACGCGAGAAATCTGGCGGCCTGTCAGCGTCATCTCCAAATTCGGCGCTTGGCTGGAGCCGGAGCCTGCCAGGTTGGCGGCTGGGGTTTGGGTCTGGGCGACGGGGCGATTGTGTTCGTCAAAAGCTGCCATCACCGTCGGGCGAGAGCTGGTAATGTGTCCGCTGACGCGCTGCACGGGCTGGTCAAAGGTTGCCTCCAGCCACCCGCCCTTGGGACAAGCCATCAACACCAGTTGTCCAGTATGGGAGGGAAATGCTGGATTGGAGGGCACAAGGGCGACTGCATTAGCAAAGGTCACACCCAGATGATGAAACTGAGTGCTAACCGTTTCGAAGGTTTGCAGTTCGTCAAAATCTAGCTCAACGTCATCTAGCGCGTCCTGAGAAACGGGCGATCGCGCGGCAGCTAGCTCAGACCCAGCCGCAACGCCGAGCGGGCGTGCTTCAAACGCAGCGGTGCGAGCCGCAGGCTCAGAAAAACTCGGTTCAACTAACTCAGTCCCCGACCCAAAGTCCAGTTCAGCTTCAGCCTCTAATGGCGCAGATTCAGCATAGAAGGAAGATGAGGGGGCAACCGGAACATCAGGATACTCTTCCATAAGATTTTTCCCTGAAGAATTTTCTCGTTTACTCGGTCGAAGATGCTGCCGAAGCAAAGGGGCAATAGAAGGCAACTAAACCAAGATTGCTCAGGCAAACTCACGAACACTCAACGAACAGGGAGCCATCCACACACCCATTTACGAAGCTCAGAACAAGGCTCAGACAGAAGTTACGAACGATTTAACAACTCCCAACAGCGTCGCTAGGCTAGTAGCTATCACGCCACTACAAGGCTTACAGGTCGTCTTATCGGAATAGATTGCTCTGCCCAACTACCTTCATGAAATCAGGTTCAAAGATTGCCTCATGTGAAGCCAAAATAAACTCCAACCTTGAGCAAGACCTGTCGCCCCCGTTTAAGCAATCTTGGGCAAGCGAAATCCAATCCCGATATACCTAGCCATCCTCAAAACACGTTAAGTATCCGTAAATATGTCACCAACTTCATGAAGTCTTTAAGTTTTGCAAGGCTAGCTCATGGTTTCTTTACACATAACGATCGGACACTGCCGGAATTTCGTCAATAGGGATCTCAGCTATCTTTGCAGTCATCTGGGTTCGTGCATCTTTCCGTGATTTCTCTGCTCTCAGTAGCTTCTCCAATTTTCAAACATTCTTCACTGAGATTACGTATCACAAGTATCTCTCCTCCTATTCCCCCACAACTCATAGCCATCCGTCCGCCTTCTGTCACTCCTCCTCGTCAAATTCCCCAGTCCCATGCCAAACTTTTTTTACATTGCTGCGATCGCCTCCACCCTGCTCCTGCTGGAGGGCTGCCGCTGGGATAGCGCTTCTCGTTCTCGCAGTCCTGACAATCTTGCTCTAAATCTTGCTCAGAATCTTGCTCTGACCCCTGTTTTGTTTTCTGACGCTGCCATGACCGATTCCCAAACCCTGGCCCAATCTGATGGGGAGCTTTCCTTTGACCAAGCTGCCGATTTTTCTGAAGGGCTGGCGATGGTGCGCCGGGGCGATCGCCTCCTGTTTATCGACCTGACGGGCAACGTGGCGATCGCCGTCGATCCCAACATGGACGGAGCGGCCGACTTTTCCGAAGACCTGGCGCTGATCAAGGCAAACGGGGTCTATGGCTATATGAATCGGGCGGGTGAAGTCATCGTTCCGCCGCAATATCTGGGCGCGGCTTCTTTTTCGGGCGGGCTGGCGGCGATTCGCGCTGGCACGCGCTACGGCTATATCAATCCCGCCGGAGAGGTCGCCATCGAGCCGCAGTTTGACCTGGCAGGGAGCTTTGCCGAAGGGCTGGCGGCGGTGAAACTGGGCGATCGCTACGGGTTCATCGCACCGACGGGCAAATTGGTCATCGATCCCCAGTTTGAAGATGCGTGGCGACTGTCTCAGGGGCGAGCAGCAGTGCGGCAGGGCGGCCGCTGGGGCTATATTGACCCGACCGGAGCGCTCGTCATCGATCCCCAGTTTGATGGGGCGTTTCGGTTTGCAGACGGGCGGGCGCGGGTGCGGCAGGGCGGCGACTGGGGCTTTATCGACTTGCAGGGCAAGCTGGCGATCGCCCCCCAGTTCAGCTTTGCGTCGGACTTTGCTGAAGGACGGGCGGCGGTGCTGGTGGGCGCGAAGTGGGGTTACGTAGATCGCCAGGGACAGATGGCGATCGCCCCCCAGTTTGACTATGCCGCCGACTTTTCCGAAGGGCTGGCCGCCGTCAAACAAGGCAACCGCTACGGCTATATCAACCCCGCCGGAACCTGGGTCATCGAACCCCAATTTGACGATGCTGCTGCCTTTTCAGAGGGTTGGGCCCGCGTCAAGCTCGGCAACCAGTGGCGCTACGTCAATCGCCAAGGACAATTCCTCAAAGCATCGCCGCTGCTGCGATAGCGGCCGGCCCCTCGCTTCAGACGCGCTCGTTCTAGGCGCACTCGCTCCAGACATGAAAATCCATTGCAAACTCTTTTCAAGACTCAGGTCAGCCTGCAAGTCTAATAGTCACACTTAGGACTGACGCAGTTGGACAATTTCTCGCGGGCGCAGCCTGTGAGAAATTGTCCAAAGTCTAGAAATCTTATCGTAAGTGCGTAAGTCCTGACACTACCAGTCACACGTTTCATATCAGCATTTGGTGAACCCCGCTATGAATCCCACCGTGATTAAGTTCTCCTCCGAAGACTGCGGCCTCTGCCACAAAATGTCGTTCTATGACCAGAAAGTGGCAGCCGAACTGGGGCTGGAGTTTGTCGATGTAAAAATGCAGGACACCGCCACCTACCGCAAATACCGCAAGATCCTCTTGGCGCAATATCCCGATAAAGAAGGCATGGGCTGGCCGACTTACATCATTTGCCAGGAGCCGGAAAGCGACTTCAAAATTTTGGGCGAAGTCAAAGGCGCACATCCCAAAGGCGAGTTTCGCGAACGGCTCCAGGAGATTGTGGCGGCGGCAACCTAAACCGGCTAAACCGCGACAGGCTGGACAATCCGCAGCAGGACGGTCGAACCCAACCGAATCATCCCCTAGATGGGAATACTTGAGGTAACTTAGATAAGGGCTTTCACGCCCTCTATCGCGCCCTCCATATCGAGCGTTTTCAGCAAGCGCTTCCAGCGACTTCTACCCCTGCACCTCCGGATTTAATGAACATTCTCACCGACCTCCTCCCGCAAGCCATCAACTCGCCCCGCGTCCGCAAGCAAAGCCGCAGCGTCGAGATCAAGTCCGCCCGCGAAATCGAAATCATGCGTCAGGCTTCTCGGATCGTGGCGACTGTGCTGAAGGAAATCTCGGAGATAGTGCAGCCGGGGATGACAACGGCGGATCTGGATGCCTATGCCGAGAAGCGCATTCGGGACATGGGCGCAACGCCGAGTTTCAAAGGCTACCACGGGTTCCCAGGGTCCATTTGCGCCTGTATTAATAATGAAGTCGTGCATGGCATTCCCAGTCGCCGCAAAACGATCCGCCAAGGCGACGTGCTGAAGGTAGACACGGGCGCATATTTTGAAGGCTTTCATGGCGATTCTTGCATCACGATTGGCGTGGGCAAGGTAACGCCCGCCGCCGAAAAGCTGATTCGGGTCGCCGAAGAAGCCCTCTACAAAGGCATTGAACAGGTCAAAGCTGGGGCCTTTTTGCTCGACTTGGCGGGCGCGATTGAAGATCACGTCAAGGCCAATGGCTTTAGCGTGGTGGAAGATTACACGGGGCACGGCGTGGGGCGCAATTTGCATGAAGAGCCGTCAGTGTTCAATTTCCGCACGCACCAGATGCCGAATGTGAAGCTGCGGGCAGGCATGACGCTGGCGATCGAGCCGATTGTGAATGCTGGGTCAAAGCTGACGCGGGTGCTGGGCGATCGCTGGACGGTGGTGACGTGCGATCGCGCTCTATCCGCCCAGTTCGAGCATACGGTGCTGGTGACGGAAACAGGCTACGAAATCCTGACCGACCGCAATTTGGTATAGCGCAGCAGATGACTGCATTGCAGCGCTTGACGTGCCCAGGACAAACCATCAGCTAAAAACCATCAGCTAAACATAAAAAAAGCCCTGGCATGACCGGGGCTTTCTCATAATCGAGCGTGATCTTAAAACTAGCCGCCGAGGCTGCGCCAGTCCACATTCACATCTTCCAAAATCAGCGAGGAATTGTAGATCTGCAAAATAATCAGCAGAAATACGAGAAACAGCACCATGAAAACTCCCATCAGCGGGGTTGTGCCCCAACCGGGAGCCACCTTACCGTATTCAGCGTTTAAGGGGCGAAGGATATCTCCCAAGCGAGTGCGTTGTGCCATGGGTTACCTGCAAGCAATCGTTAAATTTAACTTTATGTAATATTCTAGGGGAATGTGACTCATAAATTAGATCGACTCATGGACTCTGCAACAGTTCTTAGTATTTCCGTTACCGCGATCCTGATCGGCATCACCGGAGCCGCGATCTACACCTCCTTTGGCCCGCCGTCTAAGCAGTTGGACGACCCCTTTGAAGACCACGAAGATTAGGGCTTGGGCGCAGGCTGGAGCGTCAGGCGGAGGGTAAGAACCTGCCACGGCTGGAGGGCGATCGCCCCTCTTTCATTCTCTACGGCATTGGCATCATTCTCTACGGCACTAGCATCTTCTAGCAGATTTGTGGGGACGGCGCGAACCACTTGGGCGATCGCCCATTGTTCTGGAGAGCCACCTCCTGGAGAACCACCTCCTGGAGAACCACCTCCTAAAAAGCGAATTTCTCCTGACGCTCCCTGCGACTCGTAGCACCGCAAAATCCAGTCTCCGGAGCCGTCTTCAGCAGGCTTGAGGGCGCTCACCACGGCTGAGCCAGCGTCGAGGTGGAGCAGCGAACCCATCGGCGGCAATGCAGCCTGAGAGGGCGTGGCGGTTGCCGGGTCAACGACGCAAACCCGCAAAGGCTGGTTTTGCTCGTAGCCGCGTCGCACCGTTTCCGCCGCCTGCCAACGGCCGGCGTGGGGATACAGCGCGTAGGTGAATTCATGGTGCCCCAAATCCGCATCAGGATTCGGCCACGCTGCGCCGCGCAGCAGCGTCAGGCGAATTTGGCTAGGGCTGCTGTCGTAGCCATGTTTGCTGTTGTTGAGCAGGCTCACGCCGTAGGGAACGGCCTCCGACGCATCGGAACTGGTCAGGTCGGCCCAGCGCAGGGCAGGCACTTCCCACTGAGCCGCCTCGACAGAATTCTTCGGCTGGGTGGGCCGCTGGATTACGCCACCCGGAATTTCGCAGGTCAGCAAATCGGCCGTCAGATTGAGCGGAAACGCCGCTTTTACCAGGACGTGTCGCTCTTGCCAATCGACCCAGGTATGGATTTGCAGCAGTGGCGACTCGGCTTGCAACTCGTAGCGCTGGCGAAATATAGACCGACCGAGCGATCGCACGATCTCCACTGTCTGGGCGATCGCCCCATTGTTCACCCAGCGAATCGCCTCAAGCTGCGGCGGCGGCAAGGGATAGCTTCCGTAAGCTGGGTCGATATTCCACGCATCCCAATATTGCCCACCATCTTGAAACGCCTGAAGCTGATTGCCCGGCCCCGCCAGCACCTCCTGCTGCTGCGCCTTATCGAACACGCTAGCCAGATTGCCCGTAGCCGGGTCAACCGTCACCCGCAGAAACTCATTTTCCAGAACGAAGGAATCCGTCGGCTGGAGCGGCTCCGCAGCCGAAAAGTCCCCCTCAACTGGACACAGCCAGAAGCAGGCATAGCCCAGCGCAGGAACGGCTTCGGCCCGAAACGCAAGGTCCCAATGCTCGCCGTTATCCGCCTCCAGCACCCACTGAGCAGCGATCGCCCGTCCGTCCAGCCCGCGAACCTCCCAGTTCAACTTTCGATTTTCGATGTTCGATTTTGGATGTTCCCGCCCCGCCATTTTTCGTTTTTCGTTCTTCTTTCTTCGTTCTTCCCCCCCCACTCGCACCACCGCCGAGCGCGACCAGTTTAGCGGGTTAAACACCAGCACCGCCCTGGCCTGGGGATGGGGCGCGGGCGGTCGGGCAATGTGACGGGCGATCGCCCCTAGCGCTGCATCAATTGCGTCTTTGGCGCATTCTGCCGCCGCCGCCCACTCTCGATTGGCCTCTGCGTACACATCAGGAATCGCCGACCCGGGCAAAATATCGTGAAACTGGTTAAACAGCACCTTTTTCCACGCAGTTTCCAGGGCTGGTGCAGGGTAGGGCAGTCCCAGGGCTAGCGTCGTCATGGCTGACCACAGTTCCGCTTCGGAGAGCAGCGCCTCACAGCGGCGGTTCCACCATTTTTGGTCGGCATGGGTGGTGTAGCAGCCCCGATGGAATTCGAGGTAGAGATCGGTTTGCCAGAGGGGGTGTTGGGGTGTTGGGGGGGTGGCGTTGACGCTGGGATCATCCCATTCCCGCAGCGCTTCCAGGTAGGATTGTGCCGTGGAAAACTGGAGGCGTGGGAAGAAGGGCGATCGCCCCCAGCGCTGGGCCAGGTGCAGCATATCGCGGGTGGGGCCGCCGCCGTGATCGCCCACGCCGATTAGCCAGAGGGCGTGGGAATAGCCCGTTTTTTGCTCGAACTGGGCGGCGTAGCGGGCCATCTTGAGTGGGTCGAAGCCTTCGCCAATGGGGGCAGAGTGCAGGCTAAAAATGCGGCTGCCGTCGGGCCCTTCCCACCAAAAGGCTTCGTGGGGAAATTCGTTGGTGTCGTTCCAGCGGAGCTTTTGCGTAACGAAGAATTCCACACCGCCCTGGCTTAAGAACTGGGGCAATTGCCAGCAAAAGCCAAAGGTGTCGGGCAGCCAGGCGATCGCGCTGATGCGCCCAAATGTTTCCTGCACATAGCGCTGGCCGTAGAGAATCTGGCGGGCGATCGATTCGGCGCTGATCAGGTTCAATTCCGGCTCCACCCACAGCCCAGCGGCCACTTCCCAGCGCCCTGCCGCCACCTGCGTCCGAATTGCCTCAAACAGTGCCGGACGGTTCGTTTCCATCCAGGCATAGAGCGCGGGCGAAGAGTGGGTAAAGATCAGGTCTGGAAACTCCGCCTGGAGACTCAACACCGATTTGAACGTGCGCTCGGCCGCGTCCCAGGTTTCCGCCACGGGCCACAGCCAGGCCAGATCCAGGTGCGCGTGTCCCAACAGGGAAATCTGCCGCTGCCCAATCCACTCGCCAAAGGGCAACAGGCGCTGCCGCAGGTCGCAGAGCGCTTGGTCAAAGGCGGCTCGGTTGGCAAGCTGGCTCCAGTCGAGCGGGGCCACGGCGGCCGCCAGGTCTCTTAGCTGCGCTGGTGCAAAGGTTTCGACGTAGTGCTGCACGACATCCAGCTCGTCTGCCACAAATCCCGGCTCTGGGCAAGGCTCCAGTCCATACTGGGGGCGCTCATAAATACAGTGCGATCGCACCAGGGCCCCGTCGTCATGCCCCGGACTGACCAGCCGCAGCGCCACCGGAATCCGCTCTCCTGGCTGCACCTGCTCCCGCAGCACGACCCGCGCCGAGCAGTCAAACAGATCGCCCGCCTGCGCCAACTGCCCATCTACAAAAATCTGCGCGTCCTCTGCCCACCAAGTCAGCGCCAGTCGCAGTGTCAGCCCTGCCAGCGGATATGCCTCTAGCGCATCGGGCACGACGATTTCCTGAGCCAGCCACAACACCTGCCGTCCTTTCGTCCAGGGAATATGTCCCTTGGCATTCAGCGGAATCTTGCCCCAGGCTGTCCAGGTTGCAGGGTCGAGGGCATGGCTGGGGTCGCCTGCTGTGGCATACCAATCCCCCAGGCAGTCGCGCTGGGTTTGCCGACGCAGGCGATTCGCGAAGCGCTCCCTACGGGAATCGCCCACCAGCAATAGGGTGTAATCGGGAACATTCATGTTGGCTCGAATTCAATGGAAACCAGTCGAATAGGTTTATAAACTAAACTTTTGGGCGATTCCCTGGTGGGCGATTTACTGATAGATAGGTTGATAGACCGTATCAAAAACTGTCAAATTCAGAAGCATTTAGCCTGGGGCAGGCATGGCAATCCTTACAAGAACGCAAAAGAAAGAAAAAGATAGTAAAACATCGCACGACAAATAGAACAATGGGCGGAACCCCTCAGTGAGTGATCCAGGTTAAACTCTGTAAAGAGTATGCAAAGCTCTATCATTTTTGCCTGATTCCCTCTATCGTCCAGTATCAGCCCCCTTGGGTCGCTCGCTATAATTGGAGCCTTGCATGACCTCCAGCCATTGCAAGGCGCTCTGAAAAATTCTCCCAGACCATTAGTGCTGTGACCATTAATGCTGTCTCTATGGGCTGTCTGGCGTGTGACCAGAACAGTTCAACCGAGAAGCATCAGGGAAAAAGAGGAAGCGTTGTATCAGGGTATCAGAGGGGCTTTGCATGGAGGGGCTTTGCATGGAGGGTCACTGCATAAAGGGTCACTGCACGGAGGGGCTTTGCATGGAGGGGAGCGTTGCATAGGAAGACGAGAGCTGCCAATAAATTTTGGCAACTCTGGCAATTCTGGCAACCTGTGGCTGGTGAATGGGGGATGCTCCTCGTAACCGAGACGACTGGCGATCGCCCTCCTGAATCGCCCTCCTGAGAGGAGCTAGCCCTCGGATCAGACAGCGCCAGCATGACCGAACAGCGATCGCGCTACTCCCCTGAATCGCTCACCACAGCGGGTGACTTTTGTGGCATCGTTCGTAAACTGCACACCTTCTCTTGTATTCCCCCCATGAAGTAGACAGCCTGCTAGCCCGTTCGCCAAGCCGCGCCTTGCCCATCGGGGCGATCGCCGCTCAATTTTGAAAATCCAGACCCGCCGACCGCAGTTTCTAGTTTCAACTGAGCATTTTAGATGGTTGTGGAAAAACTGAACGAGGGCTATCAACCGCAGCCACGAGGACGAGCCAATCGTTTTCAGCGGAACATTCCAAAAGCGCAGGAGGTTATCTACAACTACCTGCTGGAAATAGTGAAGGAGTGGTCGCCGGAGGAGGTGCTAGCAGAATTTCGGCATCTCTTCATTCACCACGTCAACACGATTAGCTCCCATACGCTCCCCTCGCTCTACGAAATTGTCTTTGCCAACCAGGAAGCCGAGTTTCGCAACACGCTCAAGCGTTCCTGCTACATTCTCATCAACAACTGGGATCTCAGCCGCAGCCACGACTCGATTCGGGGGCTGGTGCAGCTTTTCTATGACCCCATTCTCGACAAGCCCACCATGTCGCCCACGCTGCGGCGGCTGCGCGGCTGGCTGAAGAATTTTGTAGAAAGTGAGGATTTCCAGGAGCTAAAGCTATTTGCCTCGCGCTACGACGATCAGCGCAAGCACTGGTCAGACCGCTACACGTCTTACCTGCTGGTGCCGCAATACATCGACCTGAACAACCCCATCGAACAGCGCAACGCCGCCCGCACCCTTTCTAAACAGCTTAAGGAACGGTTTAAGTTTGAACTGGCAATGTACACGGCGCGATCGCAGAGCAACACCGTTCCCGCGCTGAAGCCCAAAAACCCTACCATTATGGGTGACGACGTGCTGCGCTTGGTGAAAATGATCGTGGCGAAGCGGGGCAACTTTAGCTACGCCAACCTGGCGCATATTTTTCTGAACCAAACGCGGGGACTCCGCTATCAGGAGTTCAAAGAGAGCCTGAAAAAATACCTGGTGTTTTCGTCAGCCTCCCAGGAACAAGCGCGATCGCTCAATGCACAGGTTGCCGAAAAGCTGGATGCCCTCTACGTCATCCACCATGACAAGCCGCTCGACGACGCGCTGCTGCTGCGAACCGTGAACCGCATTGTCAGCTACCTAACCACCGAAAATCAGCAAGACCCATCCCCTCTGTTCGTGCAACTGCTGATGGACGGCAACCCGCTGACGCTGGTGATTGTGCTGCTGAAGCTGGTGCTGATTTGCCCCTATGCCCGCACCCATCTAGAAGCCCGCATCGCGGATCTGGTGCAGTTTTATAAAGCCTATCCAGAGGACGAGTGCCGCTGGGTCATCAACTTTTTCGAGATTTTCGATATTACGATGGCGATCTACGCTGAAAATATCGAATTTAACCTGGTAGACATGAGCAGTCAGGGCAGCGGGCGACAGAAAGAGATTAACCCGGCAACCCTTGACGCTTATCGCGTGTTTTCCCAGATCAAGCACAGCATGGATGCAACAGAAGACCTGGAGCAGATGGAACAGGTGCTTTCAGACCTGATGGCAGACGATGACTCGCTGACCTCGGAGGAAATTACGGAACTGTCCGAAGCGGCGCTGGCTGAGTTGGACGAGCTATAGGCGCGAACCTTCGGCTTCGCAACCTCTTTCAGGCCTATGGCGCAGCTTGCTCGACGAGTTCCCGACAGCCCGCTAATCCGAGCTGGGGCTGCTGTCGATAGGCTTCATCGGCGACCCAGATGTGAAGCGTGCGATCGCCCCGAATTTCGTATAGATATTGCACCGTCGGGTCAAACTCGGTGCTGGCCTTCAGGTTCGAGAAATCGTCCTCACAAAACTCAAACCCCAGCCGCACAATCACCTGCGCGGCCAAACAGGCAGGCGTGTCACTCTGTTCGCCCACCAGCCCCCGCTCTTGCCAAAAGGTGTCTAGAAACGGATTCAAAATCGGCAGAAGGCGCTCAGGCGTGCCATTCCGGCTGGCGTAGATGACAATCGGGCTGCCCTCGATCAGGATATGACAGGGTGTAGCAGACATAGCAGCACTTGGAGATGACTTAGTTAGGGTACTCCTTTGGGGGGTTGGATTCAACTGTAATCCGTGATGCAGTTCGCAGGATTTGCCCCGCCAACACCGCGGCCCCAAAGCCATTGTCAATGTTCACCACGCCGATGCCTGCCGCACAGGAGTTGAGCATGGTCAGCAGGGCCGCCAGCCCGTTGAAGCTGGCCCCGTAGCCGATGCTGGTGGGCACGGCAATCACGGGACAATCCGCCAAACCCGCTACGACGCTGGGCAGTGCCCCCTCCATGCCCGCCACGACGATCAGCACGTCCGCCGTTTGCACAAAATGGCGATTGTTTAGCAGACGGTGGATGCCTGCCACGCCCACGTCCCAGAGCCGCTGTACCTGAAATCCAGCGAGTTCTGCCGTAATCGCTGCTTCTTCTGCCACTGGTAAATCCGCTGTACCCGCCGATAGCAGCGTGATTGTGCCGGGATGGACAGGTGTAAGCGTGAGGGGGGCGATCGCACAGATCCGCGCCATTGGGTAATACACTGCGTCTGGAACGAGCGATCGCACCTGGTCATACACGGCTGGCTCGATGCGCGTCGCCATCACCACCCGGCTGCGCTGGCGCATGGTCTGCATGATCTGGGCGATCTGCTCCGGCGTTTTGCCGGGGCCCCAGATGGCTTCAGGGAAGCCCGTCCGCAGCGCCCGATGGTGGTCAATTTTGGCAAACTCTTCGACGGGTTCAAAGTCAAAATATTTCAACTTTTCGAGCGCCGTGTCTGGGCTGACTTGTCCCTGGGCAACGGCATTGAGCAACTGGCGGAGCGCTTCGGGTGTAGACACAGAAAAGACCGAGTGACAGAGGGCTGGAGCAGGGAAATAACAGAATGATAGAGGGCAGGCGCAACGGAGCTAATCTAGCACCCCCTCTAACCTAGACTAGCGGCTTGATGGCAGATTGGGGGCGATCGCCCACCTCCCAACGCATCTTCTCGGCGCATCTTCTCGGCGCATCTTCTCGGCGCGTCTTCTCGGCTCATCTCGGCAAATCTTCTCCGCTAGACTAGAGCAAAACGCACTAGCAAGAATAGATTCCCATGTCGGTTCCGACGACTCCTGCGACTCCCTCTGCGCCCGAAGCTGTTCTCGATTTCTTCGAGCAGGCGCAGTTGGATGGCGTGACCTTTCCTCCCGGCGACCTCTACAGCGACGAGCCTCCCTTGGAAACCGATTTTCACTTGCAGCAAATGCTGCTGCTAATCAAATGCTTGGACTGGTTTTGGCGCGATCGCCAGGATTTCTACGTCTCCGGCAATCTCACGATCTACTACAGCCCAAACCAGAGCAAATCGAAGGATTTTCGCGGGCCGGACTTCTTCGTCGTCCTCAACACAGAGAAGCGTCCCCGCAAAAGCTGGGTCGTTTGGGAAGAAGACGGCAAGTATCCCAATGTCATTATCGAACTCTTGTTGCCATCTACCGCCAGCACCGACCGGGGCCTCAAAAAGCAAATCTATCAAGACACCTTCCGCACGCCAGACTACTTCTGGTTTGACCCGACCACGCAGGAATTTCAGGGCTTTCATCTGGTGGATGGAGTCTATCAAGCGTTGTCGCCCAATGACCAGGGACACTTGTGGAGCCAGCAGTTGCAACTCTGGCTGGGCGTGGTGGCGGGGCAACTCCGATTCCTGACACCTGCGGGGCAACTCGTCCCCACGCCAGAAGAATCGGCCCTAGCAGAACAGCAGCAGCGGGAAGCCGCCGAAGCCCTGCTGGCTCGATACCGCGATCGCTTTGGCGAGTTGCCGCCCGAATAAGCGTCTTTTCAGGGTTTAGGTTTGCAAGCTGAACCAGCTAAAGCTGACGATATTCCCCCTGTCATTCCCACCGTCATTCCTGCTGTCCATCTCGAAACGCCTGACTGAGCAAAACGGCTTAGTTCAGAGAGTTTGGCGTGGGCCTGTATCGCAGTTCCTAGACAAGCAGCGGAACATGCTCTAGAAAAAAATATCCAACGTTCGCATTCTGAGAGCTTGTGCTGTATTTTTTAATCGCGGCTCTGCCGATTTTGACGGTGTTTGTGCTGCTGCTGGGGGCGCGGCTGCCTGCGGGACGGGCTATGCCGATTGCCTATCTAGTCACGGTGGCGATCGCCCTCTGGATCTGGCGCGTTCCGCCAGTTTGGGTGGCGGCTTCTAGCATCCAGGGCTTGTTCATTGCGCTGGAAATTCTTTACATCGTGTTTGGGGCGGTGCTGCTGCTGAACACGTTGCAGGCATCGGGCGCGATTCAGGCGATTCGGCGGAGCCTGCTGTCGATTTCGGGCGATCGCCGGGTGCAGGTGATTATCATTGCGTGGCTCTTTGGCAGCTTTATCGAAGGGGCATCGGGCTTTGGCACGCCTGCGGTAATCTGCGTGCCGCTGCTGGTGGCCATTGGCTTTCCGGCGATGGCGGCGGTGCTGGCGGCGCTGATTATCCAGAGTACGCCCTCCACCTTTGGCGCAGTGGGTACGCCCGTGCTGATCGGCATCGACGCGGGGCTGGCGGGGGTGGACGCGGTGCAGACCCAGGTGGACGCGCTGGGCCTGAGCTACGCCCAATACCTCAAGGCAATTGGAACCGTGGCGGGGATGCTGCATGGCATCGTGGGCACGTTCATTCCGCTGATTCTCTGCATCATGCTGACGGTCTTTTTTGGCGATCGCCCCTCGATTCGTCAGGGGTTGGCGGCGTGGAAATTTGCGCTGTTTGCGGGGCTGGCCTTCACGGTGCCCTACGCGCTGACGGCACGGGTGCTGGGGCCAGAGTTTCCCACGATTATTGGCGGGCTGCTGGGGCTGGCGATTGTCGTTCCCGTGGCGCGGGCGGGCTGGCTATTGCCGCAAGAATCTTGGGACTTTCCGCCGAGGGAGCAATGGGACGATTCGTGGCAGGGCAGCACCACGCCGCAGCTAACGGGCGATCGCCCCTTGATGAATCGCGCCAAAGCCTGGTTGCCCTACGTGCTGGTGGGGCTGCTGCTGGTGGTGTCGCGGGTAGTGCCGCCTGTGCGGGCCGCCCTCCGCGCCGTGCAGATTAGCTGGCCCGAGATTTTGGGCACTCCGCTCACGGCAACGATTTTGCCGCTGTATCTGCCGCCGACGATTTTGCTGGTGGTGGTGGGCATCACCTATTTTCTGCACCAGATGAAGCCCGTAGACCTGCGGGGGGCGATCGCCGAGGCGCTGCCCGTCATCCGCAACGTAACCTTGGCGCTAGGCGCAGCGGTGCTGATGGCGCGGGTATTCATCAACTCTGGCACCAACGACAGCGGGCTAGCCAGTATGCCCCTCACCCTGGCGGACACCATGTCGGCGATCGCCGGACAAAGCTGGCCCCTCTTTGCCCCGCTGGTAGGACTGATTGGCGCATTCGTGGCAGGCAGCGTCACCGTCAGCAATATGATGTTCTCGCTGTTTCAGTTTGGCGTGGCGGATCAGCTCAACCTCTCCACGGCGCTGATTTTGGCGCTCCAGTGCGTCGGCGCGTCGGCAGGCAACATGATCTGTGTCTCCAACATCGTCGCCGCCGCAGCTACCGTGGGTCTTCTAGGACGCGAAGGGCTGATCATTCGTAAGCTGCTGTTGCCTTCGCTCTACTACATCGGGCTGGGCGGGCTGCTGGGGCTGGTGTGGCAGGTTTGGGGGGGCGGGTGAAGAGGGAAGAGGGAAGAACGAACAGGGAAGAACGAAGAACGAAAATTGGGTTGGTAGGTTCGTCCAAAATCCAAAATCCAAAATCGCAAATCTAAAATCGCTGTTTAGAGGAGTCGGGTGAGCAGGTCGCGGTAGATTTCTTCTCTCTTCGTTCTTCTCTCTTCGTTTTTCTATTCAGAGAAGTTGGGCGAGCAGGTCGCGGTGGATGGCAGCGCGATCGCCAATGGCGGCGAGTTGGTCGGTCGATAGCCCGTCTCCGTTGGCGTAGAGGTCGATCCAGGTGCGGCTGATGGTAGCAGCATCGTCGGGCAGGTGATCCAGTTCCCAGCCGGGAAGCTGATATTCGTCCATCAGGCGGCTCACCTTGGGGTCATAGCTGATGGCAAAGCAGCGGCACTGATGGGCGGCGGCCATGATCAGCCCGTGTAGACGCATGGCGATCGCCAGTTCCACCCCCTGAAACAATCCAGCAAGCTGGAGCGGATCGGTGAGCGTTAGAACGGTGCTGTGGTCGGGCAGGTGGCTGTGCAGCGTTTGGGCGATCGCCCCATCCTGCACGGGCTGGAAGGGAACCAGCAGCACATGGGTCTGGGTCGCCTGCTGAAACATGGCCAGGGCCCGGCCCAGGGTGTGCAGCCGAGCCTCGGTCAATGCAGCGTGGGGCCGCAGGGCCACGGCCACTCGCGGCGCGGGCAAATCCCACAGCCCCGGCACCGGGCGACCCTGCAATGCCCACACGGGGTCAGGAGCCAGCGTCACAGGAACTCCCCAGGCGGTGAGCAGTTCCGCAGAGGGGCGATCGCGCACACTCACTCCCTGACACCCGACAAAGGCTTGCCGAGCCAGCCACCGACTGGCAGCACGGTGCAGCGGCCCCACGCCCTGGGCCCAGGCAATGGTTTTTAGCCCCATGCGCTGGGCCGTCAGCATCAGCCCGCCATAATACCAGGGATTCACGGCGCTGGTCGCGTCTTGCATGAGGCTGCCGCCGCCCCAGATAAAGGCATCCGACCGACGGAGCGCTTGCAGAACTTGTGCGGCATTCATGCGATCGCACGCCTCCACCCCAAACCGAGTCGCCGTCTCCGCCGGATTGCCCGACAGCACCAGCGGCGTTACCTGGGGCGGCAGCATTTGCAGCAGCGCCGCCAACAGCGCCTCGTCGCCGCCATTCCCCTTGCCATAGTAGCCACACAAAACCGCCCGCATGGATTGTTTATACTAAACCTTGAACTTCCCTCTTCCCTCTTCGTTCTTCCCTCTTCGTTCTTCTTTTTTCCTTCTTCCCTTCCGTTCCCCAAAAAATCATGCCACGAGTTGTCCCCGGTTCTGCCTATGCACGCCCTCTCAATTCCCACCTGGATCATTCACATTTCAAGCGTGGTGGAATGGATCGCCGCCATTTGGCTGGTCTGGGTCTATGCTGACGTGTCGCAGCAGCCCGCATGGCGATCGCTCTCCTGGGGAATGCTGCCCGTGCTGATTAGCGCCATGTGTGCCTGCACCTGGCACTTTTTCGACAACGCGCCTCAGTTGGAGTGGCTGGTGACGGTGCAGGCGGCGACGACCGTTCTGGGCAATGTTACGCTTTGCATTGCGGGCTGGTGGATCTGGCGATCTACTCGACCTGCCAGGGAATAGGGTAGAAAAATTAGGGCAAGAAAAATTAGGGCAAAGAGATTGGAGCAAAAAAATAAGGGCAAGGGGCGATCGCCCAGCTTAACCCTCCAGCGCGTTCACCAAACTCCCAAAATCCAAAATCCTGAGAGCCTGGGCTATCCCTCACAACTACCCCTCACTACTTTTAGACTGCCCCCGCTGCGTGAAATCCTCTGGGCGCAGGTTCGAGAGAAAGTCGCGGAAAGCCTGACGCTCTGCTTCGTCAGCATCCGTGTCCACTGGGTAAGACGCATCCGCCACCACCTCCTCCATCACCCAGATCGGGCTGCGCGTGCGGATGGCGATCACAATGGCATCGCTGGGGCGGGCATCAATTTCCTTTCGCACCTCGCCCTGGCGAATGGTCAAAATCGCGTAAAACGTATTGTCTTGAAGCGAGTGAATCACGACCCGTTCTACCATCAGGTCGCATTCATCTAGAATGTTGACCAGCAAATCGTGGGTGAGGGGACGGGGCGGAGTCTGGTTCTCGATCGCGCTCATGATGGCGCGAGCCTGATCGTGGGCGATATAGATCGGAAGCTGCCGTCGTTCGGATGCGTCTCGCAGCAGCACCAAGGGGCTGCGGGAGGCTGCCTCTAGGGCAATTCCAGCGACTTTCATCTCAATCATTCATCTAGCCTCTAGAATCCGTTCAGCAAAGGGATGGAAAGGCGGGGCCTGGATCTGTGAAACCCTTGAGCTTGATATAGCCTAGCACCAAGCCCAAGGGATCAGGCGGGTCGTTGAGACACGAAATTAGAAGCCAAAACCCAGTCAAAACCAGATCAAAACCTCTAATGTTTAAGATGCCTTCTGAGATGCCTTCGGGCGTTGCAGGAGAAGGGTCTGACGCATCTTGAGAATTAAGCTCTTGAGACTTAAGCGCTCAGTTCTTAAGCACTCAGTTTGCGATCGCCAGCATCGAAGCAACTTCCTAGATCCTAGCCTCAGTCCAGTATGACAAGATCAGCTAATGAGTTCAATTCGTGAAGTCTCAACTCGTGAATTCACAATTCGTGAAGTCTCAACTCGTGAAGTCAATAGTTCAATTCGCTTTTGGGGCTATCCGGTCGGTTTGAGAGTTGGTTTGAGAGTTGGGTTTAGTCGGGCTTAAGTCGGGCTTACAGCCGGGTTTGTAACAGTCGGAACCAAAGTTCTCAGCAGATCAGCGCCAGTTTGAGGGAGCCAGAGGTCGCTGAACGGCAGATTGTAGTGTTATTTTAGTTCAAGCGTACCAGGTTTTCCAGGAAAAAATCATCTCCTCAACGGTTGGATTGAACTCCAGTATGCCCTGAAGCATCGGTGAATCGACAGCCCCAATGCTGAAGGTTTTCCAAAAAATGTAAGGTTAAGACCGTGCAGATAAAGGATGGCAGATCAGACGGCACAACGCTTGACAAAGGTGACCCGTTGGTTAAGACTGTCCCGCTCCTCCTGTCCCTTTTTTAACCCGTCCCTTTTTTAAGGAGATGTTGCCGTGTTCACTGGACTGATTCAAACGCTCGGAACCCTGTCTGCTCTCAGCGAGACGGAAGTGCAAGTCACCTGCGCCGATGCTCGCCTGCTCCGCGATTTGGAACTGGGGGACAGCGTGGCGGTAGACGGCGTTTGCTTGACGGTGATGCGCTGTTTGGCGGATGGCTTTGTGGCGGCTGTTTCGCCGGAAACGCTCGACCGCACAGCGCTGGGGCGGCGGAATGTTGAAATTCCGGTCAACCTGGAAGCCTCTCTGCGGGTGGGCAGCAAGCTGGGCGGGCATTTTGTGACGGGGCACGTAGACGGGGCGGGCTACTTAGAATCCGCTGTCCCCACGGAAACTTCCTGGGAGATGCGGTTTTCGGTGCGCGATCGCCGCGTGGCCCGCTACATCGTGCCCAAGGGCAGCATCGCGGTTAACGGCATCAGCCTGACGGTGGCCGATTGCGACGCGGCGGGCAGTTGGTTCACCGTGGCAGTGATCCCGCTGACCTATAGCGAAACGAACTTGCAGCACCTCAAACCGGGCGATCGCGTCAATCTGGAAGGCGACATCTTGGGCAAGTACGTAGAAAAGTTTCTCCGGCTGGGAGATGCTACCCCATTCGATGCTGAGGGAACAGAAGATGCGTTACCTGATTCGCTCACGCCTGCTTTTTTGGCAGAACACGGCTATTTATAGCTGGGTGTTTGTGGATAGGGTGTTTGTGGATTGCCAGCTTGTTCCCAGTTTGAGATGGAGGGGATTGAACTAATTACTCAGCACTAAGTTGTCGCGATGCACCACGGTTTCTGCGCCTGCATAACCCAGGATTTTGGGAATGTCGTCGGAGTGGCGACCGCGAATTTGCTGGAGTTCGGCGCTGCTGTAGTTGACGATGCCACGGGCGATTTCCTGACCGCTCTGGTCGCAGAGCTGCACTGCGTCCTGGGGCTGAAACTCGCCCTCTACTTCGGCGATGCCCGCCGCCAACAGCGATTTGCCCGCCTGCCGAATGGCGTTGACTGCGCCTTTGTCTAGATAGAGCTTGCCTGCGGGAACCAATCCGTGGGCGATCCAGCGCTTGCGGGCATTAAAGGGCTGGTCTTCTGGCTCGAACTGAGTGCCGAGGGCGGCTCCGGCGAGGATTTGGGCAATATTGTCGGGCGATCGCCCTTCGGTAATCACCGTCCGCACGCCCGCCGCCGTCGCAATCTTCGCTGCCGAGATTTTCGTCACCATGCCGCCTGTGCCCCAGCTCGTGCCGCGATCGCCCACCTCCACCTGTTCTGCCAGCGCGGCGATATTGTCCACCAGGCTGATGGGCTGCGCCTCTGGGTGATAGCGCGGGTCTGCGGAATAGAGCCGATCGACATCTGTCAGCAAAAACAGCCAGTCTGCCTCGACTAGGCTAGCCACCAGCGCCGACAGCGTATCGTTGTCGCCGAACTTGAGTTCCTCGACAGCCAGCGTGTCGTTTTCGTTCACAATCGGGATCACGCCCAGCTTCAGCAATTGCCGAAAGGTGCGGTAGGCATTGACATAGCGGCTACGCTGCACCAGGTCGCTGCGGGTCAGCAATACCTGGGCAATGGGCTGATCGAGGGAGGAAAAAAAGTCGTCATACACCCGCATCAGCCGCCCCTGCCCTACCGCCGCCACGGCCTGCTTCATGGCGATGGTGCGGGGGCGTTCTGTCATCCGCAGCCGCGCACAGCCCACGCCCACCGCGCCAGAGGAGACGAGGATCACCTGATGCCCCTGTTGCCGCAGTTGACACAGCGCCTCAACCAGTTTGGCAATGGTAGCGATCGCCAGATATCCGGTTTCAGGCTGCGTCAGACTGGAGGTGCCAATTTTCACCACGATTGTCTGCGTTGCAGGCTGGGAATCGGGCTGGGAACCGGGCTGGGAAACCGTTTGGGTCATGGTTTGAGAACTGCGGGAATAAGAAAAGCTCTATGGACAAAGCTCTATGGAGAAAGGCTGGAAGCGCGATCGCGGAAATTCCATGTCTGAACTCTCCCACAACATTATTCCGTAATCTCAAGTCCGTGATGACCTACGCACTTGCGATTAAATTCTCTGGGTTTTGGAGGATTTCTCGTGGGCTGCAACCACGAGAAATCCTCCAACCGCGTAAGTCCTATCCGTAATTCGCAGATCTGGCTCCCCTTCTCCCGACCTAGAAGAAGGGGCTGGGGAATGAGGGCAGATTGAAAGCCGCACACCGCGTTCAATAAAGGTCAATAGATAAAGGTCAATAAAGTCAATAAAAGAGAGCGCCGACTCCCGTATGACTCGGGAACCGACGCTCTTGGCTTTAACAACTAGATTTATCGTCCAGGGACTTTATTACGCTGTCCCCGTCTGCTCACTTATTAGATTCACAGGCTTTCTCAGAGTTTCCACGATTTCTAATGTTTTCTTTATATTTCAGATTGTGGAGTCAGGTTTCAAGATGTAACAGTTTTGTTGCCTCGATTTCGTTACCTCGATCTGGCAAACTTTTTGCAGTGGAGTCGCCAGAGTTCGCTACCATCTACGCAATGCTTTGCGTGCGATGCTCTGTGTGCAATGCTCTGTGTGCAATGCTCTGCGTGCAATGCTCTGCGTGCAATGCGCTCTGGCAACTGCGTCCGACCGCCTGGGCGATCGCCCAATTTTGAGTCGCTGGCTGTCCCGTCTCTTGAATACCGCTGTAGATATTGCTCATGACGCGAGACTCCTTACCACCGCGTGATTCTGCCCATCGAGACGCGTTTTACATCAACGGCTTTCGCTCGACTGTTCGCCAGCCGCTTCAGGACAGGGCTGAGTCGCGGATGCTGCCCACTGGGCACGTGGAGGAGCGGATAGAGGGCGATCGCCTGCTGCCAAGTGCGTCCCAGGTTCCAGCGGGTCGGCTCACCCCCCGACAGCGTGCCCGTCGCGCCCGCAAAGCTGCGTTGGCAACGGCCGCTTCTCGCCCCACTTCTCGTTCTGCAACGTTGCCCCCCACCAAAACTCGCCCTACGGTTCTGGTGTCGCCCGGTTTGCCGCGCCAGCGTCGTCCCCGACAAGGGCGATCGCCTTCCTCTCTTCACCGCGTTTGGCAATGGCTGAATCGTCCTGTGGCGTGGCAGCGCTATCGGCAACTGGGGCGATCGCTGGCATGGTCGCTGCTGTGGGTGCTGACGTTTTGCGGGCTGGCGGGGCTGGGGATTAAGTCGCTGGAGTGGCTGACGCGCCTGCCAGAGCCGCCCAACTGCGCCAAAATCACCTTTGCGGCGGCCGATGCCGAGCGGCTCTTTTGTGCGCGGGAGGCGGCAAAGTCGGGGCATCTTGCCGACCTGACGGCAGCCGTGAATCTGGTGGCTGCTTGGCCGGCCGATCACCCGCTCTATCGGGAAGGGCAGTCGCTATTGGCGGAGTGGTCGGCGCAGATTTTGGACGCGGCCGAGGCGCGACTGGAGAGCAGCGGTGTGCAGGAGGCGCTGTCGGTTGTGCGACACATTCCCCCCAATAGTCCGCTCTATGCCGAAGCGCAGGCGGCGATCGCCCAGTGGCAGGCGCAATGGCAGCAGGGCGAGGCAATTTGGAACAAAGCACAGGAGGCACTGCGAAACCAGGACTGGAATCTGGCGGCGGAGCAAGTCACCGTGTTGGGGCAGGTCGAAAGCGAATACTGGCGGACGCACCGCATGGAGGCGCTGACCCGGCAGATTTTGCAAGAGCAGACGGCGCATAAGCTGCTGACCCAGGCGCGGCAGGCGGTGGGCGACCAAACTCTTGCCAACCTCCAGGCGGCGATCGCCCTGGTGCAGCAAATTGATCCGCAAACCCTGGCGTGGGAAACGGCTCAGGCTGATTTGCAAGCTTGGAGTGGGGCGCTGCTGGATCTGGCGCTGCGGCAATGGCAGGCGGGCGATCGCAGCGGGGCGCTAGCGCTGGCGCAGCAAGTTCCGCCCGATTTGGTCACTCACCTCACGGGAGAGGGACAAAACCTGCTGCGGCTGGCCCATGCCCAGCGGCTGATTGCTGAACCTGCGGCCCAATGGCTGCCGTCGCTGCGCCAGGTTTGGAGCGTGCGCGAGGCGATCGCCGCCCTCAGCGAGATCCCCGCCAGCAGTGCCTTTTATGCGATCGCCCAGACTGAGCTAAACACCCAGCACGCGGTCCTCGAAGATCTGCGCCAGTTGCAGACCGCGAGCCTAGTGGCCAGCCTGGGCCAGCGCACGACGTTGGACTGGGCCAGCCGCCTCGCTCAGCAGATTGCGCCCGACCGCCCGCGCCGCCTCCAGGCACAAACTCTAGCCGCCCACTGGCAGCAGGAAACCCAGCGGATTCAGGACATGCCGCAGTTTTTGCAGGCACAAGCCCTGGCCGAGCCAGGACACATTGCCGACCTGCAAGCGGCCATCGCTGCCGCCCGCCAAATTCCCCGCGATCGCGCCCTGTGGACCGAAGCGGAGCAGGCGATCGCCACCTGGAGCCGTCAGATTCAAACCCTGGAAGATCGCCCCATTTTGGAAGAAGCCACCCGCATCGCCCAGAGCGGCGACCTCTCTCGCGCCATCCGCACGGCTGAGAAGATTGGCCGCAATCGCGCCCTGCACGCCGAAGCGCAGGCTGCCATCCAAACCTGGAACGCCAAGCTGGAAGAAGTCCGCATTGCCGAAGACCGCAAGCATCTGGACGAAGCCCGCGCCCTGGCTGCCCGCGTGCGCCTGTCGCAAGCCATCGACACCGCTGCCCAAATCGCCCGCGATCGCCCCCTCTATGCCGAAGCCCAAGCCGCGATCGCCCAGTGGCGTGCCCAGCGCGATGAAATCCTGGCCAGCCGCCGCGCTCAGGAAGCCGAAGCCGCCAACAGCGAAGCGACTAGGGACGAAGCCGCCAGAACCGAGTATGCACCAGCCGAAGGGGCGATCGCTCCCGAACCCTATCCTGCTGAACCTGCCTACGTCTACGAAGCACCACCGCCCTACTAGCCAGCCAAGCCTCGGCGGTTTCCATCCGGCGGTTTCCCTTAAGATAATCGCGGAGACCTGCGATCGCACTCAATTCCCTTCATCCGGCGACTAGATAAAGCCCATGAAACTTGGACAATGGATCGGGCTGTTGGCCCTGATTGCCGCCATCTATATTCTCTGGTCGATTCAGCAATTGCTGCTGCTGATGTTTGTCGGCATTGTCTTTGCCACAGCGCTGAATCGGCTGGTGCGCTGGATGGGCAAGCATGGCGTTCCACGGGGGGCCGCGTCGATTTTCTCCATTGTGGGTCTGCTGCTAATCATGACCCTGTTTGTGGCGATCATCGTGCCGCCGTTTCTGGATCAGTTTCAACTGCTGACGGAGCTTGTGCCCCAGGGGTTGAACCAGCTTCGGCTGGGGCTGGACTGGCTGACTGAGCGGCTACCGGGTGGCGCATCCGAACTAGTGCCCAACTTCAACGAGCTATTTAATCAGCTTCAGCCGTTTGTGTCGGGGCTGGCAAACAATTTTTTCCGGGCATTTTCTGGGTTCTTTAACGTCGGCATTAGCTTCCTGTTTGTGCTGATGCTGACCATTATGCTGCTGATCAACCCCCACCCCTATCGCCAGGGATTTTTGCGGCTGGTGCCGTCGTTTTATCGCCGCCGCGCCGACGAGATTCTGACGCTGTGCGAAGAAGATTTGGTGGGCTGGATCATTGGCACGCTGATCAACATGGTGGTGATTGCCATCGTCAGCGGCATCGTGCTGCACATTTTGGGCGTGAAGCTGGTGCTGGCCAATGCGCTAGTGGCGGGGCTGATGGAGGCGATTCCCAACCTGGGGCCGGTGCTGAGTACCATTGCGCCCGTGGCGATCGCCCTGATCGATTCCCCCGTCAAAGCGCTGGGCGTGCTAATTGCCTACGTCCTGATCCAGCAGCTTGAGCAGTTTCTCCTGGTGCCCGTGGTGATGGGTCAGCAGGTGTCGCTGCTGCCTGCGGTGACGCTCTTGGCGCAGTTTGCCTTTGCGTCCTTCTTTGGGTTTTTGGGGCTGTTTCTGGCGATTCCGCTGGTGATTATCGTCCGCATCTTGCTGCGCGAAGTGGTCATTCGCGATGTGCTGGATCAGTGGACGAATCCTGAATTTGAGCATCGGGAACAAGAAAGCCACTTGTTGGAAAACCAAGAGGGGGCGATCGCTCCTGCGGCCTGCTCATCCGGCTGTTCTACCCATACGCCTCCCCATAGCGCCACCGCCGCCGAGTCTCTAGACGCAACCCACCCACCCAAGAACCCGCCGAAGAATCCGCCGAAGAATCCGGCCGATGCGATCGCTGAAACCAGCTACATCGCGGGCAATCCAGGCCGTTCAGACCCTTCGGCGGAGTCTGGCTCCCCAGACGGAAGCTCCGAGCAAAGCAATTAGCCATCTTTTCCCCGGCCTTCCCCAAACCATTCCTCCCAGACTGACTGCCCAAATTTGCCCCAAAACGCCATAAAACGTTAAAGATGAAATAAGTTGCCGGGGGAGATGGGTATAAGTGCGATACCATCTCACATAACTTGCAAACTGTGTAAAGTGCAATACGGTCAATGGAGCAAGAGTCTCTACCCACTGAGGTTATTCTCAGCCACCCGCGCCAGACCATCGGCAGTCTAAAGCTGGACTGGAACCCACAGCCGGGAACCTATCTCGATGTTGCGGGAGAAACCTACGCCGTTCTGGAGCGCCACCACTGCTATCAATACAAGCGGGGTAAATATCGGCTGCACAAGATCGCGCTATACGTGCAGGCGGCTCCCCGACCCGAAGAACGAAGCTGGTTTCAGGGGCGCTGGGTGTTGGGCAATGCCAACTGTGCCTATAGCGCCCATTCTGAACTGGTGCGCTGTGCGGTAAATCCCGATGGGCCGTGTCAGGACTGTCGCTTTTTTGAACCCGCTACCCAGTAGACTCGACAAAGCTCGACAAAGCTCGACAAAACTTCCGGATAAAACTCCCCAACCCGACTCATGGATCAGCAATTGGCGCAGCTTTTGGTAAACGGCGTGGCGATCGGCAGCGTGATTGCGCTGGCGGCGGTGGGGCTGACGCTGACCTACGGCATTTTGCGGCTGGCGAACTTTGCCCACGGCGACCTGATGACGCTGGGCGCATACCTGACGCTGACAGCTAATCTCAATGGTGTGAATATCTGGCTGTCGATCTTGATTGGGGCGGTGCTGACGATTGGGGTGGCGTTGCTGTGCGAAAAGCTGCTGTGGTCGCCCATGCGCGATCGCCGCGCCTCGTCTACCACGCTGATTATTATTTCCATCGGGCTGGCGCTGTTTTTGCGAAACGGCATCACGCTGCTGTGGGGGCCCGAAAATCGACGCTATGACCTGCCCGTGGCGACGGCGCTGGATGTGTTTGGCGTGCGAATTGCGCCGACGCGGCTGATTGTGGTGGGGCTGGCCATTTTGGCGATCGCCGCTCTGCACTATCTGCTGCAACATACCAAAATTGGCAAAGCCATGCGGGCCGTCGCTGACAACACCGACCTGGCACGGGTATCGGGCATCAACGTCGATTGGGTGGTGATTTGGACGTGGGTGCTGGCGGCGGGGCTGACGGCGATCGCCGGGGGGATGTTTGGGCTGATTACGGCTGTGCGGCCAAACATGGGCTGGTTTTTGATTATGCCGATGTTTGCCTCGGTGATCTTGGGCGGCATTGGCAATCCCTACGGGGCGATCGCCGGGGCTTACATCATCGGCATCGCGCAGGAACTTAGCACCTACGTTTTGCCCTCGGAATATAAGCTGGGCGTGGCGCTGCTGGTGATGATTCTGGTGCTGCTGGTGCGGCCGCAGGGGCTATTTCGCGGCATGATCTGAGTCGATTGACCGGAGTCGATTGACCAGATTGACTATATTAATTGCTCCAGGGCCGTTTGCAGATCTTGCGTGAGTTCCGCAACCGCCTGCTTTGCTGAGGTGTGATCCCGCTGATAGTCCGAATGGCGATCGCTCACACAAATCGGCGTTCCCACCGTCACGCGGCTCTGTCGCCAGCCCAAACGCGGACGGGCAGGCATGTCGTCGCCCTTGATCCTCGCCACCAGGTCAAACATCAGCAAGGTCATTTCAGCAAAGCGCTCCGCCGTGGGCTGTTCCTGGAGATAGTCCGCCGTCACTGCTACAAAGCTTTCCACCAGGCGCATGTGCCGCAGGCGAATTTCGGCTTCCTCCGCGCCCCAATCGGCCAGTCCGCGCTGAAATGGGGACAGAGCCGCGAAATCTACGGGCAGGTCTTCTCGATAAATCGCGTTCCAGCCTGCTTCCTCTAGCCGACGACAGCGGTCGATAATCGTGCCCTGCGCCTCCAGCCGAAAATGCGCTTCGGCAGCGCGGAGGGCGGCATCCAGCAGCGCATCCAGCCGCCGCATCAGGCGTTGATTTGCGCTCTCGTCTAGTTCTGGCTTGGGATCTGCCTCAGGCGTTAGATACTGCGGATAGAAGCGATGATAAAATCCCTCCATTTCCGTCAGCAAATGATCCGCCAGCCGCAGCACGCGCCGATAGCGAACATCCTCCGTTGGCGTTTCATCCTGCACCAGCGGCAGCAAGCCCGTGTCCTGCTCCAGCCGACTCAGCAGCCGATCGAGCTTTGTCCAGATGGGCTGTGGGTAAGTGTAGCGAATGCCAATCGGCACAATGTAGACCTGTTCGGTCCGCCCCTTCTTTCGCAAATCCTCCGCGCACCAAAAGCCCAACTGCGCCACGCCGGGTTCTAGCGGGCTGACGACTTCGCTATGCCCGTTGGTTGCGCCTTCGGGGGCGATCGCCAAGGGAAACTGTCCGTTGAGCAATAGCTCCCGCGCCGCCCGCAGACCTGTGCGATCCAGCCGCTTGCCCCGGTGAATCGGGATGCCGCCCAGCCGCGAAAACAGCCAGCCCAGCCAGTCGCCGGCCCAGATGGTCATGCCCCGGTCGTAGACGAAGTAGGAATGCACGGGCGATCGCAGCGGAATGTCATGCTCTCGCGCAGCTTTGGGAACACCGCTGGACAGCAGATACAGCATAGAAAACGGATCGTCTACTTCTGGATGGCGGAATGCCAAGATGAATCGAACTTCGCCCGCCTGAAACCGCTGATAAAGCAATGCCAGTTCTTTGGCGTTCACAACCTCGACATGGGAAATTCCCGTCGGCAGCCACGGACGAACACGGAGCCGAAACAAGAGCGGTAATGCCGCTCGCATCGCCATTAGCACCGCTGGATTGAAGCGCTGGGGAATGAACAAAAGCGCCGGAAATGCACGATGTTTTGAACAAGACACGTTCTTTCTGACCTTTGGCTTATGCGAAGCGCGACGTGAGCTAGGTTAACAATACTGGATCAAAACCGTTGTCAATACAAGGCCCCACGCTTCTGTCAGAAACGGGGGCCTTGAGAGTGTTAGAGAATCAGTCGGCTCAGCGATTAGCGCAGGGCGCTGTTCACGATTTGCCGCAGTTGGGCTTTAATTTCGGCTTCTTTCTGCGCGATAGTTGTGCCCAAGTCAGCAGCTTTTTCTTCCAGTTCCACTTGTTTGAAGTGTTTTGCCTCGTTGCCTAGGGTTTCGCCTTTGGTTTTGGCGTTGGCATACCAGGTTTGCGCCGTTTCAATCTGACGCTTCACTTCTTCGTAGCGATCGCCATAGCGCTCTTGCAGACGGCCATCTAGTTCTGCAAGCTGCTGCTTCAGATGGTCATAGCGCTGCTGAAAAATATCAAACACTTCCCGCTCCTTCACTGCGTTTACAACCAGATCAATTAGCACCTTGAAGGGGGTTTTGGTAGTGGCCTCGGCTTCCGGCAGGTCAACGGTTGCCAGGGCCACGGTGACTTCCTCCTCAAACTGGCGATCGGCTTGATCCAGCGTTTGCTGGAGGTTGTCGATCTGGGTTTGGGCCTGGGCGATCGCCTCTCGATGAGATTCGCCAATGCCCTCTACCACGCCTTCCACCGAGGCCGCCATCTCTTCGGTGCGGGTCGTCGCGCGATCGCGCACCACGGCAAACACCGCCGTCAAAGCATCTTTGGCGATCGCCTTCAGTTCGCCTGTCCCTTGAGACACTTCTGCCACTGCTTCTGAAACCGCAGCCTTCACAATCTCCCGAATTCGCTCTGCCCGCAGGCCGCCCTCAGACTTGGCCTTTTGCAAATCTTCCTGAATGCGCTCTTTTACTGAATTTGTCATGGCTTTTCCCAACCAAACGCAACGTCATCATCGGGCAGACGCAAATCCCGCAGTTCTCTACCCAACAGATCCATCCTGGCGCGTTTATTGGCTGAAAGGGCTAATTTTGCGTTAGGGATAGCCCTACTGAGGAGAGGGGGAAAGCCGATGGGGGGTTTGGATTTTGGCTTTTGGATTTTGGCAGGACTTACTACTCTGTAAATTAAGTATCTGACGGTTTTACTCCCACTGGTTCAGGTCGAATGTTGTCGTAGTGACGACTAAGTTTGCTCCTGGCAGTTTCAATCGAAAACTGCCAGTCGATTTTGATATGTTGCTCATGACGTTCTGCAACCAACGCTAAAACTTGCCGTTTTAATTCTTCTATCGTAGGAATGCGTTGATGCAAGCAACCGCGTGCCAACGCCGACAACTCAATCTCAATCATGTTGAGCCAACTCGCGGATTTCGGTGTGTAGTAAAACTCAAACCGTTGAGCTAAAGCGAACGCCTCGGCCGCAGGTAAATTTTCATAGAAGGAACTGGCATTGTGGGTGTTGAGATTGTCTTGTATCAGGCGAATTTTACAGGCCTGGGGGTACTGAGTCGCCAGCGCTTGGCAGAACAAGGTGTATTCTCGTTTGGTGCGTTGCGGGTACACCTGAGCTAGACGGTTTCCCGTTAAGGGTTCAATTGCCGCTAACAAGGCACAAGAGCCATTTTTTTCATAGCTGTAGTGTTCTTTGTAGACATGACCCGCTCGCATCAGCAACGGGGCAACAACCTCACCGATGAGAAAACAGGGACGCTCATCGAAGCAGACCACCGGGTAGGCAGGGTCATAAGGTTGGGCGTACAACCAAAGGATCTGTTCCATTTGAGCAATAAAGCGGCTATCCAATTGACCCAGACACCACGTCTGCTTGAGGTGAGGCTTCAAC
The DNA here is from genome assembly GCF_032705245.1 of Thermoleptolyngbya oregonensis NK1-22. Classification (GTDB taxonomy): domain Bacteria; phylum Cyanobacteriota; class Cyanobacteriia; order Elainellales; family Elainellaceae; genus Thermoleptolyngbya; species Thermoleptolyngbya sichuanensis. The sequence goes on from NZ_CP053540.1 coordinate 2,013,760, forward strand.
TCGTTTTTTTGAGAATCTTCGCGACTTGCGTATGTGAAATGCTCTGGCAATAGTTCAGTTCAACCGCCTTATCCGCCAGCAGACGCAAGTCCCAGCGGTCATGACCGACCGGGGCTTCACTACAAGCTAAGGCCGTAATCTTGGCTCGTTGCTCACCATCAAACTCGATTGGGCGACCCGAGCGGGGCTTGTCATGCAGCATCTGCAATCCTTCCTGTTCATAGCGCTCGCGCCATGCTCGCACCGTCGTCTCTGAGACACTTAAGGTCGTCGCAACGGCACTTACGGGTTTGCCTCGGTCAAGTTCCAGTAAACCAGTCGCCCGCTTAAACTGCCGGGCTCCCAGTTGACCCTTACGCAACAAATTCTCTAGGTAATCGCGGTCGGTTGGACGCAGTTCGACTTGGCACTTTTTCATCTCTACTCAGCTAACAATAGGACTGTGAACAGTCTACTACTCACTCGCTTGAGTCCAAAAAACTTAATTTACAAAGTACTTACGCACTTGCGATAAGTCTTCTGGGTTTTGGAAGATTTTTCGCGGGCTGCGCCCGCGAGAAATCTTCCAACTGCGTAAGTCCTATTTGGATTTTGGGGTTTGGATGTTGGAGACGTTTGGCTGGAGCGTTGGCGGGAAAAGGGATTGGGCGCTCGCTCTTTGAGCCGTCAAAGTATTTCTTTACAAAAAATTCTGTTTTCGATTGTGAAAGCTGTATGAAGCTTGCAGTTCCCGTTACATTTTTTCACGCCTGAGCCAAAAAGAAATCTGTGCGGTTTTCTGCTGCGTACTTTGGCGTAGGGCACACAAGTTCAAGCGCATCTGGTTCAAGCGCATCTGGTTCAAGCGCATCTGGTGAATCAACAGTCATAGCTTGCAATTTCTACTGCAACCTCAACTGCAATCTCAACCAATCTCAACAAGGTGAAAGCGCCCATGCAAAATAGCCAATCGGTCTGGCAACAGCTCAAGCAGCAGCAAATCACCTGTGAGCAGGCGCTCGGTCTGCTGGTCAATCGACAGGGAATCGTAAATTTGCGGCTGCTCGACCCGGAAGTGAGTACGCGCTTTTGGCGAGGGTTTGGCGATTGCACGCAGGCCCCGCCCGTCGTGCCGCTGCTGCTCTGGCGCAATTGCTACTACCTGGGTAGCCCCATCGCGCCAATGCCGGAAGTAGTGCAGCAAATGGGCGATCGCCTCAATGCCAGCATCGAAATCGTCCCCATCGCCGAAAAGAGCTATCGCCAGTGGTATCGCTTGCAAGCCCTCACCGCCAAGCGCATGAGCAAATCGGGCGCGATTCACCTGGGGGCCGGGCAATCGGACACCGAAGACCTGACCGAAGTCGCCGAACTGCACCTGTCGCATGTCAACAACCAGATCGAGCGCATCCGCACGCTGATCGCCAGCGCCCTCCGCAATCGCGCCAGCGACATCCACCTAGAACCCTCTGCCGACGGGCTAGCGGTGCGCTTTCGCATTGACGGCATTTTGCGGCACGTCACCACGCTGCCGCCCGACATCAGCCGCAAGGTCATCGTCGCGCTGAAGGTGATGTGCGAAATGGACATTGCCGAGAGCCGCCGACCCCAGGACGGGCGCATTAGCGAAAAATACATGGCGGGCCAGCAGGAAGAAGGGCTGGATCTGCGCGTCAGCACGCTGCCCTGCATCAGCGGGGTCAAAACAGAACCCAGCGAAAAGGCGGTGCTGCGGCTCTTGCGCCAGCAAAACACCTTCCAGACCATTGCCGATTTGGGCTTTTCGGACACTGCGCGGGAGATTTACGAAAGCTGGCTGCGGGAGCCGCAGGGGTTGGTTATCTTCACCGGCCCTACTGGATCGGGCAAAACCAGCACGCTGTATACGAGCCTGCTGGCGATCGCCACCGAATCCGTCAACATCGTCACCGTCGAAGACCCGGTGGAATACGTCCTCCCCGGCATCACGCAAACCCAGGTGCATGAGGCCGCAGGCATGACCTTCGCCGCCGGCCTGCGGGCCATCCTGCGGCAAGACCCCGACATCCTCATGGTGGGCGAAATCCGCGACAGCGAAACGGCAGAAACCGCCGTCCGCTCCGCCCTCACCGGCCACTTGGTTCTCACCACGCTGCACACCAACGATGCCATCGGTGCGATTCCCCGCCTGCAAGACATCGGCCCCGACCCAGGGCTGATCAGCGATGCGCTGCTGGGCATTGTGGCCCAGCGCCTCGTCCGCAAGGTCTGTCCCCACTGCGCCGAACCCCACACGCCTACGCCCGCTGACCTAAAGCTGCTGGGTCTGCGCCCCGACGAGGCCAACCTCCAGGGCTGGCGAAAAGGGCGCGGCTGTGTACAGTGTTTCCAGTCGGGCTATTTGGGGCGCGAAGCGGTGATCGAGCTGCTGAACGTAGACGACACCGTGCGCCAGATTATCTACGAAGGCAACCTGACCCAACTGCGCCGCTATCTGGCGGAGAGCCAGTTCGAGTCGTTCCGTGTGGCTGCGATCCAGAAGGTGACGCAGGGCATCACCACGGTCGAAGAGGTGCGGCGGGTGCTGCCCCACAGCGCCTTTTTCCGGCGGGTCACCCAACCCCTGCCGCCGCGTCCAGCCGGTGCGTCGCTGCTGAAAACGGGGTAAAGCGGTGTGGAAAAGGTCAGAAGTCCGGTATCACAAGTCCGGTGTCAGGAGTTGGTTGAGCGTTTGGGTGAAGGTGTCGCGGCCGAAGCGGGCGATCGCCCTTCGTCTTAGCTCGGCAGGCTGGTAGAGCAGCGGGTTGGGGTAAGCGCCCTGCAAGATCTGAATCAGGGTGCGGGCGATCGCCTCGCGATCCGTTGGGTCTACCAGCGCCCCCAGTTCTCCCTGGGCCAGCGCATCGGTTGCGCCGTCCTGGTTGCCGCCCAGCGCGGGTTTGCCGCAGGCCAGCGCCTCCAAATACACAATCCCAAAGCCCTCACCCTGGCTGGGCATGGCAAATACGTCGCACAGGTTGTAGTGGTCGCAGAGCGCGGCATCGGGCACAAACCCCGCCAGCGTGACGCAATCTTGCAGCCCCAGTTCTGCAATTCGCGCCTCGATGCGGGGGCGATCGCCACCTTTGCCCACCAGCACATAATGCACTCGCGGCAGCACTCGATGAATGCGGGGTAGCGCCTCCAGCACTGCGTCATAACCCTTGTGGCGATCGCCGCCCACCAGCCGCGCCACCGTCAGCACGACGGGCTGATCTGGCTGCAACCCGTAGCGCTGGAGTAGGTAATCGGGCTTGGGTGCGGGGCGAAATCGCTGCGCGTCGATCGTGCAGGGCAAAAGGGCAACCCTGGCGGGGTCAAGCTGCTGTTCTCTGAGCAGGCGATCGCGCGTGTAGCTGCTGATGGAAACAATTCGGTCAGCAGCGCGCAGGGCGGCTTTTTGCAGTGGATTTTGCACGTTCCATGCATCAATGCCGTAAGTAAAAATCCAGTAGGGAATGCCCGCCAGTCGCCGCAGCATTAGGGCCACGGGTGCGAAGTGCAGGTGGCCACAGAGAATCAAATCTGGGCGATCGCCCAGCGCCGCCGTTACCAAGCTTGCGGCAAACCCTGGTGTTTTCGCTGCATCGGGCAGTGCCCCAAAATAGCGAAAAGTAAGATTAGATAACTTATCCATCTCACCATCTCCCGCCCGATCGCGCTTGTTGAAGACGATCGTGTGGCGATGGGGCTGGCTGGCGATCGCCCGCAGCAGGTCTTGCAAATAGCGCTGGATGCCGCCCTGAAACTCGAACAGGTTGGGAACCCAGCAGTGAAGCCGCTGTTCTGCTTCAGGCTTCACTTGCGGATGACCCAGTGAAAAATGTGCCAGAACTTTGCTTCGCCTAGCGCTGTGGTTCCTGGATGCGCCTCTTCCTCGAATTGCTCGATGGTGAAGGGCTGGAGCAGCGCTTCCGCCTGCGGCCGCGTGAGGTGGGTCATGTGGTCGTAGGCGGCCCAGGAGTCGCGATCGCCAAATAGCTGCCCACACATTCGCCCGCCGGGTCGCAGCGCGTGGGTTAGCGCTTGCCAGAGGGCAGGAAACTGATCCGGTGGGCAGAAGGGCAGGCAAAAGCTGGCGTTAATCAAGTCTAGATCGGCAGGTAAGATAAGCTGCTCAAACCGCTGTACGCGAGTTTCCAGGCGATGTTCGGCGATCGCCGCCTGAAGCTCTGGGCGCGACTGCAAGCGGGCGATCGCCTCCGGTTCCCCATCCATCGCCAACACGCGCCAGCCCCGCCGCACCAGTTCCACCGTGTCGCGCCCTTCGCCACAGCCCAAATCCACTGCATACCCCACAAAGCGTTCAGATCCAGCCTCTTTCGCCTCCGCATCAAACGAACTGAGCGATCGCAGCAGCGTTTCTCGCGGCGGACGACCCGCCATCAGGTCGTAATAGTCGCTCCAGGTGTGGGGACTGTCGGGATGACTGACGGGCAGCGGGGCGGCATTGGGCGGGTTGGCCATAGATTTGAAGGATTCAGAGCAAACGGCGTGAACATCCTGGTTATAGCATTGCCGCTTCCCCTGTGATTCTAGGGCTGCTTCTGGGGCTGAATATATCTCAGCAGGTCATTGTCCCGATCCAGCCAGCCTTGCAGAAACACACGCTGGGACGGGTCGCGGGTGACGCGGCGATAGCGATAGTCCATGCGGGCCTGGCAAAGCCGCCGGGCGAGATCTAGATGGGATGCCTGGGCAATCGCCCGCTGGGTGACGGGGCCAAAGACGCGATCTACCCGCAGACCCAAGATTTCTTGCAAAAACATCGTCGCGCCGCCCACGCCAAAATTAACCGCCGTGTCGAAATGGGCGATCGCCAGCGGCCGCTGCATCATGCTACATTGCGCGGGCTGCCAGTAAAGCTGCTCATAAATGTCCCGCACTTCGTCTTCCGTAATCAGCCGCACACTCTGCACCGGCAGCCCTCTGCTCTGGCGATAGGCGCGATAGGTGGCGGTGGTGATGCCCCGATTCGTCTCGCCGCCGCGATCGGCTGGATAGTTCACATAGCCCCCTTCCCACCGCAGCGTAAACCGCAGCGCCTCCTGAAAAATTTGTGCTTCCGTCAGCACGGGGCTGGGCGCAGGGCGAGGGACGAGTTGAGGCGCAGGCTGGGCGATCGGCGCAGGGGTTGGATTGGGTGCAGGCTGGGCGATCGGCACGGGGCGCGAGGCAGGGGTAGGGCTGGGTGCAGGCTGGGCGATTGGCACAGGGGTTGGATTGGGCGCGGGTTGGGCGATTGGCGCAGGGCGGGCGGCGGGATCTGGACTGGGCGCGGGCGTTGGATTCGGGGCAGGTTGGGCGATCGGGGCCGGACTGGGCGCGGGCGGGGTGTGAACCGTGGGCAGGCTCAGCAGCAGGCTGGCCGACCGGGGCGATAGCTCATCGGGGGTCAGCTTGTGCTTTGCGGTAAAGGCACGGTACGCAACGTCGGTGGAGTGATTCCAGTCGCCTGTGGCCGTGCCGACGGTGTGCCCAATCCGATTCAGCGAGGCCTGCACCGACTGCACCAGCGCCCGATTGCTGCGAATCGAGTCGATGGCGTAGCTCATCGTGTCGGCGGCGATCGCCCGCAGCGTCAGTCCGTCCATCGTAACCGCCCTTCTAGGTCGTATATTCTGCGTTGATCTTCACATAGTCGTAGCTGAGGTCGCAGCCCCAGGCCATGCCCACCCCAGGGCCACTGCCAATGCTGACAGACACCAGCACTGTATCGGTTTTCAGGTATTCCCCAGCGGCGGCTTGCTTCATGTAGTTGCTGGCGGCGGGGCGATCGAAGGGCAGCGGCTGTCCGTGATCCATCAGCAAAAAGTCGCCCAGCTTGACTTGGAGTTCGCCTTGGTCGAAGGGCACCCCGGCCCGTCCAGCGGCGGCGGCGATGCGGCCCCAGTTTGGGTCGCGCCCAAACACGGCCGATTTGAACAGGGACGACCCGGCAATCGTGCGGGCTACCTGGCGGGCGGCTGCGTCGTCTGGTGCGCCGCTGACTCGAATTTCCAGCAGGCAGGTTGCGCCTTCGCCATCGCGGGCGATCGCCTTGGCCATCCGCATACACACCTCCGTCAGCATTCCCTCTAGCCGCTCGGCATCGGGGCCCGGCTCGGTGATCGCGGGCGTGCGGGATTCGCCGTTGGCCAGCGCCAGCAGCGTGTCGTTAGTGCTGGTGTCGCCGTCTACCGTGATCTGGTTAAAGCTCTTGTCGGCGGCGCGGCTCAGCATTTGCTGCCAGAGATGGGGCGAAACGGTCGCGTCGCAGGTGACAAAGGCCAGCATCGTCGCCATGTTGGGGTGGATCATGCCAGACCCCTTGCAGATGCCGCCAATTCGCACCGGGCGACCGTCCAGCGTCGTTTCCAGCGCCACGCTCTTGGTCACTAGGTCGGTGGTAATGATGGCTTTGGCAGCGGCATCGGAGCCGTCGGGCGTGGCAGCGGCCACCAGATTGGGAATGCCCGACCGTAGCTGCTCCATGCGGATGCGCTGCCCAATGACCCCCGTCGAAGCCACCAGCACTTGCTCGACTGGAATATTCAGCGCTGTCGCCAAAAGCTGGGCACTTTCTAGGGCATCCTCCCAGCCCTGAGAACCCGTGGCTGCATTCGCCTGACCCGCATTGCACAGAATAGCCCGCGCCGTCGCCTTTGCCTCTAGCCGCTGACGGCAATAGTCTACGCAGGCTGCCTTCACCTGGCTGGTAGTAAAGACTCCAGCGGCGATCGCCTCCACTTCCGAATAAATCAGCGCTAGATCCGGCGCACCTGACGGCTTCAGCCCTGCGGCAATGCCCGCTGCCCGATAGCCCTTCGGCGCAGTTACGCCACCCGAAATTTCCTGCCACTCAGCCATGCTTAACCCCTGCTTGATGCGGAAACAACTCAACAGATCAAAACAGATCAAAATCTACGGATCAAAGGCTAAAGGATAAATCAGAAACAGACTGTGTAGGCGCGATCGTTCATAAACGTATATGGAGGATTCAATTGCGCTGGCGCTCTTTCCCCTTGGCAGAAGCGTCCAAAAAATTGGGCGATCGCCGCTCTGCCCTTGCCGTTGGCATGGTTGGTGGATCAAAGGCAATTGCCCACCCCGCATTCCGCACCAACTGCCGCACCGCAATCAGATACATCTCTGCATCGTTGCGCCGCCGAAACCGAGCCACGGCAATCGTTTGACAATTGGGCAGCAGACGATAGACCACCCACGGATGAAGCTGGTCGTAATAGCTCATAGTATTTTTGTTGGGAGAAATGAGACACTAAAGCCAGGGCAAGCCCTCACCGCAAGGCGTTGAGCTTCCCTAGAAATGTTATGTCTCATTTTGAAGCTTCAAATTGAATATGTCAACCTGAGGCTTCATGTTGGGATAAACCTTGTTCTCAATGCCCGAAGACACTAACGCCAGCGCTGCCCAATTCCAGAATCGCCCTTCGGCAATCGAGGCCTTGCGATTAGAACGCACCCAGCTCACTCAGGATGAGTTGGCGATTCGGTGTGGAATTCCGCGATCCACTTATCAACGCTGGATTGCTGGCAAAACTGAGGCAAAATTGAGTCTGCTTCAGTTAAAAGCACTTTGTAGAGAATTGGGTATTGAAAGGATCGATGAACTACCAGATGACTTTGCACCAAGCTAATCGCTAATCGAGAAGCGAATCATTAACCTGCGCTTTTAACCCAGACTGACCGTGGCAGCCAAACCTCCCAATTCTGCAACTGCTTCTCCCCAAGCCCCAACGCCAGCGCAGCGGGCCGCCGAACTGCGGAACCTGCTGAACCAGGCCAGCTATGAATATTACGTGCTGGATGCGCCAACGCTGCCCGATGCGGTATATGACCAGCTTTATCGAGAGCTTCAGGAACTCGAAGCCGCAGACCCGACGCTGATTTCGCCCGACAGTCCCACCCAGCGCGTGGGCGATCGCCCCTCGTCCCAATTCACCTCCGTCCGCCACAATATTCCGCTCTACAGCCTGGAAAACGCCTTCAACCTGGCAGAAGTTGCCACCTGGGACACGCGCTGGCGACGCTATTATGCGACCGTTGCCGAGGCTCAGCCCGCGCTGCCCGACTCGGCCTATGTTTGCGAGCTAAAAATTGACGGCTCTGCCCTGGCGCTGACCTACGAAAACGGGCTGCTGGTGCGCGGGGCGACGCGGGGCGATGGCGTGACGGGGGAAGACATTACGCCCAACGTGCGGACGATTCGCTCGATTCCGCTGCGGCTGAAGGGCGAACACCTGCCGCCCGTGGTGGAGGTGCGGGGCGAGGCGTTTTTGCCGCTGGACGTGTTTCAGCAGATTAATCAAGAGCGAGAAGAGGCGGGCGAGGCGCTGTTTGCCAATCCGCGCAACGCGGCGGCGGGAACCCTGCGCCAGTTGGATTCGCGAATTGTGGCGCGGCGGCGGCTCGACTTTTTTGCCTACACGCTGCATCTTGCAGGAGATGGGAATTTCCCTAAGCCTGCGTCTCAGTGGGAAGCGCTGGATTTGCTGCAAACGCTCGGCTTTCGGGTGAATCCGAACCGCAAGCTGTGCGAATCCTTGGAGGAGGTGCGCCAGTTTGCCGACCACTGGGAGCGGGCCCGGTTTGACCTGCCCTACCTCACCGACGGGCTGGTGATCAAGCTGAACGGGCTGGCGTTGCAGGAACGGCTGGGCTTTACCCAAAAGTTTCCGCGCTGGGCGATCGCCCTCAAGTATCCCGCCGAAGAAGCGCCGACCGTCGTGCAGGGTATCTCCGTGCAGGTGGGGCGGACGGGCGCGGTCACGCCTGTTGCAGAATTGGCCCCAGTGCAGCTTGCAGGCACGACTGTTTCGCGGGCGACGCTGCATAATGCCGACTTCATCGCGGCGCTGGATGTGCGCGTGGGCGATACGGTGATTGTGCGAAAGGCGGGCGAAATCATTCCCGAAGTGGTGCGCGTGCTGCCGGAATTGCGACCCGCCGGGGCGGAACCGTTTCAACTGCCGACCCATTGCCCGGTGTGCGGTCAGCCCCTGGTGCGCCCGGAAGAGGAGGCCGTCACCCGCTGCGTGAATTCATCCTGTCCGGCGATCGTGCGCGGTTCCCTGGTGCATTGGGCCTCGCGGCAGGCGCTTGATATCAACGGGCTGGGCGAGAAGTGGGTGCAGCAGTTGGGCGATCGCGGCTTGTTGAACAGCGTTGCCGACCTGTATGACCTGACGGCGGAGCAACTGATCGGCATTGACCGGATGGGCAAAAAATCCGCTGAAAATCTAGTTAGGGCGATCGCCCAATCCAAAACCCAACCCTGGTGGCGCGTCCTATTTGGGTTGGGTATTCGGCACGTCGGCGCAGTCAACGCGCAAACGCTGGCCGAAGCCTTTCCAACCGTCGAAGCCCTGGCCGCCGCTGAAGAATCGGACATTGCCGCTGTCTACGGCATTGGCCCGGAAATCGCTCGGTCGGTCTATCAGTGGTTCCGTGTGCCCGCCAACCAAGCGCTCGTGGAGCGGCTGCGGGCGGCAGGGCTGACTCTGGCGGGCGAGGCGAAACCTGCATCTGACAAACCCCAAACGCTAGCAGGCAAAACCTTTGTGCTGACGGGAACCCTGCCCACGCTGAAACGGGATGAAGCCGCTGAACGAATTAAAGCAGCAGGCGGCAAGGTGACGAGTTCCGTTAGCAAGAAGACTGATTTCGTGGTCGTGGGTGAAGACGCGGGGTCAAAATTGGAAAAGGCGATCGCCCTAAAAATCACCCAATTGTCAGAGGCGGATCTCCTCAAATTACTGTCAAATTCGGAGGTAGCTTCGCCCTGAGCGTTTTTCCAAAGCCGACCTACGCCAACTCCTGACCGATGCCTGTGCCTCCTGGTTTGTTTTCGTCTGCCCTGTCCGTTCGACGCTGCCTGCGCCGATGGATTGTGGGCGTGGCTGGCCAGCAGGTTGGCAATAGCGGCGCAAGCGGGCTGAGGGTCGGGCGATCGCCACAATTTTTGCCAGCACATCTGCTAGCTCAGGATCAGACAGGCGCAAGCGGGCTGAGGGTCGGGCGATCGCCACAATGCCACCCCAAACATCGCATTTGCAGCAATAAACGCTGGCGGCGGGCCCTGCTTGCATCTGCCTTTGCCCTGCCCCTAGCGCTCGTCGCCCCGCCCCTCCGCGCAGCCGAGCGGGTGCTGGTGTCGCTGGGGCCGTTTGAGCGCTCAATTTCTGTCCGCGCCCTGCGGATTTATGCCGAAGAAGGGCGCTATACCGAAAATCTGCGGGTTTATGCCCGACACTATGCCACAGAAGAACAACTCCAACAGCTCGAACAACTCCTCAAAACCCGGCTGGAGCTAAACCTGACCCCCTGGGCCGTGTCCCAGTTTCTCTATTCCGACCAGGGCGAACTGTTGCTACAACGGCTGGGCGAAGTCGTTCGCACCGGATCGAACCTGTCGGGCAAGCGGGCACTGCGGTCGGCTCTGGTGCTGGCGGCGGCCGATGGAGAAAATGGCCTCACGCCGCTCAACGTGCTGGAGCATTTTCCAGTAGACACGATGCGGATTGACCTGACCCGCGCGTTTTCTATTATTTCGTCCATCGAGCGGCTGGTGAACCAGACCAAGCAGGCCATCGATGCGATCGCCCTGATTTCCGAAGACAATGCCCGCCTAGAGCCAGTGGTTTCCACGTCCCAGATCAATCCGGTGCGTCCCGGCCGCTACACGGTTTCGCTTCAGACCCTCACGCAGGAACAGTTTCGCGGCTGTTTGAGTACCCCCGCTAGTCTGTATTCCCCTGCGGATCATAGCCTGGTTTATACAGGACGACGCTTTGGCAATCGCCCGCTGGAGGTCGATCTATACTTGCCTGTCGCAGATCGTCAAAATCAGCCGCCCACTGCCATGCCGCTGGTGGTCATCTCCCACGGGCTAGGCTCCAATCGTCTCACCTTCAGCTACATTGCCCAACATCTTGCGTCCTATGGCTTTGCGGTTGCGGTGCCAGAACACCCCGGCAGCAACACCAAACGCCTAGAAGACCTGATCGACGGGATTGTTCGCAACGAAACCGAACCCGCCGAATTTGTCCAGCGCCCCCAGGACATTACCTGTCTACTCAACACGCTAGAGCGTGACCCCCGGTTCAAGAACTTGATCGATACCGAGCAAGTAGGCGTGGTTGGACAGTCGCTCGGTGGCTACACAGCCTTTGCCATTGCGGGCACCCCGATTGATCTTAGTCGGCTAAATCGGGAATGCAGGCTTGATGAAACCCTGAACCTGTCGCTGCTGCTTCAATGTCGCCTGCAAAACTGGGTGCTGGATTCCAACAACCTGCGCGACCCCAGGGTAAAAGCCATTATCGCCATCAACACCCTGGGCAGCAGCTTGTTTGGGGAAGAAGGCTATGCGGCGCTAGATGTGCCCACGCTGATCGTTGCCAGCGGAGCCGATACGGTCACCCCTGCGCTGCCGGAGCAAATTACGCCCTTTACCTGGCTGACGACACCCCATCGCTATCTGCTGCTGCTGCAAAACGCGACCCACTTTTCCGCGATCGATGTACCCGCAGAAGACAATGTGGCGGTTAACCTGCCGCCGGAAGTCGTGGGCCCCGATCCGGCGATCGCCCATTACTATCTCCGCACCGTCAGCCTCGCCTTTTTCCAAACCTATCTGAATCAGGACGATACCTATCTCCCGTTTCTCAGCGCTCGCTACATCGAGCAACTCCAGGATGACCAGCTACCCCTCAGCATTGTGGAGCGCTTCACTCCGGATCAACTCGCTCAAAGCCATGCCAGAACCCGGTAGTCTCGCTGTAGCTGCGCCTTTTCTGTTGTAAGAACTTGCTTCTGTAAGAACTTGCTTCTCACGTAACTCCCACAAATTTCTCAGGGTTTTCCATCCTGTTTGCTTTGTGGCGCTTCTAGAATTGTGAGATATTCCTTATCAAGAGTATGTCTATGGGGTTGTAGGTTGATGAGCTAGAAATGAGGCTCACAATGAGGAAGTATGAGCGATATGATGAAGAAGAGTAAAGAATCGTAAAAGTACGCTCTTGTTAGTGTGATTTCTTCTACTATTCACCTTTCCTGCAAATCTCACTCGCCTATGGTTTGCAGAGAACTCATACTGGCTGTTTGACACACTGCTATCCCATTCGATATCTAAAACACAAAACGCAGGTACACGACTTATGGTGCTATTTGGGTTTGGTAAAAAGCTGGCGCTGCCGACTCCTGAAGAGGCTTTGCCGGGGCGATCGCAGCCAATGCAGATTCAAAATCGCCACTTCGTCAACGGCAACCCGCTTCAGCCCCCATTCCCCGACGGGATGGAGCTAGCGCTGTTTGGGCTGGGCTGTTTTTGGGGCGCAGAGCGAAAGTTTTGGCAACAGGAGGGCGTGTACAGCACGTCTGTAGGCTACGCAGCGGGCATCACGCCCAACCCCACTTATCAGGAAGTGTGCAGCGGTCTGACAGGGCATAACGAAGTTGTGCGCGTGGTATACGACCCGTCGGTGATCTCCTACGAAGACCTGCTCAAGGTGTTTTGGGAAAGCCACGACCCCACCCAAGGAATGCGCCAAGGGAATGACATAGGTACGCAGTATCGCTCTGGAATTTACGTTTATTCTGAAGCCCAGCGGCAAGCCGCCGAAGCCTCTCTCCAGCGCTATCAGGCTGCTCTCAAATCAGAAGGCTATGGCAGCATCACCACTGAAATTCTGGATGCGCCAGAGTTCTATTACGCGGAGGACTATCATCAGCAGTATCTTGCCAAAAATCCGGGGGGTTATTGCGGACTGGGCGGCACCAAGGTCTGCTACCCGCCGACGACCGCCAGTGTATAGCTTGTGAGCCTTGCTGAGCCTGTATTCTGAAGCGATCGCCCGCACGCTCCATCCGCTACCATCCTGCGCTAAAGCGTCTCTCGCAGATGCAACTGTGACAGGCTGGTATGGTGGAGCGTGTCCGCGTTCGGGCAGGTGGCTGTGTCTGCCCCGAACCCGCCTTGCAGAGGCGATCGCCCACGCTCTTATGCAGGAACTTGCAGCCTGTGAGGACTGCAACCGTGAAGGCAAGATGTACGGCGTTTTGCTCGTCAAAGCGCAGGCTGATGAACTGTATTTTCTCAAAGCGTTTTCTGGATTGCTCAATGGCAGCAGCACACAAGAAGGATGGGTTCCGCCAATTCCAGGGCGCGATCGCATTGCTGCATTGGAACTGGAAACGCTGAATGCGCTGCAAGCAATCAAGCAAGAGTTGATCCAGCTAGAAACCCTGCCGGTTCGTCAGGTTTATCATGCTGAAAAACTCAAGTTTGACCATGAACTAAAGCAGCTCTCGGATTTGCACCAGAATCGGAAGCAAGCCCGCGATCGCACTCGGAAGCAGTTACGCCAGCGCCCTGAAGACGACACAGTGGCGATCGCACTCCAGGCGCTTAATCATCAAAGCCAGCAGGATGGTATCGAGCGCCGAAACTTGAAAGCAAAGTGGAACGCTGTCCTGCATCCACTACAGCAAAAAATTGACCAGGCAAACGCACGGATTGCAGAACTGAAACAGCAGCGCAAAAGTCTATCTCGACAACTCCAGGCAGAATTTTACACCGCTCATCATCTCACCAACTTTGCAGGCGACTCTCGACCCCTGCAAGCGCTGATGCCGTCTGGTTTTTTGCCCACCGGGACGGGCGACTGCTGCGCCCCAAAGCTTCTGCATTATGCAGCAACCCACGGACTAACGCCGATCGCCCTGGCGGAGTTTTGGTGGGGGCCGTCGCCTGCGCGAGAGCATCGGGTGCAAGGACAGTTTTATGAAGCCTGTGCAGAGCGCTGTCAGCCGCTGATGGGGTTCTTGCTGTCGGGCTTGTCGGCTCAGGTATTGAAGACCGCTGCGCCGGAACCGCTAGGGATTCTATACGAAGACCCGTGGCTGTTGGCTGTCAATAAGCCCAGCGGACTGCTGTCGGTGCCCGGTCGCTATGGACAAGATAGCGCGATCGCCCGACTCTCAACCCACTCACGGCTCTATCCCGCGCATCGGCTCGATCAAGATACCTCTGGCGTGCTGCTGCTGGCAAAAGACGCAGAAACTCACCGGGCGCTCCATCAGCAGTTTCAGCAGCGTCAGGTGCAAAAGGTCTACGAAGCGCTGCTATCTGGCCGTCTAGCGTCCGTTCCTGATGAAATTTGTCTGCCGCTGTGGGGCGACCCGGCCGAGCGTCCCCGGCAGCAGGTCGATTGGCAGCGGGGCAAGCCCAGCCAGACCCAGGTGCGCCTGCTCAGACAGGAACGCTGTGAATTCGATGGGGCATGGCGCAGTCGGGTAGAGCTATTGCCTGTGACCGGGCGCACGCATCAGCTCCGGGTTCATGCGGCAGACGCGGCGGGTTTGGGAACGCCGATTTTGGGCGATCGCCTCTACGGTTGTCCAGCACACGCGCCCCGTCTCCATCTGCACGCTCACCAGATAACGGTCAAGCATCCGCAAACGCATGAAACGCTAACGCTCAAAGCTCCAGTACCGTTCTAAAACAGTACCGTTCTAGAATTACCCCTACTCTAAAATTATCCCCACCTTTGTGGCTCGTAGTCTGCACAATTCATCGCCTCTTCCGACAGCGCTCGCTCCGGATGTACCGTGCATTTCAAGTGATAATCGCCCGTAAAAAATCGACATTCAGAACAGGGAATCTTGTGCATTTGTTGCGCCTGGGCCAGCCCGTCTCGCCCTGCCGAAATCAGGTTCCAGGCAACCAGCCCCACCATGCTCCAAGCCACCACAAAACAAACTGGAACCAGCACCAAATGCACCAGCCACAACGCTCCCTGTATCCCTTCGCGTAAACCCGTGTAGAGCAGTTCAGACACGACGGTAGTTTGAGTAGTAAAAACCTTAACTAGCTTAGGGCATCTTGGGAACCCTGCTGACAGAATGCTACATATTGCAATAACCGTCTTGGAATAACCCTCTGCCGTCTCAGAGGGTGTTTGAAAAGGTATCGCCTGTAATGTTAAGCACTCAGAGATCCCCCCTAGCCCCCCTTAAAAAGGGGAGAAACCACCTTAAAGCCCCCCTTTTTAAGGGGGATTTAGGGGTTTAATGGGGATTTAGGGGGATCTTGCACGCTTTGCTACAAACAGTAGGACTTTTCAAACATCCTCTCAGGGCATGAGGCTTTACTAGAAATAAACTTTACTAGAAATAAAAGGGAGCAGGCCGTATAGGTTCCTCAGGGTTTGGCAATAGGTCCTGGCTGGTAGAGTTTGGCGATCGCCCGCAAGGTTCTATGGCTCAATCCTCTGGAACAACAAGCTGCTTGGGCTGCTTGGGAACCCTTTTTTTCATCTTGTTTGTCGTGCCTTCGATTATTTCCGGGCTATTTGCGGTCTTTCGCGGAGAAGCCTCGTTGGGGATAAAAAACTGCTCATTTAATATTACGAATGGCTCCTTTAGCTGTAAACCAGAAATTACTGCTAAGTATCAATTCCTGGACATTACAAATCTAAAAATAAAGCAAGATAAAATTACAGCAGCGATTCAAAAATTTCATGCTCAGGTCAACCATGCAGACTGTCTTTCTGTTTATGAACAGTCTAGTGAAACGTTTCAAAAAGCCAATTCACTACCTCATTTCTTAATGTACTGTGACGCGATTCAGCGCAACTCTGGTAGAACAAGTGCGTTCGAGATCCTCGGCTGGGAATGGCTTCCATCCGATCATCAGGCGAATGAGTTTATCCGCGTTCATTTATGGGTTCACGGTCAGCGTTCTAACCGAGAGGAACTGCTGGTTTGGCAGATGCACGGCCCGAACGTGCAGCTTGTGAGCCATGCCTATGGACTCATCCTCACTCAGTTTGGGGGGCGCTAATGGTCTTGCAAGAGTCTTGCCAAGCCTCAAGATTGATTGTTGAATCGTCGCTTGATACCTTGATACAGTGAGATTTTCTAGCGAGATTTTCTGCGTTAATTCTTGCTTTGTAGCTTAATCACAAGTGGCTTAATCACAATTTGTGATTCGGCACAATGCTCTTGCAGGGAAGCCTAACGATTCAGCACCAAAGAAACATCTGTGGAGCTTTATAAAGTGGATCTTTATAAACAGGGGCTACGTCCGCTGCTGTTTAGCGGGCTGCGGGCTGACCCAGAATGGCTACACCGTCGGCTCATCGACACACTTAGCGGGCTTGCCGAGGCAGACGCAACCCGCAATCCGCCGTTGGCCTCCTGGGTGCGGCAGCAGGGTCGGCGGGCCTTTTGCAGCGCCCATCCTGCCCTCAGCCAAACGCTCTGGGGCCTGAGTTTTCAGAATCCGGTGGGGCTGGCGGCTGGATTCGATAAGGACGGACGGGTCGCCCACCTGTGGCAGGATTTTGGCTTTGGCTTTGCGGAACTCGGCACTGTCACGCTCCAGGCCCAGCCCGGAAATCCCCGCCCCCGCCTGTTCCGACTGCCTCAAGATTTGGCGGCGCTCAACCGTATGGGGTTTAACAATGAAGGAGCCGCTGCGATGGCTGCCCGCCTGAGTGCGTCTGCCATGCCCCTTCAAGATGCTGACCCCTCTGCGTTGCGATTCCCCTTGGGGATTAATCTGGGCAAGTCCAAAGTGACCCCGCTGGAGTCTGCGGCGGAGGATTATCTCGGCAGTTTCCGGCTGCTTCAGAATTGCGGCAATTACTTTGTGGTGAATGTGTCCTCGCCCAATACGCCTGGATTGCGATCGCTCCAGGATGCCGACCAGCTTGACCGCATTTTGGGGCTATTGCAGCAAGAAAATGCAGGGCAAAAACCGCTGCTGGTGAAGATTGCGCCGGATCTCAACGAGGGGGCGATCGCCGATATTCTTGCCCTCTGCCAAACCCATCACCTGGCGGGGATCATCGCGACCAATACAACCGTTCAGCGCGATCGCCTCCACACCCAGCGCCTCGCTGCAACGGGGAAACTGCTCACAGAAGAGGCTGGCGGCATCAGCGGCGCACCCCTCCGCCAGCGCTCCACCGAAATCATCCGGCTGATTTATCAGAAGACCAGCGGGACTCTACCCATCATTGGGGTTGGCGGCATTTTCACCGCTGAGGATGCCTGGGAAAAAATTACCGCTGGCGCAAGCCTGGTACAGGTCTACACGGGCTGGTTTTATGAAGGACCGTGGATGGTGCGCCGCATCCTCGACGGCCTCGCCCAAAAACTAGAGGCGCACGGTTTGAGCCACATCGAAAGGGCGATCGGGTGCAAGGCTTGAAAAACCCAAACTCTTTGCAGATGAGAAATTGTCCAACTGCGTAAGTCCTGAAAGTCGTATGCTGAATGAGGCGTGAGATGCACCTTTCTCCTCACCTCATTTCTCTGATACTCCAATCTCTAATACTCCACCTAGTCCCCATGCGCGTCGAATTTCGAGAATGCGACTTTTTCAACCTGTGGATTTGGCTAGAATTCACGCTGCCGCCTTCTGCAATGGAGCAGCAATACATCGATGAGATCTTTAACTCCTGGTTTTTCCTGGGCAAGCTGGGCGGGTTCAATGCCGAAAACTTGCAGGTTCAGGATACTGGGCTGGATATCAGCTATCTGGACTACGACAATGACCAGGCCGATGAAAGCCTCATGTCGCTCATGCACAACATGGGCGAGGTGGAGTATGAAGGCAACTGGGCCCGCTGCTGGATCGATATGGGGACGAGCGATGCCCTGGCGCTGGACGTATTAATCAACAGTCTGAAGCAGTTCAGCAAGGACTATGTGACGATCGAGCGGGTTATTATTGGCGGCGAAAACGCAGACTGGAAAATTCCCGCCCGCAGCAACCCCGGCTTTGTAGACGAAAACTACAACAATTGAGGCGGGTGAATTGAGGCAGGCGGTTGGTTTTAAGCCATCTACGGATTTAGCAAAGAGATTTAGCAAAAAGGGGGAGATGAAGGCAATCCATCTCCCCCTTTTTGTTTGAATTTGTTGAATTTGGTATTTGAACTGGGCGCTTGGACTTGGCATTTGAGCTAGGAGAAGCACTTTGCAGGCACTCTATGCTTCTCCTATGCCCTAGTCTTCGTCCTCGTCGTCGTCATCATCATCGTCGTCGGCGTACTCGTCGGCCAGCTCATCGTCCTCAAGGACACCAGAGAAGGCATCGTCACCAAAGCCGTGCGACGGGCGCGGAAACTCAGTCCCTTCTCGCATTCCCAGGCCTTCCGGCGGCGGAAACACGTCAAAGCCGCTGTCTAGGTCATAGCTGCGGGCGGTCAGGTCATCCAGCACCACATCACTCAGTCCCATGTCGTCCAGCGCGTCGAGGTCAACGCTAGTGGACTCTTCGTAGGCATTGAAGCCCGTGCCCGCTGGAATCAGACGACCAATGATCACGTTTTCCTTCAGACCCCGCAGCCAGTCCGACTTGCCTTCGATCGCTGCTTCAGTCAGCACACGAGTCGTTTCCTGGAAGCTGGCGGCCGAGATAAAGCTGTCGGTGTTCAGCGAGGCCTTGGTGATCCCCAGCAGCACCGGGGTATATTCCGCTGGCGCACCGCCCGTAATCGACATCGCCTCGTTCACCTGCTGAATCTGGTGCAGTTCCACCAGTTCACCCGGAAGCATGGTGGTGTCGCCCCCGTCATCGACCCGCGCCTTGGAGGTCATCTGGCGCACAATTACCTCGATGTGCTTATCCGAAATTTCGATCCCCTGCGACTGATACACCGACTGCACTTCGTTTACCAGGAAGGTTTGCACCTTCTCCAGGCTGATCAGCGAGGCTTCGTGAACGCCCAGCGTTTCCCGATGTAGATCAAAGAAGATCTCCAGAATTTCGTGGGGGTTAGCAGGGCCGTCCGTCAGCGGTTCAGCGGCACCCACTTCCTGCCCGTCGATGATCAGCATGTTCTGACCCGGCCCGATGGGATACTCGGTGATCACGCCGTCCGCTTCGACGACCTTCACCTGCACTGTGTCGTCGTCGCTGTAGACTACCTGCGCTGTGCCCGGTCGCCGTGCCAAGACGCAGGCTTCTTTGGGCTTGCGGGCTTCCAGCAGTTCCTCAATCCGGGGTAGACCCTGGATGATGTCTCCGGTCTTGGCGCGTTCAAACACCAGCAGCACAAGGTTGTCGCCCCGTTGCACCAAATCACCGTCGTCGATGTGCAGCACGGCACCCGCTGACACGCGATAGGGGCGTGCCAGTCGCAGTTGCACCTGGGAATCGCTAACCGAGAGGACTTGTCCCGATTCTTCAACGGTGACCCCATCGGCGATCGCCGCTCCAGCCACCAGCAGGTCGCCCGCTTTCACAGTGGGGGACTTGCCCTCCGTCTCGACAGTCAGCTTGTCCGACTCGCGAACGACCAGAATCCGGCGGGCTGATTCGTTGCTGCCCACGCCGCGCACCTCGCCCCCTTCCTTACACAGGATCTCGGTGCGGGCCACTTCGTCTCCTGGCGAGATTTGATCCCCGTCTTTCACCAGCAGCGTGGTTAGCGTGCTGCCCTGGGTCTGGTCGGCGGGCACGTCGCGACGAATCACCAGCGATTCCAGAATCACCAACTGGAGGCGCAGCAGTTCCGGATCAGAGTCATCAGGCACTAGCTCGATATCCGCGGCCAGTTGTGCATCTTGATCAATCTCCAGCACTAGCTGAGTCCGCAGCAGTTCCAGCCCTTCGACCGACTTGACGCGCTCCCCGTCCTTATACATCGTCCGCTGCACTGCCCGGAGTTGGATCGCGCGACCCGACTCCTCGCTGGTCGAAGACTGGCTGGGCACCGAAGGTTCGTCGGGCACAGCAAACTCTGTCACCGGACGCAGCAGCAGTGCTGGGCCTTCGGGCGAATCGACATATTCGACATAGCGCAGATCTGTCAGCTCAAGACCGGGCAGCAGTTCTTCGCCGGGGTTGGCGATCGTGCCGTTGCGACTCATGACGGCTTCCGGGTTGTCAACCATGTGCAGTTCGCCGGGTTTGATCACGATTTCCCGCAGAATGTCGTTCTTTTGGGTCACTTCCACTACGCCGCTGCTTTGGCAGAAGATGTCTTTGACCACTTCGGTGCCCGCTTCCACAAACTGCCCGTCTTCGACCAGCAGCAGCGAAATGTCTTTGTTCACCTCGTGGGATTCTTCAGGAATCCAGAGAATCGTGCCGCCCTTGACGACTTCATAGCCCTGTTTGGCTTTGCCGCGCTTCTCTAGCTCGATGCCAGAGAACTTGATGATGCCGCCCGTCTGGGTGCGGTAGCGGTCGTCAATCAGTTCCGCCACGACCTGCTTGTTCACTACCTTTGTGCCGGGTGTGGCAATCAGGGAGAATCGCTGGTTGTGCTGGGTTTCGATGATGTAGTGTTCGCGGCCTTGCTGGCTTTCGGCGATGACGCGGGCCTGATCCAGCAGCACCGACGCGGTGATGATTTCGACTTCGCGCCCCGCCTTGCCTTCGCCATCCTGGGGCAGGCGCACTGTACCACCATTTTCGGTGACGAGCTTGGTTTTGGCGAGGATGCTGTTGGCTTCGACGCGATCGCCATTCTTTACAACAGGTTCTGCGCCCGGCGGCAGGTTATACACCTCGCCCGACAGCACCCACAGCAAACCGCCCCGCTGGGCAATGCGAGTGATGTTGCCCTGGCGATCGCGCTTCTCTTCGGGCACGAGGTCGGCAAATTTCACCTCGCCAGCCAGGTCAGACGCCACGTCCTTACTGGCTTTTTCCGTTACCTTGCGGACGCGCCCCGTCGCGGGCAGTTCTGCCAGGATTTGATCGGCCACGACCGACTCGCCTTCCTGGGCAAACAGGATGGAACCCTGAGTAATCGTGTGGGACTCCTTGCGGCTGCCTTGTTCCACGATCACTTCCACCGAGGGCGACTCGATAATCAGCGCGTCTTCGCCGTGGCGGGTGCGGAAGGGGCGAGAGCGCAGCACTTCGTCCTTACGCTTTAGCTTCAGGTGAACTGTGCCGTTGAAGCTGGCGCGGATGGTCGGAGCCTGTTCGCCTGTGACCGTGCCGCCCGTGTGGAACGTCCGCATGGTCAACTGCGTCCCCGGTTCGCCAATCGACTGCGCCGCAATGATGCCCACGGCTTCGCCCATATCCACCAGGTAAGCGTGGGCCAAGCTCCAGCCATAGCAGCGCTGGCAAACGGAACGGGAGGCTTGGCAGGTCAGGGGCGATCGCACGACCACCTGTTCTACCTTAGCCCGACCAATTTCCTCCGCCATATCGTCGGAAATTGGCTCGTTGCGAGGAACAATGACTTCACCCGTTTCGGGATGAATCACATCCTCCGCAGGCACGCGACCCAGCAGCCGATCCTTCAGAGGAATCAGCACCCGCTCCCCGTCTGTCATGCTGCGGATGGGAATGCCGCGCTCCGTGTTGCAGTCTAGCTCCCGAATAATCACGTCCTGCGATACGTCCACCAGACGACGGGTGAGATACCCGGAGTCTGCCGTCCGCAGCGCCGTGTCCACCAGTCCTTTCCGCGCCCCGTAGGAGGAAATGATGTACTCCGTCACCGTCAGCCCTTCGCGGAAGTTGGTCTTAATAGGCAGGTCAATAATTTCCCCCTGCGGATTGGCCATCAGGCCGCGCATCCCCACCAACTGACGCACCTGAGAGATGTTTCCCCGTGCGCCAGAAAACGCCATCATGTAGACCGAGTTGAGCGGGTTGCTCTCGCGGAAGTTGCGAACCACCGCGCTGGTTAGGTCTTCGTTGGTGCTGTTCCAGGTGTCGATTACCTTCTGGAAGCGCTCTACTTCAGTAATGTCGCCGCGAGTATAGCGCTCCTCGGTTTTGCGGATTTCGTCCTCGGCTTCGTCGAGCAGTTTGCGCTTGCTGGGCGGAACCTGCAAGTCGTCTACACTAATCGACACCCCCGCCCGCGTAGCAAACTTGAAGCCCAAATCCTTTAGCTCGTCGGCTACCTGTGCTGTGCGGGCAGTCCCGTAGTGGGTGAAGGCCCAGGCAATCAGTCGCCGCAACTGCTTTTTATCGATCACGCGATTGCGAAACACGACGGGCTTTTCGGATCTTTGAATCGAACTTTGCTCTGTCATAGATGATGTCCCGCCCTTCAGAACTCAAAAAGGTTAGCAATACTGGGTGGCTGTCTGGCAGCTACACCGAGGTGCAGCCCGCGAAACCGGAAACGAATGGATCAAGAAGCCCTGTAGGACGATCGCCCTTCACCGCCCAACCCCAACCTTGACGCTGCTAATCTGCCGCTCATCTCAAGTTGCGAGTAAAGTTGCGAGAGGGATTGGAGGGCGATCGCCGTCAACGGCCCTAGCTGACGAGCGCTTCCTGGATCGTCTTGTGGTAGATAATGCGGCCCGGGGTCGTGCGAATATATTGAGACACCCGGTTGCCCTCGGCATCTTCCCGGACGCGGCGATACTTATAGAGCTTCGTGACAATGCCGTCTTCGGAGCGCTGTTCCTCAATCGGCTCGTTGTCCGGCTCTGGCGACTCCACATCGCCGTCAAACCGCACCCAAACGTAGGCGTGCAAATCAACCTGCTGCTGCTCATAGGCAACGATCACGTCTTCCAGGCTAGAGAAGTAGCGATCCTTGCCCTTAGTAGCATTGGGGTTTTCTGCGGTCAGATAGTAGCAGCCCAACACCATGTCCTGGCTGGGGGTGACGATCGGGCGACCCGTGGCTGGGGAGAGGATATTGTTCGAGGCCAGCATCAGCAGACGCGCTTCGGCCTGGGCTTCTAGCGAGAGGGGGACGTGAACCGCCATCTGGTCGCCGTCGAAGTCTGCGTTAAAGGCCGGACACACCAGCGGGTGAAGCTGAATTGCTCGACCGTCTACCAGAATGGGTTCAAAGGCCTGAATCCCCAGACGGTGCAGCGTTGGGGCACGGTTTAGCAGCACGGGGTGGCCGTCGATGACCTCTTCCAGCACGTCCCAAATCTGGGGATCGTTGCGCTGAATCAGCTTCTTCGCCGCTTTGATATTGTTCACCAAGCCCTGACGAATCAGGCGGTGGATCACAAAGGGCTGAAATAGCTCGATGGCCATTTCCTTTGGCAGACCGCACTGGTGAATCTTGAGCTTGGGGCCGACCACAATAACCGAACGACCGGAGTAGTCTACCCGCTTACCCAGCAGGTTTTGGCGGAAGCGACCCTGTTTCCCTTCGATGATGTCCGACAGAGACTTGAGCGGGCGGTTGTTGGCTCCGACCACCGTGCGGCCGCGCCGTCCATTGTCGATCAGCGCGTCTACGGCTTCTTGCAGCATCCGCTTTTCGTTACGGACGATGATCTCCGGAGCCAGAATTTCCTGGAGCCGAGCCAGACGGTTGTTCCGGTTGATCACCCGGCGATACAAATCATTCAGGTCGGAGGTGGCAAAGCGACCGCCGTCCAGTTGCACCATCGGGCGCAGATCTGGCGGAATCACCGGAATCACATCCAGCACCATCCACTCTGGCTTGGACTGGGTAGCGATGAAGTTGTCGATCACCCGTAGCCGCTTGATCAGCTTGGCGCGTTTTTGCCCCTTAGCAGTGGCAATTTCCTCCCGGAGTTGCTCAGCTTCTTTCTCCAAATCCAGGTCTTCTAGCAGTCGTTGCAGCGCTTCTGCACCAATGCCCACTTCAACCCCAGTGAGCTGAGAATCTTCGCTGTAAAGCTGATCTTCGATCTCAATCCACTGGTCTTCGGTCAGGAGTTGCTTGTAGCTGAGGTTTTCGGCGTTGCCGGGGCTGAGAACCACGTAGGAGTTGAAGTAGACAATCTGCTCTACGTCTCGTAGCGGCATGTCGAGCAAAATCGCCATATAGCTGGGAATGCCCTTGAGATACCAAACGTGGGCCACGGGAGCCGCTAGCTTGATGTAGCCCATGCGGTGGCGACGGACGCGAGATTCCGTCACCTCCACGCCGCAGCGCTCGCAGACGATGCCCCGGTGGCGCACCCGTTTATATTTGCCGCAGTGACACTCCCAATCCTTGGCCGGGCCAAAAATGCGTTCGCAGAACAAGCCGTCCATTTCCGGCTTGAGGGTGCGGTAGTTAATCGTTTCCGGCTTGGTGACCTCGCCCACGACCTGTCCGTTTGGCAGGGTGCGCTCTCCCCACTGGCGAATCCGCTCTGGCGAGGCCAGCCCAATCTTCACGTAGTCAAACCGCTGTTCGATTTTGGGCATCCGTTGTCCTTCCTTCTGTAACGATGAGGCGCGTAAAAGCTTGAAGCGTATTGAGGGTGCAGGCAGATTGGAAATCGGCTAGCCTGCCGGGGATGAAGCCGCGAGGTGAAAGCGCTGGAGGGCGATCGCCCAGCCCCCGGTTCTTGTCAGATTCGGGTGGGGCGATCGCGCAGTGGCGACTTTGGCGGCTACTCGTCGCTGTCGTCCATCTCGTCCCGCGAAATCGACTCGTAGGTGGGGCGCGACGGCGCACGGCGACTGCTGACATCGGCCATCAGGTCAATTTCCACATCGCGGCTGGTGCCGTCTTCCTGGGTTTGCAGCTTGTGGGCCGCAATATCCAAACAAAGCGACTGCAACTCGCGCATCAGCACCTTAAAGGATTCCGGCGTACCCGGACGGGGGATCGCCTTGCCCTTCACGATGGCATTCAGCGCTTCGTTTCGTCCCTGCATGTCGTCGGATTTCACCGTCAGCAGTTCTTGTAGGATGTAGGCAGAACCAAAGGCCTCCAACGCCCACACCTCCATCTCGCCAAACCGCTGACCCCCCTGCTGCGCCTTGCCGCCTAGAGGCTGCTGCGTCACCAGCGAGTACGGGCCCGTCGAGCGGGCGTGGATCTTGTCGTCCACTAGGTGAACCAGCTTCAGCATATAAGCCTTGCCCACGGTCACAGGCTGGTCAAAGGGTTCGCCCGTGCGCCCGTCGTAGACCTGGATCTTGCCCGGATTATCGGGATTAAACACCCAGGGCTGGCCGGTCTTTTCTGCGGCCTCTTGCAGCTTGGCGTGGGTGGTCAGCCGCGAGGCTTCCTGGCCGTACATTTCGTCAAACGGAGTCATCTTGAACCGCACCCCCAGGTTTTCTGCGGCCCAGCCCATCAGACACTCAAATACCTGACCCACATTCATCCGAGACGGCACGCCCAGCGGGTTCAGCACAATGTCAACTGGACGACCGTCGGGCAGGTAGGGCATATCCTCCAGCGGCAAAATCCGGGAAATAATCCCCTTGTTGCCGTGGCGACCCGCCATCTTGTCGCCGACTTGAATCTTGCGCTTTTGCGCCACATAGACGCGCACCACCATGTTTGCCCCAGGAGGCAGTTCGTCGCCCTGCTCACGGGTAAACACCCGCACATCCACCACGCGACCCTTTTCGCCATTCGGCACGCGCAGCGAGTTGTCTCGCACATCCCGCGCCTTTTCGCCAAAGATGGCCCGCAGCAGCTTTTCTTCCGGCGGCTGATCCGATTCGCCCTTGGGGGTCACCTTGCCCACCAGAATGTCCCCTGCTTCTACCCAGGCTCCAATCCGAATGATGCCCGTTTCGTCAAGCTGGCGCAGCGCGTCTTCTCCCACGTTGGGAATTTCGCGAGTGATTTCTTCGGGGCCTAGCTTCGTTTGGCGAGCCTCAATCTCGTATTTTTCAATGTGGATTGAGGTGTACACGTCGTCGTAGACCAGGCGTTCGCTGATCAGAATCGCATCTTCGTAGTTGTAGCCTTCCCAGGGCATGTAGGCCACCAGGATGTTCTGACCAAGTGCGATTTCACCGCCTTCGGCCGCAGAGCCATCCGCCAAAACCTGACCCGCCACGACGCGATCGCCCACATTTACAATCGGGCGCTGGTTCAAGCAGGTATCCTGGTTCGAGCGCTGATATTTTTGCAGGATGTATTCCTTCTCCTTACCGTTTTCGCCGCGCACCCGAATACGGTTTGCATCCACATAGGACACCTCACCATCAAACTGGTTGACGATCACCATGCCAGAGTCGCGGGCAGTCTGGGCTTCCAGTCCCGTTCCCACCAGCGGTCGCTCAGGACGCAGCAGTGGCACTGCCTGACGCTGCATGTTTGATCCCATCAGGGCGCGGTTCGCATCGTCATGCTCCAGGAACGGAATGAGAGAGGTCGCCACCGAGATAATCTGCACCGGAGAAATCGCCACATAGTCCACTTCGGCTGGCGTGGTGGTCGTAAAGTCTCGGCGATAGCGGACGGGCACTTGCTCGCCCATGATGTAGCCGTCTTCATCAACCGACACATCTCCGGGAGCCACCCGCAGGTCATCCTCCTCATCCGCCGTCATATAGACGGGCGGCTTATCCTTCAGCACCCGACCCTCTTTGACTTCGTAAAAAGGGGTTTCGATAAACCCGTAGGGATTGACGCGGGCGTGGGTTGCCAGAGAGCCAATCAAGCCTGCGTTTGGGCCTTCTGGCGTTTCGATGGGGCAGATGCGCCCGTAGTGAGAGGGGTGGATATCACGCACCGCAAAGCCCGCCCGCTCTCGCGTCAGACCGCCAGGGCCCAGGGCGCTGAGGCGACGCTTGTGGGTCAACTCCGCCAGCGGATTGGTCTGATCCATGAACTGCGAAAGCTGCGAGGAGCCAAAGAACTCCTTGATCGCGGCCACCAGCGGTTTGGGGTTAACCAGCGAAGCAGGGGTTAGTGTGTCGGCATCCGATACGGTCATCCGCTCCCGGATAATCCGCTCCAGACGGTTCAGACCAACCCGCACCTGGTTTTGCAGCAGTTCGCCCACCGAGCGAACCCGGCGGTTGCCCAGGTGGTCGATGTCGTCCACCATGCCAATGTCAAATTCCAGGTTGATCAGGTAGTCGATAGCCGCCAGGATGTCCTGCGGAGTTAGCACGCGCATGGTTTCGGGCACACTGAGCCGCAGTTTCTTGTTGAGCTTGTAGCGCCCGACGCGGCCCAAGTCATACCGCTTGGGATCAAAGAAGCGGGAGTCGAGCAATTGCTGACCGCCGGACACCGTGGGTGGTTCACCAGGGCGCAGCTTGCGATATAGCTCCATCAGGGCTTCTTCTTCGCTGAACTGCCCTTCCTTGTCGATGGTTTTTTGGAAATATTCGGGATGGCGCAGCGCGTCAAAGATTTCGCCATCGCTCAAACCCAGCGCCTTCAGCAGCACTTGAGCAGAGAGCTTGCGGGTTTTGTCGATGCGAACCCACACGAGGTCATTTTTGTCTGTCTCGAACTTTAGCCAGGCCCCCCGGTTGGGGATCAGGCTGGCGTTGTAGGTGCGGCGACCGTTCTTGTCCGTTTCTGCTTTGTAGTAAACACCGGGGCTGCGGACGATCTGGTTGACGATAACGCGCTCGGCCCCGTTGATGATAAACGTACCCCGATCGGTCATCAGCGGCAGGTCGCCAATAAAAACTTCCTGTTCTTTGATCTCGCCGGTTTCTTTATTAATCAGACGAGTGGGCACATACATCTGAACGGCGTAGGTGCTGTCTCGCCGCTTAGCCTCGTCTACGTCATACTTGGGGCGTTTCAGCTTATAGTCTTTGCCCAAGAAATGAAGTTCGAGCTTGCCCGTGTAATCCGTGATAGGAGAAAAGCTGTCTAGCTCTTCAATCAGTCCTTCTTCCAAGAACCAGCGGAAGCTTGCACGCTGGATTTCGACCAAATCGGGCAGCGTAAAGTTGGCAGTGGCTTGTGTAGTCATGCGTCTCCTCGAACAGGTCAATTCTGGGGAGCATCCCAGAGAGCAAGGCAGTAGGGTCTAAAGCGCGGTCAGGGGTTTGCAAGCTCAAGGAACAGGCGAGAATAGGGAATTCCCAATGCCGAGATGAGCTAAGATGACGTGAAACGGCGATCGCCACACAAGCTCCTGAGTTCTGAACTAGCAGAAAACAGGGGCTTGCGTGGACGCAAAGGCTCTCCAAACTGTCTCGGTGAGCCAATCGAACTCAGGGGAAAGCTCGAGGTAGGGCAAGGTCAATGTCCTGACAGGGACAACTTCAGGCTGAACAGGCTGAACAATGCTGAACGGTATCAAGTTGAATCTCAAATCGGCTGAATGAGCTAAGCTGGGCGGGCTAGCGGAAGGGCAGGTGAGCGAAGTTGGGAGGGTCGCCGCTAGGGGCAATGCAACCCGTGGATGAGAGAGTTGCGCCAGAGGGCATATCGGCAGAAAGAAAAATAGAGAAGCATTTATATAAGAAATCTGAATCTAACCGATTGTCAGCAAAGTGGCAAGGGAGCCAAGAAACGGCGCTGAGTCTGGAGCAGCGGAGCCGCACACCATCAGCAACCCTGCGATGCTATACGCAACCCCTATAAGATTATGACGCATGTCGCCTAATCCGTGTCCAGTTTTTCGCAAATCCCTCTTGACAAACTTTTGCTAGGGCTGCTAGCGGGATGGAATCTGCAACACGCTAAGAATTGTCGCTAGGACATTCAGGGTGAAGACAGGGACGGCAGCCGATCCGGAGATGCCCACACGGGATCTGAGGCTGGAACGTCGAGCCGGAACAGGCGACGGGCATTCTGGGTTGTCTGGTGAGCGATCGCCTCCAGGGATTCTCCCCGCAATTCTGCCACACGCTCCGCCACATAGCGGACATAGGCAGGTTGATTGCGCCGTTCGCCCCGCTTGGGAACGGGGGTCAGAAATGGACAGTCGGTTTCGACGAGGAGGCGATCGCCCGGAACTCGCTGAGCCGAAGCCTGTACCTGGCTCGCGTTCTTGAAGGTGACAATGCCGCTAAAGCTGATATAGAACCCCAATTCTAGAAACCAGTCGGTTTCCTCTGGGGTGCCGCTCCAGCAGTGCATCACGCCGTGAACGGGCCCATCCACCGCCCAGATCTGGCGCAGGCTCGCCGCCATTTCAGCCGCTGCATCCCGGCAGTGGATGATGATCGGCAAATCCAACGCTCGCGCAATCCGGATCTGAGCCTCGAACACCTCGAACTGAAGCGCCCGATTATCCGCCTTGTAAAAATCCAGCCCCATTTCGCCAATCGCTACGACTCGATGATCCGAGCGGGCCAGAGTGAGAATTTCGTCAGCCATCGTCGCAGTCCACCGATCGGCATCCAGCGGGTGCAACCCGACCGCGAAGGAAATCTCTGGAAACTGATCGGCGATCGCCCGAATTGCGTCAAACTCGGCAGGCTCAACGCAAGAGTGAACCAACTGCACCACACCTGCCGCCCGCCAGCCCTGAGCCACCTCCAGCAAATCGGGCTGAAAGCTCTCAAAGTTGAGATGAACGTGGGTGTCGATGAGCGGAGGAAGTTGGGTCACAGTGATGGAGCCACCCGCTAGGGCCGACAAGAAAGGGCTAGATGTGAGATGTGATGCGTTCGGACTTGGCAGGGGGCTGGCCTAGACTTGGCCAATCCGATCTAAACTTGCCCATGCCCTAAAAGCTCACCCACAAACCACTACCGGCTCGCATGGCGGGGCACCCTGGGCAGGTTCGAGCAACCTAGATCTAAGCTTCATCCAAGCTTCATCTAAGCTTTTGCGGCTGTCTCCGTTTGAGACTTTAACGCCTTGGCCAGCCGAGCCTTCCGCCGTGCCCCGGTGTTGGGGTGAATCACGCCCCGCTTCACTGCTTTGTCAATTTTGCTGTAGGCGGCCGCTAGGCGATCGCCCACTTCTTTCTCTAGCTCCGGCGTTGGGTTGGCCGCATATTCATTGACCGTGGTGAAATATCGCTTCATCAGGGTCTTCACCGCAGACTTGTAAGATTTATTGTGCAGTCGGTTGCGCTCTGCAATCTGAACCCGCTTAATCGCAGACTTAATATTTGCCACAGTTTGTCTCTATTGGGTAAAGGCTACAAAATTTCGGCAGCTACCTATTCTAGCGAATAACTCACCAATATGCTAGAACCACTCCCTATAAATCTAGCTCACGGCTACACTAATCCGCTAAAAATCCCGCTAATCTAGAGATAGGTCGTACCCATAGGCACTCAATGGCAGTCCGGTTTTCCTCCAACGAGCGGCAGAGTTGAAGGCTTCTGGGAATGGATTCGGTTTTTGAGTTCGACCTTTGAGTAGACGGGGCACTCCCGGACTGGCGTCTCTCACCTCACTGTGGCAATGCTGCGAATTATCAATCAACGGTCTGAAGCCTCAACGGAGCTGCGGCGAATTTGCGATCGCACCCACGATGAGCAAATCCTCCATAAGGAGGCAACGGTTCAGCAGGTGCTCCAGGCAGTGAGGCGGCAGGGCGATCGCGCTGTTCTGCACTATGCCGAAGAGTTCGACCAAGTATCCCTAAAGCCCGAAGAACTTCGAGTCAGCGGCTCCGAGCTAGACGCAGCCTACCAGCAAGTTTCCAAAGACCTGCTCGATGCCATTCGCATTTCCTGCAAGCGGGTGGAGGCCTTTCATCGGCAGCGCGTTCCCAAAAGCTGGGTGCAGTTTGAAGATCCAGAAATCGTCCTAGGCAAGCGCTATACGCCCGTCGATCGGGCAGGGCTGTATGTGCCCGGTGGGCAGGCTGCCTACCCCAGCACGGTGATTATGAACGCGACCCCGGCAAAGGTGGCAGGCGTAGAGCGCATCGTGATAGCAACCCCGCCGCGCCCAGATAAAAGCGTGAATCCGGCAATCTTGGTGGCGGCTCAAGAGGTGGGGGTGCAGGAAATCTATCGAGTGGGCGGGGCGCAGGCGATCGCCGCACTGGCCTACGGCACAGACACTATTCCCAAAGTGGACGTGATCACCGGCCCAGGCAATATCTACGTTACCCTGGCGAAAAAACTGGTCTACGGGACGGTAGGGATCGACTCCCTGGCAGGGCCATCGGAGGTGCTGATCATTGCCGACCACACGGCCAATCCCACCCACGTCGCCGCCGATATGCTGGCCCAGGCAGAACACGACTCGCTGGCGGCGGCAATTTTGCTGACCACAGACGCGACGCTGGCCCACAAGGTCGTGGCGGAGGTGGAGCGGATGCTGATCAACCATCCCCGTCGCCTGCTGACCGAAAAGGCGATCGCCCACTACGGTCTTGTGATTTTGGTTGATTCTTTAGCTCAGGCGGCAGAACTTTCCAACGAGTTTGCGCCGGAGCATTTGGAGCTTCAGATCGCCGATCCCTGGGTGCTGCTGGAAAAAATTCGCCACGCCGGAGCCATTTTCCTCGGTCACTCGACCCCCGAAGCCGTGGGCGACTATCTTGCCGGCCCAAACCACACCTTGCCCACCTCTGGCGCGGCTCGCTACGCCTCCGCACTCAGCGTAGAAACCTTTATCAAGCATTCCAGCCTGATTCAGTACTCCCCGGCTGCGCTTCAGGAAATGGCGACAGCGGTTGACACCCTGGCGATGGCCGAGGGACTGCCATCCCACGCCGACTCAGTGCGCCTGCGGGTGCAAAAGCCGTCCAGCGCTCCAGAAGTGTCTGGCGATTATCCCATTAGTCCCGAAGCGGGCTTTTAATGCCACGGGTCAGTGTCTCCTCCCAAACCTTGCTGGCTTAACCCGTTCAATCCACACCATGCTTAGGACTGACTCTGGCGGGTGAGGTATTGCCGCAGCCGCATCAGGCTCACAGTCTGCCCCAGATTCAGCGGCAGCAGCGAGATACCCTCCAAAGACGACTGCACCCAGCCCTCGCCCCAATACCACTGGTGAAATCCGTCCACGCCCTGACTGAGCAGCAGCCGCAGACTGTTGGAATCCAGCACATCGACCTGATGCCGGATGGCAATCGGCCCTAGCCAGCCTGTGAACTGCATTCCCGGTTCCAGGCGATCGCCCAGATCGGGCGAAAAGGTCTGCGGCCCAAGCCACTGACGAAATTCCGCAGGACGCAGCAAGCTATCTCGAATTGCGGCTTCGGAGGCATTTAGCTCAATCCGCAACTCACTGTGTTGAAAAACTCCAAGCATGATGGCAAGGCGAATGGTCTGGGGTATTGGTCTAGGCTACTGGTCTGGGTTACTAAGCCGGGTTATGGAGTCTGGAGTACCATCCAGGCACTATTCATCTGGCTCGATTGTGCTGGTCAGTCCGTGGCTTTTTAGCGTTTCGCAGTAAAACTCGGCGTGTTCCTGGGCGCAGGTGATCACTAGGGCAACGCCGTTGGTGTGCGCTTCCATCATGATGTTGATGGCCTGCGGAACCGTAAGGTTGGGCACAGTTTTCATCAGCGTTTGAACGACGTATTCCATCGAGTTGAAATCGTCGTTGTGCAGCAACACGCGATAGCGGGGAGCTAGCTTTCGGGAGGTTGAACGCTGTTCAATAGTCTCGACAGCCACAGTTCTAATCCTCTTTTTCTGAAAAGTACAGCAACGTAGCAGGTGCGGTCATATTGCGGTCATAGAGATGCAGTCACGACACACTTGCCTGAATTACGCCAGTGCAAACCTGTAGTGACAGCTTAACAAGTCTTATGAAGCGCCTGAAGACACGCCAGAGAGATGCCTCACAAGTACACAGTTCCGCCTGTGGATGTATCTAGTAGATAAATCTAGTAGATCCATACGGGTAGATGGGTGTGCTTCAGCTTGTTCATCCAGCCTGGTCTATTCAGCAGGATGCAGCAAGCGGGCATCATGTCATGCATTGGCTTGCTCTCTGTGGGCGATCGCCCGTCTGAAATGGCGCTTCGATCAATACCTTAGCGCGAATTCATATTTCTAAATGTTGCTCAACACTCAACCCTACAAAAAACTGACATTGAACGCATCCCAGGTCAAGAGAATATCAACACCTTGGAGTGTCGAGTTGCCAGAACTCCGCGCTCCAAAAAGATACTTTCGCAGTTCTCAGCCTTCGCAGTTCTCAATCTCCGCTAGATGCTCCATCGAAGCAGCACTCTCGGTGTAAAAGTCTGGAGCAGTGCCCTGCCCACTTGATAACCCAATTTAGATAACCCAATTTATAAGATAGAAGAAGGTCAGTCGGCATCAAGTCTCCATCGAGCCAGCGCTTCCCTGCCTATGTGAGATCTTTGGCGGCTGAGCAATCTGCAACTCATCGTCCAGGTAAACGGCTATTCGGGGGCGATCGCCAACTAGAGTCATTCATGGATTCAGCTTCTACGTTTCATCCCAGTGAAATCGTCTGCATCGAACATGAAGAAGTCCGCCTTTATGCAGAGGTGATCCAGCTTTCTGAAACTCGCCCGGTCTGCTGGCTACGGCCGCTGCTTTTGGTCACGCTGCTCTCTGAGGAGCAATCCGTAGCCTGCGACGTGAGCGCTCTGGCTAGCTCTATCCCCCCGCTTGGGCGATCGCTAGAATCAGAGAGAATCCACAGCATGATCGATCTGCGCGAAGGGGCGGATCTGCTCTTGCCTACTGCACTTATGCGCCATGCGCTGGATGTCGAGCTAATTCCGCTGTGGTCAGCGCTGCACTCGCTCAAGCCTGCCGCTGAGGGCGATCGCCCCATTCAAAATCCTTTGCATTCTTTGACACAAAGACTTTGGGCTGCCTATCCTACAATCTTCGAGTCTTCGGAGAAGAAATGCAGCTAACCCCTATGGACTGGGCACTAGGCGCACACGGCCCGCATCCATCTCAGACATCAGCAGTTCTAGAGCTTCATAGTCTGCGTCTGAAATGTAACCTAGTCGGGTCAGTTCATAGTTGATTTCGTTCTCAATGTCAGGGGTCAACTGCTTGATATAGAGGGCTTTGGCAACCAGTTGACGAATCACATGGGTAGTCTTCATTGCATTCTTCACCGCAATGTTTGGGGCATCTCACACTGGTTAAATTGTCGTTCGCTTCTTCGGGAACAGAAGTGATCTCCACCGAGCGAAACAAGTGATTTAAAACAGGTAATTTTTGTGACCTAAATCACCAAGGCTGGGCGGAAACGGGAGTGAAGGGTTGCAGACGGTTCAGAAAGTTGAATCCATTCAGGGGCGACATCAGCCTTGAGCCAAATCGCCAAAACTGCTTTGCTTCGCTTCGGCTCGCTGGGCAAATCTCAGGCTTGTGGGATATTCCGGGGGCGATCGCAGCGCCGACTGTTCTCAGTGCGATGTGAGGGTAGATGCTAGCGCAATTTGTAGAAAGCCGCACTCGTAGGAACACTTATTTAAATCTTTATAGAAGAGCGGATTGCCTTTAAAGATTCCGCGAATACACGGAAATAGGCTGGCACGGAACCTGTTGAACGAACTATTTTTCAGGGATCACGGTTTGTGTTCCCGCTCGGTATCAGTTTTGAGGCTCAACGTGTCCGTGTACTGTTGGGATTTAGTCAGGGCAGGCGGATCAAGCCCTTGCCAAGCCAGACTTTCCATTCGATTTTCGTTCGGTAGGATTCAACTCAGTCGGTAGGATTCAACTCAGCCTAAACTCTGAACCCTAAATCCTAAACGCGGTTCAACTCTAATTCCTATTTATCTCTTGTCGGGGTGAAATTAGCTTGTGATGCAAACCTTATTATCAGAATCTCTGCTCTCTGAATTTTCGCCAGTCGGTTCCGCTTCAACGACGGTTGTAGAGCCTGTGGGGGCGCTCAATGCCTCAAACGCAGCTCTGTTTCAACGACAGTTGGCAACGCTTCTTGCGTCAGATTGTTCGTCCGTGCTGGTCGATCTTAGCCAGGTAGAAACGCTCGACAGCGCAGGGCTGATGGTGCTGATTTCGGCACAAACCGCCGCTCACCAGCACCAAAAGCGATTTGGCATCTGCGGGGTTTCGCCCTCTATCCGCATCATCTTTGAAGTGACACAGCTCGACCGGGCATTTACCCTGTTCGAGAGCCGGGCTGACTACGAAGTGTCTCTCGCATCTTGAGCCAGACAAACATCACTATGCCCCATCGGGTTCGCCATCGGTTTTGCCCTCGTCTCCTTTTGCTCTTGCCCAAGGTGCTGCTCGCCGCGTAGCCCTGCTAGACTCGCGTCGTCCTCGTATACTGGGTGGGTAGGGATTTAGTTTAGCGAGGCTGGTTTTCTGTGGCGATCGCCCTTGAGCAGTTGCTCACCCCCGACATTGCCCGTCCTGCTCGATACCTGGGCAATGAGCTAGGGGCTGTTCACAAGCCCTGGTCGGATGCAGACATCCGCTGGGTGTTGACCTATCCCGAAGTATACGAGGTCGGCGCATCCAACCTGGGCCACATTATTCTCTACAGCATTCTCAACGCGCAGCCTCGACAACTGTGCGATCGCGCCTATTTGCCCGGCCCAGACCTGGCCGCCAAGCTCAAGGAATCCCATACGCCCCTATTTGCTGTCGAGTCTCGCTGTTCCCTGACCGACTTCGACATCCTTGGCTTCAGCCTCAGCTATGAACTGGGCGCAACCAACATCCTGGAAATGCTGAACCTGGCCCAGATTCCGCTCACCTGGCAAGAGCGACAACAGTCTGGGGTCTGGAACGTCGAACAGGGAAGCTTTCCGCTGATTTTTGCGGGCGGACAGACCGCCACTTCCAACCCCGAACCCTACGCCGACTTTTTCGACTTCATAGCCCTGGGCGATGGCGAAGAACTGCTGCCCGAAATTGGGCTGGTGCTGCAAGAAGGCAAGGCACAGGCACTCAGCCGGGAGGAACTGCTGCTGGATCTGGCTCAGGTTCCCGGTGTCTACGTGCCGCAGTTTTACGACATGGCTGCGGATGGGGCCGTGCGTCCTCTGCGGCCAGACGTGCCGGAGCGGGTGCTGCGCCGCGTCGCCGCCCCCATGCCCGCCTATTCCATTGGGCTAGTGCCCTACGTGGAAACGGTTCACGATCGCCTAGTGGTCGAAATTCGCCGGGGCTGCACGCGGGGCTGTCGCTTTTGCCAGCCGGGAATGCTGACTCGCCCAGCGCGAGATGTCGCCCCAGAGCAGGTGATTGAAACCATCGAGCAGGGAATGCGGGCGACGGGCTACAACGAATTTTCGCTGCTGTCGCTCAGTTGCTCCGACTACCTGGCGCTGCCCGCAGTGGGGCTGGAAATCAAAAATCGCCTGAAGGACGAAAACATTTCCCTCAGCCTGCCCAGCCAGCGGGTTGATCGGTTTGATGAAAATATTGCCAATATTATCGGCGGCACGCGCAAGGGCGGGCTGACCTTTGCGCCAGAGGCGGGGACACAGCGGCTGCGCGACATCATTAATAAAGGCTTAACCAATGAGGAACTGCTGCGGGGCGTGAAAACTGCCTACGAGCAGGGCTGGGATCGGGTCAAGCTGTATTTCATGATTGGGCTGCCGGGGGAAACGGATGCCGACGTGCTGGGCATTGCCGAAACAATGCGCTGGCTCCAGCGGGAGTGTCGGCTGAAGGGGCGCAAGCCGCTGGGCTTTAATGTGACGATTTCTAACTTTACGCCCAAGCCCCACACGCCGTTTCAGTGGCATTCGGTGTCTACGGCAGAATTTGAGCGCAAGCAAAGGCTGTTGCAGCAGGAATTTCGCACGATTCGTGGGGTAAAGGCGAATTTTACCGATGTGCGGATTTCGGCGATGGAGGATTTTGTCGGGCGGGGCGATCGCCGCTTGGGGGCCGTTGTGCGTCGCGCCTGGGAACTGGGCGCTCGCGAAGATTCCTGGTGGGAGAGCCTGGAGCGGGCCTTTGCGGCCTGGACGGAGGCGATCGCCGAAGCCGGACTCACCTGGAAATATCGCCAAGTCGAAAGCGGCGAATGGAACCTATTCGATAGCGCCGCCGATGCTTCGGAACTCCCCACCCCAGACTACAGCGCCCCCCTGCCCTGGGATCACATCGACACAGGCATCAGCAAAACCTGGCTCCAAGAAGACCTGCGCCGCGCCCTAGAAGCGGCCACCGTTCCCGACTGCTCCTTCGACGGTTGCTCCCACTGTGGCGTGTGCGGGGCAGACTTTGGACATAACGTGGTTGTGCCACCGCCGCCAATTCCCCAGTTCCAGCATCACTTTACGCCCGAAACCCATCGCGCCCAGCGGCTACGGGTGCGCTACGGCAAACTGGGCAGCATGGCGCTGATTGGTCATTTAGATTTGTTGCGCTTGTTTGACCGAGCCATTCGTCGAGCCGCTCTGCCGATTGCCTACACAGGCGGCTTCCACCCCAGCCCCCGGATCATGGTGGCCAGTGCCCTGCCTTTGGGGTCTACTAGCACGGGCGAGGTAGTCGATTTCGATCTGACGCGAATCCTGGAACCCGCCGAGTTTCTGGAAAAACTATCGGCCCAACTGCCCCCCGACGTGCCGCTGTATGGCGTGGAGGCGATCGCCCCCGACGGCCCCACCGCCACCCAGCAGCTTGACCAGGCAGAATATACCCTGGCGATCGCACTCTCCGCTGATGCGCCCCCAACGCTCTCGCCCCAGCAGCCCGCCCAGTGGTTGCAAGAAATCTTGACCGCCCGTGAACTCTGGTACGACCAAACCACAAAATCAGGCAAGGTGCAGCGAATCAACTTGCGCGATCGCCTTAGCGGACTGGATCTACTGCCCCCTGAGCGCTATCCGGCATCCATCGCCGCTGTCCTGAAAGAGGCTGACCCCAACCAATCCTTTGCCGTTCGCTACGTCGGCAGTTGCCGCAACGACGGCACGCTCCTCCGCCCAGAACACCTCCTTCACCTGCTAGAACAAGCCAGCCAGCAGCCAATGCAACTCCTCCACAGCCACCGCGATCGCCTCATGTTCTAGCGTCCTTCACCCAGCACCTGCACCACCCTCCAGGCCATAACGGTGCGTTTTTTAACAGATAGCTCTATTCATCTGTCTACAATTAGACATGGGGTTTAAATACGTTTCATCGAGATTCTCGCGAGATATCCCAGATGAAGCTTTTATACCCGATGTCCAGAGAAGCGCACGTTTTGAGCCTCAGCCACAGCATTTTGCATCCCTTTCCCCATGTGATAGGAATTGTGCAGCGGCTGGTAGCACAATCTTAACGACACGCTATAATGCATTTCAAAAGACGCTGATGCGAACTGAGCGCCCATGTTGCTGCCCGTGGCTTAATAGGCAGACCGTTTGGGAGGGAGTTCGCCTCCGCAGGTTTTGAGACTGAAGATGAGTCAAATTGGGTACCTGGCTCTAGTGGAAGGTGTACCCAGTTCTATCGAGCTTGACTAGTGTTGCGTCAGGCAGCTTTTGAAGGCTCACCTGCTGCCTCATCCGCAGTTCGTGAGCCAACTCGTGAGTCAATCAGCCCATGAGTCGAGCGTTGACAGACCACTAGCGAGCGCTAGCTCCGGGTATCAGAAAGCTCCAGGTATTGAAACGGCAGGCAGCTTTTTAATTGTCTTTACATCCAGAGAAGTTAGAAGCAGTACGCTGTCGAATCGATGGGTAGTAGGGCATTCCTCGTCTACTCGCCGATACCAGGGTCTTCCGTGTTTACAGATCTACACACAAAATCACCGCAGAAGCGCATCCCGCGAATCTGTTCGCTCTGCGTTGCCCCGTTCTGAGGAACTTGAATGTCAAAACAAATTATTATTGCTGAGCAGCATCGAATCGCCGCCGTCTTTTCAGGAGACCAAATTCAAGAGCTAATTGTTGCAACAGGCAGCCACCAGGTCAGCGACATCTACTTGGGTATTGTGGAAAATGTCTTGCCGGGGATTGATGCTGCCTTTGTGAACATTGGAGACAGCGAGCGCAACGGCTTTATCCATGTGTCTGACCTCGGCCCGCTCCGCCTCAAAAAAGCGGCCGCCCCCATCACCGAACTGCTCGTGCCCCAGCAAAAGGTGCTGGTGCAAATTATGAAAGAGCCGACCGGCAACAAAGGACCCCGGCTCACCGGCAACATCAGCCTGCCCGGACGCTATCTGGTATTGATGCCCTCTGGACGGGGCGTGAATCTGTCTCGTCGAATTCGCAATGAAAACGAGCGAAATCGCCTGCGAGCCTTGGCGATTTTGGTAAAACCAGCGGGCATGGGGCTATTGGTGCGAACCGAAGCGGAAGGCGTGCCAGAAGAAGCCATTATCGAAGATCTGGAAGCGCTGCAAAAACAGTGGGAAGCTATTCAGCTAGAAGCTGCCAATACTCGTCCGCCCTGTTTGCTGAATCGAGATGATGATTTTATTCAGCGGGTGCTGCGGGATGTCTACAGCGCTGATGTAAATCGCATTGTGGTGGACTCCCATACGGGGGCAAAGCGCGTTAAACAGCATTTGATGAACTGGAGCGGCGGTAAGGCTCCGGTCGGCGTGTTGATTGACCACCATCGCGAACGCACGCCCATTCTGGAATATTTTCGGGTGAATGCGGCGATTCGCGAGGCGCTGAAGCCGCGAGTAGACTTGCCTTCTGGCGGATACATCATCATCGAGCGCACCGAAGCGCTGACGGTGATTGACGTGAACTCTGGCTCCTTTACCCGCTCTGCAACGGCGCGAGAAACCGTGCTGTGGACGAACTGCGAGGCGGCAGCAGAAATTGCCCGCCAGCTCCGGCTTCGCAACATTGCCGGGGTGATTGTGGTGGACTTTATCGATATGGATTCCCACCGAGACAAACTCCAGGTTTTAGAGCAGTTTAATAAGGCGCTGCGGGCTGATAAGGCTCGGCCCCAAATTGCTCAGCTAACGGAACTGGGGCTGGTAGAACTGACCCGGAAGCGCCAGGGGAAAAATATTTACGAATTGTTTGGAAAGGCGTGTCCGACCTGCGGCGGGTTGGGGCATGTGGTGCATTTGCCCGGAGATACCGAAGAGGGGGCTGTGCCTGCTGAAGCGCCCCGCACGTTCCCGGCTGCTCATGAGTCGCGGGCGGTGCAGTTGCGGGAGCCTTGGGACGCTCCGGAGTTAGACTTTGGCTCTCCGGCGCTGGCAGAGCAGCAGGAGCTAGATCTGACCAACCACCCCAGCTATCAAGACCGCAACCGAGTTGATAGTCGCCGCCGCCGCCGCAGTCGCCCGCCCCGCTCTGGTGAGCCTGTGATGCGGGGGAATGGGGGGCGATCGCCCGACCTTGAGGCGGATACAGACGCGCCCGTTGCGCTTGAAGAACTGCCCGTGCTGAACGGCTCCACGCCAACCCCAGGGAAAGAGAGCCGAGAGGGGCGAGAGGGGCGGGAAGGGCGCTCAGAAAAGCCGGAGCGGGGTGGACGTGGGCGACGAGAGCGAGCCGCCGCAGAGCCACAGCAGGTGATCACGGTTGAGATGACCCCAGAGGAGCAAGAGATTTACGCGCTGATGGGGGTTTCGCCGCTGGTGTTGGCACCGGAACCTGTGAAAGATCCAAAGACAACGGTGGTGATGGTTGCGCTGCCAGGGCAAGGGCGACAGGGGGCCAACTCGATGGCTTCTGGCACAACTTCTGGTACAACCCCTGGCGCAACTTCTGGTAATGGCAGTGGGTTCTCTGCCGCGCTGCTCGAAAAAGATGAATCTGCACCAACGCCAGAC
The DNA here is from genome assembly GCF_032705245.1 of Thermoleptolyngbya oregonensis NK1-22. Lineage (GTDB taxonomy): Bacteria > Cyanobacteriota > Cyanobacteriia > Elainellales > Elainellaceae > Thermoleptolyngbya > Thermoleptolyngbya sichuanensis. The sequence continues at coordinate 2,053,988 of NZ_CP053540.1, forward strand.
CCTATTCTGAAATCGGCTGCGCCCGTTGAGCCTGTGGCCCATGCAGAAAACTTGCCCCCCGAAGCCGCGATCGCCCCGGCCAGCCCCGACCCTGAGGACGGCGATGTGGCTGGGGATAGCAGCGCCCCTAGTCGTCGTCGCCGCCGTCGCCGATCGTCTGTGTCAGCCGACGAGTCGGCCTCCTAGTCCAGCCACTTGATGTACCTGATGTAGAAGAGGGCAGATGGTAGCCGAGCTGATTGCGGGCGTGGATGAGGTCGGGCGGGGGGCGCTGTTTGGGCCAGTGGTGGCCGCCGCCGTGATCTTGCCAGAAAGTGCTGCTGCTGAACTGGCTGCCCTCGGCGTGACGGACAGCAAGCTCCTGTCGCCCGTGCAGCGCGATCGCCTGGTGGAACAGGTGCGTTGTCTTGCGATGGATTGCCGGATTGGTTTTGCCTCGGTGCGGGAAATCGATCGCCTCAATATTTTGCAGGCATCGCTATTGGCCATGCGTCGGGCGATCGCCCGCCTCAGCCCGCAGCCAGATCTGTGCCTGGTGGATGGCAACCAGCGCATTCCTGACCTGCCTATTCCCCAGCAGCCGATCATCAAGGGCGACCAGACCTGTTTGGCGATCGCCGCCGCCAGCATCCTCGCCAAAGTTTGGCGCGATCGCCTGATTGTCCGTCTCTCGGCTCGATATCCCCACTACGACCTAGCCACCAATAAGGGATACGGCACGGTAGCCCATCGGCTAGCGCTCCAAACCTACGGCTGTACATCCCAGCATCGACGCAGCTTTAAGTCCTGTCAGTTGGATGCGTTGCCAGTTCAGCAGAGGATCGATCTCAGCTCTTGAGATCTTTTCTTGAGGTCTTCTTGAGATCTTCTTGAGATTGATCTCCTTTTGAGCCGCACTGTTTGGGAACAGAGCGCCCGAACTGGGGACTGAGCGCAGTCGCTAGCTTAGTCTGCTGCTAAATCTGGTGCGAAGGAAAGTGGAGCGCGGGCTGGTTCTGCGAGTTGCGCCCTGACCCAGTTTTCATAGTCCACCAAAAGCTGATGCATGAGCCGCTGCTTGATCGTGCCCAAAACGCTCCGCAGCAGCCCGTTTCCAGTTGCCTCCAGCAAGGGGCGGGGCGTGACCCAGAGCGCAGGCGGCAGCCCGACCTCGACCTGCAAATTCGCTTGACCCAGCAGCCGAGTTCCATAGCGAGTTTGCACAGGCATCAGTTGCCCCAGCAGATCGAGATGAAACCGCTCATTGATGTAGTCCACACCCAAAATCTCGCTGCCCGCCGACCGCAGCGTAATGCCGCCTTCTGCGTCATTCCAGATGTCAATATCCACCGTGGGCTGGAGGCTGAGCGTGAGGAACGTAATCGGGCGCATTTTGAGACGAAAGCGATCGCCCCCTAGTGCTTCAACCCGGCTAGGGTCAACCAGCGCCGTGATCAACCGATGGGGCTGACGCAAATAGTGCTGAATTGGAATCGGCTGCTCAGGAACCTTGAGTTCGACCGATTGAGAGGCGGAGAAACGAGTCTGCATGTCAGATAGCGTGAGGAGAAAAAATTAAATTGCAGGGCAGGGGACATGAAAACTGAGTGACCTTGCCGCCTGCTTAACCATCCATTGCAAAAAGACAAAAGACTCAGTAGCAAAAAGCTAGTGCGTAACCGCTCAGCGCTTCAGTCGAGCAATGCATCACCAGTCCGCGCTGGAAACAATACCCCAGAGCTTGCGTAGCACTCTGCCTGAACCATTCGGGAATCGCCAAAATTCCCGCTTGACTGGGCACTTGCCGGGGGAGAGACTGGGCGATTGACTCGTGAGTTCATCTGCGTCAGCTAAGTTCATCCTGAAGCAATATGAAGCTGCAAACAAGCGTATTGGCAATCCCTTAAACAAATTTTACAGCTTTTCCCAGAAATCTACCTTGACTATAGGTAGTATACGGAGGTTTTACAGGGAATGCTGAGATTTCTACTGGACAGCGTATGACTATCTTGATTGCTCATCTTGGGCCAGCCGGAACCTATGCCGAAGATGCGGCGATCGCCTGTCGCGCATGGCTAGAAAGCACGGCCGGGCTGTCGAGCGAACTGCGTCCCTATTCCAGCATTCCAAAAACGCTGCGGGCCACCGAGAGCGGGGAAACCCAGCTTTCGGTCGTGCCAGTCGAAAACTCCATTGAAGGAAGCGTGACTACCACGCTGGATACGCTCTGGCAGATGAATTCCTTGCAGATCCAGCGGGCGATCGTGCTGCCGATTGACCACGCGCTCATCTCCCGCGCCCCCGATCTGGCATCCGTGCAAACGGTGTATGCACATCCGCAGGCCCTCGCCCAGTGTCAGGGCTGGCTGGAACGGATGCTGCCAGAGGTGCGGTTGATCCCTGCTAGCTCTAATGCCGAAGCGCTCCACAAACTGGAGCAAGAACCCCAGTCGGGGGCGATCGCCTCTCGCCGCGCCGCCAAGCTCTACAATTTACCCGTGCTGAGCTACCCGATCAACGACTATCCCGACAACTGCACTCGCTTTTGGGTCTTGGGAGTAACGCCATCCCCCGGCGGCACCCATACCTCCCTGGCCTTCAGCGTCCCTGCCAACATCCCTGGCGCACTGGTCACGCCGCTCCAGGTCTTTGCGACCCGCAACCTAAACCTGAGCCGCATCGAGTCTAGACCCAGCAAGCGATCGCTCGGAGATTACGTCTTTTTTATTGACATCGAAGCCAGTGCAGGCGATCCAACGGTTCAGCAGGCTCTCCAAGAGCTAACCCAGCACACCGAGACCCTGAAACTGCTGGGCAGCTATTCTATTGCTAGATTGGCTTGCTAGATTGGCTTGCTAGATTAGCTTGGCCAATCCCGATCTTGCCTGAGGTGGTGTATTTGGGGCTGAATAGGGTTTGAGCTTTAAACTTTGAGCGTTCAGCGAGGCAAACAATCGAGTCGAGATAAAGCTGGCAGACCCGAAAGCGCTAACCCGAAACTGGCCTAGCCATCGAAGCGCAGGGCATCCTTCAACGCAGTCCGGGCGGCAAGGTGGCTGCGAGTAGAAGTCAAAATCTCCGCTTCTCGCTCCAGACGAGCCGCCGTGTCTTGCAGTTCTAGCAATGCCTGCTGCTCCTGGGCTACGCCGTATAGATTGCTGGCGACCCAGTAAGACAGTTCCAGCGGCAAATCTGGAATATCGTCGGGCACTTCGATTTCCTGATTGGTCAGCTTCGCAGAGAGCCGCACTACGTCTCGCAAGAGCTGATCGACCTCAATGCTAAGAGAGTGGAGGTTTCGCTCGGTGGGATGGTCTTCGATCCACTCGACTAGACCAACGTGATAGGGCTTTTCGCGCACATAATCCAACACTCGAAAGCGCTGTTGCCCCACGGTCATAATCTTCATGCGGTCGTCGGGCATCCGGTGGAAGTTGGTGATTTCAGCGCAGCATCCCACGCTCGCGACGCGACCATCCGCAGGATCGACCATCAGCACTCCAAAGCGGCGATCGCTCTGGAGGATCGTGTTCATCATAATTCGGTAGCGGAATTCAAAAATGTGGAGGGGGAGTCGCCGCCCCGGAAACAGAACAACCTCTGAAAGGGGGAAGAGGGGGAGTTCTCGAACCGCAACCGATGAAGAAAATGCCATTGAGTTCTGTCTAATCAGTATCAGAGCCAGAGAGCGCTAGAGACGCACCTGCACTCACACACACTGCAACGACTATAGACCGCCGATGCAGCGCTGATGATGGTGCCGATGAACCGCCATTGCCGTGTACACAAAGCTTTGGGCACTTGTCCTTCAGTTTATCGCATTCCTCTGGTTTTCCCAAGGCTAGACAAACTGCGCTCAGCGCCCTGCATGGTGTTCTGAGCTTTTAGTGTTCTGAGCTTTTCGTGTTCTGAGCTTTTCGTGGTCTTCGCTTTTCGTGGTCTAAAGTTTTAGCGTTCTGCCTTGTCGTCCTGATTTTGAAGGCTGACCCTCGATAGGGGCGACAGGGAGCTAACTGATGCTCCTAACCAGTTGAGATAGTCTGCTGATCCGGCTGCGATCGGCAGCGCGATGATTTCGGGAACGTCGTAGCTGTGGAGTTCCCGGATTTTGGTTTCGAGGGCTGGAAACAGGGTTAGGTCAGTCTTGATCACAAGCTGCCACTCGTCTTGCTGCTCCAAGGTATCCTGCCAGGTGTAGACCGAATGGACGGGAAACAGGCTGACGCAGGCCGCCAGCCGTTCGGCGGCTAGGGCGCGGGCGATCGCCTCTGCTTCGGTGCGAGAAGCAGCCGTCGTCAGCACCAGACCATACGGCGCTGGGAGATCGCGCATTGCGGGAAGGTCACTCATACGGTACTGGGGAACTGATACGTTGAGGCTGCTCTAGTCTGGTCTGGCTAAATCTTGCCGGGTGTAATGTTTCACAAAAAGGAGGCAGTTCCGCTGATCGGGCGATCGCCGATAATCTAGGACATCTGCTGTTTTTTTCATCAGCAGCAGACCCCGACCGCCTGCGGCACCCCGGTCTACCTCATCTGGAATCGCTTCCAGCATTTTTCGCAAATTAAATGTCGGGCCACAGTCCCAAATCTGGATTTCTAGAAACTCTTTGAAAATCGTGACGCTAATTTCGATCGGGGTGTCTGGCGAACGGTTGCGATGGGCATGGCGGACGGCATTGGTAAAGCCTTCGGCCAGCGCAAGCTGACATTGCAGCCAGACTAGCTCTGGAATACCCGCGCATCGCAGGCCGTCAAACCAGGCCAAGACATGATTTAGCTCATTAAGCTGCGTATCGACCCGGATCTGCTCGCTCCGGAGCATGGTCAACTGAGTCGATCGAGGAGCCGATCGAGTGGGTGAGACTTCGCAGGAAATCCTCGTCTCTTGGGAGGTGAAGCCGGAAGAGGACGACATAAACGCTTATCTTAATAACTATCGTCAAGGTGTCATTGCTCTAGCCCTAGTCTTCCCATGCCGCAGATTCTTATCATCGACGACGACTCAATTATTCAAACGGTGCTGAAAAAAGCGCTGCAATCCCAAGGATATGAGGTTGCGATCGCAGATGATGGGGAGACTGGGCTGGCGCTAGCCGAGAAGCTGCGGCCGGCGCTGATCGTGTCGGATTGGGTGATGCCAGGATTGGACGGGCTAGAAGTCTGCCGCCGGGTCAAGGCAAATCCAGATCTGTCCACTACTTTCTTCATCTTACTCACTGCCCAGAGCGCTGTGGAAGATCGAATTCAGGGCTTGGATACGGGCGCAGATGACTTTTTGGCGAAACCGATTGAAATTAATGAGCTTCAGGCGCGGGTGCGGGCGGGGCTGCGGCTGCACTCGCTGAGTGAAGATTTGCAAACCCAAAAGCGCCTGCTCGAAAAGGAGCTATCGGAAGCCGCCTCCTACGTGCGATCGCTCCTCCCGGCTCCACTGACGGGCGACATTGAAATCGACAGCCGCTTTATTCCCTCCAGCCAGCTTGGGGGCGACTGTTTTGACTATTTTTGGCTCGACCCAGACTATCTGGCGATGTATTTGCTGGATGTGTCGGGGCACGGACTGGGCGCGGCGCTGCCGTCGATTACGGTGCTAAACCTGCTGCGATCGCAGTCGTTGCCCAATGTCAACTTTTACCAGCCCCACGTTGTGCTGCGGGCGCTGAACGAAGCGTTTCAAATGGATAGCCAGCACGACAAGTACTTCACCATCTGGTATGGCGTGTACAACAGGGTCAAGCGGCAGCTCACCTACGCCTGCGCCGGCCATCCACCCGCCGTGCTGATGCCGGGACGACTGCTGCCCCAGCCCGATAAACCGCCTGAAACCTGTCTGCTGGGGATGCGTCGGGTGCCAATTGGCATGATGCCCGATACGGTTTTTGAGAGCGATCGCTGCACCATTCCCCCCGGCAGCCTGCTGTATATCTTCAGCGACGGCATCTATGACTTGCCCAGTTCTGCGGGGCAGCCCACCTGGGGATTGCATCCGTTTATCAACACTCTGTCTAACTATGCATCCAGTGGTGCAACTATCCCGAATCTCGATCTTTTGCTGCAAGCAGTTCGCAGCCAGGGCGGCGTGTCTACTTTTAGCGATGATCTGTCTATTTTGCAAATCGCGTTTCACTAAATTGCAGCCGATCACCCCGCCAACACCCATAGGACTTACGCAGTTGGAAGATTTCTCGCGGGCGCAGCCCGCGAGAAATCTTCCAAACCCTAGAAAACTTATGGCAAGTGCGTAAGTCCTGACGCTAATGGAACATACTTACTCGATGCGTGAATCAAAAAAGGTGTGCCGCTCTGACTGCGAACAGCACACCCTACGATTTACAGAACCCTCAGGCAATTGGTCGCCAGGAGTCGCTTATTGCACCTGGCTTTGCAGCACCGAATCCGGGAACACCTGATAGTAGCGGCTCATATATTCAATGATGTAGCTCTCGGCGCTGGCCAGTTCTGGCATAAACCGAGAAATGACCTCACGAATTGCGTCTGCCAAATCGCCATAGCTGCGTGTTTTCGACTGCACGTAGGGTTCCAATCGTTTGATCAGTTCCCAGTTGCTTTCGATGTTGGCGGCTCGCAGGGTATCTTCGGCGGGCGTGGCGGCGGGAGAGCCATACTGGGGCAAGACGCGGCTGACGTAGGTGACGCGGTGCATCACGCGCCAGGGCTTGCCGACCTTCTGCTGGATGGACTGACGCAGGGCGATCGCATTCGGATCGTTGCTCTGTTCCAGCCAGGCCCGGTCGATCACCTTGTTTTCAAAGTCCTTAAAGTGTTCCTGGCTCGGCTCTAGATAGAACGTTATGAACCGATAGCCATCGACCTTCCCAGGACACTTGGCGCGATCGCCCTTGGCATCATACAGCGACAGACCCAACCGTTCCGCCTGCTGTGGGTTGGCGACCTGGATGTTGCGCTCCACATCCAGATCCACCGTCACCCCGAAGGATCGCTGGGAAGCGCTGGTCCTGGTCTTGGTGAGGGTCTGGCTGCCGCCCCAGAAGGACTCTAGCTCAAAGTTGACCGCCATTCCGGCGATCGCCGTGTTGAAGTCCATATAGCCCCCAATTTGACCCGACACCGAGAATGTGCCGCCAATCACCTCTTGCTGGGTCTCCATAAACTGCTGCGTTTCGGCAAACAGCCCGCCGTCGGCCGTCCAGACGTAGGTGTTGAATAGGTTGCGGCGGGTCAGTTCGGGCAGCTTATCTTCCTGATTCAGGGCAATGCCGCCTTCGATCGCTGCACCGATGCTGGTTCCCACTAGGGGGAGAACGGGTGTCCCTCGCGCCATGCCCTTTTTGCCCGCAGGTTCTACGTCATAGCTGCGATAGTCGGCCTCTAGCTCCTTCTGCTCCCGCTCGATGCGCTGCTTTAGGGCATAGGCTTCGATTGGCTTGAAGTAGCTGCGGTCGGAGCTGGAGTCGGTGGCGTTGGGATAATCCACCGCATCCGCATTCAGCCCCACCCGTCCGTCCAGCGTCCCCTGCTTCACATACTTGGGATTCAGCGGGAACATAATCACATTCCAGTCTTTGGGGATGTCGGGGTTGGGCTGCATCCGCAGAGCCACCGTGACCCGTCGTGCCGGGTCGCGATGCTTCAGCCGCATCACAAACACATCCGCCGTTTCCGACTGCACCAGCGCAAAGCCGACGTTTTTCGGCACATAGCGCCTGCCCAGTTCGGGATAGCGAGGGCGGGCAGCCTCTTCCCAGTCTCCCTGAGCAGTCAGGCGGCTGAGGGTGTTCGTGGTTTTGCCAAAGCTGACGGTACTGTTTTGCAGCCAGCTTGTGTTGGTTTCCATATTGCCCTTAATGCCCAGCACCAGGTTCGTGTTGACGGTTTCCACCACCAGCCCAAATCCAGCTTCATTTTTCACCTTGAAGCCAGCACCGAGCTTCATATTGAGGGCAGTTTTGTAGCTGCGATCGCGCGTATTGGCGTAGGTGTACATCATCTGGTCGGCTTCGGTGAGTTCCACCGTGCTGACCTTTTCGTAGGTATCGCGCACCGTCAGGTTTTCGCTGGGCACGGGCGGCGCACCCTCGATAAAGCCGATGAGCTGCGGGTCATACTGCGCCTGTCCCACCCACTCTAGTTCCAGATCACCGACCTTGTAGCCCGTTAGCAGTCGCCACTGGCCGTTGCGGATGTAGGCGTAGCAGCGCTTCATCACGCCTATCAGGTTGCCCGCCGAATCGGATTGCATATCGCCGTATTCCTGCACCGCAGGCGCATTCGTCAGCACGTCATGAAAGTCGGTCTTGACCTGGGCCAGGGCGCTGCGAATCTGGGCGGTTTCTGTGCTGACGGGGGCCGTAGACAGGGCAAAGTAAGCCAGTGTTGCGTCCGTCAGCGGCGAGTTGGGCGTAGTGCCCGGAATCGCTAGATGCAGGCCGCGCCCAGAGCCATCTTGCAGTGTGTTGCCCACTTCGCTGGCGTGATAGTAGGCAAGGAGCTGTTCAAAATCGCCTGCAATGGGGCGGAACAGATTGTCCTGGATTTGCTCCAGCGTGCGGGCGACTTTCCAAATGCGGACTTCATCCAGTTCGCCTGTGAAGGCGTGGCGCTGCAACGCTGGGTTAGCGCTCGGAGCGCTTGCATCCGTACCCAGCGAAAATCCAGGTGTACCCTCAAAGGGTGGCTTTTGACGGTTCCAGGCATAGGGCGTGTTGCTGGCGCTCCAGACGTGGGTCATCACGACATCGCCGTTGAGATAGAGCCGCAGACGCGAGGCTTCTGGGTCGCTGCTTTGCACCCAGCGTGCGCCGTAGATCGTGGCGTGATTTGTGCCCTTAGAGTCTTGGGCGATCGCCCCCTGGTTTTCCTCCAGTTGCCACCAGCCGACCAGCCCCTTTTCGCGGCCCTTGATCGCTTTGCCCAATTCCGAGGCAGTGAGAGCGCGGCTCCACAGGCGCACCTCGCCCAGTTCTCCCCGGAACGAGTGAGCGGCCATCTTTGTGGCATCTCGCGGGTCAGTCTGGCAAACAGCCCAGCCGATTTCGAGGGGCTGACTACCGCTGCCGATGGTTCCCTCAAACCGCTCTGGATTTTCCGCCTTGCTGCCAGATTTCCAAATCTCATACTGCACGCCGTCCTGGCTGCGTGCATAGAAATGGAATTCATACCATTGATTGATGCTCACTTGAGCATTACCTTGAGCGGTTTCGGTACGATGCTGGCGCGTCACGCCGACATGATAGACCTGATTCGGCTGGAGTGAAAATGAGGATTTTAGGAAGTGATTTTCGGGTGAATCCTGGTTGTCTTCAAAGGCGAAAACAAGCTTCCCTTCTTTGTTCACTGACAGGGAATAAGTACAGTCATCATCACTGCCGTCTTGTATCTTACCTTTAGTCAAAATGCCCTGGGGCTGAGCCAAATCATCCAGCCGAATGACAGCCTCGATCGTCAGATCGCCCGCCAGTTCCAGCGTTGTATCGCTGCCACAATCCAGGCGATCGCCCGCCTTAAACCTTAGCGCGTGGGCCTGCTCAAACACTGCCGCAAGATGCTGCCACTGATTAGCGGATGCCATCGGGTCGGTGTAGACCAATTTGCCGCCCACTTCGGCAAACACGCGATAGATCGGCGCATTTTCCCGGAGCGCATCTAGGTCGTGGCTAATGCCCAGGCGATAGCGGGTAGACGGCGACCCCGACTGATGCTTCAGGATTTCCGTAAATCCCTTGGGAAACGCGCTGTGCTTCACCCAAGCTTCTATCGTCAGGTTGGCTTCGGTTTGATAATCCGCTAGCCGCTGTGTCGTCGTCACGGGGCGAGCAGCCGCATCGAAGGAGAGCGCATAGCCATAGGCATCGGCGACCCAGCGGTTGCTGAGGGTGTCATCGCTGAGGACAGCGGTTCCCGGCTGCACTGGCTCCGGTTCATTGCCCGCATCCACCAAAAACAGCAGCGACCCATCCTGGAGCGATCGCGCAATCTGGTTAACCTGGGCATGAGCGTCGTAGTCGTAGGGCAGCAGATACACGCCCTCGTCAGCTTTGCACGCCAGCGTTACAGGGTCGATTTGCACCTGCATCATCTGCGAATTGACCCGGCGCAGAGCGGGACTGCCCAACACCTTGCCGTGGCGCTGATGGCGCGAATCGTCCTGGGCGACCAGACGATCCTCCCGCAGCACGAATCGCCAGCTTCCTGACAGCGTTTGCCAGACGGCTCCGGTGGGGTCGTTCAGCACGCGGCGCATTCCGGCGGTGATGTCGGCTTCGCTGCGGGCTTCGTTCCAGATGCGGAGTTCGCCGATTTGCCCTTTGAAGTGGCGATCGCCGTTCCACTGCCCGATGAACAGCGACCCGCCGCCCAGTAGCGCGGAACGGTTTGCCGCTGTGGCAACCAGCTTCCCATCCACCAGGATGGACTGGGTGCGCGCAACGCTGTCGTAACGCCAGGCGACGTGATACCAGCGCTCTGGCTCCAGCGCGGTGGGGCTGCTGAGGTCGTTGGCTTCGCCAAAGAAGCCCAGATACGGCCGGCGATCGCGGATCGTTAGGTGCAGCGCCCGCAGCGCCGCGCGAGGAGCCGCGCTCCCCAACACAGGACAATCTCTGGGCGCGTCGGCCGCCAGGTTAATCCACGCTTCCACGGTAAAGCTGCGGTTGGGCAATTCCAGCACTTCGGCGCTGGTCAGCTCGACGAAATCGCTGGAGCCGTTGAACGAGAGCGATCGCCCCTGGAAGCCCGGAACCTCCCCCTTGGGCAGCACGGGCTGCGCCGACCGGACGACGGCTTTGGTCTTGGCACTGCCGATCAGCAGCGTGTCGCCGGCCTTGAGTGAGTGAGCTGCGGCACTCTCTAGATCGAACTGGGCGACGCTGCCCGACAGCGCTTCGGTAATTTGCCCCAGATATACAGGACGTGCCATGCCGTTTAGCACGGCGGCAAACTGAGCGCGATCGCGCGGCACTCGTTGCCATTGTTCCTGGATGCCCGTTGCAGCGTTTTGAATCGCCACGGTGCAGGTGTCGGCATTCTCTGCTGTGATGGTGATCTGGCTACTGTCGAGGGCGGCCCCAGCAGAGCGGGCAATCCAGCGCAGTCCCGACGTTTCTGGCTGGCTAAAGCTGGCGCGACCCGTCACCACGTCGTAATACGCGGCAAAGAACTGGTCGCTGGTGCCCCGGTAATACAGGCTGAGGCGACCCGTGACGCTTTCAAACAAGAGCGGCGTGTCCTTCGTCCAGGCAAAGCCCAGCACGCCTCCCGACACAGTGAGTCCGGTCGGGTCGGCGCAGATAAAGGGCATCGGCAGCGGGTTGTCTTGCCCAAACTCGTGCATCACCAAACGCAGGTATCTGAGCGTGGGGATACCGTCAGCAAGCTGGCTTTCCAGGAAGTTAATTTCATCTTGCAGGCGATCGCGCTCTGCCTGCATCGCTGTGGTAGCTGCGTTATAGAAATTGACCAGATACCCCAGTCCTTCATCCCGCAGGTCTTCGTAATGCAGCGGCTGCACGGGCGTTACTACATACGGCAAGCTGTTTACCGGAAGATCGCTAAAGCGGAGCTTGACGTATTTGTTGCCCTTGAAGAAGAAAAAGTCTCCGGTTTCGGGGCGATGCACCACGCCGTCTACGCGAGTCCATTCGGTTGGGAAACCCGGAAAATGGTCGTGAATGCGACCGGTCGTGCGATGCCTGGTGGGAATTTCATTATTTTGGGCATCCCAGCCTGTAAAGCGCAGCCAGCGATCGCCCCTAAAGAAGAAAACCTGGCGGTATCCTTTCACCGCTGCGTCGATGCCCAGCGCCCAATCGCTTTCCTCTGGCTTAAGGCTGAACGCCTCCTGAATCGATGAGACATAGCTCGACGTGCTGGACGGCGTAATCAGGTTAACCCAAGGTTTGCAGGCTGCGCCTCTAAAGAGATAGCACTGGTTGAGTTCGCCAAAGGTGACGAGGGTATCCAGCCCCGTCCATTCAGCCGGGAAATTCCGGGGATGGAACAGTTCGGCAATCGGTCGGATGGGCTGCTCGGTCAGGTTGCCATCACGGTCGAAGACAAAGGCTGCGCCCTGAGTCGCCGTCTTGCCCACATACAGCAGCTTGTAGTAAGTCCGCCCGTTAATCGTTTCACTGTAAGCATCCAGTTCTCCCGTGCAAATGGGAGTCTCCGCCAGCTCTGCCTCGATGTTTTTCAGCGTGTTGAGCTTGGCGATGCGCTCACTCGTCCAGCGCTGCATATCTTGCTGGAGCTGGCTGTATTCTTCCAGGGTGTCGCTCAGCGTGCGATCGCCAATTTTGGCGGCATCAAGCTGCTGCAAGTTGAGTAGATCGGGCACTTGGGCCAAGCTGCCATCCCGCGACACGGCAAAATCCAGCACCGCAATAAGCGACTTGCTGCTGCGGTCGGTGGATCGGTCTTCCGTCGGCACGGCAAACATGACGCGACCGTTGCGCTTGATCGGCTTCTTCTCCTCCGCGGTATAGCCCACCCCTGCGGGTTCCTGCTGGTAATAAAACAGCGCCGTGCAGCCAGCAGTAACCGCGCGATCTTGAAAGGCAAAGCTAGAACGACGAATGCCCGGATGCTCGCCCACGGGCGCTTCCGACTTGATCCAGGGATGCTCGCTGCCTGTGATCTGCCCGTGCTGGGCAAAATCTGTCTGGTCATACAGCATTGTGCCCGTGCCCTCGTCGCACCGCCAATAGCCCGCCAGATCTAGCTCATTGCCCACTAGTCGGTGATGCCGCTCGATGCTTAGTTCGCGGGGCGATCGCACGCGGCTCCAGATCCGTAGCTCATCAATCTGCCCTGTGAAATAATCGCCTTGGGTGGAGCGGTTGCCCAGGCACAGCGGGTCATCGTTGACCGGAACGCGAGCCAGATCGTCGGTGATTGTGCCTGCGGCTACCCCGTCGATGTACAGCGTAATCGTGGGCAACTCGGCGTGTTCCTGGTCAGCGCGGGGCGTAGCCGTCCGCACCACCGCCACATGATGAAACTGGCCATCCGTTAGCGCTACTTCGGATATCAGCGCCAGCGTCTTTTGCCCGTCCGTGCGGAAGAAGCCGAGTTTGCCATTGCTCAGATAGCGCAGCGCATAGGGATATTCGCCGCGGCCCGTGCCTTTTTCCAAAATGTTGAACTGGGCAGTGGGGGCCTCATCTGGGTTGGTTTCGCTGATTTGTGCGGGGTCAGCTAGCAGCCACAGTTCCAGCGTAAAGCCGCTCGCACCGGGCAGGTTCAGCCGCTCGCTGGAGCGCACCGCCACGGCATCATCTACCCCATCCAGCAGCAGGGCCGATTCGGCAAACCCCGACTGGCTCAGCAGCGGAATCAGCGGTTCGCTCGAAAAGGGACAGGTTCCTGGCTGCCGCTCGAATACGCTCTGCTGATGCTCTGGCTTGGGACTGGTGTAATACTGCGTGCCGCGGGTGTTGAAAGAGCCATTGGGCGATCGCTCGATGTTAAAAGAATCGAACCGCTGGGTGAGCCGATTGTGGGAAAAAATCTGCCAGCGCTGCACATCAGGAATTGCCGTCGGCAGCAGCAGCACCGTAAACCAGCCATTCGTTAAATTGCGAACAAAGTCAAGCGTTTGAGTCGGCTCGTAAAAGGCTTTCTTTTCCAGATCTTCGTAGCCCAATCCGTCCTTGCGGCTGGCGGGCGAATCTTTGCGGCGGCTACGCTGATAGCGCACCTCTAGCTTGGGCTGGAGTTGCCCACCCGTGAATACAAACCGATCCATCAGCAGCGTATTGTCCACTACAGGAATCGGCCGCCCCTGAGCATCTTTCAGGACTTCGCCCTGGGCGCTGGTTCGCCACACCATATCGGACGCATCCCGTGCCGCCGACTGACGAAAGATATACACATGCTGTTCGTCTGAAAGAACCTGAAACGGTCGAAATCCATTCAGACTGCCGTTCGGCAGAGATGCGCTTAATCGTGCCGTAGTAGATTGAAAGCTGTCTCGCTCTTTAGGTTCGATTAATGTTCCAGCAGGCAGCGCAACGCCATGTCGATTGACGAGCGGCATCCGCTGCGTCCCCGCTACCGATTTGCCAACGATCGCCAGTTCATCAGGAAAGATCAGTTCCTTTGGCTCAATATCCCAAAATGCACTGTCGAGGGAGGTCGAAACACCAGAGCGCTCCATATCAAGAACTGTGTAATAAATATGGCGATCGCTATCCATCGCAAAGGCAATCACCGTTCCGTTATGGCGCACCATAGTCGTATAGACATAGGCCTTTTGTGCAGATCCAGCGGCAGCGCTAGAGGGTTCATACACTTTGACAAAGTTCCGTTCGAGGATGGACATGGGGGCTTGTCTCCTGTTGCTTGAAGTAAGAATTTAGAAGGTTGAGATAAACTTCCGCTGAATCTGCAAAAAGCTGAGTCTGCAAAAAATACATGCAGAACATCGCCCAAGCCCCAGAATTGCTGGGATTGGGCATCACCTGTGCTAAACCAATAGACTCAATTCACTCAATATCCAGCGCAACACCAAGAGCCGATTGTCAGTCAAAATCGGCAATTAACTAGAAATTTGTTGGGATCAGATATTGGAGGTCGATTCGCAGAGAGGCAGCAGAGGGGCAAGGGTTAAAGCAGCACCAGTTCGGCGTTAATGCCAGACAGTTTGGGTGTTGTGGTGCGCTCTAACGGGATGAATCATGTCTTTTGCAGCGAAGCGGGAGGAACACTATCTGTGCCTTCACTCTCGCAAGAGGCAATTCCGAATTTGTCTAAAATTTTGTTTATCTAAAAATGCTCAGTAAAAAATGCTCAGTAAAACGGTGGGCGATCGCCCATCACCTGGACTCGCGCAATCTGTCCAGCCCATCCAGAATCAAATCGAGTCCCAACTCAAAATCATGTAGACCGTCATAACTGCCATCGATGATGTAGAGCGACAGTTGATGCATGTAGGGGTACTGATCTGGTGGAATGTATGAAATAAAGCTTTCGGCCGTCTCGGCATATTCGGTTGCTTCGATAGGAAAGTTGAGTTCCTGGAGGGTAAATCCGTAAATATGACTGTCGATAGCATTCCACGCATGATCCGCCATCTCCCAGGAAAATCCTGCTTCCCGCAGGCATCCGATCGTCCTATCGACATAGCGCAGCATAGCCGGCCCCACGTTGATGCGCGACATGATTGCCATCACTGCCCAGGGGTGTTTTAGCAAGACCTCGTGCGCCGAAAGCGCCCGTCGCCGCATGGCAGTTTTCCAATCCAAGTCAAAGCGAGGCAACTCAATGTCTCTGACGACCATATCCACGATGCCATCGATCATGTCGTCTTTGTTGGCAACGTGGTTATACAGCGACATCGCTTTCACGCCTAATTCTTGGGCAACCTTTCGCATCGAAAGAGCCTCAAGCCCCCCTTCGTCTGCTATGCGGAGGGCCGTCTGCAAAATCCGCTCCCGACTTAACGGAGCTGGTGTTGATGTGGAACTGGTCTCTGTCTTAGCCATCGATTTTATGGTGCATTGCCTTGCCACCAATCGCTCTAGCCTCCATAGATCGGGATGTCGTGCGATTAGGAGGCTTGACAAACTTACAGCGTAAGTTAAACTGACTTTATGCACATACTTACAGCGTAAGTCTAGCTCAAAAATGCCAAGTCTGCTTCGCACCTATTCTCCTGCAACCTTAAAAATCTATGTCTGCAACATCCTCGCGTCGCTCCACCTCAGGGACGAACCCACCCAATCGAACGACGAATAAAAAAATGAAGGCGATCGCCCGCTCTAAATACGGCTCCCATGAGGTGCTGAAACTGGAAGAGGTGGATCAGCCGACTGTCTCCGATGGTGGCGTACTGATCAAAGTTCATGCGACGGCAGTTAATGCAGGAGACTGGCATCTGATGCAAGGCACCCCGTTTATAGTCCGCCTAATCTATGGTGGATTGCGTCAGCCCAAGATTCAGATTCTGGGTTGTGATGTTGCTGGACGAGTGGAAGCTGTCGGTCGTGATGTGACCCAGTTCAAGCCTGGTGATGAAGTTTTTGGTGATCTTTCAGCGTGTGGCTTTGGGGCCTTTGCTGAATATGTCTGTGCCCCTGAATCAGCATTGGCTTTGAAGCCTGAAAATATTTCGTTTGAAGCAGCCGCCGCCGCTCCTTGGGCAGCGTTCGCGGCGTTGCAGGGGCTGCGAGACTGCGGACACATTCAACCCGGACAAAAGGTGCTTATTATTGGGGCATCCGGTGGGGTGGGATCGTTTGCAGTACAAATCGCTAAATCCTTTGGTGCGGAAGTCACGGCCCTGTGCAGATCGAAAAAGATAGATAAGGTGCGATCGCTCGGTGCAGACTATATTATTGATTACACCCAAATTGATGTTACTCAAAGCGGTATTGATTACGATCTGATTTTGGATGCGGCTGCCTATCGCTCAGTTTTTGATTATTTCCCGATCCTGAAACCCGGTGGAACCTATGTTTTGGTTGGGGGATCTATAGCCCGATTGTTTCAAATTTTGCTCCTCGGATCTTTGATTTCAAAATTCAGCCGTCGTAGAGTCACCACATTGGTCTCTACTCCCAATCAAGCCGATCTCCAAATTTTGAAAGACTGGCTTGCGTCAGGGGCGATCGCCCCTCTGATTGACCAGACGTATGCCCTAGAGGATCTGCCTTTTGCTATTCACAAGCTTGAGCAAAGACAAGTTACTGGAAAAGTCGTTGTTCGGGTTTGAACAGGGGGTAGATCGATGCAACAAAAAACGGTCTCTGGGTATCTGACTCGTAGCCTGATTCAGTTTGCAGCTTATCAGGGGATAGATATTGAGAAGCTTTGTTCTAAGGTCGGACTCGATCCGGTCGCACTGACAACCCCGGATCACCGAATCATTCCTTCTGTCCACTATGCGGTATGGCGAGAGATTGTAAAACAGACAGGGGACGAGAATCTGGGTCTCCATTTTGGGGAAGCATTTAATCTAGGCAGCTATGGAATTGTTGGGTACATCTTGTTGAATTGTGCAACCTTGGCCGAAGTCTTTGAGAAATAGCGCATTTTTCAAACTGATTTGAAGTTTTCAATGCCGTTCAACCGTCTAGCTTTTAATGCGGCATATCTAGATTGGCCTGTGTTGTCCAGCAATGTGAATTTACTTCCTCTTTTTGAGCAGCAGGCAGATGCGATGTTGGAAACACTGAATGGGGGCGATCGCTACACTCAAAAAGTTACTTATCTCATTGCAGAGCATCTTAAGGGAGAAAGGGAGAACTTCCCAAAATCGAGGCGATTGAGTGTAATTGTTGCTTTTCTTTACATTAAAGGCGCTTAAAGGCGCTTCTTAATGTTGAAAGCGATCGCTGAAGCGCCAGAGGCGATCGCCCCTCCTCCCGAAAAAAACGCACACTCCACATTCATCTCATCCATCTAGCGTAATTTGGAAGACGACCCCGAATTGAGAAAAGGCGGTATGAAAGGAAGAGCAAGTTTAGCTTGGACTTCTTTTCTGGAGGTGGCTGTGGCGGGATTATGGGCATTTCTCAGCACTCAGCCGATTCTCACGCTGTTTCTGGTGATTGCGCTGGGCTATGCAGTGGGCGAAGTGGCGATCGCCGGATTTAGCCTGGGCGTGGGGGCGGTGCTGTTTGTTGGGCTGGCGATGGGTGCGGTTGCCCCGGATGCTGCGCCGCCTGCGCTGGTGGGCACCGTTGGGCTGATTTTGTTTTTCTATGGCATCGGCATTCAGTATGGCAAACCCTTTGTGGACGGGCTACTCAGCCCTAGCGGTCGCCGCCAAAATGCGATCGCCCTGCTGAGTGTGCTGGCGGCAGGATTGGTGACGGCGCTGCTGATGTCCTGGCTGCGGCTCGACCCGGCACTGGGAGCGGGCCTATTCACGGGGGCGATGGTGAACACGGCAGCACTGCAATCGGTAACGGATAAGGTCGGGGGCGACCTGCCCGCAGTGGGCTACGGCGTGGCCTATCCGTTTGGCGTGCTGGGGCCGATTGTGGGGATGTATCTGGCGCAGCGGCTCTTGCGGCCGCGAGTTGAGGTTCCCACCTCACGGGGCGTAGAGGAGGTGGAGGCACTGGTCAGCCATCCGGCAGCGGTGGGAAAGTATCTGTCGGAGGTGACGGCGCAATTTCCCGACGAGGTGCAGGTGGTCGCCGTGCGCCAAAATGGTCATAACCGAATGCCGCGCCCGAACCTGCGCCTGCAAACGGGTGATGCGCTGCTGCTGTTGGGGGCCAAGGGCGACGCGCTCAAGCAAGTCTGCTGCACGATTGGCGATGTTGCCCCGTCGCAGATTATTCCTGACCACACCGAGCTAGACGACCTGGATGTGTATGTCTCTAAGCACAGCGTCATTGGGCATCGGCTGGGGGCGCTAAACTTGGGCGAACATCCGGGTTGCACCATCCTTTCCGTGCAGCGGGGGGACGCAACGCTCTATCCGCATCCGGGGCTGGTGCTGGAGGCGGGCGATCGCATTTGGGCAGTGGCCGAGCGCGATCGCCATACTGCCGTCCGCCAGTTTTTCGGCAACTCTGTCCGCAGCACGGCCGAAGTCAGCTACTTGGCGCTGGGGCTGGGTATGGTGCTGGGCGTGTTGTTTGGGCTGATTCCGTTTCCGCTGCCAGGGCTGGGGACGTTCACCTTTGGCGCAGCCGGGGGCGCGATGATTGTGTCGCTGCTGCTGGGCTGGCGCGGCCGCATCGGTCATTTAAACTGGACGATTCCACCCTCGGCGAATCTGACGCTGCGAAATTTTGGGCTGACGCTGTTTCTGGCCGTGGTGGGAATGCGATCGGCTCCGGCATTCTTCTCCACCCTCAGCAGCACGGGGCTGCAACTGGTGGGCGTGGGCGCGGCCATTACCGCCGCCATCGTGGTGGCCGCCTTTATGCTAGGCTGTGGGCTATTTCGAGTAGCCTTTGACGAGGCGCTGGGCATTGTAGCTGGCGTGACGGGCAATCCGGCGATCCTGGCCTACGCTGCCAAGTCCGTTCCCACCAACAAGCCCGAACTGGGCTACGCCATTGTCTTTCCCAGCAGCACCATCTTCAAAATCATCGTGGTGCAAATTTTGCTGGTGTGGTTTGCGGCTCGTTAGCAGAAGTAGCGCTCCTGCCTGCTCCCTGACGCATATCGTCCACACTGCTGAATCAGCTTCGCCACCAGCCCCGTCCAGCCCGTCGTGGCTGGCTCCCAGCCCTGCGCCATTATCGCCGTTGAAATACTCATAGAACAAAATGTGATTCTGCCAATGGGGATCGGTCTGGAAGAGTTCTGCGCCGCCAAAAACAGGGCGCTGTCCGTCTGCGTCTTGCAGGAATAAGCAGGTAAGGCGCTCCTCCAAATCAAGCGACACATCCCACAGATTTTTAACCTGATCTGACCCGGTGGGGCAGGCCACCAGAAACTCGTCCCCCAGGTAGTGGTGAAATTTTTGCAGGGATTCAATCAGCAGGTAATTCACTGGAAACCACACCGGGCCGCGCCAGTTGGAGTTGCCGCCAAATAAGCGAGTGGTGGATTCTGCCGCTTCGTAGGCGACTCGATATTCGCTGCCATCGGCGTAGAAAGTATAGGGATTGTCTTTGTGATAGCGCGATAGTGAGCGAATCCCATAGGGACTGAGAAACTCCTGCTCATCCAGCATCTTATCCAGCACGCGCCGCAGCTTATCGGGGCGCACCACCGCCAGCAGTCGCCGCCGCCCCATTCCTTCCGCCGTAAAGCTGGCGATATTATGACTCAGGTCTGGGCGATTCTCCTCAAACCATTCCAGCCGTTCTTTAAACCCAGGTAATTTATCCAGCAACTCTGGTTCCAGCGTCTCCACGGCAAATAGGGGAACTAGCCCCACCATCGAGCGGATTTTGAGCTTGAGGCGATCGCCGTGGGGCAGATGCAGCACGTCATAAAAGAAGCCGTCTTCCTCATCCCATAGCTCCGTCTTGCCGCCGCCAATGTGGTTCATGGCATCAGCAATGTAGACAAAATGCTCAAAAAACTTGGTCGCCATGTCTTCATAGACCGAGTTTTCCTGCGCCAACTCCAGCGCGATGACGAGCATATTCAGGCAATACATCGCCATCCAGCTTGTGCCGTCGGACTGTTCCAGGAAACCGCCTGTGGGCAGCGGAGCGCTGCGGTCAAACACGCCCACATTATCCATGCCCAAGAAGCCGCCCTCAAACACGTTGCTGCCTTCGGTGTCCTTGCGGTTTACCCACCAGGTAAAGTTCAGCAGCAGCTTTTGAAACACGCGCTCTAGAAACTGGCGATCGCCCTCGCCCCACATCCGCTGCTCGATTTTGTAAACGCGCCAGGTGGCCCAGGCGTGAACAGGCGGATTGACATCATTGAAGGCCCACTCGTAGGCTGGGATTTGCCCGTTGGGATGCATATACCATTCCCGCGTCATGATATCAAGCTGGTACTTGGCAAAGTCAGGATCGATCATGGCCAGCGGAATGCAGTGGAATGCCAGATCCCACGCTGCGAACCAGGGATATTCCCACTTGTCGCACATGGAAATGATGTCATCGCTATCAAGATGCGTCCACTGGCGATTGCGTCCGTGCAGCCGTTCTGGGGGCGGCGTGGGCATGGTGGGGTCGCCCCGCAGCCAACGGCTCACGTCATAGCGATAGTATTGCTTGCTCCACATCATGCCCGCAAAGGCCTGGCGCTGGATATCGCGGCGATCGCCCTCCATCGGGTAGGGATTGACCTTCTGGTAAAACTCGTCGGACTCTCGAATTCGCTGGGCAAAAACCTGGTCAAACTCTGCCCCAAACGGGTGGTGAATCGAAGGGTGATGACTGAGGCGCAGCCGCACACAGCGCGTTTCCCCAGGGGCAATATTGAACACATAATGCACAGCGGCCTTAGTCCCCCGCTGCTCTGGATTAACCGCCTCCGCTTCCCCATGAATCACCCGACGGTGAATGCCGTCTTTTACGTAGGGCGTGGGGTTGTCTACATCAAACAGCGCCTTGTAGTTGGTCTCGTTTTCGGTGAAATATACAAGCGGCGCGGCTTGGTCTACGTCGGGGCTTTCGCAATAGAGCCAGTGCTGTCCCAGTTCGGCATGGGTAGAGGCGATCGCCGCAATACTCTCCAGCCCCTTCTGACCCAGGTGCGATAAGTGCATTCCCGGCTTTTCGACCGCATCACCCCAGCTCCAGGTGTTGCGAAACCACAGCGTCGGCAGCAGGTGCAGCGGGGCGGGGTCTGGGCCGCGATTCGTCACCGAGATCTGAATCAAAATATCCTCTGGCGCAGCCTTTGCGTATTCCACCGCTACATCAAAGTAGCGATTTTCGGCAAAGATACCCGTGTCGATTAGCTCGAATTCTGGCGTAAACTTATCGCGCTGCTGGTTTTCTGCGACGAGTTGCTCGTAGGGAAACTCTGCCTGGGGATACTTATACAGCGCTTTGAGATAAGAATGGGTCGGCGTGCTGTCCAGGTAGAAGTAATACTCTTTTACGTCTTCTGCATGATTGCCCTGTGGCCCCGTCAGCCCAAATAGGCGCTCCTTTAGCACCGGATCTTTGCCATTCCACAGGGCTAGCCCAAAACAAAGCCGCTGCTTTTCGTCCGAGATGCCCAGCAGTCCGTCTTCGCCCCAGCGGTAGGCGCGGCTGTGAGACTGCTGATGCGAAAAATAGTCCCACGCGGAGCCATCCGCGCTGTAGTCTTCACGGACTGTCCCCCACTGGCGATCGCTGAGATACGGCCCCCACTTTTTCCAGGGTGTCGCTTGGCTGCGCGATTCAAGCAGGCGTTGGTGTTCAGGAATCATGAGCATTAAGAGAGCAATGGCTAAACCGCAGCGCTTTGCGGCGTACTTTAATGCTAACTATGCTAGGCAGATTAAGGAACCGATAAAATCTGCTTTGCGACAGAAACCGTTCTATCTATAAAGACAGGCAAATCCTCTGCTTTTGTAATCTGAGTCGCCTTTAGCACTGCACCCACCCAGTGATCGGTATGCCAATTGCCAGACTCCAGCGCTGGCAGGTTAGATAACTCTGGATACGGATAAGGTGAAATGTACCAGTAGGGTTCGCTGTAGGACAGATCGCCTGGCGATAGCCCCACGCCGAGGTACTTTATATCTGCTTCGGTGGGGCCAGCATAGGTCATTAGCGTGGCCATGTCAATCAGTCATCTCCGCCAGTCATCTCCACCGTTTTGCGCCGCAGCACGGGAAACACTGGGCTTGCTCAGCAGAAACCACCAAAGCTCCAGTCCGACTAGCCCCAAACCGCCTGTTGTAATGGCAACTTTTGCCCACAGCGGTTGTTCAATCCGTTGAAACTGCGACTGAAACTGCGATGTTTGTTGATGGACAGATTCAGGGGCAGATTCGAGTGCAGAATGGGTCGCGTTTCTGTGCGTGCTGTGGGCGATCGCCCTGCCTGAGTTCATTCCCAAAAGGATTCCAGCAGCCAGGCTGGAGCCAATCAATACCGATCGACGATTCATGCTTGTTTCCCTTCGCGATCCATGTCCTAACTTAATCCTTTAGGCTGAAAGTTTCGCAGACGTAGCGCGTTCGTCACCACGGACACCGAGCTAAACGCCATCGCCGCTCCTGCAATGATGGGATTGAGCAACCAGCCGAACACAGGATAGAGAACGCCTGCTGCGATGGGAATTCCTGCGACGTTGTAGATAAAAGCAAAGAACAGGTTTTGTCGGATGTTTCGGAGGGTGGCGCGGCTCAGTTGAATTGCAGTGACGATGCCGTGCAAATCACCAGAGATGAGCGTGATGTCGCTAGCGGCGATCGCCACGTCAGTTCCCGTGCCAATAGCAATTCCCACATCGGCCTGGGCCAGCGCAGGCGCGTCGTTGATGCCGTCGCCCACCATCGCCACAACCTTGCCTTCAGCCTGAATGGTTGCGATCACTGCCGATTTTTGATCAGGGCGCACTTCGGCAAAGACGCGATCGATTCCGACTTCATGAGCAATCACGTTTGCCGTTCGCTGGTTGTCGCCCGTGAGCATGACGACTTCCAAACCCATTCGCTTTAGCGTGCGAATCGCGTTCACCGAAGACGGCTTCACCGCATCCGCAATGCCCATCACCGCTTCCACGTTGCCATCCACTGCGATCCAAATCACTGTTCTGCCGAGATACTCCAGCCTGTCCCAGACAGATTGCAAAGCGCTGGTGTCAATGCCGAGTTCATTCATCCAGCGGTGCGTTCCAATCTGCACAAATCGGCGATCGACATAACCCTGAACTCCGCTGCCAGCAATGGCTTCAAATTCTTGCGGGTTGGTCAGTTCCACCTCTTGCGACCGGGCATATTGCACCACGGCTTCCGCCAGCGGATGTTCGGAATTGCGTTCGAGCGATCCTGCTAGACGTAGGAGGTCTAGCTCATGCTCGATGCCATTTGCAGGTACAAAATCCGTCACCGTGGGCTTGCCCTGGGTAATGGTGCCCGTTTTATCAAGGACAATGGTTTGCAGCTTGTGCGCCAGCTCCAGACTCTCTGCCCCTTTGATCAAAATGCCGTTTTCTGCGCCCTTGCCCGTGCCCACCATGATCGAAGTCGGCGTGGCCAGCCCCAGCGCACAGGGACAGGCGATAATCAGCACGCCGACAGTCGTGATTAGCGCCATCGTCACATTGCCCATGAGGTTGAACCAGAGGACGAACGTGAGAATGGCGATCGCCATCACCGCAGGCACAAACCAGCCCGTCACCTGATCGGCCAATCGCTGGATCGGCGCTTTGGAACCCTGCGCCTGCTGCACTAGTTTGACGATCTGCGCTAGGAACGTATCTTTGCCCACGCGAGTAGCACGAAACTTAAAGCTACCTGTTTTATTCAGCGTTGCGCCGATCACCTCGTCGCCCACCTGCTTATGGACGGGCACGCTTTCGCCTGTCACCATTGCCTCGTCAATCGTGGACGCGCCCTCTACAATCTCGCCATCCACCGGAATCTTTTCGCCCGGACGGACCCAGACCACATCCCCCAGCACCACCTCCGAAATCGGAATGTCGAATTCCTGCCCGCTGCGAATCACCCGCGCTGTGCGAGGTTGCAGCCCAATCAGTTTGCGAATTGCCTCGGAGGTTTGCCCCCTGGCGCGGTTTTCCAGCAGTCGTCCCAGCAGCAGCAGCGCAATAATCACCGCCGCCGCCTCGAAATACACATCGGGACTCAAGCCCTGCGCGAGGAACCACTGCGGCGCAAAGGTCGGAAACAGCGAGTAAACAAACGCCGTGCCCGTGCCCACTGCCACCAGCGTATCCATTGTGGCGGTGTGCCGCTTCAGGGCTTTCCAGGCATTGATGAAAAAGCTGCTGCCCGCCCAGAGCATCACGGGTGTCGTTAGCACCAGTTGGAGCAGCGGATGGTGCAGCCACATCGGAATCAAGGGAATCGGCAGCCCTGTCATCATGGGCAGGGAGCCAATAACTAGAACCGCACTCACTGCGCCGCTCAGCCAGACTTTGCGAACCAGCTTGCGGTGTTCGTCCAGGCGGTTCTGTTGCTCTTCATCGGCAAGGGGTGCAAGTGCATCATCGCTCATCGGCTGCGCTCCGTAGCCCGCTTCTTCCACGGCAGCCTGAATTTGGGCGATGTCCGTTTTGCGCTCATCGTAGGTGACCGTTGCCTGCTCTGCACCGAAGTTGACGCTGCACGCCTCTACACCTGGCACCGAACCGATGGCTTGCTCGATATTGTGGGCACAGGCGGCGCAACTCATGCCGCGCAGCCGAAAGGTTTGATCTTGCATTGAGTAACCCCCTCACGCGATGGTGTATCCGGCCTCGGCGATCGCCCTGCGGAGGTCTGCTTCTGCGGCCCGGGTGTCCACGCTCACTTGCTTGGTTTTCACGTCAGTTTGCACAGTTGCCGCAGCATCGATAGCTTGGATGGCTTTGGTGATGGTGTCGCTGCACGCCGAGCAGGCCATATCAGGAACGATGAATTCGTAGGTCATGGTGAAAACTCCCTGGTTTTGCCACAGTCTTTGGAACTGCTTCTATCTTGAAGCCTCCAGTCTGCTAGAGAGTCAAGGGACTGAGTGATACGTTTTTTGTCACAGGCTGGAGAGTTTGCAGCGGAGCGCTTTGGGAGCGGTTTCAGGACGGTTTGGGATCGCTTGGTTCGATAACTTGTGTTCAGACACCAGCAGCAGAGATTTGAAAGCCTCGACGGTAGTCTGAACACCTCGTAACTGGTTCATTTCAGCCATGCGGTGTTGGCGGCAATCGGGCTGAGCCGGATCGGCCAACCCGTGCATACTGCCGCCTCATACATATCAAAGTTCTGTCCCCATTCATTGTTTCAAAGGAGAAAGCCAATGCTTTCGCAGATTTCCCCCATAGAGCAAAAAGTAGAGCAAAAAGTAGAACAAAAAACGCAGGTTCCCACAGAACTGCCCAAAGCTCCCCACGCCACAAAGCCCGCATCGGCGCTGCATCCCCTGCCAGTCCGTTCCGCTGCTGCAAGAATCCTCGACCGAGCAGCCAACCCAGAACTGATCCAGATTCGCCATGTCCAGGCTGAAGACACAGATAAGTTATATAGCTTGCTGACGAGTCCGGATATTGTGTACTGGACGAGTAAGATGCCCTGCGTTGTTGCAGAAGAGATGCGTGAGCAGCTAAGCAATCCGCCTGCGGGTCACTATATGCTGGTTGCAACATACAACCAGAGCGTTGCAGGCAGTCTGGGCTTTTCGACCTGCCTCCAGCCCCGGATGCGTCACATGGGCCACATCAGCACCGTAGCCGTGCATCCCAACTTTCGCGGCTATGGCGTGGGGACGGCATTGGTCAAAGCCGCGATCGACTTGGCAGACCAGTGGTTTAACCTGCATCGGCTAGATCTGATGGTCTACACCGACAACGACGCGGCGATCGCCCTTTACCAAAAATTCGGCTTCGTAACCGAGGGCGTGCTGAAGGACTACGCTTTTCGCGCTGGAGCATATACCGACGTGCAGGTGATGGCGCGATTTGCCAAGCGCGGGATCTAGTCGCGCCAATCTAGCACCTTACCTAGTGCCTTATCTGGCGAATTTTCAGAAAACGAGCGATCGCAGCATGATTTTCCTGCTGACAGAGTTCCATAGTCTTTTTTACCCTACCTTCTTCGTTCTTCTCTCTTCGTTCTTCTCTCTTCGTTTTTTCCTTTTCCCTTTTCCCTTCCAAACCCTCAACCCCAATACTTACTTATGTCTATCCTCAAAGTGAATTCCGAGTTTCGTATTAACAACCGCCCTGCTGGCAGCCAATACGGCGCAGCGATTGCAACCGACGCTGATGGAAACTTTCGGGTTGTTTGGGAAGAAGCGTTCGATGGACGAAACCGGATCTATACCCGCCGATTTCAAAAAGACGGTCGGCCGCTGAGCGACGATACCCTGGTTCAAGATGTGGCTTCCAGCCCTGCCATTGCGATGGATCGGAACGGCAACGTGGCGATCGCCCATACCTTGCCAAACCAAAGAACCAATAGCCCTGATATTTATGTCTCGCGGCTGACTAGCACCGACCGCAACCAAAACGGCTTCTTTGCGGTGGAGCTTGAGGGCATCCAGGGTGATGCGGCGATCGCCATTAGCGATGACGGCAGCTACATGGTGGTTTGGACGAGCATCGGTCAAGATGGGGATGGCGCTGGAGTTTATGCCCGTCAATTCAACGCCGACGGGTCGCCTGCCGGAGCAGAAGTGCGGGTAAACGCAACGACTCGCGGCAATCAATTTGACCCGGCGATCGCCACAGACGGCAAGGGCAACTTCGTCATCACCTGGTCGAGCTTGGGTCAAGATGGCAGCGGCTACGGCATCTATGCCCAGCGATTTAATGTCAACGGCCGACCTGTGGGCGGCGAACTTCCCGTCAACCTGACCACTGAGAGCGATCAATTGGGTGCAAAGGTGGCCATGGGCGCAGATGGTTCGTTTGTCATCGCCTGGGGCTGTCTAAGTAAAGGTTTGGTCGCCCGACGGTTTGATGCCGCAGGGCAGCCCCTCAGCGACGAGATTCAAATCAACCAGACTCCGACAGGCTCCCACTATGCCCCCAGCATTGCGCTTGATTCTCAAGGCAACTTTGTGGTTACGTGGGCCAGCACCCAGGAGCGCAATGATGCCGATATTTATATGCGTCGCTTTAGTGCCACAGGCAGTCCCCTCAGTGATGAGCTGCGGGTAAACTCCCACACTCCAGGTCTCCAGGTCGCCCCAACGGTCGCCATGCAGGGGGATGGCAATTTCATCGTCACTTGGCAAAGCCAGGGGCAAGATGGCGACGGCTACGGCATCTATGCCCAGCAGTTTGAGATTGCGTCGGTGGTGTCCTTTAGCCAGCCCACCTATCAGATTGGCGAAAACGGCGTGCCCGTCGGCGCACAGGTGACAGTGACGCGCTCTAGCGATTTGCACCTGGCCTCTCAGGTTGCTTACGAAATTACTGGCGGCACTGCAACCAACGGGTCAGACTATATCTTACCTCAGTCAGACTTCATCTTATTCCAGCCTGGCGAATCGAGCAAAACAATTACGATTCCCATTCTGCAAGATACGCTCATCGAGGGCGATGAAACAATTGTGATGCGGCTGCTTGAGGTGCAGGGCGGAAATGCGATTTTGCAGGGCAACCGAGAAGCAACGATCACGATTTTGGACGACGATCGCCCTGGTGGTGGCATCAATCAGCCGGGTCAACCTCAAGATCCGCTGCTTCCGCAGCCGCCCAACGCTGCACCCATTGGAGCGCCCATTGGAGCGCCCGTGGGCTTGCCAGATTTGTCGCCCATACCCGGAATGCGATCGCTCCGAGGCACCAACCGCAAAGATACGCTGACTGGCACAAAGTCCGGCGAAATGCTGGTGGGGCTGCGGGGGAACGATCGGCTCAATGGACGCGGCGGGAACGATATTTTGATTGGAGTAAACCCCAACACTCGCACGCCAGGGCGAAACGAAATCGACCAGCTCACAGGCGGCCCCGGACGCGATCTGTTCGTGCTAGGGGATCAGCAGCGCGTTTTCTATGACGACGGCAAGCGGAATAGCGCTGGACTCAAGGATTACGCCCTGATCAAGGATTTCAACCGACAACAGGATGCCATCCAACTGCACGGCAAAGCCTCTGACTATCGGCTGGGTTCCGCACCCAAGGGATTGCCTAAAGGAAATGCCATTTTTCTGGAAACCGGACGCACGGATGAACTGATTGCGATTGTTCAGGGGAACGGCAAGCTGAATCTCAATAGCACAATGTTCCAGTTTGTCTAAGCTCAATCTGATGAACAAAAGAGGGATGGAGCCGTGCAGGTTCTATCCCTCTCGCATTAACTCACGTTAAGCAGATAAGATCTTTAGCCCTGCCCCACGTCAATCAGGATTTTGAACGTGTCGGGTGTGGGCGACACGGCGCGATCGACCGCAGCGGCGAGATCACTCAGCGGAAAGCGATCGCTCACTAGGGCATCCACATCGATTCGTCGGTTGAATACGATATCGGCAGCGAGGCTCTGCACCTTATAAGACGAACTGTAGCTGCCCATCAGGTCAATCTCGCGGCGATAGAGAATGTTGGGATTAATCGGAATCTCCACCTCATCGGGAAACTCGGCAAAAAAGAGGATCTTGCCGCCCTTGCGGGTGCAGTCGAGCGCCTGAAAGAATGCCTTGTCGCTGGGAACCGCCAGCAGCGTCGTGTCTACGCCCATGCCCTGGGTCAGCGCGTGAATTTTTGCAGGTAGGTCTGGGTCACGCGGATCGAAGGCGGCCTCGGCCCCAAGCTGGCGGGCTTTTTCCAGGCGAGACGGGATCAGGTCAGTGGCGATCGCCCTTGCGCCAAAATACTTCACCAGCATCACAAACATCAGCCCAATCGGCCCCGCCCCAGTCACCAGCACCGTTTGCCCCGGCTGCACCTGCGCCTTCTTCACCGCCTTCAGGCAGCAGTTGGTCGGCTCCACAAAGCTGGCCTGCTCAAAGGTCACGCCGTCGGGAATTTCGATTAGCCCGCCGTGCTGCACAATATGCCCCGGCACTTTCACATATTCTGCAAAGCCGCCGCCGCTGGGCGCAAACCCGGCCGTCGTGCTGATGCTTTTATACACCTCGCACATGGAGTAATTTTCATTCAGGCAATAGCCGCAGTGCATACAGGGAATGTGGTGCAGCACCACGACCCGCTGCCCAGGCTGCCAGCCCCGCACCGCGTCGCCCACCGCCGCAATCACGCCCGCCGTTTCGTGCCCAAAGATGCGCGGCGGCTCATACAGCGGATAGCGAATCTTTTTGATATCCGACTGGCACAAGCCCACTACCCGCACCTGCACCAGCACCTCGTCTGCCGCCAGTTCTGGCACGGGCACGTCTTCGTAGCTCAGTTGGTTGACCCCGCGAAATACCTGCGCCTTCATGGAAAATCCCTTTCACTCAACAAGATTAGGATACGGCGTGGCGCGGTCATCCTTGGGCCGTGGACAGTATAAAGCGGGCAAAAATTGTCACAAAACAGTTTTCCCCAGCCCCTAGCTTAGAGGAGAACCGAGCCGCTCAGGAGGACTGGGGAAAGCAGGACTGGAGGGCGATCGCCCCTCTAGGCAGCCGACAGCCCGTAGGCAGACATCCGCATGATATCGCGAGTGGTAAAGCCGATGTTGCTCAGCGCTTCGCCGTAGCTAATCATGAAATCCTCTACCAGGGCTTCTTTTTCCATGCCCAGTTCCTTGGCATCGTTTTCTACCTGGTTCAGCATCCGCCACACCAGCGGCAGGTTTTGCTTGTTGGCTTCCTCTAGCTCCGCCTTGGATGCTTCAAAGTTCGCCTTCAGCCATTCTTCACCAAAGTTCAGGTGCAGATACTCATCCTTCACCACGCCTTCGGTGATCTTGCGAGCGAAGTCGTCTGCCACCGGAATGTAGATGTTATACGCAGAAATCGCAAAGCACTCGATAATTAGCGACTGGATCAGCAGGCAGGTCACGATTTTGCCCTGGGCTGCGGCCTCCTGAAAGTTGCGGTGCAGGTCGGCAAAAAATTCCTTGGCAAAGGCCATGTCTGGCTCAACGGACAGGTTCCGCCCACAGGCCTGAAAGCCCTTCTTGTGGCGGCTTTCCATCTTCGACAGGCCAATCAACTGGTCTTTGTGATCGGGCATCAACTCTGCAAGGCGCTGGTAGTTGTCGAAGGCTTCCTCTTCGCCCTCAATCACAATGGCGTTGATGCGGCTGTAGGCATCTTTGTAGACGGCACTCTGATAGTCGAGTTCTGGGGTAAGCTCAAGCTGCGGCATAGTAGGGTCGGTCTCCTGACTGAGGGTCGAAACGGTGGAAAACAAGCTCCTGTAGGTCTGTTTGGGCAGCGCTGAGGTCGGCGGTGTCCAGAACATTCAGACGAGAGCGAGTGGGCAATGGCGGCAAATCGAGCCGTGACGTTAAGCATTGCGGGGTCAGTCTGTCTGCTGGCGTGGTTTGGAGGAAAGTCTCCAACTTGCAGCAGCTTTGGGAAGAAACCAGTGTAAAGAAATCAGTGCCCTAGTTTGCTTAACTTAAAATATGCCCAAACTCTACTCTACTGGGTTTCGGCATGGAATGGTTAAACTAGAGTCCCCTTGTAGCTGATATCCTGTTCAACGACACCATAGATCTATATCTATGCCTAAGCCTAAACCGTTGATCCATACTGTATCGCAACTGTATCGCACAAGATTTCGCTGCTGGCTCCTTCTCTAGAATCACGTTATGCTCTCTAGTCGGTTTCCCAGCCTGTCGTTGAATCTGTGGCGCTGGCTCAACGGGCTGCTGCTGGGCCTGGGGGCGGGGCTGGTGCTGCTGCCGCTGGGCGTGGTGCTGTGGACTTCGTTTCAGACGGGAGATAGGGCAGGGCTGACGCTCGACAACTATCGCCAAGTGTGGGCGCGGGGGCACTTTCTGGGAGCGATCGCCAACTCTACCTTCGTAGCGCTTGCCGTCACCGCCCTGCAAATCCTGCTCTCGGCACTGGCAGGCTATGCCCTGGCGAGGTTTCGCTTTTGGGGACGACAGACTGTGCTGGCGCTGGTGCTGGCGACGCTGGTGATTCCGTTCCAGCTTTTGGTGATTCCGATTTTTTGGGTATTAAAAACAGGACACCTGATCAACACCTACGGGGCGCTGATCTTGCCGACGGCAGTCAATGGATTCGGCATTTTCCTGATGCGGCAGTTTTTTCAGACCATCCCCATCGAGCTAGAGGAAGCGGCCGCGCTAGACGGTGCTACCCGTCTGCAAGTGCTGGGGCGGGTTGTGCTGCCGCTAGCCCGACCCGCGCTGGTGACGCTGTTCCTGTTTACCTTTATCGGCGAGTGGAATGATTTGTTTAAGCCGCTGGTGTTCACGACGCGCCCAGAGTTGCGAACCGTGCAACTGGCGCTGGCGGAGTTTCAGGAGCAGTTTACGAATAGCTGGTCGCTGCTGATGGCGGCGGTGGTGCTGGTGACGGTGCCTGTGGTGGCGCTGTTTGCGGTCGGACAGCGCCAGTTGATTGGCGGCATTGCGACGACGGGGCTGAAGAATTAAGCACCGGAGAATTAAGCACCAGTTTGGAACACCACTGCCTGCAAAATGCGTGGCTCCTAGCTCTGCGACAGGCGCTTGACCGCTGCACCACCCAGCAGTTCGTGGGTCTCGGCGAGCAGGCGGGGAATCTGGTCGGCGTGGGGGCTGTGGCGCAGGCAGTCGCGCAGGTCGAGGGATTGAACTTGGTCGGCTTTGTTGCCCGGAAACCAGTGGCTAGCTCCGCCCAGCATGTTGTAGCGGGTTTTGGCAAATTCGGTCAGTCCAAAGGCGATCGCCAAGTTTCGCAGCCACAGGATCGAGCGAATATTGATCTGATTGGGCACGTCTTGATGGTTCGGCAGGCCCACATCCCAGGTCTTGTACCAGTCCTCGCCCAGCGCGGCGATCGCCCCCTGCTCAAGCTGATGCAAAATGGGCGGCAGCACTTCATCAGCGCGATCGAGCAATTCCAGCGTTTTTAGATGCTCGTCAAAGTCGCTGGGGCGGGCTGCGCCAATGCTGAGCGTATGCACCTGCGGATGGCTGAGGCAAAACAGGTTGTTGAACACCATCGGACTGAGGGGGTGGCAAAGTTCCACCAATCGGGGCGGCGGGCTATAGAGCATTCCGCCTTTGTCGGACGGGCTGATGATGAACACGCCCATGTCGTGGCGGTGGGCGGCTTCGATGGCGGGCCAGTTGACCTGGTTGATGTAGTACCAGTGCAGGTTGACGTAATCGAATTGGTCGGAGGCGATCGCCCGCACAATCACCTCCGTCGGCCCGTGGGTCGAAAAGCCCACAAACCGCACGCGCCCCCGCGCCTGAAACCGTCGCGCCACATCCAGACAGCCGCCCGTCCGCAGGCTATAGTCCAGCAGTTCTGGCGTGTTGATGCCGTGCAGCCCCAGCAGATCGATATAGTCCAGATTCAGATAAGCGAGCGATTGCTCCAGTTTTTGCTCAAAGTCTCGCGGGTCTGCCGTGGGCGATACTTTGGTTTGCACGATGATCTGGTCGCGCGGCAGTTTCGGCAAAATCTGACCCAGTTGCAGTTCTGAGCTGCCGTAGCCCCGCGCCGTTTCGATGTGGTTGATACCCACTTCGAGCGATCGCCGAATCGTAGCTTCTAAATTTTCCTGATTATCGGACGGAATCTGATCCAGCGGCGTATCCTGCCACTTGTGCTGATAGCGCATTCCGCCACAAGAAAAAACGGGCATTGCCAGCCCAGTCCGTCCAAACCGTCGATAGAGCATAGGATTGTGAGAAGGGGTCTTATGCGAAAAGGGCAACCCCTTCAAAAGTAGCAATAATAGGAGTATCGTCAACTTAGTGCATTGATAAACCTACAGCTTCGATAGTTTAGCCATTTACTGGGTCTGGCAAAGAGGCGGCAGAAGGGTGGATAGGGGGTTTGGTAAAGTGTTTGACAGCGAGTTTGACAGCGAGTTCGACAGAAAGTTCGATAAAAAGTTCGATAAAAAGTTCAATAAAAAGCTTGACAACGAGTTTGCCAAAGGGCTTGGCAGTAAGACATTGGGATTCATAACGGGCGCATTCCAGTTCTGCAAGTTTGCCCTCATCCCCCAGCCCCTTCTCCCAAAACGGGAGAAGGGGAGCCGGATTGGAAGTCCCTCTCCCGCTTTGGAAGAGGGCTTAAAGCCTTCGGCATACCAGAAAAGGGTGAGGGTTACAAAAGTGGGATGCACCCGTTCATCACAAGCAAGATAGTCCTCAAGATCCGATACGAGTCCGATTCGAGATAGTATTTAGATTCTCATGCGGAAACATCGGCCCTTGCCTGGATGCTGGGATTACCCGACTGGGATTAACTGACATAGATGCCACGATCGATACCATTTGATAATCGATACCCCCCAATATTGGTACTGTGGATGGGTATCGATGACTTTTTCTTTTTATCTGTCTGAATTCATAGCCCCTAAGTTAATCACTAGTTAATCACTTATTGTTTTGGAGAAAAGCGTATGGATATTAGCGATTTAGATGATCTAGAGTCATCCGTCAAAGATTTATTATCCCTGGCAAAGATAGAGCTAGAAGAAAAACGATTACAGCAGCAGCGGGATGAACAAATTCAGCAAAAAGTTGTCGAAATTCGCCAGAGACTAGAACCGCTACTCCAAGAAACGGAGCGAATGCTCTCTAAGTTTGAGCCGGATGATTTTTCAGACAGCGTGACCCGTACCAAATTAGAAGAAAAAGTCGCTGATCTGCGCCAGAAAATTGCCGATGCGCCAGAACTGGCGGCACAAATGGTCGATCGCCAGATGATTTTGAACGAGGAGCGGCTGATTGATGAGCGCGTCGCGGAGCAGGCAGCCCGCTGGCGACAGGCCCTCAAAGATGACCTGCTGGAAATGATTGCAGAGCAGGAAGATTTCTATAATGCAACCGATGCGGCGATCGCCATTCGAGGCTACGTGCATGACCTGAAGGCGATCGGAGCGCTGGAAGAGGTCGTCGATAAGCTCATCGAGCAAATTAACGCCTACAGCGAGGAAGGGCCCGTCGCTCGCCTGCGTGGTAGCCACGAGCAGACCCTCACGTTTATCTACAACAAAGCGCTAGAAAACCGCTCCCGCGTCGAGCGTGCGCCCAACGTCCAGCCCCGTGTCCGCCATCGCACCTCCGAAAAGCGCCCCAACCCCTATGCCCAGCTTGAGGGCAAAGTGGTCATTTTCGGCGGGCATGACCGATTAGAAACCGCCGTGCGAAACCGTTTGAGGGAATCAAAAGTCGAGCTAATCTGGTGTACGGCGCAGGCGGGCCCACAGATTGCCGAACAGGCCGAGAGCCACGTCGCCAGCGCCGATTTAGTTCTCGTTATGACGGGCTACACCAGCCACAAACTTACCGATAAGGCCATGCAGGCCGCCCAGCGGGCAGGCAAGTCTCCTGAAATGATCAACACTACAGGCGTGATTCGCATTTTGGAGGCGATCGAATACGGGCTGAAATCCCAGCTTTTTGCCCGCCGTGTCAACCACTTCTCAAAACCCGCGTAGGGTTTGACTTTCTTTCGCCCCTCAGAGCGGCTACAGCTCCCACGCTATAGCTCCAGGACTATAGCTCCCGCGCCATAGCTCCCGCGCTATAGCTCCCGGACAGTGGGCTGTCCCTCTTTGATTTCGCCCACTAGCACCACATCCGCCAGCCCCACAAACAGGCCGTTGTCCAAAACACCCGGAATATTGTTCAGCGTCTTCTCAAACTCCGCCGGGTTGGGAATGCTGCCGAAGGTTACGTCCAGAATCATATTGCCCTGATCCGTAATCACCGGGCCATCCTTCTTTACGCCCATCCGCAGTTCGGGTTTGCCGCCCAGTGCCTCTAGCGCCCGCGTCACCGGGGCCACCGCCACAGGCAGCACCTCGACGGGCAGCGGAAACGTAGACCCCAGCGTCTCTACCAGCTTGGTACTGTCCACCACGACGATGAACACATCGGCCAGAGAGTCCACGATTTTCTCGCGAGTGTGGGCTGCGCCGCCGCCTTTGATCAGCACCTTATTGGGATCAACCTCATCAGCCCCGTCAATGGCGATGTCGATTTTTTCCACATCGTCCAGCGTGACCAGGGGAATGCCATACTTCTTAGCCAGCACCGATGCCTGAAACGAGGTCGGAATGCCTTTGATGTCTTTCAGGTCGCCCGATTTGAGGCGATCGCCCAGATGCTCAATTGCAAAGGCCGTCGTAGACCCAGTTCCCAGCCCTACGATGGAGCCAGACTGCACGCGCTGCGCCGCCGCAATACCCACCTGCTGCTTCATGACCTTAACGGCATCTTCGCTCATAACGCCTCCCTCTACAACACACATCAACTCTACAGGCTACCACTTCGAGGCGCGATCCTTGAGCAATTCAGCCGACACGATTCAGATCGGATGGATCGGGAACGGCGCAGCAGATCGATCAGCCCGTCTAGCTGCTAAACCTAGACTGGGTGCTTAAAGCCGTAGGTTACCAGTTGCAGGCAGTTGCGCCCGTCGATGTAGCGATCATAGGACACGCGATCGGTCAACCGCCGCAGCAAAAACCAGCCATAGCCCCCCGATTGCAGCGTGCCGGGTTGGGGTTCCTTTAGCCGATCGGGATTAAACGGTCGTCCATAGTCCCAAATGCGGATTTCGATCCAGTCTTCGTGCAGCGCTAGCGCAATCTCGATTGGTGTTTCTGGCGGCAACCCCCGGTGGGCATGGCGCACAGCGTTGGTGAAGCCTTCAGCCAGCGCTAAATTGAGGCGATCGCACTGATGGGCCAGCCAGGGATAGCGCCCTTCGTTTTGCAGACAAAACTGTCGGAACCAGGTTTGGATTGGATTCAGAGCGGTTAGCTGGCTGGGCACCACCAATCGCTCTCGCTGCTGAATGACATCCACCACGATTTAAGATTCGGCGAAACGGCAAAGGATTGAGGCAATTTGCGTCGAGCGCTCCGATTTAAAGCTAGGACTGTTTCACAATAAAGCGCCCGTACAGCAACCAGAAGAGAAAGACACACTCCCAGTAGATGCACGAGCGCCGAGTCAGCCGGAGCAAGTCGCTCCAATAAAGCTAGAAAAACATCCCTAGAACAGGCCCAGGGTCAGAGACTTGTCGATCGGGAAGGTTGCGCCGATGCCCAGCCACAGCGTCACCAGCGTTCCAAACAGAAAGACCGTCGTCGCGACCGGACGGCGGAAGGGGTTCTGGAACTTGTTCACGCTTTCGATGAAGGGAACCAGCATCAAGCCCAAGGGAATGGCACTTTGCAGCGCCACACCCAGCAGCTTGTTCGGCACGATTCGGAGGATCTGGAATGCGGGGTACAGATACCACTCCGGCAGGATTTCCAGGGGAGTCGCAAACGGATCGGCGGGTTCGCCCACGAGAGCGGGATCTAGCACGGCTAGCGCCACTACGCAGCCGATAGTTCCCAGAATCACGACCGGGAAGATGTATAGCAGGTCATTGGGCCAGGCGGGTTCACCATAGTAGTTGTGACCCATGCCTTTCTTAAGTTTCTCGCGCAATGCGGGATCGCTAAGATCCGGCTTCTTAATGGTTGCCATAATGATTCAGGTTTCTCCTAAGCAGCAAGGATCGAACAGAGGGGAAGACGGTTGGGGTTCCCAGCAGCTAACTGATTCCAGCAGTGTAAAGGATCGGCCGAAGCATTAAAAGGGCGATCGCCCTCTTTCAACTCAGCGACCCAATCCGTGCGATCTACAAGGGGCCAGAGATACCCTGCTTGCGGATCATCAGGAAGTGCAGCAGCATGAACACCGCAATCGACCAGGGCAGCACAAAGGTATGGAGGCTATAGAAGCGAGTCAGCGTTGCTTGACCCACGCTATCGCCACCGCGCATGAGTTCTACAATCTGGTCGCCGACGACAGGAA
Organism: Thermoleptolyngbya oregonensis NK1-22; assembly: GCF_032705245.1. Taxonomy (GTDB): domain Bacteria; phylum Cyanobacteriota; class Cyanobacteriia; order Elainellales; family Elainellaceae; genus Thermoleptolyngbya; species Thermoleptolyngbya sichuanensis. Next base: position 2,090,888 of record NZ_CP053540.1, read on the forward strand.
TAGCACTGGGCACGCCGGACACGATCTTGACCGCCCAATAGCCGACCTGATCCCAAGGCAGCGAGTAGCCCGTCACGCCGAAGGAGACAGTAATGACTGCCAGAATTACGCCCGTTACCCAGGTCAGTTCACGGGGCTTCTTGAAGCCGCCCGTCAGATAAACCCGGAAGACGTGCAGGATCATCATCAGCACCATCATGCTGGCAGACCAGCGATGGATCGAGCGGATGAGCCAGCCAAAGTTCACCTCAGTCATCAGGTACTGAATCGAGGAGAACGCCTCAGTCACAGTGGGTTTGTAATAAAAGGTCATTGCAAACCCGGTGGCGAACTGAATGATGAAACAGGTCAGGGTGATGCCACCGAGACAGTAGAAGATATTGACGTGGGGAGGAACGTACTTAGTGCTGATATCGTCGGCGATCGCCTGAATTTCCAGCCGTTCCTGAAACCACTGGTACGCTTTCGAGTCAGTTACCTGCTTTGTAAACATGAAGCAAGAATTCCAAAAGAGAGATGTATTGCCATTTCTAAAGAATGTAACATAGCTACTCATCAGATTTCACGCTGTAACCAAGATCCGGCACAGGTTTCGTTCAACTTTTTGGGCGGCGCTGCAATTTTACAGAGAAGTGATAAAGACTGCGGGTTCTGCTACGATGGCTGGTTAACTCGAAGGGAGCAGGCTTGGGGCGATCGCCGCCGATCCTTTCAGAACAGGTACGCCTGGGATAGCCGCCGTCTGAGTAGAACGTTAAGATATGTTTTATGAAGCAACATCGATTAAAGCGCCTGGGGTTAGAGCGCCAGGGATTAAAGCGACTACTTGGGTTTGCGCTGGTTTGGCTCTTCACGGGGTTGATGGCGTTGCAGGTGAATACTCCGCCTGCTTATGCCTTTACCGAAGAGCAAAAGCTGCTGAATGAAGTGTGGCGGATTGTCGATCGGGCCTATGTGGACAGCACCTTTAATAACCAGAACTGGTGGCTGGTGCGCCAGAAGGTGCTGAAGCAGGCTCCCACCAACCGCGAGGATACCTATGCCGCGATTCAGCAAATGCTGGCAGGGCTGGACGACCCCTACACGCGCCTGCTGAAGCCGGATCAGTATCGCAGTCTGCAAACCAATACGTCTGGCGAACTGAGCGGTGTGGGGCTGCAAATTGCCCAAGATCCGGATACGGGCGATCTGCGCGTGATTACGCCGATTGAGGGTTCCCCCGCAGACCGGGCTGGCCTACAGCCGCGCGATCGCATCTTGAAGATCGATGGCGAGGTGACTGCGAACCTAACCTTGGACGAAGCCGCCGAGCGGATGCGTGGCCCAGCGGGAAGCCGTGTGGTGCTGACGATTGGGCGCGATGAAAGCCCGAAAAGCTGGGAGGTAGAACTGGTGCGCGATCGCATCACCATCAACCCGGTCTACGCCGAACTGCGGCCCCAGCCCGACGGAACCCAGGTGGGCTACATTCGCCTCACCCAGTTCAGCGCCAATGCCGCAGAAGAGGTGGCCCACGCGATCGCCCGTCTAGAAAAACAGGATGCCAACGCCTACATTTTGGACTTGCGGAACAATCCCGGCGGCTTGCTGCAAGCAGGCATCGACATTGCGCGGCTGTGGCTGCGGGACGGCACGATTGTCTACACGGTCAACCGCGACGGCATTCAGGATAGCTTTGAGGCCCTGTCGGAGCCGCTGACGGATGACCCGCTGATCGTGCTGGTAAACCAGGGCACGGCCAGCGCCAGCGAGATTCTGGCGGGCGCACTGCAAGACAACGGACGCGCCCAATTGATTGGCGAAAAGACCTTTGGCAAAGGGCTGATTCAATCCCTGTTTGGGCTGTCGGACGGGTCGGGGCTGGCGGTGACCATCGCCCGCTACGAAACGCCCAGCCACCGAGACATTAACCGCCTTGGCATCGAACCCGATCGCTCGGTTTCGCTCAACATTACTAGCCGCGAACAGGTCGCTACGGAAGCCGATGAGCAATATCAGGCGGCAATTGAGGCGCTGACGCAGCAGATGGTTGTTGCTGGGGCAGCGGGGTAAGTGGGGATGGCATATCAGGCCGCCTGTTGGGAAGAATGAGGGTGAGTGATTCGACAGGGCATCTTCTTCTTGGGTTCTGACTGCTCAAGTCCTAACTGCTCAAGTCCTGACTGCTGCCCCGCCCCTTAACCCCCCAACCCTAATAAATGCCCGGACGCACCTATCACGACCCGCTGCATGGGGCGATCGCCCTCGATCGCGCTGATCCGACTGAGGCATTGCTGATTGACCTGATTGACACGCCTGCATTTCAGCGGCTGCGGCGGATTCGCCAACTGGGCCCCGCCAGCCTGACGTTTCACGGAGCCGAGTCGTCGCGGTTTACCCATTCGCTGGGCGTGATGGCGATCGCCCGTCGTGCCTTTGACCGTCTGGCCACCCGTCATACAGAACTCCAGCCCTACCGCGCAGCCGTTCTCTGTGCGGCGCTGCTGCATGACATCGGGCATGGCCCCTTTAGCCACACCTGCGAGGAGATTTTTGGCAGCCACCACGAACACTGGACGCGGCGGATCTTGGACGAGTCGGAACCCATGCGATCGCGCCTGGATGCCTACGATCCGGCATTATTGCCCCAACTCTCGCAGATTTACCAGAAGACCCATCCGCTGCCCGTGGTGTGGCAACTGGTGACGAGCCAACTGGACTGCGATCGCTTGGATTACCTGATGCGCGACAGCTACTTCACCGGCGCATCCTACGGGCGGCTCGATCTGGATCGAATTCTGATGGCGATGGGCTATGACCCGACGACACAGCAGTTGGTCGTAGCGAAAAAAGGCATGGCGGCGATTGAGCATTACCTCATCGTCCGCTACTTTATGTACGCCCAGATTTATAACCATCCCAAAAATATCGCGGCGACGTGGGGGTTGCAGCAGGCGTTTCGGCGGGCGCGGGAACTGCTGGCGCTGGGCAAGCTATCCGCCGACGACACGGTGACGGCGTGGCTGCAAGGCGACTGCAACACGTTGCCCCTGGCGCAATATCTCCAAGCAGACGACGGCGTGTTTATCTACCATCTGCAACGCTGGCAGCAGCACGACGACCCAGTGCTGGCGGATCTCTGCCGCCGATTTGTGGATCGAGATTTATTCAAAGCAACTGATATTAGCCCGCTTTCCCCAGAGTCCTACCCAGAGGTTCTAGAGCAGGTGAGGCGATCGCTCTCCCATCGGGGCCTCATTGCTGACTATTACTGCGGCATTCGGGTGGCGCTGAGCCGGGGCTATACGCTCTATCAGCGGGGCATCAAGCTGCAAACCGAAAACGGACTGCAAGAGCTAAGCGAACTCTCCCCGCTGGTGAAAACGCTGACCCAGCCACTCCAGCGGAGCTGGCTGATTCATCCACGAGAGATTGATCTATCCGCTTGGTGGCAATGATTGTACTGGCTTAAATCACTTGTTGACTGTAAAAAGGCGATCGCGCGTGGGCATTCCCTCGTGCCAGTTTTTTCCCTGCCACCTGTTTTATAAACTCTTGTGAACTTTAAGGGTATGATTGGCGGGATCACTGGCACGAAGGTTGCACCGGGAGGCGAGGACCCTGTTAGGAGTCAAGTTTGGCATGAAGGTGCGCGGCTATGGGCGAGAAACGCTGGCAGTGGCGCAGCGAATTTTGCGGGAACTGGTGCGTCGGGGGCGATCGCTCCTGTTTTGGACGCTGTTTCCGGTCACGATTTTGTTGCTCAACGGCTACCTGCTGACCGAATCTGGCAATCTCTCCGAAGCAGAAGCATTTGAGCGCTGTGTGCCTGCGTCGCTGGTGGGCGCGGCCCTGTTCTTTAGCTGTTTGGGCGGCAGCGTGTCCACGGTGGTCGCAGAGCGCGAGCAGCAGACCCTCAAGCGGCTGTTTATCTCGCCCCTCAGCGGCACATCCTATTTTCTCGGCATTTTCCTGGCGCACACCTACATTGGGCTAGGGCAAGCGCTGCTAATCTATGCCACCGCCAGCATCATGGGCGCAACGTTTGAGGGTTCGCCGCCGCTGAAACTGCTGGTGATTTTGCTTAGCATTGCCAGCTACGTCGGCGTGGGCTTTATTCTGGGGACGCAGTTTGCCCGCCGCACGGAAGACGTGAATGCGCTGGTGGCGACCTTTGGCGTGCCGCTGCTGATTTTAGGCGGCGCGTTTGTGCCGACACAGTTTTTTCCCGATGCGCTGCTGAATCTGGCAGAGTTCAACCCGGTGTTTCACATGATCGAGGCGCTGGCCGGCGTGTCCGTGGCAGACGGAACCCCGGCTGAAGTGGGGTTACATCTGCGTTTTCTGGCTGGCTTTGCGATCGCGGTGGTTGCCGGGGGCTGGCTGGCCTATCGCCGCATGGTGCGGGTAGAGAGGAGGCTGTAGCACAGTGCTGCATCTAGAAACGCTGACCAAAACCTACGGCGATCGCCCCGTTTTGCAAGATCTGACGCTGGATGTTCGTCCCGGCGAGGTGTATGGCCTGCTGGGGCCCAACGGTGCGGGCAAAACCACCACCATCAACCTGATTTGCAACCTGCTGCAACCCGACAGCGGCCGCATTACGATCGACGGCATTCCTGTCTCGGATGCCACCAAGCGGCTGATCGGCATCGTGCCTCAGGAAAACCTGCTGTATCGATCGCTCACCTGTGCCGAAAATCTAGACTTTTTTGCACGAATTTATGCCGTCCCCAGGGAAAAGCGGGATCTCCGCATTGCCACCTGTCTGGCAGCAGTAAACCTGCTCGACCGCGCCAACTCGCCTGTGGAAACCCTCAGCGGCGGGATGCAGCGGCGGCTGAGTCTGGCGATCGCCCTGGTGCATCAGCCCAGACTCGTGATTTTGGATGAACCCACCACCGGCCTCGACATCGAAGCCCGCTATGAACTGTGGGAACTCATCCGTCGTCTGCGCGACCAGGGCATTACCACCCTGCTGACCACCCACCTGCTGGAGGAAGCCGAACGCCTCTGCCACCGCATTGGCATTCTCAAAGGCGGCCGCCTGTTGGCAGAGGGAACCCTGGCAGAACTGCGGCGCTACGTACCAGCCCAGGAGGTGGTGCTAGTGCAAACAACAGAGGAAGAGAGGGCGATCGCCCGCGCCCAGCAACTCGGCTTTCCCTGTCGCCGCTACGGCAACGACCTCACCTTCTGGCTGCCCACCTACCTAGACATGCAGGACATCATCGCCTGCTTTGAAGGCATTTCCCTCGATTCGGTCTGTCGGCAACCCGTGGGGCTATCGCACATCTACATGGAAGTCACCCAGCTTGGCACCGCGCCCGTGAGTTTAGCAGCGGGCGATTCCCAAAAGGATCGCTTCGCGAATCGCCTGCCAGCGGACTTGTCGCGCTGAGCCAGGGAAGAGGGAAGGGGGAAGAGAGAAGAACGAAGAGGGAAGAGAGAAGAACGAAGAGGGAAGAACGAAAAAGTTTATTTTTCATTTTTCGTTCTTCGTTCTTCGTTTTTCCATTTTCACCTTGCCGCCTGCTTCTGGCTAGCAATCAGCGCGTGGGCGATCGCAAAGTCTTCCTGCGTAATGTGTAGCCCACTCGGATCAGGGTTTCCGGCTGCTCGGTGGCGGCGAATGGCTTGTAGGGCGGCCTGGTTGCTCAGCAGCGCCAGGTCTGCGCCGTTCCAGCCGTCGGTTTGAGCAGCCCAGTGGGATAGCTCGACCTGGGCCAGGGGGCGATCGCCGTTATGTACCGTCAGAATTTCTAGGCGGCTGGCGGCATCTGGCAGGTCAATCTTGAGCTGGAGATCCAGCCGTCCAGACCGCATCAGCGCTGGGTCGAGGGCTTCGGGTCGATTCGTCGCTGCCACCAGCAGGACGTTGGTGCAGCCCTGCAAGCCATCGAGTTCGGTCAACAGTTGCCCCACAACGCGATCGCCCACGCCCGAATCGCCCTGAAAACTGCCCCGCACCGGAGCCAGCGTGTCGATCTCGTCGATAAACACCACGCAGGGAGCCGCCTGCCGCGCCTTGGCAAACAGTTCCCGGACGGCTTGCTCGGCCGCGCCGACCCATTTGCTCAGGAGTTCGGGCCCGTTCACCGCAATGAAATTGGCCCGGGCCTGGGTGGCGATCGCCTTTGCCAGCAGGGTTTTCCCCGTCCCCGGCGGGCCCCACAGCAGGATGCCCCTCGGAGCCGTCGCCCCCGTGCGCCGATACAGATCGGGATAGAGCAGTGCGCCCTCGACCGATTCTTGCAGGGTTTGCTTGACGCTCTCTAGCCCGCCGATGTCGTCCCAGCACACGTCCGGCGACTCCACCTCCACAGACCGCAGCACCGAGGGACGAATCTCCTGGGCCGCCTGCAAAAAGTCTGCCTGGGTAATGTGCAAGTCGGCAGGAACCGGGGCGCTGAGGCTGGGTACTTGCCGCCGCAGGGCCAAATAGGCGGCCTTCTGGCACAGCGCCTTCAGGTCTGCCCCCACCATGCCCACCGAAAGATCGGCGATCGCCCCCAAGTCCACGTTTTGCAAGGGCATGGCGCGAGTCTGGATCTGCAAAATCTCCAGCCGTCCATCGCGGTCGGGCACGCGAAACTGCACTTCTCGGTCAAACCGGCCGGGTCGCCGCAGGGCCGGGTCGAGATGGTCGGGTCGATTCGTCGCCGCCAGCACGATGACTCCCTGCGACTTGGCAAAGCCGTCCATCAGGCTCAACAACTGCGCCACCAGCCGCTTTTCCACCTCGCCTTCCACTTTGGCCCGGTCGGGCGCGAGGCTGTCGATTTCGTCGATAAACACAATGCAGGGCGCGGACTTTGCTGCCTTCTCAAATACGCCCCGCAGCCGCGCCTCTGCTTCGCCGTAGTATTTCCCGATCACCTCCGGTCCGACTAGGGCGATATAGCTTACCCCCAGTTCCTCCGCCAGCGCCCGCGCCGTCAGGGTTTTGCCTGTGCCCGGTGGCCCCACCAGCAGCACGCCCCGCGTCGGCTCCAGTCCTAGCTTTTGCAGCAGATCAGGGCGCTTTAGCGGCAGTTCCACATGCTCGCGCAGTTCTCGCAGCACCTCGCCCAGCCCGCCCAAGTCTTGCAGCGATGCGGTTGGCGCTGCTCCCGGTGCTTCCACGGGCGGCGTGTCGGGGGCAGCATCGGATGCAGCATTGGGTGCGGCATTAGGGCGGACACGGCTGGTTCCAACTCCCGCTCCCCCGGTCGGACTGCCCGTGCGGGGAATGTTGCCCTGGCGCGGAATATTCCCCAGCGGACGGCTATGGATCTGCACGTCGGTCTTGAGTTCGCCGCTGGCGGCTTTTTCTTCGAGGGCTTTGGCCAGTTCCAGCAGTTGCTCAAATCCCTTAAACAGGTCGCTCATGGTTGCGATCGCCCCAATTTGGCGAATGGGTCACGTTTCTTCATTTAGTCATCCCAGCGGGTGGGGAACCCTAACGAGAGGAGCGCAAGTGTAATACAGCGTTACCTTGATCCCCCCTAGCCCCCCTTAACAAGGGGGGAATCGAGCCGCTCCGGAGGTCCCCCTTATTAAGAGGGATTGGGGGGGGATCGGTTCCGATACAAGGCAGCCTGAGATCCCTCCTTAGCCCCCCTTAACAAGGGGGGAACCGAGCCGCTCCGGAAGGACCCCTCTTAACAAGGGGGGAATCGAGCCGCTCTGGAAGTCCCCCTTATTAAGGGGGATTGAGGGGGATCGAGCCTTTCAAACCTAACCCCTGACCCCTAATCCCTGAGATATGTATCCATTTGATTCTGTACATCTACTGATGGTCAGCGGCAAAGGTGGTGTCGGCAAAACGACCCTCTCCTGTGCGATCGCCCGCCGCTGGGGGCACGAATTTCCCCAGGAGCGGGTGCTGCTGATATCGACCGACCCGGCCCATTCCCTGGGGGATGTGCTGCTGACGGAGGTGACAGACGAAGCGCGATCGCTCGCTGATTTGCCAAACGTGCAGACCCGCGCCCTGGATGCGGCGGCCCTGCTGACCGAGTTCAAAGCCCGCTATGGGTCGGTGCTGGAGCTATTGGTGGAACGCGGCAGCTTTGTCGAAGGCGCAGACCTCAGCCCCGTGTGGGATCTGGGCTTTCCGGGGCTGGACGAACTCATGAGCTTGCTGGAGATTCAGCGCATCCTGGAAGATGGCGAGAGCGACCGAATTGTTGTGGACATGGCCCCCAGCGGGCACACGCTGAATCTGTTTGGGCTGATGGACTTTTTGGATCAGTTCCTGGCCGCCCTCAGCCTGTTTCAGGAAAAGCACCGGGTGATGCAGCAGACCTTCGCCGGGACGCACGCCGCCGACGCAGCCGATGAGTTTTTGGCAGAAATGCAAACGCGCCTGGCCCACGGTCGCGCCCTGCTGCAAGATGCCACCCGCACTGCCTGCCTTGCTGTCGCCATCCCGGAACCGATGAGCTACCAGGAAACCCGACGGTTTCTGGAGTCCCTCGACACGCTCCACATTCCCATTGGCGGCATTGTGGTCAATCGCGTTTTGTCCGACAGCCAGCCCAGCGAGGGCGATTCGCGCAGCGATCCCTATGGGAATCGCCTCTGCGAACAGGCCGACCTCCTGGAAAAGTTCGCTGCCCTCTGCCCCGACCCTCCGCTGCTCATCCTGCCCCAGCAGCCCACCGAACCCGTCGGCCTCGCTGCCCTCGACAGGCTCCTGCCCCAACTCCTGCCCCACACCCTCGCGCCGCTGCCCCCGGTTTCTCCGCCCGTCGCGCCATCGACGCTTCACCCAATTCCGCCTTCGCTTCCCGATTTTTTAGACCTCCACCGTCGTCTTCTGATCATCGGCGGCAAGGGTGGCGTTGGGAAAACGACCCTCTCAGGGGCGATCGCCCAAGGCATGGCCCAGCGCCATCCCCAGCAGCGAGTGCGGGTCATTTCCATCGACCCGGCCCATTCCTTGGGCGATGCCTTTGGAACCGTGCTGGGTCACGATCCCACACCCCTGTTGCCCAACCTCAGCGCCCAGGAAATCGACGCAGATACCCTGCTGCATCAGTTCCGCGAAGATTACCTGTGGGAATTGGCGGAGATGATGAGCGGCGACACGGGCGACGACGCACTGCAAATCGCCTACGGGCCGCAGGCGTGGCGGCAGATTGTATCCCAGGCGCTCCCCGGCATTGACGAAATGCTGGCGCTGATCGCCGTGATTGACCTGCTAGAGGACGGCAGCCAGGATTTGGTGATTTTGGACACGGCCCCGACCGGGCATCTGCTGCGCTTTTTGGAAATGCCGACGGCGCTGAATGACTGGCTTGGCTGGATTTTTAAGCTCTGGCTGAAATATCAGGATGTGGTGGGGCGGGTGGATTTGATGAGCCGCCTGCGGACGCTGCGGCAGCGCGTGGTGAAGGCGCAAAAGCTGCTGAAAGATCCCAGCTTTACGGAATTTATCGGCGTGGCGCAAAATCAGTCGGCGATCCTGGCAGAAGCGGCCCGCCTGACGGATTCGCTTATGGCGCTGGGCATTCAGCAGACTTACCTGGTGCATAACCGCTACGTGCCTGGTCAGGAGATTCCTGCGGCGCAGTTTCCGGGGCAAACCATTGTGCGGCTGGCCAGTTTACCCAGGGGAATTCCGCCGCAGGAGCTAATTCAGCTTGCTGCCACGCTCCTCTTCGAGCCGCTGCCATAAGTTAATTTGGGTTTCATTAATTTGGGTTAATTGGGGCACTAATATACTTCACGCAGCAATTTCAGCCCTCACCGGATATCGTGTCCCCACTGGCTATCTGGGCCAAGGCTTGGGGCACTAATATACTTCACGCAGCAATTTCAGCCCTCACCCTTTTCTGGTATGCCGAAGGCTTTAAGCCCTCTCCCAGAGCGGGAGAGGGACTTTAAGCCTATGTCTGGCTCCCCTTCTCCCCGCTTGGGAGAAGGGGTTGGGGGATGAGGGCAGTAAGTTTGCTGTTTCAAGTATGTTAGTGCCTTAACTTGGGTTATTTGGGGACTGTGGCTAGCTCCCCCCGACCCCCCGCAGCGCCAAGTCTGCACAAAAATGGGCCAGCATTGCCGCCTCCAGCCCAAGCTTCCAGTAAAGCGCCCCAAAGACGAGTCCCAGCAGCCCGTTTAGCAGCAGCGATCGCCCAATCACCACCCCCGTCAGCGGCCAGACTGCGGCGGCAGCGGGCAAATGCCCCAGCCCAAACAGCAGCGACGAGAGGGCGATCGCCATCCCAAATATCCAGGTTGGCGGCGACCCAGGACGTGCTGCCAGTCGCCACAGCACCCAGGCAATCAGGGTCATCAGCCCCAGCCGCAGCCACAGTTCTTCGGTGATTCCGCCGTAAATGCTGGCCAGTAGCCCTTTCCACAAATCCACTTGGGGTCGGGTGGCGGCGGAACCCGTGAGTGGGGCTGGCATCCACGGCTGAAACAGGATATCCAGCCCCAGAATCGTCAGCCCGTCCAAACAGCCGAGCAGGGCAATGCTGAGCCAGCGACGACGGGGCACGAGGGGCAGAGGGGTGCCCGTCAGCCAGGCCCGCACCAGCGGCGAATCGAGGCCCAGCGATCGCCCCAGCCGCAGCCCCAGCCAGCCCAGCGGCCACAGCACCAGTCCGGTTTGGATGGCCTGCCCCACGGCGACGGCCGACAGCGGCACCGCTAGATCCGCAGGCGGAGGGGCGATCGCTATTAGGTAGGGAAACACAGCCAGCGCCCCCAACGCGCCCAGGATGGCCCAAAATAGGGCAATTTTTACGTTTGGCTTGGTCTTCCAGGTTCTTTGCATATAAACTGCGTAAGTCCTGTAGGTTTTGGGTCAGGTTTTTGGGCCAACGGCTGCAATGGCAGTTTCGAGAGCGATCGCCACATGGGTCCAGTGGGTTCCCCCCTGACAAAACACCGTGTACGGCTCCCGCAGCGGCCCATCGGCAGAAAATTCCGACGTGCTGCCGTCGATAAACGTGCCGCCTGCCATCACCAGTTCGCTCTCATAACCGGGCATTGCCGCAGGCACGGGACTGAGGTACGACCCAATGGGGGAATATTCCTGGATCGCCTTGCAAAAGGCAATGACCTTTTCGGGTGAGCCGAGGCGAATCGCCTGGATCACATCGCGGCGGGGCGCATTGGGCAGCGGATTCACTGGATAGCCCAACTGGTGAAACACATAGCTCGTCAGGTGGTTGCCCTTCATTGCCTCGCCCACCATCTGCGGTGCTAGGAATAGCCCCTGAAACAGCAGCCGATTTTGGTCAAAGGTGGCACCGCCCTCACTGCCGATGCCGGGGGACGTGAGCCGACAGCAGGCTTTTTCTACCAAATCCGCCCGGCCGGCCACGTAGCCGCCTGCGGTGACGATCGTGCCGCCCGGATTTTTGATCAGCGACCCGGCGATCAGGTCTGCCCCGACAGTAGGCGGTTCGCAGTCTGCCACAAACTCGCCGTAGCAGTTGTCCACAAAGCAGACGGTGTCAGGATTTTGCTGCTTTACCAGGTGGATAATTTTGGCAATGTCGTCGATGGACAGGCTTTGCCGCCAGGAATAGCCGCAGGAGCGCTGAATCAGCACCAGTTTGGTTTCCGGGCGAATTGCAGTGGCCAAATCTGTCCAGGCGATCGCCCCTTCTGGGGTTAATTCCAACTGTCGATAGGACACGCCAAAGTCCTTCAGCGACCCCTGCCCCTCGCCCCGCAGTCCAATAACTTCCTCCAGCGTGTCGTAGGGTGCGCCCGCCACCGCCAGCAGTTCGTCCCCCGGCCGCAGCACCCCAAACAGCGCAGAGGCGATCGCGTGTGTCCCCGACACAAACTGCACCCGCACCGCCGCCGCCTCTGCCCCCATCACCTGGGCAAACACCCGATCCAGCACCTGCCGTCCCAAATCGCCATGCCCATAGCCGCTGACGCTGGCAAAGTGATGAACCCCTACGCCGTGATGTCGAAAGGCCTCCAGCACCCGCCGCAGGTTCGCTTTTACCTGGGCATCGATGCGGGCAAAGGTAGGCTGGAGGGCATATTCTGCTTGGACGATTAGACTGGCACTGAGCATGATTGAGAGAGCGTTGTGCGAACAGAGGAAAAATTACACGAATCTCCTATGATGCCACGCAAAATCAGGGTTCTGCATAGAAGCAGCGGTCTTCAAGCAAGGTTCAAGCAAGGTTTAAGCAAGGTTCAAGTAAGGTTCAAGTAAGGTTCAAACAGGGTTCGGACAGTATTCCAGCAGAGAGCCGTTCTGGAACAGCAAGGAGTCGGGAAAATGCGGGTCGTGTTGCAGCGGGTGTCGTCATCACAGGTCACGGTAGCGGGCGAAGTTGTAGGGCAGATTGGGCGCGGGCTGAATCTGCTGGTCGGCATCGCCAGTACAGACACCGAAGCGGAACTGGATTGGATGACGCGCAAGTGTTTGGAATTGCGGGTATTTTCCAATGGTGACGGCAAATTTGACCAGTCGGTGCTGGATGTTGGTGGAGACCTGCTAGTGATTAGCCAGTTCACCTTGTATGGCGACTGTCGCAAGGGGCGGCGACCATCGTTTGATCAGGCTGCCGCTCCTCCGCTGGCAGAGGCACTGTATCACCAGTTTGTCGAAAAGCTGCGCCAGAGCGGGCTGCGCGTGGAGACGGGGCGCTTTGGCGCGATGATGCAGGTGTCGATTGAGAACGATGGCCCGGTCACGTTGATTCTGGAAAAATGAAGGCTGAGCGAGCCTTGGAAAACCCAGCCGCCATTTTTGATCGGGACGCAACCTAGGCACAATCTGGGCGCAGCTAGGGTTCTTCACAACCGACACTCTGAATTCCGCATTTCGCCCCAAAAAACACCCTGTTAGGTGAGGGCTTTCCGAAATACCGAACAGTATTATGAAGCCAACCGTAAAGCGCTGAGTCGTGAGTCTGTCCGGCGGAGGCGCTTTCTTCGGGAATTAAGCGATCGCCCCTAAAGGCATCCAACCTAAAGGCATCCAAAGTGCAATTAGTGCAATCAGTGCAATTAGTGCGATTAAAGCAGTTCAATCAGAAGCGAAATTTCTAACAACTGGCATGAGTTGGAGCAAGCGTTTGACAATGGAACCTGGCATCGTCTTACTAATTCAGCATGACCCAGAAACGTCGGCCAAAGCGTCGGATGCATTGAATGGAACAGGGTTCAAATTGTCGGTTTGTGAAGCGGGCGAAGGGACGACTCCCGAAGGGATTGCTTCGCGAATCGCCCAGGCTGCTCAAATCCAGCCCGCGCTGATTCTCCTGGATGCCGAATCTGAGGCGATCGCCCTGGAAACCTGCCGTCAGCTTCAGTCCAATCCAAACACGAGCAGCATTCCCGTTCTGCTGCTGCTGCCGCCGACCAGCAATCCCGACCAGCTTTATCCTGGCGTGTCCGATGTCCTGGTGAAGCCGCTGTTCACCCAAATGTTGCAGTCTAGAATTCGCATTCTGATGTCGCTCCAGACCTTGCAGCAGCAGGTGCAGAGCCAAAACCAGCGCCTCCAGCAAGAAGCCCTCAGCCGCCAGTGCGCGGTTCAGACGTTGCGGGATGTGATGCATGCGATCGCCCATGATCTGCGAAATCCTGTCCTGGGAATGCAGATGGTGTTTGGAAATTTGCTCAAGGGCACGACTCGTCCCCTGAATTCAGGTGCAGACCTGGTTTCGGTTTCTCGCTCGGAGCTAGAGCGCATGGCTCAGGGAGTCGATTGCTATCTCGGCCTGATCAACGCGATGCTGAGCGCCCACGCCGAACCGGATGCATATCTGGCAATTCAGCCCCAGCCCTTGCGTCTTGATGAGCTGGTGCAAGAGGTGATCAAGGATTTGGAGCCACTGCTCAAAAAGTCGCGGGCCACGGTCTTTTGCAATATTGATCCGGAGTTGCCTCCCGTCAAGGGCGATCCCAAGCGACTGTGGGACGTGTTAGAAAACCTTCTGGTCAACGCCCTGAAGCACAATCCGCCGGGGATTCAATTGACAGTGGAACTGCGTCAGGAAAACGATTCGGTTTGCTTTAGCGTGCAGGACAACGGCATCGGGATTCCCCAGGAGCAATGCCAGCGGCTGTTTGGGCTACATCAACGTGGTCCAAATGCTCGGCAGGGCTTGGGGCTGGGTTTATACCTTTGCCAGCGAATCATCCAGGCCCACGGCAGCGAAATTTTAGTAGACAGTCGCCCCAAGGCAGGCGCAAAGTTTTGGTTCCTGCTGCCCTTAGCAAAAGAAGCGAAACTGGCGGCGATCGCCTGATTAGCCCTTGTGACGGCTCCGATACTCCGGCAATCTGGCTCAACTCTAATTAATCCGCATTAGGCAATTTGCATTAGGCAATCTGTATTAGGCAATCTGCATCAGGCAATCTGCATTAGGCAATCTGCATCAGGCAATCTGCATTAGGCAATGCTGCCTCGCTTCCGAGCCTCCTTATAAGAAGTTCCGATATTTTTCAGCCCAGCGCGGATCATTTCCCGCTCAAGCAGCGCAAAAAAACGAGCGCGATCGCCCCCGCGCACCACGGCCTGGTTGTGGGCTTCGGCCAGCGCCACTGGATAGCCATAGCCCTTTTCGACCTGAGCCAGCGTCAGGCTGAGGGCGCTGTTGAGCAATGCCTTGTCCTCTGCTACCCACTGCGGCAGGTCGATGCGGGCGATCTCTGCGCCCACGTTGACATAGCAAAAGTAAACATGGTGCGGGCCGTATAGCTCCAAAATGCGGGAGGAACTGCGCCACAGCGGGCTGCGCTCTCCAGGTTGCAGCAGCAGATTCCATAGCGCCGTATCGCGTAGTGGCGCAAACACCTGGCAGGGCGCATCTTCGGTCTTTCCAGGACAATGGGTGAGACAGTCGGGTTGGGGATGAGGACAAGCGTGGAGCCGCAGGAAATTCAGCGCTTCACCACTGCGGGCAGCGCTGAGGTAGCCCACCAGGGGAATGCGGGCGGCTCGTAGCCGATCCCAGGCTTCCAGGATAGGCGGCAGCAGGCGATCGCGGGCCTCCGTCGGCAGCGGCTCCAAAAACCAGTGAATCAGCGACCCGTCTACCATTGCCAGTGCGGGCATCTCTGGAGCCTCAGCCTTCTCTCCTTCGCCCAGTTCTGCCAGCACCATCGCCTCCGACACCGTGCGCCGCAGCCCCATCCATTCCTCGGTGCGGATGCCCCACTGGCGGGATACATACAGGTCTTCGGGTCGGTAAAATATCTCCGGCTGGCTGTCCAGCAAGGGATAGCGGTTCTGCCCATAGTGCAGCACCACGCGCCCGACGTTGATCAAATAGCAATAGGCAATCTCATGGTGGCTGGGGGCAATTTGGGAGCCATCGGTGGCCAAAACGGTATGCAGCCGGGGGGCCGGGTCAATGGGAAGGCGCGCACTTAGCGGCTCTACCGGACGAGCCGCAGAAAACCCCAGGCGATCGCCCCATTCTTGCTGCCAGGCTACTAGGTCTGCCTGTCGCCCCTGCACCTCCCGCAACAGCGCCTCTGCCCGCTCTAGCCTCTGTCGGGCGGCGATCGACTCCGCAGTGAGATGCTGGCTAATCCCCTGCATCTGGCGGGCAAGCTTGGTCAAGTCGAGCATACAAGGCAGCAGTGAGGTTCCCAATCAGCCCTTAGTCTGCTCCAAATCCTAGCTCAGGTTCGCACAACAATACAAGCGTTCTTATTGAAAATCTTTGAATCCAGTTTTCAACATTACCCGGCTGCTTTTTGCAGTTCGTCCAGTCGCGCCAGCACCTCGCGACTATGAACGGCAGGATTGACACCCAAAAATCGCTCCCGCAAAATGCCGTTTGGGTCAATCAGATAGGTATGCCGCAGGGACATCGTGCCCAACCATGAGCCGTAGGCTTTGCTGACTGCACCCGTGGTATCAGCCAACAGGGGAAACTTCAGCCCTTCAGAGTCGCAAAATTCCCGGTGAGAATCCACGTCGTCTACGCTGATGCCCAAAATCTGGGTGTTGCGGGCCTGATATTGCGGCAAGTCCCGCTGAAATCGCTGTGCCTCTAGCGTGCAGCCGGAGGTAAAGTCCTTGGGGTAGAAATACACCACGACCCACTGGCCGCGATAGTCTGCCAGAGAAACTGTACCGTCGCCGACGTTGGTGGGCAGAGAAAATTCTGGGGCGGGCTGGTCGAGTGGGGGCTGGGGGCCGCCCAGCGCCAGGGCAGTAGGGGAAGGCGGCACAACCCAAAGCCACAAGCCCAGCAGCAGGCAGGCAGCAAGCCGGACGAGCGATCGCCCCTGCGGTAAAAATTTCCAAAGCGCTCCAAAGACAGCCATGACGCTCACCTGAGTAACGGCAAAGAGGGGAGGGGGGAGTAAACCTAGGCATTGTTTTAAAACTTTCTAGGTCGCTGATTACCCTGAGTCGATCCCCCTGAATCCCCCTTAAAAAGGGGGACTTCCGGAGCGGTTTGTCCCAGTTTCCCCTTTGTTAAGGGGGGCTAGGGGGGATCAAAGGGCTTTAAAACACGACCTAGCGACTGTGAGTTTCGTAGCTCACTTTTCTTAGCATACCGTTACATTTCCCTGACCGGCAGAAGGTCGGGCAAAAAACCGCAAAACGCCCGACCTGCGCAATTCTAGATAAGCTTGCTGCTTTGCTTATCGTGCGGCTGAGGTTGCTCAGGTTGTAGCGAAAATTTGCAAATCGTCTGTTCTCAATCTAAGTCAATCTAGCTGAGTCATTCTAGTCTCAGAACTGTAAAACCTCCCTGAAGCTCACTCCAGAGAGGCTTTAACTCGTTTATGAACCGTTATCGGGATACCCCCAGGGGAATTCGAATCCCCGTCGCCTCCGTGAAAGGGAGGTGTCCTAGGCCTCTAGACGATGGGGGCGTGTCCCAGACCTAAACTAGACTAGCGAATAGAAGTTGCGAATGTCAACACCTTTTTCATAAATCTGGCATTGAAATCTGGCATTGATGTGCAATCCGGTTAAGCTGGAAGCTCACTTGCAGCCAGTGGTATAGCTGGGCAGGCACAACTGGACGGGAGGCAAATCGGCAACAGGCGGGACGCTAGGCGATGGGAGGCTGGAGGGCGATCGCCACACTCTCGAACACCGCAGTTCCCCGAGGCTCCTCTAGAGGCTCCTCTGGAAGCTCACAGTCGCTGAAGCGTCAAAATCTCAGAGTTCTGTCCGCACGAGCCAGCTCCGCTTGGCTAGCTTGCGTCGCTGGAATTTCTCAGCCGAATCAACTGGCGGCGCATTTGCGGCGAAGCGTTTACTTCGGGAACCTCTTGAGCCGACACTTCTACCTCGATGGGTTCTAGGTATTCATCCGCACCACAGGCGAAGGCATCCAGCAAGGTGTCGAGCAAGTGTTCTCGGTTGCCCAAGGCTCCTTTCTCCTCGATTAGGCGAAACTTGAGGTGAACCTCGCAGTCATAAACACCCACATCGGGATTAACGGGCTGGTATCGAACAGAATTGGGTTCCATGTTTGAAAATCGCACTCCTGCGCCGAACAAAGGACCAGTAGAAACTTAGTAAACGCCAACGAAGACCCGGAGCGTAAACAGACCAAATTAAGTACGTCAAAAAGTACGTCAAACACTTTGGTAAAGCTGTCAGCCATTGATTAGAGGGAGTTGCTGACTCGATGCGGATTTAAGTAGCGACTCAATCACTTCAGTCCAACGGCCTATCTCCAGGATTCCCAAATTGTGGATTGAACTTGCGAACAAACAACTCAAAGTGAGTCAACAAAGTTGGTTGCTGGATAAGCTAAAGTTGCCAACTGAGTCGAAATCTGAGAGTCCCCTGGAATTGCCCTGCGGTCTTCTATTTGCCACCATCAAACGCTATCAAAGCCCCGGATTCCTTGAAATCAAGTGCCTAGATGGCTCGTAATTTGAACATAGCATTCTTCTTTGGAGGACTGGAGTTAGTTTCTATGAAGTGTATGTGAGGACTTATTCTCGTCTTTATATGTCCTTCAAACGAACTTTTTTGACTTTCAATACGCAGTTGTGAAAGACACTTTTAAATCTGAAATGATACGGAATCTCCCGATTCGAGGGCGTGCTGTTTTTCTGTAGAGTTGCCCCAGGAATTTACGGAGTGAGCAACTCACAAACTACACGGAGATTAGCAGACAATATCCTTCGATTGTCAGGTAAAAAAATACGCTGAGGGCGATCGCCCGTCCGCACTATCAAGGGTTTCGGCGCTTCAAGCAGTTTGAATTGACTGTGAATTATGCAGAATGGCTTTCCGTACTCCCGCATCATTAGAGACATATATGCTTATACCCATGCTTGTACGGAGTATCGATCCGAACTTCGGATTTTTCGCTGTCAACGCTCTGAGCGGTAATTCATAACTGTACAAATAACGCACCAATCTTGTTCTACGCACTTACGTATAGAAGTTGGTGTCTCTGAGTGAACTTGAAACGGGGCATCTGATTTTGTCCTCATTACAACCGCGCAATTCTCTACGCAAAACGTCTGATTTCGTTTGGGGGTTCTACCGTTGGATTCTTCAGCACGCCGGAATTGCCACATGATTGCCCAGAAAAGGAAGGAATTAGCGAGTTTTCAGCAGAATTGAAAGCGAAATTAGAATGTATGAATTGTGCAACTGATTGCATTAAGAAATCCACTCCGTAAAGGTTTTTGCTGGGTTTGTACGGGCATTTTTTAATTGCTGGTGATATTTATCACAAATCGAAGTGGGCTATTGTCTGAACGCAGGAGAGTGAACAGGGCGATCGCCCAACTCATGCCCGACCGGGTTAAACTCCTGCACACGCTGGAGAATCGCTGTAGGATCAAGAGTGGAGCAACGCTTGGTTTGGAACATTACGTTTGAAGCTTTCTACTGCCCGTTCGCCATTCCATCCCCTGCGCTGCAAATTCTTGTCGTGCAACCTCCGCTTGACGTAATCTGTTCAATCTTGCCGTGGATCTTCAGAGCTTGGTCGATTTTCAAGATGCGTTTGATGTCGTGGTCGTGGGTGCGGGCCACGCTGGCTGCGAGGCGGCGCTGGCGGCGGCCCGGCTTGGCTGTCGGACGCTGCTGCTAACGCTGAACCTGGACAAAATTGGCTGGCAACCCTGCAACCCAGCCGTGGGCGGCCCGGCCAAGTCGCAACTGACCCATGAAGTCGATGCCCTTGGCGGTGAGATTGGCAAAATGGCCGACCGCACCTATTTGCAAAAGCGCGTGCTAAACGTATCGCGGGGGCCGGCAGTGTGGGCGCTGCGAGCGCAGACCGATAAGCGGGAATATGCGTCCGTTATGCGCGGCATTGTGGAAAATCAGGAAAACCTGACCCTGCGCGAGGGCATGGCGACTGACCTGATCCTGGGCAAAAACGAGGAAGTCGTCGGCGTGCAGACCTACTTTGGCGTTGCGTTTGCCTGCAAAGCGGTGGTGCTGACGACGGGCACGTTTCTGGGCGGCATCATCTGGGTGGGCAACAAGTCCATGCCGGCCGGCCGGGCAGGCGAGTTTGCCGCCACAGGGCTGACCGACACGCTGAATCGCCTTGGCTTTGAAACCGGGCGGCTAAAAACCGGGACTCCGGCGCGGGTGGATCGGCGCTCGGTGGATTATTCTCGACTGGAGCCGCAGCCCGGTGATGAAGATGTGCGCTGGTTCAGCTTCGACCCGGAGGTATGGGTTGAGCGGGAGCAACTGTGCTGCTACCTGACGCGCACCACCGCAGAAACCCATCGGCTGATCCGAGAAAATCTGCACCTGTCCCCGGTGTACGGCGGCTGGGTGGATGCCAAGGGGCCGCGCTATTGCCCTAGCATTGAAGACAAAATCGTGCGCTTTGCCGACAAAGAGTCGCACCAGATTTTCATTGAACCCGAAGGGCGAGATATTCCTGAACTCTATATCCAGGGTTTTTCTACCGGGCTGCCAGAGGCGCTGCAAATCCAAATGCTGCGATCGCTCCCCGGTTTGGAAAACTGCGCCATGCTGCGTCCCGCCTATGCGGTGGAATACGACTATCTGCCTGCGACCCAGTGCTATCCCACGCTGATGACCAAAAAAGTCGAGGGGCTGTTTTGTGCGGGTCAGGTGAACGGCACGACCGGGTATGAGGAAGCCGCGGCCCAGGGGCTTGTGGCAGGCATTAACGCGGCCCGCTTTTGTCGCAGCGAAGCCATGCTGATCTTCCCGCGTGAGCAGAGCTACCTTGGCACGCTGATCGACGACCTGTGTACCAAAGATCTGCGGGAGCCGTATCGAATGCTGACCTCGCGCTCGGAGTATCGGCTGTTGCTGCGATCGGACAATGCCGACCAGCGCCTCACCCCTCTGGGGCGGGAAATTGGGCTGATCGACGATCGCCGCTGGGACTTGTTCACCCGCAAGCAGGCGCAAATCACTGCCGAGAAAGAGCGGCTGCACACTACCCGCATCAAGGAACACGACGATCTGGGCAAGCAAATCTATGCCGATACGCAGCAAGCCATTAAAGGCTCCATCACGCTGGCGGATCTATTGCGCCGACCCGGTTTCCACTATGGGGATTTGGAGCGCTACGGCTTGGGCAATCCCGACCTCAGTCGTGCCGAAAGGGAAGGCGCGGAGATTGACATTAAGTATTCTGGCTATTTGCAGCGGCAGCAAAACCAGATTGACCAGATTGCTCGGCAGGCAAACCGCCCCCTGCCGCCCGATTTGGACTATCACAGCATCGATACGCTTTCCAAAGAATCTCGCGAAAAGCTGTCGCAGGTGCGCCCGCTGACGATTGGGCAGGCGGCGCGGATTGGCGGCGTGAATCCGGCTGATGTGAACGCGCTGCTGCTGTATCTGGAACTGCGATCGCGCCGAGTGGAGGCGGTGGGGGGATGAGGAAAGAGGGAAGAGGGAAGAACGAAGAGGGCTTGACCCTGGCTTGCTGCCTTCTCCTCATTGGGTCATTCCAACACCCTGTCACGCAGTGTTCTTGTTAATGTGTCACGGAATCTATGCAGGCTGTTAAGACCATCAAGTTTCTCAAGGAGCCGACTTCGGCCGCGTGGGTTGAGCAGGCGATCGCCCATCTCGACACCATCCTGCTCGATCATTCCCACTGCGAGCGCAAGGCGGCGGGTGTGGCGCTGAACCTGATGTTTCGCTATCCCTCTAGCGCCAAACTGGTGCGGAGCCTGACGGCGATCGCCCAGGAAGAGTTGGAGCATTTCGAGCTGGTGAACCAGTGGCTCGATCGGCGCGGCGTGGCCCTGGCTCCGCTGTCGGCTCCCCCCTACGGTGCGGGCCTGTCCAGCCAGATTCGCCGCCAAGAGCCACACCGAATGCTGGATTCGCTGCTGGTGTCGGCGCTGATCGAGGCTCGCAGCCACGAGCGGCTGGGGCTATTGGCCCAACACTGCTCCGATGCAGAACTGGCGCAGTTTTATCGCGGGCTGATGGCTTCGGAGGCGCGGCACTATGGCGCGTATTGGACGCTGGCGGCGACCTATTTTGACCCAGACACCGTGAACCAGCGGCTGGCAGAATTGGCAGAGGTCGAAAGTGCGCTGCTGGCAACGCTGCACCCAGAGCCGCGCATCCACAGCTAGGGGAGTGCTGGAAAAATGGAGCGGGGGAGTGATGGGGAGCGGCTGGAGACGGCGCGGCTGTGGCTGGAACCGGTGTCGCGGGATGACCGTTTGGCGGTGTTTCAGGAATTTACTGAGGCGATCGCCACCTTTATGTATCCCAAGCCGCCCCAAGAGATCCGCGAAACCGACGAATTCCTTAGCCATGCCCTGCGGCAAAACGCCAGCGGTACAGATCTGCACCTGACCATTCGACGACGCGAAACGGCGGAATTTTTGGGGCTGTGCGGCATCACCCAAATCCAAACCCCCACGCCAGAGTTGGGCATCTGGCTGAAGGAGGCGGCCCACGGCCAGGGCTATGGGAAAGAGGCGATCGCCCGCCTCAAAGCCTGGGCAGATGAGCATCTGGACTACGAATGCCTGCGCTATCCCGTCGATCGGCGCAACCTCGCCAGCCGCAAGCTTGCCGAATACCTGGGCGGCCGCATTGTGGGCGAGTATACGCAGATGAACCTGAGCGGGCGAATGCTGGAAGTGTTGGAATATCGGATCTACCCCTGAGTAGGACGTGGTTTCGCAAGTGCGTAAGTCCTGTGACTATGGCTATAAGAGGTGGGGCTATAAGAGGTGGGATAGATATGCCAAAATTGCAGTGATTCATTCAGGAATCTGATCTCTGCCTCCAGCCCCAGAAGCACCCAAAAATGCGCGTTCTCTTCCTGCACAACAACTTTCCGGCGCAATACTTGCACCTGTCGCAACTGCTGGCCGCCGACCCTAATAACACGGTCGTCTTTGGCACCAAGCACACCGAAAACGTGCAGCTTGCCGGAGTACACAAGGTCAACTTTGCACCCTCGCGAGAACCAACGCCCAATATCCATCACTACGTCCGCAATTACGAAAGCGCCGTGTTGCACGGACAGGCAGTGTATCGATTGGCAGAGCAGCTAAAAGCCTCAGGCTTCGTGCCGGATGTGGTCAGCGCCCATTCGGGCTGGGGCGTGGGCATGTTTGTTAAAGATGCGTTTCCCGAGGCGGGCTATCTGGCCTATTGTGAATGGTTTGGGCAGGCGCATGGCAGCGATGCCGACTTTGACCCCGCCTTTCCCATGACCCCAGATGATGTGCTGCGGATTCGCGCGGGCAATGCGCCGATGCTGGTGGATCTCTATAGCTGCGATCGCGGCTTGGCTCCAACGTTTTGGCAGCGCGACCAGTTTCCGCCAGAGTTTCACTCCAAAATTTCTGTCCTCCACGATGGCGTAGATACAGACTACTTCTTCCCCGACCCAGCGCAGAAAATGCTGCTCGTCAATGAACGAGGCGAGACGGTTCTAGATCTGTCCGAAGAGGAAGAAATTATCACCTACGTCTCTCGTGGCATGGATGCTTACCGGGGGTTTCCGCAGTTTATCCAGGCCCTGGGGCTGGTGCTGGAACGTCGTCCAAAGGCCCATGTGGTGATCGTCGCCGCCGATCGCATTGCCTACGGCCCTGCCGCCCCCGAAGGCAACAGTTTTAAGGACTACATGCTAAAACAGGTGCCCCTGGATCTATCGCGGGTGCATTTTGTCGGTAACTTACCTTATGGGCTGTATAAACTCGTGCTGCGAGCATCATCGGTGCATGTGTATCTGACTCGACCCTTTGTGCTGTCATGGTCCTTTATGGAAGCAATGGCATCGGGCTGCTTGATCGTCGCCTCCGACACGCCGCCCGTCCGCGAAATGATGCAAGACGGGGTGAATGGGCTACTGGTCGATTTCTTTGCGATAGAACAAATTGGCGATCGCATTTGTGATGCACTCGAACACAGAAAAGACATGCAGCACATCCGAGACGCTGCACGTCAAACGATCGTCGAACGCTATTCTCAAAGTATTCTGTTGCCCAAACATGTGGAATTATTGCAAGAACTGGCCGCAACCTGAAACAGGCAAAGGGATGAGGGCAAGCACAGGTCTGAAGTACAACAAGAAGTACAACAAACAGTGCTATGAAAAGTGCCACAAAAAAAGCACCCCGGAGGGTGCCTTGGTTTCGCCACAGTTGCTAATCCAAACTTGCCAAACGGAAAAAGCCTAGCGCTACTTGACCCAAGCGCCGCGATACTTCAGAC
Source organism: Thermoleptolyngbya oregonensis NK1-22 (assembly GCF_032705245.1). Taxonomy (GTDB): domain Bacteria; phylum Cyanobacteriota; class Cyanobacteriia; order Elainellales; family Elainellaceae; genus Thermoleptolyngbya; species Thermoleptolyngbya sichuanensis. Next base: position 2,114,475 of record NZ_CP053540.1, read on the forward strand.
GCAGATCGATGGGCTGGTTGGGAACATTCCGAAACTGGTGCTGGCGGACAGGGACACCCCGATACTTGCCAATGACCTCGCCTTCCCACCCTTCAACGGCGTTGTTGGCGGGTTCATAGGTCGCACCACGATAATGAAGTTGCATAGTGACCTCTCAAGACACTCAAAAAGAAATTGCTGGTAATCGAATGACCCGATTTGACTAATTCGGTCACCGGAGGGTTGCAGGTTAGACGTTGTAGCGCACTCTCCAACACACGGCTAGCGCTGTTTCAGAGCGGCAAATTAGTGCTGCAAATCAGGCATTGAATTAATTCTGTATTCATTGTTACCGTTTTTCGAGGTTCTGTCAATGCCGACCCACAGGATAGTCGTAAACCTTAACAATTCAAGCCATTCCTGTCTTGCGAACTCTGCGAACAACCTGACACAGCAAAATGGCGCGAATTGTCTTTGCTCCGTAGAGCAACTATCCGCGCCGCTTTAGAGCCTCTTTAGGGCACGAATATACTTCACACAGCAATTGCAGCCCTCACCCTAAATCCCTCTCCCACAGCGGGAGAGGGACTTCGACCCCATATCTAGCTCCCCTTCTCCCCACTTGGGAGAAGGGGATGGGGGATGGGGGCAGTAAGTTTGCTGTCTCAAGTCTGTCAGTGCCCTCTTTAAAGGGTAGGCTGCTAGAAAGGGAGGTTGCTTGAACCGGGCAGTGGCTCAAGCCGGCCGACGACGGTTTGCCAAGGCCATCGCTGCGTAGTAGTAGAACGTGAACAGCACACTAGAAAAGAGCTGTCCGCCCCAGTGTCCGTGCCAAAACTTGAAGGCGGCATCGCCCCAATAGACCGAGGCGATGGTCAGCAGCATGATGCGCGGTACGTTGAAGATGAGCGCCAGCACAGCACCGATCGCCATCATGCCCAGCACCTTGAGCCAAGTTTGCTTGAGAAATAAACCCATGATCAGCCCAGCAGCGGCCATGGTGAACGCCATGTTGAATCCATTGCAGCCCCAGTCTACATCCACCGCGCCTTGGGGGAGGGCTACCACCGTGCCATCGGCGATCGCCGGATGCCCAATGACTCGCAGCGCCGTGGCCCCTGCCTGCGCCATAATGCGTTCCAAAAACTCCGGCGGCGTGAGCGCTGTCCAGACCAGTCGCGCCATGACACCGGGTTTTGGGTAGGCTGTGAGGGCCAGCATTCCTACAGCCACTGGATAGCGCCAGAAGAAACTGACCCCCCAGGTGCTACAGGCTATGCCTGCCAGGGCCAGCAGCCAGAGGATAGACTGTGGCCAAATGGCGAATCGACAAAAGGGAAATAGCAGGACGCTGCAACCAATCAGCAGGTGTCCGAGAAACTGGTCTTCTTCAGAAGCGTGCATTTGGGCAAGCTGATCGCGCCGCTTCCAAAGCTGCTGCAAGCCCAAAAACACCATCACCGATAGCAGCGGCAAGCCGGCTGATCCCTGGGCTGCGCGGGTGATTAGGCCGGGGAGCCAGGCCGGAAGATAGCACAGTCCTACCGTGAGTCCTGCCAGCACCAGCCGCCCGTGCCAGGTTTTGACCGACGCTTTGAGCCAGGGCAGGATGGCATTGTGAACGCTCTGACGAATGCTAGACCGAAGGCTCTGGAGAATACTAGGGCGCTTCTTTTTACGACTTTTGGTTTGACTCATGGAGTTTTATTCAGCAGCATTTAGCTTCGGCGCGATCGCATTCCGACTCGTCCTAGCCCGATTAGCCCCAGTCCCACAATCACCAAATTACCCACGCTGGCAATGCTGGATTTGGTAATGCCTGTGCGGGCGTTTTGCTTGAGGGAGTCTGCTTGGGCCTGGACTTGGCGGGCGGCCTGCTCAAGCTGCTCTGGGGTGACATTGGGCGGCAACTCCTGATTGCGGCTTTGCTCAATCTGGGTTTGAATTTCGGCGGCGCGAGTGCTGATGTTTTCTACGGTTGCCTGCTGCAAGACCAGCCCATCGCGGATGACCACCAGGCAGCAAATCTGAAAGAATACGCCAACAGCCAGGGCGATGTAGGCCAGCGGCTTGCGCTGCGATCGCTCTTCCCAAAAGCCGTATAGCAGCAGGGCAATGCCAAACAAAAAGACAATGCTGCGATCGCCCAGTTGTTGCAATACGCCAATCCGCCACGCCTCGCCTGCGCCAAACGGCAGGGCGATCGCGCTCATATCCAGCAAAAAGCCCGCTATGCAGGTAAACCCGACGATTCGGCAAAGTCCTTTTGCCACCTGCGGATTGACCATCGACTGACCCGGCACGCTAACCATATGCAGACCACCTAATGTGAAATTGTGAGATTTTGAAACTGTGGAATGAATAATGTGAAACTGCGGAACTGTGAAATCTTGTAGCTTGGAGCGCTTCAAGGGTGAATTCACAGATGAATTACGGCTGAATTCACGGCATGGCGATCGAAACAGAAGCGTTTCGACCGGGCGATCGCATTCCACTCCTTCTTTCACTGACAGAAAACAGCCATCCGGGTGATGCCAGCACAACTTCTTCCGTGCTTTGCACAGGCTTTGTAAAGGCTTTATATCCAAAAGCGAGCCAAAAGCGAGAAACTGCGTAGCCCCTACTACAGGTCACACGAAAGGCTTCACTTACTTGACGATCGCCCCAAAATCGGCCAGCACCCGCGCATGGTTTCGCAATAGTCCCAGCAGGTTGAGCCGATTTCGGCGCACGGCCGGGTCATCCGCCATCACCAGCACGCTGTCTTCGCCATCAAAAAAGCGGCTGACCACGGGCGCAGCGTTTGCCAGGGCATCGATTAGTTTCTGGTAATTGCGCTCGGCTTTGGCGGCTTGCGTTTCGGGCACCAGCGCCACCAGCGCGTCGTAAAATGCCTGCTCCGAAGACTTCTCGAACTGCTTCGGGTCAATCAGCGGCTTGGGATCAAGCGCAGCAGTGTCCAGATCGCCCTGCTTAGCCAGCCGCGCCGAGCGATTCACCGTTTCATAAATCGCGTCCAGGGTTTTGTTGTTGCGAATGGACTGGAGGAACAGGGCGCGATCGCGCACGTCTAGCACATCCTGCAACGCGCGATCGCCATACTCAGCGTCATTTTCGCCCACCACGGCATTCACCAGGTCGTAGTCAATGCCTTGGTCTTCCTGAAGCAGCGTGCGAATCCGCGCCAGGAAAAAGTCGCGGAGTTGATGATGCAGCGCGGCAGCATCCTTGACCGTGCCCGTAGGATAGTCGGCAATCACGTCCTGGAGCAACTGATCCAGATTCAGCGGCAGGTTTGCGCCCCAGGCAATGTTGACAATGGCGTTGGCGGCGCGGCGCAGGGCAAAGGGGTCTGAAGAGCCGCTGGGAATCATGCCCAGGCTGAAAATGCCCACCAGCGTATCGATCCGATCGGCCAAGCCCACCACTTGCCCCGTTTGGGTTTGGGGCAGCGAGTCCGATGCGCCCTTGGGCAGGTAATGTTCGGCGATCGCCACTGCCACAGCTTCCGGTTCCCCACTGGCGCGGGCATACTTTTCGCCCATCACGCCCTGGAGTTCTGGAAACTCGCCTACCATCTGCGTCACCAAGTCCGCCTTGCACAGCAGCGCCGCCCGCAGGACGTGGCTTTTCGCCGTACCCGTGATCTGAAGCTGGTCGCACAGTTGCTCGGCAATGCTAACGAGGCGATCGCTCTTGGCCCGCATTGACCCCAAGGCTTCCTGAAAGGTAACGGTTTCCAGCTTGGGCAAATAGCTCTCTAGCGGCTGCTTGCGATCGCTCTCAAAAAAGTAGCGCCCGTCCGACAGCCGCGCCCGAATCACGCGCCCATTGCCCTCGGCGATGATGTCTGACTTGGCCGGGTCGCCGTTGGAAATGGTGATGAAATAGGGCAGCAGATCTGGAGAATTTTCCGACTTTCGCACCGGAAAATAGCGCTGGTGGCTCTCCATCTCCATCACCAGCACCTCGGCGGGCACCTCCAGAAACTCTGGGTCAAACTGCCCAACGACAGCAGTGGGATATTCCACCAGATTCACCACTTCATCCAGCAAATCGGGATTCACTGCCGCCACGCCGCCGACCCGCTGGGCCGCCGCCGCCGTTTGTGCTTGAATTGCCTGACGACGCTCGGCAGGGTCTACCTCGATAAAGGCTTTTCGCAGCGTGGTGACGTAGGCGGAAGCACTGGGAATTTTGACGGGATCGGGATGCAAAACTCGGTGACCCTGGGAAAGGCGATCGCTCGTCACCGTTTCTCCCCCATTCACCAGCGTCAGCGGCAGCACGGCCTCATCCCACAGCGCCACCAGCCAGCGAATCGGCCGCGAAAACCGCTGGTCGCCATCGCCCCAGCGCATAAACCGCTTGCCTTCTAGTTTGAAAATCCAGTCGGGAATCAGTTCCGTCAGCACGTCGGTCGTGGGGCGACCGGGAATCGTCTGCTGCACAAAGATAAACTCGCCCTTGTCGGTTTTGCGAATCTCGAAATCTGCGACCGACACGCCGCGCGATCGCGCAAAGCCCTCTGCTGCTTTGGTCGGCTGCCCGTCCTTAAACGCCGCCTGCACCGACGGGCCCTTGGCCTCTTCGACCCGATCAGGCTGTCGCTCTGGCAAGCCCTCGATCACCACCGCCAGACGGCGCGGCGTGCCGTAGACATTTACCGCTGAGGGCTTGAGAAAATGTTCACTGAGGCTGGCGGGAATTTTCGTCTGCCACTGGGCGATCGCGCTTGCCACAAACCCGGCGGGCAGTTCTTCCGTCCCCACTTCCAATAAAAACGTCGCCATAGATGCGATTCTCCAAACCCGGCGGCTCCGTGCGCCTTGCTAGTCCTAACGGTTCTCAACTTCAACAGTGTATCGCAGGGACGGGGACGCAAGGACGCATCCCAAAATTGCCTCTGAAATGGCGCGGCGGTTGATAATAGCGGCATGGACGATTTTTCCACTGCTTCCACCCTGTATTGCCCCTTGGCGGCGACCGACCAGCTTTGCTACATTCACATTCCCAAAACAGCGGGGTCTACCCTAACGGCGATCGCCGATGCCCAGTTCGACGTGCGCCAGATCGCGCCAGGGCCGTATCAGCTACCCGCGCTTGATCCGGCGGCTCAGGGGCGATCGCCCACCGAATTGCGGCAGTTGCTAACGCGCTATCGCTTCATCCGGGGACACTTTAGCCACAATTTGATTCGGCAATTTCTGACGCGCCCGGTCTACATCACTGTGCTGCGCGACCCGGTGGATCGGGTAATTTCGCTGTATGAATTTTTTCGGCGGGCGGCCCAGCGGGGTACTGCGGAAACGCCGGAATACGAAGTGCTGATGCGGGCGGCGGCGGAACACGACCTGTTGGGCTTTGTGCTGCATCCCGACCCCATTGTGCAGCAGCGGACAAGCAATTTTCAGACGCGGCAGTTGGCGATTTGGGAGGGGGATGAGGCGGCGCGGTCGGCGGGCGATTCCCCAAAGGATTACTTGGTGAATTGCCTCCAGTCGGCCTGCGCCAGTGTTGATCGCTTTGCTTGGGTGGGGCTGATGGAACAGTTTCAAGCCTCGGTGCAGCTTTTGAACTACCGATTTGGCTGGTATCCAGCGGCGGAATATCAAAACCTGCGCGTGGTGACGCATCGGTCGCGGCGGGAAGGTCTGTCGCCAGCAGTGATCGAGGCGATCGCCCAGCACAACGCCCTCGACCAAGCGCTATACGACCACGCCAAGGCCCGCTTTGCTGCCCAATATCAGCAGATGCTTGAGGCGCTACACCAGCACGAGAACTTGCAAGATGCCAGCAACCCGGCCGCGGTGCAGGCCGCGCTCCAGCAGCACTACGCCCGCCACTATACAGCGACGCACCCGCCGGAGCAGTTTCCCGAAGTCTCCCGCAAGCGGTTCGTTTACGACTTTCGACAGCCGCTCTCTGGTGAGGGCTGGCATCGGCGCAACGGTCGCTTTAACGGCATTTCGCCGCAGGATGCCACCCGCTGGTCGGGCCCGGGGCCGGTGTCGGTGCTGGATTTGCCGCTGATAGGGCCGCTGGCGGGCAAGGCCGACGTGCGACTGACGCTGGAGATCGAGCAGGCGATTCGCGAAGCGATCCCGTCGGAAAGCACCCCCGACCTGCTCGACAGCCTGGAACTGACAGTCAACCAGCATCCCGTTCCGCTGCAATGGCAAACGCGACAGACCGGCGGGGGGATGCTGACGGCCACGATTCCGGCAATCGCCCTCCACAGCCCCCAGCCCTTTGCCCGCTTCACCTTCCGCCTCAGCCACACGCTGCCGCTGAATATTAACTATCCCGCATCAGAAGACGATCGGCTCGTCGGCTTTGCCCTGCGACGGTTGACGCTGGAATCGGTGCGCCGCTGGTGGATTTGGGCATAAAGTTTGGGTGCTAATTTATTCAGCGTCTTGGGACTTCCAGCTATCTTATGCGTAGCTCTGCTTGAGGGACGGGGTTTTGGGTGACGCGAAAAGCTTCCTACTCCCAGTCTTCAGCGGGATCGCCCTCTTCTTCCGCCATGACCTTGAGGCGAATGCGGCGGGAAGTGCCGCTGGCCGGGTCGCCCAGTTGCAGTTCCAAAATTTCGCCGGAGAGCGGAGTTAGATACGCCAGGAGCGATCGCAGGTTTGGGGTGCTGCTGCCGCTGTCGAGGTAGACCCGCTCTGACAGGCTGACGATGCGCCGCCAGGTGGTGTAAAGTTTGGCGATCGCCTGTTCGAGTTGGGCTGCCTGGTTTACGAGGTCGGCGGTGCTGTTCAGGCAGCCGATTCGCATCGCTTCTTCTAAGGCGCTTTCCAGATCCAGCCCGTCGCGGTTGAGCGTCTGCACCTGGGTTGCGGCGTTGAGGTATTTTGCCAAAAAGCGAGCCTCGGCGGTGACCTGCTTCACGGTGTCGATGTCGGGATTTTCCGCCACTTCGTCTCGCAGGTGAACCTGGTGCGCTTCGGGCAGTTTTTCCATTTCGCGCACCAGCGGAGCCAGATAGCGCGTGGGCAGGGTGTGGTCGGCGGCTTTTTCCTTCACCTCGATGGGCAGCAGGTCGGAGGTGACGGCAGTCCACTCGTCCGCCAGTTGCCGCACCTCTCGCCGCGTGATGCGATCGCCCCGATGGGCGGCCTCGCTCACCATCTGCTGCACTTCCGGCGCGGCCTGGGCCGTTTCGATGAAGGCGCGTTTGCTAAACTGGCTCACGTCTTGCGGCTCCAGCAGGCCCTCTTGCAGCAGCAGGTCGGCGCTGTCGGCCAGCTCCATCAGGTTATAGGCATGGCTTTTGCTGATTTCTCGATCTGCCAGCCATCGCAAGAAGCCAGCGCCGCCTGCGTTGCCAACGCGCTTTTCGCGATCGCGCACAGTTTTCAAGATGCGCCCGCGCCAGATGTCGGTCTGCAAATCGAAGCGATCGCACACCTGCCACGCCGCCTCGATCTGCTGCTGAAACTCGTAGTCAGAAATCTGCTCATCCTCTGGGTCAGGAAGCTGAAAGGTCAGATCAACCTCAGGGGTGGTGGATGTGAGGTCAGAAATATAGGGTGCAGCAACCATATCTAGCGTTTGGCAGGAGCAGTTTGGAGGGGCTGGATTATTATGGCAGGTTTCCCGCAACTTTTCAGAAGACCTGCTAAAAGCTTTGTCTAGCCCACGGCCGTCAGTGCGGCCAGCAGCGCCCTCAGCAGCGAGGCCATCAGCAGCGAAATACCGCCCACAATGGCAACAACGGCGATCGCAATCAGGGCCACCGTTTGGCGATCGGCAGCCTCACTCTGGGCGGGGTTGGCCAAGTGCGCCTCCAGCAGGGCCAGGTTGCGGGCGTTGCTTTTCCACACCGCATCAAAAAAATCGCCCATCCCCGGCAGCAGCCCCAAAATACTGTCTAGGGCGAGGTTTCCCACCATGCGGAATAGCGTTTCCGTGGGCAGGCGAAACCGCAGACACTCCAGCACTAGATAGGCAGACAAAAATAGCCCCACCACGTCGCCGCCCCCCGGAATCAGTCCCATGATCGGGTCTAGCCCGATGCGATAAGGCGTACCCGGAATTGGGATGGCATCGTCCAGCAGGTAGGCCAGCGTGCGAATGCGCTGGAGGGCGCTGGCATCGGCAAGGGCGCGAGAGTCTCGCTGGCGTGACATGGGGAACTCGGGTTAAAAGGCGCGATCAAGCTGGGCGGGTATGGGCACTGGGGGCGATCGCTGAGGAGGACTAGCGTGGGGACTATTCTCGTGAGGACTCTTATGGCGAGGACTATTATCGTGAGGCCTCTGGTGACGATGACATAGCCGGGAAATGAGTCGTCTGAGGTGTAGAAGTTACTATGCAGCAGTCAATGCAGCAGTCACTGTGAAAAAGTCACTGTGTAGAAGTCACCCTGTTGTTCCTGAAGTCTATCTCTAAAGCATTGCGGTTGAGGCCCATGATCATGCGTCCTATTCAAGCAATTTTCGGCAGTTTGGCGATCGCCACGATGCTCTCGGTGGGCTGTTCCTCTGTGCAGCCACAAGCCTCGGTTAGCCCAACGTCTGGGGTTGCCCCGTCGGCCCCGGTTCCCCAGGCTGAACCTCAGACCGATGCGGGAGATGGAGCAAGGGTCACGTCTCCTAGCCCTGCGCCAAAGCCGCCTGCCCCTGTCGCCCAGTCCCTCGGCACCCCCCTGCCCATTGAGCAAATGGCGATCGCAGGCATTCCGCTCCAGGCTCCAGAGTCAGCCGTCCGACAGCGGTTTGGGGAACCCCTGAGTCAGGTGGATGAAGACTGGGCCTGCTGCGGCATGGTGCGAATCTTGGGCTATGCTCCGGATACCACGATCAAGCTGCTAGAAAGCCTGGACGGCAGCACGTTTGAGGTTTTTTCTTTCAGCACGCGAAATCCCGACTTGGCAACGCGGGCCGGCATTCGCGTCGGCGACTCGCACCAAACCCTGCTCCAGACCTATGGCCCGCCAGACGGCATCCGCGAAGAAGAGGGCCACACTCTGCTATTCTACGGTGTACCCGATGAGTATGCGGCAGCGCTGTGGTTCAAGCTAGAGGGCGATTTGCAGAGCGATCCTTCTAGGAATCGCATTGTCGAAATCGGCTACGACGCTCAGTTGACCTAGATTCTGGGACAACTGCTGACTCAGGAGCGTTGCTGCATCATCGTTTCTACAATGCCAATCAGCCGATCCACCGTGCGCTCCTGATGGGCATGGATTTGGTCAGTCTTGCGAATGGATTCCTGCATAGACAGGCGCAGATCTGTCATTGCCTCGGTGAAGTACGCCATTTGCTCGGTAATCAGGTCGAGCTTTTCGCCCACCCGATCCAGCGTTGCGTCGATCCGATCCATGCGGGCATGGAACTGGCGCTCACGCTCTTCCCGTTCTTGCCGACTTCGCTCCATTTGCTCGGCAAAAGCACGCCGGCTCTGCTCCATTTGCTCGGCAAACACACGGCGACTCTCAGCAATTTCTGCCTGATAGGTCTGCTCATGCGCTCGCAGGTGTTCTGAGAGGCGATCGCCCATAGCGTTAATATTCGCTTCTAGGCGATCGCCCATAGCGTTAATATTCGCTTCTAGGCGATCGCCCATGTGGTCGATAGAGTCTCTCAGGGCGGCGATCGCCTGCATCTGTTGGTGATGGAGTTCCTGGTTTTCTTGGGCGAGGCGAGTGATCCGGAGGTCAATGTCTTCGAGGCGCTGTTCAACGGTCATAGGCAGTGCAAGATGGGCAGTGCGAAAGGAGCATCAGTCGCATCCTAATCCCAAATCCCTAGCGGCGGAAAGGGGGAAAATCGAGAGAATGTTTACGCGAAAACTCCGTCGAAATTTGATACCTTAGTACTATAAAATTTTCGTAATTGCCTTGCAGAAACGGGTTTGGCGCTGCCCACTTCTTGATCGACAGACTCCACATCTAGAGTTTCCGTTACAAGAATTGCGCTTCAAAATCCAGGGATGGTGTTAATCTGATGCTCAGCCCTGTTTGCGGTTTGAGTTATGTCCTTTGTCGGTCTGCATATTCACAGCGACTATAGCCTGCTAGACGGCGCGAGTCAGCTTGACCAGCTCATCGACCGGGCGATCGAGCTAGGAATGCCAGCGATCGCCATTACGGATCACGGCGTGATGTACGGCGCGATCGAGATCCTCAAGGTATGCAAAAAGCGCGACAACGCCGTCAAGCCCATCATCGGCAACGAGATGTATGTGATCAACGGCGACATCACCAAGCAGGAGCGTCGCCCCCGCTATCACCAGGTTGTTCTTGCCAAAAACACGCAGGGCTACAAGAATCTCGTCAAGCTGACCACCATTTCTCACCTCCAGGGTGTGCAGGGGAAGGGCATTTTTTCGCGCCCCTGTGTCAACAAAGAACTGCTGGAGCAGTACAAAGATGGGCTGATCGTCACCAGCGCCTGTCTCGGCGGCGAAGTGCCCCAGGCGATTATGCAGGGCCGTCCGGATGTGGCGCGGCGCGTTGCCCAGTGGTACAAGGACGTGTTTGGCGACGATTACTATCTGGAAATTCAAGACCACGGGCTGCAAGAAGAGCGCATCGTCAACCCCGAAATCGTCCGCATTGCCCGCGAGCTAGACATCAAGCTGGTCTGCACCAACGATTCGCACTATATTTCCTGCTACGACGTGGAAGCCCACGACGCGCTGCTCTGCATCCAAACGGGCAAATCCATCGTGGAAGAGAAGCGGCTGCGCTACACGGGCACGGAGTATTTGAAATCCGCCGATGAGATGCGGCTTTTGTTCCGCGATCACCTGCCGCCGGATGTGGTGGAAGAGGCGATCGCCCATACGCTAGAAGTCGCCGAAAAGGTCGAAGGCTACAAAATTCTGGGTGAACCGCGCATTCCCAACTACCCCGTGCCCGACGGTTACACGCCTGCCACTTACCTCGAAGAAACCTCCCGCGCTGGATTAGCCAAGCGCCTTAAAGTCGCTACCTACCGTGAAGTCCCCCCAGACTATCAAGAGCGGCTGGAATACGAGCTGCAAATGATGCACCAGATGGGCTTCGACGGCTACTTTCTGGTGGTGTGGGACTACATCAAGTTTGCGCGAGATCATGGCATTCCCGTGGGGCCAGGGCGCGGGTCGGCGGCGGGGTCGCTGGTGGCCTACTCGCTGGGCATCACCAATATCGATCCGGTGCATCACGGCTTGCTGTTCGAGCGGTTCCTGAACCCTGAGCGCAAGTCCATGCCCGATATCGACACAGACTTCTGCATCGAACGTCGGGGCGAGGTGATTCAGTACGTCACCGAAAAGTATGGCACCGACCGGGTGGCGCAGATCATCACCTACAACCGCATGACCTCCAAAGCCGTCCTCAAGGATGTGGCGCGGGTGCTGGATATTCCCTATGGGGAATCCGACAAGATGGCGAAGATGATTCCCGTCGTGCGCGGCAAGCCCACCAAGCTCAAGGTCATGATTTCCGACGAAACGCCCACGCCGGAATTCAAAGAGAAATACGACAGCGATGCCGTTGTGCCTGGCAGCGATCCGCCCGTCACCTACCGCCGCTGGATTGACATGGCCATGCGGATCGAGGGCACCAACAAATCAACCGGCGTTCATGCGGCGGGCGTGGTGATTTCGGCAGAACCGCTGGACGAAGTGGTGCCGCTGGAACGCAGCAAGGAAGGCGGTGTGACGACGCAATACCCGATGGAGGACATCGAACTGCTGGGCCTGCTGAAGATGGACTTCCTGGGGCTAAAGAACCTGACGATGATTCAGAAAGCGGTGGATCTCATCAGCAAGACCCACGGCATTCAGGTTGATTTGGACAATTTGCCGATGGAAGATCCGGCCACCTATCAACTGCTGGCGCGGGGCGAACTGGAGGGCATCTTCCAGCTAGAATCCTCCGGGATGCGGCAGATTGTGCGCGATCTGAAGCCGTCGGGACTGGAGGATATTTCCTCGGTGCTGGCGCTGTATCGTCCCGGGCCTCTGGATGCAGGGCTAATTCCCAAGTTTATCAACCGCAAGCACGGTCGCGAACGGATCGAATATGAACACGAGCTGCTCACCACCATTCTGAATGAGACTTACGGCATCATGGTCTACCAGGAGCAGATCATGAAAATCGCCCAGGACATGGGGGGCTATTCGCTGGGGCAAGCCGACCTGCTGCGGCGGGCGATGGGCAAAAAGAAAAAAGAGGAGATGGAGAAGCATCAGAGCATCTTCACTGAAGGCGCAGAAAAGAACGGCGTGCCCAAGAAGGTGGCGGCGGATTTGTTTGACCAGATGGTGAAGTTTGCGGAGTACTGCTTTAACAAGTCGCACTCTACGGCCTACGGCTACGTCACATTTCAAACGGCGTATCTAAAAGCCAATTACCCCGTGGAATACATGGCGGCGCTGCTGACGGCCAACAGCGACGACCAGGACAAAGTGCAGAAATATATCTCCTCCTGCACGATGATGGGCATTACGGTGGAGCCGCCGGACATCAACCGATCGGGAGTAGACTTTACGCCGCTGGAGCGCAGCATTTTGTTTGGGCTGTCGGCGGTGCGAAACGTCGGCGCAGGCGCGATCGAGAATATTTTGCAGGCGCGAGAGGCCGATGGCCCCTTCAAGTCTCTGGGCGATCTGTGCAGCCGCATCGACCCGCGCACGGTGAACCGGCGAGCGCTGGAGGCGCTGATCCAGTGTGGGGCGATGGACTGCATCGAGACGAATCGACGGCAGTTGATGAATGATCTGGATTTGGTGCTGGAGTGGGCGCAGTCGCGGGCGAAGGATCGGGCAATTGGGCAGGGGAACCTGTTTGATATGCTGGGCAGCGTCAGCGAAGCGCCGGGGAGCTTCGAGTCTGCGCCCAAGGCTCCCGCCGTAGAGGACTTTCCGCAGCAGGAGCGGCTAAAGCTAGAAAAGGAACTGCTGGGCTTCTATGTGTCGGATCATCCCCTGAAAAATATTCGAGAAGCCGCCAGAATCCTGGCTCCAATTAACCTGAGTAGCTTGGAAGAGCAGCCGGAGGGCAGCAGCATTAGCGCGATCGCCATGCTGACGGGGGTCAAGCCTGTGGTGACGAAAAAGGGCGATCGCATGGCCATCATCCAGCTTGAAGACCTGACGGGGCACTCCGAAGCCGTCGTCTTTCCGCGCACCTATGAGCGCATCGGCAGCCTCATCGTGCAGGAGGCGCGGCTGATGATCTGGGGCAAGGTGGACAAGCGCGACGAGCGCAGCCAACTGATTGTCGAGGACGCCGAACCCGTGGAGGACGTGCAGTTGGTGATGGTAGAGCTAGACGCACAGATTGCAGGCGACATTGTGCAGCAAAACACCCTGCGCGAGGTCATTCTCAAAAACCGGGGCGACGAAGACCAGTGCAAAACGCCCGTCGTGGCGATCGTCGCTGGGGCGCATCGTCGGGAACTGGTGCGTCTGGGCAATCAGTTCCGCGTGCAGGATTATCGGGCCGCTGTAACCGCGCTGAACCGAGCCGGATTCCGCGCCCGCTCGACCGCGTTGACCAGTGCTTCTTGAGAAACGAACGCACTTGGTCAGAAGAAAACCTTGATCACTTGTCCCTGAATCTCTTGGCCCAGCCAGGGCGTATTGGCAGAGCAGGAATGAAGCGTTTGGTGGGTGACTTTCCACAGCGGGCGCGGGTCGAATAGCGTCAGGGGGGTAGGCGTGTCAGGGGCGCTTTGCAAATCGATCCCGACGAGAATCGCCCTCAACTCCTCTCCCAAACACCGCAGCGGATTCGTACTCAGCGCCCGCCACAGCGTCAGTGCAGGCAACTGTCCTGGCTCCACCAACTGCTGCCAGAGCAAGGGCAGCGCCAGTTCCAGCCCGATCGCCCCCGGCGGTGCTTCGGCAAAAGGGACGGTTTTTTCTTCGTAGGTGTAGGGGCTGTGGTCAATGGCGATCGCCTCGATGATCCCATCGCGCACGGCCTGGATCAGCGCTGCCTGATCTGCGGGCGTGCCCAGGGGGGGCTCCAGCCGCAGATGGGGGTCGTAGCCGCCCACGGCATGGGTATTCAGCAGCAGGTGATGCCAGGTGGTGCTGGCAGTAATCGGTAAACCACGGGCCTTGGCCTGGGCAATTAGCTCCACGCTGCGAGCCGTGGAGACGCGCATCAGGTGAACGGGTGTGCCGATCTGGGCGATGCATTCTAGCAGGGCTGCGAGGGGCGCAGTTTCGGCGATCGCAGGCGCACCGGGTAGCCCAAACCGAATCGCGTCTGGGCCGTCGCGCATCACGCCGTTGCCCCGCAAGGTTTCGTCGCAGCACCAGAGGGCAATCGGCCGGTGCAACGCCTGGGCATATTCGAGCGATCGCCGCAAGAGTCCCCACTGGCGGATGGGTCGCCCGTCGGCAAAGCCCGCAATGTCCGTCTGCGCCAGTTCGCCCAGTTCCGCCATCTGCTCACCTTTGGCATCCAGTGTCAGAGCGGCCCAAGGTTGCAGGCGAGGCAGTCCGGCTGGCGTGTGCTGCCCTATCCACTCTACGTCGGCAGGCGTGGCAATCGCCGGATCGGTGTCGGGCAGCAGCAGCACCCGCCCAAAGCCGCCCGCCCGCGCCGCCCGGTGCAGCGAGGTCAGCGTTTCCCGCGATTCGTAACCCGGTTCCCCAGAATGGCTGTAGAGATCCACCAGCGCCGGCCCCAGCACCAGCCCCGAAGCATCCGTCACCGTCACGTCAGCGCTGGGCGGCTCCACATCGTCGGCAATTCCCGGAGGGATCGCTTCGCGAATCACCCGCACGCTGTCCGACTCGATCCACACATCCACCACCCGATCCGTTTCTGCCACGGGATCGAGCAGCCTGACCTGGCGGAACAGTTCACTTGCCATAGCCCCTCTACAGCGCTCCAGCGGCCGTCTTGTCTAGCACGCCGCTGCCCAAGTGGGTGGTAATGTTGAGCGATTGCAGCATAGGGCGGTTTTCCGGGCCGCGGGGATAGTCGATCACCGTGACTGCGCCGTTGCCCTGCTTAAACACCCAGAACTTTTCCGGGCCCCAGCCCATCAGACCGCTGAGGATGGCTTTGTTGACCGCATCGTGGGCAACCACGAGGACTGTCAGGGGGCGATTCCCGGAGGGATCGCTTTGCGAATCGCCCGTCGAACTGGCCACGATCTCGTTCCAGGCGGCGATCGCCCGCTCCCACACCTGCTGCAAGTTCTCCCCAGCGGGCATCTGCACCGTTTCTGGGGTCACCTTCCAGGCGGCCAGTTCATCGGCATAGACCTCTTGAATTTCCTCCTCCAGCTTGCCTTCCCACAGTCCGTGGCTGATTTCCTTGAGGCGATCGTCTGTCTCCAAGGAAACATCGGGATGAAATTGCAGAATCAGTTCCGCCGTTTCCTTGGGCCGCAGCATGGGGCTAGTGATGGCGCGATCGATGGGGATATCTTTCAAAAAGAAAGCGGCTTTTTCGCCCTGGATGCGCCCATTTTCATTCAGCGGCACGTCGATTTGACCCTGAAAGCGCTTTTCGCGGTTCCAATCTGTCTCGCCGTGGCGCACCAGCAGCATTCGCGGGCCGCGATGGTTGCCGCGCACGTCCGGCAGGGGCTTGCCCAGGTGATCCACTAGGTTCACCGATTCCAACTGCACGGGTTCGCCAAAGCCGCCTGCAAAGTTCAGCACGCTGATGGCGCAGTTGGCTTGATTCAGCGCGTGATAGTCCGCCGGCCCCAGCCCAACAGCCGTGCCAATTAGCGCCCGGTTGATGCCGCTGTGGGCGACCAGCAAAATTGTCTCCCCTGCGTGTTGCGGCAGCGTGTCGCGCCAAAACTGCTCTGCCTGACGGTACAAGTCCACCACCGGGAAAAATTCCTGCTCCCCTTCTGGGGTCGCCAGCCGCATCTTCAGCTTTTCTGGTTCCTGTTGCCAGTGGCGATAGGACTCTGGAAATCGCTCCTTCACCTCGTCAAAGGGCAGCCCCTCCCACTCCACCATGTTGATTTCCTTGAGGTCGTCCCGCAGTTGCAGGGCTGGTGGGTTCTCAAGCTGGGCAGTGAGAATTTCGGCCGTTTCCCGCGCCCGCTGGAGCGGACTGGCGTAGATCGCGGCAAAGGGCAGCCCGCGCAATGCCAGCCCCGTCAGCCGGGCCGCCTCCCGCCCTTCGTCCGTCAGCGTAGACTCGTCAAAATGCCCCTGGATGCGGCGCAGGGTGTTGTAGGTGCTGATGCCGTGGCGCACCAGGATGACGCGAGTAGCCAGGGCCGTGTCCTCCGTGTATGAAAGGGGTGTACAGGGTGCAGAGGGTTGCTTTCAAATAGAAGCATTCTACCCCGTTCGTTCTCCGAATCTGGGGGGAATCTGGGACGAATTTGGGGAGAATCTGGGGGCGATCTGGAGGCGATCTGGGGGCGATCTGGGGAGAATCTGGGGGCGATCGCCCTGCATCACACCCCATCCTGCCACACCTGCTGCTGTAACTCGATAATCTGATGATCTATCGAGCGATGGAATTCACCCGGTCATTACTGCTGCAACGGGGGAACAGTGAGATAATGCCGGGGTAACCCTGCGCTATGGCTGAACGTTCGTCACTCAAAACGTTCGTCACTCAATCTGTCACTCAAAGCAGCAGGGTTTAGTCCCGTTGCTAGTGTTCCATTCCCAACCTCAAATCCCGCAGTAAATCTCCCAGTAAATCTCCCAGTAAATTCCCCCGTAAATTTCCCAAGGTTCATCGTCTGTTAACCCAGCGCATAGCCCCAACCCCCTTATTTCTTCTCTGAATCTCTAACCCCTCTCCCCAAAAGGCATGACCCTCAAACGACTGATTCTCAGTGTGTTGACGCTGTTTGTGGCAATTTTGGTCGGCGGTTCGCTCTGGAGTAGTTTTCAAGAGCCGCAAATTACGAACCGTTTGCAGCTTTATCAGACCAACTTGCTGCTGCACGCTACGGCGGCGACCGAGATTACGGGAGAGGTAGACGGGGCGGCCTTGCAAAAGGCGCTGCTGGGAGAGTCCCCGCTGAAAACGGCGCTGGAGCAGTATCAAGCTGTTCGGAAGGCGGCAGAGGCCGATCTGGCGAAGCTGGAAAAGCGTCTAGCGACGGTTGATCCGGCGGCGCTGGGAGACTCTGACCCGCCGCCCGCTGCATCCTCGCGCCCGATTCCGTCGCGCACGGTTGATTCACAAGCGACCCGCCTGGCCACTGCGCTCCAGCAGCAGCGATCGCTCCTTGATCAGTTGGACTTGAGCATTGGCATTTTGCAGGCGGAGCAGGGCGATCTGACCGCTGCCCAGCAAACCTGGGGGAAACTGGCCGAGAGCGCCGCAGCAGGCAGCCCCGCAGCAGGCAGCCCCGCAGCGGACACTGCCAGAACCCTGACGGGCCTCTGGAACGAGCCGCCCCGCATTGTGCCCGATGCCGAAATGCAGCTTCAGAAGGGGCTGGAGGGCTGGTTTCGCTATACAGCGCTGGATCGACTCTATAGCTTGCAGCAGCGCACTGAGGCGCTGAACGCGCTGCAGGCAGACGAGGCCGCGATCGCCCAGGGAACTCTCCTGAAGCTGGCGCTGGTGGGGACGGTGCCTGTGCTGGGGGCGATCGCCGGAGCGGGGCTACTGGTTTTTCTGGTGGCGCAACGGCTGACGCAGGGCAAACAGTCAATCCTGGCGCTGAATGGCGAGGTTCCCTGGGACGTACCCTGGGATTGGGAAATCATCTGGCAAGTGCTGATTGTCGGCTTTTTTATGGCAGGGCAGGTGGTTGCGCCGCTGATTGTCGGGGTGCTGAATCCAGTCCTGGCCGCTTTTGGGCCACGGGCAAAGGCGGTCTATGCCTTCACCTACTACCTGCTGATGGCGGGGTCGGGGCTGGCGGTGCTGTACTGGTCGATTCGCAAGTGGTTTCCCCTGCCCAAGGACTGGTTTCAATATCGCGGAGCCGATCGCTGGCCCCTGTGGGGGTTGGGCGGCTATCTGGTGGCGCTGCCGCTGATGATTGGCGTGTCGCTGGTGAACCAGCAAATCTGGCAGGGGCAGGGCGGCAGCAATCCGCTTTTGCAAATTGTCCTGGAAGAGGGCGATGCGGTGTCGCTGGGGCTATTTTTGTTCACCGCTGCGGTCGCTGCGCCCATTTTTGAAGAGACGCTGTTTCGCGGGTTTCTGCTGCCGTCGCTGACGCGCTACGTGCCTGTGTGGGGGGCGATCGCCCTCAGCAGTCTGCTGTTTGCCGTGGCCCACCTCAGCCTATCGGAAGTGATCCCGCTGACGACGCTGGGCATGGTGCTGGGCGTGGTCTACACGCGATCGCGCAACCTGCTGGCTCCCATTCTGCTGCACAGCCTGTGGAACGCCATTACCATGATTGGGCTATTCGTGTTGGGGAGCGGGGCGCGGCTATAAAGTCAGCTAATCCTTTAGACTTCGCAGCACTACAGACCTCGAAGCGCTACAGACCTCGAAGCGCTATGGCCGAATAAACGCTGACGGTGGCTGGAAATTCTCCACAGGCACATCCTTCAGCGCCCGCAGCATAAAGTTTCGCCAAATCGGAGCGACATATCGCCCCCCCGTTGCGCCCTGTCCGACGGGGCTATAGTTGTCGTTGCCCACCCACACAGCCACCGAAAGCTGAGGCACATAGCCCACAAACCAGATATCTCGTTCCGCAGAGGTCGTGCCCGTCTTGCCTGCCGCCGGGCGACCGATATCTGCCCCCTGCGCCGTCCCGCGAGTAATCACGCCCTGCATGATGTCATTCAGTGAAGCGACCGCCCAGGGATCTAGTACTAGTTGCGGGCGGGGAGTATTATCCAGCAGCACGCGCCCGGTGCTGTCCGTCACGCGGACGATAAAGGTCGTGTCCGACTGCCAGCCGCCGCTGGCAAAGGTGGCATAGGAACCCGCCATTTCCAGCGGGGTCAAATCCACCGACCCCAAGGGCAGCGACACCACCGGCTCGATAGGACTCTTGATGCCCAGTGTGCGGCAGACTTCGATTACGCGGTTAATCCCCACTTCTTGCCCCAGCTTCACAGCGGGGATATTGCGCGATTGCTCCAGCGCCGCCCGGAAGCTCATGGCTCCATAAAAGCCGCCGCCATAGTTCTGCGGGCGGTAGGTTTCGTAGCCGTCGGGATAGCTGACGGGCGTGTCCATCACAGTAGATTCTGGCGTGTATTTACCCGAAGCCAGCGCTGCGTAATACACAAACGGCTTGAAAGCAGACCCCGGCTGGCGCAGCGCCTGAATAGCACGGTTAAACTGGCTGGTCTGATAATCCACGCCGCCGACCATTGCCTTCACGAAATGGGTGCGCGGATCGACGGCCACCAGCGCCATCTGGTCTGCCCGAACGCCCTGGCGACGCAGGCTGCGGTGTCCTTCCCGAACCACCTGTTCGGCCATGTTCTGCATATTCAGGTCAATGGTGGTCTGCACTCGCATTCCACCCTTAAGTACGGCATCTCGACCAAACCGCGTCTGGAGTTCCTGCTCCACGGCTTCAGTGATGTAGGGCGAACGGCTAGTGGTGAAAGAGGTAATGTCGCCCAGAATAATCGGCTGCTGCTTGGCGGCGGCAGCTTCCTGGGGTGTGATCCACTTTAGCTCTAGCATCCGGTTCAGTACGATTGCCTGACGACGCTTAGCCAGTTGATAATCCACGAAGGGGCTATATTCTTCTGGAGCCTGGATTAGCCCAGCCATCATGGCCGCCTCCGCCAGGTTAAGCTGCGAGGCGGGCTTGCGGAAATAGCTCTGGGCGGCGGTCTGTGCGCCATAGTTGTTGTGCCCCCAATAAACCTGGTTCAGATACATTTCCAGGATCTGGGGCTTGGTGAAAATCTGCTCTAGCCGAAGGGCCAGGACGGCTTCGGCGATTTTGCGGCTGAGCGATCGCTCTGGCGTAAGAAACAGGTTCTTAATCAACTGCATCGTCACCGTCGAGCCGCCTTCCACCGTGCGCCCTTCTTCCAGGTTGCTGAGCAGCGCCCGCCCGACGCTGGTGGGGTTAATGCCGTGGTGCTGATAGAAATAGCTGTCTTCGATCGCCAGCACGGCCCGCTTCAGGTGCGGCGACACCTCATCCAAATCCACCACTTCCCGATTGAACTCGTCGTGGATGCTGTCGAGCAGCACCCCCTTCACGTCATACACATAGCTCGTCTCAGCAGGGATATAGTTCCGCAGCACTCGAACATCGGGCAGGTTGCGGAAGCTAATCGCCAGCCCCACCAGCCCCCCCGCGATGACGGAACTGGTCAGCATTGTGGTGCCCAGCAGTGTTCCAGCCGTGACCTTGCCGACCGCCTGCACAAACTTGTAGATGGGGGCAAGATTACTGGTCTGAACATAGCTTTCGACCCGGGGCGCTTCGGCAGCATTGGCAGCACGCACCTTGGCAGATGCTTTCTTCTGGGGCTTCTTTTGACGGGCGGTGTTTGACGACACGGCAGGAAAGGGTTGGGGATTCAGTCAGAAAGGGTTATAGGACGAAGGGAAAGGGTGAAGTGGGGGTGCGTCACCACAGGGATAGCCCCGATATCACTGGCAAAACCAAAGGAATTTGTGAACCTTCAAGCTGAGCAGCAAAAATGGCGATGTGCAGGTGGTAAAGCGAGACGAGTCGTGAAAAAATGAGACTTTGGCTTTTGGAACAATTTGCGCTGAGGGATGCCCCACAAACTACCAAACTACATCGATATGGATTTGGATCAGAGCATGAGCTAAGTGAGTTAGAGAAAAGAAGTCGAGTAACTAACTAAGATAGCGGAGGATCTGCCGATTCGTCATGGCTTTTGTCATAGGTATTGTGACTCACTAAAGCTGAGCTATATCGAACCGCCACTCTTTCTTATAACTTGAAGTACAGCCTTCAGTAAGTATGGCTGATGATTACATAATTTTCGAGTCTTGCGCGGTTTTCTAAAGATAGGGAGCAGATTTGCTCTACAGGGGGCATCAAAGGTTGCCCGATTGCGCCTATCGCGGTTCTTATAACTGTTAACTGTCAAATTGTTACTGTCAACTCATTCCTCCAGTACCGTTTATCCTATGACTGACTTATCGACTGATTCCTCTTTTCAATGGCTGTATCGGGGTATCAGCGAAATTTTTCCCGATCAGCGGGAGTCTCAGAATGCTGATGAGAACCTGGCGCGGCGGCTAGCGGAGAGCGATCGCCCCTTACGCATTAAGTTTGGCATCGACCCCACGGGCACGGACATTCACCTGGGGCACAGCACGGTCTATCGCAAGCTGCGGGCCTTTCAAGACGCAGGCCACACGGCGATTCTGCTAATCGGCGACTTTACTGCCCGCATCGGCGACCCCACCGGCAAGTCGGACGTTCGCAAGCAGTTGACGGAGGCAGAAGTGGCTCAAAACGCCCAGACCTACCTCGACCAACTCCGGCCGATTTTGGACTTTGACACGCCGGGGCGACTGGAGATCCGCTACAACTCCGAGTGGCTATCGAAGCTAGACCTAGCAAAGATTCTGGAACTGCTGGGCACGATGACCGTGGGGCAAATGCTGGCGAAGGAAGGCTTTGCCGAGCGCTATGAAAAAGAGACTCCGATTTATCTGCATGAGTTTCTCTATCCGCTGATGCAGGGCTACGATTCGGTGGCGCTGGAGGCGGATGTGGAACTGGGCGGCACGGATCAAAAATTTAACCTGGCGGTGGGGCGCGATTTGCAGCGGCACTTTGGGCAGCGGCCGCAGTTTGGGCTGCTGATGCCGATCTTGCCGGGGACGGACGGTGTGCAGAAAATGTCCAAATCGCTCAATAACTACGTGGCGCTGCGGGAAGACCCGCTCTCGATGTATTCCAAGCTGGAGAAAATTCCCGACAGCGCCATCCTGCAATATTTTGAGCTACTCACCAACCTGCCGCTGGACTCGCTGCCAGAAAACCCGCGCGATCGCCAAAAGCTCCTTGCCCTCGAAGTGGTCAGCCAGTATCACGGCAAAGAGGCGGCTCTCGAAGCCCAGAAAGCGGCGCTGAATCTGGTGCAGGGTGATGCAACCAAGGCCGAAGCCGTGCCGGAGTTTTCCCTCGCAGAGATTCAGTTTCCCGCCAAGCTGGCCTACATTCTCAGCGCCAGCGGCCTGTGCAAGAGCAGCAGCGACGGACGGCGACAGATTCAAGGCGGCGCAGTGCGGCTGGATGGCGATCGCCTCGACAATCCTGACACCAGCTTCGACACGCCCGACGCGCTGACGGGCAAAGTCCTACAAGTAGGCAAGAACCGCTTTGCCCGACTCGTGCCCTAGTCACGATTCAGTCGCTTGATTGAGGCGAGTTGATTGAGGCGAGTTGATTGAGGCGAGTGAGTAATGCAAAACGGCTGATTCCTCTCTAGCGGCTACTGTTGGGCAGCAGCGGCCGCACCACCATAAACCCAGCCCCAAAGGCCGTGATGATAATCGCCAGCACGGTGAACCAGAGCCAGAGTCCGCTGAGGTCGCGGGGGCTGCTTTCCGACGGGTCGCCAAGGGGCAGGCTACCGGGCTGCTCTGTAAACCGGAGGCTGTCTGCGAGGGCGTGGGCCTCGGAGATGGCAGGCTGGGATGGCGGGGCTTTGGGTTTGGAGGAGGTAGGCGATTTCTTGGAAGGCGGTTGAGAGACAGGCGGGGCAACGGGGCGGATCTGCTGGGCGATCGCCGCTGCGTCTTCCTGGTCGGCGCGAGTGGGCGCAACCCATGCTGCTTGAGACATGCCCGCAATCTGCTGAAGATTTAGCACCGACGCACTCAGTCGCTCAATTTCCTGGCGAAACTGCTGATTTTGATAGGCAAGCTGCTGGTTCTGCTGATGCAGCGAGTCCAGCATGGCTTTGCTAGCCTGAAGCTCTGCCGATAGCTCGCGATAGACCGACATGGGCACCGTCGGCGCGTAGCCCGCAGCGGGCGCGGCAGGGGGATTGGGCAGGGCGGCCCCAGGGTTCCGCAGTGAAGGATCTGGGTTGGATTGGGGTTTCATGCGTCGGATCTTGCGTAAAGGGATTGGGGTTGTTTAGGGGTTGTCTAGAGTTTGTCTAAACGATTTTGTCTAAACGATCAGGACTGGACAGTAGTCGATCACGAGTCTTACTAAGGGTATGGGCAATTTTCAAAAAAGGCTCATTCAGTCCACTAAATTTTTTGTCGCAGGTTTGTCGCAGGTTTGTTGCCGGTGCAACTGCGAGGGCGTGTTTTAAAACCGATCCCCCCTAGCCCCCCTTAAGAAGGGGGGGACCGAGCCGAACCACTCCGGAAGTCCTCCTTATTAAGGGGGATTTGGGGGGATCGACTCAAGGCAATTAACGACCTATTGATCCCCCCTAGCCCCCCTTGTTAAGGGGGGAACCAAGCCAAACCACTCCGGAAGTCCCCCTTAATAAGGGGAATTTAGGGGGATCGCCTCAAGGCAATCAACGACCTAATTGATCCCCCCTAGCCCCCCTTAATCCTTAATAAGGGGGGAACCGAGCCAAACCACTCCGGAAGTCCCCCTTAATAAGGGGAATTTGGGGGGATCGACTCAAGGCAAGCAACGACCTAGAAGGTTTTAAGAGCCTGCCTAGCGTTCTTCCCAGCGTTCTGAGGACATCTTTGGGCGATCGCCCTTACTATACAACTAAAACATCCGCACTATCCACAGTCAATCGAAGGATCGAATGAATAATCGACTATCGAAGCCACGCCGTTCCCTAGCCAGGGGCTTCAGTCCCTCCTCAGGTCGCCCCGTCAGACCAGCCCCTCCAGTTCGCTATGGTATGACTATTGCAGGTCGCTCCCGTATTCTTCCATGCGAATCATGATTTTCAGGCTTTTCTCACGGCTCATAGGTCGGCGGCGCGGATGGCGCTCTGGGCGCACAGGCTTTCACCAGAGTCCTACTTGGACGATGGCTCCCCGGCTGCGCTGGGCAGTGCCGTCTCTGGGCGTGCTGCTGGTCATGGCGATCGCCCTCACAGGCTGCAACCCAAGCCGGTTCACCACTCAGGCAGCCCAAGTGCCGCGCATTGTGCTGGCAGAACTGAGCGACCCCAAAACGTTTAACCCCCCTATGAGCAATGAGGTCAACCCGTCGCTGGGGCTGATGTTTAGCGGGCTACTGTCGCAAAACGGGCAGACGGGTGAGCTAGAGCCGGAGCTAGCCGAGTCTTGGGAAATTTCTGATGATCAGCAACGCATTACGTTTACCCTGCGCGATGGGCTGAAATGGTCTGATGGCGAACCGCTGACGGTGGATGATGTGCTGTTCAGCTTCAACGACATCTATTTCAACCCGAATATTCCCAGCAGCGAGAGCGACATTCTACGTGTGGGGGTAGAAGGCAAGTTTCCGGCGGTGACGAAAGTGGGCGATCGCCAAGTGGAATTTGCCTCACCGGAACCCTTCGCGCCGCTGCTCCGCTTTGCTGGAGGGGTGCCGATTCTGCCCAAACATGCCTTGGCAGACGATGTGTTTTCCACTGGGGCCGATGGTAGGCCTCGGTTTCTTGCTGTTTGGGGCACCGACACGCCACCAGCAGAACTAATTGGCAGTGGCCCCTATCGCCTTAGAAGCTATCAGCCCGCCGAGCGGATTACGCTGGAACGCAACCCCCACTACTGGCGCAAAGACGCGCAGGGCAACCCCCAGCCCTACATCGAGCAATACATCATGCAGATTGCAGGCTCGACCGACACGGCGCTAATCCAGTTTCGTTCCGGCGGGCTGGATGTGCTGGGGGTCACGCCAGACTATTTCGCCCTGCTGAAGCGCGAGGAAGAACGCGGCAACTTCACTATCTACAACGGTGGCCCGGCGTTGACGACGACGTTCCTGGCCTTCAACCTTAACCAGGGCAGCCGCAATGGCAGACCCCTGGTAGATCCCATCAAATCCCGCTGGTTCAACAGCGTGGAGTTTCGCCAGGCCGTCGCCTACGCGCTCGATCGCCAGCGCATGATCAACAACATTTACCAAGGCGTTGGCGTGCCCCAGAACTCGCCCATTAACAAACAAAGCCCCTATTACTTATCGCCAGAAGAGGGGCTGCCTGTTTATGACTACAACCTCGACAAGGCAAAGGAACTGCTCCAGCAGGCGGGCTTTCGCACCAATGCCCAGGGGCGGCTGACCGATGCCGACGGCAACTTGGTTCGGTTCACGCTGATTACCAATGCAGGCAACAAAATCCGCGAAAGCATGGGGGCCCAAATCAAGCAAGACCTGGACAAACTGGGAATGACGGTGGATTTTCAGCCGATTGCCTTCAACACGCTGGTCGGCAAGCTTTCCGACACGCTGGATTGGGAAGCACATATTCTGGGCTTTTCGGGCGCGGGCGTGGAGCCAGACGGCAGCCGCAATGTGTGGTCAGTTGACGGGACGCTACACGCTTTTAATCAGGGGGCACTGCGCGGACAAGACCCCATCGAAGGGCGCGTCATCGCCGATTGGGAGCAGCGGATCAGTGACCTCTATATCGAAGGTAGCCAGCAGTTGGACGACGAAAAACGCAAAGCCATCTATGCCGAAACGCAGCGCCTTGCCCAGGAATACCTGCCGTTTATTCACTTGGTGAATGCGCTGTCGTTGTCGGCGGTGAGAAACACCGTAGACGGGGTAAAATTTTCTGCGCTGGGCGGTGCGCTCTGGAACATTTACGAGCTGCGAAAAATCAGCCCGGAGTAAGTAGGGGGGGGAAGATTGAAAATTGAAGATTGAAGATTGAAGATCGAAAACTGATATAGCTTATAGCTCTCAACTGCAAAAATGCCGAAATACGTCATGTGGGGCAGCTACTGCGAAAACGTCGTCGAAAAACGCGCCCCCTATCGCCAGGCCCACCTCGATCGTCTCGCTCAGCTCAAAGCCGCAGGCTCCGTCGTCACCCTTGGCCCTACCCAAGACCTGACGATGGTGTTTGGCGTGTACGACGCGCCCGACGAAGCCGCTGCCCGCACGCTGGTCGAAGAAGACCCCTACTGGAGCGCGGGTATCTGGACGGAATATCACCTGAAGGAATGGATTCAGGCGTTTTGACAGGGTGCTGCTCATGCTGATTCTTGTTTCGGCCTGGATTGGGCTGTTTTTTTGCACGGTTATCCCTGGAGCAGCGCTGTTAGAGTGGATTGGCGCGAAGCATTTTAGTCGCTGGGGCGATCGCCTGATTCTATCGGCCTGGCTAGGCACACTCCTTCTTGCGTCTCTGCTGCTTTCAGCCTCGCTAATCGCTCCATTGTCGCCGTCTGTGGGCATCTGGGTCGCCCTCCAACTGGTTCTTCTAGCGTTGCTGCTTCCATTTGGGAGACGGGGATTAGAAACTCTGTTGTCGGGTTTCTCTAGCCTTCCTCGCTGGGCTTGGGTATTGGCAGTAGTTCTGCTGCTGGCGATCGCCCTTTTGGCCCAAGGGGCAACGCTGCCCGATACCGGGCTGTATCATCTTCAGCTTGTGCAATGGCTGGGGCGCACGGGGTCAGTGCCGGGGCTGGCACTGCTGCACGACCGATTTGGATTTACCTCTACTTGGTTTGCCCTCTCAGCCCCCTTCTCAACGGGCGATCGCCTGGGGACGATGGTGGGGCTGCTGGGTGGGTACGCGACGTTCCTGACTTCGCTGCACACTGCTATTGCAGTGAGGCATCTGCTGAACGATTCCCTGGCGCGGGTAGGAGATTGGTTCATTCTGATTTCTTCTGCCGTTACACTGCCTGCGGCAATTTCCATGCGGGCGCTGCCCTCCACTTCCCCCAATCTGCCCATCATCTTCCTGGTGGTTTTGGTGTCCTGGGTGCTGATTGAGAGTCGCCCCGGACTTGCTGCGGCACACTTGCTCCTGTTGCTGTCAGCCGGAGCCGTGGCAATCAAGCTCAGCGCTCTGCCCCTGGCGCTGGTCGCATTCGTCTATGCCCTGGTGCAGACCTGGAAGCGTCCCATGCGCTTACTCCGGCTGCTCATTTTGCCTGCATTGCTCGTCCTGCCCGTCGTTCTTGCCTCATTGGTGGTGAGTGGCTGCCCGCTATTCCCTTCACCAATCCTCTGCATGGACAGATTGCCGTGGGCGGTGGGTTCAGATCATGCGAGGGCGATCGCCTCCAGTGTGGGGCAATTTGGCTTGCAGCAGGCAGGAGGCAATGTCTGGGCGTTTCTCTTCAAGCGTCGCCCTCATGCAGGTTTTCTGCTGGTGTGTTCAGCCCTGGCGGGGGCATTGCTGCTTTGGGAGCTTCGCCGTCCCTTCGCCTCGCCCAAATCTCCGTCCCTCCTGCCAGGATGGTTTTCGGTCATGTGTATCGCGCTGCTCGGCATCTTCATGATTGCCAGAGCAGGATACAACCTCCGGTTTGGATTGGCCTACTTGCTACTACTGCCTGCCTATCTCGCTGCGATCTACGCACAGCGGCGATCGCCCCTAGCGTCCCTGTCTTTGTTTGTGGTGGGTGCATCCGGGGCTACTATCTGGCAGTCAAATCCCTGGTTTACAGCCGCGCTACTGGTAATTGCCATTGCCATCGCCGCCATTGGGTTGAAACTAGCGTGGCGCAGGTCTTCTCAAAATTCGCTACAGGTTGTTTTTTTGATCCTCCCAATCCTTCTTCTTCCAGGGCACTTTGTCCTGAAGAATCCAGTGCGATTCTCCTGGATCTCGCCGTCCTCTTCAGTTCCACGTCCTGAACAGGTTGAACTCATCTTTGGGCAGTCCAACGACGTGCCATATGGCTATCCCGCGCAAGGTAAGCGCTGCTGGACTGCCCCCCTGATTTGCACACCAGTCCCCATCGAAGGAGTGCAAATGAGGAATCCAAAGCGCTCATTCCGGGGTGGTTTCATGAGAGCGAATGCATCCCAAAACTAAAACCGCATTTGCCGAAAATAGGCGATCGCCTGTTGCCGAGTTGAAACAGTCTTGGTCGTAAACAGCAGGCTTGGTCAATCTGCTCAATTACCCTGCTTCGGTCAAGCACTGCTCAACCTCTGGCAGCGGCAGGCTCAAGGCTTCGGCGATTTGCTGGGCGCTGAGGCCGAGGGCTTGCAGCTTGGGAATGGCCTCGTAGCGCGATCGCTCTGCTGCATCTGCCCGCTGCCGCTCCGCCTCGACTCGCTGCCGTTCCTGCTCCACCAAGTCCCACAGTTCATCAGGAATCAGCAGCTTTTCCCCCGTGTCTTCCCGATAAAAGGCAATGAGTTCCCCATCGGGTTGCAGCCGCAGGTTCAGCACGGCGCTGCGCCCGTCGGTAATCGGCTCATACACCTCACGGTGCAGCCGATAGCCGCGCAGTTGTTCGGGAATCCATTCGCCCTTGGGGTCAAATAGCCAATATTCCTGCACGCCCAACTGCTCATACAGCGTGTATTTGAAGGTTTCGTCGTGCCGGGCCGTGCTGGATGAGGTCATCTCAAAAATCACCGCAGGCACTTCGCCCTCTTCCCAAATTTTGTAGCTGTCGCGTCCGCCTGGCTCTACGTTTTGGATCACCATCACGTCTGGAGCCACCCGCAGGCGGGGAAACCCCTGGGCGTAATACAAAAACTGATCTGCCAGCACCGTTGCCCGCTGCCCTTTGAGGTACTGTTTTAGCACTTCCAGGGTCACGATAATGGCGTAGAGGTGAATGTAAGTTTCGGCCAAGGGTTTACCATCGGAACTGGGATAGACCACCGGGGGGGGCGATGGAGCGGTTTCCGGTGGCAGAGCAGGCTGGGTTTGGAGCGGCTGAGTCACCATTTGCGCTGACCCCAAGGCTGTAGAAAGGTAGAGAGCGATAAGACCAGGGAGGACTGACGCACTTGCGATAAGCTCTTTGGGTTTTGGACAATTTTTGCGGGCTGCGCCTGCGAAAAATTGTCCAACTGCGTAAGTCCTGACCAGAGAGGGATAAAACTAGACTAGCAGGCGGGGGGCGATCGCCCTGAAAGCAGCCTAAAAGCAGCCTAAAAGCAGCCTGAAAGCAGCCTGAAGCCAGCCAGAACCCCCATCGACCGGTTTCCCCAATTCACCCCAAGCTCTAGAATGCTGGGAGGACTTCACGACACAGCGGCATGGATATTAAGAGCGGATTTATCGGCACGATTGGGAATACGCCCCTGATTCGCCTGCACAGCTTTTGCGAAGAAACGGGCTGCGAAATTTTGGGCAAGGCAGAATTTCTCAACCCCGGCGGCTCTGTGAAAGATCGGGCGGCGTTATACATCATCCAGGATGCCGAACAGCAGGGGCGTTTGAAACCGGGTGGGACGGTGGTAGAAGGGACAGCAGGCAACACGGGCATCGGGCTGGCCCACATCTGCAATGCCAAAGGCTACAAGTGCCTGATCATCATTCCCGAAACCCAGTCGCAAGAAAAAATGGAGCTGCTACGGACCTTGGGCGCAGAGGTGCGTCCGGTGCCCGCTGTGCCCTATCGCGATCCAAACAACTACGTGAAGCTGTCGGGGCGGATTGCCGAAGAAACAGAGAACGCCATCTGGGCAAACCAGTTCGACAACCTGGCCAACCGGCGGGCGCATTACGAAACCACCGGGCCCGAAATCTGGATGCAGACAGACGGCAAGATCGATGCCTGGGTAGCGGCGACGGGCACAGGCGGCACCTACGCCGGAGCCGCGATGTTTTTCAAAGAAAAGAACCCCAATATCCGCTGCGTGCTGGCTGACCCGATGGGCAGCGCGTTGTACAACTATTTCAAAACGGGAGAGCTCAAGATCGAAGGCAGCTCGATTACGGAAGGGATTGGCACGAGCCGTGTGACGGCCAACCTGGAGGGTGCGCCAGTGGATGACGCGATCCGCATTGACGACCATGAAGTGCTGCGCGTGGTCTATCAGCTTTTGCACAAAGACGGGCTGTTTATGGGCGGTTCAGTCGGCATTAACGTGGGGGCGGCGGTAGCCCTGGCCAAGCAGATGGGGCCGGGGCATACGATTGTGACGGTGCTGTGTGACGGTGGGGCCCGCTATCAGTCGCGCCTGTATAACCGCGAATGGCTGGCAAGTAAGGGCTTGCTGATTGCCAGCTAGGGCAGCGGGCGGGTGCGCTGGAGCCAAAGACGCATATCGTCGTATTCCAGTTCACAGTCGCAGCTTTCGGCTAGCACGATCACGGTTTGCGAGTCTGGAGACTTGAACCAGGCGCGAACTGTGTAGCCCGGTTCGGGGCGAGTAATTAGAACCGGAATTGCGTCCAAATTGCCCGGTTGGGCGCTGGGATCTGCTTCGCCCTGCTGTCGGAGAAAGTCCGGAAGTGCGAGGTTCGCTGGATTGGGCAGGCTGCGGATGCGGAAGGAATACATGCCGCGAGGGGCGATCGCCCGTCCCCCCTGTTCCACACAATGCAGTACCTCAAAGGTTCCAGGATCGAGGATTTCTACCGTACCGTCGGGCAGCGTGCGGGTTCTGAAGTTCTCTGGAATGGCGATCGCCACGCCAAACTGCGGCAGTTCTAGCGTCCGTAGACTGTCTGAGGCGGGCACTTCGGCGATGTCAGGGCAAGGCGTAGCCCCCAGTTCTGATGCCAGATTGGTTGGCCCAGAGCGTGGCAGCGCCAAGGGCATCCCTGCACCCAGCAGCACGCCTGTGAACAAAACCAGAAGCTGAATTTTCATTCCCTGAACCTGCTTCTAGACATTCAGCACCCAGCGCCATCGCCAGCGTCTTGATCTAGAACTACAGCAGAACAGGTCAGACTTCCAGGCAGCTTGACCTACCAGCGGCGAGTTTTTTGCACAATATCCACTACGCCTGCGCCAACCGTGCCCAGCAGCAAGATCCACAGCAGCCCGCCGGGAATAAACGTGAGAACGCCCAGCCCGCGCATCACCCAGACCGTGACCGTAATGCCCAAGAGAATTAGAAACGCCGCAGTCGTTGGCTTCATCGCAGTTTGCCCCAGCAGTTTGCCCCAGCAGTTCGCCCCAGGATTCGCCCCAGGATTCGCCCCAGATTCGCTCCATTCCTGCCCCCTGTTCTCCACAGGCGAACGACAGGATAGCGACAGCTTAGCCGCGCCTGCGAACGCCCGCCAAGATGCCCGACCCGATCGCCAGCAGCACCAGCGCGTAGACCGCTTCTCTGGGGATTTCCGTCAGCAGACCGAAGGATTGCAGCAACAGCAAGATTGCCATCATGACCAGCAAAATGCCAGCGACGTAGAGAAAGATAGTGATGGCTAAGTTGGGAGAACGACCCACGGGTGAAACTCCATTCAGGGCAGGGCGGTGTGTCGAGCAGCAGGGCACGAAGAACCGGGTACGATGGTCTATTTTGACACGGGATTGACCCTGCTGGGGAGAAGTTGGCATCTCTTGGTTTTACGGAAGCCGCAGAGCAGGCAGGATGGGAAAGGAGTGGGGCGATCGCCCGCACTGGATTAGACCAAGACCTGCCGATCTAGCACCTCTTCTGCCAGCCCAAAGGAAAGCGTCATGCCCGCGCCACTCAGCGCATTCACCACCGTCACACCCGGTTCGGGATGCTGAATCCAATGCACCTGCCCTGGCAGTTTGGCGTAGATCCCGTGCCAGGTTTCGGCGATCGCAAAACTGGGAGCGCAGGCAAAGCCTCGCAGATATTCCAGCACGGCCTGATTCACCTCGGCACGGTCAAACGGATCGGGCGACAGACCGTATTCGTGGGAATCGCCCAGCACCAGTTCGCCTGCACGATTTTGCGACATCATGACGTGAATGCCCCACTTGGGGAAAAAGGGCGTTTCTGTGGCGATGCGCTGTTTCAGGGCGGGCAGCGATGGACAGTCGGCAAAGGCGGCATAGTGGGTCAGCGTCAGTCCGGCGCAGAGGGATGGCCCAATTCGCCAGCCGTTGGGCTGTGGCCCGGTTCGCATCATTTGCAGCTTGACCTTGGTCAGTCCACTGGCAGCATACAGGTCAGGATAAAGCGTTTCAAAATCAGCGCCGCTACAGACGAAAATTTCCTCCGCGCTCCAGGGTTTGCCGCCTGCTAGCACTTGGGGATGGGCGATCGCCGTTACCGCTTCCCCAAACCGAAACTCCACCCCATACTTGGCCGCTAAGTAATCCGGCAGTTGGGCGATCGCCTCTCGCGGGTCAACCGTCATCTCTGTCGCGCTCCACAGCGCCCCCAACAGCCCCTCCGTCACTGCCGCCGCACTTTTTTGGGCCACTTCGCCTGCCGTGAGCAGTTGGATGGAATCGGCGGCGCGGTTTGCCGCGACAAATTCCTCCAGCACCGCCAGCTCATCGGCCCGATAGGCCAGGTGCAGCGACCCGCATTCCTCAATGCCAAATCCAGCGCCCTCCGCTGCTTCTAGCCAAATCTGACGTGATTTTAGCGCCCGCGCATACAGCGCTCCCTGGGGTTGCCCAATCGGCCACACCATGCCAAAGTTGCGAATCGACGCGCCGATCGCCCGCGTATTTCGTTCAAACACCACCACCTGCCGACCGCGCTTTGCGGATGCCAGCGCGTGGGCCAGCCCCACTATTCCCGCCCCGACAACAATGACCTCTACTTTACTCATTTTTATTCATCAATTTTGTCTTTGAGGGACGTTCACGACGACGCTTCCAAACTCACTAAGACTCCCTTTAGCTCCATCAGCGAATCCAGCAGTCCGTCATTTGGATAAGCCGCCAGTTGCGATCGCCCGTGGGTTCCGTTGGTGACCCCCAGAGACAGGCACGCATGAGCATTGATTCCAGCGGCCAAATCA
The DNA here is from genome assembly GCF_032705245.1 of Thermoleptolyngbya oregonensis NK1-22. Classification (GTDB taxonomy): domain Bacteria; phylum Cyanobacteriota; class Cyanobacteriia; order Elainellales; family Elainellaceae; genus Thermoleptolyngbya; species Thermoleptolyngbya sichuanensis. The sequence continues at coordinate 2,147,070 of NZ_CP053540.1, forward strand.
GACGGCGTATCCCCAATCACCACCACCGCCTGGGGGTCTTTAACGCCTAATTTATACATCGCTTTCTGAATCATGTAGGGCGCAGGTCTGCCCTCCTGGTTGTAAATTTCTGATGGCGTAACGGAGGCTTGAATGATGGAGTTGGGGCCACCCACATAGTCCGAATTTAGCCCCACGTCCCAACCCAAACGATTTAGGATGATGTCCGTTACTTTTCGATAAAAACCTGTGTTGAGGGCGATCGCAATTTCCTGGTTCTGCAAATAGGAGAACATCGCCAAACAGCCCTCTGTAGGCGAAACAGGATGGGTTTGATAATGCTCCTCCAGTATCGAGCAAAATGCAGCGTAGGACACATCAATCTGTTCGGATAAATCTGGATGGCCTGTACCAAGTTGGGCTTCCCAAAGGGTTTGAAAAACTCGTTTTTTTGCCCATCCCATCATGGACACAATCTGGTCAGTCGTTGCTTCCAGTCCGGTTTGTTCGGCTGCCAGAAAGAAGCACTTCTCAACTTCTTGCTCATCCTTAATCGTTGTGCCCGCCATGTCGAACACAACAAGCTGAATACTAGACACAGCAATTTTCCTGCGTAGGTTGAATGATGGCTTGGAACAAACCAGACAGCGCGAACTGACTCAAGCTTGAACTATGACGAGTCCCCCAAGCCGTAGCTACTATATCGAAATTTCTTACAGGGTAGCAGCGCTTAAATCTTGAGAATTATGAAATAATCCAGCCTTAATCTTTCCTTGAACTCTTCTTAGATTGCTGATAGTACCGTCAGAGCATGTATATCTGCACTCTACTATTTCAACTTTTGCTGAGCAACCGACAGGCTTGTTCTGAATGCCAGCTAAATATCCAAAAGAGATAGGTGTATAAGGTTTTTTATGTGCCCAGTCTTCACGTTTTTTTAAATTTTCTCACTGCTCTGGTTTTGGGTTCTAATTCGGCTGTCCTGACGCTTTTAAGCTTGGTTCGGCAATTACATTCAACGATGGATTATTACAATGCTTGAGAAATGGATTGGGAAGCGTAGGTCACGCTTTTTGACTGGATTTATGGCAGCGTTTGGGTTGGCCATCGTGGTGGCTGCCTGCACCTCTGGCCCTGTAACCACAAACCCTGGAACGGGCACTGCGACGGGTTCGGCGACTGCAACTGGGGGTTCGGAAACGATTACGGTGTATACCGCGCTGGAGGATGACCAGCTTGCGGAATACATTCCTATGTTTGAAAAGTCTCATCCCAATATCAAAGTGAATAAAGTACGCGACTCTACGGGAATCATCACTGCTAAACTGCTGGCCGAAAAAGACAATCCCCAGGCCGATGTCGTGTGGGGAACGGCGGTGTCGAGTCTGCTGGTGGCTGATCAGCAGGGAATGCTGGAACCCTATGCTCCGGCAGGCTTAGAAGCTGTACAGCCCCAGTTTCGCGATGACCGGAACCCGCCGACTTGGGTCGGGATTGATGCCTGGATGAGCGCCTTCTGTGCCAATACGGTAGAACTGGAGCAAAAGGGCGTTCCCGTGCCGACCTCCTGGGCGGATCTCACCAAGCCTGAATACAAAGGCATGATTGTGATGTCAAACCCGGCCTCTTCGGGGACGGGCTTCCTGTCGGTATCGGCTATTTTGCAAATGATGGGGGAAGAGCAGGGCTGGAAGTATCTCGATGCGCTGCATCAGAACGTGGCTCAATACGTCCACTCTGGCTCCAAGCCCTGTAAAATGGCGGGCGCAGGCGAGTATCCCATCGGCATTTCCTTTGACTATCGGGCTGTGAAGCAGAGAAACGACGGGGAGCCGATCGCTGCGGTGTTTCCAACTGAAGGATCGGGGTGGGATATCGAGGCGAATGCGCTAGTGAAGAAGGCGAATATCAAGCCCGGAGCGAAGGCGTTCCTGGATTGGGCGATTTCTCCGGAGATTATGGTTGAGTATGCCAAGAACTTTCCGGTGACTGCGGTAAAGACGGATGTACCGATTCCTGAAGGATACCCGGCTGATCCCACCAAGCAACTGATCAAGAATGACTTTAACTGGGCAGCCAAGAACCGGGACGTGATTTTAGCCGAGTGGACAAAGCGCTACGACAGCAAATCGGAACCTAAGTAGGAACGTGAGTGCGAATAGAGACTGGAACAAAACTGGAGTAAAACTGGAGCAAAACTGAAATGAAGCTGAGACATGGGCTGGAGTGAGAGCGATCGCCCTTGTCGCTCGGCAAGTAACGCAGTGAATTAACTTCAGGAATTTGCTCACTGATTCCTACGGAATGTCCAGAGATCACTCAGAGGATGAATCGGTTTCTTTGGCTTGCAGATCGGTTCATCCTCTTTTCCTGTTCTGAGCATTTTTCGAGCTTCATTGTGAGCCTTACTTATCTTAATTTTTTAGATTTTTTAGAATCATGACTTACTCGCCTGATCCGCCAGCAACGGCTCGTCCAGTTTCTCCAGCCAGTTCATCTGCGTCGGTGAGGATGCCCGTTGCCCACACCGAGGGCGATCGCGCTCTGGAAGCTCCTTACCTGCAAATCGAGAATGTTCACAAGCGCTTCGGCAGCTTTGTAGCGCTGCGAGACATTTACCTGGATGTGTATCCGGGCGAGTTTGTCTGTTTGCTGGGGCCGAGCGGCTGCGGCAAGACCACGCTGCTGCGGATTATTGCGGGGCTAGAGCAACAGACCAGCGGGCGTGTGATTCAAGCGGGGCGAGACGTTTCAAGCTTGCCGCCTGCCAAGCGAGACTTTGGCATCGTGTTCCAATCCTACGCGCTGTTTCCCAACCTGACAGCGGCGCAGAACATCGCCTACGGACTGCAAAACGCCAAGATGCCCAAGGCGCAAATTGATGCTCGCGTTGCAGAACTGCTGGAAACCGTTGGCTTAGCGGGATTTGGAGCCAAGTATCCAGCCCAGCTTTCGGGCGGGCAACAGCAGCGGGTGGCGCTGGCGCGAGCGCTGGCCCTGTCTCCCGGACTGCTGCTGCTGGATGAGCCGCTGTCGGCGCTGGATGCCCAAGTGCGGGTGCGACTGCGGACAGAGATCGCGCAATTGCAAAAGCGGTTGGGAATTACCACCATTATGGTGACGCACGACCAAGCGGAGGCGCTGGCCATGGCCGATCGCGCCGTGGTGATGGACAAGGGCTACATTGCTCAGGTCGGTACACCCCACAGCATTTATCAGCGCCCCACAACCCCGTTCGTAGCCAACTTCATCGGGGTGATGAACTTTTTGCGGGGCGTGGTAGCTTCTTCTGGACAAGTCCGCTGCGGCAATCTCTTGCTCGATGCACCCCGCAATGAGTTTGACGTAAATACGCCAGTGCAGATTGCAATCCGTCCAGAGAATGTAAAAATCCTGCCGCAGAAGGATGCCTTTGACAGCAGCCTGCCGAATGTAATTGCGGCGGAGCTAGAGGAAGTGGAGTTTCTGGGGTCTGGCTATCGAATTGGGATGCGACTGGAGGGCGATGCCAAGGATCTGATCACCAGCGAACTGCCCGCTGATGCGGCGGAACTGCTGGATTTGCAAGTGGGGGCAGCACTGGTGGCGCAATTGCCGCCTGACTGTATTCAAGTCTTTGCCCAGGAACCCGTGAGAGCCTGAACCATGACGACATCTTCTGCTTCCTCCTCTCTGCGCGATCGCCTCTTTCCCCCACAGGTGCGCCACGTCATCACCCGCGAAGACCGGATCATGCGGCTGATGCTGGCGATCGCCACGTTATTTCTGCTGGCGGGCGTTGTGCTGCCCTTGGTGCCGATGATCCAGCGGAGCTTTCAGGACACAGAGGGCAACTGGGTGGGCTGGGCCAACTACGTTCGCTACCTGACCACGCCCTCGCTGCTGGTATCGTTCACAAATACCCTCTCAGTGGCGATCGCCAGTACGCTCCTATCCGTCATTTTGGGATTCCTCTATGCCTACGCGCTGACGCGCACCGCCATGCGCGGCAAAGGGATCTTTCGCATTCTTGGTACCTTGCCGCTGTTCATTCCGCCGCTGGCCCATGCGATTGGGCTAATTTACCTGTTTGGCAATAAGGGTTTGTTTACGACTGGATTCTTTGGGCTGTTGCCGCCGTTTGATATCGGCCTCTACGGCCCCGTTGGCATTACCCTGGGCGAAGCGCTCTACTGCTTCCCGCAGGCAGTCGTGATTCTGGCGACCGCCCTCAGCCTCACCGATGCTCGCCTTTATGAAGCTGCCGACGTGATGAGAACGCCGCCGCTGCGGACGTTTTTGACGGTAACGCTGCCCAGCGTCAAGTATGGGCTGATGAGTGCCATTTTTGTCTGTTTTACCCTGGCCTTTACCGACTTTGGCGTGCCCAAGGTGGTGGGCGGCAACTTCAATGTGCTAGCGACCGACATCTACAAGCAGGTGATTGGGCAGCAAAACTTTTCGATGGGCGCAACCATCAGCGTTTTTCTTTTGCTGCCAACGGTTTTAGCATTCATCCTCGACCGCATCGTGCAGCGCCGCCAGACGGCAATGGTCAGCGCCAAGTCGGTGCCCTATCAGCCCAAGCCCAAGCCCCCCCTCGATTGGCTGATGTTTGCGATTTGTGGGGCGATCGCCTGCTTTGTGCTGTTGGTGTTTGCGGCAATCGTCCTGGCTTCGATTGTCAAGGTCTGGCCTTACAACTTTGAGCCAACGCTGCGGCACTATAACTTCAACGCGGTTGGGGGTGGGGGCTACGCAGCCTACTGGAACAGCATTCGCATGTCGCTCTATACGGCAATTTTTGGGACTGCTGCTGTCTTTGCGATCGCCTACCTTGTCGAAAAGGGCAAAGGACTCAAGGGCCTGCGCCTGGTTAACTATTTCCTGGCGACGATTCCCCTGGCGCTGCCCGGATTGGTGCTGGGCTTGGCCTACGTGTTTTTCTTCAACAATCCCACCTGGAATATTGGCGGGCTGGCAATCAGAAACCCGCTGAACTGGCTCTACGGCACAATGGCGATTCTGGTGTTATGCAATGTGATCCACTTTTTCACCGTTTGCTTTCTGACGGCCACCACTGCCCTGAAGCAGATTGATCCAGAGTTTGAGTCGGTGTCTGCGTCTATGCGGGTGCCATTTTACAAAACCTTTTGGCGTGTCACGCTGCCGCTCTGCGTTCCAGCCATTTTAGACATCGGCATTTACTTTTTTGTGAATGCGATGGTGACGATTTCTGCCATCGTTTTTCTCTATCCGCCCACGTTGCCGCTGGCGGCCGTGGCTATTGTCAACATGGATGATGCTGGAGACATTGCACCTGCTGCGGCCATGTCTACCCTCATTGTGGTCACTAGTATCGGCGTGCGCCTGCTGTACTGGTTTTTGACACGCGGCCTGCAAACCCGAACCCAAGCCTGGCGATCGCAGGCAAGATAACTCCAGGCAAGATAACTCCAGGCAAGATAACCCCAGGCGAGAGCAGGCTACAAATCTTGAGCCTCGTAAACTTGCTGGCTGAATCGCTGAAAGTCTTCCTCACAGAGCTTTAGCGCCTCGACCGCAGTCGCATATCCAGCCGCGTCAAACAAGTCTCGCTCGCGGATCTTTGGCAGCCATGAGCGCAGCTTAATTAGCTCTGTTTCATTTTCGTCGAGTTCGGCAAAGGTAAGATTCTGCTCTTGCCGCTCATGCTCTAGCTCTTTGTGAAAGTCCTGGCAGCGCCCCAGAAATTCCTCGTACTCGGCCTCCGCCTGCTGCTGAAATCGCTCAATCAGTCTTGAGTTTTGCTTCTCCTCTTCAATCGTGACGGTCAGCAGATCTGCCTCCCCGCCACCGTCGATAATTTCCATCGTCAATGTCTCTAGTTGTACCTGCAAATTTTGACGCTGGGGCAGCACGCACACCGATTGCTGGAGATATAAGCCTCCCCATCCTTTTAACTTTCGCCAGACGTAGACCCTCTGCGTGGACGGCTGAGAGGGGACACGGTAGATCAGCAGATTCCAGGACTGACCAGACATGGATTCATTGTAACAGGTGTTGCATTTATCCTAAAGACGTGTCAAACTCTGATGCAGCCTGATGCAACAAGTGTTGCTTAATCTGCTGGTTGCCTGATGATGCCCTAGAAGCAGTTGCTTCCCTGGAAACTCTTGGAAGAGTGTCTACTACAAATCCTCCTGCTACCAATCCTTTGGCATGAAAAACTCTGCACTTTGGTTCGTAATTTGTTTGGGAGTGGTGAGTCTGTGCGCGGATGCGACCTACGAAGGGGCACGGAGCATCACGGGCGCGTATTTGGGCAGCCTGGGTGCAAGCGGTGCGGTGGTGGGCTGGGTGGCGGGGCTGGGCGAACTGATTGGCTACGGGTTTCGGCTGGTCATTGGCTATTTGAGCGATCGCACTCGACAATATTGGCGCATCACCACGCTGGGCTACTGCATCAACACGGCTGTCGTACCGCTGCTGTCGCTGACCACCACCTGGCCCGCCGCCGCCGGACTGATGATCGCCGAACGCACAGGCAAGGCGGTTCGCACGCCGCCGCGAGATGTGCTGCTGTCCCACGGCGCGATGCAGATCGGGCGGGGATTTGGCTTTGGGCTGCACGAGGCGATGGATCAAATTGGGGCTGTGGGCGGGCCGCTGATGGTGGCGGCGATGCTGACCTGGCAGTATGGCTATCGCGGCGGCTTTGGGATTCTGGTGATTCCGGCGGTGCTGGGGCTGCTGGTGCTGCTGGTGACGCAGCGGATTTATCCGAATCCGAGGGACTTTGAGCCGCCGACTCCGGCGGATTTGCACACGGAGGGGCTGCCGCGCCGCTTTTGGATTTATCTGGGGGCGATCGCCCTTGTCGCGGCGGGGTATGCCGACTTTCCGCTGATTGCCTTCCATCTACAACAGACGGGTGTGGAATCCACCAGCCAGATTCCGCTGCTCTATGCGCTGGCGATGGGCGTGGATGCGATCGCCGCGCTGCTGTTTGGGCGCTGGTTTGACCGGGTGGGGCTGGGCAGCATGATGCTGGCGATCGCCCTGTCGCTGCTGTTCGCGCCGCTGGTCTTTTTGGGCAGCTTCCAGACGGCAATTTGGGGGATGGTGCTGTGGGGCATTGGCATGGGCGCACAGGAATCCATCATGAAGGCGGCAGTTGCGGGCATCGTCCCACCCCGGCGACGCGGCTCGGCCTTCGGCATTTTCAACACGGGCTATGGGTTGGCGTGGTTTGCGGGTAGCGCCCTGATGGGTACGCTCTACGATTTTTCGCGGCCCGCCCTGGTGATTTTTTCGGTGCTGATTCAGGCTCTATCGCTGCCTGTTCTGTTCTTCGTTGTTCGGGGTGCGCGGTCGTCCTGACTGTCCTCCGCCAATGCATTCTTTCACACGCCAGCCCCCACCCTGTCGCCCACAGGTTCCACACTGCTAGCCGCCGCCTGCACCCGCTGCGCCTGAATTGCGGTGATGGCGACGGTGTTGACAATATCGGGCACGGTGCAGCCCCGGCTGAGGTCGTTGACGGGTTTTCGCAAGCCTTGGAGGATGGGCCCAATGGCGACGGCGTTGGCAGAGCGCTGCACGGCCTTGTACGTATTGTTGCCCGTGTTCAGGTCAGGAAAGATAAACACCGTTGCGTGGCCTGCGACCTTGCTATCGGGCAGCTTGGTTTTGGCGACGCTGGCATCCACCGCCGCGTCATATTGAATCGGCCCTTCAATTTGCAAGTCGGGGCGCTGGCTTTGGGCAATGCGGACGGCTTCGCGCACCTTGTCCACATCTTCGCCCTTGCCCGAATCGCCTGTGGAATAAGACAGCATCGCCACCAGCGGCTCGATACCAAACAAGGCAGCGGTTTCCGCCGAGCTAATGGCAATGTCGGCCAACTGCTGCGGGTTGGGGTTGGGGTTCACGGCGCAGTCGCCATAGACCAGCACCCGGTCTTCCAGACACATCAGAAAGACGCTGGAGACGATGGAGCAACCGGGCTGTGTGCGGATAAACTCCAGCGCGGGACGGATCGTGTGGGCGGTGGTGTGCAGCGCCCCCGACACCATGCCGTCTGCCAGACCCTTGTAGACCATCATCGTGCCAAAGTAGCTAACATCGCGCATCAGGTCGTGGGCAAACTCTAGCGTGATCCCCTTGTGCTTCCGCAGGTCGTAGTAAGTCTGGGCAAAGTCTTCCTGCCAGTCGGATTCTAGCGGGTCGATCAGCGTTGCGTCGTCGAGATGGAGTCCGAGGGCGGCGATCGCCTCCTGAATCTGTCCCCGGTTGCCCAGCAGCGTCACGTCTACCACATTGCGTTGCAGCAAGATTTCGCTGGCCCGCAGGATGCGCTCGTCCGTTCCCTCCGGCAGCACAATCCGCTGGCGCATCGTCTTGGCCTGCTGGATCAGTTCATACTCAAACATCAGCGGGGTCATGCGCGTCGAGCGGGCCACCTCAATGCGGGCCTCCAGCCTGGATAGATCCACCGACGATTCAAACAGCCCCAGGGCAGCAGCGATTTTGCGCTCGTTGAATGGGCTAAGCTGGGCGCGAACTTGGCTGGCGTGGGTAGCGGTTTCGTAGGTATCGGTGGCGACGGCGAAGATGGGCAGGGGCGATCGCCGAAAACTGTCTAGCAGCGCCCGCACCGACGGAGCCAGCGCCAGCCCGCCCGTCAGCGCGATGCCCGAAATTTTGGGATAGTCTTCGGCAAACATAGTCGTCAGACAGCCCAGCACGATATCCGCGCGATCGCCCGGCGTAATCACCAGCGCCCCCTCCTGCACATGGGTCAAGAAATTGGGCAACTGCATCGCCGCCACCTTATAGCCCAGCACGTCGCGGTTAAGCTGGCTTTCGTCGCCCATCACGAGTTCTCCGCCCAGGGTGTGCATTACCTCGGCCACCGTAGGTTTGGTAATGCGCGGCTCCTCCGGCAGCAGGAACACGGGGTCGTCGGTTTGCCATGCAGCCTGGAGGCGATCGCTCAGTTCCTCGCGCATCTCTGGCGCAATCCGGTTGATGAACGTAGCGGCGATCGCACAGCCATAGTTCAAAAACGCCTCCCGCTCCGTCCGCACCGCGCTGATCAGTTCCTCTAGCGTTTTGCCCTCGCCGCTCGACACTAGGGCGATCGGGGCCGCTAGCAAATTTGCCACCTGCGCGTCAAAATCATCCACAAAGGCAGAGCCGATTTCCGTCGCGTCCACCCCCTCGCACACCACGAAATCGCACTGCGCCTCCAGCGTTTTGTAAGCTTCCACCACCCGTTTCAGCAGGGTGTCCGTTTGGCCAGTGGCTAATAGCGCCTGCGCTTCCTCATGGGTGAGGGCATATTGCGAGTTGTAAGGCGCAGCAATGGCGTAGCGACTCCGCACCAGGTCAATATCGTTGTCCGGCGTGTCGCCCGCGTGAATCACCGGACGAAAGAAGCCCAGCCGCCCCACCCGTTTCGACAGCAGTTCCATCAGCCCCAGCAGCACCAGCGACTTGCCGTTGCCCGGTTCGATTGCGGCAATGTAGAGATTTTTAAGCATAAGATTTTGAGCGGGGGGCAGATTTTGAGTGGGGGGCGATCGCCAGCAGACATGACATCAGCGCTAGCCGAATAGAACACTATTGATTTTGGATTTTAGATTTTAGATTTTGGATTTTAAATTCTTGGATTCTAGAGTGGCGATTTTGGGTTGCCAAGCCAGCGCTGCTGAAAGATCTCCAGCGGCCCTGTAGGAGTCTCTTGTAGGAGCCTATTGATGAGGAATCGATATCAAAGCCAAGACCCAATGCGATTGCTCCACATTCTACGCAGGCGCTTCCAGAAGATTTGGTAATCCTGGACACGACGCACGGCGCACCCAGCTTGTCTCGATCAGGAATGTCAGGAATTCTCAATGAAAACGCAGTATTACACCGCAACCAGCCTGGATGGCTACATCGCCGATGCCAACCATTCTTTGGAGTGGCTGTTTCAGTTTGGCGACCCAGAAGACGGCAGCTATCCCAGCTTTATTCAAGAAGTGGGGGCGATCGCTATGGGTTCCACCACCTACGAATGGATTCTCAACCACGACAGCCCTGACAATCCCAACGCAAACCCGGCGCAGCCCGCCTGGAGCTACACGCAGCCCGCTTGGGTGTTTACCACGCGCACGCTGCCCACCATTCCGGGTGCAGATATTCGCTTTGTGAAAGGCGACGTGCGTCCGGTGTATGAGGAAATGCGGGCGATCGCCCAAGACAAAAACATCTGGGTGGTAGGCGGCGGCGACCTAGCAGGGCAGTTTTATGACCACGGGCTATTGGATGAAATTATCGTGACCATTGCCTCGGTAACGCTGGGCAGCGGTGCGCCCCTACTGCCACGCAAAATCACCACGCCGCCGCTCAAGCTGGTGTCTGCAACGACCTATGGCACGGCCTTTGTCGAACTGCGCTATGCAGTGCAGCGAAGCGCCGATGAGGTCTAGTAGCTCCCAACAGAGGGAAAACAAGAGTCCTGACCGCCTTCTCCGCTAGGAAGGGAGTTGGAGATATAGCCTGCCTATCGCAGAGTGAAGCAATATCTGCGTTCAGCTATCTGCGTTTAGCCATCTGCGTTCAGCAACGCCCCTGTTGGAATTGATCGGAATTGATTTGGAATTGATTAGGAATTGATGCGTAAAGTTGCCTGAATGGCCTGATAAGTGCGTAACCGCTGAAGAGTGGCGCTGGTCAGGTCATCCCAGGCTGGAGATCGATCCAATCAAAGTATTCGGTTTTCTTGGGATACGGTTTATCGATCAGCTCTGGCTTCTCGGTTTCCCTGATTTTCTCAATTTCACCAGTTCTTTTGATTTTTGAGGTAACTTCCTATGAAGCACATTATGGCCTTTGCTCTTGGTGCTATGAGCGTTTTGGGGTTTTCCACGGCTGTCTCTGCTGAAACCTTTACAGTTGAATGCACCTCGACTAGCCAACTCTGTGACCGCACGGCAACGCTGAACTTTACCTCGGATGGGCCAGGGACAGAGTATGCCGTTACGCTCAAGGCTCCGTCAACCCACTGTTCAGCCGTGAGATACCTGGTTTATTCCAATGACGGTCAGCGCCGCTTATTGGGTCGCACTACTTTCTTGAATGCAGGGGAATCAGATTATGTTTTCTTGGGCAACAACTATGCCCGTGGTTCCCAGAGTGTGCTGATTGGGGCGGAAGGCTGGCTTGGAAACTGCAATACTGGCCGTCTACATTCCTGGGGAGTCGATGCCAACGCATACCCTGTACCGCGTTAGCGCGATCGCGCGATTCAGGTATGACTGATGGGGAAGCTGAGAGAGCAAGACGCAACACACGGGCAGTCTATGAATCTTGCATCCATCAAACAACAATTTCCAGAGTCAGCCAGCGACATCGAAGCTCTTGAAACCTTGGGGCTTGCGACTCGCCAGCCTGGTTGGATCAACACCCTCGACCTAGATAAGGCAATGACCGCTTGTTGGCTACTTGGCAAGATAGGAGATGACCAAGATGCAGATGCGCTCGCCGATGTGTTAGCGGGTCAACGCAGTGAATTATGGGTGCAGGCAGCGGCATCCCTGAGTTCAATCATGACTCAGAGGCACTTAGGGCCCCTGCTCTCGATTCTGGAAACGAGTTTTGATCCGGCACAGCGAGAAAGTGTTGTCTATGCTCTCTCTTTCCAATCAGACAGCGAGATTACCCCGCAAGTGATTCGGGTATTGACTGACGTTGCAACTCATCAGGGTGAGGCTCCTTCTGTTCGAGCGCAAGCCCTAGAAGGACTGGGAAATCAACTTTCCCAGGAGTTACTAACTCTACATCAGGAAGCAGTGAACGCAATATTGACCGCACTTGACGACTCGGAAGCTGTCATTAGGTTTTGGGCCTGCTTTGCTGCGGGCTGTCTCAAAAGCAAGGAAGCCCTGTCAAAGCTCCAATTCTTAGCTCAGAACGACAAGACCTTTGTGGAGGGATGGTGGACTGTGAGTCAGGAAGCTGAAGATGCCATCGCTTTAATCAATCGAGATTAATCAATCGAGATTAATCAATGGCGGTTCATCAATGGCGGTTCATCAATGGGAAACCTCCTCTGCGTTAACCAAGCCAATTGCTCACTATCTGCTCACATCTACTCACTATCTAATAACTTTCGTACTCATATGTACTCATGCGTACTCATGCGTACTCATGTTGTACCCATGAGCCGCCCCACGTTACTCAACTTTTATGGAGATATGGAGGACAAGTATGATCGCCAAGTTTACGACCGATGAAGCCTATTACGCCAGTTTTCCCAGTCCAGCGGAGCAGCTTACGATTGAATGGGACACCGAAACAGGGAAGCCCATCCGCCTAGAATGGGTGCATGGTTCCGCAGTTTGGTTTCTCCACCCCAAAACGCCAGGCAGCATTACAAGGGAAATGCCAGACTTCAACTACTATGACGTTAACCTGCGGATGACTACGGCTGGATACGAAGAAACCGCATACGGACTCAAGGGAAAACTCACGGTGGACGCGCACCGTCCTTCAGGGGCCACATTCGCTGCTATCTATGAAGGCACTGGCACGGCTTGGTTTGTGGCTGATGGTACGTTGACCCACCTGGGCGCTTCCTGACTCATTGGAAATCTGTTCAGCAACGCCGTTGAGTCTGTTCATCAGGTTATGCCGCGACTGAAGGCTATGCCGCGACTGAAGGCTATAACGCCGTTGAGTCTGTTCATTTGTGACATAAGGCTATGCCGCGACTGAGGGCTATGCCGCCGCTTCGACCTTTTGCAGGAGTTCTTGGGCCAGCGACTCAAAGGACGCAAGCGCATTCTCGGCAGCAGTGCGGTCTTGGGCGCTGAGTCCGTCCAGAGATTCCACCGCAAACAGCGGGCAGCCCTCGCTCTGAGACTTGGACACGATATTGAGGCGGGGCACCCAGGTTGCTTCTGAAAACAGTTGCACCTGATTGCCCCCAGGCAGTTTATTCAGCCGTCCGTATAGCTCTTCGACCATCGATAAATTAAAGGCTCGCGAGGTGCGATCGTGCATACTGACTGCAATGCCCACGATGGGCAGCGGCGTTTCGCGAAACTGCCCGACTTCTTCGATTTGCCCCAGCACAAATTCCAGCGCTCGGATGGGATAGGGCGAAAGCTGAGTCGGCACTAGCACACCCCCAGAGGCCATCAGGGAAATGCGGTTCACCTTGCCAAAGGAGGGCGGCGGGTCAATAAACACAAAGTCATAATCCTGGCTTTTGAGCTTTTTGGCCAAAATGCGATCGCTGTCCACAATCTGAATCAACTGATTCTCCATATTGCTGAGGCGGATGTGGGAAGGCACGACATCTAAAACCACGTTGCCCCAGCGCTTTTTCACAATCACATCGTCCAGCACCAGCCGGGGTTCGGTGAGCAAATGGGTAATGTCTTTTCGGCCAACTTTTTCCACATCTTCTAGCGGGTCGATTCCCAGGCCCGTGGTCAGATTTGCCTGTGCGTCGATGTCGATCAGCAGCACCCGCTTGCCCAGTTGCGCCAGGGCCGCAGCCAGGTTAATGGTCAGGGTGGTTTTGCCAACGCCGCCTTTGTTGTTGAAAACGGTGATGATCATAGCGTTTCGGGGTGGAGTGTGGGGGGACAAATCGGGCTGTATGGGCAGCACCGAGAGGACGTGGGAGTCTTGCGAGAGTTGGGCGATCGCCCGCACAAGCTGTTCGTGAATTTTGCGGTGGCTGCTGCCAAAGGCCTCCATGACGCGATCGCAGTTTCGCTTCCACAGCAGCGACCCCAACACCCGATAGCTTTGGTAGAGGTAGTCGCGGCTATAGTTCCAGAGCGAGTGAACCGCCTCGCCATCGTTGTAGAGCAGGCGAAACTGCTTGCCGTTGGTCAACAGTCCCAAAATGCTGCCCGAAGCGAGCAGATAATCCCGTAGTTGCCAGCTATTGTGGGCGATCGCCTGCTTGGGCGACTTCGCTTCGATAATCAGGTAGTGGCAATAGGGGGCGGATTGCTGCGCCCTGAGTAAAAAATCAACCCGCTTTTTGCCGAATGGAACCTGCTGAAGAATATCCTGCGGCCGGTAGCCCAGCAGTTCTAGCATGGGCAGAATGACTTCGGTTTCCAGCGCTTTTTCAGAATTGCAGCCATCGACCCGATCGAGCAAGGCACACCAGCGCTGATGAAACTCGTCTGAAACTGCCATAGGGAATTTCCATCCAAGCCAAGCCATGAGCGTTGCGATCCAGACTATCTTGGCATGGGGCATCCTGCCTGATCCACAAAAAAATCCAGAAACTTGACTGAAACGAAGCTAAAACAAAGTTGTCAGCAATTTTGCCGAGTCACATTGCCCAATTCTTCTGAGTGGCGCTAATTGAGTGGCGCTAATGAAGTTGCTGGAAGGCTGATAGGCGCTGGACTGGCAATCTAAAATCGCAAATCCAAAACGCAAATCCAAAATCGCAAATCCCAAAATCGCAAATCCAAAATCGAGAACTAATCAAGAACTAATCGAGAATCAATCGAGAATCAATCTGGTTATTCGCGGGTGGTCTGCCGCAGCCATGCTTCGATGCCGTCGGCCAGGGTATCGGCCAGGCGCTCCTGCTCCTGCGGATCGACGATCCACTCGAATTCAAAGGGATTGATCATGAAGCCCAGTTCCAGCAGGACGGATGGGGCAACGGCGGGGCGCGTCAGGGCGAGGTTATTCCAAAAGACCCCGTAGGAAGGGCGATCGCGCGTTTCCACTAGATAATCATGCAGAAATTCCGCCAGGTCTTGCGCCTGGTTTTGATACCAAAACGTGCCAATGCCTGCGGTGTTGATCGCGTCGCCATCGTCGGGCAGCGCGTTGTAATGAATGCTGAGGGCGAGGTGTGGCTCCTGCGCCACGATCATGGCGGCGCGTTCGTTGGGGCCGAGGTCGATGTCCTCGGTGCGGCTCATGATCACCGTTGCGCCCCTCGCTTGCAGGCGATCGCGCAGCAGTTTCGACACAATCAGCGCCACGTCTTTTTCGGGATAGCCCGTGGGGCCGCGAGCGCCGAGGTCATCTGGGCCGCCGTGGCCGGGGTCGAGAAAAATCCGCAGTCCCGTCAGCGGTTGCCGCCGCGATGACGACAGCACTGGCGGGTTTCGCAGCGACAGCACCAGGCTAGTGCCCTCGTAGCGTAGCTTATAGCCCCACTGGTGGCGCGAGTTGAGCAGCACGGTGTATTGCACCTGGGTCGGCGAAATTTGCTGCCAGTCGAAGCGCTGGATCAGGCGATCGCGCGGCACGAAGATTGTGTCGGTTTGGGCGATGGTGTGGTGCAGGGTGAGGGCCACCGTGCGATCGCCCTGATGCAGCGACACAGGCACAGGGGCTTGCAGCGGAAACACGATTTCCGTCCATGCCCCAGCCGATCGAGAGCGAACGCCACGAATCAGCGTTTGGGGCGGCGCGGCATTGGGCACGGGCTGGGTTTCCGACTCGCGAATCCACGCGCCATAGCCCAGCCGCAGCCAACCGCCCTCGCGCCCCGTCACCACATCTCGCGTGCCCTGAGGTAGGGGGGTGAGGCGGGAATAGTCGGTGCTAGGGCCGGTGCGGGCGGTTCCCGATGCAGCGACCACCTGCACCACAGGCGGGTTTAGCAGCGGCAACAGCGACACGCTGCCGGGAGCCGTCTGGCGCAGGGTTTCGCCGCGAAGCTGGAGTTGATAGTCTGGCTGACCCAGCGCGACGGTCTGCGCCGGGTTCGGCAGCACAGCCCCGGTGGAAATTGCGTTGCCGTAGGTGAGGATCGGCTGGCTCAGCGGCAAGCAGCCCTGGTAGCGCTGGGCAGCCTCCATCACAGCGGGCTGGTTCAAGTCTGTCAGCACGGCAGAGTTGGGTGGCAAATCCACGGCGCTGGGCTGGGGCGCGAGGGGAATGGTCTGCCCCGCAAGGCTGACGGAAACGGTGGCATTGGGCGGGGCGATCGCCCCAAAGCAGACGGTCTCTCCTGGCCGCCGCGCCACGTCCACCGCTGGCCACAGCGACCCCTCTGCAAAACTAGCGCCCACCGGAGCCGCTGCCCCTGCCGCCACGCGCACCACGCGAATCACCACCGCCTCCGAACCGCGCCGCAGCGTGAAGACGTTTTCGCCCAGTTCTAGCGGAAAACTGGGGGCAAAGTGGCCGGCTGGACTGCGCTCGATGGGCTGCCCGTTGACCGTCACCTCGCCGCCGGGAGCCGCCGTGCCAATCAGGAAAATGCGGCTGGCGGTGGTTTCGTGGCCGTCGTCGGGATAGACCACGCCCAGGGGCTGCTCGGCACGGGCGATCGCCGCCATGCCCACCATACCCACCGTGCCCACCAGTGACAGCCCCAGCCCGTGTTTGATCCAGTTCATAATCCACCCAGGTTCAATCTCTGCAATCCAGCTTTGCAATCCAGCTCTGCAATCCAGCTTTGCAACCCAGGCTCAACCTGCATCGGGCGGCGCTGCGGCGGCGGGCGATCGCTCCCAAAATGGCTGGATTGCTTTTACTTCCGCTTTCACGCCTACTTTCACGCCTAAAAGAAGCCGCGTGGCACATCCTGCGTTAGACGAACTTCGATAATCTGGTTCGGCAGGATCGTCGCAGGCTGGGGGGCAGTGATAAAGGTCGTCGCCGCTCCAGCCCCAGCTCCCAGGGCCAGCCCCACCAGCCCAATGCCGCCCGTCAGCAGGCCCAGCAGCAGCGCCCCGCCTGCACCAATGGCGGAATTCCGCAGAATATCCTCTTCAGAAACGCGGCGATCGCCCGATAGCCGATCCGACCGCGCTTCGATCCGCTGATTGCGTCCATCCACGCTCACTGCCTGGGCCACAAAGCGGCTGCCCTCGCGATTCGTCTCGAACCGTCCCAAAAGCTGGCTGCCTGCCGGAAACACCACGCGCCCGCTGTAGTCGCGCACGGGTTCTGTCAACACAAGAACTTCTTGCCAGGGGCGATCGCCACTCAGCGTCAGCGGTACGCGGCCGGGATACCGCGCAATCATCGACGTTCCCGATGGCAGCAGCACGTTCGGGTTAAACGGTGTCGCGGCGACCGATGCAGCAGGCAGGCGACTGGCGCTCGACGGGCGACTCGAAACGCCTTCATTCACCACACCCGGCGCAGGTTGCAGCACGGGAAGCGATGGACTGGGCGAGGCCGGCGCACGATTCACCTCAATCGGAACAATGGGTTCGGGCGTAGACGCAACTGGCGCAGGCGCAATCGGCGGCAGCGGATCGGGCAAAATTGGAGCCGCCGCAGGAGCCGCAGGAGCCGCACTGGGAACTGCACTGGGAACTGCACTGGGAACCGTCGCAGGAACCGCATCTAGGGGCGGAATCGTCACCGTGACCGGCCGCCCGTCTGGCGCGGAGGGCGGCAAGGTTGCGGGAATCTGCCATGCGCCAGAAGCGCTGCTGCTAGGCGGCGTGGGAATCGAAACCGCGCTGGGCGCAGTCGCCCCTGGTGGCGTGGTTTGCAGGGTCGCTGGCATGGTTTGCAGCGCCGCTGCGGGTGAACTGGCGGGTGGTGCTGTCGCCGGGGCTGTGGGCGGAATCTCAACGGGCACAGGCGGGGCGCTTGGCAACGGCGTTTCAACTGGTAGCTCGTTGCGACGAATTCGCACGGTGGTATTGCTGCCCGATAGCTCAGGCGGAATCGGAGAGGACTGGGACGGCGTTGTGGCAATGACGGGCGGCGGCGCGGGCTGGGGAAGGGCTGATGCAGGCGGGAAAGCTTGTGGCTGGGAAACTTGCGGCTGGGAGACTGGTGGTTGAATCGGTTCAGACGGAGCCACTGGCTGGGGCACGACTGGCGAAACTGGCGGCGCAGCGGAAAGCCCAAACGGTTCCGCAGGCGGGATAGACGGCGCAACGGGCTGAGTTGCAGGGGTCGTTGCCCCCACCAGCACCGGACGCAGCACCCAGCGGCTCTGTCCGCTGGACGCAGGGCCCACCTGCTGAAGCTGCACCTGCTCCGGCGCAAGGGTGGCATCGGGCGACAGTTCCATCACAATTCGCGTTAGCCCAGGCTGAAACTGGCTCACGCGCACCTGCCGCACTGCGCCGCCATAGACCTGCCCGGCCGATACCGCCCCCACATCGGTATTGGGCAGATCCATGACAATTCGCGTCGGCTGCGCCAGCAAAAACGTGCGTGGCGTAACGCCTGCGGGAACCGTGACTTCTAGTTGCGCGCTGGCGGGGTCAAACTGCCACTGGGTCAGGGTAGAAGCCTGGGCGGGCGCAGCGGCGGTGGTGGAAACAAGGGTGGCGATCGCCCCCAGGCTAATCATGGCAGGGTTCGCCGCCATCGCCGCCAGTCCTAAACTTGCCCCCCATCGCCGCAGTCGAGTGCTGCTCAACCGTTTATTCAGATTTTGGTTCCGCCTTCCGTTCCGCTTGCCATTCCGCCATGTTGCCTGTTGCATAATCCTAAAACCTGACTGGCCTAACCCGCCGCGCAGCCCGAAGCATAACCCAACTTCCCTGAAACAGACCCAAACGCTGCGTGTAGCGGCTTACGAAGATTACGAAGATTTTAACCGCTTGGTCTGGTGTCAAGTCTAATGAACCTGCGCCAATTTCTCAACTTTTTTTCGGTTGCGCCTCGATGGAGATGATTTTGGAGGAGAATGCCCCGCTTCGTGCAGCTTTTTTCGTGCAGCTTTTATAGACGACATAGACGACATAGACGACTTAGAGGGTGTTTGAAAAGGTATCGCCTGTAATGTTAAGCACTCAGAGATCCCCCCTAGCCCCCCTTAAAAAGGGGGAAACCGCCTTAAAGTCCCCCTTTTTAAGGGGGATTCAGGGGGATCTTGCACGCTTTGTTACAAACAGTAGGACTTTTCAAACATCCTCTTAGAAATGCCCAAGTTCAGGGTGCATCCCACTTGTGGAACCCTCACCCTAAATCCTCTCCCAAAGCAGGAAAGGGACTTCCAATCCGGCTCTCCTTCTTCCGCTTTGGGAGAAAGGGCTGGGGGATGAGGGCAAACTTGCAGAACTGGGATGCGCCCCAAGTTTAGGACACCAGACAAATCCCAGTTCACCCGATCGCCCGTGGCAGCAAGCCCCGATCGCCTAGTAAGATGGTTCAGAATGATAACCATTCTCAAATCGGCTTCGCCCCAGATCGATTGGGCAAAACCGAGATGAAATCAGCGCTCCATCAGGAGGTGTCTTTTGCAAGAGGTTGTGTTGGCCGTGGAGCGGCTAACGGTGTATCGAGAATCCTATGCGGCGGTGCAGGAGGTGTCCTTTGTGCTGGAGGCGGGCACCGACACGGCGATTGTTGGCCCAAACGGTGCAGGCAAAAGCACGCTGGTTCAGGCGATTTTGGGGATTTTGCCGCGTCAGGCTGGGCATGTGCAGTGTTTGGGACATCCGCTCAGTCCGTCGGGCAAGTTGCCCATGAGCGTGCGGCGGCAAATTGCCTACCTGCCGCAAAATCTGCTGTTTGACCGCCGCATTCCCATGACCGTGAGCGAATTGGTGGGGTTGGGCTGGGACGCGCTGGGAATGCAGTGGCCGTGGGCAGGTGGGGGCGATCGCCATCGGGCCATGCTGGATGCGCTGGAGCGAGTCGGCGCAAGCCACCTGCGCCATCAGCCCATCAGCGGCCTCTCCGATGGCGAAACCAAGCGGGTGCTGCTGGCCTATTGTCTGGTGCGTCCCCGGCGGCTGCTGATCCTCGATGAGGCTCCGGCGGGACTAGACGTGCGCGGCGAGTCAGAGTTCTATCGCCTGCTCAACCAGCTCAAACAAGAGCAGGGCTGGGCGATTTTGCAAATTTCTCACGATTTGGAAATGGTGCGCCGACACTGCGATCGCGTGCTTTGCCTGAACCGTCGTCTGCTGTGTCAGGGCGTTCCCGAAGTCGCGCTGGCTCCCGAAAACCTGGCCGCTGCCTACGGCTCAGAATTCGTGCAATATCGACACACGCACTAGCATCACCCATCCGCCCTATGTCTCTGCAAGCCGATTTAATTCGCGTGATTGAGCTATTTCAGTTCCCCTTTATGCAGCGGGCGCTGATGGGCGGCGTGCTGACGGGTCTGATGGGCGGCCTGTTAGGCAGCTTTACGATCCTGAGACAGCTTTCGTTCTTCAGCGATGCCCTGGGCCATTCCACCTTGCTGGGCATTAGCCTGGGCGTGCTAATGGGTATTAGCCCGTCGATTGTGTTGCTGCCGTCAGCAGTTTTGTTTGCACTGGGTGTGAATTACTTGCTGCAACGCACTCGCCTGTGGACAGACGCGCTGCTGAACATTATCTATTCTTCATCGCTGGCGATCGCCGTGATTATCCTCAGTTTTTTGGATTCCTACAAAGGCGGTCTCAACAATCTCCTGTTTGGAGACATCTTGGCTATTCAGTATGCTGACTTGTGGACAAGTGGCATTCTGCTTTGCATCTGTGTTCTATTCGTCAGCTTGTCGCTGCGGACACAAATGCTGATGACGCTGAATGAACCGCTGGCGATCGCCCGTGGGGTATCTGTTGAGGTTCACCGCACGGCATTTATCGTGCTGCTATCGCTCGTCGTTGGGGTGTCGATCAAGGCGATCGGGGCGCTGTTGGTGAGCGCGTTTGTGGTGATTCCTGCCTGCGCGTCGCGACTGCTGAGCCGCACCTTTGGTCAGTATGTGCTGCTGTCGGCCGCGCTGGGAGCCGTCAGCGCCCTGGTGGGCATTGGGCTATCGGCCTGGTTTAACCTGCCGTCTGGGCCCAGCATCGTTGTGACGCAGTTGGTAATCTTTTTGGGGGCGATCGCCTTCTCCCAACTTCAGCCCACGTCCGCCCGCACCTGACCAGCCCCTTGCTGAGCTAAATCTTTGGCCCGCCGATGGTTCAGTCTACTCGATACACTCGATACGTTTAGGACTGACGCAGTTGGACAATTTCTCGCGGGCGCAGCCCGCGAGAAATTGTCTAAAATCCAGAGAGCTTACCGCAAGTACGTAAGTCCTGACGTTATTCATCGTTACTCAAAAAAAGAAGTCCTATAGGAGACGCGACCCTCTCGATCAATTGAGATATATCGCCGCTTTTGAAGCTCATAGACAATGAGTTCCTTATCTACCTCGGAGATGCCTCCCTGGAACTGAAACATTGCCCCAATCGAATTCAGTAACGTAGTCTTTTTGGTCGGCTTGGACTTGAGTAGCCGTTCCGCAACGTACTGGATCGTTTCTGGGTCGTGGGCCCGGGATTCTTTTTGATCGGGATGTGCTTCTTCCTCTTCTTTGCGAGCTAGCTGAATGAGATGCTGAGCCAGCCGGAACTTTTCCCGATACGTCAGTTCCTCGCAAATATCCAATATTTCGTTGTAGGCTTCGCTGTTCATCTCAGGCTTTGTCCGTCTCAGTCTTGATTCAGTGTATTGTGTGTCGAATATCCATTCTCTCTGGTGGCGCTACGAGTGCAACGGGTGGCAGCCCCGCAGACGCTTGACTGGCAATCCAAAATTGCAAATCGAAAATCGAGAATCGATAAACGCCAAAGGCAGAAGGTAGTCTACCACGCGGCCAGAAAGCAGCTAGAAAGCGGCAGCAAGTACCGCTTTCTAAAGATACGTCAGATACGTTAAAAATATGCTGGTTTCGCCTTAGCGGAGGGCGCTGCTGCTCTTCCCAGCGGGTTGCAGTTCTGCTGTGCGTACCGACAGCGTGCGGGTCAGATCGCCGCGCTTCACGGTAATCTGGAGCGGCTTGCCCAGTTCGCTGTTTTCCACAAGGGTTTGCAACTGGTCGGCACGGGTAATGGCTTGCCCATTGACCTGCGTAATCACGTCGCCGCGACGGATGCCGCCCTTGGCAGCGGGGGAATCGGGCACAATCCCCATCACCAGCGCCCCGTTCACCTCTGGCAAAATCAGGGTCGCGTTGGGGTCTTCGTTGTTGTCTCGCGCTTGTTCTGGAGTCAGCGTGGCAATTTGCACGCCCAGGTAAGGGTGCTGCACAGACTCGCCGCGAGCCAGTCGGGTGGAAATGTCCTTGGCTTTGTTAATCGGGATCGCAAAGCCGATGCCCATTGCATTGGCGCGGATGGCGGTGTTGATGCCAATCACTTCGCCCTTCTCGTTGAGCAGGGGACCGCCAGAGTTGCCGGGGTTAATCGCGGCATCGGTTTGAATAAAGTCCAGGCGTTTGTCGGGAATGCCCACGTCAGCACTGGAGCGGTTGAGCGTGCTGACGATGCCCAAGGTGACGGTGTTATCCAGTCCCAGGGGATTGCCAACGGCGATCGCCCAGTCTCCCACCTGCACCGCGTCCGAGTCGCCCAGCGTTGCCACCGGAAGGCGATCGCTCGTGTTGATCTTCACCACTGCTAGGTCGGTCACTTCGTCTACGCCGCGCACCTCGCCATCAAACTGACGGCCGTCCTTCAGGCGCACCGTCACCCGGTCGGCATCGTCCACCACATGGGCATTGGTCAAGATCGTGCCATCGGCGCTGATGATAAATCCCGACCCCTGTCCGCGCAACCGCTCCTCATAGCGACCGCCGGGGGGCATCAGGCCATCGCCAAAAAACTGACGGAAAAAGGGATCGTTGAACATTGGGTCTACGTTTCGGGAAACCGTGCGCTCCGTGTCAATCCGCACGACCGCCGGCCCGACCCGGTTCACCGCTGCTGCCACAAAACTGCTCCCGCGCGCTGCCCCCACGGGCACATCAGCCGACGCGGCCGGAGTGGTCAGCGGATTTAGCAACAGCAGCCCACACAAAAACACCATCATCAGCCGCGCCACAATCCGACGCAGCGCTTGTAACTTCAGCCCATTCATGAACCTGTCCCGTTGCATGGCAATTTCTCGTCTCGCGCAATAACTCTGAGCGTGCCGGAACGCCCTTGATGCATACAGCGCTCCATCCCATATCTTAGCGATCGCCCTTCGTCAGCGACAGTCCAGCGGCGGTACGGTTTTCAGGACTGGGCTAAGATGAAGGCAGTTCGGGTAGCCGATGGGCTGCCCCTATCACCTGCTCTGTGGTAGCTAATGTGTACACGCATCTCGATTTTTTGCGTAAGGCTCTGAAAGATCCCCCTAAATCCCCCTTAAGAAGGGGGACTTCCGATCCAGTTTTCTCTGCTGCGGGTCACTCTGGCTCCAGTCTTAAGAAGGGGGACTTCCGATCCAGTTTTCTCTGCTGCGGGTCACTCTGGGCCCGGTTCCCCCTTAAGAAGGGGGACTTCCGATCCAGTTTTCTCTGCTGCGGGTCACTCTGGGCCCGGTTCCCCCCTTGTTTAAGGGGGGTGGGGGGGATCACAGCACTGCCGCTCAAGCATGAAGACTTGCGTGTACACAGTGGTTGTCAGTGATTGTCAGTGATTGTCAGTAAGTGTCGTAGCACCGTCCGTTTTGTACCTTTCTTGCCCCTATCATGACCGCCCCCAAGCTTTCGCAAAACAGCCCTGAGCATTCCCACCCGCAGTCTGATGCGGCACACCTGCATACCGATCCCGCCACGCCCGAACACGCCCACATCCACAGCGAGGAATCGCTCCGGCAAATCCTCAATCGGCTGTCTCGGATCGAGGGTCATATTCGCGGCATCAAGCTGATGGTGCAAGAAAGCCGCCCTTGTCCTGATGTGCTGGTGCAAATTGCTGCTGTGCGGGGAGCGCTGGATCGCGTGGCGCGGGTCATCCTGGACGAACACCTGACCGAATGCGTCGGCCGCGCTGCCCAGGATGGCAACATCGAGCAAGAATTGGAAGCCCTGAAAGCCGCGCTGGATCGGTTTTTGCCGTAGATCTGGTTCCGGTAATTGCTCTGGGTTCTGGTCTGGGTTTTGGTGTGGGTTCTGGTGACTGTTCTGGCGACTGTCTTAATTCCCGGCGATCGCCAGTTCCTCCCGCAGCATCTCCTCGTAGATATAGGGCAGCGAGGCGCTCATGGAATTGGTTTCGATGCCGTAGCCCAGACTGGTCCAAGTGGGGGAAAGGATATACAGCACCTCCTCAATTGCCCCATCGCGCAGCAGTTGGGCCAGGTCTACGCCCCAGGCCTGGGGGTCGCTGAGCCAGGCATAGACCACGGCATCCTGATACTCTGGCTCAAAGCTGTAGCTGCGCCAGCGCCACAGGCCAGACGGGTTGGGGTGATAGGTCTGGGCCTGCTCTAGCCAGGTGGAGGTGATGAACTGGTAGCGGCCCGCAGCCGTGGTGCAATCGCCCAGATTGGGCCCTGCGACGATGGGAACGCAGCGATCGGGATGCTGGGAAAAATCCTCGAAGCGATCGCCCCCATAAATCAGCGAATAGGGCCGCGGATCGTTGGACTCGCTGGCAGAAATCGTCCGCATTAGCGCTCGAATATAGGGATCGCCGCCCTTCATCCGTAGGGGAATCGGCGTGACGCTGCCGACGGGTTCTCCACTCTGCGGCAGAGATCCGTCCCAGCCCATCACTTTTTCCACGACAGGCAGCGCCATCAGCGCCAGCGCCCCCATCAGCAAAATGCGGGTCACAGCGCTGCGCTTGGACGGCAGCGGCTTGGGGGATGAGGTTGGAGAAGGAGGAATCAGAGTCACGAGTTGGCAAGAAGGTTCAGCATTGTGGAGTATCCAGTGGAGTATCCAGCCTGGATTTAGGCGATCGCCCCAAACAGTTCACCATAGGAACGGGCGGGGGCATCGGGACGGGCCACCACTTCCACAATCTTATTGCGGGCTTCCGGTAAGGTTAGCGCTTCTACGCAGACTTCCGCCACCTTTTTGCGGGGAATGCGCCCGTCAAACAGCGTGTCTGCGCCCTGCATCACCACCGCATCGGGCAGGTCGTCTTCTAGCAGCCCGCCGGGCCGCACGATCGTATAGGTCAAACCGCTCTGCTGAAGGTATTCCTCCGCCTGTTTCTTCCACACCAGGATTAGCCAGAACAAGTTAAGCGGATGAAATAGCTTGGACACGCAGAGCGACGACACCAGAACAACGTGCTGAATGCCCTGCGCTTTGCAGGCATCCACCAGATTCTTTGTGCCTTCCAGGTCTGTTTTGTAAGGGCCCGTTGGGTCGAAGTTGGGGGCGGCTCCGGTGGCGCAAAGCACGACGGTACAATCGGCGATCGCCGCTTTTAGGCTTTCCGGTTGCAGCACATCGCCCACCACCAACTCGGCAGCCGGGGGCAACACCTCGCGCCCCCGCTCCAGATTTCGCACCACCGCCCGCACGGGAATCTCTCGCCGCACCAGTTCTTCCACAATGCGTCGCCCCGTGCGCCCCGTTGCGCCTACCACACAAGCCTTCATCGCGATTCCTCCTGAATTTCAAGCCCTGAACGTCCAAGTTTGGCCTGTCCGTTCCCGTTGCAGAACCTCCCAAATCCTACCCCAGCCCGCCCGCATTCCAGGTCGGGAAATCTCGCTCTGAACTGTGTAGCTACCCGATGTTAAATAAAAACCAGGGGTTTGTCTTTGAGCGGGGCAAAGGCATCGGCATCGAAACGGTAGAGGCTGGCGGGTCGGCCCGCGCCCCGCGACACCTTGATTCCTGTATCGGCCAAAAATCCCAGCTTCAGCAAGCGCGATCGAAAGTTGGAATAGTCTGAAAAATTTTCGCCCAGCACGGTGGTATAAAGCTGGTACAGATCGCCGAGGGTAAACAGTTCGGGCAGCACCTCAAAGGCGATGGGGCTATATTCCAGCTTGTTTCGCAGGCGGCGATAGCCATATTGCAAAATTTCCTGATGGTCAAACGCTAGGTCGGGCAACTGGTTCATGGGATACCAGGCGATGCCGCTGACCCCGTCGGCAATCAGTTCTGCATCTGCCAGCCGCACCAGCGCAAAGTAGCTCACCGACAGATAGCGCACGCCGTAGCGGTTTGGCGCTTCTCGCGGATCGCGCTGGGGCCCGCCAAAGGTATATAGCTGTTCTAGGTACAGGTTATTGACCCGAATTTTTTCGGACAGCACGCGATAGGCCGCGTCCTCCAGCGATTCGCCCTGGCGCACGAGCGTCCCCGGCAGCGACCAATAGCCCAGGTAGGGGTCGTTGTCGCGCATGACCAGCAGCACCAGCAGCCGATTCTGTTCCGTATCGACAGAGAAGATGACGTTATCCACGCCCACTTTGAAGTCTGCTAGCTGGTGTGGAGTGGAGTCACTAGGCTTGCGGGAGTGTCGTCCTGGCATGAGGTGTAGAGGCGCTGTTGGTGAATATATGCCTCGATGGGAGGAATGAGCAGGTGCGGGTCTTTGTCGGTGCGGTAGGCGGTGGACGAGGCGGGAATGCCTTCGTGGGGGGCGATCGCCACCGTTGCCCCCAGTTTCCGCAGCGGCTCCAGATCCGCCTCTTGCAGGGGATAGCCCGGTCGGGGCACCACCAGCAGCCGCACCGCCTGCAACAGCGCCTCCACCTGATACCACTTGGGCAACTGCGCCACCAAGTCAGACCCTACCACCAGCGTAAACGTCGCCCGCTTCCATCGCCTCCGTGCCCGGTTCACCGTCACCAGCGCTCGCGGATGGCTGAGGTCAGGATAGACGTGCAAATTCCGGCGAGGCGGGTGAATTGCCGCCACCATGAGCCGCAGCATGGCCGTGCGATGTTCCAGTGGCGTTTGGTGCAGCTTGAACGGGTTGTCCGAAGCCCACACTGCCACCTCATCAAACTGATCCGCTAGCCATACCAAAATATCCTGGTGGGCGCGGGTTGGCGGGTCGGCGCTGGTTCCAAAAAGGGCGATGTGCATATCAGGGGCGAGGGGCTATGGGTTAGGAGTGGGGGATTGATTTGAGCGTTGTCTTTATCTGCACAACTCGGACCCATCCGATTAATCGGCGGTTATCCCATCAGCCGCGCCTGCGTCTCTTCGGTCAGGCTGTGCAGCGCGGGCGTGATTTCTGGCGTGTAGGGGTCGATGCAGATGACCTGACGGAGGGTGGAGGGGAGGGCGGCAACGTTGGCGCGGGTGCGCTGGGCGATCGCCTCTAGGGGTTCGGAGTGGGAAAGGCGCTGCCCCTGCTTCATCACCTGTTGCAGCAGCGGTTGGGCGCTGGGGTGAGATTCGGTGCAAAGACCAAGGCGATCGCCCCCAAAGCGCCCGTCTTGCACCAAGCGAAACACCTGCTTGCGACCGGGGTAGGTGGCTTTGCCGCTGGAGCCTTTCAGGGTCGGGATGTTGTCGATTTCGACGAGCTTATACACGCCGTTGACCGGAGAACCCGTGACCAGTTTCGTACCAAAGCCATAGCCGTCGATGAAGGCTCCCGCCTGTTGCAGCCGCTCGACTTCGTACTCATCCAGGTCGCCGCTGGCAAAGATGGGAACACCGGGAAGGAGCGATCGCACGGATTTCGACAGTTCCACCAGATCGCCAGAATCCAGCCGCACGCCGCCCAACTCCAGCCCTTCCAGTTTCATCCGCTCGGCTAGCCGGGCCGCCGCCGCCTCAGAATCGTAGGTGTCGATCAGCAGCGGTGCCTTGGGAAAGTAGCGATGAAACGCCGTGAATGCATCCTGCTCACTGCCCTCCAGTGCCTCCAGCGCCATCACCAGTGCGTGAGCCATCGTGCCGCTGGGCTTGCGTCCCAGTTGCAGCGCCGCCAGCACGTTTGAGGTCGCGTCTAACCCCGCCGCCAGAGCCGCCCGCGCCGCCCAGATCGAAGCCTGGGGACTAAAGGCCCGCCGCGTGCCAAATTCCAGCAGCGTTGCTTCGGGGCCGGCCAGATCTCGCAGCCGCGCCGCCCGCGTCGCGATCAGGGTTTGATAGTTCAGCGTGTTCAGCAGGTAGGTTTCCACCAGTTGCGCCTGCCAGAGGGGGGCTTCGATCCGCAGCATTGGCTCATGGGCAAACACGACCGTCCCCTCTGGCACGGCCCACACGTCGCCGCCAAAGCGCCCGGTTTCCAAAATGTCCCAAAACGCAGCGGGTGCATGGTCAAACAGTCCGGTAGCCCTCAGTGCGTCAAGCTGGGACGTGCTAAATTTCAACTGTTGCAGGTAATCCAGGGCTTGTTCAAGCCCCATTGCCACCAGATAGCCAAAGCTCTGGGGCAGCCGCCGCACAAATAGCTCGAAGCTGGCGGGTCGCAGTGCTAGGTCTTCGCCGACGTAGCAAGCCGCCATTGTGAGCTGGTAGAGATCGGTCAGCAATCCGTAGTCTGCGGGCGTAATGTTCAGCGCAGAGGCAGCCATAAACCAGGTTGGCGAGTGAGAGGGGAGTCAGCTTCAGCCATCATTAGCCACTATCAGCCACCATTAGCCGTCATTGGCGATTGAAGATGACAGGACTTACGCACTTGTGATAGGTTTTCTGGGCTTTGGACAACTTCTCGCGGGTTGCGCCCGCGAGAAGTTGTCCAACTGCGTAAGTCCTAGATGGTTGAAATTATAGTAACTTCAACCATAAATGTCTATGGCTAACTCAGGTTATCTTGAAAGAAATGCTCAGCAGAGCGATCAATAGACGGTCAGGCTGTGCCCAGTTTTACTAAAAAAAACCAAAACTGCGGGCAGAACTTTCATGAAGATTGCGTTGGAACGCTTCTTAGAAATCTTAAGCATTTTCGCCTGGACTGGTCTTCTCACCTGCGGCTAGTGTTGAAACCAAGCCCCGCTGTCTGGTGAGCGTCTGCTCCAAGTCTGGGGAGACTCTCTGGGGCGATCGCCCTTACCTGCCTGCACCCTGGGATTTACAACGCCGCACCTGCCCTATGGACATTTCCGTTCTCACGCAAACATTTCTGGCAATCTTTGTGCTAGCCGATCCGCTGGGCAATGCGCCGATCGTCGTGCTGCTTACCAAGGGCATGGATCTCGACCAAAAAAACCGCGTGGTCGATCGCGCTACGCTGGTCGCCACCCTGATTTTGCTGGGTTTTGCCTTTGTCGGTCAGCCGATTCTCACCTATTTGCATATCAGCACGGCCTCGCTGAAGGTGGCGGGCGGGCTATTGCTGCTGCTCGTGGCGCTGGATATGTTGCAGGGAGAAATTAACACCTATGAGGCGGAGCAAGAGCGCGACGTGGCGATTACGCCACTGGCACTGCCGCTGCTGGCGGGCCCCGGTGCGCTCACCACCGTCACGTTGCTCATGGCTGATCGTCCTACGGCTCGCCTGAGCGTGGTGCTGGGGATCGTCTTATCGATGTTCGTGACCTGGATCATCGTGCGCCAGTCTACCCGCATTGAAAAATGGCTGGGCGAAACCGGAACCACCATCGCCGCAAAGCTTCTGGGCTTTATCCTGGCAGCACTGGCAGTAGAAATTGGCAGCGCGGGAATTCGAGAACTATTTTTGTCCTAATTTTTGTCCTAAAGGTTGTCCAGCGGGTTTGGGGTGGGCGTGATGGCGTTTTGATGCGTTGGGGAGAGTTGATGGTGGGATGATGAGATCAAGAGAGTGTTGAAGGATTGGAATGAGACAACCTTGGGCTGTATTTAAGCTCATTCCTCATCCCCAGACCTCACATCTGTTCCCCTGCCAGATTCCCAGCTATGCGCCGCCTCCTACCGCTGCTCCTCCTCTGCCTCTGCCTGACGGGCTGCATTCAATACGACGTGGGCATTACCTACGACAGCCAGACCCACGGAGAACTGGTGCAGCGGATTCGGCTGGATGGGCAGATTCCGGCGGCACGGCAATCGACGGCGCGGGCATGGCTGGATGGACTGGAGCGACAGGCACGGAAACTGGGCGGCAAGGTGCGCCACCCATCGAAGCAGGAGTCGCTGATTACCATTCCGTTCAATAATGGCAAAGACTTAGCTGCAAAGTTCAACCGCTTTTTTAACCCGTCTGCGGAGGAGCGGCGGCAGCTTTGGGGGCCGGATTTGGCGGAACTACCTGCGATCGCCGCTCGGATGAGTGTCCGTGAAACGAACCTACTGCTGGTGCAGCGCAATCGGCTGAGTTTAGATCTGGACTTGCGATCGCTCGCCGTTCGGGGAGCGGATGGCCGCCTGCTGGTGTCGCCCGGTGGTCTGCTGGATGCCGATTTCAGGCTCGACACGCCTTGGGGAGTGCGGCGCGTGGACAGCACCCCAGCCGCAGAGGTGGGCGATCGCGGAGCGTTTCCGAAGGAAAATCGCCAGCTTGCCTGGAGGCTGGAACCCGGCGAGCTGAATCATTTGGAGGCGGTGTTTTGGGTTCCCAGTCCTCTAGGTTTAGGAACCGTGGCGATCGCCCTCATCGTCGGCATCGGTATGCTGATTAAAGCGTTGCTGGAGGGGGATGGGGGAGTGGAGTGATGGGGGAGAGAAAAAACGAAAAACGAAAAACGAAAAACGAAAACTGGAATCCCTTTGCTCTTCCCTCTTCGTTCTTCCCTCTTCGTTCTTCCCTCTTCGTTCTTCTCTCTTCGTTCTTCCCTCTTCTCTCTTTCCCCCTCCACCCCTCCTAGCTCCCAACCTCTGGCTCTCGCTCTGTCCGAATCCACTGGGTTTGACGGTTCGTGAAGAAGCCGAAGTAGCGGGGAATCTTGCGAAGTACGTAGAGCGGAATGCTCAGCAGCGCATGGGCGGGGATCAGCGCTGTGCCAAAGCGAACCCATGCGCCGGAGATTGCGCCCAGCAGCAGGCAGCCCTGGGCCAGCAGCAGCGCCGCAGGCAAAGGAGAGGCACCCAGCGGCAGGGCGATCGCCGCCAGACCCAAAGCCATTGCCCACAGCATCACCAGCAGCGATAGGGGCGGCACGGCCAGATCGAGGGCGATCGCCAGCAGGTCAACGCGACCCCGCCGCAGCGCTTCGCCCAATAACCGGGGAACCTGAGTCATCAGCGTGTGCAGATGGCCATGCTCCCATCGGGTGCGCTGCTGGTCGGCGGCGGTTCGGCGGGCGGGCAATAGCCCCATCACGTAGGCGGTGGCGCAAAACAGGGGAGGATGGCCGGCGATCGCCAAGTCCAGCCCAAGCTGCATATCTTCCACAATGTTGCCGCTGGCCAGGGACACCTGCCGAATCACGTCCCAGGGAAAGGCCATGCCCGTGCCCGTTAGCAGCGACGGTAGCCCCAGGCGGGATAGCCCCAGCAGGCGCACCTGATTTTTTACTAGAAACGCCAGGGAGGACACAGCGCTGGCGGCACTGGGGCGGGGCGGCGTTTCCATCAAATAAACTGCCTGCACCGGGCGATGGGTTGCCGCCGATAGGCTGGCGATATCGGACAGTGCGCCAGCGTTCATCCAGCAGTCTGCATCGGCCATCACCACCACCTCTGGCGGGTTTTTGGCGAGGTGGCGCAGCCCAAAATCCAGCGCATAGCCCTTGCCGCGATGGTCGGGATCACGCCGCTCAATCACCTCCGCTCCGGCCGCAAAGGCCACTGCTGCCGTGTCGTCGGTGCAGTTGTCGGCCACCACCAGCAGGCGATCGCCCGCCTGGAGTTGCGACAAAATCGTGGCGATCGCCGCGCCAATGCCCGCCGCTTCGTTGTGAGCAGGCATCAGCACCGCCGTCCGGGGATGCACTCTGCGGCCGCGCATTCTAGGCGCAGGCAGCGGCAGTAGCGCCATCGCACATTCCACAAACAGTACCAGTACGGGCACCAGCAGCAGCCCCGCAAGACCCAGTAGCAAAAAATTAAGCAACAGCATACGGCTTCGCCTTCAGCGACCAACTTGAGACGCGCAAATCAAGACATATAAACCAGCGCTCTCTTAGTGTGGGTGGAGAAGGGCAGCGGCTAACTCCGAAAACTCACGCAATTTGCCGACAGGAAAGGCTCGTTGAGAAAGTGCATACCTGTACACCCCCCTACAAGAAGGTGTGAATAGCTGATGTTCAGCTAAGTGGGTTTAGCAAAGCATAATCCGCGATTTGCAAAATCCTGCAATGCAGATTGCATAAAAGCGCAATTCCTTAGTCGCAAAGCCGCAGGTTCAATGACCCGTTTTGCTCTGCGACTTGGCGCAAAGGCGTAGTGACTTCCCGGTTCCACCTCGGTAGGCTAATAAGTGTCAAGTAAGTGTCAAGTAAGTGTCAAGGCAACGCGCGGCAGAATCGCAAAAAAAATTGCAGAAAAAATCGTAGAGCCACGCATCAGGGCGATCGCCCTATATTCCTGAACCCGTTCCAACCCGTTCCGATCTGATTGCACGCCCCTTAACCAATCGAGAAGAGGACATTCACCATGACTGCTACATTCGCTCCCACACTTGCCCCCCAACGGATTGCCAATTCTGCTCCCAAGTTCGTTCGGAATGCTATTCGTAATGTCGCCTTTCCGCTGTCCCCGGTTCCCGAATTTGAGCGTTCCGTGTTTGATTGGACCGTCATCACGTTGACAGTCGGTACGATGATCTTTGGAATCTTTGGCGTGTTGGGCGGGTCGTTTGCCCAGCGGGCCAGTGCCGCAGAAGTTCCCCCAACCACCGAAACCCAGGTGCAGCCGAATCCTGGCAGCGCGGCGGATTTGGGCGGTGTGGTGGTGCCGTTCTGCTACTTTCCTGAAGACCCGACGATCTGCTTTACCAGCGTGGGAGACGGTGGCGACGACCCCGTGCAGCCGGGCCCTGCTGTGCGGCTGATCAAGCCGCCGCTGATTCATGTCCGCCCTACGCTTTCGCCGATGGAGCCGGAGCCGCCCGTTTTGCCGATTGTGATTGCGCCGCTCTCTTGAGATGGGGCCGCGGCTCACGCTAGAGGGCTGTCTCAGAGTCACATTCTCGGCTCAGCACTAGCCGCCCGTCGGTTAATTCATACACGCCCTGCGGTTCGATAATGGGGTCGCCGGGCTGCCAGGAACGGCTCTGGGGCAATGGCTCTGGGGTCGTTTCGGGTAGCGGCTGCACGTCTCCGGTGGGGAAGGGCGACAGCGACGCATCCCCCGGCGCGTAGGGCAAGCCGCCAGACCCCGTGATGATGAAGCGACCCGATTGGCGATCGCGCACCACGCAGCTATTGGCCAGCAGTCGCCCCTCGTCTATCGAGGCATCTGCTAGCGGCGTGAGGCTATTTTGGACGCTGCTGGTATCGGGAGTGATGATTTGCCCAGGGGCGGTTTGTCCTGAGGCGTTTAGATCCACCTGGTCGTTGCGGTCAAAGTCATTTGCGCTGCCGGGGGGATTCGTCTCGCTGAAAAAGGGCGGGAGCGTGATGTTGCCGCCACGCCCCTCGGCTGCTTGACTAATAATGTCGCTGTCGTCGAAGGCGACCACGCCCGCGCCGCCGATGGTGATGTTGCCGCCGTCGCCTCGGCTATTGGTGGTGATGTCGCTGTCGCCCTCCAGCACCATGAGGCTGCGGGTTGACCGACTGCCTGTGTTGATTTCGATATTGCCGCCGGAGGAGCGGGGGGCGCGGGTGGTGATGTCGCCGTCAGACATTTCCAGGCGATCGCCCGTGTTGATGCGAATGGTGCCTGCTGTGCCGCGCCCCCTGCTGGCGGCAGTGATGGCGGCGCGTTCGGTGAGGAACAGGCTGCCCGTGTTCAGCGTGATGCTGCCGCCTGCGTCTCGGCGGCTGGCGGCGGTGATGTTGCTGTTGGTCAGAGAGGTGCGATCGCCCACGATCAGCGTGATGTTCCCCGCCGTGCGCCCTCCTGTGTTAGCTGCGGTAATGGCGGCGCGTTCGGTGAGGAACAGGCTGCCCGTGTTCAGCGTGATGTTCCCGCCTGCGGCGAACCGTCCTGCGGCAGTGATGTTGCCATTGTTCAACTGCGTGCCGCCGCGAATTGCGATGTTGATATCGCCTGCATCCCCCTGCCCTGCGGTTTGGGCAGAAATGGTGGCGCTGTCCAACACCTGCAAGCTGTTGCCGCGCAGCGTGATGCTGCCGCCGCGTCCTCTGGAGTTGGGCTGGGTATCGGCAAATAGCCCGCTCTGCCCATCGCCTGTGTTGGCGACCGCAGTGCCAAATTTTTCGCGGCGATCGCCCACCGTTGGATCGCTGCCCGAAAACAGAATGTCGCCGCCCTCCAGCGTAATGCTACCCGCCCGCCCCCGCCGCAGGGCGCTGGCAATCACCTGGCCGCCGCCCGTCGCCTCAAACTCGTTGACCAACAGGCGAATGCTGCCGCCCCGACGGTTGTTTTCGCTGAGTGCATATACCGCAGCCCCATTTAGAATTCGCAGACGATCAGCTCGAATGAAAATCTCGCCGCCGCGCCCCTGTGCGCCAGAATTCGTATTGGTAAATAGAGCGCTGGAGCGCCCTGTTTCATTGGTGAAGCCTGCCAGTCGGACATTGCCCGTTGCGATCACTCGGATGTTGCCTGCATTGCCCTCTCCGCGTGTATTGGCAACCAGTTGGGCCCCACGGGTGATGGCCAGCGATCCGGTTCTGATGTTCACTCTGCCACCCTGTCCTATACCACCAGTTTCTACGCTGCTGAAGATGGCTGTGTCGGTGCCAGAGAGAAAAATGCGATCGCCCGCCCGAATATTTACTTGACCCGCATTGCCCCGTCCGGCGGTGTTGGCCACCAGCGACGCGCCATTGGTGAGAAACAGCGAACCCGTCTCGATGTCGATCGCGCCGCCCCGTAGCCGAACGTCGTCGTCCAGCGCCAGCGTATCTGCCCCCACGCTGCTGAAAATGGCAGTGCCGCTGCCGTCGAGTAAGATACGATCGCCCACTCGAATCACCACGTCTCCCGCATTCCCTTCAGCGCTCGTGCTGGCGACCAGTTGCGCCCCGTCGGCAAGCTCCAGGCTATCGGCCGTAATGTTAATATCGCCGCCATTTCCTACTGCATTTCCTTCAACATTGGCAAACGCGACGCTGACCTGGCCGCTTGGGCCGGTTCCAGCAAAGCGAACTCGCCCTGTTGTGTGGATAATAATATCGCCGGAATCACCTTTACCCAACGTGCCTGAAAGCAGTCGCGCTCCGTCCAGCACGAACAGATTACGACCTCGAATATCGATATTGCCACCTTCACCATTTCCACCTGCACCCACTCGGCTGAAGGCAGAGGAGGGCAACGAGCCGTTGGCGCTGCGTCCCTGAAACGTCACATCTCCGGTGGCTCGGATAATCACGCTGCCTGCATCGCCCTGCCCGTCAGTATCTGCCTGGAGTTGAGCGCCATTCGTAAGGAACAGAGAGCCTGTTTGAATATCAATATTGCCGCCTTGCAGTCGAGTGCTGTCGTCTAGCGCCAGGGTTTCTGCCCCCACGCTGCTGAAAATGGCAGTGCCGCTGCCGTCGAGTAAGATGCGATCGTTCGCTCGAATTATCACGTTACCTGCATTACCCTGTCCACGAGTATTAGCCAGTAGTTGAGCGCCATTCGTAAGGAACAGAGAGCCTGTTTGAATATCAATATTGCCGCCTTGCAGTCGAGTGCTGTTGTCTAGCGCCAGGGTTTCTGCATTGATACGGGTGAAAATGGACGTGTCCTTACCGTCGAGTAAGATGCGATCGCCCACTCGAAGAATCACGTCTCCCGCATTCCCTTCAGCGCTCGTGCTGGCGACCAGTTGCGCTCCGTCAGCCATCTCCAGCACGTTGGCGGTCAGGCTGATGTTGCCTCCATCGCCTACCGCGTTTCCCTCTGTATTGGCAAATACTACGCTGGTTTGTCCAGTGGGACTGGTTCCGGCAAATCGCACTCGCCCGGTGGCATTGATGATGAGGTTGCCCGAATCGCCCCTTCCGAGCGTGCCTGCTGTCAGCCGTGCCCCGTCCAGCACAAACAGATTGCGGGATTGAATGTCGATGTTGCCGCCATTACCCTGTCCATCTTCTTCCACGCGGCTAAAGGCGGCGGTTGGCAATACACCATTTGGGCTACGTCCGCGAAAGGTGACATCGCCCATCGCCCGAATCGTGATGCTGCCTGCATCGCCCTGTCCATTTGTGCTGGCGATCAGTTGCGCTCCATCGGCGAGGTTCACGGTTTCGGCGGTAATGCTGATGTTGCCGCCCCGTCCGATGCCGCCCTCTTCAACATTGGTAAACGCCACGGTGGTCTGTCCGCCAGCCCCAGTGCCAGCGAAGCGCACCTGATTTGTAGCGTTGATCAAGATATTGCCTGAATCGCCTGTCCCCAGTGTGCCTGCAAACAGCCGTGCCCCGTCCAGCACAAACAGGTTGCGGGCTTGGATGTCGATATTGCCGCCGCGTCCTCTGGCTCCTTCATCAACGCGCACAAAGGCGGCGGATGGCAGCGAAGTATCAGTAGGGCTGCGGCCCTGAAACGTCACGTCTTCGCGGGCACGGATCAGAATGCTGCCTGCGCTGCCCTGCCCTTCGGTGTTGGCGAGCAGTTGCGCTCCGTTGATCAGCACCAAAGACCCCGTGGTGATTTGAATATTGCCGCCCTGGAGCTGAATGCTGTCGTCTAGGGCCAGGGTTTCTTCTCCCACGCGGCTAAAGATATCGCCGCCGTCCAGCAAGATGCGATCGCCCACCGTCAGAATCACGTTTCCCGCATTGCCCTGCCCCAGGGTACTGGTGCTGATCTGGGCCGTGTCTAGCAGTTCCAGTTGATTGGCCACAATTTCCACATTGCCCGCGTTGCCAATCGCGTTTTCATTCACGCGGTTTCTCACAAGGCTGTCTTCTGCGATTCGCACTGTGCCCGTTGCATTCAGCCGGAGGTCGCCCGCCTGGCTGCCCTCTGCGCCGAAGCTAGATTCGATGCCCGCCTGCAACTCGCTATCGCCCAGCAGCGAGATGTTTCGGGCGGTGACGTTGATATCGCCCTTATCCCCCAGCAGCACGTCCACAATTGCGCCATCGGTAAAGGTCACGTCACCCCGCGCCAGCCCGTCGGGAATCACCAGGCTCCCGTTAGGGTTTAGTTGCACCGTGCCGCCCGCCGCCACTGCACCAATGTCGATGCGGCCGCCAAAGGCGCTCAACAGCCCCCCTTCGACCTGCACGTCGCCCCCCAGCAGCGTCAGGCTTTGCCCGTTGGGAACCCGCAGCCCCACCAAAAACGGGTTGCCTGGAGCAACAGGCGTGACGGAGCGGTTGACGATGGTTCCTGCGGCCACTTGGTTGAAAAATAGCGCCGAGGGATTGATGGTCAGCAACGCCGACGGAACTTCGGGGGCAGTGGCGCTGAAGCGTCCCAAATCGCCAAACTGGAAGCCGCTGGCGGTGGTGGCCAGGAAAGACCCCTGGAGGTCGAGGCTGGCGGCGGGGCCAAACAGGATGCCGTTGGGGTTCAGGAAATACAGGTCGGCGCTGCCCAACACGCCCAGCCGTCCCAAAATGTTGGAGGGGTTGCCCCCGGTGACGCGGCTAAAGATGGCTTCTACCCCGGCAGGATTGGCGAAATACGCGCCGCGCCCCGCGTCGATGTTGAACTGTTCAAAGCTGTGGAACAGGTTTGCGCCGCGCCGGGCCCCGCCATCGATGCGATCGCTCAAAATGCCCTGAATCAGCACATCCCGCGTCACCACGGAGCTTTCTGCCCCCAGCGTGCCATCTTCAAGAATTGCCTGCGCCTGGGCAGCAGACGGCATGGTCAGCAGGCCCAGGGCCACAGCAAGGGTAAAGGCTGTGACAGTTCCCTGGGGTGGACTAGACCAAGCAGGGCGTTGGGACAGGGGGCGGGATGGGGGACGCATAGACGCTTTTCGGAGAGCAAAAGTTGCCTGTAGTCTACCATCCTGCTTTTGGGTGAAACGCACCTAAAAAGTTCATTAAATTCAGCAGTTTTAGCGGTTCTCCCCTGGGGCCATTGCAGAAAAGTGCAAGCAAGTTTTCAGGTTTCGGCAAATCCTTTGAGCAAAAACTTCAGCCCAGGGGCTGGGGCACTCCGATATAGTTCGAGTGTGGTGCAGTTCCAGTTTGGGAAGTGTCCCACCCCAGCCCAACTTGAGCGGTTCAGTTCTTAAACCACTATTTCGCGTTTGCGATTCCGGGTTCCTTTGTGATTTCTGTGCTGTTGATCGGTTTCCTGGTTTGGCTGGCAGTGTTTCATTGGCAAACGCAGCGAGCCTTGCGGTGGTGGTTTGAGCAGCAGCACCACTGGCTTTGTCGCGAGGCGGAGCAGGTTCGCAACGGCCCTTTGCAGAATACCTTCGTCATGCGGCGACAGTTGGAAATGAACTTGGAAATGAACTCGGAAATGAACTCGGAAAGGAACTCGGAGGCGCTGAGCAACCCCCTGACCCAGCAGCCCGCCTGGATGGCCCAGGTGACGCAGTTAAATGGGCAATTGGTAGGGCAACTGGTGCGGTTGAGTGATGAACTCTCGCCGCCGTATCTGGAAACCAGCCTGCCGCTGGCGCTTCAGGCGTGGGCGCAGGAGGAGGGTCTGTCAGGGCTGCTGCTGTGTTTACCGTCGAGGTGGCCAGTAGAGCCGACGCTGCGGGTGTCGCTGCTGCTGTCGATGTTGACGCATCTGCTGCGGGGAGCGATGTCTGGGGGAGACGGGCCAGCGGCGATCGCCCTGGAACTGGCGGAGCGATCGCCCCTCGGCATCGGTCGCATTGGCGTACTGACCATTCGGCTGGAGTATCCGACGGTGGCGGCGGCAAGGGCGGCCGGGCGATCGCCCCAGTGGGCGCTGCTCAGTCGTGCCTTTGCGGTGCTGGCTCCGGGCCGCTGCACCCGACGGCGACAGGCGCAGCGCATGGTTTGGCAGTTTCGCTGGCGGCTCTCGCCAGACCCATCGCCCCCTGATGCTGAACTCAGGTTGAACTCAGATTGAACCCAGATTGAACCCAGATTAAACCCAGGCTGAACTCAGATTAAACCCAGGTTTAACTCAGATTGAACCCAGATTAAACCCAGGTTGATTCACGATTGGATCGATTGTCTCATCCCTGCGGATCGCGCAATGCTGTCTTGGATCAGCCCCCATCCACGTTATGACAAGAGTAAGGACGGCGCATTATGATGACCAGAACACTCGCCTTTAACCCAGCGATCGCAGCGGGCAAGCCCCAAAAGCGGCGATCGCAAATGACCACAGCGCTGGCGCTTAAGCTAGAGAGGGAGAAACGACGGGAGGCGCACATGGCGGGATCTTCTACCCTGAAGAAAATTGTGGTGGTGGACGACCATGAACTCGTGCTGAACAGCACCGTAGAAGCCCTCCGGCAGCAGTATGTCGATGCCCAAATCACCACGGCCCAAACCGCAGCCAGCGCCCTCGCCCAGATTGCCCAAACCCAGCCCGATCTGGCAGTGGTCGATCTGGCGCTGCCCGAACAGCCGGGCCAGGCTTCGCGCCCAGAAGTGGGGCTGCAACTGTTGCGGACGCTGATGCAGCAATATCCCGGCCTCAACATTGTGGTGCAAAGTGCCAATGCCAAGTCGCTGGTGCGGCTGAAGCCTGCGATCAATGCCCACGAGGGCGGTTTCATTATTGCCGACAAGAGCCTGTCGCTAAAGGAAATGCTGACCAAGGTGGAGTGGGCGATGCAGGGGCTGGTGTTTACGCCGAAGGAAATGCGAACTGGGCTGGAAATCAAACCGGAGTGGCTGGAGGTGCTGCGGCTGGCGTTTCATGAAGGCTTGCAGGATAAGGCGATCGCCGAACGGATGAGCGTTGCCGAGCGCACCGTCCGCCACTATTGGACGCAGGTGCAAAATGCGCTGGGCGTGTATCCCGACAGCGGCAAAAACCAGCGCATCCAGACCGAAATCCGCGCCCGCGAAGAAGGGCTGATTGACTAGCTATGAACAAGCGGCAAACGCCCTGGGCAGCGCTGCGGCGCGAGTGGCGCATCTGGAAAGCGGGGGCGCTGCCGGGGCTGGCGGTGATTGGGCTGGTGGCGCTGCTGCGGCTAACGGGCAGCCTGCAAGTGCTGGAACTGCTAGCGTTGGATCTGCTGCTGCGGCTGCGGCCGGCCGAACCCACCGACCCGCATCTCCTAATCGTCGGCATTGATGAAGACGACATCGAGGCGGTTGGGCAATACCCCATTCCCGATGGGCAACTGGCGGCGCTGATCGAGACCTTGCAACAATCGCGGCCGACGGCGATCGCCCTTGACCTATATCGCGATTTGCCCCAGGAACCTGGCAGCGCCGAACTGCAAGCGCTGTTTCGCAGCCAGACCAACCTATACGGCATTGAGAAAGTGATTGGACGGGCGATCGCCCCGCCCCCCGACCTGCCCGATGAGCGAGTTGGTTTCGCAGACCTGCCCACCGACCTAGACGGCAAACTGCGCCGCAGCGCCCTCGGCAGCTACAACGCGGAAAAGACCGAGTTTCGTTTCTCTCTGGCGCAACGCCTAGCCGAACGGTTCCTGTCGGAGCGCGATATATCGCTTGCAGGCGGCATTCGCGATCCCTACGCCATGCGGTTTGGCCCGGCGGAACTGCCCCGCACCCAGCCCAACACAGGCAGCTATCACCAGATACCGCTCATGGAAGTGGAAACGCTGCTGT
The DNA here is from genome assembly GCF_032705245.1 of Thermoleptolyngbya oregonensis NK1-22. Taxonomy (GTDB): domain Bacteria; phylum Cyanobacteriota; class Cyanobacteriia; order Elainellales; family Elainellaceae; genus Thermoleptolyngbya; species Thermoleptolyngbya sichuanensis. The sequence goes on from NZ_CP053540.1 coordinate 2,187,282, forward strand.
TTTTCCGCAGCGGTTCTCGACCGTTTGACCTGGTGACCCTGCGCGAGGTGCTGGCGGGGCAGGTGTCGGCCGACAAAGTGCGCGATCGCGTCGTCCTCATCGGTGTCGTTGCGCCCAGCGTCAAAGATACCTTTAACGCTATGGCCGCCGTTACGGGTGTCCCAGAAATCCCGGCGGGCACCATCGCCGGAGTCGAAGCCCACGCCCACGCCACCAGCCAGATCATTCAGGCCGCGCTCTACGGGCGGCCGCTGCTGCGCGACTGGGCAGACCCCTGGGAATATGGCTGGCTGATTCTTTGGGGCATTTTGGGTATCGGGCTAGGGCGGTTTCTGGTCAGTCCCCTGCGGATTCTGGCGGGGCTGGGGCTGGGGTTAATCATGTTGCTGGGGCTGTGCTTTGCGCTGCTGCTGGTGGGCTGGTGGGTGCCGCTGGTGCCTGCGCTGCTGGCGTTTTTCCTGAATGGGGTGGGGCTGACGGCGGCGCTGTTCTATCGCCACCAGCAGGATTTGAAGCTGCAATTGCGCGATCGCCAATATGTCATCGACCACACCTTCAACGCCATCCACAGCGGCCCGCTGCAAACCCTGTCGCGTCTGCTCAGCAAAACGCGGTCTGGCCACTTGCCCGAAAGCCAGTGGGAAACCGAGCTAGAGCATCTCAACCGGGAACTGCGCGTCGTCTACGATTCGGTTCGCAAAGAAATCCTGACGGAAGACGGCAGCCTCTACCTGTCCGAAGACCAGGCTCTTGATCTCAACGGCCCCTTTGAGGAAGCGCTGTACGAAGTCTATGACCACACGCTGCGGCGAGATTTTGACTGCTTTAAGACGCTGAAATTGCGCCTGACCACGTTTGATCCGCTGGAGACTGCTGGGCTGACGCTAGAACACAAGCGAGAACTCTGTCGGTTTCTGGAAGAGACGCTTTGCAACGTGGGGAAATACGCCGTTGGAGTCACCCAGTTGAACGTCGTGTGCAAGCAGGAAAACGGTCAGAATCTCATCCGCGTGATTGATAACGGCAAAGGAATAGACCCCGAACAATCCATCAAGCCGCCTGCGCTGGGAGGACGCGGCACACAGATCGCGGAAAGCATCGCGAATCAGCTTGGTGGCAAATTTCGACGAGAGCCGATCACGCCCCACGGAACGCTGTGTGAATTGATGTGGAACCCTAGCAAGATTCGATTTTGGACGTGAGGTGGAACTTTGGACGTGAGGTTGAACGGAATTCTGCTGCTCTGCTGTTTTCTGCAAGGGGGATGACGGTTTTGGGCGATCGCCCCCTCCCAAACTCGCCAGCGATCTTGCCAAACTCTTCATTGGCAAAAGGAATTTTCTCCGATAGCCTAATGCATAGGTGAATGAGCGCATTGATATAGAGTCTGATCGAAGGGGCAAGGCGAAGGAACAAGGATTAGGGCAGACACCAAAACCCAAAATCCAAAACCCAAAATCCAAAACTCAAAATCCAAAACCCAAATTCCTTCCTCCCCTTCCACTGCATTGACCTTGAACCTAGCCCTGAACGAGGAGGTTTGCCCCATGACCCGGCGTTCGCGTTTTCATCGACTATCCAGGCGGCGGGTTCTGCCCCCGGCGATCGCCACTGGATGCGTGCTGGGGCTTGCTCTCCTGGGTGTCGTCGCAGCCCCGGCAACCGTCGGGCAGGCAAAACCCTCGCAGCCGCCCGCCGCGCTCAAGTCCTACGAGCCGCCGCCACCAAATTCGGACTATCAAGCCCCCGCCGCCGGTGGCGGAGTACGAACCTCCGATTGCAGCAATATGCCGCTGTTGGCCCTTGCGCCCCAGCTTCACCAGGGGCAGACCAGCACCCGCCGTCCCACCCTCGCCTGGTACGTCCCCAGAGACGTAGCGGGGACGCTGGTCATTCAGGTGTTTCGGGGAACCCTGCGCGATCTGGAGCGGGAAACCGAGCCGCCGCTGCTAGACGAAACGCTGACCAGCCGCGCTGGCATCATGACCTGGACGGTGCCGCAGGATCTCACGGTGGGTGAAACCTATGCGTGGCGCGTGGTGCTGGTGTGCGACAGCAATCGCCCATCGCTGAACCTGCGCGATGTGGCGGAGTTTGTGGTGGTTGCGCCGACTGGAGCGCGTTCGGCAGACCCAGTGCGCGATGCCCAGCAGATGGCTGAGGGCGGTATCTGGTACGATGCCCTGGCGCTGACCCTCAGTTCGCCCGCGTCGCCACAGATGCGATCGCTCCGCATCGAGATGCTGGAAACCCTGGCAGATCTGGAATCCCGCAGTGATAGTCTGCAAGCTGCCACCCGCGTCCAGGCGTTGCGCCGGATTGTGGAGGTGGAGCGATAGAGCGGGCTGGAAGTTGGGGTTTGGATTTTAGGGGTGGAGTTGAGGGGGGCGATCGCCCCTGTTCCTTAGCCTTTGCAAAAGCGCTAGTACACCATCGGACGGGTGGGGTCGCTGGCGAAGGCAATCCACAGCGGGAATTGCAGCAGCGACAGGTTCACCACATCTTCCGACTCGTCCATGATGATCAGCGGTAGCTGCTTTTGCTTGAGCAGGCGATCGGCCCGCTGGGCCAGAGGTTCCGGCGCTTCAAACAGCACCACCCCCTGATCTGCCCCAAAATCGGTGCGGGAAATGCCGAGGCAGTCTTGCAGACCACGCCGCCACTCGCCCAGGCGTTCTGGTGTGTCTGCCAGAATCAGCGTCCGCACTTTGGGGCCATAGAGCTTCCGCAGGATAGAGATAATCGCCGAAGCCACCAGAATGTTTTGCAGGCGCGACCCCATCGTTCGGGTTGCGCCGCGGCCGCCCTGAGTAAAGAACCAGTTGGCGACGCGCTCGGCGTGGACTGGCTCGAAGGTGCGGCGCAGTTGCCAGGCGGGGCCATAATAGTCGGGCGAGGTGCGATACTGCTCCAGCAGTTTGCGGATCTGCCGGGTTTCTTCTTGAAACGCGGGTTCGCCGAATTTAGGCTTGGGGGCGGGTTCTTCGCGCTCTTTTTCCCGCTCTCGATCGCGCTCCCGTTCTCGCGGCGGCGGTGCAGACAGTTTCAGGTCATCTGCCAGCGTTACCAGATCTTGCAGGCTGCCCACCAGGTAATCCTTGAAGCCCTGGATGCGGATGGCGATGTCTTGCGAACTGCCCGCAAAGGTACTCCGCATTTCGGCGCGAATGCGCTCTTGGCGACGCTCCAACTGTTCCACAGAAACTTGCAGCGCCTGTTTTCGCTGTTCCAACTCGCCCAGACTTTCGCGGGCCAGGCGACCCAACATTCGCTCGGTGGCAGCAAAATCGGACTGGAGTTGGGCGATCGCCCGCTTCAGGTCTTGCTCCTGCGCTTTGAGGTCGGCAACCCGTGCGGCGATCGCCGCTGGAGAGTCGTCGTCGGCATCCTTCGAGCAATCGGCAGAGAACTCGGCGGGTGCAGTCGAGCGCGGAGCCTCCAGAGACGCGACGGATTCTGCCATCGGTTCCGCACCGGAGGGCAAATCATCGATCCAGTTGCTCGACCCGTTCTCATCCGCTGCGGGCAGGGGCGATTCAGCCCCAGGTTCCGAGAAGAAATCCGAATTAGCCGCCGCATCCGAACTGGCGATCGCCCCGACGCTGTTCTCGTCAGCCCTGGGCGGCGGGGTCGCGGGCGACGAGAGGCTGAGCGGCGCAACGGCCCCGTCTGGCATTTCGCTGGCGGGTGTCGTGAAATTCACTCCGGGGGACTGAGAAGACTTCTCCTCGTCCGAGTCAAAAAAATCTGCGTTGGATTCGTCTGGGTTCATGAGGCAAATTACTCGGAAACGGTCGGACAACGCTGCTCCAGGCAGGCTTGTAGCGCTTTGGGGTCAAACAGGATCGGCAAAAAGTGGATGCTGTTCACCTCTTTGAAATAGAAGAGAATGGGCACAGGCGACCAGAAAATCGCCCAGTTTTGCCAGTCCTGATAGGGAAAACGGCGGATGCGCGTTTCGCCGCGAAAAATGTCGAGGGCCGTGTCAGTGAAGTGGAGCCGCAGCGTTGCGGTTTGCACCAGCAGGAACACGCCAAACAGCCCAACCGCCGCACCAACCCAGACCTGGAGCCACACCAGCGGCAGCGCCAGCAGCAGCAGTCCAATGGGCAATCGATAGCTGGGTGCAAGCTGCACGGTATCGGTAGGGGCGATCGCAGAGGGTGAGTTCACGTTGATTCTTGCAGTTGATTTTTGAGTGGATGTTTGGGTTGCTTTTTGAAATTTGAAAGCAGCGTTACAAGATTCCTCTCTATTCTAAGTCGTGTTGCTGACGACCCTTTCAGAATGCGGCTTGAAGAACACCCGGCTCGGTCGCCCATTGCCGCAGCCAAGAGACCCCGTTCGCCCGCCAGCCTCAAAACGAAGCGCCAGTGTCAATGCCTCGGAACATGAGCCAAGACATGAAGAAGTTGCTGACAAAGATCGCCAGCAGCGCCGTTACCACAGCGGCGGTGGTCGATTGGCCGACTCCTTTTGCGCCGCCCGTGGTGGTGAGTCCCCAGCTACAGCCGATGATGGCAATGAGCGCCCCAAACACCACCGACTTGATTAAGGCGCTGATCAAATCCCACTCTTGCATGAGATTTTGGGCAGAGTCGAGAAAAACCTGGGTCGAGATGTTGTAGAGTGACTCCGCCAGAATTGCGCCGCCTGCCATTCCGGTGACAAAGGACAACACCGTTAGCAGCGGCAGCATGAGGCAGCAGGAGATGACGCGGGGGATCACCAGATAGTCGATGGGGTCGGTTTTCAGCATGTAGAGCGCGTCGATTTGCTCGGTCACCTGCATGGTGCCAATTTCGGCCGCAAAGGCAGACCCGATGCGCCCTGTGACCACGATCGCCGTGACCAGAGGGGCCAGTTCTCGCGAGAGGGCGATCGCCAAAACGCCCCCCACCGCCGTTCCTGCCCCAAAGGCGATGAATTCTCGCGCCACGCCGATGGTAAACACCATCCCTACGGTCAGCGCGGTCAGCAGGTTGATGGGCAGTGACTCTGGCCCAACGACGGCCATTTGCTCCGACGTATTGCGGACGTGGATCTTGCCCGTTAGCAGGTGAACCAGCACCTGTCCGCCCAGAAACACTGCCGCCACGAGCCGTCGCCACCAGCGCCCCAAACTCGAATTTCCCAACTCCGTACTCAAGGATGTTTCCGCCGACTCTCTAGGGTGTGCAATAGATTGATACTATGCGAATACTATGCGAACTTCGCCTCTCTGACATGACTCGATCGCGCTAGAAACTGAATCGGATTGCTCTAGAAAGCAGGGGCTTGATTCCGGGTGTCTTTCTTAACTCGGCGTTACAGAATTCAGAAAGGGCAGGACGGGCGATCGCCCCGACCCCGGTTTCTCGGCCGCGCTTTGGGGTTGGAGCGTGCTAGAAGCCGCGAATACCCATCGGTTTCAGGTTGTCTCAGTGATTTCTCTGGGGCGATCGCTCGCAGATTGCGTTTTCTGAGAGCGATTTAAGATTTCTGTCATATTCTGCGGGTCGCCCCAGATTCCGCCTATCTTGGATGCAACAGGCTGACTGGGGCGATCGCCAAAACGGGGTCGAGCTTGCGCTGGTTCAGTCTGCATCGTGAGCGATTGCACCGAATACAGGGCTTATCCATTGCACCTGTATTTTGCTGCACTTGCCTATGGCACTTTGCGTCCTAAACTTTGCCACCGTTCGTTTCCCTGGTTTTGTCACACGTTATGCGTATGTTTCCTAACCTGATGCGATCGCTCTTGATTACAGCCATTTTCAGCTTTTTGCTGCCTGTGGTGCTGGTGGGCTGCTTGCTGGTGCCGCTGCGGTTGCTGCAAGAAATTCCCAGCCTGGAAGTCATGAGTCAGGCCGGCATTGCTCCGGTGGTCGAGTTTTTGCGAGTCTTTGGCAGCGGCAATCCCCTCCACGGGCTGCTGGTGATTGCGTCCGTGTCTAGCCTAGTGGGTATTTTGTTCGATTCCTACACGCTCTATCGGCACGAAAAGATCGGCTAGTCCGGGCTTTAGATTTTGGCTTGGGGACTGCCATTATCGCTTATTCGCCTTCAAATTTCGCCTTCAAGTTATTCGCCTTCAAAGCTGAGGATGCCGCGATCGCCATCCAGCCAGACGGGTATGCCAACGGGCAGCGCTGCATTGCTGCCGTCGTGGCCAAAGGGCAGATCAGACACGACCGGAATGCCTAAATCACTGAGGCGATCGCTCAACACGCCCTCCACCGAAAAGCTGGGAATGTGCTGTGGTGCGTCGCACTGGCTAAAGCGACCCAACGCAATGCCGCGGACCTGCGACAGCAAACCGCTCATGCGCCACTGGGTCAGCATTCGGTCGATGCGGTAGGGTGCTTCCATCACGTCTTCCAACGCCAGGATTACGCCATTCAGGTCGGGCTGGAGCGGCGTATGCAGCAAATGCGTCGCCACTGTCAGGTTCGCAGGCAGCAGCAGCCCCTTGGCCGTGCCGCCGCCCCAGCCGTCTCCCTTCAGCGGAGACAGCGGCTTGCCCTCGACGCAATGGATTAGCCGCTCCACCGACCAGTCTGGCTCTACGCACAGCGTCGTTAGCACGGGCCCATGCACGCCGGAGATGCCCTGCTGCGCCAGCCCCCACAGCAGGCTGGTAATGTCTGAAAAGCCAATCAGCCACTTGGGTTCCGCTGTGCCCCAGTTCCATTCCTCCAGCAGGCGACTGCCGCCATAGCCGCCCCGCGCACAGAGAATCCCGCGACAGGTCGGATCGTTCCAGGCTTCGGCAAACTGCGATCGCCGCTCCAAATCCGTGCCTGCCAGATAGCCCCAGCGCTTGTCGATGTGGGGGGGGACTTCGACCCGATAGCCGTGCGATCGCCAAATTTCCACGCCCAGATGAAAAGCCTCCATCTCTCGCAGGGCCCCACTGGGAGTAATCACACGCAGCAAATCGCCAGGTTTGAGCGGAGCAGGAGGGAGGCAGGGACGCATTGGGTTGGCAGGGGAAGAATCTTGAATCAGTTCTCCTTCTCATCATCGCATCATCTTTTGCGCTTCTGCCTCCCCCCTTATCCCACGGTTTGCCTGACAAACTGCACGACTGCCAGGGCGATCGCCTTTCCAAGCCGCTGGCGATAGTCGGGGTTGGTCAGATTGGCAACGTCTGTTTCGCCAGTTAAATAGCCCAACTCCAGATGCACGGCGGGAATGGGCGGACGCAGGAGGGCAAAGGAGGCGGTGCGAATGCCGCGATCGCCCATTTCCAGGGTTTGCACGATATTGGTGTGAATGCTCTGGGCCAGGCGGCGGCTCTCGGCTGCGCTGGGCAGGTGATAGGTTTCCAGCCCGTTGACGGCAGGGCGCGGCGGGCGGGTGGCGTTGAGGTGCAGGCTGATCAGGGCGCTGGGTGCAGGTTGGGTTTGTTGCAGAATCGCAAGGCGATCGCCCAGCGACACCGTGCGATCGTCCGTGCGGGTGAGGCGGGTCTGTACGCCATAGTCTTGGAGCAGTTTGGCTATGTCTAGGGCGATGGCCAGCGTCAGGTCTTTTTCCTGGACTTCGCCCACAACGACACCCGGATCAGCGCCGCCGTGCCCCGGATCGAGGATCACCATTGGCAGATCCTCCGGTCGGCCAGCGGGATGGCTGCCTGGCGGAGACGATTGCCCCACTGACGGGGCCGCTGGAGCCATTGCAGACTGCGCCGCCACCTCTGGCTCGACGATGTAGGGAGAGAAAATCGCGGGCGATCGCCCCGCCTGCACCAACGCCTGATAGACCATCGCGGTCACTTCGGCGCGGGTGGCTTCGCGCACAGGTTCTAGGCGATTGAGGTCGGGATAGTTGACCACGAGGCGCTGGCCCGTGGCGCTGGCGACGGCGGGCTGGGCAAAGGTGGGCAGCGTGTCGCGGTCGGCATAGCGGTTCAGCAGCAGCGGATTTCCAGGCGGCAGTCCCAGCCCGTTCACCAGCGACAGCAGCACCTCGATGCGCCGCACGTTTTGGTCGGGGCGGAACTGGTTTTCGCCCACGCCCGACAGCAACTTGCCGCGATAGGCCTGCTGAATGGCGCGATAGGCCCAGTGCGTCGTGGGCACATCGGTAAACTCCAGCGCGGGCCGCCGGGGCAGCGGATTGAAGGTATTGACCAAAAGCGCAGCATACTGGGCGCGGCTCATGCCGGCCTCTGGCCGAAACGTGCCGTCGGAAAACCCGCTGACTGCGCCCTGGCTGACCAAGCCCTGGATAAAGTCTGCTGCCCAGTGGCGGGTGGTGTCTGAAAAGGCGACAGCGACCGTATCGGGAACCACGATGTAGGGCGAGGGAATGGCGCGAGCCTGGGCGGTAATCACAAGCGCTTGGTACAGAATGGCCGACACCTCGGCGCGGGTGATGTCGCTCATGGGGCGCAGCAGATCCACCTGGGGATGGTTCACGATCAGGCGCTTTTGGGTGGCGGTGGCGATGGGAATCGTGGCGTAGGTGGGAATTTGGGCGCGATCGCGGTATCCGCCCAGATGCCCCGGATGTCCGCCCGTCAGCCCCAGCCCGTTGACCAGGGCCAAAATCGCCTGCACCCGCGTCAGGTTGACATTGGGGCGAAACGTACCGTCGGGAAAGCCTGCCAAAAAGCCCATTTCTACGGCACGGGCGATCGCCGCTGTGGCCCAAAAGTCTGGCGCAACATCGACAAAACTGGAGGGCGAGCGCACGGCGGGCAGGTCAAAGGTGCGCGTCAAAATCGTGGCAAATTGCGCCCGCGTCAGCGGCAAATCGGGCTTGAAGGTGCGGTCGGGAAAGCCGCCAATAATGCTGCGTTCGACCAGCGCCGCGATGAAGGCCTCTGCCCAATGGCCCGATATATCGGTCAGTCCGGTTTCGGGAATCGGGATGGGGGGCAATGGCGGAGTCGGCACGGGCCGCGGCTGCGGCTGCGGCGGCGAGATGGGTCGAATCTGCGCTGCTACGGTGCTGGCAATGAACTCCAAGCCTTTGGCCGACGGCAATGCGCCCAGGTTGACGCGGGTTGGATTAATCTGGTTGCCCACGGAGGCCAGAACAGCGCTGGTGCTGTTTCGCACGTCGGCCGCGCCGTTGTTTTGAAACACATTACCGCCGGGGTCTTGGGGCTTGCCAAGGTCGGGCGCAGCGTTGCCCACGGTCACCAGGCCGTCTTCGCCGTTGCGCTCCACCACGTTATTCCGCAGCACCGGACGAGCATTGCCCGAAATCACGATGCCCACCCGGTTTTGCACCAGTCGATTGCCCACCAGCAGAGGAGCGGTGTTGTCGCTGAGGGTGATGCCCGTCGCGGTTTGCTGACAGAGGTTTCGCAGCAGTTCGCCCTTGGCGTTGCGGCTGAAGGAAATGCCGCTGACGGTGTTTTGCTGAAACAGGCAGTCGGCAATTTCAGGCAGGGCACTGCCCGTGGCCACAATGCCCTGCCCGCAGCGGGTGAAGGTGCATTGCGCCACGCGGGCCGCTGGGTTGGCCCCGGTCGCTCCTTCCAGCCAAACGCCTGTGCCCTGGGGCTGGGGATTGATCACCGTCACGCCGCGCAGTTCGGCCTTGTCTTCCAGCCGCAGCGTCACGCTCTGTCGGGCAAAGGTGGGGCTGAGGTAGTCGCCGCCGCCTTCGATGATCAGGCGATCGCCCTTCGAGGCCGGATCACCCACCACGGTAACCCCCGCACCAACCACCAGCGGAAAGGTTTCGCCCGTCTTGGTGCTGTAGGTTCCCGCCGCAAGCTGGATCACTGTGCCTGCCGTTGCCCGCCGCAGCGCCCGCGTGATGGTGCGATAGGGAGCGGACTGGCTGCCGCTAGCATCATCGCGACCCGTGGCAGGGTTGACGTAGAGCGCTTGAGAGAGCGTCTGAGAGAGCGGTTGAAAGGGGGAAGAAGATGCCATGTTCAAAAATCCCCCTTTGTGCGGGGGCCATGATGCCAGAGTGGAGTCGAAGGAACGGTCGGGTTTGGGCGTGATTTCAGCCTAAATCAGGCCAGTTGTGATTAGAATTTAGGGGTTGGGTGCGTCGAAGAGGGCTTGATGGGAGGTCTAAAATCCAGCAAGCGTCCGGCGACTCACGGGCAGGGAGCTGGCAATAGGCTGTCCTACATAGACTGGCGATTTGTTGCTGGCGATTTTTAGGCGATTTATTCAGTTTATTTAAGTTATTCAAGATAAGAGTGGACGCAGATTTGAGTGAGGGAAGCCCAAAACCATGCTGATGGCGGTGGTGCTTAATTTTAGCCTGGCCCTGTTTGGGTTGTATGCGGCCGGGTGGGTGTGGCGACTGGGGCGGGGGCTGCGACAGGTGGCTGATACGCTGACCCGTGCCGAGCGCCAAACCTATCGGACGTTGCAGGGCGCACCCGTGGCGATCGCCCAGGGACAGACCCACATTGAACAACTGCGGCAGCAGCTTCAGCAGGTTGGCCCCCAGGTGCAGCGGCTGCGACAGGCGATCGCCCTGGTCAGCTTAGCGCAATCCCTCTGGTTTGGCGGCCGGGGGTTTGGGGCCCGGAGACGCGCGAAAGCAAAGGCAACGCCTAAACAGGCGCGACAATCCCAGTCCTATCGGGGACGCGGCAAATCTAAGGACTGAATGGGCGTTGCCCGTTGCCCGGTTGGGTCAGATGCAATTCTGGATTGAGCGGTCAGACTTGGAGTAGAGTAGCGAACTGAACCGCTCAACAGGGCGACGGCAAGGCTTGGGCACAGCAGGGCTTCAGCGCAGGGCTTGAGCCAGGTTTTTAGGAGAACAGGCAGGAGTACAAAGACATGGCAGACAATCGGTCGGGTTCGGCAGGAACCTTCTTGGCAGGGGCGATCGTGGGTGTGGCAATCGGCGCGGTGACGGGGCTGCTGCTGGCTCCGCGCACTGGACGTGAGACGCGCCGCCTGCTGAAAAAATCCGCCGATGCGCTGCCCGAAATTGCCGAAGACATTTCTAGCAGTGTGCAAATTCAGGCCGATCGCCTGTCGGGGTCGGCGCTGAAAAATTGGGACGGCACGATGTCTCGACTGAAGGAGGCGATCGCCGTCGGCATTGAGGCCAGCCAGCGCGAGCGCCAGGCTGCGGCTCAAAAAGACCCGCGTCCCGCCCCCGACCCGCGCCCCCCGGCCCGCGATTCTAGCTTGACGTGAGCAGAGGTTAATACAAATCTGCCGTGTCTGATCCCCTGTTTTGGCTGGCATTGTCCCTGCTGCTGGTGGCCGTCTCGCTGACGGCTGTGCTGGTGGCGCTGCTGCCTGCGGTTCGAGAACTGTCGCGGGCCGCCCGCAGTGCCGAGAAGCTGTTCGACACGCTGAACCGAGATCTGCCGCCCACGCTGGACGCGATTCGCCGGACGGGGCTGGAGCTAACTGATCTGACCGATGACGTGAGCGAAGGCGTGCAGAGTGCGGGTCGCATGGTCAAGCAGGTCGATCAGAGCCTTTTGGGAGTACAGCAGCAGGCAAAGAAAGCCCAGCGCGTGACGCGCAGCCTAGCCGTGGGGTTTCATGCGGCCTGGCAAACCCTGTTGAAGCCTGCGCCGCCGCCTGCCAGACCCACCCGCCGCGCCGTGCCGCCGGACTGGGAGGGCGATCGCCCTGATCGATACCCCGACGCATCGCCGAAGCGGTACGATGCCCAAGACGATTGGGAGGATTCGGACAGCCCGCCTCGCGCCTATGGGGCTGAGACGTATGCTGACGAGTATGCTGCCTACAGCCCAGAGACCCACAGCCCAGAGACCCGCAGCCCAGAGACCCGCAGCCCAGAGACCGACTTTGACAGCGCCTACGATCCCGATAGCTATGCGCCCAGGGTCTATAGCTCGGAGCAGTATGACGAGCCGAACCGCTGGGAGGATGCCCCTGCGTCTGAGCCTGCTAAACCCGATGCAGCAGCGCCATTGCTGAGTCGGCGATCGCCCACGTCTACTCGTCCTCTGGAAGGCGAAGCCCGCGACGGTTTTGAACAGGATCTTTGGGAAGAAGACCCCCCATCGCTGGAAAATCGACCCTAAAGCCCCCCTCTCATCCCTCTCATAAACGCCACAGCGCTCGTTGACAGGCGTTCACCCCCTGCCTTGCGCTTGCTCACGATTCCCGCAATCGTCCGCGCCACTTCTCGACCGTCGGCGTGGACGTTTCCGTGTCTACACTTGTTTACACCACTTGTTTACACCTGCGGAATGCAGCGCTTCACGAAAAGCTGACGACCATCAGGAAGCCTGTTCGTGGGGTTGAGCGAACGTTCAGTCCTCACCCCTGCTATATTAGACTAAAGTAAAGAATCGTAAACAATTGCGGCTATCGCTTAAGCTTTGCCACAGGTTAGGATTCTAGTCATCTCTACACGTTGATGAAGCTGATAAGTTTGCCCATGCTGCGGTCATTGTTTTCTCGGTTGAGTCTTGGTTTGTGGGTCACGCTGCTGATGCTTTCGACTTGGGCGATCGCCCCAACCGCCTATGCCTACGACAACCCAGACCTGCTGCCCGATCGACCGACCAACATCATCGATCTGGCAAACGCCCTCACCGACACCCAGCAAGACCAGCTGGATCAGCATTTGCAAGATTTTGAAGCCGAAACGGGCTGGAAATTGCGCGTCCTCACCCAGTTCGATCGCACCCCCGGTCGCGCCGTCAAAGACTTTTGGGGACTCGACGACAAGAGCGTTATGCTCGTCGCTGACCCGCGCGGCGGCAACCTGCTGAACTTCAGCGTCGGCGACGCGCTGTACGATCTTCTCCCCCGCACCTTCTGGATCGAGCTACAAACCCGCTATGGAAACCAGTTCTTCGTCCGTGACAACGGTGAAGATAGTTCGATCATCCAGGCGCTCCAATCGATTGAAACCTGCCTGCGTCAGGGCGGCTGCAACGTTGTGCCTGGTCTGCCCCGCGAACAGTGGATTTTGACGTTAATTACCTCGGTGCTGGGGGGCATCATCTGCGGTTTTGCGGCCCATCCGCGCAAGCCCGGTCAGGTGATTGCATGGCAGTGGGCGCTGATCTTCTCGCCGCTCTGGGGCATTTTGTTCATCGCGTTTGGCATTGCCCCAGTGATTACCCGCACCGCCGACTGGCTGCCCCTGCTGCGGAACGTGGCGGGCTTTGCAATGGGCGCTTTGGTGGCGTTTTTGTCGCCCATGTTCAACGGCTCCACACCGTCTGAAACTTGAGGTTCGGTCGGCTGGGGGCACTTCTGCGGGCGGCGGAATGAGCCTTCCCGACGCGAACCGAATCTGGTCAGAACTTTCCCTCTTGATCTCCGCAAAGCTCCCTGAAATGGCGAGGTGGCTTCGTTAAGGCGGCTTTTTCCCACAAGTTCTGCGAAGTGCAGGGCATTGGCGGGATGGAAATGTGCCACTATTGAATGTCAGTTAGCACCCTGAGGAACCGGGCGCATGGAGTGGCATATTACCGATGCTCAAAGCCTGAGAATCATCGATCGGGAAATAGGCAATCACGCCTTTTCGCCTGCAGAATATGAAATTGTGCGGCGAGTTATTTATGCAACGGCCGACTTTGAGTATCGGGATCTAATTCGCTTTTCGGAGCAGGCGTTGCAAGCAGGAGCCGCAGCCCTCGCAGCCCGCAGCACGATTATTGTAGATGTGCCAATGGTGCAGGTCGGCATTGTGCCGATTATTCAGGCGACATTTGCCAATCCGGTCTATTGCAGCATGGACGCTCTGACTCGCCCGCAGCGCGAGAAAACCCGCGTGGCCTGGGGTATCGAAACGCTGGCTCGTCGCTATCCAGAGGGCATTTTTGTCGTTGGGCAGGCCCAAACCGCCCTCTCTGGATTAGTCGATCTGATTGAAAAAGAAGAAATTAAGCCTGCACTGGTGATTGGCACGCCAGCCGGATTCATCGGCATGGAGTCGGCGGTGGAGCGACTAAAAGATTCTCTGGTCCCCCATATCCGCATTGAGGGGCGCAAGGGCAATGCGGTGGTTGCAGCGGCAATTGTCAGCGGGCTGGTGGATCTGTCGTGGCAGGCCTACGGAAAGGAAAACGAGTGAAGCGAGAGAGCCACAGAGATATCCGGTCGGGCGGCAGCAGACTTGCCCAAAGAGCATCCGAAAAGAATCTTAACAGTCTGCTACGAGATTTCTATTGATCTCTTTCTCCATCATTGATTCAATCCAAAGCAAAGAAGAAAACTACATCCCAGATGGTTCAACCATTTGAATGCCGTGCTTTTCAAGAATTGAAGGCATTTTGGCTAGATCGTCGGGTAAATCCCTAACTTTTTCTGATAGTTCAATGAAAAATTCGTCAATTCTACCTCCTACTGCCCATGCAAGAAACTTGACAGATTGAGCGGAATTATTCTTATAGCCATGTGTTGTTCCGGCAGGAACGTGTACAAAGTCGCCAGGCTCGATCCTAAACTCTTTACTGTCCAAGTACATAATCATTGAGCCTTCTAGCACATAGTAGCTTTCCTCTTCTTTATGAGTATGTGGGGGAACGAAACCATTTGGAGGAACATCGACAGTCACAACCGTCATACTACTGAGAGAGTCTGTGGACTTTAATTTAATGCACACCCTGTCGCTCAAAACTTGCAGGCTTTGACCTTCCTCGCGCTTCAATACCATCATATTTTTTACCTCATTAGAGCTAACACATAGAGATACGTATAAACATTGCAATTGGATTTGGGTTTAAAGTCCGGCACTGGTTCCTAACTGGCTCCTAAAAGGAAGATAGACACCTGAAGCGCATACCATGCAAAGACTCTAGGCGATTCTGCCTCCGGACTACGAAATGTCTGTCTACTCTGTCTACAAGGACTTTGCGAGGCTTGTTCTCTACTGGTGGTTCAGCACCTAAAAGTTAACCTAGCTGTATAACTGCGGGATAGGCGGCGGAGAATTGCGGCAAACCGTGAGAGACTGCTTTACTCGAACTGGCCAGCTTTGGGATGGTTCCAACCGAGGCTTCCCTGACTGGATCGAGCGCCCGATCGGTTACTATCGGGGTTGCAAGGTTTCGGATTTTGCGTGGTTTCTCAATCTCTTCTAAGGCCTATGCTACAAAAGTCCTTCATCAGCCGTCTCCGCTGGAAGTCGCTGATTTATCCCTGGCAGGACGTGGATTGGACGCTGCTGCTGTTGACGGTGGCGCTGACTGTGTTGGGGGGGCTGGCGATTCGGAGTGCTGAGCTAACGCTGCAACTGACTGACTGGATTCAGCATTGGATTACAGGCGGGGTGGGGCTGGTGTTGGCGCTGGCGATCGCCCGCTGGCGCTACGACAACCTGGTGAACTGGCACTGGCTGATTTATGCCATTACCAACGTGTCGCTGATCATTGTGATTCTGATTGGCACAACGGCAAACGGGGCCCAGAGCTGGGTGACGATTGGCAATTTCAACGTGCAGCCGTCAGAATTTGCCAAGGTCGGCGTGATTATTTCCCTAGCGGCGATTTTGCACGAGCGGACGGCTTCGACGATTCCAGCCATGCTCCAGGCGATCGCCATTACAGGGCTGCCCTGGCTGCTCATCATGCTGCAACCTGACCTAGGCACAGGTCTGGTGTTTGGGGCAATTACCCTGGGGATGCTGTACTGGGCGAACGCCAATCCCGGCTGGCTGCTGCTGCTGCTGTCGCCGCTGGTGTCGGCTATTTTGTTTAGCGTCTATTTGCCGGCCTGGTTGGCCTGGACGGCGCTGATGATTTTTTTGGGATGGCGCACCCTGCCCTGGCCGCTGCCGGGGGCAATTGGCGCAGCAACCATCAACCTGGTGGCCGGCGGCATGGGCAAAATTCTCTGGGGAATGCTGAAGCAATATCAGCGCGATCGCCTGACGCTGTTCCTTGATCCTGATAAAGACCCCCTCAACGGTGGCTATCACCTGATTCAGTCGCGCATTGCCATCGGCGCGGGGGGGCTGTTTGGTCGGGGGCTGAATCAGGGCACTCAGACGCAGCTCAACTTCATTCCTGAGCAGCACACCGATTTTATCTTTTCTGCGATTGGTGAAGAGTTGGGCTTTGTTGGCTGTGTGGCAGTGCTGATTTGCTTTTGGCTGATTTGCTTTCGCCTAGTGATCATCGCGCAAAACGCCAAAGACAACTTTGGTTCGCTGCTGGCGATTGGCGTGCTGGCGATGATTGTGTTTCAGGTATTGGTCAACATCGGCATGACGATCGGTCTGGCCCCGATTACTGGCATTCCGCTGCCCTGGCTGAGCTACGGGCGATCCGCCCTGATCACCAATTTCGTCGCGATTGGGCTGGTGGAGTCCGTCCACAATTTCCGGCAGCGATTGCGCTTTTAGTCTGGGTAGACCGAGCCTTTTGCCAGGGTTCGAGGGCAGGCATAAGATTAAGCGGGCTAGACTAAGCGGGCTAGACTAAGCGGGTTGATGGCAAACCGCCTCGATGCGATACCCATCAGGGTCTAGCACAAAGGCGGCGTAGTAGTTGGGGTGATAGTGGGGGCGGAGTCCGGGTGGGCCGTCGTCGGTGGCTCCGTGGGCGATCGCCGCTTTGTAGAATTCATCTACAGCCTGACGGCTTTCGGCCTGGAAGGCGAGATGAAAGCCAATGGCGGGCTGGATTGGAGTTGAGAATTCCGCTTTGTGCGCGATCCAAAACATTGGGCGCTGGCCCGGGCCGTAGGCAGCCATGTGCGGCAGGGCAAAGCATCGAGTAAAGCTCAGCGGCGCGAGGATGGCATCGTAGAAGGCAAGGCTGCGCGACAGGTCAGCAACACCCAGCGAAAGATGGTCGAACATAGTTGGGGCAGGTGCAAATATCCAGCCCTAACGTACCACGGACAACTCATCGACAACGTGGACATGGCCGCGGCAAACCGCACGGAGAACCCGGTTGATGGCGTAGCGTTCTTCTTCGCTCAGCGAGTCTTCTAGGATTGCGGCGAGAAGACCGTAGCGATCTGCCAGCGTCAACACGCCCGTTACACTGGCTTGGGCAAAGAGTTCAGCGATCGCACCGGGAAGTAGGCTCATAGACGGAAGCATGGTTAGTGAGAGGTTCTAAGGAAAAGTGACGTTTTCAGGAACGTAAAGCGATTCAGGATGTCTTAAATATCGGGGATTTCTCGGATTTGGGAAGTGATAGAGCGGGGGGCGATCGCGTGATTCTACCCGTAAGATAAAGTGACCCATCCGGTCGCCAAACGTGACCAAACTGGGGCGATCGCGTGATGGAGATCACAGGAGGAACGGCGAAATGGCCCGCACCCTTGCCCAAAAACTCGGCATCAAACCCGGCGCTCGCTTGCTGTTGCTGAATGCGCCGGCCGACTACGCTACGCGGCTAGAGCCATTGCCAGAGGGCGCAACGCTGCACACTCAGCCCAGTGGCACCTACGATTTTGTGCAACTGTTTGTCCGCAGCAGAGCCGACCTAGCAGAATATTTGGCGATCGCCCTGCCAGCGCTCAAACCCGGCGGGCTGCTCTGGTTTGCCTATCCCAAGAAAAGCTCCGGCGTGAAAACCGACATCACCCGCGACGTGGGGTGGGACATCGTGACTCAGGCAGGGCTAAAAGGGGTTGCCCAGGTTGCCATTGACGAAACCTGGTCGGCGCTGCGGTTTCGCCCGGTAGAACAGGTGGGGACGTGAGGGAGGCAGGCTGGCTTGCGGCGGGAGTGGAGGTTACGAAACGTCCCTATTCCCCCGATCCGTCGCCTGCTTAAATCGAATTGGCCCCTTGGCGGTCTGTGGGTCAACGGGGATGCCCTTCTGGGTGACGACGATCGCCCCAGATTTCGCCAGGTCTGCCCCGACCTCGCGCACCAGCGGCATCAGCGATCGCCAGGTTTCGCCACCGAGCGATCGCGCCACTTCTGACGGGCAAATGCTTTTGTCGGGCCCGCGCTGTTGCACTTGTTTCAGGATGCATTTCAGGATGCATTCGCGAATCGTGTCAGAATTCATGCCATCCCCTATTATTTCTGACCTAACCCTCTGTGGACATTGATTATGGAAATTGATCCAGAGTTGCTAGAACCGTCGCTGCGCTACAAGCTGCTGATTGGCAGCGTCGTGCCCCGCCCGATCGCCTTTGTCTCCAGCCTATCGCCCCAGGGCGTGGCCAATCTTGCCCCGTTTTCCTATTTCAACGCGGTGGGACATATTCCCCTGGCGCTGATGTTTAGCATTAGCCTGAAGCCGGACGGCAGCGAAAAAGACACGCTGCGAAACGTGCGCCCGCCCAGCGAAGGCGGCACGGGAGAATATGTCATCAACCTGGCGATCGAATCCTACGCGCATCAGGTGGCGGAATGTGCCGAGCCGCTGCCCTATGGTGAGTCGGAGTTTGACTATGTGAACCTGTCGCCCGCACCCAGCAAAGTGGTGAAGCCGCCCCGCGTGGCGGAGTCGCCCGTGGCGTTTGAATGCCGCACGCTGCAAATTGTCCCGGTAGGCCAGTTTCATGTGGTGATTGGGCAGGTGGTGCATCTGTTTGTGCGAGACGACGTGCTGGGCGATCGCAACCGGATTGATTCTGACAAGCTGGGCGCGATCGGGCGGATGGCAGGCTATGAATATTGCCGCACGGGCGATCGCTTCGAGATTCCCAACGGCTTTCCCAAACCAGCCGAAAGCTAGCAAAAGGGTGGGATGATGGGGGACGAATCGATTCGGTGTGATCAGGAGTGACCGAAATGAGTGCTGTCAGTGAGCAGGATTTGGTGCTGTTGCGGCGGGCGATCGCCCTGTCCCATAGCGCCCGCGAGCATGGCAACCGTCCCTTTGGCGCAGTGCTGGCGGATGCGTCGGGTCACATCCTGGCGGAGGGCGAAAACACTCAGGTCACCGACCACGACTGCACCGGGCACGCCGAAACCAACCTGCTGCGGCAAATGGACAAAAGCCTGAGCCTGGAGGCGCTGGAGGAATGCACCCTCTATGCCAGCACCGAACCCTGCCCGATGTGCGCCGGAGCCGTGTTTTGGAGCGGTGTGGGGCGGTTGGTGTATGCCCTCAGCAGCGATCGCCTCTACCGCACCCAGGGCGAGTCTCGCTACCAACTGCCGCTTAGCGCCGAAGAAGTGCTGAGGCATGGCAAGCGCCCAGTCGAAGTGATTGGCCCGGTGCTAGAAGAGGAGGCCCTGGAAGCGTTCTCGGATTTTTTCTAGCGGGCAAATCGGCTCAGGGCTAAATGCGGGTCATGGGCTTCAGGCGCTCGACGGCCTTTGCCCGATGCGTTAGCCGTCAAGGGTTGCCAAACGTCAGGCTCGCCAAACGTCAAGGCTCACCAAACGCCAAGGCTCACCAAACGTCAAAGATCGCCAAAATATTCGGGAGTGAAGCTGCCGTGTAGTCCGTAGGGGACGTGATGCCGCAGCCGCAGCGTGGCGATCGCCCCCCGGCCCAAATCTCGCCCATCCAAAATCACCAGTTCCGACTTTTGCCGCTCGGCATTGTAGATCAGCACCAGCACCCAGCCGTCATCCTCTGCGGTGGCCCCAGGCCGCGGCACAAAGATGGGTTCGCTGCCATAGCCGTAGGGCGCAGCGCTCCAAAGCTGGCGATCGCCCGTCTGCAAATCCACCTTCAGCACCCCTTGCAGCGGCGCATTGCCCGTCGGTTCGTGAGCCGCCCCGACAAACAAATAGCGATAGTCGCGTCCCACCCGGTCGGGATGCACCACCGGAAACTCGACACAGCGTTTGTCGAGCTTTTGCTGAGCCACAGAACCCGATGCCAGATTGAAGCGGAAGCGCCAGAGTTGCCCCGGAGCCAGCGCGTCAAAATCCACCTCGCGATAGTCCTGTCCCGGCTCTAGCGTCGGCAGCGAGTCGTAGCTGATGGAGTCCACCACCAGGGTTTCGCCCGCTTCAAAGGCATTCACATGGTGAAACACAAATCCTGAATTGACCGAAATCACCCGCTTCTCATGGTCGCCCCGGCGGGAAATGATCACTGCCTGCGTCGGCTTGTCGGGATGAAACTGGACGCACTCGCCCGCCCCCTTCTGCCCCAGCACAAACGGCAGCGGGTTAAACGACACCGCATTCTGGAAGAAGATGCAGTAGTGGGGCGTAATCACAAAATCGTGGATAAACGCGAAACCGGGGACTGAGTGGCTATAGCGGCGCACCACGTCGCCTGCCGGGTTGAGTTCGTAGACCGTAATTCGCGTCGAGAGTCCGGGGCTAATGGAAAAATTCACCAGGCAGGGTGCGCCGCCGTCTAGTTCGCTAGCGGGGTCAACCCAGGGATGCGCCGCGAACGCTTCACCGGGCTTTAGCCCGCCCTTCAGGTCGTCGGGGCCCAGCGTTTCCAGGGTGCGCGGGTCGAGGCGATAGGGTTCGGCCGCTTCCCACAATGCCAGCAGCTTGCCGCCCCAATAAATCACGTTGGTATTGGCGATATTTTTGCGGCGCAGATCGAAGGCGTTTGCCAGCACGCCGCCCGGTTTCTGCGTGCCAAATACGCCGCGATAGAGAATCTTCTGCGCCTGCTGCTCTGCGACAAATCCCTCGGTGCGGACAAAGCGATTGCGAAAATGGGCGCGACCGTTGCGGAGGGCGATCGCACACACCATCCCATCTCCATCAAACGGATGCCGATAGCGCTGCCCCCCTAGTTCCAGCCGTCCTGGCCCATTGCGAAACAGCGTCCCCTCTAGCTCTGGCGGAATTTCACCTGCGACATCCTCGATGGCGTAATCAAGCTCTTGCTCCAAGGAGCGATAGCCTGTCTGCCAATCTTTGCGGCTATAGGAGCGGCTATAGGGGTGAGTGGTCGAGAGCGGTTGGGTTTGCATGGCAGATTCTGAGGGTTTGGCGATTGGAGCGGGAGTCGGGCAACTGAGCGCTGAGCAGAAGCAATGAGCGATTTTGGAGGTTGATTTGGAGGTCGAAACTTTTCGAGTTTCCAGCCCTGTTTTGAGTTTCCAGCAGTGTTTTGAGTTTCCAGCCCTGTTTTACGTGTCCATTTCGAGGGTTTATTGCGAGGGTCAATTTCGAGGGTTTATTGCGAGGGTCAATTTCGAGGGTTTATTGCGAGGGTCAATTGTCAATCCGCCTGACAATCCGTCTGAACAATCCGTCTGAACAATCCGCCTGTCACTCTGTCACTCCGCTACGCCGACCCCTTCGCCAATCTCTACGACGGGCTGCGTTGCTCGCGGAGTGGGGGTGTGGATTTCCAGCGTTTCATCCTCTTTGCCGGGGAGCCAGCCCAGGAAAGGCAGCGGCAGCAGGGTGCTGAGATTGGTGATGATGACCAATAGCCACAGGTTTGAGAAGTTGTCTTCGGTTACGCCGAGCCAGTGCATCAGCCCTGCGCCCAGTTCGTAGGACACCAGCGCAGCCAAGTTGGTGATGGACATCAGCAGGGCGAAGAGTGTTGCTTCTACACCGGGCGGGCACAGGCGGGCGGCCAAAATCAGCACGGGCATATAGGCGATCTGTCCCATGACGGTCAGGATCAGGCTGTCGCCCAGGCTAAACCAGTGGTCATCGATGCCGATCGCCCGGTTTGCGTGGGTCACCAGCAGCAGCATGGTCATGCCCAGCAGCGTAGAAATCACAATCGTCCAGCCAAAGAAGGTGCGGAAGGGGACGGTGCGAAAGAACCGCTGGAAGAGCCAGATGCCCAGCAGCGAGGCTAGGCTGGTGACCAGACGGACGCGGCCCAGAAACTCTGGGGTAAAGCCGAGGTCGTTGGTGGTGAAAAAGAAAAAGGCGGATTCGGCGGTGGGTGTGGCCTGCCAGAGGAAAAGGAAAGCTGTGGGGAGCCAGATGGACTTTTGCGAAATAGCAGCCCACAAATCCTTCACCTGCGACCGCATGGCTGACCAGTCGGCAGGCTGCGTGACGGGAGATTCGGCGATTAGCCCTGCCACCAGCGACACAATCAGCGGAAAGGTGGCCGTAATGGCAAACACGGTCTGCACCGAAAACCGCTCTAGCAAAAAGCCGCTGAGGTAGGCCGTGATCAGCCCGCCCAGGGCCGACGCGCCCCAGCAGATAGATTGCAGCGAACCAGACGCTTTGCTGGATTCCAGGCGGGCCCGTTCTACCACCAGCGAATCGACGATGACATCGCTGACGGCGATCGCCAATGAACTCAGCGCGATCGCCAGCGTTGCGGCCCAGGCAGTATGGACGACTGTAGACATAGCCACCCAGGCGATCGCCCCCAGCACGCCCGACAAGATCAGGTACGGACGGCGACGATAGCCAAAAATCGGCAGCCCGTCAGACATAAAGCCAAACAGCGGCTTAATCATCCAGGGAATGGCAGCTACGCCCAGCAGCGCCGATACCTGCGCCGGACTCAGCGCCAGGTCATCCTTCAGGAAAAAGCTGACCGCCAGCCGTGCCAGACCTAAAATGCCCTGCACAAAGTAGACCAGCAGAATCGCAACCAGTTCAGGCGTTGGGCGATTGCCAAATAGCACCTTCTCGGTGATGAATTCCGTGAGGTTTGCCTTGGTCTGCCCCAAGCCAGCGGAGGACTCAACCATCCAGTGTTAAGAAATATCAACAATGCCTTCTATGATAACCCCAATCTCTAGGCAGAGGTTGTCAGCCGGAGGGTAGATAGCAGACTAGGAGGGTTTACTCGGCAGGTCTAAACAATCAAGAAGCTGAGGGCGCTGAGGTTGGTGGGGCTGCTGAATGTGATGAATGCGCCGCTGCTGCCAGAGGAGCCAAAGCCGCTGCTGCTGCCGTTGGTGTTGAGAAACAGCGTGCGCGACCCGGTGCTGTAGACAATGCGGGCGCTGCTGCTGGCGGCCAGGCGATTGTTGGCTACGACGGCAAATTCGCTGTCTTGGCTAAACCCAAAGCCTCGACTGCTGCGGAGTCCGAAGGTGCGCCGCGATAGGACGATGTTGTCTGTGCCTCGGAAATCGGTAATGGTGTCGCGCCCAAAGTCGCTGGTTCTAAAGCTGCGATCGCTCCGGTAGTAGAACAAATCGCGCCCCTCGCCTCCGGTCAGCGTGTCGTTGCCGCGACCGCCTGTGAGGTCGTCGTCGCCCTGGCCGCCGTTGAGGGTGTCGTTGCCGTCGTTGCCCAGCAGCCGATCCGCGCCCGCGCCGCCGACGAGGGTATTGTCGTTGCGGTTGCCCGTCAGCGCGTTGTTGAGCCGATTGCCCACGCAGAGCCGCGCCTCGCCCCGCAGATTGCAGTTCTCCAGTCCCCGCACCAGGAAATAGTCCACCGAAGACTCGACCGTATCAATGCCGCGTCCTGCGCCCAAAATGCGATCGCCCGGACTGTCGATTACAAAGGTGTTGTTGCCTGCGTTGCCCACCAGGATATCGTTGCCCGCACCCCCATCCAGCAGGTCGTTCCCGCCGGGCCCACCAGAGATGCGGTCGTCTCCTGCCAACCCGCGCAGCACGTTGCTGCCGCGATTGCCCACCAGGACGTTATCCCCGTTGTTGCCTGTGCCGTTGATGTCGGCATTGCCCAACAACACGAGGTTTTGAAAACCCGCCGACAGCCCCAGAGAACCAAGGTTAAAGGTAATGAAAGAGCGGACGGTTGTGGTGGTTTGGTTGTTGCTTTGAACGATGCGATCGCCCGGTGCGTCAATGACGTAAGTGTTGTTCCCGGCTCCCCCGGTGAGCGTGTCGCTGCCTGCGCCGCCATCGAGCGTATCGTCACCGGCACCGCCATCGAGCTGGTCATTTCCCTCGCCGCCGCTCAAAAAGTCACTGCCAATTCCACCGTCTAGGCGATCGTCTCCTGCTTCGCCAAACAGCCGATCATCGCCGCCTAAGCCCAACAGCGTATCGTTCCCAGCACCGCCAAAAATGATGTCGTTACCAGAAGTGCCTTCTAAACGGTTGTTTTGAGAATCGCCTGTAATCGGTGTTGCCATTCAAACATCCTTGGGGTGCGTGAAAACGGGGTGCGTGAAAACGGGCCGTAACGCCTTAACAAAGTGCTGATTAACGCTGATTAACAAAGTGCTGACCTGAGCAGCCGGGTAGATGCTGATTAAAAGCCCATTGATTGATGGTCAAAAAATGAGGCAGAAAGTTGTTTGAGAGCGTTTTCGCCTATTGACTATAGCGCCATTTTTCCAGGGCGGATCAACTTTCATTCAGCTTGACCTGGCGTACTTGGATGGCACTTTTTCTAGCAGTTTGAAGCAGGGCGATCGCCCTTTCCAAAACCTTTGGATTTTTGGCAACTGGGGGCTGAGAAATTTTGGCGCTGAGACATCCTAGTGCTAAAAAAATTGATTAGATCTGCGGCTGTGACTTTGCGAAAAGTGTCTAGGGCTGGGATTTTCCTGCTGTTGGGAGCGAACAAAATTAAAATATCGAAAGCGATAGCAACCGCTTGGATCGCTTGTGCTTGTATAGCTTGTATGGATTCCTGGATAGAACGCGCCATGACTCAATCTCTGCGATCGCCCTTCCCGCACAACCGTTCTGCAAGCCGCCCTTGGCAGCGTGTGGCGCTCCTGCTGGCCAGCCTGCCCATTCTGGCAATTAGCGGCTGCGAAACGCCCATTTCCACTCAGTATCAGGCCACCGCCACGACGACCTACACCTGGCTGGTGGAATACGAAGGCGCGAACCGACCGGGCGAACGGCCGCCCCGAATCGAAGAATTTGCCTCCACCTCGCTAGAAAATCGCAACGGTCAGAAACCAGAGGGCGCAGTCACCGGCCCCGACGACAAGGGACTCTGGTGGCCCGCCCTGCCGCCCAAGCCGACGATTGATGACATTGAAGCCCGCCAGCAGCGCCAAGAGCGACCTGGCACACCGCGACTCAACAAAACCGTTAACTACACCATCACGTTCCGTCGTCCCGGCGAGGACAACCGCACGCTGCCCACGCGCTACGAGGTCTATCGCCAGGTCGTCAAAGCCTACGAAGACCGCATTCCGCTAGAATTCACCCTCGACCCTGCCGAGCGCACGGTGCTTAAGGCAACGCCTTAGTCAATTGGGACTTACGCAGTTGGACAATTTCTCGCGGGCGCAGCCCGCGAGAAATTGTCCAAAATTTAGAAAGTTTATCGCAAGTGCGTAAGTTTTGATCAATTTTGGATTTTGGATTGGCGATTTTGGATTAGCGATTTTGGACAGCCAGGCCAGGAGTGCGTAGGGAGTCTAGCAGTGTCTTCTGTGGCTCTATTTCTATAGCGCCCTTTAAGGGGGCAGATTAAGAGAGCAGACGGGACGGATATTAGGGCACAAACATTACAAAATCTCGATGCCGTCCAGTCGGCGCAGGTCGCGATCGACCTCAAACCAGAGGGCGCGATTGCGCGGGTCGGTGCGGAGGGCCTTGTTGAGATAGGTGCGGGCTTTTTCGGGCTGCTTCAGGTCAACCAGGTGGCGACCCCAGCGCTGATAGGCGATCGCCAGCCATTGACGCACCTCTAGGTCGTTGGGCAACCGCTGGGCCAGCCCTTCAACCAGCGCGACGGCGCGGGGATAGCGCTGCTGCCGCAACAACTGCTGGAGGCGGCTATAGACATGCTCTTTGAGCTGATGATCCGTCGGCGAGGCATCCGGGTTGCGCTGAATCGGCGGGCGCTTGCGAATGCCAGAGCCGGACTGTGCGGTGGGACTCCGCTGGGTTTGGGCTTTTTGGGCGGAGGAGGGCGATGTGGCTTTTGGCGAGGCTGGGGATGGGGACGCATCGGCTGCGCTTGGTGCGGGTCGCGGCGGGGCAGGGGAAGGCGGAGGGCGATCGCCCATGCCCGCTGGCTGCACCAACTCTATCAGCCGCCGATAGGCCGCATTCACCTGGATAAACTGCTCCGCCTGCTGAGCGCTGCCCGGATTTAAGTCGGGATGATATCGCCGCGCCAGCCGCCGATAGGAAGATTTGATCTCCTCGTAGGTGGCGCTGCTTCTCAGTCCCAAAATCCGATAGCACTCAGTAAGGTTCATCAACAAGGCTCATCAACCGGGCGATCGCCTCAAGTGTTCCACGTTAGCGTTCCACACTCAGCGTTCCACGCTAAGCGTTTCACACTCAGGGTTCCACACTCAGGGTTTCACACTGGGCGTTTCACACTAGGCGTTTCACACTTAGCGTTCCAAGTGTAATCGTTCGCTCCTAGAAATTTCAATTTGAATGATTGAAAGAATGATTGAAATCTCAACTTTGGGTGTTCGCATCCGTAATCACTCGGTCAATCAAGCCGTATTCCACCGCCTCCTGCGCTGACATAAAGTAGTCGCGATCGGTGTCTTTCTCAATCTGCTCCACCGTCTTGCCCGTGTGCAGCGCCATCATCTCATTGAGTTCCTGGCGCACCCGCAAGATCTGCCGCGCCTCGATTTCAATATCGGTGGCCTGACGACGACCCGTTCCGCCTAAGGGCTGGTGAATCATGATCCGCGCATGGGGCAGCGCCAGTCGCTTGCCTTTTGCGCCCGCCGTCAGCAAAAACGCGCCCATCGAGGCCGCCAGCCCCACGCAGATCGTCACCACTTCCGACTTGATGTGCTGCATGGTGTCGTAAATCGCCATGCCTGCTGTCACCGAGCCGCCTGGTGAATTGATATACAGATAAATTGGCTTCGTGTTGTCGTCCGAATCGAGATAAAGCATATAGGCGACAATTGCATTCGCAATGCCGTCGTCTACCTCTTCTGCTAGAAAAATAATCCGCTCCCGAAACAGCCGCTCGTAGATGCTGATCCACTGCTCAAAGGAACTGCCAGGGAGGCGATAGGGGACGCTAGGAATTCCAATCGGCATAGGTCTTTGAAGGGGTGAAAGGGTATGTAATGGGAATTTGCAGGAGGGATGTGTTGGAGCTGGGGAAGGATTCGGTAGAGAGCCGCATGAATCCCCTAGCGCCCAACGCCTGCTCCCGCCAGCTTCGGGCTTTCGAGTACCAGGTCAATCAGCCCATACTCTTTTGCCTGAGTCGGCGTGAGATAAAACATCCGATCCATATCTTGATGGATGCGCTCAGCAGGCTGTCCGGTGGTTTCCGAGAGTAGCTCTATAATCGTGCGCTGCTTGCTCAACACCTCTTTTGCATTAATCTCGATGTCGGTTGCCTGACCGCGAGAGCCACTCTGGGGATGGGCCAGAGCAATCATGGTGTGCGGCAGGCTGGCTCGTTTGCCCTTCGTGCCCGCCGACAGCAGCACCGTCGCCATTCCAAAACACTGGCCCATACAAATCGTCAGAATTGGCGACTTGATGTGCTGCATCGTGTCGTAGATGGCGAGTCCAGCATTGATCGACATCATGCCAATCGCCATCGACCCCATGCCCGCCATCAGCGGATCGCCCAGCGAGTTGATATAAAAGTAAATCGGTTTGCTCTGATCCTGCGAGTCTAGATACAGCAGTGCTGAGATGATGGAATTGGCAAACCCGTCGGTAATGGGCTGGTTGAGAAAAATAATCCGCTCCTGGCTCATGCGGGTGTAGATGTTGATCCACTGCCAGTAGGGACTACCGGGAATGTTGTAGGGAACTCGGAGGACGGGATCTACAGACATGGGAAAGACTGTGAGTGGGAGGGGGGCGGGGATGACAGACAGCGCAATGGAAGCAGGGAAGTCCTGGAATATCAGCAATTCCCATCCTCACCGCATCGCCTGATCATCTTGCTAATGCAGTTAGCGAATGCGGCTAGCGAATGCAGCTAGGTCAGTGCGGGAATTTGCTTTGGCAATTCCTTGGCGCTTTCGAGGACGCGATCGATCAGCCCGTATTCCTTCGCTTCGTAAGGATTCAGGTAGAAGATGCGATCGGTGTCCTTGGCAATTTTCTCGACGGGCTGACCCGTGTTGCGGGAAAGAATTTCCAGAGTGGCCTGCTTGTTGATTAGCACTTCGCGGGCGCGGATCTGGATGTCGGTGGCTTGCGCCTGGCCCATGCCCGTGCGCGGCTGGTTTAGCACGATGGTGGCGTGGGGCAGGCTGGCGCGGAAGCCCTTCGTGCCTGCTGAGAGAATCATGGCAGCCGTGCCCATTGCCTGACCAATGCAGATGGTGTGGACGGGGGGTTTGACGTAGGAAATGGTGTCGCAGATGGCAAAGGCTTCGGTTTCGTAGCCGATTGCATCGTTGGTATACCAAGAGGTGCCTGTGGAGTTGATGTAAAAGTAAATGGGCTTTTCGGGATCGTCGAACTGGAGGTAGAGGAGTTGCGCGATGATTAGCTTGGTCACATCGACCCCTAACTGGCGCTTGAGGTCGTCTGACGAAACCAGCGGCAGCCCCAGGTAAATGATGCGCTCTTTGAGCAGCAGCGAGGGCAGATCGGGCGGGGGCGTGCGATAGGCAGCATCCCCGTAGTAATAATTGGACTGAACGGCCTTAATCGATGAACTCATAGGATCAAACTCGCCTGGACGCTTGCCGAAACAGTTGGCGTGTGAACTTGCGGGAGGACTTACGCCTGAATTAGCGTATGAACTGCGTTGTTTCTACGAACGCCGCTTTTAACATAGTAGCGTGAGGGGCATCGTAGCGGTCGAGAAGACTGGCCCATCAGGGATTTGGGAAAAGCGTGAGAAGATTGGGGCAGTTTGCGGAATTGGGAACTGGGGCCTTGGAGTATTGAAGAGGCAGAAAATCGAAATATAGCGTTTTTGAAGTGAGTGAGGTTTTGGGGAGGTTCCGATCCCTTCGCTTGGTTCGGGCAGTGTGGACTTCACTCCGTCAGGAAATGCCGCCTGTTTTCAACATATTCTCTACATTCTCTTTATTCTCTTTAGACTGGAGCCTGGGGCTATGAAAGTGGGTCTGCAAGCGTCGCTGAGTGATGCCAATTTGGATGTGGCGCAGGTGAGCAGTCAGCGGCAGTTGGCAATTTCGATGTCGGCGATCGCCGCTTCAGCAGGTCGCACGGCACCCCTCAACCTGTGCCTGATTTTGGATCACAGCGGCTCGATGAACGGTCGCCCGATGGAAACCGTCAAGCAGGCGGCGCTGAAGATCGTGGATAGCCTGTCGCCGGGCGATCGCCTCTCGGTGGTGGTGTTTGACCACAAGGCCAAAGTGCTGGTGCCCAACCAGGTGATCGAAAACCCAGTGGGTATCAAGAGCGAAATTAGCAAACTTAAAACCAGCGGCGGCACCTGCATCGACGAAGGGATGCGGTTGGGCATTGAAGAACTGGCCAAGGCAAAAAAAGACACGATTTCCCAAGCATTTTTGCTGACGGATGGCGAAAACGAGCATGGCGACAACGATCGCTGCCTGAAGCTGGCCCATCTGGCGGCGGAATATAACCTGACGCTGAATACGCTGGGCTTTGGCGACCACTGGAACCAGGACATTTTGGAACAGATTGCCGATGCAGGCGGCGGTGCGTTGACCTATATCCAAACGCCGGAAGATGCACTGCTGGAGTTTACGCGCTTGTTTAGCCGGGTGCAGTCTGTCGGGCTGACGAATGCCTATCTGCTGCTGAGAATGATGCCCGGTGTGCGGCTGGCGGAACTCAAGCCTGTGGCGCAAGTCGTGCCCGAAACGGTGGAATTACAGCCGATTCAGGAGGCGGGGCAGGTGTCGGTGCGCCTGGGCGACTTGATGGTGGACTCGCCGCGGGTGGTGTTAGCAAATCTCTATGCCTCTCAGCTTCCGGTAGGTCGGCATCCGCTGGTGCAGGTGCAGGTGCGCTATGACGACCCGGCGCAGAATTTGGAGAGCGTGCTGAGTGACCCGGTGATTGTTGAAGCGAACGTCGTGACCACGTTCCAGCCAGCGCCCGACCCGCAGGTGCAGCA
Organism: Thermoleptolyngbya oregonensis NK1-22; assembly: GCF_032705245.1. Lineage (GTDB taxonomy): Bacteria > Cyanobacteriota > Cyanobacteriia > Elainellales > Elainellaceae > Thermoleptolyngbya > Thermoleptolyngbya sichuanensis. The sequence continues at coordinate 2,216,931 of NZ_CP053540.1, forward strand.
GCATGTGCTGGCGCTGGGCAAATATCGCCAAACCCAAATTGCCGAGCAAAAGCTGCAACAGGGCGATCGCGCTGGGGCGGCTACCATGCTGCAATCTGCTGCCAAGACTGCGCTGCAAATGGGCGACCAGACGGCTGCCACCGTGCTGCAAGAAAACGCCACCCGCCTCCAAGAGGGCGAGGAACTGTCGGAGAGCGATCGCAAAAAGACCCGCATTGTCTCCAAAACAACGTTGCAGTAGCGATAATGGGAAGCAACCTGGGGATAACCCAATGGGCTGCTTCTAGTGAATTGCGGACTTTGCTGCATGATGGAAAATCTGGCGGGCGATCGCCCCACGGCTGAACCCAACCCTGCCGCTGGCGCGACAGCAGTCGTGGCACCCTCGCCAAGCGCCACGGTTCAGATTCGCAACCTCAATTATTTCTTTGGTCAGGGCGAACTCCAGAAGCAGGTGCTTTACAATATCAACCTCGACCTGCTGCCGGGGCAAATCGTCATCATGACCGGCCCATCCGGCTCCGGCAAAACCACGCTGCTGACGCTGATTGGCGCACTGCGAACCGTGCAAGACGGCAGCCTCAGGGTGCTGGGGCGCGAGCTGGTGGGCATGGGCCGGGGGCAGCTTGTGGAGGTGCGGCGCAACATCGGCTTTATCTTTCAGGCCCACAACCTGTTTGACTCGCTCACTGCGTCCCAAAACGTGGAAATGGCCGTGGAACTCATGCCCAACTGGCGCACCAAGCGAGAGCAATCCGTTGCCATGCTAACCCAACTGGGATTGGGGGAACGGGTCGATTACAAGCCCCGCGCCCTTTCTGGCGGGCAAAAACAGCGCGTGGCGATCGCCCGTGCCCTAGTCAACCAGCCAACCCTGATCCTGGCAGACGAACCCACCGCCGCCCTCGACAAAAAAAGCGGGCGAGAAGTTGTAGAACTGATGCAGCGGTTGGCCAAGGAACAAAACTGCACGATTTTGATGGTGACCCACGACAACCGCATCCTCGACATTGCCGATCGCATTGTCAGCCTGGTCGATGGGCGGCTCGAAAGCGACGAAGACCTGACGCACTTCATGGAAAGTCATGATCCCCGGACACTCGATCGGCGAATGTTCATGACGCTTTGATGTTCATAACGCTTTAGAGACTGGGGTTCAGGGGTCTGGGGTAGAAATCGTCCAACTGCGTCACTCCTAACGCAGGATTGGGCACAAAAAAGCCCCCCAACAGGAGGGCGCAGGTAATCTGGCTCAAATCGCGCGTTGCAACGAAACTCAGAAGCGTGGGTAGGCGTGTCAGAGGGCGATCGCCCTATTCGACTTTGGTGGCACAGTGAGGAGAGACACTGCAACCAGCGGGCAAGCCCGATCAGCCTCCCCAACCCTTATCTAACCTCTGATCCCCAGGTAACCGGGAACTCGCGTGCTGTAGTCCACTTCCGTCGCAGTGATGGAGGCGGCAAGCTGCTCGAAGGACTCAGAATTCCAGTTGCGCTCGTGAATTGGCTTGGACTGTTCGCCCCGGAAGTAGGCCTGAGTTCCAATGACTGAAGCGGCGACCCAGGCGATTACAAACAGTGCAATGAGAAGCGTCATAACAGCCTCCTGTCTTGGCTTGTTTCAATCTGTAAATAAATATAACAAAATGTTTCAAAACATTGCAATTTCTCCGCGAGTGTGGATAGCCGTACTCTAAGGGCCGTCATTGAAATCCGTGATTGGAATCTGTTACTGGAACCTAGCCCCAGCGGGCAAACCCAAAAACTTTCGGGTGTAAACCCGATTGGTATACCGCTTTGCAGTAAAATGACCTTCGGTCTGTGGAAAACTCTGTTCTGCTCCGGCGCACTGCGAACCGGCCCGGCTTTTTCCCGTCCAAAGATTCTGGGGTTCTTGGGGCGATCGCCCATGACGGGTTCATTCAATATCAGAGCAACTCGCCCGTTGAGGAGCGTGAACCTGCGTCTAAACTGCGCCCGGGCTTCGTCTGAACGCCTCATTCGGTTGCCTCCCCACCTCAGCGCTTCATAACCTTAGTGCGGGTTTCGGTTTCGCGTTTGCTTTTGACTCGTCTTTCAAACTGTCTAACTGTCTAACCAACTGTCTAAACTGTTCTCTCAACCTGTCAGCCCATCATCATGTCTAAGGTTCTTGTTTCCGACCCAATTGACCAAATCGGAATTGACATCCTCTCGCAGGTTGCTCAGGTCGATGTGAAAACCGGGCTGTCTCCTGACCAACTGGTACAGATCATTCCCGACTACGACGCGCTGATGATTCGTTCCGGCACGCGCGTTACTCAGGAAATCATCGAAGCAGGCACTCAGCTCAAAATCATTGGCCGTGCGGGCGTGGGTGTGGATAATGTCGATGTGCCTGCGGCGACCCGTCGCGGCATCCTCGTGGTCAACTCGCCCGAAGGCAACACCATTGCCGCAGCAGAACACGCCCTAGCGATGATGCTGTCCCTGTCGCGTCATATCCCCGCTGCCAATCAATCGGTGAAGGCGGGCGAGTGGGATCGCAAGAGCTTCACAGGGGTCGAGGTCTACAAAAAAACGCTGGGGATCGTTGGGCTGGGCAAGATCGGCTCCCATGTGGCGAAAGTGGCGCGGGCAATGGAGATGCGCCTGCTTGCCTACGACCCCTTCCTCTCTAGCGAACGCGCCGAGCAGATGGGCTGCCACTTGGTGGATCTGGATCTGCTGCTGCGCGAATCGGACTATATTACGCTGCACCTGCCCAAAACGCCAGAAACGCAGCACATGATCAATGCTGAGTCGCTGGCCAAGATGAAGCCCACGGCTCGTATTATCAACTGTGCGCGGGGTGGGATCATTGACGAAGAAGCCCTGGCGATCGCCCTCAAGGAAGGCAAAATCGCCGGAGCCGCCCTGGATGTATACGAATCAGAGCCGTTGGGTGAGTCCCCCCTGCGGGCCCTGGGCAAAGAAGTCATCCTCACGCCCCACCTCGGCGCATCCACCGAAGAAGCTCAGGTCAACGTGGCGATCGATGTAGCCGAGCAGATCCGCGATGTGCTGCTGGGGCTGCCTGCCCGCTCGGCGGTCAATATTCCTGGTCTGCGGCCCGACCTGCTGGAAAAACTGCGCCCCTACCTGCAATTGGCAGAAATTTTGGGCAACCTGATTAGCCAGCTCACGGGTGGGCGCGTCGAGTCGCTGAATGTGCGGCTCCAGGGCGAACTTGCTAGCAACGAGAGCCAGCCCGTCGTGGTGGCGGCGCTGAAGGGTCTGCTGTCTACTGCCTTGCAAGAGCGGGTTAACTACGTCAACGCCAGCATCGAAGCCAAGGAGCGAGGCATTCGTGTGGTGGAAACCCGCGACGCGGCGGTGATTGACTACACGGGGTCTCTGCGCCTGTCGGCCAGCGGCCCCAACGGCGAACACACCGTCACGGGTGCGCTCTTGGGCGACAACGAAATCCGCATCACCAATATCGACGACTTCCCCATTAACGTGCCGCCCAGCCGCCACATGCTGTTCACCCTGCACCGCGACATGCCGGGGATCATTGGTAAACTGGGTTCCCTGCTGGGCAGCTTGAATGTCAACATTGCCAGTATGCAGGTCGGCCGCAAGATTGTGCGGGGCGACGCGGTGATGGTGCTGAGCCTGGACGATCCCCTGCCAGACGGCATTCTCAACGAAATCACCCAGGTTCCCGGCATCCGCGATGCCTATACGGTGACGCTGCCCACCTCTTAGCGCTGGTTTGCAGCGTTGATTGGTTTGGGCGCGTTGCATAAAAGGCGACCGTTCAGCTATTGGCGATGCTTTGATCCCCCCTTAATCCCCCTTAGACAAGGGGGGAACTGAACCCAGAGTGGCCTGAAGCAGGGAGAACTGGATCGGAAGTCTGCTTATTGGCGATGCTTTGATCCCCCCTAACCCCCCTTAGACAAGGGGGGAACTGAACCCAGAGTGACCCGAAATAGGGAAAACTGGATCGAAAGTCCCCCTTAGTAAGGGGGATTTAGGGGGATCTTTCAGAGCCTGACGCAAAAAACCGAGATGTGTGTACTGGACTGGAGTCCTTGAGGTTCTGAAGTGCGTAACGTGCGTCATTCCTGCCAGCTTTAACAACACACCCCAACCTCTTATGTCCACCTGGTGGGAAATACAAGCGTTGTGCGATCCGGCGGCAGAAGACCTGGTGTCTTGGCGGCTGGAGGAGTTTGGCTGCAAAGGCACGGCGAGTGAACGCAAGGAGTTTGGCGTGCTGGTGCGCGGCTACTTGCCACAGACTCAAGCTGAGCTGCTGGATCTGTCGGCGCTGGCGCTGCGGCTCAAGCAGGATGCCCTATGCGCGGGGGTGGCGGTGCCCGGAGTGCAGTGGCAGATGATTGACGAAGAGGACTGGTCGAGTAGCTGGAAGCAGTATTGGCATCCGCAGGAAGTGGGCGATCGCCTCTTGATTAACCCTGCCTGGCTGCCTGTTCCCGCAGAGGGCGATCGCATTGTGCTGCAACTCGACCCCGGGGTTGCTTTTGGCACAGGGGCCCACGCCACAACGCAGCTTTGTCTGGAGGCGCTGGAAATGCGGATTGAGGGGCCATCGGATATCACCATTGCCGATATTGGCTGCGGTTCTGGCATTCTTTCTATCGCGGCGCTGCTGCTGGGGGCAAAGCAAGCCTACGCGGTGGATACGGACCCGTTGACGATTGACTCCACCAATGCCAGCCGAGAGCTAAACGGCATTGCGCCAGAGCGTCTGATCGTCGAACTGGGCAGCCTGGATCACCTCACTCAAATGCTGCCTGCGCCCGTCGATGGGTTTGTGTGCAATATCCTGGCAGAGGTGATTCTTGACTTGATCCCCGGCTTTGGGGCGATCGCCAAACCCAGCACTTGGGGCGTTCTCAGCGGCATCTTGCTGGATCAGGTGAAGCCCATCGCCGACTCGCTCGAAGCCAATGGCTGGATTGTGGCTACGCTCTGGCGCAGGCAGGACTGGTGCTGCTTGAATATTCGGCGATCGTGAGGGCTGCGGGCGCTAGGCAATGGGGGGATGGGGGGATGCGACCAGATAGGCACGGCGGGTGTCAGGTTTCCTGTAGGGCGCTACGAATGGGATTGCTGGAAGCCTCGCGGATGCTCGACCGGCCCAAAATCGCAAATCAAAATCGCAAATCCAAAATCGAGAATCAATCTAAGTCGATATGTCGATATGGCTGAGCGAATTCAGAAAATTTTGTCTCAATATGGCATTGCTTCGCGCCGTCAGGCAGAGCAGATGATCCGAGCGGGGCGGGTGCGGCTGAATGGGCAGGTGGCGACGCTGGGGCAGGTGGCGGATTTGGCGGGCGATCGCCTCGAAGTAGACGGCAACCTGCTAAATGCCCAGGCGCGTCCAGACTTGCTCTACCTGCTGCTGCACAAGCCGACCGGGGTGGTCTCCACCTGCCACGATCCACAGCAACGGCGCACCGTGCTAGACCTGTTGCCAGCGCACCTGCGCCAGAGCAGTGGGCTACATCCGGTTGGCCGCCTGGATACCAACTCCACCGGGGCGCTGCTGCTGACCAATGACGGTTCCCTGACCTTTCCCCTCACCCATCCGTCTCACCACATTCCCAAGGTGTACGAAGTGTGGGTTGCTGGCCGCCCCAGCGCGGAGACTCTGCGGCAGTGGCAAGGCGGCGTGCTGCTAGACGATCGCCCAACCCTGCCCGCCGAAGTCACGCCCCTCGATGCTCGACCGAACAAAACCCTGCTGAAAATCGTCTTGTATGAAGGGCGAAATCGACAGATCCGCCGCGTCGCTGAGCAGTTGGGGCATCCCGTAATGTCGCTCCATCGAGTGGCGATCGGGCCGATTTCGCTGGGAGATTTGCCTCCCGGACGCTATCGAAACCTGACCTCAAAGGAACTGGATTTTCTCCGAGCGCAGGCTGGTAACTTCGCCAAACCCCCTTCAGACCCGTAGGATTTTGAAGTAATATGCTCTTATCCGTGTCGCCCTCTTTTGAGGGTTTGGAGTCTGGCTTTTTGAGGATGATGCCGAGCTTGCGCGGCCGACCGAATCATCAGAATCATGTCTCACCAAGTCATGTCGTCTCAACAGGTCACGTCACAGTGAGGAGCGTAAGGTGCTGGATGCTATGAGTAAGGGTCTTTCTCCACTAGAGCAAGAGCAAATCCTGAAGCTAGAAGAGTTGGGCTATGAACTGCACCAGCTTCGGGAGCAGCAGATGCTCTCGATCGACCAGGTTTCTGCCCGGACGATGATTCAGCCGCGAGTGATTCGGGCGATCGAGTCTGGAAATTTCAAAGAGCTTCCCGAAGGGGTCTACATTCGGGGCTTTTTGCGCCGCTATGCAGACGCGCTGGGGCTAGACGGGCACGCCCTGGCAAACGAGTTTCCTCTGGAGCCGCAAAACGCTGAAATTCAACCCTCCTGGCAAGAAACCCCGGAGGCACAACTGCGCCCGCTGCATTTGTACTTTGCCTATGTAGGGCTGATTGCAGCGGCGATCGCCGGCCTGTCTTACGTCTGGAGCCGTTCTACCACGCCAATTACGGCGAACCAGCCCTCTCCTGTCCCCTCGCTCATCGCCTCGCCCTCGCCGACTGCCGCCAGCCCTGCCGCCCAGCCTGGACAATCGCCCACCACACAGGCGATCGCCACCAGTCCCTCTCCCAGCCCGTCGCCTGCTGTACCTGCCAAGCCCGTGCGTGTAGAAATCACGCTGCGGGAACAATCCTGGCTGCGGGTGACGGTGGACGGACGTACCGATTTTGAAGGCATGATGCAGGCAGGCACGCAGCGCAGTTGGGCAGCCGACCGCGAAGTTCGGATTCGCGCTGGCAACGCAGGTGGCGTGCTGGTGTCCTACAACGAGCAGGAAGCAAAGCCCATCGGTCAGCCTGGAGCCGTGCAGTCTGTCGTCTTTCCGCCGCCTCCAGGGCAGGACAGCCCTCAAGCCTCTGCGAATGCTCAGACCAACTGAGGGTTCTACGTTCCAAGTCGCTCTCATCTTCTTGCGGGCTGCGCCGCAAGAAGTCGTCCAACTGCGTAAGTCCTATAGCTAGTGATGGTCGTGATGGCCAGGCTCGATGTCGTGCAGGGGTTCTCGTTCCTGCTTGGAGGGAGGCTTGGGAGCGCGGCCGTAGAGTTCCACGAGTGCCAGGAGGCGATCGCCCAGTTCCTCCGTTAAAACTTCGGCCCCATATCGCCAGCCCCAGTTGCCATCGGGCTTGCCGGGATAGTTCATGCGGGACTCGGTGCCCAATCCTAGCAGGTCTTGCAGCGGGAAAATGGCCTGGTTGGCCACCGAGGCCATGCCCAGCCGAATTAGATCCCAGTGGATACCCGCTTCGGACGTGCAGCCCAGGTAGCGAATCAGGCGATCGCGCTCGTATTCGGGCAGTTCGCTGAACCAGCCCTGGGTGGTGTCGTTGTCATGAGTGCCTGTGTAAACGACGCAGTTGCGCTCAAAATTGAACGGCAGAAACGGATTATCTGCGCCGCCGCCAAAGGCAAATTGCAGGATTTTCATGCCGGGAAACTCGAAGCGATCGCGCAGTTCTTCCACATCCGGCGTAATCACGCCCAGGTCTTCTGCCAAAATCGGCAAATGCCCCAGTTCCGTTTCCAGGGTTTCAAAGAATGCGGTGCCCGGTGCATCAATCCATTCCCCATTCATCGCAGTTTCTTCGCCCTGGGGCACGGCCCAGTAGGCGCAAAAGCCCCGAAAATGGTCGATGCGGACGATATCTACATAGTCCAGCGTGGCGCGAAACCGCTGGAGCCACCAGCCAAAGCCTGCTTTTTCTAGCGCTTCCCAGTGATAAATCGGGTTGCCCCAGAGTTGCCCTGTTTCACTGAAATAATCGGGCGGCACGCCGGCCATCAGCGCGGGTTCACCCGTTTCTGGGTCGAGATGGAAGAATTCGGGAAATGCCCACACGTCCACGCTATCGTGTGCCACGTAGATGGGGATGTCGCCAATGATGCGGATGCCCAAGTCGTTGGCGTAGTCGCGCAGCGTAGACCACTGGCGGAAAAACTCGAACTGCAAATACTTGTGCTGAAAGATTTCTTCGCTGAGCTTGAGCCGCCACTCGGCCAGGGCTTCTGAGTCTCGACTGGCGATCGCCTCATCCCACTGGTGCCAGCTCACGCCGCCCTGGGCCTGCTTCAGCGCAATGAACAGCGCATAGTCATTCAGCCAGAAGGCGCGGCTGGCGCAAAACGCATCGAACTCCATGCGCTGCTCCACCGTGGCGTGTTCCTTGAAGCGCTGGGCTGCCTTCAGCAACAGCGGCATCTTGGTCTCAATCACCCGGTCATACTCGACTCGCTCGGCGGGAAAATCGGGCAAATTTGCCAGGTCTTCATCCGTCAGCCAGCCCTCGTGATAGAGGCGATCGGGGCTGATCAGCAGCGGATTGCCCGCCATCGACGAAAAGCACATATAGGGCGAGTTGCCATGCCCCGTCGGCCCCAGCGGCAACACCTGCCAAAACTGCTGCCCGCTGCGCTGCAAGAACTCGACAAACCGATAGGCGCTGTCTCCCAAATCCCCAATTCCATAGCGGCTGGGAAACGACGTGGGGTGCAGCAAAATACCACTAGAACGGGGAAACGGCATGGTTGACCAAAAGCTCCCAAACCCAAGGGCTTCAAACCGCGCATCGTCAGCGCTTGTGATGCTTAGACTGTAGCACGGGCGATCGCCCAGAACTGTTCTCAATGCTCTGTCTCAGGGCTAAATTTTGGCGCTTTGCAAGATGGATTGAGGCCAGAGACTATATTAATTCTCGATTTTGGATTTGCGATTTTGGATTGCCTGTCAATCAAGTCGTTCAATCAAGTCCAGGACTTAGGCACTTGCGATAAGCTCTTTGGGTTTTGGACAATTTCTCGCGGGCGCAGCCCGCGAGAAATTGTCCAACTGATAAGTCCTACAAGTCGTTAAATCAAGCTAAAAATCCGTCACCAGGGCTAGCGTTTTACTCCAATCCGATTTAGTATATTTGTACTAAATTTGGTGAGGCGACATGGCACGACGACCCCAATACCCGCCCGATTTTGCTCAGATGGACTTGCTGTGGAATTTGACGGCTGATTCAGAACGGGCTGACTCCAACCAATGGACCGAAACAGAAATCGACATGCCCGAAGACCCGGTACTGCTACAAAACCTGGAGCTAGAAGCGATGAAACTGGAAGAGATGGAGCTAGACCTGATGGAAGAATGGACGACCGAAACGGCCGATGCTTGGGTCGAAGAAACGCGCCAGTTGTTTGAGCATGAAGGGTCTGATGAGGCACTGTACGAGCGCGTGGTGCAGGCGATTTACGTGCTGTGCGATCGCATTCGGAGAGAAGATGCTGATCTTTAGCTGATCTTTAGTAGACCTCTTGCACAAATGCTTTTCTAAGAGCGTGAATCGCTGGGCAGCGCCGCCGCCCAACGATTCACACAAGGGAATCGGCAAAGTTGCACATTGCGTTAATCAGGAAGTGTTAATCAGGAAGTGTTAATCAGGAAACGCAAAGCCCTGCCTGGGGTCGCGGATAAACAACCCCAGCGTCAGCGTATTCATGACCACGTCCCAAACGGGCGTGAGCCGCTCGGCATCGTCTACCCAATAGTCGAAGGTGATTAGGCACTGCACCCCTGACCCCAACCCGATGCAGGTACGCGAGTAGGCTTCGCGATTTTCCTGCGAATCGAGAAACTTGAACTCTGTCCAGACGATCCGGGCGGTTTGTCGTTTGAGGCTGATAATCTCGCCCTTTTCTAAAATGTTGCGTTCGTCTTTTTCGACTAGTTCCTTCATCACGCTGACCAGCGGAAACAGCGTCCAGTCGCCCTCTGGCAGCAGGTTATAGGACACCTCCAGGCGGCAGTTGTCGTTGGGCGGCTTGCCGTCAAAAAACTTGAAGGATTTTTCATCTGGCTCGAAGATCCAATCTTCGGGAACGTCGAACCGCACGGCACCGCGTCCAGCTACGAAAATGTTGTAGCCATCTTGCGATTTCCAGTTGTGGTTTTCGGGCAGGCTGAGGGTTTCTTTCACCCATTTCAGATCATGCTTTGGTTTCTTTGCCATGAAGACCTTTGGGAGCGTTTTTCTGAAGAGCGATATTTTCTAGGCACTGTCTAGGCACTGTCTAGGCACTGTCTAGGCACTGTCTAGGCATTGTCTAGGCATTGTCTAGGCTACTTCTTGGGCTGCGTTTGCAAGACGCGCCAGCACACCAGCAGCGCCAGGGAGACATAGCCAAGGACGGCGAACCAATCTAGCCAGATCGAGTCAAGCAAGGTCGAGGAGGATAGGGGATGGAAAATGTGAGAATTTGGAAATGTGAGAATTTGGAGCGATCGCAGGATAGCGCAAAAAGCTCGAGAATATCACTAAAAAATATCACTAAGTTTTGCGATAGGTTTTGCTATCTAGGGCAATTGGGTTAAGGATGGAGGGTTGAGGATGGAGGTTTGAGGATGGAGGGCGATCGCCCGATTTTAGACTTGCTCTATGCTCTTCTCAACCCTTTGCACCCTAGCCCCCAAGCCCTTTTACACCCCGCATGGTCATATAGACTGCTAGGGCAATCAGGAAGGATTTGAACAGCCGATTCACAGTTTGATCGGACAGCTTGGGCAGAAGGCGCGTGCCGACCTGAGCGCCGACAATGCCGCCCAGCCCCAGACAAACCCCCGCAATCCACAGCACGTTGCCGTTATAGGCATGTTGCGCTAGTCCTGAAATGGCAATTGGTACGATCGCCCCCAGGCTGGTTCGCACCGCAGACTTGATTGTTTCGCCCAGAAACAGCGTTTGCAGCGGCACCATGACCACGCCACCCCCCACCCCAAAGAGGCCAGAGAGAATTCCGGCGAGGAGGCCGATTCCAGCGATGGGCGGGAGCGCATTGGCAGGGGTCGAAACGGGTGCTGAAACTGTTTCAGGGGCTGGAATTTTCAGTTGACGCTCTTTTTGGGCGAGCTTGCGGCGGAGATCCATGAGGTAGATCGTGACCAGCAGCAGCACGGCGAAGGCAAGCGACAGGGAGGCATCGGGAAGGCGATCGCCCAGCCACGCCCCAACCTGCGCCGTCACCATGCCAAACACCGCCAGCAGCAGAGAAACGCGCCAGCTCAGCGCACCCGTCCGCAGGTTTTGGTAGCTCCCTGACAAAGCACTCAGCAGCACACCAACCAGACTCGTCGCCGTTGCTTGCACCAGCGGCAGCCCAAAAAACGTGAGAATCGGCACCATAATCAGCCCGCCGCCAATGCCCAGCAGCCCCGACAGGGTGCCCGTCATTGTGCCCACTAAAAACAAAACCAACCAGCCGACGGGAGTATCTAACATAGCGCTTGATGGATTGCAGCGGCGAATCAGCCCCAAGTAGCCGCAAATCGACAACTGCTTCTGCGCCATTCTCCTATTTCGCGCTGCTAGACGCAAACGTTTTGGTTCAATCTTGGTTCAATCTTGGTTCTATCGCCCCCTTGGTTGCCTAAAACAAAAACGGCGACACTTTCTGCCGCCGTCTTTCTTGAGCGATGCAAGGTAGGTTCGATTTAGCGTTCAGAGAAGGGCGATCGCCAGTTCCCTGCTTTTCTCAAAATGCCCAGAACCTCAAAACGCCTGAACGATGTGCTGAACTAGGCGCTGATGGTTGCCGCAGGCTTATAGGACATTTCCTCGCGCACCGCCACCATTGCAGACACCAGGCGATCCATTTCCTCGCGGGTGTGCAGCGCGTTGGCCGTGATCCGCAGTCGGGGCTTGGCAATGTACCAGATGGGCGAAACCCAGATGCCGTGATTGGCTACGAGCGATCGCGCAAAGTCCTTCGGATTCAGATCCGGCGGCAGCAGGACGGGCAGCACGTTGGTTTCACCAATTGCCAGGAAATCATTCTCTGCCAGACGATTCCGCAGATAGCGCGTATTATCGTGCAGACGTTGCACCAGTTCGGGATGCTGGCGCACCTGGCGCACGGCTTCCAGCGCGGCTGCCGTCAGCGGGGGAGCCAGAGAGCAGGTGCCAATCGAAGAGGGCGACACGTTGAGCAGCGGCTTCAGTTCTGCCACGGGGCTGCTGATGGCGGCACCCACCGACGCGCCAAACTTCGAGAAGGTGGTCATAATCAGCGGCGTTACGCCCTTATCCAGCGCATCTTGCGGCAAAATTCCAAAGTGTTCGTAGATGCCGCGACCCGTCGCGCCGATCGACCCGCTGGCGTGGGCTTCGTCCATGACCAGGGTGGTGTCTTCATACTTCGACATAATATCAATCATGTCGGGCAGGGGCGCGATGTCGCCATCCATCGAGAACACCGCATCGGAGACAACCAAAATGCGATCGCCCGGCTTGGCATAGCGCTTCAGCTTGCGGGCAAAGTCTTCCATGTCGCAGTGGCGATAGGCTCGCACACGCACCGCAGGGCTGTGGCCAAACAGCTTGCCTGACCGAGTGCCCGCATTGGCGATCGCCGATACGATGCAGCCGTGATTCAGCACATCGGTCATGATCAGCGTCTCGCGGGTGTTCTGGAACCCTGGCACCGGAATCGCCTGATGGCAAAACGCATCCATCAGCGCTTGCATGGCCATCCACGCATTCAAAAACAGTTGCGTATGACCCAGATGCTTAAAGGCAGAGATTTCATCTTCAAGCTGGCGGTGCAGGTCGATTCGTCCGCTCAGCACCGAGGTTGAACTATTCGACGTGCCAAATTGCAGAATCGCGTCGATGGCTGCCTGCTTGACCGCAGGGCTTTGCACCAGACCCAGCACATCGTTTGTGCAGAAGGTCAGCACCATGCGGCGACGGCCTGTATCGGCCTCTTCAATTTCTACCAGGTTGCCCTGTTTGCGATGGCAGATATATTCATCCGGGTCTAGCCCGCTCTCATACCAGCGCTGAACGTATTCCTTGATAACTTGCACAGTAAACTCCCCTCACCTAACTGAATTGAGTAGCGTATCTTCTCTAGCCCCTCGGATGATTAGACTTGGCTTAACTCATTGCTGCTGAATCCATGCTGCTAAGTTCATGCTGCTAAGTCCATTGGCGCTATATCGACACTCGTGAAACCTGGTTGAGCTTCTGGGTAAATTCTCGACCTCTGGCGCTGCTCCGGCGGCGCTTTTTGATAATTACAATAAGAGTTTTCCTTTACTCTGCCAGAAGGAGATTAATCTATGTCTTGAGATTGTTACAGTTCACCCCTCCCATTGGAAGTGTCCACCGAACGCCTTGCCGAGTCTGCCAAAACAGGCTCAGGCTGCGGCATTTCTCCTTCACTACTGGCTGCTACATCTGCTGGGGCGATCGCTCCAGAAAACGACTCAGAGAATCCCTGAGACTGTTGCAGAAACTGCTCATACTGCCGCAAAAAGACACGCTGGAGCGCAATGATCGCTGGATTGATTTCCACGTAGCGTCGCTTGGGATCTGACGTGAAAACCCGCTGCTCGCTCTCCATCATCTCCACATCTTGCAGGAGAAATTTCATAAACACAAACCGCCGCACAAACAGCATCAGCGGCTTGCGGATGGGACGCACCAACCACTGCGGCAGGGGCAGCTTGAGGAACAGGATCGAGAAGGAGCGAGTTTCCTTGGGCCCCACGGGCAACCGATTGAGGTAGAGCGAGGACACGCCCTCCAGCGAACTGGTGTAGTGCGGATATTGGTAATGAACCGAGACGATGCGAGTGGTTTTGCCGCCGTCTTCGCTCAGCCCCAGTGCTTTGGTCATCCAGCCGTCATAGTTCACCTCATACTCTGCTAGAACGGAATTAGGCGACTCCTTTAGCTTGAGCAATTTCGGGTCATACCAGCCCTGGAGGTTTTCGTGCAGATAGCCGTGAAACACATCCATCGTGTTCTCGTTGCAAATCGAGAAATGGGCGTGGAAATGTCCCGGAATGGGGATTTGAAAATAGGCAGGGTCGTCGTATTCCGGCATATGGGGCATGGCGACCTGTTCCGCTAGGGACGGGTCACCCGGAAACACCCAGAGAATGCCGTAGCGCTCTCGCGTTGGGTAGCTGCGGGCTTGGGCGCAGGGTAGTTTCTGATTGGGCGGCAGATAGGGAATGTGGGCACATTGCCCGTCTGAGTTGAATTCCCAGCCGTGATAAGGGCACACCAGGCGATCGCCCTTGACTTTGCCCTTGTGTAGCTCTACCCCTTTGTGGGGGCAGGCATCCTCCATCGCGTAGACCTGTCCATCGGGGGTGCGGTAGAGGGCGATCGCCTGCTGCCAGACTACCACTTGTGCCACCTGGCCTGGCTGCAAATCTTCAGCCCAGTAAACGGGATACCAGTAGTTGGGGTTGATGCCGACCTCACGCACCGCGTTGTGGACGGTATGCCCCCTCAGTGTTGTTGCTAATTCCATCGAGCTTTCTGATACGTGAATCGAACTCGAACGCGCTTCCAAAGAGGCTGTTGTTTCTAGTGATCCAGCCATTGCTGCTGGAATTTCGGAAAGTCTCAGAACCCTGCGCCAGACTCTACGCACCGGAACTGTGAAACCCGCCACGCCGCCCAAAAAGATCTGAGCAGATCGTGGAATGTAAACATACTTACCTAAATGTAAACATACTTATTTATCCTTGGTTGGAATGTGTAAGTCAATCCATTTGGACAAGATTGACCCAAACGGGTGAACCGCCGACCAAGAAATCGACTAAGAAATCGACCAAGAAAACGCTGAGCGACGCTGAACCGGGATGCATCAGGTGAAGATAGCCCTTATGACGCGATCGCCCTAGATCAGGTTCCATCCAGCCTCTAGTTAAGTCCTTTACTGCTCTGCAAAGAAACGAACCACGAGAGCATATTAAAACGGCTCGAAACCCTTGTCTCGAGCCGCAGAGATGAATAAAACTGGCGGAAACCAAGCGCAAACCGTACCAGGCACGTAGCATGTGGTGCTATGGCAAGTTGTGCAATGTGTCCTGTTCGGCCCGCTATCGGTCAACCGAACCCATAATCACGTCGATGCTGCCCAAAATGGCCACCACGTCTGCCACCTTCACGCCCTTCAGCAGGTGAGGCAGGATTTGCAGATTGTTGAAGTCGGCGGCGCGGATCTTGAAGCGCCAGGGAAACACGTTGTCATCGCCGATCACGTAGATGCCGATTTCGCCTTTGCCGCTTTCAATGCGGACGTAGTTTTCACCCTTGGGAATCTTGAACGTCGGCGCAACTTTTTTGCCGATGAACTGATAGTCAAAGCTGTTCCATTCGGACTTCGGGCCGGCATTCATCCGCTGGGCTTCCAGGTTTTCGTAGGGGCCACCCGGCAAGCCTACCAGGGCCTGGCGAATGATCTTGACCGACTCGCGCATTTCGCGAATCCGCACCAGGTAACGCGCCAGACAGTCTCCCGCAGTTTCCCAGTGAATTTCCCAGTCAAAGTCGTCGTAGGACTCGTAGTGATCGACCTTGCGGAGATCCCACTTGACCCCCGAAGCCCGCAGCATTGGGCCAGACAACCCCCAGTTGATCGCGTCTTCGCGGGTGATGGTGCCAATACCCTCGACGCGGCGGCGGAAGATCGGGTTATTGGTAATCAGCTTTTCGTATTCATCGACCTTGGGCAGGAAGTAGTCGCAAAAGTCGGCGCACTTGTCCACCCAGCCGTAGGGCAGGTCAGCCGCAATGCCGCCAATTCGCCAGTAGTTGTTGTTCACCATGCGGTAGCCGGTCGCAGCTTCCCACAGGTCATAGATCATTTCCCGTTCGCGGAAAATATAGAAGAAGGGCGTTTGGGCCCCCACGTCTGCTAGGAAGGGGCCAAGCCACAGCAGGTGGTTGGCGATGCGGTTTAGCTCCAGCATGATGACGCGGATGTAGCTGGCGCGCTTGGGCACGGGCACGTCAGCCAGCTTTTCGATGGCATTGACGACAACCGCTTCATTGAACATGCCCGCTGCGTAGTCCCATCGGCTGACGTAGGGCACGTACATCACAGGCGTGCGGCTTTCGGCAATTTTTTCCATGCCGCGATGCAGATAGCCAATCACAGGTTCACAGTCCACCACGTCTTCCCCGTCCAGAGTAACGATGAGCCGCAACACCCCGTGCATCGAAGGGTGATGGGGACCCATGTTGAGCACCATGGGTTCGGTTTTGGTTTCGATCATGGCCATAGGCGAACCGTCTCCTGAACTTGGTTAGGGGCTAATCGCGGCGATCGCCGCACTTGTGCAAACACCAGACTGTTGCGTTCTCTTAAGATTATGCGGGATTTTCTAGATTTCTGCGATACGGGTTTTTGATGGAAGGTTAAGCCAGAGGTAATCGAACCAGATCTCGGGCCAAATTCAGGTAGATATTTCACCGTTAGAGCTTAATTGTCGCACCTTGAAGCGTGTGGCATGGTTTGAGAGGAGCTTTGCCAGATCAATCCGGATGGGTTTCAGCCTTATATTTCAGGATGTCTCTCTGGTTTCAGCCTTATACTTCAGGATGTTTTTAGCACACTTAGCACTTCAGGATGTCCACAGCACACTCAGATTGTTCTCAGCAATTTGTGGGAATGTACGGTTTGAGTAATCCGCTTGAGTAGTCCGCTTGAGCAATCGGTTTGGGTTATCGGTTTCAGTAGATTATGGGCAATCATAAGGGGTGCTTCGTCAAGAACGCTACAGGAACTCGGCGTTATCTGTACGGCGTTACCCATGCAACAGTTAGCGAGACAACAGTTAGCGAAAGGGCTGGCTGATATACCTATGGCTTACCTATAGGGTTTACCGATACGGCTTACCTGGGCGATCGCGCTGGATTAGGCATTGGGATGGACTGAGAACGCGGGAGAAGACTGATGGCTTGGAGATTTCTGAGTCATTCTCAAATCCTTTTTGGTCTTGGGTTCGTATTTAAATGGGGACAGTGTACTGCTTTACACTTGGCTGAGCGAAACTTGTAACGCTTGGCACGTCAGGACATTGGGTTTGGAATAGCGGTTTTGCTTAATCGCCGATGTCAGATTGAGGACTCATCTTTTATGACTACTTCTGAAATTCGTCGTCAGCAGGTGTCCCGATCCAGACCTGCGCCGATGCGTCCGCAGTTGACGACGCTGATTTTGCTGAGCGTGGTGGCGATCGCCTTTGTGATTGTGGCGCTCTGGTTTGCAGGGCAGGGCACGATTAGCAAAATCTTCGCCCAGATCAACGCGATTCAGCAGAACCCGCCGCTCTGGCTAGAAGTGCCGATGGTGACGGGGCAATACCTGCTAGTGCCCACCGTGGCGCTGTTTCTGCTGGTGATGGGGGTGATGGCGCTGTCGCCCCGTCCGCGTCCCTGGTCGCGAACTGTGGTGGTGACGATTTTGCTGGTGCTGACGGTGCGCTATGTGCTGTGGCGAGTGGCCAGCACGCTAAACCTGAATACGCCGCTAAATGGGGTGTTTAGCCTGGGGCTGCTGTTTTTGGAACTATTAATGCTGAGCAGCGCGATTATCCAACTGGCGCTGATGCTGAAGGTGCGCGATCGCCGTTCCGAAGCCGATGCCCTTTCCCAAGCCGTGCAAACCGCCCAGTACGCGCCAACCGTCGATATTTTCATCCCCACCTACAACGAACCCGCCTTTATCCTCAAGCGCACGGTCATCGGCTGTCAGGCGATTGACTATCCGGCTAAAACGGTTTATTTGCTAGACGACACGCGCCGTCCCGAAATCCAGGCGCTAGCGGCGGATCTGGGCTGCGAATATATCACCCGCCCCGACAATCGCCACGCCAAAGCAGGCAACCTGAACAACGCCCTGCCCCGCACCACTGGGGAACTGATTGTGGTCTTCGATGCGGACTTTGTGCCCACCCGCAATTTCCTAATCCGCACGGTCGGTTTTTTCCAAGATCCGCAGGTGGCGCTAGTGCAAACGCCGCAGACCTTTTACAACACTGACCCGATCGCCTACAACCTGGGCTTAGAAGACGTACTCACGCCCGAAGAAGAGGTGTTTTATCGCCAGATTCAGCCAATCCGTGATGGGGCAGGTAGCGTTATCTGTTCGGGTACGTCCTTTGTGGTGCGGCGCAGCGTGCTGGATGAAATCGGCGGCTTTGTCACCGATTCCCTCAGCGAAGACTACTTCACGGGCATTCGCATTTCGGCTCAGGGCTATCGCCTGGTGTACCTGGACGAAAAGCTGAGTGCTGGTCTGGCAGCAGAAAATATCGCCTCCCACGCGCTCCAACGGCTGCGCTGGGCCCAGGGCACGCTGCAAGCCTTTTTCATTCAGGCGAATCCGCTGACGATTCGGGGGCTGCGGCCGTTGCAGCGGCTGGCCCACCTGGAGGGATTGCTGCACTGGTTTACCAGTATTTCCCGCGTGGGTTATCTGCTGATGCCGCTGGCCTATTCGTTTTTGGGCGTGATTCCGCTACGGGCGACGGCAGCGGAGCTGATGTATTTCTTTTTGCCCTATTATCTGGTGCAGCTTGCGGTGTTTTCCTGGCTGAACTATCGATCGCGCTCCGCCGTGCTGTCGGACATTTACTCGCTGGCGCTGGCTGTGCCCCTGGCAGCGACGGTTGTAAAGGTGATGCTGAATCCCTTTTCCAAAGGGTTCAAGGTCACGCCGAAGGGCACGGCGAGCGATCGCTTTACGTTTAACTGGAACCTGGCCGCGCCGATTCTGATTTTCTTTGTGCTGACGGCCATTAGCCTATGGGTGAATCTGGGCATGTGCATGATCAAGGGCGCATGGCAGCAGACCGTTACGCCAGAAGAGGCGATGGTGGTGAAAGGCATCGGGCTGGGCTGGCTGTGGAGCCTGTATAACCTGATGATGCTGGGGATTGCGCTGCTGATTTTGCTGGATGCGCCGCGCCCCAGTCCCTATGAATGGTTTGACCTGCGCCGGACGGTGCGCCTGCAAGTGGGCGATCGCTCGTTTTACGGCATCACCACCATGATTTCTGAAGTGGGCGCAGAGGTCGCCCTCACCCAAGCAGGCTTTCCGCCCCCGTCGCCGGATTTGCCGCCCGTGCAAATCGAGCTACTGGAAGAAAGCCTGACGCTCTGGGGATTGGTGGAACGGACGGGCACAAGCGACGAATTTCCCACCGTGCGGATTCTGTTTGAAGAAATGAGCCTAGAACAGCAGCGCCGCTTGGTGGAAGTCTTGTTCTGCCGTCCGGGGCAGTGGAAAACGCGGCAGTCTCCTGGCGAGTTTCAGTCGCTCTGGCTGCTGCTTCGTGCGTTGCTGAAGCCGAGGGTGTTGTTTGGGCGAAATGTAGACGTGACTCCGGTGCCTGTGGCAAAAGTCTGATGGATTAACAACCCAAGGCGGCTAGCGCAAACCCTGCACACAGCAGCAGACTACTCCAAAAATGCAGCGAGACGGCGATGAACTTGCAGTTGCTGACGCGGGCGGGTTTGTCGTGGTTGGCGAGGACGTGGCGGCAGAGATGGAGCGCGGGCGGCAGGCTGGCAAAGATGAGCAGCGTCCAGATGGGAAATAGCCCTGCGATGACAAACAGCACCGTTAGCCCGTAGAGGCTGCCGCAGAGCCACGGGAGCAACTGCGCCGAACGACGAGTGCCTAGTCGCACGATGGGCGATCGCTTTCCGGCGGCGGCATCGTCTGCGACCTGGTGAAAGTGGGAGCAGAACAAAATCAGGCTGGTGCTGATGCCCAAAATGATGGATGCGGTCAGGCTTGTCCATGATCCCGACTGGCTCTGGCTATAGTAGGCGGCGGACACGCCCAGCGGCCCAAAGGCGAAGAAGCAGAGGATTTCGCCCAGCCCTTGATAGCCCAGGCGGAAGGGTGGGCCCTGATAGACATAGCCCAGTCCGCAGCAGAGCAAGACAAGACCCAGAACTGTAGGATCTTGCTGAATCCAGGAAATAGAAATGATGCCTGAAATTCCCAGGATTAAACAAACATTGGCGATCGCAAAAATCAGAGACTTATTTTTCGTTAGATTCACCAAAGAATGATGTTTGTTCTGATCAATTCCGGTTTCCGAATCAAACACGTCATTGCTCAGGTTTTCCCAGATCAAAATTAAAATTGCGGCCGCTAAAAACGTGATCAAAATATCCCATTGAAGCGATCGCTTTTCAAAATAGGCGATCGCCGTTCCCAGCGCAATCGGCATAATCGCAACGCTATACATGGGTGGCTTCAGGGCTGCCATCCAGAGCTTTTTGGCAGGCGGCTTAGCGGGCTGCTCTGGGTGGGGGCCGACCGCAGACCCAGCGCTGAGTGTCGGTTCCAGGGAGTTAAGGTTTGTGGAGGGAGTTTGTCGGGTCGGTTTGGTCGTCATTGCGGGCGGGTAACTGCTGGAAGCCTCATTATTCTACGATTTTCCGCCTCTCCGATTGGTCGTGGCGACCTGTTGGAACTGTAAAGAGTTGTGACTGATGTTGCGGGCGATCGCCCCTCGCCCAAACGCTTGATGGGCCTTGGCTTTGTCGGAGACAATCGTCAGCTTCATCAGATCTGATGGGCCGGTGGCTAGACTTTGCCCAAGTATGTTACCTGTAGTAGACAGGCTGCGCCCGCCATTGCTGTTTTACTGCTCACCTTTATCGAACCGTTTTACCATTGACTCATGCCAGTCGCACCCCGACCGATTGAACCTGTTCAAGATTGCAAAAGTTTATATAAACTCCTTTCCCAATGCCAGAAGCATATCAAACAAGTCCTAGATTCTGAGCATCAGTCTGGTTGCAATTGGGTCAGCATTTCTCAGGAGATTGAGGCGGTCGATCCACTGCTGGCTCTACATCAATTTAATCTCTCTGATCAGCCCCATTTCTACTTTGAAAAACCCTACGAAGGCGAGGCCGTAGCGGCTTTTGGGAAAACTTTGTCGCTCAGCACAGGGGGCGATCGCCGCTTTTTAAGAACTCAGCAATTTCTCAAGCACAGCTTAATTGGGATGCCTCGTTTCATGGCAACTCATGGGGTGGAAACTGCGCCAATAGGCATCACCTCTCCTGCAGATCTTCGCTGTTTTTGTAGCTACACCTTTTTTGATGAACCTAGATCCCTTCATTCACCATTTGCCTCTGCCATGATCTTGCTGCCAGAGTGGCAGATTTTGCGCCAGCCAGATCGCTGTTTGGCAACCGCAAATATAGCGCTGGATGCTGATACTAATGTGACCCTGCTAACCGATGCACTCTGGCGCAAGTTTCAAAAAATTCAGCAGGCAAACTATTCCTTATTAAACTTTGCGGGCAGTGAGGCGATCGCCCCCCCATCCTGGGAATTTTTAGAAATTAATGATTTCCAAAAAACGGTTGAAAAAGCGCTCCGCTCGATTCATCAAAATCGCCTGCAAAAACTGGTGCTGTCTCACGCGGTTGACGTGATTTCTCGCCGTCCATTCGACTGGCTTTTTTCTCTGCATCATCTGCGGCAGCTTTATCCCGATTGCTATATCTTCTCGGTGAACCAGGGCGGCAGCAAGACCTTTATCGGGGCCAGCCCCGAACGACTGGTCAGCGTGCGGAATCAGCGCCTCACGACCGATGCGCTGGCGGGGTCTGCGCCGCGAGGCCGCACAGCAGACGAAGATGCGAGGCTGGGCTACACCCTGCTGAACACGCCCAAAGAGCGGCACGAACATCAGGTGGTGGTGGACTTTTTGCGCGATCGCCTACTCTGTCTTGGGCTATCCCCCCAGATGCCCGCCGCCCCCGACCTGCTGCGCTTGTCGAATATTCAGCATTTGCACACGCCCATTCACGCCCACCTGCCCGCCCGACTGCACCCGCTGGAACTGGTGGACGCGCTGCACCCCACGCCCGCCGTGGCTGGGCTGCCCCGCGATATCGCCTGCGAGGAAATTCGCCGCTCTGAGGGCTTTGGGCGATCGCTCTACGCCGCACCCCTGGGCTGGGTGGATGCGGCGGGCAATGCGGAATTTATCGTCGGCATCCGTTCGGCCCTGCTGGAGGGCGATCGCGCTCGGCTGTATGCAGGCGCGGGCATCGTCGCCGGATCGGACCCTGCCCGCGAACTGGCTGAGGTGAAGCTAAAGCTGCAAGCGCTGCTCAAGGCACTGGTTTAGGTTTTCTGGTTTAGAGTCGAAGATAAAAGTTCCCTAAGTTCCTGTTGCAAGCCCCAATCAGCCTTTAGAGGGTTTCTTGAATGGTGAC
Source organism: Thermoleptolyngbya oregonensis NK1-22 (assembly GCF_032705245.1). GTDB lineage: Bacteria > Cyanobacteriota > Cyanobacteriia > Elainellales > Elainellaceae > Thermoleptolyngbya > Thermoleptolyngbya sichuanensis. Next base: position 2,239,068 of record NZ_CP053540.1, read on the forward strand.
AGCGCCAATTGCCAAGCCAATTAGCCAAATGCACCTGGCACCGGGCAGCCTGGTCAGCATTCCTGACCTGTCTTGGGAAGAATTTGAACGGCTTTTAGAAGAACTTGGCGAACGGCGGGCTGCCCGAATTGCCTACAGACATCCTGCATGATGGGCATTATGTGGAATCTGACTATAGCCCAACGTTTCCTGAGCTTCCAGTCAAGCCGCTGATTCTAGAGGCTGTGGCGCAGGTGTGGACAGTCGGCACGCCTGCGGCGATCCAGGCGTTTCAGATGGCGCTGGAGCAGGGGTTGGATCAGGGATGATGAGGAGACGAAACTTCAGAAGTCTAGCTCCTCAAACAGTTCCGCGACCGCGAGGGAAAATCCCGGCACAACCGATTCGCCATCCAGCGCATCTTGCAGCCGCAGCAGGCGATCGGGGCTGGGGCTGTGGTAGATCAGCACGTACTGCTCATCGGGGTGAATCACCCATACTAGGCGAGTTCCGTTTTCAAAATATTCGACGATTTTGTCGTGAATTTCTTCGACCGTGTTGCTGGGCGACAAGACTTCCACCGCCAGATCCGGCGCACCCTGAAAGAAGCCCTTGGGCAGCCGCCGCAGCCCTTGCAGCCGATCTTTAGCCACGAAGGACACATCGGGCGATCGCCGATTGCCGTTTTTCATCGCAAAGGCGGTGCTGGAGTCGCACATGACACCGAGCTTATGGGTTCGCACAAAGCCACCCAATACAATCATTAAGTTGCTGGCAAACCAGCCATGTTCCATTCCTGAGTTGCCCATATCAATGAGTTCTCCGTTCACCAGTTCGTAGCGGTGTCCGTCCTGCGGCAGCGCCATAAATTCTGCATCGGTCCAGACCTTGGGTTCAGAGGCGGGCTGAATCGATAGACCGGATTCTGCTTTGGGTTCGTTTTTGGGTTCGTTGGATGCGAGGGTCATCGGGGAGGCCTCCATTCACGGTTGGGATGGCGCTAGACTTCCTGGGGCGTTTCGCTCCAAAGCTGCGTGGTTTGGCGCAGGCTGATGAAGTCGCCATTGCCTAAGATTAGATGATCCAGCAGCGGGATGCCCAAGACCTGTGCGCCTTGCAGCAGTTGGCGGGTGAGGGCGATGTCTTCTGGGCTGGGTTCCAGGTTGCCCGATGGATGGTTGTGGGCGATGATGGCGCGGGTTGCGCCCCGGCGAATCACTTCGCGGAAGATTTCGCGGGGATGGGCGAGGGTTTCTGTGGCTGTGCCAATGCTGATCAGTTGGGTTCCCAGCAGGCGGTGCTTGATATCCAGCAGCACGACGGCAAAGCGTTCCTGGGGTTGCCACATGAGGTCTTGGCTGAGGACGGCGGCCGCCACGGCGGGGTCGTCTACGATGGTGCGATCGCCCGGTCGGGACTGAAACACCCGCTTGCCCAATTCGATCGCCGCCAAAATGGTCGTTGCCTTTGCTTCGCCGACCCCGTTGATCTGCATCAACTCCTGAGGCGCGACATGCTGCAAGGCGGCCAGTCCGTTGCCGTGGCTCTCTTCCAGGGTTTTTAGGATGAGATTGCCCAGGCCCACGGCCGACAGTTTGCCCGGCCCCTGGCCGGTTCCCAGCAGGATGGCAAGTAGCTCCGGGGCGGAAAGTTGCTTCGCTCCATAGGCCAGCAGCCGCTCGCGGGGACGTTCGCTTTGCGGCAGGTCGGCGATCCGTAGGCTGTAGGTCATGCAGGTGGGTGCGGGTAGATGCAGAGAGCGGAGGAGCGATCGCCTGCGGCAGCAGCGGGTCTTCTCCGCAGGCGACCGATTTTCCTGATTCTCCTAGTCTTCCCTTAATTTCTTCGTCCTAGTCAAAGGGACGATGGCTTTAATTCAGGGGGCGATCGCGCTGGAGATAGCGCAACACATCCCCCGCATCAGGACGCAGGACAATGCCGCCCTCCGGAATCTGCACCACGCGGCTCCATTCAAAGCGCTCGGCATAGTGCAGGAGATGCAGGCGGTCGATCTCGTGCTGGGTGTCGGCGGGAGACCCGACCAGGTAAAGGCGCAGACGGCGGCGGCTCGGCCGCGGAGGCAGCAGCGGCGGCAGCGAAGCAGGCAGGGAAGCAGGCAGCGAAACCGAGGCCGCCTCCGGGTTGGAAGCCGCCGAAAAGTATTGAATTTGAAGCATTTGGGGTTTCCTCTTGAAATGGGAATGAAGGAAACCCCGAAAAATCGCCGCCCGAAAGACATAGAGCGAATTTCAAGGCGGCTAAAATAAGCAAAGCCCTGAGACAGCTTACTCTGTCAACGGGTCAGGTGCTGGTTGGTGCGGCTAACACCTGCCAGCGCCGTAAACGACTAGCGGCAAATTTTTCGGGGACGCTGCGTCGATAGGGTATCTTTCACAGCTTGATGGACGATTGTAGTAGATGCGATCTCCGATGGCAAGGAAGAGGGCAAGGAAATTTTAGATTTTGAGCTTGGGGGTTGATCGGCCATTTTGCGGCGACAAAGGCTCCAATCGTAATTACTCAACCCAATAGCCAATCGAACTGATGTGAGGTAAGGGCACGAGAAATGGCATCAAAGGCAGAAATGCCCTGACGCTTTGCAGTATTGACCAGCGAACGCACCTGAGCGAATAACTCTGCTCCCCAGTCTGAGCGGAATCCGTTGGTCACCTTGCGAAAGATTACACTCCAGCGCAACGCCTGTTCACTTGCATTATTAGTCGGCGGGATTGCCTCATCGGTCAGAAACAGTAACAGATGAGCGTGAATCTTCTGATAGCGTTTGAGCAACCTTTGTCCCTCGACTGATTTGGGCTGCAAGTTGAGAATCTCTCGGAGTGACCCACCCAATCGAGCGCAATACTGTTCGACGGTCGAGGTGGCAAGGATCTGTCGTCGCCGTTGCAAGGCAATGGCTTTGAGCAACAGCCGTTTCATCCGGGGCGCAAACAAATCATCCCCTGCATCAATCGCATACTGACAATCACGCAGTTGATGCGCTAAACATACTTGCCAGTCTTGGGCTGGATGGGCTGCCTGAGCACTGAATAAGTCAGACACCCAAATCTGCGGTTGATGCCCAGCCATCACGGTATCAATGACCGTTTTGCCACGAGTGGGACGAATCACATGCAGACACACCTGGTCGTTTTGAAACACCCATTCCCACTGGTTTTCCCATTCACCCGCGCCCCGGTTTCATCACTACCCACTAGCCGAGCACTGCGTAAACGTTCCACAATCTTGGCAATTGGAGTTTCTAGCTGCCCCTGCACCCGTTGCAAGAGATTGGCAATGGCTCCTTCCGACAGCTTTAGACCGTAAAGGTCGCCCATCAAGTGGCTCAACCGTTGGTAGCTGATAGCATGGCTGTAGCGTAGATAGGTGACTAGACTCGCAACACTCGTACCAAAGGGAGACCCTGGCTCTAATCCGACTGGAACCGGAGCCTCATACGCCTTTTGGCAACACTGACAAGTCCCACCGTAGCGTTCAACTCGGGTGATGTGAGGGGTCAATCGGGGCAATTCAATGCGCTCGTAAATCCCACTCAATCGCTGCATTGATAAGTCAACTTCGACCCCACAGTGGGGACAGCTTTTAGCTTGGGCTATCACCACTTGATCTGGTTGTTGGCTCAATGTCCGCCCACCATTGCGGTGATGCCTCGTTTCCTCACCCTTGACGGAAGTTGATTGAACACGGCTCTGATTGGGCTTAAAGCCTTGAGATGGAGGCAGACTCGAATTCTTTGACGTTTTCTTGACCCGTTTTTGCTTCAGCTTTTCCACCTCCGCTCGCAACGTTTGCAACTCCTGCCACAGCCCGCTTATCAGGGCATCCTTTTCGCTATGGCTCAGTCCATCGAGGGGGGGCAGTTCCTTCATGGCAAAAGCTTATCATCTTCTGCTATGACCCTGCTCAGGTCAACCTAGTTGAGCAATTACCTCCAATCTAAACCCCAAAATCCAAAGCCTCACACTAGCTCTAGCTCATCCGGACGGAAGGCATAGATGGCCTGTAGCCCAGCCGAATCGACGTAAATCTGCTGCGTATCGAGATCGTACAGGTAAAGCACAATTTCTGCGGGGGGCGACGGGGGCGATGCATCCTCCGACCAAACAATCCCGGCAATGATTCCATAGCTGTAGGTACGTTCGCTGTTTGGCTCGGGGCTAAACGGTTGCCGCAGGCGCACGAGGTCGCCTATATCCATCGCAATGTTGAGAAATCTGGCTTAAATGATCATTAACCTTACCTTAACCTGAACATCGAACACAATCTTGACTTTTATAGCGCGATCGCCCGCATCCGGTTAAACGTTAAAATGAGAATTGTTAAGAAATGTAATGCAAGTATCACAGGGCTGGCGATCGCCAGTTGGAGTAGGGCGCATGGCTCATCGGGTAATCACTCCTCGCGTAGTCGTAATCGGGGCGGGCATCGGCGGGCTGACGGTGGCGGCGCTGCTGGCGCGGCGGGGCTATGGGGTGCGGGTGTTTGAGCAGGCGATCGCGCCGGGGGGCTGTGCCTCTACGTTTCGGCGGCGCGGCTTTACCTTCGACGTGGGCGCAACCCAGGTGGCCGGGCTGGAACCGGGCGGCATTCACCACCGCATTTTCTCAGAATTGGGCATTGACCCACCCGCCGCCACGCCCTGCGACCCCGCCTGCGCCGTCTATCTGCCAGGAGAAGCAGAGCCGATCTGCGTGTGGCGCGATCCGCAGCGCTGGCAGCAGGAACGGCAGCGCCAGTTTCCAGGCAGCGAACCCTTCTGGCAATTGCTCAAGGACTTGTTTCAGGCAAGCTGGGCGTTTCAGAGCCGAGATCCGGTGCTGCCGCCGCGCAATGGGTGGGATGTTTGGCAACTGGTGCAAGCAGTGCGGCCGGGAACGCTGACCACGCTGCCGCATACGTTTTCCACGGTGGGGCAGGTGTTGCGCTGGTATGGGCTGGGGCAGGATCATCGGCTGCGGCGGTTTCTAGACTTGCAGCTGAAGCTCTATTCCCAGGTGGATGCAGAAGAAACGGCGCTGCTCTACGCGGCCACGGCGCTGGCGGTGTCGCAATCGCCCCAGGGCTTGTTTCACCTCCAAGGCAGTATGCAGGCCCTGAGCGATCGCCTGGTGGAAGCCCTGGAACGTGACGGCGGTACGCTGCATCTGCGCCACTCGGTAGACGGCATCCTCACGGAACAGGGTCGCGCCGTCGGCGTGCGCGTTTGCAACTCCAAAACAGGCGAAACCTGGACAGAACCCGCCGATCACGTCGTCGCCAACGTAACGGTGCAAAATCTGGTGAAACTGTTGGGCGAGGCCGCGCCAACGGGTTATCGCCAGCGCGTAGACAAGCTGCCCGACGGCTCCGGCGCGTTCGTGGTGTATCTAGGGGTGAAGCAGGACGCGATTCCGGCCGACTGCCCGCCGCACCTGCAATTTCTCTACGACTTTGACGGGCCCATCGCCGAGAATAATTCCCTGTTTGTTTCCGTCAGCCATCCCAACGACGGCCGCGCCCCAGACGGCTGCGCCACGGTGATCGCGTCGTCTTTTACTGACCCGCGCATCTGGCAGGGCGACGACGACCGCTACGCCGCGCTGAAGCAGCACTACACCGAAACGGCGATCGCCCGCCTGGGGCAGTTCTTCCACCTGACACCTGAGACGATAGTGCATACCGAAGCCGCCACACCCCGCACCTTTGCCTACTACACCGCGCGCGATCGCGGCATGGTCGGCGGCATCGGCCAGCGCGTCTCCACCTTCGGCCCCTTCGGCTTTGCCAACCGCACGCCGATTCCTCGCCTGTGGCTGGTGGGCGACTCGACCCATCCCGGCGAGGGCACAGCGGGCGTGAGCTACAGCGCGTGGACCGTGGCGCGGCAGATCGAGGCAGTGGGGGAGGAACGGAAGAAATGAAGAACGAAAAATGAAGAACGAAAAACGGAACCTCTTCGTTCTTCGCTCTTCGTTCTTCGCTCTTCGTTCTTCCCTTTTCCTCCTTCCCTACGAGGTCAAGTACGTATACCGACTGAGCGATCGCTCGTAGTTTTGCAATAGCAGTTGCGCTTCTTGCAGGGTGATGCGTCGCTCTTGCAGGGCGGCTTCGCTCTGGCGGCGGATGCTCTCGATCAGGTCTTCCGAGTCGTATTGCACATAGCCCAGCACCTCGGTCATGGTGTCGCCCTTGACGACGTGTTCGATTTGGTAGCCCTTGGGCGTGAGCTGGATATGTACTGTATTCGTGTCGCCAAACAGGTTGTGCAGGTTGCCCATGATTTCCTGATACGCGCCCCCTAGAAATAGCCCCAGATAATACGGCTCCGTTGTCTGGAGTTCAGAATTCGCGTCTGATCCCTGCCCCCTGACCAGGGGATGCAGTTCCAGCACTGACTTGACATCGCGCAGGTCGATGAATTGGTCAATTTTGCCGTCGCTGTCGCAGGTGAGGTCGGCCAGTGTGCCCCGGCAGGTGGGTTCCTCGTCGAGGCGGTGGATCGGCATGATGGGGAACAACTGGTCGATGGCCCAGCTATCAGGGGCGGATTGGAAGACGGACAGGTTGACGTAGTAGATCGATGCCATGATCTTTTCCAGGTCTTCCAGATCGTCGGGCACATAGTCCTGCTGGCGGGCGATTTCCAGAATCTTGGCGCAGCAAGCCCAGTAGAGCCGCTCGGCCCGCGATCGCTCTACCAGGCTGAGATAGCCAAACCCAAACAGGCTGATGGCTTCGTCTTTGAACTGGGTCGCGTCGTGATAGGCCTCTTGATACGTGTCGGCGCTGATGGACTGCCAGGTTTCGTAGAGGTTTCGCAGAATCAGATGGTCGTCGTCGGTGGTGGGTTCGGGTTCCTCGGCGATGACATCGCTGGTGCCCAGCACGTCGAACACGAGAACGGACTGATGGGAGGCGATCGCCCGGCCGCTTTCGCTAATCAGCGTGGGCATGGGTACGTCGCGTTCTTCGCAGGCTTCCTTCACCTCTGCCACCACGTCGTAGGCGTAGTTCTGCATATTGTAGTTTTTGGAGGCGTAGAAGTTGGTCTTGGAGCCGTCGTAGTCTACGCCCAGTCCGCCGCCTACGTCCAGATAGCGCATATTCGCGCCCAGTTGCGCCAGTTCTACAAAAATCTGGCTGGCTTCCCGAATTGCGTCTTTGATTACATTGATGGCAGGAATTTGGGAGCCGATGTGATAGTGCAATAGCTGCAAACAACTCAGCATGTCGGCGGCGCGGAGCTTTTCTACGGCCTGGATGATTTCAGGCACAGTGAGGCCGAACTTAGCGCGATCGCCCGCCGATCCGCCCCAGCGCCCGATGCCCTTGGCGCTCAGCTTGGCCCGCACGCCCACAATCGGCATGATTCCCAGCTTGCGGCTCTCGGCAATCACCAGGTCTACTTCTTCCACCTGCTCCAGCACGACGATCACCGTCTTGCCCAACTGCTTTGCCAGGATTGCCGTTTCGATATATTCCTGATCTTTATAGCCGTTGCAGATCAGCAGCGACCCCGGCGTGTCGAGCAGCGCCAGGGCAATCATCAGTTCTGGCTTTGACCCCGCCTCTAGCCCAAACTGGTAGGGCTTGCCGAAACGCACCAGGTCTTCGATCAGATGCCGCTGTTGGTTGCATTTCACCGGAAACACGCCGCGATAAACGCCTTGGTAGTTGTAGCGGGCGATCGCCTTGGCAAAGGCAGCATTGAGCCGCTGAATCCGGTCTTCCAAAATATCTGAAAAGCGAATCAGCAGCGGCAGTCCCAAATTTCGCTGCTTCAGCGCTCGCACTAATTCGTATAGATCTAGCGAACCGCCGCGATCGCCCTGCGGAGAGACGGTGACGTGTCCTGCCGCGTTGATCGAAAAATACGGATCGCCCCAGCCCTTGATGCGGTACAGTTCCTCGCTGTCTTCAATCGTCCAGCCCGACTTCACACGCCCCGTCTCTGGAGTCGGCAGCTTGGTGATACGTCGGTCTCGCGGCGTTTCTGCGAGCTTTCCCCCTCCGGGTTCTTCCACATCGCTGGCAAAGAGTTTGGGTTTTACTTCCATCAAGTTTTTCCTCTAGAACATGAGCTAAATCACAAGCAGTGAGCCGCAAAAGCAGTGTCCCAGGTTTTTCCAGTTTTTTCCAACAGTTTGGGGTGTCGCACGACGCACGACACCCCATCCAGGTCTGCATTTCTTAAGCTCAGCTTAAGTCTAGCGTATTTCCCTGAGAAAGCTCTGTATCCTTTGTCGCGCAAGGCTTTGGTTAAGCTTCGATTAAGTCTTGAGAGGAAGCCCCGATGACCATCGCCCCCGACTCTTTACAAAAGGCCATCTTTTTCTGAGCATAGAGAAGGCGCATAGAGAAGGCTTGCAAGGGTTCTGCCTGGAATTCCCTACCTGGAATTCCCTGCTTGGAATTTCCCAGTTGGAATGTCCTGATTGGAACCCCCCGCTCGGAATGCAGTTAGGAGTTATTTGGAGTATTTGGAGTAACTATTGTGGAACGCACCTTTATCGCAATCAAACCCGATGGCGTGCAGCGCGGGCTGGCCGGCGAAATCATCCGCCGCTTTGAGACGAAAGGCTTTACCCTGGTGGGGCTGAAGTTTTTGCAGCCCAGCCGCGAACTGGCGGAGCAGCACTACGCGGTTCACAAGGAGCGCCCCTTTTTCGCGGGTCTGGTGGACTTTATCACTTCGGGGCCGGTGGTGGCGATGGTGTGGGAAGGTGACGGCGTGATTGCCTCGGCCCGCAAGCTGATCGGCGCAACCAACCCGCTGAATGCCGAACCGGGCACGATTCGCGGCGACCTGGGTGCAAACATTGGCCGCAATATCATCCACGGTTCCGATGCGCCAGAAACGGCGGAGTATGAAATCGGCCTCTGGTTTAAGCCGGAGGAACTGGTGAACTGGACTCCGACGATCATGCCCTGGGTGCATGAGTAGGGCGATCGCCCGTTTTTGCCCATTTGGTTGATTGTTGGATGGGTTGAAACGACTGGCGAACCAGCAATCCTTGGGGGAAGCCTTCCCCCAAACCCCCTGCTTGGGGGACGAAGCGCGTCCCCCAAACCCCCTCCGACCTCGGTATCGGCGGTGTCCGTTAACATTTTGTCCGTCTGCAATTCGGTCGGCATATTGCCAGACGGCTCTGGGCAGAGTTGTTCTGGAAAAGCCTGCGAAAAGAACGCTGCGTGATTCTCTCAGGAAGACGCTGCGCGATCGCCCTTATTACCCCTGCAATGCGAAGCAACCTCTCACTCTCACCGACAAGCCCTTAGGAGGGGGTGCGGGGGACGCTTCGTCCCCTGCAAAAGGGGGGTTGGGGGATATCCCCCCAAGGCTGTTTGGCTCGCCAGTCGCCTCAATCACACACCCGCGTCCAAAGGATCGCAGATCCTAACGTCGCCAGAGCTTAATCGTGCGATCGCGGCTTCCCGAAATCAAAATCTGGCTATCGGTCGTAAAGGCGATCGCATTCACTTCGCGGGTATGCCCCGCCAGCGTGTGGCAGAGTTTGCCGTCGGGCAGGCTCCACAGCTTTACCATGTGGTCGCTGCTGCCGCTGGCGAGGAGGGTTCCGTCGGGGCTGAGGGCGATCGCCTTTACCCAGTCGTGGTGTCCGTTGAGCATCTGCACCTTGCGCGTCTCAAAGTTCCACAGGCGGATGCTGTGGTCGCTGCTGGCGCTGACCAAGATCGACCCATCTGCACTAAAGGCGATCGCATTCACATCGCGGCTGTGCCCTTCCAGCGTTTTCAGAAGTTCCCCCGTGTACAGGTTCCACAGGCGAATCGTGTTGCCGCTGCTGCCGCTGGCCAGCAGGCGACCGTCGGGGCTAATGGCGACACAGGTGACTGCACGGGGTTCTTCTAGCGTGCGGACGAGCCGTCCCGTCGCCAAGTGCCACAGCCGAATGGTGTGCTGGTCGCTGCCGCTGACTACCGTTTGCCCATCGGGACTGACCGCCACCGCCAGCGACACGATCGAATCCGACGGGTCGTTTAGCGTCCGCAGCAGTTCGCCGTTTTCCGGATTCCACACCCGCAGCGTATCATCCAGGCTGCCGCTGATGAGCCGCTGCCCGTCGGGGCTAAACGCCAGCGACACCACCGGTTCCGTATGCCCCAGCAGAATGCCGGTAGATTTGTCGGTTTTCACGTCCCACAGCCGAATCGAGCCGTCGAAGCTGGCGCTGGCAAACTGCTGATTGCGCGGGTTGAGGGCGATCGCCGCCACGGCCTGTTTATGCTCACACAGCGTCCGCATACAGCGCCAGGGCGATCGCTGGGGCAGAACCGTAGCGGCGGGGATCATCGGCGCAGACGGACGATAGGGCAGGGCGAAAGACACCTGCGCGGGTTCCAGATCGTGCAAGACGGCGCTGGCGGCGGCGTATCGGCGGCTAATGGCCGGCTCGATCATCCGGTCTATCACCAGAGCCAGGTCATCGCTGACGGATTGCATCAGGTGGTCGCGCCACAGCCAGCGCCCTTCGACAAAGCAGTACAGGTCGATGGGCGGCACCTCGGTCATCAGGTGAATGCAGGTAACTCCGAGGCTATAGAGGTCGCTGGCGAAGGTGGCTTTGCCTGCGACTTGTTCCGGTGCAGAATAGCCCGCACTGCCGATGACTGTCCCTGTTTTGCTGAGGCTGGAAGCCGTTGTCATTTTCGATGCGCCAAAGTCCACTAGGGTCAGCGTTTCCGTGTGGCGATCGCGAATAATATTGTCGGGTTTAATGTCGCGGTGGATCACCTGATGATCGTGGACAAACTGCACCACGGGCAGCAGACCCCGCAGCAGATGCCGGATCTGGTCTTCGTCAAACGCGCCCGCTTGCAGCAGTTCTCGCGTCAGCGGATGTCCGTCTACATAGGTCTGGATCAGATACGGGTAGCCGTTATGAATAAAGTGCGCCAGCAGTTTGGGAATTTGCGGGTGCTGCCCCAGTTCGTCGAGCCGCTCGGCCTCCCGCTGAAACAATTCCTCCGCTTTGGCGGCGTGGCGCGTCCCCGGCTTGGGCGGAAAAAGCTGCTTGATGACGCAGCGCGGCCGCGAGGGCAGATATTCATCCACCGCCAAAAACGTCCGCCCAAACCCGCCCGCCCCCAGCGGTTCCAGCGCCCGATAGCGATCGCCCAGCACCAGTTCCATCCCGCAACTCTGGCAAAAGCGGCGATCGCCCACATTGCGGGGATTGGCACAGTTCGGGTTGAGGCAATAGCTCACGGAGGGTTGCAGGGAGAGGTGAATGGGGTTGGGGAGGGGGTTTGGATTTTGGATTTTGGATGTTGGGGTGGGGCGGAGGGGCTGCCCTGTGCAGGATGGGCTAATCAGACTAGAAAGAGGACTGGACAGTAATCAGCAAATTGTGAATGTTCTACGACAATTTTCCATCGCGTGGGATTAGAATCGCCACATCTCGCTATTGAATGTCACGTCACGTCTGTCCTATCCCACCCCAACCCGCTGCCGATGCTGGAATTCACTGACTGCGTTGTGCTGCATGGCCCAGAGCTAGAGCCGCACTGGTGCGATCGCCTCACCGTCTCCGCCGACACCATCACCCGCCTAGAACTGGGCACCCCTTGCCTTAGTCTGGAGCGGGGGACGCAGGTCATCGTGCCCGCGTTTTACAATAGCCACACCCACATGGGCGACTCCTGCCTGCCCGACGGCGCAACGGGCATGACGCTGGAGCAGGGCTTCTTTCGTCCCCACGGCTACAAATATCGCGAGCTAGCGAAACAAACCCCAGCCGAACACCTGGGTCACATCACCGCCCACCTGCGCTACATGGCCCGCACGGGCACCATTGGCCACATCGACTTTCGGGAGCAGGGGGTCGATGGCAGCGGGCTATTGCGTCGTGCCTCGGCAGAAACGGGGGTGCGCTCGGTGGTGCTGGGTCAGTTTAATGAGTTGCCCTTCACCGCCGCCCAGCTTCAGGAAAATCAGGCGGCGTTGCCAGAGGAGTCCCTGGCGGAACTGGCGGCCGTGCTGGCGATCGCCGACGGTTTTTCCGAAAGCACCATGAACGACCTCACCGATGCCGCCTGGGTGCAAATCCGCCAAATCACTGAAGCCCAGGGCAAGCTGCGGGCGATTCACTGCCTGGAAAACGACGGCTATCGGGAGGTGAGCCTGGCTGTCACGGGGCGCGGCGACCTGGAGCGGGCGCTGGATCTGTATCAGCCGCATCTGGTGATCCACGCCACCGTCGCCAACGATGCCGAAATCGCCCTGATGAGTCAGCACCGCGTCAACATTGCCCTGAATCCCCGCGCCAATGCCAACCTGGGGCTGCCGCTGCCGCCCATCGCTAAATTGTTGGAAAGCAACGCCAATCTGCTGCTGGGCACGGACAACGGCCTGCTCAATAGCCCCAATCTGTTTGCCGAACTGGATTTCACCTATAAAGTCGCCAAGAGCCAGTATGGGGATGCCATCCGCCCCGATCCCAGAGCGATTCTGAAAATGGTGACGACCAACGTGCGATCGCTCCTCGGCGGCGACACCTACGGCTATCTAGAACAGGGGCTTCCTGCGGATTTTGTCGTGCTGGATTTTACCCAACCGCACCTCCGTGCCAGTCGCCACATTCCTGCCAGTATCGTTACTCGCGTCACGCCGGCCGACGTGTTGGCCACGGTTCGTCAGGGCAAGGTGTTGTTTGGAGAGTGAAGAGTGAAGAGGGAAGAGGGAAGAACGAAGAGGGAAGAACGAAGAACGAAGAACGAAGAGCGAAGAGGGAAGAGGGGTTGGATTTTGGAGAAGTTTGCATGATGGGGGATGGGTATGGCGGAGTTTCCAGCGAAAGCTACGCTCTATGACCAAGATTTTTGCCTCTGGATAGACGAAACTGCGGCTAAGCTGCGGGCAGGCGAGTTTGGCACTGTGGACTGGGCGCATTTGATTGAGGAGGTTGAGGCCTTGGCCAAGCGCGATCGCCGCGAGCTAGAAAGCCGCCTGCGAGTGCTGTTGAGTCATTTGCTGGAGCGGGTTTATGTTAAGTCTCCAGAGGATTATCGGGGTTGGGAAAATACGATCAAAGAACAGCGCAGCGAAATCCAACTGCTGCTCAAAGATTCGCCCAGCCTCAAGGGGTATCTCACCGAGATTTTTGAAGCGTCTTGGCGCTATGCTGCTGGATAGGTGAAGGACGACTATCCTGATGTTGCCCTGCCTGCCCATTGTCCGTTTCCCCCAGAGCTTGAACCCCTGCTGACGCAAAAGTTCTGGCTGGCTAATCCGCCTGGGCAAAACGCGGGAAACTAAAGATAACCCCTAGATAAACCCTGCATCTCTCCCTTTTCCTTACAAAATGCTTTCTCCCGACCTGCTGCATGTTTTTGTCTACGGTACGCTGAAACCCGGCGAATATTTCTATCCGCGCTACTGTGAGGGCAAAGTGGTGGCCAGCGTAGAGGCGATCGCCCTGGGCACGCTCTATGACTTGCCAATGGGATATCCGGCGCTTACGCCTGGGGAAGACCCCGTTTATGGCTATGTGCTGTCCTTTGCGGATTTTGGCGTGCTGGCGGCGCTGGATGAACTAGAGGGCTATGATCCCGACGGCTCGCCGCTGCTAAACGAATACGAGCGATCGCTGACCACGGTGTATGACCTGAACCGGGAGCCGCTGGGCCAGGCCTGGCTCTACTGGATGGCGACGAAACAGGCAGAACAGCTTGGCGGCACGCGCCTAGCCTACGGCCGCTGGACGGGGCGGAATCTGCCGCAGAAAGTTTCGCAATAGCTGTTTGCCTTGGTCGGTCAGAATGCTTTCGGGATGAAACTGCACGCCCTGGAGGTGCGGAAATTCTCGATGGCGCACACCCATAATCGTGCCGTCTTCCACCCAGGCGGTGACTTCTAGCACGTCGGGGCAGGTTTCCCGATCCACCACCAAGCTGTGGTAGCGCGTCGCCGTCATGGGGCTGGGGATGCCCTCAAACACGCCCACGCCCGTATGCTCGATGGCGGACGTTTTGCCGTGCATTAGCTCTGCTGCCGAAGTCACCTGGCCACCAAACACCTGCCCAATCCCCTGATGCCCCAGGCACACGCCCAGCAGCGGCAGTTCCGGCCCCAGTTCTGCAATCACCTGCGGCGAGATGCCTGCATCCTCCGGCCGACCGGGCCCTGGCGAGATGACGATGCCGTCGGGCTGCAATTGCCGAATCTCTTCGACGGTGATCTCGTCGTTGCGATAGACCCGGATATCGGCTGCGACGGGCAGTTCTTCCCCCAGTTCCCCCAGATATTGCACCAGGTTGTAGGTAAAGCTGTCGTAGTTGTCGATGACCAGGATCATGAGGAATGAAGGGTTGGAAAGTGGGGATCGTGTGCAGTTAAACCAGCCCTAGCACCGCCAGCAGCGGGGGCAGCAGCAGTGAGCCAGCGACTAACAGAGCGGCGATCGCCGAAATTAGCACGGCCCCAGCGGCGCAGTCTTTGGCGGTTTTGGCGAGTTCATGATAAGTCTGCTTGACGGTGAGATCAACGACAGACTCTAACGCGGTGTTCAGCAGTTCCATCGTCAGCACCAGCCCGCTCGTGAGACCGATAATCGCAATTTCGACCCGGCTCAGTTGGAGCCAGAGGCTCAGACCAATGGCGATCGTGCCCACCAAGAGATGAATCCGAAAATTTCGCTGCGTAAAAAAAGCGTAGGTCAGCCCCGCCCAGGCGTATCGAAAGCTAACAAACAGGCTGGATGCCACTTTCCAGGACAACTCCCGATTGGGCTTGCTAGGAAAGGGAATCGGGGGGGGCGGTGGAACAACCTGAAAGTTTTCGGTGGAGAGTGGCTGAGGCATAGGAACCGTTGCGACTTGAATAGGGATAAGACAGAAATCTAGGCATTGACCAGTAGGCGATCGCTGAGTAACGTCAGATAAAAAATCGGACTAGTGTCGAGAAAAGCGCTCAAGTAGCGTCAGAGGCTAGATCGGCGACGATAGCCCTGCGGGTCGCTCATCGTCTCGCTTCGTCAATCGTTCAGAAATCATGCAATAGCGATCATTCAGACTTCGCCAATCATCAGGATGCCCAGTTCCAAATGGCAATGGACACAGTGGCAAGAGACACGACTCCCTGGTTAATCATACTGAACCTCCAGTGCAACAGTTTGTAGCAGATTAACTTGTTGCTGCAACATTTTTTGGAGGTGGGCCTCGTCGGGATGATCCCATCCCAGCAGGTGCAGCAGTCCGTGGGTCGCCAGCCAGGCTAGTTCTTCGGTCAGCGTGTGGTTGCGCTGTTGGGCCTGGGCAGCGGCGGTATCCAGCGAGATGATGATGTCGCCCAGAGGGAAGGGTTCTTCGGCAAGCAGCTCGGCAGGCAGCGTCACGCCAGACTCCGTTGCGGAAAACGACAGCACATCCGTTGGGCGATCGATCTGGCGGTATTGAGCATTGAGCTGGTGAATCTCGGCATCGGTGGTCAGCCGCAGACTCAGCTCATACGCGCCAATGGGAGAGAGATCGGGCGCGAGTGCCGTAAGCCAGGTGTGGAACCAAGTGATCCAGGTGTCCTGGGAAATGGGAGAGGCGATCGCCCCCTCCTCCTGCACGTCCACCTCAACTGAGATTTCCTGTGAGGTTTCCTGTGAGGTTTCCTGAACAGGCTGGGCTTCAGGGACTCCAATCCATACTTCAGCAGCCGAACGCGCCACTCCGGAGGCTTCTGGGATATCGGCTCGACCCGGAAATTCTGGAATCATCGCCCCTTCACCGCGTTAGGTAGGCCAGCCCCACCAGCAGCCCCAACAGTCCCACAGTGGTCAAAGCAAAATGCTTGAGCGACGTGCCCCGCTTGCGAACCATGTTCCGCATGGCCAGTTTCACATAGCTGGGCGGCGGCTCCGATGGCGCAGCCTGTGCAGGATTGGGAGCATCGGCAACACCAGCAAGCGCTTCCTCCGACGAGGCGGGTTGCGAACGTTCACTCATAAACTAAAGCCCCTGGCTCAACGCATAGAATTCGCGTACCAGAATAACTCTAAACCATCCCCTAATGTAACGAACTGTGGACTTAATGTTAAATCTCTGTTAAACCTTTCAACGCTGAAGCCTTTCAGAAGCTTCCCATCATTTGCCATCCTCAGCGTTGACTCTCACGATTCCAGCTTTCTCGTCTTGGCGAACCGCGCACACGCTTTGACCCTTTGCTCGCCCAGCGACCTGCTCGCCCAGCGACTTATTCGCCCAGCGAAACGGGAACCCGGTCGGCTACTCGATGCTGTTTTAATCGCGCACCGGATCTTCAACATTCAAAGCCGCTGAACGCTGGATAGGCTTAGGCGCTTCTTCGATCGTCAGCACGCGGCACTGATCTGGCGGGAAGCTCAACTGCACCAGTTGCCCAGCGGCAAATGCTTCTGCCTGACCTGTCGGCACGTCCACATTCAAATAAAACTCGCCCACCAGCACCGACAGTCGCACCGCTGAGCCAAGGAAGGTTCGACCTGTGATCAACCCGCTCAGCAGATTGGTATTGGGCGGGGCGGTTTGCTCTGGCGGCTGGGCGGTGATGCTCTCTGGGCGCACCAGCACCACCACGCGGCTGCCATCGGGTAGGTTTGTCGGCTGCGTCTGCAAAAACTCGTCGGGCAGGCTGGTGTTGGGGTGAGTGTCGATGCGGACTTTGCCGTCTACCCAAAAGCCAGGGATCTGGTTCATTGCGCCAATGAAGGAGGCTGTAAACGCAGTGCTAGGGGTGAGGTAAATCTCTTCTGGTGTGCCCAGTTGCTCGATTTTCCCCTGGGACATGACCACGACGCGATCGCTCACACACAGCGCCTCTTCTTGGTCATGGGTGACAAACAGCGTGGTGATGCCCAACTGCTGCTGAATCCGGCGAATTTCGTTGCGGAGCTGCACACGCACCTTGGCATCCAGCGCCGACAGGGGTTCGTCGAGCAGCAACACCTGCGGCGAGATGGCCAGCGCCCGCGCCAGGGCCACCCGCTGCTGCTGTCCGCCCGAAAGCTGATGGGGAAAGCGATCGCCCATACTGCCCAGCCCCACCAGTTCCAGCATTTCCTCCACGCGCCGCTGCTGCTCTCCCCGGTTCATTTTCCGCAGGCCCAGCCCAAAGGCAACATTCTGCGCCGCCGTCATGTGGGGAAACAGGCTGTAGGACTGAAACACCATGCCCATGTCTCGCCGATTTGCCGGAATCCGCGTGATATCCTGCCCGTTTAGCAAGATCGTGCCGCTGGTTGGTTTCTCAAACCCCGCAATCATCCGCAAAATCGTCGTCT
Organism: Thermoleptolyngbya oregonensis NK1-22; assembly: GCF_032705245.1. Taxonomy (GTDB): domain Bacteria; phylum Cyanobacteriota; class Cyanobacteriia; order Elainellales; family Elainellaceae; genus Thermoleptolyngbya; species Thermoleptolyngbya sichuanensis. The sequence continues at coordinate 2,256,314 of NZ_CP053540.1, forward strand.
TGCCGCAGCCCGACGGCCCCAGCAGCGACACAAACTCGCCCGACTGAACCTGCAAATCGACCCCGCGAACTGCCAGAGTTGTGCCGCCGTAGGACTTGGAGAGTTGGTTGAGGGAGAGGTGCATGGGAAAAAAGAAGAGGGAAGAACGAAAAATGAAGAGGGAAGAAGGAAAAATGAAGAGGGGCGATCGCGCTCTTTTTGGGACTCGGTTTTCAATGCTGCTTTCAATGCTGCAATTATCACGGCTGCGACTATCGCGGCCCGCCTAACTGTCCGCTGCTGCCGCGGCCCAGCAGTTGCACGATGCCGATTGCGCCCCAGGTGAGGGCAAAGCTAACGACGGCGAGGGCAGAGGGTTCGTAGACTTTGCTGCTGGCGAGCAGGTTCATGTAGGGGCCGAAGGCGGGCTGGGCCAGCAGGGCGGCGATGGTGAACTCGCCCATCACGATGGCAAAGGTGATGAAGGCTCCGTTCAGCAGGGCGACGCGCAGGTTGGGGAAGATGACGCGCAGGATGACCGCAGGCCAGCTTGCGCCGAGGCTTTGGGCGGCTTCGGTGAGGGTCTGCACGTTGATGGCTCGCATCCCGGTGTCTACGGCGCGATACATATAGGGAAAAGAGAGGACGACGTAGGCGACGGTGAGCAAGATCCAGCCACCTGTGCGCGTGTTGAGTAGCGTGGTGCTGTAGGTGCGGATTAGACCAAAGACCAGCACCACGGCGGGGACGACGAAAGGCAGCAGCGTGATTAGCTCCATGACCGGGCGCATCCGGGGGAGTCGAAGCTGCACCCAGTAGGCCGTGGGAACGATTAGCAGCCAACTGAGGGCGATCGCCGCCAGCGCCGTCAGCGCTGAAAAGGTAAAGCTTTCAAAAAACTTGGGATCATTGAAGATGTTGCTGTAGGCGGCGAGGCTGAGGGTGTCTCGCTGGGCCCGCAGCGAAAAGTCAATGGTGGCGAGCAGCGGGATGGCGAAATACAGCGTGCCGATCGCCATCCATAGCCACGCCCAGAAATTGCCCCGCTTGGTCGAATCCATCATCCCCTCCTCCTCATCGCACCCACCTCGACGTGCGCCGCTGTAGCCAGGAATAGAGGGCGATCGACACAGCCATAATAAACACCATGCCCAGCGCCAGAGCATTGCCCAGACCCGGATTTTGCAGCGCGTCGCCCCGAATCTGCGCGTCGATTAGGATGGTGACCAGATTGATCTGTCCACCCGTCAGCGCGTAGGCCGTGGCGTGGGCCCCAAAGGCATTGCCAAACAGCAGAATCATTGTGCCCAGCAGCGACGGCATGAGAATTGGCAGCGCCACCTGCCGCCAATAGTCCCAGGAACTCGCGCCCAGGTTTTCCGCTGCCTCGCGCCATTCCCGCCGCAGCCCGTCGAAGGCTGGCACCAGGATCAGCACCGTCAGCGGAATCTGGAAATACAGATAGGTGAGCATCAATCCCCAAAATGTGTAGAGGTTGAAGCCCTGGGCGTAGAGATCTAGCCCAAGATTCTTCAGCCAGCCAGTCATCAGGCCCAGTCGCCCCAGCGTTGCAATGAAGGCAAAGGCCAGGGGAACCCCTGCGAAGTTGGATGCTACACCGGAGAAGGTGACCAGGGGCGATCGCACTTTTTCGGGCAAGCCACCCGCCGTCACCGCGTAGGCCATCAGCGCCCCCAGCAGACCGCCAATCAGCGCCGTCACAATGCTGAGGCGAATGCTGACGGCATAGGCGGACATGATGCTTGGCTGGCGCAAGTCCAGAATGTTTTGCAGCGTAAACTGTCCTGCATTGTCCTGAAAGCTGCGAACGGCGATCGACAGGGCCGGCAAGATCAAAAAGGCAAAGGCGAACGCGAAGAAGGGCACTAGACCGAGCCAGTCCCAGCGGCGATCGCCCTTCGCAGCCGATTGAATTGATTTCAGCGGTTGAACAAGCGTCATGATTGATGCAACAAAAGCCGCTATCTGACGACACAGCTTGGCACACGGTCTGACTTGGTAGTTCGATCAAGTGGTTCGATCGAATAGCCTGACTGAGCCAACCTCACCAACCAAGCAGCCAGAGAGCGGCAGAACCCTACTTCACATCCGCGCCGACCACGCTATCCCAGTTCTTGGTGATCTTGTCGTTGGCGGGAGTGATTTGCGCTGCGGTGGGAAATGCAGCCTTTTCGTAAATCGCAGCATCGGGCAGCTTTGCCTTCAGGTCTGCGGGAATCACGTCGCGCTTGTTTAGGTCGTCGAAGCGCACCGGACGCGAATAGCCCTTGAGCCAGATCAACTGCCCTTCGTCGGAATAGAGATGCTCCATCCACAGGCGAGCCGCATAGGGACGGGGCGCAAAGGCATTAATCGCCTGCACATAAACACCCGCCAGCAGTCCTGTTTTCGGCAGAATCACCGCGATTTCGGGATTGCCGCCTGTCGCGTCGCGGTTGGCCAGTGCGTTGTAGTCCCACCGCAGGGCGATCGGGGTTTCACCCTTGGCGATCGTTGCAGGCTTGGCGATCACAGGCAGGAAGTTGCCTGCGGCATTCATCTTTTTGAAAAACTCCAGACCTGGGCCTGGATCTTCCAGAGACCCCCCGTTGCCCAGCGCAGCTGCCCACACGGCGTTGATGGCTTGACCCGACTTGCGCGGATCGCCCGCCAGCGCCACCTTCCCCCGATATTCCGGCTTCAGCAGGTCGCTCCAGTCTTCTGGCAGCGTCTTTACCACGTCGGTATTCACCTCGAAGGACATCACGCCGTAATAATCCCCAAACCAGAAGCCTTCGGGATCTTTCAGTGCCGCTGGGATCGTATCCCAGGTTGCCACTTTATAGGGCTGGAGGAGTCCTTCTCGTTTTGCTTCTTCGCCAAACTTGAAGGCCACGTCAATTACATCAGGGTTCTGGGGGCCGCTGTTGCCTCGGTTAGCCTTGATGGCTTCAATTTCATCAGCAGAGCTTGCATCTGGGTTCAGGTCATTTAGCTTGATGAAGGGATACTTCTGCAAGAAGCTAGCCTTCATTTCTTTGTAGTTTGCCCAGTCGTCGGGTAGGGCGATTACGGAAAGCTCACCCTCAGCCTTGGCCCGCTCAATGATGGCCTCTAGCCCACCCGCTTCGGCCGCAGTCAACGGTAGCCCACCTGCCGCAGGGCTGGCTGCTGGAGAAGCACCCGCAGGGCTGGCAGCCGGAGAAGCCGTCGGAGTAGTGGTCGATTGGGTGCAGGATGCCAGAATCGCGCTACCAAATCCGGCAGCGCTCCAGCCCAGAAACGAGCGGCGGGAAACGCGCAGGGGAGATTTGGAGTGGGGGTCTTGACTCATGGGAAAGTTCTCTCAGTGCCGAAAGGTTCAAAATCATGCCAATGTTAAGTACATCACCAGGAGTTAAAGCAGCGATTACTGTCAGGCTAAGAACTGGTTAAAGCTGGCGTGTAGAATTATCAATGCCTGACAGATACTCCGTTACAATCCGCTAATTTCTAGTCTGTGGCTAACCTATGACCCACCTGTGACTATCCTGCGGCCTCTGCTATAGCATGGGGAGGTTCTCGTTTCAGGTTCTATGGTGATGACCGAAAACCTTGCCCTCACGCCCCAGGCTGACCAAGAAGCCGAGCAGCTTGACCAGGAGGCGACTGCGCCCGGCCTTAGTGATGAGCAGTATCGCCGCAAGATGCAGCGCCGGAAGGAGGTTCAGGAACAGCGGCTAGCAGAGCGATCGCTCACAAAAGGCCTCATCATCGTCCACACGGGCAATGGCAAAGGGAAGACGACTGCGGCCCTGGGCATGGTGCTGCGATCGCTCGGCCACGGGCATCGGGTCGCCATTGTGCAGTTCATCAAGGGCGCATGGGAACCTGCTGAAAAGACCGTGCTGCACCCCTGGACAGCGGGCGATCCGCCGCAGTTGGTCTTTCACGCAATGGGCGAAGGCTTTACCTGGGAAACGCAAGACCGCGGTCGCGACATTCAAAAAGCGCACGAAGCTTGGGAGACTGCCTTGACCTATATTCAAGATCCCGATGTCAAGCTGGTGCTGCTTGATGAGGTCAACGTTGCGCTAAAGCTGGGCTATCTGGCAGTGGATAGCGTGCTGGCCGGGCTAGCGCAAAAGCCAGAGGAGTCTCATGTCATCCTGACCGGGCGCGGCGCACCGCAGGCGCTGATTGACCGGGCGGATTTGGTGACAGAGATGACGCTGGTGAAGCATCCGTTTCGGGAGCAGGGTGTGAAGGCACAACCGGGAATTGAGTTTTAGGGCGATCGCCCACCAGCGCCCATGAATTCCTAATTTTTGTAGCAAAAGCTACCGTTTTTTGTGGGCGATGCTATTCTGAAGAAAGTGTTTCTCTATTATCTTCATCAGAATTGCAAATGTTGGGACTTAACAGAAAAAATCGGGTTTCTCGCGAACAGGTTGCTCAGATGCACCACGACAACCTGCGCCAAAATATTCAGCGTCGTCTGGAAGCTGCTCGCGCCAAGGGCGACGAGGCGCTGGTGCGTCAGCTTGAAGCTGAAGCCGACTATATTGGCTAAGTTTTAGTGGAGCTAAGTCTCAGTGGCGTACAAGTTAGATCAGAGCCAGGTAAAAGGATTGATAGGATTTGCGCTGCTAGTTCCGACAGATCCAACCGACCTCTGATCAACGTTTTCCAATTTGGCAGATTACATAAATGGCGATCGCCTCTATCCCCAGGGCGATCGCCATTTTTTGTGTCTTATCTTACTGATCGCATCGCCCTAGTGTTACAAACGCTCTCATAATTGCCCCAAAACCCTATTCAGGCTTTCTTTAAGCTTTTTTTGCGTATTCCACCAAAGCCATACTGATGAATCTTTATAAGAAGTTCAGAACGATGTGATTTTTGTCAAGTCCTCAGGATGTTCAATCCGAACTTTTTTACATTTCTTCACTTGCTAAAAGTAACTCCAACCTGGTTGCACTTCGGCCGCCAGGAATGATCCATCAACCGGAGGATGGCGATCGCCCGACACACCGCACACACCCTGATGGACAAGCCAGCAGGAACCTTGACCAAGCATCGATTCAAAGATCTTGTCAAAGCTCTTGCCTAAGATTTCAAAGACTTACCCACGGGGGGACTGTGCATTTTGTCAAACGATTGTTATCTTTTTTAATAGAAAGGTGGAAGCATGGAGCCTGTTTTAGGGAACCCTACGAGGAACCTATCCAGCTAGCTTCCCAAGGAAGCTCGAAGCCAACCATGTTCGACTTCTGACGTTGTTTACCTCAGTCAAGGAGAATTCCAATGAACGAACGAATTGAACTCTCTCTGGAACAGCAGTTCAGCCTGCGGTCTTTTGAAACCCAGGTCGAAAACATGAGCCGAGAACAGGCCCAGCACTTCCTGGTCAAGCTCTACGAGCAGATGATGCTGAAGGATGCCACCTACAAGAGCCTGCTAAAGCACCAGTGGGGCATCGAAGGCGGGGCACAGTTCTAGTCCGCTAGAGTCGCAGTAGGCGACCTCCCTCTCTTGCTCGATTCCTGTCCTGTTGGGAAAGGAGCTGGGGATGCTGGGGCGTCCGCTCGATCTCAATCAATTTCAAAAGCCCGATTGCCTTCTCCGGTCTCTGCTGACTAGCGCTGAATCGTTGCAAATCCTCTAAACATTCCAGATTTTTTCTTGGCCCTGGCTCCTGTCAATCGTTTCAGGTTGCGCGTTTGAGCGGCGCACCGACAGTTACCTTGTGCCACTCCTTTCATGACTTTGCTGAGTAGTTGACCAAGAATCTACAGCCCAGTGCCGTTCCATCCTGGTTTCACCCGCCAAATAACAGCCCTGATGCCTATTTAACGTTTCGATAGAGTAGTTTCAGGGAAAAAGGGTTCGAGTTTTTCGCGTTGAGATGGTAGGGTTGGGTAGAGTTTTGCCGCGCCAACTTGCAGCCGTAACTCGCTAGGCAATTCTCACCATGCAGTTAATAGCGCCCCCTCATCGCGTATGTTCAAGCGTGCTTTGATTTGCACCGACTTTAAGGACGGACTCTATCGCTTCGCCCGCTTCGTCCCCAGCCTCTCGGCATCCGGGCTACAGCAGATTACGTTTTTACACACGGTTCCAGTTCTGGAGGGGCAAATCCCTCGTGAATCTGACAAGCCGTTTGTGGAGGCGCGAGAGCGTTTTGCAAAGCTGCTGGGTGATGTGCCTGCTGGGGTTGACGTGCAAGTTGAGGTGGCTTGGGGCAAGCCCGTCGAGCATATCCTTTCGGCCCGCAAGAAATATCAAAGCGATGTCGTCTTTATCGGAACTGCGGGAGATGGGCTGCTAAAGGAAAAGCTGTTTGGCAGCACGCCCGTCTCTCTCTGTCAGCAGGGAAACGTAGCACTCTTGATTCTGCGTCCCCAGTTGGTTTCTGCCTTCACCGAAGAGGAGCTAGACCTGCGGGCCCGACATCTGTTCCGCTACTTGCTCTTGCCCTATGATGGCAGCGAAGCCGGACAGGCCATGCTCCGCCAGGTGAAGCAACTGGCCGCCGATCGCCCCCCCGGAACCTTAGAGAAAGCTTTGCTGTTCACGTCTATTGAAGATGTGGCTCGTAGCTCTGTGTTGCGGGATGCAAAGCGCGAAGAGGCGGCGAAGAACCTGGAAGCGGCAAAGCGAGAGCTAGAGGCGCTAGGCGTGAAAACGGATATGGTGGTGGCGCATGGCAATGCGGTGACGCAAGCGCTGGAAACGGCAATTGATATCGACATTACGGCGATCGCCACGTCGTCCAAAAGCATCGGGCGATTGGTAGAACTGTCGGTTCCCAGCTTCACGGGCGATCTGCTGCGCCGAAGCTGGCACCCGATTCTGTTTTTCCCGCCGTCTCAGTGATTTGGCCCGATTCATTCACCCATTCCTAACGCCTCGACCCAGGCCTCTATTCAGCCCCCGCTCGCTCCGCTATGCCGGACTTTTATCCGCCTAAGCTGTCGCCGTCGCTGGTGTGGGCGGTTCAGCGTGCGTCGCCGCTCGTAGCTCGCTACTATCACAAAATGCGGCTAGAGGTGCAGCCGAGCTGCCTAGAGACGCTCCGCACGCTCCAGCCCCATCGCCTGCTGCTGCTGCCCAATCACCCCACCCACCATGACTGGATTGCGCTGTTTCTGCTGTCGGCGCGGTGGGGACAGGCGTTTCACTATCTGGCGGCGCACGAGCGGTTTGGCGGCGCGACGGGCTGGTTTCTTCAGCGGATGGGGGCGTATTCGCTGCGACGGGGATTGGGCGATCGCCCCAGCATTGCAAAAACGATGGAGTTACTCTCCCAGCCCCGCTGTCGGCTGGTGGTGTTTCCGGAGGGCGGCTTTTCCTTTCAAAATGACACAGTGATGCCGTTTCGGGCAGGCGCGGTGCAACTGGCAATGCAGGCGATGCAGCGGCAGGTGAAGCAGGGCATACCCGTCGAGGCGCTGGAGGATTTGTATGCCGTGCCGATTGCGCTGAAATATCGCTATCACGGCGATATGGCTCCGGTTATTGAACAAACCCTAAACCAGTTAGAAAAAGCGCTGTGGGTATTTCCCAGCAGCACCGACTGGTATGAGCGGCTGCTGGTGATTGGCGAGCAAGTGTTGCTGGGGTTTGAGCGCGACTATGGGCTGCCGATTGCAGAGACCGTGCGGCGATCGCGCCCTGACCGCATTCAGCAGGTCAAAGACCACATTTTGAACTATTGCGAATACACGCTGAAGATTGCGCCGAATCTCCACGAACCGCTGCGGGAGCGGGTCTATCGCATCCAGCGCAGCCTAGAGGCACAGGCAGAAACCCTGGATTTGCGAACCCAAGAGGCGATCGCCCGCGCTGCCGCCCAGTTGCTCAATTTCAACGCCATCTCCGACGGCTATGTGGCCGCTAACCCCACCCCAGAGCGATTTCTCGATACGCTCATTCGCCTAGAGCGAGCCGTGTTTGGCATCGACCAGCCACCCCCCAAGGGCGATCGCACGGTCATTCTCCGCGTCGGCGAACCCGTAAACCTGACGCAACACCTGGACGAGTATGCCCAAGACCGAACGCAGACCGTCGAGCAGCTAACCGAAAAGCTCCGCAGCACCGTCCAGGCCAACTTGGATCTCATCTAGATCAAGCATCTAGATCAAGCAACCCTAATCGCTCCAAGCCCTTAGTCTTCCTAAAGAGGGACTGACCCCCAAACCCACCCTGCGATAGCATTGCGGAACACGCTCTGATAGGACTTACCAACCTGAAGCATGGGCCTGATTCCCCCTTGCCCCCCTTAACAAGGGGGGAACCGAGCCTGATCCCCCCTCGCCCCCCTTAAATAGCCCCCCTTAAATAAAGGGGGAACCGAGCCTGATCCCCCCTCGCCCCCCTTGTTAAGGGGGGAACCGAGCCAGTCAGAAGTGCCCTTATTTTCAGGGAAGCGGCCCGTCAGCACAGAGACTCCGAAGGATCTAGCCGTAGCCCTCCCCAATTCCTTGCCCAATTCCCTCTTCGTTCTTCGTTCTTCGTTCTTCGTTCTTCCCCATGCCTCGCTACCCCCTCATCCTCCAGCACAGCCGCGAAGACTGTGGCGTAGCTTGTCTGGCCTCGATCGCCAGGCACTATGGACGCACCGTATCCTTTACCCGCATCCGCGAAGCCATCGGCACGGGGCAACTGGGCACGACGATGCTGGGGTTGCGGCGGGGAGCCGAGTCGCTGGGGTTTCGGGCCCAGTCGGTGGTTGCGTCGGACGAGGTGCTGGAGGCGCTTGACCGGATGCCACTGCCCGCGATTTTGCATTGGCAGGGCAATCACTGGGTGGTGCTGTACGGACAGAAGGGCGATGCGCGAAGCGATCCCTATAGGAATCGCCCCCAGGATGGCTTTGTGATTGCCGATCCGGCGGTGGGGCTGCGCTTTTTGTCGCGGACGGAACTGCTAGCAGGCTGGGCAAACGGTGTGATTCTGCTGCTGGAACCTGATCCAGAGCGCTTTTTTAGCCAGCCCGACGATCCGACAGTGACGATCGCCCAGCTTTGGCAGCGAATTCGCCCCTATCGCTGGGTGCTGCTGCAAGCGATGATCTGCGCCAGCCTGATCGGGCTACTGTCGCTGGCATCGCCCGTGTTTCTGCAAATTTTGACGGACGAGGTGCTGCTGCCTGCTGAGGAAACGGGAGCCTTGCCCGAACAGCGGCGGATGCTCTTGGGCATTGTGGCGGCGGTGATGCTGCTCTATCTATTGCGGAGCGGACTGTCGCTGGCGGCGGATTTGCTAATTGCGCGGTTTGCCCAGCGGCTAGAGTTGGGCTTTGTGCTGGAGTTTGGGCAGCAGGTGTTGCGGCTGCCGCTGACCTACTACGAAACGCGGCGCAGTGGCGAGGTGGTCAGCCGTCTGCGGGACATCGAGGAAATTAACCGCCTGGTGTCGGATGCGGTGGTGAGTCTGCCCAGTACGCTGCTGGTGGCGGTGGTGTCCTTTGGGCTGATGCTGTTTTATAGCTGGCGGCTGACGCTGGTGGCGGTGCTGGTGGCGATCGCCATGACCCTTTCCACCATCTGGTTTCAGCCTGTGCTGCGGCAAAAGACGCGGGCGGCGATGGTGCTGGAAACCGAAAACCAGGGCGTGCTGGTGGAAACCTTTAAGGGAGCGCTGACGCTGAAGGTGCTGGATGCGCGATCGCCCTTTTGGGAAGAGCTTCAGCAGCGGTTTCGCAGGCTGGCGGCCCTGCTGCTGGAAACTATGCAAATCGGCATTATCAACAGCAACTTCAGTGCGCTGGTGTCAGATCTGGGCAATGCGCTGCTGCTGGGCATCGGCGGGCTGCTGGTGTTTAGCCAGGATTTATCAGTGGGGCAATTGCTGGCGTTTACCACGCTAAACCGCAACGGGGTGGCGCTGGTGGACTTGCTGGTGAACTATGTAGACGACGGGGCGCGGGTGCAAACGGCAAACGCCCGCCTGCATGAGGTGATCGCCGCCACGCCCGAGGCCGAGCGCCTAGACAAACCCTGGAAGACGCTGGCCGACGATGCGGCGATCGCCTGTGATGGAGTCAGCTTCTTCTATCCCGGTCGGGTCGAGTTGCTGAAGGACTTCTCCCTGACGATTCCCGGCGGCCAGGCGATCGCCCTGATCGGCCGCACGGGCTGTGGCAAAAGCACCCTGGCCAAGGTCATCGCCGGACTGCACTCACCCCAATCGGGCACGGTTCGCATCGGCAGCGATGCGCTACAAGACCTATCCCTCGCCTGCGTGCGACGGCAGGTTATCCTCGTGCCCCAGGATTCATTTTTCTGGAGCCGCTCGATTGTGGAAAACTTTCGCCTTGCCCAGCCCCACGTCGCCCAAGCAGACATTCAAACCGCCTGCCAGATGACGGGCGCAGACGATTTTATTCAAAAGCTGCCAGACGGCTACCAGACGATTTTGGGCGAATTTGGCTCCACCCTCTCCGGCGGCCAGCGCCAGCGGCTGGCGATCGCCCGCGCCCTGCTTGCCGACCCGCCGATTTTGATCCTGGATGAATCGACCAGCGGTCTCGATCCGGTCAGCGAATCTGAACTATTGGACAAACTGCTGTGGCAGCGTCGGGGCAAGACGACGATCCTCATCAGCCATCGCCCCAACGTCATTGCGCTGGCGGATTGGGTCGTGTTTCTGGAAGAGGGACGCTTGAAGCTCGCGGGGACGATGGAGGACGTGCGATCGCAGGCAGGCGACCACCTCAACTTCCTGACCGTTTAATTGCAACGGACTTACGCACTTACAACAAGCTCTCTGGGTTTTGGACGATTTCGTCGCCAGCGCCGGATTCCAGTCGCCCGCGCCGCAGCCAGTGCGCGTCACCCACGGGTCAAAATGCACAGCAAAAGCGCTACAGCACCTTCTCCAAAAACTGCTGCGCCCGGGCGCTCTTGGGCGTAGAGAAAAACACGTCCGGTGGCGCGTCTTCTGCAATCTTGCCACCTTCCAAAAACAGCACCCGATCCGCCACGTCTCGCGCAAAGCCCATTTCGTGGGTGACAATCGCCATCGTGATGCCCGTCTGCGCCAGAGATTTCATCACGTCTAGCACTTCTTTCACCATTTCTGGGTCAAGCGCCGAGGTCGGCTCGTCAAACAGCATATACTCCGGCTCCATCGCCAGCGCCCGCACGATCGCCACCCGCTGCTTTTGTCCACCGGATAGCCGGGAGGGATAAACGCCAGCCTTTTCTCCCAGCCCCACGCGCTCCAGTAATTCCATTCCTTTCTCTTCTGCCTGTGCTTTGGATACGCCCTTCACCTTGCGTGGCGCGTAGGTGAGGTTTTCCAGCACTGTCATGTGGGGAAACAGATTGAAATGCTGAAACACCATGCCCACATTCTGCCGCACTTTTTGAATGTCACATTTTGGATCAGTGACCTCGACATTGTTGATGTAAATGCGACCGCGAGTTGGCGTTTCTAGCAAATTCAAGCATCTTAAAAAAGTCGATTTTCCAGAACCAGAGGGGCCAATGACGGCCACCACTTCGCCATCTTTAATCTCAGTGGAAATGTCTTTCAACACATCCAGCTTGCCAAAGGATTTTGTCAAAAACTCAACCCTAATCACTTCTCCGCATCCTCCGTTCAAATCGTTGTGCAAACAGCGTCAGCCCCATCACCAAAACATAGTAAATAACACCCCCAATAGCAATGGCTCAAAGTAGATAAACTTTTCTGCGGCCACTATCTGCGCTCGCCGCATCACGTCCAACGCCCCCACTGTAGACACCAGCGCCGAGTCCTTCAACAGCGCAATACTGTCGTTTACCAGCGCAGGCAAAATATTCTTAAACGCCTGGGGCAAGATGATGTCTTTCATCATCATGGGATAGCCCACGCCCAGCGTTTGTGCCGCTTCTCGCTGCCCCTTGTCCACGGCCAAAATGCCGCCCCGAATGGTTTCCGAACTGTAGGCGGCCGAATTTAGCGCAAAGGTAATCACGCCGGCCTGTAGACCCGAAATCGGATACCCCGTTAGCTGCGGCGTTGCGAAGTAGATTAAAGCCAACTGCAAAATCAGCGGTGTGCCGCGAAAGATTGAAGTATAAACATCGGCAAACCAGCGCAGCGGCTTAAACGTGGAAACCTTGAAAAAAGAAAGGACAATGGCTAATGCAAAGCCAAACAGAGCCGATAGGAGTGTAAATAGAAGTGTGACCTGAATGCCTCCCAGGATATAGGGAATATTGGGCGCAATCTTGCCAAAGTCGAGGTTGAGTTGTCCCAGCAAGGGTGGGGATAATTCTAATATGAACGTACTGCAATCCATGCCGTTTGAATTCCTCAGGTTTTCTGATCGCGCCAGATCATGACAAGAACCTCAATCGTCTTGCAGATATCTGACAAAGCCACTGGGGCGGCTTGAGTTGGGTTTAACGACCTAGCCCAATGGGGGGTGACGCTAACACCAACTGCTGAAAAAAATGCTTTTCTCTAAAGTCTCGAAGAACTCTGAGAAACACAAGTTTCAGCTTTGCGATGCCACAGGTGGTCAAGCTCCTGTGTAGGTTATACAGTTTGATGCTCGGAGCGCCAAAACTCAAAGCAACAGCATACTACGGCTTTTGCGCTGAAATAGTACGGAGGGAGACAGTCAAAAAAAGTTTGAAATGCTTATTTTGCGGTGATCTCTAACTTTCTCGTCGAAACGGCAAAATTCCGGTAGGGCTGGCCCTGTCGGAGTGATTTGGGCGATCGCCCTGCAAATTTCACAGCCCAAAGTACGATCTTGCTGAAGCGCTTGGTGCGCTTCAGACCGTTCCAAAACTCATCTTTGTGTTCAGCATGACTTAAGATTTTGCAACCCGATTGAGCTATAAGTGAGCCACAAGATTGAGCGACTCGATCGGGATGCCGAATCTTGCAAGCCGATTCATCGGTAAGAGTTTGCCTATGGATGTCCTGGCTGTAATGGGCTATTGGCTAAAAGCGTCGGATGTGCGTTATCCCCAATAGCCTGTTGGCCCATCCGCAGGCAGATCCGCCAGCAGATCCCAAAGGTCATTCTGGTGCTGGAGTGGCCACCATTCGGCATCCAGCAGGCTCAGTTCTTCCGCGTCGATCCACGGATCAAACAGGGGCACGGATGCTTCTAACCCGATGGGTTCCTCGAACAGGGGTTCTGGCGGGGCGATTCCCGCACGGATCGCTTCACGAATCGCCACAGAGGGCGCAGATGGCGGTTGCCATCGGGGAAGATTCTGGGTCGCTGGGGATGCGATCGCCCGGTCGAGGGTTTCTGGCGGGGCGATTCCCGCCCGGATCGCTTCGCGAACCGCTAGAGGATCAGCAAACTCGACTGGCGCGACGGATGCCGCCATCACTGCTCCTGTCGAGTCTGCCCATTCTTCCAGACCCATCGCCGCAACCTCTGGCGGGGCAATCGTGGCGTAGACGGAGGCCATCGCCTGCAATAGGTCTTGGGGTGCGGCCAGCCCAACCAGCATTGGCGGCGCGTCGATTCGCAGCGATTGGGCGATTGCCGCTTGGGGTGCATCTTGGGCGGCCAGCGCCGCTAGCGTGTAAACTGCAACATGGGAAAGCGCCTTGGCCATGAGTCTCAGGGAGGGGGTGAGGAGAGAAACAGCAATCGGGTCGCCTGCCTGCATCGTTGCCGCATTGCCCAAGCTGGCCTGCGCCAAAAGACTCCAAACGAAGGCAGCGTCCCTCACTTAATACATACGTGCCAACGGCGACGAATCAGGACGGGCAATCTGCTGACTGAGTAATTTTTTCAGGCAGTTGCGTGCCCTGATGTTTTGAGACTTCAGTAAACCTCTTGCATCAATAGCTTTTCTGGAAGCGTGAATCATTGGGCAGCACCGCCGCCCAACGATTCACGCCAGAGGTCTAGTTTGAAACCTCAGAGAGTGGGACGTGACGGTGAGACAGGGAATGGGGACGCTATTTCCCGTACCAGGCTTTGCGCCAGGCCTGCATTTGCTCAATTTCCTGCTTTTGGGAAGCGTAGATTTCTTCTGCCATCTGGCGGAGTTCAGGGCGATCGCTCTTTTCCAGCGCCTCCTGCGCCATCACCAATGCCCCTTCGTGATGCGGAATCATCGCCTCGATAAACCGCAGATCGAACTGGTCATCCGCCGCGCCGAGGTCGCCCGCCATCCTCATCGCGTCGCGCATTTCTGGGGTCATGGGCATCATGTGGTTCATGCTGTCGTGCCACATCACGGGCTGATCGCCTGCATTGGGATACCACGCCTTGCGCCAGGCCTGAAGCTGGCTGATTTCCTGTTCCTGGGCGCGGAGAATGGCTTCGGCGAGGGTGCGAATTTCAGGACGGTTGGACTTTTCCAGCGCTTCTTGCGCCATCAGTACTGCGCCTTCGTGGTGGGGGATCATGCCGTCGATAAACCGCAGGTCGAAGGAGTCGTCCTTGGGCCCCAAGCTCATGCTGCTGTGATCCATGCCGCCCATATTGTGACCCATCGTTTGACCCATTGTTGCTGGAGCGGTGGACTGGCTGTTCTGGTGGCCAGAGTCGTGGCTACAGGCGGCTAAGCCCAGGCTTCCAGCAAAAACGACCGCGAGGAGGGTCTTTTGGATATTTGCTTTGACGTTCGCTTTTTTGAGGTTCATCGGTCAACGTGGATCAAAGTCTACGAGTTGAGATCAAAAAGAAGTTGAGATCTAAGGACGTTATTCCACTTTAGATTCTCCAGTTTGCTGGAGAGTCAAGCCCGGTGTGAAAGGTGGGGCAGAAACATGGAGTGGGCGATCGCTCAAATCCCACACCACACCTCTTGGCTCTCCCAGGAAGAGGACTTCAAGCGGTCAAACCTCATCTGGGTCAACGCCCATAGCCCGCAGTCGCTCCGCCAGTCTGTCTGCCCGCTGGCGTTCGGCTTCTGCCCGCTGGCGTTCGGCTTCTGCCCGCTGGCGTTCGGCTTCTGCCCGCTGGCGTTCGGCTTCTGCCCGCTGGCGTTCGGCGTTTTGTCCCTCTGCTCCAGTCCAAATCACTTGCCCTTGAGCATCGCACCAGCGTAACCACAGTCCGCTTACCCCTTCAAATTCGCCCTCCCAGAGCGTCAACCCCAACCCCACCGCTTCTAACCAGACGGGCGGCTGCAACAGGTGATATCGCCCCTCCCTCAAAGCCCAGGCTTGCAGCAGCGATCCATTCATCTCTTCTGGAGCCTGAAGCTGTTCCAGAGGATCAAACACAGCGTAGTAGGGCACCCCAATGCGGGCATAGAGGTCTTTCTTGCTCAGGGTTTTGCCCTTTTGCTGAGATTTACGGCTCAGCGCGAGTTCATCTCCTTCTCGATTGGAGACAATCTCAATGCACACGTCCGGCACTTTGCCAAACTCCCAGACAAAGTAGGAGCGGTTTTGCTTCTGGCTCCAATCTGTTGGCATTTCCAGCCCCAAACTCAGCATCGCATCGGGAACAATCGGATCTTGCTTGAGGGCATAGAACACCCCCACATTGGCGGCGGCAATAAACGGGATTCCCGGCGACCAAGAGCTATACAGCGGTTCTACCAGAAGTCGTTGCTGTTTTTCGGATTGAAAATTGTCCACTGGTGTGTCGTCCTCGGTAACCAGATGGCTGATGTCCAGTTCCGTCACGATTGCGTCGTCGCTGAGCAGGTTGTGTGCCATAGGTGATGATCCAACCCGATACTGCAATACCGTTTATTCTAGTCAAGCGAGTCTGGTCAAGCGAGTCTGGTCAAGCGAGTCTAGTCAAGCGAGTCTAGTCAAGCGAGTCAGAACTTCCTTCTGCTCACGTCCTTGAGCGACTGCTGATTCCTGGCAGTTTGCTGAACCCCGCTTTACCGGCGATCGCCCAGACTGAGATCGCGCATTGAAGCCTTTCGCCGGGGCTGCCTGTAATTGGCGATCGCCAGCGTGTAGTCTTGAAACATAGCGGCTGGCCTGCTCCCAAATCCTCCTCCTTTCCCGGTCTGCCGTCTTCCATGCGCGGGAGCTTTCTACCATGATGCAGTCCGTCTTCAATCAGCCTGCCTACCTGCTTTGGCTGGTGGGAGGAATGTGTTGCTTGTTTTTGAATTTGCTGGTGTTTGAGCCAACCATCACAGCGCTGGGCATTGCGGCCATTATTACCTCAATCGCTGCCCTCAGCCTGCCCAGCGTCGGCCTTCAGATGATGCTGTGGGGGATTTTGTCGGTGGCGCTGGCGATTGTCATGCGCGGGCTAGTGCCCCAATCGTCCAAAGATCTGGCGGCTCCGAGCGAGGCACAGGTCTCTGTGACGATTCCACGCGGCGGGGTCGGGGAGGTGACCTACGAAGGCACGATCTGGTCAGCCCGCAGCCAGGTTTCAGACGTGGCGATCGCCGTTGGGCAGACGGTTCACGTCGTCGGTCGCCAGGGGAACACGCTAATCGTTCTCCCCGCAGGGTTTGTGCAAGATCGCCCAGTTTGAGTATTCGCCCAGTTTGAGTATTCTTTGAGTATTCAATGAGGATTAATTTGAATATTCGGGAGAACTCCCCCATCGTCCCACCGCCCCGACCCCCTGTCACCGCAAACCCTCCCCTAACCCGTGATTCGGATGTAGCATAGAGTCAGTGCAATTATTCAAACCCTGATGGCCTCATCTCCTGCGGAAACTCCTGAGTTGCAAATTCGACCGCTGCTTCGCCGCGACCTGGAAGTCGTAGAGCGGTTGATGCTGGATGCACTAGAAACGGACACCGAGAGCAACCGCCTAGAGGTGACGCAGCGAGTGCAGCAACTCCGACGCTGGTACGGGCTACTTAAGGGGTTGAGTTTGTTCCCCAACCCGCTGCAACATCTGCTTTCGACCTACGTTGCTGAGCAAGACGATCAGGTGCGCGGGGTGATTCAGGTTTCACCGTTCAACCGCACACGCAGCACTTGGCGGATTGAGCAAATTGCGGTCGGGCAATATTCCCCCGGCGAATTCAGACAAACCTCGCTGATGGACGTGGGTTCCCAACTCCTGCGCTACTGCCTGCAAGCCATTTGGGAAGCCCGTACCTGGCTGATTGAAGTGGATGTCAACGACAACTCAGTGATTGGGCTATGCCGCAAAACAGGCTTTCAACCGCTGGCGCAGATGACCTACTGGGCGATCGCCCCTGATCTGTGGCAAGCTCTAGCCGAGCGACAGCCCGATTTGCCCAACCTGCTGCCCGTGGGCAACGCCGACGCAGGGCTGCTGTGTCAACTGGACACGGCATCGATGCCGCCCCACGTCCGTCAAGTGTTCGATCGCCACATCACCGATTTCAAGACTGGTCTGCTAGGCAGCGTCACGCAGGGGGTGGGGAGTTGGCTAACTCCGGTGCAGGTGGTTAGCGGCTACGTGTTCGAGCCGCAGCGCAAAGCAGCGATCGGCTATTTTCGGCTGCAACTTTGTAAAGACGGCAGCCACCCCCACGAAGCCAAGCTAACGGTTCACCCGGCCTACACCTGGCTCTATCCAGAGCTATTTTGCCAGATGGCGCAGGTGGTGCGGGGCTATCCAGAGCAGGCGCTCATCGTTGATTCGGCCGACTATCAGCCGGAGCGGGAAGACTTTTTGCAACAACTGGGTGCAGAGCAAACCCACCACACGCTGATGATGTCGCGCTCGGTGTGGCACAAGCTGCGGGAAGCCAAGCCGCTAGAGGGGCTGCAACTAACCGACGTGCTGCAAAATCTCCAGCCTGTGCGAAAGCCAGTGCCCAGTCGCTTCTCGCTGGAGTCGGGTAACGGCAATGGCAAGTCCGACACCAAGCCACCGGGGCTGTCTAAGGATTCCAACTAAAGATTCCCACTGAATCTCAACCAAGATTCCCACTGAATCTCAACTAGATCTCAACTCACTGATCTCAACTAAGTTCTACGGCATGACGCGGATCTCGGCGCTGGGGCTGGATGTGGGCAGGAAGCGCATCGGCGTGGCGGGTTGTGACGGCACGGGGCTGATTGCCACGGGTCTAGAGACGATCGAGCGGCGATCCTTTGCCGAAGATGTGGCGCGGCTGCGGAAGCTGGTCGAGGCGCGGCGGGCAACGGTGCTGGTGGTGGGAATGCCCTACAAGCTGGATGGCGAAGTGGGGGCGCAGGCGCGGCAGGTGCAGCGGTTTGCTGAGCGGCTGGGAGCAGCGCTGAATCTACCTGTGGAATATGTAGACGAGCGATTGACCTCTTATGCTGCTGAGGAATTAATCCATGCGGAGGGGCGATCGCCCTCCTACAACAAGGCGCTGATCGACCGCAAAGCCGCCGCTATTATCTTGCAGCAGTGGCTAGACGGGCGATCGCCCACTCAGACCTAGCCTGCGACCCGATCCGAGGGTCTACGAATCCAAAACCCAAAATCCAAAATCCAAACCCCAAAACACAAAATCCAAAGCTGCTCCTGTTTTCCATCCGCCGAAGAGTCCACCAGAATCCACCTTTTCATCAATTGCGGCGCAGCGATGCGGTAAAGTTTTCAGTAGCAATGCGCTTGTGAAATCTTGCTGGCGAAGTTTTTTTAAGGATATTGGCATGGCAAAGGTCGGGAAAAATAATGATGACTTTGAGACAAACCAGGGCGATTTGGAAGAGGAGTTGCCTACCGTCAGCCTGACAGACGAGGCTGGGCGATCGCTCGTTTGTTATGTGGAGCATTCGGTCGAAGTAGACGGACAAGCCTACCTGCTGCTACTGCCAGTTGATTCGCCGATTGAAATCTTTGCCTGGGAAGACGACGAAGACGAAGATGCAGAGACGCTTGTTGACCTGGCCGATACTCAGATTGAAGAGATTTTTGAAACCGCTCGGGCTGTGCTAGCAGAACAAGATTTGACCCTCAAGCGCACGGCCTATACGCTGACGGCGGTGGGCGACCTGCCCGATGTTTCCGAAGAAGACGTAATCACGATTGACGTGGGCGAAGAAGGCGGCCTGGTGGATTCTGAGCAGTTTCAGCGGCTGACCTCCTTCTATCACGAAGAGCAGGAATACGACGTTTGCACGCCCCTCGATCCGCTCATGTTCTTTGCCCGCGTCAACGCTAGCGGCGAACCTGAATTGCTCTCTCCAGAAGAGTTTCAGGCAATCCGCCCGCAGCTAGAGGAGCAGTTGTTTGACTCGTTTGAGTAATTTTGAGTAATTTGGGGTGCGTAATCCTTGGATGAGTTCTTTGGAGAGGCGTTCACTGATTTGGTTAATCCGTTAGCGTGTGCGATCGCCCCACAAAAAGCCTAGCGGTGGAACCCGTCGGCCGTCCTATCAGTCAGCTCGTTATCAGTTCGTTAATCGATCGGGAGGCGGATCGTAGGGCTGCCGCCGTTAGACTCGTAGACTCTCGCTAGACTAGGGTTTAGACTGCGTTCCGGTGCTTAATAGTAGAAACCCGCAGGGCGATCGCCCCAACACTCTGGGTTTGGCAGCTCTGGGTTTGGAGAAAACAACAATGTCGGTCAAGCGATTTTCTGGATGGTCCAAGGGGTTAATCCTGCTAGCGCTGGTGCTGGTGGCGCTGCTGCTGGGCGGCTGGCAGGGCTGGCGCTGGTGGCTGGGGGCGATCGCCCCGGCAACTCAGGCGACCCATAGTGGCAACCCTCCAGAAGACGCAGCCGTGCAGGTCGAAATTCCCGAAGGCAGCACCGCCCAGCAAATTGGCGAAACCCTAAAAGACAAAGGCATCATCCGTTCAACTGAGGCATGGAACCTGTGGACGCGCTGGCAAACGCTGCAAAACCGGCCGGGTAGCTTTCAGGCAGGAACCTACGCCCTCTCGCCCGCTGAGCCGTTGCCCGCGATCGCCGACCAGATCTGGCGGGGCGAAGTCGTGCAAAACAGCTTCACCATTCCCGAAGGCTGGACGATTCGCCAAATGGCGGAGTATTTCGAGGCGCAGGGCTACTTCCCCGCTGAGGAATTCATGGCCGCCACACAAGACATCCCGCGCGATCGCTTTCCGTGGCTACCCGAAAATCTGCCCATGCTGGAGGGCTTTCTGTTTCCCGATACCTATCAGTTTGTGGGAGAGCTTACGCCTGAGTTGGCAATTGACCAAATGCTTCGCCGTTTTGAACAAGTCGCTCTGCCGATTTATGACGAAGGGCGATCGCCCTACAGCTTCATGGAATGGGTGACGCTGGCCAGCATTGTCGAAAAAGAGGCTGTTATTCAGGACGAGCGCCCCACCATCGCCAGCGTGTTTGCGCGGCGGCTGCGCGAGGGCATCCCTCTGGCTGCGGACCCCACGGTGGAATATGGGTTGGGCATCCGGCAAACCGTTGAGCAGCCGCTGACCTACGCCCAGGTGCGCCAGCCCTCGCCTTACAACACCTACATCAACCCTGGCCTCACGCCAACGCCCATCGCTGCACCGGGTCTGGCTAGTCTGGAAGCCTCGCTGAATCCTGGCGATACGGAATATCTGTTTTTCATGGCGCGATACGACGGTACGCATATCTTTAGCCGGACGCTCGCCGAACACGAAGCCGCCAAGCGAGCGGTCGATGCGGAACTAACTCGGCAAAACTAACTCGGCAAAACTAACTCGGCAAAACTAAAGTTCCAACGTCACGGAAAATCATCCAACGGCACCAGATCTACCAGGTAGAATTTAGGCTGGGCTGTTGGCCAAGCAATCGCAATATTAATTCTCCCAAGCGAAGCGACGAGTGAAATTGCTAGAAGCTTTGCAACCGCTTGACTAGCCATCCCAAATCGCGAATCCAAAATCGAGAATCGGTATCACGCCCCAATTCGCCCTTACGCAAAAACAATGTCCTGGGGAAAACTCTTACAACCTGACCTGGTGTTGGGCAGCAGTATCTTGGCGCTGACCCCAGCGTTATTGCAGCAATACAACCTGCGGGGGCTAGTGCTGGATGTGGACGAAACGCTAGTGCCGATTCGGGTGGCTCAAACCTCTGGAGAACTGCGCGAGTGGGTGGCGCAACTGCGTCCCACAACTGCCATCTGGCTGGTGAGCAACAATATCAGCAAATCGCGCATTAGCAGCATTGCCAATTCGCTTGATCTGCCCTATCTGCTGGGCGCAGGCAAACCTTCGCGGCGCAAACTGCGGCAGGCCGTGGAGGCAATGGGCATTCCAATTGAACAGGTGGCGATGGTGGGCGATCGCCTGTTTACCGATGTGCTAGCGGGCAATCGCCTGGGCATGTTCACCATCCTGGTGGAGCCAATGGCAGACCCCGCCGTAGAGATACGCCGCAGCCCCGTTCGCAACTTTGAAGTGTGGGTGTCGCAGGCTTTGGGGGCATCGCTCACGCCCCGGCGGTAGAACGGCGGTGTCGATTTTGGATTTTGGATTGGCGATTTTGGATTGCCGCCCCCTGGATTGGCGATTTTGGATTGGCAAATCTAGCGGGCGGCAAATTTATTGCGAAATGTTGCGCTGTCGGGGTGATAGTGTTACATTACTTTACAGAGATTTCTGCAAAGCGATCGCACTGACAACTTCGGCTGTTCATCCAGGCAGTCTGCCAGTGACTTCGTTCTCCTAGCATCACATCTCTTTCCAACACAGCGAACCCGGCCAGCCTGCTGTAGGGCTGGCTATTTTTTTGTTTTTTTATTGCACGTTTGACGGCTATGTAGCAATTGTCGATGCTGCCAGCGCGATCGCCAGCAGCCCCGCAAACGCTCACCTGGCCAAAAATCGTAAATCCAAAGAAAACCCAAAATCGGCAATCCAAAATCCAAAATCGGATCACCAACCGTCAGGGCGATCGCCCCCCTGCCAGATTTCCAAATCTAGATCGTTCAGGTCGATCAGGGCGCTTTGAATGTTCTGGGCGGGGCCGCGCAGCTCTAGGTCAAACCAGCCGTCATCGCGAGCATTTGCCCCCAGCAGCGCCGCCAAAATATTCACCGTCAGCCCATGCTTGGAAATGAGTCGAGAAATCACAGGTTCTTCGTGATATTGCTTGGGAATACGGACGCGGATGCGGGTCTGGGTGGGGCGATCGCCTCCGTCGGCAAGGCTATCCCCATCAAAATGGGCGATCGAGGTCGTAGGCACAGTCATGGCTAAATCTCCTATAGTTCGATGAGGTCTGACGAGCAGCGGATTCAAAACCACAGAGCGAGACTGTTCAGCGCTATTCGGCAGCACAGGCGCTACTCCTCAACGTCTTTAATGCGCGTCTTGCGCTCCACAATTTCCTTTAGCACTAGCGTAATTACGGCCAAAAACGCTAGCAAGACGGCTGCGGAATAGGCTTCAGGCGTTTTGTACTGCTTATAGGCCTCTTCCACATAGAGCGGCAGGGTTTGGGTTTTGCCGATGATATTCCCCGACACCACCGACACCGCGCCAAACTCGCCCATCGCCCGTGCATTGGTGAGGATCAAGCCATACAGCAAGCCCCAGCGGATATTGGGCAGCGTCACTCGCCAAAAGGTTTGCCAGTCGCTTGCGCCCAGAGTTTTCGCCGCCTCTTCCTGATCGGTGCCCGCTTCCTCCAGCACCGGAATCACCTCCCGCGCCACAAACGGCATCGTCACAAACATCGTCGCCAGCACCATCCCCGGCACGGCGAAGATAATCCGCAGATCGTTGGCTTGCAGCCACGGGCCAAACCAGCCGTTTCGCCCATACAACAGCACAATCATCAGACCCGCCACCACGGGCGAGATGGCAAAGGGAATGTCGATGATGCTGAGTAGCAGCGTGCGTCCGGGAAACTGATGACGGGCGATCGCCCAGGCCGCGCAGAGTCCAAAAATTGTGTTGATGGGGAGGGCGATCGCCGCGATCAGCAGCGTCAGCTTCACCGCATTCAAAAACGGCTGCGACACCAGGTTGGAAAAGAACGGCCCCAGTCCATTGCGAAACGCCTGCACAAACACATTCAGCGCCGGAATAAACAAAATCAGCGTCAGATACAGCACCGCAATGCCGATCAGCACCCACTTCACCCACGCCCCTTGGCTGCGAGGGGCAACCCTGCGGCCCGATGAAGCGTCCGGCGTGTTAAACAGTTCCGCATCAGTCCGCATAGCGCCTCCCCCAGGCTTGCAGCAAATTGATCACCAGCAGCATCAGCAGCGAAATCAGCAGCAGCACCGTGCCAATCACCGTTGCTCCGGCATAGTCATACTGTTCTAGCCGCTGAAACACCAGCACAGGCGCAATCAAGTCCTGAAACGGCACGTTGCCTGCCACAATCACCGTCGAGCCGTATTCGCCCACTGCCCGCGAAAACCCTAGCGCTACCCCGGTCAAAATCGCCGGAATCAGCGGTGGCAGCAGCACCCGCCAGAAGGTCTGCCAGGATGACGCGCCCAAACACCAGGCCGCCTCTTCCACTTCTTTTTCCATTTCTTGCAGCACAGGTTGGAGCGTCCGCACCACAAAGGGCAGCGAAATGAACACCATCGCCACAAACACACCCAGACGGGTAAAGGCAATTTTGATGCCGAAGGGGGCAAACAGGGAGCCGATCCAGCCCGTGTCGCTGTAGACCGTAGCTAGCGTTAGTCCGGCAACTGCGGTCGGCAGGGCAAAGGGCAGATCCACCGCTGCATCGATGATCCGCTTGCCGGGAAAGTCGTAGCGCACAAACACCCAGGCAATGATCGTGCCAAACACACCGTTCAAGAGCGACGCTGCCAAAGATGTGCCAAAGGTGACGTTATAGGTCGAAAGGGCAATGTCGCTGGTGGCAATTTGCCAGAACCGAGCGGGGCCGACCGTGCTGGCGCTGAGCAGCATGGCGATCGCAGGCAGAAATAGCATAATCGTCAGGTAAACCCAGGTGACGCGCCACGGCCAAGACAGGTGGAGCAGGCGATGCCAGAGCGGGCGATCGCCCTTGGCGGATCTATCACTTACAGGAGAAGCAGTCATAGCGCTATTTGCAGTCAACTTACAGCTACCGAAAAGAATCGGAAAGACGGTTACTTCGTCGATGTGCGCCCGCCCATCCGCGCCTGAATCTGGTCAAACACTGCACCGTCGTCAAAAAACTGAGCTTGAACCCGGTTCCAGCCGCCTAAGTCTGCCACGGTGAACAGCGTATCGACCTTGCCAAACTGATCGGCGTATGCGGCTGCGACGGTTGGATCGACCGGACGAAAGCCAACCTTGGCAAACTCTGTCTGGGCTGTTGGCGTAAACAGGAAGCGCACAAAGGCCTCCACGACCTCCCGCGTGCCCCGCTTGTCCACCACCGCATCGACAATCGCCACCGGGTTATCGATAGAGATATTGACGCGGGGCACTACATAGGACAACGGCTCCCCGCGCTGTTTGGCCAGCAGCACCTCGTTTTCGTAGTTAATCAGCACGTCGCCCTGTCCCTGCCGCAAAAAGCCATCGGTTGCCTCTCGCGCATCGCGGGCCAGCACGGGGGCATTTTGATAGATCTGGGTGGTCAGCGCCAGCGCTTGCTCCGCTGTTCCGCCCGTCTGCGTGACTGCGCCCCAGGCTCCCAAAAAGTTCCAGCGAGCGACACCGGAGGTTTTGGGGTTTGCAGTCACAATTCGCACCCCTGGCTGGGTCAAATCCTGCCAGGTTTGGAGGTTTTTGGGGTTGCCGTCCCGCGTCACGAAAACGGGCACCGATCGATGCACGATGGACTGGTTCGGCAGTTCTTGTTCCCAGCCGGGTTGGATGAGGCCGGCTTTTTCGATTTTCTGGATGTCAAGCGCCATCGCCAGCGCTACCACATCCGCCTCTAGCCCGTCGATCACGGCTCGTGCCTGGGGGCCAGAGCCGCCGTAGCTCTGGAAGATGGAAACATCTTGCCCGGTTTCGGCTTTCCATTTGGCAGCGAACTGCGGGATGATTTTGTCGTAGGCAGGCTGGGTGACGGCAAAGGAAACCAGCGTGAAATTGATCCGCCGGGGGGTAGTGGCGGCAGGCCCAAGGATCAGCGGGCCGCTTTGGCTGCAAGCGGCGATCGCCATACTCAGTCCCAACCCCACTAGGGCCAGCACCAGAAATTTTTGGGGCGATCGCCGTCCACAACGAGCAAACATCGAGTTCTCCAGCGTTAAGTTCTCCAGCGATTAGTGCAACAAAAGCGCAATAAAAGCATAGAGGCTTTCAAGCAGTCTGGAGAGACATCATACACTAAAAGCGCGACTTAATCTACGGTTTTCCCATCAAGATACGAGATTTATGGCAGGCGCAATGGCGGCTATGCAAAAGCAGACAGATGCTATAGGACTCGACATCTGCCCGCTTCATTGAGTTGAGTTAAATAAGTTGAGTTAAATGAATGGGCGATCGCCCGCTGAGTTTGTCTAGGGGCGTAGGCTTTGTTCAGCTAGGTTTATCCACGCTGGTCAATGGCTTGGCCTATTTGCCAAAGCCGCGCCCGCGAGATGCCGTCGGCATACAGACACAGGCCTGAATTTGCGCCAGCAGCGTTTCACGATCCAGGTCTTGCCCGATTAGCACAAGCTGGTTTTTGGGCTGTCCTTTCCACTCGCTGTCGTCTAGCGTGAAGCGTTTGCCGCTGAGGTGAAAGATATGACGCTTGGGGCTTTCGTCGAACCAGAGGATGCCTTTGGCGCGGAACACGTTGGCGGGCATTTGGTTGTCGAGGAAATGCTGGAACCGCTTGATGGCAAAGGGGCGATCGCTCTGGAAAGAGACCGAGGTAAATCCATCAACCTCTAGATGATTGGAATGGTGGTGATGATGATCATGATCATGATCGTGGACACAGTGGCCATGATCGTGGTCGCAAGCGGAATGGTCGTGATCATGCCCGTGATCGGAATGCGCGTGATCATGATGATCGTGACTATGCGCGTGGTCGTGGGAATGCTCGTCACTCTCCGGCTTGAAATATTGGGCCGACTCGAACAGTCCCACGCTGAGGATCAGCGGCAGCGGCACCTGCGAATTGACTGTGCGGAGAATCCGTGCGCCTTCTTTGACATCACGGATTTTAATCTCCAGCGCGTCCAAATCGGCTTCGTCCACTAGATCACATTTGTTGAGCAGAATGATGTCGCCGTAAGCAATTTGGTTATGGGCGGCATCGCTGTTGAACAGATCCAGGCTGTAGTTGGCCGCGTCTACCACGGTCACAATCGAGTCGAGGCGGGTCAGGTCGCGCAGTTCTGTTCCCAAAAAGGTGAGGGCGACGGGCAGCGGGTCAGCCAGTCCAGTAGTTTCCACCACCAGGTAGTCAATTTTGTCTTGCCGCTCCAGGATTTTATAAACGGCTTCTAGCAGGTCGTTATTAATCGTGCAGCAGATGCAGCCATTGCTCAGTTCCACCATGCTGTCGTCACCGTCGGTGGCAACAATCAGCTCGTTGTCGATGCCAATTTCGCCAAATTCGTTGACCAGCACGGCGGTTTTTAGCCCCTGCTGATTGGTCAGAATGTGGTTCAGGAGGGTGGTTTTGCCGCTACCCAAAAAGCCCGTGATGATAGTGACCGGAAGACCCTGCTTGGTGTCGTCCATTTGGGCGATCGCTTGCGGCGTGTCAGCAGTTTGCATAGCGTGATGGGGAGAGGGGGAACGAGGATGGGTCAGAAATGGAGAAATGTCGCTCGAAAGGAATATCGCTCTAACCCTAGAGCCTGCCGTATGCTGCTAGATTGAGCAGGGTTTCAGTGAGAGACAATTTCCCGTCTCACATATTCCAATCGTGGAGGCTAGTGCGCGATATCTTAGGGCGCATTGCAAATTCTATTATTGCCGATTTCTCCACAATTCGACTGCGCTATGGATAGGGAGGGTGAGACTGCCGTGAATCGGGACGATCAGCCAATGCAGACACTGTGGTCGCAGTTGAACAATGCTAAGCTACTGCGCTATTTGCTGCTGCTGTTGCTGGGCTGGGCGATCGCCCAGGTGCTTGCCTATTTTTCCTCGGTGATTGTCATTTTCACCTTTGCGGCAATCCTGGCATTTCTGCTCAGCTATCCCATGCGGTGGCTCCAGCGCTGGCTGCCTCGTCCAGCGGCAGCGGTGGCCGTGTTTTTGCTGAGTCTCTTGCTGCTGGCGGGGTTTGTGTTTACGATTGGCTCGGCCATGCTGTCGCAGGGGCAGGCGCTTCTGGCTCAGGTTCCCGGCATTGCGGCAGTGCTGTTGAACTCGTTGGAGCAGGTGGAAGAGTTTTTGCAGCGGTTCAATCTCCAGGCAGATTTTTCAGCCCTGGAGAATTTGCTGCAATCCCAAACAATCGAGGCAGCGAAAACGTCCCTCATTGGGCTGCAAGTGCTGCTGCAACGATTGCTGGATCTGCTGCTGATTGGCATTGTCAGCTTTTTTATGCTGCTGGATGGCGATCGCCTCTGGCACTGGATTGTGTGTCGGTTTCCGACCCCGCTCCAGCCCCGCCTGACGGATGCCGTGCAGCAAAACCTGCTGGGCTTTTTCTGGGGACGGTTTTTGCTGTCGCTGTTTTTTGCGCTGTCGTGTCTGGTGATTTTTCTGCTGGTGAATGCGCCCTATGCGCTGCTGCTGGCGGCGATCGCCGGCTTTTTTGACCTGATCCCCGGTATCGGCGCAACCCTGGGCATCAGCCTTATCTGCCTCATCCTCTTGCCCCAAGGCATCTGGCTCAGCCTGCTGATCCTGGTCTGCTGCGTGCTGCTGCAACAGGTGGAGGAAAATGTGCTGATGCCCAAAATCATGCAGGGGTCGATCAACATGAACCCGGTGGTGATGTTTCTGGCGCTGCTGGTGGGGGTGCGGGTGGCGGGGCTGCTGGGGCTGTTTCTGGCGATTCCGGTGGCGGGCGTGCTGATCAGCCTGTTCGACGTGGAGGCTCTGCGGGCCAAGCATTGAGGTAAGCTCGCCTCTGCGCCCCCAAGGTAAATTGCGAGAGTGCTTAAGGGTGTTTAAGGGTGCTTAATGCATGTACAGCAGCCAAAAACTTGCTTCTCACAGCCCCATTAAAATTCTCAGCCTATCCTCTACAGCCGCTAGGGTTTCTGGCAAGACCATACCCCAGCGCTCCTCTAGTCGATCTACAGAGATGGAACGAATATCTTCACACTTAATAAAGCTGCGAACTCTCAGCCCTCCCTCCGGGGGCGTGAGTTCAACGTGAAAGGGGATACCTTTGTCTCTTGAGGTAATTGGCAAGATGACCACTAACCCTGATGCACCTTGATTGAATAAATCCACTGAAATAATCAAACAAGGACGTTTTCCAGCTTGTTCGTGTCCTTTTACAGGGTTAAGGTTTGCTAGCCAAATTTCTCCTCTTGCCAGTTGTGCCACGACTCACTTAACCCATCGCCTATTGTCTGATCCCACACTGCTCTCTCTGTCAGTTCCTCCTCCCACGATTCCTGATTTTGCCTAAGTGCAGCAAACGCCCGGTTGGCGTGTATCAGAAAGACATGTCTTCGATAATTTTCAATTGCTTTGTCCAAAACGGCCTGCATCGTTTCACCAGAGGTTTCCGCTAGTTCTAATAGCGTCTGATGGGCGGCATTGCTGAGGGTAATGGTCAATTCAGGCATAGGGCCTAGCCTTATAAATCCTGGCGTTGCCCATTATTGTAGCTAAAGCGAATGTTGCCGTTGCAGCTAGTAGTCCAGCGTGGCTCTAGGTCAGCGTTGTCCTTGGGCGGACAGTCCACAGGTCGTGGGAAGTGGTTACTTGGGAAGTGGTTACTTACGACTGCAAGACTTCACAGAGAGACGGTTCTCGAAGAACTCTGAACAACTAAGCAGGCACTTCCACGCGCTCTGTACCTGGCACAATCGCTCGGCGACGGTATCCATTCGGCAGTGAACAACTAAGCAGGCACTTCTAAGCAGGCACTTCCACGCGCTCTGTACCCGCCAGCCCAAAGGCCGCGTGAACGGCTTGCAGAGCGCGGATGCCATCTTCTTCTGGTACTACGCAGCTAATCTTGATCTCCGATGTGGCGATCATCTGGATGTTGATCTGCTCCTGAGCCAGTGCCTCAAACATGCGAGCCGCGATGCCGGGGCGGCCGACCATGCCCATACCAACGATGCTAACTTTGGCGATCGCCTGATTCACCACAATTTCCCCACAGCCCAAGTCGGGGGCGGCTGCTTCTAGGGCCGCTTTGGCTGCATCTACGTCGCCCTTCGCCACGGTAAAGGCGATATCCCGCGTCACCATGCCGTTGACCAGGCGGCAGCGCTGGGACTGAATGATCATATCTACGCTGATGTTGTGATCGGCCAGCAGGCGAAACAGACGAGCGGCCATGCCGGGGCGATCGGGCACATGGCGGATGGCAAGCTGGGCCTGGTTGCGGTCGAGGGCGGCCCCGCGCACGGGCGGCGCATCGGCATAGGCGAGGGATTTTTGCGCCTGGTTGACGGGCGAAGAGGTGACCTCGAAGGCGCTGCACAGGGCGGACAGAGCGCGGTCGCAGTCTTCGGCACGAATGGCGCAGCTCACCTGCACCTCGGAGGTGGAAATCATTTCAATATTCACACCCGCCGTCGCCAGCGTTTCAAACATCTGTGCTGCTACGCCGGGGCGACCGATCATGCCTGCGCCAGAGATGCTGACCTTGGCCATGTCCCGTTCCACCATCACTTCTGCTTCGCCGGAGGTGGGCGACGGGTCGTAGCGCAGGGCCGGGGCGATCGCCGCTGCAACGGCCTCTGCCCGATTTAGCGAGTTGCGGGTGACGGTGAAGGCAATGTCGTTGCTGTTGCCCTCGTGGATGGACTGGATGATCAAGTCCACATCCAGCGCTTGGGAGGCGATTTCGCCAAACAAACGAGCAGCAATGCCGGGGCGATCGGGCACCCGCAAGAGGGCGACCTTGGCCTGATCCGTGTCAAACTCGACCGCATCAACGGGATGGGCGATTTCTAACCCATCGAGCGATCGCGGCTGGGGCAGGGGCGACATCACGCGAGTACCCGGATCATCCGTCCAGCTAGAGCGCACCACCAGCATCACGCCGTAGTTGCGGGCAATCTCCACCGAGCGGGGATGCAGCACCTTTGCGCCCAGGCTGGCCAGTTCCAGCATTTCGTCACTGGTGATTTCGTCCATTAATTGGGCATCGGGTACAAGCCGTGGGTCAGCGGTCAAAATCCCCGGCACGTCGGTATAAATTTCACAGGCATCGGCTCGCAGCGCTGCCGCTAGGGCCACGGCCGAAGTGTCGGAGCCGCCGCGCCCCAGCGTGGTGATTTCCAGATCTACCGAATCAGTGATGCCCTGAAAACCTGCTACGACGACGACTTCGCCCTTTTGCAAATGCCGCTCTAGGCGGTCGGTTTCGATTCGCAAAATGCGGGCGCGGGAGTGGATTGACTCGGTAACGATGCCGACCTGTGCGCCTGTGAGGGAGATGGCGGGCTGGCCAAGTTCCTGAAGCGCCATGCTCAGGAGGGCGATGGACACTTGTTCACCTGTGGATAGCAGCATGTCCATTTCGCGGCGGCTGGGGTTGCTGGAGATTTCCGATGCCAGCTTGACCAGTCCGTCGGTGGTTTTGCCCATTGCAGACACCACTACGACGACCGAGTTCCCCGCTTGGACAGTCTGCATGACGCGCTGGGCGACTGCCTGAATCCGCTCAACCGTGCCGACCGATGTCCCGCCGTATTTCTGAACAATTAACGCCATAGCCCTCGCTGCACCGCCCGCTTCGTGATCTCCGGCGCGGATGAAGCTGATCGTCCAGAAATCACAAATGGCGCAAAATCATTTACCCCATCAAGGTATCAGACCAGAGGGACAACGGGTAAGGGGAAATTAGGGTTGAGGGGTGGGCTTGTTATCAAACTTTGGAATTTCTCTCAGGAATAGCGCTGGTTTTGCGGGGGTTTCTGAGTTCCGAGCCAACAGCCTTGGGGGATATCCCCCAAACCCCCTTTTGCAGGGGACGAAGCGTCCCCCACACCCCCTCCTAAGGACGTTTTGGTGAGTCCAAAGGCTGCTTCGCATGGCATGGGCTTCAGTGGGCGATCGCGTTGAGCGACGGTGCGGAAAGATCCTCTTGGCGCTGCTAGCTAACGCTATGTGCAACTTTGCCGATCCCCCTTCATCTTTTCTGGTATGCCCAGAGCTTCAAGTCTTCTAGCAGAGTGGGAGAGGGACTTCAAGCCTCTTTTGCGCCCCTTCTCTCGACCTGGGAGAAGGGGTTGGGGGATGAGGGCAGATTGTAAAGTTACACATCCCGTCTAGTTAGGGAACGGGAATGCTGGCAGATTGGTCGAGGAGCCACCAGAGTTCGCCTGCGGGCTGAATCAGGCGGGCGGGGTAGGTGTCTGCATCGCCTTCGGGGGCGAAGATTTGGGTCAGGGCGGGGCGCTTGTTGGCTCCGGCGACGAGGAAGATGACGCAGCGGGCGTGGTTGATCAGCGGCGCAGTGAAGGTGATGCGGGGCTGGCCGTCTTTGTTGCCGACGGTGATCAGGCGATCGCCCACGGTCAGCGCCTTCGTGTGGGGAAATAGGGAGGCGGTGTGCCCATCGTCGCCAATGCCCAGCAGCACCACGTCCAGCGATGGAAAGTCTCCGGGTGCAAGCTGAAAGACCTGCTGCAAATGCTGCTCATACAAATCAGCCGCGACCGTCGGGTCGGCAGGGGTCGTGTCCATTGGATGGATATTTGCAGCGGGAATGGGCACATGGTCGAGCCACGCACGGCGGGCCATGCCTTCATTGCTGTCGGGATGGTCGGGCGGGACGTAGCGCTCGTCACCCCAAAAGACCTGGATTTTGTCCCAGGGAAGGGGCTGCTGGGCGATCGCCTCGTATAGCGGCTTGGGCGTGCTGCCTCCCGACAGCGCAATCGAGAAGGTTCCCCGATGGGCGATCGCCGCCTCGGCCCGCTCCAAAATTAGCGCCAGCGCCCGATTCACAATGCCTGCCACATCCGGCAATACTTCAACCTGTCGAGTCATGCGTTCCCTCGCTTACACCACGGCATGTCACCACTCCGACAAGCGTATC
The DNA here is from genome assembly GCF_032705245.1 of Thermoleptolyngbya oregonensis NK1-22. Taxonomy (GTDB): domain Bacteria; phylum Cyanobacteriota; class Cyanobacteriia; order Elainellales; family Elainellaceae; genus Thermoleptolyngbya; species Thermoleptolyngbya sichuanensis. The sequence goes on from NZ_CP053540.1 coordinate 2,288,137, forward strand.
GGCACAAGTCGAAAAGCACGATAGAACCGCTATTTTTTTTCAGACTTGCATCCTGTTTAGTGTTTAATTGACCGATGGGCACCTGTGCAAAACCATCTCATTTTTCCCAAGGCTTCGCTTTCCCAAGCTTTGACGAAGCTCGATCCCCAAGCGCGATCGCGCTTGTCCAATGCCGTCCCCTGTAAATAACTGTAAGTAACTGCTGTATCCAACGGGTCGCTGTCTCTGAGCAACGCGATTAACCTTGTCTCTGAAAGTCGCTGAAAGTCGCTGAATATCGCTATCCCTAAAGATTCCGAGAATGACCAGTCTGAGAATGACGAGCGCGAAATTGCAACGGCTGATTTACCTGTGTCTTGTATGAACCGACCTGTATGAACCGACCTGTAAAATTCACCTGTGAGACTCACCTGTAAAACCGACCGATGAAACCGACCTGTGAACCCTCACGATAGGCTGATGCGGGCGGGTTTGTTTTTGTTCACCCCTAATCTTGTGAATCCCAACAAATCGAAATTACCGTTATGACATCGATTAAACCTGCTGGCCGCATTACTGCTCCGCTGGCTTCCCGCATTTTGAAAACAGTCGGAATCATCATCACGCTCTCCGCACTGATTGACTTCTTTATTCTGCCGATTCCCTATCGACTGCTCGATCGCCAATGGCAGCTTGCCTTTACGACCCAGTTTGTCGATCGGGGCATCGTGCCATTGGTGGGGCTGGCGCTGCTGTTCGCAGGATACTGGATTGACCATGCCACCGGGGCGATTGAGGAGCGACGATCAGGGCGGACTCGGGATCTGCGATTTTGGGCGCTGCTGTTGGCCAGCCTGCTGGGGCTGATCTATGTGCTGCTGTTCCCGCTGCATCTCAACAATCTGCGGCTCAACAATGCAGCCGCCCAAGAGCAGATCAACCAGGAAGCCGAGCAGGCCGAAGGACGACTCGATCAAAGTCTGGCGACGGCATTGCAGCAGCAGCGGGCCCAGATTGCTCAACTGCTCAATGCCAGCGACGAGCAAATCAATCAGGCGGTGCAGGCAAACCAGATCAACCAGGAGCAGGCAAATCAAATTCGGGAGTTTAAGCAAAACCCGGAGCGGCTGGAGCCGTTTTTGCAGCAGCGGGTGCAGGAACTCCGCACGCGGGGACAGACTGAAATCCGCACCCGCAAGGAAGATGCCCAGGCGACGGCTCGCACCGAATCCATCAAGTCGGGTCTGCGAATTGGGTTGGGTAGTCTGGTGCTGGCAGTGGGCTACATCATTATTGGCTGGACAGGGCTAAAATCGCTGGATTAGCGGTTTGGCAGCAAAGCGTCTCGATGTTTTCGATTTACATCCTCACCTACAACGAAGAGATCGATATCGCGGACTGCCTGGAGTCGGCGCTGCTGTCGGACGACGTGGTGGTGGTGGATTCCTGTAGTGGCGATCGCACGCTGGAAATCGCCGCCCAGTTTGCCGAGCGCCATCCGGTTCGGATTGTCCAGCACGCCTTCGAGAGCCACGGCCAGCAGCGCACCTGGATGCTGGAGTCCATTCCGCCCAAGCACTCTTGGATTTATATCCTAGAGGCGGACGAGCGGATGACTCCGGCGCTGTTTCAAGAGTGCTGCCGCGTGATCCAGTCTGAGGAGCGGGTGGGCTACTACGTCGCCGAGCGGGTGATGTTTATGAACCGCTGGATTCGTCGCAGCACTCAGTATCCCCGCTATCAGCTCCGGCTGCTGCGCCACGGCAAGGTCTGGTTTGAGGACTACGGTCACGCCGAGCGTGAGGTCTGCAATGGGCCCACGGGCTTTTTGCAGGAAACCTATCCGCATTACACCTGTAGTAAGGGTTTTAGCCGCTGGATCGACAAGCACAATCGCTATTCCTCCGATGAAGCGGCGGAAACCCTGCGGCAGTTGCAGCAGGGAACCGTGAATTGGCGATCGCTCTTTTGGGGTGCTTCGGAGGTGGAGCGTCGCCGCGCCCTAAAAGACCTGTCCCATCGCCTGCCCGGTCGGCCGCTGCTACGGTTTCTCTATATGTACTTTGGGCTAGGGGGATGGCGGGATGGCGGGCCGGGGTTTACCTGGTGCGTGCTGCAAGCCTTTTACGAATACCTGATTTTGCTCAAGGTCTGGGAGTTGCAGCAGGCGACGACCGACCCGCAGGTTGCCTCTCCGCCAGTAGAGTCGGGATTCGCCAAATCTGGCCTGGATACGACTGTGCAACAGGCAGAGGCCGCTGAGTCGGGCGATCGCCCTTCGCCAACCGCATAAGCTGGAAACATTCTCACCGGAAACATTCTCAAAAGCATCTGCTGAGAAACGGAGAATGTATCCTCGAAACTTGAAATAATTCTTTACAAATCGTACAAATAAGATAACGTGCTAACTGAGGACGGCAGTCCTCCCAAAGCAGGCTTCTCTAGAGCAGCACTGATAACCCCGCCTTAACCTGCTAGATTGTAGATTCAGATACTTTTTTACAAACGCTTTTCACAGCCGCTTTTTCATAGCCGCTTTGTTCACCTTCGGCTTATCTATTTCGGTTTGTTTATCCTCGGCTTGTTTATCAGGGAGATACTGGGTTGTCCGTTCTTCAACGCTTCAAGCAGGATTTGAAAAACGACCTGATCGCAGGTCTGCTGGTGGTGATTCCGCTGGCTACGACGATCTGGCTGTCGTTTACGATCGCAAGCTGGGCGATCGCCTTTTTGACGCGCATCCCCAAGCAGATCAACCCGTTTAACGATTTTCCGCCGATTTTGGGTGATTTTCTCAACCTGGTAGTTGGGTTCACCGTGCCGCTGGCGCTGATCCTGCTCATTGGGCTGATGGCTCGCAACATCGCCGGACGCTGGCTGCTGGATGTGGGAGAGCGTCTGCTGCAAGCCATTCCGCTGGCAGGATCGGTCTACAAAACCCTGAAGCAACTGCTGGAAACGCTGCTGCGCGACACGAACGACCGTTTTCGGCGAGTCGTACTGGTGGAATATCCCCGACGCGGCGTGTGGGCGATCGCCTTCGTCACCAGTGCATTCACCGCCGATATCGCCGGCCCCTTATCGGGCAAGATGCTGAGCCTGTTCATTCCCACCACCCCCAACCCCACGACGGGCTGGTATGCCGTCGTACCCGAAACCGAGGTCATCAACCTGGCAATGTCAGTAGAAGATGCGTTTAAGGTGGTGGTCTCTGGCGGCATTGTCGGCCCCAACCTGGCCAGTGCGCTGCCCGCAGGCGGACTGCCGCCCGGAAACCCGCCTGCGGGAACCCTTGCGACGGGCGGGCTGAACCCTGCTAACGTAGGAACGAGCAGCTATGGCGATCGCCCTGCGGCGGCCAAAGACACCCGTCCCCTCGATCTGGTTTTGGATGAACCACTGATGGAGCCGCCGTTTGAAAACGCTTCCCCCGAAGCCAAGCGTCAGTCCATGCCGCTGCCATCCGACCCAGTTTGAGCGTTTCCGCCAGCCTGCCCTCTGTTTCCACTCGAATTTTTTAAGGATTGAGAACCCGACATGCAAGCTCGACGCATTGCGCGAGAACTGGCGTTGCTGAGTATGAGCCAGCTTCCCTCCAAGCCCGAAAAACTGGAGGCTCAACAACTCCAGTCCGTCGCCCTGGCCGCTGTGCGGACGCTGACGGGCGAAGTTCACGACATGCTGGAAACCGCCGCCGCCGAGGTGGAGCGGGGGAGCGATCGCCTATTGGCCAGTGAAACCAAAGCCCAGGATCTCGACAGCGCCCGCGTTATGGTGAAAGAAGCGCTGGAACTGGCTCAAGCAGCCATCAACCGGATTGGCACCGCCGTCGAACTGCCGGAAATACTGCAACTCGCCAACCATCAGGAAGTGCGCGACTACACCCTGGCGCTGCTGCAAACCGTCAGCATCCGCCGCGCCGAAATCGATCAGATTATTTCCGCTGCAATGGTAGACTGGCAGCTTCATCGGCTTCCCCAGATCGACCGCGATATTCTGCGGCTGGCCGTGGCGGAGTTTCAATACATGGGCATTCCCGACAAAGTGGCGATTAACGAAGCCGTTGAGCTAGCCAAACGCTATAGCGACGACGACGGGCATCGCTTTATCAACGGCGTGCTGCGGCGGGTGGTCGAGAAGCCCGAAGACAGGCCCGAAGACAAGCCCGAAGATAAGCTCGAAAAAGCCTGAAGACCCCCTTAGATGGCCCGCGGCCCAGGCGTTCTAATTCTAAACTAAGGCTTTATCAGACTTTCCCCAGCCGCCGTTCTGATGGGCCGCACTTTCAGCCTTTCCCTGTCCCAGGCTAGCGGAAATCTCTTCACCAGGAAAGACGCAAGCACTATAAGCTAGATGAAGCGGAAATCTGGATGCAGCGGCTCCAGGCGCTCTTGGGCGTTTGCTCCTGATCCAGAGCAATGTCCCTAACCCCTGACCCTCCCTATGTCGTCGTTTAATTGGTTCAACCGTCAATACGAAAACCAGCCCGCTGAGGCAGAGCCAGAGCCACAGAAAGACGCTGCCCCAGCGCCAGAGTCGAAAGCGCCTGCCGATGCTGCTGCGGGTGAAGCGGCGATCGCCCAAGACTATCTCGCCTGGGCAAAGTCTGCCTACAAAAATATTCAAAAGCGCCAGCAGGAAACCGCTGAGTCCACCACACCCAAAACTGTTACGGAGCCCGCTACAGGACCCGCTGTAGAAATCGCTACAGAACCTGCTACGACGGATGAAGCAACGTCAAGGGCGATCGCCGATTCGGCTACGGCTGGAGAAACTGCATCGAAACCCTCTGAAGCAGTAGCGCCCAGCGGACTATCGACGGCTGCCGCGCCAGAAACCGCGCCAGAAATCGCGCCCGAAACCGAGCTAGAGACGGCTGCGGCCCCGCTCCCCTTTTGGGCCCAGGCTGAGGCTGAGCGGCGGGCCCGCCTGGAGCAACTCAAAGCAGAAGCGGCCGAAGCAGCAGCAGCGGAAGCTGAAAAATTGGCTGCTGAATCAGCCAGCCCAACGGACTCCGCCCCAGAGCCGGATCTCCCCCTGGATGAGAGCTTCCTTTGGTCGGCGCAGGTGCTAGCCTCCCAGGGCCGCCGGGCCGACCAGGTAGACTTGGAGGAAATTACCTGGCTCAAGCGCCTGCGCCAGGGACTCGACAAAACGCGACGCAGCCTGGTGAACCAACTGCGGGCGATCGTCGGTCAGGGGCCGCTCAACCAAGATGCGGTGATGGAGATCGAGTCGCTGCTGCTCCAGGCAGACGTGGGCGTGGAGGCAACGGATCGGATTATCGAGCGCTTGCAGGACAAACTGCGCCAGGAATCTCTGCCCCCCGAAGCGGCGATCGCCTACCTCAAAGAAATCCTGCGAGACATGCTCGACAACCCCGGCGGCAAGCCTGTTAGCCCCACCTTTGCCCCCGAAAAGGATACCCTGAACATCTGGCTAATCACGGGGGTCAACGGCGCGGGCAAAACCACGACCATCGGTAAAATTGCCCACATCGCCCAAAAATCGGGCTACAAAACCCTGATTGGCGCAGCCGACACCTTCCGAGCCGCCGCCGTGCAGCAGGTGAAAGTGTGGGGCGATCGCAGCAACGTAGAAGTCATCGCCAACCCTGGCAAAAACACCGACCCCGCCGCCGTCGTATTCGACGCAATCACAGCGGCCCAGGCGCGGGGAACCGAACTGCTGCTCATCGACACGGCGGGACGGCTGCAAAACAAGAAAAACCTGATGGATGAACTCGCCAAAGTTCGCCGCATCATCGACAAAAAAGCGCCAGATGCCCGTATCGAGTCGCTGCTGGTGCTGGACTCTACCCTGGGGCAAAATGGCTTGCGCCAGGCCGAGGTTTTCTCCGAAGCCGCCCAGCTAAGCGGGGTTGTGCTAACCAAGCTAGATGGCACAGCCAAAGGCGGCATCGCGCTGGCCGTCGTGCAGCAGTTGGGGTTGCCCATCCGCTTCATCGGCGCAGGGGAAGGGATTGAAGATTTGCGCCCCTTCTCTAGCTATGAGTTTGTGGAAGCGCTGTTGAGCGGCTAGGCTGGACTGTATGCTCTGGACGGTATGCTTTGGCCTCATGCTTTAGCCTCGGCTATGGGCTAGTCTAATCTCCCCCAAATCCTGACTCATGCCCCCTCAACCCTCAACCTCCGAGGAAGCGCACCTGCTGGCCCGCATCGCCCAGCAGGATCAGTCTGCCCTATCCCTCCTGTACGATCGCTATGCGCGAGTGCTGTATTCCCTGGCATTTCGGATTTTGGGGTCGGTCGAAGAGGCAGAAGAAATTGTGCTGGACGTGTTTAGCCAGGTGTGGAAGCTGGCAGGGCGCTATGATCCCCAGCGTGGACGGGTAGACGCATGGCTATTCATGCTCACCCGCAGCCGCTCGCTCGACCGACTGCGATCCCTCCAGCGCGTCAGCAAAGCCGTCGAGTCTTCTACTGAAGCCGCAAAAACAGTCCCCCAAGCACAGATCTCTGACCCGACAGAAGACGTATTAATAAGTGAACGGCGCGATCGCGTGTTAGCAGCAATGCAGCGACTGCCCGTAGAACAGCGCGAGGTAATTGAGCTAGCTTACTACGAAGGATTGACCCATGTAGAAATCGCAACCAAGACCGGAAAATCTCTGGGAACGGTGAAAACGCGCATCCGTCTAGGTCTGAACAAACTCCGCCAGGTGCTTGACGCACTCGATTGGCTAGAGTGAGGGGTCTCTGCCTGTCAAATCCACAAGCTAGGATGAAGAAATGACAACAGCAACAACTATGGATCACGACCCTTGCTTGTGTGACCTGACCGCGCTGTATGCCCTGGGGCTGCTCGATGAGGCAGGGCTTGAGCAAATCAACGCCTATTTGGAAGAATGTCCAGAGCTGGCTACCGAAATGGCCGAACTGGAGGAAACTGTGGCAACGCTGCCCTACAGTTTGGAGTTGGTGTCACCTGCTGCTGACTTGAAAGATCGACTATTTCAGCGGATTCATCAAGACGCGGTTCAACCCGCTAGCTCAGTCTCCTCCGAATCTGCCCCGCCGCCAGTCGCAGAACCCCTCGCCTCTTTTTCGTTCCGCCAAATGCGCGAGGCCGTTGCCGCTGCACGGGTGCTGATGCGCCAGTTTTCTAGCGGCAACCGACTGACTGTGCGCGGCCGCGACCTCGACTGGCAGCCCTATCGGGTTCCTGGTGTTTCCGTCGCCCCGCTCTACGTAGATCTGGCAAGGCGAGAAGTAACCGCGCTGCTCAAGGCGGAGCCAGGTGCAGTCTATCCGATTCATCGTCATGCGGCTCCTGAAGAGATTTACATGCTCGATGGCGATTTGAGAATTGCCGGTGAGGTGTATGGCGCAGGGGACTACATTCGCTCTCGCCAGGGAACGGTGCATGAGCCATCTGAAACAGTGGGCGGCTGCATGTTTCTGGTGCGAACTTCGCTAGACGATGAGTATTTTCAGCTTCAAGCGCACTAGGTGATTAATATTCAAGCACGGTTAATATTCGAGCACGAGCGCTAATCCTGCTAACCCCCAACTCCTGCTGCATCCTCTGTGTCCCAGTTTCAGCGGCTTACCATTGCGCCTGACCAGATCAGTGGGTCTTATATCCGACTGACACCAGAGCAGCAGCACTACTTGTGGCGAGTGTTGCGGCTTCAGGGGGGCGATCGCCTATTGGCAATGGATGGTCTGGGGCATTGCTGGCTGGTTGCCGTCGAGCCGCCCGACCAGATGCAAATTCTGGAGGAACAGCTCCAAATTGCACCCACAGAACTGCCGCGCCCTGTTGTGCTGCTGATTGCCATGCCCAAGGGGCAGGGCATGGACGACATTGTTCGCCAGGCCACGGAACTGGGCGCAGCGCAGATTGTGCCGATTTTGAGCGATCGCACGCTACTCAACCCCAGCCCCCAAAAGCTCGACCGCTGGCGGCGCATCGCCCAAGAGGCTGCGGAACAATCCGAACGGCAGTTTGTGCCCATGATCGGTGATCCCCAGCCCTGGAACAACGCGCTCACCGTCTGGAATGCGGAGACTTGCGAGGCTTATCTGTGTGAGGCGCGGGGCGATCGCCCCCATCTGCTCCAAAAACTCTTGCCAACTCGTGGAGCCTCCCCATCAACCAAACCCGTGGCGATCGCCATTGGTCCAGAAGGCGGCTGGACCGATGCCGAAATCGACGGGGCGATCGCCGCAGGCTATCGAGTCGTATCGCTGGGGCGGCGCGTGCTGCGAGCCATCACCGCACCCGCGGCCGCACTGTCAATCCTTGCAGCGGCCCTGGAGCAAGACATGCCTTCCAGCTAATTTTATTGGCAAGTTGATACGAATAGAACTTACGCATCTGCGTGATTGCTCAGGAGCCGCGCCCGCGAGAATCCCAAAAACCTGCCACAAGACCAAATCTCAAATCCAAATCTCAGTCCAAAAAGCTGCCGTTGAACCCTTCAACAGCAGCTTTCAATCTAGCCAAATTTCAATCTAGCCAAAAACCTAAATCTAGCCAAAAAAATCAGCCAAGACCCAAGGCAAAAGGGGAATCGGGCCAAATCGCTCCGGAAGTCCCCCTTTTTAAGGGGGATTTAGGGGGATCGACTCAGGGCAATCAACGACCTAGAAAGCTTTAAAACACTGACTTAGCCCTGGGGTCTGACCTGACGCGCCATGTCTAGGAACGGATTGAGGCTGGGGCCAGGGCGACGACGGCCGCTCCGGCTGCTGCTCAACACCACAAAATTCGGCGCAAAGGTTTGGTCAGCCGCGGGCGCAGCCTCAGGCGTAGGCTTAGCAGCCGGGACCTGGGCCGGAGCCGCAGCCGCAGGAGCCTTGCCATTCGACGTAACATCCGTTGCAGGAGGCGCAACCGCAGCCACAGCCGCCGCGGGTGCAGGGGCAGGGGCAGCCACGGGCGCTTCGGTCGTCGCAGGGGCAGCCTCAGCAACCGGAGCCGCAGCCGCAGCACTACTAGAAGGCTCAGCCTCTAGAAAATATTCTGAAGACTTGCCCAAGCCCAGCAGCTTGCCTAGTCCGCCCAAAAATGAGAACAGTCCCCCAAGTAGTTTCTTAATTAAACCCATTGTTGCGATCGCTCCAAGAAATGCGTCTGTGTGTTCAATGCGTCTACGTGGTCGCAAAAGCTTTTGTTGTCAAGAAAACGCAGGAGAACCCCTAAATTTTCTCGCTCGTCATCTAATCTTTTGGCTGAACGTGCTGCTCCGGTCGCTTAGCATATCAGCTTTGAGTAAAAATACTTAGAGCCTTCTCTGGAAGCCAGACTGAGCAAGATTTCAGCCACTCCTATTATCCCTGTCAATGGACATCCAGAGATGCGTTGTTGACCAAGTTGATCAAAAAATTTTAGACACCGTGGATCAGTGGTAACGCCCCAGTTCCTCTCTAGGCCTGGAGTTGATCCGCCAGACTCACTCGCTGCCACCAGCGATTTAGTGGGTAATACAGCGCTGGTGCCCAGAGGCTACTGAGAATGGCAGAGCAGAGGGCAATTTGTTGGTGATAGTTCCAAATTTCTGAAAGTGTGCGGGAGGAAAGGCGATCGGGCACCCGCAGATCTTGAAGCATGAATTGAAACGCCGTCACGGTTTCCGCAATCACCGCCATGCCAAACACAATCAGCGCCACCGAAATAAAGTCTTCCTGGATATAGCGCTGCTTTTGAATCAATGCTGTAAGCAATCCCACCAGCGCGAGACTCAGTGTATGAGTTGGGTTGGCCGCCGTCATGCCGTCTTGCAGCAGCCCCAGCACAATTCCGGCGATCGCACCCTGCCAGGGCGATCGCTTGATACTCCAGGCCACAACCCAGATCAGCAGCCAGTTTGGCCCCACCCCCAGCAGTTCCATCCCTACAAACCGGGTTGGCAAAACCAGCAAACAGGCCAAGACCGAGCCAGCCGTCACCAGTGCATTTAGCGCCTGCCTCAAATAAGGACTCAGAAGCAGCAAATCATTCATAGCACTTAGACAGGATCATCAGGGCAAGGTCGAGTCTGGTGGCGGTGGGGGCGGCGGGGGCGGTTCAGTAGCAGCAGGTTTTGGATTGGGCGCAACCAGCACCCAGTCTAATGTGCTAATCGGGGCCGATAGCTCGACAATGGCCTCTGGGGCGGGGCTTTTGCTAAAGTCTACTGACTCAATGCGCCCCACAGGCAGCCCCGGCGGAAACAACTGGCTGAACGACGACGTAGACACAACATCCCCCGGTTTCACATCCGGCACCTTTTCAAAAAACTCCATCACCGCCCGATTGCCCGACTGCCCCCGCATATAGCCCATAAAGCGAGAGCGGCTAACCGTCACGCCGATACGACTGGTGGGATCGCTCACCAACAGCACACGGCTCGTATTTGCCGTCACCTGTACCACTCGCCCCACCAGTCCGCCCGTTCCGGAGACAATAGAGCCAACTTCTACCCCATCGCGCCGGCCCCGCCCCAGGGTCACCTGCTGCCACCAGTGGTCAGCGCTGCGCCCAATAATTGGAGCTGCAATCCCCGGTTGTGGCTGCGTTGTATTGTAGTTCAACAATTCTTGGAGTCGGCGGTTTTGGCTTTCTAGCTCAATTAAGCGCTGCTGCAACTCCTGCACCTGGGCGTTATCCAGGATTTCGGCGCGAGTCGGGCCTTTAGCCTGAAACGGGGCGCTGATCGCTCGATATAGCTCCAGCACAAATGCACCCTGGGTTTGCCTGAGCATCCACGCAGTACTGAGAGCCAGCACTGCTAGCCCCAGCCGCAACCCATTCTTCCCCCACCATCGACGCAGTACGTACATTAGCCGCGCTCAATCCTCATCGCCAGCGCTTCACACAAGTCCTGAGATGCCCGATATGAATCCTGAGAGGAGTCCCCACGAAAACTGGAAATACTCGCTCAGAACACCAATTCAGAATACCCGTAAGGTATACAGCCTTACGCTACATATTGCGAGAGTGTCCGCTAAAGACCCGCTCAAGCTGCTTGAAGTTTTCTAGAACACGCCCAGTGCCCAGCACGACGCAACTCAGTGGGTCCGCTGCAACGTGAACCACAATTCCGGTCTCATGGCTGATTAGGGTATCTAGCCCGCGCAGCAAGGCTCCTCCCCCTGCCAGCATGATACCCCGATCGATGATGTCTGCCGCCAGTTCGGGAGGGGTGCGCTCCAGCGTGCGCTTAACGGCTTCGATAATGACCGACAGGGGCTCTGCCATCGCTTCACGGATCTCTGGCGCTTTCACCGAAACAGTGCGGGGCAGCCCCGACAGCAGATGTAGCCCTCGAACATCCATGATGATGTCGTCATGGTTGTCCGTTGGATAGGCGGAGCCGACCGTGATTTTGATTTCCTCTGCTGTACGTTCCCCAATTACCAGGTTGTGAACCTTTTTCATGTATTGGGAAATGGCCTCGCTTAGCTCGTCGCCAGCGACCCGCACCGATTCGCTCAGCACAGTGCCCTGCAAGCTTAGCACTGCGACCTCGGTGGTGCCGCCGCCGATGTCGATAATCATGTTTCCAGTCGGCTCTGCCACGGGCAAGCCAGCTCCAATGGCTGCGGCCACGGGTTCATCAATCAAATAAACATCTCGGGCCCCCGCCTGGGACGCAGCTTCCATCACAGCCCGACGCTCAACGCCCGTCACGCCACTGGGAATACCAATCACGATACGAGGGGAAACGAGCGTCCGACCTTCATGGACGCGGCGGATGAAGTGCTTAAGCATCAGCTCAGCCGTGTCAAAATCTGCAATCACTCCATCACGCAGGGGGCGCAGTGCCATCACGTTTCCGGGAGTCCGTCCCAGCATCTTCTTGGCATCTTCGCCAACGGCTAGGGGTACTTTCTCGTTTTGGTCAATGGCTACCACTGATGGTTCTTGAAGCACAATGCCTCGACCCGAAACGTAGACCAGGGTGTTTGCTGTGCCCAGGTCGATACCCATGTCGCGTGACAACGAGAAGCGGTTAAAAAGTCCCACTAGCCTAACAAGCTCCTAGTTACAAAAACACTACTGCGATCGCTCTAAATGCCCCGATAACTCAGGTAAAATCCCTGGCTGGCACCTGGTTAACGATTCTGAGGTGATGACGATGCTCAGGGGTAAACTTGCAGATGCTGCTCGATGAACCGGACTCCCCTTTTCAGAAAGCCACTTTGGTTTTGAAAAGCAGCTTTGCTATCGATGCTGACCGGATTCGTTATGCCTTAAGCTCACTCCATCTGCCCTATGCTGCTAAGCTTATGCCCTCAAATTAATGTCTCCAAACAATATCTCAGAGTTCCAACCTGATTCCAAAGGCTTAAAAGACTTATGAGTATGGAAGTGAGTATGGAAGAGACCCAAGCACAGCATCCCAACTCCGTCGATGGGATTGTATTACGATTTTTGTCAACCGTCTAGTCGGAATATGCCTAAGATGCTGATCGGGTTTGGGCTGACGGAGTGAATGAGGGCGATCGCCCGTGCTTGAAGGCCAGCCGCCAACATCTTGTTGCTATCTCCCGGCTTGATCTGGTCATTAGATCCTGACGGATTGCACCCCGCTCACGATACCGCAAAACTGACCCCTGTGGCGCAAGATACCAGGAAGATTGTCGGAAGGTGGATGGATGGGGGCGATCGCCAACTGTGCGATCGCCAACCGATGCCAATTTGACGGTGTTTCCGGCGCTTGCTAAGGCGAAAAAGTTTGGGCAAAACAGTCTGGCAATCATCCGGCAATCAGGGGAGCAACCGCTTCAAAATCCGGCTAGATCCTGTTAAAATAGGACAGGCATACTATACAAGGCGATATGCAATTCTAATCATTCCTCTCAATTTTTTAGGAATTAATTTTGAAAGGATTGATCGACTCAGATTTTCTGCGTCTCTGGCTTTAATTGCTGTTTCCAAAGTTTTGATTTTAGGTTTGGGGAATATTCTATGAGCTTGAACGTCGTTACCCTGGTGGGTCGGGCGGGTCGTGATCCGGATGTAAAGTATTTCGAGTCGGGCAGCGTGGTCTGCAAGTTTACGCTGGCAGTGAACCGCCGCACGCGCAACAGCGACGAGCCAGACTGGTTCAACCTGGAGATGTGGGGCAAGACGGCTGAAGTAGCTGCAAACTATGTCCGAAAAGGCAGCCTGATTGGAGTCAGCGGCTCTCTCAAGTTTGAATACTGGAAAGATCGAGCCACTGGGGCCGATCGCTCTGCGCCTGTGATTCGGGTTGACCGCATGGAATTGCTGGGATCTAAGCGTGACAATGAGGCGGCGGCAGCCTCTGGTGGCTATGCCGATGATGAGTTCTAGACAGCGCGGACTGAGTTTTAGCAAGGGGCGATCGCCCATCGGACAAAAGCTCACCTGTTGCGTGTGCCCTTGAGCTTTCTCCCAACGGTTCGGCATATTCTCACGGTTGCTTCAGTTTCCTCACAAAAGGGTTCTGGGGCACTTAGTGTTGTTTCAGGTTCCCCTCAGCCAGAGTCGCCAAGATGTGAGTTATCTCGGAAAGGACTCCCAAGCCTTGCCAATAGCAGGCCGGAACCTTCCACGGATTGACTAACATCAAGGAGGTTCTCGATGAAACGGATTGTTCTTATGGCGCTGTTTGCGCTGGTGCTGTCTACAGCCGTTGCTCCAGCGGCGCTTGCTCGGAGAGGAACCAGCACCTGTCCTCTGGATGGAACCCGCTGCGTTGGATCGGGGGGCCGCGGCGACTAGGATTGGGCGATCGCACTACGAAATCGCACTATCGCACTGCGAAATCGCCCTGTGAGATTGCCCAGTCAAATCGCACTGTGAAATCGCGCTGTAAGATTACACTGCGAAATCGCCCTGTGACGTAGACGATACCTGTGACGTAGGCGATAAAAGACCCTGGCAGAAGATGGGAATCTTGCCAGGGTTTCTGATGAAGCTCCCAGGTCTTTTCAGCTTTTATGCCTGAAGAATGCCGCGGGCAGCGATTTCAGCCGTCTCTACTGCGCCGTTCATATAGCCTTGGGATTCTAGAGAGCAGTGTTCCCCTGCGAACCAGAGATTGCCCACGCGCTCGATTTCGGCTCCGGCGATCGCCGTCCACTGCCCGGGCCGATAGCAGGAATAAGACCCCAGCGCGTGGGGTTCGGCCGCCCAAATCGCGCGGAGCGATCGCCCTTTTTGCACTTCAGCAATGCCTGGAAAGATCTGGTCTAGATCAGCGGCGAGCGCCTTGGCGTGGGTGGCGGGGCTATCGGCCGCCAGCAATACGCCCTGTCGTCCCGCCCGTAGGTCTGTCACCCAGGCGCTCGGCCCCGGCGAGTAGCGGGCGCTTTCCCAGGTATTTTGAAAATCCAGGTCAGTGTAGACGCTGATGGTGGAGCCGTAGCGGGTGCGCCAGATACGCTCCTGGAAGGGGACGGCCAGCTTGCTGCTGGTGCCATAGCCCAACTCGGCGATCGCCTTCTGCTTCACGGGTGGCAGGTCTATCGCAAGTTCCACCTGTCGCAGCACCGAAAACGGAAGGGTCAGCAGCACCTTTTCGTAGCTGCGCTCGATGCTGTTGCCGTCTTGTCGTAGGCTGACGCGATAGCGCCCATCGGCGGCGAGGCGAATCGATTCCAGAGCAGTGTTGAGGGCGATCGCCCCCGCAACTCGTTTTGCCAGCGCTTCAGGAATCGACTGGTTGCCGCCGACCACATGCCAACGCTCGTCGCTGTCGCCGTAGGTGCTCCACTGCCCCACCTCCGTCCCGATCAGATAGAGCATGTTCAAGCAGGACATGTCTTCTGCGTCTCGCCCAAATTCGGTGATGTAGGCTACCCGCACCAGTTGGTGAATCACCGGGTCAATCTCTGCTGCATCCAGATATTCTGCCAGCGACAGCCGATCGAGCTGGGCGGCGTGGTCATTATGCTGGCGATAGGTGATGCCTCGCCCCATCGCCAGCAAGTCCTGCGTGATTCGCTTGGCGAGGGGTGCAAACTGCTCCACCACTGCCTCATGGCTCACCTTTTGCCCCTGAAAATACAGCACCTCCGGTTCTAGCCCCGCATCGGCCGCCCGAAGGTCAGACAATTCCAGGCCCAATTCTGTGGCCAGAGCGCGGACGTGGGTATGGCGCGTGTCGATAAATTCGCCACCCAGTTCCACTGTCCCTGGCAGTCCATCCGGGTTTCGCACAGTCCGCAGCCGACCGCCGATGCGGGCACTGGCTTCGACTAGCTCAAACGGCACACCTGCCTGCTGGAGCCGATAGGCAGCCGTTAATCCTGCTACGCCCGCTCCCACAATCAGCACGGGCGATGAGTTCGCGCCAGAGCGAGTGGACTGCCTCGACGGATGAGGGCGATCGCCCCCCACCGAGTCTTCCATTCCCAAACTGCCCATCCCCAGCGTGCCCCCCAGCACTGCGCCTGCCTGCAACACGCGCCGCCGCGACAGGTGTGCATCCAGCCATCCCGCCGCTTCGGGCAGGGACATTTTTGTTTGCTCAGACCATTGCGAAATTCGATAAGCTCGACGAAAAAGCGTAATTAATCGACTTCTAGACATACAAAACGAAAAACTAAGAAAGACTGGGAACAGGCCCCCGGCTCAAAAGCCAGCCGTTATCTAAGGTGACATTTCAAGGTGACATCTCAAGGTGATGACATCTGATGACATCTAAGGCGACAGTAGCGGCTTCTCACGGGCGCTACGCTTTGCCATCCTGTATCCCCAATCGCCACGCTAGCGCTTTTTTTAGCGAACGGGTGTAAACCTGATGGGCGATCGCCCATTCACAGCGCCTCCACATCAATGGAGCCTGGATCACACTCACTATCCAGGGGTAAACCTGATGGGCGATCGCCCATCCACAGCGCCCCCTGCACAGAAGCGCACATCATCCCAAAAAGACCAGCCTAAAAGTCCCAAAAGCACCAGCCTAATCAGACACAACCCCGCCCTGGGGCGCAGCCTGGCTATCGGGCTGGGTTTTATTGAAATACGTTTCCAGCACTTGCTTCACCATTGGCGCAGCCACCTTGCCGCCGCCTCCCTCAGGGGAATTCTCGATAAACGCCACCACGACAATTTCTGGATTATCCAGCGGAGCATAGCCGCCATACCAGGCGTGGGATTTGCGCGGCGGATCTTCGGCAGTACCCGTTTTGCCCGCGTTGGGCGGCAGGCTGGGCGTATTCATCACTGTGCCCGTGCCGCTGCTGACCACCCGACGCAGCCCCTCTTGCAAAATTCTCAGCGTCGTAGGACTTAGACCAATAGGAGTGCGCCATGAGCGGGCTGCCTCCTGGTCTTTTAGCAAATGGGGACGCACCAAATCGCCGCCATTCGCGGGCACCGCAAACATCACCGCCACCTGGAGCGGCGAGGCCTGCATATAGCCCTGACCGATGGACATATTGATGGTGTCGCCGATAAACCATTCCTCATCCAGGTTTTCGCGCTTCCAGGCCGGATCGGGTACCAGCCCCGCCGATTCTTCAGCCGCCAGTTCAATGCCCGTTTTCCGTCCAAAGCCGTAGCGCCGTGTCCACTCAATCAGCGGCTCGTGGCCCATGCCCATCGCGGTTTGATAGAAAAATGTGTCGCTGCTCCAGGCCATGGCTCCGCGAAAATCCAGCGGCCCAAAGCCTGCATTGTTCCAGTCCCAAAACTTGATACCGCCGACTTCGATATAGGGGCGAGTCCGAAGAACGGTGCTGGGGGAATAGCGCCCCGACTCAATCGCCGCTGTCGTGGTGACAATCTTAAAGGTGCTGGCCGGCGGATAGCCCTGGAGGGCCCGGTTGACAAACGGATAGGACTTGCTTTGCAACTCCTGCCACTGGGCATCCGTAATATGGGTAGAAAAAAGATTGGGGTCAAAGGCCGGCCGGCTGACAAGCGCCAGCACGGCTCCGTTGCGCGGATCGAGGGCAACGATCGCCCCTTTGCGATCGCCCAACACCGTTTCCGCTGCCTTTTGCAAATCTAGATCCAGCGTCAGCGTCACGGTATTGCCTGCCCGTGCCGACTTTTCGCCCAGCACCCGCAGCACATGGCCCATGCCGTCCACCTCGACCTGCTGCCCGCCCCACTGTCCCCGGAGTTGTCGTTCAAACGCCGCCTCCACGCCCATCTGCCCAACCACATCCCCCAAGCGATAGCCTTCAGACCGCCGCCGTTCCAGGTCTTCGTCCGACATTTCGCCCGTATAGCCCAGCACATGGGCCGCTAGATCCCCGTGGGGATAGTAGCGCACCGCCTCTGCCTGCACCTGCACCCCCGGCATCTGCTGGCTAAACTCGGCCAGCGCTGTTACCTGGGCGGGGCTGATGCCACGAGCGATGCGAAGCAATTCTGGGGAACTATAGCCGGCCTGCTCCAGCCGCTTCTGGATAGTCTCTTCAGGAACATTGAGGATCGTGGATAGCCGCTTGACGATAGGCCGCCAGTTCGACTGCCGATTGGCAATCGGCCAGAGAAACACCGCATAGGAAAGGCGGCTTCCTGCCAGCGTCCGACCTTTGCGGTCAAGGATTCGCCCCCGCTCTGGCTGTCGAGGAATCAGCCGCACCCGGTTGTCATCTGCCAATTGCCGATTGTATTGCCCTTCGACCAGTTGCAGGTAGGCCAGGCGAGTGCCGATGCCTCCTAGCAGAGCGACGGTGACGGTGAGCATCACCACCAGCGATTGGTAGGACTTGCCCACGGTGCGGCCCGTTTGTTGCCGCACAGTTGGCGGATTTTGCGTCAGCGTCATAAATGAAAACGCGCCCTCTGATCAGAACCTCTGAAACCCAGTGCGGGTTGGAGAAATGTTAAATGTTTAGTAAATCATTAAGGTAAATCAATTCACATAGTTTACCGCCATTGATCCCGGTATTGATCCCGGTGTTGCTTCCCGGTACTGTCGGACTCAGCTTCACCTGTATTTTGGACTGTACCTTCGGTATAGGGCGATCGCCCCCACATCCCAAACCCGCCATAGCCGCTGCCGAAATCACTCAGCCCAAATCGCCAAAACGGTATACCAAACAACCGTTGATTACCCTGGCTTCTTTGAAGATGAAGGGAAAGTTAGCCGCACGGAATGTTTGTTATGCAACATCTGTCCTGCAACGTCTGTTATGGCGTGTCGGCGGCCGTCTGCGTAGATCCAGCTTGAAAAGCGCATAGCGATAGTCATGACCCCGTCGCGGGCAAACTGGCTTACAAGCTGAGGCGCTGTCCCGGAATTGGGAAACGCCCCGGCATTCGAGCATTTCCATCTCGCGAATTTTAAATCCAGCAATTTCAAATCCAGCAATCTCACGAGTCTAAAGGCTTCATCCCTTAGGATATTTACAAGTCATCAAAGTACGAGTCATAAAATACGAGTCATAAAATCATATAGAATCAGGCGCTTGTCTTTTCCCCCCGTCGCTCATAGGGACACACATACTCACGTAAGGACTCAACTGCTAAAATCTCAGACCTAAGCCTTGACCACTGCCCCGTTCTAGCAGAATTTCTATAGGGAATTTGCCACATGGCACAGACGATCACCCCAAATCAGTCCACGGTAGAAACCGAAACCCAATATGATGTCGAACTCCGCAAAGTCTTCAAGGTCTTCGATGGCTATACAGCGGTTCGCGGTATCGACCTGAACGTGCGGCAAGGGGAGTTCTTCAGCATTCTTGGCCCTTCCGGCTGCGGCAAAACCACAACGCTGCGCCTAGTGGCGGGGTTCGACGAGCCAACGGCAGGTGAGGTGTTACTCCAAGGCAGGTCAATGGTGGGCGTGCCGCCCTATCGCCGCCCGGTGAATACAGTGTTTCAGAGCTACGCGCTGTTCGGACACATGACCGTGTGGGACAATGTGGCGTTTGGGCTGCGGCTAAAAAATAAGAGCAAGGCAGAGGTTCAAAAAGCAGTTGGAGAAGCGCTGCAACTGGTCAAGATGGAGTCCTTTTCCCGACGCTATCCGGCTCAGCTCTCTGGCGGACAGCAGCAGCGTGTCGCGCTGGCGCGGGCGCTGGCAAACCAGCCAACTGTCGTGCTGCTTGACGAGCCATTGGGAGCGCTAGATCTGAAGCTACGGAAAGAAATGCAGGTGGAGCTTTCAACGCTGCATCGAGAACTGGGTGTCACATTCATCATGGTGACCCATGATCAGGAAGAAGCCCTCAGCCTGTCCGATCGGATTGCCGTGATGAATGAGGGGCGGGTAGAGCAAATTGGCACGCCCAGCGAGATTTACGAGTTTCCAGCTACGCCCTTTGTGGCCGACTTCATTGGCGAGACGAATCTATTCCAAGGGTATATGGCAGCCGCAGACCCGATGTTGATAAAAGTGGAAACTGAGCGCGGACTCCAGATGGTGGTGAAGCCGACGGAGGCTTGCCCCGGCGCGGCAGCGGAGCCTGTCGTGGTCAGCATTCGCCCCGAAAAGGTGCGGCTGTCGCTAGAGCCTCCTGGTAGCGAAATGAACTGTTTTGAAGGGCGACTCCGGCACACTATGTACCTGGGCACCCATGTCCACTATGTGGTCGATTTGCCGACGGGGGATATGGTGACGGTGATGCGCCCAAATCGCCCAGAGTCGATGCCCCAGATTGATACGCCTGTGTACGTATCCTGGTCGGCGGCAGATGCCCTTCCCCTTGCAACTCAGCCTGGAACCTGAAGCCTGGAGGCTAGAGCCTGGAGCCTAGAGCCTGGAACCCAGGGCCAAGGACGAAGGCGTTGGGAGTCAAGATTGGATGCACTCCTTAGAATCACTGCCCTCAAAGGGGGTGGTCATTCTTCGCATGGACACCGCAGTTTTAGGAGATTTGCTATGCCTCCCTATCGATTTTCTGGTCGTTCCAATTCTGAATCCTCGCTGAGGCGGAATCCTGGCGGTGGGCGATCGCCCTATTCCTCCGCCTCTCGCGCCAGCCGTCGCCGCTTTTTGCAGTTGTCGAGCGCAGCTTTCTCTGGTGTGCTGTTGAGCAATTGCGCCCGAAACATTGGTACAACGGGCAGTTCTGCCGCCACAGATACTTCCGCCGCCTCACCGCCCAGCAGCGGAGACAATACTCTCCACGTCTATACTTGGTCAGCCTACATCGATGAAGACCTGCTGAAGGGCTTTGAGCAAGACACCGGGATTAAGGTCATTGCCGATGTCTATGACTCCAACGAAACCATGCTGGCTCGAATGCAGGCTGGTGGCGGCAGCCAGTATAGCATCGTCTATCCTTCCGACTACATGGTAGAACTCATGATCGAGCAAGAGATGCTGCTCGAAATTGACCAAGACCGCGTTCCTGGCTATGCCGATCTGATGGAGCAGTGGCGAGATCCTCCCTACGACCCTGGCAACCAACACAGCGTGCCCTATACCTGGGGCACAACAGGGCTGGTCTACAACAAAGAATTGGTGAAGAAGCCCATTACCGACTGGTCTGACCTGTGGGAACGAAAGTCTGAACTCTCTCGCAGAATGACCCTGCTCAACGACGTGCGTGAGGTTATGGGCATGGCGCTAAAGATGCTGGGCTTTTCCAACAGCACCCAAGATCCCAAAGAAATTGAAGCTGCCTACAAAAAGCTGCAAGAACTCAAGCCCGCGATCAATGCCTTTACAACCGACGGTTGGCGAGATCAGATGGCAGTGGGCGACCTGGCCGTGGCCCATGCCTACTCGGTGGATGGCATCGATATGGTGCTGGAAAATCCCCAGCTAGAATACGTAGTGCCGTCCAGTGGCGCAACGGTTTGGACAGACACCATTGCCATTCCCAAAACGGCTCCCAACGTTGATGCCGCCTACAAATGGATTGAGTATTCGGTAGAACCGCAGACGGCGGCAAAGAATCTAGGACGGCTCAAACTGCCCACGCCCAACCAGAAAACGCTGACGCTATTGCCGAAGGAACTGGTCGAAAACCCAGATCTCTTCCCCCCCGAAGAAATTCTGGCAAAGTGTGAGGTTCTTGCCAATGTGGGCGAAGCGGTCGATATTTATGATCGGTACTGGACGCAGTTGACCAGCGCCTGACTCTGTTATTGAGCGATCGCTCTCAATATTTTTCCACTATGGCAACCTCCGCTCCGCTCTCCCCGACTCCAGAAGTCGAACCCCAGCGCCCTGCCAGCAAGGGACTCAAGCAGCGGCTGATGGGTTTGATACAGCCCTTTGTCTTGCTGGGGCCGCCAGGGCTTTGGCTGCTGTTGCTGTTGGTCGTGCCGACGCTGATGATCCTCGAACTGAGCCTGATTCCAGGATTCCGTCCTGGCAGCCAGCCCGCACCCTACGGTCTGGGCAACTATGCAAAAATCTTTGAGCTAATTGACGGTCAGGCGATTTATTTGTGGGTGATTGGGCGATCGGTGTTTTTTGCGATCGCCAGTACGCTCCTTTGCCTTGTGCTGGGCTTTCCTGTCGCCTATTGGATTGCGGTGATGGCTCCTGCTCGCTGGCGCAACCTGCTGCTGGTCAGCTTTGTGCTGCCCCTGTGGACATCCTCTCTGCTCCGCTCCTACGCCTGGATCACCATTCTGCGGCCGACGGGCGTGCTGAACTCGCTGCTGAGTACTCTCCGCTTGCCAACGCTGGATATTCTGAACACCCAGACTGCCGTGATGATCGGGTTGGCCTATAACTTTTTGCCCTATATGGTGCTAATCCTCTACGCTTCGCTGGAGCGGCTTGATAAGCGGCTGCTAGAAGCGGCGGCCGATCTGGGGGCAACTCCCCAGCAGGGCTTTTGGAAAGTCACCGTGCCCCAGACGCTCCCTGGCATCGCTGCTGCCTGCTTGCTGGTGTTTATTACCAGCCTGGGGGATTTTGTGGTGCCTGAACTGCTGGGCGGAGCATCCAGTATGACTATGGCCCGCCTCATTTACAACCAGTTCCTTGGCGCGACTCGCAACTGGGGCTTTGGCTCTGCCCTCAGCATGGTGCTGATCGGCGCGATGGGGCTGGGCATTGTGCTGCTGCTGAAGTATGGCGATCGCAAGCTAGAGAATTATTAACACTCCCCCCGTTTTCCCCCGGTTTCCCACTATGACCGCAACCCTCGATCTGCCCAAAACCGTTGCCGCCAAACGCCGCCTCTCCTGGCAGTTTCTCTTTACGCTGGTGATGTTTGCATTCATGTACATCCCAGTGCTAGTGCTGGCGTTTTTTAGCTTCAACGCATCGCCCTTTAGTGCAGGCTGGAGCGGCTTTTCGTTGCAGTGGTATCAGCGCATGTTCAACGACACGCGGATTCTATCAGCGCTGGCGGATAGCTTGTCGGTGGCGCTGCTGGCCGTGGGCATTGCGGCCGTGCTGGGCACGCTGATGGCCGTGGGGCTAGCCCGCTACACCTTTCCCGGCAAGCAGTTGTATCAGGGCATTTCCTACCTGCCGCTGATTATTCCTGATATTGCGATCGCCGTTGCAACGCTTGTATTTCTGGCTTCGCTGGCAATTCCCCTGAGCCTGTGGACAGTCGTTGCCGCACACATTGTCTTCTGCCTCGCCTATATCGCGGTCGTCGTCTCGACGCGGCTCACGGGCATGAATCCTCACCTAGAAGAAGCGGCGCTGGATCTAGGCGCAACTCCGTTTCAAGCATTTATTAAAGTGCTGCTGCCCCAGCTTATGCCTGCAATTATCTCCGGCTGTCTGCTGGCGTTTGTGCTAAGCATGGATGACCTGCTGATTTCCAGCTTCACCGCAGGCGGCGGCACCACGACGTTGCCAATGGAGATTTTTAGCCGCGTCCGCACAGGCGTAAAGCCCGACATTAACGCACTGAGCGTCGTGCTGATTCTGGCATCCGGAACCCTAGCCTTTGTGGCAGAGTTCATCCGCTATCGCAGCGAACAACAGCGGCTAGATGGGTAAGCTCAAGAAGACTGTTCCAAAACATAAAGGTTCGTAAAAGAAGGTTCATAAAAGTCCTATGAAAAGCCCAGCCAAGAGCGAATCGAGGCTGGGCTTTGGTTTTGGAAATGGTTTAGCAAATTTGGAAATGGTTTAGCAAAGCAACGGCTTAGCCAAGTAGCGCCTTAGCGCGGCTCAGCACATTGTCTACCGTGAAGCCAAACTTCTCCATGCAAACGCCGCCGGGAGCCGACGCGCCAAAGGTGTCAATGCCGAGAATATCTCCTTCGCTACCTGCATACTTATGCCAGCCGAAGGTCGTCCCTGCTTCCACGACCAAGCGCTTGGTCACTGCTTTGGGCAACACCGACTCTTTGTAAGCAGCGTCCTGCGCTTCAAACAATTCGGTAGACGGCATAGAAACCACGCGAACTTTCTTGCCCTCTGCGGCCAGTTGTTCTGCGGCCTTGACACAGAGATTCACTTCCGAACCCGTGCCAATCAAGATTAGATCCGGCGTGCCGTCGCACTCGATCACCGTGTAGCCCCCTCTGCCCACGCCTTCGATCGAGCTACCTGCCAAGTTGGGCAGACCTTGGCGCGACAGGGCCAGCAGCGTCGGGCGGTTCTTCCGGGCGTTTTCGATCGCCACTTTGTAAGCACCAGAAGTTTCCGTACCGTCCGCAGGGCGAATCACCGTCAGGTCAGGTATAGCCCGCAGCGAGGCGATGGTTTCCACGGGCTGGTGGGTCGGGCCGTCTTCGCCCAGGGCCACGGAATCGTGCGTCATCACCCAGATCACGCCGCACTCCGCCAGTGCCGACAGGCGAATTGCGCCGCGCATGTAGTCGGTAAACACCAGGAAGGTTGCGCCGTAGGGAATTAGCCCGGAACCATGCAGCGCAATGCCGTTGCAAATTGCGCCCATGCCGTGTTCGCGCACGCCAAAGTGGATGTTGCGGTTTTCGTAAGCGCCTTTCTGGAAATTGCCGCTGATTTCCAACTCCGTCAGGTTGGAGTGGGTCAGGTCGGCCGAGCCGCCAATGAGTTCTGGCAATACCGGAGCCAGCGCGTTGAGGCAGATTTCCGAGTGCTTGCGGCTGGCTAGCGCCTTATCTTCAGGTTTGTAGGTGGGCAGCACTTTGTCCCAACCCTCAGGCAGTTTGCCGCTCAGCAAGCGATCAAACTCCGCCGCTTCCTGAGGATACTTGGTCTTGTATTGTGCCCAGGTTTCCTGCCACTCGGCTTCGTAGCTAGCACCGCGCTCGATGGCTTTGCGAGTGTGGGCTAG
Organism: Thermoleptolyngbya oregonensis NK1-22; assembly: GCF_032705245.1. Lineage (GTDB taxonomy): Bacteria > Cyanobacteriota > Cyanobacteriia > Elainellales > Elainellaceae > Thermoleptolyngbya > Thermoleptolyngbya sichuanensis. The sequence goes on from NZ_CP053540.1 coordinate 2,312,196, forward strand.
GGCTTCGTCAGGAACGACAAAAGGATCGTAGGTCCAGCCCAGATTTTCGCGAGTCAGCTTGATTTCGGCTTCGCCCAGTGCCGCGCCGTGAACGCCAGCGGTGTTGGCCTTGTTGGGAGAGCCATAGCCGATGGTGGTGGTGACTTTAATGAGCGTTGGCTTGTCGGTAACGGACTTGGCTTCGGCGATCGCCCTGGCAATTCCCTCCAAATCCGTGTTGCCGTCCTGCACATGCAGCACATGCCAGCCGTAGGCTTCAAAGCGCTTGGACACGTCTTCCGTGAAAGCAATATCCGTGGAGCCGTCAATCGAAATGTGGTTGTCGTCGTAGAGCGCAATCAGCTTGCCTAGCCCCAGGTGACCCGCCAGCGAGCAGGCTTCGCCGGAAATCCCTTCCATGTTGCAGCCGTCGCCCAGGATGACGTAGGTGTAGTGATCTACCAGGGTCAGGTCGGGCTTGTTGAACTTGGCAGCGAGGTGCGCTTCGGCGATCGCCAGACCAACCGCATTGGCAATGCCCTGGCCGAGCGGCCCGGTCGTGACCTCAATGCCAGGAGTCTCAAAGTTTTCGGGGTGGCCAGGCGTTTTTGAACCCCACTGACGGAAGTTCTTGATTTCGTCCAGCGTGACGCTATCGTAGCCCGCCAGATACATCAGGGCGTACTGCAACATACAGCCGTGCCCAGCCGACAGCACAAAGCGATCGCGGTTAAACCACTTGGGGTTTTTGGGATTAAACCGCATGAACTGATCCCACAGCACAAACGCCATCGGCGCAGCACCCATCGGCAAGCCGGGGTGTCCAGACTTTGCCTTTTCAACAGCATCGATCGCCAAAAACCGGATGGAATTAATACAGAGTTGTTCGAGGGTTAGGGTCGCAACAGCCATTGTCTTCTTTTTACTCAACGACGGGTGACAGGCGCTCACAAACACGCCAAAACAGGCAAGCGGGGCGGATAGGCAAACAGAAGAATCCTGAATCACCAAAGGCATCTTCCCCATCATCCCACTACAGGGGATCACAGGTGAAAGATTTCCTGGGCGATCGCACTAGGCAAATATACTCAATAAAATTAGCTTAACGGTTTATGGAAAACTGGACAAGGGGTAATCACAGCTTTCTGTAAAGCCGAATACCGTAATAGGCGACTTGATAGGCAACTGGGCAGCTTAGAGGTTAGTTTCGCTACTTTGGTTAATTTCGCTACTTTAGGGTACTGCTTCAGAGTCTTGACGTTCAGAGTTTTGACTGACCGACTTCCCATCGGATGCAGGGAAAATCGCAAGAACTCCAGACTTTAGCCCTGATATTTGCGGAAAGCCAGCGTCACGTTGTGGCCGCCAAAGCCAAAAGAGTTGGACAGCGCCGCATCGACCGTCTGGCTGCGGCTCTCGTTTGCCACGTAGTCCAGGTCGCAGGCGGGGTCTGGGTTTTCTAGATTAATCGTGGGGGGCACACGATCGTTAGCCACGGCCATCACGGTCGCCACAGCCTCAATGCCGCCCGATCCGCCCAGCAGGTGGCCTGTCATGGACTTGGTGGAACTGACAGTGAGCTTGTACGCTTGATCGCCCAAGGCAGTTTTAATGGCCGCCGTCTCCGTAGAGTCATTAGCGGGCGTGCTGGTGCCGTGGGCGTTGATGTAGTGAATCTCTTCAGGACGCAAGCCTGCGTCTTTCATTGCAAGCTGCATTGCACGGGCAGCCCCTGCGCCACCGGGAACAGGTGAGGTGATGTGATAGGCATCGCAGGTCATGCCATAGCCGACAATCTCGGCATAGATCCGCGCCCCCCGGCTGAGGGCATGTTCCAGTTCTTCCAGAATGAGAATGCCAGCGCCCTCGCCCATCACAAATCCATCACGATCCTTGTCGAACGGGCGGCAGGCATGTAGCGGATCATCATTGCGGGTGGATAGGGCTTTGGCCGAAGCAAAGCCCGCTACAGACAAAGGCGTGACGGCCGCCTCTGTGCCGCCGCAAATCATTGCCTGAGCAAATCCCCGCTGCAAAATGCGAAACGCATCGCCAATGGCATTTGACCCAGCCGCACAGGCCGTCACTGTGCAGTTGTTGGGCCCCTTTGCCCCCACTTGAATCGCCGTCAGCCCGGCCGCCATGTTGGCAATCATCATCGGCACAGTGAACGGGCTACAGCGATCGGGGCCGCGCGTTAGAAACACTTCCTGCTGGTCTTCCATGACCTTAAGACCGCCAATGCCTGTGCCGATTAGCGTGCCGACCTGTTCAGCATTCAGATCGTTAATGACAAAATTGGCATCGGCGAGGGCTTGCTTGCTGGCAGACACCGCAAATTGGGCAAAGCGATCCATGCGCTTCGCTTCTTTGCGATCCATATAGAGCTGTGGGTCAAAGTTTTTGACCTCGCCCGCAATGCGGCAGTCGTGGCGAGACGCATCGAACAGTGTAATCGGGCCAATGCCGTTACGACCGCTCATCAAACCGTCCCAGTATTCCGCCAGGGTGTTGCCAATGGGCGTAATAGCACCCAGACCCGTAACCACGACGCGCTTTAATCCAGAATCCAAAGTTGTCATGACAGCAAATTCGCGGGCTTTTGCCCAAACCACAGAATAGCCGAGGCCTATAGATAGCCAGGGCAGAGAACAGCAGGAGGTTGGAGAAGGCGTGGAAACTTGTGTCCAGTCCTACGCAGCGACCTTTTGCTTGATGTAGTCCACAGCAGCTTGAACCGTAGCGATGCCTTCGGCGGCTTCGTCGGGAATTTCGATATCGAATTCTTCCTCTAGCGCCATCACCAGTTCAACCGTGTCTAGAGAGTCTGCGCCCAGGTCGTTGGCAAAGTTAGACTCAGGGTTGACTTCACTCTCTTCGACGCTCAGTTGCTCGGATACGATCTTTTTGACCTTTGTGAGAATCTCGTCGCTCATAGCTTTTATGTTCCTACCCAACGCGGATGCAAGTTGAGAAATTCAAAGAAATTCAATCTGTTGTGCAAGTCTAGCCGAATCCAAACTTGAAACTCGACAGAACTGGACACTGCCTGTCTCTGTCCGCAAGGCTTGCGATTTGCCGGGAACCGACGATGCGCTTGACCTAGTGGGAAATTAGGCATTCCTTCATATTATCTGAAAGCGTGACGAGCTAAAACGGAGGGCAGAAAAACTAGAAAACTAGGGATTAGGAGTGATTGCTCCGCAACGCTAGCGCTGGGGAACTGGACAAAGATATGAAAAGAGCATAAAAAGGGGGGCGATCGCCCCTCCATTCACAAAGCTCGTTTTTCTCAGAATTTCGGTCGAAATTAGACCAGGAGAAACCCTAGACCGACGTAGACGATAGCGCAGCTTCTGTCGCAGAGGTAGCGCTCCGAACTGCCTCGATCGCCCGCAGCGTTGCCTCCGGCGTAGCGGGTGCAGCCAGTTCCACCACGGCGGCATTGCCAAAGGCGGCCACGGCTGCTCGAATTGCCTCGCGGACGGACATCGCCAGCATAAACGGCGGCTCACCCACCGCTTTGCTGCCGTAGATCGTGCCGTCCTGGCTGCCTCGCTCGATTAGATGCACCTGGAAATGTTCTGGGATTTCGCTGATGGTGGGAATTTTATAAGTGCTGGGGGCAAAGGTGCGGAGGCGGCCCTGCTCATCCCAGACCAGTTCTTCCATCGTCAGCCAGCCCATGCCCTGCACAAAGCCGCCCTCGATCTGCCCTTGATCCACCAGCGGATTCAGCGACTCGCCCACGTCATGCACAATATCCACCTGGCGTAATTTGAACGTGCCCGTGAAGCCGTCTACTTCCACCTCGCTCACCGCTGCGCCATAGGCAAAGTAATAGAAGGGGCGACCCGTCGCGGTCACCGGGTCCCAGTGGATCATCGGGGTGCGGTAGTAACCCGTGGCAGAGAGACTGATGCGATCGCCATAGGCCTGCTGCACTACCGCATCAAAGGACACCCGCGCCGTCGGGTAGGTGCGGCAATAGACCTCGTTATTTTCAAACACCATCTCCTCGGCTGCGTCAAAATCCAGCAGCTTGGCCGCCACCGGAGCCAGCCGCGACTTCAGGATTTCGCAGGCGTTTTTCACTGCTTGCCCGTTCAGGTCGGCTCCGCTAGAGGCGGCCGTAGCCGAGGTGTTGGGCACTTTGTCGGTGCTGGTGGGCATCATGCGGATGCGGTCGAGCGTCACCCCCAGCGCCCGCGTCGCCACCTGCTGCATCTTGGTGTGTAGTCCCTGCCCCATCTCCGTGCCGCCGTGGTTGAGCTGGATACTGCCGTCAGTGTAGATATGCACCAGCGCTCCCGCCTGGTTATATTGCACCTTATTGAAGGAAATGCCAAACTTTACCGGGGTAATCGCCAGCCCCCGCTTTTTGTAGCGGTTTTGCTGATTAAACGCTGTAACAGCGGCGGCCCGTTCGGCAAAGTGGGCCCGTTCCTTCACCTCATGCCAGACGCGGGCGATGCGGTTATCGACAATCACCTGGCCGTAGTGGGTAGTGGTGCTGTCGCCTTCGCCATGATAGAAATTTCGCTCGCGCACCACATCCGGCGGCAGGTTCAAATGCCGCGCCACCCGATCTACCACGTCTTCGATCACCAGCATTCCCTGGGGCCCGCCAAAGCCGCGATAGGCAGTATTAGACACGCGATGAGTCTTCACGATCAGCCCGCGCACGAGCATATTGGGGATGTAGTAAGCGTTATCGACGTGCAGCATGGCCCGCATCAGCACGGGGGGCGACAGATCCAGGCTCCAGCCGCCTTCGGCATAGAGCGCCACATCCAGCGCCAGGATTTTGCCCTCGCTGTCGAAGCCGACCTTGTATTGCCCCAAAAAACCGTGGCGCTTGCCCGTTAGGATCATGTCATGGTGGCGCTCCAGCTTCACGCGCACCGGGCGACCCGTCTTGTGCGCTGCGACAGCCGCGGCGGCCGCCATCGGGTTTGCCTGGGACTCCTTGCCGCCAAAGCCGCCGCCCATCCGCAGACAGGTACAGACGACGCGATTCACAGGAACCCCCAACACCCGCGCCACAATGGTTTGGGTTTCGCTGGGGTGCTGGGTGGACGAGTAAACTTGGTAGTTACCTTCAGGATCAGGAATGACCCAGCTTGTGTGGGTCTCTAGGTAGAAGTGATCCTGCCCGTTCATCTCCAGTTCGCCTTCGATGACGTGGGCGGCTGCGGCCATGGCCTGATCCACTTCGCCTCGGCGGATGAACTGCGGATCGTTGTGGTAGCTATGGGCGGCGATCGCCCCTTTGATTGTCAGCACCGCCTCCAGAGGTTCGTATTCCGCCGTGACCTGGGCCGCTCCCCGCCGCGCTGCGTCTTCCGTTTCGCCCACTACCCAGGCGATCGCCTGCCCCCAGTAGCTCACTTCATCGGTGGGAAACAGCGGCTCATCCTGACGAATCACGCCCGTATCGTTGGTTCCGGGCACATCCGCTGCCGTTAGCACTGTCACCACGCCCTCCACCTCCAGCGCCGGAGCCGTGTCGATGCTGAGAATCCTGGCATGGGCGTGGGGCGATAGAACCGGATAAATCGACAGCATCCCACTCGGCATCCGCTGGTCATCGGTATACACCGCCCTGCCGCTAACGTGACCTTCGGCGCTCTCATGGCTCTTGCGTTGACCGACCATGCTCATACTTCCACCCCCGCCGCTGCTGCAAACTCCACAAAGAACTTTTCAAACAAATTGGCCACCAGCATCTTGCGATAGTCAGCGCTGCCCCGCAGATCCGTCAACGGGGTAAAAGCGCTGTAGAGCATAGGTTTGGCTTGTTGCACCGTGTCCATGCTCCAGGGTTTGCCCACCAGAAACTCTTCCACCGCCGTCGCCCGAATCGGGGTCGCCGCCACGCCGCCATAGCCCAGCCGCGCATGAACCACTCGCTTCTCACTGTCCAAATCCACCACGTAGGCCGCCGCCACAATGCTGATGTCGTCCGTACCGCGCTTACCGATTTTGTAAGATTGGCTGAGGCGCTGCGCTGCGCCCGGTGTGATGCCCTTAGGAATCCACACCGACTGAATCACTTCACCGGGTTGCAAGTCGGTCTGGCGATAGCCCTGGAAAAATCGCGACAGGGGCATGACCCGCTCCCCCTCCAGACTCGCCAGCTTCAGCTCCGCATCCAGCGCCAGCAGCACGGGTGGCAAATCGCCAATGGGCGAGGCCGTACCAATATTTCCCCCCAGTGTGGCGCGGTTCCGCACCTGCCGTGCCGCAAACCAGTGAATCATCTCGTCCATGCAGGGAAACACGCCGTGAAGCTGCGTCTCGATGTGGCTTAGGGGAATCGCCGCGCCAATTTCTACAAACTCGTCGGTTTGCACCAGTGTCTTCAGTTCCGCCACCGCTTCTAGGGAAATCAGCACCGGAAACTCGCGCCGCTGAAGCTCTAGCCCCAGGTCAGTCGCGCCTGCCACCAGCGTCGCATCGGGATGGTCGCGCAGCAGTTCCAGCACCTCCCGAAGCCTCGTCGGGCGATAGAATTGCCCGTGTCCCGTGAAGCAGTAGGGCCTCAGATCGGCATCTGCCTCGGCCAGATGCTCGCTGAAATGGTCGCAGGGCGTTTCGGCCGCCGCAGCCTGGGCCGCCCGGCGAATCGGCAGATAGCCCGTACAGCGACAGAGATTGCCTTCCACGGCCACATCGTCCAGCTTGCCGTCGTAGTAGGCGGCGAACATGCTCATGATGAAACCCGGCGTGCAATAGCCACACTGGGAGCCACCCAGCTTCACCATTGCGTCTTGAACAGGATGTAGCTTGCCGTTGGCCACGCCTTCCACCGTGATCACTTCGCGCCCCACCACTGAACCCAGCGGAATCAGGCAACTGTTTACCGCTTGGTAATGGGGCTTACCATCTACGCCCGCGCCGACCACGGCCACGGTGCAGGCTCCGCAGTCCCCATCGCCGCAGCCCTCCTTGGTGCCCACACGCCCAATGAGCCGGAGAAAATCCAGCAGCGTGGTGGTGAGGGGAACGTCTTGGATACGAACGCGATCGCCATTGATAGTAATCGCCAGTTGGGTTTCGAGTTGCTGTGTCACAGGAGCGTCAGGAGTAGAGTCTGAGGGATGGCGTTTGATGGATATCTAGACGAATATCTCTAGATGGGCATCTAATGGCTATTGATATAGATGAATCTGGATCTCGCTCAGGGGCGAAAGATTAGAGTGATTCTATGACGGGAACCTGGGCGATCGCCCAAAGCTTCAAAAATTTTGCAGAATGCGCCTTTTCAAAGATCTGCTTAAAATCTGCTTAAAAAGAGCGGCTTAATAAGCTACCTGGCAATCTAGTCAAGGCTTTGCGCCGACTCACGTAGAATCGTCTAGCCTAGAACTAACGCAAATCCGGCAGCGGGATTGTGCAACCCGATACATCCCCGGTTCTACCGCTTGTTCCACCGTTCTTTCCCTGCCACGACACTGTTCACGACATTGTTCACGACATTGTTTTAGGACTTACGCAGTTGGACAATTTCTCACGGGCTGCGCCCGCGAGAAATTGTCCAAAATCCAGAAAGCTTATCGCAAGTGCGTAAGTTCTGTGTTTATGGCGTTTATGGAAAGGATTCGGCCCTCTCCCTCTAGGAGTTGGGTTTTCCTCTATCGGCAGATAGAGTATCCGCGATCCCACAACGCAGTATGCTTTCCTTTGCTGGAAACTAGACCTGGAAACTAGAAGCAGTCGAAACCGGAACTGATTAACTGAATCAATTGATCAACTGAATCAATCGTTAAGATTCAGCCCCTCAAAACGACTGATTTTCTACCCCCAATTCCCTGCGCTTTATCCACTCAATCCCCAAACTCATGTTTAATCTGCAAACCGAGCAGCCCGTCCATGCCAGCTTGGTTGTTGAACATACCGTGCCACGCGGCAAAGGAATTGCCTTTCGCCGATGGCACGCCAAACTCACCCGCACGGCCTGGCGTTTCAAGGGCTATATCCGCACCGACCTGCTGCCGCCTGTCAAAGGCAAAAGCCAGCTCAAGTGGTATTCCATCGTCCACTTTGACTCGCCAGAGAATCTCAACGCCTGGCTCAAGTCGGAAGAGCGGGAAGCCGTGATCAATGCCGAAGATCATCCCGTTGAGTCTTACCAGTTCAAGTCCTTCACCACTGGGCTAGAGGGCTGGTTTTCGCCCAAAATCGGCGGTGAGCAACTGGGGTTGGGGCCGCCCGCCTGGAAGCAAAACCTAGCAGTCGTGCTGGGGCTATACCCAACGCTCATGATTCAGTCAGTGCTGCTGGGCGCATTGGGCATTATGAAAAACCTGCCCCACCCCAGCGCCATGCTGCTCGACAATTTCATTTCCTGTTCCATCCTGACCTGGCTGGTGATGCCGTGGGTCACACGCACGCTGTCCTTTTGGCTGCAACCCGCCGCCCAGCCGCTACCCCAAAAACTCAACGCGCTGGGAACGATTGCGGTGATCGGGGTGCTGGGTGGGCTGCTGATGCTGTTTAGCGAGTTGCGGATATGACCCACAAACGCTTCATCATCGAAATGGGTATGGGCATTGATCAGCATGGCCAAGACCCTACGGTTGCCGCAGCGCGGGCCGTGCGAAATGCGATCGCCCACAATGCCCTTCCCGGCATCTGGGAAGTTGCCGGCCTCAACCACCCCGATGAAATGCTTGTCGAAGTGCAAGTCAGCGTGCCCTATCCAGAGCAAGTGCGGCAGGCAGAAGTGCTGGCAGTGCTTCCCTTTGGGCAAAAACGCCTGATCGTGGAATCCGGTGGCATGGTGGTTCAGGGACGAGCCATTCCGGAGCTAGACGACAAAAACGACGAAATGCTAATTGCCGTGGCCGCTGTCACCGTTTGGGTATAGCTCCTGAAAACCAAGCCGGAGAAATCCAGAGTCGGGCTGACACGCTTCGTCTCATCCCCAAACCCTAAAGCGTCGTCGCCTCAAACGTATTGCACTGATTCACGTCGCCCGTCTTGATTCCCTGGGTAAACCAGCGGACGCGCTGCGCTGAGGTGCCGTGGGTGAAGGAATCGGGAACAGCATAGCCCTGGGCTTGCTTCTGGAGGCGATCGTCACCAATGGCAGCAGCGGCGTTGAGCGCCTCTTCCACATCGCCCTTCTCCAAGATCTGCTGAGCCTGGTGGGTGCGATTTGCCCATACGCCTGCGAAACAATCTGCCTGAAGCTCCAGCCGAACCGAAAGCTGATTGGCCTGGGTCTTGCTGACGCGACGCTGCATCGACTGCACCTGGTCGGAAATCCCCAGCAGGTTTTGCACATGGTGCCCGACCTCATGGGCGATTACATAGGCGTAGGCAAAGTCGCCCCCTGCCCCCAGCCGACGCTGCATGTCATTATAAAAGCTCATGTCTAGGTAGACTTTTTGATCCAGCGGGCAGTAGAAGGGGCCCATTGAGGCTTGTGCCGTGCCGCAGCCCGAATTTACAACACCCGAAAACAGCACCAGCTTTGGCTCAACGTACTTTGAGCCTTTTTCGCGGAAGATCTGCGACCAGGTATCTTCGGTATAGCCCAAAACCGTCGAAACGAAGGCAGCCGCCTGGTCGTCTTGGGGCGGGGCCGGAGCGACTTGGGCAGGGCCGTCGTATACGGGAGACTGGTTTAGCACCATTGACGGGTCGCCCCCCAGCAGCGCCACCAGCAGCGCCAACAGCAAAGCCCCCAGCCCGCCGCCAACCACGCCGCGAGAGGGTCTCATTCCACGCCGATCTTCTATATTGGTGCTTCGCCGACCAAACTCCCAGCGCATAGTGGGCCTCCTGCTCTCCAGTTTGTCTTGGAAATATTAATGCCTTATGTAGTTAGGACTTACGCACTTGCGATTAATTTTTCTAAGTTTTGGACGATTTCTCCCAGGTTGCGCCCGCGAGAAATCATCCGACTGCGTAAGTCCTAGTAGTTTTACTTAGAGTAGCATCCAGGGCTAGGATTTTCCGGTTTGCCACGGTACAAGAGTTGCGAAATCTTTTCCGAGATGTTTTGCCGCTTTATCCACGCTTTTGCTGATTTATTCGGCTTTAAGCATTTTTATGCGCTCTTAATGATCGGCAGGGCGATCGCCCCCAGCATCAACCAGCCCCGGCCCAAAGATCGGCGCAGGGTCCAGTCCGGTGATGTGGTGAAACTGCTGGGGCGTGAGGGTGCTGAGTAGCGGCTCTGTCTCTCGTTGGGTTTCCCACTGGCGGAGGCGATCGCGCACTTGGCTGATAAATGGCAGTCCTTTGGGCAGGGGCACAGCAGCCCAGCAATCCACCAGTGTTTCCACTAGCGCCAATTCGATCAGTGGTGGCGGATAGCGGCGAAACAAAGCGTCCAGGCAAGTATAAACGTCTTGAGTCTCTTCGCTATCGAGCGCGTAGAGCTTGATGATGTGTTTCACACGCTGCTGGTTGACCTGTTCCAGAAGTTGTTCCAAAGGTTGCATGGGAGATGGATTCAATGGGCGAGGGTAGCAAATCAGCACGAAGGGGCAAGGAACCGGGGCACGGCATTTTCAGCGAGGTTCAGATTCAGAGAGATTTCAGAAAGGCTTCGATGCGGCTTCGATGCAGCCCCCAACCTGGAAGTAGGCAGATCTGGAGAGTTGTAGCGCGTTTTGGGGCAGTTGGCACAGGTTCTTGGCAACTTCTTTTTAGATGTTCATCAAATAAAACAGTTGGCGCAGCGGGCGGACGGAAGTTGTCGTAGAATTGGGGCGTTTGACGCATTCTCCACGGTCTCTTTCACGGGTTTTGTTATGCCACATTCTGCACTGCGATCGCCCCTTGCTCGTGTGTCTGCCCTGGTGCTGACGACGGCGGGATTACTTGTCCTGGGGTTGCCCACATCATCCGCGCTGGCCAGCTATCGCTATCGTCGCGTCAGAACGTCCGACTATGAAGAATGTACTGCGGATTTGATCGGTCGGGGGGCAGCGGAGGCAGTTGCAGCGACGGCCTGCGCCAGCGCGTTTCACCCGCGAGAAGTGTCGCGCTGCGTGGCGGGCATTGGCGGTGGCGAGACGCTGGTGGTCAGCGATGTGCTAGGTGCTTGCCGCAGCGTTCGTCGTCCCGAAGACCTGGCGCAATGTTTCAACCAAATCGTGGGAGATGATGAGACGGCCAACCTGTCGAGCGTGTTGAGCCACTGTCGCCGCAGCCTGCTGCCCAACGAGTTTGCTAACTGCGTAGTGGGCATCAAAAACGGCAGCACCCTGACCACCGACCGGGCCCTGGCCACCTGCATCGACGCAGTAGACACGCCGGGGCGTGTGGTGCAGTGAGCCATCGGATGGAGGGTGGATAGATGGCTACTGGCCCACCGCCGGATGAGGCGGACGGGGAGGGTTTGCATAGCGATTCCCTAGCGGCAGACCGTTTAGCCGCAGACCCAACTAGCGGGGCGATCGCCCCTCCACACATCACGTCTGAACCCGCCTTTCACCATATTCCCGTGCTGGGCGCGGAGGTGCTGGCGGGGTTGGCGGTCAAACCTGGCGGACGCTATCTGGACGCAACGGCTGGCGGCGGCGGCCACAGTCGGCTGATCCTTGAAGCAGCGCCCGACACGCAGCTTGTGGCCCTGGATCAAGACGAGCAGGCGATCGCCGCGATTCGGGCTAACCTGGCAGAATTTGGCGATCGCGTCTCGGTTTGTCACACCAACTTTTCGGCTTACGATCCGGGCGCGATCAGATTCGACGGCATCCTGGCGGATCTGGGCGTGAGTTCGGTACAGTTCGACCAGGGCGATCGCGGCTTTAGCTTTCGCCATGCGGCCCCGCTGGACATGCGGATGAACCGCCATCAGCCCCTCACCGCCGCCGACATCATTAACACCTGGGATGAGGTTGAGCTAGCCAACCTGTTTTACCGCTACGGCGAGGAACGGCTGTCGCGCCGGATTGCCCGCCGTATTGTGGAACAGCGCCCGTTTGAGACGACGACAGAACTGGCAGAGGCGATCGCCCGCAGCGTTCCCCCTGCCTATCGACACGGGCGCATTCACCCTGCCACTCGCGTCTTCCAGTCCCTCCGCATCGCCGTCAACGACGAACTCAACGTTTTAGAAACATTTCTCAATAGGTCGCCCGCCTGGCTGATGCCGACTGGAAGATTAGTCATCATCAGTTTCCACAGTCTAGAAGATCGGCTAGTCAAACACACTTTTAGAGCCGCACCCGCCCTGCGCGTCATCACCAAAAAGCCAGTCCAGCCGACCGATGCAGAGTTATCCGCCAATCCCCGCGCCCGCTCAGCCAAACTGCGGGTGGCAGAGCGAATTGCAGAAACAGCGCCAGAATTGCCGCCAAAACTCAACCGCTAAAACACCCAGAAAGCAGCTTTTAGAAGACGCAAGCTCCACAACCTTGAATTTAAGTGGCACAATAGCTAACTGGCCAGCCTAATTGCAGGCAAGGCTACTCGGTTTGGTATTTCGAGATACCGACCCAACTCGGAAAATGCCACTATACCTGAATCGTCGTAAAAACGGTTTATCTCTCAAGCTCAAAAACGGTTGTGTAGCAGGCATTACGCGAGCAGTGAAAAGATTACGAGTTTTAGACTGCAACGTTTGCACGGGTTGGTTTTAGTTCTTCTAGAGACTTTGATTATGAAGCGACTCAAGTTCTTGTTCACGGCCTTTTTGACGGCCCTGTTGACGATTACACTGGTGACTGCCTGTAACTCCAGCGCCCCCACAGCGGGCGGCGACGCTGGCAGAACATTGACCATGGCCACCTCTGCCGACTATCCCCCCTACGAGTTTATCGACACGTCGAGCGGTAGCCAGGAAATTGTTGGCTTTGATGTCGATATCGCCAAGTACATCACCAGCAAGCTGGGTTATGGCCTCAAGATTGACAACATTGACTTCAATGCGCTGATTCCAACTCTGCAATCTAAGCGGGCTGATTTTGTGATGGCGGGCATGACCCCGACGGAAGAGCGGAAGCAAAACGTCGATTTTTCCCAGATTTATTACGAAGCCAAAAATGCGATCGTGTCGAAATCTGGCTCAGGTCTGACGAGTGCTGCAAGTCTGAGCGGCAAGACCTTAGGCGTGCAGTTGGGTTCGATTCAAGAGCAAGCCGCCAAGGAGTTTCAGGGCGCAAACGTCAAGGCGTTGAACCGGATCAATGAGATGATTCAGGAGCTAAAGGCCGGACGGATTGATGCCATTTTGATGGAAGACACAGTTGCCAAGGGCTACATGGCCGCCAACCCCGACCTGGAAATGAATGTCCTCCCCAACGAGGGAGAAGCGGGTTCGGCGATCGCCTTCCCCAAAGGGTCTGAACTGCTTGGCCAGTTTGACCCCGTCATTTCCGAGATGAAATCCAACGGCGAGTTGGAAAAGCTGATTGTGAAGTGGTTTGGGAGCGACACACCCGCTTCCTAAGCGCCCGGAGTGATACTCCTTTAAGGCATACCCCACGCTGAATTCCATCTTGGGTGTTCGCAGATGGGCTGAGATTCAAAGAGCCAGAGAGACTCGATTCTCTCTGGCTCTTTTGGTGTAGATAGAGTCGAATAGCAAATAGCTTGCAACGCTCACGCCTTCTCTAATCTAAGAAGAAGAGCGGAGGAATTGGCTTGGAGGTTCTGCCCTACACTGGAAAGCGCTTGAAGCCTTCGGCGCACCCCAAAAGGCAAAGGGCAGATTGCAAGTTGCACATCGCATTTAGTGCCCAAAAAAGGGCGCTCCAATGGAACACCCTTGTACCTATCAACCTGCGATGAACGCAGCCTTTAGAAGGTCATTTCGGCAGCCTGGACGCGCTCGACCTGCTTCTTCTTCAGCACCAGCAGGATTTGAGTCAGCGTAATGGCCGCTAGGAATGCAATCAGACCTTTAATGCGGTTCGGGCTTTGCAGCACGATTTCGGTGTCTTTTTGACCAAAACCGCCGACGTTGGGGTTGTTGGTCAGTGCAGCACCACTGGCGACTTCTTCGCCTTCAGAAACGATTAGCTCTGGGCCAGCGGGAATTTTGTCCACCACGGTCGTACCGTCTTCGGTGCGGATCTTGACTTCGGCGCTGCCGTCGTCTGCTTTGGCGATCGCCGTAATCACACCCGCCGCTGAGGCATTGTAAACGGCGTTGTTGCTCTTTTCACCCGTGGGATAGATTTGTCCACGACCCCGGTTTGCGCCCAGGTGAACCGAGTATTTGCCAAAGGCAACGCTCTTGTTCGTGGCGGGGTCAGGCGACAGCACCGGGAAAACGATTTCCTCATACTGGTCGCCCGGTAGCGGCCCCACCAGCACGAAATTTTGTTTGTCATCGGCGTAGGGCTGGAACAGGTAGCTGGGACCGACCTCTTCCTTCATTTCTTCAGGAATACGGTCTTCTGGCGCAATGGTGAAGCCCTCCGGCAGTATTAGCACTGCCCCCACATTCAGCGGCCCCTTAGAGCCGTCCGCCTGTACCTGCTGCACCGAGTGATCGTAGGGAATTTTCACCACGGCCTTAAACACAGAATCCGGCAGCACAGCCTGGGGCACCTCGATTTCGGCGGGCTTGGCGGCCAGGTGGCAGTTGGCACAGACGATGCGACCCGTGGCTTCGCGAGGATTGGCGTAGTTTTGCTGTGCCCAGAAGGGATAGGCAGCAGCGGACTGAGGCAGCAGGGCATCGCTCGACACCAGCGCCGCTAGCGTCAGCACCGCCACCATCAGCCCCCGAACCAGAGCAGTTATACTCCGGCGACGAGAGGGAAATGAGCAAACCTTGAAGTTCATTTTTAGAGTGCGTGTTCGGTTTAGAAAAAGGTTCGGCAGAAATGGGCGATCGCCCAACGTTAAACCCAAAAATGGGGCAGGTCAGAATCAGGCAGGGCAAATCCCTAAGTCCACCAAGGCGCATCGCCCGTGCGGAAGTCGGTTTCCGTCCAGGGGGTCATGGCAATCTTGCCGTCTTCGGTGATCTCGGTATGCACCAGCGCTAGCGACAGCGGAGCCGGCCCGCGCACCACCTTACCCGTCGCGTCATATTGAGAGCCGTGGCAGGGGCAAATAAATTTATTTTCGCTGGCATTCCAGGGAACAACGCAGCCCAGGTGGGTACAAACCGCGTTGATGCCGTAGCTGGCGATCGCCCCAGCGTCTTCTACCACCAAATAGGTCGGGTCGCCCTTTAGCCCTTGCGCCAACACGCGCTCACCCACAGCATGGGTAGCCAAAAAGTCTTTCAACACCACATCGTTGCCCAGGGCATCTTTGGCCGTCACGCCGCCGCCTGCACCGCCACTGGAGGGGGGAATAAAGTACCGCACGACGGGATACAACATGCCCAGCACCGTGCCCGTGGCTGCCCCAAAAGTAAGAAGATTCATAAACTGCCGCCGGCCCAAATCGGGCACATCAGGCGTTCCAGAAGCTTGAGTCATGATTATGAACGGTGAGTTTAGAGAAGTAACGTTGGGTAAAACCCTGTCCGGTGCAAGGCCTCCATCCTTGGCAGCAGTCCTTGTTCGGCAATGGTTTACAGTTTTCTATGAAGTATTCTATAGCGCTGACCGCACCAGAAACCGCAGATAGCCCCTCTGAACAGCCGTATCGTAACGAAACGTAAAACTTCAGATCTCCTAAAATAAATCGAGCAGCCCAACCCGACAGCCCAGCCTGATAGCCCAACCTGAGCTGACCCCTGAATTCTTAAACCCTAATCCCCTAGCCCCTATGACTGGCGAGGAACTGCATCAGCTATTACTGACCAAATGGAGCCGCTCCTTCGACGTGCAGCTACGGAAGGTGCAGGGAAAGGTGTTGTTTCAGGTGATGTGGAAATATTTGGAGCAGGTGTCGTTTCCCATGACGGAAGACGAATACCTGGAGCATCTCAACGATGTCGCCAGTTATCTCACCGCGCTGGGCAGCGCTGAGCGAGTCCAGCAGTTTATTGAGCAGACCACAGAGAGACCGCGCCTGGGAAAGGCAGTCAGCTATCCCATCGATTTGGGCGATCGCGCTTCGGAGTGGATGGTCTGACGGTCAAAAATTATCCCTGGGGCATGAACCCGGTCGCTATCGGCCCAACAGCTTCACCATGCCCGTGCCGCCAAAGTAAAGCCCTAGCACTGCGCCCGCCAGCAAGCTCTGCGTCACCGGATCGGTAGAAGGCGTGAGGACTGCGCCCAGCACCGCGCCGCCCAGCACCACATACCGCCAGCCCGACAGCATTTGCCCAGAGGTGACGAGTCCCAAAAGCCCCAGGAGGACTTGAATGACTGGAATCTGGAATGCCAGCCCAGTGCTAAACAAGAGCAGCAGCACAAACTCAAAGTAGCGGTCGATGGACCAAAGCTGTTCCACAACGTCCGCGCCATAGCTGATAAAAAAGTTTAGGGCTGCGGGAATCAGCGCCACATAGGCAAACACCAGCCCGCCGACGAATAGGAAACTGGAGCCAAGAACGATGGGGCCAATGATGCGTCGCTCTTTGCGAGTCAGCCCCGGCAGCACGAATTGAATAATCTGGTACAGCACAAACGGGCTGGCAACCAGCAAGCCGCTGTAGCCTGCGACTTTCAGCGACACGAAGAAATATTCCCCTGGCGAAAGCTGAAGAAACTTCACCCCCTGCGCGGGCACTTCCAAAAGCTGCACGATGGGATTGACAAAGAAGAAGCAGAGGATGACACCCACCACGATCGCGATGAGGGCGTAGAAAATCCGCATCCGCAGTTCTTCCAAATGGTCGAACAGGGACATTTCTACATCCAGATCGGCAACGTCATCCGTCTGCACATCCACAGCGGGCGATCGCCCAGGGGCAGCGGCGGCGTTCAGTCCAGTCTGGGTGGCTCCGTTCTGGGTGGCGAGGTCGGTTTCCGTCGGGGCAGTCATGGGCAAGCTTTGCGGCAACGGGATAGAGCAGTCGTGTAGTCAATACTAGCCTAGCGCCTGTTTAAGCTGCGTTGCGGAATTGTCTGTCGGGAAGTTTCTCTGGGAAGTTTCTCTGGGAAATTTCTCTGGGAAATTTCTTCAGAAGGGTATTCTGTAGACAAGAGCCGGGTCGGCGGGATCGGGCAAGTGCTTTAAGGAATATTTACCTTTAGGTAAGCAGATCCGCCACAGACGATGCCTCAGCCAGGAAAATTGACCCGTGAGGTTCTCAAAAATCAACATTTTTGGGTCTCTTTTTATACCAAAAAAATATTCATCTGGTTGTAAACACGCACTTTGGGCTTGGCGGCGATCGCCCCCCTCCGGCAACACACCTCAGAATTCCACGCACATCCCGATTCACGCAAACCGGGTTGAACGCGCTCTCACAAAAGCAAATCCGTTGATTTATGGAAAAAGGGCAAACGCGCTCTGCTGAAGCCTTGCGGAATGTGCGATCGCCCAGGGGCAAAAACATAGTTTCCGTAAAAAGCCTAGACAGTGTGATGACTTATACCCAAGCTTGAGCCACACTGAATTCAGGTTCACTGACTGGTCACAACAACAGAACGGCGACGGGGCTGGCAAGCGAGAGGATAAGAATCGCCTGCTGGCCCCGTTCCGCTTCGAGTTTAGCCCGCGTTTCAGGAGTCATGGGGGCGATCGCCCGCAAAACCCCGACCCAAGTTACTCAGCCGCTTCGTCTGTGGCTGAGTCGTCCGATGCAGCAGGCTCGTCTAAGGCTTCTGGGGCTTCTGGGGCTTCTGGGGCTTCTTCAGCCAGTTCGACGCTGCTTTCTGCGTCTGTTTCTGCACTTCTCTCTGCATCTTTAGGGGCGATCGCGCTGGCTGCCGACTGCTGAAGCTTTTGGGCACGAGCCTCGGCCTCGGCCATCACCGCCGCCATGTTTTCCAGCATCTCACCAGGATAGTTTTCCAACGGCTTGGTAGACAGCGAAATCCGCCGCTTGACTTCATCCACCTCATTCACGAGCGCCCGGACGGGTTGCCCTAGCTGAAACAGGTCGCCAAGGGACGAGATGTAGTTCTTGCTGATCTGGTTGATGTGGAGCAGCCCCGTCGCGCCGTCAAAATCCACAAACACGCCAAAGGGCTTGATACCCGACACCTTACCGCTGATCAGTTGACCTTCCACAATCTGGCTAAAGCTGGCAGCTTGTGCGGCTAGCCGCTGCGACAGCACCAGCTTCTTGGTGGTGGGATTCACCTCGATAAAGGCCACTGTCATAGACTTGCCAATCAGAGACTCCAGGTTCTCTCGCTCGCTCAGGTGCGATCGCGGAATAAAGCCCCGCAGCCCCATCGCATCCACCGTCACGCCGCCTTTGTTAAACCCGTTCACCCGCACCTGGATCGTTTTGTTTTCCTCCTGCATTTCGGCGAACTGGCTCCAGATCTGGCGCAGTTCGAGCTGGCGCAGCGATAGCGTCACCTGGCCATCAGCATCCTGCTCCCGCACAATGAGAAACTCGCGCTCCTCTTGCAGCGGCAGCACTTCCGACACATTGCTGATGCGCCGCAAAGACGCTTCCTCTAGCGGCAAAAACGCAGCGGACTTGCCGCCAATATCGACATAGGCTCCGTCCGATTCATAGCTGTAGGCCTTGCCCCGCACGATTTGTCCCTTCTGAAACGCATAGTCGTGCTGTTCTAGGGCTTTGGCAAAGTCATCACTGGAAAACGACAAACGACTGACCTCCTCAAGCAGGTATCTAGAGAACCCGCCGCTCTTGGGCTGCCCTGAGCGTAGATTGGCTCAGGTCTGGCGGATTTTGAAGTAGGCAATTAGCTTCAATTGAGCTTTTTTAATATAAGCGATTCTTTGGTTAATCAGCATCGTTAGCCAGGGGTGAAACGGTTGGGCGACGGGTCTGGGCTGCTACCGAGGCAGAACATTTCTAGAAATAGGCGGGAAATGCACCAGTGCGCTTGTAGAGTCATTAATGGGGCAAGCTATTTGTAGGCTGATTCAGGCTGAAATGACACGCTGAAATGACACGCTGAAATTGCAGGTCAAACCGTGCCAGGTTAAGCCTGTTCCCGGCTCAGACGTGCCCAGCCTGCCTCGTGCAGATGCCCTGTTCATTCACTGGAGCTAAGACCCACGGTAAGGGGAGCGGTCTATTTATGATTGTTTGTCCGAATTGCAACCATCAAAATCCCGATGGCGCAGTGCAGTGTGAAGCCTGCTACACGCCGCTGCCCACCATGATGAGCTGTCCCAACTGTGGGGCTTCGGTTCAGTCCGATGCCAGCTTTTGTGGACAGTGTGGGTTTAACCTGCGGGCGGCGGCGGCAGAGGGGCTAGAGGTGTCCACGCCAACGGTCGCGCCTGACTTTGCAATTCCTGATTTGCCAGCGGTAGAACCCTTGGTTCCACCCGATCCATTGCCAATTACGCCGCCGATTGCAGCAACACCGGACTCGTCTGCAACTTCGGGCGTTTCGCCCATTTCTGAACTTCCGCCACCGCCGCCACCACCTGTCACGCCGCCCGTTGCGCCGCCGTCGCCTGTCACGCCGCCCGTCGCAGCGCCGCCAGTAGCTAGTCCGACCGCTTCCTTGGGGCCGACCCAACTCCAGACGCAGCGGGCCAGCTTGCTGCATGTGCAGACCAATCAGGTTGTAGAGCTACCCCAAGCGCTACCTGTCGTTCACATTGGCAAGCCCAACGACCGAATTCCGCCGGATATTGACGTGTCCGGGTTTCCCAGTTCAGAAATTGTGTCGCGGGTTCACGCTGATATCCGAGTGGAGGGCGATGCCTATTACCTGGAAGATGTGGGCAGTTCCAATGGAACCTACGTGAACAACATGCCGCTGCCGATGGGCAACCGCCACCGCCTGCGGCCGGGCGATCGCATCTCGCTGGGCAAGGGCGATCGCATGACGTTCCTGTTTCAGCTTTCCTGAGCAGGCAATGACTTTGCTCATGAATTTGCGGCCCATGAATTTGCGGCCCATGAATTTGCTCAGGGTTCAGCACTAGACCTGACGCTGGATCAAGCGCCAGTCTAGTGCAACTCCTGAAGCAATTGCTGAAGCTGCTGATTCAGGCTGTCCTGCGTTTGCTCTTGGGCGACGATGCTGGCTTGGAGGCGATCGCGCTCGTCTTCTAGGTGGCTCATTTTGGCTGCCAGCTTCTCGCGCAGGTCATTTTCGCTGCCGCTGTTTTTCAAGGGCTGCAATTTTTTGGCAATGCCTTCCTGCTCGTCGGAGAGGCGATCGCGCCTTTCGGCAAACTTCTGGATTTTCTGCTGAGTTTGGGCAATCTGCCGATGCAGGTCTAGGATGTCGCGCAACGACTGGAACAGGCTGTCGTCAATAAATTTGTTGTGCAGGTATGCCTGGAGGGTTTGGTAATTCAGGTTAAGGATTTGTTCGTGCCGAGAAATTTTTCGGCGCTGCTGCACGCGAAACTCGCTCTGCTGTCGGGGGGCGATCGCCAGCTTCCAGCGCTGAAACTCCGTAGTCTGCTCCATCGGCTCCATCGTCTCAAACAACTCGTAGCCGCTGAGAATGCGCTGCTCAATTACCAAAATGATGGGATAGGTGTTGCGGTTGTCGATGCGGTAGACGGTCTGGCGGGTTTCCCACTGGTCATGAACGAGGTAGTCGCCTTTTCCAAGGGCGATCGCCGCCGTTTCCAGGCGTGACTCGTCTTCCCGCAAAATCTGCACGCCCAAATCCACGGCGTAGGGCACAAAAAACTCGCCCTCCGCAGGCGTAAAGCTCAGCACCGCTTCCCCCACGTAGTTCTCTGCCTCCAGCACCGTCGCCGGGCCGCGCTCCAGCGTCAGCCCAGTCGTGTTGGTTGCAACGATGGTCACCACTGGATGGCCTGGCAATTTTTCAGCGTTGAACCAGTGCTGTTTGCGGCTGGCTAGCGTTGCGCCCAAAATCGGCACCATCGCGCTCTGTCCCCGCTTGATCGTGACCGGAATGCCCACGTCGTACTGAAACAACTCGCCCCGCGCCACGCCCGTTGCCTGAACCTGAGTTGCCTGGGCCAGGTCGCGGCGGGCAGATTTGAACCGACTGCTGCCCATGCCTGAAGCCGCTAGCTTTGCATCTAAATTAGAGTCGTAGAAGTTGGAAACGCCATCGAGTAAGCTGCGCGACACAGATGCCACATCGGTATGTAAATGCGGATTTAGGCGACCTTCTTCAAAGCTGACGGGGCCCGCCACCGTGCGTGCTTCATCTTCCACTGTGGGGCGATCGACAAAGCGGGGCGTGTAGAGGTCGTAGATAAAGCTGATGGGCTGTCCCGCGATCAGCGTCAGGGAGACATCTTCGAGGTCTTCATCGAGCTGGTTGTCCACAATGCCCCAGCCCTGGATGAATAGCTGACCGCTGTCGCTGTTGTCGGCAACACCACTGCCCTCGGCAGGTGCATCGGGCGTGTAGACGAGGCGATAGCTGACGCGCCAGGTGGGGCTAGGAGCAACATAGCTAACCAGCAGATCTTGATTGGGGCGATCGAGAAAAATAGTAACGCTGCGCTGTTCCTCGCGGGATTGGCTCAAGTCCAACACATAGCGCAGATCATCGCCGCTGCGAGCGTCCAAAATATCCAGACCCCGCACCTGAGACAGCAGAAACGTCCGCAGGCTAGGCGTGCTGTCGGCTTCGCTGCCCGTGGTCATGATGGCGACTAGAGTTTGCTCTGGCTTTTCGGCAATCTGGTTTAGCCCCACCATGCAGCCGCTGACCACAAATTCGGAGCCAGACGCGCTGATGATCCGCTCCTGCGCCCCGTCGGTTTCGCTGCCAGCGATATGGAGCCGCACCTGACAACCCCGCAGCGATCGCACTAAATCTAGCCAGGCCTGGCGATCGCTCAACACCAGCGGCGCTTTGCTCAGCGCGTCTTGCTTCTCTTCCGGCGTTTCATAGCACACGTTCACCACCTGCCCATCGCCCTGCGGGAAGGCAGCCAAGCTTTTGAGGATATCGTTCATTTCCTCTTTTTTGAACGTCAAGGTGACGGAGGACTCTGGCCCCAAAGCCCCCAGGCGCTCAAAGAAACCGACCCCGTGCTTGTATAGCACCATGCGCTTTACCGGTAAGTTGGGCATGACAGACGTTTTCCTCCAGCATCAACAATGACCGAAATGACCGATCTATCAAGAACGCAGAAGAACACAGGACAGACCGGAAATCACCTCAAATACCTTAAGAACGCAGAAGAACACAGGACAGACCGGAAATCACCTCAAATACCTCGGCAGCCTGACGCAGACCCTCAAAACATTGGCACACATTGGCACTTCTTAGAGTTCCCAGCCTATTCTAGATTGAAGCAGTCTTGCCCAGATTTGCCCCCTACGCGAAAGTCAAGTTGACCAGACTTGACCATAAAGTTTGCATTTGCTCTCAAGAAAACGGCATAGGATTGCAGCGTAGGATTTAGGATGAGTGGATGATGGATGCCAGCCGTTGTTTCACCCTACAGCCAGCAGCCTGTCGGATCAGTCACAATATTTGATCAGCCCCAAGATTCAGTTTCAAATTTCAGTCATAAAATTCAGTCACCCTGCCATCAGGCATCTCTTCCTGAAAATTTGCCACTCTGTTCTTTCGCCGTAGGTTTTGCGTCACGAGTGTGATTACCCTATCCCTTCTGCATCCGGTCAAGCAGATTCCAGCCCAGGTTTGGAAGTTTGAAAATGAGTCGGTGATTCGCATTGGGCGAGCGACCGATAATAACGTGATTCTCTACAGCGCTGTCGTGTCTCGCCATCATGTAGAGCTGCGTCGGGTTGGCGCAAATTGGGAAATTGTCAACTTGGGCACAAACGGCACCTACCTGGACGGCAAGCGAATTACGCAAGTTCCACTGACGGATGGCGCAGTGATTCGGCTGGCCCGCTCTGGGCCGAATATCAAGATTCGCCTGGGCAGCGAAAACGGTGATGACCCACCCACGACCGGATTGGTGAGCGATCGCACGGTTGGGCAGCCTGCCTCCGATTTGCCCCAAGCCCCAACCGAAATTACCCGCGGTCGGCAGGAGGGCGATCCAGACTCTCCCGACGCAGCGACCAAAATCCATCGCCCACCGACTCCCGGCGGGGCAATTCCAGTGCCGCCCCATTTGCAGTTGCCTGATCCACCAACTTGAGTAGGAGGCGCTGCCGCTAGTGGCCTTCTGGTGCGTCCCTCTCTGTCTCTCTAGGGATTTCAGGTGTTGTGAACTGATGACTGAACTGTGACCTGGCAAGTTTTGACCTGGCAAGTTTTGACCTGGCAAGTTTTGACCTTGCAAGGTTTCGAGTAGGCTATGCCCAATATCCCAGAGTTACGCCTGGAATCATGCCTGGAGTGGCACAGGGGGCAATCCACGGAGGCAAGCGCTAGAGTTGAGTCATGGTTCTGCAAGACTCCTCCTTCAAGCCCTGCCATGACGAATCGCTGGAACAAAGACAATCCGTTTGATGACCCGCAACGGTGGGATGGCTCTGACTCCAAGTCTGACCGAGTGGGGTTGACCTGGCTGGTCGCAGCGGCGATCGCCACCAGTCTGCTCTGGCAATTGCCCATTGGCAACTACATCCTGTATCCCTTCAGCATTTTGGCGACCTGGTTTCATGAAATGGGGCATGGACTCATGGCCATGCTGCTGGGCGGCAACTTCCAGCAGTTGCAGATGTTCCCCAACGGCTCTGGCTTTGCGGTTCACAGCGGCAGTTTGTTTTTGGGGCCCGTGGGTCGGGCGCTGGTGGCGGCGGCGGGGCCGATGGGGCCGCCGATTGCTGGGGCACTGTTTATTCTGGCATCGCGCAGCCGCCAGATGGCCCGCTATGCGCTTCTGTTTTTGGGGGCAATGCTGATTGGGTCGGCGCTGATCTGGGTGCGATCGCTCTTTGGGCTGGTGGCCGTGCCGCTGTTGGGGGCGGCAGTGCTGGCGATCGCCTTTTCCGGCTATCCCTGGCTCCGAGTCTTCGCGATCCAATTTCTGGGTGTGCAGGCGTGCGTCAGCACCTATCACCAGATGGATTATCTGTTCACCCGCCAAGCCAATATCGGCGGGCAAGTCCTCCTGTCGGACTCTGGGCAAATCGCTCAAAACCTGCTGTTGCCCTACTGGTTTTGGGGCGGGCTAATGGCGATCGCCTCGCTGCTGCTGCTGGTCAAGAGCCTCCAGATCGCCTATCGCAATTAAGGGATAGGACTTACGCAGTTGGACAATGTTTCGCAGGCGCAGCCCAGGAGAAATTGTCCAAAATCCAAAGAGCTTATCGCAAGTGCGTAAGTCCTGAAGGGATTTGGATTCGGAGGTGAGGCAGCAAACAGAGTTTTGCCAATCGCTTGCCTAAGATAAAATTTTGCAGCAGCTCAAGCAGGGTGCTGAAACCAATAGGCACTTTGGCCTGTGCAGGTGAAACTCGCCGTTAAACCTGATTCTCAACCCCGATCCCAACGCTTTACCCCTTGAACATGGCCCGAGGCGACCAAATCTACGTCATGCGACCGCTCGCTGGCATGGACGGTGTGTATGAACACCACGGCATCGACTGCGGTGATGGCAGCGTCATTCACTACAGCAAAGCTACCGAGCCGCCGACAATTCGCCAGACAGAGTTTTCGGCGTTTTCCTGGGGCAACCGGGTGTTTGTCAAGCAATACACCGTTTGCTATTTGCCCGATATCGTGATTGAACGGGCCGAGAGTCGGCTGGGTGAACAGCGCTATAGCTTGCTCGAAAACAATTGCGAACACTTTGCGACCTGGTGCAAAACAGGCCGCAGCGTCAGCGAACAGCTTGCAACCTTTGGACTCGATGCCGCCATGCTCAACCCCCGCAGTTCTCGCCGCATGATGGAAGACGCAGTGCTGGCGAACGACCCTGCAATGGCGCTGCAACAGTTTGACCAGGCGCGACGGAATATGGCGATCGCCCGCGACCAGCTCCAGCGACAAATGCAGGCAGCCCAGAAAGATATGGACACCTGGCATCGGGTCGCAGAACTGGCCCTCAAGCAGGGCAAAGAACCCGCCGCCCGTGCTGCGTTGGAGCGAAAAGTCGCCGCCAAACGCGAACTCACCGACTATCAATCCCAACTCGACCAGCTCGACATCCTCGCAGCCGACCTGGAGCGCAACGCGGCAGCCCTACACCAGCGAATTGCGCTCTCTACTTCGCCAGAGCATCAGGATTGGGGCTGACCCTAAGTTTTGCGCCGATTTTAGACTTTGGATCTTAGATTGACGATTTTGGATAGTTAGATTGACGACTTTGGATGAGAGCTTTTGGCAGCGCCCAAAATCCAGACCCTACAATCCAAAATCGCCGATCTTTCGAGGGGGCTGCCGAAAGCCTCCCCAAGGCTCCCATAAAGCCCCCACAAAGCCCTAATTGGCGCTGACCACCGTCGGGCGGCTGCCGACCGAATGCTTATCGATCACCTGATCAATCAAGCCGTAGTCCATCGCTTCCTTAGCAGACATGAAAAAGTCGCGCTCGGTATCGCGCTCAATGCGCTCTAGGGGCTGTCCTGTGTGCTTTGCCAGCCAGCGGTTGAGATTTTGTTTGTGGTAGAGGATTTCTTTTGCCTGAATCTCGATGTCCGTAGCCTGACCCTGGGCACCGCCGAGGGGTTGGTGAATCATAATCCGCGAGTGCGGCAGGCTCATCCGCTTGCCCTTAGCGCCAGCGCTCAGAAGAAATGCGCCCATGCTGGCGGCTAGCCCAACACAAATCGTGCAAACATCCGGGCGTACATGGTTCATCGTGTCAAAAATGCCCATGCCAGCGGTGACAGAGCCGCCCGGAGAGTTGATGTAGAGGTAGATGTCCTTTTCGGGATCTTCGGCTTCTAGAAACAGCATTTGCGCCACGATCAGGTTGGCAACGTCAGAATCGACAGGCTGGCCTAGAAAAATGATGCGCTCCCGCAGCAGACGCGAATAGATGTCAAAGGCGCGTTCGCCGCGACCCGATTGTTCAATAACGGTAGGAATCATGGAGCCTTTTCCCAAGTAGAACCTTTCTACTCATTTTAAGCCGTGTTTTGAAAGTCGTTGCTGAGGGTTTAAAGCTGGCCGCTCAGACCCGGAAAATCCTGCCCTTGCGATCTTGCTCGTCTATCGGCGCGGAAAGTCTTCTGGGTCAGCGATCGGGTTCAGCGGGTTGGGTGATTCGGTGGGCGGCTCATCTAGCAGGTGTCGCAAGAGCGATCGCAGCTTCATGCGACTGATATAGGGCCAGCCCCCCTCGGCCTCCATATCGCGCAGCAGGGCATAGAGCGAATGGCGATTTTTGGGCAGCGTTTCTTGAAACATCGTGTCGCGGATTTCTTGGTGCAGCTTTTCTAGCAGGCGCAATAGCCGCAACAGCGCAACGCCGTCGCCTTCAGACGCTTTGGCGATTTCCTGCACCTGTTGGGCGATCGCCTCTAGATGGCGCTGAAGTGTCTCCTGAGGCTGGAGCGCTTGCTCCAAACTTGCCAGATCTGGATGAGATGGGCGATCGCCTCCATTATCCTGCTCGTTCATGCCGCTCCACGCTCCACACAACTGAGAAACAACTGCTGAGAAACAACTGCAAAAGAATTTGCGAAAGAATTACAAAAGAACTCTGCAACACCTATGAAACGCTTGTTCCATGCAATTTTCTATACATTTCTACACAATTCACGTCCCTTATCATCTACGCCAAAGCCAGGATTTACTCTAAAGTCTCGCCCTGAAGTCTTACGAAGTCGGTCTGTTCCAGAAACAAGCGCACAAGGTCTTGTAAAATTCAACATTAGAGTATCAGACACAATCTGTTAGATTTGTTCGACTAATCTTGTTCGATCAAACATTCGACCCAACAGACCTACGAATTCATCCACTAGAATTCATCCACCACCAAGCCATATCAAGATTGAGATATCGAGGTTGACCATGAGGTATCGCGCTCTAATTGTCGCGCTGATTGCGCTCTGTATGGGGTTTCTCACTGCCTGTAGCAGCGGCACCCCTACCGCCGCCAGCGGCCCGCTCACCTATGAGCAAATCCGAGGCACTGGTCTAGCTAACAAATGCCCTACCCTTGACACCATCAAGCGGGGTTCCATTCCGATTGACCCCAGTGAGACTTACAAAATCGTCGATCTGTGCCTGGAACCGACCAACTACGCTGTGAAGACAGAGCCAGCAAACAAACGCCAAGAGGCAGAATTTGTGGCTGGCAGACCGTTGACACGCTATACCTCTAGCCTCGACCAGGTGCGAGGCACGCTAAAGGTCAACCCCGATCGTAGCCTCACCTTCATCGAAGAAGAAGGCTTTGATTTCCAGCCCATCACTGTGCTGCTGCCCGGTGGAGAGGAAGTCCCTTTCCTGTTCACCATCAAGGACTTGGTTGCCACAACTCAGCCTGGATTAGACAGCATCTCCGCCTCCACGGACTTCGAGGGCGAGTTTAAGGTGCCCTCCTACCGCACGTCTAACTTCCTCGATCCCAAAGGTCGCGGCCTAACGGCGGGCTACGATAATGCGGTTGCGCTGCCCGCTCAGGCCGACAGCGATGAACTTCAGCGCGAAAATAAAAAGGCGTTTAAGACGGGTCGTGGCAATATCTCCTTCCAGATTGCCAAGATCAATGCCGCAACGGGCGAGATCGCTGGAACTTTCCTAAGTGAGCAGCCTTCAGATACTGACATGGGCGGCAAGGAACCTCTGGATGTTCGTATTCAGGGGCTGTTCTACGCTCGGATTGAACCCGCTGCGTAGTCCTCAAGATCCTTAAGAGTGACTGGCTACAGATTTTAATCCATCAGCCCCTCTAGATTTTGAAACGAAAAGACCTGCTGGCAAGGCGCTGGCGGGTCTTTTCATGTTTGGGCGCAGTTTTTGAGCTAAATTTTGGGGCTAAATTTTGGGGCTAAATTTATGAGGTTTCCATAAAGCTGAACTTTACTAAAACTTTAAGAAGTGCAGTTTGGAATCACGCTTTTGTAAAGTCTGGAGCCAGAGAGAATCACAGTTTTCACACCATGTAATCCTCAAAGTTAGGAGCTAAAAGGTCTACTGGAAACCACCTGTCAGCTCTGTCTAGGACCAGTTAAACGCTGTTTTTGAAGGGCGATCGCCCTCCTTGTCTTAAAGGCGATATCCAGTTCACTGCTCCGCCGAGGGGCGATCGCGCTTAACGCTTTCTCATGATATTGCTCCATAATATTGCAAGCTTTCATCTTAAAATGTAAACTGCTCATCAGTGAATTCCACAGACTCGCGTCTGATTCTTTCCTCCTAATTCATTCATCAAGCCGTCTCAAACTTTTAGAGGATCTATCCCGATCTTCATCTAATGGGGCGATTCAGGTTTTTCGACGCTTCTTTCAGGTTCCGTAAAAATGCCGTTGTAGGCGTTGCCCTAAACCAAATACCTTGAGTTCAGAAATTTTCTGGGGCCTCGTCAAGCGGCAGATTTATTACTATCAAACAACGTTACTGGAGCTTTAGTGATTAGAGTTCGTTGTCAGAAACTTAGGACGGCTGAAACCTCTGACTTCATACGTTAGCTCACTGCTCTAAATTCGCTGCTCCAAATGTTTGCAGGTAGTAACCAGGCTCTAAGCAGCAGATAGGCTCCAGTTAACAAGCAAGAGCGTTTTTGCGCTCACTAGCCTGGTTTCACAACCTGCAAGCGGCTGTTTAAGCCTCTGCTAACCTGCCGAATTTAAGTAAGTCATTGAGTCAAGTAAGCCAGGTAACTTGAGTTTCAACTTCTCAGTTTGATACCCTTGTGCCTTTCGTAGGGATGCATCTAGGTTACGGTCTCTCGGCTAACCCCATCTACCTGAATCTCGTCATGTCTACACCCATTTCTACAGAACTTAAGACCGAAAGTTTACAACTCCTGCGAGATTATCAAACCTCTCCAACTGCCGAAATCCGCAATCAATTGGTGCAACTCAATTTTGGTTTGGTTCGCAAAGAAGCGCATCACTGGGTCAATCAATGCACCGAAAGCTATGATGACCTGCTCCAAGTGGGAAGCCTAGGACTGATCCGTGCTATCGAGCGGTTTGACATGAGCAAAGGTCATGCCTTTAGCTCCTTCGCCATTCCCTACATTCGTGGCGAAATTCAGCACTATCTGCGCGATAAGGGGTCTTCTGTTCGGATTCCTCGTCGCTGGCAGGCGCTTCAGCACCAAGCTGCAACCGTTACGCGCACCCTCCAGGCAGAGCTTCATCGTCCCCCAACCGATGCTGAACTTGCCTCTGCTTTGGGAGTCTCGCTCGACGAGTGGCAAGAAATCAAACTCGCCTACCGCAATCGCCTGCCTCTCAGCCTCGACGCGCCTATGCGTGAAGAAGAAGAGGGCGCGACGCTGGGTGAAATGCTGCCCGATTCGCAATACCGCAGTTTCCAGCTTGCTCAGGAAGACCAGATCCGGCTTCAACAAGCCCTGTATCAGCTTGAAAAGCGAACCCGCGAGGTTTTAGAAGCTGTCTTCCTCTATGACTTGACGCAAAAGGAGACAG
The DNA here is from genome assembly GCF_032705245.1 of Thermoleptolyngbya oregonensis NK1-22. Lineage (GTDB taxonomy): Bacteria > Cyanobacteriota > Cyanobacteriia > Elainellales > Elainellaceae > Thermoleptolyngbya > Thermoleptolyngbya sichuanensis. The sequence goes on from NZ_CP053540.1 coordinate 2,341,582, forward strand.
CCGAGCGCTTGGGCATTAGCGCGGTTACTGTATCCCGTCGCGTTAAGAAAGGGCTGAAACTCCTGAAAGAGTCGATGCTGGGCGCGGAGCCAGCCAGTCCCTCGCGAGAGATTGGACGCTCTGCTTAGGGTTCAGCATTGCTCGCTGAATTGCTCAGCTTACCTTTCGAGTTCATGGCTTTGTCAGTCCCCGATGCTGCTTCTCAGGATTAAGCAGTGTCGGGGTTTTTGCATTTTTTGATCACATCTTTAGCCAACTTCCTGCTTTCTGTAGAGCAGGAAGCGTGTAAACCGGCCCCTTAGGCACAGGCAGTGATCAACGCAAGTCTTGTAAATTGAGGTATCTCAGTCGGAAGCGCTGCCCGAATGACTGGCTTATGCAGGCGGGAGAGGCTGGTGCAGGTGCATAGCATGATACCCAGAGTCGATAGATTGCTGTGTGCGTCGCATATCCAGTTGTCTAAGCCAGCTTTCTACAGTTCGCGTTTCTACAGTTCGTATTCTGTCAGCGATTAGGACTTGGGCTGAATTATTAAAAAAACGTTACGAACGAGCTACTTGCGGAGGTGACCGATGCTGACTCTGATCACACTGGTTTTGTTGTACAGGATGCATTCATATCGGGAAAATCTCGGTAATGTTGGGTCTAATGTTTCTGGATATGCTCCCAATTCGCTGATATAGGGGCGTGACAGCATCTCTCATAAGTGTTACATTTTTTAATATTCAGATTGAGCAAAGGACTTCTGGGTGGTGAGTATCGGAGCGTATGAAGTGCTTCGTGTTGCCTGTCTCCCAGGCGTGTCTTCCAAAGGTTATTCACCTGATGAGTCTGTGATTAGGTTGCGGGTTCGATGCTGGGTCTGAGGTGCTTTTCTGAGAGGCGATCGCTCTGGTCGGGAGGCGGCATCTGTTGCCAAAGGGTAGCAGCCAAAGCTTAGCCATTGAGTGGTAGCTAAGGGTTCGCAATCAAATAGCAACTGAATAGCAATTGAATAGAGTCGTATCCAGCCCTCAGCGCTCTGGTCTTTGACGTTTTTGATTTCTCTCGGTTGGGTAGTTGCCCGGTAGCTGCCCTGTTTTGTGTTTTTCCAACTCCTCACGTGTCTTGTCATGAAAACGAGTCAAGCCTCCACCGATCTGGTTCGCACTTACCTTCGAGAAATTGGACGGGTTCCTCTGCTGACGCACGAGCAGGAAATTCTGTATGGAAAGCAGGTTCAGCGGCTGAGCCTGTTGCAGGACGTGAAGGCGACGCTGTCGGAGCAGCTTGGGCGATCGCCCAGCCTGGAAGAATGGGCAGATCAGGCCGGCCTGTCGGTCGATGAGCTAGAGCAGGTGGTAGCCGAGGGCGAAAATGCCAAGCGCCGCATGGTAGAGGCCAATCTGCGCCTGGTCGTGTCTGTGGCCAAAAAATATATCAAGCGCAATGTGGATCTGCTGGATCTAATCCAGGAGGGCACAATTGGGATGCAGCGAGGCGTAGAGAAGTTTGACCCAACCAAGGGCTATCGCTTTAGCACCTACGCCTACTGGTGGATTCGGCAGGCAATTACGCGGGCGATCGCCGAGAAGGGGCGCACCATTCGCCTCCCAATTCACATCACCGAAAAGCTAAACAAAATTAAGAAGGCGCAGCGGCAGCTTGCTCAGCAGCTTGGCCGAGCAGCCACTGTTTCGGAACTGGCGACGGAGCTAGATATGTCGGTAAAACAGGTGCGCGAATACCTGGAGCGGGCACGCCAGCCCCTATCGCTGGATTTGCGAGTGGGCGATAACCAGGACACGGAGCTGGGTGAACTGCTGGAAGATACGGGGCCGTCTCCGGAGGACTACGCTGCCAATTCTTCGCTGCGAAACGAGCTTGAGCAACTGATGGCAGAGCTAACGCCGCAACAGCGCGAAGTCTTGTCGCTGCGCTTTGGGCTGGAGGATGGGCGATCGCTCACGCTGGCCAAAATTGGCGATCGCCTGAACATCAGCCGCGAGCGGGTGCGCCAGATCGAGCGGGAAGCCTTGACCAAACTGCGGAAACGCCGGGCCGATATTCGCGAATACCTGGCTAGCTAGCATACTGGCCAGCTAGCATAAACGAGCTTTGGGGTTCGGACTTTGAGGGGGAGTGGTGATTCGCCGCTTCCCCTTTTATTTTTTTATGTTTCTTATGTTCCCTAGCCATTTTTGGCATCGCGCAATGCGCCCATTGTGGCAGCGGCGATCGCCTGGTCGGTGGCCTTGGGCAGGTGATAATATTTGCCACCGGCCTGTTTCGCTAGTTCTTTAGCAAAGCCCGTAGACACAAACTTATTCTCCGTGTCAATCACCAAAAGCTGAATATTTTGCGCCCGAATCTTGGTGGCAATGTCCAGCAGTTCCGCCTTAATGTCCGGTTTTTCTTCGCTGAGGATAGGTTCCCCCAGGGATTTGGCCAGCGGCACGTTGCCTCGTCCATCGGTAATGGCCACGATCACCACCTGGCCGATGTCACCGGAAGAGCGAGCATTTACCCCCACGCGCACCGCCTGCGTGAGCCCATGCGCTAGGGGAGAGCCGCCCCCACAGGGCATCCGCTCCAGTCGTCGCCGCGCCGAGGTGATGGAGCGAGTCGGGGGCAGCAGCACTTCTGCCTGGTCACCCCGAAAGGGAATCAGCGCCACTTGGTCACGGTTCTGGTAGGCCTCTGTCAGTAGCCGCAGAACTGCGCCCTTGGCAGAGTTCATCCGGTTTAGCGCCATTGATCCAGAGGCATCGACCACAAACACAATCAGCGCCCCCGCCTTCCGGGCCAGCCGCTTGGCGCGAATGTCCGACTCTTCCACAAACACCCGCTTGCGAGTCGGCTGAGTCGCTGCTGCTCCCTGCTCGTAGCGCGATCGCCGAGCCTTTTGATAGGGCGCAGCCGAGCGCAACGTCGCGTCCACGGCAATCCGCCGCACCTTGCCCCTGGGCAGCATCGGCTTGATGTAGCGTCCCCGGTCTTCCGAAAAGATCAGACTGCGCGACCCAGACTTGCCGCGTCGATTGGCCATCTGAGCAAAGTACAGCACCGACGGGTCGAGCAGCACGCCCTCTGGGTCAAAGATAAACTCCTCCGGGAGTTCTGGCGGATCTTGAGACTGGTCTTCTTCGTTCTCGTCTTCGTCCTCTTGCTCGTCTTCGTCCTGATCCTGGTCAGACGGCTGCTGATCCTGGGGCGGCGGGGGCGGCGGGGGCGGCTGCGGCGACTCATCTTCGGGCGGCGGCTGGAGATCCAGCGCCCGGGGCACAATCACCAGCTTCACAGCCACGCGCAAATCGTCGGCGCTGACCTCGGTACGCCCTTCCAGCGCTGCGTTTGCCTTGGCTACCCGCACAGCAAACAGTTCCGCCCGATGCCCCTGCACGCCGCCACGCAGCGCTTCCTGAACCAGATACTCAATCTGAGTGCGGGAAATGGTGACATCCTGGAGCCACTCGCGGGCGAGGATGATCTGGGTTTTGAGATTGTCCAGTTCTTCGCGATAGAGCTTGAGAAAATCTTCCGGCGACTGGGCATAGTCTGTAGCCCGCTCTACGGCTGCCACACGCTGGTCTAGCCCCAGGATTTCGTCTGCCGAAAGGGCGATCGCAATTCGGTCGAGCAAATGATTTCGCAGGTCGCCCTCTTCGGGGTTATAAGTGGCAATCAGCAGCGGCTTGCAGGGATGCTGAAAGCTAATGCCTTCGCGCTCAATCTGGTTGCGTCCCTCCGTCAGCGTCGTCAGCAGCAGATTCGCAATCTGGTCATCCAGCAGATTGATTTCGTCCACATACAGCACGCCCCGGTGCGCCTCTGCCAGCAGCCCCGGCTGGAACACGGTTTCCCCCGCCTTGATGGACTGAGCCACATCCACCGAGCCAAGCAGCCGATCTTCCGTCACGCCCAGCGGAATTTGGATAAAGGGAGCCGGGATAACGTGCGTGGGCAAAGAAGAACCCGCATCGGGATCTGCTTCGAAATCCGCTGCTACTTTGACCTCTGCGTATTTTTTCAGCGTGTCATCATCCCAGGCTTCAGGCAGGAGCGGATCGGCATTGCAGCAGGAGCCTTCGATGACTTCGATGGGGGGCAACAGCGCATGAATAGCGCGGGCCATGACGGATTTGGCCGTGCCGCGACGACCCGCAATCACCACGCCACCTAGCCCCGGATCAACGGCGCAGAGCAGCAGGGCCAGCTTAATCGCCTCCTGTCCGACAACGGCGGTAAGGGGAAAACTGAGGGGTTGATCGGTCAACGTGGCGGCAGGCATGGCGAAAATCCAGGCTGGTTCAGGCTTCCAGCATATTCAGCATATCAGGAAGCGGGGCAGGGGGTTGGGGCTAGAGGGCAGAAAAGCGATCGCTCGCCTCCAGCAGCGCTGTCCGAATTCCTGGTTCGTTCATCGAGTGGCCTGCATCTGGCACGAGAATTAGCTCCGCCTCGGGCCAGGCGCGGTGAAGCTCCCAGGCAGACACCGCCGGACACACCACGTCGTAGCGCCCCTGCACAATTACGCCGGGAATGTGGCGAATGCGATCGACGTTTCGCAAGAGCTGGTCGTCTGGTTCAAAAAATCCCTTGTTCACAAAGTAGTGGCACTCAATCCGGGCAAAGGCATCGGCAAACTCCGCCTCTGCAAAGCGCTCCTTCAGGTTGGCATCGGGCAGGAGCTTGCTGGTGCTGGCTTCCCAGACCGACCAAGCACGCGCCGCCTCCAGCCGAATTGCCGGGTCATCGCTGGTCAGCCGTTTGTAGTAGGCGCTGATTAAATCGTGCCGCTCCTCCGGAGGAATCGGCTTCAGGTAGTCTTCCCAGGCATCAGGATAGATGTAGCTGCATCCCTCCTGGTAGAACCACAGCAATTCCTTGCGCCGCAGCATGAAAATGCCCCGCAAAATTAGCCCCTTGCAGCGGTCGGGATGGGTCTGGCTGTAGGCGAGAGAGAGCGTGCTGCCCCAACTGCCGCCAAAGACCACCCAGCGATCGATGCCCAGGTGCGTCCGAATTGTCTCAATGTCACTCACCAAGTCCCAGGTGGTGTTTTCGCGCAGTTCGGCGTGGGGTGTGCTGCGACCACAGCCCCGCTGGTCAAATAGAACCACGCGCCACTTTTCCGGGTCAAAAAACTGGCGATAGCTGGGCGTAATGCCGCCGCCGGGGCCGCCGTGCAAAAAGACAACGGGTTTGCCTTGGGGGTTACCCGCTTCTTCGTAGTAAATGGTGTGCAGGTCAGAAACCTGGAGGGTGCCAGAGGCGTAGGGTTCGATGGGGGGGTAGAGATCCCGCATGGGAGGAGAGAGAAAAAAAAGAGGGAAGAACGAAGAGAGAAAAAAGAAGAAGGAAGAGAGAAAAAAGAAGAGGTGGGGGGGAGGGATGGTGGTGCTAGTCTGTGTCTTTATTTGGGAGTGTGGGGGGCGATGACGGTGGTGACTTGGGAGGTGCGATCGCACACGATCCAGCCCAGGTCTGGGGTCACGTCGGCAGGGTTTTCGGTGACGCGAAAGAAGACTTTGCCGTCGGTGCGGGACTCGATGGCAAAATCGGCGCGATCGGCGTAGAGGACTTTGTAGCCCCGATCTTGCAGGCAATACTTGGCCCAGGCTTTGAGGGAGTGCTTTTGCGGCTCGTAGGGAATCGGAGGCTGGCGAAACACCTCCTGCATTGCGGCGATGAGTTGCATAGGGGCGTAGCAGCAGGATCTCAGTAAAGACAACAGATCCACCATACAAGCTTTTTCCTGTCTGGATGGTGACCGCTTGCAATGACGGCTTGTATGCAGTGTGAAATTATTGAGACTACTGAATTGAAACGACTGAAATTACGCTGAAATTACTATCGAAGTCACAACGAAACTACAACTCGTGGGGAATTTTGAGTGGCAAGGTTTCGGGTACGGTGTCGGGGACGTGAACCGCGTGGGTTGCGGGCTGTGGAGGCTGATGCAGCAGGATGAGTTGGGCCAGGGTCTTTTTCAACTCAGTGCGCGGCACGATGGTGTCTACAAAGCCGTGGTTGAGCAAATATTCCGAGGTTTGAAAGTCGTCGGGGAGCTTTTCGCGGAGGGTCTGCTCGACGACGCGCCGCCCTGCAAAGCCGATAGTGGCCTGGGGTTCCGCCAGGATCAGGTCGCCCAGCATAGCAAAGCTGGCCGTTACGCCGCCCGTGGTGGGATGGGTTAGCACGGGGATGTAGAGCAGGCGGGCTTCTCGATGTCGCTCTAGGGCCCCGGAGATTTTCGCCATTTGCATGAGGCTGAGCATTCCCTCCTGCATCCGTGCGCCGCCAGAGGCGCAGACGATAATCACTGGGAGGCGATCGCGCGTGCCTCGTTCAATCATGCGGGTCAGCTTTTCGCCCACGACAGACCCCATGCTGCCGCCCATAAAGCGAAAGTCCATCACGCCCAGCGCTACGGGCAAATCGTTCAGCCGTCCAACGCCTGTGGCAACCGCATCCCTGAGGCGCGTTTTTTCCTGAGTGTCGCGGATGCGATCGCTGTAGGATTTGCGATCGCGAAAACCCAGCGGATCGGTGGGCGACAGGTGTTCGTCCAGCGGAGTCCAAGTGCCTGGATCGATCAGCTGCTGAATGCGCTCGTCGCTAAAGATGCGGTTGTGATGCTTGCACTCTGGACAGACCATGAGGTTTGCCCGCAGATCTTTGGTATAGGTCAACACGCCGCAGTTGGGGCACTTGCTCCAGAGTCCGTCGGCGATTTCTCGCTCCTGCTGATTCTGGCTGATGGCACCAGCTTTGCGTCGATTTGCAAACCAGTCAAACAGAGACATGAAAAAAACAGGGGATAAAGGGTGGTGTTAAACTTCGCTGGGGCGGCGATTTATGGCATAGCGTCCGTTCTCAGCTAGCCCAGTAAGGTAGCCCTCTGTGTTAAACTTCGCTGGGGCGGCGATTTATGGCATAGATCTGTGGCAAAAGAGAATGGAAAGAGCGGATTGGGGAAGATTCTGTGAAAACGGGAGATTCTGACTAATCTGACTAAAGGGATAAATGGGGAGGCGTTTCTAGTGTGCAAGGAGAGGGCGATCGCCCCTCTGCGCTACTCCGGCTTTACGTCCTCTGCGTCATCGATAGGACTTAGCAGCAGCAGCGCCGTCCACCAGTCTCGCGGGTCAACCTGCACCGCCGCAGGCGTTCCCCCGCCGAAATGCGCCTGAACGCCCTGCGCCACCACCCGCGCCGGAATCTCATGGGCCGCCAGCATTTGCTGCATGAGTTCTGCTTCCAAATAAGTATTGGTGGTTCTCAACGTTGTCCAAGCCACATCCGTAGCGTATGTGATTCAAACTACGATGTTGATTCTATCAGAGGCGGGGGGAGATCAGGGGTTAGGGGTTGGGGGCCGAGCGGTTCTGCGTCCTGTTGCTTTGCCCTGAGATCTTGATTCTGGCTTTTAGATTGGCAATTTTAGATTGCCAGTTTTAGATTCCCAGTTTGAGGGACTCCAAGGCTTCCAGCCATTTCCTCTAGGGCGCTGTTTGGGGAATTAGGGAATTAGGGAATTTATTGAACAATGCCCCAAAAGAACCCCAGGTAGCCGCGAATCAGGCTCTCTCCAAAGAAGACGGCGAGAATCGCGCCAAGTGCCAGAAACGGGCCGAAAGGGATGGGCTGGCGACGGCTGAGCAGGCCAAGGGCGATCGCCCCGCCGCCCACAAACGCCCCCAGCACGCACGCCAGAAACCCCGCCAGCAGGAGCAACTTCCAGCCCAGCCACGCCCCCATCATCGCCGCCAGCTTTGCATCACCGCCGCCCATTGCGGTTTGCCCCAGGGCCACAGAGCCAACAAACGTTATTAGATCCAGCCCCCAGATGCCCAGCACTGCGCCCACTACGCCGCCCATCACCGCTGCGGCGCTGCCCATCAGTCCGCCCTGCCCAGTGGCGACCCCCTGCGACCAGCCCATCGCCGCCTGAAAGACCAACCCCGCCACCAGTCCCGATTGGGTCAGCACGTTGGGCAGGGTGAGCGTATCCAGGTCGATCAGCGCCAGCGCCATCAGCCAGCTCACCAGCGCCCAGTAGCCCACCGCAGGTAGCGGTAGCGCAAAAGACTGAGCCACAGCGACAAACAGCAAGCCTGTAATCAGTTCCACCAGCGGATATCGGGGGGAAATCGACGCTTTGCACGTTCGACACCGGCCACCCAACCACAGCCAGCCCAGCACGGGCACGTTGTCGTAGGGCCGGATGGGGGTGAGGCAAGAGGGGCAGCGAGACGGCGGATGCAGCAGCGACAGCCCCGCCGGAATCCGATACACCACCACGTTGAGAAAGCTGCCGACCGACGCGCCGATGAGGAACACGATCAGTGCCCTCAGTCCTTCAAGAATTAGCTCCATAGACCAAAATTTAGACAGACCAAAATTAGACAAAAATTAGACCAAAGTGACAGAAAGCCCTTGAATCCTAGTCTCTGTAGGCGCTGCAATGTCAAGCTATGGCCAAAAGTCAGGGTGCTTTCCAGCAGTTTGCAATTCTTATCTTTCGGGGCGATTTTCCCCACAGTCTCCACAAGCTTTCCACAGCGATATCGAAGTTTTCCACAGGGGATCGGGCAGTTTTCCACAGGCTTCTACGGTGGCATTGGGGCTAGGGGAATTTTCTGGGGAATTCGCCAAAGGGCGATCGCCCCCTCAGAATCATCAGGTTTTAATGAAGTTATGTAACAAAAACCGACCTCAAATCCGCATTGCGCCGTAAAACTTTTTTAAATCTAAAGCCCTCTGCAACAGTTCTTAAGGTTGACAACCCCACCCCCTCCTAGCGCAAAATGATGCGACCTGCTCAATTAAAGCGCTCCTTGGCAGAGGGGGCCGACTATCACCAGAGTCCGATTTTTCGGTCTGGCGTGTCGCTATCCGCCCTCTGGCGAGAGTTTGCGCTGCTTTTGTGTGCCTGAGCGTCGGGACAAAGCAGCAACTTGCTGCCTCTCCTCACCTCCACCATCAGGTGCGTGCCTTTTCAAAACCTGACCTCATTCTGGCTGGCCCCAGTCAAGCGAGAGGGTTTATCGCGAGAGGGTTTATCGAGTTTGGTTCCTGCGTCCGAGCTTCTGTTTCACCATCCAAAGCTTCATCACTGAGGTTTCCCACATGAACGCAACTGTCAGCATCCTGGCCGAAATTCCTGAAGATTTGCACCTGTCCCTTAAGGGCTACCTGGAAACCCATCCCGATTGGGATCAAGACCGGGTGTTCTGCGCCGCGCTGTCGCTGTTCTTGCTGCAACACGTCAGCAGCAACAGCCCAACCACTGCCCACTGCTATCGGCGGGCGGCACGGGTCTACCTCGACACGCTGTTCAAACATGCCGTTTAAGCCGTTTAACAGGTTTAGGACTTGCACACTGGCGATGAGTTTTCTGGATTTTGGACGATTTCTCGTAGACTGCGCCCGCGAGAAATCCTACAACTGCGTCAGTCCTAAGGTTGTTTAACGGGTTTGGGGGGTGCTGTCTTAGTGATGCAGAGCGATTTAGGCAGCCCCCAAACGGCTGGATGCGATCGCGCCACACCCGACAGAATCTAGCCGTTTATTTCAAAAGCTCCCCGCCCAATCTGCAAACCTTGAGCGGGGAGTTTTTTTGAATCAGCAGACGCACCCGTTCCACAGACAATTGCGCTAGGCAATTGCGCTGAACGGCTACTTGCCTCTGGGACAACGACAAGCGAATGTCACAGGTCAACGCTGCATTGCACCAGCGCTGCGTTAAATAGTAATCAGAAGTAATCAGAATTTTATGCGGCAAATTTCAAGAAATCTAAAGCCAGCCCGCCTTGGCCCCAAGGTGGCTTGATATGATCGGGCTTGCAGGACTTTGACGCTGTGGAAAGAGATTTTAGATGAACTATTTTTGGTTTAAGGCCTTTCATATTGTGGGCATTGTGGCGTGGTTTGCAGGGTTGTTTTACCTGCCGCGCCTATTTGTGTATCACGCTGAGGCGTATGAACAGCCCGAACCCGCCCAGAGCATTCTGAAAAACCAGTATCAGATCATGGAGAAGCGGCTCTACAGCATCATCATGACCCCGGCGATGTTGTTGACCGTCGCGATGGCGATCGCCCTCATCACCACAGAACCCGAAGTCCTCAAGGAACCCTGGCTGCACGCCAAACTCGCCCTTGTGGTTTTGCTCATCGGCTATCACCACTACTGCAAGCGGCTGATGAAAAAACTGGCGGCCGACGAGTGCAAAATGACTAGCCAGCAGTTCCGCTGGTTCAACGAAGTTCCCACGATTCTGTTTATTTTGGTGGTGATGCTGGCGGTGTTTAAGAACAACTTGCCGACGGATATTGCTGCCTATGGCGTGGTGTGTCTGCTGATTGCCTTTGCCGCCGCAATCCAGCTTTACGCCCGCAAGCGACGGCTCGACCGCGAACGCGCCCTCAGTGCAGATCTGTCCGATGCTGGCGTGGGCAGTTCGACCTAGCGCGAGACACAGGCTGCGGGGCCTTGCTCTAAGACATTTTGTTTTAAGACATCTTGCTTTAAGACTAGGACTTACGCGCTTGCGATAAGTTTTCTGGGTTTCGGACGATTTCTCGTGGGCGCAGCCCGCGAGAAATCGTCCAACTACGTAAGTCCTGAAGACAATATGCTCTAGGACATAAAGCGGCTGAGAGGCACTGGAGCGACAGCCCCGCTAGATTTGCAGCGTGCTATTCGCTCAACAGCGCCAGACTTTCAGAGAAATCAGCGTCTAGCACCTCTTCCCACTCTGAGAGCATGACGGCAAAATCGACCTTCTCTGGCGGTGAGAGATCAGAAGTGGCGATCGCTCCAATCCAGGCCTTGCTCAGCAATTGATCAATCTCAAACACATCGGCCCCATAGTCCGATAGCTCGTCCCACTCGTTTGCCCAGGCAGCCGTGATTGTCTCTAAGATGGCGATCGCGTTGTTGCCGTTGCCTGCCTCCACAAAGTCTTGCGCCTGTTGCAGCAGATTTGAAATTTCTTCCGTGAATGGGTCATCCTCATGCCCCTCCTGCAAACACACCAGCCCATTCCGCAAAATTTCTCTCATTTCTTGCCGAATGGGTTTAAGGTCAACCGTCGGGCGATAGCAACGTCTGGTGTCGCGGGGCGGCGCAGGATTTAAAAGCCTGAGAACATGGCGCTCGATCTCGTCCAGCAGTTGAGGATTGTCTTCTACAAGCGCCTGGATTAGTCCCTGCGTTTGCACCAGGTTTAGCCGATCGAGCAACTGCGCCAGAGTCGGGCGAGACTCGATTGGCTGTGTTTCCCGCACCATGCTTAGCCCCACCGCCACCAGATGCTTACACCAGCCTCCATAGTCGTAGGGGCAGGTGCAAGTCCCTTCGGGAATGCCATGAGTGCCAAAGGTGATCCGCACAGTGTAAGGATCAGCCTCGCTTCCCTCCACCGCTGCATAAACGGCTCGCCCACGCCGAACGATCTCCAGAACTGCGCCCTGGGAGTAGTAGTCCTCACCCCGCTCAAAGGATTTTTCAGTGGCGGTTTGCCGAATCTCGTCTTCCGAAAGCGATAGCTGCGTCATGGAATTTCCCTGCGTCAAGCGTTGGCGCACATGTCGAGGCGCTGAATCTCAAGGTGCTGAATAAGGTTGCTAAAAAATCTGCTGAAAAAGTCGAGCGAACAACTTCTGAGCAGCGTCAGCCGATGGGTATTCTTGCTCCACAGTACGGCAACTGAGCAACAAATTCATCTCAGCTTCAGTCAACTCTTACGGAGCTTCTCAATTCCTTCATTGATCCCCAAGTTGCGCTTCCTAAGCTTGAGATAAAGGCAATTCCAACAGCAGAACTGCTCTCTCAGAACCGCTTTCGGCAATCGGATCAAGATTTCTCAGAAAAGTTCATCATTTCTTACCGAATGCTGCGTGAAATTGGCGGATGGAACTGAGTAGTAATCAGTAGAGAACTGCATCGAACCTGTGAGTCCTATGAACGCCACATCCTCTCTTTATAAAGGTAGTCATCAAGGTAGTCATCAAGGTAGCGATCGCCCCTCGTGGCTCCAGCCCCTCCGCAACTGGCTGGATAACCTGCAAATCCGCGATCGCCAAACTGCCCACTTCATTTCTCGGCTCATTCCTGCCCAGTGTCCCTTCGAGCGCGACATCATCGTGCTAGGTCACAAAGTCGGGCACATTCCGCCCCTGTGCAAGCTAAACCCGCTGTACGAACAGTTTGTCGGGCTGCGATTCCGCTCACTGTGCTATTTGGCCGATCAGTGTGGCGAAGACATCAGCGCCTACTGCTAGGTCGAACAGCGTCTAGACGTTAACCCCCCCAATCTCCCCAACACTTCACCCCGGAGTTTCACCATGCAACCCATCACTCCCCAAACCAAAGCCGAATTTCCCTTTTTCCTGGAATCTAGCCTGGGCATTCTGGGCTTTCTGCTGCTGATTTGCCTGATCTAATTCGGTTTTGGTTTCTTAATTCGGTTTCTTATACGAGGCGATTCAAGCAATCCGAACAGCGATTTACATTAACAACCTGGATAAACCTTGGTTGAGCAATTGGTTAAGCAATTGGCTGAGCAACTAGATGAGCAACTGGCTCTGCTAATCTCTTACCTCTGCGCTCCGCTGCATTTCTTCCCGCATTTCCTCAAAGTGTAGCTGTCGCCGCTGCTCATATTGCTCCATCGCTTCGCCCACGGTGACGTTGATCTCGTCCCCCAGCAGCATGACCAGCGACGTGAGATATAGCCACAGCAGCAGAATAATCACCGCACCCACTGCTCCATAGACGCGGTTATAGTCGGCAAAATTTGCAACGTATAGCCGAAAGAGATTGGACAACACAGCCCAGAAAATTGCCGCCAGCAGCGCCCCCGGCAGAATGGGCCGCCGCTTGTCCCAACGGCTGGGGCCAAAGCGATAGACCGCTGCAAATGTCAGGGAAATCAGCAGTAGGGCCACAGGCAGCGGCAGCAGTTGCCATAGCGTCAGCAGCCAGGGTCGCAGCGTAGGAGCCTGAATCGACACCTGGCGCACCAGCAGATCTCCGATAAACACAATTGCCAGCGCCAGCATCAGCAGCACCAATCCGCTAATGGTCAGCCCCAAAGAGACGAGCTTGGCTTTCCAAAAGGGACGGAGGCGATCGCGCGGAATTTGATGAATCTGATCCAGGGCGGTCATGGCTGCACTCGCCGCCCCCGATGCCGCCCAAATCGCCACCAAAAAGCTGAGAGAGAATAGAGTGCGATCGCGGGAGGTACTCAGTTCCTCAGTAAAAGACTGGATAATCCGCCACGCCTCCACAGGCACCACTTCGCTGACCTGATCCATCAGGCGCAGAAAGGTCGTGTTCAGCGGCTGAAACAAGCCAATCGCCGTTAAAATCGCCAGAATCGCTGGGAACAAAGCCAGCATGGCGTTGTAGGCCATCTCTGCGGATAAACCCGGCAGGCGATGAGCCGCGGCCCGCTGGGCGACTCGGCGCACCACAGCCGGACGCAGGTGAGTGAAAAACTGGAAAAATCGAGAGGGGGTGGGCATGAAGTTTGTAATGACAGGCGCAATAGCAGGCGCAATAACAGGCACAGAAATTCCGTAAACGCTACGGCTCAAATCATAGCGAGTCTGCGCTCCACAGCCTCACATTTTGCAGCCTATCCTAGCAGACGGCTTTATGGCGACGCTCCAGGGACAGAAAAACGGGCCTCCACAAGCTTCCACTTCAGGAAGCTCGGAAAGACCCGATTCGTAGAACTGTCCTGCCACAGCGCTCTAATAGCGAACTAATAGCGAAGCGGTCAGTCCATCAATGCATGAAAAAACTCAAGGAAGAAATTAGAAAACTGCTAGAACGAGAACTGGAATCGCAGGTTGCCGACATACACAGTCGGGTTGCTGTCGAAGTTATTGGCGTTCCAGATGGCATAAAAGGCCGGAACCAGAGAGATGTTGTCGCTCACAGGATAGCGATAAGATACCTCAAGCTCTGCCTGGGTGCCCCCATCGCCGCCGCCCGACAGCAAAAACTGCTCACCCGCCAAATAGTCATGGGGAATCAGGAACGAAATCACGCCCAGCGCACCCCGCTTAAACAAATCAGGGAAGCCCAGACCGACCTGGAAGGACTGTACCCGCACCTGTCGGCCTTCCTCGCGGGCGACTGGGTTCACATCCACCCGTCCCCAGGAGTAGCGGGCAAAGAGACCAATCCAGTCGGCAATCTGCCAGTCAAAATTGGCCATCAGCGTGTCTGCGCCAGAATCGTTCAAAAATCCACCAAAGCCATCGTCGATATAGCCGTAGGGCACTGGCTCACCCACGGCCCCGCCAATGAAACCGTTGTAAGGCTTTAGGCTAGAGCGGGCATAGAGCAAACGCAGGTTGAAGTTGCGGGAGGGAGAGAAAGCAAGCTGAGCCGTGATAATGTTGCTGCTGTTGAACAGGCCATCGCCAGGATTACTAGACGTATTGAACCCAAAGGCAGGGTTCAAGAACTCAGCGTTTTCGGCCAGATAGCCCACGGTGAGTTGCAGTGGGTCAATAATTTTCCACCGAATGACAATGCCGCTGCCCCGGTCGATGGCGCTCAGCAGGGTGCTGCCCGACGAGTTGAAACTAGAAGCGCCTGTCTGGAAGAAGGTAAAGCGGTTGCCATCAAAATAGCGATAGTAGTTGAGGCGGGGGCCGATATCCACTTGTACTGCGTCACCAATGGGGAATGAGTAGAACAGTTCCCGCACGACGACGTTGTTGGGTGTACCAGCGCCTTGGTCGGTAAAAGGAACCCCCCAGCTATTGAAAAAGCCAGACGACACCAGCTCATTGGCAGGCGAGTTTCCGTTCCCAACCGCAAGCTGCGTGACGAGTGAATCGCGTCCTGTGAAGGAAGTATTCAGGTTCAGGTTGACGTAATAGCTGAAGGTGAGTTGGGGCTGGTCGCGGAAAACGCGACTGGGGCGACCGTTGGCATCTCGAATGGGCGGCGCAAAAGCGTTGGGCGCGAAGGGGTTGCGCTCTGTCAAAATGCGGCCATCGGGGAATGCTTGGGTCAGGTTCATCCAGGCATTGCCGCGCAGAACGGTGGTGGTTGAAAACTGGTTGGCTTCGAGTTCGGCTACGGCCGCCTCCAGCGCGTCTACCCGACCCCGCAGCACGGCCAATTCTGCGGCAAACTCTCGCTGGAGGGCTTCGATTCGTGCCAGGGCTTCTGGGTCGAGGGAGTCGAGCCGACCCACGACCGCATCCAGGCAAGAGGCCAGACCCGCGGCAAATTCATAACGAGTCATGGCGCGGCCGCCTCGAAACGTGCCGTCAGGGTAGCCTTCCAAGCAATCTAGTCCGCCTTCTGCCTCAGAGTTTGCCAAGTAGGCCAGGGCTTCGTAGGCCCAGTCGCTCGGCTGTACATCGGAAAACTGCTGAACCGAGGTGACCTGCGCCATCGCAGGGTTGACATCCACTGGCAGCGTGCCGCTCAGCAGCATGTCTACTGGGATGGCGATCGCCTCGCTAGTGATCTCTGAGGCCGACAGATCTGCGGCACTGGATGCGCCTTCCATTTCGGGGGGCAGCGTCGAAGGAGCCTCCAGCGGCTCTACCTCTGGAGATAGCTCTGGTGAAACTTCGAGTAGGTCAGTCGTTGCAGGGGCGGACTCCAGATCGGCGACTGGAGACGGCTCAGACAAAGTTTCGTCCAAAGTTGCATCCAAAGTTGCGTCGGCCAACCTTACCCTTCCCAGGTCTGGCCTAGGCAGGCTGGAATCGACAGATGCATCGGTAACTGGGGCATCCAGAGCGGGCTGCGTCTCAGCTTCGGAGGGTGCAACTGGGCTGGCGATCGCCCGGTGATTCATTCCAAATGCCCCCGCCACGACCAACGCCGCTAGCAGAGGCCTAAACACCTCAAATCTCATTTCAAAAGCTCCTCAAGCACCACGATGAACGGTCGAGAACGATCTGATAGCTTGCTAGAAATTAAGTACGTCTTAATGCATTTCTGTCGGACTTAAAGCATTTCATGCATCCTTGCAATGCATTTTTTCTAAATAGCCACACCCAATAGAAATCGAGACATGAAGACCTAGAGATATAACTTTCAAGCAAGCCAGAAACACTTTATATAGGCTAATCTCAGCCGAATCTCGAATTTGTATTCCGAGTCACACTTGCAAAAGAATATTCCAGTTTGCCAATCCAAATCTGAAACGTTAAATTACGTCGTGATTTCAGATCAAGGCATCAACAAAAGTAATTGGCGAAAAGCCCAATCCCAATATTGTTCAAAACACTTGCTGAAAGAACTTTTCAAAGTCAAGGATGGATTTAAGAGGATGCTTGAAAAGTCCTACTGTTTGTAGCAAAGCGTACAAGATCCCCCTAAATCCCCCTTAAAAAGGGGGACTTTAAGGCAGTTTCCCCCCTTTTTAAGGGGGGCTAGGGGGGATCTCTGAGTGCTTAATATTACAGGCGATACCTTCTCAAACACCCTCTAAGAATCCTTAGAAAAGACCTCTTCCGAGGCTTTTCAATCAATTTGTAATCTGCTTGAAAAAGAAGGCATGGCGCGTGCTTACTTCACGACAACCATGCCCACTCTAGAAACACTTTTTCGAGGCTAAATTGCTTCGCCAACTCAAATCAAACTCGAATCAAAATAGAGCATCAAGCCTATGATTCTTGCCTATGATTCTTCAACGAAGCCCTGCGAAACTTCCTCTGCATCATCCTTGCGAGGCAGCAACCAGCTTAGCAGGATTGCCGTCAAGCCGCCCGTGGAAATGCTGGAACCAAAGAGATTCCTGAAAAGAGGCGGCTTGCCATCAAAAATCTCTGGGGCATACAGCACACCCAAGCCCAGCGCCAGAGAAACGGCAACAATGATCATCGACCGACGATCCAAATTTGCAGAAGACACGATGTTCAAGCCAGCAACGGCGATCGAGCCAAACATAATCAGCGTTGCGCCGCCCAGCACAGGCTGAGGAATGGCCTGGAACACGCCCCCTACGATGGGCAGCAGACCCAGGATAGCGAAGATACCAGCGACAAAGAATCCCACATAGCGGCTGCCCACACCCGTCATCTGAATCACGCCGTTGTTTTGGCTGAAGGTGGTGTTGGGGAAGGTGTTTAGCAAAGCGGCGATCGCCGAGTTGACCCCATCTCCCAAAACGCCGCCCTTGATCCGGCGCACATAGAGCGGCCCCTTCACGGGTTCGCCAGATACGGCCGAAGTCGCAGTCAAGTCGCCCACGGTTTCAATTGCCGTCAAAACGTACAGCAAAATAAAGGGCAGGAACGTCCCCAGGTCAAAGCGCATCCCATAGCGGAACGGAATGGGCAGGCTGAAGAATGACAGATTGCTCAGGGCGCTGAAATTGACCAGACCCATGAAAGCAGCGATGATGTAGCCCACCAGCAAACCAATTGCGATCGCCCCCATTCTCAGGAACCGATTCCCAGAGACGGTGAGAATAACCACGATCGCCATCACCAGTCCACCGAGCGCTAGATTTTGCCAGCTTCCAAAACTGCCGTCCGCTGCTCTCTGGGCCGCAGCACCGCCCGCCAAGCTCACAATCCCAGTTCGGATCAGCCCTAGACCAATAATCATCACTACTGTGCCCGAAACCACCGGAGTAATGATCTTGCTGAGCAAGTGCAGAAAGCGGCTCAGGATAATTTCCACCGCAGAGCCAAAAAAGCACACGCCAAAAATAAGCGCCAGCGCTTGCTCTGGGGTGCTTCCGCCCTGAATTGCGCCTGTGCCCGCGCCGATGATGGGGCCCAAGAAGGCAAAACTCGTTCCCTGCAAGCTGAGCAGTCCAGAGCCGACGGGGCCGATTCTGCGGCACTGAATAAAGGTGCAAAGACCGGACGCAAAGAGCGACATGCTCACGAGGTAGCTTGTATTGACGGGATCTAACCCCAAAGCGCCTGCAATAATCAGCGGTGGCGTAATGATTCCGACGAATGATGCCAGCACATGCTGAAGTGCCACAAATAGGGACTCCCCAACCGGAGGCTTGTCGTTTAGTCCATAGAGCAATTCCGATTTGATAATTGGCTCGTCCGATGCGGAGGCTTCCTCCAGCGTTAAATCATGATCTGCTTGTGTCATTCCCCTTCCACATCTCCTGAAATAAAAGCTAGAACAGAAATTTATAAAACAAGGGTTTGCATCAAAGATTCGCAATCAATCAGAATTTTATTTGTGTCAAAAGATACGAAATTCATCTGTAAATCACCTGAGAGAGGTGTGGATAAATGTAGTCAAAAACGTAGTCGAAAACTGGCTTTTGAAAGGGCAGCGCAGAACCTTAAAAAAATTGGGGCAATCAGACCTTTGTCCAACAAAAACTGCTGTCAGGACTGTTCCCCAAGACCTGTACACAGAAGCTTGCACGGCTTATCCCGCTACCTCTTGAAGAAAGCGCCATGCAGGCAAAGGCTTGCCAATGATACTTATCATCAAGGCGCGTCATCAAGGTGCGAGAGAATTGCATACAAAATACTGTATACAGCCCACAGCTACAACTGTAATCGAGCGATCGCCTAGACGCTGTAGCTTCAGATACGAAAGCTCGCCTCCTTCTCACAAAGCCACGGTTGGACGCTCATCGGATGCGGTTGGGAGACAGAACCCTGCCCACAGCCGGGTATCTCGCAATACAAAAGATCGCCAAAACCTGCGGCTACGATACTGAGCTTGATGGCGCAAGCGAATAGATGTTTTGGGAGGCGTGATGCATAGCGTCGTAATGCACAGGGTTGTGGTCGATCTAATCCGTCGATTGTGGGGAGGGGGTTGGGTTCGGGGTGTATTGGCGATAGGGCTGGTGCTGTGGGTCGGGTTTGGTGGGGCGATCGCCGCCCATGCCGACAAAGCGCCCCAGGTGCTTATGTTTGACACAGCGCCGGAGGCGGTTAGCGTCCTGTCGGTTTACGAAACCACACCTGACACCCAGCTCAATGCCGTTTCTACCGTACTCAAGTCCAGCAAGGCGTTCTTCAAGGGGGCAGAAGGTTTTAAGGGGCTATCGGTGTTGCAGAGCGAGGACGGTTCTCGTGTGGTTGCCTTGACCCAGTGGACGGATGCCGCTAGCTATGAAGCGTTTATGTCCCAGCCCGTAGAAGACTATACCAAGTACCAGAAGGAGTATCAGAAGGAGTATCAGAAAGAGTCTTCCAAAGGCGGTCAACCTCCTATTGCGGTAACGCCTGCCAAGACAGAAGTGTTTGAACTCGCGGATATGCAGATTCCCAGCGGCATGGTGCCTGTGATTCGCGGGCAGGGGGCGCTGGTGCAACTGGGCGAGGTCTCCGTAGCAGACACAGAGGATTTGCCAGAGGTGCTGTCTGAGGTAGAGCAAGCGCTGCCAGCCGTCACCAAAATGTATCCTGCCCCGCGATCAGTCATGCTGCTGAAGTCTGTTGATAATTCGGAAGCCTTGCTGATGGCCTATTGGGGCTATGCGGAGGAGTTTCAAGACCTGACCCAGGTTCCAGCGGTGGATGTGCTGTCTGGATTAGGAACTGTGGAGGTAGGAACTGTGGAGGCAGAGGACGGTGAGGCAGGGGCGATCGCCCTTCAGGTTCCCCCAAAAGTCGATCAACACCTCTATAAGGTCGTGAACGTAATCGCGCCCAAGCCGCCCAAGCAGTACAGCAAGAAGTCCTACTAGGGTTGAACTCGTTCTGCAACCAATTCTGATTCTGAAAAATTCTGTGATTAGGATTCGGGCTTGGACGAGAGCGCTGAGGGGGTGACTGTGGAATGGGCGATCGCCGGATTCATTGCCTCAAAAAACCACAAAATTCCCACACACAGCAGCGAACTCGCCCCCACAACGAGCCAAAACACATGAGCCACCGACGCTGATTGATCCATTGCCCAGCCGCCCAGCACCGGCCCAATAAAATATCCAATCGTCCAGCACTGAGAGCTAACGGCCATATACGCTCCTCGCAGCGTATCAGGAGCCAAATCAGACACAATCGCTGAAAAGAACGGCTTGTAAGCCACTGAGCCAATCGACAATAGACACAGCGCCACCACTCCCCAGATAAACTGACCCTCCACAAAGGAACCCGTCGCCCACAGCAGCGAAAACCCTGCCCCCCACAGCAGCATCGCCGCCATTAGCACCCGCACCCTTGGATAGGGCGTGAGCAGTTGCGCCAGCGGCAGTTGCAACACCGCCCCCACGCCGATATAGCACCAGGTAAATAGATTGGCCGTACTCGACACAGACACCCCTGGTGTAGGGTCAGCCCCTGCCACAAAGTTCGTGAAGTAGAGCGGAATAGTGCTGGTCACCAGCGCCACATAGGTTGTAAAAAACACATTCGCCGCCATAAACACCAGCAGCAGCTTGTCTTTCAACGCAACCAGAATCCCCTGTTCTGCCGCGCCCGGTTTTGCCTGGGGCTGCTGTCCTAGCTGCATGGTGAACTGCATTAGCAGCAGATAAGCCAGGAAAATCGCCGCGCAGCCTAGAAAAATGGTCTGCGGCACGTCCTGAATCACGCCCAGCAAAAGGCTGCCGCCAAACACCCCAGCCCCCACGCCGACATATTCCGAAACGCCCATCAGCGCAAAGGCGTGATGACGCTCTTCTGGCGGCGCAGCATCCATAACCGCTGCATTAGAAGCCGTCCAATAAAACCCCAAACTAATGCCCAGCACCAAGCTCGCTACAATCAGCAGCGGCAAGGTTGTGGCCACGCTCAGCATCAGCGATACCCCAATCCCCAGGGCCGCCGCCAAAACCAGCACCCGCTTGCGTCCCCAGCCAGACAAATCCGCCAGCGTGCCGCCGACGAAGTGACCGCTGACCTCGCTGACAGCACTCAGTCCCACTGCAAAACCCACAGAAGCCGCCGACAGGCCGATGTGGTTCACAAACAGGATTGGGATATAGAAGCTGATCAGTCCGTAGGCAATCTGGCAGAGCAGCCGACCAATTGCCTGAATCCAGACAAATCGGTTGGCAGATTGGACAGAGGCAAACAGAAGGTTCATAGACGGCTTCTGGGGTTACGAGGTTTCTTCGCAAGATTTCTTTAAGAGTAAAGGACTGGCGGATAGGTGGCTACTCCCTTGGTTCGAGCTGTCAAAACCCGCTGACACAGCCTGTGGACAAACACCACGGCCTGTAAAATTCTTCTGACTTCTAATCTTCTAACTTCTCTTGGGCACCTCGATTAATTGCCTTATTGAGAATTTTAGAAGCCTGAAACCCTTGTTTTCTAGTAGCCATTCTCAAGAGGATCTGAATTTTTCGAGGTTCCCTCTTCTAACTTTTAATAATAAGTAGTGCGACACCTGAAATCGCTGGAAGCTCCGCAGACGCTTGACTATCCAAAATCGCAAATCCAAATAGGACTTACGCAGTTGGACGATTTCTCGTGGGCGCAGCCCGCAAGAAATCGTCCAAAACCCAGAAAACCTATCGCAAATGCGTAATTACTTTGTAAATTAAGTTTTTTGGACTCAAGCGAGTGAGTAGTAGACTGTTCACAGTCCTATTGTTAGCTGAGTAGAGATGAAAAAGTGCCAAGTCGAACTGCGTCCAACCGACCGCGATTACCTAGAGAATTTGTTGCGTAAGGGTCAACTGGGAGCCCGGCAGTTTAAGCGGGCGACTGGTTTACTGGAACTTGACCGAGGCAAACCCGTAAGTGCCGTTGCGACGACCTTAAGTGTCTCAGAGACGACGGTGCGGGCATGGCGCGAGCGCTATGAACAGGAAGGATTGCAGATGCTGCATGACAAGCCCCGCTCGGGTCGCCCAATCGAGTTTGATGGTGAGCAACGAGCCAAGATTACGGCCTTAGCTTGTAGTGAAGCCCCGGTCGGTCATGACCGCTGGGACTTGCGTCTGCTGGCGGATAAGGCGGTTGAACTGAACTATTGCCAGAGCATTTCACATACGCAAGTCGCGAAGATTCTCAAAAAAACGAGTTGAAGCCTCACCTCAAGCAGACGTGGTGTCTGGGTCAATTGGATAGCCGCTTTATTGCTCAAATGGAACAGATCCTTTGGTTGTACGCCCAACCTTATGACCCTGCCTACCCGGTGGTCTGCTTCAATGAGCGTCCCTGTTTTCTCATCGGTGAGGTTGTTGCCCCGTTGCTGATGCGAGCGGGTCATGTCTACAAAGAACACTACAGCTATGAAAAAAATGGCTCTTGTGCCTTGTTAGCGGCAATTGAACCCTTAACGGGAAACCGTCTAGCTCAGGTGTACCCGCAACGCACCAAACGAGAATACACCTTGTTCTGCCAAGCGCTGGCGACTCAGTACCCCCAGGCCTGTAAAATTCGCCTGATACAAGACAATCTCAACACCCACAATGCCAGTTCCTTCTATGAAAATTTACCTGCGGCCGAGGCGTTCGCTTTAGCTCAACGGTTTGAGTTTTACTACACACCGAAATCCGCGAGTTGGCTCAACATGATTGAGATTGAGTTGTCGGCGTTGGCACGCGGTTGCTTGCATCAACGCATTCCTACGATAGAAGAATTAAAACGGCAAGTTTTAGCGTTGGTTGCAGAACGTCATGAGCAACATATCAAAATCGACTGGCAGTTTTCGATTGAAACTGCCAGGAGCAAACTTAGTCGTCACTACGACAACATTCGACCTGAACCAGTGGGAGTAAAACCATCAGATACTTAATTTACAGAGTAGTAATATCAATTCTCTAAATACCCTCTACACATAGAGCATCATTTCAGCGATATCGATTTTGAGGACTCTCATCATAGCGGCTAGCTCTAATCTTCCCATGTGTAGCAAATCTTTGGAGATTTGATATAAGTCCTGTCCAAAATTGAGAATCAATGTGAGCCAAGACGTGAGCCAAGACTTTCAAACGTAAAATGCCCGGAGCCAGGCCCCAGGCATTTGTCTTGAAGGTGTTTAAGAGTCGTCAGCAGGGGTTAGCCTGCTTCAGCAGTTCCCATTTCCTACACGACTTCCCGCTCGCGCACGTACTCTTCCGTTGTGACAGAAGGCTCAAACACGCTGTAGTAGAGCCACCCAGCCAGAACAGCACCACCAATGGGAGCCAGCCAGAAAAGCCACAGTTGGGAAACGTGAGATAGACCCGCAAACAGAGCAACGCCCGTGCTTCGCGCAGGGTTGACCGAGGTATTCGTGACCGGGATGCTGATCAGGTGAATCAGCGTCAGCGCTAGACCGATGGCAGCGGGGGCAAAGCCTTTGGGGGCGCGGCGATCGGTGGAACCCAGGATGACCAGCAGGAACACAAAGGTCAGCACAACTTCGATTAATAGAGCCGACCAGAAGCCATAGCCACCGGGGGAATGCACACCCCAGCCATTCGTTGCCAGCGGGTTGGAACCGGATAGCGCAAAGCCGGGACGGTCTTGGGCGATTAGGTAAATCACGCCGCCAGCCAGAATTGCACCCAGCACTTGAGAAATGATGTAGGGCAGCAGGTCTGCACCAGAGAAGCGCTTGCCCGCCCACAGACCAAAGGACACGGCGGGGTTGAAGTGTGCGCCAGAAATGTGGCCGAAGCCATAGGCCAGGGTGAACACCGTTAGACCGAAGGCCAGGGAAACACCCAGAAAGCCCAAGCCGAGGGCGTTGCCGCCGTCACCATAGGGAAAGTTTGCTGCCAGCACAGCGCTGCCGCAGCCGCCCAGCACCAGCCAGAAAGTGCCGATAAACTCGGCGATTAGCCGCTTTGTAAGGGGAACAGGAAGGGACATATTTACACAAGCTCCTCAAAAGAATGTGGCTAGGGATCTAGACACTTAATCTGTGAATTTAAACGGAATCGCGCAAAGTCAAGATTGCGCTCAATGTCAACCCCGATAAGACGGAAAACAGATTGCCTTAGAGCAACAATATTCCATTTGGTAGCAGGATATACGTAACTGCATGGAAAGACAAGTTGTTGTGCGACACAAACGTCGCAATTTCGTCAGGAAATATTGATAGCTTAAGGAACTCATTGGAAAGCTTAATCCTGGCTGGCGACATGGATTGGAAGCCAAACCAAAAAGGCAGTGCCGGGTGAAGTGCCGGGTTCGATTAATCCACTCTCGTCGGCTGGGCTAAAGACCTGGATTTCGCCCTGCATTTGAGACATGAGATCGCGGGCGATCGCCAATCCTAGCCCCGTTCCAGGAATCTCGCCCTGGGACTGTACGCCGCGAAAGTGTCGTTCAAACAGATGCTCAAAGTCGGCTTTGGGAATGCCGGGACCGGTGTCGAGAATGGCGATCGCCTGCTGCCTGTTCCCCGTCTCCGACTGGCGCTCGATGCCGCCAACCAATCGCACCGTGCCGCCCGCTGGGGTGTATTTCAGCGCATTGTCTAGCAGGTTATTCAGAACTTCTTGCAGGGCGCGGCGATCGCCCCACACGGGCGGCAAGTCGGGCGGCAAGTCAGTGTGCAGCGTCAGACCCCGCTCCTGGGCGATCGCCCTAGCAGAATTGATCAGCGGCGCAACCACTGCCGCCAAATCCAGCGCTTCGAGCTGCACTTGCCCGGTCACGGAGCGGGGTTCTGACGGGGTTGGGACTGCCTGGGATGGCAATGCCAAGGGCGCTCTGCCAGAATGAACCCCTGCATCACGGGATGGCGATGTAGGACTGGCTTCGGGCAGGGAAGCAGGGTCGAGATCGATGACGGTATCAAACTGGCGCAGCAAATCTTGCAGGCGATCGCTCTCACGCACGATGCCCTCTGCCACGGTGCGGTTTTCGTCCTCCGGCTGGACGCGACGCAGCAGCAGTTTGCCAAAGGTGCGAACCGCCGTCAGCGGATTACGAAACTGGTGCAGCAGATCATCCATCTGGTCGCGCTGCTGGCTTTGCAACACCTGGCGCTGGTGTAGCTCAAACTCAGCCCACTGCGATCGCTGATCGAGCAAGCGGGCGATCGCCAGCGTTTGGGCAATATGCTCGACCTGGCTCTGCTCCTGTTCTCCCCAGAGGCAATCCGAACAAGCCGTCACCAACAGCCCCATCATCATGCCTTCATAGACTAGCGGCAGGACAATTTTCTGGGAGTATAGTCCCGGCTCGGCAGCAGGGCCAGCAGCACTCTGAAAAGCAGGGTTTGGTGTTCCTGGCGGGCGCTCCGATTGCTGTGGCGTTGAGGCAGAGTTGGGAGGAGAGGCGGGCGATCGCTCTGCATCCGCCAACAGCCGTTGGGGGGGTAAGGGGGTGCTAGACGGCCCGCCCGATAACAGCCGCAGAATCTGTTCCTGGCTCCAAGCCACGGCCTCTTCGGGATAGGCCGCGACAGGCGTTAGATCAGCGTCGCCGCCCGCTGTTGGGTCGTCTGTTAAATACACCACGCTCAAAGCAGCCCCAAGCCCCTGCGTCAGCGCTGCAATCTGCGCCTGACAAAGCAAAACAAACTCAGGACTGGCTGGCATCAACATGTTGCAAGCTATTACAGCATTTCTGAAGCTGAGAGGATGTTTGAAAAGTCCTACTGTTTGTAGCAAAGCGTGCAAGATCCCCCTAATTCCCCCTTAAAAAGGGGGACTTTAAGGCGGTTTCCCCCCTTTTTTAAGAGGGGCTAGGGGGGATCTCTGAGTGCTTAACATTACAGGCGATACCTTTTCAAACACCCTCTGAGAGGGGCACAAAACTCTAACTTTTCTAGGGTGGCGCGTACCTCACCCCGCAAGGAAATGCGATATGCCGTTTCAAAAGGGATTGCAAATGCTCGATCCCCATTAGCCACTCATTATAGAAGCGATATGAGCGTCAGACGGATGAAAAACGGGGTAGGGCAGGCTCTAGGAGTACTTTGCTAATTGACTTACATGCAAGTACAAGATCAACAAAAAATTGGCTCGGTGATCCCACTGTTGTAACCCTCACCCCAATTCCCTGTCATGGGATTTTGTCAAGGGTCGCCACACAACTCCAGAGAGGGACTTTCAAGCCGGCTCTCCTTCTCTCTTTTTGGGAGAAGGGGTTGGGGAATGAGGGCAAACTTGCAGAACTGGGATGCGCCCAATTGGTTTTGCTGACACATTGGATGCAAGAGGGTTTGATCTGGCTAGATCTTAAGGAGGCATCTGCTCAGGGACTGTGCCAAGCACCTGTACCATCAGACAGATGACAAACGGCCAAGCCTGAGCGGGGCTTCAGCAGGTTTACAGTGCCTTGGACGGGCGGCAGAGTATAACGAAATGTTAAGTCTCGCCGCAGATAAATTAAGCAATTCTGCGAAATATCGGGGCTTCTAAGCCGACATCTCTAAGATTTTATGTCGGTAGGTTAAAAGAAGTTGAAATTTTGAGACCAGGACACTATACTGGCGACGGTTTAGTTTTTTGTAACTACAGTTACATCTATTCCTAGAGAGAGAGGAGGTCAGGAGGTTGGCAAGGAGACGTAAGCGTAAGAGTCGTCGCCGCCTAGAGGGGCGTAGAATCCTGGAGTTGGTGCCTCAGTACAGTATTGAAAGTGGCGAAGATAAACCCGTCACGGCTGCTAGAAAGTTCATTCAGGCTGAGGGCATTGCGCCACCGGCCTTGCTGCTCGTCAAGCGAAACGAACACACCACCGATCGCTATTTCTGGGCAGAGAAGGGGCTTTTTGGGGCGCAGTATGTCGAGGAAAACCATTTCCTGTTCCCCAGTTTGCGGCTGTCGGAAGATGAGTCCGATGAGCTTTCACTCGCTTCAAGTCGGTAGTCGGTAGTCTCGCTTCGGTTCTCAGCTAGCGCAAGTGGTTTGAATCGTTCATCCGCATCTTCAAGGCTCTTGTAACGTTCAGGTGTCGGGCGCTGTTCAATCAGTGTAAGCGGCGAATAGCTAGATAGATTTAAATAAATAGCTAGAGCCTGCTAACCCGATTGCAAGGATGCTCAGGGCAGTTTGGATCAGAACCTGTAAAGCTGCAAGCGCATGAATTGAGACAGCTTAGAGAAAATCAAAGCAAGCGGTTTTCAGATTTCATCAGAAATTGCTGGCTTTTTCAACTAGTGGGACGCGGGGCTATGCATTTAGCTCCGCTTTTTTTTGGAGCTTTGGGGCTGAGGTTGGAGAAGTGGATTGTGGGCGATCGCCCCAGCGTTGAACCGAGAGTTTACTACGTTCGCGTTTTCAGTTGAATATTAAGTTGGGTATTAGTTGGTTATTAAGTTGACACTAGGGATAACACCGTTACCCGACAGTCGGTGTATTTTATGTAACCAACAGGCATTTTTTGCCCGAATGCGACGAAAACCGTTGCAAAGCTTTACGGTTTTGCATCTCGCTCGTAGGCAAGCTGTCCGGCAATATAGGTTGCGGCGATCGCCCGCTCGTCTGCCAGGATCATTGTGGCAAAGACCGAATCCGCCATTTCCTGAAAATCAGCGGGCACGGCGACGGGGTTTCGCTTCGCCAGGATCGGTGTGGATTGTAGATCTAGCGCCACCAAATCAGCTTCTTTGCCCACCTGGAAGTTGCCAATTTTGTCGTCTAGCAAAAGCGATCGCGCTCCCCCCAGCGTCATCATGTAAAACGTCTGGAACGCAGACAGGCGATCGCCCCGCAGTTGGGTCACTTTATAGGCTTCGCTGGCCGTCCGCAGCATCGAGAGGCTCGTACCGCCGCCCACATCGGTCGCCAGCCCCACCTGCACAGGCGCTTCGGGCGATTTGGCCTTTTTCAAGTTGAAGAGTCCGCTGCCCAGAAACAGGTTCGACGTGGGGCAAAAGGCGATTGTTGCGCCCGACCGCGATAGCCGCTCAAATTCGGAATCGCTGAGCTGGATGCCGTGGGCAAAAATCGAGCGATCGCGCACTAGCCCAAAGGATTCATACACATTCAGGTAATCGGTACACTCTGGAAATAGCTCCAGAGTAAACGCTACTTCTTTGAGATTTTCTGACAGGTGCGTGTGTAGGTAGACATCAGGAAACTCCTCCAGCAGCTTGCCCGCCGCCCGCAGTTGCTCTGGCGTAGAGGTGATGGCGAAGCGCGGCGTGATGGCATAGAGGAGGCGATCGCACTTGTGCCAGCGCTCGATCAGGGCCCGACTGTCTGTATATGCGCTCTCGGCTGTATCCGTCAGATACTCCGGTGCATGGCGATCCATCATCACCTTGCCCGCCACCATCCGCAGGTTGCGCTGCTGCGCCTCTTCAAAAAAGGCATCCACGGACTCTGGAAACACCGCTGCCAGCACCACAGCCGTCGTCGTGCCGTTTTTTACCAGTTCCTCTAGGAAAAAGGCCGCCACCTGACGGGCATAATTCTTGTCTTTGAACTTTGCCTCCGTTGGAAACGTGTACTTATTCAGCCACTCCAGCAGTTGTTCGCCGTAGGCCCCGATCATCTCCGTCTGGGGGTAATGCACATGGGTATCGATGAATCCTGGAACCAGGAGGCGATCGCGCTGATGGGTCACGGGCACATCGGGATACTCCGCCCGCAGCGTGGCATAGTCGCCCAGTGCCTTGATGCAGCCGTTCTCCAAGACCATCAGCCCATCGTGGATGTAGCGGACGCTTTCTGGCTCCGGCACGTAATACGGATCATCCAGAAAATCCAGAAACGCGCCCCGAATGGCATGAAGCGTCGCATCGCTAGAAGGCGTAGCGTAGGCAGTGGTCATAGGACAGAAAGGTCGGGAATCGAAGGGCAAGGGGCAGGAGGGGGTAGGTTTCTAGGTTCAGAAACTGCGAGGAACGCAGCCCAGAATTTGCCCCCCGCAGCAAACGCCTATGCCCAGATTAAGACGTTTTGCACAGGCTGCTGTAGCGCTGCTATCAGTCGGGCGCTGAAAAACCTCGCCCATCAGAAACCGGGCAGCAAGACCGATCGCGCCTGCAAAAAGGCGCGTAGCTCTTCGCGGGTGGGCAGGGAGGGCTGTGCGCCGGGTCGCGTCACCGAGATCGCCGCCGCCGCCGCCGCCTGAGTCGTCGCCTGTCGGAGCGTTAGGCCAGCCGCTAGCCCAGCCGCCAGCCCGCCGTTAAAGCAGTCGCCTGCGGCCACCGTATCCACAGCCTGCACGGGAAAGCTGGGAATTTCAAAGGTTTCGTCCGCCGTCATGCAGACCGCTCCGGCTTTGCCCAGCTTGCTAATAACCGTGCCCACCCCTCGCTCGTGCAGCACGGCCGCCGCTTTTTGAGCCGACTCTAGGTTGGTCACCGGGAACCCCACAAGCTGGCCCGTTTCCACCTGGTTGGGCGTGATCAGGTCGATCAGCGGAAATAGCTCGTCAGGCAGATCCGTGCGGGCGGGGGCGGGGTCGAATAGCACCGTCACCCCAGCAGATTTGGCGGCCCTGGCTGCGGCAACCACCATCGGCAGGGGAATTTCCAGTTGCAGCAGCAGCACCTTCGCCTGGGGCAAAATCTCCGTCAGCCGCGCCACGTCCGTTTCATCGACGCGACCATTTGCGCCGGGAATCAGAATAATGGTGTTCTCGCTGGCATCATCAACAGCGATCATGGCGATGCCAGAGTGAGTGCTGGAGTCAATCAAGATGCGATCGCACGTCACGCCGCTCTCTTGCAACCCCCGCAGCAAGTCCTGTCCAAAACCGTCGCCGCCCACGCGCCCCACCATCGCCGTTGACACACCTAGCCGCGCCACCGCCACCGCCTGATTTGCGCCCTTGCCCCCCGGCACGGTTTCAAACCTATGCCCCGTCAGCGTTTCACCCGGCTTGGGTAGACGCGGCGTGCGGGCGACGAGATCCATATTGAGGCTACCGAAGACGATAACAGACATGGGGAATTGAGAGGGAAGAACGAAGAGGGAAGAGGGAAGAACGAAGAGGGAAAGGGTTTTGTTTTTGGGTTTTCCCTTTCTGTGTTGAGCAACTTATCATCCTGACCCTTGATCACGGACTCGCCAGTCGCATCAGCGCACTCTTCACCGCTGGCGGCAGCACGCGCATGATCTTGCCCTTTTCGCGATCCACGGCGACAAGCGTAACCTGGGCTGTGGCGTAGAGGATTTCGCCATCGGGAGACTGGATGCGGTAGTCGCAGTTGAGGCGCACGCCGTCCATCTGCAACCGAGTGCGGACAATCGCCCCTGCGCCCATCTGAATCGCCCGGTGATAGCGCAGCGAGAGTTCGACGACGGGCAGTTCGCAACCGATCGCCACGAGGTCTTCATAGTTTACGCCGATGGAGCGCAGATACTCGATGCGGGCTTCTTCGAGCCAGGCGATGTAGGTGCCGTGCCAGGCCACGCCTGCATAGTCGGTGTGGTGGGGCTGGACGCGCACAGGATAGTCGAACCAGCTATCGCTGGCGGCGACGGCGGGCTGGATGGCGTGGGTGGGGAGTTCGGTCATGGATGGGCTGCAAACAGATCAAAAGTCCTCCGAAAGCGACCGAGCGCTGGGCGCGGCCTCCTCTATGCTATCAGCGCAATTGGGGCGATTTGCCAAGTGGATGCTGCCCGATGGGTGCAGATAGGCAAGCACGAGGGCGATCGCCCTTCCAGGCTAGTCTCCAGACCAGTCTTTTTGAATGCTTCTAGATGCTTCTGGATGCCCCTGGATGCCCCACTCCAGCAGCTTGCTCACATCACAGCTTGCTCACATCACAGGCTGTACCTCTGGCAGATAAAGCCGCTCCTCGTCTGCGTCATACTCAAATAGCTCTGCATAGCGTCCCCAATCTACAGCGGTCGCAAACTGGCGCTCTGCCTCAGCGTGGGGAAAATGTTCGTCCCACAGATCCAGGAAAAAGTCTGCCCGCATGGAGCCGTTTTGCTTTTCGCGGAGGGTGCTGCAAATACTGTCAAACACAGGCACATGGCGCAAAAGCTGCTGTCGGAACAGGTCTTTGCTTTGCAGGATGGTGGTGGTGGCAAAGTCTCGACCCGCCTCCGTCAGCCCTACATCTCCGCCAGCGACCGTCGCAAAGCCCAGCAAAACGGCCGCATCCAGAATGGGCAGCAAATCATCGACCGTCAGGCCCAGGCGCTTGGCCAGGCGGGGCAGGTTTTCCTGTCCATTGGGCTTTTCCACCAGCAGTTCCAGGAGGCCGCTGATGCCGCCGACGCGGGCATGGGGTAGATTCATGCCGTAGGGCGATCGCTGCACGCTGCTGGCCGCCGCACCCTTGACCTCGGCGGCAGAAACCGCATCCGCAGCAATGACTTCCCCGGTCACTGGCAACTCAGGGTTGGTCATGACGGTGTAGAGATAATCCACTAGGGCGGTGAACCGGGGATGCGTGCGATCGTGGGAGCGGGGCAGATCGACCGTAACAATGCCGCGAATGCAGCCGGGCCGGGCACCCAGCACCACAATCCGATCGGCCAGAAACACGGCTTCCTCGATGTTGTGGGTGACGATCAAGATGCTTTGAGACGGGAACTGGCCTGCATTCCAAAGGTCGTCAATTTCGCCTCGGAGGTTTTCTGCGGTCAGCACGTCGAGGGCGCTAAACGGTTCATCCATAAACAGCACTTTGGGACGTAGCACCAAGGCCCGGGCAAAGCCGACCCGCTGCTTCATGCCGCCCGATAGCTCCTTAGGATAGGCGCTTTCAAACCCGTCCAGCCCCACGAGGTCAATCGCTTCGAGCGATCGCCGCCGTCGTTCTGCCAGCTCCACGCCCTGAGCATCCAGCCCCAGTTCAACGTTTTCCTGCACCGTCAGCCAGGGCAACAGCGCAAAGCTCTGAAACACCATCGCCACATCGGTATTCGTGCCCTTGAGGGGTTGCCCGTTGCTGTAGACCCTGCCCTCGCTGGGCGGAAGCAGCCCCGCCATGATTCGCAGCAGCGTACTTTTGCCACTGCCACTGCGGCCGAGCAAAGCGACAACCTCGCCAGGATAAATCGCAAGGTTGATGTTG
Organism: Thermoleptolyngbya oregonensis NK1-22; assembly: GCF_032705245.1. Lineage (GTDB taxonomy): Bacteria > Cyanobacteriota > Cyanobacteriia > Elainellales > Elainellaceae > Thermoleptolyngbya > Thermoleptolyngbya sichuanensis. Next base: position 2,373,374 of record NZ_CP053540.1, read on the forward strand.
CTGAGAACCGTAAAACTCCCTTTCCCTTCAGGAGAGGCAAAGCTTTTATTCACCTGCTCAACGGCAATCAGGGCAGTGTCCAAACGAGTCGCAGGGGTCATAGGGCGCTCCTAAGGGGGAAAAATCAGGGATTTTTGAGGGGAATTTTTGAGGGGAATTCTTGAGGGAAATTTCCTAGGGGAATTTTCTAGAGATGATATTTCGTTTCGGCTAGCTCATAGAGCCGCCGCCAGAATAGGCGGTTGAAGCCCACCACAAACAGGCTCATCATGGCAATGCCCAGCGTGATGCGGGGCCAGTCGCCAGCCGTAGTGGCTTCGGTAATGTAGGTTCCCAGCCCTGTAGCAGTCAGGGTGTTGGCTCCCCAGGAGACTATCTCGGACACGATGCTGGCGTTCCAAGCGCCGCCGCTAGCCGTGACTCCGCCCGTCACCCATGCCGAAAAGATGCCCGGAATAATCACTTTTTTCCAGCGCTGCCAGCCCCGCAGCCCCATGTTGTCTGCCATTTCCCGCAGGTCGGTGGGAATTGTCTGGGCTCCGGCGATGGAGTTGAATAGGATGTACCACTGAGCGCCCAGGGCCATCAGCAGAATGCTGCCCCACTCGATGCTGATGTTGGTGCGGATAAAGAAAAGGGTGGCAAAGGGGAAAATAAAGTTTGCAGGGAAAGACGCGAGGAACTGCACGACGGGCTGCAAGAGTCTTGCCAGCTTGGGATTGAACCCGATCGCTACGCCGATGGGAGTCCAGATCAGGGTTGCAATGACCATCAGCACCATCACGCGCAGCAGGGTCAGCAGTCCCAGCCAGAATGTCTTCAGGACTTCGGCAGGGCCGACCGTTCTAAAGATGAAATGCAGCATCCAGGCGATGATTGCGCCAATGATCAGCAGCAGGATGATATTAAACAGGCGATCGCCCTTTTCACCAGGTTCACCCGATCCATCGCTTGCTCGATAGGTCGTGCGCGGCGGCGTGAGGGCAGACAGAAGCCGCTTGGTTGATTCTCCAAGCGGGCGCAGCAGCCGACCCAGCGTGCGCGGAATGCGGGCCGCTTGCAGCAGGTCATAGACCCAGGAGGTGGGTGGTGCAGCGGCGGCGCTTTGCTCTAGGCGGAACTTGTCTGACCAGACCACAATCGGTCGCCAAAACAGTTGATCGACCAGCATAATTACAATGGCAATGGTCAGAATTGCCCAACCCAAGGCAGAGAGGTTCTCCTGGGCGATCGCCTTTTCCACGTAGGAGCCAATTCCCGGCAGCGTGTATTCCTGATTCAGCACGCTGATGGCCTCGCTAGCCGCCACAAAAAACCAGCCTCCGCCAAAGCTCATCATGGCATTCCACACCAGCCCAATCATGGACGACGGGACTTCTAGCTGCGTAAACCGCTGCCAGCCCGACAGTCGGTATAGCCGAGCCGCTTCCATGAGTTCCTGCGGCACAGTCCGCAGCGATTGGTAGAACGAAAAGGTCATGTTCCAGACCTGGCTGGTGAAGATGGCGAAAATCGACGCGGCCTCCAGCCCCAGAAGGCTACCCGGAAATAGCGCAATAAATCCCGTCACCGTAATCGACAGAAACCCCAGCACGGGGACAGACTGCAAAATATCCAGCAGCGGGATCATAATGCGCTCGGCGCGGCGGCTGCGGGCAGCAATATACCCATAGATCAGCGTAAACAGGGTGGAGAACCCCAGCGCGATGAACATCCGCAGCGTCGAGCGCCCGGCATAGTAAGGCAAATTGCGCGGGTCGAGGTCGATTTCGGGTGAGACTTCGGGCGGCGCAAAGCGAACCATCATGTCTGCCCCCAGGCGACCAATCAAGGCGAGCAGGGCGATCGTGCCCAGAATCACGGCGATATCGGCGAGTCCGAAGGGAAACCGTTTGAGGGCTTCAGGCGTGGGGAAGGTACGCATGGGGGCAGCGGGCTGATGGAGAGAACTTCGAGATACTTCAGAGTAGAGGGAGGAAATTTGTCCGGCAAGTTCAGCAGGATACGCAGGCCGCAGAAGGTGGGCGATCGCCCGTGGGTCTTGGCCACCGGCCCCACCAAATCGCCCCTTTACCAAATTGGCACGTCAATTTTTACATCATTTCCGCCGCAGCCCAGACCGCCTATTTTAAGCTGGAATACGGATATTGCAAGGGATTCGGGCTTTAGGGCGATCGCCCGCCGACTCATTCAATCTGGCATCGTCAGAATGATTCAGAGCAATGATCCGGAGAACGTTCCGACGTATGTTTTGCGAATGATCTTGAATGGTCTACTGACCTAAGCAGTCTCTTTAAGACACCCCTAAAACACCCGTTCTGACTTAACTTGTTCTGACTGAAAAGCTGTTAAGAGGCAAGCATGATCGAGAAAATTTTGCTGGCAGATTCTGGCACTGGGCATACCGAGGAAATGCTCAAGAGCCTAATGGAAATCCCAACTGTTCAGGCGGCGACGGTGACTGTGCTACACGTCGTCCCACCGCAGGTCACCTCCGATGAGATGGTAGCCAAGTGGGAAGAGGGCGGACGGATTTTGTCGCAGGCGATCCAAAATCTGAAGCTCGACCCGGCGCGGGTGACGGCAGTGCTGCGGGAGGGCGAACCCAAGGACGTAGTGCTGAAGGTGGCAGATGAAGTGGATGCTGATCTGATCATCATGGGATCTCGCGGGCTGAAGCGCATTCAGTCGATTCTGGAAAATTCCGTCAGCCAGTACGTGTTTCAGCTAGCTTCGCGGCCAATGCTGCTGGTGCGGGATGATCTCTACGTCAAGAAAATCAACCGTATCATGGTGGCAATGGACAAGTCCGACTCGGCAAAGGAAACGCTGAAGCTGGCCATTACCTTCCTGCGCGACATCAAGGGCGGGCAACTGGTGCTAGTGCATACCAACCCAGAGATGAAGCTCAAGCCGGGTGAAATTGCGGCGAATCCAGACGAAGATCCGGTGCTCATTCCGGCGATCGCCGAAGCCAAAAAATACGGCATTTCCTACAAAACCGTCGCCCCCGAAGGCAAACCTGGCGAACGCATCTGTCAGCTTGCGGAAGATCTGAACGTAGACCTGCTGATGCTCGGTTCGCCCGATCGCCGCCCTACCATCGCCAAGGGATTGCCCGATCTGGATCGGCTGTTGGGGCAATCGCTGTCGGACTATGTGCGGGTGTATGCGCCATGCCCCGTGCTGCTGGTGCGAATCCCGAATCCGTAGCCAGGAGGCAGCCGCAGAGGAGCGGGTCATTGAGGATGGATCAAGAGAGGATGGGCGGATAGAGGATGGGTCAATAGAGGATGAGTAGCCCTATGAAGGCGATCGCCCTTCGGCTGAAGAAACCTTAGCCTGCCCCTTTGTCTGTCATTTCAATTCGCTTCGGGTTCTCTAACCCAGGCTGATGGGCTTAGTGACTCGCTCTAGGAAAACGGCAACACTCGAACCCTTGAGCGACTTTCATCCACCGTTATCAATGCGCCCGATTCCAGCAGGGTACGGAACTGATGGATGACAGAAATCACCGTGTTTTCCAGGTGCGTTGGCAGGACGTTTTGGGTCCGAACCTGAATGACACTGGGCCCATTTGCCTGGGTTGCAGCCAGCAGCGCCCCAAAGTCTAAATCGTGAGTGAAAACGACATAGCCGCTGTCCCTTGCCCACTGCATGATCGTGCGATCGCTCGCGCCCGGATCGCCCACAGTTGACCAGTGAATCGCTTCGATTTCATGCCTGGCAAACACAGGAACCCAGTCTGGCGAGAGGTTCATATCAATCAAGATGTTCAAAACTTTCATGCTAGGCCCAACGGCACTTCGATTTCCTCTACGCGCCAGGCCGCATAGGCAAGCGATTCCATCAAGTCTTCTTTTTCCAAATAGGGATAGGCGCGAAGAATCTCATCATAGGAGTGTCCGGTTGCCATCAGTCCCAGAATCATGCCAACGGTTACGCGCATTCCCCGAATGCAGGGTTTTCCGCCCATTATCTCTGGGTTGATGGTAATGCGTGTCAGGTTCTTCATATGCCGCTTTAGAGGGTGAGGATCGAGAGTCGAAATTGCGGATACCAACAGGACCTACGCACTTGCGATAAGTTTTCTGGGTTTTGGACAATTTCTCGCGGGCTGCGTCCGTGAGAAATTGTCCAACTGCGTAATTCCTAACAAATTTAGGACTTGAATTTGGATTCTAGGTTAGGGATTGTGGATTGCCAATCCAGGACTTTGTGCCGGAATCGTTTACAACAGGACGTACCTTAGCCGATCGCCCTCAGGTAGGCGGCGCTGAGTCGATTCAGGTAGTTCTTCAGGCTAAAGTTCTGGGCAACCTGTTTTCCGGTTTCGGCAAGCTGGTCGCGCAGGGGGCGATCGCCCAAAATTTGCTCCAGCTTGGCCTGAATATCTGCCACATCGTAGGGATTCACGTATAGCGCCGCCGGGCCACAGACCTCTGGCAGGCAGGACGCGCTCGACGTGACCACCGGACAGCCCATCGTCATCGCCTCGATCGGCGGCAGCCCAAAGCCTTCGTAGAGCGACGGAAAGACGAAACAGTACGCCCCCTGATACAGATAGCGCAGGGCATCGCCGGGGACATATTCCAGCAGGCGCACGTCCTGCTTTGTGCCGGGGTCAAACAGGTAATCCAGTCGCCCCAAGTCGTCCTCAAAGGACCAGGCCTTTTTGCCGACGATTACCAGCGGCAGGTCAGTTTCCAGCGCGGCATAGGCCTCCAGCAAGCGCCCGACGTTCTTCTTGGGTTCGATCGCCCCCACAAACAGCAGATAGTTCTGATAGCCCAGCCGATAGCGCTTCAGGAAGTCGCCGATTTCCTCCGGCGTTGCATCCAGCGGCTTGATATTCACGGGCTGGTAGGTGACGACGATCTTGTCGGGGTCGGCATCAAAGTAGGACAGCACATCTTTTTTGGTGTGTTCTGACACAGCAATGGTCAGGGTGGAATCCTTGAGCGATCGCTTCACCTTGTTATAGAAATCCTTCTTGTTGTCCAGCGTTGTATAGGGCAGGCGCAGCGGAATCAGGTCGTGAATCGTGGTGACTTTCTTTGCACCGGGAATGCTGACGGGCAGGGGAAACGTGGCGTGCCACAGGTCGATTTTTTCGGGAATCGTCACCTGAGTAGACCGTCCAAACAGGTTAAACGCTGCATTGGCGACGCTATAGCACTTCGGCAAATTGTACGACCGGGCAAGCTGAATGAAATCTTCGGTAAACTTGCCCTGCTTTAGCACCACCTCGCCCACGGCTTCTCGCCGCCACGCCCGATAGAGCGACGGCACAGAAGATTTCAGCAGGTCTTTGACCAGCATCAGGTTTTCTACCAGTTTTCGCCCGCCCACGTCCTGCTCATCAAAAAACAGCACCTCGTCCAAAATCGGGTCTTTTTTGTTGCTGTTGCGGCTGAGCAGCACGTCCACATCCGCCCCCAGCACCGTCAGCGCCCGAATCAGGTTCACCGCGTAGGTGCGGATGCCCGTGCCCGTGGTCAGTTGCAGGTTATATCCATCAACGAGAACTTTCACACCCGCCAGGACGGGTTCGGCTAGGGGCGGCTCTGGAGGGCGATCGCGCTCCACCTGTTCCACTGCGTCCGCCTTGGCCACCGCAGGCACCGCCAATTCCTTCAGCGCCGCATCCACCATCGGCTGCCCGTCTTCCTGCCGCTCGCTGATGTTGCCCCAGGTAGACCCCTGCTCCGTAATCTGGAAGCTTCGCACCAGTCCGGGTACGCAGATCAGGTACTTGCCCCGCTTGGGAATGGCATGGGGCGACCAGGCAGTAATCCACCAGTCTTCGTCTGCGCCCTGGCCCGGCTTGCCGCCCGTCGGCTTGGGTGCGCCCAGATACGGCGTAGGAATGGGCATTACGCCGGCCCAGTAGTCCCGGTGGGCGTGCAGGTGTTGCCCTGGCATGGAACGCTTGAACAGCACCTCGTACCCGGCGATGCTGCCTTTGGCAAAGGTGGGATGTTCCAGCGCGTCGCGCCCTGCCAGAATCGGCCGCTCCACGGGATCTTGGATTTTCTCCAGAATCTTGAACAGGTCGGGATGCACGTCCACATCGTCCTGGAAGTAGGAAATCCAGTCGATGGCGGGGTCGGCTAGCCAGTAGCCGATGCCGACGTTCATAGCGTTGGGCAGACCGCGATTTTCGGGAATGCGGATGAGGGGAACGCCGTGTTCGTCGGCAATGCGCTGGTTGGCGGCGGCGTTTTCGGGGGTGGAAGCGTCGTCCACAATCACCACGGGCGCACCCAACTGGCAGATCTGGGGGAGCGATCGCCCCAGGCTCTCCGGTCGGTTGTAGGTGGTAATCGTCACGCCATAGCGAATCGGTTTCACCTGGCCCCGCTGCTGCGCCTCCACCACCGCAAGCTGGTTCAGCAAAGGCTGGAGATGCACCCCTGCTGCTTTGGGCGCGTTCTCCGGCGGCTGTTTGGCAAACACCACAAACACAGCGTTTGCAAAGAGCGGCTGAAACGTCCGCAGCACCTCCAGCGCAAAGGGCGGCTCGATTTCCGCCACCATGCCCTTGTGCATCACCACATAGTCAAAGTGGGACGGCGGCAGCAGGTAGGTGATGTTGTAGTGATAGTTGCCCGGAAAAAACTCCATGAACTCGTTTGGCGCAAGGATGGCATCGAGTTCGTGGGCGTGTTGTTTCAGGAAATCGCGGGTTTCAATCCAGGCGGGGTCGGTGAGGGGGAAAGGCATTTTAACCAGAGACAGGATGAACCAGAGACGGGATAGACCAGAGACGAGGGGGCTTCTCAACCTCCCATCATCCCATCATCCCCGCTTTCCTACGCTCTTCCCCGCAGCCCCACCTCCGAGGGCACCGTGCGCCAGAGTTGTTCCAGATGGGTAGCAGGCATGGTCAGGTAAAGCACGTCCCCGGCTTGCAGCGTGACATCCAGCAGGTTCCAGCCGTGAGTGGTTTTGCGTTCGGCCTCTAGGTACAGCGGCACAAAATCGACATCCATCGCGGCTTCCTTGAGGGGGCGATCGCAGAAGGGATGACCCGGCGTGATCAGCGTTGCCAGGGCCACCCACAGGCTATCGCCGGCCATACCGTTGCCCAGGATGCGTCCGCCTAGCGCGGCGGCGGCAAAGGAGGGAGCCGCCAGATCCGCCGGACTCAGCACGGCTTCAAAATCAAACACCTGCTCTGCCAGCGGCGCGAACTGGGGGTCTTGATTGCGAACGATAACGGAAATGCGCGGCGCAATCCCTTTGGCCGTCAGAGCAATTTCCAGATTGGCTACGTCATCGCTGGTGACGGCAATCAGGGCCCGCGCTGAGGCGATATGGGCATCCTGGAGCGTGCAGGCCAGACTGGCATCGCCAAGAATCACGGGCACGCGCAGCGATCGCACGGCGCTCAAAAAGCGATTGCCCGGATCTTTCTCAATTACCACCACGCGGCCACCGCTGGCGTGGAGCTGGCGCACAGTCTGAATGCCCACGCCGCCCAGCCCGCAGACGATGTAGTGATTGCGGCGGGGAATGGGAGCAGATTGCCAAAGCTGCCGCAGCCGCGTCCCCAGCACCAGGTCATTCAGCAGGGCATAGCAGATGCCAACCACGCCCGTACCGATCAGCATCATCGACACGGTGAACAGCTTAATTTCGGGCTGCGCTCCTTCCGCCACGCCTTCATTGCCGCCTGCCCCCGTAATCATGCCCACCGAAAAGTAGAGGGCATCGATGAAATCGGCGCGGACATGCTCGGTGTAGAGCAGGGTGGCCCCCAGAATAGCCGCGAGCAGGAGCAGAATCGCCATTACCGTTGGGCGGACATGCTGCTGAAACTGGCGCAGATGGTTGCCCCAAACCAGCAGCGTTTCGCTGAGCGATCGCCCGCTAACCTGGGCTTCGGGCTTGGTGGCCACAATCAGGCGATCGCCCCATTGCAGCAGTTGCCCATGCACCACCCCCGACACCAGATCCATGCGGCTATTTTCTGGCAGGTAATAGATCAGCATCCGCGAGCGGTCTTCCCAGAGTTCGCTCAGCGGTCGCCCCAGCCAGGGATGGGTTTCGTCGATAAATTCCTCCCGCATCGGCCAGACCTGATCAAACAGGCGCAGTTGCCCAATCGCCCGACTGCCCATCGCGGCAAAGGCAAACACCGGAGCCGCCAGCGCCGCCACGCTCATGCTGACGTGATCGGGCAGCGTGTGGTCGAGGCGATCGCCCAGGCTAGTGTTAAACAAGCGGTTGATAATGCGAATGCGAGGATTTAGCACTCGCGCCTGCGTCAGCACGGCCAGATTTTGCGCGTCGTCGCTGCTGGCCAGCACCAGCGTATGGGCCTCTTGCACGCCTGCTTCTAGCAGAATTGCCGCCGATCGCATGTCGCCCACGATGATGTCTGCTCCGCCCTGCTCTGCCTGAGCCAGCGGGCGACTGTTGATCCCCACCACCGCCGCGCCCTGCTGCTTTAGCAGGCAAAAGATCTTGTACCCCGCTCGACCCAGACCACAAACGATAATTCTTGGTTTCATGAATTCCTGATTGTCAGCCATACGCTCTGTCAGCGGGACGCAAGGGGTGATGGTTTGTGCCTGAACAGGCGATCGCCCGCTGCGCTCCAACGTCTCGAAAAACCAACATCTCGAAAAACAAACTCAAAAGAACAGTCTTAAAAACCAGGCTCGAAAAAGCAGCTTTAAAAACAGCCCAGAACGGCCTCTAGGCACAAGTTCTGATCTACTGATCTACCAATTCTTTGGCAGGCGGTGCGGGCAAACTGTAGCCCCAAGCACGATGCTGCAAATGTTTACCCAATGTAAAGCTTTGGGACTTGGAGGTTTACAGTTCTCAGGGGGGGAGAGGGAAGAGGGAAGAACGAAGAACGAAGAACGAAGAACGAAGAACGGAGCTGGGAGGGTTCTTGGGGGGTGTTGAGGGATAAGATGGGGCGATCGCCCTGTTGCTAGTGCCTGTTCCCTGATAGCGTTCTAGAAGACTGGGCACACTAAGCGTGGACTGTTGACAAGACACCTCATAAATCCCTCCACAACTTCTTCACAACTGGTGATTTCTATGCGTCCTCGCTCCACCCCTGGCGCAATTCGCCCCAAAATCAGCACCATGCCCCGCCCCAAGACGGAAGCCGCCGCGTTTCTGGATTTGTACAAGCTCTCGGTCGAAAAGAAGCGCCTCCAGCAAGAGCTTCAGTCGCTTGAAGTGCGCCGCCAGCAAATTGGCGATCGCCTCTCGGCACTGGACAGCCAGATCGCCACCCTGGAAACCCGCGTCGAGGCCTTGCGCGAACAGGAGGAACCTGCCTCTCGCTCGCTGCCCGGTTTAGCTCACCCCATTCCTGAAAGTTTCGACATGGTGTTTTTGGAGTATTAGGCCGCGGCTTTGTAGCCATGATTGAGTAGCGATTGTTTTGTAGCCAGTCGTGGCATCGCTGCCAAGCTCTGAAATCGCCAAGCGAATGTCAAGTTAATTCCAAGTTCAAACAGTTCCAACGTTCAAACAGTCGAATCCACTCGGCAAAACCAACCCCATGACGACTCTGGAGCTAATTACCAGCCTTGCTTTTGCCTGCATGATTGTGGGTCTATTTTTTGATTTGGATTCCACTGTCAAGCGGATTGATCGGCGGACCAAGCGCCTAGAGCTGTGCCTTGATCTCATCCTCGATCGGCTGGAAATTGACACACCTATTGGCTCTGAGGATTACGTGCTTTGGGCTATTACTTGATCTCATCCTCGATCGGCTGGAAATTGACACACCGTTTCAGCTTTCCGAGCGAATCAAGCAAATTGCGCTCGACCCCAAGCGAAAGGTCGAAGCCATTCGACTTTATCAAGAAGAAACCAAAGTCACGCTGCGGGAAGCCGTCGATGCCATTGACGCATACATTGCCCAGCACCAGGCCTCAAGCAATCGCTAAATTGCGGATTTCAGTCCCTATTTCTGAAGCATCGACACAAACCAAAGCCGTTTCAAAGCAGCGCCCAGAGCGCGATCGCCCATGAGACAGACCTCAGCCAGCAACCGGGTCGCTGCTTTGCTCTGCGCGTTTCTGGTTCTCGCGCTGTCGGAGATGATTTACCTCGATGGACAGGGGTTGGGCTTTCCAGACGGATTTTTGACCGAGCTAGATCGCGCCAAAAAGCTGCTGGGTCAAATTTTTCTCTGGGTCAGTGTGCCAGTTGCCCTGTGGCTCGGCTGGCTGGGCTGGGTCGCGGCGCGGCAACCGATTGGGCCGCCTCTCCGCAGCACGATCCTGGGCTACGGAGCGTTTCTGCTGATATTGCTGGGCATCTATGGCTATTTGCGGCAGACCCTCGATGCTGGCGGCGGCGGGTAGCGATGGGTTTGGAAGTCGCGATGGCTTGGGACGCTGATCTCGAAAGCAGCAATGGAGGCGATCGCCCCGATTCCGCCCAGCCTCAGAACTGCGGCAGAACCTCGGTCAGCCAGCCTCGCGTGTAAGATAGAAAGCGTCCATTCCATTCCTGCTTTTTTACTCAAACCGTCAGCCAATCCATGTCGAACGCCGTTCCTTCTGCACAACCCGAAGACGAATCCGCCCAAAAGATTTATCTGCCGCGCACCAGCGAATCGGAAACGCTCAAGAAGATTCGGCACACGACTTCCCATGTGATGGCGATGGCCGTGCAGAAGCTCTTTCCCAAAGCCCAAGTCACCATTGGGCCCTGGATCGAGAACGGCTTTTACTACGACTTTGATAGCCCAGAACCCTTTACCGAAAAGGATCTGAAGGCCATCAAAAAAGAGATGACCAAAATCATCAATCGCAAGCTGCCCGTGATTCGCGAAGAGGTCTCGCGGGAAGAGGCCGAGCGCCGCATCAAAGCACTGGGCGAACCCTATAAGCTAGAAATTCTGGCGGATTTGAAGGAACCGATTACGATTTACCATCTGGGCGACCAGTGGTGGGATCTGTGCGCTGGGCCCCATGTGGAATCGACCGCTGAACTGAATCCAGATGCGATCGCCCTAGAAAGCGTGGCCGGAGCCTATTGGCGTGGCGATGAAACCAAAGCCCAACTCCAGCGCATCTACGGCACCGCCTGGGAAACGCCAGAACAACTCGCGGAATATCACCGCCGCAAAGAAGAAGCCCTGCGCCGCGACCACCGCAAGCTGGGCAAAGAACTGGGACTATTCATCTTCACCGACATCGTGGGGCCGGGGCTGCCCCTGTGGACTCCGAAGGGAACTCTGCTGCGATCGCTCCTCGAAGACTTCCTCAAGCAGGAGCAAATCAAGCGCGGCTACCTGCCCGTCGTCACGCCGCACATTGGCCGAGTCGATTTGTTCAAAACCTCCGGCCACTGGCAAAAATACCGCGAAGACCTGTTCCCGATGATGGCAGAAAGCGACGAAGCCCGACAGCATGAAGAAGGCTTTGTGCTGAAGGCCATGAACTGTCCGTTTCATGTGCAGATTTACAAAAGCCAGTTGCGTTCCTACCGAGAACTGCCCATGCGCTTGGCGGAATTTGGCACGGTCTATCGCTATGAACAGTCGGGCGAACTAGGCGGACTGACTCGCGTGCGCGGCTTCACTCAGGACGATGCACACCTGTTTGTCACACCAGAGCAACTCGATGACGAGTTCATAAAAGTAGTGGACTTGATTCAGAGTGTATTTGGTGCGCTGCAACTAAAAAACTTTAAGGCGCGACTGAGCTTCCGTGATCCTGCTTCAGATAAATACATCGGTAGCGACGAAGCCTGGGAAAAAGCCCAAAACGCCATTCAAAGAGCCGCAGAAACGCTGAATCTGCCCCACTTTGTTGGTATTGGTGAAGCCGCCTTTTATGGTCCAAAGCTTGACTTTATGGTACGCGACGCTATCGAGCGGGAGTGGCAACTGGGCACGGTGCAGGTGGATTACAACCTGCCGGAGCGATTTGATTTGGAATACGTCGCCGAAGATGGTTCCCGCAAGCGCCCCGTGATGATTCACCGCGCCCCCTTTGGCTCGCTGGAGCGGCTGATTGGGATTCTGATTGAAGAATACGCGGGCGACTTTCCGCTGTGGCTGGCTCCGGTGCAAGTGCGGCTGATGTGCGTGACGGAGGAGCAGGTGCCGTTTGCCCAGTCGGTGGTGGAGCAGATGCGATCGCGCTCCATCCGCGCCGAACTCGACACCAGCGGCGAACGCTTGGGTAAGATGATCCGCAATGCCGAAAAGGACAAAATCCCTGTGATGGCGGTGATCGGAGCCAAGGAGATGGAAACCCAATCCCTCAGCATCCGCACCCGCGCCTCCGGTGAACTCGGGGCATTACCCGTGGCGGAGGTGTTGGAACGGCTGACGGGGGCGATCGCCCACTACGGCAATTTTTAGGGGCAATTTTTAGGAGCAATTTTTAGGGGCAATTTTTAGGCAGCCGATGCGGTAAGGGTTCAGGTCGCCCGTGTTGCCCTAAATCAGATTCCTCTCCCCGCTGCCGGATGTCACCCGGATTACCTACAGGGACGCAGCTCACAGCGGATATTAAGGGCTGGGGCTTTGCCATGCGGATGCAGTTCTGACCGCTGTCTCAAGCAGATGGCTGGTTGGGATGACAGCAGAATGGCGATCGCCCAATATTTAGACTCTTCCATCTAGCTACCCTAAATCGCCTTACAAATGAAAGATAACAGTGTAACCGTCATCAAAGGCATTGACGACGCGGCCGCCAAAGCCCTGCAAGCCGCAGGCATCGAAACCACCGAAGCCCTACTAGAAAAAGGCGCAACCCCCAGCGGACGAAAGCAGTTGGCGCAAGCGACCGGATTGCCCGAAGCCGATCTGCTGCGCTGGCTCAACTTGGCAGATCTGTATCGCATCAAAGGCATCGGGCGAGAATATGCCGACCTGCTAGAACTGGCGGGCGTAGACACCGTGCCCGAACTGGCCCAGCGAAACCCCGACAACCTGCATCAGCAAATCGTCCGCTTGAATGAAGAACGGAATATCGTCAAGCTGTTGCCCGAAGCCGTCCTCGTTGCCAATTGGGTCGCTCAGGCCAAGGAACTGCCCCGTGTGATTCAGTATTAATCCGTTCAATTAATCCGTCTCAATCTGCCTCATCAAATCTGCCCCATTAAATCTGCCCAAATCTGCGCGAATCTGCTGCATGATGAAGCCGCTAAGCCGCTGCGGCCCCCGTCAACGCTGCGGTTTGTCCGGTGGTTCCACGCGCATCTCTCCGAACCTTGGCCCTGCTTGCCCTGCGGGATAACCACTTCCCCCGTTGAGCAGGGCCGAGCCGTATTTGGGCATTCCCAGATAGACTCGCCCGCTGACGGGGCATTCTAGATCACGTCAGGGAGCGTTATCGGTTTTGTGGATCAGGGCATGTTTAGCCCAGAGGATTTATGGGGGCGGCCCGCGCTATCCCAAAAAACAGACCTCGCCCCCTGCTCATTCGACACCCCCGCTCGACATCCATGCGACCGCTAGGGCGTGTCTTAAAACCCTTTGATCCCCCTAGCCCCCCTTAACAAGGGGGGAACCTCTGTCCAGATGCAGCTTATAAAACGTTCTGTCCCAACAGATAGCTTTCGGCACTCTCGCTAGATTTAAGCTGTGATTAGACTTAAACTGGCACTCAGCAGCAGGGTGTCGTTGGGATTTCGGGGTGCCGCGCCAATTGGGTTTTCAGTCGATACAATGAGTCGATCCAGCGCATCGGGTTGCCCAACCTAGCCCCCAAAAGCCAATTGTGGGCTTGATATGGGCTTGATGTGGGCTTGATGTAGAAAGAGGGTGTTCTTGAATTTGTACCAGGCTATTTCACGCTAGAGCGATCGCCCTAGCCTGTCCAATCGCTCTGCCCTACAGCGGTTTTGCGCCAGCCACCTATCTACCCGGACTACCTAGGCTTTTCGCAGATTGTTCCCTGTAGATTTCTCTGTAGACTCTTCCCAAGGTTCTTCCCAAGATTCTTCCCAGATAGTTATTATCCGCGCACGATCGTCACGCTGACATGGGTTCTTCCAAAAAGCCGTCAAACCCTGAAAAACAACTGGCGACTCTAAAACAGACTCTTCAGGCTCTGCGTGAGGAGGAAACTGAAGATGCGCTGGTAGAAACGGCGATCGCCTATGTCGAGGAAGAATGCGACTATTCGCTCATCTGGATTGCCTCCTATGACCGGGTGGGGCACTGTCTGCGCGGGCGGGGTGGGCGCGTGCCCAATGGCGACACCGGCCCTCTACGGCAGCAGTTTGGGCTAAATCCCGGCGATTTGATGGAGCAGGTGGTGATTCAGCAGCGGCCGATGGGCGTGCCGGATCTGCGCGAAGAGATGCGGGCTGGTGACTGGCGCAAGCTGGCCCAAAAGTATGCCATCCAGGGAGCCTCCATCTTTCCCTTACGGCATCGGGATCAATGCCTGGGCGTGGTAATTTTGGGGTCGTTTCTCTGGGGGGTGTCGCCCCATGCCGACGAGCGAACTCGACTGTCGATGGTCTTTGGGGCGCTAGCATCGTCGCTTTTTCAGCTTGAAGCAGAGCGACAGCGGCAGCAGACCAAGCGCCCCGCCGAGCCGCTCTTGGCGCTGTTGGGCAAGCTGCGATCGCTCCCAGATCTCTCCGCTCGCCTGGCGGCAGTGGTGGACGAAACCCAGCGCTTTGTCGCCCCTACGCGCACCAACGTCTACTGGTTTGAGACCGAGCGACGCTACTTTTGGCTGCGGGCCAGCAGCCGCGATGGCAACGGCTACGGCAGCGGACAAGCCATCACGGGTTTTACTGCCCAGGAAGTGAACAGCTTTTATCAGGCGTTGGCGGCGGATCAACTGGTGTCGGTGGGTGAGGCCCATAGTTCGCTCAAGGCAGAAGTGACGGGGCGACTGATGCAGCAGATTCAGGCGCGATCGCTCTTGGTGGCTCCCATCCTGCTGCATAACGAGCTACACGGCTTTTTGGCCGTCGAGGGCAGCGAACCCCGCATCTGGTCAGACGAGGAAAAGAGCTACGTGCGCGGCGCGGCCCAACTCATCGCCCTAACTGCGCCCTTGGAGGGCATGGAGGAAACCATTCAGCAGGTGAAGCTGGATCAGGCGCTCACGGCTGAACTGTCCACTGCCATCTTTAGCGACTATGACTGGAACCAAACCCTGAAGCGGGCCTCCGACTTGCTGAGCCAACGGCTGCGGGCCGAAACCTTTGCGGTGCTGCTTTACAGTTCCGACCAAGAGGGCTTTGAGGTGGTCTATCAAAGTCATGGGTCGCAGCGACGCAATTTGCCCCCCTGGCTAGACGCGCTCAACCAGGTCGATTGGCAAATGCTGGAGCGCAGCACTGACCCCGTCGGCATTGAAAACCTGACCGAAGACCTGAAGCTGATGGCTTGGCGGCAGGCGTTTCTGGATGCGGGGCTGCAATCAGTCGTGGTGTGCCATACCGCGATCGGGCGATCGCTCGAAGGGCTGGTGGTCTTGGGTCACGACCTGCCCCGCACCTGGAACCGCGCCGAACGGGCCGTGCTGCGCGTCGCTAGCCAGCAAATCGGCGTAATCCTGCACCAGTGGCAACTCCAGCGGCAGACCGAGCAGCAGCAAAAGATCAACCAGACGATTCAGTGGGGCATGACCACCCTCCAGCAAATCCACACCCTGGAAACGCTGGAGCGCTCAGCCATGCAGCAAATTGCCCAAATTCTTGAGGTTCCCCTAGCGGCGCTGGTCACTTGGCAGCCGGGCCGCAATCTCGGATACATCACCTCCGCTGTGGTCGGCAATGCTCGCTTTTCGATTCACCTGGATGCGGCGATCGCCCTCCATTCTGACTCCCTCGTGCAGTGGGCCAAGCACACCGACGGACTCCTCCCGCTCACCATCGACGACATCGATGCCGAAACGCGTCGCTGGCTCAACGGCAGCGACATTGGGCAAATTCTGGTCATGGCGCTGCGAACCACGCCTGAGCATGAACCGGGCGGCATGGTCATCGTGGCGGATCACCTGGATCGCTACTGGCACGAGCGTCAGCTCAACGCCTTTGGCACCCTCGTTAGCCAGCTAGCCTGGTCGCGGCGCTACCTTATCCTGTCGGAAGCCCTCACCCTGCGACAGCGCGATCTAGAGCAAATCAACTGGTATAAGCATCGGCAACTGGAAGAGATCTACCGGGCGCTGGGCATTGGGGTGAAACGGCTCAACGAACTCAGCAACCAAAAAGACCCCCTGGCCAACAACCGCTATCAGCAGGTCGTGCGGCAACTGGGGGGGCTGCTGTCGGCGATCGCCCCGGTGCTGAAAAACGAGCAGTGGCAACTCCACAGCGAATACGAGACGACCCCCCTGGCCTCGCTGCTCAAGCGGGCAATGGAGCGCGTCGAGCCGCTGATTCGCCAGCGCCAACTCTGGCACCAAGTTCACAACGAGGAAAGCAGCCTGAATATCGGCGGCGACCTGACCAAGCTGGAGCTCGTGCTGCACGAAGTGTTGACCAATGCCTGCTTGCGATCGCCCGCGGGCAGCCGCCTCGACGTATGGTGTCGCCCGCTGGATGCCCGCTGGCTGGAGCTGTCCATCACCGACAACGGCATCATCGAACCGCGACTGCTTGAAGAACTGCAAACAGGCCGCCCCGAAGACCTGCTTGCGCCCTCCATCCTCGACACCCCACCTGGGCTGCACCTGGAAATCTGCCAGGCCCTCATGCAGCAGATGGGCAGCGAACTGAGCCTATATCAGCTTGAAGACGGACGTATTCTCAGCCGGATGTTGCTGCCAATCGCCCTGGGAATGCCGCCCGAAAAACCCAAACGCTAGCGGGCGACTGCCAAAAAGCCTTTCGCCTGCATTGTCCAGCCTGTTTAGACTGAATATAGCGCTGGCTGATTTAGGTTCCTGTGTTTCCGTCGTTTTGAGGGCTGCCGCCGTGGCAATCATCACAATTGAGGTTCCTGACGATTTATCCGAACAACTGGTTCAGTTGGGCGATCGCCTTCCTGAATTGCTTCGCCAGTGTGTCCAACAGCCGCCGTTGCCTGCCCAGGTCTATCGCTATGTCCTGGATTTTTTGACCAGCCAGCCGACCCCTGAGCAAATTGCAGCCTTTCGCCCATTGCCAGAGATGCAAGAACGGTTAAGTGCGCTCCTGATGAAAAATCAGAATGGAGCCTTGACCAGCGCAGAATTATCAGAACTGAGCGAATACGAGCGGATTGAGCATCTAATCATGATGCTGAAGCTAGGAAGCCTTCCCTATCTCACTCAACCGTCCGCTTCATGAGCTACATCTCAGATTCGCTACGCCGTCTGGTTGCAGAGCGGGCCGGTAAAACCGTTGTGAATACTGTCAAATCCCCGCAAGTTTAGCGTTCTATGTTCACGAAGTGGATCATGTGATTCCCCTCAAGCATGGCGGCGAAACAAAGGAAGAAAATCTTGCCTACGCCTGCTGGCGATGTAACCGCTACAAAGGATCTGATCTTGGATCTTTTGATCCCCAGACTGGTGAGTTCAGCTTTATCTATAACCCTCGAATGCAGACGTGGGCCGAGCATTTTTCCATTGAGCATTACGAATTGCGAGGACTTACGCCTGAGGGGCGTACTACTATTTACCTGCTCATGCTCAACAGTCCGGAGCGCTGCGCCGAGCGGAGGCGACTGGATGAATATTTGAAAACGCGCCCTGGAGGACTCGAACCCCCGACATCAGGTTTTGGAGACCTGCGTTCTACCAACTGAACTAAGAGCGCAAAGCTGTGGCTTTTTGACAGAATCTACTACAACTAGCAAAGCCTGTTTATCCAAGTCTATCAGGTTGCGATCGCCCAGCCTAGCCCAGTGTTGAAGATTGCTGAGCGATCGCCCCTGAGAAGCCAGACCTAAAGCGGGCGATCGAAGCGCTGCTTCAGACGGGTTGCCTTGCCCACGCGATCGCGCAAATAGTAGAGCTTGGCGCGGCGGGCCTTGCCTCGGCGCAGCACCTTGATGCTGGCGACGCGGGGCGAGTGGAGCAGAAACACCCGCTCTACCCCAACGCCCTGAAAAATTCGGCGAACCGTAATGGTTTCATTGATGCCGCCATTCCGCATGGCGATCACGGTGCCCTCATAGGGCTGAACCCGCTCCTTACCACCTTCTTGAATCACAACTCCGACCTTGACCGTATCGCCGACGTGGATGACGGGCAGATCGGTCTTCAACTGTTCCGACTCAATGGAGCGGATGATCTCCTGGGCTTTCATGGCTCTCTGGCTCTTTGCAAAAACTCACAGTCTTCTATAGTAAACTGCTGGGTCGCTTTGCGTCTAGTGCGATCGCCCAAATCAAATATTTTTTCTCAGCGAGTGGGTGACTAGCCCCCGGCTTAGCCGTGACGACGGGGCTACGATAACCCAGATTGCTTGCATTAGGATCGCTTCGAGCTGGCAACCCTTTTGCGGAGGCGGTTGAGGTAGCGACCGACGTAGAGATGCCGGACATCGGGCGTGAAATAGGACAGCGAGGGCACGTCTGGACGGCGGCGGACAAAGACCACGTACACCTCATTGGCAAACACCGGGCGAAAGCCGCAGCGGGCAAGTTGAAACAGCAGTGCCTCCACAGGTAGCGCCATGCCTTTGTGCAACACGAGCCAGTGATAGCGACCGGGCGATCGCAAAAAGTCTGCATATCCTTCTACCTGGCCCGAAAACGGTAGCCGAAACTGGGGCGGCGCGGCGATCTGCTCTTGGGGCTTGAGGCGATCGCGCATAAAGTCGATGGTTGCTGTGGTTAGGGCATCCCGCAAGAGCGATCGCAGCAGGCTAAATTCTGCTTCTCGCGCAGCCGGAAACAGTTGCACATAGCTTAGCGCCACGCCTACCAGCCGTTTATCTTTGGGGTCGGGATTCTTGTAGTTGATTGGCGCAACTCGGTCAACCTGAAGCGTGAGTTCTGCAAACAGTCGATCCGGCGGTAGCCAATCTGCCGGAATTTGCGCCTGATAGAGCCGCGTGGTGTCGCTGCTATAGGCGATCGCCAGCTTGCTGGGATGCCCATTGACCAGACATTTCAGGCTATCCAGCACCTCCGGTTCGGTGGCCCAGACTTGAGTTACCTGAAACTCGACTCGATAATCGGTCGGCGTGGAGGCAATAGGCAAATCTAGCGTTGACGTGGTGACGGGGCCCGTCCAGCGATGGGCGGCGTTGGGCCGGTTCTGGGCACAGTCGCGCCGCTGCCACCCCAGCCCTCGTAGCGGCTGACAGAAGTTGTAAACCGACACCTCCGAAGGGGGCGGGTTTTGCGCCCGGTAGCGATCCTGGGAGTGCCATTCCAGCAGTTGTTGCAGCGTGGCAAACTCCAGCACTTGACCCGGTGGCGGCGCATCCAGAGCGAGGCGATCGCCATAGCGCTGCACCAGATCTTGCTGCATTTCGTCAAACCGCTGCTGGAAAATCTCGCAGCCATCGTCATATAGCGCCCGATCCAGCGACATGGCTTCCCGAATCCGCGCCAGCGCCTCCGGCGGAATCTCGCTCAGGGGCGTTTTGGATTTGGCGACGTTTTCGCGGCGGCTGTTGACAATTGGCTTCCAGCCAAAAATGTAGGACAGCAGAAACAGCGACTCTTGAAATCGCTCTAGAATTCCAGCAAAAGCGCACAGATTCAGGCTTTTTTGCGCCAGCGACAGCGCCTCTTCTGGCTCTAGGCTGCCAATGTCGTATTGCAGCAGCCGCGCAATGTGGTACACTTGGACGTTTTTCCCGACGCGCCCTGGCCCTTCGCCCGTGGCGAACTCCTCCAGCGACATCTGGCTGACGGATTCGTAATAGGGGTCATCCGGCGTACGGCGGATGTATTCGTAGTGCGAAATTACCCGCGACACGGGTTCGCGCAGCACGGTTACCTTAATCAGGTTTTTGCCTGCCAGCAGCCCTGGAATGTTGACAAAGCCCAAATGCCCGCGAAATAGGCGATATTCGCGCAGTTGCTTGGGTGTGTAGTCGGCAATCTGGTTGGACAGCGTGGCTGGGCAAATCTCCTCGCAGGCGAAGTAATCTTCCAGAATCGTCCGAAACGTCATCCCTGCCGTTTTGGGAATGTGGCAGAAATAGAGCGTGTCGTCGGGCTGCAAGTCGTATTGAGCAGGAAAATGTCTCATTGTTCCCCAGTTCCCCAGAGCTTTCCAGAGCGATCGCCCGGCTGCCGCATTACGGTAAAACTATACCAGGCGAACCGTACCAGGCTAAAACGAGTCCGGCCGAAACCAGACTAGCCGAAACCAGACCCGCCAAAACCAGGCCAGGCTAGAACAGCGGCCCGCTGACCTTTTCTGAAAGCTTGCGGCGATTGATGCGTTTCCCTGCGGCGGCGATGTCAAGCTGGGCGGCGGCGGTATAGGCTTCGGCGACCTCGGTGGCGCTGCCGATCATTTTCACATGGTGGTCTTGAATCCACAGAGCGCGATCGCAAATTTCCGAAACGCTCGTCATGGAGTGGCTCACCAGCACAATCGTCACGCCGCTGTCGCGAAACTCCGCCATTTTGTTAACGCACTTTTGCTGAAACCGGATGTCGCCCACCCCCAGCACCTCGTCAATCAGCAAAATCTCTGGGTCGAGGTGTGCCACCACCGAAAAGCCCAGCCGCGCCATCATGCCCGTGGAGTAGGTGCGAATTGGCCGTTCAATAAATTCGCCCAGTTCTGAAAACTCGATAATTTCCTCTAGTCTTGCCTTCACCTCGCGGCGGGTCAGCCCCAGCAGCACGCCATTGAGCAAGATATTTTCGCGGCCCGTTAGCTCTGGATGAAAGCCCGTGCCCAGCGCCAGCAGCGGCGAAATGCGCCCGCGCACCACCACGCGCCCGCTGCTGGGCTTCAGCACGCCCGCAATCAGCCCCAGGGTGGTACTTTTCCCTGCGCCGTTATAGCCTACAATGCCAAACTTTTCGCCGCGATAGACCTCAAAGCTAATGTTGTTCAGCGCTTCAAACTGCTGCCTGCGGAGAGCCTTCAGGTTGTGGGGAAAGTTAAACATCAGGTTTTTGACCCCCCGGATGTGGTGATACATCGGGTAGGACTTGTAGACCTGATCAAAGCTGATAACCGGTTCTTCCATGACACATCCGCAGGCTGTAAACAAACGGCGCTTTCTTCTCTTTGTAAGACGTAAGACTGCGCTTCCTGAATGCTATGTTGCCAGAGGGCGATCGCCCCATGCCTGGAACATGCTCTGCCGAAGCATTCGAGCGCATTAAAAACGCCCGCTGGCAAAATCTAAAGCCAATCTTAAAAACGTGACGTTCCAAGGCTGATAATACTCTACTCCTGCCCGCTTCGACATCCGGCAGGTTTGTGGCAGTGAAGGCTAGAGCAAATTGCACCCGGCCTTGGGGCGATCGCACCCTTGCCGAACTGTGAGCCTTCGTTCCCACAGCGAGCGGTTGAGGCCTGACGCAGTTGCTCGATTTTTGGCGACGGCGATCGCAAGAAATCGCCCAAAATCCAGAAAGCTGATCGCCACTGCGTCAGTTCTGAGGTTATTAAAAGATTTGGTGAAATTTGGGGCGGCTCTGATCCCACCGATAGGGTAAAGCTACACTCTGCATCCTCACGAGGTAAGTTCTGATGAAAGTCGAGCGTCCGAACGCAAAACCGCTGACCCGCGAAGATTTGGCAAACCTGGATCACCTCAAGGCCGTGATTGAAGGGGCGATCGCCGATGGCGTGCTAACCGCAGACGAACAAGACCGAATTCAGCAGATCATCAATCATGACCACATTGTGAGTCCAGAAGAGATGGAAATGGTGCAAACCCTAATCTGGGACAAGCTCAGTAGCGGCGAGCTGGTGCGGGATTGGGGCTGATGGTGATTTTTGGATTGGGGATTTTCCAGCCCGACTCAGTTTAGGACTCGGCTCAGGCAAGCGGGAGCGAAAATCGGAACGTGCTGCCCTTGCCCACTTCGCTTTCCACCTCGATCTCGCCCCCCTGAAGCTGCACCAGCCGCTGGGAAATGGCCAGCCCCAGTCCCGTGCCTCCAGAGTGGCGATTGCGGGAGCGATCGGCCCGCCAAAACCGCTCAAAGACGTGGGGCAGGTCTTCGGGCGCGATGCCCTGTCCTGTATCGCTCACGGCAATCCAGGCGTGGGTTTCGGTATGCCAGACCTGGAGCGTAATTTTGCCGACGGGCGTGTAGCGTAGCGCGTTGCTCAGCAGGTTGACGAGAATCTGCTCGACCCGGCCAGCATCGGCCAACACCAGTGGCGTTTCCGGCGGATATTCCAGGCTGATCAGCGGGCCGTCGCCGGTCAAAAGCTGGTCAGAAAAGCGCTGCACGACCGAAGTCAGCAGCGGATACAGATCCATCTGCTGCGCGTCGATGGGCAAGTAGCCTGTTTCAATCTTGGACAGTTCTTGCAAATCATTGACCAGGCGGCGCATTCGGACCGTTTCTTTGCCCAGCAGTTCATAAACCTCTGGAGTCGGGGCGATGGTTCCGTCTGCCAGCCCTTCCAGATAGCCCTCCAGCACCGTCAGTGGCGTTCGCAGTTCATGGGTCAGGTCGGTCACTAGGTCGCGGCGGCGCTGCTCGACCCCCTGGAGGTCAGCCGCCATTCGGTTAAAGCTGGCAGCAAGCTGGTTGAGTTCTGGGATTTCGCTGGCGGGAACCCGCTTGTCGAGTTCTCCGGCGGCAAATTTCTGCGTAATCTCTTCCATCTGGATTAGCGGCTGCACAATCCGCTTGGCCACCAGATAGCTGAGCGCTCCGGCGGCACTGGCTCCCAACGCCATTGACCAGAGTGCGCCCCGGCTCCAGGCAAACTCGAAGCCGCGCACTAGCTCGGTTCGCAGGGTGCGAATGCTGATGACGCGCCCTTCGATGTGCTGGAGATAAACTACAAAAAAGCGGGGTGACGACACCTTGCCAATCACCGTCAGCGTCACCAAACCCACCAGCATCACGGCAAAGTGAGAGAGGAAGAGGCGCGATCGCAGATCAGGCTTGACCATGCCGTGTGGGGATTTGGATGAGACGCAATCAGATTAGGGCTGGAAGGCTTAGGGCTGGAAGGCTTAGGGCTGGTAGACCTGAGCGGGGAGTCCCTGCTGCTGGAGCGAGGCGGCTAGGTCGCGGGCGCTAGCGGCATCGCCAAATACGCCAAGCTGGATTTTTGCCCCGTTGTCGAAGTTGCGAACCCAGGCATCGCCCACCACTTCGCGGGCTTGCTCTAGGCTGCGATCGCCGCTGAAGTCCACCACTACATAGTAGCGATTTGAGGAGGGAGCCGCAGGACTAGGGGCGATCGCAGGCTGGCGGGGCGCAGTGGCCACGTCCTGAGGTGCAGCAGGCTCAGCACTGGGCGCAGGACGCGGGGCTGGCTCGGCTGCTCGGCTGGCGGCGCTGGAGGCGCTAGCACGGGGCGCTGGTGCGGCAGCAGTGGCAGCAGGACGGCTCTCGCTGCGGGAACTGGCGGCAGGCTGAGAACGGGCCGGGGCGCTGGTGCGGCTGGCGGGGTGAGGCGGGGTTGGGCTAGAAGGTGCGCTTCTAGCAGCAGGTTGGGCCGGTGCAACAGGCTCGGTTGTGGAAGCTTCGGTTGGGACAGAGGGAGCCTCTTCGGGGAGCGGTGAACCCGACAGAACGGGCGGCTCGGACGATGAATCAGATGAATCAGCCTCAGCCGAGGGTTCCAGAATGGCAGTGCGCCCGCTGGGAAGCGTACTTAGGGTATCCAGATTCACCTCAGGGAACTCTTGAGCAGACAAATCGGGAGAAATGCCGCTGTTCCCAGCCCCCGCATCCGCCGCCAAGGAGCCGTCTGCGCCCGCATTTGCCCCTGGCGTAGAGCCGTCTGCTGTTCTGCGAGCCGCTTCGCCCAGACCAATGACGCTCAATCCAGCCGGGTTCATCACCAGATAGCCAAAGCTAAGGCTCGACAGTAGCAGCAAAATCATCGACCCGATCCCCAGTGGCGTGAGCAAGCTTTGCAGCATTCCTGGCTCTTGCTGGCTGGCCCGCAAGTCGCGCTCGTCTTCCGCCAGGTTCCGCAGCAGATATTCAGAGGATTCCAGATAATCGTCTGGCTCGGCCGCTGGTTCGGCGGTGGGGTAGAGGTCGTGGTCATGCGGAGGATGCAGCGGAACTGCACCATAATCCGCAGCAGGAGGAGCCATTTGGGGGGCGATCGCCCCACCCAGCAGCAGTTCTGGGCGAACTTGTGGCTCAGGGGCATACCCCAGATCTGGCAATGGGCTATGCGAATCGGTATTCCTGACTGCGTCTGGTGCAAGCTGGAGGTAGGGACGAGACTCAGCAGCACCCCTAGATGACTCGTTCCATCTTGCTGGGAGCGATCGCGCTTCAGCCTGAGCAGTCAGGCTGTCTGCTCGTCGATTGTCCTGAAGCGCAGGTGCAACGCCCCGCCGACCTTGCTGACGACGATAGCGGGCCAACTCATCTTCTAGCCGCAAATCCAGATTTTCAAAAATGGCTTGCAGCGCCGGGTGCAGCGGCGTAGAGGAGCTAGATTGGGACGGGGTAGCGGGTGAGCGACGCATCGCAGAACTCCTGCCAAGGCTAAATTTAAGTAGCGATTTATATTGAACGCTGTTTGATGAAACTTGATGAAACGTTGACGGCTCCAGTACTGTTTCTAATCCCGTTTAGGTCAGCACTGCTCGATTCAAATTGAATACATTAGATACTATTACGTTAAATACTATTTAGATGGTTGCGAGAGATTTGTTAGATGGTTGCGAGGGATTTGACGATTCTGGAGCAAGTCTTTCGACTA
This sequence comes from Thermoleptolyngbya oregonensis NK1-22, assembly GCF_032705245.1. Classification (GTDB taxonomy): domain Bacteria; phylum Cyanobacteriota; class Cyanobacteriia; order Elainellales; family Elainellaceae; genus Thermoleptolyngbya; species Thermoleptolyngbya sichuanensis. The sequence continues at coordinate 2,398,111 of NZ_CP053540.1, forward strand.
AACCTTCGACTCAACCAAGGAGCCACCGATAGCGGACGACCAAAGAAATTCTAGCGAAGGATCTCCTGCTTGATATAAGGCTTTGTGCAAAAAGCCAAGCAAACACAGCGTCCACTCGCCACGTAGAGGTTGAGTTAATCTTAATCACGCGCCAAAGCAGGATACACCCAGGCTGTATGTAATTCTCGGTCAAAACAGCTATCGGGAATTGTAATTAAAGAATTATCCCTTGTTGCATTCGCAATTCACAAATCTTGCCGCTCATGACGTTTCAATCTCTTCAGCGTGTTTTAGGTGCCCTCGATCAGCAGTCCTCTTGGCGATCGCACCGACAGATCCAGCAGGTTCTCACGGTCTGGCCAGAACTGGTCGGCCCGGCGGTGGCAGCCCAGACTCGCCCGTGGGCCCTACAAGCGGGGGTGCTTCAGGTGGGCGTGGCTAGCTCCCCCTGGGTGCAAACGCTGATGTTTGAGCGGCTCCACATTTTGGAAAAGCTGAATGCTCGACTGCCCTACCGCATTACCGATATCCGCTTTTCTACGACCTGGTGGCATCGGCGATCGCTCCATAGCCCGGCCGAGTTGCAAACCGAATCCGCGCGAGTCTGGCGGGAACACCCCAGCCGACTGGACAGGACGGCGGGCGATCGCCCTCACCACGGCGCGGCTGCTCAACCCACAGACCCCGAATCGGCCTTTCGCGCCTGGGCCAACCAGATGCGATCGCGCACGGCTCAGATGCCGCTCTGTCCCCGCTGTCAGTGCCCCACCCCCCAGGGAGAACTTGAGCGCTGGTCTTGCTGTGGGCTGTGTGCGGTCAAGCAGTGGTAGACCGGCAATGGTAACACCGTAATTTCACGCTCATTTCACAGTAATTTCACCATAACGGTCTTTGCGGAGGGCTGCTAGTTTTTTAAACGGGCAGGTATACGTTAAACGGACAGGTGTGCGCTGAAATACAGGTTTAGTTCAGCCAGTCAAGTCAGCCTGCGGATTGCAGTTTTGGGCTGGTTGCGTCGATGCTTTCAAGACTGCTTTGTGGCGATCGCCCATCGATGATTTTCTTGTGGTTCTACAGCGGGAAGCCGTTCTATTAGCCCGCTGCTCACGCCTCAAAAGTCTCTCATCTTTGCTTTTGCTTACAGTTCTAAAACTATTATTTTCAATTCTTAAAGACATCCAAGAAGAATCATTTTTGTCTCATACACATCTCATTTCCTCGTGATCCCCGCTCAGTTTTAAGCAAAACTACGGGGTTTATTGGTGTGCTTGCTTGAATCAGGGGAATTCTAAATTTAGAGATCTCTCAGAATCTGAAGCTAAAAACAATCTAAATACTTACTTTTTATTTGGGATCGCTGAAAGGGTTGCCTGCTCTACAAAGCAACGTTTTTCTGATGATTTTTGACCAAATTTGTTGACTCAGAATAGTAGAGAAGATCCGGTCTTTGCCTCTCCTTTACCGCTCCTCTCGAAATGGATGATTTACATCACAGCATTTCTTCCTGCCGTCGTTGTGCCCATTACCACATTGAGGGGCGACGCGGCGGACATTGCCAACTCTTGGGGGTTCCCGTGCAGGGCGCTTGGGGCGCTTGCCCGATGGCGCAGCCGCAGTTTTTGCCAGTGGCGATCGCCGCTGCGGTGGCGGATGTCGAGCAGGTGATTCATTGCCCGCCGCTCGTTCTTCCAGAACCTCAGCCCATTGCCCTGCTGGTTGAGATGTTTGTAGACGAAGCCCCCCGGTCAGAACTGGAGCCTGTGGCGGCGGCGGCTGTGGAAGCTCCATCGCTGCTGCCGAGATCCTTCTAGCGCTGGGTGCTGGGCTGCCGAACCCAGGCTGGCTTTTGGGTTATCGCTATCTGGGTTATCGCTATCTGGGTTATCTAAGTAGCAGCCATACCGGAATGGTAAACAGCAGCATGGCCGTTGTGAGGACAATGCTGCTGGCGATTAGCTCACGGTCGAGGTCGTATTCCTCAGCCAGAATGAGTCCGGCAAAGGCTGTCGGCATTCCCGACATCAGCACCAGTGCTAGTCTTGGCTCGGCAGACAGGCCCAGCAGCGTGGCTAGTCCGGCCACCCCAACGGGCAGCACCATCACCTTGAGCAATGCTGGGGCGATCGCCCCCTTGAGGCTACGCCAGCCGTGGATTTGCCGCAGCCGCAGCCCCATCAGCAGCAGCGCAGCAGGAATAATCACCCACCACAGCGCCCCCCGCAGCCCTGCATCGACTCCATCCGGCAGGGCGATCGCCCGCGTCAGCATTCCCAGCCCAAAGGCCCACAGCGAGGGCACCGTCAGCACGTCGCGCAGGTGAACCCACCAGGCTTTGCCGCCGTGCGATCGCCCATAGATGCTCGCCAGCCATACGCCCAGTCCGTAGGTTCCAACTACATTCTGCGTAACGCTGTAGAACACTAGCCAGCCCAGGTAAGGCTCGGAAATCAGACTGGGGGCGATCGCCAGCCCCACAAAGCCCGTGTTGCCTAACACCGCAGAGATGAGGAAACTGCCGCGCCGGGCCGGCTCTGCCCAGCCGGACTCGACCGGGCGTGCCAAGACTGGCTCATCCAGCACTGGAGTGGACGTTAGCGGGTCTACACTTGCGGAGGAATTGGAAACGCTGGTCATGATCTTTGGCGGATTTGCGGCGAGGGGGTTCCAGGGCGATCGCCCTAGCTCAAGCCAGCGAAGCCCTTGCAGCGTTCCCCAAGCAACACCCAGCCCACCTACCAGGGCCAGCATGACCACCAGCGGAGCCAGCCCTACCTGCGACGAGAAATCCGTCTGCCGAGCCAGCGTAAAGATTTGTATCGGCACGCCCACCCAATACAGACCGCGCCCTAGCACGCGCGGCAGCGAATCGGGCAAGAGCGAACAGGACAGCAGCCCTAGCCCCGTCCAAAAGATCAGCGGCCCATAGGCATGGAGCAGCGTATCAGACATTTCCAGCACCAGAGTGTCAGCAATCAGCGCCTTCGACTACTGGGTACTTTACGGGAACAGCCGCCATTCGCCAAGCCAGTCCGCCCTTATACCCCGGTCATTAGCCAGATTATGAGCCAGATTATGACTTGAGTGCATCTCAATGCCTCACTGAAATGCCTCATCGCAAGGCCTCACCGAAATGCCTGACCGAAACGCCTTACGAACCCTAATTACTGGCATCTGCCGGATCGATTCTGCCAGAAGCCCCACTCCCCGCAGGAGCAGCATTGGGCGCACCGGGAACCGCGCTGCCCGGCGCAGGCAAGGAGCCTTCGGGGAGTGGACTAGGGCCAGGGCTTTGGGGCAACGCAGGGGAGGGCGCGGGCTGCAAGCCTGGAGAAGTCATGGGCAACGCAGCAGGGTTGCTGGCCGGGTCAGAGGGTTCATTGGTGGTCATGCTCTCTAGCGGCCCATCAGGCAAAATTTCATTGCTGCGAATCCGCCACTGTCCCCCTTGGCGCGTCAGGTAATAGCGGACATTTAGCGTATCGCCGTTTTCCACCACCACTGCATCAATCTGGGCTTCGTCGGTGCTGCTAGAAGCGGTCGGGGGCAGCACGTTGACCTGCTGAACCTGGTGGGTATAGGTCAAGGTTTCGCCCGCCAGTCGCGCCGCCTCGGAGTTGCTGCGCCACTGCGACAGCATGGGATCTGCCAGGATTTGACCAAGCTGGCTGGTGTCGTAGCTGCTGCCCATTGCGGCAGATTTCGCCCGCAGCCAAGTTTCGACTAGTGTCTTCCCAGACTCAGCCGTGAGGGGGGCGCTAGAGTCAGCAGGGGAGGGCGACGGCTCTGTTTCTTCGGGAATTGGAACGACGGGTTCTGCAAGGCTGATGCTGAGCTGCTCGCCTTCCAGCACCGGGCCGCTGTTGAACGAACGGGCCACCCAGCTAAACAAGAGCCACAGGAGTCCCAAGCTCAGCACGCCCAGCGCCAGCAGCAGCATTAGCCGATCCAGCCGCAGCGTAATGCCCCCGCCGCCGGAACTGCTGGGCAGCGAGGTGGTGGTGCGGCGGCTGCTGTCGCTGAAGGAAGTCCGGGGCGATCGCCCGCCGCCGTCCCCCGTGGTCAGCCGTCCCGAAGGAGACATCTGGGACACGCGCTCGGCCGTCGGAACGGCTGAAGTGCCGTTTGTGGCAGTGTAGGCGGCGGCCGCAGGCTCTAGCGTCGCCGTGCCACCCATGCCGAGTCCATTACCTGCCGTGCCGGCCTGGTCATAGCGGCTTTGGGGCGCAGTCGCCCGACGGGCAAAGGGCGTAGTTGTGCTGCCCACTGGAGCCGGAGCCGACTCCCACTGAGCTGTGTCCGGTTCGCTGGGCAGTTCTTCTAGATACGCCTGCACCTGATCGTCGGCAAAATAATCCTTCAGGGATGCTCGCTGCTGGGCCAAGTCGCGGAAATGGGGGAACACCTCGTTTTGCAGCCAGCGTTCGCCATAGAGGCACAGCCCCGGCAGCAGGTCGGGTGAGCCTTGGGAATGTTCGCGAATGAAGGTCAGGGAATCATGCTCCTGGCTGCGTTCTAGGGCGCGGGTGGCTTCTTCGGTTTGCCCCAGCAGCAGGGCGCACACTGCCTGCTCCAGATACACATCCTGGCGCGTGCCCAGACGCATCAGCATTTGCTTGGCGCGACGAATCAGGGCGGGCTGGCGATAGGCAAAGCCGCGGGCCAGTAGGGCATACACTGCCAGGTAGGTCGCCACAGCCGACGGGCGACGGGCTTCGACCTCAAACAGGGCGTGCTGCTCGGCGGCGGTGAGGTAGCCCCGGAGTTGCTGCATAAACCGCAGAAAATCTTCCACATTCAGCCCAGAGCGGTCGTCGCCGGTGCCGTCGATGCCGCCGCGATCTTGCAGCATATCGCGCAGCAGGTTCATGCCCTGGCCCCGCTCAATCTCGTGGGCTTCGGGCAGCGCCAGCAGTTCCAGAATGCGGTAGGGGCGTAGCTTGTAGAGGTCGGACTGCATTTCGCCGCGCACTCCGGCAAACATGCCCTCCCGCAACAGCAGTTCTTGTCCTGCTTCTAGAGATTCGGCAGCGCTTTCGTACTGTCCCTGCTGCCACTGTTCGCGGCCCAGTTCCAGGTAGGCGAAGGCAAGTGTCAGCACGACATCTGACCGGGCAATATCGGCCTGGGCGCTGCGGCCCGCGCTGCCGCTGAAGGCGCTATTGGATAGGTAGGGATGCCCCAGCTTCAGCACCAGTTCGTACTCTCCCAACTCCAGCAAGATCAGCAGCGCCCCGACCAACTGGCTATCGTCGATGTCGATGCTGGGGGCGTAGGGGTCTGCCTCGGTTTCCAGGGCGATCGCCCCCGATTCTGCCCCAGCAAAGCGATCGCTCGTTGGGTCGTAGCTGCTGGCGAGGAAGGTGGCATCGTAGGTGCGGCGCTGCTCCGGGTTCGACAGGGCGGCGTAGGCCTCGTCTAAGAGCTGCTTGCGAGAGGCGATCGCCGCTTCAGAATATTCGCGTCGGGGAAGCTGCTGCGTGCGATCGCGGTGGGCCTGCTGAAGCTGGTCAGCCGTTGCCTGAATAGGTAGCCCCAAAATGCGGTAATAATCAAGCGGAATTCTCACGGCCCACTTCCCCAAAACTCAACGTTATCAAGACATTATCTAAATCGACCCATGCCAGCAGGCGGCATCACGCAGCCCTACATAAGACCTCAGAACCAAATGCGAAGACTAGCCAGACCGAGTTCTAATAGGTTCTAGTATGTGACAGGTCCAGACTTTCAAAGCAGCTTCCAGAGGCGGTTTCCAAGTTCAATGAATTGAACTGAGGATTGAAACGCAAGATATCAATCAAAGACTCACCTATCGTCTTCCGGTAAGCTACGCCAATTCATGCTACGTCAACTTCACCTATCCCAGCCATCTTCTCCTTGCAAGGCGCATTGAGAGAGGAACCCCTGAGACAAAATTTACTCATCAGCATACAAAAAACCTAGAAAAATGCCACAGGTTTTTAGCATTGTGCGAATTTTGTGCAAACTTCTGTACAAACTTCATTGACGGCCCATGCACCCTGATACACCGATGCACCCGATCCAGTGCCAGTCCCTATAGTTTCCAGTCCCTATAGTTTCACGTAAACCCCTGCATTTGTCAGTGAAGGAAAAGGTTAAGGTTCGCGACACTATATTTCGCTGTATCCGGAATATTCCGCTGTATCCAACAATGCGAACCTCCGGTGCAAACAAAACCAGCATCCAGTTTAGTGTAGGCAACCCAATTCCTGTTACGATTTGTTACTGGGCTGGTCAAGCCATTGGCGGAGAGCCAAGCCATTTGGCAAGTTGATGGCCCTTGGGTTTCTGGCGCTGGTTTCTGGCAGCGGCATTTGGCAGTGGCATTTGGCGAATAGGTCGCTCAGGTATTTTAATAGCCATAGCTGCTTTTCCCAGAAGCCCGCTGGCTTGTACGTGCCAGTTTGGGTTTGCCAAGTTTTTCTGTAGGGGCGATCGCCCTCGCCACATCCTTCTCAACCCCATAGGACAGTCTCATGGTTCAGGAACGTGTATTGCCCGCCTTTTCCGCTAGCCCTTCCCAGATCAGCCGGGAAGATGGGCTGGTGGTCTACGAAGACATGGTGCTGGGACGCACCTTTGAAGACAAGTGCGCCGAGATGTATTACCGGGGCAAGATGTTTGGCTTCGTTCATCTCTACAACGGGCAAGAAGCGGTGTCGTCCGGGGTGATCAAGGCCATGCGGAGCGATGACTATGTGTGCAGCACCTACCGCGACCACGTCCATGCGCTTAGTGCAGGCGTGCCCGCCCGCGAGGTGATGGCAGAGCTGTTTGGCAAAGCGACGGGATGCAGCAAGGGGCGCGGCGGCTCGATGCACCTGTTTTCGGCAGAACATAACCTGCTCGGTGGCTATGCGTTCGTGGCGGAGGGCATTCCTGTGGCAACGGGCGCGGCGTTTCAGACCAAATATCGCCGCGAAGCGCTGGGAGACGAATCCGCAGATCAGGTGACGGCCTGCTTCTTTGGCGACGGCGCAAGCAACAATGGTCAGTTTTTTGAATGCCTGAACATGGCGGCGCTGTGGAAGCTACCAATCCTGTTTGTGGTGGAAAACAACAAGTGGGCGATCGGCATGGCCCACGACCGCGCTACGTCGCAGCCAGAAATTTACAAAAAAGCCAGCGTGTTTGACATGGTGGGCGTAGAAGTGGACGGGATGGACGTGCTGGCGGTGCGAGCCGTGGCCCAAGAAGCCGTGGCCCGGGCCCGCGCAGGCGAAGGCCCCACCCTGATCGAAGCGCTCACCTACCGCTTCCGGGGGCACTCCCTGGCTGACCCCGACGAACTGCGCTCTAAGGCAGAGAAAGAGTTCTGGTTTGCCCGTGACCCGATCAAGCGCCTCGCCGCCCATCTGATCGAGCAAAACCTGGCGACAGATGAGGAACTGAAGGCGATCGACCGCAAGATTCAGGCAACGGTGGAAGACGCAGTGCAGTTTGCGCTGGAAAGCCCTGAGCCAAGTCCTGCTGATCTGTATAAGTACGTCTTTGCGGAAGACTAAAACCCATCTCCCCTTATGCCCGACCCGATCATGTTTCGTGAGGATGCGTTTGTCGTGCTGGAAACCAACCAGCCAGAACAATTCCTCACCGCCGAGGAACTGTTGCAGAAGCTGGCATCGGTGCTAGAAACCATGCAGGATAGCCTGCCTCGCGAACTGCAAGACATTCCCACGTTGGCAGCGCAAGCGCGTCACTTGCTCGACACTGCCTGCGAATTAGACATCGGGCCGGGGCAGTTCTTGCAATGGTATGCAGTGCGATTGGAGAAGTAACGAGTGAAGTGACTGGAAGCCCCACAGACGCTCGACTGGCAGTCCAAAATCGCAAATCCAAAATCCAGAATCAGTATAGTCCCGACTATCAGCATAGTCCCGACTATCAGCCCGACCATACCCGACTATAGGAGATTTCGGGCTTTGAGTTGGAGATAGCGATCGACCAGTTGCGTGCTGATCCGATCAGCAGGTGCGTCCAGGATTAGCACGCCGCGCTGCTTTAGCTTGGCCAGGGCAAGCTGCCGCTGAGCCAAGAGATCGAGGGCAACAGCGCGACTATAGGCCGTCTGCACGTCTTCGGCGGGGTGGTTTGCTCGGTCGTCTACGCGGCGATCGCGCAGGGCCACGCAAAACGGCAGATAGCGGGGTGCAAGCTGAGCCATCGCGCCGAAGAGTTCTGCCGAAGCAGTCTGGTCGATGATATCGGTCAGCAGCACCACCAAGGCGCGGCGGGTCTGGCGCTGGGCGACGGTGGTCACGGCGTTGAGATAGTCTGGCTCCTGGAATACAGGCTCGATGGGCGTGAGCTGAGCCAGCAGTTTTGGTAACTGGTGTGCGCCGCGCTCTGGCGGAATCCAGGCGTGCATTTGTCGATCGAAGACCCCAACCCCGACGCGATCGCCCCGATGCAGCCCCGCCAGCGCCAGCGCCAGCGCCGCATTCAGCGCCCAGTCAAACCGCGCCAGCCCCGCCACCTGCGCCGTCATCAATCGCCCCCGATCCAGCAAAATCACCAGGGTTTGCTCCTGCTCTGGTTCCAACACCCGCATCAGCAGCCGACTTTTGCGGGCCGTCGCCTTCCAGTCCACAAATCGCAGGTCGTCCCCGGTGCTGTAGTCCCGCAGTTCCGTAAACTCCGTGCCCATGCCCATGCGCCGCGCCCTGCGGATGTTGCCGCTGGTTTGCAGCGTCAGCCGCAGCGACAGTTCCCGCAGACCCATCAGGTCGGGATAGACCGCCACGGAAGCCGCCTGGGGAATGCGCCAGTCGTGCCATGCCAGCCCCCAGGGCCCAAGCTGTCGCAGATAGAGATCTCCCCAAGCATAGACTCCGCGCTGCTTTGGGAAAACAGTGTAGGTGATTTCCCGCGTTTCCTGGGGAGCGATTTCACATTGGATTGCTTCGCGAAACGCCAGGGGTTCTTCCGCTTGCGGCCTGCCAAAGTTGGCCGGGTAGTCGTCTCGCAGTTTGAGTAATGCAGGTGCGTTGCCCGCGGTCACGGTCAAATGCACCGGATTTTCGCGCCCAATCGAGAGCTTGTCTAACGGCCGCCGCGCCACGGACACCCGCCGCGATCGCCCCCGTTGGGCATCCACCACGCCCAGCCCCAGCACCACCCCGTCGTAGAGCAGCGTCAGCCCCAGCGCGATCGCCAGCCCAGAGGGACGAGTCTGGCCAGACAGCAGGAGGGCGATCGCCAGTCCCGCACCCGTTCCAGCCAGAATCAATTGATACAGTCGCGCCGCAGGAAGCATCGGAAAAGTTTGGGAATCAGAGGAGCAGGGGACACAAATTCAGAAGCACCATGCGCTATTTGCAGAAACTCGTCAGGAAGCCGGGAACCACAAACCCGACGAGTTGGGGCGCTTCCAGCCAGCCTTCTGAAACATCGGCTGAGTTTTGGTGGGGGTTGGTGCAATTGGAAAAGGAAATGCGATGGGCAAACCCAGGAATCAAGATGCTGATCAGGATACTGCTCAAGACACTTGATCTTCTATGATGCCCTAAAGCCCTTGATTTACCTCGTTTTACGCTCATCTCATCAGGCTGAACTAGCTCCCTCTGCTAGCCAATCGAACACGACAGCATCGCCTCGCCTCGTTGCGCTCTCCTGATCCCTGTCCCTGCCATTTGCTAAGGTAAGCAATGTCGATTTGCTCTGCTTCTGCATTTGCGTATGGCTCGCCGCATTGCCCCCCCTACTGGTTCCTCTGGCTGGCTTCAGCCGCTCGACCGAGTGGCTTGGCTGATGATGGCGGTGCTGCTGGTGTTGACGGGGCTGCTGCTGGCGGGGGGCGACCATGCTTCGCCACGGGTACGCGATTTCAGTTGGGACGGGCGGCAGGTGGGCGCGGAAGATCGGGCGTTTTTGATGACCTTTAGCCGTCCGATGGATCGCCAGAGCGTGGAGCAAAATCTGCGAATTGAGCCGCCGCTGTCGGGCAGGATCAGCTGGGCGGGGCGGCGCATGGCCTACACGCTCGATACCCCAGCGCCCTACGGAACCGAGTATCAGGTGCGGCTTCAGGGGGCCCGCGATCGCTTCAATCAGTCCACCGATACCAACCTGCTGCAACCCTTTGAAAGCAGCTTCAAAACGCGCGATCGCGCTTTTGTGTATCTGGGTGCGGAGGGCGACGAGGCGGGGCGGCTGGTGCTACAAAACCTAACCCGCGACGAAAAGACCATTCTCACCCCGGCGGATTTGGGTATTTTCGACTACGAGCCGTATCCAGAGGGCGATCGCATCCTGTTCTCAGCCGTCGATCGCAAACATCGCGCCGACGATATTAGCCCGTTTCTCTACACGGTCACCACGGGGCTGCTGCCGGAAGCGCCTGCCCCTACCATTAGCCAAATCAAAGCGGGAGAACGAGTGAGGAGCGATCGTGCCCCCCAGCCCGCGGGCATCGTGCAACTGGTGCTGGGCGACAATGAGTACCAGAATTTGAAATTTGACCTGTCGCCCGACGGGCAGCGCATCGCCGTGCAGCGGGTCAATCGGCAAAATCCGGCCGAGTTTGGGCTGTGGGTGATCGAGCCAGGTGAGCCTGCCAAGCCCGTGCCGACTGAACCGGGCGGCGACTTTGTGATTGCCCCCGACGGCAAAACGATAGCTATGGCCCAGGGCGAAGGCATGGCAATCCTGTCGCTCACGCCAGAGGAAGATGCAGCCGAAGAGGGCAAGCCGCTGGACTTTTTGCCAAAGTATGGCCTAGCGCTGAGCTTTAGCAAAGATGGCGCGGCGGCGGCGATGGTGCGCTTTAACCGCGACCCGCAGAACCCGACGCGATCGCTCTTTTTGGTCACCAATCAAGGACAAGAAAAGGAACTGCTGACCACCGACGGCTCTATTTTCACCGCCCAGTTTGATCCCACAAACTCGCTACTCTACTGTCTGGTTTCCACCCGCCTGCCAGGGGATATTTACGTCGAACAGCCCTATCTCGTGGCCATTAACCTAAAATCCGGGATTCGGACTGACTTGCTCAAGCTGCCCATCCAGCGGGATATCCAAATCGCGCTGGCCCCGGATGGATTGGGGTTGCTGTTTGATCAGGTGGTGTCTGCCTCGGATACCACTGAGGAGGGCATTGCTCAGGGCAGCGACGGACGGGCGATCGCCACCAGCCGCCTCTGGTTCTTGCCCCTACAGCTCGACGACGAGGGCAATCCCCAAAAGGTCGCCCCCCAGCCATTGGCGGTGGCAGGGCTACGGCCGCGATGGTTGCCGTAGGCAAGCCTGTCGGGAATGGAGTCTGCGAATGGAACCTTCAGGCACGACTCGATCAACCCAGCGAAGGAGACGCGCTGAAATTTTTGCTCCCTTGGGCTGAGTTTGCTGGGCAAACGCCTGGATTTGGGCTGAATCCTTTATGATGAGTGAAACCTTTAGAACTTATGCAGTTGGACAATTTCTCGCGGGCGCAGCCCGCGAGAAATTGTCCAAGATCCAGAGAGCTTATCGCAAGCGCGTAAGTCCTAACCTTTTTCGCTGAGCGATCTTTGGCTCAAAATCGGCCTCTAGACTTCCAATCTTTGAAGGTTGAAAGAGGTTGCAAGAGGTTGCAAGAGGTTGAAAGCCGTTATTGCAAGTCGTTAGTGCAATCGTCAGAACAGATATCAGAACGGTTATTCGGAACAATTTAGGAAGGTTCAGCAGCCCCGATTAAGCGGGCTTTCCGCACCCTGACTCCACCTTCTCTATCGCGCCCAAATCTAGGACTATGCAAGGTTTCAATATGCACGTTTCCAAGTCCCTGCGCCGACTGCTGATTTTGCCCCTAGTGGCGCTGTTTTCCGCCTTTGTCGTGGTGTCCTGCGCGGGCGGCAGTGGCGGCCCCAGTGGCTCCACCTCTGGGGGGACGGTCACGGTCGGCTCCAAGGACTTCACCGAAGCATTTATCATCGGCGAGATGTATGCGCTGGTGCTGGAAAAGGCAGGGTTGACGGTGAACCGCAAGCTGAACTTGGGGGGAACGCCCGTGGCCCAAGCTGCGCTGATGAGTGGCGAAATCGACTTGTACCCCGAATACACGGGCACGGGGCTGCTAACGGTGCTGAAATTGCCTGCCCAGAGCGATCGCCAGGCCGTGTTTGAAGCCGTCTCTAAAGGCTATAAAGAGCAATTTGACCTGGTGTGGCTGGAACCGTCGCCCATGAACAACACCCAGGCGCTAGCCATGACCCGCGCCAAGTCTGAGGAACTGGGCATTAAAACCATTTCTGATATGGTTGCTAGAGCCAGCGAACTGACGATTATCGGCCCGCCAGAGTTTGAGCAGCGTGAAGACGGTCTCCCCGGCATCAAAAAAGCCTACGGCGACTTCCAGCTAAAAGGCTACAAAGCCGTTGATCCGGGTCTGCGCTACAAAGGGCTGGTGGATGGCGAAGCCGATGTGGCCGTTGCCTTTGGCACCGATGGCGAAATCGCGGCGTTTGACTTGGTGCTGCTGGAAGATGACAAAAATCTTTTCCCGCCTTATCAGGTTGCGCCGGTGGTTCGGCAAAAAGCGCTGGATGCCAATCCCCAAATTGCGGACGCGCTGAATGCCCTTGCGCCCAAGCTCACCGACGATGTGATGCAAACCCTCAACTTTGAAGTCAGCGGCAACCAGAAGGAACCCGCCGACGTGGCCCGTGAGTTTCTGACTAGCGAAGGGCTGATTTAGGGGCTACTCCATGAGCGCTATCCGATTTGACAATGTGCTGCTCCGCTTTCCGAGCATGGCGCGGGCAGCGGTGGATCACGTCAGTTGCGAGGTGGAGTCGGGCAATCTGGTCGTCATCTTGGGGCCGAGCGGCTGCGGCAAGACGACCCTGCTAAAGATGGTGAATCGGCTGTATGAGCCGACAGCAGGCACCATTTATCTGGGCGACACGGACATTCGCCAACTGCCGAAAACCCGGCTGCGCCAGCAGATTGGCTATGTGATTCAGCAGTCGGGGCTGTTTCCCCACATGACTGTAGCGCAGAACATTGCTGTTGTGCCCCGGCTGCTGGGCTGGGCCAATCCCCGCATTCAGGCGCGGATCGACGAACTGCTGGATCTGGTGGCGCTGCCGCCAGGGGAATATCGCGATCGCTATCCCGCCCAGCTCTCCGGCGGACAGCAGCAGCGGGTGGGGCTGGCGCGGGCGCTGGCGGGCGATCCGCAGGTGATGCTGATGGACGAACCCTTTGGGGCGATCGACGCGATTACTCGTGCCACGCTGCAAGACGAAATTTTGCGGCTGCAACGGCAGTTGAAAAAGACGATTCTGTTTGTCTCACACGATGTTGAAGAGGCGCTGCGGCTGGGCGATCGCATTTTGATCATGAAAGCCGGCCAGATCGTGCAATACGACACGCCGTTCAATATCCTGACCAAGCCCACGAACGAGTTTGTGCATAACCTGGTAGGCGCAGACGACATGGTGCGCCAGCTCAGCCTGCTGCGCGTGTCTACCGCCATGACTCGCTTGCCCGAAGGCTACGCCCTCAATGGACACAATGGACACCCCACTATCGCCCGCGAAGACAGCCTGCGCGATGCCCTGTCGCTGATTCTTCGCACAGGCGCACCCAAGCTCACGGTTTTAGAAGACGGTTCCCCCGTGGGCACGCTGACCCTGGAGCATATCCGCGACTCTGCCAGTGTGGGCGCGAGGGGCTAGAGGCGTGTCGGAAGCGCGACGGCTTGTGAAGCGTCGATCTTCCGCGAAACCATTTTCTGCGCTAACCCATTTTCCGCTAACCCATTACGCCGTACTGCACCCCCAACTGCCGGAGCCACTTACGATAGGCCAGCGACGTGCGATCGCCCGGCAGGTGAAACTCGACCGCAGGATTCAGCGGCAGTTGCGGCGGGTCGTGGGATTCCAGATTGTCCAGGTCTTGCTGCACGATGCGATCCTGAAAGGCAATCAGTTCTGCATCGGGAATCTCCTGCCCAAAGTTCAGCGCCATTGCCATCCATCCGACGCACTCCGTCTCGCTGACAGGCGTGACGTGATACAGCAGTGCCAAGTTTTCGCCATTGGGATTGGGCTTGCGGAGGTGCGCCGTGAGCGGACGCTCCACGCGGTAATCGTAGACCACCTCGCTGCCGCTGCCTGTGCCATAGGGGTCGGGCTGCCAAATTCGCAGGTTGCGAGCCGTGATACCCGTGGGCGTAACCTGTACCTCATAGTCGGCGATTTCGGGGCGCTGGGGAGAACCCAGAATGTCGGCGTGTAGAATCGGCAGGTGGGTCACGTCCAAAAAGTTCTCGATTGCCCGCGGCCCGCTGGTGTGGATGGTATAGGGCCCGGCGATCAGCCCGCGATAACCCGGTTCGTGCCATTCGGGAAAGTCCACTATTTCCTGCTCCGGAACACCCAGGCAGACATAGACCAGCCCGTAGCGCTCCTGCACTGCGTAGGTTTCAGCGTGGGACTGGGGCGGCGGCGTATAGCCGGGGTGCGCCGGAACCGACACGCAGCGCCCACTGGGGTCAAACGCCAGCCCATGATAGGGACACACGAGGCGATCGCCCGCCACCCGCCCTTTTGACAACTGCACGCTGCGATGGGGACAGCGATCGCGCCACGCCTGCACCGCCCCGTCTGCACTGCGCCAGAGGACGATGCCCGTATCAAGTAAGCGCGATCGCCCCACTGCGCCAATGGGCACATCCACCGACCGAGCCACCACATACCAGTCGTTCCAGATCACCGGGTCAATCGCCGCCGCAGTTGCCTTCAGCGGCTTGGCAGCCGGATTGGCCGGGCGATCGCCAGACTCTTCAAGACCGCGCTCCACGCCCAGATCGAACCCTATTCTTCCAGTTGCCACAGCTCTTTATTAAAGTCTTCGTCCAGCACGCGCTTCGGCCGCATGATCAGCACCACTCGCCCCAGGATTGGCTTGGCAGGCGGCACGTCAAACCACTGAATATCCAACTGTCCCTCTTGATCTACCACAAAGTAGCTGAACTCGTCCCACTGGCGCTGCGCCCGGTCAAGAATCACTAACACCGGCTCCGACGGGCCCTCCGGCGCATTGGGCAACTGGTCGCTGTCGGTAATCAGCGCCACTGGGTCTTCAGCCGCCAAAATTACCTGCCAGCCGGGAACTGGAACCCACGCCCCTGTGCCCGAAAATTTGACAATGCCAAAGGGTTCCTCCTCTTGCAGAATCGGCACCGCCTGGAGGTGGGCGCGAGACAGCGGCAGCCGACCCGCCACCGGAATTACCCTCGGCACCTCCGACTCCGTTTCCAGCCGATAAAACGGCAGCCGGGGAGCCTGCTGCACACGAGCCACGCCAAAATCCGTCAGCAAATGCTCGAGCTGCTGGCGGGCACTGTCGCTGCTGGCGAATTTCAACCCCTGGGCAATCAGGCGCGATCGCGCTTGCAGATCCGCCTGCTGCCGCGCCAGGTTCCAGCAAAAATAGGCCACCGCGTCGCCCGGTGCCTGGGGAAACTTCTCTGGCGGGGCCGCCAGCCGCGAATACTCCTTCACCGCCCGCACCAGATCCCGTGCCCCTTCCGAGTCCACGCCTTTTTGTACTACCAGTTCTGCAACCGCCGCGCGATCGCCCTGGCTCAGCACCCGAAACTCGTACAGCGTATCGCTACCCGTCCGCTCAAAACGGGCCCGCACCGCGTCCGACACGCCCACCTTCAGCATCGACAAATACACCTGCGCCGCTACTACAATCTGGTTTTGCTGCACAGGTTCAAACCCCGTTGCCTCAAAAATTTGCTGCGGCGAATACCCTGCCTTTTGCAACTGCAAGCAGGCTTTGCCCCAGTCCATCCAGGTGCCCTGCTTGCGCCGCAGCGACAGGATCAGCGCCTCTACATCTGGCTCGGCGGGGGCGCGGTCGGGAGCGGGCGACGCTGGAGACGTTTCGGAAGGTTCGGGTGGCAGGTCAATCATAGGGCGTGAGGTTCTGTGCCAAAGGGCGAGCAACAAAGCTATTCCCCATTAAACGCCAAATCTCTCACTTGAAATCCAAAGATTAGTTGACGAAGTTGCCATTTGTCAGGCATGATAGAAAACGCACAAGGGGCTATAGCGCAGTTGGTAGCGCATCTCAATGGCATTGAGAGGGTCAGCGGTTCGAATCCGCTTAGCTCCATTCCTGATCTTCCACTCGATTTTTCATGCCTCTGTTGCCAATTATGGCAGCGCCTGGGCTGTGGAAGTGCTAGCATCAGCTTGGCTGCCAGAATTTGCCAAAATTGCTGCAAGCCTAAGGGCATCTCGAATTACTATATTGCAAAAATATTGCAAAAATTAGCCACGCTATATCAAATCAAGATCAAGCTATTTTCAGCAAGCAACCCTAAGAGGGTGTTTAAAAAGGTATCGCCTGTAATGTTAAGCACTCAGAGATCCCCCCTAGCCCCCCTAAAAAAGGGGGGAAACTGCCTTAAAGTCCCCCTTTTTTAGGGGAATCTTGCACGCTTTGTTATAAACAGTAGGACTTTTCAAACATCCTCTAAGCAACCCTATTTTTCGAGGTGCCCCTAAGCATCAGTGTTAGGCAAGTGTTAGACAAGCGTAGGCAAGTGGGAATGGGCGCTGCGTGAAATTATGGCAACAGAGTCTGTTAGTTCTACTACAGTCAACCAGGGACTAGCGGGTCGTGATGTTTCAAAGCTGTTTGTCTTTGCTCGTCATGAAACGTTTCATCCCCGCTTTGGCTGGTTGAAGAAGGGTTTTGATCGTGCCTCTGTCGATTCAGAGATTTTCTTAAGGGAGGATGCTCCTGTTCGGCTCGGCGTGGGAAAGAACATGGTGCGCTCCATTCGGTACTGGTGTTCTGCCTTTAAGCTGCTGAAGGATGACCAGCCGACAGAATTTGGTGAACAGCTTTTGGGGCAGGACGGCTGGGACGCTTATCTAGAAGATCCTGCCTCCCTTTGGCTGCTGCATTGGAAATTGCTAGAAGCGCCTAACTTGGCGACCGCTTGGGATTTTGCCTTCAATTATTTTCGCCAGGTCGAGTTTACGACCGAAGATTTGTTCTACCAGCTTTGTGAGTATCGCGATCGGGTCGCTCCCCGTATTTCTGAATCTTCACTCCGAAAGGATGTGAGTTGCATTTTGCGGATGTATGTTGTGCAGCCCAGTGGTAAGGCTCAAGTCAGCGAAGATTCCTTGGATTGCCCATTTACAGAACTGGGGTTAATTCACACCGCAGGGGATTCTCGACACTATATGTTTCGGGTTGGGCAGAAGCCAAGCTTACCCCCAGAAGTTGTGGTTTACGCTTGCTTAGAGCATCTTGCTCGAACCGGTAGCCCCGCTAAAACGATTCCGATTGCCAATTTGCTCTACGACCTTGGCAGTCCAGGACTTGTATTTAAGTTGACCGAGAGCGCCATCTGCGACGCGATCGAACTCGTAGCCCGACAATGGGATCAAATTCGGCTCTCGGATGCTGCCGGAAAGCTGCAATTTTCCTTTGAAGGTGAGCCGTTTGAACTATCCGAAGCTATCTTAGACAGGTATTATCGAGCGGGAAGGTGAGCGAGATGACCAATAAGGGCTTCGACATGATTACTCAGCCGAATGTCCTGTCAAACTATTTTGAGCTACACCGCCGCTACTACCGATCCGTCAATTTAGAGAGAGACTTAGATAAACCTGATGCGGTTCAGGGCTACGTTCCGACTGAGCGATCTGCTGAAGCGTTGCGGCGGATTCTATCTGCTACTGGAGATCCGAATGCTCACCGCGCCTGGACAATAACTGGAGTCTATGGCACAGGCAAGTCGGCATTTGCTCACTATTTGGCGGCGTTGTGCGCGCCTGAAGGCAGTCGAATTGCGGAGGAAGCCTGGGCGATCGCCGAACACGCTTTCCCGGCTGACAGTCCCGAAAGGTCAGCCCTTACAAATGTTCCTGAGCAGGGATTATTTCGAGCCGTAGCAACGGCTCAACGGGAGCCTTTAAGCTGGACGATTGTTCGTGCCTTATCGCGTGGGTTTGAGCTTTTTTGGAAGAAGAAGCGGAAGCCAGATTTCTGGATGGATCTGAATGAGTGGCGCTTCCAGGCGGAGGAGGGCAACTGCCAGGTTACCGACCAACAAGTGCTGAAATTGCTCCGAGAAATAGTGCAAACGGTTGAAACGGATGTGCTGCTCATTATTGATGAGTTGGGCAAGAATCTGGAGTATGCGGCTCATCATCAGGGCATTCAAGATCTTTACCTGCTTCAACAGATTGCCGAGCTAGAACTTAAGGGAGACTATCAGGTTCATCTGGTGGGTATTCTCCACCAGTCGTTTGCAGGGTATAGCGATCGCCTCTCAACCATCGAACAAAGCGAATGGACAAAGATTCACGGACGATTCACAGACATCGTTCTCACTGAATCGCCCAGTCAGATGACTCGCTTGATTGGGCAGGCGATCGTTCGCTCCAGTCAAATTCAACCCAGCATTCACCTCCAGGCCGAACGCTGGTTTGATGCGTTGAAGGATGTACTCTCGGAATACGAGATTTCGGCGAAGGTGTTAGCAGATGCTTACCCCCTACACCCTCTGACGGCTCTAGTGCTACCGATGCTCTGTGTGCGTTACGCCCAGAACGATCGCTCTCTATTTACCTTCCTCACTAGCGACGAGCCTTACGCCTTACCGCAGTTTCTTAAATCCACTGTCATTCAGGGAGATCACATCCCCACCCTGAAGCTGTACCAGCTTTATGACTACTTTGTTGAGGCAGTCACCGGGCTTGCATCTCGACTCAACTTACAACGTTGGGTTGAGGTGCAAGGGCTGATTCAGGATGCCAAAGACCAGAGCCAGGATGTTCTTAAAGTATTGAAAACCATCGGGGTTCTTAACCTAGTCACCTCAACCGGAAAGTTTCGGGCAACGCCTGAATTAGTGGCGCTGGCATTGTGCGACTCTCCCACAGATGAAAAGGGACGTAAGCATTGGCAAAAGACGATCCAATACCTGAAGCAGAAAAAATTAATTACTCACCGCAGTCGAACCCAGGATGAATTGCGAATCTGGCAAGGCTCAGATTTCGACGTTGAAGCCGCAATTCAAGCGCAAATCGAGCAAACCTACAAGCCCCTAGCGGATTTGTTGACCACAACCTATCCCTTAAAACCGCTGGTTGCTCAACGCCACTACACCACAACGGGCAACCTCCGCTATTTTGAGCAGCGGTACGTTGATAGTCGGGTTGACCTCCAGGCGTTGACCTGCGCTACGACCGGAAGTGACGGCTTAATTGCTTACTGGTTAGATACCGCATCTTTTGAATCCGTTCCACCCCACACAGCAGATGGTAAGCCTCTGATTGTGATTACGGTTGCCAATCTTGAACTACTACGAATGCGTAGTGAAGATTTTTTGGCATTGAAGAAGATTTGGAAAGATGCCCCCGAATTGCAAACAGATGGCGTGGCAAAGCGTGAGGTTAGACAGCGCCTTGTCGAAGCAGAGCAATTACTGAATGAAACGGTCGCTCTAGCATTCAACTGGTCAGCACAAAAAAATACCTGCTGGATTGATGGGCAACTCACTGCCATTGAGTCTGACCGGGGCTTTCAATCTGCGCTTTCAGATTTGTGCGATCGCACCTACGACAAAGGTGCAGTGCTAGATAACGAACTGATCAATCGCCGTGAATTGACCTCCCAGGGGGCAAAGGCACGACGCGAACTGATCGAGGCAATGCTCAAGAATGCTGACCAGCCCCGCCTGGGGTTAGACGGCTATGGGCCAGAGGTCGCCATGTATGGCTCAGTGCTAGAGGCGACGGGGATTCATCGTCAGGACGGGGGGGAATGGGGCTTTTATCCCCCGCCTGCCAATTCGGGCGTGGCGGCAGTGTGGGATGCGATCGCCCAATTTTGCCAAGCCGCCAGCGACCAGCCCCAAAGCATCGCGCAGATCTACAATCAACTCGAACATCCGCCCTACGGGGTTAAACGGGGCATCATTCCAGTGCTGCTGGCGGCGGTGCTGCTGCATGATACAGACCGCATTAGTCTGTATAAAGACGGCACGTTTATTCCCCTGCTGGGCAGCGAACACTTCGAGCTATTGGTCAAAGATCCGGCGCGGTTTGCCGTCAAATATATTGCCATCGCAGGGCTGCGATCGCACGTTTTTCGAGAGCTAGAGTCTGTTCTCAAAGCAGGCCCAACCCCCGCGCCCAAGAACCTGCGAAATGTCACCGTTTTATCGGTCGTCAAACCGCTGGTGCAATTTGTCCGCAAGCTGCCGCCCTACACGCTGCAAACCAAGCGCCTGAGTCAAGAGGCCCAGGCCGTTTTACAAACCTTGCTGCAAACCCAGGAGCCAGACGAACTGTTGTTTGTCCAGTTGCCCCAGGCCTGTGGGCTGCCGCCGATCGCCCCCCACCAGCCCGACGACCCCACCACTGTCCGCACGCTGCGCGATACCCTCGTGCAGGCTCTCCGCGAGATTCACACGGCCTACGATGTGCTGCTGGCAGACTGTGAACAACTGCTGCACCATGCGTTTGGGCTGCGGAGCGAGCGCGATCGCCTGCAAGCCGACCTCCAGTTTCGGGCCAAATACCTGCTGGGCATTTGCGCCGACCCCCTGCTCGATCGTTTTGTGCGGGCGGCGGCCAATGACCCCCCTAATCCCAAAGCTTGGCTAGAGGCGCTGCTAATGATTGTGGCCGATCGCCCAGCCGAGTCGTGGCGAGATGGCGATCGCCTAGCCTTTGAGCAGCGACTAGGCGACCTAGCCCGGCGCTTCAAAAACCTCGAAGCCCTCCAAAAAGACATTGCCGCTCGGGGCGATCGCGGCTTTGATGCACGGCGCATCACCGTCACCCGGCCCGACGGAGCCGAAATTCACCAAATGGTCTGGATCGACCCCCAACAACAGCAGCAACTCGATCCCCTCATCGACCAGCTTCTGGCGCAATGCCAAGACCCCCAACTCCAGCAGGCCCTGGTGGCCCGGCTCACCGAGCGCGTGTTGGACCCCAGCCCGTCTCTAGATTCGGCCAAGAGCCAGCCCACAGCCCCCCTTCCCTAACTTCTATCGCGACCCCCGCGCCATGCGCCCCATTGCCGAACTGCTCGACTTTTTGCGCCACACCATGACCATGCAGACCATCTATCAGCCTGCGGTCATTTTGCACTTGCTAACCCGCGACGGCTGGGCCCCGCGCAGTGACCTGGCCACCACCCTTAGCGGCTATGATGAGCAGGGCATAGAAGACTGGGATCGAGTGTTGATGGACAACCCTAAACGGGTACTGGTTGGTAGGTATGAAATTCTTACTTACGACAAACCTTCCCAGACCTTTCGGCTCAACGTGGATCTCAGCGATCGCTCTGCGGTGGAGGAGGCGATCGCCCTGTGCGAAGAAGCAATTGCCGACTGGATCGACCGAGCCGCCCGCCAGCAGCGCTATCCAGATGCCGAACTGTTGCGGCTTTATCGGGTGGCAGAGCTAGCCCGCTGGGGCGATGCCTATGCCAAGCCCGCCGAGGCTCCCTGCGATTTTCAACACGAAGAAGCCGCGTTGCAACTGGTGACCGATCTGCTGCGACAGCGCTATCCCAACGTCCCCATCCGCCAGCAGCCCGTTCACACTGTCGGGTTCAATATCTTGGTGGGGTCGCTGCCGCAGCCCGTGGCCTATGTCAACGTCAAAGCCACCCCCGGCCCCAGCCCCACGTTTTGGCTGAGCGAAGGAGAGCGCATCTTTTCTCTGCGCCATGCAGACTGCTATATCCTGGCGTTGGTTTATCAGCTAGATTTGGCGACCAATACCCACCAAGTTGCGTTCCACCACGGCCCCCTCACGGCCGACCGCCTCATCCTCAAGCCCCAACACTGGCAAGCCCAGCTAAAACCAGATTCTCACCGCCGCGAAATTTCCGAATGAGCCATAATGCACCCATGACCAAACCGACGCGACATATCCTGGGCCTATCGGGCGGCAAAGACAGCACGGCGCTGGCGGTGCTGCTGCACCGGGAGGTTCCGCAGATGGAATACTTTTTCTGCGATACCCATCGAGAACTCGATGAAACCTATGAGTATCTAGAACGGATCAAAGCTCGGCTAGGGATTACGATTCATTACCTCAGTGCAGAACGAGGATTTGATCATTGGCTTGATGTGTATGGCGGGGTTCTCCCTTCTCCCCAAATGCGATGGTGTACAAAACAACTTAAAATCAAGCCCCTAGAAGACTTTATCGGGGAAGACAACACCATTAGCTATATTGGCATCCGCGCCGATGAACACCGCGATGGCTACATTTCCACCAAACCCAATATCAAGCCCGTCTATCCGTTCAAAGAGCGCGGCTTGGTGAAGGCAGATATTTTGCGGCTGCTCGAAGAAAGCGGCATTGGGCTGCCCAAATATTACGCTTGGCGCAGTCGGTCGGGGTGCTATTTTTGCTTTTTTCAGCGCAAATATGAATGGGTGATGTTATATGAACACCATCCGGATTTATTTGCCAAGGCAGTGGAATATGAACAGCGCCACAAAGACGGCCGCACCTACACCTGGACCCAGGGCGAAACGTTGCTAGAACTGCTGGCCCGCAAGGAACAAATCATCGCCGACCATCAGCGGGCCATGGCGCGTCAGCAGGCAAAGCAAGACAACCTGCCCCTTGCCGAGGTGCTAAGTACGGTGTTAGACCAGGAAGATGACACGCTGCCGTGTTTAGCGTGTCATCTTTAAGGGAAAACTAATCTAAGGTCACTTCATAGGTGAGTTTTAGTTTCCAGTCTTGGTTTCCTGAAGTGACCGTTATAAAAACTAGCTATCTTCATCAGCGGAGATCTCGGTTACATGCAAGGCACTGTTGATATCTCACGAATCTTTACGAGCAACAGTACGTCGATTCTAGGCTTCTTTCAACAGGCAGGCTTGGGATACTACATTCCTTTGTACCAGAGGGAATATAGCTGGGATACTGAAAACATCGATCAACTCTTAGAAGACATTCTGAATGGGCTTGAAAATATTGTTGATGAGAATGCTGATGTGGGTAGGCAAACTAGCCCAGATCAGCAGATTCACTTCATGGGAACCATTATTCTTGTTACAGAGAAAGAGCCAATTAAGAATATAAAGCCCCTAGATCAGCGAGCTTTGCCAACTCGAGTTGACAATGTAATTGATGGACAGCAAAGACTGTCTACAATCGCCTTGCTATCATGTCAACTTTATAAAGAGATTTATGAACTTCAACAACGCCTTTCAGACACAGATAGCAGCAAGGATGCAAAAGAAGCAGCCCAAACTTATCTAGAAAATCTGAAAGATCTGTTTTCTGTTGATATAAAACGTGGGAGTCCACAACGGAAACCCGTCATAATAAGGGCATCGGTCGATCAATGGACTTTAGATGGAAACGACGATAATTACAAGTCACCAGTGTCCTCTTATTTGGCAAGCTTTATTCGAGCCATCAATACTAATGAGGCTCCAAACTTTCCTCCGGTGAGGGGCAGAAGCTTGGTTCAGAGAAACCTTAAAAAAATGAGTGAGTTTCTGTCAAGTGAGAAAACTTCCTTGCCTTCTGGTCCAAAAGTCCTCAAAGCAATTGATGCAGGCAAAATTACAGAACTTGAGTTGTGGAGCTATCCGAGAGAGGCTTTGCTCAATAGAATTCGTCAGATTGAGGATAACACCAATTCTCTGAGCGATGAAGACAGGCATCTAAGTAAGTTAGTGCGTTTATTTGCCGTTTGTGATTATCTCTTGAATCGCTGTTGCTTTACTGTGATTAAGCCGGAATCAGACGTGAGAGCATTTGATATGTTTCAGTCTCTCAACGCGACAGGAACGCCCCTCACGGCTTACGAAACTTTCAAGCCACTAGTCGTTAATTACGTTGAGTCCTCAGGAGCTAGTTTCCAAAACTCTAACTCTGATCGTCACCTTAAGTCAGTAGATGACTTATTATCTTCTGAAACGAAAGCGTCAGCTAAAAGCAAGATAACCAATGATTTCTTGACAGCTTTTGCTCTAGCACAAAGTGGCTTTAAGCTATCTAAGCAATTTAGCACGCAGAGACGCTGGTTGTGTAATTCGTATGAAAATAAGTGCAGATCCGATTCTGGCAAGGAAGAGTTTCTGCAACACATGGGCGAACTTGCAATCTACTGGAGAGAGGTTGTGCAGTTCGAGCCTAGTAAAAAATCCTATGTATTGGAGTCTTTGCCAGTGCAAGATCAAGATAAGAAAGTATCTACTGTCTGTTTGCTGTACTTGCGAGATGCAAATCACAGAATGGCGCTAACTGTTCTCAGTCGTTTTTACTCGAAGGTACTGCATGAACGTGATTCTAATGAGAATATCTTAGGTTCAGTTCAAGAATTTATTTCTGCTTTGAAGGTCACGACTGCCTTTTATACGATTTGGCGCTCTTCACTTTCAAATTCTGGATTAGACGATGTGTATAGAGATCTTTTAGCTAAGGAGATATGTTGGGAAAAGGGTAACGAGAGACTAACAGCAAAATTCTTGTCAGAGTATTTCCAGGGTAAACTAGCAGAGAGAGGTATTGGAAACAGGGTGGATTGGCTGAATAAGGCAAAAAGTTTCCTGAGATACGACGAATCAAAAGTTGTATGCAAGTTTTCGCTTTTCGTTACGGCTGAAGATACTATCCCCGATCCTGACTGTCCTGGACTAATGAAGGAGGGGTTGCCAGGTAGTACTCCTGAATACCTAACCCCTGAAAAGTGGAATTCCCCAGAATTGTCAACTATTGAGCATATAGCACCACAAAAGAATCAGTCATCTAATGATCTCTCTCAGTGGGACGATTCTTTGTATGAGGATGACAATTATCAGCGAATTGGTAACCTGACTCTTCTCCCCGTTGATGTCAATAGTTCTCTAAGTAATAAGGGTTGGATAGAAAAGTTCATTTACTATCAGCATCTTTCACAAAAAGATCCAGATCGGCTAGCAGAGTTGACCTCGCAGGCTCAAGAGAGAGGAATTAACCTGAGCGATCAAGCTATTAAATTGTTGACTAACTCATCTCATAATTCTCACATTTTACCTATAGTGGAATTGGGTTCTGAAAAAGCCTGGGATAAGGAGTTGGTCGAAAAACGTAGTGAAAGAATATGCAGTATCTTATGGGAACGTTTGTATAGTTGGTTGTCAGTGAGTTAGGTTTGGGATTATCTGCTTTTTCCGCCTGAGAGATAAACTATGCCTGAGCTTCAATTGGGTTTTCACACAACGTTCGCACTCAAGAAGGAGGACTTGCAAAAAGTCCTTAGAGCGGCGGATGAGCCTCAGGGTTTACAAGGTAAGTTGGATGACCTGATGCAGAGAACCGGGTTGGGCAATAAGAAAGTTGGCCCAGTGAGAAGCTGGGCAGTGCGGTGTGGATTGGTTCAGGGGCATCGTTTGAGTCCGGAGGGGTGGGTGGTGATGGCTCATGATCCGGAGCTTCGGTCTCCCGTGACGGATTGGCTGATGCATTTTTATCTCAGCTTTGGCGACAAGGGTCTATCGCCAGTGCCCCAAAGCCCGGCAGAGTGGGGCGGTTGGACGTGGTTGGTCTATCAGTTTTTGCCAGCACACTTTACTTTTTCGGTGGAAAACCTGGTTTACGAAGCCGGGCTAGTCTTTGAACAAGAAACCAGCAAAAATCTGGAGAAAAATCTGCGCTATGCGCTGCGAGCCTATACGGAGCCACAGGCATTGGCGGCTTGTCAGTTTGTGCAAGAGCTGAGCAATACTCAGTATGCAACGGGGGAGGCGCGGCTGCCCCATCCCTACTTGGTGGGCTATTTCTTGGCGAAGCTGTGGGAGCGCGACTATGGCGATGTGACCTCTGTGATTACGGAGGATGTGTGCCATCACCCGATGGGTCTAGCGCCGCTGCTGGGGCTAGAGCCGACTTCGCTGCAAGATCAGTTAGATAAGCTAGAGGTGTATGGCCTAGTGGAACAGCGACGCACTGTGCCTCCCCATCAGTTGGTGCGCCGCTGGGATAGGGCGATCGCCCTGCTAGAACAAGCCTACGCCCAGTCCAACCCCACCCGCTAAGGAGCATCGCAGCATGGATCAGGCACCGAGGATGAGCATGGCTTCCAACCTGCACGCAGTCACCATTCCGAGCGATCGCCCCCACATCATTCAGTGGGACTTGCAGGAAGGCGACGGGCGCTACGAACAACTGCGATTTCGCTACGGCACGCATCGAGTCAACTATTGCCAAGCATTGCTCGAACGCCATACCGCCCAGTCCACTAGCCCCAACCTGCTCTTGCATCGCCGCATCGATCGAGAGATTCAGGCGCTCCGGGATCTATGCGCTAGTCCCAACATTCCCCAAAGCTGTATTCAGCTTGAAGGCTTTGAAACCTTCATAACCTATCTCGCAGCCATCAGCAGCAGCGATGTGCCCTTGTTTTGGCAACAACTGATCGACTTGCGCCAGTTGCCTAAGCGGCTGTGGATCTTACTGCCCAGCAGTCTTGTTCCGGCCCAGTGGCCGCGCGATCGGCTCCATGGTTTCGAGCCTTATCCCATCCCATCCAGTCCCGTGTCTTCGGCTGCAACTGCACCAACCTAGCGCCTAGTTTTACCTCCGACTCCCAATCCTCCCGGCAATCCATCGGCTCGGCTCGCTCGTTTCGACTGCTCCTGCTCCCACACTAGACACGTCCACGCCATGCAAATTCGAGACCTTGTTACCATCAACCACAACGGCTTGGTGGCCGATGCTGTCAACCTCAACATGATGGCAGACCCCGACAAAAACCTGCGGCTGTGTCAGGGGTTTGTGTTTAACTATGATGGCGATCGCCCCAAATCTTCTACCTTGGGGGTGGTGGATGCCGTTCGGCTCAGCTTTCATAGCGCCAATCACGACAACATTCACCTCATGGTGCAAGACTTTGGCAAGGGCAAGTCTCACTTCGCGCTGACCCTGGCCAACTTTTTCAAGCAGCCCGCCGACAGTCCGGAGGTAGCTGGCATTTTGGCACAGATGGGCTATGCCGTGTCGGGGCGA
This sequence comes from Thermoleptolyngbya oregonensis NK1-22, assembly GCF_032705245.1. Lineage (GTDB taxonomy): Bacteria > Cyanobacteriota > Cyanobacteriia > Elainellales > Elainellaceae > Thermoleptolyngbya > Thermoleptolyngbya sichuanensis. The sequence continues at coordinate 2,425,125 of NZ_CP053540.1, forward strand.
TCGCAGGCCGTTGTCGAAACGCTGAAGGCTTTTAAGGAGCGCAGCAAGCCCTATCTAGTCGTCTGCATCAGCGGCGAAACCGCAGCCGACCTGGGCAAGCTGCTGCTGCAAGGCTTGCAAAGCGCCCTCGCCGAACACGGCATTCAAGACACCCTGGCCCAACGCTTTACGGAGCGTCCCCTCCGGTTTCTGCAAAACCTCTCTGCTGAGCAGCGCAGCCGTGCTGAGGCATTTTTGGCAGAGCAAGACCCACCCTATGGGCTGGATGACCTGATCGAGCTACTCCAAGAAGGACAATACGAGCTAATTTCTACAGTTCGAGAGCTAAGCCAGGAGTTTTATGGCGATCCGCTCGACTTTCAGCAGAATCTCGATATCGAAGCCATCCTCAAAGATACTATTGACCAACTCTGTACTGGCCCCGATAGCCGCTTTTCGGGTCTGTTGATCCTGTTCGACGAGCTAAATGCCTACCTAAGAAAGTGGCTCCAAAACTCCAATGCGGCTGGCGGCTGGGTGTTGCAAAATCTCACCAATGCCTGTGCCAACCACAAAGGTCGGCTGGCAATGCTGTGCTTGGCACAGGTGCGCCCCTCGATCGACCGAGACGTTTCTGCGTTCGACCGGAAGCGATACGAACGGTTTACCACCCGCATCGAACTGGCAACTAGCACCTATGAACCCCAGTCCAGCCTGGAACTGGTGATGGACAATCTGCTGAACCAGTCTAATGCCAATGCCTGGCAGGACTTTCGGCAACAGTGGGACAAAGACCTTTTATCCGAATCTCGCCGAGCCTACGACAAGTACATTACTGCCTATAGCAATCGCAACTGGCCCTACGACGACTTCCATAAGCACTTGGGGTTGGGCTGCTATCCGCTGCATCCGCTGACGGCCTATTTGCTGTGCAACCTGGAGTTTACCCAAGGGCGAACCGCCATTCAGTTCATCAAAGAGGACGTGGCCAAGTTTATCGAAACAAGCCCCGTAGAAACGGAGGGATACCTGAACTACGTGCGTCCTGTGCAGCTTCTGGATGCCTTCGTCAGCAACTTTTCCCAAAAGCAAAGCTACGCAGATTATAAAAAAGCCTACGATGCGATCGCCGCATCTGCCACCCCTGACGAAGTGACCGTGCTAAAGGCGATCGCCCTCTACTATTTGAGCGAGCAAAAGCTGAAAAAGGGCGAGCGGGAACCGCATGAAGAACTGCTGGCGATGATGACTGGTTTCTCGGTGCCAAAAACCAGCACATTGCTCAAAAAGTTGGTCAATACCTATCAGGTGATTTACCACAATCCGGGCAATCAAACCTATCGCTTTTACTCTGGCTTTAGCATTAACGATCTGCGCCGCAAAATTGAGGAAGAAATTGAAAACACGCCCCCCGATTTCGGGGATCTCATTGCACACGCTCGGAAGAACTTGGGGCAATATCGAGACGATGTAGTGGTCTATGCCAATCAGTTTGTCAATAAACATAGCCTCAATCGAGACGACTGGCAGTTTAGCTGTAATGTGTTTTCGGTAGATACCTTGCAGCGCAGCCTAAGTAGCGATCGCATCATCGCAGGATTGTCAGCACGCGGCCTCATTGCCTACTTCTTAGGCGAAACGGATCGCGATCTGGAAACCCTGCGAAACCAAGCCAAAGCTGAGCTAGACAAGGCTCCCCAAACCGTTCGCGATCGTATCATTCTCGCCATTCCTGGCCGTGCAACCCAAGACTTGGCCCGGCAACTGCAAATGCGAGAGGCGCTGAATAATAAGAGTGTTGCCGAAAAGCAAGAGTTTGGCCCGGCCGTCGCAGAACTCACAAAGCAGCTAGACCAGCATATTGATACCGCCCTTAAGGAAATTTTTGCAAGCTGCACCTACATTTGTCAGGTGATGGATAAGGTGCCGCTTGCCGAGCAAAGTAAGCTAGAAACGGTGGTCAGCGCCATGCTGGATCACCTCTATCCCTTTGTGCCACCCGTTGAGAGCAACGACAAGCTCCGCAGCAACAGCACCGCAGGGTCAGCCGCCGTCAGCTATACATCCCGCAAACTGCTGGGCCATGACCTCAAAAAGCCATTTCCAAACAAGGGCTGCGAGACGCTGATTGATGCTGTGTTTGTTCGCCGCTGGGGTCTCCTTAAGTCCGGCACACCCTACACGGTTCAAGTGCCGACAAATCCCAACATTCGTGAGGCATGGGATCGAATTTCTGAGATGGCCGAGTTGGGCGATCGGGAGCAAATCAGCATCGAAATTGCTGAAATTTGGAAGCGATTGCGAGACGCACCCTTTGGCCACAATGAACTGACGTTTACGATGCTGTTTTCGGCGTGGTTGGCCCACCACTGTGCTGAGGTTGAGCTATCGGGCAGCTTCGGCATCCCCAAACGGAGAAATGAGCAGGTTTCGGTGAAAGCGGCCCCAATCCACGAGTGGGCTCATACCAACATTCTGGAAAAACCCAAGGAGTTTATTCAGGAATGGGTGTTGAAAGGGCGCAACAAGCTGGTGCGCCGCCGACCGTTTGATTTAACCGTTCCCGACACGCTGGATTATGACGAGGCGAGTACGCTGCTCCAGCAGATAGAAGCACAACTGGAATCTCAACGCCTAGACCCAGCCAAGAGCCGTGTTCTAGCACAAAAACGGCAGCAAATCCAAGCAGGCATGAACGCGATTGACCAATGGTTTGCGCCAACGCAACGGGCGATCGCCCTATTGCAAAACTCCACACAAAATCCCCCCCCGCTGGAGAACCTGGCCAAGCTCTATGGCCCGCTAGAAACTGCGCTACCCTCGCCGGATTCCTCATCTCCAGGCGTGACTCAGGTTCATCCGTCCGAATCCCAGCTTGCCGAGTGGCAAAACGCAATCCAAGGGCTGAGAACTCGGCTAGAAGTCCAAGTCGAAGCTGCGACGACTCAGATTCAGACCCTCTCGACGCTGGAGGAAGCCTATCGGCATCAAAGCGACGTAGAACACTACATTCATGCTCTGGCCGAAATTTCCGAACTGCCGAGCCGATTTTGTGACAGCCTCCGCACCGCCCTCCAGCAGACAGAGCAGCGCATCTGCGAACTCCAAGAAACAGAACAGGTTCAGCAGCGCCTCGAACAAATTCGCCAACTCTATGACACGCTAACCCCCAACTCTCCTCAGAGCGCCTATCGTCGCATCCAATCTGAAATTCAAGACATAGCGGCCCAATGTTCTGCAGTGCAGGAGATGCCGGATTATCAGACGATTCTGTCAGGAATTGAGGAAAAGCGTGAGTCCCTGATTCGCAGAATTGCCCAATGGGAAGGTCGCTTTTTGCCGACCCTTTCTAAGGCGGAGGCGCTGCAACTGAATCAGGAAATTCTTCAGGAACTCAGTCGCTTTGATGAGGAAACGAGTCAGCAGCAGCTTCGCAATCTCATCGACCGCATTCAGGCGAAGATGCTAGACGACGAGAGTGTTGAGGATGAAGAAAAAGCGCTCAAGGCCGCCATTCAAACGGCTCAGCAGGCCAAGCAGTCTGCGACAGAACGCAAGAGCCTCGGCGATGCCATGCAGGCCTATGATGACCTGATGCGGCTTAGCCTGCCTCCGACTACCCGAATCGATCCGTCTCCCTATCAGCAGCAGCTAGACGCGCTGAGGGCAGAGAGCAAACAGGCGATCGCCCAAAAGTTTGAGCAACTATTCCAGGCGTGCGATCGGGAACTGAAAAAAGCTGAAGAGTACAGTAAATTAAGAAGCTATGTGCAAAACGCCCAAGCCCTGATTGCAGAGCGCCCAGACTTTGCTGAGCTACAGGAACGGCTGAACCTCGCAGGTCAGTCTCTAGAGCGTCAGTTTGCTGAGTGGCGAAAGCGAGCGGAAGATCAGCAAATACTGCGCGAAATTCAACAAATTAAGCTGTCGAGTGTCCACACAGTTCTGCAATGTGATCAGGCTTTAGCGGAGCTTGCGATTCATCAAGCCCGGCTACATTCTCCGGAGCAATTTGCAGAGGTTATCCAGCGGTTGGTTCAGGGTTTACAGGCGAAACGTGCAGAGTTGGTTGCCAAGCTAGAGGAAATCGCCCACAAAATTGAGACCCTGACCGATCGAACCGCCTTAAGCCAAGTGCGTCAGGCGATCGCCAAGCTGGAGTTTGTCTTCAAAGACTCATCTGACTTTTCTCGCTATGAGCAGCTTGCGGCTCGCTTGCGGGAAGTAGGGGCAGCCGTAGAACAAGTTGCCCAGCTAGAAGATGCCTACCGAAAGGTCAGTTCTATTGCAGAGTGTGAGGAGGCGATCGCCCGTCTAGCCCAGGAGCGCGAAAAGCTATCTAGTGATAATCCCTTGCTGCCTCGAATTCATCAGCTAGAGCAAAGCATTCTAGCGGCTAGGCAGTCGTTCATTGAGACACTCCAGAATTGGCCAACTCAGTTAGAGCAGGCTTCTACCCTAAAAGACATCTGCGACATCCAAAAGCAGCTACTCGCCAAAGCTGCACAGTACGAAGACTCCGAGTACCAGCAGCATTACGATAGTCTCCGTCAGGATGTCGAACAGCTTACTGCGCTCTACCAAATTCTAGACATTCAGCAGAACGACTCGTTAGAAAACTGCCAAGCCGAATTAGAACGACTGCAAAAATGGAAAGCCGCCCAAATCAACCTTTCCCCGCTCGTTGAAAAACACTACATCGCCAGCTACGAAACGCTAGATCAAACCCAGCAGTCAATCCAACAGCGTCATCAACAAGCTGCTAACGATTGGCTAGCTGAGATGTCTTCAAGAACCGAGCACCTTAAGCAACTGCCGCCGGGCGAACCCTCTTTAACCCTCGCCAATGAGCTACTCTCCGAGATCCGCCGCAACCGCAGCCAGCATGAAGCCTTTTTGACGGCCGACCAGCAAACAACCTTGCGGCACATCCTCGAAACCTGCCAAGCTGCTCAAAATCAAGATCGAGCCAGCAAGATTCTGAGCCTGTTTCAAGAACTTCCCCGCGACCAGCGCCACAGAATCTATCAAAGACTTGCGGACTACCTCGAAGGGACAACGGAGCGTTTCTAATGCCTGCCAAAATTATTAAATTTGGAGATCCCGAAACTGAATCTGAGCGTTCCGCCATTCAATATCTGAGTGGTCATTTATCAGATGACTATTGCCTCTATACCAACTTAGAAATTCCTCAGAACGGTCAGCTATACGAGGTAGATATTATCTTAGTCGCCCCCCATGCGGTGTATGTCATCGATGTGAAAGGGGTCTATGGGCGCGTTGAAGTTGACCATGCAGAATGGTATCCCCTCGATCATCGCCAGCCCTATCCCTCGCCCCTCAAAAAATATCGGCAACATGCCAGAGTCCTGAAAGGATTGATTGCTGATGCCAATCCACCTAAGAGAAAAGAACTCCAGCGCATCTGGGTGCAGGCTTGCGTTTTATTGACGACCGAAAATGTAGAAATTATTGATGTTAGCCGCGACCAAACCGAGAGCAAAGATATTATTAGCCTGGGAGAAGAATGCCTAAAATACTTTAGGAATTGGCAGGGCATTAATGCTAAACAGTTTGAAACTAAAATTGCGCCCCATCTAAGCACAATCGATCGCGCAATCCGAGGACGCTCTCAGCCCCGAAGCCGTCCCCAACGCTTTGGAACATGGGAAGTCATTGAAAAACTAGGCGAGAAAGAGAATCGCTATGTTGAATATCTCGCCAGAAGGGTCACGATTGGACTCAGCAATCGCACTGCCAGACTTCGTGTCTATGCAGTCGATCCTTGGCTTGATCCAGCAGAAAGATCAGATGCTTACCGTTTAATCAATACTGCTTTTCAGGCGGTTGATGAACTGCCGAAGCATGACAACATTCTAGAAGTGAAAGACAGTTTTGAGAGCGACGATGCAGATAGCATTGTATTAGTCATCGAAGATATCAAGGGACAGTCTTTGCGGCAGCTAATTCGCCACCGCTCCCTGACCCTAGAGCAAAAAATGAATCTGATTGGCGATGTGCTCCGGGCCCTCGAACATGCCCACCAGCACGGGGTGATTCACCGCAACATTACTCCCGACGCTATCTTAGTAACTCCTGATAAACAGGCCAAGTTAACGGATTTTGACTATGCCCGGCTTGAAAATCGCACCGCAACCATTGCCGATGCGATTGTTGAGGATTTGGACGCTTCAAGTCTCTATCAAGATTTTGACTGCCAGCGCAATCCGGCGGCGGCATGTCAACAGTCGGATTTGTATTCAGCCGGTCAGGTATTTTATGAGATGCTGCTAGGCCAGCCAGCTTTTCAGTCCGTAGAGGATCTGCTGAATCGCGGGGGGGTGTTTCCAATCGCTCCTTCTCAAGCCCATCCAGACTTGCCGAAGGGCTTTGATGAATGGCTCCAGAAGTTGTGTGCGTTTGATCGGCGCGATCGCTTTGCAAGCGCCCAAGAGGCCCTCGACCAATTGACTCCTCTGTGTAGGGTCGTTCCAGACTTGACCAATCTTCCACCCGAAACGATCCTGGCTAATCAATATCAAGTCATCGAGCGGCTCGGAAAACCAGGTAGCTTCGCGGTAGCCTATAAAGTGCTGGATTCCTTTAGTGAAGACTTTCAGGTTCTAAAGATTGTCATCCGCGATCGCTATTCCACCTTGGAGCGGGTGCAGCAAGAATTTAAGATCTTGTACAAAATTCTGAACCATCCCCATCCCCATGTTGTAACGGTTCGATGGGCCGGACAACTCCATGAGTACGATCACACACCGTTCCTAATTCTGGAATACGTTGAGGGACGAGATCTGCAAGAGCGATTGGCTACCTCCGGGTTGACCCTAGAGGAGGCGATACAGGTTTGGCGGCAAACTGCTGACGGATTAGCGTATCTTCATGCTCATGGCATTTATCATCAAGACATCAAGCCCTCTAACTTATTGCTAACCCCTCAGGGTGTCAAGATTATTGACTTCAATATTGCAGTTAGCGCGGCCAGTGATGCAGGCATCACAGCGGGCACTCGTCGCTATTTACCGCCCGACTTTAGACCCTCTGTTGAGCCATCTGAAAGTGAACGCATTGATCGAGATCTGTATGCTCTCGGAGTAACGGCCTACGAGTGCATTACGGGCCATTACCCGTTTAATGCTGCCTATGCTGTCCTCGGCCAGCCTTGTCTAGATCCTCGAAGCTTTGAGGGCTGTGCTGATTTGAGCGATGAGCTAGTGGCGCTGATGCAGCGGGCGATCGCCCCTTTGCGCAGTCACCGATTTCAGTCGGCAGATGAACTAATGACTGCCCTCGATGCGTTGCTAAGCCTGCGGCAAAAGCCTGTAGACAGCCGTCCCGCCCAACAGCCGCTTGCATCAGAAGATTCCAGTCAAGTAACTCTTCATCCTCTAGAAACCCCTGCTTCAGAAACTTCTACATCAAAAATTCCTAATTCCCAAGTTCCTGCAGAAACAACTTTCATAACCGCGCCCCCAAATACTGAGATCATCCCAGTTGAGCCATCCACAACTATTGAAAGTGATGAGAGCAACATCCAGGAAAGGGTAACAGATTTCTCAAATCACCCCCACCTTGCGGTCTTTGAGCAACCAGCTTCGTCGCAATACTACCCTAGCCCAAATCCTGAACAACCTATTGTTCTCGATCCCTCAAAAGCTTATCCAGTCCCAGCCGGTTACGTCCAGATTGACACAGAAGTTGATTGGATACGATATCTGCCCCAAGGCAATCAGGCCTATTGGGTGAGAGGCAACATACTTTGCAACTGGACAGAGGCGTGGCTGCAAAGCTGGCAGCAGCACCACAAGATTGCCGAAATCAAACAACCTCCGAAAGAGAAACTAGCCGTATTGTTGTCCCCCATAGCAGTGCCGGAAAGCTGGACAGACCAACAATGCCTGCCCCTTGCAATACGCTTAGAAAGCTACCCAGATCAGCCCATTGCTCGCTGCCTAGCAGAATTAACAGACAGCGACCCGCAAGTCTGGATCTCAGAGCCATCGGTGGTTAACCTAGCACAATGGCTGGCAATAGAAGTTCCAGAAGAACTGCGACCCTTGGAGCGAGCTTGGCAGGCGCAGCGCCGCCAGCACGAATTAGGCCGCTACTATGCCGTTGATCAAAAGCAAGACCTGCTTCGCCGGTGGCTTGGGATTGCCGAGCCTAAATTTCAGGAACTGGGGGTGTATCCCGCAAGCCTTCCCACGGCGCTGGCCTCAGAGTTTGAGCAATATTGGGAACATCAGCTCTACCGAACCGAAGTAAGCGTACTTGATACCTTATCCTGGAACGATTTGCCAGGACAGAACTGCATTGCTCAAATAGCCTATCGTGTATTAAGTCAGCAGCCCGCGTATGTGACCAAGGAACGAATAGATAAGTTGCGTCAATATCTGACCTACGATCAGCGTCAGGCGTTGACACAGCGGCAGCGCCCGCCGGAACCTTCTCCTCTCAGTCCAAACGCTTCTCCAGAGGAAGCATTAGCCTGGGCAACTCAAGCCTATCTGCCGCTGCGCTATTGGGAAACGACGGTGGATCGCACTCCGATAGAGCGGCAAAAGAGCGATCGCCTAGCTGCTAGCTTCGTGGACTGGATTCTCAATCACTATCCTCAAATGAAGGTCGATAAAATTGAGCAGTCGTTCCTAAATTACAGCGTTGCCCATGAGGTTCAGCAGATCAGTCAAATAAATCCCGTTCTGTGGGTTGTGATTGATGGGTTAGGTTGGCTCGATCATCAAGCGCTTCTAAGCCTTCTGATGGATGAGAAGCAGCTTCGACTTTACCAAGAGCTGCGCCCGCGCTTTAGCATTTTGCCCACGAAAACGGAATATGCAAAGTGGAGTCTTTACAGTCAGTGCTTACCAGAACATCCTGCTTGGATTGCTGAGGCAAGTCGAGGGTTCGACCAGTGGTCAAATGCGAAGCGCTACACGGATCACGACGTTAGGCAACAGCGTCTGCAAAAAGACCTCCAGCAGGAAAGCTACGGAGTTTACTGCTGGGATACCGATCGCTTTGATAGCTTATATCACAACGAAGTGGATTGGCAGGAGCTATATGAGATTAAGCGTCCCAGAATGCTGAGAGACATTGCAGATGACATTCTGAGATTTGTCAAAATTCATCCTAAGCAAGATGATCTGTACGTCGTGATTGCTAGCGATCATGGACAACTGATGGGCACCTCAACAAAACTGGCCCACTGTCCTGCAACGCTTCGACCTCAGGGGCGGATGGCCGTTGGGCGTGCTGATGATCCCCGCTTTGCTGTTTTAGATCAGCAGCGCTATGGGCTACCCCACGATATTACAGTCATCCGAGGTTCCCAAAGCTTTAGCTCTTTTAGCTATGCAGACGACAAGAGTGTGATTGGCTGTCATGGAGGGTTGTATCCAGAGGAGGTCGTTGTTGGTTTTTCTGTACTGAAACTTGTTGTCCAACGTGCTCCTGTTCTTGTTAAAGTTTCTGGGCAGGGCAAGCCGCGTGAATCGGGTCAGTTGACAGTTAAGATTAACAATCCCAATTTGCTACGCCTAAGCCAGCTTAAACTATTCATCAATGAAATACCATCCCTAAAGCAGGGAGTTCCTTTGCAGGAGGAAGTCTTAGCTAGTGAACGACGCACTCTTCAGCTTCTAGTGCAGAACTGTCCAGAGTTGCCTCCCCGCTCTCAGAATAAAGATTTGAAGCTGACCGGGAGGTTAGAATTTACCTTTCAGGATGCTGAGTCTGCTTCAGCCTCGCTTGATGACCAATCATTCATTGAAATTCATCAAATGTTTAGCAGCGGTATAGAGAGCATTGATGACTTCCTATAACAGCTTAACCAGGCCTATGTCCTACGATAGCGATCGCATTCGACAGGTTTTTGGAAATTTATGTATTGACAAGACCCGCCTTCCCTCCAGCGGACTAACAGCGGCTGGGGTTCCCAGTTTTGTGGCTGAATGGCTATTAGACAAAATTGTTCCTGGCAATGGAGCGTTGCAGCAGTTTGAAGCTGAGAAAATTAACAACTTTGTCAGTAAAGCTTTTCCAAGAAAGGACGACAAAAACGTTATTCTGTTTAAGCTTACACAAGGTGAAGTATATAAATTAATTGCGCTCCTTAAGGTGCGGGTCAAGCTAGCTGCGAATAAGGGCATAATTCCAGACCCTATGGCTAGTATCCCTGTCTTAAATATTCACAACTGCGCTATTCCAATTTCTATTGTTGAGCAACATGAGATGTTGCTGCGGCAAGGGCTATGGGGAAAAATCTCCCTGAGTTTGCGATCAGACGGAACCCCAGAAATCGTAGATTTTGATCCTTTTCAATGCTCCGCAGTTGATCTATCAGCCTATGAACGGGCGCGCGCCCAGTTAACGACCGATGAGTGGCGAGATTTAATGCTTTGCTCGATGGGATACAACCCAGCACATCCTCGGTATACTTGTAACGCTAAGATGTGGATGCTTGCAAGGCTCTTGCCTCTGGTGGAGTCTAACTATCACGTTATGGAGCTAGCACCCAAGGGAACAGGGAAGAGCTATGTTTATGAAAATGTGAGCAATAAGGTTGCCCTAGTTAGTGGTGGTAAGGTGACCCCTTCTCAATTGTTTATCAATGGCAGTACGAAAGAGATTGGACTCCTGGGTCGCCATGATGTTGTCGTTTTGGATGAAATTCAAAGTCTCACGTTTGAAGATCCGGATGAAATCATTGGGCCATTAAAAAACTACTTGGCCAGCGGACGATATAATCGTGCGGGATTTGCTGATATCGCAAGCGATTGTTCTTTGGTTATGCTGGGAAATATTGAGCTAGATGCCCAATTGCAGCCTCGTAATGCGAATAATCTCTTGGCTGATCTGCCCAGTTTTCTGATGGAAACTGCCTTTTTAGATCGGTTTTCTGGGATTATTCCTGGCTGGGAAATTCCTAAATTTAGTCGAGAGATGGCAGCCTCGCAAGTTGGGCTAAAAATGGATTTCTTTGGGGAGGCACTGCTAAGTTTACGCAGAGATAATCGTTATTTGACCTATGCTCAACAGCACACAAAATTTGACTACACCTCTACCGTTCGAGATCAAAACAGCATTCTGAAATCTGCTTCTGGATTCCTCAAGATTCTTTACCCGCATCTTGAATTGACTGTCGCAGACTATGAACGTGATTGTCTGTTCCCTGCTCTGAGGCTGCGTCACCTAATTCGTAACGTACTTTATCGTCTAGATTCCGAGTTTGAGTCATTGGGCCAGTCCATTACTGTGGAGGTGATATAGAGCCAACAATGGTGACTGTGTTGATTCCTGCATGGCACAGGAATTTTACGATACCAGCAGCATTAACTGAGGCGTTCGGCTCACTGTCTCATAGAGAATTCGCCCAGACTGCCCTGATAGAATACTATCAACGCCTAGAAGCCCATTAAACTTGAGGGTTGCCCGCTGCTATGATCACTGCTGCTCAGCCGCCCCACCTCACCCCCGACGATTACCTCCAGCTTGAGGCCCGCAGCCCCGTTAAACACGAGTACATCAACGGGGAAATCGTGGCGATGGCTGGAGCCAGTGACGCCCATGTGACGATCGCCCTCAACGCCGCAGCCTTACTCCGCTCCCACCTGCGGGGAACTGGATGCCGGGTCTACATCTCAGACATGAAAGTCCGCCTCGATGCCTGCAATTGTTTCTACTATCCTGATGTCTTTGTTACCTGCGACCCGCGCGACCAAGAAACTTCAATCTATAAGCGCTTTCCCTGTCTAATTGTGGAGGTGCTATCTGACTCCACCGAGGCGTTTGACCGAGGCGACAAGTTTATCCACTATCAAACCCTCAACAGCTTGCAAGAATACGTCTTGATTAACACGCGCCAGCAACGGGTTGAAACCTTCTGCCGCAACTCATCAGGTCTGTGGGTGTTGCAGTCCTACACCGCCGACCAGCCCGTCCTGCAACTGACCAGCATCGACTGGAGCGGCACCCTTGCCGACCTCTATGAAGAGGTCACCCTGGAAACCCAGTCTGCCCCTGCCCCACCCACCCCATGACCTCAGAACGACTCCTGCAATTACCTCCGCTAGAAAGTGGCGATCGCCTCACCCGCGCCGAATTTGAGCAGCGGTACAGCGCCATGCCCAACCTCAAAAAAGCTGAACTGATCGAAGGAGTCGTCTACGTGGGTTCACCCGTCCGTGCCATTCACAGCCAGCCCCACGGCTCAATGATGGGCTGGTTATGGGTTTATAGTGTGGCCACCCCTGGCATAGGGTGCTACGACAACCCAACAGTTCGCCTGGATGCAAACAATGAACCTCAACCCGATGCAGTCCTGCGGCGGGAGCAGGGAGGCAACTCCACCATTAGCGACGACGGTTACATTGAAGGGGCACCCGAACTGGTGGTGGAAATTGCTGCCAGTAGCGCCTCCTACGACCTGCACGACAAACTGCAAGTCTATCGCCGCAACGGGGTGCAGGAATATATCGTGTGGCGAACCTACGAGCCGCAGATCGATTGGTTCTATCTGGAGGAAGGGGAATATCGCACCTTGGCTGTTGATGCTGATGGGATTCTTCGCAGTCGCCAATTTCCAGGGCTGTGGCTGGCAGGCGATCGCCTCCTGTCAAACGATCTTGCTGCTGTCCTGATGGTCTTACAGCAGGGCATTGCCACACCTGAACACCAGGTGTTTGTTGCATCGCTCCAGCCAACCTTCCCGTGATTTACCTTGATTACCACGCCACGACACCCGTTGACCCGCGCGTTGCTGATCGCGTCTATCACTTCATGACGCAAGAGTTTGGCAATGCCAGCAGTGTGGATCACGAGTGGGGCGATCGCGCTGAAGCTGCCATCAAGAAAGCTGCCAAAGAAGTTGCTGACCTCATAGGAGCCTCACCGAGGGAAATCATTTGGACATCTGGTGCGACTGAGAGCATCAATCTGGCAATTCAGGGAAGCCTAGCCCCTAACCCAACGAAACCTCATCGAATCGGCTTAATGCCGATCGAACACAAAGCTGTCCTCGATACCTGCCGCGCTTTGGAGAAACGAGGTTGGGCTGAATTGGTTCATCTCCAAGTAGATTCCAAAGGTAGGCTTGACCTGGAACATTTGGAACAAGTCTGCACTGAAGGGCTGTCCTTGCTCTGCGTTATGGCCGCGAACAACGAGATTGGCAACATCTATCCGATTCAGCAGATTGGGCAGATTGCTCAACACTATGGCATTCCTTTTCTCTGTGACGGCTCTCAGGCAGTCGGCAAGATCCCCATTCAATTTGAAGCGTGGGGGATCACCTACCTGGCAATTTCTGCCCACAAGCTCTATGGCCCTAAAGGGGTTGGGGCACTAGCTGTTCGTAGAGGCTATCACTTAGAGCCGCTTATATTTGGTGGTGGTCATCAACGGGGAATGCGTTCGGGGACTCTCAACGTCCCTGGGATCGTTGGGTTAGGAGAAGCTTGTCGGTTGCGATCGCTGGAGATGGAAGAAGATGAGTGGGCGATCGCCATGAAGCGCGATCGACTTCAAGATCTGCTCCTAGAAAAGATCCCTAACCTAGTCATTAATGGAGATTCAGAGCATCGGCTGGCAGGAAACCTTCACATTTCAATTCCTGGTATTCCCAATAGTGCTGTCATCGCTAGGGTTCGTTCTAAATTAGCGATATCAACTGGATCAGCTTGTTCTTCTGGGGTGGAAGAACCTTCCCATGTGCTACGTGCAATGAAGCTACAAGACAAAGTGATTGATGGGGCACTTCGTATTGGGATTGGTAAGTTTAGTCAGGATAAAGAGATTTACACAGCAGCAGACTTCTTAATAGAAGCCTATGAAATGACCCGTCAAGCTTTGTATGCTTAGGACTAATTCAATTTGTAATTCAATCTGTTAAGCTCTTTTGACGGTCGAAGAATATTTAGAGCCAGCTTTGTTGGAGGTGTTTCGGCTGAAGATTAGCCAGACGTGATTGCAGTCCCTAAAAAACCGAACTTTGAGTAGATCAAAAGCGCTGCTTGACCTTCAAATTCTGACCACGCACCCTTGCTGTTGCTCAGCGAGTTCGTTCCTTCTGCTCAGGAAAAACTCATTTCTGGTTTCGGGCATCCAGTTAAATTGGAGACATTCCGAAGATAGCCGCTGGGCTTGCAATGTACCCGCTATATTTGCCAAAACCCATGTTCTCCCCGGCTGACGGAGCCAATTCTCAACGCCCGCTGCGATCGTCCCTGCAAATGAGGCTGACGCTGGGGGCGATCGCAGCAATTTGGGGTGGGCTTGGGTTGGGGATGCTGTGGATGTCTTGGCGGACGGAGCGAATGTTTTTGTCGGATCACCGGGCCAAGCTGTCGGCTGTGGTGCAGCAGATGCCCGATCAGGAAGTGGCGATCGCCCACGGATCTGCCTCCCAGAGCGATTTGCAGGACATGGTCAACCGGCTGTCGTCGGCCAATACCTGGCTGTGGATTCGAGATCACCAGGGCAACATCTTAGCCCGCTCCAACAATCTCCAGGTTTCTGAAAATCAAGACGCGCTGCTGGATCTGTCGGAAACCACCACTACGCCCAAGATCCTGCGGCTTCATGGGCAGTACATCATTTGGTGTACCTATCCGCTAGAGCATAAGGGGCAGATTATTGGGCAACTCTATGTCGCCAAGGACGTGACCCGCGACTACAGCATGTTGCAGTCGGTCAACCGCGATCTGATGATGGGCACGGGTATGGGCGTGGTGACGATGAGCGGGCTGGCGGCTTGGTTGATTTGGCGATCGCTCTCGCCCCTGCGGCAGGCTAACCAGATCGCTGAAGCCTACAGCGCTGGCAGCACCAACATCTCTCGCCTCGACCCAGATCAGGTGCCCGTCGAGGTGCAGGAACTGGTTCACACCTGCAACCGCCTGGTCGATCGCCTGTCGCAAACCGCCGAACAGCAGCGCCAGTTTACCAACGACGTGTCGCACGAACTCCGCACGCCGCTGAGTCTGGTCTATGGCTATTTGCAAAGCACCCTCCGCCGCAGCCCCAACCTCACCGAGGCGCAGCAGGAGATGCTGTCGATGGCGGTTTCTGAAACCGAGCGCACGATTGAGCTGCTCCAGGGATTGCTAGAACTCGCCCGCACCGACAGCAGCGCGGTGTTGTTTAACCTGGAACCCGTGCCGATTGGCGAAGTGGTTGGCGACGTAATCCGCATGACAGAACAGTTCAAGCAGCGATCGCTCAAGCTAGAAGTGCCCAGCCAGCCGATTGTTGCCCGGGCCGACCGCGAACACCTGCTGCGCGTACTGGTTCACCTGATCGACAACGCCATTCAATATTCCGAACCCAACCAGCCCATTAGCCTGACGCTCAGCCGCAAAGCACCTTGGGCGATGATTCAGGTGCGCGATCGCGGCTGTGGCATCTCCAAAGAAGACCAGGCACGAATTTTTGAATCCTTTTACCGGGTTGATGCCTCCCGCAGCCGGGCCACAGGCGGCGTGGGGTTGGGGCTGGCGATCGCCAAGTCCCTAGTCGAAGGCATGGGCGGGCAGATCGGTGTCGAATCAACCCCCGGTGTAGGAAGTGTGTTTACCGTAAAGCTGCCGCTTTTGGAGCAACAGGGCTGAAAGCTTTGTAGATGTCTGGATTGCCAACCCAAAATCTCAAATCCAAAATCCAAAATCGCTAGAACCTCCCGATCATGTCTACTATCCTCTTAGTTGAAGACGAAGAAAAACTGGCTCGCTTCATTCAGCTAGAACTGGGCTGCGAGGGCTATCAGGTAAACGTCGCCCACGACGGACTGAGCGGGCTGACGCTGGCACGCGAGACTCCGCCCGATCTGGCAATTTTGGACTGGATGCTGCCAGGGATGACGGGAGTGGAGCTATGCCGCCGACTGCGCTCGACGGGCAGCAAGATTCCGGTGATTTTGCTGACGGCGAAGGATGAAATTGGCGATCGCGTGACGGGGCTGGATGCGGGAGCCGATGATTACGTCGTCAAGCCCTTTAGCATTGAGGAACTGTTGGCCCGCGTCCGCGCCCACCTGCGCCGCACCCAGGAACCCGACCCCGACGCGCTGGAGTTTGCTGACCTGACGCTGAATCGCCGTACCCGCGAGGTGTTCCGCAACGGTCGCCTGATCGAACTCACTGCCAAGGAGTTTGACCTGCTGGAACACCTGATGCGCCGCCCCAAACAGGTGATCACGCGCGATCGCATTTTGGAAGAAGTCTGGGGCTACGACTTCATGGGCGACTCCAACATCATCGAAGTCTACATCCGCTACCTGCGCCTAAAACTCGAAGAACAGGGCGACAAACGGCTGATCCAAACCGTGCGCGGCGTGGGCTATGTGCTGCGAGATTAAGGGTTGAGCGTGAATAAACTACGCCCAAAGCACCAATCCCGGCTGATAGGGGCTGCTGAGGTTTTCGTGCTTGGGCAAGATGCGGAGGGAAAGTCCCTGAAAGCCGCTGTTGCGATAGGCGATTGCCCGCTGATAGACACTCATGGCAGGATTATCCGCATCAGCCCCCACATACTCCATCACCACAGGCTGCCCGTTGGCGATTTCGCCATGCTCGTCGATTGCCCCCTGGTATAGCTCTACCTGCACGTCGTCCGGTGTCAGTTCGCCCAGGCGGATGCGGGCCGTGACGAGAATCTCCTGCTCCACCTGCACGTTGCCATCTGAGGACACGTCCACCCGGTCGATTTTCATGTCGTACCAATGCTCAAACAGATGGTGATGCCAGCGGGCCAGCTCTTTGGCCGGGGCATAGTCGTCGGCAATCATGGCACGAGCGCGATCGCTCGCCGGGAAATAAGCCCGCTCTGCATATTCCGCTACCATTCGCGCCGTGTTAAATGTCGGCAGATTCAGCCGAATCGCGTCCTTCATCTTGGCGATCCAGCCGTGGGGAATGTCGTTTTCGTCGCGGTTATAGAACAACGGCACGATCTCCTGTTCCAGCAGGTCGTAGAGGTCATTGGCTTCTACTTCGTCCTGTTCTTCCGGGTCGTCATAGTCTTCGCCATGCCCAATCGCCCAGCCCGTCCGCACATAGTCTGCCTCATCCCACCAGCCATCCAGCACGCTGAGGTTGGGCAGACCGTTCATCGCCGCCTTCATGCCGCTGGTTCCAGACGCTTCGCGGGGGCGGCGCGGCGTGTTTAGCCAGATGTCGCAGCCCGCCACCATCATCCGCGAAACGTGGATGTCGTAATTGGGAATAAACACGATGTGGTGGCGAATGTCGGGGTCGCGGGTAAAGTGGACAATCTCGCGGATTAACTCCTTACCAGGATTGTCTTTGGGGTGGGCTTTGCCCGCGATGATGAACTGTACCGGATGGTTGGACTTGAAGCGATCGCCCAGCCCCAGCATGATCCGCTTGATCCGCTCCACATCTCGCATGAACAGCGTCGCCCGCTTGTAGGTGGCAAAGCGCCGCGCAAAGCCGATGGTCAGCACTTTGGGGTCTAGCACGTCCTGCGTCTGGCTGAGTTCGATGAGGGAACCGCCGCGATCGCGCAAGCTTTGTTGCAACCGCTCCCGCACAAACAGCACCAGTTCCGACCGACAGCGCTCGTGGTTGCGCCAAAATTCTTCATCGGGAATGCTGCTCACCCGCTCCCATAGGGGATCGCTGGCAGGGGCCATGTTCCAAGCTGGGCCCAGGTAGCGATCGTAGAGATCCTGGGTAGATTTGGCCACGCAACTGCGGGCATGAACGCCGTTGGTGATGGAGGTAATGGGCACCTCTGCCAGGGGTAGCGCCGACCACAGTGTTGCAAACATCGACCGTGACACTGCCCCATGCAGCTTGCTCACCCCGTTCACGAAGGAGGCCATCTTGAGCGCCAGAATTGCCATGCTGAAGGGAGCCGCCAGATCGCCCGGATTTTCGCGCCCCAGCGAGAGAAACTGCTCCCGCGCCAGCCCAAACTTTTCGGCGTAGTGCCCCAGGTAGTAAATGATTTTGTCGGAGGGAAACAGGTCAATGCCAGCGGGCACGGGCGTATGAGTGGTGAAAACCTGACTGGCTAGGGCCACCTGTGCGGCCTCTTCGTAGGTTAGCCCGGCTTCTTCAATCATCAGGCGAATCCGCTCCAGCGCCAGAAACGCCGAGTGCCCCTCATTCATGTGATACACAGTGGGGTTTAGCCCCAGCGCCCGCAGCATCCGCACGCCGCCAATGCCCAGCATGATTTCCTGGTGAATTCGCAGGTCGATATCGCCGCCGTAGAGTTCATCGGTAATGTCCTGGTCGTACTGGTTATTTGGCTCAATATTCGTATCCAGCAGGTAGAGGGGAACCGTGCCCACCTGCACGCGCCAGATGCGGGCGTAGACCTTGCGGCCGGGATAGTCCACCTCAATGCGGATTTCGGAGCCGTCGGGGTGGCGCTCCAGATGCAGCGGCATGTTGTAAAAGTCGTTGATGGGGTAGCGCTCTTGCTGCCAGCCGTCGGCGTTGAGGTATTGGGCAAAGTAGCCTTCTTGATAGAGCAGGCCCACACCCACCAGCGGCAACCCCAAGTCGCTGGCGGATTTCAAATGGTCGCCCGCTAGCACGCCCAAGCCGCCGGAGTAGATCGGCAGGCACGAAGTCAGCCCAAACTCGGCAGAAAAGTAGGCGTAGCAGTCGGTTAGCCCAGTCTCAGGGGCGATTCCCGCTGGGGTTTTGCCGTTGGGCGTGGCGGATTTGGGCGATCGCCGCTTGCGAAACCAGCTTGGCTGCCGCAGATAGTCATCCAACTGCCGCTCTACGCGCTCCATCTGCGCCAAAAATCCGTCGTCTTCGGCCACCTCCCGCAGCCGCGCCTGACTGATCGTCCCTAGCATCAGCACGGGGTTGTGTTTGCTGGTTTCCCACAGGTCTCGATCCAGCCGCCGAAACAGGTCTATCGCTTCATAATCCCAGTCCCAGTGGAGGTTATAGGCAATGCGCCGCAGCGGTTCGAGCAGGGGCGGCAGGGCGGGGGTGACGTTGAAGGTGCGGATGGGTTTCATAGAGGGAAGGGGGAGGAAAAAAGAACGAAGAGGGAAGAACGAAGAACGAACAACAAGGAGGGAAGGGAGGTCAATGCTTCTGAGGGGAAAGGGTGGGGTGCTGGGGATGAGGTTGCTGGGAGCTTTGGAGCTGATGGACTAGTCATCCAAAATCGCAAATCCAAAATCGAGAATCGATCTGACTCCTGTATTGTGTCCTGAGCAGATTCTAAGGATGCGGGGCTTAATACTTTTTCTCTACTGCATTGCGTTGCGTTACGAATGAGCAAAAAATTAGGCAAAAAAAGAGCGGCCAGCGGCCGCTCCTCAGGAGAACTCTGAGCTAGAAAACAGGAGTTAGAAAACCAGAGATTGCATCGATGTCGCTAAATGACGAAGTTGACGGAGGTGACGCTGCTGACCTGGGTGTTGTTTAGGTTGGCGATCGCCACGAAGTTGGTTCCTGCGCCGCTGCCGTCTGCATCGACAAAAATGCGGGTCGCTGTGCCCACTTGCGACAGCTTGACGTAGGCGCTGAGCCGCTGGAACGGCGTGCCACCTGCTAAAAAGGCGGGCTGTTGGAAGATGCCGCGCAGGTCGATGACATCGGTCGTCTTGAAATCGGCGATCGTGTCAATGCCTTCGGCCAGGCTATTGAACACGAACATATTTCTGCCGCCGCCGCCGATCAGCACGTCGTTGCCTGCGCCGCCGATCAAGATATCGTTGCCTGCCTGCCCGCGCAGTGTGTCATCGCCCGCACCGCCGACGAGTTGGTCATTGCCGCCGCCGCCTCGCAGGTCGTCGTTGCCGCTGCCTCCATCCACCAAGTCATTGCCGCCGCGAGCAATCACGCGGTCGTTGCCGCTCCGCGCAATAATCCGATCATTTCGATTGGTTCCCCGCAGGGTTTCCGCCCGGTTGGTGCCTCGGACAACGTTGGGGCGACGGCCCAGCGAAAACACCAAAGGCGTTCCCAGTTGTCCGTTGGGGGCTGTTGGCACGGGCAGCAGTTCCTCGTTGCCCGGCCCCACATCGTCTGCGGTCATTTCCCAGGTGTCGAAGGCTCCCGCAGCCAGCGCGTTGCCGGCCAGGTCGGTGATGTCGCTGACACGCAGCGTCAGGGTATAGGTTCCGGTGCGGCTGGTCAGTCGATTTAGGTTCCCCACTGTAAAGGTGCGATTATCGCTGGTGGAGAGCGTGGCGCTGCTCAAGTCCAGCGGGGTGCCGCCACGGGTCAGTTGCAAGTCGCTCAGGTCAAAGTTTCTGACGGCTTCGCTGAATTGAATCGTGATCGTGCCCAGTGCCGTTGTCCGGGGGTTGGGGGTAACGTCCACAATGTCTACGGTTGGGGCGATGCGGTCGATTGTGTAGGCGGCCGTGCCGTTGACCCCGGCCACGAGTGCCAAATTCTCTGAATCTTTGATCGAGCCGTCATTCAGCACGTTGAGGCGAACCGTACCGTTGCCTGTGCCCGTGTTGACCACCACCGTAAACTTGCCGTCTGTGCCCGTGACGCTGGCCACGGTTGCCCCGGTCAGCCCAGTGGTCGTCAGGCTGAAGTCGGTGACATCGACCCCGGTCACGGGTTCGCTGAAGATGACCGAAAAGCTGACGGTTGGGGCATTGGTGGCTTCGGGGCCGACGCGGGAAATGGCGAATACGCGGGGAGCCTGGCCCGGCAACTCTGCCGACAGAATCACGCCAAAGAAATTGTCGTTGTTGGCGGGCGAGTTGTTGTCGCTGCTGGCGCTGTTGCCTTGGGCAAAGAGGCGATCGCCCGTCACCGTGGGCAGGCGGGTCGGCATTCCCAGGTTGTTGCCATTGCTATTGGTCAACGAGTTGAGCGCAAAAATCGCGCCGCCCAAGCCCTGACCATCGCCGCCTGCGCCCGCACCGCCCTGAGCGCTGTTATTGATGAAGCGCGTGTCGGTCATCGTCAGAGACCCCGTGCGGATGAAGATAGCGCCACCCATGCCCGCGCCGCCGCCGCCGCCGTTGCTATTGCCATTGCCGCCGCCAAAGCCGCCCTCGCTCGACAGCGTTAGGGTCGTTCCGCCGCCGCCGCCGCCAAAGCCGCCCTTGCCGCCCTGACTGCCGTTGGGGTTGGTCGCGCCAGAACCGCCGCCCGCGCCAAAGCCGCCATCGCCGCCGTTGCCACCAAAAGCCGCCGCCGCCGCCGCCACCGCCGCCTGCGCCAAAGCCGCCACTTGCGCCAGAGCCGCCGCCGCCGTCTGTGCCTGCGCTGTTCCCGCCCACGCCGCCAATGCCTGCGCTATTCAGCAGCCCACCAGAACCGCCCGCGCCGCCTGTGCCGTTAGCATTGCCAGGGCTGCCGTCGCCGCCAAAGCCACCGCCACCGCCTGCGGCCCCAGAGGGGTGGGCTACCCCGCCATTGCCACCCATGCCGCCGCCGCCCTGGCCCAGTCCAGCCAGCCCTTGTCCGCCAACGGCAACGTTTTCGCTGAGGGTGACATTGCTCAGGGTGACGTTGCCATCGAAGATAAACAGGGCACCGCCCAGGCCGCCGCCGCCGCCTGAGCCGTCACCCCCCTCGGCTCGGCCCAGGGTTAGCGTCAGGTTTTCAAACGTGACGTTGCCGCTTTCGATAAAGAAGAGTCGGACATCTCCTTCGTCATTGATACCGTTGCCGTTGGCATCGCCGCTGAGGCTGAAGGTGTTACCAGTGCTGCTGCGAATCGTGAGGCTGGCGGATTCCCTGATGAAGGGCAGCGCACTGGTCAGAACAATATTGTTAGTAATTTCAATAACATCGGCTTCGGCGTTGGTATTTGTCGAATTGATGGCGTTGACCAGCTCTTGGAACGTTGCAACCGAAAAAGTAGCCATAACTGCTTCTCGTAGATCTGTAAAACTTCAGCGGGTCGTGAATGTCAAATCGCCAGGCCGTTGCCTTAGACAGTGACCGTCAGATCCGGCCCGGACGCGAAATTGACGTTTACGCACGCCAAACAGGCCCCGCTCTGTGACGACCGCAACTCCTAAGAGAGTCCGTGCCCTCCCACAAAACGACGCTAAGCGTGACTTCCTATACAAGTACCTGAGGGCGATCGCCCCTTGCAAAGGAAATCTAGTAAGTTTTACGGAGCCTTTAAGTTAAGAGAATCTACGTAAGGCTTGAAAAAACTTTTCTCAGGATTTTTCCGGATACTTCAAAGCATCGAAAGGAAGAAAGCTGAGTGATTTACAGAATCAAAGCACTTTTAGTTGCCGAAACCTGTTAAATGCGCTTCTAGAGAAACTTTGGGCCCTTGTCAACGGGTTCGCCTCATACCAAGGCAGCAGAGGACTTGAGAAGATATACGCAGGTCAGCACGACAGTAAATGCCGCACAGCGCTGAGTCAACAGTCAGCACAGCACGTCGATATCTGGTATAAAAAGGAACCCCCCTCCTGTGCGTTCTCTGCAAGCACGTCCCGACAGTGTTCTGGCAGTGTTCCAGCTTTGCTCCAGCGTTGGTTCCAGCGCTAGTTCAACGGGTCGCGCCAGAAGACAATGTTTTCGTTGAGCGTGACCAATTGAGCGCCGGGGTAGTAGAAACTGAGGATGCGGGCGGCCGACCAGCCCAGTCGTCCCAATCGATAGGACCCCGTTTGGCTCATGCCGACGGCGTGGCCCAGGCCCCCGCCGACAAAGGTGTAGCCCTTGAGTACCGTCATCGTCGGCACGCGGTTCTGCGCTTCTAGCGAATTGCCTGTCGCTTCCTCGGCGGGCTTTGCAGCTTTGATAGGCGCTGTCTCGGCGGCATCGGGTTCGGCAGCAACAGGGGATGGCTTGGACACCGAAGGAGAGGGGGTAGCTTCAACCCCTGTTTCTCCGTCCTCTGGTGCGGCTGAGCTAGGCGCGTTTTGGGGAATGGGCACCTGAGCGTAGAGGGGTTCCAGGTAGAACAGGGTACTGGTGGGGGCATAGAGCGCCCGAAGAATCTCGTCTTTTTCCAGGGTGATTGGGCCGCGATCGCTCTGGATGAGCAGCTTTTGCACCCGACCGGCGGGCGATCGCTCCACCACCTGCACCGACTCCACCCGCGTCAGGTTGGCAAACGGATGGCGCTGGCTCTGCAAATAGCGGCGTAGCCCTTCGGCAATGTTTTCCAGAGTGCTTTCCTTGCGCCAGCGGAAGCTGTCCCAGCCTGCTTCGTTAAAGCCCTGCCGCAGGTTTAGAAAAGCTCGCAGATTCATCTCGTCCGACAGGGGGCGATTGGCCAAATCCCACACGCCTTCTACGGAGTCCACCACGGCCCGCAGGTAGGGACGGTTTTGCCCGTTCCACACGTCAGCAAAAGGAGCCGTGATGCCGCCCGTGGTGGAGGAATAGAGCGCGTCGATTAGCTCGTTGCGATAGGTCAGCACTTGACCCCGTGTGGCGGCGATCGCCCGATCCGCCGATTCCACCGCGCCCGTCAGCCCTTTGTAAACCTGGCACTGAGTATCAGCACAGAGTTCGTAGCCGTCGATGGCAAATCGCCGCAGGTTTCGCAGGGCATAGGTGCGCGCCAAAATCGCCTGAGCCTGGACTGCGGTGGGCGGCGCAGACGGCCCAATTTCGTGGGGCACGACACCGCGCAGGTAGGTTTCCGTGGGGACGTAGTTGACGAGGGTATAGTTGCCGTAGGCATTGGGCTGGAGGCGCAGACTGCCACCGTAGAGCCGACGGTTTGGCACATTGGCATTGCGAGCCGCGTTGGGGGGCAGTTCGCCTTCGGTGACGAACACGCGGCTGTAGGAAGAGAGAATTTCCACCTCATCGCGCATCAGGCGGTTGCCCTCCACCTCCAGCACGGCGCGGGGCACCTGCCGCTGCACCTGGCGATCGATAAAGGCAGTGCGCGCGCCCTGGGCTTGCAAATTCTTCAGCAACAGCCGACGCACCAGCGGCGTTTCGTAGGTGTCTCGCTTGGCCCATACTTGCCACTGGCGCGGCTGGGCCAGTTCTACCTCGATGCCGCGCGATCGCCACTGGTTGGCCTGGTCTTCTGCGCTCTCAAAGCTGCGGTGGTTCCCCAACACCACCTTTTCCACCACCTTTGGCTCTGGCAGCGGCTCCATCACCACACCCACCCTCACCGGGGCGGCAGTGGTCACGGTCTGGTCTTGCCCGTCGTCGGTTTTGAAGCGGAGCGAGAGGCGATCGCCCTCGGCAGGTTGCAGCGTCAGCACGTCCTGCGGTTCGTCGCCAAAGCGCTGCACGATGCCGATTTTCAGCACGGGGTTGGGCGGGGCCGCAGTCTGAGCTAAAGCGCGATCGCCCATGCCCAGCCAACAGACCGCCGCAATTGCCGCGCCCGTCAGCCCCGACAGCACAAAGGCAGGGCGCTGAGTGGATACATCCGGGCCTGCGGGGGCTTTATCCCGGTTCACAAAGCTGCTAAGTCCCATCGTTCCAAGTGATATAAGGGGGCTGCCCATGCTTGCTCTTGATTTGCTCTGCGTTTGACCGACTGACCTGTTTTCTCAGTTTGTCTTCTCAGTTTGTTTTCTCAGCTTGCTTTATTCAGTTTGCTTTATCTTTGCCAGCTTGCTTTATCAAAAAACACATCGACCGCGCCAACCGTTCAAGACGGGAGAAATACGGAATCTTGAACCGCACCCAGTACAAATTATGAAGTGCGATATGCCGATCGGCAACGGTTGTGGCTAGTCAGGATATGCCAGGTCAATGTGCCAGGTGTGCTATAACCCTGCGCTATCTTAGCGTGAAACTCAAAGTCCATCCCTCTCAAGAGAGAGTAAGCTGCGACAAATCTTTCAAAACGCCCGTCTCTTCAGAAGAACGCCGATCTAGACTAGAAGAGCGATCGCCCATAAACCGTGGTTCCAATTACGCAATTACACATTAAAATTTGGGCACGCTCTACAGTGCTGGATGTGCCTTACCCTAGGAGCCTTGCATTTAAGTCCTACACTCAAGCTCTGAAATTCAAGTCTTGAGCGAGTGTTCAACCCAAAATGTAGCTCCAAAACGTTGATTTTTCTTGCAGCATGGGAAGAATGGCGGCGTTTTTTGGGAATCCTATAGCGATATAGGTGTACTTGAGTAGGCGTACTTAAATCATCGATGGACTTTGAGGGACTTGGGGAACTTGCGGATACATGGACTTGCTATACGCATAGCGACTACTTAACGTAAGCCAACCGCCATTGGCGAGTCTTACGTGGGCGAACCGCTAAGCTACCCCTAAGTCAGTCCAGAAGGGTCAATCCAGAAGAGCAATCCGAAGGTCAATCCAGTCCACGACGGCAAGCGTAAGCGCAACAGCTAAGCCTACTCCAGGCAAATCCAGTCCAGGCAAACCCACTCTCGGTAAACCCAGCCCAGGCAAACCTTTAACCCATCTACCTGCTAGCTTCGGCAACTCTAGGCCGCTTCCTTCGTTCCCCTCAAGACAACCGTGACGTATCAACCGGCGCAACTTCAGGACTTAATTCGGGCGATCGACGAGGTGCTGGGCAAATCCAGCCCCCGGCTGCCTTGGGTAATGAGCGGCGAGGCCGACCAACAGCGCCGCGTCCTGGAGGAAACCCGACGCTATCTGGCCCAAATGCAGCAGCAGGGAACCCCAGCAGCGGGGAGCGCCCTCGCCCACGACCCAATGAATCAGGGCTATGCGGTGCCCCTGTCGCCGACCTCGCCTGCGGAATCGGCCCAACAGGTGCTACAAGCCATGCTGCAAGAGATGACCTACTTGCGGACGACGGTGATGCAGCCGTTGCGAAATGACCTGGAAGTGCTGTATCGCCAGCGCGATCGCCTCCTGCAAGAAATTCACGAGCTAGAATCTCAGCGCCAACAGGCCGTGCTGACGGATGCCACACCGCCGCCTGCTGCCACGCTGCCCGCCGCCGACCAGCAGCGCCTCATCTCCGAGTTTTTGCAAACGCTGATGAGCCGGTTGCAGGCAGATCTATCGGGGCAGGTGGCCCAAATGCTGACGGAGATCGAGGCCCAGGCTGCGGGTGCTGGTGCCAGCATTGCAGAGCCACATCGCCCCTCTGCCGCATCAGAAACAGCCGATCCGGCTGTGTCCCTATCTGCAACTGAGGTGCCCGCCCTCACGCCTGCCGAGCGCCTCCAGCAAATTCAGCGCATCCAGGCTCAGTCTGACCAACTGCTGCTGAAGCTAGACAACAGCCTGCGAGTCATCTTCGAGTCGCTCCAGAGCAACATCGAAACCTATCAAGAATC
The DNA here is from genome assembly GCF_032705245.1 of Thermoleptolyngbya oregonensis NK1-22. Taxonomy (GTDB): domain Bacteria; phylum Cyanobacteriota; class Cyanobacteriia; order Elainellales; family Elainellaceae; genus Thermoleptolyngbya; species Thermoleptolyngbya sichuanensis. The sequence goes on from NZ_CP053540.1 coordinate 2,451,302, forward strand.
GCTCAGCCTGGGGCTGGACAAGATGAATACCCTGGGGCAGCAGGGCGAGTCCATCTTTGCGGCAATGGTGAACCGCCTAGCTGAACAGCTCAGCCGAGAAGCCTCCCACTACCTCCAGGCCTCGATTCAAGATGCCGAATGGCAGCCCGCTACTAGCCTGCCCCAGTCGTCGGCCCGCCCGCCTGCCGAGCCGCCTGCCCCACAGCCGACGACAGAGCCAGCGACGGAACAGTGGCCACCTGCCTCGCTGGAAACCACTGCTCCGTCTGCTCGCCCGCAGTCCGACAGCCTCGACCCAATCGACCAACTCCTCAGCGAACTGGAAGACGAACTGACGGTATTTCAGGTGCCGGAACCTGTTTCGGATGAAGACTTGACCGTATTCCAGGTGCCAGAATCCGATTTGGATGAGGAACTGACGGTATTCCAGGTTCCGGAACCCAGCCCGGAATCTGGTGCGACTGACCGTGTGGCCCCCGAAAGCGAGTCAGACCCAATGCCTGCTGATACCCGCCCGATGGGTTCCACTGCCTATCCGGGGCTGTTGGACGAAATTGACGACCTAGAAGCCTTGGAACTGCTGACTCAGGAGCTAGAGCGGCTGGAACTGGCATCAGTGCCGGAACTGCCAGAACTGGAGGACGACGCGGAGTTTGCATCGCTAGACGATGGCGACGAAGACCTGACGATGTTCCAGATTGACGAGTCGGCGATGACGGATTTTCCGCCAGATGAGCCACTGGGCGATCCTCGCACGGTCTTGCAGGTCGATGCTGAGGAGGCTGAAGAGACAGAAGAGGCTAAAGAGACAGAAGAGACAGAAGAAGCCTCCGTCAGTCCAGGCTTGTCAATTGAAGATTTGGACTCGGCGCTAGATCTACTGGGGCAAATTAGTACCCAACTGGATGCCGAGCTAGAGCAGGCAGGCTCCACCGACGGGCCCGATAGCGCCGACCTGACGACGGGATTTGGGCTGGATGCCGACTCCGTTAGCGGTACAGACTCCTATGACGAACTGGATGCGTTTTACGAGAGCCTGTTTGGCATAGACGCGGCTGGGGCCACCGGAGAGACGGCAGAGACGGCAGATGAAGAGCCAGTCGATCAACACCTGTCGGATGCGGAGCAGCGATCGCGCGTTCAGTCCACCCCCGATCTAACGGATGTAGCAGAACCTGGTTCGGTGAATGAAAGTGAATCTGGTCTGTCTAATCTGTCTGGTTCGACTGATCTGACTGATCTAACAGCTCTGAGCGATACGCCCCCCATTGATGCCGAGTTGGGTAGCCTGGACAGCCTGGATCAGGCTTTGTTTGGCGGCCAGGCAGACCCAGCCAGCGATGCAGCCGATGCGACCGATGCGGCGATCGCCAGCCCCAGCGTTGATGAACTGGTGGACTTGTTGAGCGAGTTCATGAATGTTCCTGCTGCGGCCGCTGCTGGGGAAGCCCCTGCTGGAGAAATAGCAGAGCCAGCCGAGCCGACGGCGCAAACCGAGTCCTCTGCCTTGCAGCCGTCCCATTCCACTGCGCCTCATTCCACCGCGCCTCATTCCACAGAGCGATCGCCCGAAGCAGTCGAGCATCTGCTGTTTGGGGAATCTCCAGAGCCGCCCCCTGCCGAGGAACCGGACGGTGGACTGTCTTCGCCCCAGCCCAACAAGCCGGAGGTGATCCGCTCCCTCAACGACCTGCTGCAACTGATGGCGGCAGAATCCGCAGAAGAGTCGGCGGTGGGGCTGCCAGCGAATGGACTGGCGACCGATGCGGAAGATCGCTACGAGCCTGCAAATCCGGGTGAAGACCTGCTGGGTGGCGACGATGTGCTGTCCAGTCCCCGTCCCGATGTACAGGTGACCCAGACCACGCTGGAGCAGCTTGCGGCTGATTTATCAGATCTGGAGGGGCTGGCGGCGGATGCCTTTAGCACCGACTTGGCTGCCCTCAGTTCGTCCGCAGCAGCGCCCGCCACAGATGTATCTGAAACGAATTCTGAAACGGACTCTGAAACGAGCAGTAGCTTTACAGATTCGCTGGCAGACTGGGGGCAATTCCCGCAGGAATCGCTGCGCGAGTCGCCCGATCCGTTCCCCGCTGCGAGTTCGGCTGCCGAACTGACCGACGAGGGACAGTCCTACTGGCAGGGCAGTTCTTCTGCTCAGAATGCCCCGACGGAAGAGGATCTGTTTATCTCCAGCCTGTTTCCTGTCGAAGATGGGTCGGACGACGAGATGACGCTGCTGCTGGACGGGCCGCCGCCGGGACTCTCCACCCCCTTGCCCGAAAAAGCGATCGCTCCTCTGACCACACCAGAATCGCTGGCGGATTGGGTCAACGCGCTGGATGAAACCGAGCTGCCGCCCGACCGAGAAGATCTGAGCCTGAGCGACTTTCAGGCGGTGATGCAAACGGAGCCTGCACCAGTTGCCCCATTGGACGAGATGGGGGCGATCGCTGATGTGCAAACACCCCTCCACCCAGCGGATCACTCGCCCTTAGTGGAGGAGTCATTAGAGGACTCGTTCGCTGACGATTTTTCAGATGACTTCTCTGGGGATTTTTCCAGTGATTTTTCCAGCGATCTGCTTGCTGAGGATCTATTCTCTGGACTAGAAGGTTCTAGCGCAGGCAGTGCTGCTGTATCTCCCGCAGAAGTGCCCTCAGCCGCGCCCTCAGCCACGCCCTCAGCCATGCCTGCTGAGAATGTCGGGTTAGAGTCTGCCAGCCTGGACGATTTTTCGGCGGATTTTGACGTGCCTGCCTCGCCTGCGCCGTCCCAGGGCGTTCCTGCGAACTCTCCTGACCTCGCTCCTCCTCCGGCAATTCCCAACAGCCTCGAAGACCTGTTTGCAGAACTGCCACCTGCCCCGCAGCCCAGTCTGCGCCAACCCAGCGTCCCCCCACCCAGCGACTCCCTCTCGGATAGCATCCTGGAAAATCTATCGCTATCGGTGCCTGCGCCACCGCCGGGTGAGGCAGCGTTTACGCTGAGCGGCTTGGAGAGCCTGTTTGAAGATTTGCCGTCGGTGGGCGAGGTGACTCCTGTGCCGCCGCCAGGGTCGCCCAGCACCAGCCTAACCGCAGCCGATTTGACCAGTTTGTTTGATGACGCGGAACCCGCCCCTGCGGCTGACTTGGGGAATCCAGGGAATCCGGTGGATGAGGCGCAGCCTGCGGATTCGCCTGATTCCTCCAGCGAGGCAAAAAAAAAATCCTCTAATCCGCCCAACCCCCGCGAACCCAGAGGCTTCGGGCGGCTCCAGCCCAACACCCGCCGTCCCCAATAGTGCTGACCCAGATGGGGAACTGCTGTCCGCTGCCGGAGGCAATTTGGGCCCAAACCCAGATTTTGCCCCTGCTCCTGCTGCCGAGTTGCCGCTGTCTGCAACGGACCCATCGCAACCCTGGCTCGAAAGCTTTGATCCAGAAGACTATGAGCCGGATCTAGAGCTACAGGATTTGATGCAAACTCTGGGGATTGCTCCAGAGGCGCTGTCGCGGCTGCTGTCTGCCCTGTCGGGTGTGTCTGGATCTGGTTCGCCCCAGGCAGGCAAACCCGCTGAAGCATCGGCAAAGCAGGCTGAGAATGTCCAGTGGTATCTGGGGTTGGACATTGGAACAACGGGCATTTCGGTAGTGCTGCTGCGATATCCAGCGGGAGCGCTGTACCCGGTTTACTGGCTGGAATTGCCGCCTGCGTCGGAGCGCAATCGCCTGCCCGCCCGCAAGACGTTTCGGCTGCCCGTGCAGGTGCAACTCAGTGCGGCAGATGAGAAGGATCAAAATACGGCTCCCATTGCGATCGCCCCCCTCTCTGCCAGCCTCGGCCAGCCGCGCACCCAACAACCCCATCAGCTCACTCTCAGCCACCTCAAGCCCTACCTGCAAGTCGGCGTGCCCTACTATTCCACCGAGACGCTGCAATGGGAACCCGTCGCCCGCTGGAGTGATGCCCAGGCCCTGCCGCTGAGCCTGTTTCAGCAAGCGCTACGGACGCTGTTGGTGAGCCTTACCCTCTCAACGGGCGGCTATGCCTCCGAAGACGTTGCCACGACAACCCCATTGCTCACCTGCGGCGCAGTGGATCTGGAAGAAGCCCAGTTTCAGCTTGCGCTGCGGCAGTTGACGGGCGTGATTGTCAGCTATCCCGCCAACTGGTCAGATACCTATAGCTTCAACCTGCGGGAGGCGATTTTGTCGGCTCGTTTGGTTCGCCGGCCTGAGCAGATTTTTCTGCTGGAAGAGGCGATCGCCACGCTGCTGTCTGGCTTGCCCAGCCCCGATGCGCGTCCGCTGCGGCTCTCGCCTGCCCCGGCCCAGCCCGCCGACCTCTACAGCGGCAACTGGCAGGGCGGAACCCTGGTGCTAAGCGCAGGCGCAACGCTGACGGAGTTAGCACTGGTGAACTTACCCAGCCAGTTGCAGCACCTCAGCCCTTGCGACTTCGTAACTCGCACGCTGCCCTACGCGGGCACAGCCCTCGACCAGGACATTCTGACTCAACTGGTGTATCCTGCCTGGGTGCGCCAGACCCACGGCCCGCAGCGCCCTATGGTCGAAACTCCCAAGAATGGGGGCGATCGCCCAACATCGTCCAACGTCTTGTCCCGCAAACCGGGCGGAGCAGACTGGCACGAACCTCCTGTTTCTCCCGAAGCGGCAGCCGACCCCTGGCTCGCCGTGGGATGGGACGACTTGACCCTGCCCGCCGTGGGCGATCCCGACCCGGCCCACCGCCACCGAATGCTGCAACGTCTACGGAGTTCCGATTTGGGACTCTGGCTGTTGCATACCGCCGAGCGGGTCAAGATTGCGCTCCAGCAGCAGGAACAAGTGACGCTCACTCTGGGCAACCAGACCCTCAGCCTGACGCGCCACGACCTCAGCAGTCGGGTGTTGCTGCCCTACGTGGAGCGGCTCAATCGGGAGCTAAACACGCTGCTGCGGCAAACCGGCCTGTCGCGGCTGGAAATTCGCCAGGTGGTCTGCTCTGGGGGCAGCGCCTCGCTGGTGGCGATCGCCCGCTGGCTGCACCAAAAGTTGCCCAACGCCACTATTCTTCAAGACACCTACCTGTCGGCAAGCCACGCCTCTACTGCCTGTAGCCGCGTCGCCTACGGTCTGGCTGTGTTGCCGCTGCATCCGCAGGTGCTGAATCGGCCGCGCCACCAAACCAGCGACTATTACCTGCTGATGGAGTTGCTGCGAACCTTTCCCCAACACCCCGTCACCCTCGACAGCGTGCTGCACACGCTAGAACGGCGCGGCATCGACACCACGGCCTGTCGTCAGCACATTCTCGCGCTGCTGGAGGGGCATCTGCCACCCGGACTGGTGCCAATGCTGGACACAGCGCTGCTCATCCCCACCGCCGCCAGCCAGTCAACCGCAGCCCATCTGCTGGAAGCACCCCTGTTTTTCAAGCAAGACAACCAGACCTATCGCCCCAACCTCCAGCAGTGGCATCGCCTCCGCGCCCACCTCGACATGCTGCTGGCCACCACCTACCAGAAGCTGACCGAGCCGCTGCAAGGGGCGCTGGTTGAACCCAGAAAGCAGCGCGGCAGAGATTAGAGATCAGGGCTAGACTTCAGTCGCTAGCCCCAAGACTCAGCCCCAAGACTCTATTTCTGATTCTTCTGATTCTTCTGACTCTATTTCTTAGGGCGATCGCCCCCCCGCGACAGATTTCGCGCCGGAGCTTCGGGCTGGAGCTGGCCCCGGCCGTTGCGAACGATACGCAGCATGTCGGAAAACTGCTGCTCTAGGTCTTGCAAGATGCGATCGGCGTAGTCATCTGCACCGGCCTGGATTTCCTCACATTCGGCGATCGCCCGCCGCCGCATGTCTTCAATCTCCTGCTGAGTCTGCCGCCGCATCCGCTCAATTTCTACCATTGCCTGCTCATGGGCCACTTCACATTCCTGCTGCACACGCTGGCGAATTTGCTTCATCTCAAGCTCTGCCTGCCGCACTAGCCCCATCTCATCGAGAATTTGCGCCGCCCGCCGCTCTGCCGTTTCGATGATTTCCTGAGCGTATTGCTCCGCCTCCAGCAAAATCTCTTCCTTGTGCTGGAGCAGTTTCTTCGCCTCTTCAAAAGCCGGATGTAGGTTCATCTGCACCAGCTCTAGCTGATCCAGCACCTGATCCTCGTTGATCAGCGTCCGATTGATAATCGGCAGCCGCGATCCTTCCAGGATCATCTCTTCCAGCTTGGCCAGTTCGCGCTGGATATCTACTCCACCGACTCGGCTCGCCTCTCCATTGAGGCTGGCGTTGGCGCTGGTTCCGTTGCGGTCTGGGGCGATGCGGTTGGGGGAATCTTGGCGTAGCATTGGCAGATATCTAACGCGACGGCGGAAGGGACGAGATGATCAACAGGGCCGCCAAATTTGGCGATTTCTTTAACTAAGCTGCTACTCAGAAAACTATACTCGCTCGAAGTCGCCAAGAAGAAAGTTTCGATATCCTCAGCCAGGGTCTTATTGGTGTGGGCCATCTGCAACTCCTTCTCAAAATCAGAGAGGACACGCAGCCCCCGCAGCAAGACCTTTGCTCCCTGCATTCTGGCATAGGTCACGGTCAATCCATCAAATGTGTCAACTTCGACATTCGGCAAGTGCTGAGTTGCCTGCTGAATCTGTGCCACCCGCTGATCAACCGGAAACAGCGGCGTTTTGCTGGGATTCCGCATGACAACGACAATCAGCCGACCAAATAGCCGACTGCCACGCTCGATGATATCGAGATGCCCCAGGGTAATAGGATCAAAACTACCAGGATAAACCGCTATCACAGGATTGTGTAGTCAGATTTTAAGGATTGATGGCAACGGTGACGACGCAGGCAGGACGCAAATCTGATCAAATCAGCGAAACAATCAAGTCAGCACAACAAGGATCGAATGTAACCAAGCAGCTTATAGGACGAGTTCGGTCGGGTTAGTGTCAGTTGGATTACTTAGTGGGATGCACTCAGGGATGCACTTAGAGGGTGTTTGAAAAGGTATCGCCTGTAATGTTAAGCACTCAGAGATCCCCCCTAGCCCCCCTTAAAAAGGGGGGAAATCGCCTTAAAGTCCCCCTTTTTAAGGGGGATTTAGGGGGATCTTGCACGCTTTGCTACAAACAGTAGGACTTTTCAAACATCCTCTTAGAACAACTCGGTTAAAAATTCGGTTCATGCAAATCTTCGGTTCATGCAAATGATAGATGCCCAGACATTATACGGCGAAGCTTTCTAGAAGCTAACCGGAAAGTTTTATCTAAAGTTTTGCAAGGGTTTTGCCGAGGTTTTGTTAGAAATCGTCAGAAATCATGCGTCAACCTGGCAAATCTGGCGATTCCGAACGCAGCATCAGCCGCAGCACCGACAAACCCAAAATAATCAAAAACAGCACCAGCCCTATCGTACAAGCGTAGCTCAACTCCAAATCCTGAAACGCCCGCTCGTACACGTAGTAAACCATTGTTTTGGAACTGTTGCGCGGGCCGCCCTGCGTCATCACAAACACTTCCTCAAACACCTTCGTTGCCGAAATGGCAGAAATCACCGCCACCAGCAGCAGATAGGGCCGCATCAGCGGCACCGTAATATCCCAGTGTTTTTTCCAGCCTGTGGAGCCATCGATCGCCCCCGCTTCGTACAAATCCGCTGGGATTGCCTGTAGTCCTGCCAGGTAAATCACCATGTAATAGCCCAGCCCTTTCCAAATCGTCACCGCCATGACGCTAAACAGGGCAAGTTGCGGGCTGGTCAGCCAGGGCACACCCGCCTCCGATAGCCCCAGCCAGCGCAGCAGTTGGTTCAGCAGCCCTGTTTCGGCATAGAGCCAACGCCAGGCGATCCCCGCCACCACCATCGAAATCACCACAGGCGTATAAAACGCTGCCCGAAATCCGCCAATTCCCGGTAATGCCCGATTTACCAAGATGGCCAGGCCCAACGGCAGCGTCACCAAGACGGGAACAACGCAAATCAAGTAAAGCAGCGTATTTCGCAGCGTTTGCCAGAAGATGGGGTCGCGGACGAGGCGCTGGAAATTTGCAGTGCCGACCCAGGCGGGGGGCTGGGTGATGTCAAATTCAAACCGGGTGAAGCTGAGGTAGAAGGCGTTGAGCGCGGGGTAAAAAATCGTCAGCCCCAACACCAGCAGTGCTGGAGCCAGAAACAGGTAGGGTGCGAGCCGTGAAAGCCATACCCTGGTGCGGACTGAGCGAGCAGCCGAGGCGTGTTCGGAAGACAAGGGAGAGGCCATGGGTTTGAGGATCGGGGACGGCCCAGCAAGTGCGTGATACAGAAGGAATCATAACGTTGCTGCGTCGCTGGGCGCACGAGATAGGCGAGATGGCGTGGGAAAAAGCGGCGGAAATCGTTCAGAGAACGGGAATACGAGCCAGACACCGACCTCCAGAAAAAGCGCACAAAAGCCGGGGCGTTAGATCATTTACGTTTTAAGTACAATTGTACTAAACTAAAGGAACGCAGTTTTGCGGGGGCGAGGTTGCTCCGCAACGCTAGCGCGATCGCCACTTTCGCTCACCCCACTGCTGATTGCCCACCGTTTACTGCCCACCCCTTATCGCATCGCACTGTCTTGCATTGCCTGTTTTTAACTGCACTGCTTTAAACCCGCTGTAAACCTGCTTCGTTCCAAGCCCGGCCTGAAGTTGGTGTTCTGAATTCCCGAATCGCCTGCGACGCTTCTAATTGCTAATTGTCGGATAGACCGGGCTTCGGGCTTCCCAAACTTCCCTCGCGCTAACGTGCCCCATGCAAATCCGCCCTATGCAAATTCAGCTTGCCCCCGCTCCGCCCAAAGTAAACGGTTCATCCCCGGCGGCTTCCCCAGCTACTCCGCGTTCTTCTGTGTCGGCTGACCCTGCTCTTTCTAAAGGGCGAGCGGTCAGACGGACTCGCCCCCGATTGTCGGCTGGCTATCCAGCTTGGGGGCGAAGGCTGGCGAAATGGCTGCAACCGCCGAGCGAGCCGCTGTCGTTCTGTGCCGAAGCGGGGGTTTGGCTGGCGGGTGGTGTGCTGTTTCGGGTGGCGACGCACCAAATTCTACTGGCGCTGCCGCAGCTTTGGGTTCCTGTGGCGATCGCCCTGCTCACCCCTGCAATCGTGGCAACGGCCCTGTCGTTCCGAGTTCCTCGTCTGTCGCTGCTATTGGGCTATCGCCTCTGTCTGATTGCTGCTGGACTCTTCCTGACCGGATTCTGGCTCTAAGTTAATCCCCTCACCCCCCTTAATTCCTATGAGCGTACTTCTTGGAGCGGCTTGGCTATTGATTGTGCTGTCTTGCTTCGTGCTAGTTGGCGAAGGAGGAAATGATGAAGCGCCGTAAACCGGAACGCAAAAATCCCGCGTCCTATTTGGTGATGGGTGGGTCGCTGCTGATGCTGGCGATGCTGATGACGGATTTGGGCGATCGCCGTCCCAAGCCTGTCAGCAACAAGTGTTTGGAGGTGGTGCAGTCGCAGTCGGTGCTGCACCGCGACAAGCTTTCACAACTGCTCAGCATTCCTGAGCGCAGCAGCCGGGAGCAGGTGAAAGCAGTGATCAGCGAACCCTACTGTCGGCTGCCGCAGGTCGAGATTCGCGCCGGAGTGCCCGCCGACCGAGAGGCCTACCCCCTGGCGTTTGACCCGCAGACCTGGTTTGTGGTGCTGTACGAGGGCAATGAGTATGCGGGCTATGACTTTGTATTTAAGAAGTAAGCGCCCACTAGTCGCGTATTGGAATCGGCGGCCCATGTGGGGGGTGATTTCCGTAGGGAAAGTGTGCCACACCGCTTGCGCGAACGCTTTGCGAATCGCCCTGCTGATTCCCCTGGCAGCTTGCGGCATAGCCCAGGAACCGCCAACCGCTCGCAGTGTGCCCATCCATCAGACCTGGCAAATCCAGCCGGGAAGTGCGATCGCAGGTCATCGTGTGCTGGCGGGGTTGGGGGATATTTCCATCGATCTGGCGGGTGGACGAGTCTACGCCCCGTTTGATGGACAGATACAGCCGACCGCGGGAGATTGCGTGGTGTTTTCCAGCCCCGAAGTGCCTGCGTATCTGCTGCGGCTGTGTGGGCTGCGGCGGCCCAGCTTAGGCAAGGTGCGAGAAGGGCAACCGCTGGGGCGGGGTGAGGTGCTGCATTTTGCTGCCCTCAGAAAACAAACCGACGGCCGCTGGGCCCTGGTAGAACCGTCAGCCGCGCTGCTCACCCGATTGCTGCAATTCCCGCAGGGAGAGAGTGCCGCTCCGCTTGCGCGAACGCTTCGCGAATCACCCCAGTCTCAGTAGATGCTTAAGACGCTGAACTGGCAATCCAAAATCGCCAATCCAAAATCGAAATCGTTCCCTGACCGACCTCCAACATGGCAGAACTGGCAATCTTGGGTTATATCGTCGGCGGCTATCCGCTGGACTGGGCCGACGACTCGGCCGGCCCGTCGTTGACGCTGGTGGTCGAGTCGCCCTGTACAATCCGCTGGTCTACTAAGTCCTCTTTTAGAGGATTTAAAGGACTGCTCGCAGGATCAATGGCGCTGGTGCTGGCGGGGTCGGTGGTAAACCAGACGGCGTTGGCGCTGGCCTCGCGGAGCGATATCGCCCTTCCCCCAGATATTCCCTCAAATATTCCCTCAAATATTCCCCCAGATTTGCCCCAAGATCCGCTCCCGGATCTACCCCAAGTTCCGTCCCAAGCTCCCCTATCGCTGGAGCTATCTCCACCTGCGCCCAATTCGCCAGTCTCCGGTTTTCAAGGCTTCACGACTGCGGCGATTCGCGAAGCGATCCCTACGGGAACCGCCCCCTCCGCGCCACCCGACTCTGCCGCCCAGCCGCCCATCGTGCCGCTAGCCGTGCCCCCCCAAGCGACCGAACCGCCCCTGGGCAAAGGACGAACCGCTGCCCAGCTAAAGCTGCCGCCCCCGCCGCCCAGCGCACCCGCTCCTAACCTTGCAAATATCCAGGCCCCGCCGCCTGCGCCACTGCCCGATGTGTCGTCCCTGGGGCAAACACCGCCGTCAGAAAGCCCTCCGTCCGCTTCGCTGTCTGAAGTGCCTGTCTCTGCAACGCTGGCGGTATCCCCCCCTGTTGCCAAAGATCTGGCGCTGAGTTTTGACCTGGAAATGGCTCCGGCGGCGATTCGCGAAGCGATCTCTACGAGAATCGCGCTAACGTTGCAGAACAACCTCGCCCCAGTCTCGGCTCCAGCACTGCCAGAAAGTCCGGAAGTTGCGGTGCTGCCTGCGATGCTTCAGGCGGCCTTTGCAGGTGGAGCAGACTCGCTGGTGGCGATCGCCGTAGGCAGCGCCGAGGGCACGCGCACGCCGCGCGGCGACTACACAGCCGCCTACCAGGGGCACACCGATCCGGGAAACGGCGTGTGGAACCTGGGCACCTTTTCTTATCAGCACGGCGCTGCTTCCCCTGCCGAAGCCGACCGCAAGCAAATCCAGCGGCTCCAGCGGCAAGCGCAGCAGCTCCAGCAAACCGCTGCCAAGCTAGGACTAGAGCTAAGTCTGGCAGAACAGCTAAACGGCATTGATCTGGCGAATCAATCGCCCCGTGCGGCGTTGAGTCGGGGCGGCTATCTCGATCGCCTGCTCGAAGCTCGTCAGCAGGGGATCACGGGCGAAGAGGCGATTCTGTGGGCCCGCACCCGTGCCTTTCTCGACCCCGACACGCAGCGCTGGAATGCACCGGGGCTGGGCAACACGACCGAAAGTATCACCCGCGACCAAGCCCGCCGAATGGTGGCCGTGCAGCGGGCGATTGCTCTCAATCCTGCGAAAGTCACATTAACCAGCCCATCGGCTAACTCTGCCAATGCTCTATACGCAGCACAATCCTCGTCTTCGCCATCCGAAATTTCGATCAATCGACCTGTAGCCAAAAACACCGACGAGCCGGTCAGTCGCTTGCTGTCGTTCGACCCGCCGTAATCTTACGTCATCCAATTGGAAGAGGGTTAGGACTTACGCAGTTGGACGATTTCTCGCGGGCGCAGCCCGCGAGAAATCGTCCAAAACCCAGACAACTTAATCGCAAGTGCGTAAGTCCTGAGGGTAATTTCAGGTGATCTCACTTCGGCAGCAGGACACTGGAGGATTTGACCTCGAAAAGTCAAGCTCAATTCTGAGGGGCTACCCGTCGGGAACTTTCTGGGTGAATCCTCAGTCGTGCCCGACTGTAAGTGACACCATGAAGATTTAGCCTATCCTCATTGGAGGCATACGGAATTTTACGGAGTTGATGCGCGAAGATCCGCAAGCAGATCAGTCAAAGTGATGATTGTTACATAAATCGGTTGATCTTCTGCGGACTATACGGTATGTTTGTGTATACGTTGTGCGACACACTCAGTTGAAATACGGAAAACCCAAAAGTCTGCGAAAAGTTTTTATCAAAAAATAACTTTTTCCCTCCAGACTCTTCCGGTTTCTAAAAGCGACTGGGATGTTGTGTCCGCATAGCAGCTTTTGAAAGTGCAATCCCTGCACTGCCCGGTGCGTCCGTTGGAGTCCGTTTACACCTTATCTGTTTGCATATGACTGCAATATGGCTGCATATGACTTATGGCTAAGGAGCAAGATGGGCCGCCGCCCGAACGTGTTCCCCGCTGCCTTTTTCTCAGTTGGGTTTCCCCTATGATGGGGCGGCTTTGGGGCATGACGACTGGGGCGATCGCCCTCCGGATTGCAGGTTCAGGATCACGCTTGTTTTGTGTCTTCTCGATCTCGTGTCTTCCCCGTTTGTTGATGTCTTGGCTTTGATAACCCCTAAGGTGACATCCTTCAAGATGAGCTTACGGCAATCCTTTTCAGAGCCAGAAGAGAACCAGAGTAGCGACAGCTCTGGCGCTCTGCCAGTTTTTTCTCCTGTTCTGCCGCTCTTCCGACGCATTCCGCCGGAGCGGGTTGGGCTATGCGGCGAATTTGACTACGACGGCCTCTCCAAGCGGGTCGAACATTGCTTCCGCCAGCACTGCCGCGAGACTGACCTGCTGGGGCTGCGCGTCAGCCAGCGGGGGGCGATCGTCTTGCTGACCGGCCGCTTTCCCAACCCCCAGACCAAGCACGAACTGGTCGCCTTGGCGCTGGGCGTAGATGGAGCCGTCGGCGTAGAGGTGAACGGAGAGACGATTTTCCCACCGCTGCGAACCTGTCACCTGAGCGTGCCCGCGTCGCTGCACCGAGCTGGCTAAAGGAAGCCCGGATGGGTGGATGGGCTTTGGGATTTGGCTCAGCACTGGACGAGCCGATGCCCCAGCGACTCAATCCATCAGCGCTCGAAGGGCGCTCGCAAAGGGCGATCGCCTCGCGCTCGACCCTTGGCAGATTCAGCCAGCAGCAGGTTAACGAGGGGCCAGTTCCAACCTGCCTGCAAGCAACCTGTTTGCAACAATAACGACGCGAAAAAGGCCTGGTTAGATCCCAACGGCATCTAACGCAGGCCAGACTAAGGACAAGCAGGCTCAAGAAACCTATCTGGATGTTTCATCTAAATGGGCACTCAGTGCAAAGCAGCCCTGAGCGCCCTCCAGCGAACCCTTCTAGGCCTCGGCATCGGCCTCAGTTTCTTCTAGCGCCCCGTCACGGCGCTTCTTGATTGCCGCAATGCCCATACCAATAATGCCGGGCAGCAGCGCTGGCGTGGGCACAATCCGGTAGGCTACATTGTCGATATTGATATAGCCGCTAGTTCGAGTGAAGGTGACAGACTCAATGGTGGGGTCACCCACACCAGCCACAAAGCTGAAGTAGTTACCAGGACCCGATAGGGTAAGCAAAGTGGAAAGGGTAGTGGAAAAGGTGCCACCGCCGACCAGATTAAAAACAATGTCCATGTTTGCATCAGGACCGCTCCTACCTCTAAATAAAAACCCGAAAGAGTCCCAGGTTTTGTAGTCGCTGGTGAACGTGACGTTACTGCCGTTTAAATTTCTCAGACGCAGGTAGTTATCGGCCGCAGAGTTTGCAGGCAGAATCCGCAGCCTATCACCTGTGGCAATGATATTGCCATAGTCTTCGCTAAACGTGTTGTAGATGCCAGGAACTGGTGTCTCGAAGTCAATCACGCCGGTTGGGGGTAGCCCCTGGCTGAACTGGGGGCCAATGTTCCGGAACATGCTTAGTGCTTCGGCGGGCAGAGCAGACAGGACGGAAACCGCAGCGGCGATCGCCGTTAGAGCAAACGTTGAGGCTAGTTTCATAAGCTGAATGAATGATCTATCTAAGTGGTTTTGTCGGAACAGACTTGGCAGAGCACCACTAGGTAGATCGAGGGAGACGGGCTTTCACGAGAAACGCTTCTGAGGAGAACCCTGTCTAGGTACTGAGCGCATTTAGCTTCAGTGTTTGTAACACTCGATGTAGCAACCTACACTAGATTTTGCCTTCAATAGCAAGAGATGACAACGCTACAGCCTGAAATTCACGGAGAACTTACAGTTCTTTCACGAAAGAAAATGCGAGATGCGTGTTTCACTCAATCAAATTGCGACGGAACCCAAATTGCGACGGAACCAGATTTTGACGGGTAGATCGCAAAGTTCCGGGCTTTACGAAACGCCGAATCGTTCAACAGATTCACACTGAACAGGTTTATTGAGACAGCCATGCTCAACTCTACGGATACGATTGGCAAGCTGGAGCTTGAAAACTTCAACTTGCTCGCTCACTTTATCAAGGCTGTATCAAGCATATCCGGATCTCTGTGCTGAAAATAACTAGATGACCTGGCACGGATCGCCCGAAATGGCGGTGGTTTCTGGGAAAATACCGGAGCGATCGCCCTAGAGTTCGGATCTTACGGAACGATGCCCATGTGCTTTTTTGAGGGCGATCGCCACTAAAATCGCCGTACAAATACGCAGGTCATAAATCCCAGCTTTTTGGTAAGAGTTCCCAGCGTCAGGAGGCGATCGCCTCGTCTACCGCCTCGTCTACGATCGGTCGGCTGTGGCGCTGGGCGGCGCTGAGGAATGCGTCTACGTCTGCTTCGGCCATGTTAAACGCTGTTACTAGGCGCACCATCGAGCGACCGTCCGACTCCCAGGCATAGAACTGAAAGCCGTCTGCCTGGAGTCCTTTCAGGATGGGGTCGGGAAAGCGGACAAATAGCTCGTTGGCTTCGACGGGATAGGCGAGGGTCACGCCGGGAATTTTCCGCAGTCCGGCGGCGAGGCGCTGGGCCAGGCGGTTGGCGTGGGCGGCGTTTCGCAGCCAGAGGTCGTCTGTCAGGTAGGCTTCCAGTTGGGCAGAGAGAAAGCGCATCTTGGAAAACAGGTGGCCGCCCCGCTTGCGGCGATATTCAAATCCGGCTGCCTGCTCCGGATTAAAAAAGAGGACGGCCTCGGCGGCGATCGCCCCATTTTTTGTTGCCCCAAAGGAGAGCATGTCTACGCCTGCTTGCCAGGTCATCTCGGCGGGCGTGCAGCCCAGGCTGACTAGGGCATTGGCAAACCGCGCCCCATCCATGTGCAGCGGTAGATGGTATTGGTGCGCGACCTGGGCGATCGCCCGAATTTCTTCCAGCGTATACACTGTGCCCGCTTCGGTTGCCTGAGTAATGCTGACGGCGGCAGGCTGGACATGATGCACAAACCCAATTCCGGCATGGGCCAGCGCGTGGGCCAGCGCCTCCGCCGTGATTTTGCCGTTTTCCCCTGGAAGCGTCACCAGCTTTGCGCCGCCAGTAAACAGCTCCGGTGCGCCGCATTCGTCTACGTTGATGTGGGCTTCGGCGTGGCAGTAGATCGCACCGTAGGGCGGCGCAACGACCGACAGAGCCAGCGCGTTTGCCGCAGACCCCGTGGCAACTGGGAACATCGACAGGTTGGTTTCAAACAGGTCACAAAACCGCTGCTGGAGCCGCTGCGTAATGTCGTCAGCGCCATAGGGCATCGCGGCTCCGCCATTAGCAGCAATCAGCGCAGACAGAATTTCGGGCGACGCTCCGGTCACGTTATCGCTGCAAAAGTTCATGGGTGGCTGAGGGGGTGCTGGTTGCAGGTTTAAGGTTGGATGTGTCAGATTGCGAACCGTTTGCGAACCGTTTAAGGATTGCCCGTGACGCGGGATGGCGAAGAAGGGCTGCTCTCGGCCGCAGGACTGCCTGCTGGGAGAGCTGTTGGGCTGGGCAGGGGCGTTGTGCCTGCGGGTGCGTCCGCCGGAGACGATTCCAAGGGCGATGCAGCGGTTTGCCCCTGGCCGCCGCTGGCTAGCTGATTGATCTGATCTTTATATTGGGCTGGAGCCAGGGCAGCGGCGCTGTCGAATAGCGGCTTGGATTCTTCGGTGCGTCCGGCGGCTTGCAGAACGAGCGCCTTGCCCAGCACCGGGCGAAAATCGAGGGCGTTTTGCTCGATGGACTGGTCATAAAGGGCGATCGCCTCTTGCGTCCTGCCCTGCTGCGCGTAGACCCGTCCCAGCAGCAGTTGCACCGAAACCACATCGACGCTACCCGGAGCCACTCGATTTCGCTCATCGGCGGTGCGGAGCGTGTCTTGCAGCAGGCTGACGGCCGCTTCGGGGCGCTGCTGCTCTAGCATCAGGTCCACAAACCCTTGCAGCGCGTTGATATTCCCCGGCTGGGTGTCCAAAATGCTGCGGTAGGCCTGGGCGGCTCCTTCGCGATCGCCCACGCGCTGTTTTGCCTGGGCCAGCAGCACGGTGTAGTCGCTCTGGTCGGGGTTGAGCTTGGCCAGCTTCTCCAATGGCTCGATCGCGCCCTGCACGTCGCCTTGGCGAATGCGGGTTTCCAGCAGCCCCCGCAGCGCGGTTTGATTGTCGGGTTCTCGTTGCAGCACCAGCTCATAGCCCCGCGCCTGATCTGCCAGTTCCGCCTGTTGCGAGGCAGGGGACGCGCCGGGCGTTGCGCTGGGCGACGCACCCGAACTGGCCACTCCTGACCGCAGCGCCGTCATAAACGGCAGAAACAGCAGGGCCAAGAAAGCAAAGGCGGCGATCGCCATCACCCCGTTAACAATCCAACGATTGCGCTTGTCAAACACGGCCAAACCCCAAACTCAAATAGAAATTCGTCATTTGTCAAATGCCCTTCCATTATGATCCAACATCGAAAACATCAGCCGAAATCCCTGACGCGGGGCGATCGCCTCTGTATAAATCAGCAGGGAATAATTATGCCCCGCGCTTTGTCAGGGGCAGACCCGGCTCTATCTGGGTTTACGCCTTGCCTGTTGGGACGCACCCTACTCACCCTTGGTCGCTTGGCCCAGAAACCGCTGGATCGATAAAATGCCTTATCAAGACTGGCAGCCAGCATCAACCTGGATGTTAACCTAGTGTTTATTTCCAAGTGGTTCGCTTGTTGTTTCACTGGCATTTACCTGTCAGCGTTTGCGGGTGGATGGGTTCCCGCAATAAGGAGGTTGCATGAGTTCGTCTCGCGCTCAGTCGTCCAAGTCTTCCGGGTCATCGTCGTCCCCCAATGAACCGTCTCAGGCATCATCTGCACCTGAGCTATCCTCACCAGTACCGACCGATATGGATCAGATTTCCGCCCCCGCTTTGTCCAGCGATGCCCCGACCGTGCCATCCGATTTGCCCACGCCCAACGGTGCTGACGCTCATGCCCACCAGCCGGATGCCTCAGAAAAGCTATCGGAGGATGACAAGACGGCTACCGTGAAGCCGCTAACACCGCCCAAGCCGCCCAAGCCGCCTGTTCGCCCGGCCGCCGCCAAACCCGAAGAAGACCCCAAGCCTCAGAGCATCAAGCCTTCGGTCGCAGAACCCGCAGCAACGCCAGACAAACTAGACAGCACACTGGCTGAGTCCCCAGCGGCGACTGAACCCGTGGCGGAGGTGGGAACTCAAGGGAACGCTGAGGCAGCCTCTGGAACTATTGACGCAGGCGTAGCTGAAAAGAACACCCCGCGAAATCACCCCATTCCGCCCGCCAGCGAACCCATGCAGTATCGCGCCATTGGGCTGGTGCGCGGCGTGTATGCCCCCTCTGAGGAGCAGTTTACCCGTGGCACGCTGACCACAGAAGACGGCACCGTGATCGATGCAGTGCTGCTGGGTCGAGTCATGAGCTTGGTGAAAAAGCATCTTGACCTGACCCAGGCTCACCTGTGGGTGGTGTATCCCCGCACTCGCGAAAAGGTGGCCGATCTGCACGCCCAGATTGTAGGAGTCTGGGAACCTGAAAGTTTAACCAAACCCAAAGAGACAGATGAGCCAGAAACGGGTGAAGCTTCATCTGAATCTGAAACAGTGCCACAGTCTGCGATGCCTGATGGACTCACCGACGGCTACTTCTCGGTGCGCGGTGAGGTGCTGTCGGCTTCTCCCGAAGAGAATCGCGTTGTCGTGCGCGTGCAGCAGGCTCCCAAAAAGACCGACAAACCTGGTGAAGATAAGGAGCGGATGTTCAAAATCATCCTGCATGGAACACTGGAGGGCAAAACCGTAGGCTATTTCTGGGATTTGCACGTACAGCGCAAGGGAAACGACCTGATGTTGCAGGGCGGAACGTTGATTGGTCTGGTGCCACCCAAGAAGCGCAAGTCTAAGGGTGGCGGCCCACGCAGCAACTTCGCTCGCAAGAAGCGCTTCCCTGATCGGGGCGGTGCGCCGTCTCGTCCCGTTCGCGCTGGCGAGGGTGGGGCGGCTCCGGCTCCTGTGCGGCGTGAGGGCATGTCTAAGCCGGTGAAACGCCAGAAAGATTCTTAGTGCGGGTCTGGTTCCTGGGGCGATCGCTACTCCAGGCTGATTTGCGACCCCAGTCGATCTTGTGCCAGAAACGTGCGATCGCCCGGAATCGGGGCTACAGGTTCCGTCAGGGTAAACTCGCCTGCCTCGATCCACTGCTTCAATTCCTGAGCTACCTGCCGCGCCAGAAAAATGCTGGACAGCGGCGCAGACCGGACACTGCGGCCGTCGATGGTAATGCGGCCTGATTTTAGCTGGGCATAGCTGACCAGTCCGAAGGTGGGGCGCACCCGCCGAGGAATCGAAAAATCCACCACTGGAGCCACCAGATCTGCATCCTGGACGGCGCAGCGTTCCACCACTGCTTCGTTGAGGACGGGCAGCGGCACGCCAATGCCAATCATCAGCGACGGGCCGTAGCCCCTGAAATAGCAGCCCTTGACCCAGCGATCGCTCATTTGCTTGGCATCGCCGATCAGCGCCAGCGTCGCTGCCGGGCCGATGGGTGTGTGGTTGGGCAGCCGCTTTTGCAGGGGAAAATGCTGCGTTCCTTCCCAGGCCACATAGCCCACGCCGCCGCCTAGAAAAATCCGCGTGCCAATGCCTACTAGGTTCAAATCTGGGTCATTCAGCAGGGGCGACAGCGCTCCCGGATTGGCATAGACCGCATTGCCTAGGCGTGGCTGGAGTGGGCCCAGGTAGGTATAGAGCGGGCGATCGCCCCCGTTCACGCCCACGATGAAGTTCTGGTATAAGTTGCGCGGGTTAAACAAGTAGAACTGGTTAATCGTGTCGCGGGTAATCGTCGTCTCCACCGACGCACGGGGATAGCAGTCCGTCACCTGGCCGATCGCTCTCAGCTTTACAGGCTTTCCGGCGATCAGGTCAGCGATGACATGGCCGCCGCCCCGCTCTCGCGGCACATTGCGCCCTTTGCCCTCGCGCAGTTCCTCCGGATCAGGCGTATCCCACGCGCCGCCCATCTCCGCCATCTGACTCGCCCCCAGATACAAATCCACCGCCCCAAAGCCCGAATAGGCCATCACGCCATCCAGCCAGCACTGGCGAATTTTAATCGGCGGATCAGTATGCCCCAGGTTCAGCACCGCCCCCGACGATTCCGCAGGCTCAAACGTGCCCGTCGTCACCACGTCCACCGTCTTTGCCACCTGGGTCACGCCCAACTCCGCCACCCGCACCTTTAGCTCCTCCACCGTCCACACGACGGCTGTTTGCTGCTGAATCTTGTCATTGATTTCGGCGATGGTTTTCATAGAGGGTCGGGTTGCAGGAGTCGGGTTGCGGGGGCAGGAGAAGATGTAGGGGAAGCTGCATCCTTGGCAACACCTAGCATCTTTCAGCAAAACGCCTGATGATAAGGTTAGGGCAAATTATTCATTCGCATCTCGGTCAATCCCTTTCTACAGTCAATCTTCAGTCAATCTTCAATTCCTGACTCCTTCTCCTACCACTCTGAACCTCTGGCCATGCTGACACTCGAAACGTCTTCCCAACGCGACTGGACCCCGATTTTGCGAGAATTTGACGCGATTTTGGGCGAGTCCGGCATGATTCGGCGCAAGGAAGAGCTGCTGGTCTACGAGTGCGACGGGCTGACCAGCTACAAGCAGCGGCCGGCGGTGGTGGTGCTGCCGCGCACCACAGAGCAAGTGGCGCAGGTGATTCGAGTGTGCGATCGCCACCAGGTTCCCTTTGTCGCCAGGGGAGCAGGGACAGGACTCTCTGGCGGTGCGCTGCCTGTAGAAGACTGTGTGCTGATTGTCACCGCCCGCATGAACCAGATCTTGGACATTGATCTGGAAAATCAGCGCGTCGTCGTGCAGCCCGGTGTGATCAACAACTGGGTGACGCAAGCTGTCAGCGGCGCAGGTTTTTATTACGCACCCGACCCTTCCAGCCAAATCATTTGCTCCATCGGCGGCAATGTTGCGGAAAACTCTGGCGGGGTTCACTGCCTGAAGTACGGTGTAACGGTGAACCACGTCCTGGGGCTGAAGGTGGTGACGGCGACGGGCGAGATTGTCGATTTGGGCAGCAAGATCCCCGAAATGCCCGGATACGACCTGACCGGAATCTTCGTCGGCTCCGAAGGGACGCTGGGCATCGCTACAGAAATTACGCTGCGGATTCTAAAAGCGCCGGAAACCATCCGCGTGCTGCTAGCGGATTTTTCTAGCGTAGAAGCAGCGGGACAAACTGTGTCAGACATTATCAGCGCGGGCATTATTCCCGGCGGCATGGAAATGATGGACAACTTCAGCATCAACGCGGTGGAAGATGTCGTCGGCACGAACTGCTATCCCCGCGATGCTGAGGCGATTTTGCTGATTGAGCTAGACGGCTCCGAGGTAGAAGTGGACACCAACACGCAGCGCGTCGAAGCCCTCTGTCGCCAAAACGGGGCGCGGAACATCACTGCCGCCAGCGATCCGCAAGAGCGACTGACGCTGTGGAAAGGACGCAAGGCCGCCTTTGCTGCAATGGGCCGGATTAGCCCCGATTACTACGTGCAGGACGGCGTGATTCCCCGGACGAAGTTGCAATACGTACTGCAAGAAATTGAGGCCCTGAGCCAGAAGCACGGCTATCGCGTGGCGAACGTGTTTCATGCAGGCGACGGCAACCTGCATCCGCTGATTCTCTATAACAACGCGATTCCGGGAGAACTGGAGAAAGTTGAAGAGTTGGGTGGCGATATCTTGAAGCTCTGCGTGAAAGTAGGCGGGAGTATTTCGGGAGAACACGGGATTGGCGCAGACAAGCGCTGCTATATGCCCGAAATGTTCTCCGCTGCGGATCTGGAGACGATGCAATACGTCCGCCAGGTGTTTAACCCCAAAGGGCTGGCGAATCCGGGCAAGATCTTTCCTACGCCCAAGACCTGTGGAGAAGCCGCAAGGGCGATCGCCCCTAGCGCATTTCCTACCTTAGAACGGTTCTAGAGGATAAGATAAGCCTCATGGCTCAACCCACGGTCTGACTTGCGCCCAAGCATCTTCGCCCAGCAAAACCATCACGATCGATACCCACGATGCGCTGATCACAAAAGCAAGCACAGATCCGATAACAAACGGACTGGCAACCAGACTAAGCAGCAGGTAAGTTTGCATGGTTTAATCACACCTGTTAGCTTCTTGCGTTCGCATGAAGTCCGAAGCGGGGCTTTGATTGGATTCAAAGCATTGTTTGTCTAGAAAAGGATGAAATGCGCCCTTCAAACTTCACATCTATTCTTCAGATCTAGGACTTACGCAGTTGGACGATTTCTCCCGGACGCAGCCTGCGAGAAATCATCCAAAACCCGGAAGACTTATCGTAAGTGCGTAAGTCCTGAGATCTTCAAACAGATAGTTCAGGATTCCGTAGTGTTGACAAAAATTGGATACATCTAAATCGAAAAATCTCAGTAAATTCAAAGGGTCAATTTGAGATTGACGCTTGAAAAACTCGTAGATTATCCCTCCTTCCTCCTTGTAGCACAGGCGACTTGACCTCAGGAAGGCTCTCTATTAACCTACGGTCATCAAGTTTTTTAAAGATTTGCTGACTCTGTTCAAGAGTAGAAATCATTGCTGTGGTGTCATTGTTAAGTTGCGTAGAGTAGTGCAGGAGTAGCGCGATCGATAGAGCATTCATTTTCTAATGTTTTATTACTTCTACTTCTGGAGATTCTATTTCTAGAATTCTCACTGTTTGAAGGTTTTGGTTTATTCCATAGCGCTTGCTTGACTCTAGTTGCGATGCAACATCATTAATTTCTTTGGGATTTCTTAATAGGGCGAGTCTACGTTCTGTGATTAGATTCTGCTGAGTCAGCTTTATTGAGTTCAAAGGGATTTTGTAGTTTTATGACTTCATTTTTCAATCGGGTTCTTGTTGGATTCCTCGCGGGAGTTTTGTTACTGCTGTCTGCTGTAGTTGGCGATGGGGCGATCGCCGCTCCGATGGGTATCACAACTCCAGTGCTAGCCAAGGTTGCCGAGCCAACGCTGTCCTCCCAACTCAAGAGCTTCATCGAAACCCTGTCCAGCACCCAGGAAGTTATTGATGACTACGCTTCGGATGTCAGCAAACTCGTGCCGAAGAGTCTCAAAGATGCTCAGAAGCTGGCAGATGACCTGAAGCTAACTCTGGACAAGTTGGCGACTGCGCCTGCGGGTTCTGCTGAGCAAGCCAAACTCTCCAAGAGTTTTGTTAAAGCTAGCGCCAAGCTGAATGAGTCGGTTGCTGCGCTGGATGCCTTAAAGGTCGAATCTGACACCGTGGCTGATGCGTCTAAGGCTGCTGCAAGCAAGCTCCAGGCTGACCTGAAGGCATTTGCTGACGATGCTGGAAACGCTCTGAAGGAGCAGATTGAAACTAAGGTCTTCGGTTCCAAGGATCTGGTTTCTCAGGCGGCTCAGGCTATCAAACAGCTCGCAGACGATGCCAGCAGCATCAGCACAGGTTCTGTCGATGTCAAGTCGATTTCTGATCATCTGGCTAGTTTGAGCAAAGTCGTCGAGCTGGCTTCTTCGCTGACTAGCAAATAGCAGGGTGGTTTATCGGGTCACACTGCTTTTGCAGTTGTGGTGACGGTTGTGATTGCAGTTGTGATTGCAGTTGTGACCTGATAGCCCGTCCTTAATCAAGCCTGGGTGCATCTGCTTTACGACAAATGTTGGCTTGAGTTGTTGATCTTGAGTTGTTGATTTGGATTGCTTGCTTGACGAACTCGATTTAACGATTTTGTTTGATGACTTGTCCTTTCTAACGCTTGGTTTTCTGATTGGCTGGTCGATTTTGGAGAAGTATCTTATCCGTCCAATTCGTCCGCTTTGTCCAAATTTTGTCTAAATATTGATTCCCGTTTAGCTTTTTGCCCCTCTTTTCTAAATAGGATGGTTTGAACATGAAGAACTTAACGTCTTTAGCAATTCGTTCGGCTGGCGTGGCTGTGCTGCTGACAGGTGCAACGCTAGCGGCTCCTGCTTTTGCTCAAGATCCGGCAGTGGTGCAGACGGCTACCGATTCCTGCATTAGAAATGCTCAGCAAAATGGCTTTGCCCTGAAAGAAGTAGTGGAAGCGGGTGCTTCTGACCGTCCTGATAAGGATGCGAAGGTGGTGCTGATGGTGACTAAGGACGGCGCAGATGCTCGCCAGACCTGCTACTACAGCGTGGCCGATGGCGGCGTGACGTTCGATAATGCTGTGGGTGCTGCCCGGAACTTCCCCTGGTGGTGGCTGCTGCTGCCGATCGTGGGCTTCCCCCTCTTGCTGGCAGCATTCCGCGGCCGGGATACCGTGACCCGCACGGTCGCCGAAGACCCCCGCTATGTGGGTGCTCGTGAAGTTCGTCCAGAAGGGATTGTCCGCGCTGCAAACCAGTCGGTCAACGTTCACTCTGGCCCAGACGGAAGCTACCGCGTCACCAGCACGCTCTACGACGGGCAGCGTGTTGCGCTGACAGGTCGCCGCGAAAACAACTGGGTGGAGCTAGCCGAGGGCGGCTGGGTGCAGTCTCAGTATATCGACGCAGCGTTTACAGGCTATGCCAACCGCTAGGAGATGCCTCTGGGATTGACCAACCGCGTTTAGACGACTGATTCGATTTCGTTTTCAAGACTGCTGTGCAGCATCGCCGCACAGCAGTTTTTTCTGTTTCTGGGAACCCGTCACACGAACAACCAGACCAGCCAGTTCACCAAGCTAAGAATCATTAGCGTACGCCATAGCTGCTTGAGGGCTTTGCTGGCAGGCGTGTTGGAGTTGGCAATTTTCCACAGTAGCCACGCTAGCAAAATGGCTAGCGCGGTTGGAATCAGCAGATTTTTGACCACAAGGGGAAGCTGGAGCGTGCTGGCCCAGGGGATGTAGGCTGCGCCGATGAGATAGGCGATCGCCCAATAGGTCGCCAGGGCATTGGCTTTTTCTGCATCGCCGGGGATGGGCTGCGTTTCCCAACGTTCCAGCAGCCCGAAGCTTCGATCTCGATGGTGCCACCCTACTTCTGGACTGATCCAGCCCAAATCTACCTGGGGGAGCCGAAAGAAGATCCACACCCCAGCCACAGAACACAGCCAGAGGGTAGACCATTCGCCAAACCGCCGTAGCGTATCGATCCAGCCACTTTGAGCAAGATCAAGCTGAGAACTATCCAAGTGGGCACAACCCGTCACCAGTCCAATCACGCCGATCGTCGTCACCATCAATCGCCAAAACTGTCGTGAGAGGGGCAGCATATCCTACCTCATGTATTTCTCATAGGGGGTTTGCCATAGTTACACCCCAAATGCTCTTAATTATGAAATCAAGGCGATCGCCCCCGATTTCGTCAATTTCTTATTTTTCTGCAAAGTTCGCGTAAAACTATCCTGCCTTGTGTGTGAATTTTGGGAATTCTGAACTGTGAATGGGAATGTCCCTTCAGGAGCCGCGAGGCATCCGGTGACGCTGGATTCGGATCGATTGTTAGGTCACGGTCACGAGACGCACGCTCCAAAATACACAGAATTTCCAGGAAATTTTATGAAAACGCAAGTCGGTTCGGCGACGACTCGGCAATGGACGTTGGGCTGGAGGACGGTTTCGGTCATGCTGCCTGGGACGATTCGCAAAGCGTTCGCGCAAGCGGTGCGGCACACTCTCCCTGCGGGAATCGCTCTTCTGCTGGCCGGTTGCCCGGCGACCACTCCTTCTGCCTCGCTGTCTGAAACGAGCAATTCTTCCAGCCCTTCGGCATCGCCACAATCAACGGCGAATTTGCCCCGTTCTGAGAAACCCTCAGCATCGACCGGAGGCAATGGGCAGAGCGCTGCCTTGTCCGCAACAGCCACCAAAAGCGGCACTGAGGAGAATTGGGCTGTACAGCAGGCAATACTTAACGATCCATTGCTCAATGCAGCTATCAATCGAGAATTTGAGCGAGTGTCAGGACGCGACCCGGCAGATGTACATCCGCTGCAAGTAGGGGCGATCGCCATTGTCGAAAACTACGCCCTGGCAGAATACTCCGCTGGCGTAGGCGATTTGCCAATGGATGGCTATGGACTGCTTATCCGGCAAAACAATCGGTGGCTCATGCTCGACAGCATCGGGTTTCCAGGAGAAATTGTGCTGGCTCAGATGGCAAATTTGGGCTTGCCAGAGGCGACGATTCAACAGTTGTTGAACGCATTTCGGCAGGCTGGGGCAAACTTTGAGGTTTCTGATATGCCCATGTATCAACCCGTCATGCCCTGTGTGACTCGACTTGACGACCCCAATCCACCGACCAATGTTCGATTCACACCTGTAGTTGCTTCGGATAATGCCATCGGGCAACTCCCCAACGGCACTTCTCTTACAGTCATCGCGCCGCTGGACGGCTGGCTCAAGGTTCGGCAGCCGCTGGTGGGCTGGGTGTCCATGAATCTGACGCGAGTGTCCTGTGGAAATTCCCTGGACGAAGTGCAGCGAAACCTGGATGAATTGCAGTTGAAGGAAGAAGAACTAGCCGTGGAAGCCGCCGATACGCTAGTTCGCTATCTCTATCGCGGTGCAGATGGAGTTTTTGCTGAAGCGGCGATCGCCCGTTTTAATGGGTTCGCCATTGATCGGTTCTATGCTCTGGAAGCCGCCCTCGACCGACACACCGAGGAAGTGCGCCGCCAGGTGTTGCAGCGGGTAATCGCTCCAGGAATGCATCCTCAGGCTGTGGCCAACTTTAACGAAGCGCTCAATCGTCCAGACTTGTCGCCGACCCTCAAAACGTGGCGAGCGCTCAACCCCTATAAATAAACTTTTCAGGAGATGTTATGACAGCGATAAACGGATGGACTCGCTCGATTCTAAGTCGGCAGTTGGGCAAACCCGCCAGGATTTTGCCGATGGTGCTGCCGGGGTCGATTCGCAAAGCGTTCGCGCAAGCAGTGCGGCGCACTTTCCCTGCGGGAATCGCCCTATTGCTCGCGGGTTGCCCGGTATCTACAACATCTGCTTCTTTGTCGGAAGATGGGGCTAGCCATGTGCCCAGCGCCCCTGCTCAGCAGACGACCCGTGCATCAGCAGCGTCTACCGAACCATCGCCTGAAGGATCAGCAGCGAAGGCCGATGGCTTGCAGACTCCGGCAGCGCCAGCAGCAACAGCTATTACAGCGGCTACAACAGCGGCTAAAAGTAGCGCTAGCGAGCAAGAAGCAGTGCGACAGGCGTTGCTCAATGACCCATCGCTCAAGGAACGGCTTCAGCAAGCTCTAGCAGACTACAATACGCCAGATCGAACGTTGGTGCCGCTGTCGGTGGGGGCGATCGCCATTGTCGAAAACTACGCCCTGGCGAAAGCTGAGGGAGGCTATGAAGACCTGCCCATTGTCGATGAGTATTACCTGCTCAGGAAGCAAAATGGTCAGTGGGTGGTTGTGGATAGCGTTGGTCGCGGGCCCAGAATTGAGGCAGGTCAATTGACGCTCCTGGGCTTGTCGAACGGGGTCATTTCTAGCCTGCTTGATGCAATGCAAACGGCTGAGGCAGATTTGATCGTCTCTGACACGCCAGTGATTTCGCGAGAGATGGTTGTGTTGGGCGGCATTTCCCCCGACATGACGGTTGCTGAGGTGAAGCAGCGGTTGGGGCAGCCGCTCTCTGAGAAGGTTGAGGAAACAGGCTGTTGCGGTTCCCTGGTTTACCTGGAATATCCCAATTTTTCGCTGGGGCTATCCCAGGAGGGGGGCGTTTTCCAAATGAATACTACCCATCGGGACGTGGCGACGGGGGCGGGGGTGCGCGTGGGAGACACCCACGAGGCAGTGACCAATGCCTACGGTTCGCCTTCTCTGGCAGATGGCGAAATGCTGATCTATTACGTCAGCGGGTCGGATCAATCCGAGTCGTTTTCCTTTTCGCTGGACGGCGGGCGCGTTGTGGAAATCAGATACTACGCCCTGCTGAATTAGGCGGTGTTGGAAAGGGGATTGGAAAGGGGGCGATCGCCTATTTACTTGGTCTACTTACACAGTGGGCGATCGCTCTTTGTCTATGCTCCAAACCCGCTAAATCTCTCGCTCCACCACTAGCGTTTTGTCTGACTGCAATGTCCCAATCTCAATTCTCTAAATACCCGCTACACATAGAGCGTCAACAATCCAATCCCACTGAGTCAGCGATCGCAGCGACTCCGCCGAAAGGCGACAAACCCACTGGCTGATGGCGTGCTGGAGTTGGCAAACATCATCAAAGCGAACCCAAGCTAGCTCCCGCTTGAGTTCCCGCCAGACCCGCTCAATGAAATTGACCTCAGGGCAATAAGGCGGCTGAAACACCAAGATGACATTGTCCGGTATCGTCAGGTTCTGAGCCGTATGGGCTGCGGCATTATCCACCTGAATCAGATGTAATATCAATTCTCTAAATACTCGCTATATATAGAGCATCATTTCAGCGATATCGATTTTCAGGAATCCAACCATAGCGGCTAGCTCTAACGTCTTCCTATGTGCAGCAAATCTTTGGAGATTTGATGTTACTTGTGTACTCAGGCTTATCTAACTCGGTTTGCTGACTCGGTTTTCTAACTCAGATTGCCTGCCTGCACTCGGTGGCTTTGAGGCTGCCAATATTCGGCTTTTCCGTTTGTTTCAAACCATTAGCAAAAACTCAGCTTATCTTCAGAAATCTGAAAACCTTCTAGGCTATAACGTCGTACAACGGGTTGCACCGCTTGTAGAATCAGACCCGTTCGAGTACCCATGAGGCGATCGCCCAGCAGGGGCTAAAGATTGTGTTTTTAACGCGCCTCTCGCCTCTGTTTCCGTTTAACTTGCTGAATGATCTGTTCGGAATCACCTGTGTCTCTCTCAAGGATTACGTGATCGGTTCCCTGGGGATGATCCCAGGCACCTTCCTGTATGTTTATTTTGGATCGTTGGTTGGCGATGTTGCGGCGCTGCATGTGCCCCTTGATATGCCTGAAGAGGTCAGTCTTTCCATGCGGATAGCGTATGGGATCGTCAGGCTTTTGGGCCTGTTTGCCACAATTGCGGTCACGGTTCAGATTGCGCGCATTGCTCGGCGATCGCTCCGTCAAAGCCTCTCACAAAGCCTCTCACAAAGCCTCTCACAAAGCCTCTCACAAAGCCCGTCTTCCTCTCCCTTTCCCGCACCTAGAGATTCTAGCCATGACTCAATTCATTAGCCAGGAACCCGCGCTTCAGCCGCTGGATGAATATAATCAGTCGCTCCTGTCCTACGTTCATCCGCCCGACTGGATGAACCCAACGCCCGCCGCCATGTATGACCTGGTGGTGATTGGCGCGGGAACGGCAGGACTGGTAGTGGCCGCAGGGGCCGCAGGGCTGGGGCTGGGGCTGAAGGTGGCGCTAATCGAGCGCAGCCTGATGGGGGGAGATTGTTTGAATGTGGGCTGTGTTCCGTCGAAGTGCATCATTCGTTCCTCGCGGGCAGCGGCTGACATTCGGGATGCGATGTCGTTTGGTGTTCATCCGCCTGAGCAAGTTGAGGTGGACTTTGCGGCGGTGATGCGGCGGATGCGAAAGATTCGTGCGGGGATTAGCCATCATGACTCGGCGGATCGCTTTCGTAAACTCGGTATCGACGTGTTTTTGGGAAGCGCGGAATTTGTGAATGAGCGGGCGATCGCTGTCGATGGCGCTCAACTCCGGTTCAAAAAAGCTGTCATTGCGACGGGGGCGCGGGCTGTTCGTCCCAAAGTGCCCGGATTGGCCGAAGCGGGCTACCTGACGAATGAAACCGTTTTTTCGCTCACCGAACGCCCCAATCGGCTAGCGGTGATCGGCGGCGGCCCCATTGGCTGTGAGCTGGCGCAGGCGTTTCACCGACTGGGCAGCCAAGTGACAATTTTGCACAAAAACTCGCATCTGCTGGATCGCGAAGATGCCGATGCTGCCGAAATCGTGCAGCAGCAGTTTCTTCGGGAAAAGATGCAGCTAATTCTGGATTGCAAGCTGGAGCAGGTGGAGCAAACCAGCGCGGGTAAGGTGATCCAATACAGCCAAAACGGGGCAGTGCATAAGGTTGCGGTGGACGAAATCCTGGTGGGGGCGGGTCGTGTGCCCAATGTAGAAGGGCTGAACCTGGACGTGGTGAGCGTGAAGTATGACCCACGCAAGGGCGTTCAGGTTAACGACTATTTGCAAACCACAAACCCGCGCATCTACGCCGCTGGCGACATTTGTATGGATTGGAAGTTTACCCACGCTGCCGATGCCGCCGCCCGCATTGTGATTAAAAACACGCTGTTTGCTCCATTTGGACTGGGGCGCAGCAAGCTCAGCAGTTTGGTGATGCCGTGGGTGACCTACACTGATCCCGAAATTGCCCACGTTGGGTTGTACGAGCGGGAGGCGCAGGCCAAAGGATTTGACACCAACACCCTGAAAATTCCCTTTTCCTCGGTCGATCGCGCCCTGGCAGATGGCGAAACCGAGGGATTTGTGAAAATTATGCACAAGCGCGGCTCCGATCAAATCCTGGGGGCGACGATTGTGGCGCGTCATGCTGGGGAAATGATTAGCGAAGTGACGCTGGCGATCGCCACCAAACAGGGACTGAGCGCTCTCTCTGGCGTGATTCATCCTTATCCCACGCAGGCCGAAGGCATCAAAAAAGCCGCCGATGCCTATCGCCGCACGCTGCTCACGCCCCGCACGCAGGCATTCTTGAAGCTGTTGACAAAGTTTAGCTAGGAAAACATGTCGATTTTGGATTTTAGATTGGCGATTTTAGATTGGCGATTTTAGATTGGTAGACCGCTCACCCAAAACCCAAAATCCAAAATCCAAAACCCACTCCCCGATGCTCCTCTCCTCCACGCGCCTGCTAAGGCAAAAGGACACCCTATGATGGTTTTACGATCAGTCCGACGAAATCGAGCGTTGCAACGGATGGTTTGGTGTGTCATGAGCGCGATCGCCCCTTTTCTGCTGAGTTTGCCAGTGCTTGCCCAAGACGCGGCGAATTCTAGCGGTTTGCATCCCCAGGAGTTGCTGAGAAATGCTTTGCAGTGGATCGACGGGCTGGGCGTGGTGGGTGGACTGGTGTTTGTTGCCATTTATATTGTCGCAGCGGTGGCTTTTTTAC
This sequence comes from Thermoleptolyngbya oregonensis NK1-22, assembly GCF_032705245.1. GTDB lineage: Bacteria > Cyanobacteriota > Cyanobacteriia > Elainellales > Elainellaceae > Thermoleptolyngbya > Thermoleptolyngbya sichuanensis. Next base: position 2,482,084 of record NZ_CP053540.1, read on the forward strand.
CCGGTTCTATTCTGACGCTGGGTGCGGGTGTGGTGTTTGGTGTGGTGCTGGGGTCGGTGTATGTGTTGATTGGCGCAACCCTGGGGGCGATCGCCGCCTTTCTGGTGGGTCGCTATCTGGCACGGGGCTGGATCAGCCAGAAAATCGCAGGAAACCAGAAATTTGCAGCAATTGATGCTGCCGTTGCCCATGAGGGCTTCAAGATCGTGCTTTTGACCCGGCTTTCGCCTGTGTTTCCCTTCAATTTGCTGAACTATGCCTTTGGCGTGACGGGGGTTTCACTGCGGGACTACGCGCTGGGGTCGATTGGAATGATCCCCGGCACAATTATGTATGTCTACCTCGGCTCGCTGGCGGGCGACTTGGCGCGAATTGGCAGCGAAGGGCAGCCTACAAATGCGACGGTGCAGTGGGCAATTCGGATAATTGGCTTTATCGCAACGGCGGCGGTGACGGTATATGTGACCCGCGTTGCCCGCCAGGCCCTAGCCGAAAAGGTGAGCGAACCCGTGGTCGATCAGGAAGTGCGGCTGTAGGCCGAAGCGGTAGCCTATTACGCAGCAGCCTATTACGTAGTCGGGGATTGACCCGTCGTGCGATCGCCCTTTCGATCTCCCAGCGTCTTTACAGAATCGGGAATAAACAGCCGACACCCCCTATCCAAAATCGGCAATCCCAAATCCCAAATCCGCAATCCCAAATCCAAAATCCCTATCCCCTTCTCTGCTGAGAATGATGCAAGATTGTAGGGAAATCATTCCCTTTGCGTACTCTGGCATTCATGTTTGCATCCTTCAAAGCTCTTCCGGGTTGGCTGCGGCTGTGGATTTTGTTTCCCCTGGGGTTTCTCAATCTCTGGCTATTGCTGTTGCTGCTGGACTATCTCAGCCCGTTCGTGGGTGTGTTGGGTTCGGCAGCAATTTTTGCATTTCTGCTGGATATTCCGGTTCAGGAGTTGCAGAAGCGGGGGGTGCCGCGTGGCTGGGCGATCGCCCTTGTTCTCAGTATTTCGCTGCTGGTGCTGACGCTGGTGGCGGTGACGCTTGGCCCGCTGCTGCTGCAACAGTTGAGCGCTCTGGTGGCCAGCCTGCCGCAACTGATCGACTCTGGCAAGCTGCAACTGCGGGCGCTGCGGGAATGGGCGATCGCCCAAAACTTGCCGATCCAGCTTTCTGACCTGCTGAATCAGACAATCAACCAATTGGGCAGCGTGTTTCAAATTGCAGGCAGCAAGCTGCTGGGCATTTTGACCGAAACCATCACCAGCCTGATCAATGTGCTGTTCTTTATCGTGCTGACGATTTTCATTCTCGTGGGTGGCGAGGCGGCCTGGGACGGCATCTTTAGCTGGCTGCCTGCGCCTTGGAACGAAACGCTGCAAGACTCCATCCAGACCACCTTTCGCCGCTACTTTGGCACACAGGCGATTTTGGCGGGCATTCTCAGCGTGGCGCAAACCGTGGGGCTGCTGGTGTGGGGGGTGCCCTACGCGGTTCTGTTTGGCGTGACGATGGGGGTTGCAACGCTGATTCCCTACGGCGGTGCGGTGGCCACAGTGGTCATCAGTATCATTGTGGCGCTGCAAGACTTTGGGCAGGGCGTGCGGGTGCTGATTACGGCGATCGCCATTGGCCAGGTCAACGATATTCTCCTCTCGCCCCGACTGATGGGCGAAACCATTGGGCTGAACCCCATCTGGCTGATTGCGGCGCTGTTTCTCGGCGGCAAGGTTGGCGGCGTGCTGGGGCTGCTGGTGGCCGTGCCCATTGCCAGCGTGATCAAAAGCACTGCCGATCAAATCCGTCAGCCAAAGACTATGATTCCGCCCAGTCTATAAATCTGCCCAGTCTATAAATCTGTCAAATCTGTCTCTCACTTTCGGCTTTCCGCCGTGAGATTAAATTTGAACAAACCCTAAGAGGGTGTTTGAAAAGGTATCGCCTGTAATGTTAAGCACTCAGAGATCCCCCCTAGCCCCCCTTAAAAGGGGGGAAACCGCCTTAAAGTCCCCCTTTTTAAGGGGGATTTAGGGGGATCTTGCACGCTTTGCTACAAACAGTAGGACTTTTCAAACATCCTCTAACAAGTAGCGAACGAGCAGCGAACAAGTAGCGAACATTAGGGGGCGGCTTCTGATGCGGATCGGATACTTCTTCTAGCCCTTTTAGGGTATGGAAGCGATGCTGTGAATGTATTCTAGCACTCACCCATCTAGGAAGCAAAACCGATATGCTGGTATCGCCTATTTTTTCTCCCTATCTTAAAGATTTGTCTGTCGATAGGGTGACGGATTTCCTTTAGGAAGCTATTAAGATTAATCTCGACAGTTCACTGCTTCTAGCTGAGTCTTGCTCTGGCTGCTAGCGGCTAGGGCTATAGGGTTTTAGCCTCACACTCTTCATTCGCTTTAGAAATACTGTCAATCTTTGGGAGCGTCTTTAGAGGTTTTCTAGATTCTCTCAAACCGTTTGATTGTTCTCGTTGTATTTGAATGGTCTTATGGCGTTTGATCCTGCTTTTCTGACAAACATCAACACTCAATTAGGGAGCTTTCTACCCAGTCTGCTGGGTGCAATTTTAATTCTCATTGCAGGTTGGGTTCTGGCGGCGATCGCAGCTTCTATTACCAAGCGAATTCTGCTGCAAACTAACCTGGACAACCGACTGGCATCTACCTTTCTGCCTGCCGGATCAACGGCTCGTCCCCATGTAGAGCAGTGGGGCGCGGCGCTGGTGTTTTGGGTGATCATGATCTTTGCCATCGTGGCGTTTCTAAATGCGCTGCGGCTGGATGTGGTTTCGCAACCCTTGAATAATTTCCTCCAACAGATTTTCAGCTATCTGCCTCGGCTGGGCGGTGCTGCAATTTTGGTGGCGTTGGCCTGGGTTTTGGCAAGCCTAGTCAAGGTTTTGGTAACTCGCGGATTGGCTCGATTTGGATTAGACGAAAAGCTAAATGTTGCCCCAAAAGACGCAGAAGCGGGAGCGGCTGATCCCTACGTAGCTGCAAGAAGCGCAGAGGTAGGCGTGGTCGATCCATCTCGACAGCCCGCAGCCGAAAGCCCGTTTCTCTTGAGTGAAACGCTGGGCAATGTGCTGTATTGGTTTGTCTTTCTGTTTTTCTTGCCGCTGATTTTAGATGTGCTGCAATTGCAGGGGCCGTTGCAGCCTGTGCAGACCTTACTCAACGACTTTTTGGTGATTTTGCCGCGAATTTTGAGCGCGATCGCCATTGGTGCGGCGGGCTGGTTCATTGCCCAGGTTGTGCGGAACATCGTGACGAATCTGCTGCGGGCGGCGCGGGTCGATCGGCTGGGCACTCAGTTCGGCCTTTCCCGCACTCAGGGGGCGCTGTCCCTTTCTAGCTTGATTGGCACGCTGGTTTATGTGCTGATTTTGATTCCGACGGCGATCGCCGCGTTGCAAGCACTGGGAATTCGGGCGATTTCCGATCCGGCGATCGCCATGCTGAACGACATTCTGACCGCGTTGCCTCGCATCTTCACGGCGGCAGTACTGTTGATCGTGTTTTATGTCATTGGGCGATTTATTGCAGACCTGGTGACGAACCTGCTGACCAGCTTCGGCTTCAACAATGTGTTTGAGTGGATGGGGCTGCCCAGACAAACGGTGGCCGCGGTTTCGCCCCCGCCGTCCAGCCCGCCCTATGATGCAACGCCGGGAGGAGAACCCACGGTCGTCCAGCCTGCTGCGACGCTGCCTCGGCGCACCCCTTCGGAAATCGTCGGCATTTTGGCGCTGGTGGGGATTATGCTGTTTGCCGCCGTGGCAGCGGCTGAGGTCTTGCAATTCCAGCAGCTAACGGCCATTGTGAATGGTATTTTGGCAGTGTCGGCGCGGGTGCTGGTGGGGGTCATTGTCTTTGGCGTGGGGTTGTACCTGGCGAATTTGGCCTTCAATCTCATTGCGGGATCGGGCGGTCGGCAGGCGCGAATTTTGGCGCAGGCGGCTCGGATTGCAATTATTGCGCTGGTTTCTGCGATGGCGCTCCAGCAGATGGGCATTGCGACCAATATTGTGGCGCTGGCGTTTGGGCTGCTGCTGGGGGCGATCGCCGTGGCGCTGGCGATCGCCTTTGGGCTGGGCGGACGTGAGGTTGCCGCAGAGCAGCTTCGCGAATGGCTGGCTTCTTTCAAGCAGCAGTCCTAGGGCGTGCTTAGACCGTTTGATTCCCCCTAACCCCCCTTAGATCCACCCTAGCTCCCCTTGCCCACTCTGGGAGAGCAGGGTGGTTTCATTGAGGAGGAGGAAAATCTTGGGTGAGGATGGTATAAACTTGCTGGACTTGGTTCGTCAGCGCCCGGATGCCCTGAGGAGTGTTGCGCTAAGCGAGTTGACGCGCGATGTTGATGACAAAACAATTCAAAATCGCCCAGATCACAGGAGCATTGCTGCGAGATTGGGCAACGCTTCTGTGGGCTTAAATCTGGGAAACGCACCGAACGAGTCAGTTGGATTGCAGCACTACGAGAGAGCAGCCTTTTTGCGCCAATGACCTTTGCTGGATCGTGCAACCGGGATTTAGTGGAGATGTGGTTGGAGGAGTGCTTAGTCCCCCAACTGCAACCGGGAGATGTGATTGTGATTGACAAGTGATTGACAATGCCAGTTTCCATCATTCTCAAACCTATTGAAGCGATCGTGGCTCAAGCAGGGTGTGAGATTTGGTATTTACCCCCTTATTCCCCAGACCTGAACGACAAAGCACTAGGAAAGTGTAACCTATGGATATTGAAAGCCTTGCGGGACAGAGCTTGTGGCAACTTCAAAGGCAAAGGTGATGGCTTATATCGAGCCAGAACTGAAAGAAGATTTAGAGCGACTGGCGGATGTTCGCAACCGCTCAATCAGCAATTTGCTTGAGACTCTGATTCGAGATGAGATTGAGCGGGCTAAGTCCACTGGAGAGCTAAAGCCGCCCGTACAGCAAGGCAAGTAGGGAGGGGCGTTCATGAAGTGTCTCCAAAGGAGAATCGCCATAATGAAAGCAACCCGTGCGACTGTTGAGCTTGGCTCCATCTCGATTGAGGGCTTTATGTTGCCGGATGGCTCCTACCGGATGAGCCAGACCCAGGCGGCAGAATGTGTGGGATTGTCTGAACGAAACGCCCGCGATTTTTTGCGCTCGAAGGGGCTTAAAGCCTTGCTGGGTGAAGGTGATACGCCCGCGATTTTCGAGATTGAGCCAGACGCAGGACAGGCGAGAGGCGCATCTCGGGCCAGGGGCTTGCCCTTGGAAGTCGTTAGCGCCTACTGGCTATGGCAGGCGTTTCGGGGTAATCAGTCAACGCTTGCGCTCTGCATGGCACTGATGACCGAATCTCCAGAGCGGCAGTTTGATGCTGCGTTTGAGGTCGAGCGCACCGAGGGCGATCGCAATCAGCGACTTGCGCAGCGGTTGCAGCAGCTAGAGCGCATCATCAAATCAGTGGGGCTGGGCATGGCGCTCGACGATGATATTCGACGGGAGAATGCCTACTTGATGCGAGTGCTGAGAGAAAACGGCATCGACCCCTATGGACTGCTGGGAGAATCGCCATGACCACTACAAAGACCAGATGGACGCTTGACCAGTACCACCGAATGGTTGAGGCGGGCGTGCTGGAAGATGAGCAGGTTGAACTATTGAGAGGAGAGATCGTCCTGATGTCGCCCGAAGGGATTCCCCATGCCAACAAGCGCATCAAGGCGGGCGGCCGCTTGCAAAAACTGTTGGGCGATCGCGCTCAGGTGCGCCCCGCAGCCCCCATCACGCTGAGGGATGGTTCAGAGCCAGAACCCGACCTAGCGATCGCGCAAATGCCAGAGGAGCGCTATGACCAGCACCATCCCTATCCAGAAGACCTCTACTGGGTTGTGGAATACAGCAACGCCAGCCTAGAGAAAGACCTGGGCATCAAGGCAGAAATCTACGCCGCTGCCAATATCCCTGAGTATTGGATCATCAACCTGCGGACAGGCGTGCTGATCGTGCTGCGAAACCCCGTTGATGGGCAATACCGCGATCGCCAGGAATTCACACAGGGGACTATTTCACCCTTGGCGTTTCCTGACCTGCTCATCCCGGTTGAAATGTTGCTCTAGTGAGGCAGAGAATCGCTATGATCCAGGCACTACAGACACCCATCACGTTTGACGAATTTGTTGAGTGGCTACCGGAGTCCTCGGAGTCCCGCTATTAAGCCCGTGATGAGGATTGAACTCATGACCTCACCCTTACCAAGGGTGTGCTCTACCACTGAGCTACACGGGCAATCGGGGGATGGGCCGGGCTGGATTCGAACCAGCGTAGGCGTAGCCAGCGGATTTACAGTCCGCCCCCATTAACCACTCGGGCACCGACCCGTCCATCCCACGACTGATAATCGTAGCATGGGAAGAGGGGACTATTCCACAAATTTTTCACACAAATTTCTCAAAAGATTTCCCAGAAAAGTTTCAGGGCATCTGCGACCTTGCTTCGGGTTGGGCAGTATTGACCCGAAAATTGACCCAAAAATTGACCCGAAAATTGACCCGAAGCAAGGTCGCCTAGTTGCCTAAAACCAACGCCTCAGCCCTAAAGAGACAAGTTGCTCAGGGCCTGATTCAGCCGTCCGAGGGCTTGCTCAATTTCCGCAGCGGTGACGATCAGCGGTGGCACAAAGCGCACCACCTTCGGGCCAGCGGGAACGAGCAGCAGCCCTTGAGCGATCGCCGCTTTCACGATATCTGCCGATACGGTGGCAGTTTCTTCCTTCAGGACTAGACCGTTGATCAGGCCCCAGCCGCGCACTTCTGCGACGAGTGCTGGATATTGCTGGGCGATCGCCCGCAGCCCCTCCCGCAGTTGTTCGCCCCGCTCCCGCACGTTTTGCAACAAGTTGTCGCGCTCCAAAGTTTCGCACACCGCTAGCGCCACACCACAGGCAAAGGGGTTGCCACCAAAGGTGCTGGCGTGATCACCCGGTTGAAAGATGTCGCAAAACGACTTGCAGAGCATCGCGCCGATGGGAATGCCGCCGCCCAGTCCTTTAGCCGAGGTGAAAATGTCGGGTTCGATGCCTAGGTTCTCATAGCCCCAAAGTTGACCGCTGCGGCCCATGCCGACCTGCACTTCGTCCAGAATGAGCAGAATCCCTTTTTCATCGCAGATTTCGCGAATCCGCTGGAAATAAGCGCGATCGCCCGGCCGCACGCCGCCTTCGCCCTGGAGCGCCTCTAGCATAATAGCCGCTACTTGGGGTTGGTCGGCATCCAGTTGGGCGATCGCCACTTCTAGGGCTGCAATATCGTTGTAGGGAACGTAGTGAAACCCCGGCATCAGCGGGTCAAAGTTCTTCTGATACTTCGGCTGACCAGTGGCAGTGATAGTCGCCAGAGTGCGCCCGTGGAAGCTGGCATGAGCCGTCAGCACGATCGGGTTGGCGATGCCGCGCACCGTGTGGGCATACTTCCGCGCCAGTTTAATTGCGCCTTCGTTCGCCTCTGCGCCAGAGTTGCAGAAAAATACGCGATCGGCGCAGGAATGCTCGACCAGCCATTTTGCCAGGTCGCCCTGCTCTGGGATGTAGAACAGGTTGGAAACGTGGTGCAGCTTTTGAATCTGGCGATTGACTGCGTTCACCATAGCCGGGTGAGCGTGGCCCAGCGTGCAGGTGGCAATGCCCGCCACAAAGTCCAGATAATCGCGTCCTTCGCTGTCCCACACGCGGCAACCTGCGCCTCGCTCCAGCACGATGGGAAAACGAGCATAGCTATTGATGACATAGGCATCGAACTCGGTGGGGGAGTAGGGACTTGCAGCGGCAATCGGTGGCGAGATGAGGGTTTCTGGACTCACAAGCGGCTCCTTGATGATGTGAAGTGGCTGACTTTAAAGATGAAGTGACTCCGCAGTACTCCTGACACCTTATATAGGTTGTATAGGGTCAGAAGCTGCATCAAATAACCATCGAACGATGATCGAACGATTCTCAAGCGTCTATCGAATCATTAGTTTAAGCCCCATCTTAGGGTAGTTTTTTGGCTGGGGGCTATGCCTGATCGGGTGAGGCGATCGCTTTCTGGTTATGAAATGCCAATATTTAGCGACCGATGAGGGCAAGACTAACGCACTGGCGAGGGCTGGGGTTGTGAGGGTTGACCGGTTTGGCGCTCGACCCGGTAGTTTTCGCTGATGGGTGTGACCAGGGTTGGCGCTGCACTAGCCAGTATTAGCCTGCACAGCACTGTGGATGACTCCTGATTCGGGTGTAATCTACTTCCATAGCGCTTTTTAGACCCTGGGGGTGATCGCAAAGCCCTGACTAATCCCTGGGGAATCTCTCAGAACGCGAATCCAAAATCTCAGACCATTGCTATTGCCATGCTTGTCCTCACCCAACGGCTCCCTGCTCCGGGCGATCGCGCCGAATTGCCTGCCGAAGTGTTTCCTGAGTTGACGCTGCTGCTGACGGCAGAGGAACGAGTGCGATCGCGCCACTATTTTGAATCCTTGGAGGGCGTGCCCTGCTCGCTGCAATTGCCCAGGGGAACCGTGCTGCGAGATGGGGACGTGCTGCTGGCGGCTTCGGGAGAGCGGGTGCGCGTGGTGGCCCGGCCGGAACCCGTCGTCACCGTCACCGCCCACACGCCGCTGGCGCTGCTGCGAGCCGCCTATCATCTGGGCAATCGCCATGTGCCGCTGGAGGTCGCAGAAACCTATCTGCGCTTTTCTCCCGACTCCGTTTTGCAAGATATGGTGGCAAAAATGGGGTTGCATCTGCAACTGGAGGAGCGTCCCTTTCAGCCAGAGACGGGAGCCTATGAAGGGTTGGGGTTCGGTGGTCAGGAGCCAGGGCATTCGCACCATCATTCGCACCGCGATTCAGACCAAGATTCGCGCCACCATTCGCATCAACATTCGCATGATTATGGTCATGATCATGATCCCGGACATGACCATTCTAATGAGGATAAACATCACCCTGAGCATTTACGTCAGCATTCTGAAATGAGTTCTCAAGCAGGTTCTTTTCAGCATTCCCGTGAGCTTGCAAGTGAGCGTTCGCAGGAGTCTTCTCATGGCGTGTGACGCGACGTTGGGTGGAGAGCGTCTGCTGCGGCTATTGCAGTTGGCGAGTCCGGCGCTGCCTGTGGGGGCTTATAGCTACTCCGAAGGGCTGGAGACGCTGGTGGCGCGGGGGCAATTGCCGGATGTAGCCAGCTTGCAGCACTGGATTGAGCAAGAGTTGGCGGCTGGAGCGATGCGGCTGGAGGCGGCGGTGATGGCGCGGGTCTACGAGGCGGCGATCGCCCCCGATTTTCCTGCTCTAGGGTATTGGAACCAATGGCTGTCGGCGCTGCGCGAGGCGGAGGAACTGCGGCTACAAAGCTGGCAAATGGGGCGATCGCTCTATCGGCTGCTGCTGGATCTCGACCCCGGCGTTGCCCCGCTCTTGGAAGCTTGCGGGGAAACCAGCAACGCAGCCGAAAATTTTGCGGTGAATTTTGCCGTGGTGTATGCGATCGCCGCCGCCCACTGGCAGATCGACTCGCGGGCTGCCATCCTTGGCTATTTGCACAGTTGGGCCAGCAATTTGGTCAACGCAGGCGTGAAGCTGATTCCGCTGGGGCAAACGGCGGGGCAACGGCTGCTGCTGGGCCTTGCTCCGGCGATCGCCCGCACAACCGACGCAGCGCTCGTCTTACCCGAAGACGACTTTGGGGCGTGCAGTTGGGGACAGGCGATCGCCTGCATGGCCCACGAAACGCTTTACACCCGACTATTCCGCAGCTAATTCCCAACAATTCCCGATTCAGGAGACAATCTTGAACGCACAAGAATGGTACTTATTCGACTTGCAGGGCTATTTGGTGCTGGAAAACGTGCTGACGGCGGCACAACTGGACGCGCTCAATGCCGAACTCGATCGCCAAATTGCGGCTGTCAGTGCTCCTGTCAATGCTCCTGTCAATGCTCCTGTCAATGCTCCTGACCGCACCTGGTTTCGCTGGGACGGGCTGCTGCCCTGGGGGCCGCCGTTTCAAGCCCTGATCGACCTGCCGCCCCTGATGCCTTACCTGAAAATCCTGCTGGGCGAGGGATTCCGGCTGGATCACGACTACACGCACGTCATCCGCCAGGGCAGCGGCCCCATCGGCACGCGGCTCCACGGCGGCGGCACGCCCTACGACCCCTGTCAGTATTACCACGTTCACAATGGGCGGATGTATAACGGGCTGACGGCCGTCGCCTACGAACTGCGGGACGTGCGCCCCGGCGAGGGCGGTTTTGCCTGCATTCCCGGTAGCCACAAAAGTAATGCCCCTTTCCCCGATGAATGGCGCGATCTGGAAAACCCGCCCGCCTGTATGCAGCCCGTGGCCGTGTCCGCAGGCAGCGCCATTCTGTTTACCGAAGCGCTGACCCACGGCACGCTGCCTTGGCGCGGCCAGGGAGAGCGGCGCACCCTGTTTTATAAATACTCGCCGCGATCGAATGCCTGGGCGCGATCGCTCTACAATCCTGACGAGTTCCCCAGCCTCACCGAGGCTCAGCGGCGGCTGCTCCTCTCGCCGGGAGTTTACCCGTATTAGGGGCATCCCTTTCCGAAACAGGGATTCGCTGAGCTTCTGCGCCCCTCAAGATCCTGTCATACCGACCGCTTCAAGACTTGCCCACTGGTCAGCCCAAAGGCTCGAAATCGGCGTGCCTGGAGTTCGATGCGGCTGGCGAGGCGATCGCACACCAGATTACACAGTTCAAACGTTAGGTCATCCTGCACGCTGTAGTATGCAGAGGTGCCCTCGGTGCGGCGCGAGAGGATGCCTGCTTGCAGCATCACTTTCAGGTGCTTGGAGACGTTGGCCTGGCTGGTGGCGGTCGCTTCGACCAAATCTTGCACACACCGTTCGCCGTTGCGGAGGACGCTGAGAATGCGGAGGCGGGTCGGCTCGCTGAGGACGCTGAAATACTCCGCCACCTGCTGCATAATCTCAACTGAGACCGGATCTACCGTTTTCATGCGGGTCGTTTCAAAAAGGCTTAATCCCAAAATATTAACAATCTATTCAGAATTGAAAATAGAGTAGTAGATTACACATCAGAACTTTAAATTTACAAGGCCGGCCTCTCCGAAATTGCCCCGATGCCCAAAAGCAGGAACGCCCAAAAGCAGGAACGCCCAAAAGCAAGAATGATTGACCCTGGATAGCCACGCGATGAGGTTGCCCCATGCAAATTGCCGAGCGGGTGCAGTGGATACAGCAGCAGACCCAGTTTGGGGAGCTATCGGAGGCGGCGGTGAGGGCGATCGCCCAGCAGGTTCGCGAGATCCGTCTTCCCGAAAACCATCGGCTGGCGCTGGAAGACACCGAACCCAAAGCGCTTTACATTCTGAAATCGGGGCGGCTGGAGCGCTATCGCACCCGACCCGACAGCGTGGCAGACACCGTTAGCCTGCTGCCCGGTTCGGTGCTGTATTTAAAGGAACTGCTGCTCGAAACGCCTGCGGAACATACCGTCATCACCCTCAGCGATTGCGAAATCTGGACCGTGCCCCGCGAGGCATTCCGCGACCTAGTGGCGCAGTTTCCGGAGCTAAACCGCACCGTATCGCGGCAGTTGGCAGACGAGGTGACGGAACTCAGTTCCCAGCTTGTCTTTGAGCAAGAGCGACAGGCGGCCCTGCGTCCCTACCTGGTGCCCAAGGTGCGACGGGGCATTGTGGGCGCGAGTCGCTATGCGGTGCGGCTGCGGCAGGAGATCAAAAAAGCAGCGGGCGATCGCCGTCCGGTTCTCATCTTTGGCGAGCCGGGGCTGGGCAAGGACAACGCGGCCGCGCTGATCCACTTTGGCAGTGGCGATCGCAAGCAGCCCATGATCAAGCTCAACGGCGATATGCTGCAACCCAGCGGCGCAGACCTGTTTGGCCGGGTGAATGGCAAGCCCGGTTTACTGAGCTGGTTGGGCAACGGCACGCTGCTAATCAACAACGTGCAGGACGTGCCCAAGGCGCTCCAGCCTAGGCTGGCGGAACTGCTGGAAACGGGAACCTACCGTCCTGTCGCCCGCGAAGGCGATCCAGAACCAGAGCCGCGTCAGTCGGGTGCGCGAATGATCTTCACCTCAGAGCGATCGCTCCCCGAACTCGATCGCCTCGTTGGTCACGCCATCAAAGTGCCGCCCCTGCGCGTGCGAAAGGCCGACCTCGAAACCCAGGTGAATTACTACATCAGCCTCTACTGTTCCTCGCGCGGCCTGGCCCGTCCCACCCTTGCACCAGAGGCGCTGCGGCGGCTCCAGGGCTACGACTTTCCCGGCAACCTGACGGAGCTAGAGGGCATGGTCGGCCGCGCCATCATCCAGTCCAGCGGTGCGCCCGTGCTAACGGAAGAGGTGTTTTGGGCAACGGGCAGCAAGACCCGCCGCTTTCGGGTCAACCTGCTCAACGCCTATCCCAAGCTGCGCCAGTTTCTCCGCAGCCCGTGGTGGCCCGACCGGATAAACTACGGCTTCACGGTCTGGTTTTTTCCGCTGGTGATTGCAGTTCTCTGGCTGGGGCCGCAGACCCGCGACCAAAACTTTGCGCTGAATTTCTTTTGGGCCTGGTGGTGGCCGCTGGTGCTGATTGGCTTCCCGTTTGTGGGGCGGCTGTGGTGCGCGGTGTGCCCGTTTATGATCTACGGCGAAATTTCGCAAAAAGTCTCAACCAGCGTGTTGGGTCGCAAGCTGCTGCCCTGGTCGCGTCCAGAAGCAGAAAAATGGGGCGGCTGGTTTCTGTTTGGGCTATTTGCGCTGATTTTGCTCTGGGAAGAACTGTGGCATCTGGAGAACACAGCCTATCTCTCTGCCTGCCTGCTGCTGCTGATTACCGCCGGAGCTGTGATTTTCTCGTTCCTGTTTGAGCGGCGCTTCTGGTGTCGCTATCTCTGCCCCATCGGCGGCATGAACGGCCTGTTTGCCAAGCTGTCGATGATTGAACTGCGGGCGCAGCAGGGGATCTGTTCCGCCAGTTGCACGACCTACCAGTGCTATAAGGGCGGGCCCCAAAAGGGCGAAGGACAGGAAACCGGCGGCTGTCCAATTTATTCGCACCCGGCGCAGCTTCAGGACAACCGCGACTGCGTGCTGTGTATGACCTGCCTGAAGGCCTGTCCGCACCGCTCGGTAGAACTCAACCTGCGGCCCCCCGGCATTGAACTTTGGACCACCCACAAGCCCACGCGGCCGGAGGTGTGCCTGCTGTTTTTGCTGGCGGGGGCGGTGGTGCTGCATCGGCTGCCGACAATTTTGACGCTGCTGGGGTTTGGCGACAGTGATCTGCTGGCCACGCTGCTGCAATACGACGCGGCTCCGCTCGGCCCCTTTGCGCTTCATGCCGGACTGGCGGCGATCGCGCTGGTGCTGCCAGGGGCGATCGCCCTCCTCTGCCACAGCCTGATCGAGCGCATCACCCCCAAGCCCAAGCCCTTCATCGAACTGGCCTACGGCTATCTGCCCCTAGTGCTGGGCTGCAACCTGGCGCACTATCTGCATCTGGGACTGACCGAAGCCGGCCGCATTGTGCCCGTCACTCTCGCCACCTTTGGACTGAGCAGCGCAGGGATGCCTGTCATCGTGGCCCATCCCGCCGTGATTGCGTTTCTACAGGGCGTGACGCTGCTCAGCACCCTCACCCTCAGCGTTTTCCTGACGCAAAAAATCGCCCGCCAGCCCTTGCAAAATCTGCTGCCACAGCACGTCGGTCTAGGGGCGATCGCCCTCCTCGTCTGGTGGAGCGTGGTCGGTCAACGCTGAACCAAGAATTGCGCTGAGGGCCGAGCTAAGGGTCGAGCTAGGGGTCAGATATTGGAACCTGAGCCGCAAAGCATCAGTCGCAAAGCATGAGCCGCAAAGCATCAGCCGCAGTGAGTCAATCGCAAAGCATGAGCCGCAGTGAATCAGTCGCCAAGCATGAGCCGCAAAGCATAAGCCACAGTGAATCAGCCACACTGAATCAGCCACACTGAATCAGCCACACTGAATCAGTCGCAAGACAAGAACTTCGAGGCGCTGTCACACGCTTGACACATCTCCGTCAGATCGAAAATTCGCAATGTTGGCTACAATTTGCCGTTGTTGGGAGTGGAGAGAGCAAAGATTGGGAATGTTGCTCCGGAGCGCTTTCGATCCTCCAAGGTCGATTCTCGATTTTGGATTTTGGATTTGCGATTTTGGACTTGCGATTTTGGATTGCTCGCCAAGCGTTTTCATGGACTCCAGCAATTGCATTCGTCGCGCCCCTCAGGAAGTCACTCAGGAATTAGATCTTCCCTAAACCTCAGAATTTCCCAAACCCCGCTTGTTCCCTCGCGCCAACACGACCTAACCCTTCATCCTGTTCGCCCCTCATGATTACCGTCGAACACCTCAGCAAAGTCTACGGCTCCACCCCTGCGATTACCGATGTGACGTTTTCGGTGGAGCCAGGAGAAATTTTGGGCTTTTTGGGGCCAAATGGGGCAGGCAAGACAACAACGATGCGGATTTTGACCGGGTACTTGCCCGCCACCAGCGGCACTGCTACCGTAGCCGGGTTCGACGTGCATGAGGACTCGATGGCCGTGCGGCAGCGGATTGGCTATTTGCCAGAAACGCCGCCCCTCTATCCCGACATGACGGTGGAAGGGTTTCTGCATTTTGTGGCGCGGCTGAAGGGCGTGGCAGCGGGCGATCGCCCCCAGCGCGTCCAGTCTTCCCTAGAGCGCTGCAACCTAGTGGAACGGCGAGACACCCTGATTCGCAAGCTGTCTAAGGGCTTTCGGCAGCGGGTCGGCATTGCCCAGGCGATCGTCCACGACCCACCCGTCATCGTGCTGGACGAACCGACCGTCGGCCTCGACCCGCGCCAAATCATCGACGTGCGGAACCTGATCAAAAGTCTGGCCGGCGACCACACCATCATTCTTTCGACCCACATTCTGCCGGAAGTCAGCATGACCTGTAGCCGCGTCGCCATCATCAATCGCGGCCGCGTGGTCGCCACCAACACGCCCGATCGCCTGATGGAAGACCTGTCGGGCGGCGCGGGTTATGAGCTAGAAGTGGAGGGCGAGCTGCTGGTGGCACAGGAGCGGCTGCAATACCTCGCAGGCGTAAAGTCCGTCACCGCACTAACCGTCGAAGGGCTGCCGCCCCACCGCTACAAACTGCGCGTCATCTCCAATCCAGGAACCGACCCCGGCCGCGACATTGCCGCCACAGTCATCGGCGCAGGGCTGGGGCTGTATGAAATGCGGCGGGTGCAGGCCGACCTAGAGCAGGTGTTTCTGGAACTTACCATGGCCGACGCGCCCGCCGACCCCGACCCCAGTCTTTCCAATGAACCCCAAAACCAGTCCCCATCCGAGGAGGAAGCAGCCTAGATGCGCGTCATTTTGAGCAACATTCTGGCAATTTATCGGCGAGAACTCCAGAGCTACTTTGCCTCCCCCTTTGCCTATGCGATCGCCGCCGTGTTTTGGCTGCTGAGCGGCTTCTTCTTCGTGGTCATTCTGTTTGGCCCAGAGGGATTGCTTGCCGCCGTTGCCCAGCGCGACCAGGCCGGCATCACCGACCCACCCGTAGACGTGCCCTACCAGTTCCTGAACGTGTTTCTGGGGCTGCTGGGTTCCCTGGCGCTGTTCTTGCTGCCGATGCTGTCGATGGGACTCTATTCCGAAGAGCGCAAGCGCGGCACGCTGGAACTGCTGGCCACCTCGCCCATTACCAACTGGGCCGTCGCCGTCGGCAAACTGCTGGGCGTGCTGACCTTCTTCATCACCATGCTGCTGCCCATTTTGCTGTATGAAAGCACCCTGTTTGCCGCGTCGAACCCCGCCGCTAACCTGAACGTGCTGCTGATGGGGCATCTGGGACTGATTCTGATGGCTGCCGCCGTGCTGTCTCTGGGCATGTTCATCTCCTCCCTCACCGACAGCACCATCCTCGCCGCCGTGCTGACCTTTGGGCTGATGCTGCTGCTCTGGGTCACCGACCTAATCGCCAACGGGGTCGGCGGCCCCACCGGAGAGGCGATCGCCCACCTCTCGCTAATCAAGCACTACAACGACCTCAGCCGAGGCATCTTCAACACCAGCAGCCTCGTCCTCTACCTCAGCTACATCCTGCTGGGCATCTTCCTCACCGCCCAATCCATCGAAGCCCTCCGATTCCAGCGTTCCTAACCCGCGTTCCCAAAAACACCCCACCCCCCACAAAAGCCCCCTCTTCCCTCTTTTCTCTTCCCTTTTCCCTCTTCCTTCTTCGTTCTTCGTTCTTCGTTCTTCGTTCTTTTCTCTTCGCTCTTCCCCCTTCCCTCTTCCCCATGAAACCCCTCCGTCCCTACCTCAAACTCAAACACCTAATCTGGCCTGGCCTGTTCCTGATTCTCATGGGGCTAACGGCAGGTCTGGTGGCAGGAACCTGGGGCCCCATACCCGCTGGGCTGCTGAGCGCGGGCATTGGGCTATTGGTGGTGTGGCTGGGGTCGCAGGCCAGCGGATTTCAGGGACTATGGGGCAAACGCTCGACCCAGGCGGGCACAAATGCGGTGCTGGCAACGCTGGCAGTGCTGGCTATTTTCCTGCTCACAAACTTTTTGGCGACGCGCTACAACACGCGCCTAGACCTGACAGAGAATCGCCTGTTCACCCTTGCGCCCCAGTCGCAGGAGGTGGTGAAGTCGCTGGAAGATCCCGTCAAAGTGTGGATCTTTGACCTGGCACCGAATCCTGCCGATCGCGATCTGCTGGAAAACTATCGCCGCCAAAATCCTGACGGGTTCGCCTATGAATATGTCGATCCGCAGGTGCAGCCCGGACTTGCCGAGCGCTTTGGCGTGCAGAACTTTGGCGAAGTGTATGTAGAGAAGGGCGATTCGCGAAGCGATGCCTCCGGGAATCGCCGCCAGTTGGTGCAGACCATCAGCCCCTCCCAGCGCCTCTCGGAGCGACGGCTGACCACTGCGCTGGTGAAGATTACGAGCGATCGCCAGACCAAGGTCTACTTCCTGCAAGGGCACGGCGAGCGGGAACTGAACCCCGGTCAAGGTGGGCTGTCCCAGGCCCTCACCAGCCTGACGGACGAAACCTTTCAGGCAGAACCGCTGAACCTGGCAAACACTGCCGAAATTCCCGCCGACGCTGCGGTGATTGTGGTGGCTGGCCCCCAGCGGCCGCTTTTGGCAGAAGAAATCACTCGCCTCAAGGACTTTCAGACCCGCAAGGGCGGACTGCTGCTGCTGGTCGATCCTCAGGCGAATCCTGAACTGGACGATTTGCTGGAAGGCTGGGGCGTTGCCTTTAGCGATCGCATCCTAGTAGACCCCGCCGCCGGCCGCGATGGCGCAGTCACCATCATCACGGAATATGGCCCGCACCCCATCACCGACGGACTCAACAACGGCATCACCTTCTTTCCCCTGGCGCGGCCGCTGGAACTGGGCGAAGTCGAGGGCGTAGAGATGACCCCGCTGCTGTTTACCAATGCCCGCACCCAGGCCCAGCAAATCGGCGAAGACGGCCAGCTCCAGCTTGACCCCGAAGCGCCAGAGGGCAATCTCGTTCTGGGCGCTGCCTTCAGCCGTCGCCTGTCAAACGCGCCCGCCCCCAGCCCCTCGCCCGACGCAGAGGAGCCGCCTGTTCAGGACGAAGTGCGAATGGTGGCGATCGGCAACTCCACGTTTGCCACCAACGGCCTGATCGACCAGCAGTTGAACCGCGACCTCTTCCTCAACGCCATTGGCTGGCTCAGTCAGGAAGCCGACCCCACCTTCTCTGTCCGCGCTGCCGAACCCACCAATCGCCGCGTGCTGTTCTCTCCCTCCCAGCAAATTGCGCTGATTCTTGCCTCGCTGGTCTTTTTGCCGCTGGCGGGGCTGGCGCTGGCGGTGGGCGTGTGGTGGCGACGGCGCTAATCGAGGTTCGGCGTATACCTGAGAACCTTGCACCAGAATCTTGCATCAGAACCTTGCATCAGAACCTTGCATCAGGCCTTTGCACTAGAAACTTGTACTAGACTTTGCACCGATTCCCCCACCCTCTAGCCCTCCAATCCCTCGCTATTGTTACTCTGCGCTATGAAACTCAAGCCTGCTACTTTCTGGCTCCTCTTTGCCGCGCTGATCTTGGGCAGCGTCAGCCTGTGGTCGTTGCAGCAGCCTCCACGCACCGAAGAGGCAGGACAGACCACTCCGCAAAAGCTGTTTGCAATAGAGGAAAGCCAGATCCAGTCGCTGACCGTGAAAAAGCCCAATGAAACGCTGCTCTTTGAAAAAGACGAAAATGGCGTGTGGCAAATGAAACAGCCCCAGCAGGGCGTGGCCAACGATGCCGCCGTTGCGTTTTTGGCAAACCTACTGGCGACCGGGATGAGCGATCGCACTTTTTCCATTCCCCCGACTGACCTCGCCACCTACGGACTCGACCAGCCCCCCACCACCATCGAATTTACCGCCAACGGCAAACCCCACACCCTCGCCCTCGGCAACAAAAACTTTAACCAGAGCGCTATCTACGCCCTGATTGACGCGCCAGAAAATCCGCAGAACCTCAATGTTTCCCTCGTCTCGCTCGACTTTGAAACCGCCGTGGGGCGATCGCCCGATGCGTGGCTCCAGCCGACTCCTGCTGCTTCACCTAGCCCGTCGCCAGCGGAGTAAGAACGAAGAACGAAGAGGGAAGAACGAAGAGGGAAGAACGAAGAGCGAAGAACGAAGAGGGAAGAGGGTTTAGGACAGGTTTGGGAGATGCCTAAGAATTTTCGTTTTTCGTTCTTCATTCTTCTTTTTTCCATTTGTCACTTTTCCTCCGTCGGCACCGGATCATAGCCGCCTTCGCTCCAGGGGTGGCAGCGGGCGATGCGCTTTGCCGTTAGCCAGCCGCCTTTGATGGAGCCGTAGCGGGCGATCGCCTCCAGTCCATATTGCGAGCAGGTGGGCTGAAAGCGGCAGCTTGGCGGAAACAGCGGCGAGATTAGGATGCGGTAGGAGTGGATGAGTCCGAGCAGGAGGACTTTCATGGCGATGGAACGGTTATCCAGTCAAGAGAAGACCAGTCAGGAGAAGGGGAGTCGTCCTCTGCTCCGAAAAGCTGAGGGTATACACTAAGCATAAATAAAGGTATTCACAAGTGGCTGGGCGCATCTCAGTTATGCAAGTATGCAAGCTTGCCCTCATCCCCCAGCCCCTTCTCCCAAAAAGGGAGAAGGGGAGCCGGATTGGAAGTCCCTCTCCCGCTTTGGGAGAGGGATTTAGGGTGAGGGTTACAAAAGTGAGATACACCCCAAGCGGCTTCAAGGTTTGGGACTTTGGATACAGGACTGTGAATCCAAGACGTTGGATGACCCAATCGATTCGGTGGACTTTGCAATGACTATCTCTGCCTCCCCCCAATCCGCCATTCCTCCAGAAGACTTGGCAGCCCTGGCAGAAGAGCTAGACATCAGCCTGCCCCCCACCGATTTATGGAGCGACGAACCCCCTTTGGAATCTGACTTTCATCGCGACCAGATTGACCTGCTGATTCGCCTGCTGAAGCGCTATTGGGCCGACCGCACCGATTTCTATGTCACGGGCAACCTGACCATCTACTACAGCGAGGACAAGATCACCACCCGCGACTTTCGAGGGCCCGACTTTTTTGTGGTGCTGGACACGGAGCTAAAAGAGCGCAAAAGCTGGGTGGTGTGGGCGGAGGATGGCAAATACCCCAACGTGATTGTAGAAATCCTCTCCAAAAGCACCGCCGCCGTTGATAAGGGCGCAAAAAAGGAGCTTTACCAAAACACATTCCGCACGCCCGAATACTTTTGGCTCGACCCCAACACGCTCGAACTGTCCGGCTTTCGGCTGATCGGCGGAACCTACCAGCCCATCGAACCCACAGACGGCAAGCTCTGGAGTGAGCAACTGGGGCTATACCTGGGCATTGCTCACCAGCGGCTGCGCTTCTTCACGCCCGACGGAGCGCTGATCCTGTCGGCAGAAGAGGCAGAGGAGCAGGAACGCCAGCGGGCAGAGCAGGAACGCCAGCGGGCAGAGCGTCTGGCAGCAAAGCTGCGGGAATTGGGGATTGACCCGTCGCAGGTTTAATTCGATTCATAGATCCTCTACGATTCAAAGCAGATTCATCGCACAGGGTTGGTGGTGGGGTGGTTTTGGGTTTTATTTTGGATTTCGGGTCTTGGGTTGAGTGAGATTTAGGAGTTATGTCGGGCGATCGCCTTGCCAAGTTTAAGGAAGCTTACCGCAATCTAGATCTGCTGCCGCTGCTAGATCAGCGAGAGCTAGATCGGTTTCGCGTCAGCTATGGTGAAGAAGTTCTGGAAGAGTTGCAGCAACTGATCGAAGACGACGACACGCGCAGCGGCAAGACAATCTTCTCCGGACATCGCGGCTGCGGTAAATCGACACTGCTGGCAGAGTTTGGGCGGCGCTGCGAAAAGAATGGCTTTTTTGTGGTGTTCTTTTCAATTGCAGATCTGTTTGAGTCGCCAGATGTCAGCCACACCAATATTCTGTACGCAGTTGCAGTCAGTCTGATTACCGAAGCTGAGCGGGAAGGTGTGGAAATTAAGCCCTCGCTCAAAGACCCGCTGTTTCGCTGGTTTGCTACGCGCACCCGCATTGAGTCGTCAACGCCCGTCAGCGCTGATCTGTCGGCTGGGTTTGATTTCAAGTTCGTGAAAGGTATTCTGAAGACGGAAGCCAGCGTGCGGGAAGAAATTAAGCAGGAATTTGAACAGAAAATTTCGGAACTGATTGCCCGGATCAACATCATTACCGCTGAGATCCAGACTGCTACTCGAAAACAAGTTTTGGTAATTATTGACGATCTAGACAAGCTAGATCTGGGTGATGTCGAGAAAATCTTCAAAAACCACATTAAGGCGCTATTCCAGCCTGCATTTCGGATTATCTACACAATTCCCGTTTCGTCGCTGCGAGATTCTGCGCTCAGAGCCGTGCTGGTTACAGAGTCGAACGATCAAATTGTGGTGATGCCTGTGAGCAAGCTGTTTGCCCGGGGCGATCGCCGCCTACCCGATGCCCAGCCCATTGCCGCAAATGTGCAGCCGCTCTGTGACATCCTGCATCGACGGATTTCTGACGAACTGCTGCCGCCTGAAATCGCCACGCAAATTGTGTTCTATAGCGGCGGCGTGCTGCGAGAGCTGATTCGCCTGTCGAACATTTGCTGTCGGCTGTGCCTGCGGCGGGTGCGCCGCCAACCCGACGAAGCAACTGTTATTGATGCAGAGATTTTGAAGGAGGCTGTGCAAGACCTGCGGCTGGACTTTGAAACCACCCTCAGCAAAGCGGACTACGATATTCTCAAAACCACCTATGAACGGCTCCAGCCCGACGACCCCAAAGCTCAGGCATTCCTTGACCTGCTGCACGGGCTGCATGTGCTGGAATACCGCAACGCCGAGATCTGGTATGACCTGCACCCAATTGTCATCGACCTGCTGAAGCTGAAAGGGCAACTCTCATGACTGCCTCCCCAGCGCATGACCTAGAAACACAAAACCAGAACGCTTACGATGACCTGCTGACTGCGATTGAAGCCAGCGAGGGGCAGCTTAGCTTGCTAATTTCGGTGTGCGATGACTCCCAACTGCGCGAAGCCCTCATTGCCCGATACGAACGCGACCTTGCACCAGAGGTAAAAGCCTACCGACTGGTGCTGGATAAAGACGAACCCAGCCTTAGGGCCGCTATCTATACTGCTGTGCAGAACGACGAATATCTCAAGCAGGGGGGCCGAGCCGTGCTAACCCTCACCGGAGCCGAGCGGCTTTCCTTTTTGAGCCAGAGCGACGAACTCTCCGAGCAAGACCGATTTTTTGGCTATTTGCAATGGACACGCGAGGCCCTGCGTGACTTCCGCTTTCCTATCGTGATCTGGGTAACGTATCAAATTCTGGGGCATCTCAGCCGCAAATCGCCGGATTTTTGGGGCTGGCGAAAAGGCGTGTTTCGCTTTGTTTCCCGCAAAACTATCACCGTCCCTGCTCGAGAGTTGGAACCGTTCCGCACTTTTGGCCTAGATCTGCCCAAACTGGACGACGACGCGCTGCTGCTCCTCGAAGATCTGAAAGCTTTGTTGCAAAACGTAGAGCAACAAAACCCGGCCGATCCGCTGTTAGGCACGCTCTATGCCCAACTGGGACGTATCTATGCCAAGCGCTTAGAAACAGGTGAAGCGCTGGATTATCCCGCAGAGCTAGCTCAGGCAATTGAATATTTTGAAAGAGCGATCGCACTTCAGGAAAAAAATGAGCAGTTCCTAGACCTGGCCACCAGTTTGAACAATTTGGCGGAGTTGTATAAGTCCATGGGACGCTACAGCGAGGCAGAACCCTTGTATCGGCGATCGCTCGCCATCATCGAAGCGCAGCTCGGCGCAGACCATCCCTCCACGGCGACGAGTTTGAACAATTTGGCGGAGTTGTATCGTGCAATGGGACGCTACAGTGAGGCGGAACCGTTGTATCGGCGATCGCTCGCCATCATCGAAGCGCAGCTCGGCGCAGACCATCCCTCCACGGCGACGAGTTTGAACAATTTGGCGGAGTTGTATCGTGCAATGGGACGCTACAGTGAGGCGGAACCGTTGTATGGGCGATCGCTCGCCATCCGCGAAGCGCAGCTCGGCGCAGACCATCCCGACACGGCGACGAGTTTGAACAATTTGGCGGGGTTGTATGAATCAATGGGACGCTACAGTGAGGCGGAACCGTTGTATGGGCGATCGCTCGCCATCCGCGAAGCGCAGCTCGGCGCAGACCATCCCGACACGGCGAGGAGTTTGAACAATTTGGCGGGGTTGTATCGTGCAATGGGACGCTACAGTGAGGCGGAACCGTTGTATGGGCGATCGCTCGCCATCCATGAAGCGAAGTTGGGCAAAGACCATCCCCACACCGCCATCAGTTTGAACGGTTTGGCTCTGTTGTATGAGTCCATGGGACGCTACAGCGAGGCAGAACCGTTGTATTTGAGGGCGCTGTCGATTGTGGTCAGCCAGTTGGGGCAAGACCATCCCACTACTCAGACAGTCAGGAAAAACTTTGAGGGGCTGCTGCTTGCGGCAGTGCAGGCGGGGCGGGCGGGCGAGTTGTCTGCCCATCCCCTGACGCAGGAGCTATTGGCTCAGTTGCAAGCTGAGCGTAACGCGGGCTGACCCGGCTGCTTGGGCTGATGCAAGGGACTTGGACCGATACTGTAGGATCAAAACATGCATGGCGAGGGGTTTATGCAGTCCACCACCCATTCCGTCCGCTGGACAACGGCTGATTTGGCACTCTTTGAGGGCGATCGGGCCAATCGCTACGAAATCATTGACGGAGAATTGTTTGTGACCAGAGCGCCCGATTGGAAACATCAAGCGGTCTGTGTCAACATTGGGGCGGTGCTCAAGCTCTGGTCGGATCAGAGTGGGCTAGGGCAAGCCGCAATCAACCCTGGGATTGTGTTTTCGGAATCGGACGCGGTGATTCCCGATGTGGTGTGGGCGAGCCATGAGCGGCTGGCGCAATTGCTGGATGAGGCAGGGCATCTCACGGCGGCTCCCGAACTGGTGGTGGAGGTGCTGTCGCCGGGGAAGACGAATGAACAGCGCGACCGGGAAGCCAAGCTGAAGTTGTATTCAGTGCGGGGGGTGCTGGAATACTGGATTGTGAATGTTCAGACCCAAAGTGTTGAAGTGTATCGCCGGGAGAAGGCGGTGCTGAAGCTGGTGGCAACGCTGTATCCGCAAGATGAATTGACTAGCCCGGTCTTGCCCGGTTTTCGCTGTCTGGTGAGCCAGCTTTTCTAGCCCAGCAGGGATAGCATTTCGCTCCCCAAGCCAAAATCCAAAATCGCCAAGCCAAAATCCAAACTCGGCTAGCGCCGTAGCCACTTGGTCAACACGCTCATCCACTGGCGCGTGGCGGGTTCCACTTGCAGCTTGCTCCACTCGCCCGCTGGCGCGAACCCCAGCCGATGCAGCGTGTGGATGATCAGCAGCACCGCCCAGCGGGAGCCAACCACCATAATTTTCACAGGTTCCCGCTCAGGATTCTCCGGCGGTGTGGCGGGAACCTGGGACTCAGCGCTGTTTGAGAGACATTCTTTTGCCATATTTTTTGTCAAATGTGGTCTACAGAGACAACATCAAATTTATCAGATGTTGTCTATAGAGACAACATTTACGGCTCACCCATCCTCTGACAGGATTGGGGCATGGGACGGGCAAACCAAGCACTCAAGGAAGTTTTAGAAACCTATCGCATCAGCCAAAATCGGCTTGCTGTGATGCTGGGAATCGATCGCTCTGCGGTGTTTAAGTGGGTGCGCGATCAGCGAGAACCCAGTTCCGAAACGATTGTGGAAATTACCAAAGCGCTCCAGCAGTTGAACCCGGATGCGGCGCGGGCGTTTGTGCAGCTTTATCTGGGCGATATTTTGGAAGACGAGGGATAGGGGAAGAAGGAAGAAGGAAGAACGAAGAACGAAGAAGGAAGAAGGAAGAACGAAGAACGAAGAACGAAGAGGGAAGAGGGAGAAGCGTTAATGGAGTTGGGTGGGTTGGGTAAGTGTTTGAGCAAGCAGCGCGATCGCCCTTAATGAGGCTCCGGGTTCAGCGATTTTTGACCCAAAAACAGTTGGCGGATGCGCTGGAGCAATTCTACGACGCAGCAGAATATCAAAGAAATGATTTGGAAATGATTTGATTCAATCGCCTACCTTTCCAGAGCTTCACCTCGCCGCCGCTCAGATCCTTGCAGGCAAACGGTAGGCTCCCAAATCCAAACTCCCCAATCCACAATCCAAAATCCCACCTCTACCGCTCTCCCTGCTCTGCCAAATACCGCTCTCCCCATTCGTGCATGATCGCCAGGATCGGCTCCAGGCTCTGTCCCAGCGGCGTAAGGGAATATTCCACCTTGGGCGGCACCTGCTGATAGACCTCGCGATGCACGATGCCGTCGTCTTCCATTTCGCGGAGTTGCTGCGTCAGCATCTTTTGGGTAATGCCCGTGAGCGATCGATGCAGTTCGTTAAACCGCTTCACGCCGCCCAGCAGTTCCCGCAAGATCAGCACCTTCCAGCGGCCACCGATGATGGCGATGGTGGTTTCTACCGCGCAGCTTGGGCGCTCTAGTCCGCTGGACGATGAGGCAGGTTGCAGGGTTTTGGGATCAGCGTTGTGGAGTGACATTGCCTGACTAGGTTCCAGTGTAGGGATATCTTTATATGGCCATATTTTCTATAGCCATGCCTTTAGCCTGTCATGGTTTCCTTTTGGGAAGTACCTTACCAAAAAGTGCATACTTCCCAAACCCATTGTATCTACTATAAACTCAAAGTAGTTCCGAGTACGACTTTGAGTTTAAACCGCTCAACACTTTGATTCAAGTCTGCTCGAACGTTTCGCAAGCACTTTGAGAACACACGAGCGCCGACTAGCACGCCAGTTGACCCGTACATAGGGAGAACACCAATGAGCGAACCCGTGATTGCAGATACGAAACCTGTGGTAATGGAGCTAGAACCGGGCACCTACTACTGGTGTCGCTGTGGGCGATCGCAGGGGCAGCCGTTTTGCGACGGTTCCCACCAGGGCACGGACTTTACGCCCCTTGCCTTTGAAATCACCGAAACCCAGAAAGTGGCGCTCTGCCTCTGCAAGCACACGGGTAATGAACCCTTCTGCGACGGGTCGCACGCCGGGTTGAAGTGATGAGGGCTGGCGTGATGGGGCTTTGGAGCAGAGCCGCGCTACCAACCTATCGCGCCGATAACCCGCCATTTCGCCTTTCTTACTCGACTACTTATCCACATTTTGTACTCAAGTTTTCACTAGTTTTCACCCAAGGAGACTCTCTATGATTACTGTCCGTCCGTCTCAAGAGCGCGGTCACGCCAACCACGGCTGGCTGGATAGCTACCATACGTTTTCCTTTGCCAACTACTATGATCCTGACCACATGGGCTTTCGCGCCCTGCGCGTGATCAACGAAGACCGGGTTGCGCCGGGTCGCGGCTTTGGCACGCATCCGCACCGCGACATGGAAATTATTTCCTACGTGCTGTCGGGGTCGCTGGCGCACAAAGACAGCATGGGCAACGCCGCCACGATTGGCGCAGGCGAAGTGCAAAAAATTACGGCGGGTACGGGCATTGCCCACAGCGAGTTCAACCCGTCGCAAACGGAGGGCGTGCATTTTCTGCAAATCTGGATTTTGCCAGAGGAAGCAGGATTAACGCCTAATTACGAAGAGAAGGTGTTTCCCACTGAGGCCAAGCAGGGGCAGTGGCGACGCATTGCCAGCCGCACGGGGGCCGATGGTGCGGTGCAGATTAATCAGGATGTGGAACTGTATGCCACGGTGCTGAAGGCCGGTGAAGGGCGATCGCTCGAATTGCGTCCCGGCCGCTACGCCTGGGTGCAGGTGGCGCAGGGCAAGATCAGCCTCAACGGGGTGTCGCTGGAAGCGGGCGACGGCGCGGCCATCAGCGACGAAACGCTGCTGGAGGTGCAAGCCGTCAGCGATGCAGAAGTGCTGCTGTTTGACCTGGCATAGATCCAGGGACGCGGGAGGTCGCATCGATTCTCGATCTCCCGCCTGTCTCTTCCCTGCTGCTGCCGAGCTGCGAAATTGCCCCTGACCCAGCAGATCGGCCAGGTGAATCGTGATTTCTGGGAAACGAGTGTCGGGCGATCGCCATTCATTAATATCAAATCTTCAAAGATTTGCTACACATGGGAAGATTAGAGCTAGCCGCTATGATCGGAGTCCTCAAAATCGATGTCGCTGAAATGATGCTCTATGTGTAGAGGGTATTTAGAGAATTGATATAAGTCTCTCTT
Organism: Thermoleptolyngbya oregonensis NK1-22; assembly: GCF_032705245.1. GTDB lineage: Bacteria > Cyanobacteriota > Cyanobacteriia > Elainellales > Elainellaceae > Thermoleptolyngbya > Thermoleptolyngbya sichuanensis. The sequence continues at coordinate 2,508,952 of NZ_CP053540.1, forward strand.
GCTTGCTCTCCTTACTATTACGTTGGGAGAAGGGGTTGTGGGATGAGGGCATATTGAACGCTGCACATCACGTTAGGCCGCTTTAGCGCACGATGGGCGACGAATCCCGCCCACCGGGCAACTCTTGCGGCCCACGGTCTCCTTGGGGGCCAGGTTCGCCACGCGGGCCCTGGGGGCCGGGTTCGCCGGGGAGTCCCTGGGGGCCGCGCTCTCCTGGGGGGCCGGGTTCGCCAGGGACTCCTCGTTCGCCTGTGGGGCCAGGCGGGCCGATAGGGCCGATGGGCCCAGGTTCACCGGGAATGCCCTGTGGCCCTTGGGGCCCCGGCGGGCCGGGCACGGCGGGAAGGGCGCGGATATCTTGCCGCAGTTGGTCGAGTTCCTGGTTGAGCGTGTCGATTTGCTGGGTGGCGCTGCTGCAAAACTGGTCTGGGTCGGGCGGCGGCGACACCAGGGCCGTGGCGGCGGCGGTGGCGCGGGTCACGCCTTCTGCCAGGCCGTAAAAAATGAGGCCCAGGATAGCGAGGTTGGCGATCGCCACGCCCCAGTTTCCCGTTTTGAAGTTGAAGTGAATGTAGCGAATGTAGTCCCCGCCCACCTGGATCAGATTTTTGCCTGCATGGGCAACCTGGGCAGCGGCGGGATCGGGCGCTGGGGGTTTGGTTTGCATGAGCGTTTCCTCCCGTTGGGGGCAATGGTTGCGGGAAACGGTCGCGTCTGGCGGGTTTCTACGGGGACGACTGGGGAGACGGTTCGGCGGAGGGGGAGGCGGGCTGAACCTGCTGCTGGGAAGGGTTGCCGCCTTCGTTGTTGCCAAAGACCACATTCAGCCCCCAGGCGAGTCCGCCCAGAGCCAGCAGCCCAATCAGAAAAAACACGAAGTTGTAGTTGGTCGTCGTCGTGGTGGTCATGTTGCCGCCGACTTGGGTGACGTTTTTTCCACCCGTCGCGGTCATATTGGCGCGGTCTGGGGTCGGCTCTTGCGGAGAAGGATGTGCCATAAAAGTTTGTTGAACTCGACAGGACGTGTGACGATCGCGAATTCAGGAATGGCGCTGGCAAAGATGCATCCCGCGTTCAGTCCATTCTTAAGTCCATTCTGGAAACGGGAAGCGGGCGATCGCATTCCCCCTGGGGCTACTTCGGGAGAGCCACGTCGAAGCGGATGCTCTCCAAGGATTCAGATATCTCTTAGCCAGATTTCAGTCAGATCTCAGGTGGGCTAGCTAGATTCGTGCAAGACCTGCCAGGACTCGATAGAATGCTCACAGTTCATCTGGTGCTGTCAGCTTGTCCGCAGCGTGCGGGCGGGGTGGCGGCCTATTTGTCTAGCCGTTTTGTTTAACCATGCAAGCTTTTTGATTGAACATTTCCCCCATGAGTGATTACTACCAAGCCGAACATTTGCCCAATTTTGGTCAGGTGGCAGAGGGTAGCCCTGAGCTAGCGAAAAAGTTTTTTGACTATTACGGCGCAGTATTTGCAGATGGGGCGCTATCGGCGCGGGAAAAGGCGCTGATCGCGCTGGCGGTGGCCCATGCTGTGCAATGCCCCTACTGCATTGATGCCTACAGCAAAGAAAGCCTCCAGCAGGGCGCAGATCTGGAACAGATGACGGAGGCACTGCATGTGGCGACGGCAATCCGAGGGGGCGCATCGCTCGTGCATGGAATGCAGATGCTCGACCACGTTAAGCAGTTGGCCATGTAGGGCAAGTTTGAAAAGGGAAGTTTGACCATGTTTGATGATGCTGAATTGACCCCTGCGGGCGCATCGGGGGCGATCGCCGCTCGGATTTCGCAAGCGCTGGATCTGGAGAATAAAAGCGCTGGCCCAAAGCCCACGACCTCTTTGCTACGGCGGCGATCGCCCTTGGCCAACCCCCAGCAGCAGCTACAGAGGCTAGAGTCTGTACCCCTGGAGGGCGATTCCCGTAGGGATCGCTTCGCGAATCGCGCTGACTTCGCCACCCGATTGCAGCAGCACGGCTGGCCCTCGCTCCGGCCGGCGACTTTGGACATTTTTCAAATTAATGTCGGCAAGCTGTGCAACATGACCTGTCGCCATTGCCACGTCGATGCGGGCCCTGACCGCCACGAGGTGATGTCCCGCGACACGATCGAAGCCTGCCTCCGCGCCCTCGACCAAACCACCGCTCACACGGTAGACATCACGGGCGGCGCACCGGAATTAAACCCGCACTTTCGTTACTTAGTAGAGGAATGCGTGCAGCGGGGCAAGCATGTCATCGACCGCTGCAACCTCACCGTGCTGCTGATTCCCAGCCTGCAAGATTTGCCCGAATGGCTGGCGGAACGGGGCGTAGAGGTGGTCTGTTCGCTGCCCCACTATCGCCAGTTCAACACCGACAGCCAGCGCGGCGACGGCACCTTCGAGAAATCCATCGAGGCGCTGCGGCGGCTGAATGCAGCGGGCTATGGCCAGGGGGATGCCAAGCGGCGGCTGACGCTGATGTCTAATCCGGTTGGCGCGTTTTTGGCGGGCAGCCAGGTCAAGATGGAGCAGGAATGGAAGGCTGGCTTGCTAAAGAATCACGGCGTAACCTTCGACCGCCTGATCACGTTGAACAATATGCCCATTTCTCGCTATCTGGAGTGGCTAGAGCAGTCGGGCAATCTGGAGCGCTATCTGGAAGTGCTGGTGAATGCGTTTAATCCAGCGACGATTTCCGGGCTGATGTGTCGCAATACGCTGTCGATTTCCTGGGATGGCCGCCTGTTTGATTGCGACTTTAACCAAATGCTGGAGTTGCCCGTGCAGCTAGCGGGCGATCGCCCCGCCACGGTTCACGACTTCCATCCCGACCTGCTGGCGCAGCGAGAAATTGTGACGGCAAGACACTGCTTTGGCTGCACAGCCGGGGCAGGCAGCTCCTGCGGCGGCGCAATTGAGTAGCGGTTTTGCGACCAGAGAAGCGCTCAGGCTACCACCAGCGATCGCCCCAGCGGAAAAACTCTGGGCGATCGAAGTGGAACCGACCAAAGCCGAGAAACTGGCCGTGGGCGCTGCCGCTATCTGGTTCTGGCGGAAAGGCGACCACGCGGAACAGATAGGTGCCGTCTAGCTGGGGATTTCGCCTGGGGCGCAGGGCCAGGGTAGCAGTGGTTCCCGGCGGCAGGGGCGGATCGAAGACGACCGCAAGGGTCTGGGTATCTCGGTCATAGGCTACGGAACCGAGGGATAGGCGATCGCCCCTCCGGTTTCGTGTGCCCACAAATGCACTAGTCGCCTCCAGTCGATAATCAACCCGGCGGGCAAAGGTGCCGCTGTCGCGCTGCTCAATCGTGACTCGTTGCAGGGGTTCGCCTGCATTCGGCGGCAGCGTCACGGTGAAATAGTAGGTCGGGTTTGGCGCAAAGGTCGTCGTGCGGGTTGTGCCATAGTCGGTCAGGCTGGGCGGCTGCTCGAAATACACCGTGCCGTCTGCCAGTTGCACCGCTGTTGCGGCGAGTGGGGTGGACAGGGCGAGTCCGGATGGGAGGGCGATCGCCAAGAGGGCCCCAGCCCAACTCGAAATGTTCGGTTTCATGAGGCGTTTCCATGCAACATTTCCTTCGATTGTACGCAGAAGGCAGGGCGTGTCGATTTTGGATTTTGGCTTGGCGATTTTGGCTTGCCAATCAAGCAGTTGCGGCGTTTCCAGCCATGTCGTTGGTGGAGGCACTGGGAAAAATTGCCAAAACGCAACAAACAAAAACTCCGCCATCCTCAAACGGGAGAGTGGCGGAGCAGTACGAATCAACTCAAGCTATCTTGCAAGGATTAATCGGCAGAACTAACACAACTGAACGCAGTCTCGTTATCCCAGCGTCACTTTCACGACCTTGTTCTTTTCGGCTTCCACCTTGGGCAGGGTCAGATGCAAAATACCGTCTTTGTATTCTGCAGATACCTTGTCGTTTTGGATGCGGCTGGGCAGCGGCACGACGCGGCTAAACGAGCCATAGCGGAACTCAGAGCGCTTGATGCCGTTTTCTTCGGTGTGGGTTTCCGATTTGCGTTCGCCTTTAATCGCAACCGCTTCAGCAGTCACCTGAATATCCAGATCTTTGGAATCTACACCCGGAATTTCGGCCTTTAGCACCAGTGCGTCGGGCGTTTCTTGTAGCTCGATTGCGGGCGCGGTGCGGAGTCCTGCTTTGCGATCGCCCTCCAGATTAAACACATCCAGCAGTTCGTTCATGTCTCTTTGCAGGGTTTCTAATTCACGGAAAGGAACCCAATGAACTAATGCCATATTGCTCATCTCCCTCAGAGTATTGTCAGAGTATGGGTGTTTCTTCAGCCCCTCATTCTGGTTTCTTGCGGGACTTACTGACACTCCTAATCTATCGAATTCAAAATTTGAGTGAGTTCGGTTTTCAAGACTGTAGAGGATCGTCTTTCCTCACCGGGTTAGAGGGTCGGCTTAGAGCGGACTTTACAGAGGCGATCGCCCATCAGATCCGCATAGCTACGAGGGCCAGCCCTCCCAGAATCAAGGCTGAAAGCGACAAAAGGCTTCCCACTCAGTAGTTTCCTCCTGCCGCTCTACGTAAATTCTGTGGCATAAACGTTTGTATTTAATTTGTATTTAATTAAGGGCGATCGCTCCGTATTTAAGCTGACGAATCTGCTGATAGAAGACTCAAAAAGACCGCTAAAACAAAATCCCTTCTTCGTTAAAAATCGCTTTACATAGTGTCTTTTCTTTATGGGTCGAAGTGCATCCTGTTAATACAAGGGGTGCGAAGGATCAATTTTGCAGAATTGGTTCGTCTAAGCACGCAGCGAAGCAAGCTGCAACGAACTCACTAGCGCACAAGAGCATTCTTTAACCTATGAAACTGAAAGCGTTTAAAACATTCCTCTGCACTGCGGCAACGCTCGGCGTTCTGGCCTTCACCGGGTCGCAGGCCCAAGCCTTCCAGGTTGGCGGCTGGAATTACACGATTGACTCATTCAACGATGGCACCGAGTGGGATGCCCAAAACAGGCGCTTGGTCGTTGGGCAAAACAGCGATTTCGAGTTCTTTGGCATGGCGTTTCGGGTTCTAGAAGATCGCGTGGTCTTTGCTATCAACTCGAACCTGTCTCTCAATGGCTACGACCTCAACGGCGTACGGAACAACAAGATCAGCTACGGCGATCTGGTGCTGAACTTCACCAACACCGCAAGCTTCAATGCTGCCCAGAGCAACCTGTTCGCGATTCGGTTTGACAGCACCAACGACACGAACGTGAGAGTGGTAACCGAAACCCAAACCGTAGACAGCAAAGGCCGGGTCAAAACAACGCGAACCACGCAAATCAGCCCCTTGGGCCTGTATGGTGGCGTGACCACGACTAGCCTGACCAGCGTTAACTCTGGCTTTAGCAGCCACCAGCAGCACGCAACCGAAGTGGCGAAGGTGGGCGGTTCTGCTTCTCTAGGCGACTTGGCAGCAAACAATTCCTACTTTGGCTACAACACTGCCGCTCAAACCAACATGCTGTCTGGCACCTACCTGGGTGGCATCAACATGCTGGCGGCGGCTGACCTGAGAGGGTTGGGGCTAAACTTTGGCCAGTTCAATGCCACGGGTAACCACACCTTCGGGTTCAGCATCGATCGGAGCCTGCTGCCCGTGGGCGACTTCATCGCGAGCCTGTTTGCAGAGTGCGGCAACGACGGCATCGTGATGGCGGGGTCCACCGCTGTGCCCGAACCGACGACGATGGCTGGAACGGCGATCGCCGCTGGGTTGATGTATGCTCGTCGCCGCCGCAAAAAGCAAGAAGCCTAAGCGTCCGTTCACTGTTCCCTGTTGATGAACGATTGACTACACGAGATCCCATTAGTAAAGCCCCGCAATGCGGGGCTTTCTGTTTGAGAACTTGCTTTTTGATATCGATTAATCGCGATTCGCGATTTAAGACTGGCGATTTTCGATTTTGGATTGCCGAATTCTCAGGGCAAAACTCACAGCCCAAAACTCACAGCCCAAAACTCACAGCCCAAAATTCACGATGCGCCCAAAGCTGTCGGCTGTCAGGCTGGCCCCACCCACCAGAACGCCGTCAATTTCTGGCTGAGCCATGATCGCATCAATATTGTCGGGCTTGACCGAGCCGCCATATTGAATCGGCACGTCGGGGTTATCGATTTGTTCACGGATTAGCCCAATCACGCGGTTCGCTTCGTCGGGTTCGCAGGTGTCGCCCGTGCCAATCGCCCAAATTGGCTCGTAGGCAATCACCAGGTTGGACTGATCCACATCCACCAGATCATTCTCAAGCTGGTTAAAAATAAACGGCTCGGTTTGCCCCGTAGACCGCTGCTGCTTGGTTTCCCCCACACACAGAATCGGCGTAATGCCAAACTCCTGAGCAGCTTTCAGGCGCAGGTTCACCGTGTCGTCCGTTTCGCCAAAATACTGCCGTCGCTCGCTGTGGCCAACAACGACGTAGCGAACCCCAATCTCCGACAGCATCGGCCCAGAGATTTCACCCGTGTAAGCACCTTCGGCGGCCCAGTGGATATTTTGCGCGCCCAGCCGAATCCGACTCCCGTGCAGGTTTTTGGACAAGAGCCAGAGATCGGTATAAGGGACGCAAAGCACGACCTCCCGATCGTCGGGCGTTTCCGTCAGATGCTTCAAAAACCCTTGAAGAAACTCTTGCGCTTCTGCCTGAGTTTTGTACATTTTCCAGTTGCCAGCAATAACCTTTTTTCGCACAGGGGTCTTCTTGAAAACAGCACATCAAATCCGAGCATTCTCCAGTCTAAAACGGAATGGTATCCCTGGCGTACAATACGGGCAGATCACTCAGGGGAAAACGAACGTACTGCATGGCCCGCACGCCAACCCTCAAGTTTGACCGGGGCACTTTGATTTTGCATCCGCCGCCCAGGGGCAAGGCCTGGGTGGATTTTGCGACCTGGGATGACCGGGTGGAGCGATTTCGGGTGCCTGCTATGCAGTATCGTCCTTTGGTGGAGCGGCTGCGGGCGGAGGGCACGGCCTTTGACGATGAGGCAAAAGCGTTTGAGCCGATCGCCCTGAATGCGGCCTTTGAGCGGCAGCCCTATCCACACCAGCAGGAGGCACTGGCCGCGTGGCAGGCGGCCGGGCGACGGGGGGTGGTGGTGCTGCCGACCGCAGCGGGCAAGACCTATCTGGCGCAGATGGCGATGCAGGCGACTCCGCGCAGCACGCTGATTACAGTGCCGACGCTGGACTTGATGCACCAGTGGTATGCTCATTTGCTGGCGGCATTTCCCGATGCAGAGGTGGGCCTGCTGGGGGGCGGATCGCGCGATCGCACGTCTGTCCTAGTTGCCACCTATGACAGCGCGGCGATTCATGCAGAGTCTCTGGGCAATCGCTATGGGCTGCTGATTTGCGATGAGTGCCACCATTTGCCCAGCGACTTTAACCGGGTGATTGCAGAATATGCGATCGCCCCTTATCGCCTGGGCCTGACCGCTACGCCCGACCGCAGCGACGGCCGCCACGCTGATTTGGACACGCTGCTGGGGCCGGTGGTCTATCGCCGCACGGCGGAGGAACTGTCGGGTCATGCGCTGGCGCACCATGAAATCGTGCAGGTGAAGGTAAAGCTGTCGCAGCAGGAGCGCGATCGCTACACGGCGCTGATTGCAACCCGCAATGCGTTTCTGGAGCGGCATAAGGTGTTTTTGGGCAGCCTGTCGGGCTGGCAGCAGTTCGTGCGGCTGAGTGCCCAGTCGCAGGCGGGGCGGCGGGCCATGCTGGCACACCGGGAGGCAAGGGCGATCGCGCTCGGCACAGAGGGTAAACTGCGGGTTCTCACCGATCTGCTAGCACAGCACTACCCCGACCGCACGATTGTCTTTACCAACGACAACGCCACGGTTTACCGCATTTCCAGGGAATTTCTGATTCCGGCGCTGACGCACCAGACCCCCGTGAAAGAACGCCACGACATCTTGCAAAAGTTTCGCGAGGGCACGTATCAGGCGCTAGCCGTGTCCCATGTGCTGAATGAAGGCGTAGATGTGCCCGATGCCCGTGTGGCCATTATCCTGTCGGGCACGGGGTCGAGCCGGGAGTATATCCAGCGGCTGGGGCGGGTGCTGCGCCGGGGCGACGGCGACAAGCAGGCAATTCTTTACGAAGTAGTGGCAGAGGAAACGACGGAAGAAGGCGTATCGCGCCGCCGCCGCACCCAAACGGGCCAGGGGCGATCGCCCCAGTTGGAGCTATTGCCCCCCGCGTCGCCCCCAGTCTCACCCTACGAAAAGTTTCTCCAGCCAACGCGCAAAGCCGCAGAGCCGTCGGGTTCCTATCCAGCTAAGCCTCAGCCTGATCCAGACGACGATGTGTGGTAGCGCGGCATGGTGCAACGAAGAACTCACGCCATATCGCAACGCCGAGCGCTACACCAACTGATGCTGCTCTTGCTCAAGCTGGCGAACTAGCGTGTCGTCCCCCTTAGCCCGGGCCACTTCCAGACGACGCTGCAACCGCTCCATCAAGTATTGGTGATGCACCTTCGCCAATTCTTGCTGATCGATCAGGCGGGCGTGAGCATGGGCGATCGCGTGGTGTGCCTCGGGATGGGCAGCCGGACGCACCACCCGCCCCATCGAATTCACTTCGCCCGTCTCGGTTGTTTGATAGGCTACGCCACGATACTGCAACCGATTGACGGGCTGGGGCACAGGCACATGACGGGGATAGCTAAAGTGAAGCTCCCGTCCACGGTAAAGGCCGACGGAGCCAGAGTCTCGCATCTGCATAGGAGGGACAGGCTCCTGCTCATAGTCGTGTCCCCGATACGTTAATCTCATCTGTTCCTCCTAAAGAATTTTGTCGAAATTTTGTCAAGCTTTGGGCTGCTAGTGATTAATCGGGAAATCTGTACTGGCGGAATTAACTGAGAGTCTGTATGAGAATCTGTACGAGAGTGTGTATTTAGTACGCCACTGAACCACTTGAGGGTGCTGGGGAAAGCCAGACCCGGAGGGGCGATCGCCCTCTTGTCAAGATCCTGTTCGAGAGATTCTGTTCGAGTGTATTAACTAAATTTGCGGTCTAACTGTTTGCTCTGTGGTATAGCAATAGCCTTTCAATCTGTATTTTAAGCTACCGTTTGAAGGAAATGTCAAGATTTAGCTAAATTTAATTTCTGCCTATTGCCACCGATTTCCACCCCTCTCCGGCCCCGTGTGAAGGAAGTGCCATTGAGGGAAGTTAAGGCGTGTGCGGGGCGATCGCCCAAAAGTTAAGGATCATCCCTGCCAAAACTCCCTAACTTTTCTGTATCGACCCGCCTGGGGAAACAGCATAAAACTAAGACATAAAGCAACACGCCAGATAGCCCCCACCGCATCTTTCCTGGCTCACTCTCAAGGAGACACAACCATGCAACTCACTTACCGCTCCGTCAACTATGCCTACACCGCTGCCCAACTTGAGGCATCCCGCCAAGCCAACCTGGAATCGATGGATCTGACCTATCGCGGCGCAAAGATTAATCCAGAAACCCCTTCCGCCACACGCTCGCCTGGATTTCCCTTGAAATATCGCGGCGTTGCTTACGGCAGCTAGGTGGTTAGCGCAACCCCACCGCTTCATCTCCAAAACTAGCCCCAGACGTGTCCCGCAAAATTTCCAGCAAACCTGAACCTGTCCCGTTGAACGCGCATTGAGCAAGCCCCCCTCAGCGCAATGCCCCCCTGTTTCAGGTTTGCTTTTTTCTTAAAACTCCTTCCCGCTCCCGGATATCGACAGCAATTGACAGCATTCGCACACATAGCGTATCTATCAGCTTATCTGCTTAGCTTACTTACATAGTCTGTTTGCTGACCTGATTGACACCTGATTGATACCCGATACTTACGGTTCAAGCACGCTGCTTAGCTAGTTTCACGTTAATCGTCTACCATCAACGCTTCGGCTAACAGAGGTCATTATGCAACTTACCTATCGCTTTGCCAGCTACGAATACAGCCCTGAAAAGCCCCAAGGCTCGATAGCTTCTATGCCTGGTGAAAGGATGTATCGCGGCATCAAAGTCCAGACTGCTATTCACGCCGCAACCTCACAGAAGCATGGTGTCCAGAACCTGAAGTATCGCGGCGTAACCTACGAGCAGTAAGCGGTCTGAATGAGGCAGCGCAAGTAGCGCAGCGTGCAAGTCGCCCTGCACTGGCACAAGCGATGCTCGTAACGCCCGCCCAGCGTATCCAAGACGGACATTGCATAGGCGCTTCACGCAATTCTATAGGTTTCACAAGAAGGTTTCACAAGATTTCAAGGAGCAGTCTTAGGGACTGACGCAGTTGGGCGATCTCTCGTGGGTGCAGCCCGCGAGAGATCGTCCAAAACCCAGAAAACTGATCGCGAGTGCGTCAGTCCTGAGTCTTTCAAAGCATTAGGGTGTGTCTTTCTGAAGTCGTCACGTGGTCTAATCACAAAACATTGGTTTGTGTCGAAGAGTGAACGGCCCCCTGGACTCCAGGGGGTTTTTCTTGGCAGGCTAATCGGACGGGCGCTATATTCCTGTCGGGGTTGACCTGTCAGGGTTGATCCGTCGGGGTTAAATGGAGACTGGCGGTGCGTGTGTCCCTTTTGCAGCATGAATCGATTTCGCACCAGCCTCACGCTCATCTCGTAGTAGATCGCTAGGTAGATGGCTAGGAAATTGGGCGCGGCGGCGGCGTGGGTCTACCTGCGTGGCTAGGGCTAGCTCCGTTACCAACTCCATTGGCTTCGCGAGCAGGCGATATCCTCGCTGAGGGGGGTATTTCTCTAGGCAACTGGGATGCCTGAGTTTGGGGCTCCGGGGTCGCGCGTTCGGGAAAAGCACACTCGACCACGATCTTGATGTTGCAACCAGCTGTTCCTGTGGCGATATAGGGCACACCTCCCACACCGCTGACGTTCACCCCAAATTCCAGCGTCACCTTTTTCACATCTGCCATTGCAGCCCCTCGAAAAGCGTTGAGGGTATGCTGCGTATAGGTCTTAATCGTGCTTTCGATGGCTTGGAAGCTCTGCGCTATTTGAGTATTTGGGTTGCCTCGATTCCATCCTTTTGAAGTACGAGACACTTCCTCAGAAGGTTCATTGGGGTATCCGTTTCCGGTTCCACCACCGTTCGTGGGTACATCAATTGCCTGGATATCGTCCGTGGCTTCGACATACAAAATGCTGCCGTCTTCAAGCTGAATGGGTTGTAGTTTTGGCATCTTCAATCCTAGGGGTCACTCCTCGTGTTGCTGCTGGCGATCTGGTGTTTTATGAGAGGGTTTAGTAAACCCAGCAGCAGGGTTCTCGACCGCGAAGCTTGCGTGAAAACACTGACGTAAGAGCTTAGGCGATCGCACTCAAAACACCAGAAAACCGCATTCCGAGCATAGGCCGATTGCGCTGCAACCCGCACGAGAGTCTAACCCCTCATTTAGGCCAAGAATCCTGAGGGCGAGAATCTGGGGGCGAAAATCTGGGGGAGCCGTGAAAACCCCGACCCTAAACGGGGCAGGGGGCGCTGGTGGCCTGTCGCAGGCGGATGAGGGCTTGCCATGCAGAACCCTGGTCGAGCAGTTGTCCTGCAAGGGCGATCGCCTCTGTCAACGTTTCTGCTTTGCCGCCGCGCCACAGATAAAAGCCCGCGTTCCACAGCACCGACTCGCGCAGTTCAGACGGTTTGCCCTGCAACACCTGGAGCATGGCTTCGACTGCGGCGGCGGGGCTGGTCAAGGGGACATTTTTGCCGCCCATGCTGTAATCGTAGGGATGCAGGTGCAGCCGCTCCAGCGCGTCTGGCGACGGGGTGCTAAAGCCGAGGATGGCGGTGCGCTCTCGCGGCAGGTCGCAGCTTCCTTCCAGCCCCTTGACCGTGGTGTAGAGCGGCGTGTTTCGCAGCGCAAAGGCTGCCTGCGCCATGCCTTCGGTAGGGGGATGCACAAAGCCCACGACGACGTGGCTCTGCCCCGCATAGGGCGACCAGATGAGTTCCAGCGTGGCAAAGGGCGGGCGCTTGCCAATCTGATCGCGATATTCCACTAGTGCCTGCGCCAGTGGAAAGTGGGCGGGCATGTAGACGAAGCCCATGCCAGTGCGTTCCAAAACGTCCTGAACTTGGCTAAGGGACAGGCGCGACCAGTCTACGCCCAGCCCAGCCCACAGCGTCACCAGGGGCACGCCCTCTTTGGTGGGCATGATGTCGCCGCCGTGTTGAATGACGGGCTGGTCTGCGGCGAGTAGAATCAGCGTCGTGACCAGGCTCAGCGGCAGCGTGCGATCGCGCCCGTCGTAGGGGGCATTGAGGATGAAAACAGGGCGATCGCCAATCGATTGCAGCTTTGGGCCCAACTCATCATAGGCATCCAGCATTCCTGCCAGTTCTGTCCCCGTGGGGCGCTTGATGCGGTGAGCAATCATGAACGCACCAATCTGAGCGGGCGTTGCCTCTTGCAGCAGCATCATGCGCGTGGCGGCGGCAGATTCTGCGCGGGTCAGGTCTTGGCTGGTGTGGGGGCCGCTGCCGACCTTTCGCAGCAGCGTTCTAAAGGCGTGGCTCATGCCAAAGAGGAGGGAGATGGGATTAGGGGGTCGTCGCGGCCAGGGAGTGCTGGCGGATGCGCTGGGGGAGTTGGGACAGGATCAGGTTATAGAAATGGCGGATTGGGGGAATTTGCAGGCGATCGCTCGTCGTCACCATCACCACCTGGCGCGTCAGGGGGGGATCGGTCAGGGCGGCGTTTGCATCGGGCGCAATCGGGCGAACGGCCAGCGCTGGATCGTCGTAAGCCTCGATCAGCGCCGATTCGGGCAGGAGGGCCAGCATGTCGCCCTGGCGCACCACGCCGCGAAAGGCATCAGGCGTATTTAGCTCCAGCGCAGCCCGCAGCGGCGTTCCCCGGCGGGTAAACTGCTCCTGCACAATCCGCTGCATCCCGTAGCCGTCCTTGAACACAACCTGCGGATAGCGGGCCAGGTCTGCCCAGGGCACTGCGTCGCAGCTTGCCAGGGGATGATCGGCCGCCATCAGCAGCTTAATTGGTTCGTCATAGAGAACTTCCACCACGATTTCTGGACTACTGGCCACAAAGCGGTTGTTCATCACGATCGCCAGATCCACCAGCCCATCACGCAGCACTTTCAATGCGCGATCGCTCCCCAAGGCCGTTACTCGCAGTTGCACCTCTGGATAATCCTGACAAAACTGTTGCAAGACAGGCGGCAGCGAATAGGCGCAGAGGGAGTGAATCGCCGCTACGCAGAGTTCTGGCTGTTTGCCCGCCCGCAGTTCTCCGAGTTCCTGGGTGGCGTTCGCCCATTCCTGGCAAATTTTGCGAACCCGGGGCAACAGGCGATCGCCCGCTACCGTCAGCTTGGCCTGGGTGCTGCGGTGAAACAACGACATTCCCAAGTCCGATTCCAGAGATTGAATCTGGCGGCTCACGGTGGATTGCGTCACGCCACAGCGCAGCGCCGCCTGCTGAAAACTACCCGTTTCTGCCACTGCCAAAAATGCCTTCAACTGCTCTAGGCGCATTGCTTTTTGCCCCTTGCACTCTGCCCCAGATTGGTTTAACGATTTGCGTTAACGATTCGCGATGTTCGTCGCGGTCTTTGGGAGTAAATGTGACTCAGTAAATGTGATTCAGATAACATTATCCCCAAGTTGCTTTGACCTTAGCGGATTTGGGCAGGGGGTTCCGTAGAAGCGGATACAAGACGGAACGCGATGGGCTTTTGAGACTCGATATCAGTGACTCGATATCGGTGACTCGATATCAGTGACTCGATATTAGGCGCTCAGTTTTGCCTGATTCTTGGCGCGTCGCTCAGTCTGAATGGTTTGCACTGCGTTTATCGTCAGCGCGACCAAAATCAGCACCATGCCCAGTCCTTCTACACCGCTGGGGCGCTCGCCCAGTTGCAGCCACGCCGCCAGCACGCCAATCACCGGAGCCGCCAGCGTAGATAATCCCGCCGTGCCCACGGGTAAGTTGTTTAGCGCATAGAACCACAGGAGCCAGGCGATCGCCGCTGCGGGTACGGCATTATAGAGCAGCGCTGCGATGAACGTGGGCGACCAGACAATCGGCTGAGTGGGGATCATCCAGGCGGCGATCGCCAGCGGAATGCTGCCAAACAGCATTTGCCATGCCGACATCGAGAGCAGGTCTAGCTGTTGGTCCCGTTGCAACACCCGCGCCAGCACAGCGCTAATGGCCCAGCAAATACCCGCGCCCACGGCAATGATCTTGCTGCCCAACCCGCTCGACAAATCTAGCGGCATCAGCACCAGCAGCAGCCCCGTCACGGCCATGCCGACACTCAACCACTGCGATCGCCTCAGGGTTTCTTTCAGGAAAATCCACGAAAACAACAGCAGCCAAAACGGCATGGTATAGTTCAGCACGGCCGTTTTGCCCGCGCCCCCATTCACCAGCGCCCAGGTAATTAGCCCCACGGTTGCAGTGTTTTGCATGAGTCCCAGCAAAATTGTCCCCGGTACGGCCTTGGGCTTTAGCGGCTTTCGCAGGGCAATCAATGCCAGAAATAGACTCAGCGCCCCCAACACCAGCCGCAGTGCCGCAAAGTCGAGCGCCGACGCATAGGCAATGCCAATTTTCATCACGACCCAGTTATAGCCCCAGATCATCGTCAGCACGAGCAGGGACAGAAACGCAGCGCGATGGTTTTGAGAGGACGTTGGCGACGACTTTGGCAGCGATTTCGGCATCAGTAGAAAACCCGACAGCGTAAGAACAACCTGACTAGGCAGGATGTCACTTTACCCTATCGAGCGCAGGACGAAAAGCGTCAGCCCTGAAGGAACTGCTTGCCGCAAGACTTAGCTCAACATGCCAGACAGCAGTGCCCCGGCTGCCTGCTTTAGCGCGTCTACCTTGTCAAGCTGTTCCCACGGCAAATCTAGATCTGTGCGGCCAAAGTGACCGTAGGCCGCGACATCCTGGTAGAACCGTCCGCCCCGTTCGGCAGGCAGTCGGCTCAGGTTATAGGTCTGGATGATGCCCGCCGGACGCAGTTCAAAGTGCTGTTTCACCAGTTCCAGCAGACGCTCATCGTCGATCTTGCCCGTGCCAAAGGTGTCTACCATGATGCTGACGGGACGCGCCACGCCAATCGCATAGCTCAACTGCACTTCGCACTTGTCTGCGAGTCCGGCTGCGACGATATTTTTGGCGGCGTGGCGGGCGGCGTAGGCAGCGCTGCGATCGACCTTGGTGGGGTCTTTGCCAGAAAACGCGCCGCCGCCGTGGCGAGAATAGCCGCCGTAGGTGTCCACGATGATTTTGCGACCCGTCAGCCCCGAATCGCCCTGGGGCCCGCCAATCACAAATTTACCCGTGGGGTTCACCAAAAAGCGCGTACCGCTGTCGGGCTTGATAGCGATGTCCGAAAAGATGGGCTGTACGACAATTTGCCAGAGGTCTTCCCGAATTTTGGCTTGAACCGCTGCCGGGTCGGTGATGTCGTCGATGGTTTCCGTGTGCTGCGTAGAGACGAGAATGGTGTCAATGCCAACAGGGCGACCGTCTTCGTAACTGACTGTGACCTGGGTTTTGCCGTCGGGACGCAGGTAGGGGATCTGACCCGACTTTCGCACAGCAGCGAGGCGGCGCGAGATGCGGTGGGCCAGGCTGATTGGCAACGGCATGAGTTCCGGCGTTTCGTTGCAGGCAAAGCCAAACATCAATCCCTGGTCGCCCGCGCCGATTGCGTCGAGTTCTTCTTCACTGCGCTGCGATCGCTGCTCATGGGCCTTGTCTACACCCTGGGCGATGTCGGGCGACTGGGCATCGAGCGCCACCAGCACCGCGCAGCTATTGGACGAAAAACCGTTGACCGAATCGGTGTAGCCAATTTCTGCGATCTTTTGGCGGACGAGATCAACGTAGTTCACGGTGCCTTTGGAGGAAATTTCTCCGGTGATTAGCACCAGACCCGTATTGACGACGACTTCTGCGGCGACTCGGCTGCTGGGATCTTGGGTCAACAAGGCATCGAGGATCGAGTCCGAGATCTGGTCACAGATTTTATCGGGATGGCCTTCGGTAACAGATTCTGATGTGAATAGATAGCGACGGGACAAGGGAAACGACCTCTCTAACGTAGGATGGAACTGAAAAGACGGGATAGAGAATGCTGGGCCAGCAGCCGTGAATGCAGGAAGCGTAATGACTCAGAGGCACTTGGCAAGAAGAATCGAGGTGCAAGGGCGAGAGCGGACACGGGGCGATGCAAGAGGCTATCTGAGGAGAATATCACAGATTGAATATCGCATCGCACATTATAATTCCCCATTCTCCACCGGGAATTGCATGTTTCAAATCTTTAATCTCCGTTTCTGTTTTGGATGGCGGCTTCTCAGTTTATCCGAATGGCTGGGTTAAATGACCTGAGACGTGCCAGTTTCGAGGGGAATGCTTCAAGGAAGTGACCCTAGCAGCGTCTAGACCAGAGTCTAGGACAGAGTTTAGGACAGAACTTTTCTGCGCGATGGGCCTCGGAAGCGGGCGGGGAGCGATCGCCCCTTTTGTTTCACCTGGTGCAACCGCTGGCGCAAGCGAGATAGATCCCCCACCTGGCCGCCATAGCGCCACGTTACGTAGGACTGAGCAATCTGGTAGATCAGTTCCCCGTGGGCGGGCTGCTGTTGCTGGGCAGTGCGGGCAAACTCCAGGGGGGTATCGCTGGGGGCCTTGCGGATGTGCTGTTCGGCGAGCCAGCGCAGCATCTCCTGATAGAGCGCCTCCGCCGGAGCCAGGGACTTCAACCAGCGGCGATCGCGCCAGGCCGTCCAGCCGCTCCAGCCCAGCCAGCCCAAAAATGCCGCCACCGTGAGGCCCATCAGCCCCGTCAGCAGCCCCACCCAGCCCTGCGTAAACCAGCGAGTTAGGGTAGACATAGCCCAGCCAAAGCCCTGGGCGATCGCCTCTAGCAGCCCGTTCAAAAAGCCCGACACCGGAGAGGGCAGCCAGCCCGCGATCCATTCCCAGAATTTCTTCAGCGCGGCGAACACCTGCGACTCTTCGACCGAGGTGGGGATCACGTCTCCGCCGGGAATTGGGTTAAAGGCAAACCAGCCATATTTGTGGAAATAGACCTCCGTCATGGCAAAGGCATCGGTGTTTCGCACCACGTAATAGCCCGTGAAAGGATTGAACTCGCCCGCGCCAAAGCCCACCACCAGCCGCGCCGGAATGCCAAGGGAGCGCAGCATGACGGTTAGCACCGTAGAAAAGTGGTCGGGATAGCCGCCTTGGTACTTGTAGAGAAATGCCTCGACCAAATCCTCGTTTTCTTCCAAAAACGGCAGATCGGGCAAAATACGATAGTTTTGCTTGAGATATTGCGCTAGGTAGAGGGCTTTTTCGTAGGGCGCGGTGATTGGCGTGGGCGACTTGGCCAGCGCCTCTTCTGCGGTCTGGCGGATGCGGAGGGCGATCGCCGCTGGCACGCCTAGATAATAGTCAGTGATGTTGGACGGGTTGACGGTCGTGGCATTCCGCAACTGGGTGCGATCGCGAAAGGGCACTTCCGACACCACGGTATAGGTCAACCCCTGGGACAGCGGAATGGGCGATCGCAGCGCACCTTCGGGATCGATGGCAATTTGCCGCGTGGGAAAGTAAAGCTCCTTGGCTTCATAGAGGGCGGGCACTAGGTTGGGTAAATCTGCAACTACAGTAAAGGTCTGAATTACTTCCCGCGTCTGGTTCAGCGTCACCGACCAGGGCAGAATTTGGCGATAGGTCCAGGGCGATCGCTCTAGCACCTGCACGTCGTTTTCCCCATCCCGCGACACTTCCCAGCCCTGCCCCGTATAGCGGTCGAACGCCATCACGCGCCAAAAGCCCTCGGACTGCGATCGCACGCGCATCACCACCTTTGGGGTCAGCGAGCCGCGCAGATTTTGGTTCATCTGGCGATTAAAGCCATAGTAAAAATCTGCATCCACTTCGCCCGGCCCGCCCTGCACATTGCCGTTTACGCCCATGCCGCTGCCCGTGCTGGCGCGACCGTCGCGCACATAGCCAGGGTTGATAATCGTGCCGCCGTCAAACTGGCCTTCAAACTGGATGGGCGCACTGACCGGAAACGCCCGCAGTTGATAACCCGGAAGGCGGGGCAAAAAGGCAAAAATCACCAGCCCCAGCGCCAGCGTAATGCCCAGCACGCCTGCCAGCGGCCGCAGCGGCAAGCTCTGGCGAATGCGCCGCATCGTCTTGGGAGCAACCCCAAGCTGAGAGCGATAGTCTAGCACTAGCGCCGGAATGCCCAGAGCCACAAAGGCAATCAGCAGCGGCGCAAACCAGAAGGTCTGGCTGAGAGTGGCCGCCACGCCCATCAAGATCAGCCCGATCACAATGGAATAGCCCAGGTCTTTGCGGCGCGGCAGGTCAAAGCTGTGAAAGACCTGAAGCTGAATCAGCAGTTCCGCTAAGGCCATGCGCGTGTCGTTGCGCTCTGCCACCAGCCGCACAAAAAAGACCGCCAGGGCAATCAGCATGGCGATCGCAATACAAAATTTCACCGGGATATTGCGGCTGCGGCGACGCGACCAACTCCAAGCTCCGCCCACCGCGCTCATCGGCACGGCCCACAGACTTACGCCCAATGCATCGGTCGTGTCTGCCGCTGACACATCTACCGCAATAATGCCGACGATCACCATCGCCTGCACCAGCACCCGCAGCGGCAGCGAATCTTCTGGCGGCTCCGAGGAATCCAAATCGCCAAGCCGCCGCTGCATCTGCGCCCAGAGCGCTTTGCCGTTCAACCAGTTACCCCGCCGCTGCGAAACCGGATTCGCCATGCTGTTCTGCTAACCCTCAAGCTGTTCTGATACCCGTTCTAGCACTGGTCTTCCCGGAATGGCTTCTAGACAGCGCTATTTGCAAACGAGATGAGTGCCAACGCCAGCGCAACGCATCAAACAATGTTCTACTAGGCGGCGCTGACGGCTATATACGTTATGCCACGCGGACCGTCGCCTACAAGGAGATTAGCGAGTTACATGACGGCGTGCCCACTGGCGGATGGCTTGGCGCAGGGCGCGTCGTCCTTCTGATCGATGCGCTTCGATGATCTGCGGCAGTTCACGGATGGGCAGTTGGGGTAGCGCCAGACTCCGCTCTGCTTCTGCATAGTCCCCCGATTGCAGGTGGTAGATCTTCAAGTTGCCGTCGTCGTAGCACCAGAGTTCGGGCACGCGCAGCCGAGCGTAGATGGGGAAGCGATCAAGGGATTTGTTGGTCATGTCAATCTCTAGCGCCAGGTCGGGTGGCGGGTCTTGGCGCAAGTCTAGATCGGTTCTGCCGCGCACGGCGGGTTCGTTTTGAAAGTAAAAGCAGTTGTCAGGTTCCAGCCCGGCCCTCTGGAGGCGATCGCGCCATGTGGTAGAGCCATAGCTTTCGTAGTTCAGCGCTAGCTCGTCGGCCATGTCTTTCACCGCGTCGCCAATCACCTCTTTGAAATATCCGTGTTCCAGTAGCGGGGTCATGATCTCCAGCGTGCCGTTGTTGTAGGCGATACGGGCAGAACGGCGATCGCCCAGGTCTTCCAGCAGCCGCTCAAACTGCTCCCAGCTAATGTTGTGTAGAAAAACGCGATCGGCGCGATGGGAGGTGGCCACCATTGGGAGAGGGATGGAGGATGAATGCGCTGCTTCTATTCTTCTAGTATTTCAACTAGATCTTCGATCGACACGTCGAAGGCGATCGCCAGCCTGCGAATTGCCGTGTAATCAGTCATGGTCATTGCGTCGCGCTGCACGTAGTTTTTGACGGTGCTGTAGTTCAGTCCGGCGCGTTCGGCAACTTCTCGGAGCGTCCAGCCCCGCTGCTCTGCAAATTCTCGAATTCTCAGCCGAATTAGCCCCATGTAGCGAGATAGTCGCCTTATTCCTCCAGAATTTCTACCAGGTCTTCGATCGACACGTCGAAGGCGCGAGCTATCTTGAACACAGCGCTCAGATCAACCGTATTCAGCATGTCTCGCTGCACGTAGCTTCTCACCGTGTTGTAGTTCACACCTGCATAGTCAGCGACTTCTTTCAGCGTCCAGCTTCTCTGCTCGGCTAGCTCTTTGATGCGAAGTCTGACATAACCCATGTTTTGCTTGACACCGTTGCGTATGCAACATATGATTTCGACATGCCAATGATGCGTATGCAACGAAGGCATATTTTGAGAGAGAAGGGCGATCGCTTTTCTCTCTCTCCTCTACAGGTGCAATAAGTTCTGTTTGCCAGATCGCCAGGTTTGATCCCCCCTGACCCCCCTTATTAAGGGGGGAACCGAGCCGTTCCGGAAGTCCGCCTTAACAAGGGGGGAACCGAGCCGCTCCGGAAGTCCCCCTTATTAAGGGGGATTTAGGGGGATCTCCACCGATCGCACTGAGGATAAACTTTGCACGCCCTACCTTATTTCAGGTGACATCATGATAACTCCAAAGTCTGTACCCGATTTGCTTCGGGTGCCTGTTCCTGCTGTGCCAAACGGTCAGCAGCCCGTTCGCATTCTGATTTGCGGCGTGCTGCCCGGTGTAAATCATATTGTGCATCAGCTTCATGTCCGGCGCTTTGCCGAAGCGGGCGAATGGTCGCCGCCGCTGCCGTCGCCTGTGGAGGACGAAGTGATCCGCATTTTGGTGCGCTATTGGTCAGGAGAGCGATTCCTGTAGGGAACGTGCGCCGCACCACTTGCGCGAACGCTTCGCGAATCGCCCGTTGCGTCCATAGCTAGGAAATATTGCCAGAGCGACTGCAAAAAAATCAGTTGGGTCGGTCGCGCCTTCCCAACTGAAATCCAAGTATTCAGGGCTATTCAGGGCTATTCAGAACCTTGTGCTGACCCACGGGCTGCTAAGCCGAGTTTCCCTAGAACAGGCTTATCGACCCGCATTGCAGACCCGACTCAGCATGGTTCTTGTCGCTTGCGACTGGGGCCGCTGGGCCGCGCCAAAGCTGCCCCTTGCATCTGCAACCCGCCAGGTTCCATCGCAGGCCGTCATGGCTCGGCGTAGCTCCTGCCCCAGTCGATAGTCGAAGACATAGCTCCCTTGCTGAACCAGTCGAATGGAACTCAAGTCGAGATACACTGCCTGTCCGCCCACTGCTTCACCGAGATATTCCCAGTTCGTGGCGACAGAATTGCAGACTCGATTCAGCATGTTGCGCGTGGCTTGCGACTGTGGCCGTATCAGGGGTTCAGCATCGCCATTCCGATTAAACACCTGCCAACGCCCATCGCAGGGGGTGTATGCAGACCGTTGATCTCGACCAATTTGATATCGGAAGAAGTAGCCGCCTCGTCCGTGGGACTGGATAGAATCCAAATCCAGGTAAACGTCTTCTCCAGTCACGGCAACGCCCTGATATTCCCAGTTGGCGGCGATCGCTGGAGTGGCCACACTGCCTGCCAGCGTCAGGGCGATCGCCGTAGAAATGAACTTTCGCATCTTGATCTCCTCAGGTTTGGTCGCTCACCTGGCGTTTGGCTCAGATGAGGCGCGATTGCGCTGTAGCGTGGATACTACGCAGCAATGATTCTTTTCGGAGAGTTAATAGCCGAGCTGCCAAAGATTCCCCCTGTGGGTACTGGGTTTCAGATTGTGCCCAGGGGCGATCGCCCTGACGAAATTCCCCAATAAAATCCCCTAAAGAAATGACCCTTGGGGAAGCACTGCCGGAAAATCTTGAATTTTCAAACCTGAGCGTATATAGTGTAATGCCTAGAAGCAACCCGCTATAATGGCACTACATATTGAGGGTGTGATATTCAGACGGTAATTCTAGACGGTGACATTAGGTGACATTTGAAGGGGTGCCCGCTGGGTTTTCCAGTGCCTTTGCAAGATTTTTTACACCGCTTTACGCAACGATTCCACAACCTCAGTCCACGACACATACGAGCGATCGCCCTATGGTTCAAAACATCGAACGGCCCAGCCAAACCAGCCCCTTCCCTGCGTCTGCGCCCGCTGCCAACCCCGTGTTCTACCGTACCTACAGCCGCCGGGGAGAAAAGGCAGAAGGGCGGCGCGAAACCTGGGACGATGTGTGCGATCGCACCCTCAGCGGCATCATCAAGCTGGGCAAGCTGACCGACAGCGAAGCCGACCTGCTCCGCCGGATGCAGCACCAAGTCAAGAGCTTGCCCTCCGGCCGCTGGCTGTGGGTGGGCGGCACGGCCTGGGCCGATCGCCCCGAAAACTTTTCCGGCGCTTACAACTGCACCAGCACCAACGTCGTAGACTGGCGGGCCTTTGGGCTGATGATGGATCTGGCCATGATGGGCTGCGGCACGGGCGCGGTGCTGGAGCCAAAGTACATCAACCAACTGCCCGCCATTCGCAACCGCCTCCACACCATCATGCAGGGCGAAATCGGCAGCACCCCGGCGGAGCAGCGGCAGGGTGAAACGACGGTGACTTGGGAGGGCGATCGCGTCTCGATTCGCGTGGGCGACAGTCGCCAGGGCTGGGTCAAGTCCTATCAAACCGTGCTGGAACTCTCCACCGATGAGCGGTTTAACGGCGAAGTCACCGTCACCATCGACCTCAGCGACGTGCGTCCGGCGGGCGAACGGCTGAAGGGCTTTGGCGGCGTGGCAAATCCCATCCGGCTGCCCCAGCTTTATGAACGATGCGCGGCGATTTTGAACAAAGCCCTCGGCCGCCAGCTCAACTCCATCGAGTGCTGCCTGCTAATCGACGAGGCCGCCGCCTGCGTTGTTGCTGGAAACATCCGCCGCTCTGCTGGGATGCGCCAGTTCGACAGCGAGGATGAGTTGGCCAAAACGGCCAAGGACAACCTCTGGATGCAGGATGCTGAGGGCAACTGGCGCATCGACCCCGAACGCGACGCACTCCGCATGGCGAACCACACCCGCGTCTTTCACCGCAAGCCGACGCTGGAAGAATGCACCGAAGCCGTCCGCAAGCAATACTACTCTGGTGAAGGTGCGATCCAGTGGGCAGGAGAAGCAGAACGTCGTGCCCAGGGCGAGGGCCGCTATGGATTAAACCCCTGCGGCGAAATAATCGGCGAAAACTTCCACTGCAACCTGGCGGAAGTTCACCTGAATCAGCTCGATCCGTTTGATTTCAAACAGCAGGAAGAAGCCTTCACCGCTGGAGCGCTCTCCGTTGCAGCCCTGCTGAATCATCACTTTACGGAGCCGCGCTACCAGCAGTCGCGAGAAGAAGACCCAATCGTGGGCGTGTCCTTTACCGGGCTATTTGACTTCTTTGTGCAGGCGTTTGGCGTGGAGTGGCTGCGCTGGTGGGCCCAGGGCCGCCCCGACACAGTGAAAGGGCTAGAGTTTAAGGAGAAGGAGCGGCAATACCTGAGCTACTGGAAAGACATTGTGCATCGCGTGGTGTGGGACTACTGCGATCGCCACCAGCTTCGCCGCCCCAACCGCTGCACCACCGTCCAGCCTGCGGGCACAAAATCCCTGCTGACGGGCGCATCTCCCGGCTGGCACCCGCCCAAGGCCCAGCGCTTTATCCGCCGCATCACCTTCCGCAAGAATGATCCCGTAGCGCTGGCCTGCCTCGACTACGGCTACAGCATTGTGCCGTCGCAATCCGACAAAGACGACGACGGCAACCTGCTGAACGACCCGTTTGACCCGCGCTGCACCGAGTGGCTGGTGGAAATTCCCGTGGAGGTTCCCTGGGCTAACCTGCCCGGAGCCGATGAAATCGAAATTGAGAAATTTAGCGCCCTGGCCCAGTTCGATTTCTACATGCAGGTGCAGCAGCACTACACCGCGCACAACACCAGCGCCACCATCGAGCTAAACGAAGACGAAATCGAGCCACTGGCCCAGGCGATTTATGGGGCGATCGCCCAGGATCAGGGCTACATCAGTGCTGCCTTGCTGGCCCGGTTCAATGCGCCCTTCCCCCGGTTGCCCTTCGAGAAGATCGATCGCGCCACATACCTGAAGCTCCAGCGCGAAGTCCAAGAGCGGCAGCGCACGGCCGACTTTTACGCAGCCCTAGCCCGCTACGATTCCGGGGAACTAGTGGAAGCGGGCCCTGCCGGATGCGACAGCGACAAGTGCATGTTGCCGGAGCAAAAGTAAGATCTGGAAAATCTGGGCGGCTCCTAGCTGCCCTAGAACGAAATAATCAAAACGAAATAATCAAAAAGCTGTCCTGAAACTTAGCGCCCGTCACCTGGCGGCCGCTGAGTTCGGGCGGCAGGGCGATATTGCGGCGCTGGTCGCCTGCTTCGACGGTGACTTCCGGGCCAGACTGAATGAGCTTCACCTGAGTTTTGTCGAAACCGGGAAGGAAAAGAGCCACCTTGCGCTCGGCAATATTGACGGCGATCGCCCTAGGAGCCTGACTTGCTTGGGTAAAGTCGGGCAGGGCCTCGATCAAAGGCTGCCAGTCTTGCCCTGGATAGTTTGGCAACGCAGTCACCGGGAGCGGCGCAAACTCCGGGGCGATCGCACTCCCGTCAGACGACTGATTGAGAATCACGCCGCCCACGGTCAGCCCCACCTGCTGGGCACTGCCCCAGAGATACTTGGCAGTGGCGATCGCCGCCGCATCCTGCGTCGTTACCAAGTAGGCAGCAACACGGCTGGGATCATTGACCGCCGCTTTGCCCCGCTCCAGGAGATTATTGCTCTGCTGCATCGCGGGCTGGTCAAACAAATCGCCCGACCAGTTCACATTTAGCACCGCAGCGGCAACAGGCTGCACAAAGGGCGACACAGCTTTCCACAGGTCAGAATCCGCCACCACCTTGCGGAAACGGCGGAAATACCAGGTGGCGATTTCCGGCATCCCCAGCATCCGCAGCGTAGACAAGTCCCCTGCGCCGTCGTACACAATAACCTCATACTTGCCGCTGCCGTCAAATTCCCGCAGGGCATTCAGCGCCAGCGCCCCGTCCATTCCCGGCAGGATGCCCAATTCCTGACCGTAGACCGCTTTGAGAATCGGTGTGCGGAGGTACTGCGCTTCCTGACGCTTGAGTTCCTCCCAACTGGACTCCATCAGCGCGGTAGATTGCAGGTGGACAGCGCTCAAATTTGCGCCAATCTCCTGGGGCGTTGCGCCGACGGATGCGCCCAGCAGCAGACCAAAGGCGGGGCCGGGGTCTTGTCCCACCAGCAGCGTCCGCTGACCCTGCAACGCGAATTGCTTCGCAGCGGCGATCGCCACGGTCGTCCGTCCGGTTCCGCCTTTGCCCAAAAACGTCAGGATGAAACTCATGCGTCTCCCTAAGAAACGACCTCTAGCTCGTCTTCAAAAAACCAGGTGGAAAACTTGTCATCAAACTGCACAACGACCCCGATGCCGCTGCCATCCGTCATTTTGAAATCTTGAACCTCGCCCACTTGCCCCAGGTGCTTTACTACCGCTTGACCCGTGCGATCGCGCAACCGACGAACCCGAACCTTTTGACCAATTTGCATCTCGACACTCAACGATCGGCAAACAATTAGCCAGTGTATCAGTCTATTGCGCTGTATTGCGCCCCATTTAAGCGATATTGTGGTGACTTGGTGGCGCTTTTTCTCAAGTCAGCGCAGGGTTGAAGTTTGGGCAGAGAAATTTCGTCGAATGTTTGCTGAATTTTTGTGGACTCTTCAATATCTTCAATAGGCGATCGCAATGCTGGCAAAACGAATCTTGCCTTGCCTGGATGTGAAGGCGGGGCGCGTGGTGAAAGGCGTGAACTTTGTCAACCTGCGGGATGCGGGCGACCCCGTGGAACTGGCGCAGGTCTACAACGATGCCGGAGCAGATGAGCTCGTGTTTCTAGACATCACCGCCACCCACGAAGACCGCAACATCATCTATGACGTGGTGTATCGCACGGCGGAGCAGGTGTTTATTCCGCTGACGGTGGGCGGCGGCATTAGCTCCCTAGACACCATCAAGCAACTGCTGCGGGCAGGAGCCGATAAGGTGAGCATCAATTCCTCAGCCGTGCGCGACCCAGAGTTCATCAACCGGGCGAGCGATCGCTTTGGCAATCAGTGCATCGTTGTCGCCATCGATGCGCGACGGCGAACCGATCCCAACAATCCCGGCTGGGATGTCTACGTGCGCGGCGGGCGAGAGAATACGGGGCTGGATGCGCTCACTTGGGCCAAGGACGTGGAACAGCGCGGCGCGGGGGAACTGCTGGTGACCAGTATGGATGCAGACGGCACGCAGGCGGGCTATGACCTGGAACTGACACGGGCGATCGCCGAACAGGTGCAGATTCCAGTCATTGCCTCCGGCGGAGCGGGCACCTGCGCCCACATTCACGAAGCGCTGACCGAGGGCAAGGCAGAGGCGGCGCTGCTGGCATCGCTGCTACACTACGGCCAGCTTACGGTTGCCGAGATTAAGGAGTATTTGAAGGGACAGCAGGTGACGGTTAGGGGGTGATGGGAAGAACGAAAAACGAAAAACGAAGAACGAAAAACGAAAAACGAACCTCTTCCCTCTTCGTTTTTCTCTCTTCGTTTTTCTCTCTTCCCTCTTCCCAAAATCTCTAGGTCACCTTAAGAGACACTTTTCTGAGGAACTGTTACAATGTGAAATATTACAAAACGTTACATTCCTATAAGAATGATTTTTATTCTGTTCATCGTCGTAGCGCTGGTGGCATGGGCACTGCACCTTATGCAGGAAGCGCTTGACCGTAAAGAGTTTTCGCTGATGCTGGCGGGCTTTTTGGTGTCGATGGCGGCAGCGGCGCTGGTCGCGGTGTATTTCCTGGTGGGCCACTTCGTCGGCTATATGGATCAGATGTCCCAACGGGCCGAGTGGACAGAACAATATTACGAAACCGCAGAGTTCGTGTTTCCCAATGAGCTAATTGTGGAAGAGCCAATTGTGAACTATGCAGGAATGACGGACGCAGCCCGACGCTTCCAGGGCGCGATTTCTGCGGTTCACCCCTGAGCTTGTCTGAGCTTTGCAGCGCGGGTTCTACTTTAAGCTAAGGGCGGCGATCGCCAAGCAGCCCCAGCCCACCATCAGCGCAGTGCCCCCAATTGGCGCAACGGCTCCCAGCACTTTCACACCGCTGAGGCTGAGGGCGTAGAGGCTGCCAGAAAAGATCAGCGTCCCCGCAACAAACGCCCATCCCGCCGCGTTCAGCCAGCCTAGCCCCGCTTCTGCCCGCAGCAGCAATAGCCCCACCAGCAGCAGCGCCAGCGCGTGATACATCTGATAGCGCGTGCCCGTTTCAAAAATTTCCAACATGCGATCGCTCAGTTTGGGCCGCAGCGCGTGGGACCCGAAGGCTCCAGCAGCCACAGACAGCCCGCCGAGAATAGAGGCGATCGCCAGAAAGATTTGGCTCATAGACATCTGGTTCATAAGTCCTAGCTGAAAACTCAATACAAGCTTTGGATACAAGCCTTGGATCAATTCTTCCAAGCGGCGCTGATGGGCGCATCCCAGTTCTGCAAGTTTGCCCTCATCCCCCAGCCCCTTCTTCCAAAGATGTACCTGCGCTAGCTAAGTGGCACTCAGAATGAACTGCCAGAAGCCCCGCACCAACTAGCTAGGCAGTGTCTTAAACCTTTCTAGCTCGTTGATTGCCTTGAGTCGATCCCCCTAAATTCCCCTTATTCAGGGGGACTTCCGGAGTAGCTCGTCTCAGTTCCCCCCTTTTTAAGGGGGGCTAGGGGGGATCAAAATTCAGGGGGACTTCCGGAGTAGCTCGGCTCAGTTCCCCCCTTTTTAAGGGGGGCTAGGGGGGATCAAAATTCAGGGGGACTTCCGGAGTGGCTCGGCTCAGTTCCCCCCTTTTTAAGGGGGGTTAGGGGGGATCAAAGGGTTTAAAGCACACCCTAGCAATCCAAAATCCAAAATCCAACATCCACACCAATTGCACCGTAGCAGGTTCTCAGCGTTTAGCTCAAGCGCGGCTCTATCTGCAATACAATTTGATGGTTTAGATGTCCTGCGATAAAGCCTTCCATGTCTCTCCGTTTGTATAACACCCTGACGCGACGAGTCGAGCCGTTTGAGCCGCTGGAACCCGGCGTGGTCAAGATGTATGCCTGCGGCGTGACGGTATACGACTACTCGCACGTGGGCCATGCGCGGAACTATATCGCCTGGGACACGCTGCGGCGCTATCTGCTGTGGCGCGGCTACGCGGTGAAATACGTGCAAAATTTCACCGATATTGACGACAAAATCATCCGGCGATCGCACCAGGAAAACGTGCCCTGGAACGTCATCACCGAAACCTATATCCAGGCATATCTGGACGACATGGATCGGCTGAACATCCGCCGCGCCGACGTATATCCCAAGGCCACCGAAGTTGTGCCGCAGATTGTCGAGTTCATCCAGTCGCTAATCGATCGCGGCTATGCCTACGAATCCGGCGGCGACGTATACTACGCTGTCGAAAAATTTCCCAGCTACGGCAAACTGTCGGGACGCAGGCTCGACCAGATGGAAGCCGGGGCCAGCGGCCGCGTCGATGAGGAAGCGGCGAAAAAGCACCATCCCCTAGATTTTGCTCTGTGGAAGGCGGCAAAGCCCGGTGAGCCGGAGTGGGATTCGCCCTGGGGCAAGGGACGACCCGGCTGGCATATTGAATGCTCGGTGATGGTGCGCGAGGAACTGGGCGACAGCATCGACATCCACACAGGCGGGCAAGACCTAATCTTTCCGCACCATGAAAACGAGATCGCCCAGTCGGAGGCGGCGCTGGCCAAGCCCCTGTCGCGCTTCTGGCTGCACAACGGCTTTGTGAATATCAGCGGCGAAAAAATGTCGAAGTCGCTGGGCAATTTCACAACGATTCGCCAAATGCTAGAGAGCGGCTTTGACCCGATGGTGCTGCGGCTGTTTGTGCTGCAAGCGCAATATCGCAAGCCGATTGACTTTACCGAAGAGGCGATCGCCTCTGCCCAAAACGCCTGGGACACCCTGACGGAGGGGCTGCGGTTCGGCTATCGGCACGGCGCAGCGCTGGGATTTGGCCAGGGAGAAGCCACCGCGCTCAATGCCCCCCCAGCCCCACCAATTGCGACTGCAAGCGAGGCCGTGCAGCGCTTTCAGGCGGCGATGGACGACGACCTGAATACGCCCGTGGCGCTGGCGGTGCTGTTTGAACTGGCCAAAGAGTTGCAAAAAGAGGGCAACCGCCTCACCCACGACGGCAAAACCTTGGCAGAACCCGCCGCACTGCAAGCCCAGTGGCAAACGCTGGTGGCGCTGGCAGAGGTGCTGGGGCTGGCCGTTTCGCCAGACGCACCACCGGAACCCGATGGACTCAGCGATGTAGAAATCGAAGCGCGGGTGCAGCAGCGGGCGGCGGCAAAACAGGCGAAAAACTGGGCCGAGGGCGATCGCATTCGAGACGAGCTAAAAGCCCAGGGCATCACGCTCATCGACAAACCCGGCGGCGTAACGGAATGGATTCGGGGAAGCTGAAGTGTGTCGAGTCGGGTGTATCAGTCTGTTCCCTGAACTCCGCGATACAGATAGAAGCAGATGAATGCGGTACGAGTACGATAGGAGAGATGCCGAATGCCTAGCTCGATCGCTCGACTGGCTGCTTCAGCCCAGCCTCCAAATTTCCCCCTTCTCACCCCTGATCCTTTGCCAATGCCAGAGCTTCGTTTTCAGATTGAGTGGCCAGACGGCTCCCAGGAGCTTTGCTATTCGCCGTCCCTGGTCATTAAGGACTACTTTACCCCAGATCAGGTTTATCCTTTGGCAGACTTTTTGGAGCGATCGCGCACCGCGCTGCATATTGCCAGCGATCGCGTCCAGGCCAAATATGGAATGCCCTGTAGCCTCGCCCTAGGGCAGCTTTCCAAGCTTGAGCAAAAGGCGACACAGTACGCCAATCTGCCAGAACCGCAGGTCAAGGTGCTGAAGTTTGTGGAATAGCCGGACTGGATTTTGGATTGGCGATGCTGAACTTTGGTAGAACTAATCCAACCTCACGAATCCAACCTCACGAATCCAACCTCAACGAATCCAACCTCAACGAATTCAGACTCTGTTACTAGAACCTTTACTTCGCGGGGGGATGCTGCGCCAGCACTTTCTTGAGATATTGCCCGGTATAGGATTCAGGAACTTCAGCGACCTGCTCTGGCGTGCCCACGGCGATGATCTGCCCGCCGCGATCGCCCCCCTCTGGCCCCAAGTCAATCACCCAGTCGCAGCAGCGGATTACATCCAGATTGTGTTCAATCACCAGCACGGTGTTGCCCATGTCCGTCAGGCGTTGCAGCACGTCCAATAGCTTGTGGACATCGTA
Source organism: Thermoleptolyngbya oregonensis NK1-22 (assembly GCF_032705245.1). Lineage (GTDB taxonomy): Bacteria > Cyanobacteriota > Cyanobacteriia > Elainellales > Elainellaceae > Thermoleptolyngbya > Thermoleptolyngbya sichuanensis. The sequence goes on from NZ_CP053540.1 coordinate 2,539,228, forward strand.
GAACGACAGGCCAGTGGTCGGTTCGTCGATCAGGTACAGCGTCTTGCCCGTGGCGCGGCGCGAGAGTTCCGTCGCCAGCTTTAGCCGCTGCGCCTCGCCGCCAGAGAGCGTCGGCGCGGTCTGCCCCAGCCGCACATAGCCCAGCCCCACGTCCACCATCGTTTGCAGCTTCGCCGACGCTTTGGGAATATTCTCGAAGTATTCCAGCGCCTCCTCTGCCGTCATGTTCAGCACGTCGGAAATCGACTTGCCCTTATATTTCACTTGCAGGGTCTCCCGGTTATAGCGGGCCCCCTTACACACCTCACACTGCACGTACACATCCGGCAGGAAGTTCATTTCGATCACGTTTACGCCCTGCCCGCCGCAGGCCTCGCAGCGCCCGCCCTTGACGTTGAAGGAAAACTGTCCCGCCTTATAGCCCCGCGCCTTGGCCTCAATCGTTTCGGCAAACAGGTCGCGGATTACGTCAAATACACCCGTGTAGGTGGCAGGGTTGGAGCGCGGCGTGCGGCCAATCGGCGACTGGTCGATGACAATCGCCTTGTCGAGGGCGGCAAGGCCCTGCATTTCCGCCATTTCCTTGGGCTGGGGGACTTTACGCCCAAAGTGATGTTGCAGCGCGGGATAGAGCAGTTCGTTAATCAGCGTCGATTTGCCAGAGCCAGAGACACCCGTAACGCAGACGAATTTTCCAAGCGGAATATCGACATCTAGGTTTTTTAGATTATTGCGGCGGGCATTGCGGATTTTGAGGCTGCGGCTATTGCCCTTGCGGCGTTCCGCAGGCGTTTGAATGACGCGCCGCCCAGACAGGTACGCGCCCGTCAGCGAGTCCTCTGCCTCCAGCAGGTTTTGCAGCGAGCCGTGGGCCACAATGTTGCCGCCATGAACGCCTGCGCCGGGGCCAATGTCCACCAGGTAATCGGCGGCGCGAATGGTGTCTTCGTCGTGTTCCACCACGATCAGCGTGTTGCCTAGGTCGCGCAGGCGGTTGAGCGTGTGCAAGAGGCGATCGTTATCGCGCTGGTGTAGCCCAATGCTGGGTTCGTCTAGGACGTACAGCACGCCCGTCAGGCCAGAGCCGATTTGTGTGGCCAGGCGGATGCGCTGGGCCTCGCCGCCGGAAAGGGTCATCGCCGTGCGATCCAGCGTCAGATAGTCCAGCCCCACATCCAGCAAAAATTGCAGCCGCGCCCGGATCTCCTTCAGCGCCAAGTCGCCGATCTGCGCCTGCCGGGGCGTTAGCTGCATCTGGTTGACCCGGTTGAGGCATTCGCGAATTGAAACACTGGCCAGATCTTTCAGGCGATATTGCCCCAGGCGGACGGCTAGGGCTTCTGGCTTGAGGCGATCGCCCCCACACACCTCACAGGGCTGGTCGATCAGGTATTGCTCCAGCTTTTGCTTGAACTGCTCCGATGTGGACTCTCGATACTGGCGATCAAGCATGGGCAGCACGCCCTCATACTTGCGGTAATAGCCCTTGGTGTCTCGATAGCGCGAGTCCGACTCGATGTAGATTTTCTCGTCGCTGCCGTGCAGAATGACGTGCTGCTGGTCGGGGGTTAGCTTTTCCCAGGGGGTCTGGATTTCAAAGCCAAACGCCTGTCCGACGCTGTAGAGCAGCGAGAAGTAGTAGGTGTTGTCGCGCTCTGACCAGGGGGCGATCGCCGCATACACAGGCAGGCTTGGGTCAGGAACGACCAGTTCCGCCGAGAAAGTCCGCAGCGACCCCAGCCCGTGGCAATGGGGACAGGCTCCGTAGGGCGAGTTGAAGGAAAACAGACGAGGCGACAGCTCCTCCATCACCGCGCCGTGTTCCGGGCAAGCAAAGTTTTCGGAAAACAGCAGTTCTAGCTGGTTTTTGGGCGTGTCTTGTTCCAAATCCACGCCATAGCGCCCCGCGGGTTCCGCCGCCATCCCCGGCAGCACGGGCAGTTGCAGGTCAGGCTTGGTTGGAAACTGCACGACGTTATCCACGTCCGGCAGCGTCGCGTCGATGATGGCGATGCCCTCTGATCGTTTCAGGCAGGTCGAAAGCGAGTCCACCAGGCGTTCTTGAATGTTGTCCTTTTTAATCAGGCGATCGACGACGATTTCAATGTTGTGGAACTGGTTTTTGTCGAGTTCGATATTGTCGCTGAGTTCGCGTACCTCGCCATCGACGCGCACTCGCACGAAGCCCTCCGCCGCCAGCCCCGACAGCAGTTTCTTGTGCGTCCCCTTTTTGCCGCGCACCACGGGCGCGAGAATCTGAAACTTGGTGCGGTCAGGCAGGGTCATCACCTGATCCACCATCTGGTCGATGGTTTGCGGCGCAATGGAGCGATCGCACTGGGGGCAATGCGGCTCCCCCGCCCGCCCATAGAGCAGCCGCAGATAGTCGTAAATTTCCGTGACGGTTCCCACTGTGGAGCGCGGGTTGTGGGAGGTGGATTTCTGGTCGATGGAGATGGCGGGGCTGAGGCCCTCGATCGCGTCTACATCGGGCTTGTCTACCTGGCCGAGAAACTGGCGGGCGTAGGCGCTGAGGGACTCTACGTAGCGGCGCTGCCCCTCGGCAAAGATCGTGTCAAAGGCCAGCGACGACTTGCCCGACCCCGACACGCCCGTAAACACGATCAGGCGATCGCGCGGCAAGTCCAGATCCACGTTCTTCAGGTTATGCTGACGAGCGCCGCGAATCCGGATTGTGTTTTGGGGATTGGCAGCGGAACCCGGCTGGGCGATTCCCGAAGCGATCCCTTCGCGAATTGCCGTCAGTTTGACCGATTCAGACAGGTTCCTAGACAGGTCCTCAGACAGGTCTTGGGAAACCGGAGCGTGCCCATTCGCAGACTCGCCCGAAGAATCGACTTTTTTCCGGCGCTTAGCAGTGTCGGCACGTTGAGGCATAGGGGCTGGGGCTGGCAGGCGAAACCACAGGCGAAACCATTCTTAACATTCTACCGCTCCTGGATGGGTGCACGGCTGATTCACCGGAGCGATTCAGAGAATCTGCTGAGAACGATTTGCAACGCTTGTCCATCCTAGCGCGATCGCCCGTGTTAGTACATAAGCTCACCCACAGCAACCATCCCCAAGATATTCGCCGGATTAAGGGCCACCGCAAGATTTAATAAGATTTAAACAGGCAGGGAGCAAATCGCGTGATGCAAAACGGTTTGCTCCCATCCCAAGCGCTTCTTGGTTGGCAATAAGTTTGCAGAAACCCTAGAATTGCGGATGTAAAACATCATGAAGCGCAGACTATGGCGGTTAGTCTCACCCAAGGGGTGAATGCTCAGTCCTCAGGGGCACAGGATGCTGCATCGCTGCGGCAGGTGTTTCAAACGATTACAGCCGAAAGCTGTCCCCGGTTTTACAACTTTCATATGCATACGGTTTGCTCGGATGGCAAACTCCAGCCGGAGCAGCTCATGGAGCAGGCGATCGCCATTGGACTCTCTGGCTTAGCGATTACGGATCACCACTCCACGGGCGGCTATTTTCGGGCGCAGCGGTGGCTGAGCAGTCTCCAGCCAGCGTGGGTGGACGAGGTGGAGAATCCTGCGTCTAGACCGCTGCCCCGCTTGTGGGCAGGTATGGAGATCACGGCGGAACTGCTGGCGGACGAGGTGCATATCCTCTGCTATGCCTTTGACCCGGCGCATCCAGACTTGCACGTCTATCAGCAGGGGCAGTCGGTAGACGGCGACGCGCGACAGGCCGGGCGGGTCATTGCTGCGGTTCACCGGGCAGGCGGGCTGGCGGTGCTGGCCCACCCGGCACGATATAAGCGATCGCCCCAAGAGTTGATCCCCGCTGCCGCCGACCTGGGCATTGACGGCATCGAAACCTACTATGCCTACAACAACCCTTCGCCGTGGCAGCCCAGCCCCCGCCAGACCGAAGAAGTGAGGCAACTGGGCGATCGCCTGGGTCTGCTGCATACCTGCGGCACCGACACCCACGGGCTAGATCTGTTGCAGCGGCTCTAGGGCGGGTTGGGCCCATTCTGTTCGAGCGGTTCGAGCGGTTCGAGCGGTTTGAGAAAATGGCAAAAAAAAGACCTCTGGGCGGGGCGATCGCCATGCTTGGGAATGCATTCTCGTTTTGCTCAGTACATTGCGAGTACGCACATTGCTGGTACGTAAATTGCAAGTACATTGCAAGTGCATTGCGAGTGCATTGCGAGTGCATGGCTGACTACGCCAATCCGCCAGAGATCCGTGAGCCTACTGCCATCCAGGAATACATCTGGAACTAGCGTTACAAGCACTAGGTTACAAATAGAAACACCCCTTCTCAGGAAACACGGGCATCCACACTAGGGCATAGCGCCGACCTGGGATGTCATCAGTCCTACCATGCCTGCACAGGCGATCGCCAGAAGCAGCATAAATCCAAGGGATTGGCCCAGGTGCTTAGAAGTCTGCATGGGTGTTTTCTCCATTACATCATTAGAGAATGAAGATAACAGTCTCTTGAGGAGTGAAACGAAAGATGTCGCTAAATTAAAGAAAAGCAACATTTCGCAATCTTTAACTCAGTAAATTCCTCCAAGCTCCCCATCTCTCATTTCGTCAAGCCATGCTCCAGGGCATAGCGCACCAGTTCCGTGCGGCTATTGGTGCCCGTTTTGCTAAACAATCGGCTGACGTATTTCTCCACATTGCGGACGCTAGTATCGAGGCGACGAGCAATTTCTTTGTTCATCAGCCCTTCAGCAACCAGTTCTAGGACGCTCTGCTCACGGGGTGTAAAGTCGAGGTGAATCGGGGCAGGAGTTTGGGCAATCGACCCTTTTTGCGACAGCATGGCCCGCAGTTGGGCGATTTGCTCTTTGATGTCGGCCAGGTCGGTCTTTTCGTCGTCGCCACCCGCACGGGCGATCGCCGATCGACGCTCCAGCAGGCTGGATACGATGGCCACCAGTTCTTCTGGGTCAAACGGCTTGGGCAAATAGGCATCGCAGCCCGCGTTGTAGCCCTGAATTCGGTCGGAGGTCATGCCCCGTGCTGTCAAAAACACCACGGGCAGCGTCTCGAAGCGGGGATCTTCCCGCAGTTGCTTGAGAAACTGATAGCCATCGACCTGGGGCATCATGATGTCGGAAATGACCAGATCGGGTAAAAGCTGCTGAACCTTTTCCCAGCCTTCGCGGGCGTTGCTGGCGACTTCTACAACAAAGCCGCTGTCTTCCAGATACGCCTGCACAGCTTGGCGCAATCCAGGTTCATCATCGACCAGCAGCAGCCGTCCGCTCATGGACGTTCCTCCCCTGTCTCAAGGTATATGCCTCGGTGGACTGAGGCACGATTGTCGTCATCCAAAACTTTAACAGGACTTATGCATTTCGCGTAGTTTCAGGAGATGGCAGGTCTTTTTGGCAGCCCCCATCGCCGACTGGCGGCTGGGCGGTTTGCACCCATTCCGCAAGCTGGCGACGGTTCAGCTTGCCCTGGGCGCTGCGGGGAATCCCGTCGGCGGCAATCCAGCGCTTGGGCTGTTTGAAGCGGCTGAGCTTGTCTTGCAGCGCAGCTTCCAGCCGTGTTGGGGAAACCTGGGAATTGGCGGGAACGTAGAGCGCCGTCACCACTTCCCCCCAGTGGCGATCGCCCACCCCCACCACCGCCACATCCTGCACCAGCCCCGTCGCCCGAATCGCCGCCTCTACCTCGGCGGGAAACACGTTTTCGCCGCCCGTGATAATCTTGTCGCTGCTGCGGCCAGCAATGTGCAGCCGTCCTGCCCCATCCATCCAGCCCAGATCATCGGTCGCAAACTGGCCGCCAAAATCCGGCGCTCCCCAATAGCCCCGCGCCAGCGAAGCCGCCCGAATTTGAATTCGCCCCACTTCTCCGGCAGGCAGCGGCGTTCCGGCTGCGTCCACAATGTCCACTAGCGCGTGGGGCAGCACCCGCCCGCAGCCCGGTTCCCCCGCCAGAAATTCCGCTGGCCGCTGGGTGGCAATTTGCGAGGCAGTTTCGGTCATGCCGTAGGTGGGGGCGAGGCGGAGGCCCTGCTGTCGTGCCTGGATGAGCAGGTCGTCCCAGGCCGGCGCACCGCCCAGCAAGATCGTGTGAACCCGTCGCAGCCAGTCTGCGCCCGCTGGCGAGTCGAGCAGCCGCTGGAGCTGGGTAGGGACGAGGGAGAGGAAAAAACGGTCGGGGGCGATCGCCGGAAAGTCTCCCGCTTCCAGCGCCTTGAAGGAATGCAGCGCCAGTTGCCCACCCGACACCGCGCTCCGCAACGCCTGCATCAGCCCGCTGACGTGATACAGCGGCAGCACACAGCAGCAGTTCACCGGCCCGCTGGCGAGTTCTGGCTGAAAAAACTGGCGAAAGCCTCGGACAGCGGCAAGAAGCGTGTCTCCCGTGTGGTGAGTAAAGCGAAGCTGGCCAGAGGAGCCGCCTGTAGGAATGAGGAGATCCAGAGGCTGTACCGCCCTCCCTTTTCGTTCTTCGTTCTTCGTTCTTCCTTCACCCGCAGAAGTAGGGAGAGCCGGAGCCTGTACCGGATCAAGAGGGAGCGCGGGATAGGGAGCGGTGGGGGTGAGAATGACCAAAGGGGACAGGTGGTGGTGGAGCTGATACCATTCCTGCACGCCCCAGGCGGGATTGCCGAGGGCGATCGCCCATCCCTCTAGGCACTCCGACAAAATTGCCGCACAAAGGCTGGCCAGAAAGTTCAGCGGGTCGGGTTCGGCAATCAGCAGCGTTGCCGGGGGGCGCGTTTCCCAGGGGGCTAGGGGGTGGGCGATGGGGCTCCGCAGCGCTGGGGTGATTCCCGTAGAGATCGCTTCGCGAATCGCCGTCTGGCGGGTCTGAACCTGCTGGGCAAAGGCGGCAGGTTCGATGCCAACCAGCCAGGGTCGATGCAGGCAGGCGGCTAGGCAATCGCGGAGGCAGTCAGGGTTTGCCATAGGGCGGCGGCGGAATCTTGCTCAAACGCAGGGTCGCAAAACCAGTGGGCCACGCCATAGCCCAGAGCGCGGTCGGGTCGGTTCCCCGAATGCTCTAGCTGCACCAGATGCGCCTGGATGTAGCGGCGGGCCACGGCAGTTTCCAGCGCAGACGACCAGACGAGATCGACCGGGTGCTGCTGGCAAAAGGCGCGAAGCTGGCTGGGAAACCCGGCGATCGCCGCTTTAATCACCACCACCCCGCGCCAGCCCCGCTGCCAGCAGGTGCGGAGCTGGGCCAGCGTGGCGACAGACTCATCCAGCGCCAAGGGCGTGGGAAAGCGCTCGGCCAGCTTCAGCATCGCGTCAAACTGGGACGGTGCGAGGGGCTGCTCCAAAAATTCTACCTGGGGATGGGCCGCGCATTGCTCCAACCAGCGGCAGGCCGTGTCCCAATCCAGCCCGCCGTTGGCATCCAGCCGCAGCCTTGCCCTGGGCGGAAGCTGCCCAATCAGTTCGGCAAATGCGGCCTGTTCTGCGGCCAACTCGCCCACGCCGATTTTCTGCTTGAAGGTGCGGTGTCCCCGCTCCCAAAGCGGCTTCCAGGCAGAAATTGCCCCCTCCCCCGCAGGCAGCAGGGCGCTGAGGTGGGGCGGCTCCCAGGCGGGCAGGTCAGACTTTCTGGGGTCATGCTGCATCAGCGACTCCCAGGCAGATTCCAGCCCAAACTGTCCCGCCGGCAGCGTGGGGGCGATCGCCCGGATATCCGCCAGATTGAGGAATTCGGGAAGCGACTGGCAGAGGGCGATCGCCGCCTCCAGCGTTTCGCTGCCAAACCAGGGCAGGGGCGCAATCTCGCCGTACCCCGTCCGCCCCGCCGAGTCCGTCAGCTTCACCAAAATTCCCCGCCGCTCGCTCCAGACTCCGTGGGCCGTCATCAGCGGCCGTCGAAATGCCCGTCGATACTCCCGAAATTCTGCCCGCACGCCCATAATTGCACCCCGCCGGATCGTCCTGAGATATCGCCCTAGAGATATCGCCCTGAGATATAGAAATTGTGAAGCGGCGGGCGGCAAATTAAGGCAAATAAAAAGTTTTTGATTCGGTATAGAACGAGTGAACTATTATGTTAGCATCTAGTATAAATAAACTATTGCAGCCATGCCTACGGCCAAGCCACCCACCGCCAAACGGTCTACAGTCAGGCAATCCACCCGCCAGTCTACCCCCAAGCCGCTGACCGTCAAGCAGCAGCGATGCCTGGATTGGGTGACGGAATTCATCCAGCAGCAGGGCATTTCACCAACCTATGAGGAAATTCGCGTCGGGCTGAGCTATCGCTCTAAAGACCCCGTGCGATCGCTCCTCAACGCTCTGTGCAACAAAGGCTACATCACCCGCAAGCCCCACAAAGCCCGCGCCATTCAGGTGGTTCAGTCGAGCCAAGTGAACGGGGCAACAACCGGGCGACATCGCTCCGCACAGCCAGCGCCAATGCTCCAGCTTGTTCCCGCCGAGGCAATGGGCACGGGTTCGACCGTCGAGGCTGTGCCAGAGACATCCGCCACTTCTCCCTGGGCAGCGCTGGAGCAGGCTTCGTCCAAATCCAGGAGTCGGCGTAAGCTGCCCCAGGGCATTCCCCTCCTAGGCGGCATCGCAGCCCACAGCCCCAAGACCACCTTTGTAGACGAGCCAGAAATTTATCTGCCGCTGGAACTGTTTCCTAACCTGGCGCGGCGATCGCCCTACGACTTGTCCCAGTTGTTTGCCCTGCGCGTTCAGGGCGACAGCATGATCGAATCCCACATTTTGGACGGCGACGTGATCTTGCTGCGGCGCAACCCAGACCCGGCTTCGCTGAAAAATGGGGCGATCGTTGCGGCCCGCGTGGGCGATGCAGCGACGCTGAAACACTACCTCCGATCGGAAACAACGGTAACGCTCCAGCCCGCCAACGCCGCCTACCAGCCAACCGTGTTTGACGTGGAAGAAGTGGACGTGCAGGGCGTGTATACCGGAATTTTGGTGCGCGGTGTGGTTTGAGGTCGGTTGATTTTGGATTTGCGATTTTGGGTTTGCGGTTTTGGGCTTGCGATTTTGGATGGCTCATCCAGTATTCATCGGGCTTTCAGCCATTTCATTCGCAGCGTCACCCCGGAGAAATATAGGGCTGGTAGCGCTGGAGTGCGGTTCAAGTTGGCAAGCTTGAAGCATGGGAATAGCTGAGTAATAGCTAAGGTGTAGCTAAAAATCGCTGCGATGCGGCTCGAAACCCGTCCTAGAATCAGGATGATGTAATTGCGCGATTCCTGTAGGGATCGCCTCGCGAATTGCCCCTATGCTGACTCGATTCTTGCACGCGGCGCTGTTGGTGTCGGATTTGGACAAAGCAGAACAGTTCTATGGCACCGTGCTGGGATTGACCAAAATCGATCGACCCTTGAAATATCCCGGAGCCTGGTATCAGCTAGGTGAGGTGCAGATTCACCTGATGGCCGATCCGCGCACTCAGGTCTCGCTGACGGAGGCGGAAAAGTGGGGCCGGAATCCCCATCTGGCGATCGCCACTCCTGACCTGGATGCCATGAAAACGCGGCTGGTTGAACATGGCTATCCCGTGCAGATGAGCGCATCGGGTCGTCCTGCCCTGTTTACCCGCGACCCGGACGGCAACGTGCTGGAGATTGGGCAGGTCTAGGAGAGGCGTGGGAGCGGAGTGACGGCGTAATGGGAGCGGACGGGGCGGGCTGGCAGGGGCGCTTGGAACTGGATTTTGTGGCGCGGGCGGGCGGAACGCAGCTTGGCCGAAGCTTTGTGCAGGCTCCGATGAAAGTGCAGCGGCCGTTCTTCCCAGAGGGCGATCGCGTCTGTCATGTGGTCACGCTGCACACGGCGGGCGGTGTGGTGGGGGGCGATCGCCTGTCCGCGAAAATTCACCTGGCCCCCAAAGCCCATGCCCTTTGCACCACGGCCACCGCAGGCAAGATTTACCGCAGCAACGGCCAGGTCGCCGAGCAAGCGACCCATATCCATATTGCAGCAGGCGGCTATTTAGAATGGCTGCCCCAGGAAACCATCGTGTTCGACGGGGCCGACTATCGGCAGCGGCTGCGGGTAGATCTAGACGAAGACGCGCTGTGGCTGGGCTGGGAGATGACTCGGCTGGGACGCACGGCGCGAGGCGAAGGATTTGCTAGCGGCCAATGGCGATCGCACACCGAAGTCTGGCAAGACGGCAGACTACTCTGGGTCGATCCGCAGCAGATCCTCGGCGGTGCTGCCCCGCTGAGCAGTCCCCACGGGCTGAACCATTGCCCCGTTGTCGCCAGTTTCGCCATCCTCGGCCAGCCCGTCGCCCAACTTTCTGCCGATCTGCTCCCCCAAACCCGCCAATTTATTCCCACCGCAGCTTCCTCTAGCCCCCTCCCGCCCCGCCAATACGCCGCTACCCGCCTCCAATCCGGCCTCCTCTACCGCTATCGCGGCCACTCCACCCTAGAGGCCCGCCGCTGGTTTATCCAGATCTGGCATCTGCTGCGGCCGGCGCTGGTCGATCGGCCCGGATATCTTCCCCGCGTCTGGTAATCGGGCATCTGGTAATCGGGCATCTGGTAATCGGGCATACCAGGTGGGAATACTGCTGTTCATCAGGGTGTATCAAACAGCAAAAATTTATGAATGCAGCGGGCGGCGCAATGCTGTGCCTGGCCTACGGGCTGGGCCTGCTTTTGACCGGGGTTTCGGTGCAGGTATGGGGCATCTCAGCGGGGGCGATCGCCCTCCCTGGGTTGGGATTGCTGGCAGGGGCGATCGCGCCTCGCCTCTGGCGGACGGGGCCTTCCGCCAAGGTCTGGATGGCGGCGGGATGGGTCGGACTGTTGGCAGCGCTTTACTTTCAGGTGCGCCTGCCCAGACCTGCGGAAACTGACATTAGCGCTCTGCTGAGCAACCCCGACGCAGCAGCCGAGCAGACTAACTTAGCCGTGACGGTGCAGGGCTTCATCGACACGCCGCCAAAGCAAACCCGCAGCGGCAAGCTCCAGCTAGAGCTAGTGCCGTTTCAGGTGCAGCAGATGGACGAGGCAGACCAGCCCATTCGCGCTGCGGCGGTGTCTGGGCGGCTGTATGTGACGCTGCCGCTGAAGCTGAAGGCAGGGCTGTATCCGGGGCAAATGCTCACGGTGTCGGGGTCGCTGTATCGTCCCAAGCCCGCCAGCAACCCCGGCGGCTTCGATTTCCGGCAATACTTGGCGCAGCGCGGTATGTTTGCAGGACTGGCGGGTAAAACCGTTGACTTTCCGGCAACAGAGGGGCGGTTTCGGGAACAGTGGACGTGGGGACGATCGCTCTCTTCCCGGCTTCAGCAAGCGCTGTGGCAGGTGCGGCAGCGCATCGTGCGATCGCAGGCAGCGGGTTTGTCCATTAAAAATCCAGATGGAACTGTGGATCAGGGCCCGGCGGCCCTGGTCAGCGCTATGCTGCTGGGCAAGGGGGCCGTAGACGTACCCTTTGACCTGCGCGACAGCTTTGCCAATGCGGGACTGGCCCACGCGCTGGCGGCATCGGGCTTTCAGGTGTCGCTGCTGATCGGCATTTTGCTCAGCCTGACGCGATCGCTCCCATCCCAGGTCAGCTTTGCGCTCTCGGCGGCGGCGCTGCTGGGCTATATCGGCCTAACGGGGCTGGAGCCGTCGGTGGCGCGGGCGGGCGTGATGGGTCTGGCGGTGCTGGTGGCGATCACGCTGGGGCGCAAGGTCAACCCGCTCCACTCGCTGCTGCTGGCGGCGACGCTGCTGCTGCTGGTGAATCCGATCTGGATTTGGGATTTGGGCTTTCAGCTCAGCGTGCTGGCGACGCTGGGGCTGCTGGTGACGGCTCCCGTGCTGACGAAATGGCTGGACTGGCTGCCCAGCGCGATCGCCCCGCTGGTGGCCGTGCCCCTCGCCGCCTTCGTGTGGACGCTGCCGCTGCAACTGCACGTCTTCGGCGTGGTGTCGCCCTACAGCCTGCCGCTCAATATCCTGACTGCGCCGGTGATTACGGGCATCAGCCTGGGCAGCGGCCTCAGTGCGCTGGCGGCGCTGGTCGTGCCTGCGGGGGGCAGCGCGATCGCCCAGTTGCTCCTGTGGCCAACCCAGCTTTTGATCGCGCTGGTGGAATTTGCCAACCAGCTTCCGGGCAATGCCTATGCAGCGGGGGCGATCGCGCCCAGTCAGGTGATCGCGCTGTATGCCATCTACCTGCTGGTGTGGGGCGTGGCGGCGCTACATCGGCGCTGGTGGGTGGCGGCGATCGTGTGTCTTGGGCTGGTGGCCATTCCGGCGGGGGCGGCGGTGATGTCGCGGCTGGCGGTGACCGTGCTAGACACGGCCGACGAGCCGATGCTGATCGTGCAGCACCGCAGCCGCGTGGGGCTAATCGGCAGCCTCAGCCCCCAGGACGTGCAGTTTACCGTGCTGCCCTTTTTGCGACAGCAGGGGGTGAACCGGGTGACCTGGGCGATCGCCCCCGACCTCACCGAATGCCACACAGAAGGCTGGATGCAGCTTGCACAACATCTACCGATTCAGTCTTTCTACTTTTCTTCTGGAACGTGTCCACGGTCCAAAAACTCGACACTCCCTGACAAACAGCAACTCATTCAGCAACTCCAGGCGCGGGGCGGCCGGATTTACACATTGCCGCTGGATCAGGCGGTGCAGCTTGGCGATGTGGCGGTGCGGAAGGTGGATCAAGACCCCTTGGCGCTGCGATTTCAGATTGGTGACCAAATCTGGCTGCTGCTGCGCGGGTCGAAAACCGTGCCTTCGGAACCTATGCTGCCACAACTGGCGACCCTGACCAGCGTGCTGTGGTGGGACGGAATAAAGCTGGATGCCCAGGCGCTCAGCACGATTCGCCCCCAGCAGGCGATCGCCACTCGCCCGCCCAGCAAAGCCGCAGAAGCCTGGTTCCGCAGCCAAACTGTTCCGCTGCATGTGGTCGCTCAGCAGGGCGCAATTCAGTGGACTCCAAAAACAGGGTTTCGGGCGATCGCCCCCGTCGATTAGCGCCGTTCGTCCTGTAAAATACGATAATGCCCCTTTGGAGAGGTGGCAGAGTGGTTGAATGCGCTTGACTCGAAATCAAGTTTGGGGTCACACCCAACGGGGGTTCGAATCCCCCCCTCTCCGTATTGCTTTAGGTTGCCCGGTCGATTCAGCTTGTCAGGTCAAGATGTAGCGCTGGCTACACAATGTCGCTTTTGCGTCAGAACTGGGGATAATTGGGAAAGTTCTCACTTCCATCCCAGACCCCAATTCCAGACCCCAATCCCAGACCTATGACTCAGCCCAATCGGCCCACCACTCCGTTTAGCCGCAAAACCCGGCGGCAGTTTCTTCAGGGGGCAGGCGCGGCCCTGTCGGCCGTGGCGCTGGCAAGCTGTCGGGGCGGCTATAGCAACGTGCAGGGCGGCGCGGGCGGCAGTGATACGCTGCGGATTTATACCTGGTCAAACTATATTGACGACGAGCTGCTGAGCCAGTTTCAGGAGCAGACAGGCGTGCGGGCGATCGCCGACGTGTTCGACTCCAATGAAACCATGCTGGCGAAGGTGCAGGCCGGCGGCGGCAACGAGTACAGCATCATCTACCCCTCCGACTATATGGTGGAGCAGATGAGGGAACTGAACCTGCTGGCAAAACTGGACAAAACCAAAATCACCGGAGCCGAAAACCTGCTGCCCCAGTTTCAAGACCCGCCCTACGACCCCGGCAACCAGTTCAGCATTCCCGCCGTGTGGGGCACGACCGGCCTGGTTTACAACCGCACCCAGCTAAACCCCTCGCCGCAGGACTGGGACTATCTCTGGGACAACCAGAGCAAGCTGGCGCGACGGGTGACGCTGTTTAACGACGTGCGCGAGGTGATGGGCGCAACGCTGAAGTCGCTGGGCTATTCCTATAACTCCACCAACCCAAAGGAACTAGAGGCGGCGTTCCGGCAGTTGCAAAAGCTCAAGCCTGCGATCGCCAACTTTACGACCGACGGCTGGCGCGATCAGATGTTGACGGGCGACTTGGCGATCGCCATGGCCTATTCCTCCGACGCGCTCCAGGTGTCCGAAGAAAATCCCGACATCCAATACCTGATTCCCGCCAGCGGCTCGTCCCTGTGGACCGATACGATGGTGATTCCGGCGGCTGCCCCCAACCCCGATGCGGCCTATGCCTGGATTAACTTCTTGCTGGAGCCAGATGTGCTGGCAAAGGCATCGGAGCGGCTGAGGTTCGCCACAGCAAACCAGGCAGCGATCGACCTCCTGCCCAACGCCCTCAAGTCCAATCCCAACCTCTATCCCGACCAAGCAGCGCTGCAAAAATGTGAGCGCATTTCCCCAATCGGCGATGCGACGGAACTCTACGACCAGTATTGGACGCAACTCACCAGCCTATAGCTGCCAGAAATCCGTTACCGGGTGGGCGATCGCGCATTACACTGGACTAGACCTTTTTGCCCCCCCGGCATTGACCTCCAGCGGGCGACCCGTCAACCATGTTTGAACTGCTCACCCGAATTCTGCTCTGGCTGCTAATTGGCACGATCCTCTGGTACGTGTTCAGCAAGTTCATTCCCAGGGTCTATCTGACGTGGCTGGGCGGCATTATCCTGTTTGCCTTCGTCATTCTGGCGTTTATCGACCCCACCAATCGCACTGTGGGCACGGTCTGGAGCGTGCTGTCGCTGCCGCTAAAACCGCTGGGTCTGGTGTTCTTCCTGCTGCTGAGTTCACTGAAAAAAGGGGCCAAAAGCGTGGACGGAAACCTAGTGCTGGCAGCGGTGCTGGTGCTGCTGCTGACGAGTACGCCGATTGTGGCCTACTGGCTGACCTCGCAGGCGGCCCGCACGCTGGCCTATAGCCCAGCGGTGCAGCGGCCAGTGGACTTTAACCCGGCATCCGTCAAGGCAATTGTGGTGCTGGGCGACAGCAATGACCCGGCCGACCCGGCCTATCGCAGCCGCACCCAGGTCAGCAGCGATCGCGACGGGTTTACCAACGTGCTGGCCTCGCGGCTCTTCTTTGCGGCTCGCGTCTATCGGGGTGAATTGGAACAGGGCCGAAACCCGCTGGTCATCGTTAGCCTGGGGTCGCAACTGGGGCTGAATGCGTCGCAAGAGGCACGGGCGATCGCCATTCAGACGGTGCAGGGAATTTTGACCAGCGCGGGCGTGCAGGGCGATCGCATCGTAATCGACACCGAAGGCACGGATCTCTACAGCAACGCGGTGGCCATCGAGCGCATCCTGACCCCCCTGGGCTACCAAAAAGAAACCGACAGCCTGCTGCTGGTGGTGCCCTTGCTCAACGTCAGCCGCGCCCGCGCCACCTTTGCCAGTCGCGGCCTGCGAACCCTGGGACTGCCCACCGACCAATTCCTGTTTCAACTGGACGATCGCCGTCTGATTGCCAGCGTCGCCGACCTAGTGCCCAATGTAGACGCGCTGGCGCTGACGACCCGCGTGGTAGACGAATATTTGTCGTCGGTCTACTACTTTATGCGCGGCTGGCTGGTCAGCCCTATTTAGCAACGCTTCACGAATCTTCTCCTAGCGGGGACTGCGACCCGGCAAGAATCTGGCGAAAATCTAGAGTACACTCAGTCCAACTTGCAGGGGCGATCGGACGATGAGCCAAGGCCACCACCGGAGACCAGCGCGTTTCACCGCTAAACCAGGGCAGCGGTTTGCGGCAGAAAGACGCGGCTTCCTCACCACGCCTGCACGAGACTTCCCCACCACGCTTGCACAATATTCCTCCAGAACACTTGGGCGATATTGCTCCAGAACACTTGGGCGATATTGCTCCGTAACGCTTAGGCGATATTGCTCCGCAAGACTTGCACGATATTGCTCCAAAACACTTGCACAATATTGCTCCGCAACGCTTGCGCGAACGCCCCACTCCAGTTCCCGCCGCGTCTCTCACAGTCGCAAAACCAGGCAGTGGATCACAACGCTGCTTCTGGGGCTAACGCTGCTTCTGGGGCTAGTGCTGGCACTGGGTCTAGCGCATTCCGCAACAGCCACGCTTCCCGCCGCATCCTCCCCATCGCCAGAAATTCACGCTGCCCCCGCCACCTCCCAACCAGAGACCTTACGCACCCGGCACTGGTCTGGATTTCCCGCACAGCCCCCCTCCACATTCCCCCTCCGTTCTTCGTTCTTCCCCCTCCGTTCTTCGTTCTTCGCTCTTCGTTCTTCGTTCTTCCCTCCCCCTTCTTCCCCCGACCCCCCACACTCTGCCCGGTCGCTCTACGAAGCGGGTCGCTATCGAGAGGCGATCGCCCAATTGGAAGCCCTCCTCGATCAACTGCGGCAACCGGGCGCAGACCCCAGCCTTGGGGAGCAAACTCGTCTCCAGATTGGGCTAACGCTGGCAAACCTGTCGCTGGCGCATCAGCAGCTTGGAGAATGGGCCACGGCAGAGCGGCACATTGCCGAAGCGGTGCAACTGCTGAATTCCCTCCCGGCACGTACTGCGACAGTGCAGCGGGCGCAGGCGCAGGCATTGACCATTTTGGGGCGGCTCCAATTTGCGCGGGGGCAGGCAGATGCGGCGCTAGAGTCCTGGGAGCGGGCAACAGCATTGTTTCAGCAGGTGGGCGACCTGGCCGCCATCGACACGCAGATGAACCAAGCGCAGGCGCTGCAATCCCTGGGGCTATATCGGCGGGCGATCGCCCAACTCGCTGCCATCAACCAGCAGCTTGCCGCCGCACCCGACTCGCTGACCAAGGCGCAGGTGTTGCGGACGCTTGGGGATGCTCAGCGCGTGGCGGGCGATCTGGACGCGGCCCGTCACGCCCTGGAGCAAAGCCGCCGGATTGCCGCCGCGCTGCACGCCCAGTCGCCCACGCCTGCCACCCAGGAGGCGATCGCCGCCGTCACCCTTAGCCTGGCAAATCTGGGCCGAGCTAGGGCGATCGCCGCACTGGGCCAGGCCGGCATGACCCCCACCGAAGCAATTCAGCGACTAAAGACACCCCTATCCGACAATCGCGCTCGGCGGGCCTACGAACAGCGCCAGCAGCGCATCGCCACCACCTTTTTGCAGCAGACGGAAGCCGTTCTGGGGCTGTATGACGAGGCTGCCCAGGTGTCCCCCTCGGCAGAGTTGCGGCTTCAGGCGGCGCTAAATCATCTCAGCCTGCTGGTGGAAACGGCCCAGTGGGAGCAGGCGCGATCGCGCTATCCAGACCTTCAGCAGCAGCTCGACCCACTGCCCCCCAGCCGTCCGACGCTGTTTAACCAGATCGAACTGGCCCAGGGGTTGACCGCGATTTCCCAGGCCAGCGGCGGCAACCCTGGGCTAGAGGCGATCGCCCGTCGCCTGTCCAGAACGGTGCAGCAGGCGAGGGAACTGGACGACCTGCGGGCAGAGTCCTTGGCTCTGGGCAGCCTGGGGCATCTGTACGAACAAACGGGACAGTGGCGCGAAGCCCAAACCCTGACTCAGCAGGCGCTCAACCTGGCGCAGCAAATCGCCGCCGCCGACATCGCCTATCGCTGGCAGTGGCAACTGGGGCGACTGCTGCTGGTGCAGGGCGACAAAACGGGGGCGATCGCCGCCTACAGCCAGTCCGTGCAAAGCCTGCAAGCCATCCGGGGCGATCTGGTGGCGATTAACCGAGACGTGCAGTTCTCCTTCCGCGAGAGCGTGGAGCCAGTCTATCGCCAGTTGGTCGATCTGCTGCTCGATCCGCAGAATCCAACCCCCGACCTGGAGCGGCTGGTTCAGGCGCGGGACGTGATCGAGGGGCTGCAAGTGGCAGAACTGGACAACTTCTTTCGGGAAGCCTGTCTGGATACGCAGTTTCAGCTAGACCGGGTGGTGGATTTGTCTACGCTGCCCGCCGCCGTGCTGTATACCATTGTCCTGCCCGACCGGATTGAAGTCATCCTGAAGCAGCCCCAGCAGCCCCTCCGCCGCTACACCACGCCCGTCGCCCAAGAAACCGTGGAGCGGGTGTCCGAAGACCTGCTGCGAGAATTGCGCGATCGCGCTTACCCCTCCCCAGAAGGACTGGCCCTGTCCCAGCAGGTCTACGACTGGCTGATTCGCCCCATTGCAGACCAGTTGACCGAAAACCAGACGCTTGTTTTCGTGCTAGACGGGGCGCTCCGCAACGTGCCAATGGCAGCCCTGCACGACGGTCGCCAGTATTTGATCGAACACTACAGCGTGGCGCTAGCCCCCGGTCTGCAACTGCCCGACCCGCGCCCGCTCCAGCAGCGTCAGTTTCGCGCCCTAATGGCCGGGCTGACGGAAGCACGAGACAATTTTCCTGCCCTGCCCAACGTGGAAAAGGAGCTAGCGGAAATCCAGAAAACCCTGCCCAGCCGCGTGCTAATCAACACAAGCTTTACCCAGCAAAATTTCCAGAATTCTCTAAGCGCCGCACCCGCCTCGATTGTCCACGTTGCAACCCACGGCGAGTTTAGCTCCAACGCCGCCGACACCTTCATCCTGGCATGGGATAGCCGGGTCAATGTGAAAGACCTCAGCAGCCTGCTGCAAGTCCAAGAGCTAGACAGCCCGGAACCGATTGAACTGCTGGTGTTGAGCGCCTGCCGCACTGCCGAGGGCGATCGCCGCGCCACGCTGGGTCTTGCAGGCGTGGCAGTCCGCGCCGGGGCCCGCAGCACCATCGCCTCGCTCTGGAGCGTAGACGACGAAGCCGGAGCCGACCTGATGATCGAGTTCTATCACCAACTGACGCGCAGCCCCATCTCCAAAGCCGAAGCCCTGCGCCAGGCCCAGCTGAGCCTGCTGCGGGCAAACTACGACGCGCCCCGCTTCTGGGCATCCTACGTGCTGCTGGGCAACTGGCTTTAGAGGATGTTTGAAAAGTCCTACTGTTTGTAGCAAAGCGTGCAAGATCCCCCTAAATCCCCCTGAAAAAGGGGGACTTTAAGGCGGTTTCCCCCCTTTTTAAGGGGGGCTAAGGGGGAATCTCTGAGTGCTTAACGTTACAGGCGATACCTTTTCAAACACCCTCTTAGCTAAACGAGCAGCCCAAAATCGGCAACCCAAAATCCAAAATCTAAAATCCAAAATCCAACCCCCTCACCACAAAAATTCCTCGCGGCGCATCGGGGCATCCGTCTGTCGTTCTGTCGGCTGTTCCAGCACGTAGGGATTGGGCGGCTCACCCGGCATCAAATAGCGCTCACCCCAGCCGCCGTTCAGGTCTTCGGGGCGACGGACGGGCGGAGTGGTGCGGTCGGCAGGCAGGGCAACGGGCTGCGCTTGATGCACCTGGATATAGTGCTGCCCGTCCGCGGCGGTGTAGAGATGTTTGCCGCTGATGGTCAGCTTTTTATTGCGAAGCTGCTGTTCTAGTGCGGGCAGTTGCTCGACTTTACCGACCGGGTTCAGCGTTGCCAAAAAGATCACGTCTTGGCTGGGTTCCAGATTCAGCCGGAGGGCAGCCTGCTCAAATTGCCACGATTCCTGATAGCGACCATCCTCCGCAACCTGCCATAGGTTAAGCTGGGCCTGCCACTGGCCATTGGTCACGGTTGCCGTCTGATAGGCCAGGATGGAATAGCTGGGCTTTGCGTCGGAGAAACCGCCAGACCGTCGCGCTGGCTCTAGATAGCGAACGGCGGCGATCGCCAATCGAGCATTATCAGGAAGATTGGTTGTACCAGCGATCGCGTACACACCGGAACCCTCTGACGACACGCTGAGTTGCAGATCAATATCATTTCGAGAACCCAGCGAAAACCGTCCCGGCTGACAGAAGCGAGACAGGAGCAAGACCGCTGCCAACACCGCACCAGCCTGTAGGAACTGTCGGGCAGTGCGATAGTCTAGCGAACGCAATCGATCCCGTAGCGGTGACATGGAAAGTAACATAACAACTCAGCGAAATGGAATAAGGCTAGAACCTGCTTGATTGGAGTTTTAGCCAGGTTAATAGGGGATTAATCGGGTATTTAATCGGGTATTTACTAATCGGGTATTTAATAGGGCACAGTACCCTGATAAGTGCTGCCGTTGGGCATGATGGCAAACTCTAGCTGGGCGTTGCTGAGGTTTGCGCCCTGTAGGTTGGCATCCAGGAAGTTGGCATAGCGCAGATCGGAATCGCTTAGATCGGCGATCGCCAGATTTGCCCGACTCAGCAATGCGCCGTAGAGGCTAGTTTGCCTTAGGTTCGCCCGTTCCATTTGGCTATCTGTCAGGTTGGCGGCCCGCATCTCGGCTCCGGTCAGCGTTGCCTGCTGCAAGTCTGCTTTTTCCAAGGTGGCGTGCATCATCTGAGCGTTCCGAAAGTTGGTGCGATTCAGTACCGCGCCTTGCAAATCTGCACCTTGAAGATTGGCACTTTGTAGACTGGCATCGGTTAAATTGGATCGGGTTAGCTGGGCATTAATTAACTTGGTGTTGTCAAACTTGGCGGCCGTCAGGTTTGCCTCTCGCAGGTCAACCCGGCTCAGGTCGAGTCCGCTGAAATCCACCCCACTCAGGTTGCAGCGGGGACACTTGCGCGTTTGCTTCAAGCGTTCTAGATTGCCGCTTTGCAGCCGCTGAGACAGAGAACCTGTGAGAGAACCTGTTTCGGAAGCAACTATTCTAGACGGCTCCGGACGAGCAAAGCCTAACAAAAATGCCCGGAGTCCAGGAATACCCAGCATGGCGGCTACAGACCCCAGAACCACGACGATGAACAGGCTAAATCTCTTATCCATAAGGCTAGAACTTGGGGGGCGATCGCCAATGTTTCAGAACAAAGCTTGTGGATTCAGACTCTATCTTGCCTCTTGAAGTCAAGTAGATCGAATTAGGAAATCATCAAATATTTTTCAGCAAAAATAACAGCTTTTGACGACCTTTATCAACCTTTCCAACTGAGTCGATTCAGATCCGGAGAGTGGGCCGATCGCAAATCAACTGTTTCGAGTGAGCAGTTTTTCACAGCACAACCGGAAGATTTAAATCAAGACTTGATAAAGATAAAGCGGCTGATCATCTAGTTTTTATACGGCTATTTTTCTTGTAAAGATCAGCCAACTAGGTAATCGATAACGGCCATTGCGCTGAGTAGATTACTATACTATGCCTAGTCAGGCTGCGATGTTGCAGCAATCTGCTACTGCTTCCTCTCTAGCTTTAGAGGATGTTTGAAAAGTCCTACTGTTTGTAGCAAAGCGTGCAAGATCCCCCTGAATCCCCCTTAAAAAGGGGGACTTTAAGGTGGTTTCCCCCTTTTTAAGGGGGGCTAGGGGGGATCTCTGAGTGCTTGACATTACAGGCGATACCTTTTCAAACACCCTCTTAGAGCCGAGGCGATGTCGTCAAATCAGCAAAATCAAATTTGCGACATCAAATCAGCGCGGGAACCTCGAAAAATTCAGATCCTCTTGAGAATGGCTGCGAGAAAACAAGGGTTTCAGGCTCCTAAAATTCTCAATAAGGCAATTAATCGAGGTGACCCAGCAACATTGCTGAGAAGGCAAAGTGAAAAATATCTGTCGAGAATTTTCGCCAACGTGTACTAAGATGAGCCAGTCTCCCATCAAAACCATCTTGATTCCCTCATTGCTCACGGCTGGGGTTGTCTTTGGATTGTCTGTCACGGCTGTAACGAACTACAACACCCTGCCCTCATCCGAAATGCCCCAAGAACTAGCCTTAAAGGAGCAATATCGAAATATTGCTGTGCGAAATATTGGGCTTTGCATTTTGGGAAGTGCGCTATCGGGTTTGCTGGTGGCAGGCGGCATACGAAGCATCCAGAATTCTCACAAAAAGGCAAAGCAAAAACAGGATTCTATGTCTGGTTTAATCGCAGAGTTTCTATCAACTCGTCCAGAATAGATCTCGTCCAGAATAGATCTCGTCCAGAATAGTTGACGCGCTGCGCCAATTTTTTTGTGGACTGTTCTTGCATAGATTGGCTGGTTTCGTAGACTGGTTGCATACCAAGTCTACCCAGCCGATAGCATGTCCACTCCGCTGCATCTTGCGATTTCTGAACAACTCCGTTGCCAAATTCTCGGCGGCGACTATCCGCCAGGAGAACAACTGCCCAGCGAATACCAACTGGTGGAGCGGTTTGGGGTGAGCCGAACGACGATTCGACAGGCGATCGCCAATCTCATCAGCCAGGGCCTCGTCGTCTCTCGTCAGGGCAAGGGCGTGTTTGTCACGGAGCGGCGCAAGGTCACCTACTCCCTCTCTAGCCCGATGGTGTTTTTGGAAGCGGATATGGCGCAGCAGGGCATTTCGCTTTTGGCGAAGCGGCTGGAGTCCGGTCTGGTCGAGGTTCCCGTCGTTGCTCAGCACTTGTTTGAAACGCCCACCGCCTATTTTCAAAAGAAACTGCTGGAGATTAACGGCGCACCCGGAGCGCTGGACTTGACCTATGTGCCGCCGCCGTTTGAAACATTTTTTGCGGTCGATTCAACCCATCAAATGACGTTTCCGGTGCTGGAGCAGCACGGCATTGCGATCGCCCGCATAGAAGCCATCCTAGAATGCACCTATGCCAATCCAGAAGAAAGCCTGCATTTAGAGGTTCCGCTGGGACATCCGCTGATTGTCTATCGCCATACCGCCTTTACCACGGGCGATCGCCCCATTGCCTACGGGGAAACCATTTCACGGGGCGATCGCTTTTGCTATTCCCTGGAAATTCGCCGGGGTGAATCATTCTAGAGCATTCACCCAGGATGCAAAGGCGCACGTCCTCGATGCAATCCGTTGAACGCTAAAATGACGCTGTAGTGACGTAGCTGGGATGCAACAATGGCGCTGGTGGTGGCAGGAGAACGCAGCGGCGTAGGCAAGACAACGGTGACGATGGCGCTGCTGGCGGCATTGACCCGATGGGGCGATCGCGTCCAGTCGTTCAAGGTGGGGCCAGACTACATCGACCCCATGTTTCATCAGTTTATTACGGGCCGCGCCTGCCGCAATCTTGATCCGCTGCTGACCTCTGAAACCTATGTGCAGCAGTGCTTTGCCTCTGCAAGTCAGGACGCAGAATTTGCCCTAGTCGAAGGGGTGATGGGGCTATTCGACGGGGCCAGCGGCCGCGAAGACGTAGCCAGCACGGCCCAAGTGGCCCGGCTGCTGAACCTGCCCGTGCTGCTGGTGCTGGATTGTGCCCGAATGTCGCGCTCGGTGGCGGCGATCGCCCACGGATATCGCAGCTTTGACCCGCGTTTATCCATCGCGGGCGTGGTGCTAAATCGGGTGGGCAGCGATCGCCATCTAACCTTGCTCAAAGAGGCACTGGAGCCGCTGGACTTGCCCATCCTCGGCGTGCTGCGTCGCCAGGACGAAATCACCCTCCCCGATCGCCATTTGGGACTCGTGCCCACAGACGAACTGCCGGAGCTAAGACCCTTGTGCGATCGCCTCGCGTCCCTAGCAGAAACCAGCTTCGACTGGAACCTGCTGCGCCCCCTACTCAGAATTGGCAAACTTGACAAAATCGAAACGCCGCCCCCGCCAATACCCGTCGCTGATGCCAAAATCCAAAATCCAAAATCCAAAATCCGCCTGGCCGTTGCCCGCGATCGCGCCTTCAGTTTCTACTATGCCGATAACCTGGAACTGCTGGAGCGGCTGGGCGCTGAACTGGTGTTCTGGAGTCCACTGCAAGATGCAGCTTTGCCAGAGGGCGTAGGCGGGCTATACTTCGGCGGCGGCTTCCCGGAAGTGTTTGCCGCAGAACTGGTAGCCAACCCAGCGGCACGGGCAGCCGTGGGAGCCGCCATTCGTGCGGGGCTGCCGACCTATGCAGAGTGCGGCGGGTTAATGTACCTCAGCCAAAACATTGTGGATTTTGACGGAAACGCCTGGGAGATGGCGGGCGTTTTGCCAACAGAAGCGGTCATGGGCAAGCGGCTGACGCTCGGCTATCGACGGGCGATCGCCCAGCAAGACACCTTTCTCCATCGCCAGGGCGAAACCCTTTGGGGGCACGAGTTTCACCGATCGCACCTGACTCACTCCTCCGAAACCCCGCTCTATCACCTGCAACCCTACGACCCCCAAAGCCCTGCCATTCCCGAAGGCTGGCAGTCGCCCACCCTGCACGCCTCTTATCTGCATGTCCACTGGGGAGCGCGGCCGGAGATAGCAGCCCGGTTTGTCGCAGCGTGTCATAACCATCTGGCTACCTGAAGCCGCCTAGGCTAGATGCTTGGGCCAAGCCAGAGATTGCGATAACTGCTGCACCGAACCGTTGGCTGATTGCGTCTGACGAATCCTCCAAGCTATCTGCTGCGGGTTTGCAGACTCATATCCTCACGACTCAGCGTACTCACAACTTGCAACAGTGCCAGAACTGCAAATGGCGGAATTGTCCTTGCATAACGTTTCCATAAGCGTCCCGGCTCTTGAATTAAACGATAGAGCCATTCAAAACCTAATCGCCTGACTATTTCCGGTGCCCACTTTTGCACCCCTGCATAGACAGGAAAAGCCCCGCCCAGCCCAATCATCACAGCGTTCACTTTGTCTTTATGATCGCTAATCCATTGCTCCTGTTTTGGGCAGCCCAGCGACACCATCACAATGCCTGCGCCGCTCTCGTTGATTAGCCGCGTAATGTTCTCATCTTCCTGAGGAGTAAGCGGGCGAAAGGGCAGCGGTTCCATGCCTGCAATCTCCAGATTTGGAAATTCGTGGCGCAGCCGTTGGCGCATTTTTTGCAGAGTGTTTGCATCGGAACCTAGGAAAAAGATGCTGACGTTTCGAGAGGGCGATCGCCCACAAAGCCCCAAGATAATATCCATGCCAGCCACTCGGTCTTGCCGATAGCGCCCCATCCAGCTCATCAACCAAACAAGCGGCATTCCATCTGGCGTTACCATATCGCTGCCCGACAAAATAGCGCCAAACTCTTTGTTCCAGGTTGCTTCCATCAGCATATGCACATTGGCAACGCAGACGGACTTACTCAAGCGCTGCGCGGCCCATTCCAGCATCCAATCTATCTGTTCATAAAAGCTAAGAGCTGTAACTGGAAACCCAATCACATTCTGAGTTGGAGGCTTGCTCTGGGACATCATAAGTTAACACTTCGGGATAAACTGAACTTCGTGAATTGATGTGGAGATGCTCACTATTCAGTTGCAGTAATTCCCTGATCCGATTGGGCACTTAAAAGGCGCTTTGCATTCAACCAAAGCTCAATGAGCCTATCAAAATAAAATGGGAAATCTTCCCCTATCTGATAACCCTCAGTAGAGTGGTAGATGAGCGAAGATAGCAGCAGATGAAAATAAGTCAGGAGGAGCTACTGGAAAAGCCGCCGCCGCTTGCTCATAACTTCATGTGGTTTCATGCGCGTAGGTTCAAGACCTGGTTGATGCTCAATGATCAGCTTTCGCCAGTAGCGCTGCGAATGAAATTACTGGAAGCTCTACAGGCACTTGACCGGCAATCCCAAAATCACAAATCTAAAATCGAGAATTGATATAGGCCCCTTAATGGCTGTCAGATGCAGCAGGCACTGAAAAAGCAGCCAAAGCTTGATGTAGAGATAGATGCTTTATAGGGCAGATGCTTTATAAGGTAAATGCTGGCGGTGCTTTTACTTTAGGTTCAAAACCGCTCAAAAAATCTCAAGCTTTCTGAATAGGGCGATCGCACGATCGTCAACCTTGCTAGCACAACACCTGAAATGGCTTACAAGAGAGATGAAGCGGTAGATACAGGAAGCTCCCAATATTAGGGAACTGGATAGATAACCCTAGTGAATGAAACCAGCGGAGATGACCTTGCTCTTGTAAAGATAGCTTGGTAGATACTTCCGTAATTCTACAGAAAAAAGCTCGAAGTTTCACCTGACTCCGCTATTTTTACACAATTTACATTACGCAAATATCCTGAGAGGATCGCACTATCCAGTGCCCGTTGGATAGACTCTGATTACGTCGGATTGTTCCCGTGTCAATCTTTCGTGCCTGCTTTAGACTGTTCTAGCAATACAGACCTCAAGCTACAGACCCCAAGCTAAACTTTACCGAATCTTAATCAACCTATATCCAGCTAACCTGTAATCCTACTGGCATGATTTCGATACCAGTGGATCGTGTTCCGTAGTCCCTCCCTAAACTCCACCTCTGCGGTAAAGCCAAACCTCTCCTTCGCCCGCCGCGTATCGAGACACCTGCGGGGCTGCCCATTGGGCTTATCAGTCTCCCAAACCAGTTCCCCGTCATAGTCCATCAGTTCACAAATCAGCGTAATCAGGTCCTTGATAGAAATCTCATAGCCCGTCCCCAAATTCACAGGCTCCGGCTCCGCATAGAACTGCGTGCCCATTACAATCCCCCGCGCCGCATCGGTGGAATAGAGAAACTCCCGCGTCGGCGAACCATCCCCCCACACCGGAATCGTCCTCTCCCCGCGCAACTGCGCCTCATGCACCTTGCGAATCAGCGCCGGAATCACATGAGAACTGCGCGGGTCAAAATTATCCTCCGGTCCATACAGATTCACCGGCAGCAGGTAAATGCCATCAAACCCATACTGCTGACGATAGGCCTGAAGCTGCACCAACAGCGCCTTCTTCGCCACCCCATAGGGAGCATTGGTCTCCTCCGGGTAGCCATTCCACAGGTCATCTTCCTTGAAGGGCACAGGCGTGAACTTGGGATAGGCGCAAATCGTGCCCACACAGGTAAACTTCTTCACCCCCGCTTCATAGGCAGCATGAATCAGTTGCGCCCCCATCATCAGGTTGTCGTAGAACAGTTCCGCAGGCTTTTCCCGATTCAGCCCGATGCCACCGACATGGGCTGCGAGATGAATCACAATGTCTTGCTGGTCAACGGCGCGACGGCACGCCTCCATCTGCGTCAGGTCATAGTCGCGAGAGCGGGGCACCGTAATCTTGGCGGGGTCGGCACCCGCGTTGATGAGTTGGTTCACCACCTGCTTGCCGAGGAATCCGGCACCACCCGTGACAAGAATTCGTTGGTTGGAGAAGGAAAGGGGCATAGGGGAAAGAGGGAAGAGGGAAGAAGGAAGAACGAAGAGGGAAGAACGAAGAACGAAGAAGGAAGAGGGAAGAACGAAGAGGGAAGAACGAAGAAGGAAGAGGGAAGAGCGGGTTTTCGTTTTTCGTTCTTCGTTTTTCGTTTTTTCCTTAGGGCGTTGCGCTCGTGCCTGCGGCTTGCCGAATGGTGGCGTGGTCGAGGACGGGTTGGACGCTGTTGCCGTTGAGGGGGATGAGACCCAGGGCTTTGAGGTCGGCTTCGACCATCAGGTAGACCAACTGCTCGAAGCTGACGCTGGGCTGCCAACCGAGTTGGGTCTTGGCTTTGGTGGGGTCGCCAATCAGCAGGTCAACTTCGGCGGGGCGCAGGTAGCGTTCGTCGAACTCGACGTAGTCTTGCCAGTTGAGGTTGACGTAACCAAAGGCGAGTTCCAGGAATTCGCGCACTTCGTGGGTTTCGCCAGTGGCAACGACGTAGTCGTCGGGCTGGTCTTGTTGCAGCATCAGCCACATGGCTTGCACGTAGTCTTTGGCGTAGCCCCAGTCTCGTTTGGCATCTAGGTTGCCCATGTAGAGTTTCTTCTGCTGTCCGGCGACGATGCGGGCGACGGCGCGGGTGATTTTGCGGGTGACAAAGGTTTCGCCCCGGCGGGGAGATTCGTGGTTGAACAGGATGCCGTTGCAGGCGAACAGACCGTAGGATTCGCGGTAGTTGACGGTTTGCCAGTGGGCGTAGACTTTGGCGCAGGCGTAGGGACTGCGCGGGTAGAAGGGGGTGCTTTCGCTTTGGGGGACGGCTTGCACTTTGCCGTACATTTCGGAGGAGCCTGCTTGGTAGAAGCGGACTTCGTTGCCAGTGCGCTGCTGGTAGTCCCGCAGGGCTTCTAGGAGCCGCAGGGTGCCCATGCCGACGGCATCGGCGGTGTATTCGGGGGCATCGAAGCTGACGCGTACGTGGGATTGTGCACCGAGGTTGTAGATTTCGTGGGGCTGCACGTGTTCGAGGATGCGCCGCAGGGTGGTGCCGTCGGTCAGGTCGCCGTAGTGCAGAAACAGGCGGGCGTTTTCGTTGTGCGGGTCTTCATAAATATGGTCGATGCGGTCGGTGTTGAAGGTGGAGGTGCGGCGGATGATGCCGTGGACTTCGTATCCCTTCTCTAGAAGCATCTCGCTCAGGTATGACCCGTCTTGTCCTGTGATGCCGGTGATTAGTGCGTGCTTTTTGTAGGTCATGAACGGCCTCATATTGTTAGCAGTAAGACTGGCATTCTGCTTCTATGTGCATTTCTTCTGATAGAAGCTCAATTTCAGCGGGTGGCGATCGCCCTTGGTTCTGTTTCGCTTCTACTCCTAACTTCCGAATTATTGTTCTTGAACTATGTAACTATCAATCCACTAAGGATTCATTAAGGTATCTATCTGCCGGATGGCTATCTATGAAATAACTCTCGGAAACAACTTTGGGAAATAACTCTGGTCAATCCAGTGCCCAAATTCTATGATTTGAAGCCGGTCAAGTAATCTTTCTTAAAAACGATCGAAAATCCGGATAAAGTGTCTTTAAATTCAAGTGATTGACCAGGGAAAAACTTGGTTTTATTCAACAGGTAGAAATCTGCGGAATAGGAACTAATTTGGCTAGGAACCTAAAGACGATAACGTATAGAAATATACGATTTTAGCCAGCTAGAATAATCCAATTAAATTTATTGGATTAAATTTATTGGCTATGGTTGAAATCGCCATTTGAAATGAGATTCGTCAACGAAATTTTTCACTTCAAATGGCGATATGGCGATCGCCTCTACGCACCTTTTCCAAACCACTAAAGCCCAAACAATCGCAGAATATTCACAATCGGAAAAATCTGCCCAATGGGTGTTGTAATCGTTCCCAACGTGTCTGAGAAGCTGGCCAATCCCGATCGCCCAACCACAATTACATCGTTACCACGCAAGCCCGGATTATCCGCATCATTCAATGCATTGGCAAAGTCGATTTCAATCGTGCGTTCTGTCACCGTTCCATCAGGATTCAATCGGATCAGCTTCACCGAATCGCGCCGCGCCCGACGATTGTTAAAACCACCCGCCGCCAAAATCGCCTGATTGAGTGGCGTATTCGGGGGAACTTCCACAATTCCAGGCTGGTTGACCTCGCCCACCACGTAGACCTGAATCGACGCGGGCGAGAAGGTTGCGGCTGCAAGTTCCGTTGCCTCAGCCGGATCGAGCGCAGTCGCCACCGGAATATAGACCGTATCGCCGTTTTGCAGCACCGTGTCCTGATTCACATTGCCCGTTTGCAGCAGATCCCAGAGATCGACATCCAGCGTTTGCACACGACCGCTAGCGGTTTGGCGGCGCACCTGGATCTGTCGGACATTCGCCGTTTCGGTAATGCCACCTGCCACCTGAATCGCGCGAGTCACTGTGGGAATTAGCGCTTCAGCATTATTGCCGCCTGTACCAAGCGCTAGAGTGTGCGTGCCCGGCCGCTTCACCTCACCCACCACCACAATGTCAATCGGGCGGCGCGTTGCGGCATACAGATTGGCTCCTGCCAAGCGGCGAGTTTCCGCCAGATTCAGCGTGCTTGCCGCCGGGATCTGAATCGTGTCGCCGTCTCGGAGGGTAATGTCTTGAGTCAGGTCGCCCTCTTGCAGCAACTCCCAGAGGTTCACAGTAATCAGTTGTGTTGTGCTTTGGGTCGGGCTGAGGCGCTGGGTGCGGCGAATTTGGATCTGGCGGACATTGGCCGACGAGGTGACTCCCCCCGCATTTTGCAGAGCGGTCGTCAGCGTTGGCAACCTAGCGGCAGTAAGCGTTTGCCCCCCCTGATCGCCCGATATGTTGAAGGTATAAGATCCGGGGCGATCGATTTCTCCAGCGACGCTATAGCGAATCGGACGGGGAGACAGCAGGCTCAGGGTGACAATCGGACGGCGATAAAACGGCGCATAGCGGGCAGAAATCGCAGCAGCGGCCTGCTGAAGCGTTAGTCCTTCTACAAACACAGAGCCGGCCAGGGGCAAGTTGAGCGTGCCGTCTACCAAAACTTGCTGGGGGCCGGTGTATTCTGGCACTCGAAAGAGGGTGACCTGGATGCGATCGCTCGGCCCCAGGGTATACGCATCCTCAATAAACACAGACTGGGCAACAGAAATTGGCGCTGCGGGTTGCAACTGGCTATGGGCAGGCAAGGCAACACCGCTCAACACGATTAGCGCACTTGCAACGGAGGCAGTGTGTTTTTGGAAGTTAGACATTGCGGTAAAACGTCCGGAAGATTGGCAGAAAAGACACCAGCGTTTACGGAAGTTATCCGAAAAAACCGTAAGGGGGGCACGCTTTCTTCTGCTATTTACACTGCCAAGGACTCACAACCGGATTAATACGCGAAGTTCATGAAGGGAATACAGCGCCGTCTGTAAATCTATGGTGGGCTGTTTGAGCAGTGCTTTCAGCGTAAAAAGCGCTTGCATTGCTCCAATCTGCTAACCGAACAGTCAGACATATCCTGCCTGTCCCTAGTAAGCTAGAGGCTTTACTTGCTAAATGGGCGATACTGGATTCGAACCAGTGACCCCTTCCGTGTGAAGGAAGTGCGCTACCACTGTGCTAATCGCCCGCAGTCTTTTAATGTAGCACAAGCTCTTTAAATCAACAAACTTTTCAAAATACCGATTTACTCGCCCCCCTGCTCAACTCATGGGCTTTTGCACTACCATAGAAAGGTTGTAAAAATCTGACCGTCGGCAGCTATGGCAGTTCCTAAGAAGAAAACCTCCAAATCAAAGCGCGATCAGCGCAAAGCCACCTGGAAGCGCAAGGCCGCTCTGCAAGCTCAGCGTGCGCTGTCTCTAGGAAAGTCGGTTTTGACTGGCCGCTCCACAGGCTTTGTCTATCCCCAACCGGAAGAAGAAGAAGAGTAGAGACGAGACGGATGGTGGCAGATCGTCTGACCTTGCATTAGCGCCCCTGAGCATGGTTCATGCTGTCAGCACATCATGCTTCAGCGCAATAATTTGGGAAGAGGCGATCGCCCCTATTGGTGTGAATCTATAATCCAACTAAAACCCACCTAAGCGGACTCTATGCTAGGCAAGTTTTTTAAGCCCCCCGCACCAGAGCAACGGGATCGAGTTCCGCCTGGGCAACACCTCGCCAGCGGTTTTCCAGTCCTGACCTACGGAGCAACCCCTGACATTTCCAGCGATGTTTGGGAGCTAAAGATTTGGGGACTCGCTGAACCGCTGACCCTGACCTATGCAGATCTTTTGAGCCTGCCGCAGACGGAATTCACGGCTGATTTTCACTGCGTCACGACCTGGTCAAAGCTGGATGTCCAGTGGACAGGCGTTAAGGTGACCGATCTGATGCAGCGAGTCAATCTTAATCCCAGCGCTACCCACGTCATGCAGCACAGCTATGGTGGCTACACCACGAATCTGGAGCTAGCTGACTTCTTGCGAGAAGAGAACTTCCTGGCCCACACGCTGGCGGGTGAGCCTCTGCCTGCCCCACACGGCGGCCCAGTTCGGCTGGTGGTGCCGCACCTCTACGCCTGGAAGAGTGCGAAGTGGATCAACGGGCTGGAATTCTTAGACCATGAAGAGTTGGGCTTTTGGGAAAGAAACGGGTATCACCGCCGGGGGGAACCCTGGGCAGAGGAACGGTACAGCGACTAATCTGCACAGCGCTGCGTTAACATGCATGGCATAAATGCCCCATCAGCCAAAGCTCAGCAGCTTGGCGATGACGCTCTTGGCGATGGCGCTCTTGGCGATGACTCAATGGCTACGACTTAGCACGTAGTCAGCCAACTGAATCAACGCCTGACGGGACTCTGAAGCGGGCAGAATGCTAATATGCTGCACGGCAAGCTGAGCATGGTGGTTGGCTAACTCGCGCGATCGCTCTAATCCTCGACTGTCTTCAATCAGCGCTAGCGCCTGTTCCAGATCGCCTTCTTGGGCAAACTCCCGCTCGATTAGCACTTCCAGATAGGGTTTTTCCTCAAGGGCATAGAGCGCTGGAGCGGTCAGGTTGCCGCTTCGCAAATCGGAACCCGCAGGCTTGCCCAGGGCATCAGCAGAACCCGTAAAATCTAGCAGGTCATCCACGATTTGAAAAGCTAGACCGATATGGCGACCATAGCTATACAGATGGTGGCAGGTTTCTGGCGAGGCATCACTCAGCACGCCTGCCGCCTTGGCACTGTTGGCAATAAGGGACGCGGTTTTGTAATAGCTCTTGTCGAGATATGCTTCCAGGCTGGTTCCCGTGTCAAAGCGATTTAGCCCCTGCTGAATCTCGCCTTCAGCAAGATCCATAATCACCTGCGACAGCAACTTCACTACTTCCAGGTTGTCCAAATTTGCCAGATACCACGAGGACTGTGCAAACAGAAAGTCACCCGCCAGCACCGCTACCCGATTGCCAAAGCTGCTGTGAACCGTCGGCACACCCCGCCGCAGTTCCGCCTCATCCACAACATCGTCGTGAACTAGGCTGGCGGTATGGATCATTTCGGTGATCTCAGCCAGGCGGCGGTGTCGGGGCGTGATGTCGGGGATGCTGGTGGCTCTGGAGATGAGCAGCACAATCGCTGGTCTCAGACGCTTTCCACCCGCCCCAAACAGGTGCTCCGCTGCCGCGTAAAGGATGGGGTGGCGAGCACCGACCAGTTGCTTCAAGTTGTCCGTCAGTTGACAGAGATCGGCATCGACAGGTGCAAAGAGAGAGGTGACTGAGGTCATGGAGACGCAGCGATATACTTAGTTACGAAATTTTACATATTTGCCTTTATTCTAAGCTACCCCCTCCCATCTGTGGGATGAAATTCTTGATAGAGATGCCAGAGTTTACTGAACTGATAAGCCTTTCAGGATTATTACAGTTTTGTAAACATTCTCTCATGAACTTGACTGATATGTTATTCTTATAGCTACAAGGTATCCAACAATTAAATATTTTGAAAACCTTCCTCTGGAAGTTTTTTCTAGAAGCGCCACCTAAAGGGCGGCTCTAGGGCTGCTATTTGCCTGGCAGCTTATGAGCGTGTCTACCCGGCGGCCTCTATCAGGTTACTTTTGGAAGGTTGGTGCAGCAGGCGGCGATCGCTGTCTTCAAAGCTTCGGTACGAGAACGTCAAGCCACGAGTCTTTCTGAAGGTCTTCGGGTTTTCTGTTCTCGCCAAGAGTTTTGGTCGCCGCTTCCGGTGCTGCTGGGTTTAGGGTACATGACCTTGGTGATCCTGTGTATGGGACAGCATTTGTTGTATCAGGTGTTGTCCCAGCTCTGGTCATGGGGCATTCGCTACCTGCGTCTTGGATTCTGATTCAAATATTGACCATCTGGGTCAAGGAGCTGGCTTCGGCTTGCTCTCAATGCTTCGTTTTCTCAATGCTTCGTTGGATGAGTCGGATGCATCTCCGCAGTCTGGAATTTATCAGGCTTGTGGGTTGCGGCATTCGACTCTAGACGTGGACGAGTGATGTCTGCCAAGCCAGAGGCAATTGCTTTTGGGCGATCGCCCTCGGTGGTATTTGGTTAGGTGTCGCTTCTGGTTGGGTTACGGTCGGTTTGGTTACGGTTCACTGGCTGGATGCAAGACTTACTTGCGGCAGCGCAGTGACTTGTTTTGCTCAGATTTGATTTGCTTATGGGTCTTTCGACCCTTTCCCTATATTTTTCCTGTAAACCGTAATGTTTAATGGAATGGTTCGCCATGGCTTCCTTCGGTATTCCGCTCACGATTCCCATCCTGGCTGCTTTTTACCTGTTGGCAGTGTATTTGCTGCTGATGGTGGTGCAGCGATCGCAGCCGTGATCCTTGCCCCACAGGCTTCTTAGCTTTAGCCACAAAACGCTTTAGCCACAAAACACGCTCTATGCTACGCAAACCCTCAGAAACCCTCCGAACCCCGCCATTGTGCAGGAAACGGAGGGTTTTCTAGTTCGCCGAAAGGCATATTCGATCCGGCTGTCATCCCGCTGGCAGCCCTAATCGCGGTTAATATCATCCACCGTGCGGAAAATATTGAACAATGCGCCAATCGGGTTCAGCACCGCCCCAACCGCTCCACCAATTACCCCCAGAACATCGGTCGTCCTGGCTCGACCCGAAGGGCTAACCACCACAATGTCATTGCTCCGCAGAATCGGGTTGGTTTCGTCGTTCAGGTTAGCCGATAGGTCTACCGGAATTTCGCGTCGAGCCACGGTTCCATCTGGATTTAGCCGGATTAGCGTAACCCGGCCCTTGGATGCCCGAACATCATCAAACCCGCCCGCCGCTAGGATTGCCTGATTGAGAGACGTATTTGGGCTAACAGAAACCGTGCCTGGCCGAACCACTTCACCCACCACATTGACGCTGATCGTGTCGGGAGAGAAGCTAGCAGCAGCGAGACGCTGGCTTTCATCAGGATTCAAAGCCGTTGCCGTGGGCACGATCACCGTATCGCCATCCCGCAGGGTCACGTTTTGCTGCAAATTGCCAGACTGCAAGAACGCCCACAAATCAACCAAAATGACCTCTTCGGTGCCATTCAGGCGCGGGCGACGAACTTCCACATTTCGCACGTCTGCAAGCTGAGTAATGCCACCTGCGGTCTGAATTGCTTCAATAACCGTGCGAAGTTCTCCTGCTCTGGCTTCGCCACGGGTTTCTAGCGTGGTCTGTCCGGCTGGGCCTGTTCCCACGCTTTGTCCTGTTGTATAGGCTCCAGGACGGTTCACTTCGCCGACGATCGCCACTCGCATGGGGCGCGGTGTGAGCAGCGTCACCGTCACAATCGGCTCCCGAATAAACTCGGCATAGCGGCTGGCGATCGCATCTGATGCCTCTTGCAGCGTCAG
Organism: Thermoleptolyngbya oregonensis NK1-22; assembly: GCF_032705245.1. Taxonomy (GTDB): domain Bacteria; phylum Cyanobacteriota; class Cyanobacteriia; order Elainellales; family Elainellaceae; genus Thermoleptolyngbya; species Thermoleptolyngbya sichuanensis. The sequence continues at coordinate 2,573,991 of NZ_CP053540.1, forward strand.
TCCCCGCACATTGACTTTGCCAATCCACGGCAGGTTCAGCGAACCGTCTACCAGCACCGAGTAGCGGGCATTTTCGCCGCTCAGGTTGGGCACGTTGAAAATGTCAATTTGCACTGCATCGCCTGCACCCAGGACATAATCGGACTCGTAGTTGGGCGGCAGTGGGCGGCCCTCCGGCGGCATCGGTGCGGCAGGCTGGACATTGGCGCTGGCATTGGCGCTGGCACTGGATGGAATGGCGGTCTGCGCCAGAACGGGGGCAGTGTAGAGCATCACCAGCCCAAAGGCGATCGCCCGCACAATCCGATGAGGGGCTTGCTGGGGTCGCTTGGGCTGACTGGGGGCAAACGACGTTTCAGGACAAGAAAACAGCATATCCAACCAGACCTCAGGGTGAACCTGACTGTGCGTTGTCAGGGGTGGACAGGATGACGGGCAGTAAAAGCAGGCGAGAAATAGCAGGGGAGCAAGGGGGGCGATCGCCGAATTTCAGGGAAAACGACTCGGTATCTAAACCTGAATCTAAAACTGACGATTAGTATCGTTGAGTATCAATATGGAAAGCAATATTGCAAGATTAATATAGCAGTCCTTTTTTGAAAGCAAAATCCAACGCCTGAATCGCTCAAGCCGCCAATTAAAACCTTAAAAATTGAGGTTGGGCCACCCAAGGGGAGTTGCCCAACCCGAATGAAACCTAAGAGAAACCTAAAAGAAACCTGAAAACCAAGCCTGGAAAAACCTTGAGTGCCGAGGACTGTCAGGACTCGCTGGGAGATGGGCAAGAAGATGTGCAACTTGGCCAATTCCCTCACCCTAAATTCCTCTCCTAGAGTGGGACAGGAACTTCAAGCCTCTCTTGCTCCCCTTCTCCCAAGTCGGGAGAAGGGGCTGGGGGATGAGGGCAAATTGAAAGTCGCACATCGCGTTGCTTAAATCAATGCCGGAACCTTGGCTGGGGCAAAGTAGGCATCTTGCTCAGCCCGCAGTTTGTCGCACAGGCGACCGGCTGGAAGTTCCACATCATCGTAGGTCAGCACCTGATCGCGGGGGATATCGCGCTTCAGACGACACCCTTCCGCCAAGCCCATCGGCAGTAGGCGCTGCGCCTGCGTAATTTCCGCTGTTTCGCACTGGCCGTAGGTCATGTAGTAGCCGATGCCGTCCAGCGTTTCGCCGGCCTTCAGGTCAATTTTGGCAGTTGCAACGACATCCACCTTGGGCCCCGCTGTGGGAGCGAGAACCGCATCCTGGAATAGCACCACGCGGGCAACGGACAGCGGCACTTCAAAGTGGCAGAGGTGGTACGGCGTGTAGAAGCTGTAGAGCGGCCCTTCGCCAAGCTTGTACAGGTTGAGGTAATGCTTTTGCTTCGGGTCGTCATGAGTCCCGAAGACAAACACGCCGGGGCCCGGACGCACGCCCACAACGTAATCCACAATGCCACCCAGAGACTTTAGCTCGTCCACGTCATACAGCTTGGTGCAGTCGTCGATGTGGCCGGTGTATTTCAGGTTGAACTGCTCAACCAGCGCGTCGGCATTGCGGTTAAAGTCGTAGCCATACATGCCGCGTTTGGCAACGGTCATGCCCGTGGCATTAGCAACGATCGCCTGCTCAAAGGAAATCTTGGTGCCGTCGGCGAAGCTGGTGACCATGTGAGCTTTTTGCCCCCACTGCTTGGCAAAGCCTTCTTGGGTGGTGGGGTTGCGGTAGGGGTCTTGCAGGCCCTTGATGTTGCCGCAGAGCAAGGGGGTGAGGCCGATGCTCTTGACGAAGCGGTAGAGGTTCATTTGCACGCCGGGCTGGTCGCCGTCGCAGGCCGACAGCACCACGCCTGCCCGATCGGCATAGACCTTGAGGATGGGGCCGATGGTTGCGTCTAGCTCGGCGTTCATCAGCACGACGTGTTTTTTGTGGGCGATCGCCTCTAGCACCACCTGCGCGCCAAACTCGATCGCGCCCGTCACCTCGATAATCGCATCAATGCTTTCGGCGCGACACAGCAGCATTGCGTCGTCCGTTGCGGCGGGAACCCCCTGGGCGATCGCATCTTCCAGTTCACCCAGCGTCTTCACCGTGCGGATATGGTCTAAACCCGCTTCGCTGTAGGCGCGAACTGCACCCTCTACGCTGCGGTTGAAAATTGCCACCAGCTCCATACCTGGAACGGAATTCACGATCTGATTGGCGATGCCGCGCCCCATGAAGCCCGCGCCCACCATCGCCACCCGAATCGGGTTGCCCGCTTCCTGGCGAGCCTGTAATGCGGTGTCTATGATATACAGCATTTCTATACTCCTACTGCAACGTTCTCAAACAGCGCCCAGGCAGCGTCCTTCTCAGAAATGACGGTCACCTCCATCGGCCACTCAATGCCAAAGGCTGGGTCGTCATAGCGGAGGCCGCGCTCATAGCCAGGAGTGTAGAATTCACCAACCTGGTACACCACCTCTGCCCCATCCGTCAGGGCTTGATAGCCGTGGGCAAACATTTCTGGTATATACAGGGCACGGCGATTCTCAGCCGTCAACTCCACGCCGATATGCTGCCTGTAGGTCGGCGAATCGGGCCGCATATCGATAATCACGTCGTAGATCGCGCCCCGCGTGCAGCGAACCAGCTTGGTTTCCGCAGCCGGGGGAATCTGATAGTGCATTCCGCGCAGAGTGCCTGCCTTGTGGTTAAACGACAGGTTGCATTGCGCCACCGTCGGCTTCAGCCCATGCGCCTCAAATTCTTTGGCACAGAAGGTGCGAGCAAACGCGCCGCGATGATCTTCGCGATAGTCCAGGTCGATGATGAACGCGCCCTTGAGTTTGGTTTCGGTAAAAATCATGACTAGCTCCAGAAGAAATCTTTGTCGATTTGCTGCGTGCGAATCAGGTATTCAAGCTGCTTCAGGCGCGTGAAGCCGCGAGCCTCAAACACCTCTTTCGTCATGTCAATCTGGCTAAACACCTTGCGAAGCTGCTCAGCACCCCGACGCGCATCCCACTCGCATTTGAAACCAGGAAGCTGGGTGTTGATCTTTTCAAACGACACGCGATAGCTGCGGTTGTCCGAGCCGTTGTCGCCAAAGCTGAGCTGGCAGCCAGGGAATGTTTCTGCCACGATCTCGGCAATCTGCTTGACCTGATAGTTGTTCGCCGTGTCGCCCACGTTGAAGACCTGATTGTGAACAATGTCACGCGGTGCTTCTAGCGTGCAGATGATGGACTTGGCGATGTCAAGGGCATGGACAAGCGGACGCCAGGGCGTACCGTCGCTGGTCATTTTGATCTCTTTGGTCGTCCAGGCCAGACCCGACAGGTTGTTTAGCACGATGTCAAAGCGCATCCGGGGCGACGCACCAAACGCGGTCGCGTTTCGCATGAAGGTAGGCGAGAAGTTGTCGTCTGCCATCGGCTTGACATCGCGCTCCACGAGCGTCTTGCATTCGGCGTAGGCCGTTTGGGGGTTGACGGGGGTTTCCTCCGTCACCACGTCCGTAGAGGCGACTCCGTATACGCTGCAAGAGGACATATACACAAAACGGCGCACCCCTGCTTGCTTGGCCAGTTCTGCCAAGCGGACAGACCCCTTGTGGTTAATGTCGTAGGTAATGTTGGGGGAAAGCTGGCCCGTGGGGTCATTGGACAGTTCCGCCATGTGAACCACGGCTTCTACGCCTTCTAGGTCTTCCAGCGTAATGTGGCGGATATCCTTGTTTAAGGTTTTCGCAGTTTTATCTGTGCCGTTATAAAGCCAGCCGACTTTATAAAAACCTGTGTCTACGCCAATCACGTCAAAGCCGCGATCCAGCAACAGCGGTGCCAAAAGGCTGCCCAGATATCCTTCGGTTCCAGTGACCAATACTTTCATGCTGTGGATTCCTGTGTTGTGTGTACTGTAAACGCTGATATGCCAGACATTCCGGGACTGGCTTGGGCTGCTCAGAAGGGACGAGAAGGTGTGAACAAAAGGGGGATTTGCAGGGGGCGATCGCCCTTAGACCGCTTGCACAGGGGACGTGGCAGGCGAAAACTGTTCGGCAATCTGCTCGGTGACGGCCTTGCCAATCTCCAGCGAGGAGGTCGCTGCCGGAGACGGCGCATTGCAGACGTGGATGGAGTTTTTCCCCTTCACAATCAAAAAGTCGTCCACGAGCTTGCCATCGTTCATCAACGCCTGGGCCCGCACGCCCGCGTGGGTCGGCACCAGATCCTCAGACTGCACTTCGGGGATCAGCCGCTGCAAGCTCCGCACAAAGGCAGCCTTGCTAAACGAACGGATGATTTCCTGGATGCCCTCGTCAGCGTGCTTTGCCGCCAGCTTCCAAAAGCCCGGATAGGTCATCACCTCAGCAAAATCCTTGAGGTCGAAATCGGTTTTCTTGTAGCCCTCGCGCTTGAGGCTCAGCACGGCGTTTGGCCCAGCGTGGACGCTGCCGTCGATCATGCGGGTAAAGTGAACCCCTAGGAACGGAAACGCCGGGTTGGGCACGGGATAAATCAGCCCCTTCACCAGATAGCGCTTTTCGGGCGTGAGTTCGTAATATTCTCCCCGAAAGGGCACAATCTTGGCTTCGGGATCGACCCCGCCCATCTTGGCGACGCGATCGCTGTGCAGGCCAGCACAGTTCACCAACAGTTTGGCCTCAAACGTTCCGTTGTTGGTTTCCACCGCCTTACCATTGGGCAGGTCAACGATGCGCTCTACCTTAGTATTCAGATATAGCTCACCACCTTGGGCCCGCACCAGTTCTGCATACTTCTGGCAGACCTGCTTGTAGTCGGCAATGCCCGTCGAAAACACGCGCACCCCAGCCAGACAATTCACATGCGGCTCAATCTCCCGCACCTCTTCAGCCGTAATCCGGGCGACCTGGATGCCATTTTGCAGACCCCGCTGATAGAGATTTTCCAGCAGCGGTAGCTCATGCTCCTCGGTTGCCACGATTACCTTGCCGCAGACCTCGTGGGGGATGTCATGTTCGCGGCAAAACGCCACCATCGACTGGCAGCCATCGCGGCAAAACTTTGCCTTGAAGCTGCCCGGTTTGTAATAAACGCCGGAGTGAATCACGCCGCTGTTGTTGCCCGTTTGGTGAAAGGCCCACCGGCTTTCCTTCTCAAACAGGACGATCTTGGCATCTGGGTAGCGACGACCCAGCGCCATTGCTGTGGATAAACCAACGATGCCACCGCCAATAATTGCAAAATCGTACATGAATCTCCGTCCTTAGGATTGGCTATTCGTCGCTTCAGAACCCGCCGAACAGGGTTCGACGCGGTTCGCGCGTTGCGTCAAGTCGCAGCAGTGTTGGTTTAGAAACCCAACCCAAAGCACCCCTACCAGGTCTTCCAAGGGGCTTTCCCTTTTTTCCAGAGTTCGTCCAGGTAGTTCTTATCCTTGAGGGTGTCCATGGGCTGCCAGAAGCCTGCGTGCTTGTAGGCAGAGAGTTGACCCATGTGCGCCAGCTTTTGCAGCGGCTCCTGTTCCCACACAGTCAAGTCGTCCTCAACGTAGTCGATGACCTCTGGCTCCAGCACGAAATAGCCGCCGTTGATCCAGGCTCCGTCGCCCACAGGCTTTTCGTGAAACTGGGTGATTTTGGTCTGCTCTTCGCCGAGGGCGATCGCCCCAAAACGACCCTGGGGCTGCACGGCTGTCAGCGTTGCCAGCGTCGATTGCTGCTTGTGAAACTCCACTAATTCAGTGATGTTGACATCACTCACGCCGTCGCCGTAGGTGAAGCAGAAGGTTTCATTCCCGATATGCTCTCGAACGCGACGTAGACGGCCCCCGGTCATCGAGTTTTCGCCCGTATCTACCAGCGTGACGCGCCAGGGTTCGGCATAGCCGGAGTGAATGTTCATCTGGTTAAATCGCATGTCAAAGGTGACATCCGACATCCGCAGAAAATAATTTGCAAAGTACTCTTTGATGACGTAACCCTTATAACCGCAACAAATAATGAAGTCGTTGATGCCGTGGGCAGAGTAGATCTTCATGATGTGCCAGAGAATTGGCTGTCCGCCTATTTCCACCATCGGCTTTGGCTTGATAGATGTCTCCTCGCTCAAGCGAGTCCCCAATCCTCCAGCTAAGATGACTGCCTTCATAGGGTTACCCTGTGTAAACTCTCTAAGCCTATTCTTAAGCAGACTCCCAGGAATGCTCGTAAAATTTCGAGGATCTGAAGTGAAGATCAAGTAAAGTAGCAGGCTAGCAGGATATTTACAGAGAATTTCATGTGAGATTTTTGACGAATTTACAGAGACAGGTTCATGATTTCCTTATTTTTTTGAGCAGATAACTCGTGGAATTACATAGGTTTTGAAGGCAAGCTGTACAGTCACCCGATCGGAAACCTGTCTTGAACGTCTGGGCTACGTGAATTCACGCGAAGTCATTTGAAATTAGAGCCAATCTGTAGAACCAGTCTATAGAGCTAATCTATGAAGCCAATCGAGCTTAACGGATCTTGCGAACTTGCTCCTTGCGTAGGCCTGCGGACTTAGAGGCTTAGAGGCTTAGAGGTTGGCGATCGCCACTGCTTCCATCGGCTCTGCCAGCGGAAAACCAAACACTCGCGCATAGAAATAGAGTTCACCATCGAGCGCCCGTTTAATGTTCTCTGCTTTGCGGAAGCCGTGTTGTTCGCCCTGAAACAGCACGTAGGCAACGGGCAGTCCCTTTTCTTGCAGCGCGTTGACCATCATCTCCGCCTGATTGGGCGGCACGATTTTGTCTTCATCGCCCTGGAAAAAGATGAGGGGGCAGTTGAGCCGATCGATGGCATAAATGGGCGATCGCTCGATATACAAATCTCGGCGGGCGGGGTAGGGGCCAATCAGCCCGTCCAGATAGCGCGATTCAAACTTGTGGGTGTCCTTTGCCAGCGCCTCTAGATCGCTTACGCCGTAGTAGCTGGCCCCAGCTTTGAACACATCGCGAAACGCCAGCGCCGCCAGCGTGGTATAGCCGCCCGCGCTGCCGCCGTCGATGCAGAGGCGATCGCCATCCACCCAGCCCTGGTCTGCCAGATACTTCGCGCCATTCACGCAGTCGTCTACGTCCACAATCCCCCAGTTGCCCTTCAGCCGTTCGCGATACTCGCGCCCGTAGCCCGTGCTGCCGCCATAGTTCACGTCCAATATGGCAATGCCCCGGCTTGTCCAGTATTGGATGCTGGGGCTGAAGGTGGCGCTGGTGGCAGCGGTGGGCCCGCCGTGAATTTTCACCAAAAGCGGCGGTTTTTCCCCGGCGGGTGCAATGAAATCCTGATTTTGGGGCGGATAGAAAAAGCCGTAGGCAGTGAGGCCATTTGTTGTGGGAAACTCGATTGCCTGCGGTACAGAAATATAGCCAGGATCAATTTCCAGGGTGCTGGAGCGGCGCAGTTCCGTGATTTGACCCGTAGACAGATCGAGATGGGCGATCGCCCCCGGTTTGGTCGGCGAACCCGCGCCAAACACCACCGAGGAACCCGCCACCTGAAGGCCGCCAATGCTGGTGTAGGGGGTGGGAATCTCAGTGAGTTCCAGCGTGCGCGTGTGCAGCCGCGCCAGTTTAGAAACGCCGTCTTCGCTGTAGGTGCAAATCAGCGACTCTGCCGACTCAAAGCCGTAGGTAGACATGCCAAACACCCACAGCGGCAGCCCAAACTCGGCAGACTTGGGACAGAGCGGCTCTGGCGTGGCAGTGGCAACGTTCCAGCGGTAGAGGTTCCACCAGTTCGTGCGATCGCTCACAAAGTACAATTCCCCATCCGGCGACCAAGCGGGCTGAAAAATCGACTCCGCCTCGCCGCCGACAATCTTCTGCAGTTCTCCCAAACGACCGTCTGCCTTGACCTCCGCAACCCACAGCGTCGTGCCGTCCCACGGCATATTCGGATGGTTCCACTCGATCCAGCACAGCCGCGAGCCGTCAGGACTCAGCCGGGGAAAGGCGTAGAAGTCGCTGCCCGACACCAGCACCGTTCCTGCATCCAGCCCTCCATCTGCGGATGAGAGGCTGATAGACACGATCGTATTCACGGGTTCGTGATCATTTTGGGAATGATCTTCGCGCACACAGATGAGGCAATTTCGCACGCGATCGTACACCGCATCGGCATAGCGAAATGCACCTTCGGGCGTAATCGGCTGCGGCGCTTCACCCGGACTTATTTGATACAAGCGCTGATCCGCAAAGTTCGAGAAATATACAATGCCATCCCGCACGATGTACGCGCCGCCGCCATACTCATGCACGCGAGTCCGAACGTTAAACGGTAGAGGAGTGAGATCCTGTGTGGAAGCATCTGGAGCATTGGAGGGCGATCGCCGCACCACCACGTTCCGCCCGCCCTCCGTCGGTCGCCCCTCACTCCAGTACACATCGCCGCCATCCAGCCGCACCTCCCCCAGGCGCAAGCTTCCCGCCACAATCAGGTCTGAGGTGATGGGCGATTTCCAGGAGCCAAAGGGGGCAATCTGCGGCATGGTCACGGGTTTCCTGCTAACGTGTGCGGATCAAAGGGAGTTCTCACATTCGATGTCTGGTACAGGATGCCTTGCACAGGATGCCTTGCACAGGATGTCTGGTGCAGGATGTCTGGCACAGGATGTCTGGCACAGGGCTTGATGGCAGTTGCATAAGGGCTGATGGCATCCTGACATCGAGCCTACATTCAGGAAAAGCCTGGGTTCAAACCCCTAGCTTCACAAGCCCATCTAGCTGCCAATGTATCGCAGAATAGCCCGGAGTTTGCGGGTTTGCCGATATCATAGGCTTCAAAATTTGAGAAACTGACCGTGCCTGCACATAACTAGGACTTACGCAGTTGAACAATTTCTCGCGAGCGCAGCCCGCGAGAAATTGTCCAAAATCCAGAAAGCCTATCGCAAGTGCGTAAGTCCTGATCACATAAACTTCAGCTTTTTGGAGAAACTGCATGAAGGTTGCTGTTTTTAGTACCGAACCTTACGATCGCAAGTTTTTGGACGCTGCCAATGCCGCCGCTGGATCGCCCCACGAACTCGTTTATTTTGATGTCCGGCTGGAACCCAAAACGGCGCTTCTTGCGGCTGGGTTCCCCGCAGTCTGCGTGTTTGTGAACGATGATGTCAGTGCTGACACACTCCGCGCCTTGGCAAACGGAGGAACCCGCCTCGTCGCTCTGCGCTGTACAGGATATAACAACGTCGATTTGGAAGTGGCCGCCGAGTTGGACATGAAAGTCGTGCGGGTTGTTGCCTACTCCCCCTACTCCGTTGCGGAACATGCGGCCGGGCTAATTCAAATGCTCAATCGCAAGCTATACCGAGCCTATAGCCGTGTCCGAGACGACAATTTTTCGCTTAACGGACTACTGGGCTTCGATCTACACGGCAAAACAGTTGGCGTAGTGGGTACGGGCAAAATCGGCGTAATCTTTGCCCAAATTATGCACGGCTTCGGCTGCCACCTGCTAGGTTACGACCCTTACCCCAGTCCCAAGTTTGAGGCGCTAGAAGATGCCCGCTATGTGGATCTGCCAGATCTGCTGGCTCAGTCGGACATTATCTCGCTGCACTGCCCGCTGACCCCTGAAAATCATCACCTGATTAATGCCAGCACGATCGCCCAAATGAAAGATGGTGTCATGCTAATCAACACCAGCCGGGGCAAGCTGATTGACACCAAAGCGGCGATCGCAGGCATTAAATCAGGCAAAATCGGCTACCTGGGCATCGATGTCTACGAAGAAGAGGAGGAGCTATTTTTCCGCGACCTCTCCGACACCGTGATTCAAGACGACACGTTCCAGCTTTTGCAGTCCTTCCCAAACGTCGTCGTTACGGCACACCAGGCCTTCTTTACCCGCGAAGCCTTGAACGACATCACCACCACCACCATCACTAGCATCAGCGACTTTGAGCAGGGCAACCCGCTCAAGGACGAGGTGAAGCTGCCCCAGAAGGTCGCCACGCCCGCCTGATCCCCTGAATAGCTCCCCTGAATAAAATAATTTGTGGAATTGGCATAAGACTTACGCAGATGGACGGTCAACTGGGGGGCATCCCAGTTCTGCAAATTCGCCCTCATCCCCCAGCCCCTTCTCCCAAAACGGGAAAAGGGGGGCTGGATTCAAAGTCGCTCTCCCGCTCTGGGAGAGCGATTTAGGGTGAGGGTTACAAAAGTGGGATGCACTCATCAACTGAAGCCTTTGGTCAGGCTTTGGGCTGTTTCGTAGACCACGGTTCCCCAAAGGCCGTATAAGGAGTTCGGGTTACCTAAGAGGATGTTTGAAAAGGTATCGCCTGTAATGTTAAGCACTCAGAGATCCCCCCTAGCCCCCCTTAAAAAGGGGGGAAACCGCCTTAAATTCCCCCTTTTTAAGGGGGATTTAGGGAGATCTTGCACGCTTTGCTACAAACAGTAGGACTTTTCAAACATCCTCTAAGCGATTCGGAGGCAATCACTGCAAAAATCACTGCAAAAATCACTAAAAAAAGCTGCTGTGGTTTCACAGCAGCCTTTTTATTAAGAACTGAAGCAGAGCTATCTAAACACGCCAAACACGTTTCACAGACTGCCCTATAGCTGAGGCACGTAGGACTCCTTCTCCGGCACGTCTACATACTCAGCCACGATGCGGCGGAACTCGTCTCCGTCAATCGTTTCCTTTTCAATCAGCAGATCGACCAAGCGATCAATCACCACGCGATTGTCTCGAATGATACGGCAAGTTTCCTCGTAGCAATGTTCCACGATAGAGCGAACCTGGGCATCAATCCGAGCCGCGATCTCTTCGGAATATTCTGAGCGGGTCATCCAGTCGCGCCCCAGGAAGACCTCACCCTGCTGGCTTTCCAGCGACACCGGGCCCAGATCCGACATACCAAAGCGCGTCACCATTTGCCGCGCCATGCCGGTCACCTGTTGCAGGTCATTGCCTGCGCCTGTAGTGACTTCGGCATCGCCAAAAATGACCTGTTCCGCAGCGCGTCCGCCTAGGGCACCCATGATGCGGGCCAGGATTTGCGAACGAGAGATAAGCGCCTGGTCTTCGCTGGGCGTGAACCAAGTCAAGCCCTGAGCCTGTCCGCGAGGGATCAGCGTCACTTTCTGCACCGGGTCGTGATCCTTGACCAGCGTGCCAACGATGGCATGGCCAATTTCGTGGTAGGCAATCAGGCGCTTGCTCTTGCTATCGACTAAGGGGGTTCCCTCCATGCCAGCCACCACGCGATCGACGGCATCGTCGATTTCCAGCATGGTGATTTCGTCCTTACGGCGGCGGGCGGTGAGGATGGCGGCTTCGTTCAGCAGGTTTGCCAGGTCGGCCCCAGAGAACCCAGGCGTGCGGCGGGCGATCGCCTCCAGAGACACTTCCTTCGCCAGCTTCTTGTTGCGGGCGTGGACTTGCAGCACCTCTAGGCGACCTTTGATATCCGGCGGCGACACCTCCACCTGTCGGTCAAACCGGCCCGGTCGCAGTAGCGCAGAATCCAGCACGTCGGGACGGTTTGTGGCGGCGATGATGATGATGCCCGTGTTGCCCTCAAAGCCGTCCATCTCAGTGAGCAACTGGTTCAGGGTTTGCTCCCGCTCGTCGTTGCCGCCGCCGATGCCCGCGCCGCGCTGACGACCCACTGCATCGATCTCGTCGATAAAGATGATGCAGGGTGCGTTTTCCTTGGCTTTTTTGAACAGGTCACGGACGCGGGATGCACCCACCCCGACAAACATTTCCACAAATTCTGAGCCAGAAATGCTGAAGAAGGGAACGCCTGCTTCTCCGGCGATCGCCTTGGCCAGCAAAGTCTTCCCAGTTCCCGGCGGCCCCACCAGCAGCACGCCCTTAGGAATCTTTGCCCCCACAGCGGTAAAGCGTTCTGGCTTCTTCAGGAAGGTCACCACTTCTTGCAGTTCTTCCTTGGCCTCTTCGATGCCCGCTACGTCGTCGAACATCACGCCCGTTTTGGCTTCCATCATGAAGCGGGCGCGAGACTTGCCGAAGTTCATCGCCTGCCCCGGCCCACCGGGCACGTTGCTAGAGCGACGGAACAGCAGGAACAGCCCACCAATCAGCAGAATGGGGAACAGCAAATTGCCGAGCAGTCCCCAGATCGCCGCATCGTTGCGGGGCGGATGCACATCGAAACTGATGTGGTCAGTTCTCAATCTAGAGACCAACTCTGGCGCATTTCCTGGCAGATCAACCCGCAGTCGCTGAATCCGATTATCCAACTCCGGATCAATGGCTTCCACAATAGCCGTACGACCGCCCTCATACAAATCCACGCTGGTCACACGGCCCGCATCCAGGTATTCCAGAAAACGGCCGTAGGTCATGCGGGTGCTGGCGGTGTTTCGCCCCATGTCCATCGGGGAGGTGGTAAATGCACCCTGCCAAAAGAAGAAGCCGACCACCAGGGCTGGCAATGTCCAAAGGAGGATGACTCTCCAGGAAAGTTTCATAACGCCAGGTGCCTCTAAAAACTGCAACTAAAGACTTGGACTAAAGGCTCGGACTTAAAGACTCAAGAGCTTAAGACTCGAAGCTGCGGAGACTCGAAGACTCAGAGAAGGACTGACAGCGTTGAACGACCGGGCAGAGAATGCGCCTGCGTCAGACAATTTTACGTTAAACCAATTCACCCAGCCAATGCTTATAGCTAGAGCTTATAGGAATAAGTCAACATTATCAGAGTCAACCCCCGTCAACACTATCAGGAAAGTAGGGTTCACCCAATGCAAGCGTCCAGTAGGTCTAGACGGAGAAGACAACCAGAGTGCTTCAGGGAACTTCTATTTCTGAGAACGAATCTTAACTAAATTTAACTTAATTTCTGAAGTTCGGACAACTTAATAGTTGCAGTGCTAGTTGCACGGCTAGCTACAGGGCTAGCTACAGGGCCCTCGCCCTGTCGGGTTGCGTGTGGTTGCTGAGGTCGGGGTTTCACCCTGGGCTAGCTCGACGGTCGTAGGTGCCGCCAGTGAAAAATTGCGCCGAGCAAAGCGGCTAAGCCCATCAGCACGCCGGGTTCAGGGGTGGATTGGGGCGATCGCCCGTGTAGCACAAAATTGAGGTCGGGCGAGGAATCGTCCCAGCGATGGTTCACTGCCTTGAACGTCGTGAGGTTGGTGGCGGGGTTGTAGGAAAAATTATCCAGGATGGTATAACCAGGCCCTATGCCCCGAAACTCTAGCTGGCCGGGGTTGCTGCCCTGGGTTGACCAGTTGCCTGGAAGGGCGATCGCCAGTTCATAGTCCGGCGGAATCAGCCCCGTATTGGAGCCGCCGCCCAGAAACTCCAAATCCCACGCCTCCCCATCGAAGGATCGCACCAGCCAGCTTTCGTTAAAGTTTCCCCCTGGCGCGGTGGCAACGGGCGTGTCGTAGCGGATTTCAAACCCGCCCGGGCCGCCGTTCGACACGATGAAATGGGTAAACACATTGCCGCTCTGAGTGACGCTGGCGATGCTATTGCTGCCAGACGGCAAGCCGACGAAATTTTGGACGCTGGTTTTTAGCTGGGTGTCGAGCGTAATCAGTTCGCCCCGCTCGGCATCGGTGGTGTAGGTAATGCGATAGGACGCAAGCGCATCGGCAAAGTCGGGCTGGCTAAAGCTGAGGTCGTAGGCAGACTGGCGCGAGTTGAAGCTGAAGGATGTGGCGGGTGACACACCCGCGCCAAGGACAAGGGCGATCGCCCCCACAGAACCCAGCAGCACCCCTAGCACGCCAGATCGAAGGGCAGGGTTTGGAAGCGCAGATAGAAGGTTATCCGAAGCTTGGGGCGATCGCTCGTCACGCCTGAAAGACTCTGGATCGGCAGCATCTACAGCGTAAATTCTATACATAGGGGTTACGGGAGGTTATGGGAGGTTATGGAAAATTTTGTGGAGAAGTTCAACGACGCGATTCTGAAAAGGGCAAAGCAAAACCGCCCGGTTCAGACCTTGTAGCGAAATGAACGGACTTGAATCAGTAGATGCCCAGACCCTATAACCACGCTAATATCCCGATATTGCACTAAATCTTTTGACCCAAAGACTCAAGAAAACCAAATTTAAGCATTTCTTATACCCGCTGATTTCCCCCAAGCGAGTTTTTACCCTGTCATCTGCGCTGGAGTAATGCCTAAAATAAGGTGGAACTGCCGCAAAGGGAAAAGATTCTCATGGGACTGTTTGATCGTGTAAGCCGGGTGGTGCGGGCCAACCTCAACGCCGCCGTTAGCTCTGCCGAAGACCCCGAAAAGATTCTGGATCAGGCGCTGATCGACATGCAGGAAGACCTGATCCAAATGCGTCAGGCGGTGGCTAGCGCGATCGCCAGCCAAAAGCGGATGCAGCAGCAGTATAACCAGGCGCAGACTGAAGCCAACAACTGGCAGCAGCGGGCCCAATTGGCCCTGCAAAAGGGCGACGAAAGCCTCGCCCGCGAAGCACTAAACCGCAAGAAAGTGCAGCTCGACACTTCTGCTGCGCTGAAGACCCAGCTTGACCAGCAGAGCGCTACAGTGGACACCCTCAAGCGCAACCTGATTGCCCTAGAAGGCAAGATTGCCGAAGCCAAAACCAAGAAAGACATGCTCAAGGCCCGCGCCAGCGCCGCCAAGGCCAACGAGCAACTGCAAAACACCGTCGGCAAGTTGGGCACCAGCACGGCAATGGGCGCATTTGAGCGCATGGAAGAGAAAGTGCTGCAAATGGAAGCCCGCTCTCAGGCTGCGGCCGAGCTAGCAGGAACCGACCTGGAAATGCAATTTGCCCAGCTAGAGTCGAGTACAGATGTGGATGCTGAACTAGAAGCCATGAAGGCACAACTAATCGGCGGCGCGTCGCCCGCTCAGAGCCAACTGCCTGCCTCTGCCCCCAGCACCACCACGACCGATGCTTCGGTAGATGCCGAGCTAGAGCAACTGAAAACCCAGCTCGACCAGCTTTAACCGACTGGGTTCAGCGCTTTTGATCAGCGCTTTCGATCAGTGCTTTTAATTAAAAGTAGGCAAACTTCAAAGCGAGATGATGCAGGAGGATTCTTCGGGCGCATCTCGCTTTTTAGCAGCAACTTCGGCTGGGTTTTGCGAGTTTTGTGAGTTTCGCGATGCTGCCAAGGTTCTCCCCGGCGTGTGGCACGATGGATAGGTGCCCTTTGTGCGGCATCAACCCAAGCACTTTAGCAAGCTGATTAAACGTTTTATGAGTAGCAGCGTGGTGGTCATTTCTGACTCCGAGTTTGAAACGACCGTTCTGCAAACCGACCAGCCCGTGCTGGTGTATTTTTGGGCCCCGTGGTGTGGGCCGTGTCGCCTGATGTCGCCGATGATGGAGTCTGTTGCCAGTCAGTATGGCGATCGCCTCAAAATTGTCAAAATGGAAGTCGATGCCAATCCCGAAGCAGTCGCCCGCTACAAGGTAGAAGGCGTGCCTGCCCTGATTCTGTTCCGAGAAGGACAGCCCGTGGAGGCGATCGAGGGTGTGGTCAACAAGCAGCGGATTGAGGGCTTTTTGGACGCGCACCTGCCCCAGCCTGCATAGCGCTAAAGCCTACGGGGTTCTAAAGCAGCCAATCCCGCTCTGCTAATGTCCCTCCCAGCGCTTGAGCGGCACACAGTCGATATCGAACTGATCCAGCGCTCGCGCTACGACAAAATCCACCAGATCTTCCACCGTCTGCGGGTGGTGATACCAGGCCGGAATCGCTGGCACAATCCGCGCTCCGGCTTCGGCCAGCGTCGTCAAATTCCGCAAATGAATCAGGCTAAAGGGCGTTTCGCGGGGTACGATCACCAGCTTGCGCCCTTCTTTTAGCTGCACGTCTGCGGCCCGCTCCAGCAGGTCAGAGCTGAGGCCCGCCGCCAGTTTGCCCACGGTACTCATGCTGCACGGCATCACCAGCATCCCCGCCGTGCGAAAGGAGCCGCTGGCAATATTGGCCCCCACATCGCCCCAGGGATGACAGCGCAATTTTCCCCCCTGTGCCACGCCCGCCTGCTGCCGCCAAAACTCCTCCTGCTGGGCAGGCTCCGCAGGCATCCGAATGCCCAGTTCTGCCTGCCACACCATGTAGGTCGATTTGGACGCGACCAGTTCGACGGCATAATCCGCCCGCAGCAAAAACTTGAGCGATCGCACGGCATAGATCAGCCCGGACGCGCCCGTAACACCGAGGATAAGGGGGAGGGAAGGAGTTTGAGACTGCAAGAGACTGGGGGAGAGGGGAGGAAAAACAGGTCATATCAACCATTCTTTTCCTATTATCACCCCTGGGCTTTAGGACGCAGAAAGATGCGATCGCCCCCGCACGCCCCCTCCGCGCCCCCTCCGCGCCCCCTCCGCGCCCCAGTCAGCCTCTCAGCATCAAAAATCAGTCCATTTCAAGGCGCAGAGTTGTACCCTTGGGAAAAGACAAGGATCATAGAGAGCGATTGCCCCCCGGAATTCCCCCTCCCCTCTTCGTTCTTCCCTCTTCGTTCTTCCCTCTTCGTTCTTCCCTCTTCGTTCTTCCCCCTTCCCTCTTCCCACCGTGTCCTCCCCCTCCCCACCTCGTCCCCGCTCTCGCCGCATTCCCAGCCAGCGCTGGCAAATTGCGGATGCCGATCCGGAGCGGGCGGCGCGGCTGGCAGCAGCGGCCGATATCAGCCCTGTGCTGGGGCAGGTCTTGCTGAATCGAGATATCAACACGCCCGACCAGGCGCGAGTATTTCTCAATCCTGAGTTGATGCAGCTAGCCTCCCCGATGGATGAGTTTCCTGACCTGGCAGAGGCGGTGAGCATTTTGCAAACGGCGATCGCCCGACAGCAGCGAATCGCCATCTGTGGCGACTACGATGCCGACGGCATGACCAGCACGGCGCTGTTGCTGCGGGCGCTGCGATCGCTCGGTGGGCGCGTCCAGTCAGAAATTCCCAGCCGCATGAAAGAGGGCTACGGCATCAACCACCGCATCGTGGAAGACTTTCACGCCCAGGGCGTGCGGGTGATCTTGACCGTAGACAACGGCATCGCGGCGGCGGGGCCCATCGGCTTTGCCCGCGATCTGGGAATGCACGTCATCGTCACCGACCACCACGATATTCCGCCCGAACTGCCCCCCGCCCACGCCATCCTAAATCCCAAATTAATTGCCGAAAGCTCGCCCTATCGAGGGCTGGCGGGCGTGGGCGTAGCCTACATTCTGGCCATCTCGCTGGCGCAAGCACTGGGGCAAACCCAGGATCTCACCGGGCCGCTGCTAGAGCTATTCACCCTGGGCACGATCGCCGATCTGGCTCCCCTGACGGGGGTAAATCGGCGCTGGCTGCAACGGGGACTGCGGCGGCTGCCCAAGTCGAAACTGGCGGGCGTACAGGCTTTGATCCAGGTGGCGGGCGTGAATCCAGAGCAGGACGCGCTGAAGCCGGAAGCCATTGGGTTTCGTCTGGGGCCGCGGATCAACGCCGTGGGGCGCATTGCCGACCCAAATATAGTGATTGACCTGCTAACGACGGACGATCCGGACGTGGCGCTAGAGCGGGCAATGCAGTGCGAAGAAGTAAACCAACTGCGGCAGCGGTTGTGCGAACTGATCGAACAGGAGGCGATCGCCCTTGCCGAGGCCCACGCGCCAAATCTGCAAAACGACCGCGTGCTGCTGCTGGTGAAGGACGGCTGGCATCACGGGGTGATTGGCATCGTCGCATCGCGGCTGGTGGAGCGCTACGGCGTGCCCGTGTTCATCGGCACTTATGAAGAAGGCGACCCAACGCGGATTCGCGGCTCGGCCCGGGGCATTCCCGAATTTAACGTGTTCGACGCGCTGCAATGCTGCGCCGATATCCTCGACAAGTTTGGCGGACACCGAGCGGCGGGCGGCTTTTCCCTGGCCACAGAGAACCTGGAGGAAATGCGATCGCGCCTGCGAATCTTCGCCAACATGCACCTGCAACCCCAGCACCTGCGCCCGCTGATCGAAGTCGATGCCCAGGCCAACCTGCGCGACCTCACCCTCGACCTGTATCAGCAGATCGACCAACTCCACCCCTGCGGCATTGGCAACCCCGACCCGGTGTTTTGGACTCCCAACGTCCGTATCGTGGAACAGCAGGTGATTGGCAAAGACCGCTCTCATCTGCGGGTCGTCGTGGCTCAGGACGAAGAAGAGTCTGGCATGAAGGCGATCGCCTGGCGCTGGGGTGAATATTGCCCCCTGCCCAGCCCCATCGACATCGCCTATCGCCTCCGCCTCAACGAGTGGAACGGTCAGATGAACGTGGAACTCGAACTCATCGGCATCCGCCTCCCCGGTGGTGTTCCTATCCCCGATCTGCCCGACCCCCCGCCCGACCCGCCCGAACCCGCCAGCGATTCATCTCCCCAAAGCTCCCCCTCCCCCGTTTCCCTGCCCGGACTCCCCTTCCCCTTCAACAACCGCACCTATACCTGCCACATCACCACCGTCGAGGGTCAGCGCGAACTGCACATCTACAACCCCGACGGGCAGCTTTTGGCCACTCGCCCCAGAGAAACCTGGGGATTTTTGGGCAAGAGCCGTGCCGAGGCTCAACCTGTGGATGTCTCCCAGCCGCACTATTTCAACCTGATTCGCGCCGCCCTCAACGCGCTGGAAATCGCGGAAAAGACCGATCTGCTTAAAAAAAAAGATCGACTCCTAGCTGAAAAAGACCAGCACATCCACGCGCTCACCCAGCAGCTTGCCCATTTGCAGCAGCAGCTAGACCGTCTCTCTGCCCAACAGCCGCAGACTCCGCGCTCCCAGACCGAGGCCGAACCGGATCGCGCTGAAAATCAACCGCGCCGACCAGCCACCATCCCGCAACCGCAAGCCCAAATCGACACCATGCAGGATGCTGTCTCGGCGGAATTTGCGTTGGAATCTGCCTTACCGAATCAGCAGGCGGGTTCTGCAAGCCCAACGCCCAGCGCCCCAGCCTTTCCGAAACCTGCTTTCCCCAAACCTGCATTTCCCAAAAACATAAAAGCGCACCTTGGCAAGAAAGTCTGGTGTTGCCTCAATGCCCAAAGCCAGCAGGACTTACAAACGGCTCAACGGCTGATGGGCGAGTCTGGGGGAGAAACGGACGCTGCCGCAGTGGGTTATGCCGATGCTGCTGCTACCGATGCTGCTGCTGCTGATTATGCAGCCGTTGGGCGATCGCTCTGTGCAGTCGTGCTGCGGGAAGTCGTCGAGCCGTTTATCACGGCGCTGGGTGAATACTGGCTAGAGCAGACAGGCGACACGCAGCTTGGCGACCTTTCGCTCGATCCAGAGGAGTTCAAAACGCCCAACGCCCTACATATTTTGGCGATGCTCCTTGCGCCCACTTGGCAAGCCATTCGAGAATCCGCGCTGAAGATGCCGCTGGAACCCGCCGCTGCGGATCTCTACGTCTCAGCAGGCAACCCCGACGACGAAGCCGCAGCGGATGCCCGCTATCAGGTTACGGAGTTTCTGCAAACCTGGGAGCATCCAGTGGCAGCTTGGATGCAGCGTGACTCTGCTGCTGCTGCGAGTCTGCTAGCGCAGGTGGGGCAATTGAGTTTGGGGGCATTTGAGAAGGGGCGATCGCTCTATCCCTGGCAGTTGAACAGATTGCAGCAAAAGATTTTGGGAAAGTCGGCTAAATCGGGGCTATTGCAATCGATCTATGGCGGCTAATAGCAAGGCGATTAGGCAGATGCGGGTTTGGTAGGTATGCAATCACAAATTCCACCCTTGGTTCTTTCCTTGGTTCTTTCCCAGGGCAAAGCAATAGGCTGCCCTTAAACCGTTACAGTTGGGCCAAAGTTCAACCAGTCCATTGGAAACTCGACGATAAATTCAACCTGATTGTTAGCGCTCTCGGCTCGAATAATTCCTCCAAGCCGCTCTACAAGCTTTTTTGCTAAAGCCAATCCTAGCCCAGTGCCTCCATGTCTCCAGGGGTCAAGGCTGGGCACACGATAGAACTTATCAAAGATGCGCTCTAGCTCGCTTTCAGGAATCTCGATGCCCGTGTTAGTAACCACCAATTTTAAGTAGCCCGCTTCTGCCCAGGCTGAAAGTGTAATGATCCCTTCAGCAGGGGTATATTTGCAGGCATTGTGAAGCAGTTCACTCAGAATTCGGGATAGATAAGCAAGATCTGTTGTGAATGCAGGTAAGGCTTCAGAAATAGCTAGTTGAAGAAGCTGCTGCTGGCTACGGGCTTGCAGTTCAAACGGCTCTGCAAGATGGGGTAACCACTCACGCAGATCAATCGTCGTCAGCGCGAGCGGCTCCACATCTGCATCGATACGAGCCAAATCCAGGAGATCGTTGATTAAATTAATTTCTCGCTGAGATTCATTTTGAAGAATTTGGAAATAGCGGCTCACTGGGCTAGAAGGCGTATCAATAAGATTGAGCGGTCTGAGCTGAATCTCAAGCATTTGAATCGCTAGCTTAATGCTAGACATGGGCGTTCTCAACTCGTGAGAGACAGTACTCAAGAAATCATCTTTTAAGCGGTTCAGGCGCTCTAACTCTATAACTTGCTGTTGAGCAGTTTGATACAGGCGGGCCTGTCGAACGGCGATCGCGCACTGATTGGCAACCTGTTGTGCGACTCGCAATTCCAGTTCGTTAAAGTCCTGCTGTTTGGGTTTGAATAACCACAGGCTTCCCAATACGCCCTCATCATCCATCAGCGGACAAGTCATCGCCGAAAACTCAGCCTGCCCAATGCGAAACAAGTCACCATTGGTAAAACAAAACTGACTGGTTATTCCCTGAAGAATCTGCTCATGAATATCACGAGCGGGAGGTTCCGAAATCGAAAAATTATGCCCTAGACAGCTTGGCAACTGGGTCGTATACTCACTGCGAATAGTACACGCAGTTCGGTCAGCGTTGTAGATTCTAACATCGCAACATTCAACCTCCAGCCCTAGCGCCAGTTCCTCAACGGCCGTTTGCAGGATTTGTCCCTCGTCCAGGCTATCTCGAACCTTATCTGTAATGCGCTTCAAAAGCGACTCAAATTCGAGCGCTCGTCGCAACTCATTGGTTTGGTTCTCAACCTGCTGCTCCAGATTTGAATTCAGCAATTGAATTTGCTGGTGAAGCTGGGCTTGTTGAATTGCGATATTGAGCGGAATGAGTAACTGCCGCAACAAATCAACTTCCCAAGATTCCCAATGGCGTGATCCTGAACAATGGTGGGCAATTAATAATCCCCACAAAGACTCTCCGTATAAAACTGGTAAAGCCAGATTTGCCCGCACCTGAAGACTGGTTAGCAGGTCTCGATGACAGGGCTGAATATTCGCAGTATACACATCCGCGATCGCGCTAACTCGTCCTTGTTGATAAGGTTCCTGCCAGAGAGACTCAAAGCAGGGATCATGGATGGTTTGCCCTAGAATAGAAAAGCTTGCAGCGCTGACAGACTCGGCAATAATATTACCATTCCAATCCGGAGTAAACTGATAAACCACAACCCGATCAGTCCGGAGAAATCGACGGACTTCTTCTACAGTTGTGTTCAAAATCTCGTATAAATCGAGGGATTGGCGGATGTGTTGGGTAATGCGTCCCAGAAGCTGTTCTCGCTCAGCTTGCTGACGCATCATTTCTTCAATTCGTAAGCGCTCCAGAATCTCTCGCTCTAGCTCCTGATTAGCCATCTCTAGCTGTGCAGGGCTAGGAATTTCTAAGGCCTGAGGAACAAGGGGCACGAGCCGGATTGCAGTAAACACAGAGATCCCTGAGGTGAGAGCTTTAATAATACCTGAAAGCCAATAAGTTGGATGCCAAAGCGTCCATACTTCCATCACATGAGTAGTCCCGCAAGCAACAATAAAAGCGCTAAACAGAAGAAAGACCCAAGGATAGGGGAGGTCTCGTCGTCGATAGACAAAATAAATGAGAATACAAGCAATAGAGTAGTAGGCGATCGCAATTAGGGAATCCGAAATAAGGTGTAATCCAATGAGTTCCGGCTTCCAGAGATAGCAGTGCCCATGCGGAATAAATGGACTATCAATCAACAGGGATCTGAACATCTTGACAGTGTGATTTCTCGATCAAGTGAGGTTGAGATTAATGCACTTGCTGCTTCACCATCTACGGGCCTAGAGAAGAAGTATCCCTGCATTTTTCTGTAACCCATTGCCTTTAAAAATTCGACCTCCTCGATCGTCTCGACTCCCTCTGCGATCGCATCCAGCCCCAGCTTTGATGCCAAAAACAAAATTGCTTTGCTGATATGCCACTGTTTGCCTGCTACGAAGCATCGGTCAAGCTTTAAAGCATCGACTGGCAAATTTTGCAAACGCCCCAATGAAGAATAACCTGTTCCAAAATCATCGACATACAACTGCACGCCAAGCGACTTGAGCTTAGACAGGGTGGCGATCGCTATGTCATAGTTTTGAATTAGAGAAGTTTCTGTAATCTCTAACTTCAAGCTTCCAGGCGCAATTTTAGTATCTCGAAGAATTTCTTGAACAGCTTCAATAAAGCTTGGCTGTAGGAGTTGAATTGCAGAGAGATTAACGCTCATAAATAGCGGCAGTGCCGAAGGAAGCTGTTGCTGCCATTGGCCAAGCTGATGGCAAGACTGCTCAAGGCTCCATAGCCCCAGTTGGTGAATCAAGCCTACTTTTTCGGCGAGTGGAATAAACACAGATGGAGGAATCCAGCCTTTCTGTGGATGCAGCCATCGAGTTAGTGCCTCAAATCCAATAATTCGATCCGACTCTACACAGAAGATCGGCTGATAAAACGTCTGAAATTCCTGACGATCGATTGCCAAATAAAGGTCATTTTCTAAATGAAAATACCTCATTTCCAGATCCGACAGTAGCGTAACCGGAGAGACGTTTTCATGCTCAATTATTTTTGCCAGTCGCTCTAGCCGATTAGCGCTAACAATTGCCAGACTCAGAAAAGATTCACATTCTGCTGATAAAGTCCCAAAGTGCCCGCTATGCAGCAGGCGTAAGACACCCAGAATTGCAGTCAGCGGCGTTCGCAGCTCATGGCTGATAAATGTAGTGAAACTCTCAGGTTCCGAAGAGAGAGTGAAGATATCCAAATCATCGGGAAACTGCTGCTCAAGATCCTGCCCTTCAAATGCTCGATGTTCCAATGCGTAGGAAGCCGGAACACTGTCATTTAAGTAGCCCATAGCAGACACCCTAACAAACGTTTTACTGGATCTAGTGTGAATCTAGTGTGACCTTCCGATTTCAGCGACCTGCATCCGAAACTCAAACTCTCTCACTTAATCATCTAATCATCTGACAAGTAAGGCCGCACTCAAAAGACCAACCAGTTCGGGCGATCGCAGCTTAAGCCACACCGAATAGCGGCTTTTTGAGGCTGTAATGCACACGGACTCTCCTGCCTCAATCTGCTCCTGAGCATCTGAATAAGCCTTCAAACGTTCTTCAGCAGGATAAGACTTGAGTAGCGTATATAGCTCACCACCAATTCGCATTCCCTGAAGAACACCTTGATCCCAATACTTAAATAGATGGACTAGCCCCTCATCTATAACGGATGGAAACAGCATTCTTTCCTCTTCTGAGACGATCCGTATTGTGATCAAGACTGGATGAAAAGTGAAACTACCCGTAAACAGTGCGAGACTGAGTTACCTATACTCAAAAAAAACGGCTTTGATGAATGGATGCATTCACTGCAATTCATAGTAGATACAAAATGTGACATTCGCGTGACATCTCAAAAAATCCACGAATTCTGCATGAATTCTGCACGAGTTCTATGTAATTCATAGGTAATCCATAGGTAATCCATCTATATCTTTTTGCCCTAGAAATACCATGTCACGGGATTGTCACAATCGTTTTTTACACTTGAAGCTATAAGTCCCTGAGTTTTCTTATAGTTCTCTCTACAGTTCTGTCTTTGGAGCCTTGCCCGACCTATTTTTGCCGCCTCCAAAAATTAATGGGTTGGGGTTCGTGATCTGAAGATTTTGAGGACTTGAGGTTAAGGTGGGAAAACTTTGTGGAGAAGCGAAGTCAGAAGGCTGTGCGACGTTCTGAAAGAGCTATCTTCGCCACGCTAGTAGAGTATTTAGTTGACTCGCACTTTGACGCACACTGTGTAATTCTTAAAGTTTGAATGAGCTTATGTTATTTGCCTTAGGCGGCGTTTTAGGCAGTACGAATGGATTTATTCCCCACGGGCATTGTTATCTTTGGAAGCCTGAACTTGTCTGGCTGCATGTTCTGGCTGATGGGGCGATCGCCCTTTCCTACTATTCAATCCCAATTTTGTTAATTTACTTTGTCTCTCGACGAAAAGATTTGCCCTTTGACTGGATTTTCTTGCTGTTTGGAGCCTTCATTATTGCCTGTGGAACTGGGCATCTCATGGAGATTTGGACGCTCTGGAACCCCAATTATTGGGCAGCCGGAATCCTCAAGGCGATCACAGCACTAATCTCGGTCTACACTGCGATTGGGCTGGTGCCGCTCATCCCAAAGGCTCTTGCACTGCCCAGCCCAGCCCAGCTAGAAGCTGCTAACCTAGCGCTTTCAGATGAGATTCTTGAACGCAAGCGCATCGAGCAGGAGCTACGGGTTGCAGAAGAAAAGGCAAGAGAGGCAAATCGTGCCAAAAGCGAGTTCCTGGCAAACATGAGCCATGAACTTAGAACGCCTCTGAATGGCATTTTGGGATATGTTCAGATCCTTAAAAAAGATCGAGTGATAACCGAGACCCAAAAACAGGGATTGAATGTCATTCAGCACTGCGGAGAGCATCTGCTAACGCTGATCAATGACGTGCTTGATTTGGCAAAGATCGAGGCGCGGAAGATGGAGCTAAATCCTAGCAGTTTCCCGCTCGCTTCTTTTATAGAAGGCGTGAGTGAAATCTGTCGGGTGCGTGCCGATCAGAAAGGGATCTCGTTTACTTGCGAATCTTCTGAGTCCCTGCCTACCCTGGTTTGGGCAGATGAAAAACGTCTGCGCCAGGTGCTGATCAACTTGCTTAGCAATGCGATTAAGTTTACGGAAACTGGTGGGGTGACGCTTAGGATTCATCCCCAGGCTGATAAGGTTCGCTTTGAGGTTAAAGACACAGGTGTAGGTATTGCGCCCGACCAGCTAGACGCGATCTTTTTGCCGTTTCAGCAAACCGGTAGCCTCCAGCAACGAACTGAGGGAACCGGGCTGGGCTTGACTATTAGCCAGAGTTGGCTGGCGCTGATGGGAAGCCAGATGCGAGTCGAGAGCAAGTTGGGAGAGGGCAGCACATTTTGGTTTGATTTGGATTTACAGGAGTCTTCGGAAGCGATTGAGATTCGCAAACCCAATCAAGCGTTGATTCGGGGCTACTCCGGAGAGCGTAAGCGGGTTCTCGTCGTAGATGATCGGCTGGAAAATCGCTACATCTTGATTGGTCTATTGTCGCCTATCGGATTTGAGGTTGTCGAAGCCCAAAATGGACAGGAGGCTCTAGAAAAAATCCAGGGCTTTAAGCCTGATCTGATCATGACGGATTTGGCAATGCCTGTGATGGATGGCTTTGAACTGACCCGTCAGATCCGCCAAAGACCCGATTTCAAAGACACGCCTATTATTGCGACCTCAGCCAGTGTGTTTGAGAACGATCAGCAGCAAAGTTTGGGGGTCGGATGTGATGCGTTTCTGCCCAAGCCGATTCGTGAGCATGAGCTTCTAGAACGGCTGCAAGTGCTTCTGAAATTGGAGTGGACATACGAGCATTCGTCAGAAAAAACTCCGTCCGAGTCTTTGTTTTCATCTAAGTCTGAGGCATCCGAGGAACTCATCGTTCCGCCACCACAGGGCGAGCTAGAACTTCTGCTAGATTTGGCGATGCAAGGGGACTTGAAGGGGATTCAGTCTCAAGTTTCTAGGTTGGAGAAAACTAGTGCTGATCTTGTACCTTTTTCCAAACATTTGCAGCATTTAGCTCAGCAATTTGAAGAAGAAAAAATTCTTTTGTTCATTCAACAATATCAGACCGTGAACTAATGGAAAAAGAGAGTTTGAGTGTCCCTTCGACACAAGAGGCTGAGGGGTCTGACACCCTTCTGATCGTGGACGACACGCCAGCAAACCTGGGTGTTTTATCTGATTTTTTGAGCGATTTGGGCTTTCGGGTGCTGATTGCCCAAAGTGGGGAGAGTGCTCTTAAAAAGGCTGAGTATGCCTTGCCGGATTTGATTTTGCTGGATGTGATGATGCCTGGTATTGATGGGTTTGAAACCTGTCGCCGCTTGAAGCTGGGAGAGAAGACAAAAGACATCCCCGTGATCTTCATGACTGCGTTGTCAGATACGAACAATA
The DNA here is from genome assembly GCF_032705245.1 of Thermoleptolyngbya oregonensis NK1-22. GTDB lineage: Bacteria > Cyanobacteriota > Cyanobacteriia > Elainellales > Elainellaceae > Thermoleptolyngbya > Thermoleptolyngbya sichuanensis. The sequence goes on from NZ_CP053540.1 coordinate 2,600,267, forward strand.
AGGTCAAAGGATTTAGCTTGGGTGCTGTTGATTACCTGACAAAGCCAATTCAGTATGAAGAGATGCTGATGCGGATTAACTTGCATCTACGCTTGAAAAAGCTGACCGCACAATTGCACGAGCAAAATGTGCAGTTACAAAAGGTATCGAGCCTGGGACAGCTCGTGGCTCATGTGGCGCATGAGGTGAACAACCCGGTTGGGTTCATTTCGGGCAATCTGCACTATGCAGAAGACTATGTTAAGCATTTGTTTGACCATGTCAGCCTGTATCAACAGCAGTTTCCTGATCCGCCAGAAGTCATTCTGTCTCATCAGGACGTAATTGATTTGGATTATCTCTATCAGGATTTGCCTAAGATGCTTAGCTCTATGCGGCTAGGGATTGAGCGAATCCGAGATATTATGTCTTCTTTGAGAATCTTTTTGCGCGTGAATGAGGTTGAGAAGAAACCTGTTGATTTGCATGAAGGAATCGACAGTACGCTTGCTATATTGCAGCATCGATTAAAGGCGATCGCCCCCAATTCTAAAATTCAAATTACGAAGGATTATGGGAATCTGCCGCTAGTCAATTGCTATGGCGGGCAGCTAAATCAGGTGTTTATGAATTTGCTGAGTAATGCCATTGATGCACTGGAGGAAAAGCTGCAATCTGTCCCCAAAACGGCATCTCAGCAGGCCCCAACAATTCAGCATTCTCCGATGATTCGGATTCAGACCCAGGTCTTGCCCAATCAGCAGGTACAGATCAGCATTGCCGATAACGGCAACGGAATAGAGGCAGAGGTGCAGCAGCGGTTATTTGATCCGTTTTTTACAACCAAACCATCGGGTAAAGGAACGGGATTGGGGCTTTCTATCAGCCATCAAATTGTGGTCGAAAAGCATGGCGGACAATTGTACTGCCGTTCTCAGCCGGGTCAGGGCACTGAGTGGGTAATTGAGATTCCCGTATAAACTCAGTTTTTCCAATTTAGTACTCTGTAAATTAAGTATCTGACGGTTTTACTCCCACTGGTTCAGGTCGAATGTTGTCGTAGTGACGACTAAGTTTGCTCCTGGCAGTTTCAATCGAAAACTGCCAGTCGATTTTGATATGTTGCTCATGACGTTCTGCAACCAACGCTAAAACTTGCCGTTTTAATTCTTCTATCGTAGGAATGCGTTGATGCAAGCAACCGCGTGCCAACGCCGACAACTCAATCTCAATCATGTTGAGCCAACTCGCGGATTTCGGTGTGTAGTAAAACTCAAACCGTTGAGCTAAAGCGAACGCCTCGGCCGCAGGTAAATTTTCATAGAAGGAACTGGCATTGTGGGTGTTGAGATTGTCTTGTATCAGGCGAATTTTACAGGCCTGGGGGTACTGAGTCGCCAGCGCTTGGCAGAACAAGGTGTATTCTCGTTTGGTGCGTTGCGGGTACACCTGAGCTAGACGGTTTCCCGTTAAGGGTTCAATTGCCGCTAACAAGGCACAAGAGCCATTTTTTTCATAGCTGTAGTGTTCTTTGTAGACATGACCCGCTCGCATCAGCAACGGGGCAACAACCTCACCGATGAGAAAACAGGGACGCTCATCGAAGCAGACCACCGGGTAGGCAGGGTCATAAGGTTGGGCGTACAACCAAAGGATCTGTTCCATTTGAGCAATAAAGCGGCTATCCAATTGACCCAGACACCACGTCTGCTTGAGGTGAGGCTTCAACTCGTTTTTTTGAGAATCTTCGCGACTTGCGTATGTGAAATGCTCTGGCAATAGTTCAGTTCAACCGCCTTATCCGCCAGCAGACGCAAGTCCCAGCGGTCATGACCGACCGGGGCTTCACTACAAGCTAAGGCCGTAATCTTGGCTCGTTGCTCACCATCAAACTCGATTGGGCGACCCGAGCGGGGCTTGTCATGCAGCATCTGCAATCCTTCCTGTTCATAGCGCTCGCGCCATGCTCGCACCGTCGTCTCTGAGACACTTAAGGTCGTCGCAACGGCACTTACGGGTTTGCCTCGGTCAAGTTCCAGTAAACCAGTCGCCCGCTTAAACTGCCGGGCTCCCAGTTGACCCTTACGCAACAAATTCTCTAGGTAATCGCGGTCGGTTGGACGCAGTTCGACTTGGCACTTTTTCATCTCTACTCAGCTAACAATAGGACTGTGAACAGTCTACTACTCACTCGCTTGAGTCCAAAAAACTTAATTTACAAAGTATTTAGGGTGCATTCCAGTTGAGGGCGACCTCAATTTGGCTGGCCAAAGTTGCCGGATCGAAGGGCTTGATAATGACCGCCTTTGCGCCGAGTTGGGCGTACTGCTGTTGAGCCACCACTTTAACGGTAGCTGTAAGAAGGATCACCGGAATTTGCTGAGTGGCGGTATTTTCCTTGAGGGCTTTGAGCGTGGCGAGTCCGTCAACTTTTGGCATTTTAACATCCAGTAAAATTGCGTCTGGCTGATGGGATTGGGCGATCGCCATCCCTTCTTCGCCAGAGGCTGCCGTCAGCACATTCCAGTCTCGTGTAAATTGCAGGCTGGCTTTTGCAATCGTGCGAATTGCTGCTTCATCATCAATGAGCAATACCTGTCGAGCTGCCATAAACATCACCAGGCAAAAAAATGCTGTGTTGTTTTCAACGTCCTATCTCAATGTCCTATCTCAACGTCCCATTTGGGAGTTTACGCTGATTTATTGCTCAGGCGCAGTCGCAACTGATTTGGGGAAAGGCGCGTCCGGCTTAAGCGATTGCATAGACGAAAGAGTAGTTCAGATTCGCTAAAGGGCTTGGTGAGGCAATCATCTGCACCGACGCTTAAAAGCTGTTGCACGGTTGCCATGTCCTGATGCCCGGTCAGGAAGATGATGGGTAAACGATTCCAGGTATGATCGCTCCGCACAATCTGGCAAATCTGCACTCCATTCATCTGCGGCATCTCAACATCCAAAATTAGCAAGTCCGGCGCGATCGCGCTTAGGGTTTCCCAAAACTGGCTAGAGTCTTCCAGGGTAAACAGGTGAACCTGCCAGGGCGAGAGCATTTGCCGCAGGGCCGTCAGCACTATTGGGTCATCATCCACCACTAATATTCGCATTCCTGCCAGTTGATGAGACTCCACCACATCGCGCACGGTCATTAATAGAGTTCCCAGCGGAACGTCTTTGGGCACAAACTGGCAGCGGCTGCGGCAAAGCAACTCCAGGCGATCGCCCAGATTATCGCTATTGGCAATCACCAGAATTGGCAAGGTCGGAAACTGAGCCGTCAGGTCTTGCAATAGCGCTAAGCCCCCAGGCAGGGCGTTGACAAGGGTGAGGCTGAGCAGCACTGCATCGGGCACCCGACGGGCGATCGCCGCCCTGGCCGCCGCGACCGAAGTCACCCCCTCTGCCTCGATGTCGCACGACGCACCCTCCGTCTGCACTTGGGCCACAAAGGCTTTTGTTTCATGCATGATCAGCAGCGCCAGAGGCGATTGGCTATCAGACAATGCAGATGGAGAAAGCCCCGCTGAAAAACCAGACAACTGAGGCGGAGACGACAATTCCTCCTGTAGCTGGGCAACCAGCGACGAGAGGGGAGCCGCTGCGATCGGCGCATCCGTTGCCTGTAGGTGTTGTTCGATGGCTCGCGCCAGACGAGAACCCTGCGGAAACCCAAACATACCCAGCGCCCCCGCCAATTTATGAGCAGCTTGCTCAGCCAGATCACGCATCGCCGGAGAAAAAGATTCACGCTGGAGCATTGCCACAGCCTGATCGAGATAAGTCAGTTGCTCCAGCATTGGTTCTCGAAACTGTTCCCAGGCTTCCAGGGCAGCTTCACGGGGATCGCGGCGATTAGAGTTGGGATCAGGCGCAGGGGTGGGAGCAGGATCGAGGTCGGATGCAGAAGCTAGAGCAGGGCGATCGCCCGCTGAATCTTCTTCCAGGGGTTTTAGGCGATAGCCCTGGCCATACAGCGTTTCGATCAGGTCTGGAGTGCCCGCCGCCCGCAACTTTTGGCGCAGCCGCTTCATCAGCGCTCTCACAGCCTCTTCGCCGGGCGATTCTTCAAACGCCCACAGTCGCTCCAAAATGCTGCTACTGCTAAACACACGCTGGGGATAGCGCAAAAATAGTTCCAGCAGACTGTATTCCTTAGAGGTCAGCAACACCTCTCGCCCCCCATAGGTCACATTGCAAGCGCCAGGATCTAGTCGCAGCCCGCTCCACTCCAGCACAGGCGCAGCAGGAAGTTGCTGTCGGCGCAACAGCGCCCGGATACGGGCAGAGAGTTCCTCAACAGTGCAGGGCTTCACGACGTAATCGTCTGCTCCTGCATCTAGCCCAGTCACCTTGTCCGCGCTGTCATCCTTGGCCGTCAGCAGCAAAATCGGCTGATGATAGCCCGCCTGCCGAATCCGCTGGCAAAGCTGAAACCCGTTGAGCTTTGGTAAGTTGACATCCAGCACCACCAGATCGTAAGTGGTTGCCTGGATGTAGCTCCAGCCCGACTCTCCATCGGTCGCTACATCCACTGCGTAGCGCTGCGCCACCAAATAGGTTGACAGCGCATGGACAAAGAGTTCGTCATCTTCTACCAGCAGGAGCCGCATAAGTCTGAGTTGTCGTAGTCTTGAGAGTTTGCTCCCCGCCTTGCTCGCCCAATTGGACAAAGAACCCTAAGCAAATGCTAAAAACGGGCATATTTTAAGCATAAATACTTAATATGTAGTGAGACTTGTCCTGGATTCACCCAGAATTCCCTAAGTAGGAGTACCCAGCACCAAGTTAATCAAAGCTTTAATCCTGAAAACGCGCAATTAATCTCTGAAGAAGCTTTTTGTTGAAGTGAGTTCTAGTAATGCGTCTGGGTCTGAACCTTTCGCCAGTGAATTTCCGTAAATTCCCGCAAACTGCTGGGATAGACATCGGTTCAACCCACCAAAAGCCTTACTTCTGACCTGCTAAATTTCGCACAGAATGGGTACTCTAAACCCAGTCACTCCCCAAAACAGGAGAATTACTGGCAAATTGTCACTTTTTTCTAAATCATGAAATTCCAAGCGCTCAATTCCTGCTGAAATCTCTTTTTATGCACGCCAAGCACTATATTTACGGCAGAACTTACGGCAGAATTTACGGCAGAACTTTAAACGCTTCTGCCAGGTTCCAGGGGTTTGAACTCGTTACTCAATGTCGCAAGTTTAAGGCTGTAAAGGTTTATCTTTTAAAGCAGAAATTAAGCGTCCTGATGCTGACTTTTAACCCTGCTTTCTCTGTTTTTCAAGTTTTCCAACAGCGGCAATGCATAGAAGCAAGAGAAGCAAGCTTTTCTAACCAGAGGCAACTTATTGGGCTAGCCCAGATCAAATTTCCAAAATCTGCTAAGGGCTTTCCCAAAGCAGGGAGACAGCAAATTTTAAGAACTGGATATACTTAGCTCACTAGGGCTATTTTGTTGGATTGACTGGATTGATTCGATTGATTGGATTGATCTGTCTCTATCGTAATTGCCTTTTTCATTATGAAAGTCCTGAAGCTAAAGAGCGCTCCACCAAACTGGGCACATCCCAGTTCTGCAAGTTTGCCCTCATCCCCCAGCCCCTTCTCCGTTGTTGAGAGAAGGGAAGCCGGATTGGAAGTCCCTCTCCCGCTTTGGGAGAGGGATTAGGGTGAGGGTTGCAAAAGTGGGATACACCCGCCAAACTGCTCGACCTGAACCCTGAATCTCAGCAGAATGCTTAGATAATGGACGGGAGATGAAATCGGCTGAGGGAGCGATCGCCCCTGATAGAGCAAATCATTAATTAAAGACTGCTTTATACTAGCTCCGCTGCGATGCATCAGCAAGACAAAGTGTTCCGAAATTGACGTACTAAAAAGTGTTGAAAATTTTAGAAATGAGACGTGAATCTATAGATAAACATGCTGATTGGTCGGGCAGATCCAAGGTCGATAGCCCAGCCAACGTCTCTACAGATTCTCTGTCAAAAATGGGTGATATTTTAATTATCGATGATATGCCGGATAACCTGCGGGTGCTGTCGGCAATCCTGACAAAACAAGGATACAAAGTCCGCAAGGCGCTGAGTGGACAAAGTGCGATCGCCTCTATTCAAGCCAGCCTGCCTAGCATCATTTTGCTGGATGTGCGAATGCCAGAAATGGATGGCTACGCCGTTTGCCAGATCCTAAAAGACAATCCAAGAACCAGCCGTATCCCAGTGATTTTTATTAGCGCACTGAGTGATGTCATGGATAAGGTGAAAGCGTTTGATGCGGGTGGTGTAGACTACATCACAAAACCTTTTCAAGAAGCAGAGGTGATAGCCCGCGTTGAAACACAGATGCGCCTACAAAAACTCCAGCATCAGCTCATTCAGCGCAATGAGGAGTTGCTGCATTCCAACCGGGAGCTAGAGCAGTTTGCCTATGCGGTTTCTCACGATTTGCAGCAACCCCTGCAAACGATGATGGGCTTTGCCAAACTGCTGATGATGAAGCATGAAACTCATCTAGATAAAACGTCCGTCGAGCATCTGGCGGGAATTTTGGAATCTGGCAGGCGATCGCAGCAGTTGATTCAGGGCTTGCTGAGCTATGCCCAGTTGGGGCATCAGGAACATGAGCTAGATACGACTGACTGTACAGTGATTTTAGACATCGTTCTGGAAAATCTGGAAACGAGCATTGCCGAAAAAAATGCCAGCATTACCTATGAAAATCTTCCAGTCGTTCAGGCAAACCAGGTGCAGCTTGTCCAGGTTTTTCAAAATTTGATTGGGAATGCCATTAAGTTTGTGCCTGAAGGGCGATCGCCCCAGGTTTTGGTCACTGCAACCCAGCGTGAAACAGACTGGCTATTTGCAATACACGACAACGGCATTGGCATTGAAGCGTCCCATCTAAAGTCGATTTTTGAAATTTTTCAACGACTGCATACTGCTGAAAACTATCCCGGAACGGGGCTAGGGCTGGCTATTTGTCGAAAAATTGTAGAACTGCATCGCGGGCGAATTTGGGTCGAATCTCAGCCCGGAGTTGGTTCGGTCTTTTACTTTACGCTGCCCGCCTGATGTTGATTTGGATTTTAGATTGGCGATTTTGGCTTAGCGATTTTGGTTGACTGATTTAGTTTTCTGAACTGACAAATTAAGAGGGTGTTTGAAAAGGTAGCGTTTGTAATGCTAAGCACTCAGAGATCCCCCCTTAGCCCCCCTTAAAAAGGGGGAAACCGCCTTAAAGTCCCCCTTTTTAAGGGGGATTTAGGGGGATCTTGCACGCTTTGCTACAAACAGTAGGACTTTTCAAACAGCCTCTAAAAAAAGCCACGCACCGTTCAATGAAAACAAAAGCGCATGGCTTAGGGTTGATTTGAAATTTGAAAGGTTAGCTATCTCGTGCATTCACGCGCATCCAACTGAGCTAATCTAGTCTCAACTCCTCCCAATAGCGCTCTGAATGAAACTGCTGCAAGTCCTATACAGATTAGCAGTCCAATTAGCAGCCCAAAATCGCAAATCCAAAATTGCAAATCTAAAACCAAGAACCGATATCAACCGTCAGTTTAGATAGCTAGCGCCGTTTTGAGCTTGGCTAGCGTTGCGGCTTCCTCAGGACTGATCTTGTTTGCGCCAGAGCCAAACAGACCGCTGCCAGCGGCCTCGGCCACATGGGTTGCGGCGCTGTAGATAAACTGTTTATACTCAGCGATTTCGGCAGGGGTGGCTTTGGATTCCAGTGTCGTCAGAGCGTCGTTTACCGCGGCGATCGCCATGTCTACCGCATTGTCGGGCGTTACGTCCTTAGGCGTTTCAGGCTTGAAGGTCTTCAGAGCTTCTTCAGTAAACACCCCCTGGATGATCGAGTTCGTCGGGTACTTGGCGGCTGCACCCACGACTTCCTTTGCCAGAGCCGCTGCTTCGATCGCTGTAGAGACAATGCCCATGTCGGCGATCGCCACTGCCATGCCGCTCATGGTCACCGCCTTGAGAATCGCCGCACCTTCCTCAGGAGAAAACGACATATAAAAGCTCCGATAAAATTGCTTAAGAACTTCGGCATGATACCACTTCCGATTCGGTTTGGAAGTATGGCAGGCATCTGGACAAAATGCCAGGTATTCTCTGGATTTTGCGACTCTTTTTGTGCCCTCTTTAGGTTCCTTCTGGCTCCCTTTTAGCTCTATTCATGACCCAAGCGCTTGCTCTATCCGATTTTCTAGCTGCGCCCGGAGTGCTGCTCGATGTCCGCAGCCCGGCCGAGTTTGCCCAGGGACACATTCCCGGCGCAATCAGCTTTCCACTGTTTACCGACGACGAGCGGGCGCAGGTGGGAACCTGCTACAAACAGCAGGGGCGGGATGCCGCTGTGGAACTGGGCTTTGCTCTGGCGGGGCCAAAGTTTGCCGGGTTTATCGCCCAGGCGCGATCGCTCGCTGGAAATGGCCGGGTGCGGCTGCACTGCTGGCGCGGCGGAATGCGGAGCGAAGCTGTGGCCTGGGTGCTGGGCATGGGGGGGCTGTCTGTAACAACGCTGGTGGGTGGCTACAAAACCTTTCGGCGGTGGGCGCTGACGGTTCCCGCATGGACGCGGCCAATCTGGATTCTGGGCGGCATGACGGGCACAGGCAAGACTGCCGTGCTGCACGCGCTGGCGGAACGCGGCGAACAAGTGCTGGATTTGGAGGCGATCGCCCACCACCGGGGCAGCAGCTTCGGCATGTTGGGCCAACCCCCCCAGCCCACCAATGAGCAGTTTGAAAACGAAATCGCTGTGCGCTGGGCGGGGTTTGACCCGACGCGGCCCGTGTGGATCGAAGCCGAAAGCAAGCGCATCGGACTCTGCCGCGTGCCGGAGCCGCTGTTTCGCCAGATGGATCGGGCGGCAGTGCTGGAACTGGTGCGTCCCCAGGCGGAGCGGCTAGAAATTTTGGTCAGAGACTACGGCGGCTTTTCTACCGACGACCTGGTTGCCGCCACCGAGCGCATCCGCAAGCGCTTGGGCGGGCTGCGAACTCAGGAGGCGATCGCCCTCCTGCAAGCGCGGCGGCTCCCCGAAGCCTTCGACCTGCTGCTCACCTACTACGACAAAACCTACACCTACGACCTGACGCGCCGTTCCGTCCCCCGCTATCCCATTGAGGTAGCAGGGCTGTCTGCGGCCGAATGTGGCGATCGCCTCCTGGCCTTCGCCCGCGCCCTCCCCGCCACGGTTTCGGAGGACCCGCCCGCCCTTTGCGACCTCGCCCTGACTCCCGATGGTTGATTTCGGATTTTGGATTTTGGTGGGCACGCCGTCAGGGCTGGCCGATGTTTCAAAATTTGGATTGGGGATTTTGGATTTTGGTGGGCACGTTATCCAGGTTGTCGGTTCTCTTGTAAGTTCCCCTGCAAATAAAACTGCAAATAAAATTGCCAGAAGCCCTGAAAATGCCTAAGCCAAAATCCAAAATCCAAAATCTAAAATCCCAGAAATCCAAAATCGACACCGTGGAAAAGCCCTCAAACCTTCTGCTCAAGCTCAGCCGCCAGTTGTTTGATGATCCGCTGGAGCAGGGACGCTTTGTCACCGCGCTGACGCGGCCGCAGCCGTTTCACCCCTGCATTCTCTGGTGTCGCCCGCGGCCGGAGTCCTTGCCGTTTGCGATCGCCCCCACCGTGTCTTGGCAGCCCGCTCCCGTCGATCGGCTGGCGCTGGGAGAGCGGCCGGGCGCTCATCCGTGGCACGAGGCGGGGTATTTCTACTGCCTGGATTTTTCGTCGGTGTTCGCCATTTCCCCCATTGCGCTGCTGAAGGCGCAGGCGGGCAGGCCGCTCCAGACCATCATCGACCTCTGCGCTTCCCCCGGCGGCAAGGGCATCTTTGCGGGCACAACGCTGCAACCCGCGCTCTTGCTGAGCAACGAAACCATCGGCAAGCGCATGGGGGCGCTGGTGTCGAACCTGCGGCGATGTTTTACCCCCGCCGAAAACACTGCGCCGCAGCGGGTGGCCGCCGTCAGCCTGGATTCGCAGGTGCTAGCAGAAGCAATGCCCCAGGCGGCGGATCTGGTCATCGTGGATGCGCCCTGCACGGGGCAATCGCTCCTGGCCAAGGGCGAAACCGCACCGGGCTGCTTCCATCCGGTTTCCATCAACAAAAACGCCAATCGGCAAAAGCGGATTTTGGCCAACGCGGCGCGGCTGGTGGCTCCCGGCGGGCATCTCGCCTACATGACCTGCGCCTATTCCCCCGCCGAAAACGAGGGCGTGATGGACTGGTTTGTGGAACGGTTTCCCCAGTTTGCGCCCGTGTCTGTGCCCCCGCTGGCGGCGCTTCAGTCGCCCCTGACGGAATTGCCCTGCTACCGCATGTTTCCCCAGGATGGGCTGGGGGCGGGCGCGTTTACGGTGCTGCTGCAAAACCAGGATGCGGGCGCGGCGCGGGAGATTGGGGAAGCGGGTTGGGCGGAATTTTGGGGGCAATTGCGCCAGCATTGCGGAGCAATATCGCGCCCCGTCTGGATTCGAGACAGGCCTGACCATTCGCCGCTGAGTTAGCGCAAACGCAGACGCAGGAGTCGCTGCTGAGTCGCCGTTAAGTCGCCGTTAAGTCGCCGTGAAATGCCGCTCCGCTGCCATGCGATGATCTGAGCCGTGACGATTTCTGTGACTATTCCACGGTCACCGACTTGGCCAAGTTGCGCGGTTGGTCTACGTCCAGCCCCCGGCGGGCGGCAATGTGATAGGCGAGAAATTGCAGCGGAATCACCGTCAGCAGCGGCGACAGCAGTTCATCCACTTCTGGTACAGGCAGCAGGTCGTTAAACACTTCGGCGGCGTGCGGATCGCTGGGCGGCATCACGCCGATCAGTCGGGCATCGCGGGCTTTGGCTTCCTGCGCGTTAGACAGCACTTTTTCGTAAACGGTTCCAGGCATGGCGATCGCCACCACGGGCACTTTTTCATCCAGTAGGGCGATCGGGCCGTGCTTCATCTCGCCAGCCGGATAGCCCTCTGCATGGATGTAGCTGATCTCCTTCAGCTTTAGCGCTCCCTCCAGGGCGATGGGGAAATTAATGCCGCGCCCCAAAAAGATAAAGTCCTGCGTTTCCACAAACTCATGGGCCAGTTCCTCGATTCGCTTTTCCTGGGTTTCCAGCAGCGCCTCTAGCTGGGCAGGCAGTTGCCAGAGTTGTTTGAGCAACTCCTCCAGTCGCGTCGGGGAAACCGTCTGGCGGCGATAGGCCAGATCCAGCGACAGGCAGTAAAACGCCATCAGTTGGGCGATAAAGGTTTTCGTGGCGGCGACCCCAATCTCAATTCCGGCGTGGGTATCGATGACGCTATCGACCAGGCGCGTGAGGGTGCTTTGCAAACGGTTGGTAATGCCCAGCAGGCGCGGCTGGTAGGCGGCCGACAGGCTGGCGCGACGGTCTTTTTCGCTGTGGATGGCAGAGAGCGTATCGGCTGTTTCGCCAGATTGGGTCACGCCGATCAGCAGCGTATTGGGAGTCAGCGGCGGCAAGGCATAGCGGAATTCTGAGGCGTAGTGAACCTGGCTGGGAACCTGCGCCAGTTGCTCAAGCAGGTGCTTGCCGACGAGGCTGGCGTGCCAACTGGTGCCGCAGGCGACGATGTGGATCTGCTCTAGGTCAGTATAGAGATCGTCCGGCAAGCCGAGGTTAATCGGATTAGTGCTGCTGGCGGTCGTCCATTCGCTGTTGACATAGGATTCCAAACAGGTTCGCACGACGCTGGGCTGCTCATAGATTTCCTTGAGCATGAAGTGTTTGAAGCCCTGCTTTTCGGTGGTGAGGGAGGTGCTGGCCAGGCGATGGGGGTGCTTTTTGAGGCGATCGCCCGCAAAGGTATACACCTCCACCCCCAGCGGCGACAGGGTTGCCATTTCGCCATTTTCCAGCGGCACGACGGCATGGGTATAGGGCAAAATCGCAGGCACATCCGACGCGCAGAAAAACTCGCCCTGCCCAAACCCCAGCACCAGCGGAGCCTGCTGCCGCGCCACCACAATCTCATCGGCATAGTCTGCCGCCAGCACCACGATGGCAAACGCTCCCTCTAGCCGCTGCACCACGCGCCGCACGGCCTCCGTCAGCGGAGAATAGAGGCTGTCTACCTCGCCATTCTGCCGCATGGTTTGCAGGCACTCGGCAACAAGGTTAGGAATGACTTCGGTATCGGTTTCGGTGACAAACTCATAGCCACGCTGCCGCAGTTCTTCGCGCAGTTCGCGGTAGTTCTCAATGATGCCGTTTTGCACCACCGCCACTTGCCCTGCCATGTCGAAATGGGGATGGGCGTTGTGTTCTTCGGGCTTGCCGTGGGTGGCCCAGCGGGTGTGCCCAATGCCGACGAATCCCGGCAATTCTTCGCCCTCCAGCTTGGACTGGAGGTTAAACAGTTTCCCCTTTGCCCGCACGCGATGCAGCTTCCCTTCCCACACGGTGGCGATGCCTGCCGAGTCATAACCCCGATATTCCAGCTTGCGGAGTCCTTCCAGAAGAATGCCGCTGGCTGTCTGCGTCCCGATATAGCCCACAATTCCGCACATGGTTTCTGGTCTCCTGGCTCGTCTGACCGTGTTTCAGGGTTGCTCATGCTCGCAATGCTCCATCTAGTTTAGGAGAAAGCGCCGTCAGGAATGCAGCCTTGGTCACGATCGCTGGATCGGCGATCGCACGACGAGCTGTCCTAAAGAGCCGTCCTACGAGCCATCGGCAATAAAAAACAGGAAGGCGATCGCCCTCCTGCTGGTGGTTGCTATGCGTATCCAAGAACGGATGGAGCGGACGCAAGGCCCCCTGCCACCTGTTTCTGGACGGGTTTTAGACTTCTAGACAGGTCTTAGACAAGTCCTAAACAAGTCTTAGACAAAATCCGAATCAACCCGAATCCAGAGATAGACCCTAGTGGAATCAGTGGAATCAATAGAACCTAGTACGCCAGCCCCATGCTGCGGGTGGTTTCGGCACCCAGATAGACCCGAATGCTCAGGAAGTCAGTAGGGCAAGCCGTTTCGCAGCGCTTGCAGCCGACGCAATCTTCGGTGCGGGGCGAGGAGGCAATTTGTCCGGCTTTGCACCCGTCCCAGGGCACCATTTCCAGAACGTCTAGCGGGCAGGCGCGGACGCACTGGGTGCAGCCGATGCAGGTGTCGTAAATTTTGACTGAATGCGACATGGATATAGAGGCTCCAAACGATCTAGCGACAGGGTTATATCAGAGTAATGCTGTTCGGGCTGCGGCAGGGCGATCGCAAAACGCTGAATCCCTTGACCAGACCGAACCATAACCTTTTGCAGTCGAGACTAGTTTACAGCAGCGCTTTTGCCAGATTCAGAAAACCCTCGAAAAACTTCAAACAACGTAATATCTCAGTTTCAAAATCAATCGTGTATATCAGAAACTCTCCAGTTTCAGCAAGCTTGTTTGAACACTGAAGAACCCCCCTTCAAATTGCAAAGCCTGATGGACACTGGCATGGATTATTAAATTAACCTTGCTTCCCTCCCAAAAGCAGGGGACTCACTTCATAATCTACCTGGGGTATTCCCAGAAACCGTAAATTCACTTGAAATTGAACTCTTTTGAAATTTTTGAGAGGCCTAGACTATGGGTTGGCTAAGTAGACTATTCCCCGGCAGCAAGAAGCCTGCAAACGCTTCCGCTGCTCCTGCACCGGCTCAGGCAGGCATCCCCCCTGAAAAGGTTGGGCTGGATGGCGCGTTTGATGAGAGCGGTCTGGCAAAGCGTGTGGCGCTGGCCTTCGACGAAGATCCTCAACTGGACGATCTGGAGCGCCTGTGGGTAGCGCAGTTGGGCAGCAAGGTGGTGCTAAAGGGTGAAGTGCCCAGCCAGGATTACTTGAGCCGTGCGGTGTCCATCGCTCGCGGCGTGAATGGTGCAACAGACGTAGACACCAGCCAGGTCAAAGTTGGCTAGGCAGGCGGTCTGCTGACTGCACTAGCACTGCATAATCACGACACGAGCTGCGATCGCCCTCAGGATCGCCCTCAGATCGTGATTCACAACACAATTCCGACCCGGAGACCTTGCTATATCTTAGTCAGACGTTCCTTTCGAGAGCGCAATATCCGGGTCGGGGTAGGGTTTGAGGTGGCTTTTCCATCCAGAGTCCTGCTCCGTTTTCTTGGGATTTGGCTAAGCTGTCTTGAACGAAAGCCTGGTTCCTGAGGGCTTGTGTTGCCTTGGGGCCATGCAGAGCGTCCTAGAGCGTGCTTTAAAACCCTTTGATCCCCCCTATCCCCCCTTCCTAAGGGGGGAACCGGGCAAAACTGCTCCGGAAGCCCCCCTTTTTAAGGGGGATTTAGGGGGATCGACTTAGGGCAATCAACGACCTAGAAAGTTTAAAGTTTTAAGACACAGTTTAGCGAAAATAAGTTTGATAGCCTTGAGATAAGGGTGTGTTGCACGATACGCAGCGCATCCTTATCTATTTTTAGTTCAAGTTACGGCTAGCGTTGCGGCTCGGACAATTGGCGCAGTTGAAATTGGCGCAGTTGAGGTGCTGCTGCAACAGAGTCGCAAGATTGGCAGAGTTGTAAAGCAACAAAGTCGCAAGACAATAGAGTTGCAAGGCAACAAAGTCGCAAGGCAGCAGAGTCGCAAGGTCAGCAGTCTAGGGGCGATCGCCCGCGAAACGCCCATCCCAAACGCCTCGCCAGCTACCAAAAACTGCAAGGCGAACTCGCTTGTCCAGAACAGCAGCAAGATCAGCAGACCCAGCTTGCTGAAAAACAGCGCTAGAAGCCGATTCACAAACAACTACAAAACCATTCCAAGTTGCGTGCAAAGCGCCGTAGCTCAAAGCATTAGCATTAACCGACGTGCGCCAGCCGCGAGGCGTATACCTGCTGATAATAATCCTGATATTCAGCCGAGAGCAGCGGTTGCCACCAAGCGGCGTTGTCCAGGTACCACTGCACCGTCTTGCGGAGGCCGGTTTCCAGCGTTTCGGCAGGCTCCCAGCCCAGTTCGGTTCTGATTTTGGTGGCGTTGATGGCATAGCGGCGGTCGTGCCCCGGACGGTCTTTCACAAAGGTAATCAGCGAACGGGGATCGGCGGGCAGGCTAGGGGCCAGTTCCGCCATCAGGTCACAGAGCTTGTGAACCAAGTCGATATTCTTTACCTCATTGTTGCCGCCGATGTTGTAGGTTTCGCCTGGTTTGGCCTGGTGAATCACCGTATCCAGCGCTCGGCAGTGGTCGCCCACATACAGCCAGTCGCGTACATTCTGCCCATCGCCATACACAGGCAGCGGCCGCCCCATCAGGATATTGATGCACATCAGGGGAATCAGCTTTTCGGGAAAGTGGAACGGGCCATAGTTGTTGGAACAGTTGGTAATCAGCGTCGGCATCCCGTAGGTGTGGAAATATGCCCGCGCCAGATGGTCGCTGCCTGCTTTGGAGGCGGAATAGGGGCTGTTGGGCGCGTAGGGCGTGGTTTCGCTAAATGCCGGATCGTCGGGGTTCAGGCTGCCATACACCTCGTCGGTGGAAACGTGAAGAAATCGGAAGTGGTCGGGCTGTCCCATGCCATCCCAATGCTGCCGAAACGCTTCCAGCAGCGTGAACGTGCCGACGACGTTGGTTTGCACAAACGCAGCCGGGCCAAGAATCGAGCGATCGACGTGGGATTCTGCCGCCAGATGGGCCACTGTGTCGATCGCCTCTTCTCGCAATAGCGCGTCAATCAGCGGGCGATCGCAGATATTCCCCTGCACAAACCGGAAGTTGGGATTCGCTTCTAGGGGTTCCAGCGTTTTGCGGTTGCCTGCGTAGGTGAGCGCGTCCAACACAACGAGGCGATCGCCCGGATACTGCTCAGCCCAGTGATAGACCAAGTTTGACGCGATAAAGCCAGCGCCGCCAGTGATCAGAATGCGGCGGGGGGTGCGGAGGATGGAGGTCATAGGAAGGGAAAGAGATGAATTAGGTTGGGGAGTTAATCTTGGGATGCTTTGGGATGCCTGAGGTAAGCAGAGGTGAGATGGGATGAACCCCTTCCCTCAACAAGACACTACGCGATTCCCTACGCCAGGTCGATCTGGCAATCGTCGCCAATCATAAACCGCAGGGCCTTGGGCCGCTGAGGCGCAACGCGCAGGTTCGCCCGCTGACCAATGACGCTATCCACAATGCGCTGGTGAATGCCCACGATTTTTGCCTGTTGTAGGACAACGCTGTGTTCCAGATCGGTCTCGATCAGCGTCACGCCATCGGCAATGCTGCTGTAGGGCCCGATGAAACAGTTTTCGATGTGGCAATGCCTGCCAATGGACACGGGGCCGCGAATGGTAGAGTTCACAATCTTGGCCCCTTCGCCGATTTCCACACGACCAGAAATTTGACTACTCTCATCCACATCGCCGCGAATGCTGGACTGCAAGTAGTTGTCCAGAATCAGCCGATTGGCTTCTAGCAAGTCGTCTTTTTTCCCGGTGTCGAGCCACCAGCCCCGGAGCTTAAAGGCTTCGACTTTGTGATTCAAATCGATGAGCTTTTGGATAGCATCAGTAATTTCCAACTCGCCCCGGGCTGAGGGCTGGATCTGGGCGATCGCTTCGTGAATCTTGGGCGAAAACAGGTAAACCCCCACCAGCGCCAGATTAGACGGAGGCACTTTGGGCTTTTCTACTAAACGCAGGATGCGCCCGGTTTCATCCACCTCGGCCACGCCAAAGGCGGTGGGATTTGGCACTTCGCACAGCAGCGTCAGCGCGTCCAGCGTGTTGGTCTTAAACTGATCCACCAGTCCGTCCAGACAGCCTTCTACCAGGTTGTCACCCAGGTACATGACAAACGGCGCGTCGCCCAAAAATGGCTGGGCGATTTTGACCGCATGGGCCAAACCCGCAGGCTGGTCTTGCAGGATGTAGGTAATCTGGGCACCAAACTGGCTGCCGTCGCCCGTTTTTGCCTTCACCTCGTCGCCCGTTTCGGGGCTGATAATGATGCCGATTTCCGTGATGCCGCAGGCGGCGATCGCCTCCAGGCCGTACCAGAGAATCGGCTTGTTTGCCACGGGAACCAGTTGCTTTGCGCCAGTGTAGGTCAGAGGACGTAGGCGCGTGCCTTTTCCGCCAGAGAGAACGATGGCTTTCATGGGGTCACCAGAGGTTAGGGATGAGAACGGTCGCGATTTTGGATTTTGGATTTTAGATTTTGGACTTGGATTTTAGAGGACGATTGGGTAAGGGCGGAGGGTTCTAGGAATGAGCGGGCACAGCGGCTTGCAGGTCAGCCAGCATTCGCCGCAGGCTTTGCCGCCAGTAGGGGAGAGAGTCTCCGAGCAGGGCGGCGGTCTTTTTGCCCGACAGCACGGAATAGGCAGGGCGGGGCGCGGGCAGGGGATATTCGTCGGTGGTGATGGGGACGACGCGCTGCACGGTGAGCGGATAGCCCAGGGCTTCGGCTTCTTCAAAAATGGCAACTGCAAAGTCGTACCAGCTAATCACGCCCGTATTCGTAACGTGGTAGATGCCGCCGATGGGGGCTGCGGGCGCGGTCGTAGAGGCATTCAGAGCGCGGACGGTGAAACCTGCGATCGCCCCTGCCAGATCCGCCGCCCAGGTGGGACTGCCGATTTGATCCATGACCACGCGCAGTTCTTCGCGGCTGCTGCCCACGCGCAGCATAGTCTTCACAAAGTTCCCTGTGCCATACACGCCGTAGACCCAGGCCGTTCGCAAAATCATGAACTGATTGGGGCGATCGCCCAGCACGTCCTGAATCCCTACCTCTCCCAAATGCTTCGACTTAGCATACGCGCCAACGGGATTGGGCGTATCGGTTTCGAGATAGGGGGTATTCTTCGTGCCGTCAAATACGTAATCTGTGGAAATGTGAATGAGGGATGCGCCTGTTTCCTTGCAGCATTCCGCCAGGATTTTTGGAGCCATGCCGTTAATGGTATTTGCTAGTTCTGGTTCCTGTTCTGCTTTATCTACCGCAGTGTAGGCTGCCGCATTCACAATTACGTCCGGCTGGAGTTCGCAGATCGTTTGCTTGAGTGTGTCCGGCGCGGCAAGGTTCAAGCGAGTGCGATCGCACGCAATCACGTCCCCAATGGGCGCGAGCGATCGCACCAGTTCTTGCCCCACCTGCCCGGTTGCGCCCGTGATCAAAATCCGGCTCATGCAAACACCTCCGCCTCGCAGAACGGCGTACCCGCTTGGTCTTTGGCAGAGAGAATTGGTTCGCCCTCCAACGGCCAGGCGATCGCCAGATCGGGGTCATTCCACAAAATGCTGCGCTCGTGCTGCGGCGCGTAATAGTCCGTCGTTTTATACAACACTTCGGCAGAATCTGACACCACCACAAACCCGTGGGCAAATCCCGGCGGAACCCAAAGCTGCCGCTTGTTTTCGGCGCTCAGTTCGCAACTCACCCACATGCCAAAGGTGCGCGAGGATTTTCGCAAATCGAGCGCCACATCGAAGATTGTGCCCACGGTAACGCGCACCAGCTTTCCCTGAGTTTGCTGAATTTGGTAATGCATTCCCCGCAGCACGTTTTTAGCAGAGCGGGAATAGTTATCCTGCACAAACCGAAGCCTTAGCCCAGTTTTGTCTTGAAAAACCTGCTCGTTGTAGCTCTCAAAAAAAAAGCCGCGACTGTCCCCAAACACCTTGGGTTCCAGGATCAGCACGTCGGGAATTTCGGTCGGAACGACGTTCATTCAAGCCTCTCGCATTTCACTCGGTTGCATTCACTTAGCGCGATCGCTCGCAATCCATTTGCCCGCACCCCGCACCCCGCCATCCTTAGTTTATGTATCCCTACTCATGTCACGGAGTCATGTGCAAATTACGCCAGCGCAGCCTTAGCGCAGCCCCAGCACAGACCTAGAGTGCCCGCTGAGCTTCGATTGTTAACGAATGCAATCTAGATTCAGTAAAGCTACGGGAAAAGGCGCGGTCAGCAGAGTTTGGAAAAAGATTAAGAAAAAATTAGCAACAGGTGAAGCTTTGGTAGATGTCGGCTAGCGCACCTGGGATCGGCTTCGCAATCCGTTACATGTAGCGGCAGATGTATTTTTATAACTGAATCTCTATGGCGCGGTCTCGCAGACGGGGCGGGTTCGTTGGGCTGAGGGAGCGCTCCCTTGCCGGGGTTCGAGGAGTGACGCAGCGATGGATTAGACAGGCGCTTCCCGTAGGGATTGCTTTGCGAATCGCCCTACTGCTGGCAGGCAGCCTGTCGCTGGGTGGGCTGGGCGTAGGCAGCGCTGCGGAGCCGTTAGATAGGGCCGCAGAATCTGAGGTAAGGCGGTTTGGAACCGAGTGTCCGGTGAATCGGCCCGTTGCCCAGGAAGCTGAGGTAGCGGGGCCTTTGGCGAGCAACGCTGGGGGGCATTCAGCGCCGTTGTTCTCCAGCGTGAGCGATATGCTGAGGGCACTGCCGCTGGCGGCTCCATTTCCCCAGATTCACCCGCAGGCGCGGCTGGGGCGTGTGCCTGTGCTGATGTATCACGACGTGCTGCCCCGCAAAGAGGTGTTTTTTGATGTCACCCCAGCAGAGTTTGAAGCGCACCTGCAAGCCATTCGGGACAACGGACTGACCCCGATTCATCTGGATCAACTGGTGGCGCACCTGGCCACGGGCGCACCGCTGCCGCCGAAGCCTGTGCTGCTGAGCTTTGACGATGGCTATTTGGGGCATTACGAACACGTTTACCCGCTGCTGAAGCAGTATGGCTATCCCGGCGTGTTTGCGATCTACACAGGCAAAGTGGAGCGCAACTATGGGCGACCGGGGCTGACCTGGGCCCAACTGCGGGAGATGGCGGCCGACCCGCTGGTGGCGATCGCCTCCCACAGCATCACCCATCCCAAAAACCTGGCTGATTTGGACGACCCTGAACTGCGCTGGGAAGTGACGGAATCCAAGCGCATTTTGGAAGAAAAGCTGGGCGTTTCGGTAAAGCACTTTGTCTATCCCGAAGGCAACTACGACGAGCGGGTAAAGGCAGCCGTGCGGCAAGCGGGCTATCGCTCGGCGCTGACCATGAGCAACCAGGTCGATCGGTTTGCCAACGAATCGGAGGATTTGCTGAGCATCGACCGCCTGGGCCAGTCGAAACTGTCGATGGCGATCGCCCAGGCCGACGGCGGCGCACCCTTGCCACCTCCGGGCAGCGCCTTCAACTTCACGGCTCCGGTTCGCAAGCGCCAGCTAGAGCTAGACGGCGTGCGGCTGGTGCTGTTTTCTGGCGGCCGCCCCGTGACGCTCCACGCCGACAGCCGCTATCAAGTGTCTGAAATTATTGCCAACACGCCCGCCGTTGCGGCGGTAGATGGCGGCTTCTTTTCGATGAAGTATCTCGATTCCAACGTCATGATTGGCCCGGTTTATAGCCAGAACACAGGGCAGTTTGTGCCGGGGAGTGCCTGGGATATTTCCAAAATCGGCGGTCGGCCGCTGGTGCTGGTTGGGCCTGCTGGCGTGAAGTTTGTCCCTTTCAACCCGCAGCAGCACAACACGCTGGCAGGAATTCGCAAGCTGATGCCCGACGTGACGGATGCCTTTGTGGCCGGGGCGTGGCTGGTGAAGGATGGAAAGGGGCGATCGCCCGCCTCCTTCCGGGATTTGTTTGGCTTCGACGTGCCGCGCCACCGGGCGTTTTGGGGCATCGACCAGGCAGGACAGCCCGTGGTGGGTGTGTCCAAGGAGCGGGTCGATTCGGTGGCGCTGGGCGAACTGCTGAGTCGGGCAGGGCTGCGGGAAGTGGTGATGCTGGATTCGGGTGCAAGCGCGTCGTTGGCCCACGGAGATGAGTTGCTGGTGGACTATACGCCCCGCCCCGTGCCCCACGCCGTTGCGCTGTTTCCGCCCGTCGAAAGCGAGATGGCGCAGGGCTGTAGTGAACTTCCTGTGGCCAGGGCCGAGTCTGGCTGCAATGGGCGCGATCGCTGTCTGGATGCCCTCACCGCGTTTGTACCGGGCACTGCGCCGCTGGATTCGGTTCCTCGATAAGTCCCCTGCGATTCCTGTGCCGATGATTCCTGAAATCTGTCATGACTCAACCTGCGACCTCCTCTTCACAGCCGACTGAATCGCCCAAGCCGCCCAAGCCGACGGTCTGGGTGCGTCCTCGACCCCTGGGCTGGCGCAGTGCGTCAACCAGCGGGCGATCGCCCCATGCGTTGAAGCGGTGGGTTGGGCGGTTCTGGCTGCCGCTGCTGCTGGGGCTGGGGGTTTTGCTGGGGGCATTGGGCCTACATTCGCTGGGGAACCCCTCAGTGTGGAATCCGCTGCTGCGCGTGGGTCGCCTACCCTGGCTGGAGATCCAGGCTGGCCAGATCGTGGGGCAACGGGAAAACCCAGGGGCGATCGCCCTCTCCACTTCAGCGAATCCTGCCGGAGATCTGACCGAAGACCGTGACGAAGGCCGGGCCCCCCGACCGCTGCCCCGCTACGGACACTTCGCCTTTGCCGAAGCCGACCCAGCGGATTTGATGGTCGTCGCCAGCTATTCCCAGGACGTGGCCCAGCGGTTTGAGCAGTTGCACACCGATGCGGGGCTAGCACTGCTACAGATGATCGACGCGGCCCGGCTGGAGGGCGTGTGGATTGTGCCCGTGTCGGGGTTTCGGGACTATGAGCGGCAAACTCGCCTGTTTCGCATGAAAACCCATCAGTACGGCTCAGCAGAAGCAGCAGCACGGGCGGTGGCTCCCCCTGGCCACAGCGAACACCACACAGGCTATGCCATTGACCTGTCGGACGGGCTGGCGCGGGCGATGGACATCAGCCAGGCCTTTGGCAAAACGGCGGCCTATGCGTGGCTCACGCGCCGCGCGGCCGAGTTTGGCTTTGAGCTATCCTTTCCTGAAAATAATCCCCAGGGCGTGCAGTACGAACCCTGGCACTGGCGCTACGTCGGCACTCCGGAGGCACGGCGGCTGTTTGAACCTGCCAAGTCTGAGGTCAGGAGCGTGGGGTAGAGGTTGATTTTGGATTTTGGGTTTTGGATTTTGGATTTTAGAGTGGGGTAAATCAGCTTTTCACGGGGCGGATGAGGACAACGGGGGTTTGCTCGTCGGCGTTTCCGGCGGGGTTGCTGATTAGCGCCTGGGTTAGAAACTCGTCGGTGAGTCCGGCGGTGGCGGCCAGCACTTTCACGGCTTTCAGGTCGTTCACATCGACGATTGCCGCCGCCAGTCCGGTTTCGCGCTTGATCTGGTCAACCACCTGCTGTGGATTTTCGGGCCCCAGCACGATGAACTGGTCGTAGGGCGGCAGTGTGCCCGTCACGTCGTCGATCAGCCTTGCCTGCTCGCCCGCAAGCTGGTAGAACAAGCCCGGTTTTTTGAGGAACTTTTTGGCGATCGCCCCCAGCAAAAATGCCCCCGCCACGCGCCACGGCCCGACGATGTTCACCAGCGTTTGCATTCCGCAGGCCGTAGCCAGGCTGGAGGTGGGCAAAAAGTAGTAGCACAGGCGCTTGGCCAGCCAGCCGGGTTTGATTTCCGAGGGATGATGAAAGCGGTCTTGCATAATGGCGACGGGCGTTTCGCCAATGGTCACTACGTCGCCGGGCTGGGCGTGGGGCATGACGTAGCGCTTCACCACCGTTACGGGATCATCCAAATGTGTCAGCAGGTGGGTGCGAATGGGCAGCACGTCGGCAGCGGCGGTGGGTCGCCAGCGGTGCGAGTCTTCGCTGCTGGGAAACTTCAGCGGCACCATCACATGACGCACCTTGGGAATGCGGCCCTGGGGGCCGTAGGTGATGTAGTGAATCCGCACCCAGGCGGCTTGCAGGCTGCTGAGGTCGGGGCCTTTGATCTCCAGCGTTACTTCGGCATGGGTCGTCTTGCCAACTTTGACGATATAGCCAAACCAGTAGCCATCGGCGCGGGCGGGCGCGTCGGCGTGTTTCGGCGTGACCCAGATGCGGTGCGTAATGCCGTCGAGGGAGTCTTTGGAAAGCAGCGTCACCTCGGCCTCTACGTGGGGCACCATGATTTCTAGCCGCTCGGTCAGGTTGCGAAACTCCACATCGCCCACCAGCACGTAGCGATCCGGCTCGTAGACATCCAGGTTCCACTCGCCGGGAGTGAGTACCAGTGCATTGCCCGGACGACGGCGAAACTGGGCTTCCCAGGCGATCGCCCCCAGTCCCACCAGCCCTGCTGCAATCCCCAATCCCGTTGTGATGATTCCCACGTCCGTTATGCTCCCAACTATCGCCCTTCAGACTCTTCAGACTATTACACCAGAAGACTACACCAGAAGGCTGGACAACCCCGGTTCCTTGAAGCAATCGTCTTAGGTCAGAGATAAATTTACAAACCTTATTATTCTGCGTTAGGATGCACTCGGAATTCCTAATTTTTTAATTTTTATAAAAGCTGTTATTGCGATGCTGTTATTGCGATCAACTGTCCCTAAATCTTCAAAGTCGTAGTCGCAGAATCGTAAGTGTCAGGTTTCCTGCGTCCCATATTCCTTCCAGAATTCTTTAGCGCTGCAATCCGCCCACGCTGCTTGGATTCTAGGATTTGGTAGACGGCGGGTTCTCGCGTACTTTATCGGTTCAGTTGATGGTCGATTGATTAGCTCAAGCAATACGTTAAGCCTACTAGACTGAGCGCAAGCCTACACGGAGCAACTATGCAGAGATTGGTTGGAATTGAGCGGGCGTGTTTGATTGGGCATTTGGTGGCGATGGCGTTTGGGCTGGCAGGTCTGCTGCTGGTGATGCCCCATCCCGAATTTTTGACCCATGTGCCCGCTGGTCAAACGCTGTTTCGCTGGAGTATGGCGGGCGGCGGCGTGGTGTATATCCTGCTGGGGGCGATCGCCGTTTCGATTTATGCCTACCGGACGCTCGGTCTGCGGGCGTGGCTCACGTTCCTCGTCTGCTCTGTGGGGCTGTCCCTCACCAGCGAACTGCTGGGCACCAGCACGGGCTTTCCCTTTGGACACTACAGCTATCTCAGCGGCTTGGGCTACAAAATTAACGGCCTGGTTCCCTTCACGATTCCGCTGTCCTGGTACTACCTGGGGCTGTCGTCCTACCTGCTGGCGCGGGCAGGGCTGGAGACAGACAAGCCTACATCTGGGTTTCTGACCGTTGCGCGGGGAGCGGCGGCGGTGTTCCTGGGGGCGCTACTGCTCACCTCTTGGGACTTTGTGCTAGACCCCGCTATGAGCCAGACCGCGATGCCGTTCTGGTATTGGCACCAGCCCGGTGCGTTTTTTGGAATGCCGTATCAGAACTTCGTTGGCTGGCTGGGCACGGGAGCGGTGTTTATGACCGTCGCGGTGCTGCTGTGGGGGCGGAACGTTGCCAAGCCTCAAGCGAGCCAACTGAACTTTCCGCTGACGGTTTATTTGGGCAACTTCGCCTTTGCAATGGTAATGAGCCTCGCCTTTGGGTTCTGGATTCCGGTGCTGCTGGGCATTTTGCTGGGTGTGATTCCGGCGGTGCTGTGCTGGCGGCAGAGCTACCTGCTGAGTGAAAAATCGGCAGCCGCCGAAGCATCCATAAAGCCTTCAGTCCGCGTCGGAGCGAGTGCCAATTGAGCGATCTAAACCTGGCACCGTTGCAAGCTGATCTCACTGGCTGGCTTGGGGCGATCGCCCTCCTCCTCTTACTCATCCAACTTCCTGCCACGGCAATCCTGCTGACCCGTCTGCTCAGCGCCGCCCGTCGTACTGCGCCCCTGCATCCCCAAAGCGCAACGCCAGCTATGCTGGGCAGCGTCAGCGTTGTGATTCCCACGCTGAATGAAGCGCATCGGCTCCAGCCCTGTTTGAATGGGCTGACTCGCCAGGGCTATGAACTGCGGGAAGTGATTGTGGTCGATAGCCATTCCCAGGACGGCACTGTGGATTTGGTGAAAGCCGTTGCCCAGCGCGATCCGCGATTTCGCGTGGTATACGACGATCCGCTGCCTGCGGGCTGGGTTGGTCGTCCCTGGGCGCTTCACACCGGCTATCTGCACAGCCCCCATAGCGAGTGGATCTTGGGCATCGATGCCGACACACAGCCGCAGCCGGGGCTGATTCCAGCATTGCTCCGGGCAGCTCAGGCAGATCAGTATGACCTGATTACCCTTGCGCCGCGATTTATCTTGAAGCAGCCAGGGGAATGGTGGCTACAGCCTGCGCTGCTGATGACGCTGATCTATCGGTTTGGGGCGGCGGGGAGTCCGGCCGACGCGCCTGAGCGCACGATGGCGAATGGTCAGTGTTGCCTGATTCGGCGATCGCTCTTAGACTCCCTCAACGGCTACACCTGTGCCCGCCAGTCCTTTTGCGATGACGTGACGCTGGTACGCGAGGCGGCCCGGCGCGGCGCAAAGGTCGGCTTTCTCGACGGTTCCAGCCTGCTGAAAGTCCGCATGTACGAGGGCATGGGTGAAACCTGGCGCGAATGGGGGCGATCGCTCGATCTCAAAGATGCCAGCACCCCCGCTCAAACCTGGAGCGACGTAGCGTTTTTGCTTGCGGTGCAGGCGCTACCCTGGCTACTGGTTCCGGCGGTGCTAACGATTCTGGCAGTCCGTCCTACTGCTGCCTCGCCAACCCTCCTCGCCCTGCTAGCACTCAACCTCTGTTTGCTCCTGCTGCGCCTCGGCACCCACTTCGGCATCCGCTCCGCCTACGATCGCCCCGGCAGCCGCTTTCCTCTTGCTTTCTGGCTCTCTCCCCTCGCTGATCCGCTAGCTGCCCTCCGCATCCTCCGCTCTGCCAGCCGCAAACCCACCCAATGGCGCGGCCGACAGTATGAGTGATGAAAAGTTTAGGGCCTTACGCAGTTGGACGATTTCTCGTGGGCTTCGCCCGCGAGAAATCGTCCAAAACCCAGAAATCTTATTGTAAGTGCGTAAGTCCTGAGGTTTGAGGAATCCAAGGTTAAAGTGCTGGAATGAGGCGGAGATCCTGAAATAACCAGCGGCGATCGCCCCATTGCCTTCCTCTATCTCTACCGCTCTTTCCCATGCTCAATTCTCTCGACACCATTACCCTCGGCATCCTCGGCAGCGGCATTGCGGGCCTTGCCACAGGTCTAGGCGCACTGCCCATTTTCCTATTTGAAAAAATTAGCAAGAACACCCAGGGCATCCTGCTGGGCTTTGGGGCGGGCGTAATGCTGGCGGCAACGGCATTTTCGCTGGTGATTCCAGGACTGGAAGCAGCAATGGAGCGGACGGGTAGCAACGCCTACGCTGCGCTGATTGTGTCGCTGGGCATCGGGCTGGGCGGACTCTTCCTCTGGCTGAGCCATCGCTATTTCCCCCACGAACATTTTTTCAAGGGGCGTGAGGGCAGCAGCGCCATGAACCTGAAGCGGGTGTGGCTATTTGTGATGGCGATCGCCATTCACAATTTTCCTGAAGGTTTGGCAGTTGGCGTAGGCTTTGGCGGCGACGATATTTCCAACGGCATTGCGCTAGCGCTGGGCATCGCCCTGCAAAATATTCCCGAAGGGCTGGTGGTTGCTATTTCGCTGCTGTCTGAAAATTACTCCAAGCCCAGAGCGCTATTCGTCAGCTTGCTCACAGGCCTAGTGGAACTGGTGGGTGGCATCTTGGGGGCGATGGCGGTTTCTTTGTTTTCAGCAATCTTGCCGCTGGCGATGGGCTTTGCAGCGGGCGCGATGCTGTTTGTCATCAGCGATGAAATCATTCCTGAATCGCACCGATTAGGCTACGAAAAAGCCGCAACTGTCGGCGTGATGGTGGGCTTTGTGCTGATGATGGTGCTGGATGTGACGGTTGGGTGAGGAGCGTTCGATAGTGGGGCGATGCCGCTCCCCAAAAGCGAAGGTGCTGCATGGACTAACCCACGCAACACCTCCCTACTAATTCGCAACTCTAGCCACCAATCAACCGGGCATTAGCCAATCAAGCATTAGTAGCGATAGCCACCGCCATAGCTGTTGTTGCTACCGGGCTTGTGAACGATGAAGCTCATCACCTGGCACTGCTTGATGTTGTCAAACGCCACCACGCGAATGTAGCAGTTCGGGAACTCTGAGCGGCACTGCTGCACCTCATTCAGCACTTCCTGCGGAGAAGTCGCGTTAAACAGGGGCAACTTCCACATCGTCCAGTAGTGCATCTCAGCCGCAGAGTCTTCGTTGAACTCAATGCACGGGAAATAGCCCTGATCGAGGGTGTACTGGATTTGACGGGCGATCTGCGCGTCGGTCAGTGGAGGCAGGTAGGAAAAGGTTTCGTACCGGCGCTCTTTCGGTAAAGTCTTCATGGATTCCTCTATTCTTCAGACGTTGAATCTTGTTCTGGATGCGTACTGGTAGCACCGGGGTCAAGCTGCGTCATTCGCTCAAGCTGCTCACAGCGTCGCTCCGTATTTGCCTGCTGAATGCCTGTACGGAGCATCTCTGGCAGAAACTCGGCAATCTCCTCAGCAATATGTTCTCGCACGGTCAAGATCCGAAAGGCAAGGGCCTGATCCTCTCTGAACAAAGCCTGGAGGTAGGCCTCGCTGTTTTCGATTCGTTCGCGGCAAGAAAATTCATGCAGCCGGAGGGCGCGGGGCGGATCAGTTTCACTAAGCTGAGCCATCACTGTCCGCATTGCCTGAAACGTCAGGTAGCTGATCAGCGTCTTGCTCGTATCTTTGGCGATCTGTTTGAGATCCATGCAGTTGACCCCAAAGGGGTGAAAGGTTGAACTCAGAGGAATAAAGAATGAGTGCTAATACTTATACCCTCAATTCATGGCTGAGAGCGTAAACCAAGCATCAATTCATTCCCTATTCCTCATCTGCCAGCCCTTCTCATCAGACGGTATCCACCGCCTCAAACTCGAACTTGATTTCCTTCCACAGTTCGCAAGCGGTAGCCAGCTCAGGCGACCAGCGGCAGGCTTCGCGGATGATGTCGCCACCTTCGCGCATTAGGTCGCGGCCTTCGTTTCGAGCTTGCAAGCAGGCTTCCAGGGCCACGCGGTTTGCCGTCGCGCCCGGTGCGTTGCCCCAAGGGTGACCCAGCGTACCACCACCAAACTGAAGCACTGCATCGTCGCCGAAGATTTCTACCAGCGCGGGCATATGCCAAACGTGGATACCACCAGAAGCAACTGCCATCACGCCAGGCATAGAAGCCCAGTCTTGGGTGAAGTAGATGCCCTTGGAGGGGTCGCGCTCGACGTAGTTTTCGCGGAGCAGATCCACAAAGCCGAGGGTAACAGCTTTGTCGCCCTCCAGCTTGCCCACCACGGTTCCAGTATGGATGTGGTCGCCGCCAGACATCCGCAAGCACTTTGCCAACACGCGGAAGTGCATCCCGTGGTTCTTCTGGCGGTCGATCACGGCGTGCATGGCGCGGTGAATGTGCAGCAGAACGCCGTTGTCGCGGCACCACTTGGACAGGGTGGTGTTGGCGGTGAAGCCTGCGGTCAAGAAGTCATGCATGATGATGGGCATGTTGAGTTCTTTAGCATACTCAGCCCGCTTGAGCATTTCTTCGCAGGTAGCAGCAGTCACGTTCAGGTAGTGACCCTTGATTTCGCCCGTTTCAGCCTGAGCTTTGTGGATGGCTTCAGCCACGAAGGTGAAGCGATCGCGCCAGCGCTGGAAGGGCTGGGAGTTGATGTTTTCGTCATCTTTGGTGAAGTCTAGACCACCACGCAGACACTCGTACACGGCACGACCGTAGTTCTTCGCCGACAGACCGAGTTTGGGCTTGATGGTGCAGCCCAGCAGGGGACGACCATACTTGTTAATCTTGTCGCGCTCAACCTGGATGCCGTGGGGTGGGCCCTGGAAGGTTTTCAGGTAGGCTACGGGAATTCGCAAATCTTCCAGACGCAGGGCTTTCAGCGCTTTGAAACCAAACACGTTACCCACAATAGAGGTAAGCATGTTGGTGACAGAGCCTTCTTCAAACAGATCCAGCGGATAGGCGATGTAGGCAATGAACTGGTTGTCTTCGCCGCGGACAGGTTCAATGTCGTAGCAACGACCCTTGTAACGATCGAGGTCAGTCAGCAAATCGGTCCACACCGTTGTCCAGGTGCCGGTGGAGGACTCAGCCGCAACGGCTGCGCCCGCTTCTTCGGGCGGCACACCGGGCTGGGGGGTGACCCGGAAGGCGGCCAGAATGTCCGTGTCTTTGGGCGTGTAGTCGGGGGTGTAATACGTCAGGCGGTAGTCCTTAACCCCAGCCTGATACCCAGCTTTTGCCTGGGTCTTGGTTTGCGAATAAGACATCGTTTCCCTTCCTGTGAATCACTGTTTTCAGAGCGTATGAAACCCTGCCCGTGTAAAACTTACACAGGCGACATACCGCTAGCTGCACTCTCAGCGCGTACTCTCAGACGCAGCGGACTGGCATTAACAAAGTCTTTATGTTCAGGGCAAAGGGTTGAACAGACTTGACGTTGAGCGACCTGCAAACTGCCCTGATCACGGGTTCAAGACAAAATATATCAGGGAATGAAACCGATTCAATAAGCTAAAAGTTGAAACTTCTTGGCCTCTCAATAACCTGCATTTATATTTCTAAAGGTTCTTAACTATTTTTTAAGATTTTTGGACACGGCAAGCGACTGCGAAGCCCTGCCATGCTCCAACTTAGCAGTGTACAAACGAGGCAGGTCAAAACCGGATGAGGACATCTGAGACGACAAGCCGTCTATTTCGTTACAACTCGTTATGATCGGATGGGATATCGCTTCCCGCTTTTTCGTCCTGAAGCTCCAGTTTGACAACGCGGGGCGGTTAAATGATTCGGTTGAAGCATTTTGCGATCGCCCTTCTGCACTTCCCAGATGATGCACCCAGATGATGCACGCCCCCTGCATTCCCCATGACGCATTCCCCCGCCAGCGATTTTTCCCCGTTTCCAGTGCCCGTGCAGCGGCGGCATCAAGATCCGTCTGGACTGTGGTCGCGGGTGTGGTCGGGGTCGGTGGTGCTGCATATTCTACTGCTGCTGGCGGTGCTGCCCTCGCTGAAGACTGCCGTTGAGCGGTCTAGAGGGGGAGGCGCGGCGACTCCGATTGAACTGATCGATGTGGGGGCGATCGCCCCAGACACCACTCCTGATCCTGCAACCGTGCCCGCTAGCCCTGTCGCCCCAGCCCCGGCTGAAGTGCCTGCCCCGCCCCCTGCTGCGACCCCAGCGCCGCCCCCTCTTCCGGTGGCCCCGCCGCCTGCGCCCGCTGCTATCCCGCCTGCGGTGCTTGCTCCTGCGCCCGTGGAAATACCACCGGCTAGCCCAATCGCGCCACCTCCTGTGGTGTCACCTCCAACGCCCATCCCAACCCCCACACCAACGCCCCAGCCGCCGTCGCCCGCCCCGGTGCAGCCATCGCCGTTCGTTCCGCCAGAGCCGCCGCCAGTTTTGGGGCGAGAGCCGTTGCCGCCTCCACGTCCTTTTCCTGAAGCGGGATCGCCTAGCGAGTCCACTGAGCCACCCTTCCCCACACCGGGACAAACTCCGACAGGGGACGGCAACCCGGTCAATAACCCCGGAGATGTGGCTGCGAATCCTGTCCCAGGCAGCGCCGCACCGGGCATCGACACACCTGCCAGCGGCCCAGACTCCGGCACGGGAGACGACCTGGGCGAAGTGGTGATTGGTCGCCAGCCCACGCCCACCAGCCTGACGCTGAGCGTGGCCGCAGTGCGGTACCTCTCGCCTGAGGACACTGCCGACATCCCCGAAGACAATGCCGAACTGCTGAACAGCCGCATCAGCGTCCTCGCCGACCCGACCCAGCCCAACTTTTGCCCACTTTTTCCGGACAGTGTGGCGGGCTTTGGCGCTCCCGTGACGCTGCGACTGGCGGTTGAGGCAGACGGGCGTGTGTCTCGTGCGGAGGTGCAGCAGCCCGCGCCCACAAACTATGCTTACACGCAACTGGTGCAATGCTTAGCACAGACGGGCTTGCAGTTTCGTCCGGCGCTGGATAGCGGGATTGCGCGTCCCAGTGACAATACGCTGGTGGAGGTGACGGTGGTGGGAGAGTGATAGAGCGGAAAGAACGAAGAATGAAAAACGAAGAACGAAAAACGAAAAACAGAACTTCTTCGTTCTTCCCTCTTCTCTCTTCGTTCTTCTTTTAACTACGCAACGACAACTTGCGGCAGCGGCTCTTGAACGGGGGGAAGGGTGCGGCCGACGACGGGGGCGATCGCCCTCACCTTTTCCACAATCGCCACCATGTCGTCTAGCGAGAGGGCCTGCCGCGCATCGGAGACAGATTTTTCGGGGTCTGGGTGGCACTCGATGATCAGCCCGTCGGCTCCAGCGGCGATCGCCGCCAAAGCGAGATTCGGCACCAGTTCGCGCTTTCCGGCGGCGTGGCTGGGGTCTACGATCACGGGCAAGTGGGTGATTTGCTTCAGCGCCACGACTGCGCCCAGATCCAGCACGTTGCGCGTATAGGTGTCGAAGCTGCGGATGCCCCGTTCGCACAGCATCACGTTTGGATTGCCGTGCGCCAGGATGTACTCTGCGGCCATGACGAATTCCTCAATGGTGGCAGCTAGCCCCCGCTTCAGCAGGATTGGCTTATCGACCTGGCCCAGCGCCTTCAGCAGGTCGAAGTTTTGCATATTGCGGCTGCCGATTTGCAGCACATCAGCGTAGGCGGCAATTTCTTCAATTTGGGAAACGGCCATGACTTCGGTAACGACGGGCATTCCCGTGCGATCGCGCACCGCCGCCAAAATTTCTAGCCCCTCGCGCCCCATGCCCTGGAAATCGTAGGGCGAGGTGCGCGGCTTGTAGACCCCGCCCCGCAGCGCCTGCACACCCGCCACCGAAAGGCGACTGGCAACAGCATCCATCTGGGCGCGGCTTTCGACGGAGCAGGGCCCGCCGATGAGGAGCAGTTCTGACCCGCCCGCCGAAACCCGGTCGGAAATCTGAATAATGCTACTGTGGCTGGGTTCGGTCTTGAGGGTCAGCTTTGCTTTTTGCATGGGAAGAATCTCCTGGTTAAACGTAAAAGATGAGAAGAGAACTAGACCGGAAACGGGAGCGAACCAAAATCCAAAATCCAAAACCCAAAATCCAAAACAAAAACCCGGAACCTCTAGAGGCCCCGGGTTGCACAATCGCGCATGACCAACTTACCCGGGGCGTTCCCTGGTCCAAAAAAAGTAAAAGTAAAAGTAGCGGGGCGTATGGCTCATGGGTTTGAACGTAAACGGATTGTGTAAGGAATACTGGCTGCTTAAGAAAGACCGCTTAAAATGCAAAAACCGCAGAGATTGCGCTCTGCGGTTCACCCAAGGTTCCAAGTCAAGCTGGACTCACCCCAGGTGAACCTTGCTAAACCAAAAGTAAAAGTAGCGGACTTGAATCGACATAACAAAGCCTGATTAACAAAGCCTGATAGCTGTAGAAATAGGTTGTTCAACGCAAGACATCTGAAAATGAAGTGCTTGCAAGTTGAACTCATTTCAACTTACCGCTAACTGTAACGAAGTTTGCAAAACCTCGTCAACCCCCAGCCTGAGAAATTTTGCCAAATTGTCAGGGTTTTATAGCCAGGATTTGAGGCTGCTAGGGATGTTACCTTATGTAAAGAAACGCTGACGCGCATCGCGTTTCCTGCCCAACCTCCAATCTTCAACTTCCAACCCTGAACTATGACAGCGGCGATCGCCCTTCAACACGTCACTAAGGTCTATGGCAATACGCCCGTCGTCAACGACCTGTCTTTTTCGATTCAGCCGGGGGAAATCTTTGGGCTATTGGGGCCCAACGGCGCAGGCAAGTCCACCACGATTCGCATGTTGACTACGCTGACGCAGATTACGAGCGGGCGCATCGAAGTGGCAGGCTACGACGTGGCGCGGCAGCCCGTGCTGGTGAAGCAGCAAATCGGCGTGGTGCTGCAACAGATGAGCGTGGATGTGGATCTGACCGTGTGGGAAAACATGGAATTTCACGGGCGGATGCACCATATTCCCAATCCCCGCCGCCAGCGCGAAATTGACCGCTGGCTGGAGTATGTGGAGCTGAGCGATCGCCGCAATGACCTGGTGAAAACCCTCTCCGGCGGCATGAAGCGCCGCTTGCAAATTGCCCGCGCCCTGCTGCACGAGCCGCGCATTTTGTTTTTGGACGAGCCGACCGTCGGACTCGATCCGCAAACTCGCCGTCGCCTTTGGGAAATCATCAAGGGGCTGAACCAGCAGGGCATGACGATTTTGCTGACGACGCACTATATGGAAGAGGTGGAATACCTCTGTGGCTCTAGCTTTGGCAGCTACGCCGTGCCAAACCACATTGGCATTTTGGACGGCGGCAAGCTGATTGCCCTGGGTACGCTGGAGGAACTGCGCCGCCAGCATGGGGAAGGGCTGGTGATGAAGCAAGCGGGCGATCGCTGGGATTACAAGTTCTTCCCCACGATGCAAGAGGCCCAGGCATTCTTTGAAGCACAGCCCCACAAAGCCGGGATGATGGTGCGTCCGTCCAATTTGGAAGATATTTTTGTGGAACTGACCGGACGCAATTTGGACTAGCTTCGACTCAGACTATTTCAGACTATTCCTCAAAGCATTCTTCAAGGTATTCCTCAAACCTCTTCTTAAATAAGCCCTTACTCAAGCCATTCCTCGAACCATTAGGGAACCAGCGCCAGACACGGCTCATCGTCTGGCACGCTGAGATCCACGCCCGGTTCACACAGATCCTCCGCCAGGGCCATTTCTATAGATTCCGTGTCGCGGATGGCTTGTTGCATCACCTGGCGGGCATCCCAGCCCTGGTCAATCAGCCGCAGCCAGCGCTGGGCCTCGTTGCCCTCCCGCAAAATTTTGTGGATCGGCTGGAGGAAGCAAGCAAAGCCGTGCTGCTTGGCCGTAGGCAGCGTTTCTGCGAGCAGCAGGTTCACCCAGTCCTGCGCCCGCAGCAGCCGACCGTCTTGCCAGTGGCGCAATTCTGCCTCCAGACTGTTTTGCGCGGCAGCGTCTTCATTGGCATCGATCAACGCGACTAAATCTGTCGCCCGCGTCGCGCTGGGCAGGTCGCTTTGCACCAGCGGGTCGAGGTCGGGGTTTTCCATCACTTGCATGATCCGGGCTTCTAGCAGGGCGCAGATCGCCAGCAGCGCCACCGGGTCGCTCACCAGGTCGCAGATGCGGAGTTCCAGTCGGTTGAGGCAATAGGGACGGCGATCGCCATTGGGGCGCACCGAACTCCACAGGTGGCGCACGTTTTGCATAGTGCCCAGCTTGAGCTGTTCATCCGTCCAGCGGATGTAGTGGGCGTGGCTTTCAAACAGGGGCACTTCGCGGGGCGTTTTGGGAAATACGCGCCAGCGGCTGGAATGATTGCCCGTCGGCTGGCCGTCTAGAAACGGCGAAGCGGCACTCAGCGCTAAAAACAGCGGGGCTTCGGCGCGGATCAGGCGGCAGGCCCGCATCAGCACCTCTGGATCAGCAATCCCCACGTTGATATGAACGCTGGCCGTCACAACCGTCGTGCCGTAGGTGCGCTCAATAAAGCTGTGATAGGGGTTGCCCGGATCGGAGCGGTGAAACTGGTCGCTGCCGCCCAGGGCCAGGGTGCTGCCCGGAATCAGGGTGTAATTACCCAGCCGCTTCAGAAACGACCGCAGCCGCAGACGGGGACGCACCAATTCGCACAGCAGCCGCTCATATCGGCAGAGCGGCGGGGTGGTGTATTCCACGTTGCGCGTGTCTGGCTCTCGCACAAACCCGTCTAGGGCAGCCACAATCTTGTCGGAGAACCCCACAATGTCGCCATCGGGCGTGCCTGTGTACATCTCGATTTCAAAGCCCTTCGACAGCATTGGGTCTGCTCCCAGCGTAATGTGCTTGCGTACTTTCCTCAGTTTAGGGGTTTGGGGTTCGGGGTTGGAGAGTCAGCCTGGAGTTTTCGGACTGGATCATACTGCTGCCAATCCTCAAAACCCCAAATCTGGCGGGATGGGGCGACTGGCGGGAAAGGGAAAGAGGCGCTGAAACTCTTGGTCGCGATCGCCCAGAGTTTCATAAAAGAAAAAGGCCACCCCAGCATAGTGGCGATCGCGCGTTTCCCTCACCTGCCGCTGAATTAGGCGAATCGGCGTGATGCGCCCCCTCAGCCCCGCCAAGATGCCAATACTGACAGGCAGATACTCCCGCGCCACCTGCACATCTGGTCGGTCTAGTTCCATCTCGAAGCGCCCCATGTCATTGCGATAGACCTGCACGATTAGCTCATCGACCAGGCCGCGCCGCTCCCAGGTTCCCCAGTCTTGCAAGTAGCGCTCGTAGGCAAACTCGCGGGGATTGGGCGATAGGGAAATAATCGCATCGGGGTTTCGCGCCTTCACCTCGGCCACGATGCGGCGAAACAGGCGAGTGATGTGGTTGGCTCGCCAGCGCACCCAGGCGGGGTCTTCGGGGTCGGCGGGCGGGTCTGCGCCGTTGTGTTCTGCCCGATAGAGCGCCACGGTGTAGGGATCATAGCCCATTTCCACGGGCATCCCAAAGTGGTCGTCTAGCTGGATGCCGTCTACCCGATAGCGCTCTACTACTTCCGCCAGCAGATTCACCATAAAGTCTTGCACGCCAGGATGGGCCGCGTTGAGCCAGACGCGGGGTTCGTTGCCCTGCATCCAGACCTGCGTGCCGTCCTGCCGCTGGGTCAGCCAGTCGGGATGCTGGGCCGCCAGTTCAGACCCCGCCGGAGCCATCAGCCCAAATTCAAACCAGGGAATCACCGCCATGCCCAGACGGCGACCTTCAACGACGACCTCGCCCAGCATGTCGCGCCCCTGCAAGCCGGGATAGGGATCGAGGGCAATGCCGAAGGTCGCTTGGGCGGTGGGGCTGGGGTAGAGGGTGTAGCCGCCGTTCCAGACGGTGGGATAAACCGTGTTGAAATGCAGGCGAGACAGGCGACGCAGCCCCACAACGAGGTTGCGGCTGGAAAACAGCACCTCGCTGTCGATATTGGTGAGCCAAACCCCGCGCAGTTCGACGGGTCTGAGATGGCTGGCGGGGTTCGCCTGGGCGGAGGTGGTGATTCCCAAAAGGGCGATCGCCCCTGCCAAAGCTGCCCGATATCCCCGTTGCCAGTGTTTCCAGCCGTTGCCCATAGGTGCTGTCTCTTCGAGTCTTTGAGTCGTGGATGGGGTGGGTGAATTGAAAAATCTTGCAGAATCCTACCGCAGGTTTACTTTGCGTCCATCCAGTTTTGCCCCGCGTGCATTTCCACCTTGAGCGGCACTTTCAGGTCAACGGCGGACTCCATCGCGGCGCGGATTTGCGGCTGCAAGTCGTCCCACTCGTCGGGATGCACTTCAAACACCAGTTCATCATGCACTTGCAGCAGCAGGTTGGCCTGGCGACCCGACAGCAGGTTGTGCAGCCGGATCATGGCAAGCTTGATGATATCGGCGCTAGACCCCTGGATCGGTGCGTTGGCGGCGGCGCGAAGCAGTTGGGCATCATATTGGTCGCGCAGGCGAATTTTATTGATGTCGATATCGCTGGGGTTTTGTCCTCGCAATGCCTTCAGGTTCTCGCTGCCAAAGTTGAAATAGCGGCGGCGACCGAGGATGGTTTCCACATACCCGCGGGCGATCGCCTCTTGCTGCATCTGTTGCAAATAGCGGAACACGCGCGGATAGCGCTCATAAAAGCGCTCGATAAACGTCTTTGCCTGGGCCTGGCTAAAGCCCGACTCTCGCGCAAATCGCTGTGCCCCCATGCCGTAGATCACGCCAAAGTTAATCGTCTTGGCCATGCGCCGCTCGTCGGGGGTCACCTTGTCTTTTTCAAACAGCAGCCGCGCCGTCAGGGCATGAACATCTTCGTTGTTCTGATAGGTTTCAATCAGGATTGGTTCTTCGCTCAGGTGCGCCAGGATGCGGAGTTCAATTTGGGAGTAATCCGCCGCCACCAGCAGCCAGCCTTCTGCGGGAATAAACGCCTTGCGAATCTGGCGGCTAAACTCCGTCCGCACCGGAATGTTCTGCAAGTTGGGATTCGACGACGACAGCCGTCCCGTCGCCGTAATCGTCTGGTTGAAGTCGGTATGCACCCGCTGCGTATCGGGGCGCACCAAGCTGGGCAGCGCGTCTACGTAGGTCGATTTCAGCTTCGACAGGGTGCGATGTTCTTGGATTAAATCCACCACCGGATGGTCGCCCTGGAGCTTTTCCAGTGTAGACGCATCCGTAGAGTAGCCTGTGGCCCGCTTTTTGGACTTGCGCTTGTCCAGCCCCAGCGTGTCAAACAGCAGCACGCTCAGTTGCTTGGGCGACCCCAGGTTAAAGGTTTGCCCCGCTGCTTCGTAGGCCTGCTCCTCGATCCGCTTTAGGTCTTGCTCCAAGGCTTTGGAAAACGCCTTGAGATAGTCTTGATCGATGCGAACGCCCGTGTATTCCATCTCTGCCAGCACGGGTTCGAGCGGCTGCTCCACGGTTTCCAGCAGTTCCGTCTGCCGAGGAATTTGCGCCAGCTCTGCCCGCAGCTTGGGGACGAGGTGAAACACAGAGTAAACATCCGTGCCGCAGTAATTGGCAACTTTGGGAATGGACACCTCCGCAATGGTTTTGCCCTTGGGCACCAGATCGTCGTAGCTCTGGGCGTTCAGGTTCAGATACTTGCGCCCCAGATCGGTCAGATTATGACTGCCTTCGGGGTTCAGCACATAGCTGGCCAGCATCGTGTCAAACACCACACCCGCCAGGTGAATGCCCTGACAGCGCAGAACCAGCCGATCGAACTTGGCATTTTGCAGGGCTTTGGGATAGTCCGCACTCTCCAAAATCGGGCGCAGCGCCTCCAGCACTATTGCCGCGTCCAAGTTTGTTCCCTGGGTGTGCCCGGTGGGAATGTAGGCCACGTCCGCCTCGCCCGGCCCCCAGCAGCAGCCAATTCCCACCAGCACGGCATCGCGGGGTTCCAGGGCGGTCGTTTCTGTGTCCCAGGCGACGGGCGCGGCGGGGTCAGTGCAGGCTTGCAGCGTCTTCACCAGGGCGCTGAGCTTGTCGGGCGTGTCGATGATTTGCGGCTGGACGGGCGTGGTGGCGTAGCCCTGGAAGGTGGCAGTGTCTTCGGCGCTAAAGAACCAGAGATCGTCGTCTTCGGAGGGGGCTGGGGTGCTGGAGCGCTGGGGCGCTGGGGCGGCGTTTGGGGCACTAAGCTGCTGGGTCGCGCCATCACTAGAAAACTGGCTGTGGAGCTTTTGCAGGCGGTTAAGAAAGGAGCGGAATTCGAGTTTTTCTAAGAGCGGGACGACATCGGCATCGTCGAAGGCTTGCAGCTTGCAGTCTTCTGGGCGGAGGGCGAGGGGCACGTCCAGGTGAATTTGCGCCAGGTATTGCGAGTGCAGGGCAGCATCGCGGCCCTCTTCTAGCTTTTTGCGGACGGCGCTTTTGATGCGGGGGTCGTCGAGGTGGCTATAGATTTCTGCGAGGGAGCCAAAGTCGGTCAGCAGAGAAACGGCGGTTTTGTCGCCGATGCCCTTGACCCCAGGAATGTTGTCAGAAGCGTCGCCGCAGAGGGCTTTGTAATCCACCACCTGCTGCGGCGTGATGCCCATTTTATCTTTCACCTGCTGCGGGCCGAACTCGCGGGGCGGGGGTGTGCCTTTGCCGAAGGTGGTGCTGAGGTAGAGGACGGTCAATTGCTCGTCGTCGATGAGCTGAAACAGGTCGCGATCGCCCGTCAGCACCTTCACCCGAAACCCGTCGGCCACTGCCTTGCGGCTGAGGGTGCCGATTACGTCGTCGGCTTCGTAGCCCGGAACCGCGATGACGGGCAGCTTTAGCGCCTGCAAGAGTTCCTGCAAGTTGGACAAATCGGGCAGAAAATCTTCTGGCGCGTCGGGCCGTCCTTCTTTGTAGGTCTGGTCGGCTTCGTGGCGATAGGTTGGCTCGCTGGGGTCAAAGGCGATCGCCACATAGTCCGGCTTTTCCTGCTCCATCGTGTCCAGCAGCGCCTTCATAAACCCGAAGGAAACGCTGGTGGGAATGCCCGTTTTGGTTCGCAGCCCGCCGTCGCGGTTTTTGGCATGGGCGTAGTAGGAGCGGAAGGCGAGGGAGTGGCCGTCAACCAGGAGGAGCGTGGGCATGGGGTGGGTTACTCTTCTGCGTCGAGAATCTTTTTAGCTTCTAGCAGATCTTTCATGTGAACGTCTGTGGGCACGGGGTAGTGCAGATCGAGTTGTGAGAGGCGATCGCCAATAATCTCCGCCACCGCCAGCCGCGTAAACCACTTGTGGTCCGCAGGAATAATGTACCAGGGCGCGTGTTCGGTGCTGGTGTGGGAAAACATCTCCTCATAGGCCCGCATATAGTCGTTCCAAAGCCCCCGCTCCTTCACATCCGCAGCGGAAAATTTCCAGTTCTTTTCTGGCCGCTCGATGCGTTCCAGAAATCGCTTTTTCTGCTCTTCTTTGGACACATTTAGGAAAAACTTGAGGACAATAATGCCGTTGTTCACCAGATATTTTTCAAAGTTATTAATCTCCTCAAACCGCTGCTTCCAAATATTTTTCGTCAGCGCCGATTTGGGCAACTGCTGCTTTTGCAAAATTTCGGGATGCACCCGCACCACCAGCACTTCTTCATAGTGCGATCGGTTGAAGATGCCGATTCTTCCCCGCTCTGGCAGCGCCTTGAAGGATCGCCACAAGTAGTCATGGTCGAGTTCCTCATCCGACGGTGCTTTAAAGCTGTAGACCTGGCAACCCTGGGGATTGACACCCGACATGACGTGTTTGATGGTGCTGTCTTTGCCCGCCGCATCCATAGCTTGAAAGATTAGCAGCAGCGCGTAGATATTTTGGGCGTAGAGGACATCCTGATATTTTGCCAGCCGCTCTACGCCTTTTTTCAGCTTTTCCTGCGCTGCGGCTTTGTCGGTATAGTCGCCAGTGTAGCCAGGGTCATAGTCTTTTTTTAAAGAAACTTTTGAACCGGGTTTGACAAGAAAGGGATCGTGATTCATAGCCTATAAAAACCAGCTAAAAAAAATTAAAAAACTAGCGCGAACTGCGGGCGATCGCCCTTGCAATTCTCCACTTACCCGCCTTAAACGCCTTAAGCCTGACGAGTCTTGAAATTATACAGGCAGCGCCCCCGTTTGACCTGAAGGCTTACAGCTTTGTTGCATTCTTGATCCAAAATCGCTGATCTGTAACATCAATGTTCCTGAGCAGCGCCACGAATGAAATGACTGGAGGCCCCATAGACAGTTGACTAGCAAACCAAAATCCAAAATCGATATACTCTTGACTGCCGAACCCCTGTGTTTGGCAGCCCCTTGCTCTTGGCAGCATCGCTGATTCTTGACCATAATCATGTACAGAAATCCTGTGCCAGGATTCCCGTCCAGCGGCGTAGCAGCGAAATCTTTTGCGAATTCCTGGGCAGGATAGTGTGAACGTGTGGAATGAGGAGCGTGTTATGCATTGGAATCAACCAGACTGGCGATCTGGACGGAATAGCCCGCGATGGATCAGATCGCGAGGGGGCAGGGGGGTGTCAAGTGCGCTGGTGCTGGGGGCGATCGCCCTCCTTTCCTCTCCTGCTGCCAGCCAACCCGCCGCGGAAGCCTATCCCGTTTCCACCAGCGGCCCGACCTCCGGTCAAGCGATTCCTGCCGCTGCTCCCCTGCCGATTTATTACAACACAACGCTGCCGGAGCTACCGCCGCTGTGGGATGTGGAGCAGTTCACGCCCGCACCCCGCACCAAAGCGACCCATCTCGTCCTCAGCATCAGCCAGCGGCGCGTGTTTGCTTACCAATACGACACCGTGTTGGGCAGCTTTCCCGTCGCCGTCGGCAAGCCCAGCACGCCCACGCCGACGGGCGAGTTCACCATATTTGAAATGATCGAAGACCCGACCTGGCAAAATCCCTGGACAGGGGAAATTCGCCAGCCAGGAGCAGACAGCGCCCTGGGCTTACGCTGGATTGGCTTTGCAGAACTGCCCAACGGCGTGATTGGTTTCCACGGCACGCCGACGGTTTCCTCTATCGGGCAGGCGGCATCCAACGGCTGCGTCCGGCTGCGAAACGAAGACGTGCTGGCGCTCTATGCCCTGGTGGAAGTGGGAACGCCCGTGCGCGTAGAGCCGTAATCCGCCATCGCATCGCCTTAGGAGCCTGAACTCGCCAGCCCCTCCTCTAGCTTGAGCGGATTGGCGCGGCTAAATCGCCAGGGCAGGATGATCGCCGCGACGGTCAGCCCCAGGGCTAGCCCCCACCACAGACCGACCGCTCCCAGTCCTGCCTGGATACCCAGCCAGTAGCCGCTGGTCAGCCCTACGCCCCAGTAGGCAAGCAGCCCAATCAGCATGGGCACTTGCGTATCCTTCAGTCCCCGCAGTGCGCCCGTCGCCGTGACCTGGATGCCGTCTACCAGTTGGAACATCGCCGCCACCCAGAGCAGCTTTTTGGCAAGTTCTACCACTTCCCGATTAGCCGGGTCGCGCACGTCGATATAAAGCGACACGATGGTTTCTGGCATCAGCCAGAAAATCAGCGCCATGATGGCCATAAACAGACTGCCCATGCCAATGCCCAAGTATCCCGCCAGCTTGGCCAAGGGAAACTGGCGCTGGCCCAGGCGTTGACCCACGAGGACGGTCGTGGCAAAGGAAATCCCTAGCGGAATGGTGAACGTGACGGCGGCCGTTTGCAGCGCCACCTGGTGGGCCGCCAGCGGCACAGTTCCCAGTTGCCCGATCAGAACCGTGGTGACGGTGAACAGGCCCACCTCGATGGCAGCCAGAATGCCGATGGGTAGCCCAATTCGCACCAGTTCTCGAAACAGCTTGGGGTCAAACCGATGCAGATGGCTCAGGAGGGCGTAGGGACGCAGCGACGATTGCCGCAGGATGTAGAGGGCGATCGCCCCAAACATGCTCCACAGCGAAATTGCGCTGGCCCAGCCGATGCCCGCCAGCCCCAACTGCGGTAGCCCAAATTTGCCCAGCGTCAGTGCATAGTTCAGCGTCATGTTGAGCAGCATTCCGCCCAGCATGATCAGGATGATCGGCCGGGGGCGCGATAGGGCCGACACGGTGCTTTTCAGCGCGGCAAAGCCCACACCGGGGAGATAGCCGAGGGCGATCGCCCGCAAGTAGGGCCGCCCTAAATCCAGCATCTCTGCCGATTGCCCCGTGCGGCTCAGCACCGCGTCGCCGTGCCAGATCAGCACCGTCATAGGAAAACTCAGCAGCAGCGCCAGCCAGAGGCCCTGCCGATTTACCGCGCCGACCCGCTGCGGATTGTTCGCCCCGTAGGCCTCCGCCGCCAGCGGGCTGACCGCCGCCACGATTGCCCCGCCTAGCAGCAGCAGCGCCACAAAATAGGTCGCACACAATCCGCCCGCCGCTAGCGACTCGCTGCCCAGCCGGCCCATCATCACCGTATCGACAAAGCCCGTCGCCGACTGCGACAGTTGCGCCCCTGCCAGCGGCAGCGCCAGCCAAAATAACTCCCGCGATTCGGCTGAAATCGTGTTTTTCGTAAACCAGGGTTTCATAGGTTTGAGAGATTTGGGTGTCAGAGATTCGGAGATTTTGGAAATTGCGGAGATTTTGGAAATTGAGGAAATTCTGGAAATTTCAAAGTTGGGGAGGTCGAGCGATGGCCGCCGCCGCGTGAATAGAAACCGGGAAGAGTTGGGCGCAAGCGTTAGGACTGAAGGCCCCGATCCATGACGCTTGCGTTTCCGTCTCCCAGCAGCCTACCAGCGATGAATCGGTGGCACGATGCTGCGGGCAGTGTGAGTCGAGCGGCTAGAGGGGCGATTGTACCGAGATTCCAACCAGGCGCGGAGTTCTGTGCCCGTGTGGCAGCGGACGCGATCGCCCGTCACCGGGTCATGGGCACACCACCAGCTTTCCCCATTGCGATCGCGCTCGAACCAAACACGCGGTTCGCCAGGGTCGCCTGCATA
Source organism: Thermoleptolyngbya oregonensis NK1-22 (assembly GCF_032705245.1). Classification (GTDB taxonomy): domain Bacteria; phylum Cyanobacteriota; class Cyanobacteriia; order Elainellales; family Elainellaceae; genus Thermoleptolyngbya; species Thermoleptolyngbya sichuanensis. The sequence goes on from NZ_CP053540.1 coordinate 2,643,146, forward strand.
GCTCAGGAGAGGACTCAATAGATGATCCAGCAAGCCGTCCCAGAGCCTTGCCCAGCGAGATCTGCGGGAACAACTGCCGTCAATTGCCAGACTGGTTGCAGAACCCGGCTTCGGCTCTAGGTCGCCGGGTTTATGAATCGTATTCATGAGAAAGACTCCAGGGGTGAATGGTGAGATGAAGGGGCGACTTTGGGCACGGTGCAGCAAAAGCCAGCTTGCCTGCCCATTGCCGTAGTTAAATCGGGTCAAACCTCAAACCGGGTCAAACCATCGCCATCCGTCGAGGGAAATGCTGATCTGCCCCCTCAGAGGAGGCAAAATCAGCAGGTTGGAGCCTGGGCAAACGCCACTAGGGCGATCGTGCTGCGGAGTTGTAGAACGTATCAGGAACGTCTTGTGGGCACTGCATGTGCTGCGAAACCTAGCTCACGCTGCGGTGGCAAGGCTCGACCAGCGACGCGCCAGAGGTAACCCCGATGCGGCTGGTAAAGGCATCAACCAGAGTTTGAACGGGAGCGGACATTAGGGCATGGGCCAGGGCGATCGCCCGCTTTTGGCAAACCAAACCCACCTTGCCCGTTCCAACAACTGTTCCAGTAACCGTTCCGACAAGTGTTCCTATAATCGTTCCGGCAACTGCTCTAGCAACTGCTCTAGCAACTGTTCTGGCAACTGCCCCAACGCCGATTCCTCAACCGCCCGCCTGTAAACCAACCTGCGGGCACGATGGATGAAGCGCCAAACCGTGTCTAAAACCGGAAGCCAATGCAGGTCAGAGAAGCCTCTAGACCTGGCTAAATCTTGAAGTCGCCTGAGGGGACGCAGGGCCCAGCGATCCCAAACAAAACGCTGAACCGTTGCACGGACTATTCACGGACTATTCGCGGGCTATCCGCAATGGGCAAACTCCTCCGCGCCCTTTAGCCCAGAGGCTTTGAAAAGGGCTTTGGAAAAGCTTGCTGCGCCCCAGCGGCCGCTTCGTTGCATCAGCAGCCCCGGCTGCATTCCGCGTGGGGGGCTGAGCAACTGCCGCAGAATGGGCAACTGCCGCAAAATCTGAATAATCAGAAAGATCTGAACCTTAGTCTGGAGACGTTGGGCCTGGCCGGCGACAAAAGCAACCACAACGACTCGGATATTTGGAATGGTACGAACGCCGCTGTGTTTGAGCATCTGCTTTGCCTCCTCTAGCCAAGCTGTCAGAAGTGTCGTGCCTATCGTAGGGCGATCGCCCTGATCCTTACCTCACCTACTTGGCTCACCCGATTGGGTGAACGGGAATCAGGTAAAGGGGGACGGCGTAGAATAACCCGCAGAACCATCAATTTTTTCCTGGGGCCAACTCAAGAAAGCTCAATAGTTTTGATGTCTGAAATCCCCTGGCGCAGCCGTTGGGGCAACTGTGGGGAACGACGGATTGCTAAAATAAACCCTTGGGCGATTAGCCCAATTCTCCACCCCAAGCTAGTTCTCAACCTCTAACCCTGAGCCATGCCCACATCGGAACGTCGCCTACTGCTGGATTTTGAAAAACCCCTGGTCGATCTGGAGGAGCGTATCAAGCAAATCCGTGACCTGGCAGAGGAAAGTGAGGTAGACGTGTCCGATCAGATTCAAAAGCTAGAGGAGCGGGCCGATCAGCTCCGGCAGGAGATTTTTCAAAACCTGACCCCGGCGCAGCGGCTCCAGGTGGCGCGGCATCCTCGCCGACCCAGCACGCTGGACTATATTCAGGCCATGACCGATGAATGGATCGAACTGCATGGCGATCGCCTGACGGGGACAGACGATCGGGCGCTGGTGGGCGGCATTGGGCGGCTGGACGGACGGCCCGTGGTGCTGCTAGGGCATCAAAAGGGGCGCGACACAAAAGACAACGTAGCGCGAAATTTTGGCATGGCCTCGCCGGGGGGCTATCGCAAGGCAATGCGGCTGATGAACCACGCTAATCGGTTTGGGATGCCCATTCTGACGTTTATCGACACGCCGGGGGCCTACGCGGGGCTGGAGGCAGAGCGGCTGGGCCAGGGGGAGGCGATCGCCTATAACCTGCGCGAAATGTTTCGACTGGACGTGCCGATCCTCTGCACTGTCATCGGCGAGGGCGGTTCGGGCGGGGCGCTGGGCATTGGCGTGGGCGATCGCCTGATGATGTTCGAGCATTCAGTCTACACGGTCGCCAGCCCCGAAGCCTGCGCCGCCATCCTGTGGAAAGACGCAGCCAAATCGCCCCAGGCGGCCGAGGCGCTACGGATTACCGCCCAAGATTTGAAACAGCTTGGCATTCTGGATCAAATCTTGCCAGAGCCGCTGGGCGGGGCCCACGCCAACCCGCTCCAGGCCGCCGCCACCCTCAAGGCCGCCATCCTAGAAAACCTGGCCCAGCTTGATAGTCTCACCAACGCCCAGCGGCGCGACCTGCGTTACCAAAAGTTTCGCAAGATTGGAATCTTTCAGGAGATGTCGGCTTGAGCGAGTGGAAGGAGTTGGGGTGGCTGAACTGATAGCATCAGCCCCTCGATTTCTAAATGGGCCTTGAGCCAGACGGCAGGACGGATTTGCCCACTGCTCCCTTTGACCAAATCAGTTAGCGTAGCAGAGGAAATTGGTCGAGTCCGGTTTATGAGTGTTAAAATCAAACCCGTAACATTTTTTAATATTTTGGAGCCGATTCTGGTGTGTAGCGCTTAATACTCGTTAATAGGGCCCTGTTTCGGTCATGCTAATCATAGGCATTAGGGCTTGGCTTTGACTTCGATAGAGTCACTGCTTGTAGATTTGGTCTGGCTTCTGAACACTCGCCGTGCGATCGCCCCACCGCAATGCCTGATGGCACGGATTAGCCAGATGCCGCCCGATCAAAGACCCACGCCAGACTTAAACTCAGGACTCTTTGACGCTAGCGATCCGGTTTTCTAACTTTTTTAACTCCCCTGCTAACCAAACTGTTTTTAACCAATCGTTCTTTTAATCAACCGCTTCATACCGCTGCTTGGAACTGGAGTTTCTCCCAGTTCGCTACCCATCTGCGATTTTAAGTTTTGGCTACAGGCTGGCTTAACCATTGGTTTTTTCTATTCCGTTCACGCTGGTTCATCAGTTCAGGATTTTACTCATGTCTCACGTTCTTCCCACCCGCGCCCTGATCACCGGAGCCAGTCGGGGCATTGGCGCAGCCACGGCGATCGCCTTTGCCAAAGCGGGGGTAAACCTGGCCCTGGTTTCCCGTTCTGCCGACTCCCTGGAATCAGTCGCCGCAGCGGCCCGCGAGCTGGGTGTAGCGGCAGACACATATCCCATCGATCTGGAAGCTTTGGATCAGGTCGCTGAAAAAATAGGGGCGATCGCCACAGCCAGCCCCATCGACATTCTGGTGAACAACGCTGGAATCGGCTACACCGGAGACTTGCTGACGACTCCCCTCGCCGACTGGCAGCGGGTGATTAATCTCAACCTCACCAGCGTCTTTCAGTGCATCCAGGCTGTACTGCCAGGAATGCGCGATCGCGGCCAGGGTGTGATTATCAACATCGCCTCCATCGCGGGCTATCACGCTTTTCCCGGATGGGGAGCCTACAACGTCAGCAAGGCGGGGCTAATTGCCCTATCCAAAACCCTGGCAGCCGAGGAGCGCTCCCACGGGATTCGCGTCGTCACCTTTTCGCCCGGCTCGGTCAACACGCCAATTTGGGACACCGACACGGTGCAAGCCGACTTCGATCGCTCTCGTATGCTCACTGCCGACGTGGTTGCCCAGTCGATTGTGCATACTGCCCTGCTCCCCCCTGGTGCAGTGATTGAAGAAATCACGCTGGTTCCCAGTGCGGGAGCCTTGTGAAGATCCGAACCAGTCCCCAAGCAGCCCGGTGAAACCGGGCTGCTTTACCGGGACTGCTTGACAGAGAGATTGCTGAACAAGCCGTTCGGCACTGGCTGATTCTCTCAACAGTTTCATTGTTTTCTTTGGAGAGTTCATCCCAAGACCTATGACGATTGCTTCTTCTAACGGATTTACGAACGGATCTAATGGAGCCAACTCCTCACCCACCAAGATTGATACACCGAAGCAGGGCGAAACGCTAACGCTGGAGGTGCGCCCCGATCGCACGACCTCCTATTCCCAAGAGCATACCGAAGTGTCGCAAGAGGACATGATCGACGCAGTGCGAACCATGCTGCTGGGCGTGGGCGAAGACCCAGAGCGGGAAGGTTTGCTCAAGACCCCCAAGCGAGTCGCCGAAGCTATGCGCTTTCTCACCAGTGGCTATAACCAGTCGCTCGAAGAACTGGTGAACGGCGCAATTTTTGATGAAGGGCATAACGAAATGGTGTTGGTGCGCGATATCAACGCCTTCAGCCTGTGCGAACACCACATGCTGCCCTTCATGGGTCGAGTTCATGTCGCCTACATCCCCAATCAGAAAGTGGTGGGGCTGAGCAAGCTGGCCCGCATCGTGGAAATGTATTCTCGCCGCCTCCAGGTGCAAGAACGCCTAACCCGCCAGATTGCCGAAGCGGTGCAAACGATTCTGGAACCCCAGGGCGTGGCGGTGGTCATGGAAGCGACTCATATGTGTATGGTGATGCGCGGGGTGCAAAAACCCGGTTCCTGGACGGTGACCAGCGCCATGCTGGGTGTATTCCAGGAAGATCAGCGCACACGAGAAGAGTTCCTCAGCCTGATCCGCCATCAGCCTGCCTTTTTCTAGAATCCAGGCGCTAGAATCCGGCACGTAGGGCTTGATTTTGGGGCCAGAGCAGTTGCATAACTCGAAGCTGGATAGTACTATTGAACTAACCAACTTCTTGCCACAGTCGGTTTTTGCTTGGGCAGAAGCCGACTTTATTTTTTACTGCCGAGTTTTACTTTTACTGCCGAGTTTTGCCGAGTTTTACTACGAATACACAGTCGCAAGTGGCGCTAGACATGGCATTGCTGAAGCCCATCTAAAAGCCCACAATGCCCGACTGGCAATCCAAAATCATAAATCCAAAATCGCAAATCCCTCCAACTCCGCACGCCTATTCCCCCAATTCCCAGCAACCCTCCATTCCCGACAGGCCCATGAGCATTGAGCAAACAACCCAACTGATCCAACTGATTTTGAACAGTGTGCTGATGGTGGCTGTGGGGGCGGTGGTGTGGCTGGGGTTGATGCTGCGCTGGGTGTGGCTGGATAGTCTGCTGCGGGGGGCGGGGGGAGAGGTGCTGCGAGGTGAACTGAAGGGACTGGGCGATCGCCCCTGGCGGTTGGAACAGTCGTGGAACAGCGTGTCCTATCGGTCGCTGCTGGCGCTGCGGCGGAGCAATCGCCGTCTCAGGCGACACCACCAGATGGTTGCCGTGAGCCTGCTAGTCGCCCACGGATCGCTGCTGCTGCTGGTATCTAGCACGCTGCTGTTGGCCTTGCGGACGCTGGTGCAGGCGAACTGGCTGATTCAGCTTTCGCTGGGCGTGTTTGTGCTGGGGGTCGGCGGGGTGCTGCTGGCACTGGGGCTTTGCCTGGTCGATTGGGCCGTGAGGGAGGAGGGTGGGGCGATGCGCCCGCAGCGCGGCGAGATGAAGCTGTCTCTGAGGCGATCGCCCCGACGAGCAATCGTCGCTCTGGAGGGAACCCTGCGGGACAAAGGCAGCAAGTCTACTCTTCCAGAATTTCTGCCCAATCTTCGATAGGGATACCAAAAGCGCGGGCAATTGTTAAACAATTTTGAAAACAGCGCTAAAGAGATGCAAGCCCGCCTGCAAGTGGCCGGAGTTGAGGGGATCGGAAGCTGCTTATCTGATCTTGCCCATGTGCCCGAAATCGCTCAGGTTATGCTGCGTCGTCAGCACAGACCAAGACCGTGAAACCGGCTCTAAATCGGCACCTGCACCCGTGTCGTCACGGTCATCACGGGGGGCGTTTGCTCTAGCTGCGTAAATTTCCAGCCCACGATCGCCCTATAATCCACCATCATCGTCAGCAGACCAATGCCGGAGGCGGTGTGTTCGTCGTTGAGGGCATTTTGCTCAAGCTGCTGGAGGTAGCGTTCTAGGGGTTGAGCGGCGAGGATGTCCTGGATAAAGCGCTGAAATGGGGCGATCGCCTCTGACTTGACGCTATTGGTTACCCAAAACACCAGGCAATCGGGATGGAGTTGCAGCTTAATGGTGATTGGCTGGCGAGCGGCCTCGTCGTGAAACTTCATCGCATTTTCCAGCAGCTCATTGGCAATGTATCGAACCGCATCCTGCATTTCGGTGCGGCGGTTCAGCGTTTTGGGGTCGCGCTCGTCGGCGGGAAAAAACGTCACCATATAATCCGCCAGAAAATTGGCAGACAGCCCGTTGTTTCGCCAGCGCTGGCGAATCGATTTGGCGCTGGGCGAAAAGCCCAAAATCAGATATTCCTGATTGGGCTGCAAAGCGTCGTCAAATTCTCCGAAGATTTGATTCATGCAGGCGGCTGGAGGCGGATCAGGGGGGCAGATCAGGGAGGCGCAAACGGCAAAAACATGGGCGACGTTATCAGAAGCGCATCAAAGGCACAGAAATAAACAGAACGGCGCAGAATGAATGCACAAAATTTTAATTGGCTTTTTCGATTTTGATCCAGAAGCAAGCGAGACTCAGCGAACTGTCGAGCGCCCTCCTAACGCTGTTTCACAATTAAAAGCGTGATATCATCAAACACTTTTTGCTGTCCAATGTGGCGGCGCACATCGTCAATCACCGCCTGCCGAATCTCAACGGCGGAGCGCTGCCAGTGCTGGCTAATCACCTGACAGAGCCGCTCGATGCCGTAGAGTTCGTGAATTTCGTTGGCGGCCTCGGTGATGCCGTCGGTATATAGCACCACACCATCACCGGGTTGCAAGTGAATGTGGGTGTGGGTGATGAAGTCGGAAATGTCTTCCACCAGACCCACCGGAAAGCCCAGCGTCATGGTGTTAATCGACTCGATCTCGCCGTTGCCCCGCACGACCAGAACTTCCTCGTGCTGTCCGCTGAGCCGCAGTTGACCCGCTTCATAGTCCAGCAGGGCCAGCGTCAGGCTGCGATCGCAGTTCATGCGCTGCACGTTGTCATAAATCACGCGGTTTAGCGTGCTGAGAAAGCGCACCGAGTCGGTTTCCTGCGTGGAGAGCAGCGTTCGCACGGCCGTCTGCACCATGAGCATCAACATGCCGCTTTCTAGTCCATGACCCGTGATATCGCCAATCCCAATCTTGACCGCGCCGTTGTTGTACAGCACGTCATAATAGTCGCCCCCGACTTCATCGGCAGGTTCCATAAACCCGGCAATTTCAAGTCCTTCAATCTGATCTAGCTCATGATCTTTGGGCAGAACCATTTGCTGAATCTGGCGGGTAATGGCCAGTTCTGCGCCCATTCGCAGGTTTTCTGACTGCAACTGCTGATTCAGCAGCGTAATTTCCTCATTGGCGCGGGCAAGCTGGGCGGTGCGTTCCTCGACCTTTTGCTCTAGCGTGCGGTAGAACTGGGCATTTTCCAGGGCGATCGCCGCTTGGGACGAGAGGATATTCAGCACGGTTACTCGCTCTGGCGTAAAGGTATCGGTGGCTAAGTTGTTTTCCAGATACAACAGCCCGATCAGGTTGCCCTGGTTCAAAATGGGTGAACACAGCACGGAACGCGATTGGGACTGCAAGATGTACGGGTCGGTGGTGAAAAGTCCTTCTGCGGCGGCATCCCGCAGCACTACATCTTCGCGGGTGCGCTGTACGTAATGGATCAGCGAGAGGGGCAGTGTCTGTTCGTCGGGCGATCGCGACTGGACCTGCACCTGCTCCTCGCCCTCAAGCATTCCCTCCGCCTCAATTCGCAGCCCGTCTGCCTGAAGCAATAGCAAGCAGCCCTTCTGTGCGCCCGCGTTTTCGATCGCCAGATTCAGCAGCTTTTCTAGCAAATTTGCCAGCACAATTTCTCCAGAAATCGCCTGCGCCGCCCGAATGACTGTATCCAGATCCAGGTTTAGTCCCTGAGTTCCGCCTGTGGAACTGTTTGACCCCAGCGACACCGTTTGGTTCATTAGCTCAGTTCTGGCCGAGGGTTCCATCCGCCGTTCCAAAAACTGGGGGTAGAGGGTGTTGAGAGCATCCACTTTATAGGTCGCTCCCCAGCGCAGGTAAGTATAGCGGGCATCCATCAGGTAAGACTGGGCTAGCCGTTCTTTTCCCAGCGCCAGATAAAACTTACCTGCCAGTTCTTGCGCCAGCGCCAGATCGTTGATAAAGTCGTTGTCCCTAGCGGCCTGGATTGCGTTGTCGTAGGCATCGATGGCTTCGGCCGTGCGCCCCAGCACCCGCAGCCGCTCTGCTTCTAGCAGCAGATGGCGATGCAGGTAATTGGCGGGGCAGTAGGTCGCCCAGCGCTGGGTCATTCGCAGAAACTTGTCAATCTGGCGCAGATATTGCCGCTGTACCTTGGGCGACACGCTGTTATAGCGGGCGAGATAAGATAGCGGCCAGTAAAGATAAAGGCTGGCGTAGAGTGCCGTCATCGGCGAGGATTCTTGGTGCTGGGCGGCTTGTTTGCCCGTTGCGATCGCCGTATCGTAGTCGCCGATATGATACGCCCAGATCACCTTGGACACGTAGCTGTAGAACAGCGGAATGCCTAGTTGTCGGTCGATAAACTGGGGAACCAGTTCGTCTTCGTTAAAAATGCTGCCGACCAGTCGATTCGCGTAGCGATCTGTTCCAGAATCGCCCTCAATGCCCTGACCGCGCAGGTGCAGCACGAGCTGATGCCACGGCAGCATGGAGTAGAGAACCTGCTCTTGCCCAAAGCTGAGAATCTGGGTTTCATACTGCTGAAAGGCCTCGGCCACCTCATACAGCGGTTCGCCCAGCAGCAGTTGGTGAAAGCAATAGACCGAGGCCGCCAGCGAAGCGGCTTCCTGGTTGCCCAGTTCCAATCCTTCGGCGTAGGCGGCAAGGAGTTCGGGGGGCGATCGCCGCAGGGGTTCTTTCCAGTGGCGCAGACAGCTTTCATATCCGACAATGACGATTGTTTTGAACTGGCGGGCATTGAGCCGTTCTATGACTCGCAGGCTGAGTTGACCAAAGTCATAGGCTCGGTCGATATCCCCCAGCCCCGCCCGCAGCATCACGCCATAGGCTACGCCTTGCACTGCCGTCTGGGGCGAACTGCCGTATTTGACGACCAGATTGATCACGCGCAGTGCCGTTACGGCAATCAGATAAGGTGCGGCATTGGCGGCGGCGATAATCGGCGAACCAACGAGCCGCATGATCGCTTCTTTGACCGGATCGGTCATCGGTGGCAGTGCCTCCAGATCGCGGGAAGAGCGGTTGCCGATGACCAAAAAGCGCGTCCGCATCAACTCTAACCCGACCTGGAGGCGGCTGGGGTGGCGGGGAATCTTTAGCCCCAGTCGATTGGCCGCCGTCACAAAGATATCTAGCGCCGCGTCCATGTTGTTTTGGGCAGAGTAAGCGGAGATTTGCGTCTGGTAGGCCTTTACGGTGTCCAGGTCGGAGCGGGCGTTTGAGAGGATCGTCTCCGATAGCTGGTCGACCAGATCAAAATCGCCTTTCAGATACGCGGCCTCGACGGCTTCTTCGTAGAGTGCCAGGGTCAGTTCGTATTGATTAAGCCAACTGTGCTGATCGAGCAGGTCGGCCCCAGCCCGCAGATAGCGCAGCGCCGTGTCGTAAGCGTTGGATTCTTTGGCCTTGGTGCCTGCTTGCAGATTTAGCCGGGCCAGTTCGTGCCGCTCGACGGCGTGGGCGATCAACCCCGCGCCCGTGTTCAGGTGGTTCACAATGTCGAACAGGCGATCCTCCTGCTGTTCGGCGGAACTGTGGGTGAGGAGCGATCGCCCAATGCGGTAGTGGATCGTTTCGCGTTCGGTTTCGGGAATCAGCGAGTAGGCCGCCTGCTGCACCCGGTCGTGCAGAAACCGGAAGGTCAGGTCACGGTTTCGGGACGGGTCGCTCTGCCACTCCTCTGCACTGGACAACTCCTGCCCATTCTGCTCCAGGCTGGCAAACGGATAGCCGCCGCCCAGCGGCATCACCAGCCCTTCCTGCACACTCTGCCACAGGTCGGCCGCCACCGCGCTCTGGGGCAAGTCGGCGGCGATCGCCAGCGTGGGCACGTCGAACTGGTTGCCCAGGCAGGCCGCCAGCCGCAGTACCCGCTGGGTATTGGGTTCCAGCTTCTGGATCTTGTCGGCCATTAGCTCAACGACATCTTCGGGTAGCCCCGTATCGCGAATCTGGCTTAGATCCCACTGCCAGTTTCCTGACGACGCATCGTAGTTGAGTAGCCCTTCGGTATACAGCGACTTGAGAAACTCCGTCAGAAAAAACGGGTTGCCTTCCGTAATCTGCATGACGTAGCTGGCCAGGGGGGCGATCGCCTGCGGTTCGGCACAGCAGGTATCGGCCACGATCTGCTGCACCGTGTCTGCATCCAGCGGGGCCAGGTCAATCTGGTTGACCCGCACGCCCGCCTGCCGAATCTGCTCCAGCGTCAGCATCAGCGGGTGGGCCGGGCTGACTTCGTTGCTGCGGTAGGCTCCTACTAAAAACAGGTAGCGGCTGTCGGGCGCAGTCAGCAGGCGCTCAATTAACTTCAGCGAGGCCACATCTGCCCATTGCAGGTCGTCTAGGAACATCACCAGCGGGTGTTCTGCTTGGGTAAACACCTGGATAAAGTTCTGAAACACCAGGTTAAAGCGATTCTGGGTCGCATCGGGAGCCAGCAGCGGCACCTCCGGCTGGGGGCCGATAATTAGCTCGACTTCAGGAATCACCTCGATCACGACCTGACCGTTGCGCCCCAGCGCCTTCGACAGCAGCGCTTTCCAGCGGTCGATTTGCGTCTGGCTCTCGGTCAGCAGTTGCTGTACTAGCTCCTGAAACGCCTGAATCAGCGCCGAGTAGGGAATATTTCGCTGAAACTGGTCATATTTGCCCGCGATGAAATAGCCTTTGTGGCGCGTGATGGGTTTGTAGATTTCCTGCACCAGCGACGACTTGCCAATGCCCGAATAGCCCGCCACCAGCATCACCTCACTGCGTCCGGCGGCCGTCATCGCGGCCCGCAGCGCTGGCAATTTGGACGGGGTCATCGGTTCTCCAATCGGTTCTCTATCCGCTTGCCCCCGTGCTGTTGATCCTGCGGTCGCCGCTTGGGCCGCTGCTACTCGCTCAAAGCCATCTAGCAAAAGCTGCACCTCTCGCTCTCGCCCGTAGAGCTTTTGGGGAATCTGGAAGCGACCGGAAGCGTCGTCTTGCCCCAGCGGAAAGGGGGCGATCGCCCCAGTGGCCCGCAGGTCTACTAGACAACGCTCCAGATCGGTTTTGAGTCCGTAGGCGCTCTGGTAGCGGTCTTCGGCGTTTTTGGCCAGCAGCTTTAGCACGATCTGCGAAAGAACAGACGGCACGATTGGGTTGACCTCGTGCGGCAGGTCAGGCTGCTTGGCCAGGTGGCTATGGATTAGCTCCATTGGGTCAGACGTGCTAAAGGGCGGATTGCCCGTCAGCAGTTCATACAGGGTAGCCCCCAGCGAGTAAAAATCAGTACGATAGTCTAGCGAGCGGTTCATCCGCCCGGTCTGCTCTGGCGATAGGTAGGCCAGCGTGCCCTCCAGACGGTTCAGCGTTTGCAGCGTCGGGTTTTCCCGCGACAGCACCGTGGCGTTGCCAAAGTCGATCAGCCCGACGCGGCCCGTGTCTGCGTCGTACACCACGTTGGCAGGGTTTACGTCTTTGTGGATGACGCTGGCGGCGTGAACCTGACCCAGAATCTCCGCCAGGGCGATCGCCACCGACAGCACCTCTGGCACATCGAGCGATCGCCTCAGCAGCAGTCGTTGCAGCGACTCGCCGCCAAAGTCCTCCAGCACCAGCACCACGCCGCTCTGGTATGGCTCCAGCCCATAGACGCGGCTGATCCCGTCCACTGCCGACAGCCGATTCAGGATTTCATGCTCCAGCCGAAACCGCGCCAGTTCCTCCAGACTGGGATATTCCGACTGAGTCGCTTTAAGAATCACAGGCACTCGATCCAACTCGCGCTCAGCCCGATAGACCACCGAGCGACTGCTCATGTGGAGTTGGGTCAGCACTTCATAACCTGCAATTACGACCATGCCGGATAAGCGCTAAAACAAAAACTGGGTTCTCAGGATGATACTGTAGACCGGCGGATTTTCGCTGAAATTATTCGGGTTAAACGACACAAAAAACATTGGCACCAGCCCCACATTGTCATTCAGCGGAAAGTAGTAGCTGGCCAGCACATCGACCTGCGTGCCGCCATCGCCATAGCCCCCTACTAGAAACTCCTCACCATCCGTCACGTCAAACGGAATCGTCGCCGCCAGCGTGCCCAGCGCTCCTGGCTTGCCCAGGTCAGAAAACGCAAAGCCCAGTTGAAACGCCTGCACCTCGACATTGCCGCCGTCGCGCAGGGGATTGATCGGGTCAATTTCCGACGTGCTGAAGGAGTAGCGCCCAAACACGGCAAACCCCGGCGACAGGGCCCAGTCAAAATTCAGCACAAAGTTGTGGGCGATGATGTCGTCCACCGTGCCGCCAAAGCCGTCATCTACCGCACCCCGCAGGGAAGTCAGCAGAAAGGGAAACACCGCCAGTCCTTCTGGAACCCCCGGAAACGGCGGCGGCGCTTCCAGCCGACTGCGGTTATACAGCAGGCGAATGTTGGCGTTAAAGCTGGGGGAATAGGTCAGCTCTGCCAGGATGTTGTTGTTGCCGTTGAAAAAGCCGCGGCTGGGGTTGGCCGGGCCGTCGCCGCCGGGGGAAATAAACGGTTCGTCAAAAATCCGCTGCGATCGGTCGTTGCGGGCCAGGTAGCCCGCCCGCAGCAGCCATTGGGGGCTGAGCGTCCACTCAAACAGACCACCTGCCCCCGACAGCCCGTTGCCTGCCAGCGTGCTTTGGTAGAAATTTAGCCCGCTGGAGCCGAAAACGATGTTGGTAAACGGGTTTTGGTCGAAATGGCGAAACGGCAGGATGCGCGGCCCCACCACCAGCCGAAAGTCTTCGCTAAACAGCGGAAGTGCATATTTTAGCTCAAATAACCCGACGGAATTGGGCGACAGCGGCGTAACGGGGTTGGAATCGGCGTAGGGGATGCCAAAGCTGCTAGTAAACCCAGCAGAACTGAAGGCGCTGGCGGGCGGGTCGCCGTTGCCCATTGCCAGGATCATCGTCAGTTCGTCGGTCTGCTGAAAAGACCCCGTGAAGATAAAGTAGGCGGAATAGCTGAGGGTCGTTTCTGGATCATCTCGCACGGTTTCCACCACCGGATCGCCAAACTGCCCCGTTTGCAGGTCAAACTGGCGGGCCGGCCGCCGCGCTGCCGGACTCACACCCGGAACCGTGATGCCTTCGGCCAAAATGTCGCCGCCTGCAAAGGCGTGGCTGAGGTTGAAGGAGGCCAGCGTGTTAAACCGCAGCGTGGTGGAAAACTGGTTGGCTTCCAGTTCAGAAACGGCGGCTTCTAGGTCATCCAGGCGATCGCCCAGGGTGGCCAATTCTGCGGCAAACTCGCGCTGGAGGGCTTCGATGCGGGCGATCGCTTCCGGATCAAGCTGCTCCAGTCGCCCCGTCACTGCATCCAGACAGGCCGCCAGCCCCGCCGCAAACTCGTAGCGCGTCATCGCCTGCCCGCCTAGATACAGCCCGCTGGGGTAGCCCTCTAGACAGTCCAGCCCGCCCTGGGCTTCGTCATTGGCCAGGTAGGCCAGTGCCTCGTAGGCCCAGTCGCCCGGATTCACGTCCGCAAGCTGCGAAACCGAAGTCACCTGCGCCATCTGGTCTACCGCCAGCCCGTTTAGCTCTGCGGATGGGGCAGCGGATTCGGCGACAGATCCGGCTTGATACGTGGTGTGGTCTAGGGCAGATTCATCCAGGGCTTGCGAGTGGGCAGGAAACTCCAGCGCCAACAGTCCGAGGGACAGTCCCAGAATTGCCGAACATCCCTGACGCAGCCGAATGCTAAAGCGGGTGCTGAGGGGGGGAATAGCACGGGCGATCGCCCGATGAGTCTGGAACGGAACGGAATATAAACCCACGATTTCAAATCCTCACACGCTTCAAAATCAGATTCAAAGATTCCCGCAAGGGCTTGTTCAAATTTCGTTCAAAAGCTTGTGCAAAGTTTTGTACAAAGTTGGTTTGAGAAGCATTGAAATCCACATTCAAGGCTGCCTTCACAACCTCGTTCAGAATGGCTAGACAAGGGTAGTCTGACTTTCCTACTCAAGTTCGTACCAGCGTTCGCGGTCTTGTCGAACTCCTGTCAGAGTCTTGTCCACAATCACATCCTGCACAATCGCATCCTGCACAACAGCAGCCTTTAGAAACGTTTCTAGAACGCTCTATCTGCCCGCTCTATCTGCCCGCTCTATCTGCCCGCTCTATCTGCCCGCTCTATCTGCCCCAGATGCACGCTCGCTACCGCAAATTTGCGGGCAAATTTGCATTGCAGGCGAATAATCTACGAGTACTATATAGTAAGTCCGAGTCAAAAACTAGCCGTCTATCAAAATGGGATTCTGAGCAGAACTTTGTGAGTCTAGCCTGGCTGTTTATCCCGATTTCTCTCGTGGCGCTGGGCCTGGCAGGCGGCTACTTTCCGCAGTTGCGCCGCGCCGTGATGGAGTTGCCTCGCCCTCAGGCATTGCAAACCGATGCCGAGTGGGCGGTCGCTTCGCCGCCGCTAATTTCGGTCGTGATTCCGATGTACAACGAGGCTGAAAACCTGGAGGGCTGTATTCGCTCGGTGCTGGACTGCACAAGTCTATCTGCCAACCGCCTCCAGGTCTGGGTGATCGACGACCAATCCACCGACGACACACTGGCGCAGTTGTATGACCTGCAAGCGCGACTGGCTGATCCCCGGCTGCATATCCTGGCGGGCCAGCCCCAACCCGCGAACCAGCGCTGGTCTGGTAAGAACTGGGCCTGCTTTCAAGCCTCGCAGCACGCAGACGGCGACTGGCTGCTGTTTATTGATGCGGACGTGCGGCTCAAGCCGGGGGCGATCGCCTCGATGGTGCAAACGGCGATCGCCCTTCAGGCAGACCTGCTCACCTGCATTCCGCAAGTGGTCAGCGGGTCGCTGGTGGAATGGCTGGTGCAGCCGCTGATGTTTGCCAATGCCGCAGTCACGTTTAATTCTGAAGCCGTGCGCGATCCAAAGTCGCCGACGACCTACGCGCTGGGTCCCTGCCTGCTGTTTTCGCGGGAGAGCTACGCGGCGGCAGGCGGCCACGGCGGCATCGGCGCAGAGGTTGCAGAAGATGTTGCCTTTGCCCGCACGCTCAAGCATCAGGGCTTTCGAGTGGTGCATGTACTCGGTCGCGACCTGCTCAGCCTGCGGATGTATCGCTCCTTTGGAACCCTGTGGGAAGGCTGGACGAAGGTGCTTTACGTCGGCGCAAACTATAGCGTGCCGCTGATGCTGCTGCTGGCGCTGGTGATGCTGTCGATTTACACTGTGCCCTGGCTGGCGCTGGCGATCGCCCTCGCGTCCCTGCTCACCGCTGGTGGCCTGGGCGGCTGGATTTTGCTGCTGCTGGCGATCGCCGGTCTGGGGCTGCAATATGCCATTCGCGCCATCGGCTCCCATGCCCTGGGCACAACGACGCGCTATTGGTGGCTGCACGTTCTCAGCGGCCCGCTGATCACCGCGCTGGCGATCGCCTCTATTATCAAAGCCGAAACGGGCTGGGGCTGGACTTGGCGGGGGCGATCGCTGAAGCCGCTGCGTCGGGTTTCTTCGTCGCGCCACCGCTGAGGCCGATTTTGGATTTTAGATTGCCGATTTTAGATTGCTGATTTTGGATTTTAGATTGCCAGCCCAAAATCCAAAATCCAAAATCCAAAACCTACCTCACTCGTTCAGCAGCAGGTAATACAACTGCCCTGGATGGTTGATCAGCCCAGCGCGATCGCCCGCCAGTCGCCCGCTGCCCATGTAGATATCGACGCGACCGGGCCCGCGAATCGCGCCGCCGGTGTCTTGATCCAGCACATAGCGGCTGACGCGGCGCGGCGTGAGCTGTCCTGCTGCTTCCACCTGGGGGATGTCCGTGCGGATCAGCGCCAGCGCACCGGGCGGAAAAACGGTCTTGTCGGTGGCGATCGCCCGCTCAGCCGTCACGGGCACATTCAGCGACCCGATGGGCGGCGCACCGGCCGTTTCTCGGAAAAACACAAACCGATTGTTGCGCGGAATGTAAACGTCTAACTCTGCCGGGTTGCGCCGAAAATAGTCCAGCACGACGGGCAGGCTCAGCCCCGCTTCGGGAACCTTGCCATCGTTAATCAACTCTCGCCCCAAGCTGGTGTAGGCATAGTCCGTGCGGCCGGCGTAGCCAATGCTGAGGGTCGTGCCGTCCGTCAGTTGCAGCCGCGCCGACCCCTGCACCTGAATGAGAAACGCTTCTAGGCGATCGCGTAACCAGGCAATTTCTAGCCCCCGCAGCGGCCCGGCCGCCCCCTGCAAGCCGTCGATGCCCTCTAGCTGGGCGCGGGTGGGGTGGGGCTTGGGCCAGCGGTCGAGGTCGGGCGGCAGGCGATAGACCGGATAGCGAAACTCGGCGGTGGGGCGGCGGCTGGCGGTGTAGGTCGGCTCGAAATATCCGGTGAAATCGACCGTGCCCTGGCCGTCGCGCCCGATGGATTGATAGAGTGAAAATTCCCGCAGCACGGCTGTTCGCAATTCTTCGGCAGAACGGGTCGATTGCAGCAACTGGCGAAACCGCACCAGGCTGCGGCGGACGCGATCGCGCGTGAAGGGCGGCACAGCCAGGGTACGATAAGCCTCGGCCGCTGCGGGCGTGTTCAAATAGCGCAGCGAATAGTCGATGGCGCGAATCATGGCCGGGCGATCGCCCCCAAATCGCCGAAGCTGCTCATCCAGCGTTGCCGCCGCCTCTAGCTGCGTCGCCTCCACTCGCCGCAGTGGAACGGTCTGCGCCGCCGCCAGCCCTGCACTGCCCAGCCACAGACCCACCGCCAGGGCTGCACCTGCGAATAGGCGGCTGTAAAACCGAGGGCGATCGCCCCACTGCCTTGCTACTATCAATCGTTCCATCACCGTCAAACTCAACTCCAAACCAAGCGCTGGCCCATCTATTTATAACGTTCAGTCGAACCATTCAGTTCCACTGTTCCGGCCCGCGCCCACCCCCAACCTCCCAACCCCTGAAACCTAACCCCCAACCTTGGGCATAATGGAGGGTGCTGATGCAGAGAGCTATGGCATGACTTCAGAGCCGTTTTTGACCATCGATGACCAGCCGATCACCGTATCCCAGGTCTTTCGCTACTTGCAGGCAGGGGGCAAGCTCGACGGGTTCATTGGCGAAATTGTCCGGCAATATGTCATCGAGCGATCGCTCACTGAGGAACCGAACCTCCAGCCTAGTCCGGCAGTGCTGGAACAAGCCGTCGTCGATTTTCGGCTCAGCAACAAACTGACGGATGCCCAAGTCTTCCAGCAGTGGCTTAGCACCAACGGACTGACCTACGAAGCCTTTCATGAGCGCATTGCCATCGGCTTCCGCATGGACAAGCTGCGGCAAAACGTAACGGAGCCAAAGCTCCAGGAATATTTCATCGAGCGCAAAATGTTCCTGGATCGAGTGGTGCTGTCGCGCATTATTGTAGACAGCAAAGATTTGGCAGAGGAACTGCGCCTGCAACTCTCCGAGGGAGCCAGCTTCGAGCAACTGGCGCGAGAGCATTCGCTGCTGGAAGACCGCGTCATGAACGGCATGATGGGCCCCGTCAGCCGGGGCAGTATGCCAGATATCTTGCGGGCGGCGATCGATCTGGCAGAACCGGGGCAAATCGTCGGCCCCATTGAGCTAGAAGGACGCTGGGCCCTGTTTCGCGTCGAAGAACTGCTGCCCGCCGTGCTGGAAAACCCCCAGGTGCGTCAAACCCTGCAAAATGAGCTATTTGACCAGTGGCTTGCCGAAAAAATTCAAACCTTGCCGATTAAAATCAATATTGGAGAATAATGCCCCAAGACCCCCTTGCCAGCATTCCCTGGGATGCCCCTCCCCTCTGCTGGCTCAACGCAGATCAGCAAATTGCTGTCAAAAATCAGGCCGTTGTTCGCTCCTATAAGCTGGGCGAGGTGATCTGGTCGGCCGATGCGCCAGGGGAGCAATATCTGGTGCTGACGGGCAACGTGCGGCTGGTGCCGGAGGAGGGCAAGCCGACGCTGCTAAAGCCGGGGGACTGGTTTGGTGATTTTCCCAGCCTGACGGGCCCCTGGAAGGCGCGGGCGGCGGGCAAAGAGGTGCAGGTGCTGGCGTGGAACAGCGACCTGTGGGATGAGGTGTCGGCGCGGGTTCCCGAAGTGCGCCAGTTTTGGCTGGAGGGGCGATCGCGCTATCAGCCCGACTATTCCGACGCGCCCAAACCCGTGGCAGGGTTTCCCTTTGTGGGCGGCGTGAATTCGGCAGCGGCCTGCCTGACGATGGTGGCTCAGGTGCTAAATGCGCCGACGCAGATCGACTGGGTGCAGCGGCAGTTGCGCGGCCAGTTGCCCAAAGACTTGATTAACGCAGCCGAAAAGCTGGGGCTGCAAATGAAGCGACTGCTGCTGACCGACTGGCGCGACCTGCAAACCGTCAGCTATCCAGCGCTGATGCTGTGGCATCGGGAGCATTGGGTGGTAGCCTACGGCGTGAAGGGCGATCGCCTGCTGATTGCCGACCCGCTCGATGGCGATCGCACCTGCAAAAGCGTCCCCAAGCCCGTCGTCCAATCGGCCTGGGACGGGCAACTGTGGACGGTAGAACCCGTTCAAAAGCAGGACAAATTTAGCCTCAAGTGGTTTTTGCCGGCGGTCTGGAAATATCGCGTGCTGCTGGGGGAGGTGCTGTTTGCCTCGCTAACGCTGCAACTGCTGGGGCTGGGGACACCCGTGATTACGCAAGTAATCATCGACAAGGTGATGGTGCAGGAAAGCATCCCCACGCTAGACGTAATGGGCATTGCGCTGCTGATCATCGCGGTATTCGAGGCGGTGCTGGGCATTTTGCGGATGTTTATCTTTACCCACACGACCAATCGGCTCGATATGGCGCTGTCGGCACAGCTCTTCCGGCACTTGCTGCGGCTGCCGTTATCTTACTTTGAGGCGCGTCGCGTCGGCGACACCGTGGCCCGCGTTCAGGAGCTAGAAGAAATCCGCCAGTTCCTCACCAGCACCGCGCTGACAGTGATTCTAGACAGTATCTTCTCCATCGTGTATCTGGGGATGATGGCGTACTATAGCATCACGCTGACGGGTATCGCGCTGGCCGTGATTCCTCTGTTCGCCATCCTGACGCTGATCAGCACGCCAATCCTCCGCAACTGGCTGAATGAAACCTTCAACCGCAGCGCCGATAGCCAGTCTTACCTGGTGGAAACGATGACGGGGATTCATTCCGTAAAGGCCCATGCGGCAGAACAAACCACGCGCGATCGCTGGGAAGGTTTGTATGCCCGATTTGTCCGCACGGGCTTTCGCGCCACCACCACGGCAAACATCAGCAACCACCTGGGCGATTTTCTCACCAGCCTGTCGGCCCTGCTCATCCTCTGGTTTGGCGCACGGCTGGTGATTAACCAGGATCTCACCATTGGTCAATTGGTGGCATTTCAAATGCTGTCGGGTCGCGTTACGGGGCCGCTGCTGCGACTGATCCAGCTTTGGCAAAACTTGCAGGAAGTGCTGCTGGCGGTCGATCGCATCGGCGACATCCTCAACGTTGCGCCCGAAGCAGAACCCGGCACGGGGTTGACCCTGCCCAACCTGCGCGGCGAAGTCGTGTTTGAAAACGTGTTCTTCCGCTATCAGCCCGACCAGGAAGCAATTCTCAAGGGCATTTCGTTCCGGGCTGAGCCGGGGCAGTTTGTGGGCATCGTCGGGCGCAGTGGCTCCGGCAAGAGTACCTTATCTAAGCTGATTCAGCGGCTCTATCCAGCAGAGGCGGGGCGGATTCTGGTAGACGGCTTCGACATCAAGAGCGCTGACTTATCTTCGTTGCGTCCGCAAATCGCCGTAGTATTGCAAGAAGATTTCTTATTCAACGGCTCTGTGCTGGAAAACATCACCCTGGGTAATCCCAATGTGACGGCAGAGCAGGTGATTGAAGCCGCACGGATGGCAGTAGCCCACGACTTTATCTGCGACTTGCCCCACGGCTATGAAACTAGCGTCGGCGAACGCGGCACAGCCCTCTCTGGCGGACAGCGGCAGCGCATCACCCTGGCGCGAATGTTCCTTTCGGATGCGCCCGTGCTGATTTTGGACGAGGCCACCAGCCACCTGGATGCGGAAACCGAGCAGCAAGTCCTCGAAAATCTGAAGCAGGTGTCGAAAGGGCGGACGCTGTTTTTGATTGCTCACCGCTTTGCCCCGCTAAAACGCGCCGACCTGATCCTGACGATGGAAAAGGGCGTGATTGTGGAGCGGGGCACCCACGACTCGCTGTTGCAGGAAAAAGGGCTATATTATTCCCTCTATCAGCGCCAGCAAATGTCGGTTTGAGCCATCCCGCGCTCAGCTAAAGATCTCGGCAGGTGTGAGCGCAAAGGCAGGCAAAACCGTCGATTGAATGGCTTCTGCCTCGCCGTAAACCTGGTCTTCGTACTGACCATTGACCCAGAGGCACAGCGTCACCTGTCGGGTTTCAGGATCGACAATCCAATATTCTGCGATGCCGCGAGCCGCGTACTCGGTGCGTTTGTGGCGATAGTCGCGGTCACGATTGACCTGACCGGGGCTAACCACTTCCACGACTAGCGCTGGGGGCGGCATGTCGCGAGTGATTGTGGCGCGGGAAGCACCCGCCACAGCCGCCTTTGAGTCTTCTGTATGCACCAGCAGATCGGGAATCCGCGCTGTGGCCCGTCGCCCGGTCACTTCAATTTCTGTATCTTTATAGGCTAAGAGAGCGATAGGCAGGTGTTTCGCAAATTCAAACAACAGCTTGCGGGCGATATCGTTGTTCGCTTCAGATTCGGGGGGCATTTCGACCAGCGCTCCATTCACCAATTCATAACGAGTATCTGTACCGTCGTCGTGGCGCAAATAGTCCTCAAAAGTCAGGCATTGGGACTCGGTGGAGGTGGCTTGGCTCATGGATACGGCGCTCCGCTTGCACAGGATCGTTGGGGTTATTTTAACGAGATTTCTTATGCGTCGGGCGATCGCAGCACCGCATCTCCTGTACCGTCGTTTATAAAATTGCTCGCGCCTTTGATCTCCCTATCGAAATCGAAGATCGGGTAGAAATTCTGGAAGAGTAGACTGGCTGCCTTTGTCCAGCAGGGTTCCCTCCGGGGCAACGATTGCTCGTCGGGGCGATCGCCACCTAACATGGCTGGGTTAGTCGGCATTATATTGCTCAATCATCGCCAGGAGTTCTTGCTTAAAGCGATCGCGCACTGCCTCTGGCGACACAATCACACACTCAGAGCCATAGCGTCGCACCTCGCGAAAGAACCAGAACGTGTTGTGAATGCGGCGAACAACTCGTCGAATTTGCTGCTCAGGCAGCCACTCGTTGGTCAGATCAGCTCCCGTTTTTGTGCGATAGCCAAGGGCTAGCCCCCGCCTTAGATGAAGCTCAATCTCGATGTGGCTTAACTCTGGTTGCCATTGACCGTCGGCAGGAGCAATGACGGCTTCATCCGGGATTCGATCCAGCCGCAATGACCGATTGTGCCGCAGTGGTTCAATATCCTGGTTCCCCTCCGTCTCATCGCACCAGCAGTCGAGATATTGGCGATCTTCGTGACGCTCGATCTTGGCGTGGCGTACAGTAAAGTTCCACAGGCGATCGGCAGCATCTTGATAGACCAGCTTAAAGGGTCGGTGTAGCCGAATGCAGCGATCGAGGTCAGTGCGCCAGGGGGCGGTGGGCTGGTTGACCCAGCACTCAATTTCTTGACGCAGCGGGTGGCTCAGTTCGCTTCGTTCTAGGAGCAACTGGGCTAGCTCTAGGGCTTCGTTGATCTGACCCGCGTCTTTGAGCAAATTCAGCGCTTTGTTACAGGTATCGATGCGATCGCGGCTCCAGTCGTGGTTTACCGCTAGCCGCAGCTTTCCACGGGCGATCGCCTTCAGCAGCTTCGAGACATTGGGCTTGTCTCCCCAGGTCTGGTCAAAATCCAGCGCCAACTGCTCTAGCTGAGCTTTTTCATGCTCCTCGATCGAGAGCGTAATAGAAGATCGTTTCTGAGGCATAGGCGATTTCCGGAAAAATGTACGTACACTTTGTGCGTTCAAATATTGACTCTCCCCCATTATCTCTGTAAACATAGGCTCATTCCACAAAGCACGTACACTTTATCCAGTCAATCGATGCCCTTTCGCGCAATGCAAGCCTCATTGGCACAAGTTTTGATTTTTCAACGTTTACTGTCTGAATTGGGATTCACACAGCAAATTTGGGAGTAATACAAGGGGAACTCGCATGACCATGATGGAAAAGCTGAGGCATGTGCTGAGTGACGGCCAGTGGCACTCGACCCCAGAACTAGTGGAGCGGGTGGGGCATCGGTTTTCTGCTGCGCTGCATCGCGCAGTCAAGGAGCATCAGTGGCAGGTAGAAAAACGGCGATCGGATTTGAAGACGTTTGAGTATCGGCTGATTGGAAACGGCCAATCCTGAAGACTGTTCAAGCAAAAAATCTCCTGAATTTAGTTATGTATTCAATCCGGTTAAACCCTGTTTATTCTTGCCCTGCTGACGAAATCCCTCCAACCGTTAAGCTCCCTGAAGGATGGCAGCTTTCGTGGCATCAGGTTGAAACGCTGAAGGCACTGAAAGATCCGGCTGTGGATGTGGTGTTTAATACAGCTATGACTGGAGATGGAAAGAGTCTGGCAGCCTATCTAACCGTTTTACAAGGAGAAAGTGCTGCGATCGCGCTTTACCCAACCAATGCGCTTGCCCGTGATCAAGAGCTTCAAGTCAATGACTACATCTCCATATTTCAACCTCCTAATGCACCCCGAGTTAACCGACTCAGCGGCCCAGAGCTAGAAGTGTTTGCTGAAAATGAAAACTTACGAAAAGGAAGCGCGATCGCCAATCGTGCAGGTCAATCCGAAGTCTTGATTACCAATCCCGATATTTTTCACTATCTCCACCGGGGGGCTTATTTAACCTCTAAAGACAACCCCGATAAGCTATGGAATCGTATTAACAAAGATTTTGATCTCTTCATCTTTGATGAATTTCACGTCTTTGCGGCTCCTCAAGTCGCCAGCGTCCTCAACACCATGTTGCTGATTCAGGCTACAAATCGACGCAAGAAGTTTCTCTTTCTATCGGCTACACCAAGCCAGCCTCTCCTAGAACGAATGAAGGCTGCTGGGTTTCGGTGTCGGCTTATTAGCCCGGCAGACGAGGGAAAGTATCGATTTCCAAATACTGAGCGTGAAGCCTATGAGTTAGAGGCTCAGCACTGGCGCCAGGTAGCACGCACGATTCACCTAGATTTTGTGCCGCTGGAACCAACCTCTCGATCGTCCGAGACTTGGCTCCGGGAAAATCAGGCGCTAATCCTACATCAATTTCTAGAGCATCCTGGCAGCAAGGGAGCCATTATTCTAAACTCTATCGCAGCAGTAAAGCGGCTGACCCCGATCTTTAGAGACCTATTTGCAGATCACGGTTTTACAGTTCGAGAAAACACAGGGCTGACTGGAAATCAAGAAAAAATAGAATCACTGGACGCGGATCTAGTCATTGGCACCAGCACGATTGATGTCGGAGTTGATTTCAAAATTAACTTTCTTATTTTTGAGTCTTCCGATGCCGGTAATTTTATTCAGCGACTAGGTCGGCTCGGTCGTCATGATGGTTATCAAAAAAATGGACAGGATGTTCGGTTTGACGGATTTAAGGCTTACGCTTTAGTTCCAAATTTCTTTGTGGAGCGGCTCTTTATTGGAGAGGATGCTGTTTTGTCGGATGGTGATGTGTGCGATCGCCTTTATTTCCAAAACTTGATCCGTGAAAAATATCGCCAAATTAATAACTTTGAAGGCTATTACGCAAAGTGGGGCATGGTTCAATCGGCTCAAATTTGTTGGAGCTTAAAGCATCAATCCATCGAATCTCAGTATGCGGAAAGTCTTAAGGTCTTTCAAACAAATTGTCAAAAAGTGTTTAGGGGTCGATTTGGCGCAGTTGCTCAGGACATTCGAGAATGGAAAGCTGAATGGGGCAGGACGGGGAACCCCATTGCTGAAGAGGCTGGAAGCTTTCGGGGATCTAGCCTGCTGCAATGTGGTTTGTACGACCTGACGGAGCCTGATCAGCGCGATCGCTTCAAAACCTACGATCTGCCGGGCATACTTAGCAACCTGGAGATCGAGATGTGGACGAAGAGTGGCTTTCTGGAAACGCTTAAGGAGACCGCTGAGCGAACCGGACAGCCGATTGCTAAGGGACGTTTCGGAGATTGCCTGGGCTTCATGAAGCTGCGGGGCTATCGCGAGGAGCGACTGGATTGGAAATTCACCTATCCTGGCGACCTGCAACCGATCGCCGATGCCTGGAAGGTGCAGGTTTTAGCAAGGCTACAAATTTGGCAACCAGACAACCCGTGGGTTGGGGCAATCAATCGCCGCCTGCAAGAGCAAGCGCTAGTCTGCTACGTGCTGCGTAAACCTATGCTGGAGGTGCGTCTGCGGTTGCAGCTACCCATGCATTTTCAGATTTACCCGATCAGCGATCTGAACAGCGTGCATGATGCGATCGCCCCCTATTCAGTGGCATTTGGCCAATCCGCCTTGCTCATAGACACCCTCGCCCACCGATTCAAACGCGACGGAGGTGAAATGTGGGTTGTATAGTGTCGATCCCTGAGAGGGATTTTGGGTTAGATGGCAGGGAAGAGCTGACGCCAGTAAGTTCAGACGTATTTGTTTCAATCCCTCAAAGGGATTTTAAATGCTCTCTTTATTGCTGCCTGTCAGTTAAATATATCAGATTCTAAGAAGTCTTGACCTTTTTGAATGGTTAAATAAGTCTGAAACTTAACACCTTGACACCAATTATCGATTCGTCTATTGTTGAGCCATCTCGGTGAGAGATTCGTTTGTACTATTTGATCATTTGGAGGCTTAGATGTGCCGCAAGAAGAAAACAAAGTTGGAGCTACTTTTGGAAATCCTTTCCGATCATGAATGGCACTCGAGCGAGGAGCTCGCTGCCAAGGTAGGCTGGCGATTTGGTGCCACCATCAAAGAAGCTCGCTATCGGAACCACGCGATCGAAACTGATAACGAAGGCAAAAAATGGAGGTATAGATTGGCCAAGGCATAGCGCTGTGTAGAGTGCGGGGTTCTCCACTTTGATGGAGAACCCGGAAGGGAAGCAAAAAAAGCTTTCGGCATTAAGTTCAGGCGTAGGTAGTCTCGACCCCCTTTCAACAAAGGCTGGCCAAGTCACCAAAAAGCTGCTTAAGTCAAAGTATGGATTTTCCTTTACTGCTTCCCTTTCTCTAACTTCCTTTGGAACAATTACGCTACAGCAATCTTTTGGAGACCTGATTCATGAATAATCAAGAGTTGTTGAATCGCATCACGACCAACCCGCAAATCTTTAACGGCAAGCCCATCATTCGGGGTCGGCGGCTGGCGGTAGAGCATGTTTTGGGAATGCTGGCGGCGGGGGATACCATCGAAACGCTTTTAGAAGGCTATCCCTGGCTGGAGCGAGAAGATGTTTTGGCTTGCCTTGCCTATGCCTATCGTCTGGTGGCCCATGAGCGGATCGAGCCGCTGCTGGTGGAGACTCAGCCGTGAAGCTCCTCTTGGATACCTGTGTTTGGGGTGGGGTGAAGTCTGGGTTGGAATCTGCTGGACACGATGTAGTTTGGTTGGGCGAGTGGGAGCAAGATCCGGGTGATGAAGAGATCTTGGCGATCGCCCATCGTAGTGAGCGCATTCTGATTACGCTTGACAAAGATTTTGGCGAATTGGCGATTGTCAAGGGCGCACCCCATTGCGGCATTCTCCGTTTGGTCAATCTTAGCGGCAGACAGCAAACAGCCGTCTGTCTTCGGGTGTTTGAACTTTATAGAGATGAACTGATGACGGGGGCAATTGTCGCGGCTGGATTAGATCGAGTCAGAATTCGCTCATTTAACGAAACGTAGGGTGTCATCTACGTACACAGCTAGAGATTTACTTTGATTGGGAGAGTTGGGATGGAAAATCCTCCACAGATGAATGATGAAGAGCAGCTATCTCTGCTAAATCCAGAGGATGAAGACGTATTTCATAATTTAGACGAATCCTGGCTAGAGGACGACTTTGGGTTTGATCAACCGAGCGATCGCTCGGTTGAACCTGCCGCGCGAGAATTACTCACGCTCAAGCTTTTGCGAGAGGCGATCCAGGCTCAAAATCCGGATGATGCAGTGATGCGGGATTTTGCGGCGATTGTTCTGCCCAATCTGCTGAAATATACAATCGGGGTCACGGCTAAAGGCGGCAAGTTTTTTGCTGAATATCTCGATCGGGTGGTGAACCCTAAGCGCATTGCTAAAGGGAAAGAGCCGATTCGGCGGGATAATGCCGCTGATCAATCTTTAAATACACACCTGCTAAATGGTCTATTTCCGGCAAACCTGATTGAACGCAGGCTGCAACGGCTAGACACAACCGTCAGCCGCCAGGTAAAAGAACGAGAACGCCGTCTTTTGGTGTCGGGCTTCATTCTGCATGACTTTGAGAAGTTCGATTACGACCTGGTTCCCGGAATGCCGGAAGACTATAAAACCATTCGGCGCGACCCGGAACAGGATATTCGTAAACAGCCGATTGCAGCACACCGTAAAATTATTACCGTGTTGGTCGAGGCGCTGAAATTAGACCGTTTTATCTGCTCGGATCAGCCGGAACAGTGGGAGCAGTACCTCGATGACTTACTGTTTTTGGCATACAACGCGCAGCGCCGAAACGACACGAATCTTAATCTTTCTGATAGTGGATTAAACCCTGCGCTGGGCGATCGCACGCTCCGCTGTCTTGCTGACCTGACGTGCCTTGCTGATCGCCTTGCGTCTGTCATCAAGCACCCCCAAGATGCCGAAAATACCGGACTTTATGAGTTGATTCACGGGTTGAGTGATGGGCAACTCCGGCTTACCTATCACGCAATTTCTGAAAATCGGGGGGTATTGACTAACGTAGTCAATAATGCCCTGATGGATGCTCATATCAGCCTCAATACCTCAGAACAGGAACACTATACGCCCCTACTTTACCTACCAACGGGTGTAATCTATCTTGTCCAGCGAGCCGCTCCAGCGATTAGCCTTGATACCTTACCCAATCGGGTGGTCGCTAGCATCAAAGACCTCTGTGCAGGACAGCTACGCCTGCGGCAAACAGGCTTTGGACGAGATGGGAAGGGCATGAAATATGCCGATTACTATACTCTGTTCTTTGATGATCTGGGCTTAATGCAGGTTGCCCAAGATGCCACTTTCCGTATCCTCACACCCAATAAGGAATCGGTTGCCAGCAAGCGGAGTGAGAATCTGATTGCATTCCAGCAGCAAGGTGTTCTTTCGGCTGATTATGACTTTACATTCAAAGACGATATTCGGATTGATCAGCTTGCAGAATTTGGTGACTTGATTAGTCGTAAAATTTGGGGCGATCGCGTTAATAAGCTTGAAGCGGCAATTAAGGAACGTGCCAAAGAACGGAAGAAACATAAGGATCTGCCAAATCTTCCCGCAATCGATGATGCAGTTTTGCCAGAAAACATTATTTGCAAAGTTGCTGAGTTTTGGGGGTTATCTTCGCTCCTGCCACAAATTCGAGAAATTCAGCGAATTAATGAAAAGCTCAAAGAATTGAAGCTTAAAGGCAATACTGGCGGCGTTCCCTATGAGTGGTATTTTCTCGCTGCTAGATTTTTGCAGCAGAATCCGGGCATTGAAGACCTGCGGGAAACTTGTAGCCAGGTCATCACCTATGTAGCCGACCTGACTCAAATGATTACTGCTCGATACCCAATCTCTGATGGTTGGGAAGATTTACGCCAGTGGGTTGGCACAGTTGTGATGCTGCCTAGTCAGGCTTCAGAAGCTCCGATATCAGAGCAAGTGGATGTATTTCTAAAAGAGCTTAACTACTACAATGCTGCTAAAAAACCGGGACGAGGGCGACAGATGATTTGCTCTATCTCTCACTCACCTTATTCTGTGAGTGAACAGATGGAATCCGCTGTTCTGTTCACGCCTCAGGTTTATACCAACAAACAGCATCTAGGCGGGTCTAACGCCAAGCGCAATATTTCCAGCATTGCAGGCATTGAGATGATGCTGCGGCAGATTTTGATGAATCAAACCCAGGCTGTAGGGAAACGGTTTGAAGACGGCAAATACCGCTATCTCTATTTCTACCCAACCTACTACTTCACACCAGAAACAAATTCTTTCTTGCACAAAGCCTACAGCAGCATTGCCCAAACCCGGTTCGATACCAGCATTCGCAACCATTTCATTAGCAAACAGCTAGAAGCTAACTTTGGCAGAGAAAAGTATCAAACAGTTGATGCTTTTTTGATGGATGAAGATCTGGCCCAGCGCAAGCAGCTACCTGATGATGATCCCAATTTTAAGCGCGACAGAACCTTCAAGCTGACCTATCCAGAAAATAAGCCTCTAACGTTTTACTTTATGGCGCTGCCTCCGGGTCGAGACAGCACTGACACTGAATCATGGGTAATGCCCAGTTGGCTAGCACTTGCTTTCCCGATGATTTTGGATGTCAAAACTGTGGTGTCTGAATCTCCAATTCCCCCTTTCACCGACGGGTCTGAATTTGAAGAGAGTGTTTTTCTTGATAGTGCGCCCCATGCCTTCCGAACTCTGGTCGGTCGGGATCGGTTCCGACTGGATTGCATCCTGGACGGCTGGACAGACGAAACTGGCATCAAACGACCAGCCCCCTTAAACGTGCTAACTGCTGCCTATGCCATTCATATGGATGTTAATGCAAAGCAAGGGAAAGGGGGCTATGACGCGAACTGGGGTCGATTTACAGAATTGGCAAGGGATATTGAAACCAGCCCGCTGTATGTCTTTTCCTATCTGGCGAAGTGGGGCCGAGGCCAGAAAACCGACGCTCCCAGTCCCCAGAAAATCAGGCTCTATGCCCATTATTTTTATCCCTGTTTTGACCCTTATGCAACCTACCGCTTTCGAACTCAATCTCAAGAGGAGGAATGGATTTTGGAACCCGAATCACCCCTAAATCATCCCAAGAAGCTGACGGAGCTTTATCGAGTGTTTTACCGGGCAAATAAGCGCTACAACCCCAAGTCTAATGCGGTTCTAAAGCCGATTGATATCGCCGCTGACACGATCCTCAAAGCTGAAACTAGTATGTTTCATGATGAAGCGCTCGTGACGGTTGTTGCAGCCGAAGTGTTCAAATTAATGGATCGGGTTCATGCTTCGACTGCCGAAGGGCGCTGGATCATCAGCGATCGCGAAAAAGAGCGACAAGCCGTTTTGGATTTTGCTCGCTACTTCGTAATCGAGGTCTTTGAGAAAGCGTTTGCGGGCGATCGCGCTCGATTGGCAGGCCGCCAGCTCAATCTGATTCGAGATACCTGTGAATTTCTTTATCGACTGGAGCAGGATAAGGAGAATCAGGCACTCAAGGCAAAGGGCGAATTGCCTCAAGAAGAGCCGGAATAAGGTCTTGGTCAGTCTGTTTAGAGATGAATTAGCCAAATTTACAACACAAGAGGAACCCTACTATGGCTTTGCTAAAATCTGTCGATGCTAAATTCTTCCATGCCGATATTCCCTACAAGCCAATGGGCAAATACGCTCACTTTTTGACTATTCGCATCACTGAATCCTATCCCCTCTTTCAGACCGATGGAGAACTGAATAAAGCACGGGTGCGGGCAGGACTAGCAGATCGATCTACCATTAGCCGTCTATCCATGTTTAAGCGCAAACAGTCCACTCCAGAGCGTTTGGTAGGACGCGAACTCCTCCGCACCTATGGCTTTGTTAAGCCTGAAGAATGTGAATACAACGTTGAGTTTGGCATGGATAATCCTGACTGCATTATCTACGGCTTTGCAATTGGGGACTCCGGATCTGAGAAGTCGAAGGTAGTTGTGGATACTGCATTTTCAATCACTGCATTTGATGAATCCCACGAAACCTTTACCTTGAATGCTCCTTTTGAGAATGGCACGATGGCTTCAAAGGGTGAGAAAGGATCTAAGCCCGGTGAGGTGACGAGTCGGATTAATCAGCAGGATCATATTCGCCCTCAAGTTTTCTTTCCCAGTATTGTGACGCTGAAAGATCCGACAGAGGCTTCTTTTCTATATGTCTTCAACAACATTCTGCGGACTCGCCACTATGGGGCACAAACGACTCGCACGGGTCGAGTCCGCAACGAACTGATTGGGGTCGTTTTTGCGGATGGCGAAATTGTCAGCAATCTCCGCTGGACGCAGGCAATTTATGACCAGATGAAAACTAACAATACTCTAAGATCGCCTGATCCGCTTGATGAGGAGGACGTGATTCAAGCTGCCACAACTGGAATTCAGACTCTCATGAATGAGGAATTTATTGTGCATACCGATTTCATTGGTGAAGACTTTCAAGCACTGCTGGCAGAGGTCAAAGCGTTGACTGCGAGTGAAGAGGGTCTGCGCTCTATCTTGAAGCAGGCAGATGACGAAGCGAAAGCCTACGCCAAAAAGCATATTGGCAAGAAAACAGCCGCAGGAGCAAAGTGATGCCCCATATCTATCGCTGCACGCTGGAGTTACACGATAGCCTCTATTTTGCGACCCGTGAAATTGGGCGATTGTATGAAACGGAGCCAATTCTGCACAACTACGGACTGTGTTATGCATTGGGCTTTGTGGATAGCGATCGCCATTCCACGACCGTGGCAGAAGAACATGCCTACCGCTACTTTTGTTCGGAACAAGTCCCTAAGTATGAGGAGCATCTTACTCCTTTGAATCAGCAGGGAATCTATGTCACGCCGGCGAGAGCGGTTTACCACACGGCTGTCCTCAATACGTGGAAGTATGCCAACAACAACTACCACGTTGAAATGGAGAAGACTCAGAAAAATATTCCTAGCTTTGGACGCGCAAAAGAAATTGCACCCGAAAGTCAGTTTGAGTTTTTTGTGTTCTCTAAAAATCCTCTGACGTTTCCTCGCTGGATTCGGTTAGGAAAGTGGATGAGCAAAGCTGAGGTCGCTGTGACCGAGTTGCCAAATCCCAAGCGTCAGTCAGCGAAGGAATTTATTTTTCCCTATCCGCTGAATCCGCTGGATGTCATGTTTACGAACCAAGTGCTGAGCTACGACACTATCAATATGCCGCCCGTCAGCCTGATTCGTAATGTGCGGATGGTGGGTGAATATTACACATTTGAGGGACTCAGTGAACCGCTCAAGCTGCCTGTAAATATGCATTACCGATTTAGTCAGTAGCCATGCCGCACAGTCTCATCCTCAACCTCCAACCCCGATCGCCCATTCAACCGGGCTACCTGACCGGGAAACATCTCCATGCGCTATTTCTGACGCTGGTGAGTTCTGTGGATCGCGAGCTGGGCGATCGCCTCCATAGCCAGACCACCAACAAAGCCTTTGCGCTCAGCCCGCTGCAACGGGGTGATTCTCCTTCGGAGCGGCAACGCCAACGCCCCCGCACAGAACATCTTCTCCAGTGGCAGCATTCTTACCCCATTTCGGCGGGGATGCCCTGCTGGTGGCGCATTTCGCTGCTAGATGATCAGCTCTTTGGCAACCTGTCTCGGCTGTGGCTGAACCTCAACCCGCAGCATTCCTGGCATCTGGGGGCGGCTGATTTATATATCACCAGCATCCTGGGAACACCGCAATCGACCCAGCCTTGGGCAGGCTTTGCGCCCTATCAACAGCTCTACGAGACAGCATCGCCAGAGGAGCCGCAGATTCACCTCCGCTTTTTCACACCGACTGCGTTTCGCCAAGGGACGTTTGATTCTGCCCTGCCCAGCCGAGAAAATGTCTTTGGCAGTTTGCTGAGGCGATGGAATGAATACAGCAACATTCCGTTTCCAGAGTCAATCGTCGAGCATTTATTTCCCAGTTATTTTGACATTCGCACGGAGTTGGTGAAAGATGCGCGGAGCAAATTCATCGGCTGTGTGGGGGACCTGTCGTTTCGCATTATGGGAGCGGCAAACGCAGAAACAATTCGACAACTCAACACGCTGGCAGACTTTGCGCTCTATGCCGGAGTGGGGCGCAAAACACCCATGGGAATGGGCATGACCCGGCGACTTGCCTAGCCACCAAAAGTTTCTTATCTCGTTAATTTATCCATCTACCTAAAACCGATATGGACGTGATCACCCTTTCTGTGATGATCGCTGGCTTTGTGCTGGCTTGCCTGAAGGAATCTCCGCCACCGCCCAAGTCTACGGAGCAGCAGCTTGGGGAAGCGCTGGGCAAATACCTGGAAAAGGGCGTGACGATCAATGTCAACTTTAATGCTCAAAAGAAAAAGTCATGAATCTTGAAGACGTGCCGATTGCGGCGCTCAATCAGTATACCTATTGCCCGCACCGCTGCTGGCGGATGTTTTGCGCGGGAGAATTTGTGGACAATCACTACACGCTGGAGGGGACGGGGCTGCACGATCGCGTCCATTCTCTGGGGGCGGGGCATCGCGAAGAGACATGGCAAGTGCGGGCGATCTGGCTGCGGTCGGAGCGCTATGGGCTGGTGGGTAAGGCAGATTTGATCGAGGCGGAAAAGGGTGAATATTATCCAGTGGAGTATAAGCGCAGTGCCACGGGCGAGTTTGAGAATGATGCCTTGCAAGTGTGCGCTCAAGCGCTGTGCCTGGAGGAGATGACGGGGCGGCCTGTGACGATGGGCTATGTCTACTATGCCCAGTCGCATCAGCGGCAGGCGATCGCCCTCACGCCAGAGCTACGACAGCGGGCGATCGCCACCATTGAACAGGTCAAAACGCTGCTAGAAACCGGAGCCATGCCGCCTGCGGTATACACGCCTCGCTGTAAGGGTTGTAGCCTCTATGCTCAATGCCTACCACGGGCAGTGGCCCAGGTCAATCAATACCAGGAGAAAAATTAGTAGGACTTATGCAGTTGGATGATTTCTCGCGGATGCAGCCCACGAGAAACCATCCAAAATTCAAAAAACTGAAAACTGATCGCAAGTGCGTCAGTCTTGGTTAGGTAAAGGTAATAGGTAAAGGTAAGGAGAAAGATTAACAATGGGCACTGTTTATATTACTCAGGAAGATGCCTTTATTGGGAAAACCGATGAGCGACTAAAGGTGCGGGCAAACCAGAAAACGCTGCTGGATGTGCCGCTGATCAAGGTGGACGGAATCGTGGTACTAGGACGGGCGACGGTCTCTCCGGCGGCAATGATCGAACTGCTAGAACGCCAGATTCCCCTGACGTTTTTGACGGCGACGGGTCGATATTTGGGGCGTTTGGAGCCACCGCTGACGAAGAACGTGCTGCTGCGATCTGCTCAATGGAGCGCCGCCGGAGACACCGAAGCGGCCGTTCAGATTGCTCGGAGCGTGATTCGAGGAAAGTTGAAGAACTATCGCAATACGCTGATGCGGGCCCAGCGAGACTATCCGCATCTTGACTTGAAGGCAGGAATCACGCAACTGGAGCAGGCGATCGCCCCAATTGACACAACTGATGCGATTGATTCTTTGCGCGGGCTAGAAGGGGCAGGCAGCGCAGCGTATTTTGCCAACTTTGGGCAGCTAATTCGTCAGGAAGGATTTACCTTTTGCACCCGCAATCGCCGCCCGCCGACAGACCCAGTAAACGCGCTGCTTAGCTTTGGCTATGCGCTGTTGCGACATGATGTGCAAAGCGCAATTAACATTGTCGGGTTTGACCCCTACCTGGGATACTTGCATGTGCAGCGCTATGGCAGACCGTCGCTGGCGCTGGACCTGATGGAGGAGTTTCGCCCGCTGGTGGTGGATGCAGTGGTGCTGTCGGCAGTGAATCGCAAGTCGCTGACTCCTGAAGATTTCACCACTGAGCCAATTAGCCATGCAGTGGCGCTGTCGGACGAGGGGCGGCGGACGTTTTTGCGGCTCTATGAACAAAAGAAGCAGTCCTCTTTTTCGCACCCGGTTTTGAATAAGAAATGCACATATCAGGAGAGTTTTGAGATCCAAGCGCGGCTTTTGGCAAAGTTCTTGATGCAACAAACAGACAAATATCCACCGCTGATTATCAAATAGCAAAGCCATGTATCTGGTGATTTCCTACGACATCTCGGATGACAAGCGCCGGACTAAAATTCACAAAGTTTTGAAGTCCTACGGCCAGTGGATGCAGTTCAGCGTGTTTGAATGCACCATTACAGAAACGCAGTACGCCAAGCTACGATTGCGCTTGAGCAAGCTGATTAAGCCGGAGCAAGATAGCATTCGGTTCTACACGCTCTGTGCCTGTTGCTATGGCAAAGTCGAGCGTATAGGCGGAGAGGCGGTGCGTGACGACACTATCTTTTTTGCTTAAAATTGAGTAAAAGCTGCGCGAGTGGGGGGCTGTATTTTGCGACAGCCTCTTCTGAAAGGGCGCAAGCGCTCAGTCTATCATTGGTTGGGCGATCGCTCTTGCAAGAACGGTTCGCGCAAGCCCCCAAATGCTGGATGGACGTGCGATCGCGGTGACTGTCTGACATGACCTGCCATATCCAATCGGCTGAATATGCAAATCCGCGATCGATTCGCGCATTTGAACCTCGAAAATCGAATATACTAAGGATTACGGAGTCCCGCAGTCGCAAAACCCCCAAATCCCTTCCAGGGATTGAAACCGAGGTTACCTGTGCCAACTGATTCAGACTGGGGCTATCCGTCGCAAAACCCCCAAATCCCTTCCAGGGATTGAAACAGGGTAGTGGCGACGGTTTCGACCCGATAGCCCAGGTCGCAAAACCCCCAAATCCCTTCCAGGGATTGAAACGCCAAACTGCTGCCGGAGAGCCTGCTCCATCTCGGGTCGCAAAACCCCCAAATCCCTTCCAGGGATTGAAACTTCCCGAATCCTCGTGACGAAATCGGAATCGTTGATGTCGCAAAACCCCCAAATCCCTTCCAGGGATTGAAACCCAAAGGAGTTTGCATTCCCGTGCGATCGCGCCGCGTCGCAAAACCCCCAAATCCCTTCCAGGGATTGAAACGGCTTTGAAGCGCTCTTTTTTTGAGTCTTCAGCGGGGTCGCAAAACCCCCAAATCCCTTCCAGGGATTGAAACAAACAGCCCCGACGTGGACAGCCCCGCGACCAGCAGGTCGCAAAACCCCCAAATCCCTTCCAGGGATTGAAACCGCCAAGCGTTTAGGTGCGATCGCGCTGAGCAGTCACTGGAGTCGCAAAACCCCCAAATCCCTTCCAGGGATTGAAACGCCTGATCTGGACACCTACAGTCGCCCTCTGAAGGTCGCAAAACCCCCAAATCCCTTCCAGGGATTGAAACTGGTTGCACAGCCGGATCATCCACTCGTAGGCAACTCGTCGCAAAACCCCCAAATCCCTTCCAGGGATTGAAACAGTCCCCTAATCAGCCTGCCCGCACGTGTACAAAACTACATCGGTCGCAAAACCCCCAAATCCCTTCCAGGGATTGAAACACCCTCAGAGATTACCAGCGCTACGAGAGAAACAAGTCGCAAAACCCCCAAATCCCTTCCAGGGATTGAAACTGCGAGATCTTGGAGGCGATCGCCGATCATTATGCCGTCGCAAAACCCCCAAATCCCTTCCAGGGATTGAAACCCGATTGGAGCCTATCACCCTGATCTGGATTACCGGTCGCAAAACCCCCAAATCCCTTCCAGGGATTGAAACTCACGGAGGCACATATGAACCCCCATGAAAAAGAGTGTTGTCGCAAAACCCCCAAATCCCTTCCAGGGATTGAAACGGCTACCAAGATTTCCCCACCCAAGCGATCGCACAGTCGCAAAACCCCCAAATCCCTTCCAGGGATTGAAACGGCACACCAGAGTACACGCTTACTGTGGCTAATTGTCGCAAAACCCCCAAATCCCTTCCAGGGATTGAAACGCGGTGTAGTTGGACGCGCAATAGGGTTGCCGATCTGTCGCAAAACCCCCAAATCCCTTCCAGGGATTGAAACCTTGCCAAGATCGACCCTAGAGTTCCTAGCGACGCATTGTCGCAAAACCCCCAAATCCCTTCCAGGGATTGAAACAGGGGCAGCGACGTAGCAGCGTACTTGTGGCGGATGGTCGCAAAACCCCCAAATCCCTTCCAGGGATTGAAACAGGCTCATTTGGCTAGATCCTACTCCGGTACCATTGTCGCAAAACCCCCAAATCCCTTCCAGGGATTGAAACGTGGTGGGTTGGGCATCACATATGTTAGCCCCAGCAAAAGTCGCAAAACCCCCAAATCCCTTCCAGGGATTGAAACAAAGGGAGGTCTAGATCACCCGGAGAATCTGGTGCTAGCGTCGCAAAACCCCCAAATCCCTTCCAGGGATTGAAACTACATCAGTTGCGCTTGCGCCACTCCCACGGACGCACTTGGGTCGCAAAACCCCCAAATCCCTTCCAGGGATTGAAACTCTGTGGATTTCGCCATGGCTCTTTGGGCGTGAGTGTCGCAAAACCCCCAAATCCCTTCCAGGGATTGAAACCACTAGGGATCTCGCCTTCTCCTTCACAGGTTGGGCAAGTCGCAAAACCCCCAAATCCCTTCCAGGGATTGAAACCAACCACCAACATAGGCACGTCCTTGAATACCCGAAGCGTCGCAAAACCCCCAAATCCCTTCCAGGGATTGAAACGCTAGCGATAAGTTGGCGATCGCCCCTGGACGCAAGTCGCAAAACCCCCAAATCCCTTCCAGGGATTGAAACGGTACGGGTGAAGGATCGGTATGAGTTTGTAATAGAGGTCGCAAAACCCCCAAATCCCTTCCAGGGATTGAAACAGTGGGTAGTCCCAACTGGCGTGCTGCGGACAGATAGTCGCAAAACCCCCAAATCCCTTCCAGGGATTGAAACTCAGTAAGAATCCAGGCGTATCAAGGGTTTGAGGCTTACTGGTCGCAAAACCCCCAAATCCCTTCCAGGGATTGAAACCCAGTAGGGGGCACAATCCTCAGGGGGAACCACCAGGGTCGCAAAACCCCCAAATCCCTTCCAGGGATTGAAACCGTATGCGGCATAGCCAGACACTAGCGGCAGGAGTGTCGCA
Source organism: Thermoleptolyngbya oregonensis NK1-22 (assembly GCF_032705245.1). Taxonomy (GTDB): domain Bacteria; phylum Cyanobacteriota; class Cyanobacteriia; order Elainellales; family Elainellaceae; genus Thermoleptolyngbya; species Thermoleptolyngbya sichuanensis. The sequence goes on from NZ_CP053540.1 coordinate 2,680,478, forward strand.
AAACCCCCAAATCCCTTCCAGGGATTGAAACATTTGATGCTGTACTTAGATTTAGCGGCGACTTCTGGAGGTCGCAAAACCCCCAAATCCCTTCCAGGGATTGAAACACTACTCTGGTATTTTTTATTGGGCGATCGCAGTAGTCGCAAAACCCCCAAATCCCTTCCAGGGATTGAAACTCAGTTGTTTCCATTGGGGTCTCAGTGGTTGTTTCGGTCGCAAAACCCCCAAATCCCTTCCAGGGATTGAAACTCCTCACCTATGGATTGTGGCTGGCACGGGAATGGGGTCGCAAAACCCCCAAATCCCTTCCAGGGATTGAAACGGACACGATGTATAGGTCATACCCGTCGGGCAAAGGGGTCGCAAAACCCCCAAATCCCTTCCAGGGATTGAAACCTCAGAAAAGCACAGCATTTCCCGTAACTCCAGGGGTCGCAAAACCCCCAAATCCCTTCCAGGGATTGAAACTTATTAGGGGCATTCCTATCGACACAGGGGAGGACATGGTCGCAAAACCCCCAAATCCCTTCCAGGGATTGAAACTTCTCTGATAGAAATAGCTAAGGACTATGGACTGGTCGCAAAACCCCCAAATCCCTTCCAGGGATTGAAACGATGATACGGCTTGCCCAGAGAGTGCATCCACGTATTGGGTCGCAAAACCCCCAAATCCCTTCCAGGGATTGAAACATGTGATCAATCGTGAATTTGACTTTTTCCAGACCGATGTCGCAAAACCCCCAAATCCCTTCCAGGGATTGAAACCCTCCGTGCGATCGCTCTGAAGCTCTGGTGTGGATGTCGCAAAACCCCCAAATCCCTTCCAGGGATTGAAACGCCCGCACAGTCACTAATGAAATGGCAAATCAGGGAGTCGCAAAACCCCCAAATCCCTTCCAGGGATTGAAACGGTGAAGACGGGTACGGAAAACGACGGAAATGCCTTTGGTCGCAAAACCCCCAAATCCCTTCCAGGGATTGAAACGTTGAGGGATTGACCGTAACGTTGGTGTCGCTGAAGGTCGCAAAACCCCCAAATCCCTTCCAGGGATTGAAACCGAACACTGTCCGATTCTAGACCCTACGAAGGGTTGTCGCAAAACCCCCAAATCCCTTCCAGGGATTGAAACAGTTTTCTACGCCTTTTTGAGTGTTGGCGGCAGCTTGCTCAGTCGCAAAACCCCCAAATCCCTTCCAGGGATTGAAACTCTCCTGAGTGTGAGCGTCCGCCGCGATCGCCCGGATTGTCGCAAAACCCCCAAATCCCTTCCAGGGATTGAAACCTCAAATCCACCCTAAAAACCACCCAATCTACACCGGGTCGCAAAACCCCCAAATCCCTTCCAGGGATTGAAACCAGCATCCTGATCCCGTTCCAGGTAGCGCATCCGGTCGCAAAACCCCCAAATCCCTTCCAGGGATTGAAACGCTCATACCCTCTAGCCCAATCAGCTTCACTTGGGGTCGCAAAACCCCCAAATCCCTTCCAGGGATTGAAACGATCCCACCCCCGCTGACCCTGTACACATTCAGCCGTCGCAAAACCCCCAAATCCCTTCCAGGGATTGAAACGATGAGTGTGATGATTCCGAAATCCTGGCACTAGGGGTCGCAAAACCCCCAAATCCCTTCCAGGGATTGAAACGGTACATATGAAGGTATTAGACCCCCAGCAAGCAGCTCGCGTCGCAAAACCCCCAAATCCCTTCCAGGGATTGAAACGATGCTGGCTTTGCTAGACACACTGGGAGTGCCAAGTCGCAAAACCCCCAAATCCCTTCCAGGGATTGAAACCATGAGACACACCACGCGATCGACGACCTATTGGGGCGCGAGTCGCAAAACCCCCAAATCCCTTCCAGGGATTGAAACTTCGCTGTTCGATTACGACAATCACCGGGAAATCGTCGCAAAACCCCCAAATCCCTTCCAGGGATTGAAACTACCAGAGTGAAGGAAACCCCAGCTACTTCGATCCGGTCGCAAAACCCCCAAATCCCTTCCAGGGATTGAAACCAACCACGGGAAGCAGCGGACCGGAGCCGAGACGAAGTCGCAAAACCCCCAAATCCCTTCCAGGGATTGAAACCCACTTTGGCACAGACTCTACGAACGGGACTGGCACGCTCAAGTCGCAAAACCCCCAAATCCCTTCCAGGGATTGAAACCGACTAAACCGCTACCTTACCTAGGGTGAGGATTTGTCGCAAAACCCCCAAATCCCTTCCAGGGATTGAAACCTTTGAAAAGGAACTGAACCCCGTCAATCTGGGCGTAGTTTGTCGCAAAACCCCCAAATCCCTTCCAGGGATTGAAACCGCCCAGGATCGAGTCGATTTTAGATTGGATAGCCTGTCGCAAAACCCCCAAATCCCTTCCAGGGATTGAAACAGGGCTGACGCTAGGAGTTTACCTGTGGTAAGATGTCGCAAAACCCCCAAATCCCTTCCAGGGATTGAAACGGCATGATTCGGGGACGGCTCTCACTGCCCGTATTGGTCGCAAAACCCCCAAATCCCTTCCAGGGATTGAAACCCTTTTCAAAGAACTGATCGCCCAAGCCCGCAAGGTGAAGATAAGGTCGCAAAACCCCCAAATCCCTTCCAGGGATTGAAACGCAAATCCTAAATAGTGAATAAAAGAACTAGCTCCCCCTGGTCGCAAAACCCCCAAATCCCTTCCAGGGATTGAAACTTAATGTACCCGTTTAGGATTTCGCCCGTATTGCCGTCGCAAAACCCCCAAATCCCTTCCAGGGATTGAAACCATTATTTTGTTTTCCAGAGGCACCTTCACGGGGGTCGCAAAACCCCCAAATCCCTTCCAGGGATTGAAACCAACTGGGCGAGGCATACTGCGGGCAATTTCCCCTGTCGCAAAACCCCCAAATCCCTTCCAGGGATTGAAACCCAAACAGCGTTCGTCCTGGTGTGTACGGGGGACGCTCAAAGTCGCAAAACCCCCAAATCCCTTCCAGGGATTGAAACAGGATTGATACGATTGTTCGCGGCACGCTGAGATTGTCGCAAAACCCCCAAATCCCTTCCAGGGATTGAAACGGTGGCTCTAGGATTGAACTTGGAGCTACCTGTAGGGTCGCAAAACCCCCAAATCCCTTCCAGGGATTGAAACTGGGGGCAAATAGGTATTCTCAAAGGTGTTGCCAAGTCGCAAAACCCCCAAATCCCTTCCAGGGATTGAAACCTATTAAGAGAATCTAGATAGATGGAAACCTACGCGTCGCAAAACCCCCAAATCCCTTCCAGGGATTGAAACTGATCGAAATCTGGATAGCCCTCACCCGCCAGGCTCCGGTCGCAAAACCCCCAAATCCCTTCCAGGGATTGAAACAGTTTTTCTGGCGACCAGTACCCGTGTACGTACCAGTCGCAAAACCCCCAAATCCCTTCCAGGGATTGAAACGCCCAAACTTTTTTGTCTTCGTGGAACACCTTTATTGTCGCAAAACCCCCAAATCCCTTCCAGGGATTGAAACGAAGGAAACTACGTTGCTTGATTACCTGTATGGGGTCGCAAAACCCCCAAATCCCTTCCAGGGATTGAAACTACGATAAATGCCTGGCACACCAACTTCTCAATTGGTCGCAAAACCCCCAAATCCCTTCCAGGGATTGAAACTTTTCTATTACAATTTCATCCACAAAGTCTGCTGTAGGGTCGCAAAACCCCCAAATCCCTTCCAGGGATTGAAACATGTTCATCCCACCGATCTGAAACTCATAGGCTAGCGTCGCAAAACCCCCAAATCCCTTCCAGGGATTGAAACCGACACGCTCGCGGCTTGTGTAGGGTCGATGCTGAGCAGTCGCAAAACCCCCAAATCCCTTCCAGGGATTGAAACCTAGTTACCGAGACTAGCACCACCTATTTCACTAGCGTCGCAAAACCCCCAAATCCCTTCCAGGGATTGAAACGTAATTCCCCTGGATGTACGGCCCACCCCTGAGAATTTCTGGTCGCAAAACCCCCAAATCCCTTCCAGGGATTGAAACCGGCTCCGTAGTGCATACGTAGTTTCCCAGTAGTCGCAAAACCCCCAAATCCCTTCCAGGGATTGAAACTCGCACTCGATCAGGGTACGATATTGCCCACCTTGTCGCAAAACCCCCAAATCCCTTCCAGGGATTGAAACAGCGAGTATCATACTGGGGCGATCGCATACACCGGTCGCAAAACCCCCAAATCCCTTCCAGGGATTGAAACGAATTCCTCAAACTGTGTAATCAGAGAGGACATCCGGTCGCAAAACCCCCAAATCCCTTCCAGGGATTGAAACATCGAATAGATCCGCATCCCGGCTGTTCCTCACAATGCAGGTCGCAAAACCCCCAAATCCCTTCCAGGGATTGAAACCCCCCAGGTGAGACGCAAGCTACTGGAGGAACAAGGTCGCAAAACCCCCAAATCCCTTCCAGGGATTGAAACAAAACCTTGGCGCTAGTCTCGCTTGGTTTCCTGCTGTCGCAAAACCCCCAAATCCCTTCCAGGGATTGAAACCCAGATCGTGCGTCCGTGCCCTAGCTTCCTGTAGATGTCGCAAAACCCCCAAATCCCTTCCAGGGATTGAAACGCGTTGGATCACCGGGCGGCGCAGGTGGAATCGACTGTCGCAAAACCCCCAAATCCCTTCCAGGGATTGAAACCCAACCGATACCTAGATCCACATGGAAACACTGTAGAGTCGCAAAACCCCCAAATCCCTTCCAGGGATTGAAACGCGCGAATGGATGGACGGCACGCTTCCGGCTCTACGTCGCAAAACCCCCAAATCCCTTCCAGGGATTGAAACCCCGGTCATCACCCAACCCGCAACCGCGAATGCAAAGTCGCAAAACCCCCAAATCCCTTCCAGGGATTGAAACCCCAGTTCCCCAACTCAAACCCCAAGGCTCCGCAGGTCGCAAAACCCCCAAATCCCTTCCAGGGATTGAAACGGCTGAATCGATGGTCTGAAAAAACCTAATCGGCTCCACCAAGTCGCAAAACCCCCAAATCCCTTCCAGGGATTGAAACTGGGCAGCCATTTCCCTAGCAGCACTTGCCGGGGTGGTCGCAAAACCCCCAAATCCCTTCCAGGGATTGAAACCGCAAGCAGATCAGCGATGCTTATCAGCAGGCTGGTCGCAAAACCCCCAAATCCCTTCCAGGGATTGAAACGCATCAAACTCGATTAGGGAGCGAGCCGCCGCCGCGGTCGCAAAACCCCCAAATCCCTTCCAGGGATTGAAACCGATGATTCCGGGGATGGGGGCATCGTTGCCGAGGGCATCGAGTCGCAAAACCCCCAAATCCCTTCCAGGGATTGAAACCGAGGTTTTAGACGATTTTGATAAGCCCACCGACGCGTCGCAAAACCCCCAAATCCCTTCCAGGGATTGAAACCGTCACGGCATCGCTTGTCGCACCAGGCGGCAGCAGCGGTCGCAAAACCCCCAAATCCCTTCCAGGGATTGAAACTTTTGATCAACTTGTTCGCCCCACCTTTGCGGAAGCCCGCTGCGTCGCAAAACCCCCAAATCCCTTCCAGGGATTGAAACCTTTAAGACACGGGGTGTCGATCTGTGGAGGGCAGGTCGCAAAACCCCCAAATCCCTTCCAGGGATTGAAACCTGATAATGCCTTCGGGGGTTTCCGGGGATACTCGTCGCAAAACCCCCAAATCCCTTCCAGGGATTGAAACGCATAGTTCCCCCTATCAGTGAAAATATAATCGGGCGTCGCAAAACCCCCAAATCCCTTCCAGGGATTGAAACGTAATAACACGGAACACCAACGGCGGTGAAAACTGCGTCGCAAAACCCCCAAATCCCTTCCAGGGATTGAAACGACAGGACTATTCTTCTGTCTTACCGGGGATACGGTCGCAAAACCCCCAAATCCCTTCCAGGGATTGAAACGTTGCGGAAACCCTAAATCCGCATTGGGGATTCGAGTCGCAAAACCCCCAAATCCCTTCCAGGGATTGAAACTTCCGGTACCCCACGCCCTTACGTTTTAGGGCTGTGTCGCAAAACCCCCAAATCCCTTCCAGGGATTGAAACCAGTTCCGAAACCATCCCACACCAGCGTATCGACCGTCGCAAAACCCCCAAATCCCTTCCAGGGATTGAAACCCTGGAAGCGGGGCGATACCTAGCCGACCGAAAAGCGTCGCAAAACCCCCAAATCCCTTCCAGGGATTGAAACGTCATCCCCGGCCATTTCCGGCGGTGTGACAGAGGCCGGTCGCAAAACCCCCAAATCCCTTCCAGGGATTGAAACTTATGTTTGATTGGTTGACTCAGCCCTTTGAGGCTATCGGGTCGCAAAACCCCCAAATCCCTTCCAGGGATTGAAACCGAGATTGATGATCTCGTAACTGACAACTGTAGAAAGAAATAGTGCCTGATCTGGAGCTAGAGGCTAAGGGCTGCTCTCTTCAAGGGCCGCCAGCACTGCTTTGGGCTGGAGCTTGTCTTTGAACCAGACGATGCGGGCGGGTGCGTCCTGCGGCTTCACCCCCGCTTTTTCCAGATTCAGCCGTTCGGAAATCGCCAGGATTAGGTTCTCGCAGCCCGACTGCTGCACCTGCGAAAACTTTTTGCGGAGATACTCTGGTCGCCAATAGCCGACAATTTCCAGCAGCACCGATCGCCCGTCAGGATGCACCAGCCGAAAGTCCGGAATCATCACGCTGCCGGGAATCGGGATCAGGTCTACCTCGCGCTCCAGTCGCCAGTCGGTTTTCAGGGCATCCCAGCGTTCGGCAAAGGCAGACTCCAGCATACTGTCGTAGGGTTTGCCCGGTGGATAATGGCTCACCAGTCCGCAGTCGGAATCCAGCGCAAAGCGGCGCGGCCGCACTTCGCCCGTGTAAGTGTTGCGCCATTGCAGTTCAGCGTTCAGGCTCCATTTGGTGACGTGCAGCAAAGCAGGCAGCAGCTTAGCAATATCGGTGCCGTAGCGGGTGCTATTGCCAAACAGGCTGGCGGGCCCGTCGATGGTGATGGTGAAGCCTTGATCCGCGTCGCCCTCGATGTAGGCCATTAGCCCAAAGAGCTTGAGATAGCGAAACAGCAGCTTGTATTCGCCGGGATCGTTGCGATGGGCAGTGAGGATGAGGTGGCTGGCTTTGTAAAACACGCCCTGCACCTGAGACAGGTTGTAGCGGTGCAAGAGGGCATCGGGCGTGGGCGGCTCAAAGCGGGTGAGGATGCGGTTTTCGGACAGGTCGGCATAGAGTCCGGCGCGAATGTGGTCGGGGAAGACTTCGCGCTCTAGTTCGTCGCTGAGTTGGGCCGCCAGGGTTTGGAGGGTTTGCTCGGTGGCTGGGGGCGAGGGGACGCGCTGCGCCGCCAGAGCAAAGACGCGCTCTCGCAGTTGTCCTGGCTCTAGGGGGCTGACAATTTCAAAGGTGCTGAAGGCCTCACTTTTGAGCAGGTGCGCCAGTCCCCGCTTGACCTTGAAATCCGTTTCTTCGCCCTCCATTTCGCGGAGTTGGCCGTCCAATTCGCCCTGGGTTTTGCCAACGTGCTGCTGGAACTGGTCGATTAGGTCGATGGCGATCGCCCGATTTGGGGCGTTCAGCGCCAATCGTTTTGGCTCTAGGCTTTCGCCGTGGGGTCGGTGGATCAGCAGGTCAGACGGCAGCATCGGGGGACAGGGCGAGACGGGCGATCGGGCAATTAGGCAAAGGTTGAAAAGCCGAGGTCGGGGGGCACATCCTGCCAGCGGCCCTGGCCCACGGCACGAACCGCATCCCGGAGCGACAATGCGCCCGTGTAGAGCGCCCGCCCCACGATCGCCCCCGTCACCCCCATCGGCTCCAGCGCCATCAGCCCCATCAGGTCGCTGGTCGAGCTAATGCCGCCAGAGGCAATCACAGGAATCGCAATGGCATTGGCCAGTTCTCGCAGCGCCTCGCGGTTGGGCCCTTGCAGCGTGCCGTCGCGGTGGATATCGGTATAGATGATGGCGGCTGCGCCCAGGTCGGCCATCTGCTGCGCTAGGGGAATTGCGTCTACTTCTGAGGTTTCCAGCCAGCCGCGAGTGGCCACCTTGCCGTTTCGGGCATCAATGCCGACGATGATTTGCCCCGGAAACTCCTGGCACAGTTGCGCGACTAAATCGGGATTTTCCACAGCCACCGTGCCCAAAATGGCCCAGCGCACGCCCAGCCCCAGCACCTCCGCCACACTCTGGCGATCGCGCAAGCCGCCCCCCACCTCGACCGGAATCGACACCGAGCGGGCGATCGCCTCAATCACGTCCCCATTCACCACATGCCCCGCCTTGGCTCCATCCAGGTCTACCAGATGCAGCCGCGTTGCGCCCTGCGCCACCCACTCCTGCGCCACCAACACCGGATCATCGTGAAACACCTCCGACTGGGCATAGTCGCCCTGATAAAGCCGCACACAGCGGCCGTCGAGGAGGTCAATAGCAGGGATTACGTCCATGAGGGGGTCAGGGAATGCTTCAGATCATTGCAGGTTTTCATCATCCGTTTTTCATCATCCCATGATCTCATCATCACCCCAACACCAGGCCCGATCGCCCCGGCAGCCGTAGGGTCAATTGGCCTTCTGTAATGTGAAACTCGCCTGCACCCCAGAGGTGGCGATCGACAGGATTGGTGGGCAGGGTGTCGGCGGTGAGGGTAACTTCGGCGGGGTCGAGGCCAGCATTGACAGCGACCAGCAGCGAGTCCTGGCCCAGCGTGCGCGAGAAGACGTAGCAATGCCCCACGGCGGCGAGGGTGCGATAGTCGCCCGTGCGGAGGGCCGGATGATTGTGGCGCAGGGCGATCAGTTCGCGGTGATAGGCCAGCGCGTCGCGATCCCACTGGTCGGAGGTGGGGAAGCCGCGCCGACAGTCGGGGTCGCTGCCACCTGGTAGCCCCACCTCGTCGCCATAGTAAATGCTGGGCGCACCGGGAAAGGTGAGCAGCAGCAGGGTCGCAAGCTTCACGCTGTCGCGATCGCCCTGAGCAATCGAAATCAGCCGGGCCGTGTCGTGGCTATCCAGCAGGTTCAACTGCGTCAGGTGAATCTCCCAGGGATACAGGTCAAGCAGTTCCTGAATTTTGGCGGCATAGCCTGCGGCATCCAGCGCCGGATAGGGACGATAGGAACGATTTTCCACCAGGGGCAAATCCACGCGATCGCCCGCCGCAAACGCAATCGTCGGCGCAGTGAACAAGTAATTCATCACGCCGTCGAACTGCGTACCATCCAGCCAATGCCGTGCATCTTCCCAGATCTCGCCGACAATATAGGCTTCGGGGTTGACCGCTTTGACGCGATCGCGAAATTCCTGCCAGAACCCATCGGCTTTAATCTCATTGGGCACATCCAGCCGCCAGCCGTCTACACCCCGCTTGATCCAGTATTCGCCAATTTGCATCAGGTATTCCCGCACGGCAGGGTTGTCGTGGTTAAACTGGGGCAGCGCCCGCAGCCCCCACCAGCTTGCATAGTTGGCAGGCTTTTCGTCGTCGTAGGCCGAGAGCGGCCAGTCGTGAATGCGGAACCAGTCTACCCAGGGCGATCGCGACCCGTTTTCCAAAATGTCGTTAAAAAAGAAAAATCCCCGGCTGGAATGATTAAACACGCCATCCAGCAAAATACGAATGCCCCGGCTGTGGGCAGAGGTGAGCAGCTTCTCCAGCGCTTCATTGCCCCCCAGCAGCGGATCGACCTGATAGTAGTCGTGGGTGTGGTAGCGGTGGTTGCTGGCAGACTGGAACACGGGCGTAAAGTAGATAGCCGTGATGCCCAGATCTTGCAAGTAGTCAAGCTGATCGACCACGCCCCAGAGGTCGCCGCCCTTATAGCCGTGGAAGGTGGGCGGTGCGTCCCACGGCTCTAGCGCGGCCGAGCTAAATACTGGATGAAGCTGGCTGCTGCGGGCAAACCGATCAGGAAAGATTTGGTAGAAAACGGCGTGTTTTACCCAGTCAGGTGTGTGGATGGACATGAGCAATGAGAACAGTGGGTAGAGGTGGGGGTCAGGGCTTCAGCACAGCGGTCTGTTTCCAGGTCTATTTCCGGGTCTATTTCCGGGTCTATGTCCCCGACACCCGAACTATGCCATAAGCCACTGAAATGCTGGGTCTATCAGTTGGATCAATTAACGATCTGTCGGTGGAGACGGTTACTGCCCTACTTAGCTATCGTGTCCGATACGATGGATAGCGTGGGCTTGGAGAAGGGGCAATGGTTCACGCAACGAACTATCCGTATCTATCTGTATACTGTCCGAGATCGTCCGAGATGACGAAATTCTGAGTCAGGGGTCAATATTCGGGAAATGCGGACTCCGACGAGGGCGATCGCCGAAACATGGCAGATAGGCGTTGCACCAGAGGAGATTCCTTTGGGGATGCCACGCCTAATGCTAGCGCAGGTCTTCGGCGTACTGACCTCTCGCTCTCACTAAGCCAGCTTGCCGTAAAGAATTGTTGAGTACATCATGTCCCTCCAAAAGATCACTGCTATGACCCTTCAAGACTTACTCCAGGCAGCCCAAAAACTAACCTGGCAAGAACAGATTCAGTTGGCGACTCGCCTATTGCAATGGGTTGAGGACAAAATGCAAACCCAACCCAACACTCAAACCCTAAAGGAGCGCCAGCCTGATTTGCATCCAGGTGTTTTTGTTATGGCTGATGACTTTGATGCCCCTCTTCCTGATAGCTTTTGGCTGGGCGAACCGTGAAATTCTTGCTGGACACGCACGCTTTCATTTGGTGGGACAGTCAATCTAGCCAGATTCCACCTGAAACCTTAGTCTTGCTTAAGAATCCTCGAAACGAGCTAATGGTTAGCTTAGGTAGTCTTTGGGAGATTCAAATTAAGACACACTTAGGTAAACTGGCGCTGCGGGCCCCCCTTCTAAACATCGTTCAACAGCAGCAAGCTGAGAATGGTGTCATACTGCTGCCTGTTGCTTTGTCCCATATTGTTGAGCTTGACCGTTTACCTTGGCATCATAAAGACCCTTTTGATCGTTTACTCATTGCTCAAAGTCGAATTGAGTCGGCCACGCTTGTCAGCAGAGATACGGCTTTCCGTCAGTACGACTGTCAAATAGCCTGGTGAGAGGAGATGCTTTCTAAGGGCGATCGCCGAAACATGGCGAATGGGCATCGCACCGGAGAATATTCCCATCGGGATGCCAAAACGAGGAGGGCTGGATCATCAGTTGGGGTGTCATTCGATTCCCTCAAAGCTGCTTGCTCTTATTGTAGGTCGGTTGATACGCAAGGAAAATCGTGCTGCTGGTGTGCTATCCCCGACTGCGGAACGCAGCGCCGAAACAGCGGAAACGCTGGACAATCTGCGGCGGCTACGGCATTCACTGGAAAGAACCGGATGAGGACTTGAAAGGCTATGGGGTGCGCCTGCTCCGGGTGCTGGGGTTTTAGAGGACTGAGCGAAAGTTGAGAGTTTGGGTGATTGAGAGATGCTGGGGGCGATCGCCCAAAGGTACGGGTGCTGCCAGATGAAGGGCGATCGCCCAAAGACGAACCCGCGCTTATTTACTCTTACTCGTTCTTATTCGTCCTCCAAAAGCAAGAGTTGTTCGTCGATTTGCTGAAGTTGTTCGCGGGCGATCGCCTCAGAAATTACCCGCTTTCGCAGGGCCTCTTGCAGGGCGCTTTTTTCCGACAGCAGCAGATGGCGGCGGATGGCATCGAGTTTGGGGCGATCGCCCGCGTCGATTGCGCCAGAGTCCGCCCGCTGGTTGTAGCGATCGCGCAGAGATTTTTCGGCGCGGGCCACCTGGACTTGATAGCGCGATCGCAGTTCCTCATATACCGCCTTGGGCAATACGCCCGTCTTCAGCAGGCTTTCTAGCTCGTCCTGGGCAGCTTTGGCGGCGATTAGTTGCGCCTGCAATTCCTCGGTTTGGCGGCGGGTTTCCGACAGGGGCGATAGCTTTAGCTGCTTCACCAGCCACGGCAAGCTGAGGCCCTGCCCCACCAACGACAGCAGCACGGCTCCATAGACCAGCGCAATCAGATTGCCGCGTTCCGCTAGGCTGGCAGGCAGGCTCAGCGCCAGCGCCATCGACAGCGAGCCTTTGATGTTGCCCAAAAACATCACATGCTGCCAGCGCAGGGGAATTGGGCGATCGAAGGGCCGCAGGAGCGCCAAGAGCGGATAGACCGACAGCAGCCGCCCCACCTGATACGCGGCGATCGCCAGCAGCACGGCCGGCAAATTGCGCCACAGCGTAAATAACTCCAGTTCCAGACCAATCAGCAGAAAAATAAACGTATTAACCCCAAAAGCAGCGTAATTCCAGAAGTTATACAGCGTGATGCGACTGGAGGCAGAAAATCGCCGCGATAGACCCGCATTTCCCACGATCAGTCCAGACACTACTACCGCGACCACGCCCGACACCCGCAGCAACTCCCCAAGCTGATACGCCCCCAGCGCCAGCGCCACCGTCAGCAAAATGCCGCTGAGGGGATCATCCGACTGGGTAAAAAAGCCCGCACAGAGATAGCCCAACACCAGCCCCAGCAGCGCCCCGCCCGCAATCACCACCACAAATCGCTGCACGCCTTCCGTCAGCGTCACCGAACCCGTCAGATGCGCCTGCAAAATCAGCCCAAACAGCACCAGGGCAATGCCGTCGTTAAACAAGCTCTCGCCTTCCACAATGGTCGAAAGGCGACCCGGCACAGCAACTTCTTTGAATACGGCAATGACCGACACTGTATCAGTAATCGCCAAGATCACCCCCGCCAGCAGCGCCGGAATCCACCCCAGACCCAGCCCAAACTTCAGCACCAGCGCGGTGATACCCGAAGCCAGCACCACGCCTGGCCCCGCCAGCAGCAGAATTGGCCTTAGAGTGCTGCGGAGGCGGCTGATGTCAGTGTTGATGGCAGATTCAAACAGCAGAATGGGCAAAAACAGGTTCAGGATTAGCGAGGTGTTGAGGCCGACGCGCTGGGGCAACAGTTCGGCGATCGCCAGCCCCGCAATCACCAGCCCCGTCACGTAGGGCAGCCGAAACCGCCGCGACAGCAGCGCCACCGCCGTCGCCACCAGCAGCAAAATAATCAGCACCGGAATCAGCTCCGGCACATCACGGGTCGCAGTGGCAGCGGTTCCAATCAACATTACAGGCTCAAAGTTCAATTTGAAGTTCAATCGGTTTAGATCCAACAGGTTTAGCGTTGAGTAATCCTGCTGACAAGACGAAATGAGGCAGTTGCTATAGCCTAGCTGCAAGGGGTTGAGGAGCGTTCAAGGTGACTTCAAACCGAGACTGAGAGGGCATTGGCGCAAGCCTTGCGGAACCGCATCGCCCCACAGGAATCGGATTGACAAAGCCCTGAAATCATACCGTTTTCTCAGCTTCACCTTAAGGAAATCCGGTAATCTGGGCAAGAATTCCAATTTGCCCCTAGTTTGAGATCTAGTTTTGCAACTGGTTTCGCAGCTAGTAAGTTGGCGCTAGTGACGCAGCAACTGAAAGCCGCCATTGAAACCCTCCCACACCCAAGGAGATTTACCCTATGACCGTTAGAGTCGGCATCAACGGATTTGGTCGCATCGGTCGCCTGGTGCTTCGCGCAGGCATCAACAACCCCAAGTTTGAATTTGTCGGTATCAACGACCTCGTGCCCGCCGACAACCTCGCCTACCTGTTCAAATACGACTCCACCCACGGCATGTATCACGGCACGGTGGAAGCCACCAGCGACAGCATGACCCTCAATGGGCACAAGATTCCCTGCATGGCCACGCGCAACCCCGCAGAACTGCCCTGGGACAAGCTCGGCGTAGACTATGTGGTAGAATCCACCGGCTTTTTCACCGACTACGAAGGCGCATCCAACCATCTCACCGCAGGCGCAAAGCGGGTGCTGATTTCGGCTCCTACCAAAGACCCCGAAAAAGTCCCCACCTACGTCGTTGGCGTGAACCACGAAGACTTCGAGCCTTCCAAAGACGTGATTGTCTCCAACGCAAGCTGCACGACCAACTGCCTCGCCCCGATCGCCAAAGTGCTGCACCAAAACTTCGGCATCGCTGAAGGACTGATGACCACCGTTCACTCCATGACCGCCACCCAGCCTACCGTCGATGGCCCCAGCAAAAAAGACTGGCGCGGCGGCCGCGGTGCTTCGCAAAACATCATTCCTTCGTCCACAGGCGCAGCCAAAGCCGTGGCGCTGGTGCTGCCGGAGCTAAAAGGCAAGCTGACGGGCATGGCTTTCCGCGTCGGCACGCCCGATGTGTCGGTGGTTGACCTCACCTTCAAGACCGAAAAAGCCACCACCTACGAGGAAATCTGCGCCGCCATGAAGGCTGCTTCCGAAGGACCCATGCAGGGCATTCTGGGCTATACCGAAGAAGAAGTGGTGTCGATGGACTTTCGCACCGACCCGCGCTCCAGCATCTTCGATGCCAAGGCCGGCATTGCGCTCAATTCCAACTTCTTCAAGGTCGTGTCTTGGTATGACAATGAGTGGGGCTATTCCAACCGCGTCCTTGACCTGCTCTTGCAAATGGGCGAAGAGGATGGGCTGATCTAAGATCCAGTGTGCGGCTTTGCCGCCGCCTTATCCTAAATATCAACCCTGTTGAGATGAGGTTTAGATTTTTTGTAGAAGCTCTACTGTGTGGGGCTTCTACAAAAATTATTGAGGAATTATTGAAGATACTATCGCCGAGTTTGAATACAGGTTGCGAACTCTTGAAAGCCAGAAATTAATCTGTGGGGCAGCCTTCGATGAAATCCACCGCCTGATGAATGGAGCCGGGCTTGGTGGCCATGAGAATTGTGGAACCTGCCTCCAGCACCGTGCTGCCCTTGGGAATGACCAGGTTTTCATGATGGTGGGGCTGATAGCCGATGATCAGGGAATCACGAGGAAAGCGGGGATCTTGGGCAATCTCAGCGAGGCTGCGGCCGACAACGCGGCAACTCGCTGGAATATGGAGCTTGAGGATTTCGATTTGCCCTTGGTCGAAGTGCATGATGGACTCGACCTGGGGATACTCAATCGCGTTGGCCATGGTGGATACGGCCAGGTCGATGGCGTTAACGACGGTGGTTGCGCCTGCGATGCGGTAAGGTTCGGCAAAGTCGCGATGGCGCATCCGCACGACAATCTGTGGCACGCCGTAGTGCTTGGCCAGCGTCACCATTGCCAGGTTGAGCGCGTCTTCTCTTAGCACAGCGGCGATCGCATCGGCTTTGCGAATGCCCGCTTCCAGCAGCACTTCGGTACTCACGGCGCTGCCTTCAAACGCCATTGCGCCGATCTGTTCTCGCGCATAGCGGCAGGCGTTGGGGTCAATATCCACCAGCGCCACAGTGTGCCCCAGTTCTACGAGCGTTTGCGCCAGACTGATGCCGATCACACCCGCACCCCCGATCAGGACGTACATGCTAGTCTCCTGAGTTGACCCGTAATATTTTGATAAATTTTTTTGGTGGGTACCTCGAAAAATTCAGATCCTCTTGAGAATGGCTACGAGAAAACGGGGTTTCAGGCTCCTAAATTCTCAATAAGGCAATTAATCGAGGTGCCCTGATAAATTTTGGCAAAGCCTGATTTGATTTCGGATGGGAGATTTTGGCGAGGGTGGTCTGGATGGGCCTTAGCCCCAACTCCCAACCTCTGAATCCTAGTCTTCCAAATAGCCCAAGTCGCGCAGGCGGCGCTGAACTTCGGGATCGTCGAAGCCGGGGGCACGATGCTGTTCCGTCGCACCAGCGCGATCGCCATATTCCGCGCCCTCGCCTGCGTATTCCCCGACAAACTGCTGCAAGCACTCCTGGAGAACCTCCACGTTTTCCGGCAGGATGTCGCTGAGGTTGAGGGCTTCGGTGGGGTCTTGCTGAAAGTCGTATAGCTCTAGGCGATTCGCGAAGCCATCTGTCCCAGAATCGCCCCCCGTTTCGATCAGCTTGTGGTTGCCGATCCAGACGGCGCGGCGCGGCTGATCGCAGGCGCGGGCCAGCACCAGTTCTGGCTGCCGCTTGTAGAGCAGGTTTACCACGTTTTGCGGCGGAATCGCTTCGGCAAACACGCGGCGATCGCCCTCGCTGCCAGGGGTGTGCGCCAGCGTCAGGGCTTCCTCCATTTCGTTGGCCAGTCCGGCACTGGTCAGCACCGTGTGGAACAGGCGACGAGTAGAAACCACATCCTCGCGCACCGTGCCCTTGGGCAAATTGCCACTAGGGTCGTGAATCATCAGCGGCACTTGAATTAGCTCGTTGTAGAGCGTGATGGAGTGGCCGATGAACTGCTTTTCGCCCAGGTGTTCGCCGTGGTCGGAACACACGATGACCAGGGTGCTGTCCAGTCGCCCGCTCTCCGCCAGCCTGCGGAAAAACGCGCCCAGCAGTTCGTCTTGATAGGCGACCTCCGCGTCGTACATGCCGTCCAGCGTGGCTTTCTGGCGCTCGTCTAGCACCTCCGCCAGGGGAGCCAGCCAGCCGTAGATGTCGCCATTAAACTGCTTCAGGTAATGCTGTGCCGCCTTGTCGCGCAGGACGTTTGGCGCAAACCGCTCTACATACTGCCGGGGCGGGTGGTAGGGCATGTGCGTGCCCATCAGGTTCAAAAAGCTGAAAATGGGCTGATCGCTATCAAGTCCTTTGCGGTCGATCAGCAGTTGGGCTGCGTCGTCTAGGGATTTGCGCGTGTTGCCCTTAAAGCTCAGCGCCGTTTGCCACAGGGGAACCATCAGCGGCGTAAAGGACAGCGCCAGCATCAGTTCCGACCGCGCAAAGGAGTCCTGCACCCGGTTCAGCAAGTTGGCGAGCGATCGCTTAAAAAACTGCCGATATTTGCCCACCAGCCCAGACGGAATGCCGGCCTGGTTGGGCCGCGAGGTGAGCAGGCCGCTATAGTTCAAAAAGCTGTAGAAGCCGCGCCGCAGTCCGTTGTTGATCACGCCCACCAGCGGATTGTTGCAAAAGCCCGCCGTATAATAGCCACCTGCGCTCAGCCGCTCTGCCAGCGTGGGAATGTGATCAGGCAGCCGCGAGTAGGACTGCAACACGCCATGCGCCGAGGGATAGAGTCCGGTGAACAGGGTGGCGTGGGAGGGAACGGTCCATTGCGCCGCAGACACCGCATGGTGAAAGCGGGTAGACGTTGCGGCAAATGCGTCCAGATGGGGCGAGGTCGGCAGCGGGTAGCCATAACACGAGAGGCGATCGCGCCGCTGCGTATCCAGCACAATAAACACAATGTCGGGCCGCGCCGTGGACATGAGCCAACTCCCAGCGTTGAGCATTTACCCCTTAGATCATAAGGGAGGGTTGCCGGATTGGGGTCGTGCAGGAGAGGGAGGGAAAAATGAAAAATGAAGAACGAAAAATGAAAAACGAAAAATAAAACCTCTTCGTTCTTCGTTCTTCGTTCTTCGTTCTTTCTTCTTCCCTCCAACCCTGCACTACACTAAGGGTCAACCAGTTTGAGTAACCATTGTAAGGGGCAGAGCGACATGCGCGATCGCATTGTGCCAGGGCCAGGACAGGAGTCAGTGTGGGATTATCCCCGTCCGCCTCGGCTAGAGGCAACGTCAAAGCGGGTGCAGGTGGTGTTTAATGGGATGGCGATCGCCGACACGCAGCGGGCGAAGCGGATCTTGGAAACGAGCCATCCGCCTGTGTACTATATCCCGCCGGAGGATATTCGCATGGAGTATCTAACGCCGACTCCGCGCTCTAGCTTTTGCGAATGGAAGGGGCAGGCGGGCTACTATACTGTCACCGTGGGCGATCGCACGGCAGAAAACGCGGCCTGGTTTTATGCCAACCCGGTCAGCGCCTATGCCGAAATTAAGGATCACGTTGCGTTTTATCCGAGTAGAATGGACGCTTGCTATGTCGATGGTGAGCAGGTGCAGGCTCAACCAGGTGATTTCTACGGCGGCTGGATTACGCAGGATATTGTCGGCCCGTTCAAAGGGGGGCCCGGCTCCTGGGGATGGTAATCCTAAGTCGGATTTCTGATTTGGGTGCAGACAGCAGCGCTGTTTTGAGGCGCGTGCTGTTTGGCAAAGCTTCTACTGGTCAAAACATAGGACAACAAGGCGGAGTCTCCAGGCTGGTTCAGGTCTGGATGTGACGCCGCTGATGATGCAGAGATTAGGTTTGCTCATGACGGTTTTGCGAGAGACAGGTTTGCGAGAGACAGGTTTGCAACAGACAGGGTTGCAACAGACAGGGTTGCGACAGGTGAAATTGCGACAAACAGGTTTGCGGCAGACGGGTTTGCTACAGATCTTGGCTGGGTTTCGGTGGCCAGGTGTGTCGAAACTTCTGGCGGCGGTGCTGCTGACTGGGAGCCAGTGGGGGCTGGCGGGCAGCCGCGTGGCAGAGGCGCAAATCCAGCCCTACTGCAATTTTTCTGCCGAAGACATTACCCAAAAGCAGACGTTCTTGGTGGGGGCGTTGCAGGGCGATCGCAATGCGGGCAATCGCTATCGCAACCTGATCGAGCAGCATGGCGATCGCCTGCGGCGCTGTCGGCGCGAAAGCTGGCTGAAAAATCAGGCGGTGTGGCTGCGGCTCTATCCGTGCGATGCGCGGCCGGGGGCCATTGAGTATCTCATGGATCAGATCGTGAACCGGGGCTATAACCAGGTTTATGTAGAAGTCTTTGGCGGCGGGCAGGTGCTATTGCCGCGTGCGGAAAATAATACGCCCTGGCCGTCGGTGGTTCGCACGCCGGGGTTTGAAAATCGAGATTTGCTGGCAGAGGCGATCGCCAAGGGGCGCGAGCGGGGGCTAAAGGTCTACGCCTGGATGTTTAGCATGAATTTTGGCCATACCTATGCCCAGCGCCCCGGTGCAGAGCAAATCCTGGCCCGCAACGGACGCGGGCAAAACAGCATGACCTTTAATGGCGCAACGGGGATTAACAGTCTTGGCGAGGTGGTGTCGGAAGAGGTGTTCATCGACCCCTACAATCCCCAGGCCAAGCTGGAGTTCTATAACCTGGCGCAGGCGATCGCCCGCCGTCGGCCGGACGGCATGTTGTTTGACTACATTCGCTATCCCAAGGGCAACGGCAATGCGTCCGTCGCGGGGCGGGTGCAAGATTTGTGGGTCTATAGCCCCGCTTCGCAGCAGGCGTTGTTGCAGCGGGCGCTAAATCCCAGCGGACAAGACCTGATTCGTCGCTTTTTGCAGCGGGGCTATGTTACGGCGCAGGATATCCAGGACATCGCCACCGCCTACCCGCTGGATGGACAGCCGCTCTGGCAGGGGCGATCGCCCGACCCGCTCTATGCCTCCCTCACGCCCGACCAAGCCCGTCCCTCCCTGCAAACAGAACTCTGGCAACTCAGCGTAGCTCACGCCTTTCAGGGCGTACTCGATTTTCTGACCGCAGGCACTACACCTGCCCAGCAGGCCGGCATTCCTGCGGGCGTGGTGTTCTTCCCAGAGGGCAACCAGACCGTGGGCGCAGGGGGCTACGACTCGCGCTTGCAGTTTTGGGATCGCTTCCCAAGCAATTTGGAATGGCATCCCATGTCCTATGCCACCTGCGGCCGGGCCGACTGCATCGTGCGGCAGGTGCAGCGCGTGCTGGCGGGCGCACCCGCAGGAGCGCGAGTAATACCTGTGCTGGCGGGCACTTGGGGACGCTCGGTCAGCAATCGCCCACCGCTCGAAACCCAGATGCAGGCCATCCGCCAGTCTGCGCCCCAGATCAACGCCATCAGCCACTTTGCGCTGTCTTGGCAAGACCCAGAGGGCGATCGCACGCGCAAGTCTTGCCGATTACCTTAAGATGCCCGGAGTAGGATTACCTTAGCCAGAGAGATTTCTAGTTCCCTGTGCCTGTTGGGTCAAATGCACCAACTCCGGCAGAATTAGCGCGTCCATTGCAAGGCGAACCGCATTGCTAGAGCCAGGGAGAGAAAAAATCAGCGTGGTGCCGCGCAGTCCGGCGGTGGCGCGAGAGGCGATCGCCCGCGACCCGATTTCTTGATAACTCAGCCAGCGAAAGACTTCGCCAAAGCCAGGGAGCGTCTTGTCCAGTAGGCTTTCAATCGCATCATAGGTCGTATCGCGGGGAGCAATGCCCGTGCCGCCGTTGAGGAGGATGGCGGAAATATCGGGGCGATCGCACAGTTCCAAAACTCTGGCGCGGATTTGGTCGGGTTCATCCGGCAAGATTTCGTAAGCCAAGACACGGTGTCCGCTGGACTGGAGGCGATCGCTCGTCAGTTGGCCGCTGCGGTCAGTTTCCGGCGTGCGCGTATCGCTCACCGTAATTACGGCACAGCCAACTGACGGCTGTTCTGTATCTGGGTGGGGAAGCGCTGCATAATTCATAGATGCTTTAAGAGTCCCCAAAGTTCTGTAAAGCCTAGGACTTAGTGAATCCGAGTCCATGCTCTTCAGCGTAACGCTCCATGAACCGCATAAATCGGTTCCACTCGTCTACGCTCTTAATCACGTAGACCGCCTCAAGTGCTGCTGGCTGACCATTGATAAACTTTGCCTTGACCTCACGGGTGATTAACTCACCTTCCTCGTCTAGCAGGTACATCCCTGTAATATCTTCGGTGCTCTCCACACTCAAGGCTTTGGGGTTCTCAAAGTAGAAAGTAGCTGTCCCGTTGGTGCCGTCCTTGGAACGGGTCATCCGCACATCGGGAACGACCTCTTCTGTGATACCCCTAGAAAACTGGATTTCAGCCATAACCTCTCCTTTACAAACTGTTACCGTCGGCCTAATATTCCATCTTCGCACGGTAACAGCCCACTAAAGCAGCAACCCTTCTAATCGCGTGCATCTGTGCTTGTGCATCTGTACTTCAGTCAGGGAACTAACCAAACAAAGAACTTCAGGATTTATGCAGGGAGGCAATTTTTCGTAGGGGCAGCCTACAAAAAATTGTCCAAAGTCCCGAAAACTCATCGCTAGCGCACAAGTCCTGTGAAATCGCTAACCTTACCCAAAAAACAAAACAAGGAGTCTGAACGTATGATGCAGCTTTCCGATCGCAGCCTAGAATCCTCATCTCACTCCATGGCCAACGCTTCTGACAACAATTCTGCCGATGCTTCGAGGTGGATTGCTGGTCATAGCACAACAGCGTGGGTGTATCAGTTTTTCTCTGCTCGATCACCCATCTCGCGAGAGGACATTAGCAGAGTTGTCTATTTCCACTTTGTCCTAGACTTGTTCGAGACTTTAGTTTGCGAAAAAACTATTTCCCTCAGCAAACTCGAAGAAATCGTGCAGCAATACCAGCTACAAGAGGAGCGGCGGTCTGTGGATTACCACGATTGCCTGGCAGCCTATCGAACGCAATATCTCAACAGCGATGGGGTTGCAAACTGGCGATTTCGCGAGATCTATTTTCACAGCTACGAAGAAGCCTTGTTTGTAAAAAGCGTGCTGGAGAATCAAGGAACCCAAAGCGCGTCTCGCATTCTGGTTGCCTTGCTGCTGCTCACATGTCGCTATCGGAATTGTCTATTTCGCGGAGAAGTCAGTTGGAGTACGCTACCACGTCGAATCCCGATTCTCAAGTCAGCAAGTCATCTGCTCATGCAATTTCTAGATCGCTGGCAAGACAGGGTTCCAGAAAACTCAGCAAAACCTTGACGTAGAACTATACTTAGCCTGGGTAACTGCACTTAGTCCAAGTAACTGCATTTAGTCATTAGTCAAAGGACTTCCCGCAGCCGCAGGAGACGATCAAGACGCACTCCTGTTTGACGGGATTACCGATGAGCCAATGGTCTGCCAGCGGGCGATCGTTGGCTCTTTTATTCTGGCTTTGGTGAGTATTTTGGCTTTGGTGAGCAGGTGAAACTACCATCAAACTCTGTTAAACCGATACACTTGGAACATTCGTTAGAACGTCAACCGTTAGAACGTTAATCGTTAGAAAATCGTTAGAACATTGATTACGTTTGAAACGAAGCATCGGCTTTCCTCAAGTTTGCACTTTCAGTCTGCACCTTCAGTTTGCACCTTCAGTCCGTACCCCATCAGTGTTCTGGAGCCACGCTATGGCGATCGCCCCTTCCCAACCCGCCCTATCGCTTCCCGACCACACCCAACTGCCCGAAACCGACGGCACGTTCGTGAAGAACTTTCAGGAGCATCCCCAAAGCCTGCTGCTCACCGATTCCATCCGTCCCGTTCTAGACGCGCTACATCCTGACGGGCAATACGCCATCGGGCAAGACTGCGGTATCTATTGGCGGCTGACCGACCCTCCGGAGCGCGGAGCCGAAGCCCCCGACTGGTTCTATGTGCCCAACGTGCCGCCCCTGCTCGACGGTCAGCGGCGACGCTCCTATGTCCTGTGGCAAGAAATTATTGCGCCGCTAATTGTGATTGAGTTCGTCTCTGGGGACGGCTCCGAGGAGCGCGACACCACCTCGCCCCTAGCTAGCCCAGAGTCCAAAGCGGGAAAATTCTGGGTCTATGAACAGGCGATTCGCGTCCCCTTTTACGCCATTTACGAAGTAGACAAAGCTTCGGTGGAGGTCTACGAGCTAGTCGGCAACCACTATCAGCGCTGCACGCCCAACGAGCGCGGGCATTTCCCGATTGACCCCATTGGCGTGGAGCTTGGCATCTGGCAGGGACAATACCTGAATCAAGATTTGCCCTGGCTGCGCTGGTGGGATTGTGAGGGCAACTTGCTGCTGAACGGCGACGAGCGGGCAGAACAAGAGCGAAACCGGGCGGAACAAGAGCGGCAACGGGCAGAACAAGAGCGGCAACGGGCGGAACAAGAACGCCAGCGGGCAGAACAAGAGCGGCAGCGGGCTGATCGCCTGGCCGCCAAACTGCGTGAGATGGGCATCAACCCAGAAGACCTATAAGCACCTGGGGCTTTAGCAACCTGGATTCTTTAAACAAGCCGACAGACTCCGCAAACCCCGGCGGCTGGAACTATCGTAGGAGCAGTCTCACCCAAGGAACTGCGCCATGACGACCGCCGTTGCCAACCTGCCCACCCTGCCTCCCACCACCCACTACGGCTTGCCCAACATCTGCGGCTGGGAGGCGGAAATCAGCACCGTGGTGAATCACAGCGACCCCATCTGGTTGCCCCACACTGCCCTGCGGCTGGAACACATCACCAGCGGTTTTGCCTGCGCTCTGCATATGCACCAGCCCACCATTCCCGCAGGCTGGGACGGGGCGCTGATCAGCAATTTGCAGTATATGTTCGAGCATCCAGGCGAAGGGGATAACCACAATGCGGGCGTGTTTGCTTGGTGCTATGGGCGCATGGGCGAGTTTATCCCCGAACTGGTAGGCAACGGCTGTCAGCCGCGCATCATGCTGGATTATTCCGGCAACCTGCTCTGGGGGCTGGTGCAGATGGGGCGGGAAGACGTGCTGGGCAACCTGCGGCGCATCACCTGCGACCCGCACTATCACCCCTACGTGGAATGGCTGGGCACGATGTGGAGCCATGCGGTGGTGCCTTCCACGCCGATTCCCGACCTGAAGCTGCATATCCAGGCGTGGCAGCAGTATTTCGCGGCGCTATTTGGCTATGAGGCGCTGCGGCGGGTGAAGGGCTTTTCGCCGCCAGAGATGCACCTGCCCAACCATCCCGACACGCTGTATGAATACCTGAAGGCACTGAAGGAATGCGGCTATCGCTGGCTGCTGGTGCAGGAGCATTCGGTGGAGCGGCTAGACGGGTCGAGCCTGACGCAAGACCAGAAGTATATTCCCAATACGCTGGTGGCGCGAAATTCTCACGGCGAGACGGTGCGGATGACGGTGCTAATCAAAACCCAGGGGTCGGACACGAAACTGGTGGCGCAGATGCAGCCCTATCACGAGGCGAAGGGGCGCGGGCGGCAGGAAATTGGCGGCGTGTCGGTGCCCTGCTGCGTGACGCAGATTGCCGATGGGGAAAATGGCGGCGTGATGATGAATGAGTTTCCGCGCGATTTTCATCCCGTATGGTATCAAATTCGAGATGGGCATAGCGGCGGCACGGTCGGGCTGAATGGCACGGAATACCTTGAGCTGATCGAGGCGGCGGGCGTGAACCCGGCGGACTATCCTGAAATTCAGGCGGTGCAGCAGCACAAGATTTGGCAGCAGGTCGATCCGCAGGACGCAACGCCGGAGAAGGTGCAGGAGGCGATCGCCCAGATCCAGGCCACCGATCCTCAATTCCACATGGACGGAGCCTCCTGGACAAACGACCTGAGCTGGGTGGCGGGCTATGAAAACGTGCTGGAGCCAATGAACCAACTCAGCGCTGCTTTTCACCAAAAGTATGACCTGCTGGTGCAGCAAGACCCCGGCATCACGCGCCAGCCCGACTATCAGCAAGCGCTGCTTTATAACCTGCTGCTGCAAACGAGCTGCTTTCGCTATTGGGGCCAGGGCACCTGGACGGATCATGCGCGGGAGATTTTTCGGCGGGGGCAGGGCGTGTTGGGGGGGTGAGGATTTTGGATTTGGATTTGGATTTGGGATTGCCGATTTTGGGCAGGTTTGGGGGCAGGTTTGGGGACAGGAATGAGAGCGATCGCCCCCTAAAATCCAAAACCCAGAATCCAAGATCCAAAATCCCCTAAATGCCCTCCAGCGCCGCTTGAATCACCGCCCGCTGCTCGTCGTCATAGCGCCAGCGGTTCAGGAATTCAGCGTAGGGGCCGTCGCCGGTTTTGGCGCTGTCGCGGAGTTGCCGCGCTTTTTCAGACACCAACGGCAGGCCGACCCGGCGGATCAGATCGAGCGTGCGGCGGCTGACCCGCTCGGAACTCTGGGCCATGTCTTCGGCTTGGTTGCGGCGGTGGGCGATCGCCATTGCGGAAGACATGGCCAGGTTTTTCACCAGCAGTTCCGCGACGGTTCCGGGGGAAGATTGCAGCGCTTTTACCACGGCTTCTGATGGCGCATCTGCCAAGGCGCTGTCGCTGGTAAGATAGGTGACAAAAAAGCCCCGCGCCCCGTTTTCGCTAGACACTAGGGCGGCGATCGCCTGCTCCTCTGCCTCAGCCGACAGCGTGCCCGCCGCCATCTGTGCCATCAGGTCTTGCGTCAGGGCGATCGCCTGTTCAAAGGACAGATCTGGGGGAAGGGTGAGGGGGTTGGTCATGGCGGCCTCCAACTCGGTTTCCCCAGGATCATATAGCAGGGAACCGGGATCAGGTTATTCCAGCCGCTTGCCCTTTTCTACGCCATCACCCGTCCTAGCTCTCGCTGCTCCAACAGATCTAGCACCTCCCCCGCAGCGCGATCGCACACGCCGCCGTCTCCTAGCACCTGGCGCAATCGGGCATAGTCTTGCTGGATTTGGTGGCGGCGAACTGGGTCGAGCAGCAGCGCCAGCCCCTCGCGGGCGATATGCTCTGGGGTTGCGGCTTCTTGCAATAGTTCCGGCACAATCGGCTCCATCATCACCAGGTTGGGCGGCGACATGAAGGGAATCGAAAACTTCAGGAAGCGGCGGGCGATCCATGCGGTCACGCGGCTGACGCGGTAGATGACCACCTGGGGCACACCTGCCAGCGCAATTTCCAGGTTGGCCGTGCCAGATTTGGTCAGCGCTAGGTCGGCAGCGGCGATCACGGTCTGGGTCTGCTCGGTCACGATCGTCGCCCGCAGCCCGTAGCGCCGGATCGCCTGCTCAACAGGGGTCTGAAACTGCGACAGCGAGAGAGGAATCCAGAGATGCGCCTGGGGCAGGGCGGCTTGAATTTGCTGCGCTGCCTGACACAGCACAGGCAGCAGGTGTTTGACTTCCTGGCGGCGAGAGGCGGGCAAGAGGGCGATCGCCACTTCATCTTCGGTAATGCCCAACTGCTGACGGGCTGCGGCGCGGCTGGGGAAGGTGGCGACGCGATCCACCAAGGGATGCCCGACGTAGGTGGCGTTTGCGCCCCATTTTTCGTAATAGCGGGCTTCTTCGGGAAAAATGGCCAGGAGGCGATCGCTCAGGCTAATCACCTGCTGCGTTTTGGCCGGACTAAGCGACCACACCCACTCCTGCGGCGCGATGTAGTAAATCAGCGGCACTTGGGAAAAGTGGCGACGCATATAGGTGCCGATGCGCGAGTTTGGCCCAAAGTAGTCGATCATCACGACCAGATCGGGCGGATGCTGCTGCAATTGCTGCTGCACTCGCCGCTGGAGCATCAGCGTCGGCAGCACAAAGGGCAGTGCTTCCACAATGCCGACGGAACCAATGGCAGTTGTGTCGCCCAAGAGAGTCGCCCCGGCCGCCGCCATGCGATCGCCCCCCAGCGCCAAAATCTCCAGCGCCAGTCCGCGTTTCTCGGCCTGCCGCCACAGCGCCTCCACCAGCAGCGCCCCCTGCAAGTCGCCCGACACCTCGCCCGTGCTGATCAAAATCCGAGCCGACCGGGCCGCAGGCAGGTGGACTGGCTCAACCGTGTCCATCAATCTGCGCCTCGGCTGCGACTACTCCCCGGAATCAGCCCCCGGCGGCTTGGCAATTGCGACAGTTGCAAAAATTGCCGTAGATGCTGCAAGGGTTCGCAGTCGGGCAGCAGGTCGATCTGCTCGATTGCCTGATTCAGCGGCAGCCCAGAGCGATAGAGGGTGCGAAAGGCTTTTTTGAGCGCTTGATAGGTGCGTCCCTGGTCGGCATCCATCAGCCCAGAGCGGCGCAGACCCACCAGATTGAGCGATCGCACTCTGGCCGGGTTGCCCTCCACCAGCATATAGGGCGGCACGTCGCGGTTGATTCGGCTCATGCCGCCGACCATCGCCAGTCGCCCCACCCGCACAAACTGATGGATGCCCAGTACGCCGCTAATCGTCGCCCGCGCCTCGATATGCACATGCCCAGCCAGCGCGGTGCTGTTGGCAATGACCACGCGGTCTTCGATGACGCAGTTGTGCCCCACATGCACGTAGGCCATCAGCAAGTTGCCATTGCCAATCACCGTCGCCTCGCCTGTGTAGGTGGCACGGTTGATGGTTACGTACTCTCGGATCAGGTTGTCGTCGCCGATCTTGACCTGGGTGATCGCACCATCGTATTTCAAGTCCTGCGGGGGCAAGCCGATGGCAGCACCCGGAAAGATCTGGTTGCGGGCCCCGATTTCTGTCCAGCCATCCAGCACCACATGGGCCCCCACGACCGTCCCTGGCCCCACCTTCACCCGATTGCCAATGACTGCATAGGCCCCAACCTGAACCGTCGGATGCAGTTCAGCGTCGGGGTGGATAACAGCCGTAGGATGAATCAGGGTAGTCAAGGATCAGTCCACCAGTGAAAACATCAATTCGCCTTCGGCAGCCAGTTGCCCGTCTACCTCTGCGCGTCCATACATCTTGCCAAAGCGGCGTTTTTTGACCCAGAGCAGTTCAACGGCCATGATGATTTGGTCACCAGGCACAACCGGACGGCGAAACCGCACTTTGTCGATGCCTGCAAACATAAACAGGCCGTCTTGCACGTCGGCCATCTGCGTCAGCACCACGCCGCCCACCTGGGCCATGGCCTCTACGATCAATACCCCCGGCATAATGGGGCGACCCGGAAAATGACCCTGAAAGTGGGGTTCATTGAACGTAACATTTTTGATGCCCACGGCCCGCTTTTCGGGAACGAATTCGATGATTCGATCGACCAGAGAGAACGGATACCGATGCGGCAGCAGCTTGTGAATTTCCTCCACCGAAAGCACAGTCGGCGGTGCAGAGGGCGTTTCAGGAGCGGCTTCTGGCTCAGCCTGAATGGGAGAAACGGGGGAAACGGTGGTATGGAGGTCGGTCAAAATGGTCATGGGCTGACAGAGGGGAATAAGAGGGAAATGATGGAATCGAGGGTTTGGAAAGGTGGCTGGAGATGGATAGCAGGAGTCAGACAAGAGCGGCAATAGGGCTGCGGAAACCGGGGGTGGGAAGATTGGGCAGCAGCGGCGCTGAGAATCGCGCTAGGGCGCAAACGGGGACAGTCGGAGGCGGCGAGCCAGTTCCGTATGCAGTTGGTGGCTCGCTTTGTAGGCGACCAGGTGCGCCAAGGGCATCCAGCCGAGTAGACTGATGTCTCCTACTAAGTCTAAAAGTTTATGACGCACTGGTTCATTTGAAAATCTCAGGGGTGGGTTTAGCCATCCGTCGGGGCCGCACACCAGAGCATTGTCCAGGCTGCCGCCGCGAATCAGGCCGAGCGATCGCAGTTGGTCGATCTGATGCGCCAGACCAAAGGTGCGGGCGGGGGCGATCGCCCTTTCAAAGGGTTCTGCGCTGGGCGACCAACTGACCCACTGGTTGCCAATGGCGGGCAGGTCAAAGTCGATGCCGTAGCTAAAGCGCAGTTCTGGGGCGGGGATCGCGGCTACAAACGCATCCTCGTGGCGCACCCAGACGGGTTCTGGCAGGGGAACCAGAGCGCAGGAGGCGGACTGGGGCATGATCCCGGCGGCGGCGATCGCCCTGGCCCAGTCCTGGGCAGAACCATCTAGCAAGGGCACTTCGGGCCCGTCGATTTCGATGCGGGCGTTGTCAATGCCCATGCCCACCAGCGCCGCCAGCAGGTGTTCCACCGTGCGAACGCTGGCAGTCCCCTCAGCGGTTTCCACTGCCAGTTCGGTCGAAAGCCGCGTCTCGCGCACCTGGTCAATATGAGCCGGAATGACGGGCTGCCCCGGCAGATCTACCCGCACAAAGTAGCGCCCATCTCCCGGCTGGGCAGGCAAAATCCTGACCTGGGTGGGTTCGCCCAGATGCAGCCCCACCCCCGACTGCGCTAGGGGGCTGGCAAGGGTATGCTGCTGATCCCTCAGCAGACCGGGAGCCGGGGCTTCGCGGCGGTTGGCGGATGGGGTGCTAGAGAAAGAGAGGACTTGTTCCATTGCGATCGCCCAGATGGCGGTATCAAAACCTGACGGGTCTTAACTAAGGCTACTGCTAGAAGCGTTCCCCAATGCCAAAGTGAATCCGACTGTCGCCTTCATCATTAAAGCCCAGGTCTACCCGGATTGCGCCAATCGGCGACTGCACCCGAATTCCCAGCCCAAAGCCAATCCCGGTTCCTGGCTTGTCGCGCACCACAGCGGGCTGTCCTGGCACGTCGCTGCCCGTTCCCAGGTCGCTGCCCACGTCTACAAACAGCACGCCGCCGACAATTGAAAAGATGGGGAAGCGGTATTCTACCGTACCCAGCACAAAGGCGCGACCGCTGCCCACATCGCCCGCTTCATAGCCGCGCACCGAGTCTGTGCCGCCCAGCGAGAAGGCCTCGTAGGGCGGCAGATCGCCCAACACCACGCCGCCCTGCACGTTGAAGGCCAGCGTTTCGGGCCCTTCTGTGAAATCGGTGATGTCTACAGGGAAGTAGCGGCTATAGCTGCCCCGCAGTCGGTTGAAAAAGATATTGCCCTGACCTACAGGAATCGACTGATCCGTTGCAATCCGGAGGTTATAACCCCGTGTGGGGGCAACGGCGCTATCGCGGCGATCCTGACTGGCGCTGAGCTGCACGAGCAAAATATCATCCGTGCCCGACTCGCTGAAGCTGAGCTGGTTGCCCAATTCGTCCACTGGAGCCAGATCGCCATCGGAGTCTTGCAGGCGGATGTTCTGGTATTGCAGCCCGGCTGTAGCTCGCCAGCCGTTGCCCAAGGGTCGGCCAAAGGTCACGCCGCCGCCAATCCGCCGCACGCGAGGGCGATCGCCATTTTCCAGCGTCACCTCCGTCTCGCCGCCCTGAAACACCAGCGGAATCGACCGACGGCTAAAGGCGTTGACCGTATAGGAAGTGCGGTTTGGATCGCCCGCAATCCACGGGTCTGTAAAGCTAATATCAAACAGCAAATCCCGCTGACCAAACTGCACCTCTGCGCCGAGTCGCTGGTTGTTGCCGCCCAGGTTTTGCTCCTGATAGCTGACCGTGCCAAACAGACCGCTAGCCGAACTCACGCCCACCCCAGCGGAGATCGAGCCGCTGCTCCGTTCCACGGCGTTGATGGTCACGTCCACCTTGCGGGGGTCGTCACCCGGATTCAGCGTCACCTGCAAGTCGTCGAATAGCCCCAGGCGAAAGGCCCGCTGGAGGTCTTGCTGAATCTGGTTCTGATTGAACACGTCCCCAGGCTTGGTTTCAAATTCCCGCGTGATGATGAAAGCGCGGGTGCGGCCTCGAATCGGGTTGCCGTCGTCGTCCTCGGTTTCGCCGTCTTCGGTTTGAAAGGCGACGTTGATATCCTCGATCACGCCCTCTGCCACCGAGAGCGTGACCACGCCATCCTGGCTGATGCGGGGTGCGTCGATGACCTGCGCCAGCACATAGCCGTTGTCCTGATACCAGCGGTTGATGTTGCGGATGCCCGTCTGAAGCTGGTTCAGGTTCAACACGCGGCCGTATTGCGTTCCAAAGGTCTGGTCAACCACCTGCTGGGGCAGCACCTCGTTGCCCTGGATTCGCACTGCCGTTAGCACCGGGTTGGGCTGCACCACAAAGGTGACCCGCACGCCCAGCGGCGTATCCTCGGGAACCGCCCGCACGTCCGCGAAAAAGCCCGTGGCAAACACCGCGTTAATATCCTGCTGAAGCTGGGTGCGCGTAGTGGTTGCGCCAGCGCGAGTTCTGATGGCGTTAAATACCGCGTCTTCTAGCTCCGGGCTGGGGGCCCCGCTGACGACCAATTCAGACACCAGCACCCGCGGTTCTTCCTGGGGCGGGGCAGCCTCAGCAGGGGCGGGCTGTCCGTCGGTGGGCTGGGGCTGGGGGATAAATTGGGCTAGCTCAATGGGGTCGCCCAGGCGGGAGGTTCCTGTCTGGGGCACGGCCAGCTTGGACAGAGCGGCGGGAGTTGCGGGTTCTGCTGCCTCTGTTCTCGGCGACTGGGTTGCCAGAGGGGATACCCCTTCAGCCAGCGGTTGCTCAGCAGGCTTGGAGGAAAGCGGGTTGACCAGCCCAGTTGCATCTCCATTCACCGAATGGGTCGGAGCCGCTGCGATCGCCCCTTCTGGTGTGCCCGATGCGGCATCCACCTCAGCGCGGGCGATCGCCCCTGGCAGCAAATCTGGCTTGACTAGGCTCGGCGGGACGGCTCCATCCCCCACAGCCGCAGCGGATGCGTCAACTGGCTCATGGGGCGACTGCTGAACCTGACCTTGGGACAATTGCTCGGAGAGGGGAGCAGTCTGAGCGCGCGCCGCCGGAGCCGCAAGACCTGAAACGGAAGAAATGGCGATCGCCGCCAATACGACAGGAGAAAAACGCATAGGTTTTAACACGTCCACACACCACAGACAGGAAGAACTGAGCAAAACAATCGGCTAGGTCAGCCAGGAACGATTCGGATCAGCGCGACGGCATAGCCCAGTCGAGATAGCCTAGTCGAGACGCAGATCGGGATTGACGAGCCGAGTGCGATTCCCGTAGGGATCGCTTCGCGAATCGCAATTCCGAGCAAACGGAGCAATTTTACAGCATTGGCAACGCCCTTCTAGACGCTTTGTGCCAGAACTCGCTGTAGCACCTGCTGGTACGCAGCCTCCACATCGCCCAAATCGCGTCGAAATCGGTCTTTATCCATCACCCTGCGGTTGGGGTCAGACTCCGCCTGGTTCCACAGACGGCACGTATCGGGACTAATCTCATCCGCCAGCAGCAGCTTGCCTGTTCCATCAACCCCAAACTCCAGTTTGAAGTCCACCAGTGTAATCCCACACTGATTAAAGAACTCAGACAGCACCTGGTTGACCCGCAGCGCCATCTCCCGGAGTTGCTGCACCTGATCGGGCGTGGCCAGCCCCATCACGCGCAGCCGATCTTCCGTCAGCAGCGGATCGCCGAGGGCATCGTTTTTAAAGTAAAACTCTACCAGCGGCGGACTGAGCGGGGTTCCCAACTCCAACCCAGTCTGTTGACAGAGACTCCCCGCTGCAATGTTCCTGACCACCACCTCCAGGGGCACAATCGACACCCGCCGCACCCGCATGGTGTTTGGCGTGGGGCAGTCAATCAGGTGGGTCGGCACGCCCTGCGCCTCTAGCAGGCGAAACAAGTGCTGCGACATGGCGCAATTCACCTCGCCTTTGCCGGAAATCGTGCCGCGCTTTTGGGCATTAAACGCGGTTGCATCATCTTTGAAGTAGGTCAGCAAGACTTCTGGATCGTCGGTGGCGTAGAGGATTTTGGCCTTGCCCTCGTATCGTTTTTGGGCAACAGGATTTTCGGCAGCAGGGTTTTCGGCGACGGGATTTTCGGCAGTAGGCGGTTCAAAGGCATTCATGGCAGCAGGGGAAAGAGACTCCAAAAGAACATTCTATGCAAGCGATTCGGGTTCCGTCGGATGGCTTAATCCAGCGGCTGGTGAAACTGGTTCCAGGCGGCGGCAGCTTCGGGGCTGGAGGGCACGCCGCGCCGCAGCAGGGCAACGCCATCCTGAAAATCCATCAGCCCAAAGCTGCCGTCTCGGAGCCAGCCGAGGACGCGGTTGGTCATGCCAAAAAAGCTTCTGCCTTCATCGGGAAAGGCCGCCGAAAAGCGCAGCGGATACCAAAAATCCAGCACGGCATATTCCACGCCAATCTGCTTGCGGTCGTCGTTGATCAGGCGCGTGCCTGGATAGCGCAAGACTTCGCGGCGGCTGGAGAGATGCGCCACGATGTTTCCCGTAGCGGTGACGCTGGCATCGTCGGGGATTTGCCGCAAGAGCGATCGCACGGCCTGGGCGTGTTCCCACTGGCGGGCGGGCGACGTGTAGACCCACGGCTGGATCGAGTCGGGAATGAACACCGACAGCGCCCGATTGGGATTTGACGCAACTGTGAACAGCAGCGCCAGCCCCAGGCAAAATAGCCAAAACTGCCGCAAGCGGGGGCGAAACCAGTGGGGATGCTTATGCCACCAGAGAATTGCGCCGTAGAACAACCCCGGAACCAGCGACACGGCATAGCGTAGGTGCATCGACAGGGCGGTAGGGTCTTCTTGCAGCAGCAGCTTGAGCAGCGGAAACCCGGTCAACAGCCACGCATCCAGCGAAATTACAGGCACAAACGCCAGCGGCAGCCATTGCGCCAAAACATAGCTGAGGGTGCGTCCTGGAGGGTTGACTACTTCTGCCAGAACTTGGTCAGGGTTGCGGATCATCGCCCACAGCACCTCCAGTGTCGAAGCCTCCTGCCCGTTAGTGAACCGTCCAAACTGCTCCACCATAAACCGCCGCGAAATGTCCGGCGCAAACAGCGGCATCACCCAATTCGTCAGCAGCAGCATATAGCCCAGGCTGAGGACGCACACCGCCACCCCCGCCCGCAAAAACCGCCGCGATGCTGCCATGTAGAAGCCCACGCCAAAGGTAATCACCCCGGCATCTTCGCGCACCACCAGCGTCAGCCCTAGCAGCAGCCAAAACAGCCACCAGCGCCGCTTTTCCATCGCCCATAGCAGGCCAAAGACAAACAGCGGAATTTGGGAGAAATCGTGGAAATTGGCCAGCGTCGGCGCGATGACCGCATTCGCGCAAAAGTAGCTGACGGCAATCAGCGCCGACACATGGGGCGGGTGATAGTGACGGGCCAGCGCGTACAGCACCAGTCCGCCTGCTGTCATCAGCGTCACTTGCAGCAGCGACAGCCCCGCAGGCGACTGAAACAGGGCATAAATCGGCAGCCACAGCAGCAGCGCGGGGGTGAAATGCTGGGCGAGGCGGCGATAAAACACCTCCGGCAGTTGGTTGTCTAGCTGCACAGCGCTCGATTCGCTGGAGGAGAGGGAGCCTTCAAACCAGCGTCCGTGCAGGCTATTCCAAAACACCTGGTTGAAGATGCCCTGGTCGAACGACACAAACGTCGGGAAGAAGTTATAAAACCGTTGCAGCGCAAAAATGCTGCACAGTACCCAAAAGAGGGCCGCCGCGAGTAGCACTGTCCGCCAGCCCCAGTCAAACTTGCGTTTTGTGCGAGGCTCTGGGCCCTCGCGTCGTTCATCGCCCATTGTGTTTACTCTCGGCTCACTCTCGGCTTACTCTCGGCTTACTCTCGGCTTACTCTCGGTTCACTCTCGGCTTACTCTCGGTTCACTTTCTGGTTTGCTGCCTGGTCTAACACCTGACCTCTCGCTGCTACGGGCGCTGGAGGAGGCGATCGCCCATGCGGTTGCGGTGTTTGTCGATGGTGACGAGGCGAATGTAATCCTTTGGATGTTCTGCAATGCAGCGTTCCAGCGCGGCGATCGCCTCCTCTGGGTTGCCGTCGTAGGTTCCAAAACACTGCCACGACCCCATGCGATAGCGGCGCTCATCCACGTACTCAATGCCGAGTCGTAGCCCTCCTGCCAGGATGCTGCGAATTTCCTCGGCGACCTCTGCTGCAATGGTAGGCTGCGTTCCAGGGGGGGAAGTTTTCAACGATGCCATCCCGTTCCCATTGGCAGACTTGGCGGGTGGAGGTTCGGCCGACCCGGGGCGATCGCCATAATACATAAAGTATTTATCGGATTTGCTGATCGAATGGCTTGCGCGGTTCGCTGAGCGGGGGCGATCGCCCTTCAGCACCTCGTTATATTCAGATACCAGCCGCAGTTCACGAATGCGTTCCTGCTCCTGTACCATCTCTGTGCCAATCTCGATTAAATGTTGCAGGCTAAAGTTGGGTTTTTGAAATTCTGTCGGCTTGCCGTCGCTGTGAACCACCTTCTGCGAAATCTTGTCGATGCCGACCTGGTGAATGAGCGTGCGAACCTGTTCATCATACAAGCGCGATCGCAGTGCGCCAAAAAAGTCCGTTGCCTGGTCAGCGAAGTGATCCACCAACGCTTCCACGTCCGATCGGGGAACGCCATCCGCCTCAAAAATGCCCGCCACAATGCCCAGCCGATCCTCCCGCGTCGGGTCCCAAAAGAATTTCTCCATCCGTCCATCGCGGATCAGCGGCGCATACAGCGTTGCAAAGTCATTGCCCGTCACGATAATCGGAATTCGCTGAGTCGGCTCTGCGTCATAGCTGCCCGGAAGCTGCACATTGGTCGGGTTGTCGGCAATGTTCATCAGCGTGGCGTTGACCAACTGCGTGTTCACGGTATATTGCGTGCTGGCATCCACCCGCCCAATGCCCGCATCTACGTCGTTGATCATTAGCACTGCCATGCGCCCGTGGGTGCGGCTCCACTCGCCCGCCTCCCGATAGCGCAGCCGAATCAGCCGCGCCGGATCGCCCGCATCAGGACTTTCCAACTCGCCCGCCGACATATACACCGCCCCTAGCCCCATGCGCTTAAACACTAGCTCGCACATGAAGGTTTTGCCCTCGCCTTTGCGCCCATGAATCCCCAAAATCAGCGGCACCTTGACGTTGGGCAGCGCCAGAAAGTTCTTGGTGATATGCACCGAGAGGCGATCCAGAAATTTGGGCGGAATGTAGTAAGACATGTTGAGACAAGACGGGACGAGGGATAGACTCTGGATTTGCGGCTTGAAACTTGCTGCTTGATATTCATCACCCTGTCCATCATCTCATCATCGCCTCGCATCCAGAGTGTTTAGACCTCACGCATTTATTTAGTGCTGATTCAGTGAACCTTCGCCAAGTGCGGCGGACGGGGGAGCGTTGCAGGGGAATCGCCTAGAATAAGACTCAGCCCTACGGCCTGTCGCCCCTTCAATTCGCCCTTCGTCCCTGGAGCCTGTCTCATGGTGCAAGTTCCCACAAAGCCGCTGACCCTGGAGGAATTTCTGGCGCTGCCCGAAACCAAGCCCGCCAGCGAATTCATCGACGGCAATATCCTTCAAAAGCCCATGCCCCAAGGAAAACACAGCGTTTTGCAGCGTGAACTAACCTTTGCTATTACGGCTGCATTTCGTGCTGATGGCGCAGGGCAAGCGTTTCCAGAACTGCGCTGCACGTTTGGGGGACGCTCTATCGTGCCCGATATTGCTGTTTTCCGCGCCGACCGCATTCCCAGAGACAGCAGCGGCGAAGTGGCAAATACGTTTAACCTGCCGCCCGACTGGACGATAGAAATCCTATCGCCGGGACAAAGCCAGTCCAGAGTGATTCGCAACATTCTGCACTGCCTCAGCCACGGCGCGGAGATGGGCTGGCTGCTCGACCCGGAAGAGGCGTGCATCTTTGTCTATGGCGCAAATCAGTCGGTGCAGCTATTTGACGAGCCGGATAGCGTGCTGCCTGTGCCTGGGTTTGCTGGGGCGGTGCGGCTGACGGTCGGGGAAATTTTTGGCTGGCTCCAGGCATAATGGTCGCGTTGTGATCTGCGCCGACGAGTAGGCACACTAGACCGAGCAACTGTTCAGCAAGAAAGCTTACCAAGCTGCTCGGTCTGGGTTGATTTTTGGATGTTTTGTATGGCAAACATCGCAGGAGCGGGTCTGGACTCTCTTTCACACGCTCGACGAATTGCCATCCATCGACTCTGGCACCAGAGAGTGCAGGGGAAAACACAGACCACCCGAAACCCGATGTTGTTGTTGCGGTTGTGCGGCGTGTTACGGTTGCGGTTGGCAGAGCGGCAGAAGGCTGGATTGTTGTTCCAGGAACCGCCCCGCACCAGCTAGGCTGACTCGCCCCAGGATTAGGATAAAACGAAAGCCCGTCCTCTGCTTGCGGGCTATTGCAATTCTTAAAGCCCTATTCTGGCTACTCTGTAGCGGTTATGAAGTTGTGAATACTAGCTGCTCAAAGATATCTTGCCGGAGCCGCCAGGTATCGGCGTGTTTGAGGTGTGCGCCCCAGCTTTGGATAGATTGCGTGAGCTGCTCGAAGGAAAGCCGCTTGGTGGCGTAGAGAGTTTGGTAATGGCGGAGGCGGACGCGGGCGCGGCGGAGGCTGGCAGCCTTGACGCGGATATGGTCTGGCAAGACGCGAAAGCCCAGGAAGGTGGGGCCGATGGCGGTGGCAAAGAGTTGGCTTTTGATGGGGTGAATTTTGAGCCGCAGGGTTTCTAGTTGGGACTCGATGGCGAGGCGAGCATCGGCTAGGAAGACGCGATCATCGGAGAACAGGGCAAAGTCATCGACATAGCGCACGTATTTCTTGGCTCTGAGGGTTTCCTTTACAAAATGGTCGAACCCGTTGAGATAGAGATTGGCGAAGAACTGGCTGGTGAGGTTGCCGATGGGCAGGCCCCGCCGCCTCTGAAGCGGGGTGAGCAGGTCGTCGCCGGGAAAGTAGTCGATTACGGGTTCTTGGTCGTTGCTGTGGTCGATGATGGTGTCGATTAGCCAGAGTGTGTCGGGGCACTTGATTTTGCGCCGCAGGATGGTTTTGAGGATGGCGTGATCGATGCTGGGAAAGTATTTGCGGATGTCGCACTGGAGGACATAGCGGCTGGAGCGGGCGAAGCGGGTAAAGCGCTGTAGCCCTCGATGGCTGCCATAGCCCGCCCGGTTGGCGTAGGAATCGTGGATGAAGGTGCGCTCGAAGATGGGTTGAATGACGTTGCAGAGGGCATGATGTACCACGCGGTCGCGGTAGGGCGCGGCGGAGATGAGGCGGGGTTTGGGCTGTTTGACCTGGAAGGTTTTGTATTCGCCGGGGCAATAGGTTTGGGTGAGGAGTTCTTGCTGAAGGCGAATCAGTTCGGATTCCAGGTTGTAGTTGAAGCGCAGGATGTTTTCTCGAAATCGCTTGCCCTTTTCTGCCTGGTGGGCGGCGGCCAGAAGGTTTGAGAAGTCTGTCACGTCTGACCAGAGATTGCCGTAGCGTTTCATGGTTTCGTCCTCCGGTGTTGGACTCGGCTAACTTGCAGTCCTAACCCCTAACCCCCAACCCCTAATCCCTGCTCTAGGCTTTGGCGGGGCGCTGGCGCTGTTGACGAATCCAGCCGCCTAGCTCTGTGCCGATGTCGTGCATCAGTTTGCCGACGTATTCGTAGCGCTTGGTTTCCAGGAGGCTGAAGTCGAGCAGGAGGCGGGTTTGGTGGCGCAGCAGATCGAGGCGGGTGTTGAGTTTTTCCAGGATTTCGAGCTTGTTTTGGCTATAGCGGGCCAGGATTAAGCCTTCTAGCAGGTCGTATAGCCCGTTGATGATGCGTTCGCCGAGGGTGAAGCGATGGTCGCGGGGAAGTCGGTTTAAGACAGGGACGTACCACTTAACGAGGTCGTAGGTTTTTTGGATGATGGGCAGGTCGGGCGGGGTGGGTTTACTCATGGGACACTTTCTGTAGGGGGTGAAAGGTGCTGGAGCCACTATGGATAGATAGTAAGGGTTTGGGATGAGAAACCTGAATTTAAAAAAATTTTTTAATGCGCTTCGCGCAGGGGAAAAGAAAAAAGAGCAAAGGGCAAAAGAGCTAAAGTATAAAGGGCTACTGAGTCCAGGGGAAAACACAGACCACCCGAAACCCGAAGTCGTTGTAGCGGTAGTGCGGCGAGGCACGGAAGCGGCTGGCAGAGCGGCAGAAGGCTGGATAGTCGTACCAGGAACCGCCCCGCACCAGCCTGTAGCGATCGTCACCTTCTGTGACCCAAGCACTGCCATCGGTGGGCGATCGCTCGTAGGTGGGGTGCCAATGATCGAGGCACCATTCGTAAACATTGCCGTGCATATCGCCCAAGCCAAAACCATTGACCCCAAAGCTGCCGACTTCGGTAGTTTTTTGACGATAGATTCCGGCTGTGCCGTTGCCGTAGATTTCGGTGGCTCTGTAGTTGGCCAGGTCAGAGTGTAAGGTGTCGCCAATGTGGAAGGGGCTGCTGGTTCCGGCGCGGCAGGCATATTCCCATTCGGCTTCGCTGGGCAGGCGGTAGGTCTTGCTGGTGCGCTGAGAGAGGCGATCGCAAAACTCGATCGCGTCGTACCAGGAGATTGTTTCGACGGGGCGATCGCCGCCCTTAAAGCTAACGTTGGACGGGTCTGGGTCAAGCTCTCGATTCACCGGGGGCAGGGCTGTGGCCACCGCCCGCCACTGCGCCTGGGTGATGGGAAACTGGCTCATGAAGAAACCTGGCACCGTGACTCGGTGCTGCTGCTCTACGTCCAGCCCTGCTGTTTCTGGAAGGTTGTATTGATAGTAATCGCGCCCTTCTTCCTCTGGCGGCGACCCCATGAGAAACTCTCCGCCAGGAATTTTCACCAAGTTGAGGATCTGCTCTAGTGGCAGGGCTTCTTGATAGACCGGAATGGGCTTGACCTGCGTGCTGACCTGCCCGTCTCGCAGTTGCGCGATCAGCATGGGCACGGGCTGTCCGCTGGGTGCGCCAATTAGCCCCAAGGCGCGGGCGGCTCCCTGGCGCAGGGTCAGCGGCTGTTGGTCGTCGTTCAGAATGGTCTGGAGTTCGGCTTGCCCGGCTTTCATTGCGCCCAGCGCTTCGGCTGCGCCCCGCCGCACGGCCAGTTCGTCGGGCTGCTTGGGGTCATGGTCGGCTTGCAGGAGGGCGATCAGTTGGGGAGCGAGGTCGGCTTTTAGGCTGTCGCTACAGGCTCCCAAGCTGCCCAGCGATTTCAGCGCTTCCTGGCGGGCTTCTAGGGTTTGGTTGGGGTTTTTGGCCATGCCCAGCAGATTAGGCACGGCTTTGGCGGCGGCAAGTCCACGCTTGCCCAGGTCTTTTGCGGCGCGGATGCGATATTCTTCGTCTGGGTCGGATAGGTCAGAAATTAGAAGGCTGATGCGGCGTTTTTCCTCAATTTTTTGCAACTCGGCGGGGTCGAGGCCGGCTTTGCGGGCCAGCAAATCTGGAATGTCTTCTGGAACTTGGGCTTCCTTTTTTTTCACCTGGCAGCAGTCGCGTACTGCCAGCAAAAAGCCTTGAATCGCGGTGGGAGAGTCGTTGCCCTGCTCTAGCACGGGGTCAATCGAGTCTAAAAACTCTGTCCAGGATTCTGCTGGATTTTCTCGACACTGATCGACCCAGTGCAGCGCTGCCAAATATTCTGCCAGCGGGTCTAGCACAATGCGGAGCTTGTCTCCTGGCTCCAGCGTTTGCACAAGCCGCAGCCGGGTTTCCAAATAGGCCAGCCGCGCTGGGATGTCGTTTGCGCCGTTTTTGCTCAAAGCTTTTTCAATATCTGGCTTAGCCGCAGTGGTGGGGCGATAGGTCTGTTTTAGGCATTCCCAGGCGATACGTTGAGCATCTTGCTGCACAGCGAGATTATCTCGGCGGTTGGCTTCTTCGATGCTGCGGTTGAGCTGGTTGAGATAGCTCAGCATCAGTTCGGGCACGGAGGACGGCAGAATGCCCCCCACGCCTTCTTGCTGCTCGATCATCTGGTCGGCATAGAGCCGGGCCAGCAGCACGGTGATATTGCGCTGCCCCACCATCTGCGACAGGCGACGGCAGCCGTTGAAATAGTCTTCGTCTTCAAACAAACCTCGCTTGTTGCGGGCTTCTAGATAGGCATCCATAAAGCGAGACAGGCTGCTGCCCTCGATCCGCAGTGGTTTCAGAATGGTTTTGGGCAGGTTGCCGAGCGGCTCCAGCAGGCGAGAGGTGACGACCAGCGCCCTGGCGGGAAAATCGGCTAGCTGTGGCGTGATTTGTTTGCGAGTCTCCTCGCCCATTTCAGAAAGGTGATCCACAATGACCAGCACCCGCCGTCGCCGCAGCAAATTCTCCAAAAGCTCTGGCGCAATGGGATCTCGTTGATCGGTGAGGGCGTTGATCTGGCCGCGGATGACTTCAAAGAGTGTTTGTTTGTCATCTAGCTCGGTTTCCACCAGCACGGGCAGCAGGCGATGCTGGCACAGTTGTTGGTTTAATCCCCAGAGGGCGATCTGGCAGGCGAGGCTGGTTTTGCCTGCGCCGCCTTCTTCGGTAATCAGCAAGACCGCTGTGTTTTTGGAAAAGGTGGGTCTGAGCGCTTCTCCGGTGAGCGTTTCGATGGGCTTGTTGTCGAGATAGACGGGCAGAGGAATGTGGATTGCCCGCTGGCTGACAGTTGGCAGGTCTAAGAATGACTTTTGAGCCGTTTTCCAGTGCTGGTTCACCCAGGCATCCAGGACGCGGTTGCGATATTTCAGAAACCGCACGATGCCCAGCGGAATTTTCCAGCTTGTGTAGGGGATGGACAGATCGCTGGAGGGCAGCCTGAGCAAGAGCAGCGGTCGGAACCCCAGCACGCCCAAATAGCTCAGCAAAAGCAGCGTGCCGATGCTGATCGACACCTGGTGCTGTTGCCAGAGTTCGGCGATGGGATGGGCGGGTTCGGCGGTGGCTGCGGTCGGCGCGGGGCTGGCGCTGGATTGAGCAACTGATGGGGATTCTACGGTCGTAGACAAAACCAGAGCGGCGATAAAGCTGAGGAGGGGCGACTGCAAAGAGGGCATGGATAGGTTTCGCTTGAGAATCGATGCTGCCAATACAGATGCACACCTGGCTGCATCTTAGTGTCTATTTCAACGCCCTTTTTCCAGATTCAGGGAAAATCTTTAGGAAATTCTCTTGTGAAGCGGGGTAGAACCTCCTTCACCCGATCGCACGAGGGGAAAGCGGACGACCTGAACAGGCTGTCTCGGTCGATCTATTCTACGTTTGCCCTCATCCCCCAACCCCCTTCTCCCAAGCGGGGAGAAGGGGAGCAAGAGTGGCACATTCTGTTGCTCCATATTGCAACAAGAAAAGCAACCAGAAAAGGCACCCCCTGATGGGAGTGCCTGCAACCAGAAAAGGCACCCCCCGATGGGAGTGCCTGCAACCAGCTAACTTTTAGGAAATGTTCGGGAAACTGGTGGAGCGGAGATGGGAAGCAGATGAGAACCCGCTATGACCCTAGCTAATGCTGGCGTGGCTGCGGTCGTAGCTGTCCCAGAAACCGGGCTGCACCTTGCCTTGAATGTGTCCCCAGTATTGGCTGGTGGTTCCGGCATCTAGCCCGACGTTGGCCGCCAAACGGGTCAGCATCGCTTGCTGGCGGCGCTTCACCAGTTTGTGGTGATTCATCATCAGCTCCCGCGCTCTCTCTTCGATAGTAACGGGGGCTGCGGGCTGGGCTACGGGTGCAGCGGTAGCAGGAACGGTCGCCACAGCGTCAGTTGCCCCTGCGCCAGTTGCAACGGGCTGATTGGTCTGATATTCGTTGCCCCGGAACTTCAGTTCAGTAGTGGTTGGATGGCTGTTGTTCAGGTTCAGGGGTTGGGGATCGTAGTTGTAGGTTACGCCACGATAGGTGAGTTTCATAGGATTCGCCTCTCTTTTTGAAGGGTAAGGGTGAGGCGCGTTCCTTCGGGATTGCTCCCTACTTCCGTCTCTTCTGAGCCATCAGACTTCGAGCGATTAGGCTGATTGAAGCTGACAGCGGAAAGAGATGAACGATTTCTTTTCTGTATCTATTGTTACTGTTTTGAATTTATCTGTCAAGGGTTCCTGGCTTGATTTGGGTGAGTTTTCTAGAAATCACCCGATTGGGCGATCGCCCACGCCGATGACCCCGCCCGGTTCTGTGGACGGGCGGGCAGGAGTCAGCAGCGCAAACTCCTGGTAAATCTGCCATTCATGTCCGTCGTGTTTCAAGAGCGTGAGGCGATCGCCCGAAAATCTCAGATCCAGCGGGCGTTCCTTCAGCAGGGCCCAGGCTTGCTGAAACGTGTAGGGGGTGATGTTGCGCGAGGCGACCGTGATGTGGGGCGTAAACCGCCGCCGCTTTGCCTTGGGATCGACGATGCCGAGGGTTTGCTCTAAATGCTCCGCTAGGGCAGCCTGAAGCGCCAGCAGGGCCGGAGTCCTTTCGACGTGGATATACAGCACGCGGGGCGAAAACTGGCCAAACCCCAGCAGATGCACAGGAACGCTGCTCTGTCGCTGGGCAAAGGCGGCGAGTTCTTCGGTGAGGCGATCGGCGCGGGCCGGCGACCACTCAAACGGTGGCTGAAGCGTGACGTGGGGCGGGGCTTTGGCCGTGTGGGTCTGAAAGCGATCGCCCAATTCCTGAATTACGCCATTGGCATAGTCTTGAATGGCAGGGGGGGGAACCAGGGCAATGAAAAAGCGGGCGGTTGTATCAACCATGTTGGGGGAAAAACAGGGGGCACTACATGGCGCTGAACCGGGGGTGCGATCGCAAGATTGTGGGTTCAAACTCCTGC
This sequence comes from Thermoleptolyngbya oregonensis NK1-22, assembly GCF_032705245.1. Taxonomy (GTDB): domain Bacteria; phylum Cyanobacteriota; class Cyanobacteriia; order Elainellales; family Elainellaceae; genus Thermoleptolyngbya; species Thermoleptolyngbya sichuanensis. The sequence goes on from NZ_CP053540.1 coordinate 2,723,449, forward strand.
GCCCACTGGATAAATGACTCCGGCAGGGCTTCAGAAGTTTGTCGAGTCAGCAGGGCGGTGTAGCGATTCTTTTGCCGCACCACCACTGCCCGATAGTCTGCACCATGAATCACCGCATGACGAAACCCATCTAGCTTCAGCGAAGACATCAGTAGAGACTGCAACCCCAGCGCCTGAAAGATTGTTTGCACCCAACTGACATCGCTGCTTTCGGCCGTGGTGAAGTATTCCTTTGGCAATCCGCTCAGATCAAAAATAGCAGCCCCGATCAAGTCATCGGTGTATTGACTACTGGAGGCTTGGCGTTGGGTCTCTTCCATGAGGGAGCTGCTGACCAGCATCGACGGGGCTTGGAGATGCACGACAGGATGTACAAACGGCTGTGCAACAGGCGGATTGGCAACAGGGTTGTTCACACCGACTCACCTCAAGCGAAAAGACCACATCCAGAAAGCATCACACTCTCATCATTCCCAATCTAGAAACGGAATCACCGGGGAACGACCGTAGAATTGCCTGTTGCACCATGAACCTATGTAATGTTTGCATAATGCAAACGCCGCTTAATGTAATGCTTTGATGACGTTTTGATGACGCTGGCGCAAAGGATTTTCGCTTTGTCAGATTTTTCCCAGACTTTTTTGCCAGACTCTTTCACCAGCTTTTTTTGCCAGACTTTTGACAACCCTATCAGATTAAGCGGCCTACTCAAAAGACGGGCGACGCACCATATACACCACCAGCCCTACAAACGGCACCAGACGGGCGATCCAGCCAATTGCTGGGTTGACCCACTGGCGACGAGCCATGTCATCGGACACCAGCCATCCTTGAAATAACCAAAATACGAGCAGGTCGATCAGGAAAGAATAGGCGAGGCGATCGCCCTGCAAAATCTCCATCAGGCTGGCCCAGCGGGTTGGCCCGTCGCCAAACTCAGGGCGGGCCGCCACTGCCCAGACAGCCGACGCAAGGGCGATCGCCCCCAGCACCAGCGGCCAAGCTCGGCTTTCGGTTATTTGCTCTAGGCGGCTTAGCGGCGGGGTCGGCGGCTCCGGATTCGGTCGTCGCAGCGCCAGCCAGGGCAGATAAAATACGTTCGTCAAAAATGCTGTGCCCAGGAGAAAGGGTAAAATCGGCAGCCGCTGCCCCCGCCCATCGATGGCAAAGCCCCACAGCAGCAGCCCCCAGCCCACCGTCAGGTTAAACAGCGCCTCTAGCCCAGGATGTAGCACCGGAGCTACGGCGGGAAAGAGCGCAGGCAGCACCAGCCCAAAATTCAAACTGAGGGCGATCGCCTCTTGCAGGGTGGCGGGCGACGTATGGAGCAGCGACGGCCCCGGCGGCAGGTTGCTCAGCAGCACATAGCCGACGTAGGCCAGCCACACCAGCCAGACCAGGGGCGAGACCCAGGCCGCCTGGGCGGGGCGATCGCCCTTGGTCTGCGTCGAAGCATCGCCCGATACGCCAGCAGTTTGCGAATCAGAAGTCGGCATTAATCGGCATTAATCGGCATTAAATGGGGTCTTGATAAAGGGGAATCGATTTTGGATCTTGGAGTTTGGAGTTTGGATTGGCGGTTCTGGATTGCTGGCCCGAGTATCTATGAGGCTTTCAGCGATTTCACCCGTTTAGCGATTTCACCCGTTTCGCTGTTGGTGCGGATTGATATCCAGAACGGTATCTAGAACAGCAAGTTGGGCCAGCAAGAAGGTCGGTCAGCTTTGCTGGAATACCTTTTCGAGCCTTATCTTTGGCTTCGGAATCCTTGTTCCCTTACTTCGTGCCATAGAGGCGATCGCCCGCATCGCCCACGCCAGGAACAATGTAGCCATGCTCGTCCAGTCGCTCATCCACCGCAGCCGTGTAGATGGGCACATCTGGATGCTGCTCATGAAAACACTGGATGCCTTCTGGAGCCGCCAGCAGGCAGACAAACTTGATCGACAGCGGATTGGCTTCCTTGAGGCGATCGACGGCAGCGACGGCCGAGTTGCCCGTAGCTAGCATCGGGTCTACAACGAGCATGTCGCGGTGTTCGGTGTCGTTGGGCAGCTTCAGGTAATATTCCACCACCGTCAGCGTGGTTGGCTCGCGATATAGCCCGATATGCCCGACCTTTGCGGTGGGAATTAGCTCCAACATGCCGTCTAGCAAGCCCTGCCCCGCCCGCATGATCGAGACAATTACCATGTTTTTGTCGGCGGCCAGCACGGGCGCATCCATCTCGGCCAGGGGGGTGCGGATTTTTTCATACTTCACAGGCAGGTCGCGGGTGACTTCGTAGGCCAGCAGCATGGAAATTTCCTTGAGCAGTCGCCGAAAGTCTTGCGTGTGGGTTTCTGCCTGACGCATCAGGGTCAGCTTGTGTTGCACCAGCGGGTGCTTGATGACGTTAACTTCGGCCGGAAAGACAATCGATGAGGATTGAGATGGGGGTTGCTCGGACACGGTGTTTACCAGACCTTTTACCAGATGCTCGTTTTTGCAGTGCAGCCTGAATTTCTCATGGCCCGATTTTAGTGCATCTCATCGATGGGCGATCGCCCTTCTTGCTCCCGTCTTGCCTTAAATTTGCAATTCCCCAGCCGGGTTTTTTTGCTGGGGCATTAACGGCTGAGAAATCAAATGCTACAATCTCGCTTTACACAATTTGGTCACACAATTCGGCAAGTCTTATTGGCAAGTTTTATGGGCGAGTCTTGTGGGCAAGTCTTGTGGGCGAGTCTGATCAGCCAGTCTTCGCCAGTCCTATTAGCCAGCCTCAACGTTGTCGATCTGAAAACGGGCTAAAGAACTTGCTAGAGTTTGTGAATCATTCTCAGGGTGTCTTTTCGCTATGACAGACGCACAATCAGACGCACAATCCAAAGCCAAGCCCAAACATATTATTCTCACGTCTCATCGCAATCGCCTGGGAGCCAAGACTACGCCGATTCTCTGGGGCGCAGCCAACCCGGTCGAGCGCGGCCCCATCATCGGCTCGGTTCGCAGCACAGCCCAGCGCAATGTGATTGGGACGCACGGCGGCTCCTACAGCGTCTATCGGGCGCTGGCCGTGGCCAGTGGGGTGCTTGACCCAGAGCATCGGGCAGATTTGACCAATACCGCTCCGGTTTCGGCGATTGGCCCCTACGCCAGTTGGAAAGATCCCGAAAAGATTGTCTCGCTTGATCCGTGGGGGGCGATCGCCAGCGAGATTTTTGCGCCCCATTTCCCCAGCGATTACGACATTCGTCCCACTATCGCCATCACCAAGGCGCACATCTTCATTCCCGAACTGCGCGACGAAATCGCCAGCGGCCGCCTGCGGGTAGACGGCAAGATCCTCAAAGAAGACGGCAATTTGGTGGTGACGAAGGCCGCCATCGACCCGGTATGGTATCTGCCGGGGATTGCCAAACGGCTAGACGTAGAAGAATGGGAACTGCGCCGCATTTTGTTTCAGCAGACGGGCGGCATGTTTCCCGAACTGGTGACGCGCCCCGATTTGCAGGTGTTTTTGCCACCCATCGGCGGCACGACGGTTTATATCGTCGGTGACGAAACGACCATTGGCGACCCAGCCAAGCCGCTGGCCGTGCGGGTGCATGACGAATGCAACGGCTCCGATGTGTTTGGCTCTGATATTTGCACCTGTCGCCCCTATCTGGTGCATGGCATCGAGGTTTGCATCCAGACGGCGCAGGAGGGCGGCGCGGGCATTATTGTTTATTGCCGCAAGGAAGGTCGGGCCCTGGGCGAAGTGACCAAGTTCCTGGTCTACAATGCTCGCAAGCGCCAGGAGGGGGGCGATCGCGCTGATGCCTATTTCCTGCGGACGGAGTGCGTGGCGGGGGTGCAGGATATGCGCTTTCAGGAACTCATGCCCGACGTGCTGCACTGGCTGGGCGTGAGCAAGATCGATCGGCTGGTGTCGATGAGCAATATGAAATACAACGCGATTACTCACGCGGGCATCGAGGTCGTGCAGCGAATCCCAATCCCGCCAGACCTGATTCCTGCCGACGCGCAGGTAGAAATCGAAGCCAAAAAAGCATCGGGCTACTATTCCGAAAACGGCGTGCTGACGACCGATGCGCTGGCGCAGGTGAAGGGACGGGATTATTAGGATTTTGGTAAGGCTTCAAGAAGCTTAGAACAACTGAACGACGGGGAACAACTGAACGACGGGCGATCGCGGGCTGAGGGGTGGTGTTTTATCAACAACCCCAAACAGCCCGCTTTTGGTATTTGTACGCAGGCGATTGAGGACTACGCCCCCAGGTTTTGAAAAACTTGCCAATTTAATCGCCAAAATCACAGAAAAAACACAAATTTCTCCTGTTAGGCTTCATGTTTGATGGGGAAATATAAAGATATAGCGCTTCATAACGGCGATCGCGCATCTAGAAGAGGAAGCTCGTATGAGCAGTAACAAAATTACAGCCCGGATCGAGTCCGAGATTCAGCGGTTATCTTCCGAGCATGGCTACAGCGATTCAATTCTGCGAGAATTTGCGCTCTTTGTGCTTACAAAAGAGTCTGCAAAATCGAAGTCTGCTGCAAAGCCGAAGCCGCCCAAGGTCAAGAAGCTAACTGTTACACAAGTCAAGCAAGCAATCTACGATCACTTCGGCGTAAAAGACACCAAGGAACTCAAAAAGTCTGGTGCATTTCAGCTTGCAACTAGCAGCATGGGCAACGTCAGCCTTAGCAAGAAGGATGACTGGGAGCAGCTTTATCGGAAGCTAATTGGCATTTTGCCCGGAGAAGAAAACGAATCGGGCTATGGCTGTGTCAACGGCATCAATATTTTCAAATACGATATGCCGTGGAAAGCGTTTGGGCTTGATCCTAAAGTCAACTCTACTGAGGATGTCAAAGCCGCCTATCGGGATCTCAGCAAGATCTACCACCCAGACAATTCCGAAACAGGAAATGCAGAAATTTTTGACCGATTGACCGTGTTCTACAAGAGTTTGACCGAGAAGTTCTAAACATGGCAAAAACCTACATCAGAGCAGAAGACTTACTAAAGCTTCTCAAGATCTCTTCCCAGGAGCTAATCGAAATTGAGAAGTTCTTTGATGCCATTCCTGATGATGAGTGGGAATTGGAAGAAGGGAAAGATTATCGAGTGGTTTCGAGTAATGGAGCCAGAGAATATACTCAGTCGGGAGCGTATACTCTAGCTCGATATCTTGAAGCTACGAAGAAACTGAGTTTTTGGGATTCTCTTAAAGAGTGGTTTTTGCACACCAGAGCAAAGATTCGTAAGAGCTTCGTCCGTAAGAAGATTTTGGATAACTGTGCTTCGCTGATGCGGCGGAGCGATCAGTATTGGGTGAGCCAAGCAGATGCCGTAGCAATTTTTGGGACAAATATCCAGACGCTTCGCCGGATGGCTGAGTGTACCCAAAAGAGCGATCGCCCGCTAATCAAAGGACAGCACTACCAGGAATTTATTGACGAGGGCGGAATTTTCTACTCTCTGGAAGGCATTTATCGACTTTCTCTGGCATTCTCAACTGAACTTACGCTTAAAAATCGTCGGGACGAATGTCGGGATGTCGGTGAAGAAATCAGTCCTCAAGTCTCAGACATTATTAAGTTGATTGAATCTCGTGAAAAGCGGATTTCCAAGTGCAAGGAAGATGCCAAAAAGCGGGATAAAAAGACTTGTCTTGTCACGGGTCAAAAACCGAACCAGTACCACAGATTTAATTTGGCAGCCCATCACCTCTATTCTTCCAGTGCATATCCTCACTTGGCAGATAGTTTGGATAATCTAATCACGATCTCCGAAGAGGTTCACACTAGATTTCACCGAGAGTTCATGAGTGGAACGGGTAAACCTTGTACGCCCGATGACTTTATTAAATTTGTTCAGCAATATTATCCGGAGAACAGTAACGTCATCATTTGGCTAGAGGGACAAAAGCGCAAACTGGGACAGCAGGAACCTGTAGGTAAGAGAAATAATCACGTTCTCTATCTGCCCCTAAGCCGAGTCAGTTAGCTTCTAGACAGGCTTGCCCTGAGCGATCGCCCTTGCTGCTAAAGAGCGATCGCTTTTGGTTATTTTCTAGCCTGTTTCAGCGCAATACCTGCTGCGGCATGGATACGCACTGCGTTTGCGGCAAATCATGTCGGGAGTGCGTTTTGGGGGGTGTTTGATGAGCGGTGGGCGTTGGAGGGATGAGCGCGGATTAATAAAGCGCGGCTTAATAATAGGTTCCAGATTTGCGGTGCTGGACAGCGGTCACTCCCACGGTTTCTAGCACTTTGCCGTTGTCTACGCTGGCGTAGATCAGCCAGTGATCGCCGCACTCCATCCGGTTTTGCACCTGGCATTCCAAAAAGGCGATCGCCTCGTCCAGCACCAAACAGCCGTTGCTGGCGGGGTGATGAGCCACGGCCGCAAAGCGGTCTTCTCCGGGCTGCATTGGCTTTTGGAAATGGCGGCGCAGGTTGCGGCCTTCCTTGAGGATATTTAGCACGAAGCCGTCGCCCGTTTCGGGCAGCAGCGCCTCGGCCTGGTCTTTGGCAAGCGCAATGGTCAGACCCGGCGGATTGAAGGTCGCCTGCGACACCCAGGAGGTGAGAACCCCGATATCGGCGCTGCCCTGCTTTGCGGTGAGGACGCAGAGGGAACCCGTGACGCGGCCGACGGCTTGTTCTGTGCGATCGCTGCGGGCATCCACCGCAGGCTGGCGCAGGGTGCGAGTTTTTCGCGTCTTTTTGAGGATTTGGGCAAATTCGGCCCCGGCGGCTTCGCACTGCTGCAAGACCTCCTCGGTGGGTGAAAACTTCACCCGCAGCGTCTCAAAGCCCAGCGTATAGCCCGCATCTTGCAGCTTGCTCTCCAGCAAGTCTACTGCTTCGCCGCTCCAGCCAAAGGAGCCAAACACGCCCGCCAGTTGGGTCTTTGGCGCAGTAGACAGAACGATGCCCAGGGCGGTCTGAATTTGGCTGGGGGGATGGCCCGCCAGCGTGGGGGAACCGATGATGAAGCCGTCGGTTTTGGCGATCGCCGCTGTGATTTCGTCTGGGTCGGCAAATTCGCAGTTGATCGAGGCCACCGTCACGCCGGCCTGGGTCAGCCCACGGGCGATCGCCGCTGCCATTGTGGCCGTGTTGCCATAGGCGGAGGCATACAGCAGCGCCACGCTGAAGTCCTGCTGATCCTGCTGTTCGCACCAATAGCGATAGTCAAACACCAGACGGCTAGCGCTGTAGCGCACCAACGGCCCGTGCCCCGGAGCCAGAATCAGCGCCGACTGAGTGACTTCGGCCAGGCGATCGAGGGCGGCTTCGACCTGCTTAGACTGGGCCGCGTGGATGCAGTCAAAATAGTAGCGGCGGTCATCGGTGAGCGATCGCCAGTGTTCGTCGTACAGCGCGTCATCGCACACATGCGCCCCAAACAGCTTGTCGCTATACAGGATTCGAGTCACAGGGTCGTAGGTGCAGAGCGCATCGGGGTGGCGCGGCGTGGGCGTGGGGATAAAGTGCAGGCAGTGCCCCTGTCCCAGGTCAATCGTATCTTCGGCGTTTGCCACCAAAATCCGCAGCGCCTGCTCTGGAAACGACTCCCGCAGCACCACCTCTGCGGCACGGGTGCAGACAAAGGTAATCTGTGCTGCTACTTCGGGGTTGAGCAAGTTCTTCAGCGTAGACAGCCGATTGGGGTTAACGTGGCTGAGAATGACATAGTTGATCCGCTGGAGGTAGACATGGTGCGCCAGCTCTTCGATAAACAGCCCGCTGAAGGAGGCTCCGGGCGGGTCGATAAGGGCAATCTGGTCTGCCTGGATCAGGTAGGCGTTGGCAGTGGTTCCCTTTTGGCGGGCGTATTCCACCTCAAACTTGAGTCGGTCAAAGGTGCGCGATCGCAGCACTAGAGTATTTGCACCGACTTCCGCCACTTGCACGTCTTTGGGTCTTAGCTCAGCCATAGGAAATCCTTAGTGTGGCAAGGGTTGGGGACAAGTGAAAAAGGGTTAAAAGAAGAAGATTGCGCTGGGGCTACAGCATTCCTCTGCGGAGAAAGGTACGCGCTGCCTCAAAAGAGCAAATAGCCTATCACTGCCCGCGTACCTAACTAACTTCAGAAACGTGATAAGCGCCTCGCGAGGAAAGAGCCTAAGGGCTAGTATCTCTCATCTGGGTGGCCCGATCGTCAGTCCGAGTGGGAAACTCGCCCCAGGCAGCGCGGCGACGACGAGACACAAACTTTTCAGGGTCGATGCCCTCAAAGGTGGGTGGCAGCCACACCCTGACTACTAGGAGCAGCGCCATCACCACCAAAAAGGCGCAGGCCGAGAGAATCTGCGTAGAAGACGTTTCCAGCACGCCGCGCACAATCACTTCGCGCAGCACCGACACAATCGAAACCTCAACTGCCACGCCAATGGACACGCGCTGTTCTTGCAGGTAAATAATCAACAGCCGAAATAGCTCCACCAAGATCAGCAGAAACAGAATGTCGGCGGTGACCTCTTGAAAGTTGAGCGGTGGCAGCAGCGACAAAAACATCTGGCGAATTTGCAGCACCATGAAGCTAAACAAACCCACGCAGAGCGAAATCACAATCCAGTCTTGAATGGTTTCGAGGGCGTGAACCAGATGATCGCGGGTGAGCCAGGAGAGGCGATCGCCCGAATCAGACTTAAGCGGCGTTTGCATGGAAATCCTCCAGCCTTGGGTGGTTTTTTCCACCTTAGTTCAGCCTGGTTTATAGGTAAAGAGTTTTTGCATTCAATTAAGTTATACGTAGAATTCAAAATTTCAGCTACTCGGACAGCCAGATTCCCGATAAATCCAGCACAAAACCGGGAAGAAGGCCTTCCTCCAACAGCGATGCAGGGTTTTCCAGGCGTTCTGGCGGGCGATCGCGCCGATACACCTCGACCTGCCGTGTCCTGGGGTCGATTAGCCAGCCCAACACCAAACCGTTGTCGATGTATTCCCGCATCTTGGCTTGCAGCACCGGCCAGTCGTCCGACTCGGAACAAAGCTCGATGACAAAATCCGGACAGAGCGGCGGAAACCGTTTGCGATCTTCAGGCGTTAGGGCATTCCAGCGCTCTTGCCGAACCCAGGCCGCATCGGGCGATCGAATTGCGCCATTGGGCAACCGAAAGCCAGTAGACGAGTCGAACGCAACGCCCAGCCTTGCCGTGCGATTCCACAGCCAAAGCTGCCCTGAGATATCAAGATTTCGGTTTCCGGTTTCTCCGCCTGTGGGTGGCATCAGAATCAGTTCTCCTGTCGCAGACCGCTCGATTCGCACATCTCGATTTGCCCGCGCCAACCGCTCGAACTGCTCGTCGGTCAGTGCGATCGCCGTTCCCAGGTGGAGAGTGAGGTTCATTCACGATTCGGGTGAGAGGGGTTGTCTTTAGTAACGCGACTTGCAACCTTCAGGCTGCCCTCATCCCCCAACCCCTTCTCCCAGGGCGGGAGCAGGGGAGCAAGAGAGGCTTGAAGTCCCTCTCCCGCTCTGGGAGAGGGCTTAAAGCCTTCGGCATACCAGAAAAGGGTGAGGGGGAGCGGCAAAGTTGCACATTGCGTCTCTAAAATATTGCGTCTCTAAAATATTGCGTCTCTAATAATGATTACCCACTTTGCGGTGGTGAACCGCCGTCAGCGAGTCGGGCTTGGAGACGCGGCCCGTGTCTACGCGGCTGTAGACGATCCAGTGGTCGCTGCACTCCATCCGGCTGACGACTTCGCACTCCAGGTAAGCAAGGGCATCGGCCAAAATGGGCGAGCCGTTGGCGGCGGGATAGGTTTTGATGCCTGCAAAGCGATCGGCACCCGGCGGGAAGCGCTTTAGGAAGTGCTTCATGAGCGGCTGATAGTTGCCTTCTTCCAGCACGTTCAGCACAAAGCGATCGCCCACATGCATGAAGGACTCAATTGCCCGATCCTTGGCAACCGCAATGGAAATACCCAGCGGTTCCAGGCTGGCCTGGGCCACCCAGGACGCTAGCATGGCGCTGGCGGCATCGTTCTTTTGGGCAGTGATAATGTAGAGTCCGCCGCTGAGGCGACCCAAGGCTTTGTCCAAGTCGTTGTCCAGCGACTTCATTTGCTTGATCGAGCGATCGCGCGTTAGCCATTGCCCCAGGTCGGTTCCGGCTTCGTGGCAGAGTTGCAGCGTCGCGTCGGTCGGCGTTTCCTTGATCAAAATTGGCGCGAAGGCTTCCGTCAGCCCAATTTCCTGAAAGCGATTTCGCAGCGGGTAGACCGATTCGTCATCGCTGCCGCCGCTTTCAAACAGACCAACGGCTTGCTTGGCGTGGGCTGCGGCCAGGATCGTGCTGAGGGCGGCTTTGGTAGAAACTGCGTCGGGGCCAGACTGTGGCGGCATCCCAATCACCAGCCCTGCGGCAATGCTCACCAGCACGCTGATTTCGTGGGGTTCTGCCACCTTCAAGTCCACTAGTTCCACGGCCACGTCGGTCTTGCTAATGCCGTGAGCGATCGCCTGGGCCAGTCGTTCGCTGTGGGCATAGTCAGCGGTGTAAAACACGGCGACCGTGGTGGACGCTTTGGCCTGGGCCTGGCTCCAGTCGCGGTAGAGGCCCATCATTTCGGGAACGTGGTGGCGCAGCAGCGGCCCGTGCCCCGTGGCGATGGTTTGAATATCCGGCAGTTCGCCAATCCGCTTCAGCGCTGCCAGCACCGAGCGGGCGTTGGGCCCCATCAGACAGTCGTAATACAGCTTATAGTCGGCCGCCAGCGGCGCAAGGTCTTCATCGTAGGTGCGCTCATCGCAGAAGTGCATCCCGAAGGCATCGCAGGTGTAGAGGATCTGCGTCTTGTGGTCGTAGGTAAAGATGGTGTCGGGCCAGTGCAGGTTGGGCGCAGAGACAAATTCCAGTTCGTGACCCTGACCCAAATCGAGGCGATCGCCGCTTTTCACTAGCTTGCGCTCGAAGGGCTGATGCACCAGGTCTTCGAGGAACTGGATCGCCACCTTTGCGCCGACGACGGTGATTTTCGGGTTCAGTTGCAGCACGTCTTTCACCAGACCGCTGTGGTCGGGTTCTGTGTGGCTGATGATGAGATAGTCGATCTCGGCGGGATCAATCAGCCCGGTGAGGCAGTCTAGATAAAGCTGGCGGAACTTTTCGTGGGAGGTGTCGATCAGCGCCACCTTGTCGCCGCGGATCAGGAAGGAGTTGTAGGTGGTGCCGTTTTCTAGGGCAAACTCGATGTCGAAGCGATCGCGATCCCAGTCGAGCGAGCGAATCGCGGTCGTGTCTGCTGCGAGGGGCGCAGTTTGGAGGGTGAGTCGCTTTTGGGCGCGGTCTACCAGAGCCACCATATACCTAGAACCTCCTGGTGATAAACAAAAGTTCTGCCAGAAATAGCCAGATGCAAAAGCCGATTGATAAAAATCGATTGCGAAAACTCATTAAGCAACCTGTCTCCATTATCACCCTGTTCCTGAGAGTTTTGTAAACTTTCAATAAGTAAACTTGCTTATTAGCAGAACTTATACTCGCCGGACTGTTCAATAGGTTTTATAAATTTTCTGGCAGATTCCTGGCAGATTTCTGACTGGATTTCGGGCTGAGTTACTTACTGAGCCATCGTCCCCTACTGAAGTTTTCTGACCCAAATTTTCTGCTCCCACTCCCCAAAATTGACATAGAATGGCGGCGATTCTCCTCATCCTCTAACGCGCTTTTTAGCCATTCGCCATGTCCTTACGTCTTTTTCTACAATCCGGCGTTTCAGCCTGCGGCCCAATCGGCTCGATTCGCTCTCTGGCGTTTTGGCTAGGGGTGGCGATCGCCAGCCTGTTTGCAACGGTGTCCCCCTCCCTGGCGCAATCCGCCAGCTCGCCCGCAGCCGGATCACCCACGCAGGGGCAGCCGATTTGGCTCAGTCAGTCCGCCTTCGACGACACGCTCCAACTCAACGACAGCAGCGATGCCGTTGCCCAACTGCAAACCCGACTGACGCAATTGGGCTACTACAGCGGGCCAATTTCGGGAACCTTTGGGCCGCTGACGCAGGAAGCCGTCATCAAATTTCAGGAGGCGCAAGGTCTGGCGGCTGATGGCATTGTGGGGCCGGCGACGGCATCGGCGTTGGCTCGTGCGGGGAGTCCTGCGTTGGGGGCGGCTTCGTCGTCCGATTCTCTTCTGCAAGTGGGAGATGCAGGGCCAGCGGTGACGGCCCTGCAACAGCGGCTAGCTATAGCAGGTTATTACCAAGGCCCGGTAGACGGCACCTTTGGCCCACAGACGGAAGCGGCGGTGCTGGCTTTTCAGCAGGCCCGGGGGTTAACGGTAGACGGCATCGCGGGGCCGGCGACCTTGGCGGCGCTGGCAAATGCCCCCCAAGCGATCGCCCAAACCAGCCCCCCCACCACACCTTCAGCCAATCCTCAAGGTTCTGCCCAGCCTGTTTCCCCGCAGCCGATTACCGCTGCGCCGCCGCCCGTCCAGTCCGCCCCTGTCGAACAGCCCGGCCTAGTGACGACCCCACCGCCCGGAGTCGTTGACCCAGCCAGCCCAGTTGTCTCTGTGCCGCCAATTGCCCCTACCGCACCCCCCATTGCCACAGCCCCGCCAGTCTCACCAAATCCCGTACTGCCGCCGCCCAGCGCAGGCGTATTGGAGTTGCAAAAGCAGCTATCGGAGCGGGGGCTGTATCAGGGGCCGCTGGATGGCGTGATGGATCTGGCTACTCAGCAGGCGATCGAGCAGGCGCAGCGAAACTATGGCCTGAGCCTGGGAGATTGGGCCCCTTAGGCGCGGTTGTGTTGATGTTGGATTTTGGATTTTTGGATTTTGGATTTGCGGTTTTGGATTGCTAGTCCGTCGCTTGTAGGGCTTCTAGCAATTTCAGTGGTCGCTATGCCTAAGAGAAGGGAACATCGCAATGCAAAACAGCGTGCAGCACTTGTCTACACGCTGTCTGATATTCACTAAAACTAGGTCTCTATTCCCTGGAGCTATTTGCGGCTTAGGGCTAGTCGATGAAGCCCATCAGCACGTCGCCCGTTTCGTTGGCAACATCGTTGGAGGCGATGGGGCGACCGCCGGGCAGCAGCGAAGCTTCGAGCAGGCGAGGATCGCTGGCAACGATGGGGCGACCGCCGGGCAAGGTCAGGTCGTCGCGTACCAACAGATCAGTCGCAAACACCGGCCGCTGTCCCGGCAGCACGTCGTCCAGCACTTGCAGATTGCTGGCTTCAATAGGGCGGTTGTTCAAAATCGTGCCATAGACCTCTAGCTTGCCTGCGGCAATCGGGCGCAGACCAGCCACCGAGAAATTTTCGTAGACTTCCATCTGGGCAGGGCCCACGGGGCGATCGCCCACATATCCCGACAGTTCACCAGCCTTCTTTCGCGGCTGCACCGAAAGCGCCGTTACATCGCTCGTATTCTCAGCAGGGGTTGTCTCTTCGGGTTTCACAGTATTTGCCACGTCACTCACAGATTCCTCCTTTGGGGCACTTGCCACACCGCGCCCATTGCTTTGACCGACCTCAGCACCTTCCATTTGATAGGCACTCCTTATAAAACGACGATGATTAAATACTTCTCAGAATCTTTCAGATATCGCTAAACGCCTTAAAAGCCCTTTGCTAGAGTCCGCCCACCAACACGATGGTTCCCTAAAACGTCAGTTCCCTAGAAGCGAACCTGCTTCCAGTAAGTCTATAAAAACCGAACCCCCCATGCCGTTTCTCGAAGTGCAAACTCTTGAGCAAAGACTTCCGGGCCAGGTGTCAAAACTGAATGCGTTGACACGACTTGCTCAGGGCACATCGCTAAGAGCAGGGTCAGCAGGCGAAACTAGACCAGTAGCGCTTGCTACGCTTAGCGTCGGTTAGCCATATTATACGGGCTTGCGGCCCTAGCTTAACTTCAGTGTCTCCTATCAAAATCATAGTAATAATTTAATAACTTTTTGAAATACCTTAACAAAGAAAAACTTATCATTTGGCAGAATGCCTGAACTCAAGTAGGAGTTACGCAGTTGGACGATTTTTCGTGGGCTGCGCCCGCGAGAAATCGTCCAAAGCCCAGAAAACTCAATCGCAAGTGCGTAGATCCTATCCAATCTAAACGCCAAGTCTAAACGCCAAGTGGCACGGAAATCCACACCTGTCGCTGTCGGATGCCCCGCGCAATTCTGTGCGTATTTTGCGTATAACAGAGAAGGCAACTCCTCTCCAGGTTATGGCTCCATGAAACCGCGCACAGCATCTCCTCTAGGCTCGCCGTTTGATTCGCCCCAGGTCATGGTTGACGCGAGCGCGACGGATGAGAGATTTGGCGAGGGCAGCAGGATGGAGTTTTACAGTCAGGACGAAGTGCAGCATATCCTTCAAGTGGCGATCGCCCGTCAGGCTCGGTCTTCTGACACGGTAGAGCATCTGACCCGCGCCCAACTGCTGGAAATTGCAGAGGAACTGGGGATTTCTCCCGGCGAACTCCACGAAGCCGAAATTGAGTGGCGGGCCCAAAGCGGCGAGATGCAGGAGCGGCAGGCGTTTGACCAAGCGCGGAAGGGGCGGTTTCAGCGGCGAGTCACGCGCTATTTGATTGTCAACGGATTTTTGGCAGGCTGTGCGCTGCTGGCGAGTGGCGGCGCGAGTATTATGGGCGTACCCTACATTGCGCTGTTTTGGGGCATGTTTTTGGCGCTGGACGGCTGGAATACCTATGGACTGACGGGCGATCGCTATGAAGATGCCTTTCGCCGGTGGCAGCGCCGCCATCGCCTCAAGCGCTCTGTACATTCATTGCTGACCCGCTGGCTCAAGCCTTAGCATGTTTTCCAAAAAACCAAGGCTTTACGCTAACCCTTAAACGGTTGCATGAGTTGGTTGCATGAGCTGGATTAACTGTTGCCTTATCAAGATTTGTGGGAATTTTAGCGGTAGGTTTCCCAAATTTTGAGCGCCGGTCATGGGCAAGCTGCTGTTGCGGGTCGTCCGCTCAAAATTTTGATGGCAGGGTCGCCGAAGCGCTACCGACTGGCTAGAATGACAGTTATCGCCACATCTGGTGAATTTCGCAGACTACAGCGCCCGTCCTTTATTCATCATACGTTCAGGTCGTCGCTGCACGGCTGTTCCTCTTGCAGGATTCGGCAGTGTTCTCTGGTACAGCCTCCGCCCTGTGTCGTCCTGGGTATTCTGCAAAGTCTTGCGGATCTGGATCGGGGTTCGTTACTGTGCTGGGCAGATGCTTTAGCTTTTTGGGTCAGCAAGTTGCGGTTGACTGTAGCGTCCTGAAGCCAGGCCCTCTTGCAGGTGACCTCAGCAGCCAGCGGTTTGAAAACCGGAAGTTTTGAAAACCGGACGCATGGTCAGGGCGATCGCCCCTCTTCTCATTAACTCCCTTACTCCTTGCCAGGTCGAATTCATCGGAGCCTTGAGTCGGATGCCGTCAGACCCGAATATTGGTCGCATACTCCAAAATCGCTATCAGCTTGTCGGCCTGCTGGGGCAGGGGGCGATGGGCAAGGTCTACGAGGCGAGGAATAACCTGCTGGGTGGGGTGCCTGTGGCGGTCAAGTTTTTGTCGCAAACCCTGCTGAATCAAAAGATGCGCGATCGCTTCATGCGCGAAGCCACAACCTGCGCCCTGCTGGGACAGCGGAGTATGCACATCGTCAACGTGACGGACTACGGCGTGGACGAAGACGAAATTCCCTACTACGTGATGGAATACCTCAAGGGGGATAGCCTGAGCGAAATCATCATGCGCCAGCCGCTGCCCCTGCCCCGCTTTTTGAACCTGACGCGCCAAATTTGCCTGGGCTTGCAGTGTGCCCATGAGGGGATTCCCGTCGATGGCGAGATTTGCCCCATTGTGCATCGCGACATTAAGCCCAGCAATATCCTGATTACTCGTGACCCAAGTATGGGCGAGGTGGCGAAGATCCTGGACTTTGGAATTGCCAAAACGCTCCAAGCCGACAGCAACCAGACCAACTGTTTCATGGGCACGCTGGCTTACTCTTCACCAGAGCAGATGGAGGGGCACGAGCTAGATGCTCGCTCTGACATCTACAGCCTGGGCGTGATGATGTTTCAAATGCTGACGGGCAAGATGCCGCTGAATGCCGATACCCACAGTTTTGGTGGCTGGTATCGTGCCCACCATCAGCAGCCGCCGCGTTCGCTGGCCGAGGCCAATTCCAGCCTGCGGGTGCCCAAGGCGCTGGAAACGCTGATCATGAGCTGCCTGGCCAAGTCGCCGGGCGATCGCCCCCAAAGCGCCAACGAGGTGATTAAGCAGCTCAAGCCATTTGAGGAGCGCTATATTCCGGGACTCAACGTGGCAATGTCCATCGGAGACACGCTCAACAAAGTGCCCGTTACTAAGACCAAACCGCCGCTGTCTCCCGATACGATTAGCCGAGCCTATTCTTGGCCCGCCGACAAGCCCATCGGCGACATCTCGTTTCCCAATCCCATTCGGACTGACCAGGGAATGCTGCCTAGCATCTGGGTGATGCTCTCAGAACAGGAAATCTTTTCTCGCCAAGCCTGCACCCGCTATAACCAGTTTCTCTTTGCTCCTGCGCCGCATCCGTCGCTCCTTTGGCTGACGGTGCTATACACGCGCAAAGCGGGCGCACGCTGGCTATCTTGCTATCTGGACTTGAAAACGCCCCAGGGACAGCAAATGACGCGGCTTCTGAGCGAGTCGGGGCAATATCGGCTGCTGTTTTTTGCCAAAGAGGAGCCGCAGCGCTGTGCCAACGTAATGACCTCGACCATTGCCCTGGCCCAGTGTGAACGGCTCAAGCAATGGCTGACGATGGGCCAGATGACCCCCGGACTTAACCAGTTCAATACCACGAAAACCCAGCTCAAGCTGGCGCTGGAAGATCTGAAGCCCAAGATTTTGATGAAGCTCGAATCGCTTTATGACGACGGCGTTGACCTGTCGGGCTGAGGGAGTCGCAGAAACCTTAGAGCAAAAAGCGCACGGTGACAAACAGAGCGCTGGTAATCAGTTGTGCCACCATCACCGGAAAGCCGTAGTGAAAAAACCGCTTGAAGGAGATGCGGCGGCCGTGCTGCTCGGAAATGCCAGCGGCGACGATATTGGCCGACGCGCCGGCCAGCGTGCCGTTGCCGCCCAGCGTTGCGCCAAACATCATGGCGTAAAACAGCGGCAGCACCTCTGGTGGAAACTGACCCGCATAGTTTGGTTCCAGCACTTCTTGGCCTGCCATGCCCACATTCACCAGATATTGCTTCAGCAGGGGCACCATTGCCACCACTAGCGGAATGTTGGGTACGACGCTGGACAATAGCCCCACTAAAAACAGCAGCAGGATGGAACCCAGGAAAATGTTTTGTCCCAAAATTGCTGCCAGGATGCCAGAGATGCCGCCGATCACGCCAGTCTTTTGCAAGCCGCCAATCAGCACAAAAATCGACATAAAGAAAATCAGCGTACTCCAGTCCACATCGCGCAGGATGTTGTTGAGCGTATCAATCTTGCTGTGGTGGGCCAGCAGGAGGGCCAGCGCTGCGCCCATCAGCGCCACGCCCGCCGGGGAGACAGGGACGGGCAGCGACTCGCCAATGACGAAAAATATCAGCACCAGCGCAACGATAATCGCGCCGACGGATAGGACGCGGGGATGATTGATTTCTGGGTGAGGCAACTGGTCGAGGTTGGTTAGCTCAGTCCGCCAGATTTTGCGAAATAGAACAGGGGTCATGAGCAGGATGGTGAGTAGGGCGATCGCCCCTCCCAGGCTCAATCGGCTGAGATACTCGACAAAGCTGATGTTGATGGCATCGCCCACGATAAACGTTGCCGGATCGCCCACCAGCGTCAGCAATCCTGCACTATTGGACACCAGCACCATCAAGATCAGCAGCGGCACAAAGTCTACGCCCACGTCGGCCGCCAAAGGGGGCAACAGCGGAGCTAGCAGCATGACCGTCGTGGCATTAGGCAAAAAGGCGCAGACCAGGGAGGTGATGCCTGCGATCGCCAGCAGCAGTCGGCTGCCCTTGCCCTTGGCCAGAATGACCATTTGGGTCGCCAGATAGTCGAAAATCTTGGTTGGCTCAAACGAGCGCACCAGCACCATCACGCCAAAAAATAGGGCGATCGTGGAATAGCCTGCCCCAATGTAGCCAATCGCTTCGTTGAGCGTCATGACGTTGGTAAACACCAGCAGCAGCGCCCCCAGAAAAGCGGCGATGGTGAAGTGTATCCACTCCGTCATGACCAAAAAAATAACCGTGCAAAACAAGCCCAAAGCAAGAATTGCGGGTGTGTTTTCCAAGGCTGTTCTCCCTGTATGGATGAGTGGTAGGCAATGAACCAGAGCGGAGATCAGGGAACGACTGCATGAAAGCTCAGCCTTTAAGTGTCTCCTCAGGTGACGGTTTGGCGCAAGGGGAATGGAGGATGGAGGACGTGTTTTTTGGGACGCGGAAAAGCAGGGAATTTTCGGACACTTGGCTTAGTGTAATTCGGGCTTGGGCAAAATCTGGCGATCGCCCCTCACTTGGCAGGGCGACCCCCAGCATACGGTCTGCGCGGGCATGGAGTGAAACACAGCGCTGCGGGCCCCAATCACGGTATTTGCCCCAATTTTGACCCCCGGCGCGATAAAGCAGTCAGCGGCGATCCAGGCTCCGTTGCCAATGGCGATCGCCCCAGTGATCAGCCCAAAGGCGGGATCGGTCACGTCATGGCTGCCGGTACACAGGTAGGTCTTTTGAGAAATGACGCAGTGCGTCCCCACGCGGATCGGGGCAAGGCTGTAGAACACCACGTCATCGCCCACCCAGCTATGGTCGCCAATCTCGACTTTCCAGGGATAGGTGAATCGAGCCGTGGGGCGAATCACCACACCCCGCCCAATCTTGGCCCCAAACAATCGCAGCAGGGCCCGGCGCGGCGCATGGTGGCTATGCAGCGTCAGCGGAAAGGCGATCGCCTGCACCAGCCACCACAGCATCACCACCCAGCCGGGTCGCCCCCGCACAAAACCCCGTGGGTCATATTGCCGCAAATCTATCAGGGGCGGCGCATCCAGCCCAGGTTCCGGGATGTTCCCCTCTGCCGCTAGCCTCCGTCCTGCCGCTGGCCCAATTGGGATTGAGTTGCTCAACTCAGCAGAATCGTGCCCTTTTTCTGCCATCGAGTCTTCCTCCCATCCAAACCTTGAGTCGGGCATCCCGAAATCCTGCAATTCAAAAGCGTGCGATCGGCAGCGGTGAAACTGATAGGAACCCCTGAGACACGCTACTAAAAAACACAGCCCAATTCCCAGCGGCCTGCGTCTCTAAAGTAGCGTTTTCCGCACTTCAGCCGCCCCTAGCTTCTGCCCTAATATGTAATGTAAATCAACGGTTAAGGGTGCAGTTTGAGATGCAGCCGCTTGGCGCTGAGTTTGCGCCCGATTTTTGCACTCAGGAAACCTGCGTTGAAGTTAATATCGCTTGGCAGTTTGGTTCAGTTTTCGGAAGGTGGGGCTGAAAATGGGATTTTTCGATTCTGAAATCGTTCAACAAGAAGCACGTCAGCTATTTGAAGACTACCAATCGCTGATGCAACTGGGGTCGAGCTATGGCAAGTTTGACCGCGAAGGAAAAAAGATTTACATCGACCAGATGGAATCGATGATGGAGCGCTACCGCATCTTCATGAAGCGCTTTGAACTGTCAGAAGATTTCACCGCACAAATGACCGTTGAACAACTCAAAACCCACCTCGGTCAATTTGGCATCACGCCCCAGCAAATGTTTGACCAGATGCACGCGACGCTAGAGCGCATGAAGGCAGAGCTAGAGAAGAGTTAACGAGAGTTAAAGGGTAGAGGTTGTGTGCTTTAACCCTAACTCCCACCGCTCTCGCGAGATGCCAGTTCCTGCCAGTCCACCTTGCCCGCGTGGATGCTGGCTTGTTCGGTAGGAATATCTTCGGGCAGCAGCGTGGTCAGCACTTCGTCGGTGAGGTTGGAGAGAACTGCGAGGCGGTTTGCCTGCTTTTCGATGGTTTTTTCAAACAGGTTGCGGACGGTGCGCCCGTTGCCAAACGTGCGATCGCGCTTCACATACAGCGCCTCGAACCGCTTCAGGAGCGTATCGCGGGCTTCGGGCGTGAGCGTGAAGTGGTTCTTCTTGCCCATGCTTTCAAAAATCGCCAGCAGTTCTTCCGGCTTGAAGTGGTCGAAATAGAAGTAGCGGTTAAAGCGCGACTTCAGCCCCGGATTTGATTCGATAAACACCGACATCTCATCGGTGTAGCCCGCAACGATCACCACGAGGCGATCGCGATAGTCTTCCATTCGCTTCAGCAGCGTGTCGATCGCCTCCTGCCCAAAGTCCTTGCCCGTTTCTGGCGGCACCAGCGCATAGGCCTCGTCGATAAACAGCACCCCATCCAGCGCTGAGGTCACCACTTCATCCACCTTTTTCGCCGTTTGCCCCACATAGCCCGCCACCAGCCCCGCGCGATCGGTTTCGATCAGGTGTCCCTTTTTCAGAAAGCCTAGCCCCTGAAAAATCCGGCTCATAATGCGGGCAACAGTTGTTTTCCCGGTTCCCGGCGGCCCGCAAAACACAGAGTGCAGCGACACCTGGGTTTGCGCCAGCCCGCGCTCCTGCCGGATTTTCTGCACCTTTAGGAAATTGGTCAGGGTTTTCACCTCTTCTTTGATATTGTCCATGCCGACGAGGTCATCCAGTTCCGCCAGCGCTTTTTGCAAGATCTGGTCTAGTTCCTCTGGTGTTTTTTCTGGCACTGCCGCTTCGTCTGGGGGACTGGGGTCGGCAGGAGACGGGGCAGCGCCGCCCGTGGTTTGGGGCAGGGGCTTGGGAAGGGCGTTGGCAAGTCCCTGTTCGTAGCTCTCTAGAGGGGCGATACTGTGTAGCCCTTGCCAAATTTTCGACAGCGCTTCCATTTCCTGCATGGAAATCACGTCATCTGCCTTGGCAACCACCTGCGCGAATTTATAGATGACGTTTACAGCTTCGCCAAGAAAATCCGTTCCCCGTTCTTCGTCCAGTTTTTTCACTAACGAAGGCAGGCTGAGTTGGTCGGGCTGGGCTGAGGCTTTCACGCGCTCCAGAATGGTTTGCAGCGTGATTTTTTGATATTTGAGGCGATCGTCACTGGAAAACTCCCATTTGCTGTTGGCGACGCTGAGGGTGTCTTTGTCATCGCGGATCAGCGCGTCCATCATCAGGTAGGCCAGCAGTTCCGCCGACCCAATTTCCTTGTTGCTACGCCCGCAGATTTGCACCACTTTGGCAAAATCCGTCAGCGCAACTTCTGCGAGGCGCGGGTCATATTTAAGCAACGGCGCAAGGGATTTGTGCAGGTCGGTCACGTCTTGTCGCACTTGCCGAAAGCCAACAATTTGCCGAAAATCCACAGAATCCTCCTAGGCCGCTAGAGAAATCGTCTTAGAACACCGGTGGCACAACGTCGAGAGAACGGTGGCACAACGTCGGGAAAAGCTGTAGATATCTTAATCGTTTGCTGCGAATAGCGGCGGCCGCAAACCTGCTAGGATGGGCAAAAAATCGGCTGTAAACGCATTTGGCGATGAAAGAAAAGTTTCTGGAGTGGTTAAACCTGGCGCTGATGGCAAATCTATTCTTTGTGCTGTTTGCCTTTGCCTGGTTTGCGATCGCCCTCCTCGGCAAATCCCTAAATCTCCCCCTTGGCTTTGACCTATGGTATTCCCTCTGGGAACCCGTCTTCACCCCCGCGATCGGCATCCTCATGGCGGGCGCAATCCTCAGCGGCGTAGCCAGTTGGGTATCCAAAAAACTCAGCCCCGAAAAGTAGCAAAAACCCACGCTAATTAAGTCAAGCTTTCCATAGCAAGTTTTTCACATAGCCTAATTCAGACCACAAATACGACTGAGCCTAGACAATGCCTTTGCGATTAGTCTTTATAAAGAAACGCCCTGAAAGGCTTTCATGCGAGACTCGCAAACCTTATCTAGCTCAGTCGTATCCTGTCCAAGTCATGCAGTTTCAAGCAATGCAGTGCATGAGCCAGCCTAAGAGGATGTCTGAAAAATCGCGGCTGATAGCTGAAACTCTGCCTCTTCCGTTGAGCCGTCAGCACTCAAACCTTAATAGCTCCGTTGTAAGTCACCCTTTTCAGACTTTCAGACATCCTTTAACAGGTTTCTGGCTCATTTTCGGCGCTATCGTCTTCACCAGCCTCCTCTTGGCTCCGCTTACGCATTATTTGTACCCCCAACCCAATTAGCCCCGGCAATAGCGCAGGGGTTGGGATGACATTGCCTGGAGGGGGAATTGGAGTTTCAATTTGTGGTGGCGGCGGTGGCATCACTATTGGTGTGGGGGTGGGTGTCGGCGTTGGGGACGACGGAGATAGTGGCGGTGGCGGTGGCGGCGGTGGTGGCGGTGTCACGCTTGGCGAGGGTGTGGATGCTGGTGGACGACGAGCGACCGAGCCACCCGAACCAGAAACCCAGCCAAGGATCATGATTATCAACCAAGCCACGAGTGAGATAATTTCAGCAGTTCCCATGATTTGCAATTGATTGAGTTTGGTTTTTAGCAGAAAGCGGCAAAAATGAGTACAGCATTCACGATCAAGAGTGAGAGAGCGACCCAATAGGTCGGAAGGAATCTTTGACTCCTACATTCAGCGATTAGCGGGCGTGTGGGCGCGTGGAGATACGCACTCAAATTTGGGATAGCAGACCCTCCCTCCAATGCGAAAAAACCTGCCTGAAAAGCTGCTCAAATTGCTTTTGAAACAGCTTTCCTTTTCAGGAATGTGAGTTTAGCTGCGATTCTAAAATGGAGCGTTTGAGCGTCTCAGAGCTAGAAACCGAGATAACTCCCTCAACCGGAAAATCGGCTTCAAACTCTTGATTGAAAGTTCTCGAAAACTGTGTCCCAAGCCTGGTACTCGGCGAAGTTTGGTTCAGAGGTAGTGCCTGGTGGAAGGCTAGAAGCAACTGGAACAAGCTCCACTTTCAAGTGTGTAGCCTTACCTGTTGCCGTTGAGCCTTTCCATTTCATTTTTACTGGGGAATTCGCTGCAACCCGGTGACTTTACTCGCTTTACTGGGAAATTACTGAAGCTGGGCAGTTTGTTAAAGAAATGTTAAAAACTCTCGATTCCAGAAACTCAGTTTAGGGCTTATAGCTCTTGTCTTCGAGTAGGCTGGCTCTGCTGCTGATGGGAAGCTAAAATCCTGTGGTCTATCGTTTTATCGGCGTAGCCAGGGGATGTCGTGATTCCAGGGAATGCGGCGGACGATGAAGCGACAGAGGACGGCGTGGGTGGTTACGTCGTCATCGACCTGGCGCTCCTGCTCCACCAGCAGCAGCAGCAGCCGCAGCGAAAACTCTAGCTTGCCGTCATCGGGCAGTCCCCGCGCTGCACCCAGGTCTACCAGCGGCGCAGCCACCTGCAAAATGCCTTCTGGGGTACGCTTCAGCATGTCTTCTGCTACGATCCGTTCGCTGAGCGACTTGCCTGGTGCAATGACGCTGAACACCTGTGGACGAGAGAGGTCGAGATTCATGCTGGGCGTAATTCGGATGACCCGGCGCGATCGCCCTTGAAAATTGGTCAGCGAACTGCGATCCCAATCCACATAAATTGGCGCTGGAGATCCATTGCTAATGCTGAGTGCCAGATCGGTAATTGGCTCAAACCCATAGCGCGGCTTCAGCCCCACATTAATGTTGACCTTGCCCTGCAAATCGGCGCGGGTCAGCTCTTCCTTCAAGCCATCTCGGTCAAGTTGCACCGTCGCCCAGTCTTCCATCTCGCCTAGCGCCTGCCGGGCCACGTAAACCAGCGTCAGCGCATACACCACAATAATCAGCAAATCTAAACCCGCCATGAGCAATGCGCCTTATCAAGAGGCCGTATCGAGATCCTGAATCAAACCATTCAAATTTCTGAAGGCTAGTCAAACAAAACCGAATCCTTGCAAACAGTTCAGGCTCTCAAAACAATGTAAAAAGAGGGTAACATTATCAGAGATTCGGCTTGTCGAGTCCTGATGTTTCACTAAGCTTCACCGGGCTGCGCTTGCAGGGCCGCATCCTAGTGTTGCACTTAAGCTAATCAAGTGGCAGGTGACTTCGTGTTTGTTCTCAGTGGCTACGAATACCTTCTAGGATTCCTCATTGTCTGTGGCATCGTTCCGTTTTTAGCGCTAGGGTTGTCTTGGGTGCTGCGTCCCAGCAAGCGAGCTGGCGTGGAGCGGCGCACCACCTATGAGTCCGGCATGGAGCCAATCGGCGGAGCCTGGATTCAGTTCAACATCCGCTACTACATGTTTTCGCTGGTGTTCGTCATTTTTGACGTGGAAACGGTGTTTCTCTACCCTTGGGCGGTCGCCTTTAACCAGCTAGGGCTGCTGGCCTTTGTCGAAGCGCTGATTTTCATTGCGATCCTGGTTGTTGGTCTTGTGTATGCGTGGCGGAAAGGAGCACTGGAATGGTCATGAATCCTGGCACAACGGAACCTAAGAACTTGCTAGAAGGTCTGCAAAACCCCATCGGTCGCCCAGAGGTTACGAAGGATCTTTCGGAAAACGTGATCCTGACCACAGTCGATGATCTGCACAACTGGGCGCGGCTGTCGAGCCTCTGGCCGCTGCTCTACGGAACGGCTTGCTGCTTTATTGAGTTTGCGGCGCTGATTGGCTCCCGGTTTGACTTTGACCGCTTTGGTCTGCTGCCGCGCTCCAGCCCACGCCAGGCCGACCTGATTATTACTGCTGGCACCATCACCATGAAGATGGCTCCAGCGCTGGTGCGGCTTTATGAACAGATGCCCGATCCGAAGTATGTGATTGCGATGGGGGCCTGCACGATTACGGGCGGTATGTTCAGCATGGACTCGCCAACGGCAGTGCGCGGCGTAGACAAGCTAATTCCTGTGGATGTCTACATTCCTGGCTGCCCGCCGCGTCCCGAAGCCATCATCGATGCCATCATCAAGCTGCGGAAGAAAATTTCTAGCGAGGCGCTGGCAGAACGGGGCGAAGTGGCGCAAACCCACCGCTACTACACCATTTCCCACGGCATGAAGGAAGTATCGCCGATTCTGACTGGGAAGTATCTGGAGGCAGACACACGCAAGGCTCCGCCGAAGGAACTGGCCGAAGCGTTTGGAATGCCTATGTCGCCCGCGTTGGAAGCTGAAAAGGAGGCTGTGGATCGTGGCTGAAGAGACAACCCCTACTCCCCAGGAAACCCCTGAAGCTGCGCCGATTGTCGAAGTTGGCAAGGTGTCTAAGTGGCTCGCTGAGAACGGCTTTGAGCATGAAGCCCTAGAGCCGGATCATCTGGGTGTAGAAGTGCTGAAGGTGGATCGGGAGTTTCTAATTCCTTTTGCAACGGCGCTCTACGCCTATGGGTTCAACTGTTTGCAGTGTCAGGCGGCCTACGACGCGGGGCCGGGCGAAGACTTGGTGAGTACCTATCACCTAATCAAGATTGCCGATAACGTCGATCGCCCGGAAGAGGTGCGCGTGAAGGTGTTTGTGCCGCGTGAAGACCCGCGAGTGCCTTCGGTCTATTGGATCTGGAAGGGGGCGGACTGGCAAGAGCGTGAGAGCTACGATATGTATGGCATTGTCTATGAAGGGCATCCTAACCCGAAGCGGATCTTGATGCCGGAAGATTGGGTTGGTTTCCCCTTGCGGAAGGACTACATTTCGCCTGACTTCTTTGAATTGCAGGACGCTTACTAGCGGTATTGAACAAACGGTATTGGGCAAATTTGTCCGAATATACCAAATTTTCCGAATATTCCAAATGTAATGGCTGGTTGTGTCACGCCTAGGGGCTTTTTGCTCTTGGGCGTTTTGCTGTTTGGTATGGTAGCTGCTTAGTGGGGTATTTGGGTTAGTGGGGGATTTGGGGCGATCGCCCCGACAAAAATAGGACTTACGCAGTTGGACAATTTCTCGCGGGCGCAGCCTGCGAAAAATTGTCCAAAACCCAAAGAGCTTATCGCAAGTGCGTAAGTCCTGAAAAAGTTGATTCATCTGGGAAGTGCCGTGCTAAACTTGCGGGCAAAAATCGATATCTAGCAGGCGATCGCCCTTTGTCCGCTATCTGTAGCGCGATCGCCCGTCCCTCCCCCTCATTTCTGCAAGCTTATGACGGCATCGTTTTTTTCTCTGTGGCATAGGTCGGATCTGCGTGCTAGGCGTTTAGCAGAGGGGTTGCCTTGGGTGCGGCTGGTGCTGGGGGCGATCGCCCTGGGTAGCAGTGTCGGCATTGCAGTGCCCGTCAGTGCAGGCCCGACCGAGCCAAGATTTACGAGTTCCATAGCGCAGCCCCAGCGCATGGCACAGCGCACGGTACAGCGCGTCGTAGATGGGCTGCCGCCGCCGCCGGATGCTGGAGCGGGAACATTCTATCCGCAGCCGGGGGCCGCCGTGGGGTCAGACGGGCGGGGGACAAGCACGGCCCAATTTTCGGGCCAGCAGTACGTGGTTATTGTAAATGGCAACAGTCCGCTGCTGCTGTCTCAGGTGCGGCAAGTTGCCCCCGGCGCTGGACTCCAGTCCTATCAGGGGCAACAGGTGATTCAGGCGGGTGTGTTTGGAGAGGAGTGGACGGCATCGCAGCAGGTGCAGGCACTAGCCGCGCAGGGGATTACCGCACAGGTCGTAGCCGTGTCGGGCGGCGTGGCTCCGGTGCAGACGATCTATCCCGACGCAGCCCAAGCCTCGCTCGACCCGCTGCCACCCGCGCCGCCCGTAGAGGTTCCTTTTGGGCAGTATCCAGCGCTGGAGCCACAGCCCGCCCCAGCCTATGACTATGGAACTGCCGACCGGAGTCGGGGCTACTACGTGCTGATTCCTGGATCGTCCGGCAGTCTGTCCCGCGTGAGCGAGCAGGTGCGGCTGCTGAGCGAGGGCTTTCCAGTGGCAGGTCGGGTGCAGGAGCGCGATCGCCCCCACGGCCCCCATGTGCTGGTGGGCCCCTTTTCGGGACGCAGCGCCGCCGAGCGATGGAATCGCTATTTCCGCGACTTTGGGCTAAATGCGCGGGTGCATTACGAGCGATAATCGCTCCTTGTGCTGAAACCGTCGCTTAAGCCATTGGGCCTAAGCCATTACACCTGAGCCATTAGGCCTGAGCCATTAGGTCTGAGCCGTTTTTCGCCTAAGCTGTCAGGTTGAACCGCTGAAGCTGGGCCTCTAGCGCTTGGGGCAGTAGCTTTCGCAGTTCGGTCTTATTGCGAAAGGGCAGGCGGCTGTTGCTGGGCAGGTCGAAGGGAAACTGGCCAGGCACGTCCGAGCGCTCCATCTGCGCCAGCAAGATTTGCTCCGATCGCTTGCTCTGGAGGGCGTAGCCAACTTCAACGCAAACCTTTGGGTCGGGAATCAGTTGCGGCGGCGTGCCGTCTAGATGCAGAATTGGCGTGCCGTCGGCAATGAACAGCAGCGACTTGCGAATCTTCCGCATCAGGCTGCTGCTGAGGCGGGCGGGGCCATCCGTCAGGCGGTGCGACTCCTCCAGGGTAAGGGAAATGCGCGATCGCCCGTTGAATTTTTCAATAAAGGTTTGCAACTCCTCGCGCAGCAGGTTGCTAGATTCATCGAACTGCGTCTGATAGCACAGGAAAATAGTCGGATCAAGCTGCGACAGCGAATCCTGCTTGACGAAATACATTTCGTGGCTGATCAGGTCAATATTGGCGATCGCATAGCCGCCGCTGCCCTCGATGTAAAACTCTACCGTGTCACCATCCAGATAGCGCTGAAACCACTCCGTTTCCCGCACCTCGGCACTGTCGTCGAGAAAATCGGCCCGCAGCGCCGACTTGAGCAAGCTATTCTTGCTGAGGCGGAGGTCATGGGGGCGCTTTTCCACCTCGCGAATTGGCTCGTATTCTCGCAAATACCAGGCTTTTAGAGCAATGATAGCCATAGGTGAGTCTCTCGCAGGCGAGGATGGAATGAGTCTAGATTACAGGCGATCGCCGCCCAGTCAAACCGGAGGGTATCTTTGCTTCGGCAGCCCAACATCTCCTCCATCAATATAGGACAATTGTACTATATTTTCGGGATGTCGGTTGCGCTCTCTTTGCCCCGATGCGTGACAAACGGAGTCGCTTGTTAAGCTTACGTTAGGTTATAGACCGCTGAACCCTAAAATTTGGGACATTCCCACCCAGACCCGCGAGTTTCTGCATGAAAAACCCTTTTTCTCAGGCATTTCAGCTTTTATTTCTAGCCGTCCTGAAATGGCAAAAAGACAACTGCCTGGATATGGGCGCGACGCTCTCTTACCACGCGCTATTTTCCTTGTTTCCGCTGCTGCTGCTGTCGCTCAGCCTGTTGGGGTCGCTGCTCGGTCGCAATGCCGAACTCTACACCAGCCTGCAAACCCTGTTGCAGGAGGCGCTGCCCCCAGAAGCCTATCGCATCGTCGAGAGTTCGATCCTTGTGCCAGGGCAAGACAGCCTCAGCATTGGGCTATTGGGTCTAGTGTTCTTGCTGGTTGCCGCCAGCAACTTTTTCTATTCTCTCGATCGCGCGTTTGATAAAATCTGGGGCGTTGCGTTTCAGCCAGAACCCGGCCAAAGCCCTTGGAAAATCCTGCGGGTGATGCTGCGTAAAAAAGCGTTTTCTGTAATGCTGGTGATTGGCACTGCGCCGCTGTTGTTTGTGTCGCTGGTTTCCGATTTATTAGTCCAAACTGGACTGGAGCTTTTAGAAAAAACGGGCGGCACGAGCGCTTTTCTAGAGCCGTTGGGGATTGATTCGGTAGAGATTGTCTGGGCGCTTCAGGCGCTCTTTTCGTTTCTGATCCTGGCGCTGATCATTATGATTTTGTTTCGGATTTTGCCCTCTACCAATGTCACCTGGGGGGATGTTTGGCTGGGGGCATTGCTCACCGCAGGAATGCTGCTCTTGCTGCAATATTTGGTGCATAACAGCGTGCTGTCGCTGGGCGATCGCTTTCGATCCTATGGAGTCGTGGGCCGGGTCATGGTGCTAATGTTTTGGATTTATCTCACCAGCCAGGTCTTCTTTTTGGGCGGCGAGTTAACCTATGTGTATGCCCAGCTTTTTGGCAGTCGGCGCAACGCAGACCCGCAGCCAGAGCCATCGCTAGAATGATAGAAAAATAATAGAAAGCCTGGGGAGAATACTTTAAAATTCGGTAGTACCTTTTAGTAAAGGACAGAGGAAAAGCTGAACCCGCCCTGTTCTGCTAGCTTCTCTCTAACACGGTGATTGTAGTCGTGGATGAACGTCCAGATCGCACCAATGTGGTTCTCTAGCTTCTTGGAAAAGGACAGTGTCTTCCTCACCAACCGGGAAATCCGCTGCCTCAGGGTGTTGTTCAGGCGTTCGATGTAGTTCGTCAAACCGCTCTCTTTGCCCACCGCCGCATGGCGTTTGCTTGGGATGACGGTAACGTAGGCCTCCCAGTAATCGGTATAGACTTTGGCACACTGTCGATAGACCGCCGGGATGGATTGCCAGAGGGCGATCGCCGATTCCCGAGAGCGCTCACCGATGTGGCAGCCGATGATTTCTCGGGTATCGGCATCGATCGCCACCCAGACCCACTGCTTGTTGCCTTTGTGATCGACAAAAGACCAGAGTTCATCCATCTGCACCTTCAGCTTGCCTTTCGCCTTGGGGATGACCGCTGCCGCTTTGGGCACGGCTTCGTAGCATGCGTTGACGTAGGTCTGCAGCCAGCTATCCGAGACATCGCTGACCCGGGCAATACCAGCTAGCGGAATTTTCTCCAACAGTAGTAGATCGACGAAAGCCCGAGTGTCCTTATCTTTCGGCTTCCATTGAGGATCCTCGACAAATTGACGGTTGCAGTCTCGACATTTGTAGTTTTGCTTGCCACGCCGGGTGGTGCCGTTCTTGGAGATGTCGTGAGACCCACAGGTTGGACAGGTCATCTCGATAGTCATGGAGCCTTCTCCCCCAAAATCTACGAATAGGACAACGTTACCTTGTTTTTCTGTGTCCTTTACGATAATCCACTACCTAAAATTCAATACTTTAAAATCCAACAGCACCCAGCCTCTCTACCGTTTATTTTCCCCTTTTCACAGCCACTTCGTAGAGCCTCACAGACAGCAAAACTGAACGATTTATTCGATTGGTTCAACTAATTGGTTCAACTAATTGATTCAATCAATTCATTCAAGTTCGGTCGATGTGATTACACTCCCTGTGTTGCCAGATGGGAAAATCTCAGTTCTTGAGTTGGGTGCTGTTGGGCTGGACGAGACAGATTGTAATAAACAGCGCTTTTACCTCTGTAGTGAACGTGTGAACTTGGCTGTTAATCTGCCAGGGAAGCCAGCAGATGAAGCGCTCTTAAAAGCCAGATCACCTATTAGCTTCAAGATTAAGAATAGACGATCTAGAGATGAAATCAAGTTGATGAAATCAAAGTTTACCTGCGGCGCTTTTGTGTAAACTTTGAGCCAATTTCCTAACGTTTGGTAACGATGGCGGGTTGAAATCACAGAAACAGGCAGGCGGTTCAATCAAGCGGTCAAATCATGAAACATCCGACTTGATCCGGCGAATCGGTAAGTTCGCGATTAGCGCTGTCGCCCGCTGGTTGTTTTCCAGCATAAATTCTGTCCCCTCCTGATCGATCTCCACATAGCGCGACACCACCTCCAAGATTTCCTGGCGCATCTTTTCGATCGTGGCTGGCGGCAGATCCGTGCGATCGTGAGCCAGCACTAGTTGGAGGCGCTGCTTTACCGTTTCGCGGCTAGACACTTCGGGCTGGCGGGGGAAGAGACGATCGAGGAGTTCGCTGAGCATAGGGCAGGGCTAACTGGGGAGGATGGTGAGGAGAGAAACCCCCGTGCTAAGAGGGTCAGCACGGGCTAGCGCGAAGGGCTACGGAACATGCGGCGGATGCGAGAGAGCAGGTCATCATGGCTGGCGGTGAAGTCTAGAAAAGGCACCGTTTCACCTTCTAGGCGGCGGGCGATATTATCAAACGCTAACCCCGCCAGCGAGAGCTTTTGCGATAGCACCAGCGGTTCGCCTTTATTCGTCGAGACAATCACGCGCTCGTCGTCTGGAACTACGCCCAGTAGGGGAATTGCCAGAATTTCCTGGACATCGCTGACCGACATCATCAGGTCATCTTGCACCATTGAGGGTCGGAGGCGGTTGACGATGAGGTGCTGTTTTCGCACGTCGTTGGCTTCTAGCAGCCCCACGACTCGGTCGGCATCGCGCACGGCGGAGATTTCAGGCGTGGTGACGATCAGCGCTTCCTGGGCAGCGGCGATCGCATTTTGAAAGCCCATCTCAATGCCTGCGGGACTATCCACCAGGATGAAGTCAAACTGCTCCTTCATCGTTTCGATGAGCTGCTTCATCTGATCTGGATTCACCGCGTCTTTGGTGCGGTTTTGGGCTGCGGGCAGCAGGGCCAGATTGGGCTGTCGCTTGTCTTTAATTAGTGCCTGATCTAGCCGACATTCGCCCGCGATGACCTCCATCGCCGTGTAGACGATGCGATTTTCTAGCCCCAGCAGCAGGTCTAAGTTTCGGAGTCCAAAGTCTGCATCAATCACCACGACCCGCCGCCCCCGCTTGGCCAATGCCATGCCCAGGTTCGCAGTCGTCGTGGTTTTGCCAACACCGCCCTTGCCCGATGTGACGACAATAATCCGAGTCATGAAAATCGCCCCTAATGCTCCTAAAGCTGTTTGAGTAAACCCTGAACGAATGAAACCTTGCGGAGATGAAACCGAAACTCTGGTGGATGCAATTTAGCAGTGCGATTCAGCAGTGCAATCTAGCAGTGTAATCTAGCAGCCGCCCTGACAGGAGAAATCTTTTGCACAAAACCCTGAACCCTGGATTCTGTTAGGCATCGGGCGCTAACAGCCGCAGCTTGGAAAAATCTGCCGAGCGAGTAATGCGAATCCCTTCCGAGGCCACGTAGGCCACTTCCGGATAAAACTGTTCGGGTGGTTTTTCGGGGGCGCGGGCAAGCTGTTCGCCGATGCGGAGTTGGGTTGGCTCTAGCCGCAGCGCCATGATCAGACAGCGGGGATTGCCCGATGCGCCCGCGTGGGCCACGCCGCGTAGCGTCCCCCACACCACAATATCGCCATCGGCGACAATCGAGCCGCCAGGGTTGACATCGCCCAGCACAACCACGGTGCCTGGGTGCCGGATTTCCATACCCGAACGCACCGTCGTTTCGACATAGAGCGGTTCTGCCAGCGCTTGGCCGGTGGCTTCGGCGGGGGCGTTGAGATGGGCAACGGGCGTGTGTTGTTCGACCGAGAACCCGACCGTCGCTGCTGCCACCGCAGTTTGCCGACGGCTGGTGTAGACCCGCTTTAGGCAAAGCTGCTCTTGGGCCAGGGCTTCGTCGATGGACTGGAGTTGGCGCACATCCAGGAGGCGATCGCGCGCGATGAGATGCACGGAGGTATTCGGCTGCCAGAAGCGATCGCCCGCGCTGAGTCGCTGCTTGAGCTGCTGCCATAGGTCGCCCCAGCTTACGGCAAACTCGCTCTCGCCTTCTGGCGGCAGCATCAACAGCAGGCGGCCGCCTTCACTCTTAAAGCGAACCTGCGAATTGGGATGGGCGGCATCGGCGGGGGGCTGGGGCAGGGCCGACACCGTAGACACGGGGGAGGAGTCAGAAGTCATGAACCCAAAGGATGACGATTATGCAACAGGGCGAAATAACTATCCATATTAGTCGCGGGAGCGAGATTCGGAAAATGTTTTTCGCAGGATGGGGTAGCGCACTCGATGCCTAAGCCGCAGAGTCTCCCTAAGTTGCAGAGTCCACAGGTTGCAGACGCACAGATTGTAGACGCACAGATGGCAAACCCATAGATGCAGACTCACAGATGCAGATTCACAGGTTGCAGACTCGTAGATGGCAAACTCACAGATGCAGATTCACAGGTTGCAGACTCGTAGATTGCAGAGATTGCAGACTCACAGGTTGCAGGGTCTACAGATTGCAGACTCGCAGAGGCAGACTCACCGCAGCTAAGGTCGCCGACTGCCCAGCGCCGCCCAGTCTTTTAGCGTCGCCGGAGTCCATAGCCAGTTCTTTGCTAGCGCCGTTTGATCGAAGCTGGCTGGATTGCTCAGCATTACCATTTGATAGTATGCGGCAGACTGTTTCAGTAGCTCGGTTGCACCCTGAGAAAACCTGGGATCGAGGGCTGCCTGTTGCAAAGCCAGCGCCACGCCAGCGTAGGCGGTCAGCGCTTCGGGATTGGTGACAGACTGAATCGGCGGCGGACAGTTGAGAGCGGCGCGGTCGTCTGCTGCGTCCACCGAGTCGGGAATCGGCTGTGCCAGCATCAGTGCCGCCGCCCGACACCAGACTCGCGCCGCGTCTACAGACTCACCCTTGGCATAGTGGGCAAAGCCCAGCGCATTCCAGTAGGCGGCGGCATCGGGCCGTCCCTCGGCCGCCAGTTTCCAAAACCGCTGCACGTCGTCCACGCTGTAGATATTTCCCTCCTGCTGCTGCCATTGCCATCCCAGTCGCCCCATCAAAAACATCAGTTCGGGATAGCTGGCATTGCGCCATTCGGAGGGCACTGCGTCGAGGGCGACTTTGGCATCCAGCAGCGCATTTTGATCCAGCAGTTGGGCGATCGCCTTTTCCGCTTCGGGCAGATTTTCGCGCTTCAGGTTCAAGATAGCCGCGCCCGCAAGCTGGCTGGTTTCAGTCGTGCCAACAGGCATCGGCGGCACGCTAGGCGTGTAGGTGCTGTCCATCGGCGGCAGCAAATCAGCGGGTGATGGCTCGCGGCGGAGCAGTCCCATTGTGTAATGAAACGAGGAGAGGGCGATCGCCATTGCGCCTGCACCCGCCAGCGGCAGCAGGATGTGCTGCTTTTGCAGTCGGCCAGGTTTGCGGGCGGGATGGGCTGCCCGGCTGTCCCGCAGCGCCGGAATGCGGTCGGCCGTGGGAATCGTGTCTACAGGCGTAATCGCTCGGTGAGAATCCTGGGGTGTAGCCGTCTGCTGCTGAGATTCTGGCTGGGAATTTGGCTGGGAATTTGGCTGGGAATCCTGCGGTGGCGCAGCCGCTTCTGAAGAGTCCGGGGAGGTAGCAGGCGCATGGCTAGCCAGCCACCGATAGGTCGCTGCCGGAGACACGGGTGCATCCACCGGGCGGGCATCCTGAGTCGCGTCGGTGGCCACGTTCATCAGGTCAACGGGGCGGGGGGTTAGCTGCTGCAACAGGTCTGCGGCATTGGCGGCATTCGCCGTTTCGGTCTGCTGAGGAGCGGGGGCAGAAGACAGACTGAGGGAGGTTGGGGCGGTGCTGTGGTCTGACGGATCTGCGTGCTGTGCCAGCAGCCGACCCAGGTAGCCACCAGGAAGTTCCACGGGCGATTCCCCTAGGGATCGCTTTGCGAATCGCCCCTCTGCTGCTGGTTGATCCGCCGTACCCAGTCCCTCTGCTGGAGCAGACGGCTCTTGGTCATACCGTCCGAGGGTAAATAAGCCAGCACCCGGATGATGAATCGGCCACTGGGCGAGTCTGGACTCTGCTGCCTCGTCTACCCGTTCGCTGCTGGTGGGCTGCACCTCTACCAGGCTGCCACTGCTGGCAAAGTCAAAATCAAACGGGTTTTCGGTGGCGACGGGCGCATCGAAATGAAACGGATTGTCGAACTCCAGCCCTGGCGAGGCCCAGTCGTGATCGAGCAGCACCGCCCGCGAAATGAGTTCAAAATCCTCATCTGGCTCCAAATCTGGCTCCAAATCTGGCTCTAGCAGTCTCGACGGCGACAGCACCAAGGACGGCTCCTCCCCGGCCAGCAGCGGCAGGTCATAGGAGGGGGGAAACTGCTGCAACCGATCGGCGGGATTGATATGGTGGCTATCGCCCGACACCAGGTATCCGTCAAACGCAGGATGTAGGTACAGCACGGGCAGCGCCCAATACAGTTGGTTG
Organism: Thermoleptolyngbya oregonensis NK1-22; assembly: GCF_032705245.1. GTDB lineage: Bacteria > Cyanobacteriota > Cyanobacteriia > Elainellales > Elainellaceae > Thermoleptolyngbya > Thermoleptolyngbya sichuanensis. The sequence continues at coordinate 2,758,392 of NZ_CP053540.1, forward strand.
GACGTGTAGGACGAGATCAGTCCCTGCCGCGCCCGACTGAGGCTGAGGTCGATGGGGAAGCCCCGCCGCAGGTTGCGATAAAACAGGCGGGTCAGCGTCAGCGCTACGTCGTCGGGAATCTTTTCGGCCATCGCCAGCACAGCGGGAATGCCCCGGCTGACCAGCGCTTCGGCTAGGTTGCGCGTGTCTTGGGCAGGCTGGGCTTCGGCAGACGATCCAGCAGCGGGAACGGCGGTGTGTGCGCCCCGGCAGGAGTTGAACACCACCAGGCGAATGTCGTTATTCACCAGCAGCCCGGCCAGATCGTCGCCGCTGAGGGTTTCCGTGAGTCCCGTGCGCGAGTTGACCAGGTACAGATTGCCGCCGGATGCGCCCAGATTGCTGTGGCCTGCGTAGTGCAGGATATGGAAATGCCCCTGCTCTAGGGCGTGGGTCAGTTCTTCGCGGCCGGGCTGCTCCAGCACAGTCAGTTCTAGCTGGGGATGCGTGCCCAGTCCCTCCAAACCTGGCCCGGCGGGTCGCCGCAGTTCTTCTTGCAAATGCATGGCTTCGCGCATTAGCTCTAGCCGCTCCTGATCGGTGGGCGTGGCGACCACCATGAGGATGCGGACGGGCTGCGTAGGGCTGAGGGGACGGAGCGATCGCCCCCCCATGACCTGGATGCCCGTCTGAAAGCGCGAGAACACGACATCGGTTCCCGTGGCGATGGGATGGCGCAGATTGCCCAAACTGTCGCGATCGCCCCCGTTCATCACCTCCCACGGCAGCCGGGGCAGGCGCGACCCTTTCAGCCCCAGCCGCAGCCGCAGCATTTCGCCTTGGTGTTGGGCAATGCCCCGTGCAATCATCCAGCTATTCCGCAGCGTCCCCTGAAACAGCGCGTGATACAGCGTTTCGCCCAGTTCGATGAGGCTGACGGGCAGCTCGTTCTCATACTCAGATCGACGCGGCAGCTCAAACCCACCCACTCGATAAAATCCGTGCCCCCGCAGCAGCCCCAGCAGCGGGTCGTCCATCAACTGCCGCGCCAGCGCCAGCCATTCCTCTACTGTCCAGCGGAGTTGCTCCTCCGCCAGCGGCACACCCGGCGCAACCCGCTCGGTTCGCACCAGATACTCGTCATTGCCCACAGGGGTTACGGAAAGATGAAACTCCTGAGTCACGGCTGTAGCGCTTCCCTAATGTGTGATGGATAGGGGCTTTCCATCTGATGTGGGGCGATCGCTAGCCAAAGTCCCAGAAGCCAGGAGACTCGTGTTATCCACACCTGGGGCGAACGCACCCGCAAAAAAGCCCATCGCGAGATAGCTCGTGCGGTGTTGCCCAACGACGCGCCAGAGGTTGCGCTGCAATGCCTGGGGTGGCCCAATTTAGCCAGCCGTCGTGCGGAGCAAACCGCTTGATAAAACGTGTGGTAGTCTGTCCCTGCTTCTAGATCCAGAATAGCGCTGTTCGCGTGGCCTTGCGACAGAATCGCATAAAGCCCAACGAAGCCATTTCCAACGGTGGGTGAGGGGCGATTCGCGAAGCGATCCCCACGGGAATCGCCCGTTTGTGGTACTGCACCCCATCGGCCCGCCGAAGGCCCGTGACATCTAGAATGCCCAATCGGCTAGACGCAGCCCGTCCCCAAAAAGTTGCCAAGTGGCGGAATGCAAGTGACGGAATGCAAGTGACGGAATGCAAGTGGCGAAATGCAAGTGACGAAATGACTAAATTAACGCTGGAGCGATATCAAATCTGGTTCTACCTGCTTGCCCTAATCAGCGGAGGAGTCTGGGGCTGGCAGAATGCTGAGCGGGCCCAGGGTCTAGAAATGCTGATTAACCTGGTTCTGGGAGTTCTGCTGTACACCACCTTTTGTCAGGTGCCGCTAACGCAGTTACGAGAGGTCTTCCGAAGTCGGCGGTTTATGCTGGCGCTGATTGCTGCAAATTTCGTGCTTGTGCCTGGGGTGGTCTGGTTTCTCACCCACCTCTTGCTGAGCGATCCCAAGCTCCAGTTTGGTGTGCTGCTGGTGCTGCTGGTTCCTTGCACCGACTGGTTCCTGACGTTTACTTATTTGGGAAAAGGCAATCTTAACTTGGCCATTGCGGCAACGCCAGTTTTGCTGCTGCTCCAAAGCCTGCTGCTGCCCGTGTATCTGTCCTTGTTCACCGGGAGCCTGATCCGCAGTGCGATTCATCCAGCCGACTTCCTAGACACGTTTGTCAAACTGATTTTGCTGCCGATGGGGCTGGCTGCGCTGACGGAAACCTGGGCAAAACGGCACGCCGTTGGGCAACGCTGGCTAAGGCTGGCGGGCTGGCTGCCCATCCCGTTGTTAACCTTGGTTCTCTGGCTGATTGCTGCCTCCCAGGTGGGGAGTCTGGAGTGGGCGGAGATTCGGTCTTTGGGGCCGGTCATCCTCATTTTTGTGGTGTATCTCATCTTGGCGGGATATTTTGCCGTGGGGCTGGCGCGATGGCTGCAATTGGAGAGAACCGCCAGCCGCACGCTGGCATTTAGCATCGGGACTCGCAATTCTTTTGTGGTGCTGCCGTTTGCCCTGGCGCTGTCTGAGGATTGGTCGGTGGTCGTCACAATTGTGGTGATTCAGCCCCTAATCGAGCTGGCAGGCATGATGGTTTATCTGTGGTGGGTGCCGGCTCGGTTGTTCAGAAGCCGCTCTCAAGAGGAGTTGTTTAACCCTCGCGGGTAATTTGAATCACGTTTTCGGTGACTTTCTCAAAGGTGTCATCGTGGCTGATGACGAAAAGTTGGCGGAAGGACTTGAGATTGGCGATCGCCTCAGCCAGACTCTCGCGGCGGGGGCGATCCATATTGGTCGTTGGCTCGTCGAAGAAGGCCACGTCTAGATCTGCCACCACGCGCAGCAGGGCCAGCCGCACTGCCAGCGCCGCGCACATCTGCTCGCCCCCCGAAAGATTGATAAAGCGGCGGGTGTAGCCTCCCTCGCGCACCAGAATCTCGTATTCCGCCGTCCACTCTAGCGACAGGTTGGGGCGGTTCATTAGCTCTCGAAACAGGCGATCGCCCTCCTGAGACACCTGCTGCACATAGCGGGCGGTGATGCGGGGGCCCGCATCTTTGTAGGTTTTGCGGGCAAAGACGACGAACTTATGGTTTTGCTTGCGCTGCTTCAGGTCGTGCTGGGCCTGGTCGCGCTGAGCGGCGATCGCCCCTAGTTCTGCCAGCTTGCGGTCTAGCTCTGCCAAAAGCTGTCGCTGGGGCGGCAAGCCACCGCTGATCTGGTCTGCCTGGCTGCGTTTGGCGCTGTAGTCGGCTTCGACCTGATGCCAGCGCTGCGGGTCATAGCGCTGTTGTAGTGCGTCCAGTTCGGCCTGCACCTGGGCCCGTTCGGCTTCCAGGGTCGCCACCTGGGCGATCGCCGCCTGAAGCTGCTGTTGTAGGCTGGGCAATGGTTCCGCCGTGGCTTGCGCTTGCAGAAAAAGCTGGTAGCCTGCCTGGTGCTGCTGGCGAATTGCGGTTTGCGTGTCTATCTGGGTTTCCAACTCGGCAAACTGGGCAAGCTGGGCCTCCAGTTGGGCGATCGCCGCTGCTGCGTCTGCCTGTGAGCTTTTCAGCCGCTCGTACTGCGCCTGGAGCGTCGGCTGCTGGGCCAGGTCTTGCTGCAAAAGCTGGCTGCGCCCCCGTGGATCGCCCAGGTCGCTGAGGGCTTGGATCAGATGCGATCGCCGTTCTTTGGTCGCTGGTTCTGCCTGGAGGGCCTGCTGAAGCTGCTGGAGCCGCGACTGAGCCTGCTGCAACTCGCCCTGGAGCTGCTGCTGCTGCGCTTGCTGGGCAGGTAAATTGTCCACTTCCGCCCGCTGGCGATAGGCCGCGTCGATCGCCTTTTTCGTCTGCTGAATCTGTTTGCGAATTGCCTCTGCATCGGTCTGTGCGGCCAGATCGGTCAGAATGGCTCGAATGTTGCTCAGCAGTTCCGAATTCAGGTCAATACCCTCTTGGAGCGCTTGCAGCACGGCATCTACGGCATCGGTTGCCAGCAGGGGCATTCCCGCCTGCATCTGGCGTAAGGTGTCTAGGGCGGCTGCGGCTTGTGCCCGATGGCGATCGCGCTGCTGCTCTGCCCCGGTCAGCAGGGTTTGCAATTCGCCCTCAAACTGGCGGGCCGCCTCGATACGGCTGAGTTGGGTTTGCAGGCGATCGCGCTGCTGCTCCAGGCTGGATACATCCGCCAAGTTCTCGGCCAACGCTTGCAGTCGCTGAAGGTCTTGGGCAAGGTCCGCCAGGTTTTCTTGCAGCTTTCCCTGTTGGGATAAGAGCGATCGCTCCTCTACCCGCATAGCCTGAAGCTGGTTCAGCGACTCCGCGACTGCGGCCTGCTGCGCTTCCAGTTCTGCCTGCTGCGCGATTCCCGGCTGGAGGGCTTGCAACTGCTGCTGTGCTTGCGCCAGGGCTTCCAGTTGCAGGCTCAGGCGGGTGAGTTCGGCTTGGCCGGCGGCCAGGGCTTTCTGCTGGGCATCACGCTGTTTGACCAAGGGCGATCGCTGTTTAAGCTGCTCGTTCAACTGCTTCAGCGTCGCCTCTGCTTGGAGATAGGCCGCATAGCTGGCTCGATGGGCCTCGCACTGCGCCAGGGCAGCCTCCGCCTTTTGCACCGAGGTTTCTAGCACCTGGTTGGTCTGCTGCTGGGCTGCAATCTGCGTGGTCAGCGTTTGCAGCCGCAGTTCTGCCTGCTGCACCTGGTTCGCCAGGGCCGCCAGCGCCTCCTTCTCGGCTTGCAGGGTTGCGAGGTCTGCTTCTAGCTGGGTCAGCGTGGCCTCGGCCGTGGCGATCGCCTGGGTCACCGTCTGCTGGCGCTGCTGGGTCGCCCCCAAATCCTGAAGCGCTTCTTCATAGCGGGCGATGTCGCGCTCCAGGGCTTCGACCTCGCTTTTGGCATACTTTTCCAGCGACAGCATTTTCTGGTTTGCCTGTTTGTATTCCTCAACTTTGAGGATGCTGTCGAAGACGCGCTTGCGGTCTTCCGTCGCCTTCAAAAAGTCGGCGGTAAACGTCCCCTGGGGCACGCCGATGGTGTTGGCAAACAGTTGCGATAAATCCGTGCCGCCCGCCACGCCCAACTGTTGCCGCAGCCAGGGCATCACCTCTGCCTCAAGGTTGCGATAGGGGAGCTTTTGCCCAAGCTGCGGGTCGTAAATGACGTAGCCTTTGGTGGTGCAGCGCTCGACTTCGTAGGTGCGCCCGTCCTGCCGCGAGACAAAGGCAACTCTTGCCTGGGCACTTTTTTCGCCGTTGCGAATCAGATCCTCTTTGCGATAGGGCCCCTGATAGGCAAACAGCGTCCAGGCGATCGCCTCCAAAATGCTCGTCTTGCCTGCCCCATTCTCTCCGCAAATCGCGTTTGTCCCCGGTTGGAACACCACATGGCGATCGCGGTGGGATTTGAAATTGGTCAGGCTGAGGCTGAGGAGTTGCATGGTGGCTGCGGCGGGAAAAGAGAAATGTGGAGAAATGCGAAGGGAGAAATGCGAACGGAGAAACGCGAAGGGAGAAATGCGAGGAAGTACGGGACTGCTGGGAAACGAGGGCGGGTCTGATGAACGGAAGCCAGGGAACCGGAAGCCAGGCCGATTCCCCCGGCGCTAGAGATGAGAAGATGAGTCTTGTAGGTGCTGGTGGGCATAGCCGTAACGCACTGCCCCGCAAGGCTTTGATGCGTTCCGCTGGCGCTAACACATCCTACTGGATCTGCGGAGGGTTCTGCCCATCGACTTTCAATAGCCATTGAAATGACTATTGAAATGGCCAGGATAAACCGCCAGGATCAGTGGTTAGTTCATTTGTTCACTTTAGCAGGGGTATCCCGAACCCCCCAACCCCTAGAATGCACTCTTATTCTCTAATTGCCCCAGCCAAAATCAATCTTTATCTGGAAATCATTGGCGATCGCCCCGATGGATACCACGAACTGGCGATGGTGATGCAGAGCGTGTCGCTGGCGGATCGGGTGGATCTGCGGGCAAATGGCATCGAGCAGTTTCGCCTCAGTTGCGACTCGCCGGAGGTTCCCGCCGATGAGAACAATCTGGCGCACAAGGCGGCGGTGCTAATGGCGCAGCGGTTTCCCAAGGCCTACGCCCAGTTTGGCGGGGTGGATATGACGCTGCATAAGCGGATTCCTGTGGGCGCGGGGCTGGCCGGCGGCTCGACCAATGCGGCGGCGGTGCTGGTGGGGCTGGATCTGATGTGGGGGCTGGGTCTGACCCGGATGGAACTGCAAGAACTGGCGACCGAGTTGGGGTCGGATGTGGCCTTTTGCATTGGCGGCGGAACGGCGATCGCCACGGGCCGGGGCGAACAGCTAGACCCGTTGCCCAGTGTGGATTATCTCTGGGTGGTGCTGGCAAAATATCGCAGCCTGCCGATTTCCACCGCCTGGGCCTACAAAACCTATCGCCAGCGGTTTGAAGGAACCTATGCCCGCGATACCGACTCGCTCCAGCAGCGGCTAGAGCGGGTTCACGCCGGGCCAATGGTGGGGGCGATCGCCCAGCGCGACGGCTCCAAAATTCCCGAACTGCTCTACAACGATTTCGAGCGTGTGGTTTTTCCCGACTATCCCAAGGTGGCGGCGCTAAAACAGCAGTTGCTCGATCTGGGGGCGGCGGGGGCGCTGATGTCGGGGTCGGGATCAACGGTGTTTGGGCTGACCCATTCCCAGGCGCGGGCCGAAGCGCTGACGGCGGCCCTGCGCGAACAGCAGCCCGACCCAGACTTGGAAATTTGGGTGGGCCAGTTGATTGCGAAAGGTATCCATTTAGCACCGTAATCCGAAATTTGGGGTATTGGATGGGTATGAAGGAACAGCGCTGTCTGGCGCTCTCCATGCCCCCTCTAAGGAGTTGATCCATGTCCCAAGCCCAACCGTCGGCTGCATCCGAAGCGCCCGAAACCCGCTATCTCACGCCAGAGCAGGAATGTGACCTGGTGATGAAAGGCGGCATCACCAGTGGTATTGTCTATCCACCTGCAATTTGCAAACTGGCCGGCGAGGGGAAGTATCGCTTTCGCAGCGTGGGAGGAACCTCCGCTGGGGCGATCGCCGCTGCGGTGACGGCCGCCGCCGAGTTTGGTCGGGAAGCAGCCTGGGACGGACAGCCCAGCGGATTTGACCGACTCGACACGCTCAGTCAACAGCTTTGCCAGGAAGGATTCTTGCTTAGCCTGTTTCAGCCAGAACCGACGCTGAAGCCGCTGATGGACGCGCTGATGGCGATTTTGGGCATCACGCCCGACCCCAAAACAGGCAAATCGGGCAGAGCCGCCAGCGCCCAAGGCTCGAAACCCAAAAAATCCTGGCTCCAGCGGATACAGGAATTGCTCGACATCACCCGCCGCACCAGCCCCGCCAGCGCCCGCAAGGGAACCCTCTGGGGACTGCTGGGTAGCGCGGTGCTGGCGCTGGTGCTGGGAACTCTGGCGGCGATCGCCTTTGGCATTGCAGGCTGGCTGACGGGCAACTCGGTGGCGCTGGGCGACTACCTGCTGGGGGTGGGCGTGCTGGCGGTGATATTCATCGGGCTGGATCGGCTGCTGGGGGTGGGCACGCTGGCGGCGGGCGCGGTGGATTTGTACACAGCGCTGTTCAAAATGCTGCCCACCAATCTGTTTGGCATTTGCACCGGACACCTGCCTGAAGCAAATGGGCCAGACCCCAACCCCATTGCGCTGACGGACTGGCTCAGCGTCAACATCAACAACCTGGCAGGGCTAGATCCAACCGGGCGACCGCTCACCTTTGGCGACCTGCGAAAGAAGCCCTTGCCAAACGGGGATCTGCCCGACTGCGACAACGGTAAGTACAATATCGACCTGCGCGTGGTCACCTCCAATCTCAGCCACAATCGCCCCTACACGCTGCCCTTTGAACCCGACCATCGCTTTATTTTTAAGGTGGAAGAATTTAGCAAGCTGTTTCCCAGCAATGTGGTCAAGCATCTGGTCGAAAAGGCGGGGCATCGGCCGCAGTATGACCTGCCAAAGGGCTATTACTTTCTGCCCGATCCCGACGATCTGCCTGTGGTGGTGGCAACGCGAATGAGCCTTAGCTTTCCGGTGCTGATTAGCGCGGTGCCGCTCTACACGGTGTCCCAGTCGTGCCTCAATCGCCACCAGCCGGGCGATGTGATCAGAGTAGACCTGACGAAAAATTCCAAAGATTTGCAGCAAAACTGGTTCAGCGATGGCGGCATTTGCAGCAACTTCCCGATTCACTTTTTTGACTCGTGGCTGCCCACGCGCCCAACCTTTGGCATCAACCTGGGGTCGGTGTCGGAAGATGCGCTGCAAGACAGACCTGGATTTGGCACGGGCGCAACGCGCACGATCAATCCGGATTATCTGAGCGTCACGCCCAACTCGCCCAATTTGCAAGAAGAGCGATCGCAGGAAAGCGGCCGTGTGCTGAATCAGGACGTGTTTCTGCCGCGCCCCAACGATCGTCAGGCTCCCGAATGGGTCGATTTGCAGTCGAACCTGCTGGCCTTTGCGTGGCAAATGTTCCAGACCGCACAAAACTATCGCGACACCAGCCTGGCCGGGCTACCCGGCTATCGCGAACGAATTGCCCAAGTGCGCCTGGCCCACGACGAAGGCGGCCTCAACCTGGCGATGGACAAGGCCACGATTGAGGGTGTGATGAACAAGGGCAAAACCGCAGGCGATAAGCTCATTGGGGAGTTTAAGTTTGAGGATCATCAGTGGGTGCGGTTCCGGGTGCTGATGGGGCTATTGGAAGAACGGCTAACGCAGCTCGAAGCAGTCGCCTTTTCTACGAAAAAGTTCGACTACGAAACTCTGACAACCCACCACGCCAGCTATCCCTATGCCTATCCTGACGATATCCACGCCAAGAAGGCCAGGGAATGCGTTGAGCGGATGCGCCAGTCGGTGACGACTTTCTGGGCGTGTGCCCCTGCCCTGGATGAGAAGCTCCCTCAGCCGAAGACCGTGCTACGGACGATGCCAGAACTTTAGAGCCGATGACGGGATGCGAGGAGGGGAGGAGGATGCCAGGACGCAAGTCTAAATTCCCATCCTCCCCTTCTCGTTCCATCCTGTAAGATCATCACTAGCAAGGCTCAAGTGAGGTTCGCGACATGGCAGAGATTAACCCTGTTCAAGACACTGCTAAAAAGAAGCCTCTCCCCCTAGTGGCAGATGAGACACCGCCGACCCCCCTGCGCTGCTGGACGGGGGCTGCTATTTCAGGGGCGATCGCCACTGCGCTTTATTTCCTCACCGTTTCCATCCACAGCACCTTTGCTGCCAAGCCGCTGCCTGCGGGCAATTCCCTGGCAGTGAGCATTGGCTCGGCCGTGCGGACGCTGGTACTGGGGATGAGCTGTCTGGCGCTGGTGACGTTTGGCATCGCCACAGTGGGGCTGCTCGCTCTGGGGATTCAGCTTCTATTTCAGCCCAAGCAGTCGGATGCGTAGGGCGTTCTCCCAACCATGACCATTGGCATCTGGGTGCTGGGCGACCAGCTTTGGCAGGGGCAGGCGGCGCTGCAAAGCCGTGCTGGGCAAGCGGAAAACACGCCCGTCATCCTGATCGAGTCGCTGGGCTGGGTGCGGCTGCGTCCCTATCACAAGCAAAAGCTGGTGCTGGTGTGGTCTGCCATGCGCCACTTTGCGGCAGAACTGCGCGAGGCGGGCTGGCCCGTCACCTACGAAACCGCCGAAAACTTCGAGTCGCCGCTGGTGCGCTGGATCGAGGCGAACGGCATTACGGAACTGCGGGTGATGACACCGGGCGATCGCCCCTTCCTGCACCTCATCCAGTCTCTCGATCTGCCTTGCAAGCTAACTCTGCTGCCCAATAACCATTTCCTCTGGCAAGATGGCGACTTTGCCGCCTGGGCGAAGGGTCGAAAAAATCTGCTGCTGGAATATTTCTATCGCGAAGGGCGGCAGCGCTTTGGCGTGCTGATGGAGGGCAAGCAGCCCGTCGGCGGCGCGTGGAATTTTGACAAAGACAACCGCAAGCCGCCCAAGGGCAAGCTGAACCCGCCCGCACCGCTGGAATTTGAGCCGGACGCAATGACCCGTGAGGTGATGCAGCAGGTGCGGGAATTGGACTGCCCTACCTACGGAGAACTGGAGCCGTTTCGCTGGGGCGTGGGGCGATCGCACGCGCTGCAAGTCCTCGACCACTTCATCGCCACGCGCCTGCCCACCTTCGGCCCTTACCAAGACGCAATGGTGACGGGCGAAGACACGATGTGGCACTCGCTGCTGTCGCCCTATCTGAACCTGGGACTGCTGCGCCCGCTGGAGGTGATCCACGCCGCCGAACGCGCCTACCACGAGCAAGCCCTCAGCCTCAGCAGTGTCGAAGGCTTTATCCGGCAAGTTCTCGGCTGGCGCGAGTATATGTTTGGGCTATACCACCACGTCGAGGCAGACTACGCCCAGCGCAACTGGTTTCAGCACACCCAACCGCTGCCCGCCTTCTTTTGGGACTCGACCCAGACCGACATGAACTGCCTCCGCCAAACCCTCCGCCAAGTCGAACGCACGGGCTACGCCCACCACATCCAGCGGCTGATGATCCTGGCGAACTTTTCGCTGATTGCCGGGTTCTCGCCGCAAGAGGTCGAAAACTGGTTCCACGCCGCCTTTATCGATGCCTACGACTGGGTGATGCAGACGAACGTCATTGGCATGGGTCTGTTCGCCGATGGCGGCATCCTCGCCTCCAAGCCCTACGCCGCCTCCGCCAACTACGTCAACAAAATGAGTGACTATTGCAAAAGCTGTCGCTATGACCCCAAACAGCGCACCGGCAAAAACGCCTGCCCCTTCAACTTTTTCTATTGGGATTTCCTCGATCGCCACCGCGCCCAGCTAAAATCCCAGGGCCGCATCAACCTCATCCTCGCCAACCTCGACAAAATGCCCCCCGAAGAACTCCAAGCCATCCGCCAACACGCGAAGGATTGGTATGGGCAGTATGGCTGATTCGTAGTATTTGTACTTATTTTCTACTAGAAACTGAATAATGTGATATTCCTTGAGCGTTAGCTAAGTCTGATAAGCTGGGCACCCTAAACTTTGAGGATACATTTGCGTAGGAGCTTACTTATGATTTTTGTTGTTCCTATCATTCTTGGCGCTGCGGCATTAATTGCAGGAGGAACAGGAGCTTTTGCAGGAGCTAAAGGAGTAGCAAAAATTCGAGAAGCTCAAAAAAAAGCTGAAGAGGCCCAAGCTCGCTATGAAGAAGCAAAGCAACTTACTGAGGAAAAGGCTTTAGGAACACAAGCTCTTGCGGAAGAGTATGCTCAACTTCAAATTCAGGTACATCTGGAAACTGTTCAGCGTTTTGTTGACTTTATTGAACGCATCGGACAGCAAGTTTCACAAAGCGACATGAAATTCCTGGAGGGGTTAGAGGGTTTTTCACCGGAGCAGTTTAAGGAGTACAAAACCGCAGCGCTTGAAGCAAAGCGTTTCGCCACAGGCGGACTTCAGGCTGCGGGTGCTGCCTATGCAGCCGGGCAAGGCACAATTACCCTTGTAGGTCTATTTGGCACAGCCAGTACAGGTACTGCAATTAGCGGGCTTAGTGGTGCTGCTGCTTGGAATGCTACTTTAGCTTGGCTGGGCGGCGGTTCTCTGGCAACAGGCGGAGGAGGTATGGCGCTTGGCAGCATGATTTTAGGTGGAATTACCATAGGCCCGGCTTTGATGATTGGTGGCTTCATTCTACGTGGATAAGGCGAGAAAGCACTGACAGAAGCACAGCGTTATGTCGCAGAAGCGAACGAAGCAATTGTAAAACTTGGTGCATTGCAAGCATTTCTCAAGCAAGTACAGAACCGAATTCAAGAACTATCGAGTCTTGTAGTTTCAATAAATGAACGCGCTCTAAAAAGTTTGAATGCGCTTGAGTCTAAGGTTTTTGTACGCGAAGGAATATTTTTCAAGAAAACGGTAAACTTTAAACCTGAAGAACACGCTGAAAGCTTTCAGGAAGTTCTTCTCCTAATCAAGGCTCTGGTTGAAATTCTGAAAACTCCTGTACTGGATGAGAAAGGAGAAATCAATCAGGAGTTCAAGAAAATCAGATTTAAGTATCGTAATATCTAGTCGGCAATTATGAAAGAGAAATTACCCGTAAACCTTGCCCAAGGTGCGAATACTCTTTTCATGTCTGCTGATTGCTTAAATCAGGTTGTTCAAGCATATCTTGAATACAAGAGAATTATTGAAACTGAAACAACTAAGCGTCGAGAGATTGAGGCATGGGAGAAGACCAGACTTGCCGAAATTCAAGCTCAGCGTGACTTGCTCATTGGATATCTCGAGCAATCTTTTGATGAACGCTCTCAGAACTTCAAGTCACTTTTTCAGCTTGTAGATCAAGCCATTGCTAATGGTGATAATCAACAGCTTGCACTAACTCTGGATTCAATCGTAAATTTGGCAAAAGCAAGCCCATTCAAAGACTTAGCAGATCTAGCTAAAGTAAAGGAATCATTGAAAAGTCCAGATCATGTCTGGGAGCTATAGCGAAAGTCTAAATTCATTTGTGTGAGAGAAGAGATAATGCAGACGCAAGAAATTGATATCAGAAAAGTTCTAGAAGAGGCGCTTGAACAATTAAAAGGTCAAGATTCATATCTGTTTAATGTAGACGCAAACGAAAGATCGCTTACCCACAAACTCGCAGAGTATCTCCAGGCTTATATGCCAGCCGGATGGAACGTAGACTGTGAATATAATCGGAATCAAGGGGATACCAAGAAACTAATTCGAAAACTAAAAGAAATTGCTGGATCGCCCAGATATGATGACACAGATGCAACAACAGTTTTCCCTGACATAATTATTCACAAAAGAGGAAATAACGAAAGTAATCTTCTGGTTATAGAGATCAAGAAATCAACAAATCGGGATAGTGAAGGAATAGTAGACAAGGAAAAACTTAACGCTTTTCGCCAGCCCCCGTTCTGTTATCAGAATGCTGTTTTTATTAAGATTATTGTCGGTGACTGCCCCGATTATGATATCAGTTGGGTTCAGTAATACTCTTCAAGTAACTCACTTCAGGAGCCAGGTGTCTCAATTGCTTTACTTAGAGCAAGCAGCTTTAAGGGACTCGAATGACCCTCTAGCAGATGAACAAATGAGTGACTGTGCGATCGCCCCTGCTCTATCTCTCATGATTGATCTGCCGATGGGGCAGATTGTCGAATTTTGCGATCGCTGGCAGGTCGTCGAGTTTGCGCTGTTTGGCTCTGTTTTGCGCGAAGACTTCCGTCCCGACAGCGATATTGACGTGATGGTGCAGTTTCATGCCTACGCTACACTCAAAAAAAGTCGGTGTGGTTGTAGGCAAATAGCTAATTACGCTCGAAGTCTCGCAAGATATCCTGGCGGCACTCAAAATGGGCGCGACCGATTTGGGGCAGCAAATTCGGCTTTTGGCGGCGATCGCCTCAGTTCTCCATGAAGGGAAGATGAAAAAAACTTTTTGGGTGTAAATTGGGTGTAGAAATTCGCAAAAAGTCTTAAAAACCTTGATATACGAAGATTTTTATCAGCTTCCCAAGCTGAATGTCGTGGGTTCGAGTCCCATCACCCGCTTTTAATGGCATCATCGCATCTACATGCCCTACATGCCCCATCTGATACTCTGCTGGGATGCGATAGATTAGGGGTTGGGCCGCCCTTCAATATCCGTAGCTTCCGAGAACCTGTACCTTTGTTATGAATCAAACTGCCGAACAAGAGTTGCGTCCTGAGGCGATCGCGCTCCGCAATGAATACGCTGCTCTGGATGACAAGCTATCCAATCGCTACATTGAGCTAGATCCCCAGGGCTACTTCATTATTTATGTGGATCGGGATGCCAAGCTGATTTGTGCAGACCATTTTTCTAACGTCATCAATGACAAGGGGCTAGCCTGCGATCCCGAAACTGGGGAGCCGCTGCCTTGTAACGGTTCCCTGAAGCGATCGCCCACGGCAACCTTTCGCGGACGCACCGCCAAGGAACTCTGCATCGAAATCTTTGAAAAAGCGCAGCCTTGCCCCATCAGCTATCTTGACCACGCTGCCTATTTGGGGCGCGAGTTTGTGCGGGCGGAGCTGGCGCTGCTGTCTGGGCAGGACTATGTGCAAGATTAGCTGACAAGATTAGCTGATTAGATTCAGAGCAGATCATCAGATCAATTGAGGATCAATTGATCCCAGGTGACTCTGGAAATTTGGGAATCCGGCAAGCTAGCCTATCTGTTCTACCGCCAGCATCTTATCCAGGCTGTCGGGCTTGTAGGAATTGGGCGGATAGCGGTCGAGGTGGCGATACAGCGTCTTGGCTCCAGAAACCCGGCAGGAGAATAGCTCCACGGCTGCGTGTCCATCGGGATAGAGGCGCACCTTGGGCGACAGGTCTTTGGGGATCTCGGTTCGCCACTGCCAGTTATATTTGGCAGGGATGCCCTCGATGAGATGGTGATAGGCCCAGTTGCGGCGATCGCCCAACACGCCCAATTCCTGAAGCTCTCGTCGCAAGATCGATGCCAGCACAAACGAAGCCGCCGAGCGATCGCCCTCGATGGCTTCCATGACGTGGCCGAGCGCTCCTTCTGGCCGGGGGACTTGAGCAATGTTGTGTTTCTCTTTCACGGCCTTTTCAAGCTGGGCTGTGGTGCCAAATTCTTCTGGCACAGCCCACACCACCCCAACCCCACTGCCCTCTGCTGAGCGATACAAATAGCTCACCAGGCGAAACCCCGGCTTTAGCCACAGCCCCGGCATTTTGATCAGCGGGGCAGCAGGGTTTACCGTGCTGATAAACCACTGTTCTTGCAGAATCGGCGAAAGGGTTGTGACGATGGGCGTTCCCGAAGAAAATAGCCCGCTCAGGTCATCGATGGATTCCGGCTCTGGCAAGTCGTCTAGCGTTTCTACCACCTTTGCCTGCTGCTCGGCATCAGGCAACGCCAGGGTCGTCTGCATGTATCGCCTGATTTTGAGGAGCGTGGCTAGGGGGAATTTTTGAATCGACATGATCCAGGGGCACCATTCCAAAGAGAGCAGGGGTGACCTGTTAGGCGGCTGAAGCTGTACCTAACCCATCATAATCAACCCAAATCGACATCTAACTCCGGGCAAATCGGTAGACGCAGGGATTCAGCGTAACCCGGATTGATAATCTCCGTAAAAACTAGCACCCTTAAACAGCCCTTGAACTTGGCTCCCCTCGTGGCAGCGCGATCGCCCTCTAGCCGATTCCAAGGGCTACCACCCCGGAGGGGCGACCGATGCCTGACTCGGGACAGCGACCGGAGCCTGAGCGGGTGCAGGATCAGACACCACATTGGTCGGAGAAGCGTCTGGCTGGCTGGGCGCAGGCGGGGAAACGGGTGTTGTGTCTGGCGGCGTGACGGGCAAAACAGGGTTGGCTGGGTTTGCGACGTTTGCAGGATCGGCAGCAGGGGTAGGGGCGATCGCCGCGTCTGGAGCGGGCTTTACCCAGACGACCGGACGTTGGCCAATGCCAATGCGGCCGGTCTCTTCCTGCATGACGCTGCGGGCTTGCCCTGCATCAAACTGGCGGGCAAAGGTTTCCTGGAGTCGATCCACGCGCTGCTCTAGTGCCGTCACGTCTGACTGGAGCTTGTTGAGTTTGTGCTGTTGGCTGATGTTTTGGGGCAGCAGCCGGACAATTGAGGCGATCGCCACCATCCCTACCACGACATTCACGGCTAACCGAAGGCTGGCTTCAACCGCAACCGACTGATGGGGATTGCGCCGCTGCCGGAGCCTGCGTCTTGGGCGGGGAGCCTGCTTGCGAACTGGCTCGACAGGGTAAAGCGGCGGGCGGGAGGGTTGAATCGCATTCATGCTAGCAGTTCATATAAAAAAACGGGGCGATTTGACCGGTAGCCCGGAATCTACCCCAATATAATCGCTATGCGAAGCTCTGGCACCTCTCGCGCCAAAACTTAAGACCTAAATTTGGCAATTTAAATCTGGCGACCTAAATTTGGCGACCCAAACTTGGCGATCTAGGCGATCTGAATCTAGGCGATCTATAGGCGATCTATATTAAGCCTGACTATTAAGCCAGAAATCTGCAAGTCTGAGATCCGGGCAGGCTTGGGTGAGAGGTTTGAGTGAAACCTGAGAGGGCTGAGTCGCCGCGCAGCAGTGCCCAGCAGAGACTCAGCCCCAACAGACTGATGACTTACTTATACAGCTCGGTCGAAAGCCGAAATGCCAGCACCGCAGGCAGCAGAGCAATCACCAGCGCTGTAAGAATTTGAGTATCTGACAAAGCCATTTTGTAACACTCCTAATAACAAACGACACGCCAATAAGCGTGCTACTGTCCATCACTTTCGGCTAAATCGGGAGCATCGGGAACATCTTGTCACACAGTTTAATAATCTGTGATGCCGTTTGCAGGGATTGCCCAGGAGATTGGGGCGAGAGATTGGGGCGAGAGATTGGGGCGCAAGATTGGGGCGCAAGATTGGGGCGATCGCCCATTCACTGTCTTGCCCAGTCGTTCGCTGTTTCTGCATATAGCCTCAGGACATTGCCTCAGGACATTGCCTCAGGACATTGCCTCACCTGATGAATAAGGTGGAAGCATGAACTGAATAAATTGGAAACATGAACGCTGCTGACTGTTTCCGTGCGGGGGCGAGCGAGTTGGCCTATGGCAGGATGCGTAACTCGGATGCGTGATCCAGAGCGCCAGATCAAGGCAGCCTGTTTCTACCAAGCACACCATTGCTTAACATTTCGTCTTAATCGCTTGATGGAGCGTTCATAAAAAGCTTCACGAAGACTTTAAAAACATGGGCTACTTTCGGGCTTCTGCAAAGATTCCGTGAAGACGTTTCTGCTGAACCTTTGATCCATAAGCGCTTGCTATATATTCCTGCACGAAAGGGTTTTTACGTATTTATGCGGTCATCCTGCAACAGGGTTGTTACTTCAAAAAGGGTTACTACTAATGTCTCGCTATGCATCTCCAGATTCGCTCCAAGACTCACTTAGCTCCGTTTCAATAGCGCCCGCTCTGCACGTACAAACACCTGATCGCCTGCCCCACCCCTCTGTAAATCACTGGTTCAAGCGATCGCTCGATATTCTTGGCAGCCTAGTTGGGCTACTGGTCTTAGCAATTATCTTTGTGCCCGTGGCGATCGCCATCCGGCTCGATAGCCCCGGCCCCATCTTCTACAGTCAGCAGCGCTGTGGCCTATTAGGACGCTGCTTTACGATTTACAAATTCCGCACGATGGTTCAGGGGGCTGATCGGATGCAGGAGCAGCCGGATACTCCCTCCGATGCGGCACAGGGAAAGCCTTTTAATTTCAAGCGTGGCCGCGACCCGCGGATAACTCGCGTCGGCTGGTTTCTCAGAAAAACGAGCATCGACGAGTTTCCTCAGTTTCTCAACGTCCTCAAAGGCGAGATGAGCTTGGTAGGCACTCGCCCGCCCACTCTGGATGAGGTCGCCAACTACGCCGACCATCACTGGCTGCGACTGAATGTGAAGCCTGGGATTACGGGCGAGTGGCAGGTGAGCGGACGGTCAAAAATTGATGATTTTGAGGAAATTGTCAAGCTCGACCTGCGATATCAGGCGCTCTGGCACCCGCTCTACGACCTGTCGCTGATTCTGAAAACCGTCCGCGCCGTGTTGTTTGGCGTGGGCGCAATGTAGAGCAGGGGCGATCGCCCGTTTGCCCGCCCCTTAGGGTCGATAGACTGGGAGCGTAAAGTGGAAGCAGCTTCCGGCTCCCAGTTCTGAATCGACCCAAATTTGCCCATAGTGCGCCCGCACGATGCGCTGACAAACCGCTAGCCCAATCCCATAGCCGTCTTGCGTGGTATCTCGCTCCAGCCGATAGCTGTCTTCAAAGATGCGATCGCGATTTTCAGCCGGGATACCTGGCCCATCGTCGCAGATGCTCACCTGCACCTTTTGCGTCGTGCGATGCAAAGCCGAAACTTGGATATGACTGCCATTGGGCGTATATTTCACGGCGTTGTCTAGCAGATTTACCAAAACTTGCCGCACCCGATCGGGGTCAGCATACACCGCAGGCAAATCGCTGGGGATATCCGTAGAGATGCTCTGCGCCTTGATTTGCAGCTTGGTCTGAAAATCATCTACCAGACTGAGGCACAGCTTGCCCAGGTCAAACTTGCGAGGCTGCACGTTGAGCTTGCCGCCAGTGCTGTTGGCGGCGTGGAGCGTGTCTGTAATCAGACGGTCAATCGTCTTCGCCTGCGTGCGGGCATGTTTGATAAGCTGACTCATGGTTTCTGGGGTCAGCCGCGACTCGGCGTAGATTTCTCGCATACTGCTGCCCAGTTCCAGCGTTTCCAGCGCAATGGAAACCGCCGTGAGGGGATTTCGCAGGTCATGGGCCAGCATTGCTATGAGTCGGTCTTTGAATCGAAGCTGTTCCTGAAGTTCCTCTTTTTCCTGATTCAACCGAAAAATCTCATCCGACAGGCGAATTAGCTCAGCCGAATAGGTGATGGAATTGGGAACTTGCAGCGACTCTATCGCCATTGGCAAGGGCGGCGTGGAACCAAGGCTGATCCGGTTTTCCTGGGCAGACTGTTTCCAGCGCGACCACCAGCTATCGATTTGGGCGATCAGGTTGCTGCCGGCCAGGGTTTGGCGCGGCTCTGGGTAAATTTTGATAATGGCCGGCGTGGCAATCAGGCGAAAATGCTCGGCCAGGTGCGGCTGCTCCCCCACATCTACCACTTGCAGGTCGAATGGATAGTCTGCCGCTAGCTCTTTGAGGCGACTGCGAATCTGCCGAATCTTTTCGACGGAGCTAGGGCGCTTGTCTACAAACAACAGCAGTTGCAGAGACGGTTCGGCGCGGTCGGGTGGAGTGGATAGGGCCTCCATATCGGCTACATCACAACGGATGGGATCGGGCAAGCAAGCGGAACGTCGGTAGCGCTGTGTTTCAAGTAGGCTGGCTGGAGTTTGAGGAAGGCAGTCGTGAGCTGAGTGCAGGGTAGAGTGACTTTGGGGGCGATCGCCAGAATAGCCTTCTAGCACAGTTCACAGCTTAGGCATGGCTAAGAATTGTCAGGGGAGGACACGCCATAAATGCAGCCCGCACGCCTTGTGCAATGCAGCATACACCAAATTACTAAATATTTTAACCTTTTGCAGGGTGGCTCAGGGATTGATTTTCAGCTAACTGTTCGCGCGAACTCTTGCGGAGCAGGACATTTCGACGCTTTACTGGGTGAGGTTTCTTGAATGGCGACTTGATTTTTAGCTGGCACAGGTCATGGGAACAGAAATTGCGAATCGAGGATATCTGGCACTGCCGCCGGGTGGCGCTGGGCCGGGAGTGGTGGTGCTGCAAGAGTGGTGGGGATTGGTTCCCCATATCAAAACGGTGACGGATCGCTTCGCCGAAGCGGGATTTGTGGCGATCGCCCCCGATCTGTACGACGGCGAAACGACCACCTCACCCGACGAGGCGGGGCGGCTGTTTATGGCGCTCAACATTGAGCAAACGGCTCGTAAGCTCGAAGAAACCCTCCAATATTTGCAGAGTCACCCGGCAGTCACGGGCGATCGCTTGGGCGTGGTGGGCTTTTGCATGGGCGGCCAGTTGGCGCTGCTGGCGGCGACCCTGAGCCAGCGCGTGGGTGCAGTGGTGGATTTCTACGGCATCCATCCCAACGTGCAGCCCGATTTCTCGAAGCTGCGTGCGCCCGTGCTGGGCATTTTTGGGGAAAACGACGGGTTTGTGACTCCAGAGGTGGTGCGATCGCTAGAGGCAGCCATTCAACAGGCGGGTGGCTCCATCGAAACCCACACCTATACCGGAGCCGACCATGCCTTTTTCAACGACACCCGCCCGGAGGTCTATCAACCCGATGCTGCCGCTGATGCCTGGGATAAGACGCTGAGCTTTTTGCGGCGAGAACTGGCGACAGCATAGCAGAGCGCAGGGTTTCGTCTGGAAAAGCACATTTAGAACTTACGCAGTTGGACGATTTCTCGCGGGCGCAGCCCGCGAGAAATCGTCCAAAACCCAGAAAACTTATCGCAAGTGCGTAGATCCTGACATTAAAAAAGCACATTAAAAAGCCGAGTCCTACAGAGCTTAGCCTGGGGCGCTCGGCTTTTTGATCGGTTCAGGGTGTGCCAAAAGACGGGCTAGGACACAGAGACGGCGATCGCCACGAGGCCGCCAACTAGCGCCAGTGCGCCAATACCAGCAATGAGATAAATCGTCTGCTGTTTTTTGCTGGGTGGCTCAGCGGTATACATTTTCGGCTCAACTGCGAAGTTGTTCAGGCGACCGCCGTCTTCTGTGGTGTAGCGCATGCACTCAATCCTTTTTCCTAGATATTTGTTAATTTTAGCAACTAGTTATGTCCATACTCCGGCATTCCTTTAAGGAAGTTTAAACATTGGATGGAGTTTAATAAGCCTAAAAAGCGCCACAAGAGATACCCTGCGGCGCTTTGACTAGAGTGTTGGACGGGCGGGGTGGGGGCGATCGCCCGCTGCTAACCGTCTCCCACTTGGGGAAGAAACTCTTGGGGAAAAAACTACATCTCCGTTACCCGGATGGGCTGAGGAATCACCTTGGTCAGCACCGCGTAGAGAATCGCCGCCGCAATAATCCCATTTAGCGGGCCGATGCCGATGCCCGCAGTGCCCGTAAAGTAGGCAATCAGGGCAGCAGCGATGTACGAAATCACGCCAGCCCAGTTGAACGCAGGCAGGGGAGTATCCAGCGAAGGAAACTGACCCCGGTGGCGCAGCCAAAAGTCGGTCATGATGATGCCCCCAATGGGCGGGATCAGTGTGCCCAGCAGCAGCAGGTAAGTGATCAGGTTTTCATAGATGCCCGTCAGCGCCAGCAGCAGCGCAAACAGTGCCCCGCCCAGCACGAAGGCATGGCGCTTGGTAGTGCGGAAAAAGTTGGTTCCCGCCACCGAGAAGGCGTAGATGGTGTTGTCCTGGGTCGTCCACACGTTGAGGATCAGCAGAACCAGGCTACCCAGCAGCAGGCCTTGCTTGGCCATCGCCGCGATCAGGTCTTCGCTGCCATAGACCAGGGTAGTAAAAGCTCCCGTAAACACCAGCAGCCCGTTGATAAAGAAAAACGCCAGAAAGGTACTCCAGATGGCGTTTTTGGGCGTGTCGGCAAAGCGGCTCCAGTTGGTGGATTGGGTGCCGCCGGAGATAAAGGTAGACATCACCGTGGCGATCGCCACCCCAACCCCCATCTGCTGGGTAGGCTGCAAGCTGGCCAGGTCGCCTGCATCGCCAAATCCTCGAATCAGGCTAATCGCCATCAGGACTAGCATTGCGGGCACAGCGATACGGCTAAGCCAGTCCATCGCTGTATAGCCGATATAGGCAGTGACGCAAAAGGCGAAGGTAAAGAACACCGTTAGGAAGACCTTCATTCCGTCTGATAGTCCAAACTGCTTGGTGAGCGCATCGGCGATAAAGGCGTTGGTCACGGCATACCAGCCGATTTGCGTAAAGCCCAGCACAAAATCGACCCAGCGAGAGCCGATATTGCCAAAGCTAAAGCGCGACATGAGAACGGTCGTCAGGCCGCTCCGCTGGGCGATGTAGCCCATTGCAGCGCAGTAGGTTCCCAAAAGTAGGTTGCCAATTAGCACAATAGCCAGCATGGTGGAAAAGGGAAATGCTGAGCCAACTAGCCCACCGGCAAACAGCGTGGTGGAGGTGAGCGCAAACCCCATTAGCAGCGGGGCCAGCGACCAAATGGGCTTGCGGGCCTCAAAGGGCACCGCCGAAAGCGGATAATCTTCTCCTGCCTGACTGCGATCCACGTATTGTGAATCTGACGAAATACTCATACGACTTCAATTCCTCCCCGCGTAGACTCTATATTTATAAAGCTTTTATGGCGGTATTCTCGGTTCTGTGTTCAGGAAGAGAGGTATTGTAGGTTACAAATTCACTTCCAAGGCGATCGCACCCATGACTCCTAGCGACATTACGACGCTTTTGATGACCCTGTTTGGCCCTGCGGTGCAGGCTGCCGAGCCAGAATCCTGGCAAGTCGAGATCGGCAACTTGCGCCTGTTGGTGCTGCTTTCGGAAGACCAGAGCTGGCTGCGATCGCTCGTTTCGATTGATTCGGCGCAGGCGGCTGCCCCCTATCTTGCCCAACTTCTGGAGGCAAATTTCGATGAAACCCAGGAAGTTCGCTATGCCCTCTATCAGGGCGTGCTGTGGGGGGTCTATCAACATGCCCTGGCCAGCCTGACGGTGGAAGATTTTCGAGCGGCGATCGCCCGCCTAGTGTCTCTGCAAGAGCGCGGGCTAACCCCCAGCTTCGACCGTCTAGCCGAAGCCCAAATTCGCCAGATCATTCGCGCTGCCAAGCAGCAAGGGCAGTCGATGGAGACCACGCTGCAAACCCTAGAACGCTTCTATGCTGAGGGCATGATGGGCAGCCTGGAGGCGGGGGCTGCCGAGCGTGACCAAACGCTGGGCGCGTGGCGCTATCAGCTAGAGCGGCTGTGGGACGAAGAATAGCGGAAAGCACCTGGGGCAATGAGTGCCAGCATGGGTCGTAATGTGTCGTATTGTTAAGGAGTAATCACTGATGCAACCGTGACTCGCACCAGAGGCGCAACCAACGATGGGACAGCTTGAACGCCTGCTGCTGATGGCAGAAGATGAACTGACGCAATACAGCACTGATGCCCGCAAGATGGAAAAGCTGCGGCAAAAGATTGCCCTGTCGGTGTCGCGAGCGGAGCAGCAGCAGATTAAGGAGACCCTGCTGGCAGAAATGCCCACGGGCGGCCTTGCCAAGCTTGTGGAAACTCAGCGTCAGGCAGTGGCGCTGCCGCTGTGGGGCATTGCAGGGCTGGGCCTGCTGTTGGGCATTTCGTTTATGCAGCCTGTCGATTTTTTGGCGACGATTGTTGGTGGGGCGGGGGCGATCGCCGTTCAAAAGTGGGGCTGGTCGCTGCAAGCCAAGCGCCTGCTGATCAACACGCTGGAAGACCTGGAACAGCGGATGAAAGGTGGTTAGGGGGCTAGGGCAGGGAGATCTGCTGGAGCTTGGATTTTAGAGTTGGCAAAGGGGGCGATCGTATCGGGAATTGCCCCGGATGCTGCTGTAGTTAACCACACTGACGAAACTGCTTTCGTGAATAAGGTACTGGAAAGACTGGTCTAGTAAGCAGCCAAGTGTGGCGATCGCTCTCTTGCTCGGTTGTTGGCTGCCAAACTGGCCGCGTCAGTCAGGGATCGCATCATACCCCGCCAGAGTGGAGTGAACGCTGTTCTGGCAAGCTCGACTGACGAACCCAATTGTTTTTATAAAAATTCGACCCAAACGCCGCGCCGCCGCTCGGTGATGGAGCCACGCAACGATTCTAGGACTTATGCAGTTGGACGATTTTTCGCGGGCGCAGTGAGAAATTATCCAAAATCCAGAAAGCTTATTGCAAGTGCGTAAGTCCTGGATTTTTGAAACTGAAATCGAGCCTGAGCCGAGTCCAGTCCTCAGAGCGTCGTGGAGGCGGTGGGAATCGATGGATAGTTTGTGCCACCCGGAGCCACCAAAGCTCTGGTGAAGCCAGTGTTTATCGCTCCTGCTAGCCCCTCGCGTCAGCGTTGCAAGGCAATTCCCCGCATCGGACGAACGCGCAATGGGTCTTTATTCTCCCTGGTGGAGAGGAGAAATAACCATGCAAAATTCAGCTTCATCGGAACGCTATCCCCAGCTTTTCGCAGGTTTAGTGGCCCTCTCGCTGGCCCAGATGGGCAGCACGTTTATCGTCGCAACGGCCCTGCGCGACGTGAAATCCAGCAATGATGTGATGGTGGTGACGGGGTCTGCCAAGCGGCCCATCCGCTCCGACTACATCATCTGGCGACTGTCCGTATCCAGCCAGCAGCCAACGGCTCAGGCAGCTTATCAGGATTTGAAGCGACAGACTGAGCGAGTGCAGGCTTATCTGCGCGAAAACCAGGTGCCTGCCGAAGCGATCACCCTCAGCGCGATTGAATCTTACTCGATTCCGGAGGTTGCGCCCAACGGACGGGAAACTGGGCAAACCCTGGCCTATCGGCTGACGCAGCGGTTTGAGGTGCGCTCGACGGAGGTCGATCAATACACCACGCTGTCGCAGCAATCGACCGACTTGATCAACGAGGGGATTAATCTGGTGTCGGAGTCGCCGCAGTATCTCTATACCGAGCTGAGCAAGCTGCGGATTGAGATGGTGGCCGAGGCGACCAAGGATGCCAAGGCCCGAGCAGAGGCGATCGCCCAGAGCGCAGGCAACCGCGTTGGCGCAGTCCGCAGTGCCGAAACGGGCGTGTTTCAAATCACCTCGCGCAACTCCACCGAGGTCAGCGACTACGGCATGTATGACACGTCTTCGATCGAGAAGGACATTACAGCCGTGGTTTCGGTGACCTTTGGGATTGAGTAGGTGGCGTGTGAATCAGGGGTTGGGCTAATCGGGGGCATCTGTCAGCGCCCGGAGGATAGCAAAAACGATGCGCGTCCCCAGGTCGAGGTCATGGCGATCGCGGTTGGCCAGTGCCACTACCGTCGTTGGCTGCCCCTGCACATTCGACAGGTAAAACGCGCCCGTGACATAGCCCGGCCCCGCGCCATTGTGCCCTGCGACCGTGCCGTAGGGCGACTCCAACCCCAGACACAGCCCCAAGCCATAGCCAATTTTGCCGATCTGGGGATGCTCGAAATCGAACACCTGGATCGGCTCTAGCATTTCGCACACGCGCTCTGGCTCCAGCAGCCTGCCTGCAAACAGCGCGTCCATGATTTTGCCCAGCTCCGCAGCGGTGGAGATCACGACCCCATGCGACACCCAGCCCGGATGATAGAGCGGCGCGACGTTTTGCAATGCGTCTCCAGTTTCGTCCCCAGTCAAGAACTGGCTGTAGCCGGGGGTTAATCCATGCGCTTGTTCCAGCGTTTCGGGAACGAAGGTGTGTCTCAGCCCCAGCGGGTGAAAAATCCACTCGTGCAGGTATTCCGGCATTGACAGACCCGTTTCCTGGGCCAAGATCAGCCTCAGCAGCAGATACCCGATGTTGGAATAGGCCCAGCCCTTGCCAGGTAAGAAAAGCTGTCCCTGGTCTTGCGCTACCCGGAGAAACGTCTCCGTTGTCCAGGCCTGCTGGGGATGCGCCTGCAAATCTTGCACATAGGCGCTGCCATCGCCATAGCCGGGGATGCCGCCTGTGTGGCTCAGCAGTTGCCGCAAGGCCACGGGAGATTCGACGGTGTAAGGAATTTGGGCGAACTGCGGCGCTAGCGATGTGTCCAGATCTAGCCGCCCCGCCTGCACCAGATTCATTGCCACCGTCGCCAGCAGCGGTTTGGTAATACTGTAAATATAGAAGCGGGCATCGCTGGGCAGGGGAATTTGCTGCTGGAGGTCGGCATAGCCTACGCCAGCTTCCAGAAGGGTTTCGCCGTTGCGGAGGAGGGCGATCGCCGCTCCTGGTGTCTCTGCCTCTTGCAGTTCCCTCTCGACTGTTGCTCTGACCCGTGCTTCAAGGTTTTGATGGGTCATTCCATACCCCCCGTCCTCACTGTGCCTGCCCCCCCTTGAACCTCCCTTGAACTTCCCAACCTCTGCAATGCTAACTTCTACCGACTTTCGCGGACTGCTGGGCGATCGCTTCTACAAAAACTTTTTCCCCATTCCCGCCACCAATCAGTTTGTCACGGGCAGCCTCGCGCCGCCGTTTGAGCTGCTGGATGTGAAGAGCGATCGCAAGGTGCGCCTGTCGGACTATACGGGCAACCGCAAGCTCAATGAGCAGGCGTGGAACCGCCCGGTGCTGCTCTATTTCACACGAATTTTTACGGAAAAGCAGTATTGCCCGCTCTGCTATCCGCATATTCTGGAGATGAACGAGAAGTACGAGGCGTTTACCCAGCGCGGCGCAGAGGTGCTGATGATCACCAGCACCGACGAGCGACAGAGCAAAATTGTGCTGCAAGACTTGGGGCTAAAAATGCCGCTGCTGAGCGATCCCGAATGTCGCGTGTTTCGCCGCTACCAAACCGGGCAGGCATTGGGCGCACCGCTCCCTGCCCAGTTTTGGGTTGACCCCGCCGGAAAAATCCGCTTCCGTCACCTGTTCTCGTTTCTGGAGCCAAACGCCAGTGTCGAGCGGCTGCTAGTGGCGCTGGAGCGGCTGAGGGAGCCGGAATCCTAGACGAATTTTGGCAAACAGCGCTCTAGATGAACTTGCTAGAAGCTTTGCAGATGCTTGGACTGGCAATCTAAAATCGCCAATCTAAAATCGCCAATCTAAAATCTAAAATCCAGAATCAATCTACCCCCCCTTGACCCTTAAAACCCTTGCTACATGGCTACTTCCGCAGTTCCGCTCTCGATTGGCGACCCGGCTCCTTGGGCAACCCTCCCTTCGACCGCCCATCCGCAACACTACGGCGATTATCTGAATGGCGATCGCACGGTGCTGTTTTTCTTGGGTAGCGCCAGTAGCCCAGAGACTTCGGCAGCGCTGATGGAATTTGTGTTCCTACAAGCCCAGTTGCAGGCGCTGGGGGTATCGGTTTTGGGGGTGAGCATTGATCCCCAAGATCAGACCCTGAGTGAACTGGTTGGGCGATCGCCCCATCTTAATCTTCTGTGGGATTTTGACGGACAACTCAGCGCTCTCTACGGTGTGTGCCAGATTGATAGCAGCGGCGGCATTGCCTACGATCCCACGACCTTTGTACTGGATGAGAACTTGCGGATTGTTGCCATTATCCCGCTCGATCGCCAGGTCAGTCATGGGGCGATGGTGATGGAGCAGTTGTCGCAATTGCCGCCGCTCTCGCCGCCAACTCTGGTAACGGGACAGGCTCCGGTGCTGCTGGTTCCTCGCGTCCTGGAGCCTTTGGGGCATGGTACACCTATTCCCTATTCTGTGCTAAGGGCTCCGGTGCTGCTGGTTCCTCGCGTCCTGGAGCCAGCGTTTTGTCAATTGCTGATGGATCGCTACGAGTCAGAGGGCAGCGTCGATTCTGGCTTTATGCAGCAGATTGGCGATCAGACGGTGGAAGTGCTGAACCCGTCCATCAAGCGACGGCGGGATCTGCGAATTACTGACCCTAGCCTGATTGGGCAAATTAATCAGCGCATTTGGCGGCGGATTGTCCCAGAAATTGAGAAGGCATTCTATTACCGTGTGACCAATTTCGAGCGCTATCTGGTGGGCTGCTACGATGACCAAACGCAAGGGTTTTTCAAGCCGCACCGCGACAATACAAATGTCGGGTCTTTGCATCGTCGCTTTGCCATGACGTTAAATCTTAACGAGGGCTATGAAGGGGGATATCTCAGGTTTCCCGAATACGGCTCGCAGCTTTATCGCCCGGCCCCCGGCGAAGCGGTGATTTTTTCCTGTTCGCTGCTGCATGAAGCAACGCCCGTGACGCAGGGAAGACGATTTACGCTGCTGTCGTTTTTCTACAACCAGGATGATGCCAAGCTGCGAGAAGCCAACAAGCAGCATGTCGTTTTGCGATCGCCCGCTGTTGCCCCCTCCCCAGCAGCGCCCACCGCTGACAAGCCAAGTGGGTTTGGGGCGGCTAATCCGCGAAAGAAACGCTAACGTCTACACACATCTGAGTGGGTGGATATCAATAAACATAAAACCCAAAACATAAAACCTAAAGACCCTGCGCTTTTGCACAGAGTCTTTGAGGTTGCATAAATTCACAGCGTTCTTCCGCAGAGTCGCTAACGATCAGATTGCGGCAGCGACAGTGACCTAAGCCACGGGCTGCGGCTGCGGCTGGAACTGGAACAGCGAGTAGACCACGTTCCGGCGGATGTCGGTCATCATATTCAGGAATAGCTCGTAGCCTTCGCTCTTATATTCGATCAGCGGGTCTTTTTGACCATAGCCGCGCAGGCCAATGGCTTCGCGTAGGGCTTCCATCTGTTGCAGGTGTTCGCGCCAGAGCGTGTCGATCTGCTGGAGGATGAAGAAGCGCTCGGCTTGGCGCATCAGCCCCGGAGAGGCGGCATCGACCTGGCCTTCTTTGATGTCGTAGGCGATGCGAGCCTGTTCATGCAGGAAGGTCTTGATTTCCCCCGCAGAGAGGTCTTCAAGCTGGCTCGGCTCCAAGTCCGCCAATAGGTAGACGAACTCTTTGACCTTGGCTACGACCTTATCTAGCTCCCATTCTTCCGGCGGCAGTTCGGGGTTGATGTAGGCATCCACGATGTCGTCCATCGTCAGTTCAGCGTACTTAATCACCTGCTCCTTCAGGTCTTGCCCTTCTAGCACGCGGCGGCGCTCGGCGTAGATGGCGCGGCGCTGGTTGTTCATCACCTCGTCATACTCAAAAACCTGCTTCCGAATGTCGTAGTAGTAGGTTTCGACTTTCTTCTGTGCGCCTTCGAGCGATCGCGTCAACATACCCGATTCGATCGGCATGTCTTCTTCCACGCGGAACATGTTCATTAGACCTGCGACGCGCTCTCCACCAAAGATCCGCAGCAGGTTATCTTCCAGGCTGAGGAAAAACTTGGTAGAACCGGGGTCGCCCTGCCGACCCGCACGGCCGCGAAGCTGGTTGTCAATCCGGCGCGATTCGTGGCGCTCTGTGCCAATGACGTGCAGCCCGCCGAGCTTCACCACCTCATCATGCTCGGCAGACGTGTGGGCTTCGTACTCGCGCTTCACCAGGTTATAGGCTTCGCGCAGTTTCAGGATGACCGGATCGCTGCTGGGCGCTTTTTCCGATGCAGTCGCTAGCTTGTCTTCGGCCTCTAGCTCAGAGAGCGATCGCTCGCCATACTGCTGCACTGCAAAGTCCACCGCTTCTTTGAGCAGCCGCTCAGCTTCCTTAGAAATCGGCACCGGGAACAGATCCGCCGACACCTTCCAGGTTTTCTGCTTTTTGCCAGGGGCAAAGCCCTGTCCACCCGATCGACCGCCGCCTGCCCCGGCTCCACTGATGGCAAAGGCGGCCTCGTCTTCTGGCTGCACAATGCGCGGCATCAGGTATTCCCGCACCTTGAGCCGCGCCATATAGTCAGCGTTGCCCCCCAGAATGATGTCCGTACCGCGCCCTGCCATGTTAGTGGCGATCGTCACCGTGCCTTTGCGACCGGCCTGGGCGATAATTTCCGACTCGCGCTCCACGTTTTCGGGTTTCGCGTTCAGCAGGTTGTGGGGCACACTTAGCTGCGACAGATAGCTCGACAGTAGCTCCGATTTTTCCACGCTGGTCGTCCCCACCAGCACCGGGCGACCCATCTGGTGCATCTCGGCGCACTCCTGCGCCACGGCTCGCCATTTCGCGTTTTCGGTTTTGTACACCACGTCCGACAGGTCAACCCGACCTGTGGGGCGATTGGTGGGAACGACCGTCACTTCTAGCTTGTAGATTTTCTCAAACTCGGCCTCTTCGGTCTTTGCCGTGCCCGTCATGCCCGCCAGCTTGGGATAGAGCAAGAAGAAGTTCTGGTAGGTAATCGTTGCCAGGGTTTGGGTTTCTGGCTGAATTTCCACACCCTCCTTGGCCTCGATCGCCTGGTGCAAGCCATCGCTCCAGCGGCGGCCCGGCATCACCCGCCCAGTAAATTCGTCCACAATCACAATTTCACCATTGCGAACGATGTAGTTCACGTCGCGAATAAAGAGTTCGTAGGACTTCAGCGCCCCGAAGATAAAGTGTGCCCAGGGATCTTTGGGGTCAAATAAGTCCTTCACGCCGAGGCGCTGTTCTACCACCTCAAAGCCCTCGTCGCTCAGCAGCACGTTGCGCTGCTTTTCGTCTACTTCGTAGTAGCGATCAAGTTCTTCCTTGAGCCGATCGAGTTCGCGGTTAAGCCGGTTGGCTTCGGCTTTGTTGCCTTCTTGCAGGGCAGCGGCGATCGCCTCCTCCACTTTCTCGATTTGCCGCTTCACGCCCTGACGAACTTGCCACAACTCCCGCGCCACCTCCGAGGCACGGGTATATTTCTCGTTGGGGCGATCCACCTGTCCCGAAATAATCAGCGGTGTCCGCGCTTCATCAATCAGCACCGAATCCACTTCGTCGATGATGCAGAAGTTAAACGGGCGCTGCACTACTTCTTGCATCGACGTGGCCATGTTGTCGCGCAAATAGTCAAACCCCAATTCGCTGTTGGTGCCGTAGGTAATGTCGCAGTCGTAGTTGCGCTTGCGCTCGATCGGGTTCATCCCCGACTGGATCAGCCCGACTGACAGCCCCAAGAAGCGATGCACCTGCCCCATCCACTCCGCGTCCCGGCGGGCCAGGTAGTCGTTTACCGTAATCACATGCACGCCCTTGCCCGACAGCGCGTTGAGATAGGCAGGTGAGGTGGCCACGAGGGTCTTTCCTTCGCCCGTCTTCATCTCGGCAATCTGTCCATCATGCAGCACCATGCCGCCGAGGAGCTGCACGTCAAAGTGACGCATTCCCAGCACCCGCTTGCCCGCCTCCCGCACCACTGCAAAAGCCTCTGGCAGCAGGTCGTCCAGGCTTTCTCCTTTCTCAATTCGCTGCTTAAATTCCGCCGTCTTGCCCCGCAGCTCATCATCCGACAGCGCCTCCATTTCTGGCTCTAGCAGCTTAATTTCTGCTAGATCAGGCTGATATTTCTTGAGCTTACGGGCGTTGGGGTCTCCCAGCAGGGCTTTCAGCATGGTGTCAATGGGCGATAGTGAAGAAACTTAGGGTTCTAAGGCCTAACGTTCATTGTAGCGAACTAGGGAATGAGCGAGATGTTTGGATGAGTGCCCCGTGCCGTGCGGGGTCTAGGTATCTAGATATCTAGATTCGGTATCCGGGGGTCAGTGCAGTGGTTCGGGATTAGGTTATAGAATGCGGACACCCGCCCCAAGATTAACCCCCCTCACCTCATACGCCATACTGACGATCTCCTGCTCATGACCTTTGATTTTGATCTGTTTAACCTCGATGCCTGGAATGCCCTGCTGCTGCAACTGCAATCCCTGGGCGTAGACTTTGGGCTGCGATTGCTGGGCGCGGCGATTATTCTAGTCGTGGGTCGCTGGCTGGCCAAGCAACTCCGCCGCCTAATCAAGCGGCTGATGACCCCGACCACGATTGACCCCAACCTGATTGCGTTTACCAGCAATCTGGCTGAATACGGACTGACGGCCTTTGTGATTTTGGCAGCGCTGGGGCAACTGGGCATCCAAACCACGTCGCTGGTGGCGGTGCTGGGGGCG
This sequence comes from Thermoleptolyngbya oregonensis NK1-22, assembly GCF_032705245.1. Taxonomy (GTDB): domain Bacteria; phylum Cyanobacteriota; class Cyanobacteriia; order Elainellales; family Elainellaceae; genus Thermoleptolyngbya; species Thermoleptolyngbya sichuanensis. Next base: position 2,789,667 of record NZ_CP053540.1, read on the forward strand.
GCGGGTTTGGCGATTGGGCTGGCACTGCAAGGGTCGCTGTCCAATTTTGCAGCAGGGCTGCTGATAGTCTTCTTTCATCCGTTTCGCGTTGGCGACTGGATCGAGGGCGGCGGCGAATCGGGCTTTGTGGAGGATATTCAGCTTTTTACAACGGTGCTGCGGCGGCTGGATAACAAGACGGTGATTATTCCCAATAACAGCCTTACTGGCGGCAATATCATTAACTATTCCACGAAGGGCATTTTGCGGGTGGATCTGGTGGTGGGCGTTGCCTACCACGAAGACATTGACCGGGTGAAGCGGGCGATCGCCGAAGCGCTAGCCCAAGATGAACGAATTCTCAGCGATCCGCCGCCGATGATTGGCGTTTTGGAACTGGCGGAAAGCAGCGTAGACTTTGCCGTGCGCCCCTGGACCCACACCGAACACTACTGGCCTGTCTATTTTGCCGCCTACGAAAACATTAAGAAAAAGCTGGATGCCGCCGGGATTACCATTCCCTTTCCTCAGCGCGATGTGCATCTCTACCCCGCACCCAAGGCTGAAGCCGTATGATCAGAGGCCCGTCCCCCATTGTCGCTGCGGAGCAAAAGCCCAAGCTCTCCACCCTGCGGCGATTTTTGCAATATTTCGCGCCCTATCGTCAGGAAATTCCCATCGCGCTCCTGCTGGTAATGCTTGGCGCAAGCACGCAGTCCATTGGCCCGCTGTTGATTGGCTGGGCGATCGACCACCTCATCTTGCAGGGCAACTGGCCGGGGCTGGCGCGGTTGCTGGTGCTGCTGGTGGTGATTTACGTGCTGGGCGTGGTGGCGATTCGGGGACAAATCTGGCGCATTGGCAACATGATGCAGCGGGTGCTGGGGCAACTGCGTCAGGACTTGTTTACCAAGGTGCAGAGTCTTCCGGTCAGCTTTTTTGACCGCAGCGAGGCAGGCGACCTAATGAGCCGTCTGCTGAATGATGTGAACACGGTGAATCAGGCCTTTGGGCTGACGGTGCCGCAAATGCTGGGGCAGACGTTTAGCCTGGTCGGCATCATCATCGCCATGCTGTCAATGAACCTGCAACTGGGGCTGCTGAGCAATCTGGTGGTGCCCGTGATGATTTTCACGACCGGGTTCTTTTCGCGCTGGGCACGGCGGCGGTTTCGCGTGGCGCGGGAGACCATTGGCGAACTGTCGGCCAAGCTGGAAGAGGACATTAGCAGCGTGCGCGAGGCGCAGGCGTTTAACCGGACGCAACTGAATATTCAGGAATTTGATAGCCTGAACGAGGCCAATCGCCGGGCCAATGTGCAGGCTGTGGCCGTGACCTCTGCCTTTTTGCCGTCGATTGATTTTCTGAACACGCTGGCGACGGCGGGCGTGATGGCCTATGGCGGCTATCTGGCGGTGACGGGGGCGATGTCTGTGGGCGTAGTGACGGCGTTTTTGCTGTATGTGCAGCAGTTCTTTCGCCCTATTCAAATTCTCAGCCAGTTTTATACGCAGGCGCAGTCTGGACTGGCGGGATTAGACCGAATCTTTTTGCTGCTGGATGAACCTGTGACGTTGCAGGATGCGCCGAATGCAACTGAGATGCCGCCGATTCGTGGAGAGGTGCGGTTCGAGTCGGTGTCTTTTGGCTATACGGAAAATCAGCGCGTGCTGCAAGAGGTGAGCTTAGTCGCAGAACCGGGACAGATGGTGGCGCTGGTGGGGCCGACGGGCGCAGGCAAAAGCACGATCATTAACCTGATCCTGCGGTTTTATGACGTGACGGAGGGCACAGTGAAAATCGACGGCATCGACGTGCGCCGCGTTACCCAAAGCAGCCTGCGCCGCCAGATCGGGATTGTGTTGCAGGATAACTTACTTTTTAGCGGCACGGTGGCGGAGAATATTGCCTTTGGTGCGCCCAATACCAGTCAGGCAGAGATTGAGGCGGCTGCCCAGACTGCAAATGTGCATGAATTTATCACCTCGCTGCCGCAGGGATATAGCACGCTGCTGGGGGAGCGGGGCGCACCGCTGAGCCAGGGACAGCGGCAGTTGGTCAGTATTGCGCGGGCGGTGCTGATTGATCCAAAAATTTTGATTCTGGACGAGGCGACCAGCAGTATTGACACGCGCACTGAAGCATTGGTGCAAGAGGCGATCGCCCGGTTGCTCCAGAACCGCACCAGCTTTGTGATTGCCCACCGCCTCAGCACCGTGACCCAGGCAGATCAGGTACTCGTGGTTCAGCAGGGGCAGATCGCAGAACGGGGAACCCACGCTGAGCTAATTGCCCAAAAGGGTATCTACGCAAACCTGTATGCGCTGCAACTGGGCGCAAGTTAGCGCAGCAGGGCCCGCTGGCGAACGGGAGTTGTCGGGCGGGCAGGTTGCTGGGCATTGTAGGCTTGCCAGAGCGAATCAGCCAGTTTCTTGGAGAACTGCTCTAGGTTAAAGCGCTGCTCGGCCAAAAGGCGGGCGCGGCGACCCATTTCGCGGGTTTCTTTGGGATTGTCCAACAGGTAGGCGATCGCTCTTTTCCAACCATCCACATCGCCTTCCTCGACCCACAGCCCAATTCCTTCTCGCTCCAGATCCACACCCACATAGTCGCTGCGCGTCATGGCGATCGCCTTCCCCATTGCCATCGCCTCCGTCAGCACCGTCAGACCAATCGCATTTTTGAACCTGGCTTTTTCCTCCACAACAGGAATCGCCACCGCGTATGCCTGCTCATAGAGACGAATAAAATCTCGCCAGTCAATCATATCTCGCAGGATGGATACATTACTGGGCAAATGCGCCTCGGCACTGCCGACCGCTCGCTGCTTTAGATGCTTGAGATCAATCTGACCAGCCCCACAAATCGTTAAGCCACAGTCCAAGTTTTCAAACGCCTTGACCAGGGTTGGATAGTCTCGATAAGACTTTCCAGGGCTAAGAATAAACCTCTCCCTACCAGCCTGTTCAGCCGCCGATTCAGTCAGATTGTCAGGCTGATAAAATCTCAAATCTGCACCCCATTCAATCAAATCTAGCTTTTGCCTGGGAACTCCAAAATCTTCCAAATCTCTCAGTAAAGATTCACTCAAGCACAGAATCTTGTTATTGCCTTCAATAAACGTTTTCACAAACAGCTTCCAATGAAACGCTTTTGTGCGAGGAGCCTGATACCCAATCGCCACAATTGGCTTTTTCAGAAACCCCAGAATGCTCAGAAAAGAAAGAAGTGTTGTGGTTAAATAATGCGCCGAATAGATTACATCATAGCGGCGACAATTTGCCAACAATCTAAGCTGCTGATCCAAATCTCCAAAAATCTTCAGCTTGCCACTGATTTTTTTGAGAAAAGCACTTCCTTGAAAGGGGAGAATATCAACTCTAATATCATGATGAACCAACGAGTCGTAGCCCCAAAGATGCTGAGACGGAGCGTTTCCATGCTCCTCTTGGAGCAAGTTCAAGATTCCAAGCAGGTCATAGTTATTGACTAAAATTGCCTTCATGATACTCTTGACAATTGCTAGCAGTCGCGTTCGTTAACAAATCCTCGAATAGACAATGGGCGAGTGTAGTCATGTCCAGTTGTCAAATAGAGAGTTTCAGAAACTTGGTGATAGAGATGTCGAGTTGCTAGCCTTGAAAGATGCTTTAGCTGCATGGAGAAACCTCCAAGAACTCCGATTAATACACTTTGGAAAATTTAATTTTTGAATAAGAGAAGACTTAACTCACATTTGAAAGCTGTCGCTGTCCTGACTGTGGAGTAGCCAAAGCTGGTTGAGTGATTCCAGCAAAAGCTAGCGTCCACTCAAAGCGCCGCTGCAACCATTCTTCTTGAGTATTTTGTTTTGCAAATTCAACAGCTTGGACTGCCATGTCCGCTAGCAAATCTCTATTCTTGCTGTAGTATGCAATCTTTTGAGACATTTCTTCGATGGACGGCCAGGCAACTGTATTGACCGCACCAGTGGCTGAAAGATCTCTGTAGTAGTAGGTATCAAATGCAAGGATTGGAATCCCTGCTGCCATCGCATCTAGGGCGCTGCGAGGCGTGTCTTCATTGAGCGGTGCTGCTAACAGCAGGTGATATGAGTAAAGCTTCTCAAAAAAGTCCTGGTTAAATGGAAGTGCGCCATGGAGAATGACTCTTTCGCTAATTTTCAAAGATTGTGCCAGACGCTTCAGTTCTTCTAGCTGCTCACCGCTACCAATGACGTGAAATACGACATCGCATCCGAACTGGTGATGGGCGATCGCCACAGCGTGAAGGCACCGATCAACTCCCTTGTAGGGCGTTAAACGTCCAAAGTAAACCACCTCTAGAGGCCGCCCTTGATCTTCTAGATTTAGTAACTTTTGAGCCAGCCGATCCCTTCCGATAATGTGATGCTTGCTATGCGCCGCGTCTAAAAAATTCTTCACGTTTGGCTTGCCTCTGCCAAAATCACGGCAGAGCTTTTCGCCTTTTAGCAAAATTAGTGAGCAGACTTTGGACGCGCAGTAAACTTGCAGTGCCCGAAAGCTGTCGTAGATATATTTGCAAAGTAGATAACTCTTGAGTGACCAAGTCCCTGTTTCATAGCTCATCTGAGCCGTGTTTCTGAAGTCAATGTCTACGACGTAAACTGTCGGCTTCTTAAGAATTCGACCCAGCAGTGTCGCTATAAACTCCATTGGAAACCAGATGTTTGCAGCCAAGCCAGTATGCAAGAGATCGCATTGCGAAATTAGGTTTCTTAATCTGTTTGAAACCCGAAATAGCTGAAAAAACTGCTGAGCTTTGGAAGATAAATCTTGAACTCTATACAGCGACTTGAATCGGATTCCTGCTTCAGATTCATCCACAACTGATAGCCATTGCTTCCTATGAGAATACTCTTCATCACTCATTTCAACCAGCCCAACCACAAGATGATTAAAGACGGGCGAAATCTTTTCTCTTAGCAGCATCAAGTGCTTCACAAACGCACTCTCTAATGCAACGGTTTGGGAATCGAGCCTGTAATAGTAAACAGGCAAAACCATCAAATAGGTTCTGGAATCTGAGTTTCTCATCCGTTCGAGGTTCCTAAAGCGTTTAACCGCCAACTTTCTGAGCGATTTTTTCTTGAGATTTGTAGGCTTGATGCGAGAGTGCAGAAAGGTGGGGAGAGCGATAGAGATTCAGCTTTTGCTTGAGGACGAGCCAAAAGAAAGGAAGTCCCTCAATCAGATAGCGTCGCCATAGCCGCCGGGGTTCAGACAGCAGGCGATGGAGCCATTCCAGACCCGCCTCGCTGATCCAACGGGGCGATCGCTGCTTATAGCCCGCCTCAAAGTCAATGGCTGCGCCGATTGCCAGAAAAATACGAACATTTGGGAGTTGATGTTTGTATTTAGCAATCCACTTTTCTTGCTTGGGGGCCCCTACGCCAACGGCCAAGACTGTTGCGCCGGAGCGATTAATCATGTCGATGATCTCGGCGCACTCTGTCTCATCTCGCTCAAAGCCAAATGAAGGCGAATAGGCTCCCACAACAATATCTCTGCCTGCTTTGGCATTCATCCGCTGCTGCGCTCGATAGGCAACTCCTTCACGGGCACCCAGCAGAAAGATCCTGATATCTTCGTTGTCTTTGTGGTGCTGACAAAAATCCGGCAATAGTTCAGAGCCAGAAATCTTTTCTCTAATTGGCATTCCCAAGAAGCGGGATACATAATATAAAATTTTGCTGTCACAAACTCGATAGTCCGCCTCTTGATAAACCCGATAGAAATCAAAATCTCGTTCTAGTTTGATGAGGTGATCGACGTTGGGAGTAAACACAACGCCAGAGTCTAACAATTCTAGGAACTCCTGCTTAGAGAAATTGTGTATTGAAATGCCCAGGATTTTAATTTCCCTTAGGGCACCAAACCCGTTACCAAGTTTCATGGCTAGTGATCCTGACGCTTAATGAATGACCAGTGTGAGTGCCTATCGGCTGGATCAATCAACACTCTTAAAGTCGATTAATAAATCGACTTGACAGTGTTTCAAGACGAGCTGATAAGGTGAATAAACCACAAATTAATTGGGCTTGTAAGTATTGATCGTAACCTTGTGACGAGATTTTTCAGGAGAAATTCTATAGCTATAGTTATTTCGGGCGATCGCCCTAAAAATGATTGTTAAATCAAACAAAAAGTATTGGCTGAAAGGATGATTCAAAAATGCAAACCCTGATGATTGAGAGATGAGCGATAACTGCAAACTAACAGCGGGTGGTCTGAAAAAGATCTGAAAATTCGGCAGATGTGTAAGGCAGGGTAAGCTTCTTCGACAGCAGCGGTTGCCACCAGAAAGGGTGCGCGAGATACCATTCCACAGTGCGCCGAAGCCCCGTCTGCCAAGTTTCCGCAGGTGTCCAGCCGAGCTGGGCTTTGATTTTGGTTGCGTCAATTGCATAGCGGCGATCGTGCCCTGGACGATCTTTGACAAAGGTAATTAAGTTGCGACTGGGGCGCACTGGCAGTTGGGGCGCAAGTTCATCCATCAGGTCGCAGAGTGCTTGCACCAAGTCCAGGTTCTTGACCTCGTTGTTGCCGCCGATGTTGTAGACTTCTCCGGGGATGCCGCGGGTCAGTACGGCTTCTAGAGCGCTGCAATGGTCGCCGACATAGAGCCAATCGCGAACATTTTGCCCATCGCCATACACAGGCAGCGGCCTGCCCAACAGAATGTTGATGCACATCAGCGGGATCAGCTTTTCTGGAAACTGATACGGGCCGTAGTTATTCGAGCAGTTGGTAATCAGCGTCGGCAGTCCGTAGGTGTGGTGATAAGCCCGCACAAGGTGATCGCTGCCTGCCTTCGATGCGGAGTAGGGGCTATTGGGGGCGTAGGGCGTAGTTTCTGAAAAAGCCGGGTCGTTGGGGCCGAGACTGCCATAGACCTCATCCGTGGAGACATGGTGAAAGCGGTAGTGATTGGGCTGCTGCTGCTCGTTCCAATGATCCCGGAAGGCTTCTAGAAGCGTGAACGTGCCGAGGACATTGGTCTGCACGAATGCCGCAGGGCCAAAGATTGACCGATCGACATGGGATTCTGCTGCAAAGTGGACGAGAGTGTCAATCGCTTCTTCTCGCAGCAGTGAATCAAGCGAGGGGCGATCGCAGATGTCTCCCTGCACGAATCGGATATTGTCTTCTTCAAGGAGTGACTCTAAATTTTGCAGGTTGCCTGCATAGGTCAGGGCATCGAGAATGACTAGGCGATCGCCCGGATAGGCCCTGTGCCAATGATGCACAAAGTTCGCCCCAATGAATCCTGCGCCACCTGTAATCAGCAGACGGCGAGTAACTGGTAGATGCACGTTATCCTGAATGGCTTGACTCATTTTTTAACCTTGACATTTTATCTTGACATCTGAACAAAAGAAGTCATTAACAAAATCGGTGTTTTCCCCATTCAAATCCTCTGCGCTACCCATGCTGTGCTACTGGCAAAGCTCGATATGACAGTCATCGCCCACCATGAACCGGAGGGCCTTTGGGCGTTGCGGCGCGGCTTTGATCTGAACCCGTTGACCGATTACGCTATCTACAATGCGCTGGTGAATTCCAACAACCGCAGCACCTTCCAAGACAACGCTGTGTTCCAAATCGGCATCGACTAATTTGACGCGATCGCCAATGCTGCTGTACGGGCCAATGAAGCAATTTTCCAGGTAGCAATCCCGACCAATTACAACCGGGCCGCGGATGGTGCAGTTGATCACCTGAGAGTCTGGTGCAATCTGGACACGACCGCTAATTTTGCTGGCGTTGTCGATGTTGCCTTCTAGCTGCGTACAGAGGCAGTCATCCAGGATAATCTGATTTGCCTCTAGCAGGTCGTCTTTTTTTCCGGTATCCAGCCACCAGCCCTGGATTTGCAGCGCTTCGACCTGCTTTTGCTGATCGATTAAGAATTGAATTGCGTCGGTAATTTCCAGTTCGCCCCGGGCAGAGGGCTGAATGCTGGCGATCGCCTCATGAATCCGTGGCGAGAAGAAGTAAATCCCCACCAGCGCTAGGTTAGACGGGGGACGCTTGGGCTTCTCGACCAGCCGCAGCACGCGCCCTTGCTCATCGACCTCAGCGACCCCAAAAGCGCTGGGGTTTGGTACGCTGCACAGCAGGGTCAATGCGTCCAGTCCCCTCGCTTGGAAGCATTCCAGAAACAGGCCCAGTTCCCCCTGCACTAGGTTGTCTCCCAGATACAAGACAAACGGTGAATCTGCTAGAAAGGGCTGCGCTATCTTAACCGCGTGGGCCAGGCCGGCGGGCTGTTCTTGGAGGATGTAGGTAATGCGAACCCCGAAGCGGCTACCGTCGCCCGTCTTCGCCCTTACCTCTGCGCCCGTTTCTGGGCTGATGACGATGCCGATGTCGGTAATGCCCGCAGCGGCGATCGCCTCAATCCCGTACCAGAGAATGGGCTTGTTGGCCACGGGCACCAACTGTTTTGCGCCAGTGTAGGTGAGTGGACGCAGGCGCGTTCCTTTACCGCCGGAGAGAATAAGCGCTTTCATAGGAGTGGGTATAAAGTTCAGCCAGCATCTTTTTCAACGATTGCCGCCAGTGGGGGGGATAGCCACCCAGCACCGCAGCGGTTTTTTTGAGCGACAAGACCGAGTAGGCAGGACGCTGCGCGGGCGTGGGATACTCCGCCGTGGAAATTGGCACAACCCGCTGCACCTGGAGCGGAAACCCAAGCTGACGCGCAATCTCAAAAATGGCCACCGAAAAGTCGTACCAGCTTGCAACGCCGCTATTCGTAAAGTGGTAGGTTCCCCAGAGCGATTCCTGGGAACTGCCATTGATAGGGGAACTGCTCTGCACCAGCAACCCATTCGGCAAGCCCTGATGCACCCGATCCGAAGTCGCACTAGAGCGCGATATCAAAATGGCGATCGCCTGGGCCAGGTCTGCCGCCCAAGTAGGAGCGCCCACCTGATCCGCGACTACACGAATCTCTGGGCGATCGCCCCCCAGCCGCAGCATGGTTTTTACAAAATTGCTCTTGCCCCAAGTGCCGTAGACCCAGGCCGTGCGGAGAATAATGTGGCGATCGCAGGACTGCCGAATGCCGATCTCCCCTGCCAGCTTGGAGCGTCCGTAGGCGCTGATGGGCCCGGTCAGAGCAACTTCCTGATAGGGCGTGTGGGACTGCCCATCAAACACGTAGTCCGTTGAGACATGAACCAACGATGCACCAATGCGGCTTGCAATCTCCGCCAGCGTTGTGGGCGCTTCCGCATTAATGGCGTGGGCGAGTTCTGGTTCGCGTTCTGCCTGATCGACGGCTGTGTAGGCGGCCGCGTTCACGATCACGTCCGGCTTGCATTCATAAACGGCCTGATAAATCTGGTCGGCTTGTGTGAGATCTAGGCAGCGTCGATCCAGGCTTTTAACGGTTCCAATGCAGGGTAACTTTCGCTGCAATTCCTGTCCCAGTTGTCCTGCGGCACCGATTAATAAAATCGAGGTCATGGGTATACCTCCGCCATTCTCAATGGCTGTCCTGCTTCATCTCTTGCAGACAGGATCGGCGGCGACTGGAGCGGCCAGGCGATCGCCAAATCGGGATCATCCCAGCGAATGCACCGCTCGTGCTGCGGCGCGTAATAGTCCGTCGTTTTATACAGCACCTCTGCCGTTTCCGACAGCACCACAAAACCGTGGGCAAAACCAGGCGGAACCCAAATCTGGCGGCGGTTTTCAGCGCTTAACTCCCAACCCACCCACTGTGCGAAGGTGGGCGATTGTCGGCGCAAATCGACCGCAACGTCAAAGATGGCACCTTGGATGACCCGTACCAGCTTCCCTTGGGGTTGCTGAATCTGATAGTGCAGCCCGCGCAGCACGTTCTGCATTGAGCGAGAATGGTTGTCCTGGACAAACTGTGCGTCCACACCCGTCTTATCTCTAAAAACCTGCTGATTAAAACTTTCGTAAAAGAAGCCCCGGCTGTCGCCAAATAGACGAGGCTCAAGAATTAAAACATCTGAAATTTCAGCCTGCGTAATTTGCATAGTGCTGTGCCCTGCTTGCCTGTCGATAACGGTCGTGACCGGCCTACTCGCTCTAGGTAAAGGTTGTAGATAAAAAAATCTGACACAGCGTTTACAATCAACGCTTGCTTGAAACGCTGTGCTGCTAATCTTCAGCAGTACGAAGCGTCTCGCGGTCAGTGCGAATCCATTTGGTTTGCGGACGGAACAGAAATGTGACGTAGAGCGGAATCTTCCAAAGAATGTAAAACGGAACAGCAAGGATCGCGCTCAGGGGCACGAGCGATCGCCCGAATCGATACCACCCCAACAGCACAGCGGCTAATAAAAACGCGCCTGCCAGTGCCAAAATCATCAGAGGTAAGATGGTTCCGCCCACTGCAAAACCCGCTATGGCAACCAAAACCGATGCTGTCCAGATCAGCACCAGTAGCGCCAGCGGCGGAACGGCCAGATCTATTGCCAGCATCAAGAGATCGAGCCGCTGCTGATGGATCGCTGCCTGCAACAGGCGGGGTACCTGCGTCTTCAAAGTTTGCAAATGACCATGCTCCCATCGCGTCCGCTGCTGCTTGGCAGACGTGCGCTGAGACGGCAGACAGCCCCCAATTTCCGCATCTGCACATAAGAGGGGTGCAGAACCCGCGATCGCCAAGTCAACCGACATCTGCATATCCTCAACCAAGTTTCCGCTAGACAGCGACACCTGGCGAATCACTGACCACGGAAAGGCCATACCCGTACCCGTCAGCCAGCAGGGAAGCCCAAGCTGCGCCATCCCCGCGGGACGAACCAAATTCTTGAACAAGAAGGCTAGAGCAGAAATCAGATCTCGCTGACTCGGAGCCTCAGGGGTCTGCATTAGATAGACTGCCTGAACGGGACGATTTTCTTGGAACGCCAACTGAGCAATTCGCTGAATGCTACCCGGACGTGCTACGCAATCTGCATCTACAAGAACGACGACCTCTGGACGCACAGCTTCGAGATGCCTTAGACCATAGTCCAGCGCATAGCCTTTACCAAGCCGATCTGGATCTTGGCGCTCAATCACCTTCACTCCAAAGGAACGAGCGATCGCCGCTGTCTGATCTGTGCAGTTATCTGCTACGACTAAAACCTGCTCAGGAGAATCAACCTCGCGGATGAGGTGATGCAAGCAGTCTGAAATGCCAAGCTCCTCGTTGTGAGCAGGCATAAGAACCATAAACCGGAACGAGCGATCGCCCGCTTCCACATCGCTTCGTATACCAGACCACGAATTCTCTTCTGAATACAGACGAGGCAGTCTGTCTGATGACTTCCGCGAAATCCGTAACGCCATTACACACTCAGTGAGTAGAACGGCGCAAGGAATCAGAACGACTCCAGACAGCAGAAGCAAGACCCAATCAGTGATGACCATAACTGCAACCCTGGAGCAACAGAGGAGCTTCAGTGAATACACTTAGCTCCGCTCGAATTTATTCTTTAGGCAACACCTGATTTTCGCAATATCTATACCTCAGATTCACGTAAACTTCATATTCAAGAATTGACAACTATGACGCGGGCGATCGCCTCTCTCCAAGACGGATCGGGCTAAAATCCCATGAATTCAAGCGTCTCGTGGGCTAGAAATGTTTCCGTGAATACACCGAGGACACTGCTGCATGGCTTTGTTCTAGATCATCAGCTTTACAGTTTCTACGTTTCAAGTTCATGTAAACTTCATAATTCTGAAAAGTTCCGTGCCAGGCCAAATCCCAACACTCCGTCTTTATTTCGCTCTGAACTGTTCACGTAAAACATAATTTTAGAAACACACAGAACTTGCACCGTCGGCCAACTTCTCGCCTTAGTGTTGTCCGGGACATCAATGCAGTGCTGCGATATGTCACAATCATTTGAACTTCATTTTTCTCTGAGTGCATCGCTGCTATGAAGATTGCTTACCTGATGAATCAGCATCCCTACGCAAGCTGCACATTCATCCGTCGAGAAATTCTGGAACTGGAAACGCAGGGAATTGACGTAACCCGTTTCTCGATTCGCATGCCAGAACTGGCGCTGACCGATGCGGCGGATCAGCAAGAGTTTCAAAAAACACGGTTTATTCTAGGCTCTAAATTTGACCTGCTGCTGAATGCGGTTCGCGGGGTGATGAGCCGCCCTCAACGGTTTCTCGCTGCGCTGCGACTAGCGCTCAAAACGGGCTGGAAATCGGATCGGGGGCTGCTGGTGAACCTAGTTTACTTAGCTGAGGCCTGTGGATTGCTGCGCGGCTGCATGGAAATGGGCATCGACCACGTACACGCGCACTTTGGCACGAATGCAGCCGCAGTGGCGATGCTGTGTCATGCGCTGGGCGGGCCGTCCTATAGCTTCACGGTTCACGGCCCCCACGAGTTTGACAAGCCAGAGGCGATCGCCCTCTCTGAAAAAATTCGCCACGCTGCCTTTGTCGTCGCCATCAGTTCCTTTACCGAAAGTCAGCTTTTTCGCTGGTGCGACTATCCGCAGTGGTCAAAGATTCACATCATCCACTGCGGCGTAGATGACTTATTCTTATCGCAGCCGTCTGTACCGCTGCCGCAGGAGTCTCGCTTTGTCTGCGTGGGGCGGCTGGGGGAGCAAAAGGGCCACCTGCTGCTGCTGGAAGCGGTGAGCCAGCTTGCAGCAGAGGGATTAAGGTTTAAGGTCGTCCTGGTGGGCGATGGGCCGCTACGGGCGCAGATTGAACAGCGTATCACTGCGCTGAACCTGCACGACTATCTGGAAATCACAGGCTGGGCGACCAATGCGGAAGTGCAGCAGCAGATTTTGGCGGCGCAGGTGATGGTGCTGCCCAGCTTTGCCGAGGGGTTGCCTGTGGTGCTGATGGAGTCGCTGGCGCTGGGGCGACCCGTGCTGAGTACCTATATTGCCGGGATTCCTGAACTAGTGGAGCCGGGAGTCTGCGGCTGGCTGGTGCCCTCAGGTTCCGTAACTGCGCTGGCAGCGGCGATGCGCCAGGTCTTGCAGACACCGCTGGCAGATTTGGAGCGCATGGGACAGGCTGGCGCAGCGCGAGTAGCTCAGTCCCACAGCGCCAGTGTAGAAGCGGCAAGGCTGGCGGCGTTATTCCAGCGCTACGTGAAGCATCCAGGACTTGCAGACATGGCAGACTCTATACAGGAACGGGACTCTAAGAAACGGGACTCTAAGGAACGGGAATCAGGGGCGATCGCCCTTCCTGGCAATCTCGAAAAAGTTCCTAGTCAGATTTCAAGTCAGATCTCGTCTTGAGGATATGCTAGACCCCACTGGCGACGCATCTCGTCCATTGTTTTTTGAATGGCCAGCGTCTCGTCTAGTGGCATGATCCTGCTCTCGATCTCGCCGCTGCGAAGACAGCGCATCACCTCGGCGGCTTCATAGCCGTAGCCATTCCCCGCGTATGGCTCCAGGATGGTTTTGGTTGGCTGGCGGAGTCGCTTGAGGAATGGATCGGCGAATTGCAGATAGAGGCGTTGCAGAAGGGAATTGTCTTGAACAGCGGATGCTACGGTTTGTTTCAGGCTGGAGGGACGATTCCCGCCTGAGGCTTGGCTTGAGCCATCGCTTGCCGCCGCAAACGTCGTCACCGAAAGCTGATGCGGCTTATAAAACGGCGCATGGATGCGAATTTGTCCGCGAGTGCCTGTAATCACAGCTTCGTTGCTGGCGTAGGTTCGCAGATTTGCCGACAGCATCGCCAATTGCCCGCCCGCATATTTCAGCAAATAGCTGGACTGTTCATCAACGCCTGTGGTGGCGATCGCCGCCTGACTGACCACGCTCTCCGGTTCCCCCAGCAAAAAGTACGCCAGCGACAGCGGATACACGCCCCGGTCCAGCAGCGCCCCGCCCCCCAGTTCTCGGTTAAACAAGCGACTGGACGGGTCAAACGCAGCCGGATAGCCAAACTCCGCCGTCAGCGTACACACTTCGCCGATCGCCCCGCTTTGAACCATCTGCCGGACTCGCTGCACCAGCGGCAAGAAGCGCATCCACATCGCCTCCATGCAAAAGAGATGCTGCTTGCGAGCAAAGTCAATCACCTCGCTGGCTTCCCGCGCATTCAGTGCAAAGGGCTTTTCGCACAACACAGGCTTGCCCGCCCCCAGACACAGCAGGCAGTCGTCGCGGTGGCGGCTGTTGGGCGTGCCGATGTACACCACATCCACCTCAGCATCCTGAACCAGTTCCCCATAGCTGCCGTAGGCTTTGGCTATGCCAAACTCTCGGGCAAACTGCTGGGCGCTAGAGGGGGTACGCGAGGCGATCGCCACCAGTTGCGCCCCCGGCAGCGGCCGCAGCCCCTCGGCAAACGCCCTGGAAATATAGCCCGTGCCCAAAATACCCCAGCGAATTGTGCGCGATGGTGCTTGCATCTCAGAAATTTAGCGCGAGAAATTGAGTGCGAATTGGAGTGCGAACCTTACGGCGGGACTTTAGTGCAAGAAATTGAGTGCGAATTGAGTGCGGGATTCTAAGAGGATGTTTGAAAAGTCCTACTGTTTGTAGCAAAGCGTGCAAGATCCCCTTAAATCCCCCTTAAAAAGGGGGACTTTAAGGCGGTTTCCCCCCTTTTCAAGGGGGGCTAGGGGGGATCTCTGAGTGCTTAACATTACAGGCGATACCTTTTCAAACAACCTCTAATGCGAAATTCTAGTGCAGGACTTTACTGTGGGCTTCTAGATGTGAAAGCTGCGACTTTCGCCGTGGACATTGGCTCCAATTGGGGCTGTTCCCGCGTCTCTGCCCCATCGCTGGCCCAGGGCATCGGCGCAATTGGCTCAAAGGTTGTGGTGAGCCGATAGGTTCGACTGGTTTCCATTGCGTTTTGAATCGCCAGCACGATTTCGTTGTTGTGCAGCGAAAAGCGGGGCGACAGGCGACAGGGACGACCTTCGGCGATCGCCGCTGCCATTTCCGCCACGCCACGAGCAAAGTCCATCTGCTGAGAACCCTTATAGTTAAACCGTTTGCCCCCTTTTCTCAGCAGCGGGTAGCGCTGTTTGATCGGACTCATAAAGGCTTTGCGGCGCAGGGTCACCATCCGCTGGATGTATACCGGGTCTTCGTAATACCAGCAGTCGTGAATGCCCAACACGCCGTCGTCGCCAATGATTCGCAGCCCGTGGTCGTGGGGGGCTACAATGCCGCAGGTGAGCCGCGCCACCACGCCAGAGGCAAACTTGATGCAGGCAACAGAGAAATCGGGCGCGTTCACCGCCAGCGGCACGTCCGTTTCCTTGTCGGGAATCAGGCAGGAGGAAAACGCCGTCACCGACTCTGCCGGGCCAAAAAATGCCGTGAGCCATGTCACGTAATAGCCTGCGTGTTCCAGCGTGCAGCCCACTTCAAATTCGTCCTTGTAGGGCCAGGGCACGCCCGATTCGCTGACCCATTTTTGGTAAGGCATTTTGTGAACCAGCCCGTCGTCCATTTCGGCATAGACTAGGCGCACCTTGCCGATGCGATTTTCCCGCAGCGCCCGCCAAACGGTTTGCGCTGTTTCGCCCAGCACGCTACACGGCGCTGAAGCAATCAGCAAGCCACGACTTTCAGCCAGTTCAACCAGTTCGGTTGCGTCTGCCATGTCCATCGCCAGCGGTTTTTCAGAATAGACGTGTTTGCCAGCGGCCAGGCAATCTCTGGAAACCTGGTAATGGCTGCGGGGATTGGTGAGGTTGAGGACGATATCCACGTCGGGATCTTTTAACAGATCGTCGAACGTGTCATACCGAGGGACGGAATGGTATGCAGAAAAGCGCTCGGCACGTTCTGGAACGCGATCCATCACGCCCATCAGCTTGAGTTCTGGATGTCGCTGTAAGGTTTTGAGATAGTAGTCTGCAACGAATCCACAACCAACAATCGCAATCCGCATTACACCCTCCACCGCTAAATATTTAAGTTGAGCTACGCTCGATACACAGAAAAAACAGCTTTTTTGAACCGTGTCTAGCTTCTGGAATGATGAGAACCATTACCGCCGCTGGAATTACCAGAGCTGCCATTCAGCAGGGCGCGGGCGGGTTCCTCCACCATGCGGGCCTGTCGCCGCAGCGGGCGCGGATGGGTGTTGTAGTAGCCCAGAGAGGCGATCGCCCTGGGGTTGGGATGATTGGCAACCACACCTAGACTCGGTAGGCGATGGACGCTCAGGGATTGTAGGGCTTGCATAACGTGCGATTTCTTAGCCTGACAAACGCTCACCACCATGAGAATGCCGTCGGTATTTGCGGAGATGAACTCTGCATCCGTCAATCCCAACAGGTGGGGTGCGTCGTAGATCACCAGGTCGTAGGTCTGATGCAGCCTGAACATGACGGTCTGCATGTGTTCTGATGCCAGCAGCCGGACGGCTTCTAGCGAGGGTTGCCCAGCAGTCAGCGCGAACAGATTGCGGACGCTGGTGGGTTGGATCAAGTCATCGGGCTGCACCTCACGCAGCAGCACATCACTTAAGCCCGTCTCGTTCTCTAGCCGCAGCCGTCGATGCAAGTCGGCATGGCGGAGATTGCTGTCTACCAGCAGCACCCGCTTGCCCATGCTGGCAACGACCTGGGCCAAGTGCAGGGCGATTGTGGTTTTGCCCTCACTGGGCGAGGCAGAGCAAACGGTAATCGAGCGAATTGGCGCACCGTCCGACATAAAGCAGAGGTTGGCATAGAGCGAACTGAAGGCTTCCTTAAACAGAGAAGAATCGAGGCGATCGCCCGTTGCGGTTGGCGGAACCTCCGCTTGCAGATGGGCAGCGCCAGCGTCGTAGGGCACCACGCCAATGACCGGCAGATCGATCGCGTCTTGAATGTCCTCTGTTCTAAAGAAAACGTTGCGGAACTGGTCAAGTAAGATAGCCGCCAGCAGCCCCAGCAAAATCGAAGCGCCGATCGCCCCTAGCAGTTCTCGGTTGCTCTTGGCAAAGGGAATCGGGCGGCCCTGCCCGTCTTTCGGCAGCGTCGGGGGCGACACCAGCTCCCACGGCACCTCCGTCTGGGCCGATTCAATCTGAAAGTTTTCGCGCTGGGTAAGCAGTTGATCCAGGCTGCGGTTGGAAATCTCAAGCTGCCGCAGGATTTCGCTGTATCGCCGCGAGACAGCAGGAAGCTCCTGAAAGCGGTTTTGTATCTGTGCCTGAATGCCTGCAATTTCGGCGCTGCGGGCCTGCAACACGCGAATCTGGTTGATAGCCGCTACCATTTCTTCGATTAGCTTGAGCCGAACAGAGTTCTGGAACGCCTGCACGCGGGGATTGCCCGTGCCCTGCCCCAGATTTTGCCCCAAGATGCGCTGTGCCTCCTGCGCCATCAGGCTCGAAAGATTGCGCTGCTTTGCCCGCAAATCCAGCATAATCGGGCTTTCTTCGCTAAACTGTGCCGACTGGGTGGCGATTTCGGCTTCTAGCTGCTGCATCT
The DNA here is from genome assembly GCF_032705245.1 of Thermoleptolyngbya oregonensis NK1-22. GTDB lineage: Bacteria > Cyanobacteriota > Cyanobacteriia > Elainellales > Elainellaceae > Thermoleptolyngbya > Thermoleptolyngbya sichuanensis. Next base: position 2,807,091 of record NZ_CP053540.1, read on the forward strand.
GCTCTTGCAGCTTCAGATAGCCCGGTTCTTCGCTGAGGGCAGACGCGGCGATCGCCTCCTCTGGGGTCAGGTTCAACTGTTGCCGCAGCGAGTTATACAGCGTTACCTGTTCCCGCAAGAGTTTGCGCGTTTCCCGCTCCTCTGCCGCAATCTGGCTCACCTCTCCCGACAGCAACGTTCCCTGCTCCTTGGGGTCAACCAGGTTATATTCCTCTTGCAGCGCTTGCAGTTGGTCTTGCAGCGAGTTCACCCGGTTTTGCAATTCTGGCAAGCGGTCTTCAACGAATTTAATACCTTCGCTGTAGCGGGTCTTGCGGTCTTCCAGGCTGTATTGCAAATAGCGATTCGACGTTTCCCGCAGCACTGTCGCCACTAGTTCGGGGTCGGAGTGGACATAGCTGACGCGAAGAATTTTGGTCATATCCGTATTCGTCTGCCCTTTCCGCTCCACCGTCAGCCCCCGTTGGAGCATCCCCACGTTGAAGTCTGGATAAGACTTTTGCACCTCCTGCACGATCGACTCCAGCATTCCGGGGCTTTGCAGCACGGCAATCTGGCTGGGATAATCCAGCCCGCCAAAGGAATGCTCGGTTGGCACGTTATTGCCCGTTCGCGTGACTGCTAGTGGATCGACCACCCGCGCCTGTGTATTCAGCGGCTCCACCAAAAGCTGAAACTCGCCCAAGTAGGTGGGGGGCGTGGTGGCATATCGCAACGCAGCCAGACTGCTGACCAACCCTACGATGCTCGCCGTTAGCCAGAAATTTCGGAAGATGCTGCGCCGATACGTACCAATGTTCAGTCCCTTTCGCATCAGGCGGGCAAACTCATCGGCATCGCTGGCAGAATTTTGGCTGAGCAACTGGCTGATCAGCTGATTGCTACTCTCCAGGCGGAGCGGCTCGTGACGATTTTCTGGGTTCATACCTGACTCAACTGACGATTGGAGGAGTTACAGAAGACTGGCACAACGCACGGATAAAAATACGAAAAAAACATGAACAGCTTGCTGAACGCTATCAATGCAACATGAATGCAACTCAAAGAATAGGAACGGGCGATCGCCCCACACTCTCATTCACGCTCACTCACATACGCTCACTTACACACGCTCACTCACAGTTTGGGAACGCCATCGAACCCTGCACCAAGATTAGTTCCCGCCAAAAATTCGGAGGATGCTAAACACCCCCACAAACGGATTAATCGGCCCCAATAGCGTATTCAAAAAGTCTCCGGTTCGCGCCAGCCCAGAGCGACCCACCACCACAATGTCGTTGTTTCTCAGGGCCGGATTGGTGGCTTCGTTGACCTCGGCGGAGAGATCTACCTGAATTTCTCGACGGACGGCCGAACCATCTGGGTTGATGCGAATCAACTGCACTTCGCTGGTGCGGGCGCGAGTCAGGTCAAACCCGCCCGCCGCCAGAATCGCCTGATTTAGCGAAGTGTTGGACTGTAGCGCCAACGTTCCGGGAGACTTCACTTCCCCGACGACGTTAATTCTGACCGTTTCGGGCGAAAAGTTTGCGGCGGCCAACTGGACGGCTTCGCGGGGGTCGAGGGCGCTGACTGTCGGCACGATCAGCGTGTCGCCATCTCGCAGGGGAATGTCCTGATCCAGTTCGCCTGCCTGCAAAAATGCCCATAGGTCAACCCGAATCACCTCCTGGCGATTTCCCAACTGCGACCGGCGAATCTCGATGTTGCGGATATCGGCTAATTGAGTGATGCCGCCTGCGGCCTGGATGGCCTGCGTCACGGTGCGAATGGGAGCGGCTGCCCCATCACCCTCGATTGTGCCGCCCGCCGATTGCCCGGTGGTGTATGCGCCGGGACGATTTACCTCGCCCACTACGCCGATGCGAACCGGGCGCGGGCTGACCAAGCTGACAGTAATCGACGGTCGGTGGATATAGCGGCGATAGCGCTGCACCAAGGCTTCCGAAGCCTGTTCTGTTGTCAAGCCCTGCAAAACCACCTTTCCAACCCAGGGCAAGGTCAGGGAGCCGTCGGACAATAGGGTATACGTTGTGCCGCTGAGATCGGCGACACCAAAAACATCGACCCGCACCTGATCGCCCGCCCCCAGCGTGTATTCGGTGCTGGCTGCTTCTGCCGGAATCGCTGCCGCCGCACGAGAGGGAACTGTTCCGCTGGATTCGTAGGGCACAGGCTCAGGTAAGGACTGGGCGGTGGATGGCAGCGCTAGGGCGATCGCCCCCATCCAGCAGCCCAGTCCTAGCCCTGCTAGCCCAAGACCTGTGTTCCAAACACGCCCTAAGAAATTCCTGAATTCCCCTCCAGTGTCATCCCCAGCCCCAATAGCAGAGGCCCCACTTCGGGAGTAAATGCGTTCCTGATAACCCGACATAAGGCACGCTCCTTGCGACTGATGCCCTGTCATTAACCTGGCTTTAATAAGTTCTGTGAATCGAAGCAAACAGATAATACCAAACCTGTTCCGGGGCAAACGGTATCATTGCGCCTAATCCCGTAAATTTTGGGCGATCGCCCAAAAACAGAACCGCTCGGCAACAGCGATGAAATCCAGAACTGGCAAGGACTACGGGTTTCCTCAGAAAAGGTATCCAGAATTTTATGAAGTTTTGATGAAGGGCCGTGAAATTACTGACAAGCCCCCAGCTTCACCGATATAAGTTAGCTATACAAAAAGAAACAACTGGCAAACTGGCGTTATTTTGAGTCTGATTGAGTCTGAATATTGAGTCTGATTGAATCTGAGTCCAATTGAGTCGGCAGACTTTACAAGCTCTGCTAGAGGGGGATGCGAGGGCGATTAGAGGGGGATGAGAGGGCGATCGCCCGCTATTCTGAGAGGATGTTTGAAAAGTCCTACTGTTTGTAGCAAAGCGTGCAAGATTCCCCTAAATCCCCCTTAAAAAGGGGGACTTTAAGGCGGTTTCCCCCCTTTTTAAGGGGGGCTTAGGGGGGATTTCTGAGTGCTTAACATTACAGGCGATACCTTTTCGAACACCCTCTTACGTCGGTTTTTATGCTTAAAGTAGATCTTCTACTCTTCCTTCTAATCTTCTAAGAGTAGTTTTAAGAATACTTTCGGAGTGGCTCTCAAGTTATTTTCAAGTTATTTCCAAATTATTGTTAGAAACACATATCCAAACAGGCAACTGTATCGCAGCGAACTAGCACTATCTGATGGAATGCGACGAAACTGGTGAATGAATTTGGACGGGTTTGGATTAGCAAAGTTGCTTAGGCAGGGTCATGGCATCTATTAAACAGTTGGCAATTCGCGGGACGGCCTGGGTTGTCCTGACCTACGGCATTTCCCTGGCGCTGCGAATTGGCAGCAACTTGATTCTGACCCGCCTGCTCAACCCGGAAATGTTCGGGAAAGTCAGCTTGGTCTGGGTGTTTTTGGGTGCGCTAGTTTTGTTTTCGGACTTAGGAGTTGCTCCTAGCATTATTCAAAGCAAGCGCGGCGATGATCCCGATTTTCTAAACACAGCCTGGACTATTCAGGTGATTCGGGGATTCATTTTGTGGGCAGGCAGTCTGCTAATTGCGTGGCCCGTTGCCAGGTTTTATGGACAGCCTGAACTGGTCTTGTTGCTACCGTTTATGGGGCTTTTTCTGGTCATTGATGGGTTCAACCCGACCAAGCGAATCACGCTCAATCGCCAGCTTTCAATGCGGCATATTTCCACCCTTGAAATCAGCGCCCAAGTGGTTTCGGGTGTCATCTTGATTATTTGGGCCTGGCTGAGTCCATCAATTTGGGCGATCGCCTCTGCGGGAGTTATTTCTGCGGTTATCACGCTGATTCTGAACATTTGGAGCATTCCTGGCCCGCTAAATAAGTTTGCCTGGGATAAGTCAGCCGTTCGAGAAATCTTGAACTTTGGCAAGTGGATTTTTGCATCCAGCGCGATGCATTTTCTGGCGACCCAGACCGATCGATTGGTGCTTGGAAAACTCATCACCCTCTCGATGTTTGGGATTTACAATCTTGCCCTGGGAATCGCAATTTTACCCTCTACGCTGATCGAAAAGGTCGGCGGCACGGTGATCTTTCCGTCTCTAGCCAAGCTGATTCATCTAGAGCGGACTGAACTGCGGGCCAAGATTCTCAAAAACCGGGGATTGGTATTGGCAGCAATTGGAATATTGCTTGCTCTGCTAGTTAGCACCGGAGACATTATTATCTCCATCATGTATGACGAACGCTACCGTCAGGCAGGGTGGATGCTATCAGTCCTCTCCTTAGGAATTTGGCCCCTAGCACTGACGAATACAATTGGGCCTGTCCTCCTGGCGCTGGGCCAGTCTCAATATTCGGCGTTCGGCAAGTTTTTGAGTTTTCTGTTTCTAATTCTGGGAATTCCGTTGGGCGCTCACTTGGCAGGCGATTTTGGAGCAGTGGTTGCGGTTCCAATCAGCAACATCCCCATCTATGCGGCAAACCTTTATGGACTCTGGAAAGAGCGCCTGCTTTGTATCGGACAAGACCTCAAACTAACGCTTGTTTTTTTGGCTATTCTGGCTCTATTTCTGACCGGTCGAGCCATCTTTGGGGTAGATTTTCCAGCGCTTAGCTCCTGACTCTCAACTTCTGACCCTTAACTCCTAAGTCTCAATACCTGGAACGAAAAGCTCATAACATCGATGATCATTCCTCCTGCTCCCGCACTGCTTGCATGGGTTCCGATCGTGGTTAATTTGTTTCGACAGTTGTCGATTCAATGGGCGATCGTCGTGAGCTTCGTGACGGGGTTTCTCTATCTGTCTCAGTTTGAATTTGAGCTTCCGCTTCTGATTCCGGGAACTCGAATGGCTTTCACTACCTATGCAGTTTTCTTGGGAATCATCCTGTTTAATGCGGAAGCAAAGCGCCTGTTTTCCTTTCGCCTAAGCTGGTTTGATTTGCCGATGATCGTGTGGTGGATCTGCCCGTTCCTTTCGTCTATCTCGAACGACTTGGGCATTTTTGACGGCTTGAAGGAGCTAGGCGCTCAAAGCGTAAATTGGGTCTTGCCCTATCTATTAGGCAGAATTTATCTCCGTGATTTGGAGGGACTGAGAAAGCTTTGTCTGGGCATTGTTGTGGGGACGCTAAGCTATATTCCACTTTGCTGGATTGAGATGCGTCTTAGCCCGATCTTGCACCAGACCATCTATGGATTTGATGGCTCAGGGGGCCGGATTGGTCAAAACGTGATTGAAGGCGTTGGCTATCGACCGATTGTGTTTCAGGCGCACGGGCTGGTTGTGGGGGCCTGGTTTATGTCTGCTGCTGTAATTTCAGTATGGCTTTGGAAAAGCGGCACAATCAATCGTCTGTTCGGGCTTCCCTTTAAGTGGCTGGCGATCGCCATCGTGGTTCAGTCTTTCCTGACGCGATCGCTGGCGGCGACGGTGTTTTTCTGTGTCGGCGTGTTCATCTTTTTTGTCAGCAGATATTTGAGAAACTTTTTGCCGCTGCTAGCAATTTCGTTCTGTATTTTGATTTATTTGCATAACGGCATCTCAGGTTCCCTGGCAAAAGATGGCATTACCGCAGCCGTTAGCGGCGTGACTTCTGAAAGCAAGACGGAATCCCTGCAATTTCGGCTCAATTCTGAGGATGTTCTAGTGGACAAGGCCAATCAACGAATGTGGTTTGGCTGGGGGGGGTATGGGCGAAATCGCGTGATTGATCACAGGGGCTATGAGTACATCACCGATAGTTTGTGGATTATCGTGTATGGCACTCGCGGACTGGTGGGATTAGTGAGTCTTACGCTCGTTTTTTTGTTGCCCAGTCTGGTGCTAATCTTTTATTTCCCCACAGGCGCTTGGCATCATCGCCGGCTTGCGCCCGTGGCGGCCCTGTCCGTCGTACTCGCGCTCAACATGGCAGACGCTCTGCTGAATGCCTTTCCCCATCCGCTGCTGACGATTTCAGCCGGGGGCATTTTGGGCTTGTTTGCCGACCACACCGAGTCCAAAACGCTGGGCATTTCGCTGAAAGCAATCGAAAGTCCCGTTTCTGCAAGCTCAGCGATCGCCCCCTTCTCCCAACGCAGCAGCGTGAAATAGGGCGATTGCTTTTCGAGCAAGTACAGCGCCGCGCTGCAAACCCATCCAGAGGTTGTAATAGCTCATGCAGAGGTCGTATCGCTTCTATCTGCATACGCTGCCTGACGCTGCGTTCTCGTAACCATTCGCCAAGACTGAGCGCCCCAAAACTGTCGCCCAAGATTCGCCACGCCTCCTGTCTTCCCTTCTACAATGGCTGGCGATGTCTGTTGGAATTTGTTGGAATTCTTGCCATAGGGCAAGTGAACTAGGGCAAGTTGCTAGACGCAAACAACCAAAACCAGATGAAGCTATCCCAGCTCCGCATTCTCGTTGCCGTGGCGGAGCAGGGTAGTTTTAGCGAGGCAGCGCTGCACCTGGAAATGTCGCAGTCTGCTGTCAGTCATGCGATCGCCGCTCTAGAAAACTTCCTGGGTGTGGTGTTGTTTAGCCGGGGGCGACATGGGGCACGGCTCACGCCAGTGGGCGAAACGGTACTTGTCCATGCCCGCGAAATTGTGGTGCGGGCGGATGCGATCGCCCAGGCAGCGGAAGATGCCAGAGGCTTGAAACGGGGACAAGTGCGGGTTGCTTCTTTTCGCAGCGTTGCGACCAACCTGCTGCCGTCTGTGATTGCCCAATTTCACCAGCAGCACCCCAGCATCACTATCAACCTGTCGGAACACGACAACTATCCCCACGTCGAGCAGGCCCTCCGCGAAGGGCAGTCCGACGTGGGGTTTACGTTTATGCCCACCACCGAAGAGTTTGAAGTCTGGCGAGTCTTTCAGGATGAATTTATTGCGCTGCTGCCGTCTTCGTTTCAGCCTGCGGGCCCACAGCTAACCTGGGCAGAACTGTTGCAGCACCCACTGATTATGCCGCCCAGAGATTACCTCATGATGCGCCCCGTCTACGACCATGCCAAAACCTTAGGGCATTCGCTAAAGGCTGACTATGAGGTGGAAACCGATGCCACGATCGTCAGCCTTGTGGCGGAAGGGTTGGGTGCTGCGATCTTGCCGCGACTTGCTGCGGAACCTATTCCTGCGGGCGTGAAAACCTACAGCCTGCCTACGCCCCTAGAGCGATTGATCGGAGTCGTGACGCTAGCAAATGCCTTGCTGCCGCCCAGCGTCTATGCGTTTTTGGACGTGCTGAAGAAACAGTATCAGTCTTGATAACCGTCTGAATGTCACGAGACACCCAGCCGTTAGCACGGGTCTGAAAGGTTCTGGCATCGCTATAGCCAACGCTGAGACAGGGAGATTGGAGATTAGACAGTGGGATTAGACAGTGGGATTAAAGAGTGACCTCATACCGTGAGATTAGACAGTGAGATTAAACAGTGAGATTAGACAGTGAGATTAGACAGTGAGGAACTGGGGGTTTGGGAATACCGCGCTTCCAGCCAGACTCGCAAATCCGCTTCCGAAACGCAATTCACTGACTTTCCGGTTTTTGGATCATAGGCATTCCACAAAACATCCCCGTGCCCATCCTGCGATCGCCACACGCGCGGCTCATCCGACACATCCAGAGCGGCGATCGCCCTTTCCCACAGTCCCTTCAGCCTCGTATTCCAGTTGCGTTTGGGGGTTGCCGTCCGATGAAAGATGCGCTCCAGGGTTTCAACATGGTGTCGATTTTGGTGCCAGTTCAGACGCGATTGGGATTCGGACTGAAATCGTTGCTGAGGGTTTGCCGGAAATTCTGATTGCCCGTGCCCTAATTGCCATTTCATAAATATCTACCTCCTTTTTGATATCTCCAGTCTAGAAAACAGTATCTTAAGATACAAAAAGTAGGCTCCATAGCTTCCATGAATAGGTTTGATAGAGTCTCTCAAGGGCTAGAAACTGGATGAATGCGCTGAGGGATGGTGATAGGCTCGGTTCAGCCAGATATTGAAAACACGCCCCAGGCTTGAGACGGGTGAAAGCATGGACGACGCAACCAGCGCCAATGTAGCGGTTCAACCTGCCAGCGCCAGTCTCTTGCTGTTGGGGACGGGCTGGTTTCCCCAAACACCAGGGGGCATGGAGCGATATGTCTATGAGTTGGCAACTCAGCTCGCCGGGGGCGATCGCCTAGAGTTGGGCGGGGTCGGTCTGCCCGACTGCTTAGAACGCGGCTCTCTTCGTTTGACGAATTTGTCTGAACCCGATCGCCCGTTGCCCCAACGGCTTTGGGAGGTGCGTCGTCGGTTTGCCCAGCGCACCAGGCAAGCCGATTTTCGGGACATCGACGCAGTAAACCTCCACTTTGCTCTCTATAGCTTGCCGCTGCTCGACCTGCTGCCGCCAGATCTGCCCGTCACTTTTACCTTTCACGGGCCCTGGGCGCTCGAAAGCCGCCAGGAAGGAGCCAGCAAGCCAAGCGTGGTGCTAAAGCAATGGGTCGAGCAGCGCGTTTTTTCCCGGTGCGATCGCTTCTTGGTCTTGAGCAAAGCCTTTGGCGCGATCCTGCACGAGTCCTACGGCGTTCCCTGGAGCCAGATCCGCGTCGTTCCTGGCGGGGTAGACACACACCACTTCGCCCCTACGCGGTCGCGTTCCGAGGCCCGTGCAGCGCTGGGCTGGCCGGGCGATCGCCCCATTCTGTTCACGACTCGTCGGCTGGTGCAGCGCATGGGGCTAGACCGTCTGCTGCAAGCGCTAGTCTCGGTAAAAGCTGCCGTGCCAGAGGTATGGCTGGCGATCGCAGGCAAGGGCCCCCTCCGCCAAGCCCTAGAGCAGCAGGCCGGTGAAATGGGGCTGCAACACCACGTCCAGTTTCTCGGCTTTTTGCCCGAAGCAGACTTGCCCCTCGCCTATCAAGCGGCCGACCTGACCGTGATGCCCAGCCTGAGCCTAGAAGGATTCGGCCTAGTGCTGCTGGAGTCGCTTGCGTCTGGAACGCCTGCCCTCTGCACACCCGTCGGCGGAATGCCAGAAATTCTCACGCCTTTTTGCTCAGACTTGGTGACAGACTCGACCGAACCAGCGGCGATCGCCCAGCGGCTGATTGCGCTCCTGACGGGAGAACGCCCCTTGCCCGGTCGTGACCGCTGCCGCCAATATGCCGTTGACCAGTTTGACTGGCAGAGGATTGCGCCACAGGTGCGGCAAGTCTTGCTCCAGCCCAAGAAAATCCGGTAGAAGGTCTACCTGTCCTGTAGTATCTTTTGTTTAAGGAAACCCTATGAGGGATGACCGAGCAGACAGGAAGGGCGATCGCCTCCGTTTCGGCAAAGTCACTTAAGTAATATAGAACACCATACGGATCTCGCAGAGGTTCCCCTGAACAGGGTTCCACCCCAGAGGCAGCCGGGAATTTCGTAGCCTGGAATAGGATTCTCTAGCCATTTCTTCATTGCCGCTGCTCTCCGTAAAGACCCGAAAGTTTAAAGTGACGACTGTAACGCTGGGTGATGTTTATAGTGATGTTTATCCGGAGCGCTTTCTGGGAAAACTTGGAGAAATCCTAAAATTTTCGGGGAGCTTTATAGACTCAACCGTAGTCGTGCGGTTACTCCAGCTTGAAAGTCCATTTAGGCTAGAAAGTAGATACGCGCACGGGTCGGTTTCTTCAGTCAACTGGGGATGGCCCCCAGGGTTGATCCTGTGTTGATCCTGGGGCATTGTTCCAGTCTTAGGGGCACAGTGGCAGAGTGTGCAGGTCGCCCGCTCACCACGGTCCCCTTTCGGCAAGGCTCCTCCGCTTCTTAACCGCTAAAGCTGAATCGATGGATGAAGCCAGACCCAGCAAACTATCGCAAGCAACGCAAGCAACAAGCAATAGGTATCTAAGTCTCAGTTTTAGAGCGATGGCTTTGCCTCTACTCGCTTGCGACTGGTTTCCGGTTAGATCGCCCAAACCCTCTGTTTCGTCAGTTGTTTATGATTAACCTCAACACCCTGGCCGCCTTTCCTGCCGACTCGCTGGAAACTGCTTCTGATCACGCTCTACAGCAGCGTTTGGGGCTTTATCGCGTGTTTCTCAAGCTCTACGAGCACAACCGCGAACTGCTCGATGAAATTCTTAATCTAGAAAACTCTGGCAATAAGTCGCTAACGGGCGTTGCGCTTCCCTACGTGCAAGGGCTTGTGCTGGGCGATCGCGTTCACCTTGCCACCAATCTGCTGAAGGGCGCAACCCAGTCGCTGTCTCAGCCCCAAAACATTTGGACGATTGGGCGCGACTCTCGGCGCGTGGTGCTGCCGATTCAAGACAAGCGCCTCTCCCGCTGCCACGCCGCCATCGTGTATGACGAAGGGGGATTTCGCCTCGTTGATCTCAACAGCAGCAACGGTTCCTACCTCAACGGCGAACTGATCCGCCATTCTGTGCGCCTCAAAGATGGCGATCGCATTCGATTAGGCAGCCTTACCTTCTCGTTTTTTGTCTGCAATACGGCTCAGGTGTTGCCGCCTGTTTCTGAAGAACTGCTGTCGCAGGTGCGGGCGTTGTCGGCTGCGTCTGAACCCAAGCGGGCGATCGCCTATCCCACGGCCCCCAGCGCCAGCCAGCCCTCCCCGCTTTCCGCCTCCCCCATACAGCCTGCATTCTCGTCGCCCTTGGCAAAGAATTGGGAAGAATCTGTGTCTGAAAGCGATTCAGAGACTTGTCTGCAAAGCCCGGAGGATGCGCTCCCTGCTCAGGTCAACCCGCTAGAAGATACGCTCATGTTTATGCGGTCTTCCCACTAGAACGAGTCGCGCATCGGACAAGTCGCGCCAGAGTTACTGACACCTGATAGAATAACTCCGTTGTTCAGCCTGTGTGTGATCGTTGAGCCAGTCGATCGACCTACCCAAAATTGATGACTTCCTACAGGAGCTAGCCACGATCCAGCAGACTGGATCGAAACGCATCGCCCTGTTGGGGTCGCGCCATGTTCCTATTACGCATCAGCATTTGATCGAGATGATGAGCTATGCGCTGGTGCTGGCGGGCAATCGCCTGCTGACCTCTGGCGCAACCGGAACCAATTCTGCGGCAATTCGGGGGGCCATGCGGGCCGACCCTAATTTGCTCACGGTGATCCTGCCCCAAAGTCTGGCTCGCCAGCCCCGCGAGTCGCGAGAGCAGCTAGAGCAGGTCATGCATCTGGTGGAAAATCCTGCTAATGACCCGCTTTCCTTAGCAGAAGCCAGCGCCCTGTGCAATCAGGAAATTATTTCGCGCTGTCAGCAGCTAATCTGCTTTGCGTTTCACGATAGCCATACGCTTCTGAAGACCTGTCGCGATGCCGAGGATCAGCGCAAGCTCGTGACGTTGTTTTATTTTGACTAGGTTTTTTCGACCAGGAGAAAGCAGCGTGATTGCAAGTTTGGAGCAGCTTCCTAGCCCTACGGTTCTGCTGTATGCCATTGTGGCGGCGGCGATCCTGGTCTATGTCCCGTTTGGGGCGGTGGCGCTGGGCCGGGTGCAGGCGGGCTATGACATGGCCGCCCCCCGTGCCCTGTTTGACAAGCTGCCCCCCTATGCACAGCGGGCGACCTGGGCCCATCAAAACTCGTTCGAGTCGTTCACGATCTTTTCGGCGGCTGCCCTGATGGCCTACGTCACGCAGCAGAGCGGCGGCTGGGTGAATCTGGCGGCGATCGCCTACGTCACGGCACGGTTGTTTTATTCCATCTTTTACATTCAGAATATTCCCCTTGGGCGATCGCTCATGTTTGGCATTGGCAGCGCCAGCATCGCGACCCTGTTTCTCCTCAGCCTGATGAGTTTGAACGCCTGAACACGCCTTTCAGAAAATCACTAAGCGAAAACCTTAAACCAGCCTACAGCCCATTTGACATTCATGATTTAGCTATGGCTTCAGCATTCTCCTTTGACATTGTGAGCGACTTCGATCGGCAGGAATTGGTAAATGCAATCGACCAAACCATGCGCGAGGTGCAAAGTCGCTACGACCTGAAAGATACCAACACCACGCTGGAGCTAGGCGAGTCGGCAATCACGGTCAACACCGACAGCGAGTTTACGCTGCAAGCGGTTCACACCATCCTGCAAACCAAGGCCGCCAAACGAAACCTCTCTCTTAAAATTTTTGACTACGGCAAGATCGAATCTGCCAGCGGCAACCGAGTCCGCCAGGAAATTAAGCTGCAAAAGGGCATCAGCGCTGAATTGGGCAAGCAAATTTCTAAGTTGATTCGAGACGAATTTAAAAAGGTGCAGGCTTCAATTCAAGGGGATGCGGTGCGGGTTTCTGCAAAGTCTAAGGATGAGTTGCAGGCGGTGATTCAGCGTCTCAAGCAGGAAGATTACCCTGTTGCCCTCCAGTTCACAAACTATCGCTAGGTTTGCAGGTGCTAGGCTCTTGCAGATGCGCTGCTACCTAGCTTTTGAGCGCTCCCGAAGTGCCCAAGGGCTAGTCCACAACTCGAAGGCGACCGTTTCGCAGCGCATCGAATAGGAGATTTATCTGAGTTTGTTCCTTTTCACTCAAAGAGGACTTAGACAAAAAGATCGCCATGAATCGCTTTTGATCTGCTCGCGTGATACGTCGAGCTGCCAGAATATCGCGAATGAGTTGGTCAATTGACGTTTCCGAAGGAGAGGGTTGGGCCCCTGGTAGATGAATGGGCGCTTGCATATACTTAACGATTCAGTGCGTATTCTTATACCCATAATCATCTGCGTAGCCTTCAGCGTAAACCGTGAATTCTGGCAATTTAATAGGGTTTTTAGACAGTCTTTAAGCTGTGCTATGAAATCTTTCTATCGAATTAATTTGCTCATCCTGGCACTTTTGCGGAAGCTTTGAGTTTATTCGAGTGAAACGTCATACTTCAGATAGAAATCAGCCCCGCAGCGCTGCCTGGCCTTACGCCTTCAGAAATACCAGAAATTGCTGTAGCTCCTGGTATCGGTCGCTGAGAAATCGCCGCCTGTTTCCAGCCCTGCAAGATGACTCTGCGCTTGTAGCAACAGCGTGGGGCGATCGCCCTGTTTTTCCCACAGCTTTACCATGAGCTTGCCCTGGGTGGTGTCCTGGCAGGCAAAGACCATGCCCTGCGCCGTCGGCACACGGATGGGGGTGGGAGGGCGATCGCACGTCCCCAGCAGTTCCACCATATGACCCGCGTTTTCTGCCTGCATCTGCCAGTATCCCCAGGGCTGCACTCGCCAGCGCACGGTTCCATTCCAGGGCACAAACTCGTAGAACCGCCCCCGGTGGTGAATCCCCACCATGCCGACCGACTCCATCCAGCCCAGCACGCGCCGCCGCCCGCCGCCTGCCGTCAGCGTCAGATCCGCCTCGCCGTCAAACGCATTGCACTGCATCCAAAACCATTGCTGGGGGAAAGCCCCGCCCCAGTTTTTTTCTGCATAGGCGGGCGCTTGGCTAAAGCAGTAGCGGGTTCCGTTCCACTCGACCCAGCCCCTTGCTAGTCCGTGGGCCATTAAAATCTGCCAGCCCGGTTCAAAAATTTGGAACTGCGATAGCCAGCCTGCTGTGGACTGTTGGGGGCGATCGCGATTGCCCCAGCCATAGACGGGTTGAATGCTATAACACCAGCGAGCAGAATGCCGACCGGGTTCGCTGAGGATGCCCTGATGATGGGTAGCAGTAAGCCGATAACCTTCGTTAAGGAACTGGCTAGAGTCGTTGAATAAGACGGCTTGAGGATGCTTAGAGGAATCTGGAGTGGAACAGTCAAATGAATGCTCTGAGGAGTTGCTGGAGAGACTGCATTGATCCCTGCTAGGCTCCCTTGAGAAGGAGGGAAATTCAGCAATCTGCTTATTCAGCTTATTCGAGGCGTGGGGGGATTGGCGCGAGTGGCGGAGGGCAAAGGCGCGGCGATCGCCCCAAAACAGGCGCACATCGGGAAACGTGCGGCAGAGGTACTCATGGCGCGGGCCGAGGATTTGGGCTGTGCCGCCGCTGTAGGGCGTGCCGCCCTGTGGGTCTTCGATGGAATACATAAAGGCGAAGCTTTCGCCCAACTCTGGCAGCGTCAGCCGCAGATACCAGCCCTCAAAAAAGCGGCTGCCTGCCCCCGTTCCGGGATGACTCCAGTGATAACCGCTGTGGGGAGTTTGCAAACTGATCAAACTCATTCCGCTGTGGCATCCAGGCAAAAGCTGCGGCACATGACCACGGGCGAATCGGGGCGGCGATACATGGGGCAGTCGAAGTTGGCGCAGGCGGTGCAGTCGGCTTCGGCGTGGATGGCGACGGGCTGCTGGGTGGTGTAGACGCTGATGCCCTGGCTGATGAAGCCCCGTGCCTCTAGTTCCGTGAGGCGATCGCCAATGATCAGCGCCTTTTGGATGCCCATCTGGTGCCGAAATAAGTTAATCCGCTCGATGGTGCGCCGGAAGGTCTGGGCGGGGGTTTTGATTTCCACCAGCACTTTTTGGCCCTGCGTGCTAAAGGAGGGCGGCTTGTCCTGGGCAAAGTGGTCGCGATATTGCAGCGTGAAGGTTCCGTCGGGATAGCGCAGCGGCCGCATTAGCCGCAAAAAAGGCACGGTAAAATGCCCCACCTCATCCAGCGCATACCACCAGGACTTGTGCCATGCTTCATTGGGTAAGTTAATGATTTCGTCTACCTGCTTGGGGGGAAAGCCTGCGTGAGAGAGACGGGCGATCGCCTGTGCTAGCGTCAGGTTGTTGCCCAGAGTGTGCAGTTCCGATTCGCAGCGAGTCAGCTTGGCGTATTCTCGATCCAGCTTTTTGGGGTCAATATTGGCGGCAACTTGGCGGCTAATTTCTTCCGGCGAGCTAGCCAGCACGCAGGTAATATCTTCAAAACTGAGAATGCCGTCAATCGCCTGCCGCGAATCGACTGGCACGCCCACCTGCGACGACACCGAGCCGAGGCGATGGGGCTGGGCGATGGGCGGCGTGCAGCGGATCAGCAGCGATTTTAGGGTAGACTCATCGGCGATCGCCAGCGCAATTTGCAACTGGTCGCGGGCGGCGGTCGCGCTGTGGGTGGGCGGCAGGGGATGAGTCAGGGCGGAGGCCGTCATAGTGCAAAACCCTAACTAAGGAGCAAGTTTGGGGGAGCAAGTTTGGGGGAGTCAAGTTCGGGGGAGCAAGTTCGGTTCTGGGGTTTCCCCTAGTTTGTCCTCTATTGTGCGGGCTTTTGGAAATCCGGCAACGGTTTCTCACTTTCTTTTAACGCAAGGCGACCCGACGTAACGCCACGTTGCAAACTGCATGACAAAGCTTTACAGAGCATTACAGGGTTTGTGGCTCTTTAAAGCTTGATGCCAAACTGTATCGAACTTCAATCAAACTTCAATCCACTTCAATCCAACCGGAAACACATCCCATACGGTTGCCCGTCAAGCCGCGAATTGCCGTGAATTGATGTTGTGAATTGCTGTCGATAGAGACTCCAAGTGCGATCGCCCAGCGTCTCCGGACGTATCTCCGGGGTGTATCCCACTTTTGTAACCTTTACCCTAAATCTCTCTCCCAAAGCGGGAGAGGGACTTCCAATCCGGCTCCCCTTCTCCTTTTTTGGGAGAAGGGGCTGGGGGATGAGGGCAAACTTGCATATCTGGGATGTGCTCTATCTCCTGGCGTATAAGGATGATCCTAAGCATTGTATCCATACCCTCGATCTCTCCAGGCATTGCATACTTTTTCAGGGCCATATCGCCGGAAAAGTAACTGTGTTTAAGAATACTTTTAAGAATCTTTCCTGAAGAAATATAAAAATATCTATCTTTGGGAATAGCATCATGATAACTTGACATTCAGGATCGCATTTTCAGAGTAAGCATCCTGCTTCACGGTATTCAATTCAACCAGCTATACCTCTGCTCCAGGTTTCCTTTGCTCCAGATTTCTCTTGGGTTACGTGTTGAGCTGTAATCTTGGGCATCTAAGTTGAATGGCTACGGTTTCACTCCTCAGTAGTTTGAGGAGCAATCATGGCTTTTTGTTAGGCTTGCATAATCGAATAACTTTTCCCTGATTACTGCTGAGTAAGCTTTTGAGAAGCCTCTCCAAAAGCTCGATCTGCAATTTGAGAACCGTCATCGCAAGTAAGTAAGTTCTGCTCAATGCTTGGGTTCGTTTTTGACTGCCTCCTTATCCAGAAGGAGGTCAGGTTTTACCGTGTTTGAACCACACTTTAGGAGCTGAATTAAGATGGCTACTTTCAACGGAACGATTAATGCTGAAGTCATTTTCGGCACGGATGCAGGCGATGTGATTAATGGGAACGGCAGCCTTGGGGGGTATGATCGATTGTTTGGTAGCGGCGGCAACGATACCATTTCTGGCAGTGCCGATGAAGAAGACATCTACGGCGGCGAGGGAGACGACGTTATCTACGGCAATGGCGCAGTGAACAACACAGAGCCAAGCAGTTTTAACGGGGTTGCTGCCTACGATATCCTGCACGGAGACGGTGGCAATGACAAAATCTACGGTGGTGCCGGAACCGACTCTATTCGGGGGGGCACTGGCAATGACACAATTTACGGCAACGGTGGCCTTGACGTGCTGTGGGGAGACGATGGGGATGACCTGATCTACGGTGGCTCCCAGAGGGATCAGATCTTCGGCGGCAACGGTAAAGACACAATCTATGGCAATGGAGGCAGCGACCTGATTGATGGTGGAGCAGGCGCAGACGTGATCTGGCTGGGCAGCGGGGATGCAACGGTCGTCCTCACCGCTGGCCAGGGGCCCGATACGATCAACAACTTCCAACTGGGCAAGACCAAGTTTGATGTGGGTAATATCGGCGCTCTGAGCTTCCAAAACGTTGCAGGCGGTGCCCAGATTAAAGAGGGGGCTAACGTGCTGGGGGTTGTGAGTTGGACGCAGGCTAGCGTTCTACAAAGCAATGTCGGCAGCATCTTTGTTTAGGCTTAAATTAGCAGATCTTTCAATGACTTCTCGGAGACTTTTTGGTGAGAAGTTGGTGACAAATTGATGAGAACTTACCGAGCTGCGTAAGCACTATCACGGATGAGGGTTATGGACTGCTGCACAGTCAGTTTGTATCCCTCATTTTTTGTCCTATTTTTTCTCCTGATGAAGTGGCTGCCTGCGGTGCAATAGGCGAGATGGCGGATGCTTATTGTCGATTATTCATCTAGCAAAATCTGTTAAGTCCCTGGTTGAAACGGGCACTCTAGCCACAGCGAGTGTATCCCACTTTTGTAGCCCTCACCCTAAATCCCTCTCCCAAAGCGGGAGAGGGACTTCCAATCCGGCTCCCCTTCTCCTGCTCTGGGAGAAGGGGCTGGGGGATGAGGGCAAACTTGCAGAACTGGGATGCGCCCAGCCACAGCATTGTTGCAGGGGGGAATGGGAAAAGGATGTAGGGGGTTGCTCGCAATGCTGGTGCGAACGGGGCTGAAATTAATCTGACTCGGATTTGCAGGCTTTCTGGGCAGACTTTGCTGATGTCGTTCTACCTTTTCTCTTCAACTGCGACGAGGAGTCTTTCTTGCTCCACGCTTAGCCATAAAAAACTAGAGTATCCATGCACGGAACGATTGAGATTTTAGGTTATCAGTCTCTAGACTTGGTTCACGAAGGCGTGAATACGGTGCTGTATCGAGCGGTTTCCCAGATTACCCAGCAGCCGTTCATTCTCAAGGTGTTGCGGGCGGAGCATCCTACTCTGGAGCAGATTACCCGGCTAAAGCACGAGTATCAGGTGGCGGCCAATCTCGATTTGCCTGGTGTGGTGCGGGTATACAGGCTGGAAACGCATGGGCATCGGGCTGTGCTGGTGTTGGAGGACTTTGGGGGGCGATCGCTCAAGCAGGTTTTGGCCAACCGCAAGTGCAAGATCCTCGATCCGGCGCGGGTGTTGAATATCGCGATTCAGTTGACTCAAGCGCTGGCCTCGCTTCAGCAGGCTCGCATTATTCACAAAGACATTAAGCCTTCTAACATCCTCCTCAACGAGGAAACAGGTGAAGTAAAGCTCACGGACTTTAGCATTGCCTCGCGCCTGGGCGAAGAGCTGACCCTGCCGCAGGAGCTAAACCAGCTTGAGGGAACGCTGGTCTATATGTCGCCGGAGCAGACGGGGCGGATGAACCGGACGCTGGACTATCGCAGCGACTTCTATTCCCTAGGCATTACGCTGTACGAACTGCTGACGGGGCGGCTGCCGTTTCGCGGAGACGACCCGCTGGAACTGGTGCATTGCCATATTGCCAAAGCGCCGCCACCGCTGCGGAGTTTGAACCCGGACGTGCCGGGGGCGATCGCCGCCATTGTTCACAAGCTCATGGCCAAAAATGCGGAAGATCGCTACCAGAGCGCGGCGGGACTGCTAGCTGACTTGGAGCGCTGCCGCGATGCTCTGATGGAGAGCAAGACGATTCCTGACTTTACGCCCGGAGAGCGCGATCGCTCGTCCCAACTGCTGATTCCCAAAACCCTCTACGGCCGCGAGTCGGAGGTGGCGGCGCTGCTGGCGGCGTTTGATCGGGTGGCGGCCAATACCAGCCCGCTGCTGACGCTGGGCGGCGAGGCAAGCGGCCGCAGCGAACTGATGCTGGTGTCGGGCTATTCGGGGATTGGCAAATCTTCTCTGGTTAACGAAATCCACAAGCCCGTCGTGCGGCAGCGGGGCTACTTTATTAGCGGCAAGTTTGACCAGTACAAGCGCAATGTGCCTTATGCCTCGATTATTCAGGCGTTTCAATCCCTGACGCAGCAGGTGCTGACGGAAAGTGGCGATCGCCTAGAGATCTGGCGCGAAAAGCTGCTCGATGCGCTAGGCCCCAATGGGCAAGTGCTGATCGACGTGATT
Source organism: Thermoleptolyngbya oregonensis NK1-22 (assembly GCF_032705245.1). Lineage (GTDB taxonomy): Bacteria > Cyanobacteriota > Cyanobacteriia > Elainellales > Elainellaceae > Thermoleptolyngbya > Thermoleptolyngbya sichuanensis. The sequence goes on from NZ_CP053540.1 coordinate 2,825,875, forward strand.
CCCCAGATGGAGCTAATTCTGGGTTCCCAGCCGCCCGTACCCGAACTGGGCGCAACGGAAGCACAGAACCGCTTTCTCCAGGTGTTTCAATCGCTGGTGGGGGTCTTTGCCCAGCCGACTCATCCGCTGGTGCTGTTTCTGGACGATTTGCAGTGGGCCGATTCGGCCTCGCTGAAGCTGATCCAGGCGTTGATGTCCAACCCGGATAGCCGCCATCTGCTGATGATTGGTGCGTATCGGGATAATGAAGTCAGCCCGGTTCACCCGCTGATGAAGACCGTGGAGGAAATTCAGCAGGCGGGCGGCGTAGTGACCCCAATCGTGCTGAAGCCGCTACCGCTGGAGTCTGTGCAACGGCTGGTGCAAGACGCGCTGACGGGCAAGCGGGCCTCTCGGAGCCGGAGAGCCGAAGAACAGTCCTCAGAATACTTGCACCCGCTGGCGGAATTGCTGTTTGCCAAAACTCAGGGCAATCCCTTCTTTTTGACGCAACTGCTGAAGACGCTGTATCAGGAGAAACTGCTCACCTTTGACTTTGCCACGGGGGGTTGGCGGTGGGATGTGCAGGCGATTCAAGAGACGGGCATTGCCGACCTGTCGGTGGTGGATCTGGTGGCGGGTAATTTGGTGAAACTGCCGCCAGAGACGCAGACTGTGCTGAAGCTGGCGGCCTGTGTGGGCGATCGCTTCACGCTGCCAACGCTGGTGGCGATCAGCGGACTCAGCCTGTCGGCCCTGGCGCGGGCCTTGCAACCTGCGCTAGAGGAGCGGTTTATCTTGCCCCTCAGCCAGGATTACAAAATTCCCCTGCTGTTTTCTGAAGAGGAGTTGGGTCAATTCCTGGCTGACACCGCCCAAACGGGAGGCCAGCAGCCCTTTACCTACCGCTTTTTGCATGACCGGGTGCAGCAGGCGGCCTATTCGCTGATCGCTGAGGGCGATCGCCCGGCCACGCACCTGCAAATCGGTCGGCTGCTGCTGCAAACGATTCCCGCTGCGGATCGCGCCACAGGACAGTTTGAAGGGCTATTTGAAATCGTCAACGCGCTGAACTACGGGACTGACCTGATCGACGAGCCGCAGGAGCGGATAGAACTGGTGCGGCTGAACCTGGCGGCGGGGCGGCGGGCCAAGGCAGCGGCGGCTTATGAAACAGCGGACAGCTTTTTGCGGCAGGGGCGATCGCTCCTCCCCGAAAACGCCTGGGCCGCGCACTATGACCTGACGCTGGCACTCCATGCCGAAGCGGCCCAGGCGGCTTACCTAGTGACGCGGTATGACGAAGCCGAGGCGATCGCCAATACCCTAGAGCAACAGGCCGCCAGTGTTCTCGATGCGGTGCAGTCCTACGAGCTAAAGATCCAGATTTACATTGCCCAGCTTCAAATGTGGCGATCGCTCACGGCTGCCTTCGACGGGCTGATGCTGCTGGGCTTTACCATCGCTAGCCCGCTGAACCACGATCATTTCCAAATTTCCCTGCCTGCGCTGGATGCGCTGGATGCCGTACCCGAACTGACCGATCCCGAAAAGCTGGCAGCCCTGCGGATTTTGAACGCGGTGACGGGCACAGCGTATCAAACCCAGCCAGAGGTGTTTCGCTGGGTTGCCACTACGCAGCTTGAACTCTGCGTCCGCCACGGCCACTCGCCCCTGGCCGCCCCCAGCTACGCCACCTACGCCTGGTATTGCAGCACGATTCCTGCCGCAGACCGCGCCTACGAGGCGGGGCAAATTGCCATGAAGCTGCTGGAGCGCTATCAGTGTCGCGAGTGGCAGTGCAGCATTGTGCAACTGTTTGAGTGCTTCGTGCGGCACCACAAGGAACACATCCGCAATACCTTTGTGCCGCTGGTAGACGGCATCCACGTCGGGCTGGAAACGGGGGATCTGGGCTATGTCAGCTATTCGGTCATGAATTATTGCGATCACCGATTTTTTAGCGGCGAGGCGCTGGAAAGTCACTACGAAAACCAAGTGCAGTATGGAGCGCTGCTGCTTCAGCTCAAGCAGCATTTTCAGCTTTCTGCGGCTCGCATGTGGCAACAGGTGACACTTAACCTACTGGGACGATCGGACAATCCCACGCTGCTGGTGGGTGAGGCGTTTGATGAAATTGAGATGCTGCCCCGTTGGGAAGAGTCGCAAAATTTCCAGGCGCTCTTTGTGTTTCACCTGGCCAAGCTGATGCTGCACTACTGGTTTGGCGAATATGAGGCGGCGATCGCCTTTGCCAAGCGCGGGGAACCATACGCGGGCTGCGGCGCGGGGCTGATGGCCACGCCCGTCTACTGGTTCTACTACGGGCTAGCGCTGCTGGCTGCCTATCCCCACGGCACGCCCGCCCAACAAGCGGAGTGGATGCCGCAGTTGCTCGCCTGTCAGACGACCGTGCAGCAGTGGGCTGCGTCTGCGCCGATGAACCACCAGCATAAGGCCGACCTGCTGGCAGCGGAGTTGGCCCAGATTCGGGGCGATCGCCAGACGGCGATGGATGGCTACGATCGCGCCATTGCCCGTGCCACCAAAGAGGGCTTTATTCACGAAGCGGCCGTGGCCTGCGAACGGGCTGCCCAGTTTTACGCGGCGTTGGGCAAGCCCCGCATTTCCCAGAATTACCTCATCGATGCCTACTACGGCTATATCCAGTGGGGGGCGATCGCCAAAGTTCATGCGCTCACTGCCGAGCATCCCCTGCTACTCCAGCAGGACGAAGCCAGCAGCGCTCCAGCCGTCGATGCCACCATCACCGCTACGGCGACCACCACCCGCAGCACCCGCAGCACCAGCAGCCAGCGCGATTCCCTCGACTTGTCTACGGTGATGAAAGCCGCCGAGGCGATCGCCAGCGAACTGCATCTCGACGCGCTGCTCAGCCGCATTCTCTCGATCATCCTGGAAAATGCAGGCGCACAAAAGGGCTGCCTGATTTTGGAAAAGGCGGGTCAGTTGCGGATCGAGGCAATCGACACCGACCCAGACCAGACGGCTGTGGTATTGCAATCGACCCCGCTGGAGGGCAGCCGCGATGTGCCCGTGTCGATGATCCACTTGGTATGGCGAACGCAGCAGCCGCTGGTGCTGTCAGATGCGGCCAGCGATGCGCGGTTTGAGGGCGATCGCTATCTCCAGCAGCACCAGCCCAAGTCCGTCCTGTGTGCCCCGATTCTCTATCAGGGCAAGCGGACAGGCGTGGTGTATCTGGAAAACCCGCTGACGGCCAACGCCTTTCCGCCGTCGCGGCTGGAACTGCTGAAACTGCTGACGACCCAAGCGGCGATCGCCCTAGAAAATGCTCAGCTCTATGCCCGCGAACAGGACAAATCCCAGTGCCTCCAAGACTCGCTGCAAAAGCTCCAGCAAACCCAGGCGCAGCTCGTGCAAACTGAAAAAATCTCCCAACTGGGGCAACTGGTGGCCGGGGTCGCCCACGAGGTCAACAATCCCGTCAGCTTCATCGCAGGCAACCTGGCCCACGCCAGCCGCTATATCGAAGATCTGGTGGAACATCTAGCCCTGTATCAGCGGCACTATGCCCCACCTATCGCGGCGATTCAAGACCACGCCGAGGAGATTGACCTGGAGTTTTTGCTCGATGATCTGCCCAAAATGGTGAACTCTATGAAGCTGGGCACGGATCGCATTCGGGATATCATGCAATCGCTGCGAACCTACTCCCGCGCCGACGGCAGCGAAAAGCGCCCCGCCGATCTGCACGCAGGTCTAGACACCACGCTGCTCATCCTGTCCCATCGGCTCAAGGCAAAGCCAGATCGCCCCGCCATCCGCATCATCAAGAACTACGGCACGCTGCCGCCCGTCGAGTGCTACAGCGGGCAAATCAACCAGGTGTTTATGAACCTGATTGCCAACGCCATCGACGCGATGGAAGAGGGCAACGCCGGGAAATCTCTCTCGGAGCTAGAGCAGCACCCCAATACGATTACGATTTCCACAACCGCCACCGACCATGCCGTCACAATCCGCATCGCCGACAACGGGCCGGGCATGAGCGAAGCCGTCCGGCAAAAGCTGTTTGATGCCTTTTTCACCACCAAGCCAGAAGGCAAGGGAACTGGGCTGGGGCTATCCATCAGCTATCAGATCGTGGCAGAAAATCATGGCGGAACCCTGGAATGCTACAGTTCGCCAGGGCAGGGCGCAGAGTTTGTGGTGCAAATTCCGGTTCAGTCTGGGGTGTCTGCTCAAGTGCTGGTTAGATCCTAGATCTGGCTTCCTGGAGGAGGGGCTGAAAGGGCAGCTATCGTAGAAAATCCCCCACTGCTGTTGCAGTTGCAAGCCTGCAATGTCTAAGAATGTGTCAAGCCCGACACAAGCCCTGTACAAGACCCATAATGGCTAGTGCGAATGGCTAGTGCGTGTTTCAAAACCTTTTGATCCCCCCTAGCCCCCCTTAAAAAGAAGGGGGGAACCGAGCCGAACTACTCCGGAAGTCCCCTTTTCAAGGGAGATTTAAGGGGGATTGACTCAAGGCAATCAACGACCGAGAAAGTTTTAAGACACTGCCTAGGCGACGGCCAATTCTGGCATCAGCGTCAGCACATCCACTCCTGTTGCCGTCACCGCAACCGTGTGTTCAAATTGGGCAGAAAGCTGCCGATCTTTCGTCACCGCAGTCCATTTATCCGATAAAACTTCCACTTCCCAAGTGCCGACATTGATCATCGGCTCAATCGTGAAGACCATGCCAGGGCGAAGCTTTTTGCCCTTGCCGCGCTTGCCATAGTGGGGAATTTGGGGAGCCGTGTGGAAGATGCGCCCAACGCCGTGCCCCACAAAATCTTGCACCACCGAGAAGCCCTGGGACTCGGCATATTCCTGAATCGCTGCACCAATGTCGCCGATGCGGGCCCCTGGCTTTACCTCGCGAATGCCGCGCCACATGCACTCTTCCGTCACTTCCACCAGCTTGCGGGCAATGGGCGATGGCTCTCCCACAAAGAACATGCGCGAGGTGTCGCCGTGGTATCCATCCACAATCGGCGTTACGTCGATATTGATAATGTCGCCGTCGCGCAGGATTTGTTTGGCATTAGGGATGCCGTGGCACACCACTTCATTGACGCTGGTGCAGATCGATTTGGGAAAGTCGTGGTAGCCCAAGGGGGCGCTTTTGGCTCCGTGCTTTTGGGTCCATTCCTCTGCGGCATCGTTTAGCTCCAGCGTGCTGACCCCTGGCTTCACCATCGGCTCTAGGTAGGCAAGAAGCTGGGCAGCAAGCTGTCCGGCCTGGCGCATCTTCTCGATTTCGCGCTGTGACATGAGGGTGATGGTTTCGTTGGACATTTTGGAGGGAGCTAGACGCTAAACGTTGGAGGTTCGAGGCTGCTGTTAAAGCGAGCTGTTAAAGCTGCTGCGTAGAATCACTAGGACTGCTGCTGGAGAGGCGAGTCTACAAAGCTGACGTTTCTACTTTAATCTCTACTTTAATCGGCGGAGGGAGTCTGGATCGAGGGTGGCGTTCCACGGGGTTCGGACGGCGTTGATTAGCAAAACCCGGGTGCAGCGGGAGAGATCTGCGAATTGCACGATGCGCTCCTTTATTTTGCCCTGTTCCAGCAAAAAGGAGCGATAGATACCCGGTAGCAAACCGCAATGGACGGGTGGAGTCACCCATTCGCCATCCAGTTCTAGCACTAGGTTGGCAATACAGGTTTCGGTGAGTTCGCCGCGCTCGTTCCACAGCAGGGTGTCGTTGGCTTCGGGGTGTGCCTGTCGTGCCTGCGTGTAGACGGGGCGATGGGTGGTTTTGTGATACAGGAATGGATCGCCGGAGTCGATGGGCGTTTGGGCGATCGCCACTCGATAGACACTGGGCAGGGGGGCGATCGCCTGAGCTTCGACCGTGGGCGGCTGGGCTGGCGGCACGACCAGCCGCAGCTTGTGGGGCTGGGGGGGGAGGGTAGCGAGGCGCTGCTGAATAGCGTTTTCAACCGCGTCCCAGGCTACCGTAAAGCCGAAATAGTCTGCGGAGGCGTGGAGTCGGGCCAGATGGCGATCGCCCCAGGCAATTCCCGCCTCCGGAGTCCACAGCATCGACTCCAGCAGAGAAAAGTCGGGACGCACCTGGGTCAACACCTGCGCCTTGGTGCGGCATTCCTGAAACTCGGAGTCGGCCGTGGAATCCCAAACGATACCGCCGCCGACCCCATATTCCGCCTGCCCTGTGGGGCGATGCACCAGCACCGTGCGAATTGCCACGTTAAATTGCGCCTGAACATGCGCCTGAACATACGCCTGAACAGATGCCTGCGGGTCGGGGCAAATGTACCCAATCGTGCCCGTGTAGACCCGTCGGGGGGCCGTTTCTAGCTCGGCAATGAGAGACATGGTGCGGGCTTTGGGCGCTCCGGTGATAGAAGCAGGCGGAAACAGGGCTTGAAAAATGGCTGGCAGGCTGGCTGAGGTTTCTGCCTGAACGGTGCTGGTCATCTGCCAGACGGTGGGATAGCGCTCCAGGGCAAACAGGCGCGACACCTGAACGCTGCCCAACCGCGCTACCCGCGCCAGGTCGTTTCGCACCATGTCCACGATCATCACGTTCTCGGCACGGTTCTTGTCCGAGTGGTACAGATCCTCAGCCTGCTGGCGATCGCCCGCTGCCCACAATCCCCGTGCCGTTGTTCCCTTCATCGGCTTGGATGTCAGCGTGTTGCCCTTCCGTGAAAAAAATAGCTCCGGCGATGCACTGCACACGGCCCACTCCGGCAGATGGATAAATGCGCCATAGCCCAGCGGCTGTGCCCGAATCATCTGACACCAGAGGGCCCACGGATCGCGCACATTCTCTGCTTGCAGCCGAAAGGTATAGTTGACCTGATACGTGTCGCCTGCGTGGATGTGGTGCTTGATGCGGGCGATCGCCGCCTGAAACTCGTCGGCCGACAGGTTGGGCCGCCAGTCCAGCGGAGGCAGGCTTGCCGCTGCCGTCAGCCGGGTCAGGTCTTGCTGCGACAGGATTTGCGGCGCTGGATATAGCCCAAATGCCAGCAGCGGGAAACGGTCAGATGCAGATGGGGCTGCGTCTCGTACCGTCAGGGCAGGATCAAACGCGGGCGCAGCCTCATAGCTCACAAGCCCCACCGCCCACAGGTGCTCCTGCTCCACCCGCGCTTCGATCTCCGCCAGCGCAGGCAGCACGTCCGCTGGGTCATACACCTCATACGTCGCCACCGGATTCTGGAACCCCAGCCAGCGATCGCGCTCTGCCTCTCGCACCAGCGCTCCCCATTCCCCCATGCCCTGCCATTCCAGGTCTTCCAACTTGCTCAATCGCCTGCCCCAATGCTCGTTTCCTCACGCTAGCACGGCTTTCCAGGCTGGGGCAGATGGCTGCACAGCGGTCTGCAACTAATCTGACTAATCTGGAATTAATCTGCATAGCACTTACGCAGTTGGACGATTTCTCGCGGACGCAGCCCGCGAGAAATCGTCCAAAACCCAAAAGACTGAATCGCAGGTGCGGAAGTCCTACTGCAATTAAACAGCGAGAGAATCTGTGCGGCCCACCTCCGCAAAATCTGTGCCATTGGATGTTGCATGACGGGGCGCTGCAAAATCCGATGCTGTCATTCCATCGGTTTTTGCACCACTTTTCAATTTTTTGGGCATCTTAGAAGAAGGATAGATATGATCTGAGTCTAAAGGCGGGATTCGATTGGCGCTTTGGAGACCGGGTCGAACCTCGAAGTCTTAGATTTCTGGGGCTTTGGGGTTGGATTAGAGGTTGGAGTTTATGCTGAGCTTGGCAACTTCCCTTGAGTAGTGTCTTAGGTGCGGTTGAAAGCTGAACATCTTTTTCGGGAAACTGCTTGGGGTGTCTGAAACGATGACAAACTACTGGGCGATCGCCATCGGCATTAATCAGTATCCGCAGTTGCAGCCCCTCGTCTATGCCGAGCGGGATGCCCAGTCCTTGATTCAAAGTTTGATTAACGACGCAGGGTTTCTGCCCGACTCTTGCGTGCGGTTGACCGATAACTCGCCCCCAGCAGCTTGGGGAGCCACCACCCCCGACCGCGCTGGCATCCAAACGGCGATCGCCCAGGTGTGCCAGCGGCTCAAGCCCAACGATTGCCTCTGGCTATTTTTCAGCGGCTACGGGATGCACTATCAAGGCAAAGACTATTTAATGCCTCAAGATAGCGACCCCACCCAGCCGGCCCAGACGGGGCTTTCGGTCGAATTTCTCTATTCCTTGTTGCAGGCAGCGCCGACGAAAAACCTGCTCGTGCTGCTGGACATGAACCGGAGCCAGGGCGTGCTGTCGGGGGTCAGCGCAGGCACCCACACCGCAGCCCTGGCCGAACAATATGGCATTCCCACGCTGCTGTCATGCCGTCAAAACCAGCTTTCTCACGAAACCATTGCCTTGCGCCACGGATTGTTTACGGCTGCGGTGTTGGAGGGGCTAAAGCGTCCGGGCTGCGTCACGCTGGAGCATCTGGTGCAGTTTTTGCAAACGCGCCTGCCAGAGCTAAGCGACCACCACTGGCGACCCCGCCAAGAGCCGCTGGCCATCATTCCAGATAGCCTGCGCTATCAGCTAATCGTGCCCGGAAAGGAAACTATGTCGCCCTCTCTGCCATCTTTTGCGCCTGTGGACGCTCCGGATCGGTTGCAGCCCGTTCCTCATCGGGATGAACCGCCTCGTCGGGCAGGGTCGGAGTGGCAGCCTTCCCAGAGTCCTGAATCCCACCCCGACTGGCGACACTCCAGCCCGCAAAATCCCAGCTTGCAAACCCCTGCAATTCGGCAGGATCGCCCGGTCGAGCGAGTTACGCCGCCTCCGTCTCCGATTCCGGTTGTGTCGGAGGCGGAACTCCGTCGTGAGCCAGCAGACACGCCGCTCCCGCCGTCCTCATCACTCCCTGCGCCGCCCCCACCCCCACCCCACCGTACGCCCGTGGCGATCGCCTCTGATGCTTCTGAAGAGCGCTCTTGGTGGCAACTGGTGCGCTGGGGGGGCGGGCTTTTGTCGCTGTTGATGGCGGCGGTGATTGTGCGAAATGTGGGCACCGTCTTGCGATCGCCCTCCGACGGTCAGACCATTGCCGTGCAGCCCAGTCCGGGTGTGGTTGCCTCGCCTGCTGGAACCTCGCTGCCAAACCCCGCCGCCAACTCGATTACTTCCACCGCCCCGTCGCCTGCACCGCAGCCCACTCCGGTTCCGGTGGCAAACCCAGCGGCCAATTCGCTGAACCTCCCTGCCCAATCTCCTGTACCGTCTGTGCCGGATACCCGCCCTGTGAGCGAGCCTGCGCCGCTACTGTCAGATCGCGACATCATGAATGCGGCAATGGCAAACCTGACCAAGGTGAGGGCCGAATCGTCGAGCAATCAGGTATCGGAAATTTCAGAGTCGATTCGACTGCTGCGGCAAATCCGCCCCGATCAGCCACTGTATAAAGACGCGCAGCAGGCGATTGATCGCTGGAGTCAGGTGATTTTGGATATGGCTTCGGGTCGAGCCATGCAGCGCAACGGAGGCGACCTGTGGCTGGCGGCCAACAACTATCGGGCGGCGATCGCCGCTGCCCAACTCGTGCCCAGCGATCGCGCCAATACCTATCAAGCTGCTCAGCAGGCGATCGCCGGATGGAGTCAGCAAATTTTGAACTTGGCGAATATCCACGCCCAGTCAGGCGCTCTGGCCCAGGCGGTGCAGGTGGCTCAGCTGGTGCCGCCCGGTACGGCTGCCTACGATGCGGCTCAAGGGGCGATCGCCACCTGGCAAAATCAGCTAGCCGCGGGCATTGGTGCTGTGCCACAAGACCAACCGCTGGCATTCTAACGTTGCAACCTAACGATGCAACGGCTTACGCCGAGGCTGAGAGATTTTTAACCTGTTTTGGGAATACTGACAGTACTCAAGCCCCAAAGCACGGATTTCTCATTCTCTTTTTCATTACAGTTCTACGTGATTTGGGTTTGATTGCGCCGATTGCGCCGATTGCGCCTCAGAGCAGAATTCTCGCTTCTGCTAAGGACAAGGGCGATCGCTTGTTACCAGTTCTCGTTATTGCCATACAGAGTCTTTGCAAGCCCCCTGCAAGCCTCTCGCAAGCTTCTTTCAGGCTCCTTTCAAACCTTTTACAAGCCCTTTTTACAAGCCCTTTAAAGACCTTTTTCAGACCTTCCGCAATTCCGCCATAATTCCTCCGTAATTTCTCGGTTTGGCTTCACCTGAATTAGTGCCACTTTTATCTTGGAATTATATGGATAGGACTTACGCACTTGCGATTAAATTTTCTGGGTTTTGACGATTTCTCGCGAGCTGCGCCCGCGAGAAATCGTCAAACTGCGTAAGTCCTAATGAAAATCTCCTGAAATTCCCCCCTTGGCGCAACCATCTTCAACCAGTAACCGCCTGAAAATCCTCCTGCTGACCAGCCTGAGATTTTGCCAAAGACATCCGCGCCGTCCTGTCTCCAGTTTCGCGTTCTGGCAGTTTGCAAAAGAGATGCACCACTCATGGCAAATCATGAACATCTAGCTCTGCTGAAACAGGGCGCAAACGCCTGGAACCAATGGCGCGAAACCCATGCTGAAATTCATCCGAACCTCAGCCACGCTGCACTCAACCAGGCCAACTTGCGCGAAGTGACCCTCAACCAGGCTGATTTGCGAGAAGGCATCTTGAGTCGAGCCGATTTCTGCATGGCGAGTTTGCAGCAGGCCGATCTGAGTCGGGCAGACCTACGCGAGGCAATTCTCTACACAACCGATCTGCGCGAAGCCAACCTAAGCGAAGCCAACTTAATTGGTGCCGACCTGCGAGAAGCGAACCTGAGTAGCGCCAACCTCTCGCTGGCCAGCCTTTGCACCGCAACTCTGTGTACCGCAGACCTGCGACAGGCAAATCTGCGCGAAGCCCTTTTACAGGGTGCAAATCTAAGCCATGCTTCGCTGAATCAGGCAGATTTGTGCCTGTCTAACTTGCGCGAAGCCGACCTGAGCCGGGCTGATTTGCGGGGCGCACGGCTCTATACCGCTAATCTCTCCCACAGCAATCTCTACGGGGCGAACCTAAGTCAGGCCGATCTGCGCGAGTCTACGCTGAGTCAAGCCAATCTGCGGGAAGCAGATTTGCGACAGGCAAACCTCGGCATGTCGATCATTTGTCTGGCAAACCTGGTTGGCGCAACCCTGTATCAGGCTAATTTGACGCGGGCAAACCTCAGCATGTCGAACCTGTGTATGGCGAACCTGAGCCATGCAAGCCTGGGCGACTCCATTCTGATTGGCACGAATCTAATTGGCGCAAATCTCTACACCGCAGACCTGAGGGCGAGCGTCATGACGGAAGCTGACCTGCGCGAGGCCGCGCTTAATGAAGCAAATTTATCTAACACGAGTCTTTTTCGGGCCGACTTGAGCATGGCGAATCTAAGCCATGCCAATCTGCGGGGGGCAGATCTGCGGCAGGCAAACTTACGACATTCAAACCTTTGGGAAGCCCAGCTTGATGGGGCGAACTTGAGCGGGGCGACGATGCCCGACGGACAAATTCATCCATAGTGGCGTTTAGGAGGTGCAGCTTCAGGCTATTTCGCTGGAAACAAGAGGCGGCCTCCCTATACTGAAAGTCGTCTGAGTGGTGAAATGGAAGGGAGAGACTGGTTGACAGAGGTGTGCCGCCTGACCAGGGACTGCCGAACCATCCAGATATTTCGTGGGCGATCGCCCCAACTGGCTACGTTTCTGAGATTTGTATAAAACTTGCACGAATAAATCATGCTTTAGCGGTATGCTTTGGGCGACACAGTGACTTCAGTATGAACCTGGCGTAAACCCTGATTGCATGAACAATGTACGAACGATGAAACCTCTAAAACTCTGCACGAGTCTTACGTGGCTTTGGGGACATTACTATTTAAGACCCTATTCAAACTTTGGTTAGCCACTGACTCAAGCTGTTAATAGCAGCGTGCTTTCCGTCATACTTTGTAAAAAACTTAACATTCGGTTGCTTACTGAATCATATTTTATACATGTCTTAGTGAAACCACTGGTATTTTTAACTAGCTCAACCCATCGTTAGTTAAATGCCCTGATTGAGAAGCCCCTTGTCATAAGCCACTATTGAGTCACGACTGAATCACGGCCGCATCTACCAGGAAACTATGGATATCATTACGCTTACCGCTGTTCTGCTGACTTCCCTCACCTCATTTTTTGCTAGCGAAAACGTGTCCTATCTGCAAGATTTGCAGGTTAAAAACCCGCCCTGTGAAGCCATCTACGCAGAGTGTCGATAGACACATCGTGTATTAATTGACTCTCTGGTTTATGCCTGTGTTCCTCTGTTGTTTCGTCGGTAATGTTTTATCACTTAGGGCTTTTGCGTGAGTGGAACTGTAATGACCTGAATGAAAAGGGCGACTCTCTCGATTGGAGGTCGCCCTTTTTGCTGGATATTCAAGCTGGATTGAACGCCTTAGAGAGCAGGGGCGATCGCCTGCCAAGCCCCAAAGCGATCGCCGTAGTATTGCAAGATTCGCTCGACCTGCTGCTGTGCGGCGGCGGTCGCCTCCTCGTCATCAATTTCTAAGCCGCCCACCTGGCTTTGCCGATAGTCAAACTCAGTGGATGTTTGGGGCAGTAGGCCAACTGACACGCCAGGAACCTGGCGCAGGTGAGCAGCCACCTCTCGGTAAACCGCAAGCGGGAGTTGAGGCAAGCAGATTTGCCGCTTCATAGCGCTACTTCGTTTACAGCATCAACAACGTCATTCACTGAGTCATTCACTGAGTCAGCATCCCCTGAGTCAGTATCCCCTGAGTCAGTATCCCCTGAGTCGAGATTGACCGATTCAGCCCCTATTTCCGTAGCCACATCATCCCCTGCTTCCGTCATCACTGCCGCAGATTCAGATACTTCAGATTGGAGTGCTGGATCAGGCGGGGGACTAGACGCTTTAGAAATTGCCCCGTTCGTGGGCAGTACGCAGCAGTTCACCTCATCCAGACAAACCTTTCCCCACTGCAACGCCCAACGCACCAGTGCTACGCGGTTGCCCGTTGCGGTTTTGGTCAGAATATTGCTGATGTGGTTATCGACTGTGCGCTTGCTAATCTCTAGCTTCTCGGCAATTTCCTGGTTGGTTAAGCCTGCTGCCACTAGTTCAACAATTTGCAGTTCCCGATCGGAAAGAGAACTAGAGTTTTGAGACTCGTCAACCCCCATAGTCTGCACTGTCACGTATATGTACCTACTCGATACTTCAATTTTAGGCGGATGTTTTGCAAAACTGTTGTTAAATCTATCTGTGAATCAAGTTCTGATGGCCTAATGGGTCAGATTAGGCAAGAGGGCTGGGCTATTCTGAAGGAAGTGAAACTTGACCGATGCTGAGATTGCGCCGTAGAACAGGTTGGCAAGAGCGGGCTGGACGGAGGGGGCGATCGCTCGTCGCACTGCTGCTGGGCTGCTTAGTCGGACTGCTGCTGATGGGTGCGGCGGCGGGGAATGCGGCCGAGCTTGCGCCCCAAGCAGGAACGCCTGTGCCCATTGACCAACCCCTGCCGCCGACCAGCCTGAGCGCAGAAGATATTTCTACTGAGAAGGTTCACCAGTTTGTGCAGGCCTATCTCAAGGTGTTGAAACTCGTGGAAAGCCGCGAGGGGGAGCTACAGGCTGCGGAAACTCAGCTAGAATCCCAACGGGTGCAGCAAGAGGTGGAATTGGAGGCGCTGCGCCTGATCGAGGCGGCAGGGCTGACCCAGCGAGAATATCTGCAATTGTTGGGGCTGGCAAATACCGACTTGGAGTTTCGGGAACGGATGGTTGCTCAACTACAGGAAATGATGGATTAGCAAGATGACACAGCCGCGTGTGCTTTGTTTGGGTGAGGTGTTGCTGGATTATCTAGCCGATCAGCCGGGGAAACCGATGGAGCAGGTGATGTCTTGGACTGCGTATCCGGGCGGTGCGCCAGCAAATGTGGCCTGCGCTCTGGCAAAGCTGGGTACGCCGTCTGGCTTTGTGGGCTGTGTGGGCAGCGATGAGTCGGGGGATGCGCTGGTGAAGCTGCTGCTGGCCTCAGGGGTGGACGGAGCGGGCATTCAGCGGCACGACACTGCGCCGACGCGGGGTGTGTACGTAGTGCGGGATGAGGCGGGCGATCGCCATTTTGCTGGATTTGGCGGGCGGCCCTCCGATGCCTTTGCCGATACGCGCCTGCAAGCCGATGCTTTGCCCGAAGATCTGTTTGCCAATGCCGATTTTTTGGTGCTAGGTACGCTGGAGTTGGCCTATCCAGAGTCGGCTGGGGCGATCGCCCGCGCTTTGGAATTGGCGGAGCAATACTTTGTCAAAATTTTGGTGGATGTCAACTGGCGGCCCGTGTTTTGGGCCGAACCCGAAGCGGCTCGGCAGCCGATTCATGCTTTGATCAAGCGGGTCGATTTTCTGAAGCTCTCCGCCGAAGAGGCCGACTGGCTGTTTGAAACCCGCGACCCCGCCATCATTGCCCATCGCCTGGATAATCTGGAAGGGGTGCTGATTACCGATGGCGACAAGGGCTGTGCCTATTGCCTCAGCGGTAACGACGGGCGCGTTCCGGCCTTCCCGGTCGAAGTGGAAGACACGACGGGCGCAGGCGATGCCTTCGTCGCTGGATTTTTGCACCAAATTTGTCAGCAGGGAATCGCTGCCCTGGCCAATCCTGAGTTGGCCCGGCAAATCGTGACCTATGCCTCGGCAGTGGGGGGCCTGACGACCACGCGCCCAGGGGCGATCGCCGCCCAGCCCAGTCCCGCAGAAGTGGGGGCGTTCTTGTATATGCAGCAGCAGGGCTAGAGGGGTGACTCCGCTACCGAATCCCGGCTACGCGGCTATACCAGCGCAGCAGGATGCGGGCGAGGCGATCGCTATCGTGGCGCACCAGGCCCGTCTCGACTTCTTCGTCGATGACGTTGGCGATGACTACGCGGCGACCTGTTTGCATCACGCCTTCTCGGTCAAAGTAAACCGGATTTGAGCCTTCCTGGGCGTAGCGGATGAGCGAGTGGGCAGAGGGCATTTTCTTTTGCACCAGAACTGCGTCAAACAGGCGCTTGCCCTGGGTCACCTGGTCGATGGCGCGGATATGGTCGGACACCGCATAGCCATCGGTTTCGCCGGGCTGGGTCATGACGTTGCACACATAAATCCGGGGCACCTGGCGCTGGGCGATCGCCTCTACGATTTCTGGCACCAGTAGATTGGGAATAATGCTGGTATATAAGCTGCCGGGGCCGATGATGATATAGTCTGCATCCTCAATGGCGGCCAGGGCGCGGGGCAACGCAGGCGGATTTGCGGGCGTGCAGCCAATTCGCACAATTTTGCCCTGGGCTTCGGTAATGTTTGATTCGCCCTCGATGTGGCGGCCGTCTTCCAAATCGGCCCAGAGGCGCACGTCGCTCAGGGTTGCAGGCAACACCTGCCCCCGCACAGCAAGAACCTTGGAACTGGCGGCGATCGCCTGCTCCAAATCGCCCGCCACCTCGCTCATCGCTGTCAAAAATAAATTGCCAAAGCTGTGTCCTACCAGCCCATCGCCCGCCTGAAAGCGATATTTGAATAGCTCCGTCAGCAGCTTTTCCTCATCGGCCAGCGCCGCCAGACAGTTGCGGATGTCTCCCGGCGGCAACACGCCAATCTCCCGCCGCAGTCGCCCCGACGACCCGCCATCATCCGCCACCGTCACAATCGCCGTAATATTGGCGCTATAGTGCTTCAGCCCCCGCAGCAGCGTAGACAGACCCGTGCCGCCGCCCAGCACTACAATTCGCGGCCCCCGATTCAGACGGCGATGGGCCATCAGCCGATCCACCAGTTCTTCCTCTTCTCCCGGCATCAGCACTTCAGTAATTGACCCCAAACTGCGCGTCTGCCCCCAAAACACCAGCAGCACACCCGCCAGCATCACGAGCGGCCCGCTGATATAGTTCGGCACAATCCGCGTGATGACTTCCAGCACATCCCCAATTAGCTGCCCCAAGCGAAAAATTGGCGTTTGACGCGACCAAATCGCAATCCCCAGCAGCAGCAGCAGACAGCCCCCAACGGTGATAAATAGCCACCGCTTGACCGATAGCCCCGGCGATAGCCACTTGAACCATTGATTCACCCGATGGGGCGTGCGATGGCGGCTTGTGGCTCTGGGTGCAGGCTTTTTGGGTAGGTGGGCCCGGCGGAGGCGCGGCTCAGGCTTGATGGCCTGGAGGGCGTGCTTTAGGAGTCCGTTTGACATGGTGACCTGGCTAAGGCAAAAGGGCAGCGTCGCTGCGTATCAGCTTATACTCTGGAAATCGGATTGGGCTTTGCAAACCTTATCACGCTCTGATAATGCTCTAGCCGCGGGGCATTTCACAAGTGAAGTCGTAACCGGATGACGCTGCAATGTCACCCATCTTAGTTACCCATCAAACTAGTCATAAACTAGTCATAAATTAGGGCTGTGGGATGCGCTCGTGTAAAGTCTTGATGAATTCGTGATGAAGTTTTGGAAGCTTCCCCGTGATTGCACGTTCCTGCTTACACTTTCCTACTTGCACGTTCCTGCTTACGCCACTGCTTACGCCACTGTTGTTTAGTGTTTAGGTGTTTAGGTGTTTAGGTGTTTAGTGTTTAGGTGTTTAGTGTTTAGGTGTTTAGGGTCAAATTTGGTCTACTTCCGCTGCAAGGAACTTCCGCTGCAAGGATATTAGCCTATCTCGATTGAATCCACGGTTTATTTTTTGAGAGCGCCAGCTTTCGCGTACCTGGGGCGGAGAGACCCTTTCACTCTGCAACTACTGCGGCTTTGCGAGAGTGGTCTTATCATTTGGGTAGCCGGAGGGATGCCAGTTGGTAGGATGCTAGTCGGCGGGATACTAGTCGGCGGGATATATGTACGAAGCGAACGTGCGGATGCAAAAAGAGGGCACACTGGAAGCAGTTACACCAGGGGAAGGCACACTGGAAGCAGGCACACTGGAAGCAGGCACGCTGGAAGCAAGCACCCTGGGGGAAGGCACACTGGAAGCAGGCACACAGGCGCAAAGCATGGGCGAACCGTTGATTGAATTGCGCGGTGTGAGCAAGGCCTTTGGCGATCGCATCGTGCTAGACGAAGTAGATCTGGCCATTTATCCCAATGAGGCAGTGGGCATCATCGGCCCTTCGGGCACCGGAAAATCAACCATCCTTCGCCTGATTGCGGGGCTGATCGCGCCGGATGCAGGCGAGATTTATCTGAAAGGGCAGCGCCGCATGGGGCTGGTAGACGAGGGCAAAGATCCCTTCGGCGTGGGTATGGTGTTTCAGCGGGCGGCGCTGTTCGATTCGCTGACGGTGGATGAAAACGTTGGCTTTTTGCTGTATCAGCACTCTCGGTTGCCGCGTCACCAAATTCGTCAGCAGGTGGAGCGGGTGCTGGAAATGGTGGGGTTGCCAGGAACGGGCGATCGCTATCCGTCGGAACTCTCTGGCGGGATGCGCCAGCGAGTCAGCTTTGCCCGCGCCATCCTAAAAAACCCCGACAATCCGGCGGATAATCCTGAACTGCTGCTCTATGACGAACCAACTGCCGGGCTAGACCCAATCGCCTCCACCGTGATTGAAGACCTGATCCGCAAGCTGCAATGCACCGAGGATGGCTGCACCACCTACGCCATTGTGACCCACCAGCACAGCACCATTCGCCGCACTGCCGACCGCATCGTTTTTCTGCATGAGGGCAAAGTGCAGTGGGAAGGGCGAGTGGAGGAGATCGACACGACGGACAATCCAGCCATGCGGCAGTTTTTTACGGGCAGCGTGGAAGGGCCGATACGAGTGGCTGGGTGATGGGAAACAAGCGGATAAGGCGATGACGAGAAATGCTTTAGAAATGCTTCAGAAATGCTTCAGAAAGCTCCTCGGCCCTGCCCCTGCTCCCTAGCGCTCTCTTGAGGTCAACTCCAAGCTGGGCAGCGTAACGGTGAAGCAGGTTTCTCCCCGGCTGTCTTCGGTGTGGCTGCTTTCAACGGCGATCGCCCCGCCCAGTCGTTCCACCAGCCGCTTGACCAGCGCCAGCCCCAGTCCTGTGCCGCCATAGCGCCAGGGATCGTTGCTGGGAATGCGATAGAACCGATCAAAAATGCGATCGCGCTCCGCTTCAGGGATTTCAACCCCTGTGTTGGTAACGCAGATTTGGAAGAGGGTCGGCGTGTTGGGATGGGTTGGCTCGGCTGGGTCGGCGAAAGATTGGCTACTCTGTTGGTGGTTGTGCGGTCGGTTCCACGGTCTGGCTTCGACGGTGATGCGCTCTCCAGCGGGGGTATACTTGCAGGCGTTGGTCAGCAGTTCCGTCAAGATGCGCTCCAGGTAGGACGAGTCGGTGATGAGCGGGGGCAGGTTTGCTGCAACGTTAATGAACAACTGCTGCTGATTGTCGCGGGTCTGCTCGATAAACGCTTCGGCGATGTGCGGCACCCAGAGATCGAGGCGGACTTCGCTAGGCAGCAGCGGATCGACCTCGGCATCGAGATGCGACAGGTCAAGCAGGTTGTTGATCAGGTCTGATTCGCGCTGGCACTCGTCTTGCAAGATTTGGAAGTAGCGCGTGATGGGGTTGCTGCGATCGCCCAAAATGCCCAGCCGATTCAGGTGAATTTCCAAAAGCTGAATCGACATCTTGATGCCTGCAATGGGCGTGCGTAGCTCATGGGACACCGTGCTGAGAAAGTCGTCCTTGAGGCGATTGAGCCGCTCTAGCTCTTCGACCTGAGACAGCGATGTGTAATAAAGTCGGGCCTGCCGGATGGCGATCGCACATTGCGTTGCGACCTGCTGCACGAGGCGAATCTCCGCATCGTTAAACCACTGCTGGCGCTCTCGAAATAGCCAGATATCGCCCAAAATCCCCTGATCGTCAAACACCGGAAACGCCAGAACCGCCAGAGATTCTTGCATCTGGGGCACGGGATCAGGAGCCATTTGGCAAAACTGAAAAGGCAGCCCCGCCAGCAGTTGTCGATACAGGTCTGGCTTGTCGGAAAACAGCACGACCTGCCCCTCGGCGCTGGGCAGCCAGGTCGCGTACTCATAGCCGATGACGCTGCTTTGCAGGTCAGGGCTGTAGGTCGCAGTCCGGCAACACAAGATACCGGGCAATCCGCGCCCAACTTCCTCCACCACGCCCTGCAAAATCTGGGCTTCGTCCAGGCTGTCGCGCACTTTGTCAGTAATTCGCTTTAGCAGCGCCTCAAACTCTAGCGCTTGCTGCAATTGAGCAGTGCGATGGGCGACCTGATGTTCTAAATCATCATTTAGCCGCTGCACTGACTGATACAGGCTCGCCTGCTGAATGGCGATCGCCAATTGATCAACCACCGCCTGCACCGTTTCCAACTCCCAGCTTTGCCACTGCCGCGACGGTTGCTGATAGTTCAGCGATAGCGACCCCCACACCCGCCGCTCTGCCGCCTCCGTTTCGGCTATGCCAATTCGGGGAATCGGAACCAGCATCCACGCACCCGGAAAATGCTCCGCAAAGGATTGACTAATGGGGTCGGGTTCATTGGCCAAGCTGCTCACGTGCATCACTTGGAGTTGTTTTAGCCCGGCTGCGATTGGATTGCCTTCATCGGGAATGACCACCCCGTTGGCATCAGGCAATTCTGGGCGGTTGCGATAGCTGCATACATTGATCCAGCAGCCTTGTTCAGGCTGATAGCGCACCAGTTCCGCCCGGTCGAGCCGCAGCATTTCGCCGATCGCAGTCGTGGCGTTGGCGAAAACCGTTTGCAAATCCAGAGAATTGCGAACAGATTGGACAAGCTGGTTCACAAGCTGTTCTTTTTGGGCTTGCTGTTGGGTTTGTCGATACAGTTCGGCTTGGGAAATGCCAATCGCCAGTTGGGTGCTGAGCTGTTGCAGCAGGTCTTCGCTAAGGGCATCCCACTGGTGCGGCGCGGTGCAATGGTGAGACACCAGCAGTCCCCACAGCCGATCTTTCACGACGATGGGAATGATCAGCACCGCCCGCACCTGAAGCTGGGTCAACATCTCTCGATAGCAGTCAGACAAATCATCACGCTGCACATCGTTGACGCGATGGATGCGACCACTCACGTAGGGATGCGAGTCGGGGAGGGACAAGGATGCTGCGAAGCAGGGATCTTCGATGACTCGATCGAGCAGTGATAAAGGGTCGCGAGCGACCGACTCGGCGACGACTTTGCCGCTCCAGTCGGGCTGAAACTGGTAGATCAGCACCCGATCCACCGTGAGGAAGTGTCGCACCTGTTCCACTGTGGCGTGGAGCATGGTCTGCAAATCGAGCGACTGGCGGATGGTTTGTGCTAGCCGGGTGATGAAGCGCTCTCGCTCAATTGCCTGTTGTTCGGTTGCAAGGGTCTGCTGCATATCAGCCAGCGATCGCCCCTCCAGGTTTTCAGCCCCTTTGTCAGCCCCTTTGTCAGCCTCTTTGTTAGCCTCTCGTTCAGGGTTGTTTTCAGAATCATGGGCATCGCCCAGATCTCGCAAAATTGTCAGGTGCAGATCTGGAGCAAGTCCGGCGGCGATCGCCCGATAGGCGACCCAGCGCAAACGGCCGTCGGCTTTTAGAATTAGCGTTTGTCCA
The DNA here is from genome assembly GCF_032705245.1 of Thermoleptolyngbya oregonensis NK1-22. Lineage (GTDB taxonomy): Bacteria > Cyanobacteriota > Cyanobacteriia > Elainellales > Elainellaceae > Thermoleptolyngbya > Thermoleptolyngbya sichuanensis. The sequence goes on from NZ_CP053540.1 coordinate 2,846,492, forward strand.
GACTGTTGGCGATCGCGCAAAAAGTGGGCCCAAGCAGTCTCAGACTGGTACTCTAGCGGCACAAAATCCTGGAGTCGCCGCTGACACAGTGCGTCCACAGGCAGTGCCAGAAGATTGCTGGCTGCTGGGTTGGCAGCCCGACAATAGCCCGCATCGTCAAACGCCAGCACTGCGTCAAAAGACAGCCCAAAGAGGACTTGCAAGACGGGATTCGCTTCAAGATCGGTGAGGGGTCTGGCGGCTGGGTTTCCGATGCGCTCATCGTAGATGGACGGACGGATGGGAAAACCCGTAACAGCGTCGCCAGACTCTGGAGGCGGAAGAGACTGTTCAGGGTTCATGTCCCTAGTCAAACTATGGCTGATGTTATGAATGCAGCGATCGGTGCCAACCAAGGATGGCAAATCATCGCCTGCTTAGTAATTGAAAATAGAAAAAACTCGGAGCAGCTAGACTTAGTTGCCGTGATGCCGGAGCGCCTGATGGCACGGTAGCAAGAACATTTCACCCTGAGCCATTCGGAAATCGAATTATATCTGCAAACGTTGCCGAGTGGATGTTGGGTGAAGGTTCCTCTTGAACCGCTTCGACCGTCATTTTGGGGCTGTCTGTTTCGACCGAGCAGCTATCAAAAACTAGCGCTGGGAATAAGACCCTTATTTGCGATTGGTTGGGAGAAAACATTCAGGGAACGGATTGAGTGAACCGATATATTGGGTGAATTTAAAGGTTTGAGTCTTCTACTGTAAGAAGCAGCACTTTACAGGCCATCGACAAAATTAGAGAACTTTCTTGGAAACGAGGGCGATCGCCCGCTGTAATTGGGTGTTTTTACGATTACACTCTCGGCACAAAAAACATCAAATCAGGGCACGCTGTGGGTTGCTGCGGCTGGAATTTGAGAAGGAGAAAGACTATTGCTCATCCTGAGCCTCTTCAGTCTCATCTTCGGCGGGCAAGAGGGCGGGAATGAGGGTAGTAATGGACTCGGTTTTGGCAAGCTTGAGCAGTTTTTCGCCGCTTGTCGTGCCGCTGGGGAAGGACTCGGCAGGAAGGCGGGCGAGGCGATCGCCACTGGTCAGCACGGTGACCATCGTCCCGTCGTAGGCCGGCACCAGCCCCACCACCGCATCCGTCTTGGCCACAAACTGGAGCGCCTGACCCAAGTCGCCACGATTCGCCAGACGCAGGCTCCGCACGGGCAGCCGCTTGCCCATGCCCTGGCGCGAAATCAGCAGGATCTCGTCGTCCGCCGTCAGCGCAACGCAGCCCGCCAGGGTTTCTTGCTTGCCCAGGCGAATAGCCTGCAAGCCTTGTGCAGTGCGGCTTTGCACCGGAAGCTGGTCTTCGTTGATTTCAAACCGCAGCATCCGTCCGCCTGCGGTCGCCAGCACAAGCTGTTCGCCCTCAGCCGCCAGCAGCGCAATTTGCAGCGTGTCGCCGTCTTTCAGCTTCAGCGCCGTCAGTCCCCGCCCGGTCAGGTTTGTAAACTCCGCCAGCGGCACCCGCTTGATCCGCCCCTGGGCCGTCAGCATCACCAAATCTAGGCTTTCCAAAAACTCTGGAGCCAGCACAAACTGCGCCACAATGGCATCGTCTCCGGTCTGCGCTCCCGGCGGCAGCAGCGTCACCAGGGGCGTTCCCCGCGACTGGCGCGAGGTGGGGGGAATATCGCCTACCGTCAGCGTATAGGCTTTGCCGCTGCGGGTGAGGACGAGTAGCTCCTGCGTGGTCAGCGCCGATTCGGTTTGCAGGGCGGGGTCTTCGCTGTCGATCAGCGTTTTGGGCGGAATGTCTTCTTGCTTAGCCTGCTGCCGCTCAAAGGCTTTAGGGGTGGAGCGGCGCACGTAGCCGCGCTGGGTAAACTCCAGCACCACTTCTTCCTCAAGCACTTCTTCAGCAATTTCGGCCAGGGTTTCAGCTTCCTCAGCCCGCTCGGTTTCGGTTTGCAGACGGGTGCGGCGCGGGTCGGCAAACTTTTTCTTGAGGGCCCGCAGGTCTTTTTTCAGAGATTTCAGCAGTTCCCGGCGGTTGCTCAGGAGGGTGCGGAGTTCCTGCATTCGGGCAGCGGTTTCGTCGTACTCGGTTTGGAGTTTTTGCTGTTCCAGCCCGGTGAGGCGACGCAGCGGCATGGAGAGGATGGCATCACACTGGCGATCGCTAAAGTCGAACTCTTCTCGAAACTGGATCTTGGCCGCGCCGCCGTCGGGCGCGTTCCGCAAAATTTCAATCACCCGATCCAAATTTGCCAGCGCCCGCAGCAACCCTTCTAGGATGTGAATGTGGCTTTCTGCCTTGTCTAGCTCATAGCTGTATTGGCGGGTGAGGGTTTCTTCGCGGAAGGCGAGGAACTGTTGCAATAGCTCCCGCAGCGGCATCTGGCGTGGCTGCCCGTCGGCCAGCGCCAGAAAAATTGCGCCAAAGTTGCTTTGCAGTGGGGTCATCTTATAAAGCTGGCTCAGCACCCGCTGGGGGTTGGCTTCGCGCTTGAGTTCAATGACCACGCGCATCCCGTCGCGATCGCTCTCGTCGCGAATGTCTTGAATGCCCTCGATCCGAGTCTGGTTCACCAAGTCGGCAATTTTCTCAATCCAGGCGGCTTTGTTGACCTGGAAGGGCAGTTCTGTGACGACAATGGCAGTGCGGCGATGGCGACCCCGGCCCGGCTGAATTTCTTCAAACTGGGCAATGCCGCGCATGGCGATGCTGCCGCGCCCGGTGGTATAGGCATCGCGGATTCCCTCCGTGCCCACGATTTCGCCGCCTGTGGGAAAGTCGGGGCCAGGAATCAGCCCAAAAAGCTGGTCATCGGGCAGGTCGGGGTTGTCGATCAGCGCCACCAGCCCGTCCACCACTTCGCCCAGGTTATGGGGCGGGATGTTGGTCGCCATGCCCACGGCGATACCGGACGATCCATTCAGCAGCAGCGTCGGCAACTGGGCCGGCAGCACGACGGGTTCCTGCTGCGAGTTGTCGAAGTTGGGGATGAAATCGACCGTGGCTTCGCCAATTTCCGTCAGCAGCGCCTCATGGCTGATAGGGGCAAGACGCGTTTCGGTGTAGCGCATGGCGGCGGGCGGGTCGTCGTCTACGGAGCCGAAGTTGCCGTGGCCGCCCAGCAGCGGATAGCGACTGGAAAAATCCTGCACCATCCGCACCAGCGCGTCATACACCGCCTGGTCGCCGTGGGGGTGATATTTACCCAGTACGTCCCCCACCACGCGGGCGCACTTGCGGAAGGGGCGATCGGGCGTTAGTCCCAGTTCGTGCATGGCGTAGAGGATGCGGCGATGCACAGGCTTTAGCCCGTCGCGCACGTCCGGCAGCGCCCGCCCCACGATGACGCTCATCGCGTATTCGAGATAGGATTGCTGCACTTCGGTATGCAGCGCTGTGGCCACCACTTGGCCGGCGGAGAGGTTGAGCTGTCTAGCCATGAGCGTGTTTAAGGACTAAAAGGCAGGTGAAACGAGCGAGAGAACAGGGGCGTAAGCGATGCCCGAAACCCAACCATAGCGCTAATTTCGCATTTATCAGCAGCATTACTGAATTGCAGAGAATCTGCAAGTAGAGCGCGGGCTTGGGGGCGATGGGGGGAATCTGGCTGGTGCGAATTAACCGAGGGGATAGGAGGAAGGGGCGATCGCCATTAAAACGGTTTTGAAATGTTTTGAAATGCTATGCTCAGGTTTTATTCCTCTTTTATATTTCTTCATCATGTAGCCTAACTGTCTTGGTTAGAAATGTTTCATTCTTTTAAGTAAGGGTGAATAGTGGGGAGCTTAAGCCATAGGTATGAAGACCGTTCTAATTGTTGAAGACGATTTAATTAACGCGCGTGTCTTTTCCAAGATTTTGACCAAGCGGGGCGGGCTAGAAGTTCGCCATACCGAGAATGTGGATGAGGTCATGGAGATTGCCACGGCGCGAGCGGCGGACATCATTTTGATGGACGTGTCGCTGTCGCACAGCGTCTATCAAGGCAAGCCCGTGGACGGCATTAAGATTACCCAAATGCTGAAGGCTGATCCCAAAACGGCGGATTTGCCGATTATCCTGGTTACGGCTCATGCGATGGAGGGCGATCGCGAGAATTTCCTGAAGCAGAGCGGAGCCGACGACTATATCTCCAAGCCCGTGGTGGATCACCAGCGGTTTGTTGAGCAAATCATGTCGCTACTGCCCCAAGAGTAATTTGATTTTAGTACATTTGTATGAACTTGCTGCCTCTGCATTCGCAGAGGCGGCTTTTTTGTGGGGCGGGGTTCTGCGGCGGGTAGCGCTTTCCAAGCCAGCAATCCTTGGGGGACGCTTTTCCCAAAAATCTCCTCTTAGGGGATAAAGCGCGTCCCCCAAACCCCCTCCGACCTGGCGATCGGCGGTGAGGCTGAGAAACGGCGCAGCAGGTGCGGTCGGCGGATCGCTCAGATTGCCGCCCTGATTACCCTCTAGATGGTGTTTGTGCTGAAAGGGGCAACTTGTCGTGGGAACTTCTGTTTGAGTAGAGAAATCCTAAAATCTATCTGCAAAGCCAATCAAAAAAGTCAATCCCACGACAAATCGTGAAATTTCGACAGTTCTATTCCGATTTCCTGCAAGCACCTCCTTTTTCGGCCTTTCCTGCCAGCGTGTTCACGGCTTTTCAGCGGCGGCCGTTTCGCTCCTGGCGCACGAGGCTAATCGCGCTGGGTCTGGCGCTGTCTATGCTGCTGCACTTGCCGCTGGGCGGGATGGCCCAGGCTGCGCTGCCCACCACGGAACTGCGGGGCGTTTGGCTCACCAACATCGACAGCGATGTGCTGTTTTCGAGCGATCGCCTCTCCGAGGGACTCCGCCGCCTTTCCCGCCTCCACTTCAACACGATCTATCCCACCGTTTGGAACTGGGGCTACACGCTGTATCCCAGCGCCACGGCCGAGCGCGTCATTGGGCGACGGGTAGACCCCCACTCTGGGTTGCAGCAGCGCGATATGCTCGCTGAAGCCGTGCAGCAGGGACATCGCCTGGGCATGGCCGTGGTTCCCTGGTTCGAGTTTGGCTTTATGGCTCCGGCCGATTCGGAACTGGCGCGACGGCATCCCGACTGGCTGACGCAGCGGCGCGATGGCTCTCAGGTGGTCATGGAAGGGATCTGGCCCCGCGTCTGGATGAACCCATTCCATCCGCAGGTGCAGGAATTCATCTTGAGCCTAATTGCCGAACTCGCCGCCAACTATGAAATCGATGGGCTGCAACTGGACGACCACTTTGGGCTGCCCGCCGAACTGGGCTATGACCCGTACACCATCCGGCTCTACCAGCAAGAGCATCAGGGCCAGTCGCCGCCCGCCAATCCCTACGATGCTGAATGGACACGCTGGCGAGCCAGCCGCATCTCTGCTCTGATGGTGCGCCTGTTTGAAACCGTGAAATCCTACCGCCCCGACTGCCTGGTGGCCCTGTCGCCCAACACCCAGGACTACGCCTATCGCCACTATCTGCAAGACTGGAAGACCTGGGAGCGGCGCGGCTATGTAGAAGAACTGATTATTCAAATCTATCGGGATAACCTGTCCAGCTTTGCAGCCGAACTCAGCCGCCCCGAAATCGTCGAAGCCCGGAGCCACATCCCCGTTGCCATCGGCATCCTAGCCGGACTCAAAGATCGTCCCGCCCGCCCAGAAGTAATCCGCCAGCAGGTCTTTGCCGTGCGGCAGCAGGGCTTTGCGGGCGTGTCGTTCTTCTTCTACGAAACACTACATGGGCGCGATCGCACGCTCCGCACGCTATTTCCCAGACCAGCTCAGCGACCAAGAGTTGGGTAATGGGGGGAGGGGCGAAAAAATGAAGAACGAAGAACGAAAAATGAAGAACGAAAAACAGACCCTCTTCGTTCTTCCCTCTTCGCTCTTCCCTCTTCGTTCTTCCCTCTTCGTTCTTTCCTCTTCGTTCTTTCCTCTTTCCCCCCTCCCTCGCCCTAACCTCCTGACTGCCGAATCTGCGCCAGCGTCTCGCGCATCCGGGGAAGCTGGAGGAATCGTCGGGTTTGCTCAATCAGGCGATCGCCCCACAGGTTTTCCCGCAAAAAGTCGATCTCGGCGTAGCGATCGTCCAGGTTGAGGGCGGCTTCGCCCATCGCCAGCGCTTCTTCCTGCTTGCCCTGCACAAACAGCGCCACAGCGACTGCGAGTTGCGGCTCGGCCTGCGTTCCGTCGATGGCGATCGCCTCGCGCCATTTTTCCAGCGCCCCGTCGATATCGCCCATTTCATACAGCACCAGCCCGATGTTGTTGATGGACGGCCAAAAATCTTCCTGAAGCTCGACCGACTTTTCGTAGCTCTCGATTGCGTCGGCGTAGCGCTTTTGCATGTAGTAGGCATTGCCCAGGTCAAACCAGGCACCGGGTTCGTCGTCCTTTAGTGCCAGTCCTTTTCGCAGGTATTCGGCAGAGCGGGCATAGTTCTCGGCGCGAAAATAGGCCGTGCCCAGGGCAAACAAGATCGCCGGGTCTTCTCGGCTAAGGGACTCGGCCTTGAGCAGGGGGGCGATCGCCTTGTCGCCCTGGCCCACTTGCAGATACAGACTGCCCAGCAGCGCCCACACCTGCCCATTTTGCGGCACAAGCTGCGTCGCCAACTGTGCCCGAATTAGCGCCAGTTCATACTGCTGAAACTGCGCGAGTTGCGCCGCTTCCTGCGCCAGACTCAGCCCCTGCTGCTCCATGCGGGCATAGTCCAACTGGGGCACATGGGGAATCAACGCCTGGGCGATCGCCGGACGCGCCCAAAACCCTGCACCCAACACAAACGGCAGAGCCAAGAGAGGAAAACGCTTCAACACCATCAATTTCAGCTTCAGCAAGGTTAATTCCAGCACTATCGTTAAATACTGAGCATAGCTTAGACGATGACTCGACAGATCGCCAAAAGAAATCGCCAAAAGAAATCACCAAAAGAAATCGCCGAAATCACGCCTCATCATTTCGATATTTTGGCGCTCAGTTTCAGTGCATACGCTCCTTGTTCAGTGCATACGCTCCTTGCGGTCGATAGTCCGGACGATTGCTCCCGCATGGGAGGCGACAAGTCAAGTCGGCCCTGCGGGAGCAATGCCTTTTCATTAACTTGATTAATGAACGGACTTAACGGACTTAATTGACGGATTGCAGCACTGGCACATCCTGGCGGCGAACGCGGATCTGTCCATCGTCGTCCAGATCAACAATAGCTGTGTCGCCTGCGCGGATTTCGCCCGTCAGCATTCCCTCCGCCAGCGCGTCCTCCAGCAGGCGGGTGACGGCTCGGCGCATGGGTCGCGCTCCGTAGGCAGGGTCATAGCCCTCTGCCAGCAGCCGCTCTTTGACGGCATCGGTGACGATGAGCGCCATGCCCTGTTCGCTGAGACGCTGATTCACCTCTCGGATCATCAGGTCGGCCACCTGCGTCACCTCGTCGCGAGTGAGCGGGCGGAAGACGATGATTTCGTCCAAGCGGTTCAGCAACTCAGGGCGGAAGGACTGCTTTAGCTCGTCGTTGATGCGATCGCGCATCCGGGTATACTGCGAGTCGCCTTCGCCAAGCTCAAAGCCTAGCCCGCTGCCGCCTTTTTGGATGGCGCGAGAACCGATGTTGGAGGTGAAGATGATCAGCGTGTTCTTAAAGCTGACCGTGCGCCCCTTAGAATCCGTCAGGCGACCATCCTCCAGCAGTTGCAGCAGGATGTTGAACACGTCGGGATGGGCCTTTTCGATTTCATCGAACAGCACCACCGTATAGGGCTTGCGGCGGACGGCTTCCGTCAGTTGACCGCCTTCGTCGTAGCCCACGTAGCCTGGGGGCGAACCGACCAGCTTCGACACCGTATGCGGCTCCATAAATTCCGACATATCCAGTCGGATCATCGCCTCCTCCGACCCGAAGATGGCCGCCGCCAGCGCCTTGGTTAGCTCTGTCTTGCCCACGCCCGTCGGCCCAGAGAAGAACAGGCTAGCGATGGGCCGATCCAGATCCTTCAGCCCCACGCGCGATCGCCGGATGGCCCGTGCTGCGGCCTTCACTGCCTCATCTTGCCCAATGACTCGCTCGTGCAGCCGTTCTTCCAGATGCAGCAGCGAGATAGATTCCGATTCCGTCAGCTTGTTTACCGGAACGCCTGTCCAGGATTCGACCACCTGAGCAATATCCTCGGCAGTGACCGTTGGTGAGGGGGCAGGAAGAGCAGGGGAACCAAGAAGAGAGGACGGTTCAATCATCCCCACCGCCTGATCTCGGACTCCTGCACCCTGCACCCTGATCTGTGCCTCTAGCTCGCGCTGGCGATCGCGCAGTTGGGTGGCTTTGTCAAAGTCCTGCTCCTGCACGGCAGCGTTTTTCTCAGCAAGGACGCGGCGTAGCTCCTGCTTTAGCTCCCGCGTAGGAGCCTGGGCCGAATAGCGGAAGCGGACACGGGAGCCAGCCTCGTCGATCAGGTCGATGGCTTTGTCCGGCAGAAAGCGATCGGTAATGTAGCGATCGCTCAGGGTGGCCGCTGCGACCAGCGCTTCGTCCGAAATCAGCAGGTTGTGGTGCTGCTCATAACGCTGGCGCAGACCCCGCAAAATCTCCACCGTTTCCAGCACCGTTGGCGGTTCCACCATCACGGGCTGAAAGCGGCGTTCGAGCGCAGCATCCCGCTCGATATGCTTGCGATATTCGTCTAGCGTGGTGGCACCGATGCACTGCAACTCGCCCCGCGCTAGGGCAGGCTTCAGCAGGTTGGCTGCGTCCATGCCGCCTTCTAGCGAACCTGCCCCCACCAGGGTATGAATCTCATCGATCACCAGGATGACGTTTCCTGCCTCGCGCACCTCCTGCATGATTTGCTTGAGGCGTTCTTCAAAGTCGCCCCGGAAGCGAGTTCCTGCCAGCAGCGTGCCCATGTCGAGGCTGATGACCTGGCGCTCTAGCAGCAGGTCAGGCACGTCCTGATTCACGATGCGCTGGGCCAGCCCTTCGGCGATCGCCGTTTTGCCCACACCCGGCTCCCCAATTAGCACCGGATTATTCTTGCTGCGGCGACCGAGAATTTGCACCACCCGCTCCACTTCTTTTTGGCGGCCCACCATCGGGTCGAGCTTGCCCTCGGCGGCTAGCTCTGTCAGGTTGGTGCCAAACTCTTGCAGCATTTTAGGCTTGCGGCTATTGGGGCTGTTGCGCTTGGCATTGCCGCCGATGGGCACTTCGGCCACTTCGCCCACGGCGCGAATCACCGTGGTTCGCAGTTGATCCAAATTGACACCCAGGTTTTCTAGCACCTTCGCAGCGACGCTTTCCTGTTCCTGGGCCAGGCTCAGCAGCAGATGCTCAGTCCCCACATGACGCTGGTCGAGGCGGCGAGACTCCTGGAACGCTTGCTCAAAGACTCGTTTTGACTTGGGGGTAAAGGGAATTTCGGGCGGTACGAAGCCAGACCCGCGCCCAATAATATTTTCGACCTCGTGGCGGGCGGCCTCCACGGTCACGCCCAAATCGGTCAGCACGTCTGCTGCAATGTGGTCTTTTACCAGCAGCAGCCCCAGCAGGATTTGCTCGGTGCCAACGAAGTTGTGTCCCAGCCGACGAGCTTCTTCCTGGGCCGCCATCACCACGGCGATCGCTTTTTCAGTGAAATACTCAAACATCCTCAGAACCTTGAATGAGGTTTGCCCGGTTTGCCAACTGGCTCCCCGTCAGAAGCACATGCCGCGAGTATTCAGCGGTTCATGCAGTCCCAATACTGGTGCATATGAATTTTTATGTACTCCGTAGTTCCAATGTATCCGCATTTCCGCCTCGACAGCAGGGAGGATAACCGTATCTACCCGGAGGAGTAAGGGGGGATAAGGAGTTGCTTGCCCTGGAACGCGATGCCCAGCGCGATGCCAAGAGAGATGACCAGCGAGTCGGAAGAGAGTTGGAATATCTAGATACTGTTTCGGTCGTCAAGGTGCAGGACAAGGGCGTGTTTTAAGACCCTTCGATCCCCCCTTAGCCCCCTTACTTTTCAAAGCTTCCGGGGAACTGATGACAAGGGAGTGTTTTAAGACCCTTCGATCCCCCCTAGCCCCCCTTAACAAGGGGGGAACCGAGCCGAACCACTCTGGAAGTCCCCCTTAATAAGGGGGATTTAGGGGGATCGACTTAGGGCAATCAGCGACCTAGAAAGTTTCTAAGACACTGCATAGGAGTCTTTTGGAACTATTCAACCTTGTGAATCGTACTGAAGTAAAAGGGGGCACAAAACCTCCCTTTGGATAGAAATCGGGTGCGGTAGACCGTCCGTGGTGCGGTGCGGTCTGGGTTCGGTCTGCGGAAAACCCATCCGATTTGGGCAACATTCCACACCTGCAAAACCCTCGTCATGCCTGGGCTAGGGCTGGATACTGTTATTCATTCGCGATTCATGTGCGAGTTGCGATCGCCCAGGACGGGGTCAACGCTCGACAACTCCAATCCTGTCCGCTGACTTTTTCTGATATCTCTGACATCTTTTGCTGACATCTTTTCTCCTATCTATCTCTGAGGTTCTTATCATGTTCCAACCCACCCATCTACTGGTTTCGCGCTCTCGCAAAACCCCTGTCCAACTCATTCCCAGCGCCAATGGACTGATGCTGCTCACCGAGACGGAATTTAACGCCGGAACAGAGGCAGCGTTTGAAATGCGCCCTCGTCTGGGGATCTTTTGCAAAGGTGTACCCCTGGTGGGCTACAGCCTACAACCCATGCCTGCGTCTGTGCCTGCTGCGCCCAGCGCGTCTGCGGTTAGCCCCGCCTGCTAGGGACAGCAATCGGATCGATTCTGGATTTTGGATTTGCGATTTTGGATTTGCGATTTTGGATTGCCCGCAAAGCGTCTGCGGGGCTGTCAGCAATTTCATTCGTAGCTCCGGCCAGGAGAAGTAACATCGGGGCATGGACTAAACTTGACTGGCTGGGTCGATCTTTCATAGACTATGCCAACCCAAAGCCCCCTAAAGTGTGCGCTGTGAGCAATATGCCTGTGATGCCACCGCAAGTTGGATTGTCTCTAGTTCCTCTGCTGCTTGGCCTACTGGTTGGGACGGGGGCGATGCCCGCAGGGATCGCTTCGCGAATCGCCCAAACCCCGGCTCCAGAGGTTTTCCCAGAGACTACGCCGGATGCCACACCAGAATTGCCGTCGGAATCGTCACCCGAGCTACTGCCCGAGCTGCCCCCCGACGACCCCCAGGCCCAGGCCTCCGTCAGCGGCGCGGTCGTCTCGCTCCAGCGCAGCGCCCTCCCACCCAATGCCATTCTTAGCGTGCAACTGCTGGATCTGACACGGGCCAGTGCGTCTATTGTGGTGCTAGCAGAGCAGACGATTCGCACCAACGGGCGACAGATGCCGCTGAATTTTGAAATTCTTTACGACCCAGCGCTGATTCAGGACAATCATCGCTACGCCGTTCGCGCCCGCGTTCTGATCAATGGGGCGATCGCCCTGGCCAGTTCCCAGACCTATCCCGTCATCACCGGGGGCAATCCGAGTCGGGTCGAGGTGCGGGTAGAGCCAGTAAGGTGAAGGGAAAAGGGAAGAACGAAGAACGAAAATCGAAGAACGAAAACCGAAACCTCTTCGCTCTTCCCTCTTCGTTCTTCCTTTTTTTCCTACGTGTTCATCCGCTCATAGATTGCCGAAGCCGAGGGCGAGTAGCGCGTCAGGTAGGAGAAAATCCAGAACTTGATGCAGGAATCAATAAACACGGGCACTGTGGCGATAAAGCCGTTGATAAAGACTTTGCTTTCGGGTAGCCCAAAGTGACGAAACACGCCTTCGAGGATGACTTCCCAGCCCTCGGCAGAGTGGAACCCGACGAAAATATCCGTTACCAGGATAAACAGGAACACTTTCGCGGGGTCGCTGAGGGTGAGGAAGGTGCGGTTGGTAAAGTTGCCCAATAGCCGGAGGCGATCGCGCCCAAAGTAGACCAGCCCCACCAGCACCAAAACCGAGGTTAGGTCGGCCAGCACGTTTTTGAGGCCGTCAAGCTGCTTTTCGCGGGCTTCGCGCCATAGCTCGACGGCTTTTTCTTGCAGCGCCTGTTCATACTCGCGGGCTTCCTCCTCGAGATCTGTGCGGAGTTCGGGTGAGTTGGGCAGGTCAGTTGTCACGATGATGCCGCGCGATGGGCTGCCGTGGGCCATCCCTGGAGCTATGCTGGGCCCTGGAGCTATGCTGGGCCCTGGAGCTATGCCGGGCGATCGCCCATCCAGCAGAGGAGCGGTCTCGGTCGGTAGGCTGTTGGGGGAAGCAGCCAACAGGCCGACAGAAGAGCGCGTCAGGGTTTTATTTTCAAGCGCCTGGTTGAAAAAGGAGCGTTTGCGCTGCCAAAAGCTGCCCTGCGAGGGTTCTGCGGCGGGCGGCTGATAGTTTTTCAGCAGGCGCTGAATTTCTAGGGCTTCTCGGTATTCGCTAAATTCGGCAAGGAATTCCTCCTCAATTTCGGTGCTGAGTTCAACGGCGGAAGGATGGCGATCGCTGTAGCTGCCAAACAGCGGCTCGAAGACCAGGTTTTTCATCAAAATTTGAGTCAGCAGAGGCATCAGCAGCAAGACTGCTAGCCAGCGCAGGGCGATGCGGTTTTGCTTGCGGCGCAGGCGTAGCTCGGTGACGACTTCCTGCTCTGACAGCGGGCTTAGCTCTTTGCCCAGTTCCTTGCCAATGGAGGACAGCCGATTCAGGATCGAGTCGGAGCCGTTCATTCCGCCGGAGCGTGTGGGGATCAGTGGTTTGGGGCTGGGGGCTTTGCTGGGGTTGGTTCGCAGGTCTTTGGGCAGCTTGTCGAACCCTGAAGTAGCAAGGGTTGCATCAGATGTCGGGGCGCTCTCTGCGTCTGCCACCATCTGATCAAGCGCGTCGTCTAGGTCGCGATATTTGCCGACGACCAGTTCAATGAAGCCCAGTTTTTCTAAAATTTGCTGTTCCTGAGCGGTCGGCGCAGTCGTTTCGGAGGCGGCATCGGCATTTTGCAAAAAGCTGGTCAGGCGAAATCGAGCGAGATTTGCCCGCACGCGCAGCAGTTGGCGATCGCGCTTCGTTTTGACATAATCAAACACCGTCTTGCTGAGGTTGGCGCGAAAGGCGATGCGATCGCCCCCAAAGTATTGACGTTCTAGCTCCTGAATTTGCAGCGCGCCGCGATAGGCCTCATCGAGCGATCGCAGTTGGTTTTGCACCAGCCAGCGGTTGATCTGATTGGCTCCCGCAGCCCACCATTGCTTGTCATTACTCATCCGCGAATGCTTGTCTACTTGTCTAAGTGATTTTCAAAACTGGTTCACAAACTGGCTAATGTTGGCTCACAAGCTGGCTCATAAGCTTGTTTATAGGCTGGGTTACAGGCTGGTTTTGCAACTTTGCAATCCTGCCTGCATCCCATCAATCTGCCATCCAATTTTGAAAAAGTCTGTTCACGCTAGCAAAGACTTCACAATTTAGCCTGCTCATGTGGTCTGCCCTGATCCAACCTGATAAAAAGCGTTCCGCAGGCGTGATCACCCTTTACACTTTCAAATAAGCAGAAATCGAGATGCGAAATCGCAAATGTGCTGTTTGGGAGGCTTGGCGGAATGAAGTTGGTGGAACTGCTGCGGGCGCTGCCGGAAAGCCTGCAACTGCCGGAACATGGGGCGCTGAACGCTGAGGTAACAGGGCTGGCAACGAATTCTCACGCTTGCAAACCCGGCGATCTATTTATCGGGATGCCGGGGACGCGGGTGGACGGGGGAGAATTTTGGCAGAGTGCGCTGGCGGCAGGGGCGATCGCCGCTGTGGTGTCCGAAAACGCTGTGCAGAAAAAACCGCCCACTACCGACGACTGCATCATTCCCGTGGCGAACGTGGCGCGGGCCTCGGCGCGGCTGGCGGCGGCGTTCTACGGCTACCCGGCCCAGGCGATGAAGCTGATCGGCGTGACGGGCACTAACGGCAAAACCACCACCACCCACCTGATCGAGCATTTTCTGGCGCAGGCGCAGTTGCCCGTAGCGCTGTTGGGTACGCTTTACACCCGCTGGCGGGGGCATCAGCAAACGGCGCTGCACACCACGCCCTTTGCGCTGGAACTTCAGGGACAACTGGCGGCGGCAAGGGCGGCGGGGTCGGAATATGCCGTAATGGAAGTCAGTTCCCACGCGCTGGCCCAAGGGCGCGTGCTGGAATGTCCCTTTGAGGTGGCAGTGTTTACTAACCTGACGCAGGATCACCTCGACTATCACAAAGATATGGAGGACTATTTCTCCAGCAAGGCGCTGCTGTTTAGCCCCGGCTATCTGCAAGGGCGGGCCGTGGTGAATCTGGACGACCCCTACGGGAAGCGGCTGGCGGCGGGGCTGGCGGGTCAGTCGGTGTGGACCTACAGCACGCAAGATTCTAGTGCGGATCTGTGGACGAGCGATCTGGTCTACGAGTCTGCGGGCGTGCGGGGCGTGCTGCATACGCCGCTGGGCGACGTGCCGTTTGCCTCGCCGCTGGTGGGCCAGTTTAACCTGGCAAATTTGCTGGCGGCGGTGGGTGCGGGGCTGCATCTGGGTCTGGATTTAGAGGCGATCGCCCAGTCCCTTGCCACCTTCTCTGGTGTGCCCGGCCGCGTCGAGCAGGTGCAGGTGTCGCCCTCGCAAGATATCAGCGTGATTGTGGACTATGCCCACACGCCGGATAGTTTGGAGAACTTGCTGAAAGCGTCGCGCCCGTTTATCCAGGGGCGGATGATCTGCGTGTTTGGCTGCGGCGGCGATCGCGATCGCACCAAGCGGCCCAAAATGGGGGCGATCGCCGCTGAACTGGCGGATTGGGTCGTGGTCACCTCGGACAACCCCCGCACCGAAGACCCAGAGCGAATCTTGCAAGATGTGGTGGCGGGCATTCCGGCCAGCATCAGTCCAACGGTGATGGGCGATCGCGCTGCCGCCATCCGCAAAGCCATTCTGGAGGCGCAGCCCGGTGACGGCGTGCTAATTGCAGGCAAAGGCCATGAAGATTACCAGATTCTTGGCACGGAAAAAGTTCACTTTGACGACCGCGAACAGGCTCGTGTAGCCCTGATGGAGCGGCTTTCGCTCAATCCTGCCTAGCCCCGAAAATCCAACCCGAAAAATTCAGCCCCAAAAAATTCAGCCTAAATTTAGCCTAAATTTAGCCCAAAAATCTAACGCAAGAGGGTCGCCAAGCCATGCCCCAACCCCCATACTCCTGATCATGAGCCTTTTCTTTAATAAACTGGAAATTAGCCAGAGCCATTGACTTAGGACTTACGCAGTTGGACGATTTCTCGCAGGCTGCGACCGCGAGAAATCGTCCAAAACCCAAAAAGTTTAATCGCAAGTGCGTAAGTCCTATGACTTATTCGCAATTGACTGATTCAACGTCAGGGAATTTAGACTGTGGGGCGCTGCTGCTCCGCTCTGCTTGGAGACGACTCCGATCTGGTTGGAGATGCTCCAATGCATCTAGTGCTTACCCCATAGAATTTCACCCCCATGAAATCGCCACGCTCCTCCGAAGCCTCGCTCTATGAACTAGCCCTCAGTTCTGAGCGTCCCCTGCATCCGCTCCAGGTTAGCCCCACGACGTTCAAGTCGATGCTGACGGCAATTCTCGATCTGCTGATCGAAGAACATTTGCCCGCGACGCTCTGGCTCAAGTTTCCCAAGGGCGACACCTGGGAGTCGGAAATTACTCGCTATTGCACGGCGGCGACCGCGCCCTATACGCTCTATACCCTCGGCAATAGCCAGGGTGATTTGGCAGAGGCTGCAACGCCGCCAGCATCTTCTGGGCACCTGTCGCACCTGGATCAGGTGTCTGATCTGACGGCTGCCGAACTGGCAGGCCTGGTAGACAGCCCCGCTGCGGATTCTCCAGTTTTGACGCATCAGCCGCAACCGACCTTGCTGAATGTGGCGGCCCAGTCTCAGCGCGTTGTTCTGCCGTTGAGAACCGAGAGCCAGTTTAAGCGGGAGTATCTGCTGCTAGTGATGACGGAGGAGTTTTGCGGACTGATCTTGGCCCATCGGCCGCGCTCGGTGCGCCCGTCCAAGCCAGATAGTAGCCCGCCGGAGCGGCCGCTTTGGCTCGAAGAGTTATCCCCCAACTCTGATGAAGACATCGAGCGGCGACATCCCCTGCTGGCGATTTATACATTTGAATCGGACACGATTTGCCGGGTGCTGGAGGGCATTCATCAGGCGATCGCCCCTGCCGAGGCTCCTGAGGTGGTTCGGGCTGATTTGGAGTCCCTGGTGAAGCACTGGGAGGAGTGGGTGCTAACGGCTGCCAGCATTACGCCGAATACCCGCATTGTCGGGCAACTGCTGGCCAAGCAACTGCAAATTCAAGAAGAAATGTGGCACAGCACCGCGATTTATCGGCGACAGGCAGAAATCGCCACCGGGCTGCAAATGGAGAATGAGGAACTGCAAAACGCGATTCGCCTGAAGGACGAGTTTTTGAAAACCGTCGGGCAAGAACTGCGAACGCCGCTGGCCACGATGAAAACCGCGCTGAGCTTGCTCAATTCCCCCAGCCTGAAGCCGCCGCAGCGCCAGCGCTACATGGACATGCTGACCCACGAGTGCGATCGCCAGAGTTCGCTAATTACCAGCGTGCTGGAACTGGTGCAGTTGGAAAATATGGACGATACAGCGGTGACGCAGCCGTTGCGCCTGTCGGATGTGGTTCCGGGCATCGTCAGCACGTACCAGCCCCTCGCTCAGGAAAAGGGCCTTTTGCTGGCTTACACGGTTCCGCAGGATTTGCCTGCTGTGTCCTGTACGGTTCCCTGGCTGCGGCAAATTTTGATTAACCTGCTGCACAACGGCATCAAATTTACCCCAAAGGGCGGCCGGGTGTGGGTGCTGGCGAAGCTGCAAGGCGATTATGTGCAAATTGAAGTGCGCGATACGGGCATTGGCATTGCCGCCGCCGACATTCCCAAAATCTTTGACCGCTTCTATCGAGTGCGGCAGGCGGGCAGCGGTGAGGACTCTGGCGGTGCAGGGCTGGGTCTGTCTATTGTGCAGCAGCTTTTGCTCAAGTGCGGCGGTTCGATCTCTGTGAAAAGTAAGCCTGGTGAAGGGTCTACTTTTAATGTGTTGCTCCCGGTTTATCGATAGCTGTGAATAGCTGTGAATAGCCGTCAATCATCAATCGCTGTCAATCAAATTTGGGAATGAATCGGGAACCCATCCGCTTTGTGTCCGTCTATACTGCTAGACCCTACTAGACCCTAGCTTCTGAGATCCGGCCATGGTGACGAAACTCCGATTTTCTAGCTTGAAACTCCCGATTGGCGGGCGATCGCCCCGGTGGATTGGGCTGCTGGTTCTGGGTGTGGCGCTGCTGACGGGCATGGGGGCGTTTGCCCAGACCGCAAACTTTGGCTCCGCGACCCTGACCCCTGGCTTTAGCGCAGATGCAGGGACTCTGCGCGGACAGACAGGCGGCAGCAGTTCCCTTCCAGGCATCGTCGCCAACCGCGACAAAGACGGCAACCTCTGCCTTGGCTTTGGGTCATCTACTCCAGATCACCTGATCACGCTCCAGGGCAACTTTTCTGCTCTGACGCTGCAAGTCAATAGCAACCGCGCCGTTTCTACGCTGGTTGTGCAGGGGCCCGGCAATGTCGTCCGCTGCGCCAGCGGCAACAATCGCGCCCCCAATGCCACGCTGTCGGGAACAGACTGGGCTGGTGGCACTTACCGTGTGTGGGTCGGCTCCAATGTTTCTGGGGAGCAATTTAACTACACGCTGACGATTCGGGAGTAAGGTTCGAGGGCAGCAGAAGAAGGTTGGGGTGTTGGAGGGCTAAGCTAGGCTAGGTGCGCTATCCCTCCATCGCGTTCTTGCACCTTAAACCCAATGGCTCCTTGGCGATCGCCCCTTTCCCGCGCTCTGCATCTCAATCGTTCGCTCGTCTATGCCCGCTATGTGCAGCTTGCCACGGTGCGGCCAGACGGTCGCCCCGCCAATCGCACGGTGGTCTTTCGCGGATTTCTAGACCCCACCGATCAGCTCAAGTTCATCACCGACACACGCAGCGCCAAACCAGAGCAAATTGCCCACCAGCCCTGGGGGGAAGTCTGCTGGTATTTTCCCAAAAGCCGCGAACAATTTCGCCTGCTGGGGCGGCTAACGCTGATCGATGAAACCCATCCTGATGAAGGTCTGCAACACGCTCGCCAGCAGCAGTGGCAGGCCCTCTCGGATGCAGCCCGCCTGCAATTTGCCTGGCCCCATCCCGCCCAACCGCGCCGCCCCGTAGCTGAGTTTTCTCCACCACCGCCTGACCCCGCCGCGCCGCTGCCGACCTTTTGCCTGCTGCTGTTGGCTCCGGCCGAAGTGGATCACCTGCAACTGCGGGGCGACCCCCAAAGCCGCGATCGCTATTTTGAAACCAGGGATGGCTGGCAGATGGAATCGGTCAACCCCTAGCCGCTCCCAATCCCTAGCTGTTTCCCTGGATCGCTGCCCCCTAGATCACTGCATCTACCAATCCAGCCGCAGGCCTTGCTCAATCATGTACTGTTGCAGTTGCGGCATTTTTCCCTGAGGGACGATCTGGGCAGGCTGCAAATCAGGTTGATCGACTAGCCAGCCGGCCGTCACCCCCGCCGCCGAGCCAATGGTCCATTCGCCGTGGTGAATGCGGGTCATGGCCGTGGCGATGTGCGTGGCGGCGATCGCCTTTCCGCCCACCAGCAGATTCTCCACGCCCTGCGGAATCAGGCTTTCGAGGGGAATCTGCACGGGGCGAATGTAATATTCTTTTACCGAAGCTTTGACTGCCTCGCCCGTCGGCTCCCAGTTGCGATAGCGACAGCCGTGAATGTCAATATCGTAGTGGGTCACGCCTACCGCAGTTGCCCGAAAGTCTCGTCCTTCCATGTCTTCCCGCAGGTCAGCCTCGCGCAGCATAAACTCCGTCTGTCCATAGGCCGATCGCCCCAGGATTCGCCGCCCCTCGCGGATGTAGGGCAACATGCTTAGCCCAGAAACCGTCCCCATTGGGGAATCGGCCCCCGCCAGGTAGGCCAACGGCAGCGCCGGATCGGGCGGCTGCTCCAGGAGCCAATGGGCAAACATCAGCGCATGATTTTCTGCATGGCGCATAGACCGCAGCGACACGCCGCCCATCCAGTTTTGATATTGCCCGGTTTGCATGAGCTTTTCGGGTGTTAGGATTAGCGGCGGATTCATCCAGTTCCAGTCGTTGCCCTGCGTCCAGTTGACCAGCGTAATGTCGTTGAGGACGGGACTGCCAAAGAAGGGGTCGCTGCGATTCAGGCTGACAATCCGCCGATAGTTAAAAAAGCTGCGCCCGTGAAACATCGGCACGCCTTCTAGCGTGTAGACCCGCATATGCTCGGCGCGAGGATAAAACGACTGGACATATTCCAGGGTCTTGATGCTCTGGCCGCCATCGGCGCGGATGCCCATTGCAAAGGGAAAGGTAAACGCCTGGGTGCATTCTGGATTGTCGAAATCGGCGGCGTTGGTTTCCCCCGTGGTGTTGCGCGAGTCGGAACCAATGCGTAGCGGCACCTTGGCCCAGCCCACCACTTCGCCCGTATCCGTTGCGTCAATCACGATCATCCGCTTTCCGGGCGGCGGCTGGAGCTTGATCGGGGTTTTGCGGAAGGTGGCATCGTCTTCCCAGGCATACCAAGTGGCTAGCTCCACCGACGGGCGGCCCTGGGGCACATAGCCAGATTCCCGGGGCGATCGCCGCACGGCATAAATCGCGGTGATAAACCGTCCTGTTTCGTCAAACTCTGCGCCCTTGAAGGCAGTAAACGCGCTCCACTTGCTGCTTGTGGAATATTGCGCCGCCCGCTTGAGCCACTCCTGCGATACCACAGCCCCCACCTGCGGCGGAAAACACAGCCGCCCAACCCAGCAGCTATTGATCTGGGCGACTGTGAGGGGTGCGGTGATACCCGTCCAGGCAGGTAGCGTAACGGGCTGCTGCAAGATAAAGTCCTTGAAGCTCTGCCAGCTTGGCGAAAAATTATTCCGCTCCAGCATGTTTCTGGACTCGTCTACCGCAGACACCCCCTGGGAGCTGATCTGTCCGCCCATCCACGGCGTTAGCTCAATCAGGCAGGTCTTCGCGCCCGTCCGCATGGCATGAGAGGCGGCCGCCACCCCACCCAGCGACCCGCCCACCACTGCAACCTCGCATTCCCAGGTTTCGGCTGGCGCAGGGAGCGGCGACAAACTTGGGCGACCATTGGGCAGCAAAAAAGAGTTGTCCGATCCGCTTTTTGTAGGGTCAGATTGCTCAGAAGAATTCAGGGTTTGGGCATTTTCTGCTGCGTCATTGGGGTTGACTGTTTCGGCATCCGGCGCAGAGTCTTGGGCAAAAGAAGGCTCTGCTGCGGATAGTTTTCCATCGGTCGTTTCGGCCTGGGTATATTGCTCAATAGTGCTGACTAGTACAGCAGAACTGGCTCCGGCCAGCAGGCTTGCAACGGGAATGATCCATGCTAAACGACGAGAAAAGAAAAACCGTTTCATGCTCGAAACCCGAATGATATGCTAGTAGAAATAATGCTCCTCTGACTGCGGCGGAGCTTGGTTTGTGGCATCTTCACTTTTAGCCCACCTGTCCTATTTTTAGGGTTCCGAAATCCATTCGGTTCACAGTGTAGCTAAATCCAGAAGTATCGGCACATTTAGCCCCTCAAGATTGTCTGGTATTTTTTATCTCTGCTCCAGTGCAAAATTTGCATCCGCAGAGGCTTGACCTTGCACTCAGGTCGCATTGAGGTTGAGGTGTGTCCTGAACGGTTGTCAGTTTTAGCAGGGGCCTCCCCGAAAAATTCGCAGCCGCTAAATTTTGTAGTCACGAATGAGCAATCCTCCTATGAAGCCCAACGTTTTTCTCCAGACGCTTTCTGCTCTTAAATCTTTCAGGTCTGGCTCAAACATTGCCGGACAAATTCAAGCTCGCCAAGCCCAAGTTCGTCAAGTGACCCGCTCGCTGCTGTGGAAGGTGGCAGGGATGGCGATCGCCTCCTCCGTCTTGCTCACGGGGGGCGAAGCGCTAGCCCAAGTTTACAGCTTCGGCAGCCAGGGATCAGATGTTGCCGCAATTCAGTCGGCGCTGGGCATCTTCGCCGATGGTGTATACGGTCTTGAAACAGAAAACGCAGTTATCGCATTTCAACGACGAAACGGGTTGATGGTAGACGGACAGGCTGGCCCCGAAACGCTGCGGGCCCTGGGACTGGGCTATCTCGTGTCGGGTGGCGGCATCGGCGGCCCGTCGCAGCCCATTCCGCCGGGGAACTGGTTGGGGCGCGAGGCGATCGTCCGCACCAACAGCGGAATTGGCGTAAACGTGCGTAATCGTCCTAATGGGCAGGTAGTTGCAGGTATCGATGATGGGGTGCGCGTGCGCCTGTCTGGACGGCAGGAATTTTCCGGTGGTTTGACCTGGGTTGAACTGGCGGGCACGGGCGGCTGGATTGCTTCTGAGTATCTAGTGCCTGCCAACATCGGCGGCCCGACCGACCCAGGGTTTCCAGGCCATTACGGCGGTCCCTACCGGGTTGCAATACCGGGGAGCAGCGATGAGCTACTGTTCCAGGTGCGTCGCTTTGTGCGCGATGCCTACCGCGACTCGGACTCGCTGCGGGGGCCATTCATCAATGCAGGTTCTTTCCGCGATTACTCTGCCGCTGCGGCTGTGAATCAGCAGCTTCGGAGAGAAGGGTTTGACGCGCGAGTCGTCTATGACTAGGTTGGCCTAGGCAGTGTCTTAAAACTTTCTAGGCCGTTGATTGCCCTAAGTCGATCCCCCTAAATACCCCTTATTAAGGGGGACCTCCGGAGTGGTTCGGCTCGGTTCCCCCCTTTTTTAAGGGGGGCTAGGGGGGATCGAAGGGCTTTAAAACACGCCTTGGTTGCTTGTGACCATATTGCCAGCGCAGGATGCTTTCTCGCGAGTGCAGTCAGGCGGGTTGCCCTAGCTGAAACCATACAAGTCATCGGAGGATCGCTGTGCAGTCAGGCTGTGCAGCGATTTTTACTGGTGAAAAACGAACGGACTCGTCACTGAAGCATGTGACAAAAATCACAACTGGAGATGATCGCGATCGCGCTTCAGTTCTCCCTGCATCGGCATACTTAAGGAGACTCAACTCTAGCCGAGTCATCAACAGGGAACACACTATAATCCGGCAGACTCAATTCGGGACTGTCGGATTTTTTTGTGGACGTGACATTACGGGTGTCATAAAATTCTCTGCGCTTCCGTGAATACCGACATCACGGTGTGGAGTTTGCCGGGTAACGCTGACGCTTAAGACCGTTCAGCCACTGGTTTGGGATGAAGCGGAGATTGCTGCTGAATTTTGCCGCTAAATTTTGCTCTGCTGAATTTTAACGCATTGCGCCCATTGTGCTTTTCCAGGACAGCTCTCGGCAGAGAATCTCTAGCGCCCGCTGGTCTGGGCCAGAAAAAAGGCGGCTATCGACCAGTTCTTGTAGCGTTTGCTGGGTCAGGGCGGGCGCAAAGTTGCCGCCGCAGCGCAGCAGGTGGCTATAGTAGCAAAACTGGGGGCTGCCTGCCTGGTTGAGGTGAAAGCGGTAAATTTCGTCCTGGGTCATGACCGATACGGGCGTGTTGACAGGGACGACCACGCGGGGAATGCCGTGGATGCCGTAGGGCTGTCCGTTGTCCTGCGCCATCCAGCCCACCAGCACCACGCCCAGCAGCGTGCGGGTTTCGGTGATTAAATCTGGCGTGAACAGCGGGTCGGGTTCGCTCGACAGGCGCGGCCCGTTGCTCATAAACATCGGGTTCATCAGCAGCGAGTTGTAGATTAGCCCGACGGCCCAGTGGCGATCGCCCGGTTCCTCCAGCTTTACAAAGCTGCCAAAGCCGTAGTCGTCGGCCTGTGGCGGGTTGTCCACGTCCATGCTGTCATCGACTTGAACCACGTAGTCACAGTGAGAGTTGGATTTGACGACTTTGCCGAGACGCATAGAGGATAGGGGGATTTTGGTTTTTGGGTTTTGGATTTTGGAAGCGAGTCGCGGAGTGTTGGGAGGGCGATCGCTCTCCATCATGATGCCCCAAAAGGTGGGAAGTGGTGAACACTTGTACGATTTTCAGCGGTGGGATGTTCGAGTGCGCGGCATCAATTTCTCTCAAGAAGCGCTATCTGAGAAAAGATGAAAGTCTTGCATAACCTGGATTTTCAATCCAAAATCGCCAATCCAAAATCGCCAATCCAAAATCCAAAATTATCCGATCGCCCCATCATGCCCAAAAAACTGTTCCCCGCAGGTGCAGGAATGCTACTTGGTGCAACACTTCTGCCCGCCGCAGGGAACAAAGGCTGATATTAAACTTTTTCGATTGCACGCCTTCGATCGCACGCCACTGGAAAGCGAAGCTAGGACATGGCCTGGATGATGTAGTCGAAGTAGGGGGCGGCTTCGGCAGCGTCTTCGTCGCTCAGCAGCGCCAGGGATGCCCGCTTGAGGCAGCGGATCGACTCCACCATGCCAGGAACGGGAACGCCCAGAGAGTTGTACATTTCGCGCACGCCGATCAGGCCGATGCTTTCAATGGGCTGCTTGTCGCCCGCCAGCACGCCATAGGTAATCAGGCGCAGATACCAGCCGTAGTCGCGCAGGCAGAGGGCCCGCTGGCGATCGCCGTAGGCATTGCCACCCGGAGAGATGAAGTCGGGGCGCTTTTGCCAGAGCTGCTTGCTGGCTTCTTGCACAATTTTCTTTTCATTCTCCGCCAAGATATTGGCGATACGCACGCGCTGTTCTCCGGTTTGAAAGAACTCGCTGATGCTCTTGAGTTCTCCACTGCTGGGGTAGCGGAGTTCGTCGTCGGCGTTGAGGATGACCTGGCTAACTACACTCATAATATGGCGGTGATGTCAGAGCAAAGATGAATATCGGTTTGTATTGTAACGAGTTGCGGGGACTGAAGAAAAGTCTATCAAAGACCGGAGCGATACATTTGCAACAAGGCTTTTAAGTTTTGAACGGTTCCTTGCAGGCTTTGCCCGCGAGAATTCCCTTCACTGCACCAATCTTAAAGGACTTAATAAAAGTTAGCAAATACGCCCAGGTTGTTAATTTTCTACGCCGACGAGTGTTTTCGACAGGTGCCAACAGTCCTGGGCGATCGCCCAATCTTCCTGAGTGTGGATAATCAGCACGCGCACTGTGGAATCAGCGGCGGCGATGTCCTGATCGTCGGGGTTGCGGCTGAGCTTGGCAGGGTCGAGCCGCAGTCCCAGAAATTGGAACGGTTCGCAGGCGGCTTGCCAGATATTGGGCGCGTTTTCGCCGACACCAGCCGTGAACACGATCGCCTCCAGCCCGCCCAGACTCGCTAGCATACTGCCCATGAGCGACCGCAGGCGGTGAATGTAGACATCGATTGCTAGCTTGGCCCGCTCGTTGCCCTGGGCGATCGCCTCTAGCACAAGCCGCATATCGTTCGACACGCCCGACACGCCCTCCAGCCCCGACTCCCGGTTTAGCATAGTGTCTACCTGATCCGGCGTATAGCCCAGGTCGCGGATGAGGTACAGCAAAATGCCCGGATCGACCGAACCCGAACGGCTGCCCATCATCAGCCCCTCCAGGGGCGTAAAGCCCATTGTGGTGTCTACGCACTGCCCGCCGCGCACTGCCGAGAGCGATGCCCCATTTCCCAAATGGCAAATCATCAGCCGCAGGTCGGCCAGCGGCCGCCCCAGCAGTTGGGCTGCCCGCTGAGCGCAATAGCTGTGACTGGTGCCGTGAAAGCCGTAGCGCCGGATGCCCTGTTCTAGCCATGCATAGGGCCCCGGATAGACGTAGGCCGCAGGCGGCAGCGTGCCGTGAAAAGCCGTGTCGAATACGGCAACCTGGGGGACGCTGCTGCCCAAAATTTGCTCCAGGGTTTCAATCCCTTCTAGATTGACCGGGTTATGGACGGGGGCAAACTTGGCTAGGCGGGCGATCGCCGCTTTCACCTCCGCCGTCACAAACACGCTAGCCCGATAGTCCTCTCCGCCATGCACGACGCGATGCCCCACCATGTCAATTTCACCGGGGCGATCAATCACCTTTGTATCCCCGGTCCACAGGGTTTCCAGCAGGTGATGAGTGGCCTCAACCCGCGACGAGGTGGGATAACTCTCCGTTTTTTTCACGCCTGCCGCCGTTTTCACCTTAATTTCTGCCACGCCCTCGGCATGGGTCAGGTCGATTTGCGCTTCCCACAGCGGCTCCGGCGGATGCTCTGGCAGCGCCGCCTCCGGCAATTCGTACAGGCAGGACTTTTGGCTGCTGGAGCCAGCGTTCATGACCAAAATTTTCATAGCCACTTGCAGTGAGAGGACAGGAGGCAACAGCGCTCACCCTCAGTTTGCCGGAAAGTGCCCAGACCTCAAGGTATGGGAGATGTCATCTCTGGAAAGTTTTGGGCAGGGAATAGGAATCAGGAAATTGCGGGGCAGTGATTTTCTGACCCCGCCGGAGCATCGCGTCATAGAATAGATAGAACGCATTCGCGGGATTCTTGCGAAGCTTTACTCATTGGGCGCGGCCCAACAGTCGGGGGTATGGCGGAATGGTAGACGCTGCGGACTTAAAATCCGTTGACCTTAACAGTCGTGTGGGTTCAAGTCCCACTACCCCCATTTAAAGAAAGAAGAGAGAAAAAAGAAGAAGGAAAAAGGAAGATCCATGTTTCGTTCTTCCCTCTTCGTTCTTCCCTCTTCCCTCTTCGTTCTTCGTTCTTCCCTCTTCGTTCTTTCCTCTTCCCTCTTCTCTTCTCTGGGGTTTTAGAATTTTGCTATTTCACGACTTTCAGCCGATTGCGGCGATCGCCCCCACTCCCCTTGCTGTGAAATCGCTGCGATCGCTGGCGGAGGGCGGCGAGGTGAAGCTCTGGGTTCCGGCAGACTTGGCGACGGACGAGTTGCCCTGTGAGGTGTATCAAACCACGCTGAGGGAATTGGTTAACACGCTCTGGCAAACGCATCGGGCTTTGGTGTTTGGGCTGGCGACGGGGGCGGTGGTGCGGCTGATTGGCCCGCTGCTGCAAGACAAGGCGACTGACCCGGCGGTGCTGGTGGTGGATGGTGCGGGTAAGGGGGTGATCAGCCTGTGCGGGGGGCATCAGGGCGGGGCCGATTGGCTGGCGCGGGCGATCGCCTTCCGGCTCAATGCCACTCCTATTCTGACGGGCGGGGCCAATGCCCTGGATCTTCCGGGAATCGACGTGCTGGGGGAACCGTTTGGCTGGCGCAAGGGCAGCGGCGATTGGACGGGGGTGAGCGGGGCGATCGCCCGTCAGCAGCCTGTGCAGGTGATTCAGGAAGCCGGGTCAACGCTGTGGCAAGACCATTTGCCGCCGGGTCATCCGTTTATCTTTGGCTGGGACGACCCGACAGCGGTGCAGCCAAATCTGCCTAAACCCGCCGCCCGCGTGTGGATTAGCCCAATTCAGCGGCGCTTTGCGGATGGGGCAGAGGTTCCCTCTGACTGTCCCAAGGTGCAGTGGCATCCCCGCGTGCTGTGGGTGGGCCTGGGCTGCGAACGGGGTACGCCGCGAGGGGTGATCGAAGCTGCCGTTGCCGAGACGCTGCGGCGACATCACCTGGCAGAGGGGGCGATCGCTGGCCTGGCCAGCCTCGACCTCAAGGCAGATGAGGCGGGACTGCTGGAATTTTGTGGCGATCGCCATCTCCCCCTGCTCACTTTCTCTGCCGAAACCCTCCGCGCCGTCCCCGTCCCCACCCCTTCCGCCGTCGTCGAGTCGGAAGTGGGCACGCCCAGCGTCGCCGAAGCCGCCGCGATTCTGGCGGCCAGCCGGACGTGCCAGCGTGACCGTCAACCCCAAACCTTTGCCCCCCTTCGTGTTTCCAAGCAAATCTTCCGCCTCCCCGACCATCCCGGCGCAGTGACCATTGCCGTGGCCCAGGCAGAGCAGGAATATACCGGGCGCACCGGAAGGCTGTGGCTGGTGGGCACGGGGCCGGGACGACTGGAGCAAATCACGCCTGCGGCCCAGGCGGCGATCGCCTCTGCGGATGTGGTGATTGGCTATTCGCTGTATATGAACCTGGTGGCGGCGCTGCTGCATCCGGGGCAAATCGTTGAGGCGCTGCCCATTACCCAGGAGCGGCAGCGGGCCGAGCGGGCGATCGCCCTCGCCCAGTGGGGGCTGACGGTGGCGGTCATTTCCTCTGGCGACTGCGGCATCTATGGCATGGCGGGGCTAGTACTGGAACAACTCCAGGCCCAGGGCTGGGACGGCAAAACGCCCGCAGTTCAGGTGTTTCCTGGCATTTCGGCCTTGCAGGCAGCGGCATCGCGGGTGGGTGCGCCGCTGATGCACGACTTTTGCGCCATCAGCCTCAGCGACCTGCTTACGCCCTGGCCCGTCATCGAGCGGCGACTGACAGCGGCGGCCGCAGCCGATTTTGTGACTGCGCTATACAACCCCAAATCGCAAACGCGGACGGAGCAAATTGCGATCGCCCAGCGCATTTTTCTAGACCATCGCGCCGTCGATACGCCCGTGGCCCTGGTTCGCGCCGCCTATCGCAATGAAGAACAGATTACGCTGACCACCCTGGGGCAACTGCTCGACTGCCCCATCGACATGCTCACTACCGTCGTCATCGGCAACCAAAGCACCCGCTTCCATGAAGGCTGGATGATCACTCCACGAGGCTATTTGGGCTTTGAGAAGGGAACCTGAAAGCGCCTTGGGCGATCGCCTCAAGTTTTTCAGAAAACATCTGAATACTTGTTCATATGTTATTCTTGTTTTTAGAGCCGCGCAGGGACACTGCCCTCGCGCAATCGCAAAACCTCGTTTGATAATTTGACTGATCACTTGACGAAATCATTTGACGAAAGGAGAAACCCGGTCATGACTGCAACTGTGACTCAAATGAAATGTGCCTGTGAATCTTGCCTGTGCATCGTCAGCCTGGAAGAGGCCATTCAAAAAGACGGCAAGTATTATTGCAGCGAAGCCTGTGCCGATGGACACCCCAACGGGCATGGCGATTGTGGCCACGCGGGCTGCGGCTGCTAGGTAGTGTCTTAAAACTTTCTCGGTCGTTGATTGCCTTGAGTCGATCCCCCTAAATCCTCGCGCTTACGCGCCGCTTCGCTAGAAATAAGGGGGACTTTTGGAGTGGTTCGGCTCGGTTCCCCCCTTTTTAAGGGGGGCTAAGGGGGGATCGAAGGGTTTTAAAACACGCTCTGGGCTGAGCTTGCCCTGATCTCAGTTTTCTGAGGCTTGGGGTTGCGAACTCGCTGCATCCGAATATTTGCGGAAACCGTCGTGCAGGCTGCTGTGCGGCGGCTTTGCGTTAGAGCGAGAGGGACAAGCCGCGATCCAGAACCGGATTCGCTCTGGAGAGAGTTTTAAAGCTTTAGTAAAGAAAAGCAGGTTTCTGTAAATTTCGTCCGGCTAAAAACCGAGTTTTCCCGGAGATTGAACTGTCGTGGTGACAAACTCTCCAGGGTCGCTTATGAAGCCTGAACGACATATGAAACTCTGCTATTTGCTGTTTCGCGCTGGCATGATGGGCGATCGCCCGCGGGATTCGGGGTTCACGCTGATCGAGCTGCTGGTTGTGTTGGTCATTGCTGGCATCTTGTCGGCGATCGCCCTGCCCTCGTTTGTCAGCCAGGTCAACAATGCCCGCCACGCTGAGGCCCGCACCTACGTCGGCTCGATCAATCGGGCGCAGCAAGCCTATTTCCTGGAAAAAAGCGCGTTTGCCACGCTCTCACAATTGGAACTGAGTATTTCCAATTCCAAAAACTATATCTATAGCTCTGCACCCAACGGTAGCGGCATGGCATCCAAAGCCATCACCCTGGCCCTACCCGTTGGCCAGGCGCGGGGATTTGCAGGTAAAGTGTGGCTCATGCCCGACCTAGACGGAAACGCCAATACCGTCTCCAGTATTTGTGAAGGGCCGCCGGGTGAAATGCCCGACCTGGCCAGCCCGACCTGTGCAGGGTCATAAGGCTGGGGCCGAAGAACTGGATCGATTCTCGATTCTCGATTGGCGATTTTGGATAAGTGATTTTGGATTGCTAGGCGAGCGTCACAGGTCTCATTCATAGCGCCCCTGAGGAGAACGGCTGCGCCCATCCCTCCTATTTCAAGGCGCTTGTTCCAACGCTAAACCCCCCTGCACAGGTGCTAGCCATAGAGATACTAGCCATACAGGGGGGTCTAGATAGTAGCTAGTCTAGGTGTCCAAAAGCCGCAGCAAGCGGCGGGGCGCTATTTCTTGGGAGACAGCAGCATGGTCATGTTGCGGCCTTCCTGCTTGGGTTCTTGCTGCACCTCGGCAACGGTTTGTAAATCGGTTGCCAGCTTCTTTAGCAGCGTTTCTGCGAGATCCTTGTGCTGAATCTCCCGACCCTGAAAGCGAATCGTCGCCTTTACCTTGTCGCCCGATTGCAAAAAGCGCTCTGCCCGATTGACGCACACACGATAGTCGTGTTCCTCAATCTTGTAGCGCATCTTCAGTTCTTTCACGTCGGACGTGTGCTGTTTTTTGCGTGCCTCGCGTGCCTTTTTTTCCTGCTCAAACTTGAACTTGCCATAGTCCATAATCCGACACACGGGCGGGTCGGCTTTATCGCTCAGCATCACTAGGTCAAGCTCTTTTTCTTCGGCCAGTTTGAGCGCGTCGCGGGGAGTCATAATCCCCAACTGACCGCCATCAGTGTCAATGACTCGAATTTTTGGGAAACGAATGCGTTCGTTAATCGTGGGCAAATCGCGAGTGGGTTTGTTCAGCGCCATGGGCAAGTGAATTTTAAAGATGCTATCGACTCATCAGCTAAAGGTGGACATCCTCATAGTAAGTCGGGCGGCTTGGGGTGGAACCAGAAATTTATTAATTGTCACTGACTAAATCGTTGCAATTCGTTGCAAGGTGCAATTCATTGCAAAAAGAAGTCTGCTGCTACATTGCGGCTGGCCCACTGCCGACTCGTTTTCTCTATGGAGGGATTACTAGCATAACGCATCCCCCAGGCTCGACAAATTTCTGTTTGCAAAGTCTTTAGGTTAGGCAAGGTTCTGGAGCCGTCCAGCGGGAATTCTGAATGGAGGAATCATTTAGGACTGACGCAGTTAGGACTGACGCAGTTAGGACGGACGCAGTTAGGACTGACGCAGTTGGACAATTTCTCGCGGGCGCAACTCGCGAGAAATTGTCCAAAATTCAAAGAGCCTAATTCAAAGAGCCTATTGCAAGTGCGTAAGTCCTGTCATTGTTGGGTCTGAACTCTTGGTTGAGTCTGAATGCTTGTGATTCCCGCGATTCTCGCTGAGACGGATGAATGAATTTGCTCCAGCCCTTGTTGAATTTGGTTTTGCAGCCCTGTTGTCCGATGTGCGGCCGCACAGATGGGCGATCGCCCGCGCCTCCGTTGTGCATTGACTGCGATCGCCGCCTGACCCACTGCCAAATGCCTCAGCCCACAACCGAATGGCGGCCGCCGCTGCCTGTGTTTTCCTGGGGCAAGTATCAGGGCACGCTCAAGCAGGCGATCGCCACGCTGAAATATAACCACCATCCCGAACTGGCGCGGCCGCTTGGTCATGCGATGGGTCGCGCCTGGCTGCATTCCGTACATGGAAAAACGCCGCTGATCGTGGTGCCGATTCCAATGCATGCTGACAAGCAAAAGCAGCGCGGGTTTAACCAGGCAGAACTGCTGGCTACATCCTTTTGTCAGGTCACCCGGCTGCCGCTGGAGCGTCGCGGGCTGGTGCGCGTGCGGGCGACGACCCCACAGTTTGGGCTGAGCGTGGAGGAGCGATCGCAAAATGTGGCTGGTGCGTTTCAGGTGGGCCCTGCTTTTGGGCGATCGCCCCGCCGCCCGGTGCTGCTGCTCGACGATATCTACACCACCGGAGCCACAGCGCGGAACGCTGCTGCCTGCCTAGAAGCACGAGGCATTCGCGTGTATGGGCTGGTGGCGCTGGCTTCTCCGCGATTTGGCGACGACTAATATCGATAGGACTTACGCAGTTGGGCAATTTCTTGCGGGCGCAGCCTGCAAGAAATTGTCCAAAATCCAGAGAGCTTATCGCAAGTGCGTAAGAGGATGTTTGAAAAGTCCTACTGTTTGTAGCCTGGAGCGCGATCTGCTCACGGCTCCTGCCAACACGGAATGCCTGGTAAGAGGATGTTTGAAAAGTCCTACTGTTTGTAGCAAAGCGTGCAAGATCCCCCTAAATCCCCCTTAAAAAGGGGGACTTTAAGGCGGTTTCCACCCTTTTTAAAGGGGGCTAGGGGGGATCTCTGAGTGCTTAACATTACAGGTACAGGCGATACCTTTTCAAACACCCTCTAAGTCCCTGTTGATTTTGGATTTTGGATTTGCGATTTTGGTTGGACAGTCAAGCGTTTGCAAGGTTCCCAGCAATTCTGGAAATATTGGCGATTTGACAATTTTTGACAATTTGACAATTTTTTAGAGTTTGGACAGCCAACTCAACGCGATGTAAGACTTTCCATCATTTCATGGGTAGCCTTGTTATGTAAGAGAGATGAGATCAGTCGAGATTCAGGCTCACTTTTCCTCCTGAAACTGACCTCTAACCCCTGCAATAAAATAGACGAATCCTTTGAATTCCCGTGAGCTGCCGCAATGGTGACTGATCGCTGGCTCCACCTACCTTCAAGCGCTGAGCTGCCCTGCTCAGACGATACGCCCGTGGATAACGAAGATCAGAATCTCATTCCCAATATCCTGCTGTTTTTGCTCAAGTTCATTTGGGCAGAGCGGAACGACTGGTTCTTTGGGGTAGATATGGGGATCTACCATACGACGGGGGTTTCGCCGCTGGTGCCCGTCGTGCCGGATGGGTTTCTCAGCCTCGGCGTGGAACGCCATAAAGCGGGGGAATCTCGCAAAAGCTATGTGGTGTGGGAAGAGGCAGGCGTTGTCCCGATGCTGGCGCTGGAGGTGGTGTCGCTGACTCCAGGCGGAGAATACGATGCGAAAATGGCGACCTATGCCCGGTTGGGCGTGTTGTATTACGTCATTTATAACCCCCAATACTGGCGACGCGACCAGCACCAGCCGTTTGAGATGTATAAATTGCAGGACGGCGCTTACCAGTTGCAAATTGGTGAACCCTACTGGATGCCGGAGGTAGGGTTGGGAATAGGCCGCAGCCCTTACCAGGATGGAACGGTCGTGCGGGAAGCGCTGTATTGGTATAGCGAACAGGGAAGACGGTATCTAACCCCAGAGGAACAATTGGAACGCTATCGCCAGCGGTTTGGCGAGTTGCCAGACGAATAGAGACTGCAAGACGGTCGCCCATCCGAGAGAATTGCTCGTCGTCCACCCTTCTCATTCACCCAATATTCACTGAATACTTCACTGAATACTATGTCCACCGATACTGAAGTAGAGCTAGAGCGACTTTTGCAAGCCCGCAACCAATACCCTGATCGCGCGGCTGACATCGATGCCCAGATTCGCGCCCGGTTTATGGAAACCCACGCGATTTTGGTGCTGGATTCTTCTGGGTTTTCGCGCTTGTCGCAGGAGCAGGGTATTATTGCCGCGCTGGCTGAAATTGAGCGGATGCGCGGCGTGGTTGCGCCGATTGTGGAATCGTACCAAGGCAGCCCGTTTAAGCTAGAGGCGGACAATGTGTATGCGGTGTTCCCGAGTGTGGAGAGGGCGATCGCCGCGTCTCGTGAAATGATGCGCCAGCTTGCCCTGATTAACAAACACGTCAGCATTGGCATTGGCTACGGCGACCTGATCATGATCTCCGATGGGTCGTGCTATCAGGATGTCTACGGCGAAGAGATGAACCTCGCTTCCAAGCTAGGCGAAGACTTGGCAGAAACCGATGAGGTGCTGCTCACCGAAGCTGCCGTTCACCAACTCTGCACCGAGCGCCCCAGAGAACATCTGCCCGTTTCTCCACCCATCGCAATGACCATCTCCAACCTCACGCTCCAGGTCTATCGCCTCACCCCAAATCCCTAATCCCTTGCCACCGCTGCCCAGACTAAAGCAACTTCATATTGTTGAAACATCGAATCTGCACTAACCAGCATCAGGTCTTCTAGCTATGCTTGGGCAATTAGCATTCGGTCAAACGGATCACGATGATGAAGCGGCAGCATGGATGCCTGCACAGCATGGGCGGCTGTAATTTCTAATGACCTTGCTCCAAGCTGAGTCATGCGTGTAGAGACATAATCACCAACAGGCTCTGGTAGCAGCAGCTTGCCGATGGAAACCTTAGTGCCCACTTCCCACACACTGGCGAATGAGAACCATAATTCGAACCATAATTCATTGTCCTCATTCGCGATTTGTTCAATCACGGTTTCACTTAGTTTTTCGGGTTGAGCAAACCACCATAACCAGCATTGAGTATCTAATAAAAGCCTCACTCTGCCCCACCCTCGAAAGCGGCTAAGATACCTTCTGGTAGAGGAGCATTAAAGTCATCTGGCATCGTCAATATCCCCCGATCTTGCCCTAAACTAGACCGTCGATTCAAAGTTGTTTGAAAGGGAACTAGCTTTGCTACGGGAACGCCCCGGTTCGCGATCACAATTTCTTCCCCCTGCTCTACCCGAGCCAGCAGCCGAGAAAGATGTGTCTTAGCCTGATGAATATTGACAGTTTCCATGCATATAAAGAACTAAGTCTATAGACTAAGTTTAGTTTGCCACCGCCTTAACCTTAAACCATCCTTCAAAATGCCTCGCTCCAAATCCGATCTGCCCAGCAAACTCTGTCCGGTATGCCAGCGGCCGTTTACATGGCGCAAAAAGTGGGAAGATTGCTGGGATGAGGTCAAGTATTGCTCCGAACGCTGCCGTCGTCGTCGCGCTCAGGCGAAATCGGGGGATGACGAAACGCCGCAGCGTCGGCAGTAGCGTTTTGCGGGCTTCATTCACTGTGGACTACTGGAGAAGGGCTTTCTATGCTGATGGGTCAGGTTCAACCCAAGCTAATCATTCATGGCGGGGCGGGCAGTTCGCTTCGGAGTAAGGGTGGGGCGGATGCCGTGCGGCTGTCGCTTTACCGGGTGATCGAAGAAGTGTATGGAATGCTGCTGGCGGGAGCGAGTGCCCAAGCAGCAGTGGTGCGCGGCTGCCAGATGCTAGAGGACGATCCCCGGTTCAACGCGGGTACGGGGTCGGTGCTGCAATCGGACGGGCAAATTCGTATGAGCGCATCGCTGATGAATGGCTCGGCGCAGCGGTTTAGCGGCGTGATCAACACTTCGCGGGTGCAGCACCCGATTGATTTGGCGCTGTTTTTGCAGGATGGGAGCGATCGCGTTTTATCCGACTATGGTTCCCTGGAACTGATGCGGGAACTGGGCGTGCCGTCCTATGACCCGCTGACGGAAATTCGCCTGAAGGAATGGATTCAGGAGCGCGACCATAATTTTTCTAAAGAAATGGCGGGCGTGGTGGCCGAAAAAGAGCTAGTGTCGGAGGCGGGTCGCGGCACGATTGGTGTGGTGGCGCTGGATGGCGAAGGTCAGCTTGCGGTGGGTACGTCTACGGGCGGCAAAGGCTTTGAGCGGATTGGGCGAGTCAGCGATTCCGCGATGCCAGCGGGCAACTACGCCACCCACCACGCGGCTGTGAGCTGCACAGGCATCGGCGAAGACATTATCGACGAGTGTCTGGCGGCGCGGATCGTGGTGCGCGTGATTGATGGGCAAACGCTGCTGCAAGCCTTTGAGCGGTCGTTTATCGAGGCGGAGCAAAATCGGCGCGATTTTGGGGCTATTGGGCTAGACCGCACGGGGGCGATCGCCTGGGGCAAGACCTGTCCTACCCTGCTGGCGGCCTATCATGACGGCACGCGCATGGGCGATACGCTCGATCTGCCCGAAGAGATGGTGACGGGTGGCATCGCGTCGCCTGCCCACGCCTAGCAGGAGGTGGCTGGTGTACCTGCTGATTCCTGCCGCTGGCTCTGGCAAACGCATGGGCGCAAGCCGAAACAAGCTGCTGCTGCCGCTGTTTGGCAAACCGATCATTGCCTGGACGCTGCTGGCGGCTAAAGCTGCGCCGTCGATTCACTGGATCGGCATCGTCGCCCAGCCCGAAGAGTGGCAAGACTTTCGGGACATTGCCGCAGGGCTGGGCATGGGGCGGACGGTGCGCCTGATTCCTGGTGGCAAAACCCGGCAAGAGTCAGTCTATAACGGCTTGCAAGAGCTTCCTGCCGTC
This sequence comes from Thermoleptolyngbya oregonensis NK1-22, assembly GCF_032705245.1. GTDB lineage: Bacteria > Cyanobacteriota > Cyanobacteriia > Elainellales > Elainellaceae > Thermoleptolyngbya > Thermoleptolyngbya sichuanensis. The sequence continues at coordinate 2,881,763 of NZ_CP053540.1, forward strand.
GCGGAGCGGGTGCTGATCCACGACGGGGCGCGGTGTTTGGCTACGCCGGAATTGTTTGATCGATGCAGCGAGGCGCTGCTGCACTGCGCGGGTCTAATCGCTGCGATTCCCGTCAAAGACACGATCAAGATCGTTGCGCCGGGAACCGAAATTATCCAGTCCACACCCGATCGCAGTCAACTCTGGGCCGCCCAAACGCCCCAGGGGTTTGATGTGGAAACGCTGAAACGCTGCCACGAGACGGGCCGCGAGATGGGCTGGGAAGTGACCGACGACGCGGCGCTATTTGAACACTGCGGGCTGGCGGTGCGGATTGTGCAGGGCGAAGAGACGAACCTGAAGGTGACGACTCCGGTGGATCTGGCGATCGCCGAATTTATCCTGCGCGATCGCCAAAAGTCCTCTACTGCCTGAGTTCAATTGCTCCAGTCTACAACGGCTACTATCGCCACTTGCGCCGTAATGCTGCTTTCAGCATTTCCAGGGTTACGCACAGACCTGCCGCAAAATCTACAGCCCCATCCACTCGATCGGCGGCATCTGGTCAAACGCCTGACGCAGCGAAATCTCCCACTGCTTGCGGATTTCTACCAGATAGGGATCGTCTTGCCCTAGCCGGAGGCGATCGCCAACCTTAAAAGAATCCGTCCGATACATCACCAAATCGATCGGCGGGCCGACGGAAATATTCGACTTCATAGTGGAATCGATCGACAGCAGCGCACACTTGGCCGCGTCTTCTACGCTGGTGTCGTAGCTTAGGATGCGATCCAAAATCGGCTTACCATACTTCGTTTCACCAATTTGCAAAAACGGGGTTTCAGGCGTGGCCTGGATGCAGTTGCCCTGGCGATAAATCAGATAAAGCTCTGGCGGCTCGCCCTGAAACTGTCCCGCTAGCAGGCAGTTGCAGGAAAAGTCGATCTTGTCGCGCTCCAGCCAGGGGCGTTCTCGCTCCTGAATATGTCGAATTTTTTCGCCCACATAGCAGGCCGCATCATACAGCGTGGGCAGCGTGTGGAAGCTCTCGCACTCGCCCAGTTTCAGGTCGCGGTTGAGCATATTCACCACGGCTTGGGTAATGGCCAGGTTGCCAGAGGTGCAGAGCAAAATCACCCGCTGTCCGGGTTCCGAAAAATCGAACAGCTTCTGATAGGTGGAAATGTAGTCCACGCCTGCGTTTGTACGCGAATCTGCTGCCACCACAAAGCCGGATTGGGTGACAATGCCGAGGCAGTAGGTCATGGGGTAAGGAATGTTGAAGCTAAAACACTAGGACTGACTCAGCGTATCAGAAAGGTAGTCCGCTGTGGTTTCTAGCAGGGCGATCGCATTTTCGTACATCATGCGCGTCGGGCCCAGCATTCCCAAACTGCCGACGGGCACACTGCCCCGATGGTAGGTGGTAGAAATCAGCGTGCAGCCGCGCATCGGCTCTAGCGGGTTTTCGGAACCGATGCGAACCATCACGCGGCGATCGCCCCCCTCCGAATCAGCCTCAAAAATCAGCGGCCAGAGCTGGTCTTGCTCTGCCTCCAGCACATGCAAAATCGTTTGTACCTGGTGTAGTTCGGAAAACTCCGGATGTCGCCGCAGCACCTCGGCCACGCCGCTGATGAAAATTTGGGTAGACACGGGCGACTGGGTGCGCCGCTCCAAGTCTGCCAGCGACCCCCGCAGCACGTTGGCGTATTGCTCAAATTCGCGCCCCAATTCTGACCAGTCCAGCGAGGCCACATCACTGAGCGATCGCCCCTTTAAATGAGCATTCAAAAAGTTTGACAAAACCTGTAGCTCCCGCTCCAGCAGTTCCGGATCATCTAGAGATTGGGCAGAATCGGCAGGCGCTTTGGGCAGATCCACCACCACCGACTGCGTTTTGTAAGAATCCAGCACCACAATCAGCATCAGCCGTCCCGGATCAATCTGCACCAGTTGCAAATGGCGCACCTGAGCCACTGTGCTTTGGGGCATCGTCACCAGCGCAATATAGCCGCTGAGCGTCGAGAGAATCTGCGCTGCGCCATGCAGCACGGCTTCCAGGCTCCAGCCTTCGGCATCAAGCTGCTGCGCCAGCACGCGATCGACCCGGCGGGCGGCCTCCTCCGATGGGATCATCAGCTGATCCACATACACCCGATAGCCCGAATCAGACGGCACGCGCCCCGCTGAGGTATGGGGCTGATAGAGCAGACCCTCACGCTCCAGATAGCCCATCACATTGCGAATCGTCGCCGAACTGACGCGGGGGTTAAATTCTTCCACCAGCGCCTCAGAGCCAACGGGTCGAGCCGTGACAATATACTGACGCACCGTAGCGCTGAGTACCTGCTGCTGGCGGTTATTAAGCTTGACTGGAGTAGCCATCTCAGCCTGATTTCTTATGGATTTCTTAACGTATTGATGTGATCGTAATTTAGCGCCTCCGAGATTGTCTATGCGTAGCCAGACATACTAAGCCAGAGATCCGCAGAAGAAAAGGCAGAAGCGGGAAGGAATCCCCAAAGATCTGACAAAAACAAAATTGCCTCTCGACGGTGTGGCACAATACCTGTCTAATTGGGCCCCAGAATCCATCTTTTAAAGCGCAATGTGCAACTTTCAAGCCCTCATCCCCCAACCCCTTCTCCCAGGTCGGGAGAAGGGGAGCAAGAGAGGCTTGAAGCTCCTCCCCCGCTCTGGGAGAGGGTCTGAATCCTTCGGCACACCAGAAAAGGGTGAGGGGGATCGGTAAAGTTGCACATCCCGTTCTTTATCTCAAGGTTGCTGAGGCAGTCTGGGTCGGCCGATTTATTACTTTGCGACTCCAAACCTCTTCTGAACTTCTTCCCAATATTGCTCTAAGTGCTTATGTCTACCCCTTATCCCCGCGATCTGGTCGGCTATGGCCGCCACACGCCCGATCCACGCTGGCCCAATCAGGCCCGTGTGGCGGTGCAGTTTGTAATTAATTACGAAGAGGGCGGCGAAAACTGCATCCTGCATGGCGATGCGGCATCGGAAGCGTTTTTATCAGAAATTGTGGGTGCGTCGCCGCTGCTGGGGGTGCGCCACATGAATATGGAATCGATTTATGAATATGGCAGTCGGGCGGGTTTTTGGCGGCTGCATCGGCTGTTTACCCAGCGGCAACTGCCCGTGACGGTCTATGGCATTGCGATGGCGCTGGACCGTAATCCAGAGGCAGCGGCGGCAATGGTGGAAGCTGGATGGGAAATTGCCAGCCACGGCTATCGATGGATTGACTATCAATATGTCAGCGAAGAGGTGGAACGGGAGCATATCCAAAAGGCGATCGCCATCCAGACCCAAGTCACAGGCAGCCGGCCCCTCGGCTTTTATCAGGGGCGCATGAGTCCTAACACGCGGCGACTGGTAGTGGAAGAGGGGGGCTTTCTCTACGATGCCGACAGCTATGCCGATGACTTGCCCTATTGGGTGCATGACTATGGTCGCCCCCACTTGGTGATTCCCTATACCCTCGACAACAACGACATGCGGTTTGCCACTGCCCAGGGTTTTAACTCTGGCGACCAGTTTTTTGCCTACCTGCGCGATGCCTTCGATGTGCTGTATGCCGAGGGAGCCGACGCGCCCAAGATGATGAGCATTGGTCTGCACTGTCGGCTGGTGGGCCGCCCCGGCCGCGCCGCCGCCCTGGCCCGCTTCCTTGACTATGTGATGCAGCATGATCGGGTGTGGGTTTGTCGCCGGATTGATATTGCGCGGCACTGGCACGAGCATCATGCGCCCGTCTCTCTGTAAACCGATCTCTGTAAACCGATCTCTATGTAAACCTGTTTCTGGATAAACCTGTTTCTGGGTAAAACGGTTGCAGAGTTAACAGCTTGTCTCCAGGTATAAGCAATTCCGGGTTGAAGTTGAGTTTTTCATTACGAATCCAATTCGACCTGAGGGGCGATCGCGGTTGCAGGGCAAAAGTTTTCCCGTAGTATCAGAAATAGGGTTAGCCCGTAGGCAATTATTGCTATCGGATTCTAGAACTGGGCGACCCCCTACTGCCGTTTCAAGTATTTTGAGAGGACTGTTGCATGGCAACCTACAAGGTTACGCTGATCAACGAAGCCGAAGGGCTGAATACCACGATCGAAGTGCCCGATGATGAATACATCCTCGATGCGGCGGAAGAGCAAGGCATCGACCTGCCCTACTCCTGCCGTGCGGGTGCTTGCTCGACCTGCGCTGGAAAAATCAAAGAAGGCACCGTAGACCAGTCTGACCAGTCCTTCCTGGACGACGACCAAATCGAAGCAGGCTACGTGCTGACCTGCGTTGCCTACCCCACGTCTGACGTGGTGATCATGACCCATCAGGAAGAAGAGCTGTACTAAGCTGCTGGCTGTTTTTGAATTGGTTTTTGAACTTAAAACGGGCTGTCTTTTCGAGCAATTAGCTCTGTGAAAAGGCGGCCCTTTTGGTTTTAATTGGGCAGGGCTGACGGTTTAACTTCGGAACAGGAGTTGTCAAAACGAACTCATAACGAGTATGATTTAGAAAGATTGTATCGAGAAGGTTGCATTCAGGATGTTTCAGGATCACTGGGGGCAGTATCTCTGGGGCCAGGATCACTGCCAGCACCGACTGCCTGCCAGCAACGACTACCTGCCAGTAACGACTGCCTGCCACCAACGCAATGAAGCGGTTTCTGGTCGGTCAACCGACGCGAGGTAGAGCCGTAACCCCTGGCAAACGTCTCTTTGGAAGGATGAAGATCTCATGAAAGTGCTGGAAACTAGAATCAACTGAAGGTTTGGGAGCAGTGCGGTTAGATTGTGAGTGTGCTGGCTCTGGGGGGTTGATTTATTAGTTGATCTGTTATGGGAGGGGTTCTTCGTTCAGAGGATGCCTCTGTAGCCCTGAGCCGCCGCCGGACTGCTCTGCGTCGCTCTATTAGTGACTGGCTAAAGGTTCTGGCTAATTGCTTGAGTTGCTGAACATTTGGACTGAATTTGGATAATCGTTAACTAGCGAGGTTTTCGTATGACAACGACACTAGAGGCTCGTCAAACTGCTTTGGTCAAAGCGCTGAACCGCGAACAAGCGAATACGCTGGTCGCCTATTTGAACTACAAGAAGTATCACTGGATGACCTACGGGCCGCTGTTCCGTGACCTGCATCTGCTGTTTGAAGAACATGGCAACGAGATTTTTGCCATGCTAGATGAGCTGGCCGAGCGGAGCCTGATGCTGGATGGCACGCCGATTGCCGACCCCGCAGACTATCTGCCTGCGGCCACTGTGAAGCCGTCTAAGGGCAAGCTGAAGGTGCGGGAGATGGTGGAAGAGGCGATCGCCACTCACGAACATATCATCACGGAAATGCATGAAGATGCTGAACTGGCGGATGATGCGGGCGACATTGGCACTGCCGACTTGCTGACCCGTCTGGTGCAGGTTCACCAAAAGCATCGCTGGTTCCTGAAGGAGATCTTGAAGCAGGGCGATGGCCTGCTGGATAACTAGACTAGATCTGCACTTTTGGTTGACTTTTGATTGTTGACTTTTGATTAGTGCGATCGCCCAGATAGCTTGCCAAGCAGCAGGTTCGTCTGGGCGATCGCGCTTTTTTTTGCGAACTCTTGTGCGCCTTTTTTCTCGCGTTTCTACGGAGGGCGATCGGATCTTTTTTGAAAAAAGGGCGATCGCCTCCGAAATTCTACGAAGCCCCGGTGAAGTTAATCCCTGCGAGGCACGATAGCTTCGCAGCATACACAGCCGTTACGTTTTCGATACGCATACCTTACGCATACCTTACGCATATCTTACGCATGGGCTACGCATAAGCCGCGTACTGTCTACGCAACGTCAAACTTACCCATACAAAAGACCCATACATAGGATAAGGAGTCTGCACCTTATGGTGACTATTCAAGAAAAGCGCGAATTGGTGAACCAAACCCGCGAAACCAACCGTGCCGTTCAGGTCTACGACTATGCCGACCTCAGTGGCGTAGCGATCAACCTGCCTTCTAGCCAGCGCGTGAAGCTGACGGGGATTGTTGGCGACGGACGGGCCCAAATCAAAGAGCCTGTGATTGGCTGGGTCAACGCAACTTTCCTCAGAGTCCCCACCGAGATCCGCAAGGGCGCACGCTATCGGGTTCGGATGACCAGCGCACCCAACGGGCTGCTGGCCTACTGGGAGCCGGGCAAAGCCCAAAACGACGGCCCCGCAGGTGGCGCAACGGTATTCCTGACGGAGCCGCAGGATAGCTACGTCGAAGGCGGCCGCAGGTTTGTTCGCGTGTTTTATACGGGCAAAGCCAATAATGAGCGCATTGGCTATGTCTCTCAGGGGCCCATCGGCAGCACCCTAGGACAGCCCAACAGCAACTTTGAGGGGCCGCTGTAGGCGATCGCCTCTGCCCAGCAAAGTTTGATCTGAAGTTCAACTGATTTAACTCATCCAGTTCGGTAGTGCCGTTGGGTCTTGCTCTCTCAGACTCCGACGGCGCTTTCTTTTGGAACTGATGCAGTTGGAAGAATCTCTCGCCTGATTAAATCTGAAATTTAATGAACTCGCGTCAATTTACGTGATGGATTCCTCACTTGTGGGAGATTCGGCGCTATAGTCAGGCGGGGGAGAATGGTATAGGGTTTAGATCAAGTAGCATGGCACGCAAGCGAGTTAAGCCGCAAAGACGTTTTACTGCGTCGAGTAGGGCATGGGAGAAAAGCAATATGGACAACCAGACCGACACGAAAACCACCTCCACCCTGGAGCGAACCGACGCATCAGCACCGGACCCTGTAGCTGAAAAAGGCGCTGAGACGGCGAGTGCTGAGACGGCGAGTGCTGAGACGGCGAGTGCTGAGATGGAGCGTGGGGCGATCGCCCCTGAACCTGCCCCTGAACCTACTCTGGAACCTGCCCCTGAACCTGCTCCCAATGCAGTGCCCGATCTGCAAGCCGCCCTGGAAACCTCGCAGGCCAACGAAGCCATTCTCCAGCGCAAGATTGAAGCCCTGGAGGCCGAGCTAGCCGCCCAGCAGGCTCAGATCGACCAGCTCAAGGCAGAGGCCACTGCTGCCGCCCAACTCAAGACTGAACTGGATGAAACCAAGCGCGTCATCGTGCAACTGACAGAGCTAAACGTCAAACTCAGCGAAGAAGCTAAAGCTGCTGCCGCTCCCCAGCCCCTTGCCCCCGCCGCCGCCCAGCCCTCGCCTCAATCCGCTCCTAAACCTGCCGAACAATCTGCGCCCGCTCCTCCAGCTTCTGCCCCCCGCAAAGAGGTGCATCCGGGACACGAACCGTCGCAAACCTCCCAGCTAGAGCTACGGCGCACGCTGCAATCGCCCCCGCCGCTGCCTGGCCCCGTCGCTCCATCTATCAGCAATGACGAAATTGGCTGGGTGGACTAGAACCCGCGGTTAGCGACGAAGGCGGATTGGCCTGCCCTACTGCATTCGGTCAATGGTGCGGTACTGAATTGCTTCGGCAACGTGAGCAGTTTGCAACCCCTCTTCGCCCGCCAGATCGGCAATCGTGCGGGCAACTTTTAGGATGCGATCGGTGGCGCGGGCCGACAGCCCCAGCTTGCGAATCGCCCCTTCCAGCAGGGCTTGTGTGGTGTCGTCCAACTGACACCATTTCCGCAGGTGGCGGCTCTGCATCTCAGCATTGCAGCGCAGCCCTTGGCTCTGGAGCCGTGCTTGGGAGCGACTCCGCGCCTGCTGCACCCGCTGGCGCACCGTCTGAGAATCTTCGCCTTTAGACTGCTGGATCATTTCTTCTGGCTTCAGTCGATTCACTGCGACTTGCAAATCGATCCGATCCATCAGCGGCCCTGACAACTTTGCCCAATATTGCTCGCGGCCGCGGGGAGAGCAAGTGCAGGCCTGCACCGTGTCGCCAAAATAGCCGCAGGGGCAGGGATTCGTGCTGGCAACCAGGGTGAACTGGGCAGGAAAGGCGACGGACTGGCGCGTGCGGGAGATGGTGACGCAGCCATCCTCAAGCGGCTGTCGCAGAAACTCCAAGACATCCCGCTTAAATTCAGTGAGTTCGTCCAAAAAAAGCACGCCTCTATGGGCAAGGGAGATTTCTCCGGGGCGAGGGAAACTGCCGCCGCCGACCAGCGACGGGCCTGAGGCGGAGTGGTGGGGACTGCGGAAGGGGCGATCGCACACTAGGCTGCCTCTTTCCTTCAGCAGGCCGGCGACGGAGTGGATTTGCGTCACCTCCAGTGCTTCCTCAAAGCTCAGCGGCGGCAAAATGCCGGGAAGCCGTCGGGCCAGCATGGTTTTGCCGCTACCCGGCGGGCCCACGAAGACCAGATTATGCCCTCCGGCGGCGGCGATTTCTAGGGCGCGGCGGGCTTGGGCCTGACCTTTTACGTCTTTGAGATCTAGACCCATAAAGGGCGATCGCGCGAGTTCTTCTGTCGCATTCACCTGGAGTGGCTGGTAGCGGTCGGGATGGTTCAGAAAGTCTGCCACCTCCGACAAATGCTGGAAGCCGTATACGTCGATGCCCTGCACCAGGGCGGCTTCGCGGGCATTGTCGGCGGGCACCACGATGCCGCGCATTCCCAGTTGCTTGGCCGTGGCGGCGATCGCCAGCACCCCCGCCACGGCCCGCAGCGACCCATCCAGCGACACCTCCCCCAGCAGGATAAACTGCTCCAACAACTGCACATTCACCTGCTCTGATGCCGCCAAAATGCCCATGCTAATTGGCAAATCGAAGCTGGGCCCCTCTTTTCGCAAATCTGCCGGGGTCAGGTTAATCACCACCCGCCGCATGGGGAAGGCATAGCCTGCGTTTTTCAGTGCTGCCTTAACGCGCTCTTTGGACTCCTGCACGGCCGTATCGGGTAGCCCCACCACCACGATCGCAGGTAGCCCCCCAGCGATATCCACCTCCACGCCTACCTTCATCGCGTCGATGCCAATCAGCGAAGCGCTCCAAACTCTTGCTAGCATGATCCACCCTGTTGTCTCCAGTCCTCAGAATTCCCGAAAGGGTAGGTCGGGGAACAGGGGTTATGGCTCCGCAGCGCCAGCGCCAGAGAGGTTGGGGGTTGCCCAGCGCTGAGTCTTTTGGCTGGGGTGGTCGTCTTCCTTCAGTCCCAATTTGCCAAGCCCACGATCTAGATAAAATCGCTGGAAGCTCTGCAAACTCTTGGACGCGGAACCCAAAATCGCCCATCTAAAATCCAAAATCGATCCAACGGCGGGTTGTTTATGATGGTTGAGACATGCCCTCTGAGAAATGCTTTCTCTCCGATTCCCTATGAGCCGCTCTGTTCGATTGTCCAAGCATTTTCAATCCAAGCATTTTCAATCCGAGCATTTTCAATCCAAGCGTTTCCAACCTGCTGCGTCGTCCTCTTCGCTGCCGTGGTACGGGCTGGGGCTGGCGGGCATTTTTGGGGTGTCGCTGGCGCTGCGGCTGTGGGGGCTGGGGCGGTTCAATACGCTGGTGTTCGACGAGGTGTATTACGCCAAGTTTGCGGCGGCGTTTTTGCAGGGACAGCAGGAGTTTGGCGGCCACCCGCCCCTCAGCACGTACCTAATCGCGGGCGGCATCTGGCTGTCGGAGCGACTGGGCTGGGGCGGCCCAGAAACCTACAACGGCCTCAGCGGGCTATATGTTTCAACCATTAGCTATCGCTGGCTGAATGCCGTGACGGGAGCCGTGATTCCGCTGGTGTTGGGGGCGATCGCCCATCTGCTGACGGGGCGCAAAGCGATCGCCCTGCTGACGGCGCTGTTGGCAGCCTGCGAAGGGTTCTTACTGGTCGAATCGCGCTATGCGTTGAATAATGTCTATCTCATCTTATTTGGGCTATTGGGCTGGTGGTGTTTGCTGCGATCGCTCCACAGGCTGCATTCCGCCAACCAACTCACCCCCGTCGTCTGGCTGAATCTAGTGCTGGCAGGCATAGGCTTCGGCGCGTCAGTGGGGATCAAGTGGAACGGCGTGGCGTTTTTGGCAGGGGCGTACCTGCTGTGGATAGTGGCATGGGGAATGCAGCAGTTGCAGCAGCGCGGATTGCCCAGCCTGCCCCTCGCTGCGCCGCTGTCGAGCCTGTCTCGCTTAAATGTGGGCGTGTGGGCGCTGAGCATGGCGGGAATTCCTTTTCTGACTTACTACCTGAGCTGGCTGCCCTATATTCAACTCGACCCCAGCACCAGCTTTGCAGGCTGGCAAAACCGCATTTTGGACTACCACAGCCGCGTCGGTGGCATGGACGCTCACCCCTACTGTTCGCCCTGGTATACCTGGCCGCTGATGCTGCGTCCGGTTGCCTACTTTTACAAAACAGCGGCTCCGGGCGATCCCGTTCCTGTGGTCGGGCCCGATGCGCCCACGGCGGCTGGAGACGTGATTTACGACGTTCACGCGATGGGCACGCCGACCCTGTGGTGGCTTTCGACGCTGGCCGTGGCTTTGCTGGCGGGTGCGGTGGGCTACTGGCTGTGGCACTGGGGGCGATCGCTCTGGGCTGCCCGGTCGGGACAGACCGAGCCGCTCCTGCTGCCACCAGCAACGCAAGGATATCTCAGCGCTAAGGCCTTTGTGGTGGGAAACTGGGCCATGCAATGGCTGATGTGGATGCGGGTCACGCGCTGCACGTTTCTCTACCACTACATGAGCGCGGAACTGTTCGCGGTGCTGGGGCTGGCGCTGGTGCTGGATCGCTGGCTGCGGAATGCTCAGTCTGGGTCGCGTTGGCTGGCGTGGGGGGCGATCGCCCTCGTGCTTCTCGGCTTTATCTTCTGGATGCCATTGTTTCTAGGACTGCCCCTCTCTGCGGACGGGCTACAGCTACGCCGCTGGCTGCCGTCATGGATTTGAAACTAAACGCTCTACCCCTCTTCCCTCTTCGTTCTTCGTTCTTCGTTCTTCCCTCTTCCCTCTTCCCTCTTCATTCTTCTTCTGCCCCCCTGATAAACAGAGCGCGAAACACAGGTTCCCGTCGAGCAAGGGTGGACAACTCACGCTCTGTCGCAACGGGCAGCGGGTTATCGGGGAGCCATTCGGCCGATTGGCGCTGAAATGCGGGATGTTCCTGAAAGCGATCGCACATTTCCGCCGCCACCGCTTCGACATCCGATTGCAGAAACACCACACCGCCGGAGGGCATATGGTTCGCCAGCGTTCGCACCATGCTGGGCTGCACAACGCGCCGCTTTTGGTGTCGCTTTTTGAACCAGGGGTCGGGGAACTGGATGCTGACGCGCTGGAGACTGCTGGGTGGGAGCGATCGCAGCAGGGGTTCCAGCGAATTGCTGGCGTTGCAAAAGAGATAGTGCAGGTTTCCCAACGCCTCCTCGTCGCGCCATTTCAGCGCTTGCTCGACCAGCGGCTCACGAATCTCCAGTCCCAGGAAATTCCAGTCTGGCTCGATTTGCGCCATTTTTAGCAAAAACACGCCCCGCCCACAGCCAATGTCCAGATGCAGCGGTCGAGCCAGGTGGGTAAAGACTTGCGACCAGTCTGGCGGCTGGATGGGCTGCTGGTACTTCTGGCTGAGCGGGTTGACGTGCTGGCGAACGCGAACAACGGGCATGGGAAAGGATGCCGATTTTGGATTTTGGGATTTTGGATTTTAGAGTTTAGGAGGCGGCGGGGTGAGGGATTGAGCAGGGATTAAGCAACGATATACGCCTTATACGCCTGCACGGCCGATGGCCAGCGCGGCGACCAGCATTCCCAACACCAAAAATGGCTGGGCGCTGGCTTGATATTTCACGTCGTTTTCCAGCGGGTCGCGCAGGAAGTACATATCCTGAAACACGATTTGCGGAATCACCAACAGAATCAGCAGCACGGCGTAGAGATTTTGCCCGATGCTCATCAGGTACGCCGCGATGCCGCCCTGAAACACGTCAATCATCAGGACGCAAATCCACGCTGCTGTGCCGATGCCAAACATCACGGGCAGCGACTTTAGCCCAAGCTGGCGATCGCCCTCCACGCTTTTGAAATCGTTGACCACGGCGATGCCCAAGCCTGCCAGACTATAGAACAGCGTCAGCACCATCACCGTCGGCGACAGTTCTCCAAATAGCGCCTGACCCGCCCACCAGGGTAGCGCGATATAGCTAGCCCCCAGCGCGTAGTTGCCCAGCCAGCCGTTTTTCTTTAGCTTCAGCGGTGGCGCGGAGTAGATGTAGCTGAGGAAGGAGCCAAAGAGGGCGATCGCCGTGATTTGCGGAAACTCGTGCCCGGCCCATTGGTCGAGTGCGTAGGCGATTGCCAGCCCCGCAAACAGCAGAATCAAAATCTGCGCCTTTACCTGCGGCACCGAAATCGCGCCAGAGGGAATCGGACGGTAGGGTTCGTTAATCGCGTCGATGTCGCGGTCGTAGTAATCATTAATGGTTTGCGTGTAGCCTGCCAGCAGCGGCCCCGACAGCAGCATACACGCCGCCGAAATCAGCACGTTCTCTAGCGTCCAGGTATAGTTGCCCGACGCAGCCGCGCCGCACACCACACCCCAGATCAGCGGAATCCAGGTAATCGGCTTCATCAACTGGAGGCGGATCTTCCAGATATTCGTCTCGCCCGACTTTGCGCCCTTCATGCCCAAAAGCTGACGCGCCGCCGAACCCGCCTCGCTAGCGACTTCTGATGCACCGTTCAATGCCCCATCTGCTGCTTCCATCGGCGACATCGAGGACTCAGATTCGGGAATCGAAGAAGGGGTTGTGGACTCGGACATAAAGGTTTATGGGTTAGGGATTCAGAGGTCAGAATTCGGGAAGCGGGCTGCAAAACTGGCATCCTGCACCCGATACTTTACCCGACACTTCATAATATTGCGTTTAGATTGCGTTTAGTTCACCGATTGGGCGTTGGCAGGTGGCCCATCGTCTCCATCGTCTATTGTGAAGCTATCCCCGCCGCTTTGCCAGCGCTCTGCCGAAATTTTGCCTGCCGACTCTCATCTCTCAACCCCTCACCCCTCGAATCCTCAACCCATGCAGTCTGAACGTTCCACCCCAAGGGCGATCGCCCCTGCTGCGTTCACCGTCCACCTGCCCCCGTCGCTGCCCATGACCGACGAGCAGTTTTTTGAGTTTTGCCAGGTCAATCGCGACTTGCGAATCGAACAAAATGCAGATGGAGATCTAGTGATTATGTCGCCTGTTGGTTCTGGCACTGGCAATCGCGAAGCAGGCATTATTGGTCAGCTTTATGTTTGGAACGAGCAAACTGGGCAGGGCGTTGTGTTTAGCTCCAGTGCGGGGTTCAAGCTGTCTACGGGGGCAAAGCGATCGCCCGATGCGGCGTGGATTCGGCTCGATCGGTGGAACGCGCTGACTCCAGAACAGCAGGAGCAGTTTGCGCCAATCTGTCCCGATGTGGTGATTGAGCTGCGATCGCCCAGCGACAGCCTGGAAACCCTGCAAGCCAAAATGCGCGAATATCAGCAGGAACCGGGCTTTCAGTTGGGCTGGCTGCTGGATCGGGGCGATCGCCGCGCCTATCTCTACCGCCCCAGCGAGTCGGTGCAGATTCTAGAAAACCCCGACTCCCTCAGCGGCGACCCCGTGCTGCCAGGGTTCCGGCTGGACTTGAGCAAAGTTTGGTGATGGGCTGAACAGTGCAATAGTTAATTCGACTAACGAAGACTCACCCAGATAGATTGAGCCAGTTTGTTTACTGTACTTATAACAACACTTTGTGAATACTCTCAACAAGCCTCTCAATAAAGTCAACTGCATCGCCAACTAGCACCTCATCAATATTCCATCGACTGCCAATACTAAAAGTTGGGTCGATGTCAGCTTCATGAGCAATTTTATTTCTTCGATCGACGATTGAGTTTAATTCTTGTTTGATATCTTTTGCAGGCTTGCTCATTTGACTAGCTACTTCGTCCCACAGTTTTTTGTCTGAAATGTATCTAATGGCATCGGCAATTTTGTCTGCCTGCTGAAAGCTTTGATATCCTAAACGCTCTCTAATTTCACCTTCTAGCCAAGACGTATTGTTTAACTTATTGAGAATACTACTCGATATTATGGGAGCCAAATCTGAAATTGTGTGAGACTTCCGGAGAAATTCATATCCCTGAGCTAGCTGCATTTCAGCCTCAAGCCATGAGGTAATATCAATTGCTGTTAATCGATCTTGACGCGCACTACCCAGCGAGACTTGAAAGCGCGAGAAAGCTGATTGAGTTGTGTTTGCTGAGGGTGCTGGCTCAGAGCGATTTCCTCGATGAATTTCCAGCATTCCCAATGTGACAACTTCATGCACGTAGTAGTCTAATGCGCTTACAGCAAGAACGAGCGCAGCACGCAACATATCTGATACATCAAGTGCGCCAGTGGCTTGAGCCTTGATAGAGTTATGAAGCGCAATCAGGTCTCGAACGCGACTAATGCTGATGCGAAACTGATCAAGCGCTGACTGCATACGTGGAGCTTTCGGAGCTTAGTGCAATAACTTTGTCTGCTAAATCTGAAAAAGTTTTCCTAAACTCTTCCTGCTTTTGCTGATTCTTCTCCAAGACCACACCTGTTTGTCTTAACTGCTCAGGGGTTAGGTCATAGACCGGAGTTCGATGTTCCTGGGATAGAGCAATTAGGCTATTAAAGTTAGAAATCTTTGCGAGAGAAAAGCTGTCTCCAAGACCCTGATCCCAATACACATAATCTGACAACATCATGTTGCTCTGTCTCAGAGTCGGAACCAGTTTTTCAGCAACAGACTTCTCAATCTTCTCAATCCAAGTTTGAAATGCAGCCGTCTCTTTACCTCGTATAATTCTATAGTTTTGCACAATTGTTCCTAGGAAGCGAAGCTTAACATTAGGAAAAGGGTAGTTAGCTTCTTTCAGAATCTGAAGCGAACTAGCTGACCTAGCCCAGGCATGCCATCTAGGCAAAACCTTAACTAGAGAGTCAATTGCCATTACAGAGAAAAAGTCAGCAGTAGTTGGCACTACGAAAAAATCGCTGATCATCAGTAAGTTCTGATTGATTGAGCCTAAACTAGGACTCATGTCAATCAGAATATAATCTGCATCAAACTTAGCTGCCGTCTTCTCAAACAAATCATTGATGGAACCTGGCAAGTTTTTAAGAGCTTGAATCGAACCACTTAACTCTTGAGCAATACCAAGTGTCACTTCATACTCTGCAAAGCCAACATGACCAGGTAATAGAAATAAATCATCTCGACCTGATACTGGAATACAATCAACAGCTTCAATGGCTCTGGGTTGTGACTCAAATGCAGGAGCTAAACCTGTCTTTATGTTTGATACCGTGTTGTAAATTTCTTGAATCCGGGCCTCGTCATCTTCCGTTTCCTCGCCCAAGGCCATGCCTGTGAGATTACATTGTGGATCGCTATCAACAAGAATGACCCTTTTCCCTTTCGAGGCAAGCATCCAACCTAAATTGAAGGTGGTTGTGGTTTTGCTAACTCCGCCTTTGTGGTTGAATAAAGCAATTTTCTGAACCATTGCATCAAACCCTTGTGTGAGATTGCGATCGCCAGTTGCTTGAAATTAAGACAGATGAGGACAGTACGCTTAGACTTCTGCCTCAGTATAGCTTGAGGCTTTCGGGTAAAAAGCTTGCCCCCAAAAACCTACGCTGCTTGCGACTGTCCTAGCTCCGTCAGGAACTTCAGCGCCTTCACCATCGCGTCGGCGACGGCGGTCGGCGGCAGTTCGTAGAAGGCTGGCCAGGCTTGGCCTTTGCGCTCGTCGTAGCGGTTGGCATCTTCGGGATGCCGTTCTAGCCAGGCGATGCGGACGGCGTGCCCGATGAACACGTCCAGCACGATGTATTCCTCGAACTGGAGATCGGGGTTCTGTTCGGTGATCGCCGCCAGGGCCATCAGCGCTTCCACGTTCACCTGGCGATACTCCGGAGCCTGGATTTTGTTCAGCAGGTGTTCGACGCGGAGCGCAAAGTTTGTCTCGCCGGGGGTCATTTCTAGCAGCAGTTCACTTTCCAGGCGGTTGCGCCGATCTAGCTTGTCGCCGATGACCAGTCCCTTGCAGTGCTGCAACACGCGCCACACGCAGCGGTAAAAGTCTTTGGGAACCTTAGTCAGTGCGCCTTCCATGCGGCGCTTTTTGGCCCAGCCGCCGCTGGCAGAGTCGCTCGCCGCCGTCTCTTCGCCGCTGGGTTCCACCAGTTCAGGAGCCACGGGCACGGCTGCCCACTGAATATTTTGCTGCTGGCGGATGTGCAGAGACTCCTGCTGGAAGAGAATGTCATTGAGTTGTTCATATTCCAGCAAGACTTTGTAGAGGCGCGTTTTCACCTCAAACGGGCTGAGCTGCATCAAATGCTCGTAGGCTTCATCCTGCGTCACGTCCAGTTCCCGCGCCAGTTCGCTAGTAATCAGCAGGATTAGATAGCCGACGCGCAGCGTAAGCACGCCCTTAAACAGGTGCGGGTCGGTTTTGATCAGCATACTCAGGTAGACCAGGATTTCCTGAGTCAGGGGGCGATCGCGCACGTCCTGCCGCACAAACTCGCGGATCTTGTCCATGATTTCATAGGTGGACATGGGGCTGGTCATCAACGAGTCTTCGCTGTAGGACTTGCCGACCGCAATTTGCTTTTGCCGCACGAGGATATCCGTCACCGCGTCCGACAGGTTCACGTCTACCTTATCGAGCAGGCCCGCCGCCTGACGGATAATGCCCCACAGCCGCAGTTGGCTGGCCTTGGCATAAATCTCGTCGAGCAGATCGGCAACGGTGAGCGATCGCCCTGGCCCGCCAAAGCCCGTGTCAAACTCTAGCCCTTCTAGCCGATTCAGCGCCTCCAGCACTTCGATTTGCTCGTAGAGGTTTTCGGAATGGCGCAGGCGTTCCAGCAGAGCGGGCACATCCGTTTCGCGCTCCAGGCGAAACTCTTCGGCACTGCTGAGCGGGTGATTGCGGTCGGGGCGCAGCGTCAGAAAATAGGGCGTGGGCAGGGCATCCTGCACGGGCGAGGTGTCAAACACAAACTCGTGGATGAAATCGAACCGCTCGGTGCCTGCGGTTCGCATGAGTTCCTGCAAGCGGCCTAGCGTGACGGGAATGCCGCCGCAGTGCCCGTCGCGTAGCTCGCTAAATAGCTCCAGCAGCGGCTCTTTGTCGCGCAACATGTCGTGGGTCAGCAGCAGCGTCATGGTGGGGCGGCCGAGGCGATTCCAGTGTCGCCAGATGTAGGCCACCTCAGCGCGGATTTGGGACACCAGGATGTGGTAATCGAGCGTTAGATAAAACTGCTGCTGGTCTAGAAACGACGGCAAGAACACCATCGTTTCGCCCTTAATCTTGAAAATGCGGGAGGTGGTGAGGCTCCGCAGGCGGCGGATAGGGCGACCGCTTAGGCCCAGTTTGTCGTTGCGCCCGATCTGGGTCAGCACATCCGAAAGCTGGCCCGAAGTTCGCACCTGGGTTGGGTCGATCTGGCTGGGCGTTTGCGTGGCCACCCCAAAGGCGGCCAGTTCTGCCTGGAGTGCCTCATCTTCGGCTAGCAGGGAAATTTGCACCAGGGGTCTGGGATGCTGACCTAGGCGCAGGTGTTGCCCCAGGGGGTCGAGGTCGCCGGGGGCGATCAGCCCTTCCTGGAGGAGCCGACCGAGGAGATAGAGGCTCTGGGCCCAGACGAGGGGCAGGTTGTCATTGGGCAAGCGGGTTTGGCTGCCGGGGTGTTCGCGTTCGGGGGCGATCGCCTCTTGTGGCACGTAGTAAAGCTCTGGCAGCAGCTTCACCCCATCTTTCTCCACGCGCACTGCGTCCAGCTTTTGGCGATAGTCTTCGGCTTGGATGGTGTCGCCGCGAAACAGCGCGTCCAGATACAAGTAGGTGAAGAACAGCGGCCACTCGCACTCAATATGCTCAAAGGCTTTCAGTTCCCACGGTTCATAGTGCAGCCGCGTTGGGTCTTCGATGACGGTCTGGTGACCATCCCGCAGGAATCGCTTGCAGCCGTAGCGGCCCTGGAGTTTGGTCACGACGTTATTGCGAGTCCGTTCCACCAGGCTCAGGTCTTCGACCGCGAAGGCGGGATAGCCAATGACGCTCAGCACCGCCGCGTCTACTTCCTTGGATGCCGACTCGCGGGGCAGCAGCGATTCCAGCGTGTTTCGGGCGCGGGCGATTTCGTCCGGCAGGACGTGGATAATGGACGACTGGCTGCCGCGCACGCCAAACAGGTCGAGACCGCTAATCGCCTCCAGCGCCGCTTTGGCCATGCCGACCGAGCTGGCGTTTAGCTCTGGATTGCCGTGGTTAATTTTGTTGCCGCGCTCCCAGATGCCGTAGTCGGGGGTGCGGTAGGCGCGGCCAATGTAGTAGACGAGGTTTTGAATAAAGTTCACCTCGTCCAGCGTGAAAATAATTTGCAGCCCCGAAGCCGTCATCTGCGACAGCATCAGTAGGTAGATCGAGGTGGCATCGATTTGCAGGTGGCCCCAACCGTCGTCGCCGACCACTGTGTTGGTCGTTGCCAGGTCGTATTTGGCGTGGAGCGCATCGAGTGGGTGCTGGGTTTGTTTGAACTTTTCAACCTTGTGCGCCTGCCGCATCATGGCAAACAGCAGCCCGCGCATCAGCTTGACGACGCTCTGCTCTAGCTCGTAGCAGCGCCCCCGGTCTTCCCCAATGCGGCGATAGGCCAGCGCCAGCCCCCACACGCAGAGGATGCTGTATACGTTGTCGCGCACCCAGGCATCGGTGTAGTTGCCGTGGGAATTGATGGCGGTGCTGGCGGGGAGGAGTCCGGTGACCGGGTGCTGCCGCGCTAGGATAATCAGCTTTACCTCTTCGTAGTAGCGGTCAAGCTGGGACTGGAGGGTGCGAAGCGCATCGGAGGACGACAGACCCGACGGAGAAGAAGCTGGGGTGGACATAACCGCTGTGGCAGGGTTTAGGTTACTTGCCGCGTTTAATTATTGTTTTAATTATTGTAATTATTGAGCGTTTGCCGAATGGGAACCGCAGCACAGCTAGCAGAAACGAGCAGAAGGCGGTGCTGGGAAGGATAGAGCGATCGCCCTGTGGTTCAGGATATCGGTCTGAGGGCGATCGCGCAGATTAAAGCTGAATTCAAGAAGCCAAAGATTTATCAAAAATGGCAGATCGGGAAACGTTTGGTGAAGTTTTATAAGACTTGCGTACTCCTATTATTAGGCCGATGCAGCAGCTTATCCAGCAATGCGTAAGCTTTTGTCGCATCCCTGAGTAGCACCCCTGAGTAGCACCCCTGAGTAGCACCATTGAGAAAAAGAATCGCTGCACAGCAGGCTGCACAACGATCGTGAGGAATTGACGTGAGGAATTGATGTAAGAGATTAAGCTGTTCGAGAAATCTACCCGAAAGATCGATCTGGAAACTGCTTAATAGCTATCTTCTCCGGCGATTTTTGCCGCTTCGGTCGCCACGGCAGCGTTTGAGGAACCGCTCTGGGCGATCGCCGCTTCTCGAATAGCCTGCCAGTGACAAAACAGGTCTAAACCGCTGAGGTTGGCATTGAGATAGGTTTGAACGGCTTGGTCAAGCTCTTGCTGCGTTTGGGGAACGGGAATCTGGCATACAAAATCTGCCATGAAGACCTCCTTGGCGATGGGTCGCAAAACGTCAAAGCTGAGGCGATGCCTGGGTTTTCAGAAAACTTTTCAGAAAACTTTCAGAATAGCCCATGTGCTTATTGTAGTCAGGGAATCTTGAAATAGTATCAAAAGATACAGTTTGTGAGACATTATTACAATTTCTCTAGAAACGCAACACATTCGACATGGGGCGTTTGCGGAAAGAAATCGACGGGCTGGGCGCGGGCGAGGCGATAGGTTCCGTTGGCACAGAGTCGCTTCAGGTCGCGGGCTAGGGTTGCCGGGTTGCAGCTCACGTAGGCAATGCGGTGCGGCAGTTGGCTGAGCAGCGTTTCCAGTACCAAGGCATCGCAGCCCTTGCGCGGCGGATCGAGCAGCACGACATCCGGCTGTTCGTCCAGCTTGGGCAGCAGTTCTTCGACCGTGCCCGCCTGGAACATCACGTTGGCAATGTTGTTTTGATAGGCATTGGTCCAGGCTTGCTGAATCGACTCTGGATGTAGCTCGATGCCGATCGCCCGCTTGACCTGCTTTGCCAGCGGCAGGGTAAACGTGCCGATGCCGCAGTAGGCATCTACTAGGATTTCGTCGCCCTGGAGGTTGAGTTCGGAGGCGATCGCCCCTAGCAGGGCCTCCGCCTGCTCCGTGTTCACCTGAAAAAACGTCGTCGGCTGAATCTGAAACTCCAGCCCTGCAAAGCGTTCTCGCAAAGCGTTCTGCCCTGCAATGCAGCGGGTTTCTGGGCCAAAAATCACATTCGTCTGCGCTGGGTTTAGGTTCAGCGCCACGCCCACCAGGTCGGGATAGCGCTGGAGCCACGCTTCTGCCTGCTCCGCCAGCCCCACCAGACCCGCGTCGGTACTCACCAGCGTCAGCAGCATTTCCCCAGTGTGTCGCCCAATCCGCAGCCCCAGATGGCGCAGCTTGCCCCGATGCAGCCGCTCGTCGTAGATGCTCCAGCCGCGGGTTTGAATATCCTGCTTCACCTCTGCCAGCAAGGGATTCAGCCGCGCATCCTGAATCGGGCACTGGTTTAGATTCACCAACTGGTGGCTGCCCTTCTGGTAATAGCCAGCGCGAACCTGGCCCGACTCGCCCCGGTCGAGGGGGTAGGTGGCTTTGTTGCGGTAGTTGAGGGAATGCGCGGGGGAGGGGGAAAGGGGCAGAATGGGGGAGACTGGGGGATTGGCAAAGCCGCCGATGCGCTCTAGGTCTTGGGTGACGAGGTTTTGCTTGGCGACAAGCTGGGCGGCATAGCTGAGGTGTTGCCACTGGCAGCCGCCGCACTTGTCGGCCACGATGCAGGCGGGACGGATGCGATCGCCCGATGGTTCCAATAGCTCATGCAGCTTGCCCTGGGCGAACTGTGGCTTGACGCGGATCAGGCGGGCGATGAGGCGATCGCCCACGGCCGTATCCGGCACAAACACCACGCGCCCATCCACGCGCCCCACGCCGTCGCCGCTGTTGCTCAGGTCAGTAATCGTCAGTTCCACCAACTCGCCCTGCCGCCAGCGGGGGGTGGTATTGGGCTGGGCTGGTTGGGCGAGGGGGTCGGACATGGGAGCGGGTCAAACCGGATTAGTTTGAAGGAGAGGGTTGATGCGGGAGAATCTCGGCGGGTGCGTGCAGGCTTGCCAAACTTCTCTGGACGGTGGCAGTTTCGGGGTGGGTCTTGCCGAGCCGCTGCTCCAGAATTTCGAGCGATCGCCGATAGAGCGCTTCTGCCTGCTCTGTTTGCTCCTGATCCTGATACAGGTTTGCCAGATTGTAGAGACTGGAGGCAACTTTAGGATGGTCGTCTCCAAGCTGCTGCATTCGGATTTCGAGCGATCGCCGATAGAGTTTTTCTGCCTCATCATAGCGGCCCTGCACCTTATACAGCAGCGCCAGGTTGTTAAGACTGGTGGCCACGTCGGGATGGTCGTCCCCAAGCTGCTGTCTGCGAATTTCGAGCGATCGCCGATACAGATCCGCTGCCTCCTCATAGCGGCCCTGCACGCGATAGAGCGTTGCTAGATTGTTCAGGCTGCGGGCGAGTTCTAGGGGGTCGATGCCCGGCCGCTGGCGGAGCTTGAGCGATCGCAGATAGAGCATCTCGGCTTCGTCGTAGCGGCCCTGATCCTGGTATAGCCCTGCCAAGCTGTGGAGGTCGGTGGCCACATCGGGATGCTCGACCCCGTAGAACCGTTCATCAATGGCGAGCGATCGCAGATAGAGCGCCTCGGCCTCGTCATAGCGGCCCTGATCTTGATACAGCCCTGCTAGGTTGTGCAGATCGGTCGCCACTTCTAGATGGCGCGGGCCATAGACCTGCTCATCGAGGGCCAGCGCCCGCTGAAACAAAGGTTCCGCCTCGCAGTAGCGCCCCTCCGCTTGGTAGAGCAGGGCCAGGTTGTTGAGGGCGGTGGACACCTCAGGATGCGTCGGCCCCAGATGTTGTTCTCGCAACTGGAGCGATCGCCGAAATAACGGCTCTGCTTCGGCATAGCGCCCCTGTTTCTGGTAAATCGTGGCTAGGCGATCGAGGCTGCTGGCCAGATCTAGCGAATCGGCCTGCCGCAGTTGCCCCAAAAGTCCCTCAAACTCGGTTGTCAAATGCCGCAGATCCTTCTGAGCATCGGCACTGGCCAGCACCTCCAGCGCGGGCAGCAGGTAAGTTTTGAGTAATTCCAGGTCGCTCATGCCATCCGCCCGCGCTGACCGAAACTGCTGCACCAGTTGCAGCGCCTGGAACCGGGCATCCTGAATTGGCGTGGTTGCGCCGTCCTCTTCGTCAGCGACATCCATAGAATCGCTCCACACCACCTCCGTCAGCGCCAGTCGGGGGCTAAACCAGCTATTCATATCCGGCATGGCGTGGATGGCGGTCTGAAAAAAGCTGGGAGTCATCCACCAGATCTGGCGCAGGGGAAGGCTGGCGTAGCGATCGCGGTGATAGTTGAGCAGTCGCAGCGCCTCTTCGAGCGGCACTTGGGGACTAAAGGCTCTGGCAAAGCCCGTAATCGAGACCACTCCGGGCGGCAACTGGCTGAGGCGATCCAGCAAATCGGCCACGGCGATCGCTGGCGATTGGTTTGGCCGTAGCTCTAGGTCATACACCGGAATACCTCGCGGCTCCAGCGCGGCCCGCACCCGATTCATCACTTCCTGCCGCGAAAACTCCGAGCTATATTCCACCCGCGCCATGCCCGGCATCTCGCGCCCGCCCCACAGCACCAGTCGGGCGCTAATGTCGGCAATGCTGCCTGTTGATGGGGAAACCGGGTCTGCCATTGTCGCTAAATCGTGCCTCCAGGAAAACGACCCTGCCCATCGGCTTCTAGATGACCCTGCCGACCCAAAATATCCACGACCATTGGGTGTAGCCCAAACCAGCGCTGGCCGTTAAACTCCTGCACGGCCCGCGAGTTCAGTAGGGAATACATCACCGGGTCGGTCATTTGGGCTTCCTGGTCGCCTGCATAGATTCGCTTCATGCGATCCACCTTGTGGTCGTAGGTCACGACTTCTCGATCATAGGGGCTTTGTCCCAGTCGCCGCTCATAGTCGCTGCGGAGGTTGACGATTGCCGCATCTAGGTCTGTGGCGCTGATCTGAGCGGCGGCCCGCAACTGGGCCGTGTCGGCGGCATAGTTGACCAGGGCGAACAGATCGCGCAGGTTGCCCCCAGAGGCGATCGCCACTCGCAGCCACTGGTTTTTTTCAAACAGGTTCAAATCCATCCGCGCCTGCAAGACTTTGCCCACAGCCAGGGAGCCAGGGCGATTCAGCTTGTGGTGGGGGTCGTAGACGGGCGTATCGGGAATCACAAAGCTGCAATCCATCGGGAAGGGCAGTCGCGGCGCAGCGGAGGAATAGTACAACCCAATGGGCAGCGTAAAAATCAGATGCGTCCGCAAGTCCTGGAACAGGTTGGCATAGGTGACGAACAGTTCCTCGGTGCGCTCGGTGGGGATGCCTGCCCGGTCAAAGTCTTCGCCTACAAATAGCCACTCGTGGCCGCTGGCCGATCGGAGGTGCTGGTTGCACTCATCCAGCAGGGCGTTGGCGATGTCGATCAGCTTGATCAGGCGGCTGATGCGATATTCCACCACTTCGACTTTGCGCGTGGCGGCAAACTTGATTTCGCTCTTGAGGTTGGCAAATAGCCCCAACACCTTGCCCCAGAGCGAGTCTGCCGGAAGGCCTGCGCCTGCTTCCAGTTGCATGGCGGCATCCTGGGCCTGCGATCGCATCTCGGTTTCTGTGGCAAACCAGTCCCAAATCTCCCGAAGCCGCTGGTCTGATGGGCGCTTGCCTGCGCCGCCTTGGTCTACAGGACGCGCCGTTCGCTCCGTTACCTCGGCCATCATCAACAGCAGCACATCCAGCGCCCGAAAATTGCCCGGATCGAGGGCCGTCATGGCGCTAAACCGGATGGCACGAAACTGATCCCGGACGTGCGCCAGCAGCCGCGAAATCTCGGTCGATTTGCCCACGCCGCGATGCCCCATGACGCAGGCTTTGAAGGGAATCCCGTCGGCATAGGCCCGCCGCAAGCGCATCTGAATCCGCTGCATCCGGTCGCCACCCCGGACTTCGTTTAGCTCTTTGCGGTAGAAAGCTTTGAGTTCTTCAATGGTTTCCAGCGGCGCTTGCTGGAGCGTGCGATAGACCTCCGAGAGCGATCGCGCGGGGGTGTGTTGCAAAAGTCGGGGGCTGGGGGTCATGGCTGGGAAACCGTTGGGGAACCGCTAAAACCGCTGGGGGGACGGCTACAGTTGTCATCCTACTCTGGTTGCCCCGCCCCGATGCGTCTGGATCGGCACGTTGGGGGTCGGCGGCTGGGGGCTGGACGTTGCGAGATTGCTCATCCAAGGGGGGGTAGGTGTGTCTAGCAGCAAACCGCATGACGGTGTTTTGGCTCAGTCCAGCCGTTTGCGGATGGCTTTGACCTGCACGGCCCGTCCTGCCAGCGTTGCGGTATTTTCTTCAAGCTGCACGTATATTTTCCCCGACAGCGCTTTTTGCAGCCCCTCGCGCTCATAGACCCGGATCTCTTCTGAACCCTCGGTTTCTGGCGCATCCTCGCGGAGCCGATAGCCCAAGTCTGAGAGGATAGGGTCTAGCTGTTTCCAGAAGGTCTTCTTGCTTTTGAAGGGCAACTCGACGGACACCGAGCGGTTGAAGTAGGCCCCGATTAGCCCGCCCAGCAGGCCACCCATTAGCCCGACCTGCTGCGGAACCCCTGCGATCGCCGTGTCCAGGGATAGCGCTATGACCAGCGTAAACACAAGCGCAGTGCTGGCGAAGTAGTACAGAAATGTAGCGGTGAAACCGGGGCCAAACTGCATGGTGCGATCGCCTCAAGCGGAGTCTCTGGATAGGTTTGAATCTCCAGAGTTTAAATCTCCAGATCTAAACCTCCAGAAACTATCACGCTTGAGGCGTACAGTTCAACTCATTCGGGCATGACTAAGAGCGGGTAATGCCAGATTGAGTAAACCGCAGAGGACTGGATGCACCTCGATTCATTTTTGCAATTCAATGGGCAAATGAATGGGCAAATGAATGAGGAAATCAACGAGTCAATGAATGACGGATTTTGGAATGGCGGATTTTGATTCTCGACTCATTGAGGCTTCAGGTAAAACACGCCCCGATAGCGCAACAAAAGTGCCGAATTAGGGACTTCCTGGGGTTTCGATAAATGGCCCTGGAAGGCGATCATACTGCCGCGATATTTTCCGAAAATGATCGATGATTGGGCGATCGCCTCGGCAGACTCAAACTCGGGCTGGGAGTTAGATGAAAAAGAATTCATGGGGGCTTCTCCTGATGTGAATAAAGACCTGAAGTAGTCTTTGGGGGCGCGTTTTGACCTATTTTTGAATTCAGCCCGATTCACCAAGATTCCAGGACGGCGCTCGTGTTTGCTGTCGCAATTGGGTGTGATTTCAATCACGATTGTTGGAGCGTGGCGAGATCGATGATTGCTCCAAGATTGCTCCAAAATGAGCAGCGTGCCATGTTCTTTAGTCCTTGAAACTGGCTCATGCTCTGCCCATCAAAGCCGGGACAGAGGGTTGATGCAGAGTGGTGATCAGGTCGGAAGGTTGGGACTGGAGCGCCACCGGGCGTAGGTCAAACAGAAACTCGCCAAAGTCTGCCAGCGTGTCCAGCCCGGTCAGGTTCATCATCACTTCGACCAGCAGCCAGCCAGCGGTTTTTTGAAGGAGGCGTTTCCAGGGGGTGTTCATGGCGTGATCCTCGGCAAGCGACTTTCCTGTGCCTACAAAGATTTATCGGCTGCGCCAGACGGAGTTATGCATCTTGGCAAGGATCGGGCTTCAGGCAGCGGGTCTGGCTTTGTGATCGAGGCTTTGTGAGCGATCTGGGAATGAACGTCGGGAAACGAAATTTGCAGCACGTTCGAGACAGGATTTTCGAGATTTGCGAACTATTTGCGAAATTTGCGAAACATTGAGAGGGGCTGCCGTTGCCCGCAGTCATCCTCTAGATTGGAGTCCACGAGTAGATTGGAGTCCACGAGCGATCGCCCCCAAATCGCAACAGCCCTCCCGACAGAAACTCTGATCCCAGATGGCGCGTCAGGGATCTTGCGTTTGCAATGGGTTTAGCGATCGCCCCAGCGAGCGTTTCAGCAAGCGTTTCAGCAGTCTTTCCAGAAATCTTTCCAGCAATAGGGTTACGGTGCCGTGGTGAAATTCGACTTTCTGCGTCAGCAGCCTCGCAAACTGCCTGCTTCTCGTCGGTCTGCTGCGTTGCGTCGGCACGGGACACGCCAGCCGCGCCCGTGGCAGCCCAGACTGTTGGGCTGGCTGGGGTTGCCGCTGTTGGCAGGCGGGATCTATGGAACCTTAGCCAGCGACACCGCAGCCCAGTCCAAGCAGCCAGCCAGGATGCAGTCTGCGGCAATTGGGGCCGCCTGGACCCCCAACCTGGCGCAGGCAGCACCCGTGGGGGAACTGGTCACCCAGGGCAGGCAACTGGTGATCAACGGTCAAACGCTGCCGGGGGCGTGGACGGTCTGGCAGCGCCGGGTCGGTGTGGCGGATGTAGACCTGGCTCAGACGCTTGGCGTTCATCTGTTGAGCAACGCTGTGCCTCAGCAGCAGCCCGTACAGTGGTTTACAGAGCCGTTGCAACAGCCGCTCGTGTTAGGAAGCTGGCTGACCCCGCAGCATCGCTACGTGGATGTGACCGATCTGGCGCGATCGCTCGGCTGGAATGTCTCCGTCAACGGGCCATCGCTGCAAATCGTTACCCCGCGAGGGCAGATTAGTAATGTGCGACAGGGCAAGCAGGCATGGGGCGATCGCCTGGTGGTAGATTTGAACCGGCCGATTCCCTGGCGGGTAGCCGAGGAGGCGACGAGTTTTACCGTGACGCTGGACGGGGCGATCGATCCCGCGATGGCCCAGCAGCTTGCTGAAACGCTCAACCGCGAACCGGGCAATGTCATCACGGGGCTGACGATTTCCACGGCGGGCGATCGCACGCAGATTCGAGCCAACCTCTCGGCGCGGTTGCGTCCCCGCATTTCTATGCTGCCCAACCCGGCGCGGCTGGTGATTGACGTGCGTTCGGACTCGATGGTGGAGCGCACGATCCACTGGGCACCGGGCATCACTTGGCGACAGCAATACGTTGCGGTGGGCGCGGCTCGGTTTCCGGTTTACCTGCTAGAGCTAGATCTCCGCCAGCCGGGGCTATCCCTGCGCCCCATCTGGACTGATCCGGAGACGGCCGTGGGCACTGCGCCTCTGACTCGCACGGCCCAGCGCTGGCAGGTGGCAGCAGCGATCAATGCAGGGTTTTTTAACCGAAACAATCAGCTTCCATTGGGCGCGATTCGCACCGAAAATCGCTGGGTGTCTGGCCCGATTTTGGGACGGGGCGCGGTGGGCTGGTCTGGGGCGGGGGACTGGTTGATGAGCCGCCTGGTGCTGCGAGAGTCTGTGAGTCCGGTTGTGGCCGGGGCCGTGGGCGATCGCTTTCCCATCCTCTCGCTCAACAGCGGCCTGGTGGGAGCGGGCATCTGCCGCTATACCCGCGAGTGGGGCAGCACCTACACGCCCATCACCGATGGAGAGACGGTGGTGACCGTCCGCAACGATCAGGTGGTGGCTCGTCAAGTGGTGGCCAGCCCGGTTGCCAGCGCCCCCCTGCCGGGTGATCCCTCACCGCCTGCCGATCTGCCCAGACCGACGTTTCCAATCCCGACGGATGGCTATTTGCTGGTGTTGCGGGGCAACGATCTCCTGGTGAATGCCTTTGTCCCTGGCAGCAGCGTCCGCTACGAGGCGGCTACGCTACCCGCCGAATTTGACCGCTTTCCCAACATTCTGGGGGCTGGGCCACTGCTGGTTCAAAATGGTCAAGTGGTTCTAGATGCTAGAGGAGAAGGGTTTTCGGACGCATTTATTCAGGAACTTGCGATCCGGAGTGCAATTGGCAGACGAGCAGAGGGCACTCTAATCTTGACAGCAGTCCATCCGCGAGTGGGTGGCCCTGGCCCGTCCTTGAGTGAGATGGCGCAGGTGATGCAGCGGCTTGGCTCTGTGGCCGCGCTCAACCTGGATGGCGGGAGTTCTAGCTCTCTCTATCTCGGCGGGCAGTTAATTAACCGCCCGGCCAACACAGCAGGTCGGGTTCACAATGCCATCGGTATATTCCTGCAAAACCCGCAATAAGTTGAGAAGAGCAAGTTGAAAAGAGCCAGAATGCCTCGCCGTCTAATGGTTTGCCTGCACAGATTTGCCTGCACAAATCAGCATTTTTTGGGATTCATTTTGAGGTGACGTGCGCTTAGTTTAAAGATTGGGTGAAGTTTTACCGCTGTCGTTCAAGGCGTTGATAAATCCTGCCTAGTTGGTGGATATAGACACTGGTAACCCCCGGAGAATGTTGGTATGGTTTTGCACAGGTGGGCGATCGCTCTTGGCTTGGGTTCGAGCTTCCAGACTTCGGGACTTTTATATTTTCTGTAAGTATTTCTTTGGGCGATCGGGTCTGGCCTGCCTATCGTCCTGATGCACATCCAAAGTTCTGAAGAATCTTCAGGCGGCCAGCTTTTGCAACGCCACGTCTGTCAATGTAGCTTTCAACCAACGCAGCTTTCAACCAACGCAGCTTTCAACGCAACTTTAGTTCCGAGCGATAGTTTCGAGCGATTTCATTTCTTAAGGAGTAAAAGACTGTGACTCAAGCAAAAGAAGTAGCGCCTTCTACCCTTCCCTCTTCACCTGCGTCCGCGCTGACGAAGGGCGTTGCAGCAACAGAACTGCGCCCTTGGGGATCGTTTACTGTGCTGGAAGAAGGTCGGGGCTACAAGATTAAGCGCATTGAGGTGAAGCCAGGACACCGCCTCAGCCTTCAGATGCACCATCACCGCAGCGAGCATTGGATTGTGGTGTCTGGCACCGCCCGCGTCACCTGTGCTGAACAAGAAACCCTGTTATTTAGCAATCAGTCCACCTATGTTCCGCCCTGCACTGCCCACCGATTGGAAAATCCTGGCGTGATCCCGCTGGTGCTGATCGAGGTGCAAAACGGTGAATACCTGGGTGAAGACGACATTGTTCGCTATCAGGACGACTACGCCCGTACCCAATAGTTGCTGTGCTAAGTAGTTAATAGCATCCAACGATACCCAATAATCATTGCCAACCTGCTCAAAACGTTGAAGCAAGTTGGAGTTGTCAAAAGCCTGGAGTGGTCAGTGCGATCGCCCCAGGTTTTTGTTTTGAAACCATCTGGTCAAATTCGCGCTAGTATAGACAACGCAGTGTTGCCTAGATGGCATCAGTGCGCCCGGTAACTTAGGTTTTGTTTTGTCTAAGCCTTGACGGTGCAGCAAGTCGATGGTGCAACTCAGTCTAGCCGCCGCCAGAGAAATTGAGCGGTTTCAAAGAACTCAGTCTGCTCCCACGGCGCTGTTTCGGCTGGGAGTCCAGCCGGGTGGCTGCATGGGAACGATATACACCATCGGTTTGGCGGAAGTCTCCTCACCGGGCGATCGCATTTACGAGTCTGAGCAAATCCGAATTGTCGTCGATGCCCAGAGCCTTCCCTATGTGGAAGGGGTTTTGCTGGACTACTCAGAAGACTTGATGGGTGGGGCGTTTCGCTTTCAGAACCCAAGGGCGATCGCCACCTGTGAGTGCGGACACTCCTTTGTTGTGGCAGATGTGTAGTCCGTATGCGCCAATCTCTTGGCTCTCTCAGCCAAATTTGACAGAACCTCGGAAAACTCGGTAAGATTGAAGACTGTGAAAACTTGACCCGTCTATCGGCAAAATACGCCAGAGTCCATGCCTACTATCCAACAACTCATTCGGAGCGAACGTCAGAAAGCAAGTTCAAAAACGAAGTCCCCGGCGCTCAAGAGCTGTCCCCAGCGCCGAGGGGTTTGCACTCGCGTCTATACAACAACTCCTAAGAAGCCCAATTCCGCCCTCCGCAAAGTGGCGCGGGTTCGCTTGACCTCTGGCTTTGAGGTGACTGCCTATATCCCTGGGATTGGCCACAACCTGCAAGAGCACTCGGTGGTGATGATTCGAGGAGGCCGGGTTAAGGATCTTCCGGGTGTCCGCTATCACATCATTCGCGGCACCCTGGACACAGCAGGTGTGAAGGATCGGAAGCAGGGTCGCTCGAAATACGGCGCGAAGCGTCCTAAGCCCGCGGCTGCTAAGTAGTGCTGCTTAGTAAGTAGTGCTGCTTAGGTTGGATCTAAGTTTTGAATTGGGCGATGCGCCAAATCTTCTCTCGGCGGTTTCTCGAAGCTTAAGTCTGCTTGAATCTGTTGATTTAGAATAGCGTCTGACGATTTAGCTCTATTCTTCTTTACGTCGGCTACGTTAGAGCGTGTTAGGTTTTCGGAGTTTCGAGTCCGGTTCCCAGCACTTCGTATCCTGACGGGCTTACAGGCTCAAGTTGTAGGTTGCCCAAGTGCCTGTTTGCCTGGCGCTTTTATCGGGATTCTCTTCGGGTTTTGCTAGGTTTCTCTCAGTCGGTTTTATCTTTACTGTCCACTCTTCTTAAAGGTCTACAAAACACAAGGGCTACTAAAGTTATGTCTCGCCGTACCGTCATTCAAAAGCGTCCGGTTCCCCCAGACCCCAAGTACAATAGCCGCCTGGTTAGCATGATCGTTCGGCGAATCATGCGCTCAGGCAAGCGATCCCTGGCATACGGCATTGTCTATGACGCTTTTGATTTGATTCAAGAGCGAACCGGGTCTGATCCGCTCGAAACCTTCGAGCGGGCAGTGAAAAATGCAACTCCTCTGGTTGAGGTAAAGGCTCGTCGGGTGGGCGGTGCGACCTATCAGGTTCCGATGGAAGTGCGATCGGATCGCGGTACGGCTCTGGCCCTGCGCTGGCTGATTCAGTTTTCTCGCGCTCGTTCTGGTCGAACAATGGCTGGGAAGTTGGCAAACGAGTTGATGGATGCTGCAAATGAGACGGGCAGTTCAATTCGCAAGCGCGAAGAAACGCACAAAATGGCTGAAGCGAACAAGGCATTTGCCCATTATCGCTACTAAGCAATCTGCCAGAGATCCTCTGGTTTTCCACTGTAGGTCGGGGCTTTATCTTCTGAGGTGAAATCGCACCTTGTGATTTTCAAGGGGTGTGAACCGGGTGTGAAAGATAAAGTATAGAATCTTAACAGACGCATCACAGACGCAGTTATGCGAACATTTGGCGGCAAGCACTTAAGGAGGTAGCCGTGGTACGAAGTATCCCGCTAGAAAGAGTTAGAAACATTGGTATTGCGGCCCACATTGATGCGGGCAAAACTACCACCACCGAGCGTATCCTGTTCTATTCCGGTGTCGTCCACAAAATGGGCGAGGTTCACGAAGGAACCGCTGTTACCGACTGGATGGCTCAGGAGCGAGAACGCGGGATTACCATCACGGCAGCGGCTATCAGCACTGCTTGGACGCGCCGCGACCCGAAAGATCCCACCCAGCCGCTTGCTGGAGAGCCAGAGCATCGCATTAACATCATCGACACTCCCGGTCACGTAGACTTCACCATTGAGGTGGAACGCTCAATGCGTGTGCTAGATGGTGTGATTACGGTTCTGTGTTCGGTGGGAGGCGTACAGCCGCAGACCGAGACCGTTTGGCGGCAGGCCGATCGCTACAAAGTTCCCCGGATCGTCTTTGTTAACAAGATGGATCGCACGGGTGCTGATTTCTTCAAGGTTTATAACCAGGTGCGCGATCGCCTCCGGGCGAATGCCGTTCCGGCGCAGCTTCCCATCGGCAGTGAAGACAATCTGAAAGGGATTGTCGACCTGGTTCGGATGCGTGCTTACATCTACACCAACGATCTAGGTACAGACATCCAGGAAACGGAAGTTCCCGAAGAAATTCGCGAACTGGCTGAGGAATATCGGGTCAAACTAGTCGAAGCAGCCGCCGAAACCGATGACGCGCTGACCGAAAAATACCTCGAAGGCGAAGAACTGACCGAAGACGAAATCCGGACTGCCCTCCGCAAGGGTACGATTTCGGGTCAGATCGTTCCTATGTTCTGTGGTTCCGCCTTCAAGAACAAGGGTGTTCAGTTGCTGCTGGATGCAGTGGTGGATTATCTGCCTTCTCCTATCGATGTTCCTGCCATTCAGGGCACTTTGCCTGACGGCAGCGTTGCATCTCGCAATGCCGATGATGACGAACCTCTGGCTGCTCTGGCGTTCAAGATTATGGCTGATCCCTACGGCCGCCTGACCTTCATCCGGGTTTATTCTGGTGTCTTAACCAAGGGCAGCTACGTCTACAACGCAACCAAGGGCAAGAAGGAGCGAATTTCTCGTCTGATCGTTCTAAAGGCAGATGATCGCCAAGAAGTAGAAGAACTGCGGGCTGGCGACTTGGGTGCGGCTTTGGGCCTGAAGGATACCTTCACAGGTGACACGATCTGCGACGAGGCAAATCCAATTATTCTGGAATCTCTGTTTATTCCGGAGCCGGTGATTTCTGTTGCGGTTGAACCCAAAACCAAGCAGGATATGGAAAAGCTGTCTAAGGCCCTGCAGGCTTTGGCTGAAGAAGATCCAACCTTCCGGGTTCACGTCGATCCCGAAACGAACCAAACTGTAATCGCGGGCATGGGTGAGCTTCACCTGGATATTCTGGTGGATCGGATGAAGCGAGAATATAAGGTGGAAGCCAACGTTGGTGCGCCTCAGGTTGCTTATCGCGAGACGATTCGCAAGGCAGTTCGGGAAGAGGGCAAATTTGTCCGCCAGAGTGGTGGGAAAGGTCAGTATGGTCACGTTGTGATTGAAGTGGAGCCGGGTGAACCGGGTACTGGCTTTGAGTTTGTGTCCAAGATCGTCGGCGGTGCGGTTCCTAAGGAATACGTTGGGCCCGCTGAGCAGGGCATGAGAGAAGCCTGCGAATCTGGGATTCTGGCAGGTTATCCGGTGATTGACCTAAAGGTCACGCTGGTGGATGGGTCATACCACGAGGTGGACTCTTCAGAAATGGCATTCAAGATTGCTGGATCAATGGCGGTCAAGAATGCTGTGCTGAAAGCAGCGCCTGTCCTGTTGGAACCTATGATGAAGGTTGAGGTTGAGGTTCCCGAAGATTTCATTGGGAGCGTCATTGGAGACCTCAACTCTCGTCGAGGCCAGATTGAGGGCCAGGACACCGAACAGGGCACTGCCAAGGTCACCTCTAAGGTGCCTCTAGCAGAAATGTTCGGTTATGCGACCGATATCCGGTCGAAAACCCAGGGTCGTGGCATATTCACGATGGAGTTTAGCCACTATGAGGAGGTGCCTCGCAACGTGGCTGAAACCATCATTGCCAAGAGCAAAGGGAACGCTTAACTCAGGAGAAAGGGACAAGTAAATTCATGGCACGCGCAAAATTTGAGAGAACCAAGCCTCACGTCAACATTGGTACGATTGGTCACGTGGATCACGGCAAAACGACTCTAACTGCCGCGATTACGATGACGCTGGCTGCTCTTGGGCAAGCTCAGGCTCGTAAGTACGATGAGATTGATGCTGCTCCTGAGGAAAAGGCTCGGGGCATCACGATCAACACGGCTCATGTGGAGTATGAGACTGAGAAGCGTCACTATGCTCACGTGGACTGCCCCGGACATGCTGACTACGTGAAGAACATGATCACGGGTGCGGCGCAGATGGACGGCGCTATCTTGGTGGTGGCTGCTACCGATGGTGCTATGCCCCAGACCAAGGAACACATTCTGCTGGCTCGCCAGGTGGGTGTTCCTAGCATCGTGGTGTTCCTGAACAAGGTTGACCAGCTGGATGACGAGGAACTGCTTGAGCTGGTGGAGTTGGAACTGCGTGAGCTGCTCAGTGAATACGAGTTTCCTGGTGACGATTTGCCCATTATTCGGGGTTCTGGTCTGATGGCGCTGGAAGCCATGATTAAAGATCCGGAGACTCAGCGGGGTCAAAACGAGTGGGTAGATAAGATCTACGAACTCATGGATGCTGTAGACGAATACATCCCGACTCCTGAGCGTGACATTGACAAACCTTTCCTGATGGCGGTAGAAGACGTGTTCACCATTACCGGTCGAGGCACGGTTGCAACGGGTAGGATTGAGCGTGGCAAAATCAAGGTCAACGAGGAAGTTGAGCTGGTGGGACTGCGTGACACTCGGAAGACTACCGTAACAGGTATCGAGATGTTCAAGAAGAGTCTGGATGAAGGTCTGGCCGGCGACAACGCAGGTCTGCTGCTCCGGGGTCTGAAGAAGGAAGATATCGAGCGTGGGATGGTGATCGCCAAGCCAGGGACGATCACGCCTCATACTGAGTTTGAGGGTGAGGTGTATGTGCTGACTGAGAAGGAAGGCGGCCGCAAAACGCCCTTCTTCGCGGGCTACAAGCCTCAGTTTTACGTGCGAACCACTGACGTGACGGGTACCATCAAAGCATTTACGGCTGATGATGGCAGCAACGCAGAGATGGTGATGCCAGGTGACCGCATTAAGGTGAACGTTGAATTGATCAATGCGATCGCCATTGAGCAGGGAATGCGTTTTGCGATCCGTGAAGGCGGCCGCACCATTGGTGCAGGCGTGGTCTCGAAGATCATCAAGTAGTTCCTTTTGAGCGCTACTCCGGCTTTTTCTGGATGTGAGGCCGGAGTAGTGCTTTTAGAGGGTCAATTTTTGATTCCTAGCCTTCGGTTACGTAACTCTGAACCTTGAAATTTGGATAGTTTTAGATGGCAACTCTTCAGCAGCAAAAAATTCGGATTCGCCTAAAGGCGTTTGACCGCCGTCTTTTGGATACCTCCTGCGAAAAAATTGTGGAAACGGCAAATCGCACGAACGCTACAGCGATTGGCCCTATTCCAATGCCCACCAAGCGGCGGATTTATTGCGTCCTGCGATCGCCCCACGTTGACAAAGACTCCCGCGAACACTTCGAGACACGCACTCACCGCCGGATTATCGATATCTATCAGCCTTCCTCTAAGACAATTGACGCGCTGATGAAGCTAGATCTGCCGGCAGGCGTGGATATCGAGGTCAAGCTGTAAAGCGTGGCTCAAAGCCTCAGCATTGGGCTTCCCCGTATTAACAGCCTTTTTTCTTGAATGATCTGTAAAATATTTCTGGAGAGTGGCGTTTGGTAGCGCTTTCCAGAAATTTTTGCATTTGGTTTTTCCGAAGCGTATCCTAGATTAAGTCTAGGGGCGCAAGGCAATGTGTTTTGCCGCCTGTCCCTATACCTTGTCCCTATCCCTATTCGGGGGTCACGTAGGCTGCTGTGATGCCGCCATCTACCGTGAAGGTCGCGCCGTTGACGAAGGACGATTCATCGCTGGCCAAGAAGAGGGCCGCCTGCGCCATTTCAACTGCCTTGGCAAAGCGTCCTGGGGGAATATGCACTAGGCGGCGCTGGCGACGGGCTGGATCTGCCAGTAGCTCTTGCAGCAGCGGCGTTTCTACCGGGCCGGGGCAGAGAGCGTTGGCGCGGATGTTTTGACGGGCGAATTCGACGGAGATTTCTCGCGTCATCGACAACACGCCGCCCTTGCTGGCTGTGTAGGCGATCTGCGCGGTTGCTGCGCCCATCAGCGCCACAAACGATGCAGTGTTGATAATTGAGCCGCCGCCGGCCCGCAGCAGCGCTGGAATGCCGTACTTGCAGCCGAGAAACACGCCTTTGAGATTGATATCAATGGTTAGATCCCAGATGTCTTCCTCGGTTTCCAGCACGGAGCCGTCTGCCGCGTGAAAGATGCCTGCATTGTTAAACAGTACATTTAGCTTGCCGTAGGCTGCCTCAGCCGCCTCAATCATCGCCTTCGCGTCTGCCGCTTTGGAGACATCTGCCTGAATAGCGATCGCCTCTCCGCCCGCTGCCTCAATTAGGCTAACCGTTTCCGTCGCTGTGGCCAGGTTTACATCACACACCGCCACCTGTGCCCCCTCTTTGGCAAAGAGAATCGCAGACTCACGCCCGATGCCGCTTCCGGCTCCAGTAATCAGGGCAACTTTATTCGATAGACGCATGTTTAGGATTTAGGGGTTAGGGGTTAAAAGGACAAGACTGAGCAGTGCAGCCGGGGTCACGGTTTGGCTCTGGCGGCTTCTACGAGCGACTGAAACAATCGCTGGTGGTTGGGGTCGGCGGGCGACAGTTCTGGGTGCCACTGGACGGTGAACAGCCACGGATGGTGCTTGTGCTCTAGCGCTTCAATCAGTCCGTCGGCAGCGTGGGCGACAGTCTGCCAGCAATCCGGCAAGGTTTTAATCGCCTGGTGATGCCAAGAGACGACCGTAAGATGCGTAGTGCCCAGCATCTGGGCCAAGCGGCTGCCGGGTTGCACTTGGGCGGGATGCTGCACCGGGCGACGGGGATGGTCGAGCCGGTGGGTGACCGACTCGCCATAGACATCCGGCACATGAGTAATCAGCGTGGCCCCACTGGCGACACTGATGACCTGCATTCCCCGGCAGATGCCCAGCGTCGGCACATTCGCGGTCAAAGCTGCCTTTGCCAAAGCCAGCTCGAACTCGTCGCGCTCCTCGTCTACCAGGTAAATCGTGTGGTGCGGTTCGCCGCCATAGGCGCTGGGGTCGATATCGCCGCCGCCAGAAAAAATCAGCCCATCCAGGGTGTCTAATAGCGCGGTCGGGTCGGCTTGGACGGGCGGTAGCAGCACGGGAAACCCGCCCGCAAGCTGCACGGCATCGACGTAGGTGGCAGGCAGGGTAAACTCGCCTGCTTCGCTGCGGCTGTAGGTGGTGATTCCAATCAGGGGCGATCGCATTCGGTCAGGAAACGCACAGTGGGTAGATACACTTGATAGATATGGCAGATACGCTCTATCCGTCAATGCCGAGCCATCAGCATAGGCTAGATCGACGAGGACTCTGGGGAGGATTTGGGCATCATAGCAAGCGGCAGCCTCACGGTAAACGTTGTTTTTTGAAATGGGGTCGATTGACAGGTCAGAGTGCCCCCGTGGCGCTGCTCGACGATTTGACGGCAAATGGCCAGCCCCAGCCCAGTGCCCTTGCCCGTGGGCTTGGTGGTAAAAAACGGCTCAAACAGGCGGGCCTGTCGTTCGGGCGAGATGCCGGGGCCGTTGTCAGAAATATCAATCTGCACGTCGGTGTCGTTGACTAAACTCACCTGCATCCAAATGGTGGGACAAAAATCATGTGCTGGACTGCTGTGTTTAGAATAGGTGACTTGTTTAGAATAGGTGACTTGTTTAGAATGGATGCCCTCTTCAAGTGCATCAATCGCGTTCACCAGCAGATTCATAAACACCTGATTGAGCAGTCCTGGATAGCACTCGATTTCAGGAATTGCCTGATATTCTTTAATTAATTGAATTGGCGGGCGATCGCGCTTTGGCTTGAATCGATGACCGAGAATAACCAGCGTATTTTCTAGTTCTTGAACCAGATTTGTGGCCCGCCGAACAGACTCATCCATCCGAGAAAAGTTGCGAAGCTGCTGGGTGATTTCTAAAGCGCGATCGCCCCCCATTTTCATGGATCGAATCAGCTTCGGCAGGTCTTCTGCAATAAAGTCTAAATCGACGCTGGCGATCGCCTGCTGAATCTCTGCTGCTGGCTCTGGATAGTGTTTCTGATAAAGTCGCAGAATGCTGAGCAAGTCTTCAGTTTGGGCGCTGGCATGGTTGAGGTTCCCCACGACGAAATTGAGGGGATTATTTACCTCATGGGCGACACCTGCCACCATTTGACCCAGCGTGGCCATCTTATCAGTCTGAATCAGGCTATGGGTGGCGACGGCGATCTCTGAGCGGGGCTTGACGATAAACACCTTCCAGTAGACTTTGGGAACTTGAAACAGCGAGGCGATCGCCATTTCTTGCAGCAGTTCATCTTGCTCTAGCTCGAACTTTTGCTGGAGATAATCCGTGCGATCGCTGCTATTTGATATCGTCAAAATCGTCGCCAGCCGCTGCTCATCTTCGGGGCTGATTTCTTTACTTTCGGCGCTCAGCATGGGCATCGTCGCATTTGGCAAAGTGGGCGCACTTTGAAGCGGTTGAAAAGTCTGTTTATCTGCCAGTTGTGCTGCCTTGAGGAGTGGCAAGAAGAGCGGTTTTTTCTCGACCATTTCCTGCAAGGTGATAAACGTTTCGACGGCTTTTCCGCTGGCGTGAGTCTGCGTTTTTTTCACCCAACCTGGCTTGGGAAAGGCAATAAACTGATTGCCATAGTCCAGCACGATAATGTAACCGCCTGTCTTTTTCTGCCACAGATTGACGGTCTCTTGCAGCCCTTCTAGCTTTAGATCAACCGTCACCACGCCTAAAAAAGCGCCCTGGCGATAGGCCGGGGCAGTGCAGGTAATCATCAGTTCGCCAGAGTGGGGGTCCATGTAGGCTTTGCTCCAGACGCACTGCCCAGGCTTGGCATACTTCCCTGCGACGTACCATGCTTCCTGGTGATAGCCCACCTCGCACTGGTT
The DNA here is from genome assembly GCF_032705245.1 of Thermoleptolyngbya oregonensis NK1-22. GTDB lineage: Bacteria > Cyanobacteriota > Cyanobacteriia > Elainellales > Elainellaceae > Thermoleptolyngbya > Thermoleptolyngbya sichuanensis. Next base: position 2,920,300 of record NZ_CP053540.1, read on the forward strand.
ATAGTCATCGAAAAACTGGAGCCGCCCATCGGCATCACGTCCCCAAAAGAAGCTCTGGCGCTCGCGATCGCCCGCGAAAGCATACGGCTCGAACCAGACCCCACCACCGGCGATCGCCCCGTCATTTTGAAAATTCAACAGCGGCGGGATCACCTGCTGTATCAGGGATTCTACGGTCGGTAGCGTTTCTGCCATCGTGGACATCGCGCGGGCTAGCGCCTCAATTTCACGAACCCGCGCATACAAATTCAGCACAAAGGCATTACCGATCTGGTCGGTAACTTGGGAGGATTCTCTCAAAAAGGTGCTGGCCGCAGTTCGCTCCGGAGGTTGTAGAAGAGCCATTCCAAATAAGCGTTGTAAGCGTTGATGGGTCGGATTATTTACTCTAGTCTCGCAGCACCCCAATTTTGTTGCAATTTTGCCCAAAGGCTTATCGTAGGACTGTCTTCGTTGAAGTATCGTGTCTAATGTAACCGCTCAGCAAAATGTGCTGCCTGCGACCCGAACGCCGAAGTCTAATCGATTGCGCTTTCTAACCTCTCAGCATGGCAAATCTTCAGCGAGTTGTCCAAGTGAAAATTCGGAGGAAATGTAAGGGGCTTATGAACTGAATCTGGGTTTCTGCACTGATTCCCCTACCGCTCTAGCAGCTTAAACGCGGCTTCTAGCGTGTCGGCTTCGGCGGCGGGCTTGTCGGTGCGCCAGCGCAGGATGCGGGGAAAGCGGACGGCAATGCCCGATTTGTGTCGAGTAGAGCGGAGGATGCCTTCAAAGCCAATCTCGAACACCTGCACGGGTTCGACCGATCGCACGGGGCCAAACTTTTCGATCGTGTGCTTGCGAATCCACTTGTCGAGGGCTTCGATTTCGGCGTTGTCCAACCCAGAATAGGCTTTCGCAAAGGAGACCAGCGTTCCCTCGTGCCACAGGGCAAAGGTGTAGTCGGTAAACAGGTTTGCCCGCTTGCCGCTGCCCGCTTGGGCGTAGATCAGCACCGCATCCAGCGTCATAGGTTCTACTTTGTATTTCCACCAGTAGCCGCGCTTTCGTCCAACCAGGTAGGGGCTGTTCACCGACTTCAGCACCAATCCCTCTGCACCATATTCGCGAGAGCGTTTCCGGAGCGATCGCAGTTCATCCATTGAACTGAACGTTAGGCTGCGGGATAGCGTGACAAAAGTTGGATCGGCAGCTTGCAAGACAGATTCTAATAGCGTGCGGCGATCGCCCAGTTCTTTGTCGCGAATGTCTTCACCGTTGCATTCCAGCAGGTCGTAGGCGATGAAGTGAACCGGGTTCTCCTGCATTATCTTTTGCGTGACGCGCTTTCGTCCTAGTCGCTTTTGTAAATGGTTAAAGCCAAGGGGCTGACCATTCGCCCAGCACAGGATTTCACCGTCGAACACCAATCCGTCGGGTAGCGTTAGAAAATAGGATGCCAGTTCAGGAAACTGATCGGTGACTAAATCTTCCCCGCGTGACCAGATAAAGACCTGCCCTGCACGGCGGATAATTTGCGCCCGGATGCCGTCCCATTTCCACTCGGCCCACCAGCCCGAAAAGTCTTCCGTGGCAAATCGATCTTCCTCTAGCGGCGATGCCAAGAAAAACGGATAGGGGCGCGTCGGCGAACTGAGCGCTTCTGCGGCTTCAATCTGCGTCAGGTGTTGAAAAAACTCGACTGTCGGCTCAAAGTCGCCCATCAGCCGATGCGCCATCACGGGTTCGGGAATGTTAAACTCCTGGGCGATCGCCCGAATCACCAGCTTCTCGGACATGCCCATGCGAAATGCGCCCGTCAGCACCTTGTTCAGCACAAACACGCCCGCCGGAGTCAGGGCTGCCCACCACGACACTACCAGGTCTTTTAGGTCTTCTTCCGACTCGACCTGCTTTGCCTGGGGAATGATCTCCTCCATCCACAGGTGCAGCGGCAGGTTTTCAGCCGTCTGGGCCAGGGGTGTCGTTGGTGTTGCTAATTGCAGAGTGGCGTGGCGTTGCATCAACAGCGCAATCACCTCAGCCGAGTCGCCGACCTGCGCGTAGCAGTCTTCAAACAGCCATTCGGGAATGTCGGAAATTTGCAGGAAAATATCCCGCAGCACCCGCGAGGTAATTAGCCGCTTGCGCGTTTTTCCCAGCAGCAGGTACAGCGCCCAGACGGAATTTGCGGCATTTTCTTCGCGCAGATATCGCCGCAGCGCAGCAACCTTGGCGTTGGTCGAGGTCGTCGCGTCAATTTCCTGAAATAGCTGGGTAAACCGCTGCATCCACGGATTATGGCGTTTGCGATTCTTGCCGGTCAAGCTGGGCGATCGCCGTTACCAGTTCCCTCGGCTCATGAACCAGCGCATCGGGGTGGCAGGCAGCCAGCGCAGCAGTGGAATTGAAGCCCCAGCCCACGGCAATAACTGGAATGGCGATCGCCTGGGCCGCTTCGATATCCCGCGTCTCGTCGCCCACGTACACCATCGAAGCCGGATCAATCTGATGTTGGCGAGCAATGCGGCGGATGCTGCGCCCTTTGCCAAACAGCGCGACACCCGGCTGAATGTAGTCAAACAGTCCTTCCATTTGATGATTTCGCAAAAAGGCGACGACGTTATCGGCTGTATTGGACGTAACAATGCCCAGGCGATGTCCCTGCTGCTGGAGCTGCACTAGCGCTGCCTGAATTCCGGCGATGGGCTGGAGATGGTTGATCTCTTGGCTCATTTCCAACTTTAGGCGGCGCAGCAGCAGTGGCAGCCGAAACATCGGGATATTGGACTGGCGAATAATCTCTCGCGAACTCAGGTTTTGCAGTCGCTTGATCTCGCTGGGGCTAGCGGGTTCGTAGCCAAATTCGCGGGCGAGTCGATTGGTAATTTGCAGCACCGCATCGAAGGAATCTGCAATGGTGCCATCGAAGTCAAACAGGATGGTTTTCACAAGAGCCGAATCGGGAGGGGTGGATATTACCGCCTGAGATGGGTGAATGGTCGGGCAATCTGTCGCTAGGATCGCAGTAAACCGGGATAGATTAGAAGTTTAAGCAAAGGCTTAGGCAAATCTGAGCGCGATCTGCGTGAGTTTAACAGCAACTTAAACTAGAAACTGAACCTTCATCATAAGCTGCGGGGTGAGCGATCGCCCGATGGCAAGGTTAAATCTCTGGAGAGTCAAAACTCTAGAGCGTCAAAACAGAGAGGCAAAACCGCAGATTCATAAGCCCTCATAAGCCCTCATTCACTAGGCCCTCATTACATACGGTGATGCACGATGGAAAATAACCTGCGAGTCGGCAGTCTTTTTGGCATTCCTTTTTATATCAACCCGTCCTGGTTTTTGGTGCTGGCGCTGGTGACGTGGAACGACGGAAGCTGGCTGAGCTATCAGTTTCCCCAACTGGGGCCGCTGGCCTGGGTGCTGGGGCTGGTGACGGCGCTCCTGCTGTTTGCGTCAGTGCTGGCCCATGAATTGGGGCATAGCTGGGTGGCGCTGCGCCAGGGCACGGAGGTAAAATCCATCACGCTGTTTATCTTTGGCGGGCTGGCTAGCCTGGGTGAAGAGTCGAAAACGCCGGGTGAGTCGTTTCGGGTGGCGATCGCCGGGCCCCTGGTGAGCCTGTTTCTGTTTGGCGTGCTGCACGCTATCGGCAGCTTCAGCGGTATTACTGGGCCGCTGGCGGCGATGGTGGCGCTGCTGTCCTATGTGAACCTGGCTCTGGCCATTTTCAACATGATTCCGGGGTTGCCGCTGGATGGGGGCAACGTGCTGAAGGCGATTGTCTGGAAGATTACGGGCAAACCCTATCGGGGTCTGGCCTTTGCCAGCCGCGTCGGTCAGGTGTTCGGCTGGCTGGGGATTGGGCTGGGGCTGGCGGCAACGCTGGGGCTGACGAATATTGGCAGCGTGTGGACGCTGCTGGTGGGCTTTTTCCTGCTGCAAAATGCAGGGCGATCGGCGCAAGCAGCCAGCGTGCAAGAACTCATGAGCGGCTTGACCGCTGCCGATGCAGTCATTCCCAATAGCCCGATTGTGCCGGCCCAAAGCTCTCTGCGCGAGTTTGCAAACAATCACATCATCGGCAATCCGGTGAGTTGGAAAAAATATCTGGTTACGGATGAAGCGGGTAAGCTGGCAGGCGAAATCTGGGTGGATGATATGAAGCAAGTGCCTACCAACGACTGGTGGGATGTGTCGGTGCAGTCGTTGGTGAAGGCTGCTGAAGGAGTTCAGACAGTGCCCGCGACCGCGCCGCTGCTGGAAGTCATCGACCTGCTGAGCGAGCAGGTTCCCGCGCTGGCAGTGGTGAAACCAGAAGATGGTTCGGTGCTGGGTCTGCTGGAAAAGTCGTCGATTTTGATGGCGCTTCAAAAGAAATCTGAAGCTCAGCCTGCCTAATTTGGGGATGATTGAGATAAGGGGTTCGGGAGTGCCTTGCAGAGATGCCCTGTAGAGATGCTTTGCAGAGATATTTTGCAATACACGGGTTGTAGAACCATGCAGAAATTTCATCGTCCGCCCCAGCACCGTTCCCAATCCTTTCGGCAACGACTTCGATTCGTGGGTTGGGGATTGGCCGTAGCCGGATTGAGTGCAGGCTGTGCTTCCATCGCAGGCAACTCGGTGGTGCCTGTGCCCAGTCCAGAACCCGTGGCGATCGCCCCTCCTACCCCTGTGCCCGCTGCATCCCCCGCTCCTCCCGCCCAACCCCCCATTGACCCCTATCCCCAGGCGCTAGAGCAGGCGGCTAGTGCAGTGAATATTAGCCAGGCGGCCCAGTCGCAGGACGATTGGCGGCTGGCGGTGAGCCGCTGGCAGCAGGCGATCCAACTGATGCAGCAGGTTCCTACCACCAGCCCCAACCACGCCAGCGCCCAGAGCAAACTGGGAGACTATCGCCGCAATTTGGCGATCGCCCAGCAGCAGGCGAGCCGCGGCCCCGGAGCCGATGCCAGCGTGATTTTCAGCGCCCCCCCGTCGCCCCGATCGGCGGGTGGCAACAACGCTCCCCCTGCGTTGGCTCAAAGTCCGGTGAGCAATCCCCCCAATTCGCCCAGCGCCAGCCAATCTCCAGAACCCCAAACCAGCGCGGCGATCGCCGATTCGCCTCCGGCCTCCGCCAGCTTCCGCACGCCGATTGTGCGCCGCGCCGGGGGAACGCCCGTGATCCGCGTGACGTTCAACGGCGGGCCGACGTTTGAGATGATCCTGGATACGGGAGCCAGCGGCACGCTAATCACGCAGCGCATGGCGGCGGCCCTGAACCTGCGCCCGACTGGTACAGCCACGGCTAATACCGCCAATGCCCGAAACGTCACGTTTCCCACCAGCACCATCGACTCGATGGAGGCAGGCGGCCTGGTGGCGCGGAATGTGTCAGTGGCGATCGCCGGCCCAGACCTCACCATCGGCCTCCTGGGCCACGACTTTTTCGGCAACCACGATGTCGTCATCCGCCAGGATGAAGTCGAATTCCGCGCTCGATAGTGGCAGCACGGCACAGCCTAATTCGTTGGGGATTTAGTTATTATTTATTGGGAGCCTAATTGGAGGGGGCGATGTTCAGGTTCACAAAATCGCTCCTAACCCAGCCCACAACTCCAGAACGAATCAAACGTACCTTAAGCCAACAGTAACCATCCGAGACAGCCTCTAGCTCTAAGGGATTTGCAATTGCATCCCCGCTAACGGCTTGGTGCCGAACTGGGTAACGAGTTCCAGCACCGGCGCGGATGTTGATGCGAGAGCCAGGATCTCTGCTAGTCAAATAGCCTCCTGCACTCAAAGAAATCTCAAGAGCCAGAGTCGCGCACATTTCTTCTGCTGCGTCTTCATCAGACAAATCTGCCTTGGCAGCTTTCTGCCCGATCGTACTCAAAAGAATCAGCATAGACAGCAGAAGATACATTCCAACACGGAGAAGGTGTTTCATCGCTGTTTTTTCTTTATTAAAGGGTTACAGTCCTCCCTACCTGTTCCATTCGGTAGACAGGTTCAGTATCATCTAGACTACAGAAGTAGCCGAGAAAAGTTAGAAATCGGGGGAGATAGACGTTCCTCAAGCCTGGTTCCTCAAGACTTTGTGTGACTTGAGGCTAGGCGATGTCCCCTATCTCCCTTGGGACTTTGGCTCATCTAAGCCAAGATCTGTCATCCTCAAAAATCTGGGAACATCAGCTCAACGAAATCACTCCTGACCCAGCCGACAATCCCTGAACGAGTTAAACGCACTTTGAACCAGCAATAGCCATCTGAGGCAACTCTTCCCTCCAACGCATCCTCAACAGCATCTCCAACTACTGCTTGATGTCGAATTGATGTCGAACCGGATGATGGGTTCCAGCACCAGCTCGCACGTTGACGCGGGAACCAGGATCTTGCCCAGTGATATAGCCACCCAAATCATCTGGAGGATCATGCCGACAGATTTGTGCCTGTGTTCTCCCGAAGGGGGCAACATTTGCAACGGTTTGTGCTGACGCAGTGAAGGGAAGCAGGGTAGAAAGCAGCAGACTGGATGCGACCCAGAAAGTGTGTTTCATAGCTCGACGTTATGCTTCATCACATCCCTTCCAACCTATGCGGATGGACAGCAGGCCAGTAGCGTTGGACTACGGAAATGATTGCGGAGGGTAAAGCATGGGGTCGAGGATCTACGGAAAAGCCTGAGCCTCAGGGTTTTGGGGAGTCCCGGAGGGCAACAGGTGGCCGCTTCATGGACTATCCATTGAACCAGTCGCTTAACCAGTTGCTTAACCAGTTGCTTAAATCATAGCCACTGCAAATGATCAGGGGCGATGCTTCGAGTCGAGGCTCGGTCGGAACTTTCCGAGCGACCCCGCCCCAAGTCATCGCCCCTGCGTGAGGAATGTGTTGCTGCGTAAGCTGCGACCGAAGGCTAGAGCGAACTCATCACCGTGCGGGCAGCCTGAATCGTCTGGTCGATGTCTTCGTCGGAATGGGCCAGAGACGTAAAGCCAGCCTCGAACTGCGACGGAGCCAGGTATACGCCCTGCTCCAACATTCCCCGGTGGAAGCGACCAAACTTTTGCAGGTCAGACTTTTTGGCATCTTCGTAGTTATGCACGGGGCCAGCGGTAAAGAAGAAGCCAAACATGGCGCTGATGGAACCACCGCAGGCCGCGTGTCCCGTATCTTTTGCTGCCTGAAGCAGGCCGTCGGATAGTTTCTTGGTGATGCGCTCCAGGTATTCGTAGGTGCCCGGACGCTGAAGCAGTTCCAGCGTCTTGATGCCCGCCGTCATGGCTAGCGGGTTGCCCGACAGCGTGCCTGCCTGATACATCGGGCCAGCCGGGGCGACCATTTGCATGATGTCGCGCCGGCCGCCGTATGCGCCCACAGGCAGCCCACCGCCGATGACTTTGCCCAGGGTGGTCAGGTCGGGCGTAATGCCGAACTTCTGCTGTGCGCCGCCGTAGGAAATGCGGAAGCCCGTCATCACTTCGTCAAAGGTCAGCAGTGCGCCGTGTTCGCGGGTAATTTCCCGCAGCCCCGCCAAAAAGCCTGCGTCTGGGGGAATGAAGCCTGCGTTGCCGACGACGGGTTCCAAAATTACTCCGGCGATTTCACCCGGATTTTCGGCAAACAGGGCTTTCACGGCTTCCAGATCGTTAAATGGAGCGGTGAGTGTATTTGCAGTGGTGGACTTGGGCACGCCGGGCGAGTCGGGTAGACCCAGCGTGGCCACACCGGAACCTGCTTTGACCAGGAACATATCGGCGTGGCCGTGATAGCAGCCCTCGAACTTAATTACCTTTTCGCGGCCGGTGAAGGCTCGCATCAGCCGCAGCACGGCCATGCAGGCTTCGGTGCCAGAGTTGACAAAGCGTACCATTTCGATGCTGGGCACCGCGTCGATCACCATTTCGGCTAGCACGTTTTCCAGGTAGCAGGGTGCGCCAAAGCTAGTGCCCTTTTCGGCGGCTTCCTGGATGGCTTTGATGACTTCAGGATGGGCATGACCGCAGATGGCTGGCCCCCAGGTGCCGATGTAGTCGATGTAGCGGTTGCCGTCTACATCCCACATATAGGCATCTTTAACACGATCGATCACAAGGGGTTGACCGCCGACGGACTTAAAGGCGCGAACTGGCGAATTTACCCCGCCGGGCATGAGCTTTTGGGCAGCGGCAAAGATTTCTTCTGAACGGGTTGTTTTTAAGCTGGTCGTACTGGTCAAGGGTTTCTCCTGTGTATCGTTATGGACGGATGTTGTAGGGGATTGCGCCGGTTGGCTTGAGGAGGAGGGGCGTTTGGCGCACTGCACATTTCATTATCCTACGTGGTGGAGTAGGGTTAAAGTTCAAGACAGGCGTTGAGGTGATGAGATGCTGGTTCGGAAGCTGATGAGATGTGAGGCGTTTATCGCGGGCGATCGCACGTTGCTGCGAGAACTGCTGCATCCCGACAAGCAGCCCATCGATCTGCGCTATAGCCTGGCCCACGCCACCGTTGCCCCCGGCGATACCTCCACGCCCCACGCGCTGCGAACTTCGGAGGTATATTACATCCTCAGCGGCGTGGGGGAAATGCACATTGGCGACGAGGTGCAGCGAGTCGAACCGGGCGATGCGGTCTATATTCCGCCAAATGCGCGGCAGTTTATTCGCAATGTCGGCTCGGAGGCACTGGTGTTTCTCTGTATTGTCGATCCGGCCTGGCGGGTTGAAGACGAGATTGTGTTTGAGTAATTGTTTGAGTGATGTAGTGCTGCCCGGTTTTTCTGCCCGGTTTTTCTGCCTAGTTTTTACATTGCCCAGCCTTTATACCATCCAGCATTTACACCGCCCAGCCTTTATACAATATTGCCAGTTGCCAGAAGTCTTCAGTCCGTGGTTATCGGTTTTGGAGACACGCTACGCCCGACTGAATTGCGCTGAAATTACGTCTATCGGTGAACTCTATGGCTTTGAAACTCTATGGCGGGGCCCGCAGCCGCGCTTCGATTGTCAAGTGGTATCTAGAAGAGTTGGGGCTGCCCTACGAGTTTGTGCAGCTGGATATGCAGGCCGGGGAGCATCGCCAGTCGGCCTATCTTGCCATCAACCCCTTTGGCAAAGTGCCGGCGATTGTGGAGGATGGCTTTGTGCTGTGGGAGTCGGGCGCGATTTTGCTCTATCTGTCCGATCGGCACGATACCGGGCTGACGGCAGAGCAGCGGGCCTGGGTGGCGCAGTGGGTGCTGTTTGCCAATTCCACGCTTAGCACGGGGCTGTTTGTGGAAACGGTGCGCGATGCCGAAACGCCGCGCCTGCTCAGCGGGTTGGAGAGCCAGCTTGCTACGCGGGAGTGGCTGGTGGGCGATCGCCTCACGGCCGCCGACATTGCTGTGGGGTCGATCCTGGGCTATGCCACGCTGATGCTGAAGCAGGACTATGCCGACTACCCGGCGATCGCTGCTTATCTCAAGCGTTTGGGCGATCGCCCCCCATTCCAGCGCACGATTATGGGGCGGGGGTAGTGCCGCTGTTGGCCCTGACCCTGCCGATCCCTACTGCGGGTCGCAGCGGATTTCGACCATAAATCCGTCTGGGTCATAGCAATAAATTCCGCGACCCGTCGGGCGAGAGACAGGGCCGTGGTCGATGGGCACTCCATTGTCGCGCAGCACAGCGACCGCTTCATCAAACAACTCTGGCGCAATGTCAAAGGCCAGGTGATTTGCGCGGGTAAACTGTCGCTGAGGATCGGGGTTGGGCGGCGATAAATCGGGTTCATAAAACAGGTCGATTACCGTGCCGTCTGGTGTAACGAAGTTCGCCACTTTGCCTGCCGCCACTAGGTCGATCAGCGTAGCCGGAATGTCGCTGCCTTGCAGTTCACGGAGTCCTAAAATCGTGCCGTAGAAGTGTCGGGATGCCTCCATGCTGTGAACATTTAATGCGACATGATGAACTCGTCGGAGCGCAGACGGAGGCAGGGTTTTGGACATAGCGGTTGCTCAAGGTCTTCAGGACGACTTTTTCTCAAAATAGCGTTCCTGGGTGTTTTTGTGGATTAAGACCATCTCTTGCTAAAACGTTTCAAGGGTTTCCAGCGCCGCTACTGGCCTTAACACAGACCGCGCAAAAAATGAATTCAAAGTGCTAGCCTATTAATAGGTTATAGAATTGTAAAGCTTTGATGCAATGCGTTTAGCCGTGTTTCATCAATAATCAATTTCGCAACAATTCCGGTTTTCTGTGCCGCCTTGTTAGAGGACGGTTTAGATTATTACAATCACCATCTCCTCGAACCGTGATCCTGACGAACGGCTGAACCATGAATTGAGTTGGTCAGAAAGGTGTTGAGTCGGGCCGCGGTTTCTGGAAATTCGGATTTTTTCTATACATGACCTCTTTTTCTAAAGAAAAAAACAAATTTGTTGTTACTACGCCGATCTACTACGTAAACGACCTGCCCCATATTGGGAGCGCCTACACTACGATCGCCGCAGATGTCCTAGCGCGGTTCCATCGTCTAAAGGGCGACTCGGTGCTGATGGTGACGGGCACGGATGAGCATGGTCAGAAAATCCAGCGGACGGCTGAGGCGTTGGGGCGATCGCCCCAGGCTCATTGCGACGAAATTGCTGCCGGGTTCGCTGCGCTCTGGGAACGGTTCAACATCCAGTACGACCGCTTTATCCGCACCACTGCTCCCCGACATGAGGCGATCGTCAAAGAGTTTTTTCAGCGGGTGTGGGATGCGGGCGACATCTATCTAGGGCAGCAGCAGGGTTGGTACTGCGTCTCCTGCGAAGAGTTCAAAGAAGAGCGCGATCTGCTGCCGGAGAAGCACTGTCCGCTGCATCCCAATAAACAGGTCGAGTGGCGCGACGAAAAGAACTATTTTTTCCGCCTGTCAAAATATCAGGACGCGCTGGAAAGGCTCTACGAATCTCAGCCCGACTTCATTCAGCCCGAAAGCCGCCGCAACGAGGTGCTGAGCTTTGTCAGCCAGGGATTACAGGATTTCTCCATTTCTCGCATCAACCTGGCGTGGGGCATTCCGCTGCCGGTTGATCCCGACCACACCATCTACGTCTGGTTTGACGCGCTGCTGAACTATGTGACGGCCTCGGTCGAGCCAGACCAAGAGCCGACGCTGGCAAATGCGGTGTGGTGGCCCGCCAGCCTGCATCTAATCGGTAAAGACATCCTGCGGTTTCATGCGGTCTATTGGCCAGCCATGCTGATGTCCGCAGGATTGCCCCTGCCAGAGCGAGTATTCGGGCACGGCTTCTTGACCAAAGATGGTCAAAAAATGAGCAAGAGTCTCGGTAATATCATCGATCCGTTTGATTTGGTTCAGCGCTACAATTCCGATGCGATTCGCTACTATTTCCTCAAAGAAATTGAGTTTGGTCGCGATGGCGATTTCAGCGAAACTCGGTTTGTCAATATCCTGAATGCTGACCTGGCAAACGATTTGGGCAATCTGCTGAACCGTGTTTTGAAGCTTGCTCATAAGAACTGTGGGGGGAAGGTTCCGGGAGCAGCGGGCGATCGCCCGCTGCTCGACGAATCCTTTGAAGCACTTGGAAAAGACCTGGGAGAAACCGTCACTCAAGCCTACGAAACCCTGGCCTTTGACCAAGCCTGTAATGCGGTGCTGTCTGTCGTGCGTGCCAGCAACAAGTACGTAGACGAGCAGGCACCCTGGACGCTTTTCAAACAGGGCAATCAATCTGCCGCTGAGCGGGTCATCTACACCGTTCTGGAAACGGTTCGACTCTCTGCCTACTTGCTGTCGCCTATCGTGCCCGACTTGAGTAGCCGAATTTATCAACAGTTGGGCTACGTGGTGGACTTTAACCAACTGGATGAGGCGTTCATCGCGGCTTCGATCCCATTTTCGGCTCACACCCGCTGGGGCACTCTGCCGTCGGGACAGTCGCTTGCTGCGCCGCAGCCTGTGTTTCAGCGTCTAGAGCTTCCGATAGCCTCCTAACAGCTTCCTGAAGACCGTTGACTCGATTCAATTTGCCTGGTTCGATCTGTCGAGTTCGATCTGCCCGATTCAAACTGCCCGATTCAAACTGCCCAATTCAAACTGCCCGGTTCAAGCTGCCTAATTCAACCTGATTCAAATTCAAATCTTGTCCGATGCAATTTTGATTGACGTTGCGCTTTGTTTTTGTTTACTTTTCAACTGACCGTTTCAACTGACCGTTCAAAGACTGTCTTTTCTTTTTGTTTCTAAGGATAAATCGTTTAATAAACCCTTCGGAACCTTTGAAAATACATCCCTTGGAAAAAATACACAGATAATTTTAAGAGGCTAAATGTGATGCTAAGCCACCATACAGAGAGCGATGCAGTGTTTACTCCAGAGCAGGTGCTAGAAAATCGCGGCCGTGTGGCCATTTTTATCGACGGGTCTAACCTGTTTTATGCCGCGCTGCAACTCGGCATTGAAATTGACTACACTAAGCTGCTCTGCCGCCTCACGGCTGGCTCTCGGCTGCTGCGGTCGTTCTTCTACACTGGCGTAGACCGCACCAACGAAAAGCAGCAGGGCTTTTTGCTGTGGATGCGGCGCAATGGCTATCGCGTGATTTCCAAAGACCTAGTGCAACTGCCGGATGGTTCCAAAAAAGCCAATTTGGATGTGGAAATTGCCGTAGACATGATGGCGTTGGTGGGGGCCTATGATACGGCGGTGCTGGTGAGCGGGGATGGCGACCTGGCCTATGCCGTGGATGCGGTGAGCTATCGGGGGGTGCGGGTGGAAGTGGTCAGCCTGCGCTCAATGACCAGCGACAGCCTGATTAACGTGGCCGATCGCTACATCGACCTGGATTCTATTAAAGAAGACATCCAGAAAACGCCCCGACACAACTACACCTATCGTCCGCTGTCGGGTATTGGGCTGTCGGACGAGCAAGAGTCAGAATAGCAAGAGTCAGAATAGCAAGAGTCAGAATAGACGCTTGAATGCAGCTAGAGGTTTGTTAGCAACCCTGGTGGGTGGTGGAGATTGAACCAGCGGATCGCGCAAAATCTGTCTACCCGCAGGAGCAACAGCGGCCGTCCGTCGTCTAAGGTAGAGGCTGGGCCAGATTCAGAACCCTGAAGCGGTGCTCCTGGCTGGGCGATCGCCCCTGATGCTTCGAGTTGGGTAAAGATTGGGTGACTTTGATGCCTCGTTTTATCTCTATCTGGGCTTTGCTGACCGCAGGGTTGATGGTCGGGTTGACGGCTTGCCAGCCAAGAAACCGTGCCTCGGAGCGGCTGGCGCGGGATAGTGCTGCGGTTCAGCAAATTGATACCAACCTGACCTTCAACAACATTACGCTGGATCAGGCAGACGAACAGGGCAAAACGGTCTGGCGCATTACGGCTAAGCAGGCAACCTATAGCGAAGATAAGCAAATCGCCAGATTGACCCTGCCCGAAGGCGAACTCTATCAAGATGGAAAAGCGGCCTATCAGGTAAAGGCGCAGTCGGGTGAAATTCTGCAAAATGGCGAGAAGATTTTTCTGCGGGGCGACATTGAGGCAATTGACCTAGAGAACAAGGCGGTGCTGAAGGCGCAGGAACTGGAGTGGATTCCGAATCGCAGCCTGTTGATTCTTCGTAAAGACCTGACGGGAACCCATCCGCAGATTCAGATCGCCGCAGACCAGGCGCAAATTTTCAACAAAGAACGCCGCATGGAACTGAGCGGGCAGGTCACTGCGACGACGACTGATCCCGTGCTGCAACTGAAGGCGGAGCGGCTCGTGTGGCTGATGCAGCGAGAACAGGTGGTGAGCGATCGCCCGCTGCAAGTGACCCGGTTCTTGAACCAGCAGGTGAGCGATGTGGCCCAGGGAAACCAGGGCAATCTGAACCTGCAAACCAACGTGCTGACCCTAACCAACAGCGCCCGCATCGTCACCAGCGACCCGCCGCTGCAAATTAGCAGCAATTCTCTGGTGTGGAATGTGCCACAGGAAGTGCTGAGTACCGACCAGCCTGTGACGGTGATTCAGCGGCAGGAGCAAGTGACCCTGGCCGCAAATGCCGGACGGTTTAACCTGGGCCCGCAAACGGCAACGCTCACGGGGAACGTCCGCGCCGTGGGGCAGCGCAACCAGGCGCAACTCAATGCCAACCGACTGGACTGGAATATCCGCAGCCGCGAAGTCGTTGCCGAGGGGGATGTGGACTATCGCCAGACCGATCCACCCGTCACCATGCGGGGCCCCCGTGCTGTCGGCAAGCTAGAGCGGCAGACCGTGACTGTTAGTGGCGGGCGCGTAGTGACAGAGATTATTCCTGAAGGGCTTTGAGGCGGGGGGAAGGCGGGAAGAAAGAAGGAAGAACGAAGAACGAAGAACGAAGAGCGAACAGCGAAACTTCTTCTCTCTTTCTATCCTCTAATACGCGGCCTATAGTGGGACGTTTCGTGCTGGGTCGCCAAGCTGCTGTTGATAGATGGGCAGGCGATCGCTCGGCTGAATTTCTGCGGGAACGGGGGTCGCTTCTCCCCACTGGCTGACGAGGGCTTGCAAGAGGCGGTCTTGCTCGGCGCGGACGCTGCCCAGGTCAGCCGTGCCAATGTCGATAATGGCGAACCACACTACGCCGCGATCGCGCGTCGGCAGGGCCCCCGCCAGCGAACTGACCCGATCGAGTGTGCCCGTTTTCACTGGTGTGCCGGCCGTAATGCGGCGATCGCCCAGGGTTCCCCGTTCGCGCCCGACGACGGGAAACAGGTCAGACACGCTGAGTCCCTCTGCCTGGAGCGATCGCTGGGTTGCCGTCAGCATTGCCACCACAGCGCGGGGAGAAATCTGGTTTTCTTCGCCCAGCCCGGAGCCGTTGATCAGCCGGACTTCTTCAGTGGGTATGTTTGCCGCCGCCGCTGCCGTTCGAGCCACCGCCGAGCCACCGCCAAGCTGTTGCGCCACTGAGTCGGCAATGAAGTTGTTGCTGAAAATATTCATTGCCTTCAATACTTGCACCAGGCTGAGGGAGCGGCGTTGCAGCACGGGCGTAAAGGCAGGTGGCTGGGCCAGGCTAACCACCTCACCAGCGATCGCCACGCGGGGCTGGGGCGTACCGGGCGGAAGCTGGGTGTATTGGGTCTGCGCTTCGCCTGTCCACAGGTCAGCGTTGATCCCCTGTCGCAGGAGCGCCCCGGCCGTTTGGGGATCGCCTTTGAAGTTCATGGCAAAGTTGCCCGCGATCACCAGATTGCCCTCCACCCGCCGGATGCCCCGCTGTTCTAAGGCATTTCCCAGGGCGATCGCCTCTTCCCAGACAAACAGCGGATCGCCGCCGCCCTGAATCACCAGATCGCCGCGCACCACGCCATTTTCGATGGGCCCCGTCACGCCCACAGTGGTATTGAACGTATGCGACGTACCCCAGGTTTTAAGCGCTGCCAGCGTGGTCGGAATTTTAGTCAGCGAGGCCGCTGGAATCGGCTCCAGACCTTTGTGTTCACTCAAAATTTGGCTGCCCGACTGCACCCATATCCCCTGAGCGCTGGCGGGCATTCCCATCGCCTCCAAGGCCAGCAGGTGTTGACGAAGGGCGGCGATCGCCGTCGGATCTTGCACAAGCCGCGGCTGCACCAGCGCCTCCAGCCAACTGCCATCTTTCCAGCCCGCCCAATCTACCACTTGCATCGGCTCAGCAGTTTCCTGCTCCGCTGCCAACAGCCCCATAGGAAACAGTCCAACACTCAAACAGCCCAGCAGTGCCGACATCCATCTAGCGCCATATCGAGCCTTCTGTCGGCCAGATTGCAGCCTACCCGAACAGTGGTTTTGAGGATTTTGCAGACGCTCTCGCAGAATGCTGACCCGCACAGCCTACTCCCGTAAATCGCATTCGTGAACTATGGTTGAATGCCACTTCTGGCGGCACTCTTTAGTATCTTAAGCAATCCGAATCGAGTGCAATCATCAAAACTTGGGCAAGGCTAATTGGGTAAGACTGATGCGCTTGGGACAAGCTTTTTAAGCTTGGAATGATTTCTCGTAGCGAGTTCTGTCGGCAACTCATTTGGCGATTTCAGGCAGGTGTTGTAACGTGAGTGAAGCCGGGCCTGCGCCAAATCAATGATTAGCACTCGGACTGACATTTAGGAACTGATACTTGGGAACTGATACTTGGGAACTGATACTTGGGAACTGATACTTGGGAACTGAACTCATGAACCCCGACGAAATTTTGCAAGGGATACAAAAAGGCTTTCGCGTCACCCTGGGAGCCGCCAGCACGCTGGCCGAAACGATTCAAGACAGCCAGCGGCGCGAAGAAACCCTGGCGCGGCTGCGGACTGACCCCAGTGGGCTGGCCGACGATCTGGCTGCCAAAGGCGAAGTGACAGAGCAAGAGGCCCGTGCCTTTTTGAACAACCTGATGGCGCAGCGTCCAGCAGGGGCTTCCTGGAGTAGCCCATCTGGCTCTTCCAGCGGATCAACCGCCTCAACTGGCGGTGTGCCCGTTGCCCCGCCTGATATTCAGGCAGACTTGAAAGACCTGACAGAGCAAATTTCTGCGATGCGGGCGGAGCTAGAGCGGCTTCGTCAGCAAGGCAGTTAGCCCGCGTCTCCACAGAATAATCGCAAAGTAGTCCTGAGGACTGTCCTAAAGACTTTTCTGAGGACAGGTCATTGCTAAGGCTTGCTGGGAAACTTCGTAGAAAAGTTTGCGGCATAGCGTCTAGAAATACCGCTATGTTCTCAGGACTGTCCTGCAAACAATCTTGCCATTGAGCTTCCCAGGAAAATTTTTAGAAAAGCGCTCCGAAACGATTTCAGGAAAGTCCTGTTGTTTTAAGGACTTTCCTGAGAACTAGCTTGAGAACTGGATTGTGGGAAATCTTTCAGCAGGCGTTTACTAATTTTCTGTATAGTCCTGAGGACAGTTCTCAGGACTTTTCTGAGGACAGAGTTGCGGCAAAGCCTATGAGGAAAATCCTGAGGAAAGTCTTTAGGAAAGTTTTCATGAAAGTCCTAAAAGTCCTCAGGACTGTCCTCAGGACATGCTATAGTTTTAACTGACAGCAGGATTTACGCAGTTGGGCGGTCTCTTGCAGGCGCAGCCCGCGAGAAATCCTCCAAAACGCAGAAACTTATCGCAAGTGCGTAAGTTCTGTGACAGAAAAGGCTAAAGGGTTCAGGAAGACTAGCCCCCACTGGTGGGTCGAGCTTCCGCTGGCGGACAAATGCCAGAGCAACTGATAGCCCATCACCTTGGTCAAACCTCAGCCCAAAGCTGTGCCAAAAGCTAAGGTGATGCCAGTGCGAACACCAACATCACCTAAGAAAAAGAAAGAACGAACAATCGAAAAAGTCGAGTGTATCGAATATGCGAAGTCTAGCCAGCCTGACCGCTGGCTTTTTTATTTTACAGGCTTCTACGTATGACGCAAAGGGGCCTGATGACTTTCATATTAGCTGTCACACGGCATATTAGCTGTTATGTAGCTGTCTAATTTCTGTCCAATGTCGCTAGCCGTCCTCAACTCCGCTCTTTCGAGACTTTCCAGGCGGTTTCTCCACCTGCTCGATATCCCGACTTGGTAAACGTAAATCCGGCTTCTGAAAAGCGATCGCCATAGTACTGCATTTCCGAAATTGACAAATCCAGCAGATCGGCGATTTCGGAGGTTCGCATCAGCCAGCCGTTTCGCGCTGCGTCTTCCAGCTTTTGGTAATAGGCGAGGGGGTCTTGGGGAGGTTGGAGGCGGTTGGCAAACTGAGCGGCGATCGCCGACACTAAATTAATCACATCAGGCTGTATATTGGACAGTCCTGAGGAATCTCCAGAAGACGAGTTTTGTGCAGGCTGAATGCCTCGGCTTTCCAGAAATTCGGGCATCGTGCCGCCAGATTTGATGAACTGGTGCAAGTCGTCGAGCAGGCGCAACTGTTCTGCATTGACAAAGGACTTGTTGCCGACCTTTTGAGGGTCAATGCCCAGATCGTTCAGCCGTTTATAGACAGCGCTTTTGACCAGTCCATATCGCTGCATCAGTTGATTGACCGGGATTCGGTCGATTTCGCCGCCGTTCATCTGCGTTCCTCTGGACAGTCCTGAAGACTATCCTCTCAGTATCGCGTATGATTCCGTCCTGTGAAAAGTCCTAAAGAAAGTCTGCTATGGCAAAGGACAGAGGAACAGGGCCGGGAGCAAAAGGCGAAATAATCAGCGTAATTCAGGTAAGGCCAGGATTCCACAGGTCTAGAACCTGATCCTGAAGTCGTGCGTGAAGCGGGCCAAAGCTATGCCAAACTTTGTCCACTAACTTGTCCACTAGACAGTCCTGAGGAATGTAATTTAGTGGTGCATCTCTGTCCTCAGGACTATCCTGAAGACTGTTCTGAATTGGACAAATGGATTCCCGAAAAGCTTCCCGATTTGTTCCTGGCTAGCGCGTCAGCAGCACAAACACCGTCTGCATCAGCCCCACAACCACACCCAAAATGCCGCCCAGGTTCACGATGCCCTGGAGTTCACTTTTCACAATGCCCTGGATGGCGGCTTCCAGGTTTTGCGGTGAGGTCGCTTTGACGCGATCCATAATGACCTGCTCCAGGTTCAAGATGGGAATCGCCTGTTTTACGATCGCCTCTAGATCCCGCTCCAGATAGCGTTCCAAGACCAGGGCCAGTTCCTTGCTGACAGGCTCCAGCGAACTATTCACCGCTTCCGAGGCCCGCAGTCGGTTCACCAGCAATCCCGCCACCTTGTCCCAATCGACCGAATTGCTCAGCCCCATCAGCAACTCTTCGCCCTGGGTTTGCAAATAGTGGCGAAAGTTGTCGCGCAGCGTCCGGCGCAATTGTCGCACTGTAGACACGGGCAGGTTTTGCAGCGACAGATTTTGCAGCACTTCCCGCAGCCGATCCTGAATATTTAGCGTGCGGATCAGTTCCTTGATTACGGCGTTGCTGGCATCGGGTTCGTCTAGACAGTGGGTTCGCAGCCGCACCAGCGCATTTCGCACGCCAAACAGGTTTGCCACGACCCAGTAGGTGCCGCTGGTTTTTGACCGAAAGCTTTCGTCGATGACCTGAATGTTGCGATCGGTGAGGAAGTCGATCGCGCCCTGACGCAGCACGTCTGGAGGCAGCACTGCATCCAGCATCCATTTGGAAAGCTGCTCGGCCTGCGACTGAGAAAACTGAAACTCCAGCAATACTTGGTCAAATAGCTGATTGAGCTGGGCTTCTAGAAAATCTTCGCGCCGTGCTAGCACCTTGATGGTGCGGGGCAACGACTGTCCTACCAGATCGTGCAGAATGTTGGAGACAATTTTGACCGTGCGCTGCTCGTTGCCCTGCTGAATCTGCGTTAGGGTGAGCGAGAGGAGCCACTGAATTGCTGCCTGCACACGCTCCGGCTGCAAGAGCCGTCGGGCAATGTTTTGCAGTTCTTCTGGGGTCAGCAGCGATCCGAGAATGGCGTTAGAAATACGCTGGGCTAGTCGCTCTTGGTTTGCTGGAATTAGCCCCGGTGTGAAAGGCAGTCGCCGTCCGCCGAGGTAAATCGGCTTATAGGGGCGAAAGAGCATTTTGATGGCGATGTCATTGGTGAAATAGCCAATGATGCCGCCAAGAATGGGGGGTGCAACAAGAATGACGAGAGACTGGAGGTTCAACGGATGCGGCGTGGCAGGATGAGGAGGGGTCTGCCCATTTCGACCATACCGCTTTCTAGGGATCAGGTGCCAGGTTTTGAGAGGCAGCGGGCGAGGGCTGGGGTTCAAGCCTTTGAATTTATAGCCTATGTTGCTTAAGGCGTTACTGTGGAGCAGCGCTGCCGCCCCACAATAATATCTGTGCCCTAGAACATCTGTGCCCTAGAACATCTGTGCCCTAACTTCTTGTTGGAACTTGTCTCCTGATCCCAAACTAGCCCGCCAAGTGTGTTTCGACTACGGAGACGAGGTGCGTTGTCCAGTGGTCTACGAGATCGGCGTGGGCGGCTTCTACCATGACGCGAATGACAGGTTCGGTGCCCGATGCGCGGACGAGGATGCGGCCGCAATCGCCCATGTCGGATTCTGCCAGGGCGATCGCCCGTTGCAGCGGTTCGCAGGTGTGCCAGTTCAGGCGGCGATCGCGGTCTTCCACGCGCACGTTCCGCAGCAGTTGGGGATAGGTCTGGAAGCTCTGATCGCGCAGGTCGGCCAGAGACACCCCAGACCGCTTGACCAGGGCCGCCAAGTGCAGCGCCGTCAGCATTCCGTCGCCAGACACCGCGTAATGGGGACAGAGGATGTGGCCCGACTGTTCACCGCCCAGCTTTGCGCCCCGCTTCACCATTTCGGCGTGAACATACTGGTCGCCCACAGCGGTTCTCACCAGGGTTCCACCTTGCGCTTCCCAGGCCCGCTCAAAGCCGAGATTTGCCATCACGGTGGAAATCAGCGTGTCGTTGGGCAGTTGTCCTGCCTGACGCAGCGCGTTACCCCAGAGAAACAGGACGTAATCGCCATCAATGACGCGCCCCTGGCTGTCTACGGCCATCATCCGGTCGGCGTCGCCGTCGAAGGCAAACCCCATGTCGGCCTGATGCTCTAGAACCGCAGCCTTGAGAGAAGCCAGATGGGTGGAACCGCAGTTGACGTTGATGCGATCGCCATCGGGTGCGTCGTGCAGGCAAATTACCTCAGCGCCCATTTCGCGGAATACCCGTTCACCCAGGTTTGCCGCTGCGCCCCAGGCCAGATCCAGCACAATTTTTAGCCCTGCGAGGCTGACTTGGGGCTGGAAGGGCTGATGCAGCGACGCAACGTAGTCTTGCAGCAGTTCTGGGCGATCGCAGCACAGGCCCGTATTCGTCAGAGCGGGGGTGCTTTCCAGGGGCGATCGCAGCGCCGCTTCGATTTGGGCTTGCAATTCTGGAGCCAGCTTTGCCCCCTGGCTGCTAAAAAACTTGATGCCGTTGTCTTCTGGCGGGTTGTGGCTGGCGGAAATCATCACGCCGCCCGCTGCGCCCAGTTTGTTGGCCAGGTAGGCTACCGCCGGAGTCGGGCACAGGCCCAGGTTCCACACCTCCAGTCCTGCGGAGGCCAGCCCCGCCGACAGCGCCGCCGACAGCATATCGCTAGAGTTGCGCGAATCTTGTCCCAAAATCATCGGGCCCGCCTCGGACGTTTTCAGCACTTGTCCTGCTCGGTAGCCGACCTGAAACGCCAGTGGAGCCGTCAGCAAATCTCCCGCCCGTCCACGAATTCCGTCTGTGCCAAACAGCTTGCCCGCCGGTAGCGACAGCGGACTCCAAAACTCATCAACCGCCCGTCCGCTTGCCGGAACGCGATCCGCAAGGCGAGACAACCCCGACCATACAGGAGAAACGACCATAACCTAGCACTCCAGAAAAATCACTCCACACACATGAGGAGAATAGCACTTTGTTGGTTAAGAAGATTAAATACCTATTGACAGATGTTTCGATAGGTTGATGACTCTGAAGACAGATTTAGGACTTACGCAGTTAGACGATTTCTCAGGGGCGCAGCCCGCGAGAAATCGTCCAAAACCCAGAAAACATATCGCAAGTGCGTAAGTCCTGAGATTTTTCGAGCGGGGGCGTGTAGTACTTTGCGGGGGCGGGTTGGGGGTGTCCGGAGGGTTTTGGGAGAGGAGTCCCAAAGGGTTGAAGGAATTTTTTGTGCCCCCCGTCCTCTGTTTCTCCACGATTCTCTGCGCCCTGGCCCCTGTTATAGGTCAGACTTACGGGTTTCGATCAAGAACTTCTGGCGGGTTGCCCTTTTGGATCGGTCTGATGGCGGGTTGTTGCGGACTTTGGCAGCTAGGACTTACCTCGTTGGACGATTTTTCGCAGGCGCAGCCCGCGAAAAATCGTCTAAAACCCAGAAAGCTTATTGCCAGTGCGTAAGTCCTGGGCAGTTTCGGATTTGGGCAGGGCTGTTTAAGATAAGGCCAAAGGCGATCGCCCGTGGGCCAGGTTTCACCCACAGTTCCCGATTCAGCGCGAGGCTCTAGTCTGTATGGCTTCTCCACTCTGGCCCTATGTCACCTCTGGCATTCCCGACGACCGCTTTGAGCAGTTGCCCGGAATTCCCCTCACCAAGCGCGAAATTCGGGTGCTGCTGCTGTCGCAACTGCGGCTGCGGCCGGACGCGGTGCTGTGGGACATTGGCGCGGGTACGGGCACGATTCCGGTAGAAGTGGGGCTGCGGTGTCCTTTGGGAAAAGTCTATGCCATCGAGCGCGACGAGGAAGTGGCCAGCCTGATTCGCCGCAACTGCGATCGCTTCGGTGTCAAAACAGTGGAAGTGGTGGAGGGCAGCGCCCCAGAGTGCCTGAGCGAGCTAGCGGATGCGCCAGACTGCGTGTGTGTGGAGGGGGGGCGATCGGTGAAGGCGATTTTGCAGGCGGCGTGGAGCTATTTGCTGCCGGGGGGACGCATCGTGGCGATCGCCACTAACCTCGAAACGCTCTATGCCATCTCAGAATGTCTCGCCAGCCTCCAGGTTCGCAATGTGGAAGTGGTGCAGTCGGTGATCAATCGCCTGGAAAATCGCGGCATTCATCAGGTGTTTGCAGCGCTTGACCCCATGTTTATTGTCAGCGGCGAAAAAGGAGAATGACTGAATCTCTCCCCAGTTGCTTCTGCCGTTCTAGCAACTCACACTCTACCAAGTTTTCCTTCCTCCCCCTTCGTTCTTCGTTCTTCGCTCTTCGCTCTTCCTCTTCCTTCTGCCGTTTTAGCAACACGCGCTCCGCTGAGAGCGCCCTTACAATATGTAAACGAAACCCATAAATAAGACCGCAGAGGGGTGTGTTTATGAAGGATGCACGCCAAAGTGTGCCAGAGTAGTCTTTAACCTCTGCTTAAGTCCTTCTTTACGGTTTCTTTATTGCGGATTGATTGCCCCATCTCTTAATTTTCTATGGCATCGCCCCGAGTTCTCAGCGCTATCATCGCCATCATTCTTGCCTTGGGAATGGTGTGTTTGGGCGGGTGGTATTTCACCCTGGGTGTTGCGCTGATGGTGTATTTGGGGCAATTAGAGTATTTCCAGCTTTGCCGCGCCAAGGGCATGGCCCCGGCTGCCAAGACGACGCTAGCCGTCAGCCAGCTGATCCTGGTAACGGCCACGCTCTCCCCCACGCTGGCTGATGCGGTGGTGCCCGTCGCTGGAACCTGCATTTGCTTTTACCTGCTGTTTCAGCCCAAACTGGCGACGATCGCCGACATTTCTGCCTCCATTTTGGGGCTATTCTACGGCGGCTATCTGCCGAGCTATTGGGTGAGGCTGCGATCGCTCGGCCAGGCAGAAGTCAGCAACCTACCGCTAAATGGCTTTTGGCCCCTCTCCTGGGACGATTGGCAAGCCCTACCGCCAGGGCTGACGACGATGCTCATCGCCTTTGGCTGCATCTGGGCTGCGGATATTGGGGCCTATGTGTTTGGCAAGCTGTTTGGCAAAACGCGCCTGTCTGCGATTAGCCCCAAGAAAACGGTAGAAGGGGCAGTGTTGGGGGTGTTGGGCAGCGTCGCGGTCGGGACGATCGGATCTTGGCTGCTGCGGTGGCCGGGCTTTCCGCTGACGGGGATGGCGCTAGGACTCATCATCGGCATTGCTAGCCTGCTGGGTGACCTGACGGAATCGATGATGAAGCGCGACGCGGGCGTAAAGGATTCTGGGCAACTCATTCCGGGGCATGGTGGCATCCTCGATCGCGCCGATAGCTATGTATTCACCGCGCCACTGGTTTACTATTTCGTGACGCTCCTGCTGCCGCTGCTGCCCGCATAGGACAGAAATCCTATGTTTGTCTTTGTTAGGAGTTATGCAGTTGGACGATTTTTCGTGGGCGCAGCCCGCGAGAAATCGTCCAAAACCCAGACAACTTAATCGCAAGTGCGTAAGTACTTTGTAAATTAAGTTTTTTGGACTCAAGCGAGTGAGTAGTAGACTGTTCACAGTCCTATTGTTAGCTGAGTAGAGATGAAAAAGTGCCAAGTCGAACTGCGTCCAACCGACCGCGATTACCTAGAGAATTTGTTGCGTAAGGGTCAACTGGGAGCCCGGCAGTTTAAGCGGGCGACTGGTTTACTGGAACTTGACCGAGGCAAACCCGTAAGTGCCGTTGCGACGACCTTAAGTGTCTCAGAGACGACGGTGCGAGCATGGCGCGAGCGCTATGAACAGGAAGGATTGCAGATGCTGCATGACAAGCCCCGCTCGGGTCGCCCAATCGAGTTTGATGGTGAGCAACGAGCCAAGATTACGGCCTTAGCTTGTAGTGAAGCCCCGGTCGGTCATGACCGCTGGGACTTGCGTCTGCTGGCGGATAAGGCGGTTGAACTGAACTATTGCCAGAGCATTTCACATACGCAAGTCGCGAAGATTCTCAAAAAAACGAGTTGAAGCCTCACCTCAAGCAGACGTGGTGTCTGGGTCAATTGGATAGCCGCTTTATTGCTCAAATGGAACAGATCCTTTGGTTGTACGCCCAACCTTATGACCCTGCCTACCCGGTGGTCTGCTTCGATGAGCGTCCCTGTTTTCTCATCGGTGAGGTTGTTGCCCCGTTGCTGATGCGAGCGGGTCATGTCTACAAAGAACACTACAGCTATGAAAAAAATGGCTCTTGTGCCTTGTTAGCGTCAATTGAACCCTTAACGGGAAACCGTCTAGCTCAGGTGTACCCGCAACGCACCAAACCAGAATACACCTTGTTCTGCCAAGCGCTGGCGACTCAGTACCCCCAGGCCTGTAAAATTCGCCTGATACAAGACAATCTCAACACCCACAATGCCAGTTCCTTCTATGAAAATTTACCTGCGGCCGAGGCGTTCGCTTTAGCTCAACGGTTTGAGTTTTACTACACACCGAAATCCGCGAGTTGGCTCAACATGATTGAGATTGAGTTGTCGGCGTTGGCACGCGGTTGCTTGCATCAACGCATTCCTACGATAGAAGAATTAAAACGGCAAGTTTTAGCGTTGGTTGCAGAACGTCATGAGCAACATATCAAAATCGACTGGCAGTTTTCGATTGAAACTGCCAGGAGCAAACTTAGTCGTCACTACGACAACATTCGACCTGAACCAGTGGGAGTAAAACCGTCAGATACTTAATTTACAGAGTAGTAAGTCCTATTTGTGTAGACTTTACTTGCGGGCAAACTTGCGGGCAAAGAGGACAGCAGCATGGATACGGCTTCAGGATTGACCTACGCCGTCTTGGGTACGGGGGCGCTGGGCGGCTACTATGGCGCGTGTTTGCAAAAAGCAGGGCTGGAGGTTCACTACTTATTGCGGAGCGATTTTGACCTAGTGCAGCGGCAAGGGCTGGTGATCGAGTCGCCGGATGGGGATTTTGTGCTGCCGCAGGTGAATGCCTATCGGCGATCGCCCGATATGCCGCGCTGCGATGTTGTGATTGTGGCGCTGAAGACGACCCAAAATCACCTGCTGCCAGCCCTGCTGCCGCCCGTGGTGAAGGATGATGGCGTGGTGCTGGTGCTGCAAAACGGGCTGGGGGTAGAGGCTGAGGCAGCGGCGATCGCCGGCCCAGAGCGCGTTCTGGGTGGGCTGTGTTTCCTTTGCTCCAACAAAGTCGGGCCGGGGCACATTCGCCATCTGGACTATAAAAAAATTTCGATGGGTGAATACAGCGCGGCGGGGGAGGCAGTAGGCATTACCGACCGAATGCGGCGGATCGCGGCAGATTTTGAGCGGGCAGACATTCCCATTGAACTGGCTGAGGATCTGGTGCTGGCCCGCTGGAAAAAGCTGATGTGGAACATTCCCTTTAACGGGCTATCCGTTGTGCTGAATGCGACGACGCAGGACATGATGGCCAACCCTGATGCGCGATCGCTCGCCGAGGCACTGATGGAGGAAGTGATGAAAGGGGCAGCGGCCCAAGGACGGGCGATCGCCCCAGAATTTGTGCAGACCATGCTAGATCACACGGCAAAAATGAAGCCCTATCGCACCAGCATGAAGATTGACTACGACGAAAAGCGCCCGCTGGAAGTAGAAGCGATGTATGGCAATCCGCTGCGGGCAGCTCAGGCGGCGGGGGCCCACTTGCCTCAGATTCAAACGCTATATCAACAACTGCGGTTTCTAGACGCGCAGAATCGGGGCTTGTAGCGGAGCAATCGAGAATTCTCTGAAAGTGGTTTAATACTCTTTGGGAGGTTGCTGGCAGGGCGAAGGATGCGTAGTTTCCGCGCCATGCTCAGAGATTAGTTAATCTATCTGCAAGTTTTCTTGCATGGTTTTGCCTGAGATAGCCGACACAAGACAACGTAAGATGTTAGTCGGCAGTATTTCTTAACAAGGTCAACCTGTGAATCTGTTCGTTTTCCACACACCGGAACTGATTCCTTCCGGCAAAACGCCCGACTGTGCGATCGCCATCGACGTACTCCGGGCAACCAGCACCATGGCCACCGCACTCAACGCTGGAGCCGAAGCGGTTCAGGTGTTTAGCGACCTCAACGAGCTGATGCGGGTGAGCGAATCTTGGGCCCCTGAGAAGCGGATTCGGGCGGGAGAACGGGGCGGCGCAAAGGTAGAAGGGTTTGACTTTGGCAACTCGCCGCTGGACTGCACGCCAGAGGTGGTGACGGGGCGGCGACTGTTCATCAGCACCACGAATGGCACTCGTGCGCTAACCTCGATCCAGTCTGCCGAAACGGTGATCGCCGCTGCACTGGTCAACCGTCAGGCTGTTGTAGATTATCTGCTGGCTCGCCGCCCCGAAACCGTGTGGCTGGTCGGCTCTGGCTGGGAAGGGTCATTTTCGCTGGAGGATACGGTCTGTGCGGGGGCGATCGCCCATCGATTGCAGGTGGAACTCGGCGTTCCGCTAGAAGACCTCGCGGGCAACGACGAACTGATCAGCGCAGTGAGTCTCTACAGCCAGTGGCAAGATCGTCTGCTGGAACTTCTGCACCACGCCACCCACGGCAAACGCCTGCTGCGCCTGCACTGCCACGAAGATTTGAAATACTGCTCCCAAACAGATCTGCTGAATGTGCTACCCATCCAGCGGGAGCCAGGAGTATTGGTGAAGCATGAAAGTTTGATTGGAGTTGTGGGGTAGTTCACCGTTGGGGGTGAGGCAGGGGTGGACGCAGGGGTGATGCAGGGGTGAAGTGGGAGACGCAGCGGTGACGCAGTGACCGAGGGTTGGGCATAGCGTGCGAGTCAACTCCAGCAGCGCGTCGCCTGCTTAATATTTCGCAATATACTGGAAGGTGAGGTGTCTAAATATCAATACCCCCGATGATTCTGGAACCTGCCCAGCGGCGCAAGCTTGACGAAACAGACGATGCGCTGTTCTACGACTATCCGCGTTTCGTGACCCATGTAGATGACGGGTTTATTCAGCAGTTGACCGATCTGTACCGGGAACGGCTGAAGCCGGATACTCGCATCCTGGACATGATGAGTAGCTGGGTGTCTCATTTGCCAGAGGAGATGACCTTCGCCCATGTGGAGGGTCACGGCATGAACGCGGAGGAGTTGGCGCGAAATCCCCGGCTTAATCACTACTTTGTGCAGAATCTGAACCAGAATCAGCTTTTGCCGCTGCCCGATCAGTCCTTTGATGCGGTGCTAAATACGGTGTCGGTGCAGTATTTACAGCGACCGGAGGCTGTGTTTGCCGAAATCTATCGCATCCTGAAACCAGGTGGCCTTGCTATCGTCAGCTTTTCTAACCGGATGTTTTTCCAGAAGGCAATTCAGGCGTGGGTAGAAGCATCGGAACCGCAGCGGGTAGAACTGGTAAAACGCTACTTCGAGCAGATTCCTGGCTTTGGCAAGATTGAGACGATTGCTCGTCAGCCGTCAGTGCCCCCGTTTCTGCAACTGCTGGGTATGGGCGGGGGCGATCCGTTTTATGCGGTGATGGCTGAGCGAGTGAGTTAGAGGATTTTGGATTTTGGGCTGGCTGGCGTATGCGTAAAAACCGAACCCTGATGTGAAGTAATAACAGGACGGCTGAGCTACAGACCCTCCAGCATACGGTTAGTTGGTTACATACACGTTACATACACTTAGTTACATACACTTAGTTACAGTTACATACGCTTGCTTACATACGCTTGAGATACCGACACGGATAGCGCAGATCGAAGACGAAGATACATACATAGCAAATACGAGATCCGCAAGATCCCTGGCTAACCTTAGGCAAAGCTTGCAGATATGTTCCGCGCAGATATGTTCCGCTTTTAGAGGGTGTTTTACGGACTGTACCGGTCGTTGCAGGCTAGCTGGAGGCGCTGGTGTAAAACCGCAGGGCGAAGCGCCAGAACTGTTGGGCAAAGAGGAATAGGGCGATCGCCAGCCCAGCAGACGCGCCGATCCAGCCCCAGGCAGTGCGACCCAGCAAAGCCTCTGCCGGAATTGTGGTGAGAAACGCCACGGGCACGATGAAGGTAAAGAAAAATCGATAGGCGGCGGGATAGGCAGCCGTAGGAAAGCGCCCCGCCTCCAGCAGACCCCGCAGCACTTCCGTCACGTTATACACCTTGACGAACCAGATGCTAGTGGCTCCCAGAATGAACCACAGGCTGTAGAGGGTGACCAGCCCCAGGGCAAGGGCGATCGCCCCAATGCCGTACACCCCCACGGGCAGCCCCAGCCGCGATCCGGCATAGCCCAGCATCATCAACCCAAACATCAGATCAGGGATGCCCCAGGGCGACACGGTGCGTGTAGACAGCCAGAACTGGGCGCTGATGGGCTTTAGCAAGACAAAATCCAGTGTGCCCAACTGCACCTGTTTCACGATTTGGCTGAGGTTGGGCGAGAGGAAGGTGGCGGAAAAGCCCTGGAGCAACGTGAACATGGCCAGCACGACCAGCGCCTCTTCCCAACTCCACCCCTGAAAGCTGTAGCCTGTGCGGTAAAAGAGGAACAGTCCGAACAGGCTACCTGCCAAACTGCCCAGGCTGCTGAGGGTGGCCAGCACAAAGTTAATCCGATATTCCAACTCGGCGGCGATCGCCGTTTCCCAGAATAGCCCCAGCACGCGCAGATGACGGCGGATATAGGGCAGCAGTCCACGTCTTCTTGCAAGCCTGTCGGGAGGCTGTGTCATGGGCTTCTAAGGTTCGGTTTCTAAGGTTCGCTGAGGTGAGCGCGGGCCCGGTCGAGGGCCTGACGAACCTGGTCAAACCCCGTGCCGCCGTAGCTGTTGCGGGCGGAGACCACGCGGGCAGGGGCGATCGCCTCGTAGATGTCATTCTCAAAGGCGGGATGCAGCGACTGCCACTCTTCTAGCGTCAGGTCTTTTAGCAGTTTGCCTGCCGCCAGAGAGGTTTTCACAACTTTGCCCACCAGATTGTACGCCTCGCGGAAAGGCACGCCCTTGGCGGCGAGGTAGTCCGCCACGTCGGTCGCGTTGGAAAAGTCTTCGGCAACGGCGCTGTTTAGCCGCTCGGTGCGAAACTCCATGCCCTCTTGCAGCAGGATGGTCATAGCCTCCAGGCAGCCGCGCACTGTCTTTACCGCGTCGAACAGAGCTTCCTTGTCTTCCTGCAAGTCTTTGTTGTAGGCCAGCGGCAATCCTTTCATCAGCACCAACAGGGCTTGCAAGTGCCCAAACACGCGCCCGGTTTTGCCGCGCACCAGTTCTGGCACGTCGGGATTTTTCTTTTGGGGCATAATGCTGGACCCTGTGGAACAGCTATCTTTCAGCGTTACAAAGCTAAATTCCTCCGATGCCCAGAGGATCACCTCCTCCGACAGGCGCGATAGGTGAACCATGATTAGGCTGGCGGCGCAGAGGAACTCGATGGCAAAATCGCGATCGCTCACCCCATCCAGGCTGTTGGAATATACGCCGCCAAAGCCCAGTAGCTCGGCGGAATAGTGGCGATCGATCGGAAAGGTTGTGCCTGCCAGCGCCCCAGACCCCAGCGGCAGCAGGTCAACCCGACGATATACATCGCCCAGCCGCTCCCAGTCGCGCTGTGCCATGTCGAAATAGGCCAGCAGGTGGTGCGCCAAACTCAGCGGCTGCGCCCGTTGCAGGTGTGTATAGCCAGGAATCAGCGTTTCCACATGCTGTTCTGCCAGAGCAAATAGCACCGACTGAAACTGGCGCAACTGCTGGCGGATTTGCCCAATTTGGTCGCGCAGATAAAGCCGCGTGTCGGTGCCTACCTGGTCATTGCGCGATCGCGCGGTGTGCAGCTTTTTGCCCACATCGCCGACGATTTCTGTCAGCCGCCGTTCCACAGCAAAATGCACGTCCTCCGCGTCGATGCCGGGGTTAAACTGTCCCGATCGATATTCCTGGCGAATTTGCTCTAGCCCGGCCACCAACTGTTCGCCCTCTTCGGGAGAGATAATGCCTGTGTGGGCCAGCATTTTGGCGTGGGCTTGCGAACCCGTCAGGTCATATTCGATTAGCTCGATGTCGAAGCCGATGCTGGCGTTAAAGCGGGCGATCGCCGGATGCAAAGCCGACTCAAATCGCTGGCTCCAGGTTTGCTGCGGAGAAGGATTGACCAAAATCTTGTCCTAAGAGTAAATGCTCAGATAAATGTTCAGCGATTGGTTTAGCAATTGCCCTTGCGGTGGGACTGCCCTTGCTATGGGGTTTAGCTATAGGGTTTAGCTATTGCTGCCAGTTTTGACGACTCCTGCCTGACATTGCTGCATTAAAAGAGACGATTTTAAGTAGTTCGCGCTACCCAAAACCGTATAACATCCGCTGATGAATCTAGCCATAGGTTGTAAAACCGCGCAGCAGATAGCCAATGACAATGCCAATCAGCAGTGCCCAAACCTGACCAGTTTTTACAAAGTTGTCTGCTGCCCGCCGCACCCCAGCAAATACGTCCGTATCAAACTGTTGTGCCAGCGTTGGATAATCAAGGTGCCAGTGCCACAGTAGCCCGTCGGGCGCCAGACTCCAGCTTGCAGGGTCGGCAAAACTAGGGGCACTAGAAACCCACGTCAAGGCGTGATGCGCCAAATCGATCCACATCATGGGGATTGAAGCCTCGTGAAATGATCCTGAAGCGACCGCTGATTTGCGGCAGCCATAAAATACTACGGAATATACCGTAATTTGCAAGTGTTTGATCCAGCTATGGTGCTGGCTTGCTAAGAAGGCTTGGCGCTCAATCCCCGCTTGGAATCTTCTCCTATGGCCGTAGTCCTAGGACTTACGCAGTTGGACGATTTCTCGCGGGCGCAGCCCGTGAGAAATTATCTAAAACCCAGAAAACTTATCGCAAGCCCTGAGTCCTTTCACGAGGACGCAGGTGTTGCTGTGAGGCGGCACTGCCACCCCACAACAAACATGGCTAGCGCTGTAAAACGTTCTGAGTTCCGAAAGGTTTCCGCCCCCCTCTGGGCGATCGCCCCTAGCGTTGTAGTCCGATCACGCCGTCCAAATCGGCTCCGGTAAAGTTTGCGCCCGTCACATTGGCATTCGTCAGGTTCGCATCTTCCAGATCTGCGCGGGTCAAGTTCGCATTTTGCAAATTCGCACCTGTTAAGTTGGCTTCTTCCAGATCCGCATTGGTCAAATTAGCCCCGCTCAGGTTGGCATTGCTCAGGTCGGCTTTTTCGAGGTCAGCCCCTGTCAGGTTGGCGTTGCTCAGGTCTACGCCGCGAAGATCTGCCCGTTCTAGATCGACCCCTTGCAGGTTGCAGCCGACACACTGGCGCGTAGAGAGCAACTGGCTAAGGGGGTCGCTACCCGTTGTTGCCTGAGCGATGGGCTGGTTGTCAACGGGCTGGCTTGCAGCGGGATTGGAACCATCCTGGGCAGCGGTTGGCGCTGGCTGGGCCGGATTCACGCCCTGGGGAGCGGTTTGGGAATCCGCAGGGGCTTGATTTGGGGCTGGGTCAACCTGGGTGGGCGGTGTTGGAGGGGTGAGGGCACAACCAACCATTCCTGCGGAAACAAGGGCGATCGCCCCGCCTGCCAGCCGTCCATAGTTTTTGAAAGCCATGAATATACCTAAACCAATTAGCTACATCCACACCTTATTCAACAGGCTGACAGCATTTCATCCTCTGAAGGTTGGCAATTTCAGCAGCCCGCCCAGACTTTTTTATAACTCTAGAAATAGTCCAAATTGCGTAGACGGGCACTCATTTAGGACTCAGGCATAGAAACCGGAACTGCGGCTCGCCTGGTTTTAGCCCCACTATTCGGGCTTGACCCGCATGACGATTAGCGTCATGTCGTCGTTGGCATCGCGCCCCGCCCCGACAAACTGCTGCACCTGCCCAAACAGATATTCCAAAATTTCCTGCGGGTTGCCGTAGGTTTGGCAAGCATACTCGACATCTTTCACTAGGTTTTCTTCGTCGTAGCGATCGCCGTTCGGGCTAGCCGCATCAGTAAATCCGTCAGTGAAATAGATGACTGTATCACCCGGAGCCAACTGCACCTGCGCGTCGAAATACTGCGTATCCACATCCAGCCCAATCAACATTCCCAGCGTGTCTAGCCGGGTGATTTTGCCTGTCGCGGCTTGCCACAGCAGCGGCGGGTTATGGGCAGCGTTGCTGTAGGACAAGACCTGGGTTTCGGTGTTGTATTCGGAATAAAACAGCGTCACAAAGCGGTTAGAGTTTTCTAAATCCGCGTACATGACGTGGTTCAAGTGCTGCAAAATCCGCGAGGGCTGGTGTCCGTTCAGCACCTCTGCCCGCAACATTCCCCGCAGCATGGTCATAATCAGCCCAGCCGGAACGCCCTTGCCCATCACGTCGCCAATCGTAATACTCCAGCGGTTGCAGTTGCTCAGCGTGCCCTTTTTGGCGCGTACCTGGTCATAGTTCACCGGGATGAAGTCGTAATAGTCGCCGCCGACGCGGTTGGCGTTTTTGCAGCGGGCTGCCAGTTCTAGTCCTTCGATTTGGGGACACTGGCGGGGCAAAAGCTGCCGCTGGATTTCTTCGCCAATTTCTAGTTCTCGATCCAGGCGCTCTTTTTTGCGGAGTTCGACAGTGAGTTCGTCTGTGGCGATCGCCACCGCAGTCTGATCCGCCACCAGCCTCACCAGCTTCTGCCGCGTCTCTGTCCACTCATAGTTCGGGTCATAGCTGAAGACATAGAGCCGCCCCCGCTCCTCGTTTTTAGACAAAATCGCTGTGCCAAACATCTGCACGTCTGCGCCCAAGTGGCGATTGACCTGATAGTCGAGGGCCGCCGTCAAATCGGCCGATGGAACCAGCGCTGTTCCCACAGTGGGAGACGAAGCCGTAAGCTGTAGCGTCGCCGTTTCCAAGGCCTTGCGAATGGTCTGGCAATTGTGTCCATCCTGGCAGTGAATTCGCTCAAGGCGTAATTGCCCGTTGGGGCGAAATAGGATCAATGCGCCCCCGTCGGCATCAGTCACTCGACTAGCAATCAGCGGAGTTAGCTCTAAAAATTGATTGAGATTGGTAAAGCTTCGCAGCGCAAATCCCAGAGAACTCAGCAAATCTTGGACTTTGTTATGTTCCCGGTTCAGCCGAGACACGAGCTCCTTCAGCGCAAACACAGGCGTAATGTCTGGCGCGGGCGTGCCGCCAGGCAAATCAGGCGATTGCGAAGGCTGTCGTGGAACAGGAACAGTGGTCATGCGAGGCTTAGTTTGCGGCTTGGCAGAAACCAGGTAGGACTAGGAGTTGGGACTGTGAAAATTGCCTTATACGAAGATTAGCTTGTAGAAATTGCCTGCAAGAGGCTTATCGGAAATTACAGTCGAAAGGCAATGAACTTGAGATTAGGTTTTATCGAGTGTACACAGAATTGGCAGCAGAACAACTTAGGAAAGATTTCTTAACCGGAGTATAGGACGATTTTGCGGCTATGGGCAGTTTCGCCGGACAGAGCCAAAACTGAATAGGCTGTATTGATTGGGAGCGTATTGATCGGGAGAAGGTCTGAGTGCGGATTTGGTTGGGCTTGTTTCTGATTCAGATCTGATACTTGATTTTGGCACCCGATCAAGCAAGGTGTGTGGCAAAGTGATGACGGCTATGCCGCTCCCTTGCGTAATAGGGATCGATTACAGGGTTACTACAGGACATGCTCTGGCAATCCCGTATCAAGATAACGCTCTGCTGAAGAATCTGAAGAAGATGATTGGATTTTGGGCCAGGGCAAAGCGCCAAAGCCGTTACGGGGATTGTAGAAGAACTTCGCTAGGCGCAAAGTAAAGTTTTGCGAAAGCTGGATACCCTATTCGTGATGAGTCTTGGGACGAAGTTGAGTCAGGGCGATCGCCCTCCAGCCCGGCCGCAGCCGCTCCACATCCAGCCATAGCCCCCAGATGATGTTCGATGGCAAGCTCTTTTGATAATGGCGACCTGGAATGGCAACTTGGCGGCTATTTCTTGGCGGCTATTTCAGTCGTCCGTCTTCCAGATACAGCACGCGGTCAGCAACGTCCATAATTCGAGGATCGTGCGTCACGATGAGAACGGTGCGTCCCCGCTCTTTGGCGAGAGTGCTGAGCAGATCGATCACGGCGTGTCCGCTAGTAGAGTCGAGGGCTGCCGTGGGTTCGTCTGCCATAATCAGCGGCGGGTTTCCAGCCAGGGCGCGGGCGATCGCCACTCGCTGTTTCTGTCCGCCGGAGAGGTTCTTGGGCAGGTTTTTGGCGCGACTGCCCAGACCTACGGCTTCCAGCAGCGACAGTGCCTCATGGCGGGCCGCCTTGCCGCGAATGCCCTTCATCTCCAGTGCCAGTTCGATATTCTCTAGGGCCGTCAGCGCGGGAAACAGATTAAAGCCCTGAAAGATGAAACCGATGTTTTGCAGGCGAAATTGCGAAAGCTGCGATCGCGACATTGCAGTAATTTCCTGACCTAGCAGACGAACGCTACCACTTGAAGGAGTCAGGATGCCTGCCAGGATCGAGAGCAGCGTCGTTTTGCCAGAGCCGGACGGCCCCATCAAGAGCTGGATGCTGCCTGCGGGAATTTCTAGGTTAATGTTACTGAGTGCTTGAAACTGCTCGGCTCCTTCTCCGTACACCATTTCTACGCCGCGAGTGGCGATCGCCTCCGACACAGCAGGTGTCAGCTCTCGCTCTGCCAAATACTGAGACGGCAAAGGCACTACGAGGGATGAAGCTAAATTCAGATGCGATACAGTCATGAACTTAGGACGTAAACGGCAGCGTGATCCACAACAACAGGTTGATTAAGGACTGAACCATAGAACTGTGAGGCACTCAGTGACTTCAATCCAATCCTGACATCGGGTATTTGGGTGTGTTCAAAATCAAGGCAAGATCCAGATGTCAAAATAAATTGTCAAAAGTTAGCCCACAGTTCTAATCAACTTAAAATCCTAAAAAAGCTATCCCACTAGACTCCAAAACTGGTTCACAGGTTGCATCCCTTAAGACTTGTCTCTCACTTCTCGCAATAACTTCACGATAGTTTGAATGCCCAAAAGTTGCCTTCACCCGATTGACCGAACACCCATTTTCTGTATACGAAGACCTCAAACCTGTCCTAATCAATGCTTCACGTGCAAAACCCCCAAATTCGGAATCCGTCTCTCTTTGGGCAGATCTAAACCTATCTAAACTTCAACTTGAGTTGCAAATCATCATCCCTGCTATAAACGGCTCTTAATCTTCATCTAGTGTAATAAGCCTTTCTACTCACACTCCGTAACCCTAGACACGAAAATATTTGCGTTTTTATAAAGTTTTGACTGGGCTTAAATGTCACATCTAGCTTCCCAAACTGCAAACCTCTAAGCCTTGAACACAATAGCCGGGTCAACATGGGTCACTTTCTGAATTGCAAACAGTGCTGAAGTAACGCACATTCCAACCGTAATGCCCAAAATGCCAATGGCGGTCACTGGTGTAATCAGAATCGTGATGCCCTGCGTTGCAAAAGTCCAGGCTCCTAACCCTAGACACAGCGCCACGCTGGGAATATAGCCCAAAATTGCCATCCATAGCGCTTGCTCGATGATGATGCGGTAAATTACCCAGTCGGATGCGCCCATTGCTTTCAAAGTGCCAAATTCTCGAATATGGTCGGCGACCGATGAGTATAAAATTTGTCCTACAATTACCATTCCCACAATGACACCCACAGTAGCACCTAAGCCTAATACAAAGCCGATCCCCGTGCGCTGCACCCAATACCTCTGTGTCAAATTAGACATCTCTTCTTTGGTATAAGCCTTGGTATTAGGCAAGGCTTGTTCTAATCGGCGCTTAAGCGCTTCCAGATCGGTTCCGGGTTCTGCTTTGACTAAGACGTAGGTAATGACATCTGTGGGAGAGAGGGGGCGAGGTTCTGGCACAGCATCGGGATTGATCGTCCGCTCAAACAGGTTGCTGCAAATCAGTTGACCGTCCTGTAAGCGGCAGCTTGTGGTGGACGTGTAAGCAGAATTCAGATAGGCATTTGCGTTTTTGAGGGAAGTAAAAACGTAGGTGCTGGATGCAATCGATTGTGTGCCTCGCGTAAAGCCGACCACTCGTGTTGGCAATGAGCCGATATTGGCGCGATCGCCCACCTGGCTGACATGGATCGACGCTCGGTTTGCTTGATCTGGGATCACGGTGTAGGGCTGCTGCAAATCCTCTACCCTGCCCTCCGACAAGTTTCCATAGTTAAATAGACTGCCAGCCGGGTCGAACCCAATAATTTGCACGGTGGAAATGTCGCCGCTGGGACTCCGCCACGTTGTGGTTCGCGTAATCATCGCCTCAGCCACAGCTACACCTTCTACTGCTTGTGCCTGCTGCACCATTCCTGCCGGAATTGGAAGTGTAAGCTGTAGATTCACCATTTCCTGGGCCCCAACCCAAATGTCTGCCCTAGAGCCGTCAACTAAGGTGCTGGTTGAGCGGCTAAATCCGTTCAAAATGCCTGTCTGAATCGTTACCAAGCTAACGGCAAACATGATCCCGGCCTGGGCAACGAGAAACCGGGGAATATCCTCAAATAGGTTTTTGCGAGCAACTGAAGCCATGCGGTAGATCGGCCCAGTAGGCCGCTGAGGGCAGATTCAGTAAACGAAATCAAACCCGTATGCAGAATTGGCACGCAGATTTGTACGCATACACTTCTTCACTGTACGTTGCTGAGTGATTTGATTTGTGCCAAGTTGTGCCACTCGGCGTAACTGTCTGGAATTACTGTCTGGAATTAAAGGCGGTGGCTTGTACCCGCACTTGGTCGGACACAAATGTAGCGCTGGTCAGCAGGCTTGAAATGAGTCTACGGTAAGGATCAGATAAGACGTTTAGACACCACTGAACCTATCTCACACAATCTCACTTCCCCATGCAAATCCATCGTCTTCCAGCCCTGTCAGACAATTACATCTTTGTGCTGTATTTCCCTGATACGCATCAAGCGGCCGTTGTCGATCCTGCGGAAGCAGAGCCAGTCTTGGACTGTTTGTTCAGCCTGGATGCTCGGCTTGTGGCAATTCTGAATACGCATCACCACCGAGATCACGTCGGGGGCAACCTGGCACTGTTGCAGCGCTTTCCCGATGCAGTGGTCTACGGTGGCGCAGAAGATCGGGAACGGATTCCAGGACAGCAGCAATTTTTGAAGGAGGGCGATCGCGTTGTATTGGGCGATCGCCCAGCCGACATCCTCTTCGTCCCCGGCCACACCCGCGCTCATATTGCCTACTACTTTCCACCCGCTAGCTCAGGGCATCCAGGTGATCTGTTCTGTGGAGATACCCTTTTCGCAGGCGGCTGCGGGCGCTTATTTGAAGGCACTCCCACTCAAATGGTTCACTCTCTGTCCAAACTCCGTGCCTTGCCAGACAACACAAATATCTGGTGCGCTCATGAATACACGCTGAAGAATCTTCAGTTTGCGCTCTCAGTCGATCCCGAAAATCAGGCTTTAGAACTGCGCTACCAGGAAACACTCCGCCAGCAACAGCTTCAACAGCCCACAGTGCCATCACTCCTAGAAGTCGAAAAACAAACCAATCCTTTTCTGCGATGGGACACACCCGCACTCCAAGCAGCCATGAACACATCAGACCCCGTGCAAAGCTTTGCTCGCTTACGAGGAAAAAAGGATATGTGGTAAAGCGCGTACAAAGAAAAATCTTGAGACAATTTTAGAGAGGCAATTGCGGACTACTCTCCCCCGACAGGAAACAGATCAAGCGGTCAACCCCTTACCCAGCGGGAGTTTCAAGTTCTGGGAGTTTTTTTTGAAAAAGGTGTTGACAGATATAGGGAGATAGAGCTACATTAGTAAAGCGGTCGGGAGGACAGCCGAAGCGGAGTGAAAGCGAAGCAAGGCTAAAGTCTCGCCGCCCGAACCTAGAAAAGATAATAGTTTGGAAGCCAGAATAACATCTGTGACCCGTTAATGCAAATATCGGGGGAGTTATTTCTGAGATTTCAGAGATTTTTCAGGGAGATTGATATTTAGGGACTAGCTCTTGAACTAGTTCGTAGAGATTGATTTTTCTTGAAGAGTCGAGAGACGAGGGAATAGCTTTTCTGAATTAACGAAACACAAAGAGATTATTTAGGTAATCTCAAACCGGAACGAGAGTTCTGGAGCCAAGAAACTCTAAATGGAGAACAACATGGAGAGTTTGATCCTGGCTCAGGATGAACGCTGGCGGTCTGCTTAACACATGCAAGTCGAACGGGGTGCTTCGGCACCTAGTGGCGGACGGGTGAGTAACGCGTGAGAATCTGCCCTTAGGACGGGGACAACAGCTGGAAACGGCTGCTAATACCCGATGTGCCGAGAGGTGAAACATTTATGGCCTGAGGATGAGCTCGCGTCTGATTAGCTAGTTGGTGGGGTAAGAGCCTACCAAGGCGACGATCAGTAGCTGGTCTGAGAGGATGATCAGCCACACTGGGACTGAGACACGGCCCAGACTCCTACGGGAGGCAGCAGTGGGGAATTTTCCGCAATGGGCGCAAGCCTGACGGAGCAAGACCGCGTGCGGGAGGACGGCCTATTGGTTGTAAACCGCTTTTGATAGGGAAGAAGCTCTGACGGTACCTATCGAATCAGCATCGGCTAACTCCGTGCCAGCAGCCGCGGTAATACGGAGGATGCAAGCGTTATCCGGAATTATTGGGCGTAAAGCGTCCGTAGGTGGTTGTTCAAGTCTGCTGTTAAAGCGTGCGGCTTAACCGCATACCAGCAGTGGAAACTGGACGACTAGAGTGCGGTAGGGGTCAGGGGAATTCCCAGTGTAGCGGTGAAATGCGTAGATATTGGGAAGAACACCGGTGGCGAAAGCGCCTGACTGGACCTGCACTGACACTGAGGGACGAAAGCTAGGGGAGCGAAAGGGATTAGATACCCCTGTAGTCCTAGCCGTAAACGATGGACACTAGGTGTTGCCCGTATCGACCCGGGCAGTGCCGTAGCCAACGCGTT
Organism: Thermoleptolyngbya oregonensis NK1-22; assembly: GCF_032705245.1. Taxonomy (GTDB): domain Bacteria; phylum Cyanobacteriota; class Cyanobacteriia; order Elainellales; family Elainellaceae; genus Thermoleptolyngbya; species Thermoleptolyngbya sichuanensis. The sequence continues at coordinate 2,959,630 of NZ_CP053540.1, forward strand.
AAGTGTCCCGCCTGGGGAGTACGCTCGCAAGAGTGAAACTCAAAGGAATTGACGGGGGCCCGCACAAGCGGTGGAGTATGTGGTTTAATTCGATGCAACGCGAAGAACCTTACCAGGGCTTGACATGTCCAGAACCCTTCTGAAAGGAGGGGGTGCCTTCGGGAACTGGAGCACAGGTGGTGCATGGCTGTCGTCAGCTCGTGTCGTGAGATGTTGGGTTAAGTCCCGCAACGAGCGCAACCCTCGTTTTTAGTTGCCATCATTGAGTTGGGCACTCTAGAGAGACTGCCGGTGACAAACCGGAGGAAGGTGGGGATGACGTCAAGTCAGCATGCCCCTTACGTCCTGGGCTACACACGTACTACAATGCTGCGGACAAAGGGTTGCAAGCTCGCGAGAGCAAGCTAATCCCATAAACCGTGGCTCAGTTCAGATTGCAGGCTGCAACTCGCCTGCATGAAGGAGGAATCGCTAGTAATCGCAGGTCAGCATACTGCGGTGAATACGTTCCCGGGCCTTGTACACACCGCCCGTCACACCATGGGAGTTGGCCACGCCCGAAGTCGTTACTCCAACCCTCGGGAGGAGGACGCCGAAGGCAGGGCTGATGACTGGGGTGAAGTCGTAACAAGGTAGCCGTACCGGAAGGTGTGGCTGGATCACCTCCTTTTAGGGAGACCTACCCACTTTAGAGTCGAACGCACAGTGCAAATAGATTCAAAGTCGGTCATCCCAAGGTCGTTCGGATTACAGATGGGCTTCCAAACTATACTGGTTCGGTTTATGGGCTATTAGCTCAGGTGGTTAGAGCGCACCCCTGATAAGGGTGAGGTCCCTGGTTCGAGTCCAGGATGGCCCACCTTTGAAAAAGGGAAAAGCGAAGAATGAAGAGGGAAAAGAGACGAGAGCAAGCAAAGCCTCTGTAACGAAGTCTACGAAACTTTTTCTGTAACGAAGTCTGTTCTGCAACGGGTCTTTGAGTTTTGCTTGGAACCTTACGAATCGTTCCTTACGAATCGTTTAAGTTGCACTAGGCTTCAGATTTTGCTCTTGTTCTTTCATTGTTTTTTCTTCGTTCTTCAATTTTCTGATTTTCGTATGGGGGTTTAGCTCAGTTGGTAGAGCGCCTGCTTTGCAAGCAGGATGTCAGCGGTTCGAGTCCGCTAACCTCCACTGAGGAATCTTGAATCCTCATGAAGCGATAGCTAGTCAGCTTGTTTAGAAGGCAACTTGTTTAGTAGTCCACTTAGCTTAGTCCAGCAACTTATCTTGTTCACCGGGTTAAGGAAGACCAAGAGAGCCTGCTGGATTAAACCAGCCAGAACCTTGAAAACTGCATAGAAAATTGTCAGGTAGCAGACAGCGAAAGTTGGCGGAAGAATAACAGCCTGCCGTCGATTGAAGCTGTCACTATCACAGACACCAATGTAAGCAAGACGAAAGCGAAAAAGTGGTCAAGCTACAAAGGGCTGATGGTGGATACCTAGGCACACAGAGGCGAAGAAGGACGCGGTTACCTGCGATAAGCCACGGGGAGCTGGAAGCAAGCATTGATCCGTGGGTTTCCGAATGGGGCAACCCCCAGTACTACCACCTGAATCCATAGGGTGGAAAGAGCGAACCCAGCGAATTGAAACATCTTAGTAGCTGGAGGAAGAGAAAGAAAACTCGATTCCCTTAGTAGCGGCGAGCGAAGCGGGAAGAGCCTAAACCAGGGGTTTTAACTCCTGGGGTTGTGGGACAGCGATATGGACTCTAGCGGCTAGACGAAGCAGCTGAATACTGCACCAGAGAAGGTGAAAGTCCTGTAGTCGAAAGCTTAAAGATACTAGCTGAATCCCGAGTAGGCCGGAGCACGTGGAATTCCGGTTGAATCATCGAGGACCACCTCGAAAGGCTAAATACTCCTGTGTGACCGATAGTGAACCAGTACCGCGAGGGAAAGGTGAAAAGAACCCCGGGAGGGGAGTGAAATAGAACATGAAACCGTCAGCCTACAAGCAATCGAAGCCCGATTAAACGGGTGACGGTGTGCCTGTTGAAGAATGAGCCGGCGACTTATAGGCACTGGCAGGTTAAGCCGAGAATGGCGAAGCCAAAGCGAAAGCGAGTCTGATAAGGGCGAAAGTCAGTGTTTATAGACCCGAACCCCGGTGATCTAACCATGGCCAGGATGAAGCTTGGGTAAAGCCAAGTGGAGGTCCGAACCGACTGATGTTGAAAAATCAGCGGATGAGCTGTGGTTAGGGGTGAAATGCCAATCGAACCGGGAGCTAGCTGGTTCTCCCCGAAATGTGTTGAGGCGCAGCGGTAGAGATTATAGCGGGGGGGTAAAGCACTGATTCGGTGCGGGCTGCGAGAGCGGTACCAAATCGAGTCAAACTCTGAATACCCCGTGTACACTCTGCCAGTGAGACGGTGAGGGATAAGCTCCATCGTCAAGAGGGAAACAGCCCAGACCACCAGCTAAGGTCCCCAAATCATCGCTAAGTGGCAAAGGAGGTGGGAGTGCATAGACAACCAGGAGGTTTGCCTAGAAGCAGCCACCCTTAAAAGAGTGCGTAATAGCTCACTGGTCAAGCGCTCCTGCGCCGAAAATGAACGGGACTAAGCGATGTACCGAAGCTGTGGGATATATCTATCGATGTATCGGTAGGGGAGCGTTCTGTAGTAGTTAGAAGCATCAGCGGAAGCAGGTGTGGACGAAGCAGAAGTGAGAATGTCGGCTTGAGTAGCGCAAACATTGGTGAGAATCCAATGCCCCGAAATCCCAAGGGTTCCTCCGGAAGGCTCGTCCGCGGAGGGTTAGTCGGGTCCTAAGGCGAGGTCGAAGGACGTAGTCGATGGACAACAGGTTAATATTCCTGTACCGATATGTAGTTGTGCAGAGGGACGGAGAAGGCTAACACAGCCAGAGGTTGGTTACTGGTTCAAGCGTCCGAGGCGATGAGGAGCGGCGAAAACGTTCCGAGTTGAGGCGTGAGTACGAGGAGATACGTCTCCGAAGTGTGTGATGTCAGGCTTCCAAGAAAAGCTCTAAACACGTTAACTGCATATTGCCCGTACCCTAAACCGACACAGGTGGGATGGTTGAGAATACTCAGGGGCGCGAGATAACTCTCTCTAAGGAACTCGGCAAAATGGCCCCGTAACTTCGGAAGAAGGGGTGCCACCGAGAGGTGGTCGCAGTGAAGAGTCCCAGGCGACTGTTTACCAAAAACACAGGTCTCCGCTAAGTCGCAAGACGATGTATGGGGGCTGACGCCTGCCCAGTGCCGGAAGGTTAAGGAAGTCGGTCAGCGCAAGCGAAGCTGGCGACCGAAGCCCCGGTGAACGGCGGCCGTAACTATAACGGTCCTAAGGTAGCGAAATTCCTTGTCGGGTAAGTTCCGACCCGCACGAAAGGCGTAACGATCTGGGAGCTGTCTCGGAGAGAGGCTCGGCGAAATAGGATTGTCTGTGAAGATACGGACTACCTGCACCTGGACAGAAAGACCCTATGAAGCTTTACTGTAGCCTGGTATTGGGTTCGGGCTTTGACTGCGCAGGATAGGTGGGAGACTGTGAAGCAATCCTTGTGGGGGTTGCTGAGTCAACGGTGAGATACCACTCTGTCAGAGCTAGAATTCTAACTGAATGCCGTTATCCGGCTTTGGGACCGTATCAGGTGGGCAGTTTGACTGGGGCGGTCGCCTCCTAAAAGGTAACGGAGGCGCGCAAAGGTTCTCTCAGGCTGGTTGGAAATCAGCCGTAGAGTGTAAAGGCAGAAGAGAGCTTGACTGCGAGAGCTACAACTCGAGCAGGGTGGAAACACGGCCTTAGTGATCCGACGGCGCTGAGTGGAAGGGCCGTCGCTCAACGGATAAAAGTTACTCTAGGGATAACAGGCTGATCTCCCCCAAGAGTTCACATCGACGGGGAGGTTTGGCACCTCGATGTCGGCTCATCGCAACCTGGGGCGGTAGTACGTCCCAAGGGTTGGGCTGTTCGCCCATTAAAGCGGTACGTGAGCTGGGTTCAGAACGTCGTGAGACAGTTCGGTCCATATCCGGTGCAGGCGTAAGAGTATTGAGAGGATTCTTCCTTAGTACGAGAGGACCGGGAAGAACGCACCGCTGGTGTACCTGTTATCGTGCCAACGGTAGACGCAGGGTAGCCAAGTGCGGAGTGGATAACCGCTGAAAGCATCTAAGTGGGAAGCCCACCTCAAGATGAGTACTCTCATGGCAAAAGCCAGTAAGGTCACCCGCAGAACACGGGTTAATAGGCTCTAGATGGAAGTGCAGTGATGTATGAAGTCGAGGAGTACTAACAGACCGAGGGCTTGACCTCTGTTTCGTGTCTTGAATTTAAGTGTGTGTCTGGACGATTTTCTGTGCAGCCTTCTGGGTTCTCTCTTCTAGTGGGGTCTTCTGGAAAGAAGATTTCTCGTGTGGAGGAGAGTCTAGACAACCCAATAAGTTTCCTGGTGCCTATGGCGGTGTGGAACCACGCTCATCCATCCCGAACTGAGTTGTGAAACGCACCTGCGGCGAAGATAGTTGGTGGGTAGCTGCCTGCAAAAATAGCTCGGTGCCAGGGCGATAATGAAACCCCCTCGGATGATTAATTCCGAGGGGGGTTTGTTTATTTAAATTACCCTGTTATGTCTTTTGCTCTGGGGGGAATAATAGCCTTGTCAAGTGCTTTTCACACTCAGGGTGCGTCATTATGGCGAGTGTTGGTTTGAACAAATGGATCGTCAGTGGTAATTTGGGCGCTGATGCTCAGATGAAAACGGTTGATTTGCGGAATGGAGAGAAGGCTCAGGTTGCTGAGGCAACGCTTTACGTTCGTAGTCCTCGAAATCGCGATGAGTCTTTTACGGTGTCGTTAAGTATTTGGGAGAGGTCTGCGGCCTGGCGCAAGCTCCCGTATTTGAAGAAGGGATCTTTAATTATTTGTACGGGAAATTTGGAACCTAATCCTTACATTTCAAGCAACGGTAATGTTCCAAAGGCTGGACTGTCGATGACAGTGCTGGATATTGATTTGGATATTGTGCGTGATGGAAGTGATAGTGATTCTGATGAATCGCTATCTGCTGCCTAGCGTCAAGAGGCTGATGATTCTGATGCGTGTTGGAGTGCCCAGTCGATCTGTTTGAACAAGTCGTCCAGGGTTGAGGTGTTTTGAATGATGACGTTAGCGTGGCTGATTTTCTGACTGATTGGCATTTGGCTGTCGATGCGAGCGTGGATCTGTTCTAGGCTGAGGCGGCCGTTGCCGGAGCCTTCTACGTCTCGCTGCATGAGTCGTTCGATTTGCTGTTCGCGAGGGCAGTTGACGACCCAGATTTCGTTGACTAGATCTGTCATGCGGGCTTCGAATAGGAGTGGCACGACGACGACTGCGATCGCCTCTCGCCGCCGTGCCAATTCCTGTAGCTCTGCGGTGATACGATCTCGCACGTAGGGATGAATGCGCTGCTCGATCCAAAGACGTTCTGGCGGACTATGGAAGATAATTTCTCCGAGTCGGGCGCGATCGAGTCGTCCATTGGGCATGAGGATACTTGGCCCATATCGTTCCACAATTTCATGGAGTACGGCACACCCAGGTTCAACTGCTTCTCGTGCATATACATCGGCATCTAGTACGGGAAGTTGTCGGACTGTTGCTAGATAGTTTGAAATCGTGGTTTTTCCCATTCCAACGCCGCCAGTGAGTCCAATTGTGCGGGGGGGCGCACTCCGGGTAGAACTATAGCCGCAATCGCTCATAGAGTCACCCTGCTTGTTTAGGAACTCTTTGCCCATTTGACTAATGCTTGCGTCAATCCCTCCAAAGTATACTCTTCTGCCTCTATGTCCACTCGTCCAAATGCGGCTTGGCAGGCTTGTGAGGTTTGGGGACCGATCGATGCCAAGCAGATAGAGCTTGACAGTAAGCTGGGATCAGTGCCTAGAGTTTGACAAAAAGCGGTGAAAAGTTGCTTGAAGCAGTGTACTGTTTTCGAGCTTGCAAACGTAATGATATCGACGTTTTGGTTTTGAAAGGCGTGTTGTACTTCTGCCGCGATGGCTTTCGCGCAGCCTGATTCGTAAGCAGGGACTTCGACGACTGCTGCGCCGCTGTGGGTAAAAGCCTGAACGAGAACGTCTCGACCGCCCGTTTCGACTCTGGGGAAGAGAATGTTTAACCCTTGCAGGGGTTCGGGAAAATGCTCGACTAGGGCATCGGCCACAAAGTCAGGCGGGATAAAGTCGGGCTGAATGCCATAGTGCTGGAGCTGGGCGGCTGTTTTTTGTCCAACCACAGCGATTTTGATTCCGTTTAGGGAGCGGGAGTCCTGATTTTGGGCAAACAGGCGCTGAAAGAAGGCATCAACCCCGTTTGTTGAGGTCAAGATCAGCCAGTGGAACTTGGACAGACGGGCGATCGCCCCATCGAGGGCATCCCAGCTTGAGGGCGGGCCTATCTCCAGAGTCGGCATTTCCAACACGGTTGCGCCCTGGGCTTGCAGGAGTTGTGTAAAGGAGCTAGATTGTCCTGCGGCGCGGGTTACTATCACTGTTTTGCCGGAGAGGGGCAGCGGCATGGGCTGGTCTGCTGGAGAATTTATCTGCAAGGTGGAGTTGGACACGGGCGCGATTGCAGGTGACGAGGGAACTGAGCTAACTCCATTTTGGGCTGAGGACGGGGGATCGAGATAGGGGCGGAGGGCGACAACTTCACCAATTGTAATGACGGCGGGTGACAGCGCTTCGTGGGCGGTTTGTCGTACGACCGCTTCCAGAGTGCTTGTCCACACTTGCTGCTGAGGATGCCCGGCCCAGCGAATAATGGCGATGGGGGTGTGGGGCGATCGCCCGTTGGCAATTAACCGCTCCACAATGACCGCAAGCTGCTGGGTTCCCATCAGCACGACCAGCGTATCGATCCCCGCCAGCGCTTGCCAATTGAGCGCATCTGGCTCATGGGCACTCACTACGGCAAAGCTGCGGCTTAGCACCGGGTCTGTGAGAGGGATGCTTGCCAGCAGGGGCCCTGCCAGGGCTGAGGAAATGCCAGGGATGACTTCAAAGTGACAGCCTGCTGCGTTCAAGGCCTGAATTTCAGACGCAGTCCGCCCAAAGATGAACGGGTCGCCGCTTTTGAGCCGAACAACTTGCAGCCCTTGCTGACACAGGTCAACCAAAAGGCGATCGATTTCTGATTGCTTGAGGCTGGGTTGTCCCCCGCGCTTTCCGACGTGAATACGCTGGCAGCTTGGTGGCGCAAGGTCGAGCAACTCTGGAGAAACAAGCGCATCGTAGACAACCGCTTCAGCCTGCTCCAAGCGCGATCGCCCCTGCAAGGTCAGGTAATCTGGCAGCCCTGGGCCCGCGCCGACAATGGACACGAATCCTGTCGGCACACTGTCAGGACGCAAAGCCCGGTGGGGGGCGATCGCCATCAATCTCTACCTGTAAATGACACAAAAACCGGCTCAGGAGATTCGCTAAGGTTATTCCGCCGGAGGCTCCGAACCCGCAATCTCGCGAGTCTTGCTGCGATCGACCTTCAGCACCAGCACCCCCAACGGCGGCAGGCAAAGATCGATCGAGTAAGGACGGCCGTGGAACGACCACTCATCAGCCCACTTTCCGCCCAGGTTACCCATGTTGCTACCACCATATTCCCGCGAATCGCTATTAAACAACTCACGATAGAATCCAGGTTCTGGCACACCGACGCGATAGTGCGCGTGAGGCTGGGGCGTAAAGTTGCAGACCGTAATCACATATTCCTGAGGATCTTTGCTCTGTCGAATGAAAGATACAACGCTGTGGCGATTGTCGTTGCAATCAATCCACTCAAAACCGTCGTAGGAAAAGTCTTGCGTGTAGAGCGCTGGCTCACTCCTATAGAACTCGTTGAGCTTGCTGACGAAATGCTTCAGCTTTTGGTGTGGTTCGTATTGCAGCAGATGCCACTCCAGGTCGCCCCACACGTTCCACTCACTCCACTGGCCAAACTCGTTGCTCATGAAGAGCGTCTTCTTGCCCGGATGCGTGTACATGTAGGTATATAAGCATCGCAGGTTGGCATATTTTTGCCATTCATCTCCTGGCATCTTGCCGATCATGGCGCTCTTTCCATGCACCACCTCATCATGGGAAAACGCCAGCATAAAGTTTTCGCTGAAGGCGTACATGATGCTGAAGGTGATGTTGTTTTGGTGGAACTGGCGGAACCACGGGTCCATGTGGAAATAGTCCAACATGTCGTGCATCCAGCCCATGTTCCACTTCAGGTTAAACCCAAGCCCGCCAACGTAGGTTGGCCAGGACACCATCGGCCAGGTTGTTGACTCCTCTGCAATGCTGAGGATGCCGGGGAAGTAGCTAAAAATAACGTGGTTCATCTGGCGCAAGAAGTCTGCCGCTTCCACGTTTTCTCGACCGCCATATTGATTAGTCACCCATTCTCCAGGCTTACGCTGATAGTCCAGATAAAGCATGGAGGCGACCGCATCAACCCGGATGCCGTCGATATGATACTTGTCGAACCAGAACAGGGCATTAGCAACGAGAAAGTTGCGAACCTCGTTACGAGAGTAGTTGAAGACCAGCGTGCCCCACTCCTTGTGTTCGCCCTTACGCGGGTCAGCGTGTTCATAGAGGTGCGTGCCGTCGAATAGTGCCAGCCCGTGACCGTCTTTAGGGAAATGACCCGGAACCCAATCTACCAGAACGCCGATGCCATTTTGATGGCACTGATCGATGAAATACATCAGGTCTTGGGGAGAGCCGTAGCGCGAGGTCGCAGCGTAATAGCCAGTGACTTGATATCCCCAGGAGCCATCAAAGGGATGTTCGGCGATCGGCAGTAGTTCGATATGGGTGAAGCCCAATTCCTTGACGTAGGGAATGAGCTTGTCAGCAAGTTCACGATAGGTCAGAAAGCGTGCGCCCGGTTTGAGGTCGGCGACAATGACAGGCGGCTCTTCGGTTCCATCAGGGCGGATATAGGGTTCGGCGGAGGAGGCGTGGAGCCAGGAACCGAGGTGGACTTCGTAAACAGAGATGGGCTGGGTTAGCGGATCGGTCTGGCGGCGCTTTTCGATCCAATCTTGATCCTGCCATTCATAGGTTTCCAGGTCTGCCACGATAGAGGCAGTTTTGGGGCGCACCTCTTGGAAGAACCCGTAGGGATCGGACTTTTCGTAAATATGCCCTTCCTGGTTTTTGATTTCGTATTTGTAGTGCGTGCCCACGCCTAGTCCTGGAATGAATAGCTCCCAGATGCCGTTTCCTATGCGACGCATCTGGTGCTTGCGGCCATCCCACCAATTGAAGTCACCCAGTACGGAAACGTTTCGGGCATTGGGTGCCCAGACGGCGAAGTATACGCCCTTGACCCCATCGACTTCGGTGAGGTGGGCACCAAGTTTTTCGTAGATTCGGTGATGGTTGCCCTCGGCAAAGAGGTGGATGTCGAAGTCGGTCAGCAGTGGCGAGCGAAAGGCATAGGGATCGTAGGTGACCCGCTCGTGGTCGCCCTCTTTGATGCGGAGTTGATAGTTGGAAAGTTCTGCACGATCCAGCAGGCACTCAAAAAAGTGGGGATGGTGAGTGCTTTCCATCGGGTACTCGGTGCGCTCTTCGGGGCACACCACCCAGGCTGCATCGGCATTTGGCAGATAGGCGCGAACAACCCAAACCGTTTTGTCGTCTTGTGTGATCTGGTGGGGGCCTAGTACCTCGAAGGGGTCGTGGTGCTGGTTCCAGACAATGCGATTAACCTGGTCGGGTGCAACGGTCGATGACATGAAACTACCTGCCTGCAAGAGCAATCTAGACTAAGGGGCGGACGTAGCAAAACTCAACTTGACCTTACTATACAGGTCGCTTTGTCCAGTTCATCTATCTATCCTGATGGAACTATCCTGACGGAATTGGTGGATGCACGCTAATGCGGAGTGTGGCTGCGGGGTGCAGATGGGCGATCGCCCCTGAACAGGTCAATGAACAGTGAGCGTTAAATCACTGCTGCCAACCTGACCCAGTTCCCAAGTACAAACATTAATACACACACCAAGTAAAAACACTCTGGGCGATCCGTGACCAATACTAGGAGCAATCCGTAAGCAATCCGTGAGCAATCCGTAAAAGGTCAGTTGGGGTCAGGAACTCAAAATGTCTAAGAGTTTTGTAAACAAAACCCAACATTTGTTTATTTATCTGTAATAAACCGTAGCAAATTACGGCTCAAGTCTCAAACGATGTTTAATTTTCTGGAAAACAAAAAATACTGCTAGACCCTTTGGAGCAGCGAGGTGTCAAACCTCAAACTTTCCATCCATACAAAGGCGCGATCGCAGGTGTGGACAGAGGCGTGGGGGATTTCTTGCCGACGCTGCTAGAATCACTAGAATTACAGGTATCTTTGCAAACTCACTGATCCTTTGGATCGTTCGCTATGCCAAATGTCGTTGATTCCGCGCCAGTGCTTGAGGTTCGCAACTTGCAGGTGCAGTTCAAAACCGAAGATCGGCTGAATACCGCAGTTGACAACATTTCGGTGCAGGTGAAGCCGGGACAGACGCTGGGCATTGTGGGCGAATCGGGGTCGGGGAAGTCGGTCACGTCGCTGGCAGTGATGGGGCTGCTGCCGCGGCCCGCGGGGCGGGTGACGGCGGGCGAAATCTGGTTTCGCGAGTCGCCGGAGGCAGAACCCGTGAACCTGCTGGCGCTGAGCGAGGAACAGCGGCGACGGCTGCGGGGCGGCAAGATTTCGATGATTTTTCAGGAGCCGATGAGTTCGCTGAACCCGGTTTATACCTGTGGGTTTCAACTCGTGGAGGCGATTCGACAGCACACGGATATTTCCGAGGCTGAGGCGCGGCGGCGGGCGATGGGGCTGCTGCAAGAGGTGCGGCTGTTGCCCAGCGATGCGGAACTGGAGCGGCGCGTGGTGGAAGATTGGCAGAAGCGCGTGCCCACGGTGGGACGTGGGGGCGTAACGGAGCGGGAACTGAGCGATCGCCAGATTCAGCAAGCGGTGATCCGTCAGAAGCAGGCGATGCTCGACCGCTATCCACATGAACTCTCCGGCGGGCAAATCCAGCGGGTGATGATTGCGATGGCGATTTCCTGCAATCCGGTGCTGCTGATTGCCGACGAGCCGACGACGGCGCTGGATGTGACGGTGCAGGCGACGATTCTGGGCTTACTGCGAGAATTGCGCGATCGCCGCAATATGTCCATTATTTTCATTACCCACGACCTGGGTATTATTGCCGAAATTGCCGACTCGGTGGCGGTGATGTATCGCGGGCGGGTGATGGAGATGGGCCCGGTGATGGACATTTTTTCTAACCCCCAGCATCCCTATACGCGGGGGCTGCTGGCGTGTCGTCCCCAGCCGGATCGTCGCCTGCGGTTTTTGCCGACGGTGGCAGACTTTATGGAGGTGGAGACCGGGCCCGACGGGGCGATCGCCATTACCGAAAAGCCGATGGATCGGGAACGCCAGCGCCAGTTGAGCGACGAGATTACCGATGCCGAGAGCCAGGAGCGGCTGGCTACCTTGCAGGGGCGATCGCCCTTAGTGTCTGTGGAAAATCTGGAAGTCGGCTTTCCGGTGCGCGGTCTGTTTGGCAGAACCCAGCGCTATCTGCTGGCGGTCAACGGCGTGACCTTTCAGGTGTATCCGGGTGAAACGCTGGGGCTGGTGGGCGAGTCGGGCTGCGGTAAATCTACCCTGTCGCGGGCGCTGCTGCGGCTGATTCCCACGATGGGTGGGCGGATTGTCTTTGACGGGCAAGACGTGACCCACCTGGATCAGCGCCAGCTCCGGCAGCTTCGCCGCGACATGCAGATTATTTTCCAGGACCCCTTCAGCGCCCTCGACCCGCGCATCAGCATTGGTGCGGCCGTGCTGGAGCCGCTGAAGATTCACAACATCGGCAACGCCCGCAGCCGCCAGGAGCGTGTCGCCTACCTGCTAGAGCGCGTTGGGCTAGACCCGCGCTGGAGCAACCGCTATCCCCACGAGTTTTCCGGTGGGCAGCGACAGCGCATCTGCATTGCCCGCGCTTTGGCGCTAAACCCGCGCTTTATTGTGTGCGATGAGTCGGTTTCGGCGCTGGATGTGTCGGTGCAGGCGCAGGTGCTGAATTTGCTGAAGGAATTGCAGGACGAATTTAAGCTGACCTACATTTTTATTTCCCATGACCTCAGCGTGGTGAAATTTATGAGCGATCGCATTATGGTGATGAATCGCGGCCGCATCGAGGAAATCGGCCCGGCAGAGCAAATCTATCGCCAGCCCCAGCAGCCCTACACGCGCCAGCTAATCAGCGCGATTCCAGCGGGCACGCTCGACGCGATTCGTCAGCGGCAATCTCAGCCCGGTTAAGGTGGCTAACTGTCCTGGGTGAGGGCTAAGCTATTGAAAAACCGCCTGAACCCGCAGCGAAAACCCCGGTAGCAGCGGCGAAGTGAGTTCATCCTGCGGCGAGAACGTTCCAACCAGACGCAGCATTCCTTCACTGTGACGATACACCGCGATCGTCTGAGCCTGCCAATCCACAATCCAATATTCCTGCACCCCATGCAGCGAATAGAGCTTAAGTTTGAATTCTTTGTCTCGTTGCTGATTCTGCGCCCCCTCCGAAAGAATTTCCACGACCAGTTCTGGGGCGATGATGAAATGTCCTGCCTGATCGATTCCGGCTGCCAACCGCTGATGACTCGCCCACACCACATCGGGAATCACCGCATCCGTCGGCGTAAACACCAGACCGGGCGTTTGGTAGGCATGACCTAACCCTGTTTCGTCTGACCAAACTTCGAGCCGTGTGCTAATCCGATTGGCAGCACCTTGATGGCGAATATGTGGAGCGTCGGTCACGTAAAGCTCTCCATCAACAATCTCATAGCGCTTCCAGCCCCCATCATCAGGCATGACTTCAAGGTCTCTGGTTGTCCATTTCAGAGAGTCTGCCACCATAGAATTTACCGCTGGAAGTTATTGATGGAGTTTTGGATTAATTATACTGGAGCGTCGAGAATGGTGGCGATTTGGCTCTAAAACGGCTCGTCCCACGGTTCCCCCAGCAGCCACGCAAACAGCAGCCCGCCGAGGGCGATCGCCAGCCACACGGGCCAATGGAACAAATGGTTGACCAATGCAATCGGGAAGTAGACCACCGCTTGCACCAGCGCCAGCGTGATGAAAAATGCCATCAGACCGATTGCAAACGCCACGATTTGACCTGCTCCTTTGCGATGCGTGCAACCCCATGCTACAGCAAAGCGATTGGAGCGAAAGCCGTCTGCATTGCCCCACTTCCTCGCTATCCTGATGGCAGCATCGGCATGAAAGGAAAGAAAGACATGAATCAAAAAAAGCCCAAGGGAAACGGTGCGGGGGCGTGGCTGGTGACTGGGGCGGCGATCGCCCTGATTGCAGGCGGCGGGCTGGGCTACTGGCTCTCTCGCCAGCCCAAACCGGGCGCAGTCTCCGATGTACCCGCTGGGCTGGAAGCCGCCCCCCGCGATGCGCTGCTGGCGCTGTCGATTTCTACCCGCCCGGCCCAGTGGCGACAACTGCGTGAATTTGGCACGCCCCAGACCCGTGCCCGACTCGATCAAGCGCTGGTGAACTGGCGCGATCGCCTGCTCACGTCCAAGGGCTATCGCTATGCTCAGGACATTCAGCCCTGGGTGGGCGACGAGGTGACGCTGGTGCTGCTGGCTCCGGCTGCGGAAACCGAAAAACCGCCTGCCCTCTGGATCTTGCCGATCGAGGATGTCGAAAAGGCACAGCAAAGCCTGTCGCGACTGGGGGCGGGCGCATCTGCCCCTACTCGCAGCCACAAGGGCATTGCCCTCCGCACCCTCGCGGGAACCGAAGGACAGACCCTCAGCGCGGCGGTGCTGGAGGATCGCCTGGTGCTGTTGTCGGACACGGCATCGGCGATTGAACGGGCGATCGACACCTATCAGGGCGGCGAGGCGCTGACCCAGTTGCCGAATTATTCCCTGGCCCTGGCGCAAACGGCCGTGCCTGAACCCTTTGCGCGGCTGTATGTCAACGGGCCCCAGGCAAAGGCGATCGCCGCTGCGAATTCTATCCAGCCAGCGCCGCTGTTGGGCCTAACGCCCCTACAAAACAATCAGGGTCTAGTCGCCAGTGCCCGTCTTACCGAAACGGGGGTGCAACTGCGGGGTTTTAACTGGCTACCCGCCGACAGTCAGAATCGCTATCGGGTGGTCAACAATGCCGGAGATTTGCCGAAGCGATTGCCAGACGATGCGCTGATGGTGGTTTCGGGCAGCAGCTTCCAGCAGTTTTGGCAGGGCTATAGCCAGCAGGGCAGCGTAGTCAATCCCCGTAATCCGCTGAACCCCAACATGCTCCGCGAAGGGCTGCTCAGCACCACTGGGCTGAACCTGGAAACGGATCTGGTGGACTGGATGAATGGTGAATTTGCTCTGGCGCTGTTGCCGCAGCCCGATGCGACGGGCGAACGTCGTCTGTCGCTGGCCTGGGTGGCGGAAACGAGCGATCGCCCCGCAGCAGAGGCCTCCCTTGCCAAATTAGACGAAGTGATGGGCAGCCGCTATCGGTTTCGCGTTACCCGGGCAGAGGTGGGTGGGCAACCCGTGGTGGGCTGGGCATCGCCCTTTGGCTCGATCAACGCAACCCACGGCTGGCTAAACAACAACACCGCCTTTTTGACTCTGGGCACGGGCACGCTTCCCAGCCTGCTGCCCCAGTCCGAAACGCCCCTGGCCACCGACCCAGATTTTGTTGCCGCCACCGCGACCCGATTGAACAGTCCAAACGGGCAATTTTTTGTTGATATTGAGCGGTTGCTCACCAGCGACACGCCCCTGCCGCTGCCCAATTTGCCCAATGGCACCGAGGTTTTTCTGACGGGAATGCGATCGCTCGGCATCACTACCGCCATCGAGGGCGATCGCACCACGCGCTATGACCTGAATTTGACGCTGAAAAAATCGACCGAACCCGTTGCGCCCCTGCCACCGCCAGAGTAGGCAGGGTTGGAGATTTTGGGTTTTGGTTAGTGTCCCGATTTATTCGCCACCCTCAAGATGACCGATCAAGAGCAACCATGCTGTAAGGGTTTCAGCGATTGCTGGATCGAGATGGCGAAAAACTAAGGACACTAACGCAAATCCAAAATCGCAATCTTCGTTCTTCGTTCTTCGTTCTTCGTTTTTCTCTCTTAAACCCTCGTGTAAGCAGAATAGACTACCTTTTCGTTGACCCGCACCCGGTTCGCCACAATGCCCAAAATCGGCAGGTTCGACACGCGGAAGGTTTCCAGCGCGTCGGACAATTGCTTGCGCTGCACCTGACCCAGTCTGGCGACGATCAGCGTGCCGTTGGTGTAGGCGGCGACGACGCTGGAATCTGCCAGGTTCAGAATCGGTGGTGTATCGTAAATCACCAGGTCAAACAGGCCAGCGCACTGGCGGGCGACTTCCTGCATCCGGGGCGACGTGAGCAGACGGATGGGGTTGGGAGCCATTGAGCCTGCGGTGATGACGTAGAGCGAGGAGTCGGGCGATCGCCGTCGGATCACCTGCTTTAGCGACACATCGTTATCGCTCAGCAAATCTGTCAAACCCAGATCATTCGGCAGGCTCAGTCGCTCGTGCAGCGTCGGCCGCCGCAAATCTGCATCCACTAGCAGCACCCGCTGCCCCAGCGAGGCCGCCGCCTGCGCCAGATACAGCGCCACGGTAGATTTGCCTTCCTCCGGCGTGGCAGAGCTAATGGCGAGCGATCGCAGCGGTTGCGACGCACTCAGCAAATTCACCCGCGTCAGCAAGGACTGGAACGACTCCAGAAACAACGGCGAGAGCTGCTGGTCAGCCGTGAAAATTGGCATCGGCTGGAGCGGAATCTGCCCCAGCACAGGCAGCCTCGCCCCGGACTTCAGTTCATCCGGCGCGTGATAGCGATCGGCCAGGATTTCGATCAGCAGCCCCACGCCAATGCCCAGCAGCGACCCTAACAATGCTGCGAGAAGCAAATACTGGCTAACGTTAATGCTGGCGATGTTGGTTGGATCGCCGTTCGCATTACGCAGCAGGGTCGGCGGGTTGATCAACTCCCACGGGGTTTGCTCCTGGGCAGCATCGACTTGGAGCGCCTTTTGACGGGCCGAAAACTCGGTGAGGATGCCAGTGGCAATGTTGAGCTGTCGCTGGAGTTCGTCGTATTCGTTGGCGGCGGCAGGCAGATTGCGGATCTGCTGCTGGATCTGGCTCTCGGACTGGGCGATCGCCCGGTTTCGGTCTTCTAGCACACGGATCTGGTCTTCGACTTTATCCAGCACGCGCCGTGCTTCGCGGTTAATCAACTGCTGGATGTTGTCGCGCCGCTCCTGGAGATACTGCATGTCGGGGTTCAGGTCGGTCATGCGGGCAGACTCGGTGGCCAGTTCTGCTTCATATTGCTGAAATAGTCCTAGCAGCGTGCCGTATTCAGGAGCCTGGCTGAGAATGGCGACGGGATCATTGGCAGCTAGGGCCGCATAGCGCGATCGCGCTTCGACCAGGTTGGTATTTGCCGCCAGTCGCTCTTGCCGCAAAGTGCCCGACTGCTGCGTCAGCTGCGTGCCCTCCAGAGCAGGATCAATCAGTGTGTTGCGCTCCCGAAAAGCTTGCAGCCGCGCCTGGAGGCGATCGACCTGCTCCTGCAATGCCGGGAGCTGGTCATCAATGAACTTTACCGCTTGCCCAATGCTGGTTTGGCGCTGCTCCAGGGCGTATTTTAAGTAATTACCTGAAAGCTCTTCCAGCGCAGCCAGCACCACTGCTGGATCACTATCTTGATAGGAGACTCGGATGATTTTCGTGTTTTCGTCTCTGTTGCCGATGCGGTTGCTGAGACGTTCCACCACAAGCCGCCGCTCCAAAATCTGCCGCGCAACTTCATCGGTCAAGTTGGGATCACGCGCCTGGAGGCGATCGACTAGGGGCTTGATCAGTTGCGGATTGCGGAGAATCCGAATTTGAGTAGGGTAGTCTAACCTTGGCCGACTCACGTCTGTGTTGCCAACTCCGTCAACTTGGGCAGCCGTTGTTTGGCGACTGGCCTGGACATCGCTGGTAACTGGCTCTACGAGTAAATCAAAGCTGCCGATGTAAGACGGTGGCGTGTTGCTTGCCTGGTTCAAGATCAAAAACGCGGCGGCTGCTGTAGTGCCAGTAGCCACGCCCAGGATAATTGGGGCGCGTCGCCGCAGCGCTGCAAAGACCCAGCCGATATTCCAGGATTCTTCTCCCGCAGCGCTATTTATAGTAGCCTGATCGACTGTCTCTAGCCTGGCCAGAACGGGTTCTGACGTGGGCCAGCCAAAGCGCTGGGGATTGGAATTGGGTTGAAAGTTGGGTTCGCTTTTCATAGGCTGCTGAGAATCTGTGGGAGGCTTGACAACAACGTTCCGAGTGTTGAGATAGATTCCCAAGATCGGTCGGTTGCTCAGACGACATGAGTTCTGTTAGATATTTACGCTTTTCCGCATTCGGGCCCGGATTTTTACGGAAAGTCGGATTAACAGCAGGGGGCGATTTTTTCTGGAGCAGCGGGCGATCGCCCCACAATTTCCTGCTCATCACCGCCTAATCCTCTTCAGATCCTCAGCACATCTGCCCTCGGCAAAGCGTCGCGAAAAGCACCCTCCGAAAATCTGGATAAACCAAACGTCGCATCAGCAAATTTCCGAATACTCCGGATTTCCACGAAGCCTTCATGAACTTGGATACAGAAGGCTTCGAGTTCATGTTGCATTCTGTTAACTTGCCTTCGAGATGTTTAAGAGAGCAGAAGTGTTCAATCCTAATCGTAGAACTTGACAATTCTGGTGTTGAAGTTTGGCTTTGAAGTAGTCTCAATGCCTTACCTACTAATAACAGTTTCATGAATCTACGCGAATCAGCTTGTTTTTTACCAGAATCTAGAACATATGATCTTTAGAGATAGTCCAGTCTCTTTTCATTAGGCTGGCTTTTAATGCCACAGGGCGCCTGCATACATCATGGCATTTGGAATTGACTTTAACTGACCAGTAGTTGGTTGAGCCTAGCTAGTCGCTAGTCCACTAGAGTGCATCTAAATCTAAAAATAAATAGCAACCTAAGGGTTTCTTGAGAATTATCAGTAAAAGCTTGAAGTCTGAGAGCTTAGTTGCTACATCTCGATTCTGAAATTAATGGTTGCTTCTTATCAGTTCGATGAGTAGAACATGAAGTTGCAAATCTGGCAGATGGAATGGTGGATGAGCAGAGCGAAGCCCAAGAGATTCTGGGCTTTTTGGGGTCTGTTTTGTCTTGGAGCCAGTGTTTTTTTGGGCTTTTGCCTTCCAGGACTTTTGGTAGACTTCGATTCTTGGAATTGGCACGCCGGACTAACTATCTTGGTAATACTAAATGCATTTTTTTTAAATGCATTTACATCATTACCCCCGCACATTGTTTTCCTAGGCGGTTTAGCTATCTTAATGATTGTCGGCACTTTGGACACCGAAGATGCGCTATCAGGTTTTAGTAATCCTGGGATGATTACTATTGCAATCTTGTATGTGGTAGTTGCTGGACTTCAGCAAACAGGAGCACTATCTTGGATTACTCAGCATATCCTAGGACTTCCTAGAAGCCAGGAAAGGGCATTAGTTCGATTGATATTGCCAGTTATGTGTTTAAGCTCGATACTGAATAACACCCCAGTCGTGGCAATGTTCATCCCAGTTGTTAATGAGTGGTGTCGCAAGCTTAAGATCAGTCCTTCAAAGTTGATGATTCCCCTAAGCTATGCTGCTATCTTTGGCGGTGTTTGTACGCTAATTGGTACAAGTACAAATCTTGTGGTTAATGGCCTGCTTATTTCTGAAACCAGTCATCCCGGATTAAATCTGTTAGATATTTCTCGAGTTGGCTTTCCCTGTGCAATTGCAGGAACTACATTTTTAATCTTAACGCATAAATGGTTGTTGCCTAAGCGGAAATCTGCTTTTGGCATGGTAACAGATCCGCGCCAGTATACAGTGGAAATGCTCATTTCTGCCAACAGTCAAGTAGAGGGTAAGACTGTAGAGCAGGCAGGGCTGAGACACTTGCCAAATCTATACCTGGCAGAAATCATACGCGGAGAAACAATATTGCCAGCAGTGAGTCCAAAAGAAGTATTACAAGAGCAAGATCGCTTGGTTTTTGTTGGTGCGGTGGAGTCTATTGTGGATCTGCATCGTTTTCGAGGATTATATCCAGCAACTGATCAAGTTTTCAAACTAGATACCCCACGTTTAGGTCGCTGCCTTCTCGAAGCAGTAGTTTCAAATGTTTCCCCTTTGACGGGAAAAACGATTCGAGAAATCGCTTTTCGAACTCGTTATAATGCTGTCGTTATTGCGGTTGCTCGTCATGGCGATCGCCTCCCTGGAAAGATTGGTGATATTTGCATACAAGCGGGTGACGTTCTATTGCTGGAAGCTAATCCTACATTTGAAGAACAGTATCGATCGTCCAAAGACTTTTACTTAGTTAGTTCAGTCCCGGATTCAACACCACTTAACCATGAAAAGGCACCATTCGCGCTTCTTGCCTTAGGTGTAATGGTGGTTCTGGCCTCTTTCGGTTGGATGGATATGTTGAGTGCGGCTACGCTGGCTGCAATGGTGATTTTAATTACTGGCTGCTGTTCTCCTATCAAGGCGATATCTAGCATTGAATGGCCAGTGTTATTAGTTATAGCTGCCACATTAGGCATAGGAAAGGCAATGGAGTCAACTGGAGCAGCCGGAGCAATTGCTGCTATCCTGCTTGAACCCGCAGGTACTAACCCCTGGATTGCATTAAACATTATTTATGGAACTACAACTCTTCTGACTGAAATTGTGACCAATAATGCTGCTGCTGCTCTAGTATTTCCAATTGCAATTGCTCTTTCCAAAGATTTAGGGGTTAACTATCTTCCGTTTGTAATCGCTATTATGGTGGCGGCCTCTGCTAGTTTTGCGACCCCGATTGGTTATCAGACCAACCTTATGGTTTACGGACCTGGAGGCTATAAGTTTTCAGATTTTGTGAAAGTAGGCATCCCTATAAATTTGGTGTTTTGGGTAGTCTCTATTGTTATCATTCCGGCAGCCTTTCCATTCTAAGGAATTATCGTATGCTTTGTCCTTCAGAACAGTCTTCTAAATATATTTCCGAACAAAATACAGCGATCGCTGCTGTTGTTGCTGCTGCAAAGCTGTGTGAAATGGTGCAAAAAGAGGTGTTTGTTCAGGGTATAGAAAAACAGGATCGCAGTCCGGTCACAATTGCAGACTTTGCCTCACAGGCTCTGATTTGTAGAACCATTGCTTCTACTTTTCCTAATGATGCAATCGTTGCAGAAGAAGATGCTGCAAGTTTACGTCGCCCTGAAATGACTAGATGTTTGCAGCAGGTCACGCGCTTTGTAAAGCGTGTAACGCCGGATGTAGATGCCGAGTCAGTACTTGATTGGATTGATAGAGGAAGTTCTGAAACAGTTAAAGCACGCTATTGGACACTTGATCCAATTGATGGGACTAAAGGATTTTTGCGTGGAGATCAATATGCGATCGCCCTTGCACTTATCGAAAATGGAGAAGTAAAGCTTGGCATACTGGCTTGCCCGTCCCTGCCTTTAGAACTGGACCATCCAGAGGGAGACCGAGGAGTCCTATTCTATGCAATCAGGAATAAAGGTGCTTATCGAAGAGGAATTAACCAAACAGATGTCCACTCCATTCATGTTGCGAATCCCAATGATCAACAAAAACTCCGATTTGTAGAAGGTGTTGAAACAGCGCATAGCGATCATTCAAAACAGGAAGCTTTAGCTCAAAGTGTTGGAATTCAGGCACCCTCCATTCGCATGGACAGTCAAGCAAAATATGGCATGATTGCCCAAGGACAAGCTGCACTGTACCTGCGCTTACCCAATCCAGCATCACCTAACTATCGGGAGAAAATCTGGGATCATGCTGCCGGTAGTATCCTCGTTGAGGAAGCAGGAGGACGAGTTACAGATATGAGAGGGCGACCTCTGCAATTCTCGACTGGGCGATCGCTCCAAGAAAATCAGGGCATTATTGCAAGCAACGGTATGTTACATGATGCTATTCTTAAAGCATTAAACGCATAGTTTTACTTCAACAAGTTCAACTAGTGCTCGAGAAAACTACCAAGCTTTGGTGAAGCCAATTTAACTATCTGACAGATGTATATGAATTATGGATCTGGCGTAAAGTCTATCAAGAATTGTAGGCATTTAAGCTTTTTTAAGTAGCTTGAAAGAAGGTGTTTGTAGAAAAGCTGGCTTTTCTTTGATGTTCCCAGAGCATAGATAGTATTAGTCTGCCAGGGTGCTAACTCTACCTCGAAGTACTTTGTAGCGTTAGCAGAGGAGTTATACCTTGAGTCATTACAAGGATACGATCGCTCCCCATGGTGGGCGACTGGTGAATCGCATCGCAACTTCCGATCAAAAACAAGAATTTCTAGAAAAAGCGAGCTATCTGTCGCGAATCACCATTAACGATCGCTCTCGTTCCGACTTAGAAATGATCGCCATCGGTGGATTCAGCCCTTTAACTGGGTTTATGGAGAAGCACGACTATGACTCAGTTGTGAGCCAAATGCATCTAAGCAACGGGCTACCCTGGTCAATTCCTGTTACCCTCCCAGTTTCAGAAGAAATTGCTGCGTCACTTACAGAAGGAAGTCTGGTGCGACTAGATGACACTAGTGGTCAGTTTATAGGCGTTCTCGAATTAACGCAGAAATATACTTACGACAAATCGCGTGAGGTAGCTTGCGTCTACCGCACTGATGACGAAAAGCATCCTGGTGTCAAAGTAATTTATCAACAGGGCGCAGTAAACTTAGCAGGCCCCGTCTATCTGCTAACGCGCAATCCGCATCCCCTCTTCCCGGCGTATCAAATTGACCCTGCGGCTTCTCGCGCTCAGTTTCGCGAAAAAGGCTGGAAAACAGTCGTTGGCTTCCAAACTCGTAATCCCATCCACCGTGCCCACGAATATATTCAAAAATGCGCGTTGGAAACCGTAGATGGTCTTTTCCTTCATCCACTCGTCGGCGCAACTAAAAGTGATGACATTCCTGCAGATGTGCGGATGCGCTGTTATGAAATCTTGCTAGAAAAATATTTTCCAAGAGATCGTGTCATCCTGGCAATTTTCCCTGCAGCAATGCGTTACGCTGGCCCGCGTGAAGCAATTTTCCACGCGCTCGTTCGCAAAAACTATGGTTGCACCCACTTCATTGTTGGACGGGATCATGCAGGTGTTGGTGATTACTATGGCACCTATGATGCACAGCATATTTTTGACGAGTTTGATCCAGAGCTATTGGGTATTACGCCAATGAAGTTTGAACATGCCTTTTACTGCACACGAACCCAGCAAATGGCAACTTCAAAGACGAGTTCTAGCACTCCAGAAGAACGTGTTCATCTATCAGGAACAAAAGTTCGTGAAATGCTGAGACGTGGAGAGCTTCCCCCGCCTGAGTTTTCGCGCCCTGAAGTAGCAGCAGAACTCATCAAGGCAATGAAGCCTTTGGTAGGTATTTAGGGTGACTCATTCCTAGAAACCATTTTGGAGCCCTTAAAACACTCAACTCAGTCACCACTTATCCGGGAGAAGATTTATGCAACAGCGTGGCGTAACAGTCTGGTTTACAGGACTCAGCGGTGCAGGTAAAACGACTATTTGCCAGGCAGTAGAAGCTCAATTGCGACAGCAGGGATATGCAGTTGAAGTGTTAGATGGTGACATCGTGCGAGAGAATTTGACTAAAGGATTAGGGTTCTCGAAGGAAGATCGTGATGAAAATATCCGTCGCATCGGATTTGTGTCTCAATTGTTGACTCGAAACGGAGTAATTGTACTAGTATCTGCGATTTCTCCCTACCGTGCAGTGCGAGAGGAAGTGCGGGAGCGAATTGGCAACTTTATAGAAGTTTATGTAAGCGCCCCACTTGCCGCGTGTGAAGCACGAGATGTTAAGGGTTTGTATAAACGAGCAAGAGCCGGAGAAATCAAGAACTTTACTGGCATTGATGATCCCTATGAGCCACCATTGGCTCCTGAAGTAGATTGCCAGACTCATCTAGAAACACTGGACGAGAGTGTTTCCAAAGTAATCGCCACTCTGAAAAGCTATTTGGAGGCCAATGTCACACCAGAAGCTCAGCCGAAATTTTGTTTGGAAGCTGGACTAGCGATGCAGTCGGGCTTGAAAGGCATTTAAATTTATTCTCCGTAATAAGCATTGATCCAGAGAATCGAGAGGGTTCCGTAAAACTCCTGGATTATTCCGGATTTTGATTAACCCTGAGTGAACTTGTTGATGAGCCATGGCTAAGATTGTGCTGCACTGATTAGATTGACAGGAATCTAAAAATCGATGTCCTAAGGTCATAGATAGATTGCAAATCAGGATAGGGCGATCGCCATTAATCTTTGAATGTTCCACGACTCTCCCGAAGTGACAATTTAAGGCACTCTGAAACTTACAATTAAATAGCTCTTCGAACCCCTCTATGTTGTTCCAGTCTGGTTACAGTCGTCACCTTATTAGTTTATCTCTCTTGATTGCTATCTACCCAGAGCTTATTCAATGCAATGTTCACCATGAGCATATTCATTAATACCTCTCTTTACCTCAGTCAATCTGTTAATTTTTCATCGAAGTTCGAGTTCTCAATTCGTCGGCATAGCATAGCTCCATGAATATTCTTGTTACTGGAATTGCTGGCTTCATTGGTCATGCTCTTGCACAGCGTCTCCTTGCTGAGGGAGTTGATGTCTACGGAATCGACAACTTAAATCCCTACTATGATGTCCAACTGAAGCGCGATCGCTTAGATACCATTCTTGAGTATCCAAATCTTACGTTTAAGCACGTTGATATTTTTAATCGAGACGAGATTCTAGATATAGCAGGGGACAGAATGGCTAGGACAAGCATCAAACTGAAAACCTTGATGCAGCTAAGACTTCAGACCTGACCTCCTGACCCCTGCTATATATTTAGGAATCAAAAATTTGACTATGTGATTCATCTAGCAGCCCAGGCAGGTATTCGCTATTCTCTTGAGAATCCCTTTGCCTATGCGGCTAGTAACTTAACAGGATTTATAAATATCCTTATCTTCACTGATTGTATAGAGGTAGTCGCTTCCGTAAGCACGGCAAATCTAGTTATAGGCAACGAAGAACCCAGATTGGTGAAAGTTATTGAGTATGAGTAATAGAAAGCGACGCAATAGTTTAATTCATGAAATCTGGCATTTATTGGGGTATCTCAGCCGTCGCCGGAAACGTCAGCTAGGGCTGCTGCTCATTTTGATGATGGCCTCATCCCTAAGCGAGGTGATCAGTCTAGGCGCAGTCTTTCCCTTTTTGGGCGCACTCAGCAATGCAGAGCGGATCTTAACCTCCCCTCAATGGCAGCCCTTCTGGGAAACCCTACGAATTGAAACCCCAGGACAGCTCGTTGCCATCCTTGCCCTCGTCTTTGTCGTTGCCGTCTTGGTGGCAAATGCGCTCCGTCTTTTGACGCTCAATGTGCAAACGCATCTTGGGGCGGGATTGGGTAGCGATATTAGCTGTCAGCTTTTTAGCAAAACATTGTTGCAGCCCTATAGCTTTCATGTGCAGCACAGCAGCAACGATTTAATTAATTTAGTCACGGTTGATGCGCGTAAGCTAACCAGCTTTATCTTTATTCCGCTGCTCACGCTTGTAACCAACAGCTTAGTCGTGCTGGCTCTGGTCGGCGGATTGTTTCTGATTGATGCCCAGGCGGCGACTATTTCTGCGGTGGCGCTTGGCGGTGCCTACACAGTGCTCTATCGCTGGCGGCGTAAGTTGCTCACCCGCAACAGCCAAATCCTCGTCGAAACCAATCAGCAGCAGATCAAAGTGGTGCAAGAGGGGGTTGGTGGTATTCGAGATGTGCTGATTGGGGGAACGCACGAGTTCTTTCAGCAGGTGTACAAAGAGGCGGATAGTCCCTATCGTCATGCCACTGCCTCTAACCAGGTGATTTCTCAGTCGCCACGATACATTATTGAAGCGCTGGCGATGTCTGCCATCGGTTTACTCGCGCTAAGTATGGGTCGCGGCGGAGACTTTACTCAGGTTTTGCCCGTGCTGGGCAGTTTGGCGCTGGGGGCAAATCGATTGTTGCCAACAGTACAGGGAGTGTTTGGTGCGATCGTTCAAATGCAGAGTGCGCGGGCATCGTTGCAGCGGGTATTAATTGCGCTGCAGCGATCGGTTGATCCGATGCTGGTTTGGTTGCCGAGTAACGGATTGCCGCTTGAAGAGGAGTTGCGGTTTGATCAGGTGTGGTTTCGCTACGGTAATGATTCAGATTGGGTCTTAAAGGATCTCAGTTTCAAGATCGCCGCGAAGACTACGGTAGCGTTTGTGGGGAGTACGGGCAGCGGTAAGAGTACCAGCGCAGACTTAATTTTAGGATTGCTGAAACCCCAAAAGGGAATGATATGCGTAGACGGTCAGCCATTGGAGGGAGAGCGGTTGCGCCAGTGGCAGCAATGTATTGCCCATGTGCCGCAAAGTATCTTTTTAACGGACGCAACGATTACGGAAAATATTGCGTTTGGGATTCCTAAGGAGAATATCGATTTTGAGCAGGTGCGTCGGGCAGCTCGCTTAGCTCAGATTGATGAGTACATTGCTCAACTCCCTGCAGGATATGACACCTATGTGGGAGAGCGAGGGGTGCGTCTTTCGGGTGGACAACGACAGCGGATTGGCATTGCGCGGGCGTTGTATCGGCAAGCATCCGTCATTATTTTTGATGAGGCAACGAGTGCTTTAGATAATGCAACGGAGAGAGAAGTTATGGCGGCAATTCATGGGTTAAGCCGTCAGTTTACGGTGATTTTGATTGCTCATCGTCTCAGCACGGTGGAGAAGTGCGATGTCATTTTTGAACTCAATCAGGGACGGCTAGCTGCAAAAGGAAATTATCAAGATCTGGTAGCGACTAGTCCTAGTTTTAGAACAATGGTTCAAGAAATTAAGTAATACTTTTAAAATATCACTATGCTGATTTCTGTTTGAATGTCTTGACAGACCATCATGATATTGATTTCTCTTATCTAGAGGCTTATGTGATTCTTACAGGATATTTTTTGTAACGAGTACAAATATCAGTTCCGATTGAAATTTAACTTAGGAGTAGCCAGAAAGACGCAATGACGACATACATCAAAGAGTATCTTAACTCCTTACGCGATCTAAATAGACCCATATATTATTATCCAAATCCAGGCAATGGCGGGGATTCTATAATTGCTGCTGCAACCTTTCAATTACTTAAGGAGTGCGCTGTAAACTATACAATCTTTCCCTGGCAAGCAATACAAAACAAGTTGAACACTCGTTCTTCAGAACCTTCTAATCTGTCACAAGCAATTATTCTTTACGGTGGCGGAGGTAATTTGGTTAACAACTATCATGGAGCAGCTCGAAAGATTCTTGAGAAATATCATGATCTAGTTTACAAGTTTGTAATTCTTCCACACACCATAAATACACATGAGGATTTACTAGCTCGCCTTGGAAGTAATGTCGAGATAATTTGCAGAGAAGAAGTTTCCTACAAATATGTGAAAGCTAAAGCACTGAAAGCGAATGTTTTGTTGATGGATGACTTAGGGCTTAGCCTGAATATTGAAAAACTTTTCCAAGAAAAGCAATTAAACTATTTCAGCAACAGTCTTAAAAAGATATATTATGCCTTGATGCAAGACAAGAGGCAGTATGAATTCCCGTCGCCAAAACATCTGAGTTCTAATGACATTGATTTCTTCGTAAAAAGTTTTCAGAAGCGCTTAAATACAAAAGAATTTGAAGAACTAAATTGTTTCAGGACGGATAGTGAAAAAACTGATTTTGAGCTTCCCAAGGATAACATAGATCTTTCGTTGTCTATTTGCTATGGAACTCATAACGAGTCAGTTTCATATTTTACCAGTAGAAAGATTATAGAGTATATTGATCTGTTCCATACAGTTAATACCAATCGACTGCATATTGCTATTCCATCCGCACTTTTAGGTAAGAGAGTTCGCTTTTTTGCAAATAATTATTATAAGTGCAGGGCTATCTATGAATACTCTTTGGAGAGTAGATTTCCAAATGTTGAATGGATATCGAATGCATAATCCACTTCTGAAATCACACCTCTAACTTTAGGCTTGTAGGGTTTAGAAATATTTTTTAGAGGTGTTATTGGTCAACATTCAGTTACAATTAGGATCTGGCATGAGTCTGAAATCAGAAATCAAAATATATATTCCAGTTTTTTCATCTGCTGCCCAGTCTAAAGAGTTCTCTTTGAAAGGAGAGAACCCAGGTGTAGGTGGAACTGAATTCATTGCTATAAAGCTTGCAATAGAAATCGCTAAATTGTGCCCAGATTTAGACGTTGTTTTAGTCAGTGAAAGCAAAATACAAATCAAAGACTTTTTTGTTCAACAACTGGTTTTTGAAAATCCTAGAGACTTTTTTAGATTTTGTTTGCCTGAGAGACAGAGTCTAATAATATCCTGTGTTTCACTGCTTAGAAAAGTTGATCCCGATTTAATTAAAAACATAAAGAATAAGTTGATATGTTGGAGTCATCATCCGTTTGACGTATATCTTAGAGAAATTACAGATCAAGTTGATCTAGAGCATATTGTTTGTGTCGGAGTATATCAGTTTTACTCAAACAAATCTTCGAAATCAAATATTTATCACATTCAAAACATCTTTGGATCTTCTAGTTTAGAAAAGCTTTCTCTTGAGAAAGAATCTAATTGTCAAAACATTAACATTGTTAGCCTTGGGGCATTGATTCCTGGAAAAAGCTTTGTAGAAGTTGCCAAAGCTTGGAATCAATTAAAAAAGCAAATTCCAGGTGTAAAACTGCATGTAATTGGCTCCGCTTCCACCTATGGCTCAAAGCTAGAATTTGATCTAGTTCCTGCGTCTCCAGACTATGCTAAGGAGATTTTGAAATATATTCCTGAAAACGATATTCAGAATGGCGAAGTTATTTTTCATGGGAACCTAGGTGAAGAGAAATTCGACATTATTAAACAATGTGATTTAGCCATTCTTAATCCAACTGGATTTACTGAAGCTTTTCCTGCTTCGCCTCTAGAATGTATGGCTTGCGGAGTGCCCGTTATCGCTTCCGATGACTATGGCATGTCAGACTGTATGCGCTTCTTCCCAGAGCTAGTCATTAATGGTCATCAAAATATAGCCGAAAGAGCTGAATGGCTACTGGAAGATCCATTACGATACCGCGAACTACAACAGCGCTCAATATCAGTTGCTCAATGGTTTGCGTCTCAGAAGGATCAAATCATTACACGATGGATTAGGTTGATAGAGGCGGTTGCCGAAGGAAAGACACAAGAGCTTCGGTTAGATCCCGTCATGCCTTTCTATGGCTCTAAAACTGTTCTGATATATCGGCGAGACATCCGGCCTAAGCTTGCCAAACTCAATAGCTATAGAAGAGAAATAATGGGGCACCTCGAAAAATTCAGATCCTCTTGAGAATGACTACGAGAAAACAAGGGTTTCAGACTCCTGAAATTCTCAATAAGGCAATTAATCGAGGTGCCCAATGAAAGCACTGAATTTGAAAAAGTGACTTCTTCAATTGATTGGCATTTCCACAGCACTAAATATTGACATGGATACTCCAGTTTTACTCATTATCTTCAATCGACCAGATACAACTCAGAAAGTCTTTGAAGCCATTCGATCGATCAAGCCTTCCAAGTTGCTGATTTCAGCAGACGCTCCCCGTTCCCATAAACCTGATGAAGCTATAAAGTGCCAACACGCTAGGGCAATTACCGAAAAGATCGATTGGGATTGCGAAGTATATCGGCAGTATGCAGAAACTAACTTGGGCTGTAAACATGGCCCTATTAGCGCTATTAACTGGGCGTTTAGCATTGTAGATGAAGCAATAATCCTAGAAGACGATTGCATACCTAACGACGCTTTTTTCTACTTTTGCAACCATTTTTTACGCAAATACCGACATGATCATAGAGTCATGCAGATCGCTGGAACTAACCTTCTCGATCAATGGAAAAGCGATCGCCAAGACTATCATTTTTCATATAGCGGATGTATTTGGGGGTGGGCAACATGGAAGCGAGCTTGGCAATACTACGATCCAGATATGAAACTGCTGAACAATCCAGAAATTCAAAACAGGCTCAATGATGTGTTAACAGGACAGTACGAGTTCAGCCGTCGCATGCTACATTGGAAAACCGCCATTGAAAACAAGATTGATGCTTGGGATTATCAGTGGGATTTTGCACGGTTTGTTCAGTCAGGCCTTTGTGTTGTTCCTTCTAGAAATCTAGTTATTAATTTGGGGTTTGGACATCAAGATGCAACGCATACAGTTAAGGCTCGTAAAGGATTGGAAAACCAGCGCATGTATGACCTTTCTTTCCCTCTGAAGGAGAATCCCTATCTGATTGTCGATCGAGACTACGATCGCGCCATTTTGCCTGTTATTTTACCAAAGCCTAATCGCTTACTTCACGGACTCAAGAAGCCTTTAAAGGTTGTGTTTAAGTTTTTACCTTCAGGTCAATATCAAGAAGCAACCTAATAACTAATCAACACATGATTTTTGATGGGGCTAATATCTATGATCCAAGCCATACCATTTCAATCTATCGATAAGCTTGGCAGAGTTGCTCGAAAGCTCCTGGGTGCAGCGCTGATTCGTCGAGTTTCTTTAACCTCACAGAATAGCCCTTATCTGCTTACCCTCTCTTCATTTTCTGAACGAGCCATACCGACGCATATTCCCAAAAATATGGTCTTCTGGTCAGACGCTCGGCATCTCCAAAAAACAACCTACACCTCTTCCAAGATCTACACCGCCACGCTCGAAAACATTATTTATTGCAGCCAGTACAACACGATTCTCCTCAATCCCTTTTGCGTTCTCAAAGACTCTATTAGCACCGTCAAAATTCCCAGGCATCGGTTTGATATCTCTGTCCATTTTCGTAAAACCGAACCTGTGGCTGGCATTTGTACTGTTTTTCGCTCCTTTGAAGAACGAAATTTCTACCATACTTTAATCGATAACATTCCCCGACTGTTTCTACTGCATCATCCCGACTATCAACGGATTCCCGAAATTAACCTTCTCTACGTCGATCCGCTTAAAGACGTTGAGCAACATCTACTTCAGTCCATTCTGCCGCCCAACGTCAAACTTTATCCTGTGGACCGAAACAGAAATTATCGCATCGAAACGCTCATCTTTCCCTCGTTTCTCACCCAAGACTACGCCGCTTATCTCCCTCAGGAATATTTAACCCTGCTAGATCAGACTGTTGCGCCCCAGCGCCCCTCCAAGAAGAATCAACGCATCTTTATTAGTCGCGCCGTGAAACCCCACAAAAAGACTCGCTCTCGGTTTATCCTCAACGAGGATGCCTTGTTTGAACTCCTCGCGCCCTATGGGTTTCAGCGATATTATCTCGAAAATCTATCTTTTGCCGAGCAGATTGAACTGTTCTACGACTGCGAGTATATTGTTGCGGCGCATGGGGCAGGATTATCAAACCTCATCTTTTCGCCACATACCACCGTCCTAGAGCTATTTCCCACGCCCTATGTCGTCCCGTACTTTTATTTCCTTTGCGAAAGCCGTTCCCATCAGTATCACTATTGGTGTGGTGCGGAAACCCATCGAGACAGCAACTTTTCAGTTGATTTAGATGCCATTCAACACATCCTTGAGCATGACATTGGCATGCAACCCCAGAAAGTTTATGTCTAATCGGCATTTCTGTAGGCTGGCTTGAAACATTGCTGATTCTGCTTTTTTCGTCTGTATCTAGAACAAGAGGGGCAACGACTCATCCATCATTTTGCGCGTTGGTTGATTATGCATTTGGACTAGATGGATGGGCGATCGCCAGTCCCACACAGCGCTGGGACGTGTTGATACGCTAAAGCACTCAGTCGATGAGTTTTGTATATCCAGTTGTGTAACCAAACCACCATGAAAACCCAATCCACTGAAGCACCTGATTGCACCTCTACACAAACCGCCCAATCCAACCTCTATTCCTTCCCGAGTAAACTATCCCGCGCTCGTCATGAAGTGCGTCGTCAGATTGCGAAATATCCTGCGCTCTATCTACCCTTAGCCCGCAGCAAACATCAACCCGGACACTTCTATGATCCAGAAGTGGTAAGCCGAGAGACTGAAATCGTCATTGAGGCCTATCCTCGTTCTGGGAACTCTTTTGCCGTGACCGCGTTCAAGATGGCGCAGCAACGACCTATCCGAGTGGCTCACCATCTCCACGCCGCCGCCCAAGTGCGAACCGGAATTCAATACAACCTTCCCACCTTAGTAACAGTGCGAGATCCAGAAGAAGCTGTTTTATCCTACGTCATCCTCTCTCCGTTCTTGCTGGTTCGCCAAGCCTTGCAGAGCTATCTCGATTTTCATGAAGGGATTTTAGACCTCAAAGATCAGATGGTTGTGTCTACGTTTCAGCAGGTTACCACTGACTTTGGTCAGGTGATTCGTCGCGTGAATCAACGGTTTGGCAGTTCGTTCGCTGAATTTGAGCATACTGAAGCAAACGTGAAGCGCTGCTTTGAGCTGCAAGAAGAGGGCTGGGCTGCCAAAGGCCAACGCGAGCCGAATGTTGGGTTTCCCTCTGAAGAACGGAAACGCATCAAAGACCAGCTTCGGGAGCAATTCTATAGCGAATCGAGGGGCGATCGCTTGATCCAGATGCGGACTCGTGCCTATGAACTTTATGACCTCTTCTGCCAAGCTGCTGAGCAGTAAACCTTGCTATGACTGAACGTCCCTTGGCGTATATTGTGATTCCCGTTCACAATCGCAAAGTCACCACCCTGAATTGCCTTCAGCATTTGCAGACTAACGGTGATTTACAACGATATCAAGTGGTAATCGTGGATGATGGATCAACCGACGGAACTGCCGATGCTGTTCAGGCGGCCTATCCAGAGGTCGTGATCTTGCAGGGAGATGGCACCCTCTGGTGGACCGGCGGCACAGCGATGGGCATGGAATATGCCTACCGCCAGGGAGCGAAGTATATCATCTGGATGAATGATGACTGCATGCCTTTGCCCGGCACGCTTCCCAGCTTAGTTGATTTTATGCAAACTCATCCCAATACCCTGGCGGCACCGACCTGCTATGCCGGAGAACTCGATGAGGCCACCATTCAGCACAACGGGTTTCAAAATCGACAAGGCTGCGCCGCAAAGCCCGGCGAGTGTCTGGAAGTCAACGGTATGTCTGGCTGGTGTGTTGGGATGCCTGCCACGGTCATCTCGCATGTGGGTTTGCCCGATACGCAGCGATTTCCCCACTATTCTGGTGATGATATGTATACCTTACGGGCAACCAGAGCCGGATTCAAAGCCTATTTAATTGGGGACTTGCCGCTCGTTCTATTCGGCCCAGTGCATGCCCGCCTCCACTTCAAAGACTACTTCCGTCCGGGACAAACCCCCGCTCAAATTCTAACGGCGCTCTTCTGGGACAAAAAATCTCCCTATCGGCTTCCCACTCGATTCTTTGTGTTCATTGAGCGATACGGTTTCTTGGCAGGACTGCCTCTATTTCTGGCAAAACTGATGGCGTGGATCTGGCAGTATAGCAAACTACAGCTCGAGTTTTGGTTCAAACCCGATCGGTTCTCGATGAGGAGTAGCGTATGAAACGACTTAACGTTTTGATTTCTGCCTACTCCTGCGAACCCAATCGCGGCTCTGAGCCAGGGGTGGGCTGGAATATGGCACGGGCGATCGCCAAACACCATAACGTTTGGGTGTTGACCCGCCCGGATGAAAGCAAAGACGCAATTGAAGCGGAACTTTCGCAGAACCCGGTTCCCAACCTCCACATTGTCTATTTCACGCTTCCCTTCTGGCAAGACAGTATGCGCTGGGGACAATCGGGCGCAATGCAGATCCACTATTACCTATGGCAAATTCAAGCCTATTTTGTCGCACAGCGTCTCCATCGTGACATTGGTTTCGACGTGGCGCATCATGTCACGTTTGTGAAATATTCTAGCCCCTGCTTTCTGTCCCTCCTGCCGATTCCGCTCGTGTGGGGGCCGGTGGGGGGTGGCGAATCCGCCCCTCGATCTTTCTGGAAAGACTTTAGCCTGCGCGCCAAAGCCTATGAACTCGCCAGACT
Source organism: Thermoleptolyngbya oregonensis NK1-22 (assembly GCF_032705245.1). Taxonomy (GTDB): domain Bacteria; phylum Cyanobacteriota; class Cyanobacteriia; order Elainellales; family Elainellaceae; genus Thermoleptolyngbya; species Thermoleptolyngbya sichuanensis. The sequence continues at coordinate 2,992,971 of NZ_CP053540.1, forward strand.
GTGCGTTCGTACGGTCGGAGAGCTTGATCCCTTTGTTCGCCTCACAATTCGACGCAGTGCCGTTATCCGTGCCACAACCCACGATACCGCTCGGCGACTCTACGCAATGGGCGCAATGGACGTTGAAATTGCCACGGAATCAGGGCTGTCCAGCGATGAAATCGATCGCCTTTCGCAATTGGGACAGCCTGCGAATGCTCCAGTTCGCTTTATTAGTATGGGGCGACTCCTGCACTGGAAAGGCTTCTACCTAGGACTGCGCGCCTTTGCGGAAGCGGATTTACCCAATGCTGAATATTGGATTTGTGGGGATGGGCCAGAATGGGATCAGCTTCAACAGCTCGCCCAGGATTTAAAGATTGAATCGCAGGTGACGTTTTTGGGAAGGCTTCCGCGTGAACAGGTGTTGGAAAAACTAGGTCAATGCCATGTATTGGTTCATCCTAGTTTGCATGATTCGGGAGGATGGGTTTGCTTAGAGGCAATGGCAGCCGGTAGACCCGTTCTTTGTCTCGATTTGGGAGGACCTGCAGTGCAAGTGACCAAGGATACTGGCTTTAAGGTATCTGCGATGACCCCGGAACAGTCGATTCACGACCTGGCGGACGGGATGCGGCAGCTGGCCCATGATGGTGATCTACGCCAGCGAATGGGAGATGCAGGCAAACGACTGGTCCAAAGCTTCCATAGTTGGGAATCGAAAGGGAATGAGTTAGCCCATCTCTATGAAAGCTTGGCGATGCAGGTGGAGAAAGTGTCGTGCGTATCTTGATGGTTCACAATCGCTACCAGATTCGGGGCGGCGAAGATGAATGTTTTGAGGCGGATGTACAGCTTTTGCGTCAAAGAGGTCATATCGTTGATGTCTATGAGGAAACCAACGATCGCCTATCAGAATTAAAGGCAAGCCAGCTCGTTCTCCAAACGATTTGGTCACGCTCTGCCTATCGCTCGATTCAGAAGTTGCTAGAGACTCACGCCTATGACGTGGTGCATGTCCAAAATTTCTTTCCCCTGATCTCTCCATCGGTCTATCATGCGGCACACCATGCAGGTGTACCTGTTGTGCAAACCCTACACAACTATCGCTTGCTGTGTCCTAATGCGCTCTTTTACCGCGATGGTCAGGTCTGTACAGACTGCTTAGGCAAACCAATTCCCTATCCTGGGGTACAGCATCGATGTTATCGCAACAGCCCCTTGGCGAGTGCTGGAGTCGCCACCATGCTGAGCATACACAACCTGATGCAGACCTGGATCAAGACCGTTGATCGGTACATTGCCTTGACAGAGTTTGCTCGCCAGGTTTTCATCACGGGAGGTATACCTGCTGAGAAAATCGTTGTGAAACCTCATTTTATTCATCCTGATCCGGGTATTGGATCGGGGAAAGGTGGATATGCGCTGTATGTGGGTCGGCTTTCGGTTGAAAAGGGGCTGGATACGTTGCTGGCGGCCTGGGAACGCCTGGATCAAACTATTCCCCTTAAAATCATTGGGGATGGCCCTTTAGCGCCCCAAGTAAAAGCGGCGGCAGACCGATTAGCGCAGGTGGAATGGCTGGGTCGTAAGCCTGTTCATGAGGTATATAACCTCATTGGGGAGGCCACCTGTTTGATCTTTCCCTCCCAGTGGTATGAAACCTTTGGACGAGTAGCAGTAGAGGCGTTTGCCAAGGGTACGCCTGTGATTGCGTCTAACATTGGGGCGATCGCCGAACTAGTAGAGTCAGGACGAACCGGACTGCATTTTCAGCCAGGAAACATAGATGATTTGGTGAACGCTGTTCTCAAGCTCGTAAATCACCCCGAACTGGCTGCCCAGATGAGGCTTGAGGCAAGAAAGGAGTTTGAAAACTACTATGACGTTGAGCATCACTATCAGCGAATCATGACTATCTATGCCCAGCTTTCCAAAAAAACAACATCAGATTTTATCTCTTAGTTTCCCATGTATTCAGGACATTTTAAGTTGGCGATCGCGTTTTGAAACTTAGACGATATTAGATATGAATTTTTTGAATGGGTTCAAAACTATTCGTGTTTCGACTCTACTAGCGATCGCCTTTGCCACCGTTTTCTTTCCACGGATCTTAGATAATTGGGGCGCTCCGTCAGCCGTTAACTTTGTACACTTTGCAATAGTTCCCCTCATTGTAGGCATATTTTTAATCACCAGTCGGAAAATCAAAGCTCAATATGCTCTCATGCATGCTGAGATGCTGATTGGCCTTTATCTATTTGCCATCATTGGGTTTGCCAGTGGTTTCTTGAATGGTGTCGGAGTGATTAATATTTTAGTTAGTTTTTTGCTTTGGGCTGAACCATTTATGTTTCTAGTGTCAGCGGTGAAGCTTTCTTCTTCTCCTGGACAGGTTAAAGAGTTTAGATTTTGGATTTTAGGGTTTTTAATTTTTCATCTAATTCTGGCGCTGTTTCAGTTCGTGGTATTAGGTCATTTCGGTGATTCGGTGCAGGGCGTATTTTATTTTTCAGGTTCAGGACATGTCGTCGGGGCTTCGGTGTCTGCAAGTTTGAGCTTATACACCTTTTCCCACTTGTTTAAGGCTCCGATGTGGATTCGGATTGCGATCGCCAGCCTCAGCCTCATTCACATTATCATCTCTGATGCAAAACAGGTGATCGTTGTCCTAGTCCTTGCTTATGCTTTGATGGTGTTCATTAATTTGGTGGATATCAGAAGGTTGTTTTTATACACCATTGGGCTTGCCTTGTTTCTATATGCCTTTATCTGGTGTGTAAATACCTTTCCCTTTCTCGGCGCATTTAAAACGTGGGCCGATTTAAGTCTTTATGGCCCCGATGGAGATGCAACGCTCTTAAAAACAGCGGGTATCCGGATCATGATCGAGCATTTTCAAACTCCTCTAAACTGGCTTCTAGGGCTAGGGCCAGGACATACAGTAGATCGTCTTGGAGGCTGGATGCTCAAAGATTACAGCAGTTTGCTTTCGCCCCTGGGCTCTACAACTTCCCCCGTAAGCGATGCTGTTTGGGCGGCCGTTGCCAATAGTTGGTTGGGCGATCGCAGCAGCTTCTTTTCGCCATTTTGGGGTTGGTCTGCGCTTTGGGGCGACTTTGGCTTTATCGGCCTACTAGCCTATCTCTATCTGGCAATGGTGGTATGGCGACACCTCTGTGTAGACGATGCCTCCAGAGTGCTAATGCTTACAGTTTTGATTCACGGGTTTATCTTCACGCAGATGCAGGAACCCGGATACATGCTGACGGTCGCTTGTTTGATCGGTCTGCGGTGGAACGAGTATCAGTTAGAGAAGCTGCAAAAGACAACACCTGTGCGAGTCAAATTGAGATATTCGCTCAACACATAGCAGACGACTGACGCTCTATGTAAGGTTGCTTAATGGTCTAAATGCTAACATCTTTGAAGCTTCTGTAAATCTACGGAAATAGCGTTGAACAAAAAGGAAATTCGTTTGATAATGATGCTGCTGCACAACTACGCTAACTACACACGACAGGGATAAAATCTATCGCTACATAGCTTTGTCGATTAGTGCATCGTCCAGAGATGGCTTAGCAGCTTCCTATTTTCTAAAGAGCGTTTAGAAACTGGGGAATAAGTCACATCAACAGAATTAAGGGATACTTAGCAACTCTAGAGTAAGACTCACCACCGTTGAATCGCTAAGAGGCGAGAGGATTCCAGCACGGTGAAGCTAGAGTTCGTGCATCCACAGAATACAAATTCTTGGGAGAATTTTAACATGATTCGTTCATTGGCTACAGGTTCGGCCGTTGCCCTCGCAACAGTGAGCATCAGCACAATAACAGCCTTCTCTGCCCATGCAGTTTCCCTCACACCCAATCCTGCTACGTGTAATACCAGTAGAGTGAGCTTTGCAACTCAGTGCGCTGGTGTTTACGGTGCTCCACAAAACAACGCTAATCCTCAGTCATCAGAAGTTTTAACCGCGCTGAATGACGACAACCTATTTGGTGATATCAATGACTGGAAGTTTTATGTAAAGAGAGAGAATTAAAATTCGTTTAGTCCTAACCCCCTTGGACTGACCCTCACCGGTCTTGGAACGACATCAGGAACATTTTCGTTTAGTAACATCGGCTCGGCATATACCAACTTAGTCATTGGGCTGAAAGCGGGGCCTCGATATGCTCTTTACTTCATTCCTAAGGGCACGTACTTAAACAACATCAGCTTTAACTGGTCTACCGCAGACCTACTTGCTGGAAACAGCCCAAATCCGGCAGCACTGTCTCATATAGATGTGTTCTATCAAGTGCCTACTCCGGCGATGCTGCCTGGACTCGTTGGCATGGGGCTTGCAGCTCTGAAAAAGAGGAAAGAGCAGAACGATCAAGACAACGATTCTACTGTGTAGGCGTTGTAGGCATCGTTTAAATAGATTGCTCTAACTTGAACTGCTGGGCTTTTCTTTCGGCTCAGCGGTTCTTTTATGCTGAATGGACAAACTCCAAAGACATTGCATGATTCTGAACAGTCTTGAACAGTAAGAAACTCGTCTCTCTTTGAGGTTCAAACTACCATGTCCCACGTTGGTTCGCTATCCGCATTCTGATCTTCCTGCATCTCAATCATTGCCCCAAATGCGATCGCCCATCCTAACGAGCTAGCAAATATGCGCCAGGAAGCTCGTGCTGAATTTGAGGCGAAGTACACAGCCGACGCAAACTATCGACAATTGATGGAAATCTATGCAATAGTGGGGGCTTCCGAACACTGAGTGCGTGAAATAAAGGCTTGCTAGGCTGCCTAAGCTGAATCTTCAGAACGCGAATTTCCTGATTCGTTGAGCTTTGGGCGGATTAATTGAGTACGGCGATCGCCCCCTTCCCTCCGCGTCTGTTCAGCTTTGTAACCAACACGCTATGACCCAGGCAGCTACCCTTACGCTTACGCTTCAGCCCGTTGCGGGTCGGCACGTCTTCGTTCCGCCGGAACCTGCGCTTCAGGTGCGGCGTGCGGCGCGGGCGGAGGGGGAGAGCCTTTCGCAGCAGTGGGTTAATGGCGATCGCCCTCTCTATCATCCCCCAGTTCCCGCTGTCCTTCCGCATCGAGTCGGTGTGGCAGTGGGTGTGGCGATCGCCGCTACTGTGGGCACCACGCTTTACCAAAGCCATACGCCGCCGCTATATAAAAGCACCTTTGACCTGGTTCCTATCGCGCAGCGATCGCAGACTATCAGTACAGCCACAACCACGACTGAAATTCGTCCAGAGGTGGATCAGGCGACGCTGATTCAGGTGTTGCGGAGTCATCAGGTGTTGCTGCCTGCGGTGCGCGACTTGCGGGCGTATAACATCAATCTGAGTCCGGCAGCGTTGGCGCAAAATCTGGAAATTGTGCCGCTGGCGGATGGGCGACTGGAAGTGCGATACCGCCATCGCAGTGAGCGTGTGGCACAGATAGTATCGCGGCAGTTGGCTCAAACCTATGTGGACTATGGCGATCGCTGTCGGCTAGATGCGTGCTACGCGCTGGAGCAGGCAAAGACAGATTTGACCGAGGCGACTGGGCAGGTGGCGCGGCTGGAGCAAGCGATCGCCCAGTTTCAGACCCGCCCCGATGCCCAGAACCTCCGCCATCGCGCCGACACCCTCACCCGCCGCACCGCAGAATTCACCCGCTATCTGACGCAGACTGAGCAGGAGCTAAAGCTGGCGCAAGAGCGATATCAGATGCTTCAGACCCAGCTTCCTATCACCAGTGCCCAAAGCATTTTGCAGCAGCAGACAGACTATCCAGCATTGCTGCAAGACCTGCACCAGACCGAAGGGCACATTGCTACGCAGCTTGCCCAAGCGCAGCCCGATAGCCAAACCCTATCTGCCCTTTACCAGCGCCACCAGATGCTCAGCGGGCAACTGAATCAACAAGTGGCGATCGCCCTCAACCAATTCCTCCTGACGCAATTTCCAGACCTGGCCGCAGACTCAGAAACACTGCCGCCCGCGCTCTCGCAAATTGAACAGGCGTTTGGACTGGCGCATCAGGTAAACCTGCTCAGCGCTCGTCAGCGGGCGATCGCCCCCATCCACCAAGCCATGCAGGCCAACAAGGTGAGGCTGGCAGAGCTACTGCAATATCAGTCCAAGCTGGAAACCCAACTGGCGGTGCAGCGGCGAATCTTGCAAGAGAGCCAGCAGCAGCACGCCCGCCTCCAGCAGGAAATTTCTGAGCGTCGAATCGTATGGCGTGTAGCAGGTGCTTAAGCGTCACTTTCGAGCTTGACTCGAAAGTTATAGAGTTGAGTGAGCATGACGCTGTACGCCTGCACATGGCAGCAAAGCACCAGATTTACGCACTTGCGATAAACTTGTTAGATTTTGGATGCTTTTCCTCTGGCGGTATTCCCGAGGAGATGTCCAACTGCGTAAGCCCGATAGGTTTGGTTTTCTGGATACCCCCCTAATAGCCAAAACAGGCAGGTGAGAGATATTATCAATACGGATTGCATCCGCTATCCAAGTGATGTGAACTTTTGAAACTATTTAGCACTGCATGTATGAATTAACAGCCAGCTAGAGGGCAAGCAAACATAAGCTAAGAGCGTTAGCCACTGCTCAATACATACTTGAGGTACTCGAGGAGAAAGTTTATGACATCTGCCTTTGCCAAGCCTCCGGCGAAATGTGTATCTGCTGCGTTTAAAGATCAGGTAAAGCTGCAAGATGCTGTCCAGCGCTTGCTGAATCGGGGTGTCCCCAAAGAGCGTATTTCAATTGTGGGACGTAATTTTCAATCCGAAGCTCGAATCACTGGATTCCTAACCAAAAAAGACGTGATTTTGGATGGATTAGCCAGTGGAGCCTTCTACGGTTCGCTGTTTGGTTCTGTCTTGAGTTTGCTCACAGGTGTAGGGGTGTTGTTCATTCCTTTTCTAGGGGCAGTGGTGGCGGCTGGGCCACTTGCTGCTGCACTGCTGGGTGCAACGAGTGGTGCGTTGTACGGAGCCTTGGGAGCGGGCTTGGGGTCTGCCTTAATGTCGCTAGGGATGCCCCAAGATAAAGCTGCAATTTATCAAACGCGGGTGCAAGCGGGCGAATTTTTGCTCGTTGTAGAGGTTCCTGATGAAAAGTCTGGTGAGACTTTTTTGCTCTTGCAAAGTGCGGGAGGCGAAGAAGTGGCCATCACGGAGATGCAAATTCCACAGGAATCGGACGGAGAAATGACGGGAAGTGACCAAATTTCGCCAGAAATACGGGCAGATTTGTCAACGGAAGCTCAGCAGACTTTTTTAGAAACCTATAATCAAACGCTTAGCGAGTCCTCCGAGAAAAGTAACGCCTTGATGAAAGCTTGGGAGCGGATTAAACAGTTGTTTGAGCGGGATGATAAGGGCATTTTTTCAAAGCGCAAAGCCGACAATGATCAGAAAGACTCAGGAACGAGCTAGGGATTGAGCGAGATGAGGCTGAGACACCATTACCTAATTTAGGTTGCAGAGAAAATTAGGTTGATTTTGTTACCTGTATCCCCTCATCGTATCCCCTTCGTCAGAGGTGCCAATGGCTACAGCCGATTTCAAGGACTACTACGAAATTCTCGGAGTTAGCAAAACTGCTACTCCCGAGGAAATCAAAAAGGCCTACCGAAAACTAGCGCGTAAGTATCATCCTGACTTAAATCCAGACGATCCAGAGGCAGAGGCTCGCTTTAAGGAAATTAATGAAGCTCATGAGGTGCTGTCTGATCCAGAGAAGCGCCAAAAATATGACCAGTTTGGACAGTACTGGAAGCAGGCGATGGCAGGTGCGCCGCCGCCGGGTGGGTCAGGTTTTGAAGAAACGGACTTTGGTCAATACGGCAGCTTTGATGATTTTATTGACGAATTGCTAGGTCGCTTTGGGCGAAGCGGTGGAACTGGGCGGCGGGTTTATACTTACCGCACCACAACGGGGCCTGAGGGATTTCGAGAGTATGTCGAGTTTGGAGACGATCCCTTTAGCCGCTTTACTGAGATGCCTGCTCAGGATACCGAAGCGGCGATCGCCCTCACTTTGTCTGAAGCGTTTCACGGCACGCAAAAGCGCCTACAAATCGGAGATGAGACGGTTACAGTGCGAATTCCGCCGGGTGCCAAGTCTGGAAGTCGCATTCGGATTAAAGGGAAGGGGCAAATTAGTCCCTTTAGTCAACAGCGGGGGGACTTGTACCTAACCATTGAGCTGCTGCCTCATGCTTTCTACAAGTTTGACGGCAATAACTTGGTCTGTGAAATTCCGATTCGTCCAGATGAAGCAGTGTTGGGCGCTCAAGTCGAGGTGCCTACTCCAGATGGCTCGGTGATGATGACCATTCCTTCTGGTGTAGACTCAGGTCAAACGCTCAGGCTGCGGGGCAAAGGGTGGCGCGATCCGAAAGGCAATCGAACAGATCTGCTAGTTCGCTTGAAAGTAGTTTCTCCTAAGGATCTCAACCCTCAGGAAAAAGAATGCTATGAAAAGCTGCGACAGGTGAGCCACTTTAATCCTCGAAACGCAATTGCGGAGGTGCGCCTATGACCCATAGTTTTGGTCTATCTCGTCTGGTTTGGTCGGAGACGGGCGATCGCCTGTATAGCTTCGAGCAGGCTGCATACTTTACACAAACTTCGGTTCCACTCATTGAGAAGTGCGTGGCGCTAGGAATTATCGAGCCTGAAGGCACTATGTTACACCGACAAGACTTGGTGAGAATTGTAAGAGTCTTGCGACTGCGCCGTGATTTAGGACTCAATCTAGCGGGTGCAGCGATGGTGTTGGATATGGCAACTGAAATTGCTCAACTCAAGGCGCAACTGCGTGCCCTGCGTCAATAAGTTGAGTATCTGTTCGTTGAGCAAACAAGCTTGAGCCATAACCAAGCAGCCCTAAAGCATTACTAAATATGATTTATCTTCCTGTCACGTTTACTCTATTCTTGCTCTTCTTATTGCTGTTTCCGTTCATTTGGTTTGCGATCGCCCTCGATGTTGTAGAGCTAGCAGTAGCAAAGTTAGGCTTCTCTCCTAACGTTGCATTCCTCCTATTCATTTCTATGTTAGTGGGTAGCACGATCAATATCCCTCTATACGAACGAGTCACGACCGTGCCCATTATTCCAGGCTTTTCTGATCTCTGGACAGCACGATTTTGGGGTATCCCACTCAGAAGAATTGAGCAAAAGACAATCGTTGCACTCAATGTTGGAGGTGGCTTGATTCCATCTCTATTGGCGATTTATGAGTTCACACGATCTGATCCATTGCTGATCCTGCTGGTTACGGCAATTGTGACAATTGTCAGCTACTTTTCGGCTCAGATCGTTCCTGGAATTGGCATCCAAATGAATGCTCTGGTTGCTCCGTTGACTGCTTCTCTGGCTGCAACGTTAGTTTCTCCAGCACCTCAGCCCATTGCGTTTGCAGGAGGGGTTTTAGGAACGTTAATTGGTGCTGACTTGCTACACCTACGAGAGATAGAAAAGATGACACCAGGAGTCTTAAGTATCGGTGGAGCAGGCGTATTTGATGGGATTGCTTTATGTGGGTTATTTGCACTGCTGCTTACCTGAAAGCCCTACCTGAATGCTCTAGATTGCCCTATCTAGAATTTGATATTGATAGATAGTGATCCTCCCAGGATTGATTCCTCTAAATCGATTGTCAGCTTGATGAGATTTTGGAGGTGCTAGCCATGTTCAACATTATTCGTCGTAGCCAGATTGTTGGCTTGGTTGCAATGGATGGTAGTACCGCAACCCGTCTGGGCGGTGTTGAAGAAGTTTGGGTAGACGGTCAGGGGCGTGTAGTCTATTTTGCTAGCAGTGCGGGCTACACGCCGTTGGAGCAAATTTCTCTAATCGGTCCGGATGCAGTCCTAACTTATTCTGACTATGCTGTTGAGCCATCTGTGAGTTTGCGCCGCTTATGCGGAATGCGCGTGCGAACTCCGTCTAGATCGGACATATTGGGTTGGATAGAGGATTTCTTGTTTGACTGGGAAACCGGGGATATTGCGGCCTATGTCTTGGGTGGAGAGATTGCTGCTCCCTTTGGTGGCCGAGCGGTTCTATTTCCAGAGGATGTGGAGGTCATTGATGCTGATTATGTCCTTATCAAGGAGGATGCAAAAAGTCGCTTACAGGGAGAATCGGAAGGGCTACAGGGATTTTTGAGCGAAAAGTCTCAGCAGGTGAAAAACTTGGTGAAACACATGAGCGATCGCCTAAAATCTTTGGTTTCTCCTGACGATCACCCCGATGTAGTACGGGTTAAAATCCGAAAAGTCTGTGATGAGTTTGCTGGATCAAAGCGACACGATAAGAACGCTCTGCAAGAGGCAGTTGATTTCCTGCAAGACAAATGGGAAGACCTACAAAAGAGCCTGTATCGGGCTAGTGATCGAACCAAGCAAGCGATTGATTCTGCTTGGAAGCGGTTGATGGAAAAACCTGGTGAATAGTACGCAGCCTGATTAGGCTCTATATGTTTGCGCTCGCAATGAAATTGCTCAAGCCTTTGCAAACACTTGGCTGACAATCAGTTGCAAATCTAGGGCTGAGATTAAGAATCGATGCCCTTAGCAGCTTAGCAGAATTCAATCGTTAATCCCGTAAGTTCTTGCTTTCGACGTTCTTGCTTTTGAATCAACCAAAAGGAATGCCCAGTCCTCACTAGAAGGACTGGGCACCCGGGTATTTTCAGAGGGCACTGAGCAGGACGCTACTAGTCAATCGCCTTCTTCACTTCGTCCTTGATGTCTTCGGTGGTGTGGCGAGCCTTGGCTTCGGCCTGCTTGGCGCGACCTTCCACCTTGTCCTTGGGATCGCCCGTCACTTCACCGACGGCTTCTTGCACTTTACCCTCGATGTTTTTCGCAGTAGCCTTCACGCGATCTTCGATACTCATAGTTTTCGTACCTCGTTGTGCGATTTAACGTCTTGACTCTGCATCTGATCGCGAATCACGGTGCTGTTTAGCAGGCAATTCATCGAGCGAATCAGTGCATGAATCAGTCGAACACTTTCACAATAGGCGCTTCTCCCGAAGCTTCCATCCCTCACAGGGCGGGAGTCTTGAGGCGTAGGGATCTGCCCAGCGCTCTAGTCCGGCAGGGAGAAGGCGGGTTAAAGGGCTGAAGGAATTAGGACTTATACAGTTGGACAATTTCTCGCGGGTACAGCCCGCGAGAAATTGTCCAAAACCCAAAGAGCTTATCGCAAGTGCGTAAGTCTTGGGAATAAGAGAGTGAAGAGGTGGACGACGTGAGGAAATGTTCTCTTGAAAACCGCCTCTCGCGATACAGTTCAGTTTTGTTACAGAAGTACATAATGGTTACAATTGGTTTAATTGACGTAACCACTGAACGCAATCCCTGCAAATCGCCCCCCATGACTCAAGCTTCTACTCCATCGAGAGCATCTGTGTCGCCGCTGCTGCTGATTGCGCCATTTTTCCTGTGGGGAACGGCGATGGTGGCGATGAAGGGCGTGATTCCGCAAACCACGCCGCTGTTCATGGCGGGGGTTCGGGTGCTACCGGCGGGGCTGCTGATTTTGCTGGCGGCGGCAGTGATGGGGCGATCGCAGCCGAAAGGGTGGAAGGCCTGGGGCTGGATTGCGCTGTTTGGTCTGGTGGATGCGGCGCTGTTTCAGGGTTTTTTGGCTGAGGGACTGGTGCGGACGGGCGCGGGTCTGGGGTCGGTGATGATTGACTCTCAGCCCTTGGCGGTGGCGCTGATGGCGCGGTTCCTTTTTGGCGAGCGGGTGGGGGGCTTTGGCTGGCTGGGGCTGCTGTTTGGCGTGGTGGGGATTAGCCTGCTGGGGTTGCCAGAGGGCGTAATCCAGGCGGCGCTGCACGGCAATTTTTCCCCAGATCTGGGCGCAAGCCTGCTGCACGACCTGTTTCAAAACGGGCAATGGCTGATGCTGATGGCGGCGCTGTCGATGGCGGTGGGCACGGTGATGATGGGCTATGTGTCGCGCTATGCCGACCCGGTGGCGGCGACGGGCTGGCACATGGTGCTGGGTGGCCTTCCGCTGTTTGCGCTGTCGGCGCTGGGAGAAACGAACCAGTGGCAGCAGCTTGGCTGGACGGACTGGATGGCGATGAGCTATTCCACGATTTTTGGCAGTGCGATCGCCTATGGACTGTTCTTCTACTTCGCAGCCAGCGGCAACCTGACTAGCCTCAGTTCTCTGACGTTTCTCACGCCTGTTTTCGCGCTGCTATTCGGCAACTTGTTCCTGTCTGAGGTGCTGAATCCGGTACAGTGGGTCGGTGTAGGGCTGACGCTCGTGAGTATTTACCTGATCAACCAGCGTGAGGTGCTGGCGGCGAAGTTTCAGCCCGCGGCGGTGGAAAAGGCCGCGACCTCGCTGGCGGCGGAACTGGAGGCCGAGATTGAAGCTGAGATCGAAGCGGTGAATGAAAAAATTGCAGCGCATCGGCGATCGCGCTTCGAGGGTGCTAGGGATTAGCGGGGCGACCTCAGCGTTATTGCTGTTTCTCCCTCAAGCCTGTTGACGCTGGCGGGAATTGTTAAGTACGGTGAAGAGGTTCGAGACGCTAAGCCTCTGGAGCCGTTTGACCCATGAAACTTTCGCCCAGGCTGAAAAAGCTGCTGGTGGCGCTGCTTTCGCTGGCGATCGCCTATGCCGTCATGGCGTTTGCCTTCAAGCTCATCGGGCTAGAAAATGCCCACCTCTGGGTCGAACGCGCCGGCCCCTGGGCCCCACTCCTGTTCACGGTCGTCTGTGCGGCGAGCTTGATTGCTGCCCCGCTCAGCGGCAGTTCCATCTTTATTGCGGGTGGAGCGCTGTTTGGCAAAGAAACTGCCTTTGTGCTGAGCTTCATCGCGTCGCTGATCGGGTGCAGCATAAATTATTGGATTTCCCGTCGCTACGGTCGCCGGGTTGCAGTGCGGCTGGTGGGCAAAGATGAGATCGAGGAACTGGATGCGTTTGTGGCCCGCCTGAAGGGGCATCACAGCGTCCTTTATATGGCACTGATTATGCTGCTGGGTCAGGATGTCGTGAGCTACGCCATTGGCCTCACTAAGATCGACTACTTCCACTTTTTCCTGGCGCTGGTTCCTGCTGCGGCCGTGCTTGTTGGCTTTTATATCTACGTCGGCACAAGCCTTCTAGAAGCCCTGATTGCCTAGCGGCTATTTGGTTTTGGATTTTGGATTGGCGATTTTGGATTGCCAAGAGCGGGTCACCTGACCCCGTATTGAAGATGCTCGAAGACCCATAAATGCAACAAGACTTGAGGAGGCTTGTGGGTTCCCTCAAGTCTTTTACAGGCCATTGGGCCAGGATTTACGCACTTGCGATGGGTTTTCTGAATTTTGGACGATTTCTCACGTTGGCAGCCCGCAAGAAATCGTCCAACTGTGTAAGTTCTATCGAGCGTTGGGTTAAGCCAGATCTGTGGCTACGGCAGCACTTTTTCTCGGAATCCGACAGACGCTAAGGAGATTGCGGGATTTCTTGCAGCAGGCTGTTGACCAGTTCCCGTCCGTTGGGGTGAAATACCTGAAGCCGGATAAAGCCGGGATCGCTGGGTCGCCAACTCACCTGATAGCGATAGTCCCCATTGCGCCAGGTGTAAACCCGACGGCTGCTATCTCCAGACACCGCAGCGCCCGCCAGTCTTAGCGTTGCCTGATTGCTGCGATCGATTCCCTGGTATTGCAGGCTGCCGCCCTCAAACCAAATACTGATAAACCATCGGTCGCTGGCATAGTCTCCAGTGGGGAATGTTTGGGCGATCGCCGCTTGGGGAGTCAACAAGTCTGCTGCCAGCAGTGGCGTAGATAGCCCCAGCACAAGGCTGAGCGCAATAGATTTAAGGTTCATAGGTTCTCTTTCAGCCCGTTCGAGCGCGATTGGGTGGACTTTTTAGGTGGACTTTAAAGAGCGTTCCCCAATCGGACTAAGCCTGAACCCGTAATAGTCGGGTACTCGACCCAGCAGAACCTCTAATTTCGGTGGTTATTACTGTAGCGGACAAGTGTTCCGGCCCACTGTAGCTTTTCGCGCAGGGTTTGGTAATAGGAATAATTTTCTTGCAGGATAATGAACTGGGCGGGGCGTTCTGCCATGCGAATATCGACGCGCTGACCCGGCCAGATGGAAGTGGCCAGCACGCCGTCCATCCAGAGTTTGGTTGTCATGTCAGGGTCAGATAGGGGCCAGATGCTAACGACTGACCCAGCGGGCAGCACAATGGAGCGACTGGAGAGGCTGAGGGGGCAGATGGGCGTGACGGCGATCGCCTCCATGCCGGGATGAATAATTGGCCCGTTTGCCGCTAGGGTGTAGCAGGTGGAACCCGTCGGTGTAGCCACAATCAGCCCGTCACCCTGGTACTGATCCACCACCTCGCCGTCGATCTCCATTTCCAGGATTGAGGTCACCATGCGGTCGGCCGAGGCAGGCTTGACGCACATTTCATTGAGCGCAAAGAAGCGATCGCTCATTGGCTCCAGGTTGGTGCGGTTGCCTTCGTAGGTCGTCGCTTGCAGCATCATCCGCCGCTGCACCGCAAAGCGATCGCTCGTCAACCGCTCCCACACCTGCTGCGAATCTTCACTCAAAAAATCCAGCGGCTCGGTCAAAAAGCCCAGGTGCCCCCCCACGTTCATTGCCAGGATGGGAATGCCTTCGTCTGCTAGATGCCGTGCTGCGCCCAGCGCCGTGCCGTCGCCTCCCAGCACCAGCGCCAGATCAATCGGCTGGGAAACAGAAGCCAAAAATACTGGATATGGATTGTCCCTTGGGCCGCTCGGCCCCATCAACACGCGACAGCCCCGCGCCTCCAGTTCCTTCGCACAGCGCTCGGCCCACTTTTGGCTCAGGGCATTTCCCGACTTGTGAATGATGATGACTTGCTTTAGCTCCACCCGCTCGCCGTCTCAATCTGCTACCACTTCAGCAGATTAAATTGCTCCATATCCACCGTATCGCGATTTCGGTAAATGGACAGCACGATAGCAAGACCCACAGCCGCCTCCGCAGCGGCGATCGCAATCACAAATACTGTAAACACTTGCCCCTTGACCGCGCTGGGGTCGAGAGAGTTGGAAAACGCCATCAGGTTGAGGTTGACGGAGTTGAGCAGCAGTTCAATCGACATCAGCACGCGGATGGCGTTGCGGCTAGTGACCAGGCCGTAGATGCCAATGCAAAACAGAGCGGCGGCGAGTAGGAGGAAATACTGAAGCTGCATAGGTCGGAGATCAGGGGTCAGAGGTCAAGAGTCGGGATGTCCAGTGGAAACGGGGTGAACCTAATCTCTAGAACTGGTTCCAGTGAGTTCACGGGGGCGTTCGGGGAGGGTCAGCGAGGTTCGGGGGCCGTCTTCGGTCGTCGCCTCTTCGGGCAGAAACTCGCGACGGGCAATCACGATCGCCCCGATCAGCGCCATCAGTAGCAGCACCGATGCTAGCTCAAACGGCAGCAGGAAATCGCTGAAGAAATGCAGCCCGATAGTCACCAGCGCTTCGTCTCCAGCAATCGGCGCGTCCGAAAGCCCCCAAGGAGTTGCCACAATCATCGTTGCCAGCAGCCCAAACAGTCCGGCGCACACTGCACCCGTCGCCGCTTTCCCCAGCCACGCCTTCTGCACGGGGGCAAAATCCTGGCGCTTGTTCACGAGCATGATGCCAAACAGGATCAGCACGTTCACTGCACCGACGTAAATCAAGATTTGTGCCGCCGCCACGAACCCGGCATTCAGCAGAATGTATAGCCCGGAAATGCTGATAAACACCAGACCCAGCAAAAAGGCTGAGTACACAATGTTGTCCAGCAGCACCACACCTAGCGCTGCCGCCAGCATCATTGCCGCCAGCACAATCAAAGAAACCAGTTGAACGCCATCTGCCAGATTCACAGTCGGTCTCCTGAACGAGAAGAGGAAAGGTCGAGGGTACGGATCGAGCGAGTTGCCTAGAAGGGCCAATTAAGATTGCCCGTGGAACTGTCCGTTAGGCTTCGGGTGCAGCTTCCGCAGGCTGGGCCTCGTCGAGAATTTCTTCGGGCAGTTTGCCAGCACGGCGCGACCCGGCAGGCAGGTCGTGTGGCTCCATCACGCCCTTGGGCAGGTAGCCCAACTCCCGCAGCGGGGTCACCATTGGGTCTTGCGTCACCTTGTAGGGCAGGCGACCCAGGGCCACGTTGTCATAGTTCAATTCGTGGCGATCGTAGGTCGCAAGCTCGTATTCTTCGGTCATCGACAGACAGTTGGTGGGGCAATATTCCACGCAGTTGCCACAGAAGATGCACACGCCGAAGTCGATGCTGTAGTGGTTCAGCTTCTTCTTCTTGGTTTCCTTGTTAAATTCCCAGTCCACCACGGGTAGGTTGATGGGGCATACCCGAACGCAGACTTCGCAGGCGATGCACTTGTCAAACTCGAAGTGGATGCGACCGCGGAAGCGCTCCGAAGGAATCAGTTTCTCGTAGGGATATTGCACCGTAATCGGGCGACGGTGCATGTGGTCAAAGGTGACCGACAAGCCTTGGCCGATATATTTGGCTGCCTGAACTGCTTCCTTGGTATAGTCAGAGACTTGCTTGAGAAATTTCAGCATAGGAAGGAGGGGGAGGGAGGTTGAAGAACGAGGGGTCTTTGGAGTTGAACCTTAGCCGCCGAAGGCCACTGGAAACACCAGCTTTAGCCCGGCCGTTAGAAGCAGATTAACCAGGGATACGGGCAGCAGAAACTTCCAGCCCAGGTCAAGCAGTTGGTCGATGCGGACGCGGGGCACCGTCCAGCGCAAGAGGATTGCCAGGAAGATAAACAGGTAGGCCTTGAACAGCGTCATCACGATGCCGAGACTGGCGGTGATGACCTGGAGCCAGGGCGTAGACTCGCTGACCCCGATCAGACTGGCCAGCCAACTTACCGATACAGGAGACTCCCAGCCGCCTAGATACAGCACCGAAGCCAGCAGCGCCGACAGCACCAAGTTGGCGTAGGAACCCGCGTAGAACAGCATGAACTTTACAGCGCTATATTCAGTCTGATAACCTGCGACGATTTCTTCTTCGGCCTCTGGCAGGTCGAAGGGCATCCGTTCACACTCGGCGAGTGCCGCAATCCAGAAGATGACGAAGCCCACGGGCTGCCGCCACAGGTTCCAGCCGAGAATGCCGTAGTCGGACTGTCCCTGCACGATGTCTACCGTGCTGAGGGAGTTGGACATCATGGCGATCGCCAACACGGACAGCGCCAAGGGTAGCTCGTAGCTAATCGACTGCGCCGCAGCCCGCAGCCCGCCGATCAGCGAATACTTATTATTAGACGCATAGCCTGCCATCAGCAGCCCGATAGGAGCAATGCTCGACAGCGCAATCCACAGAAAAATACCAATGCCCAAGTCACTGATCAGCAGGTTTTGACCGAAGGGCACGATCAGGTAGGACAGGAACACCGGGATAAAGACCAACAGAGGGGCGATCGCAAAAAGCCAGGGGTCAGTCTTGGCGGGCAGAATGTCTTCTTTGAACAGCAGCTTTACCACGTCTGCCGCCGGAATCAACATCCCCAACGGGCCGGCGTATTCTGGGCCAATTCGCTGCTGGGCTGCCGCCGACACCTTCCGCTCTAGCCAAGTAGCCACGAGCGCCAGCACCGTCACTGCGCCGACAATTAGCACCATTGGCAAGGGTATCCAAATGGTCTTGGCAACACCGGGCGACAAGCCCAAATCCATCAACGCTTGAATAAAGCTGCCTTGCAGGTCAATTCCCGAACTCATACGTCCTGCGACTCAACTAAAGGGCGATTGGTCACTAAATCAGCGGCGCTCAGGTAATGATCCTTAACACCTGCGTTTAGTATACGGTACAGGTTCATTTCCAAGTCCCCTATAGCCCATCACAAGCTATGACAAATTTCTGGTGTGGTGATAGGGAAGCCAAATTATTGCGCCAGATTTTTGAAGTTTTTTCTTAGATTTTTGTTGTCAGGGGCTTCCATCCTGGGGTGCAGTGGTTATGATTGGGAGCTACTAAACAAGCCCTAAAAGACAACCTCCAGAAAGCCGAAAAGAAACGCCTATGCAAACGCCTTCTCTACCGGAAGCCAATCATCCTTTAATTAAGTCCCTTTCGCACTATAGCGATCAGGAGCTGCTGACGCTGCTCCAGCGGCATCCCGATGCTGGGCAATACTTTACTGCGCTTTACTGTCGCTATAGCCCGCTGGTGTATACGCTGATTCGCCACTCTGCGCGATCGCCCATGCAGGCCGACTATCTCTTCTCCATCACCTGGCGGCACCTGTTCCACGAACTGCTGGGGCTGGATCTCAGCACCCCTGGCGTAACGCTGCAATCCTGGATTATCAACGTCACGGCTCTGTGCATTAATCAGGCAGAACTGCCCCCTGCCGAAGACATTCACTATTCTCTGGAGGCATCGCCGCCGCCGCTGCAATGCTATGTCGAGCGATCGCTCGATCAGGTTTCCCCGTCACAACGGCTGATGATCGTGATGGCGCAGACCTTCCGCTGGAGCGAACCGCGCATCGCCGCCTACCTCCAGGCGGAAGGCGAACACATCACCGCTGCGGGCGTAAAGGCGCAACTGCAAGCCGGGTATGAACGCCTGGAAACTGCGCTACCAGAAGACATCCGCGCCATCTATCTGGCAGGCGGCAAGCTGGAAGCTCATCTACACGGGCAACAGCGGGCGCAGACCACCACGGAGGCTTGATTTTTAGCTAGGCGCTGAGGGCCATCCTGAGGGTAATCCTGAGGGCTATGCAAGACGGCTCCACTCTGTTTCATCCCGATTGAAAGCTTCATCCCGATTGAAAAAGGAAAAATTAGGACAAAACAAACACGAATCCTCCGAGAATTTACGGTTTCCTAACACATTTGCCCAATCTCGATTGATAGATTTGGGGAGATCGCTATTGGAACCCCGTAAATGATCATCCCTCTCCTTGGCACTGATACCGATGACCTGCTCATCGGAACACCTGGAAACGACTTGATAGACGGGGGCGCAGGCTTTGACACCCTCGTTGGAGGACAGGGAAACGACACCTACATCATTCGCGACGGTGATATCGTTTTTGAATTGCCAAACGAAGGCACTGATATTGTTTTTGCATACGTAGATTACCGCCTGACGGATTACGTTGAGAACCTGCAACTGATTGCGGGACGACGCGGCGAGGGCAACAGCGAGAACAATCTAATCCAGGGAAATGCAGAAGATAATGAACTCTTTGGGTACGAAGGAAACGACGTTTTAGAAGGGTTTGGAGGCGACGACAAGCTATATGGCGGCAGCGGCAACGACCGGCTCTTTGGGGGTGATGGCAATGACCTGCTGGTGGCCGGCCCAGGCTTTGACCAGCTTTATGGCGGGCGCGGCAACGATACCTATTTAGTCAGCAGCTACCGCTTCAAAATTGTCGAACCCCCCAGAGGCGGCGGCATCGACACGATTGTGATTCCGCTCGATTACGAACTAAAGTCGCTGCTGTTTGAAAACCTGACGCTGTACGGCAGCGCCCAGTTCGGCACGGGCAATCGGCTGAATAATCGGATCGAGGGCAACGGACGCGGCAACGTGCTGTCGGGGCTGGCGGGCAATGATACGCTGCTGGGCAGAGGTGGCAACGATCGCCTGTTTGGAGCCACGGGCAACGACCAACTATCGGGCGGCGACGGCGACGATGAGCTATACGGGCAGCAGGGCAACGATCGGCTGTGGGGCGATCGCGGCAATGACTTGCTCTCTGGCGAAGACGGCAACGACGTGCTGATCGGCTATGGCGGCGTGAGTACCGAGCGCGATCGCCTGTTTGGTGGGGCAGGAGCCGATACCTTCGTGCTGGGTACGCGCCGAGACGGGGTGTTTTACCTGGGTTCTGGCTACGCGATTATTGGCGATTTTTCGCAGGCGCAGGGCGACAAAATCCAGGTGCGGGGCAACCCCGCCAGCTACCGTTTGGACAATAGCCGCAACCTGATCGGCGGCTCCGGTAGAGATACGGCAATCTTCCTGGGCAGTGATTTGATCGCCATCGTGCAAGATAATGCAGGGGTGACCACGAGCAACCTGTTTACTGCACCCAGAGAGAGAAATGTCCGACCGGTCTGACGACTCCTCATCCGACGATTTCTTACCCAATAGTCGCATCGAGTTCCTGATTCCGGCTGCCCCCGACGGCTTCCGGTCTGGCTTTGTGGGCATTGTGGGCCGCCCTAACGTGGGCAAATCGACCCTGATGAATCAGTTGGTGGGGCAGAAAATCGCCATTACTTCGCCTGTTGCCCAGACCACGCGCAATCGGCTGCGGGGCATCCTCACCACGCCCGACGCGCAAATTATTTTTGTAGACACGCCCGGCATCCACAAGCCGCATCATGAGCTAGGGCGTGTACTGGTGCAGAATGCGCGGATGGCCATTAGCTCGGTCGATCTGGTGCTGTTTGTGGTGGATGCCTCGGCGGAACTGGGCGGGGGCGATCGCTTTATTGCTGAGCTACTGGAACGCGCCGAAACGCCCGTGCTGCTGGGCATCAACAAGGCAGACCGACAGCCGAGCGATCGCCCCGACATTGACGACAGCTATCGCGCCCTGGCCGAATCTCAAAACTGGGAACTGGCCAAGTTTTCCGCCCTGACAGGCGAGGGACTGGAGGCGCTGCAAGCCCAGCTAATCCAGCGGCTCGACCCCGGTCCTTACTACTATCCGCCGGATTTAGTGACCGACCAGCCCGAACGCTTCATCATGGGCGAGCTAATTCGTGAGCAGGTTTTGGCGCTGACCCGCGATGAAGTGCCCCATTCGGTGGCGATCGCCATTGACCGCGTAGACGAAGACCCCGACATCACCCGCATTCTTGCCACGATTCACGTCGAGCGCAACTCGCAAAAAGGCATTCTGATTGGCAAGGACGGCAGCATGATTCGGGCGATCGGCACTGCGGCCCGCGAACAAATCCAAAAGCTGATCCTGGGCAAGGTGTATCTGGAGCTTTTTGTGAAAGTGCAGCCCAAGTGGCGACAGTCGCGCAGTCGGTTGTCGGAGTTGGGGTATCGGGTGGAGGAGTGAGGGGGGAGGGGGAAGAACGAAAAACGAAGAACGAAAAGGGAAGAGGGAAGAACGAAAAGGGAAGAGGGAAGAACGAAAAGGGAAGAGGGAAGAAGGGCTTTTTATTCTGTTAGGTTTGTGCGCCAGGTACGGAGCAGGGCTTTGTGGGCGATCGCGTAGATGCCGGGGGATTCGCTTTCTCTGGGGCCGGCGATGTTTAGGATGGCGTTTTGGGGCAGGGTTTGCAGCCATGCGCGGAGTGAGGCGAGGGCGATCGCTTCGTTTAACTGGATGATTCGCAAAGGCTTTCCCAGGTGGGTGGCGATCGCCTGCGTCAGTTGGGTTCCGGCGGAGTGCTGCCAGTCTTCGCTGCATACCAAAATCAGCGTTGCTGTGCTGTCTCGCACGTTCCATTCGGTGCGCTGGGCGGGGTTGGGGCTGGGTGTTTCTTGCAGATGGGGATAGCGGGCCCGCAGTCCCGGTGGTGTGGGAAAATCTTCTGCCCAGCCGCCCTGGGGACACCAGCCGCCGTAGGCTAGCCCGTGGGCGATCGCCCCATCCAGGGCCGCCCGATCCACCCCCGTCTGCCCGCCGGAGATAATCTTGAGGGTTTGCAAAATTTGCACGACTCGCGCAAAGTTCAACTAAAGTTTAACTAATAGTACAGAGGCATTCAGTACAGAGGTATCTAGTACAGAAGCATCTAGTACAGAAGCATCAGATCAAACGATTGTAGCCGCTGTAAACAGGTTAGGAGCAGGTTGGGCAATGGCGATTATTTCCTCAAAACAGCCCCCTCTGGAGCCTGAGGATTCTGAATCGGGTCGGGATGGGCTGCCTTTGGTAGGGCGATCGCCCAAATCACCTGCTGCGGACGAAAAGCTGCTCACGCCCGATCGCCAGCCAGAAGACACAGGCAAGCCGGAGGAGCGGATTCGCCCCCAGCGATTGGCAGAATACATCGGGCAAAAGGATCTGAAAGAGGTGCTGGCGATCGCCATTCAGGCCGCCAAGGCGCGAAACGAGTCGCTAGATCACCTGCTGCTCTATGGGCCGCCGGGGCTGGGCAAAACCACGATGTCGCTGATTTTGGCGGCAGAAATGGGCGTAGATTGCAAAATTACCACTGCCCCTGCGCTAGAGCGGCCGCGAGACATCGTGGGGCTATTGGTCAATCTGAAGCCGGGGGACATTCTGTTTATCGACGAAATTCACCGCCTGCCCCGCGTCACCGAAGAAATCCTCTATCCGGCGATGGAAGATGCCCGGATCGACATCACCATCGGCAAGGGACAGAGCGCCCGCACCCGCAGCCTGCCGTTGCAAAAATTTACGCTGGTCGGTGCGACGACGCGAGTGGGGGCGCTGACCTCACCGCTGCGCGATCGCTTTGGGCTGGTGCAACGGCTGCGATTTTACGAAGTAGACGAGCTTCAGCAAATCGTTCTGCGGGCGGCGGAGATTCTCAACACGCCGATTACGCCCGATGGCGCAGCAGAAATTGCCCGGCGATCGCGCGGTACGCCCCGCATTGCCAATCGCCTGCTGCGCCGGGTGCGCGATTACGTCGAGGTGAAGGCGGGGGGCGCGGCCGTGAATGGGGCGATCGCCGCCGAAGCGCTGGAACTCTTCAACGTAGACCCCTGCGGACTGGACTGGACCGATCGCCGGATGCTGACGGTGATCATCGAAAACTATGGCGGCGGCCCCGTCGGACTCGAAACGCTGGCCGCCGCCACAGGCGAAGATGCCCAGACGATCGAAGAAGTTTACGAACCCTACCTGATGCAGATCGGCTACCTCAACCGCACCCCCCGCGGCCGCGTCGCCACTCCCGCTGCTTGGCGACACCTGGGCTACACGCCGCCCGACAGCCAGCTTTCGCTCTTACAAAGCCCGCCATCGCTTCTCTAGCAGCGTTTTCACAGGCTGCTAAAGCAAGAAAGCGCGAGACAGGCTCTTGCTCAGGTGAGTCAGTTTCTCTGGGGTCCATTCATCGCTGTGGCGATTCAGTGCGGCGGAGTCCAGACCCGGCCCAAAGGCATGGCCAAGGTCTTGACTCAACTGCACAAACCGCTGGGTTGTCCAAGATGAACCGTTTAGCTTCCTCATCGCCTCAGTCCTCCTGAGTGATTCACTCGATTCACTAGTCTATAGATCCAGTGTAATGAATGGTATTGAGAGATACAAAAAAGGAGGCTCATCTTAACCATGAGTAGATTGAATGTAAACAGCGGCTTCTGAAAACTGAAATGCGGCTAAATGTTTTAGTGTGCCCCCAAAACTGGTAAATTACCGGAGTATCGGCAAGCGGAATTTGAGCAATGAGAGTTTTAGTCATTGGTGGCGATGGATATTGTGGGTGGGCAACAGCGCTCCACCTCTCGAATCGGGGACATGAGGTGGCCATTCTGGACAGCCTCGTTCGGCGGCATTGGGACAACGAGCTTTGCATCGACACCCTCACCCCGATCGCGCCCATCCAAACCCGGCTGAAGCGCTGGAAAGACCTGACAGGCAAAGCAATCGACCTGTTCGTGGGCGACCTGTGCAATTACGAATTTCTGAAAAATTCGATGCTCCAGTTCCAGCCCGACTCGATTGTTCACTTTGGCGAACAGCGGTCTGCTCCCTTCTCGATGATCGATCGGGAACACGCCGTGTTGACCCAGGTGAACAACGTCGTGGGCACGCTCAATCTGCTCTACGTGATGCGCGAGCATTTCCCCGATGCCCACCTCGTCAAGCTGGGCACGATGGGCGAATACGGCACGCCCAATATCGACATCGAAGAGGGCTACATCACCATTGAACACAACGGCCGCAAAGACACGCTGCCCTATCCCAAGCAGCCCGGTTCCTTCTATCACCTCAGCAAAGTGCATGACTCGCACAACATCCACTTTGCCTGCAAGATTTGGGGACTACGCGCCACCGACCTGAACCAGGGCATCGTCTACGGCGTGCTAACCGAAGAAACGGGCATGGACGAACTGCTGATCAACCGCCTCGACTATGACGGCGTATTTGGCACGGCGCTTAACCGCTTCTGCATCCAGGCGGCCATTGGGCATCCGCTGACGGTCTACGGCAAGGGCGGTCAAACTCGCGGGCTGCTCGACATTCGCGATACCGTGCGCTGTATCGAGATCGCCTGCAACAACCCGGCAGAACCCGGCGAGTTCCGCGTGTTCAACCAGTTCACCGAGCTATTTAGCGTTGGCGACTTGGCCAACATGGTGCAAAAGGCGGGCGAAGCGCTAGGGCTGAAGGTGCAGGTGGATCACCTGGAAAATCCCCGCGTTGAAAAGGAAGAACACTACTTCAACGCCAAGAACACCAAGCTGCTGGATTTGGGATTGCAGCCCCACTACCTGTCTGACTCGCTGCTCGACTCGTTGCTGAACTTCGCCATGAAGTATAAGCACCGTGTTGACGAGAAGGAGATTCTGCCGAAGGTGAAGTGGAAAGGGTAGGTTTCCGGATCAGGAGTCAGGAGTCAGATCCTCAGTAAACCCCAGTAAATCCTAGTTTCTGGCTTCTGAACCCTCTCCAAGTCAGCACTTTTTATTGCTCTCTACATCCCCCTTCCTAATTCCCTTTCCTATGCGTATTGCCCTCTTTACCGAAACGTTTTTGCCCAAAGTCGATGGCATCGTGACGCGCCTGAGCCACACGGTGGATCATCTCCAGCGGATGGGCGATCAGGTGCTGGTGTTTTCGCCGGAGGGCGGGCTGAGTGAGTATAAGGGGGCGCGGATCAACGGGATTCCGGGGTTTCCGCTGCCGCTGTATCCGGAGCTAAAGCTGGCGCTGCCCCGCCCGTCGATTCGGCGGGAACTGGAGCTATTCAAGCCGGATCTGATCCACATTGTGAATCCGGCAGTGCTGGGCGTGGGCGGGCTGTATTATGCCAAGTCGCTGGGGATTCCGCTGGTGGCTTCCTATCATACGCACCTGCCGAAGTATCTGGAGCATTATGGGCTGGGGATGCTGGAGGGGGTGCTGTGGGAAATCCTGAAGCTGATGCACAATCAGGCGGTGATTAACCTGGTGACTTCGACGGCAATGCAGGAGGCGCTGGAGAGCCACGGCGTGGAGCGAGTTCATGTCTGGCAGAAGGGCGTGGATGTGGAGCTATTTGACCCGTCGCTGGCCAGTGCAGACATGCGATCGCACTTGACTCAGGGACATCCCGACGCGCCGCTGCTGCTCTACGTGGGTCGCCTCTCGGCAGAGAAGGAAATTGATCGCATTAAGCCTGTGCTGGAGGCGATTCCCAATGCGCGGCTGGCGCTGGTGGGCGATGGGCCCTATCGCGCCGATCTGGAGAAAATCTTTGAAGGCACGCCGACGTTTTTTGCGGGCTACATGACGGGCAAGACCT
The DNA here is from genome assembly GCF_032705245.1 of Thermoleptolyngbya oregonensis NK1-22. Classification (GTDB taxonomy): domain Bacteria; phylum Cyanobacteriota; class Cyanobacteriia; order Elainellales; family Elainellaceae; genus Thermoleptolyngbya; species Thermoleptolyngbya sichuanensis. Next base: position 3,018,410 of record NZ_CP053540.1, read on the forward strand.
TGGGATCGGCGTTTGCTTCGGCGGATGCGTTTATTTTCCCGTCGCGGACGGAGACGCTGGGGCTGGTGCTGCTGGAGGCGATGGCGGCGGGCTGCCCGGTGATTGCGGCGAATGCGGGCGGCATTCCCGACATTGTGACCGATGGCGTGAATGGCTACCTGTTTGATCCGGCGGATGACCGGGGGGCGATCGCCGCCACGCAGCGCCTCTTGAGCAACGCCGCCGAGCGGGATCAGCTTCGTCAAAACGCCCGCCAGGAGGCTGAGCGCTGGGGCTGGGCCGCAGCAACGCGACAGTTGCAGGGTTTCTATCAAACGATTTTGTCGCAGTCTATGCTGACGGCTGCGTGATAGTCAGGCAAGGGGGAACTCGTGCGCTCCTGAGTTGCGACGGTCGTGCCTGAGTGTGCGGGATGGGGTGCGCTGCCCCGAAGCGACCAGGGTTTCTTGACCCACTGCATCGCTCACGCGCCTCAAAAACGCTGTACCCTGGGGAATAATCCTTCGAGCCGTCTGAGAGACTCTATTGCGATCGCCCCCTGTGTTTTGCGCCGTGCCCTGGCTATCTGCCCCACTGTTTGCCCACCCACTGTTTGCCCAAGCGCCTGCGCCATCCGTCCCCAGCCCTACGCCAGTTTTGCCGCCGTTTGTGCCGCCCACGCCCGAACAGGCGATCGCCTTCCTGGGTACGCTGGCCCTGCTGGCGGGCTTGGCTGCGGCTCTCTACGGGCTGGTGTTTGTCGTGCTGCGGTCGGTTTTTCGCCGCCTCGACTTTGAACTGGGCATTGCCATTCTCAACTTGGCACGAATTCCGGCCCTAGTCATTCTAATTTTTGGGAGTCTGCGGCTGGCGCTGAACTTTTTAGCACCCAGCACGGCGCTGCTGTGGCTGGGGAGATTCTGCGCGGCCCTGCTGGTCGCCGCTTTCACCTTTTTGGTGGGGCAGTTGTTCACTCAGGCAGCGGTCTATTACCTGAAAGGCTTTGCCGAAAAAAGCGAAGCTGCCTGGGATGATGTCCTCATTCCAATTTTAGAAACCATCATTCCGCCCTTAATTTATGTGTTTGGGGCGTTCTTTTTCCTGCAAAGCTTGGGGATTGATTTAACGGGGCTTTGGGTTGCCTTTGGCGGTATTACATTTGTCCTGGGCTTTGCGCTCAAAGACATTCTGGCAAACTTTTTTAGCGGACTGGTGCTGCTCATCGATACGCCGTTTCAGTTTGGTGACATGGTGCGCTTGCCGGATGGTTCTACGGCTGTGATCAAGAAAGTAGGGCTGCGCGTGACGCATCTCTATGTGATTGATAATTACTGCGAAGTGTATATTCCTAATGCTGAGCTAGAAAAGCGAGATATTGTTAACTTGAGCCGCCCCACGCCGCACTATGCCTACTCGCTGGACGTGTCTGTGCGGGTCGATGCTGATCCCGTAGCGACAACCAACATCCTATCGGAAATTGTAAATGGGCATCCCGATATTCTGGGAGATTTAGATGAGAAACTGCGGTGTCTGGACTCCTTTTTTGGGCTGAAGCAGGCGGAAAATGGCGAGATTTCCAAGGTGGAGGCAGGTCGGCTGCGTCTGCTGGCCTATAAGACGCTGAATGATCAGCTTCAGCTTGTGGAATCGAAGCTAGAAGCGCTGATTGCCAATATCCGACTCTTAGAAAAAGGTGGACTCCGGAAAGACGAGTTGAGAAATTTGGCGGGTGATTTTCAGACGATTTTAAGTTTGTTTGGGCTGCGGCTGGTGGGCGATCGCCCTGAGAGAAATCGTCCTGAGAAAAAAGGGCGATCGCACCTCCAGGAAGAACCCGAAACGCTGCTTGCAAATACCACGATTGGACTGATTCGAGCGCTGTATCAAGCGTGGCTAAAAGACCCCGATCTTACACCGGAGGATGAACAACTCTTGCCGCAAGAATGGGAGCAAAAAATCGAAGTCCTGAAGCTGAAACTGGGTCGATTGCATCAAAAGCTCATGTCTTCTGGTCAGGACGAAACTCGATTAGATGACTATACCTATAGCTTTTTGACCTGGCTACGAGACAACTTTAAGGAATCGCAAACCATCTGGAAAGAACCCCAGGTTCGCATGACGGACATTCAGGGCAATGCGATGCAGTTTACCATTCGCTTTTACGTGGATAATATCAAGCTAGAACACTGGTTTCGCGGCAACCGAGTGACGAATGAAGTGCGGCGAGAAATCGTGCGGCGGCTGCGACAAGCCTATATCTTGCATCTGCTGTGATATCGATTGTGATATCAATTTTGGATTTGCGATTTTGGATTTTGGATTGCTAGTCAAGCGTTTGCAGGATTAGCGCTTGTAGAATTAGCGCTTGCAGACTGAGGCTGAATCGGTAACCGAATCGTGAAGCTGGTAAGGGCGTTGGCGCTTTCTACCTCAATCGAACCATGCAGATACTCTACCAACCGCTTGACCAGCGCCAGTCCTAGCCCAGTGCCGCCGCGATTCCACCGATCTACACTGACCACCCGATAGAACTTTTCAAACAGGCGCGGCAGTTCTTCGGCGGGCAAGTCAATTCCTGAGTTGCTCACCTGAACGTTCAGCATTCCATCCGCAACGTGGGCCGTTAGCGTGATTAGTTCATGGGGTGGAGTGTACTTGCAGGCGTTGTGCAGCAGTTCCATTAAGATGCGTTTGAACCCGTTCAGGTCGGTGGTGATGGACGGTAGGTTTTGCGGTAGGTTGACCTTCAAACGCTGGTGCTGTTCCTGAATGCGGGCCTCGAAGGGTTCAATGATCGACGGAAGCCAATAGTTGAGATCGACGTTTTCCAGTTCGATGGATTGCACGCCTGCTTCTAGGCGCTGCAAATCGAGTAAATCGTTGATCAGGTTTAGTTCCTGTGAGCATTCATCTTCCAGGATTTGCATATAGCGCGTGAGGCGTTCGTCCTGAATTTGGTGTTGTTCTAACAGCACTTCGACCATTTGGATTGCCATTTTGATATTGGTCATGGGCGATCGCAGTTCGTGAGACACGGTGCTGAGAAAGTCGTCTTTGATTTGATGTAGCTTTTCGAGTTCGGCGACTTGGGCTTGGGCGGTTTGGTACAGGTTGGATTGACGCAGGGCGATCGCCGTTTGCAGGCTAATTTGTTGCAGCAGCCGCAGTTCCCAGGCTCGCCAGTCGCGGGGGCCTGTGTTTTGATAAATGGCCAGCAGTCCCCAAAGCTGTTCGTCTAGGAAAATAGGGGCGATCGCATAGGCCCGCACCTGAAACTGGGCTAGGATTTCGACATGACAATCCGTGTGCCCAGCCTGATAAATATCGCTGACGGCAAAGGTTTCGCCGTTGCGATAGCGCCCGCCTTTGGTTTCCTGCAAGTGGGTATCTTCCCAAACGGTCTGCACGCCCTCTGCAACCAGGGGTGACCATTCCTCCCCCACCGACTCTGCCACAAACCGACCGCTCCAGTCGGGCGCAAACTGGTAAATCGTTACTCGATCGACCTGGAGCGTTTGTCGCGTTTCGTCCAGCACGGTTGCCAGAATTTCGTCTAGATCGAGCGATCGGTGGATGTTTTGCACAATTAGCCGCAGCAACCGCTCTTGTTCTGCCTGCTGCTGCAATGCCAGCGTGCGCTCCTGAACGCGCTGTTCTAGCTCCTGATTCAACTGTTGCAGGGCGGCTTCGGCTCGCTGCCGTTCTGAGAGTTCTAGCTGGGTCTGGCGATAGAGGTCGGCCTGCTGGAGGGCGATCGCCACTTGGTCTGCCAGGTGCTTTAAAAGCTGAATTTCCTCCGAGTGCCACTGTCGCGTTTGGCTACAGTGGTGAGCAATCAGCAAGCCCCAGAGATAGTTGGGCTGGATAATTGGCACGATCAGACTGGCTCGTACCTGAAACTGACGCAGAAACTCGGCATGGCAGGGCTGGATGCTGCCATCGTCAATATCGGCGATCGCCCAGGTGTGACCGTGAAAATACTGCTCGATGTAGTTTTCTTGAAAGCAGGGGTCGTAGATGTTTTGCCCTAGTAAGGGTTGCCAGCCATCGCCTACCGATTCCTGAACCACATAGCCATGACTTTGGAGACTGACCTGAAATAGGATCACGCGATCGGCTTGCAGGAGTTGGCGTACCTCGGTCACGGTTGCGGATAAAATTTCGTCCAAATCGAGCGATCGCCGAATGCGCTCTGTCACTGTCCGCATCAGTTGTTCTCGCTCTGCCGTTTGTCGCAGTTGAATTTCTGCCTGTCGCCGTTCCGCTCGAACCTGCGCTTCTCGAACCTCGCGGCGCACGGCTTCTGGCAATCGGGTCAGGTTTTCCTTCATCAGATAATCGTGCGCCCCGGCCTTCATCATGGCCACCGCCGCGATCTCGCCAATCGTGCCCGACACGACGATAAAGGGCAGATCGACTCCACTTTGCTGGAGGATGCTGAGGGCCGCAGGTGCATCGAACCCCGGCAGCCGATAGTCTGAAATCACCACATCCCAAGTGCGCGATGCTAGCGCTGCCCGAAACTGATCGGCCGTTTGCACGCGCTCCCAGACCACATTAAAGCCGTCTTGCCGCAGCGCCCGCAGCACTAGCAGCGCATCGTCTTTAGAATCTTCGACCATCAGCACAATCAGTGGCTCACTCATGCCAGCGAACTCCCAGGCAAACTTTCTGGGGGTGGCTCATTAATTAGCGCCCAATATAGCCCCAATTGGCGTACTGCTTCTGTAAATTGCTCAAACTCAACGGGCTTTCGCACGTAGCTATTGGCTCCCAGGCTGTAGCTTTCAATCATGTCGCGGTCTTCGCTGGAAGAGGTCAAGATCACCACGGGCAGGAGGTGTGTGCGTTCGTTAGCCCGAATTCGACGCAATACGTCCAAACCGTCAATTTTGGGCAGCTTCAGATCGAGCAGCACCACACAGGGCAGCAACTCCAGTCCAAACAGCAGGTTCAAGGCTTCTTCCCCGTTCCGAGCAATCAGGATCTCATTGCCTAGATTGCCCCGTCGGAGCGCTCGGAGCGTCAGGCGTTCGTCATCCGGATTGTCTTCGACAAGGAGGATAGGGCGCAGGGAACTCATAGATCAGATCTTGCCTCAAGTCTCGCCTCAAGCACGGGAATCGGAAGCGTGAAATAGATCGTGGCTCCTTGCTCGACGGCCGCCTCTGCCCAAACCCGGCCACCGTGGCGATGGATAATGCGCTGGACAGTCGCCAGCCCAATGCCCGTGCCGGGAAATTCAGTCATGTTGTGGAGACGCTGAAACACGCCAAACAGCATGGCGGAGTAGGCCATATCAAAGCCAGCCCCATCGTCTCGAACAAAGTAGACCGTCTGTTCGGGCTGCTGGAGGGTGCCAAACTCGACGCGGGCGGTGCTGTGGTGGCTGGTAAATTTCCAGGCATTTTGCAGCAAGTTGCTGAGGACGACGCGCATCAGGCAGGAATCGGCCCAGACGGTGACATCGGGCGCAATGATGCACTCGACCTGACGTTCGGGTTCGGCGGCCCGTAGCTCTTGCAGAAGCTCGTGGGCGATCGCACTCAGGTCAACAGTGGCATATCGCATTTCCAGCCGCGAAACGCGAGACAGGCTGAGCAGGTCGTCGATTAGCATTCCCATGCGCTGCACATTGTGCCGAATCTGGTTGAAATAATCCCTGCCCTCGTCGTTAAACTGATGACCATAATCCTCCAGCAGCGCCCTGCTAAAGCCGTCAATGGCGCGGAGGGGCGATCGCAGATCATGGGACACCGAATAGGCAAAGGCTTCTAGCTCTCGGTTAGAGGCTTCAAGCTGGGCCGATTTCTGCAATAGCTTGGCTTCGACCCGCTTGCGTTCGGTAATGTCGTAGTTGATGCCCGTCATCCGCAGTGGGTTGCCCTGAGCGTCTCGCTGCAACAGCGCATTGGCCTTGATCCAACGTAGCTCACCATCGGTGCGCCAGATGCGAAACTCTACGTCATACTCACATTCACCACGGATTGCAGCTTGCAATGCGGCTTCGGTTGGGGCCAAATCTTCGGGATAGAGGCGATCGCACCAGTCCTGATAGGTTGCAGACTGCCCCAGCGCTGGTAAATGCTGTAAGCCATAGATTTCATACATCCGATCATCCCAGAATGCCTCGTGAACCGTATCCCAATCCCAGGTGCCAATTTCTCCGGCTTTCAGCGCCAGCGTCAGGCGATCGGTCAACAGGCGGCGCTGTTCTTCGGCCTGCTTGCGTTCGGTAATGTCGAGGACGATACCCGTCAGCTTAATCAAGCGTCCCGTCGCGTCTAGCACGGCTTCGCCCTTGGACTGGACGTGCCCAATTGAGCCATCGCCCCGACAAATCCGAAATTCAACGTCATAAGGCTGATGGGTATCCATCAGCGTTTGCACGGTCTGGGTATAAAACTCGCGGTCGCTGGGGTAAACCAACTGCTGAAACGTTGCAAAGTCCTCAGGCGTTCCCAGCGCCAGATCGCGCCGAAAGATGTGAAATACCTGCTCCGACCAGGTGATTTGTTCCGTTTGAACGTCAAACTCCCAACTGCCGATGTTGCCGATCCGCTGGGCTGCTTGTAGATGCCCCTCGCTGATTCGCAGTTGAGCCTCGATGTGTTTGAGCTGGGTGATATCGACATGGCAGCCCACCATCCGCAGCAGTTCGCCCGACTCGCTCCACTCGATGCCCTGCCCCGCGCAGATTACCCAGACGATTGACCCATTCTTATGGCGATAGCGGACTTCGTTGTAATACGGCTCTGCCCCACGACTTTGAACATGCCGCTCCAGGCAGGCCTTTGCCGTTTGCAAATCTTCTGGCCAGATTTGCCGCTCCCAGTTGTCGAGCGTGTGAGGGATTTCGTCTTCGGCATAGCCCAGCATCCGCTTTAGTCCTGGACTCCAGTAGTTGGTTCCGTTGCGGAGGTCATAGTCCCAATAGCCCGCCAGCACCGAGTCGAGGACGGTTTCCAACAGCTTTAGCTCGGTCTGGAGCTTTTCGGTTTGCAGTCGGGCTGCTTCGGCTTGCTTGCGCTCGGTGATGTCTTGCCCGATGCCGATGCTGCGGCCATCCGACAGGCGAATTTGGGCCCAGGTGGTGTCTAAGAGGCGACCATCGCGCATTCGGCTTTTGAAATCTTGCCAGGTCGAATCAGCCGTCATGATATGACGAATCACCCGGTCATATTCTGCCGGGTCGGGGTAGCAATGTCTTAACACGTCAACGGTGGCGTATTCCTCTTTGCTCCAGCCGATGGTCTGCTCTATTGCGCGGTTAATCAGCAGAATGTCGCCTGTTGCTGAGTAGACTCCGACCATTACCGGGAGGTGGTCAAAGGTGGTTTGCAGGATCTCCTGCTGGTCGCGCAGTTCGGCTTCGGCAAGTTTGCGATCGCTGATATCAGTTACAAATCCTTCCAGCCATTGCAGGTTTCCGGTTTCATCGTAAATCCCCCGGCCGCGCTCCCAAACCCAGCGTTCATCGCCGGTTTTTGTCCGGATACGATATTCGCATTCGTAGGGCGTGCGATCGCCCACGGCTTGTTGCACCCGTTCCCAAACCCACTCTGCGTCATCGGGATGAATTTCCTGACCACAGGAAATCGAGCGCTCAACCAGATACTCCTCCTGGCGATAGCCCGTCACAGCGTCTACGCCTGCGCTGATGAAGATGGGCGTAAAGTTAGGGTCATTTTGCACGCGGTAGACATAGCCTGGCAAGTTGCTGATCAGCGTCGAAAGCTGCCGTTCGCTAGCGGCGAGGGCTTCTTCTGCTTGCTTGCGCTCGGTGATGTCTCTGGAAATGCAGAGGAGGGAGGTAATCTTCGCCGCTGATTCTCCGGCCTGCGGCTCGTCCCATTCCGGCGCAATGACCATTTCAAAGGCTCGGACTCCTTCTAGCGTTGGAGTCGAGAACTCGATGACCTGCTTTTCTCCTGTCGCCAGCAGGCGATTTACAGCGGATTCCCAGGTGTTCACCATTGTTTCATCCAGCCCCATCTCGCGGCAGCTTTTGCCCAGAAAAGCCTCGGTAGAAAGACCTGTGATGCGGGTTAAAGAAGGGCTGACATAGAGATGCCGCAGGTTTAGGTCAAACCGCTCGATAATGTCGGGTGAATTTTCGACCAAGTTGCGGAATTGTCGGCGGGATTCGTTCAGTGCGGCTTCGGCGTGCTTGCGTTCGGTGATGTCGGTAATGGAACCTGCCATGCGGGTCACGGTTCCTGCCTCATTTCGCAGCGCTTGCCCCCGCGATAGCACCCATTTATAAGTACCGTCTTTGCACTGCAATCGATGCTCTAGGGTATAAAAAAGAGCCTTGCCCTCCAAGTGCTCGTAGAATGCAGCCGTGACCGCAGGCAAATCATCCGGGTGAATCAGGCTCTCCCAGACTTTTGGGCTATCCATAAACTGGTCTGCATCAAAGCCCAGCATTTCTTTGCAGCGGTCAGAAAAAAAGACCTCACCCGTTTGAAAGTTCCAATCCCAAATGCCGTCGTTGGTGCCCTGCAAGGCAAGCTGCCAGCGTTCTTCACTGAGTTTTAGTGATTGCGTGCGATCGCGCACCAGGTCTTCCAGATTGGCTTTGGCGAGTTCGAGTTCGGTGCGGCTAGGCAGAGCTAGGGCTTCAGGAATCAGCGGAATCAGCTTGGTAGCAGTGGTTAGCGCCAAGATTGCATTAAACGCCTTGATGCCGCCCGATACCCAATAGTCGGGATGCCACAGCGTCCAGATCTCCATCACATGGCTCAGCCCACACACGCCAACAAAGGCGCTAAAGAGCTTAAACAGCCAGCCATAGGGCAGATCTTGCCGCTGCTGCACAAAGTAGAGCAGCGCTGCGGGAATGGCGAAGTAGGAAATTGCAGTCAGCCCATTCGACAGTCCGTGTAGCCACACCAGTCGAGGGTCCCATAGATAGCAGTGGCCATGGGGCACAAACGCTAAAACAGGTAAAGGAACTTTAAATACACCGGACAAGGCGTAAAGGCTTGAAAACATCTCTAGTGTTGATTCACTTGCTCTCATTTTCGCCCTAATGCATAAACTTGGCTGTATTTCCATCGGCGATCGCCCGAAACAGCATCCGCCAAAATGCGGAATGCCCCTGCGACGGTGAAATCACGAGGGGCATTTGGGGAGTTTGGGATTGAGAGTGAAGGGGCGGTTCGCCGAAATGGGGGCTTAGAAATGGGGGCTTAGAATATGGAGGCTTAGGGCAGCGACTCGGCAATGGCGCGGTGGGCAGCAGAGCGCTGGGCCAGCTTGGCGGATACGTCGGGATTGTAGAGCCGCAGATAGTTCCAGTAGTTGGAGAAGACGGCTTCAACGTAGCCCTTGGTTTCGGGGTAGGGAATTTGCTCAACAAATAGGTCGGGGTCGCTGTAGCCAAAGCGCTCGATCCACTGGGCGATCGCCCCTGGGCCGGCATTGTAGCTGGCCACGGCAAACAGCGAGTTGTCGCTGTAGGTTTCGTGGGTGTAGTTGAGATACCAGGTGCCCAGCTTGATATTATCGTCGGGGTTTTCCAGATCATACTGCGGCTGGTTGAGCTTGCTGGCCACCCAGCTCGCGGTTTCTGGCATCAGCTGCATCAGCCCCTTGGCTCCGGCGGAGGACACGATCTTGCGCTCAAAGCGCGACTCCTGGCGGATGAGCGCCGTCACCAAGAGCGGATTTAGCCGCATGGTTTGCGACCACTGCTGAATCGGCTCGGCAAACTGGAACGGAAAGAGCGATCGCCAATAGTCGCCCTGCTGTCGGATTGCCTGGATCTGGGGCTGTACCTCTGGCTCGGTGCGGCGCACCAGGCTGGAGATCTGAAAAATGCCCTCCAGGTTGTCGCCCACGCCCAGCCGGATCAGCCCGTCGGTAAATTGCTCCTCCACCGTTGGCGACTGGCGATTGGTAAATTCCGTTTGCCACAGTGCCCAAGCATCCTGATACTGACCCAGTTGATAGAGTTCCTTGAGCGTGTCGGAGCCAGCTAGCGGCATCGGGTGCATGGCGGGCAGTGCGATAGGCGGCAGCTTTTGTCGCACGGTGGTAAAGTCGCCCACATCCCAGCCCAGCATCGTCGCCGATCGCCAGGCGTAGTAAGACTCTGGATAGCGGCTGAGGACATATTCGTAGGCCTGGGAGGCTTCCTGGGCCTGTCCTAGCCGTTGCGCCCACTTGCCCACCCAGAAGGCGGCCTCGGCGGCGAGGGGGCTGTCGGGATTTTCCTGGGCCACCTGTCGCGCCAGAGTCCACGCGCCCTGGATATCACCTTGGGCAGCCTTCTCTTCGGCCAGCATCCAGCGCAGTTCGGCGGCGGCATCGGTCTTGCTGTGGCTTTCTAGGAGCATTTGGGCAACCTGGGCCGTCAGCGTTGCTTGGGCCGCGTCGGGCTTGACCAGTTTGTATTTCTCTAGCAGCGCGTCGCCTGCCCGGTCGGGATACTGGCTGATCACTTGGTCGAGATAGGTGAGCTTTGCTGCGCGATCGCGCCCCAACTGGGCCAGGCGCAGCAGCGAGGTGGGGGCTTCGGGCGAGTCGGGAAACTCGGCAACGACTTTGTTGTAGGCGGTGACTGCGGTATCGCGGCGGCCCGCAAGCTGTGCGCCCCGTCCTTCTCGGTAGGCGTTGAGCGGCGTGCGGGGGGCTTTGGCATAGGCTTTGCCCGCTTCGCCATAGCGCTGTTTTTCCCAGTTCAGAAAGGCGATCGCCTCCCAGTCTTCAGGCTTTAGCGTGTCGGCGTAGTCTTTGGTCAGACGGTCAAGATATTCACCGACTTCTGGCAAATAGTGGCCGTAGCGGGCAATTTGCAGCAGCAGTTCGGGCTGCTTGGGGTCTTGTTTGAGCAGCGCTTGGGCAATTTCGAGCGATCGCGGATGTGCCGGAAAGCGGGCGATCGCCGTTTGCCAATAGCTAGGGTCTGCTTTGCCCAGCTTATAAAGCGCTTCCACCGAGGCGGGCTTCTTTGCAAAGCGATTTGCGAGTTCTTTCCAGGCTTCCGTTGCCTGTTCGGTTTCCCCTGCGGCAGCATGGGCCTGGGCCCGTCGCTTCAGCGCATAGGCCGCCAGCGTCGAGTAATCCTTATCCAGCTTTTCCAGGAAGGGAACCGCAGCGGCGGCCTGTCCCTGCTGAATCAGGTCGCTGGCCAGCAAAAACCGTGCCCGTTTTTGCTCATCGGATCGTTTGCCCTGAGCCAGCAGTTGCAGTTGGGCGGCTCGCTGCTGGGGAGGCTGCGTCGCTAGGGAAAACACGGCCGATTGCGGCGTTTCGGGAATCGCCAGCGTTTCTTCTCCAGTCGGGTTCTGTGCTGAATTGGAGGATGCTTGGGGCCAAAGTCGCGTCGCGGCGGCACCCAGCAGCAGCACAGTCAATCCCGTGCCGATGGATAGCCATAGGGCATTTGCAGTTCGCTTCCGTTTCATCTTGCGGAGAATCGCTCTAGGGGAGTGGGCAGGGGGCTGTCTCCGCGCCGTCTTGTTTAGCGGAGTCTTGAGCGATGGTAACCGCTTTGGAGGGGAACTTGCCACCGGGCGAGGCGCAGGACGACGACCCGGCGATGGGTGAGACGGCTGAGGCGGTTTGGGAACGGGCGATTTTCCGGGGCGGGCGGGCGGACGTTTACCAGCAGAGCGAGAGGAGGGCGATCGCATAACAAAACCCTGGAGATGCTGAGAGCGCAATCTTTTCACGAAACTTATAGCTCAAAATCCCAGAATCCGGCCCGCTTTTCTCAAAATTCAGGATTTCTACTGATGACGCTCCAAAGACACTGTGCCCACCACCCTCTTCCCTCTTCGTTCTTCGTTCTTCGTTCTTCCCTCTTCGTTCTTCGTTCTTCCCCCTTCCCCCTTCCCCCTCAATCTCCCCCTCCTCCCTGTCGAATCGGAATTTCAATCCGAAACATCGCCCCCTGCCCCGGTTCGGAAATGCACTCCAGAATGCCGCCGTGGCGTTCGGTGACAATCTGGTAGCTGATGGACATGCCGAGGCCCGTACCTTTGCCGACGGGCTTGGTAGTAAAGAAGGGGTCGAACAGGCGCTTCTGAACCGATTCGGGGATGCCAGGGCCGTTGTCAATCAGGTAGATGGCAACGCGATTGGGCACGATGTATTCTGTGCGGATGGTGATGCGGGGGGAATCGGAGCCATTCCTGCCGGGATCGCTTTGCGAAGCGCCCCAGTTTCCTTTTTCCAGCGCCTCGTCAAGCGCGTCGATGGCGTTGCTGAGGATGTTCATAAACACCTGATTCAGCGAACTGGCGTAGCACTCCACCTCGGGCAGCGAGCCATATTCCCGCACCACTTCGATGGCAGGCTGACCTGGCTTGCCCTTGAGCCGATTCTGCAAAATCATCAGCGTGTTGTCGATGCCCTCATGCAAATCGACGGCTTTGAATTCCGCCTCATCCATGCGCGAGAAGTTGCGGAGCGACATGACGATTTTCTGAATGCGCTCTGCCCCAACGCGCATTGACTTCAGCAGCTTGGGCATATCGTCTAGCAAGAAGTCCAGATCCACATCGCCCAACACGTCCTGAATTTCTGGCAGGGGTTGGGGATAGTGCTGCTGATAGAGGCGCACAATTTGCAGCAAGTCTTCGGTATATTCGTTGGCGTAGTTGAGGTTGCCGTAGATAAAGTTCACCGGGTTGTTGATTTCGTGCGCCACGCCTGCCACCAGTTGCCCCAGCGACGACATCTTTTCGCTTTGAATCAGTTGCGATTGGGTGCGCTGGAGTTCCCAAAGTGTGTTTCGCAATTCGTCAGTTTGTTGGCGCAGTTGGGCTTCGGACTGCTGGAGGGCTTCTTCGGCAAATTTGCGATCGCTGATGTCAAAGCGAATGGCCAGATACTTTTGTACGCGCCCATCCTGGTCGAGCTCGGGCACGATGGTGGTAGATACCCAATAAAAATGACCCGCCTTGGCGCGATTTTTCACCTCGCCGCGCCACACCTTGCCGCTGCGAATCGTCGCCCACATGTCCCGGAAAAACTCTGGTGGATGATAGCCAGAGTTGATGATGCGGTGGGTTTTGCCGATGAGTTCTGCCTCGCTGTAGCCCGAAATTTCGCAGAGTTTGTCGTTGACGTAGGTAATCACGCCCTGCGAGTCGGTGATGGCAATCAGGGCAGCCTGATCCATTGCGAACTGGCGAAACTGGAGTTCCTTCAGCGTTTTCAGTAGGGAGTGTTCGGTTTGCTCTCGGACAAATACGGCCCGTTGTAGTTCATCGACGGTTTCCTGGAGTTCGGCGGTGCGCTCCTCCACGCGAAACTCTAACTCTTCCTTCGCCTGGCGCAGGGCTTCTTCGGCGTGGCGGCGATCGCTCACCTCCATCGAGATGCCCGTCGTGCCGATGACCTGGCCTGCCTCGTCATACATCGGCGTTTTAGTGGTGTTGAACCAGCGTATGGTGCCGTCTGGCAAGGGAAGCTGTTCTTCTAGCGAGAAGATCTGACCCGTGTTCATCACGGCCTGGTCTTCATCCTGGAACATTTGTGCCTTGTCGGTCGGCCAGAGATCAAAATCGGTTTTGCCAATCAGGGCTTCCGGGGCAATCCCTACCGACTCGGCAAAGGACTGGTTCACCACCACATGTCGTCCCTGGCAATCCTTTAGCCAGATGCGATGGGGAATGTTGTCTAGTACCGATTTGAACAGGTGTTTTTGGCGGCGCAGTTCTTCCTCGGCCTGCCTGCGATCGGTGACATCGCGAAACGTGCCGACGGCTTTGAGCGGGATGCCGGTTTCGTCGTGAATGGTGACACCGATATCGCGATACCAGCGGCATTCGCCCGTGCGGGTAAACATGCGGTATTCCACGTCGTAGGGCGTTTGCCCTGTGGGGTCCTGGATGTGGGCTAGCAGGGCGGCGGTGACCCACTCAGCATCGTCGGGATGGATGCGATCGCTCCAACTGTCTACCCGGTCAGGAAACTCTGCGGCCGTCCGAAAGCCCAACAGTTCCCGAAACTTGGGCGACCACCAGACGGGATTATCGGGATGGTTTAAGTCGCCATTGATCAGCCCAATTTCCCAAAGCCCCTCGTTGGTGGCCTGGTTGGCCAGATCAAATCGGGCGATCGCCGCCTCTAGCTCTGCCTCTCGCCACTTCAGCCCGGTGATGTCTTGAATCGTGCAAACCAGATAGCAGTTACCCAGCGCGTCCTGAATCCGCGTTTTCTTGGCCAGCACGATTTTATTCGCGCCGGTGGCATCGGTCATCGACTCTTCATGAACCTGCGCCTCTCCGCTTTGCAGCACCAGCCGATCGGCGGCTTGGAACTCCGCTGCCTCATGGGGCAAGAATAGGTCTTGATCGGATTTGCCCAGAAGTTGCTCTCGCGTTAGCCCCGTAAGCTGGCAAAATGCGTCGTTGAAGTATAAGTAGCGATGCTGATCGTCTTTGACAAAAATGGGGTCGGTAATGCCCTCCAGCACCGCGCTCAAAAATCCCTGGGCGCTGCCCAAGGCTGCTGCCACAGTAAGCGGGTCGATCGAGCCAGCCGTGCCAACGGGGCGATCGCCCGTGGGAGTTCGTTCAGACAACGAGGGTTGAGATGATGGTTTAGCGAACGATGGATCAGACAGCAATTGGGAAGAAAGAGCCTCGTCTGGAGACATAGGTTCAATGAAGGTTCAATAAACTGACTCGGTGAACGCTACAGCATTTTGGGGTGGGATGAAGTCGCGCTGAATTATCCAACATGAGATCCAAATAGAGTGACTCAGCCCCAATTTTTCGCCAGAGTTTTGTCAGAATTTCTGGCTAGGATTCCTAGGGCGTGCTTTAAGACACTTTTGATCCCCCCTTAACAAGGAGGAACTGGGCCAAACCGCTCCGGAGGTCCCCCTTTTCAAGGGGGATTTAGGGGGATCGACTCAGGGCAATCACTGACCTAGAAAGCTTTAAAACAATGCCTAGCCAGACCCATTTCCCTATAGAGTTCCCAATCTCTTTAATAAACAAAACTATACAAACTACATCCGGTCGGAGGATGTGGAAATTTCACAAAATCGCCACGATGAAAGCTCGTTTGATCTTTCTTCTGGTTTGCATTGTGCCTCCTCATCGCCGCTCTGCCGTCCGTCGAACTATCCCAGGCTCTTCCGGTTCTGTTCCTGCGCGTCACCCGCTCCAGCGACTCTTGGCCTATGCCAGGGTCTATCGCCGACAGATTTGGGCCGCCACGTTCTGTTCGCTGATGAACAAGCTTTGCGACTTGGCTCCACCCGCCCTAATTGGCATTGCGGTGGATGTGGTCGTGCAGCAGCAAGCTTCGGTGCTGGCGCAGTTTGGCGTGACCAGCGTGGCCGGGCAGTTGGGGCTGCTGACTGCCATCAGCGCGGTGATTTGGGCCTTTGAGTCGATTTTTGAATATGCCTATGCTCGGCTCTGGCGCAACCTAGCGCAGACTATTCAGCACGACCTGCGGCTGGATGTCTATAGCCACTTGCAATCCCTGGAGATGGAATATTTCGAGAGCAACAGCACGGGGCGGCTGATGTCGATTGTGAATGATGACATCAATCAGCTAGAGCGGTTTCTGGACTATGGCGCAAACGAGGTGCTGCAAGTGGCGGCAACCGTTGTGCTGATTGGCGGGGCATATTTTATTCTGGCTCCGGGGGTGGCGTGGCTGGCGATGCTGCCGATGCCGTTTATTCTGTGGGGGTCAATCGCGTTCCAAAAGCTGCTGGCTCCGCGCTATGCCGAGGTGCGTGAAAAGGCGAGCCTGCTGAATAGCCGCCTGTCGAATAATTTCAGCGGCATTTTGACGATTAAGAGTTTCACGACCGAAGAGGATGAGCTGGATCGCATTCGTCAGGAGAGCGAAGCCTATCGCCACAGCAATGAGCGGGCGATTGCCCTCAGTTCTGCCTTTGTGCCGCTGATTCGGATTTTGATCTTGATTGGGTTTAGCGCGACGCTGTTTTTGGGTGGCCTGGCGGTGGCGGGGGGCACGCTGTCGGTGGGCAGCTATAGCGTGCTGGTCTACCTGATTCAGCGATTGCTGTGGCCGCTGACGCGCCTGGGCGAAACGCTGGACCAATATCAGCGGGCGATGGCTTCGACGAATCGCGTGATGGATCTGCTGGATACGCCTGTGGCCAGTCCCCCTGGCTATCGGGCCCTGCCTACGAACCAGGTGCGCGGCGAGATTGTGCTGCGGGATGTGACCTTTGCCTATCGCGATCGCCCGCCCGTGGTTGAGCGTCTGTCGCTAGAGATTCCGGCTGGCAAAACCATCGCCATCGTGGGTTCCACAGGTTCCGGCAAAAGCACGCTGGTCAAATTACTGCTGCGGCTCTACGAAATTCAGTCCGGTCGCATCACCCTCGATGGCATCGACCTGCGCGAGATCCGGCTTCAAGACTTGCGGCAATCCATCGGGCTGGTGAGCCAGGACGTGTTTCTGTTTCATGGCAGCGTGTGGGACAACATCACCTACGGCACGCCCCACGCCGCGCCCGCCGAGGTGATCGCCGCCGCCAAAATTGCCGAAGCCCATGACTTTATCGAGCAGTTGCCGCAGGGCTACGAGACGATTGTGGGCGAACGCGGCCAGAAGCTTTCGGGTGGACAGCGCCAGCGATTGGCGATCGCCCGCGCCGTGCTAAAGAACCCGCCCATCCTAATCCTGGACGAAGCCACCTCAGCGGTCGATAACGAAACCGAAGCGGCGATCCAGCGATCGCTCGAAAAGATTACCCAAAATCGAACCACTGTGGCGATCGCCCACCGCCTTTCCACCATCCGCAACGCCGACCGCATCTACGTGATGGAATACGGCAAGCTGGTGGAGCAGGGAACCCATGAATCCCTGCTGGCTCAGGGCGGTATCTACGCCAGCCTGTGGCGCGTCCAGGAAGGGCTGAGCAGTCCTCGCCCAGCAGCGTAAGTCTTATTAAATTTGGGCATTGCCTGACTTACTGTGCAGGTTGACTGTGACAGTTTTGCAAAGTCGTTATTTAATAAGAAATAAGCCGCGCATGAGGATGATAAACGGTGCGATCGCCCTTGGATGAGGTAGTACAAAACCTCTCGCAAGATCCCAATCTGCTTCGCATCAAGAAGTTGCTGATTTACGCCAGCCAGCAAACTTGGGAGCGAGATCCAATCAAAATTCAGCACGCAGACCTATATCCGCTGGTGCAAGACCTGCGGGCCCAATATCCCACGCGCCAAATCCTGGAAGCGCACCTGACGGCTCTCGTCAACACGCTCAGCAAAGTGACGGAGTATACCCTGGTAGCCAATGCTGCGCTGAGCTATCTAGAGCCGCTCTATCCGGCAAACGAGTCTTTGGCGATCGCCGCCAGTCCCCAAGACTATCAGCAGGTCGCTGCCCAGTTTCAGCAAGATACCAACAGTTCCCGCATTAAAAAGCTGCTCTTCGCCGCCTGCACCCAGACCTGGGAAAATGACCCCCAGGTGCTGAGCCAGCATTCCCTGGTTGAATTGGTACAGCGGCTCCACCGATTGACCGCCACGCCTCAAACCCTCGATGCCATCCTCTCCAGCATCGTCCGCACGCTCAATCGCCAAGCCGAATACACTCGCGTCGCCCAGACGATTATCCACGCCTTTGCGCCGCTCTATGGCGACATGCTAGAGGTCACCCAAGCCAATCTGGCAGTCCCTCCCTCCTCGCTTGCCGATGAAACGCGCATTCACAACTCGGTTGCGCCGCCCTCTATCCGCTCTACTATTGAAGCATCTCCTGCTAGAGAGCCTACAGAAGCTCCCGCCACAGATTCCTCATTTCCGCAAGCTAGAGCCTGCTCCGCTACATCGGCTTCTTATGAATCGCCGCTTAAACTAGACGACCCGGCCCTATGGGTTGATCTGCGGCTAACGCTAATGAAATTCAGCAACCCACTGCGGGCAAAGCTGCTGCTATACACGGTGCTATACGAACCCCTGCCGCCGGGTCTGCCAGCCTGGACGCACTTGAAAGGCTACGATCTGGACACGCTGCTCAAGCAGGTATGGCAGCAGTATGCCTCGTTCAACGCGCTCAGCGCTGAGTTGGGAAAAGCTGCTGATTTATTGGCCGATCTGGAATCCACGGGCGATCGCCCTACCGAGTCCCGTGCCAACCCTTACCAGCCCGTTGCCAGTGCCCTCCTGCGGGCGTTTCAGCCGTTTTATCCCAGTTCAGATTTCACCCAAACCGATTTACCAGCCGCCTTCCCGGAGAATGGAGCGGGCGATCGCCCCAACTCCTGCGCTCCCCCCGCTTCTACCCAAACTGGCGATGATCCCACTGGCATCGTCAGCCATCCCGAACCAAACTAAAAACGCCCCGTTCCGCAAATTAGCCCATCATGAAGGTCTAACTCCCAAATTTCAATCCCCATTCCCGTTCTCTCCATGACGCCGCAAGAACTGCTCCAGCGCTACGCTCAAC
This sequence comes from Thermoleptolyngbya oregonensis NK1-22, assembly GCF_032705245.1. GTDB lineage: Bacteria > Cyanobacteriota > Cyanobacteriia > Elainellales > Elainellaceae > Thermoleptolyngbya > Thermoleptolyngbya sichuanensis. Next base: position 3,036,797 of record NZ_CP053540.1, read on the forward strand.
GCGAAACCCACTTCAGCGGCGAAAACCTAGCCGGAGCCTATCTAAGCCATGCGGATCTGATTGGCATCGACCTCAGCCGCGCTGATTTGCGCCACGCCAATCTTGCCCTTGCCTATCTCAATCGGGCAAACCTCAGCAAAGCCACGCTCGATCACGCGACCCTCAGTGGCATCAACCTCAGTCAAGCCACCCTCACCGGGGCCAGCCTTAATGATGCTGATTTGCACGGCGCAATCCTGACCGGGGCCGACCTCCGCAGCGCAGCCCTGACCTTGGCAGATCTGCTCGATGCCAACCTCAGCGATGCAGACTTGCGAAATACCGACCTGAGTGGCGCAAATCTAACGGGCGCTTGCCTGCGTGGGGCCAACCTGCGCGAAGAAAACCGTCGCTACACCGCCAACCTCCGCGGCGCAACACTCCGCAAAGCCGACCTGCGCGGCGCAAACCTGACGGGTGCAGACCTGGCACGGGTAGACCTGCGCGAAGCCGACCTCAGCGAAGCCACCCTCCGCAGCGCCACCCTCAGCGGGGCCGACCTCAGCGGCGCGAACCTGCGCGGAGCCTTCCTCACCGAGGCGGATCTGTCCCAGGCCTACCTGCGCTCTGCCAACCTGACCCATGCCAAGCTAGAACGTGCCATCCTCACCGAAGCCGACCTCCAGAATGCGGTCTTGCGAAGCGCCATTCTGCCCGATGCCCAAATGACCCGCGCCGAGCTACAGGACACCATTCTCGCCTTTGCCCAACTCAGCCGTGCTGACCTCAGCCGCGCCAACCTCCAAGGGGCAGACTTGCAGCACGCCCAACTCACCGATGCCTACCTGGCCAGAGCCAGCTTGGTCAATGCTAATCTCAGCAATGCAAACCTGGTGCGGGCAGAACTCAGCAGCACCGATCTGGCTGGTGCAATTCTCAAAGGCGCAACCCTGCCGGATGGATCAGACGGTTCATAATCCAGGCTTTCCCAGACGCGACTCCTAGAGCGTTACACCTTCAGGAATCCTTACAAGACTGCAAGACTGGCAACCCAAAATCCAAAATCCCCAATCCAAAACCCAAAATCCACTCTAGAACCTTCGTCCCAAAAGCCGCTGTCGCACACCGTCCGCAATTTTCTGCCCCAGGTACTCTGGAATCAGGTTCTCATTGGGCCCCAGCAGATACAGGATAAGCCGCGTCCGTCCGCGCCACACCAGCAGGTTTGCGTTGACCACCAGCAGGTCTTCCTGCCAGATCGCGTACATCACCTTATAGAACAGTCCCGGCTGGTTGTCTGCCTCAATCAGCAGCGCAGGCAGGTGAAACACTGGGTCTACATAAAACTCGGTTTCCACCTGTTCCAGGCCAGCATCCAGGTTAAACTCGACCGCCAGCATCTCTTCTACTTCAAAGCGGCCGCCCAGCGCCTCTCGAATGGCCCGACAGACATTCTCTGCCGTCTTTTCGCTCAGTGCCTTGCCGCTCCGCGCCACCACCAGCTTGATAAACACCAGCATCGGCGGATAGATCTGACCGTAGAGACTCAGACCATGAATCGTTAGCCCGTAGGCTGCCAGCACGCCGAAAATGTCACTGAGCAAAAACGACTGGTTGCGGTAGGCAAAGTGCAAGGCGCTCTTATTGCCCTCTGGCTTGATTTCAATAACCGCCTGGCGACTTTTGTAGAGCTGATAGGCCAGGCGCAGGTTTTGAAGCTGAATCTCGCTGCTGACAAATTGCTCATAAAACTGTGGAAACGCCCGGTTAAAGCGTTTCAAGAGTTCCAGCGTCGTTGGTTTTAAGCCCGGAGCCATATCTGGGGAAAGCCCTTGTGTGCCCACATGATGGATTTTGAGTCGATTCCTGAGGTTCGGCAGAACTGCTGACGGGGCATTCAGCCGTCTAAGGGTCAGGATGATCGCAATTTCGCCAGTAGGCGACGCAGTAATGCGCTTCTATCTTAGAAAACCCTAACTGTAGGTCAATCTCTCACAAATTGCACCCCTACATTCGGTGAATTTGCGACCGGGGACATCAAAATGTGGGGTCGATGTGGGGTCGAAACGTGGGATCGAAACGTGGAGTTGAAATTTGGGGTCGAAATTTGGGGTCGAAATTTGGGGTCGAAATTTGGGGTCGAAATGCAGCAGCCTTTTTGGGAACAAGAGAGGAACGCTATACTATGCTAATACTGCTGTCCCAATCTTTGTCTAGGCTACGCACTCGCATGGGCTTCTGGAAAAGCTTATTCACTGCTTCTGATGCTGCCGCTGCGTCCAGACCGGCCCAACCTGAGGGACAGGTGGCACCCGTAATGACGACGACGAGCGGGTCTCGGATTTTTTTTAGCACCGATCGCGAGATTGACCTCTACGAGCTAGAGGAGTTGTGCGATGCGGTGGGCTGGTCGCGGCGACCGCTCCGCAAGGTCAAAAAGGCGATTCAGCACAGCTTTTTGGTGGTGTCGATGTGGGAGCAGCGGGGCGCTCAGCGACGGCTGATTGGCTTTTCTCGCGCTACGTCCGACCATGCCTTTAACGCCACAATCTGGGATGTGGTAGTGCATCCTGATTTTCAGGGCAAGGGGCTGGGTAAGGCGCTGATGAAGCAGGTGATCAAAAAGCTCCGCAGCGAAGACATTAGCAATATCACCCTGTTCGCCGATCCGCATGTGGTGGAGTTTTATCGGCATTTGGGCTTTATGTCTGACCCGGAAGGGATTAAGGGAATGTTCTGGTATCCCGATTAAGTCTTGATAAGTCTTGAGAAGAGATACGGGAAGATTAGCGCTGTTAGCACTGTAGGGATGGCTTTGAATGGCTTTAAGAAGCGATCGCCCTTCTAGCGGCGGGTCGGGTTAAGCTGACGCGCCTGCTCTACCCAGAGCGATACGTCGCCCAGTGGCGGACAGAGATCTTGGCGCTGCATTGTGGCAATTTGCAATCGCATGAGCTGGCGGTGGAGCTTGGGGAGCGGGGTGTCTGCAAGCTGCTGGACGGAAATGATTCCCGTGTGGAGTAGCAGCCCGCAGTAGGTACAGCCAACAGCGGGAATGCGGGCCAGGTCGCATAGGGCGGCCCATTTGTTGACGTATTTGGGATGAAGCTGGAGGTGCGCTGCCAGGTTGTGCCGCTGGGCGGGGGTCTGGGTGCGCTGCCAGAACGCTAGGGTGGTTTTGAAGCCTGCCCGATGGAGCAAGTCCAGGTTTTCGGCGCTGAGGCCGGGGAGTTGGGCGATCGCCCAGTTGCAGGAGCGAATGGGCTGGGGCAGGGTTTCGCGAGATTTGGGCGGCATTTTAAGCGTTCTGGGGCGGTGGGATGGCTTGGGGCTGGGGCAGGCGACGGGCGGCAACACGATGGTTAGGCTGCTCCAGTGAGGCTGCTCCAGTGAGGCTGCTCCAAATCCATCATGGCATGGACGCAAGGCACAGACAGCCAGGGGAATTCCTTCGGCAGTCTGGATTGTTGCAAAATTCCTAAGAATTGTTATGAATTGGCTACAAATGACGGTTTTCCGGAGCATCTGGGGGCACTCTAGGCAGGTTAAACTGTATCTAATAATACTTTTTGTCGCCATAAGGCTTGCTTTTCTCGCGTGTCTCTTGTCTGGCGGCTAACTGGATTAGCTAACTGCTGGACTGGTTCACGGTTGGCGCTTGTACCGTTTGCTCTTGGTTTATTTGCTCTTGGCTTAAACAATCACACCCTATGAAACCGACCCATCGAAGCAGCATTCCTCCCAATGAGATTGGCGGGGCGATCGCCCCTCAGTCTTCCCCATCTCCGTCGTCTGCCGCAGGGATTGCTGCTGAGTCGGAGGAGCTATCGGACAGCCTGTACATTCCGCAGCCTCAGAAGCCTGACTCAGCCCGCCGCGTCCGCAGTCTGAAACGCCAGCAGCAGGCCCGGGCGATCGCCGAAGGTCGCCTGACGCAAATTGGCGAAGAATTGCTGGGGCTGGCGGATGATCTGCGATCGCTCAATCCAGACCTGTCGGACTCGCTCGACGATGCCTGGAGCAACGTGGAACAGGCGCTGGAGATGCTGCTGGACGAGGCGGCGTGGTAGGAGAGGGAAACGCGGCGGCAGGCTGGCATGAGTGGGAGGCTGGAAGGATTAGGAGCGCTCGCTTCCGCGCCCCACATCACGCTCGCCCGCTCTTGCGGCTGCAATACCCAACCAGTGTGGCAAATAGCCCCATGCCAGCGACATACTTGAGCAGGTCGGGCACAGCGGGGTTGGGAGAAAAGAAGCCTTCGATAATGCCCGCAATGACCAGCAGCGGAACCACGCCGTACATCAACTGGGCGGCCTGTGTGCCGTAGCGCTTGAGCGCATCGACGCGGCGCAGCGGCCCCGGAAAGAGGAGGGCACGAGCCAGCAGCAGCCCTGCGCCCCCTGCCAGAAAAATGGCGGGCAGTTCTAGCGCTCCGTGGGGAAAGACAAAGGCCCAAAAGGGGAAGGCAAGATTGTTTTGCCCCACCAGCGCGGCGATCGCCCCGATATTGATCCCGTTTAGCAGCAGAATGTAGACCGTCGCCAATCCTGCCGTGATGCCGCCCGCCACCGCCGCAAAGGAGACCTTCAGATTGTTCACCATGATATTGCTGGCGGCGTAGGGTTCCACGCCGACGATCGACCCCATCCAAAGCTCCTGGCGATCGCGCACCTGGCGAATAATGGAGCTAGGCACCATCAGTTCGATAAAGCTTGGATCGCGCCAGGAATACCACCAGGCGACCACGGCCGCCAGCACAAACAAGGCCGTTGCCAGCGCGATGTACCCCGCGCACTGCTGCACCACCGCCGGAAACCCCGATTGGTAAAACTGGCGCACCGCCTCCCACTCCTGCCGCCGCAGCCCTTGATAGACCTGGGCATAGCCGCGTGTGGTCAGCGATTGTAGCTCTTGGGTCAGGCGCGGGCTGATCTGCTGGGCGCGGGCCAGATCGCCCGACACGGCTCGATAAAGGCTGGCAAGCTGATGAATTTCCGTCGCCGTCAGCGACTTTAGCCCGCGCCGTTCTGCCTGTTGCAGCAGACGGTCAAGGTCGTTCCAGCTAGATTCTCGGCGGGCAGTCCAGCGGCGAATGTCCATGTTGGGGTCAGCGAGGGGAGGGAGCCAGAGCGGGCAAAACGTCCGTTGGAGAACGCATCTTAGATTTCAGGAGATTGCAAAAGGGTGAAACTCTGCCGATGCGTAGACTACGATAGCATCAGTCCTTTGCGCTCTGGTGGGCTGCTTGCCAGCCTCGTTCGATTTTATGACCCTCAGCCCTAGCTCCGGCCCAAACTCTCCTGACCTAACCCAGCCGCTTACCGTCGGCAATGCGGTAAACGTGGGCTTTCGGCTGTATGGAGCCAAGCTCAAGCCCTATTTATGGCTGGCCACCCGATCCACGCTGTGGGTTTTGCTGCCCATTATGTTGGCGATTGCCCTGGGTCTGTTTTACGCCACGACGCAGCGCTACTTCGCCACCCTGGGGCTGGTGATTCCGGCGTGGGTGGTGCTGATGGTGTTTTGCTCAGCCCGATCCTACTCGCTATCGGCGGCGATCGCCCGTCTGGGCTTTGGCGATCTGACCCAACAGCCAGAGAGCATCGAATCGGCCTGTCGCTATACCCGCGCCCGCCAGTGGCAGTTTTTGTGGGTCTATGTGCTGCTGTTTTTGCTGGGAGCCGCAGTATCGCTGCTGTTTTACATCGTGGCAGCCGTAGTGGTCGTCGTTATGCTTGTGTTTGTCGGTGGCACAGACTTTTTGCTAAATCCCCAGTCGGCAGCGCTAGTGAACCCGGGCCTGATTCTCCTGGCGTTTCTGGTCTTTTTGGGAATCGTCGGACTGCTGATTTGGATGCTGACCTGGTTTAGCATCCGATTCTCGGTGCCCGATCTGCCGCTGGCGGTGGAGCCAGGACTGAAGGCAACCCAGTCGCTAGGGCGCAGTTGGGAATTGACCCATAAAAACGTCGGGCGAATTTTCCTGATTTTGCTGGTGACGTGGAGCGCCACAATCCCGCTGCAATTTGTAATTCAGATTGTGCTAGGCATTGCCCAAAAAGCGATCGTCCGCATCTATCCCGAAAATTCTCCCCTCTATGGCCTGCTCACGTTTGGCAGCAGTTTCCTGATTAGCCTGCTGCTGGGCATTTTTACCATGCCGCTCTGGCAGTCGATCAAAGCCACCATTTACTACGATTTGCGCCGTCGCCGCGAGGGGCTGGGGCTGCAACTGAGCAATCCCGAACTCGACGACGGGGACTTTGGCTCTGCCGATATTCAGGACTCCGCCCCCCCTCGATGAGGCTCTATGCGCTTTTTTAACCGGGTCAATCTGCATACGCCCGAAAGCGTGGAGCTAGAGTTTTCGCTGGCGGGCATCGGCAACCGGGCGCTGGCGCTGCTGATTGACTATCACATTGTGGCGCTGTCGCTGCTGGGTTTCTCGATCCTCTGGATTTTTTTGTCAACTCAGTTGATGAGCTATTTGCTCCAGCGGGAGGGCGACTTTAGCGCGGTGCCGCCTTGGCTGCTGGCGGTGTTCATCCTGGGTACGTTTGCCATCTATGCGGGCTATTTCATCGGCTTTGAGGTCTATCGCCAGGGACAAACGCCGGGCAAGCGCTTCGCCAAAATTCGCGTCATCCGCGACGACGGCCGCCCCATTGGACTGACGCAAGCGGCGCTGCGATCGCTCTTGCGCCCCATCGACGACTTTTTCTTCATCGGGGCGCTGTTCATCCTGTTTAGCAAACGAGAAAAGCGCATCGGCGATTGGGTTGCCGGAACCATCGTGGTGCAGGAAACGGGCCGCCGCGCCAAGCCCAGCCTGGCCCTTTCCGACCGCACTCAGCAGCTTGTTGCCCATTTACCCACGCTGGCCAACCTGCGGAACCTACACCCCGACGACCTCGCAGTCATTCGTGAATACCTCGACCGCCGCAAGGATCTGACCCGCAAAGCCCGCCACGACCTCAGCCTGACGCTTGCCCGCCAAGTGCGATCGCGCATTCAGCTAGAAGCCATCCCCGACGGGTTGACCTCGGATGAGTTTTTGGAAGCGGTGTACTTGGCGGTCGTTCAGGCATAGACCCTACGCCTCGATCACCACGCGCAAATTCCCGCGTTTTTTCACGACGCGGCAGCCCGTTGCATTGCCGACGCGCTCAAACTCCAGGTCGAGTAGGGTGCTGCCCACGCGCAGGTTTTGCAGCGACAGGTGGCGGATCGAGTCGGGCAGCACCGGGTCGAGAATTCGCAGGTGGTTGGCGGGGGCATTGGGCACGGGGTTGATCATCAGTTGCATCAAATGAAACACTGTGCCCGTGGCCCAGGCCTGAGGTGAACAGGCGACGGGATATTGTACCGGGGCTGTGCCGGGGGTGCGCTCGTAGCCGCAGAACAGTTCCGGCGGGCGACAGTAGGGCTGTTGCAGCGTCATGTCCAGCAGTCCTTGGGCAATTTCTAGTGCGGCATCGGTAAATCCGAGCGATCGCAGTCCCAGGGCAATCAGTCCGTTGTCGTGGGGCCAGACCGAGCCGATATGATAGCCCATTGGGTTGTAGGCAGGCGACAGGCTGCTTAGGGTGCGGATGCCCCAGCCGCTAAACAGGTCGGGCGCTTGCAGCCGTTCCGCCACGCTGCGGGCTTTTTCTGGGTCAAAGATCCCCAGCCCCAGGCAGTGGCCAGGATTAGACGTAATGCTGTCCACGGGCTTGCCATCCCCATCCAGCGCCAGCGCACAAAAATCCAGGTCGTCTACCCAAAAGTCACGGTTGAACCGGATTTTGAGATCCTGCGCTTCGGCCTGCCAGCGATCCGCCAGGTCAAACCGTTTGTAGAGCCGAGCGATGTCGCTGAGGCGGAGCTTTGCGGCATACACATAGGCCTGCACTTCGCACAGGGCGATCGCCCCCTGCGCCATTTGACCATGCCGATCGACGATGCAGGTGTCGGAGTCTTTCCAGCCCTGGTTGGGTAGACCTTTGCGCGATCGCCGATTGTAGCTGAGATAGCCCGTTTCGCGACAGGACTGGTCGATCCACTCCATTGCGGCCAGGGCATTGGGCCAGAGACGATCCAGAGTGTCGCGGTCGTGCGTCCAGCCATAATAGTCGGCATAGAGCAGCAGCCATAGCGGGGTCGCGTCTACTGTGCCGTAGTAGGGCGTGTGGGGAATCTCCTGGCAGCGGGCTAGTTCCCCAAAGCGCAGCTCGTGGAGAATTTTGCCGGGGGCTTCGTCGCGCCAGCCGTCATCGGCTTTGCCCTGATAATGCGCCAAGACAGTCAGGGTTTCGCGGGCGATCGCCGGGTCGAGGATCAGCGTTTGCATCGCCGCAATGATGGAATCACGCCCAAACAGCGTAGAAAACCAGGGTACGCCCGCCGACAGCGCCTTGCCCTGCTCGAAGGTTTGCCGCAGCAGGTAGATGTCTTGCTCCGCCCGCTCCAAAATCTGGTTGATGTCTTTGTTGTCGGTGCGGATGCGCGTTGTGGCGGCGTGCCATTCGGTTTCCTCCAGTTGCTCGGCGGCTTTTGCCTGCACCAGCGTCGTCGGCGGGCTGACCGTAGACACCAAGCGCCCATTCATCCGCATTTCCAGCCGATAGCCTACTTTCACGGTCTGGTGAGAGGCTAGGTCTACATACCAGAGGGCGGTGTAGCCCTTAAGGAAACTGGGGCGCTGGTGCAAAAACTGGATGTGTGATTCCGTCAACACGCCGTCGCGCCCCTGATAGGCCAGCGTTAGTTCCGTCGGGTCAGGGACAGAGCTATGGGCAAAGCGGGGCTGGCCGTTGCTGTCGGCATCGCCAAACCCGGTCGGCGGCATCACCCGGCGCAGCAGTTGCCCGCGATCGCCCCGCTGAAAGCCGCGAATTTCAAACAAATCCAGAAAATCGGCATCAAAGCTGAGGCTCATTTCAAAGCGCACAGGCTTCGTGCTGTAGTTGGTCAGCGTCAATTCTTCAAACAGACCGCCATTCAGCACGATTTCACGCTCAATGCCGAGGGTGTCGGCGGGCAGGTTGTCGTCGATCAGCGGGTTGGTACAGAGGGCAGAAAAGGCGAATCCCTTGGTGGCATTGCTGCTTAGCAATACGGGCGATCGCCCCTCGATTTGCAGTTCCAGACGGCTGAGAAACCGTGTATCTCGGCAAAATAGCCCCAGGCTGGCGACGGTGCTATCGTCCAGCCGTCCCGAAATGTTGCCCAGCGTATCGATAATCAGAAACAGGTCATCGTCTTTGAGTGTGAGCGTCGGCTGGGGGCGATCGCTCGTCACACAGGCCCACTCCGCCACAGGTGCTTGATTTGCGGGCACAAAGGTACGTCCATCAAGTTCAATCAGGTCGGGCATAGTCTCTGGAGAAATCAGGGTTTAAGGGCGATGGATCAAGGTTAGGAAACCGGTCTGAAAGACAAAACCTTCGGGGTGAGATTTCCCTAAATCCCCCTGAATTCGGAGGAACTAAGGTCATCTCAGGCATAGTCGTCACAAGGGGGCATCCCAGTTATGCAAACTCGCCCTTATCCCCCAACCCCTTCTCCCAAAACGAGAGAAGGGGGGCTGGATTCAAAGTCCCTCTCCCAGAGCAGGAGAGGGATTTAGGGTGAGAGTTACAAAAGTGGGATGCACTCGTCGTCACACGCTTTCCAGTAGTCGCTTTTAGTCGTAGCCAGTAGCGATTCAATGCACTTGCAAATACTTTGAGAAAATCATCTCAAATCCGATTTGAATCGCTTTTAACCCAAATTGGAACTGGGCAAAAGCGTTGTGTGATGATGGCAGATGTTACGAATTTGAGAGCGTGTTTTGCTCTCAAGTCCATCACCATTTGTGATCACCGTTCGTGATCGGCGAATGGGCAAGCTTAACAAATAAGTAAGGTCTGACCGAAACGGTTCAAACTTAGCAGTGCAATCTGAAAAGTTTCACCCGATGCTGCGCTAGATCTGGTACGAAGATACTTCGGCAAGTCCTACTGAAGGGACGCTTGCCAAACCTTCACCGTTCAGACCCTACCAAGCCAGACCCTACCAAGTCAGACCCTACCAAGTCAGACAATACCAAGCTAGACAATACCAAGCTAGACAATACCAAGTAGCGATAGGCACTCGTTTTAGTGTGCCATGACTTTTTTAAAGTTAAGCTAAATCCTCAATAAAAGATTTTGAAGCGATGAGTTGTAGCAATATTTCAACTTAATTTAATAGCAGTTTCAAGACTTTTCAAGTATGTCTGTTTGGCAGGCTTGAATCCTGTGAATGCTGCTCAGATTTTATAAAAAATTCAGATTATCAAAAATGCAGTAGCACGACTCAGGCTGAGGAGAAGCTTTGGGGAGATAACAATTGCGCCGTATTCGCGGCAGCCAGTCCCCGCGAAAAACCTCAACAGGATCGCAGGTGGGGTGCATCCCAGTTATGCGAGTTTGCCCTCATCCCCCAGCCCCTTCTCCCAAAAAGGGAGAAGGGGAGCCGGATTGGAAGTCCCTCTCCCGCTTTGGGAGAGGGATGTAGGGTGAGGGTTTACAAAAGTGGGATACACCCCGCAGGTACACTCACACTCTTGTTGATTCCTTTGACTCCGTAGATGGGTTAGCCAGCCCAGCGCAGAAGGCAGCCAGTGCTGTTGCGCGTCCTATCTACGTCTTGGCATTTTAACCAGTATGCTAAGACACGTTCACTAGCGGCTGCTCCAGCGGTTCGGCGGGCAGTGAACTGAGGGCGGCTGCGGTGGTGGGAGCCATCGGAACCGACAGCAGATCTCCCGTGAGCGATTGTGCCAGCAGCCTGCGATAGAGGTCGCTGAGGCGAGCGGCCACTGCGCTCCAGCTAAAGTTTTGCTGGACTCGCAGGGAGGCCTGACGACGCAGACGGTGGGCCCAGAGGTCGTCGCTGAGAATGCGGGCGATCGCCCCCGCAAAGCCGTCTACATCCTGTGGAGCCACCAGCAGCCCCGTTTCCTCCGGCACGACAGCAAACTTCAGCCCGCCAACATCCGATGCGACCACGGGCGTACCGCAGGCCATCGCCTCCAGCGCCACTAGCCCAAAGGGTTCAAACTGGCTGGGCACAACGCACACATCTGCGGCGGTGTAATACAGCGGCAGGCGATCGTGTCCGACCTGACCGACAAACTCCGTGACGGCGTTTAGCCCCAGTTCGGCTACAAGCGACTGGATGCGATCGCGCTCGGCCAGGCTCTCAGCATCGTCGGCCGCGCCCACCAGCAACAGCCGCAGCGGTTCTCCTGCTAGGGTATCCATTTGCTTGATTTGGGCACAGGCTCGCACCAGTGTCTCGATTCCCTTGCGCGGGTCAAACCGTCCCACATGCAGCACCACGTTTTCCGAGGGCGACAGGCCCAACTGGGCGCGGGCATCGCTGCGCGACATCTGGTGGAACACGTCCAAGTCAGTGCCACCGGGAATCACCTGCACGTTGCCGGGAGTGGCCACCAATTCCCGCAGGGTTTCTTGCTCTTGGGGGCTGGTTGCCACGATGCAGTTCGCGCCGACGAGCGTATGCCGCTCTACCGCCATGCGGTGGTCGGCAACCAGCGGCTTTTGCGCCATGCCTGCGTATTTAACCGCCGCCAGAGAGTGGTAGGTATGAACCAGTTGAATATTGCTCTCTTGCTTCAGTTGCAGCCCCACCCAGCCTGCGAGCCAGTAGTGGGTATGCACCAGCGGATAGTGAAATCCGTCCTTGGTCTGAAACTTGCGAAAAGCTTCGACAAAGGCGGGCATATGCTCCAACAGGCGATCGCGCGGGATAAACTCCTGCGGGCCAGCGACCAGACGAATCGTGCGGTGGTGGGGCGAATGCTGCACGATGGCTGGATCGTCGGGATTCGTCTTGCGGGTAAACACATCCACCTGCCAGCCAAGCTTGGCCAGCGCCTCGCTGATTTGATTCACGTATACCCGGCTGCCGCTGGCTTCTTCGCGCTGAAATTCCAGCGCCGGATCATTATGAACCAGGATGAGGGCGATCGCCTGCCGCTGGGGCCCAGCAGAAAACGTTGCCCTGGGATGACGCGATTGGGATACGGGAGGGGTCTGGGACATTGCTAACCTCGTAGACTTGGATATCGTACCGGACACCGCAGCCGAGCCAACCCTCTAGCTAGGACAGGATCTTCCTATCCGGTTGGTCTGACCTCGCCAGTGAACCATCGGCGAACCGCTAACAATTCTGCTAACAATCCTGAAATAAGCCGTGAGGTTCGTTAGGGTTCCTTTACACTGCCATATTGTGCCGTGTGGAGCGATTAAACGCTGTATCGAGCGTGCCGCTTTTTAAATTTTTCTCCAGGGGCATTGTATAGAGCAGAGGTACGCCAACAATGTGCTAGGTCACGACATGAGCGATGTCTCGGAAGGGGTGAACGAAAAAATCAGGAACACGCGAGGGTGCATCCCAGTTATGCAAGTTTGCCCTCATCCCCCAGCCCCTTCTCCCTTTTTGGGAGAAGGGGAGTCGGATTGGAAGTCCCTCTCCCGCTTTGGGAGAGGGATTTAGGGTGAGGGCTACAAAAGTGGGATACACTCATACGCGAGGGACGAACCGCCTGGAGTCGGCGTATCACCTTGCAATACATCTGCAAGGCAATAATGTCTGTAGCGCGAAGGGAAACACGTCAAAGCGTTATCAGTCAAAGCGCCATCACAGTTAAAGCGCCATCATCAGGGGAACTCAAACTACTTCAAGCGCGGGAATTGCGTTCCCGGACTAAAGTACAAAGAAAGCACGACGCTTTACAAAACTGACTCTGCAATTTACAAAACCAGAACCCGATGCAGGCGGCTTGTACCCTGTGCTGACTCTGGTCTGACTCTGGGCTGACTCTGGGCTGATTATGGGCTGACACGGGCTGAACTCAAGCTGGGGCCTGACTTGACCAGGGTCAACCTTATCTTGCGGCTTAGAAGCCAACTCTGCGGCAACCCGGATAGACTGCCATCCCTGCGGCACTACAGCGGCGCTACAGATATTAAGAGTGGTAACTTCAAAGCATCGCACGTTTGAAGGGTTGAGGCTTCGATCCTAGGGAAGAGTTCGCTCCTCAACCCTTGCTATAACCCCTGCTATTGGTCAAGGGTTACCCGGCCAGCTTTGGCTGCGGCAGGCTGAAAATTGCCGGACTGGTCAACGTGCGATCGCCCACCAGTTGGCGATAGACCTGCTCATAGCCATCGGTCATGCGCTGCACGCTGAAGTTTGCTTGAACATGATCTCGACAGGCCCGACGATCGATCTGCGGCACCTGGGCGATCGCCGCGATACACTCCTCCACCGAATGGCAGAGAAAGCCCGTCTTGCCGTGAGCAATCACTTCGGACGTGGACCCCAGTTCCATCGCCACGACGGGCGTACCCGCCGCCATTGACTCCACCATCACCAGCCCAAACGGTTCCCGCCAGGTGATGGGGAACAGCGTGGCGATCGCCCCGCCCATCAGCGCATTTTTCTGCTGATGATTGGCCTCGCCGAGATACTGAATCTGTTCGCCATCGATGTGGGGCTTAATCTGCTGCTCATAGTATTCCCGATCCACCACGTCGATCTTGCCTGCCATCTTCAGCGGATAGCCCGTTTTCTTGGCAATTTCGATGGCGTGATGGGTTCCCTTTTCGGGCGACAGCCGCCCCAAAAATGCCAGATAGGGGGGATCATTTGGCACAGGATGAAACTTGTGGCTCTCTACATCAATCCCGTTGTATACGGTGGCAACGTAGTTTAGCCCCAGGCGCGGCTCCCGCTGCGTGTTGGAAATGCTCACGTAGGGCTGCCGTCGGGCATAGGTGAACATCTTTTCATTGTCTGGCGTAAAAATGCCGTGCAGCGTGTGGACGGTTGGCGTTTTGACCAGATTTACATAGGGCAGCGCGGCACAGCCTACATGGGAATGAATTATGTCGAATTCGTCAGCCCGTTCGTAAACCTGAGCCAGTTCCAGCATTTCGTAAATGCCGTATTCTTTCACCGTGCTATCGAGCCGCAGCGCACGAGGATGAACCGATTCCAGATTCGCCAGCGTAATCGAATCTCCTGAAGCAAATAAGGTCACTTCATGCCCCCGTCGGACTAACTCATCCGTGAGCAAGCTCACCACCAACTCTGTTCCACCGTAGGTGGTAGGAGGAACTCGTTCCCAGAGCGGAGCAATTTGTGCAATACGCATAATTTGTCTCTCCTTTCACGAACATGGCTAGCCGTTTTGATTGGGCTATTCGGTCTAGGAAATTCGCAGGAATTTAGCAAGAATTCTCAGGAATTTGTGTCTGAAATGCGCGATGGAAGCAAGCGAGTCGGCAGCATCGGCCGCCAGCGTGATACCAGTTAGAAAACCGTTTTCCGCGAAAGTTGATAGACATGAGTAGAGGCAGGGAACCCTGAATCTTGAGCTTCAGCAAAATCAACAATTCTGCTCTTTATCGGATGTCCACAACTGCGGATGGTTTTCTTTTAACGGTCAACATAATGTCTCGTCTTGTGTCGCAACTTTATCAGATGTGTACAGCAGATCCACGCCCCCCAAGGAGGATTAAGAAGTTCCTAGAGGTGCATAACAGAATTTAAGAAATATTCATGTTTGAGGCAAGGCGGATATCTCTACCGCTGCGAATACGGATATCCGAATTGGGCGATCGCCCTCCATTTTGTTCTAATAGAAACCAAATCTCTGAAAGCTGCTTACAAAGAGGCTTTTGGGCGATCTCAATGACCTCAAATAGGAGAACTCGGTGCATTTTGACCGCGGTTATATCAAATACTAATGAGGCAATTAATCGTGTCGTTTGATACCGTTTTGCGCTGCCCCATTCCTCGATTTTTTCTCTTTTCGCTCTGCGTTATGGCGCTTTTCGTCGTTTGCCTTTGGGGGTTTGAACTTCTGTAAGTTGCGTCGTCTCAAGGCAAAGCTCAGCCAGCCCTAGATAGCGGATACCCGCAGGCGAAATCTCGAATCGACAGGGCAGCACTTCTAACCCCTGGGCGATCGCCCCCCGCAGCAGTTGCCCATAGACCGGATCAGCGCGATCGCCCGGCGAAAACCGGGTACAGTCGCCTCGATTAATGAAATACAGCATCACCGGTCGCGCCTGGGGCAGCAGCGCCGTCAACTCTCGCAGGTGCTTTTGCCCCCGTTCTGTCACGGTGTCGGGAAACAGCGCCAGGTCGCCCAGCGCCCAGGTGGTGTTTTTGACCTCGATGTAAACAGGTCGCCCATCAGCAGCCCCCGTCAATAAAAAATCGACCCGGCTTTTCTGATCCTGTCCGTAGGGCACTTCGCCCCGAATCTGCTGATAGCTGCCCAGTTGTGGAAACAGCCGTGCTTCCAGCGCCGAGCGGACGATGCGGTTGGGCAGCGCTGTATTCACCCCCACCCACGTTGGCCCGTTGTCGTTCACCTCGATCAGTTCCCAGGTATAGGCGAGCGATCGCTTCGGGTTATTGCTAGGCGACACCATCACGCGACTGCCAGGGCAATTGACCCCCGTCATCGGCCCGGTATTGGGGCAGTGCGCTGTAACGATCTCGCCGCTCTCTAGCTCAATGTCCGCGAAAAATCGCTTGTAGCGCCTGACCAACACGCCAGACAAAAGAGGCGGATAGGGATAAATCCAGTCCGTTTGCACCACTACCCGCCTTTAGCGATTTGCAGTTCCATTCAAAATGAAAAATCGGGATGACAGGATTTGAACCTGCGGCATCCTGCTCCCAAAGCAGGCGCGCTACCAAGCTGCGCTACATCCCGAAGCGAATTGTCGCCTTCCCTAGTATAGCGGACTGGATAGCTGAGTCGGAAGTTGGGGTCATAGATATTCCCACACACCAGATCACAAAGATCAAACAGACCCAGGACTGACGCACTTGCGATAGGCTTTCTGGATTTTGGGCAATTTCTCGCGGACGCAGCCCGCGAGAAATTATCCAACTGCGTAAGTCCTAAGATCAAAAGGCACAAAATTTGTGACCAGTCCCATCAGCCAAATGCTATACTAGTATTCGCCTGTAGAGGGTACTGTACGGCGAGCGTAGCCAAGTGGTTAAGGCAGCGGATTGTGGTTCCGCCATTCGTGGGTTCGAGTCCCATCGTTCGCCCTTGTTTCACGTCTTTATCCCACGCCAAGCTGAAACTCATCGAACTTGACCACGGGCGCATCTGGGGTGCGCGTGTCGAAGCGGTAGCTACTGATAGTGCCCGTGCCTGTGTCGAAAAGGGTGAAGGCGGTGATGTCGTTGCTGGAAAGAAACGGCAGCGGCTGTCCATCATCTCCCGTCACGGGCGCAAGGGTCGGCGTAATCGGTTCCAGCCCGCCCGGATCGCCCGCCGTCACGTAGTTTTCCAGGTTGTAGAATTGCGGGTTCAGATCGGGCAGCTTCCGGGGCTGCGGTTCCCAATAGGCCCCGTAGGTATTGCCCACGTTGGAGGTTTCCAGCAGGTGCAGACCCGCAGGCGTGCGGAAGCGGTTCCAGACGTGAGAATGCCCGTACAGCACCAGTTGCGCCTGCGCCGCCTCCAGCAGCGGCATCACATCCCTCAGCAAATAGTCGTCCGACTTTGGATAATCGTAGCGAATCACCGCAGGGCTGCCCTCGGCGTTGCGCTCCACTACGCGAATGGGGTCGGTATAAGGCGGCACGACATTATCCCCCAGGGTATGGGTTGGGTGGTGCAGCATCACGATCTTATAGCGGGCCTGCCGGAACTCCGGGCTGCTCAGCTCCTGCTTTAGCCAGTTGTATTGCGGGCTGCCCTTGCGGATTGGCTCAAAGATAATTTGCCCATAACCCCAGTCTTCGCGGCTATTGAGCTTGGCTTCGGGTTCGCGGAAGCGCCCCTTGGCGGAGGGGTCTAGGCTGGGCACGCGCCACAGGTTGGTGGCAAACAGCGATACCAATCGCACATCGCCAATGGTGGTGGCGTAGTAGGTTTCGCCGCCCTCTGGACTCTGGGGCAGGCTGAAGATTTCTTCGTAGGTGTCGGTGCTGAAGGCGGTGTTGTTTAGCCCGTTGGGGCCGTAGAGCCGCAGCGCTACATCACGGGGAATTGCGTCTTCAAATTCGCCGTTCAAGCTATCTAGGCGGCCGTAACGCCCCATGATTTCGTGGTTGCCAATTGCCACATACATTGGCGCGTGCTGAATGATTTCGCCGCCAGTGTAAACTCGCGTAGTGCCGTTGCGCTCCAGGGAATAGCTGGCGCGACCCTGGAGGCAGGGGAAGAATGCGCCGCCGCGATTGTCATCAAACCATTCCGAGGCGCGGTCGGGGATGTTCACCGTGTCGCCTGCTAAAAAGACCGCATCTACCTGTCCTACTGTCTCCACGACCTTTTGCAGGTTGGTGGCGGTCATGGGCATACTCTGGTGGTCGGAGGTGAGCAGGATTTTGAGTGGCGTACCGGGCGGCGGCAGGGGAGCCAGGGTAAAGGGGCGGCTGGCGATCGCCCGTGTGAATAGCCCATTGGCCCGCAGGCTGGCGACGCGATAGGGAACACGCTGCCCCGGTGTCAGGCCCGTCACTTCGGCTTCGTGCCGCCAGATGTCGCGGGGCGTGGGCTGCTGATAGACCTGGCCGGGTTCGGTCTGTTGGCCGACGCGCGATCGCTGGTCTTCGCGCACGCGGGATAGCTTTGTGGTGGTGGCGATCGCCCGCTGCGTGAACCCGTCGCCATATTCCACCCGATGCTCGCCGCCCTCAAACTCGGTAAACCAGACGACGCGGACGCTGGTCGGCGTGGGCAGTTGCAAAAACGGGTCAGTGAGCAGCGTGGCAGCGGGGCGATTGGTGGCGACACAGCCATAGGTCAGCGTCAGGACGAGCAGGATGAGAAAGGGCGATCGCCACTTTCCAACGAAGCTTCCTCGCATATCCCATCGAACACGCAGGAAAAGATTCCTGAAAGCGTTCCTAAAGGCGTTTCTAAAAGCGTTCCAGGAAGCATTCCAGGGATGATTCCACAGGTTGTTCCAATGTTGCCACTTGGGGCGCATGATCGGCATAGGGTAAAGAAGGCAAAAATTGAATCTAGAAGGCAGAGTCAATTCACGCTGCCTTTGCACCTCAATTTTGCCAAATTCACCGCCAGTGCATCACCTTTTTGGGATATCGCGTTTGGATGTCGTGATTCAAAACTTTTAGCGATTCAAAACATCGTTGCGATGGGCAACCGATCCCACAATTTCCACCACCTCGTCAATTAGGGCTTGGGGAACCTCTAGCTCGACCAGCGTGGCGACCAGATCTTCGGCGATCGCATCAAAATGGTGATCCGTTAACCCCATCTCCGCAACTAGGCTGCTGTGGGCATCTCTCATCGGCCGACCGTTCCAGTGATTAGCCCCCCCAAAGGCGTAGGTCATAAACGCTTTTTGATGGCGCTTTTGCTGTGCCATGTCTGTATGAGCAAAGAAGTGTTGAACCCGCTCATCTGCCAAAACCTTCTCGTAAAACTTCTCGACTGCTAAATCCACCGCCGCCGCGCCGCCCAGTTTTTCATACAGCGTGTTCATGGAAATGTCTCCTCTGGCAGGTTGTTTTTAATGTCCCATAAAGTATTTTGGAAAAGCCGAAATATTCAACAATGTTGACCTAATATCCAGAGCTTTCTGAATAGTCTGTATAGTCTGTGATAACTGTCCCTGTGCTAAGAACCACGAAGGGGTAGCTCGAATGGCAGCGCACTTTACGCTCCACTGCGAGGCATACCCCTCTTTCCTCTAGCAAGTCAGTGACTTAGGTACAGGCAGTCCAAGTTGGCTAGGTTCTGTCTTAGAAGCTGGCTTTCCAGGCGCGTCGCGCTCAAAGCTTCAAGCCCTATCTTTGTGAGATACACCTAGCGAGATACACCTAGCGATTCATATCCTCTACTAGGGAGGCGATCGCCTGCTCAACTGCCCGACTCATTAACTCATCTTCACGGTTTCTATCAGAGCCGCCGCCAATGCCGACGATGGAAACACTGGAAGAGCGATCGCCCGCCGAGCCTCTCCCACGCATTGTGTCCACGATAGCGCCATCTGCCGTGCTGATCATGCGAGCCGTTAACGCGACATTGGCAGTGGTTTCCCGCTGTCCTACGCCGATTCCTAAAAATCCGCCCCCTGACCTTTCGGTAGATATATTAAACTCCGTGACCGAACCCATAATCACATAGTCAACGCCGAGTTCGCGGCCGATGGCAACGGCTGTGGATACGTCAGTAACAAAGCCCTGCCGTCTTCCGCCAACTATGCTGTTGTCTAGAACGATGTAGTCTCCTCGATCCACTAGGGCATCGACAATCAAATCGCTAATGCCCGATGCATTTCCCCGTCTCCAGTAAGACCAATAATAGTTAGTGTCGCTGGTTGCAGAATAGTCAAAATCCAGAACCACAACCCGCTGCCGCTCTCGTTTGCTCGCTTCGACTTGTACAGGAGCAGCAGTTGCAGGGGATGCAAGCATGAGCAAATCCATTCCCCCGATACACAAAGTTCCAGCAAACAGAATCGCAAGACCAGATTGCAAGTGACTCATCGCTCTTTTGGGCATAGAAATTACAGAGTGAATACGGATATCGTGCGCGACGATCATCAGGGCAGGGCGATCGCCCTGCTTATTGCTGGCAAAGGGTTAACCCCGACTGTTGAGGATTTAGTATTCAACAGGTCAGGGTTTATAGCTCGCCAGATTTATCATTCCCGGATTGGACTGCTACTTCACAGAAGTTCTGCGTCGAGGAGACGCACTGGCAAACCTGCTGCCAATCTCTTCCCCCCGTGGTAGAAGAACCTCTGTTAGACCAAAACATTGCTTTTGCCGGAGGACAACCCGTGCATTTCGTACTTCAATAGGGTGGGAACTGAATGCGGGGCGGTAAGGCGTAAGGCAGGTATGGTCAATCCTTCCAGAACATCTTTTAAGGCAACTTTTAGAGCAAAAAGTCCGTCGCGACCGCTGGTGCGCTGGCTGGATCGTGCAATGGCGCTGGTGGTGCTGTTGAACTTGCTGCTGGTGTTGGTGGATACGAGCTATATCCCGCTGCGCGACTATTACCTGCGATTTTTTCCGCAGTTCACGGCCTGGTATGGCGAAACCTATAAGGGTATTGAGCCGCATCGTGTCACCGAGGGCTATTTGGAGCAGGCGGCCAAGCTATGGGACGCAGACTTGGGTTCGCCAGAGTCGGAGGCGCTGCTGAGAAATTTGCGCGATCGCAGCGATGAGCTAATCGACGAAAACCCCTTCAACCTGGCGGGAAAAACAGGGCAACTAGAGCGCCTCAAGCACCGGATGCGGCGGTTTGTGGGCACGGACTCGTCGCGGCAGGCGTTTCGCACCTTTTGGAGCCGCGCCTATCTGGAGCAGATTGGCGAAGACCGGGCGATCGCCTTTTTTGACCGCGAAATCGAGCCACTGCTCCAGCGCAACTACTATCGCGGTGTTGGCGAAAACGGGCGACCCATCGACCGCTTTTGGCGCATTGACCTCTGGTTTATGGGGCTATTTGCGGTGGATCTGGGCCTCCGGCTGTGGCATCTCTACCATCGCTATCGCCGCACCAACTGGTTTGATGTGATCCTGTGGCGCTGGTATGACCTGCTGCTGTTTCTGCCGATTTGGCGATGGCTGCGTGTCATTCCGACGGTGGTTCGGCTGGATCAGTCGGGGCTGCTGCCGATGCGATCGCTCCAAAGTCGGGTCAGTCTGGCGATCGCCAGCTACTTTGCCGTGCAACTGACCGAGGTTGTCGTGCTGCGGGTGATTGAGCAGGTCCAGGAGTTTTTGCGGCAGGGCGGGCTGACCAAGCTGCTGCTCGATCCTGACACGCGGATGCGATACGTAGACGTGACGGGTGTTAACGAAGTCGAAGAAATCGCCCGCCAAATCACCCATCTCACCGTGCATCAGGTCTTGCCTACCCTGCGCCCAGACATCGAAGCGCTGCTGCACTACACGCTGACCAGCGTCTTGGAGCAATCGCCGGTCTATCGGGGTCTTAGCCGGATGCCAGGGGTCAACGCGCTGCCCCAGCAGATGAGCGAGCGGCTGGTGTCTAATGCGACCCAAACGGCCTACGGCAGCCTAGTGACGGCGCTCGACGACCCCAAGGGCGTAGAGCTAACCCGAAATTTGGTTGATCGGGCGGGTAAAACCCTGCGGCAACAACTGCGCGAAGGCGACACATCCCGCGAGCTAGAAAACCTGCTGGCCGACCTGCTGGAAGAAATCAAGATTAGCTACGTTCGCCAGATTTCGGAACAGGATATTGAAGCGCTGCGCGACAACAATCGCCACCTGTATGAAATTGCTCAGGCTGGCTTCTTGCCGCCCGACTCGGAACATTCCTCGGAACATTCCGATGCGTAAGTGTTTGCCGAATAATTTGCCAAATAATTTGTGGTCATGAATCGCGTGGGCAGCGATACCGGGCATTAATTCTGTCTAAACATGACAGGATTCAAAGCAATCGCTAAGAATATCCACACATCTTGACAATAGCCAGCACCTCTCACCGAGCGTACTAGAATATTAGATCGACTTTGTGTCGTGACTGAAGCCGTAAAATAGACCCCGAAAAGACCCCGAAAACAGCCGTTGGGCAGCGCCAGTTAGCCCCGCAAAGCACTTAGTTCACTGGGATTCTAGATCCGGAGATCCAGCTTTGTAGAGGTTGGTTGGGCGATCGCCCCTTCGACTGATTCCGATTGTTGCCAGGGCTTTGCCACAAGTCATGGCAAGCATAATCCACGCCAGCTAATCTCTCTCCTTTAACCCCCAATCCTTAGTCCTTAACCCCTGACCTACCATGAACTCTGCCATTCGGTTTTTGATGTGCCCGCCCGACCACTACGACGTGGATTATGTGATTAATCCTTGGATGGAGGGCAATATCCACAAATCCTCGCGCGATCGCGCCGTTGAGCAGTGGCACGGGCTGTATCACCTGATCAAAGACCGGGCAACGGTGGATCTGGTAAAGCCCCAGGTTGGGGTTCCCGATATGGTATTCACCGCCAACGCGGGGCTGGTGCTAGAAGATAAGGTCGTCCTCAGCCGCTTCTATCACAAAGAGCGTCAGGGCGAGGAGCCGTTTTTCAAAGCCTGGTTTGAAGAACAGGGCTACACGGTTTATGAACTGCCTAAGGATTTGCCTTTCGAGGGGGCGGGCGATGCCCTGCTGGATCGGGAAGGACGCTGGCTGTGGGCGGGCTATGGCTTCCGCTCGGAGCTAGATTCCCACCCGTTTTTGGCGAAATGGCTGGATATCGAAGTGCTGTCGCTGCGGCTGATGGACGAGCGCTTCTATCACCTCGACACCTGCTTTTGCCCGCTGACGGACGGCTACTTGCTCTATTACCCGCCCGCGTTTGATGCCTATTCCAACCGCCTGATCGAGATGCGCGTGCCCGCCCACAAGCGCATCGCTATTGAAGAGGCCGATGCGGTGAACTTTGCCTGCAATGCGGTCAACATCGACCGGGTAGTCATTATGAACAAGGCCAGCGACAGTCTGCGCCAGCGGATGCAGGATCTGGGCTTTGTGCTGTTGGAAACGCCGCTGACGGAGTTTATGAAGGCAGGCGGTGCGGCCAAGTGTCTGACGCTGCGGGTGACGGAGCCGCTGGAGCCGCTGCACCAGGCGATCGCCGCTGTGGAGAGCCGCGTGATTCAGCTAGAGGGACACCTGCTCGATTCGGGTTTGATCAACAATGCGCTGGATCTCATTGTGGAAAGCGGCGGCAGTTTCCAGGTGCTGAACTTCCGTCTGGGCGAACAGCGCCAGAGTACGTCGGCGGCGGAGGTGAAGGTGTCGGCTCCCTCCCACGACGTGATGGAGAGCATCATGTCGGGCTTGATCGACATGGGCGCAGTGCCTCAACCCCAGGAAGTTTGCGACAACCCGCTGGAAACCGTGACGCAGGACGGCGTTGCGCCCGACGATTTCTACGTCACCACGATTTACCCGACGGAGGTGCGGGTGAACTGTGAGTGGGTGCGCGTGCAGAACCAGCGCATGGACGGGGCGATCGTGGTGTCGCAAACGCCGGAGGGCCCCAGGGCAGAGTGCAAGCTGCTGCGGGATCTGCGAGTGGGCGATCGCGTCGTGGTGGGGGTCGAGGGCATCCGCACCGTCCGCAAGCCCGATGCCCGCGACAGTCGCAACGGCAGCGGCTCCAGCGACAAGGAATTCAGCTTTATGGGGTCGGGCGTGTCGAGTGAGCGCCGCGTCGAGCTAGTGGTTGAGCAAATCGCCTGGGATCTGCGCCGGATTCGCGACCAGGGCGGCAAGGTGGTGGTGGTCGCGGGCCCCGTGGTGATTCACACAGGCGGCGGCGAACACTTGGCGCGATTAATCCGCGAGGGCTATATCCAGGCGCTGTTGGGCGGAAATGCGATCGCCGTTCACGATATTGAACAGGCGATGATGGGCACGTCGCTGGGTATGGACATGAAGCGGGGCGTGTCGGTGCGCGGCGGCCATCGCCACCACCTGAAGGCGATCAACACCATCCGTCGCTGCGGCAGTATTGCCAATGCAGTAGAACAGGGCGTGCTGACCAGCGGTATCTTCTACGAGTGCATCAAGCACCAGGTTCCTTTCTCGCTGGCGGGGTCGATTCGCGACGACGGCCCCCTGCCCGATACGCAGATGGACTTGCTCAAAGCCCAGGCAGAATATGCCGAGCTAATTCGCGGCGCAGACCTGATTCTGATGCTGTCCTCCATGCTGCATTCCATCGGCGCGGGCAACATGACCCCGGCGGGCGTGAAGATGGTCTGCGTGGACATCAACCCGGCTGTGGTGACGAAGCTGAGCGATCGCGGCTCGGTGGAATCCGTTGGCGTGGTGACGGATGTGGGTTTGTTCCTCAGCCTGCTAAACCAGCAGTTGAGCAAGCTCACCAGCCCCTACCGTATTGCTCAGATGGTCTAGGAATTGGAGGGCGATTCCCGTCGGGATTGCTTCGCGAATCGCGCTCTCTGTTCTACCAGCCAGGAATCCTGCTGCTCCCAATGCCTATGTCCACGCCCCATCCGCTTACCATTCACACCCACGGCAGCGGCTACCCGGTGCTTTGTCTGCACGGACATCCCGGCGCAGGCAGCAGCATGGGCGTGTTTACCCAGCATTTGGGGCAGCGATTTTGGGCGATCGCCCCTGATCTGCGCGGCTATGGCCAGAGCCGGGTGACGCAGCCGTTTGTGATGGCGGATCATCTCACGGATCTGGAGGCGCTGCTGGATCGGCTCCAGATTCAGCGCTGTCTGGTGCTGGGCTGGTCGCTGGGGGGCATTTTGGCAATGGAACTGGCCCTGCGGCTGCCCGAACGGATTAGCGGGCTGATCCTGGTGGCGACAGCGGCCCATCCCCGCAGCAGCCATCCGACCATTTCCTGGCAGGACAATCTGCTGACAGGCGTGGCGGCGCTGATCAACTCGTGGCAGCCGGGAAACCGCTGGAATATTGAGCTGTTTGCCAAGCGATCGCTGTTTCGCCACCTGATCCAGCAGCACACGCGCACGGCCTACGAGTACATTGCCGCCGATGCCGTGTCTGCCTACCTAAACACGTCGCAGGCGGCGACTCGCGCCCTCAACCAGGCCATTCGCGCAGGCTATAACCGTGTGCCGGATTTGCCCAACATTCGGGTTCCGGCGCTGATGCTGGCGGCAGAGGGCGATCGCCACATCACGGCGCTTTCCAGCGAAGAAACCGCCCGCAAACTGCCCAACTGCGACTGGCAATGCTACGCCCGGGCCGCCCACCTGTTTCCCTGGGAAATCCCTCAGCAAATGCTGCAAGACATTGACGCTTGGCTGGCGCGGCATCCAGAAGTGGTTAGCCCCTCTGCACCGTTGGCAAACCCGCAAAGCTCCTGAAATCAGGAGTCATAATTCATTCTTCCGCCAGCGCCACGAAGAACGAACACCGCCGCAAGCCCCGTCCACACCTGGCTGGCAATCCAAACAGGACTTACGCACTTGTAAGTTTTCTGGGTTTTGGACGATTTCTCGCGGGCGCAGCCCGCGAGAAATCGTCCAACTGCGTGAGTCCTACCAAAATCCAAAATCCAAAATCCCCAACTTTGTCCCTCTGCCTGCTCAACAAAGGGAGGCTTTGATGCTGAAATAGAAGCATGGGGCTGACACGGCGCGAATTTTTGCAGCGGAGCAGTGGGGCGATCGCCATCGGTGGGGCGCTCGGCAGCGGCCTGTGGGCCTGGGGCGATCGCGCTGGGAAAGTGCTGGCCGCGCCGACCTCGCGCAAGCTAGCCCTGCTAATTGGCATCAGCCAGTATCCCGAAGCCGTGAGCGATATTCCCCCTGTGAAAGGCGGGCTGCTGCCAGGATCGCTGACGGACGTGGAAATGCAGCGACAGGTGTTGCAGCACCGCTTTGGGTTTCAGCCTGCGGATATGGTGACGCTGACGGATGAGCAAGCCACTTGGGCAGGCATTACGGAGGCATTTCAAGCCCATTTGCTGGAGCAGGCGAAACCCGGTGATGTGGTGGTGGTTCACATCAGCGGGCTGGGCAGCCGAGTGCGCTCGGCGACCGATCCAGAGCAACTCTGGGACAGCATCGTGCCCATCGATGGCGGCCTGCCCACGAGCGATCGCCCCCTGATTGCCGACCTCACCCGCGCAACGCTGGAACAGTTAGTGCGATCGCTCCCCACCTCGCAGGTGTTGACGCTGCTGGATTTGGGCTTCTCGAACCTGGGCACCTCGCTCCAGGGCAACCTCCGGATTCGGGCCCGCCCCAATGCGCCCACGGGCGACCTGCATCCCCAGGAACTCGCGCTGCAAGAGTCGCTGGGCGATCGCCTCCGGGTTGCCAAGGCAGCTCTTTCGGGCCCGCTGCCAGGGCTATTCCTCACCGCTGCGGCCCCCGGCCAGGCGGCGCTAGAAGGTCGCTGGAGTGGCTTTAGTGCAGGTCTACTCACCTACGCCCTGACGCAATATCTCTGGGATGCCACCGCAGGCACGGCCCTCTCGACAGTGCTGACTCAAACCAGCAGCAGCATCAAGCGGCTGTCGGGCGCAAACCAGGAGCCACAGGCAGACGGTACGCTTAGCCGCGACGGAGCCAGTGCCTATCCGCTTGTGCCTGCGGAAGCCGGAGCCGACGGGGTGATTCTGGTCGCGCCGGACTCTGCTCGGACGCTGCGCCTCTGGGCGGGGGGACTGCCACCGTCTGCCCTCAGCGCCTATAGCCCCGGTTCGCTTTGGGAAACCCTCGGCAGTGCGCCGCAACTGCTGCGGGTGCAGAGTCGAGACGGGCTGACGCTGAAGGTTTTGCCCGTGATCGAGGGCGCGTCCGTAGAGCCAGGACAGCCCGTGCAAGAGCGGGTGCGCCTGCTGCCCCGCAGCGTGGGGCTGACTATCGCCCTCGATAGCAGCCTGGATCGGATCGAGCGGGTGGATGCCACCAGTGCCTTTACGGCGGCGAAGGTGTCGCTGGTCAACGCGGGCGAACAGTCGGCCGACTATCTCTTTGGCAAGCGTCGGGCGGTGGAAACGACGGTAGCAGCAGTATCGCTGTCAGAGTTGCCCAATCCAGCCGTGCAGACGGACGTGCCCCCGGCCCAGCCCGTGCTGGAGATGCCCAGTTCACCTGCCAGCCTGGATGGAAAGTATGGTCTGTTTTATCCAGGGCGCGTGCCGCTGGGCATTGAGCTATCCACAGCAGATGAAGCGGTGAAAACAGCGGTCAATCGCCTCACCCCCCAACTGCGATCGCTCTTTGCCATGAAGCTGCTGCGGCTGACGGTGAATGCGTCGTCCTCGCGCCTCAGCGTGCGGGCGATTTTGGAACAGATCGGGCCGGGTTCTACCACCGCTCGCCCCCTGCCCATCGTGCAGCAAGAAACCGTCAGCATTCCCAACCGCCTCAGCAGCAAGCGCCTGGGGGCAGCGGTCGAATCCGGCGCACCCGTCCCCGCAGGCAGCACCCTCCGCTATCGGCTGCAAAACGCAGGCGACCAGCCGCTCTACGGCATGTTGATGGGGTTGGATAACACGGGCCAGGCGATCGCCCTGCCCCTGTCTACCAGCACCGAGCAGCCGCCGCTGTTGCCCGGATCGAGCTTGACGCTGCCCGCCGAACCCTCTCCGGGCTGGGTCGTGCCCAATGTGCCCGGTCTGGCAGAAACCTTCCTCATTCTCAGCGTGGCTCCCTTTCGCCGGACGCTGGCCGGGCTGCCCATCGCCCCCGGAGCTATCCCCCGACAGGCGATCGCCCTCCCCAACCCCCTCGATGTGGCCCAGTCCATCCTGCAAGACCTGCACGATGCCACCTCTGATGCCACTTCTACAGACAGCCCTTCCTTAGGCAATTTTCCGAGCAATTTCCCAGGCGACTCCTACGCCTTGGACGTAACGCGCTGGGCGACGCTGCACCTCATGTACCGGGTTGAAGCAACGGCCTAGCGGAAAGCCAGCGGCCGAGACTGAACGAGATTTAACGAGATTGAGTCCAGGAAAATCACTGGCTAATAACTAGGCCGCGACCCCAGTTTGCCGAGTCGATCGACTGGCCAGAAGCGCACCACCGCCCGTCCGATAATATTCTGGCGAGGCACATAGCCCCAAAAGTGGCTATCGTAGCTGTTATTGCGGTTGTCGCCCAGCACTAGGAACGAATCGGCAGGTACAACCTCTGGGCCCCACTGATAATCAGGCGGCGACTGAATGTAGTCTTCTTCGATAGGCTGGCCGTTGATCAACACGCGCCCGCCCGTTACCTGCACCGTTTCACCAGGCAACCCAATCACCCGCTTGATAAAGGCCTCATTGAGGCTAGGGTTTTGCTGCTTGAGCGCCTCAGTGGGGTGAAACACGATGATGTCGCCGCGTCGGGGTGGGTTGAAGTGATAGCTGATTTTTTCCACAATCAGGCGATCATTCACCTCCAGCGTCGGCAGCATGGACTCGGAAGGGATATATCGCGCTTCTGCCACAAAGGTGCGAATGCCCAGCGCCAGCACTACGCTCAGGCCAATCGTTTTGATCCCTTCCATGAGGGGGCTGTCGGCCTTGGGCTTGGGGGCAGCCTGCTCAGCAGGAGGCGTTTGAGGAGTGGGGGAATCAGATTGACTGGACATCTGCGAGTCTATGTAGTTAGTAGTTGATGTACTTGATGAGGTAAACGATGAGGTGAACTCAGAATCGGGTGAGCCTAGAAATCTGAGGACGGTCTAAGAGAGTGTTTGAAGTCTAAGAGGGTGTTTGAAAAGGTATCGCCTGTAATGTTAAGCACTCAGAGATCCCCCCAGCCCCCCTTAAAAAGGGGGGAAACCGCCTTAAAGTCCCCCTTTTTAAGGGGGATTTAGGGGGATCTTGCACGCTTTGCTACAAACAGTAGGACGTTTCAAACATCCTCTAAGGTTAGGGATTTAACCCAAGTCAGCCGTAATTTCAGACGTGTAGCCGTTAAGTACAGCCGTTACGGTTTATGTGGGTTAATGCACAATCATCACGATAGACCACTTTCCAGCAGACGACACCTTTTCTTTAATCCCAGTTTATCCGAGGAGCAGATGTACCTTTTAGCTCTGGCGGAGGCTAACACAGGTGTTCTGTCTGAAAAGTCAACACTAAAGTCAACTTTTCAGACAGCCGCTCATAAAATTGGGGCCGCGCCGATACAATCATTTCACGGTTTGGAAGGGGACATCGAGGGATAGCAGGTAGCGTATGGCAAGTTTAACAACTGCTCCACTGGTCATCCGTCAGGCGCAAGTCTTGCTGCCGGATGGAGCGATGGCGCTGCGGGATGTGCGTGTCGAGAATGGGGCGATCGCCCAAATTTCTCCAGACCTTCCCCCAACGCCGGATGACATCCTCATCGACGCAGCAGGGCTGACATTGTTGCCAGGGGCGATCGATCCGCAGGTGCATTTCCGCGAACCAGGGCTGGAGCACAAGGAAGACCTGTTCACCGCCAGTTGCGCCTGTGCCCAGGGCGGCATTACCTCGTTTCTGGAAATGCCCAACACGCGCCCGCTGACGATTACCCAGGACGCATTGGACGACAAGCTGCGCCGCGCTTCGGAGAAGTGCCTAGTCAACTACGGCTTTTTTATCGGCGCAACGCCGGAAAATCTGCCCGATCTGCGGACGGCGAACCCGGTCTGCGGCATCAAGGTCTTCATGGGGTCGATGCATGGGCCGCTGCTGGTGAATGACGACGATGCGCTGGAGCGAATTTTCTACCGCGACCTGAGCGACCCGAATTACGAAAATCGGCTGATTGCCGTCCACGCCGAAGACATGGCGAGAATCCTTCAGCGGCGCGAAAAGTATGCCGGGGTGAGCGATCCGGCGATTCATTCCGTGATTCAAGACAACGAGGCGGCGCTGATTGCCACGAAGCGGGCGCTGGCTCTATCCAAAAAATATCAGCGGCGGCTCCACATTCTGCACCTGTCTACGGGTGAGGAGGCGGAACTGCTGCGGCAAGACAAGCCCGCTTGGGTGACGGCCGAAGTCACGCCCCAGCACTTGCTGCTGAATACCTACGCCTACGAAACCATCGGCACGCTGGCGCAGATGAACCCGCCGCTGCGATCGCCCCAGGACAATGCCATTCTCTGGCAAGCGCTGATGGACGGCGTGCTGGACTTCATCGCCACCGACCACGCCCCCCACACGCTGGAGGAAAAAGCCCAGACCTATCCCAACACCCCCTCTGGAATGCCCGGTGTGGAAACCTCGCTGCCGCTGATGCTGACCCAAGCCGCCAAGGGACGCTGCACCGTCGCCCAGGTGATGAACTGGATGTCTACCGCCGTGGCCCGAGCCTACAAAATTCCCAACAAAGGGGCGATCGCCCCCGGCTATGATGCTGACCTAGTGCTGGTAGACCTTAGCACCTACCGCCCGGTGCAGCGAGAAACGCTGAAAACCAAATGCGGCTGGAGTCCCTTTGAAGGCTGGGATCTGACGGGTTGGCCGGTGGTTACGATTGTCGGCGGCCAGGTGGTTTTTGATCACGGCACGCTGAATACGGCAGTGCGAGGGCAGGCGCTGCGGTTTGAGTGAGGAAGGAAAAAACGAAGAACGAAAAACGAAAAACAAAAAACGAAAAACGAAAAACGAAAAACAGAACCTCTTCCCTCTTCGTTCTTCCCTCTTCCCTCTTCGTTCTTCCCTCTTCCCTCTTCCCTCTTCCCTCTTCCTCCAGCCCCCTTCTGCTATATCGTGAAAAAGGCAGACGAGCGGACGAACCTCGCATGACACTATCGGAAATTGGCGTAGCCGTCGTGGGCACTGGGTTTGGGCAAAAGATCCACATTCCCGGTTTCCAGATTCATCATCAAACGAAATTGGTTGCGGTGCAGCACCGCGATCGCCCCAAGGCAGAGGCGATCGCCCAGGCGCACGGTATTCCCCACGCTTGCCAAACGGTGGAAGAACTAGTAGCCCTACCAGAGGTGCAGGCAGTCAGCGTCACCACGCCGCCGTTCTTGCACTACGAGCAGGCGAAAACCGTGCTGAATGCAGGCAAGCACTTGCTGCTAGAAAAGCCCACGGCTCTGTCGCTAGCCGAGGCAGAGGAATTGCAGAATCTGGCCCAGTCCAAAGGACTCGTTGCGGCGCTGGATTTTGAGTTCCGCTTTGTGCCCACCTGGATGCGGCTGGCAGAACTGCTGGCCGAAGGTTTTGTGGGGCAAAAGCGGCTGGTGAAGGTGGACTGGCTGGTGAGCGGTCGCGCCGATGCCAATCGCCCCTGGAACTGGTACGCCCGCAAAGATCAGGGCGGCGGGGCGCTGGGAGCGCTCGGTTCCCATACGTTCGACTATTTGCGCTGGCTCTTTGGCCCGGCGACGCGGCTCTGCGGCAGCCTCAGCACCACCATTCCCACCCGACCCGACCCGATCACGGGCGGGCCGAAACCCGTCGATTCGGACGATACCTGCCGTGTCTGGCTGGATCTGGCGGACGGAACGCCCGTGCAAATCACCCTTAGCACCGTCACGTTTCAGGGCCGTGGGCATTGGGTGGAGGTGTATGGCGATCGCGGTACGCTGGTTCTCGGCAGCGATCATCAGACCGATTATGTCCACGGTTTTAAGCTCTGGGCTGCTCCGGCGGGGCAGTCGCTCCAGGAGGTCGAAATTCCCGATCGCCTCGCGTTTCCCCAAACCTACCCGGACGGTCGGCTTGCGCCGTTTCTGCGGGTAGTGGATAGCTGGGTGCGGGCGATCGCCCAGGAATCGTCACCCATGCCCACGCTGGTCGACGGGGTCTATTCGCAGCGGCTAATCGACCGCACCCACGAATCCCATCAAAAAGGGGGCTGGGTGAGCCTGTAGTGACCCGTTCCAGCCCCCTGGTTTGTCAAAGCAGACTAGCGAACTAGCGACCAACCTGCCCCTACCGGCCGGTAAAGTTGCTGCGACCGTGGTCAATCCCAGAGCCAGTCACGCTGCAAAAACTGCGGCTGACCGACGTGCCGCCGCTGGTCTGGATGTTGCAAGTGCCAGACGCAGAAACCGTGCGATAGCCCATCTCAGAAGAGCGGAATTGGCTAATCTGAAGTTCCACCGCACCCTCAAAGTTGCTTCGCACCGTGCCAATGTACTCGACGTTGAAGCGCCCACCCGTGAGGCTAAAGGAACCGTTGCGGTTTTGGCGACCAATCACTAGCTGGGCCTCGCCGGAGCCGTTGTAGCGGGCGTTGTCGATAGTGCCCGTGCCGCGAAATACGTCGTTCGTGGGCGTGGGGGAGGGGGCAGGAGAGGGGGCAGTGGTGGAGAGGTATTGGCCAAAGACCCAGCCTTCGCCGCCCCGCTCGCCCACCACAAAGGCCCAGTTGCCCTGGCGGCGGATAATCTCGACGCGATCGCCACGACGGAGAACGAAGGTGACTGGGAAACTGGTGCCTGGGCCGCTGCGAACGTTTAGATCATTGACCGTCACTGTCGCAACTTGGGCCAGTGCAGCCGTTGCTGCAATGACCAGGGCTGAGCAGGCTGCGAGACCACCTGCGATCCAGTGTTTTACACGCATATGAATCATCAATTCCTGTTTTTGAGAACACAACAAAACGAACGCTAACGGTTCGATAAAAGCGCAGTAGAATTCACCCAAAATCAGCGCTCATTACACAACGCTTGTTACACAATACCTTCACACCAGCGCGTACGCTGCGTTAACGTCCTGCGTGATGCAAGTTAACTCTTGTGTTTGATAAGCGGCTTGATAAACCTGAAGCTGATCCTAAACGCTTAAACTTTACCAGATTTGCCCAAAATCACTTCAAAAAATAGAGAAAAATTTCCTTAAGAGCTTCGTTCTCCAGCAAGTTCCCGGCAAGTCTCCGATCAAGATAAACCAGCATCATCGCACAATCTCTTTTGCATCCTCTGTTTTTTTCACTTCTCTTTTGATGCAGTAGCGATTGTGAAACAGATTTAAGCCGAAACAGATTTTAACCAATGCATTGGGTAGTGCCAAAAGTATCGGTTCTAAGGGATCGGCTCAGGGATTGGCTCTATTGACGATCGCCCAGCCAGAATGCCAAAGATAGAACAGCGCAACGCGATTTCTTTTGGGCGATCGCCATTATCTCTTTGTTCGTACTGTTTGCACTGTTTGCGCTTTTTGCACTGTTCGTACTGTTTGCACTGTTTGCGCTTTTTGCACTGTTTGCACTGTTTGTACTGTTTGCGCTTTTTGCACTGTTTGCACTGTTTGTACTGTTTCTTCGCCGATACTCCGCATGTATTTGTCAAAATCTGACTTCAAGCTGGCTCGGTCTTGCCCCACGAAGCTTTACTACCACAAGCTGGGCTATCCTTCGGTGCAGGCCGGCAGCGAGTTTCTGGAACTGCTGGCAGAGGGCGGATACATTGTGGAGGCGATCGCCAAACTGCGATTTCCAGACGGAGTTCGGGTGCAAGCCGAAGCAGACCCAGAAGCGGCAAATGCAGAAACGCTGGCGCTGCTGAACCGTGCAGACTCTATCACGCTGTTTGAGGCAACCTTATTGTGCGATCGCGTCGTGGCGCGGGCCGACATTTTGGTGAAACGGGGGCGACGGATTGACCTGATCGAAGTCAAGGCCCGATCCTTCGACCCCACCGAGTATCAAAAGCGCATCGCAGAAGGAAAATCCAGTCTGTTTTCGCTAGCGGCCTGGCGCGACACGCTCGAAGATGTCGCGTTCCAAACCCACCTGCTGCGATCGCACTTCCCCGATTTCGAGATTCGCGCCTTTCTCATGCTGCCCGATAAAACCAAACCCTCCGCCATCGACCAACTGCATCGCCAGTTTCAGGTGCGGCGCATTCCAGTAGATGCAGGCTTTTCGCAGATTCAGGTCGAGTTTTTGGGCGACGAAGCAGCGCTCAGCGCGGCCAGCTTTCTGACCCAGATCGATATCACCGCCGAAGTAGAGGCGACGCTGCCGACGGTTCGGGCAGGCATTCGGCAATACACAGCGCTGCTCTGGCCCAGCTTGCAACGGGCCGAACCCGCCCTGTCGATCAGTTGCCGCGACTGCGAATATTGGGTCGAGGACGAAGCCCCGCTCAACGGTTTTCGCCACTGCTGGGGCGACCTAGCAGACGTGTCGCCGCATCTGCTAGATCTGTATCGCGTCGGCAGCCTGGGCGATCGCGCCAATGAACTGATTCAGCAGGGCAAGGTTAGCCTGTACGACGTAACGCCGGAGTTGCTCGTCAAAAAAGACGGCTCCATGAGCGCCTACAGCGATCGCCAACTGCGCCAACTCCATCACACCCGCGAAGACACCGAGTGGGTTTCGGCAGAGCTGGCGGACATTTTAGACAGTTTTGACTATCCGCTGCACTTTATCGACATGGAAACCTGTGCGCCTGCCATTCCCTGCTACGGCGGGATGCGCCCCTACGAAACGATCGCCTTCCAGTGGAGTTGCCACACGCTGACCGCACCCGATGCCGAACCGCAGCACGAATGCTGGCTCTGCACCGAAGACGAGTTCCCCAACTTTGCCTTTGCCGAATCGCTGATGCAACGCCTCGGCAGCACGGGCACGCCCTTTATGTGGAGCAAACACGAAAACACCGTGCTGCGAGAAGTGCTGGAGCAAATGACCCGGCGCGGCTATGACAACTCTGCCCTGCGCGACTGGCTGGGCCACACCGTCAAGCTCAACGGGGGCGATCGCGGCCGCTTGGTCGATCTCTGCCAGCTCACAGAAAAGCACTACCTCCATCCCCAGATGCGCGGCAGCACCTCGATCAAAGTCGTGGTAGAAGCAATCTGGCGCACCAATCCAGCCCTGCGCGATCGCTTTCCAGAATATGTCCGCTATGACGAGACCGGCCGCCTGCTCAGTCCCTACAAAGCACTACCCACGCAGTCGATCCACGGAGCGGCGATCGCCGTCACCGAAGGCCCTTCCGCCATCCGCGCCTACCGCGCAATGGTTCACCATACTGAGGGCCCCTGCGACCCCGCCACCCGCGACCAGTGGAAAGACCTGCTGCTGCAATATTGTCAGCTTGACACCGCCGCAATGGTGATGGTCTGGTGGCACTGGGCGGGACTGTTGGGAGGGAGAGAGAGGGGGGGGTGAGGGAAGAGGGAAGAGGGAAGAACGAAGAGGGAAGAACGAAGAGGGAAGAGGGAAGAACGAAGGGGGAAGAATGGGGTTTTCGTTTTTCGTTTTTCGTTCTTCGTTTTTTCTACAGCACCCGCAGTACGCTGGGAATCTCCGCCACGCCCTCAAAGCCGCGAATCTCCGCGAGGGCTTTGCGGAAGTTGCCCTCGCGCACGTCATGGGTGACAACGACGATTTCCGCTAGGTCGTCCTGAAAGCCAATCTGCACGACTGATTCCAGACTCACGTCATGGTCGCCAAAGCACGTTCCCAGTCGCCCAATCACACCGGGCATATCGCGAGTAAGGAAGCGGGCATAGAAACGGCTGACCACGTCATCCATTGGGCTGATGGTGCAGTAGTGCTGATGGATGCAGGCCAGCAGCGGATGCAGGTCGGCAGTGGCATGGGGCGACCTGCCACCCGTTGCTTTCAAAATCGCCACGATGTTTTGAATATCGGACACCACGGCGCTGGCGGTGGGGCCAGACCCCGCACCCCGTCCAAACAGCATCACCTGCCCCACCGGGTCGCCTTCAAACAAAATCGCGTTGTAAACATCATTGACGCTGGCGAGGGGGTGGCTCTTGGGCAGCAGCGTCGGGTGGACGCGCACTTGCAGATGGTCGGTTGCGTCGTCCGGGGCGCTGGGTTCCCGCAGGGCCGTGGCCAGCAGCTTGATCACAAACCCTAGGCGATCGGCGTAGGCGATGTCGGCGGCGCTGATGCTGCGGATGCCTTCGCAATAGACTTCGGGCAGCTTGATGCGGCCGCCAAAGGCGAGGGAGGCCAGGATGGCAATTTTGTCGGCGGCATCGAGGCCGTCTACGTCGGCGGTGGGGTCGGCTTCGGCATAGCCCAAGCGCTGGGCATCCGCTAGGACTGCATCAAAGTCTGCGCCTTCGCGGGCCATGCGCGTCAGGATGTAGTTGGTCGTGCCGTTGACAATGCCCATGACGCGGTGGATGCGGTTGACGCTGAGGGATTGTTTCAACGGCTGAATGACTGGAATGCCGCCTGCTACGGCCGCCTCGATCATGACGTACACCCCGGCAGTGCTGGCTGCATCAAAGATTTCGTCGCTGTAGCGGGCAATGACGGCTTTGTTGGCGGTGACGACGTGCTTGCCGTGGGCGATCGCCTTCAAAATGAGCGATCGCGCTGGCTCTAGCCCGCCAATCACTTCCACCACAATGTCAATGTTTGGATCGGTGACGATGGCTTCTAGGTCAGTGGTCAGCAGGTCGGCGGGCAGATCCACCGGGCGCGGCTTGTCGAGCGATCGCACGCCCACTTTGCCAATCTCGATTTCCTGCACCAGCGGATGGCGCAACTCCGGATTCAGCAGAATCTCTGCCGTCCCTGCGCCCACCGTTCCCAAGCCCAATAGCCCAATCTTGAATGCCACAGTTCTCGACCCGTGAAAATCATCTTCCCCCCAATTGTAGGAGGGAATGTCTGCGCGGGTGAGGGCACTGCTGCTCCGAAAAATTCGTATCCAGGGTTCGCCCCGGCTGCTCCAGGCATTTGGTCGATGCGTTCCGGTGTAAGCGCTGGGTTTTGTGAGGCCTTGACAGGAGGCTTTAGGGCGATCGCCAAAAGTCTCGATGCACCGCTACGATTTCATCCTCCAGCGCATCGAACGGCCCCCAGACGCGAATTGGCTTTTGTCCGGCGGCAAATACCTGGCGACAGGGCAGGCTCAGCGTTGGGTTTTGCGCGTCGCTGCCCGTCAGCGCCAGCAGGCTAGTTTCGGCAATACCATAGACCAAGCGCCCAATGTTGCCCCAGTATTGCGTTCCCGCACACATGACGCAGGGTTCAGCCGTAGTGTAAAGGGTGCAGTTCCATAGATACTCTGGGCTGAAGTTGGTGCTGGCGACTCGCACCAGCACGGATTCGGCGTGGTTCACCGTGTTGACGTTGCCCTGTTCTAGCAGCACCGTTTCGTGATCTGGCGCGACGAGAATTGCCCCGAAGGGATGATGCCCAAAGCCCCTAGCGCGGAGGGCGATCGCATTTGCCCGCCGCAGATGATGCAGCATTTGTGCTGGCGTGGGGTCTGGATGGTCGAAGGTGTAAGGCATAAGGCATACGTCTTTCTCAAAATTCGCGCTTACACCACACTCAGCGCGACTCCGCAAAATTAAGCTCGCCCATGACCGACTATATCCCAGCATCGCTCCGCCAATTTGTCACCCAGCGAGCATCCGAAGCCTGGGAGTATTGCCTAATCCATCAGACTTTCTCTACCTATCGCCATGAGGTTGACCCGAATGTTGCTTGACGAGGATTCCGCTTACACTGACCCGCCCACTGGCCCGGGCCTCAGAAAAACTTGCGGCAAAGCTGGCGATCGCCCTCGTTCAGGGTCGGATGGGTTTTAAAGTAATCCCGCAGCCAGTTGCAGCCGTAGCGCATCAAGTCCAGATCCAGCAGAGAATCCATATTCCAGATAATGGCCACCCGGTCTTCGCCCCCCGATACCACTGTTTTCCCATCGGGGCTAAAGGCAATCGATCGCACGCCCGAATTGTGCCCTTGCAGATTAAACAAGCGCCCGGTGGTGCGATTCCACAGAGTCACGGTATTACCCATGTTGCCGACTGCAACCTGCTGACCGTCTGGACTGATGGCTACCCGCGACAGGCCCAGCCCGTCTACTTCAACCGTTTCTAGCAGTTCTCCCGTGCGGCTCCATCGCCTAATCGTGCGATCGCGCCCCGTAGACACCAGCCACGTTCCATCTGGGCTAAACGCCACCCCCCACACGGCCCCCAGATGGTCTGCCAGGGTTAGCTTCGGTTCTGGAGATAGCCGTCCATCCGGTTCCAGGCCCCACACTTTAACTGTGCGGTCAATCGCTGCGGTTGCCACCTGCCGACCGTCGGGGCTAAAGGCCACGCTCCAGATCCGCGATGCCGGATGCGCCAGAATCGCTTGGTGTGGTGCAAACGAACCGTCTGCCCGGCGCGTCCAGAGCCGCAGGGCCCCGTCGTCTCCCACAGAGGCAATAAGCCGTCCGTCGGGGCTATACTGTACGCTCATAATGGAAGCCGTATGGCCAGAAAGCGCGGTCGTGGTGCGGCTTTGTAGGTCCAGCAAGTAAAGGTTTGTGTCTGCACTACCCAGGGCCAGGGTTTTGCCATCCGGGGCAAATGCGCCGGAGTTGAGCCGCTCTGGCAAGCTGAATTGATTGACTAATGCCCCATCCGATCGCCAGAAGCGAACCTGCGTTCCAGAGATGGTCGCCAATAGCAGCGGCTCTCCGGGGGATTGAGGCTTATAGGCGACTTGCTGGGCAACTTCTGGTAGCCCAATCAGGGGGATCGAGAACGACGACGGTTTCCATAGCTTGACCTGTCCATCTTCTGATGCGGAAGCAATGGTCTGGTTGTCCGCTGCGATCGCCACACTCCGAACAACCGCCTGATGGCCTTGAAATGTTCTCAACGGGGTTCCATCGCTCCGCCAGAGCTTGACTGTCCGGTCGGCGCTGGCAGAGGCGAGGGTTCTGCCGTCGGCGCTAAAGCGGACTTGCAAAACTTCAGCTTCGTGACCGGCCAACGTTTTGGAGAGGCGACCGGCCCGACTCCAAAGCCGGATTTGACTGTCCCCGCTGCCTGTGGCAATCAGTTGCCCATTCGGGCTATAGGCGACACTCCACACAGGCGCATTGCTGACCTGGATGGTACGAATCAAGGTGCCATCCACCGTCCAGAAAGTCAGTCTTCCGTCGGTGCTGCCCGACACAATCTGCTGACCATTGGGACTAAACGCCGCCTGCCAAGTGGCCGCATCGTAGCCCGTCAGGGTGCGAACTAGGCTGCCGTCGGCAACGCGCCAGAGCTTGAGCGTGCGATCGCCACTGGCAGACACCAAAAGGCGACTATCCGGGCTAAATGAAACGTTCCACACCGGGGCAGTGTGCCCTTTCAGCGTTAAGCCCTCGGAGCCATCCAGCGTCCACAGTTGCACCATGCCGTCTACGTTGGCCGTCGCCACATATTGGCCATTGGGGCTGATGCGGATGCCGTGGGGCGTGGCGCTGGTGGACAGGGTGCGAACCAGGGTTCCATCGGGCTTCCAAAGCTTAACGGTGCGATCAGTTCCCCCAGACGCAATCCACTCACCATCGGCACTCTGATCGACTGCTAGGACTCCTCCCTGATGACCGACCAGCCGATTCGTTTCATCCGCACCCTGAACCGCTTGTGCCAAAACCCTGTCAGTTTTCGCATCCAGATCTTGGCGCAGGGTGGGGTCGAGGAATAGCAGCGATTGAAATTTGTGACGTGCCTGAATCGCCTGGAACAGTGCATTGAGCCGCTGGTGTGAGGCGTAGCTGCCCTCTGAAGCAGCGGCGATCGCCCGCACCTCGCTCACTGCCGACCGCTGATAAGCGTTGAGCGCCGCCAAACCAGACAGCACCGCAACCCCCAACGCAATGCTCATGCCCACCAGTAGCCGCCGCTGGCTGCGAGAACTCTGGCGCTCTAGCTCTAGCCGTGCTTCCACCTCTTGCAGCCGCTCCGCTTCGAGCTGCTGCTGCATGATGCGTCGATCTAGCCCCTGGCTGGCTGCCAAAAATTGATAATCTAAATCGCTTAGATATTTGCCCTGGGCCCAATCTACGGCCGCCTGGAGCGCCTGCCCCCGCAGCAGCCGCGATTCATCCTGAAAGCCAGAATCTACCCAGGCATTGAGCGACTGGGCATAGGGACGCAGCCGATCCAGTTGCGTATTTACCCAGGCTTCGTCAAACACGGCTCTGTAAATGCGGTTTTTGACGCGCAGGATGCCGTTGTACTTTTCGACCAGCCCGGAGAGCAGCAGTTGGGTTTGTTCGGGAGAGTCGGGTAGATTTTGGATTTTAGGTTTTGGATTGTTGGAGATTGCAGGTTCGCAGGGCGTTTCTGCACCAGGCTGGGGCAATGGAATCGGGAGCAATGGAATCTGGGGCAATGGAATCTGGGGCAATGGAATAGCCGTGTCGGCAGTTTCTTGCTGCAAGATCTGCTGGTAGAGGCCCAGGAGACGGCTGGCGCATTGCTCGTTAATCAAGAGGCGATCGCGGATTGTTTTCAGGTGTTCTGGCTCGTCTTGCGATTCCCAATGCTGGAGAATGCGCGATCGCACTAGTTGATCAATCCACAGCGCTTCAGTGCCCGGTGGCAGCGCGAGCTTGCCCGATGGAGCCTCCAGCGCAACCTGCACCACCAGATGACACAGCTTTTGGGTCAAAAACGGCTGCCCATTCGTCCAGCCCAAAATCGCCCGCACTACGGCAGACGGCTGGCTGACGATCCCCACCAGCCCTTCGATCAGCGGGGCGACTTCATCCGGCTGAAACCCAAATAGCTCGATCGCTGTGCCAATGTTGAACGGGGTGCGGCGCTTGTCGTCAATCAGGTCAGAGGGCGTGGCTACGCCAAACAGAGCAAAGCTCAACTGCTGAAACAGCGGATTGTGCGATCGCTGGTTATAGCAATGCCGAATCCAGGCAAAGAAATCGCTCACGCCAAAGGGCAGGCTCAGCAGGCTGTCGATTTCGTCAATCAGAACTACGATGGGCTGCTGCCCCGACCGATCTGCTAGAACATCTTCTACAAACTGGTGCAACTGCTGCACGGGCGAGAGGTCGGCGTGGTCATCCCGCCACTGTTTCAAGCTAAGCTGGCCATCCAGACCTACGCCGTGGTGCAGGATCGTGATAATGCCGCGATACCACTGGAGCGGTGTCAGGTTTTCGCTGCCCAGTTGCGTAATGTCGAGATACACGCAGAGACGGCCAGCCTCCTGAAGACGGGCGCTGGTGCGCTGGAGCAGCGACGACTTGCCCATCTGCCGCGAATTCAGCACATAGCAAAACTCTCCCCGAATCAGCGCTTGATAGAGATGCTCATCGGCCTGGCGCACCACATAGGTCGGGTCGCTGGCGCGGAGGCTGCCGCCGACCTGATATCTCATAGCAAGGGCGACTCAGACATAAACTGCTGCCGGAAGTATTGATGGTACAGCCGACAGCGGGACAGCACGCGATTCCCGCAGGGATCGTTTCGCGAATCACCCTCGTAGCGCAGCAAGCCCCGGCTTTCCAGCCGATAGGCCTGGAGCGGGTCTAGCAATACGCTCTGCCCACACTCGGCTAGCGCAACGGCTCGCAGCGCCGCTAGCAGG
Organism: Thermoleptolyngbya oregonensis NK1-22; assembly: GCF_032705245.1. GTDB lineage: Bacteria > Cyanobacteriota > Cyanobacteriia > Elainellales > Elainellaceae > Thermoleptolyngbya > Thermoleptolyngbya sichuanensis. Next base: position 3,077,552 of record NZ_CP053540.1, read on the forward strand.
TCTGGATGCTGCTGTATTGTTACCCAGTGTCGCCAGAGGTGGGGACGAAAAATGCCGCCTGTGGCGATCGCCCCTTGCACCAGTTGCGACAGCGACAGTCCATAGATACAGATGTGATACAACGCCATCCGCACCAGCGCCGGATGGCCCCCAATCAGATCGATCAGTTGCTCCACTTCGTCCATGCCCCAGGGTAGCCCGTGCCGCTGCGCCAGATCCAGCACTTGCTCCGCAGTAAACTCCGGCAACCGCAGCGGCAAGCCGATATTAAAGGGCGATTGATTGATATCCAGCGCCACATACTCTTCGGTAGAATAAACAACCACCAAGCGCAGCTTTTGCAGTGCTAGATCTCGCCGCGACTCCTCATACCACGAGCGCAACAGCGGAAAAAAGTCCTGAGCAAAGGCGGTATGCTCAAAAAATCGATCGATCTCATTCAGCACCAGCACAACGGGCGCGTCGATCTGCTTGAGCAGATAGGTTTTCAGATAAAAGCTACAGCTTAGCTTGCTGCCAATTTCCTCATCCCAATAGTCTTCCAGGTTTGGCGGAATATGGAGCGCCTGCGCCAGCCGCAGACAGAAACTCCGCAAAAACTTGCTGAGATCGTCCAGCAGCGCCAAGTCAAACTGGTTGCAGTCTAGCGTCACCGTGCGATAGCCCTGCGCTTCGGCCACCATCAGCAGGCGCAGCGTCAGCGAGGTCTTGCCCATGCCGCGCGGCGCACGGATCCGAACCACGCAACCGGGTTGAGAAATTTCCTGGTAGGCTAGCGCCTCAATGGGCGGGCGATCGATATAGAACGGTGAGTCGAGCGGCACGGGCCCGTCGGGGTAGGGCAGCGCCCCTGAGAGCGACGGGTTTGAAGGATGAACCGCCGCAGCGGGGCGAGGGCTGGCTTCGGGCCGATGAGTTGGAGGAGGACTAAACAAACCAGGTGATTCGCCGGAGTCTGGTTCTATCTCTGCTCTGGATGACTGGGCAGGCATGGGGCGAGGCGATTCGCTTGGGACAACCTCTGATTCCGCCAAATCGCCGACGACAACGTAATCCCCAGACTGCAAATCTAAATTAAAGCTACTGAAGCAGAGGTGCAGCGTTCTTCGATCGAGGCCGGAGTTGAGAGACCAGAGGCGGCTGAGGGTTTTGGTAGACACCCGAATCCGATCGCCTAGCTCTTCTAACGTAAAGCGTTCACCATTGTTTTCTGCGATTTCTACAGCGGCGATCGCCGCCTGCAATCGCTTCAGCCCTGCATGGGTCAGCACTACTCCTCGCCGTCGTTTCATTTTCGACTGCTTTACTGTACCTGAGGTTGCTCTACCTGATATCGTTGCCCGATCTGCGTCCGTCGTCGCCATAGCCCCTTTTATTTCGCCAGTTCCAATGGTAGCCATGCGGAGCAAGCGACCTGCCGTGAACTACCGTCAGCGATCCGCTCTCTAAATTCAGGTTTAACGCAGGCGATCGCCCGCTTCGTTGACCCATTAGGCCAGTTTTTTGGCCGCTCAGCCCTAATACCCATTCATATTACCCGCAAATCTTGTGTAAAAACTTTAGAGAAATCCCCCATAAGTTTCCTAACTGTCTCTACTATCCAACACCTCCCTTTACAACAGAAGCCCAGCACAGACATCCAGCTATGAAATTAGATTTCTATCATTGCAAGCGATATCCGGTGCTATTTCAGAAAGGATAGCTTTCGGAAAAGCTAGCTGGGTTTCCCTGTTTTTGCTGAGGCAGGTTTCCGGCCATTAAGCGCTTAGTAAATAGGCTTGTAGGCAAGCCCTTATTGCACAGTCCGCAGGAACCCAGGCAACTCCGTATAGGCAAGACAACGGTGAGTAAATTTGTAACATCCTTGTTGTACGGGCTGCATTTTGGACTTTCTTCTGTAAAACCTCGTACCCGTTTGGGTATCCCCTTTGAATTGTGGGTATCCTGATTTTTAGCAAGAATCTTCAAAATGTAGCTTTATTTGATACTTTCGAGCTATTTTCGACATTTCAGAAACTCTGTCAACCTCCTAAAGGGTGACTATTTTTACCAAACTCCTTATCTTTAACATCCCTCATCTCTGCATCTGTGTTTGATAGTTAGCTCGATTTGCCCTTTAAGCTGTTTTCTCCGACTGGCGGTTTCTCCCTAGACTGAGTTCAGTGCGTTTCTTGTTTGTTTGCGGTTTGGTAGCAAAATGTTTAATCCATTGAAGGGTCTTCTGTCGTCCGAGCAGTATATGCCCCACGGGCATTGTTATCTCTGGCAGACACCGCTGGTCAGCCTGCATGTGGTCAGTGATGCCCTGGTGGCGATCGCCTACTTTTCTATTCCAGCGATCCTGATTTACTTCGTCCGCAAGCGCGAAGACTTGCCCTTTTCCAGGGTGTTTTTCCTATTCAGCGCGTTTATCGTGCTGTGTGGCATTGGGCACCTGTTCGACATCTGGACGCTGTGGCATCCGGACTATTGGCTTTCGGGGTTGGAACGGGCGCTAACTGCACTGGTGTCTTGCTATACAGCGCTGCAACTGGTGGAACTGGTGCCGCAATTTTTGGCCCTCAAAAGCCCTGAGCAGCTAGAGCGGCTAAACCATCAGCTTGCCGCCGAGGTGGAGCAGCGCAAGCAGGCAGAGTCTCTGCTGGAGGTGCGAGTACAAGAGCGCACCAGCGAACTGCTGAAAACCAACGAGGCGATGCGCCAGGAGATCGAAGAACGCACCATTGCCGAACGCAAGCTACAGCAGTCGTTTGAGCGGGAACAGGCGATCGCCCGCGTGGTGCAGCGGATGCGCCAGAGCCTCAGCCTCAGCCACATTTTTGAAACGACCACCCACGAACTGCGGCAAACGCTGGCGTGCGATCGCACCCTCATCTATCGATTCAACCCAGACTGGAGCGGCGAGGTGGTTGCCGAATCGGTCGCCGACGGCTGGAGCAAAATTGTCGTGTCGTCAGAAGTGACCGACTACGCTTCGTCGCTTTCTTCCAGCCTAGAAAACACGAATTCACACCACTCTCACAACGCTTCTCGCAGCTCCGTAGATCTATCCAGTCCCAAAAATCTGTCCAGCCCAAGGGGGACGAACCCGCCTCCTGAAGCCAGCACGCTGGTCAACCAGACGGGCTGCACTGTCAAACAATTTGATGGCACCGAAACCCTAATCCGGGATACCTACCTGCAAAATACCGAAGGCGGTATCTATCGGCGCAAGACCGGCGCGTACTGCTGCGTTCCGGATATCTACACGGCTGGCTTTTCTCCCTGCTACCTCAATGTTTTAGAAACCTTGCAGGCTCGTGCGTATACGATCGTCCCCATCTTTTGTCGCAATCAGCTTTGGGGGCTACTTGCCGCCTACCAAAACAGCGCTCCGCGCCAGTGGCAAGAGAACGAAGTGCAGATGATTCTGCAAATTGGCAGTCAGCTAGGGGTTGCGGTGCAGCAGGCAGAACTGCTTGCCCAAACGCGGACCCAGGCAGATGACTTGCAGCGGGCCAAAGATCAGGCCGATGCTGCAAACCGCGCAAAGAGCGAGTTTTTGGCCAACATGAGCCACGAACTGCGGACTCCGCTGAATGCCATCCTGGGTCTTACCCAATTGCTCAGCCTGGATCACAGTCTTCATCAAGACTATCGAAATGACTTGGATACCATTCAAGCCAGCGGGGAACACCTGCTTCACCTGATCAACGACGTGCTGGAGATGTCGAAGATTGAGGCAGGACGACTCACCATTCAGGAGAGCGTGGTGAACCTCCAGGATTTGCTCAACAGTTTGCAAAGTATGCTGCAAGTCCGGGCAAATGCGAAAGGGCTGCGGCTCGTGTTTGAGCTAGATGCGGATCTGCCCGTGGCGATCGCCACCGATGAAGGCAAGCTGCGCCAGGTTCTCATCAACCTGCTGGGCAATGCGGTTAAATTTACAGAAAAAGGCTGTGTGACGCTACGGGTTCATGCAGTTCCACATTCCAGCAATTTGACAGCCTCGGATCTGCTGGCGTTCTACCGTTCACCGGCCGACTTAGATCTAGGTTCCATTGGTGCAGCGGCTCATTCTACAGCCCATGCTGAAGCCCATTCCGAAGGAGCGGTGAAGTTGGAAGCGCAACCCAGGCTCAGCCCAACATCATCCCACTTGCCGTCTGCTCCCAAATCAGGCAACGCGGCTGCTCAGAAATACACGCCCATGTATCTGGTGTTTGAAGTAGAAGACACGGGCTATGGCATCGCTGAAGACGAGCTAGATCAACTCTTTAAGCCGTTCAAGCAGACTCGCAGCGGCATGAACGCTTCAGAAGGAACCGGCCTGGGGCTGACCATCAGCCGCAAGTATGTGCAGATGATGGGGGGCGATATTACGGCTCACAGCAAACTGGGGCAAGGCAGTGTGTTTACCTTCTGCATCCAGGCAGACGCGGTGGATGAATTCCTTTGCACCCCCGAAACGACGGAGCCGAAAGGGCGGGTGTTGGGGTTGGCGATGGATCAGCCCACTTGCCGTCTGCTGGTGGTAGAAGATCATCCGGTGAATCGAGATTTGCTGATCCGCTTGCTTAGTATTCACGGATTTGAGGTGCAGCAGGCGACTAATGGGCAAGAGGCGATCGCCCTCTGGAAAGCCTGGCGGCCCCACCTCATCCTGATGGATATGCGAATGCCCGTGATGAATGGCTACGAGGCAACTCGGCAGATTCGTCAGGAAGAAGAGAAGCTGTTAGACACTGACCCCACCGCCAGCCGCACCTGTATCATCGCCCTCACGGCCAGCGCCTTTCGAGAACAGCGCCAGCAAATCCTGAATATGGGCTGTGACGACTTCATCAGCAAGCCCTTTAAGCGAGAGCAAATTTTTGAGGCGATCGCCCGCCATCTCTCTGTGCGTTACGTCTACGACGATGTTCCGTCAGAACATGCAGCGGGCAACGCCAGCACAACCCTCCCCATGCAGCTAGAGCCGGAGCAGTTTCAGTCGATTCCAGCCTCCTGGATCGCCAATCTCCATCAGGCTGCCCTCCAGGGAAACGACCTGCGGATTTTAGACCTGTTGGGCGAACTTTCTTCCGATCAAGCCGAACTGCATCAAGCTTTGTCTCACCTGGCCCAAGAATTCCAATTCGACAAAATTCTGGCGGCGACTCAGCCGCTTCTTCTTAATGCTGCATCCTAATCCCCTGATGGCTGAGACATCTCAGCACACCAGTATGCCAGACTCTATGCCCAGCGCCACCCTAAACCCATTGTTCATCTCAGCGTCGGAGCAACCGCCGAATTCACCTCGACCCGATCTGCTGATCGTGGACGACATCCCCGATAACATCCGCTTTTTGTCAAAATTTCTGATGGCGCAGGGCTACGAAGTCCGCAAAGCCACCAGCGGGGCAATGGCACTGCGGGCGATCGCCGCTTTGCTGCCAGACCTGATCTTGCTCGATGTCAACATGGGCGAGATGAGCGGCTATGAACTTTGCACCCGGCTCAAGACCGATCCGGCAACCCAGCACATCCCGATTATTTTTCTCAGTGCAGGCAGCGATGCCCTCGATAAAGTCCAAGCCTTTAAGGTCGGTGGTTCGGACTACATCACCAAGCCCTTCCATCTGGAAGAAGTACTAGTGCGGATTCAGACCCAACTCATGTTGCGATCGCTCCAGGAATCGCAAAAAATTCAAAACCAAAAGCTGCGGCAAACCCTGGAAGATCTCAAACGAGCGCAGGCAACCCTGATCCAGCAGGAAAAAATGTCCACCCTGAAAAAGGTCGTGGCCGGCGTTGCCCATGAAGTCAACAATCCGCTGAATTTTATTTCTGGCAACGTCGAGCCGGCCCGCCAGTACGTGCAAACCCTCGTCGAGTTGTCCCATCTCTACCAACAACACTACCCAGATCCACCCGCTGCCATCCGCGACTTCCAGACCGAGGTTGATTTAGATTTTGTTGTTGACGACCTGAACAATATTTTGCAGTCGATGAAAACAGGTGCAGCCCGCATCAAAACTGTCGTGTCGGCGCTGCGTGGCTTCACGCATCTGGACGAAGCTGGCCTCAAGCGCATCAGCCTGCAAGATACCGTAGAAACGGTCTTAACCCTCCTCCGCTATCGTCTGGAAAACCGCTCCACAGACACAACTATTCAGGTTCGCAAACACTATCAGCCTATTCCCTTGGTCAATTGCTACGCTGAGCAAATCAGTCAGGCAATTTTTAATCTACTGGTCAATGCTGTCGATGCCGTCGAAGCAAAACTAGACCATCTGGAGAAAAACCCCTCAGAGGTTCCCTACACGCCAGAGGTGGTGATCACGATTCAACAAGAGTCGGAGCGGCGCGTCCTGCTCCAGATTCAAGACAACGGCATTGGTCTTTCCCAGGAAAAGCAGAGCCGTCTGTTTGAACCATTTTTTAGCACCAAGCCTGCGGGGAAAGGGCTGGGGCTGGGGCTAGTGACAGCTCGCCGCATTATCGAGGAGCAACACTACGGGCGACTCACCTATGCCTTCGAGGAGCATTGCACTACATTTTCAATTTCCATGCCCATCAGCGATCTCGCGCTCTCTCCCGTCTCTCGCCCTTAGAACGGGCGCACTATTTTACTATCTTACAGAGAGCAGTTTCAGGGTGCCTTCAGTTTGTGGATCTGGCTGGGCGGCGTTGGTTTTGTGCCGCTGCAATGCCCGATCGAACCCATTAGCGCCTGATCGAACCCATTAGCGAGCATCTTAAATAGATTAAATGTCTTAAATGTCTCCAGGACTCACGCACTTGCGATGAGTTTTCTGGGTTCTGGACGATTTCTCGCGAATCGTCTAACTGTGTAAGTCCTATGCAAGCTGATCTATCTGAGATTATTCCGAGAGTACCTGTATGTACGCCCCTAAATGCCTACTCTGAATATAGATAAATCTCTATAATGGGCAACATTATGTCTTTTGGCAATCCCCCGAATGGATGACTTAAATTTCCAAACTGCTATGTTTTTTTTCACCTAAAGATGGGATTGTATTAAGGAGTAATTCGCTCTAAAACCGCTTTGCAAATGGGGCAGGTGAGTTTTTGCGAGTTGCAGGGTTCGTGTCTAGGTGTGTCTGTTTTCGGGTTTAGTTCGTCCAAGAAGGTTTGTTCTCTTTTTTGTGCGGTTTCTCAACTCCTTGTCGGCTGTTTTGGCGAGAGGTGTAAGTCTGCTGGCACTGTCTTGGCATTTTAGGATTCGAGTCAAGTCGGAGTTGGGAACGAAGCGTAAGTAGTCCGTATGCCGCACGGCGTATTTTTGACATTTCTTTCACCAAGCGAGATACATAAGCAAAATACACGAGCAGTCTCAGGTCGTAGCATTGCCTGGGTGCCGGTCTTTGATCGCACTTGTGGGTTTGCCCTCTGCAAGCGTTTTGGCGAAGTTTACAGACTCTAGCGAGAGCGCTGTCTTCGTAGAGGGTCTTTGCTTTACCCCAATAGCACGACCTTTGAGCTTAGTTCTGACTTTCGGCTGTCAGAGCGATTGTCGGCTTGTCTGACCGATACGTTGCTGTGTTGCTGTGCTGGAAACGTGAGCCAGCCCAGATTGGGTAATGGCTCAGGCTTATGTAGTTGGTTAATTGTGCTATGAAATGTCCTCAATGCGGTTCAAACCAGATTCGGAAGAATGGCCATCGCCAAGGAAAACAAAATTACCTTTGCAAGTGCTGTGGTCGCCAGTTTGTAGAGTTCTATTCCCAGCGGGGATACTCTGAAGATGCCCGCCAGATTTGTCTGCGGATGCATCGCTCTGGCATTAACTTTCACGAGATTGAGCGGCTGACGGGCATTAATCACAACACAGTGATTAACTGGGTGAAACAGCAAGAGATGTCTTCACTGCTCAGTATGGACGACGATGCCCTGCTGAGCAGCTAAGCGGCTATCTATGTAGCTGGCGAGCCAGATCAGCCCTGGTAGGCTCAGGTTAATCACCAGCAGGCGCACCAAATGGGAGGCGGTGACTAGCTCCACATCGTGCTGGAGCGAGAGAGCAATCCAGATCATTTCTGGGGAGCCACCCGGAGCCGCAATCAGCAAGCAAGTGAGCCAGTCCCAGGGGGTCAGCGCTTTGGCGATCGCCGCCGTGAGCAGCCCTGCACTAAAGGTCAACGTGACCGGGATGATGGCCCGCGCTAGCGTGCCAAACGTGATGCGCGGGCTATTTGCCCAATATTCGCCAATCGTTGTGCCCAGCAAAATCTGACCCACCACCTTGAGCAGCGGTGGCAGGTTAAAGCTGGCATCAGCGCCGCTGGGCAGTCCGGCAAACCAGTCCGCAAACCAGTCTGCAAAGCCCAGGGGCGCGAACCCCAGTCCTACTAGGATGGGGCAAAAGAAGGTGGCAACGGGAATGTTTAGCCGCGTGCCCAACTGGGCTGCGAGGGCTGCGGCCGCCAGCACGGCAGCTAGCTCTAGACCATTGCCCAGGGTCAGCCAGTAGGCATCAGGCAATAGGGCCGACAGGGTGCTGCGTAAATCGGTCGTGTGGGGAACCTGCGCCACCAGCGGAATCACGGCAATAATCGTGGTGAAGCGCAAAAGCTGCACTAGCGAGACGAATGCGGTGTTTTTGCTGTAGTCAGCAGCGATGCTGGCCATCACGCCGATATTGCCGGGGGTCGTCGCCAGCACGCCCGTTAGCAGGTCTACTTTCTCTAGACGGGAATAGAAATAGCCAATCACCCCGCCGCTGACTAGGAGCGTCATCCCCAGCAGCACCAGCACAGGAATTTGGGACGACAGGCTGGATAGCGTAGACTGCCGGATGGAAAAGCCAATCGCCAGACCGATTAGCACCTGACCCATTTTTCGCAGGGTTTTGTTGGGCAGGGCAGGTCGATGAAACCAGGTGCGATCGCCATAAAAGACCAGCGCCCCGGCTGCAACACCGCCCAAAATCCACGCGCCGCCGCCCAGTCCCAGCATGATGAGCGCCAGCCCGATGAAACCCGCCAGCATCACCTCAGCGATCGCCCGCAATACCTTGACTCCAAGGCTACTTTCTAAATCAGCGGCGATCGCCTCAATCGTGTCTTCAGGTGGCTCAATCCGTGGCGCGGTCGGGTCTGTCATGCAGCACAGGCAGGCGGTGAGAGGCTACGTCCCTGGCATGAGTGTATAGCAATTCCTGCCCCCTCCAATCTCTCGGCCAAGGGTCTGCGGTTCTGGCGTAAGTTCAGCACAATTTAGGACTTATTAGGACTTACGCAGTCGAACGATTTCTCGCGGGCGCAGCCCGCGAGAAATCGTCGAAAACCCAAAGAGCCGATCGCAAGTGCGTAAGTTCTGACAATTATTCAGGTTGGAAATCGGGACAGGCGCAGGAATCGTCCCTACAGGCGGAGCGTCTCGCCCAGCTTGTCGGCGATTCCGGCAATCCAGATTTCGTCCTGGCGGGTATAGCTGCGGGGGGCATTGGCGGCTAAGATGATCACGCCGCGATCGCCCATCGGCTGGCAGATTACGCCCTGGGTATTGTCTGGCAGATAGTCGAACTCAATCTTGCCGGGATAGAGTTGCAAGTTCACCAGATAAATCGGCTTCTGGGTATCCAGCGCCCGCTGCACAATAGGGCCAGGGGTTTTCATGACTTTGGGACCCAGCACACCGCGCCGCAGCAGCACGCGCCCGTCTTGCCACACCACGAGCGATCGCGTCACAGTATTGGTCAACAGCAGGTGCGAAGCCCAGGCCAGCTCCAGCTTGGCAGCGTCGGGCAGATCTTCTGCCAGGTCAAACCCTTCTTCGCCGTTGAGGATGACCGCATCGGGCGATCGCGGCTGGATGCGCTGCCACAGCAGCCCAGTAAGAATCAGCACCGCACTCAAAATCACCCCCACCACGTCCGACCGGGCTTGAAAATCCGTCAGATTTGACGTAGCCAGTCGGTTAATCAGCAGCAGCGTGCCGCCCAGCCCGCCCACCGCCAGCGGCATCAGGCGCAGCACCCGGTTTGGATCAGCCTTGCTCACAAGATTTGCTCAACGCGCAATACCTAGCCTAAAACTGCGTAGACCTAAAACTACATAAAACAGCGTAAAACTACTCTAAACTTCGCCGTCGCTCTTTTCCTGGAAGCCCCGCACAATCCGCGATAGCTCGTTCTTTTCGTCTACCGAGATGCGCGTGGGCGAACCGCTGATGATCCGCTCAAAGTTGCGGAACGAGTCCTTAATCTCTGGCCCATTCTCGCTGATGATATATTCGCGGATGCCCTTGTCATGCCAGGAGCCACGCATCTTGAAGACGTTGATGGCGCGAGACATTTCGCCGCGAATCTCCACATATTGCAGCATCAAAATTGTGTCTGTAATCGTGGAAATGTGGGAATCGGTGATCGAGTGCGACCCCATAAACTGATCCGTGGTGTTGGTAAAGAAGCCCGTAATCTCCTCCTGCTTGGCATAGCCCGTCACGCCGATCACAAACTGCCGGAAGGCGTTATTGCTCACGCCCCGCGCCAGCGCCGAGAGCGAGTCGATGGCAATGCGCGACGGCTTGAACTCGGCAATTTCTGACTTAATGATTTGCAGGTGGTCTTCCAAACCCGCCGATTCGGGATAGGCGCAGATGATTTTGAGCAGGCCGCGCTGCTCCAGGTCCTCAAAGTCGATACCCCAGGAATAGGCGTTGCGCGAAAGCTGCGCCCGCGACTCTTCATAGGCAAACAGGATGGCGCGTTCGCCGTTCTGACAGGCGTTTTGCAAAAACATGCTGACCAGCAGCGTCTTGCCTGTCCCCGTTGCCCCGGTTGCCAAGATGATCGAGTCTTTGAAAAAGCCGCCGCCACACATCGAGTCCAGCGTTGCCACGCCAGACGACACGCGGGCATTGGAGGAGCGCTGGGTCAGGCGCATGGCTCCCAGGGGGAAGATATTGATGCCCTGATTGGTGATGGTGAAGGGATATTCGCCCTTCATGTGGGTAGTGCCGCGCAGCTTCAGGATTTCCATCGTGCGGCGGCGGCGTTCGCCCTCCAGCACGTTCCGCACAATCACCACGTTGTCAGAGACAAACTCTTCGACCCCAAAGCGGGCAACGGGGCCGTATTCATCGACGCGCTCTGTCGTCATGATGGTGGTTGCGCCGACCTGCTTGAGGCGAGCCACCAGGCGAAAGATCTCGCGCCGCACCACAGACACGGCGGCATATTGCTGAAACACGGCCGTTACCGAGTCGATCGAGACGCGCTTGGCTTTGTATTTTCGGATGGCGTATTGAATCCGCTCGATCAGCGCCGACAGGTCAAAGTTGCCGACGACTTCCTGCCCTTCGGGATCGGGCGAAGCATCGAGGATGAACAGCTTGCCGTCGTCGATCAGCTTTTGCAGATCCCAGCCAAAGCTGTAGGCGTTTTTGATGATGTCAGCAGGGGCTTCTTCAAAGGTGACGAAGATGCCTGCTTCGTCGAAGTGAGTAATGCCGTTGTAGAGGAACTGCACTGCAAAGAGGGTTTTGCCAGTTCCAGAGGTGCCGCTAACGAGCGTGGCGCGTCCGACTGGCAGCCCACCGTTGCTAATGTCGTCAAAGCCCTCAATCATGGTGCGAATCTTCTGGACACCCATGAGAGCCGCGCCGTTCTGCTGCTGTCCAGTCTGACTCGAATCGTTCATACCCAGATATCTACCAAAGATTTAGAAACTTTTAGAAAATTTGAAGACTCGAAACGAAGATTCAATGAGGTTTGCTGCTGGAATCGATGGGGGTTTATGAGGCAGCTTTAGAAGAGACAGGTCGTCGTGTAGGGTAGTCGTGCAGACGGGCGATCGCCCTATCCCCACACGCGGTCCAAAAACGCAGCCAGTCCGGTAAAAACGCAGCCAGCACCCTACAGAAATCCCAGACACTCTAGATTTCTGCTTCCTCTTCACCCAATTCATCATACAGAAGGTCAAGGCCGATCAAGACTTTTTCTCGGTCGGACAGATCGCCAATGATCTTGCGGACGGGGGGCGGCAGAATCTTAGCCAGGGTTGGCGTTGCCAGAATTTTGTCTTCCTCCGCAAGCTGGGGGTTCTTCAGCACGTCAATCACTTTGAGCGCGTAGACCCCCTGAAACTCATTCTCCAGGATGTGGTTCAGGGTTTTCAGCGCCCGCACGGAGTTCGGAGTATTCCCGGCAACGTAGAGCTTGAGGATGTAGGTTTTTCTTAGGGGACTCATGGGTTGATGGGAAAGGCAATCGAATAAAGATATTGATATAAACCTGGGCGGATAGATAGTGAGATTTGCAACGAGCCAGCAAGGTACAGCGGATTCAGGCTTCGCGAGGAATCGAGCGGCGATACATCTCACACAGATGGGCAATCACATCAATCAAAGTCAGCCGATAGTCGAGCAGAATTTCGTCGTTGCGTCCCTCCAGTTTGAGCTGTTTAGCAAACTCATCCATTAACTCCATATGAATCTCAACGACCTGCGCCACTGGCACGTCGGCAAAAAACGCTAGGTTCACGAAGTTATCGATTTTTTCGTTGAGATGTGAGTCTTCTGTAAAGTAGCGGAGAATGATCTCTCGGTATTCGGCCTTAAGTTGTTCCAGAAATTCCTGCCGCTCTGGGGGGGGCATGTGTCGAAGGAAGTTTGCGGAATTACGCTTGTAGTAGACCCCCAGGTATCCCAGGCGTTCGCTCAACTTCTCAGAGAGGCGACGCTGCTGCTGAATCAGAGAGGAATGGGTCGTAAGCGTGCCAACCCGACTGGGGGTAGACGGATTCAAACTGGAGGGGGTTGCAGACAGCTTGAGGAATTGGTTGATCGCCTTTTCGGTTAGATGGTCTAGTTCGGAGAACTGAGTTACCGGGACGTGCAGGATCGCCGAGTGGTAGGTGATGGCATCTGCTTCTTGAAGCAGCTCGTCGAAAATTGCATCGTCAGAGGGCACGGGCTGGAGGGGTTCTGGCTCTAGCACGATGGCAGGCAGAAAGATACTCCTCTGGCGAAGCTGAGAGAGGACTGTTTTGAGGTCGGGGCTGTTCTCAAACAGCAGACAGTCAATCTGACGCTTTTCGCGCTGAACGTAGTCTAGAAAGAGGTCGAGTTGGTAGAAAGACGTGACCTGACATCGAGAGCGATCGCCCCCGATCATCATATCGCTTTGCCAAGCCTGCAAGAGTGAAGGAAGCAGGCTCTGGGGGTAGATTAACGCGCAGAGAGAGAGCAAGGGCGTGAGTCAGGGATTGCAATGAGCGAGTTGGCAAAAATCTCAAAGATTTTGCAAGAAATCTGCAAAAAAGGTGATAGTTCTTAAGACAAAATCGTCGGGAAACGCAACATTTAGCACTAATGTTAGAAGTTTAACACTAGTTATCGGGGCAAACGTTTCCAATCCCTGGATCACACCACCATAATGAGTTTAGGACTTACGCAATTGGACGATTTCTCGCGGGCGTAGCCCGCGAGAAATCGTCCAAAACCTAGAAAGCTTATCGCAAGTGCGTAAGTCCTGGAGTTTATTGGGTTTAGTGGGTTTTAGGTTATGGCGCTCACCGACCCGGAGTTCTGCCTTGGTGCTATGCCCATTCCACGACTGCGCGATTTTTTGGAACCCGTGTTGTCAGTCTCTATCAAAGAGACGCTGATTGGGCTAATGGCTCAGGGTCGGCAGCAAGAGACAACTGAGGCGATCGCCGTGGATGAACAGGGTGCGCCGCTGGGTCGGCTGCAAATCAGCCGTATCCTGACACTCTTGCACCTAGACCTGCCCACCGAGGCGACCCCGCTGCTAGACACCTGCCTAGAAGATATTTTGATCGATCATCCTGCGCTGCTGCAACCGCTGACAGTGCTGCCAGCCGATTGGGAAGTGACCGAGGGTTGGCACTGGCTCCATGCCAGCGATCCGCCGTGGGTGCTGGTGGATGAGGCGGGCAAGGTGCTGGGCGCAGTAGATGCGATCGCCTTTTGGCGACATTTTGCCGTTCTGCCAGCGAGGGCTGATGGGCCGTCCGCTTTCGCTGCTCCCGATGCTCTGGCTGCTTCAGCATCACCGACCGACCCATCTTTCCCACCACACGCGCCTGAACCCCCCTCTGCCCTGCCTGCCGTCAAACCTGAGAATAGCGCGGGCGATCGCCCCTGGCAGATTGCCGTTGGCACGGCCTCGCCCTCCTTTGGGCGATCCAGACACAAGGCTCAGCCAGCCCAGGGTGAACCGCCGCTGGGGTCGGGACTGGTGGGGCTGGTCAAAGGGCTACCTGTGCCGATGATCCTGTGGCGAGCAGATTGTGGAGGGGTGGCCTACAGTCAGGGCTGGCAGCAGCAGATTGGCGACGAACCCAAGGTGCTGGAGGCGATCGCCGCGATGGAGGCGGCCGGCGTTTCTCAGACAGAGGTGCGGTTGCCGCCGTTTTGCCGTCTCGAAACAAAGCCACCCACCGGGCGGCCAAAACCTGCGGCAGCTTGGCCGACCCACAGCCCCACCCACAACCCTACCCACAGCCCCACCCAAAAAGCCCATACGCTGCACCAGCGAATCCCCAAAGAGCCAACCCCGACTCCGCCCAACCGCGTCTCTACCCTGCCGCCCTCGCCCCAGCCGCGCCATCTTCATCCCCAAGACATCCTTTCCGACAGCCCCGACGAGGAATATTTTCCAGACCGCGTGTGGCAATTGACCCGGTTCTCGTTGGGCAAAAGCAGCACGCCAGACCTCCAGCCCCTCTGGCTGGTGATTGCTCAAGATGTAACCGAGCAGCACCAGATGGCGCGAGAGTTGGCCGCAAAAACCGCTGATCTGGCCCAGCTTAACCGCCTCAAGGACGAGTTCTTGTCCTGCATCAGCCACGAGCTGAAAACCCCGCTGACAGCGGTGCTGGGTCTATCGAGCCTGCTCAAGGAGCAGCTAGTTGGGCCCCTCAACGATCGCCAGGCCCGCTATGCCCAACTGATCTATCAGAGCGGTCGCCACCTGACGCTGATTGTGAACGATATTCTGGATCTGACCCGGATCGAAACTGGGCAGCTTGAGCTAAATCTGGAATCCGTCGAGCTAGCTTCCCTCTGTCATCGGGCCTATGAGCAGGCCCGCCAGCTTCATCAGGAAGTCTCTGTGTCTGAAGCCGGAAAAGCCGCTGAGACGCTTGAAGAACCAGAATTTAGCCTAAACATCCAGCCGGGGCTGAGCGAAATGACGGCGGATGACCTGCGGTTGCGGCAAATGCTGACCAACCTGCTCTCCAACGCGCTCAAGTTTACGCCGACGACGGGCAAGGTGGGGCTGGAAGTGACTACTTGGGATGGCTGGGTGGCTTTTACGGTTTGGGATACGGGCATTGGCATCGCGGCGGACAAGCAGCATCTCATCTTCCAAAAATTTCAGCAGCTTGAAAACCCCTTAACGCGACGGTTTGAAGGCACTGGGCTGGGATTGGTGCTGACGCAGCGCATTGCCCGACTGCACGGTGGCGACGTTACCTTTATCTCTGAGGAAGGCAAGGGCAGTCGCTTTACGGTGCTGTTGCCCAAAGATTTGCAGCCCCGGCCGACCAAACTGCCGCTTCATGCATCCCGAAAACTTCAGCAGCGGCTTGTGCTGGTGGCCGAGTCGGGCACGGCCCGAATTGAGATGCTGGATACTGGTTTGCGCCAGTTGGGCTATCGGGTGGCAATCGCCCGCAGCGGCACCGAAGCCCTGGAAAAAGTGCGGCGGCTCCAGCCTGCGCTGGTGATTTTGAACCCGAATCTGCCGCTGCTGTCGGGCTGGGACGTGCTAACGCTGCTCAAGGCCGGCATCGACACTCGCGCCACGCCCGTCATCTGGAGCGGCAGCACGGAGGAAAAACCGAGGGCGATCGCCTACGGGGCCAGCGCTTGCCTGAGTCACCCCATCCACCCTGAGTCTCTTCGCAAGAGCATTCTGGAAGCCACCCAGACACCGGATGAGTGGTCGCCGATTCCTGCCAATCGCCTGACCGTGCTGCATCTGCGTCTGTCGCCCCAGGCGCTCTCTGCCGACGGCCCCAGCGTGTCGGAGCTACTGCACAGCTACCCCTACCGGGTGGTAGAGGTGAGTGATCTCGACCAGGCAGATTTGCTGGCGCGGGTCTGGAAGCCCCATGTGGTTGTGCTAGAAGGCAGCCTGCCCGATCCCACGACCTATTTCAACCATCTCTATGAACATACGGTGCTGAGTACCGTGCCGATGATTACCCTCACTCCGGAAACCACCCAATCTGCCAACCGTGTGCCGGGGCTGACGGTGTTTCCCTGTCTGGCACCGCTGACCCCCGTCGATGCGTTTGGCGCGGTCGAAGAATCGGCGCTGTTTCAGGTCATTCAGGTGGCAAGCGGGCGTGGGTGAGTCTTGGAGTTCGGTTCTCGAAGGCATCTCACCCGTCCATCCTGTGGTTGTCCATCACGTTTTCTAGTGCCTGCCTATGCTCCTGTTCCACATTACGACTCAACCCCAATGGCAGCGGGCCCAGGCGTTGGGCGAGTATCGGGCCCCCAGTTTGGACGCAGAGGGCTTTATGCACTGTTCCACCGCAGCGCAAATTAGCTGGGTGGCGAATACTTTCTTCGCGGGGCAGACGGGGTTGGTGCTGCTGTGGATTGAGGGCGATCGCCTCCAGGCTCCGCTTCAGTATGACGAGGTAGCGGGTGTGCCCGTGGACCGCCACTTTCCCCACCTCTACGGCCCGCTCAATCTGGATGCCGTGGTGCGCGTGGAGCCGCTGCAACCCAGCGCAGACGGATCATTTGCGATCGCCCTTACGCCTCGGTAGCGCGTTTCATGCCTAATCTTTCGTGCCTAATCTACAGATTTGGGATCTGGCGGCAAATCGGCAGAAACAGATCGCAACTGAGCGATGGGCGCGAGCGCTTTGATCACAGGCGCTTTGACTCAGTTGATCACAGGCGCTTTGATCAACTGATGGGCGATCGCCTCTAGCGCAAGACTGAGCGGATGGTCAGGATAGGTCGGGTAAAACAGCCCACTGCTGCCCAGCGCCAGCATCTCATCTACCGTCGGCAACACGCCAATCAGGGCCTTGCCATAGCTATGCTCCAGCTTGCGCCAGACTTCTCCTAGCCTATAGGCAGGCGGCACCTGGTTAGCCAATAGCCAGACTTGAGGGACTTCTAGTGTGCGAGCAATGTCCATCCGCACGGCCAGGCTTTGAAACTCGGTTGCATCCAGCCCCAGCACCAAAACGACTGCATCGGACACTGCCATCCATAGCATTGTGCCTTCGTCCAGTTCGGGATAAGTGTCGATGAGCAGAAACTCTAGCCCCAGTCGCTCTGCCACGGTGCGGAGGCCTTGCCCCAGGGGATCAGGATCGTAGCCCTGCTGAAGACATCGCTGCACATCCCGCACCCGCAGGTCGGGCGGCACCAGGCACAGATCGCCCCCCAGCAGCAGCACAGTGCCTTGGCCTATCGGAATAGCAGTACTTGAAAAGGGTAGCGGGCGATCGCCCCATGCGGAATCGCTTGTCCAGTTGCTCCACACGTCCTGATTAATCGCCATATCGTCCAACGCAGCCGTTCGACCAAACAGGGCATGAATGCCTGGCGCAGCGCCATCGGCATCCAGAACGCCCACACGGTAGCCCTGGGTGGCAATGCAAGCTGCCAAATTTGCCGTCAGATTGGTTCTGCCGATCCCGTGGCGACAGGACTGGAGTGAAATCAACGTGGGCATAGAGGGGCAACCCCGTTATTTCTCACGTTATTTCTCATCAGTATGACGAAGTTTTGCAGGAATAGGATTAATCCCTGCTGCATCGGCCAAGTTTCGGCTTCAGGTGCTAAGCACTGCCTCCGCCTGATTTTGTAGCAGCAGACCATATTCCAGCCCCTCCACCACCGCCTGATAAGACGCTTCGATGATGTTGGTAGACACGCCCACGGTCGTCCAGCGCTGGTGGCCATTGCTCGACTCTACCAGCACGCGGGTTTTGGCCGAAGTCCCTGCGCCGCCATCGAGAATCCGCACTTTGTAATCTGTCAGGTGGAATTGGGCGATCGCCGGGTAAACATTCACCAGCGCCTTCCGCAGGGCTGCATCCAGCGCCGACACGGGGCCATTGCCCTCAGCCGCCTCCAGATAGTCCTTGCCGTCAATCCGGACCTTGATCGTTGCCAGCGCGTAGGAATTGCCATCATTCATCTCTGGAGCCATATCGCATCGCGCCTGAAAGCCCTGTAGCTCAAAGAACCGCTGCCGCTGCCCCAGCGCCTCCCGCATCAGCAGCTCAAAGCTAGCCTCCGCCGCTTCAAACTGATACCCTTCGTTTTCCAGCGTTTTCAAGTGCTGCAAAATATGGCGACAGGTGGGATCATCCTTTTCTAGCTCGATGCCAAAGCTGCGGGCCTTGGCCAGCACATTGCTCAGCCCGGCCTGGTCAGAAATCACAATGCGGCGGCGGTTGCCCACCTGCTCTGGGCGGATGTGTTCGTAGGTCAGCGGGTTGCGCTCTACGGCGCTGACGTGGATGCCGCCCTTGTGGGCAAAGGCAGAGAGTCCCACAAACGGCGCGTGGTCGTCTGGGGCCAGATTGACAATCTCGCTGATCAGGCGGCTGGTGTCGGTCAGTTTGGCCAGTTGCTCCTCACGGACGCAGGCATAGCCCAGCTTCAGTTGGAGGTTGGGGATCAGCGTGCATAGGTTGGCATTGCCGCAGCGCTCGCCGTAGCCGTTGATCGTGCCCTGCACCATGCGTGCGCCCTCGCCCACGGCTGCTAGGGCATTGGCCACCGCCGTGCCAGAGTCATTGTGGGTATGGATGCCGATTTGCGGGGCAGGGCGATCGGGGTCGAGCGGGTGGCTGGCCAGGTGATTGACAATGTATTTGGACACCGCGCGGGTAATCGTGGCCACATCTTGGGGCAGCGTGCCGCCGTTGGTGTCACAGAGGACGAGCCATTCCGCCCCTCCGGCGATCGCCGCCCCCAGGGTTTCCAGCGCATAGTCAGGATTTTGCCGATACCCGTCAAACCAATGCTCCGCGTCGTAGATCACGCGCCGCCCCTGGCTGCGGAAATAGCTCAGCGTGTCGCGGATCATCTCCAGGTTTTCATCCAGCGTGGTCTTCAGCCCTTCGATAACGTGCAGATCCCACGACTTCCCAAACACCGTTACCCAGCGCGTCCCCGCCGACAAAATCGGTTGCAGCATCGGGTCTTCGGCAGCGGTGCGCCCCGGTCGGCGAGTAGAACAGAAGGCCACAATTTCCGCCTGAGACAGCGGTTCTTCTTTGATTTGCCAGAAAAACTGCACGTCTTTGGGGTTCGCGCCCGGCCAGCCGCCTTCGATAAAGGGAATGCCCATCTGGTCAAGCTGGTGGGCGATTCGCAGCTTGTCTTCTAGGGAAAGCGACAGCCCTTCTCGCTGGGCACCGTCGCGCAGGGTGGTGTCGTAAATCCAGATCGGTTCGGCAGTGGTCATTGAGAGGTGCGGGGTTAGAGGGTAGAAATCAGGAGAAATCAGGAGGATAAGGGCAAACCTTGCGTTTCCCAAACGCTTCAAAAGATTTTTCAAAAGACTCCCTGAGGGAGGTGAATGCAAGTCAAAAAGGAATGTTAAAGTTCAGATGGAGTTTAGATGGACAAATGTATTTCAGTATTCGTGTATTCGGCTGATTTTGCAGAGTTCCAGTCCTTAGAACTTCGATTTTTCAGAGCTTCGACTTTGAGGGTGCTTTTGAGGGTACTACCGAACTGCTCCAGCCAAGTTGTTCTGTTTCTTCGCCGTGCGAGGTCTATGCCGATAGTGCAGACTTTAGGAAATAGGAAAACAGGAAAACTGTCTGAGGACAAAGCAGGAAACTATCTCCGTCAGATCCTATTACAGCAGGGGATTGACCTTCATAACAATTGGTTTAGTTGGCTTAGTCTGAATCATGTATCTGAGCAACGGGTGTGAACTGGGCGCTGGCGGCACTTGCGCCGTGCAGGCAGAGGGGGCAGGGTCAGTCTGGGATTATCCAGGTTGGGCACGGCTGTCGCTGTCTTCCAATTCTCCCACGAAGGATCGGCGGTTGGCTTGCCAGACTGAGGTGTTAAGCAACTTGTGGAAGTCGGGCAGTTTGCGGTCGGGCAGTCTGCGGTCAGGCAGTCTGCGGTCAGGCAGCTTGCGGTCGGGCAGTTTGCAGATGAAGTTTACGGTGAGGGATGACGGAGGCTGGAGGGCGATCGCCCTCTATGTCCAAATCCAAAGGAAGTGTGGACTAGGGGCTATTTTGGGGAGCAGGTCATGCTGTTAACTGCTGAGTTTCTTGGATTTCTCATCGCCTTTTTGATCCTGGCTGCCCTGGTCAACATCCTGGCAAGGGATTGGTATCGCTACTTGGGCTTTGGGCTGCTGGTGTTTTTCGCGCTGACGATTTTCCAGACCCGCTGGCCGATTTCGTTCACGCCACCATCCCTGCGTCCAACGCGGGAACAGCCTCCTGCGGCTCAGGCCCCTGCCAACCTGCCCTCCACCCGGACTCAGGTCAATCCCCAAACCGTTCCCCAGACCACCAATCAGGCTCCCAGCCGCAGCACCCAAGATACGGGCGGCCCCATCTACGGCGATGGCCCCATCTATGGGGATGGCCCCATCTATGGCGACGGCCCCACCTACGATGGCATGGGAGGGCCGTCTGGGGTCTATTATGGCGACGGCTACTATTACGACGGAACCTACTATTACGGCTCTGGTGGCCGCGGCCCAATTCGAGCGCTGTGGTAATCCGGCAGAGTTGAGGCGGACGTAATGCCGCAAGCTTATCTGAGGGCAGCCGTCCGGCATAGACTTGAGAAAGCGAGATGGGAACGCGGCATGATAGGCACGATACATCGAGATGTCGAGTGAACTCTGGAGGGGGCTAACTGCATGAATACGATCTCTATCGTGGGTTTCATTCTCATCATCCTGGTGTTGGGTGCTTTGATTAATACGCTGGCAACCGGGGCAGTGCGGCTGATTGCGTTTTCTGTGCTGGGGGTGATCGCCGCGCTGTTGCTGTCCAATGCAGTCAGGAATCCCTCCGCTACGCTGTCGCTACCCAGGCTTCCCATCCCCAATATCTTTCGCACCAGTCAGCAGACTCAGCCCGCTCCCAGCCCTGCTGCGGTTGGGGGCCCTGCTGCGGTTGGGGGGGATGCCACAACCCCCGCTGGAGAAACGCCCGTTCAGCAGGCTCCTGCCTCAGCCGGTGGTGAGGCCACCTTTTCGCCTGATCCCGGCAGCTTTCCACAACCAGACTCGACCTTCCAGCCCCAACCTGCCCCAGCGGCTCCAGCGCAGACACCCGTTAGGGGTCTATGGTAGGGTAGTGGACTGTTTCACCCCCCTCCTTCTGCTGTAGATATGAACTCGGCCTCTGATGTGCTGATTATTGGCGGCGGTGCAGTTGGACTGGCGATCGCCGTAGAGTTAAGACTGCGTGGTATGTCGGTGGTGCTGCTCAGCCGCGACTTTAAGCAAGCCGCCAGCCATGCCGCTGCCGGAATGCTGGCTCCCCACGCCGAGCATCTCGACGGGCCGATGCTCGACCTGTGTTTGCAAAGCCGCGCTCTCTATCCTGACTGGACGCAAAAACTCGAAGACTTGACCGGACAATCCACGGGCTACTGGCCCTGCGGCATTTTGTCCCTAGAACTCGCCATTGAGGGTTCGTCCCCACGCCAACGCGCCCATCTGCCCTCTCCCCAATCCTCCCCTTATCTCGACACTGCGGCTATCCACCTGGCTCAGCCGGGGCTGGGCGATCGCGTCGTGGGCGGCTGGTGGTATGCCGAAGATGGGCAGGTAGACAATCGGGCGCTGACGCTGACGCTGCGGCTGGCGGCGGAGTCGCTAGGGGTGGAGATGCACGAAGGCGTGGAGGTGCTGGGGCTGGAGCAGCGCGGGGAACAGGTGGTCGGCGTGCAAACGAGTGCAGGCCTGTGGCGATCGCCCCACTACGTCTTGGCGACGGGGGCCTGGAGCCGTGCCCTGCTCCCCGTGCCCGTACAGCCGCGCAAGGGGCAAATGTTTTCGGTCACGGTTCCCTCTGGCGCAATGGCCAGCGCAACGGCGGAACTCCCGCTCCAGCAAGTGCTGTATGCGCCCGGAGCCTATATCGTGCCCCGGCGCGACGGGCGCATCGTGGTGGGGGCGACCAGCGAACCCGTTGGCTTTATGCCTGGAAACACGCCTGCGGGCCTGAACGAGCTGCTGGCAGGGGCGATCGCCGTCTATCCTGCCCTTCAGCACTTCCCAATTCAAGAAACCTGGTGGGGTTTTCGTCCTGCTACGCCAGACGAGATGCCCATCCTCGGCCCTGGCCCCTGCGACAATCTCACACTCGCCGTCGGGCACTACCGCAACGGCATTTTGCTCACGCCGATCACCGCCCGCCTAATTGCCGACTGGGTGTGTCATCAGCAGGCTGACCCGCTGCTGGCTGCCTTCTCTTGGCGGCGATTTCAAGCGGGCGCTGGCTTGCTGCCTGCTCCAGTTCCCCAGCCATCTTCCTCCCAAGCCTCTCCCCCACCCTTAAATTCCGCTGCCATGATCCAAACTGCTACACCTGCTGACCCGATTTCCGCCGAAGCGCCTCTTGCGCCTGCGGCAATGCCTGACCCAAAGCCGCTGATCATTGCTGGACGCGAATTCCGGTCGCGGTTGATGACGGGCACCGGCAAATATGCCAATTTCGACCTGATGCGCCGCAGCATTGCCGCCAGCGGCAGCGAGATCGTGACGGTGGCGGTGCGCCGTGTGCAGACCAACGCGCCAGGGCATGAAGGCTTGGGCGAGGCGCTGGATTGGAAAACGCTGTGGATGTTGCCCAATACCGCAGGCTGCAAGACGGCAGAAGAGGCGATCCGCGTCGCCCGACTGGGGCGGGAAATGGCGAAACTACTGGGGCAGGAGGACAATCATTTCGTGAAGCTGGAAGTGATTCCCGATGCCAAATATCTGCTGCCTGACCCGATTGGCACGCTCCAAGCGGCGGAGCAGTTGGTGAAAGAGGGCTTTGCCGTGTTGCCCTATATCAATGCTGACCCGCTGCTGGCCAAGCGCCTAGAAGAGGTGGGCTGCGCGACGGTGATGCCGCTGGGTTCCCCGATTGGCTCTGGTCAGGGCATTCGCAACGCTGCGAACATTCAAATCATTATCGAAAACGCCAGCGTGCCTGTTGTCGTGGACGCAGGGATTGGTGCGCCCAGCGAGGCCGCTCAGGCGATGGAAATGGGGGCCGATGCGCTGTTAATCAATACGGCGATCGCCCAGGCGCAAGATCCCGTCCTCATGGGTCACGCAATGGGCTTGGCGACCCAGGCCGGCCGTCTGGCCTATCTCTCGGGCCGCATCCCAGTGAAAAGCTACGCCAGCGCGAGTTCGCCGCTGACGGGCACAGTGACGGGATGACGGGATGACTGGGTGGCGAGGTGACGGGGAATAGGGTCGGGCGATCGCCCCTGATCCCTAGCCCCCAAGCCCGCCAGTCTGCTCTCGTCCAATTAGCTCTGGCAAGCGGCCGGTTCCAGGAAGCGACTTGGCATCCGTCGTGGCCATGTGCCCGGTGTAGAATGCGCCACCTTCGATGTCAATCGCGCCAGCCGTCACGTCGCCTTCCAGACGGGCGGTTTTGCTGACTGACAGCTTGCCGTCTACCATGAGACGCGCCTTGACCACACCGTGAATAATCAGGTTGCGGGCGCGAATTTCCAGCCCTTCAACCAACCCGGTGTGCGACACTTCCATATCGCCCAGAACTTCCACATTGCCGTGGACAATGCCATCGACCCGCAGGTTGCCTTCCAGGTGGATATCGCCATTGATCTCGCACTTTTCACCCAGATAGGTCAACGAACCCGATGAAACCGCTGGCTTGCGTGCAAAAAACATCTTTCAATAACCCCCCAAACTGAGTTGCGTTGTCCCTCTACCCTGCACGAAATAACCTGCACGAAATAAATTGACTCCTCTAGGCAGAATTCTACAGCAGACCCAGCTTTGTACTATCAAAGCGGATACGTTCAAAACGGATACGTTTGGCTGGTCGAGGCTGATCGAGAAAGTCAACACGACATCTAGAGAGATCCGAAGAACTACCGACGCGGTGCTTTAAGACGTAGATGCGCTGCTTCCAGCTAAATCCTACTCCAGATAGTCTTTGGGGTCGATGGGCTGATCATTGTAATACACCCCGTAATGCAGGTGGGGGCCGCTGGAGCGTCCGGTGCTGCCTAGATAACCCACAAGGCGATCGCGCTCGATTTTCGCCCCCGCCTCGACCTCAACCTTGGTCATGTGGGCATAGAGCGTGCGATAGCCATAGCCATGATCCACAATGACGTGATAGCCATAGCCGCCCTGCGACCAACCCGCCGTCACAACTCGCCCCGGAGCCGTTGCATGAATCGGCGTGCCGTAGGCTGCGGTAAAGTCCATCCCCTGGTGTAGCTCGTAGCCGCCGCCAAAGGGGTTGCGTCGTAGCCCAAACTCAGAAGAAATCTCCACGCCTCGCCCTTTTAGCGGAACTCCCTTGGGGCGTGCGTCTTCGCGGATCAGCGTCTTTTCCAGCGCAGGCTGCACCCGCTGCTGCAACTTTTGGAGCAATCCGGGAATTTGCGCCTGGGCCGCTTGCAGCATTAGCTCCGGCGGCACTGCCTGCGAGAGTCCACCCTGGAAGTTGCTGCTTTCAGACTGTCGAACGGGAGGACGCAGAGGGCGATCGCCCGCCGACTCAGCCTCAGCAGTCCCAGAATCGTCTTCCATGCCGGCCCGCTGCTGCAAGTCGCCAATCTGCGCCTCCAGCACCTCGACTTGCTCTAGGATTTCCTTTGCCTGCTCTGCCAGGGCCGAGTTTTCCTCCGTAAGAGAGTGATTTCGCTGGGTGTAGTTGTAAAAAACTTTGCCAACTCCGACGATGGGGATCGCTGCAACCACGGCCAGAGTTGTCAGCACAACGGCAGGCCGAAAGGTGATTGTGAGGGGCGATCGCCCCGTGCAGGCGATCATCAGCGTGTAGCGTTTGGGGATACGTGGGTTCATGGAAGCTCGAACAAACAACTCCGCTTTAAGTTCTTAAAACAGAATTAAGAAGCAATGAAACAAGACCTGAGAATACCAACAAAAAGGCAATCCCGCAACGGGGATCGCCAAGCCACAGGCTTTTCAGCTTGCAATCATAACGTTTGAAATTCGCTAAAGCACTATAAAAATTGGGCTAAAGCAGCATAAAAAATTGGGATGGAAGAAGAAACCCCTCCATCCCAATCTGATGAATTCAAACTCAGCAACGCTGAGTTGAAACAAACCCTAGCTGTTGATTGCCGGAGCCGTCAGCGCCACAGGAATCGCCTCACCCGAAGCCAGGTCAAGCGGGAAGTTGTGAGCGTTGCGCTCGTGCATCACTTCCATACCCAGGTTGGCGCGGTTCAGGATGTCTGCCCAGGTGTTGATCACGCGACCTTGGCTATCCAGCACCGACTGGTTGAAGTTGAACCCGTTCAGGTTGAATGCCATCGTGCTGATGCCCAGCGCCGTGAACCAGATGCAAACCACCGGCCATGCACCCAGGAAGAAGTGCAGCGAACGGCTGTTGTTGAAGCTGGCGTATTGGAAGATCAACCGACCAAAGTAGCCGTGGGCGGCGACGATGTTGTAGGTTTCTTCTTCTTGTCCAAACTTGTAGCCGTAGTTCTGCGATTCAACTTCGGTGGTCTCGCGCACCAGGGAGGAGGTCACCAATGAACCGTGCATGGCGGAGAACAGGGAGCCGCCGAACACGCCTGCTACGCCCAGCATGTGGAAGGGGTGCATCAGGATGTTGTGTTCTGCTTGGAACACGAACATGAAGTTGAAGGTGCCGCTGATGCCCAGGGGCATACCGTCGGAGAAGGAGCCTTGTCCGATGGGGTAGATCAGGAACACCGAAGTGGCAGCGGCCAGAGGTGCGCTATAGGCGACGCAGATCCAGGGACGCATCCCTAGGCGGTAGCTCAGTTCCCACTGACGACCCATGTAGGCAAAGATGCCAATCAGGAAGTGGAAGACGACGAGCTGGTAGGGACCGCCGTTGTACAGCCACTCATCTAGAGAGGCGGCTTCCCAGATGGGATATAGGTGCAGACCGATGGCGTTGCTGGAGGGAACCACTGCGCCGGTGATGATGTTGTTGCCGTACAGCAGGGAGCCTGCGACGGGTTCACGGATGCCGTCGATGTCCACGGGGGGAGCAGCGATGAAGGCGATGATGAAGCAGGTGGTTGCGGTGAGCAGGGTGGGGATCATCAGTACGCCGAACCAGCCTACGTACAGGCGGTTGTTGGTGCTGGTGACCCAAGCGCAAAACCGCTCCCAAGCCGAGGCGCTATCGCGCCGCTGAATGGTTGTAGTCATAATAAATGCGATCGAATTGCGAATGGATAAATGAGACGGGTTAGTATAAAACCTTCCCGTTCTTTGCATAATAGTTACATTGAGTCAATCCAGCTAAGGTTCTTTACATTTATTTGTATGTTGAAAGGCTCCGATTTTCTTTAGAATTGCCTCAATTTGAGGAGCAGAATTTGAAATAAGGCTGGAGACAAAGATTCCAGCTTTTTCTAAACAGCAATGGACGACTTTGTATCAGAATGTGAAGCAAGCGATCGCCCCCTTGATTTGTTTCAAATTGTAAACAAGCCGAATTGTAAACCAGCAGGTATCCACATGCTGGTTTAAGCAATTCCTAAACCCATTGCAACCGATGCTGCATATAGCCAAAGCCCACTGGCAAGCGATCTGCGCCCATGCCGAACAAACCTACCCGCAAGAATGCTGTGGGCTGCTGCTAGGACAGACGGCATCGACAGGCGATGAAACGATTCGGACGGTGGTGGAACTGTGGACGGCTGAAAATGCCTGGAACCCAGAAGCCGCTGCGCTGATTTCAGACCTGCTGAGCCAGTCTCAACTCGCCAACAGCAAGCGCGATCGCTACTGGATTGATCCCCAAGAAATGCTGGCTGCGATGAAATATGGGCGCGATCGCCAGCTCGACATTATCGGCGTGTATCACTCCCATCCCGACCATCCCGCTGTGCCCTCAGAATGCGACCGGGCGATCGCCTGGCCACACTATTCCTATATCATCGTGTCTGTTTCTCAAGGAAGCGCCCAGGATTTACTATCCTGGAACTTGGATCAAGACCATGCCTTTCAGGCAGAACCCCTCATCTGTTCTGAATAATTGTGATGTCGAGATGAAGTGTGGCGAGATGTTGGAATATTTGGAGTATTGGAGTCGTAATCTGATGAAAAGATTGAAAAGATTCTGACGAATCGATTGAATCAGTTTTAGAGGATGTTTGAAAAGTCCTACTGTTTGTAGCAAAGCGTGCAAGATCCCCCTAAATCCCCCTTAAAAAGGGGGACTCTAAGGCGGTTTCCCCCCTTTTTAAGGGGGGCTAGGGGGGATCTCTGAGTGCTTAACATTACAGGCGATACCTTTTCAAACACCCTCTTAGGGAGAAACGGACATGAGGAAGGCAAATCCAAATCCTCCCTCATTTCGCCTGAATCCATCACTCCGTTACCCCAAAACCTTAATATCCTGTCCTCGCTCCTAACCTCTAAACCCTGATACCCAAACCCCTATGCTCAATCCCAATCTGGACGAAATCCAGTTAACCAAA
This sequence comes from Thermoleptolyngbya oregonensis NK1-22, assembly GCF_032705245.1. GTDB lineage: Bacteria > Cyanobacteriota > Cyanobacteriia > Elainellales > Elainellaceae > Thermoleptolyngbya > Thermoleptolyngbya sichuanensis. The sequence continues at coordinate 3,105,173 of NZ_CP053540.1, forward strand.
GACGACTACGAACGATATTCTAGACACCTGATCCTGCCGGAGGTCGGTGTAGAGGGGCAAAAGCGGCTGAAGGCGGCTAGTGTTCTCTGCATTGGCACAGGCGGGCTGGGTTCCCCGTTGCTGCTGTACTTGGCGGCGGCGGGTATTGGCCGCATCGGCATTGTGGATTTTGACGTGGTGGATCACTCCAACCTGCAACGGCAGGTGATTCACGGCACCTCCTGGGTCGGCAAACCCAAAATTCAGTCCGCCAAAAACCGGATTTTGGAAATCAACCCCTACTGCCAGGTGGATCTTTACGAAACCCGCCTCAGTTCTGAGAATGCGCTGAGCATTATGGAACCCTACGACATTGTGGTAGACGGCACCGACAACTTCCCAACGCGCTATCTGGTGAACGATGCCTGCGTCCTGTCGGGCAAGCCCAATGTCTACGGCTCTATCTTCCGGTTTGAGGGGCAGGCGACGGTGTTTAACTACCAGGACGGGCCCAACTACCGCGACCTCTATCCCGAACCGCCGCCACCAGGACTGGTTCCCTCCTGCGCCGAGGGTGGCGTGCTGGGCATTCTCCCTGGCATTATTGGCGTAATCCAGGCGACGGAAACGGTGAAGATTATTCTGGGGCAGGGGCAAACCCTGAGCGGGCGGCTGCTGCTGTTCAACGCGCTTAACATGACCTTCCGAGAGCTAAAGCTGCGCCCCAATCCAGAGCGTCCGGTGATTGAGAAACTGATCGACTACGAAGAGTTTTGTGGAATTCCCCAGGCCAAAGCAATGGAAGCACAGCAACAGTCTGAAATGCAGGAAATGACCGTGACTGAGCTAAAGCAACTGCTCGACAGCGGTGCAGATGGCTACGTGGTGATTGATGTTCGCAATCCCAATGAATACGAAATTGCCAGAATTCCGGGTACGACGCTGATTCCGCTGCCGGAAATCGAAAACGGCGACGGCGTGGCCAAGGTGCAGGAGTTGCTGAATGGGCACAAGCTGATTGCCCACTGCAAGATGGGCGGGCGCTCGGCCAAGGCGCTGGCGATTTTGAAAGAGCGGGCTGGGATCGACGGCATCAATGTGAAGGGCGGCATTACTGCCTGGAGCCGCGAGGTTGATCCCTCTGTGCCGGAATACTAGGTCATAGAACACTAGGTCAACCGATGACCTCTTCCGTGGGGCGATCGCCCGTTTTGTGGCGGCAGGTTTTGGGGCTGGCTGCGGTGCAGTCGGCAATTACGCTGATGTGGGTGATGTATGGAGCCTACGTCCCTCAACTGCTGGAGCAATTTGGGCTACCGATCAGCCTGGGGGTGGCGATCGCCGCTCTGGAAAATGCGCTGGCGATCGCCTTCCAGCCACTCATGGGGAGCCTGTCTGACCGGGCACAGCGCTGGACAGGCTCCCGCTTCCCCTTCATTGCCGTCGGGGTCATGTTAACGGCGGCGCTCTTTTTGGCGATTCCTGGCATCACGGTGCTGGGCACGGACACGGCGCTGCGGGGTCTGATGCTGTTTGTGCTGGTGGCGTGGTCGCTGGCGATGACGGTGTTTCATAGTCCCGTGCTGTCGCTTTTAGGGCACTACACGACGGTTTCGCATTTGCCGCTGGCCGCCAGCTTCCTCACGGTGGCCAGCGGCATTGTGGGGACACAGGTGCCTGTGGTCAACCAGATGATCTTGAACCTGGGGCCGCTGGCCACTTTCTCGGTGGGATCTACAGTGCTGCTGCTGGCGGCGGCGCTGCTGAGGCGGCTGGATGCGCCAGTTTCCTCCACCCTGTCAGGGGCGATCGCCACGGATGCGTCACCGTTGCCCTCGCTGGGCAGCCTCGGCTTTTTGGCGGCGGTGGGGCTTTGCCTGGGCTGGGGGCAGCGGCTGATGATGGATGCGGTGCGCGGCATGATCTCGACCCATCTGCCGGGTCAAAACTCGAATCAAATCATGCTCTGGGTGACGATCGCCATTGCCGTCGTTGCCGTGCCCTTGGGGGCGATCGCCACTCGCCTGGGCAATCGACTAGCCCTCACGGCTGGCGTACTGGGGGCAGTGCTGGTGGGGACGCTGTGGGGGCTGGTGCCCTCGGCGGCGATTGTAGCGCTGGGTATACTGGTGCTGATTTTGGCACTGGCGCTGATTCAAAACGGCGGCCTGCCTGTAGCCCTTGCCCAAGTGCCCGTGAGCCGCGCTGGGCTGGGTGTGGGGCTATACCTCGGCGGCGTTTCGGCGGCCAATCTCCTGCAAAATGCGTTGCAGGCGGGGCTACTGTCACTCAGCCTGGGTGGGCTGTCGCTGCTGGGTGCGGCGGCGCTGCTAGTGGCGATCGCGCTCCTGTGGGCCCGCAAGCCTTCTCCTACTCCTGGGTGAGGGGCGGTCGCCCAGTCAGATCCTCCAGGATGAGCAGATAGTTTTACGCAAGTTGGGTGAGGTGTTAGCTCTGTTCCAGCGACTATTCTAAGAAGCATAGAGGTTAACTCTCAGTTGCCTGATGACAGGCACCTCTTGTTTGAGAAACGGGGCTAAGGGGGCTTGCCCCGTTTTTCTTTTTAAATCTGGTGAAATCTGGCTGGTTAAATCTGGCGACAAACCAGCTAGCGATAAGAAGTCACCAACACTTCGGTAATTTTTCCCCGGCGACGGGCGTTGGAGTTGATCGAGCGGGCGGCGGTGATGGTGTGGGTGGGAAAGTCGGCGTAGAGGTCGCGGATAAACTCGCAGTCAGAGTTGGACAGCATCGCCTTGACCCCGCGCCGCGCCAGCTCTGCAAACACATCCCGCAGGCGAATCTGGTCGTCTCGGTTAAAGGCGTAGCGGTTGTAAGACGTGAAGCGGCTGGTGGCGCTGATGGGGTAGTAGGGCGGGTCGAGGTAGACAAAATCCTGCGGCGTGCGGGCGTGTTCCAGCACCATCTCAAAGGGATGGGCGAATAGTTCCGTGTGGCGGAGGGCGATCGCCGCTGCTTGCAGCAAGTCTACGTGGCAGATCTTGGGGTTTTTGTAGCTCCCCATCGGCACGTTGAACTGACCCCGCGAGTTTTCCCGGTATAGTCCGTTAAAGCAGGTTCGGTTCAGGTAAATCAGCCGTGCCGCCCGCTCCACATCCGTCGTTCCCGGATTGCTCCGCACCCAGTAGTAATAGTCCTGACCGTGATGAAGCTGGTGTTCCTCCAGCAGCACAATCACATCCATCACGCGATCGCGCACACAGCGATAGACGTTCACCAACTCATCGTTAATATCCATCAGCACCGACCGCGCCGGTTGCAGCCGAAAAAAAATCGCGCCGCCCCCCAAAAACGGCTCGTGATAGGTTTCAAAGGAATCGGGAAAGTAGGGGAGATATTGCGAGATCAGTTGTCCCTTGCCCCCGGCCCACTTGAGAAAGGGGCGCGGCAAGAGAGTGGGCGAAACGCTAGTAACCAAGGAACTATCCGGGGAGACGGTGCGGGTACAGATGAAATTACCCATTAGAATAGATGACGAGAAAAATTTCGGCGCATTTTCTTATTTGCAACTCCAATGCAGGACTTTTTTACAAACGTTTCTCGCTACCCCCGCTACTTAATTAGCTTTTCGCTGGGCGTGTTATATACATTCGTCAAGCCGCTGTTGCCGCTGTTTCAAAGGCCCACGACGGCGATCGCCACGTCTCTTCTGCTCCTCTCTGGCTTCGCCTTCATTGCCTTTACCCTCCGCGCTATGCTGGAGCTTTAGGGATTCAGACGCTCGGTGTCGGGTGCTAGGTCGCACTCACCAGATACCTCCTGATCCCTGACCCCGATCCTTGACCCCTGAACTCTGATTCCTTTGCAACCCTATGGCAACCGATCGGCGGGTTTCCCGCGTCGCAGAATTAATCAAGCGCGAAGTCAGCCAGCTTCTGATCTCCGGCATTAAGGACGATCGCGTTGGCGTGGGCATGGTCAGCGTTACCGAGGTCGATGTGTCGGGCGATTTGCAGCACGCCAAGATCTTCGTCAGCATTTATGGGTCGGACGAGGCCCGCGCAGAGACGATGGCGGGGCTAAAGTCTGCTACGGGCTATGTCCGCAGCACGCTGGGTCAGCGGATTCGCCTGCGTCGCACGCCGGAAGTTGTGTTTGTGGAAGATCGCTCCATCGAGCGGGGCACTCAAGTCCTGTCGTTGCTCAACCGCCTCAGCGCCGAGCGCAAGCCAGAGACTTTGGAAGCCCTCCAGTCGCCTGAGAACCGGGCTGACTCAGACTTTTCCGACGAACCGGAAGATGAATTTGACGATGAACTCGACGACGAACTGGAGGATGAACTCGATGACGAGTTCGACGACGAACTAGACGACGAACTGGACGATGAACTCGATGACGAACTGGACGAGGATGAGGACGATTCCCTCATTCGCGCTGAGGATTAGCCCAATTTTTAGCCCGGTTTCATGACGACTCGCGCCCAGCTTCGTCCCCAGTGGGAAGACCTGTCGCTGCCGCAGCAGGTGGCGCAGATGGTGATCGTGCGGGCCTCCGGCTACTGGTTTGACCATCAGATTCAGTATCCCGCCTGGGAGCCGCCCCTGGAAACACTGCGCTACTGGGTGGAGGATTTGGGCGTGGGTGGTGTGATTTTGCTGGGCGGCAGTGCGGCGGAGGTGGCCGGGCGATCGCACTGGCTCCAGTCCTTAGCAGAGTTGCCGCTGCTGATTGCCGCCGATGTGGAAGAGGGCGTGGGGCAGCGTTTTGCGGGCGCGACCTGGTTTCCGCCGCCGATGGCGCTGGGTGAACTTGCCAAGCGAGATTTGCCTGCGGCCCTGCGCGATGCCGAGGCGATGGGCGCGGCCCTAGCGCAGGAAGCCCTCGCCGTAGGCATCAACTGGGTGCTGGCTCCGGTGGTGGATGTGAACAACAACCCGGCGAATCCGGTGATCAACGTGCGGGCCTTTGGCGATACGCCAGAGATCGTCAGCAAGCTGGCCACCGCCTTTATTCGGGGCGCACAGCAGTTTCCAGTGCTGACCTGCGCCAAGCACTTCCCCGGCCACGGCGACACGGCCACCGATTCGCACCTGGATTTGCCGCTGATTCCCCACGGATTGACTCGACTAGAGCAGGTTGAATTTCCTCCATTTCAGGCGGCGATCGCCCAGGGGGTCGATTCCGTCATGAGCGCCCATCTGCTGATTCCGGCGCTGGATGAACGCTGGCCTGCCACGCTGTCGCGCCGGATTTTGACCGGGCAACTGCGCGATCGCTTGGGCTTTGACGGGCTGGTTTCAACGGATGCGCTGGTGATGGGGGCGATCGCCAATCACTATGGCCCCAACGAAGCCGCCGTGCTGGCCGTGGAAGCGGGAGCCGACATTTTGCTAATGCCTGCTGATCCAGAGGGCGCAATTCGGGCCGTCTGCGATGCCGTCGCGTCGGGCCGCATTGCCCCAGCGCGGATTCAGGAATCCCTCGCCCGCCTTCAGCAGGCCAAGAGCAAGCTGCGTCCCCAGATGCCCACGGGCGGCACGTCCCACGCCTGGGAAAATTTGCCGCCTGCTGGGTTAGACATCGAGCTGCTGATGGCACATCTGGCTCAACCCCAAACCCAGCACTTGGCGACCGACCTGCTGCAAGGGTCGATGCGGGTTCATGTGCCTACGGGCTCCCGGTTGCAGGATCTGACCCTTGCCGCGCCGCGCCGCACGCTCATTGTGATAGATGATGTGCTGGAGCGAGAGTTTTTGAACCGCACCGCGCCAGCGATCGCCCTCCCCAGACAGCGCGGCTTTCGGGTGGAAATCGTCGATGGCCACACACCGGCCGGTCTAGCGCTTCAGGAACCGTCGCCCACGCCCACGCTGCTGCAACTCTTTGTGCGGGGCAACCCGTTTCGCGGCAGCGCCGGACTGAGCCAGCTCGCAGCAGGGTGGTTTCAGCATTTGCTAGACACGGAGCAGTTGGCAGGGCTGGTGGTCTACGGCAGTCCGTATATCCTGGAGCAGTTTTTGCCGCAGTTGCCCGTTGAGGTTCCCTATGTGTTCACCTATGGGCAGATGGCGCAGGCCCAGGCGATCGCCCTGCAAACCTTGCTAGTCGATTGAGCTAGTTGATTGAGCTAGTTGATTGAGCTAGTTGATTGAACAGATTGAACCCCGCTACGTCCGCGTCTCGTAGCACAGCACCCGCCGCCTGACGCGATCGCGCTCCTGAGGATGTTGAATCAGCCCGGCCACCCGCAGTGCCTCTGTCTGACGAGCCAGTTGGGCATAGTGGATGGCGATCGCCTCGTAGGTGCTGGCGCGATCGCGGTCATCGTCTACAACCGTGCTGCCCTCGTTGCCAAAGGTGAAGGTGCGGATTTCGGGGTCGGGAATCGTGCGGGCGAGTTCTAGGGCGCGAGCGAGGTAGGCGATCGCCTCTTGCGGCTGACCGTCCTGGCGGGCCCGCTCCACCAAAGACAGCAGCAGCCCAACGCGGATTTCGGGCGTGCGGCTCTGGTCGATGACCTTTAGCACCTGATCTGTGTGCCCGTCCCGCAGGGCCGCCTCTGCCACCGTTCCCAGCGACATCTCCCGGCGGTCGGGGTCGGGCGTGGCCAGGGCAAGCTGCAAGGCCAGATCGAAATGGCGCAGGGCCACGGTTTGCTCCACTAGCGACCACAGATAATAGCTGCTGGTGGAAAAGTCGTTGATTTCAACCGCGCTGCGCCGAACCAAGTCGAGCATGGCCGGATCTACAGGCTGGCGGGCATTGGCCACTTCCAGCGCCACCGCTGCGGCTGCTTGCAGGCGATCGATCGGGGTCGCTAGCCCGGCGGCAGTGGTTCGTGCCTCGTTAAATAAGTCCGTGGCGGGGTCAATATTGCCCGTGAGCAGGAGTTGACGAGCGATCGCCGCCGTCAGCCGCACCTGCGTTAGCCCATCGGTTGGGTGAACCGCCTGACGCAATTCCAGCGCCCGGTCTGCCTGGTTCGCATTCACATAGGCTGTTGCCAGCGCCATCATGGCCTGACTGCGAATCTCCAGATTTTCCGGCGCAATCTTCATCCATGCCTGGTCTGCGGCGGCCAGGGCTTGTCGTTCGGCAGCCCGCTGCACAATCAGCAAGAGAACGATATCGCGATCGCCCGCCAGAAAAGGATCGGTTGGCGCAGTGGCGATGCGGATGGCGGGGTCATAGGCCGAAACGGCGATCGCCCGCTGCACCAGTTGGCGAACCTGAAAGGCTTGCCAATCGGACGGAACCTGCCGTAGTGCAGTCTCCACCTGCTGCATCACGGCGGCTGCCTGGTCTGTCTGCTGTTGTCCCCAGAGTTGCAGCGCCAGGTTGGTCAGCACGCTCGATCGCTTCTCGGCATCCGTCATTGCCTGCGCCACCGCCAGCGCCGGGTCGATGCGAACGCCCGCGTAGGTGTTGACCACGGTTTCTAGCGTGAATTCGGTATCATTGACCGATTTTGCGACGGTCACGGCTTCCTGAAACAGAGCCTCGCCCCCGGTCAGGTTGCGGGCAGTGTAGGCACTGGCGACTTCGGCCAGGGCGATCGCCCTCGCGCTGGGGTCGGCAATGCTCCGGGCTGTGGCCGCCGCAGACTCCCACTGGCTTTGCGTCAGTTGCATCCGCACAATCTCCAGCTTGGCCTGCCCCTGGGCATAGGGCACATCAGTAAGGCGCTGGGCAATTTGCTGCGCTAGGGTAATCTGTCCGGCTTTGGCATAGCTGGCCGCGACTTTGGCCAGGGCGCTGCTGCGGCGGGTTGGGTTGGGGTGAACAATGGCGCTGGCGTGACGGTTTGCCTGATTCAGCAGCGCGATCGCCCGGTCTACCCGTCCGGCAGACACCGCCGCATCGGCAATCGGCACTAGCGCGTTGACTTTAAATTCGTCGCCTTGCACCGTCTGCACTGCCTGAGCCGCCAGTTCCAGCGTTGCCCCCGCCGCCTCCAACTGGTCTAGCGCCAGATAAGCACGGGCGATCGCCAGCAGGGTTTGCGATTTCAAAAAGCTGTAGCCTGCGCCCAGTGTCCGCGTTTCCCGCACGGCTTCTGCCAGCATCGGCAACACCAGACCCGGCTGGTCGCGCTCGTCGGCCGTCTCGATCAGGGTTCGCCAGGGATTGGGATTATAGCCCGGTTCTTCGGTAATCAAACCCGCCAGACGCAGCGCTTTTTGGGGTGCGGGCAGGCTGCCAGCCAACTTCAGCAGGGCAGTCATCTGGTCGCTAGCGGCCTCCAGCCGTTCGGCTGCCAAATCTGCTTCCAGGCGGCGCATCCGGCTAAAAAAGTGGCGATCGCTCTCTGTATCCTGCTCTTGCAAACAAAACCCAGTCATGGCGCGGGCGGGCTGTGGCTGTGCATGCGCTGGAGCAAGGGTAAATTGGTGCAAGTTTCCAAACACTAACATCAACAAAAATCCGCTGGACTTGAGCCTTCTAAAGGATTGAAAAAAGGGCGATCGCACAGGGAGTAAATGATGACTAAAAATCGAAAGTTCCTTCATAGAAGCTCTACAGACATTGCCAAATCCATTTTCATCTCGACGTTCAAAGCATTCCGCCTTGAATCATTTTTTGAAACGTCAGGACTTACGCAGTGGGACGATTTCTCACGGGCTGCGCCTGCGAGAGATCTTTCAAAATCCAGAAAACAATCCAGAAAACTGAGCGCAAATGCGTCAATCCTGAACGTTTTGGATATGCGTTTGATGGCAAATGGCAGCGCCAAGTAGAGTCTTGTCGCGCTGCTTTGTTGCAGACCAGGAGCTTCAGTTTGAGAGGACACAGAGATTCAGCAGCGAAGCCTGGACTATATCAAACGGTGCGGCTGGGTCTTGCGTCATTCGGGCTGTCCAACGCTACCGTCTGGCGCTGCATCAGATCTGCCCAGACAGTAAAACACGCCCCGTTTCTGTCATTCCAGAAAAGACTTGCTCTTGCCTGGTAAACAGTATTCTGGGCCTGCCTCAAAGATTTCCTGAGATGTTCTACGCCCGAATTTGACCGTCTTCGAGGTGGGCGATCGCATCTCCAAATTCCCTCACGCGGGGGTCGTGCGTGGCGATCAGCACGGTGCTGCCCTGTTCTCGCGCCAGCCGACAGAGCAACTCCATGACCTTGCGCCCGTTGGCCGAATCCAGCGCCGAAGTCGGCTCGTCGGCAATAATCAGGTCGGGGCGGCCCACCAGCGCCCGCGCCACGGCGACCCGCTGCTGCTGTCCGCCCGAAAGCTGTCGGGGCAAAACGTTTGCGCGGTTTTCTAGCCCAACGGCATCGAGGAGCGATCGCGCTTCGGTGCGGGCACTTGGGCCAAAAACTCCCTTGAGATTCAGCGCCAGTTCCACATTTTCCAGCGCCGTCAGGCTGCGGAGCAGATTGTAATCCTGAAACACGATGCCGAGATGTCGATTGCGGAAGTGGGCCTGGGCGGCGCGGGACAACTCGGTCAGATTGGTGCCCAGCAGTTCGACCTGGCCTGCGGTGGGCGAGAGCAACCCTGCTACGACTTGCAGCAGCGTGGTTTTGCCTGCGCCCGCTGGGCCCATAATCAACTGCACTGAGCCACGGGGAATTTCTAGATTAATGTGCCGAAGCGCCTGAAACGGTTCGCCTTCGCTGCGAAAGACCAGATCGATGTCGCGCAGGGCGATCGCCACTGGAGAGGTCGCCACTGGAGAGGTCGCCACTGGAGAGGTCGCCACTGGAGAGGTCGCCACTGGAGAGGTCGCCACCTGAGGCACGGCCAGCGGAGGGGCGATCGCAGTGCTATCTGCCCTGAAAAAAGGGGCTGACTCGGCAGCGGATTTGGCAAGTCGAAGCAGCATAACCCAGCTTTCCTTGTTGCGAATGAATCTGTGGTGAATAAACTGCCTGAATGCTCCCCACGCCCATATTCTCGCGAATTTACAAATTTCCAGAGCTAGCTCGTAATGAATCGTTGGGAGCTTGCAAGCAGATTGTATGACCTGTTTTGTATTTTGTAGCTCGCGTTTGCGATTTGCGTTGGCGATTTGCGTTTGCAAGGAGTGGCTGCAATCATCGCCCCTATGTAGCCGCCCTAAAAAGTACCCGATGGGGGAAGTGTGCCTGTTGGGGGGGAATCGATAGGCTGAGAAGGCACGGACTGTAGTGCTTTTGTGGTGAATTGTATTACATCTGGGTGCATTGAGAGCCGATCTTTTTGGCGCATTTTTTCTGGCGCATTTTTTCTGGCGCATTCTTTGGCGCATTTGCTTTTGGTGCATTTATTTTTGAGAGGAATCTGACCCATGAAACGTAACTCTGGTGTGCGGTTCGGTGTGCGACTCATCGCTGCTGCGGTTTTCATTAGTTTGCAAGGAGCGGCGATCGCCCGTCCGGTTCAGCTTGCTGCTCGACAGGATTCAGCGCAAACGGTGCAGCGGTCTGACCTGATTCGTCCCATTACGCCCATCGACCGGATTGACCTGCCAAGAGATACCTCGGGGCGCTAGGAGATGGCGGGGGGGTGGGGGTCGCTCAATCCAGCCCTCCAAAATACTCCAGCAACCTTGATCAGACCTGTATCAGAATAGAAGCAGACTATGGGGGCGATCGCCCGAATTGCCCTGCCCGCGCCTTGCCATTGCCCTGCGAGTGCATGATTCAATGCATTCTCAGGATGCTTTCGCTCTGGTCGTCTGTCTTCTACCTGCTGTTTTTCTCATGCCTTCTCTCAAACCGCCCCGCTATCAGCCTGCCAACTCGCTCGAATCGCCGCGTTTTTCGGGGGTTCGCACCTTTGCCCGACTGCCCTACGTGCAAGATCCAGCGGATGTGGATGTGGCCATTGTCGGGCTTCCGTTTGATACGGGGGCGACGTTTAAGGTGGGGGCGCGGTTTGGGCCAGAGGCGGTGCGCGGTGCGTCGGCGCTGCTGCGGCCCTACAACCCTGAGCTAGACGTGATGGTGTTTGAAACGCTGTCCTGTGTGGACTACGGTGATGCGCCCGTGGTGCCGGGGTTTATTGAGGACAGCTTGGGGGCGATCGCCCGCACGATCCAACCCCTGGCCGAAGCGGGCGTGGTGACGCTCAGCATTGGCGGCGACCATAGCGTGGCGCTGGGGGAACTGCGGGCGCTGGCTGCGGTTCATGGGCCGCTGGCGCTGGTGCATTTCGACGCACACGGCGACTATTGGGACAGCTACTTTGGACACAAGTACACCCACGGCACGCCGTTTCGCCGCGCCGTGGAGGAAGGGCTAATCCTTCCCGAAGCCTCGGTGCAACTGGGAATGCGCGGCCCGCTCTACGATTCCGACGACCTGGACACGCCGCGCCGCGCCGGGTTCACCGTGCTGACCACCACGCAACTGATGCGCCACACGCCGGCGGAAATCGGGGCGCTGGTGCGGGAAAAAGTGGGCGATCGCAAGGCGTTTCTCTCCTTCGATGTGGACTTCTTTGACCCTGCCTTTGCCCCCGGCACGGGCACCCCCGAAGTCGGCGGGCCCACGAGCTTTCAGGGACTTGGCTATCTGCGAGCCTGTACGGGACTCACCTGGGTCGGCGGCGACGTGGTAGAGGTGCTGCCTGCGATGGATCATTCCCAGGTGACGGCCCACCTCGGCGCACAAATCGGCTACGAGTTCCTGTCGCTGGTGGCTCTGTCGAAGCGTTAGTTTGCCAGGTTGGGTTCCGGTGTTCCGTCTTCCGATGCTGCCTTTAGGACTGCTGCCCCCTTCATGGCGCAACTCTCGCAGTCTGCTCTACCTGTGTTGCCTGATTGACGCTAGTTTCTACAACCCGTAGGCTACAAAAGGATGGCAGTGTCGCTGTTGCCGTTTGCAGTCTTTGAATTTAGCGGAATTTAGCGCAGAGTTTAACGCGAGAGGAATTCATGGCAGACGCAAGAAATGTACTGGGCAGCAAGCTGGAGGTTTGCTCGATTTCGCCAATGACGGGCTTCTATCGGGATGGCTGTTGCAGCACGGGGGCGGGCGATTTTGGGGCCCATGTCGTGTGCGCTGAGGTGACTCAGGAATTCCTCGACTACACCAAAGCCCAGGGCAATGACCTGTGTACGCCCATGCCTGCCTACGGGTTTCCTGGCCTCAAACCGGGCGATCGCTGGTGTCTTTGTGCTTCCCGTTGGAAAGAAGCCCTGGATGCTGGCGTTGCGCCGCCGGTCGTGCTGGCTGCGACTCATGCTTCGGCGCTGGAGTATGTGTCGATGGCCGAGTTGGAGAAACATGCGCTGGACTTGGCGGGGTGATGGGGCGTTTGGGCGGTATTGATTTTGGATTTTGGATTTGCGATTTTGGATTTTGGGCGGTTAGGAAAGTCTCATTGGGGCTTGCGGCAGCTTTACTTGTCGCGCCATTGGGGGAGTTGGTGCTAGGGGCGATCGCCCGCACCCAAACCTGAAGCTTCTACCCTGAAGCTTTTACAATGAAGTTTCGCGGAAGTTTCACGAATCGGGTCAGAATGGTTAATCATTAAATACCTCAAAAAATACGTCAGAAAATGCGTCAGATCGACGGGTGAAAGACATTGGGGTATTGGAGTTAACCCCTGCTCCATCCCGACATTCCCTCAGAGGGTGTTTGAAAAGGTATCGCCTGTAATGTTAAGCACTCAGAGATCCCCCCTAGCCCCCCTTAAAAAGGGGGGAAACCGCCTTAAAGTCCCCCTTTTTAAGGGGGATTTAGGGGGATCTTGCACGCTTTGCTACAAACAGTAGGACTTTTCAAACATCCTCTCACCTCCAGCATTCCGCTCTCCCTGTTTCCCCTTCCTCACCCCATGCCCAAAACCGCCGACTTCCTCGCCCACCTCAATCCGTCCCAGCGCCGTGCCGTCGAGCATTACTGTGGGCCGCTGCTGGTGGTGGCGGGCGCTGGCTCTGGCAAAACGCGAGCGCTGACCTACCGCATCGCCAACCTGGTGCTGACCCATCGGGTAGACCCCGAAAATATTCTGGCGGTGACGTTCACCAACAAAGCCGCCCGCGAAATGAAGGAGCGGATTGAAAAGCTGTTTGCCGAGCGCGAGGCCCAGAGCAAGCACGGTAAGCCCCTAGAGGCACTGCCCGAACATGAGCAAACGCGGCTGAAGTCTTTTGTTTATAAAACGATTACCAAAGACCTGTGGATCGGTACGTTTCACGCGCTCTGTGCCCGCATTTTGCGATTTGACATTGAAAAGTTTCAGCATCCTGGCGGCTATTCCTGGAACCGCAATTTTTCCATCTTTGACGAATCCGACGCGCAGGCATTGGTGAAGGATATTGTCATCAATCAGCTCAATCTGGATGACAAGAAATTTGACCCGCGCTCTGTCCGTTACGCCATTAGCAATGCCAAAAACCAGGGCTGGTCGCCCGCTGATTTGGAACGGGAACAGCCCAACTTTCGCGGCCGCACGATCGCCAATGTGTACGCTGAATATCAAAAAGCACTCGCTGCAAATAACGCGCTTGACTTCGACGATTTGATTCTGATCCCCGTCCAGCTATTCCGCCAAAATGAACAGGTTTTGGCATACTGGCACAAACGCTTCAGACACATCCTGGTGGATGAGTATCAGGATACGAACCGCACGCAGTATGACCTGATTCGACTATTGGTGACGAACGGCGAAGAGACGGAAAATTTCAAAGACTGGGAATACCGCTCTGTATTTGTTGTAGGCGATGCGGACCAGTCGATTTATTCCTTTAGAGCAGCGGATTTTCGGATTTTGCTAGAGTTTCAGGACGATTTTGGCGATGGGCTGCCGGACGACGACACGCGGACGATGGTAAAGCTAGAGGAAAACTATCGCTCTACGGCGAACATTCTGGAAGCGGCTAATGAGCTAATTGAAAACAACACCGAGCGGATCGACAAGGTGCTACGGGCGACGCGGGGCGCGGGCGAGTCGATCTTTCTGTTTCGGGCGGAAGACGAAACCGACGAGGCGCGATTCGTGATCGACCAGATTCGCCAGTTGGAGCAACATAACCCGGAGTTGCACTGGGGCAGCTTTGCGATTCTCTATCGCACGAACGCGCAGTCGCGGGCGTTTGAGGAATTTTTGGGGCGCTACGGCATTCCCTACAACATCGTCGGCGGGCTGCGGTTCTATGACCGCAAGGAAATTAAGGACGTGCTGGGGTATTTGAGGGCGATCGCCAATCCGCAAGACACCGTTAGCCTCAAGCGCGTCATCAACACGCCCCGGCGCGGCATCGGCAAAACCACGATCGATCGGCTGGAGTCTGCTGCCCGCGACCTCGATCGCACGCTCTGGGAGGTGTTGACCGATGAAACCCTGGTCAGCACGCTGGCGGGGCGCTCTGCCAAGGCGGTCAGCGGCTTTGCCAACATCATCCAGACCTGGCAAGCGAAGCTGGAAGACACGCCGCCTGCGGAAATCGTGCAGGGGGTGCTGGAGGATTCGGGCTATGTGGCAGACCTGAAGGCGCAGGGCACGGACGAAGCGGACGATCGCCTGCAAAACGTGCAGGAACTCTATAACGCGGTGCTGCAATTTGAGGAAGAGAACGAAGGCGCGACGCTGCTGATGTTTCTGGCCAATGCGTCCCTCGCCTCTGACCTGGACAATACGAAGGAAGACCAGCGCCAGGTGTCGCTGATGACGCTGCATTCGTCCAAAGGACTGGAGTTTCCCGTGGTGTTTCTCGTTGGCGTAGAGCAGGGCCTGTTTCCCAACTTCCGCTCGATGGAAGACCCCGCCTCGCTGGAGGAAGAGCGCCGCCTCTGCTATGTCGGCATTACCCGCGCCAAGGAGCGTTTGTTCATCAGCTATGCCCGCGAGCGGCGACTATATGGCACGCGGGAACCTGCCGCACCATCGCTGTTTTTGGCAGAACTGCCCAAAGAACTGCTGCTGACCAGCGCGGTGGGCGCATTGCCCAAGAAAATGGCAACCCCCATCCGCGAGGTGAAGGCGAAGCGGGCCCAGGAAAGCTTGCCCAACACCCACGCGGATGATTGGAAAGTGGGCGATCGCGTCGTTCACAAAGCCTACGGCGCGGGCCAGGTTACTCACATCTTTGGCGCAGGCAACAAGATCTGCCTTGCCATCAAGTTTCCGGGGCAGGGGCAGAAGATCATTGACCCGAAGATCACCACCTTGCAGCGAGTGATTTAATCCCTTTATTGAATCCCTTTATCTAATTACCGAATCCCTCGACCGGCTAAACCCTAAACCTGCACCATATCGGCATAGCCCGTCAGCAGTTCCTCGCGGCTGAGGCTGTCGGTGGGGTCTTGGGGAGTCCACAGCAGTTCGTAGATGGCGAGGTATTCGGGCGGAATGGCCCCCAGGCGGCGCAGGGCAAGCTTCAGTTCCTCGACCGTGTGGATGGGGCCAAATAGGGGACGGTCGTCTTCTGTGCCGACAATCAGCGTCACCACGATGTAGGCGGCGGGGTCGTCATTGGGGTTGAGGTCAAGCGGCTGTCGGCGAACTTTGCCGCCCACGTTCACCAGGGTTTCGGAGGTGAACTTGCCTCGCTCTTCGATGGACCATTGCTCAAACAGGCGGGCAGCTTCCTCGCGGCTGGAAACGGTCTTGGATAGGGCGCGGGCGTGGGTCCAGTTTTCGGGCGATCGCAGCAGCACCAGCACCGTTTCTCGCAGCGCCTCCGACAGCCCTGCCTTTGTGTCGGTATTGATGCCTGCCACCAACTGGTTCAGCCGCTCCTGGATATATCGCGCCTGGGACAACAGCGCCACCTGGAGCAGCGTCACCGTCACAATGTCGTTCTCCAGTTCGCCGCGCCCCGGACGAGCCGCCGGAATGCGCGATCGCCCCGTGCGCTGCATGGCCGACATCACGGTGGAAAAAATCATCAGCCCCGCAGGCAGCAGGAAAAACAGCAGAAACAACCCACCCCCGCCCCCGCCGCCAACGGGCGTGACATAGCCGCCGCCGGGGGCAACGATCACGGGTGGCCGATTGGACGGAATATAAATGGGGCCGGGCGGCGGATAGTAGCGCCCCGGTACGGGGAAATAGTCGGGCGAGGTATAGCCACCGCCATAGCCCCCGGAATAGCCGCCGCCAGAGTAGCCGCCGCCTGAATACCCCCCGCCGGAATAGCCGCCCCCAGCCGATCCGCCGCCCGACGGACGGTTGAATGTGCCGCCGCGATAGCGACCGCCCGAAGCCGCCTCAGCGCGTCGAGCAAAGCCCTGCCGCAGGGGATTGCCCGTTAGAAAGTCTCGCCCGCTTAGCCCGCCTGTCCCGTCTATGCTTATGCCATTGACCAGCGCCAGCGCCAGCAGCGTTGTTGCACCAAATTGAACCGTCTGGCGAATCTTGCGAAACCGGGTCATGTGTTTAGCCATGATGTTTGTCTTTGGCGAATTCTTGGCCGCGTCTAGGGCGTGTTCGTGCTTTAAAGCCTTTTGATCCCCCCTAGCCCCGCTTAAAAAGGGGGGAACCGAGCCAAACCACTCCGGAAGTCCCCCTGATTAAGGGGGATTTCGGGGGATCGACTCAAGGCAATCAACGACCTAGAAAGTTTTAAGACACTGCCTAGCCGAGGGGAGTCAGTGAAGCGCGGAGCCTGGGATGTCTCGCATAATCCTACGAGCCAGAGAGAACGTCAAGTAATCTCAACTAATGTCAATTCTGGATTTGTCAATTCTGAATTTTAGATTGGCGATTTTAGATTACCAGCCAAAGCGTCTGGAAGCCGCTTGGGTCGGTCTTTTTGTTAGGGCTTACAACGGTTACAGGCGATTTTAGATTACCAGCCAAAGCGTCTGGAAGGCTTGCAGCGATTTTATCCGCAGCGCTTTTGGGAAGAATGGAAGTAGGCGACGACGGGCGTTGGGCAACATTCTCTACCCATGCTGCCTGCTTCCGTAGAACCGGCAGAATCGGCCGCCAATTCGTCATAGGTCTCGTAATCTGATAAGTATGAACTGATAAAAGAACGGATAAGAGAACGGATTTTACGCGGTTATCTTGCGGCTGAGTGCCCTACCCAAACGCCTATGTCTCAGAAAAATGAAACGCTTCCTCTGATTTTGTCGCTGCTGGTGACGCTGTTGCTGTTAGCAGGCGGCATTTGGTGGTTTGGCAGAAATCTGGGTTTTGGTGGTGTGGGCATCGGGCAGGGCGGTTCTTCCTCCACAAGCAGTCCGGGGCAGGGCGGCGGGGCGGGGCGCGTAGGCGATCGCCTCAGCACCGGGGCGCAATTGCTGTTTCCCGAAGGAGCCTCCCCTCAGAAGCAGGCGGCCGTGCAAGCCCTGGCCAATCGAGACTATCAGGGGGCGATCGCCAACTTGGAGGCCTCCCTCCAGGCAAACCGCAACGACCCGGAGGCGCTGATCTATCTAAACAATGCCCGCATTGGGGATCAAAATTCCTACACCATTGCTGTGGCCGTCCCGACTGCCGCCTCTGCAAATTCGGCTTTGGAAATCTTGCGGGGCGTGGCCCAGGCTCAGGATGAGGTGAATCGTGCAGGCGGCATCGACGGTGTGCCCCTCAAGGTGATGATTGTCAACGACGACAATAGCCCCGACGTGACCCCGCAGGTGGCGGAGGCGCTGGTCAAAGATCGCTCGGTGCTGGGTGTGATTGGGCACTTTGGCAGCGATGCCACGCTGGCCGCCGCCCCGGTTTATGAAGCCGGCCGACTGGTCATGATCTCGCCCACCAGCACGTCGGTTCAGCTTTCGGGCGCAGGGCAGTACATCTTTCGCACCGTGCCGAGCGATCGCTTTACCGCTGCGGCCCTGTCTCGGTATATGCTAGAGCGGCTGCGGGTCCAGCGGGCTGCGGTTTTCTACAATTCCCAAAGCGCCTACAGCACGTCCCTCAAAAACGAATTCACGACGGCTGTCTTCAGTGATGGGGGGCAGGTTGTGGGCGAATTTGACCTGTCGGCAGCGGGGTTCGATTCGGTGGCTTCGTTTGACCAGGCAGCCCAGCAGGGGGCAGAGGTGCTGGTGCTGGCGGCCAACACGGCCACACTCGACCCGGCGCTGCAAGTTGTGGCGATTAATCGACGGCGGCTGCCGATTTTGGGGGGCGATAGTCTTTACAATCCCCGCGTGTTGCAGGTCGGCGGTGAGTCGGCGGTGGGCATGGTGGTCGCCGTGCCGTGGATCTTGCTGGCAGACCCCAATGCGCCCTTTGTGCGCTCCTCGCGGCAATATTGGGGGGGCGACGTGAACTGGCGCACCGCCATGGCCTACGATGCGGCGATCGCCCTGATAAAGGCCATTTCTATCGGCAAAACCAATCGCGCTGCCATTGCGGAATCTCTGCGCTCCAATGAGGACACGATTGAAGGGGCGACGGGTGTGGTGCGGTTCCTGCCATCGGGCGATCGCAATCAGGCCATGCAGCTCGTGGAAATCGTCCCCAGTCAGTCCCAGTTTGGGTATAGCTTTTATCCCGTGTCTCAGCCGTGAAGGGGAATGGACGCGCCATTTGCGCCATTCACTGCGCCATTCACATTTGCGCCACTCATTATTGCGCTACTGCTCCACATTGCGCTACTGCTCCACGACCGTCGTATCCGGAGCCTTGCTGGGAGAAATCAGGTCAATGCGGATCAGCGCTTCCATCACGTCGCGGGCGATGGGCGCGGCAACGGTGGAGCCGTAGGCATTGTCGCCCTGGGGTTCATCGATGACCACCAGCACCGCATAGCGGGGAGCTTCCACCGGAAACAGGCTGACGAAGCTGGTGATTCGGGCAACGTTGTCGTAGCCGCCCGTGGCGCTGGCTTTTTGAGCCGTCCCTGTTTTCCCAGCAATGCGATAGCCAGGAATTTTGGCGGGCGTGCCTGTGCCTTCTTCGACGGCCTTTTCCATCATGCCCAGCACGGCCTGCGCCGTTTCACGCGAGAAAACCTGCTTGGGGGGCGCGTATTGGGGCTGCCAGTGGGGTTTGCCGCTGCTGTCAAAGAGTCCTTCAACGACGTGGGGCGTGACCAGGAAACCGCCGTTGGCGATCGCCCCTTGCAGCCGCAGCAGTTGCACCGGGGTCAGGCTAAAGCCTTGCCCAAAAGCCGTCACCGCCACCTCCACCGGATCACCTAGGAACTGATCCCGTTTTTTCACCTGGCCGGCTGTTTCAAACGGCAGATCGATCCCCGTGGGCTTGGCCAGTTCGATCTTTGCCAGCCAGTCGTAATAAATCTCTGGCTTTAGCGTTTGCATGATTCGCACCATGCCCACATTGCTAGAGTGGGCGACGATTTCTGCGACGGTTTGGGAACCCCGCGCTGCGCCATCGCTGTTCTGAATTGGCCAAGGGCCGATGTAGATCCGCCCTTCGTCATAGAAGCTGTCGTTGGGGCGGACGGTGCCTGCTTCTAGGGCGATCGCCACGTTGATTGGCTTGAAGGTTGAACCTGGCTCGTAGGGATCGGTCAGCAGCCAGTTGCGGAGCTGATCCATCTGGTAGGTGTAGTACTGGTTGGGGTCAAAGGATGGCTCCGTCGCCATCACCCGCAGCGCCCCCGTTTGCACCTCCATCACCAGCACCGCGCCCCGCTTTGCGCCAAATTCGGTCATTTTTTGCTTGAGGGCTGTGCGGGCTGCCTGCTGAAGCCGCCGATCCACCGTCAGTTGCAGCCGCAGGTCGTCTTGCTTTAGCACGTAGCTGGGAATTTCGCCTGGTTTTACGAGATCCTTTCCGCCGCGCAAAAAGCGGGCCACCTGGTTTGACCGCTCTAGGGCTGCCCGCTGGGTATACTCCACGCCTGCCTGCGCTTCTCGATCTAGGTTGACATAGCCCACCACCTCCGCCAGCAGGTCTTGCTGCGGGTAGAAGCGCTGCTGTCGGGGAAGCAGTTCCAGCCCGTCCAGTCGCAGGGCCCGAATCCGGTCGGCGGCATCTTCCGAAAGTCCAAAGTTAACCTCGATGCCGCTTTCCTGCTCGTCGAACAGATTAGCCAAATCTACCGAGGACTGGTTGAGGATGGGGGCGATCGCCTCGGCCACCTCATCCTTGGACTTTTTGAACAGCTTGGGATGGGCGTAGAGCATGTAAACCAGCCGATCCACCGCCAGCGACGTACCCTGATGATCGACAATTGGGCGGCGCGGCAAAATCGGCTGCAACCTCACCGTCTGCTGAGCCTGAGCGCGGCTGGACAAGACATCTGCCTGAAGCACCTGCAAGCGAAACAGATTGGCCGTCAGCCCGATTGCGCCAAGGGTCAACACGCCCCACACCAATAGCATCCGCGCCGCTGAGGGATGGCTGGCGGGATCGACCCGATGCAGACGCACAGACTTCGACGCTGGGCGAACCGCCGATCGAGGGGCTGTCTGCCGTTTCCCTGGCTGGGGGCGCGATCCCGACGGGTTCACACGGGGTTGGGGGAATCGAGCAGAACGGCCGGGACTTGCTGAACCAGGCGTTCTCTGACGGGGCGATCGCCCCTGGGACGCACCCTCCAGAGATGCGCCCGCCAGCGATGCACGCCGCAACGGCCGCTGAGGCGATACGACTGAACGGGCCGTCCGCTGGGCAGCAGACCGAGTTGCTCCTTGTCCGGGAGATTCGCGAAGCGATCCCTGCGGGAATCGCCCCTCGCCCAGATTATGGAGAACCTGCCAGGCTGCGTTCAGCGATCGCCCCCACTGTCGCAACAGGCGGCGGACAGAGACGGCAGGAGAACGACGGGGCGGATTGGTAGCTGGTCGTCCCGTCGTCTTTGCAGGTTTACTTGCAGGACTAGAAGAACGCTTGCCAGCCGCACGCTGAGATCGTCGAAGACCAGAGGGTGGGGGAACCGATTGGGTCATGACAATGCCAAAAAATACTGAGCCAAAAATACTGAGAATAAAAATGCCCTGTTGGGACAGGCGAGCCAGATTTTGGAAGCCTGAGCCTGTCCAGCGATCTCGCGCTAGCCCAAGTCGCTTTAGCTAATAGGCAGCTAATAGGCCATTGGCACTTCTGTGGGCAGGGGTGCAGCAGGCTCCGAGGCTGGGCTTTGGACTGGACTTTGGACTGAGCTTTGGGCAGGCGCGGGCGACGGTGCAGGCAGGAAAATCGCGCTTTCGGGCGTGGGCAAGATCAGCCCAGAGTCGGGGCGCTCGGCCTGGTTTGCGAGATGCTGCCGCAGGGTTTCGCTGGCTGCCGTTAGCTGGCGTTCTTGTCGCTCTAGCGCTTGCATCCGGTCAAATTCGCCGCGCCAGAGATGCTGGATATAGACCGTCCAGCCGTACATTGCGAAACTCAGCGTCACCAGCCCTGTGGTAATCACCGTCGAGGCCCGCTGCGTCCGCAACAGTTGATTGAGCCAGCGCGGTTTTCGAGCCACCGGAATGGACTGAACCACTGGGCGATCGCCCTGCCGTTGAGCCGATCGAGCTAGCCGCCGCGCAGTTCGTTGAAGCCTCGGCGGCGGATTGAGGGAAGCAGGCTGGAGTGTTGCCCCAGATCGGGGTGATGCAATCAACTCCACTGGCGGCGATTTTCGGACAGGACGCGGAGGCAGCGGAGCCAGTTCTCCCCGCTGGGGAAATGGGGCAAGCTTGCCACCGCTATGGGCCGACGCTGCGTCAAACCGCCTGGGAATTGGACGACGGGCCGTTTGAGTAGGCACAGGGGGGCGACGGCTTCTGGCAGGAGGACGGGGTGCAGCGGTCATAATTCAAGTATTCAAGTACAGGCGATCCAAGCGCGGCGTTGTTCCAATCATAGTGGAAGAATTCGGGAGCGGAACAAGCCCCACTCAAGAAAATCTCCCTGCCTCTCTCTAAAAAATTCCGTTCCGAAAATCGCGATTCTGACTCTGTGACTCCAAGCTTTGCCTTTGAGCTGTTACTTTGAGCATTACTTTGAGTTGTTACAAAGTTCGACGCGACATTCATCAATCTTGCTAAGAGTTGCTATACCTAAGATATGGTGTGTGGAATTTGCTCAGTAGCACACTCGCAGACGGTCTTCATTTTCTCCGTTACCTCTGAATCTGTTGCCTTCGATTTGATCTGTTGCCTTTGATCCTCAGGTCTTAGAAGCTTTAGGTTCAGAGGCTAGTCGTCCTTACCGCCTGTCACCCTGCTGCTTCCTTTCAGTTGCTTAAAGTCTGACAAAGGTTTTTGCCGAAAATCTAACAGACTAATAGAGAGGATTCACGCGCTTGAAATTAGTGCTTAAGGTTTGAAAGATTGCTCACGGATTGCTCCCAGGCTGTGCCTGCTAGAAATCATTCAATCGTGTTAGGTCTAACAAACCCTAAAGCCTGAGTACACCTGAGCTTTTGCTCAAAGTGGGTTGAACCTGTATGGGTTTGAACCCGGCATTCTTGTACTTTTTATTAACCCAATTTGTTTAACCCAACTGGACAAATCGTTGATGCTTGGACTGGATTTGGATCAGGTTCAAGCAGCGATTTGATTGCAGCCTCGTGCTGACACTTGTGCTAACAAGTGCTTGCGGCGCTGGGTTAAAACAGGCAATCATTCGGACTTCTCTATTGAATTGTGATTCAGCAGTTTGCTCCTTTTTTAAGGAATTGCCTTTTTGAATTGCCTTTTTGAAAACACCGTTTTTGAGTTGCTTGCCCACCATGAACCAACCGCCTGTCCAGCTTGACCCGATCGACAGCCCCTTTCCCGTCCCCTGGAACTGGGTGCTGACGACCCAAACCGAAGCGCCAGCCGCCAGTCTGCACACCTATCGCACATCGGCGCTGCTGTCGCCGGATGGTCAGTACATCGCCTATAGCCGATTGCAAATGCAGGTCGGCACGGATATCAGCCGCAGCCGGGTCAGCAGCGCCCTGTTTGTGGAAAATTTGCAGACCCGCGAGCTGCGAACCGTATCGCCGACTTCGCCCCTGTCGAATAATCCTTTTGCTGAGCAGGGAGAGTCGGATCTGGCGGGCAGTATTGCGATCGCCATTCCAATTGCCTGGTCAGAAACGGGCGATCGCCTCCTGTGTCGAGAGTTTGAATCGCGCTTTGCTGCCAGCCATGCATCGGACTATGCCGTGGTGTGGGAGCAGTTTTCGGGCAATGTCTACACGCTTGCGCCCAGCTTTGTGAACTATACCAATGCGGTGCTGCTGGGCTGGAGTCAGCAATATCCTGATCGGGCGCTGTTTCGCTGCTGCAACTTGGGCGATCCCGAAGTTCACTATTGCACGGTCGATCTGCGGGGACAAACGCACGTCGCCACAGAAGATCAGCCTTTGACCTTTGGGCTGATCAAGACGCATCTCTGGGCGGGGCCGCAGGTTAGTTCTCGGGCCAGCTAGGGTTCAACCGCGTGGAACTGCAACGGCGTTTGATTTAAGAAGCCTCGCGATCGCCCCGTGGGAAGGTATCCATGACCGGGACACTGAG
The DNA here is from genome assembly GCF_032705245.1 of Thermoleptolyngbya oregonensis NK1-22. Lineage (GTDB taxonomy): Bacteria > Cyanobacteriota > Cyanobacteriia > Elainellales > Elainellaceae > Thermoleptolyngbya > Thermoleptolyngbya sichuanensis. The sequence goes on from NZ_CP053540.1 coordinate 3,128,417, forward strand.
CGTAGGCGGAGACAGCGCAGGCAAGATGGGCGAGGCGGCAGTGATCCACTGGTAGGCGTGGTTGAGGTGATAGAGCGTGCCGCAGAGCAACAGGCGATCGCCCGCCTGAATCTCAATGGAGCCGTCGGGAAAGCGGATGAACTGTCCCTCTCGGCGCACCGCCTGCACCTGCACGGCGTAGGTCTGCGTCAAATCTAGATCGCCCAGGGTTTGCCCCGCCAGCGGACTGGCATCGGGTACGGCAACCCACTGGCAGGAGAGGTCTTTGGCGGGCACGGGCACTTCCCCGGTGGCCAGATCCTTGAAGGTGGCAATTTCTGACGCATCGCCCACCAGCAGCAGGCGATCGCCCGATTGCAGGACGGTTTGCGCGTCGGGATAGTCGATGCGATCGCCCTCTCGCCGCTGAATCGCCATCAGGCTCACGCCTGCAATCCGCCGCAGGTCTGCCTCTTCGAGCGTCATGCCCGTCAGCGGAGACTGGTCAGGCAGGGCATACCACTTGCTGTTCATGTCCTGTGTGGCAGCCTGGAGATCGCGAGATACGTCTTTGGAATCCTGCTGAGGACGCAGTTCTCGATAGTGGCTATTGCGAATTTCGGTCACTTCCTGAAGCACCTCGGTCATGGATCGCCCGGTGCCAATGAGCAGGTGCGCCGAAAGCTCTAGGCTGGCCTCAAACTCTGGCTGCACGACTTCTCGCGCCCCAAGCTGATACAGCAGTTCAATGTCTTTGTCCTGCGCGGCGCGAACCACCACGTCTAAATCGGGCGCTAGTTCGAGCGCTCGCTTCAGGCAAAGGCGCGTACTCATGGCATCCGGCAGGGCGATCGCCATCCCCCGCGCCTGCTCTACGCCCGCCGCCGTCATCACATGCACACTAGCTGCATTGCCATAGACATAGGGAATCTGCTCCTCTCGCAGTTTCTGAATTTGCTGCTCCGACTGGTCAATCACCACCACAGGGTAGTTGTTCTCCCGCAGCAGGCGGACGATGGTGCGACCCACCCGCCCATAGCCACAGACCACGACGTGATCTTTTTGCGGCAGCGCCTCGGAAATCTCCTGGGGGCCTTCGCCCCCCTCCAGCCAGTTGCGAAGCGCCGGAACCGACTCCGCCCAAGCAAACACTTTGGGCACTAGCCGCAGCACAAACGGCGTAAACACCAGCGTAACCGCGGTTGTGCCCAAAATCAGCAGATACACCCGGCGCGACACCAGACCCAGCACCTGCCCTTTGCTTGCCAGCACGAAGGAAAATTCGCCAATCTGCGCCAGCCCCAGACCAGTGATCAGCGCTGTCTTCAGCGGATAGCGAAAGGCGCGAACCAGGGGCGCAATAATTAAAAACTTGCCAACAAAGACCAGCGCCACCAGCCCCAAAATTAGCTCCAGATTTTCCCAAATGAAGCGGGGATCGATCAACATGCCCACGGCTGCAAAAAACAGCGTGGCGAAAATATCTCGAATCGGCTCTACGTAGGTGAGGGTCTGGTCGGCGTATTCCACCTCAGAGATCATCAGACCCGCGATGAACGCGCCCATCTCAATCGACAGCCCCAGATACTCCGTCAGCAGGGCAATGCCCAAACACAGCGCCACTACGCCCAGCAGAAATAGTTCGCGGCTTTCGGTGCGGGCTAGCAGGCGCAGCAGCGGTGGAATTAGCCAGATCCCAGCGGCGATCGCCCCGCCCGCAATCATCGCGGTCTTCAGCAGCGCCACGCCCACCGCCGCGCCAATTTCGCCCGATGGAGCCTCCAGCGCAGGCAGCACTGCCAGCATCAGCCCCAAGGCTAAATCCTGCACCACCAAAATACCCAGCATGACGCGCCCATGCAGGGTTTCGGTTTCGTTGCGCTCCATCAGGCACTTCAGCACGACCGCCGTGGAAGACAGAGACAGAATCGAGCCGAGGAAAATGCCCTGCGTCGGCGACGTGACCCAGCCAATGCCAACTGACACCAGCGCCGTAATGCCAATCGTAGACAGAATTTGCAGCGCCCCACCGCCGAGGCTAATGGCCTGCACCTTCCGCAGTTCGTTTAGCGAAAACTCAACCCCCAGCGCAAACAGCAAAAACGCCGCGCCAAACTGGGCCAGCGTTTCTACCTGGATCAGTTCCTTCACCAGTCCTAGCCCTGCGGGCCCGACGATTGCCCCACCCAGCAGGTATCCCAGGAGTACGGGCTGTCGCAGCAGCGCCGCCAGCAGACCGCCCCCGGCCGCCGCCGCCAGCACCACGACTAAATCTACAATGAGACGAAAATCTTCTTGCACGGGCTGAAGGGTTCCTCGTGTGTTCGAGTGTTTCTGAGTCCTTACCCAATACTCAGAAAAATAAAAAAAACTTAACCTTCTTTCACTTTAAGGCAATCTCCGATTTCGCGGAACGGCGATCGCCCAATGCCCACAGATTCCTAATGCAGATTTCTAACAGCGCTTGAGACGGAGCCTTTTGGCATGGCTTCTAAGGCTCTGGGATCAGCCAGACGCAATCTTTTTAGACTCGGCCTTAGACTTGGACGGGCGATCGGTGGTAACCTTCTGGGCAACCACTGTCGAGTTTTAGCGCCTTGCCATGACTCCTCTCTTCAAAGTCCGGTCGCTTTCGGTAACCGCAGCCTTTCGCAAGCTCCGTCAGGGCCGTCAGATGCTTCTGGGGGCTGGGCTAGGGGCGATCGCCCTGCTCATCCTTCTAATCGCGCCTGCCCAGGCAACCGATTTGCAAATCGCGCCGACCAATCCCCGTCTAGGAGATACCATCGCCGTCGTGCTGCGGCCCACGGTTCTTGCTGAGGTCGCACCCACTGTGACGATGGACGGCACGGCCTATCCTGTGTTTCCGCTGAGTGGAAATCGCTATCGGGCGCTGCTGCCCACCACGCCGCTCGACCGGCCGGGGCGCAAGGTGATCCAGGTGTCGGGTATGGGGGAACCGCGAAACGTGGCGATCACGCTGCGCGATCGCTCGTTTCCTGTGCAGCGGATTCGGGTGCGAGGCGGCGGCTCTGGCGGCACCGAGTACGAGTTTTCTCGCGTGGATGCGCTAAAGCAAATCGTATCGCCGGAGAAATACTGGCGTGGCGCATTTGCGCGTCCCGCCAGTGGACGGGTGAGTTCAGAATATGGCGTGCGGCGCTACTATAACGGCGTGTTTGCTGAGAACTACTATCATCGCGGCGTGGACTATGCAGGTGGACAGGGTTCACCCGTCGTGGCTCCGGCGGCGGGACGGGTGGTGCTGGTGGGGCGCGTAGAGGATGGCTTTGTGCTGCACGGCAACTCGGTTGGGATTGACCACGGCCAGGGCGTTAGCAGCATCTTCATCCACCTCAGCCGCATCGACGTGCGGGAGGGCGACTTTGTGCAACCGGGCCAGCGAATTGGGGCGATCGGCGCGACAGGTTCTGCGACCGGGCCCAACTTGCACTGGGGGCTGTTTGTCAATGGCAAGTCTGTCGATCCGGTGCCCTGGCGCAATCAGGGGTTTGAATAGTCCCGCTGTGCAGCCTGATTTGTTGCAAAGTTGACCAGAAAATTGGCGAGATTGGCCTCGTTTTCTCCGGATAGGCCGCCCTGAACTCTGAAGCTATAGGTAGATGCACCCTGATTGAACCCTCCGGCTTCGGCCGGGGGTTTCTTTCTTTTTATGGGATTTTTGCAGGATTTTTGCGGAATTTTTGTGGACGTTCCGGTGGCGATTTGCGGTGTTCAAGCAGCAGATTTCAAGGCGGATTTCAGAACATGAAAATTTCAGAACATGAAAAAAGGCTGACCCAATGAGCCAGCCCCTACCATGTTTGATGACGTTGTCTTTTTAGCTTGGAGAAAACCCGAACTGCGCGTTCCCAACTCGTGCAGAAGGGCGTGAGAAGACAGCCAGAAACATTCCGAGCGGTCTGCCATGAAATAAGCCATCCCAAACAGGCTATCTCAAAACAGGCACGGAATATTTCGCTTTCCTCCCTACAGGAGATTGTAACAAGAGACACAGCAATTTTGTTATAAAACTTTACGCCAATCCCTGCCTTTAGACATAACCCTACTTAATCAATGGACGAGTGAATCGGTGAGAAGCTGGTTTGTAAGGGCGATCGCCCTCCCCCAAGGTGCTTCTCTAGTCTTAAACCCTGTGAGCAAAGTTTGGAGCCTTGTCCCAAACTGGGTCTGATTCAGGCACTTTTTCTGAGGCGGCCCGTCCAGAGTTTGTATAGAACTGGGCCTAATAGGGGACTGAATCGATGGAATCAGTCTGGCACTGGGTTGCTGGGTAATGGGCGATCGCCCCTGTTCCAGTCCCACTTCTTCTATTACCAATAGGACTTACGCAGTTGGAGGATTTCTTGCGGGCGCAGCCCGCAAGAAATCCTCCAAAAACCAGAAAACTTATCGCAAGTGTGTAAGTCCTGACCCATTCATTCGCAGGCACATCAGGAAAGGGAGAGCCTCACATGCGTCAACAATTTAACCTCTGGCAACGATTGGCAAGCACAGCAGGTGTCGCGGTGGTGGTCGGCATGGGGGCCATGACGATGCCCAAACCCGCCGACGCGCAGACCGTGCCCAGCGGCACCCGCTTTAGCTGCCAGCTTGAAAATGGCGAGTATCAGGTGATGTATTCGCCCGCAAGCCAGCCAGGGCAGCTTTATCCCTGGGCGCGTCCCACGACGCTGGGCGGCGGCTGGACGGCCGATCGCCGCTGTGCCGAGATTGCGCGGAGGCTGGAATCTTATCGACCGGATGGGCTGACGGAACTGAAAACCGGGACGCTGAACGGCTATAACGTCGTCTGTGCTACGACCCAGCAGGTTCCCGACTGTCGCCTGGTGTTGACGGTGCCGCCCGGACAAGACCCGATCATCGTGCGCGATCGCGTGTTTGAAAACCTGACCGTGGCCGACAGCGGCCAGCGCACCGAGGGCGTGACGACCTTCCAGGGGCGCGACGGTCGGCTGATCGAGCAAATTGGCGATGCGCTGAATCTCCGCCTGCCCCGCAGCCGCCGTTCCTCCTCTGCACCCGCCAGCGGCATCAACCTGCGGCCGTTCCTCGACCCGGCAGATGGGGGCACGGGCGATCGCCTGCGTTCTGCGGTTCCCGCCCGCTCAAGTTCTGGCAGCTATCGGCTGAATCCAGATCTCTTTCGGTAGGAGGAGTTTGGCAGGCAGGAGACAGGGTTGAACTGATGGGGTGGCGAAAGCTTGCATAAAAAGCCTGCATAATAGGCTGAAGCCTGTATGACTCCTTGCCAGCAGGCGAACCCGTCACCCCTTTATTTCAGACCTTCCTCATGCCCGCTAAGACCCGTGGTGCGATCGCCGCCGGACACCCCAAAACCGCCGAAGCTGGAGCCGAAATGCTGCGGCTGGGGGGCAATGCGTTTGATGCGGCGGCGGCGGCGATGCTGGCATCCTGCGTTACAGAACCAACCCTCACGTCGCTGGGAGGCGGGGGGTTTTTGCTGGCGCACACGGCGGAGCGGCAAAATATTCTGTTCGATTTTTTTACCCAGACCCCGCGCCAGCGGCGACCCGTCGAGGCGGTCGAGTTTTATCCGGTGCTGGTGGACTTTGGAACGGCGGTGCAGGAGTTTCATATTGGGTTGGGGGCGATCGCTGTTCCGGGCACCGTGGCGGGTCTGTTTCAGATGCACCGTCGGCTGGGGCGGCTGCCCATGTCGGCCGTGGCAGAACCCGCGCTGCACTACGCCACGGCGGGCGTGGAAATCGGTGACTTCCAGGCTTACTGCTTTCAAATCTTGCGGCCGATTTTGCTGGCCTGTCCAGAGATGGGGCAACTCTGCACGCGAGAGGGGGAACTGCTGCAACCGGGCGATCGCTTCTATAATCCCGATTTGGCAGAGACGATCCGGCTGCTGGTGCAGGAGGGGCCGCAGGCGTTTTATGAAGGCGAGATCGCCCATGCGCTGGTGAAAGATTCCCAAACGCGGGGCGGCTATCTGTCGCTGGAGGATTTGCGCCAGTATCGCGTCATCGAGCGATCGCCCCTGATGACTTGCTATCGGGGAACCACGCTCGTCACCAACCCGCCCCCCAGTTCCGGCGGCTGCCTGATTGCCTTTGCGCTGGCGCTGCTGTCTCAAGTTGAGGTTGCAGGGTACGAATTTGGCTCGGAGGCGCACCTGACGCTTTTGGCAGATGCGATGCGGCTCACGAACCTGGCCCGTGCCGATGGCTACGACTCCCGAATCAACCAGCCCGATGTGGCAGAGCGCTTTCTGGCAGAGGCACACCTGCATCGCTATGCCCAGCAGCTTTTGCAGACAGCAGGGGTGAACAAATGGGGCAGCACGACCCACTTTAGCGTCATCGATGGCGAGGGCAATGCGGCTAGCATTACTGCCTCCAACGGCGAAGGGTCGGGCTATACGATTCCGGGAACGGGCATCATGCTGAACAATATGCTGGGCGAGGCAGATCTGCATCCTGGCGGGTTTCACCAGTGGCCGCTTGATGCGCGAATTTCCTCCATGATGGCTCCGACGATGGTGCTGGCGGGGGGAATGCCAGAACTGGTGCTGGGGTCTGGAGGCTCGAACCGGATTCGCACGGCGATTTTGCAGGTGATTTCCAACGTCATCGACTTTCAGATGCCGATTGAGCAGGCTGTAAACTCACCTCGCATCCACTGGGAAGCAGATGTGATGAACCTAGAGCCAGGGTTTGAGATTCCCAAAGTCCACACTCAATTTCCCTGGAACAGCGAGATTGTGCCGTGGGAGCAGCAGAATATGTTTTTTGGTGGGGTTCATGCGGTGCTGGCGAACCCGGATGGCAGGCTGACGGGTGCGGGCGATCGCCGTCGCAGCGGCTTTGTCGCGCTGGTCGAATAGAAATCTTCAGATTCCTTTAGATTCTCAAATTTTTTAGATTTTCAATTAGACTCTCAAACTTCAGCCCTTCAGACCTCAGCTTCTCAAAATCAAAAACGCCCCAGGCAGGACTCGAACCTGCGACCGACTGCTTAGAAGGCAGTTGCTCTATCCGGCTGAGCTACTGGAGCCAGCAAACCTTACGCGATACGTGGAGCTGTGTAGCTGACCTACAACACAACCCATAGGCTTGAGATGAACTTGATTTTATCAGTTACACTCGCTTGCTTGAAGTGTGATTGCTCAAAGCGTCAGCCGTTGCGGACAGGACTCTGAAATGCGGATTTCCAGGATATCCAGGATTTCCAGCATTTACAGGTTTAAGCACACCCTATACCAACTCATGCCAACTCATACCGTTTTTAATCAGACGACCAGGCAGCGTTAGGGAACCCAGACAAGATGGGAAAACTAAACCAGCCCAACTTAACACACGAACGAGTCGATATGAACCAATCAGCAAGTTTAGAATAAACCCCCAAAGGGCTTGGACTCGCCCAATATCTAAGTCCTGCGCTCCGGCGAGCCGTTCAGCAGAGACCATTGCTCCCAAGCTTACCCTAAGGCGGATTTCATGTTTTGCGATCGCTCCTCCAGCGTCCGCGTTTCATCCCATCAAAATTACTATACGCTTACTATACGATCCGACGCTTGCGGGGTCTTGACCTTGCAAACGGTCTGTCCACTGTCTAAGCGCTCTGTCCAGAACCAAGTTCGTCCCAGTGCCCAGCGCTAAACGAATCCGGTATCAGGTGTACACTTAGACCAATCCAGTGTGTATCGCCCATCGAACGGCGGTTTTCCAACACCCCCGCCCTGACAGGAGTCAACCGACCAAATCATGTTTATCTTAAAGCGGCAGGATGTTGAAATTACGAGCGTTCAACACCCCAAAAAAGATCAACAGATTCCTGTTCTGCATTACCAGGGACAGTCTTTTCGGCTGATCAGCGTGTTTAACGCGGCTCAGGAGGAAGACGCAAAAGCCTTTTGGCGCGATTTGACGGATAACCGGGGCAAAGCCTGCGTGTTGCTGGAGGAGCCAGAGCGCTATAGCGTGTGGGGCAAGGTGCGGCTGGATCAGCTTGCTGCGGACAGTGGCGACCAGGTGGCAACGGATAGCACGTCTCCGGCCCTGATTCAGGCGGCGCTGCTGCTGCTCCAGGCGGTCTACATTGATATTGAAGATCTGCTGGGGGGACGGCAGGCTGGCATGTTTCAGAAAGAAATTTCCAGCGTATTTCAGCAGTGGCGGTTTCCTCAAACCGAGTCGCCGGATGCGATTAATCAGCTTCTGACGGTCGATCCGCTGGCATCGCTTCAGGTGCCCCCTTGGCAAGAGCATCATCTGAATACGCTGCTGCTGGAGTTGCTGCGCTTGGGCAAGGAGCATTTTGGGAATACTAGCTTCACGGGGCGGGTGCTGGATGCGCTTCAGGATATGTCTGAGGGCGATCGCACGCAGTTCCTAAACTGGCTCAAGCAGTCTCCCTCTGGAAAAGACTGGCAATAGCTGGCAGGTATTCGCAAGCATTCTGCGCGATCCTTCCTCGCGATTATTCCGCGATTATTCATTGAGGGCGATCGCTCAATCAGTCAGACTCGTCGCCTTGCATTGTGGTCTAGTGCAGCTTTTTACCCTGCGGCTTCTTAATAAAGTTGCCATTGAGCGTCAAAACTGTGAAAAATTCTGTTTTAATTTGGCTATTCTCAACCCGCATCTTCCTGTGCCCTCCAGTTAAGGAGTGATTCTGTGGCTAAGAAAACCCCTGGCTCTTCCTCGGCCATCCCAGTGCAGACCATTGTCATCATCGCTATCCTGTGGGCGGTGTTTTCCCTGCTGTTCTTCCTGCTGTTTAGCGTGCCGCTGCCGGGGCAGGGTCGTCCAGAGTGGTATGGCATTACGACCTATTTTTTGGAAAATATTGCCTTTTTGGGAGCGTCCATTCTCTGTTTTCGCAACTGGCGCAGTCCGCTGATCGTGAGCGGGCGCACGGTTTGGCTGCTGATTGGGCTGGGAATGCTGTCTTTCTTTATTGGCAATTTGATTCTTGGACAGTGGGAAATTGGCTGGGGCAAGGAACCGGATGCGTCTCCCGCCGACCTGTTTTTCCTGCTGATGTATTTGCTGGTGGGCGCGGGTATGTTTTTGGCGGTGTCTTCGCGCAAGCTGAACCTGGCAATCTGGCAGTGGCTAGCGGTGATAGGCGTAGGGGTTTTGGGGGTTGTGATTGCCTGGTTTATCTACAACGGGGCAAGTGCGGCTGCCTCGGCGGCGGTCTGGATTGATCCTCCGGCGATCGCCCAGACTGCGCCCGACGCGGCTCCGGCGGCTCCGTCGACTGCCCCGGTGCCTGCCGAACCTGCCCCAGCCGCCGCAGCTACAACCTCCAGAGTCCCTGGTTGGGCGGTAGCGCTAGAAGACACCCTGTCCCCGTTCTCAGGTACCTTTGCGATCGCCTATGTGGCTGGAGATATCATTCTGCTGATGGCTGCGATGGCGCTGCTGCTGGCGTTTTGGGGCGGGCGATTCTCGCTGTCTTGGCGCTTCATTGCCGCCGCTGCAATCTGCTTTTACATTGCAGATATGTGGTTCCTCTACGCCACCCGCTACGTCGAGGGCTATCAAACGGGCGGCTTGCTCGAAGTGTTCTGGATTTTTAGCGCCTGCCTGTTTGCCATTGGCGCAGCCCTAGAGTACGACCTGTCGAGCCGCTCTCGTCGGGGCAGCCGTCGCCGCGCCTGAGTGTTTTGTTTGATCGCAGACATTGAATTTTAGTTACCCTTGTACTGTTATGTGCAAGGGTCAGACAATTCTGAGTTACGATCAATCAGGTTTTTTCTTCAGTGCTCCCCGGTGGGGCGAGTGGTTAACGCGGCATGCCTCCTACAAAACTGACCGATTCTGACAAGCAAAAAATTCTGGCACTGTATCGCCAGTCAGACGAAACCACCACATCCCTGGCTCAGCAATTCAGCGTCAGCACCTCTACAATTAGCCGCATTCTGAAGCAAAGCCTGTCGGAAGCCGAATATGACGCGCTGATTCAGAAAAAGCGAACCGCAGGCAGCAGCAAGTCTGAAGTTGAGAACGCCGCCGACGTATCCACCGCTGTAGAAGCGGCAGAGGCCCTGGAATCAGAAGAAGATCCGCAGCCTCCCCAGCCAGACGTGTTTAGCGCTGTGCCCCAAGCTGTGCCCCAAGCCGTGGAGCCGGATGCGGACGAGATGGACATAGCCGAGCCGGACTCCGCACGCCGCGATGGTCGCCGCCAGCGCCGCCGTTCTGGGAGCGTTCCCCCTGAATCCAGCAAACCATCTACGGTTGCGCCGCCCAAACTGGCTAAAAAGAAGCGGATTGATGAAGATGGGGCGATCGCCTCTGTTGAATCGTCCTTCGCTGCGGACGCTGGGCTTGCGGAGGAGGATTCGGCGGAACCTGTCGTCGCTGAGCTAGAGGCAGTTGAGCGCGACATTTTGAAGCATGAAGGCGTTTTCACGGATATTGACGAAGAAGATGACGACGATCTGGATGATGAAGACCTGACAGACGACCTCGACGACGACCTCGACGACGACCTGGACGATGACGATGACGGCTCCTTGCTCGACGCAGCCGTTGAGCTGGACGACCTGACGGGCGGACTGCACAGCAACATACCGCTGCACATTGCGCCGCTCTCGGAAGCCAAACTGCCCAAGTCCTGCTATCTAGTAGTCGATCGCACGTCGGATTTAGTGACTCGGCCGCTCAAGGACTTTGCGGGGCTGGGGCTAATTCCCGACGACCAGGAAGAGGAGCGGACGCTGCCTGTGTTTGATAATCATCGGGTGGCCAAGCGCTATGTGCGGCGGATGCAGCGTGTGGTCAAGATTCCCGACGGTCAGGTGTTTTTGAAGGCCAGTCCCTATTTGCAGGCGAAGGGCATTACGCGGCTGCTGATCGATGGGCGGGTATATTCACTCTAGGCAGAGGTCTAGCTGAGGGGATGTCTGGCTAGGCGGTCTGGCTAGGCGATCTGGCTAGGCGGATACTTGGGCGATCGCCCGATGTTCTGCGACTGGGCGAGGCTATTCGTCCTCAAACGGATCGCCCTCGTCTAGGCTGCGGGCACTGGAAGTGCGATCGCCCGGTAGCACCAGCGCCGCGCCCAGCATCCCTGCCGACGCGCTAAACCCCAGCAGCAGCCCGATGGGAATCGGCACCGTCCTGCCTGTCAAAAAGCGAAGTTCGACAGGGGTCGCGTTTTGCACCGAAAGCAGGGCGATCGCACTCACCCACAGCGCAACAATCGAAGAAACCAGAACCTTTAGCATGGCGGCAAGCAGGCAAAAGACCGAAGGCTGAAACCCAAAATCCAAAATCCAAAACCCAAAGCTGGCTCAGGGTGAAGCAGGCGTGCAGGCCTCATTCAGGCAGATGACCAGCACCGACTGGATGGTCGCATCTTCTCGGAACTGCTGCGTTTCGTTGTATTCCGCTGTGGGCGAGGGATAAATGCCCGCTGTTTCGCTGCTGCCATTGCCTGTGCCAAAGGACAGGTTGGTGGCCGGATGCTGGGCAAACCGGACGTATTCCCGCGATTCGTTCTGCGTATTGTACGACAGGGTGGCATCGCCGTAGATCTGCTCTGCCTGGGCGATCGCCGTACCGGGGCCAACGCCGCGATCGGTGCGGTAGCTGGGGTTATCGGTCAGCACGCCCTGCACCACGTCATCATCGCCAAAGCTCTCGCCCGCCAGGTACAGCACATAAAACTGTGGCTTGCCGTTCTGGGACACGGCGATCGCATCGAAATCGACGATAAAAGGCGACTGAACTTCAAACGTGGCATTGGGCAGCGCTTGCTTGAGTTCTCCCAGCGTCATGCCCAGTTTTGCCGGGCCGATACCCTCGGCTGAAATCACAAACAGCGACGGATCGGTTGGCGCTGGAGCAGAAGCCGTGGGGCTGGGCGCGGGGGCAGAAGGCGCAGGCGAGCCTGGGCCAGCCGTCGGCGACGCGCTAGGAGAGGACGAAGGCGGCTGGGCATCGTTGCATCCGACCAGCCCCGCCAGTCCGCCCAGCAGCAGGGTCCCCAGCAGCAGTTGTTTTGTGGATTGTTTTATCAACCGACCCATTGCTTTCTCCTTCTGAATCCCACGCCAACTCCGTGACGACCTCAGCATAGCGCTTGTGCCAGAGCGTCGGCTCCCGGTTGTGGCGGAAGACGCAATCACCGGCCACAGATTGCTACACCTGTTTTAGCAGGTTGTCCTGATTTTGCCCTGACTTTGCTTGATCTGGCGGCACGGGCTATTTAGGCAAATTGAAGGCGGCAACCGGATTCAACCATCGCGTGATGGTGCGCTTGAGCTGAATGAAATCTCGGTTTAGCCCCTGCTGCATAAACTGTCCGAGGGCATCCAGCGGCGTAAAGGTTGCACCGGGCTGCCATTTCAAATCTTGACCCATTGGCGTTAGGTGGTTGCCGCCCAGCGTGTGCAGCGTGGTCATGTCTGGAAAACGGCGAGTGAGAACGTCCGCGAGCGATCGTGTCTGGTCAATATCATCCATCGCAAAGCGAATCAGCAGATTGCGCCGCACCTGATACTGCCGCTCGATCAGCGTGTAGGTTTCTGTCGGCGATGGCGTAAATTCCATATTCAGCAGCGGCGCAAACTGGGGCGGAATCTGGGAAGAAAACTGGGTCGAAAACTGCGACATTTGATCCAGAAACGGAATCGATCGCCGCGCTGGATAATTGTTAAACGACAGAAAAACGTTGCCTGCTCGCTCTTGCGACGAGCGGCTGCCGATCAGCAGATGCAGCTTGCAGCCCATGCTGTGGCCGACACCGTAGAGCGGCACGTAGCTGCGACGAAACACACGCTCCAGCAAATATTCCTCAGCCCGGAGGAACGATCGCAACACCTGGCGGGCGATCGCCTCATGGTCAAACGTGTTGACAAAGGGCGTGGCAACAACGGCATAGCCCTGCTCTGCTAGATGCTCTAGCAGCGAACGATAGGTGATCTGCGGAGCCGCCGCCACAAACGCCCCGCCCAAAAAATGAATCATCGCTGTCGGACGTTCTGGCACCACTAGCCAATTTCCGCCCAGTTCTCGCCATTCCATAGGTAAAGAAGGGTGAAGCTCTCTCTCATGGTAGACGATGTGGCAGCGGGTGGGGGGATAAGAAAGGGATCAGTAACTCTATCTCTCGATCCCCCGCTTGCTCTCTATCCCCCGCTTGGCTTAAATAGCCTGCAACAAAAACACCAGCCCCACGCCTGCGATCGCCAGCCCAGGCAGGGTCAGCGCTCTAGCCCGTTCGGCCGTGCGGCGCAGCAGTCGATCGCCCAGCCATCCCGCTCCCAAGGCGATCGCCGCCTGGATCAGCGTGAAACCCAGCAGATAGGCAGACAGGGGCGACGGCGTTGCACCAATGATTGACTCGCCGTAGGCATAGCCGTGGAATACCCCTGCCAAAATTCCAAAGGCGATCGCCCCGCCCAGGGGCAGTGTCTTTCGCAGCCCCAGCCCCAGCCCGATTAGGAACACCGACAGCGCAATGGCAATTTCAACGGCGGGCAAATCCACTGAATTCAGGTGTAGGGTCGTGCCGCCCAGCGCTGCTAGCAAGAAGCTGATAGGAAACAGCAGTCCCCAGCTCTGCTTTGCCGCCAGTAGCCCAATCGCCACCACAAACGCAAAGTGATCCAGCCCAATGACGGGATGGGCCAAACCAGACAAAAACCCTTCCAAAAAGGTTTTGGGCGTTTCGCCTCCCGTGGCGTGGTGCGCTAGGGCTGGTTCGGCACAGAGCGCCATTCCTGCTAGCAAGAGCAGTGCGCCACTGCGCCAGTCTGCGCTAGGTTTGGTGGCCGGGACGGTTCGCCGATCGCGCGCTCTGGACGATTTTGGGAATTTCCGGGTTCTGGTGATGCTTGCCTTCATGTCTGTACCTCGCAGAGTCTAAATTGGCAAAATGGCGCATCGGCGGGCATCCTGACTGGTCGGGCGGGGTGTCTTGCCCAACTTCACAGTTGCGGGACAGCGGCAGACTTGCACTGCACTTTCCCCAATCGGCGCGATCGCCAATCTCCAAAGGCTGTTCCCCTTTGAGAGCCGATGAGCGACTGAAATCATAGCACCGTTTGCAGGAGCAAACGCGCAGAGTCACGAATGTTCAAGGAACTGGGCGCTTGCAGCTATCCAAAATCGCCAATCCAAAAATCGCTAATCCAAAATCGCCAATCTAAAACCAACCAAACCTACGCACTGGCGATAGGCTCTTTGGGTTTTGGACAATTTCTCATGGGCTGCGCCCGCGAGAAATGGTTCAACTGCGTAAGTCCTAACCAATCCAAAATCTCAAATTTAGTCGGCAACCGAAACGATCGCCCCCTGTTGGGCCATCGACTGGGAGAGCGCTTCGAGAACCGCCACCAACTCGACACCAACTTCGCCCGACGACAGGTTGGAGGGGCGATCGCCCCGCACACAGTCCACAAAATGTTCGCAGGCGCGGCGCAGTGGTTCTTCGCGGGAAACGGCGATCGCCCGTCGCTCTTGGGCCGTGGGCAAGAATTGTCTGTCTTGCTGCATCAGCGCTCCAGTTTGCAGCACCAGCGAATCGGTCGCCATTTCGTCAAAAATTAGCGAGGCGCGATCGCCCACCACGCTCAGCCGCCGCTGTCGGTCGGGATTGAGCCAGCACACCTGGAGCGTCGCCTGAAATCCGCTGGGATAAAACAACCGCGCCCAGACTAGATCGGATACTCCCGATACTCCCGATACTCCCGATTGCACTGCCGTTTTTGCCTGGTTTGTTTCCTGGGCGATCGCCCCAAGCGGTGGGGTTAGCGCGGGCTGCAACCAGACCGTCCCCCAGGCCTGCCCCTGCACGGGTCGCTCTCCCAGCCAGTGGTTAAAAATGGCAATGTCGTGAATTGCCAGATCCCATAGCGCATCGACATCGGAGCGCACTGGGCCGAGGTGCGTCCGGCTGCTGCTGCCATAGCGCACCTGCCCAAGTAGCCCTTGCTGAACGAGCGATCGCCCCGCTTGCACGGCTGGGTGAAACAAATAGGTGTGATCTACTACCAGCCGCCGTCCTTGCGCTGCCGCCAGTTGGCACAGTTCTCGCCCCTCGGCAGCGCAGAGCGTCAGGGGCTTTTCTACAAATCCGTGTAGCCCTCGGTTCAGCGCGGTTCGCAGAAGTGCTGCATGGGTGCTGGCGGGTGTGGCGATCGCCACGGCATCTACCCCGTCCAACTCGAGCGCGGCTGCCCAATCCGTGAGGGCAAGAACGGCGGGCGTGCGATGTGCTAGCCCAAGCTGGTTCACCGCAGTTTGCAGACGGGTGGTGCTGGGATCGGCGATCGCCACCACGCGCACCCCCGGCAGCGCCAAAAAATTTCGCAGCAGATGCATTCCCCACCGCCCTAGCCCCAAAATCACAATGCCCACTGACGGTGAATCCTGGGCTGCGTCTACGTTGCTCACATTTTTCGCTTACACTTTTTGCTTACACTTTTTGCTCAAACTTCTTGCTCACATTTTTTGCCTACACTTTTTGCTCGCATTGATTCTGAATTTTCGGGTCTGAATTTTCGGGACTGGCTAAGGCATTGATCCAGCCCGCCTGCTCTTTTCCGCCAATTTATTTGCTCATTTGCTAATGATTCGCCTAATTTGCCAATTTAGCCTGCTTACTCTGCAAACTCGCATCCTCCGATCCGTCTTAGTTCTGTCTTAGTATCGTCTTCTGTCAATGTTGCGGAG
This sequence comes from Thermoleptolyngbya oregonensis NK1-22, assembly GCF_032705245.1. GTDB lineage: Bacteria > Cyanobacteriota > Cyanobacteriia > Elainellales > Elainellaceae > Thermoleptolyngbya > Thermoleptolyngbya sichuanensis. Next base: position 3,144,082 of record NZ_CP053540.1, read on the forward strand.
CGATGACCCCCGCCAACCCACTTTTTTCGGCTTTGAGCCACAATAGGGAAGTCGGGATGAGCCGACGGGCTGTATCCTGATGAAGTCTATTGCTGAGTTGACAGAAGTAGGTGCTATGAGCCGCCGTCGTCAAACCCCCTGGCTGCATCGCCAGTCTCGCAAGATTATCGGAGCGATCGCCCTGCTGGGTGCGCTAAACACTGCCTATCTCACCGCGACTCGGCTGTTTGGTGGCGAGGCAGCCTGCCCCACTAGCGGCTGTCAGCAGGTGCTTTCTAGCCCCTACGCCACGCTGTTTGGGCAACCGTTGGCGCTGTTTGGGCTGCTGGCCTATCTGGGCATGGCGGCGTTTGCTTTTGCGCCGCTGCTGGTCAATCCCGACCAAAACAAGACCCTGCGAACCAGTTTGGATAACACGACCTGGCTGCTGCTGTTTGCAGGCTCCACCGCCATGCTGGTATTCAGCGGCTACCTGATGTACATCATGTTTTCCGAGTTCGTGGTGCCCTTCGGCGCTGCGGGCATCTGCGTCTATTGCATTGCATCGGCGCTGTTTGCCCTGGCTATGTTCTTGCTGACGCTGTTCGGGCGAGCTTGGGAAGATGTGGGACAGCTTATTTTTACCGGGATCTTAGTCGGTGTGGTGGTGCTAGTAGGTTCTCTGGCTTGGCACAACATCATTAAAACGCCGCCCAGTGAGGTCGTAGACGGGCCATCCGTGCCACCTGTAACTACTGTTTCGGGGCAGGCAGAGGTTGAACTGGCTCGCCACCTGAAGCGCATTGGCGCGAAGATGTTTGGTGCTTACTGGTGCCCGCATTGCCACGATCAGAAGCAACTCTTTGGTCAGCCTGCCGCGGCTGAGATCCCTTACATTGAATGTGCGCCAGACGGAGCGAACTCCCAGACTGCCTTGTGTCGCGCCACGCCGCAGGTGACGGGCTATCCTACCTGGGAAATCAACGGACAGTTTTACTCTGGCACCCAAACGCTGGAGCAACTGGCCAAGGCTTCTGGCTATCAGGGCCCGACCAACTTCCAGATTTCTCCGTAGGGGCGCTGTCCTAATTTGGATTTTGGATTGCTAGCCGAGCCTGTCCGGGGCTTCTAGCAGTTTCATTTGTAGCATCACTCAGGAGAATTGATATTCAAGGGCCAGTTTGCAAGGGCTGGTTTGAAGGCTGAGCATCTGCCCCCCTTAGTCCTCCTTAGGGACGAAAGGGGGGGAATCTTTATCGTGTATTTCTGGAACTGTACCTCTGGAACCCTGTACTGTTAGTCCCCCACGCCTGACCCTTTGCCCTGCCAGCGAGACAGTAGTTTTTCTAGCTCAATCCAAACAAAGAGCAGCAGGCTGAATCCAAGACAAATCAGCAGTTCCAGGGGGCTGAGGATTTGGGTGCCAAAGAAGTTTCGCAGCGGCTCGACGTAGATTAGCGCTAGTTGCAACAGGCTGGTAAAGACGACGGAGGTGAGGACGTAGGGATTGGAGAAGGGGTTGAGTTCTAGGGTTAGGCGGGTGTTGGATCGAATAGCCAGGGCATGACCCATCTGGGCCAGGCAAAGGGTAGTGAAGACCATTGTCTTCCAGCGATCGGGGTCGCCGGGGGTGGTTTGGGCGAGGTGATAGCCGACGACCATTTGGGCGATCGCAATCATAGACAGCACCACGCCGATGCGGATCATGTAGGTGCCCAGTCCTCGTGCAAAGATGCTCTCTTTGGGATCGTGGGGCGGGCGACTCATGACGTTGGGTTCCGCAGGTTCTACTGCTAGCGCTAGGGCGGGCAGTCCATCGGTGACCAAGTTCATCCAAAGGATTTGCAGGGGCGTGAGGGGCACGCCGCCAAAGGCAAACAGCGGCGATGCGGCAATGGTAATCACCTCGCCGATATTGGAACCCAGAATGTATTTGATAAAGCGGCGAATGTTGGTGTACACCACGCGCCCTTCTTCCACCGCTGAGACGATGGTGGCGAAGTTATCGTCCAACAGCACCATGTCGCTGGCTTCTTTGCTGACATCGGTGCCCGTGATGCCCATTGCAATGCCGATATCGGCCCGCTTCAGCGCGGGGGCATCGTTCACGCCATCGCCCGTCATGGCGACGATGTGGTGCCGCCGCTGAAGCGCTTGCACGATTTTCAGCTTATGCTCTGGGGCGACGCGGGCATAGACGCTGACCCGCTCGACGTGGGCTTCCAGTTCTTCTGGGGTGCAGTGTTCCAGATCGGGCCCGGTCAGCACTTCATCGCCGGGTTGGGCAATGCCCAAGTCTTCGGCGATCGCCCGTGCGGTGAGCTGGTGGTCGCCTGTAATCATGACGGGGCGAATTCCGGCGGAGCGACAGCGGGCCACGGCCTCGCGTGCTTCGGGGCGGGGCGCGTCTAGCATGTCCACCAGTCCCAGCCAGATCAGCCCTTGCTCGGTTTCCTCGGCGCTGTCTTCGGCGGGCAATGCTTCTAGGGGACGGCCGGCAAACCCCAGCACCCGCAGTCCTTTGCTTGCTAGGTGATTGTTTTGCTGCAAGATTTTCTGACGGCGATCGCCGCTGAGTGGCTCCACAGTGCCCTTGACATACACAAACTGGCATCGCTCCAGCACCAGTTCTGGAGAGCCTTTGCAAAACAGGAGTAGGGAGGAGGACGGCAGGAGCAGCGGGGCGATCGCACCCATCGCATCTGTGGTCGTTCCACCCCCTGCCTGTTTGACCATGACGCTCATGCGCTTGCGCTCGGAGGTGAAGGGAAACTCACCCAGGCGCGTCCAGGCATAGCTCAACTGATGGCGATCGAGGCCGGCCTTGGTGGCGGCGACGAGCAGTGCGCCTTCGGTGGGGTCGCCCAGGATGCACCAGTCGCCGTTTTCCTTTTGCAGCGCAGCGTCGTTGCAGAGAAGGCCGGCCGTCAGCAGGGCGATCGCCTCTGGGTGGTGCCGAGTGTCAATCGGCTGCCCGTCCAGCAAAAACTCGCCCTCTGGTGTATAAGCGTGGCCGGTGACGCTGAGGGAGCAGGAGTGCTGGTGAATCCCCTGCACCACCATTTTGTTTTGGGTCAGGGTTCCCGTTTTGTCGGAGCAGATCGTGGTGACAGAGCCGAGGGTTTCTACCGCAGGCAGCTTGCGGATCAGGGCATGGCGGCGCACCATCCGCTGGGTTCCTAGCGCCAGCGTTACCGTAATCACGGCGGGCAAGCCCTCTGGCACAACGGCCACTGCCATGCTCAGCGACACCTCCACCAGTTCCCGCAGCTTGCCCCATCCGGCCACCAGCAGCCCCAAGACAACGACCACTGCCACCAGTGACAGAGACCCCGTGACCAACGCCTGACTGAGCTGATCCATCCGCTGCTGCAAGGGCGTTGGCTCGGCCTCGACAGATTGCAGCAGGGTGGCAATTTTGCCGAGTTCGGTGCCCATGCCGGTTTGGGTGACGATGGCCACGCCGCGCCCCTGCACGACCTCGGTTCCCTGATACACGCAATTGAGGCGATCGCCCAGGGGAGTATCTTCTGATAGGTCTGCGGCGACCCGCTTGCTGACGGCCTGTGCCTCGCCCGTCAGCGCTGCCTCCCGCACTTGCAGGCTGGCTTCCTCCAACAGGCGACCGTCCGCCGCCACCTGCACGCCTGCCTCCAGCAGCATGATGTCCCCTGGCACCAGTTCCCCAGCGCTTACCTCCTGTACGCGCCCATCGCGCACCACGCGCACTCGCGGCGAGGCCATATTTTTCAGGGCAGCCAGCGCTTTTTCGGCACGACTTTCCTGCACATAGCCCAGCAAGCCATTCAGAAACACGATCGCTAAAATCGCCACGGTGTCTTTGAACGGAATGTCGTTGGACTTGACCCGTCCTGCCTGCATGTCCATCAGATCCATCACGCCGGAAATGATCGCCACCGCGATCAGCATGATCAGCATGATGTTTTTGAACTGATCCAGCAAGATCGCCCAGTTGCTCCGGCTGCCTGTGTCTTCCAGTTCGTTTGGGCCAAATTGGCGCTGGCGTTCGGCGACTTGCTCCGACGTGAGGCCCAACTGGCGATCGCTCTGCAACTGCTCCAAAACTTTTTCAGCAGGCAGCAGATGCCAGCGGGTGGCAGGAGAGACAGAGCCAGGGTCAGAAATAGTCATTTAGGTTTAGAGTTTGATAAAACCGAATGTTTTAAGGCAGGGTAAATGCTGCGAACCTGCCTCGAACGATGTTGCAATCTGCAAGCCAATCCGTTATGGATTTCAGGCAAAGATTTCAGCCAAAGATTTTAGAAATTGAACACCGCTCGCAGCATTTGTGCAAGCGGTGTATCAACATCCAGGGTAGGTCTCTGGAGCGGGAATTGAGTATGGGAAAGGCGTTAAGTTTTCAAACGAAAAGGATGCCAAAAATCAAGTTTTGCTACGCAATCGAAAACTCCGAGACGGAATCCAAGCGGAACGTCATCAGGAACGCCTCAAAGTAACTTCTCAGCGGAGTTATGGTTGAGGGACAGAGCGGGGCGATCGCCCTCCTGTGGAAAGATACAGCAGCGCTTCGTAGGCCCAGTGGTCGGGTGGCACATCGGAAAATGGCAGTACAGGACGCTGAGTGTCGATTTGTCCAATGGAGTCTTGTCCAATGGTATCTGCGCGACCATCGCTGGACGGAGCGGGCACGGGGGGCAGCGGTTGCAATGCTGGAAAGCCCTGCGGGTCAGAAATTACTGGAGACGGGCTAAGCTCAATCTGGACGGGAATCGAGGCAGACGGCTGGCGATCGTGGGACTGCTCTTGGGCCTGGGCAAGCGGGACAAAACTAGCCCATGCAGCTAGGCTAGAAGCGATTGATACACCCGCCCAGGTTGCCGCAGCAGCAAGACGGAAATGCTTTAGAAACGGGCGATCGCCAGCAAGCGGGTTCACAGCAGCTTGATCTACCAACTGATTTACCAACTGATTTACCAACTGACTTACCATCGGCTTCACCATACGCTGTCCTTTCTGTTTCAATTTCTTCTGTCTCAGTTTCAGACACGGAATCCTCTTAATCGTATCTTGTCCAACTCATGACTGTGGGATCTATCGCCATGTCAACGCCTCCCAAAACCCTCCTCATTACGGGCATCAGCGGCTTTTTGGGATGGCATATCTACCAGGCGACCCGCGCCAGTTGGACGGTCTACGGCACATACCAAACCCGGCCCGTGTCCTTTGCTGATGCGAACACGCTGGCGCTGGATCTAACAGACTTTGCTGCTCTCCAGCAGGCATTCCAGGAGATTCGCCCGGATGCAGTAATCCACACAGCCGCCCTGTCTCAGCCCAACGCCTGCCAAACCCAGCCCGAATTGTCCCACCAGATTAATGTCCTCGCCAGCCTAAACCTGGCCAGCCTCTGTGCCGATATGGGCATTCCCTTTGCCTTCACCTCCACCGATCTGGTATTCGACGGACACCACGCGCCCTACCGCGAAGCCGATCCGGTCTGTCCTCTCAGCCTTTATGGGGAGCAAAAGGCAGAAGCCGAAGTCGGAATCCTGAGCCGCTATCCAAAGGCTGCCGTTTGCCGGATGCCGCTGATGTTTGGCGCTGCGCCCACGGCCCCTAGCTTCTTGCAGCCGTTTTTGCAGAAGCTGCGCGATGGTGAGGCGCTGCGTCTGTTTACCGACGAGTTTCGCACGCCCATCAGCGGACGCGACGCAGCAAAGGGCCTGCTGATGGCGCTCGACAAGGTTCAGGGTCTGGTTCACCTGGGCGGGCCAGAGCGGCTGTCTCGCTATGAATTTGGGCTACGAATGGCGGCGGCGTTTGGCCTTTCCCCTGATTCGATCAGCCCGTGCAAGCAGGCGGATGTGCCCATGCCCGCCCCGCGCCCGCCAGACGTGTCGATGGATAGCAGCTACGCCTTTAGCCTGGGCTATGCGCCGGGGGGCGTGCTGGAGGAGTTGCGGGCGTTGGCTTAGGGTGGTTCTACTACTCCATTACTCGAATTGCGGCGGCGCTCATGCCGGATAGGGTGAAGGTCGCCTGGCCGTTGGGCTGAACGGTGATGGGCGTGGCGCAGGTGGCGGGGTTGGACGCACTGGGCTGGAGCAGGTCGCAGTAGCGGCCGGGGGGCAGGCTGGTTTGAAAGGTGTGGGTGAGGGGCTGGGATTCTCGGTTGATCACCACAAAGGCGCGATCGCCCCGCCCAAAGGCAATCTGGTTTTGCCCGTTGCTCCACCAGTCCACTAGGGGCGCATCGCCGGCCGCGTTGCGAAACTGCACCATTTGCAAAAGGGGCGATCGCCGATGTTCGCAGATCCAGCCGTCGGCGCAGGTTGCAGCGTTGGGGCTGAGGGGCGATCGCGTGTTGCCTTTGGCATCGGCGGGGGGCCCTTGGTCGCCATCTGAAAAGTCGTAGCTCGACATCACCAGCGGCTTGCCGTAGGGATGGGCCAGCATGAACACATTGGCCAGGTCGTAGAGCGTGCCGTCCTTGTAGGTGAGGTAGTTGCCGCCGCCCCCGTGACCCCGCTGCTTGTCGTGGTTGTCGATGAAGACCACCGCCTTTTCGCTAGGAACGAATCCCCAGCCCTCGCCCAACGTTTCTAGCTGCGCCAGGGTTTGCCCGTCGAGTCCAGCAAACTTTTCGCTCACGACTCGTCCATACTCAAACTCGAACACGTCCCCAGAGGCGTAGTATTCGCCCTTTTTCACGGCTTCGGTGCCGGGGTCGATCACTTCCTGATAAATGAAGAGATCAGCCAGGGTCTTGCCTGCTTTCTGTTCTGCCAAGACCTGCTCAAGCTGGGTCAGAATGCCATCCAGGTCGCGGGCATTGATGTGTTTAGCAGCGTCGATCCGAAAGCCGTCGATGCCCAAACTGACCAAATCGGCGAGGTATTCTGCGATCCGCCGCTGCACGTAGGGCGTGCTGGTTTTCAAATCAGCCAACCCCACCAGTTCGCAGCCCGTCACCTCGTCGTGGTTCTGGTAGCTCTCGATGTTGCGGCGACAGTCGTTGAAGTCTTGTGGTTGGTAGATGCCAGGATAGTCGTATTTGGTAAAGACTGACCCGGCGCTGCCGATGCCCTGCTCGACCCCGGCCATGTGGTTGATCACTGCATCGGCGTAGACCTTGACCCCGGCCGCATGGCAGCGGCGAATCATGGACGCAAGCTGAGCGCGATCGCCACTGCGACTCTCCAGCCGATAGCTGACGGGCTGATAGCGCTGCCACCAGGGAAAGCCCCGCTCCGGTAAGACGACGTGTTCCTGGGGCGGCGAAATTTGCACGGCGGCGTAGCCGTTTGGGCCCAAAACCGTTTCGCATTCCTGGGCAATATCGTCCCAGCGCCACTCAAACAAATGCACCATCGCCGCCTGGGACGGGCGTGATTTGATCATCTCTGCATCTTCGACCGCAGCGGCTCGGCCTGTGGGGCGGGCACAACCCGTCATTAACAGTGCAGTCAGCGCGAGTAGAGAGGCACCAAGGGTAAACGGATGTCGCATTTTGAAATGAGCGTGTGCAAAACAAACGAATTTAGTAAAAAGGTCGAGATGCGTGATGGATATGCCCTCAGAGTGCCCAAAAAGCGGGCATTTTTCCCGCAATAAGAATCTCAGTAAGAATTCTGGCAAGAATTTCAGTAAGAATTCCGGCAAAAATTTCAGCCTCATGTTCGATCTGCCTTACCCATCCCCATTCTGCCCTGTTGGCTAGTGGGCTGTCTGTTTCATAGATTCGGTCAGGGGTTTACTCAAAAAGCAGAAAAAGCCACACGCTGGAGGGCGGCGGCCTGGGGTTGGATAGTGCTGAATATTGACTGCTAGATATTTACAGATGTGGGGATAGGCGCTGGATCTCTAATGGATCTTTACTGGATCTTTACTGGATCTCTACTGGATCTCAGCGCTACCTCGATCTACTGCATCCAAATATTCTACATCCAAATATTTTTGAGGCTCTGGCTAAACTGAATCAGCCGCTTGGTTGTCCATTCTTCGTCGCTGGTTTTGGGCTGGACGGTGCGCGGTTCGACCGCATCGATCGACAGACCTTGAGATAAATTTTTCCCTAAATTGAGCAGTTGCTCTGCGGTAGGCAGAGATGTACGGCGCTTGCGGCGAAACCCTCGAATTGTCATCGTAAACCTTCCTCTGTGGCAGCACCCTTGACGGCACTTTTGGTGGCACTTTTATTCAGTGATGAATAAGTGAGAAGCAGCGGCGATCGCCCAAATCCCTTTCCCTAGCCTTTTAACCAAGGCGCGGAACTAACCAAGGCGCGGAACTAACCAAGGCGTGGAAGAATGGGCAAAACCCACTAGGGCGATCGCTCAGGTTTGGGTCAAGGTGCCTCGAACTAAGCCTGTGCGCTGCGATTCCCTAGCACTTCATTGTAAAGTGTGCTACAAAACATAGTGCCGATATTTTCAAAAGTATTAAGGATTACCAGCAGCAGGCGTTTCTCTGGGTGTTTCTCTCGGTGTTTCTCTAACTCTTGGGTTCAGCCATTGCTATCGCTGCTGTTGCGCGGGTCGAGGGCATCGCGCAGCCCGTCGCCCAGCAGGTTAAACGCCAGCACCGTCAGCACGATGAGAAATGCCGGGGCCCACACCAGCCAAGGTTGCAGCACCAAAATCGACGCATTGCTGGCCAGGGACAGCATATTTCCCCAGGAGGGGTCGGGCTGCTGAATGCCGAGTCCCAGATAGCTCAGCACGGCTTCTGCCAGGATAAAGCTGGGAATCGCTAGGGTGGCGGTAATAATCACATAGGTTGCGGTCTGCGGCAGGACGTGGCGCAGGATGATGTAGAGCGATCGCCCGCCCATCGCCCGCGCCGCCTGCACAAAAGAGCGTTCTTTAATTGACAAGACCTGCCCGCGAATTACCCGCGCCAGCCCCGCCCAACTGACAAACGAGGTGATCAGGGTAATCAGCAGAAACCGCTGGGCATTGGTCAATCCCGGTGGCAGCACCCCCGCCAGCGTAATCAGCAGGTAAATGCCGGGGATGGTCATTAGCACTTCGGCAAAGCGCATTAGGATGGAATCTGTCCAGCCGCCAAAGTAGCCAGAGATGCCGCCAATCAGCAGCCCCAACGGAAAGGAAATGAGAATCCCCACTAGCCCGATCGACAGGCTAATGCGGCTGCCGTGAATGAGCCGACTGAGTTGGTCGCGGGCTGCTTCGTCAGTGCCCAGCAGGTTCAGCCGACCGGGGCCAACCGTGCCAAACAGGTGGCGATCGCCCGGAATTCCTGGCAAAATTTCCTTCTCCTGGAACTGCGGATCGGTCAGCGAAAACCGCGTCGGCAGCGGCAGCTTTAGGTTGAGGAATCGATAGGGGTCGCCTTTGACAAATAGACGAATCGGCGACGGCTGGCTAAAGTCTCGCGAAAGCTGGCGATCGCCCGTCTCTAGATCTACCGCGCCCTGGGTGGTGGGATAGACGTGAGGCCCAAGAAACTGACCCTGGGGCGATCGCCAAAACACCTGCGTCGGCGGCAGCAGCGAGCCATCCGTCTGCGACACGTAGGGATCATAGGGGGCAAAAAACTCTGCCCCAATCGCCACCAGATACAGCAACAGCAGCACCAGCGCCCCATAGCGGGCCAGCGAGTTTCTCTTAAGCTTTTGCCACCAATTCATGTGTTTTGCCCTTCGGACAGCCTTTGAATCCCCATGATATAGCAGGGACAAAGGGGTTAGGGGTTAGGAAATCAGAATGATTCTGCCCAGTCCACTGGCTTAGTTGGATTCTCTAACTTGTTACAACAAGTGATGGCAACCTGCTATAGTAAGAGCGTGATGACTTGTTGTGACAAGTCTTGTGACAAGTCTTGTGACAAGTCTTATGACAAGTCAGGTTCGCGTCTAGACGCTATCTTCTAATCAAGAATTATCGAGATAGGACTTCCGCACTTGCGATTAAACTGTCTGAGTTTTGGACGATTTCTCGTGGGTGCAGCCCGCGAGAAATCGTCCAACCACGTAAGTCCTACAAGAATTCCACTGAGTTGTTTATTGAATTGTTCATCTGAGCCATTCATTCAAAAGGCAGGGATCATGGGGTTTTCACAAGAAACGCTGGAATTGGGCAAGGCTGAGGGGGCGATCGCCCCTTGCCGCGAGGTTGCGTCAAATGCCCGACAGGTCTTGTCTACCGAAGAACTCGCCGCGCTGAACCAGCGCTCGACGTGGCAAGGGCTGTGGCAATTGGGCAAGCATTTGACCGTGATGGCAGTCAGCGGCGCACTCTGGGCCACGCAGATGCAAAATCTGCAAAATTTGCAAAATTTGTGGGTGGCGCTGCCAGCGCTGGTGGTCTACGGTTTCAGCCTGGCCTCAATGTTTGCGGCGATGCACGAATCGGTTCATCGGACGGCCTTTGCCAGCAATCGGCTCAACGATGTCGTCGGCTGGCTGGCTGGGCTGCTGTCGTTTTACAACGGCACGTTTTATCGCCGCTATCACAAGTGGCACCACCGCTACACGCAAATTCCCGGCAAAGACCCCGAACTCAGCGACCCCAAGCCGCAAACCCGGCGCGACTATTGGCTGGAAGTGAGTGCGATTCCCTGGTGGATTGGCAAGGTGAAAACGCACCTGAAAATTGCCGCCGGAAAGGTGCAGGACTATCCCTTTTTGCCGGAGAGCGCCTATGCCGACGTAATTCGCTCGACGCGGGTGCAGTTGGGTGTATACGCAGGGGCGATCGCCCTCTCCATTCTCCTCGGACATCCCGCCGCCGTTTTCCTTTACTGGGTTCTGCCTCTGGCGGTGGGTCAGCCGATTCTCCGCGCCATTTTGCTGGCAGAGCACACCGGCTGCACGAACGACGACAACCCGTTTACTAATACGCGAACAACGCTGACCACGTTCCCCATTAAGCTCTTGATGTGGAACATGCCCTTTCATGCAGAGCATCACCTCTATCCCTCGATTCCGTTTCATGCGCTGCCGGCTGCCTATGAACGTTTGTCGGAACGCTGGAGATACGTTGAGAAGGGCTACATTCGAGTCAACCAAAACATTATTGCGGCTCTAAAAACTGCTGCTGAATAGCTAAATCAGTGACCCGATTGGGAATTCTGCCATGAATGCTGCTGCGAACAGCGATGCACAAACCTTTGTGATAAAAGATTACACGCTTCAGTGTGGCGCAACGCTGCCGGAAGCGAAGGTCGTATATCAAACCTATGGAACGCTGGCGGGCGATCGCCGTAATGTCATCCTCTATCCCACGTCCTACGGCGCACAGCATCCTGACATTGAGTGGCTGATCGGGCGCGATCGCATTCTCGATCCAGAGCGCTGGTTCATTGTCATTCCCAATATGTTCGGCAATGGGCTATCCAGTTCCCCCAGCAATAATCCCCATTGCAAACTCAGCGAGTCGGGCTTCTGGTTTACCCATTGGGACAACGTGCGGGCGCAGGAACAGTTGCTCCGCGAGGTGTTTGGCGTGGAAACCCTGGCGCTGGTTTACGGCTGGTCGATGGGAGCGCAGCAGGCCTATCACTGGGGTGCGCTCTATCCTGAACGGGTGCAGCGAATTGTGGCGCTCTGCGGCACGGCCCGCACAACGGAACACAACCAGATTTTCTTGCACAGCCTGCGGACTGCGCTGACGGCTGATCCCACTTGGACGGGCGATCGCTTTGAGGGGGTTCCCGATCGCGGCTTTCGCGCCTTTGCCCGCATCTACGCCAGTTGGGCCGCGTCACAAGCTTTCTACCGCGAAGGGCTGTATTACCCACTGGGCTATACCTCGCTAGAGGACTACCTGCTGCGCGGCTGGGAGGCGGGCTATCGCAAGCGCGACCCGCACAATTTGCTGAGCATGATTGACACCTGGCTGCGCTGCGACGTGGGCGACAATCCGGTCTATCAGGGCGATTATGAGAGGGCGCTGGGTGCGATTCGAGCAAAAACCTGGGTGATGCCTGCCACTACTGACCTGTATTTCACGCCAGAAGACTGCGAAGCCGAGGCACGGCTGATTCCAAGTGCGGAATTCCGCCCGATTCCCTCAATTTGGGGACACCGGGCGGGGAATCCGTATCAAAATCCGGCAGACGAGGCGTTTATCCGTCAGGCGGTTTCGGACGCGCTAGCAGATGCGCTGACGGATGGCTGATGCCCGCGGAAGCCGCTATCCGCGCATCATCCGCAGTCTGCCAAACTCCCAGCGGGTTTGGGGCAGTGGCGCGGCCCATTGCAGCACTTTTTCCATCAGCCACGGCGCAAATCGCTGTCCCCAAAGGGCGAGATGGCTCTGCCAGCCGACGAGAATCTCGCTGCTGCCCCGCGATAGTCCGCGAGTAAGTGCCTGAGCGACCTGCTCTGGGGTCATGGGCAAAATCCAGCGAAACCAGCGGAGATTTCGCGCCATGTCGGTATCGGTCAGGGATGGCAGCAGAGACACGACCCGGACATTGTGCCCCGCCAGCTCGCCCCGCAGCGCCTGCGTAAAGCCGAGAATGGCGAACTTAGTTGCCGAGTAAGTTGCCATCGTGGGCGCGGCCAGCTTACCCATGAGGCTAGAGACGTTGACAATCGTACCTTCGTGCTGGGCCACCATGCGACGAGCCATCAGGCGCGTAATGGTGTACATACCGACCAAGTTGATGGCAATTTCTTCCTGCACTTGGGGCAGGCGGGATTGCAGGAATGGGGCCTGATGCGCCACGCCCGCGCAGTTTACCAGGCAGTGAATCGGGCCGTGGTCGCGCCACGCTTTGGCCACAGCGATGCTGACTTCCGCAGGCTGGCTCAAGTCCAGCGGCAGGGCGATCGCCTCTACGCCCAGTTCTTGCAATTCGTCGGCTAATTCGGCCAACCGCTGGCGATCGCGGGCCACCAGCAGCAGCCGCTTTGCACCCTGATGGGCAAATTCCAGGGCGATCGCCCGTCCAATGCCGCGAGAGGCTCCGGTAATTAGAGCAGTCTTTCCGTAAATCGTCGTCATTACAAAGCCTCCAGTCTTGAAGACTCGCCGCCGAGCAAACGCCACCCATCGCGCCGGGTCTGCTTGCGGCGAGTGAGTGATCCAAATCGGTTTAGTCAGGAGTTTGAAGGAGTCCGAAACTGAGAAGTTATCTTACTTAGTTAAGCAATCGAGTGAAGCAGGAAATCCTGAATGTCCTGGAATGAAGTTCAGGTGAATGGCGCGGCCGCGCCCAGCGTTTGCAGATTTCACAAAGTTCGCAAATACAAGTTCGCAAATACAAGTTTGCAAACACAGGTTCGCAAATACAAGTTTGCAAACACAGGTTCGCAAATACAAGTTCACAAAGAAGAGTTCAGGAATTTGCCAGAGAAACCAAGAGAGATGGTTAAGCGATCTGAACCTCATTGATTGATTTTGGAATCGATCTGGATACGCGAGACAGACCGTAAACCGGATGAGAATCGGATGCTACCGAATCTATTAATTGAGTCCAGCGTTGAAGGGAACTGTCCATCTCATCAATCCAGCAGAGAACGCGATGACGCGGCTGCAAAGCATTGATGAGAGCATTGCCCTGCAAAGCTGACGAACCAGCTAGAGTCATAACGTTCCAAAGCATACGCACAGAGTTTGTCAAGAAAAAATACACACAGCCTGGTCGATTCTGAGAACCGGACGAAGATGGATTCATGCCAGTTCCAGCAATTTCCTGATCCTTCGGCAGGAATTATAGGACGAATCTCGAACCAACTCTAGACAGATGTGATTGATCGAGCGATGTAAATTTATCGAGAACGGAAAAGTATCAACAGTTGGAATAGCGCTATCCATCAGTCGATATGCACACGTTAGCAGCGGGATCAAGCGGCTGCAACATTTATTAGTGAAAATCCGCAATCTTTACATTTTGCAATACTAGCACTCAGGAAGGGCGATCGCCCCTCAGTGCTGCCGATGTGCCGATGGCTCGACTTCTTCTCCAGCGCACCGCTGCAACGGGTGTCCCTTAATTTCTGAGAATAAGCTAGGTTGGGGTTCGCTTCCTGATGGGCGATCGTTCAAGTTTGTAGTCGCAGAAATTTTTGATGGGCTGTTCCTCCCCCAAACAAAAAATTAGTCGAAAAAAACGCACCTGGTTTCCCAGATGCGCCTAAATGAATTGCCAATGAATTGCCTAAGTGAATTTAGGTGGTTGGTTGCAGTTGAAAAATTAGGCGATCGCCCCTTCTGGCGCTTTCACCTGACTCAACAGGTCTTTCAGGGTTTCGCCCTCGATCACCTCTGTTTCCAGCAGCTTCGTGGCAATGGTTTCCAACAGATCCCGGTTGTGCTTGAGGATGTCAAGCGCTTTTTGGTGAGCGGTTTCGACGATATCCTTGACTTCTTTGTCAATGGCTTCGGCGGTTTGTTCGCTGACCATGCGGCGGGGGTTCATCTCGCCTCCTAGGAAGCTGGTTTGCTGCCCCTGCTGATAGGCGAGCGGCCCCAGCACTTTGCTCATGCCATAGGTCGTCACCATGCGCTCGGCCAGGTCGGTGGCCCGCTGGAGGTCATTCGATGCGCCAGTGGTAATGCTGCCAAAGACGATTTCTTCGGCAGAGCGCCCGCCCAGCAGCGTGGCGATTTGTCCCAATAGCTCGGCTTCGCTCAGCAAGAAGCGGTCTTCCGTCGGCAGTTGCAGCGTGTAGCCCAGCGCCGCCATGCCGCGGGGCACAATGGAGATTTTTTCCACTTTGTTGCTGCCGGGCATCACTGCGCCCACCAGCGCATGGCCGACCTCGTGGTACGCCACAATCTTCTTTTCCTGGTCATTGAGGACGCGGCTCTTTTTCTCCAGACCCGCCACCACGCGCTCGATGGCCTCGGCGATGTCTTCCTGGGCGACGGCTTCGCGGCCGTTGCGAGCGGCCAGCAGCGCCGCCTCGTTGATCAGGTTGGCCAGGTCGGCTCCGGCAAATCCGGGTGTGCGAGTGGCGATCGCCTTCAAATCCACATCTGGGCCCAACTTCACGTCCTTGGCGTGAACCTCTAGGATGGCCAGCCGCCCTTGCAAATCTGGGCGATCGACCAGCACCTGACGGTCAAACCGGCCAGGCCGCAGCAGCGCCGGATCGAGGGTTTCGGGGCGGTTCGTCGCAGCCAGCACAATCACCGTCTGATCCCCCGCGTTGAAGCCGTCCATTTCCGTCAGCAATTGGTTTAGCGTTTGCTCACGCTCGTCGTTGCCGCCGTAGAAGCCGCCCGTGGCGCGAGATTTGCCAATCGCGTCTAGCTCGTCGATGAAGATGATGCAGGGAGCCTGCTTCTTTGCCTGCTCGAATAGGTCGCGTACGCGGGAGGAACCCACGCCGACAAAGAGTTCAACAAACTCCGACCCGGAAATGCTAAAGAAAGGCACACTCGCTTCGCCTGCCACCGCTTTGGCCAGCAGCGTTTTCCCGGTTCCCGGCGGGCCAACCAGCAGCACACCCTTGGGAATCCGTGCGCCGATTTGAGTGAACTTACGGGGGTTTTTCAGAAATTCAACAATTTCCTGTAGCTCGGTTTTGGCTTCTTCCACACCCGCTACGTCAGCAAAAGTGACCTTGTTTTCGTCCCCTTCTACGTAGACTTTGGCGCGGCTCTTGCCGATGGACAGCACGCCTTGGCTGCCGCCGCCCGCCCCTCGCGACAAGAAAAACTGCCAGATGGCCACGAAAATCAGTGGCGGAATTACCCACCCCAAAATGTTAGACAGCCAGCCGTTGCGCGGCGGTGGAATGGCGGCAAACTCAACGCCGTTTTCTTCTAGCAGCGAGGGTAGTTTCAGGTCAAAAATGGGTGTAGTTGCTAGGATCTGTCCCTCTTCTGCCGGAGGAACGGGCTTGAGCTGGTAGCGGATTTGCTCTTGGCCGATGTAGGCGCGGGCGACTTCGCCTTCGCTGACCTGATGAATAAACAGGCTGTAGGGAACCTGAGGAATTTGAGGCCCTAGCAGCCCAGGGAGGAGAATATTTGCTAGTAAAAATAAACTAGACACCAGCAGCAGAATGTTGCCGATGACGCGCGATCGCGGGGCTTTGGGCTGGTCTTTAATCGGCATTTGACAATGCTCCTTATTGACGGACAGAACGGACAACCAGAGAAAAACCCTTGAATTGAAGGGCACTCAGAACATGGAGCGGATAGTACAAAAATTCTCTAGCTTTCTTTATTTTAAAGGTTTATGAAGAAGCTGAGAGATAGAAACTGGAAAGGGGCACATCGAAATGTGCCCCCCAAAATGGCGAAATACCCGAACTTGTCAAACGGAACTCGTTAAACTCAGGCGGTAAACTCAGGCGGTCAAGCGGTTTCCAGCCAGTCAAAAATGCGGTCGAGCTGTTCTAGCGTAATTAGTCCGTATTGCCACAAGATCATCGGCAGCAGGTTCGAGTCTTGCTCTGGCTGTTTGAGGGCGATCGCAATTGACTCGGTTGGAATGGAGAGTTCCTCCCGCAGAAACTTAATGAGCCTGGCTTGAGTTGTGGATTCGTTCGTCATAGTATTCGCCATATTATTTGCCATTTAGGGTGTGTGACACGAAGAAACGTAGTCTTTTTGTTAACTTTTGCAACAATCTTTCAGGATTGATGTTGAAGATTATAGCGATAATCTCACCTTGCGTCCCCACCAAAAGGATTACTTCACTTAACTTTGTCGATATTTCATGGGGCGGATTCTGGTTTCTGGGGCTGTCCAGGCATTCTCAGATTGTGGCGGACTGTAGCGGATTGTGGCGGGTTGTAGCGGATAGGCTGCCTTAAAAATGAGAATTGCCCCGACGCTGGTTCAGGAATCGCTGTGAAACGCCTCTGTCGGGCGACGAGCGTGTGGCTCATCCGGCCCAACAATGCTGTAAGAGGATGTTTGAAAAGTCCTACTGTTTGTAGCAAAGCGTGCAAGATCCCCCTAAATCCCCCTTAAAAAGGGGGACTTTAAGGCGGTTTCCCCCCTTTTAAGGGGGGCTAAGGGGGGATTTCTGAGTGCTTAACATTACTGAAATCAATACTGAGCAATGGTGCTTGAGGACTGCCCAGCCTTATGAAATGGATTGATAATCTGCCTCGGTGGGTGACCTGGGGACTGGCGCTGCCGCTGGTCGTGCTAAACGGCTGGGCGCTGCTGGTGGTAATGGACTACTTTCGGCAGCTTCTGACAATTTTTGTGGGGGCAAACCTGCTGGCGTTTGTGCTGAGCTATGCGGTGCGCTGGCTTCAGCGGCGGGGGCTATCGCGCGATCGCGCGATTTTGCTGGTGCTGCTGGCGACCCTGTTTCTGCTGCTGGTGCTGGCGGTCACGCTGATTCCGATTCTCCTTGACCAAATTAATGGGCTGGTCACCAAACTGCCTGCCTGGATCGAATCGGGCAACCAGCAGTTTCAGGATATGCAGCGCTGGGCCACAGCGAGACGGCTTCCGGTAGACCTGATCGATTTTGTGGCGCGGCTCCAGGAGGCGCTGGTGGCCCAGCTTCAGCCGCTCAGCAGCGGTGTGTTGGGGCTGGGCATTGGGCTGGCGGGCAGTGCGCTGGATTTTGTAATCACGATCGCCCTCACGTTTTATCTCTTGCTGCACGGTGAGACGCTGTGGGCCGGCATTCTCCGCTGGCTGCCGGGTTCTCAGGGAGGACAATTGAGGCGATCGCTCCGCCAAAGTTTCCACAACTATTTCAGCGGTCAGGCGATGCTGGCGCTGGTCATGGGGCTGTCGATGATTACGGTTTTCCTGCTGCTGCAAGTGCCGTTTGGGCTGCTGTTTGGGCTGGCGGTGGGCGTGATGACGCTGATTCCGCTGGGCGCACCGCTGAGCATTTGCCTGATCAGCTTTTTGGTCGGGCTGGGCAGTTTTTGGGTGGGTGTCAAGATGCTGGCGGTAGGGATTGTGGTGGATCAGGCGATTGAAAATGCGATCGCCCCCCGTCTCCTCGGCCGCTTTACGGGTCTAAATCCTGCCTGGGTCATTGTGGCGCTGCTGATTGGGGCCAGGGTGGCGGGCGTGCTGGGAATTTTAATGGCCGTGCCCACCGCAGGGTTTGTGAAGTCGCTCCTGGAACTGTCTCGGACGGAGGAACCCAAGGAGCTTTATTGACTGAACGATTCCACTAAACGCCCAATCCAGCTAAACGCCCAATCCAGCGCGGGGATTGAACGTTTCAATTTGCCGCAGCTTGTCGTAGAGTTCGCGCTCCTGGGGACTGAGGTCTTTGGGAACCTGGATGGTGATTTCCACAATCTGATCGCCGCGCTTGCCGTCAATTGGATAGCCCTTGCCTGCCAGCCGCAGCTTTTGCCCTGCTTTCACGCCGGGAGGAATCACCATTTTCACCAGCCCATCCAGCGTCGGCACTTCAATCGCTCCCCCCAGCACCGCTTCGCTGGGTGTTACGGGCAGCAGACAGTAGATATCTGCCCCGTCCAACTGATAAAAGGGGTGGGGCGCGATTTCGATGCGGAGAAACAGGTCGCCGCCAGACACGCCTTGCCCCTTGAGGCGAATCTTTTGCCCGGTGAGCATGGCGGCGGGCATATTTACTTCGAGCGATCGCCCATCTTCCAAGCGAATCCGCTCGCGCCCGCCCGCAAAGGCCTTTTCCAGCGGCACAGTCAGCCGGGCCTCGGCGTTGCGCGGCGTGGCGCGGGGAACCGTGTAGGTGGTTTTGGTGGTGCCGGGGCGGTAGGGATCGCGATCGCGCGGTGGGGTTCGCGGGGCGGCGGGTTCCTCATTGCGGCGGTTCAGCAGTTGGTCTACAAAGCTGTTAAAGTCGCGAAACTGGCTGAAGTCTACTTCGTCGGGGCTGCGGCTGGCGGTGCGGCTATTCCAACTGCGGGACTTGGGCGTTGCGCCACTCTGAAAGCCACCCTGCTTCCAGAAGCGGCTGAACTGGTCATACTGCGCCCGCTTGCTGGCATCTGACAGAACTTCGTAGGCCTCGCCAACGTCCTTGAACTTTTCCTCTGCTTCCTTGTCGCCAGGGTTCAAGTCGGGGTGATATTGCCGCGCCATCCGCCGATAGGCCTTTTTGATCTCCTCAGCCGTGGCGGTTTTGGGAATTCCGAGAATTTGATAGTAATTCCGAAAATTCTGCATCCGGTCTCCTACAGCCATTCGTCTTCTTCCTCATCCCAAATGCCCCGGCTGCGGGGTATCTCGCCAGTTTGCGGGCGGCGACGGGGAGTGTCGTCGCTGGGGCGACCCGTGGGACGGTTATATTCTGGCTTGTCTAGCGATTCGTCTTCGTCGGTTGGTGCTTCAGCGGGCGGGTCTTCCCAGTCCCCTGCTGGTTCGCGACGGGGGCGCTTGGGCGCGTCGTCCCACGGATCGAGACTGATGGAGTCGCGGCTGTCTGAGGCAAAACTGCCAGAGTCTGAAGTCCGCAGGTTCAGTCCTTGTCGCTCCGAGCGGCTGCGATTTTCTGGGCTGCGGGTTTCTGGGCTGCGATTTTCTGGGCTGCGGGCTTCTGGGCGGCGACTCTCGGAGAAATCATTCTGCGAAGCGCCCATTTCGCGTCCAGATTCTCGTCCCATCTCGCGGGTTCCAGCTTCGCGGCCGCGGCTGGGTCTGTCGTCCCAGCGATCGCCGTTGCTGCGGGGACGGCTTTCGAGGGGGTCTGGGTCGCGGCTGCGGTCGGCGGCCTCTTCCCAGCGATCGCGGGCAGGCGGGCGGCCAGAACGCGGCTCGTCCCAGGAATCACGGCTGGCAGGACGGCTAGAGCGCGACGGCTCATCCCAGGAGTCGCGGGCGGGCCGGCTAGGGCGCTGGGGTTCGTCCCAGGAATCGCGGCTGGCCGGCCGGGCAGAACGCGGCGGCTCATCCCAGCGATCGCGGGCGACGGGGCGCTGGGGTTCATCCCAAGAATCGCGGGCCGGGCGGCGCGGTGGCTCATCCCAGGAGTCGCGGCTGGCAGGCCGGGCGGGGCGGCTGCTGTAGGGATCGGGGCGATCGCCGCCTCGATCATTCCAGTTCTCTCGTGCCGCAGGACGGCTGCCATACGGATCGCGGGGTTCGTCCCAGGAATCGCGGGCGGCGGGGCGGCTGCTATAGGGATCGCGGGCCGCAGGGCGGCTGCTGTAAGGATCAGGGCGATCGCTCCAGGAATCGCGACGAACGGGCGGCCGGTCATCCCACGGGTCGCGGCGGGCCGCAGGGCGGTCGTCCCACGGGTCGCGGCCGCCGCGATAGGAGGGAATTTCGTCAAACTCGTCGTCGTCGCCCAGCAGCGTCCGCTTCAGCGAGCTAAAGAAGCCCTCGTCTTCGTCGCCTCGATCAAACTGATAGACCTCCTGCTGGAGCTGATACAGCGCATCGCGCAGGTCGGCTTCGAGCGTGTCGATGCGGCGCTCATCGTTGTTGGCTAGGGCATCGCGCAGGTCTTTGATCAGCGCTTCGATCTTGCGGCGATAGGGGCTGGCAAACTGCATTCCAAAGTCCAGCGCCACCTCGCGCAACTGCCGCTCCGCCTGGTACGTCAGCGCCTCTGCCTTGGTGCGCTTTTCCACCCGTTCACGTCGCTCCCGGTCTTGCTGGGCGTTGCGCTCCGCATCCTGGATCATCTTCTGAATTTCGGCTTCGCTGAGGGTGGATGCGCCCTGGATGGTAATGCCCTGTTCGCGGCCGGTGGTTTTGTCTACGGCGGTGACTTGCAAAATGCCGTTGGCATCGATGTCGAAGGATACCGAAATCTGGGGCACGCCGCGCGGTGCGGGGGGAATGCCCAGCAGCTTGAAGCGGCCGAGGGACTTGTTATCCGCGGCCATTTCGCGTTCGCCCTGGACGACGTGGACTTCTACCATCGTCTGGTTATTTTCAGAGGTGGAGAAGATGTCGGAGCGGCGGACGGGGATCGTCGTGTTGCGGGGGATTAGCTTTTTGGTCAGGCCGCCGATGGTTTCCAGACCGAGGGAAATCGGCGTTACGTCTAGCAGCAGGATATCGCGCATCCCCACTTCCTGCGTCAGAATGCCCGCCTGGATCGCTGCGCCGACGGCCACGGCTTCGTCGGGGTTGACGTGTTCGCTGGGTTCTCGGTCAATGAGCGATCGCACTAGATTTTTCACCATCGGCATCCGCGTGCCGCCGCCCACCAGCACGACTTCATCAATGTCGTCTGGCGCAAGCCCCGCATCGCGCATTGCCTGCTTCAGCGGGCCGCGCATCCGGCTCAGCAAGTCGGTACACATGCCCTCGAACTGGGAGCGAGTCAGGCGCGTTTCCAGGTGCTTGGGGCCGTCCTCTGGCGTGGCGGTGATGAAGGGCAGGTTGATTTCTGTGACGCTGACCCCGGAGAGTTCGATTTTGGCTTTTTCAGCAGCTTCGGTGAGGCGCTGGAGAGACTGGCGATCGCGCCGCAGGTCGATGCCCTCTTTCTCTAAAAATTGCTCTGCCAGCCAGTCCACGATTTTTTTATCGAAATCATTGCCGCCAAGCTGGGTATCGCCGCTGGTGGCGCGGACTTCAAACACGCCATCGCCCACTTCCAGAATCGACACATCAAACGTGCCGCCGCCCAGGTCAAACACCAGAATCACCTGACTATCGCGCCGCTCTAGCCCGTAGGCCAGAGAAGCCGCCGTCGGTTCATTCAGAATTCGCAAGACCTCTAGCCCTGCAATCCGGCCTGCATCTCGCGTTGCCTGCCGCTGCGAGTCGTTGAAATAGGCCGGAACCGTGATCACCGCGCCTGTCACCTGCTGCCCCAGATAGCGGCTGGCCTCGTCCGCTAGCTTTCGCAGCACCATTGCCGAAATTTCCTCCGGCGCAAAGTCGCGCTCCAGCCGGGGGCATTTGATCTTAATGTTGCCGTTCTCGTCTTTGCGGATGGTGTAAGGCACGCGCCGGGAGTCGGGGCTGACCTCGCTATAGCGCCGCCCGATAAATCGCTTTACGCCGTAGAAGGTGTTCTGGGGATTTAGCACCGCCTGCCGCCGTGCCATCTGCCCCACCAACTGTTCGCCCTCTTTGCTAAAGCCCACGACCGATGGGGTTGTCCGCATTCCCTCAGCGTTGGCAATTACGACGGGCTTGCCCCCTTCCATCACGGCGACGACTGAGTTTGTGGTGCCCAGGTCTATGCCTACGACTTTGCCCATGCGCTGCAACGCTCCTCGCGGATTTCACCAAATGTTGAGAACTGATAACTCATTCTATCTTGCCAATGCAAGGCCCGCTGCACAGTTGATCAGCGACTGCTCAGCGATATCCGCGACCCGCAGGTGACGGTTTTTCCACCATTCGGATTACGGGCAGTCGGCTGTTCGCATCGCAATTCCCCCTGCAAGATAGAGGGGTTGCCAGATTTTCGCTGTTACAATGCTTAACAGAGGCGAACCTTCCCTTCATTCCGCTCTGGAACCCATGCCAACTGCTGAGACTTCCGCGACTGTCCGCCCCGATGCGGTGCTTGCTCGTCCGCTGTCGATCGAAGACCACCTCAAGTCTGCTTACGACTCGTCGGAGATGCCAGCGGTGCGCTATGACCCAATGGCGATCGCCGAATACTACAGTGCCCGTCCGCTGCAAGTGATGGGCCGAACGATTGGCATTGTGCTACCCTTCCTTCTGTTTGCGCTGGGCCTGTGGTGGGATAAGCAGTGGGGACAGACCGAGAAGAACCAGCAGCGCCGCGCCGAGCAACTGCGCGACATTTTGACCCGGCTTGGCCCCGCCTACATCAAGATTGGGCAGGCGCTCTCTACTCGCCCAGACTTGGTGCCGCCCGCGTACTTGGAAGAACTGACGCGCCTGCAAGACCAGCTACCGCCCTTTCCCAACGAAGTGGCGTTTCAATTTATTGAAGAAGAATTGGGCGATCACCCTGAAAATATCTACGCCGAACTCAGCCCAGAGCCAATTGCCGCCGCCTCGCTAGGGCAGGTCTACAAAGGCAAGCTCAAGACGGGTGAGGTTGTGGCAGTGAAGGTACAGCGTCCCGGACTGGCGGAGCGCATCACGCTCGACCTCTATATTCTGCGCCGGGCCGCGCAATGGGCAGCGAGTACGTTTAAGCAAATCCGCAGCGACCTCGTCGGCATCATGGACGAGTTTGGGGCCCGCATCTTTGAAGAGATGGACTATACCCAGGAAGGGCGCAACGCCGAGCGGTTTGCCCAGCTTTATGGCGCAATCCCTGACATCTACGTACCGCGCATTTACTGGGAATATACCCATCAGCGCGTGCTGACGATGGAGTGGATTAACGGCACCAAGCTCACTAAGCCGCAAGAACTGGCCGCCCAGGGCATCGATGCGGCCTATCTGGTGGAAGTGGGTGTGCAGTGTTCGCTGCGGCAGTTGCTAGAGCATGGCTTCTTTCATGCCGACCCACACCCCGGCAACCTGCTGGCCACGCCCGACGGCAAGCTGGCCTATCTAGACTTTGGCATGATGAGCCAGGTGCAGGCTCCCCAGCGCTACGGGCTGATCGAGGCGGTGGTTCACATGGTCAACCGCGACTTTGAAGGTCTGGCGAAAGATTACGTAAAGCTGGAATTTTTGACCCCGGATACCGACCTGACCCCGATTATTCCGGCGCTGGCTGCGGTCTTTAGCAACGCACTGGGGTCGAGCGTCGCCGAGCTGAACTTCAAAAGCATCACCGATCAGCTTTCTCAGGTGATGTACGACTATCCGTTCCGCGTGCCCGCCTACTATGCGCTGATCATTCGTTCGCTGGTGACACTGGAAGGCATCGCCATCAACGTTGACCCAAATTTCAAGGTGCTGAGCAAGGCCTATCCTTATATTGCGAAGCGCCTGCTGACCGATCCGTCGCCCGAACTCCGCTCCTCGCTTAAGGATCTGCTGTTCAAAGACGGCAGCTTCCGCTGGAACCGTCTGGAAAACCTGCTGAAGAACGCCAAGGACAGCCCAGATTATGACCTGAACTATGCGGTGGATCAGGCGTTGAACTTCCTGTTTTCTGAGCGGGGCGAGTTTATTCGCGAGTATCTGGTGGAGGAGATTGTCAAAGGGATTGACGGCTACGGGCAGATGACAATGCAGCGGCTGACCGCTACCTTGCGCGATCGCATCGGTCTGGGCAACGGTTCTGCGCCGCCACCCGCTGACTCGCAAAACCTGGAAAACCTGAGCCGCATCCTCAACATTCTGCGCGATACGCCCGGATTTGACCCGATGCAGCTTCTCCCCGTCGTGCCCAACCTGCTGCTGCGTCCCGAAACCCAGCGTATGGGCCAGCAGATTGCAGGCGGGCTGGCCCAGCGGGCCGCAGCCCGGTTCATCCGCGAGTTTTTGCTGCCTGAAGAGCCGCCTCAGCCGACTTCTTCTGCCAGCGGCCGCCTGAATCGCAACGGTAAGGTGCTGAGCAGCACAATGGGCGGCAACGGAAGCGGCAACCTAGCGCTACCTGCCCGCCGCTCGGCATAGGCGAAGGCGATCGCCCGCTGATGAAACCACCAGCCTTGAAGACGAACCAGAGCGATCCGTCTCGTCTTCAAGGCTGATGCAAGGCTCAGAACGTTGCGGGATGCCCCGACTCGTGCAGAATGAGGCGATTGCCATCGGGATCGTAGGCATAGGCTTCGCGGCCGTGGAAGTCGGTGATGATGGGGCTGGCGGGGCGCGGGGGGGCAGCGGCGATCGCGCTATGGGCAGCCTCTACAGCGGCGATCGCCTGCTCTAGGTTATCTACCTCCAGGCACAGGCTCATGGCACCGCCTGGGGAGGCTGCAAACTCTCCAGCGTGTTCCTGTCTAGGCTGAAAGATGCCAAACCGAAACAGGCCGATCTGGAATTCGACATAGGTGTTGGGAAACTCGAACGATGGAGCGATGTCGAGGAGCGTCCGGTAGAACTGCCGCAGCCGCGCCAGATTGGGCGAGGACAGAGTGAGCGTGGCGTAGTCGGTGTAGAGCATAATTCTCCTGCCAAAGTATTAAAAAATAGCTACTAAAGGGTGAAACTTTAGCAGAGATTGGGTCGGATTGATCAACCCAGATTCAAAATTTAAAAAACGTCTGAAATTGTCTGGAAAATCTCTAAAACACGTCGTCTGGAAGCTGCCACAGGCGGACTGTGCGGAACCCTTTGCCCGTAGCGATGGTTCTCCAGTCGGGGCTGACGATCGCATGGTCGAGGGGCGCTCCCTCGCCTGCAAAGATGTGGGTGGGTTTTCCGGCCTCCAAATCCCACAGCGTCAGTTGACCTTCGGCATCGCTGCTAAGCAGGGTTCTGCCGTCGCCGCTCACCGCTAGCATATTGATGAACCCAGCCGATCCCGTCAGCGGTTTGCCCTGTTCGCCTGTCTGTAGGTTCCAGCGATAGATAGTTCGATCTGTGCCGCCTGCCAACACCTCAACACCATCCGGCGTAAAGGCGATCGCATTGATGACTCCGGTAAATCCGCTGAGCGTTCGTCGCTGCGTTCCAGATCTGAGATCCCAGACCATCAGAGTTGTATCTGTGCCCCCGCTGACGATCGTGCGGGCATCGGGGCTAACGGCGATCGCATTGATGAACCCGTCATGTTCCTCTAGGGTGTGGATCGGCTGCCCCGTTGCCAGGTTCCAGGTTCGCACCGTGCCATCCGCGCTGCCGCTGATCAGCGTTCCATCCGAGGCGATCGCCAGCGCGTTGACCGCGTTCGTGTGCCCGACCAGCGTATGTCGGATTGTGCCGCTGGGCAAATCCCAAATCAAAATTTGATTATCTGCGCCACCGCTCGCCAGCGTTTGTCCATTGCCGCTTAGCACCACCGCATTCACGTAGCTGCTGTGTCCCTTGAGCGTGCGGAGGGGCTGCCCGGTGGCCACGTCCCACAGGATAATCTGATGGTCTGCGCCACAGGTGATTAACCGCTGCCCGTCTGGTGTGAACACGGCATGGTTGATGAATCCGGTGTGTCCTGTGAGGGTGGCGCTGGAGACGAGGGGCTGTACCGCAACGGTTCCACCACTGAACTGCTGATAGGCCCGCCAGCCGCCCCAGCCCGCCAGCCCAATCAGCAGCGCTGCGGCACTGCCCCAAAGCCAGGGATACTTCCAGCGAAACGGGGTGTGCTGGGCCTGGGTCTGCGCGGGCTGAAGCTGGGTCGTTCTGGGCGATGAGGGACGTTCGGCGGGCAGTGCAGCGAGAGCCTGGACGCGGGGCAGGTTGCTGGGTGGGGCGATCGCCGCCAGGTCTTCCAGAATCTCGCGGGTGCTATTGGGGCGATCGCTCGCTTTGGGCGCGATCAGATGGTCAATAAAATCGGCAAACGGCTCCGACACCTGCGGCGCAAACTGCCGCCAGCGGAAGCTATTGTCGTGGGGATTGTAAATGTCCGGATC
This sequence comes from Thermoleptolyngbya oregonensis NK1-22, assembly GCF_032705245.1. Lineage (GTDB taxonomy): Bacteria > Cyanobacteriota > Cyanobacteriia > Elainellales > Elainellaceae > Thermoleptolyngbya > Thermoleptolyngbya sichuanensis. The sequence continues at coordinate 3,170,303 of NZ_CP053540.1, forward strand.
GGTCGGTTGCTTACCCGTCAGCAGGTAAATAAACGTCCACCCCAGCGCGTAAAAGTCGGACTGGGGAACCGCTTGCCCCCTTTCCTGCTCTGGCGGCGTGTAGCCTGCGGAGCTAATGCGGGTCACGCCTTCGGAGCCGCCTAGCTGTGCCAGATAAGTTGCGGTCATCTCGCGCACCGCGCCAAAGTCCACCAGCACCAACTGCCCATTCGACCGCAGCATGATATTTTCGGGCTTGATATCCCGGTGAAAATAGTTGCGCTCATGCACCAGATGCAGCACCTCCGTCAGTTGCCGCATCCACCTTCGCGCCTGCGCCTCGCTGATGCCGTGGTTACCCTGCTGCCGCATCCATTCCCGCAGGTTGGGCCCGTCGATTTTTTCCATGATGATGCAGTGCAGCGGCGACTCGCTGCCGCGCGGCAAAAACTGGAAATAGCCATCTGGCTCGATCGCAGGCACACCGGGATGGCGCAACTGGCTCAGCACCACGGCCTCTCGCTGAAACAGGGCGACGGCCTTGCTGTGGCCGCTGTGGATTTCTTTCAGCACCTTGAGGATTTTGGGCACGTTGCGTTCGTAGGCTTCGTACACCTGCCCAAAGCCGCTTTTGTCGCTAATTAGCCGCATGACGCGATAGCGCTCCCGCAGCACCAGATCCGACCCGCAGTTTTGGCAAAAGCGACTGCCGTCGTTGCCGGGGTGATTGGGTTCAGCGCACTGGGGATTGATGCAGAGGCTCATAGCGTCGGGCGGTGATGCATCCTGGGAGGGGTTGGAGCTTAGCGGGATTGTCTGGGGCTGTCTGAAGCAAAACGGTTTTTCCCAATCAACCTCAGACGCAGTGTTTTCCAGTGTCCACGGCCCAGCACTTACCAGAATACTGTACTGCTTCGCGGGTGACTCCTGACCCTGAACCCCTAACCCTTGACCCCGTGCTATAGCATGAAGGGGAGGTTGTTTTGATTGGCGATCGCTATGCCTGCTTTGTCTCCGCAGCTTCCCTGGCACACGCAGCTTGGCTCCCAGCGAGACTGGGCATGGCGCGGCTGGCAGATTCGCTATACCTATCTAAGGGCGCAAACCCCCGCACCGGATGCCGTGCCGATCGTGTTCCTGCATGGGTTTGGGGCGGCGCTGACCCAGTGGCGGCTGAACCTGGAGCCGCTGAGCCAGCATCACACAGTCTATGCGCTGGATTTGCTGGGGTTTGGTGCGTCGGAAAAGGGGTCGGCAAACTACAAAGTAGACCTGTGGATGGCGCAGGTGCGGGACTTTTGCCGCGAGATTGTGGGGCGGCCGGTGGTGCTGGTGGGGCATTCGCTAGGGGCGCTGGTGGCTCTGGCGATCGCCGCCACTGATCCGGCTCTGGTTCAGGGATTAATCCTGCTCACCTTGCCCGCGTCTCGCCAGGAGTTGCTGCCGGGTAAGCTACAAAGCTTCGTGGGCGAAATTGAATCTTTCTTCTCGTCGCCGCTGCTGCTGAAGCCGCTGTTCAGCGTGATTCGGCGGCCAGGCGTGATTCGCTCGGTGCTACGGGCGGTCTATGCCAATCCCGAAGCCATTACCGACGAATTGGTGCAGAGCTTTACGATTCCGGCGGGCGATCGCGGCGCGGCGAAAGTTCTCTGTCGGCTGGTGCAGGCCCGCACCCAAACGGACTTTAGCCCCAGCACTCAATCCCTTCTGCAAGCCGTCGATTTGCCCATCCTGCTGCTGTGGGGAGAAAAAGACCGAGTGATTCCTCTGGTATGGGGTCGTCAGCTTCCGGCCATGAATCCCAGACTAAAGCTGATTGAACTGCCCGGTGCAGGCCACTGTCCCTACGACGAGTGCGCCGACCGGGTGAATCGAGAAATCCTAGCGTGGGTCGATCACTGCGTTGGCAAGGTAAATGCTGGAGTGGCGAATACTGGGATGGCGAACGCTGGCGCAGTGAACGCTGGCGAAACTAGCCAGCCGCCAAGCCCTAGCGCCTGACCCCAGTTTTCAGCTTGGTTTACATTTCTTCAAACTTTCTCAAACTTTTTTAGAGTGCGTCTGTACTGCTAGGGCGCTGGCTTTGGCGTGTTTGGCGATGCTGGGTAGGGTCGATGGGGGCGATCGCCCGATCCAAAATTTGGATGGGGATGATATAGTACATTTGTATCAAACACCAAATGGGTACAGATGGGGACAAACGGAACCTCTGGATGGCTGATCTTCAAGTCTCAGAACCAATCCCAGGGTCAATCCCAGAGCCAATTCCAGCACCCTGATGCCCCACGTACCACCTCAGCAAACTTAACGGGTGAAAACAAACGCTCTATGACTACAGGTACCAGAGCAAGGCGGGCAAGTAAACCCCCTGCAATCTCCCCAAGCGGCACGCGCACCCTGGCGCTGGATGCAGGCAACTACGACCTCAAATTTTTTGATGGCAACGGTCATCCCAAGGCGATTCGCTCGGTGCGCTATCACCTACCGTCGGGGCGCGATGCCGTCAGCTATTCCGACGCTTCGCCGCTGATCGAGCTGCCCGACGGAACCCGCGTCCACTTTGGCGCACAGGCTTACAAATACCGCCGCCAGCAGCAGACGGTCGTGGAAAACAAGGTAGAACTGTCGCGCTTGCATCTCTACGCCTGTCTAGAGCCGTTTAATGGCAGCACCGAGTTCACCTTGCAGGTTTATGCTTCCACCCCAGAACCCGCCAAAAATCGGGACGCGATTCGGGAGCAACTCATCGGGATGCACGAATTCAAGCGCAACGGGCTAGACTACCGCGTCATGGTGGAAAGCGTGGAGGTGGAGCGCGAAGGCATGGGTGCATACCACTATGCGCGGCAACTGGGCATGATTCCTGATGCGGGCTTTACCATTGTCGTCGATATTGGCGGCGGCACTTGGCTAACCCGGCTGGTGGATGCTGAGGGCGAAGTAATTGACGAAAACGTGATGGATCGCGGTGGCGCGTATGAACTGGCGGCCTCCATCAGCTTCGACAAACGGCTGACCACAGCACTGGGGACAAGCGCTGACCCCAGCATTGTGATGGACGGCTTTCGCGCTGGGCACACCTATGCCGACACGGAGCTAACTTGGGCCCCCTGGCTAGAGGAGCATCTTGACCCCTGGTTTAAAGGCATTTTCCAAACCGTGCGATCGCAATACAACCCCTATATGCCCCGCGTGACGCGCTTTCTGGTGACGGGCGGCAGCACCCACCTGATTGCTGAACGGCTGCAAGGGCGCAAGCTCTTTGCCGTCATGGGTGATCCGCAATTCGCCAATGTCCGCGGTTTGTACTCGATGTCGATGGATCAACAGCTATGCATGACAACAAAGTAAGACTGAGTGCGGATGTGCTGGAAAAGGCGCAGCAAATCGCTGCCGAGTGGGGGCTGAAGAATACCCGTGCGGCGGTGGAGGCAGTATTTCGGCGCTATGCCGATGATTATCTACACGGTCGGGAGCCATTTCCAGGCGCGGCGATTGCCCAGACCCACCTCCCCACCTGGACTCCACCCCGACGGCTTGATCCGCTGGGGCTGGCAAGCGGCGGCAGTTGCGAAGCGCTGGATGCCCTAGATGAACTGCTTGGAGCCTGACGGGGCCGCCGCTCTGGGGTCTAAAATAGGAGGCTGACCTGGGAGGATCGTCCTGCATGGCTGAGTCGGCAATTTGGCAGCTTCCACCCGACGAGTCGCCGTCCGCCGAGTTTGTGCAGGCAGCGGCCGAGTATGCACCCGCTGGAATGGCGACTTATGCTGCTCAGTTGCTCTGGCAGCGCGGCATTCGCGACCCAGCGGCGCTAGCGGGCTGGCTCGACCCCGATTGCTACTTGCCGACCAGCCCCTTTGCGTTTGGCGAAGAAATGCAGAGGGCGATCGCCCGTCTGAAGCTGGCCTACGAACGGCAGGAGGCGATCGCCATCTGGGGAGATTTTGATGCCGATGGGATTACGGCGACGGCGGTGCTGTGGGACGGGCTGGGGCAGTTTTTTCCCCAGGGCGATCGCCTCTCCTACGTCATCCCCAATCGCCTCACGGAATCCCACGGGCTGACTCAGCGTGGCATCGAGCGTCTGGCGGCGGCGGGCGTTCGCCTGATCGTCACCTGCGACACGGGCAGCACCAGTCTGGCGGAGATCGACCATGCGAATCGCTTGGGGCTGGACGTGATTGTGACGGATCACCATACGCTGCTGGCCCAGCGTCCGCCTGTGGTCGCCATTGTCAATCCCCGCAGCCTGCCTGCGGATCATCCCCTCGCCACCCTGTCGGGCGTTGCCGTTGCCTACAAACTGGTGGAGGCGCTGTACGAAACCCTGCCCGACGTGCCGACGCGCCCGCTGGATACTCTGCTGGATCTGGTGGCGATCGGGCTAATTGCTGACCTGGTGGAACTGCGGGGCGACTGCCGCTATCTGGCGCAGCGGGGTATTGCTCAGCTTCAGAAAAATCAGGACGTGGCGACGGCCCCGCGCCCCGGCGTGGCGATGCTGCTGGAATTTTGCAAACGGGCGGGCGATCGCCCTACCGATATTTCCTTCGGGTTGGGGCCGCGCATCAACGCCATCAGCCGCATCCAGGGCGAAGCCCGCGATGGCGTGGAGCTATTGACCAGCCGCGACGAGAGCCGCTGTCGCCAGCTTGCCGAAGCAGCAGAACTGGCAAACACTCGCCGCCGCGCCCTCCAGCAAGATCTGTCCAAACAAGTCTCGGCGCGGCTGAGCCAGATGGATTTGTCTACGACTGGTGTGATTGTGCTGGAAGATCCGCAGTGGCCAGTGGGCGTTTTGGGACTGGTGGCGGGGCAAATTGCTCAGGACTATGGCCGCCCAACTATTTTGCTCAGCAGCGCCGCACCGCTGGCGGCTGCCAAACCTGCTGCATCGGATGCCGCCAGTTCCTTGCCCGGTCGCGTCAAGCTGGCGCGAGGCTCTGCCCGTTCTGTGAACTCGATTGATCTCTACGAATTGATGAGCAGTCAGCAGCACTTGCTCAGCGGGTTTGGCGGGCATCCCCTAGCGGCGGGGCTGAGTTTGCCTGTGGAAAACATTCCGCTGTTTGCGGATGGCATCAATCGGCAACTCCGGCAGCAGGTGGGGATATCGGGGGCGATTGCCCCGCTGTTGCTCCCGGTCGATCTGATCGTGACCGTGGGCCAGTTGGGAAAAGACTTGTTCCAAACGCTGAAACTGCTGGAACCCTGCGGCATGGGCAACCCCACGCCCCACCTGCTGATTCGTCGGGGTCGCTTTGAAAATGTCCGCAATGAAAATATCCGCGACTTCAAGCAGCGCAAGGTGCGGTACATCAAAACTGAGTTTGACCTTGTGGATGAAACCGGGCAATTTCACGGCGTGTGGTGGGGTCACTATCGCGACGAGATGCCGCCGGGGCTGTGCGATGCGGTGGTGCAGCTGGATTTCAATCCGTTTCGCAAGCGCTATGAGGTGCGGCTGGTGGCTGTCCGTCCGGCGGCGGACGAGTGGGCTACGGCGGGGCCTGCTGAACCGGACTGGCTGCTGGACTGGCGCGGGCAGACCGAACTTCCGGCAGGCGCGGCCGACGCAGAAAAGGTGCTGGTGATGACCGACTGCCCGACCCAGTGGGACGATTTGCGCGTGTGGGGGCGACAGGCCCGGCACGACGGCAAACGGCTGGCGATCGCCTATCAAACTCCACCCGCTATCGATCCGCTAGAATCCTGGCAAACCCTGGTGGGACTGGCAAAGTATCTTAGCCGCACAGGGCAAGTCGCAACGCGATCGCAGCTTTTACGAAAACTGGGGCTGGGCGATCGCCCGCTGAGAGCCGGAATTCAGGCATTGCAGGCGCTGGGAATGACGGTCACAGCCCTACCCGACGGGCTGCAATTTCAGTGGCATCCAGCCGATTTGTCTACACAGTCACCAACAGCCGCCCAGGTGAATCAGGCCATTGAGGCGTTTCTCTCGGCGGTTGAAGAAGAACAATTTCGGCGACAGTACTTTGCGACTGTGCCTGCTGCAACGATTCGGGCGATCGCCTCTTAAGGCAGCACCTTTAGGAGTTACGCAGTTGGACGATTTCTCGCGGGCTGCGCCCACGAGAAATCGTCTAAAGCCCAGAAAACTTAATCGCAAGTGCGTAAGCCCTAACCTTAATGCCACACCGGAATCGAGTTTTGAACGCCAGGAACCAGAGTCGGTAGAACGTCTGACGCTTTTTTCAAAGCAGCAAAAAAGACAAGAAAAAGAGTGCAGACAGCATGACGACTCAGGATCAACGTCTATCTGCACCCTCTCAGCTAACCATGAACGTTGTGCAAGCAAGCACCCTGAAAGCCCTTCAGCAAGCTCAAAAGCCAGGTTCAAAACCCAACGCATCCTAAATATCCTAAAAAGGAAATATCCTAAAAAGGATTCAGCTTAAGCGACTCAACTTAAGTGATTTTATCGGAGCAACTGAAAAGGAAGTTCAGTGGATTTGCGTAGGCAACACCGTTGATAGCTTCATCCTACGGCGATCGCCTGGGCTGTTTCATAAAGGAACTGTAGAGTTTGGGTGTAACCCCATAAGACTCGTGTGAAGATAAACAAGGCTCATTCGCCTGTGCCGAAATGACTCCCTGAAAATAACTCCCTGAAAATAACCCCCTGAAACGGTTTTCCAAAGACCCGCAGACAGATTCCCATGACCCAGCCCAAATTTGCCAGTCGCGCCGCCTGGGAGCAGGCAAATCTGCTAATGCAGCCTGTGTTTATTCGGGTGCTGGATAATTTGCGAAAAACCCTGGAACAGTCGCCCTGGAAAAGCACCTATCGCAACGACCCCATCTGGCCCGATGGCGTATCCGAAGAGACGCAGCAGCAGGTGCTAGCGCTTCAGCATCGGCTGGCATCCGCCACTCCAGAAGAAGCCCCAGACCTCCAGGAAGCGCTGTCGCGTCTGCCCCAGCCCCATCCGGGCTACGTGCTGTGTCTCCAGCATCAGGCGCATCAGGTCAATATCGACCTCTGGCAGTTGTGCTATCAAATCTGCTTTCGCAACTACAGTCCTGTGCTGAGCCTGTCCGACACCGTAGTAGTCGAAGTGGATACAAGCTTGCTCGACGACACAGGCGATGTAGACTGGCAAAAGCTCGATGCGAAAACGGCTCAGCTTGTAGAGCAGCTTTTTGCCAGCCTGCCCGACATTTCGTAGGTGCCCTGCGCGATTTATGTCCCGACTGTCCAGCACAATTGAAGCCATTTTGTATCTAAAAGGGCAGCCGCTGACGCTGGCCAAGATTGCGGAATATGCCGGATGCGATCGCCCCAGTGCCGAGGAAGGGCTGATTGAGCTAATGACCGACTACGCCCAGCGCGACGGAGCGCTAGAAGTGGTGGAAACGCCAGAGGGCTATTGTTTGCAGCTTCGAGAAGCCTATCAACCGCTGCTGCAAAAGCTGGTGCCTGTGGATTTGGGTGTGGGCGCGCTGCGGACACTGGCGGCGATCGCCCTGCGCGGCCCACTGACGCTTTCGGATCTGGTCGAACTGCGTGGATCAGGGGCCTACCAGCACGTTCAGGAGTTGGTGGAGCTAGGGTTTGTCCGCAAGCGCCGCAAAGCCGATAGCCGCTCGTCTTGGCTGCAAATCACCGACAAGTTTTATCAATATTTTCAGCTAGAGTCGCTGCCACAACCCTTCAGCAACGCCTCCAGCGCTTCATCTGGGGCTGCGACTCCCGAAGCCTGACCCTACGCCTGATGTCTTCGCCACTTCTGCCCTGAGAACGACAGAGCTTCCCGGCCTGCGGTAGAGCCGCTTTATACAACCAGGCGGCTACCTTAATGTGTAATGTTTCGGAACTTTTACCAAATGGTTTTGAGATTGGTTTTGGAATGGAAGCGTTCAGCGATGAACAGGCTTCTGTCATAAGCCGACTCATGGCGGGTAAGCAAGGTTCGGAACGGTTTGAAATCCCGGGAAAAACCCATTTGATGAGCTGAGGTGATAAACCATGAGTAACCCTGATTATAGTCGGCAGAACGAGACCCGCATTCGGGACACGCAAAACGCTGAATTGCAGAATCGTGAATTGCGCGATCGCGAGCTTCACGCTTACGAAGCTCGTCGCCAAGCCGAGATTGCGCGAGACAATGCCAATACCTCTGGGGGGCTGTTTCTCGGCCTGATGCTGGCTGCGATCGCTGGCTTTACCACCTTATTTATCGCGCTGGCCCAGCGCAGCGATACCCAGCCCCAGGTCGAACCTGCCGCTCCCCCCGAAGTGAACGTGCAGCCCCCTGAGGTGAACGTTCAACCCCCCGATGTAAACATCCAGCAGGCTCCGCCCCCGGATGTCAACGTGACGATTCCTGAAACTGCCCCCCAAACGGCCCCTCCCCAGAGCGCTGACCCGTCTCTTGATCCGATGATGGGCGCACCCGAAAGCTCGACGGATTCTATGAACCCAGATTCTATGAACTCAGATTCGATGAACACTAATCCGATGGCGAATCCCAATGGCACGGTTCAGCCAGGACAACCGTAATCTCTGGGTCGGCATCATTCCTGTGCTTGGAATGTGTGATTCATCTTCTAATCGATTGACCATCGGCTGTGGGCGTAGCGATTATGCCCGCGGCCGATTTTAGTGCGGAGCGGAGCAAGCAAGTGCCTATTCAGGAATAACTGCGTGAAGGATATACCGCAAATCTCAGGGTCTGAACCCGACCGTTATTTACTGTAGATTAGTTGAGGACGGGCTATCTTAGGGCGTGTTTTGAAACCCTTCGATCCCCCCTTAGCCCCCCTTAAAAAGGGGGAACCGAGCCGAACCACTCCGCAAGTCCCCCTTATTAAGGGGGATTTAGGGGGATCGACTCAAGGCAATCAACGGCCTAGAAAGTTTTAAGACACTGCCTAGCGGTTTAGTTCTATCAACTTTCTCAACTTCAATTTCTCAACTCCAATTCTCAACTCCAAGGCTCATCTATGACCAAGATTGCGTATCTAGACTGCCCGACGGGTATTGCTGGAGATATGTGCCTAGGGGCGCTGATTCACGCAGGGTTGCCGCTGGAGTATTTGGAAACGCAGCTTCGGCGATTGGGCATTTCCCATGAATATACGCTACGAGTCGAAACCGTGCAGCGAAACGGGCAATCGGCAACAAAACTGCATGTGGATCTAAACGCCTTGCCTGATCCAGAGGCGCTGGCTCATCGAGAGCCAGGAGTTGATGTTCATTCAACCTTTCAGCGTGCCTATACTCAACCTCACTCTAATGATTTATCTGATGATTTAACTAATCAAAGTATTAATCAAAATACGGTTGAGCCGTATTCAGGAAAGTATTTGGATTCACATTCTCATCTACATTCTCACCAGAGTCATAGTCATACGCATGAGTCTGATTTTTCCGATGATTCTGCAAGTCATTTTCATCCGCATCCACACAAGCATCCGGTTGCTTATCCCCATTCTTTAGACAATACCACAGGTGCAATTAGTGACTCTGAGCATCCGTCTCATGTTCTTGCCTCACACCATCACGCAGGCACGCGGCATCTGACAGACATCGAGCAGTTGATCTTGGCAGCAGGATTGTCGCCTCGGGCGGAAGCGTGGAGTTTGGCGGTGTTTCGGCAGTTGGCGATCGCCGAAAGCGCGGTTCACGGCATCCCCATCGAGGCGGTTCACTTCCACGAAGTCGGAGCGACAGATGCCATTGTGGATATCGTGGGAACCTGTTTGGGGTTGGACTGGCTGGGCATTGAGCAGCTTTATTGCTCGGCGATGCCAACGGGCGGTGGCACAATCTGGGCCGCCCATGGACGGCTCCCGGTTCCTTCGCCTGCGGTGCTGAAGCTGTGGGAACTGCGGCAGGTGCCAGTGTACAGCAATGGCATCGAGCGAGAACTGGTGACCCCGACCGGGGCGGCGATCGCCACGACCCTGGCAGCCAGCTTTGGCCCACCGCCCCCGATGACGCTGACCCGCGTGGGGCTGGGCGCGGGCGGGCGCGATCTGCCGATTCCCAATATTCTACGGCTGTGGATTGGAGAATCCTCTGAACTGGGGGCGGGTAGCTGGGCCTATCGACAGGCGGCCCACACCGCTCCATCGGGGATTTCCTTACCCCAGTCTGCTAGAGCCGTAGCGTCCACTGCTGAGCTAGGAGCCAATTCCCAGGTGACGGTTCTGGAGACGCAGATTGACGATGCAAACCCGCAGGCGATCGCCTACACGCTGGAATCTCTGCTGGCAGCAGGAGCGCTGGACGTGTTTACGCAGCCTGTGACCATGAAAAAATCGCGCCTAGGCACGCTGATCACGGTGATTTGCCCAATTGACTTGGCCGAAATTTGCAAAGCCGTCCTGTTTCGCGAAACTACGACGCTGGGTATTCGCGAGTCAGTGCAGCAGCGAACCATTCTCGATCGAGAAATTCAGACGGTCGAGACGGAATTTGGAGAAGTCCCAATGAAGCTGGGGAAGCATCCCGTTAGCGGAGAACTGCTCAATGTCCAGCCGGAGTATGAAGATTGTGCCAAAATTGCCCGCGATCGCCAAGTTTCTTGGTGCGACGTGCATCGAGCTGCCCTACGCGCCTGGGAGAAGCGGAACCCAAAGCCCTATCTTCGGGCAGAGAGCGCCCACTAGCGTCCACTAAGAGAGGAGCGGCAACCGCCCCCGGCTCCGAACCTGCTTGCAAAGGCGAAGCTCTGTGCCATCTGCGTTCCAGTGTACTTGGTCAAAAATCTGGTGGAGGATATAGAGTCCGCGCCCGCAGTCTCGCTGCTCTTGGGGCGATCGCCCGACACAATCCTCTCCGCATGGCCCTGCGGGGTCAAACCCGCAGCCTTGGTCGGAAATAATCCACCAGTGTTCGTTATTGACAATGTAGAACTCAACCAGAATGGTTTTGTTTGGGTCGAGATTATTGCCGTGTTTTGCAGCGTTAACTAGCGCTTCTTGAAGTCCCAGGCGCACCTCTGCTCTCCAGCGCGGCGGAATGTCAGCCAGCAGCAAGTCCAAGACTGGACCCAGATGCAAAGTAGACGCAAAACTTACAGTACCCCACTTTCGCCCATTGGGACGAGGTGTGATTGCGATCACTCGATGATCCTCACTGGCGTACAAAGGGACAGCGGATGAACCTTGCTCGGCTCAGTTCAAAAGTAGGCCTTTAAAAAGTGAAACTTATCTTTAGAAGCTGAGGCTAGGTGAATGAGTCTGAAAATCCCCTACTAGAGGAATGTTGTGAGTCAAGTGCAATAGCTTGAATGCAACCTAAATTAAAAAATCCTAAGTCAAAAAAAACTGCAACTAAAAAACAGTAACGCAAATGGGTAGCGCACTTAATGTTTTACATTGCAATTTTAGCACAGCTAGTCGGTAATCCCTGCTTTTTGGGCGGCAATTACCCACTGGGGCGGGATTCCCCTGATCTTGGATGTAGCATTGCGACCGGGTTTAGACGGAATTCTGTGAGCTAAACTACAAAATCTTTGGGCGGAATAACAGTCAACAGCGCGATCGCCCCAAGTTCGTAGGGCGATCGCGCTACGCTTAGCAGACTTTATGATCTTGGCAAGATCTTTGCAAGTAGGAATCAGTACAAATGCATTGAAAGCCGAGCGTTGGCTCAATAATCTGGCTCAATAATTTGGCTCAACGAGTCTAACGAGCCTATAGTTCACCGAGGAAGGAATTCATTCACTGGCGACCAAAGGCGTTATCCGCTGCCTATGCAAGCTGCTGTACCAGCGCTGAAATGCGATCGCGCAACGGAGTCATCAACGCTTCAACGCTGCAACCCTCTGTGCAGAATACTGTGGAGTATGCTAAGGAGCAATTGTCACTAATCGCTTCGATGTAAAATAAGATAGCTTGTTCAGCGGGGGCAAAGTAATCATATTCCCCAAATTTGCGTGGCATAGGGCCCTCCTTTGATGGGGTAGATGGATAGGGTGAGCTAGAACGGGCGATCGCCATCCAGGGATCGCTGATTCTGGCGCAGGGGTTGGGCAATCCGTTGGCGTTTCAGCGGGCGATGCAGCAGTGGCCAAAAGAACTGTTGCGCTCAACACCAATTTAGGGATTTTTGGGCTGCTGTTATCCAGTTATCAAACAGCATTCAGGATTGTGCGGTAGGTTCATAGCCAAATTCCTACATGACCCGGTGCGCTAATTCGTCGATGGTTCGCTTGTTGGATTCTGTCAGCAGCCTTTAGCAACCTTCACCCTGCCACTGCCGCTATGAAACTCCTCACCCCCCGCACCAAAGTTGTCGCTACAATTGGCCCTGCCAGCCGCTCGCCCGAAATCCTCAAAAAGATGGTGAATGCGGGCATGAGCGTAGCCCGCCTCAATTTTTCTCACGGTTCCTACGAAGATCACGCCAAGACGATTGAAATGATTCGGGCGGTCGAGGCAGAACTCGATACGCCGATTACGCTGCTGCAAGACCTGCAAGGGCCAAAAATTCGCGTTGGGCAAATGCCGAATGGGGGCATTCCCCTAGAGGAGGGCGCACCGCTGATTCTGGTGCCAGACGATGCCCTCGACGGACAGCCCAACACCGTCTCGATTGACTATCCGCACCTGTGGGAGGAAGCAACGCCAGGGACGCAAGTGCTGATGGATGATGGCTTGCTGGAATTGCGGGTGGAGGAAGTGGTGGGCCGCGAGGTGCGCTGCCGTGTGGTCAAGGGCGGGCTGCTGAAAAGCCGCAAGGGCGTGAATCTGCCCAGCCTTAACCTGAAACTGCCGTCGATGACGGACAAGGATATTCAGGATGTGGAGTTTGGGCTGTCGCAAAATGTCCACTGGATTTCGCTGAGCTTTGTGCGGCGGGGCGATGACGTGCGATCGCTCAAGAATTTGCTGGCTTCTAAGGGCCATGCCGATGTGCCCGTGCTGGCCAAGCTAGAAAAGCCCCAGGCTATTGAAAATCTGGAAGACATTCTCTGCGCCTGCGACGCGATTATGGTGGCGCGGGGCGACATGGGCGTGGAGCTGCCGCCAGAACAAGTGCCCCTAACGCAGAAGCGCATCATTCGCCGCTGCAACGAACTGGGGATTCCGGTGATCACGGCGACGCAAATGCTGGAGAGCATGATCCAAAATCCGCGCCCGACTCGCGCCGAGGCCAGCGACGTGGCCAACGCCATTCTGGACGGCACAGACGCGGTGATGCTGTCGGGCGAGTCGGCGATGGGGGCCTATCCGGTGGAGGCGGTGCAGATGATGACGCGCATTGCCCGCGAGGTGGAGCGCGACTATCACTTCGTCAACTACCCCCCCTCCAAAGAAGACGAAGCCCACGCCATTAGCGAAGCGCTGAACGCCATCGACCAATTTTTGCCGCTCCAGTGCATTGTGGCGTTTACCAATACAGGCTATACGGCAAAGCTGGCCTCGAAGGAGCGGCCGACGGCTCCTGTGGTGGCGCTGACCCCGAATATCGACGTGTACCATCGGCTGAACCTAGTGTGGGGCGTGAGGCCGGTGCTGCTGCAAGAGGAAACGACCGAGTTTGAGGCGGTGCTGCGGCAGGCGGAGGAATGCCTGCTGGAGCGGGGGATGGCTTCGGTGGGCGATCGCATCTTGGTGGTGGGCGGCATCCCGATGAAGGTGACGGGCGGCACCAATTTCCTCAAAATTCACACCATCGGAACCTTTGCTGCTGGGTAGCGCCAGATTTCGGTTTCAAGCTGCAAAAAACCTTTGGTTTCATCTTTAATTTCACCGTTAACTTCACCTGATTTCAGAGCGTCTAACGCTTCTCTAAACCCTATGGCAAAATTAATTCTGACCCGGCATGGACAGAGCCTCTGGAATGCGGTCAATAAGTTCACTGGCTGGGTAGACGTGCCGCTGAGCGAACGGGGCCGCGCCGAAGCAACGATTGCCTCGACCAAGCTGCGGGAATATCGCGTAGATGTGGTGTTTACTAGCAAGCTGATTCGGGCGATTGAAACCGCAGTCTGCATTTTGACCGAGTGCGACGACATCTGCGGCGGCAAGATTCCCATCATTCAGCACGACGATGACGACCCCGACTGGAAAGGTCTGGATAACTACGACAATCCAGACGAAGTGCTGCCCATTTTCACCAACGCAGCCCTAGACGAGCGCTACTATGGCAACCTGCAAGGGCTGAATAAGGCCCAGACCGCCGCAGAATACGGAGCCGATCAGGTGCAAATCTGGCGACGTTCCTACGACATTGCGCCCCCTGGTGGCGAGAGCCTGGAAGACACGCAGGCCCGCGTCTTGCCCTATTTCAACGAAACCATTCTGCCCTACCTGCTGCAAGGCAAAAACGTGCTGATCGCCGCCCACGGCAACTCGCTGCGCTCCATCATTATGAAGCTGGATAAGCTGTCGGGCGAAGAAGTAGCCAAGCTGGAACTGGGAACCGCCGTGCCGATTGTGTACGACATTGATGAACACGGCGAAGTGACCCATAAAGTGGTGCTAGATCAGTGATCGCACGCTGGGTATTTGCGAGGAACTGGCATGAGAGTGGGAGTGTTTAGCGCCAAGGCTTACGACCGCGAAATTCTGGAAAGCCTCGGTGCCACCCGGGGCCATGAGCTGGTGTTCATTGAAGAATCGCTGAATGCCCGCACGGCGGTGCTGGCGGTGGGGTTTCCAGCAGTGTGTGTATTTGTGAACGACCAGTTGGATGCGGCCACGCTGAGGGCGATCGCCGCTGGAGGCACTCGCTTCATCGCGCTGCGCTGCACAGGCTATAACAACGTAGACCTCAAAACCGCAGCGGAACTGGGGATCACGGTTGCCCGCGTCGCTGCCTATTCGCCCTTTTCGGTGGCAGAGTTTGCTGTGGGGCTGGTGCTGGCGCTCAACCGCAAGATTCATCGAGCCTACAGCCGCACCCGCGACGGAAATTTCAGCCTGGAAGGACTGATGGGGTTTGACCTGCGCGGCCGCACCGTTGGCATCATCGGCACGGGCAAAATTGGTCTGATCTTTGCCCAGATCATGCATGGCTTTGGCTGTCAGCTTTTGGGCTATGACCACCGGGTAAACCCCCAGTTTACGGCGCTGGGTGCGGCTCAGTATGTGGAACTGCCAGAGCTATTTGAAAACGCCGACATTATCTCGCTGCACTGCCCCCTCACGCCCGAAACCCGCCACCTGATTAACGCCGACACCATCGACCAGATGAAGCGCGGGGTGATGCTGATCAACACCAGTCGGGGCGGGCTAATCGACACGGAAGCGGTAATTGATGCACTCAAGGGTAAAATCATTGGGGCACTGGGCCTCGATGTGTACGAACAGGAGGCGGATCTGTTTTTTGAAGATTTGTCCAATGAGATTATTCAAGATGATGTTTTCGAGCGGCTGGTTACGTTTCCCAACGTCATCGTGACCGGACACCAGGCCTTTTTCACTGAAGATGCGCTTAGGGATATTGCCGAAACCACCCTGGACAACCTAGACGACTTTGAGCAGGGGCGGCCCTGTCCAAACGAGATCACCCAACCGCTGGTCAGCGCATGAACTTGCTTAACCGAGAGGATTGTCGATGAATATTCAAACCATTTCCACGCAGCCCTTCGCCGATCAGAAGCCCGGAACTTCGGGGCTGCGGAAGTCTGTTCCCACCTTCCAACAGCCCAACTATCTCGCAAACTTCATCCAGTCGATTTTTGACAGTCTGGACGGCTATCAGGGGCAAACCCTGGTGCTGGGCGGCGACGGTCGCTATTACAACCGCGAAGCAGTCCAACTGATTCTGAAAATGGCGGCGGCCAGTGGCTGGGGCCGCGTGAAGGTGGGGCACCACGGCATTCTCTCTACGCCTGCCACCTCTTGCGTGATTCGCAAATACAAGGCCTTTGGTGGCATTATTCTCTCTGCTAGCCACAATCCTGGCGGCCCCAATGGCGACTTTGGCGTGAAATACAACATCGAAAACGGCGGGCCCGCGCCGGAAAAGGTGACTGAGGCGATCTTCGCGCGAACCAAAGAAATCACGGAATACAAACTCCTGGATGCGCCCGATGTAGACATCGACACGCTGGGCGAAAGCAAGCTGGGTGGCATGGTAGTCGAGGTAATCGACTCCGTAGCCGACTATCAGAAATTGATGGAGTCGCTGTTTGATTTTGACCGGATTCGGGCGCTGCTGACCAATGGCTCATTCCGCCTGTGCATTGACGCGATGCACGCCGTTACCGGGCCCTACGCCCATGCCATTTTTGAGCAGCAGTTGGGCGCACCCGCAGGCACGGTTCGCAGCGGCACGCCCCTGGAGGATTTTGGCGGCGGCCATCCCGACCCCAACCTGACCTATGCCCATGATCTGGTGGAGATCATGTTCAAAGAGGACGCGCCGGATTTTGGGGCGGCGTTTGACGGGGATGGCGATCGCAACATGATTTTGGGGCGCAATTTCTTCGTCAACCCCAGCGACAGCTTGGCACTGCTGGCGGCAAACGCGCACTTGGTTCCCGGCTATAAGGACGGGCTGGCAGGGGTGGCCCGCTCGATGCCCACTAGCGCAGCGGCGGATCGGGTGGCCCAGCGATTGGGGATTGGTTGCTATGAAACGCCGACGGGCTGGAAGTTTTTTGGCAATTTGCTGGATGCGGGCAAGGCGACGCTATGCGGCGAAGAGAGCTTTGGCACGGGGTCGAACCATATCCGCGAAAAGGATGGCATCTGGGCGGTGCTGTTTTGGCTGAATATTTTGGCAGTGCGGCAACAGCCCGTAGAGCAGATCGTGCGGGAACACTGGCAGATGTTTGGGCGCAACTTCTACTCGCGGCATGACTATGAAGAGGTGGCGAGCGATCGCGCTAAGGCATTAGTCGATCACGTCCAGGCGCAAATGCCAACGCTGCCCGGAAAAACCTTCGGCTCCTACACGGTCGAATATGCCGACAACTTTAGCTATACCGACCCGGTAGACGGCAGCGTTAGCCAAAACCAGGGCATTCGTATTGGCTTTACGGATGGGTCTCGCCTGATCCTGCGGCTGTCGGGCACGGGCACCAAGGGCGCAACGCTGCGGCTCTATCTGGAAAGCTATGAACCCAACATCGCCAAACACACCCTCGATCCGCAGGTGGCGCTGGGCGACCTGATTGCGATCGCCGAAGAGATTGCCCAGATCAAGGAATACACGGGCATGGACAAGCCGACGGTGATCACCTGATGCGGGCTGGGGCGATCGCAGTCCTGCTTGGGGCGATCGCCCGGTGGTCACGCAATCGAACTAGCGCGACAGCGGGTTAAAGAGGTCTACAACCGGTCTACCATCCAAGCGCTCCGCCAAAGCACGCAATCGAACTAGCGCGACAGCGGGTTAAAGGGCTGTGGCAGGGGCACAGGCAGCGGTCGGAGGGGCGGGCCAGGTGGTTCAGGCTGCGGATCGGGGAGCGGTTCTGGGAGCGGCGTAATCGCGGCCTGCCCCACGCCGCCGACCCTGACCCGACCAGGGCTGTTGGGGGCGTTGTGGGGAATCACCAACTGGGCCGTACGATATCCCGGCTCCGTTGGGTTGAACATTATCTGGACGGTGCAAACCTCACCCGGAGCCAGCGTTACGTTGGTGCAGCTAATCGCAAAGTTGCTGTCGTTCGAGGTGGAAAAGTCAAACGGGTTTTCCCCGCTCAGCCCCAGATTTCCCAAGATTAGGGGCGCATTGCCGCTGTTTCGCAGGGTCACAGAGCGGGGCGCACTCATGTTGCCGATGGTCTGATTGTCAAAATCGATGCTGGTGGGCTGGATGCTGAGGGTGGGGAAGCGCTGCACCGAGCCGTTGCCCCGCAGTGCGACAGAGGTGGAGCCAGTATTCGTCGGAATCACAATGTTGGCGTTGCGCGACCCTTCTACCTGCGGAATAAAGACGACGTTAAAGCCGCAGCTTTGCCCCGGCCGCAGCGAGAGGTTGGAACACTCTGCGCCAATGGAGGAGTTGCGATCGCTCACAAAGTCTGGGTTGCCATTGACCCGGATATCGCCCAATAGCAGCGGTGCGGTGCCCATATTGCTAATAGTGACGGCGCGGGGGGCGCTGGCCCGCTCTAGCTCGATGCTGCCAAAGTCAATGGATAGCGGGTTGACCCGCAGCGCAGGCACCGCAGGCGGCACACCTTGACCCATGAGCATGACGCGGGCCGTGCCTCGAAAGTCGTTGCTGTCGAACCGCAGGGCAGCGCGGCGATCGCCCTCCCCCTCTGGGCTAAACACCACGCCCACCTCGCAGCGGGCCCCCGGCGGCAAGTCACTGGGACAGGTGTTGCGCGTCAGTCGAAAATCACTCGTCCGGCTTTCGATGCTGATATTGCGAAGCTGGATGGGCACGCCCCCCGTGCTTTGCAAAAAGAAGCGCTCTTCGCGGCTAGTATTGCGAACCGTGACAGCGCCAAAATCTACCCGGCCGGGCGTAATGCTGAGGGTAGGCGTTTGGGGCGCAGTGGCCACGCCGTAGCCCGTCAGCGGCACGTTCCACGGGCGATTGCTGGTGTCGATCACGTTGATATTCGCCGTGCGCTGGCCCGGGGCCGTGGGGCGAAAGGCGACAAAAATCGGGCAGCTTTGTCCTGGAGCTAGGGGCCCGCCTGTACACTGCTCGCTTACTAAAAAGTCGCTGCGAGCCTGCCCATCGGCCCGCACCAGTTGAATCGTCACGGGAACGGCGCTGTTGTTGACCAGGGCGATCGTCCGCTGGCCGGTTTGGGCATTGACCTGCCACTCGCCAAAGTCCAGCGTGCCGGGGTTGAACCGCAGCGCCACATCAGGATTGAC
Organism: Thermoleptolyngbya oregonensis NK1-22; assembly: GCF_032705245.1. Classification (GTDB taxonomy): domain Bacteria; phylum Cyanobacteriota; class Cyanobacteriia; order Elainellales; family Elainellaceae; genus Thermoleptolyngbya; species Thermoleptolyngbya sichuanensis. The sequence goes on from NZ_CP053540.1 coordinate 3,189,053, forward strand.
CGGGGGCGTGGGCGACGGACTGCCGGGGCTGGGGCTGCCGCCAATGGCACTGGGGCTATTGCCGCGTAGGGGAATGGTGTAGCGGGTCACGCCCGTAATGTCGTTGAAGGCCAAATCCGCAATGCGATCGCCCTGGCCCTGGGGCGTAAACGTGACCTGGATCGTACAGGACTGGGCCGGCGGCAGGGGGGCGCGGGTGCATTGCTCCGCCACTTGAAAATCCGTTGGATTTGCCCCGACGGGTGTAATCCGTCCCAGCCGTAGCGCCTGACTGCCTGTATTTTGCAGGGTCACGGTTTGGGGCTGGCTGCTGGTGTGAATCGTCTGGTTGGAAAAGGTGAGGCTGCTGGGATTGACGCTGAAGGACGGGCGATCGCGCACCATCAGCCAGGCCGCCAGCGCCCCCAGCAGCAGCGAGGCCACCAGTCCTCCCAGCAGCAGCGGCGAAAAGCGCGAGGAGGCTGCCTCTGCTTCGGGGTCGGAGGTTCCCGGCATGGGCGGCGGCGGCTGGTAGGGCGGATGGGGCGCAGGCTGGGCCGGCAGCGGCGGCAGTTGGGGCTGCGGCTCTGGGGCTTGATATTGCGGCGGTTGGGGCTGGGGTGACTGGATCTGCGAGGGATATTGGGGCCCTGGATATTGCGGCGGGGATTGCGGCGGATATTGGGGTGGGGATTGGGGCGGATATTGCGGCGGGGGCTGATACTGGGGCGGCTGCTGGGGCTGGGGCTGGAGGTGCTGCATCGGAGCCACCAGCAGGCTGAGGTTGTGGCGCGAGGCAGCGGCGGCGGTTTCGTTGCCCCCGGCTTCCCGCAGGCGCAGCGCCTGGTTGAGATAGTTAATCGCGGCAAAGCTGTCGCCCAGGCAGAGGGCGCGGGTGCCTAGCTGGTGGTGGGCCAGGGCGATCGCCTGGGAATTGCCCAAATGTTCTGCCGCCCGCAGCCCCGCATCCCACACCTGCTCCCACGCGCCCCAACGTCGCCCCAGCGCTAGCGGGCCGTCCATCACACGGGCAAACTGCACGACTTCTTTCCACTGTTCTGCTTCGGCGGCCAGGTTTACCACCCGCATCAGCAGCGGCAAATCTGGCAACAGCGCCCCTTTGATGGGAGCCTGCTGCTGAACCCAGTGCAGAAAATGGCGCACCACCGGCTGCACCCACTGTTCCAGGTTCCAGAACTGCCGCAGGGGAGCCAGCAAATTTCCTGCCAGCGTGTGGCGCACTCCGTCACTGCTCAAAAAGCCACGGCTGACCAGGGTTGCCACAATTGGCTGGGGATTGGTCATGCCCGTCAGTCCGGCCAGGTGGTGGGTCTGCACGGGGACTTCCCCCAACACCGCCAGCGCCGCCAGACAGCGCCGCTCGGCATCCGGGAAGGTGGCGCACGCCCGCAGCACCAGCACTTCTAGCGTCGCCCCCGATTGCAACTGCTCGATCATTGCCAGCAGAGACAAATGGCCATCGCGCACCAGCATTGCCGCCTGCAAAATCCGCTGCGGATGCCCATACAACAACGTGCAAAGCTGTTCTGCGCTGGATCGCTGCTCCGGCGTGAGGGGATCGTTCAGATAGCGCTCTAGCAGATTCACCGCTTCGCTCTGGGGCAATCCGCTCAGCGGCAGACTGTGGCTATCGTTCCACAGATGGCGCTCTGAAGCCGTGACAATCAGGCCCAGCGTAGTCAGGTTGCGCGTCATTCGTTCCAGCACGTTGGGCGGCAGGCGCACATCGTCCAGCACCACCAGCGCCCGCTTCTGGCGCAGGGCATACTGCACCTCTTCCTCGCTCAGCTTGTGGGGAATGGCTTCGTCAATTTCAAAAAAATCTTCAAATAGGCTCTGGTAGAGATCCTCGACGGGCTGCTCGCCGACGACCCGGTAGACCAGCCCCTCAGCAGCCAGCCCCAAAACCGAGGGCTGGTGGGCCAGGGCGCGGGCCAGGGCGCTTTTGCCCAGCCCCGACTCGCCATAAAACTCGACGGGCACGGATTGTTCCAGCGCGGCGATCGCCCCGTCCAATTCCTTTTCGCGCCCCACCAGGTAGGGCATTGGCGGGCAGGCCGCTTCGGGGCTGGGCAGGGTGCGCGATCGCAGCGAGGGCGCTGAGGGCTGCGGCAAGAGCGTCACCACCGCACCATGCGGAGTCATCTGCAAGCGGCGATCGCCCGCAATCACCTGCTGTCCGCCCGCCCCCAGTTCAAACTCGGTCACAGGCAGCCCATTTCCCGCCTGGGTTCCCTGCATCACCGTAGACACGCCGCCCAAGCCAGAAGGGGTCGCCAGACTAAACGCCTGCTGCCATCCGATTTGGCTGATGCCGCGCTGCCGGCCGTAAACCTTGAGCGTATTGGCGGTGGCCATGCCCAGCCCCGCAATGCCCTGATGAACAAATGACGCAAGATCTGGCGGCGGCGCGGGCACGGCTTCCACGAGAACATGCAGCGTGTCTTGCTCCAGCCGGGCCATTGCCGTAATGCCTCTGGGATTGAGGCTACGGTTGAGCAAGGTGGCGATCGCCTCCGCACTTCCCTGCCGCGCTTGGTCTAACAGGTTCTTTTCAGCCAGCAAATGTTCGTAGGTTTGCGACATGACGATACGAGAGCAAGGTTCACCCTAGAGCCAGATGGATGCCAGATGGATGGTGGACGCGGACGGATTTTTGTTGCGGGTAGTATTCATAACGATAATGCGCCCGCCCCAAAACGCAACACTGAATCGCGCAGATTTGGGGACAGGAGGTGGGGACAGGAGCTGGGGACTTTGGGGCTGCGGGTCAAAGGGTTTCCAGCTCTGCCAAAAGTCTGTTTCCAAAAATCTTGCGAAATTGCAGAACCATTGGTTAGAATGATGAGGCTGTGACGGAAACGAAAGAGTGTCTACGTCCTGCCATCCCCATTGGGGCGTCGCCAAGCGGTAAGGCAGCGGGTTTTGGTCCCGCCATTCCTAGGTTCGAATCCTAGCGCCCCAGTTTTCCAGTCTTTGCGGTTAGCTTTATCAGCCTTGGAAGCTAAGGCTGCGCTCGATGCTGTGAATCTGTGCTGTGAATCTATGCTGTGAATCGGCATCTGCAACTTTTCTACTTTTGCAGAATGTGTCGGGGCGCACTTCCAGAACCTTGTCAATTGAGTGGTAAGGTGACTCCAGATTCCGTTTGGTCATCCAGTACAAGGTCTGACTCATGATCAGAACAAAAATTGTTGAACTTTCCACGATTGAAGCCGCTGCCTATCGCCAAAAGCTGAGAGATGGCAAGGCAGGCATTGTGATTTTGCGCTATGACAATGCCCAGCCTGGTCTGGCAACCATCAACCGCCGCACTGCTGAGCCAGAACCGGCCGCCAATATTAACCTCGAAACCTTTCCGATGGAAGCCTTTCGGGAGGCGATGGAACTGACGGCAGGAATGCCCTACTCTCGTCGGGGCCCGGTCAAGCTGAGCGGCGTGCGAGAAGAGCCTGAAGACGAAGAGGCCTCGCCCGAAGAAGTAGCAACGGTAGACAGCGCCGAGTATGAAGCCATCGTCAAGGCCTACACAAACAAGAAGGGTGAACTGTCCTATGACCTGCTGAACAAGGACTTCATTCAGTTTGCCAAGTCCAGCAAGATTGTGGCGGATATGGTGGCCAATGGGGCTTCGGAAAGCGAGATTCGCGATCGCATTCTGAAGGTCAAGCTAGAATCGCTGACGGGTAACCCATCGCTGACCGACGCACAGACGCAGCGCATTGTGGAAATGCTGGATGAAGTGAGTCCACGGCACGTCTTTCGTGAGCTAAACGACGAAATTCGCAAGATGCTGAGTCAGGCAAAGCCTTGATGAGGGCGTTTTGGGAAAGGCGTTTAGAAGAAGCGTTTAAGAGAGGCGTTTAGAAGAAGCGCTTAGGAGAAGCGTTTTAACGCCCGGTCTGCCTAGCGCGGGGTACGCTGAGCCAGCCAGCGGGCATTGAGCTTGCGATCGCACTGGAGTTCCAGCACCCGTATCCCCTCGCTAGGCAGCACCTTGAGCGCCTGGGCAAGCTGCTCCCAGGTGTGGACGAGTTCGTGGGCGATGCCGTAGGTGGCGCAGAGTGGGGCAAATTCCACGGGCTGCGGTGTGGCAAAAAATTCCTCGAACGGCGGCTCGAACTGGGCAATGGGCAGGTTCTCGAAAATGCCGCCGCCGCGATTGTTGATCAGGACAATGGTGAGGTGGCCACGCAGGCGGGGCCGCAGCAAAAAGCCGTTGGTGTCGTGCAGCAGCGCCAGGTCGCCCGTTAGCAAAACGCTGGGCTGGTTGCCGTGGGCGATGCCAAGAGCGGTCGAAAGCGTGCCGTCGATGCCGTTTGCGCCGCGATTGCAGAAGGGCTGAATGGCGCGATCGCCCGGTTCCCAAAACCACTCGACATAGCGGACGGCCGTGCTGTTGGCGATGACCAGCGGCGTTTCCGGCGGCAAGCATTGCGACAACACCCAGGCGGTCTTGGCTTCGATCAGCGAGTCGAGCGATCGCAGGGTGTGTCGCTGCTGCTGCCAGCAGTCCGTCTCTGCCTGCAACCAGCGCTTCAGGTAATCCGTCGGCGGCGCGGGGGGGCTGGGCAGCGACGCGGCCAGATGTTGAACGAGGTGCTGAACGGAGCAGCGCAGATGAACCGTCCGCAGGTGCAGCGGATCAAGGTTGCGATCGCCCCCGTCTACCACCCACTGCTGCGGCTGAGTGCGCTCCAGCCAGCTTCGCAACTCCTTGCTGGTGGGCATTTCGCCAATCCGAAGCACCCCCTCCGGCGCAAGCTCCGTCGCCAGGTTAGGATCGCGCAGCAGCGTGTCATAGCTCGACACCAGATACGGGTTGAGGCGGGCATAGTTTCGCAGCGGCGACAGCCCCTCCGCCAGCACCGGAAACCCCAGACAGGAGGAAAGCTGGGCGATCGCCCGACAGTGGGCCCGGGCCGCAGCCGCACTGGGGAATTGGGCAATGCCTGCGATGATAATGCCGCGAGAGGGAATAGAAGAGAGCGATCGCCCCCAGTCTGGGCTACGCCACGGCTCCGGCGTTCCGTCATCCCAGCCGACATTGGCAAAGAAACGGGCTTCATCCAGGGATTCCCTAAGCGCCAATACTGCTGGCTGGGGCACGGGGGCTAGCGGGTCGCGGAAAGGCAGGTTGAGATGCACCGCGCCTGCAACAGGTCGCTGGGTACGCTCCCAGGCGTGAATCACAGTTTGGCGCAGGTAGGCCAGTTGGGAAACCTCCGCAGTAGGCGTGGCGACTTCGTGATACCAGTTCACAAAGCTGCCGAAAAGCTTTTGCTGATCAACCGTCTGCCCCGCGTTGCAGTCGCGCAGTTCCGGCGGACGATCTGCCGTCAACACCAGCAGCGGCACGCGGCTTTCGCGGGCTTCGATCACCGCTGGATAAAAGTTTGCGCCCGCCGTGCCCGACGTGCAGACTAGGGCCACCGGTCGTCCGGTTTGCTTTGCCAGACCCAAGGCAAAAAAGGCAGCCGATCGCTCGTCCAGCACCGGAATCGCCTCCAGACCCGACTGCTGGGCAAGGGCGATCGCCAGCGGAGCCGACCGCGACCCCGGACACACCACCGCCACCCGCAATCCCAGTCGCACCAGCGTTTCAGTTAGCACAGAAGCCCAGAGAGTGTTGAGATTGCGGAAGTCCATGCAGCGAGAGGAAGAGAGGGCGTTAGCGCAACGGGAAGAGTAGAGTAGAGATGTCCAACCAGACCATCCCATCATCCCATCATCCCCCTCCCCTCTTCGTTCTTCCTTCTTCGTTCTTCCCTCTTCATTCTTCCCTCTTCCCCATGCCTCCCGCCGAACCCCGCCCGATCCGCCCTGCCAACCACCCCCTGCGACTGCTGCTGTACCTGGAATGGAGTCTACTGGCGATCGCCTTTTTGAGCGAACTGGTGGGGCCGCTGTTTCCGGGGCCAAGGATGCCACGGGGGGTTAGCCCAGAGCCGCCCTTTAGCTGGGTGTCGCCGCTGGATATTGCCTGCATTGTAGGCTTTGGGCTGATGGGGCTGCGGCTGCCTACGGGGCAGATGGCCACGCGCATCGGGTTTGTGCTGCTGGAGGGAATGCTGATTTTGCTGGCAACGGCGGGCGATCTGCGGGAAATGCGGCTGTTTTCATTTCTCGTCGTGGTGTTTGCGCTGAGGAGTTGCCTCATCTTTGCGCTGCCGGGCCGCCTGATGACGACGGGCATTGCCTACGGGCTGTTTCTGGCGATTTTGACGCAGCGTTTGCGGGAACTGGCGGATCGAATTCCGATCAACTGGCGCGATCGCCCACGAGGGCTGCCCGCCTGGAGCTTTGCCTATAGCTCGGCGCTGCTGCTGGGGCTGACGCTGGTCTTTTTGCTGCTGCTGGTGGATGCGCTGCTGACGGAGCGCCAAAGCCGCGAAAAGCTCACGGCCGCCAATGCCCAATTGCGAAACTATGCGCTGCGGGTGGAAAAGCTGGCCATGGCCCAAGAGCGCAGCCGTATCGCCCGCGAAATCCATGACTCGCTGGGGCACTCGCTGACGGCGTTGAACCTGCAAGTGGAAGGCGCACTAAAACTGTGGCAGAGCGACCCGCAGCGGGCGCATCAGTTTTTGAAAGAGGCGAAAGTGCTGGGTTCTACGGCGCTTCAGGACGTGCGGCAGTCTGTGGCGACGATGCGGGCCGATCCCTTGCAGGAGCAGTCTCTAGAAGCGGCGATCGCCCTCCTCGCCCGCAATGTCGAACAGGTCACAGGGGTCGCACCCATTTGCCAAATTCACCTCGATGCCCCCCTGCCCCCAGATCTCTCCACCAGCCTCTATCGCATTGTGCAAGAGGCGTTTACCAATATCTGCAAATACGCCCGGCCCTCGCAAATTTTGCTGGATTTGCAGGATACGGCCGCGACGCTGCACCTGCTGATTCAGGATGATGGCGTGGGTTTTGACCCGGCTCAAAATCGCACGGGCTTTGGGCTACAGAGTATGCGCGAACGGGCCGAGTCGCTGGGTGGCATCTTTGACCTGCAAACCTCTCCAGGCCAGGGCTGCACCATTACGGTTCACATTCCGCTAGAGAGGATCGTCCCATGATTCGGATCGTTCTGGCAGATGATCAGCATTTGATTCGTCAGGGTATGAAAGCGCTGCTTGAACTGGAAGCTGATTTGCAGATCATCGGTGAGGCAGAAAATGGTCAGGTTGCGGTGCAGCAGGTTGAACAACTGCATCCTGACTTGGTGCTGATGGACATTCGGATGCCTGTGATGGATGGCGTGGCGGCAACGGAGGCGATCGCCCGTCAGTTTCCCAGCACCAAAGTCCTGATTCTCACCACGTTCGATGATCAGGAATACGTCACTGCCGCGCTGCAAAAGGGCGCAACGGGTTACTTACTCAAAGACACGCCCTCCGAAGACCTGGCCGAAGCTATTCGCGCCGCCCACAAAGGCTATACCCAGATCAGCCCTGGCATTTTGCCGAAGCTGCTGGCCCGGGTTGCGCCGTCGCCCACGCCCGCCCTTGCCCCGCCCGACGGATTCTCCAGCCTCACTCCCCGCGAGCGCGAGGTGCTGGTTCTCGTTGCTCAGGGAGCCAGCAACCGCGAAATTGCCCAGGCGCTTTACATTTCGGAGGGCACGGTCAAAAACCACGTCACCAATATTCTGAACCGCCTGGAATTGCGCGATCGCACGCAAGCTGCCATCCTGGCTAACACGTTTCTCGACTGGCTGACCTGATGGGCCCTGCCTAAAAATCTGCCCCAACTGCCAAACGGCAATGTTATGATGTAGGGCGATCGCTGGTGTAGCTCAGTTGGTAGAGCTGCTGATTTGTAATCAGCCGGTCGCAGGTTCGAGTCCTGTCACCAGCTTTGGCCGGAAGCCACTTTACTCGCTCGATTATTTTAGGCGATTATTTTAGGCGCAGGCGCTTACTTTAGGCGCTCGATCAAGTGATCGCCCACCCGCAGCGCGTTGGCCATAATCGTCAGCGCCGGACTAGTGGCGGAAATCGACGGGAAGAAGCTGCTGTCTACAATGTAGAGATTATCGACATCGTGGGCGCGACAGTCGGGATTGAGAACCGAAGTCGCCGGATCTTCCCCAAAGCGACAGGTGCCGCAGGCGTTAGCCACCACTGACAGCGGCATTTCCCCGCTGGGATGGCGGCCGCTCATCTGGAGTAGCGATTTGTCCATGCCTTTTTCCGCCGTTTTCAACACCTCTGTCCAGCGATAAACGAGACGCTCATGGGGTTCGGTGTTGTTCGGCGTATACTCGACGTAAAGCTTTTTGCTGTCTACGCGCACGCGGTTGTCGGCGCTGGGCAGGTCTTCGCTCTGCACCCACCAGCCAATCGAGCGGGTCGCCATCTGTTGTAGCCCAAACCCCGGCATCATCTTGGCCAGCACCGACAGCACAGGTGGCGACTCTGCGAAGATAATGTCTTGCAGCAGGCCGCCCGTGTTGTAAATGTGCCCCATTGGGTAGTCAAATCCTTCTTCGCCCCAGTAAAAATCGTTGACGTAGACGCTGCGCTGAAACTTGCCGCTGTTGGGCTTGGAAAGTTGCACCACCGACGATAGCCGATGCTTCATTAGGTTGCGCCCCACCAGCCCGGAGCTATTGGCCAGCCCTTGCGAACAGGCTTCGCTGCATGACCGCAGCAGCACTGCCGCTGTATTAATCGCACCGCAGGCCAGCACGATAATGTCGCCCAAAAATAGGTAGGGCTGCCCGCCGATTTCAGCTTCAACCGCTTTTACTTCTTTGCCAGAGGGATTGGTATGCAGCGAGGTGACCGTTGCGCTCGTTTTCAGGGTGACGTTGGGATGCTGAAGGGCGGGATTGATGCCGCTGACTTCGGAGTCGTTGGTGGGGTCGTCGGTCTGGCGGGTCAGCGCCATTGGCAGCGAGGCAGGATGGAGGGACTGAGCGGCGATCGCCCCAATCACTTCCTCCATCTGCGGATCGTGCCCTACGGCGGGATAGGGATAGTCGGCGCTGTGAGGCGGCTCGGTGGGATCGGCTCCCACGGTTCCATGCACCTGATAGAGGTTCTCGGCTTCGGTGTAGTACGGTTCAAAGTCAGCGTATTTCACGCACCATTCTGGCGATACGCCCTCGTGATGCGTCACCATTTCAAAGTCACGCTCTCGCATTCGCAGTAAAGCAGCGCCGTAGATTTTGGTGTTGCCGCCGACGGCATATTTTGTCTGGGGCGCAAAGGGTTCCCCCGCAATGTCAAACCACTGCTCCGGCGCGTGATAGAGTTCCTTTTTGAAAATATCGACGTTGCTGCGGTTCTGTTCCTCCAGCGGCATCACTTCGCCGCGTTCCAGAATCAGAATTTTCTTACCTGTGGGTGCGAGTTTTCGGGCCAGCGTGCCGCCGCCCGCCCCTGTTCCCACAATAATTACGTCATAATGCACGTCGTCGATAATCATGCCTTACTCCTCGTCGCCCCGTTGATAGCGGAATGGACTGCTCAATTGATTCGCGATGCGTACTTTAATCCCCACCTAAATCCCTACCTGCTCTATTCGCGCCCGTCTCTAAAACAAAAACATCACCGAAACATTACCTAAACATTACTGCCAGATGTAGATCAGAATGAATAAGATAATCCAGATCACATCCACAAAATGCCAGAACAGCGAGGTTGCGTCTACGCCCGTGTGCCCTCCAGCATAGTTATTAGGCACAAAGGACTTGAACAGCATAATCCCCATCAGTAAGATGCCCGTGAGAACGTGCAGCCCGTGGAAGCCCGTCAGCAGGTAAAACAGCCCGCCAAACACGCCATCGGAAAAGCCAAACTCCAGTTCGCTCCACTCGATCGCCTGCCCTACCAGGAAGTATGCACCCATCGCCATCGTCAGCAGCCACAGCAGCCGAAACACCAGCAGATTCTCTTTTTTCAGCGCTCGCTCGGCGAAGTAGGCGACAAAGCTGCTGGCCACCAGCACAACGGTATTGATGGCAGGCTTTGAGACCTCTAGCCCCGAAACGCCTTCGGGCAGCCAGTTGGGGGTAGTTGTTTTCACCAGGATGTAGCCCGCAAAAAAGCTGAGGAAAATTACGCTTTCCGAAAGCAGGAAGATGATGAAGCCAAACATGCTGTTGCCTGCATGGTCTTCTTCGTGGGCGTGGGCGGTGTGAGGGGCGATCGCCCCGTCCAATTTTTCGGTTGAGATAGAGCTATCCATAGGCGGGTAAGGGGTTAGAGAATGAACAATCGGCGAATGAGCCAGGGTGAGTCAGCAAGTAGGCTAGTCCACGCAGCCCAGCCTAGCCCTCTTTAAGAGCAGCGGCGTTTTCCACGAGCGGATCAGACTTGCCATAGCCGTAGGGCCCAGACACAACAATGGGCAGTTCCTCAAAGTTCTCAACCGGGGGCGGCGACGACACCAGCCATTCCAGCCCGATCGCCCGCCAGGGGTTGTCTGGCGCAGGCTTGCCCTGCACCCAAGCACCCACCATATTCAAAATGAACGGAATCGTAGACATCCCCAGCAGGAACGCCCCGATACTAGCGACCACATTCCAAAAAGCATACTCTGGCTCATAGGAGGAGACACGCCGCACCATACCCTGAAGGCCCAGCGGATGCATCGGGAAAAAGTTCAGATTTACCCCAATAAATGCCAGGGCAAAATGCAGTTTACCCAGTCCCTCGTAATACATACGTCCGGTCATCTTGGGGAACCAGTGATAGATGGCAGCAAACATGCCCATCGTAATCGTGCCGTACACGATGTAGTGAAAGTGACCTACCACAAAGTAGGTATTGTTCACATGAATGTCAATCGGTACAGAAGCCAGCATTACGCCTGTAATTCCTGCGAACACAAACATGATGAGCGCTCCCAAGCAAAAGAGCATGGGGGTGTCCAGCCGCAGCTTACCCTTCCAGATCGTGGCGACCCAGGCAAACACCTTAATCCCGGTTGGCACTGCCACTAGCATGGTTGTTGCCATAAACAGCATCCGCATCCAGCCTGGTGTGTTGCTGGCGTACATATGGTGAACCCAAACCAGCACGCTGACCGTCGTGATCAGCAGCGACGACACGGCCACCACCTTGTAGCCAAACAGCGGCTTGCGCGAATAGACCGGAAATATTTCTGAGAACACGCCGAAGATAGGCAACACCATGACGTAAACTGCTGGGTGCGAATAGAACCAGAAGAAGTGTTGGAACAGCACTGGGTTGCCGCCTTTATCGGGATTGAAAAAGGCCGTACCCGCTGCTGCGTCGAACAGCAACATGATTGCACCCGCTGTCAGCGCAGGCAATGCAGCAAGCTGAATGATCTGGGCGCTGAACACCGTCCACACATAGGCAGGCATCCGAAAGAAGGTCATTCCTGGTGCCCGCATCCGCACAATCGTTGTCACAAAATTAACCGCGCCCATGATGGAAGACACGCCAGAAATCGCCACGGCGAGAATCCAGACAAATTCACCCGTGATGATGCTATCGGTCGGGTTTTGAGTGCTGACGGGGGGATAGGACCACCAGCCGGCCTGTGCCGTGCCTGCGGGCAGAAAATAGCTGGTCATCAGCAGGATGCCGAAGACAGGTACCATCCAAAAGGCGGCTGCGTTCAGCCGGGGAAAGGCCATATCTCGCGCCCCGATCATCAGCGGCACAAGATAGTTTGCCAGCCCCACCAGCGACGGAAAGATCCACAAAAAGATCATGATCGTGCCGTGCATGGTGAACATGCTGTTATACAGCGTGCGATCGATCAGATCTGCCTGGGGCGTAATCAGTTCGGCTCGAATCACCATCGATAGCAAGCCGCCGATGAGAAAAAAGACGAAGGACGTGACCAGGTATTGAATGCCGATAACCTTATGGTCGGTGCTGAAGCTGAAATATTTCCGCCAGTTGTTTTGCGGTTCGGGATGGGCAATCTTGGGAATTGCAATTCCTTCAACGGGGACGTTTGTCATGAATCTGCCTGGGGTAACAGTGGGGGCGAGTGGAGGATTTTAGATTTTAGGTTTTGGATTCTGGTTTTTGGATCTTGGAAGGATAAAAGTCTGGAGACGGGTCTGGGGACTGGCCTTGCGGGGCTATATCGCTCTCTTGTCTCCCCGACTCTTTCAGCTAGCCTTCTGCCAGTGCATTGACCAGTGGCGGCGGTGCGGGGGCGATCGTCTTCCAGCCGCCAAATCGCTTCAGTCGTTTGTTGGTGTATTCCGAGTAGGCGGGGTTTTCGGCGGGGACGGCAGGCTGAGCAGCGGCGCTGGCGAGCCACTGGCGATAGGAATCGGGCGACTCCACTACTACATTGGCCGTCATGATGGCGAAATAGGTGCCGCTGAACTGGGAATCGTTGAGCCGATAGGTGCCTTCGCGCACAGGCGTAAACTCAAACTCCGTCGTGCGTTTGGGCATGATGTCTTGCTTCAGCCGAAAGGCAGGCACGTAGAAGCCATGAATCACTTCATCTGCGGTCATCCGCAGGCGCACGCGCTTGTTGACGGGCAGATGCAGGTCGGCGCTGACCACGCCCGCATTGGGATAGCGGAATGACCAGGCCCATTGCTTGGCGTAGACCTCTACCTCCTCTAAGGGTTCGGGTTCCAGGTCTGCGGCGTAGGCTGTGGGCGTGGTGCCTGGCATGTGGTGCAGGTGAACCAGATCCATCGGCCCGCGCACGGCCATCTGCTGATAGGTCTGGTAGCTGTAGGCTGCTAGAAAAAACACCAGCAGCAGCGGCACTGCCGTCCAGAAGATTTCCAATTTGACGTTGCCCTCCATGTGGGGGCCGTCGCTGGTGTCGAAGCGGCTGACGCTCTGGGTGAAGACGGTATAAAGCACCAGCCCTGTGATGCCCAGCAGAATAAATGCGCCAATGGCAGAGAACAGGCTAAATAGGTCGTCGATCAGCATGGATTCGGCCGAGGCTTGGGGCGGCAACCAGCCATAGGCCTGCTGCCCAACCCAAATGCTGGCTGCTACCAGAATCGCGACATACACTCCGATTCCGGCAATGGTTTTCAGGTTCATCGTGTCTCCTTCGCGCTTGTCTCAGCAGCTTAACTTCAGCAGCGTAACTTTAGCTGCTACTTCAGCAATAGGTTGGGGTCTTGTCCTGTTCGCAGCAGTTCGCTGGCGGTGATGTGAACCCCGAACTCGGCGGCTAGCTGTGCGCCTAGCGTGCCGTGGACAAACATGATGCCCAGCACTGCAACGCCTGCGAGTAGGTAGCTCCACTGCACTTGGCGGCCCATGTCCTTGCGCCAAGCGAAGCGCTGGAATCCGCGCCACACTGCCATACCGACGATGATTGTCAGCAAAAACACGCCGCCCACCCCGTGCAGTAGCATAGTAGGCATCGCTTCCAGTCCCCAGGCACTTTTCACGCTGGGATCGGGTGTTGCCAGCATGATTTCATAGAAGCCGGCTGCCACAGTGAAGAAGGTGACAATCGCTGAGGCCAGCACATTGTACCAACCCACGTCAAAAAAGTTGGAGCGCACTGCTGTCAGCGACAGCATCTTGAGGATGGACTTTTCTAGCGGGAAGAAGGCTCCAGCGAAGTCGAAGGCGATGCCGATGATGAATAGACCCAGGGTGATGTGAACCAGGTTGGGGTGGATTGGAATGCTGTAGGGTAATCCGTTGGGGCCAAGCTGTGACCCGATCTGCTCGAGGAGTTCTGGACTCATTTACAGCACTCCCTCGCGAATTGCCTCAACTACAGGCACGGTATGCAGGCCGTAGACCCATACCAGCTTATCGCCCAGGTAGACTTGCACAAACACCAGCGCCGCCAGTACCAACCCTGCGCCCAGGTAGGGCATTGGCAGCTTTCCCGGATCGCGCGATCGCAGGATGAAACGCCACGCCGTCATGCCTGCCAGAATTGCCGACAGCGACCAGCCCAGAACTGTGTGGGCATTTAGCACGGGCACTACGGCATCGTAGGGTTCTGCCAGCCCTGCCTCGATCTGTCCAAAGATGATGGCGATAAAGATTGAGAGCGTGGCAAAAAACAGGTTCCACCAGCTCACTTCATAGAGGCGGGTGTTTTTGGTGAAAAAGGCGATCGCATCGCACAATACTGCAAACAGCGCCATCGCAATCACAAAGTGAACCACGATGGGATGCATGGTGTCGGGATAGGGCAGGTTGTGGTCATTCAGTGGAGGCAAGCTGAACTGCATGACTGGCGGAAACCAGCTGAGTGTCAGCAGTGGAGGTATTTTAAGCATCGCAAATATCAAATCCATTGCGTTCTCCGGACATGTAAACCAGGATCGGGGGCAGACCGTTGGAAAAACAGTAAATGAAAGAACAGTCAAGAAAATTGCAAGGAGATCGTAAACCCACTTGTAGTTTCAACCTGTGGTTTCAACTTGCGGTTTCAACCAGTCGGTTGCCACAGCTTGCAGTTTCAGGATTCAGGCAATCCCGGATGCATCTGAAATGGGCTGGGGCAAGGCTTGAGAAGTGAGCGACGATCCCACGGGTACTGTGATAATGCGAGAACCCCGCTCACGGGTCAAGTAGGTCCAGGTCCATTGCAGCAGCACCGAAAGCTGATTTTCAAGCTGATTTAGCACGGCAACGTGAACCACAAGCCAGGCCAGCTTTGCCGGAAGCCCGCTCCACTGAATGTTGCCAACCTGCATTACGGCAAACTTGCGCCCGATGGTAGCCATGCTGCCCAGATCCACGTAGCGGAAGGGAGGCAGTGCGGGTTTGCCGCAAACGCGGGCATCGATCACCTGTCCTGCATAGCGACCGCTTTGCATGGCTGCCTGGGCCAGGCCCGGAACGGGCTTGCCGTCGGATTCCATCTGGGCGGTGTCTCCGACCACAAACACGTTGGGATACTGCGGCACCGAGAGGTCTGGCTTTACTGTAACTCGTCCGGCCCGATCCGTCTCGGCGTTGAGCCACTTGCCTGCGGGTGATGCCTGCACCCCGGCTGTCCAAAAGACATTGCGGCAGGGAATCCGTTCTCCAGCCACTGTTACGCCGCCCTCGTCGATATCTTCAACTCGGCAATTCAGCCGCACTTCTACGCCCAGGTCTTCTAGTGCTTTTTGCGCTTCGGCGGAGAGGTGTTCTGAGAAGGCAGGCAAAATGCGTGGACCGGCTTGTACCAGGATGACGCGGATGCAGGCGGGATCAATGCGGCGGAATTCTGATTTGAGGGTCAGCCGGGCCATTTCGGCAATGGTGCCCGCCAGTTCTACCCCCGTGGGGCCTGCGCCCACCAGCACAAACGTCAGAATATCAGAACACTGCTGCGCGTCGCCTTGAAGTTCGGCTTGCTCAAAGGAGCGCAGGACGCGATCGCGGATTTGTACAGCATCCAGTACAGTTTTTAGCCCTGGCGCGATCGCCGCCCATTCGTCTTTGCCAAAATATGTCTGCTGTGTGCCCGTCGCCAAAACCAGATAATCGTAGGGCAACGTGCGATCGCCCATGAAGACCAACTGCCGTTCGGGATCAACGCCCGTCACCTCGGCCATAGCCACGGTTGCGTTTTTTTGCGACCGCAAAATTTGACGAATCGGGGACGCGATATCGCTGGGCGAAAGCGTCGCTGCCGCCACCTGATACAGCAGCGGCTGAAACAGGTGATGATTGGTGCGGTCAATCACCGTTACCTGCACCGGAGAGCGAGCTAGGGCCCGTGCTGCCTCGATGCCAGCAAACCCACCCCCGACGATGACCACGCGGGGAAGCGTATCAGGGCGATCGCCCTTTATATCGGCCTTCATATCGGACTTCGACGCTGCTTCCGTTAAGTCTGTTGAAATAGTTGAAATAGTACTCATAAAATCCTAGAGGCGCTGCCTAAAGACCTGATGATGCTCGTGCCTGAACAGCAAACCGACTCAAAGAACCGACAGCCAAACCAACCGCTCAAATGCGTCAGAATCTCTGGATTATCCCGATAGCCCGCATTGCCTATCCTGTTGCTAAACTCGTATACCAATTTCGTAACAGCGGGCTACGTTTTTGAAAGTATTATGCAATGTGAAATGAGCGGAGCATGTATTCCTCATCACGCCAAAGTATTGTTACAACAAGGCTTTGTAGAAATTTAGGAATTGCTTAGGAATTGCCAAAACCTGAGAGTATGTCTCTGAAGCTTTAGACTTCTTCAAAGTTTGGGTTTCTATAGATTCGGTAGATCGAGATCGGTAGATCGCATGATGCCATCCTGGTTTTCGCAATTTCTAGACCTGGTTAGAGGGGCGATCGCCCTTGATCCCCAAAGCTTCCTACGCCTACAAGCCTCACCCGATGGCGAAGCGATCGCCCTCTGCGTCATCCTGTTGGCTGCCTTCTCGCAGTCCCTAGCCCAGAGCATCATCCTGTTTATCAACCGAGTCAGCCCCTTGCGATTTGTCATTAGCCTGCTGATCAGCACGCTGCTGTTTGCCTTTGGCTGGCTGTTTTGGGGAGCCAGTACGCTGGTCGTACAGCATCTTTTGTTTACTTCAGATGCCAGTTGGCGACAGGTCGGGCTAACGCTCAGCCTCGCCTACGCGCCGCAACTGCTCAGCCTCTGGGTGGCGCTGCCCTATTTCGGCGTGCCCATCTACATCCTGCTGTCAATCTGGACGTTTCTAGCGTTTTTGACGGGTATGACCACCGTGCTGGGCATCGACACCTGGCAGGCATTCTGGTGCGGGGCGCTGGGCTGGCTGGTAGTGCAGGTGCTTCAGCGCACCATCGGCCGTCCGATTAACAATGTCGGGCGCTGGATGCAGACCGTCGCTGCTGGAACGCCCCTGATGCAAAACCTGCAAGAGTTTCAGCGACAAGTGCTGCGGTCGAGGTAGACGCTGAAGGTACAGCTAGTACAGCTAGGACGAAATTTCTAACCAGAGATATACGTCAAGCTGAGCAGACATTTGTCACACTGAAGAATGAGAAATTTTAAGGAATTTCCCCACTAGCCCTGCTCTGTTGCAACGATTTTGCTGTTTTTTGGCAATAGCTGTTTTCAGCAATGGTTTAGGCAGTTCCGTCCTGTGGTGTATTTTCTGAAAACTCTAGTTTTTAGAAGCGTTTTGCGAGGGTTCTATCTCTAGAGTGGGGCGATATTCTCGGTCTTCTACCTGTTTGGTCAGGGCGATCGCCCTCACGAAAGGCTACACTGCAAGCCGAAAAGTCAAGTACAGCCCATTTGTAAAGAACTGTTTAGTCAAAGTTAATCTGAGTCCTGCATCCCTTGCAGGTCAATGCTTTTCAAGCATCCGCAGGTGCATCTAGCGTATTTTAAGGCAGACAAAAGTTTAAAAATGCAGGATAACGGATACAGAGGCCTAATCTAGGGGCTTGAGATACGAAGCCTGACTCACAGACCAGACTGGCAATCTGTTCCGAAGAATCCTCGTTGCTCTCGGCAAGGCCGATCTTAATTCAGTTTCCTTGATGCAATTTCCCTTGATGCAGTCCTGCTGCACTAATGCTAAAGATTGACTGCCTGGCCGTCTGCAAACTGCCTCGGCTGCGGATGTTGATCCCAATCCTGACCTTTAATCCCTGTTTAGTCATGGACAACACCTTGATTCAATCTTTATTGGAGAATTTGAAAGATCCTGATGAATCAATTCGCGATGCTGCTACGCACGAGCTTTGGCGGCTCTGGTTTACGCAAAAGGGTGCAAGAGGGTTAGAACTGCTGGAGCGCAGCCAGACGCTCATCGATGCAGGCGAATATGGCCATGCAGAGCAAGTCTTGACGGACGTAATTGCTGACCTGCCCGATTTTGCCGAAGCCTGGAACCGTCGGGCCGTACTGCACTACATCTGTGGACAGTATCAAAAGTCTCTGGCCGATTGTGAGCAAGTGCTGGCGCTAAACCCGATTCACTTTGGCGCAATGCATGGGCAAGGACTCTGCCACATGGCGCTGAAACAATACATGGCGGCTATTCACGCCTTCCGGCAAGCGCTGGAGATTCAGCCCTACGCGCTGGAAAATCAAAAGATGATCCTGGAATGTACGGCAAGGCTGAGCTAGGACAGCGGGATCGGGATTTTGATTTTGGATTTTGGATTGGCGATTTTAGATAGCCAATTCTTGGATAGGCAATTCTTGGATAGACAATTCAAAGACTTTGCAAAGCCTTCAGCGCAGAGTGTTCAGCGATTTCGCAGGTGGTCCTGTTTGAAGAGTCTGCGTGGTCGGATAGATAGTCGGATCGTCGGGGTCAGCGCTGGGGATCAGGTGGGTGAGGAGGTGAAGGAATCGCCGATCGCCAGTCTGGTTCCATTGGCCCAGTCCCAGCCGCTTTGGGGGCGTTTCCCAGACGGCTGCACAGTCAGCAGCAGCAGCAGCCCGTCCGACGTATTCACCAAAACGCCGTGATGTTTGAGCAGCCCGACGATTGTGCCAGGGGCTTCGGGGGAGGCGAGGCGGGGCTGCCAGTCTACCCGGAGGGACTGAACCGAGTCGGGGATGGGCAAGTCTGGGGCTGTGGTGAGAGGAACCGTGGAGAGTACCTTGAGCGGCTGCCCGCGGAAGTGGGTGAGGCAGTTTGGGTAGAAACCGCGCACTTGGTTGTGGAGGGCGATCGCCCCCCGGTTCCAGTCCAGCCAATAGTCTTGCTTTTGGATCAGCGGTGCGTAGGTGGCCTGCGCGTCGTCCTGCGGGATGGGCTGAACCTTACCCTGGTCTAGCCCCAGCAGCGTGTCGATGAGCAGGTCGGCTGCCTGATTTGCCAGCACCGTGGCGAGATCGTGGGCATGGTCAAACCAGCCGATGGGCGTGGTGGCCTTCAGCAGCATAGGCCCAGTGTCCATGCCTGCATCCATCAGCATGGTGGTGATCCCCGTTTCGGTTTCGCCATGATACAGGCTCCACTGGATTGGCGCAGCCCCGCGATATTTGGGTAACAGTGACCCGTGGGCGTTGATGCAGCCGAGGCGGGGCATGTCAAGAATTTCGGGGGACAGGATCTGTCCGTAGGCGACGACGATGAACGCATCGGCCTGGGTGCGGCGCAGGTTTTCCAGGGTTTCGGCATCTTTTTTGATGCGGGCTGGCTGCCAGATGGGCAGGTCGTGCTGGAGGGCGATCGCCTTGACGGGAGACGGAACTAGCTCACTGCCGCGCCCCCGTCGCTTGTCGGGCTGAGTCACCACTGCCACCACCTCAACGCCGGGCTGACCGAGCAGTCGCTCTAGCGAGGGCACTGCAAACTGCGGCGTACCAAAAAACACAAGACGCATGGCGCAAACCAGAGAAGGGGGCGATCGGGCGGCCGTCGGGCTGTCGTGGGGGCTGTCGTGGGGGCTGGGGCGTTTGCCCCACAACTAGTTCACAACTATTTCACAATTGTTTAATGACGATAATGACGATAGCGATCATCACGTTAATGACCGTTACGACCATTTAACGACACGTTGGCGCAGGCTCCAGGTTTGACAGTCCTTGGCGCTGCTGCCCTGGCTTTGGAGCGTTCGCTCAGCCGTGTCGATTCACTTCCTGTTGCAGCCACTCGTCCACAGGCTGGCCGTCTTTGCGGCGCAGTTCTACATCCGTCATCATCACCAGGCCAGACTCCGGGGGGGCCGGATACTGGCGGAAGGAGATTTCGTAATCATCCGGGTTTTCGTTGCGCTCTCGCAGCCAGTCTTGCACTTTGGTGGTGGCAAAAAAGCCCTGTCCGTCCTGGAACATACGGCTAATCTGCATTTGCAAGGTGTAGGGCTGGAAGCGTGGCATTGGCTCTAACGTCCCTTTTGATGACGAGGTTTAGCGCTGACGACGAATCTCAACGATGGCCTGACGAATCTGGGCGGCGAGGTTGGGATTGCTCTGCTGCATTGCCGTAATCTCGTTGAACCGTCCAATGGTCATGCCATTGCCTTGCACCACCGTAACAGACTGGGTGCAAAAGTCTGCCACAATTTGGCGGATATTGCGGGGCAAGCTGCGGAGGTCGTTGGATTGGGTACACATCAGCGAGGGCAGGGGTGCGCCTGCGCTTTGAATGGCCTGCACTGCCTGCTGTCGATAGGGTTCGATTTCCAGCACAGAGGCCGCATAGCTGCGAATTTCGCCAGTAGAAACGGCTGCTTGCGCCAGGGCTGCGTCGCTCAGTTTGACGGAACCTGTCGAGACCTGAACATCGGGAACCCAACCCAGCAGCAGCCCCGCCAGAGACAGCGCACCCGCCAGCAGCGGTATGGTGAGGCGGCGCTTTGGTCGAGAAGGAATCAAAAAGTGAGTCATAGGAGTTTTGAACAAGCCTGTAAACACAAGGAAGAATGGTTAATGTTAGGCGTAACCTGTTTTAGCCATCCGCTTATTCTGAATTATTTTATGCGAGGGTTGTTCCTGCGATCGCCCAAGTTCGCCCAAGTTTTAGAAGGATGCTCCATATTTTTTGATGCGAGTAGGTTTTTGGCCAGTTGCCCGACGAGGCCCTAGCTGCGCTGGCCGGTGCCGCTAAACACCTGACAGAGTTCAATGACTTTACTTTGCATCAGCACGCGCTCGTCTGCGCCGTGTTTTAGCCCGGCTTCGAGCTGGAGCAGCAGCGGCAGGCTTTGCTGCAATCGATAGAGGGCGATCGCCCGCACGTCTTGCTGCAAAAAGTAAATGCGCTTGGGGTTGGCGATGTCGGCGGCACGGGCGATCGCCGCGTTGTCTCGTTCACCCGATTCGGTCATGAGCTTGACCCACAGCCAGGTGCGAAACTGCCCCACCAGCGTCGCCACGATTCGCAGCGCAGGTTCATTGCGGGCAAACAGGTCGGCAACCAAAGCAATGGCGCGACCCGTATCGCCCAGGCGAATCGCCTCGGCCAGCTTCAGGCTGTTTTGGGCAGAGGCGCTGACCAATAGGGCGATCGCCCCTTCGTCGATGGGCTTGTTGCTGCCTGCAAAGAGGTGCAGCTTTTCTAGCTCGTTGTGCAGTCGGCGAGTATCGTTGCCAATCGCCTCGGCCAGCAGTTGGGCCGCGCCAGGGGTGAGCTTTACGCCTGTGGACTGGGCCACCTGGCGCACGCGCTGCACGATCTGGTCGGTCTGCCAGGGGGCGATCGCCGCAAATTCGCGAATCTCGGCATGTTTTTGCAGCAGCTTGGTGGATTTGGCGCGGCCGTCGGGCTTGCTGCTGCTGGTCAGCAATAGCACGGTGCTGTCGGGGATGTTTGGCAGCGTCCGCGATAGCTCTGCCAGCAGGTCCTCTGAGCAGCGCTGGCAGAGGGTCGTTTCCGCTAGCCAGACCAGCCGTTGCCCCATGCCGAAGGGGGGAGTCATGGCCTGGTTGAGCGCCTGGATCACGCCGTCGGGCTGCTCTGGGGGAATCTTGTCGTAGTTAAAGCTGGCCCAGTTGGGATTAAGCGTGCGATCGCGCAGATCTTTCACGGCCTGCTGCATGGCGTATTCGTCATCCCCCCAAAACAGATAGATGGGCATTGGGTCAATGGGTTTTCAATAATTTAAGTAACTACTCAGGCTACCGTTCGCCCTCATCCCCTAGCCCCTTCTCCCAAATGGGGAGAAGGGGGACGAAACCCTGGTCTTAGCCCTTCTCCCGCTCTGGTAGAGGGGTTGGGGTGAGGGCATCCTGAGTAGTTACTAATTTAATTAATTTTCAAACGTGTCAAGCGAAGTCCTGCTAGCCAGGGATTTCAGGTCAAGGACGGGCCGCGCACCATAGGGCACGACCTCACAGGTCGATCGGCAGCGTTACAAGATTTTTCTAGAAGCGGCGTGTCAAGAAAACACAGGCTACAGTTCTTGATGAAGGCATACAGTTTTTTGCGTTTATTCACCAATCCCTATATATGGAATTTATATAACAATCTCACGGCACATCTAGTAGTCTAGTTAAGCTGGTAGAAAAGAGGAGCTGGCTTTGGGCAAACTGCCTGCGGCCAGTGCTGCTGTCTCTGGGGCTGTTCTGGGGGCTGTTCTGGGGGCTGTCGCCCTGCCTGGGGCTGTCGCTCTAGAGAGAGCCTGAGAGATCCTATGGAGATCCAGAGGAGATCCAGAGACCTCATACCTCGCTAGCCGCCATCTGCCAAGTCCGAACTGCTGAGGGAGCGCTGGGTGTTGTTTAGTCTGGAATCGTCTAGACCTGCAACATCTCAGACTGCAATGTGTCAGTCTGCAACCGTCAGGGTGGGGTCGCTGCATTTTGGGCAATTCACCTGGGAGAAGAGCAAACGTGGAAGTCGTGCTAGAAACCTTTTGGACAGAAGTATTGGAGCAGCTCCAGCTGAAGCTGAGTCGCCCCACGTTTGAAACCTGGATCAAGTCCGCCACCGCAGAGCAACTGGACGAAAACACCCTCGTCATCTGCACGCCCAACCCCTTTGCCCGCAACTGGCTGCAAAAGCATTACTTAAAAATCATTCACGAGGTTGTTGAAGAACTGCTGGGGCATCCGGTCGAGATTCAGATCACCGTGCGCCACGGAGAAGACGGAGAAGGCATGGCCGATCCGGGAGACATGCTGTGGCCCATGCCTACGGAGGCGCTGACCGAGCCATCGACCACGCCTAAGCAACGCCCCAAGCCCTCAGACCTCAACCCGCGCTATGTCTTTTCTCGATTTGTGGTGGGGGCAAACAATCGCATGGCCCACGCGGCCTCGCTGGCGGTGGCCGAGTCGCCGGGGCGCGAGTTTAACCCGCTGTTTCTCTGTGGCGGGGTGGGGCTGGGCAAGTCGCACCTGATGCAGGCGATTGGGCACTATCGCCAGGAAATCGACCCCGACTCGCGGGTGTTTTATGTGTCTACGGAGCAGTTCACCAACGACCTGATTACGGCGATTCGCAAAGACAACATGCAGAGCTTTCGGGAGCAATATCGTCTGGTGGATGTGCTGCTGATTGACGACATCCAGTTTATTGAGGGCAAGGAGTACACGCAGGAAGAGTTTTTCCACACGTTCAATACGCTGTATGAAGCGGGGAAGCAGGTGGTGCTGGCGAGCGATCGCCCCCCCAGTCAGATTCCCCGCCTGCAAGAGCGACTTTGCTCTCGCTTCTCGATGGGGCTAATTTCCGATATCCAGCCGCCGGATCTGGAAACGCGCATGGCCATTTTGCAAAAGAAAGCGGAATACGAAAATATGCGCTTGCCCCGCGAGGTGATCGAGTACATCGCCTCTAGCTACACGTCCAACATTCGCGAACTGGAGGGGGCGCTGATTCGGGCGGTGGCCTACGTGTCGATTTCGGGCTTGCCGATGACCGTGGAAACCATCGCGCCCGTGCTGAACCCGTCTAATGAACAGATCGAGGCTTCTCCAGAGGCCGTGATGATGGCTGTGGCGGAAACCTTTGACGTGCCCATCGAAGACCTGAAGGGCAGTTCCCGTCGCCGTGAAATCAGCATTGCGCGTCAGGTGGGCATGTTCCTGATGCGTCAGCACACCGATCTCAGCCTGCCCAAGATTGGCGAGGTGTTTGGCGGCAAGGATCATACGACCGTCCTCTATAGCTGTGAGAAAATTGCTCAGCTCAAGGAAACCGATGTGGAACTGTCGCGGACGCTGCGCCAGTTGAGCGATCGCATTGGGTTGTCGGGATCGTCCAAGAGTTCTGCCCGCTAGCCCAAATGCGATGAGGGTTGTGGGAGCGGTGGGGGAAAGACGCGAATGGGCGATCGCCTACTGAATCAGTATCGGGGAGCGCTGCTGGGGGCGGCCCTGGGCCAGGTGCTAGGGGCAAACGCACAGGCGCAGGAACAGCCGGACTGGCGGCAGGTCGAGCGCTGGGGTTTTGATCCGCCTGCGCCGCATGACTCGTCACCTGATCTAGCGGCAGGGCTGGGGAAATCTGTGCTAAGCCTGGGCGAAGGGTTGATTCGTCAGCCCCAGCAGTCGGTGGCGCTGCCGTCGGCAATTCTGGGTCATCCTACCGCGCTGGCGATCGCCACGTTGCCCCTGGCGCTCTATACGCATGACCATCCCGAACAATTGCGATCGCACTTGCAGCGGCTGGATGCGCCTGCGTCGTCGCAGTCGGTGGCACTGGCCGTTGGGGAACTGGTGTCGCAGGCGATGCATGCCGACCAGTCGCCCCAAGTGCTGATCGAACGGGCGATCGCTGCTCAAGACTTACTGCCCATTGCGCCAGATCTGACGACTGCGCTCCAGCGGGTGCATATCGCGGCTCAGCAAGACTCATTGGCGATCGCCCGTCATACCCTGTTCGCCGAAACGCCAGCGGAGTATTTGCCGCTCTGTCTGGCGCTTTACTGCTTTTTGTCTACGCCGGACGATGCGGCGATCGCCCTGCGACGGGCCGCGCAAATCAGCCCCTCACCGCTGACCTGTGCGCTGGTGGGCGCATTTTGTGGGGCCAGGAACGGCAGCAGCGGACTGCCTGCTACGTGGCGTGGGCAGGCGCATCGGGCGGGTAGTGTTGCCGCCCTGTGGGGAATTCCAGAATCAGCGATAGATTCGCTGGCCGCCATGCTTTTCGCCGCCTGGGCCGGGATCTATCTGCCCACGCTTCGGGGCGGCAAACTCCCCCATCGGGGTTGGGTGGTTGCGCCGGCTGGCAAACTCCGTCCTCGCTGAGGTCGGCAGGACGGTTGCTGAGATTGGGTGGTGTGTTGATGGAAAGAACGAAGAGGGAGGAGGGAAGAACGAAGAACGAAGAACGAAGAGGAAAGAACGAAGAGGGAAGAACGAAGAACGAAGAGGGAAGAGCGGAGCGGGAGGACGGTTACCGAGATTGGGCGGCCTGTTGACGGAGTGCCTTTGCAGCAGCGTCGTTGGGGTCGAGTTGGAGGGCCTTGTCGAGCGCGATGACCGCATCGCTGTAGCGGCGCAGCGTCACCAGCGCAGCACCCCGCGTCCTCCAGGCTTCGGGCGAATTGCGAAAGAGTCCAATGCCTTTGTCCAGCGCCACCAGCGCTTCCGAAGACCGCCCCAGCTTTTGCAGCGCCACGCCCTGCTTGACCCAGCCGTTCGCGTTTTCGGGATGCTGTTTGGAAACAGACTCGTATACCTGAAGTGCTTCATAGGTGCGGTTTTGCAGCAGCAGCGCGTCCCCCTTGCCCAGTTGCGCGTCGGGGTCGTTTGGACGATAGGCCAGGGCATCGTTGCAGGACACGATTGCCTGTTCGGGGCGCTGCAAGGTGTTGAGCGCCTGACATAGCCCCACGTAGGCTTCGACCAGCTTGGGATCTAGGGCGATCGCCTCGTTATAGAGCGACAGCGCCTCGTCCGGGCGATTGTCCTGCGCTTTTTGCTGGGCCTGGGTCAGCAGCGCTGCTGCCTGTTCTGTCGGCGTGAGGGAGACCACTTCGCCGGGGCTGGGAGGATTACCGGGACTATTGTTAGAACTGTTAGGGCTGCTGATGGGGGTTGCCGGCCGGTTTTCTAACCAGCGCACCACCAGCCAGGACGAAAGCGACGTAGCCGTGGCGATCGCCACCACTGCCGACAGCAGCACCAGCGGAGTCCACCGGAGCATCTGCCAGGAAGAGCTGGGTGTAGAGGGAGGTGCAGGAATGGCCCCTGAATCGTCTCGCCGAGGAATCACGTCGGTCAGGACGTTTGTGTGATCGACTGCCTCGGCCGATGACTCCACCCACTCAACGCGAGTCACTCGTGTCGGATCAGCCTGGGGCTTGATCATGGTTTCATCCAGCGACAACGGCGGATGAATCTGCGTGCCGATATCGTCCTGCGTCGCCTCCCGCAGTTCCATTGGGGTCACGACCGATCCCGACGCGCTGCTATTGCCCGCGCTGTTGGGATAAACCAGGGATTCTGTCAACGCTGTGGGTGTGTCTGCGATTCGAGCGGGTGCTGCTGAGGGCACAAACTCTAACGGCATGGGTATTTCCGCTTCGACTGAGATGGTTTCCAAGGCCGCCAGCGCTTCGTCGGCTGTGCTATAGCGATCGCGAAAGTCATACCGCACCATGCGATCCAGCACCTCTTTGAAGGCTGGGCTGGCCTGGGGCGCAAGATGCTGCCACTCCAGTTCTCCCCGTGTGTCTTCCCCCAGCCGTCGCGGATGCACTCCTGTCACCGCCTGCACGCCCAGCACCCCAACTGCGTAGATGTCGCTGCTAAAGCGGGGTTTGCCTGCAATTTGCTCGTTGGGCATGTAGCCCTGAGTGCCAATGGAAATCGTGAGGTTGGTGCTTCCGGCTTCTGCGGCCTGGGCGCTGACCTGCTTCACTGCGCCAAAGTCGATCAGCACGATCCGCTGGTCGGCCCGCCGCCGAATCAGGTTTGAGGGTTTAAGGTCACGGTGAATTACCTGCTGCCCGTGGACAAATGACAGCACTTGCAGCACGTCCTTCAGCAGGGCGATCGCCCGTCCCTCAGACCAGACCTGCCCCTCTACCAATTCGCGGGCGATAGACTCCCCTTCAATAAACTCTTGCGCCAGGTAAAACTCACGATCTTCCTCGAAGTGGGCCAGTAGCCGGGGAATCTGGTCGTGATCGCCCAGCCGATACAACACCTGGGCTTCCGTCTCAAAACAGCGTCGAGCCATTGATAGCGTGTCGTCGCTGTTGATCTGGGGTTTGAGGTGCTTCAGCGCACACCGAGGATGTCCTGGAAGGTGCAGATCTTCTGCCAAATAGGTGCGCCCGAAACCGCCCGTGCCCAGTTGCCGCAGCACACGATAGCGTCCACCCAGGGGCTTATCCGAATTGAGAAGCGGAGTCGAACGGCTCATTCAGCAGGGTTCATCTTGCATAGACGGGCGGCAGCGCAGAGTCGCCACTCCCGATGACAGACACTCCGACTAGCTAGGAACTGGCAGACTTTCAACTGGGCGCAGCATAAACCTGTCGCGACTCTCAGCCTAGAGCAACATGGCTCGATCGGCTTGTCAAACGCTTATCTTTCTGACAGAAATTCGGCTAGCAACTCGACCAGTGACTCAACCGACAGGTTAGATACGCCACAAAATACCAGACCCACGCCGTGGGAAAGAAAACGACCGGGAAGACCAGCTAACGGGTCACCCGAAACAGACCAAGTACCTAATGGGTACTGACTTATCCGGGATATCTCAGATGCACCTACTTATTAGTTATACACAAGTTCGCACGTCTGGTTCGGATAAACCCGCCTAAAAGTCGGGCGATCGCCCGCCAGCATACCTTTCAGCCGTATCCCTCTGATCAGTATTGGTTTGGAATGTCTCCTAGCGCGATCGCCCTTTTTGCAGGCGATACCCAACGCCTAAAACCGCCAATAGCCCTAAAGCGGCTGAGGGCTCGGGCACTGGTTCTGGTGTCGGGGTGGGCGTTGGAGTCGGGGTGGGCGTTGGTGTCGGAGTGGGCGTTGGAGTCGGGGTTGGAGTTGGGGTGGGCGTGGGTGTTGGGGTGGGCGTGGGTGTTGGGGTTGGAGTCGGGGTGGGCGTGGGCGTAGGGGTCGGAGTCGGGGTTGGGGTTGGAGTCGGGGTGGGTGTCGGAGTTGGCGTAGGTGTCGGAGTCGGAGTCGGAGTCGGGGTTGGGGTTGGAGTCGGGGTGGGCGTGGGCGTGGGTGTCGGGGTGGGCGTGGGCGTAGGGGTCGGGGTTGGAGTCGGTGGAGGAACTGGCGACACCAGAGAGGTAAATTCTGCGCCAACTAAATCAATTTGATAATCCAAAATGGGGCCGCTATAGCCGGGTCTGCCAACCCAGCCGCCTAGCCTGCTGTCGGGATTGAGCGCACTCACCAGCTTGTTGCGATCGGCCCTAGCATCGGAAAACAGGAGATTGCCCGCAGAATCCACCGGGTCGTAGTTATAGCCAGAAATTGCCAGGAAATAGAGTCCGTCGGGAATCGTATTCCGAGGTAGGCGGAGTGTAGAGCGCCTTGTGCCCGGATTGGCGCGACCGGGGTCATCGTCTGGCGTGTTGTCGTTGGCAAATAAGGCTCTACCTTCTGAGTCGAACAGGAAAAGCTGCGTGTCTTCAAACAGGGTTTTGCCAAGGTTTCCTGTGCTGGCCATAAACTGCCCAGCGCTGTTCTTGATTTGAATGCCAAACAGGTCTGCGTTGCCGCCCAGAGTACCCAAGATGGCAGTGAGCTGAGTTCCTGCAACGCGAGTATTGGCAAGCTGGGCCGTGCCAAGGGTTTGCCCCGCATCCCCGACTTCAGTGAATGTAGCGGCACTGGACGTCGGGGCGATCGCCATCGACAGACACAACCCGCCCAGTGCGAGGATGAACGACTTGATCGGGTCTAAACTGCGCTGCTGGCAGATTGCAAATGGTCGATGCGCCACTACAGACGATGCAGCGGAAGAGGGAGATGCAAACATGGCTAGACTTAACTGAAATTTACCAGAATGCTTTTTCTACGGGAGAAACAGCTTATAAACACTGGTGCCAGAGGCATCGGTGTCTCTGACCTTACAGCGTCGAAAATCTAAGATTACGCAATGGGTGCTGAGCTTGTTGACGTTGAGCCTATTGGCGTTCAGCGCGTTAGCTCTAAATCCTGAACCTCTTCAAACTCTGAGATACCAGTCGCATAGCGACCTGGGCCTATGCTCGACTCATGCTCAACGACTTGCGATAGATGCACCTGATGAATGAGAAATGCTGATTACGAGCGCTGGCTACAAGCGCGATCGCAACAACTTCAGCAACCTCAGCGGATGTTACGTAAATTTACCGAAAGCTCAATTCAGTATCTACGTAGAGTACTGCCTTCAGGAAAAATTGGCAAACTGGCTCGTTATAAAACGAAAATTAGGCTCTCAACCAAGAACCAAACCTCTAACCGAGAACCAAATCGCTAGCTTTAACTCGTCTTTAAAGAACTGGAAACCGAGGCAACAGGGAAAGTTTGAAGGGAACACAAGGTGAGCCTGACTATCTAACCTACGCGCTAACCTACGCGCCCGTAGCCTATGCAAGAGCGTTAAACAATTTGCCGAATCTCTCCAAAGAATAAAGATATTGTAACCAAGGACACGGAACCTGTGTGGTTTCTACGTGAAGTTACGACGATTAATTTGCGGAAATTCCGTAAATTTTGAATCAAGGACAGGACTTAAGCACTTGCAATAAGCATTCTGGGTTTTGGACAACTTCTCGCGGGCGCAGCCCGCGAGAAGTTGTCCAACTGCGTAAGTCCTACAAGGAGTTGGAATGGCGTAGGGGTGTGCGCTGTGTCGTACTGAGCAATATGGCTCTGTAAGGTCGGTACCAATGCCTCGGAGCCAATGCCTCGAAACCAATGCCTCGAAACCAATGCCTCGGAGCCAATGCCTCGAAACCAATGCCTCGAAACCAATGCCTCGAAACCAATACGGCCCAACCCATCCAGTCCCCACCTATAATGATTAATGCCTTATCAATCCTGACCCACCCGCAAGCTTATCTTCACCTATGACCGCCTCCCCTCGCCGTTTTCACATCACCACCTTTGGCTGCCAGATGAATAAGGCAGATTCCGAGCGGATGGCTGGCATCCTGCAAGACATGGGGTTTACTTGGTCAGACGATCCCGAAGCCGCCGATCTGATTCTCTACAACACCTGCACCATTCGTGATAATGCCGAGCAGAAGGTCTATTCCTATCTAGGGCGGCAGGCCAAGCGCAAGCACGAGCAGCCTGACCTGACGCTGATTGTGGCGGGCTGTGTGGCTCAGCAAGAAGGAGAAGCCCTGCTGCGGCGCGTACCAGAGTTGGACTTGGTGATGGGGCCGCAGCACGCCAATCGTCTGCAAGACTTGCTGGAGCAAGTGTTTCAGGGCAGTCAGGTCGTGGCGACGGAACCCGTCCATATTATGGAAGACATTACCCAGCCGCGCCGCGACAGCACCGTGACCGCCTGGGTCAATGTGATTTATGGCTGCAACGAGCGCTGCACCTATTGCGTGGTTCCCAATGTGCGGGGGGTGGAGCAGTCGCGCACGCCAGAGGCGATTCGTGCTGAGATCGAAATCTTGGGGCAGCAGGGCTATAAAGAAATAACGCTGCTGGGGCAAAATATCGACGCTTATGGACGTGACCTGCCTGGAGCCACGCCGGACGGCCGCCACTTGCACACGCTCACCGACTTGCTCTATTTCATTCACGATGTGCCGGGAATTGAGCGCATCCGGTTTGCCACCAGCCATCCCCGCTATTTCACGGAGCGGCTGATTCGCGCCTGCGCCGAGTTGCCCAAGGTCTGCGAGCATTTCCACATTCCCTTTCAGTCGGGAGACAACGACGTGCTGAAGGCCATGTCTCGCGGCTATACCCACGAAAAGTATCGCCGCATCATCGACACCATTCGTCGCTATATGCCCGATGCGTCGATTAGCGCTGACGCAATTGTGGGCTTTCCAGGTGAGACGGAGGCGCAGTTTGAAAATACGCTGAAGCTGGTGAGCGACATTGGGTTTGACCAACTCAACACGGCCGCCTACTCGCCGCGTCCGGGCACGCCCGCAGCCAACTGGGACAATCAGCTTTCGGAGGAGGTCAAGAGCGATCGCCTCCAGCGGTTGAATCATCTCGTTGCCGCTAAAGCAGCCGAGCGATCGCAGCGGTATCTGGGCCGCGTTGAAGAGGTGCTGGTGGAAGACCAAAATCCCAAAGACCCGACTCAGGTCATGGGGCGCACTCGCGGCAACCGCCTTACCTACTTTGAGGGCAGCTTGGAGGAGCTACGCGGACGGGTCGTTCCTGTTAAAATCACCGAAGTTCGCGCCTTTAGCTTGACAGGTCGCGCCCTCGTCGCCGCTGAATGCTAGCCTGCTAGCTGGGTATAGATGCCGAGTTTGCCCAGCAGCCAGAATAGGAAGCTGTTGATAAAACTGAGGGCGATCGCCCCTAGCAGCGCACTGAAAAAACCCCAGCGCAGCCGAAACCCTGGCACCAAAAAGGCCGCCAGCCCAAACACAATCGCGGTTGCAACCAGACCGAACAGCCCCAGTGTCAGCAGGTTTAGCAGCCTCAGCGAACTCAGCAGCGGCAACACCAGCGAATTGAGTGCGCCAATCACCAGCCCAGAGAGAAACGCCTTGGGGAAACCGTCGATATCAATGCCAAGGGGCAAGTTAGAAATAATCACTAGGCTCACTGCCGTCACCAAGGCAAAAATGAGCAGTCCGATAATCCAGCCTTCCATAGTTCTGAAGTAATTTGCTAAAGAGTTGCTAAAGAGTTTTATGGTCTGAATCTTTGGTCTGAATCTTTTTGAAGGTTTAATTTTTTCGAGTTTTTATTGTCCCTGGTTGGACTGCTGCAAACAGCCCTGCACACCGCCCTTCATGGCTTCCGTCACGCGCCGATCTAGCCGACCCTGTGCTAAAAAGCTGTCTGCGGTAGTGCCAATGATTTGGTTGGCCTGGTCTTCTGTAATTAGGCCCTGATCCATTGCGACTTTGGCTGCCGTGCAAGCGCCAGAAGCCACGCCCACAAAGCCGCCCGTCACGCCGCCCCCCAGTGCCCCTAAGATCCCGCCGAGAACGCCCCCAATCAAAAAGCTAATCAAGCAGAGAGAAAAAACGCGACCTGCCCGCATAACCCAACGCTTATTAAATAGAAAGTGCAAATGAAACAAAACACCCAGAACGGGTTCTCACAGCAAGGGCAACCGGCCAAAGGCTGCGACCCGCAATGGTTGCAGTTCAGTCTTATGAATCCACCGCATACCATACCAGATTTGCCTAGACTTAACAAAGTAAATGCGAGCAAGTTGCTGAAAAATCCAGATGGCGGGAGGTTGATGGCCATGCATTGCTTAATTGTGGCGACGGGCAATCCGGGCAAGGTGCAGGAAATGTCGGCCTATCTAGCAGAAACGCCGTGGGAACTGAAGCTGAAGCCTGCGTCGCTGGAGATCGAAGAAACTGGCAGCACGTTTCTGGAGAATGCAGCGCTGAAGGCCTCTCAGGTGGCAGCGGCAACGGGAGAGTGGGCGATCGCCGATGACAGCGGACTCCAGGTCAACGCGCTGGGCGGTGCGCCGGGGCTATATTCAGCGCGATACGGCAAGAGCGATGCTGAGCGGATTGCGCGGCTGCTGCGGGAAATGGAAGGGCAGACCGATCGGCGGGCCCAGTTTGTCTGTGCAGTGGCGATCGCCCGGCCCGATGGTTCCATTGCGTTTCAGACCGAGGGCATCTGTTCCGGTGAAATTGCCACCTCCCCCGCAGGCGCAGGCGGCTTCGGCTATGACCCGATCTTTTATGTGCCGGAATACAGCATGACCTATGCAGAAATGCCCCCAGACTTGAAGCATCGCATCAGTCACCGGGGGCTTGCCTTTGCGGCGCTGCTGCCAGAGCTAGAGCGCCTTGCTGACGAGAGATAGACAGGAAATGCAAAATGGACAGCAGAACAGGCAGCGAGATTAAATCGCTTCCTGGTTAGCTTCGCCCGTGCGGATGCGGATAATCTTGTCTACCGGGGTGATGAAAATCTTGCCATCGCCGATTTCTCCGGTGCGGGCAGCGGCAATCACCTTTTCCACCACCATGTCTACCTGCTCGTCTTCCACCACAATCTCAATTTTCAGCTTTTGTAAAAACTCTACGGTGTATTCCGATCCCCGGTAGCGTTCGGTTTGACCCTTTTGCCGCCCAAAGCCGCGCACTTCGGAAACGGTCATCCCCACGATGCCCGCGTTGACCAGGGCAATTTTGACTTCATCCAGCTTAAAGGGCCGAATAATCGCTTCTACTTTTTTCATTTAATCGATCACTCCTGAAAGTTTAAATTCAGTCCGCACACCAGCAGATTCGTTCTATCACCGCTTAGGGGAGCATTTTGTAGCTGGTGATACGTCGTTTTCATGATTAGTTTAAGGCTTTGGGGTGAGAAGTGATGCGAGTTTCCTGAGACGGAGGGCTGTTGTCAGGCGTGGGGCTGGCAAAACTGGTAGATCGCAGCGGCGATCGCCTGGGGCTGTTCGAGGTGGGGCAGGTGTCCGCATTGAGGAATCCAGACCAACTGGCTGTGGGGAATTCTGCGGGCCAGTTCTAGCGCGTCGCGGGTTCCCAATATGCGGTCTGTGTCGCCCCAGAGGATTAGCGTGGGCGGGCGGAGCGTGGACAGTTGGGAACGAAATGAACCGTAGCCGCCGCTGCGAGTGAACTGGGCCAGGGCTGTTTCCCAGTGGGGTTCTGCCAGGTGCAATGCCCCGCAGGCGTAGGCGCTGTCGGTGGCCAGTTGAGAATTGTAAAATGCCCGCCGCGTTACGTCTTGGCGCACCGTGGGGCGAGCCAAAAACCGCGCTCCCTGTCGGGCGATCGCCATCGGAAGCAGTTTGGCAAAGGCGGGGCCGCTGCGATAGCCCGCGCTGTCGATCAGCACCAGTCGCCGCACTGCATCGGGATAGCTCAGCGCAAAGTCGATCGCCGCCGCACCACCCATCGACACCCCCACTAGCACCACAGGTTGCCCAATCAGGGTTTTCCAGGCATAGTGCAAGTGTGTGCGGAGTGCTGTTGTATGAACATCTAGGTCGGGTCGCCGTTCAGTAAACCCAAATCCCCACAGGTCGATTGCCCAGGTGTTGAAATGGGCCGCCAGCAGCGGCATCAGCCGCCGAAACTCTAGGAGGGAACTGTCGAACCCGTGCAGCAGCAAAATCGGCGGATCTCCAGTGCCCAGTTGCACGGTGTTGGTGGCGATCGCCTCTGAACAGAGCGACGTGACGATCGGCTCTCGCCGCATTTGTTCCAGCAGGGCGATCGCCTCTGGTTCAGTGATTCGGTCTTTCATGCTCAATTTTGAGGTCGTGCTGGATTGCATCCGTCGTCTCATGGTTGTCGTTTCATGCCTCCTTGCCGTCAACCTCCAGCTTCATCATGCCAGCCCAGCGACACCTGCTTTAATTCTCTTTTCCGAGGGTTATGATAGGCGAAACCCCCCACCAGGGGATATCTCACCCCCGGCCCCAAAATCCAAAACCCAAAACCCAAAACCCCCTCTCCTGCCTTCATGGCAGCACCCTAGCGCCATCCTTCCGCTCCTCCAGACCTACCCTCATCCGTTCAATGCCCAAGAGTTTGCCACTCAGAAATCTGCTAATTTTGGCTTCGGTTGCCCAAATTATTGGAGTCGTGGGGCTGGTGGGCTACCTTTCGTTTCGCAATGGGCAAAAGGCGGTGAATGATCTGGCAAACCAGCTCCGGCAAGAACTGACCGCCCGCATCGAGCGAGAGCTACAGGGCTATTTTGCCGTGCCTCACGAAATCAATCGACTGAACGCCAGCGCCTTTTCCCTGGGCGATCTGGATATCGAAAATGCGTCGCGGGGCGAGAGCCAGTTTTACCAGCAGATGAAGATTGCGCCGACGGTGGCGTTTGTCTATTGCGGTAGCGCCCAAACGGGGGAGTTTTTTGGCGTGCTGCGATCGCCCCAAGATGGCTCTCTGCAACTGTCCTACGGCAATGCGTCCAACAACTTTTTGCGGGAATATTACAGCCTGGACGTGCGAGGCGAGCGCACCTACCGCCTGCGCCAGCTCGACCGGCCCTTCGACTCGCGCCAGCGCCCGTGGTACAAGGCCGCAGTGCTAGCAGAGCGGCCCACCTGGACAGATATCTACATTGCATTTACGACCGGATTGCCCAACGTCACCGCCAGCCAGCCTGTATATGACAAAGCGGGGCGCAAGCTGATCGGCGTTTGCGCGACGGATGTGGTGCTGCCAGAAGAGTTTCGCATGTTTTTGCGGAATCTCCAGATCGGCAAAACGGGGCAGGCTTTCATCATGGATCGCAGCGGCAACCTGATTTCCAACTCCATCGACGAGCCGCTCATGCAGGGCGAAGGGCAGGATGCTAAGCTATTGCCCGCAACGGCGAGTAAGGATCGGCTGGTGCGCGAAACGGCAACTTACCTGACACGGCGGTTTGGCGGGTTTGATGCCAGCGCGATCGCCCAGCCCCAGCGGCTAGATTTTTCGCTCGATGGGCAGCGTCAGTTTCTTGAAGTGGTGCCGTTTCGCGACGGCTACGGGCTAGACTGGCTGATTGTCGTTGTTGTGCCAGAGTCAGACTTTATGGCGCAGATCGATGCCAACACACGCAACACAGCGCTGCTCTGTCTGGGGGCATTGGGGGCATCGATCCTGGGCAGCATCCTCACGGCTCGCTGGATCACCGGCCCGATCCTGCGCGTCACCCAAGCCACAGCGGGTATTGCCGAGGGCAACTGGGGACAGCCCGTTGAACCCATCGGCTCGATTACCGAAATTCAAACCCTGGCCAACACGTTTACCCGCATGAGCCACCAGCTCAAGGATTCCTTCGAGGCGCTGCGCCAGAGCGAAGCCACCAACCGCGCCATCGTCACGGCGATTCCCGACTTGCTGATGCGGGTCAGCGGGGATGGAACCTACATCGACATTGTGGGGGGCGATCGCCTGCTGCAAGTCTACGGCAATGAGCAGTTTGTGCCTGGTTCCAACGTGACGGATTCGCTGCCGAGGGCGATCGCCGAAACTCGCCTCAAGTATATTCAGCAGGCCCTTACGACCGGGCGGCTTCAGGTCTACGAACAGCAAATCGAGGTCAATGGCAAACGGCAGGATGAAGAAGTCCGTATCGCCGTCTTAGGACAAGATGAAGTGCTGATTATGGTGCGCGATATCACTGCTCGTAAACGAGTAGAAGAATCGCTTCGCATTGCCGAAGAAAAATATCGCAGCATTTATGAAAACGCCGTCGAGGGTATTTTTCAGTCCACAACCGATGGGCGATATATTAACGTCAACCCAGCCATGGCCCGCCTCTATGGGTATGATTCATCCGAAGATATGGTGAATTCAGTAAAGGACATTTCGACCCAAATCTATGTCCAGCCAGAGCGTCGTCAGACCTTCAAAACAGCGCTAGAAATCACCGACCAGATTGAAGCGTTTACTTACCAGAGCTATCAAAAAGATGGGACGATGATCTGGGTGGAGGAAAGCACCAGAGCCGTGCGAGATCCACAAGGAAATATCCTTTATTACGAAGGCATTGTGCAGGATATTACTGAGCGAAAGCGCTGGGAAGAAGAGATTCGCCGCCACCTGGAAGAACTGCAAATTGAAATCGATCAAAGCCGCCGCGCAACGGAAGTAGAAATGATAACCCGCAGCAACTATTTCCAGGAAATTCAGGAAGAAATTTCAGGCTTTGATTTGGATCAATTCTGGAGCTAGTGACCCTATCCGCAGAGCTTGAAGTCCCTAAGCCGGTAGGCATAATCAGACATAATCACGTAACTAACCAACAGGATGCGTGAGCGCTAGCGCAGTGCATCGAAAGCCTCAAAGGGATTGCGTTACGGCTACGCCCACCAGCATCCTAGTAATTCAGCCGTCCGATTACAGCTATAGTTCTGTAATGCAGCCATCTGATTACAGCTATTTGCTTGGAACGACGGAATTGAGGTAAGCTCTAAGCGCAGTTAGCTTGGGTAGTGCCTTGGTAAGCAGACTGTGGCACGATATCTACACCATGTATTTCAACATCCGTTGCACCAGAAACATTGAGAGAGGCACAGCGAATTTTCTGAAGCAATTGCTGACTGGAAAGCTTACCTGAAAGCATCACCACGGTTCCTCGCTGGCGCACCGTTAGATGTTGTAACTCTTCGTAGCTAAACTGCTGTTCCAACGCTTGCGTGACGCGATTTGCAAGTCCGTTATAGTCATACTCACCATCGATTCCAACTCGCTCTGGTGGAATCGTTTTGAAGAGAGAATGAGTCGTGTCTTTGGCAGATGAATGGGTGTTCATTCCGGTAGATTCAACGAATGACAAAGCTCCTGAAATCATAAATGCACATCCTTTTTATGATTTTCAGCTAGCGAACTGGGGGCTAGCTACGTTTCTGCTGAATCTTCTCGTTAGATTCACTTAACCTGAAATTATGTGAAGCCTAACATAAAGCTTAAGCAGGTGTAACTCTTGAGAGTCTGCCCGTTGGTCGATATTTTACGTGTAAACACTTAGACTGGCTGTAAAAGATACAAAGCACAGATTAAGCAGTCCGGAAAATACGGTCAGCCTTGAGGGGTAAAACCCCTTAATCCCCTCAAATATAACAATCTAAGATGCCTGCTACATCAGGGTTTTAGCCGATTCAGCCAGCTTCCTGAAAAATTCATCGTTTATTGACCCGGAAATACACAGCTACTAGCCAAGCTAAATGAGTCTTTCTACTCATTTCTACTCAGTGGTTGAAACTTGCTTAGGATACCTGCCAGAGCCTGATTGTGCCGTCTCGTCCAGCGCTGGCGAGACGCTTCTCGGACAGAAATGCGACGCTCTCCACCGCAGCCGTGTGTCCTGTGAGAGTCGCTTGCAGCGCCCCCGTTTCTAGATTCCAGATTTTAACCGTAGTGTCGTGGCTGGCGGTAGACAGCAGGCGGGCGGATGGGTTGCAAGAGAGGGCCGTAATCGGCAATAGATGGCCGGTCAGGTTGTAGCGCAGCCCGCCCGCGTGCAGGTTTCGCAGCTTAAGCGACATATCCCAACTGCCGCTGAGGACGGTGCTGCTTTGCGCCGTAGCCGACTCTGGCGGTAGGGCGATCGCACTCACTTGGGCCCCGTGCCCCGATAGGGTTCGCAGCAGTTCTCGCGTGCCAGTATGCCAAATTTTTACCGCGCCCTCTGCGCCACCGCTGACCAGAATCGGCTGCTGCGGGTGGAGGGCGATCGCCTCTACTGCCGCTTTGTGGCTGCTGAAGGTGGCGATCGCCTCGCCGGTGTGGGGCAGCCATTGGCGAATTGTTTTGTCGCGGCTGGCACTGTAGAGAGTGCTATCGGGGGCAAAGGCGATCGCCGTCACTACGTCTGTATGGCCCGCCAGCGTCCGCGTCCGCGTGCCGGCCTGCCAGTCCCAGAGCTTAATAGTGCGGTCAAAGCCGCCGCTGGCCAGCGTATCGCCCAAGGGACTCACCGCCACCGTCGTCACGACCACCCCTGGCTCCTCAAACATCCACAGCGCCTCGCCGCGATCGCAGTCCCACACCACCAGTCGCCCGTCATTGCCGCCGCTAAACAGCAGATCTCGACTAGGGAGGGGGGCGATCGCATTCACCCCTGCCCCTGCCTCCAGCGTCCCCACACAGCGCCAGTGGCTTTCGGGTTCGGGTTTCAGGCTGACCCTGGTTCCCGGACTGCCGACCCCCGATTCCTGATTCCGAATGCCAAGCACGTCCATCACCGCAGCGGCCGAAGAAAAGCGATCGCCCAGGCTCGTGGCCAACATTTTGTCCAAGACCTGTGCCAGGGTGTCGCTGACCGTACCCGCCACCGACCGCCAGTGCCACAGCCCCCGCACGCCGTCAAATAGCTCAAACGGACTCAGCCCTGTCAAAAGCTGAATGCAGGTTACGCCTAGGCTGTATAAATCGCTGGCGTAGGTTGCCTGACCCATCAGTTGCTCTGGTGCGGCATACTCGGCGCTGCCCATGAGGGTTCCCGGACGGGCCAGGGCGGATTGGGTGAGGCGTTTGGCTGCGCCAAAATCGACCAAGACGAGGGATTTTGAATTTTGAATTTTGGATTTTGGATTTTGGATTTTGGAGGGTTGCAGCCAGCCCGTTAGCTCTGGTGCGTCTGTTAGCGCCCAACTGGTGACATCGAGTTCTGCCTGCTGCCCGCCGCTGGGGGGCTGCCCTTTGCGAATCAGGTTTGTGGGCTTGATGTCTCGATGGATAATCTGGTGGTCGTGGAGAAATTGCAGGAGGGGCAAGATCTCAGCTAGCAGGGCGCGAATTTGGGATTCGTCGAAGCTGCCGTCCTGGGTCATTTCCTGAAACAGGCTGCGCCCTTCGACAAATTCCTGCACCAGAAATTGGGCATCTTCTCGCTCAAAGTAGGCATAGAGATCGGGAATTTGTGGATGGCTGCTGAGTTCGTCGAGTCGCGCGGTTTCTTGTCGAAATCGTTCTTCGCCAGTTTGGTTTTGAAAGCGCTTGATAATGCAGCGGTTGTCGGTAATTTGGTGGGTATCTAGCCCCAAAAAGGTGCGGCTCGATTCGCCGTTGCCCAGGGGTTGATAGGCCCGATAGCGATCGCCCAGCAGCAGCCGCGCCCCACAGGTCTGACAAAAGCGATGGCTCTGGGGATTGGCGGGTTTGGGACAGCGGGGGTTGAGGCAATACATTGGGGGCAATACCGCTTTTGGATTTTAGATTGACGATTTTGGATTGCCAATCTGCTAAGACTCTTTCCGTAGGGACAGGGGAAGGCTTCCCGCTTTTGGATTTTAGATTGACGATTTTGGATTGCCAATCTGCTAAGACTCTTTCTGCACTTTGCGCCCCCGGCTGCGCGACCGCAGTGGCAGCGAGAGAGAATGTCCTCGCAGGGCGATCGCCCGCTGCAAGTGTTCGGCCAGGGGCGCATCCTTGGCAAGCTGGAGCTGGCGGGCAGTCTGGGCGATCGCCCGAATCTCGCCACCGGATACGGCAAGCTGCTTGGCCAGCGCCTCCCAGTCGATGGGGCTGCTTTGCGGAAACAGTTCTGTTTGCTGCCAGATCTGCAAGCGCTGGGCCGCGTCGGGCATGGCAAACGAGAGAACCGGACGGAGCTGGCGTTGCCAAGGCAGGGCGATCGCCTCGGCGTGGGGCAGGCTAAATAGGGTCAGCGTTCCATCTTCTTGCCGGAGGGAGAGCAGGCGGGAGATTTCCGAGGGGGCGATCGCCGCTGACCGTCGCAGCCAAAGCTGGGCCGATTTCACCAGCAGCAGCGGCGGACGGGTGGACTCAATGTCTTGTAGCAGCAGCGGAAAGTCGGCCGGGCTGACCTGGGACAGATCGACCGTTGCCAAGGGCTGCCCCAATGTGTGGGCGATCGCCTCGGCAGCTAGGGTTTTGCCGACCCCCGAGGGCCCAGCCAGTACGGCGACGGGCCCGCTGGCGGTCGGGGAGACGGCAGCGGCGCTGGCCAGATCACAGAGCGATCGCAGCCGCTCGATCAGCGATTCTGGCAATACCAGCGCATCCCACGGCACGTCCGTCCGGCGGAGGGTCAAAAATGACTCGACGGTGGCAGGTTGCAGCAGGCGATCCAGCACCGCCGCCTGGGGCTGTTCGTCTAGCAAAAAGCTGACCAGGGGAGCCGCCAGCCGCAGCGATTGGTTGAGCAGGGTGTCGGTGTTGCGCGGGTGTCGCTCCAGCAGTCCCAACTTTAGCAGGGGTGCGTCATCCAGCAGGCGCGATCGCCCGACCCGCCATTCTTGGTCATTGCGACACAGCAGTTGCAGCGCCAGGTTCACCGTGGGCAGGTCAGACACGGCAGACTCTTCGCCCTGCAAAAAGCGATATAGACGGGCGTAGCGGCGGTTCACCTCTGGGGCGATCGCCAGCAAAATCACCTGCTTTTCAAACAGCGAAAGCTGGAGGCGATCGCACAACATCGGCAGCCCCAGCAAAACGCCGCGGGCCTCCGTCGCCCGGATGCGTCCTTCAAGCTGCTGCTGATAGCTGGGTCGGGGTGTGGTTACCGCTGTCGTCGCAGGCGGCTGGCGATATTCGTCGTAGCAAATCTTGCCGTCCAGCGAAATCACGCCTTGCCACCAGTGGCTCGTCACTCGGTCTGCCCGCGACTGGGCCACCCGGTCGATTTCTTTGGCTTCCTTTTTTTGTCGCGCCACCGCCACCATCAACATCCGCTCTAGCCAGCCTAGCTCGGTTTTCAGATAGCTCCAGTTGTCGGCAAATCCGGCGGATGCTCCCGTGGGCGGCTCTGGTAATAATTCGGTAAGGGGTTCTGCGGACATGAGAAGGTTAATGGGTTAGGGATAATGACTCCGCGGCTGATGCGAAGAGGGTGGGGGTTGGAACATCAGTTGGGGTGCATCAGGGTTGTAAAAGCGAGCGGTGTTAATCCAACGGATGGATGACCCGCCAACAGGCTTTCCTCAAAATCTCCTGCAATCTCTATCTCCCTCTATCTCCTTCTTAATCTCCTTCAAAAGGAGGATTTTGATCCACAGGCTCTTTTTCCTGAACCTTCATTTTGTTTTGAGACTGTTTTGAGATTGTTTTGAGAAAGCGCTAGCTCAAGGCGGAATCCAGGGTTCCAAGTGGCTCCACCCCCAAAACACTAACCTGTAGTATTCCCACTCAGAAACTGTCGTCAACCTTGAGGAATAATGAAGCGCGATCGCCCGATTGGATGAACCGCCGTGATCTGGGAAACTCAGTATGTTGACGGTATGAATCCGTGAAATTAATGGTAAGAATAGAAGAGACAAGTCCTGTTTCTGAAGGAC
Source organism: Thermoleptolyngbya oregonensis NK1-22 (assembly GCF_032705245.1). Classification (GTDB taxonomy): domain Bacteria; phylum Cyanobacteriota; class Cyanobacteriia; order Elainellales; family Elainellaceae; genus Thermoleptolyngbya; species Thermoleptolyngbya sichuanensis. The sequence continues at coordinate 3,230,178 of NZ_CP053540.1, forward strand.
TGCTCAGTGACCTCAAGTAAGCAGTTCTACAGCAACGCTAGAGGACGATTCAGTGACCAGCAAATGGGGAGTTTCTACCAGCGGTTCAATTTGTTTTGGGTCGATATCCGGTCTGTGTCGATATCCGGGCTACGTCTGGTCTGTGCCTGTTTCAGGTTGGTGCATGTTGTGATTTGCTTTGTGGCTCTCCGCTGCCCAGCTTCAGGTTCTGCTCTGTTCCCTGTTTCACATCAACTAATCCTTAAAGACATCCTATGTTTGAAGTTGGTGCCCTGGTGCTCTGGCTTTCTTTGTTTACGGTTCTACCCTGTCTGACCAGCTATCAAAAACCGAATCCGCCTCGCTAGGTCGCTGGGCGATCGCCCGATCCCGATGCATAACACGATGCGTAACACGATGCATAACACAGGCATAGACGGTTGACGCAGCATCGCTTTGGGTCTGCTCCCCGCTAGACAGGCTGTGCGGGGGTGATGACTGACTGCCCCTGCAACCTGTTTGTTGTCCACTTGTCGTCTACAAGTCGTTTACAAGTCGTCTAAAAGTCATCTACAAATTATCGTCTACAAAATTGTCCTACCGTCTGGAGGCTTCTTCCGGATGCGCCTAGCATCCGGAGTTTTCAGCGCAGCAGTGTGTATTTCGGGCACTCAATATTCTCTAGATATTATTTTGGGATAGCGATTTGAGGCAGACCTAGAGCAAACCCCACGGCAGCGCGGGGTTCTAGGGTGTGCTGTCTGGGGTGGCTGGTTCGCCAGTTGCCAATCGCGCCTCTATGCAGAATCTTCAGTCAGTTGTATTACAGCGTGCTACAATCGTAATCTAACCGTGCAGAAGGGCGATCGCCCCTGAGTTTCTGATGAGGCTCTTGGGCACATCCCCGCCTGCCGATCTGGGTGGAGGTCTCCCGCGATGGCGAGTTCACAGAGTTTTCGCAATATTCTGAATTACTACAGACGATACTGGGGCCTCTCGGTGTTTAGCATTACGGCCAGCAGCCTGTTTGAAGTGCTAGATCTGGCCGTCCCCTATGCCATTGGGCAACTGCTGAATGTGCTGTCGGGGCAGCCGCTGGACGGGCCATTGCAGCGGTTTGTGGCGCAGGTGGGCGCAATGGGCGATTGGGACGTGGGGCGATCGCTCTCGCTGGTGGTGCTGCTGGGCGTGATCTTTTTGGTGACGGTGGTTCGTGCGCCGATTCAGGCCTGGCTGGGGGTCTGGTTTCATTGGGACATCGCCCTGAGGTCGCGCCGTGATCACACAATTCGGGCGATCGCCAAAGTCCTTTCTCTGCCGCTGGAGTTCTATGACGAAAACAATCCAGGACGCATCTCTGGGCGAGTCGCGCGGGGGTTGGCAAACCATACCTGGACCTATCCCGAAATCGCGGGTCAGCTGATTCCCAAGATCGTTCGCGTGATTGGGATCTTTGGAGTCATCCTACTAATCGAGTGGCGCATCGCGATCCTGTTCCTGATTTCGTTCGTGCTGATTCTCGCCTTCCTGCTGCACAACCTGCGGCGACTGATCAAAAAAGAGGAACGGCTCGATGAATACATGGAGAACACCGAAAGCCGCACTTCGGAAATCATCACCAACATCAAAACCGTGAAAGCCTTTGCGACGGAAGCAAACGAGCTAGAGCGGCAGCGACAGCGGATAGAACGCGAGTTTAAGGTGGTGGACTATCGGGTTCATAAGGGCTACGTCACTCTGTTTGCCTGGCAAAAGCTGGTGGTGGAGTCGTCGGTGTTTGTGGTGCTGGCGCTGACGCTGTGGGCGACGGTGCAGGGCAATATCTCGCTGGGGCATTTTGTGACAACACTCACGGTGTCTAGCATGGCCTATGCAGAACTGGAACCGATCTGCACCGTGGCGGAGGTGTTTGCCCGCCGCTATGCCTCGATGAACCGCTTTCACGAGTTCATGCAAACTCCGGACGGGCAAGATTCCCATAACTTACTCGATCCGCCCGCAGCGGTGCGCCATTATCAATTCACAGGTAAGGTTCATTTTGAAAACCTGAGTTTTGGCTATGAGTGCGATCGCCCGGTGCTGCAAAACATCAATCTACTGATCGAGCCGCGTCAGACGGTGGCGCTGGTGGGTCGTTCTGGTTCTGGCAAATCGACCCTGGTGAAGCTGCTGTTTCGCTATTTCGAGCCGCACAGTGGGCGCGTGTTGATCGATGGTCAGGACGTGCGATCGCTCGACATCACGGGCTATCGCAAGCGGCTGGCGATCGTTCACCAAGAGGTGGATGTGTTCAACGGCACGCTGATGGACAATCTGACCTATGGCAACCCCCGCGTGACGCAGGAGGCGATCGCCGAAGCCTGCCACATTGCCCGTGTGGACGAATTCGTGAAAACCCTGCCCCAGGGCTATCTCACCGTCGTCGGCGAGCGGGGTGTGCGGCTCTCTGGCGGTCAGCGACAGCGCCTCGGCATTGCCCGCGCCCTGCTGATGAACCCGGACGTGCTGGTGTTTGACGAAGCCACCTCCAGCCTGGACTACGAATCCGAGCGATCGATCCAGTTGGCGATGCAAAACATTCTGGGCACGCGCACGACGCTCATCATCGCCCACCGCCTGAGTACGGTGCGGGAAGCGGATCAGATCGTGGTGCTAGATCAGGGTCAAATTGTGGAAGTGGGCAGCCATACGGAACTCCTCGCCCACGGCGGCATCTATCACCGCCTCCACGCTTTGCAGGAAACGGGTGAGCTAATGGCGTAATTGACCTGAACTGATTCAGTCGATCATTGAGCAGGAATAGAACCCAGAGGGGCAGAGTGTGTTTAGCTCTGCCCCTTTTTAGGGCTTCAAATTTTAGGGCTTCAAAGATTCCGCAAAAGTGCCCGTTTGAATTGAAGAAGGTAATGTTCGCCCAGAATGTTTAACCCAGAACGCAGGGTGCTGCCTGCTGTGGGCGATCGCCCGATTCTAACGTTTCATTTCAAACCCGGTGGATGCAGGAACCCCCTCCCCACATCCTGCGTCTCCGGTAGCCCATACAAGAGGTTCGATCTATGAGTAAAAAAGCCAAGGGCAGAGGACGGCAGCGCAACCAGTCTTCTTTCTGGGGCGATGAGCGGTCGTGGGATCAGAGCGACTTCTTACCCACCTGGCTCGATCCAGTAGAGGTGGGCACGGCATCTGGCGGCATTCCCTTCGAGTTTGAAGCCGGCCCCGTATTCTTTGAAGTGTTTAACGACGGCGTACCCGACGGCACCGACTCGGTAGTGTTTACGCTGTCGGAGGGCGACGGCCTGGGCTTTGCCAAATCGACCTACGTGTTTCGGGAACCTGCCGCGGGCAGCCAGCTCTTCAGCATCCGCCTGGCAGAAGGGGCCGCATCGCAGGAAGTGACGATTATTCTGCTGGATGCGGGAGTGGTGCCGGTGCGGTTGGGCCAACAGGGCGATCGCTACGGGGGGTCTGCTGGCGACGACGCAATCTTTGCAGGCAAGGGCGACGACACGATAGATGGCAAAAGCGGCAGCGACACCCTGCGGGGACAGGAGGGCAATGACACCCTGCGCGGTCGTGGCGGCAATGACTCGCTGTTTGGCGAAGAGGGCAAAGATAACTTGCTGGGGGGCGCAGGCAACGACACCCTCAACGGCGGTGCAGGGAACGACACCCTCAACGGCGGCCCAGGCAACGACATCATAGACGGTATGGCGGGGCGAGATTTGCTGATCGGCGGCGACGGCAAGGATATCTTGCTGGGGGGCGCGGGCAACGACACGATTTATGGCGGCCTGGCTGACGGCGCAACGGAAGTCAACTTTGGCAATGACCAGGAACTCAGCGGCGGCGACGGCAACGACCTGATTTTTGGCGGCGAGGATGCCGACCTGATCTTTGGCGGCGACGGCAAGGATACGCTGTTTGGCGGCGGCGGCAACGACGAGATCTTTGGTGGCAATGGCAACGACCGCTTGGAGGGACAAGAGGGCGATGATACCCTCAGCGGCGGCGACGGCGACGACACGCTGCTGGGCAACGCGGGCAACGACTCCCTGACCGGCGGGCTGGGCAACGACAGCCTCAGCGGCGGCGAGGGAAATGACGTGCTATTCGGCAACAGCGGCAACGACACGCTGGCGGGTGGCGTGGGCGCAGACACCTTCTCGTTTTTCAGCTTTAACGGCGTGGCGACGATTCAAGATTTCTCTCGTGCCGAAGGCGATAAAATCCAAATTTCCAAATTTGGCACCGGGGCGATGCTAACGAGCCAGTTTGCCTATAGCAGCGCCACTGGAGCGCTGACGTTTAACGGAACGCTGGTGATGCAGCTTCAGCCGGGGTTGACCTTTTCACCCAGCATCGACCTGATGCTGTTCTAGGCGACCCGGCCGGCCTAGTGTCCATCCTTACTAAAGGATCGCTATGGACGAACTTGCGGAGGCCCAATGGACGCTGACCGGCAATCCAAAATCGCAAATCCAAAATCCCAAAATCCAAAATCCAGAATCATAAGCTTGCCTGTGAAGCATTTGCTACATCAGAGAAGGCTAAATCCTGACGGAAAAGAAAAGAGCAGACGGAGCGCACCGCCTGCCCTTCAGGATCACTACTGGTCTTTGAAAATAGTGTATTGGGTTTTCTGTGAAATTACGGAAAAGTTCAAAGTGCTTAAGTAAATATTCTGAGAATTGTTCTGAGAGTTCCTGAGCTTCCCCCTTTTCCTGCGACGCTCTACGAACCCTTTACGATAGCTGAACTATGGCTGAATCGCTTTCCTGGAGGGCGATCGCCGAAATAGGTGATCATGCTCTGGGTTATACAAGCGCGATCGCACGGATGTTTCGGAGCTTTCCTCAGAACCCCTTGCCGCCGCCAGCGCCGGACTAATCACGTATAGCGTCGTGCGGATCAGGTCTTTTTCCTGCGTGGTTGCCGCCATCTGGCTGAGCGGCGTAAGCCAGATCTGCTCATCGGGCCAGCCCAGCCGAAAGCAAATCGCCACAGGCGTATCGGCGGCATAGTGTTCCATGAGTTGGGTCTGGGCGGCTTCTACATGGCGAGCGCTGAGGTAGAGGCACAGGCTGGCTTTGTGCGCTGCCAGAGAAGCTAGATTTTCGGCATCGGGAACCTGGGTGCGCCCGCTGATCCGCGTCAGGATAATGGTTTGCACCAGGCCAGGCAGCGTCAGTTCTACCTTTAGCCGCGCCGCCGCCGCCTGAAACGCGCTGATGCCCGGAATCACCTCAAAGGGAATGTCCGCTGCTGCCAACAGGTGCATTTGTTCGTGGATGGCGCTGTAGAGGCTGGGGTCGCCGGAATGCAGCCGCACGACCGATTGGTGCGATCGCACTCGCGCCACCATCAGCGGCAGAATATCCTCCAGCGTTTTGTTGGCCGTCCGCACAATCTCCGCATCGGGGCGGACGCAGCCCAACACCTGCTGCGGCACCAGCGAATCGGCCACCAAAATCACGTCCGCCTGGGCTAGCAGACGATAGGCCTTCAGCGTCAGCAGTTCTGGATCGCCGGGCCCCGCGCCCACGATATACACGGCTGGCTCCAGCGGTTCCGCTGTTCCAACTGCAAGATTTGCCCCGAAATCAGTGACCTGAAGACCCGTCATTGGCGATCGCCCCAAACGTGATTAGAAAACTAGGACTGATGCAGTTGGACAATTTCCCGTGGTGGATAATTTCTCGTGGGCTGCACCCGCAAGAATATCGTCCAAAATCCAGCAAACCGATCGCAAGTGTGTCAGTCCTGAAAGCAAAGTGTAGCGAATATTTGCGAATATTTAGGGAATTCGCAGCGTTTCCTGTTTGGGCGCGACCGAGACAAAATAGAGCGTCGGCCGCCACACCTGTCACTCGCCACACCTGTCACTCGCCACACCTGTCACTATTCCGACAGCTTTCAGCGTCATACATTACGCCCGCACATCGGTCACGGTTATAACGCAGGAGCGATCGCGCTGTTTCTACGAACGCTGTGATATTGACCCAATAGGACAGGGAGGGGCGATCGCCACAGGGCTGGGAATCAACAGTTAGCTTACTTACTCTTCTTTTTCGGCTTCTTCTGTGCAGTTTCAGCACCAAACCCCTTAGAGGGAGACGCAGGCAGCTTCGACGTTTTCACCCTCAGCCGTTCTGCATCAACCCGATGCCGACGCTCATACACTTCCGCTGGTGAGAGCAAGCCTAAGTGACGCTGCACATCTAGCCAGTCTCCACACATCGCAAAGTCTACCCATTTCGCAGCATAGGCCTGCTCGATGATGGGCGCAGACTCCCGAGCTGCCAGATCCAGCAGGCTATTGACCAAAACCCCGTTCATCTCTGGGCTGTTGTTGGCATACTGCTTAAGCGGCGCTTCCAGAGCCGCCACACATGCTGCCCTCATCTCCGGGTGGGTTTGACCCAGTTTGACCAGGATGTCAGCTGCTGTCCAGCGGCAGTAGAAAGGATTCTTTGGATTTTCTAAAAAATCCCGAGTTGGAGAGAGTGCCCCCGAACCAATCAGCGCAAAGACTTCGGGCATTTCTTCATTGAACCAGTCATTCTCTTCCATGGCGCTGAAGATTGAGAGCAGCGGCTCAATTGCATCCTCGGCTTTGAGCTGCCCTAGTGCCCGCCACGCATGAACAGGTGCCCAAGACTCTGGGTTATCCGACTCAGCCCAATTTAATTCCTGATCGATCGCCATTCGAGTCAATTCAGGAATATCCGCCTCAGTGAACCCATACTCTCGGAGATAGTCTATCCACTTGTGATGTGGGCGCAGGCGCTTTTCCCCAAGCTGAAGTAGCACGTTGACGGGTGGAGAGTAAGTTTCAGAAGTCATAATAGTCGGTGAAAAATAGTCGGTGAAAACAGGTTACACATGCTGTCAAATAATAAGCGCGGTACCGCATATTGCTGCCTAAACGCCCTCGGTGACGGGGATACGCCCCTGTCGCGCTGCCGCCACTAGCAGCTCATAGTCTCGTTCTGTCTGGTCTGCATAGGCGCTGGCAAAGGGAACCAGCGCGTCATCTAGGGCGGCGCTCTTGCCCACGTAGCCCGCCAGCATCGCCGCATCGCCAGATTTGGCATGGGCCAGGGCCAGCGCCCAGCCGCACAGCACGCCGTAGTTGGGTAGGGCCGAGGGGGCAAACTTACCGGGTTCGATCTTGAGGGAACCTTTCATGTCGCGCAGTTGGCGGAGGTAGTAATGAACGCCATCCAGCGTCCCCCATCCTAGAAAAATGTCTGGGGCACCCTGGATCAATCGCTGCCCAATCACAACGCGGTGTCCCTGATGATGATCTGGCAGGCGATGCCGACAGAGCGGGTCTTGATTCACTGGGTCTACGTAGGGTGCTAGAACCGAGGGCTGGGCCTCTTTGATTTGCAGAAACAGGGGATCATTGTCGCCTGTGCCTTCCAGATAAATGACTGAACATCGAGTCCCAACGCTGCCAACTCCCACCACCTTGCGGGCCCCGTCCACAATTCGATATCGAGACAGCAAAAAACGGCGATCGCCACTCAGGGAGGTCAGATAGTCCTGCATGAGGAGCGCGATCGCGTCTACGGGCGATCGCCCGCTGCTGGTCTTTTCCAGGCGCACGATCAAAGGCGGCGACTCCACAATATGGCGCTGGTCATCAATTAAGTCTGTTATCTTATCTAATGTCTGCAAGTTGGTTCTTTCACGCGCCTTAGTCAACAGGCGATCGGTTTTTTGGCGTAGCTCATCGGGCAACTTCTGAAGCAACTCATCTTCAGAAATCGTTTCGTACCACAGTTCCAGATGCCCCATTTCGGCATAGATCTGCAAATTTTTCCGATAGGACTGCACGACTGCCCGCACTGCCTCTTCACACAGCGTTGAACTGGCTCCCAGCGTCCTTCCCGCCACCACAAAGCTGGCCACCAGCCGCTTCAAATCCCATTCCCAAGCTCCCGGATACGTTTCATCAAAATCGTTAATGCCAAAGATCAAGTTGCGTTCTGCCGAGGCAAATACGCCAAAGTTAGACAGGTGCATATCCCCGCAGGCTTGAACCATCAAGCCCGTTGTTGGCGCTGGGGCAATATCTCGAATCATGATTGCCGCCGCTCCTCGCAAAAACGCAAAGGGAGAAGCCAGCATTCGCCCGTAGCGAATCGGCACTAGGTCAGATAAGCGAGTTTTTGCCTGGGCTTCCAGAATTGCGATCGGGTCTTCACGAAGGTCGGCGGGGCTATAGCTGCCGTGGGCCGAACGCTTGAGGACTTGACGCAGAGCTTTGCCCTCCGCCCGACGTTCTGCCACAGAGCGACTTTCAGTGGAGAACAGCAGCGCTGCTGGATCGACCGAAAGATTTGCAGAGGATGAAAACGGCATTTTCCTTGTTGCTCAGAAAGAGTCTTTGCTCAAAAAGAGTCGGATTGACCTGACCGCCAGACTGGCGCACCCCAATCATTGATTAGAACAACGTAATGTGCAACTTTGCTGATCCCCCTCACCCTTTGTCTAGTATGCCGAAGGCTTTAAGCCCTTGCCCAGAGCGATAGAGGGACCTCAAGCCTCTCTTTCTCCCTTTTTCCCAGGATGGGAGAAGGGGTTGGGGGATGAGGGCAGATTGAAAGTTGCACATCGCGTTAGAACAGCCTATCAAAACGGAATCAGCCCCAAAAAGCGCTCCATCAGCTTGCGTCGCCAGATAAAGCGCAGCATCAGTGCCCACACGATGGCAACCAGCCCAATGCCGATATATTCCTGCGGTTCCAAAGGAGCCAATTCAAAAAAGCGTTGCAGCGGCGGAACCGTAATAATCGCAATGTAAATTAACAGCACTAATCCTGCCAGAATCGTATAGCGCCAGTCTCGACTCAGCGGCTCTCCGCCCGCCCAACTCGGCGTTGGCGGCTTCAGGAACGGCAGCAACAGCAGCCCGCCCAAGACCTGCATTGTCACCATTGCGGATTCTGCGATTTGCTGAGCTTGGCTGATCTGTGCGCGATTGATTTGCTGTGCCAACTCTTCTAGCGAAATTGCGCCGCTCAACCAGTCCATCAATGGGCCGACGTTTTCTGCCAAAAAGTAGAGATAGACCAAAATACTCGCCAAAGAGAGGGTGAGTGCGGCAGGCACGACAAAATGACGGAAGGATTCCCACAGCGACACTTTGGGTCGGGTGGGGCGAGCCCAGAGCGTTACAAAAAAGGGCGGCAGACCCACCGTCAGGAACGTGACAATTGTGCTGGCCTTGATGCTGAAGGGAAACGACAGCGTAATCATGCCGATGGCCACGATCGCCAAGATAAACGAAAAGATCCGAACCATAAACAGCTTGCTGATGTCCACCACTCCGTTGCGGATGCGCCGTCCTTCCGTGAAGATTTTGGGCAAAGCGCTGAAGGTGTCGTTGAGCAGCACAATGTCAGCGACGCTGCGGGTGGCCTGGCTGCCGCTTTCCATTGCAACGCCGACGTTGGATTGCTTGAGCGACAGCACATCATTCACCCCATCGCCCATCATGGCGACATAGTGCCCGCGAGACTGGAGGCTCTGCACCAGACGCGCCTTTTGCTCTGGGGTAATGCGCCCAAAAATCGTGCTTTCTTCGGCGGTTTGAGTGAATGCTGCATCGTCCATTTCTGCCAGATCCTGACCAGATACGGCGATGATGTCCTCGCTCAAGCCTGCCTGTTTGGCTAGGGCTGCCACCGTGACCGGGTTATCCCCTGAAATGACCTTGACCTGGATGCCTGCCTGACGAAACTCTGCCAGGGTTTTCTCGGCATCTGATCGCAGTTCATCCCCGAAGAATAGCAGCGCTAGTGGACTGAGATCGGGCGGCAAGACGGGAGTATCTGACGCATCTGACCAGTCGGGAAGCGTGGGACTGTGGGCAAAGAGCAGCACCCGCAATCCCTGATCTGCGCCTTCTTGAATGCGCGTGAGCAGATCTTCTGACAGAGACATCGCCATTGCCAGTACCTCTGGTGCACCCAGAACGTATACACCAGGCTGATCTGCGAAGGCGATCGCACTCCATTTATAGACCGAAGAAAACGGGATTTCTTGCTTGACAGAACGCGGCAATCGGGGCAGAAACGCGGCGATCGCATCATTCGTTTTATTACTCGCAGTGGCGCTCGCGGCGTATTCTCCTAGGCGTTCTTCTAATGCAGCGCGATCGGTGTCAATGGGTTCGAGCGATCGCAGGTTGATTCGATTCGCCGTTAGAGTCCCTGTCTTGTCCAAACACATGACATCTACGTTACTCAGAGACTCTACAGCGTTGGACTGCTGTACGAGCGCACTCTGTTCCGCAATGCGGACTGCGCCCAGCGCGTAGGCCAGGGTAATCATGAGATATAAGCCAATCGGCACCAGCCCCACCAGCACCGCCAAGTTTTGTATGCCCGCTGTAATGGAAGTAACGCCCAGCAGCATTCGCAGAAACGTTACCAATCCCAGCACGATCGCCACACCCAGCAACAGGCGAATAATCAGATTAATTCGGCGTTGCAGCGGGGTGAGGATTTTCCGAAATCGACGCGCCTCTGCGGTCATCTTGCTCGACAGGCTGGCGGCTCCCACTTTTTCGGCTTCGTAGTAAGATGACCCGCTGACGCAAAAGCTGCCAGAATACACTGGGTCGCCGGGCCGCTTGAGGATGTGATCCGATTCGCCCGTCAGCAGGGATTCGTCTACTTTAATGTCGCCGTCGCCCACCATCACGCCATCCACCACCACCTGGTCGCCCGGCCCAATTGCCAAAATATCGCCCACCACAATTTCTGCTAGGTCAATCTCCTGCGATCGCCCGTCTCGAATCACCGTTGCCGAAGGGCGCGTCAGTAGCGCAATCTTGTCTAGCTTTTGCTTGGCGCGAATTTCTTGAATAATGTTGATGACGACGTTGAGCAGCACCACAAAGGCAATCACCACCACATCGCTGGCCCGCCCCAGGGCAATCAGCACCAGGCTCAGGAACAGATACACGCTGTTGATAAAAGTGAACAGGTTATCGCGCAAGATATCCCAATAGGTGCGGCTGGTTTGCACTGGAATATCGTTTCCCTGCCCAGCAGCGCGACGGGCAAGAACTTCGGATTGGCTGAGACCCTGGAGGGCGGAAGGCGTGGAAGACATGGGCTTAGCTGGGATTTTGGATTTTGGGTTTTAGATTTTAGATTTGGAGGTGTGTTGAAGTAGGTGGACATCATTAATTTGAAAATATTACCCCCAACGGTGATGCTGAGGGCGTTTTGAACGTGACGTTCTAATGCTTTGCGCGGCTGCGGCGACTGCCGAATAAATGGGCATAGACATAGGTAAACTCACAGCCAAAGAAGAAAATCTGAACGGTCAAGAAAATCCACAGCATTAGGATCATCACGCTGCCGATCACGCCGTAGGAGAGAAACCGCCCGCCAATTGAGATGACGCTATTGCCCACCAACTGCTGTAATGCAAAGAGCGCAACGGCGGTCAGCAGCGCCCCCGTCCAGACATCTCGCCATTGGATGCCCACGCTGGGCAGGATTTTGAATAGGATACAAATGGCGATCGCCAATATTAAAAAAGACACTCCTGTTTGCAGACCTCGATCCAGCGAGATATCGTCAAACTGAGTGACTTCAAAGGTTTCCTGGAGCGTCTTGACCAGATTCAAAAAAATCCGAATCGCAATGTTGGACACTAGCGAAACCAGCAGCAACAGCGCTGTTCCTAGCACTAGCAAAAATGCAAATAGCCGATTTTTAATGAAAAATAGCACTGAATCCACCAGACCCCGCCCGCTGGAGTCTGGATCGGCCGATCGCCAGATGTAGTTTACCGAATAGCGCAACACCCCAAACACGCTGCTCGACGCAAATAGCAAGATCCCAAAGCCTACCAGTCCCGCGCCGACGCTGTTCTCATTCATCGTGATGATAGTTCCCCTAACCAGCTCATGCGCTTCGGGCGGCAGGGCCCGCGCCAACCCTGCGGCGATCGCCCGAAACGCCTCCGTATCTGGCCCGATCAAGGAACTGATAATACTCAGCATCACCAGCAGCAGAGGAAACATAGCAAACAGCGCATGATAAGACAAAGCCGCCGCCATCCCTGGACAATTGTCTTGATTCCAGCGCAGACCCGATTGAATAAACAATTGAACTAACCTCGACGGCAGGATGGTCGATCGAACGTATTCAATGAACCGCATAGGACTGCTTAGATCTGGACTCTCTGTCTAGAAATGATCTCGCTTATTGCCACAGTGCTGTGGCGCGAATTGGTCTTGAGCAGACTACTTGAGCAAACCACTTTGAGTAGATTACTTCGAGTAGACGACTTTGAGCAGACTAAATATAAGACAAGCTGATAACAATTCATATATAACTCAGGGGATTTTAGGACTCTATTTATAAAAATCTAGACTCAGATTAACGAAGATGCATGAAATTACTTTGTGCCCTGTCAAACGGATTGCCAGTTTGAACGTGCTTGACTTACATCCTCCCCAAGACGCGCTGCGATCGCACCTCCAATCTCAACAACTGGCAACATCGGAGACTAGGGCCAGAGACACAGAGACTCCACAGCAGGCGATCCGCAGGGAAATGCTGTAAGCTATTGCAGAAGTCGGGCGCAAATGGTCAGGATCAACCCCCTACCGTGGCTGTCCGGGCTATGCGTCTCAAAACCACAGCCTCCGATGGGTTCCTTGTCTCAACTACTATTCATTCCTCGAATATCTGCCTTGCAGCAATTCGCCGCGCGACCCGTTGAGAGGCTGCTCCAATCACTCTCTACAGGTTTCTTATCGACCTGCGCTGCACTGGGCATTGGCGTTTGGGGTAATCTGCTGGGAGCATCGCCAGCCCTCAGCGCAGAGCGGCTCACGACCTACGTAGGGCCCCTCCAACTCTCGATCTCCGTCGATGCGCTCGAAACCTATGCCCAAACGGGGCAAGCTTCGGGCAACTTGAGGCTATTTCTGGGCTTTTTGGATGCCGACTCTCAAGCGCAACTGCGGCGACTGCTCCAGCACGAAATGAAAGCCGATGTCGCGTTCGTTTCGCGTGTTCTTAACATTCCAATGGCGGAGCAGGTGTTGCAGAGCATCGGCAAGACCCTGCAAACCGATTCTGGACTGAATGGATTTCGCGCGGTGCGCTCGGCGCTCATCCTCTCTGCTGCCAATCACCCAGAGGGATGGACCTGGATCGACTGGATGCGGCAGTATCCTACCTCAGATATCCGAATCGATCTGAGTTCGCTAATGGCGCTTCTGCAAGATTTGAAAACCGTCGTTCTATATCAGGATGCGGCCGCTCAAGTGGTGATGGATGCCTCCAATCAAGAAGCCGCTGCTGACCCGGAGTTTGCCTATGATCAGCTACCAGACCTGAGCCAGCCCGGCCCCTATGCGTTTCGGCGGGAACAGTTGACGTTTGACATCCAAGCCACTCGCACCACGCTCGATGGTTTCTCTGGACGCTACACCATGCGGGTAGATGTCTACATTCCAGAGAACGCCCCAGCGCCCGCGCCGCTGGTCGTTTATACCCACGGCTGGGGTGGTCGTCTCAGCGATGGCATGGTGGATGGCGAACACCTGGCCTCCTATGGATTTGCCGTTGCAGTGCCCGAACACATTGGCACCACGGACACCTATCGCAGTCTGTTTCTGGCGGGTGGGCTGGGCGACCTGACGAGTCCGACGGAGTATGTGAGTCGGCAGCAAGACATCATCTTCCTGCTGGACGAGTTAGAAAAACTCGATGCGACCGATCCCCAGTGGCAGGGGCAAATTGACGTGCAGCGGGTCGGCATTATTGGTCAATCTCTGGGTGCAATGACCGTTCTGGGAGCGGCAGGGGCCAGCTTCGACCCGGCTCAGCTTGTGCCGCGCTGTGCAGAGGGGTTAACCCAGCTCAATCCATCGTTTCTGCTGCAATGCCACGCTCGCTTCTTGCCGCCGACCCTCTACGACTTTACAGACCCCCGCATTCGCGCTGGGATTGCTCAATATCCGATGGGGGCAACGCTGTACGGACAATCAGGAGTTGGCAATGTGCAAATTCCGATGCTGATTCTAGCTGGGACTCGCGATATCTTAGCGCCTTCGGTGTATGAGCAAATTCCGATGTTTGCCTGGATGGATGCCCCCGATCAGTATTTGGGACTCATGGTGCCCGGAACCCACTTTTCCACCAGCCCGCCCCAAAATGAAGAACTGGTTCCTGCGCTGATTCGGGGGCCGGCTTGGGCGATCGGGCGTTCCTATATCCGCAACCTCAGCGTCGCGTTTTTCAAAACCTACTTGGGCGATCGCCCCGAATCGTCTGAGTATCTTCCATACCTAACCGCCTCCTTTGGACAAGTGCTGACCCAGCGAGCGGCGACCTTCAGCAGCGACGAAAATCGGCTTTATCTGATTAAATCTTTATCCCCGGCGCAGTTGGCCGCTGCCTACGGAGGGCAAATTCCGGGGGGCGATCGCCCTCTTGCATCCCGTTCTTCACCCGTCGCCGCCAGTCGTTCCGTGCTAGACGATCTAGACGCAACGGGCGTTCTGAGAATTGGGATTCGCTCTGAGGTGGCTCCGCTGGGTTACGTTAATCCACAGTCGGAGTGGACGGGCTTTTGCTTTGACATGGCCAGGCAACTGGCTGACTATATTACGACGACGGAATCAATGTCGGTGGCGCTGGTGGTGCTGCCGTCCAATGCAGACAATCGCTTTGACCTGGTTCGGAATGGATCTGTCCATCTGGAATGTGGCCCCAACCCGATCCACACCACGGTCAGCGGAATTGTCTTCTCGGAACCTTTTTACGCTACGGGCAACTTTGGGCTAGTGCCCAATGAATCTCTGGAATGCAGTTTCTATGGTCTGGCTCTGCCCGATGGCGATCGCCCCTGGCGCTCCTTGGTCAATCGCTATCTGCGCTCGGAACCTGCCCGATTGCAGCGTCGAGAGTATGCCAGGAACTTTGATACCGATAATCTATTTAACCTGGAAACCTGCTTTCGCTGAGTCCTATAAAATGGCGATCGCCCTCAAATTCCGGCGTTTCGGGCTGTTAGGAATAAGATAAAAGCAGCATCTCCTGACCAAGCTGAAGTCGTGGCGCTAGTATACTTGAACTGCCTTTGCGTCTCAGATTTGAGTGCCCTAAGTTTTGACAATTTTGACACCTATTTGACACCTATCAGAGCGATTTTGGACTGGTAATTTGCCTAGATCTCAATTCCTCCCTGAAAGGTGAGATATTTTTGCACGCTTTCTTTAGAAATAAGCTATTCTAAGTAAGCTATTCTGTTGAGGTTCTGGTCAAAATTAATGCACAGATTAATGCACACCAGATTAATGCACGCCAGCTTGAGGCGAAGGTGACGAGTGCTGTGGGTTGAGCGTATCTCATGCCCACTGCCCCAACCGCCGCGATGGCGGACGATCGGGCGATCGCGCCAGATTGCGCCAAATCGCGCCAAATCGCGCCGCATGGATAAAGCCGCCGCGCCCTACTCACAGTCTTCTGCCATTTTTGCCCCTGAACAGCAGCACACGCCGATGCTCCAATCCGTGAAACCCTTTAACCATAAGCAGTTCAGCCTGCGAAGCATGATCGCTAGAACCAAGGCGGGCGATCGCCCCACTCCCATAGACTCTCGTATCCCATCCGTCATCCCCAGATTTCCAAACCCATCATGACAGACGATTTCATCATGACCGACCAAGACCAAGTAAGCCACACTGACCTGACGAATGCTGCCGAAATGCTTGCCAAACTGACTGCGACGACCACTGACAAACCCCAAATGCCATCTGCCGCTGAGTCTGATGAAAAGCCGTCTAAAACCCGACGTGCCTACCGAAAGCCCGTGATTGTGGATTTGAACCTGCTAAAAGCTGTTGCAGAACAGATCGGCATCAAAGGTAAAAACCGCAGTTCTGAAGATCTATTGCACCAGGTTCTAGAAATATTTTTGGTGCTGGGCGTTGATCCAGCAGAGGCAGTCGAGGCGCACGCTCAGTCTGCCCAACCCGCCTCCGAACCCGTCAACTCGGCCGAGGAGACTGCCGAATCTTCACCCGCCACCGTTGACCTCAAGATTGTGGCAGACCAGGCCAAAACGCTGGCCTGGTTTACCAACGAAATCGAAACCCTAAAAAACCAGGTGAAGCAGCTAGAGCAAGCGCTGCAACAGGGACAAACCCAGCCCAATGCTCAGCTTGCGGCCCTCCAGCAGGAAAACCAGCGACTCCGGCAGGAGCGAGATGCAGCCGTAGAAAAGCTTGAAGCCTTCCGCAAGCTGCTAAACGGCAGCAGCACGCCAGCCCTCTCTACGCCAGCCCTCTCTGAGGAGGTCGAAATAGTACGTCCAGCAGTGCCCACTGTCTCGCTTGCTGAACCCGAACCCGCGCCTGTAGTGTCGAAAAAAGCTGAGTCCCGCGCTTCATCGACCCGTGGCAAGAAGGCGATCGCCCCCACCGCCACCAAGCCCACCGCCACCAAGCCCACCGCCGCCAAGCCCAGCGCCATCAAGCCCAAACCTGCCCCAGAAGATGCATCGCTCGATCCGGGCGTGCTAAAGGCGCTGTACGCCATCATGGACTATAACAATGCCCAAACCTCCCATGCAGACAAGTGGGCCATCTCCTTTCCGGTGATGAAAGATCTCTGCAAGACCATCGGCGTGGCCACACAGACCAAAATCACCCAGGTATTTCGCACGAAGGCAGACCTGATCGAGCAGCACCACCAGGAGCATAGCCTGGGGCAGCGCCACAATCGGGTTCACCAAGGACAAAGCATTACCGACGTGATTTCGCTGGGAGTATAAGTGGCTTTATAACTGCTCTATAACTGGTTCCGCAATTCTTCAAAACACCCAAATACCTAGAGCCGGACTTGCTTGCAGAACGCTCAGAGCATGGGCGATGAGGTCAAAGCTGGCAGCGTGTGCTTGGCATGGCTAAAGTTTGTATGCCACATCAACACCTTACTCAGATTTGCGTCTGAAAGGTCGGCATAGCTAAAGTCTGTTCGCGTCAGAAACGCCCCATCCAGCATGGCCCCGCGCAAGCAGGCCCGATGGAGCCGTGCATCCGTCAGGTCAGTATTGACCAAGAGGCTTTCACTCAAATCTGCATCACTCAGGTTTGCTTCTCGCAGCAGTGCCCCCGTCAAGTTTGCGCCCCGCAGAACTGCACCCTGGAGGTTTGCGCCGCTGAGGTCAGCGTAGGAAAGATCCTGCCCGCTGAAATCTATCCCTGCTAAATCTGCCTGGAGCAGGTTTGTGCCCCTCAAGCAGGGTAGCTCTGGCGCAGGGCGGGTTGGGCAAGGTGGAGGCTCCCAAAGCGTTTGTGGCTGAACTTGCGGCGCTGGCTCACAGAGCGGAGAACTTAGCTCAGACCCGTTGCCGCGTAGTGCAACATCCGATAGCGAAACATCCGATAGCGAAACATCCGATTCGGAATGGCAGAATGGCGTGGCATTTGAAAAATCGCTTAGCCCGATTTCATACTGCACGGGTAGACCCTCCAGCAGGGTTCGATCTTCGCTGATATGGGGCAGCTTGAGCTGAGAATCAAATATGCCGCGCTGCACCTGGCGCTGATGGAGCGTGGCAAAGCTGCCTGCTGCCAGAACCCGCAGACAAGGCGGAGGCACCTGATCCTGGCGGGCGCTGGCATAGAGTAGATTAGTCTGTTGCAGCCAATGTTCAAACCGCATCAGGAAAGAATATGGACGCGCTAGGGAATAGCCAGGGGCTAGCTCTATGTTCACCCAATATCGCGCTGGAAACTCATGGGCAGACAGGGTAATGCAAAAGTCTTGGAGTTTGATGTTGAACTCGCGCTGCACCTGTTCCATGACCTGGATTGCATGAAATTCCGTTGTTTTCTCTGTCGTAGAAGACAGCAGCCCACCCTGCCGATGGCGAAACACAATCAGCGGCGCTTGTTCATAAAATCCAACGACTTCCACAACATCGCCGATGTCGTAACGATAGAAGCCGCTGTAGCTGGTCACCAAGATACGATATCGTTCGCCAACCTTCACCTCCACAGGCAGGAGGGTTTTGGGCTGTTCGACATGCCACTGATCCTGCGGGACGAATTCAAAAAAGCCGCTCTCGATTGCCAGAATGCTGCCGTCGGTGTTGAAGCTGGGATAAACGCCAAAGGTGGCTTCGGCGGTGCCATAAACGCCGCCAAATACCGGGATGTCGCCAAAGTAGTCGGGGAATCGCTCTAGATAAAAATTGGAGGTGCCGCCGCGAGCAGTGGTGAGATAGCTGAGTCCTGGCCAGGCGGCTTTTGGGGTGAGCCGACCGTCGTAGTAGAGGGTAGCCCGCAAGTCTGTGGCCCGCTGGGGAGCCGCCGTAAATCGCCGTTCGAGCTGGGCCCGCAGGTGGGGTTCAAGCTGGAGCCACGGGGCGATCGCCCCCTGTTCTAGGTCGTGAATGAGCTCCTCAGCATAGGTTTCCAGATAGCGGCAGGTCCGCAGCATCAGCATCGGGAAATTTGCAACCCAGCCGCGCAAATCTGCATGGCACAGCGCAAACAGCAGGCAGACGTAGTGGCGGGCCAGGGTATCGGCGATTTCTAGCGCGTCGAAGGGCTGGCTGAACAACTGCTCGAACAGGAGGCGGCCCTGGCGAATGCTGCCCACGCTGACGGGGCCGGTGGGGATGCCGCCGCTTGTTTTTTGGGGTTTGGGAACCGCATTGGTGAGCAGTCCTTTGCCAAAGGGGAGGCGGCGCTGCTTCATTTCGGCGATCGCAAAGCCCATGCTGGCCAGGTCAGCCCGACGCAGCGTGCGCTGATAGCGTCGAGTCACAGGCACTTGTTTTTTGCGGCTGGTGGTTCCACTGGTGAGGTTGATATAGACCACCGGATCGGGGTTGAGGACTCCCCGATCGCCCTGGGCAATTCGTTCTGTGTAGGGTTCATAGAAGCTGTAGGGCAGCACCGGAATTCGTTCACGAAACTGATCCAGCGTTTTGATCGTTGACAGATCGAACTGTTGTCCTAGCTCTGTGTTTTTATGTGCTTGGATGAATTCTCTTAGAAACAGTTCTTGCGTTTCCATCACCTGCTTGGTCTTGTGGATCAAACGTTCTCGCGCATGAGCAGCGTAGGATTCCAGCAGTGTGAGTGTAAAGCGATGATTCATGGGCCTGATCAAATCTTGCTGAAGAAACTGGGTATTCCAAAAGTCCTGCACAAAAAGATTTGCACAAGAAGACCTGCACAGAAAGACCTGCACAAGGCGAGGGCCGCTGTGCAGCACCAGCTTCTACAGTGCCAGCCAAAAGTAACAAGAAGGTTTCAGGAATCCTGAGCGGTTTTTCCTTTGCGGCTTCCTTTTTGCCGGACGAGCGGCAACTGAATTTCAAAGACCGAGCCTTGATGGAGCTGGCTGCGGACAGCGATGCTCCCTTGGTGGGCTTCGATGATTTGACGGGCGATCGCCAGTCCCAGCCCCACGCCCCCGGTTTCGCGCGATCGCACGGCATCAGCCCGATAGAACCGATCGAAAATGTGTGGCAGGTCGGCTGCATCAATTCCGATGCCCGTGTCTCTGACTTGCAGGATTGCTCTGGCGGGCTGTTGAGTGAGAACCAGGTCAATCGCGCCGCCTGCGGGGGTATAGCGACAGGCATTTTGCAGCAGGTTGGCGATCGCCATTTGCAAAACTTGCGGCTCTGCGAAAACCAGAACGGCCGTCTGTGGCACTGTGCAGCGCAGGGTTTGCTGACGGTGGGTGGCTTGTGCCTGGGTCGCGTCTACAAGCTGTTTCACCAGTTGCCCCAGATCAACGGCTCGCAAAACATGCGGCGGCAGATGTCCAGAGTGTCGCGCCAAAAACAGGAGTTGACCCACCAGGGCGCTCATGGATTCGGCAATCTCGACAATGGTTTGCAGGCGGTGGCTCTGCTCTTGGGAGTCCACTGGCTCCATCAGTCCGACCTGGGCATTGCTGAGGATACCTGCCAGGGGCGCACGCAGCTCATGAGACGCATCGGCGGTGAATTGCTGGAGTTGCTGATAGGCCTGGTGGATCGGCTGCATGGCCACGCCACCCAAAATCCAGCCTGTGAGGGCGATCGCCCCCAGCGCCATCGGCACGCCGATCGACAAGAACAGCCGCAATTCTCGCAGGGGTTCCTGAACCGAATCGAGGGGGGCCGCAATTTGCAAAAAGCCCAGCACCTCCTCGCCCCGACGCACGGGCAGCGTGAGCTGGCGAAATTGCTGAGGCGGGCCGACCCGTGGCGGACTTGATGGAGCGGTCGGGCGCAATGCTGCACCCGTCAGAGTTACCAGTCCAATAGGTGCATCCAGCGTGGCAGCGGGAATGTCTCCCACAAACTGGAGGAGCCGTCGATCGGGCGTATACCACCGGGCAAAGTGCAAGTAGGTGTCTAGCACCAGCGTATCGTTTCCCAGCAGGGGCACGCTTTCTAGGTCGATGCGCCGAATCGATTGATACTCAATCTCTTCAACGCCGCCCGCCATGATTTGGGCCGTGTTGTAGAGGTCTGCGTCGAAGGTTTGCAGGCGATCGCGGGCCTCGCGCCAATACAACAGCGCCGCAAAGACGACCAGAATGCTGCCCATCGAGAGCGTAAACCAGGTAGCTAGATTTTGGCGGCTGCGGTTGAATAGCATGTCAGCGGCATCAGAAAGCGGCATCAGAAAGCGGCATCAGAACCCGGCATTAAACGCGGCATCAGAATTAGCATCTCAGTCAGTCGCCTCTGGCACGCTCAGGCGATAGCCCATGCCATAGACCGTCTGCACCCAGGTTTCTGCACCCAGGGGTTGCAGGCGCGATCGCAGTCGGTGGATTAAAATCGCGACTGCCTTACTTTCGGGCTGCATGTTCCATTCCCACAGCGCTCGCTCAATCTGGTCGCGGGTCAGGACTTGCTGAGGATGCCGCATTAGATATTCCATCAGTTGAAACTCTCGCGTCGAAAGCTGAATGCTCACGTCTTGCCGCTGCACCGTCAGCGTGGCCAAATGCAGATGCAGATCCGCCAAATGCAGGATGTCG
Source organism: Thermoleptolyngbya oregonensis NK1-22 (assembly GCF_032705245.1). Taxonomy (GTDB): domain Bacteria; phylum Cyanobacteriota; class Cyanobacteriia; order Elainellales; family Elainellaceae; genus Thermoleptolyngbya; species Thermoleptolyngbya sichuanensis. Next base: position 3,251,204 of record NZ_CP053540.1, read on the forward strand.
CCTGTCCAAAGGGGCGATCGCCGCCCCAGCGCCCGCACCCGCGCCAGCAGTTCTAGAACATTCACCGGCTTAACCAAATAGTCATCTGCGCCTGCGTCCAGCCCCGTTACCCGATCCATCAGCCCATCTCTGGCAGTCAGCATCAAAATTGGCGTGCCTTTGCCCGTCTGACGATGCTGCTGACACAGAGCAATCCCGCTAATCTTGGGCAGCATCCAGTCCAAAATCAGCAGGTCGTAGGTGTGTTCCTGCATGAGCCACTGTGCGGTTTCCCCGTCCAGCGTGGCATCCGTGATGTGGCCGGCTTTTGCAAGGGCGGCATAGAGCGGCTCCAGTTGAATCGGATCATCTTCAGCCAATAGAATCTTCATAACCCTGCTCTGCTCAGGAAGCTCGTCCTGCGGCTGTCTCCAGGTTTCAAATTTTACTTGCTATGACTCCATTTCGCTGGCTGTGTGCCCGGTTCTCCCAAGGCCGAATTCTCTCCGCTCAGGACGGGCGGACTGCCCCAAAGCTGAGGAGTTCGTCACCCCTGCGATCGCCCGCCAACAGCCCGCCGCTCCCCTCGCGCCTGAGGCCGGCCCTGCTTCTCTTGGCGCTACCTGCCGTCGGTGCGCTCTTCTGGCTGGGAACAGGCTGGCTCAATCAGCGCGTTTTGGGGCAATCCTATCGCCTGCCAGACCAAATCATTCTGCCCAATCCGCAGCAGGTGGAGCTAACGCTGCGGCTGACGGTGGTTTCGATTGATGTGGAAATTGACCGGCGCGAGGGCACGTCTGAGGTGGTCGTCCAGGTGCGCGGTTCGACGTTGCAGGCGCTGGAGTTTGAATATCCGCTCACAGATTATGCCACGGTGGAGCGGGCGATCGCCCAAGAGCTAAGCCTGCCGCCTGAGCAGGTTCGCCAACTGATTCGCTATCGAATTGAGTAAGCGTCGGTGTTGGACGCTAACATGGTTGAGCCAGCAGCCAGTCGGCAAATTGGGCGATCGCCGCTTGATAACAATCGGCTCCCAGTTCGCGGCAGAGGTTGACCAGTGTGCCCTGAGGAATGGGGCGATCGATCTGAATGGTGGAGCGGGCAGCCGGGTCGATCTGATGGTCGGGCGATCGCACCAAGCGCGACTGAAAGCTGGCCAGCACCGGACATCCCTCATCAGCCGCAAAGACATGCCAGCGCATCGCCTCTTCCTCATCTGCTGACAGCACCAGGCAATGAGTGGATCGCCGCAAGATTTCGGCGTTCTCAGCCGTGCGCTTGCCACCCAAATCGAGCAAAATCAGAGACAACTGAGAGTTTCTTCCCAATTGCTCAATCATGTGCAGCGTCGAGCCAACAAACTCTTCCGAAAAGGCAGCTTTTTTGCGGATTTGCTGCACTACTGATGGATCGGCTTCATTGGACCACATGCCTTCTCCATCGGGACAGGCGCGGTGCAAAAACACACCCGACGGCTGTCGCTGCAACAACTGTCGATACAGTTCTGCCAAAAAGACTGATTTTCCTGAATGCGGCGGCCCGCCTACGGCAATCACTCGACCGTAATAGTGGACACGGGGATCGGTCGCAGAAGAGGGTTGAGACAGGGGGCTATGGGGAGTCGTCATGGTAGATGGGGGCACACAATTAGAAATGAGAGGTTTGGAGATGAGAGGCTAGATTGGCGGCTAGAGATCAGAGGCTAGAGATCAGAGGCTAGAGACCAGAGGCTAGAGATTAGAGGCTGAGGGTCTTGCCGACTTGAAAGCGTTCATCATGCGTTTGCACAATGACATAACCCAGGCGGGGGTCGTAGGTGGCGATCGCCGGACTGGGGTGCGCCGCATGAAAAATCATGCCGTATCCCCACACCGGGCCGCGGCCGTTGATCAAAATTGGCGATGAACCCACGAGTGCTGGTTCAATCTCTCGCACAGCTTCTGCAAATTGCTCTGGTGTCGTTACTCCAGTGGGAATTTCAAACTCCACCAAGCGAAAGACTAGCCCATTCTCATGGGGGTGATCAGTGATTGTGAAGACGGGTTTTGCCATGAGAGTTTACGTTTGAGGTGAGATTGTCTAAAGAATTTTCCAGGTTTGTAAGCAGCGTGCGGAGTTCTATCAGCATCGGGCTAGAAAAACGATCGCCCACGGCATCCAAGCAAGCCCGATAAAACCACAGAATATCGGCAGGGCTAGCATTGAAACGCTGCCACACGCGATCGCCCTGACGCTGCCAGTCTGCCCAGATACAGCGCAGGTTGTGCAGCTTGTCGGCAAGGATCACGCGCTGAATGGCGGGTTCGGCTTGCTGAAGCTGGGCGATCGCCCGAAGTTTTCGTTCTTTCCAGGATGGTTTTGGCGTTTCGTCCGATTCCGTACAGGCATCCACAATGCGTAGCACGGCATCACCAAACTGTTTCCGAATCTCATTCCGAGTGGCATTCCCGCCCTGATCCTCGATTGTGTCATGAAGCAGCGCGGCAATCGCCGCGTCTTCATTCCCGCCATCCTCCAGAACCAGCGCAGCAACACTCATCAGATGGCTGATATAGGGGACGCTGCTGCCTTTCCGCAATTGATGTTGATGCAGGTGAAAGGCATAGGTCAGGGCGTGTGCAAAGCGAGGGCTAAGAGGTCGGGATTGGGTTTGTTTTTCAGGAATCATTGTTCTTGATCGCGCCTCCCCAATGCGGATGATGATAGGGACAGGACTTCGCACTTGCGAGAAGTTTTTGGATTTTTCTGCGGGCGCATTTCGCGAGAAACGCCCAACTTAATGGAGTCTCTTTATTCGATCAGGTCGCCTTCATACAGCCTCCAGGTTTCTTGCATATCGTCCGTCATACGCTGGCGCAAGCTCAGCGGCAGCAAGACTTCTACATTAGGCCCCCATGCCCGCAGCCGCATGACGACGTTGTTGTCGCCGAGGCGATGTTGGGCGGTGCAAAAGACGCTGCTCTTGTGGCAGGGGCGATCGCCAAACAGCTTGGTTAACGATAAGCCCTGCCTGCTGATCTCTGGATCAGCCCGAAAGCGTTTTTCTGCTTGGGCAAAGCCCATTTCAGTAAACAGCTTGGCGCGTTCAGTGTTGGCAATGTAGTTGCCGTAGAAATAGCGCTCGAATCTGAGTAATAAAGGGGCGATCGGGCGATGAATTTCGACACCCATGGCCAAGGCAACCTCCTGCTGCACAAATTCCGGTGTTTTCTCAGCAAATCGCTTGGGTAAGCCTGGGGCTGATGCTACTGACTGTGCCAATGACTGTGCCAAGGACCGCCCCTGTGAAGTTTTGAACCGCCATTCGGCAGGCAGGGATGGATCGTTCCAACTCAAAAGCTGGAGAGACAAAATTCGATCGAGGCGATAGTCATACCAGCTCAAATGCTCCGGTTTACCATCATCTAAATGCTGCGGTGTTTGACCAAAGGCAAAGAGGTATGGCGCACGCTGAAAGTAATAAATGCAAACGGGATACGTTAGAATGTTGAACTCTGCCTCGTAGTAGCGAATGCTGCGATAGACCAGCCGCACGGGAGGCACAGGAGTCTGCTGCCAGCCCTCCTTTAAGGTTTGGAGTAATTGCTCCACTTGGCGAGACACAGCCTGGGAAATAATGTATTCCGTATCCAGGATAAACCGCTGGATGCCGTTGATGGGCTGGGGAAAATGCTCAACGACGTTAGCCAAATCATTCGGGATGAAGTGGATCAACGCTGGCTCGTCCGCAGATTCGGCGGCGATCGCAGCAATCCAGGGCAAGGTCGGCAAGACGCTAACCTTGTAGTAGCGCCGCTGGCTGCCTGTGCCGCTAGCTTTGAGCCAGCCCAGTTTTTCCAGCGTTGCAAAGTCGTTTCGCAAGGTGCGGCGATCGACTTGAAACGGAATCGGCTCTTCATCCGCTGGCGTATCGCCCAGTAGTGCAGAAAGGCGATCGCGCTGAATGCCATAGCGATTCACAAATGCTTGCCGCCACAGCGTTTCATTTATCTCAGGCTGATCCTGAAAGAGCCACTGCTTGAGGGTTCTTTGCTGCTGCTCTGGCCGCAAGAACGAGTCTCGCCATTGGGCATTGCTAAAGGAACCCACTGCATCGGTAGAGAGCAGCATGGGTTTTTCGCTGTAGAGCGATCGCAAAATCGCCCACAGCCGCACGGCCTTCAGCAAATTGCCCTTTTGCCCCAGTACGCCAGGTACTAGATAATCCAACAGCTCTACCGTCGGCGGATAGTCAAACGAAGATTCCATGTCCATGAATCGATTTTGGAGTTTGGATTGGCAATTTTGGATTAGCAATGTTGAATTGTGAATCCGGTGTGCTATTCCCAATAGGGCAAACCTGTTTCTTTCCAGAGCGGCGGGAGCGATCGCTTGTCCTTGCTCTCATTTTCGGTAAACCATTTGTAGTTTTCGCCGTCTGGGTCTGGCTGTGGTTTCATTCTGGGATAGTGAATCGGCCCGTCCAGCTCTTTTGCTGCCTGCTTAAAGGCTTTAATAAACAGAACTTCTTCAAAGTCCTCTTTGTTTTTTTCTGGTGAGTAAGCAAGCGCAACGGACTGCTTAAACACATCGACACATTACCCAGGACTCACAGACACCCAGGACTCACAGACACCCAGGACTCACAAACATCCAGGACTCGCAGCAGGTAGCACACTTAGCTTACTTTTTGCCGATCGCCCTGGCGCGATCGCCCCACCACCTGCATCCCCAGCCTCACGCGAATTGGCTCATGGGAACCTATGATTTTCCCGGTTTTGTCATCCGTGCGGGCGGGGGTATATTGCAGGGGACGAGCCGTGTTGATGCAGGCCAGCACTGCCCCCACCGTGGCGTGAGCGGTCATGCCCGTATAGTCAGTAATTACGTCTTGCTCAGACCAGCCCTCAGGGAGGCGAGTCCGATATATTCCATCCACGCAGTCGCGAAACTTCAGCGGATCGTAGACATCATTCATCACGATTGGATCATCAATACACACGTCAGGAAATTTGCGACGCAGTTCCAGCGCCTTTTCCAAACTGTCGCGGGAGCAAACCAGCCAGCACCGTTCTAGCTGAGGCAGATGAAAGCGGAGGGCCGTTTCGCAGGCTGCTGGATTGCTGACCAGCAGAATCAGCCCCAGATAGGTTTGTTCCAGCTTTTTCTGCTCTACCTCAAACGGGACATGGGCCGGCAACAGCGCAATTTGCCGGGAGATTAGCCACGACACCGTGGCGATCGCCCCCACCAAGATCAGCAGCGAAATCAGCGCAATGCGGACGAGCGCCGTCGCATCATCCCCCAGCCACGACTGGAGCAGGTCGTATACTGCATTGCCAAAGATTCCCAGGCAAACTGACCCAATAAAAAACGGCAGAATCGTCTCTGCATTAAACACAACCTTAATGGCTTGAGTGATGGCTTCAGTCAGCGTGTTTCGCATGGCGTAGGGCAACTCTCAATGTCTGATGTCGATACCTAACTGTTTTACACCCCCTTGGAAGGAGAGTCTTCCAAGGTCGTTGAAGATATGAACTGAAAACATGAACCAGATCAGTTGCCACAGCTATGCCATCTGCTGATTTCTAAATCTCAGGACTTACGCCGTGAGATCCCCCTAAATCCCCCTTTAATAAGAGGGACTTCGAGGTCGGTTCCCCCCTTGTTAAGGGGGGCTAGGGGGGATCACTGAGCGCTGGGACTCCGAACCGATCCCCCTGAATCCCCCTTAATAAGGGGGACTTTGGGGTCGGTTCCCCCCTTGTTAAGGGGGGCTAGGGGGGATCAGATCGCGCATAAGTCTCAAATCTAATCGCTGACTCGGATTTTGCATCGCAACCTTTAGCTTTTAGAACACCATGCTCAACCGCCCCACACTGGATTTGCCCACACTGGATTTACCCAAACTGGATTGGCAACAGTTTCTATCGGCAGAAAACTTTGAACAGGCCTGGCTCAAGGTGCGGCGAAACCGGGGCTGTGCGGGGGTGGATGGCGAAACGGTGGAAGCCTTTCAGCAGGATGCCAATCGCAAGCTGGCCACGCTGCGCCGCCAAATCGAAACGGGCACCTATCAGCCCATGCCGCTGCGATCGCTCCACATTCCCAAAAAGCCCAAGCTAAAACCAGGCGAACCGCCCAAAACCGAGTGGCGCGGGCTGTCTGTGCCCACGGTGCGCGATCGCATCGTGCAGCAAGCCCTGCTCAACCTGCTGCATCCCCTGCTAGAACCCCAGTTTGAAAACAGCAGCTTTGCCTATCGCCCTGGCCGCTCCTACAAAAGCGCCGTGCAGCAGATCGACCAGTGGCGACAGCAGGGCTATGACTGGGTGCTGGATGCCGACGTGGTGAAATACTTCGACAATATTCAGCACCGCCGCCTGTTTGATGAACTGCAAGAGCGGGTGCATGATCCGGCGATCGGGCATCTGGTGGAGCGGTGGATCGGCAGCGGCGTGTCCACCGCATCGGGACTAATCTTGCCGAATAAGGGTGTGCCCCAAGGCGCGGTGATTTCGCCCATTTTGGCGAATGTGTATTTCGATGATTTTGACGAAGCCATCGAAGCCGCAGGGCTGAAGCTGGTGCGCTATGCCGATGATTTTGTAATTTTGGCCAAGTCCAAAGCGCGGATCGAAAGAGCCTACGACCTGGTAGAAAATTTGCTCCACACGATGGGGCTGGAGCTGCACCCCGACAAAACCCGCATCACCCATTTCAACGACGGCTTCCGGTTTTTGGGGCATACCTTTGTGCGATCGCTCGTTGTGCAAGACCAGCCCAAAACCCGCCAACAGCGGCAGCTTGAGCAAACCGCGATCGCCCAAAAAGCCACGCACCCAGAGGCATCCCCCATCCTCCGCTACAGCGACCCTCCCCCCCAGGCAACCCAGATGCAGCAAGCTTTACAAGCTGCCATCAACGCCTCCGAGACACCTATTCCGCCGCCGCTGTATGTCGTCATGGGCTATCGGGTGCGCGACGAAAAACCCGTGCAAATCGAATCTAAAGAATGGAGTTGGAGGAATGGTATGTCTACGCTGTATCTGGTGCGGCAGGGAACGATGCTCCGCAAAGACCACGGGCGCTTTGTGATCGAGGGCGGCCGGTTTGAGACCGACGAAGACGAGAGCCTCGCGGCGCAATCGTCCCCGTCCCAGTCTCCAACCTCCAAATCCAAACCCCAAACTCCCAAATCCAAAATCCCAGAGCCGTTCCCCCCGCTGGAGATCCCGATTAAAGAAGTCGGGCGCATTTTGGTATTGGGCAATGTGCAAATCAGCACCAGCGCCCTGTCGGAATGTTTGGAACATCAGATTCCCGTCGTGTTTATGAGTCGCGCCGGAGACTACAAAGGGCATCTCTGGAGCAGCGAGTTTTGCGACCTGCCCACCGAGGCGGCCCAGTTTGGGCGGCGGCATGATCCCCGCTTTCAGGTCAAAATGGCGCAGCAAATCTTGCATGGCAAGCTCACCAACTCGCGCCATCTGCTGCTGCGGCTAAATCGCAAGCGCAAGGTAGAAGGGCTGAATGCCAAAATCCACCGCATTGATCAGCACATCGCCGCGCTGACCCAGACGACGGATCTGGACGTGATGCGCGGGCACGAAGGCGCATCGGCCCGGCTCTATTTCACCGCCCTGGGGCAGTTGATCACCCATCCCGGCTTTAGCCTGACGGAGCGCAACCGCCACCCGCCCAAAGATCCCGTCAACAGCTTGCTCAGTTTTGGCTATACGCTGCTGTTTAACAACGTCCTCAGCCTCATCCTGGCCGAAGGGCTAAATCCCTACCTGGGCAATCTGCACCGCTCCGATCGCAAGGAGCCACACCTGGCGTTTGACCTGATGGAAGAATGGCGATCGCCCATCGTCGATAGCCTGGTGATGTGGCTAGTCAACAAAAAGGCGATTCGCCCCACCGATTTCACTTTTCCCAATGCCGAAGGTGGCGTGTACCTGGAAAACACGGCGCGGCGCGTGTTTCTCAAACATTTTGAAGATCGCATTACCGAAACGGTGACTCACCCTACTGTGCAGCAGCCCGTTAGCTATCGGCGGGCGATTCAGCTCCAGATCCAGCGATACAAGAAATGTCTGCAAGATTCCCAGCCCTACGACCCGTTTATTCGGACAATTTGAGGGAGGGATGCCATGCTAGTGCTTGTGGTGTACGACATTCCCGATGACAAACGCCGCGATCGCCTCGCTATCTTGCTCGAAGGGCACGGGCGGCGGGTGCAATATAGCGTGTTTGAATGTTTTCTCTCCCTGTCAGAGATGAAGAAGCTCTACGAAAAGGTGAAGCGGCAGGTCAAACCTGCTGAAGACAACGTGCGGTTTTATTGGATCGCCGCCGACAGCCTGCCCAAAACGCTGACAATCGGCAGCGAACCGCCCGCGCCCCCGCCAAAGGCCTATATCATCTAGCGCAAATCGTTTAGCAGCAGCCTGGGCAACGGGCAAACCCAATGGAACGGATGGAGGGCAACCTCTGTCCGTTTTATTTTTTCTTCCATTGACTTTTCTAGGAAGAACCCACTATCCTGAGGGTGCCGATGGGTCGCCTCCACGATCCAACCGCACCTTGAAAGCCGCATAACTTCGTTCGATTGTGGAGATGCCTGACTCAGTAAGGGTTCTGGCGCTCAGAGAAAAGTCCTGGTGTCTCTTTTCTTTGCTTTATTGCCACTCCGGAAAGATCGTGTCGATTTTTGTTCTGGGAGCCTTGCCCAGACACAGTTTCAGGCGGCACTCTTTCACCACCACTTCCCCGCAAGGGGACTGAAACTTGAGCTTGTTTACCTGATTTGAACAACATGGCGTATGTCCTCTTTCACCACCACTTCCCCGCAAGGGGACTGAAACCGAGGGTTGTTATCAAAGTACGCTTCAAGCTGCGTCAAGACTTTCACCACCACTTCCCCGCAAGGGGACTGAAACCTGTGTAGTTTCAGTTGGTTCAACCAATTCTTCATGACTTTCACCACCACTTCCCCGCAAGGGGACTGAAACCTGATATAGCGGGGGAACGGAGAAATATACACCTCTTCCCTTTCACCACCACTTCCCCGCAAGGGGACTGAAACACTTAATTTCCTTGACCAACTCGCGAACGTGCAAGGGCACCTTTCACCACCACTTCCCCGCAAGGGGACTGAAACTCAATGGAATCGAAAATCTGCACAGGACCATTTACGGGCTGAAACACTTTCACCACCACTTCCCCGCAAGGGGACTGAAACATTAGATTTGGTTCTGCCTCGCAACTGGATTTGGAATGACATTTTCTTTCACCACCACTTCCCCGCAAGGGGACTGAAACAGGGGTGTTGACATGCACAGGGGTGTTGACATCAATCGGACCCTTTCACCACCACTTCCCCGCAAGGGGACTGAAACGCGAAAGAACCAGTCAAGCGGACAGTTTTGAAGTGAGACATGCTTTCACCACCACTTCCCCGCAAGGGGACGGAAAGCTTTGGGAAAGAACGAAAAACGAAAAAGGAAAAAGGAAAAAGGAAACTGGATTTGCCTGAAATCGCCTCGCTCTTCGTTCTTCCCTTTTCGTTCTTCCTTCTTTTCCCCCCCTTCCCCGCAAGGGGACGGAAAGCTTTGGGAAAGAACGAAAAACGAAAAAGGAAAAAGGAAAAAGGAAACTGGATTTGCCTGAAATCGCCTCGCTCTTCGTTCTTCCCTTTTCGTTCTTCCTTCTTTTCCCCCCCTTCCCCGCAAGGGGACGGAAAGCTTTGGGAAAGAACGAAAAACGAAAAAGGAAAAAGGAAACTGGATTTGCCTGAAATCGCCTCGCTCTTCGTTCTTCCCTTTTCGTTCTTCTCTCTTCGTTCTTCGTTCTTCGTTTTTCCCTTCTCCCCCCCTTCCCCGCAAGGGGACGGAAAGCTTTGGGAAAGAACGAAAAACGAAAAAGGAAAAAGGAAACTGGCTCTGCCCAGAATCGCCTCGCTCTTCGTTCTTCCCTCTTCGTTCTTCCTTCTTTTCCCCCCCTTCCCCGCAAGGGGACGGAAAGCTTTGGGAAAGAACGAAAAACGAAAAAGGAAAAAGGAAAAAGGAAACTGGATTTGCCTGAAATCGCCTCGCTCTTCGTTCTTCCCTCTTCGTTCTTCGTTTTTCCCTTCTCCCCCCCTTCCCCGCAAGGGGACGGAAAGCTTTGGGAAAGAACGAAAAACGAAAAAGGAAAAAGGAAACTGGATTTGCCCAGAATCGCCTCGCTCTTCGTTCTTCCCTTTTCGTTCTTCTCTCTTCGTTCTTCGTTTTTCCCTTCTCCCCCCCTTCCCCGCAAGGGGACGGAAAGCTTTGGGAAAGAACGAAAAACGAAAAAGGAAAAAGGAAAAAGGAAACTGGATTTGCCTGAAATCGCCTCGCTCTTCGTTCTTCCCTCTTCGTTCTTCGTTTTTCCCTTCTCCCCCCCTTCCCCGCAAGGGGACGGAAAGCTTTGGGAAAGAACGAAAAACGAAAAAGGAAAAAGGAAACTGGCTCTGCCTGAAACCGCCTCGCTCTTCTCTCTTCGTTCTTCTCTCTTCGTTCTTCCTTTTTCCTCTTTCCCTCTTCCCTTGGGCATTTTAAACAGGTAAGCGCATCTCCCTACCGCCATGCCCGAATTTCCCAAAGAAGACCTGCGACAGCGCACGAAAGCCTTTGCCATGCGGATTATCAAGGTGTATACCGCTTTGCCCAAAAGCACCGAAGCTCAGGTTTTGGGTAAACAGCTACTCCGCAGCGGAACCTCTGTGGGTGCCCACTATCGAGAAGCAGTTCGCTCCAGGTCAAAATCTGAGTACATCAGCAAAGTAGGCGTTGGGCTACAAGAACTCGAAGAAGCAATCTACTGGCTAGAGTTATTGACCGACGCTGGGCTGGTTGCTCCTCAAAAAATCAGCAGCCTCATGAACGAGGCAAGTGAACTCATCGCAATCTTTGTCACCCTCTCTAACCGGGCGAAAAGATGAAAAGAGAGGAAGGAAAAACGAAAAACGAAAAACGAAAAGGGAAACCGGATCTCGCCTAGAATCCCTTCGTTCTTCCCTCTTCGTTCTTCGTTCTTCGTTCTTCGTTCTTCGTTCTTCCCTCTTCCTATTGGGTATATATGTTGATATTTACATTACAAGCCCCCAGTGGGTTGACGCAAAACGGCATACTGTAGCGCACTCGAAAAACACCTTCTGCACCGGCGGGAACATTAAAGAAAATGGTTTCGTTTCCAAATCGACGACCCCGAGCAAATTGCCGACCTGTGGGGTCGTAGAGTTCTACATCCACATCGCCAAGTGCGGAGCTTACTTCGAGGATGTAGCTTCCTGGTCTATTGATTGTTAATGTTGCCCAATTGGCCTCTCCGGCATAAAGGGGGCGTACTGGCTCCGCTTTCGCCGCAAGCGGGTTCAGCCCTTCCATTAGCGCGATCGCTAGGCACATTAGGGAAACTCGACTGACCAAGCGTTGATAGTTCATAATGGTGTTCCTATTTTTTGAAAGTACCGAATCGGGAGTTAAGCGGTTGCAGTGAGCAGGACTGGTTTAGCGCGACGGAATCAGAAAACTAAGACATAGAGGGCTGGGGCTTTTTCGATTGGGGCATCCTGTAGGTGGAGCATTGAACGCAACTGACCACAGAATAGATCCCTACTGGAAAGCTCCCTTTCCAATCGATAGGGCGATCGCCCAATCCCCAATTCCCAATTCCCACTACCAAATCCCCGTGGGGGATTAAAATGAAACGCAAACACTGCTGAGTTTCCCTGGCATCTATGCCCCGCCCTCGCGCCACGGTTCAAAAACCCCCTGCTGCGGCAAACTGGCCCGCAGACACGCAACTGGTCGGCCTGACGCTCCAGCTTCAGCCCTACACCGACAGCACGCTCTATCCGCAATACACCATTGGGCTTCATGCCTGGTTGCTCGACCAGGTGCGCCAGATGAATCCGGAGTTATCTGCCTATCTGCACGATGGCGAGTCCGAAAAACCCTTTACAATTTCTGCGCTGCAAGGCGTGGAAATTGCCCCCGGCGGCAGCCCCAGGCTCAGGGGCGATCGCCCTTATACCTGGACGATTACTGCGCTTTCGCAACCCGTCGTCACCTGGCTCACAGACTGGCTGCGGCAGCCCCCCCAAACCATCGACCTGCGGGGCGCACCGCTCAAAATACTCGACTGGGGGCTGACTGCTCCCTCCCATCCGCCTGCGACCTACAAGCAGTTGTTTGACGTGGCGATTCCGCCCAATCCGGCGATCGCCCTCTCCTTCCTCTCGCCCACCAGCTTTCGCCGCCACAAACATCACTTTCCACTGCCTGTGCCTGTTAACTTATTCCACAGCTACTTGCGCCGCTGGAATGATTTTTCAGGGGTTGAGTATGACCAGGAAGATTTTCTCGACTGGATCGATCGATCAGTAATCATCACCCGCCATCACTTGCAGTCTATCAAAACGGTCGCAGGCAAGCGCGGCTCGGTGACGGGATTTACCGGAGCGATTGAGATAAGCTTAAGTAAGACAGCGCTAGAAGACTCCGAATATGTGCAGTTGTTTATGGCGCTGGGCCGCCTCGCTCCCTATTGCGGCACTGGGCACAAAACGACCTTTGGGCTGGGGCAAACCCGCCTGGGCTGGTCGCCTGCTGAAACCGAAGCGCCCCAGTCTACTCTGCAAGACCTGCTGGCTCAGCGAATTGCCGCCCTTACTGAGCATTTCCTAACGCAACGTAAGCGCACTGGAGGAGAGAGAGCAATGGCGATCGCCGAAACTTGGGCCACCATCCTGGCCCGGCGCGAACTGGGCGAATCGCTGCAAGACATTGCCGAAGACCTGGGACTGCGCTACGAAACTGCCAAAACCTACGCCAAACTGGCCCGAAAAGCCTCAGAAGCACTGCCCTAATACTTCGCTTTGAAGCACTTTAAGAGGATGTTTGAAAAGTCTTACTGTTTGTAGCAAAGCGTGCAAGATCCCCCTAAATCCCCCTTAAAAAGGGGGACTTTAAGGCGGTTCCCCCCTTTTTAAGGGGGGCTAGGGGGGATCTCTGAGTGCTTAACATTACAGGCGATACCTTTTCAAACACCCTCTAAGGCAGATCGCCCTAAACCGGATTCTCTAGGTCGGTTTGCTGCAAAATCTCACGCACCCACGCTTCATCTTCAGGGCGCAACGCGGGTTTTGGGGGTTGGGTATAGTCAATTGCTAGGTCAAAGCGGGCACGTCGATATACGTCATTCAGGATGCGTTGCAGATTGACCACGGGTTCCGGGTCGTGAACGAGCAGCGGAATAGGAATTGCAGGAATTGGGTCTTGCAACTCGAAAGCATAAAGATCGGCGATGGGACGATGGCTTGCTCGACTGATCAGGATGCGGTACACCGGGTCTGCTGCACCCAGAATGGGCATTGGCGCTCCCTCTCGCAACAAGTCAATCTCGACTAAGCTAGTGCTGGAGCCTAAGATTTTCTGGCGCTTGCTAATGTAGGCCGCTCGTCCATCCTTATTCCATTTATTTTTGGGAGACAAGATCTCAATGACACAGACAACCTCTCCGGTTTGGGTAGAGCGTACTTCCAAGAATCGCTCGACCACCTCTTGTGGCACAGGAACCTGAACTGGAATCGGAGTTTTTTTGCTGGCAGGAGCGATTTGGCTGGATGGCTCGATATCACCCGCAGAGCAGCGAGTCAAAGCGACATCCGCAATGCTCACCAAGCCAACTGATAGGGAGTCGTCAATGCTCTGGTAAACTCGCTCTTCGATGGTGACCCGGTAGCGAGGCGCAACTTGGGGTGTGAGGTCATCTGCGATCGCCACAATCAAGCGATTATGAACCTGATGCCAAAGTTGGGGGTGTTCCAGATAAGGATTCATTCCGGGAAATGGATTATCCACAACGCTCTCTCCGTTCTTCTGAATCAATTCAAAACCAGGCAGATTTCAGATTCATCGTCTTAATTCATCGTCTTGTAGGTCATGCTTCATAAGCAACGCTTTGCAAGAAGCCGATTGTGATTGGTGTGGGGAAACTTTGAGGGGCTGTTGCCCAAAGCAGAAGACTTGTCCGGCGATCTACGTTAAGATTCTTTAAGAGCTTTCTCAGAAGGCTTGCTAGCGTCATTCTAAACGGTGTCCCACGGTATCCCACGGTGTCCCTATGTCAGCAAGTTCCTGGTGGTCTGGTCTGTTTGCCTTGGCTAAACCTGCGATCGCCCTCGAAAGCGCCTCGCCTGCTCAGGGGGCTAGGGTCGAGCTAACGGATCTCTGCAAAGAATTTCAGGAAGGCGATGTAACGCGGAAGGTGCTGAATGGCATCAACTTGCAGTTTGACCCCGGAGAATTTGTCGTGCTGCTGGGGCACAGCGGCAGCGGCAAGAGTACGCTGCTGAACCTGATTAGCGGCATCGATCAGCCGTCTGGGGGCACGATTCGCATCAACGATTTGGCCATTACCGAACTGGACGAGAAATCGCGCACTCTGTTTCGGCGCGATCGCATCGGATTCGTCTTCCAGTTTTTCAACCTAATTCCGACGCTAACGGTGCTGGAAAATGTCACCCTGCCGCAGGAGTTGGCGGGCAAATCTCCGGCGGTGGCGCGTCAGTCGGCGCTCCAGCTTTTGCAGCAGGTTGGGCTGGGCGATCGCCTGGAGACTTATCCAGATAAGTTATCCGGCGGGCAGCAGCAGCGAGTGGCGATCGCCCGCGCCCTGGCCCACGATCCACAGGTCATTTTGGCGGATGAGCCGACGGGCAACCTAGACGAGGAGACGGGGCAGCAGGTGTTGGAATTATTGCTCAGTCTCACCCGCACGAAGGGCAAAACCCTGATCATGGCGACCCACAACCCCGACATTGCCCGATACGCCGACCGCGTGTTGCGGGTTCAAGACGGGCATCTGATTCCCGTGATCGTGCATCCCGATCTCGCCGAGGAAGTGGTGGCATGACGAGTAGCGGCATGGCGAGTAGCGGCATCACGAGTAGCGACATGACGGCTAATGGCATGACAAGTAGTGGCATGACGGCAGTAGTGTCCAACGCCCCCCTCTGGCGCTTGGCGTGGCAGCGGATTCGGCAGCGCCCCTTGCAGTATCTCCTCTGCATTTTGGGGATTGCCCTCGGCGTGGCCATGATGGTGTCGATTGATCTGGCGAACGGTTCGGCGCAGCGGGCCTTTGCCCTGTCTACTGACGCGATTACCGGCCGCGCCACCCACCGCATCGAGGCGATCGCCCCCACAGGCATTCCCGAAACGGTGTATGCTGACCTGCACCGCGCCGCCCCCCGCATTCCCCTCGCGCCCGTGGTGGAGGGCTACGTGCTGGTGGATGAACTGGGCGCTCAGCCAATGCGCTTGGTGGGGGTAGACGTGCTGGCAGAATCGCCCTTTCGCAACTACTTTGGGGCGGAGGGCGAAAGCCTGGACGCGGCTTCGGTGCAGTTGCTCACCAATCCCCAGGCGATTGTGCTGTCCCAGGATGTCGCCCAGCAGTACGGGGTGGCCCTGGGGGATACGCTGCATCTAGACATCGCCGGCCAGCATCGAGAGGTCACCGCTGTTGCCCTTGTCCAGTCCGATGATTCCCTCAACCGCCGCGCCCTCAGCACGCTGCTGTTTGCCGACATTGCCACGGCGCAGGAACTTTTGGGACAGACGGGTCGGCTGAGCTATATCGATGCGATCGCCCCGTCTCCTGCTGAAATCGACGCAATTCAAGCCGCCCTGCCCGCTGGCCTGAAGCTGGAAACGGCGGAAGCGCAGAAAAACGCCGTGCAGCAAATGACGGCCGCCTTTGAACTCAATCTCACGGCCCTCAGCCTGCTGGCGCTGGTGGTGGGCATGTTTTTGATTTACAACACCGTCACCTTCAGCGTGGTGCAGCGCCGTCCTCTATTCGGCATTTTGCGCTGCCTCGGCGCGACGCGGGGACAGCTCTTTGCCCTAATTTTGGGCGAAGCGGCGCTGTTTAGCATCCTCGGCTCCTTGCTGGGGGTGGGGCTGGGCATTGTGCTGGGCCGCAGCATTGTGGGGCTAATTACTCAGACGATTAATGATTTTTACTTCGTCGTCTCGGTGCAGCAGGTGACGCTCTCAAACGCCACCATCGCCAAGGGTCTGGTAATTGGCGTTGCGGCGGCGCTGTTTGCCTCTGCGTTGCCTGCGCTGGAGGCGATGAACACCACGCCGACGCTCACGTTGCAGCGATCGACCCTGGAGGGCAAGGTGCAAAAGCTGCTGCCCCTGCTGACCCTGGGTTGGATTGGGTTTTCTCTTGCTGGCGTGGCCCTGCTGCGGTGGTCGTCGGGGGGGCTGGTGGCCGCCTTTGCCGGACTTTTTGCCGTGTTGCTGGGGGCTGCGCTGCTGGTGCCGCCGGCGATCGCCCTGCTGATGCGGGGACTAGCGCCAGCGGGCTACCGTCTATTTGGCGTGGTGGGGCGACTGGCTCCACGGGATATTTTGAGATCGCTCAGCCGAACCTCCGTGGCGATCGCCGCCCTGATGGTGTCGGTGTCGGTGATTGTCGGCGTGTCGGTGATGATTGGCTCGTTCCGGGGGACGGTGGTGGAATGGCTGGATCAGACGCTCCAGGCGGATATCTACGTGTCGCCGCCCACCACGACGGCCAACCGCGTGTTGGGCAAGCTCGATCCGCAGGTGGTGGAGGCGCTGAGGCAGTGGGAGGGGCTGCGGTTCGCCGTCAGCTACAACGATGCCGATGTGCGCGTGGTGGACTTTGACCGCAATGCCAAGCTGATCTCCGCCGATGGGGACGTGTCCCAGGGCAAGCGGCCCTACGCCTGGATTCGTCCGGGGCTGGAACCCGACCCCTGGACGGCGCTGAATGCAGGCGAGGGCGCGATTATTTCCGAAGCGCTGATCCGGCGAGAAAACCTGCCCGCGCCGCCGGAGACGATCACGCTGGAAACGCCAGTGGGCGATCGCCCCTTTCCCGTCCTGGCGGTGTTCTACGACTATTCCTCCGATCGCGGCACGATTATCCTGGATGACGATGTGTACCGGAACCTGTGGCAGGATGACCGCATCGCGTCGCTGGGGCTATTCACCCAGCCCGGTGTCGATGTGGAAGCGATGGTGCAGGATATTCGTTCGCACTTCCAGGGGCGGCAGGATTTGCTGGTGCAGTCGAACCGCAGCCTGCGGCAGGGATCGCTGGAGATTTTTGATCGCACGTTTGCCATTACCAGCGCCCTGCAACTGCTGTCGGTGGTGGTGGCCTTTATTGGCGTTCTCAGCACGCTCATGAGCCTGCAACTGGAGCGGACGCGAGAACTGGGCATCCTCCGCGCCACCGGCATGACCCCTAGCCAGTTGGGCCGGCTGACGCTGCTGGAAACGGGGCTGATGGGGACGCTGGCGGGCGTGTTTGCGATGCCGCTGGGCTTTGTCCTCGCCTGGATTTTGATTTATGTGATTAACGTGCGTTCCTTTGGCTGGACGCTGCAAATGGCGCTGGAAGCCCGCTATTTTTGGCAGGCGTGGCTGGTGGCGATCGCCGCTGCGTTGCTGGCGGGTCTGTATCCGGCACTGCGGCTAGGGCGGATGAATATTGCGGCGGCGCTGAGGCAGGAGTGATTTTGGATTTTGGATTTTGGGTTTTGGATTTTGGTTGAGGCTTACGCAGGGGTTGTCGGGGAGGGTTCAGTAGGGCGTTCGGATGAGGATGCGGCGTGGGGTTCGGAAGAGTGGGTAGGGGAGAGGTGAAATGCGATCGCGCTTGATTCGATTTTGCGTACTGCTGGGGTTCTGCGGCGTGTTCCTGGGTACGTTCCTGGGTATATTCCTGGGAGTATTCCTGGGGGCTGCGGATTCGGCGATCGCCGCCAATGTCGTTACCTGGCAACCGCTACCCGCAGCCAGTGGAGAATACCGCAAGGCGATCGCCCTTCCAGACTGGCACTTTCCCGAAGACTTTGGCCCGCACAATGACTACCAAACGGAATGGTGGTACTACACGGGCAACCTGGAAACCGATGAGGGGCGACCGTTTGGCTTTCAGTTGACCTTTTTCCGGCAGGCGATTTCGCCAACGGCGGCAACGGTGGCAGCAGACTCTACGCCATCTCGCTGGCGCACAAATCAAATCTATTCCGCCCATTTCACCGTCAGCGATATTGCGGGCAGCGGCTTTTATGTAGACGAGCGATTTAGCCGCAACGCCATTGGGCTGGCGGGAGCCGAGGCCCCGCCCTACCGCGTCTGGCTAAACGATTGGTCGGCCACGGAACTGGAGCCGGGTCAGGTGCGGCTTCAGGCTCGGTCTGAGGATGTCGCCATTGACCTCACGGTTCAGCAGACTCTTCCGCCCGTGTTGCAGGGCGATCGCGGCCTGAGCGTCAAGGGTTTGGAGCCGGGGAATGCGTCCTACTACTACTCTCTGGTGCAGCAGCCCACTAGCGGAACCGTCACGATTCAGGGCCAATCCTTTTCGGTACAGGGCAAAACCTGGACGGATCACGAATTCTCCACCAGCGCGTTGACCGCAGGCACGGTCGGCTGGGACTGGTTCTCGATTCAACTGGAGGATGGCTCTGCCCTGATGCTCTACCAGTTGCGCCACGAAGACGGTACGCCCGAAATCACGTCGGCGGGTACGTTTATCTCGGCCTCCGGCGAGACGACCCATCTGAATCACGACGACTGGACAATCCGCGTCCTCAAAACCTGGACAAGCCCCCGCAGCAACGCGGTTTATCCTGCCCAGTGGCAAATTCGCATTCCCCGACTGGATCTGGTGCTAGAAGGGCGATCGCGCCTTGCGGATCAGGAACTCAACACCTCCACAGCCACCTATTGGGAAGGGGCAACTGCCTTTGAGGGCACGCGGCAAGACCAGCCAATTCGGGGAGAGGGCTACGTAGAATTAACGGGTTACGCCACCCGCCTGGATTCTCTCCTGTCGGAAAGCACGCCCTAACGCGCCCTAACGCGCCATAAGCATCCGTACAGGCAGCGGCTTCATGACTGAGCAGCACGCTCGTTGAGGCTGCGGGTTTACCGTAACGTTTTGTATGCAGTCTAACCGTTTGAAAGGAATTCACTGTACACTCTTCCCTAAGTCAAACTCATGACGAGTATGACTTGCTAACGTGTTGAAAGTTGTTTGAAGGTTGTTTGAAGGTTGTTTGAAAGTTGTTAGGACTTACGCAGTTGGATCAGTTGGAGAATTTCTCGCGGGCGCAGCCCACGAAAAGTTCTCCAAAACTCGAAGAGTTTATCGCAAGTGCGTAAGTCCTGGCTGTTAAAAGTTGTTGAAAGTCGTTGAAAGTCAGTCATTGAAAGTCAGTCATTGAAAGTCATTAAGCGACTGGGCACAACCATTCATGCTTGGCAGATTGGGCAGACCCAGGCGGAGGTGTGAGGACGAGTAACTGTTCCAGGGCGACCTCTTTACTTATCTAAGAGGCCGTCTTTACTCATCAATCTCGCAGTCAAGAAGCGTTTAATTGACTGCGAGTTTAGATATTGATCGCAATGTGCAACTTTGCCGATTCCCCTCACCCTTTTCTGGTATGCCGAAGGCTTTAAGCCCTCTCCCAGAGCGGGAGAGGGACTTCAAGCCTCTCTTGCTCCCCTTCTCCCGACTTGGGAGAAGGGGTTGGGGGATGAGGGCAGACTGAAAGTTGCACATCCCGTATGTATTGAACCATGCACAAGTAGGAGTCCCTATGAGCAGCGAAAGCAAATGCCCCTTTATGGGCGGAGTTCAGAAGTTCACGGCGGGCCATGGCACGTCGAACCGAGACTGGTGGCCGAATCAGTTGAACCTGAGCATCCTCCATCAGCACTCTCCCAAGTCAAACCCGATGGGTGAAGCCTTTAACTACGCTGAGGCGTTCAAAAGCCTAGACTATGCTGCCCTAAAAGCCGACCTCTTCGAGCTGATGACCACGTCCCAAGACTGGTGGCCCGCTGACTATGGTCACTATGGCCCCCTGCTCATTCGCATGGCCTGGCACAGCGCGGGAACCTATCGCATCGGCGATGGTCGCGGCGGCGGGGGCACCGGGAGCCAGCGGTTTGCACCCCTCAATAGCTGGCCCGACAACGCCAACCTCGACAAAGCCCGGATGTTGCTCTGGCCCATCAAGCAGAAATATGGCGAGAAAATCTCTTGGGCTGACCTGATGATCCTAGCGGGCAACTGCGCCCTGGAATCGATGGGCTTCAAAACGCTGGGCTTTGCAGGCGGACGGGCCGACATCTGGGAACCGGAGGAAGATATTTACTGGGGGTCTGAGGGCGAATGGCTGGGGGATAAGCGCTATACGGGCGATCGCGAACTGGAGAATCCCCTGGCCGCTGTGCAGATGGGCCTAATCTATGTGAACCCAGAGGGGCCGAACGGTAATCCCGATCCCGTGGCTGCGGGGCGAGACATCCGCGAAACCTTTGGGCGGATGGCCATGAACGATGAAGAAACCGTGGCCCTGACGGTGGGTGGCCATACTTTCGGCAAATGCCACGGGGCGGCGAGTGCGACGCTGGTGGGGCCGGAACCGGAAGGAGCCAGCATCGAAGAGCAGGGATTTGGCTGGAAAAACAGCTTTGGCACAGGTATGGGTGCCCACACGATTACAAGCGGTATCGAAGGGGCCTGGACGACCAACCCGGTGAAATGGGACAACAACTATCTGGAAAATTTGTTTGGCTATGAGTGGGAACTGGTGAAAAGTCCGGCAGGGGCGCATCAGTGGGCCCCGAAAGATGGAGCAGGCGCAGGGACGGTGCCCGATGCCCACGACCCCTCCAAGCGCCACGCGCCCATCATGACCACGGCGGACATGGCGATGAAGATGGACCCGATCTACGAGCCGATCGCGCGGCGCTTCCTGGCCCATCCCGAAGAGTTGGAAATGGCCTTTGCCAAGGCTTGGTTTAAGCTGACCCACCGCGATATGGGGCCGCGATCGCGCTACTTGGGCCCCGAAGTTCCTGCCGAAGAGTTCCTCTGGCAAGACCCGATTCCCCCCGCTACCTACAACTTGATTGATCAGCAAGATATCGCTGCGCTCAAGGCTAGAATTCTGGCTTCGGGATTGTCCGTGTCGCAACTGGTCACAACGGCTTGGGCCTCGGCATCCACCTTCCGTGGTTCCGACATGCGCGGCGGGGCAAACGGGGCGCGGATTCGCCTGGCCCCCCAAAAAGATTGGGAAGTCAACCAGCCCGCCCAACTGGCCGCCGTGCTGCAAACCCTGGAGGGCATCCAGCAGGAGTTCAATCGCTCCCAAGCGGGCGGCAAGCAGGTTTCCATTGCGGATCTGATCGTTTTGGGGGGCTGTGCCGCAGTCGAGCAGGCGGCCAAAAATGCCGGGTACGATATCACCGTTCCCTTCCAGCCGGGACGCACCGATGCAACCCAAGAGCAGACCGATGTGGAAGCCTTTGCCCCCCTAGAGCCAACGGCAGACGGATTTCGCAACTACCTCAAAGGGGATCACACCCTGTCGGCCGAGGAACTGCTGGTGGATCGGTCGCAGTTGTTGACCCTCAGCGCCCCTGAGATGACCGTCCTAGTGGGGGGACTGCGGGTATTGGGGGCAAACTTTGGGGGCACTCAGCACGGGGTCTTTACCCAGCGGCGCGAGACGCTGACCAATGATTTCTTTGTGAATCTGCTGGATCTGGGGACGACGTGGAGGGCCGTCTCCGATGCCCAAAACTTATTTGAGGGGCGCGATCGCAAAACAGGCGAACTCAAGTGGACGGGAACCCGCGTCGATCTGATTTTCGGCTCCAACTCGCAGCTCCGCGCCCTCGCAGAAGTCTATGCTTGTGCAGACTCGCAGCCGCGATTCGTGCGCGACTTTGTGGCCGCGTGGAATAAGGTGATGAATCTGGATCGCTTTGACCTGGCATAGGGGGGGTACAACCGTTGGTGAAGCGATCTCAGGGCAGGGGCATCGTTGAGTGATCCCAGGTTCAGGATTTGTCTATAGGGCAATCTCGAACGGGGTTGAACACCCAAGACGGCCTGAGAATGCGGTCTGGAGAATAAAGTGAAACGGCTTCAGGTGGGATATCTAGCATTCCTGCCTGAAGCCGTTAAACTCTGCAAGTATCCTCAGCGATTCTGATTGGGCGCTGCTTATCCACTACGGCTCTAGGCAGGGGGCTAGCGCTTCTGAGCTTGTGGACGCTGAATGACGGCCACCTCGCTGCCAGATGCTCCAGATGCCTCAAGGTTTGACCAGAAATAGCACTGCTTCCGGCTAGAACGGGGGCTAGGAACCCCAGAGATTGGACTGGGCAAATTCGCTGGGGTGTTTTGGATCGGCACAAGGGGCTACTCTGGAGGTTAAGTTATCGGGTTTGGATTAGGGCGCTGATTAACTGCTGGATCGCGGGTTGGTGCAGGTTTAGCAGACGATTGGCTTCTTCTCGTTTATCGAACTGGGGAGGATACTCCCCGTAGTCGAGGTTGATGGCGACTGACCCATCATTGCGGATACCGAAAAATAGGAGAGGGCGGTCAAACCCGTCGGGGTTGAACTGGTTTGGCAGGGTTCTATCGTCCACAAAGACGGAGTAGACCAGGTTTGCTGGGTTGGATTCCATCTCGACAACTCGGATGGTCGTCACGGTGCGCGTGAAAATGTTGGGGTCGGTGTAAATGTAGCCCATCATGGCTAACCGTTGCCCAGGACGCTGGGTGGTAGGCAGATTGGTTACGCAGATTTGCCCATTGTTGACCACCTGCCCGCTGCACAAATCAGCGTTGGCAGCAAAGTCGATGGGCTGACGACCTGCGCTTTGAGCAATAAGCAATGGGGGAGTTTGGGCGATCGCCCGCAAAGGCTCTGACAGCACCGCCGAGACCCCTAGCAAAACAGACCAAACCAGGGCAGACTTCATCATCGTTTTCTGAATTGTGAGGAACATAGTCGTCATTCACTGGATACTGTGGGCAAGAATATCGTGGGCAGGGAGCAAGATTTTGGCGCAGACTAGGTGTGGGATAGGAGCTTTTTCCAGACTTAGTTCTAGGGGCGGTTAACCGATTCAGCAGGGTCAGAGAGCGTCACCACAGGGTCTTTGCCACGGGCGATCAGGGCAATGCGCTGGCTGGCGGGGTGCAGCAGGCAGATTTGGTCGCGGTCAAGCTGAAAGATCAGCCAATCGTCCGGCAGTTGGGTGGCGTGGCTGATTGCCCAAACCGCAAAGGGCGTTTCTAGGGCAAAGTGCTGGCGTGCTTGATTGGCGCGGTTGATACCGAGCAGACCACCTGCCGCAAAGACGTGGGTGTAGTAATCCCAGTCCGTGTGGGCGGTGAGTTTGGGCACGGGGCCAAAGCGGGACCAGGGTTCTGGGCTGAGGGCATCAAAGGCAGCGCGATCGATGGCGACGGGTTCTGTTTCGCCTGAGGTCAGTCGTAGCGCCTGAGCGCCATCGGGACTGAGGTAGTGCAGGGTGTAGGCTGGGCTGGGCTGGAGTTGGGCCGCGGGCACGACTCGTGTTTGGCTGATCAGGCTGGTCTGGCTGTTGGCGCTGTACCAGCCAAACAGGAGTAGGTAGCTGAGTCCGTGGATCAGCAGGGTCGCCTTGATCGCTGTCTGGATAGGCCGCTTGCGCTGGCGCAGCAGGAGCCAGAAGAAGGGATACTCGATGACTAGAGTGAGTAAAAAAGCGAGTAAGGAGGCGATCGCCAGCCAGACCTGCACATTCGCAATCGTCAGACCTGGATACTGGGACAGGCGATTTGCCAGCAGCAGCGCCCCCGCCCAGGCCGAGGCGTAGTTCGCAGCCAGCAGCACCCAGAGCGATCGCCCCCTAGGAGTGCCAAACCACCAGGAGAGTAGCCCCGCTTCTAGATAAGCAATCACCAGATTGCCGACCACCAAGTGAATCAGACCTGTCCACAGCAGGGCGCTGCCACCATTGGCCCACGCGGGGCTGGGGCACAGAGCCAAGAACAGACTGATGCCGACGAGCAGCCTGAGAGCAGCAGCGATTGAACCGCCCCAGAGTTTCAAGCACTTAGAAGTGGGTGGCATAGCTCGTCTCCTGGCGGCGAATGAGGGCGATTAATTGCGATTGAGATACGTAAACTCTATACCGTTCTCGGCTTGGCAGATGGCTCCTCGATATTGACCACCGATGAGAGTGACACCGCAGGAGCCACGTATCTCTCTTGTTTCGCCACCATACATCAGCCCCACAACACGATAGCTTGAGGCATGATCCAAGCGAAATTCAGAAGCGGCATCAGTGACAAACGAAAAGGGACTGCCGTTAAAGTAGTAGCTAAAGACCAGAGCGCCTTCAGAGTGAACCCTTGCGATTTGAAAGGCTTCACATCTGAGCTGGGTATTGCCTTGAGCTTGGCAGCGACTGGGCGCATTATCTCGATGAACCACTTGGATATCGCTCGAAGCCGGAGCGGGGCGAGACGCGGGAGGCGCAGAAGGGGCAGAGTTCGCGCTGGGTGGGGCGGACTGGGGCTGCGGGGCAGGCTGGGCTTGGGGAGATGGGTTGCTGCGATCGCCCCTGTTGCTTCGCGGGAAGGATGAGTCAATCGTATTGATCGTATCTGTAACATCTCGAACGGTTTCACGAATGCGCCGGAAAATGTTGGCCATCAACACTGGGCTAGATTCGCTGGGGACGGTGGCTTCACGGACTTGAGTTGCGGCAAGGCTGGGAGAAGCGCTGAGCAGTGAAGCGAGAATCAGGCTGGAGAGTTGCAGTTTGTGAGTCAGACTAGCGCGAATAAGATAGCGAGCGATGGGGTATTGCATGGGAGGCTTCCTTCAAGCTTTAAAGTCAAGTTCTAAAGTGGGGGCTAATTGCAAGTTCTTAGTTCTCTGTGGTCTGAGCTTATTCAGCGCTATGGAATTGAGTAGAGCGCCCCAGTGCTATGAGACTGGGGCATATTGAGTGACAGAGTTTCATCACTCGCACAGGCATTTGCGAGAAGCCGCGCAGGGCATCGGCTTGCGATCTGCTGGAGGCGATCGCGCTTTCCCTAGCGACACCCAGGACAGACAGGGCAGCACAGGCAACCAGTAGCGATCGCCCCATGATGGAGAACAGGGTTGTAGGAATCGGTTGTAGAGCCATTGTCAGGTTGAAAAAATTAGTCAACAAGTTAACACTGGCTCTTTCTAGTTCTGGCGAATAGCGACTAATTCACCCAGTAATGGCCTATAGCCCCAGGGGAAAACTGCAAATCGCCGCGATCGCCTCAGACTGGAGGGCGACCCAATCTGGCGTGGGATTGGCAACTGCAAAGAGGACGTGGAGCGCATCGGCGGGCATGTCTTTTTCCAGAAAATAGGCGGCCTTGGCCTGGGCGATCGCCTCCCGATTGGCTCCCTGCTGCGCCAACGCCGTTTCCATCTGGGCCAGATCAGCGGCAATTTGATCTCGCTCTTTTCCGGCTGCCATGATGGAGAAGGGCAAACGGTAGAGCAGGTCATCGGCGGGCGTGTCGTAGAAGAGCCACTCGTACTCAGCGCCAGGTTCCAGCGCCAGATTGCCAAAGCGAGTCGCCACGAAGCCGCCAGCGTTGGGGGTTGCCGAATCGGTTCCTAGCGTGGCGGGCGCGGGCTGGGTCAGGTCTTTCCAGGCGGGCCGTAGGTGCATTCGATTCACCTGCCCTTGCATGACAAACATCGGCTGCTGGTGCCAGACCACTTCGCGCCGGCCAGGGGTGACAATGCAAAAGGGGGCATCGGGGGGGACATCGGGGCCGCGGGATAGCCCCGGCTCGCCCCGGCTGCGATCTTCTCGCTCGCGCTGAAAAAATTCCACAAAGCGCCGCCAGGAACCAGCGCCTTGAGAATCTGCTTGGGAGGGGTCGGTGGGGTTTGCCAGGGCGATGGATGGGGACAGGGCGGATAGTCCCACCCACAGGCTTAGGGGGATTACTGGGGTTTTAACGAGGTTCATCCGTATTCTCCCGTAGTCTGGGTAAACTATAACACCACACCACTAGGGATGGCAGTAGCCAGGGCAGCAGTACCCCGGCGCTGATGTAGAGTTGCAGGGACAGCAATCCGTATCCAGCGGTCGCAGCCACCAGCCCGGCTGCAACCAGGCGACGCGAGTAGGGGCGATCGCCCAAATACAGACTCAGGGCCTTGCCACCCACCGCCGCCAGCAGAATCATCCACAGATCGGGGATGGGGATGACCAGCCGATGGGCGAGGTGGTGGTGGGTCATGTAGGCGTGAGCTTCGCCACCTGTGAAGTGGGTGGCAGGGTGCAGCGTGCGATCTCGCCAATAGCGCAGGGCGGGCGGCGGCACCAGGTTGTCGGCTCCATCGGGGGCCAGCCCGGCCGCTTCGTAGCCCCCTGCGGCCACGATCACAATCGCGTCCCTAAAGTCGGGCGACGCTGCTGCATCCTGACGCAGCGACCAGGCAGGGATGGCGGTAAACGCTCGCTCTGGCGGCAGGGACAAATCAAGAATCGGCTGGAGCCAGTGCTGCCAAGCTTCGTAGGACAACTCGGTGATCGGGTGCAGCGTAGCCCGTGGGGACAGATTCAGCTCGTGGGTCTGCGGGTAGCGGCGAACTTGGTCGGCTAGGGGCGGCCCCTGGAGCGTGGGCTGTGGCCCGAAGAGCGTCCCTGTGCGTCGCTGTTGACGGAGCCGTTGGGCCACGACAAGCTGGTGGCTAAACGGGCCGGGGCGATCGCTGCGGGGGCGGTAGGGCTGCACCCGTCGCCAGGGCAACCAGGCATCTCCCAACAGAACGCGATCTGGATCGATAACATTGGGATGGGGCGGCAGCCAGCGGCCGTTCTGTCGCACCGTGCCAAACACAAACCAGGTTTGCTGCTGGGCGATCGCCTCGGTCAGAACCCTGTTCAGTTGCTCATCCTGTTCCGGCTGAGCCAGATCGAGCAGGTAGTCGATGCCCACGACGGCCGCACCTCGATCGACCAGCGCGGCGACAATATCAGCCACCATCGCCCGGTTGATTGGGTGGTAGGTGGAAATATCCCACTGGCGGAAGCTTTCGCCATCGATCTGCACCAGCACCACGGCGGATGGGTCGTCGTCTCCCAGTTGCCCAGTGAGGTCCCGATAAACGGCCTGGGCCAGCACCCGCCGATCCAGCAGCCAGGCCTGGGGCGAAACTGGAAATTCCGTCGGCGGCAGCGTTGGGATCAGGCTCACCAGCGCCAGGGCCGCGACGATCCGGGCTTCGCGCCCGGTGGGCCGCCAGCGCCGCAGCCGCGATCGCCAGCCCTGGGGTTCCAGGCGATAGGGCACGGAGGTTGGGTGGCGAAACAGCGACGGCACCAGGTAGGCCGAGGGATAGGTGAGGCTTTGCTCGGCTCGGAGACTCTGACAGGCTCCGTGCAGCGCCTCCTGCACGTTATGCCCCTGGGTTAGCCGTTGCAGCAGTTGCACCAAAAACGCCTGGGCGACTTCGTTATGAATCGGCTCTCGCATGATGGCGACCTGGCTGAGGCCGAGGTTAATTAGCCCCTGGGCGATGTCGAGGCCGCTGCACGAGTTGAAGAGGGCAAACTGGAGTCCCCGCTGCTGGGCGGTTTGCAAATAGGGAGTCAGGTCTTTGAGGGTGAGGGTGGTTTGGGGGGCGATCGCCACTTGTCCGCCCACCAGGGCCGCCTCATTGCTGTGGCCCGCAAAAAACAGCACGTCCCACCCCAGCGGATCGGCGATCGCCTCACACACTCGCTGCTTCAAGGCAATGGGGTCTTCTCCCGGTTGCCAGCCCAGGTATTGAACCTCCAGGAGTCGCCGCTGGGCATTGAGGGCCTGTCGTTCGCCGCTAAAGTTCAGCCCCGTTTCGTCGCCCAAAATTGCCAGCACCCTAGCCTTGCTGCGTCGGCCGGTGGGTCGGTGGGCTGTGGTGGCTCGGATCGTGGCGGGCGATCGCACGATTTGCACTGGCGCACCCAGTTCCCAGGTTTCCCAAGGCAGCCGAGCCAGATCCAGCGGCGTGCAGGTGAGAAACAGTTCCGCAACCCCTTGAGCCTGGGCCGCCGCCACGACTTCTTGGCGCAAATCGTAGAGATCGCCCTGTTTCAGCCAGGTGTGAAACTCCGACAACAGCCCCGCCTCTGCCTGCACCAGTTGGCTATGCCAGTCGATCGCGGGGGCGACCACCTGCCCTGCGCCCCCTGCCCGCCCCCGCAATGCCTGCTTGTAATAGCCCAGGTAGGCCCGCTGCCAAGCTGCGTAGAGCGACAGCAGTTCCTCTGGAAAGACCACACTGGCGGTGAGCCGCTGCCCCTCGCCCCAAGACAGGTCAAACAGACAGCTTTGGTCGATTTTGTGGACAGTGAGGCGATAGACCATTGCTGCCCCCTCACGCTTCAGGATGAAACACAAAGGGCGGCCAGCTCAGGGTCGCTCCATCCGGCAGGGCAACGGAAACCCTGAAGGCTTCCTCCCAGGTGCCAAAGACCTGGGCATAGAGGTGGTTTGCGCCTGAACCCGGAGAGAGGGTGCTATCTGCCAGGATCGTTTCGGCATCGCGCACCACCAGGCGCGTCCCCGGCAAGATCTGCTCACCGGGGGTCGGCCCCAGCACCAACAACAAACACCATTCTGGCTGGGAGCCTTCCAGATGCGTCCAGGTGAGGGCACAAAGGCGCAGGGGCACGCCCGCCCGTTGCAAATCTGTATAGGCTCCCCTAGCCGTGGGGGGAATCACCACCCCAGCCGGTTCGAGCTGACGCAGCACGGTGGCCAGAGTTTCCGCCGGGCCGTGGCTCGACCGCAGCGCGGGGGACATCGCCAGCGGCGGCAGCAGCGCCCAGGTCAGGGTACTGGTCACGGTGTTGGCCAGCGTATCGAGGCGATCGCCCAGCCAGCGCCACACATTAATGGCTTCCTGGGTTGGGGAAGCGGCTTGGGGCAGTTGACCCCCTGTTTCCAACTGGGCGGGGCTGAGGCAGTTGAGGTAGAGCAGAATTTCCTCAGGAGCCGTGTCGAAGCAGGCTACGGGGATGAGGGATGTGCCGTTGGGGTGTCGAAGGAGCGCGTCTTGCTGGGCCAGCAGGCGATCGCGCCGCAGACCGCCCAGAATCGTCACCTGGTCGGCCTCTTCGCGCACCTCCACCAGCAGATATAGATGAGCAAAGGTGTGGGCATTTTCTAGAGTGCGTTGTGGAAGAGGCACCTGGCCATCGCTGAGGGTTCCCTGGGGCACAATGCAGAGGCGAAACCCGTTGACCGTTCCCTGCACCTCCGAACCCGGCGGCTGGGCTGGGTCGTAGGTCAGCGTCAAGCCTGAAGCGCCGTCCTCCAACCACTGCTGTACGCCCCGCAGCGCCAGCGCCCGCAAAAACGTCATCCACTGCTGCTCTGGGGGCACTTGCTGGCAAATCTGCACCGCCCAGTCTACCGCAGCAGGGGGCAGCACCACCGTTGTCGGTTGCAGCGGTTCAAACGCATAGTCTGAGAGTTCGGTGGAATGGCGCATGGGGTGCAGGCTCAGAGAGGGAATAGAGACAAAGGGAATGGAGACAAAGGGAATAGAGGCTATTATCCGTGGGTTCATGGGGTTTGACCTGTCAGAAAGGTGTGGATTTTGGCGCAGAGGCGAGCGGCAAATCGACTCTTGACCTTGCGGGGTTTGGGGGACTGGGCCTCGGCGGCCGCATCTGCCATCAGGGTGTCTACCTGCTCAGACAGGAGGGTTTCTAGGGTGGCATCGAGGGTTCGGAGGCGATCAGCAGATACCAACTCTGCTGCTTCCTGCCGCACCGCTGCGGTGAGTTGGGGAATCAGGAGATGGCGCACGTCCGCCCGCAGTCGCTTCAGATTCAGCAGCCGTGTGACCTGCACTTGAGAGGTCAGCCCGATGCGGGGCGCAATTTGGGTCATGGAAACTCCCTCGCAGAGGCGCAAGTGTAGCCCCTGGACATAGGGCCCATCCTGGGGCGGGGTGCGGCGGCTCAACCGAGACACATTGGCGGCGATCGCCTCCGCAATGGTCTGCCCAAGCAACTGGTCGAGGGCCTGACGATAGCGGCGGAGAAATGTGTTGGAGTCGTCTTCGGCCTCAAAACGGGTCTGAGATCCGCCCAGGCGCTCTAGCTCGCCGTCGTCCTGGGGCTGGTAGATTTGGGGGTTGCCGCTGCGGGCGTGGATGCGGTACTGGCGCAGTTGGCTGGCCAGGTGTTTGAGCTGGGCCTTGACCGCTTTGGGGCTGAGGGACGGCATCATTTCCTGGAGTTGGGCGGGGGTCGGTTCGGGGCAGCGCCCGGTTTGTCCAGCCTGTCGCTGGCGGAGGCGATCGCGCTGATACACCGCCTGATAGCGAGCCAGAAGTTCTACGGCCTGGTCAATTTCAAAGTCGCTCCAGAGGTGATACTCCCTCAAAATTCGCCGCACCCGCTCCCCCTCGCTGTCATTCAGAATGGCCCAGTCGCTAGCCAGGTAGATGCCCTTTTCCAGCAGCAGGCGCGTTAGGGCTGGGTGGCTCTTGGTTAGCAAGTTGCACCAAGTGCCCAGGCTGGCTTTGGCGGGGTCAAAGCTGGTGAGAATCTCCAGGCTGAGGGGGCGATAGGTGGGTTTGGCGTGGCCATTGTCATCCAGCACCAGCGGAAACAGATCGGCTGCTTCTAGCCCGTGGCGATCGCCATAGCGCTGGGCCAAACTGACGCAGGTATTGCGAATCTGGTGGGAAATCCAGCAGCGCAGGCTCATCTGGGCTAGGTCGTGACCGCTGTCTTGCCCCTGCCATACGCCCAACAACGCCTGTTGCAGCCTGCGGTCTGCCCCCTCCAAATCGAGCAACGCATCAGCATAGGTGTCCTCTAGCCAGGTCTTCACGGTAGGCAGTTCTATCGGTTGGGGCTGGCCAGTGCTGGTCAATCGCACCAGTTGCCAATAGCGGAAAACGTTATCCATGAATCCTGTGATCGAATCAACAGCAGCATTTCAATCGAAGAGGCGACCCCGCCTAAACCATAGCGTGACCCTGCGCGTGGGCTTTGTTCTCAGAAATCCAGCCCCTCAGATCCCATCCGTCTGCTTGAAAACTAAAATAGTGGACTTTTGCCCTAACTTCCTCCTTAAAGGGGGCTAGGCTACCGTGTCCATACCAGTCTTCTATGCCTGAGTGGCGATGCTGTGATCCCCCCTAACCCCCCTTAAATAAGGAGGGAACCGAGCCGCTCCGAAAGTCCCCCTTACCAAGGGGGATTTAGGGGGATCTTGAGCGCCTGACGCAAACCCTCGAGATGTGTGTACACAGTAGAGACCTAGGGGGAGATCAGCCCGAATCTTTGGAACAGTAGTTCTCTGGACTCAACACCTATTCAATGTTCAGAGCCGCTCCATAGAGTTCCACTGTCCTGAGAGGAAAAAGGCGGCCCAAAAATAGGGATGGCGATGGGCTGGATTTTCCAGCGCCGCAAGCTGCACCTGACGCAGGGCCTCGCTGCGCCCGGTTCCTTGGGCCAGGTGTTCATAATATTGCTGCATGAGGTCAGCGGTGCGGCGATCGCTCACCTGCCACAGGCTCATCAGCAGGCTTTCGGCCCCCGCCAGCACAAACGCTCGGCGCAACCCGTAAACCCCTTCGCCATCGGCCACATCCCCCAATCCGGTTTCGCAGGCGCTCAGCACCACCAGGCGCGTCCCCCGCAGGTTCAGACTGGCCACCTCTAGGGCCGTGAGTACGCCATCTTCGCCATCGCTCTCCCGCTGGTTAAAGCCCGCCAGCGCCAGCCCCGACCGCAGCAGCGGATTTTCGACCCGATTGGCGCTCTGGGGAAAGGCTCCAACCCCTGCTTCTGGTGGGGAAATGGGGACATCCGGCAAAAAGAAGCCGTGGGTGGCTAGGTGCAAAACGCTCGGCCCCTGCACCTGCTTGAGGGCATTTTCTGTGGCTCTGGCTTCGGTCAGCACCACCGCCTTTTGCCCCAGCCAGGGACGAATGGCTGCCAATTCCAGGGCGCTACCCGCCAGCGGCCCAAACCGCAGACTGCCCATATCGGGCGATCGCGCTCCTCCACGACTGGCAGAGGCCACCTGAATCACGCCCTGGGCATCGGCCGTGTCGAAGTCTGGATTCGCCAGCACCACCGGGGGCTGCTGTGGGGGAGCCGTGGGTTGTTGC
Source organism: Thermoleptolyngbya oregonensis NK1-22 (assembly GCF_032705245.1). GTDB lineage: Bacteria > Cyanobacteriota > Cyanobacteriia > Elainellales > Elainellaceae > Thermoleptolyngbya > Thermoleptolyngbya sichuanensis. The sequence continues at coordinate 3,283,236 of NZ_CP053540.1, forward strand.
CGCAGCAGGTCGCGCCCGCTAGTGAGGTAGGTCAGGGTGTAAGTTTCAATCAGGTAGCGATTTTGCCCGTCCACCAGCGCCGCAAAGGGTACCAGATTCAGTTGTCCGTCGGGAGAGAGCAGCACATGGCTGGCGTTCCCCAAGTGGGGCTGAACGGGCGCAAAGAGGGTCTGGTAAAGCGCCTGGGCAACGGGTTGCAACTGTTCAGGCTCGTAGCAGGGCGTGGCCCGCCGTTCGCCACAGCGCAAAAACTCCAGGAATCTCTGAATTTGCCCCTCAATGGCGGCTGCATCCCCCAGGTCGGCCCAGCGCACCTCCCCAGACGGCAGCAGCACGTAGGCCGCATAGCGGGGGTCACCAAACCCTCTGTCGCTCCAGTCACTTAGGTTGCTAGCTGGCTTTTGCCCCAGGGGATTGCGGGGGGCAAAGGGGCGGTAGCGCACATACTCCACCAACGCGCCATCGGTCGGCAGGCGGGCCTGAATGTCTGCCAGGTTCACCAGCGGCGCATCCCCAGCCAGGGCCGCGCTGCGACGGGCTAGCACCGCTTCGATCTCATCGATTTGGCTCCGCAGCGTCCTCAGTTGGGCTTGCGCTTGCGAGGAAGACCCCTGTTCTGCAAAGGTGATTTCTGCGATCTGTCGCCGCCGCCGATCCAGCTCGGCCAGCAGCCGCTCATCTTCTGGGTTGGGGGCCTGCTCCAGCAGCGCCAGGGTGGTGATGCCTGCCTCCAGCACCCGCCCCTTGCGGCGTAGCAGCATCGTCGCCGCCAGTTGAGCCGCATCCAGATCGTCTGGCGCAGTGTTTAAATGCAGCGAAATTGCGTGGTTCAGCGTATTGGCCACCGAGGCTGCATAGCGCTGTCGTCCAACTTCATTCAGCGTGGCCAGGCGGCGATCAAACTCTTGCTGCTCTAGGGCGATGCCCGCTTGCAAAACCTCCAGCGCAGCCGGGATTTTTCCCTGGGCCTGGTATAGACCCGCAAGGTTGTAAAAAATGGGCGCTCGGAAGGCTTGCAAATCGCGGCTATACCAAGTCTCCGATGCGGCCAGGGCCTGACGGTAGAGGTGCTCGGCCTCGTCGTAGCGCCCCTGGCTATGGTATGTCAGCGCTCGACCATTGAGCAGGTTTGGATCGCGGGGAGAACGCTCTTTGGGCGCGGCCGGCTGGCCTTCAAAGGCTTCTAAAGCCAAAGCGTCTGCCTCGGCATTGCGGCCCTGGGTGCGATAGAGGGTGGACGCTGCCTCTAGGAAAATGGCCCGTTCTGACGGTTGGCTGAAGCGTCTGGCGAGGTCAATCATCTCGATGAGCAGCGGTTCTGCTTCGTCGTATCGTCGTTGAGCCTGGTAGACCTGAATCAGAGACAGTAAGCTCGCGGCGATCGCCCGCTGCGCTACAAAGCCTTCCTCCCCACTCAGCAGTGCAGTCTGCCCCAGCCTGGCCCGTTCCAAGGAAAGCGCCTCTTGATAGAGGGCTGCGGCTCGTTCCAAATCTCCCTGCTGGTAAGCCATCGAAGCCATGCCGTCGAGCGCTTGGGCTAGGTGCTGGGGATTGGGGTGAGGCTGGGCCCGCAGAATCTCTAGGGCTTCTGCATAGGCACTGCCCGCGTCGGCCCAGCGGCCCAGGAGGGTATAACTTGTAGCCAGGGAGATGAGAGGTTCGGCCACCTCAGGATGGCGATCGCCCTTCTCAGCCCGCAACCGCGCAATCTGCTCCTCTAGCCTTGGGGCTGCCAGGGTATAGAGGCTATCTAATGAATATTCTTCGCCCCTGGGAACCCGATTGTGTTCTCCCCGATAGGTGAGGGTGCTTGTAGCCGCGCTGCCGCTGGCGTTGCCCCACCACAGGCGATAGCGCCCCGTGCGGCCCGCCGTCCGAGACCCCACCGACACCTGATAAGGGCCCGCGTCTTCGAGCGATAGCGCTATCTGAGTTGCTCGACCGCTGGCGGCGGCGATAAACCCCTGCTGGCGGCTAAACACAAAAATGATTAAGTCATCGAGATCCTCACTCGTGACCGCCAACTTCACCGTCTGCCCTGCCACACCATCGAACTGGTGGAGGTTAAAATAGCCCCCCGTCAGCGGCATCCGGGGCAATTGGGAGAGCGCCACGCTGGACAGCACAGGCTCAAACACTTCCAGATAGTCGTGACGATTTGCCTGCAAGCTGCGGACATCGAGTTGCCCAACCACGCTTTGAGGAAAAGCCTGGGCCAATTGGGCGATCGCAGCGGGCGCAATCGGCGTGCCCTTGCCCCCACGGGTCATTAAGCGAGCAATGGTGTGATAGCTTTCGGCTTCTTCATGGCGATCCAGCAGACTCAGCAGCATCGCCACCTGGTTAAATCCGTGGGGAATATTGGGATTGGTCGATGGCAACACCTGTTCCAATACCCGCAGCGCCTGCTTAGCTCGATCCAGCGCCGCCTCATAGCGCCCCTGGGCATAGAGTCGATTCACCTCCTCATACAGCCGTTCGGCATCTGCCAGCGTCGGCTCTGCTGGCGAGCGGGCCACGCGGGGTGCAGCGATCAGTTCGGGCGATCGCCCCGCAATTGCAGGCACAAGCGCAAGTCCTGGCATCTGTCCGCCCAGGAGCCAGGTCAGCAGCAGGGCTGCCGTGCGGTTGGGTTGTTTCATCGCTCACCTCGCTAATGCAACAGTTAGGCACAAGTTAGGCACGGAATCTTCCTTGCACAGGCTAAACCATGTGAGAGGCAGTTGTCGCGAAAAACCTGTTAAAAACTCATGCAAATCTGCGTTTTTTAAGGAATTGGCTAAGTTGTTTGGAGTTCCGCCAACTGGCTGACCTGTTGCCGATGTCATCAGCATTTGCCAAAACTCATAATTTGAATAGTTACACGGGCTGATGCCCTTACTGCTGCGTCGCTGAGGATTAGCGCTCCCGGCCGATTCCCGGCAGCATGGGCTTTGTGCAGCCTGCAATGCTGGTCAGTTTCAAAGGAGAATGTGGTGTTAACGGTTGCCATTGGCCATAGCGACGATCCGGATGCGTATGCGGCTGCAAAGGACGTGATTGAGCAGTGTCAGACAAAGCTTCAGGGGCGATCGCCCCAAGTCGGCATCCTGTTTGCAGCGCTTGATTTTGACCACAGCCTGATTCTGGAAACCCTGAGCGCGTCTTTTCCAGAGATGGTCGTCGTCGGTTGCACCACTGATGGTGAACTGTCGTCTGAGCTAGCGTTTCAGCAAGACTCAGTGGTGCTGATGGCGATCGCCTCGGATACTCTCGCCATCGGCGCAGGCGTGGGTTACGACCTCTCGCAAGATCCCGAAGCAGCGATTCAGCGGGCGATCGCCCAGGCCCGCAGCGGCCTCGATCTCTCTCCCGATGCGGTTCCGTCCCTCTGCCTCACGTTTCCTGAAAGCCTAACCTACGATAGTCCCCTGGTTGTTGCTCATTTGCAAAAAGCGCTGGGCGACTCGGTTCCTCTCTTCGGCGGCTTCGCAGGCGACCAAAGCCAGTTTCAAAAAACCTATCAGTTCTACGGCTCCGAAGTGTTGACGGATGCGATTCCCATCCTGCTGTTTTTTGGAGATCTGAAGCTGGGTCATGGCGTGGCCCACGGCTGGACACCCACGGGCGAAAGAGGAACCATTACCCGCGCTGATGGTCATCTCCTCCAGGAAATTGACCACCGGCCAGCGCTAGAGTTTTATCAGCGCTACATGAATGATTTGTTGCCCTCGACCGAGTTTCCCCTGGCCGTTTGGGAAGAGGGCGCAGACGGCTATTATCTTCGAGCTTCCATCGGCTTTGATTCAGAGACAGGCAGTATTCAGGCTATTCCCCTCTGGCCTCAAAACGCCCAGGTGCAAATTGCTCGAAGCAGCCGGGATGAAATTATCGAAGGCGCACGCACTTCTATGCAGGCGGCCTTGGCCAGCTATCCAGGACAGCGCATCGAGGCCGTGCTTTTGTTTTCCTGCTGTGTGCGTCATACGCTCTTGGGCCTGCGGACCCAGCAAGAATACAAGCTGGTTCAAGAAGCGCTGCCACAGATGCCAGCCACTGCTGGGTTCTATACCTACGGCGAAATCGCTCCACTGACTCCAAGCGCTACATCCCGGGCGCATCACTCTACGTTCGTTACTCTGCTGCTAGGAACCGCTTAGATGGATATAGCCCAAAAGCTTGTTGCTGTTCCCTCTGTTGCATCGGCTCAGAATTGCATCAGTGCCACGCCCCTGCGGTCTGTTGAATGTCAGGAGAGTTCCGAACCGACTTCAGCGCAACGGCTGGCGGCGCTAGAGAAGGAGAACCGGATTCTTCGCAAGAAACTGGAACGCTCAGAGCGCGATCGCCAAATCCTTGAAGCCAATATGGATCGCTCTGAAAACCTCATGCGGAATGTGATTGCAGAACTGGAGGCATCGAGGGCTTCTTTGGCGCGGCGCGGGGAAGAACTGGAGCAGACCCTCTCACAGTTGCAGCAGGCGCAGGTTCAGCTGATTGAAGCTGAAAAGATGTCGGCGCTGGGAACGTTGGTCGCAGGGATTGCTCACGAGATTAACAATCCTGTGGGTTTTGTGCATGGCAACGTGAACTACACCCAGACCTATGTCCGGGAACTTCTGCGGGTCATCGCCGCCTATCAGGACGCTTATCCCATCCCAACTCTTGGTATTCAGGCGCTGCTGGAGGAGATCGATCTGGAGTTTTTGCAGCAGGATGTAGCTAAGGTGCTGCAATCTATGCAGATGGGCACCAAGCGGATTAGCGATATCGTGCGATCGCTCCGCACTTTTTCACGCCTCGACGAAGCAGACTTCAAAGATGCAGACCTGCATGAGGGCTTAGAAAGCACCCTGATGATTCTGCAACATCGGCTCAAGGCCTGTGGCGACCTGCCCGAAATTGAAATTGTCAAAGATTTTGAGCCGCTGCCCTTGGTCGAATGTTATCCGGGTAAGTTAAATCAAGTGTTTATGAACCTGCTGGCCAACGCCATTGATGCAGTGCAGGAGCGATATCGCCAGGCAGCGGAGCCGAAGCCAGCGCCAAAAATCACGCTAAAAACCCGTCAAACGGGCGATTCAGTAGCAATCCATGTGATTGACAATGGCATCGGGATAGCGGAGGGCGATCGCCCCCGGTTGTTTAACCCGTTCTTTACGACCAAGCCCGTTGGCCAGGGCGTGGGGTTAGGACTATCAATTAGCTACCAGATTGTTGCCGACCAGCATCATGGTCAGCTTTTATGCCGCTCCAAACTGAATGAAGGCACGGAGTTTATCATCCAAATTCCTCGCCGACAGAGCCGCCCCGCAGCCGCAAGCCCGCTCGGACAGTGATGCCATTTCCAGTCATCCCAGAGAAATGCGATGATCGAGGCAAGTCCCTGACGTTGCCTTTTCCCGCATGAACTCCTGGTTTAATATTCCCCTGATTTTACTTATTCTCGGTGGGCTGATGCTGGTGCTGCGGCACTGGCAGCGGACGGCGCGACCCAATCCAGAACTGGTGCGGAAGCTGCTGCACATTCCGATGGGGATGGTGACGCTGACGTTTCCCTGGCTCTTTGAGTCGGTCTGGCAGGTGGCGGTGTTGGGCGGACTGGCGATCGCCTGGCTGATGACCTTGCGGCTCTATCGACCGCTGGCGCAGGGGTTAGGGTCGGTGCTGGGGGGCGTAGGGCGGCGATCGCTCGGCGAGGTCTATTTTCCGCTGTCGGTGGTGATTTTGTTTGCCCTCACGCCGGGCCAGCCGTTGCTCTATGTCATTCCGATTTTAATCTTGGCGCTGGCAGACGCGGCGGCGGCGCTGGTGGGTACGCGCTACGGACAGATGCGCTACGTTGCCACCGAGGGCTACAAAAGCACCGAAGGATCGCTCAGCTTCTTCATGGCAACGTTTTTTAGTGTGCATGTGCCGCTGCTGCTGTTTAGCGAGGCAGGGCGACCCGAATCGCTGCTGATTGCCACAATCTTGGGGCTACTGGTGATGCTGATCGAGGCGATCGCCTGGCAGGGACTCGACAATCTGTTCATTCCGCTGGGCAGCTTTTTGCTGTTGCAAACCCACCTGGCAATGGATACGTCCGCCCTGGTGGCGCGACTGGTCGTGTTGGGCGCACTGATCGGGTTTCTCTGGCTATGGCGCAGCCACACGACACTCAACGATGGGGCGCTGCTAGGAGCGGCGCTGGTGGGCTATTTTTGCTGGTCGGTTGGCGGCTGGCCCTGGCTGCTGGCTCCATTGACGCTGGTGCTGTGTTATCCCCTGCTGATCTACCGTCCCACCGCACAACAGCCCCTCAGCCCCGCCGAAAAAGCCGTCATGATCTGGCAGCCTATGGAGAACGATTCAAACGCTTGGACGCGCATTCACAATGTCTACGCCGTGCTGAGTGTGGCGGCGGCGGGGCTGGTGTGGCTATTTCTGGCGCAGACCTTTGACCGGCCGCAACTGATTTATCCCTATACGCTCGCCTTTGCGGTGAATCTGGCGGTGATTTGTGTGGCGGGCCTGTCGCCTGTCCGCTACTGGAGTCGTCGCCATCAGTGGCAGGTAGTGCGACACATTGTGCTGAGTTGGGTGCTGCTGTTTGGGCCGCTGCTCGTCTTTCAGGGAGCCTCGACTCGTGCGATCGCCGCTGCGCTGGTGGGTCTGGTGGGCACAGCCCTGGGGGCGATCGCCTTCTACCGCATCCAGCCGCTTTTGCAGCAGCACTGTGCAGAATCCGTGCGCTGGGTCTATCGGGCGCTGTTCACAACGCTGGTGTCGTGTTTGGGATTGGGGGCGATCGCCCTTGGCGCGGGCGGATAGCTGCACAGGGGGCAGAGTCTCAATTTTCTTGATGGGAATTTTACGGAATTTCCCAGAACCCCTGACAAAAAGTTTACTGACTTCCCAGTAGGATTTACAGTAAGGCTGAAGTCTGTAGATGAACGTTTGCTGGTAAGCAGCTTATAGATAAACGAGGTAAACGTAGATAAACGTCTGTAGATAAACGTCTGCCACTGAACGTCTGCCACTGATAGTTGGCGAGGAATCAGTTTAGCGAGAAATCAGTTCGCAGAAACTCTTCGCTATCTTATCTCTCATTTCACTTGAGACGTGCGAAGCCTCAGGCTACTAGATCCAAGCCTTGCCCAGTTCCTGAAACTCTCACGACAAAGCACGACAAAACCAGGTTAACTCAGTGCTGGACGGGATCATCCACATCTCGCTAGCTGTCTTTGCTGGTGATTCCCCGCTAAGAATCTGAGTTGACCCGGTTTAGCTCCTTTGCTCAACTCCTTTGATGTTGATTGACGGATACTTCTATGCAACCTTCAACCGCCGCACAACTGAGTCAAGTCGCTGGGCAGATCATTGGAATTGGGGCTTTGGGTGTCGCTCTCACTGCCCTGCTGGAACCAACCGTTTCTGCTGTACAATCCTGCAATTTCTACGACTGTTCTGGTGTCGCCGCAAATATCTGCAATTTTGGGTTTTGCCCAGACCCAGGACTGGCAGATTGTCTGTTCGGTCAGTGCAAAGTCGCCACGCCAGATACGGGACATCCTGCTTTACAAGTGCCTGCGAATCCGCAGTCTGACACCCTCCTACAGGATGCTCCGATAAAGTAAGGATTTGTCGGCGATCGCCCGCCAGATTGTCGATGAACAGTATCGGGGTAGCCTATGGGTTCGCTCTGCGCCAGAGCAAAGGGCGGAGCTTGCAATGGCATTTCCCATCAAACCTGCATTTGCCCAATTGTTATCCAATTGTTATAAAGTGCAGTCCGACTGCGTGCGCCTACCCAAAAGGCTTGCTCTGCACAACGCTTGCGTCATGGATTGCTTGCGTCATGGATTGCGTCATGGATTGCGTCATGCAGAGTCAAGCCTTTACCTTCCTTGACCTTAATCCCGGTTGAACGCAATCAGCAGGCGCAGAATAAAGACAAACAAATTGATGTAGGTCAAATACATCGACAGCGCCGCAGGTAGATATTGGTCATCGCGATACGTGCGGGGAAGAATGTAGAAATCTACCACCGCCGCCCCTGCAAACAGAAACACGCCAAAGGCAGAAATGCCAATTTCTAGAAAAGTAGGCGTATACACTCCGAACAGAGCCAGCAGCAATTGTCCAACCAGGACGACCAGCAGGGCAATCATGCCAAGCTGGACAGTTCTGGTGAGCGCCATGCCGTCCTGATCCGACAGGTTAGAGCCGATCTGCCGTGCCACAATGAACGTTGCGCCACAGCCCAGGGCAGCCAGCCCAATCCCTGCAACACCGACCCCAGAGGTTCCCAGGGCAACCGCAATCAGCCCAGTCAGCGTGTAGCCCGTCAGCAGGCTATAGGTCGCTAGAAGGGGCAGCGCCACACCGTTGTTGCCTTTTTCTGCGACACCCCGCGCCACAAAGAAGAGAACCAACTGGGCAATCAGCGCTGCGATGAAAGTCGGCATGAACAGCGCAGGACTGTTTTGCATTACGCCCAGCCCCCCGTAGGTTCCCAGGGCCGTCAGCACCAGCCCACCCCCGACGTAGGGCAGGGCATTGCGAATCACATTAGGGCCAACCAGGGCATGAGTCTGGGCCTTGCGAATGGCATCTCGAAAATTACTGGTGTTGCTCATACGTACTCTGTTAGTCGCTGAAAGGTTGTGAATAGAACAGTTGACGAATGGAGTTAGCTCATTCCAGGTTACTCAAAATCCGAGGATTACGCCCGGCAACTGAGGTATGGAATCGTTAACGCAATTGTTAACGAAATCGTTAACGTAGTTGCAGTCTTTAAGTTCGGGACTGATGCACCAACGCAGTTGCAGTCTTTAAGTTCAGGACTGATGCACCCGCGATAAGTTTTCTGAATTTTGAGCAACTGCTCGCAGGATGCGCCCGCGAGCAGTCACCCCACTGCGTAAGTCCTAGAGTTAATGCCTTGATTTTAGGCGATTTGGCGGATGTTAGCCGGGGTTGGGCAAGCGCTTTCCCGTAGACTTGCTGCCTCACAAACCGCAGGCAAAGGGGGCGGGTTTTCATGGAAACTCCGTGTTTACGCTGACATACCAGAGGGGTACGCTGTTCATTCCCGTGAAATAACGATGGTTTCACCCCTCGTCAGTGCGGACAATGAGCCTAAATCTTAGAGAACAGGTACTTCCCAGATGACGGCTACTCAACCTTCTCTCCGTTCCCACAGCATGGAATTGCTGATGGCTTATCAGCAGAACAAGTCGGTGAGCATTCGCAATCAGCTCGTGAAGTTGAATGCTGGTCTAGTTCGCAAAATTGCCCACCGGGTCAGCCATCAGTGCGCCGAGCCTTACGAGGATTTAGAGCAGATTGGCTATCTGGGTCTGATTCGGGCGATCGAGCGGTTTAATCCCAGCCAGGGCTGTGCCTTTAGTTCCTTTGCAGTGCCCTATATTCGCGGTGAGATGCTGCACTTTTTGCGCGATCGCGGCAGTGCTGTGAAAGTCCCCCGCCGCTGGCAAGACTTGCAAAAAGAGGGTCAGCGCGTGCGAGCAGAATTGGTCAAAGATCTGGGTCGCCAGCCGATGGATCAAGAAATTGCGGAACACATGGGCATTTCGGTTCACGAGTGGCGTGAAATCAAGATGGCCGTGCGTAACCGCCTGCCCCTGAGCCTAGACGCAACCGTTCAGCAGGTCGATTCCTCCATCACCCTTGGCGAAACGCTGCCCGATGTGCGCTACCAAGCGCTCCAGCGCCTCGAAGAAGACCGTCAGCAGCTTCAGCGGGCGCTGAATCAACTGGAAGACAAGACCCGCGCGGCGATTGAGTTTGTGTTTTTTAGCGACTTGTCTCGCAAGGAAGTGGCCGAGCGCATCGGCGTTAGCCCAATGACCGTGACGCGCCGCATCCAGCGTGGACTGGAGCAGATGGTGTCGTTCCTGCAAATGCAAACGATCCAGACAGGTTCCTAAGATTTTTGAATCTTTTGGGTTTGGTTGAGTTCTGTTCTGAAAATCGTCAACAAGCCGTCTCCATGACCAGTCCTTTGGGGCTGGTCATTTGTCATGTTGGGATTGGCGGGTTGGGGGAGGGATGGGCTGGCCTGGGACTAGTTGAATCTACGTTGCATCTACACGCGCCCAGAGGCCGATCGCCGCTGAAATTGTCCCTGCCCAGCGCGACCCAGCCAGCGATCGCCCTCCACAATTAACTCCCCGCGCAAAAATACCTTCTGTACCTTGCCCAGAATTTCGCGACCTTCATAGAGCGAATAGTCGGCGTTGGAGTGCTGGGTGCTAGCACTGAGGGTGTGGCGCTGGTGGGGGTCGAACAGCACCAAGTCGGCATCGCTGCCAACGGCGATCGTGCCCTTGCGGGGAAACAGGCCAAACATCTTCGCGGGGGCAGTGGCGGTCAACTGCACAAAGCGATTGAGCGAGAGGCGACCCGCATTCACGCCGCCATCGTAAAGCAGGTGCAGGCGGAATTCGACACCGGGCGCACCGTTGGGAATTTTCTCAAAGTCGTCGCGGCCCATCTGCTTAGACTTACGCAGTCCAAAGGGCGACTCGTTGTAGCAGAAGGGGCAGTGGTCGGTGGAGACAATTTGCAGGTCGTCGGTTTTCAGACCGCGCCAGAGGGCGTGCTGGCAGGCGTGCGATCGCAGCGGTGGGGTCATCACGTATTTTGCGGCTTCAAACCCAGGGCGATCGTATTCCGAGTCATCCAGAAACAGATAGTGCGGACAGGTTTCGGCGTAGGCGGGAATGCCGCGATCGCGGGCCTCCACAACCGAACTGAGCGCCTCCTCTGCCGATAGGTGAACGAAATACACAGGCACTTCCGCCAGTTCCGCAATCCGAATGCCCCGGTGGGTGGCTTCGCCTTCCATGATGCTGGGGCGGGTCAGCATGTGATACTTGGGCGAGGTGTTGCCCTGCTCTAGCGCCTCCTGGATCAGCGCCTGAATTACGCTGCCGTTTTCGGCGTGCAGGTTGATCATGCCGCCGTGGGCCCCGACCTTCCGCATGGCGCGAAAGATGTCCGCATCTTCCACCATCAGCACGCCGGGATAGGCCATAAACATTTTGAAGCTGGATACGCCCTCGTGGTTTACTAGGTCGGGCAGTTCGGCCAGGGCTTCTGGCGTGACGTGGGTAAGGATGATGTGAAAGCTGTAGTCCACGCAGCACTGGGGTTCGGCGGCGGCAAGGCGGCGATCGAGCGCCTGTTTGGGGGTGTCGCCCTGTTTCTGGAGGGCAAAGTCCACAATCGTCGTGGTGCCGCCAAAGGCCGCCGAGCGCGTCCCGGTTTCAAAAGTATCGACGGTTTGCGCCGCGCCCAGGTCAAATTCCATGTGGGTATGCACGTCGATGCCGCCGGGAAACACGATCAGTCCGCTGGCATCATGAACCGTGGCGCTGTCGATGGAGAGGTCGCGGGCGATCGCCTCAATTCGCCCATTTTTCACCCAAATGTCTGCTATGTAGTCATCCACCGCCGTCACAATTCGCCCGCCCTTGATTAGCACCTCAGACCGCACCCCAGACCGCACCTCAGACATTGCCGTACTCCTTGCAAAGGGGGCTGATTTAAACTGCTAAAGGCTGGCGCTTTTTCGAGCCGTGCCAACCTTGAAACCAGCCCTAGACTCTGAGTTCTACATCATTTCGGGCGATCGCAAGACGGCTTTGCTTAGTTCTTTACGACTCGTAATTTGTCGTTGCAGAGGGGGCGCTGCGGATTTTCTGCGGAGGGGAATTGGGCGTTGAATTGAGCAGAGTGAGATCTGCTGACCGTGGGCCGCAAATCTCACTCTATGACGCACTCTATGACGCAGTATTGACGGACGCAGTATTGACGCAGGATTTCAGTTCAGTGTTTTTGCCAAAAACCGCTGAATCGGGCTATTGCCCCTGCCCAGACGGGCCAGAACGGTTCATCCCGCGACCCATTGGGCCCTGGCCTGGGCGATCGCCCCGATTTGGGCGCATGTTTTCAAGCTGCTGGCGCTGCTCTGGAGTGAGGACTGCCTCGCTCTGCGTCCGGGCGTTTTCCATAATGGTGCGGATTTGCTGACGCTGGCTATCGGTCAGGTTCAGGTCAGCAAAGGGTTCTGGGCGAGGCCCGCGTCCTGGGCCACCGGGCCCGCCGGGCCCACCGCCCTGTTCCATGCGTTCGCGGCGGAGCTGCTGGCGCTGTTCTGGGGTGAGGTTGGCAAATTCCTCACGGCGGCGCTCCATCTCGGCGCGGCGTGTTTCCATCTGCTGGCGCTGTTCTGCCGTCAACACGGCCTCAATCTGGCGGCGGCTGTTTTCTCGAATGGCTTGCAACTGCTGGCGCTGGGCCTCCGTCAAATTCAGACGCTCCATTGGGCCAGAACGGGGCCCACCCATGCCGCCCGGAGGATCGGCGATCGCCGCTAGGGGTGCGAATGCCATCACACCAGCCGCGATGCCAGCCCAAAGAAACGCCTTTCGATTCAGTTTCATAGAACCTCCAAATGGTTTATCCAACATGCAATTTCAGTCGCAGATATCGATTCTCTTAAGCAGCACTACGACGACGCAGCGCTACGAATGAAATTGCTGGAAGCCGGGTAGATGCTCGACTGGCAATCCAAAATCGCAAATCTAAAATCGAGAATCGATACGAGACTGTTTGGGGGGATGAATTAATCCTATGAAGCTAAATAGGGCGATCGCCTCAGGCAAAGGTCACGACCTGAAGCATGACTTTGGTCACAGGGTCGGCTCAATGCTCAAGCAAGGCGATTCCAGCGTTTCGCATCCCCGTTTCGCATCCCCATTTCGCAACTCCGTTTCGCAACTCCGTTTCGCATCTCTGCGCGACGGCTGCTATTTGCTATTTACGAATGCTGCGCTCCCAAATGCTGCTTCTTACAAATGCTTCTTACAAATGCTTTTGCCCAACCTTTGGCTCTGTGCCTGCTAGGAGGCGCTGAATGTTCGCCCGGTGGGTAATCAGGACGTAAATGCCTCCGGCGATCGCCAGCAAGAGATAGGGCAAGGGCTGTCTCAGGGCAATCATCCACAGCGAGGCGGAAATGGCTCCGGCGATCGACCCCAGCGACACGATGCGAAACAGCGCCAGCATCAGCAGAAAAGCGGCCGCCACGCCCAGCCCCACCTGCCACGACAGCGCAAACAGCACGCCCAGCGCGGTTGCCGCCGATTTGCCGCCCTTGAACCCAATCCACATGGATTTGCTGTGGGCCACAATGGCCACCAGCCCAGACAGCATGACCGCCCAAGGGAGCCAGGTGCCCAGCGGTAGCCCGTTTGGCAAAGGCAGCGCGGCGATGTTGGGCAGGCTGTAGACGTAGCGAGTGAGGGCGATCGCCGCTACGCCTTTGAAGATATCGATCAGCAAAACGGCGATCGCCGGGCCGCGCCCCAAAATCCGCAGCACGTTCGTCGCGCCTGTAGACTTGGAGCCATATTGCCGAATGTCGATATCCTTGAGCAGCTTACCCGCCCAGTAGCCTGTGGGCGTGGACCCCAGCACATAGGCCGCCAGCAGCACCAAACCCAACACCAGCCAAGCGTTCATAGTGAATTACTCTGGCAAATTTGTGTTTACGGTTCTGAGCTTATCAGCAGATGGGGCTTCCGTGGCGGAGAGCGATCGCCCCAGTCGCGCAGACTGGCGAACGGCAGGGCGTGGCACGGCAGGGGTGGCGCGGGCAGCGGCCGCAGCAGATGGGGACGGGGGCGTGGCGATTGGCGCAGCGACGGGGGTCGATTCTGGGGGCTGGCGCGTGGCTTGTGCCTCTGGTGCGAGCGGAGCAGTGGGTTTGTCTCGCAGGGCGATCGCCGCTGGGGTCAAGAGTTGCTCTAGCTCGACCTGCTGCTCTAGCTGCTGAGCAGACGACAGCAAATTGTCCAAACTCCGCAGCAAATCGCGGACGGTGTTGCGAAATGTCGGATCGCCCGTCAGTTCGTCTAAGTCTGCGGTAATCTTTTCTGCATTTTGAAACGTGGCGCGGGCCGAATCTAGCGTTTGCTGGAGCGCCAGCGCATTTTCAGGTGTGCCGATTGCGTCCGTCAGGCTCCGCAGTGTCAGTGAGGCGCGGGCCGCATTGTCCGACAGCGCATTCAGGTTTTGCACAAAGGCGCTATCGTCTACGAGCGGCGTGAGTCGAGTCGTTAGCAGGCGCACCTGGTTGCTGGCTTGCTCCAGGTTAGACAGCGTGCTGCTGATGGCGTAGCGATTGGTTTCCAGCAGGGAGTTGACCTGGGCAGCGGTGAGGCCGAGCTGAGTCGCTGCGCCGCCCACCGATGTTGTGGTTCGATTTGCAGACCCCGCCAGCGTCCTCAGTTCGGACTGCACAGATTTTGCGAGTTCAGTCACCTCGCCTGTCAGCGTTGTCACGCCCGCCGCCGCCAGGGAAGAGTTGAATGTGAGTGCTTTCAAGTTTTCGATTAGTTCTGGATCGGAAAACTGGTTGGACAGGCGAATCGTGGAGCTAATCAGCGCGTCGAAGGTTACGCCCACTTCTCCAGGCAGGCGATCGCCATCACAGATAATCCCGCTCCCCGGACAATCTGCCGCCAGCGGATTGGTCGCCACCGCCTCCACAAACTCCTGACGGGGCACAATGTCAATCGCTGTTTCCCCAATCAGCCCCGCCTGGTTGGTCTGAATTGCCGAATCTCGCGGAATTCGCACCGTCGCAGGCGAAATCTGAATTTCCACCTCCGCAAACTGCGGCCCCGGGCGAATCTTCCGCACCTTGCCCACGATCACGCCGCGATACCGAACCGGGGAGCCTTCCACCATGCCCACCACGTTCGGAAACTCCACCACGGCGCGATAGCTGCGATTCCCCAGGCTCAGCCCCCGCAGCCACAGCAGCAGACTGCCGAATATGCCCAACGCCAGCAGAATCAGTAATCCAACAGAGCCTTCTCGAATGGTTCGCGATCGCATGAGCTTATCCTACAAACCAGAAAAATCCCCAAACCCGCTTTGCGAAAAACCGGGCATTCACTCGAACCAGAGTACTCTAAATCGAGCGAAACGGGGCGAGGGAAGCGGGAAGCGGGAAAAGGGAAGAACGAAAACAGAAGAACGAAGAGGGAAAGAGGGAAGAACGAAAACAGAAGAACGAAAACAGAAGAACGAAGAGGGAAGAGGTTTCCATTTTTCGTTTTTCGTTCTTCGTTTTTCGTTCTTCGTTCTTCGTTCTTCATTTTTCCGTTCCTACCCGCCACTCACCTTCGCCTTATACCCCTGCTTCACCAAGACCTGCATGATCTTCTCGCGGTGATCTCCCTGAATCTCGATTTCCATGTCTTTTACCGTGCCGCCTGCGCCACACTGGGTTTTCAGCGTTTTCAGCAGCGTCGCCAGCGTTTCGGGCTTGGTCTGAAACCCGCTGATCACCGTCACCGTTTTGCCGCCGCGACCTTTGCGCGAGGCTTGTACGCGGATCTGCTGCTGGTTGGGCGGCAGTTCCTGCACCGGACGCTCCATTGCTGCATCCTCAGAAGCACCCGCGCCAAATTCCTGCCAGACGGTTTTTCTTTCTGGCTGAACTTTTCCTGCGGATTGAGAAGTAGGTTTACGCTTTGTGTCTGCCATAAATTGCTCTAGATAGCCGTCTGCTAAAGTCCATATTCAGAGAATCAGGAATTTTATGGACTAGGGCTGTATCAGAAAGCGAAATTCCTGATTTTACAGCGGAGAAATTTTAGTGAGAATACGCAAGGGCGATCGCCCTGATGAAAATCCACATAAAAGCTTCATCAAGAAGCCTTCAAGCTTTCAGCAATTTCGCTAACACTTGATCCCTCAGATGGGCGATCGTAGACATGTGACACGCACGCCATCGCAACAGCCTGTGTTGAAAGACACGCTGGACTGCTGACTTCTCTAACTCATACGCGCAGGTTTCATGTCAATTAGCAATAAAGATAACACTCTCAGAGGCGCTCGCAATCTGGGTAGACTGGGCACTCGGCGCATCAATGGATATGTCGGTTCGCGCGATCGTATTGACTTTGCCAAATTCACGTTGGGCGAGGTTCGCGAACTCAACCTCTCCATCGGACGCATCGCCAACCGCGCCAGCAGCGCCCGCGTCACCCTCCGAGACGCTCGCGGCGCAATCATCCGCAGTTTCAACACAGGCCGCCGAAACATTACCTTTCTGGACGAATTTGCCCCCGGCACCTACTTCATTGGCATCCAGCAGATCAAAGGCGAAGTTAACTACAAAATTACCGCTGCCGCCCGCCCCGCCGAACCTGGCGAACGCCTCGACACTGCCCGCGATCTGGGAGTGCTGGCGGGAACTTCAATCGTCTCGGAGGCTGTCGGTGCCGCCGACCCCTCCGACATCTACAAATTCACTCTCAATGACATTGCAAACTTGCAAGTAAGAACTAACGGTTCAGACACAGGAACCAGGTTTGAACTCATTCGCGACATCAATGCCAACGGCTTAGTTGATAACGACGAAATTATAGCTTCCGATAGCAGCTTTGCTGGCAATTCCGTCGCCAGCCGAACTCTGGACTTGCCCCCTGGAACCTATTTCGTTAGGGTTCAATCTACATCTGTCCGACCAACCCCGTATCAGCTTGATCTAATACCCACTTTCTTTGGGGGCAATGTGTCTCCGGAACCAGGAAACACAATACCGCTTGCTGCTGATCTGGGTATCCTCTCTGGCACTCGTTCTTTCAGAGAATATGTTGGTAGGCTTGACCCGGAGGATTTCTACCGATTTACTTTGAATGATCTTTCGAATCTTCAAATTACTGGCACTGCTTCTACCACGCCTGTCCGCGTGCAACTGGTTCGAGATGCCAACAATAATGGTTTGATCGATGCCAATGAAGCGTTCTTTTCTAGAGAGGGGTCTGGAGTAAACACTCCTGCCAGGATAAATCAAGATTTACCTCCAGGCACTTACTTCATCCGCGTAGATCCTCGATTCGGCAGTACCAACTCTTCTACTTCCTATGAGATGACTGTAGTGACGACCCCTTACGGAGGAAATGGCTTGCCCGATCCAGGAAATACCTTGTCATCTGCTCGTGATCTGGGTGTACTTTCTAGCACCACTTCCTTAAAAGAGTATGTTGGTGTACTCGATTCAGATGACTTTTATCGATTTACACTAAGCGGTGCTGCCAACTTACAAGCTAGGCTCACCAACTCGTCTGACATTTCTAGCGATCTTATTCTGATTCGAGACACCAACAACAACGGTTTAATTGACAACAATGAGATTCTAGCCTCTGCTATAGTCGGCTCCTCTGGTACCACTTTGCTTACCAGAGACTTACAAGCAGGCTCTTATTTCATAAGAGTAAAACCCAGATTTACAGGTAACTTCTCGACGAACTATCAACTGGATCTGACACCGACATATGCATAGATGCTCTTCTATGTTAAGAGCATATCTTGCAAATCAATGTCGCCTGAATCCCGGATGCCAGGTCTGAGTATTTGACTCTATTCCAAGAGAAGCTGAAGACAGGTACTCTGAATCAAAGTCTTAGAGTTTGTAGCGATCGCTGTGTGTCTATAGCTGCACAGCGATTTTTGTATCTAGTGACTATGAGTATGAGAAAGACAGTTTACAGGGACTCAAAAGCCCACACCCCTAGCCATCTAGCGCCAGTAGCCCGATAATGGGGGCTGTAAGTATTCAAAGCGCCTTTACTGCCGTGACACTGACTCCGCTTCCCATTAACCAAACCTCAGTTCAGCGACCCGATGCTCTTGGCCGATATGGCAAGTTTGGCGGCAAATATGTGCCAGAGACGCTGATGCCCGCGCTGAGTGAGTTGGAGGCGGCGTTTTATCAGTATCGCGACGATGCAGCGTTTTTGGCTGAGTTTCAGGCGCTGCTGAAGGATTACGTCGGTCGCCCTACGCCGCTGTATTTTGCGGAGCGGCTGACCCAGCATTTTGCCCGGCCAGACGGCACGGGCCCGCAGATTTTCCTAAAGCGGGAAGACCTGAACCACACGGGGGCCCACAAGATTAACAACGCCCTGGGGCAGGTGCTATTGGCAAAGCGCATGGGCAAACAGCGCATTATCGCTGAAACGGGGGCGGGGCAGCACGGCGTGGCCACGGCGACGGTGTGTGCGCGGTTTGGGCTGGAGTGCATCATCTACATGGGTGTGCATGATATGGAGCGGCAGGCGCTCAACGTGTTTCGGATGCGGCTGATGGGGGCGGAGGTGCGCCCGGTGGCGGCGGGTACGGGCACGCTGAAGGACGCGACCTCGGAGGCGATCCGCGACTGGGTGACGAATGTGGAAACGACGCACTACATTCTGGGGTCTGTGGCGGGGCCGCATCCGTATCCGATGATTGTGCGCGACTTCCAAGCCGTTATTGGGCAGGAAACGCGGCGACAGGCGCAGGAACAGTGGGGCGGCTTGCCGGACATTTTGCTGGCCTGCGTGGGCGGCGGCTCCAACGCGATGGGGCTGTTTCATGAGTTTGTGAATGAGCCGTCGGTGCGGCTGATTGGCATTGAGGCGGGCGGCGAAGGTGTGGATTCGGAGAAGCACGCGGCGACGCTGACTCGCGGGCGGGTGGGCGTGCTGCATGGCGCAATGAGCTATCTGCTGCAAGATGAGGACGGGCAGGTGATCGAGCCGCATTCCATCAGCGCGGGGCTGGATTATCCGGGCGTGGGGCCGGAGCATAGCTTTTTGAAGGATTCCGGTCGGGCGGAATACTATAGCATCACGGACGCGGAGGCGCTGGAGGGGCTGCAACTGCTGTCGCGGCTGGAGGGCATTATTCCGGCGCTGGAAACAGCCCATGCGATCGCCTATCTGAGCCAGCTTTGTCCCCAGTTGGAAGGCAATCCCCGCATTGTGATCAACTGCTCTGGGCGT
Source organism: Thermoleptolyngbya oregonensis NK1-22 (assembly GCF_032705245.1). GTDB lineage: Bacteria > Cyanobacteriota > Cyanobacteriia > Elainellales > Elainellaceae > Thermoleptolyngbya > Thermoleptolyngbya sichuanensis. The sequence goes on from NZ_CP053540.1 coordinate 3,302,072, forward strand.
GGCGATAAGGATATGCAAAACGTGGCGAAATACCTGGATTTGAAGTAGCTCCGGGATCTGGGTTAGAACATGGCATTAGACGAATTTCAGGTGTTTGATGAGGATCTGTCGGCTGAAGCGCTGGCAGATTATATGACTGTAGAGGCGATCGCCGTTGACACGGAGACAATGGGGCTGCGGCCCTGGCGCGATCGCCTTTGTGTGGTGCAGCTTTGCGATCCTGCGGGGCGCGTGTCCGTCGTTCGCATCCTGCGGGGACAAACCGCCGCCCCCCACCTCCAGCAGTTGCTAGAAGCGCCGCAAATTACCAAAGTCTTTCACTTTGCCCGCTTCGACATGGCGGCGTTTCAGTACCATCTCAACATTGCGGTTCGTCCAGTTTTTTGCACCAAAATTGCCAGCAAGCTGGCCCGCACCTACGCCCCCCGCCACGGACTCAAGGAGGTGGTGCAGGAGCTAGAGCAGGTGGAACTGGACAAAACCGCCCAAAGCTCTGACTGGGGCAACGCGCTAAACCTGTCGGAGGAGCAACTCCGCTACGCCGCCAATGACGTGCGGTTTTTGCTCAGCATCCGCCAAAAGCTGGCGGAGATGCTCCAGCGCGAAGAGCGGCTAGCGTTGGCAGAATCCTGCTTTCAGTGTCTCCCCACCTTCGTGGATCTGGATTTGCTGCACTACGAGAACATTTTTGAGCATTAATTTCAACATTAATTGGTAAAATAATCAGTAGATTTACCGAGTCCCGATTTCAGCACTCCAGTTTCCCGGAACAGTTCCATCCCCTGACTCCTTAGGCCCCTGAACCCAAGTATTCACCCAGACTCCCCATCGGCCCCACTCTGGGGATAGGATGGAAGTATGATGAATGTCGTCGATGTCCTGGGCACCCCCCACGCCTACGAGCGAACTGCTCCCACCCAAACACCGATAACCCTGGTTTTTATTCACGGCTGGCTGCTGAGTCGTGCCTATTGGCAACCCGTGATTCAGCAGCTTGCGCCGAATTATACCTGCCTGTCCTACGACTTGCGCGGGTTTGGCGATTCGCAGCCGGGCCGGGCGATGTTGTCCCGCAAGGCAAGCGCCAATGCTTCTTTTGGGTCTGCCCAAACCAGCGCTTCGAGGGAATCCACGAATCAGTTGCCCAGCAGCGCCGGGGGCGGCTTTGTCCCTGCAACGGCTGCGTCCTCGACTAGGGCGATCGCCCCACAGCCTCGACCGGGCTACACCCCCAGCGACTATGCCCGCGACCTAGAGCAGCTCCTTGAAACCCTAGATATCTCCAACGTCTGGCTGGTGGGACACTCCCTCGGCGGCAGCATTGCGCTGTGGGCCGCAGACCGAATGCCCGATCGGGTGAAGGGCGTGGTCTGCGTCAATTCCGGCGGTGGTATTTACCTCAAAGAGGAATTTGAGCGCTTTCGGGCCGCGGGGCAGCAATTGGTCAAGCTGCGCCCCCGCTGGCTCTGCCACCTGCCGATGGTAGACCTGATGATGACCTACATGAACGTTGCCCATCCCATCGACCGCGCCTGGGGACGACAGCGCTTGATGGATTGGGTGACTGCTGACCCAGCAGCGGCCGTGGGCGCACTGCTTGACTCGACGACCGAAGCCGAGGTGCATCGCCTGCCGCAAGTCGTTTCTCGCCTGTCCCAGCCGGTCTACTTCATCGCCGGACAAAACGACACCGTGATGGAGCCGCAATATGTGCTGCATCTGGCCAGCTTCCATCGTCTATTTCAGCAGTGTGGACAGAACGTGGTGCAGCTTCCCGACTGCGGACACCTGGCCATGATTGAACAGACCGACCTAGTGGTAGAACACTTGCAGGCGATTTTGGCGCGGCACGTTGCGGATCAGAGTTTGCAAACGATTGCTGATTAGTTCAGGACTTACGCACTCGCGATATGTTTTCTAGGTTTTGGACAATTCCTCGCGGGCTGCGCCTGTGAGAAACTATCCAACTGCGTAAGTCCTATAGTTGCTAGCTAGTTACAGATGGCTCATCAGCGCCAGTTAGCGTTTGTTATTAGCGGTTTGTTATTAGCTGTTTGTTATTAGCGGTTTGTATCAGCGTTCGTCTTAGAGGATGTTTGAGAGGATGTTTGAAAAGTCCTACTGTTTGTAGCAAAGCGTGCAAGATCCCCCTAAATCCCCCTTAAAAAGGGGGACTTTAAGGCGGTTTCCCCCCTTTTTAAGGGGGGCTAGGGGGGATCTCTGAGTGCTTAACATTACAGGCGATACCTTTTCAAACACCCTCTTAGCGTTTGTATCAGCGTTTGTAAAGGCGACAAACGATCGCCCCTGCGAGGTCTCTGGAAAAAGAAACCGTCGTTCCGTCTGCCTTGTGCCGGAGGCGATCGCGACAGTCATACACCTCCACCGGACGCACCACACCGTCTACACTCACCGCCGCCCGATATTCCCAAAAGTTTTTGGCGCTGCGCTGGAGGCTCAGCACGCACACCGAATGCCCGTCTACCACCCGACAAAACACGGGCGCGGCGAGGCTGCTGCTCTGCAAAGCTGGCGCTAGCGCCCCAAAACCCAACCCCAGCCCCAATGCCAGCATCCACCCCAGCAGTCGCCTGATCCCCAGCATTTTCTTCCTCATCGTTTCACGACGTTGTTTCACGACGGTTCTCAATCCAAACCCCAGAGATTCCCAATCCAAACCCCAGAAATTCCCAATCCCAAATCCAAAACCTTTAATGATCCACCGTCCCGTATGATCAAGGGCAGAGACGCACGTTAGAAGACCGGGAATGCCAACCATCTGGGAGCTAGATTTCTATTCTCGACCGGTTTTGGACGAGAAGGGCAAAAAGCTGTGGGAAGTTTTGATCTGCGAAAGCCCGCTGGACGTGAAGCAGCCAGTGGACGGGTTATTTCGCTATTCCACCTTTTTGAGCAACACCGAGGTCAACTCGGTCAAGCTGCGGGAATCGGTCGAAGCGGCGATCGCCCAGGCCCCCGCCCCGCCCGACAAAATCCGCTTCTTTCGGCGGCAAATGTCGAACATGATCACCAAAGCCTGCGAGGAAGCTGGCATTCCCGCCTACGCCAGCCGCCGCACCCTCGCCCTCAGCCGTTGGCTCGACGAGCGCCTGGCCAGTGTCTATCCAGAAATGCCCAACTATCAGGCCGGCGGCAATCCCTCGGTGCTGCTGCCCAACCCCACGCCCCAGCCCCTCCCGGATGCCCTGATTGGGGAAAAGTGGGCCTTTGTCACGCTGGAGGCGGCGGCCTTTGACGACCTGAGCGAATGGGCGATCGACTTTGGGGAATCGTTTCCGCTGGCGCTGGCGGGACTCGCCCCTGACACACCCGTTCCGGGTCTGCTGCTGTTTTCCAGCCGTGCCCTGCCCCTTGCTGCCTGGATGTCAGGGCTGGAACTCGCCTACGTGAAATATCTCTCTGAATCCAAGCCACCCCAACTGCTCTTGGAAACGGGCGGCAGCGACTCCTGGATTTTGGCAACCCTGACGACGGCTGCCCTCCAGCAAGAAGCCGCCCAGTTTGAAATGGCCAAAGCCAAAGCTGGCGGCATTCATTTCATCGCCGTGCAGACCGATCCGCAGGCAGAGGAATTTAAAGGATTCTGGCTGCTGGCGGAGTTGGTGCTGGGCTGAGGGAGGGCTGATAATCTCCTCTCCCTATCTCCCGGACTCTCCTCCCCGATCGCTTTAATCGCTCCATCAGCACTTTCTCCACCCCCGCCTATGGCTCCTCGTCCGCCCTCATCCCTATCCCTGGCAGAGCAACTGCTGGAATTGGCGCTGCGGTCTGGGGCCGAGGCGGCGGAGGTCTATGAGTCGCAATCGCTGTCGCGGCCGGTGTTTTTTGAGGCAAATCGGCTGAAGCAGTTGGAAACCTCGCAGGCAGAGGGAATTGCGCTGCGGCTATGGCGAGATGGGCGGCCGGGGCTGGCGGTGGCCTATGGGCCGGTGGAGCCAGGGGCGCTGGTGGAACGGGCGATCGCCCTCAGTCAGCTCAGCGAGCCGGAGACGATCGAACTGGCTCCCGCCCATCCCAAGCACTACCCCGATTTGGGGGTGGGCGTACCCGTCGAACAGTTGGTGGAATGGGGACGAGAGGCGATCGCCCTGGTGCGCGAACAATATCCCGAAGCGCTCTGCACGGCGGACTGGGAGTGCGACGTGGAAACCACGCGGCTGATCAACTCCAACGGGCTGGACTGCGGCTATACCGACACCACCCTCAGTTGCTACATGGCAGCGGAATGGATTCGCGGCGAAGATTTTCTCAGCGTGGCGGATGGCCAGACCGAGCGCGGCATTCTCGACCCGGTTTCGCTGTCGCAGCAGATTGTGCAGCGGCTCGACTGGGCGCAACGCAACACCGCGCCGCCCGTGGGCAAAGTGCCTGTGCTGTTTACCTCCAAGGCGGCGGATATGCTGTGGGGCACGGTGCAATCTGCCATGAACGGCAAGCAGGTGATCGAGCGGGCCTCGCCCTGGAGCGATCGCCTAGGGGAACCCGTGATGGATTCCCGCCTCACCCTGTCGCAGCATCCCGACATCGGCCCCTTTAGCTGTCCCTTCGACGATGAAGGCAGCCCGACCCAGCCCATCACCTTTGTCAAAGAGGGCGCGTTGCAGTTGTTCTATACCGACCGCACCATTGGCCGCGCCCTCAGCAGCGGCACCACGGGCAACGGCTTTCGTCCGGGTTTGGGCAGCTATCCCACGCCGGGCCTGTTTAACCTGATTGTCGAACCGGGCTTTAAGCCGCTGGAAAGCCTGCTGGCGCTCATGCAAGACGGCATTATCGTGGATCAAATGCTGGGCGGTGGCGCGGGCATTTCGGGCGAATTTTCGATCAATGTCGATCTGGGCTATCGAGTGCGGCGCGGTGAGGTAGTGGGCCGCGTCAAAGACACGATGGTCGCAGGGAATGTCTATACGGCCCTGCGAAACCTGATTGAATTGGGCGGCGATGCCGAATGGAATGGCTCTTGCTACACACCGTCAGTGGTGGTGGGTGGGCTGTCGGTGACGGGGCGACTGTAGGGGTGCGGATTTGGGGGATCTTGGATTTTGGATTGGGGATTACAGCCTCCTGAGAGCAAGTGAATGGCGCTGTGGATGACAGTGCTGGAAGCTGTGGAGACGGTTGACCCGTGATCCGAAACTGCAAATCCAAAATCGCAAAATCGAGAATCGACCTAATATTTCTGATATTTCTTCTCATATTTCAGAGCAAAGAAGTCAAAAACAAGAGCGGCATGGAAACGCTTGACTGTCCCATGCCGCTATTGATCTGGCTCTGAAAACAGGCTGAAAACAGGCTACAAACAGGCTGAAAACAGGTGAATGAAATGCGAACCCGCGCTATTCCTTGGTCACCACCACTTTGACAACGCCTTCGTTGTCCTCCAGGTGGGTGTCCACAAAGAAGGCATCTAGCTTGGCCGGTTCCAGCACTTCTAGGTGCAGCACGTCGTCGTAGCCGTTCAGCGTAGACCAGGTTGCGCCGACGGGAACGCCCGTCTTCTGGTTGATCACCTTGCCGTTATAAATCCACAGGATGACCCACGGTTCGCCTGGATGACCGGCTTCGGCTTTGTAGTCAAAGGCTCCTTCTGCGATGCGGATGGCATACTTGCCGGGGGCCAGGTCGGTCTTGACCGCGATATCGTTCTGAATGCGGCTGATTTCAGGGTCACTCAGCAGGAAGCAGTTTGCCTTGCTGTCTACCTTCAGATCGGCGACGGAGGTATAGGTCGGCTGGGTCAAACCAGCGATCGCCGCACCACCTGCCGCCACGCCCCCCAGCACTGCACCCGCCGCCGGAACCCCATCGGCAAACACCGAAGGAACGCGCACATGCTCCGACCGAGCAGCAGGGAGCCAGGTGCCATCGGCAGCAGTGTAGCCCACCTCAGCCAGATAGTCGCGATCGGGCGTGGCAATGGGCACATGATAATCCTGGTCTAGCTCCGACACGTCGTAGGTTTTGACATCGTGGGCCGATTGTTTGTCCAGGTCAATGTTGGTCACGTCATACAGCTTCAGCTTAAAGTCGCGCCCCCCCTTCGCTTTCAGGTCTGCCTTTTGCTCGTCGGGCACTTCCCAATAGGCGTAGGCCGTTTTGGAATCGCGGGGGGTTAGCACGATGCGGCCAGTCTTGTCCTTGCCCGCCAGCCCCACCAGCGCTGCCCCAGCAGCCGCCGCACCCCCTAGCACCGCCGCGCCGGGGACACGAGCCGCCTGGACGACTTCACGGGTTTCGGGCGTTTCTACCACTGGCGCAATATCAGCCGCTTCCACTGGGCAAGCGGGGACGCGCACATGCTCAGAGCGCACTGCCGGAAGCCAGGTGCCGTCGGCAGTGGTGTAGCCCACCTCCACCAGATAATCGCGATCGTCTACGGCGATGGGCAGGTGGCGATCCTGGTCGGTTTCTGCCACGTCAAACATCTGGACGCTGTGCGGCTCCTGACGATTCAGGTCGATGTCTGTCACGTCCAGCAGTTTCAGCTTTAGATCTCGACCGCCCCGACGCTTCAGGTCAGCCTTCTGATCGTCCGTCAGTTCCCAATAGGCGTAGGCATCTCGACAGTTGTAAGGCGTTAGTACCACACGGCTGCTGGGGCGCACCGGGGGCGGCAAGGGCACAGGCGGCGCGGCCACCACGGGCGCAGGCGCAGCTTTGGGACGAGTCAGCCACCACAGCAAGCCGCCCGCGGCCGCTAGCAGCGGCAACAGCCACCAGGGGAAGCCGCCCCGCGCTGGTGCAGTTTCCGCTGGAGCAGCCGCAACGGTTTCCGTGGGAGTCGGGGTCGGGGTGGGGGAGGGGGATTCAGCAACGGGGCTGGGGGAAGGCGATGCCGCAGGGCTGGCTGCTGCAAACACTTCCTGACCCGGTGCGGTAGTGGCAAATCCTAGCAGGGCTTCGCTACCGGGGTTCAAATCCTTATAAACGTAAGCGCGGGGCTGGGAGTAGGGATAGCGGGGGTCGTCCGGCAGGGTTTTGTGCATGGGCACGATCTTGACGGCGCTGTTGCCAATGGCCTGATCGGCGATCGCATAGCTGATGCCGTTTTCGCCCAGTTCCGCTGTTACGGCTTCGGTGGTGTCTTCTGCAACCTGCATACCGTTCGCCCCGACTGCAATCGGCGCACCTGCAAACACCTCTTTAAAGACATCGTAGCCACTTAGAGCAAGGCGGGTGTCGCTGGAGTCTGGGCGATCGACAAACTTAATTGGCAGGTTTGGGCCACCCACTTCTGACCAGTTGGTGATTTCGCCCTTAAACATCCGAGCGAATTGCTCAAAGGTGAGGTCGCCGTCAAAGGCGCTGTTGGGGCCGACGATAATGGCAATCTTCTCGCGCTCTAGCTTTTCTTCTCGGAAGCCCTTGGCCCGGTCTGCTTCGGTCAGGGGGCGACCGATGGCCGCAATGTCGATGTTGCCTGCGGCGAGCGCCTCTAGCGCTGGGATACTGCCGCTTTCGGCCAGTTCTACTCTAGACCCGCTGTATTTGCCCTCAAAGCGACCCTTCAGACCCTCATTGGGGACGCGCATACTGCTGGAGCCGTCTACCCGCACGACCGTACCTGCGGGCAGGGAGTCGGGCAGGGTGAACTGGGGCGCTTGGGCAATGACTTGGGAAATCAGCGTGGGGCGGCGATTCAGCGATGCGGCGATCGCATCTGTGGCAGCAGCTAGCGTTAGCACCGTAGCCGAGAGTCGAAGGACAGAAGAGTTTAAGCGCATGATTAATCAACCGAAGTAAGTGGGGCAAATATTGAGAAACTATTAGGAAATGCAGGTAGGAAATCAGGAAACGTTTAGAAAACAGCCCTTGAAACTGCGTGTCATTCTACGAGGGCTACGGGTCGTACCTTTCGCTACAATTCTGCTCAGCGAACCAACCCGAAATCAACGCTCAGAACATCGCTCAGTGAACTCAACAGCACTTAGAAAACTTAGAAAATTTAGAAAACTAGTGCTTGGCGACGGTTAAAAAAAGTTCACCCGTGTTGTCTTCTAGATAGGTGTCAAAAAAGAAAGCAGACACCGTAGTCTGCCCTTTGACCTCCAGCGTCACTGCATCTTCGTAGCCGTTTAGCGAAACCCAGGTTGCGCCTACGGAAACCCCCGTGTCTCGATTGGTGAATGGGCCGCCATAGATCCACAGCAGCACCAGAGGCTCACCAGAGTGTCCACTCAGCCCGCGATAGCTAAAGGTTCCACTCTTGATTTTCAGCGTGTAAACACCTGGCTCTAAAACGGTGGAAACCGCAACTTCCTTTTGCAGCTTCTCCATTTGCTCAGGCGTGAAAAAATAGCAGTTCCGCTGACTGTGAACATCCAGTTCGGCGACGACAGTACCCACCATTGCTAACCTCTTGTACTAAAACAAAAACAGCTTGAACGCATTCAAAAATGTCAACTGGCAACTTTACCTGAAGCCATCAAAAAGTAATGAAATCGAGACGATAACTTTTCTTTTTCAAGCGTGGATTATACGGGGTTATGAACTGAGTGTAAAGTTCATAGACGCTGCGTAAGTAGGGAAAAAATCTTCCAGCTCACGCAGCGTCTCTTGCGTTTGTTTCACACCCCGACAATCAAACCTGAACCCCTGCTAGCAGGAGACTAGCCGGGAAGCGACATCGAGGATTGCAGCGGGCTGGTGGCAATTTTCCAGATGGACTGGCTGTAGCCGCAAATCGCGCGATCGCTCGAAAAGTAGCCCGCCCGCGCCGCTGTCAGGATGGATTTGCGCGTCCAGCCCTCGACATCGCCGTAGGCTGCGGCGACTCGATCTTGGGCGGCTATGTAGGCGGCATAATCTGCTAGCACGCCGTAGGGATCGCCGTAGAGTAGCCGATCCAGCAGCGGGCGGAACAGGCCGCCGTCGCCATAGGAGAACGCTCCCGACGCGATCTGGTCGATGGCCTGCTTCAGGTCGGGCAGCGACTCGTACAGGTGATAGCGGTTGTGGTCGCCTTCGTAGAGCGGCAGGGACTCCGCCGCTGTCCGCCCAAACAGGAAGCTGTTCTCTGCGCCGACGGCATCTGCCAGTTCCAGGTTGGAGCCGTCCAGCGTGCCCAAGAGCAGGCCGCCGTTGAGGGCGGCGATCAGGTTGCCCGTGGCAGAGGCTTCGGTGCCCGCCGTGGCGATGAATTCCGCCACATCGGCCGCCGGGAAAATCACCTGGCTATTTTTGATGGTGAAGTCTTTGATAAAGACCACTTTGAGGCGATCGCCCACTTCCCCATCTGTGTTCACCGTTTCCGCCACCGCATTGATTAGCTTGATTATCAGCTTGGCCGTGGCGTAGTCTGGCGCGGCTTTGCCCGCAAACAGCACGGTACGCGGCGTGAAGGCAGCCCCCGGATTTGCCTTAATCCGGTTGTAAAGCGTCACCACATGCAGCAGGTTGAGATGCTGGCGCTTGTGCTCGTGGATTTCATTCGCTTGCAGGTCAAACAGGCTCATCGGATTCACCGAAAGTCCCCACTGCTGCTGGATGAGTTCCGCGAGCGACTGCTTTGCCATCAGCTTGGCCTGTCGCCACTGCGCCCGAAACTCCGCATCTTCGGCATAGGCCTCCAGATCCTTCAGCGTTTCCAGGTGCGTCACCCAGCCGCTGCTCAGCTTTTGGGTGATCAGGTCGGCCAGGGGCGGATTGCTCAGCGCCAAGAAGCGGCGCGGCGACACGCCGTTGGTCTGGTTGCTAAATTTCTGCGGCATCAGTTCGGCAAAATCAGCGAACTTTTGCTTCAGCAACTCGGTATGTTGGGCCGACACGCCGTTGACCGCGTAGCTGCTAAGCAGCGCCAGATTCACCAGACGGAAGTGCTTTTCGCCCGCCTCATCCACCAGCGACAGGCGAATCACCTTGCCCTCGTCGCCGGGATACTGGTCGCGCACCGTGCCCAAAAATCGGCTGTTGAGGTCTAGCAGAATCTCGAAATGGCGTGGGAACAGCTTTTGCACCGTCGGCAGCGAGTAGTGGTTGGAGTCCAATGCCTCCGGCAGCAGGCTGTGGTTGGTGTAGGCAAACGTTTTACAGGTGATGTCCCAGGCTTGATCCCACTCCAGCCCGTGCCCGTCCATCAGCAGGCGCATCAGTTCGGGAATGGCAATGATTGGGTCAGTGTCGTTGATTTGGATCGTCAATCGCTCTGGCAGGGTGTGGATGCTGCCACCTGCCTCTAGGTGTCGGCGAATTGCGTCTTGCAGCGAGGCAGACACGAAGAAGAACTGCTGCCGCAGGCGCACTTCCCGGCCGTATTCCTCCATGTCGCTGGGATACAGCACCTTGGATAGGTTGGCATCGGTTTCTGCCTTCCACAGGCGCAGCAGGCTGGCCGCGCCAGAGCGATAGCCCGGAATCAGGGTGTCGTAGGGGATGGCGCGAATCGCCTCATCGGGAACCCAGCGCATCCGGTAGCGGCCGTCGGCATCCATGTAGGCTTCGCTGCGGCCGCCAAACAGCACGTTCACCGCTGCTTCCGGGCGCTCAATTTCCCAGGGGTTGCCGTTTTTCAGCCATTCGTCCACGACTTCGACCTGCCAGCCGTCGCTGAAGTCCTGGTCGAAAATGCCGAACTCGTAGCGGATGCCGTAGCCGATCGCCGGAATGGTGGCCGTCGCCAGCGAGTCGAGGTAGCAAATCATCAGCCGACCCAGCCCGCCGCGGCCCAGACCGGGTTCTTCTTCCAGCGCGATCAAGTCCTCCAGGGTAATGCCCAGTTCGGCCAGCGAAGTCTGCGCTTCGGGCGACAGACCCATTGCGAACAGATTATTGGCTAGGTGGGGCCCGGGCAGATATTCTGCCGAAAGCTCAATCACCAGGCGATCGCCCAGGGTGGCCCAATCCGTCTCTGGCGTTCTCAGGGCAAACAGGCGATCGCGCACCACGTAGGACAGCGCCATGTACTTGTCCCAGGGTTCTGCCGTGTCCAGCGTCTTGCCGCAATGATGCATCAGCGCGTCCAAAAAGGCTTGCTTCAGCGTTCCATCGGTCGGTTCTACGAGCGCTTCTGGAACGGGTTCCACAATGGGTTCTGCAGCGGGTTCCGCGACGGGTTCAGTCGGGGGGGCGATCGCAGGCTCAATGGTTTCCGCAACGGGTTCCGCAACGGATTCCATCACGGGTTCCGCAACGGATTCCATCACGGGTTCCATGATCGGTTCCACGACGGGTTCGATCACTGTTTCAGTGGCCGTTTCCGTTACCGTGTCAATTGCCTCCTCGACTGTTTCCGCCACAGGTTCCGCTACTGATTCCACCATTGGCGCAACGGCTTCTTCAACCGATTCCTTCAGTGCTTCAAAGGAGTCGGCCACGGGCGCTTCGGGAACGGGCTGCTGCGTCAGCTCAATCACCTCTTCCGTGCTAATCAGTTCTACAATTTCGGGTTCCGTCATCGCAGGCGGCTCTACGGGCGCAGGCGCGATGACCTCCGGCTCTGGCGTGACGATGGGGACGGGGGTATAGCCAGGGCGCACAAAGGTTGGGCGCAGTTCCACGACTTTATTGAACGCGGCCCGGGCATCGTCCTCGCGACCCAGCAGCACCAGGGTTTCGCCTTTGCCAATCCAAGCTTCGGTGAGGTCGGGCTGGAGAGCGATCGCCCGGTCAAAGCTTTCGATGGCAGGTTCATGGCGGCCCAGCCCGGCCAGGGCCAGCCCACGATTCAGCCAGATCAGCGCGTCGTTGGATTTTGCCTCGACGACTTCATCCAGGTAGGGCAGCGCTTCGGCATAGCGGCCACCTTCCACCAGCTTGGAGGCCTGGACAAACAGCGCAGGCACGTCCACCACGCGAGGAGCAACCACAGGCTCCGCAGGAACAACGGGTTCCATCACGGGCTGCGGCGCAACGACGGGTTCTACGGTGACCGTTTCCGCAACCACAGGTTCCACCGTTTCCGTAACCACAGGCTCCACCTGGGTTTCCACTTTGGGTGCAGGTGGGGAAACCATTGATGACTGCTGTACATCCTTGACCACCGGGCCGCGCTTGGCCAGCCAGCCACCCAGCCAGCGGGCCGCCAGCGCCAGCAGCGCCAGAGGCAGCAGCAGCCACAGCCAGCCGGGAAGTCCACGTCGCTCTGCCACTACGGCATCGTCGGCGGCCTGGGCCACGGTTTCGACCACGGGTTCCGCAACTTTCTTGACCCCGCGGCCGGTGGCAATCGCCTTGGCTTCTTCTAGCTTGGCGGCGGCGATCGCCGACTGACCCGTTTCGCCCTGAGCCAGTCCCAGAAACGAGGCGATCGCCGTGCTGCCGTCGCGATAGGCATAGCCACGGGGCACGGTGTAGGGATAAATCGTGTCTTCGGGCAGGGTTTCTTGCAGCACGCCGATTTTCACGGGGCGGGCTTTGGTCTGGTTGGTGAGCTGGCTGGCGATCGCGTAGCTAATGCCATCTTTCCCCAGCAGACGAATCACCTCGGCGGTGTCATCCTTGTCTAGGCGCACCACGTTGTCGCCCAGCGCCACCTCGGTATTCTGCAAAATGCCGTATTTGCCCAGGGCCAGGCGGGTGTCGCTGTCCAGCGGGCGATCGATGAAGCGGATCGGCCCCGGTTCGCCGCCAACCTCTGACCAGTCGGTAATCTCGCCCCGGAAGATTTGGGCAAACTGCTCGACGGTCAGCACGCCGTCAAAGGGATTGTTTTTGCCAACGATAATGGCAATTTTTTCCAGGCTGATGGGAATTTCCTTCAAGCCCTTGAGCTTTTCGGTGCGGGTGAGGGGACGGGCGATCGCCGCTAGGTCAATGTCGCCCTCCAGCAGTTTCTCAATTGCTGCCTCGGTGCCGCTTGCGTCGATGGTGACTTCGCTGCCTGCGACTTCCTGCTCGTAATATTTCTTGAGTGCCCGGTTGATGGGCAGCATAGTAGGCGAACCGTCGATCCGCACATTCAGATCCTCTGCCAGAACGTCTGCCACCGTGTCGGGTGCCGCCGGACTCAGCGTAACTTCAGCGAACAGTGGGACAGGCTGGAACGGAGCAGTTTGGGCGATTCGCGGAGCGATCTCTGCGGAAATCGCCGCCGGGCTAAACAGCAGAACTGATGCTGCTGTGGAGCAGAGCGCAAGGCAAAACGTTGGGAAAAATCGCTGGGGTCGCATCATCGAAGGTCACCGATAGGATTGGCACTACGGACAAACGCTAAGCTGCTTTTCTAAATACAGAAAACAGACGCTCTGAAAAGCAGGCTCTTTAATCTCTTTAAAGGCGAGTTACTAGAGGCGAGTTACTAGAGCGGACACAACATGCAACTTTCCGCCCTCCCTCATTCCCCAACCCTTCCCCGATAGGGTGTCACTGGGTACACACATCTCGATTGTTTGCATCAGGCTCTGAGAGATCCCCCTAAATCCCCCTTACTAAGGGGAACCTCCGATCCAGTTCCCCCATATTTAAGGGGGGTAGAGGGGATCAGTTCCCCCCTTGCTAAGGGGGGCTAGGGGGGATCAAAGCATCGCCGCTCAAGTCTAGAAGACTGGTGTGTACACAGCAGCCTACATGGTGAGCAGGGGAGCCAGAGCGGTTTGAATTCCCTCTCCTGCTCTGGGCTTAAAGCCTTCGGCGTACCAGAAAAGGGGGAGGGGGATCGGCAAATTTGCACACCTCGCTAAAGTAGTTAAAGAAAGCAGTGTTAAAGCAGTCGTTTAAGCAATAACCTGTGAACAGGCAAGCCCTTCGCGCTTGGACACCAGCCCGGTGCCAAGCTGCTAAAGATACTCTCAGAAAGTATCGGAAACGGTAAGTTCTGCTGGATACACCCCAACCGGGGGCGGTGAAGGTGGGGCGTGAAAAGGGTATGACCACAAAAAAAGACCGCCCAGGGGCGGCCGCTGCTTGAATAGACCTCTTGTGTGAATCGTTGAGCAGCACCGCCGCTCAACGATTCACGCTCTCAGAAAAGCATTTATGCAAGAGGTCTAATGTAGATGAAAAATGCTTGCTCAGGGGAGACGGCAAGCCTCCAAGAGGTTTAGTTCGATTACCGAACGCCTCCTCCAGGAAAAGCCCCAGAAGGAATAGGGCTGACCTCCGCTTGAACCACGACGATCAGGTCGCGCAACATCTGTACCATCTCCTGGTTGCCCTGCCGTTCGTAGGCGGCGGCGGCTCGCTCATAGGCAGAAACGATGCTGCGAGCTTCTTCTGGCTTCAGCCGTCTGGCATCGTCATAGAGCAGATTGCCAAGTTCCACGTAGGCTTCGGGGCTTTGTGGGTCGGCACGAATGGCTTCATTGAAGGCGGCGATCGCCCCGGCATAGTCGCCCTCTTGGTTCAACTGAACGCCGCGCGAAAAGGCCAAGTCATAGGCTGTCGCAATCCGCACGTTCACGGTGTAGGTTCCTGCCTGACCGTAGGGCGACTGCGCGAGGATTTTGTACGCGCCGCTGGTCGGTAGCGTCGTGACAATCATTGGGCCACTCGTGCGGCCGTAGTATTCATTTCTGGCGACTTCATCGCCGTTGGGCGCAATCAGCACCACCGCACCCGAAAAGCCGTCCGTGCGGAGGGCGATCGCCACAGTCTGCCCTGCTGTGCCCGCGAAGGTGTGCGTCCCCACCAGAGGTTGCAGGTTTCCTTCCTGGTAGAGAATCCAGCCGTTGGCCAGGGCCCGCTGAAGGGGTAGCCCCAGCGATACGCAGCTTAGCCCGGTGGAGAGTGCCAGCAGCAGCCCCAGCCGCTTATATTGAAATCGTTGACTTTTCATAGAACCATCCTTATCGCTAACCTGGGAATAATCTGGGAATGACCTAGAGAGAATGCAAATAAATGACAAATAGACAAGATACCGTCTGAAACTTTTGATCAGAAGAACATCGAGGTGATCCTGACTAAAGTCGTGACTCAATACGTGACTCAATCGTGACTCAAACGTATTTGGCTAATGCAGCCCTAGCCAGTCTGGATTGGTTTAGCCAGTAGTAATTTATATAGTCTTGATTCGCGTGAGGGTGGACACTCAGAGTGGTTTCAACAGCGCCCACGATAGTAACAGAATTCACATTCAGGTCTGAAGTTTCCTTACAATTCTGGAAATTTTTTGTAAGGAACTCGGTATTTTCCCCCAGTTGACCCAGCCATGAAGCTAGCTTGAAGTCGAGTTAAAGTCTTCAAGTCAGCCTCACCAAGTTAACGTCACCAAGTTAACGTCACCAAAGTTAACGTCACTAATCAACGTCACTGAGGGTTCCTGATGTCGCCTTCCGATCACTCCCTGCTTATAGTGCCCCCTTCTCCCTGCGATTTCGCTATGCTGCCTGTGTTGCCCAAGAAAACCGCGTCCATGTACACCCGCGATCGAGTGCGCCTGGATGCGGATGTCTACTATCCCGATGCAGAGGGGCCGTTTCCGGTGCTGCTGATGCGGCAGCCCTACGGACGGGCGATCGCCTCGACGGTGGTTTATGCCCATCCGTCCTGGTATGCTGCCCACGGCTACATCGTGGTCATTCAGGACGTGCGCGGGCGCGGGACATCGGAGGGCGAGTTCCACCTGTTTGCCCACGAAATTGAGGACGGAGCCGACACGGTGGAATGGGCCTCCCAGCTTCCCGGCAGCGATGGGCAGGTGGGGATGTACGGCTTTTCCTATCAGGGCATGACCCAGCTCTACGCGGCGATCGCCCAGCCCTCTGCCCTCCGCACCATCTGTCCCAGCATGGTCGCCTTTGACCTCTATGCCGATTGGGCCTACGAAGGCGGAGCCTTTTGCTATCAGAACAATCTCAGTTGGGCGCTGCAACTGGCCAGCGAAACCGCCCGCCGCCAGGGCGAC
Source organism: Thermoleptolyngbya oregonensis NK1-22 (assembly GCF_032705245.1). Classification (GTDB taxonomy): domain Bacteria; phylum Cyanobacteriota; class Cyanobacteriia; order Elainellales; family Elainellaceae; genus Thermoleptolyngbya; species Thermoleptolyngbya sichuanensis. The sequence goes on from NZ_CP053540.1 coordinate 3,317,871, forward strand.
CCAGAAGCCTACGAAGCGCTGTATGCCGTGGCCCATGCGCCGTTCAAGGTCGATCCGGTCTGTCCCCGCTCGGAACTGCTGGAACGCCTCGCGCCCGACTCCTTTTATCACGACTGGCTGAGCAACCCCGACCCCACGGCAGACTATTGGCGACGGCTTTCCCCCAAAACCTATTGGGGCGAGGTCGATTTGCCCATGCTGCATATTGGCGGCTGGTTTGACACACACCTGCGGGGCACGCTGCGGCTCTATCGCTCGATGGCGGCCCGCAGCAGCTATCTCCAGCACCTCTGGGTGGGGCCCTGGGCGCACTTGCCCTGGGGGCGGCGCGTGGGCAGCGTGGACTATGGCCCGGCGGCCAGTTCGCCCATTGACCAGGTGCAGATCCGCTGGTTTGACCAGTTTTTGAAGGGCATCGACTCCGAGCTAATGCACGAGTCGCCGGTGCATTTGTTTGATTTGGGAACTCACCAGTGGCGATCGCTCGGTGCGTTTCCCAATCCGCCCAAGACCCCGCTCTGGCTGGCAGGCAACGGCCTGGCGGCCATGGGCGACGAACACGGTGCGCTGACCCCTCAGGGAGGTGCGACAGGGACGGATGCTGATCGAGGCGCAGCAATCCCCGACAGCTTTGTCCACGACCCGTGGCGGCCCGTGCCCACGCTGGGCGGCCATGCCACTGTGCCGCCGGGCCCGGTCGATCGGTCTGCGCTGGATAGCCGCACGGATGTCGTTACCTACACCAGCGAACCGCTCGCCGATGACCTGCTGATCGCTGGAGAAATTTTGGTGGATGTGTGCTGCAACGCCGACACCTTTAGCTTTGACCTGGGCGCGGCGCTGTCGGAAGTGAAACCCAACGGCACGGTGCTGCAATTCACCCAGGGCTATCTGCGAATTGGCACACACTACCCCGCCCAGCCCGCACCGCGCTACACGATCGCCCTCCAGCCCACCTGCATCCAGCTTCCCAAGGGCAGCGCCCTGCGTCTCAGCCTCAGCGGAGCCAGTTCGCCCGCCTATCCGGTCAATGCAGGCGACGGTACGCTCCCTGCCGATAGTCAGCTAATGGAGGCACGGGTAATCACGGTGTCGGTGTATTCTGGCACGACGGACGCACCTTCGCGGGTGATGCTGCCCGTCGTCAAATCTGTGGATTTGTAGAGCTTTATGTAGAGCTTTATACTTTCAAGACTTACGCACTTGCAATAAGCTCTCTGGATTTTGGACAATTTCTCGCGAGCGCAGCCCGCGAGAAATTGTCCAACTGCGTAAGTCCTAATCTTGTCGAGCGTTGTAGCAGCCGGGTCGCCTAGCTTTCTCAGATAGGGCACAGACGCTAGTGTCTTAGTCTGAGATCCGGCCGACAGGACGCAGCGACTCAGGCGTGCGTGGGCGGCCCGCCAATCCCCTCCCACCCCAAACCAAACCCAAAAAAAGCCACAGCACACCCGCGCTGTGGCTTCGTCAAAACATGCCTAGTGGCTTACAAAACAGCGATGCCACCCGACATCAAACGCGGCTCAAACCTCAGCATCCAGGGTTTCTTCTTCCGCTTCCCTCCGCTTCCGCAGCGCCGCCGCCCCCATCGCCATCAGCCCCGGCAACAGCGCCGGAGTGGGAATAGGCTGTGTAGATAGCGTAATTTGGTAGGTGCTGGCAGCATTTGCCCCACTCCCCGAAACAGATGCTTGCAGAAAACCGGCTGCAATGGTTTGACCATTAAAGTTAAATTTGCCAGTCAACGGATTGATATTGTGACTAATGCCGAAGACAGGGCTTTTAACGATGGTTGTCACAGCATTACTCACTTCATCTAAATCAAATGTGAGCGTCGCTGTGGTTGCACCAATGGTAACTGTTCCAAAGTCGATAAAGCTTGGCAGCGCTGCCACGCCTCGATTTGAGTATATACCTGCTGCTGGATTGGTTCCGAGTGCGGGCGTGAAAACCAGCGGCTTAAGGGTAGCCGTGTCGGAGTTTAGCAGCCCGGTAAAATTGCCGCTGGCAATGTTTACGGTGTCCGTCAGAAAGGTCACCCCATTTGGAGTCACCATTGAACTACCCGTCAGCCCAATTGAACCAAAGAGAGCAACGGCTTGAGCGGGCGCACTGGCCACTACGGAAGCAGTAATGGCAGTGCCTAAAAGAAGGGTCTGAAAACCCAAATGACGCAAATTCATAGTTAAAACCTACCTTTATGCACGTTTGTTGAACGTGAACCGTGTTTGCAAACTGCGGTAGGCTACCGGTCTTCTGGTAGAAGACCCGGCAAGACATAGGATTTTACTTTGTGCCTCCTCAAAGGGCTGTCTTGATCAAAGGGGGCAGGATAGCTTTGAGGAGGGCAGTAATAGTCGTCCGGTAGCCTGGGTAGCGCACCCCGGACGGAGCAAGAATGGCAGGCCCATTTCCCAAACGTTTGACTGGCTGGGACAGCCTGGGTATGAACAAAACCCTGATAGACGGTCTAAGAGATGCATCGCAAAAATGCATCACGAAGCGGAGCTTGGTAGACACGCCTGGTCGGAGTCGCGTGATCCACGCCTCCGTGTTTATCCTGACGTGATGGGCTAGTAGGGGTCACTGAGTGAATGTCGATTTCATCGTATTTTTACAGAACTGACCCGGTTGCTTTATACAAGGTTTATGTAGATTTCTTTACGTGGCTAAACAAAATGGAAAAGATGAAGCGGCTTTACAGGAGTGACTGGGAAATCGAGATAAAAGTTCGTGTTTTTTCAAATATCCGTAAATACCTGGAGCGGATGGGCTAATTGGAACGCAAGTGGGAGTTGGATAAAACAGGTGGATGAAGAGTTGGATGAAGGGCGATCGCCCTTTTAACCGAGTCATTGCAGACCAACTGGGTAGCCATTAAACTGGGTAGGCATCAGATGGTTAAACGTTAAATTATAGAAATATCGCAGTTCATAAATCCTCGACGGCTCTTTATTGGTGCTAGACCGTTTGCCCCTCTATGGCAAAACCCCGACCTCCCCGACGCAACGGTTTTTATCGAGACGACACAGTTGGGAGCATTCTCAACAAGCTGCCGCCAGAGGCAAAGATCTGGGTAGAAAGCCTGCCCTGGCATCAGCGGCGTTACGTACTGTCGCTGTGTCACCTGATGTGTGCAGCATCGCCAGAGGTGCAGGCGGAGTTTCTGGACGACTACACGGCCGATGGGCTGGTGTCGCGCAAGCTGGAGGACAAAGAAACCGAGCAGCGGGTACGAGACTATCTCAAGGAATTTCGTATTGCTACCGAGCTAGATGCGGGTGTGCTGCGACGCTATATCCGCCAGTTTTATGTGCATTCTGCTCAGGATGCGCGACGGCAGCCAGATTTATACCTGGAATCGGCGCTGCGGCTGGTGTTCAGCACGGAGGAGCGCAACAACGTATTTAGCTATGTGCTGGGCTTTGAGCTGCTGAAAATGATGTTTCGCATGAGTTGGTATCAGCATGAAAAGCTGTACCGCCTCCAGCGCAACCAGGATGAATTTATTGCCACCTATATCAAGCCGATCCAATATGCTCATCGGGTCAACAGCATTGTCGTGCCCAAGGATGAAGGCGTGTTTTTTGCGCGGCGAAACTATTTCGTGCAGGAGCCAGAAATTCCCGAAAAGCGGCTGGTTGAACTGGTGATGGCGACGTTTACTACCGATGTCGTCTCAAACTTTGGCTTTTCGCTGATGCGCCACCCGAATTCACTCATTTTTGACTACGACCACATTTTTGACCTGGAACAGGACGTGATTTTTGACCTGAACGCAACAGAGTAGCGGGGCTAGGGCAGGTTTAGGCTGGGGACGCTGGCGCGGGAATCTCTGTCTTGGGGCGCAGGCCCCTTCTGAGAGATTCCTCGTCAAATGGGAATACTTTGGGGAAAGCGCCCTCTGGGTTTTTACCCATCTCCTGCGTCTATGTGGCATCGGCTCCGAAACTGGTTCTATAGCTTGCGTAGCTACACAGCCCTGCGTCCTGATCTGGCAATGCGGCGGCGGGTGGTGCGATCGCTCCAGCGGCGGCCGAGCCTCAGCCCCCAGGAATGGTTTCACACCTACGGCAAATCGCTGGGCATTGCAGAAGCGGTCGTCAACTTTGCGGCTCATCAGTTGGAGCAATATTCGGGATTACCCTTTGGGAAACTGCTGCCGGGCGATCGCCTAGAAGCGGATTTGCACTGGACGCAGGTGTGCTGGTTTGACTGGGAACTATCCTTCTATGAAGATGTTCAGCAGGCCTTCGAGGTGTTTCTAGAAGGGGATTTGGAGGAACTGCTAGAGGGCACGCTGGGCAACTTTCTGGTGTGGTTGACGAAGCAAGTTCCGTCAGACTTGCTCCAGGCAGACCCCTTGCCTAAGGACTTGCCCAAGGACTCGCCACAGAACCCGCCACAGAACCCGCCACAGAACCTAAAGCCCAAGCACCTAAAACTGCGATCGCCCAGCTAGCCAGTCTTGCAGCAAGGCCGACGATGGTTCGGCCCAGACGATTGCTCATTGCTCGGCTCAAGGGATGCAGGCTGGCTGCTAGCCCGTCCCCTCGCCTCTAGAAAACTTTTGCCTCCGGGAAATTTTCGCCTCTAGGAAACTTTTGCCTCCAGGAAACTTTCGCCTCCAAGGAAACCTGAGGAAAAACTGGGATTGCCATTGACGATCTTCAATGGGCCCACCCATAAGGGCTGAAACGCCTGCAAAACAAGGGATGTGGGATGCTAGACAGAGAGGATCTGCCTCAATTCTCGTTACGAGAAGTTACAGTCTGTTTCAATTTCGCCATATCCCCAAAACCCTTGCTGAATCAGGCTCCCCGCTCATGCTACGATGCCACTCGTACGCTTTACATGAAAATTTGGGAGACGACCTTTGGCTCTACGGGTTGCTGTCGTTGGTTCCGGGCCGGCAGGTTCTTCCGCTGCCGAGACCCTGGCAAAAGCAGGTATCGAAACTTATCTCATTGAACGCAAGTTAGACAACGCAAAACCCTGCGGTGGGGCGATTCCACTCTGCATGGTGGGTGAATTTGACCTGCCGCCAGAAATTATCGATCGCCGCGTCCGCAAGATGAAGATGATCTCGCCCTCCAATATCGAGGTCAACATCGGCAGCACGCTCAAGGATGACGAATATATCGGCATGTGTCGCCGCGAAGTGCTGGACGGCTTTTTGCGCGATCGCGCTGCCAAACTGGGCGCAAAGCTGATCAACGGCACTGTCTATGGGTTGGATCTGCCAAAAACCAGCAGCGACCCCTACACCCTCCACTATGCTGACCACTCCAACGGCAGCGTGGAGGGCACTGCCCAAACCCTGCAAGTTGACCTGGTGATTGGTGCAGACGGCGCAAACTCTCGCGTTGCCAAAGCCATTGATGCGGGGGACTATAACTATGCGATCGCCTTCCAAGAGCGCATTCGCCTGCCCCAAGACAAGATGGCGTACTATCACGAGCTAGCCGAAATGTATGTCGGCGATGACGTGTCGCCCGACTTTTACGCCTGGGTCTTCCCGAAATACGACCACGTTGCCGTTGGCACGGGCACGATGAAGGTGAACAAGTCCCGCATCAAAGATTTGCAAGCGGGCATTCGCCAACGCGCCGCAGCCAAGCTAGAAGGCGGCGAAATCATCAAAGTCGAAGCGCACCCCATTCCCGAACATCCCCGCCCCCGTCGGGTGGTGGGACGTGTGGCGCTGGTGGGCGATGCCGCTGGCTATGTCACCAAGTCCTCCGGCGAAGGCATCTACTTTGCCGCCAAGTCGGGTCGCATGTGCGCCGAAACGATTGTGGAACTGTCCAACAAAGGGCAACGCATCCCCACCGAAGACGACCTCAAGGTCTACATCAAGCGCTGGGACAAAGCCTACGGCGCAACGTACCTGGTGCTGGATCTGCTTCAGCGCGTGTTCTATCGCTCCGATGCGACCCGCGAGGCGTTTGTGGAAATGTGCGCCGATATCGACGTGCAAAAGCTCACCTTCGACAGCTACCTGTACAAGACAGTCGTGCCTGCCAACCCACTGACGCAGCTTAAGATTACTGCCAAAACCATCGGCAGTCTCCTGCGCGGCAACGCCCTAGCTCCTTAAAAATCCAGGCTAAAAACTTCAGGACTTACGCTCTTGCGATAGGCTTTCTGGATTTTGGACAATTTCTCGCAGGCACAGCCCGCGAGAAATTGTCCAGCTTCGTAAGTCCCAAACTCAAAAAGACTAGGCGAGGGAATTCCCAACCTAGTCTTTTTGTTTTTGAATCTATATCCAGCAATGATGGCAATTGAATAATGGCAATGATGGATGAACTCCACACTGCTCATGGTCAGCCGCTTCGGGATCAACCTTATTAAGCTTCTGAATTAGCCAGAAGCATTAAACAGGAATCGTTTCGGGAGCTGCCAGCGCCAGGATGTGATAGCAAGCGGGGGTCTCTTCTCCGAGAACCTCATTAATTCGCGTGCGAATCAGCAGGTGCAGCTTTTGAATCGAGTCATCAAAGTTGTGCTGAACATGGAGAACCGCAGTCTGCTTTTGATATTGACTGCCGTAGTATGCCACAAAGTAGGTGTTGCGGTTTGCGGCGGGTGCATCAAGGACAAAATCGCTCATTGGCTTATCTCCTGGAGACGGGGGGATGAATAAAGCCGTCTCGGTTGAGGTCAGTTAAGTTCCTAGACAGAGTGAAGCGAATTGAAAGCTAGCTCTGGTGAATCTCATTGCTAAGTGTAGCGCTGAGGGGGAGGTTTATACCTGGTACAAGTGGGTGAAGTTTCGCAGGTCAGACAGGCTAGTTCTAAATTGATGCTTCAGTCCTGTAGGGCTATGTTCCGGAGGGGTTTGGAATTTTGGGCTTTGGATTTTGGATTTAGCCTGGATTAGGCTGGAGTGGCGCCACATCAATTCTCTTGAGCGGAGCTGCGAATGAGATTGCTGGAAGCCTTGCAGACGCTTGACGAGCAACCCAAAATCGCAAATCCAAAATCGAAAATTGATAGAGCCGCCTCTCGCTCCTCATCCCTGAGGTTCCTGGTTCCGCTCTCTAAGCATTAGGGTATGCCGGGTGAAGGAGAGATCCGTCCGCATTTTCACGCGATTTCCCAGGCGTTAGGGGCGCATAGCGACTTTGATCACAGTGCGATCGCGCATATCGTAAAAAGTCTGTTGCAAGTCCTTGAGCGGACGCTCGTCGCTGATCAGCTTTTCAAAGGGGCGATCGCCCGCCGCTAGCATCGCCAGCGCATCGCGGACGTGGCGCGGCGTGCTGTGAAAGACTCCCTTCAGCGTCAGTTCGCTGTAGTGCAGTGGCTCGGTGCTGACGGTAATCGTGGTGTCCCGTGGGCAGCCGCCAAACAGATTCACGGTTCCCCCTGGACGCACACAGGCGATCGCCTGTTCCCACACGCTGGGCACGCCTGTCGCTTCGATGACCACATCCGCGCCCCAGCCCTCTGTCAGCGACTTCACCAGCCCAGGCACATCCGCCACCTGGCGATGGTTGAACCCCTGCGATGCCCCAAACGCCTCGCCCACCCGGAGCCGTGTGGGGCTACCGCCAAAGAGGAAGATGTCGCAAGGAGCGTTTGCGTGTTGGCGTGAGGGAAGAGGGAAGAACGAAGAACGAAGAGGTTCCGTTTTTCGTTCTTCGTTTTTCGTTCTTTCCGCCTCTCCCCCTCTCCCCCCAACGCCATAGCCCAGCGACAGCGCCGCCACAAACATCAGCCCAATCGCGCCGTCCCCCAAAATCACGACGCGATCGCCCGACTGGATATTCGAGCGAGACAGCCCGTGCAGCACGCAGGCCAGGGGTTCTGTCATCGCGGCGATCGCATCGGACATGCCTTCAGGAATTGGCAAGAGGTTGTGCTGCACAATGGGCGCAGGAATGGTCAGAAACTCTGCAAATGTGCCATTGTTAAACACCAGTTGGGTGCAGAGCGAGTATTCCTGCCTTTGGCAAAAGAAGCAATCCATGCAGGGCGCAGAGTTGTTCGCCACGACGCGATCGCCCACCTGCCAGCCCGTCACCCCGTCGCCCAGCGCCGCGATATGCCCTGCGCCCTCGTGCCCAAAGCGAGTCGGCGGCTTTAGCATCTTGGCATGACCACCCCGCCGCCACACCTTGAGATCCGTGCCGCAGGTCGTTGCCGCCGTCACCCGCAGCAGCACCTCTCCCGGCCCCGGCACAGGTGGCGCTTGCTGCTCCAGGCGCAGGTCTTCCTGACCATAGAGGACGGCTGCCAGCATTTTCTTTATCCCTCACCCGCTCGTTGCAGCGCTGCCCAGCGAGACTGGATCTCGGTAATCGAAAAAATCGCCTGAAAGCCCAGCCCCTCTTGGTAATACAAGTCTGCTGCGCCCTGATGGCGATCGACCAGGGAAATGATATGGTTCACCACATACCCGGCATCGCGCAGACGATCGACCGCTTTGAGCGCCGATTGTCCTGTGGTCACCACGTCTTCTAGCACCACCACCGGGCTACCCGACGGCAAAACCGGCCCTTCAATATAAGCTTGGGTGCCGTGGCCCTTCGCCTCTTTGCGGACGATCAGCGCGGCGAGCGATCGCCCCTCATAGGCCCCCACCACGCTCGTCGCCGTCACCAGCGGATCGGCCCCCAGCGTCAGCCCCGCCACCGCTACCGCCTCCGCCGGAACCTGGGCCAGCAGCAGCCGTCCACAGGCCAGCCCACCCCACGGATGCAGCGTCACCAGCTTGCCATTGATGTAGTAGCGGCTCGTCTGCCCGGAGGACAGGGTAAACTCGCCTTCCTTGTACGCCGCCTCGCAAAATAAATCCAGCACCGACTGGCGCAGCGTAGGCAGGTCGCAGGTGGCCACAGCAACAGGGGGGCGTGGACTAGAACTTTGGAGGGTCATGTTGTAAGTTAGGATGATCTCGAAAACCCAGAAAATCCAGGGTGCAGGGGTCGAACCTGCCTGAGGCGAATTATGAGTTCGCTGCCTAATCCGCTCGGCCAACCCTGGTTAGGCAAATCGCCCACACGGGGCACCGTGCCTTTGCTAGTCCATTGTAATGTCGGAGTGGCGGATTTCAAGTCTGCACACACTTGAATTTTCCAGTGCCGATTTTCCAGGCTGTTGATATTCTTATATTCTGAAAGCCTGCATTCTGAAAGCGTGCATTCTGAAGTGCCTGTATTTTTGGAAGCGCTTGCTTTCTTAATAGAATCTCCTCTCAAGCTCACATCTCAAGCTCGTATCTCAAAGCTAGTTAACCCCACTTGCCTCGCATCGCGTCAGTTCCGCAATTCCTTAAAGCCTTTACTACAGAATTAAAAGCCTCTATGAAACTTAATTCTACCGTCGCACTGACGTTAATCTTGCTGACGCTCATGGCCGCAGCGGGGGTGGCAAGCGGCATTTGGGGCTATGCGCTGGGGCGTGAGGCACTGCGCGGCGTGACCCAGCCCGACGTGCGTCCGACCTCGCTGGGCAGCGAAGCCGCCGGAGAACAGGGCAGCCGCGACGAGATCATCATCATTCCCGAATCTAAAATCATCGAGGATGTAAAAAATCGAATCAACAACAGTCAGCCTGCTCGCTCCAGCACAGAAGGACTGGGACGAGTCAGCGACGCTGGAGGCAAGGAGGACACTATCAACCCTGTCAATCGAGCTAGGTGGTGGCTTGGATGAGTCTTTGGTCTTGTCCCTGTTTTCCTGATAGTCGCGGATGATTCCCCTTGCTGCTTCGGTTGTTGCGCTCAGCGCTGCCCAGCCCCTCACGGCCTCTGGCGTGATGTTAAGACTTCTGGCAGTTCTATCGCTGATTGCCATCAATGCGTTTTTTGTGGCAGCAGAATTTTCCATTGTATCCGTGCGGCAGTCGCGCATCAGCCAGTTGGTTATGGCGGGTGACGTGCAGGCCAGAACCGTGCAGGATTTGCAGCGCAGTCTAGAGCGGCTGCTGTCTACTGCCCAGTTGGGCATTACCTTATCCAGCTTGGCGCTGGGCTGGATTGGCGAAAAAACGGTAGCCGTGCTGCTGCAAACTGGACTCAGCCGCTTACCGCTGGGCGCGACGGGGCAACTGGCGATTTCTCACTCCGTGGGGGTTCTGGTCTCCTTTTTGCTGATTGCCTATCTGCAAATTGTGCTGGGAGAACTCTGCCCCAAGGCTCTGGCGCTGCTCTATCCAGAGCAACTGGCGCGGTTTTTGGGGCCGCCCAGTCTGGCGATCGCCCGCTTTTTTAACCCCTTTATCTGGGTGTTGAACCAGTCTACCCACTGGCTGCTGCGGCTGATTGGCATCCGCGACAGCAACCAGGGCTGGTATAACCGCGTCACGCCAGAAGAATTGCAGCTTATTATCCAAACCTCCAGCGAAACCAGTGGACTAGAAGAAGAGGAGCGGGAGCTACTCAGCAACGCGCTGGAGTTTGCCGAAGTGTCTGTGCAGGCGGTCATGGTGCCCCGCATCAGCATCACAGCCCTGCCCCAGGATGCCACCTTTCAAGACCTGCTGGATGCCGTTGCGGAAACGGGGCACTCTCGCTATCCCGTGATTGGCGACTCGCTGGATGACATCCTGGGGATTATCTATTTCAAGGAACTGGCGGCTCCGCTGGTGCAGGGGCAAATCACGCTGGAAAGTCCTATTACGCCGTGGGTGCGCCCGGCGCAGTTTGTGCCCGAAAACCTGGAACTCAGTGAGCTATTGCAACTGATGCAGCGATCGCGCCAGGCCCTGGTCATGGTCGTCGATGAGTTTGGCGGCACGGCTGGACTGGTGACGCTGAAGGATCTGGCCTCCGAGATTATCGGCTATCCCGACGAGCCAGACACCCCCGAAGAGGAGCCGATGATCCAGCAATTGGATGAGCGGACGACGCTGGTGCAGGCGCAGATGACCCTGGAAGAGGTGAATGAGGCGCTCGACCTCGACCTGCCAATTCTAGACGACTACCAAACGCTGGGCGGCTTTTTGATTCACCAATTGCAAAAAATCCCTGTGCAGGGCGACAGCCTCCGCTACGGCGATTTGCACCTGACGGTGACCTCGGCGGCCGGCCCCCGACTGCACCAGATTCGCATCGAGCGATCGCCCGTCCCAGACTCAGCCCCTTCCTCCACAACCTCAGCCGATACCAATGCGCCATCCATAACCCCCAACCCCTAACTTGCTACACTAGCCGTCATACGGACTTGACGCACACATATGAGTGAAGCGGGTGTTCCTCAAGCATTTGCGCTGCATGGGCTGACCGAGGACGAGGCGATCGCCCGACGCGCAGCAGGACAAGGCAATAACGTCACCCTCCAATCCACCCGCTCCTACGGGCAGATTCTTCGCGAAAATCTGTTTACGTTTATCAACAGTGTTTTCTTTTTGCTCAGCCTGGTGATGTTTTTGCTGCGGCGACCGGGCGACGGATTTTTGGTAGTGGTCGTCATCTTTGGCGGCGTGTTGATTAACATCTACCAGGAAATTTGGGCAAAACGAAAGCTGGATCAAATCGCTCTCCTCAGCCGACCCAAGGCGACCGTCATCCGCGCCGGACAGGAGCGCGAAATTGACCCCAGTGAAATCGTGCTGGGGGACGTGCTGTTGCTGCGGCCGGGCGACCAAGTGGTGGTGGATGGGGCGATCTTGGGCGACGGCCATGCCGAGCTAGACGAATCGCTGCTGACGGGCGAATCGGAACTTGTGCCCAAAACGGCGGGCGAACGGGTCTATTCTGGCAGCTTTTGCGTCAGCGGGACGGCCTGCTACGAGGCGCAGAAAGTCGGCAAGGACACCTTTGCTTATCAGCTCATGGCAGGGGCGCGGGCGTTTCGCAACATCCTGACCCCGCTCCAGCGTGAAATTAACGTCGTGATTCGCGTCTTTGTGCTGATCGCCTGCTTTTTGTGGATTTTGATCAGCATTAGCTTTCTCAGCCAGTCCTATTCCCTCAACGACGTGGCGCAGCGGGCGGCGGTGGTGGCAGGGCTAGTCCCCGCAGGGCTGCTGCTGGCGATTACGCTGGCCTATGGGCTGGGAGCAGTGCGGATGCTGGGGCAGCAGGTGTTGATTCAGCAGGCAAATGCGGTGGAGTCGCTGAGCCATGTGGAGGTGCTGTGTTTGGACAAAACTGGGACGCTGACGACGAATCACCTGACGCTGGAAGCGGTGTATCCTATTGGCATTCCAGAAGAGGAGCTGCGATCGCACTTGGGCGACTTTGCCGCCAGCCTCAGCGCCACCAACCGCACCAGCGAGGCGATCGCCGCTGTCTGTCCCGGCTCCGTGCGATCGCCCATTGCCGAAGTGCCCTTTTCCTCCGCACGAAAATGGAGTGCGATCGCCTTTGACAACGGCCCGCGTCCCGGAACCTACGTGCTGGGTGCGCCCGAAATTCTCCTGAAAGCCGCGCCGCTGCCCGCCAACTGGGTCAGCCGGATGCGGCGGATGACAGAAGAGGGACTGCGGGTGGTGCTGCTGGCCTGGAGTGCCGACTGGGCAGCGCTCAAGGAAACGGTTGCGATGCCCCAGATGCCGCCCGATCTTACGCCGCTGGGGCTGCTCTGCTTTAGCGACCAGTTGCGGCCAGAGGCCTACGAAACGCTCCAGGGCTTCCGGCAGGCAGGGATCGAGGTGAAAATTATCTCTGGCGACAACCCCCAGACCGTCGCCGCCTTGGCCAAGCAAGCAGGGCTGAGCGACCAAATTTCGCTCATTTCCGGCACAGAATTGGCCGACCTCGATGCCGCCCAGTTTGCCCAGGCCGCTCAGGCGCACACCATTTTCGGCCGCATCACGCCCGACCAAAAAGCTGACCTGGTGCGGGCGCTGCGAAAATCGGGGCGCTATGTTGCCATGATTGGCGACGGCGTGAACGACGTGCTGGCGCTGAAGCAGGCCCACTTGGCGATCGCCATGGAAAGCGGCAGCAAAGCCACACGCGGGGTCGCCGATATCGTGCTGCTGCGAGACTCTTTTGCCGCACTGCCCCATGCGTTTCTGGAGGGACAGCGGATTCGCAGCGGCATCCAGGACGTGATGAAGCTATTCCTGGTGCGCGTGTTTTGCGTTACGCTGCTGATCTTTGCCACGGCCATCGTCACCGACAGCTTCCCCCTCGAAAACAAGCAGAGCGCAGTGGTGACGCTGATCGGCGTGGGGCTGCCGACAATCTTTATCCCCGTCTGGGCGAAGCCTGCGCCCACGCCACGCGGCGGATTGGTGCGCTCGATGCTGCATTTTGTAGTGCCTGCCACCCTCAGCCTGACGCTGGTGTCGCTGCTGGTGTACCTGTTTTTCCTGGTCAGCGCCGTGCTGGATTTGCCGCCGTTTCAGGAACTCCGCCAGGTCGATTATTCCCTGCCCCGCAGCGCCTTGGTGACGATTTTAGTGCTGGGGCAACTGTGCCTGCTGCCGTTTCTCAAACCCCCAACCCGCGCCTGGGTCGGCGGCGAACCCTACAGCGGCGACTGGCGCTATACCCTGATGGCGATCGCCCTGCTGGGGATTTACCTGCTGATCGTCGCCCTGCCGCCGCTGCGAGAATTCTTTGAACTGTCGCCGCTGAGCCTTCCTGGCTATCTCTACATCGGGCTGGTGGCGGTGGAATGGTGCCTGCTGCTGCGCTTTATCTGGCGATCGCGCTTTTTCGATCGATTTCTGGGCGTTGATCTGAGCGATCGCCCCAGTTGATACACTAAGACGGCATATTCTTCATCCGAATATGCATTCCCAGGCATTTTTCATTAGATGCTCGTTTGCAATCTCAGGAGATCCCATGACCCGCGCCATTATGGAAACCGAGAAGGGCACGATTACCCTGGAACTGTTTGACCAGGACGCGCCCAACACCGTGAAAAACTTTGTGGATTTGTCGAACAAAGGCTTTTATGACGGGCTGAACTTTCACCGCGTCATTCCCGACTTTGTGATTCAGGGTGGCTGCCCCAACGGCGATGGTCGCGGCGGCCCGGGCTACACCATCAAGTGCGAAACTGCTGGCAACCCCCACAAGCACCAAGCCGGCTCCCTGTCGATGGCCCATGCTGGAAAAGACACAGGCGGCAGCCAATTCTTTATCTGCCATTCGCCCCAGCCCCACTTGGACGGCAAGCATACGGTGTTTGGCAAGACGGAAGATATGGACGTGGTGAACGCGATTCGCCCTGGCGACAAGATTTTGTCGGTCAAGATCGAGCCGTAGTCTCAGCCCAAGCTAACCCTCAGCCTCATTGACCCCTTGCCCGGTGCGCGAGGGTTTTTCCAAAAACCAAGCGGATGCCCAGAGCCTCGTCTCCTGGCATCCGCTTTTTGTGTAGTGAATCGTAGGACAATAAACGGAGAAGCAATACGGAGCAGCAATATAAGCAGATTTTCTTCGATGCATTAAGCGATCTGTATCGAAGAAAATCTATCTAGTTTCGATTTGCTTTAGGTTTTAAGCTAATCTAGAAAACATCTGATATAGATTTTTTTCAATATCTATCTAGGTCGTCATAGACTTAGGTCTTCGCGCTCAGGCTTCCAACCGCGACCCTCTTCGCTCTGATTTCGCTCTAAGACTGATGTCCTGTCCTGCATCACAGAGCCAATTTGGAGCATGTTAAGAGGGTTGAAGCTTTGAGCTACTTAGCTTTCAGACTTGATCCCTCACCCAACCCCCGGAATATGGCTGAACTCCTTATTCAAAGTGCGTGGCTCATTCCCTGCTACCCGCTGATGGGCATGGTACTGTCCATCCTTTGGTTTCCCTCAGTAACTCGCCTGACGGGGCCGCGTCCAGCAGGATACGTGAACCTGATCATGACGGCGATCGCCTTTCTGCACGCGCTGCTGATTTTCCCAGCCCTCTGGCAACAGCCCGCCGTCGAATTTCGCCTGCACTGGCTGACGGTCGCTGGGCTGGATTTAACCCTGCCTCTGGAAGTGTCCGCCCTGACCATCGGCGCAGTCTTGCTCGTTACTGGCATCAACTTCCTGTCTCAACTCTACGCCGTTGGCTACCTGGAAATGGACTGGGGCTGGGCACGGTTCTTTGCGCTGCTGGCGCTGTTTGAAGGCGGCATGTGCGGGCTGGCGCTATGCGACTCGCTGTTTTTCGCCTACATGATTCTGGAAATCCTGACGCTGGGAACCTACCTGCTGATTGGCTTCTGGTTTAACCAATCGCTGGTGGTGACGGGGGCACGAGATGCCTTTTTGACCAAGCGGATTGGCGACCTGTTCTTGCTAATGGGCGTGCTGGCGATTTATCCGCTGGCAGGCACTTGGGACTTTGACGGACTGGCAGCCTGGGCCCAGACGGCTGAAGTGAATCCAAAGCTGATGACGCTGGTCGGGCTGGCGCTGGTGGCGGGGCCGATGGGCAAGTGCGCCCAGTTTCCCCTGCACCTGTGGCTGGACGAGGCGATGGAAGGCCCCTTTCCCAGCACCATTCTGCGAAACTCGGTCGTTGTGGCGACGGGGGCCTGGGTGCTGATCAAGCTGCAACCCGTGCTGGCGCTGTCGCCCACTGTCACTACTGCTGTTATTGCTATTGGAGCCGTCACTGCGCTGGGCGCATCCCTCATTTCCATTGCCCAGATTGACATCAAGCGATCGCTCTCCTATCTGGCTAGCGCCTACATGGGCATCGTGTTTATGGCGGTGGGTGCCGGTCAAATGCAGGCGGCGCTGCTGCTGCTGCTGACCTATGCGATCGCCGTTTCGGCCATGATTATGAGCTGCGGCTCCATCGTGCTGAACAGTATTACGCAGGACTTGACGCAGCTTGGCGGGCTATGGAGCCGTCGCCCGGTGTCGGGGTTGTCCTACGCAATTGGGGCGCTGGGTCTAGTCGCGGTTCCCCCCTTGGGCGGGTTTTGGGCGCTGCTGAAACTGGTGGATGGGCTGCGTGAAGACTCTCCTGCCGTGGCAATCATTCTGCTGGTGGTGAATGATTTGGTGGCCTTCAGCGTGGTGCGGGTGTTTTGCCTGATTTTTGGCAACCAGGCAAAGCAGATGTCCCAGCGATCGCCCGAAAATCTCTGGCCTGTGACCCTGCCGATGGTTGTGGTGGCGGCCCTGACGCTGCACCTGCCGCTGGTGCTACAAAGCCTGAACCTGCTGCCAAATTGGGCGCAGCTAGATAAAACCGCTGCCCTGCTGCTCACTTGGTCGAGTTTGGCTGGCATGGCGATCGCCGCTGTGGTTTACCTAGGCCCCGTCGAAAAGCCTGTGCGCCTGCCCTGGAAGCCGCTGCAAGACCTGTTCGCCTACGACTTCTATACCCCCAAGATCTACCGCTCTAGCGTTGTAGGCAGTGTGGATATCGTGTCGCGGCTGGTGGACTGGGGCGATCGCTACATTGTCGATGGACTGGTGAATCTAGTCGGAATTGCCTCAATCTTTGGCGGCGAAACCCTGAAGTATGGCAACACGGGCAAAACCCAGTTCTATGCGCTCACGATTGCTGTTGGTTTGACGGTGCTGATTGTTCTCAGCGCTTGGTCGATTTTGTCCAACCTGAAGCTCGTTGTGTTTGGCTAATTCCTCACTCTGACCCCCATTCCTGATTCTTCCCAAACCTATGCTCAGCATCTTGATTTGGCTACCGATTGTTGCTGCCCTTGTGCTAGCGCTGCTGCCATCGTCGATTTCAGGCCCAAAAGTGCGAGCGATCGCCCTCTGGGGTTCCGCTGGCATCCTGGCATACACCCTGTTTCTCGCCAGCCAGTTTGATCTCAGCAATCCGGGGCTGCAAATGCAGGAATACTTGCCCTGGATCGAACCGCTGGGGCTGGACTATCGCCTCGGCGTGGATGGTTTATCGCTGGTGCTGCTGGTGCTGAATAGCCTGCTCACCTGGATCGCCATCTTCAGCAGTTCCGAAACAACCGAGCGGCCGCGCCTGTTTTATGGGCTGGTGCTGCTGGTCAGCGGCGGCGTGGCAGGCGCATTCGTCGCGCAAAATTTGATGCTGTTCTTCCTACTGTATGAACTGGAACTGGTGCCTTTTTACCTGCTGATTTCCATCTGGGGTGGCGAAAAGCGGGGCTACGCAGCGGTCAAGTTTCTGATTTACACTGCGCTGTCGGGGGCGCTGATTTTGGCGGGCTTCTTGGGGCTGGTCTGGTTCACAGGTAGCAAGTCCTTTGACTACAGCGCCTTGATGGGGCAGACGCTGCCATTGGGGCTGCAAGTCGCGCTGCTAGTGACGCTGCTGATCGGCTTTGGCATTAAGGTGCCGCTGGTGCCGTTCCACACCTGGCTCCCGGATACCTACGTGTCGGCTTCGGCTCCGGTCGCTATTCTGCTGGGCGGCGTGCTGGCAAAGCTGGGAGCCTACGGCATTTTCCGCTTTTGTCTGTCGCTGTTTCCCGATGCCTGGGCGCTGTTGGCTCCCTGGCTGGCTACTTGGGGGTCGATTAGCATCCTCTATGGCGCAACGGCGGCGATCGCCCAAAAGGACATCAAGCGCATGGTCGCCTACAGTTCCGTGGGTCACATGGGTTATCTGCTGCTAGCGGGCGCAGCCCTCACCAGCCTTAGCATGGTCGGCGCGATCGTCCAAATGTTTGCCCACGGCGTGATTCTGGCGCTGCTATTTCATCTGGTCGGCGTGATCGAAACCAAAGTTGGCACTCGTGAACTGGATGTGCTGAACGGTCTGCTGAACCCGATTCGCGGACTGCCGTCGGTCAGCGCTCTGCTGATTTTGGGCGGCATGGCCAGCGCAGGCATTCCCGGACTGGTGGGCTTTATTGCCGAGTTTCTGATCTTCCAGGGCAGCTACACCGTGTTCCCGGTGCAAACCCTAATGGGCGTGGTCGGCACAGGCTTGACGGCTGTGTACTTCGTCATTCTGATGAACCGCACCTGCTTCGGCAAGCTGGACAATGCGATCGCCCGCTTTCCCCAGGTGCAATGGGCAGAGCGCGTTCCCGCCCTGGTGCTTGCCTGGATTATCTTCCTGCTGGGCATCCAGCCCAACTGGCTCGTCCGCTGGATCGAACCCACCAGCAACGCGCTGATCGCCGCCGTCACCACACCCGCAGAAACCCGTCTGGCGATTGCCCCTACAGCGAAAACCCCTGATCTTCTGTTGATGTCCAGCCCTATCAGCAAATAGCCAGGTTTCAGGCTTGTTCGCATTCCCCAACACCCTGTCACCCCGTCCTCCCCATTCCTCTTTCATCTTGCCATGACCACTACCCTCCAAACCCCTCCCACCCTCATCCCACCCTCTCGGCATCCCCACGCCGACATCATCCATCGGCTAGAGGCTGGCGGCTCCATGCTGCCCGACACGCCCGAAAACCTGATGCAGATCATCGGCATCTACAAAGCCTACGCCGTGCCGATGGATTTCTACTGGCGCGACCTGCTCTACATTGCCGAGCAGGTGTTTCTCGACCCGTTTCCCTTTTTCAAATACTTCATTTCTCAGGAATACCTCGATCGCCCCAACCACTACGCCGGAGACACGGCCGACCTGCGGATCTGGCGTGGTCGAGCGTCTGCCCACCCGGAACTGTTGGAATTTATGGAAAAGGGTGAACTCAAGAAAAAGCTGCCCAAGCTCTTGCACCACCTCTGGCACGACCGGGTGAATATGGAATTTGCCGAAGAATGTATGCGGGCGATGCTGTGGCATCGGCACATGTACGCTCCGGTGAACCAGTTTGATGCCTATCTAGACTCCGATGAATATAAGCAAAATGCCGATCGCGCCATCCGCGCCTATTTCAAGAAAAACCCGGTGATGCTGGGGCTATACAAACTCTTCCCCGATATGTTCCTGGAAAAGGTGCGGGAACTGTCTTACTACTCCAATCTGGGGCTGTTCTGGGAAGTGATGGCTCCGGTGTTTTTCGAGATGTCGGACATCTACGATGAGGGCGGGTTCAAGGGCGTGCCCGACGCGATGAACTTTTTGGTGAACGGCATTTTTGCGATCGCCGGCCGTCCTATTTACCATCATGCCTACATCGACGGCGAATGCTATGAAATCATTCCCAAGTCCAAGGGCTTTACCTGGCTCTACGAGGCGGCGCTACCCTACGTAGAAGCCGTGTTCTACCGTACCTCTCCCTTCCGGGGCACCAAGTCCTACAACGCCCAGGCTAACCAAGTGCCCGCAGACCAGAAAGACTTTCACTACGGCATTCTCTATGCCGACGTGTTTCCTGTAGGTACTGCGGGCATTCCGCCGACGCTACTGATGCAGGACATGCTGCACTTCCTGCCGCCTTACCTGGTGGAATATTATCATCAACACTGCCGGGGAGAAGACGACATGCTAGTGCAGTTGGGGATTACCTTCCAGCGGTCGATGTACAACGTCACATCGGCGGTGATTCAGGCATTGCGGACGGCGCTGCTGTATCCGCTGGATGATCCCAATCCTAAGCACCGCATGGCCAATCGCAAGTTCTTTGAAGCGCAGATGGATCGGTTCCTGCGCCCAGAGGCTCGCCTGCGTGATATCCAGAGTCCAGACTATCGCTAGGTTCTCCTTGAGTTCTCTTGGACTGAAGTCTTTTCGGACAGGCTCGGTTCCTCCTGAACAAGCTACTGTGTACATCCAAGTTTTCTATGCTTGAGCGGCGATGCTTTGATCCCCCCTAGCCCCCCTTGCTCAAGGGGGGAACTGATCCCCCCTAGCCCCCCTTGAGCAAGGGGGGAACTGGATCGGAAGTCCCCCTTGCTAAGGGGGATTTAGGGGGATCTTTCAGCGCCTAACGCAAACAAGCGAGAGGTGTATACACCGTAGCCTTAACAAGGGGGCTGAGGGTGGATCAGGCCCAGAGGCTTCAAATAGGCTTCAAACATATGAGTCCTAATTGACTCTTAAATCAATTCACTGATCTGTTCACTGACCAATCTATCTAACATTCCTTAAGCTATGCCTACGATTGTCGATATTGCTGTGCAAACGGAAGGCTTTTCTACGCTCGTCGCAGCAGTGCAAGCGGCGGGTCTGGTAGAGGTGTTGCAGAGCGGCGGCCCGTTCACCGTGTTCGCGCCAACGGACGATGCCTTTGCCAAATTGCCACCCGGCACTATTCAAACCCTTGTGCAAAATCCGCCGCAGCTTGGGCGCATTTTGAAGTATCATGTCGTGTCTGGTAAGTACACCCAGGCGGATCTCAAGGGACTGAAAAGCCTGACTTCTGTCGAAGGCTCAGTAATTCCGCTTGATCTGTCCGATGCCTTTGAGGTGAAAAATGCGACGGTGGTGATGCCCGACGTGGAAGCGGACAATGGCGTGATTCACGTAATTGATAACGTGATTTTGATGGGCTGAATCTGGGTGGGTTGATCCTTCTCGATCTCTCAGGACTTACGCAGTCAGATCTCCCTATATCCTCCTTGTTCAAGCCCTAACCTGCTTGACGCAGCATTGCTTAGCCTTCACCCCTTTCTGGGTTAGACAGTGCCCGAAACGTAATGATTCTTGGCATAAGGGTGGGCAGCGCACCGGCCGCCCATCCTTATACTTTTAGGGTATTTTTAGGGCTACCCGAACGTGCTAGCGAGACACGCCGATGGTATCGGTGATGGACTGGCTGAGCGATCGCCACTCTTCGTACTCCAGCTTGTCCGATTCGTACAGTTCGCGCAGCACGCCGGAAAATTGCTGGCAGGCGAGATAAAGATCAACCAGCGCCTTGCCTGCGTTTAGCGCCAGAAAGTCGCGCGAGTAGACTACGTCGTCATCGATCCGCTGCCGAGAGGGGGAATAGCAAACGCTGGTATAACCGATTCCTTGAGGCACAACCTCAATCATCCAACCGCGATAAAAGTCTGTTAAGCAAGCACTATTCATACAGGTGACTGGTTTTTCTATATTCGTTGGGAATTCGCTGAGATTGTTTGAGTCCGCGTACGATACGAGGCACCGAATTTGATTCAGTAGCAGCAAGACCTGAAGCAAAAGGACGAAAGCGAGTGCCGGAATGCTCTGACAGCTTGCGCCAACCTGGTTAGTCAAGCCTTAATGCCTTACAACGCTCATCAGTGACCCGTGCTGCCGAGCGTGCTGAGCGGTATCAAGCTGTGCTGAGAGAATTTCTCCGTAGGATCGAGAGCGATCGCCCCAGACGGCTACATGAGACAAACTAAAACCAAGAATTTCCTGAACGCTCTGGAAAACCAGCAGAACCGAGCAATCCAAATTAAAGGAACTATCCGAGAATATACTGAATTTTCCTAGTCTGAGAATAGCGCGAACCAGCGTAATTACTTACGTTAAGTCAGCAAGAATTCATTAAGGATTTGTTGAAGCTCGATTCAGACAAATCTGGTTACGACTCGAAACGATTGTTCATGACTGGATTGAGGCAGATCCGATAGGCTGGAGGTAAGAGTTAAGAATGTCTTATATCCATGATTACTTCTACTAAAGTTAATCTGCTGCCGGGTCGCTCTGTCTGGCAGTCGGCGGTTTTACTGGCGGTAGGGTTTTGGCTCAGCGGCAGCCTGCTGCTGGATCTGGTCGTGATGCCTGCCATGTACGCCAGCGGCATGATGACGCAGCCCGGTTTTGCCAGCGCAGGCTACAGCATGTTCTGGATTTTCAACCGTCTGGGGCTGCTGTGTGTGGCGATCGCCTTCGTGGGGCTTCTCTCGCTGTTGCGTCAGCATAAAGTCGCGGGCTGGGCGATCGCCGCAGTCTGGCTTCTGTTGGGAGTGACCTTTGCATTGACCTACGTGATGACTCCCGTGATGAGCGGGCTGGCGATGCCGCTGAACTGGCTGACGAGCGAAGCCAGCATTCCTGGCAGCATGGCGCAAATGCACGGAATTTACTGGGTTTTGGAACTGGTTAAGCTAGGGCTGAGTGCAGCGCTGCTGGTCGCGGTGGGTGGGCGGTTTTCGGGCGATCGGCTAGAAGCGGAACACTAGGCGGGTTTGTTGCCGTCCAGCGGCTCATCCAGCAACCCATCCAGCGGCTCGTCTGGCAACTCATCCGCCGCACCCGGCAGCAGCAAACGGATAGCCATGACGACAAACCCAATCGCGGCGATCGCCTTGATCCAGCGGGTCGGCACGACCTGAGCCACGCCGCCGCCCAGCATCACGCCCAAAAAACTGGCCAGCACCAGCGCTACTGCCGTCCCCAAAAACACAGCCCGAACGGACTTGCCGCTGCTGCCAAGGGCGATCGCCGCAAGCTGGCTTTTGTCGCCCAGTTCCGACACAAACACCGTGACAAACGCCAGTCCCAGCAAATTCCAGTCCATTTTTGCCCTATCCCTGAATTACATCCCACACCAGCATTCCCGCCACAACCAGCAGCAACACGGCCGCTGCTTTGTCGAGCAGTCGGGGCGAAATGCGGGTTGAGAGCCACTTGCCCAGCAGCACCCCACAAAGACTCGTGGCAATCAGCGCTGAACCCGCTCCCAGAAACACCACCCACGGCGCTTTGGACTGGGCACTCATAAGCAGCACCGTCATTTGGGTTTTGTCGCCAATTTCTGCCAGGAAAATCGTGATGAACGTCGAGAAGAAAATGCCGAATTCGTCTCGCAGACTGAGCGGCTGAGCAGTCGGCGTAGGCTGGGTCGAATCGGCAGCCCCGTCAGACACCGCAGCAGGCGGCTGAATCGAAGGAGAGACTGGGCGCTCAGCGGTCAAAACGGGTGAAGATAGAATCGAGTCGGGGGAAACCAGGCTCACGGGCAGTCACCAATGCTTTTCATATTCTTTTCATTTTATGGCAATCCGTCTGCTCCGTCACCCGCGCTTCTCAAAGTCTGGAAAAAACCCGTTAACCCCCCAGGACTGATGCACTGGCAATAAGCTTTGTGGGTTTTGGACGATTTCTTGCAGGCTGCGCCCGCGAGAAATCGTCCAACTGCGTAAGTCCTGACCCCGTTAAAAACATTTGTGATTTCCCCGTAATTTCCCCGTGATTTCTTCCCATTCTCAGGCGGTTTCCTTCAACGATCGATGGCTGCATTGGCTGCAAACCGAGCGGGCGATCGCCGTCATTCGTGCGCCCAACCTGGCGACCGGCGAGGCCATGGCGCGGGCAGTGGCAGCGGGCGGAATGCGGCTGATCGAAGTTACCTGGAACAGCGATCGCCCTGAAACCCTGGTGCATCAACTGCGGCAGCGCTTGCCCGACTGTCTGATTGGGGCGGGCACGATTACCACTCCCCAACAGGTGAGTGCGGCGATCGCCAGTGGGGCCCAGTTTTTGTTTAGCCCGCACACAAACCGGGCGCTGATTCAGCAGGCGGCCGAGTGCGAGATTCCCTTTGTGGCGGGGGCCCTCACGCCGACGGAAATCATGACCGCATGGCAGGTGGGCGCAGCGGCGGTGAAGGTGTTCCCGATTCAGTGTGTTGGCGGCGCAGACTATTTGCGGGCCGTGCGAGAACCGCTGGGCGAGATTCCGCTAGTGCCCACGGGCGGGGTCACGCTGGAGAATGCGCGAACCATGCTAGAGGCAGGGGCGATCGCCGTTGGGCTGGCGGGGCAGTTATTTCCCAAGGCGGCCGTGAAAAATGGCGAATGGGCGATCGTGCAAGAGCGAGCCGCGCAGCTAAAACACAGCCTTGAACCAAGCCTTGAACCAAGCCTCGGCAGTCGGGCTGCGTTCGGTGCTGTGTAAGACACGGCCGGGCCGATTTTTGATATAAAATTCTATCAATAGTTTGAGGACGCGCTCCGCCTTAGCTACGTCTGGCGGATCATGCGTAAGGGCAACTGGCTCTTCTAGACTCAAACTGAACACAGCGCAGTTAATAGAGGATGAACACTATGCCTATCGAACAGCCGCCCCTGCCTTTTGCGATGGATGCTTTAGAACCCTATGGCATGAAGGCTGAGACGTTTGAATATCACTACGGCAAGCATCACAAAGCTTACGTCGATAACCTGAACAAGGCGATCGAGAGCGATTCTTCCCTGGCGGGCAAGTCTCTGGAAGAAATCATCGTGGCGACTTTTGGCGACTCTGCCAAGGCTGGCGTGTTCAACAACGCCGCTCAGGTCTGGAACCACACCTTCTTCTGGAACAGCCTGAAGCCCGGTGGCGGCGGTGCGCCGACGGGTGACCTGGCCGCCAAGATCGACGCCTCTTTCGGCAGCTACGACAAGTTTCGCGAAGCCTTTGCCAACGCCGCTGCGACCCAGTTTGGCAGCGGTTGGGCTTGGCTGATTGATGACAACGGCACGCTGAAAGTGACCAAGACTCCCAACGCCGAAAACCCCCTAGCACATGGGCAAAAGGCGCTGCTGACCCTCGATGTCTGGGAACATGCCTACTACATCGACTTCCGCAATGCCCGCCCTGCCTTTATCCAGAACTTTTTGGATAAGCTGGTGAACTGGGATTTTGTCGCTGAGAACTTGGCTGCCGCCTAGGTACAACTTGGTTTTGGCTGACGCTGGCGCTTTTTCTGAGGCTTTTTCTAGCTTGATAAAGCGCATGGTTCAGTTTTGCAAGTGATAAAACTGCCGCGAGTGGATAGAGTGCAAAATCGCTTTATCCACTCTTGCTTTGTAAGCGGTTGCCTATGAATAGTGCCGGTGGATAGTTCCGGTAGATACTTCTTAGTAGATAGTTCCTATAGGTGTTTCCGGTGGATAGTTCCTATGAATAGTGAAGACTTGGCGCGTTACATGGCTGAGAGCGATCGCCTCCATCAGCCGTGGCTCCTGGCACAACTGCGGCTCAAAAAGTTGCAGGAGCAGCGAGAAAGCCTGTCTAGCGAGGAGTATCTCCGGGCGTTGGCGGATGTGCATCACGACCTGATGCAGCTTGGGGAATGGTGGGTCGGCCGCGAGGATGAGGTGTTTTGAGTATCCTCAGTTCGAGAATGGGGGGATAATGATCTGATATGATCGGCTGCTCAGCGTTCGCTTCAGATTCCTTAGCTCCAGCCCCCCGATTCTCCTATCGTGTCTTCTACCCAGCCGCCCCAACCCAACTGGTCAGATCCGCAATACTACTTCAGCCGCGAACTGAGCTGGATCGAGTTTAATGCGCGGGTGCTGCATGAGGCGATGGACGAGCGCACGCCCTTGCTGGAGCGCTTGAAGTTTGCGGCGATTTTTAGCAGCAATCTGGATGAGTTTTTTATGGTGCGGGTGGCGGGCATCAAGCGCCAGGTGCAGGCGCAGGTGGATCGGCGATCGCTCGATGGTCGCACGCCACAGGAACAGCTCGAAGCCATTTGCCAAAAGCTTTTGCCCCTAGTCGCAAAGCAGCACCAGCATGTGCAGTCGGTCTTGCGGCCGCAGCTTGCGGGCCACGGCGTTTTCCTGCTGGACTACGCAGCGCTCAACCAGGCCCAGCAGCGCTATTTGCGGGAGTATTTTGAAGAGCGGATTTTTCCCGTGCTAACGCCGCTGGCGGTCGATCCGGGGCATCCCTTTCCACATATTTCTAACCTCAGCTTGAATCTGGCGGTGGTGGTGCGATCGCCCGAAGGAACCAGCCATTTTGCCCGCCTCAAAGTACCCAGTTCACTGCCCCGATTCGTCTTGTTGCCGCTAGAGTTGCAGCGGCGCAAGCAAACGCCAGTCTGGATGGGCGTGCCAATTGAGCAGATCATTGCCCACAATCTGGACAAGCTGTTTCCAGGCATGGAGGTCGTCGCCTGCCATGTGTTTCGAGTTACCCGCAATGCTGACCTGGAAGTGCAGGAGGACGAAGCCGATGACCTACTCCAGGCAATCGAGCAGGAGCTTCGCAAGCGGCGGTTTGCGGGGTCTGTGGTGCGGCTAGAAGTTCACGAATCCATGCCGGATGAAATTCGCCAAACGCTGATGGCGGAGATGGGGCTGAGCAAGGCAGATGTGTATCCGGTGGCGGGGCTGCTCGGCGGGCGCGACCTGATGGCGCTGGTGGATCTGCCATTGCCCCATCTCAAGGATGCGCCCTGGAAACCTGTTGTGCATCCCCGTCTGCGGCGGCTGATGGAGTCTGAATATTCCACAGATGAGGATTTTTTTGCCCTGATCCGGAAGCAGGATTTGCTGGTGCATCATCCGTTTCAGTCGTTTTCGTCGTCGGTGCAGATGTTCCTTCAACTGGCGGCTCAAGACCCCGACGTGCTGACGATTAAGATGACGCTGTATCGCACGTCGGGCGATTCGCCGATTGTGGACGCGCTGATCGCCGCCGCCGAGAACGGTAAGCAGGTGGCGGTGCTGGTGGAGCTAAAGGCACGCTTTGACGAAGAGAATAATATTCAGTGGGCGCGGAAGCTAGAGCAGGTGGGCGTTCATGTGGTCTATGGGCTGGTGGGGCTGAAAACGCATACCAAGCTGATGCTGGTGGTGCGGCAGGAGGGCGATCGCCTGCGTCGCTATGTCCACATTGGCACGGGTAATTACAACCCCAAAACGGCGCGGCTCTACACCGATCTGGGCTTGCTGACCTGTCGGGAGGATCTGGGTGCAGACGTGACGGAGTTGTTTAACGCGCTGACGGGCTACTCGCGGCAAAAAAACTATCGCAAGCTGCTGGTGGCTCCGACCAATTTGCGCGATCGCCTGCTTGACCTGATTCACCGAGAGCGTGAGATTGCCCGTGCAGGTCGCCATGCCCGGATTGTCGCCAAGATGAATGCACTGGTCGATCCGCTGCTGATTGCGGCACTATACGAAGCGTCGCAGGTCGGCGTGCAGATCGACCTGATTGTGCGAGGCATTTGCTGTCTGCGGCCGGGGCTGGCAGGGGTGAGCGATCGCATTCGGGTCATCAGCATTGTGGGCCGGTTTTTGGAGCATTCCCGCATTTTTTATTTTCACAATGACGGCGCGGAGGACGTATACATCGGCAGTGCTGACTGGATGCCGCGCAACCTGGATCGGCGCGTGGAGGCCGTTACGCCAGTGGACGATAGGGCGATCGCCAAAGATTTGCAAGAAATTCTCGGCAT
The DNA here is from genome assembly GCF_032705245.1 of Thermoleptolyngbya oregonensis NK1-22. Taxonomy (GTDB): domain Bacteria; phylum Cyanobacteriota; class Cyanobacteriia; order Elainellales; family Elainellaceae; genus Thermoleptolyngbya; species Thermoleptolyngbya sichuanensis. The sequence goes on from NZ_CP053540.1 coordinate 3,344,729, forward strand.
CTTGCTGGCCGACAACCGCCAGGCATGGGAGCTTCAGCCCGACGGTAGCTATCGCCAGCGCCATCCTGCATCCCCAGACGCGGTGCAAAGTGCCCAACAAATTCTCATGGAAATGGCGCGGCAGTCCTGATAGAGCGATTGGGCGATTCGCGAAGCGATCCCTACGGGAATCGCGCTCAGGTGTGCCCTGCGGCTCCCACTACGCTGAGGGATGGGTCAGAGCCAGGACTCGATCTGGCATTTCCAGATCTGAGCATCCCGGTCGAAATGTTACTCTAGTAGGTCTTCAATCTGTCGGTCTTCAATCAAGTAGGGAATCGCCATGATTCAGCGCTCCAATCCCCCACACGACATTTGACGAGTTCGTTAAGTGGCTGCCCGAATTTTCAGAATCCCGCTATGAGTTGCGCCGTGGGAATATTATTCAACTATTCACAGCGGAATAGCGCCATGAGTGAGAACCAACCGACCATCGATGAACGCCTTGACCGTGTGGCGGTGTTGCTAGAAACCTCGACCCAGCAAATCGCCTATCTGTCAGAGCTAATTGTTACTAATGGACAACAGGCGGCCCAGCGGGATGCGTCGCTGAATGCCAAGCTAGATCGATTATCTGAAGAGGCGGCCCAGCGGGATGCGTCGCTGAATGCCAAGCTGGATCGATTGACTGAGGCGATCGCCACGTTCGTTGACCAGACCCAGCAGCGAACCGTCGCCATTGACGACAGACTTGACCGCATTGCGATTACGCTGGAAAGCCAGAACCGGGCGCTAGAGGGGCATATTCGCCTAGCAGAGCAGCAGGCGCAGAGTGTGGCGACGCTCACGACGCTGGTTTCTCAACTCCTTGCAGCCAGGGTATGAAGAGATAAAGCCCGTGATGAGGATTGAACTCATGACCTCACCCTCACCAAGAATGAGGCTATTGCACTGGGCTAATATCAATTCTCTAAATACCCGCTACACAAAGAGCATCGACAATCCAATCCCATTGAGTCAGCGATCGCAGCGACTCCGCCGAAAGGCGACAAACCCACTGGCTGATGGCGTGCTGGAGTTGGCAAGCATCATCAACGTGAACCCAGGCTAGCTCCCGTTTCAGCTCTCGCCAAACCCCCTCAATGGGGTTGACCTCAGGACAATAAGGCGGCTGAAACACCAAGATGGCTTTGTCTGATCGGCGCTGAGGTGCCCCTTGCTGTTCTTCCAAGACGGCTTTTAGTGCTTCTGCGGTGTCAGCGATATCGATTTTGAGGACTCCACTCACGGCGGCTGATTGCCAGCTAGGAGGTCGGCAAGTTAGACACACTTAGCCGCAGGCGATAGTTCACCGTAGCGCTAGAAGCCGTCGAAACGCGCACAAAATAGGTGCTGGGCATAAGGCCAGTCAGGCTAAACTTGCGAACCCCCGCCAGCACGGGAAACGACAGCTTTTGCCCGCCAAACCTCAGCACTCTGCCCCTGGCATTTAGCACCGCAAGCTGAACGGTCGGCGCACCCGACTTGCGAAACACAATCTGCATAGTAGACGGATTTTTCACCACCAGTCGATACAGATCGCGGTCTGACCGACTGACCGAATCCAGTCGATTAAACCTTCCGGGGATCGGTCTGACCCGTAGCGCAGATCCCAGCGTCCCTCCGGGTTCTTGCTGAGAGGCACGGGCGACGGTTCGCACGCTGAACGCAGCCAGGGGCGAAGATCTGGCAGGCACAGAAAGACTGCGATTAGCGAAGAGATTGGATTTTAGAGGCTGAGACATGACGATTTTCGACGATTTTCAAAACAGGAAGACTTATAGCTTATCCCTGGAAATACGGAAATGACGATGTGCTTTTTATAAAGCTTAAACATTCTCAAAAATTAGACCACCAATTCCTAAACGATTCTTTCGTCTTTGGTGCGATCAGGCTTGAGTGGGGAAGGATTGTAAAGATATTGTTATGGAGTCCACAGCATAGTGTCGGGCGCACAACATGCTGTAAAAGTGCAGCTTGGTGAAGCTTATAAAGGTGAGCCGCGTTGCTAGGGCTGGTGTGCCTCTAGATTGGCGCAGTTTCCATGCAGTCAAAATCAACGTCCAAACGTTTGATTACGGACAGGGCTTACGCAGTCGCGATAAACTCTTTGGGTTTTGGACAATTTCTCGCTGGCTACGCCCGTAAGAACCCGTAAGAAATTGCCCAACTGTGTAAGTCCTATAAGTCCTAACGGAATAATAAAGATTAAAGAGGCGCAGGATGAATCGATTGAAGTGGCTGAGTGTCTTTGTTCTGATGGTGCTGCTGGTGGGCAGTTTGGTGTGGCCGGCGACGACGCTGGCGGCTCCGGGTTCGACCGCAATGTCCCCTGCCTCGCTTTCGATGGCCGTGTTTGCTGAATCTTCTGGAGGTGCTTCGTTGTTTTCTTTTTCTGGATCGCGTCCCACCAATCTGGGAGTAAAGGACGGTAAGCTGGCAGCTTGCCCTGGCTCACCCAACTGCGTCAATAGTCAGGCTCCGGGGTCGGATGCCGAGCATTACATTGCGCCTCTGAGCTATAGCGGCACCCCGGCCGAGGCGATCGCCCGTCTCAAGGGCATCATTACCGCCATGCCGCGCACCCGGATCATTACCGAGTCTGATCATTACCTCTACGCCGAGTTCACCAGCGCCCTGATGGGGTTTGTGGACGATGTGGAGTTCTACGTAGACGAGGCGGCGGGCGTGGTGCAGGTGCGATCAGCCTCGCGCCTGGGTCAGTCTGATTTGGGCGTGAATCGCAAGCGAGTTGAGGAAATTCGGGCTAAGCTGTAGAAATTTTGGATTGGGGATTTTGGATTGGGGATTTTGGATTGGGGATTTTGGATTGGGGATTTTAGATTGAGCAAGAGGGTTGGGGCGATCGCCCGGTTCTCTCTTCGCTTCTAGTCCAAAGTCCCTCTCGGTTTTCTGCAAAAAAAAGAGGCGAGAACGCAGCACATTCCCGCCTCTGTTTTGCTGTGCAAACCAAACTGTCTTGCTGTGCAAACCAAACTGTCTTGCTGTGCAAACCAAACTGTCTTGCTGGGCTTGCCCTCACCCTCTGCTGTCGATTCTCTATCGATTCGCTTCAGTGGCGTTACGAATAAAATTGCTGAACGCCTTGAAAACGCTCGACTAGCAATCCAAAATCGCAAATCCAAAATCGCAAATCTAAAATCCGAGAATCGAGATGACCTCCAGCCCTACAGGGGCTTGCCAAAGTTTTGCGTCCAGTAGTGGTAATAATTCACCTGGCCGGTGTCATTGGCGAGATAGTGGTAGCCGATGCCGATGTCCTGATAGTTGGGATTGAGCATCGCCGCCCGATGTCCGGGGCTGTTGATCCAGGCATTCACCACAGCTTGGGGCGTGCTGTAGCCAGCGGCAATGTTTTCGCCCGTAAACGACCACTGATATCCAGCCGCCGTAACCCGTTGACTAAAGGTAGAGCCGTCTTTGCCGGTGTGGCTAAAGAAGTCCTGGTTCGCCATATTGATGCTGTGCCCCTGAGCAGCATTACTCAGCTTGCTGTTGTAAGACAGCGGCTGTAGACCGTTTTGCTGGCGAAACGCATTGGTCAGCCGCAGCACTTCGGCGATGAACCCAGTCGGCTGGGTTTCGCGAGTGCCACCACCGGAGGATGTATCCGATGGGGTCGTTTCCATTGTCAGGTTGTAATTGAGACTGCCGCCCTGGCTGCGGACTCTGAGGAAGAACGTACCCGTCAGGTTTTTGGCTGCTAGCGTGTTAGATTGCCCAGGGCGAATGGGCATTCTGCCTTTAACCTCGTTGGCATCGAGGCGGCCGTTGTTGTTCAGGTCTTGAATCAGGTGGGCGATCGCCCCTGTGCCGCTGCCAGTTCCCGAAGCCGCAATGGTGATATTGCTAGCTCGGTTGAAATTGAGGCGGTAGATGTCATCCCGATCGCCAGAGCCGACCCATTCGCTGAGGTTCAGCTTTCCAGAAGAGAAGCGGAGCCTGCGGGCCGTTGCAAAGGTGTTTCCAGCAGTATCTTTCTGCATATCAGTGGATGACTGCATATCGGGTGGACTCTTCCAGTAAGACCCATCCGTACAGTTAGCGCCAACCTGGTATACACGGAGACTCTTTACACTTAAATTACGAACTGTCAAGCGAATAAAAGCTTGACCTGAATTCGCCTGAATTCGTCTATTTCAATACCGTTGAAGGGCGATCGCCCATCCCAAAAAAGATATCAAATTTAGATATCGAATAATTCTGGATGGAAATGAATATACTTGCACTACCGCTTCTGTGCCTTTGGGTATCGATTCAAACTGCGCCATACCGTGCAACTACGCGCAGGTTCGCGTCGTCCACTGCGTCGTTCAAATTTGCACGAGCCGAATTTGACTGGGTCAGCGCCAAGTGATCTGAAGTTTTGAGCCAGGCCCAAAGCTGATCGCCGATTGAAAAATGCCACCATTCATTGGGATGGCGATAGAAACCTGCTGATTGCAGGGCGGTGGCCAGGCGCTGGCGATTTTGGTGGGCGATCGCCCGCGCTGGGTCATAGCGGTCGGAAGTGGGGTCGGCGTAAGGCGCAAAGTAATCAGGGTAGGAGCGGGGGCTGAGTTCGTCGATTGGCGAACCCATGTCGGCGGGTTGACCGCTGGCATCGAGCAGGGTGACATCGACGGCTGCACCAGTGCTGTGGGGCGGTGGCATGGCAGGATTATGGCTGGGCACGGCCCAAAACCGATAGACCTGCTGCCAGAAGTCATGCTGCTGGGCCGCGCTGAGCGTGGCAGGGTCTAGTCCGTGCGATCGCACTAGGTCTTGAAAGGTATAGTCCACCATGAACTGCTGCACGGCGATGGGGCGATAGGCATCGAAGATTTGGATGCGCCATCCGGGGCAGCGTTCCTGCAAGTTTGCCTGGGCCAGCCGCAGCCGCTCCAGCACGCCCTGCCGCACAAAGAACGGAGAGCGATCGCCATAGGGCGCACCCAGCACCGCGTAGGGATGGGGATCTACCCGCGCAAATTCGTCTGCGGGGAGTTCTACCAGCGGCTCGCCGCAGTCCTCAATTGCCACCTGCTGATAGGGCTTCATGACTCGTGTGCGGGAGAAGGATCAGGATTGCCCAGCCCGCTTTCGCCCGGTGCGTCGCTCTCTTGTCCCCCGACGACCCGATTGCGACCCAGCGCCTTTGCTCGCAGGAGGTTTTGATCGGCCCGGCGCAGCAGGCTGATGCCCCGCGCATCGTCCTGCACCACCAGCGATGCAGTGCCCGCGCTGATAGTGATGTTGAGATCCAGAGAGTCGTCGATGACGAATGGCTGGTCGCTGATGAGCCGACAGATGCGATTGGCGATCGCCTCTGCTTCCTGATTGCCCGTATCGCTGAGAATAATCACAAACTCTTCGCCGCCATAGCGAAATGGTGTGTCATAAAAGCGCAGGTTGTGTCGCAGCCGCGAGGCAATCAACTGCAAAGCGCGATCGCCCACCAGATGCCCGTAGGTGTCGTTGATGCTTTTAAAGAAGTCTACATCTAGCATCAGCAAACTAATGGGCATTCCCCGCAGCCGCGCATTATGAATCTGCCGGGGCAGTTCCCACTCAAAGGCGCGGCGGTTGTTTAGCTCGGTGAGCGGGTCTGACAGGGCGATCGCCGATAAAATATCGTTGGTGCGAATTAACTCTCGATGGTTTTGCACACGCCGCAGCCCCGCCTGTACATGGGCACTGATCAGCGACTGATCGCTTTTTTCAGACGACTTATTCTGCAACTCGGCTCGCCACAGCTTTACATAGGCATCCGCCCCCATCATCAGGGCCGAAGTTTCTAGGTACGCATCATCTTGGGGGCGATCGCCCAGTTCGTTCGGCGCAGGCGGCTGCCGATCATCCACCACCACGCAATAGATCCACGCCAGATGGCTCTGCGTCTTAACCCGCTGGCACAGGTCCAGGCTGCCCGGCTGAGTCGCTTGGACAATCAGCAAGTCAGGCTGCTGCGCCTGAATCAGGGGCGTCGCTTCGTGCGGATTGGGCGCAACCTCTAGAGTAAACGCTGCCAGATCAGGGGTTAAAGCCGAAAGGGATGCCAGAAATTGGCGATCCCCCACAATGAGAATCGAAGCGTCCATGGAATGCGGAGCCTACCTCGAAAATCTAAAAGACCAGTCGCCAAATTGATGAATCGCCTGTTTGCCTAAGCTAACAAATGCCTAAACAGCTTGAAGAGAACCCTCTCCAGCCGCTAAATCATCTTTAGAATAGAAAATAGGGCGTATTGTTCAGACTCGGCTTTGCAAAAGAAATCTTGCAAAAGAAATTTAGTCAGATCCCCACGCTGCGTAGGGCATTAAAAATAGAATCAACACAAGATCAGCCCGGTATAAGCATTCTCTAACCTAATGACACTACGGATAAAAATGGATACATCAGCCGAATCTGTCATTTCGGAATTTGCAGAGTAATTTTCATATTTTTCCTGTTTTTTTCAATCATGTCCGCATTTCAAAGTGTAAAAATATACCCAACTTATATGCGATTCATTAAGTCTCAAGCTGCACACCTCCCTACATCCGGGCATTTAATACAATCCTGAAACAGGACTGAACAGTAAGAACAGCAACGCCTGAAGTGCTTTTATCCGGATTCATCCTTGATAAAAGGAACTCCGCAACAGGTACCGCGCAGGCAAATACAGCGATACAGATAATGCACAACCCAGGATAGTGAGAGGAGTAACGTGCGAGGAGCAAAAGCACAAACGGACAGCGCAGCCCATCTCAGAAGCCACACACTTTAGTCAAAGCAGCTAAGTCCAGATCCCAACTGCAATAGCCTGTACAGCAACATACAGACCAACTGTGGGTTTCTGTGGGTTTCAAAATGCAAAGAAACCAGTGTCAGGACAAATGGATCAGGGTAAATGGGCGGGGCTGAGTCCGCGATGGATGGGGGCAGCAAGACTCTGGATCTCCACAATCTGCAACGCCTGCATCAGTTGCCAGTAATTAGATACCTGCTAGATATCCACTGGATCTGCATTGGCACCAAATTTGGTTCAATAAAGCCCTGCTTTGGAAGATTTCGGTCAGTTATCCCAATCGCCACACCTGAAACTACCACAAACCTGCCACATGAGAACACAGAGAAATCTCAGGACGCTTATCATCAAAAACGCCACTCTAGGGCGTGCTTGAAAACCCTTCGATCCCCCCTAGCCCCCCTTAAAGATCCCCCCTAGCCCCCCTCAAAGATCCCCCCTAGCCCCCCTTAAAAAGGGGGGAACCGAGCCGAACCACTCCGGAAGTCTCCCTTATTAAGGGGGATTTGGGGGGATCGACTCAAGGCAATCAACGACCTAGAAAGTTTTAAGACACTGCCTAGATGAATGTGAGATTGCGGACTGATTCTGCGAAGCTGGCTCTGTGAAGTTGTGAGGATGACACGCCCCCCTGCATCATTGACACCCCTGAGACACCCCAAGACACCGCTGATGGCTGATACTGCTGTCTAGCTGTCTAAATAATGTGCTGTTGATGTGCTTCTAACCATGTGCTGTTAACCATGTGCTGTGGCTGACACGGTGCTGATGGGTTTTGTCAGGATACCCAAAGTCCGGCAAAATTCCCTCAGCATTTCCTGATTTTTGGGTTGCTGAATCTGCCAGCCAGATAGCAAGATCGTAGTAACCAGGATTTTTGATAAGATTTGCGTCGTTCCAATTGTGTGGCTTGATGTGTGGCTTGTTGCGTGGCTTGCAATTGATTGGTTCGCAATTGGGTGACTTGTAATTGTTTAGTTGGCAGTTGTTTGGCTTGCAAGCGTCTGCCTGAGCGATTTAGCAAGCCGTATTGGGTTCATCGAGACTCGTGCGATCGCCCCTATCCTGAGCCATACCCCCTTAGCCCAGCCCTGCCCGCCACTGCTTGCAGCCCTGATCTCCAATCCCTCTCTCGGCCTGTTTCGAGTTGATCTATGCCTAAATCGCCGCCCAAATCACCGTCCCGTTCCGCCGCTTCGACCCAGCCGCCCAACCTCAGCGGGGCGCAGATTCGCCAGACCTTTCTCGATTTTTATGCCGAGCGGGGGCATCAGATTCTCCCCAGCGCCTCGCTCGTGCCCGAAGATCCGACGGTGCTGCTGACGATCGCCGGAATGCTGCCGTTCAAGCCAATTTTCTTGGGGCAGCGGGCCGCCGAGTTTCCCCGCGCCACCTCTTCGCAAAAGTGCATTCGCACCAACGACATCGAGAACGTCGGCCGCACGGCTCGTCACCACACTTTCTTTGAAATGCTGGGCAACTTTAGCTTTGGCGACTATTTCAAAGAAAAGGCGATCGCCTGGGCGTGGGAGCTCTCGACCGAAGTCTTTAAGCTGCCCCCAGAACGATTGGTGGTCAGCGTCTTTCGAGAAGACGACGAAGCCTTCGCCATCTGGCGCGACCAGATCGGCATCCCCGAAGCCCGCATTAAGCGGATGGACGAGAAAGACAACTTCTGGCAGTCTGGCCCGACGGGCCCCTGCGGCCCCTGCTCCGAGATTTACTACGACTTTCACCCAGAGCGGGGCGACGATCATATTGATTTAGAAGACGACACCCGCTTCATCGAGTTCTATAACCTGGTGTTTATGCAATACAACCAGGACGCAGAGGGCAACCTGACCCCACTATCCGCGCAGAACATCGACACGGGCATGGGGCTGGAGCGGATGGCGCAGATTCTTCAGCGAGTGCCGAATAACTACGAAACCGACCTGATTTTCCCGATTATCCAAACCGCCGCGCAGATTGCAGGTCTGGACTATGCTGCCTGCGACGAAAAAACCAAAACCTCGCTGAAGGTGATCGGCGACCACGTTCGCGCTGTGACGCATCTGATCGCCGACGGGGTGAACGCCTCTAATTTGGGGCGGGGCTATGTGCTGCGTCGCCTGATTCGCCGTGTGGTGCGCCACGGGCGGCTGATTGGCATCGAGCAGCCGTTCATTACCCAGGTGGCCGAGTCGGCGATCGCCCTTGCTGAAGCTGCCTACCCCAACCTGCGCCAGCGCGAAAAAGCCATCAAGGCTGAACTGGCGCTGGAAGAATCCCGTTTTCTGGAAACCCTGGAGCGTGGCGAAAAGCTGTTGGCAGACATCATTGCCAAGTTGCCTGCAAAGGGGCAGATTTCGGGACAGGATGCCTTCACGCTCTACGACACCTACGGCTTTCCGCTGGAGCTAACCCAAGAAATTGCCGAAGAAGCAGGGCTGACGGTGGACACCGACGGCTTTGAGGTAGAGATGGAGAAACAGCGCGATCGCGCTCGGGCAGCCCACGAAACCATCGACCTCACTGTGCAGGGCAGCCTCGACACGCTGGCGGAGAACCTGCACGAAACCAGCTTTTTGGGCTATACCCAGCCGCAAGCGGAGGCGGAGGTGAAGCTGGTGCTGGTGCAGGGCAAGCCTGTGGACACGGCCACTGCGGGAACCGACGTGCAGGTGATTCTCGACCAAACGCCGTTTTATGCCGAATCGGGCGGGCAGGTGGGCGATCGCGGCGTTCTGCTGGGTGAAGCAGGGCTGCGGGTGCGCGTTCAAGACGTGCAAAAGGATGGAGCGATTTTTGTTCACTTTGGCACAGTGGAAGCGGGCACGCTGAAAACGGGCGATCGCCTCACCGCCCAGATCGACCTCGCCTGCCGCCGCCGCGCCCAAGCCAACCATACGGCGACGCACCTGCTCCAGGCCGCGCTGAAGAAACTCATTGATGAAAACATTGGTCAGCAGGGATCAATGGTCGCCTTTGACCGGCTGCGGTTTGACTATAACTTGGCGCGGCCGCTGACGGCGGAGGAAATTCAGCAGATCGAAGACCAGGTGAACACCTGGATTGCCGAAGCCCACGCAGCGGACGTGTCCATCATGCCGCTGGCCACTGCCAAAGCCAAGGGTGCAACCGCCATGTTTGGCGAAAAATATGCCGACGAGGTGCGCGTTATCGACTTTCCTGGCGTGTCGATGGAACTGTGCGGCGGCACCCACGTCAGCAACACGGCTGAGATTGGTCTGTTCAAAATCATCTCGGAAACAGGCGTGTCTGCTGGGGTGCGCCGCATCGAAGCCGTTGCGGGGCCTGCGGTGCTGGAATACCTGAACCTGCGCGACAGGGTGGTGCGCGACTTGGGCGACCGCTTCAAAGCCAAGCCCGAAGAGATTCCCGACCGCATCACCGCGCTTCAGGACGAGCTAAAGACGACTCAGAAAGAACTCGCCGCGTTGAAGGCAGAACTGGCGATCGCCCAATCGGATCAGCTAATCGACCAGGCAGAAACGCTGGGCGATTTCAAAATCCTGGTGGCAGAAATGCCCAATGCCGATGCAGACGCGCTGAAAACTGCCGCCGAACGGTTGCTGCAAAAGCTGGGCGAAGGCGCAGTATTTCTCGGTTCTGCCCCCGCCGCCGATAAAGTCGCCCTCGTCGCCGCCTTTAGCCCAGCGGTCAACCAAAAAGGACTGCAAGCCGGAAAGCTGATCGGGGCGATCGCCAAACTCTGCGGCGGCGGCGGCGGCGGCCGACCCAACTTTGCCCAGGCCGGCGGCCGCGACCCCAGCAAGCTAACCGAAGCCCTCACCGAAGCGCGATCGCAGATCCATGCCGCTCTAGGTTAGCCGCTCTGGGTTAAACGTCCGAACGAGATGTGCAACGTTGCCAACCTCCCTCCCCCTTTGCTGGTATGCCGAAGGCGTTAAGCCCGCTCTGGAAGAAAAGGCTGGGGGATGAGGGGGGCGGAATGCAAGATCAAATATTACCAGGTTAATATTGCCAGGCTAATAGGACGTTCTGGTCACTGCTGCTGTGGCTCTCCAAACCACTTGCGGCACAAAAACTCGAAGTATTCCTTTTCTTGCAGGGTTAGCAGGGCGCGATTGATCTCTTCGCGGAGGTCGTCGCCCTCCCGCAGGGCAATGCCGTAGTGTTCCCGGCTGAGGCGATCGCCCGCCATCACTAGGTCAGGCTCCTGAGCCGTCAGGTATTCTGCTACAGGACGGTCTATCACAATTGCCGCCACTTCGCCCGACCGCAGCGCCCTCAGCGAGGCTTCCAAATCCTCCATTGGCACTCGCTTCACGGGCTTGGTTCGCAAAAAATAATCGGCAGTTGTGCCCTGGCTTGCGCCGATGGGCTGTCCGGCAAGATCGCTCAGGCTTTGCACTGGGGCAGCCTGCTGGCGAGCCGTCGTCATCGCCGAGATAAAGTCCGCCAGGATGAAAAAGCTGACCCCCATCCAGAGTCCCGCCACAATGCGCCCCGGCAAGCCCACAGGCGTAACATCGCCATAGCCAAAAGTGCCCAGCGTCACCACCGCAAACCAGATGCCCTGCCCAATCCCGGCTAGCGGCCCCTGCTGAAAGTGGGGATTGTGTCGCCGCTCAAATAGCCAGATTAAGAATCCGACGACGATCGAGCTAAGCAAAACGCGGCCGACCGCTTGCAAGGCTCTGCCGCTGCCCAGATAATCGAGCAGCCGAGCAACCTGGGATTTTTGCGATCGCATCACGAGTAATTGCAGCCCCGCCTCATAGGTGGGGTGAGAAAAGTCGAGTCCCGTGGCTTCCCGGCGGGCAGTGATGGAAATGCCCGCGATCGCCACATCGACCTCGCCTTGCCGCAGCGCATCTAGCAGTTCCGGCGTAGTGTCATAGACCACATACCGGGTTTGGGCGTTAATTTGCGGGGCGATCGCCGTCCACAGGTCAATGCTGTAGCCCGTCGGGTTGCCCTGCTCTGCGGCAAACACAAACGGCTCAATCGGCTTTACGCCTACCCGGAGCGATCGCTCTGCCAGCATGGGCGAAGACACAGGAGAGGGTTGAGCCGTCTGGGCCCAACTGGCTCCTCTCCCAACCGTCACCGCCAGCACACCGCCCACCGCCCACACAGCCGCCTTCCATCTGGCATTCCATCTCAAGTTCTGTCTCTGTCCCACGCAGATCCTCACGCCTCCCAAGCCGACATTGCACTAGCCATTGCACCCGCTTCCAATACGCCAGTTTCCAATACGATGATTGAGAATGCCAAGCATCCCGGCGACACAGGCTGCCAAAATCTCGCCAAAACCCGCCAAAATCCAAAATCCAAAACCCAAAAGCCACCGGATTTGCCGTTCCCAGGCAATTTATCTAACAGGTCTTCCCATCTCCTCCCCGGCTGATGAAAATTTTGTTTCTCGACCAAAGCGGCAAACCAGGCGGTGCGGAACTTTGCCTGCTAGATATCGCTGCGCCCTATCGGGAAACCTGCCGAGTGGCCCTGTTTGCCGACGGTTCGTTCAAAACTCTGCTGGAGCAGCGCCAGATCCCGGTGCAAGTGCTGATGCAGAACGGGCTGCAAGTTCGCAAAGAAAGTGGACTGCGGCAAGGCTTAACGAGTTTGGGACGGCTTGCGCCGCTGATTGGTCGTGTGGCAAAGCTGGCGCAAGATTATGACCTGATTTACGCCAATACGCAAAAAGCGCTGGTGGTGGGGGCGATCGCCAGCTTTCTGGCCCGCCGCCCGTTGGTCTATCACCTGCACGATATCCTCTCGCTCGACCACTTCAGCCGCACCAACCAACGCATCGCCGTAGCGCTGGCCAATCGCGCCGCACTGGTGATTGCTAATTCCCAAGCCAGTCGGCAGGCGCTCATCGACGCAGGTGGAAAGGGCGATCGCACGGTTGTGATTTACAATGGCTTCCAGCCCGCGGCCTATCGCCAGCCCCGCCAGGATCGAGCCACGCTGCGGCGTGCTTGGGGGCTAGAAGATTCCTTTGTGGTGGGGCATTTCAGCCGTCTGTCGCCCTGGAAGGGGCAGCATGTGCTGGTCGAGGCGCTGGCAGCGTGCCCGCCGCAGGTTGCCGCCGTGCTGGTGGGTGAGGCCCTGTTTGGCGAAGAAGAGTACGCGAAGCAATTGCGGCGGCAGGTCGAGGCGCTGGGGCTGGGCGATCGCGTCCGGTTCTTGGGCTTCCAGTCCGACGTGACCTCGCTGATGCACGCCTGCGACCTGATTGCCCATACCTCTACCGCCCCGGAACCCTTCGGGCGCGTGGTGGTGGAAGGAATGCTCTGTGGTCGCCCGGTCGTTGCTGCCGACGCAGGCGGCGTGAGGGAATTGATCGATCCAGAAAAAACAGGCTGGCTTACGTCGCCGGGTGATGCCGGTGAGCTGGCCGCTGCGATTCAGCAGTGTTTCCGGCAGCCAGAGGCAGGAGAGGCGAGGGCGATCGCCGCCCAATCTTTCGCCAGCCACCGCTTTCACATTGACCACGTAAATGCTGAAATTCGCGCCCAGTTGCAGCGCATACTGGCAGGAATGGAATGACGGAGCATTGCCGTAGAACCCCAACGCCGCATGTCACAGTGAAGACGGTTGTATGATAAAAAGAACACATTTTTGGCGAATGACCAGGGCGCATCATGGCTCCTGGTACTGCTAGAATCCTTGCTCATCTTGCATTCTGGGTAGATAGTGCGGCTTTGCTAAATCTGCTAAAGCAACTCCAAGACATCATTCGCCGCTGGTGGTCGGAATTTACCCTCCAGACCAAGCTGATGGCGATCGGCACGCTAATGGTGTCGCTGCTGATGAGCGGGCTGACCTTTTGGGCAGTGAACTCAATTCAGCAGGATGCGCGGCTCAACGATACACGCTTTGGCAGCGACCTGGGCTTGTTGCTGTCGGCCAACGTTGCGCCGCTGGTGGGCGAAAACAACCTGACGGAACTGGCTCGTTTCTCCCAGCGCTTCTACAGCAGCACCTCCAGCGTCCGCTATATGCTCTACGCCGATGCCGATGGCGAAATTTTCTTCGGCATCCCCTATTCCCAGTCCGAGGTGCAAAACTCGCTCACTATCCGTCGCCGGATGCAGCTTCCCGAAAACTTCAATCCGGCGCTGGAATATCCGATGGTGCGCCAGCACCTCACGCCCGATGGAGAAGTGACGGATGTCTTCGTGCCGCTGAACTACAATGGCAAGTATCTAGGCGTTTTAGCCATCGGCACAAATCCAAACCCCACTGTGGTCACGTCCTCTCACCTGACGCGAGACGTGACAATCGCCGTTTTCGTGTCCATCTGGGTGATGGTGATCTTGGGGGCGGTGTTTAACGCGCTGCAAATCACCAAGCCGATCAAGGAACTGCTGGTGGGCGTGAAAAACATTGCCGCCGGGAATTTTAAGCAGCGCATCGACCTGCCCTTTGGCGGAGAACTGGGCGAACTGATTCTGAACTTCAACGAAATGGCGGAGCGGCTGGAGCGCTACGAAGAGCAAAACATCGAAGAACTGACTGCTGAAAAGGCCAAGCTGGAAACGCTGGTATCTACGATTGCCGATGGAGCCGTGCTGCTCGATTCCGATATGGACGTGATCCTGGTGAACCCCACGGCACGCCGCCTGTTTGGCTGGGACAACACGCCGGATTTGCTGGGGCAGCCCGTGCTAAACCTCCTGCCAGAGCCAGTCAAAGCAGCCCTCAGCCAGCCGCTGCAAGAGATTACGCAGGAAGGGCTATCGTCAGACATGCTGCGCGATCGCGCTGAATCAGAGTTCACCATCGCCGTGCCAGAACCCGTCAATCGGACGCTGCGGGTGCTGCTGAATACGGTGCTGGATCAGTCCCGCGAAAATGTGAAAGGCATCGCCATCACGGTGCAGGACATCACCCGCGAGGTGGAGCTAAACGAAGCCAAAAGCCAGTTCATCAGCAACGTATCGCACGAACTGCGAACCCCGCTGTTTAACATCAAGTCGTTCATCGAAACGCTGCATGAGTATGGCGAAGACCTAAGCAACGACGAAAAGCGGGAATTCCTGGAAACGGCAAACCGGGAAACCGACCGCCTGACGCGCCTGGTCAATGACGTGCTGGATCTGTCGCGTCTGGAGTCCAACAAGCGCTATCACTTCGAGGCGATCGACCTGACGCAGCCCATCGAGCAGACCCTCCGCACCCACCAGCTCAACGCCCGCGACAAGGCAATCGAACTGGTGCAGGATGTGGAGCCACACCTGCCGACGGTGCTGGGCAACTATGACCTGCTGCTGCAAGTGCTGAATAACCTGCTGGGCAACGCCCTGAAATTCACCCAGGCAGGGGGGCGCATTGCGATTCGAGCCTACGCAATGGGCTGCGAACCGGAGCATCCCCACCTGGCGACCTGCGTGCGCGTGGAGGTTTCGGATACGGGCATTGGCATCGACGCTGAAGATCAGGCCTGCATCTTCGACCGCTTCTTCCGGGTAGAGAACCGGGTTCACACGCTGGAGGGCACAGGGCTGGGGCTGTCTATCGTGCGGAATATCATCGAAAAGCATCATAGCCGCGTGCATCTGGTGAGCGAAGTCGGCGTGGGGACAACCTTCTGGTTCGATCTGCCCGTGTTCCAGAAGGACACGCCGCTGCTGGATGGGGCGCTGAACAACGGCAAGACCACCGATTCCCCTGCCCCCCCGTCGCTAGAACCGCAGGTCGCGAAATAATTCAGGCTCAGAGAAATCAGTCCCAGAGAAATTCAGACTCAGAGAAATTCAGCCTTAGAGAAACAGAAAAGATTCGGCACTCAATCCGACTGTGCGTGCCGCTGAAGCTTTTGCTAAAAATTCAGATTCCTGTTCAGATTCCTCAGAGTCCTTAGATCCCTAAGTGCTTGCTGCTCGGATAGCCGCGATGATTTGCAGGTTCGCCTTGGGAAAAGGAAACTGGTCTAGCTCTGCCGCTGTGACCCAGCGCACCTCGTCGCACTCGATGGGCTGGGGGTCGCCGCTGAGGTGGCGGCAGTGATAGACATTTAGCGTGACGCGGAAGTGGGTGTAGGCGTGGTCGATGACAATCAGGCGATCGCCCACTTCAATTTCAATCCCCAACTCTTCCTGAATTTCGCGGCGGATACAGTCTTGCACCGTTTCGCCCGGCTCGATCTTGCCGCCTGGAAATTCCCATAGCCCGCCCAGCAGTCCTTCGGGCTTGCGCCGATCGATCAGGATGTGTCCCTGCTCGTTCCAGATGACGGCCACGCCGATTTGCTTGTGGGGCAGCGGGGCGCGAGTTTCGGCAATGGGCAATTCGTTCTGCATATTTCGCTGATGGGCAAGACAGTGGGGTTGCCAGGGACAGATCAGGCAGGCGGGGTTGCGCGGCGTGCAGCAGGTCGCACCCAGATCCATCAGCGCTTGGTTAAAATCTCGTGGACGCTGCGGATCGAGGAGCGTTTCCGACGCTTTCCAGAGTGCAGCCAGAGCGCGATTGGGCGGCACTACTACTGCCAGCAGTCGCGCTAGCACTCGCTTCACATTACCATCCAAAATGGGCACGGGTTGGTTAAATGCGGCACTGAGGATGCCCCCAGCGGTGGTGCGCCCGATGCCGGGGAGGGTGAGCGCTGCGGCCAGATCGGCGGGAAACTGGCCGCCATGTTGCTCAACGATCACCTGGGCAGCGCGATGCAGATTGCGGGCACGGGCATAGTATCCCAGCCCTTCCCAGGCTTTGAGGACTTGAGTTTGGTCGGCGGCGGCCAGTGCGGTCACGGTAGGAAACTGCGCCAGCCAGCGCTCGTAGTAGGGAATCACCGTTTTCACCTGGGTTTGCTGGAGCATGATCTCCGAAATCCAGATGGCGTAGGGGTCGCGGCTGCGTCGCCAGGGCAGGTCGCGACCTTGGGCCCCATACCAGCGCAAGAGCGATCGCCGCAATTCCGCAATATCCCAACAGGCTGCATTTTCTTCAGCCGCCGTTGCCCCTTCAGCCGTCACGGCCCCTTCAGCCGCCGCTGCAAAGTGAAAGCTCGACCGACCCACCGGATCGACCGAGCTAGAACCCAGAAAACAGGAGTTAAAATCCGAACCTTGACTCACAGACGCACCTAACCAACTTCGGGCACATCCTGGAGCGATCGCTCAAACGCCATGCGCTGCTCAGCGTTGCGGAGAAAGTAGCCGCTCATCATCGCCGAAGCCAGCAGGCGACCCAGATTCTCGCGGCTGGTCGTAATCGACACGTCAAAATGCTCAGAGGGCAAGCCACCCAGCAGTCCGATAATGTTGCGTTCCATGACCTGAAACACTTCCTGAGAGCCAGGCTTGGAGAGCTGAGCGACCGTCTCAGGACTCATGGATTGGACATACTGCCAGAGCAAATTTCCCGATTCTGCACCATCGCCAAACAGCTCTGAGATTTTGTTAGACGCATTGTTCACAGCAGTAACCTCGCTCAGACAGTGGTTATTGATTAATACTGTAACAATCCTGTTGGGACAGGGGGAGGTGGGTGAACCGAACCGTCAGGTGTCAATTTTGCGAATTTGCCCCCGCCCTTCTACTCCCTTCTCTTCAGGCGGGCACAACGGCAATGCACTCAATCTCTACACGCACGTCCTTGGGCAGCCGCGCTACCTGCACACAGGCCCTCGCTGGGGCCGTCGCTTCATCAAAAACGCGGGTATACACACCGTTCATAGCCACAAAGTCATTCATGTCGGCCAAGAAAACCGTGGTCTTGACCACATCGGCAAAGGTTGCGCCCGCAGCTTTCAAAATTGCTTCAAGATTGGCCAGCACTTGCTCTGTCTGGGTGGCGACATCTTCGCCCACGATCGCCCCCGTTTCGGGATGCAGCGGGATCTGCCCCGCCACAAACACCAATCGTCCCTGAGCGGCGATCGCCTGACTGTAGGGCCCCACCGGAGCCGGAGCCGCCTCCGTCCGAATCACTTCCCGCATATCTCCTCCTCACCTCATATTAATTCTGAGATTGATCTCACGTTTATCTCAGGTTTTATACCAGCTTTGGCCGCAGCCCATGCTCCCGAAAATAGCGATAATCCCGCAAGATCCGGTCATGGTCAAAGCACAAATTGCTGGGCAAATCCCAAATCTCAAACACGCCCAGATTTTTGGCATCGTCGCCCGCAAAGGGGTCGCCCTTGGCCGTTGCCAAAAACACAACGCTGAGGGTGTGCAACCGGGGGTCTCGCTGCGGGTCGGAATAAACCTGAAACTGCTCCGTTAGCTTGACTTGTAGCCCAGTTTCCTCAGCGGCCTCGCGCTCGGCAGCATCCTCCACCGACTCGCCATAGTCCACAAATCCCCCCGGCAGGGCCCAGCCAAAGGGTGGGTTTAGCCGCTCGATTAGCACAATGGGTCGGTAGGGCCGATCCATGAGTTCAATAATGATATCTACGGTGGGAACGGGATTCCTGTAGCTCACAGGTCTATGTTTTTGAGGGACGTATAGACAGCACCAGACTTGCTAAGCAGCATAGACCCTTTTGGCGCGTCCGAATACCCTGGCAGAATTTGACGTGGACAAGATTTATTGCTTTGAACCCCGGTGATGTTTTCAGCAAGCAATGGTTATCCCTAGCGGTGGCTCTGGAGCAGTTGCTTGACGGTCTTCAGCAGTTCTGGCGGGTGAAAGGGCTTGGTGATATAAGCATCTGCGCCCTGCTTCATGCCCCAATAGCGGTCAAATTCTTCGCTTTTTGTCGAGCAGATGAGGACGGGAATTTTTTGAGCAGCGGGGTCGTTCTTGATCCAGCGACAAAGTTCGTAGCCGTTCATCTCCGGCATGATCAGGTCAGTGATGACCAGATCTGGGGCGTTGGATTGGATCATCGCCTTGGCCTCGATGCCGTTGGTTGCCTCCATGACTTGGAGTCCGTTGCCCTGAAGCAGTTCCAAAAGCATTTGCCGCAGGGTTTGGCTGTCGTCCACAATCAACACGGTTCTCATGGTTTGTCTTGACTCCGGCTTGCTGGATGGGGGCTGGACAAATCGCAAATCCCTTTAGGAGTATTCCCATTCTCGCCTAGAGAAGGCAGGCCTGACGCACGGCTTGGGCGATCGCCCCAGAATATTGCTCCACGTTGCTCCACATTGCTCCACACAATCCTTCCAGAATCTCGTCACAATCTCCAGAGTCCCTTCATAAAGAGTCTCAATCGATGGCATGATAAAGAATTAGGATTGCCTGACATACCTTAACAATTCCTCTCATTTAAGGCTGCGGCTGGAAAACCCTGTGGTGGGGCGAGAAGAGTTGGGTCAGGTTGCCGGATGCTGTGTTGAGCTGCCGATATCTGAATTCAATTTAATTTGCAGGTATCTGAGCCATTTTTGGCAGCTTCACCAGGTTGCAGTTCTGTCCTGTTTGGGGTTCATGCTTAGCCATCGCGGACTGAGCCACCACACCGGGTCAGGATGGAGTTGGGTCTGTAGCTGTCTCAATTTATATTGATGTTCTTGGATGGAAGGAGAACGATTTCTGTGCTTAAGAGATACGTCTGGCTAGTTGTGGGGATAGCCCTTTTTATCTTCCAGGTTGTCGGTGGGGCTGCGATCGCCGCTGAACTCGACGCTGCGACGCGCACGGTGCCTCTCAATGCGGCAGGAGACACGATCACGCTCACGCAAAAGCAGGTTGCAGACGGCAAGCGCCTGTTTAACTACGCCTGTGGTCAGTGTCACGTCGGCGGCATCACCAAAACCGACCCTAACGTGGGGCTAGATCCCGAAACCCTGGCGCTGGCAACGCCCCCGCGCACCAACATCGAAGCCCTGGTGGATTACATGAACAATCCCACCACCTATGACGGACAGACCGAAATTTCGGAACTGCATCCCAGCACCAAGAGTACCGACATCTTCCCCAAGATGCGGAACCTGACGCAGGACGACCTGAAGGTGATTGCGGGTCACATCCTGATTCAGCCCAAGGTGGTGGGCGCTAAGTGGGGCGGTGGTAAGATTTACTACTAATGTTGACACAGCGAATGCCAATGTTCACATGGCAAATGTCTGCGCGGTGAATGTCGGTACTGTAAGTGTCGGCACGGTGAGTGTCTGCATTTGTACATAGGGAGTGCGGCCCATCGGTGGAGGTTCATACGGCAGGGTGGCATTTGGTTGTGCCCTATGTGCTCGCAGCCTATATGCTTACAACCTGTGTGCCTGCAACCGATGCGAACGACCGTGAGACACGCATTCTTTTTGAACGGCGGGTTTTGGCAGCGTTTAGAGCAGTCAATGCCCGCTTTTCTATTAGAAAATGCCGTTAGAAAAACTGCCTGCCCATTCTCTTGCTGCTATCGTCTGCCGCTGTCCTGGATCGATTGGATGAGCGACGGCAAAACGCAGTGACAAAACGCAATAGCAAAAAACGCAATAGCAAAATATGTAGTCAAGCGATCGTTATTTTCGGACGGGGCAGCCAGTATAGTCAGGCTTGTCCTGGTCAGGCGTGTCATGGTTTTGTGTCATGGTTTTACAGATGGCCCCGGCTGCGCGATCGCCCTTCGCTAGATGAATGGTTTGGGTTCCAAGCGACACCGCCAGCGGGTGGCCCAAGTTGCCATAGTTCTTGGCGCTTGGCTCTTGGGCGGATGGCTATTGTATGGCAGCGCCTTTGCACCAGACGAGAGCCAGGGATCTCGACTATTGCTAGAGCAACAATCCCAGATGGCTCCGGCGCTAATTACCCCACAGGTTGCAGTAGAGCGTGCAGCAGGGCGTGCAGCAGAGATTGTGATGGGTTCCAGATCAACGATGGGTTCCAGATCAATAGAGACAGCCGAAGAGACAGCCGATGCTTTTTGGAAGGAAGCGGGCGATCGCTGGCAGCAGGTGTTTCAGGTCTGGCAGCCGCCGAAGTTTCCAAAGGCAGGCCGCTCTGTAACGCCAAGTAAGACAATGCCAAGTAAAACGGTGCCAAGTAAGACAATGCCAAGTAAACAGGGCGATCGCCTCATGCTGGCGGACTTGGCGCGTCCCGCTGCTGTTCCTGTGGCGACACTCCCCAGCCCAAATTTGCCTGCCCCTGGATCAGCCCCTTCGACCCCAGAAACGCAGGGGCGATCGCCCGACTCCCGTTCAGCTTTTCCCAAAACGCCAGAACCGCCAGAACATCAGATCAGGGTGCTACAGGGACATCAACGCGCGGTGTGGAGCGTGGCGTTCAGCCCAGATGGAGAGCAAATCGCCACGGCCGGAGCCGACGGCACGGCTCGCCTGTGGGACGATGCAGGTCATGAGCTAGACCAACTGGTGGGCCACGAACGCGCGGTGTGGAACGTGGTGTTTAGCCCGGATGGTCAGCGCCTCGCCACCGCCGGAGCCGACGGCACAGCCCGCCTGTGGGCCCTAGAGGGCGACGAACTGACGGTAATTTCAGCGGGCGATCGCGCGGTGTGGGATGTCGCCTTTAGCCCCGACGGTCAGCACCTCGCCACCGCCAGCACCGACGGCACAGCCCGCCTGTGGGATTTGGAGGGGCGGGAGTTGGTCGTGTTTCGGGGACACAACCGCGCCGTGTGGAGTGTTGCCTTTAGCCCCGACGGTCAGCGCCTCGCCACGGCCGGAGCCGATGGTACAGCTAGGCTGTGGACTTTAACGGGTCGCCAACTGGCAGTATTTCGCGGGCACGATCGCGCCGTGTGGAGTGTTGCCTTTAGCCCCGACGGCCAGCGCCTCGCCACCGCCGGAGGCGACGGCACGGCTCGATTGTGGAACCTGACCGGGCGATCGCTCGCCATCTTTGGGGACAATCGACGCGCCGTGTGGGACGTTGCCTTTAGCCCAGATCAGGCGCATCTGGCCACCGCCAGCGCCGATGGCACGGTTCGCCTCTGGAACCGAAATGGTGGACTGGTGGAAACCTTTGAGGGACATCGCCGTGCAGTTTGGAGTGTTAGCTTTCGTCCCGATGGCAAATGGCTAGCCTCCGCCGGGGCAGACGGCACCGCTCGGATTTGGGAACTGCCCGCGTCACTCAGCGCAGATCCTACCTGATGTAGACGTTCCTTCGGGGGCGATCGCCCTACCGTGTTCCAAAACGCTTAAACCTTAGCGCTCCTTGACGTAACATGCCTCCTTCACCCAACGACCTTCTGGACTTCTGGTTTGGTGCGCCCGACGAAACAGACCGCAGCTACGAGCAGCGTCGCAAGCTGTGGTTTACCAAAAACCCCAAAACAGACGAACGGATGCGCGATCGCTTCCTGGCGCTCTACGAGCAGGCCGCTAGGGGCGACTTGGACGAGTGGCAGGGGGAACCGCGTTCCTGTCTGGCGCTGGTGCTGCTGCTAGATCAGATTCCGCGCAATATCTTTCGCAACACGCCCAAAGCCTTTGCCACGGACGCAAAAGCACTGGAGGTGAGCCAGGGGGCGATCGCCCGTGGGCTAGATCAGGCGCTGAATCCGCTGGAACGGCTATTTCTCTACCTACCGCTGGAACATAGCGAAAACCTGGCGCACCAGCAGCAGTGTGTAGACTTGATGCAAAAACTGGCGGCGATCGCCCCCGAACTGCACGACCCCTATGACTATGCCCTGCGCCACCGTGACGTAATCCAGCGCTTCGGCCGCTTTCCCCATCGCAATCACATTCTGGGGCGACGCTCCACACCAGAAGAAGTCGAATTTCTCAAACAGCCCGGTTCGTCATTCTAGGTAGACTATTGTCACTCTGGGCAGACTATGTTAGTTCTCGATTTTGGATTTGAAGGAAGAGCGAAGAAGGAAGAACGAAGAACGAAGAACGAAAAATCCAAAATCTAAAATCCAAAATCGGTGCAACGCTAGGAGACAACCCGCATGGCAACCTGGATCAAAGAAACCGACTCTGCCATTTATCTGATGGAAGGTGGCTACTACCTTGAGCGAATCTTCAAAAAGCCCCGCGCTAATGGCGAAAAGGAACTCAATATTCGCCCAATGCATGAGTGGTTTAAGCGTGACGATGCGCCGGGGGGCATGGTGGTGGCGGTCGGCGTGCCGGGGCCAGAACCCCAGCCCAAGCCCGGAACCGGCCACGAAGGCGGCGGCTCTGGCGGAATGCCCAAACCCCAGGTGACGTTTATCCCGGCGCACCCGTCCAACTATCGCGCTCGCCGTGAAGGGTTCAAAATTAATACCATTGTGTTTCACAACACGGTGGCTCCGGTGCAGAGCGCCATCAACACGTTCCAAAGCTCGACCTCGCAGGTGTCGGCGCACTACATCATCGACCGCTCTGGCGAAATTATTCAGATGGTGCAGGATGACTATTGCGCCTTTCATGCGGGCAATAAGGATGTGAATGATCGCTCTATCGGCGTTGAACACGAGGCCACGCCCGCGCAGAAGGGCTTCACGCCCGCCCAGGAAAAGGCCAGCATCACGCTGATCCGGTTTTTGCTGGATGCCTACGGGATTCCCAAGGCCAATATCATCACTCACCGCAGCGTGCGGGCGACCCAGTGCCCCAGTCTGATCTTTGGGACAGACCTGGAGTTTCAGCAGTGGGTGACGCGGAATTTCTAGGGGCTGGCGCTGCTTCAGGCTCCAGGGTTCCCAAACATTGCGAAAAGCCCCGCAGCGGTTTGCCCGGTAATCCAAACTTGCCAATCCAAACTTGCCAATCCAAACTTGCCAATCCAAACTTGCCAATCCAAAATCCAAAATCCGCCTCACGCTGGTTCCACGTTCTCCTGTTTCCCGTCCTCTGTAACACTTCCTATCAAACCTGTGCCCTGAGTTACGGCTTGCTGCCTTAATAAAAGGCTATATAGCAATCAAGTTGTCATCCGCCTGTCTCCAAAAACTTGCAGCGCTGCAAATGGGTTGACGGGCGGGTTGGTCATCTGCCGTAAGGGCTGGGAGAAATCGTGTTTAATTTACGAACGGTCTTATTTGCCTTTGTGCTGCTGGCGATATTGCTGCTGGCGGGGCGCTATTTGAAGCATAAAATTCGCTTTTTTCAACGGCTTTATTTGCCTGCGTCGATCATTGCGGGGGTGCTGGCGCTGCTGCTGGGGCCGCAGGTATTGGGGGCGATCGCCACGGCCATTGGCGGCGAAGAGTCGCTGCTGGCGGGCGGTCTGTTTTCCGAAAATGTCCGCACTGTCTGGTCGCAGGCTCCCGGTGTGTTTATCAACATCGTCTTTGCCGCGCTATTTCTCGGTGAGACGATTCCGCCGCCACGCGACATCTGGCGCAAAGCTGCACCTCAGGTGGTGTTTGGGCAGACCCTTGCCTGGGGGCAATATGTCGTCGGCATTTTGGCCACGCTGCTGATTTTGGGGCCGGTGTTTGGGGCAAACCCGATCGCCTCCTGCTTGATCGAAATCGCCTTTGAGGGCGGCCACGGCACAGCGGGTGGTATGGCAGAAACGCTGAACAATCTGGGATATGCCGATGGCGCAGATCTGGCGATTGGTCTGGCGACGGTGGGCATTGTGTCGGGTATTGTGCTGGGCACGGCGCTGGCCGACTGGGGGCGGCGCAAGGGCTATGTCGCTTCGATTAACCGCAACGCCATCGAGCCAGAGGAAATTCCCGACCTGAACGTGGTGGCCGAAACGCCGGAACTGCGCCAGCAGCGGGCGCGGCTGCTGCGAAATCTGCTGGTCGATCCGCTGTCGATCAACTTTGGCATCGTCGGCATGGCGATCGCCCTTGGCTGGCTCTTGCTAGAGGCGCTGAAGTGGATTGAGTCTGTCACCTGGGGACAGACGGGCTTTGTGGTGATGCCGTTTGTGCCGCTGTTTCCGCTGGCGCTGGTGGGCGGCATTATCACTCAGTCCATTCTGAATCGGCTGGGGCTGGGGGCGCTGGTCATTCGCCCGATGATTCAGAATATTGCAGGCGTGGCGCTGGATGTGGTCGTGATTGCGGCGATCGCCTCCATCTCGCTGCGGGTAATCGGCGGCAACCTGAGTGTGTTTCTGACGCTCAGCATCCTGGGCATTTTGTGGAACGTACTCATCTTCCTGTGGCTGGCTCCGCGCCTGTTTTCGCAACATTGGTTTGAAAAAGGCATCGGCGACATGGGCCAGTCGATGGGCGTGACCGCAACGGGCATTTTGCTTCTGCGAATGGTAGACCCCGACAACAGCACCGGCGCATTTGAAAGCTTCGCCTATAAGCAGTTGTTCTTTGAACCCATCGTGGGCGGCGGCCTATTTACCGCTGCGGCTCCGGCCCTGGTGAATAGCTGGGGACTGGTTCCTGTGCTGCTGCTAACGGCTGGACTGCTGATTTTCTGGCTGGTGGTGGGCTATCTGCTGATGCGACAGGAACGGCGGCATTCCTCGGCAACGCCTGTGTAACTGGGGCAGTAGGAGCAGCAGGGTGGGGGCCGCAACAGCCATGCAGCGGGATGCCTCTCTTTACCCCAGACTCCCCCGCTTCTGCTGCTCTCGCTCCATTGCGCGAAACAGGGCTTGAAAATTGCCCTCGCCAAAGCCGTTAGGGAGGCGCTGCTGCTGACCAGCCCAGTAGGCGCGGCGTTCAATTACTTCCAGGAAAAAAGTCGGCTGCGGAAAGATGGGCTGGGTAAACGCCTGGAGCAGCATGGCGTTCGGTTCGTGGGCGGCCCAATCAACCAGGATTTGCTGCTGGGCGATCGCCCGCCAGGCCTCCTCCGACAGCGAAAAACCCTCACGCTGCCGCAGTTGGGTATAGTATTCCAGCGGCACATCGAGAAACTCGACCCCGCGCTGGCGCAACTGGGCGATCGCCCCCAGGGCATCCCGCGTCCGCAGCGCAACATGCTGAATCCCTGCGCCCCGGTTGATATCGAGAAATTCCTGAATTTGCGAGTTGGGCGAGGCGGGTTCATTGATCGGCAGTTGCACCGTGCCGCCAGGATGCCCCAACACGCGACTGCACAGGCCCGAACGCTCGGTCTGAATGGTGAAGCCCTGCTGTCGCCGCAGCCCTAGCACCTGTTCATACCAGAGGGTGGCTGGCTCCAGGTTGCCCGCGGCCACATTCAGCACTGCATGGTCGATTTGTTCAAAAAAACCAGCGCAGTGGGGCGACATGGCTCCCGGCTCCCAAAAGTCCAGCGTTTCTAAATCGGGCAAGGTGGCCCAGATGGGGACTGCCGCCTGCCCCGACCAGTCCAGCAGCGTGTGACGCAGATCTTGCCATCCGGCGATCGCCCCCCAGCGCAGGGTGCCGTTGAGCAGGTCTTCTTCTGTGACGGGCTGCAAGACAGTTGCCCCAGCGGCGATCGCCTGGGTCATGACCGCCGCCACATTGCTCACCCCAAACGCCAAGTCCGCGACTCCGGGCGGGTGCTGATCGAGATAACGCGCCACTGGGCTACTGCGGGTTCGGGCTGAGGATACCGCTATCCACACCCCTCCACAGCGCACGATTTCTGTCCAGGTTTCGCGGCTGCGGGCCGTCGCCACAGGCAAAAAGCCCAACCGCTCGATCAACCACTCGCGCCATTCCCCCGCATGGCCTACATAGAAGTGAATATGCTGAATGTCCATCGTCAGCCTGCCTACCAAAATGCAACCCAAACACACCCACACCAAACGCCCTCAGCTTATCGCGTGTCTGTCTAAAATGCAGCGAGGGAGACTACCCCAAATACGGAGAAGCCTGAGAACGAGAGCATCAGGAAGCATGGGAGTCGCCGTCCCAAGTTAAAGATTTGTCAACTAAAGATTTGTCAACTCTTTGATCGCCAATCGCTCTCCCTCTCTTGCGCTTGTCCTGCAAGACTCAGGTTGTTCGACAAGACAGGAAGGTAGTCTTGCATTTTCTCAAGGTCTGCTTTAGTGTCAAATGGAATCTAAAGATAAGATTTTTTTTGAAAAAATCTAAATGTCTTTTCCTGCAAGGTTTCTGTCGTTCTAGACGGAGATTGCAGGGCGAGAAGTACAGGAGTAGTGATAGGAGTACTTACAGGAGTACTTACAGGAGTACTGACAAGAGGAGCTACAAAAGGAGTTACAAATCGTTGTTGCCAGAGGACAGCAGTTCGTTAGACTATCATCTTGGCAAGCGCTGTCTGGTCTGAACACGGTTCAACAGTATCCAATCGCAAAACCCCAGATCGCAAAACCTCAGATTGCTGTCACCCGATTGTTGTTGTAATAAGGAACGGTTATGGAACCTGAAGTCAAAAACGAAATTAACACCCCTGACTTTATCAACGCCGAGGACACTGGAAAGCTGACTTCCTTCGGCACCGAGGAAAACACGGGCGAAGAGTGGCGTGAGTACGTGGACAAAGCAACAGAATTCGTTGCTGACCTGCCCAAATACCTATCTGAGTTTTTTGGGCAATACAAAAGCCCCTTTGTCACCATTGGTCTGCTGCTGGCAGCGCTGATTGCGGTGCGGCTGGTGCTGGCGATTCTGCGGTCGGTCAACGATATTCCCCTGCTGGCTCCTACCTTTGAGCTGATTGGGCTGGGCTATACGGCGTGGTTTGTCTATCGCTATTTGCTGCGGGCCTCGAATCGGAAGGAACTGGTCAACGATTTCAACGAGCTAAAGTCGCAAGTGCTGGGGCATCGCAATAACCCGCCGCTCTAGGGCTTGGCCAGGGATTGAGTTGTCTTGAAGCGTTATCTCATTGCGGGGTTGCCCTAGAAACTGGGTAATCTAGCGATGGAAGTGTCTGTACAGCAGTGCTTGCTTAATGTAAAGGGCACTACAAGGGTTCTAAGAGGGCACTGAAAGAGCGCTAGAAGGGCGCTAGAGGGCACCGAAAGGGCACGAAGAGATCAACAGAGAGCAACAAAGGGCAACTCAGAGGGCAACTCGATGGACAGCGTGGGAGTTGTTGCAATTGGGCGCAACGAGGGCGATCGCCTGCGGCAATGTCTCTCGTCGGTGGTGGGTCGGGCAGCGCAGGTGGTCTACGTCGATTCTGGCTCCACAGACGGGAGCGTGGAGCTAGCGCGATCGCTCGGTGCAGAGGTGGTCGTGCTGGATCTGTCGATTCCCTTCACCGCCGCCCGCGCCCGCAATGCCGGATTTGCTCGACTGCTGGAACTGCTGCCCCAGGCGGAGTTTGTGCAGTTTGTCGATGGCGACTGCGAAATTGTCTCTGGCTGGATAGAGCAGGCCACCCAAGCCCTGCGCGACCATCCCGACTGGGCAGTGGTCTGCGGGCGGCGGCGGGAGCGCTTCCCGGATGCCACGCTGTACAACCGCCTCTGTGACATGGAGTGGAATACGCCTGTGGGCGAGGCCAAGGCCTGCGGCGGCGATGCGCTGATGCGGGTGGCGGCGGTGCAGCAGGTGGGGGGCTATAACCCTGCGCTGATTGCGGGAGAGGAGCCAGAACTCTGCGTGCGGCTGCGGCAGCAGGGCTGGAAAATCTTCCGCCTGGATGCCGAGATGACGCTACACGATGCCAACATGACGCGCTTTGCTCAGTGGTGGAAGCGCACCAAGCGGGCCGGCCACGCCTACGCCGAAGGCTCTTGGCTGCACGGGGCCCCGCCTGAGCGGCACTGGGTCAAGGAAACGCGGAGCATCTGGCTGTGGGGATTGGGAATTCCCCTGGGGGCGATCGCCCTTGCACCGTTAACTAAGGGCCTCAGCCTGCTGCTGCTGCTAGGCTATCCGCTCATGACCTACCGCATCTACCGCTATTTCAAGCAGCAGGGCTACAAAGCCTCCGATGCGCTGCCCTATGCCGCATCCTGCGTTCTGGGCAAGTTTCCTGGGCTGGCAGGCGTGCTGCAATTTCACGCCAATCGCCTGCTGGGCCGCCGCAACGCCCTGATCGAATACAAGTAATGCTGCTGTCGTCTGTCCTAACCCTCGTCTCTACACCCCAATCCCTTGGGATTTACGCACTTGCGATTAAGTTTTCTGGGTTTTGGGCGATTTCTTGCGGAATACGCCCGTGAGAAATTCCCCAACTGCGTATGTCTTATCCCCAAATCAAACCCGATTCCTGAAACGCTTGTTCTAGATCAGCCGCAACCCCCAATTGGGCAGACCAATGTTGCAAGTAGGCGATGTCAAGCTGATCCGTCTGGGTTTTCAAGATTCCTAAAATGTCTCGCCACTGCTTTTCTGACTGGCTAGATTGCCGCCATTGCAGCTTGCTCAAAATCAAATCTTCTGGAGACGCAAAGTAAAAGTCGCCCCGACTGGGAATCGACAGTCGCCGCCGCCGAAACTTTTCCATATCAAACGCATCCGTGCCAAATAGCACTAGATCAGCCTGGAGGATGGTTTCCTGATGAATGATCTGCAACGTGCGCGGATTGTCCGGCTAGGACTTCTTCCACTCCTGGCACATAAAAACCTGCTGCTTCCAACGCTGAAATCAGTTGTGTCAAATCTGCGGGATTCAAATCCGGGTTCAAATTCAACACTACGTCTAAGTCTTGAGTGGTTCTGGGTTCTCCGTAGGCAGTTGCGGCAACTCCGCCCGTGATGTACTAGGGGGTATCAAAGGGTTTTAAAGCACGCCCTAGATTCAGCTATAAGTCTGGTTACACAAGTCTGGCTACAATTTAGCAGCCCTCTTAGCAGTCGTCAGACCAACCTTCTGCATCAGCAATACGATTCTTGCCCACGATTCTTGCCGACGTGCCGTGAGCTACGGCAGAAATCTGCGGGACAAGGCCAGTAAGGTCTTACACTGGATAAGGCTCTTAGAGAATGTTTGAAAAGGTATCGCCTGTAATGTTAAGCACTCAGAGATCCCCCCTAACCCCCCTTAAAAAGGGGGGAAACCGCCTTAAAGTCCCCCTTTTTCAGGGGGATTTAGGGGGATCTTGCACGCTTTGCTACAAACAGTAGGACTTTTCAAACATCCTCTTAGAGGTTCTTCGGCTAAAACAGGGTTTGACCCCAGTCCCTCTGTACGTTGCAACTCATTTCCAATCATTTCCACCCTTGGACTCATGTCTCCCGATCTTCTGCGCTCTCTAGTTTGGATGGACTATCGTTTGGCGGTGCTGTTTGCAGTGCTGCTGCCGCTAATTTTGCTGATCTGGGCAACGGTGAAGCAGGCTGAAGCCATGCAGCGGCTGCTGATTATTTACTGGCGCGTTTCCAGCCTGCTGGCGATTACGGTTTATCTGCTGATTGGCGATTTGAAGATCGGCTTTCTGGCATCGTTTTTGGCGCGGATTTTGATTCCCGTTGGGCTGTGGTTCTGGGTTGACCTGAATGAGGAAATTGACGACCAGCGCTCTAGCCCGCTTAAGTTTGTGTTTAGTGCCTGGCGCTGGGCGCTGACGATCTACAGTACGCTGGGGGCGATCGCCACGATTCCCTTTTTGCAATGTGCCTTTTCGGACGCAAGCTACCCAACGTCCTTTTGCCAGGTGTGGCGCGAAGCCCCGCTGATTTACAAAGATGTCCTCCATGCCAACTATCGCCCGCCTTTCTTGGGCTTTTTGGGCATTGTCGGGCTGGTGATTTATCTAATTTACTTTGGGCACTTTGTCATTGTGCGGCTGGGGCGGCAGGGTCGTTCTGCCATCGAGCAATAGCCCGTACCGCCAGTGCATAGCGCTATGGGCAAAGTCTTGCCAAAACCAATTCTGGTGACGGGTTCCCATCGCTCTGGCTCGACCTGGGTAGGGCGGATGATCGGCGCATCGCCCCAAGTCGCCTATATTCACGAGCCGTTTCACCTGGATCACAACCTGGGCTTTTGCGGCGCACAGTGGGACTATTGGTTTCAATACATCTGCGCCGACAACGAGGCTCAATATCGGCGTTTTTTTGAGAAAACGGTGCGGCTGCAATACAACCTGATTCCCAGTTGGAAGCTGGTGAATGATGCAGAATATCGCCGCAAAGTGCGGGGCGATCGCGCGTTTTTTGCCAAAAGCCGTGCGGCGGGCCGTCGTCCTCTGCTGAAAGACCCGATCGCCCTCTTCTCTGCCGACTGGCTGGCAACCCGCTTTAACATGGACGTGGTGGTGATGATTCGCCATCCCGCTGCCTTTGCCTACAGCCTGAAAAAAGCGGGCTGGTTCCACAACTTCCGCCATTTTCTCGACCAGCCACTGCTGATGCGGGATCATCTGCATCCCTTTGCCGCCGAAATTGAGGAATTCGTCGCCGGAGACGAAGTACCTGGTGGCGGGCACGGGCGGTCGATTCTGGAACACGCGGCGCTGCTGTGGAAGCTGATTCACTATCGCATCGCCACCTACCGGGAGCAGTTTCCCCACTGGCAGTTCGTGCGGCACGAAGACCTGTCGCTAGAGCCGCTGGCGGGCTTTCAGCAAATCTTTGACCAATTGGGGCTGGATTTTAGCGACACCGTGCAGCGCAAAATTACAGACTATAGCAACGAAAAAAATCCCTCGGTGGAGCCGTCGCTGTTTGCCCTCAAGCGCAACAGCAAAGCCAATGCCTACGCCTGGAAGGAAAAGCTTTCGGCTGAAGAAATTGCGTTTATTCGAGCGCAGGTGGGCGATTGGGCGGAGCGGTTCTATCGTGCTGAAGAGTGGTGAAGAGTGGTGCAGTGATTCGCTTCTGGCTGCGGCCTAAGGGTTGCTGGCAAACGCGATGCGGATTTTTGATGCAGATTTTTCCAGATCAGGGTAGAGTCATGGAAGATAGGAAAAAATTCTCAGAACTGCCGGACTGCGGCGGAGGTTTTTTAGAGATTTTTTTCAGTTTGGGTGAATCTTCTGTCTGCCATCGGAGCTTTTGTTTTTGCGCTCGTCGCGCCTTGCCCACAGGCCATCCTGCATGATGCTATCGAGTCGATCGCCCCACTCCCAGGTTTTCACAAGGCTGAAGCAGCGACCGCTGGTTTGCTTGCTCAGCCTGGAGGAGTGTGTCCGCTAATCCGCCGCGATTTGAACGATCAGAGGCGGAGAGCGAATACTCTGCCTCGCTGGTTTCGATGCCTGAAAGTGTTAAATCTGACGCGAGTTTTCGACCGTCTGCCGAGGACTATACCAAGCAATATACCGGGCAATATCCGGGGCAATATCCGGGGCAACAGGCTGGGCAATGCATCGGGCAATGCACCGAGTCACACACGGAACAATATGCGGGGCACCATGCGGGGCAACATGGGGGCGATCGCCCGTCAGGGCCCTATCGCAGGCAATTGATATTGCCAGAGCAGGGAGAACCCGCTGCACTTCACGCGGATTTCAGTCCGCATACTCTCAGTTTGCATACTCTCAGTCCGCGTACGATTTGGCTCACGGACGAACTGCTGTTTAGCTTTCAGCGTTGCCATCGCCGCGCCTACCTCGACCGCTATGGCGACCTGGAATATTGCGATGCGCCCAGCGACTATCTGCTGAAGCTGCGGCAAGACAGCCTGGCCCACCGCCGCGAAATTTTGCAGGATGCGGTGATTCACGAAGCAGATTATCCCCGGTCAAACTGGGCGGCGGGCGCGGAGACCACGCTGGCGCTGATGCAGCAGGGGGTAGAGCGCATTTCTCGCGGCGTGCTGCTGACGGAATACCGCGATGGCGTGATGCTGGTGAGTTGCCCTGATCTGCTGGTGCGGCATCCGGGCGAGTCGGTTTTTGGCGACTGGATGTATGTGCCGACGGATATCCGCCTGGGCAAACGCCCCAAGCTGGATTATCAGGTGATGGCGGCGTTTCATGCCTACGTGCTGGCGGCGGTGCAGGGTGCGTGGTGCGACACAAGCTGGCTGATGCTGCGGCAGCGTGGCCCCTATGCAGTGGATTTGGTGGATCTCGTGCCGCGCATGGAGGAAATTCTCTACGCCTGCGCTGAAATGCTGATCGCCCAGCGGGAACCAGAGGTGTTTATTGCCCACAACCGCTGCGACCTCTGCCACTGGTATAGCTTCTGCTATGGCCTGGCGACGGGCGATCGCCATCTCTCCCTGCTCCCCGGCGTTACGCCCAGCCGCTATGTTTATCTCAAGCAAATGCAAATCACCACGCTGGAGGCGCTAGCGGCCACGCCCGTCCGGGAGTTGGAAATGCTTCCTGGCTTTGGGCCGGCCGTGGCGCACAAGCTGGTGCATCAGGCCCAGGCAACGCTGAATCAGGAGGCGCTGCTGAATCCGTCGCTGTCTCATGGGGCGCTGCTGGAACTGGTCACTCATCGCCGTCTGCCCACTGCGGAGGTCGAACTGTATTTCGATATTGAGTCCGCGCCAGAGCAAAACGTGGTGTATCTGCATGGCGTGCTGGTGGTGGATCGGGGCCAGGGGCACAACACCTTCTACGCGCTGCTGGCGGAAACCCCAGAGGACGAGCGTCTCGCCTGGAACCAGTTGATAGAACTGTTTCAGCGCTATCCTGACGCACCGATTTTTCATTTTTGCCCCTACGAGGTGCAGACGGTGCGCCGTTTGGGAGAATTGTTTGGCTCTGCTCCAGAGGTCGTGGAGGATTTGCTGACCCGATTTGTGGATTTGCACGACTGGGTGACGCAGGTGGCGCTGCTGCCCGTCGAGAGCTACGCGCTGAAGGCGATCGCCCGCTGGCTGGGGTTCAACTGGCGCGATGCAGAGGCCAACGGCGCACAATCCATCTTCTGGTATGCACAATGGCTGCAAACGGGCGATCGCACATTTCTCGAATCGATTTTGCGCTACAACGAAGATGACTGCCGCGCCACCCACCGCGTCAAGGATTGGCTGGCGGCATTCATCACCG
This sequence comes from Thermoleptolyngbya oregonensis NK1-22, assembly GCF_032705245.1. Lineage (GTDB taxonomy): Bacteria > Cyanobacteriota > Cyanobacteriia > Elainellales > Elainellaceae > Thermoleptolyngbya > Thermoleptolyngbya sichuanensis. Next base: position 3,378,114 of record NZ_CP053540.1, read on the forward strand.
AAAAAGTGCAGGAAATTCAGGCGGAACAAGGGCCTTAGGAACAAGCCTCAGCCTGTTCTCCAAAAAATATCCAAAAGTTTCTCAAAACATTTGACAAAAGGCTCCCAGACCTACACAATAGAGATTGCGTCTTTCAAAGGTCGCACAAAGCACAAGGGACCGTAGTTCAATCGGTTAGAGCACCGCCCTGTCACGGCGGAAGTTGCGGGTTCGAGCCCCGTCGGTCCCGTTCTATGTTAAGCAAGACAGACTAAGCTGGGCAGGTTGCATCAGGTGTAGCGTCCAGAGCGGTTTATGGCTAGATGCTATGTTCCTCCATATACTCTTTTACGCCCTGATTCAAATCTGCTAGCGCGTCATCCAGCGTGGCATAGCTTTCTTGTCCTTCGTAAACTATGCCGCCGGGATCAAGCGCTCGAACGAAGGAGGTGCTGTACTCATCAGCGCCAATTTCTATCCAGCCTTGAATTGCCAGGAATCGGCTGAGATGAGGATAGCGTTTATCCAGTGTTTCAGATTTCGGCATTCCCAATGTCCTGAGGCAACTTGTGTAAAGCCACTCAATTCATATCACTAAACCCCTCTGAATGAGTTTGGTAAACGAGTCGGTGTCTAGTTCCATGACTCGCTAGAATCTTTAAGGTTGGTTTGCTGTGCGTCGTCGGGTGGCTCTGAGGCGATCGCCATCAATTCCCTCACTCCATCTCCTGTCGCTCACCTAACCCCCAATCCCTAACCCCTAACCCCTACAACATGTCCGTTCGAGTTCGCATTGCGCCCAGTCCCACCGGAAAGCTCCACATCGGCACCGCTCGTACTGCCGTGTTTAACTGGCTCTTTGCCCGTCACAATGGCGGCCGGTTTGTGCTGCGGATTGAAGATACTGACCTAGAGCGATCGCGCTCTGAGTTTACCGACAACATCCTCGACGGGCTGAAATGGCTGGGGCTGAACTGGGACGAAGGGCCTGTCTTTCAAACCCAGCGCACCGAGCTATACCGCCAAAAAATTCAGGAATTGCTGGACAAGGGGCTGGCCTATCGCGCCTACGACACGCCCGCAGAACTGGACGCGATGCGCGAAGCCCAAAAGTCCCGCAACGAAGCGCCGCGATACGACAATCGCCATCGGGATCTAACGCCAGAGCAGGAAGCCGCCTTCATCGCCGAGGGTCGCCAGCCCGTCATCCGCTTCAAAATCGACGACGACCGGGAAATTTCCTGGACTGATCTAGTGCGCGGGATGGTCACCTGGAAGGGGCGCGACTTGGGCGGCGATATGGTGATTGCCCGCGCATCGGCGGCGGGGGAAATCGGCGCACCGCTCTACAACTTCGTCGTGGTGGTGGACGACATCGACATGGGCATTAGCCACGTCATTCGCGGCGAAGACCACATCGGCAACACGCCCAAGCAAATCCTGCTGTACGAAGCGCTGGGCGCGTCCGTGCCAGAATTTGGGCATACGCCGCTGATCCTGAACCAGGCGGGCGCAAAGCTGTCGAAGCGAGACGGGGTTACGTCGATTTCCGACTTTCGCGAAATGGGCTATACGCCAGAGGCGATCGCCAACTACATGACGCTGCTGGGCTGGTCGCCGCCGGAGGGCATGTCGGAGATTTTCACCCTGGAAGAAGCGGCGAAACAATTTAGCTTTGATCGAGTCAACAAGGCCGGAGCCAAGTTTGACTGGGACAAGCTCAACTGGATCAATAGCCAATACCTGCATCACAAGCCCCTCGGTGAACTGACCGACCTGCTGATTCCCCTGTGGCAAGCGGCGGGCTACGAGTTTGACCCGACGGGCGATCGCCCCTGGCTGGAACAAGTCGCTGCCCTCGTCGGCCCCAGCCTGGTGAAGCTAAACGACGCAGTGGAGATGACCCGCTACCTGTTCGTGCCGGATGTGGGCTTTACCGACGCAGCTACGCAGCAGCTTCAGCAGCCCAGCGTGGGCACGGCGCTTCAGGGCATCCTGACGGCGCTAGACACGACCGCTGTTACACCAGACACCGTGCAGGACGTGATTCAGCAGGGCGTGCAGGCGGCGGGCGTGAAAAAGGGCGTGGTGATGAAATCGCTGCGGGCGGCGCTGACGGGCGACCTGCAAGGGCCAGACCTGGTGCAATCCTGGCTGCTGCTGCATCAGCGGCAAATCGACAAAGCCCGCCTGAACCAAGCCCTGGCGATCGCCCAGTCCGCTGCCTGACCTGCGCCTGACCTGCGCTTCACCCTAGATCACCTGCCTAGATCCCCTGGACTGTTTGCTGTTCAACGCTCAAATTGCCATGCCTCATTCTGCAACGTTGCGTCGGGTTTTGTTTTCGACGGCTCTGCCGCTGGCGATCGCCGCTTTGGGATCTGCTACTAGGGCGATCGCCCAGGCTCAGCCCACCCCGTCCGACCCGTTGCAGCCTGCGGTGCCGTTTCCGACGGAGGAGCCAGAGCCGGGTGAACCCGCGCCCGTCGAACCCCCCGCAGCATACCCCAGCCCTGGGGTACGGCCTGAAGCGCCTGTGCAGTCCATGCCAGCGCCCCCCAGCCCTGCATCCCAGTTTCCCCGCAGCACCCAGCGGCGATCGCCCACTCCGTTTGGCGGCAGCACGATTTTTGAAAACCTCACCCTCACCCCTGGCGCAGACCCCAGCCCCAAAACGATTCGCGGCATCAGCGGCGGCCCCCTTCCAGCCAGCGACGTGGCCGGCCGCCCCGAAACCGCCACGGGGCCCTGCCTCGGCTTCGTAGACACCCAGCCCGACCACATTTTGACGCTCACGGCTCCCTTTGAGTTTCTCAGCCTCCAGGTGCAAAGCGCCGAAGACACGACCCTCGTCGTCAAAGGGCCGGGCGGAAGCTGGTGCAACGATAATTACCTGAGCCTCAACCCTGGCATCGCTGGACAGTGGCTCCCCGGTCGCTACGAAATCTGGATCGGCTCTCACCGCAATAACGGGTACTTTCCCTATGTGATTCGGGTGTTGCAGCAGCCGGAGTGAGGGCGTGTTGGCGCAATTCACCTGCCATAATGGGAAAAGTCGGGCGATCGCCCGTCGTTGGGTAAAGTGCCCTCTCAGTCGTTCGTCAACCGCCCATGATTACGCTATCGTCAGAACTCCAGCAACGCCTCGCCTCGCCGCTCAAGATCGGCAATTTTGAGGTGAATAGTCGCGTGTTGCAGTCGCCGCTGTCGGGCGTGACCGATCTGGTGTTTCGGCGGCTGGTGCGGCGATATGCGCCCGACTCCATGATGTACACCGAAATGGTGAACGCGACGGGGCTGCACTACGTCAAGCAGCTTCCCAAAATCATGGAAGTAGACCCCAGCGAACGCCCGATTAGCATTCAGCTTTTTGACTGTCGCCCCGACTTTTTGGCTGAGGCCGCGCAAAAGGCCGTAGACGAAGGCGCAGACACCGTAGACATCAACATGGGCTGCCCGGTGAATAAAATCACCAAAAACGGCGGCGGCTCCTCCTTGCTGCGGCAGCCGGAACTGGCGGCGGAAATTGTGCGGTCTGTGGTGCAGGCGGTGAACGTGCCCGTGACGGTGAAGACGCGCATTGGCTGGAGCGACCAGGAAATCAACGCGGTGGAATTTGCCCGTCGGATGGAAGATGCGGGCGCACAAATGTTGACGCTGCACGGCCGCACTCGCGCCCAAGGCTACAACGGCCCCGCCCGCTGGGAATGGATCGGTAAGGTGAAATCGGCGCTGTCGATTCCGGTGATTGCCAACGGGGATATTTTTTCGGTGGAGGCGGCGGTGCGCTGCCTGGAGGAAACGGGCGCAGACGGCGTGATGTGTTCGCGAGGAACGCTGGGCTATCCGTTTCTGGTGGGCGAGGTGGATCATTTCCTGAAAACGGGCGAGGTGCGTCGGCCGCCGACTCCGGTGGAGCGGATGCAGTGTGCCCGCGACCATTTGGAAATGCTGTGGGAGTATAAGGGCGATCGCGGCATTCGTCAGGCCCGCAAGCACATGACCTGGTATGCCAAGGGGTTTCCTGATGCGGCGGTGCTGCGCGGCAAGCTGGCCGTCATCGAAAATCTGGAGCAAGGGCTGGAACTGCTAGACTGGGCGATCGCCCGATTGTCTGAGTATGATTGGAGCGACCTGCCCAGCGCTGCACCAGAACTGGTCGAAGTTTAGGGTCGAAATCGGCTCTAGAAAAAGCGAACCGGATAGGCTATCCCCAGGTTGCCCGACTGCGGGCCGAAAAACGCAGGCGCGACGCAACGAGGCAATGAGTAAAACAAATAAAGTAATAAAAGATAACAAAAAGTAAATTGACGATGTGCCGTGGCAGCGCAAATCTAGCCCAGCGCCGACTGAGGCTCCAGTTCACAGACCTGAACCTCTCGCCGCGAGACGATGTGCAGATCGCTGGGATAGCGGGGTCGCGGATCGCCCACCAGCCAAATTGGGGGAACCATCAGCGCTTCGTAGGATTCAATTTGATACAAAATGCCAGGTTTTTCCTTGAGTTCTACCATCGTTCCGGGCAGGTACTCGAATAGCTCATCCCAGTCAATTACAGAGTCCACTACAGGGTCCACAGAGTCGGTGTTCATCGTTGGTATTTGTAACGGTCTACGGCTCTGGTTCAAGCATTCAGATTCAAACCAGATTCAGCGGCGATCGCCCTAGCAGTAGAAATCGCTCCGGTCTAACACGACCTCACCATAATCCGGCACCCACGCCACCCAGCTCCCAGAAGCCTCCTGGCACAGCAGCTTGGCTTCATTGAAGCTGTAGGCACTGAGCGGTTGCAGCAGATTGACCCACGTATCCCGGTTGTAGGTGATGCGACAGACTGGGTTCCAACCCTGGGCGATCGCCCGCTCTAGGTCTAGTGTCAGCCGCGCCGTGTCGGTCGGGTAAAGGGACATAGTTTCAGACTCCGGCTTAATGAAAAATCAGTGCAGAAAAAATCAACACAGAAACGCTCTTCCCGCGTCTAAGCGAGAAAAAGCAGAAAAAATTTCTGTATTCATTTTTACAAATTGCAGCTGCTAGCGCTGGTCTGATGCCAATAAGTTAATAAACCTTGATGCAAGTACCTTGGGTAAATCAGGGGTGAATCCCCCTAACCCTCCTCCCAGAGCCGATCTACGGCGATCGCCAGGTCAGGAAACTCAACGGAGGCGATCGCCTCACCTGTGCCAAAGGTACCGACTTCTCGATAGGCGGTTCCTTCCAACGACAGCACCGTCACCGTCTGCGCGATCGGGTCAATTAGCCAATATTCGGGAATACCGACTGCTGCATACTGGGCCCGCTTTCGCACATCATCGCGATCGCGGTTTGTTTTACCAGGACTGAGGACTTCCACTACTAGGCGCGGTGGGGGCATTTCCAGCGTAATCGTTAGCCGTCGTTGCGTTAGCTCCAGATGTTCGGGACGCAGGACCACCAGGTCGGGATAGCGATTAGCTGCGTCTTTGGGTTGCAGCACAGGCACTTGGAGTTCTAGAGCATGGGTCTTAATCAACCGACGGGGAAAGAGATGGGCGATCGCCAGCAAAAACTGCAAGTTGTCTGCAATCCAGTTGTTCGGCTCTGATTCTGGCGGCAACTCGATTAGCTCCCCATCGATTAACTCATAGCGACCCTCCAGCGGCGCTGCATCGCTGTAGGTGAGGTATTCCTCAAAGGTCGCGAATTTTGCCTTAGCTTGGGTCATGCTTCCTCCCCCATAACTATCTCGCGTTCAGGAGCAAGAATCTGATTGACGGCGATCGCCAGGTCAGGAAACTCAACGGAGGCGATCGCCTCACCTGTGCCAAAGGTGCCGACTTCTCGATAGGCGGTTCCTTCCAACGACAGCACCGTCACCGTCTGCGCGATCGGGTCAATTAGCCAATATTCGGGAATGCCAACTGCTGCATACTGGGCCCGCTTTCGCACATCATCGCGATCGCGGTTCGTTTTGCCAGGACTGAGGACTTCCACTACTAGGCGCGGTGGGGGCATTTCCAGCGTAATCGTCAGCCGTCGTTGCGTTAGCTCCAGATGTTCGGGACGCAGGACCACTAGGTCGGGATAGCGATTAGCCGAGTCCCGGGGCTGCAAAACGGGAACCTGAATTTCACACTTGCCAGGGTGGACAAGATCAACCGAAACACCCGCCGCGACCAGCGCCAGCAAAATTCGCACGGCAATTGTGCTGTTGATCCTGGCTTCTGGCGGCAACTCGATTAGCTCCCCATCGATTAACTCATAGCGACCCTCCAGCGGCGCTGCATCGCTGTAGGTGAGGTATTCCTCAAAGCTGGCAAACGTGGCTCTGGCCTGGGTCATGGCAAGTTCCTACAAATTGAATGTCAGCGCTTCAAGGCTTGAAACTGGTGCAACAGCCAGCGATTCACTGCACCGTGATCTTCTGTTTGGCTAAGGCGTAGTGCCTCCTCCACGATCGCCAGCGATAGGTCTGGCAGCACAGTTGAAACTCTGAAACTTCATCTCCTGACCTCCAGTGTATCGAATGGGGTCGGGAGAATCGTTTAGATCAAGTCAAGACCGACGAACTGAGCCACGTAGTTGCGCTCAGGCTAGCAGCCATTCAGCGTTTTAGACTCTCTGCTCGTCAGACTGTTTTTCAGACGCTTTCAGAGTCTTTAAGATGGGCGGGGCGAGAATCGAACTCGCATACCCGAAGGTGCCACATTTTGAGTGTGGTGCGTCTACCAGTTTCGCCACCCGCCCTGGGATTTGGCCTTTTCATTATACGGGATTGGGCGCTGATGCAACAGCTTTTCATAATCCTGGCTGCTGGCCCAGCGATCGATTTCTCGGGCCCGCAGCACGGGAACCGGATGGGTGCGCTGGGCAGTCTGGGTTTCGCGCAGCATTTTGCCCATGTCGCTGAGGCTGAGGTCATCGTAGGCGCGGGCCTGTTCCAGAAATGCGTCCAGGTTAAGCTGGCTGGCGAGGGTGGGGGAACCGCCCGTCAGCTTCATCAGCACCGAGGCCACCACGCGAGCATCTTGCGCGACCAATAACGCAGCGCGATCGCACGTAAATTCGGCACAGCGCACCCATTCCAGCAGCCGCTCTTGCAAGCCCTGCGCCACCAGCGGCCCCAGCGGCAGCCCCAGTTGCCCCGCCGCCAGCACTGCAATGTTCGCCATCGTCAGATAGACGCTGTGTTCGCATTTCAAATGCCCCAGTTCGTGGGCAATCACTGCCTGGATTTCTTCCGGGGTTAGCAGGTCAATCAGCGAGGTGTGGAGGACCACAAACGGCTGCTTGCCGCGCATGGCAAAGGTGTAGGCGTTGGGCGTGGGGTTTTGCCGTACGTAGAGCTGCGGCGGCTCTAGGTCGAGGATCTGGCACGCCTCTAGCAGGAGTTCATGAAGCTGGGGCAACTGGCGATCGCTCACCAAAATCCCTGATGCTAGGTTCTCTAGCTGAAAAAACTGCTCCGCCACCGGCCCCAGCAGCCCGCGAATCGCTAAATCCAGCCCTGGAAGCTGCTGCAATGCCTGAGTTGCTTGCAAATCGAGCGGGTGGCGAAAGTGGGCGGATTGCAGACCAATGAGCGGCGTTTTTGCAGACATGGCAACAGGCAGAGAGCAATATTCCGCGCAAATCTTCGCTGAATGGGGCGATCGCGCTGGTTCTCTTCATTCTAGCGACAAGCCTGCCTGTAGATTGCTGGCTCGGTGGACTTTAGCCTCTGCAAATTGTCCTGTGCAAATTGACCTATGCAGATTAGCGGGTGAAAATTTTTTGCCTGGAAGGCTAGCCCCCCAACCTCCCAGGCCTGGAGCGCAAGAGTCTCCAGCTATAGAGGACGAGTGCTGAATGCTGACAAGTTCCCCGATGCGGAAACAATGCGGAAATGTGAGCGACGGGCAATTAAATTTTATGCTGGCATCAAAAGTTGAAAGCGCAGATTGCTTAATAAAAAAAGATTTTTACCTCAAAATATCTTGCTATGTTAACTCTATGAGCCTAGACGACATCGATTCCAAAGTGATTCGCCACCTGATGCAGAACGGCCGCATGACTTGGGCCGAACTGGCAACGGTGCTGCAACTGTCGGCCCCGGCGGCGGGCGATCGCGTCCGGCGGCTAGAGGAACGCGGCGTGATTTTGGGCTACACCGCGCGGGTTGATCCGGAGGCAGCAGGCTGTCACCTCACTGCCTTCATTGCCGTTACGCTGGAGCGCCCCGAACACCGCGCCCCCTTCCTGGAAAAAGTCCTGCAACTCGCCGAAGTGCAGGAATGCCACCACATCGCCGGAGAGGATGACTACTGGCTGAAAGTCCGCTGCCAGCACACCAAAGATCTGGAACGTCTGGTTAGCGACGAAGTCAAGAGCCTTCCTGGTATCCTCCGCACCCGCACGACGATTGTGCTGTCCACGGTGAAAGAGACGAGCGTGCTGCCCGTTGGGGAGTGATGGAGGGAAGACGGAAGAACGAAGACAGAAGAACGAAGACAGAAGAACGAAGACAGAAGAACGAAGACGGAAGAACGAAGACAGAAGAACGAAGACGGAAGAACGAAGACAGAAGAACGAAGACAGAAGAACGAAGAAATCCTGACCAATACCCGCTTTCTCTTTTCGTTTTTCGTTTTTCGTTTTTCGTTTTTTCCCTTTCCCCCCCTCCCCCCTCATGAATGCCTCTCTCTTTATCCGGGGTCTACTAATAGGGTTCTCGATCGCTGCTCCAGTCGGCCCAATCGGCGTACTGTGCATTCGGCGAACCCTGGCTCAGGGGCAACTGGCGGGATTGCTATCAGGTTTGGGCGCGGCCACAGCAGACGCTATATATGGGGCGATCGCCGCGTACGGATTGACCCTGATCTCTGCTATCCTGATTGGTCAAGCCGGGTGGTTTCGTCTGATCGGCGGGCTGTTTCTGATTTATCTGGGGGTGCAGACCTTCCGCGCCCAGCCAGCCACAGAGGCCGCTTCGACCGATGGCAAAACTCGAGCCGCTGGGCTATGGGGTGCCTATCTTTCGACAATTTTGTTAACGCTGACAAATCCAGCAACTATCATGTCCTTTGCAGCGGTGTTTGCTGGGCTGGGGCTGGTGAGTTCTAGCGGTGACCCGCTGGCGGCTACGGTAACAGTGCTGGGTGTGTTTTTGGGGTCGGCGCTGTGGTGGCTGCTGCTAAGCGGCGGTGTCAGTCTGTTTCGAGCATCCTTTTCTAAAACCAACAGCTTACAGTGGGTCAATCGAGGGTCTGGAATCGTCTTAATCGCCTTTGGCAGCGTCGCGCTGGCATCTCTTCTGCGGGGATAGCGCTGCTGCTGTCGGTGCTGCTGCTGGGAAGTGCGGGAATGCGAGTTTTGGCGCAATCTGCGGTGCTTCAATCGGGGGCGATCGCCCTGCCCACAGTCCTCGCTCAGGCATCGCCCTCCATAGACACACTCCGGCAACAGCGGCAGCAAGTGGAGCAAAAGCGATCGACCCTGAACCAGCAGCGCAACCAGCTAGAAAATCTGGAAAACTCTGCTCAGCAAAAGCTCGACGCACTGGAAGACAAAATCAACACGACGACAGCCCAAATTCAGCAGAATGAAAAGAAGCTAAAAGATGCCAACACGCGCTTGGTTCAGCTTCAGGCTGAATTGGAAAAAGCTGAGGAGCGTTATCAGCAGCAGCAGTTTGCCACTGTGGCGCGGCTGCGCTTCTTGCAGCGACAAAAGGACAGCAGTGGTTGGGCTGTGCTGCTGCAAAGCCAAAACCTGAACGAATTTCTAGAACGGCGCTATCAGCTTCGGCGAGTCTATCAGGCAGACAACCAGTTTTTGGTGGATCTCAAGCGGCAATCGGATGAGCTAGTGGCCCGGCATCGCGCCGTCGAGCGCCAGAAGAACGAGATTGCCCTGATTACTCAGGAACTCCAGTCTCAAAAGGCGGAATATCAGCAGCAGGCCGCCACGCAGGAAACGCTGATTACCCGGCTCAAGCAGGATCAGCAAGCGCTGGAAGAAGCTGAGGAGCAGTTGGCCCGTGATTCCGCCAGTCTGGCAAACCTGATTCGCCAGCGCCTTGCCGCCGCGTCGCGCAGCCGAATTGTGATTCGCGGCAACGGCATTATGAGTATTCCTGCCGATGGGCGGCTGACCAGTGGCTTTGGCTATCGCGTCCATCCAATTTTGGGCTATCGCCGCTTTCACGCGGGCATCGACTTCGGCGCACCGACGGGCACTCCGATTCGCGCTGCCAACCACGGCGTGGTGATTTATTCGGGCTGGTATGGCGGCTACGGGCGATCGGTGATTGTGGATCATGGCAACGGCATCACCACGCTCTATGCCCATGCCAGCCGTGTGTATGTGTCTGAAGGGCAGGCAGTCAGCCGGGGAGAGGCGATCGCCGCTGTGGGTTCTACGGGCTTTTCGACCGGGCCGCACCTGCATTTTGAAGTCCGCAAAAACGGTGAACCCGTTGACCCGCTGAATTACTTATGATCCTGACCTTAGCTGGCGGGGCGACGGGCAGAACGACGGGAACCCGGAGAGCCAGGGCGAGATCGGCGGCGGCCGGGATCGGCGCTGTCTGTGTTGCTGCCGGGTTTAGGGCGATCGCCCCGGCCCGACAGGCCAGCCTTGGCAGCCGCACGACCCGGCGCTCTGTCAGAATGCGAACGGGCTTGCCCGCTGCCGCCACCTGAGCCGCCCCCCGACCCGCCGCCCGATCGCCCGCGCCCGCCCGCCTGACGATTGCGCCCGTTAGGGATGGGTTCTGGCTTGGCGTTCAGGTCGGGTTCAAAGCCGGGGACGATTTCCTGAGGGAGCGATCGCCGGATCAGTTTTTCGATATCCGCCAGCAGCTTTAGCTCGTCTACGCAGACCAGCGAGGCTGCCTCGCCCTCGGTGCCTGCCCGCCCCGTGCGCCCAATCCGATGCACATAGTCCTCTGGCACATGCGGCAACTCGAAGTTAATCACATGGGGCAGTTCGCTAATGTCGATGCCGCGAGAGGCAATGTCCGTTGCCACCAGCACTTGCAGGCTGCCGTCTTTGAACTGAGCCAGAGCGCGAGTGCGGGCGGCCTGACTTTTGTTGCCATGAATCGCCATCGCGGGAATCTGATGATTGCCCAGATGCTTTACCAGATGGTCTGCGCCGTGCTTGGTGCGGGTAAACACCAGAACTTGAAACCAGTTGTTCTGCTGAATCAGGTGAGTCAGGAGCTGGCGCTTTTTGTGGCGATCGACGGGATACACCTTTTGCGCCACCAAGTCAGCCGTGGCGTTGGGCGGTGCCACTTCAATCGTGACGGGATTATGAAGCAGCCCGCTGGCTAGTTTCTTGATTTCATCGGAAAATGTGGCAGAAAACAGCAAATTCTGTCTCTGTTTGGGTAGTTGCGCCAGGACGCGGCGAATATCGGGCAAAAAGCCCATATCCAACATGCGATCGGCTTCGTCCAACACCAAAATTTCCACCCGCGACAGATCCACTGTGCCCTGCTGCACATGGTCTAGCAGTCGCCCTGGCGTGGCCACCAGCAGATCAACACGGCCGCGTAGCCGCTGCACTTGGGGCTGCATTCCCACGCCGCCATAGACAACGGTGGAGCGCAGCGGCAAAAACTGGCCATACTCCCGAATGCTTTCTTCGACCTGGGCGGCCAGTTCGCGGGTGGGCGTGAGGACGAGCGATCGCACGGGAACGCGCGGCATGGGCTTGCCAGGAGAAGCACCACGCCCCGATGCCGCCAGCAGGTGCAGAATCGGCAGTGTGAATCCAGCGGTTTTCCCTGTGCCCGTTTGGGCGCTGGCCAGCAGGTCGTGCCCCGCTAATATGGCGGGAATGGCTTGTGCTTGAATCGGAGTCGGCTGAGTGTAGCCGCGTGCAGTCACCGCACGGACGATTTCATCGGTCAGACCGAGATCAGAAAAGGACATTAAAACTCCAAAATAGATTCGATCTGCGCCGTTTGAAACGCCAGCCTGCCGCAAATCGAGAAAAGGGGTGTTTCAGGACAGATTCTTGGCGCACTGGATTAAAACCCGTTGGTTAAAACCAGTTGCTCTGAAACTAAAGGATCTGAGGAATGCTCTTAGAATTGCCCAGTGCGGCCTCAGACTGGAATAGCGTGCCGCGAACCTGCATCTTAACAGATCTACGGCAGAATCTATGTTTGGGCGTTTGCTTGCAGGTTGGAGATCTATAAATTGGCTGAAGAAATTGGCTGAAGAAATTGGCTGATAGCTCCAACCCCTGCCCCAAGCAGCTCCCGCGATCGCCGCAAGCCAGCGTTTTGGCATCCGGTACGTTTTGGCATCCGGTATCTGTCTGACAACTCGCGGACACCTCTTAGAATGGAAGGACTTGAGCGTGATGCTGGTGTTGCGCTGCTGACCAAGAGCCTCAAGTTTCACAACGACTCCTAAAGTTCAGAATGGCTGAAGCGATCGCCCTCACTCCTGCCCAAACCATTGCCGGATTTCACGCTCTGTCGGAACCGCTGCGCCTGCAAATTATCGACGCGCTGCGGACTCAGGAACTATGCGTGTGCGATTTGTGCGACGTGCTAGATGTGTCGCAATCCAAGCTGTCGTTTCACCTCAAGGCGCTGCGCGAAGCAGGGCTGGTCGTCGCTCGTCAAGAGGGCCGCTGGATATACTACAGCCTGAACCTGCCGCAATTTGCGCTATTGGAGCAGTTTTTGGCAGATTTTCGCCGCTGCGGACAGGCTCGTCCAGGTCGTCCCTGTGCCTAGCAGCAGGGTTCGCTGATAGAGGGCCAGGGGTCTTCTGGAGCAGGTTTTTGGCTCAGGCGCGTGATTTAATAAATCGTTGAAAGTTTCTGTGTTGCAGGCCACATTGCGGCTTGACTCATCGACTTTATTTGATGTATCAATATTTCTTAGTTTGTCTAGGTTTATTTCACAAGTTTGACTCAGGCTGCTGATTTGGCAGGTTGAGGACGATGGGCCGAACTGAGCAGAGGTTTTAGCTCCGGCGGATTTTCCAGTCAAGCTTTAGGTGGGCTGCTAACCCAGTCAGGTTAAGGTTTGAGACAAGTTTTTTGCAATTTTTTGCGATCGCTATAAACAAAACTTAAAGCGTCTGTGTTCCTGCCGACAAAGGTTTCCTGGCTGCACGATTGGACAATCGTGTTCACTAGCAGGCCAACGTTGGTCTAGCCCTGGATGCAACTCAGGAGTAAGGCTACCCATGAAAGCAATTATCCAAGCACTCAGCAATCTTTCTAAGATGCAAAAGATGCAAACTAAGATGCAAAATTCTTTGGTTCGATATTCTCTGGTTCGATATTCAGTGATGGCGATCGCCACCAGCCTAACCATCACAGCCTGTAGCGTACCCACACCACCCATCATCACAGAATCGCCCGGAGTGCCCGCCGCCACCGACACCACCGGAAAGCCCGTCGCCCCGGCCGAGGCAACCATCACCATCGACGGCTCTAGCACGGTCTATCCCATCACCGATGAAGTCGTTAAAGAATACGCCTTCGAGCGCAAGGATCACCCAGAAGTCAAAGTTGCGTTTTCGGGAACCTCAGCAGGCTTCCGCAAATTCTGTGCAGGCGAAACAGACATCAGCAACGCCTCCCGACCCATCAACAAGCGCGAAATGGATGCTTGCAAAGCTGCGGGCGTTCGCTACTACGAACTACCCGTCGCCTACGATGCGCTAACGGTGGCCGTTCATCGAGACAACAACTGGGTCGATTCGCTGACCGTCGCAGAATTGAAAAAAATCTGGGAACCCAGCGCCGAAGGACGGATTACGCGCTGGAACCAGGTGCGCTCGACCTTCCCCGATCGCCCGCTAGAACTCTACGGCGCAGGCAGCGATTCGGGTACGTTTGACTACTTCACCGAGGCAATTGTGGGTGAAACCGGAGCCAGCCGAAAGGACTACACTGCCAGCGAAGATGACTACGATCTCGTGCGCGGCGTTCGCAACAACCCCAATGCCTTGGGCTATTTCGGTCTTGCCTACTTTGAAGAAAGCCGCACGCTGCTGCGGGCAGTGCCGATCGACAACGGCGCAGGCCCGGTCGAACCCTCCGCAGAGGCGGTTCGAGAAGGGACTTATCAACCCCTGGCGCGACCGCTGTTCATCTATGTCAACGCGGACTCGGTTGAAAAGAACCCCAAGCTCAAAGAGTTTGTAGAGTACTACCTCAACAACGGCCGATTTTTGGCCAAGGTGGTAGGCTACGTGCCCCTGCCCGATGAGGTCTACAACATTGCGCTGACCCATTTCCAAACGGGTAAGGTGGGCACTGTATTTGCAGGAACCGCCCCCACCAACCTGAAACTGGAAGACCTGCTGCAAAAAGAAGCTGCCTTCTAAGCAGCACTCAGCAAAACGCGGGCACGGTGTAGTCTCAGGGCTAGGCTGTGCCCGCTTGATGTCAAGCCTTACTCTGCAACTCCCACCCCCTAACCCCGCATGACCGCTACACAAGCTTCTTCCATTAAAGTTGGCATCAATGGCTTTGGCCGGATCGGACGGCTGGCGCTGCGGGCAGCCTGGGACTGGCCCGAACTGGAGTTTGTCCACATCAACGAGGTCAAAGGCGGGGCAGACTGCGCGGCACATCTGCTGAAGTTTGACTCGGTGCATGGGCGCTGGGGACATGCGGTGGCGGCGGAAGGAGATGACCGCATTCGCATCAACGACCAATCCCTCAGCTTTAGCGAATGCAGCAGCCCTGGCGAGGTGCCCTGGGAAGAGTATGGCGTAGACCTGGTGCTAGAAGCGTCGGGCAAGTTTCGCACGGTGGAAACGCTGGAGCCGTATTTCAAACGCGGCGTGCAGAAGGTGATTGTGGCGGCTCCGGTGAAAACGGGGGCGCTGAATGTGGTGATGGGCGTGAATGATCACCTCTACAACCCTGCTGAGCATCACCTGCTGACGGCCGCTTCTTGCACTACGAATTGCCTGGCTCCCGTGGTAAAGGTGATTCACGAAGGCATTGGGATCAAGCACGGCGTGATTACTACTGTCCACGACCACACCAACACGCAGACGATCGTAGACGCGCCCCACAAAGACCTGCGCCGCGCCCGCGCCACGGGGATGTCGCTGATCCCCACGACGACGGGTTCTGCCACGGCGATCGCCCTCATCTATCCCGAACTCAAGGGCAAACTCAACGGTCTTGCTGTCCGCGTCCCCCTGCTCAATGCCTCCCTCACCGACTGCGTATTTGAAGTCGCCCGCCCCACAACGGTTCAAGAGGTGAACCAGCTGCTCAAAACTGCTTCCGAAACTGCCCCGCTGAACGGCATCCTCGGCTACGAAGAGCGCCCCCTCGTCTCCATTGACTACAAAGACGATCCCCGCTCCAGCATCATCGACGCGCTCTCCACAATGGTCATCGACGACACGCAGGTAAAAATTCTGGCGTGGTATGACAACGAGTGGGGGTATGCGAACCGGATGGCGGAACTGGCGAAGAAGGTGGCCGTCCTGCGGGCATGAGGAAGTGTCCTGAACCCATCGTCAGTAAAATACAGCCGTAAAATACAGCCGTAAAATACAGCAGCGAAATACAGCAGCCTCACGTCCCATCCCCAAACCCCATTACCTCAAACGCTTTATGACTGCTACCCAAGCTGCCAACGTCAAAAACTACGCTCTTGTCACCTTGGCCTATTGGGGCTTTACGCTGACAGACGGGGCGCTGCGGATGCTGGTGCTGCTGTATTTCAACGAAATTGGCTATACGCCGCTGGAAATTGCGTTTCTGTTCCTGTTTTACGAAATTTTTGGCATTGTCACCAACTTTTTGGGCGGCTGGATCGGGTCGCAACTGGGTCTAAAGGTGACGCTGTATGCAGGCATTGCGTTGCAGGTTCTGGCGCTGCTGATGCTGTCGTTCTTGAACCGCGACTGGGCGCAGTGGTTTGCAGTGCTGTATGTGATGGTGTCGCAGGCGTTTTCGGGAATTGCCAAAGACCTGACCAAGATGAGTTCCAAGAGCGCGATTCGGCTAGTCGTGCCGCAGGAGGCGCAGTCGTCGCTGTTCAAATGGGTGGCAGTGCTGACGGGTTCCAAAAACGCGCTGAAGGGTGTGGGCTTTTTCCTGGGGGCGGCGCTGCTGTCGCTGTTTGGGTTCGAGCTATCGCTCTGGATCATGGCGGCGGGTCTGGCGCTGATCCTGCTGACGGGCTTTTTCTTGCCCAGCGGCATGGGCAAGATCAAGTCCAAGGTCAAATTTACACAGCTTTTTTCCAAGAGTCGGGAAATTAATATCCTGTCGCTGGCGCGGTTTTTCCTGTTCGGTTCGCGTGACGTGTGGTTTGTCGTGGGGCTTCCGGTCTTCCTGCGGAGCGTGTTGGGCTGGTCGTTCTTTCAGGCGGGCGGCTTCCTGGCCTGCTGGGTGATTGGCTATGGGATTATTCAATTCCTCGCGCCGACTCTGTTGCGTCGCTTTAATGGCGGACAGCCGCCCCGCGCCGTGACGATTCAGTTTTGGACGCTGATTCTGACGGCCGTTCCAGCGGCGATCGCCCTCGGTCTGACTACTAATCTTCCCCCTGATGCGGTGATCGTAGTGGGACTGATGCTCTTTGGCATCATCTTTGCGTTCAATTCAGCCGTTCATTCCTATCTCGTGCTGGCGTTCACCGATGATGACAAGGTAGCGCTGAATGTTGGGTTTTACTACATGGCAAACTCGGCGGGACGACTGGCGGGAACGGTGCTGTCGGGTTTGATTTATCAGCTTTTTGGGTTGGTGGGCTGTCTTTGGGTGTCGAGCCTGTTTGTGCTGGCGGCCTGGCTCATTGAGTTGCGCCTGCCCGACCCCAAGCCGATGCCGTCTGTAGCCTGGAAAGGCGGCGATGGAGACTAGCTCTGTCTCATCGCTAGGCAGTGTCTTAAAACTTTTTAGGTTGTTGATTGCCCTGAGTCGATCCCCCTACATCCCCCTTAATAAGCAGGATTTCCGGAGTGATTCAGCTCGGTTCCCCCCTTTTTAAGGGGGGCTAGGGGGGATCAAACCCCCTTAAATCCCCCTTAAGGGAGTTCGGCTCGGTTCCTCCCTTTTTAAGGGGGGCTAGGGGGGATCAAAGGGCTTTAAAGCAAGCCCTAGAATAAAGGCTTTAGAAATAGAGGTTTTGCTGGTTTTTAGCGCGAATTCACTGCTCCCGCGCGTTTTCCACCTTTCTATAGTCTTTCTGGCGTTCCAGATATCGTGGTGGTCTATGTCATTTGAAAAGTCCTCCTCCCCTGCCAGTCCGGTTCAAGCTGGCAATCGTCTTAGCGTCTTTGAGCGCTACCTGACGCTGTGGGTGTTTCTGTGCATTCTGGCGGGCATTGCGCTGGGCCGCCTGTTTCCCAATGTGGCGATCGCCCTCGACCGCATGAGTGTTTATCAGGTGTCCGTTCCAATTGCCATTTGCCTGTTCTTCATGATGTATCCCATCATGGTAAAAATTGATTTTTCGCAGGCAAAGCGGGCCGCTCGAACGCCGCGCCCAGTTCTGCTGACGCTGGTGGTGAACTGGTTCATCAAGCCGTTCACAATGGTCGCCTTTGCCCAATTCTTTTTGGGATACCTGTTCCGTCCGCTGATTACTGGAACAGAAGTGATCCGGGGCGGTGAAATCTCGCTGGCAAACTCCTACATTGCGGGAACAATTTTGCTGGGCATTGCGCCCTGCACGGCGATGGTGCTGATGTGGGGCTACCTGTCTTTTGGCAATCAGGGCTTGACGCTGGTAATGGTGGCGGTCAATTCCCTGGTCATGCTGTTTCTCTACGCACCCCTGGGCCGCTGGCTGCTGGCGGCAAACAATCTCTCGGTTCCGTGGGAAACGATTGTGCTGTCGGTGCTGGTTTACGTGGGGCTGCCGCTGTTGGCAGGAGCCATTTCGCGCACCTGGATTTTGCGAAACAAGGGCAAGGTCTGGTTTGAGCGCGTGTTTTTGCGCTATCTCAGCCCGGTGGCAGTGGTAGCGCTGCTGACGACGCTGGTGCTGCTGTTTGCGTTCAAGGGCGACCTGATCGTGCAAAATCCACTGCATATTTTGCTGATTGCAGTGCCGCTGTTTGTGCAAACGAACTTTATTTTTCTGATTTCCTACGGGGCAGCCCAAAAGCTGGGCCTCTCCTACGAAGACGCGGCTCCGGCTGCGATGATCGGTGCGAGTAACCATTTTGAAGTGGCGATCGCCACGGCCGTCACGCTCTTCGGCCTCAACTCTGGCGCGGCGCTGGCGACCGTGGTGGGCGTGCTGATCGAAGTGCCCGTCATGCTAATGCTGGTGGAAGTTTGCAAGCGCACGGCGTTCTGGTTTCCCCGCGAACCGGAAAAAGCGACGCTACCCGACCCTCGATGTATTCGGAATTTGCCGCAGAACCCGCTATGAAACCAACCCAGAAACCAGCACAATGTCTGGTGAAGCTAGATCATGGCCCAGAAGCGGCGATCGCCTTCTCGATCGCTGCCCCACAATTCCGCCCGTCCCAGGCTGCGTTTAAGGCTTAAAATGGAGGGTACTTTCCGTTCCCCATCCCTGCAAACCAAGACATACAAGGAGTTGCGTTCGTGGAGTCCCGATACAACCCCGCCGAGATTGAGGAAAAGTGGCAAACTGCGTGGGACGCGCAAGGGCTAGATCAAACGCTGGAAGACCCCAGCAAGCCCAAGTTTTACGCGCTGTCCATGTTTCCCTATCCGTCGGGCAACCTGCACATGGGCCACGTCCGCAACTACACGATTACCGACGTGATTGCCCGCGTGCAGCGGATGCGGGGCTATCGCGTGCTGCACCCGATGGGCTGGGATGCGTTTGGACTGCCTGCGGAAAATGCGGCCATCGATCGCGGTGTTGCCCCTGCCAAGTGGACCTATCAGAACGTCGCCCAGATGCGGGCGCAGTTGAAACGACTGGGCCTGTCCTACGACTGGAGCCGCGAAGTCACCACCTGCTCGCCCGATTATTACAAATGGACGCAGTGGATTTTTCTGCAATTTTTCCAGGCGGGGCTGGCCTACCAGAAAGAAGCAGCGGTGAACTGGGACCCCATCGACCAGACTGTGTTAGCGAACGAGCAGGTCGATAGCGAGGGCAAATCCTGGCGATCGGGCGCAAAGGTGGAGCGGCGTTTGCTAAAGCAGTGGTTTCTGAAAATCACCGACTATGCCGAGCAGTTACTGCAAGACCTGAACCAGCTTGACGGCTGGCCCGAGCGCGTCCGCCTGATGCAGGAAAACTGGATCGGCAAGTCTACGGGCGCAGAGGTTGTCTTCAAAACCGAAGCAGGCGACGACCTGACGGTTTATACGACGCGCCCCGACACGCTGTGGGGAGCCACCTTTATGGTGCTGTCGCCGGAGCATCCCTTGGTGGACAAGCTAACAACCCCAGCCCAGTCTGCCGCCGTCGCCGCCTACAAAGCCGAGGCCGCTGGCAAGAGCGAGATCGATCGCACGGCGGAAGATCGCGAGAAAACGGGCGTGTGGACGGGCAGCTACGCCATTAATCCGGTTAATGACGAAAAAATTCCCGTCTGGATTGCCGACTATGTGCTGATGGGCTATGGCACGGGTGCGATTATGGCCGTTCCGGCCCACGACCAGCGCGACTTTGAGTTTGCCCGCAAGTTTGGGCTGAGGGTGAAGGTCGTGGTGCAGCCGGAGGGCGAGACGCTGGATGGCGACACGATGACCGTGGCTCATGCGGGCGAGGGCGTGATGGTTCATTCCGGGCCGTTGGACGGCATCCCCGCAGGCAAGGGTGCGGGGCAGAGCGTGGAAGCCGCAGTGAAGTGGCTGGAAGTCAACGGCAAAGGCAAGGGCACGGCCAACTATCGCCTGCGGGACTGGCTGATTTCTCGTCAGCGCTATTGGGGCTGCCCGATTCCGGTGGTGCATTGCCCCAGTTGCGGCACAGTGCCCGTTCCCGATGACCAGCTTCCCGTGACGCTGCCAGAACAGGTGGAGTTTTCGGGGCGGGGGCCGTCGCCCCTGGCGAAGCTAGAGGACTGGGTGAATGTGCCCTGCCCAAGCTGCGGCGAACCCGCCAAGCGCGAAACCGACACGATGGACACGTTTATCTGTTCGTCGTGGTATTTCCTGCGCTATCCCGATGCGCGAAATGAAAACGCCGCCTTTGACCCGGCCAAGACGAACGACTGGATGCCCGTGGATCAATACGTCGGTGGCATTGAACACGCGATTTTGCACCTGCTGTATTCGCGGTTCTTTACCAAAGTGCTGCGCGATCGCCACTTGCTCAACTTCGACGAACCCTTCAAGCGTCTGCTGACCCAGGGCATGGTGCAGGCGGCCGCCTACAAGAACCCGGTGACGGGCAAATACATCGCTCCGGCGGATATTGCCGACCTGTCTGATCCCCGCGATCCTGCTACGGGCGACAAGCTGGAGGTCGTCTTCGAGAAAATGTCGAAGTCGAAATATAACGGCATCGACCCGAAGGACGTGCTGGAAAAATACGGCGCAGACACCGCCCGCATGTTCATTTTGTTCAAAGCGCCGCCAGAGAAGGATCTGGAATGGGACGATGCCGATGTGGAGGGACAGTTCCGCTTCTTGAACCGCGTCTGGCGCTTGGTTACGGAATTCCAGGCATCGGGGGCGAAGCCGCAAAGTTCTGGGAACCTGACCAAGCCCGAAAAAGACCTGCGGCGGGCGATTCATACAGCAATTAAGGAAATCACCGAAGACCTAGAGGGCGACTATCAGTTTAATACGGCAGTGTCGGAGCTGATGAAGCTGAGCAATGCGCTGAATGATGCTCCCTGCAAGGAGTCTCCGGTTTATGCCGAGGGCATCGAAACGCTGCTGGCGCTGCTGGCTCCCTTCGCGCCACACATTGCCGAGGAACTGTGGCACCTGCTGGGCCATGCCGACTCGGTGCATCATCACGCCTGGCCTGTGGCCGATCCAGAGGCGCTGGTGGTGGATGAGATTCCGCTGGTGATTCAGATTATGGGCAAGACGCGGGGCACAATTCAGGTGCCTGCGGGAGCCGATGCCCGAACGCTAGAACAACTGGCCACAGAGTCCGAACTGGCCCAGCGCTATATCGAGGGCAAGACCATCAAAAAAGTGGTTGTCGTACCGGGCAAGCTGGTAAATTTCGTGGTGCAGTAAGCCACAAAAAAAGTCCCCCTTGCCAAGGGGGATTTAGGGGGATCTAAAGTACTGGCTCGACCGAAGTCTTAGCCACCATTGCTGCGGGCGAGGACGCGCTCAGCGACTTTATCGGGCACTTCTTGCAGGTGGTCGAACTGCCAGCGGAAGAAGCCGACCCCCATGGTGAGCGATCGCAATTCGACAATTAGATCATGCATTTCCGCTTGGGGCAGGTAAGCCGACACCTCATCCCAGCCGCGCCAGTTGCTCTTGGCATCGTAGCCCAGCACCTGACCGCGCCGCCCGCTCACCAGCCGCAGCACCTTGGAGGTGAACTCGCTGGGAATGGAAATGGCGATCGCCAAAATCGGCTCTAGCAACTGCGGTTCGCACTTGGGCAGTCCCTCCTGCATGGCCAGCCGCGCCGCCTGCTTAAATGCCTGTTCTGAACTATCGACGCTGTGGTAGGAGCCGTTCGTCAGCGTCACCGCCACATCCACCACCGGGAAGCCCAGCGGCCCGTGGGCGAGGTATTCCCGCACGCCAATTTCCACGCCGGGGATGTACTGCCGGGGCACTACGCCGCCCACAATTGTTTCGCTAAACTGGAAGCCCTCACCCCGCGCCAGCGGCTGGATGTCGATATACACATCGCCAAACTGACCATGGCCACCGGTCTGGTGTTTGTAGCGGCCGTGGACATTCTTGCCGGGGCGGCGGATCGTTTCCTTGTAGGGAATTTGCGGCAGGTGCGTACTCATGGGCAGGCTGTATTTGCGGCGCAGGCGATCAAGCGCCACCTTCAGGTGAATGTCGCCCTGGCCCCAGAGGATTACTTCCCGTGTGTCGCCGTGCTGCTCCCAATAGAGCGATGGGTCTTCTTCCAGCAGTTTCGTCAGGGCGCTGCTCAGCTTCACTTCGTCGTTGCGGTTTTCGGCGGTGAGGGCGAGGGCATACACCGGGGCGATCGCCTCTGCCTTGGGCAATGCATCGACCGCGACCCCATTGGCGCTCAGCGTATCACCCGTTTTCACCCCTTCCATCCGCGCCAGCGCCACCACGCAGCCCGCATAGGCCCGCTGCACGCTCTGCTGCTGCTGCCCCATCAGGCGATACATGCCGCCCATCCGCACGCCGTTTAGCGTCATGCCGTCCGTCAGCATTCCGCGCCAGACGCGCACCAGCGACAGCTTGCCGCCCTGGGGCGTGTAGTAGGTCTTTAGCACCTGGGCTAGCGGCTCGTCGCCCGCCGGAATGCCGCGATGTTCTGCCATGACGCTGGGTTCAGGACACTCCCGCAGCAGCGCCGCCAGCAGCGGCCGCACGCCAAAATCTTTCTCGGCCACGCCGATGAACACGGGCACAATCAGGTCTGCGCCCAGTTCCATTTTCAAATCGGTGATAATTTCCTCTTCTGGCGGCTCAATTTCTTCCAGCAGTTCCTCCAGCAGGTGATCGTCAAAATCCGCCAGCGTTTCCAGCATTTCGACGCGGGCGGCGTGTTCAGCCTCGCGCAGTTCCTCCGGCAGCGGCACCGGATCGGCAGGCGCACCCGGATGATAGTGATACGCCTGCTCCGTCACCAAGTCGATAAAGCCCTGCAAGGTTTCGCCCTGGCCGATGGGATATTGATGCAGCACCAGCGGACGGCTCGACACCTGCTTCAGCGCGTTCAGGATGTCGGCAAAGCTGTCGTTGGCTCGATCCATCTTGTTGATAAAGACCAAGTGGGGGATTTCCCAGTCGTCGAGGAATTGGAACAGCGGAGCCAGCGTCAGCACTCGCGCCTGATCTGGCTCGCAAACCACCACGGCGGCATCTACGCCCATCAGCGCGTTGCAGGTTTCCTGAGCAAATTCCACCGAGCCAGGGCTATCGAGAAAGGTAAACAAAATGCCGCCCTGCTGAGTGCTGGCGGCATTAATTTCAACGGTCATCTGGCGATCGCGGGCTTCGGGTGATGCATCCCCGATCGTGTTTTTATCATTCACGCTGCCCTTGCGGGAAATGGCTCCAGTGACAAACAGCAAGCTTTCCAGAAGCGTCGTTTTGCCGCTGAGATAGGGCCCCACGATCGCCACGGTTCTAGTACGGCTTTCTGCATTTGTGCTAACAGTTTCAGACATGGAAAATTCCTCCTGATATTTCAGCTTGATGACTCACCCTGATAGGGTTCAAGCAGTTGAAACCAGAGGATTTCTGCCGATGCGGTTAAGAAGGTTTGAAACGACGGGCCGGGCGTTTTACTCGGTCATCTGAAGCGCTCTAGTCTCGATCAATCTCTCGATGATTTGAATCTCGATGATTTGAATCTCGATGATTTGAATCTCGATGATTTGAATCTCGATGATTTGAATCTCGATGATTTGAATCAGAGATAATCAAGAATCAACCGTTCCCACAGGTTTTTCAAACGGCACTTCATGTATTAAGAAGCGGTATAAAACGACTCATGCTTGTGTAGAGAAGCATGAGGGCGATCGCCCCATGTCAACTGAACCGACTCCAAAGACTTTGCTGGTATTTCGCAGGTGGATTAAGGCAGGAATCCTTAGATATGACCAGAGATACGACCAGATATGACCTGATCTGATTTGAGCTTAATTTGAGCTTAAATGAGTAGAGAGTTACTGATCCCAACTGCATTAGCTTCAGATTAACCTGACCATAATCTACGGAGGATCTCCAGTTAAAAAAATTCACCGATGGTAACAGTTTGCATTAGTGTACGTCATCGGTTCAGACTAGAAATCTCAAGAGATAGGCAATATCGCGCCCGACTCAACAAACCGCGTTAAGGGCTAATCAGAAGCTAGCACCCTACTCAATGCCCTCATTCACAGGGAAGCGATCAATCAGGGCGATCGCCCGTCGAGCATTATCCCGCAAGCTAGACGGCAGGTACGGCACATGGGGAAGTTGCGACATAAAATCCAGCGTCCGCCGCAGCACGCGAACGATATCACCCTCATCCAGGCTGGTATTGGCGCACAGTTCTGGCCATTCCACCCCCAGCGCCCACTGCTCCACCAGTGGAATAAAGTCATATTCCATCCACACAGGCAGCGCCACCTGATACTGGTGCTGGAGCTTGAACAACTGGCGGCGCGTGCTGCGGAGTCCTTCCAGCGCCGACTCTACCCTGGCAGACACCTGATAGCTCGTCCACACATCAGGGCGAGACACCTCCGTCGTCAGCGCCGCGCAGACGGTCACCAGTTCATGGGGATCGAGGTCGTCTAGTTCACCCGATGCCATCGCCAGCCCCAGCCACAGTTCATTATCGCCCCGGATGGCGGCGGCAATCTGTCCCAATTCCGTTGGCACCACGCCATCCAGACAGCCAAACCGCCGCAAGATTTCCATCAGGTTGACAAATTCCTGCCAGTAGCGATGGGTGTGGCGCTCTAGCTTGGCGCGGCGATCGCCCAGTTCCTCCAGCAGCCGCTCGACCTGCTTGCGCCGCTTCAAAATTTGTCCCGGATTGCCAAACTGACGCGCCGGGTGTCGCTGTAGCTCTAGGTCTAGCTCTCGCACCTTTGCCTGCTGCTCGACCACTTCGGGAGCCTGCTCGGTCGGGGCGGGGATGGGGGGAATCTGCTGGGCGATCGCCGCCGATTCTTCTGAGCCAGAGCGAACCTGACCAGGCTTTGGCGGCAATTCTGGCGGCACGGTTAAATGATCTACCTGCGCCATGCGGGGCAGCTCGGCATGAAGACCCACCACGTCGTTTGCCGTCACTACGCGCCAGCGGTTGTCTTGCCCCAGGCAAACAAAATAGGGCAACTGCCCACCCCCCTGTGCCTTGGCCACCAGCACCGCAGGCAAGGGCTTGGCAACGGGTACGTATTTCCCTTTGAGTGAGAGAATACTTCCGGCGATCGCAAACGGCAGCGCCGCGTGCATGTCCTTCACTTGCAACTCTTGCGCCTGCTGCTGGAGATATTTCAAAATGCGGCGCTCTTCTTTGATCCGGTCGTGCAGCTTTTCGTAGCTGTTGAGAATTTCGGCATCGACATGGGCGATCTGGGCCTGCTGCTGCTCGACTTCGGCCTCCAGATCGGCGATCGCCAATTGCTGCGGACGCAGATACAGCGTAGATAGATACTGCCCAAAGCTGCGCTCTATCAAATCCCGCGCTTCCTCCTCCGAGTGCGTTTGCAGCAGATTCAGCACCATGCCGTAGCTGGGGGTAAACTGGCTCACCAGTGGATCTGCGCCCTGCGTCGCCAGATACGCCGCCTCCGTAGCTCCTTCAAAGGGCGTTTGCACCGTCACCACATAGCCCCGGTCGTCCATGCCGCGCCGCCCGGCCCGCCCCGCCATCTGCAAAAATTCTGAGGCCGTTAGCAGGCGATGCCCCCGATCCGTCCGCTTTGACAGGCTGGAAATGACCGTGGTGCGGGCGGGCATGTTGATTCCAGCAGCCAGCGTTTCGGTCGCAAACACAACCTTAATCAGCCCCCGCTGAAACAGTTCCTCCACCAGCACCTTCCAAGCCGGGAGAATGCCTGCGTGGTGCGCCGCGATGCCTCGATACAGCGGCTCGATCTGGCTGGCGCGGACGGCCTCTGGGTTGCGCTCCAGAAACAGGTCGATGAAGGTTTTTAGCTGAGCTTGCTCAGCCTCATTCACCAGCGACAGGGTTTCGATTTCCTGCACTGCTTGGTCGCAGCCCCGGCGGCTAAAGATGAAGTAAATGGCTGGCAGCATATCGCGCTGCTGAAGCTGGCTAACCAAAAAAGAAATTTTGGTTGGCTCTTGCCGTACCCTGGGCTGTTTGCCGCGTTTTTTCTTGAAGCGGGGGTTGACAGCGGTTTTTTCGTCATTGAGCAGGGGAAACAGACCCTTGGGCGACCCAAAGTAAAACTCTAGGGGCACGGGGCGAAAGTCCGAGTAGATCAGCGCGGTGGGGCCGTGAACCCGGTCGATCCAGTCGGTGAGTTGGTCGCTGTTGGCGACGGTGGCAGATAGCGCCACCAACTGCACCTCTTTGGGGCAATAGATGATGGATTCTTCCCAGACCGTGCCCCGCTGGCGATCGTTCATGTAGTGGCACTCGTCCAGCACGACCGCATCTACACCCTCAAGCGACGTGCCCACTTCGCCGATGGGCGTGCCGTAGAGCATGTTGCGAAAGATTTCGGTCGTCATCACCAGAATTGGCGCGTCGCGATTGATCGACACATCGCCTGTGAGCAAGCCAATATTTTGCTCCCCAAAGCGATCGCGGAAATCGCGCAATTTCTGGTTTGACAGGGCTTTGAGCGGGGTGGTGTAGAACACGCGCCGGGGGCACAGTCTGCTGCCTTGAGCGGCTAGTTCTTCGTTCTGCTTCAGCGCTCGAATAATGGCGTATTCCCCGATCAGCGTTTTGCCTGAACCCGTCGGCGCACAGACCACCACAGATTTTCCGGCATCTAGGGCGGCGATCGCCTCCCGTTGAAAGGCATCCAGCTCAAATGGGAATACTTGATTTAAATCGAGCTGAAACGGGGCAGAAGAAACATCCACGGGTTTTGCCTGGGAACGTAGGGTGGGTCTAGGATGGGAAACAATTGTATCGGCTATTTCATCGAACGGTTCCAGTGTTTCGGAGAAATTGTGGATTTGCCCAACTTCAACCGGATCTGGACAAGCTTTCTCAGCAATTCAGGAAACAGGGATCACCAGGACAGGGTGAGCATTGGTCGGGGTGCTGCTATTGAACGAGCAGGGGTTCGCCTACCCAAAGACCAGACGAGCAGTCAGACGGACAACCATCCAATGTTGCTCCCTCTGGAATGGCTCCCTCTGGGACGACTCCCTCTGGCATCACTGCCCCAAGGTGGCTTCTACCACCAGCGCGATCGCCCCTCATTAAGGCTGAAATTGTTCAGCCTAATGGCTTAAATCGAACGGCGAAATCATAATTGCGTGACCAAAGTGCGTGACCAAAGTGCGTGACCTAAAGTGCGTAATCAAAGTGCGTCATCAACAGGCCCGTTCAAGCATTGCACTCCATCCTATTTCCCAATTCTGCCATTCCCGACAAGATACCGTGCTGCGTGCAGGCTTTAGAACCCTGCTGGCTTGCACTAGAAGGATAAGCACTAGGAGGGTAAAGACAGGGTGAAAGCCTTCAGGGAAAGTTCACGACCATGCAGTATGATGACCCACTTAGGTAAAGGCACAGGGGTTGCTGGCGCAGAGCTAGCGTTAAAACGGCTGGATAGACGAGTCCTGACTGACGTAGGGACAAGTCTAAAACCAGCAGGTGACTGGAGTCTGCAAAGGATGTGTCCAGGGGTGCATTTCAGGGCGATCGCCCAAAGTGTCACTGCTGGAGATGCGGTTCTCCCTTTTGCGGTTGATGCTATGGTTATCACGGGGATTGCCCTGTAATTCTGACTACATCTTCAGTCCAGCGCGATCTGCCGGATCGCTGAAGTGGGGTTCTGGTTTGTGAAACAATGTCTCCAAGAAACGATGCCTCAAGGTCTTTGCAGCGCCCCACCCTGCCCCCCAACGAGGACATCTCGCCAAATTGCCCTGTCGTCTACCTGCATCACCCCTTTCACCCACTTTTCTTCGCCTGCAATCCTGCTGACTCAACTGGCTATTTTGCCCAATTCGGTGCTAAACAGGTGCCACCCAGCGCAATCTACTGCGTCGTTTCACCCGTTTCACCCGTTTCACAATGTCAGCTCGCGATGTCATCTCACGATGTCAGCAGCCTAACCCCTTTTCGAGTCGTGTTGAAACACGCTCGGCCCAGGCGAACGACTCTCCAGAAGCGAGGCAGTTTGCGCCAGGGCATCTCGCCTTAGCCGTCAGGCGGTAAAGCGTTAAAGGTAAAGCGTTAAAGTTGGCGTAACATTCTCTTGGCAATGTCCCCTTAGCAACGTCCTCTTGGCAACGTCCCGAACTCAGAACTCAAACGTTCACCAAAGGAAAAGCTGCCTGAAACGACTTCTAAGACGACTTCCAAAAGCCGCCAGAAAAAACGCCCCCAAATGCTGCCACGAAATTTCCAAAAATGCCTATAGTCGCCGGATACACGCCCCTATCATGCTCCATTGGTTAAAACCGCCCGCTAAACTGCCGTTCGCGATTCAGCGCTTGCCGCTGGTGAAGACGGTTTGGGATCGGATTTTGCCAGGAGTATTGGCGGGGCTACTGGTGCTGGGGCTGATTCATCTGGGCCTGGTGCAGTCTCTAGAACATTTGGGATACAACGCCCTCTTCTCGCTGCGTGGCCCTATTCCCTGGAGCAGGGATATCGTGGTGGTCGAAATTGACGAAGAAAGCCAGCGGAGCGCCGGGCAAACCGTTTGGACGCGCGATCGCTACGCAGACCTGATTAACCAGCTCAGCCCTGCCCAGCCCAGCGTCATCGTCCTCAACCCGCTCTTGTCAGAAAATGACCCCCAGGACATGGCTCTGGTGGCGGCGATGGGAGAATCTGGAAAAGTTGTGCTGGGTCAGTCCTGGTCTGATACCGACTCGGCGATCGTGCCCGCTTTGCCCCTACGAGCCGTTGCGGTTGATATCGGACACGTCTTTTCGCGGGAAGACCTGGATGGATTGGTGCGCCAGATTCGCCTGCGACGCTATGGGGTGCCAGCGCTGTCGCTCGTGGCGGCCAATCTCCACCTGCGCCCGCTGGGAGAACGAATTATCGTGGAGAATCCCAATCAGGAACTCTGGATTAACTGGCCCGCTGCTGCCCGCGAATTGACTCACTACTCCTACGCAGATGTAATGCGCGGGCAGGTGCCGCTCCAGTTTTTCCGAGACAAGATTGTGCTGGTGGGCATTACTACCTCCCCGATGAACTCGCTGCAAACGCCGTTTGACCGGGCCGTTCCGGTCAGCGATATGTACCTGCAAGCGGCCGCGATTAGCAACCTGCTTCAGCAGAATGACCTGCGACGGCTGGGCAACGGCTGGCAGGGATTGCTGCTGCTGCTGTTGGGTGGGCCGGTGCTGAGCTTTGGGCTGATGGGGTGGTCGTTTGAGCGGCGGCTGATGGCGTGGCTGGGGCTGTGTTTGGGTTGGCTGGGGCTGTCGGTGCTGTTGTTTCATTACCAGTATTGGATTCCGGTGGCGATGCCCGTGCTGCTGGTGACGCTGACGGGGGCGGCGGTGGCGCTGCGGGAACAGTCGCGAACCAACCTGCTGCTGCGCCAGAGTGAGGAACGCTATGCCCTGGCAGTGCAGGGATCGAACGAGGGTCTGTGGGACTGGAACCTGATGACTAATCAGGTTTACTATTCCCCACGCTGGAAGGAAATGCTGGGCTGGGAGGAGTCGGAGGTGGGCGATCGCCTTGAGGAATGGTACGAGCGGGTGCATCCCGATGACCTAGATTCGCTCAAGGCCGCCCTTCAAGAGCATCTCGACGGATACACGGCCCATTTCGAGCATGAGCATCGCATGATTCATCGCGAGGGCAGCTATCGCTGGATGCTGACGCGGGGTGTGGCGATCAAGCATCGCGACGGTACGGCCTATCGGATGGCGGGTTCCCAAAGCGACATCACCCAGCGCAAAGAGGCCGAAGACCAGCTTTGGCACAACGCCTACTACGACGACTTGACTGGGCTGCCCAACCGGGCCTTTTTCTTGGATCGACTGCGGCAGGCGATCGCCTTTTCCCAGGAATATCCGCTCTGTTTTCATGCCGTCCTGCTGATTGACCTGGATCGGTTTCAGGTGGTCAACAACAGCCTGGGGAACAGCGTTGGCGACCAGCTTTTGATTGCCACGGCGCATCGCCTGAAGGGGTTTTTGCCCAGCGAAGCCGTGGTGTCTCGGCTGCCGGGGGATGAGTTTGCTATCCTGCTGCCCAACATTGAAGACGAGCGCGAAGCCACCCGCACTGCCGAGCAGCTTCAGCAAATCTTGGCCCGGCCATTCAACGTTGGCGACCAAGAGGTTTACATCACCATCAGTATCGGCATTGCCATTAGCTCTGCCCGCTATACCCAGGCGGAGCATATGCTGCAAGATGCCGACACAGCGCTGCATCACGCCAAGGCCAGCGGCAAGGCTCGCCACCAGGTCTTTGACCCGGCCATGCACAACCGCATGTTGGCCCGGCTCAAGCTAGAAAATGACCTGCGGCGGGCGATCGCCCAAGAAGAGCGCTACGCCATGATCGGCGCAGACAACCCAGAACCGGAGCTATTTTTGCACTATCAGCCGCTAGTGCAACTCGACACTCGGCGCATTGTGGGCTTCGAGGCGCTGATCCGCTGGTATCACCCCAGCACAGGATTTTTGTCGCCGGGAAAATTCATTCCAATGGCAGAGGAAACCGGGCAGATTATCCCCCTGGGCTGGTGGATTTTGCGCCAGGCCTGCCGCCAGATGAACCGCTGGCAGATGCAGTTTCCCGACCTGCCGCCGCTGACGATCAACGTCAACCTCTCCAGCCGCCAGTTTTCCCTGCCCGACCTGACCCAGCAAATCCAAGGCATCCTCTACGAAACGGGGCTAGATGCCTCTAGCCTGAAGCTGGAAATTACGGAAGGCACGATTATGGAAAACGGTCGAGCCGTCATCGATATGCTCTATCAACTGCGATCGCTCGGCATCCAGCTTGCTATCGACGACTTTGGCACGGGCTATTCCTCCCTCAGCTACCTCTACCGTTTTCCCATCAACACGCTGAAAATCGACCGCTCCTTTATTACCAAGATGCATACCGATAAGGACAGCGCCGCCATTGTCCGCACGATTATCAATCTGGCCCATAGCCTGGGGCTGGATGTCACCGCTGAGGGGGTGGAAGATCCCGAACAGGTGACCCGCCTGAAAGAGATGAACTGCGAATGCGGTCAAGGATTTTTGTTTAGCAAGGCGATCGATGCAGAAGCAGCAGAGGCATTGCTCAGCCAAACGGAGCTAATTCAGGACTTTACGTAATCTTGACTTGGAAACCCGTAAAATTCCGGTCAACCCTCACCGAAACTTTACTGAATGGTCTAGCCAGCATAAGGGCGCGATCGCAATACTAGAGATACCACTGAAAGTCTTGCTGGATTGCCGAACTGGATCTCCTGCACCCTGGCGGGCTGGGGGCGATCGCCAGCTTTTCCGTCCTTTTTATCCTTTATCAACCCATGCTGACCTGGAAAATTGTCAAGCGCATCGGCTACTCGGCTGTCACCTCGGCAGCGATCCTGATCGCCTCGCCCAGCCTTACGCCCGCCCAAACGGTGACCGGGCAGAATGTGTCGAATGTAACCGCCGTCAGCGCTGCCTCTCCGCTGCTGCAACCTGCCTACATTCTCGGCACGGGCGACGAACTGAGCATTGCCGTCTATGGGTATGACGAATACACCCTGACTACTTCGATCCTGCCAGATGGCACCATCACCCTGCCGCTGATTGGGCCAATTCAGGCAGCGGGTAAGACTACCGAGCAATTCAAGCAAGACCTAACCGAGCGGCTGCGGGCAATCTTGGTCAATCCAGCAGCCACAGTGACCGTGCTAACTCCGCGCCCGATCGTGGTCAACGTCGCTGGCGAAGTGATGCGTCCTGGCCCTGTGCGAGGAACAGACCTGCAAGGCACGCCCACACTCAGCGCCGCGCTGATCTCGGCAGGGGGCGTTACGCGCAATGCCGATATTCGCCAAGTCTATCTGCGTCGCGTTGGCCCCAACGGCGGCACTCAGTCCTACACGATCAACCTGTGGGACGCGATTAGCAGCGACAACGCCTCTGCCGACCTGTTGATTCAAGATGGCGACAGCATTTACATTCCCCCACTAGGTCAGGGCGAAGTTTTGGATCGTCGATTGTTAGCCCGCTCTAGCTTCTCGCCTGCGACGGTGCGGGTGCGCGTGGTGGGCGAAGTGACCAAGCCGGGTGAAGTGCAGGTGCCGCCCGGTAGTTCGGTGTCTAGCGCCGTGGCGATCGCCGGAGGCCCGACGGAAGATGCCCGTCTCAGCCGCGTCGCCTTTATCCGCATGAACGAGCAGGGGGCTGTCGAGCGACATATGCTCGACCTGCGGAACCTCAGCGATGCCAACGAAATTCAGGATGGCGATGTGGTCATCGTGCCCAGGCGGCGAGACACCAGCTTCTTGCAAATGGTGACTCGTGTCCTCAATCCGCTGGGTTCGCTTATCGGGATTCTGGATGGGGTGGATGGATTGCTCACGGGCAATGACTAACAGACCTGCAATCTGATCCCGCCCATTCTGGGTTAACCAAATCGGGAGGTTCCGCAACGACGGACTCTTCATAGCTCACTAAAAGATGAATCACTGGGAGGATACAGCTTCCCAGTGATTTATGTTTTGGGGCAGGCAAGTATAGTAGAAAAGCTGCGGTTTGAAACTGGGATGAGCCACTCGCGAGATGACGTGCCAGCAGAAGATGATGCCCAGGGGTGGCAGGGGACAGGGCGATCGCCCTCCCGTTCACCCTCCGATCGCCCCTCTTCATCCAGCGATGCCGAATGGGACGCAGCGCTGCGGGCAATGGGCGAGGAACCTGCACGGGCGATCGCCGACGCTTCTGATCCTTCGCCCGTGCAGGTGAATGTAGCTCCGGCTCCGCTCAAGCTGGTGGAAACGGCATTTTTGTCTAGCACGGCGGGGCTGCTGTGGCTGGTGAGCTACTATCTCAGCCTTGTGCCCTGGATGCGGATCGTGTTTCCGCTGCCGATCGCCCTGGTGTATTTGCGCTGGGGAGCGCGGGCCGCCTGGATGTCCCTGCTGGTGACGGGGCTATTGCTGTCGGTGTTGATGGGCCCATTTCTCAGCATTTTGTTCATCATTCCCTACGGACTGCTGGGCGTGCAGCTTGGCTTTTTGTGGCGGCGAGGCGCAGGTTGGCCAGTTTCCATTAGCATTGGCGCAGTGCTGGCGACGCTGGGCCTGTTTGCGCGAGTCGCTCTAACGTCTGCCTTCGTGGGCGAAGACCTGTGGGTTTATTTGACGCGGCGCATCGCCGATTTGCTGGAGTGGCTGGTGACGCGGCTGGTGGACTGGGGCGTGTTGGGGGTTGAGGCTCTAGGACAGATTAATCTGTCTGCGGTGCAGGCGCTGACGGTGGGGGCCTTTTTGCTGAGCGATCTGGTGTATGTGTTCACGATTCACTTGGCGGCCTGGCTCTTGCTGGGGCGGCTGGGCAACGCCATTCCGGAACCGCCGCGCTGGGTGCGGATTTTGTTAGAAGAAGAATAGCTGGAGAGCGCCCATTGCAGCGGCATTGCACCAGCTTGATACTAAGAATTGATATTGACGGAGTGTCCGGAATAGCCTATCGTGAGAGTGTAATACCCTGTAGTACGATGCCGACTCTGTTTCGCCTGGGCGATCGCCCGGATGACTTTGCGCCAACTGGGTCAGCAGGTTGTAGAGCCTATAGAGCGCGTATCGAGTAGCGCGTAGAGTGCAATTTGACGACCTGCGATGCGATCGCCTCTAGCCCCTGAATTCGTCGTTTTCGTTCAATTCGAGTCTCATCTGTCAGCAGTTGAGATCCATCCATTCAGCGCCACCTGTTAAACGCTACAGCACAGACAGTCGGTTCAAAATTGCTTGCAATATTTGCACTAAAGGACTTCCCAGAGAGTCGAGGTATTGTGCTGTCTGGCGCTATTTCCAGCACCGTGATTTGAAAGTTTTCGGCAGATAGTCGTAAATGATGCCCCCTAATATGACCCCTACTATGTTTCCCACCAAGCCTCCTACTACGCCTCCGATTACGCCCCCTATTTCGCTTTTTGAGAGCTTGTTAGACGGCGTTCTCATTGCAACGGAAACCGAGTTGATCGTTGCAAACGATGCCGCCCGACAGATTTGTGCGGTGCTGTGGCATCGGGCCCAGTCTGGGCGGCGATCGCCCATGCAAGTGCCGAGTGATATCTGGCAGGTGTGCCAGTTGGTCACGACTGGCCACGTTGACAAACTCACGGTTCAAGATGGCGAATATTTCGTGGAACCGCGCCAGCAAATTCGGATGCGATCGCACTGGATGACCCTAGCTGAGGGCGATCGCCCTTATCTGCTGGTGATTCTGGAAGACCAAGACAGTCTGCGCCGCCGAGCCGCCCGCGCCGAAGCCCGTCGCTTTCGCCTCACCCGACGCGAAACGGAAATTTGGGAACTGTACCGCGCTGGCCACAGCCGCCAGGAAATTGCCGACCTCTGCTACATCACGCTGGAAACCGTGAAAAAACACCTGAAAAGCGTCCGCGCCAAAATCGAACCCTGGGAAGCAGCAAGCTAATCTCAATTTTGGATTTTAGATTTTGGATTGCCAGTCATGCATCTGCGGGGCTTTTGGCAATTTCTCTCGTAGGGTGTATCCCACTTTTGTAACCCTCATCCTAAATCTCTCTCCCAAAGCGGGAGAGGGACTTCCAATCCGGCTCCCCTTCTCCCTTTTTGGGAGAAGGGGCTGGGGTTTTTGGGAGAAGGGGCTGGGGGATGAGGGCAAGCTTGCAGACCTGGGATGCACCCCTTTCGTAGGCCCTCAGAAACACTGATAGGAAAGAGTAAAAAGCCTCTGGCATATCTGGAGCTTTACGCCCTTTTGCAGACCAATCACCCACTGAAGCTTAACCCCAGCTTAACCCCGAAATTCACTGCGTAAAATCTGGAGGCAGAGCCGATAACTGCAATAGCTCTACCCAATCAACTCGGCATTTGGAATGATTTCGCGTCTGGATTGCGTCTTGCTCTATCGTCTGCCTGGATGCCGTTGCGATCGCCCTCAGGATTCTTTCAGGGGGCGCGATGGCGCACCGCTGAGCAAGGTGTTTTCGGCGGTGCGCTATTGCACCTGTACAATCCGCAGTGCTTTGCGCGACACCGCCGAACAGTTCCAGTTCGTTTCAGCAACCAATCTCCCGTGTGGCAACTTAGTTAAGCGCTCAGTTAAGCGCTCAATTCATGATTTTCCATCGTCCACACGCCCCATCCGGAGCAGCAGTTTGCATAGTGGCACAGTGCCACTTCTAAACAAATGATCGGTGGATTTCAATCGGGGTACAGCATTTTTGAAGCGGTGGGATGCCTCAATCGCACTCCGAAGCCCAAACGTGGGGCGATTCAGATAGCGCTCACCTAGCGAGAAAATGCTGCGACCTCAACGAATGACTCTGACGTTTGTGCTTTGCCCCAAAGCTCCACCAGAGCAATCAGCCAGGAACCTATGAATCAGGGAAACTGACTTTTTCATTCGCCGAGGCAAATGCAGTGTATTTTGGAAAGCCCCCATGAACAGCAACTTTTTACTGCAAGCGATTTTCGAGAGCTTTATCGATGGTGTGCTGATTGTGAGCGATCGCGGCGAGGTCATCTACGCCAATCGCTCAGCCCATGAAATTTGCCGAATGTTATCGCCTGACGGATTGAAAACTATGCGCTTGCCCAACCAGATCTGGCGCATTTGCCAAATGCTGGTGAATAACCGAGCGCTACATCAGGATACGACCGTGATTCTAGAAGACGAAATCCTCACCAGCAACAACAATCCTTTGCGAGTTCGGGTGGAGTGGATCTCGCTGGAATCAGTAGAACGGCCGTGCCTGCGCGTGACGATCGAGGATCGGATGCAGTCTGCCCGCAAACGGGCGATCGCCGAACGAGAGCGCTATGGACTGACGGAACGTGAGGCAGAGGTCTGGCTGTTGCGCCATCTAAACTGGACCTATAAGGCGATCGCCGCCAATCTGCACATCACCGTAGACACCGTGAAAAAGCATGTCCGCAATATCTACGCTAAGCGCGAAGCCTTCGAGTGGGCGCAAGAATAGCAGCGGACAGAATCCACTTCCGTAATCAAACCTTCCTGATGCGCCGGGTGCCCCTCAAAAGGCACCCGTTTCTTAATCAAAGCGTAGGCATTAACCCAAAATCTCAACTAACAGGCTTTGAAGCGCCGCCAGATCGTTGACTTGCAGTTTGCCTAATCTTCTAAGCACCAGTCCCTTCTCAAGGGTGGTGATCACTGGCTTAATGACAGACGGCTTGAGGAGTCCGGCTTGCTGCCATGCACCGATTAGCATCTCATCAACGGAAAGTGCTGGACTTATCTGACTGGTAACTGCCATCAAGATCAGGTCGAGGTTTCGACGATTGTAGTTCCTTGAACTGATGATGACAGCTGGACGTTTCTTGCTAGTTGTCTAGTCAGTAAAGGGAAATGGGACTAGCACAACCTCACCAAACTCATAGCTGGTCATATTCAGCGTCTAGCGGGTTGTCCCAAATGCGTCCGAAAGATGCCTCTGAACTACGACTGGCAGCATGAACCAGAGCCGCATCTCGGTTACGCAGCCACAAGAACTCGATGAAGTCTAGCACTTGCAGAACTTTTTCAGAGGGCAAACTGCGGAGTTTTTCGAGCAGTTCTTGCTCAATATCGGTGCTTAGCCTTTCTGAGTTCAGCGTGTCTGATTCTGGCATTATTGCCTCACCACTCTGTTTTTTTGATCCTAGTCTATTTAGCTAAATGGCTTGAACAGACAAAAAGTCAGAGCGCAATTGACTACCCTACTAAAAAGCAAGAGCCACCACACCCAGACGGAAGCTAACCCAAAAAAATGCCAGGAGGCGGACTTGAACCGCCGACACGAGGATTTTCAGTCCTCTGCTCTACCAACTGAGCTATCCCGGCAGATGAAGCTTCCTGAAGGCTTGGAGCAACCCAAACGCCTTTGGAAAACTTCAGCGCTTAATTAAGCTAACAGACTTTGAGAGATCTTGGCAACCCCTTTTGAAGGGCGATCGCCATTTTCTCTGTCTTTAACCCCCAGCACGGCTAGATGGGGCGTAGCCGAGTCACCTTTAGCGTAAACCGCCCACTGCCTTGGCCGCCGTAGGGACGCACCCGCAGAATGTAATTGCCGTCTTGAGTAATCCGCATAAACAGCAGCGAATTCGTGGTTCCATCGGGGCCGTCATCATTTTCGCCAATGGTGGTGCCGTCGGGCGCAATCAGCGTAATGATAGTATCGAATTCGTCGGAGATTAGATCCATCACCACTTGGTCGCCCTTTTGAAAAGTTACAACGTAATCGCGGGCAAAGCCCCCAAATCCAGTCGGAATATCCTTGTCCGAAAGGGTGTCCGTCACCTCGTTGCTGGAAGGCAGAGGGATGGGGTTATACATCGTCCTGCCTTGTTGGGTAGCGCTCTGGGCGTAGGCTGGTGTTCCCAGTCCGATCAGGAGAGAAGCCACAGACAGGAGTAAGGAGGCATTGAGCGAGCGAAAGTGCGTCATGAGAAATTAAGCTCTTAAAAGAGGGGGACAGGTAGCTAATGTGGATCTGGGCAAAACTGAAGGCGACTGAGATTTTGCCTCGGAAGAGTTTCGTTCATTATGCCCCAACTCTTTACACAAAGCGTCAGGTTTAACAACCCTGCAACAGTCAGGAAAGCACATCGTGAGGCATACAGGCAGAAGGGCGATCGCCCAGCCAGTCGCTCTATCAAAACCATCGATGCATGATCACCGATGCATGATCACAGACGCATTGCGGAAAGATGCATTGCGGAAAGATGCATTGTGGAAATATGCATTGTGGAAACCGAGCGCTACTGCGCCTGAATCAGGTAGCCGCAGCGATGTTCTCCATTGGCTAACCAGTGCGTCCGCTGAACGCGACAGTCTCCCAGCGCCATCTCAAACATTTCTAGCTCATGACCACACACGCTGGGAAACGACTCAGCAATGTGCGAAATAGCACAGTTATATTCCGTAATAATGAACTGCGGCTCCGCCCCGTCTTCAGGTTCAACAAAGTGCCACTCGGCCATGTAGCCTTCGGCTTTTCGCAGATCAACCAGCCGCATGACTCGCTCTTGCAGCGTGCCCGCACCGACCTGCTTGCGATATTCCAGGGCTTTTTGTTCCCACTGCTTGCGAAGAATAGACCCCATCTGGTCGGGGCCGACGGTTTCCGCCAGAGTTGTCAGCAAAGACACAGCAAACTCGTCGTAGCGCTCAGGCAGGCGATCGCGCCCCTCTCGACTCAGCCTATACAGATAGTTGGGGCGACCCATCCCTACCTGCATAGCCTCGTGTTCCACCAAACCCTCATCCGTCAGATCTTTTAGATGACGGCGTATCGCTTGGGGGCTGATTCCGAAATGCTCTGCCAAAGCCTGAGCGCTCACCTGCCCCTGCTTGGCGAGGTAATGCAGAATGTCTTGCTTGG
Organism: Thermoleptolyngbya oregonensis NK1-22; assembly: GCF_032705245.1. Taxonomy (GTDB): domain Bacteria; phylum Cyanobacteriota; class Cyanobacteriia; order Elainellales; family Elainellaceae; genus Thermoleptolyngbya; species Thermoleptolyngbya sichuanensis. The sequence continues at coordinate 3,416,347 of NZ_CP053540.1, forward strand.
TGGACGGTTGCTGAGTTGCGGTCATCGTCCCTCAAAAGCGTCAAAACGCCCTACAATTAACTTTGACAACTGAAGTGTTGCTAAAGTACCTTTACAATAGAACTAAAGCAACTCTCAAGTTGTTTTAATTATAGGCATGAATCGTTCGCGCTGTCGCCCTACTCATGGAAAAACCAACTCAGGCTTCGGAAAAGAATCTGGAACTCATGCGGAGCTTCGCAGAAAGCTACGCAAAGCGCACTGGCACCTACTTTTGCGTTGATCCAGGCGTTACGGCAGTGGTCATCGAAGGCCTCGCCAAGCACAAAGACGACCTAGGTGCGCCCCTCTGCCCCTGCCGCCACTACGAAGATAAAGAAGCCGAAGCGGCCGCAGCCTATTGGAACTGCCCCTGCGTCCCCATGCGCGAACGCAAAGAATGTCACTGTATGCTTTTTCTCACCCCCGACAACGACTTTGCAGGCGACAAGCAGGAAATTAGCCTCGACGAAATCCGCGGAGTTACAAGCCAGTACTAGAGGTCGAGTCTAGGGAACCAGAGCATCCATTGCAGAAGCATTTCATCACAGATGCATCTGGCTTATGCGGTTCCCTATTCCAACTGGTTCTCTCCTCCAAGCTGAATCTGAGTCAGTGCCCAATTCCTTCCCTTCGCGCCCAGTCCTCAATTCCAAACACCCAATCCCTTAACCCTCAAAATGTCTACCTCTGTCAAATCTCTTGTAAATCAGCCCTACAAATACGGCTTTGTCACCGAGATTGAGTCCGACACTATTCCGCGTGGGCTAAGCGAAGACGTGGTGCGGCTCATCTCTGCTAAAAAGAATGAGCCAGAATTCATGCTGGAGTTTCGCCTCAAGGCCTATCGCCAGTGGCTCAAAATGGAGGAACCCAACTGGGCTGCGGTGGGATATCCGCCGATCGACTATCAGAGCATCGTCTACTATTCCGCGCCCAAGCAGGCAAAAAAACTCAACAGCCTGGAAGACGTTGATCCAACCCTGCTGGAAACCTTTGAAAAGCTGGGCATTCCACTTTCGGAGCAGAAGCGGCTGTCTAACGTAGCGGTGGATGCCATCTTCGACAGCGTTTCGGTCGCCACGACCTTCCGCGAAAAGCTGGCGAAGGAGGGGGTCATCTTCTGCTCGATCTCGGAAGCGATGCGTGAGTATCCGGATCTGATTCAGAAGTACCTGGGCAGCGTTGTTCCGGTTGCAGACAATTACTTTGCTGCGCTCAATTCAGCGGTGTTTTCCGACGGGTCGTTCGTCTACATTCCAAAAGGCGTTCACTGTCCGATGGAGCTTTCGACCTACTTCCGGATTAACAATGGTGAATCCGGACAGTTCGAGCGGACGCTGATTGTTGCAGAAGAAGGCAGCTACGTTAGCTATCTAGAAGGCTGTACCGCGCCGATGTTCGATACGAACCAACTCCATGCCGCTGTGGTGGAATTAGTCGCACTAGATAATGCCGAAATCAAATATTCCACTGTGCAAAACTGGTACGCCGGAGACGAAAACGGCAAGGGCGGTATTTACAACTTTGTGACGAAGCGCGGCCTGTGTCAGGGCGTAAATTCCAAGATCTCGTGGACGCAAGTCGAAACGGGGTCTGCCATCACCTGGAAATATCCAAGCTGCGTGCTGGTGGGCGATAACTCCGTGGGCGAGTTCTACTCCGTTGCCCTGACCAACAATATGCAGCAAGCCGACACGGGAACCAAGATGGTGCATGTTGGCAAAAACACCCGCAGCACGATTATTTCCAAGGGCATTTCCGCAGGCAAGTCAAAAAACAGCTACCGCGGGCTGGTGAAGATTGGCCCCAAGGCAGACGGCGCACGCAACTATTCCCAGTGTGACTCGATGCTGATTGGCGATACTGCTGGCGCGAACACCTTCCCCTATATCCAGGTGCAAAATAACACGGCACGGGTGGAACACGAAGCGTCTACGTCCAAGATTGGCGAAGACCAATTGTTTTACTTGCAGCAGCGCGGCATTTCCGTCGAGGATGCCATCTCTATGATGATCAGCGGCTTCTGCAAGGACGTGTTTAACCAACTGCCGATGGAATTTGCAGTGGAGGCCGATCGCCTCTTGGCGCTAAAGCTCGAAGGCAGCGTTGGGTAGTTTAGGAGCCTGATGGAGTCATGGTGCAAACTCTCCAAGCTAGAGCAACTGACCTGCAAACGCTGACTCACAACTTTGGGTTGTCGTTAGTTGAGGATGAGTCATTTTTCTGGGAATGGAGAGTTGATTTACCAGAAATCACAGAATCTGAGCGGCAATTTCTAGATCGGGTGCGTGCAGGATATCTGAATCTGCTCGAAAGTCCTCCCTTTTTGGAGAGAGCGGTGCAGATGGCAGTGCTTGGGCCCATGCTCTTTTTGGCTGGCTTTTATCTACCCCCATTCCATATTCGGGCTGAGAAATCTGTAGAGATTTCGGCAGAAGATGACGGCTTAGTCGTCAAGGGACAAATTGATGTCTTACTGCTAAAGGAACAGTTTTGGACGCTGGTCATCGAGTCTAAAGAGTTTTCTTTTGCGCCCGAGGTAGGATTGGCGCAGCTTCTCACCTACATGCTGGCGAGTCCCAATTCCGATAGGCCGTGCTTTGGATTAATTGCGACAGGCGGTGCTTTTTTGTTTGTGAAGCTTGTCCGGTGTGGCGGTGTAGATTCTCCTGAAGAAAAACAGACTCAGTATGCGTTGTCTGACCAGTTTGCGACCCGAAACCGAGTCAATGGAATTTATGATGCTTACAAAGTTCTGAAGCGAATTGGACAACTCTGAATCGATATCTAAATCAATAGTCCATCGTCGATATCAGTATCAGTATTAGATCTGAATTAGATTTGAGTTAATAACTTTGAGTCGATAACTTTAAGTCAATAGCTTTGAGTCAACAACAGAGAGCGCAGCGTAAGAGAGGAAATCTAATCCATGATTGGTAGTAACGATGTGATTTTATCGGTGAAGGATCTCAGGGCTGAGGTGGACGGCACGGAGATCCTGAAGGGTGTGGATTTGGAAATTCGGGCGGGCGAAATTCATGCCATTATGGGGCTGAATGGCTCTGGAAAAAGCACCTTTTCTAAGGTGATTGCTGGACATCCGGACTATGAAGTAACGGGTGGCGAGGTGACTTACCTGGGGCAGAATTTGCTGGAGATGGAACCTGAAGCGCGATCGCGCTCTGGTATTTTCCTCGCTTTCCAGTATCCGCTGGAGATTCCCGGTGTGAGCAATCTAGACTTTTTGCGCGTCGCCTACAATGCCAAGCGCAAGCACCAGGGGCTAGAAGAACTGGATGCCTTTGATTTTGATGAACTGGTGCGCGAAAAGCTGGACGTGGTAAAGATGGACGCATCTTTTCTCAGCCGCAGCGTGAACGAGGGCTTTTCGGGTGGCGAGAAGAAGCGCAACGAAATCCTGCAAATGGCCCTGCTGGAGCCAAAGCTGGCGATTTTAGACGAAACGGATTCGGGACTGGACATTGACGCGCTGAAGGTGGTGGCAGATGGCGTAAACCAGCTTGCGAACGCTGAGAACGCCATGCTGGTGATCACGCACTATCAACGCCTGCTGAACTACATCGTGCCCGACTATGTGCATGTGATGGCGAATGGTCGAATTATCCGCACCGGCACGAAGGAACTGGCGCTGGAGCTAGAGGAGCGCGGCTATGAGTGGGTGCTGGAAGACGCGACGGTGAAGGCATAGGGGGCGATCGCACGATGACAGTCCAAGTTTCCCCAGAGGTGAATTCACCCATATCGCAAGCCGCTGCTCAGCGGGCCGAGTTCCTTCAGCACTTGCGGCAGTTGGCGCAGGCGATTCCGTCTCGGATTGCAGCCCTGAAGCCACTGCGCGATCGCGCTCTGGGTCAGCTTCAGGAGCAGGAGTTTCCGACTAGCCGCGATGAGGAATGGCGGTTCAACGACTTGTCGGCGCTGCTCAGCCTGAAGCTGACGACGGCCGAGACGAACCCCGTTGTTCGGCTAGATGACTTGGAAGCGTTTTTCATGCCGGAAACCGCCAGCCGTCGCTTGGTCTTCGTCAACGGCGTGTATTCCGAGAGCTTGTCGGCGCTGGGAGACTTGCCATCGGGCGTGACGGTGGCCAACTTGGCAGGGCTGGATGCTGCTTGGACAGAGCGACTCCAGCCTTATCTAGCGCAGCAGCCCAACGCCGAGGAGCTATTTACCACGCTGAACACCGCTGGCTTGAGCGATGTGGCGGTTGTGTTTGTGCCCAAGAACGTGGAAGCCGCCGAACCGATTCGGCTGTTGTTTGTCTCCACTGCGGCAGACCCGCCAATCTTCAGCCAGCCCCGCGTGCTGGTGGTCGCCGAGGCGAATAGCTCGATCACGCTGCTGGAAGATTATCTGGCGATCGCCGACGGAGCCGACGGATCTTACTTCGTCAACCCCGTCACCGAAATCTGGCTGGGCGACAACGCCTCGGTGAACCACACCCGCCTCCAGCGCGACAGCCGAACTGCGGTTCACATTGGCAAAACCGCCGTCTCCCTAAAGCGCAGCGCCCGATACACCTGCAATGCCCTCAGCCTGGGGGCGGCCCTGTCGCGCCATCATCTAGAGGTGCATCCCACGGGCGACCAGGCCGAGGTGACGCTGAACGGACTGACTGTGGCCACGGGCGACCAGGAAAGCGACCTGCATAGCGCGATCGCCCTCCGCCAGCCCCACTGCACCACGCGCCAGTTGCAGAAAAACATCGTGGGCGATCGCGCTCACGTTATCTTCAACGGTAAGGTATTCGTGCCGCAAGCCGCGCAGCTTACTGATGCTGGACAGCTTAACCGCAACTTGCTGCTGTCGTCCAAAGCGCGGATTGACACCAAGCCCCAGCTTGAAATCGTCGCCGACAACGTGAAATGCACCCACGGCGCAACCGTTAGCCAGCTTGAGGCCGACGAAGTATTTTACCTGCAAAGCCGGGGGATTGATGCCGCCAGCGCCCAGCGGTTGCTGATATACGCCTTTGCCTACGAAATTTTAGAGAAGATTCCCATTGCCTCGCTGCGGGAGTCGCTTGCCTCCTCACCCCTCTTTCGCCCAAACTCCTAGTTCCAGACCCCTAATCCCAAACCCCTGCCATGACCCTCGCCCAAGAACGCACCCTCGCTACCAAAGTCCGCGCCGACTTCCCCATCCTGCACCAGGACATTCACGGGAAGCCGCTGGTTTACTTTGACAACGCCGCCACGTCGCAAAAGCCGCTGGCGGTGCTGAATGCGCTGGAGGACTATTACAAACGCTATAACTCCAACGTGCATCGCGGCGTGCATACCCTCAGCGGGCTGGCCACCGATGCCTACGAGGGGGCGCGAGATAAGGTGCAGCGGTTTGTGAACGCCGCCCACCGCGAAGAAATCATCTACACGCGCAATGCCAGCGAAGCCATCAACCTCGTCGCCTACGCTTGGGGCATGAACACGCTGCAACCGGGAGACGAAATCATCCTGACGGTGATGGAACACCACAGCAACCTGATTCCCTGGCAACTGGTGGCGCAAAAGACCGGGGCAGTGCTGAAGTTTGTGCGGCTGACGGAGACGGAAGAGTTTGACTTTGAGCATTATCAATCGCTGCTGTCGGACAAAACCAGGCTAGTGTCGGTGGTGCATGTATCCAACACGCTGGGCTGCATCAACCCTGTGAGGGACATCGCCGCCGCTGCCCATCGGGTCGGCGCGAAGGTGCTAATCGATGCCTGCCAGAGCGTGCCCCACATGCCGATTGACGTGCAGGCGATGGATTGCGACTGGCTGGTGGCTTCGGGCCACAAGATGTGTGCGCCTACGGGCATTGGTTTCCTCTACGGCAAGAAAGAGGTGCTGCGGGCAATGCCGCCGTTTTTGGGGGGCGGCGAGATGATTGCCGATGTGTTCCTCGACCACGCCACCTATGCTGACATTCCCCACAAGTTCGAGGCGGGAACGCCAGCCATTGCAGAGGCGATCGCCCTCGGTGCGGCCGTCGATTACCTGAGCGCCATCGGCATGGACAAAATTCACGCCTACGAAGCCGACCTCACCGCCTACCTGTTCCAGCGGCTGGCAGAACTGCCCGAAGTCCGCGTCTACGGCCCCCGTCCCAATGCCCGTGGTGAAGGACGCGCTGCCCTGGCCGCCTTTACTACGGGCGCAGTGCATCCCCACGACCTGTCCACCATTCTCGACCAGGCAGGCATCGCCATCCGCGCCGGACACCACTGCACCCAGCCGCTGCACCGTGAGGTCAAAGCCCAGTCCACTGCCCGCGCCAGCCTTTACTTCTACAACACCAAGGAAGAAATCGACACCTTCATTGCGGCGCTGAAGGAGGCGATCGAGTTTTTTGGCAGTGTGTTTGGATAAGCCACTTTACCCTTACAATCTGTGACGGAGTGTACACTTAAGGGATTTTTGGTATGGCTCTTTCTGTTGGCGCTCACGCCCCTGGCTTCACGGTCAAAGATACGAACGGCAACACGGTGTCTCTGGCAGACTACGCAGGCAAGACCGTCGTGCTGTATTTCTACCCCAAGGACGACACCCCCGGCTGCACCAAGGAGGCGTGCAGCTTCCGCGATGCCTATAGCGCCTACCAGGGCAAAGATATCGTGGTGTTCGGCGTGAGCCGCGATGACGAAGCCTCGCACCAGGCCTTTACGCAAAAGTTCAACCTGCCCTTCCCGCTGCTGGCAGACGTGGACGGCATCTTGACCAGCGCCTACGATGTAGACGGAGGCGGCTATTCCAAGCGCGTGACCTATGTGATCGATGGTGAAGGTAAGATTGCCAAGGTGTATGATTCGGTCAAGACCGAAACCCACGCAACGGATATTCTTGCAGATTTGGGACTGTAATCTCGCTGACATCTCGCTGACATCTCGCTGACGTGTCAGTTTTCATGTCAGTTTTCATGATTAAGGCGATCGCCCAGAGTGCTGCTTGGCGTAGGGTGACGGATCTTGGAGCTTGCTCTCATCCGTTGCCTTTCGTGAGCAGCACTTTGCGCTTTGGTGGTCTTGTTTTGATTCCAGATTGCTTCGATTCAGCATTCCTCAAAACGGGCGGAGGGTGAGCAGCGTTACCTCTGGCGGGCAGAGAAAGCGGCCGGGTAAGTAAGTGCCCAGACCTCGATTCACATAAAGCTGATTGCGTCCGACCGAATGCAATCCCTGGGCCCAGTCCCAATGGCGGACGATGCGGACACAGGCGCTATGGCCAAAGGGCAGCCAGCGGCGAACGGCGCAGGGCAGCTTGGCGCAGAGGTCAAAATACAACTGCTGGGGCGATCGCACGCCAGGAATCACGATCTGCCCGCCGTGGGTGTGGCCCGAAAGCTGCAAGTCTACGCGATAGTTAGCCAACGCCGCCGCACTGTCGGGATTGTGCGACAGCACCAGGCGCGGCCTGTCGGACGGCAGTGATTCCAGCACCTTGGGTGAAAACGCCTTCGACCAAAAATCCGCCAGCCCCACCAGCGGCAGGGCATCCCCCAGCGGATAGGCAATCTGGTTTCGCAGCACCTCGATGCCGGCCGCAGTGAGCGTGCGAGTAATATAATCCGCCGCGCCGGGTCGATAGGAATCGTGATTTCCCAGCACCGCAAAGCGTCCCAGTCGGCTGTGCAGCGCCTTGAGATGCTTGGATAGCGGCTCGATGGGGCTGGGGTCGTGGGTGACAAAATCGCCTGTCAGCGCTACCAGGTCTGGCTGGAGACGGTTCACAAGGGCGATCGCCTCTTCTAGCAATTCATCCGACAGGCCCAGCCCGTCGTAGTGAAAGTCGGAAAGCTGGGCAATTCGTAGCCCGTTGCAGGAGGGCGGCAGGTCGGCGATGTGAACGGTGACGCTTTCGAGGGTGAGTGGGCCCGTGAGCAGGGGGTGCATTGTGGGAAAAGGGTTTGTATCAGGGCAATGGGAGGATTAGGGCAGGGGCAGATTCGGTTAATGCTGAAATTAATAATGCTGTTAACGCTGACACTTAACGCTCACACTGCCGCACGATGGGTCATGTCCACAGTATTGCAAACTTCATCTGGATTAACCTCCCTGCCAGCGTCCGTCCAAATGCGCCGCGTCACCTATAGCCCGTCCTACACGCTCGTTCCGACCTACGAATGCTTTAATCGCTGCACCTACTGCAACTTTCGCGCCGAGCCGGGAACCGATCGGTGGCTGTCGCTGGAACAGGCAGAATTCAGGCTGCGATCGCTCCCCCGTGGCTCCGTCATTGAAGCGCTGGTGCTGAGCGGCGAGGTGCATCCCAAAAGTCATCGTCGGACTGCCTGGTTTCAGCGAATCTATGACCTGTGCGACCTGGCGCTGCGGCTGGGCTTTTTGCCGCACACCAACGCCGGCCCGCTGAGCTATGAAGAACTAGCGCAGTTGAAGCAGGTGAACGCCTCGATGGGGCTAATGCTGGAGCAGGTCACGCCTGCCCTGATGCAGACCGTCCATCGCCATGCACCCAGCAAGCAGCCAGAAGTCCGCCTGCAACAGCTTGAGTGGGCGGGAGAACTGCGGATTCCCTTTACCACGGGGCTGCTGCTGGGGATTGGCGAAACGGCGGCCGACTGGGTAGACACGCTGACGGCGATCGCCCGCCTCCATCGCCGCTATGGGCATATCCAGGAGGTGATCTTGCAGCCCCACAGCCCCGGTTCCTCGCAGACCGAAATCGGCGACCCCTTTGCGCCGGAACGGTTGACAGAGACCGTGGCGATCGCCCGCCAGATCCTCCCCGCCGACATCGCCCTCCAAATTCCCCCCAACCTGGTGTCGCCCCAAACCCTGCTGGACTGCCTCGCCGCCGGAGCCACCGACCTCGGCGGCATCAGCCCCATTGATGAAGTGAATCCTGACTATGCCCATCCAAAAGCCGATGCATTAGCCGCGCAGATTCGGCCCGGAGGCTGGCGACTCGTGCCCCGCTTGCCCGTGTATCCGCAATACGACGACTGGCTGTGTGCAGGGGTTAGGGAGAAGGTGTTGGAGATGAGGGGGTGAGGGAAGAAGGAAGAACGGAAAAGGAAGAACGAAAAACGAAGAGAGAAGAACGAAGAGGTTCTGTTCTTCGTTCTTCTCTCTTCGTTCTTCTCTCTTCCCTCTTCCCTCACTCCCTCCCTCTCAAATACCCTTCTACCAGCAGATCCTGCCCGATCGCCCGCCATTGGACGCGCTCCAGGGCGATCGCCTCGGTCATCAGCGTCAAACCCAGATCGCCGACGGGAGACGGAGCCGCTGCGCCGCCAATGATTTTGGGTGCGATAAAGGCGAGGACTTTTTGGATAGACCCATCGGCGATCGCCTTTGCTGCCAGCGTGCCGCCACATTCCCACAGCACAGCCATTGCGCCGCGCGTGTAGAGATTCGCCATGACCGCTGCGGGCGTTAAATCCGCCTGCTCCACCACCTCCACGCCAAGTTTTTGCAAGTGCTGCTGAACGTCGGGATTTGCGCCCGTTTCGGTGAAAACGACGGTGGGCGTTTCGTCGGTCTGCCAGAGCTTCGCGTCGGCGGGCAAATCGAGATGGCGGCTCATCACCACCCGCAGCGGATTGTGGCCCTGTCCGTGGCTGGTCAGCAGCGGGTTGTCGCGGCGCACCGTGTTGCCGCCTACGACCACGGCCTCGCACCCGGCCCGCAGCTCATGAACCACCTGGCGCGAGGCGGGCGACGTAACCCAGGCGCTATGGCCCGTCGTCGTGGCGATTTTGCCATCCAGCGTCATGGCATATTTCAAAATGCCCAGGGGCTTTTGGTGCGTGATGCGGTAGACAAAGGGTTCGTTGAGCGCCTGACAGGCCGCTTCCTCTACGCCTACTGTGACGGCAATGCCCGCCGCCCGCAGCTTTTCTAGCCCGCGCCCCGCCACCTGCGGATTGGGATCGACCATGCCCACCACCACCCGCGCCACGCCCGCCGCAATGAGCGCATCGGCACAGGGCGGCGTGCGGCCAAAGTGGCTACACGGCTCCAGGTTGACGTAAACCGTTGCACCCGCAGCGCGATCGCCCGCTTGTCGCAGCGCGAATACTTCGGCGTGGGGCTGCCCCGCCTGCGGGTGAAAGCCTTCGCCCACGATTTGCCCGTCTTTGACCACCACCGCGCCCACCATCGGGTTTGGAGCCGTCTGGCCCCGGGCCCGCTGGGCTAGCTCCAAACAGCGGCGCATCATCGGGCGATTCTCGGAGGGATCGCTTTGCGAGTCGCTCTCGTCCTGATTCAATGCCATGTTCCAATCAGCGCGTAAGGTTAATTCCCAAAATTCTCTAAAATCTGCTCTAGAAGGGAACCATGCTGCCCTCGATTGTCGTCCAATGGTCGGCAGTGCTTACTAGTTCCTCCCGCAGGAAACCGGTGAACGATCGATCCCAGAAGGGGCCTAGGCAAGTGTAGGCGGCAATCGCCTGCTGCGTTTCCAGGCTAGCGCAGCGGCGTGGCACGAGTAGCATTCTTCGTGGCACTGCAAAATTTATGTCACTGCAAACACTGCTCAGTCTTCCCACTTTGGGTCAAAATGGTTCGCGTTGATGATGACGAATACTCTGACGATTCATGAATGTCGTCCAGTCCACCTTCGCCAAGCCGCTGCCCTGTTCAGACCTGTCTGCTGAGGAGTCGGAGGTGCTGTATCCCCAGCCGTTTTGCCCAGAGGCGATCGCTCCCCATCGCCGCACCCCGTTTGACTGGGTGGTGAACCTGATGGCGATCGCCCTCGTCGCCGCCGTCTTTCTCAGTGCCCTGCTGCAATTCGTCTTCCTGGCGCTGGGTGTGGTCTTGCTCACTGTTGCCTTCTACGCCCTGTGTCGGCTGATCTGGCGGCTCTACGTCTGGCAATCCCGCAAATTCCACGCCGATTCCTGATTCCTAACTCCGCCTCAACATAAATCTGCCTCAACGTAAATCCGCCTCAGCATAAATCCGTCTCAACAGAACTCCGCCTTGACCATGCAGCACCAGCAAATTCTCCGCATCTCTACCCAGGGCAAAACGCTGCAAAAAGTCACGGCTCAGGTGGCGCAGGTCGTCGCCGAGTCGGGCATTCGCACCGGACTGTGCAATCTGTTCCTGCGCCACACTTCTGCCAGCCTAATCATTCAGGAAAATGCTGATCCCGACGTGTTGCGGGATCTAGAAACCTTTCTGTCAAAACTGGTTCCCGAAGGCTATCAATACATTCACAGTGCCGAAGGGCCGGACGACATGCCCGCCCACATCCGCACCGTGCTAACCCATACCTCCGAACAAATCCCTGTGGGTAACGGTCGGCTCTTGTTGGGAACCTGGCAGGGCATCTACATCTGGGAACATCGCCGCCACAGTCATACACGGGAGTTGGTGGTGCATGTGTGGGGAGAGTGAGGGTTGGGTGTTGGCGGAGGAGCGAAGAAAGTAAAAACCATCCCATCCCTTCACGCTCGCTCTCCCTCTCCGCTCCCCTTTCGTCGGGCCCGCCGCTCATGGGCGCGGGTAAACTCACCGGAAGTCAGCGCGCCGATGATTGAAAGTTCGCCTGCCAGCAGCAGTCCGGCGCAAACTTCGGCAAAGGCGCGGGCGTGACCACTACCAGCCAGTCCCAGCAGGGTTAGACACGCCTGCTGGCTGGGCAGCCCCGTGCCGCCGCCGACCGTGCCCACCACGAGATTTGGCAGGGTCACAGCGGCATAGAGGGAACCGTCGGGCGTGACTTCAAACCGGGTGACACCCACAGCAGACTCGGCGACGCAGGCGACATCCTGGCCGCAGGCGAGATAGAGGGCGGCGAGGCCGTTGGCGTAGTGGCCCTGCACGCCGATAGTGCCCGTCAGCGTGCCCGCTAGGGCTGACATGCGCCAATAGTCCACCATTTGGGCGGGCGTGGCGTGCAGGCATTTTGCGACCAGATCGGCGGGCAGTGTGGCCTCAGCGGTGACTTTCTTGCCGCGCACCGACAGAAACGACTGGGCGCTGGCTTTCTTGTCGCCCGACAGGTTGGCTTCTACGAAGGCATACTGCGGCTGGATTGGCGCGTGCTGCTGAATGTAGTCACAAATGGCCTGGGTGGCGATGGTTACCATGTTTTGCCCGGAGGCATCGCCCGTGGTGAACTGGAAGTCGAGGTAGACGTGGTTGCCCTCGACGGTTACCCGCAGGTCGATCAGCTTGCCGTGGCGCGTGGTGGCTTCGGCGACTTGGCGGAAGGTGTCTTGCTGGGCGATCGCCCACATGACAAACTTGCCTGCATCGATCAAATTGGCAAAGGCAAAGCCCGGAGCGCGACCCAGACCCTCATTGAGCAGCAGTGTGGTGCAGCCGCCCGCCGCCGTTAGCAGGTGTGCCCCCCGGCTATAGGAGGCAACCAGCGCCGCTTCCGTCGTTGCCAGGGGCACGTAGTAATCGCCCTGGGCAAACAGGCCATTCACCCGCAGCGGCCCGGCGATACCGACAGGAACCTTGACCGTGCCGATGAAGTTCTCAATGTTGTTGCGGTAAGCCTCCATCTGCTCAGCCGTTTGCGGATCGAGCAGGGCAGCTTGCAGATTCTCCGCTGCGCCCAGGGACTTCCAGCGGCGATCGACGGCAGCAGGCGTAATCCGCGACCCGCCAGGAAACTGGGGCGGTGGCTCCTGGGGCTTGGGCTGGAGGGCTTGCTCAAGCTGAGGAACGGTGCGCGACTGGAGCAGTTGCGCGAGGTGCTGGCCGGCGTGCTGGGCGTAGGTAGACATGGGTGGCGGTGAGAGCGTGAGTTGAGAGTTGGAGGGCTGAGGGATTTAGGCTCGGCGGCTTCGAGCGGGTCAGTCCTGACTTGGCTCTGTCTTTGTGAACCCTAACCCCCTTGATTCCCAGGTTATGCAGCAAATTTGCGAGTCGGGAAAAAGCGGGTCAGTTTTTCGGACTGGCCACGGGACTTTTGGGCAGGGAACGTGCGATTGCCCAACAGGTGAACTATCCTAAGTCCTGACAGGATTTCCCGTATTTCCACTGATCTGCTGACCGAGGATCGGCACGGTGGAGGCGGGAGTTGAATGTTTTGCATGATTGCATGATCCGTTGCACCGGATGTTGGGCCAGAAGTTGCATCAGATGTTGCGCCAGAAGTTGCATCAGATGTTGCACCAGATCCTGCACCCGCTAGACCCATACACGCTTAGTGAATTTCTAATGGATGATCGTTCGCCCAAGTCAGCTTCTACCGCATCTACTGCGCTCTACGCTTTTTGGAAATTTTCTCGCCCCCATACGATTATTGGGACAACGCTCAGCGTGGCGGGAATTTTTGCGATCGCCCGCGCTCAGGTTGCCCAACCGTTCAGTACCTCGTGGGAAGCCGTGGCGATTCGCGAAGCGATCCTTGTGGGAATTGCCCTCTTCGCCTGTCTCTGCGGTAATGTCTACATCGTCGGGCTAAACCAGCTTGAGGATGTGGATATTGACCGGGTCAACAAGCCGCACCTGCCGTTGGCATCGGGCGAGTTTTCGCGGCAGCAGGGCTGGGCAATTGTGGCAACTTGTGGGCTGCTGGCGTTGATGCTGGCGGCGGGGGGTGGGCCCTGGCTGCTGGCGACGGTCGGACTCAGCCTGCTGATTGGCACAGCCTACTCATTGCCGCCCATCCGTCTGAAGCGGTTTCCCGTGTGGGCCTCGCTGTGCATCTTCACGGTGCGCGGCGCAATTGTAAACCTGGGGCTGTTTCTGCACTTTAGCAACGGGCTGGGGCTGCCCAGCGGCATTCCGGCAGAAGTTTGGGCCCTGACGCTGTTCATTCTTGGCTTCACGGGGGCGATCGCCCTCTGCAAAGACATTCCCGACCTGGAGGGCGATCGCCGCTACCACATCCGTACCTTTGCCCTCAGCCTGGGTAAGCGCCCTGTGTTTCGCATCGTGCTGGGACTGATCAGCGCTTGCTATGGGGGCATCATTGTGGCTGCCCCTGCTCTGTCTCGCGCCTCTACGGGCTGGCTGGTGGCGACGCACGGACTGGCGCTGGCGGCCCTCTGGTGGCAACAGCGACAGGTCAATCTAGACGACCGCAGAGCGATCGCCCAGTTCTATCAGTTCATCTGGAAGCTGTTTTTCCTGGAGTACCTGATCTTTCCCATAGCCCTTTGGCTCGGCAAGCCCTAGAGCGCGGTATTAATTCCGATACGTTAACTTCAGAAGCCCTGAGGATTCAGCCGTATCGCGCCCGGCCAAACAAATCAGGCTAGGGGCTGAACCTCCCCAGAAACCAGATGTTGGGTAGACATGCCGGGTAGCCATGCTGGGTAGACCATGATGCCAGCCCCTAGCCTCTGCGCCTGACGAGTGCTTCACAAGTGCTTCATTGAGAACTTACGCAGTTGGGCTATTTCTCGCGGGCGCAGCCCGCGAGAAATAGCCCAAAACCCAGCAAACTTAATCGTAAGTGCGTAAGTCCTGTCATTATTTGGGCTGTAGGGGATGGTGGCGATTCCAAATGGATGACTCGGTAACTGTTGGTACGGTGACCGTCGGCGCTTGGGTGGTTCGAGTCGGCAGCGACGATGGCGGAGTCGGGGTTGAAAAATAGGCGATCGCCGCCACAGGAACAACCAGCGTCAACACGGCGATAAAAGTGCCTGCAATCTCAGCAGCGCGGTAAAGCGGGGGTTCAGGAGAGGTGTCGTTTCGACTACCAGGTTCCATAAATTGATGATTTAGAACTCGACAAACAGCCTAAAACCCTCAGTATGTCTAGAGTTGCAGCTTTGAAGCTACAGAACTCGAGTCCAGGTCTGGGCTGGCGCTAGGAAACGGAGAAGCCCCCAGATTTCCTGCAACTTCAGGAAAACCAGAGCGCTGACCTGACGCTTACCCAGCTTAATGGGAAAGAGCGATTGAACACGCTGTCCTTAGGTATCATCATATCCGAAACTTTCATAAGAGAAAGTTATTGATGCTACTTAAACCAATTAACGCTGCTAGTATCTGCAATCATCCTCCGGCCTAAGCTGCCCGAAGACGGCAGTAAAACGCAAACCAAAGCTAGCAGCCTGTCTGCGCTTGCCCATCTATTTTCACTATGCTGCATAGCGTATCTACTTGATACAAGGACGCAAATACGGATTCCCGATAGTAGTTTTTAGGGCTTCTCCACCCGCGCAAGCCTCTTCTGCTCCAACTTCCGCGCCAACTTTTTAGGTGTTCGGGGTCAAGAGCGTTAAGATCGTCCTGGCATAAATTTCTACATGCAAACCCTCAACCTCGAACCTCAATGACCACGACAACTCAGGTAAAACACGAAGTCAAAGATCTGTCCCTGGCAAGCCTGGGGAAACAGCGCATTGAGTGGGCCGGACGGGAAATGCCCGTGCTGCGCCAGATTCAAGACCGCTTTGCTGCTGAAAAGCCGCTGGCAGGAATTCGTCTCGTCGCTTGCTGCCACGTCACCACGGAAACGGCTCATCTGGCGATCGCCCTCAAAAATGCCGGAGCCGATGCCCTGCTCATCGCCAGCAACCCCCTGTCTACGCAGGACGACGTGGCCGCTAGCCTGGTAGCCGACTACGGCATCCCCGTCTTTGCCATCAAGGGCGAAGACAACGCCACCTACCATCGCCATGTGCAGACCGCGCTGGATCACCGCCCTAACCTGATCATCGACGATGGCAGCGACGTAGTGGCCACGCTGATTCAAGAGCGTCAGGATCAAATTGCTGACCTGATCGGCACCACGGAAGAAACCACAACGGGCATCGTCCGCCTGCAAGCGATGCTGCGGGATGGCGTGCTGACCTTCCCTGCGATGAATGTCAACGATGCCGATACCAAGCATTTCTTTGATAACCGCTACGGCACAGGCCAATCCACGCTGGATGGCATTATCCGCGCCACAAACATCCTGCTGGCAGGCAAAACGGTCGTTGTGGCAGGCTACGGCTGGTGCGGTAAGGGCACGGCGCTGCGGGCACGGGGCATGGGCGCAAACGTAATCGTCACCGAAATTGACCCCATCAAGGCGCTAGAGGCGGTGATGGATGGCTTTCGGGTGGTGCCAATGGCGATCGCCGCTCCCCAGGGTGATCTGTTTATCACCGTCACGGGCAACAAGCACGTCATTCGCGGCGAACACTTCGACCGCATGAAAGATGGGGCGATCATTTGCAACTCTGGTCACTTCGACATTGAGATTGATCTAGTCGCCCTGAAGGAACGCGCCACCGAAGTGAAAACTGTCCGCCCCTTCACCGAAGAATACAAGCTCGCCAGCGGTAAATCGGTTGTCGTGCTGGGCGAAGGTCGCCTAGTCAACCTGGCCGCTGCCGAAGGCCACCCCAGCGCCGTGATGGATATGAGCTTTGCCAACCAGGCCCTCGCCTGCGAATACCTGGTGAAAAACAAGGGCAAGCTTTCGCCCGGATTGCACTCGATTCCTCAGGAAATTGATGCAGAGATCGCCCGCCTGAAGCTGCAAGCAATGGGCATCGCCATCGACGCGCTCACCCCTGAGCAGATTGAGTACATTAACTCCTGGACTTCCGGCACTTAGGCTTTAAAGGCCTAAGTTTAGTTCCTGTTTCGGGTGCATCCTATCCGAAACAGGAAACCCCCACCCCTCATCCCTTCCCCCAAACGTGGCTCGACTCTCAACTGAACTGCAACGCTATTTTTTTGACGAAAACCCGCCCGAAAAAGTCACGCTTGCCGATATTTTGAACCTGGCGGGTGAGCGAATTTTTGGTTTTTTGTTTGTGCTGCTGGCGCTGCCATCGGCGCTGCCGATTCCGGCTCCGGGCTATTCTGTCCCCTTCGGGATTCTGCTGTTTTTGCTGGCGGTGCAGTTGATTGCGGGGCGAGAAACGCCCTGGTTTCCCGAAAAGTTTAAGCAGCACGCGCTCGATTTGAAGCAGGTGCAGGGCGTGCTAAATGCTGGGCTACCCTGGCTGCGGCGAATTGAGGCGCTGTCCCGTCCCCGACTCACGCCCGTCTGTACGAGCTTGCCGGGGCGCATGGTGATTGGCGTGGCGATCGCCCTCATGGCCATTTCCATGATGATCCCCATCCCCCTGACCAACACGCTGCCCGCAATGGGCATTTTCGTCACCGGGTTCGGACTGCTAGACGACGATGGCGCAATCAGCCTGGGCGGACTGGTGCTGTGCGTCATGGGGGCAACGCTGACCACGGCGGTACTCACCTTTGGCTATACGGCTGTTCGCGCCGCGATCGACCTGTTCAAGGAAACTGTGCTGAATTTTGGCGGGTAACCGAAGAGGTTGGTGGGTAAACGGAAAGGGCGATCGCTCCTAGTCCTTCTATTTCCACAACAAATACACCCTATTCCTACAACAAATACAACAAAGCCCCAAAGTTCTTAAGCTTCGGGGCTTTGCGCCTTTTGCGAGAAGTGGAGCTGAGGAGAGTCGAACTCCTGTCCGTCCTGGGTATTAGTACCTCACTCATTCACAGGCTTAGCCCCGGTAACCCTCAGGGCGGGGACTGTCGCTTATCCCGGACAGTGGGATGCTCTGGTAGAGTCTTAGCCGGAGATTGACCAGAGACAATCATCCGGAGCATCCGTTGGGGGTTGGTCTGCAATCCTTAACGGAGTCAAATCGCAGACGCTCGAACCGTAAGGAGGTTGTTAGGCGGCAGCAACAGCTACGCGCTTACGAGCAAAAGGTACGATGTTGTTCGCATGTACGTTGGTTTGAGCCATTGATTAACGAGAGGTAGCCCGCTCTCGGCCTGCATCACAAGGTAGTGTTCGCCAAAACGTCGAAACCGTGACAGCCCCATGAGGGCATCTGTGTACCTCATCACATTATAGCAAGGGTATGAAGAAATGGCGCGACCCCATGCTAGGCTTGCCCATTCTCAACAATTTGTCGCCGCCTTCCTAATTACATTCAAAACATCTTGCGGATACGAAATCATCGGGAAATGGCTTGACTTTACGACAGTCGTTTCTGCACCCATTCGTTGAGATAATTCATGCTGCAAATCTGGGGGAACTGCTTTATCTTCCGTTGCTAAAACATACCAGCTTGCCTTGTGTTTCCATGCCGCCGAACTTGCTTTGGCTGCCATCAGAGAAACGGAGGGCGGAGTTTGGGCTGCATACAGTAATGCCTGATCTACTTCTGAAAGATCGTGCGCCAAAACTTCTTCAACGCCTTTTCTGGAAATCCAAACGAAGCCATTCTGCTCTTGAAAATGGGGCGATGGAGCGCCGTACTTACTCATCAAATCCATCATGGATTCACCAGTATCAGGTGCAAGTGCAGCAAGATATACCAAGCCCAAAACCCGTTCGTCATTGCCAACTTCGGTAATGACAAAACCACCCCATGAATGGCCCACCAAAATACAGCTCCCTTCGATCCGATCTAAAGAACGTTTCGTAGCTGCAATGTCGTCTGCTAGAGAAGTCAATGGGTTTTGAACGGCAACAACTTCATAGCCTTCTGCCAAGAGCGTCGGGATGATTTCACGGTAGCAAGAGCCGTCCGCCCAAAAACCATGCACCAAGACGATGGTTTTGATTTCGTTTTCAACTTTGCTCATTAATTCTGTTTGTCAGCATTTAAGAGATACAAATCCATCCATTTTTGGGGAATGGGATTTAGGGCAAGCTAAACAAAGGTTCAAGCTATTTTATTCTACTTTTCTACAAACCTATCTGTATTACGCCGTGTTAACGGATGGTCATAATTGGGGATAGGTGGTCAAAGCTGGCGCTAGAATGGCTGAATCGTAAGTATTTCAGGCGTTTGACGGCTATTTAACTGAAGCCACTTGGCGAGGAGCGACCCAGCATTATGGTGCAAGAATTAACCTACTCCAATTCCCCTTTCGGCAGCGCTACAGACATGGAAGCGTTCTGGATGCCGTTTACTGCTAATCGACAGTTTAAGGCAAATCCTCGACTGTTTGTCGCCGCAAAGGACATGCACTACACGACTGTCGATGGGCGGCAGGTGCTGGATGGCACGGCGGGCCTGTGGTGCGTCAACGCCGGACATTGCCGCGTCAAAATTGCCGAAGCCGTCAGCCGCCAGGTCAACACGATGGACTATGCTCCAGCATTTCAGATGGGGCATCCGGGCGCGTTTCAACTGGCGGATCGGCTGGCGAAGATGCTGCCGGGGGATCTCGACCATGTGTTTTTCGCCAACTCTGGCTCGGAGGCGGTGGAGTCGGCGCTGAAAATTGCGATCGCCTATCATCGGGCTAAGGGCGACGGCACTCGCCAGCGGCTGATCGGGCGCGAGCGCGGCTATCACGGGGTCAACTTTGGCGGCATCTCCGTCGGCGGCATTCCCACGGTTCGCAAATTCTTCGGCGGGCTGCTGACGGGCGTAGACCACCTGCCCCACACCCACAATCTGGAACATAATGCCTTCAGCAAAGGACAGCCCGCCTGGGGCGCACACCTGGCCGATGACCTAGAGCGGATTGTGGCGCTGCACGATGCATCGAACATTGCAGCGGTGATTGTGGAACCTGTGGCGGGTTCGACGGGCGTGCTGATCCCTCCTGTCGGCTACTTGCAGCGTCTGCGGGAAATTTGCGACAAGTATGGCATTTTGCTGATTTTTGACGAGGTGATTACGGGCTTTGGGCGGCTGGGTGCGCCCTTTGCGGCAGACTATTTTGGCGTGCTGCCAGACATGATTACCGTCGCTAAGGGCATTACCAACGGCACCGTGCCAATGGGCGCAGTTTTCGTCCGCAAGCATATCTACGATGCCTTTATGCACGGGCCCGAAAACGCCATCGAGCTATTCCACGGCTATACGTATTCTGGACATCCGGTGGCCTGCGCGGCGGCCCTAGCGACGCTGGATGTCTACGAAGAAGAGGGCCTATTCCAGCGGGCAAACGACCTGTCGGGCTATTGGCAGGAAGCGCTGCATTCGCTGAGGGGGCTGCCCCACGTCATCGACGTTCGCAATCTGGGTTTGGTGGGCGGCATCGAGCTAGAATCGATTCCGGGCAAGCCGACCGCCCGCGCCTTTGATGTGTTTGTGCGGGCCTATGAGCAGGGTCTATTAATCCGCACCACGGGCGACATTATTGCCCTATCGCCGCCGCTGATGATCGAGAAGCACCATATTGACCAGATGGTGTCGATGCTGACTGACCTGCTGAAGGCAACGGCCTAAGGGCTGGTTTGAGTCTTGGTGAGGCGATCGCCCTTAAATCTCCCTCAATCCTTAAATCTCCCTTAAGTAAGAGTAAGAGAAAACTTCTGAGGCTTTGCTTCCCTTCAAGGCAGGAGTCCATCGGGTGGGGTGATTTCGAGGCGACGACTGGGCAAATCGACCACGGGCACGATCGCCCTCACGAAGGGAATCAGCACGGTAGTCGTTTTACCCTGCGGCGCTAACAGTTTCACTTCTAGCAGATCATTGCCTGCGGCGATCAGGTCAGTGACCGTGCCCACTTGGGTTTGCGTGACCTGGTGCCAGACTTCCAGTCCGATCAGGTCGCGGACGTGGAACTCGTCTTCTTCTAGGGGCAGGCGATCGCCCGCCGGAACCAGCATCACCGCGCCGCGCAGCGCCTCTGCCTGAGTGCGATCGCCCACCTCGGCAAACTTCACGACGTACAGATTCTTGCCTGCCAGCAAGCGCCCTGCGACTAGCTTGACCAACCGGGGCGTGGCTTCTCCTGGCCCTTGCAGCCAGCGCGTCCCCGGTTCCAAAAACCGCTCTGGAAAATCAGAATCGGGATAAACGCGCACTTCGCCTTTGAGGCCCTGCGCCCCGACGATGCGCCCAACCTCCATCCACTCCGTGTCTGGGTCTGTAGCGTCTATAGATTGAGCGTTTGTGGATTGAGCGTTTGTGGATTTAGCAGGTTCCGATGCCATACGCTCAGTCCTCTAGAATCCTGTCTGAATACAGACCTGCCGGGCCCGGCACGAACTCCAGGCTGCCAACCGCGTTGGTCTGGTTGAGATAATCCCGCCGGGAGGTGAGACACTCTTGCATGAATAGATTGACCCCTGGAGGCACGTTTTCGACCCGCGTATAGGCGACCAGTTCGTGGGGTGGGCCAATCAAGAGCGATCGCACGTCGGGCTGCACCAGTACTTGGTTCATTCGGTGAATGCTATAAATCCCCAGGCGATCTGGCCTACGGTTAATCGATGCAGTGACAATGGTTCCCAGCGCAAAAAACTGCACACAGAGGCGATTGTTCAGCGCTGCTACGCGGACGCTGCGATTTTCCGCCTGATACGCCCCCACCTGAAGCGGCAGATTTGCCCCTGCTGTGCCCATGCCGCCCAGCGTCACCAGTGCCGCCGCCGAAAGCCCATACAAAATCCTCACGGTTCACTCCTGTTGCTTAAAAACGTTCAGTACTTAGGCACTTGCGATAGGTTTTCTGGGTTTTGGACGATTTCTCGCGGGCTGCGCCTGTGAGAAATCGTCCAACTGCGTAAGTCCTAACGTTGATGGTGCGATGCTATGGATTTTAGTTTAGAGAGAAACGGCATCTGTGCTTTTTTCCAAAAAAAAGAGGGTGCATTGCACCCCCAGTTTTGCAATTACAGAGCCTTCATTGCTGAACGCTCACCGAGACAGCCAAATCTGACACCAAACCTACACAGCGGCGAAGAAATCCTTCGACTTCACAGGGTCAGGATTCATCGTGGCATCACCGGGCTTCCAGTTGGCAGGGCACACTTCATCGGGGTGAGACTGCACATATTGGATTGCTTGCAGCACGCGGAGGGTTTCATCCACGTTGCGACCAAAGGCGAGGTTGTTGATGGTGGCGTGTTGAATAATGCCGTCTTTGTCGATGATGAACAGACCGCGCAGCGCAACGCCTGCTTCGGGATCTAGCACGTTGTAGGCAGCGCTCACTTCTTTCTTGATGTCTGCCACCAGCGGATAGTTCAGGTCGCCCACGCCACCGCTCTTGCGGTCGGTCTGAATCCAGGCGAGGTGAGAGAACACGCTGTCTACCGATACGCCCAGGATTTCGGTGTTGATGGCTTTGAAATCGGCATGGCGATCGCTAAAAGCGGTGATTTCCGTCGGGCAGACAAAGGTGAAGTCCAGAGGATAGAAGAACAGAACGACGTATTTGCCGCGATAGTCAGACAGCTTGATGGTCTTAAATTCTTGATCGACCACCGCTTCGGCGGTAAAGTCAGGTGCTGCTTGCCCAACGCGAAGACATTCGGTGCTGTGAGTCATGAAACGTACTCTCCTTAGAACTTCCTAATGCGTCTATAGTTTCCTTAGATAATCTGGCGGGAAATGGTCGGCATTGCCTTGCCACAATTCCCAGATTGCGAACTGTTACGACTATATCATAGTCATAACGATTTTGAGTAAAGTTTGTCGCTAAGTTTTCAGCTCGGTTCCAAAACTTTAATCCCCCACCCCTATTTACCTTAGACAGTCTTAATTCTTCGCCCCTTGAGCCTGTAGTAGACTGGCGGTTCACTGAGCCTTAGACCCCTATGGATTTTCTCGACACTCGCGAATGGCTCCTGACTAACGGCCTGGGCAGCTTTGCCAGCGGTACGGTTGCCGACGCGCACACCCGCACCTATCACGGATGGCTGTTTGCGGCAGTGTCGCCACCGGGCCAGCGGACGCTGCTGCTGTCGCGGGTGGAAGCCTACCTGGATGTGGTGGGCGAGGGCTACCCGCTGGGCACAAACTACTGGGGCAGCGGGTCGGTGTCGCCAGTAGGCTACAAGCTGCTGCAATCTTTTTCGATTGACCCTGTGCCGACGTGGGTGTGGGGCACATCAAACTGGACGCTGACCCGCGAAATTTTGATGACGCACGGGCTGTTGCCCAACCCCGACGGCAAGCCCGAACCCCGATTGCGACATCAGGTTTACATTCGCTATCGCTATGCCGGCCGGGAGCCTGCCTGGGTTAACCTGCGGCCGCTGGTGGGCGATCGCAACTTTCACCATCAGCAGCACCACAGCCCAGAGTCCGAACCCGGCCTGCAATTCTCGCAACTGGTGGAACCCAACCGCGTGTCGATCCAGGCGACGCGGGGCAACTGGGTGGGAACGTCCTGGCAACTGAGCTGGAGCCAGGGCGACTATTATCCCGACGGGACGTGGTATTGGGATTATCGCTATCCCGAAGAGACGCGGCGTGGTCTGGGCGATCGCGAGGATTTGTACAGTCCGGGGCATCTGGCAATACTGCTCCATCCGGGGCAAAGTCTGGTGCTGGAGGCCCGCGTCCGCATCATCAACCCACTGCGGCCCTTCGTGCCGCCCAGCAATGAGACGTTTGAAACCGCGTTCCAGGCAGAGCAGGCGCGACTCAGACAAGTCTTTGCGCCGATGCTGAAGCCGACCGACCGGGGGCGATCGCCCGCCGTCACCTTCGCCGCGCCCCATCTCAGCCCCGCAGAATCCATGCTGGCAGCCCTGCTCCGCGCCAGCGATCAGTTCATCGCCCATCGCGCCTCCATCTGCGGCCCGACGGTAATCGCGGGCTACCACTGGTTTAGCGACTGGGGCCGCGATACGCTGATCGCCTTGCCGGGGCTATGTCTAACAACGCAGCGATTTGACCTGGCGCGGGGGCTGCTGGAATCCTTTGGTAAATACTGCCAGGGCGGTCTGATTCCCAATACCTTCCCAGACAACGGCGCACACCCAATTTACAACAGCATCGACGCGGCGCTGTGGTGGGTCGAGGTTTTGGGCCTCTACCTGGAAGCCAGCCAAGACTGGGACTTTTTGGTGCAGCAATATCCCGTCGTCCGGCAAATTCACAAGTCCTTCGCCACGGGCACGTCCTACAATATCCGCATCGACGCGATGGACGGGTTGGTGACCTGGGAGCATCCCGGTTTTGCGCTGACCTGGATGGATGCGGTGGTAAATGGTGAACCCGCCACACCGCGCCAGGGCAAATGTGTGGAAATTAACGCGCTGTGGTATTCGGCGCTGTGCTGGGCGGAGCGCTGGGCCACCTGGCTAGCGGAAAAGGGCGGCAACGGCGAGGAACCCGCCAACTATGCCAACCACGCCCGCCGCTATGGGCAGCAGGCCGAACAGGTAAAGGCATCGCTGCAAAAGTTCTGGAACGGGCGACTGGCCTACCTCTATGACCTGATCGACCCCGGCGACAGTCCCAATACGCAAATTCGCCCCAACGCGGTGATCGCCCTCTCGCTCACCCACTGCGGCTTTTCTGATCTGCAAGGAAAAAAGGCGCTGGTCACCGCCCGCGATCGCCTCTTGACCCCCTACGGACTGCGATCGCTCGACCCCAGCGACCCCCACTACGTCGGCCGCTACATCGGCGACCCCGTGCATCGCGACCACGCCTATCACCAGGGGACGGTTTGGAGCTGGCTGATCGGCCCCTTCATCCGGGCGTGGCAGCGGTTTTATCCTGGTGAAGCGCTGCCCTGGGATGCCCAGCCTCTGCTCGATCACTTTGCAAACCAGGCCTGCCTCGGCTCCATTTCTGAAATCTTTGACGGCGACCCGCCGCACGATCCGCAAGGGGCAATCGCCCAGGCCTGGTCTGTTGCCGAACTGGTCAGGCATTGGAATGACCTGGGAGTGGGACGTTAGGGCTTCACTCCTCCTGCCTTCTCGACCCAAGCCGCAAACGCTGGACAAATGCCCCAGAATCCAAAATCGCAAATCCAGAATCGAGATTAGGCCAACCTCAGCAGCCCCTCCATCATCCGCCGCGCCTGGCCTTCATAGCCGCTGCCGAAGAGGTTGAAATGATTCAGGATGTGGTAAAGGTTGTAGAGCGTTTTGCGCTGGGCGTAGCCCGGTTCCAGGGGAAAGGCTTCGTTGTAGGCGCGGTAGAAATCATTGGGGAAGCTGCCGAAGAGTTCCGTCATGGCCAGATCGACTTCGCGATCGCCAAAGTAGGTCGCTGGGTCAAAAATCACGGGTTCCTCTAGCTGGGTGACGGCCGCATTGCCCGACCACAAATCGCCGTGTACCAGGGAGGGCTGAGGATCGTGCCCTTGCAGCAGTTTGGGAATTGCGTCTAGCAGGCGATCGCCCTCTGGAAAATGACCCCCGCGCTTTTTTGCCAGATGAAGCTGGTAGCCGATGCGATGCTCTGCCCAAAAATCGACCCAGCTTGCGGTCCAGGGGTTGGGCTGGGGCGTAGAGCCGATGGTATTGTCCAGATCCCAGCCAAAGCCGCGATCGCTCGTAACCCGGTGCATCGCCGCTAGGTTGCGCCCCATCTCCGCCCAACTGCGGTGCGTGCCATAGCCAAAATCTAGCCACTCCAGCACCAGATATGCCGAGCCGTCCGCCGTGCCCCAACAGAGCGGCTGCGGCACGCGAATCGTGTGGGTGGCCGCCATCTGGCGCAGGCCCAAAGCTTCTGCCTCAAACATCGCCACGCGAGCCGCCTGGTTCAGCTTGACGAAATAGGCGTGGCGCTCATCGGTCAGCGCGTAGCCCTGGTTGATGCTGCCGCCGCCGACGGGACGCTGGCGCAGGCTGCCCAGTGGCGCTCCGGTGACTTGGCGGATATGGTCGGCGATCGCATTCCACATGCAGGAAGGAGGCAAAGCAAAAGTTAGGGATCAGGCTTCGGGCTTGAGGATGACCACGCTGTAGGCATCGGCAGAGAGGTATTGCTGAGCCGCGGCCATCAGGTCGGCAGCCTCGACGGACTGAATGTGCGTGGGATAGAGCAGGGCGGGCTGCAAATCGCCCACGACAGAATGATAGTAGCCATAGAGTCCGGCGCGATCGCCCGGTGTTTCGTTGCCAAAGATAAAGCGGTTGGCGACCAGCGTGCGGATGCGCTGAATCTCGAAGTCGGTGACGGGTTCGCTTTGCAGGCGACGAATATGCTGGGCGATCGCCGCTTCCACGTCGTCCAGATTCTCAGCGGGCAACTGGGCAGAAATGTAGAACACGCCCTGATGGGTGTAGGTCATGTTGCTGGCAGAAATGCCCGACACCAGCCGCCGATCTTCCCGCAGATCGCGCACTAGCCGCGAGGTTCGTCCCTGCGACAGCACCGATGCCAGCACGTCCAGCGCGTAGGTCTGGGGCAGGCTGTCCATCCCCGGCACGCGCCAGGTCATCACCAGTCGGGCTTGCTGGAGGGTGGGGTCGGTCTGCTCGTAGCGATGGATGGACTGGAACGGCGGCTCTGGCTCGGTGTGCAGTGGTTCTTGCAGCGTTGGGGGGGCCGGCTGGGCCCGATGCGCCTGGGTCTGCGCGAAGCCCTCCGCGACGATCTCCACCAATTGCTCGACGGGCAAATTGCCGACTGCTACGGCTGTTATGGATTGCGGCTGATACCAGGTCTGGTGAAAATCGCGCATCTGCTGCGCCGTGAGCGCCTCAATCACAGACGCAGGGCCAAGCACCGGGCGGCGATAGGGCGATCGCCCAAAGGTCATTTCCATCGCCCGGTAGAACGTGCGCCGCTGGGGATTGTCGTTTGCCCGGCGAATTTCTTCCAAAATCACATGGCGCTCTCGCTCAAAGGCTTCATCGGGAATCGCAGCGTTTAGCACCACCTCGATCTGGTGCGGGGCCAGCGCTGCAAAATCCTGCGGAGCCGTGGTGATGTAGTAATGGGTGTAGTCCTGGCTGGTGGCGGCATTGGTGACTGCGCCGCGCTGTTCGATCAGCCGCTCAAATTCGCCACTCTGGAGCCGGGCCGTGCCCTTAAACACCATATGCTCCAGAAAATGCGCCATGCCGTTGATGGCATCTGTTTCAACCGCAGACCCCACCCCCAGCCACAGGCTCAGGTTCACAGCCTCTACGGGAATTTGTTCGGCAACAATGGTTAACCCATCCGGGAGTCGGTGAACCGTTGGCGCATTGAGACGAGGCGGTTTGCTCGCCTCTAGCACAGTCGGAATTGGAGTCATTGGGTAACAGACAAACAGTTCTTAATCTATCTTAATCGTCTGAACCATTGAAAACAGCATTGCCGCTCTAGTTTTCCTAGTTTCATCCTACCCATCCCCCTCTCAATTACGCTCAATCGCTCAATTCCGCTCAATCGCTGACCTCAATCCCTGAGCAGACTTCACTTTCCGGAGCGCTCTATGGAATCCTGGTAGGAAAGAATGATTGGGATGATTGGCGCTGGGTTTGGGAATGGCAGACAGGGCAGGGGGCTGAAGGTCTAGGGTTTCAGGCGGTCAGGGCGACGCAGTTGAGAAAGGTCTGACAGACTTTGCCCGCGATCCAGCGAGATGGAGATGTTTAGGAAAGTTTTGGAGGCAGGAATGCGGCAGATGACGGATACGTCTGGCAATCGGGCAATGCTTGGGGCGATGCTGGGAATGGTGCTGGGGGCGATCGCCCTGGGGGCTTGCTCATCCAGTGTTTCCCGCGTTCCCATAGAACCGTCCCCCGTTGCGAAGGGACAGGCTCCAGAAGCCTCGCTCGCATCCGCCGCAACCGTTTCCGGCGCAGCAGCCCTCGAATCCACCACCGCAGAAATCTCGGCAGACGATCGGGCTGCGATTCGGCAGTTGGGCGTGCCGCTGGTGGTGCCTACGGTTCTGCCGCCGGAGACGTATATATCCGATGTCGTGGTCACGTCTGATCCAGACTGGGGCAAGGAATATACGCTCTACTACCGCTCGTTTTCAGCCGATCGTGCGATCGCCACTTGTTTTCAGATTGAATACAGCGACGGTGGCTTTGGTGGGCCGCTGCCGCCTAATAGCCGGCCCATCGAAACACCTGCGATCGCCCGCTCCAACGACCCCTACTTCATCTATTGGGCAGACAACGAGCCATCCAGCGATGATTCTCCCTTTCCAGCCAACGCTGTGTTTTCTGACTGGATTGAGGTTCCGGGCGTACCCGGCGGCTATCGACTCAGCAGCGGCCTGATCGATTCGGAACTGGTGCGGGCCTGCAACTTCCTCGACCCAGATTCCGCCGTGGCGATCGCCTCGTCGCTAAACCGTCTGGAGCCTTGATGCTTCAAACCCTTGCTTGCTACCCTTGCTCGGCGTAGCGCTTTAGCTCCTGCGCCATGCGTCGCAGGCCGCTCTGTTCGTCCCGACGGATAAACGGCAGCAGCAGGGTGGTCAGCGTGCCGGAGAGGGTTTCGCGGTGGAGATATTGCGTGCGATCGCCCCCTAGGTCTTGCAGTTCAAACCAGTGTTCGCTGCGAAATCCGGGCGCAGTGTAGCGCAGGCTCAGACAAACCGACGGCTGCACCAGCGTGACCAGCGGCTCGATCTGGGTTTCTTCTTCGCCCATAACGCGCTTAATGGACAGGCGCACGGTTTTGCCCTGGCGAAAGGGGCGATCGGGCGACAGGTCGTAGAAAAAGGTGTTCCAGCGAAACCACTGGTGTTTGTCCATCAGCACTTGCCAGACGTGCGATCGCGGCGCGTTGATTTCCGTTTTGGCATAGAGCGTGGGCATTGTTGGAGATTGCTGATTGGGGGGTGCAGGGGTTTTTAATAAAAGGCTATAGGATTTACGCATTTTATTGGTGCATTATTGACGCTTTACTGGCGCTTTATAGGCGCTTTATTGGCGCATTTTCTAAAGTTGGGCTGTGTCTTTTGAATTCCCCAAACCCCTGCCCCAAAGCCCCTGGCATCCCATGCGGATCGTGATGCTGTCTTCGACCTTTCCCTATCCGCCGACTCGCGGCGGGACAGAGGTGCGAACCTTCCACCTGCTGCGATGGCTGGCGCAACGGCACGAGGTGACCCTGCTGACGCAGCGGGTGAATGCGACCGATTTGGAAGTGTTGGCTGAAGGTGCGGAACCCCCGATGAGCGTGGATGCTGATCTGGCGGCACTGGCGGCAACGGGCGCAAGGGTGGTGTGTTTTCCACTGGGACGACTCGCGAAGCAATCCCTACGGGAATCGCCTCAGGATGCTTTTCCTGGCGACTCATTTCGCAATTCCCTGGGCAAATTGGTGCGACTGGGGCGATCGCACCTCTGGGGCATTCCGCCGAACGTGGCCTTTCGCCATAGCCCCGCGCTGCAAGCCTGGGTGGATGACGCAGTGCAGCAGCGCCGATTTGACGTGCTGACCTGCGAGCATGGCGCAAATGCAGTGTACGTGCGGCCGGCGTTTCAGCGGCGGGTGCGGACGGTGCTAAATGCCCACAGCTTTGCCGTCGGCTGGATGCGGGCCGAACTGGCGCTGGGTGTGTCGGCCAATCCCTGGCGCGATCGCCTTTACTTGCCGACAATCGAGCGCTACGAGCGACGGTTTCGGCAACAGTTTTCCCGCGTGGTGGTGACGACGGCGGAAGATCGGCGGCAGTTTTTGGATTTTTTGTCGGGGCCCGATTCTGCCGCTGCCAATGCCGACCCCGACTGGGTACAGGTGGTGCCAAATGGGATTGATTTGGCAGCCTTTTTGCCCCGCGCGGCCGATCCGGGGGGATATCGGCTGGTGTTCGCAGGGGCGATGGATGCGCCGCATAATATCGACGCAGTGTGTTTTTTTGCTGAAGCGGTATTACCATTAGTGCGATCGCGCTATTCTGAAGTCACTTTTTGCATTGCGGGGGCGCGTCCGGCAGCCGCAGTGCGGGCGCTGGCGCAGCATCCTGGCGTGCAGGTGATGGGCGCGGTTGCGGAGATGGGTGCAGTGTTGCGGGAGGCAACGGTGTGTGTGCTGCCGCTGCGGCTGGGGTTTGGCATTAAAAACAAAACCCTGGAAGCGATGGCGGTGGGTGTTCCTATTGTGGGGAGCGATCGCGCTCTGGAGGGGTTGCCCATCGAGGCGGCGGAACCGCTGGCGCTGCGGGCCAACACGCCGACGGAATATGCAGGGGCGATCGCCCGTCTGTTTGATAGCCCTACGCTGCGGCAGCAGTTGTCTCAGCGGGCCCGTGCCCTAGTGGAGGCCCACTACACCTGGGAAACGGTCGGTCAGCAGTACGAGCGGGCGCTGATGGAGCCGTCGCCCGTTGCGAAACCCTGGCATCCTTAAGCGCCGCCCCGCTCGCAAACGTCATCTGGAAAGAGTGATGCAGCGGTGATGAAAAAACCGGCCCGTCGAACCCGTCCAGCCCAAAAGCAGAGTCCGTCTTCGTCGTCTATGGCGGCCCGTCACCTCCGCATCACGCCGCCCAGAGTCAAGGTTTTTGTGTCGCCAGAACCGCCCTCTCCAGAGACGACGGCAGCTCCTCGCCCCAAGGTCAACGTGTGGGTGGGGCGATTCGCAAAGCAGCCTGCTTCGGAGTCGCGCTCGGTCGATCTGTCGCTAGAAGACTCGCTGGAGGACTGGGAAGAAGCGTTTCTAGCCGAAAATCCCCCGGTCGAATCCAACGGCGTGAAGCTGCTGGTGTCGCCGCCGCCGCCCAAGCAGCGCCCCTGGCTGGGGAGCCTGCTGGCGACGCTCCTCTGGCTGGGCAGCGGCAGTTTCGTGGCGATGGTGGGCTGCACGGCTTTTTGGCTGATTGTGAATCCGGGGCGGGTCAGTTGGCTGGGCTGGGCGCTGCCGGAGTGGAACCGGGAAGCCTTTATCCGCGACGATACGCCGCGAAGCTGGGGCGCAATCCAGGCAGAAGCCGCCCAGCAAAACCGGACGCTGGGCACGCCGCTGATGCGGTCGGTCGGTCGGGGAGCATCGGCTGAAAAGGCAACCGTGGTGCTGGTGCCTGTGCTGGCTGCCCAGCCCCGCTGCGCCGACCCTGCCGAGGCTTGCCTGCACCTGGTCGAACTGCGGGCCTATCACCTAGAAACGCCGCTGGACAGTGCCGGACGGCTGAGCAGCGACACCCGACTGCAACTGGGCGATCGCCTGCCGGTGGCGGGCCCCAGGGAATTTGGCGTGGTGTCGCTGCTGCCGGAGGGCGCTCCGGCGGGGCAAGGTTCGACCCGTCGCCTGCCCCTGCAACAGATCGAGCCGATTGAAGGGGATGCGCCCAAACCCGACGGCTGGTTTTCCCTCAGCGGACAGCAGCGGCGAGGCAGTCAGGCGATCGCCTATGGGCAAATCGGCTATTACGATGCGGCTCAGCGACGGCTGCGGCTGCTGCTTTCCTGGAGTAGCCTGGTTCGCCGCCCCCGCTGGCAGGCGGTCACAGGCGATGACCCGCCAGAACTGGTGGTTGATCAAACCGTGGGGCTGGAGCCTCAATTTACGGTTTATCAGGTGAAACCGGCCGAGGGCGGCATCGTGCGGCTGGAGGCGATCGCCCTAGAACAGCCCCCCTTTGCCAGTCAGAGTTTGGAAAACGCGCTGTTTCTCGCCCGCAACGGCCTGTGGAGCCACGCCCGCGCCTGGATGGAGGGCTATAAAAAACGCAATCCCAAAACCTGGAATGCGGCCGCCCAGGCCCAGCTTGACCTGATTGCGCTGCACGCCGCCGCCACCCGCGCCCAGGCCGAGCGCGATCGTGCCAGCCCCAGCCAGCGCCTAGCCACGCTGATTATCGACAGCCGATGGGAGGCGGCGATCGCCCTGCTGCAAACCGCCCTGCGCGACGGGGCCGATTTGCGGACGCTGATTGGCGGCGATGCAAACCG
This sequence comes from Thermoleptolyngbya oregonensis NK1-22, assembly GCF_032705245.1. GTDB lineage: Bacteria > Cyanobacteriota > Cyanobacteriia > Elainellales > Elainellaceae > Thermoleptolyngbya > Thermoleptolyngbya sichuanensis. The sequence continues at coordinate 3,447,795 of NZ_CP053540.1, forward strand.
CTGGCGGCAGCGGGCCGAGGCGATGCTGCGGGTGGATGCTGACCACACCGATGCCCAGTTTATCGGCGGGCTGGTGGTGATGCTGCGTCAGGGACGAGAGGAGGCGATCGCCTGGCTTCAGACCCAAAACTGCGCCCCGATTCCCAAAACGCCAGCCTCGCCGCTGCACCCGCGCACCCAAGCCGTTCTGCGCCGCCTCGACCAGTTGCCCCTGCACGGTCAGACCCTCTACCCCAGCCGCCTGATTGGCACTGCCACGCCCCTGCCCAGCCCCCGCCCCGGCGACTGGGACACACCCGATGGCTCTGCCCTGCCAACGCTGCCCGATGGTGAGGTGTGGTATCGCATCTCCCTGACCCGCTATCACGACGGCACGACCTGGCAGCACGCCCCATTTTCTCAGTTGTCCAGCCGCCTGACTCCGGGTTTTCTGTGGAACCAACTCGGACTGGGCGATTCGCAAAGCGCTGCCTACGGGAATCGCCCCACGCTCCAGTACACCACCTGGAACCCGCAGGCCCAGATGCAGTCCCATCCGCTCACCGTGCGGGCGCTGCGGCTCCAGGGCAGCGCCATTCAACTGCTGGCCAGCGGCCAACCCCTGGGAGACTCCCTGGCCAATCGCCCCCATCTCGTCCTGTCGGAGGCCGCGCTCAACTGGGAACTGCCCACCGACAGCACCTCCCTGGCCGCCCTCCAGTTGCAACAGCCACAGCAGGGTAGCGCCATTCTGCGAACCCTTGCCACCGAGCTACGCCGCGCCCGACCAAACCTGCCGCTGCCGCCTGCCGACGACCCAGAGGCGCTGGCCCAAGCCTTCGGCTCCTGGAGCGTGCAGCTTGCCGACCTGACGGGCGATTCCCGCAGGGATCACTCGAATCGCCAGCCGGAGGTGATTCTGGTGCTGCATCCCGACCTGCTCGATCCGCCCCCTGCCGAACCCGCGCCAGAGTCAGACGATCTGGAATTGCTCGGCGCATCGCCCAGCCCCCCTGCCCCATCCCCTGCCCCATCCAGTGCCTCGTCGGATGCCCCGCTCCGCACGCTGATCTTTTCTGCCAGCGGCAGCCTGGTCTACAACGAACTGACGACGAATACGCAACTGGTGGCGATCGCCCGCTTGGAAGGGGAGACAGCGCCCGTCCTGGTAATCACGCAGGGCGATCGCGTTACGCTGCGGCGGTGGCTTGCGTCTCCACAGCGCTTCGAGCCAATCGACTAAGCCAAGCGACTAAGCAGAGGCGATTTGACAAGCCATCCAAAATCCAAAATCCAAAATCAACACTACCGAGCGTCTTCATTAATCGGCGCGATATATTGCCGATTGGCACGGACGTAGCACGTTCCCAGGGTTTGCCCCGGCTGGGCAAAGGTGAGCGCATCCGTACCGCGCACCCGCAGCCAGGGAGCGCCATTCTGGAAGACGATCGCTTCATTTCGCACAAACTCGGCCGTCAGGATTGCCCCAGGCGCAATGCGCGATCGCACGACTCCATTGGGACTGACGCGACAGTTCAGATAGGTTGGGTCTGGATCGACCACCAGCCAGCGACGGTTGTAGTAATTGCCCCGGTTTCCCTGCATGATGGCAGTCGTGTAATCGCCGCTGCGGTTTGGCGTGGGAACTTCGGCCATTTGGGCGATCGCAGGCATAGACAGACCTATTGCCAGTCCGGTTCCCAAGACTAGTCGTAATCCATTCAGTTTCGCGTTCATCATAGTGTTCAAAATTTGACTCAAAGTGACTCAAAGTGACTCAACAGGATGTGTGCAAACCATTCAGCAGCGCGTCAGCAACACGTCAGCAGCGAGTGTGAAGTGCGTGTACTGCGGTCTGCACGTTGAGTAGCTTCATTCCCGCTCGAAAAGATTCCTGAGAGTCGGGCGATCGCTGTGCCAGAACCCAGATCGGCTGGCGTTGGGGGGATGGCGTTAGTCTGAGTCGCCGTACCAAATGGCTTCTACCTGGTGGGCGATCGCCTCTGCCTCTGCCCGCCCCTGCCCTGGCTGCAAGCACACGGTGACATGGCCCAGCTTGCGCCCCGGCCGCGATTCAGATTTGCCATACCAATACACCTGAGCCTGGGGAATTGTGGCAAGCCGCTGGCGCAGAGCGGCATAGTCAGACTTGGCAGTTTCAACGCCCAGCAGGTTGACCATCACCGCGCCCGCGCAGGTGAGCGCCGTAGACCCCAGCGGCAGCCCCGCCACGGCCCGCAGATGTTGCTCAAATTGCGAGGTGGCACAGGCATCGAGGGTGTAGTGCCCGGAATTGTGGACGCGGGGCGCAATTTCGTTGACCAGCACACGCCCGTCGGTCGTCAGAAATAGCTCAATGCCCAGCACGCCGACATAATCCAGGGCAGTGAGAATCTGGCGGGCGATCGCCCCCACCTGCTCCGTTACACTCTCAGAAAACTCGTTCAGCGCATACACCCGGCGGCAGACCTGCTGTTCCTGCTGCGACTCCACCACCGGATACAGCGCGATTTCGTGGGATTCATGAAGCGATCCCTGGGGAAATCGCCCCCGCGCCGCCATCACCGCCAGTTCCCGCTCAAACGGCACAAAGGCTTCCACAAGCCACGACTGTCCCGGCTTTCGCAAGACTGCTTCCAGTTCTGCCTGGGTTTTGCAAACAAACGTGCCGTAACCGTCATAGCCATGTCGCCGCGCCTTTAGCACCACCGGAAACTCAAAGCTCGCATCCAATTCAGACGCATGGGTGATTGCCTGAAAGCGGGGCGTAGGAACGTGGATGGACTGATAAAAGGAACGCTGATCGAACTTGTCGAGGATAGGGGCGATCGCCCCCAAAGACGGCAAAAACAACACACCCTGCGAGGCGATCGCCCCCAGCCCTGCCAGATCCACAAACTCATTCTCAAACGTAATCACGTCACACTGCTGGGCCAGATACGCCGTTGCCGATGCGTCTTCCACCTGCGCCAACACCACCTCCTCTGCAACGCCCACCGCCGGATCGTCCTGATTCGGCGTTTGCACGATGAGATCCAGCCCCAGCTTCTTGGCCGCCGCGCCCATCATCCAGGCAAGCTGCCCGCCGCCAATTACCCCAACCCGCTTCACATCGCTCCCTGTCATCCCTGTCTATCGCCACCACAGCATTCTGTCTGCATCAGTATTCTGCATCAGTATAGCGACTGCCCAAAACCCTCGAAAAACCAAAGCACGATTCCCGAAAGGAAAGTGCGCTGCACCGCTTGCGCGAACGCTTCGCGAATCGCCCCTGCCGCCCTTGCAATGCGAGGCGACCTCTCAGAACAAACCAGAAAGTCCTTAGGAGGGGGTGTGGGGGACGCTTCATCCCCTGCAAAGGGGGTTTGGGGGATACCCCCAAGGCTTGCTGGTTCGGAGATCAAATTCCTCAAAACTGTCCTGAACAGCATCAACTCCAGGCGTAGGCCTCTGACGGGGCTAGTACTTCACCTGCGCTTTTGGAATTTCCGCAAACCTAGAAACTTATGTGAAGCTCGGTACGTCCGATAGACAAGTTTCGTCGATGCTGCCCTGAACCCTCCAGAGATCGGTATGATGGATGGTTTCTTCAGGAGGCGGTTCGATTCTCAATTCTTTGAGATTTTCCCAGTTAAATCTGATCGCAACTGCGCCAAACCTGATTAATATCGGTTTTGGTCGATTGCGATGGAGGTTTGTGCGACTCAGCTGCATCTGCCCCAACTCCCCAATCGGTGTTTTAAGAGGTTGATTGTGAGATTTTCTTGGTTATTGTCTGGTGTGCTGGGCGTTGCAGGGTCTCTCCTGATTGCCGTTTCTGCTGAAGCGGGCACGCTGCAATCCTGGCGGTTTAACTCGGCGGAAAACCGACTGGTCTTTACCACCGATGACGGCGTGCAGCCCAGGGCCCAACTCATTTCCGACCCCGTTCGCCTGGTCATTGACCTGCCAGGAATTACCCTCGGTCGCTCGACAACCCGCCAGAGTGGAACCGGCGGCATTCGGGAAATTCGCCTGGGGCAGGTAGACGCTCAGACCACGCGCATCGTAATCGAGCTAATGCCCGGTTATACCCTCGACCCGCAGCGGGTGCTGGTGCGCGGGGCCACGCCAACCGAGTGGTCTGTGCAAATTCCCACGCCGCAGTTTGTCGGCGGGCCCGTTGCAGGCAGCCCTTCCCCCACCCCCGGAACGCCGCTGCCCGCACCCAACCCTCCCGCGCCTGCGCCTGCGCCCCCAGCGGCGGGCCCCGCCCAGATTGACGAGGTGCAAATTACCCAAGACGGCTTTTTTATCCGCACCAGCGGGGGTGTGCCTCGCCTGACGCTGCGCCGCAACAGCGATCCGCGAGATGTGCAGTTCGACATTGCCAATGCCCAGGTTTCGCCCCAGTTGACCAATCGCGATTTGCGGCCCAATCATCGCGGGGTGGAGCGGCTGCGGCTGGAACCCCAGCGGAATGGCGTTGTGCGGCTATCGCTGCGCTTGTCGGGTAGCCGAAACGACCGCAACCGTCGTGGCTGGCAGGCCAGCGTCAGTGATTTTGGGGGGATTGTGCTGCTGCCCAGCCTGAATGCCAACAGCGGCGTGGTGGCGACCCGTCCGTCCCAGCCTGCGCCGACCCCGCTCCCCCCTACAACTCCGCCTATCGCCCCTCCCACCTCGCCCAGCCCGCCGCCGCGCCCTAGTCAGCCGCCCGTCAGCGGTCTTTCGACAGTGCAATCGGTGGAGTTGTCGAGTAATGGTCAGCAGTTGCTCATCCGGGCGGATCAGCCGATTACCTACACCAGCGATTGGGATCGGGGGCGGATTTTTTATCGAATTACGATTCCCGATGCTCGACTGGCGGAGCGGGTGATTGGCCCACAAATCACGGCGAACAGCACCATTCAGCAGGTGCGCCTGTTGCAAGAAGACGAGCGGACGGTGGCGATTTTGGTGCAGCCTGCTGCTGGTGTGGTGATTCGAGATGTGATCCAGCCGAGCGATCGCCTCTTGGCTCTAGAACTGCGCGGCGCTGCCCAGCCTCCCACCCCGCCCATGCCCACCACCCCGCCCCCAATCGTGACACCCCCCACCACTACCCTGCCCCGCGTCCCCACCGGCCGCGTCGTGGTCGTGCTAGATGCGGGACACGGCGGTCGAGATCCGGGCGCAGTGGGCATTGGCGGGATACGCGAGAAAGATATTGTCTTGTCGATTACAACCCAGGTGGCTCGCTTACTAGAACAGCAAGGCGTGCAGGTGGTCATGACTCGCACAGACGATCGAGAAATTGACCTAGCACCGCGCGTGCAAATTGCTGAACGGGCGCGGGCAAATATTTTCGTCAGTATTCACGCCAACGCTATCAGCATGGATCGCCCCGATGTCAACGGCATTGAAACCTACTACGCCTCGGAAGCGGGGGCACGGCTGGGCCGCGTGATTCACGACAGCATGGTTCGGAATACGGGCTTGAACGATCGCGGCTTGCGGAGTGCCCGATTCTACGTGATTCGCAACACCTCAATGCCCGCCGTATTGCTGGAAACGGGGTTTGTAACTGGAGCGCAGGATGCAGCGTTTTTGGGCAGCGCTCAGGGACAACAACGCATGGCATTTGCGATCGCACAGGGTATCCTGCAATATATTCAGCAAAACTTCTAAACATTTCGTTTGCAGCCTGTGTCTAACTCTGCCTCGTTCTCAGACTCGGTTAATCGCGCCTCAGACCCGCTCTCTCCTGAACCAAACGGGACATTTTGCGAATCCGTCCTCTTGACAACAGGCGATGCCCAGGCCCCCATCGGTGTGTTTGACAGCGGCGTGGGCGGGCTGACAGTGCTGCGGGAGATCCAGCGCCAGCTTCCGAATGAATCGGTGCTATATTTTGGCGACACGGCGCGGCTGCCCTATGGAACCCGCTCGGAGGAGGAACTGCTGCAATTTGTGCGGGAGATCTTGACCTGGATGACGCAGCAGCGGGTGAAGATGGTGGTGGTAGCCTGCAACACCAGTTCTGCCAAGGCGCTGGACGTGGTGCGGGCCGAGTTTCCGATGCCGATTTTGGGCGTGATTTTGCCGGGGGCGCGGGCGGCCGTGCAGCGGGGGCGGCGAATTGGGGTGATTGCTACACCCTTTACGGCGGCTAGCGATGCCTATCGACGGGCGATTCATGAAATTGACGAGGCGATCGCCGTTTGGCAGGTGGGCTGTCCGGAGTTTGTGCCGCTGATTGAGCAAAACCGGATTCATGACCCCCACACCCGACAGGTGGCCCAGCGGTATCTGGAGCCGCTGATCCAGGCGCAAATCGACACGCTGGTATTTGGCTGTACGCACTATCCGCATTTGAAACCCGTGCTGCGATCGCTCCTGCCGCCTGCGGTGCAGTTTGTCGATCCGGCGGTGCATGTGGTGCGGGCGGCGGCGCGAGAGCTAGATCTGCTGGGGCTGCGAAATCTCTATGCCAATCGCACGGCTCGGTTTTGCGTCAGCGGCTGCCCAGAGAGCTTTGCTCAACTTTCACAGCAGTGGCTCGGCTATTTGCCCATCACTGAGCGGGTAGACTTAACCGCTGTGACCCCTGCAATCCCGACGGCAAGGGCGATTCCCGAAGGGATCGCTTCACGAATCGCCCCGCTGGAAACCTCGGAGTGAATGCAAAGCCAAGGCTGGGGTGGGGCGATCGCCCTTGGAATTCTCCACCCCTGGAATTCTCCGGCCAATTCCTCAGTGAATTCCCCTGCATTCACCCTTGGGGTGGGCCACCCTACGGTAAGCTGGTAGTTGGCTCAAAATGCCTCAAATCTACGGCTTGCTTAACATTCCGCTGTTTTTGTACACACTTCTTTGCACATGATCGCCAGTCCTCCCCGCACCATTCGCATCGGTTCTCGCAAAAGTCAACTTGCCCTAGTGCAAACCCACTGGGTGCAGTCCGAGCTACAAAAAGCCTTTCCGGGGCACACCTTTGAGGTTCACACCATGAGTACCCAAGGTGACAAGATTCTGGACGTGGCGCTGGCCAAGATTGGCGACAAGGGGCTGTTTACCAAAGAGCTAGAAGTGGGGATGCTGAACGGCGACATCGACTTTGCCGTGCATTCGCTCAAGGACTTGCCGACGCGCCTGCCGGAGGGGCTGATGCTGGGCTGCGTGACTGAGCGCGAAGACCCTGCCGATGCGCTGGTGGTGCATGAAAAGCATCAAGACAAGCAGCTTGACACCCTGCCAGAGGGCGCGGTGATTGGCACGTCGTCGCTGCGGCGGCTGGCGCAACTGCGACACCACTACCCGCACCTGGCTTTCAAAGACGTGCGGGGAAACCTGAACACGCGGCTGGCCAAGCTGGATGCGGGCGAATATGATGCGCTGATCCTGGCGGTGGCGGGGCTGAAGCGGCTGGGCATGGGCGATCGCATTCACCAAAACATTCCCAGCGATGTGTCGCTTCATGCGGTGGGGCAGGGCGCTCTGGGCATCGAATGCCGCACCGAAGACCCGGAAATCCTCAGTGTGCTAAAGGTGCTGGAGCATACCCCCACCGCCCAGCGCTGCTATGCCGAACGCGCTTTTCTGCGAGAGCTAGAGGGCGGCTGTCAGGTTCCCATCGGGGTTCATACCGTCATCGAGGGCGACACGCTGACGCTGACCGGACTGGTGGCCAGCCTGGATGGACAAACGCTCATCAAAGATACGGTTTCGGGCGCACCCGACACTGCCGAGCAGTTGGGCATCGACCTGGCCCATCGGCTCAAGGAACAGGGCGCACAGGCCGTGCTGGACGAAATCTTTGCTACGATTCAGCGGGGTTAGAGGTTAAGTGACCGCATCGGTTAAGTGACCACATTGGTTAAGTGACCGCATCGTCTGAACCTTCACTCCAAATCAGGAACTTCTCCAATTGGCGATGCATCTTCAGAGGTAGTGCGATCGCCCAGTTGTTCATGCCTGTTGTTGTTCTTGCCTGTTTCTGTGTCTCTCTATGCGTCAACTAGTGCATCAACTGAGGGGCGATCGCCCGATCTTCTTAAAATCTTAAAACGAGTCTAGAAACGAGTCTAGAAACAAGTCTAGAAACAATCCCAGAGGCCATCATGGATAAAGGGCTGAGAACGGGTTTCGCTGGATTGGGCGGTCTGCTGCTGCTGGGCATGGGCTGGCTCCACCAACAGGCGATCGCCACAGAGCAGGCCTTGACCTGGTTTGAGCGATCATCCAAGCAATCGTTTGAGTCATCTTTTGAGTCATTTGAGCCATCTGGGCCATCTGAGTCTTCTCTGGAATGGCATCCTCTAGGGCGACGGGCATCGGCATGGCGCGAAGCCCCTCAGCGGCGAGCCGACCGCTCGGACGAAGCCTTTGTGGACACTATGCTGGCTTCTCACAATCGCTATCGCACCGAGCTAAACCTGCCGCCGCTGCAATGGTCAGACCAACTGGCGCAAAATGCCCAAGGCTGGGCAAACGAACTGGCCGCACGGGGCGGCCGTCGATTGGTTCACAGCCAGGGCACGGGCGAGGGCGAAAATCTGTGGATGGGCACGTCGGGCTACTTTTCCTACGACGACATGGTGACCGGCTGGGGCGACGAAAAGCGGTATTTTCGTCCGGGCACCTTCCCTAACGTCAGCACGACTGGCAACTGGGCCGATGTGGGGCACTATACCCAAATCATCTGGCGCGACACCACCCACGTCGGCTGTGCCCTCTCCACCGCAGGCGGCAACGACATCCTGGTTTGTCGCTATAGCCCGCCCGGAAATTACTACGGTCGCCGCGTTTATTAGTCCCTCAGCCACCCCCCCTTGCGAACTCCCCGCCGACGGGATCAGTCCTAAAATAATTACGAAAACGTTACCGAAACTTGCTAGGGTTTAGGTGTTGTGCGTCGCGCTAGAGGATGAACGCACAATCGAGACGTTCGGGAGACTCAGGGGGGTCACGATGCGAATTTTGTTTGTGGCGGCCGAAGCGGCCCCGGTGGCAAAAGCAGGCGGCATGGGCGACGTAGTGGGCGCACTGCCCAAAGTGCTGCGGCAGATGGGGCACGATGTTCGCATCTTTATGCCCTACTACGGCTTTTTGCCAGACAAGATGGAAATTCCCAAAAAGCCCGTCTGGTCTGGCACGGCAATGTTTCAGAATTTCAAAATTTTTGAAAGCAAGCTGCCCAGAACCGATGTCCCGGTTTATCTGTTTGGGCATCCCTCCTTTATGCCCCGCCGCATCTACTACGGGGAAGACGAAGACTGGCGGTTCACGCTGTTTGCCAATGCAGCTTCCGAGTTTGCCTGGAACTATTGGCGGCCGGACGTGATTCACTGCCACGACTGGCACGCGGGCATGATTCCCGTGTGGATGCACGAAACCGAAGACATCAAGACTGTCTTCACGATTCACAACCTGGCCTATCAGGGGCCGTGGCGCTGGCGCTTGGAGCAGATGACCTGGTGCCCGTGGTATATGCAGGGGCACAACACGATGGCGGCGGCGGTGCAGTTTGCGGATATGGTGACAACGGTTTCGCCGACCTATGCCGAGCAGATTAAAACGCCGGAGTATGGCGAACAGCTAGAAGGGCTGCTGTCCTACATCAGCGGCAAGCTCGTGGGGATTCTCAACGGCATTGACCAAGGGCTGTTTGACCCGGAGCGCGATCGCCAGATTCCGCAAAACTTTACTGCTGACACTCTGGAAAACCGCCGCGAAAACAAAATTGCACTGCAAGAAGAACTAGGGCTAGAGGTGAATTCCAAGGCCTTTTTGCTGGGCATGGTGACGCGCCTGGTGGAACAGAAGGGTCTAGATCTGGTGATCCAAATGCTAGATCGGTTCATCTCCTATACGGACGGTCAGGTGGTGGTGCTGGGCACGGGCGATCGCTATTATGAAACCGAGCTATGGCATATTGCCTCGCGCCACCCTGGCCGCGTTGCCGTGTACCTGCTGCACAATGACACCCTGGCCCGCCGCATCTATGCAGGCACCGATGCCTTCTTGATGCCGTCTCGGTTTGAACCCTGCGGCATCAGCCAGATGATCGCCATGCGCTATGGCTCGATTCCCATCGTGCGGCGCACGGGTGGCCTAGTAGACACGGTGCAGCACCATGTCCCCTCAGAAAATGAAGGCACGGGCTACTGCTTTGACCGCTACGAGCCGCTGGATCTGTATACCTGCATGATCCGCGCCTGGGAAGGCTTCCAGTACAAAGACCAGTGGCGATCGCTCCAGCAGCGGGCTATGCGTCAGGATTTTGCCTGGGATCACTCAGCCCGCGAGTACGAGAAGATCTACCGCCGCATCAAGGGGTTGCCAGAGTCGGATGACGAGCCGCAGGCCGAAGCCGATGAAGCCGCTGCGACTTCGGAGCATCCAGCCCCCGACGCAGCAACTCCAGATGCAACTGCCGAAGCCGCTGCCAAGGAAAAGGTCGCCTAGCCGAATAATGGGGATCTGTCTCATTCTCCCTGGAGCTATGCAGCCAGATCCCCAAACCCTCGTCCTCTCTCCTCCTCTATAGACTTGCTCCGACTGGCAGCCCAACCGCCTTAAACGCCGAGCGCACCACCTGTGTTGACCCCAAAGGAACCTTGCCATCGCGGGTCAGTTCGCGGGCAGCCGTCACAATCACTGCCACTGCATCGTCGAACTGAGCCGTGGGCCAAAGCTTTTGCAGCGCACTAAACCAAATGTAGGCAGCATTCTCAGTGCCAATTTCCATCGCGGTCAGGTAAAACGCCTTGTTGGGAATGCCGCTGTTGATATGCACACCAAAGTTATCTTCGGGGCCGCTGAAATAGTCGCGCATGTGCCCAGGCTGTGGATCTTTGCCCAGCAGGTCGTTGTCGTAAGCTGTTCCCGGCTCCTTCATCGACCGCAGCGCCTCGCCATATAGCGTCGGCCCCATAATCTCATCGCCAATCAGCCAGTCGGCGGTGCTGGCGGTTTGCCCTTCGGCATATTGCGTAATGGCAGTGCCAAACACATCGGCGAAGTGTTCGTTTAGCGCCCCCGATTGCCCCTTGTATTCGAGATTGGCGGTGAACTGAATTACGCCGTGGGTTAGCTCGTGGGCCACCACATCCAGAGAGTTGGCGAAGCTGGTGAAAATCTTGCCATCGCCATCGCCAAAGGTCATTTCGTCCCCGTCCCAGAAGGCGTTGAGATAGCGCAAGCCAAAGTGGACATTCAGGATTAAATCCATGCCTAGGTTGTCAATCGAGTTGCGCCCCATGACGGTTTGGAAATAGTCGCGGACGACACCTGCGTAGTTGTGAATAGTCGTCACGTCGGCATCGCCCGTTTCTGGATCAGACTCGCCACGCACCAGCTTGAGCCGCTGCTGCCAGGTTTGTTCGCAGTCGTAAACGAGGCGATCGCTCTTGCCCACAGGAGCCGCCCCGGTAAAGGTCGCCATGCTGACGGCGGCGGCGGTCGCTTTCCGCTTTTCTCGCATCTTGCGGCTCTGCTGATAGCTGACGCGGGCATCGTCAACCCCTTTGCGGGCAAGATGCTCTGCAATCACCGGGGGAATAAAAGAACACCGACAGCCTGGACGACAAAGGTGACGCATAAAGACTCGCTCCTAATCCTAAAAATGAGCAGGACTGACACAAGAGACGGTGAAACAGCGCTAAAGCAACGACCACAAAACGGGGGTCTAGGTTGCTACAGCTTATCTTTTTGGACTAGAAACACGCCTGCGTAAGCCCTGAGCGATCGTGTGACGGGACGCTCGCCCTCAGTGGGAGATGGCTGCGTCCCTAAAACCCCCAGGTGCGCTTTGGCCCGATATCCAGGTGGATCACGTTCGGCATGTTGCTGTAGATGCCAATGCCGCCATTCCAGGACAGCATCACTGCATTCGCCACCTGGCGGCCGCTCAAGCCCTGCACCTGCACATCGACTGCCTTGCCGTAGAGGTGCTGGCTGTTGGTTGCTCCGCCCACTGCCGAGTTGACATCTGGCGGACGATACCAGGAATTGACCTGGAAGGGGCGGCCAATCTGGTTTCGCACCCGTTGCAGCTCCCGCGCCAGGGCCAGGATATTGTCGGCGATCGCCTTAGTGGCGGGAATGCGCGTCGCGTTCTTGGTTGCCTCGCCCCAGGTAAAGTTGCCGTTGGGAATAATCGGCTGGTCGGTATAAAACGTGGAGGAATAGCCCGGCAGGCGAAACGGCCGACCCGTGTACTGGGGTGGTGGGGGCGGTGGGGGCGGTGGGGGCGGCGGTGGGGGCGGCGGCGGAGTCGGTTGGGGTCTAGGATAAACGACTCTGCCTGCCTGCTCGACTCGTGCATGTTGGTCAAATACGTACCAGGTGTTAAACCCGTAGATATTGTCTTTGACGTACTTGAGGGCAAACTTGATGTGTGAGTTGAACGATCCCTGGGCATCGGCAAAGGCATAGTTGTCAATCACCAGCAGCGTCCCCGGAACGGCGGGAGCCTGTTCGTTGGGCGCAAGCTGCGACGACTGCACCGGGCGACGTTTGAACAGCGTGTTTTGCGTAATTCGCAAGATAAACGCATTGGGGTCTTCGGGGGGATACACCACGTCTCCATCAAAGGTGACGAAAGCGTGCTGATTGAACACGAACCAGGTGCTTAGCCCGTTGATGAAATCAATGCGATCGCGAATGGCAAACTTAATATGGTTGTTAAATTCGCCCTGTGCGTCGGCGAAGGCGTAGGAATGCAGGCTGATCGTCCGTCCCCGCTGGATCGAGACTCGTTCTGAAGGAGACAACGCAGACGAATCGACCGGGCGGCGCTTCAGGATTGTATTTTGATTAATCCAGAGGATCGGTATGCTCTCTTGATCTTCGTGCGGGTAGACCACGACCCCGTTGGCTTCGACTTGAGCATCTAGACTCGACACAAACCAAGTGTTGAATCCGTTGATGGTTCGGTTTTGCAATGCAAACTTTATATGTCCGTTGAAGGAGCCATTGATATTGGCGTAGGCATAGGAATGCAGCGGGTAGGTGTTGCCAGAGGCGATCGCCACCATTTCATTGGGTTGCAACAGAGAAGTCGGCTCGGGCCGCAGCTTAAACACGGTTGCTGTATTCACACGCAGAATCAGTTGTACCATCGGCAACACCCAAATCTAGTTCGCTCAAAGCGCTCCAAAGCAAGCGCTGAAAATAGACCTACTCATGATAGGTGCTTTTGTAGCTTTTGCAGCTTTGGGCATCGCCCCGCTGTTTTGTAGCAACTGGCTATGACTACAGGGCAACCCGGAGCAATCCCAGATAGACTGGCCTGAATCGATCAGGACTTATGCATTTGCGATACGCTCTTTGGGTTTTGGACAACTTCTCGCGGGCTGCACCCACAAGAAATTGTCCAACTGCGTCAGTCCTCTCGATTTTTGGAAGCGTGGAAGACCCGCGCAGCCCACCTCTGGGCGCAGAAACCCATTTCATAAATCACTCAGGGCTGCTATAATTCATGATTGTCTGTAAAAATTGACTTTGCAGCGCTCGATGCAGCCTTGCCGGTGTAGCTCAGTGGTAGAGCACTCGATTCGTAATCGAGCGGCCGTGAGTTCAAATCTCATCACCGGCTTCTATCCCGAAACCCTTTAAGCTAAGTAGTTTCAAGGGTTTTTCGCAACGGTCACCATATCAAGGGCTACGGCGATCGCCCTCAGCATTCCCAGATGTATGTGCTGCCAGAGAGGCACGCCCAGGCAGAGGCGTTTTTGGCGGCTTGTCAGGATGCCCACGAACGGCTGGCGCAGGTGAGCTAGCTGATTGAGGGCTTTGAGACTCCCTATGGCATGGAGATGCTGGTAACGCTGCATTGGGTTGCTAAGGAAGACCCAGCCGCTGCGGAGGATGTAGAAGTGGCGATCGCCCTGGTTCACAAGTGGAGCGATCGCAAGCGCCAGCTCTTCAAGCCCCAACATTTGCAAAAGGCATGGCAGTGCAAAAGGCATGGCAGCGCCTATCAGAGCAGGGTTGGTTCCATTTATCCTCTTTGTAAAGCCAATTAGCGGCAATTAGGCGTTATCTTGCTGGATGCTCGTCAAGACTTCCTGGGGCGTTTTGCGACCGTTTGCCGTCCGGTCAAAATCGGCATCAAGACTGTCTCAACCGGAACCGTCGCTAAGGACACCCCACACCCTGAACAGGCTCCCAACCGATGCCGCTCGACCTCATCGGGGGCGCTCCGCCAGTCCAGGGTTTGACCAGGATGACCGTCTTGTCTCCCTAATGGCCGCTCACTTTTGCGACGTAAGCTCCGAGTACGTTTGCCAAACCCGTCGCCGGCAGGCGGTTTACTACTGTTTCGACTGTCTTTACATCATCAATTCATGCTTTTTGCGGAAGGGCGATCGCCGCTAATTTTTCGGCTATCTCGACCCCATGCGCCGATAGTATTCCCCTACGCGCTGCTGCCACTGGCCCCAGTATTGGGCGATCGCCCCCGGTTCAAACCAGAAAACCTCGGCGGGCTGGTGGGGAATGGCCACTACCAGCATGGCTTCGCGGATGTGAATCTTCTCGGCTTCGCAGTAATGGTTCACCGCGCCGCAGTAGGCCGCCAGTTGCAGTGGGCCGTCATACAGCCGCTCGATAGTGCCCTTGGGGCGATCGCCCGTTTTCCAGTCCAGCACGCAGGGCACACCGCGATAGCTGGCTACGCAGTCCACTTTGCCTGCATAGCCCAGGTCATAGTGAAACACGGGCGCTTCTAGCAGCCGCACGTTCTGGATTTCTGCAACAATCGGCTCCAGGCTTTCCCAGTAGGGGCGCACGGCATCGGGACAGGTGGGATGTTCGCCTGCCAGATAGCGGCGGATGTGGGCGTGGGTCTGGCTGCCCCGACGACTGGCGGCGGTGGCGATGCGTCCTGCCTCCTCTGCCCCCAGGCGATCGCGCCATTTTGCCAGCGCCTCTCGTGCCTCTGGTGGCTTGGTGGCGTTGAGGATCGTGCTGACGCTGGGGAGCGATCGCCCCGCCGCATCGACCAGATAGCCCCGCCTCGCCCGCTTCACCACGACAGAATTCTTGTAAACGCCGTTCGCCAAATTGCCCGTCGAACCGATCTTAGCCCGTCTAAACCCTGAAGCTGGGCAGGAGCGCGATCGCCCTTAAACTGGAACCTCAACGATGCAGGAGCGGCAAATATTAGGGACAGCAAATATCCGGGGCGGCAAATATTAGGGGCGATCGCACAGTCTTCCTTTCGCTGCACAGTTGGCTGAACAGTTGCCTTTAGTCACTCATGCGGTGCAGTCTTTGCAAAAGACTCATCACTTCGCCCGGATTGTGCGTAGGCACTAAACGGCTCCAGTCCCGGACATGGGCAATGCCAGCGCCGTGCAGGCGGGCGATCGTGCCGCTCACCCAGTCCGGTGCGCCAACCAAAATCATCTTGTTGTAATGGGAACAGGCTTTGGCGGCACGGGGCGTGGGTTCATCAGTAGGGAATTCTTCTGCCATAGAGCGATGTATCCAATTGGTGACATCTGCAATCATAGCCTATTTGTCTCCAGTTGGGGACATTTACTCCGTCAAAACCCTCTGACACGATGAGGGCATGGGTAAAGCAGGCAATGCGCTAAGAACTGTTCTAACCACCTATGGCATTAGCCAAAATCGCCTAGCCGTAACGATGGGCATTAGTCGTGGCACGGTCAACAATTGGTTTAACGAAACGCGAGATCCCACCGCAGAATCAATTCCTGCGATTGTGGCGGCGTTGGACACGCTCAATCCAGCGGCAGCACGGGACTTTTTGCGGCTGTATCTGGACGAATATTGGGCCAGGCGATTGGATTAACCCGCTGAGGGCATGGGCAAACCGTCGAGTTCTCCTGCGTGGTGAGCAGGAGAACAAGAGTCGCTTAAAGTTCCTCACCGCAAATCCAAAATCGCAATCGATCAAATTCCTAAAATCCCATTGCCTGCGCGACGGCTTCTAACTCCGGCGCAATGCCGCCTTTGAATTGGTTTTCGCAATGCTTGATGGCGGTGTCAGGGTCTTTTAGCCCGTTTCCTGTGAGGACGCAGACGACGGTAGCTTCCGCAGGCACGCGATCTTTTACCTTGAGCAGGCCTGCTACAGAAGAGGCGCTGGCGGGTTCGCAGAAAATACCCTCGCGGCTGGCCAGCAGGCGGTAGGCGGCCAAAATTTCTTCGTCGGTGACGGCGTTGAACTCGCCTTGGCTGGCATCTCGGACGGCGATCGCCTTTTCCCAGCTTGCGGGGTTGCCAATGCGGATTGCGGTGGCCAGCGTTTCGGGATGGGGAACTGGGGCCCCGCTGACCAGGGGCGATGCGCCCGCCGCCTGAAAGCCCATCATCCGGGGCAGGCGATCGCACTTGCCTTCCTGGTGATATTGGCAAAAGCCCATCCAGTAGGCGGTGATGTTGCCCGCGTTGCCGACGGGAATGCAGAGCCAGTCGGGCGCAGTGCCCAGCACGTCCACAATTTCAAAGGCGGCGGTCTTTTGCCCCTCTAGGCGGTAGGGATTGACCGAGTTCACCAGCGTAATCGGGTAATGCTCTGCCATGTCGCGCACAATTTGCAGCGCCCGGTCAAAGTTGCCCTGAATCGCCAGCACCTCTGCGCCATAGAGGAGCGCCTGGGCCAGCTTGCCCACCGCCACATAGCCATCGGGAATTAGCACAAAGGGACGCAGCCCGCCCCGTCTGGCGTAGGCGGCGGCCGCAGCGGAGGTATTGCCCGTGCTGGCACAGATCACTGCTTCGGCTCCGGCTTCCTTGGCTTTGGAAATGGCCATGGTCATGCCCCGGTCTTTGAAGCTGCCCGTCGGGTTCAGCCCGTCGTATTTGACAAACACCTGCACGCCGCGACCAATCTCTTGGGCGATCGCCGGAACGGGGATCAGCGGCGTGTTGCCCTCTAGCAGCGTCACCACGGGCGTTTGCGCCGTCACGGGCAGATAGCGGCGATAGGTTTCGATCAGCCCGCCCCAGGCAGCCGCGCTGCTGGCAGAACTTGCAGGTCGGTCAACAGGTTGAACCAGATGAGAATCAGAAGTCAGGGTCACGGCAATATCACTGAGCGTAAGTTTGAAAAGCGGTGAAAAGCGGTTTTGCTGAAAAGCAGTTTTATTGAAAAGTGGCGTTGGTTTCAGGCAACTAATTGGGCAAAACAGGAGTCTCTTAGCTGGAAGGTCGATTTTGAAGATTCAGATTGAGATTCAGACTGAGATTTAGTATTTCAGTCTCAACCCCGCTCCAAAAAGCTCGGACTGCTGAATCTAGACGCTGTGTTCAAAAGGCTATCTCTAAAAGGGTGCTACAAAACTCGTTTCAAGATTCCCATTTTCGCCTATAGTGGCTGAGGCTTCATCAGACTCGGACTCGATTCAGACTCAGGCTCGATTTGAAAAAGCAGTTTGAAAAAGCGGTCTGAGGAAGGCATGTTCAGCAAGCGGGCGATCGCACAAGGCAATCGCATAAGGCGATCGCACAATTGGAGTGAGATGAGGGACGGAGTGAAATGAGGGAAGGAGCGAAATGGGGGATGGATCTCAAGTCTACCCGCAGAGGGCTTGCTGCGTAACCCATGAGAACAAGTGCGACTGAGTGCGATCGCGCTGCCGTTTGGTCGGGACGCTGACCAGTGCCCAAACTGCCACATTCTGCGGTGGGTGCATCAATTATTTGACTAGGATCAATCTTTAGCACTAAGTTAAGATTACTTAATGGTGTGAGTGAGTACAAATGACTAGCGCAACTTTGCATCTGTCTTTGGATCAGGTTTCTACTGGTCAATCGGTGAATGTTTCTGTGGATGCGTCTGTTTCTCCCATTGTTGGTGACGTTGTTGTTGGTAACGTTGGTGACCGAGCTATGCTAGATAACCCCGCAGTTGAGAGCGATCGCAGTCTTGTTTCAGCCGCCCCCGCTCCAGAGCTGAACAAGCTTCCCTACGACAAAGCCCATCAGCTTGAGCTGTTGCACCTCCGCGCCGAGGCCGAGGCCCTGCTTCAGCAGCTCCAAATTGAAAAGCAGCGCAAGTTGGTTTCCGCAGGCAGCTAAATTTTAGCCTCCAGGTTTTAACTGGCTTTCCAGGATTTCAAAGCACCTCAGCCCTGTCAGCGTGTGCGGGTCTCAGTTTGCCGCATCTCTTTTGAGAAGGGCTACTGAGCTTGTTCCACCCTGGGTCGATCCTGGCTCTACGTCTTGGGCTAAGGATCTTCAGCCAAGCCTTTAGAATTCCAGATACTGACGCGATGTGCAATTTTCAATCTGCCCTCATCCCTCCTGCCCTCATCCCTCAACCCCTTCTCCCAAGTCGGGAGAAGGGGAGCAGCGAGGCTTGAAGTCCCTCTCCTGCTCTGGGAGAGGGATTTAGGGTGAGGGGGATCGGCAAAGTTGCATATTGTGTAAATACTGGCAATATACCGACCATTTAGGCTTTGCCTGAACCCTCCATGCCTTCATCGCTGCATTGGGTTCAGGCAAAGCCTTTTTCAGGGTGAAACGAAGTCGTTGGGCGCTATCTGGCGACGCTACCCGCCAATTTTATCCGCCGACGTTAATCGTGGACTTGACCTCGATTTGTCCGGCATCATTAACCGTCCAAACGTCGTAGCTGCCCACCACGTCACCCTGCTCGTCAAAGTCCAGGCTGCCGCTTGCCCCCTGAAAGTCTATGTCTTTGCCCTCGCGAACAAGTGCCAGCGCTGTGCAGATGTCGGTGGTTTGTTCACCGGGGGGGTTAGACACGCTGCGAATGCTTTCTTTCAGGGCGGGGCCACTGCCGCTCTTGGCTGCTTCTGCTGCCAGAACGAGGATCGCCGCCGCGTCCCAGCTATTAGGGTCATAGACCTGTGGGTCACGGTTGAACTTTTCTCGGTAGCGATCGCGGAAGTCGTTTAGCCCCGGGCCACCTGCACTAGGGGCCGTGCCCATCATGCCCGCCACGATGAACTTACCGTCGGCCGTCTTGCCGACTAGTTCCGCCAGGTTGTCGGTCTTCATGCCGTCGGTGAAAAGCACCTTGGTCGTGCCGTCGAGGAAGCCCTGCTCCTGGGCGGCTTTGAGAATGATGCTGCCCGATTCGGGATAGGCGATGATCAGCACGGCATCGGGTTTGCTGCCAAAGGCGCTGCCCACTTCCGAGTCAAAACTGGTGGCGTTGGGGGCGTATTTGGTGGGGTTGGATTCGTTGACGACCGTGCCGCCCAAGGCTTTGAAGGCAGGCACGAAGGCCTGGACGAGTCCGTTGCCGTAGTCATTGTTGATGGCGAGGATGGCAATCGTTTTGATGCCTTCCTGATTGGCGAGCTGGGCTAGCGCGTCACCCTGGAAGGTGTCGGGGGGCGCAGTTCGCAGCCAAAAGCCGTTAAATTCTCCCTTCTTCGCCCGCTCGGTGAATACAGGACTGGTGCTGGAGGGGGAGATTTGCACGACCTGATTTCGCACCGCGATATCCACAGCAGCGCTGGAGACGGAACTGGCGGCCGCGCCCACCACTGCGCCGACTCGATCCACCTCAGCCAGCTTGGTCATGCCCGACGCCCCTGCGGCTGGATCAGTCTGGTCGTCCTCGGACACCAGTTGCACGGGTTGCCCCATCACGCCTCCACAGGCATTGACGGTTTCCACCAAGAAACCGACGCTATCTTGCATGGGCTGTCCATATTGGGCCAGGTCGCCCGTGACAGGCAAGAGCGTCCCCAGTTTCAGCGCACCCGATCCGCCTGCGGCCGGACTGGCGGCTGGGCTAGAAGTACTGGTCGGCGTAGGCGGTTGGCAGGCGGCTGCGGCCAACAGGAGGGCGATCGCCCCGCCTCGTCCCAGCCAGCGCAGCCCCAATGTGCCTGAACCATTGGCTAATGGGCCTGGGTGGGTTAGAGTCTTAAATTTTGGAGTGGTCGTTTCAGTAGAGTTTGCAGAATTAGCAGACCGAGACTTGGCAGACTTGAACGATGTGAAGCGTTTCATCATTGCACCATGCTCTCCTATGGTTCTCCTAAAGTCGTCTATGGATTTTAGCTTGAGTGATGCCGCAGCAAAGTCAGTCGATGGGTTTATTAACCCAACTGGTTGGCATCCTATAACGCTTAGGACTCACGCAGTTGGACGACTCCTCGCGGGCGCAGCTCACGAGAAATCGCCCAAAACCCAGAAAACGTATCGCAGGTGCTTAAGTCCTGGCGCTTTCAACGATAGGAGAAAAAGCAGGTGGTGTCTTTATGGAAAAGTATGGACTGGACGTATGGTTCTTGCAGGCTGCGTGCTACAGGCGGTGTGCTACAGATGCGTACTACAGACTGCGTACTACAGACTGCATACTACAGGCTGCGTACTACAGGCCGCGTAACACAGCGGAACTATAGGCGGGGCAAGAGTTCGGGTAGCAAGTGGGCAGGTACGGTTGAGAGCGCCTGATTTTGCCCCGCTGTTCCAAACAGTTCGTAAAAGGCTTTCAGGGTTTGCAACACGCTCTGCATCGCCGCTTGCCGCAGTTCCGGCTGGTGCTGCCATCGGGTGGCGGCCTGGAGATGGTGGTGCAGCGCTTTTTCGAGGGGGGCGACCTCTGGCGCAGTGCCCAAGAGCCGGGGAACCTGGGTGGCAATGTGGAAATAGGCGAGGCCGAGGTTGTTGTGTGTGGTGGCGGGGTCAAAGCTGAGCATGGCTGGGCTGGATAGCGCTTCGAGCTTTGCTACGCCCTGCAATGCGGCTTCGTAAGCCTGGATGGCTGCCTGGAGCTTTTGAAGTTGCTCTTGGGGGCGATCGCCCAGACACAGCGCCAGATGCCAGAGGGCCGTGCCCAGGTTGTTTTGCGTGGCGGCAAAGGCAGCCGGAGCCGCATCCAGGGTGCGCTGCTGAAGCGATTGACGATAGGCGGCGATCGCCTTGGGCAGGTAGACCTCTGGCTGCTCGATCTGCGCCAAACTCCACAGCGCCGTGCCCAGGTTGTTTTGGATCATGGCGTAGCTCAGCGGCGGCTGGCTATTGGGATATTTCAGTGCTTCCTGATAGGCGGCGATCGCCCGCTTCAGAGACTCTTTGGGCTGGTGGTGCTGCGCCAGATTCCAGTAGGTCGTGCCCAGGTTATTCTGCGTCGAGGCATAGCGGGCAGGATCGCTGCTGGCATCCCGATAGCGCAGTGCCTCTCGGTAAGATTGCGCCGATTTCTGTAAATTCTCAACGGGCTGCTCGTAGCGGGCCAAATCGGCGTAGGCTGCCCCCAGGTTGTTGTGCAGCATGGGATAGCTCTGGGCCTGGGTGTGGGTGTCCAGCTTTTTGAGCGCGAGTTGGTAGGACTGGATCGCCTGCCGCAGGTTGGGCAATACCTGGTCAGGGGCAGACGAGTTGCGCGACAGCAGCCAGCAGAGATTGCCCACGTCATTCAGCAAATCCGTCCACAATGGCGATTTATCCGGCAGGCGCACCATCACCTGCTCGTAGGCTTGCAGCGCAGCCATCAGGGTGGGCAGACTGGTATCGCCCTGCTCAATGCGATCGCGATAGGCATCCCCCAGCGTGCGATAAGCGTCCTGCAATTGAGCCGCTGAGGCCGACTGTCGATGCAGATGGGCAATTTGCTCCAGCAGTCGAGTGATCTGTGCGTCGGGATCGGTCGGCGGGGCTAGGTTCGCCAGCGGCGGCTGGGGCGGGGTCGGTGGGCTGGCTGACGAGTCTGCTGGAGGGGTTGGCGGTTTTCCGATGGCCGCCGATGTCGCAGGCGATCGCCCAACGGAAACCGAGGAGGGAGTCGGAGTCTGCGCGGCATCTAGCCGAAACGAGCCAGAAACGGGGCTAGACGACGGTTTGGCAGCAGCAGACGAGGCAGGCGGCGGAGCGGCAACTGGGGATGCAGGTGGTTTGGCGATCGCCGCAGGGTGGGCTGATGAGGCTGCTGGGGACTTTGCAGAGGAGTTCGCAGAGGAGTTCGCAGGCGAGGCGGGGCGAACCGTTCCAGTCGGGGCCGCAGGTGGAGCAGACGGGGCGATCGCCCAGGGATTCACAGGAGGACTTGCGCCAGCCTCGGCGGGTCGTTTGGATTCTGGCGCTTTGGCGCTCGGTGTCTCAACTTTTTCAACTTTTTGGGCTACATCTACCTTGGCAGGCGCTTGTGCAGCGGGCGGGGCTTTCTGGGGCGTGGGTTGTGTCACAGCGCGAGCCGCAGGTGGCGAAGAGGCGGCGCTATTGGACAGTGAATTGGGCGACGGATTGGGCGACGGGCTGGGCGGGCGTTTGTCCGCGGGCGCTGTGCTGACGATGGGGGTCATCGTTCTGGGTGGGCGCGGGGTCGGCTCCCCAACAAACTCAAACACGCCCGTTCGACAGCGCCAAAACTCCAGCGCCGACTGGGGCAACAGCCGAAACCAGGGCTGCGGCATCCAAAACAGCAGGCTAGAATCCAGCACGGGCAGGCTGCGCTCGATGCCCTGCAAATGGGTGATGAACATGCGCTGAGTAGTCGGAGACTGGCGCGTGAGTTGCTCGATCCCCAAAAACTGAAAGGCGGGCACGGGCGAGCGCCGTTTGCCATTCATCGGCGGCGGCGAATCTGCCAGCCATTGCGCCACCTGCACGATCGGATTGGGGTCAGACAGGTTGAGATCGAGCGTCACCAGCCGGGGATAGCGGCGTTCTCCCACTTCCCAAAAAGCGCGATCGCCCTGGTGAATCGGCGACGGGTTGGAGAAATCTGCCTGGAGTTGGGAGGCAAGGCGATCGCGCAGGGGCAGATCATCGCATACGGCGATAAATACCTGTCGGCGCAGATTCAGGCTCAGCGCCAGCTTGAGCCGCAGGTAGCTTTGCTGATTAAAGGTCAAATTCTGACGAGGGGAACTCTGGCTCACGGGAGGGAACGGCAAGAACGGCAGCGGTGAGATTTGGACGGTCGCAGGCTTGTTGCAGACTTGTTGCAGGCGGGACGGCGAGAACGAGGCGGGTGAGAAACGGGGCGATTGCACTACTCAGTTCTTCGCCTCAGGAAAATTCCTATCGGGACAGGATCGAGACAGGATTGACAATTCAACCCTAAATTCAACCCATTAACGGGCATTTCACTGATTCCAGAAAGTGACCGAGACGCATTCAACCGCCCGTCCGTTCCCAGCAAATTTCACATAGGACTTCCAGACACTTCACCAGCAATCCAAAATCGCAATCAGTCACGCTCCACGCGGGTCACGTTCCACACTGGATTCATGCCAGAGATTTCACACAAAAAGGCTCCAGCGTTGCAGCGATGCCGCCAACTGGAGCCTACGATTCAAGACAAATATTCAAGAGAAATTCTGATCAGAAACCTGCCGCATCAGGGCGTGCTTCAATCGTCAACTTTCGTCAACTTTTCTCAGTCGATTTTTCTAGAGTCGATTTTTCTAGATCGAAGAACCAATGCCTGCGTAGGCACCATAGAAAAACAGACCCACGATTGCAATCACGCCAAGGCCCGCAATCGTCCCGACAACCCACAGCGGAATTCTGCCATTTGACAACATAATGTCTCTCCGAAACTCTCCTAACCTGACCAAAAACACAGCAAAATCGAATCTGAAATCTGGATACTAGAACAGCTTGTTAGCTG
The DNA here is from genome assembly GCF_032705245.1 of Thermoleptolyngbya oregonensis NK1-22. Taxonomy (GTDB): domain Bacteria; phylum Cyanobacteriota; class Cyanobacteriia; order Elainellales; family Elainellaceae; genus Thermoleptolyngbya; species Thermoleptolyngbya sichuanensis. Next base: position 3,471,307 of record NZ_CP053540.1, read on the forward strand.
GTATGAAAACTCATTTCGGCTAACAAGCGATCGCCCTAGTTGAAGAAGTAGCTAGAAAAAAGAATACCAACCGTGAACACCAGCAGCAGACCCAGATACAGGGACGTGCGGTTTAGCTCGACAGGCTGGTTGTTTGGATTCGGTGTGCGTTCCATGTTGCTCTCCTATCGCTGGATAAACTGCATTGCGGCGATCGCCCCCAGGAAGAACACTGAGGGAACGGCCAGCGTGTGAACCGCCAGCCAGCGAACGGTAAAAATAGGGTAAGAAACAGGCTGATTGGGATTGTTGCTCGTCATAATAAACTGTCGCTTGCTACTTCAAAAATTCCTGGATTTGCTCTTTTGCCGTGAACCGATCTTGCACAATGGGCAGTTCTTGACGCTCTTGCGTGAAGTATTCATTCGGACGCGGCGTGCCAAACACGTCGTAGGCCAAACCCGTGCTGACAAACAGCCATCCAGCAATAAACAAAGCCGGAATGGTGATGCTGTGAATTACCCAATACCGGATGCTTGTAACAATGTCTGAGAATGGACGTTCTCCAGTGCTGCCAGCCATTCAGATCCCTCCCAAAGAAACTACGAAATCATAACTTTTATCATACGAGAGCAGGGGAAGAGTCACAACCTTGTAAAGCTATCTCTTGCTCATCGCTGTAGATTCGACATTAGATTCAGCATTCGATCAAACTGCGTTGGCTAAGCTGCTTTGGCAGCCGCGTCTGCATCGTAGCGCAATAGGTTGCCCTCTTGGCCGAGAATGAAACCACGCTCCGGTGAATCAAACACGATTTTGTAGAAGTTGGAAGGCACGTCTTCGACCGCGCGATCCTTTTGCCAGGTTTGTCCACCATCGTTGCTGTAAAGCAGGTTGCCGCTGCCGCCCGCGACCCAAATCTCGTCAGGAGTTCGATAGGCCAGATCGAGCAAGCCCCAGCTTGTGGCAAACTCCGGCGCGACCTGCTCTCCCCAGGCTTCGTAATCTTCGGAATCGCTGAACTGCACCAGCCCACCCCGCGCCAGCAGCCAGAGCCGACCATCTTTAGCAAAGCCCATATTCTGCAATCGGCGGGAGCTGGTTCGATTGTGCGGCTGCCAGGCATCCTGACCCGGCTCCCAAGTGGAGTAGAAGTTTCCACGGGCCGAAACCGCCACATAGCGCCCATCGTCCGACCGAGAGATGTTGCGAACTACGCCGACTGCTTCCTGCACCAATGCCTGCCAGGAGCGTCCGCCGTCTTTGGTTTGGTAGATGGCTCCGATATCAGTGGTCATTTCAGCAGTCTTGGGGCCAAGCGCTTTTACCGTGTTTGGCGAACCCGGTAGCTGGGCGCTCAGCGGCACCCGCAGCCAGGACTTGCCGCCATCGGTCGTGTGCAGCAAGATTGAGGGTTGCCCCGCGATCCAGCCTTCCTCTCCAGCAAAGCTGACGGATGTGAAGCTGTAGGACAAGTCATCGCCCAGATCGAGCGATCGCAGTTCCCAGGTTTTTCCACCGTCCTGCGTTTCCAGCAGCGTCGCCGATTTGCCCACCAGCCAGCCGTGAGGCGAATTGCCAACAAACGCCACGTCTGAGAGCGTCGCAGTGGTTGGCAACTCGACCACCTGCCAGGGGTTAAAACTCATGGATGGCAGGTAGCCCCGGGAGCATCCGGTAGACAGAACCAGAACCGCCAGCAAAATGAGAATGCGTCGGAAGGAGAGGAGAAGTCGATTCATCGAACTGTTGGGCGCTGTGCGCGTTGGCTAACGTTGAATAGGAGGTTCACTGAGGGGTTTGGGGCTGGAATACCTCTGAAGCGGGCTTGTCGAGTGGAGTCGCCAGAGCGGAGTCGCTGTATATGACTCCAAAATATATGACTCCAAACTTCTCCTACTGCAAGCCGTAGAGGCTGAGGAAAAACAGAACGGCGATCGCCAGCCCACCAAAAATCAGCAAATTCTTCTGACCCGGTGTGAGCGTGTTCACGCCAAATCCGTAGCCCAGGTTTTCCTTGAAACCAGAGGGGCTACCCGCTGGCCCGATGTTTGTAAACCGAGCGGTGCGGGCCCCGCAAACGGGACAGCGCCAGTCGGTTGGCAGTTCTTCAAACGGGGTTCCGGCTGCAATTTTGCCCAGGCTATCGCCTTTGACTGGCTCATAGATATAGCCGCAAGCGCCGCACTCGTGGCGGTCGAGCGTTCTTGGATCGATTGCCTCTGCACTGCTTTCTACACCACTCATCGCTCTACGGGCCTCCCCTGGCCAAGATGAGAATTTATGTAAATGATTATGACACAGCGGGGGATCGGTGGAGGGGGGGTATGAAGAACGAAGAAGGAAGAAGGAAGAACGAAGAAGGAAAAATGAATAGGACTTACGCAGTTGGATAATTTCTCGTAGGCGCAACCCGCGAGAAATTGTCCAAAATCCAAAGAGCTTATCGCAAGGGCATAAGTCCTGACGAAGAAGGAAAACCGAAGAAGGAAGGTGATGCGCTGGGTGTTCAGGATTTTTTGTCGCTGCTGCTGGGGCCGAAGGCGACGAAGAGCAGGCAGAGGATGCCCAGGTTGATGAAGACATCGGCAAAGTTGAAGATGGGGAACCGGATCAGGCGAAAGTCTAGGAAATCGATCACTTCTCCTAGCATGAAGCGGTCGATGCCGTTGCCGACTGCGCCTGCCATGATCAGCCCGTAGCCCAACTGCTCCCAGCGAGGCAGCCGTGCCCCCCAAATTGCCAGCGCTGCTAGGGCCAGACTGACCCCCAGCGACAGCCATCGCAGCCAGCTTCCATCTTCGCTAAACCAGCTAAAGGCTGCGCCTTTGTTGGTGACGTAGGTGATGTGAAACACACCGGCCCAGAGCGGGATGGTTTGGGGTGGATCGGTGAGCGTCATGTTTTGGGCGATCGCCATCTTGGTGATCTGGTCAAAGACGACCCCCAACACGGCTGCTGCCCAAAAGAGAAAGTTTTTAATCGGCATGGTCATTTAGTAAGTCAAGCGCAGCCAGAGAGAAGCGGAGTGCCGTCAGGCAAGAGGGTCAGTTTGCAGAAATTTAGATTTGCATCAGTAGAACAAGAGATGTCGCAGGGCAAAGGAGATGACCGTGACGGCGCACAAAATTGCCAGTTGCCCCAAGAGTGGCTGGAGGGAATGCAGGATGAGAAGCTGGCCCAGCGGCAGCGTGGGAGCCAGGAGCCAGTTGCTGGAATGGGCGATCGCCAAATAGGTCATACCCACCAGATGCACCGTCACCAGCCCACACAGGCAGCTAAAAGCCAGCGACTCCAGCCGGGGCGGCACGCGAAACGCCAGCGCTCCACAAATCCACGCGCCAGGGATGAACCCCAGCAAATAGCCAAAGCTGGGACGATGAATATACTCCAGCCCGCCGCCTTGGGCGAAGATATTGAACCACGTCAGCCCCAGCAGCACGTAGGCAATCTGAGACATGGCTGCTGCGTTGCGCCCCCCCAGACACCCCACCAGCAGCACCGCCCCAAGCTGAAACGTCACCCCCAGCGAGTGCGTTTGCAGTCCGCTGTGTGCCCACTCCCACGGGGCATTGGTAATCGAAGCCCGAAGAAACGTGCCGCCAATCGTCAACACCAACCCGATCAGGGCCCAAAGCAAATCGGTGGGGGCGATCATGCGACGCACAGGCAGCCTGGGGGTAGGAAATGGCAGCGGACGGAGACGGGTTCGTAGATGTGTCAAGCGATTGCCCAAAACCTCAGACTCTATAGTAAGCCCGAACGAGAAATAGAATGACAGAACTTACGCACTTGCGATAGGTTGTCTGGATTTTGGACAATTTCTCGCGGGCGCAGCCCGCGAGAAATTGTCCGACCGCTTAGGTTCTAAATGAATCTGGAGGTTTGGATTTTGGGTTTTAGGGACGAAGGGTTGAGAGATGCAGTGGCTGGGTTAGCGTCGGGACGGGGATGGGGGGCGGCGACTGGCCGTGAGGGCGGCAGGGCGACGGCGCGGAATTTCGTGGGTGTAAAAATCTTGCGCCATGAGGGTGTTTGGGAAAATAGCGCGGGCCTCGGTGAGCAAATCTTCGAGGGCGATCGCATTTCCAGGGGCATAGCGCGGGCTGAAATGGGTCATAATGAGCTGCTGCACGCCCGCATTCAGCGCCACCTGCGCCGCCATGGTGGAGGTGGAATGGAGCCGCTGATAGGCCAGTTCGGCATCTTGATGGGCAAACGTCGCTTCGTGAACCAGCACATCGGCATCCCGCGCTAGTTCCACCGCACTGTCGCAGTAAATGGTGTCTGTGCAATAGACAAACTTGCGCCCGATTTGCACCTCGCCGCAGAGATCTGCGCCATTGATCTGGCGGCCGTCGGGCAGCGTCACCACTTCCCCCCGTTTCAGCCGACCATAGAGCGGGCCAGAGGGAATGCCCAGCGCCTCGGCTTGTTCTACGTTGAACCGGCCGGGTCGGTCTTTTTCTGATACGCGATAGCCAAAGGCTGGAACGCGGTGCGTCAGCGCCTCGCAGCTCACCACATACTCGGCATCTTCAAACACCACGCCCGGTTCGACCGTGTGAACCTTGACGGGATAGGAGAAGTGGGTCTGGGAATAGCGACCGCAGGCCCGCAAATAGTCATCCAGCTTCGGCGGGCCATAGACATCGATGCGCGTGGGGTTGCCCGCCAGCCCAATGCTCGACAGCAGCCCCATCAGCCCGTAGATGTGGTCGCCGTGCATGTGGGTAATAAAAATGCGGCTGATCTGGCTGATGCGGATATCGCTCCGCAAAATCTGATGCTGAGTGCCTTCGCCACAGTCAAACAGCCAGGTTTCTGCCCGCTGCGGCAGTTGCAGCGCGATGCTCGACACATTGCGCGATCGCGTTGGCACCCCCGAACTGGTTCCCAAAAACGTAATTTGCAAAGCCCGACTTTATCCCCCATGCTCAACGTGTTTCATATCCGACTGGGCAAGTCAGTTGCAGGCTATATGACTTGCCCAAAGCTTACTCTTTCCCTTTTATATTGCACCAATCTCGCAGGCTTCTGGATCTTGCGCTGATGCTAGGCATTGTTTTGGGCACCTCGAAAAATTCAGATCCTCTTGAGAATGGCTACGAGAAAAAAGGGTTTAAGACTCCTAAAATTCTCAATAAGGCAATTAATCGAGGTGCCCATCTGCTTCCCAAGTCAACTCTCAGAAAATAGGGATTCTTTTAAGCCTGAGTAGTTACCTTCAATCATCAGATTGCCAATGGCGATCGCCCGCGTTGAGATTTCGTCGTTGGGCGATCGCTCTAGGTAATCCGCCAGCGGTTGCAGGTAGGGATCGCCAGTCTTCTTCACTACGTCGCAGTAGCCCTCACATACCTCATATATGAGAATGCTGGCAAGATGATGGGATGGGCGCAAAGAACAAAATCAAGGATCTCTTGGACCAGCAGGGCATTACCCGATATCGCTTTTGGAAAGATACCGAGCTGAGTCGCGCAACGGCTGATCGCCTCTGTGATGGTTTGGCCCCTAAAGCAGCGAGGGACGGATCTCGGCGGCCCGCTGCAACAGCTTGCGATACTCGCGGTTGCTGACGATGTAGGCTCCAAAGCGGGCCAGGTGGGGGTTCATCATTTGCGCGTCGAAGAGGATAAACTGGCGATCGCGCAATCGCTCCACCAGCTTCACCATCGCTACCTTCGACCCGTCGGGAATTCGATAAAACATCGACTCGCCAATAAACGCACCGCCGACAATAATCCCCAAAATGCCGCCCGCCAACTCATCGCCCTGCCAGGTTTCAAAGCTGTGAGCATAGCCCGCGCGATGGAGTTCCTGATAAATCACCTTCAGTTCGCTGGAGATCCAGGTGGTGTCGCGGTCGGCGCAGCCATCTACAACCTCTGAAAAGGCGCGATCGATCGCCACCGAAAAGCGGTTTTGGTTCAGCACCCGCTGGAGCGATCGCGGATACCGAAACCGATCATCCAGCGGGATCAGCGTCCGCTGCTGGCTGGAATACCAACCCAGCGAGTCGCCCGTGTCTTCTGCCATCAAGAAATATCCCTGGGCATAGCGCTGGACGATCGCCTCAATGTCATACTGATACCAGGTCATACCCTCATCCTACGGAACAGACTGCGAAATCGCTGAGTCAGGCGCGAAGTTATTTCAAACGCGACTTTCAAACGCGAATCTCAAACACGAATTTCAAACGCGACGTATTTCAAGCTTGTCTCAAATTCGTCTCAAAAACTTGTCTCAAAAATTTGTCTCAAAGTTGCATCAGACTCGAAGTTGCCTCAGAATTGCTTATGGCTGAACCGATCCCAGCAATTACCCTGCCCGTGGCGACCCATCCCCAGCAGGAGGGCGAATGGCTCCAGGCGGCGCTGCACCGCTGGCTCGACGAAGAGTTTATCCCCGAAGCAGTGAATGCAGAGATTGCCCGACGGGCGGCGCAGGTGTTTGTGCGACATCGCATGGAAGGGGAAACAGATTTGGGGTCGCTGGTAATTGCCTTGGTGACGGAAATGCAGGCGTTTGACTTTTCCCACAGTTTTTTTAGCGAGTTTGCTGTGGCCAATGCAGTCAGCGATTTGCTGCTAGACAGTCTGGGGATTGATCGCTGCTGCGGCGGTTGAGTAGGGCGCAGGCTGGACGCAGGCTTAGTGCAGACTTAGTGCAGGCTTTCTGACCAGTTTTAAGGATTCCTTAAAATTGCGCGGGCGATCGCCCTCAATCTGTTTCGACCAATTTGGTAAGATTGGCCTGAAGATTCACCGCGAAAAATTCATGGCCTCCATGATTCAGGACACCCCAGCGCTAGATAGCAAGCTGCTTCAGACCGATGTCAAGCTCGGTCGCGTGCTGCTGGTGGAAGACGAAGAACTCATTCGTGAGACGATTAAGCTCGCCCTCAGCGACGAAGGCTACGACGTACTTGTGGCAGAGGATGGGCGGGCCGCGCTGGATATCATGACTCGCGCCGACGACGGCGAGTATGCCGAGTTTGAGATTGACCTGATCATTTTGGACTTAATGTTGCCCTACGTGAACGGATTGGATCTGTGCCGTCTGATCCGCCACAACGGCAGCACTGTACCGATTCTCATCCTCAGCGCCAAAGGCAGTGAAACCGATCGCGTGGTTGGGTTAGAAGTGGGCGCAGATGACTATCTCACCAAGCCCTTCGGAATGCGGGAACTGATTGCCCGCTGTCGAGCGCTGCTGCGTCGCCATCGCCAGGCCCAGCCCCAGATTGGGGATGCAAATCTGAGGTTTCAAGACATCACCTTGTTTCCGCAAGAGTGTCGCGTGACGGTGCGCGGTGAAGCCATCAACCTCTCGCCCAAAGAGTTCCGCATCCTGGAACTGTTTATGACCCATCCCCGGCGCGTGTGGTCGCGAGAGCAGCTCATCGAAAAGGTTTGGGGGCCTGATTTCATGGGCGACAGCAAGACGGTGGATGTCCACATTCGCTGGCTGCGCGAAAAGCTAGAGCTAGACCCCAGCCACCCCGAATATCTGACTACGGTGCGCGGGTTTGGCTATCGCTTCGGCTAAGCGCCCTGGGGCGGCTGATTGGGGACGTTCAGAGGTACTCTCAAAGGATCTGCGGTGGGTATTCTCGATTTCTTGCTGGGGCTGCTCATTGGTTTGGGGCTACTATGCTGGCAGCAGGTTCGCCAGCGCCAGCGCCTCACCCGACTGCTCCGGGAGCTGCGGGCCGCAGATGTGGAAACTTCTCCCTTTTCGGCTACGTCTCAGCTTGCCCTGACGGTGGCCCGCCAGCAGCGGGTTCAGCAGCAGTTGGAGGCGGAGGTGTCTACCTACCGCTCTATTTTGGAGGCTGCGCCCGTTGGCTATCTCCATCTCGATGATGAAAACCGCCTGGTCTGGTGCAACTCTGAAGCGCGATCGCTCTTAGACCTCACCCCCGCGCCGCTGAACCAGTCCGAAAGTCCTCGCCTGCTGTTGGAACTGGTGCGCTCCTACGAGCTAGACGACCTCGTGGAGCAAGCCCGCAATTCCAAAACGCTATGCCAGAAAGACTGGGTGTTCTACCCCGTCAGTCCAGACGTGTTGCAGCTGACTCGCCAGCGCTCTTACGTGCTGCGGGGCTATGCGGTTCCCATGCCCAAGCAGCATGTCGGCGTGTTTTTGGAAAGCCGTCAAGAAGCGGTGCAGCTCAGGCAGCAGCTTGATCGCTGGGCTTCCGATGTCGCCCACGAGCTAAAAACCCCCCTCACCTCTATCCGACTGATTGCCGAAACACTGCAAACTCGGCTCGATCCAGCGCTGCGCGGTTGGGTCAATCGGCTAATTGGGGAATCTATTCGTCTCAGTGACCTGGTGCAAGACTTGCTAGACCTGGCGCTGATCGACCGCGAATCGTCTCAATGCCTGCATCTGAGACAGGTTAATCTGCCCGACCTGGTGCAGGCGGCCTGGCTCAATCTGGAGCCGTTGTCTCGCAAAAAGCAGGTGCAATTGAGCTATCAGGGGCCCGAGTCTTTGCCGGTGCAGATCGATGAGGCCCGAATTTATCGCGTGCTGATGAACTTGCTAGACAACAGCATTAAATACAGTCCGCCCTGGGAAACGGTCACGGTACGAATCAGCACAGGCCTTGCAGAAGAGTCTACCCACAGTCGCCCCGAAACGGGCGTTTGGCTGGAGGTGTTTGATGCAGGAACCGGGTTTGCGGAGCAAGACTTACCCCATGTGTTTGAGCGGTTCTATCGGGCCGACCCAGCGCGATCGCGCTTGCCACCCAACCGCTCTGCCAGTTCCGAAGCGTCGAATGCATCTCATTCAAATTCATCTCATTCGAGTGAAGCCGAGCCATACCACCGCACCAGCAGCGGTCTGGGTCTGGCAATCGTTCGGCAAATCGTGGAAGCCCATCAAGGCATGGTGCTGGCCAGCAACCATCCGGAAACAGGCGGCGCGTGGCTGCGGATTTGGCTACCGCAGGACGGGCTAGAACCGGAGCCTCACAAACAGCCACCGGACGAGCTGGAAATCAAGCTCTATGAAGAGCCAAGGGCTGATGTGGGTTCCGCAAGCCGATTGGAATAGAGCAGATTGGAATAAAGCAGAACAGAGCCGTGCTGGGATCACGCTGGCAAACCACTGAGCTTTAATCCACTAAGCTGGAACAAACCTCAGCGCAATGCCATTCATGCAATAGCGAAGACCTGTGGGCGCAGGTCTGCACTGTTCGGTCGTGGTTGTCAGGATTTACCCAATCTCATTCGAGCGCCCCAGGCTATTGCTCTTGCATCAGGCGCAGATAGTTTTGCTGAAGCTGAAAGTGGTTTGCCGACAGGTTTTCGGTCAGGTCGCGCTCCACGTCGCAAATCTGCTGCCAAAACGCAGCCGATCGCCGCCCTGCCACTGCCTCTCGCCACAACATTTCCAGCAGATTAGCCATTGCCGGATTCGATTCGGCAATTTGGGCTTTCAGTTGATCAAACGCATCGTTGGCTGCTGCATGAGTTTGTAGATCTTGCAGCAGGGTGATGCATTCCGCCAGGGCTTGCGTCATCGAGTCGGAAGAAGCATAAGTCATGGGGGCGCTGTGAATTATTTCTTACAAGTTTTACAATTTCGTAACATTTACTTCATTATGGGGGTGGGCAATCGGGATTCGCAACCCGCAGATTTCTCAGGTTTGCCCATCCGTACGACAGCTACATCCCAAAACGCTATTTGGGTTATGGTTGAAAACACGCGGGTATAACGCTTTCTTAGGCTTCCGCCGTCCTCACTGTCAAGATACTTTCATCAGCAAACAGTTTCATGGGCAAGCAGCGCGTTCTCTCTGGCATTCAGCCAACGGGTGAGTTGCACTTGGGCAACTACCTCGGAGCCATTCGCAACTGGGTCGAAATTCAGGAAGACTACGACAGCTATCTATTTATGGCGGATTTGCACGCCATTACTGTGCCCCACGATCCCACACGACTGGCCGAAAGCACCTACAAAGTCGCCGCATCGTACCTCGCCAGCGGCATTAGCCTAGAACACGCCACCATCTTTGTGCAGTCTCATGTGCCCGCCCACGCAGAGTTGGCCTGGCTGTTGATGTGCATTACGCCGCTGAACTGGCTGGAAGACATGATCCAGTTCAAGGAAAAGGCCGTGAAACAGGGCGAAAACGTCGGCGCTGGCCTGCTTAGCTATCCCGTACTGCAAGCGGCAGACATCCTGCTATACGAACCTGACAAAGTACCCGTCGGCGAAGACCAGAAGCAGCATCTAGAACTCACCCGCGACATTGCTGCCCGACTCAACTACCAGTTTGGCCGCGAGGATGCGCCGATCCTGAAGCTGCCTACGCCGATGATTCGCGCTGAGGGCGCAAGAGTAATGAGCCTGACCGACGGCACGAAGAAGATGTCAAAATCTGACCCGTCAGAGTTGAGCCGAATCAACCTGCTGGATTCGCCCGAAGAGATTCAGCGCAAGATCAAGCGCTGCAAAACTGATCCGATTCGCGGACTGGAGTTTGACAATCCTGAACGCCCGGAATGCACTAACTTGCTGACGCTTTACATGATCCTGTCGGGTAAGACGAAGGACGAAGTGGCGAAGGAATGTGCCGAGATGGGCTGGGGGCAGTTCAAACCGCTGCTGACGGAGACGATGATTACTGCACTGAAGCCGATTCAGGATCGCTATCACGAGATTATGGGCGAACCGGGCTATTTGCAGCAGGTCTTGCATGAGGGCAAAGAAAAGGCAGAGGCGATCGCCAATATCACGCTAACCAAAGTGAAAAAGGCGCTGGGATACGCTTTGCCCGTTTGAAGGGGTCAGGGAGATTGCTCCGCAGCGCTTGCGCGAACAGGGGTCGGGCTATGAATCTTGATCATCCTTAGTTAAATTGCCCCTGAAATCTCGATGCCCCAAGTTATTAGAATCCGCTGATTATGGTTACCTCTTCATCCCTGCCTGCTGAACCCCGATCTCTGGCTCCTTCAACCCGCCTGCAAGCGGCTGCCCGGTCTGGAGAATTTTTGATCACTGCTGAGGTGATGCCGCCGAAGGGCTGCGACCCGACGCATATGCTGCAAATGGCGCATTTGCTGAAGGACTGGGTGCATGGGGTAAACATTACCGACGGCAGTCGGGCGGTGCTGCGGATGTCGTCGCTGGTGTCGGCGGCGCTGCTGCTGCGGGAGGGCATCGAGCCGATTTATCAGGTGGCCTGCCGCGATCGCAATCGGATCGGGCTACAGGCAGACCTGATGGGGGCGCAGGCGCTGGGCATTCGCAATGTGCTGGCGCTGACGGGTGACCCGATCAAGGCGGGCGATCATCCAGATGCCAAGCCCGTGTTTGACCTGGAATCGGTGCGGCTGCTGCGATTGATCGGCAACCTCAATGCGGGGCTGGATATTAACGAGAAGCCGCTGACGGATGGGGCGACCAGCTTTTTTGCTGGGGCAGCGGTCGATCCGCAGTGTCCAAGCTGGTCGGGACTCCAGCGCCGATTTGAGCGGAAGGTCGAGGCGGGGGCGCAGTTTTTCCAGAGTCAGTTGATTACCGATTTTGACCGACTGGACAAGTTCATGCACCAGGTTGCGGCGGGCTGCAATCGGCCGATTCTGGCAGGCATTTTTTTGCTGAAGTCTGCCAAAAATGCCCAGTTTATTAATAAGAATGTGCCCGGTGCCCAGATTCCCCAACACATCATCGATCGCCTGGAAAAAGCGGCCCATCCGCTAGAAGAAGGTGTGGCGATCGCCGCTGAGCAGGTGCAGATGGCGCGGCAACTCTGCCAGGGCGTTCACATGATGGCGGTGAAGCGGGAAGACCTAATTCCAGAGATTTTGGCACGGGCGGGGTTGGGAAAAGTATCAGCGGTCAAAAGTTAGGCTGCTCTAGCAAAAATACCAGCCTTACCTGCCACGCTTCTCCCTCGCGCTCCAGCACGATTTGCCGCAGAAATTCGCGGAAATAGGCGCGGCGCTCAGACTCTGACAGGTCAAGCCAGAACTGAGGCAGCGAGATGACCTGGGCGATCGCCCTCAGGTTTGCTGGAGGTAATTGGTCGATCTGGGTTTGCAGGCGGGCAATTTCGGTTCGCAGCGTATAGGCGCGGAGGTCGGCAGTTTGCTGATCCAGAATGCCCTGCTGCACCAGATCGGGCAGTTGACCCAGCCAGGTTTGGCGCGTGTGGATCTGAGCGGCGATCGCCTGCTGCATCTGTTCCACATCGGGCAGGGGTGTGCCCGAAACTAGGCGCGGCAGGTCGCTGCAAATGCGCTGGAAGGTGGCTTGCAGCACGGACTCGTAGGCGATCGCCCCACATTTTTTCGCACGGGGACAGGCCGCAGGGCGCAGGTAGAGATAGCTCTGGGACTGGCGGGGGCGCGTCACGCTGCACACCCGCAAAGCCGACTGGCACTCGCCGCAAGTGACCAGCCCAGAGAGCGATCGCGGGGCACTGGCGGCCCGGGGCGGCAACTTGCGATTTCGCCGCAAAATGCGATCCACCTGGGCCGCCTCAGCCCTGGGCAAGATCGCCGGATGCGTATCGGGCACGACCTCGCCTGTGTGATATTCCAGATCGCCGCGATAGACCGGACTGGTGAGCCAGCGCTTGCCCGTGGAGCTAGAAATTTTCTTGTTGTATTTCTGCTGCAAATAGCGGATGCTGCCGCGCAGCGAACCATAGAGCAAAAAATGGTCGAAGAAATCCTTGACCACTGGGGCCGTCGTCCGATCCAGCACGTAGCGATCCTTGCCCCGCCGATAGCCATAGGGCGCTTTTCCTGGCGGCGGCTGGGCCTGGATGCGGTTGCGGGCGTGGCCCTGCTGAATGCGCTGGCGATGCTGGGCAGACTGGAGCGTTTGAAACTGCTGCAACAGTTCCGCAGGCGAGGGCGCAGGAGCCTGGGGATCAGCGCCTGCAATTCGTAGCGGAATATGGAGCGCCTCTAGCTCGGCCAGGCGATCGCCCACCTCCGCCACCGACTCGCCCAAATCCGATAGCTGACGAACCAGCACTGCGTCCGGCGGGTTCTCCTGGCAATCCTGCACAAGCTGTTGCCACTGCGGTCGATGGGCAGCGCCGGGGGGGATGCCGTTTTCACCGCGATTTGTCGCAGGATTCGAGGCAGGATGATCCGTCGCAGCATCCAATCCTGAGTAATCCTGGTAGACTCGATCTGCGATCGCCCACCATGCAGAACCACCAGCGGAATCATTAAAGGAAACCTTAAGTGATGCATTGGGTACAGTCTCGAACCTCGGATCAGCGTAAGAATAAGCGATGATTTTCATGGTGTTTTTCCTAGCACCATTAAAAACCTCCTAAAATTATCGAATAATCCAGCCAGGACACGCCATGAGTTCCATCCTCCACTCGTCGGATGATGCCTTTAGCACCGGCACTGCCACAGAAGATCGAGACGACCAGCCCCTTTCAGCCACTTCAGCTACAGATCTGTTTCTTCGCCATCGGCTGAAGCTGGTTGAAGAACTATGGGAGTCGGTGCTTCAGCAAGAGTGTGGCCAGCAGTTAGTTGACCTGTTGCAGCAACTGCGCTTAGTCTGCTCTCCAGAAGGGCAAGCGCCAGAAGAGGGAGAGGCGATCGCCCTGGCGGTGATCGAAAAGCTGGATCTCAACGATGCTATTCGGGCTGCTCGCGCCTTTGCGCTTTATTTCCAGTTGATCAACATCGTCGAACAGCACTACGAACAGCGCGGACAGCAGCAGCAATATCGCGCCTCCTACGATGTTGCCACCGCCTCCGAAGAAAGCCAGTCCGAGTCTGAGACCCAAACTGCCGGACTCAGTGCTGACATGCTAGAGCGCAGCTTGCGAGAAGAAACTGCCCTGCGCCGAGAAATGAGTACGTTCCGGGGGCTATTTCCCAAGCTAGCCAACCTCAACGTGCCGCCACGCCAGATCCAAAATCTGATCGACAACCTCGACATTCGCCTAGTTTTCACTGCCCACCCGACAGAAATCGTCCGCCACACCATCCGCGACAAGCAGCGCCGCATCGCCAAAATCCTGCGCCAGCTCGATACTGCCGAAGACAGTATGCGGATGCTGAGCTTGTCCTCATCCTGGGAAACGGAAACGCTGCGGGAACAACTGACCGAAGAAATTCGCCTATGGTGGCGCACCGACGAACTGCACCAGTTCAAGCCGACGGTGCTGGACGAGGTAGACTATGCGCTGCACTACTTCCAGGAAGTGCTGTTTGACGCGATCCCCCACCTCTACTACCGCTTCCGTGCGGCGCTGGAAGCGACTTTTCCAGGGCTACATCCGCCCCGCTATAACTTCTGCAAGTTTGGCTCTTGGGTGGGGTCTGACCGGGATGGCAACCCATCCGTTACCCCGGAAATCACCTGGAAAACTGCCTGCTATCAACGTAACCTAGTGCTGGCAAAATACATTCAGTCGGTGAAGCACCTGATCAACCTGCTGAGCCTGTCGCTGCACTGGAGCGATGTCTTGCCCGACCTGCTAGAGTCGCTGGAGCAAGACCAAGCGCAGATGCCCGAAGTCTACGAACAGCTTGCCATCCGCTATCGACAGGAACCCTATCGCCTGAAGCTGAGCTATATCCAGAAGCGGCTGGAAAATACCTGTGAGCGCAGCCGCAAGCTCTACAACGGCGACTATTTCAACGATGAGTCTCCGGACTATAACCCGGCGACGCTCTATCGCTCTGGTGATGACTTTCTGGCAGATTTGCAACTGATTCGCAGAAATCTGGAGGAAACGGGCCTGACCTGCCGAGATTTGGAGAATCTGATTTGTCAGGTGGAAATTTACGGCTTTAACCTGGCCCACCTGGATATCCGCCAGGAAAGCAGTCGCCACTCGGATGCGATCGCCGAAATCGCGGAATACCTGCAAATTCTGCCCAAGTCTTACCACGAGATGACGGAGGAAGAGCGATCGCACTGGCTGGCCACCGAGCTAAAAACCCGTCGCCCGCTAATCCCGTCGGAACTGCCTTTCTCCGAAAAAACCTGCGAAACCATCCAAACCTTCCGCATGGTTCGCAAGCTGCATCAGGAGTTTGGCCCTGCCATTTGCCAGACCTACGTCATCAGCATGAGCCACCACGCCAGCGACCTGCTGGAGGTGCTGCTGCTGGCCAAGGAGGCAGGCATCTACGACCCCGCCACGGGCAGCGGCGCAATCAACGTGGTGCCGCTGTTTGAAACGGTAGAAGACCTGCTCCGCGCCCCGTCGGTCATGAGAGAGCTATTTGAGCTGCCGCTCTATCGGGCGTATTTATCGGGCGGCTATGCCGAGCGCCAGCGAGAAGAGACGGGACAAAAGGTGGATATTGCAGGCTCCAGGAGTACGCTGCCGCAGAGGGCCTCGCTCCAGGAAATCATGCTGGGCTATTCCGACAGTAATAAAGACTCCGGCTTCCTCAGCAGCAATTGGGAAATCCACAAGGCCCAACAGTCGTTGCAGGCGATGGCCGAAACCTACGGCATCTCCCTCCGGATCTTCCACGGGCGCGGCGGTTCCGTGGGTCGCGGCGGCGGGCCGGCCTACGAAGCGATTCTGGCTCAGCCGGGTCGCAGCATCGACGGCCGCATCAAAATTACGGAGCAAGGCGAGGTGCTGGCCTCGAAATATAACCTGCCGGAACTGGCGCTGTATAACCTGGAAACCATCACGGCGGCGGTGGTGCAGGCGAGCCTGCTGCGAAACGGGTTTGACGATATCCAGCCGTGGCACGAAATTATGGAGGAACTGGCGACGCGATCGCGCTCCCACTACCGCTCCTTGATCTACGAACAGCCGGATTTTGTCGATTTCTTCCACCAGGTCACGCCGATTGAGGAAATCAGCCAGCTTCAAATTAGCTCCCGGCCTGCTCGGCGCGGCGGCAAAAAAGACCTGGGCAGCCTGCGGGCCATTCCCTGGGTGTTTAGCTGGACGCAGACGCGCTTCCTGCTGCCCTCCTGGTATGGCGTGGGCACGGCGATTAACGAATTCTTGCAAGAGGAGCCAGAGGAAAACCTGAAGCTGTTGCGCTACTTCTACTACAAGTGGCCCTTCTTTAAGATGGTGATTTCCAAATGCGAAATGACCCTTTCAAAGGTGGACTTGCAAATCGCCAGTCACTATGTCCAGCAGTTGTCGCAGCCCGAAGACCGGGAGCGGTTTGAGCGGCTGTTTGAGCAGATCCGCAACGAGTATCACCTGACCAAGGGGCTGGTGCTGGCGATCGCCGGCCATGAGCGCCTGCTCGATGGTGACCCCGACCTCCAGCGCTCGGTGCAACTCCGCAACAGCACAATCGTTCCCCTCGGCTTCCTGCAAGTCTCCCTGCTGAAGCGCTTGCGCCAGCACAAGACCAGCGCCGCCTCCGGCGTAATCCGTTCGCGCTATAGCCGAGGCGAACTGCTGCGCGGCGCACTGCTCACCATCAACGGCATCGCCGCCGGAATGCGAAACACAGGCTGAAAATATGTAATCTCTCGATGGTAATGTCTCGTGCGCGACGTACACGAGACATTACACGTAAGGGCAAATCACGTAAAGGCAAATATCATGGCGAGATCGCTGAGAGCGTGAATCGTTGGGCGGCGATGCTTCCCAACGATTTACGCAAGAGGTCTAACGGCGATCGCTACGGGCGATGGCTGCGGCGCAATTCTGTAATCTGATCCGCCCGATCCAGAATTGACTCAGGCATCTCTGGCCCCGTCAGGATTAAATCGACCTGGCGGGGTCGGTTTTTCAAAAGCTCCAGCACCTCAGATTCTGGAATCAGCCCAAACTTAATCGCCAGACTGAGTTCATCCAGCACCACCAGCGCATACTGGCCCGACCGCACCACGTCCTGGGTGTGCTGCCACAGTTCCTGCAATGCCTCCGCTTCGCCATCCTCAAGTTGGGGCGTATCGATGCAGCGGGGCAGGTCGCAGCGCAGCCAGTCGAGGTGCTGCCCCAGTCGCACTGGGTGTGCCTGCCCCTGCCCAATGCCGCCTTTGAGAAACTGCACTACTAGCACAGGCGTTCCCTGCCCCGCAATGCGGAGCGCCTGCGCCATCACGCTGGTAAAAAAGCTGCGGTGGGGACAGGTAAACACCTGCACCAATCCTTCCACCGTATGAGAGAGGGGGCGGGTGAAATCTGAAACCGAGGTCTCAACTTGAGAAACCATGAACACTGACCAATAGGGGAAGATGGGGGCGCAAAACGTGCGATCGCAGCGTGTTTATGCCAGCGTTTCAGGAGCGCTTCAGGAGCGCTTCAGTTGGGCGATCGCCCAATAAGGCATTAAGTTAAGGCATTGACCAAGGACGTTGTATGGCGCTACGTAACGCTACCTGGCGCTGCAAAAAAAACTGCCCAAAAACAGATACGCCCGCAGACCAATACGCTAGTATTAACGCAATTTGCCGACAAGATGCACCCAAACGAGCTTTATTAAGCAGTTGGCACAGAGGTTCACAAAACAAAATGTAGCGTGATCAACTGCACTTTGCCTCTATGAAACACTACATCTGCGATCGCGTCAAGCGTTATCTCCTAATCCTGCCTAAGCCCACTCCACTTGCATGGTCGGCATTAGGCGCTGTAGGTTTTTGAGCGATCGCCCCTGCCAGATCATTTCTTCGCTGCCCAGGATCACCAGCGAGATTTGAATTGTCCATTAGCTCACACGCCACGCCCAACTTTGGCGATACCTGCTTGGCTAATTGGACACACATCCCAAAACCTTGCTAGATGCCGCCGATCGGGTTCTTTATCCGGCTAAGCAATCTGGGCGAAACCAAGTGGCGATCGCCGAAGCATAGCGTCAAAATTGCCAGACACCGCTGTTTTTTGGGCAGCCTGCTTTTTGAGCAGCCTGCTTTTTGGGCAGCCTGCTTGAGCAATTAGGGGCGATCGCCCAGTTTCATCCGGGTCAGGGCTGCAAACGCCAGAAAAGTTCTGTACGGCAGTGAAAGGGGCCAAAACTTGGGGCTACAGAAATGGTTAGGACAAGCCTTCAGTCACACGCTTGTAAGACGAACAGCTTTTAACCAAACCTCGTAATCCCTGCCCAGATCCTTTACCCCCCGCCCCCTCGCGCTCTCCTCATGGCAGATTTTGACCTGCTGGCGCTGCTGAAAACAGGTGTCAGCATTTGGAACCAATGGTGTTTGACCCATCCCGAAGCGGGGCGGCTGGACTTGTCTGATGCGCGGTTGCCAGAGCTTGACCTAAGCCGGGTGCTGCTGCGGGGCTGCCTCTTGCAGCGAGCCGAACTCCGCCAGACCAACCTCAGCTTTGCCAACCTGAGCCAGGCCGATTTCAGCAATGCGATTCTGGAAAGCGCCAATCTTTATCGCGCCGACCTGTACCAGACCAACCTCACCGGAGCCAATCTGCAAGATGCCAATTTGCAGGAAGCCAGCCTGATCCGCTGTGTGCTTGTCCGGGCAGCGCTGGGGCTGGCAAACCTGCATTGCGCCAAGCTGACGGGAGCCATATTAGAACATGCGGATTTGCAAGGGGCAGATCTGACCCAGGCAACCCTGCGTCGAGCCAAGCTTCAGGGGGCCGACCTGCGCGGAGCCGACCTCAGTGGGGCCGACCTCAGCGAAGCCGACCTGCGAGATGCAAACCTAGCGCTGACCGACCTAAAAGGGACTCAACTGCAAGGGGCAAACCTGGAAAACGCCAGCTTGATAGGAGCCGACCTGAGCCGGGCCGTGCTGCACGATGCCAACTTGAGCGGGGCAAACCTGCGCCATGCCTATTTGCAGGACAGCAATCTGCAACGGGCGAGGCTCATCTGGGCAGACCTGCGAGAGGCGGAGCTGTGGCACGTTACGCTCGATCAGGTGAACCTGACGGCGGCCCAGCTCGATGGCGCAATGCTGAACGGCACGATCGCCCTGGAAAGCTACTCGCCGACGCAGCCCGGTGAGGAGTTGGAAGTGACGGCTAACCTGGAAACCACCGAAGACCTGATGCCGTTTGCCAGAAATCTGTGAGCAGCAGACGCTCGGCTGGCATTCTAAAATCGCAAATCGACCTAAAAGCCCGTGACCAGTCCGGCGATCGCCAGCACAGCCCCACCCACCAAACAATACTTCATCGCCAAGTCGCTGGCTTTGGCGTTGCGCTCGGCAGATTTCGTTAGTTCTTCGGCATTGCGGAGCGAGATGATGAACTGTTTCCCCGATTCGGTCGGGCGCTGCAAGGTCAGACCATTGCCCGCATCGCTCACCGTCGCCACCACCGTCACTCGCCGTTCCACGGGTACAATCACTTCCTGGTAGCGATAGCCCAGCGTGCGGCGGTTGCCTCCTAGCGGACTGAGCGCCCGCGAAAAGCCGCCAAAGGAAATAAAGTTGCCGGGCGATTCAGGCCGAAATTCATCCAGCACGGTTACCGTCTCAAACTCAGCCTGGTTGGGGTCAACGGCGATCGCCCCGGTGTCATCTTTCAGCATGAAGGGTGTCGATTGCTCGTGGCTGGCGACGGTTTCCGAGCCGCGTTCGGTGCTGCGCTCTTCGTTGCCGTCCTTGTCGCGGCGAACCACGGTTTCCTCATACTCGCGCCGCACGGTCATGTGGTAATGAACGCAGGGCTGCTGCGCCAGTTGGGAGGTGAGGGGGCGATCGCACTGCACCACGCCCGACAGCCGCACATACTCGCGCCAGTTGCCGCCGCCAATTTCCTGGGCAATCTCTGCCGACACTTTCTCCAGTTCGGCCACCGTCGCCGGCCGCGACACCTTGAGGCAAAAGGCCCGGCCGCTGTGGTGGCGTTTTACAAAAATCAGCACGACTCCCGCAATCAGCAAAATTGCGCCGACTGTTAGCAGCACCATAGCTCGACTCCAGACCTAGCGTTTAAGGGGACGTGTTTAGGATGCCCTGAACCCTGGTCAGAGTCTCGTCAACTCCAGACATCTATACACTTCCTCTCAAATTCGATGCCGCTACAGGATAAAACTCGCAACCTAATCTGCAAAATCAAACCGGGGATGAAACCGGGGATGCAGCAGCCGCTCTACGGGTTCGTCGTGCTGGAGATGCTGAGTGGCGATCGCCCCCACATCTTCCGGCTTTACCCGGCAATACCACACGTTGTCTGGCGTGACGCGCACCGTTGGCCCAGAGGCACACTGCCCCATACAGTCGCTAGCGCTGATCAGCACCCCCGGCAGATTTGCCTCCCGAAACGCCGCCAGCACCGCCGCCGACCCGCTCCGTTCGCAGGAGCGATATTGACAGACCGAAACGCAGCGTCGCTTTAGCGGGGTTGCTTGTTTGCCGGGTAATTCAGCTTGGGGGGATTCAGTTTGCGAGGTGGGCTGAGGAGTCTCAAACATGGGTTCCGCCATCAGTGCCGCGATGCGTAGAGATTTCTACTCACAGCTTATTCATTAATTTGCGGAGTTGCCACCTGCCAAGAACCTGTGCCCATGCCAATTGCTGTTGGCAAGATCGGCCAGGACTTACGTACTTGCGATAAGTTCTCCGCATTCTGGACGATTTTTCGCAGGCACAGCCCTCAAGAAATCGTCCAACTGCGTAAGTCCTATTGGTATATAGATTGGTAATAGACGTGAAAGACATTAGAGACATTAGCAATCGTGGGCTATTGACCCAAGTAGGCTTCTAGCACCAGCGGATTGTTTTGCACTTCTTCGGGGGTGCCCGATGCCAGGTTGCGTCCTTCTGCCATCACCCAGACGCGATCGCACAGCGACATCACCACGTCCATATTGTGTTCAATCACCAGGAAGGTGATGCCCTGACGGTTCCACGCTTGGATATGTTCACAAATCTGGTTGATCAGCGTCGGATTTACGCCTGCGGCGGGTTCATCTAGTAAAATCAGCCGGGGCTTGACCATCAGCGCCCGCCCCAACTCCAGCAGCTTGCGCTGGCCGCCCGATAGAGAACCCGCGTAGTCATGGGCTTTGTGCGCCAGTCCGATGGATTCCAGGATGTTCCAGGCATACTCGCGCTGCACTTCTTCTTCCTGGGCAATGCGGGGCGATCGCCACCACACATTCCAAAACTTTTCGCCCGTCTGCTCTTGGGCCGCCAGCAGCATGTTTTCCAGCACCGACAGCCGCGACAACACCCGCGCCACCTGAAACGTCCGCACCAGCCCCCGCTGCGCCACCTGATGCGGCTGTAGCTCGTGAATCGGCTCCTCAGCAAACCGCACTTCGCCGCTGTCTGGACGCAAAAACATCGACAGCAGATTAAACAGCGTCGTCTTGCCCGCCCCGTTCGGCCCAATCAGCCCGGTGATGCTGCCCTCTGGCACTTCGATCGAGGCCGAATCCACCGCTCGGATGCCGCCGAAGGTTTTAGTAAGTTGGGTAGCCGTCAGGAGAGCCATGAGGGGGGGGTGGAATGTTGGAGGGATAGGAGGGGGGGAGAGGGGAAAGAGAGAAGAACGAAGAGAGAAGAGAGAAGAACGAAGAGAGAAGAACGAAGAGGGAAGAGGTTTCGTTTTTCGTTTTTCGTTTTTCGTTCTTCGTTCTTCGTTCTTCTCTCTTCCCTCCCTACTTCCCAAGGGTTAGCTCATCTTTGTTGCCCAAAATGCCCTGCGGTCGCCACACCATGAGAACCATCAGCAGCAGACCGATGAGCATGATGCGGAATGCGCCCAGGCGGGCATCGTCGAGGGGAATTACATCGCGCAAAAAGAAGCGGGTGACGGTCTGGTAGCCCCAGAAGATGGCGGCTCCCAAAATCGTGCCTACATTGTTGCCCGCGCCGCCGAGGACAACGATCGTCCAGGCGTTGAAGGTGACGAGGGGCTGGAAGTTATCGGGATAGACGGTGGTGAGCTGCCAGGCGTAGAGGGACCCCGCAATGCCGGCCAAAAAGCCGCCGATCGCCAGGGATTGCAGCTTGTAGGCAAAGACGTTTTTGCCCAGGGCGCGGGCGACGGCTTCATCTTCTCGGATGGCTTTGAGGACGCGGCCCCAGGGCGATCGCACGAGTCGTTCTAATGCCCAAAAAATCACCGCCAGCAGCACCACCGAGATCAGCATCAGCCCTGCCTTGCTGGGATTGCGGTCGTAGTGATATAGCGCCGAGGCCGAGTAGCCATAGACCCAGAGTCCCAGCGCCGCGCAGACCAGCGCCGCCACCGTTCCCAAGCTATTAGACCAGGCAGGAATTCTGGCCTTGGCCAGCGCTCCCAGCCACACATAAAACCACACCAGCGCCACCATTGCCCCCAGCAGCAGCACCCCCAGCAGCCAGTAGGGAACCGTGCCCAGTTGCTTGAGCGTGCTGGAGGCATAGCCCAGCCCAATCACCAGCAGCGTCAGAGACAGCAGGTAGCCTAGCGACAGGGCCACGCCGTTGGTCAGATGTGCCGGAGGAATAGACTTTACGGTTTGCCGCAGCCAGCGCCAGAACCGCCAGTAGGCCAACCCGGCGATCGCCGTTAGCATTGCCACCATGAGCGATCGCCCCAGCCAGTTGGGGTTCCAAGTCGCCAGCGGCAGCGGAAAGCTTTGGAGTCCAAACGTACCGCGTGTCAGCCAGGCCTCGTTTTCGGCAATCAGGCGCACCATCTCGGCCACGCCGATGGTGACAATTGCCAGATAATCTTCCCGCAGGCGCAGCGTCGCCAAACCAATGCCCAGCCCCAACAGCGCCGCTAGCACTGCGCCGATCAGCGCCCCCAGCCACAGCGGCACCCCCCGCAAGCTGAGCAGCACCGTCGCATAGGCTCCAATGGTCATAAACGCGACCTGCCCAAAGTTAATTAGCCCCGTGAACCCCCATTGCAGATTCAGCCCCAGAGCAAAAATGGCAAAAATTGCCGCAAAGATGACCAGCGAGACAACAAACCCTTCCATGAGCAGTCGGGAATTAGCTTTCTTGAAGAATAGCAGGTCGGGGAAGAGGAGGGAGAGATGGAAAAAACGAAAAACGAAGAGCGAAAAATGAAACGTTTTTCCCTTTTCGTTCTTCCTTCTTCGTTCTTCCTTCCTTCACTCTCCCCCCGGCCGCCACAAATATTTCCGCAAATCCACCTTTCCTTCTGGGCTAAACTCGATGCCCTCGGCTTCTAAGAGCGATCGCTGCAAATAGTCTGTGCCGTAGCGCAGGGGAGATTCCGATACTTCGCCTTTGGCATTGATGACGCGATGCCAGGGAATGTCGGAATTTTGCATATCGACCCGATAGAGCGCATAGCCCACCAGCCGCGCCTTGCCGTAGAGTTGCGCTAGGTCAGCGATTTGTCCATAGGTGGCGACTTGCCCATAGGGAATCTGCCGCACGATGTCGTAGATCACCTGGTAGGTGTTCATTGGTTTCCGGGGTGAGCGCAGAAGTGAGGATGGCGGCTCAGGCGAGGTCGCGGTGGGTGAAGGGGCGGGCGTGTTTGCCGCTGTAGGTGTTGACGATATGCCCATTGCCCACCAACTGATACTTGTAGGTCACCAGCCCTTCTAGCCCCACGGGGCCGCGGGGCGGCATTTTCTGGGTGCTGATGCCGACTTCTGCGCCAAAGCCGTAACGGAAGCCGTCGGCAAAGCGGGTGGAGCAGTTGTGAAACACGCCCGCTGCATCTACTTGAGAGATAAACGTGGCGGCGGCTGCGTCGTCTTGCGTGGCGATCGCCTCGGTGTGGCGGGAGCCGTAGGTGTTGATGTGGGCGATCGCCGCTTCTAGCGAATCCACCACACGAATCGCCAGAACCAGATCGCTGTATTCCGTTGCCCAGTCTGCTTCCGTGGCAGGCTCGATAGCAGCGCCGACTAGGGCTTGTGTCCGGTCGTCGCCGCGCAGTTCTACGCCTGCGGACTGGAAGACCGGAACCATCGCAGGGAGAAACTTTGGCGCGATCGCCTCATGCACCAGCAGCGTCTCAATGGCATTGCAGGCGGAGGGATAGTTGGTTTTGGCATCAAGGGCGATCGCCACCGCCTGGGCCACGTCGGCCGCCCGATCGACGTATAGGTGGCAGATGCCGTCGGCATGGCCCAGCACCGGAATCCGCGTGTTCTCCTGCACAAACCGCACAAAGGCATTGGAACCCCGTGGAATGATCAGATCCACCTCTTGATCCAACCCCAGCAGCGCCACCGTTTCCTCCCGCGTCGTCAGCAGGCGCACCACCGCCGGGTCTAGGTTTACCGACCGCAAGCCCTGATGGATTGCCTGAGTCAGCGCCTCGCAAGAGCGCACTGCCTCGCGCCCGCCCTTGAGGATGACTCCGTTCCCCGACTTGATGGCCAGCGACGCAATTTGCACCAGCGCGTCGGGCCGCGACTCGAAAATCACGCCCAGCACGCCCAGCGGACAGGTGATCCGCTTTAGCACCAGTCCGGTGTCTAGTTCTCGATGAAGCTGCACCTGGCCCACCGGGTCGGCCAGCCGTGCCACATCGCGCACTCCGGCAATCACACCGCGCAGCTTGGTTTCATCCAGCTTGAGCCGCCCATAAAGCGGTTTTGCCAACCCCTCTTCCAGGGCCGCCGCACAGTCTGCCGCGTTGGCCGCCAGAATCTCTGGGGCGGCCGCTTCCAGGGCAAGGGCGATCGCCCCGACTGCCTGATTTCGCGCCTCGCCCGACAGCGCTGCTAGCCGCCGTGCCGCCGAACGGGTCTGCTGGGCCAGGGTTTTGAGGTCGGGGGTGGAGGTGAGCATGGGAGTAGAGGGTTGGAGTTTTGATTTTGGGTTTTTGGTTTTGGGTTTGGATTTTGGATTTTGGGAGGCTTGCCTGCGCTGTTACCTACCTTATTACCTACTTGTTACCCACTTGTTACCTACTATCCTCTCATTGGCATCAGCCGCTCCAGCGCTAGGTCAGAGGCGACTTGGGTGAGGCGGCCGAGGTCAGTGGGGTCGGGCAGGTGGGGAATCAGGCCGAGGATGGGAACCTGGGTGAGGGACTGGATCAGGTCGGCAGGGGCCCAGTCGTCAATCTCCTGCTGGGTGCAGGGCGCGATGCAGTTTAGCACAATGCCCTTGACATGGACGCGGGCCTGGCGGGCGAGGGCGACATTGGCGACCGCTTGCCCAATTGCCCCCAGCTTCACCGGAACCACCAGGACGGTAGGGATGCGCCAGTCCCAAGCGAGGTCGGCGACCGTGGTTTCGTGGGTGACAGGCGAACCGAGGCTGCCCAACGCCTCGACCAGCACCCAGTCTTTTTGTTTAGAAAGGGTTTCAAAGGTGTGCCACGCGCTGTCTAGGTTGATGTTGCGGCCTTCTTTTTCGGCGGCGATGGGCGGCGCTAGGGGCGAGTCAAAGTGGATGGGGTTGATCTCGCTGATGGACTGGTTGAGTGGGAAGAGGCGCTGATAGAGTTCGCGATCGCCCTTGCCAGACTGCACAGGTTTCATAATGCCGAGCGATCGCCCGCCGCTGTGGGCCTGCCAGTAGGCCGCCAGTGCCGAAATTAGCACTGTTTTTCCCGTATCTGAATCCGTCGCTGCAATCAAAAGCGCGCTCAAAACCAACTCCTAGTGACCATTTCCAAAAAGACACGTTCCAGTTGCTAACTCAAGCTAGCAAACGGGATAGGACTTACGCAGTTGGAGGATTTCTCGTGGGCGCAGCCTGCGAGAAATCCTCCAAAGCCCAGAGAACTGATCGCAAGTGCGTAAGTCCTGCTGGATAAAAAAACTGGGACAGAATTCTTCCCAGCGAAAACCTACATTATATCGCAGCGGTCAAGCCGTCCCCAGAACTAGTGTTGAGGATGCCCATACCTGCATAGGCTCCTACCTGTATGGGTTAAGCGCCTTCTAGAGGTTTTGGAGGTTTTGTCTGCAATGGCGGCACTTTGGGCGATTCGGGCGGTTCCCAGATTGGCGACGCGATGCCCGACAATTCCCGTATAGTGGGGACAGAATGACTGGCAGGAGAGCGTTATGTTTGGTTTGGGCTGGCCTGAGGTTGCCATTATTGCAGTCGTTGCGATTCTTATTTTTGGGCCCAAAAAGATCCCTGAACTGGGCGGGGCTTTGGGCAAGACGCTGCGGGGCTTCAAGGAAGGGATGAACGAAGTAGACGAAGAGGGCGATCGCGAACTGGAAGAATAGCCCCCAAAGTCCAGATTTGGCCGCTCAAAGTGGCATTACCTCAGAGGCAATCCGAGAACAGATTGAGCGATCGCCAGATGCACCGGATAGAGTTCATCCCACTTTTGTAACCCTCACCCTAAATCCTTCTCCCGCTTTGGGAGAGGAACTTTTGAAAAAAAGTCATAGAAACCGTAAAGCTGCTGAACCCTGCCGTAGCGTCAGGGGCGGTTCTGCTGGGAACGTTGCAAGCTCCGGCCCCGCGCTTAATCCAGACGGCCGACTTGAGTAGCGTCAGGGGCGGTTCTGCTGAGAATGCTGCAAGTGCTGTTGGCAGTGCGGCAGGTCAGTCCCGTTCGAGAAGCCATCATCGTGCAGTGGGGCAGTCTTGTGCTTATCGCGTCGAATAACTGATTTCGTGCTGATTTCGTGCTGATTACGATCAGCAATCACCCTTTGGGAACGTTGCCCTGATTTCGTACTAACTACGATCAGCAATCGCCCCTTGGGAACGTCGCCCATCTTTTCCAACAGACTTTTCCAACAGACTTTTCCAACAGGCTTTTCCAGCAGAAACCCTTATACATTGGGGAGCGAACGGGAACCTGCGATCGCCCAAATCCATCATATGTTCCGTCCTCTAGCGCTTCCGCTGGAAAAATCGAGGCTCTTCCAAGACATTACAGGCAATTAATCCTGCAATCGGGCAGTTTTTGAAATCATGCTGTCAGGGGATAGAGCAAACTGACCCACACGCGCTAAAACATGAGGCGGCGAGGTTAACTGCCTCCTTTGCCCGTTTCTCTGTTAGCTCTCTATTAGCTTTTACACTTCTTTATTTTTGGCGCTTCTTTACCTGACTTTCTGACTGATTTTTTTCTGATTTCCTACTCTCAAAGCGCACGTCCCTTCAGTCACTTTTCACCCAAACTTTCCTTTCAGTATGTCAACTCCCGGAAAACTCGATACCACCTTCAATGGCAACGGCCGCATCACCTTTGGGCTAGATGGCCTCGACCAGGCTCGCAAAGTGCTGGTTCAAGCCGATGGCAAAATTCTGGCGCTGGGCGACAGCAGTGGCAGCTTTTCGGCGGCCAGGCTGACGGCGGATGGTTCCTTAGACAATAGCTTTGCGGGCAACGGCAGAACCGTGCTGAACTTCAGCGGCACGCAGGTTTTGCGCGATGCAGTGCTGCAATCTGACGGCAAGCTCATCATGGTGGGCGACAGCGATGGCGATTTTGGCATTGTCCGCTTCAACCTCAACGGTTCGCTTGACAGTTCCTTTGCCGGAAATGGCCGCCAGTCTACCAATTTTGGAGCCACTGAAACGGTTCGTAAGGTGCTGCTGCAAAATGATGGTCGGATTTTGGTGATTGGCCAAAGCAGCAGTACCTTTAGCGGCAACAGTTTTGCAGTGGCCCGCTATCGCACAGACGGTTCTCGCGACACCAGTTTTGATAGCAATGGGCGCAATTCGACCAACTTGGGGGCTACGGCGCAGGTTAGCGACGGGCTGCTGCAAAATGACGGCAAGATTGTGGTTGCGGGCACCGACGGATCGGCGTTTGCGCTGGTGCGCTATCGCACGGATGGGTCGCTCGACCGAGACTTTGGCAGTCGGGGCATTGTGCGGACGCGCATTGGCAGCGGCACGACGTTTTCAATTGCCCAACGGGTGCTGCTGCAAAATGACGGCAAGCTGATCGCCGTGGGGACGAGTAGCGATGATTTTGCGATCGCCCGCTATAACTCCGACGGGTCCCTCGACCGCAGCTTTGGGCGATCGGGCGTGCGAATTACCGATTTTGGCGGCTTCTTTACCACCGTGGATGCGGTGACGGATGCGGTGCTGCTGTCAGATGGCAAGATTTTGGTGGCAGGGACGAGCGGCGGACGGGTCGCCCTGGCGCGATACAACCGAGACGGCAGCCTCGACTCTAGCTTTGACGGCAATGGGCGCGTCACGACCAGTTTGGGCAATAACAGCACGGCAAAGAAGGTGTTGGTGCAGCCCAATGGCAAGATTTTGGTGCTGGCGGTGAGCGATGGCAGGGCTGCTCTGCTGCGCTACAACAGCAACGGTTCTCTGGACAACAGCTTCGACGGCAACGGGCGCGTCACGACGGATCTCGATGCGGCGGACAACAATGCCGATATTGCGCTCCAGCCCGATGGCAATGTGGTGCTGGTGGGAACCAATGTGGGCTTCTTTGACCGAGATTTTTCGGTGCGCCGCTATGTGGGCGATCGCATCGACGTGAGCCTGGGCACGCCCATTGAACCCATCGACTTTAACAACGGGCCCGCTGGCATCACTCGCAACGGCACTGCCGCTAACGACCGGATTGCGGGCACTCCCGGCAACGATATCCTGCGCGGCAAGCGGGGCAATGATGTGGTAGACGGCAAACGGGGCAATGATCGCCTGTTTGGCGGCGAAGGCAATGACCTGCTGATTGGGCGCGATGGGCGAGATGAACTGGTGGGCGGCAACGGCGACGACACGTTGCGGGGCGGCAAGCGCGGCGATATCCTGATTGGCGGGCGCGGAGCCGATGTGCTGTCAGGTGGACAGGGCATCGATATGTTTGTCTATAACAACCTAAACGACGCAGGCGATATCATTACCGACTTTGAAGCGGTGGATCGCATTGACCTGCGTGGCATCTTCCGCAGCCCCACCTTTGCTGCGCCCAGCCCCACGGCTCAATACAACCAGTTCATCCGGCTGGTGCAAAATGGCGCGAATACGGAAGTGCAAATCGACCGCGACGGCAACGGCCTGCGGCTAGATTTCATAACGCTGGTGACGCTGCGAAACGTGTCGCTGGATGCAGTGCGACCTCGAAATTTCGTGATTGCCTAGCCGCCGTTCCTGCGGAGACATTGTTCCGTTCTGGGAATTTTGCGCTACGCTCTGAAGCGATCGCCCTTACACTCCGGCTTGTGGGGTGGGTGAGTTGGGCGATCGCTTCGTCATGTGGGTTTGCTGCTGGACTGTGGGTCATCCCAGAAGGGCGATCGCCCCTCAGGTCCATCCTGGTGCGAACCCAATCTGCGAACCGTCCATCGAGTAAAATTAGTACATAGGTACTTTACTCATTCCCCCAACGCCCTATGGTGCAATATACGCTCGCCCAAAGCCCCGACGTGATCCTCACCGTTCCCGGCAAGGATTCCGCCAAAGCCCGCGACAAAGCGATGGATCAGCTCATTGAGCTAATGGAATCCGGCAGCCTGCCCACGGATCTTTCCGATGGCTTTGGGCCCCATCAGTTTATCGAAGTCAAGGAGCCTGTGTTGACCAACACCGAAGATGAAGACGCAATCACTCAGGCCGTGCAGGTTCTCAGCAACCTGGCCACCCTAAAGCTGCGGGTGCAGGCCTCCCGGGACGAGGCGATGAAGATCCGTGCCCAAATCGACACCCTGTTCACCGACGAGGTTGTCAGCGAAGAAGAAATCGCCAGCCTCAAAGAGGGCTTTAAGGTGCTAAAAACCTACGCCCAGGCAAACCTGCGCTACCGGGAAGCCCGCGCCCAAGCAGAGCAGGCGAGGACGGTGCTAGATCGGGCGCTGAAATCGGAAGCAGAGAAGACGTAACTAACGGGCGATCGGGGGTAGATCTGCTACTCACTCTAGGGCGTGCTTTAAGGCCCTTTGATCCCCCCTAGCCCCCCTTAACAAGGGGGGAACTGGGCCAAACCGATCCGGAAGTCTCCCTTTTCAAGGGGGATTTAAGGGGATCGACTCAGGGCAATCAACAACCTAGAAAGTCTTAAGACAATGCCTAGCAACTTATTAAGCTGCTAGGCTGTTTCTGCAATTTGCAAAAACGGCAGCTATGCAAAAACGGCAGCCATCAAGCGTCTCTAGCCCCTCTCATCCTTTGCTTCCTCAATGGGGCGAGCCTCGATCTCCACGGCCTGTACATCAATCGTGCCCGGTGGCGTGAGGCGATAGAATGCGCCTTTTTCGACCCGCAGCGCCTCGCCGCAGTTGGGGCAGCGAAGTTGGGTGCCGTTGATGCCTGCGGAGCGAGTGTCGCAGACGGGGCAGGGCGCTTCCACTAGGTTGCGGCTGAGCCACCAGCGAAAAGCAAAAAAGGCAATCACAGGCGTTAGAATCAGCAGCCCAATCAGCACGATAAAAGACTTCACCAGCCAGCCCAGCCCCACCATGCCCAGCAGCCAGGCGATCGCCAGCAAGGTTATCCAAAACCCCAGTCCTGACAGGGTAAACCGCAACCCCCCATAGCCGTTTTGATTCATGGCTGTCTCCCTAAACAATCGGGATTTCTGCGAATCCACTCCTTCATTGTGATAATGCGGATCATACCAAGCCCAGATGGAAAGCTCGAATTTCCCAGGAGAGATTTCCGAATCCTGGGTTCGTTTCAGCCTGCGCGAAATCGTCCAACTGCGTAAGTCCTAGCATTGAAAAACCTGGCCTAAAAATCAACTTTTGAAACAGACCCAAGCGTGAATGCAGATTCCGCAAGTTGCTTGGGGTTATATAGAGACAGCAGCGTGCAATTGCAAATCAGCAAGTCGGCGATAAGCAAGTCGGCGATAAGCAAGTCAGCGATAAGCAAGTCGGCGATAATGAATCGCATTGTAGGGTGCTGTTAGGCTTAGCCGTAACGCATCATCTCGTAAGGCTTTGATGCGCTAACACATCTCACAAATAACGAACTGCGAAGAAATGCTGAGTGGCGTGGGTAGATGCTGTAAAGCCTATTGGAAAGGGCAGGCGATATGGGGCTAAAGCGCCAACTGAGGCAACTCACTGGTTTCCCTCTCCGGCGCAGAAGTCTTCTGGGTCTAGTGATTTTGCTCGTCGCCAGCTATCTGGGCAATCTGGCGCGATGGAACCTGTTTTTTAACATTGACCTGATTTTTGGCTCCATTGCCGTGTGGCTGGTGGTGGGGTTTTATGGGGTTCGGTGGGGCGTGTTGGCAGGGGCGTTGAGCGGTGTTTGTACCTACTTTCTGTGGGGACATTTCTACGCGGGCGTGGTTTTTACGCTGGAGGCGCTGTTTGTGGGCGTTTTGTTTTATGGCGATCGCCCCACAAACCGTCCAAACATCGTGCTGCTGGATGGACTCTTCTGGCTGCTGATCGGGGTTCCCCTGGGCTGGTTTTTCTATGCGGGCGTGTTGCAGGCCGACCCCTTCCAGGTGCAAATCATTTTGCTCAAGCAGCCTGTGAATGGCATCTTCAATGCGCTGGTTGCCAGCCTATTGATGACCTATTTGCCTATCCACCGCTGGCTAAATCGACCCAGCGCCATCAACTCCCTCGCTGTTCAGCAAACCTTGTTTAATCTGCTGGTGGCGTTTGTCTTTTTTCCGACGCTGCTGCTGATTGTGCTTGCCAGCCGCGATGTGGTGGACAACATTCGGGCCGAAGCCCAGGCCGATCTCAGTCGGGTATCGGGCTATGCCGTGGCAGCGCTGCGGTCGTGGCATCAGGAACATCTGCGGTCGGCGAACGAACTGGCGCTGCAAGTCGTGCAGTATCACAAGACGGATCTGGAGCATTTGCAGCACCATCTCGAATCGACCCAACGGCTGTTGCCCGATTTGCGCCAGGTGCAGGTGTGGAATCGGGAGGGGCGGCTGCTGGTTTCCAGCCACAACAGATCGCGATCGAGCAATCGGTCTGATGAAGCGTTTGATGAGACATTGGATGAGCCGTTTGGCAAAGCATTCGACGCGGCGATCGCCCCACTAAGCCCCTATGCAGCCCTGGCCCGACGTACACTCCAGCCGATTCTGTCGGATGTGGTGCCCGATTCGCCGCCCTATGTCATCTGGAATTTCCCCATTGTGCGGGATGGGCAGCTTGAAGGACTGATCACCAGTGAACTGACGCTCGATCGAGTCGAGTCCCTGCTGCTACAGAGCGCTGGCGACCAGGATTTGGATCTCACGCTCGTTGGGCGGCGGCAGGCGGTGGTGCTGAGTACGCGGGGCGATCGCCCGCCCGGTTCGCTGCTGCAACTGCCGGAGAATAGCAGCATTGAGCAACTGGATGAGCATTTCTACCAGCTATTTCCCGACAAACACCGGCCCATCATGGTGCGCTGGATCAACTCCTCCTTTGTGCAGGAAGTGCCTGTGGATACAGGCCTGCCCTGGATGCTGGAAGTCATGGCTTCTGCCCAGCCGGATATGCGAAATATCCAGAGCATCTACTCTCGAAATTTGGCGCTGCTGCTGGCGATCGCGCTGCTGGCGCTGCTGGTGTCGGCGCTGGTGAGCCAGCGGATGGTGCGCCCCCTGTCCCGACTTGCCCAGGTAACGACCAATCTACCCGACAAGCTGCTGGCTGGGCAGCCCATCGACTGGCCCGACAGCCAGATCACCGAACTCGCGTTTCTGGTCAAAAACTTTAGAACGATGGGCAAAACGCTGACCCAGCAGTTTGGCGCGATTCAGCAGGCGCTGAGCTACGAAGCATTGGTCAGGCGCATTACCGACAGCGTGCGCGACAGCCTGGACGAGTCGCAGATTTTGCAGACGGCGGTGCAGGCGCTGGGGCAAGAGCTAAACCTCCTCTGTTGCGATGCAGCGCTCTACAGTGCCGACCAGAAGTATTCGACAATTCAGTACGAATATACAACCACCCTGCCGTCGGCGCTGGGCACGAGCTTTGCCATTCCCAACGAGTTTTCTGAGGTTCATGGTTTGCTGCTGCGGGGAGAATCCTGCCAGTTTTGCGCCGCGCTGCCCCATCCAGTCCGCCCCACTGCCTGCATGATGACGGTGCTGGCCCATCCGATTTGGGACGATCAGGGCGTGTTGGGGGATCTATGGCTATTTAAGCCGCAGGGCGAATGCTTTGAGGAGCCAGAGGTGCGGCTGGTGCAGCAGGTGGCCAGCCAGTGTGCGATCGCCCTGCGGCAGGCGCGGCTATATGAAGCGGCCCAAATTCAGCTCAAGGCGCTGGAAGACTTGAACCTGCTCAAGGACGATTTTCTCAGCACCGTCTCTCACGAACTGCGAACCCCGATTACCAATATCAAAATGGCGATCAATATGCTGAAACTATCGCAGCAGAACGAGCGGCGCGAGCAATATCTGAAGATTTTAGAGGCGGAGTGCGAACGTGAGGCTAATTTAATCAACGACCTGCTCGATTTACAGCGCCTCGCCTCCGGGACGCAGGCCCTTGAGTTGGAACCCATCTCCCTCCGGGACTGGGTGCTGCACATTGTCGAGTCGTTTCAGGAGCGCATCCGCAACCGCCAGCAGACTTTGCAGATTGAAATTTCCGACAAGCTGCCCGTCATCACGTCTGACCCAACCTGCCTGGAGCGCATTTTGACAGAACTGCTCAACAATGCCTGCAAATACACACCGCCCGGTGAAAAAATTCGGGTGGCTGCTTGCGCTGTCGGCCCGTTTGACTGCGAAGCTGCTGTGATGACTGAAACGACGGCTGAAACGACGGCTGAAACGACGACTGAAACGACGACTGAAACGATAGCCAAAACGACCGGGGGCGATCGCCCGTTTGCCCTCAAGCCCTTCGCCGCTGCCCCAAATCTCGCCTCAGCGCAAAATTTCGCCTCTCTTTCCTCGCCCAATTCAGGCTTCTTTGTGCTGCGTGTCTGCAACTCTGGGGTGGAAATCCCCGCCGAGGCGCTAGACCATATTTTTGAGAAGTTCTATCGCGTCCCTGGCATCGACCGCTGGAAACAAGGGGGCACAGGGCTAGGGCTGGCCTTGGTGCAAAAAATGACGGAACATCTGGGTGGCAGCATTCAGGTCGCCAGTGCTGCCCGACAAACCTGTTTCACCGTCGCGCTGCCCGTTGCTCCGCCCCACCAGACAGCCCCCCAATCCACTGTATAGTCTTTCAGAGGTAAGGGAATTCTAGGAAAGATAGGCGATGGGGGGCCTTGTCCCCTTGTCTGGTGCTGGTATTTTGGAAAATACAGGACACTTACGCGGTGGGATGATTTCTTACGGGTCACGCCCGCAAGAAACCATCCAAAGTCTAGAAAACTGATCGCAAGTGCCTAAGTCTGGCGCTAAACCAAGTCAAAAATTTTCCGTCGCTTCATACGTTCGCAGCCCGTCGCCTATCCGCCCCTCATTTCTCTTGCTTTCCGTGCCACAACTATGCCAGTTCCCGACTTTGCTACGCTCGATGTGCTGCGTCAGTACAACATTTTAGACAGCACGCCTGAAGAGGGGTTTGATGGGCTGGCGCGGTTAGCAGCGCAGTTAGGAGGCGTGTCGGTGGGGGTGATCGCCTTTTTGCGAGGCGATAGTTCGGCGCTGGCAGGCGAAGACCGCTATTGGCTGAAGGCGCTGACGGGCTGGCCCGAAAGCACGCCCTGCCATCCGCTGGTGTGCCTGGACAGCACGCTGGCCGCCGAAGACGGTCTGCTGGTGATGGACTTGCAGCAGGATGAGCGGTTTGTATTTGAGCCGATCGCTGTAGGTACGCCTGCGGTACGGTTCTATGCTGGCGTGCCGCTGCTGAGTCCGGCAGGGGCGGCGCTGGGCGTGCTGGCGGTGATGGGCTGGGAGCCGGGAAATCCATCGGAAGGGCTGATGGACGGCTTGCGGCTGCTGGCGCGACAGGTGATTGCTCAACTTGAGCTACGACGGCGCACGGCGGCTCTGACAGAGGCGATCGCCCAGCACCACGCCGCCGAAACCGAGCAAAAGCTGCTGTTTTCCCTATCGGCCCATCTGGCCTGCGTGATGGGCGCAGATGGCTACCTCAAGCGGCTCAACCCCGCCTGGCGCAAGCTGCTGGGCTATACCGCAGCAGAACTCATGGCCAAGCCGTTCCTAGAATTTATCCATCCCGACGACTGGGAAATTACCCTCAACCACATTCAAAAAGTCGTCGCCAAAGGGAAGAAAGTCACCTTTCAAAACCGATGCCGCCACCGCAACGGCAGCTATCATCGGCTCCAGTGGCGCATCGGGCCGCTGCCAGACCGCCAGCTCTTGTGCGCCACTGCCAGCGAAGTTTCGGCAGACGCGCCGCTCGATCCCAAACCGCCGCAGTACGACTTGCTTTCTGACCTGGCCTTCGCGCTAAATCAGCACTCCATCGCCGCCATCACCGACCCCCAGGGCAAGATCCTCTACGCCAACGATAAATTCTGCGAAATCTCCTGGTATTCCCGCGAGGAGCTAATCGGGCAAGATCATCGGCTGATTAGCTCTGGCTATCACTCGCGGGAGTTTTTCCGGGATCTGTGGCAAACCATATCCTCTGGCAATGTGTGGCGCGGCGAAATTTGCAACCGGGCTAAGAACAATATCCTCTACTGGGTGGATACGACCATCGTGCCGATTCTCGATGAGACAGGCAAGCCTCAGCGTTACATCGCTCTGCGAACGGACATCACGGAGCGCAAAGAAGCAGAGCAGGAACTCAAAGCGCGATCGCACTTGGCGGAACTGGGCGCGGCTGTCGGCGTAACCCTATCCCAGGGCGGCACTGTTATTGACATCCTGAAGCGCTGCACAGCCCAACTAGTGCAATATCTCGACGCGCACTCGGCCTACGTGTGGACGCTCAACCCCGAAACGCGGCTGCTGGAGCTACAAGCCAGCGCAGGCGGTTACTCTTGCCCCAAGGAGTTTCAAAACCGCATTCCCATTGGCATTTCGGTGATTGGCTACGCCGCCCAAACGCGCCAGCCTTACCTTACCGACAACGTGCTAAACGATATGTGTATCGGCTCCAAAGACTGGCTGGAGCAGGAGCGCGTGGTTGGCTTTGCGGCTTACCCGCTGGTTACAGAGGATCGCTTAATCGGGGTCATGGCGCTGTTTAGCCATCTGCCCTTTGCCCAAACGGTGCATAAAACCCTGGGCTGGATTTCCAACAGTCTCGCTGTTGCTATCGACCGGACGCTGGCGCGAGAGGAGTTGCTGAGTCGGCGGGAGGCGCTGCTGTTTCGCCTGGCCAGCCAGATTCGCGCGTCGCTGGATCTGGAGGCAATCTTGGAAACAACGGTGAGTGAGGTGTGGTCGCTGCTCCAAGTGGATCGCTGCCAGTTTCTCTGGTGTCGCTCGACGCTGGAGGCAACGCGGCTGGAGATTACTCACGAAGCCCGCAATCCGGCGCTGCTCAGCCTGCTGGGCGACTATCCGCTGGGGCCGGGGCGGGTGCTGGGAGAAAAGGTGCTGAATCTGGAAATGGTGCGGATTGCCGACGGGCGACCCGGAGCGGTGGAACCGGGCTTGCTAGAGGTGCTGAACCGGGCTGATGCGGTGGCTCATCTGCTGATGCCCCTAGAGACGCGATCGCACAAGTTGGGGGCGATCGCCTGCTATCACAGTAGCCCCCGCGCCTGGACAGACAGCGAGGTGGAACTGCTGCAAGCCGTTGCCGACCAAGTGGCGATCGCCATCGACCAGGCAGAGCTATATGCCCGCAGCCGAGAAGCAGCGATCGCCGCCGAAGCCCAGGCCGCCCAGCTCAGCCAGACATTGCAGCACCTCCAGCAGACCCAAGCGCACCTGATCCAGTCCGAAAAAATGTCCAGCCTGGGGCAGATGGTGGCGGGCATTGCCCACGAAATCAACAATCCGGTGAATTTCATCAACGGCAATCTGGTTCACGCTAACAACTACACCAAAGATTTGCTGCACCTGTTGAATCTGTATCAAAATCACATTCCCGATCCGCCGGATGAGGTGGCCCAGGCGCTCCAGTCGATCGACCTGGACTTTATTGGCGACGATCTGCCCAAGCTGATGACCTCCATGAAAATTGGCGCAGACCGGATTCGCCAGATTGTGCTGTCGCTGCGAAACTTTTCTCGGCTCGACGAAGCAGAGAAAAAGCCTGTGGATATTCACGAAGGCATTGACAGCACGCTGTTGATCCTGCAAAATCGCCTGAAAAATCACGCCGAAGGAACGGGAATTGACGTTGAAAAAGAATATGGATCGCTGCCCAAAGTAGAATGCTATGCGGGTCAGTTAAACCAGGTGTTTATGAACATTCTGGCGAACGCAATCGACGCGCTAGAAGAGTGCCCCCCGCCGCGCCGGATTACCATCTCGACTGAGTTTGTGCCGCAGCCCGCGATCGCCCTAGCAGCGCCCGCCGAATCCGCACCCTCTCAGTCGCCGGAGCCAACTGGCTGCGTTGTCATTCGCATTGCCGACAACGGCCCGGGCATCTCTGCCGAAACGCGCGATCGCCTATTTGATCCGTTCTTTACCACCAAGCCCGTCGGCAAAGGCACAGGGCTGGGGCTGTCCATCAGCTACCAGATTGTCGTGCAGCGTCACGGCGGCAGTCTGGAATGCGAATCGGAAGTGGGCAAGGGTACAACGTTTATCATTCGCATTCCGCTGATCTGAGATTTTGGTAGGACTCACGCAGTTGGACGATTTCTCGCGGGCACAGCCCGCGAGAAATCGTCCAAAACCCAGCAAACTTATCGCAAGTGCGTAAGTCCGTACGAATTCCAATTACGAATCATACATTCGCGCTTCGGGTGCTTCGGGGTTCTCTTCGCAGTATTGCTCAAAGGCAGACTTGCCGCCTGTGATATCGCCGTAGGTTTGATTGGCTTTTTGGTGGGCGGCTTCGGCTCGCAGTTCTTCCACAATGTCCCACGCCGCAGCGCAGTCGGGCGAGTCGATGCCTTTGGCGGCGCAGACCTGTCGGGCATGGGCGATCGCCTCTTGCAGTTGGTTTTCCAGCAGCACGGCCTTGGGCTGTTCCACAAAGTCACCCTTGGTCAGGATGTCGTTCAGCGTAATCAGCCCCAGCAGCCCGCCCTGAATCACTGGAGCGCTGTGAATGCCCGTATTGGCAAATAGCCGCGCAACATATTCCACACCCAGATCAGGATTCACCACAATGCAGGGCTTGGTCATAATTTCAAACACGCGCACCCGCGCCGGGTCGAGGCCGTAGGCGACGACTTTGTACACCACGTCCGTTTCAGTCACAATGCCATAGGCATCCTGGCTGTGGCGCAGTTCCACAATCAGCGTCCGGGTCGCCTTTTCCTTCATCAGCTTAACGGCTTCATAGACCGTGGCTGAGCCGCGAATGGTCGCTACTTCTTTGGACATTACCTCAGACGCTTTCAGCATAATTCTTTCCTGATGAGAAACCCTGGAGAAACCTAAATGTTGCCAATTATTGCCAAATGCTACCAACGATTGCTTAATTACCCAAATCTCAGCCTGCAAGTTGAGCCAGCACTATCCTCACACAGTTTGCCTCTGACTGCTTAACCCAATTCCCAAAAGGCTCGAACCCTGCTTATCCAAAGAGCAGCTTCAAGGCAGCATTCAAGTGGCATTTTTTGTGGCATTTCTAAGCAGCACTTTCAGAAGGCGGAGGGAAACCCAATGACGATCGCCAATCCCGTCGTCAAACCGATTAGTTAGCTTGAACTGGCACCAGGGAGCATGGCAACCCTGAGAAATGCAACCTGGCAGGAGTTTGAAAGCATTTTGGAAGAACTCGGTGAGCAGCGAACCGCTCGCGTTGCCTTACTGTGGAGGAAACCTGGAGATTCTGGTTCCGCTACCAGAGCATGAACGGGCAAAGATTGT
Organism: Thermoleptolyngbya oregonensis NK1-22; assembly: GCF_032705245.1. Taxonomy (GTDB): domain Bacteria; phylum Cyanobacteriota; class Cyanobacteriia; order Elainellales; family Elainellaceae; genus Thermoleptolyngbya; species Thermoleptolyngbya sichuanensis. The sequence continues at coordinate 3,509,861 of NZ_CP053540.1, forward strand.
GAGTGCCGACCTAGTCAAGACAATCCTGCGATCTCACGTCTAGGACCCGGCTGAATGCTTACGTTGCAATCAAAGTGCCTGAAATCTGGATTTATGACTCAGGCACGCTCAAAAGCAACGTTTTGCAGGGCGATCGCTACGTTGAATCTGCAACCAGTCCAACGTTTCCCCACCTTCCCATCGCCGGAAATCATTCCAAGCGCAGTGGAACGGGCGGCGCAAATCGGCACCAGCCAGTCCCTCAGAGAATTTGAAGACTGGCTCAAGCAGACTGGCTTAATCAGCGCTGAATCCTAACCCCAGCCTATCCCTCTGCCACAGAGGGCACAAACTCTTCAAAACCCGTCTCGAAGGGGTTGTCTTCCAACCTTGGCGGCTCTGGTGGGGCTTCGGGGGTGGGCTGGAGTGTGGTCGCCTCCGAAATGGGTCGGCGGGAATCGATCAGGCTCATGGCACGGCTGACGCTCTCCGGCAGAATCACCACTAGCGCATCTTTGGGGGCCCGATCCAGCGCCGTGTTAATGGCTTCGGTTTCGTCCAGAATCACGTCGTATTTCAGACCTGGCTGGATTTGCCGGATACCTTCTTCGATAAACGCAGCCGCGCTGCCCCGCGCTCGTCCACGGGTGTCGTTGTCTTCTTTGATGTAAATCCGGTCGAAAATGGCGGCCGAGAGCCGACCGAGGGTAATGAAGTCTTCATCGCGGCGATCGCCCGGCCCGCCAATCACCCCGATTCGCTCCCCGTTCCAGTTCCGCACAAAGCCACCTAGCGCCTCATAGCTGTGGGGATTGTGGGCATAGTCCAACAGGACATGAAACTCACCCAGATTAAACAGATTCATGCGGCCAGGAGTCTGGCTGGCAGAGGCCTGGAAGGTGGCAAGCCCCTGCCGAATGGCTTCGACCGGAACGCCCTGGGCAAAGGCCGCCAGCGAAGCCGCCAGCGCATTGGCAATCATAAACGGCGCACGGCCGCCCATCGTCAGGGGCACGCTGGCCGCCTCCATCAGCCGCAGCGCCCAGTCGCCCTTCACCAGCGTCAGGTAGCCGTTTTCATAAATTGCCGCCAGTCCGCCCTGAGCGACGTGGTTTTGCACCGTGGGATTATCCGGGTTCATGGCAAAGTAGGCCACCTGCGACTTGACGCGGCTAGCCATCGCCGCCACCAGCGGGTCATCCGCATTCAGCACAGCATAGCCGCCCACCCCGACACTTTCTGCCACGACGCTCTTGAGGTGTGCCAGTTGCTCCACCGTATCGATATCGCCAATGCCCAAGTGGTCGGCCGCCACATTCAGCACCACGCCCACATCGCACTGGTTAAAGCCCAACCCAGAGCGCAAAATCCCGCCCCGCGCTGTTTCCAGCACCGCGACTTGCACCGTTGGATCCTGCAAAATCACTTGGGCGCTTTGGGGCCCTGTGGTGTCGCCCTTTTCCACCAGATAGTCACCAATGTAGATGCCGTCGGTGGTGGTGTAGCCGACGATTTGCCCTGTTTGCTTGAAAATATGGGCGGTCAGGCGATTGGTGGTGGTTTTACCATTCGTACCCGTCACCGCCACAATGGGCACACGGCCGGGTGTTCCGGGCGGAAACAGCATGTCGATGATGGCTTCGCCCACGTTGCGCGGCGTACCTTCGCTGGGTGAGAAGTGCATCCGCAGACCCGGCGCGGCGTTGACTTCTACAATTACGCCATCCACCTCGCGCATGGGTTTAGAAATGTCGGGAGTTACCACGTCCAGTCCGGCAATGTCCAGCCCGATGATTTTGGCGGCGCGTTCGGCAATCCAGCGGTTTTCGGGGTGGATGTCGTCCGTGCGATCGATGGCGATGCCGCCTGTGCTGAGGTTTGCGGTCGCCTTCAAGTAGCACACTTGCCCCATCGGCAGCACTGTATCCAGGTCATAGCCCTGGCGCTCCAGCATTTGAAAGGCGGCGCGATCTAGCTCGATCTGGGTCAACACGTTGTCATGTCCTGTGCCCCGACGGGGGTCACGATTCGTTTCGTCCACCAGTTCAGCAATGGTGGAGCGACCGTTGCCAACGACGTGAGCAGGGACGCGCTCTGCCACTGCCACCACTTTGCCGCCGACGAGCAAGATCCGGTGGTCGCGTCCGCGATAGAAGCGCTCGACGATCACCGCGTGGGATTTTGAGGCAGCTTGGGCAGCATCGTAGGCTTCCTCGGCTTCTGCCATTGAGTTAATGTCGATGGTGATGCCGCGGCCGTGGTTGCCGTCTAGCGGCTTGATGACGATGGGGAACCCGCCCACGTCTTCGATGGCTTGCTCCAGTTCATCCAGGTAGTAAATCGTGGTGCCACGAGGAACCGGAACACCCGCTTCGGCCAGCAGCCGCTTCGTGCCTTCCTTGTCGCTGGCTAGCTCTACGCCCAAAATGCCCGTACCGCTGCTGAGGCTGGCCTGGATGCGTTTCTGATATTCGCCGTAGCCAAGCTGGATGAGCGATCGCGTGCTGAGTGGCATCCAGGGAATCCCCCGCGCCTCGGCCGCGGCGACGATATGCTCGGTACTGGGGCCGAGCGCCGCTTCCATCGCCAGTTCCCGTAGGTCGTTCAGGTCTTGCTCCAGTTCTTCAACGGGATAGCGACCTGTGTCTACGATGCTCTGGCAAAGGCGAACCGCCGCCCGCGCTGCGTAGCGACCCGCCTGCTCGTTTTTGTACTCAATCACAACTTGGTAAACACCAGGAGTCGAGGTTTCGCGGGTGCGCCCAAAGCCGACGGGCATCCCGGCCAGCGTTTGCAATTCCAGCGCGACGTGTTCCACGATGTGCCCCATCATGGTGCCTTCCTGGACGCGGCTGAGGAATCCGCCACGGCAGCCAGGTGAGCAGTAGTGTTCGACCAAGCTGGGCAGGAGGGATACCAACCCGTCGTAAAATCCGGGGATTTCGTTAGACGGGCGATCGCTCAGGTCTTCGAGGTCGAGCCGGATGACCACCAGCTTCGGGTATCGAATGCTCCAGTAGTTGGGGCCTCGCAACGTCTGAGTCTTGAGAATCTTCATAGCGCTGGGATTCCAGGATAGAGTGCGGCTTTAGAAGCACGATAGTCTAGTGTCAAGCGGGACAACGACGACAAACTGTATTGTTTGAAACAGTTTTAGGTTTGTTTTAGAACTGCCTGCCATCACCCCGTTGCCTGAATCCTGACGCATTTTCGTCCTACACGCAATGAACCGCAGGACATTTTTGTGAGTAATTACTCATTGGGTTACTCATTGAGATAGACCCGGAGATCAACCCTGGGAACGATCCGAGGAAGGGCGATCGCCCCCGATAGGCCCCTTACCGGAACCCCGATGAGCTACTCATTAGCGACCGATGGCTATCGATCTCCTATCGATCTCCTATCGATCTCCTACCGATTCAAGACGACGCGCTTGTAGAAATCGAAGCGATCGCCATGACTGAGGATATGCACCCGCAGATTGTGGATGCTCAGAGGATCGTCCGTGCCCGCGTCGGGCTGGTTGGTAAAGGAAATCTGACCTGGGTCGATCACCGTCACCGTGCCTCTGCCAATCACCTCAAAGGTGCCATTGCCCTGAAACATGGCGCAGGTATCCTCGTCGATGCCAATGCCCAGCTTTTCGGGATAGGCGGCGATCGCACTCATCAGCCGCGCCATCCGATTGCGATTGTGAAAATGCTGATCCACCAGCACTTCAGGAATAATGTTGAGTCCGGTCGTTAGATCTACCAGCGACCGATTCGGCGGCTCCCCGCTACCGCCGCCCGCAATCATGTGCTGCCCCATTACGGCTGCCCCAGCGCTCGTGCCCGCCAGCGTAATTTCGCCTAGTTGAGCGCGAATTCTCACCTTTTCCATGATGGGCGTATCCGACAACAGCCCGCATAGCCGCAACTGGTCGCCCCCGGTCATAAACACGCCCGTACAGTCTTCCAGAAACGCCTGCCAATCAGGATGGCTCCCCTGATCCCGATCTTGGATGTCGAAAATAGCAATATCCTTTGCGCCCATGTCTTCAAAAATCTCGCGGTAGCGGCTGCCAATCACCCCCGGCTCCCGCGAAGCCGAAGGAATGATGGCAATCCGCGCATCCGCACCGCGAGATCGATGAAAAAACGTGCGGAGAATTTCACGACCGTGGACTTTGTCTTCGGCACCGCCGATGACCATAACCGCTGTTTCTGTAGACTGGGGCATCCGTTGACGCTGGAGGGTAGGATCAGATTGGAACATCCGCTCTGAAAGCGGACGGCGCGACACTAGCCGTTCTAATAATTTGCCAAGCCCGTGTTGAGTGTTGCTCATTACTCAAGAGTGAAGGTTGCTGGCGAGTGGGGACTCAGGGAAAAACAGCCGGGAAATCTTCTACCGTGCAGTAAATTATGCAGCAAGTATGCAGCGAAACCAGCGGTCAAGGCATGAACCCTCGGATAAATCGTCGAAAGACAAGCGATGGTGCTTGCAATGATGCAGGGGCAACCTCGCAGGCGCGATCTCGCATATCATCGCCGACTCTGCTTTATCCTGATAAAGTTCAGTCAAATAGAATTTAGATTCGGCAAGTTAAATCACAGGATGTGCAACTTTCAATTTGCCCTCATCCCCCAACCCCTTCTCCCGTGTCGGGAGAAGGGGAGCAAAGAGGCTTGAAGTCCCTCTCCCAGAGAGGGAGAGGGATTTAGGGTGAGAGAGATCGGCAAAGTCGCACATTGCGATTAAATCAGCAAATCTAATGGGAATGGGTCTAGAGTCTAAGCGTAATTATTTAACCATACTCTCAAGCCTTTAACGGTAGTTTTTGTGCGAACCCTATCCTAGCTTCATTACATTCTCCTTGAGCATAGGTGCAAAAACCTATCGCCTTCTACGACCACCAACCCCCCAAAGCCTCCAGAAATCACTCCGAAAACTATTCCAAAAAACAATACTCCAAAGCAGCCGCCTCCCCCTTCCAACCCCCTTCCCTCTTCCCTCTTCGTTCTTCCCTCTTCCCCTCGTGCGCTTCGACCTAATCACCCTGTTTCCCGATTTCTTTTCCTCTCCCCTGCAATCCGGACTGCTGGGCAAAGCGCTGGCAAACCAGATTGCAGAGGTGCATCTGACCAATCCCCGCGATTTCACGACCGACAAGCATCACAAGGTCGATGACGAACCCTATGGCGGCGGCGTGGGGATGTTGATGAAGCCGGAGCCGATCTTTGCGGCGGTGGAGTCGCTGCCCGTGCTGCCCCGACGGGAGGTGCTGCTCATGACCCCGCAGGGAGAGCCGATGTGCCAGCGGATGTTTCAAGAGTTTTCCAGCAGCCGGGATCAACTGGTCATTATCTGTGGACACTACGAGGGCGTAGACGAGCGAGTGCTGCATCTGGTGACGCGGGAAGTGTCGCTGGGGGATTTTGTATTGACCTGTGGCGAAATTCCGGCGCTGGCGCTGCTAAATGGCGTGATTCGCCTGCTGCCGGGAACAGTCGGCAAAGTAGAGTCGCTGAAGCTGGAAAGCTTTGAGGATGGGCTGCTGGACTATCCCCAATACACTCGGCCAGCGGAGTTTCGCGGGTGGCGAGTGCCCGATGTGCTGCTGTCGGGAAACCACCAGGCGATCGCCCGCTGGCGGCACGAACAGCAGATCGAGCGCACGCAGAAACGCCGCCCCGACCTTTGGCAGGCATGGCAGGAGCGGCAAAAGTCTTTCCCCAAAGAGCCTGATTAGCAAACTGCACTGAAAAATTACCTCGTTGGGCAATAGTTCAGGCTTGAGCAATAGTCAGTCAGCTCAACTTCCGGTTCCCGTTTTGCTTAGATTTAGACAATTTAGACTCAAGTTTCAGCTAAAATTCAGGACGGGCTGTAGTGATCAATCATTAAGGCAGCCAAAACTGCAAAGGCCGTAATACTGAGGGCGATCGCCGGATGCTGTCCCTGGCTAATGGCAAATGTGGTCACGGCTCCTGCGCCCAGCGTGGCAGTTAGAACCGCGCTCAACCAATCTTTTTTCGTGTTCTTATCGTACATTGAGCTAAACCGAGCGAAAGTTTTTGATGGTGTTATTCGATACCCATCAACCTATCACCCAGGTCGGCAATTCCCAATTGAAGACTGGGAATCTGTAATCAAGGTTTAGTTTTGCATACGTTTCTTCACTTTTTGGGCGCGGTTTGTGAGCTATTGTAAACCGCTTCTGCCACGCGCTTTAGCCGCCGCAACTGCGCCTGCATATCCTGCCGGGTCCACTCTGCCGCAAACGTATTAAACCCATAGCGGACGATGGGATTGGGAATGCGAAACTCGAAGCGATTGACCAGCGTCGTGCCCGTGGAAGTCGGCTGACACTCCCAGCGATCGCGCCCCTGAAAGAATCCCCTAAACTCCCATACGATCAGCCCCGGCTCCCGCTCGACCACCGTGCTGTAGAGCGCAGGCTGCACCAGCGGCGTTTGAATCAGAAATCGGCTCTTGCCGCCCAGTTCCGTACTCCAAACACCCACAGGCTCACAGCGCAGCGCCGGATTGAGCCAGCGATGCATCAACTCCAGATCTGTAAGACACTGCTCAACCGCCGTTGCGCTGGCGCTGATCTGAATAGATTGCTCAAAGATTTGAAAATCAGCCATTCTCCTCATCCCTTCTACCGCTGCTCCAACTTAGCCTGCAATTCGTCCTTAATTCGGCTCAGAATGGAGGCTTCGTCAAGAGAGTCAAGAATTTCGCTGACGACGGTTTTTAGCCCGGTGGGCCCCCAGGATGCGCCGTTGGCGAGGTAGGTTTTGGTGAGTTGGCCAATGACGTAGGTAGACACTCCTGCGACCCCCGCCTGGGCGATCGCCACGGAGGCATAGGGCAACACCGACGCGCCCCCGGTGGCTGGAGCCGCCGCACCCAGCAGGCTTTTCAGCGAACCCAGTCCCAGCGTCAGCAGCAGGTCGCTGGCCGTCACGCCGCCCAGCCCAATTGCCATTTTTTGCAGCAGCATGAGGGCGTTTTGCTGGGTCATGGGGATGCCGTAGAGCCGTGACAGGGTGACGATCAGGGCAATTTCAATCACCGCGCCGCCCAGCAGATCTAGCACGGTAATCGGGTTCAGGGCGATCGCCACGGCCTTGGTCATCACGCCCTGCCAGATCAGGTCATCGGCGCTGCGATCGCGGATTTCGAGCTTGCGCTGCAACAGGCGATCGCTCACGTCGTCGGCATAGAGCATCGTATTCAGCGCCACCAGCGACTTGCCCTCGCGGTGCAAAATCTCCAAAATTTTCAGCTTCAGGTCGTCTATCTGGGGCTTTCCGGCTTCTCGGCGCACCACAAGCTGACCATCAGGCTGACGCACGGCCGTCGTCGTCATCGGCGAAGCCGCCGCCATGACGATTTCGTCCGGCGACAGCAGTTCTCGCACGCGCTGGTCGCGGATGGTCTGATAAATCGCTTGACGATCGGCATCGGGATACTGATCCACCTTGTTGAACACCAGCAGCATCGGTTTAGCCGCCTGCCGCAGCGCCGACAGCGCCTCGTATTCCACGCGGGTCATGTCCCCCGATACAACGAACAGGATCAGATCCGCCTGTTTGGCAATCTGCTGTGCCAGTTGTTCGCGCCCCTCGCCGTCTACTTCGTCGATGCCGGGTGTGTCGATCAGCTCTACCTGCGACTGGCCTGTTCCCGGCAGCGACACCCGCAGAACCTCCTGAGCGCTTCCGGCGATTGCCTCCTGCCGAATTTCCCAGTTCGCCGCCTGCACCGCCTGCGTGATGCCATGCACCGGCCCCGTTTCAAACACCGACTGCCCCAGCAGCGCATTCAGCAGCGACGACTTGCCCCGCCCCACCATGCCAAACACCGCAATTTGCACCACCATGCGGTCGAGCTTTTGCAGCAGGGTTTGCAGGCTAGTTAGCTCTGTTTCCAGACCCGATCGCTCTCGCGGGGTCAGATCTAGCCCATTCACCAGATCCCGCAGCGCGTCCTGCGCCTGACAGTAGGTTAGGTCTGCCTGGATCTCGCGAAAACTGGCGATCGCCTCGTCCAGTTCTTGATCCAGGGCGGGGTCAAAGGGCGATCGCTCGGCAGCATCCTGAGCCGGGTTTGTAGGAAGGGTTCTAGTGTGGGGACTGCCTGAACGGTCTGACCTGTCCTTACGATCTGCCAATCTCAAACTCCTGCAATGATCCAGCCAACAATTCAAAACTATGACCCAACCCCATTGCCCTCTCAGATCCGCCTCAAACGGCAGCTTTACAAGTTAGCTACAAGTAGCCACAAGTTGGCACACAAGTTGGCCACAAGTTGGCACAGCAAGGGGCATGGAATTGGGTTACGAAGCGCCTCATCGCGCCTGCTCGATGTCTTGCCCGATATCCTGCTCTATGTCTAATCCTAGCGATTTCCCAAGCTGCTGTAGAAGATAGACTGGCAAGCGCTTTAGATACCTTCTCCAAATCCAGTCACATTCTCTACAAAATGCGGACTATAAAACGCGAAAGTGCATCCAACTGGGTCAGATGCACTGTTCAATGGTTTGGACTAACGGTTGGACTAGCTGTTGAACTAGCTGATCGCGCTACGACAGCGCTTCCAGATAATCGCGGACGCGGTTGCGACGCTTGGGCTGACGCAGCTTTTGCAGCGCCTTCGCCTCGATCTGGCGCACCCGCTCACGAGACAGATCCAGCGCCCGACCAATTTCCGCCAGAGAATAGGGCTGTCCGTCACCCAGTCCAAAGCGCATCTGAATTACGTCGCGCTCGCGGCTGGTAAGATCGGTGAGCAACTGCTGCAAATCGCGGATCAGAGATTCCCGCATCAGCAGTTCCTCTGGCGATGCGCCTTCGGTTTCCAGCAGGTCGCCCAGTTCCGTGTCGCGCTCCTTGCCCACTTTGGTTTCCAGTGACACAGCGCGGGGGACACGCTGCAACACCTCGCGTACCTGGGGCGCGGTCATGTCGAGTTCGGCAGCGATGTCTTCGTAGGTGGCGGTGCGGCCCTTCTCCTGGGAGACTTTGCGCTGCGCTTTTTTGATTTTGTTGAGCTTTTCGGTGATGTGGACGGGCAGGCGGATAATTCGGCTTTGGGTGGCGATCGCCCGCGTGATGCCCTGCCGAATCCACCAGTAGGCGTAGGTGCTGAAGCGATAACCCTTCGTCGGGTCAAACTTCTCCACTGCTCGCTCCAGACCCAGCGTGCCCTCTTGAATCAGATCCAGCAATTCCAGCCCGCGATTCTGATACTTTTTGGCCACCGACACCACTAGGCGCAGGTTGGCCTTGATCATGTGATCCTTGGCAGCCAGCCCTTCCGACTGCACCAGTTCCAGATCCTCTACTGGACGCTGCACCAGTTCTGCCCAGCGGCGCTTGCCCTGTGCCAGCAGCGGCTTCAGTTCTGTCACGGCGATCCCCGCCGCCTCGGCCCAGCGCTCCAGCGAGGGACGATGCCCCAGCATGGATGCCAGCCGATCCTGAGTTTCCATAATTTGCAGGTAGTGCTGGAGCGCTTGGTCGCCCTGTTCGGCTGCTTTGTGGCAAGCCTCTAGCAAAGACATATAGCGCTGCACCTTTTGAGCTTCCGAGACTTCTTCATCGCGCCCCAGGAGCCGCACCCGCCCAATTTCCTGGAGATAGAGTCGCACTAGGTCAGTTGTGCGCCGCGCGGTGGCATTTTTGCCGATTGCACCCGCCCCATACTCCATTTCCAAGCTTGCCAAATCCTCGCTCAGTTGCGCTTCTAAATCGTCATCTTGAGCGTTGACAGCGCCAGTTTGAAGCTCAAAGCCATTCGAGGAGTCGTTGTAGTCCGCCTCAGCGGAGAAAGATCTTGCTGGCATAGTACTCGTCTCAGTTGCTCCAGGTAACAAGGGGCTTCTTTCACTGCTTACCGATAGTGTTCCCGGTATTCAGGACTAATTCATCAGGACTGAAAAAGAATATTCAGGTTCCATCCAAGCGTTTCTTGAGCGTCGCGGCTCGCAAAGCCTTCCAGTCCTCTGCACAAAGCGATGCCAACTGACCCTGCGACTAGAGTCGAGTGCCACATCCGAAAGGGGAGACTTGCGGAGGAGTGGCCGGGTGGCAGGTCGCAGCAGGCGCTTAGGCTAAGGACATGGATTCAGTCAACAGTCCACACCGGGATGCGGTTTTGATCGGTGACAACTCAATGAGAATCCAGACGATAATCCGGTCCTGAGGATTCGGTCTGTAAACATCTATCGGCTTTAGCCAATGGGTTTACGCAGGTTTCACGTTAGGTTCTGCGTAGGTCTTGTGACGACGCAGTGTTGATGCTAATGGTCTAGACGCACCCAGTTTCGGCGGCAAACGGCTCAAGGCCTGTTGTCACAAAGCGGTCTTGATGCAAGACGCAGACTCAAGCGAGTCACAAACAGGTCGATAGAGGCAGTTTGCACAAAGCTCTTACATAAAGTTCTACAGGCCGCCCTCCGAAAATTCCCGAGGGGGCCTCTGAAGTTCACACTTCCTACATCAAAAGAACCCATATTCGGCGGGTCTTTTGTCCGCAAAAAGGCGGAGTCTGGTTTCAAAGAATACAAATTTGAAACTCAAATTCCGGGGGTGCGTGAGATTTGGGTGAGCGATCGCCCCTTTCCCTTTTTCAGACTATATTTTCTGCTGGCTCTATGGCTGCCAGACAGCGTGACCGCCGAGTTGCACAAATAGCTGATCTCAGGCACATCTCGCGCCTTTAGACGAGGGATTGAAGGGCTGCATGAATCGAGTTAGGTGCAGGCAGCGTGAATAAAACGGGGCGATTGCCCTGCTGTGTAATCTGCTTTGTTAATAGTTTGTATAGATATTGTCCAGGGCCTTGCAAAATTTTGAGTCTTTAGGATGCGGATGATGAGGATGCAGATGACGGCTTTGGGACAACGTTGATTACGTGCCCTGGCTTTTGGGTCGATTCCAGCCCACTAATTTGCACAGGGACAAGGGGTACGCCGATTGCCAGCACGGCCGAGGGCTTGCCGGAGTTGCTGCTTGAGGTCTTCTTCAATAGCGCTGCGGACGCTAGCCGTGGCAACGCCAGTCACAGGCAGTCTGCGTTGCGCTTGAAACTGCTGAACGGCGCTAACCGTGCGCGGTCCATAAAACTCGCTGATGGACAGATCCGGACTCACGGTTTGTTTCAGTCCGTGGTGCAAGTTGCGGACAAGCTGGCGTGCTTTTTCCTGGGTGGGCTGGTCTGCTTCGCCCGTCAGCGGCAGCCCGTAGTGCGCCTGAAAGGTGCGAATTGCCAGTTGCAGGTCATCCCTCGCCCGCTGGCTTTGTCCTTTGCGCTGCTCTGGCTGCGGGTTGTTTTGCAGGCTGTCCGAATTTGCGTCCGAATTTGCGAAATATCCCAGCCCCGATAGCACAGCGATGAATTGTTGCAAAGAATAAACCGTTTTCATGGTCACGAATCCTGAAGTTTGGTCGGGGGGTCGGGCGCTAGGTGCGCTGCAAGGGCTAGACTAGCTCCCCGCAAGGTAACCTTGCTAAAACTCTGAAACAGCTATTTAATCCTGAAGGCTTGATGGTGGAACCTTGCACTGGAAAACCGTCTGGAAGGAAGGGCGGGGGTGCAATGGGAACACCCCCACTTGCAGAAGGTTCGTTCACCAAGTCGAGATACAATCCTGAATCGCTCTCTAGTATCAAGATAGGCAAAGGCTCGAAATAACTCTTCATGCTGCGGTGTAGACCCAGATCACCCACTCTGATCACCCGCTAGCATGAACCTCTAGGTTTATTGCAAAAAGGGCGATCGCAAAACCCGTCCTTCTCCATCGAAAAAGGGGTGGATGGTGCGATCGCCCTTGACACCAGACCCATTTCCCAGTGGTTTCAGCTTTATGGAGTCAAACAAGCCCAAACCTGTGGCGGGAAGCGGGGGGTGCGTCTCACTTTTGTAACCCTCACCGTAAATCCCTCTCCCGCTTTGGGAGAGGGACTTTCAATCCGGCTCCCCTTCTCCTGCTCTGGGAGAAGGGGCTGGGGGATGAGGGCGAACTTGCAGAACTGGGATGCGCCCAGCAGGGGAGGCGATTAGCCAGTCGATTAGGAAGCCGATTAAGAATTAGAGGAATCAGGCAGGTCTTCTGGGCTGGCAGCAGGCGGCTCAGTAGGCTGGAGGCGCTGGGTTGCATCGGCGATCGCCCCCTGAGCCTGTTCCGAAAGCTGCTGTGCCTTGTCCTGTGCCTGGGCCGTGAGATTGGCCACAGACTCTTTGGCTTTTTCTCCCGTTGCTTGCACCTGAGTCGTCGCGTCGGCCAGCTTCTCTTTTGCCTGGGCAGCAGCGTTCTCAGCCGTTTGCTGAAGCTGGCCAGCTTTATCCGCAAGGGTTTCTTTTGCCTTTTCGGTCGTTTGCTGAAGCTGCTCAGCTTTCTCTGCAAGGGTGGCTTTGGTTTGCTCGGTTAGCGATTGGGCACTGCTTTGTGCCTGCCCGACGAAGCCCGTCAGCTTTTGCTTGAGGTTGCTGACATCTGCTTTGGTTTGAGAATAATCATTTTTGAGGAAATCCCGCACCTGCTGCACTTTCTGCACCACGCCGGGGCTTTCCAACTCCGCCGCCTCGACCGAAGACACCGTGCAGACCAAGCGGCGATCGCTCACGCCAATCGCGCCCGCCGGATGCAGCCGATACAGCCCGCTCGTCAGCCCGCCCCAGCCGTCGGTTGTAAACAGGTAATCCAGCACGCGCCCGCTCGTCGGGTCAAGGCGATAATCCACCACCAGCCCAGCGCGGCTGCCGCCATCCGTCCACACCTCATCACCCAGCACAAACACAACCGTATCGGGCTTGGTCGGTTCTGGGCCAATGTGGGCCTTGAGAATAACTCCTTCAGAGCCAATGCTGGCAATTTGTAGCCAATTATAGGCATGGCGCTTAATCCCCAATGCGCCCGCTGTGCATTCCAGCCCTACAATTTGATGCGCTTTGGGATCGAGCCAGAGCCGACTGACGCGCCCGACTTCCTCAGCCGTATCAGGCTTGATGACAACTTTGCCGATCACCTCACTTTGCAACATGACGGGAGTTGCCGCAGCAGTGGAATCAGTAGTCATAGGGATTTGGGGGATTAGGGTTTGGAAATTAAGGTTTGGAAAGACGAAGGGATGGGGATGTTTGCGGCAGTACAGGAAACGGTTGTGTAGCCAGACTTTTGGCCTGAATGCTGAATCCTGCCGCCTGCCTACTCCTAAAGAATAGATGCTGTTTTTTGATTTCTGGGCATTCTAAACAAATAATTTCGTCTAATCACGTTCAGGACTTACGCACTTGCGATAAGTTTTCTAGATTCTGAACGATTTCTCGCGATTCTGAACGATTTCTCACAGGCTGCGCCCGCGAGAAATCGTTCAACTGCGTCAGTCCTACACGTTGTAATTTTGTCTGAACGGTTTCCCAATTGACAGCAATCTTGACAGCGATCGCCCGGTTTTGGAGACTTTCAAGTTTGGAAGCTTTCCTGGCCAGGGTTGGCTCGGTCTGTCTGCTGCTGAGACTGTTCCCGACCGATAGATAACCTGTTCTAGATAACCTGTTCATGATATCGAGCGACTTCCCGACCGATTGTTCCGCAGAATCTCCGCTATTAGAAACCCTGACTGGGGCACTGACTGGGGCACTGACTGGGGAACCGCCTGAGGCGCTAACTGAGAATTTTTTGATGCCGCGATTGCGCGAAGCCAACATTCAAGTACTTGGCTCAGAGTCCACGCTGGAGGAACTGCCGCTGCACGACTTTCGGGCAGATTGTGGACAGACGGGGCTGCAAGTTGCGGCGGTGTTTGAGCAGCATCCAGCGCTGCCGGGCGTGGTGCTGTGGGATGGGGCGCGGTTTGTGGGGATGCTGTCGCGTCAGCGCTTGCTGGAATATCTGCTGCGTCCGCATGGGGCGGAGTTGTTTCTCGGTCGCCCGCTGAAAGTCTTGCACAGCTACGCCGCCCAGCCGCCGCTAATGCTACCAGGGCACACGCCGATTCTGACAGCGGCGCAGCAGGTCTTGCGGCGATCGCCCGACCAGTTCAACGAGCCAATCGTGGTGCAGGCAGACGGGGCCTATTATCTGCTCAGCCCCCACGATCTAAACCGGGCCCACTGGCAGATTCGCGGCATCGAAACCCAGGTGCGCTATGAGCGAACCCAGGTGCAACTGATTCAGAGCGAAAAAATGGCTGGGCTGGGGAGACTGGTAGATGGCGTGGCCCATGAAATCCTCGACCCGGTGGGCTTTATCTGGGGAAACCTCAGCCATGTGTCGAGCTATGCCGCCGACCTGCTGGATCTAATCGCCGCCTACGAAGCCAGCCTGCCGTCGGTGCCGCCTGCGGTGCGGCAGCTTCAGCAAGCTATTGAGCTAGATTACGTAAAACGGGATCTGCCCCAGGCGATCGCCAGCATCCGCGCCGGAGCCGAGCGGCTCAAGAACCTAGCCACCAGCCTGCAAAACTTTTGCCATGTGGATGAGGTCTATCCCAAGCCTGCCAACCTGCATGAATGCCTTGACAGCATGGTGCTGCTGCTAAAAAGCCGCCTGACTGGAGAAATTGACATCGTGTGTGAATATGGGCATCTGCCGCCCGTGCCCTGCTTTATTGGGCAACTGAGTCAGGTGTTTATGAATATTTTGATCAACGCTGTCGAGGCATTGCTGGACTCGGCCACTTACCAGAACTGGGTTGAGGGGATGGGCGATCGCCCCACCCACGCGGCGGCCGGTTCTCTCCGCAAACCCCAGATCGTCATCACTACAGCCATCCAGGGACTGTCAGACCCATCACCCGGCGGCGGGACATTGGCCAACCCATCGGGGGCGATCGCGCCAGCCGACTCGGGCCCCATCCAAGCAACCGCTAAAACAGCCCAGTCGCCCTCAGGCGCAGCAGCGCGAAACGAACGCCGCTGGGTGTCTGTCCGCATTACGGACAACGGCCCTGGCCTCTCGCCCGAAGTCCAGCAGCGTATTCTGGAGTCGTTCACTGTCGAGCGTCGTGCCGCCAAAGAAACCAGCCTATCCGTCAGCTATCAAATTGTCACCGCCAAACACGGCGGCCAGTTTCGCCTCAAATCACCCGCCCTTTTCCCAGCCGACGCGCCCGCTGGCATCGGCACCGAATTTGAAATTCTTTTGCCGCTGTCATAAGCGCGATCATAAGCACGCTCATAGGCGCGATTATAAGCGCAATCATAGGCGCGATCACCGAACCCACCTGCCTTTCCAAAACCCGATCACTACTCCTCCCTGGAATCCAGGTGCGATCGCCGAGTCTCCTGCTCGATTAGCATTTTGGCAATGCTCTGGAAGTTTTGTGCGGCAAATTGGAAGTAGGTGGCGGCTTTGGTATCGGCTCCGAGTTCCAGGAAATAAACGGCGTGTTCCAGCGCTGCTTGGGCGATCGCATACTGTCGCGTAATCGGTGATTGCATAACGTTCATGGTTAGTCACAACAGTCACAACAGAGGTGTCGGCACGGCGGAGGTCGTGAAGTGCCGCAGGGCGCTGACTCTACCCGCGACTACAGCCCAGGGTTGACCAAAAGCTGCGATCGCCACAACCCCGCCCGACACACAAACGCGCAATATTGCCGAATCAGCGCTTGCTGGCTAGAGGGCGGCAACCGCCGGGCTGTGTCGTATCGGGCGATCGCCCAGGCAATGGCA
The DNA here is from genome assembly GCF_032705245.1 of Thermoleptolyngbya oregonensis NK1-22. Classification (GTDB taxonomy): domain Bacteria; phylum Cyanobacteriota; class Cyanobacteriia; order Elainellales; family Elainellaceae; genus Thermoleptolyngbya; species Thermoleptolyngbya sichuanensis. The sequence goes on from NZ_CP053540.1 coordinate 3,525,515, forward strand.
TCGGCGGCATCGATGGGCACTCCCGCCTCGATCAGCTTGCGCCAATAGGTGGGTTTGATTTCGCGAGTCAGATTGCGTCGAGGTAGCGCTGGCCGAGTCTCATTCATGGCTGGAACACTCTCTGGGTTAGCTGTGACTACTATCTCCTGTTTCACGCTCCAGCCGGGTGATTCCACAAATCTGGGGGGGTGATAATTCTCTGAGAATCGGGTGACTGCCAGGGCCCCTGCATGGTGATGGATTGCCCCGGACAATGTGATGAGTATCACAGGGATTGGGCAGGTCGGATTCGCAGTCCGGAGTAGACAGTGAAACGCTTGAACCCGTGCCATTGTTACAAAACTTGACCCGTCACAAAACTTGAGCGGAACCACTTTAGGATTTTGGGCACACAGGTTAAAATAGAACAAGCGAACTAAATTCAGGCTCGGTTCGATTGTTTGAGTAATTTTTGAGTTCTAGGTTCGAGTTCTAGTTTGAGTTCTAAGTCTTTTAAGTCTTTAAAGTTCTATATTTTGATTCCTATACTGTCCGTAGCGATTCCTGCGCCGCCATATCCAGCCCCTCCGTCCTCTCTACCCTCCCACAGCCATGAGCTTCTTCCAGCGAATTCAAGACGTGTTTGGTTTGGGCGAACCCTACGACGATGCCGAGTACGAAGACCTGGGATACACCGCCGAAGATGAGTCCTACGGCTATGCTGATGCCTACCCTGAGCAAGTTCCGCCCCCGTCGCCCGCCCCTCGCCGCCGTGGGGGTGCTGCGCCAAATAGCGTCCCCAATAATGTCGTAGGCCTGCCGCGTGCTGCTGGGCATCAGCCCGAAGTAGTGTTGATGGAGCCACGCTCCTTTGAAGAAATTCCCCAAGCGGTGCGGGCGCTGCGAGAGCGCAAGTCAGTCATTCTGAATCTAGGGCTAATGGAGCCAGACCAGGCCCAGCGGGCGGCCGACTATGTGGCAGGTGGAGCCTATGCAGTGGATGGACACCAGGAGCGGCTGGGCGACCACATTTTCCTATTCACTCCCAGCTTTGTGCAGATCAGCAGCTTTACCTCGATGGGCCGGGGCGATCTGCCGCTGGGCAACCTGACCTATCCCCCCACTCCGACCCCAAAGGGGCCGCCAACCTCGCCGCCGCCCTGGCCCGGTAATGCGTTCTGATCGCCGCCTGATTGCCGCTTCTGAGCGTCTGCCCTGGACGAGCGATCGCCCATCCGCCCCCTACTCTACGCCCTCTACGAAGAGTCGGTTCTAGAGCAAGGTTTCCAGATCGTCAAACACCTTTTCTCCTTCGCGGCTCCACTGGCTGAGCCACTTCATCACCTCTAGCGGTAGGGGCGATCGCGCACGCTGGGCGCTGTCAATGCACACATGCTTGGTAAAGGCGCGGGCGACGCAGGTCTCCTGGATTTCGGGAATCTCCTTGCCCACTCGCTCCACCGTAAACACTTCGTACTCGATCTCAAACTCGCTGTCCTTCAGCTTTTTGGGCGTGACGTAAATCTTCTGCTCGTCGCCACAAAAAGACGGCCGCATAAAATCTACCGTGGCGTGGGTGATGGGAATCGCAATACGCGGGTAGCAAAAAAAGGCATTGAGATTAATCCCTGATGCGGCGAGGGAGGCTTCATAGGCTTCGTGGCACATGGCCAGCACGTTGGCAAAATACACAACGCCGGCCGCGTCGGTGTCTTGAAAGCGGACAGTGCGAGAGTAAGTGAAGGGCATACCCAAATAACAGCTTAGGGACAGATTTAGTCTTTGATGAAAATCCTATCAATTCTCTTAGAGGGTGTTTGAAAAGGTATCGCCTGTAATGTTAAGCACTCAGAGGTCCCCCCTTAGCCCCCCTTAAAAAGGGGGAAAACCGCCTTAAAGTCCCCCTTTTAAGGGGGATTTAGGGGGATCTTGCACGCTTTGCTACAAACAGTAGGACTTTTCAAACATCCTCTTAGAGAACCTACTTTGTACACACAAATTCTCAGGCTTGAGCGGCAATGCCTTGATCCTCCCTAGCCCCCCTTAAATAAGCGGGAGCCGAACTCAAGCGGCGCTGCTTTGATCCCCCTTAGCCCACCTTAAGTAAGGAGGGAACCGAAACCCGAAGCAGGGAGAACTGGATCGGAAGTCCCCCTTAATCAAGGGGGATTTAGGGGGATCTTTCAGAGCCTTACGCAAACAATCGAGATGTGTGTACACAGTAGCCTAGACAGCGCGACCCACGAAGTTGCTAAAAATAGCTGAAGTCTTGCAGCATATCAAGTTAAATCAGCTAAACCAACATTCTAAAATCGCCAATCTAATCTCAATCTAAACTTTAGAACTGACATTGCTTCCTCATTATGCCGGGTGGAGGGATCGTTCCACCAGTTGCACACAAAAACGCGCTGCAAACTTTGGAATTGCTTAAGGCACATGGGCATCGCTTGTGTTCTGTACAACTGACGCAAATCAGGCATCTGGACTATTTCTAGAGGGATGGCGCTGCGCCGACGTGACGCTTAGTTTTTTGTTCGCGGCAGCGTGGTAGCGGGTTGAGTTGGGTTGGCGTTCCGTGAGCATTCGGATAGCCCGCACTGCACGGTTCTATTCACCTTTCGCCAGTATCCTCCTCATGTCAAAAAATTTTGGTTTTTGGACAGACCGTTTTGCTTCGGCTGGTCTGGCTGCGTCGGGTCTTTTGCTCGTGCTGCTGGGAATCATGCCTGCAAATGCAGCAGATTTGCAAACTGCGGCTTCAAAACCTGCAACGCTCATTCGCATTGACGGGGCCCGCGATCTGCTGCCGCTGAATCGGGCGCTCAAGCAGCAACTCGAAGCAGACTCGCCCGACCTTACGGTGGAGGTGCAGGCCAATGGAACGGATGCAGGGCTGGCAGCGCTGAAGCGAGGCGAGGTGGATTTGGTGGCAGTGGGGCGATCGCTCACGCCAGACGAACTCGCCCAAGGCTTCAAAACGCTATGGCTGGATCAGGCGCAAATTGCAGTCATCGTAAGCGAGGATAATCCCTTCAAGGGACATCTGACGGTGCAGCAGTTCGAGCAAATCCTGCGCGGTGATATCACCAACTGGACGCAGGTAGGTGGACCCGATCGCCCGATTCGTCTGATCGATCGCCCAACCACTAGCGAAACGCGGGCAGTCTTGCAGCAGTATGGACTCATACCGCTGGGTGCGTTGCCAGAGACCGTGAACCGGGTGCTGCTGAAAACCGACGATACGGCCGAGGTCATCGCCAAGCTGGGGAAAGATGGGATTGGCTACGCGATCGCCAGCCAGTTGACCCAGCAGACCAAAGCCCGCGTGGTGAAGCTGGCGGTTCCCCAAGAGGTCTTGCCGACGGATGCGCGATATCCGCTGGAGCAGGTGGGGGCGATCGCCTATCGACCTGGTTCTTCCGCAGCAGCCGTGGCGAAAAGTCTGACCACATCGCCTGATGGACAAGCGCTGCTGAGCGAAGCAAAACGGGCGATCGCGCTGGAGGCGGGCAAACGCAAAACCGTGGCGATCGCGCCTGGCGAGGTGGTTCCCGGCGGGCGCGGCATTGGCTCTTTGCTGAAGTGGGTGCTGCTGCCGCTGCTGGTGCTGGGCGGGCTGCTGACGCTGGTGCAGGCGGTGCTGGCGCGGCAGGCTCGTCAGCGAAATCAAGCGTCGTCTGCGGCGGAACAGGCCGTGTCTTTGGGGCGATCGCCAGACTCTACCCCAACTCGCCCAGCGGCGACGGCTGCCAAAACCAGAACCAATAGCGCCCAAGCTCGCATCCCAAACGACACCGCCTGGACTTCCGTAGCGGACGCAGTGGTAATTGAAGAGGGGTCAGATGTTGAACTAGAGCCTGAACCAGCAGAGGAGCAGATCGATGATACGGACGTTCCACAGACCGATGATCAATCGGAAAGCATCGATTCTAAGTTTGGCACTGTAGAGCTTCTGGGTTCAGAATCAAATCTCGAACCTGAGAGTGAACTATTCCTGGAATCAAATACTGATGCGAAAGCGACAGATATTGACACGGTTGATGCCGAAGCGATTGATGCTGAAGCGATTGATGTCGAAGTGACTCATCAGATGGAGGATAAACCAGAACCGGAATCTGAAGCTATCACCGAGGCGAATGTGGAGCTTCCGGCAGAAAATCCGGCAGAAAATATGCTGCCCGCAGAGGGCGATCGCCCTTCGCTGGTAGATCAGCCGGAACGCATGGAGGAACGTAAAGATGAACTCATAGGAGAATTCACAGCAGAGGAAGTTCAAACTGCTCTGATGACTGGACTGGCCCTTTCACAAGCATTGACGGGCGAACCCAAACAAACACCATCGCTCATAGAAACGCTCCGGTCAGAAAAGCAAACATTGGAGATGGAACTCGAGACGCTGCGATCGCGCTTGCAGGATGCCGACACCCAACGAGCTGAGCTAGAAGCAGCGTTGGAAACTGCACGCGCAGAACAGTCCGATCGCACGGCTGGCCTGGACGAACTGCGCCAAACGCTGGCAGGCGTTATTCAAGAAAAAGATAGCTATTGGCAGGCTTTGAGCGGCTTTTATGCGGCCTTTGTGGGCGAATCGCTGAACCCTGGAGAGCGAGTCGATTTCGCCCAGCTTCGCCCCCAAATTGAGCATCGTCAGGCAGATCTGGCGGCATTGCACGATCAGCTTGAAACAAGCCAGCGCGAACGAGAGGCGATCGCCGCCGATCTGGAAGCCGCAAGCGCAGAGCTACGCCAGGTGAACGCCGAGCGGAATGAACTGACGAATCAGATTGTCTTGCTTCAGCGAGAGCTAGAAGCGCAGCGAAGTTCAGAAACGGCTGCTGAAGAAGAAACACAGAATCTTCGAGTTTTGTTGCAGTCAGCGCAAGCAGAGAAGACGGATCTAGACGTACAGCTCGATGATCTGCGATCGCAGTTTGAATGCATTCAAGCTGAAAAGAATGACGTAGAGGGAGAACTGATATCGCTGCGATCGCGGCTCACGGAACTGGAAGGCTTGCAGACAGAACTGCAAACGGAACTGGAAATCGCGCGATCGCAGGCTGAAAACGCTGAAGCAGCCGTTTCTGAAACGGAAAACGCCTTGTTGGCATTGCGCCTAGAGCTTGACGCTGAGAAGGCAACCCGAAGCGAGTTGGACGCAGAAGTGACGCTGCTGCGGGCCAGCGTGGCGGAATCAACCCGCGTTCGGGCAGAAGAGGAAGCCGCGCGGGCAGAACTGTTGTCGGAAGCCAACGCGCTGACAGCCGAGCGGGATGCGCTTGGGGATGAGCTTGCGACCTTTCGCACTCGTGTAGAAGACCTTCAGAGAGAACTGGAGGCTGCACAAGCGGCCCATGCAGCGGAGCTTGTGACCCTGAGAGTCCAGTTGGAGACGTTCGTTGAGGAACAAACGGCCGCCCAGCAAGCCGCAGCCGTAGACCTGGAAGACCTGCAAGGCCAGCTAAACCGTCTTGCGGAGGAACGTGATGCGCTGGATTTAGAACTGGCCACAGTTCGCACTCAGCTTTCGGATGCCACTGCCGCAGGCGAAGCAGGGGCGCGAGAGTTAGCGGAATTGCGAACTCAATTAGAGGCGATCGCCGCTGAGCGAGAAGCAGTTATCTTACAACTTGCGACACTGCAAACTCGGTTTGACGAAACCGTGCAGGAGCGCGACGCATTGGCAGAAAACTTGGCAGATCTCAACACCCAGGTAGCAGACAAAACGGCTGCACAGGAAACGCTAGAATCCGAACTGGCGGCTCTGCGAACGCAGTTCGGCAACCTCACGGAAGAACGCGATGAGTTTATAACTCAGCTTGATGAGTTGCGGGCCCAGCTCGATGAGATTGCTGAACAGCGCTCTGCGTTTGAAGCGGAACTGACTGCACTACGTCCCCAGATGCAGAATCTAACCGCTGAACGGGATGCGTTTGAGGCAGAAATTGTACCGCTTCAGGCACAGCTAGACGAAATGACCCAAGAGCGCGATCGCCGTGAAGCTGAGCTATCCACGCTGCATTCTCAGATAAACGACATCACCCTGGAGAGGGATACATTTGAGGCAGAGATCGCCACACTCCGCGCACGGCTGGATGAACTTGAGCAGGAACGCAATACCTTTGAAGCAGATTTAACGACGCTACAAGTTCAGTTCGATGAGTTTGAAAGCGGGCGAAAAGCGCTGGAATCAGAAGTGAACACGCTGCGGACTCAGCTAAAAGAGGTTCGGGATGAGGCACAAGCTTCAAAGGTTTCTCTAGAATCAGAACTGGGAGCGCTGCGAGAACAACTGGCTCAAGTAACGCAGGAACGAAATGAATTTGAGGCTGAGCTAGCTTCCGTACAGACACATCAGGAGGAGATTGCTCAGGAACGCGATCAGGAACGTCTTGCGCTGCAAGAACGGATTGCCACCTTACAAGAGCATCTCGCGATGGCGAACAGCGATCGCACGGCGATTGAGACAGAACTGGCCGCTCTCCGTACTCGGCTAGAGGATATTGAAGCGGAATGGCGATCGCGCGTCCAGACGCTTGAGGCCGAGTCCGAAACGCTTCGACAGGCGCAGGCAGAAACCCAGGCTCAGCGAGAAGCGCTTCAGGCAGAACGGGATACCCTCACGGCACAGCTTGCTGAGGTGCGCTTGCAGCTAGAGGCTTTGCCGCTGGCGCTGACGGCGGAGACTGGTGAAACAGGGGCTAGTGCGACAGGGGCCAGTGCGACAGGGGCTAGTGCGACAGGGGCGATCGCCCTCTCGGACGCAGACACATCCAGCATCGCCACTGAATCGCCAGATCGCGAAGTCGTTCAGGCAACCGGACAGATTGCCGATATTCGGCGCGATCCGCTGCGCGATATCAACGGCATCGGCCCAATTTATGAACAAAAGCTGTTCAATGCAGGCATCTACACCTTTGCGGATTTGGCAGCGCTCACGCCAGCGCAGGTGCAAGAGATTATTCGTCCGGCCGCATGGCAGCAGATCTTTCCAGCCCTGTGGATCGAGGAAGCGGCGCGGTTTGCTCAGGGGGTGGACGTTCCCGCAGACACCGATCATGACCCGCTGCGTGACATCAACGGCATCGGCCCGGTGTATGAACAGAAGCTATTCGATGGTGGCATTTTCACCTTTGCGGATTTGGCCGCTGCAACACCAGAGCAGTTGCGAACCCTGATTCAGCCGGAAAGCTGGCAGCGATTTGACCCGGAGGCGTGGATTGCCGAAGCGCAGGTGATTAGTGGGCGATCGCCTGCCTCCATCCCAGCAGAGGTTCCCCGCGACCCGCTGTATGAAATTAATGGCATCGGCCCGGTTTACGAGCAGAAGCTGTTTGCGGCTGGAATTACCACCTTTGCAGCATTGGCGGAAGCCTCTGAGGCACAGATTCTAGACATCATTCAGCCCGCATCCTGGCAGCGCATTTTCCCCAATTTGTGGATTGAGGAAGCACGAGGGCGATCGCGCCAGCCAGACCAGTCCCAGCCAGACCAGTCCCAGCCAGACCAGACAGCTTCTAGCAAATCCGCTGAAACCCCTGCTGTTGAAACGACTCCGCAGGCAGAGCCGCCAGCCGCTAGCCCGTCTGCGAAGTCCTCTAGCAGCCCTGCATCCAAGTCCACACCATCCCGGAAAAAGCCGCCCAGCAAGCGAGGCAAACGCCGTTAAAGTGCCGTTAAAGCATGGGCGATCGCCCTTACAGTCTGACAGACAACAGTCACTCATAACATGCAATCACAACACGCAAGAGTTTGGGCGCATCAATGGGTTGCGGGTTGCAAATTGAGATTGCAACAAATTGAGATTGCAAATTGAACCTCTTGCGTGAATCGTTTGGCGGCGGTACCACCCAACGATTCACGCTCTTAGAAAAGCATTCATGCAAGCGATCTATTGAGGATTGCAAATTGAAGATTGGGAGATTGAAGCATGAATGCGAAAACGCACGATTTTTCACAGGGAAGAATCGTGAAAAATCGTGCGTCGGGTGATGAGTTTAGATTGTGAAGTGGAACTATGAGGTGAAACAGAGGTGAATGAATTTTTGAGGCTAACGCGAACTCAGGAAAACTGCGTCAGGATATAAAGCAGCGCAAACAGGATAATCCAGATAATGTCCACAAAGTGCCAGTAAATTTCCGCCATTTCAACGCCTGTGTGCTTATGGTCGGAATAGTGACCCGCGCGGCGCGATCGCCACAACACACCTAAAATTAGCACCAGCCCAATGAAGACGTGCAGCCCGTGAAAGCCCGTCATCAGGTAAAAGCAATTGGCAAAGATATTCGTCTTGAGGCCATAGCCCAGCGTTGCATACTCGTAGGCCTGTCCTGCAAGGAAGACTGCGCCCATCAGCGCTGTAACAATGTACCACTTCCGCAGGCCGTTCACGTCGTTTTTCTTGATGGCGACATCGCCTAGGTGAATCACAAAGCTGCTCGACACCAGAATGATGGTGTTGATCGTTGGCAGCAGCAGTTCCACCTCGGTTCCCTCCGGTGGCCAGTGGCTTGCGGCCCCGCGTACCATCAAGTAAGCGGCAAAAAATCCGCCAAACATCAGTGATTCGGAAATTAGGAACGTCAGCAGCCCCCAAACTCGCAAATCGGGATGCGCGTGGTCATGGGCCTGAGCCTCGGCAGTAATTTCGGGGGCGATCGCCGTTCCGGTGGGTGCAGTTGCGTCAGTCATGGTTGGGTGTTTGTCGAGAGTTCAGGTCAGTTGGGAGGGAAGAGGGAAGAGGGAAGAACGAAGAGAGAAGAACGAAGAGAGAAGAACGAAGAGGTCTTGTTTTGCGCTTTTCGTTTTTCGTTTTTTGTTTTTTGTTTTTCGTTCTTCCCTCTTCCCCATCACTCTACCGCTAGGGCTTCCTTGGTCATGCCGTATTCATAGGGGCCGTGCTTCACTACGGGTAGCACTTCCCAGTTTTCGATGATGGGCGGCGAGGCGGTCGTCCACTCCAGGGTCAGCGCGTTCCAGGGGTTGTCGCTGGCTTTGGGGCCGCGCGTCCAGCTCCACACCGCGTTGATGATAAAGGGAATCAGCGATGCCGCCAGCATGAATGCGCCAAAGGTGCAGAGCTGGTTTAGCGCGGTGAACTGCGGGTCATACATGGCGACGCGACGCGGCATTCCGTGCATTCCCAGCGAGTGCATCGGCAAAAAGGTCAGGTTTGCCCCAATGAAGGTCATCAGGAAATGCACCTGCCCCAAGCGCTCGTTCATCATGCGGCCCGTCATTTTGGGGAACCAGTGATAAATTGCAGCATAGAGTCCAAACACCGATCCACCAAACAGCACATAGTGGAAATGCGCCACGATGTAATACGTGTCGTGGACGTGGATATCGAACGGCGCTGCGCCCAGCGTGATGCCGCTGAGTCCGCCCAGCACGAACATCCCCAGCAGCCCAACCGCAAACAGCATTGCCGTTGTGAAGCGGATCTTGCCGCCCCACAGCGTTGCCACCCAGCTAAAGATCTTGACCCCTGTGGGGACGGCCACAATCAGCGTAGAAATGGTGAAAAACAGGCGCATCCAGGGCGGCGTGCCGCTAGTAAACATGTGGTGTACCCAAACGAACAGGCCAACCAGGCAGATGGCAAGGCTAGAATAGGCGATCGCCTTGTAGCCAAAAATCGGCTTGCGGGCGTAGACCGGGATAATCTCCGACATGATGCCGAAAATTGGCAAAATCATCAGATAGACTGCCGGATGTGAGTAGAACCAGAAGAGGTGCTGGTAAATGATGATGTTACCGCCTGCATCTGGCTTGAAAAACGACGTGCCAAAGTTGATATCAAACAGCAGCAGGATTAGCCCCGCCGCCAGCACGGGCGTAGACACCAGCGCCAGCGCCGAAGTCGCCAAAATCGCCCAGCAAAACAGGGGCAGCTTGTCCCACGTCAGGCTGGGAACCCGCATCATGATGATGGTAACAATGAAGTTCACTGCGCCCATGATGGAGGACGTACCCACCAGCACGATCGCCATAATCCACATCGACTGGGCCACTGGAGCGGTGATTTCGCTGAGCGGCGGATAGGAAGTCCACCCCGCCTGTGCCCCGCCAAAAAAGAAGCTGCCCAGCAGGAGCAAGCCAGCAGGCGGGTTGAGCCAGAAGGCGATCGCATTCAGGTTAGGAAACGCCATGTCCCGTGCGCCGATCATCAGTGGGACTAGGTAGTTTCCGAAGCCCCCAATGGCCGCAGGCACAATCCACAGAAAGATCATGATCGTGCCGTGGTTGGTCAACAGTGCGTTATAGAGGCTGGGATCGACAAAATCGGGATCGGGCGTGGCTAGCTCCATCCGCATACCCATGGCCATCAGCCCGCCGATGAGATAGAACACAAACGCCGTCACTAGGTATTGAATGCCAATCACCTTGTGATCGATGTTGTAGCCGAAGTAGTGATACCATTTCCAGGCTTTGTGAACCTGGGCGTGGTCGTGGTCTGCAACGAGCGCTGCGTCGTCGAGTGGAACTTGTGCTTGAGTCATACGCAGAGGGAATATACCAGTTTTTTATGAAGACTTGGCGCGAAGAAGGAGTTCAGAATTGGAACAGCCGAATGAATGCCCTTGAACCGCGAAGCGGCGCGATCGCCCGCTAAGAGCGCGATCGCACCTGTGCAAGTACCTGTGCAAGCACTTGATCGCTCACGCCCATTTCCTGCGCGTAGGGCGAGAGATAGTCTCCATCCGACAGATCCGCCGGATTTACCGCCACGGTTTGCGCTGGGTTTTGCTGCTGGGCTACGGCGTTTTGCTGGAGCCATTCGTTAAACTCCTCTGGCGTGTGAACAATCACCTGGGTTCTCATACCGCCGTGGTAGCTGCCGCAGAGTTCCGCACAAACGACGGGATACGTGCCCACCTTGGTCGCAACGAATCGCAAGCCAGAGGATTGGCCCGGCAGCGCGTCTTGCTTCAGGCGAAACTGAGGCACCCAGAAAGAGTGGATCACATCCTGAGCAGAGATGTTGAGCTGAATGTCTTTGCCAACGGGAATGTGCAGTTCGCCCGTCATGATGCCGCTATTGGGATAGTTAAACAGCCAGGCATACTGCATTCCGGTAACGTTCACCACTAGGTCGGGCGTATGCCCTTCTTCAGCAGCGTTTGCGCCAAAGCCATAGCGGGGAACTGGCGTGGCGGGCGGTTCTGTGCCTTCGGGCAGGTCTGCTAGCAGATCGGCCGTGGCATCGGTGGCGATCGCCCCATCATCTGGAGCCTGGGCCATCATCGCGACGGAACCCTGCGGCATAGAGTGCATTTCGTGAGACGGCATCGCGTGCGACACTGCGCCGCCCATCATGCTGTGCCCGACGTGGATGCTGCCGGGGTCAAAGCCGCCCATTTCTTGAAACACCTGGACGCTGTAGACCCCCAGCCCAATGACCAGGATCGCCGGAATCGCCGTCCAAAAGGCTTCTAGCGGCAGGTTGCCCTCGATGGGAATGCCGTCGCCCTCGTCCCCCGGCGCACGGCGATAGCGAAAGCAAAACAGCAGAATTGCCCCAATCACCACCAAAAACAACGCGGTGGCGATCATCACCATCACGTTAAAAAGCTGGTCTACCAAAACCGCCGCTTCCGACGCTTGCTCTGGCAATAGACCGTGGTGCTGACCTACCCATAGGCTGACCAGGGTGATCAGAATGCCAGCGGTGAGCGTGAGAAGGGATGCTGGAATCTGTTTCATGAATCCTCAAAGTGTGAGTCGCAGATGGGTTGGGTGAGGCGGGAGATGTAACGTTTTGTAGCGATCGCCCCCGCTAATCCCCGAACTCTCTCCCTGTAATACCATCCGAACTCTGGGGATCGCTGGAAACTTTCGATTTGCTTCAGATCCCGCAATGCCTGTGTTGAAATTTCATAACCTTTGCGGATGCCACCTTTTCGGATTGCCCAGCGCCATCTGCCCCAGCCGAGCTATCCCTGCTCCAGCCGCCACAGCATATCTTGCACTTGCAGCACGCGATGGGATTCGTGCTTCGCAGCAAACAGGTCGCGGGCGCGTTGCAAGTGGGTGGTTGCGGCTTGGGCGTTGTCCTGCTTATAAAACACCATGCCCAGTCGATAGTGAGTTTCGGCATCGTCGGGATGGCTCTGAAGTGCCTGCTGATAGTGGGCGATCGCCGCTTCGGGAGTGCTGGGCACAGGGGACGATTTTGCCCGTTCCGGTTTGATCACAGGCTCAGGAGCGGGAGCGGCCACAAACTCGCTAATTAAGCTGGCGACTTTCTCCTTATGCCTTAGGCCGGGATAGAGGTTGCGCGTCATTGGAAAGCGATCGCCCGATTTCAGGTGCAGCATAATCCGTCCGGTCGATCGCGATTTGCCCGTGCCCTGCTCCACGTCTGCATAAGCCACTTGATGCAGCGGCAGCACCGATTCTTTTTGTCCAATTGCGCCCTGGCGGATATGGTGCAGTTTGCCGCTGGCTTTGTCTAGCGTGGCGTGGTTAATCTCGCACAGGCCCAGCAGCCCGCCAATCCCCATTGCCGCAGTGATGCCGCCGATGAATAACATCGCTACTCGGTCGTCATTTTCGACGTAGAGCGAGGGCTGGGTGTTGTCCATGAAAAAAGCGTTGACTCGGTTGGCGATCGCCTCCTGACGACTCCAGCTTGACGACCTGGAACTGAGCGTGATGGATTGGCTCTTGGTTCGCAGAATCACGCTGTAGCGAACACTGCCGCGTCCACTCGATCGCCGCTTTACAACCGCCCCACGAATGCTGCTGGGAGGAATCGGGCGACGGGTAGACACTAGAAAATTGCTCTCCTCTAGCGTGCATTGGGCGCTGAGCGTTGAAACGCGCTGGCACGAAAAAATCGTGTGCCGGCCCAAGGGCATGATGCCCAGCCCGAGCAGCGCTATCGGAAAAAACGTGAGCCACAGCGACCAGCCGCGATCGCGCAGTTTTAGCCGCCCTGGGGTTTGCTCCACGATTTTCATAGCCACGCTCCGCCGCTCGGCACATTTCAGCTTTAGTCAGCTTTAATCAGCTTTAGTCAGCGCTTTTTGCTCAGCGCTTACTAGATAGCCTCAGTGTGCCCATCGACGAATCCGGAAGCGACGACCGGGCGATCGCCCGGTCATGCCTCTTCAAAGCGCAGTTTGTGGGCAGGACTGGACAAATCACGAGCGACCCTGACAAGTATTAAGCAGCCTGTCTTGTATTTCCCTCTTTAATTGAGCCGCGAACGTCTTGCCATACCGCGCTTCTAGGAGTCCAGATTCAAAAAAAGATTTCGAGTATTCAGCGGCGATCGCCCCGCGAGTCGTCAGCCCTTTTTCGCCATACAGTTCGGCAAGTTCCCGAAACTCCTCGGTCGGGTCGATTGCACCCGGAGCGCCGGAAGCCATGCGCCCTGCAAGACAGCCCTCCCCAGATACAAAACCGTAGATTGCGTTGATGCGGCTTTCCAGCCTTTCCTGCCAATAGCGACGAGCGTTTTCAATTCGTGGAGCGTCCACAAGTCCCCTCCAAATCAGTTCTGTGCGAATCTCTGTGCAAATTTCTCTGCAAATTTCTGTGCAAATTTCTCTGCAAATTTCTCTGCAATTGCCACAGCTATAGGGCATCCGGATCAACGCCCAGTTCGCGCAGTTTCGCGGCAAGCTGTTCAGCCCGTCGGTCGGAGGCTTGGCGCTGCTGTTGCTCCTGCTCGGCCGCTTCGGCAGGCGTGGGAACCAGCGTGCCGTCGGGCGCAAAGAAGCGCAGCCTGCGGTCGTGGATGCCCAAAAAAAGCTGAAGCTGTTCGCTCCACAGCCAGTTGCGATCGCCCGGTTGTAGGGGCTGATACTGTCCACCCACAAGCGTAAATCCGGCAAATTCCAGCGTTACTGGGTCAAACCAGAAATAATCAAACACTCGCAGCACGTCCTGATAAAGCTGCTTTTTCGCACCGCGATCTTGCTGGGCTGTGCTGTTCGACAAAATTTCGATAATCACGTTGGGCGTTTTGCCGTCCTCTTCCCAAACAGTCCAGCTTTTGCGCGGGCGCTTTTCTGTATTCAGCACCACGAAGAAATCGGGGCCGCGAAAGTCGCGGGTCTTGATTTTGCTCGTACTGTAGTAAATCGTGAGATTGCCGCTGGCGTAATAGTCTGTGCGATCGCGCCACAGCCAGTTCAGGCACTCCAAAAACAGAATCATTTGCTGGAGATGAAGATCAGATTCCAAGGGCGGCTCGTCGCTGTCAAGATTACAGGGGGGCATCACGGGCAACTCGCGATCGCCCTCCTTAGAAAAGCGAGCTTCAGCAGGCTCCTCCAGCGCAGATTGCTCAGGCGACAATTGCACCGGGTCTGACGGATCAATCTCTGGCGTATCTGGCGCGAGGAGTTTGGGTTCTGGCATCGGCAGCGTGCCCCCACGACGAGCGTACAACTGCCTTCAGTTTAGTGGATTCGGTCGAGTGGACAGGGGGCGGAGTATTGGAGTGTCAGGATGTTGGAGTGTTCGCGAAGAGCGATGACGAGAAAGGGCGATCGCCCGTCCCCCACCCTACGGTATTGTGAAAACAGGTCGCCTGACCCCTGAAACCTGATCCCTGATCCCTCATGACCGCCGTTTCGCCCAACGCCCACAAAAAAGCCCGCGCCCTCAAACCCGGCAGCCGTCGCCCCGCCAAGGAACTGTGCAGCGAGTGCGGCCTCTGCGATACGTACTATGTGCATTACGTGAAGGAAGCCTGCGCCTTTATCAACCAGCAGATTGCCGACCTAGAGCAGGAATTTCACGGGCGCAGCCGCGATCTGTCCCAAGAAAACGATGTGTACTTTGGGGTGCATCAAGACATGATGGCAGCCCGCAAGACCCAGCCCATCGAAGGGGCCCAGTGGACGGGCATCGTCAGCAGCATCGCCATTGAAATGCTGAACCGGGGGCTGGTGGAAGGGGTGGTCTGCGTGCAAAACACGGAGGAGGATCGGTTTCAGCCAAAGCCCGTAATCGCCACCACGCCCGAAGAAATCCTGGCGGCGCGGGTCAATAAGCCCACCCTGTCGCCCAACCTGTCGGTGCTGGAGTTGGTAGAGCAGTCGGGCATGAAGCGGCTACTGGTGATTGGCGTGGGTTGCCAGATCCAGGCGCTGCGGGCAGTGCAAGACAAGCTGGGCTTAGAAAAACTCTACGTGCTGGGAACGCCTTGCGTGGACAACGTGACCCGCGCTGGCTTGCAGAAATTTCTCGACACCACCAGCCGATCGCCCGATACGGTGGTCTATTACGAGTTTATGCAGGATTTTCGCGTACATTTCAAACACGAAGACGGTTCCACAGAGACGGTGCCGTTTTTTGGGCTGAAGACAAACGAACTGAAGGACGTGTTTGCGCCCTCCTGCATGACCTGTTTTGACTATGTAAACTCGCTGGCGGATTTGGTGGTGGGCTACATGGGCGCACCCTTCGGCTGGCAGTGGATTGTGGTGCGAAATGAGACGGGCGCGGAGATGCTGGAGTTGGTGAAAGACCAGCTTGAGACGCAGCCTGTGATGTCCCAGGGCGATCGCCATCAAGCCGTGCAAAACAGCATCCCCGCCTACGACAAAGGCGTGACGCTGCCGATGTGGGCGGCCAAGCTGATGGGCGTGGTGATCGAAAAAATTGGCCCCAAAGGGCTGGAATATGCCCGCTTTTCCATCGACTCGCACTTCACCCGCAACTATCTCTACGTGAAGCGCAACTATCCCGACAAGCTAGAACAACACGTCCCCGACTACGCCAAGCGCATCGTGGGGCAATACAAGCTGCCAGAATAGCGGAACGGCTGAGCGTTGCAGGACTGCATCGCAGGACTGAATCATTGCACTGCCTGCGGCTCAGCCGTCCAATCAGCCGTCCAAACGGATAGGATTTACGCAGTTGGAGGATTTCTCGCGGGCGCAGCCCGCGAGAAATCCTCCAAAACCCAGAAAACTTATCGCAAGTGTGTAGGGACTGACGGATACTGGCGAAGGTTTGTTGCGGGTTGCCCCTAATCCACTAACCCAAATCGACTAAATCGACAGACCCAGCTTTAGCCCAAAGATGCCGTGGATTAGCAGCAGCGCCAGCGCTACGCTACCCAGGTAGGCGTGAACCGTGCGGAAGCCTTTGCCTTGAGAAAAGCCAAATGCCGCAATCAGCCCATTCACGGCCAGCATCCCTAGCGCCACCGAACCCGTCCAAAAGTGGGGGCTTTGCAAAATGGGCTGGTTTTGCATCACCAGCGACAGGATGCCGCCCGTATAGCCCATTGCGATGAACAGAAACATCAGTCCGGCAATTTTCTTGTGGTCCGTGCGCTTTTTTGCGGCCAGCGCGTCGTCGGTCGCCGTCAGCAAGCGGCCTTGCCAGCCCGTCACCGCCGCAAAACTGCCCATCACCAGCACCACAATGCCCATCATCGCGGGGTGTCCCCAATGCACAATCGGCTCTGGCACATTGAGATTGCGAAAGACATCAGCGATGGGGTCTAGCCATTCGCTCAAGCGAGTTGCAAACTCTGACATGGTGTTCTCCTTGCCCTTGGAATGGTTTCTTAAAAAATTGTTAAGCCTGCGCTTAAGCCTATTCTATAGCGGGAGATGGGCTGGACGGAGAAGAAAAGCGGGAGAATCCTGATACGGTATGAATCCTGATGCCCCCTATCCTGAGCAGGAACCATTTTTGCCGGAACTTTCTTCCATTGCTGCGGTCAAGAAGCCCACTCAGGATTGCAATCTGCTCGTTCTGCTCATTCACCCATGCGACTCAATCGGCTATTTTCCAGTCTTCGGACACGAATTCTGGGTTGGTATATTTTGCTCGTGGCGGCTTCGATGCTGGTGTCGATTGTGGGAATCCGCCAAACGCTGCTGGCTCGCCTGTATGAGCGCATCGAGCAATCGCTGGAGCAAGAAGTGCTAGAGCTGCGCCAGCTCAAAACGGGGCTAAATCCCAGAACCAGCGAGCCGTTTGGGAACGACATTGATGCCCTATTTCGGGTTTTCCTCAGCCGCAATATTCCTGCCGATAACGAGTTTTTGCTGACGTTTTTGGATGGCGAGTTTGATCGCTCCAGTCCCCGCGCTGTCCCCAAGTCCCTAGATATATCTAGCCCGCTGGCTCAAGAGTTTGCAGAAATTGCCACACCCCGGCGGCGCTGGGTGACCCTGCCGGATGGGGAAATCATCATTTATCAGGCAGAACCGATTTTTCGGGAAGGTAGCCGGGGCGTGTTTGTCGTCGCGCATCTGCTCTCGGCTGAACTGAGGGGGATAGACGAGGCGATCGCCATCGTGATTCAGGTGATGCTGACGGTGCTAGTTCTGACAGCCATTGTGGGGTGGTTTGTGGCGCAGCGAGCCTTGGAGCCGCTCAACCTGTTGACCCAGGCCGCCAAGACCGTGAGCGAGTCCGATCTGACTCGGCGCATTCCAGTGCATGGCGTAGACGAAATCAGCGAACTGACGCTGCGGTTCAACGAAATGCTAGATCGATTGCAGCTTACTTTTGCCGCCCAGCGCGATTTCGTCAGCGACGCAGGGCACGAACTGCGAACGCCCATCACCATTATTCGCGGACATCTGGAACTGTTGGGCGACGACCCCACCGAGCAGCGCGAAACCCTCGACCTGGTGACCGATGAGCTAGACCGCATGAGCCGCTTTGTGGATGACTTGCTGCTGCTGGCGCGGGCAGAGCAGCCCAATTTCTTGCGGATGGAAATGGTGAACGTGGCCACTCTGGCAGAGGAACTATTTGCCAAGGCAAAGGCCCTGGGCGATCGCCAGTGGCGGATAGAAAACCACGCTAGGGGCTGGATTGTGGGCGATCGCCAGCGGTTGACTCAGGCGGTGATGAACCTGGCCCAAAACGCCACCCAGCACACCCAGCCCAGCGACACCATCACCTTAGGCACAGCGCTCGATCGAGATAAAGTTCGCTTTTGGGTGCGCGACACGGGCAAAGGCATTCCCCAGGCAGAACAGGCTCGCATTTTTGAGCGGTTTGCCCGTTCTAATACCAGCAGGCGACGCTCGGAAGGTGCAGGGCTTGGGCTGGCCATCGTGCGGGCGATCGCCCAGGCCCACGGCGGCACTGTCGAATTGGTCAGCCAACCCGATCAGGGCGCAACCTTTACGCTCGTCATCCCGGTTGATCCGCCCTAAAGCCGATGTCAATTTCTCTCCGCAGCGCTATCTGTGGAATTAGCGAAATGCCCTGGCATCTCTCAAATTAGCCAGGAGATTAGTCATCCAAAATCGCCCATCTAAACTCCAAAATCAGTCCATCCAGAAACGAAGACCATGACCCGCGTGTTGATTGCAGAAGATGAGCCGCGCATTGCTGCTTTTCTAGAAAAGGGATTTCGGGCCAATGGCTTTGCAACGGCGATCGCCCCCGATGGACAAACTGCCTGCGACATGATTACCAGCCAGGAGTTTGACCTGCTGATTTTGGATCTGGGGCTGCCCAAAAAAGACGGCTGGACGGTGCTGGAGGAACTGCGCGGGCAAGGCGAACAACTGCCCATCATCATCCTCACCGCCAGCGACAGCGTATACGACACCGTGGCCGGGCTGGAAAGCGGCGCAGATGATTACGTCACCAAGCCCTTTCGGTTTGAGGAATTGCTGGCCCGCGCCCGCCTGCGCCTGCGCCACACCCGCACGACCCAGGGTGCCGAAATGCGGCTGCAAGTGGGCAATATCGAGCTAGATTTGCAGGCGCATCAGCTTTGCGTGGGCGATCGCCAGATTGAGCTATCGGCCCGAGAATTTGCCCTAGCAGAAACGTTCCTGCGAAATCCAGGGCGGGTACTCAGCCACGAGCATTTACTCAAACACGTCTGGGGCTACGACTACGACCCCGGCTCCAATATTGTCAATGTCTACGTCGGCTATCTGCGAAAAAAGATGGGGAACGGGTACATTGAAACCGTGCGCGGCATCGGTTATCGCTTTCAGCCGTAACACGCCGTAATCCACAGATGCCCAAAATTTCAGTCCAAGATTAATCTCGGTTCAGCATTTTAGATTTGGATTGGATGGCGCTCCTCATCTTTTGGGTATCTTTGGGGTCAATTGTGATGCGCTTCTGCGACTGTGATGTGCTTCTGCGACACTCAGAGTGCGCTGCTTGCGCTAAGGCCTGCACCTTTTATGGGGGCGATCGCGCCGCAGACGGCAGACGAAAGCCCAAACGCAAAAGTTCCCAAAACCCAAAACTGATTTGCAAAAAGCAGGCGACGTTTACTCTTTTCAAAAAGTTCCTGAATCAGACTGGTAATTTCTAAAATTCTAGAAATTTTTCAGAACTTATATCTTGGGATGTATCCTGAGGGCAACTTTTCAGCAATATTCTACGCCTTTAGATATAGGTATTTTTGTCGTAAATCTCATTGCAAAACAGTGCTTTAACGCTTCCTAAGAGAAGCATTAGAAAACTCTAATAAAGGTTGAATCCTATTATCTACCCCGATAAGCTGAAGACACATGGAGGAAATACTGAAAAAATGCAAGTGTTCTTGCAGATGCAAGTATTTCTAAACATGAATCGATAGTTAGCAATGAGGATCGTGCAATGACTAATAAGCAACTTTCACAACATCAGCCTGCGGGTATCGACCTGTTCCTGGGTATCGAAGGCTTGGCGCAAGTGCTGACCGAAGAAAACGAACTGCTGATCACGGGTGGGCAGCGCCGAAATTCTACCCCTCCGCGCCGCAACACCCGACGAGTAGTGCGCCGTCGTCGGACAACCCGCCGAGTGGTACGTCGTCGTAATATCTTCACGACCTAATTTTGACCTAATTTGACCTAATTTTCGCTACGGCACTTTGTCGGTTAATTGGTTTCAGGTAGTTGATTTGAGGTCACAAACTTTCGATAGCTCCGACGAATCAACTGTTGATTAGGGGATAAGAATTTAACTCATGACTTATTCATGACTTAAAATCCCTCTTTCGACAGAGGTTGGCTCTTTAACCTTTCCTAGGTCAGAGCCATAGCCAGAGTCCTGAGTGGCTCTGGCTAAGTTTTTTAGAGCAGTAGTCCATAGCAGAAAAACGTTTGCCTGAACTCGTCAGCCTTGGGGATGCTGATTAATATGAACTCCGAAATGCATACAGAAATGACGTTTAGATTGGATCATCAGAACGTTTTTGATTATCTAGTGAGGCAAAAGCTGTGCGATCGCCCATCGGAATCCGTGCTTTCTATCGAAGCCAAATCTTCCAAAAACTTTAATTTGCTGGTGCGGCTGACGGGCGATCGCCTGCTGCTAGTGAAACAGGAACCGCTGGATGCCCAGGGCAATGCCGCCGGAGATTTGCTGATTGAAGGACAGGTGCAATCTCTGTTTCAGGCACATTCTGAACTGAGCAGTTTGATTCCCCTCACGGCGGGCATTTTGCTGTTTGATCCAGTCCATCACATCCTGGTGATGAACTATCTTCAGGACTATCTCGATCTGGAAACTTTCTATGCCGAACAGCAGGTCTTTCCAGCGGCGATCGCCCAGCAGTTAGGGCATCTGGCCGCGCAATTTCACCGCACTACGCTGGACTATTGGCCGATTTATCACCAGCTTCATCCCGACGAGGAGGCACTTCATCGGGCCGCCCTCCAGCAAACCCAAACGGCGGCAATGGCAGAGGACGAAATTGCCACGATTGTTCCCGATTTTGAAGACGGGCTGGAGTGGCTGACTCCAGAAGATTTGGGGCGGATCAGCGAAGATGGGCAGCGGTTTTTTGAGCTGTATTTTCAGGCTAAGGATCTGCGGAGGGCGATCGCCCATTTAAGCGAGATTTACGACCCCTGCTGCCTCACGCATCAAGATTTCAAGTTTGGCAATGTGCTATTACATCGCAACTGGTCGCAGTTGATTCGAGCCGCCTCTAAAGAATTAAAAGAATCAGCAGAATCAGCCGAATCAGCTAAAAAATCATCCGCGAACGATCAGCCTTGGAATGCCGCCCCGCAACCCCTGCGCCTGATCGACTGGGAAAAGGCGGAATGGGGCGACCCAGCACTGGATATGGGCTTTCTGATTGCTTGCTATCTGCGGCTATGGCTACAGAGTTTGGTGGTGTCGGGGCTGGATTTGACCGAGGCGCTGCGGCTGGCGGCTGTGCCGCTGGAGGCTCTCCAGCCGTCGCTGCGATCGCTCGTGCGGGGCTACGGGGCGGCGTTTCCTGAAATGGGGCGATCGCCAGACTTTTGGCAGCGGGCGATGCGGTTTGCGGGCTATAGCCTGATTCGCACGCTGCGGGTCAAGGCGCTACATTTCGAGCCGCTGGGGAATGTGGGCATTTGCACGATGCAGGTGGCGAATTCGCTGCTCAATCGGCCAGAAGCGGCGATTCGGTCAATTTTTGGCGGGCCGCTTCAGGACTGGCTAGACCGTGACACATCTGCCCCAGAATTGGGCAACCAGCCAGATAGCCAATCCGACCTTGCGGCGACATCCGGCTCTGGCGAACTAGCAGGTTCCCCCGCGACAGTTTCAAACGCGACCCCGACGCTCAAGCTGCCGCCCGGAGCGGGGCTAGACGATTTGCTGCGACATCTCCACATCAGCCCAGAGGGACGGATTTATCACGATCGCTGTCCGGCGGCGGTGCTAGTAGAAGACGATCGCCCCTTTGACCAGTTGCCGCCAGAGGTGCAGCGTTCCTATCTGCGACTCCAGCTTCGCAACGTGATCTACGACCTCTATTTCTGCGGCCGACAACTGACCGACCAACCTGCGGCGACGGATCTGCGGAATTCGGTACAGGCTGGGGTGGATGTGGAATTTTTTGAGCAGCTTAGCGCGGCAAACACAGGACAGGGCTATTTTGACGCAGGCTGGATCGTCACGCAGATTGACGAAACGACAGCCTTGGTTCAGCGCAACGGGTTGATTTTGCGGCTGGAGCGCGATCGCCATTTATCTCCCTCCCAAAGACATCCGGCAGTGGGCGACGCGGTTGCGGTGTGGATGCCGCCCCATCGCATGGACGCGAGTTTCTATACCGTTTTGGGCGATCGCGGCCCGATTTCGCCCGATGCGCCCGCGGTGCAGGTCTATTTCAACCTGTCGCCTGCGGGGGCGATCGCCCTCATGCGCGTCCTGATTCCCGCGCTAAACCAGGCAAAACTGCCCTTTTCCCTCGGCCTGCTGCACGACCCGGCCGACTATGGGCGACGCGACGCAGCCATCTTGCGGCTGTGCCAGGTCGATTGGGCGGCGGCGGCTCCGATGCTGCGGCAGGCTTATCCGGTTGTGCGATCGCACCTCCAGCGGGCCGTGCCTCTGTTTACCAAGGTCCTCGCGCCGGGAGTGGGGCTAGCGGAGGAACCGATGGAGGAAGCCTGCAACGAGGCGATCGAGTTTGGGCTGCACCGCGCTCAGTTGGTTGCCGATGGGCTGCTAGACAGCGCCGACCCAACCGCACGGCTAGCGGCGATCGCCCGTCAGTTTCAGCAGGCAGGGCTGTGGCTTGACCGGCCACATCTGAATCCCGGTGCGAGCGATCGCTACTCGCTTTGAACGGCTCGACAATTGCTGGGTTTAGAAAATATTAGAAAATAAACGGCAGTACCGGACGCAGTAGCCGCCGCAGCTTCAGCAGCATCACTGTTTGCCGGATTTCGGGCGGCAGATCGCGGGGTTGTTCCTCAATCGCCGTCTGGCGACTGGTCTGCTGGGTGGCGTGTTCGCTTGCAGTGAGCGGTTCCCCCGTGACGGGCGATCGCCCCTCCAGCACAATCTGCGTCCGCAGCACCTCCTCTGGCACGTCCTCCGGCGGCGGCAGCGCGTGCCCCAAACCGGCCCCAACGCCCATTGCGCCTGCGGTGCTGCACACCACGCCCGCGCCAACCCTGGCAATCCAGCGTCTCATTTCACGTTCCTGCTAAGAGAGAGCATTTAGCGCACAAGCGGACGAATCTGGTTGCGATAGTCGGCAGTGTCTAGCCCTTTGCCCTGGGTGAGGGCGGCTTCATCTACCATCTGCCGCAGGCGGGCAGCGCGTTCCCCAGAGTTGGGGTGGGTGCTGAGGAAGGTGGGCACCGAGCCACCCCGCTGCTGGAGTTTTTCCATAAAACTGACCAGGCCAATCGGGGCATAGCCAGCGCGGATCATGTTGTTGAGGCCGCGCTCGTCGGCTTCGTATTCGTCGCGGCGGCTGTTGGGCCGGTTGATAGCGAGTTCCACACCCAGGGCAACGGCCGTGTTGCGATCCAGTCCGGCGGCGCGGGCGGCCCCAGCGGCGATCGCCCGATCGCGCAACTGCTCGACCGAGTGGCGCGAGGCAATATGCCCAATCTCATGCCCCAATACGCCCGCTAGCTCAGCCTCATTGTCCATTGCTTGCAGCAGCGCAGTGGTAACGTAGACATAGCCGCCCATTGTGGCAAAGGCATTGATCTGGTTGCTCTCGACCACCTGGAAGGTGTAGGGAATCTGGGGGCGATCGCTGTGGGGCACGAGTCCTTGTCCGACGCGGTTAACGTATTCAGAAACCGTCGAATTCCGATAAAGTCGAAACTGCTGCGTCAACAATTGCTGGTTGATCTGCCGACCTAGCTCCAACTCTTGCCGCTCCGACATATTGGAGATTTGAACAATTTGCGCCCCACGAATCAGCAGTTCCAGCCAGCGCGGCACGGTTTGCGAATGAGACGGCGAAGGACTAAGCACAATTAGCCCAGTTGCCATCACGCCTGCCATCAACCCATAGAGCCAGCGGCGGCGCAGATTGCCAAATTGGTGAAGGAGAAAGTCAATCATGATGCTTTGCCAGAGTGTGGAATGTTGACGTGCGGAGGAGTTCAGGAGTTAGGCGTAACAGATAACAACAAGCTTGCCTGAAGCTTCGGGATTCCTCAAGATCAAAACATGAATCAGGATTAATCTAGATATATTGATCGTTGAGACGTAGATCATGCAAAATTGTTGCGCGAGTAGGCATCTTGCGCGGGCCGGTGTGATGATGCAGGTGAGGGCGATCGCCCACCAGCCCTTTTTCAGCGTTACTTCCAGGAACTCTCTCTAGCGTTCCACAATCCCTCCAAAAATCACTCTCCCCAACGGTGAAGTTGTACAGCGGCAGATAGCCTCGAAATCTCACGGACAATTTTTCTGCCGCCCGCTTGCTCAGCACTTCTTCGCGGCTCCCTGTTGACTCCGTCTCCCTCAGGGTCTACTTTAGCCTTCGCGATCGCCCTTCATCTAGCAGCACCCGCACCTTTTGGCGATCGCCCTTCATCTGGCAGCACCGACACCTTTGGGCGATCGCCCTTCATCTCCTTGCACCCGTACCTTTCGGCGATCGCCCTCATTTCCCAACACCGACATCTTTGGGCGATCGCCCCCCTGATCCCTTTTGGGACGCTGCACACTGACC
Organism: Thermoleptolyngbya oregonensis NK1-22; assembly: GCF_032705245.1. Classification (GTDB taxonomy): domain Bacteria; phylum Cyanobacteriota; class Cyanobacteriia; order Elainellales; family Elainellaceae; genus Thermoleptolyngbya; species Thermoleptolyngbya sichuanensis. The sequence goes on from NZ_CP053540.1 coordinate 3,549,868, forward strand.
CAAGTCTGTCGCTACTCAACCTCTGCGGCTGACCCGAAAGCGGCTGGGAGCGTGCGGCTTGACCCGGATCTCGAAGGGCTGAACCTTCGCAATTTGGGGGGCGAATCGCCTACCCAACCGGAAGCTGACAGAACCAGAGCGCTGAGGGCTAACGGTTCTGGTCAGCGGTTGCCGAGATCTTTGCATCTCACCCAAGCGGCTTCGGTCAATCCGCTGCACCAGAATTGTTATGCCGCGCTGCTACTCTCCATTTTCTTCTGCTTTGTTTCAGCGAGTTTTTCACGTCTCTTAACTCTTGTTAGATTGCGAGAAAAGTATTTATTTGGGATTTGAATTGTCTCCTCATCTAACTCAGATAAAACTCTGTTAGTTGCCTCAACAGCTTGTTCAAAATCTATCAAAGCATCATACGTAGGCTTGTTATCTATATCCCACATAAGCATATACAAGCTCTGCTGCAATCTGATAGCTAAGCGCAGAAGGTCTTTCTCTGCTTCATCTAAAGCGTGCTGCTTAGTCAATTCATCGATTTGACTCTTGCTTTTACCAGCATATTCGTTATATCTTTTCTCTAAATTTGAGAATTTGTTAGTGAGATCATTAGCAACTTTTCTATGATGCTCTGCTGATTGTCTATCTTTCTCACCGCTAGCATGAGTAACAAGAGCACCAACTGCTGCACCAACTGCCACACCGACTAAAGGAAGCAGAAAAAACATAAGTATTCACCAATTCTGAAATTGTTAAGCCGAGGGCAAAGATTTTTGGGAACCGGGCAATTGTTTGTTAACGATTGGAGTAGCTCCCAACGATTTAGCAATTGCAGCAGACTCAAGATATCGCTTTAATGCACCTTCCACACCAGACTCGATAGGTCTGTGCGTAATCTCAGCATTTAATGCTTCAGACACATTCAGAAACTCTAAATTTTTAGAGTGTTCATATAGAAGTTCATTCTCAATATCCTGGAGATATTGCAGATCCCTCTGCGTCAGAGATGCATAATACTCTTTAACTTGTTGCTTGTGGTCATCAAGAATCTTGAAAAACTCATAGACCATTCCGGCACCACCAGCGGCGAGTAAAACTGGCGACATAGCTGTTAGTGCAAGGGCAACAGGAGGACAAGCGGCTGCAACCGTTGTAACTGTGAACGCTGTCGCAGCTCCCACTCCCCCACCAATAGCGGTTTCTTTTACAGTTTCTAGAGCAGCGTCTTGAGCCGACATTTCACCTCGTACAACTCGCAGCGCATTTCTGAGCAGAGAGAAAGGAGCCGTCGTTACTGCACCAATTACCGCCCCTTTGGGTGCAGCTTCGATACCAGCTTTTAATGCTCCACGTAGATTATCAATTTGTGCTTTGATATTGAGTTGTCTTTGCTCTTGGCGTGTCATGTGTTGATCGCCACGAGCGCGATTAGCAGTTTTACTTTCCCATTTGATATTGTCTGGATGACTTGAGCCACCTTTACTGTGGGGTTTTATATGACTAGCATCCTTATCAGCTAAATATTCTTTGACTTTAGCAGCAGCAGATTGACCATCAACTCCAGCCCTTTGAGAGGGTGGAATTTTGTCCAACATTTGTTGAGCTTGGGCTTCAGTTCGCCCCGCACCAGTACGTATACCACCTCTGTACAGATGTCCTAACTTTTCTGGTGTGTACTTGCCGATATCATCTAGTTGAGCGTTGTGAACTTTTGAACTCGCAGCAGCATTGAAAGCAGAATTACGCTGGGAATCTTCTGACATAAGCGCAAGGGTGAGGGTGTAAAAAATCACTTAGCAAACCGAATTTCTCTTATTTTGCAACATTGCGTTATGAAACGACAACCGTGTGATACGGGAGCATTACAAACTAATGCATTAACCCTCAATACTCATCGCTCAAACTGTGTTCTAGATAACACTAATGCTCAATGGCTGATACCCCTGAACAACCATCTTTAGCTCTTGCACCACTAACCCTATAGCGCCCTATCCTCAACACCTCTAGAAAATCTTTCGGCTGTGTCCCAACCAAGGACTAAGCGGCATAACGGTGCTGTTCAGCGGCTGCAAACCAACTTCGCCACCCCACGAGCAACAACCAGCAGTCCGTTGCAACAGCGTTGTTAGCCTTGCGCTTGCAGACTGTCCCCATGCCAAAAAAACGCCACCTCCAGTTTAGACTGAAACCACTTCTGCCTCAACAGATCACCCTCGCGGTGCTTTACCACACATAAACAAGATGGCAACCACCGTCTCAACCAGCCATCCTTGCTCCTTCACAGATGATTCTCGCTCCTCAACCCGCAGACTGCGCGGTGCCATGCGACACACACAAAGAACTGATGTCACAATGCCGAACGAGAGAACTACACGGTGATGGAACGCCGATAGATATGAGTGGTGTACCGTCTCCACGAACAGGTGCGTAGCAGGCTAACGATGAAGTTGTGCGGCGGCAGACAGGCTTGAACTCCCACCAATAACCTCTGTACCGTCCGCACCAACGCAGTGTTAGCTGGCTTACCCCACCGATCACCTCTAACTACGAAGAGGGTTCAAGGCTGAAAACGAAGATTTTGAAGGGGACGCACTTGGGCAATGGTTTCAAAGTCACGATCATTGTGAATCAGAAGCAAATTGTTTTCCAGTGCTGCTTGAGCAATACAGCAATCGATTGGGCTGCGAACGGTAAGTCCTTGGCGGCGTAGATCAAAGTAGATGCGGGCTGCTGCTTGCCAAGACTGATTAGTCAGCTCAGCATAATTTTGTGTTTCGAGGTAAGTGGAAAGGAGATCCCATTCTTGGTCGTTCAAGCTACCTTGAAGCAGTTCAAGCTGGGTGAATCGAGTGAGTAAAACTTCTCGATTGGCAATCAGAGCTTCAAGCTGCTGGCGAACCTGACCACTACGATCGCGGAAGACGCTGATCCAAACAGAGGTATCAATCAGCAACATGACGAGTTTCGCGCAGAGCTTTGTAATCAAAATCCGTGGCAAACTGAATTTTTCCTGCCAAATCGAGCAGGTTTTTCCTACGGCGCGATCGCACCAGTTCTTGCAGCGCAAGGTTGATGAGTTCTTCCTGAGTAGCAACGTTAGTGAGTTGGAGTGCTTCGTTCACAAGGGTTTCGTCAAGATTGAGGGTGATTTTCATGGGCAAGCACTGGAGAAATGAGTTAAAGGAGTTTGACTCTTAGTGTAGCTGAACTTACCGATTGCCCCCCAATAGCTCACCAGTCGCCTCCTAAGCGTTTTTGCAATGACTGTGCTGCTTTGCAGATCCCGCAAGGGTCGCTCTTCGCTACTGCCCTCACCGACTATCTTCTGGGTGCTTCTGCAACCACAGATAACACCCCAACCATTGCCTCAACAGACGACATCCTGGGCATTCTCATGAATTTATATTTCATGTCCACTTATTTTCAACAGTAAAGTGCAGGGGATAGTTTTTTGCTGCACTACGCTGGTGAGCGATCGCAACTTTCTCCTGAGCTTCCTCAAAGGGCAGGGCAATGACAAAATTTCGCCCCAGTTGGTGGGTATAAATCATACATGGAATCGCCAGATCCTTCGGCAGTTCAAACACCTGCTCCAGCACTTCCACGACAAATTCCATCGTCGTCGCGTTGTCGTTGTGCAGATAAACCGGAACCACCGGGGGATGCTCCCAGGGCCACTCCGGGATGGCTTGGGCTGCTTCTGCCGGCAGATATGGAGAAGTGACCAACCGGAGGTTTTGCAAAGGTTGTACAGGTTTGTTAGCGAAATTGTTGTGTCCGCAACGAGTACAAACCCAGGAGCGCTTTGGTTTGCGGTTTCTGAGCAGTGGGGTGATAAAAGACCGTCGAATAGCAAGGCTTTCGTAAAGATGACGTCCGCCGCAACGAGGGCAGGCATCGGGGAAAATTTCCAGGTACTCCTCCAGGGATTGGGGACTGCCTTGAGTCAGAATGCGCTGAGTGCGATCGCGTTGTTGCCGCCAACGCTGTCTTGATTGAGCCAATGGGTCAGGTTCCGAGTGGTTCCACTCAAATTTGATGGCATTTACCACACCAATCAGCAGCAACAGCCCAACCAGACTGATAAACCAGATCATGAAACGCCTCTCCTTGACTGGGTATACCTATCCATTCCCTGGACTGAGGGTGGTTTTGCCAAAGGTCATGAAAACGAGGGTGGTGCCAGCCGGACCACAATAGGCACCCTCGGCATGGCAGAGGCAACAGGCAAGGGCAGTGAGTTCCCATGCCTCCGGTTCTGAACAGTGCAGTTTGCGCGTGGTCAATCGGTCTACGCCCTGGGCTGCACCGTAGTCCCGCAGGGCGCGGGCATGGTGCTGGAGGGCGGGTACTACAGCGGGATGATCCCACCCCCAGAGCCAGGTGCCGTCCAGGGTGTTGTAGGTGCCGATGATTTGCACTGGAGCGGTGATGATCTGGCCTCTGGGGTTAGTGAACCGGATGCTGCCTTGCTCCTGGTCTACCTCCCAGTTGCATTGTCCCAGTAGCCAGAATTGTTCCTGCGCCTGAGTTTTGAAATGTAGCTCTTCCATGCTGCGGCTCAGCAGGATGGGGTAGGCGGGTGGTTGCGGGTTCATGAATGCTCCTCCCTGCGTTCGATCCGTCTCAGCAGTTCAGTTTGTTTATCGCGTATCCAGGAAGCCGCTTTAGGCGGTTCGGTGCGCGAGTAAATGTCGAGGAGTCTGTCGTAGCTGTTCAAGGCTGCCTCATATCGCCCTAATTGTTCTAAAAGCAGGGCCTGGTTGTGCCAGCAGCTCTCATTATCGGGGTCGATCGCCAACGCCCGTTCATAGCTGATGACAGCGTCTTCCAATCGTTGCAGCTTGGTTAACAGCAATGCCCGGTTATACCAGCAACCCACATCACCAGGATCAATGGCTAAAGAACGATCGTAACTTTCTAGCGCTGCTTCTGCTTGATTAGGTTGCGTGCTGAGCAACATCGCTCGTTTGTACCAGAGTTGGGCATTATCTGGATAGTTTCCTAAAGCCCGCTCATAGTTTTCCAATAGCCGCGCAAAGACTTCATGCTCTGGATAATTCAACTTTCCTAAGGCATCATTAATAGCTAAATCATGCCAATCGGGGTTCAATTCAAAGGCTTTTTGATAGGCGACCAGTGCTTCTTCATAGCGCTCGGCTTGCATCAAAACATCGCCTTTTTGTCTCCAGATCCAATCTGGAGTTTCGCCATATTGGTTAGGGCTATTATCAGCTTCAGGAAATTCGCTAAGCTGCTGATCATAGGCATCTAGAAGTTCCTGTTCTCGCCCTAAACGGACATAGGCTTTATTGTGATTTTCCTGGGCGGTTGCCTCCAGAAAGATCGCTTGGTTGTAGGTATCAATGGCCTCTGCATATCGCTCCAGGCTGAAAAGAATGTTGCCCTTGTCTCCGTAATAAGACCCTAATGCCTGGTCGTTTTCTGGATCGTCTTCTGCCTCTAAAAGGGCGATCGCCTCGTCATAGCTGGCGATCGCGTCTTCTGGTCGTCCTAGGTGAGCCAAGAGACTCCCCCGGTTTGCCCACAGACTACAGTGGTCCAACAACTCAACATCCGGCAAATCGGCAAACCCTGCCAGTGCCCGTTCGTAGCTGTCGATGGCTTCTGCAAACCGTTGGAGGTCATGCAGTGCTGCCGCTCGGCACGCCCAGGCTTGGCTATGGTCTGGGTTTAGGGCGAGGATGCGATCGCAGGCAGCCAACGCTTCAGCATAGTTTGCGGTTTCTTGCTGCTGTTTGGCTAGCGCGTACCAGGCATCCAGGTGTTCGGGATCCAGCTCAACCGCCTGCTGAAACAGGGCGATCGCATCCTGGTGGGTAGACCCATTTTCTAACGCTGCTAACCCGGCCTGATAATAGTCCTCAGCACTTGAGTACTGCGGCAAAGCGTCACTCATACCAGTTGCACCTCCTCATTGTGGGAAAGGAGATGCACGACCCCTGCCGGGTCCGAGATCCAGTGGCCGCGAAAGTCGCCAAGGGGTTCCAATTCATCACGAACTGGGGTTTGGGCTGCCGTCAGATGGGCTACTGCCCCCTCCACGTCATCGGTGGATAGCTCCAACCAGATATCTGTCTGGCTGTAGTGGGGCACTTCATCCAACCACAGTCGCATCGTTCCAAACTGAAATACATAGGAGGTGTCCCGTTGTCCCAGGTAAGGTAATCGCAATGTATCGCGATAAAAAGCAACGGTTTCTGCAAACCGAAATCGAGGAATTTTAAGGGCAATATTACTGCCTCCCGAAAATGTGGCCTGAGGATTTGGGTTCATTCTGGACTCCTGAGGTTGGGTTCATGAATTGAGTTCACTAGCGATCGCTATAAAACAGAACGTTAGAAAAATTTCTGCTTTGCAAATCAGCAGGTGGAATCAAGAAATAAAGAATTGAATCATGTAGATTCACTCCCGGTTGACCCACCATCCGGAACAGCAAATCATAGGGCGGAAAGCTTTCACCAAAAGCTAGCGGAAACAGTTGGGCGCGAGGATCAGATTGGCTAAAGGCAGGATAGCCACCCAAACGGTGTCCATCACCATACAGAAGGTGTGCGGCTTCTTCTAGCAACGCATCATTGCTAGTGCGATCGCTAAGTTCTCTAAGCGCATAGTCATAGTTTTCAGCAAAGAATTCGCTTTCTCTCAATGTTTCGACCCAGGTGTTTAAACCGCCTGCATCCATTGGTGCAAGTTTGATTTGAAAGCGGAGATCAAGTCTCTCCGGTACGAGCGAATGCTCAAACGAGGGGAGAAACCTGAAGTCAGTGGTCACCGCTTCAACCAAGAGGATAGGGTCTGGGAAAAAGAGAACTTTTGCTCCTGCCAGTTCCATGAGTTCTCCATAGGACATGGATGCCCGGTCTGCTGTAGCAAACCAGGAATGGTTCCATTCCCAGATTGGCTTATCCACCACATAAAACTGCAAGATTCCTGACGTGGGGAACCCGTCTAGTGGAGGCACCTCGGCGAAATTGATCTGGGCTAGCAAGGGTGCTGGTTTGCCGTCAATGTGAGGATAGTCAGTTCCTGTGGGAAGATAAGGTCTTCCACCAAATCGGCTTTCCCAGGGTAGGGGTGAATTGCTTCCAGAAACCGTAGCTTCGATAGCAACGAAGGGCCGGATGGTAGATTCAATCGCTGCAATTTCTGCGTCTGAAATCTCTTCCCGCAGGATTGCACGGAGCGCTTCACCACAGCCTAAATCCTCTAGTCGATAGTTTGTCATTTCCCTGAATGCTGATCCTAAGTTGTTTAAGGAGAAATGGACTTTCTCGCCAGTCTGTCATCACCTAGAGCCAGTAACTTTGTTGTCAAATAGATTTCCCAAAGATAAAGATGCAAAGTTCTGATAAAGTCAGTCCATATCAATGGAGGAGTCAAAATCTGAAAGTGTTTAAAGTAATGCTGAAAGATGATTGTTGTTCGGAGTCGATGAAAATGAGAAGTGATCACGATGACTGGATGTTGACTGTTAGAATGAACTATAGGTGCAGAATATAGTGCATTTTCGTAAGTATTTCTTGATAAACATTCGACATATATATCGATTGCCTTAACTCCTTGTTCCAGACAATATTTTTCCATGATTTTTGCTTCTATATGTTGATTGTAAACAGCACCTCCGGTCAGAATCAGTTTGTGAACCTTACCTGTGTGATAGAGCGCGATCGCCAAATCTAACCTGGATTGAAGGATTCGACTCACGCTGCCATCGGGATTGGGAGGATTCCCCAGAACAATTAGGATGGCTTTCACTCTGCAATCACCTGCCCTATTTTTAGTAAGTTTCCATCCGGATCAACGATGTAAAATTCCCGCATTCCCCAGGATTTGTCTTCTAAGGAACCGAGGCGAGGAATGCCTGCCGCAGGTAGTTTTAAGGCTTGAAATGCTTGAAATAATTCATCCACTTGGGCAACTCGTAAATAGCAGGCCAGATGCGACTCTGAAGGCACAATGTCTGGAAAGAAAGAGAGATGAATTTCTAGTGAACCCCGGCATAGAATGACGTAATCGGTAGTTGTATTGACTGGATAACGACTCTCAAACCCTAGCTTTTGATAGAAGTCAACACTTCTAGGAATATCCCGTGAAAGCAGGATAGGAATGGCTTGATCTAACGGCATCATTAAAGTCTCCCATTGGTTGAATAAACGTTTCCAGGTGGAATAGTCGCCCCAAAAGTTGAGTTGCTCAGAGGAATAGGTACAGGTTTTGTCAACCATGTAGTGGACTAAAACCTGCAATTGGTCACGCGCTTGGTTTAGGGTTTGAGCATCGGTTTGATCCATCCATTTCTGGACATGTGCGGGGCTGAAGTCAAAGGCATCTAGACCGCAGCAGGCAGCTACACAGTTCACCTCGCAGCAGCGCAGCAGTGACCAGAGCGGTTCGGGAATCGTGATTTCTTCCATCATCTACCTGCCTCGACATCAGTTCTTATGAGCCAGATAAAGGTGGGTTTCGTAGCGTAGGCGCACTTGGCCCTGGGAAGTAGCGTAGCGATCGTATAACTCCGCAAGCTTTGCCTCCAGCCTGGCCAACTCCACCCCCGATTGTGGCGTAGACCCCTGACTACGAGCCAGTCCAATCAGACCCTCCAGATCTAGAAACTGCTCAAAGGTGAAGATGTAACGCCGCAGATTCTTAAAGTAGGGTAAGTAAACGCCATACCAGAATAGCTGGTAGCGGAGGGTATTAAATCCGCCCTTAAGGGAGAGCTTTTCGGCTGGTTTCAAATACTTATCTGCCGGTTTGGATGCCTGGTAGAGGCTTTTGGTGTAGGCATGAGAAACCGTATCCTGCTGGTTCCAGAAGTTCCAGACCAGAGCCAAACGGCCATCAGGCTTGAGGATGCGGTGGAATTCCTTCAGGCTTTGGGCAAAATCAAACCAGTGAAACGCCTGGAAGGCGGTGACTAAATCGACCGATGCCGTTTCCAGCGGCACCTGCTCAGCAATCCCTTCCACAAAGTTCACACCATCATAGGGAACTGCACCATTCCGCATCTCAGCCCCCGGTTCCACCGCAATCACCTGCACCCCCTGGTCTGCCAGTTGCCGGGAGCCAATGCCTGTCCCAGCACCAATGTCAGCAGCAACGATAGGATTGGCGGTTACACTGGAAAGAATCTGTGCGATCGCGGCCTTGGGATATCGAGCACGATAGCGGTCATACCCCTGATAAAACGGAAACGGTTCAGTCATGGCACCTCAATGTCACAACTCCCTGGTCGATGTCTTTGTTGTCTGGCAGAGTTGCTTGCTGGTATAGAGCAATTCAGCCAGCCACTGCTATCGATTCCCAACAGCTTCTCTATCCTAACTACTACCTTTCGCGTTGTCTTGCCAAGGCTTGCTCAAACTTGTCTTCAGTTGCCTTTTGTCTTTGACAAAACGGTTGAAGAGCATGGTGGAAAATAGAATATTTATGCGATGTGCAACTTTTAATCTGCCCTCATCCCCCAACCCCTTCTCCCAAACTGGGAGAAGGGGAGCAAGAGAGGCTCGATGAAATCCCTCTCCCGCTCTGGGAGAGGGATTTAGGGTGAGGGGGATCGGCAAAGTTACACATTGCGTATATTTGAGAAAGTTATTTGCACCTCTAAGCTATCCATCATGCCGAAGTCGCCTGCCTTGCTCGATTATCATCGAGGGCTTGAGTACGACAAACTATTACCATCCCCGCCGTTGCTGCTCAGTCAAGGGCACTGGCGGGGGTTAGTGTTGGAACACCATGACGCTCCTCCCTGGGAGTTCCCCGAATGTTGTGCCTCCCACCATCACATCGGCGTGCTGCTTGGCCCGTGGCACGGAGAACGGTGGATTGACGGTCGCCATCGTTCAGAAATGGCTCCTAGAGGTACTCTCTCCATCATTCCGGCTAGCGTACCTTATGCCTCGCGCTGGCAGAGTCGATCGCAGGCGATTGTGCTGGCGTTAGACCCTTCTTTATTGGGGACAGTGGCCCATGAGGCGGTGGGGTGCGATCGCCTCGAACTCAACTTTTGCTGGTTGCACGATGGCGATGCCTTCATCAGCCAGATTTTACACCTACTCAAGTCCGATACAGAGTCTGGTCATCCCATCGGGCCTATCTATGGAGATTCTCTCGCCACTGCTTTGATCGTTCATTTGTTCAAGCAGTACGTAACGCGGCCACCTCGGTTGCTGGTTTATACCGGCGGCATACCTCGATACAGACTAATCCCTGTGTTGGAATACATCGATGCCCATCTGCAACACTCTATTAGCTTGCAAGATTTAGCCAACATTGCTGGGATGAGTCAGTACTACTTCTGCCGCCTGTTTCGACAAACAATGGGAATCGCCCCATTTCAGTATGTTCGCCAGCAGCGCATTGAAAGGGCAAAAATATTACTTCAGCAACCCCACTTGAGCATTTTAGAAGTAGGGTTGCAATGTGGGTTTATCAGTCCTAGCCACTTTACTCGCCAGTTTCAGCAAACTGTTGGAGTAACACCAACAGCTTACCGCAAAGCTATTTTACCCTAGTAAACGTTCCAATCGAAATTTAACTACGTGCTTGCGTGCGGTCTCGACATCGCTGATCCCGCTTGCTCAGTTTTTATGCGATTGAAACTCCATTAAAATTAAATAAATAACCCAACCTGATGGTATAGACAAGTAGAGTACACAATGTGTTCTTAAAGCAATCTCAAAGACTTTAAGTGGAGCCAGCTAACTACTAATTAGACTGATTCCGTCTGCCTATCTACCCCCAGGAGGGGAATTAGGCTGACAGCCGTCTGTCTAAGATCCCAAATCGGGGAAATAGGCTGACGATTGTCTGTCTAAGATCCCAAATTGGGGAAATAGGCTGACAGTTGTCTGCATAATACCCCTGTTTTGGGGAGTTAGGCAGATGGGTTCACAAAGGCTTTAGACAAGCGAGGCTGAGAGATTGTGGATTTTGGAGTGGGGATTTTGGATTTTGGATTGAAGGGATGCCCTGCTAAAATCCAAAACCCAAAATCGCTCTTATCTGTTCTTACTCGGTTGCGCCAGGGTTGCTGCGGATGTCGCGGTGCAGGTAGCGCAGCACTTCGCCGGGGCGACCGTCGAGGACGATGCCGTGGGGTGGGAAATCCAGGGCGTTCGTCCACTCGAAGCGTTCGGCGTAGCGGAGCAGGTGCAGACGGTCAATCGCCATCTGTGCGTCTTCGGGGAGGCCGATGATGCAGTGGCGCAGGCGACGACGGTGGGGTAGTTCGCAGGTGAGCGGGGGTAGCGAAAACTGGGTCGCCTCCGAGATTGGGGACGACCAGGTGTATTGAATTTTCAGCATTTGGGGTTTCCTCCAGGAAACGAGTGGGTAGGAAACCCCGAAATGTTGGCCGCCCACGGACGTGATGCGCTGGGACAGGGCGGCCTACAATGGACGCAGCCCTGAGACAGGCACGCGCTGTCGAGGGGTCAGGCGTTGGTAGGTGCAGCGAACACCTGCCAATGCCGTAGGTGACTAAACGACCAAAATTTCGGGGGAAAGGCAAGCTGCACTGATAGGAATCGAATTACAGCTTGATGGACGATTGTACTGGATGCGATCGCCCCCGTCAATTGTCCTGTGCCAGCCACCCCACGTCTTCTCCTTCCACAACACAGCACACCGCATCCCCAAGTTCCCTAATCACAGGTCAGGAAGGGCGATAGGCCGTCACTTCGATTTCTATTCGCATGTTCAAATCGGCTAATCCCGCCACGATCATCGTCGAAGCGGGGCGGATCTCTCCGAAGTATTTTCGCAGCACGGGCCAGCAGGGTTCAAAGTCTTCTCGGTTGGGCACGATATAGCGAACGCGCACCACATCTGCCAGGGAAAATCCGGCTTCGTCTAGGGCGGTGCTGATATTTTTCAGGGTTTGCTCTGCCTGCTCTACTACGTCGTCTGCAATCGTCATGGTGCGATAGTCGTAGCCTGTGGTGCCCGACACAAACGCCCAATCGCCCTCCACCACAACGCGAGAATAGGCGACTTCACGTTCAAAAAAGGAACCGGAGGAAATCAGGCGGCGACTCATGATGAAGAGAAATCAGGTTTTAGGTTGCAGAAATCTGGACAGAGCCACGCCCTGGTCATGAACGAGGCGCTTATATTCAAGTCTTTCAAATGGCGCTCCAAATGAAATCACGAGAAGCCTTGCAGCCTCCTAGACTCGCCATCTAAAAGCCAATCTAAAATTGCCAATCTAAAATCCAAAATCAACCTCAGCCCAACTGCCGGGCCTGTAAGTAGGAGCGCAACAGCAGCAGGCTGGAAATCGACTTGGAATCCACCGCTTCCCCGTCTAGGATGGCTTGCTCTAGCTCCTGCGGGGTCAACAAGAGGGTTTCCAGATCCTCATCTTCATCCAATCCCGGCGGCGTGTCTAGCTTCTCCAACTCCGTCGCCAGGTAGGTATAGATAATCTCGTCGGAATAGCCCGGAGCCAGGAAAAACTGCCCCAGTTTGTGCCACTGGCTGGCTTTGTAGCCTGTCTCTTCCTGGATTTCGCGCTGGGCAGTGGTCAGCGGGTCTTCGTCTTTCTCAATCGTGCCTGCGGGAAACTCCAGCAGTCGCCGCGATGCTGCAAAGCGATATTGCCGCACCAGCACCAGCTTGCCTTCTGCCGTCATGGGCACGGCCACGGCCCCGCCCGGATGCCGCACACACTCCCAATCGCCCTCGGCTCCGTTTGGCAGGCGCAGGCGGCTCACCTCAAAGTTGAACTTGCGTCCCTGAAAGAGGAGCTTTTGCTTGAGGCGCTGGGGAGGTTCGTGGGCCATGGTCTGGAAAGGGTAGGTAACGAGATTTTGGGGTGAGGGGGTGACAGGAGACGGTTTGGAGGATTCCATCATGCTCGCATCAGCAGCGCCACTGCGTAGGCCGCGATCCCTTCTTCTCGTCCGACGGGGCCCAGCTTTTCGTTGGTGGTGGCTTTGATGCCAATTTGATCCGGGGCGAGTTGGAGGGTGGTGGCGAGGCGATCGCGCATCGTTTTAATATGCGGCTTCAGTTTGGGCCGTTCTGCCACGATGACAGAATCGATATTTCCGATCTGCCAACCTTGTGACTGAATTAGCGCGTGGACTTGTTCCAGCAGCTTCAGGCTATCGGCTCCGGCCCACTGCGGGTCGGTGGGTGGAAAATAGTGCCCAATATCGCCCAGGCTGAGCGCTCCCAGCATCGCGTCCATGATGGCGTGGGTTAGCACGTCGGCATCGCTGTGGCCCAGCAGCCCCAGTTCATGGTCTATCTTAACGCCGCCCAAGATGAGGGGGCGATCGCCCACCAGTCGATGAATGTCGTAGCCGTTCCCAATCCGAATCGCCATAGAGTTTCAGAATTTCGTGGAAAGAGTTTCGTGGAAAGAGTTTCGTGGAAAGTGTGTTGCAGAAAAGTTGCAGAAAAGATGCTCTCTCACGCTAGGCCTTGCTCGAAAGCGGGCGATCGCCCAGCGCCCGGTTGCAGGCTAATTGCCGCCGCCTTGCCGCAGTCGATCCGCCTGTTGCAGTGCGGCGCTGCTGTTTTCCCGGTAAAGCACGACGCGGTTTTGGGCAGTGGTATAGCGGCTGTCGGTGGCAGGAACTTGGGCCATGAGATCGGAGGCTCGCTGCCATCGGCTGGCCAGGTCTAGCCAGTCGGCCGAGGTTTGCGCCGTTTGCCCATCGCGCACGGCCGCCTCTGCCAGCCGCACCGCCTGGACAAAGGGATCAGGCGTGGGGGCAGGCGCAGGAGACGGGGACGACTCCACTGGCGAGGCCGGCGCGACGACCTGCTCCATTGGTTTGGGAAGAGAAATGCCCAGCCAGTCGGCCAGGGCCCAGCCCACCAGCAGCGCCAGCACCCCCAGGCTCAGCCCGCCAATCAGAATGCCCCGCCAAAACTGTTTCTTGGCGCGTGCCTCGGTGGGGGATTGGGCCGCAGGTTTGGCAATGTCGAGCATTCGGTTATAGCGCCAGTCTTCGACCATGCGCTGGAGCGGGTTGGGCTGGGGCAGGGTAATTTCTTGCGACCAGAGGAGTTGTTTTTTGGGGTCGCGCTGGATATCCTCAAGCCAGAGAAGCTGCTGCTCTCGCACAATACGGCTGTTGATATTGACACGACGAATGCCATTGGGGCTGAGCCGCTCCAAGATATAGCGGACATCTTCAACGAGCGACTGCTGTTCCAACTGTTCCAGCGTCTCCGCCTCGCACAAAAGCTGAAGCACGCCGTGGTCCAGCACCGCCCGAGTCCGCACGCCAGCATCCGCCAGCCGTTCGTTTAGCACCTGAATAATCGCCGACACGCTTCCTTGGCGTGCCTGACGCTCGATATCGTCGATGGGGTCTACCATAATCGCTTGGCAGCAGCCTGATGGCGTTTCCAGTGATTTTAGTGATTCTTAAGACTAGCGTAAGATTAGCGCATCCTGAGAAATTTATCGCAAAGGATAAACAGCGCCCAATTTTGACCTGTTTTCGACCTGTTTAGGACTTACGCACTTGCGGCAAGTTTGCTGGGTTTCGGACGATTTCTCGCGGGCGCAGCCCGCGAGAAATCGTCCAACTGCGTCAGTCCTACTGTTTTCGACCTGTTTTTGGGCAGTCTGCTGGGTTTGCTGGGCAGCTATAACTCTCGCAAATGGCTGGTGTCGTTAAATCGACGAATATGCCAGAGGTCGCTGTTCCAGCGGTTGGGATTGTTGGAGGGGAGTGTCCAGCGCGATCGCTCTAGCCAAAACTCGAACACAGCCGTATTTTTTGTAGAGCAATGCCAAGTGCGATCGCTCCCTAGCATCGCCGCAATGAGATGCTGCAAGATCCAGCTATGGGTGACGATCCACAGCGTCTCGCCGTTGCGATGCGTCGCCAAGACCCGCTGGATAAACCGCTCAGCGCGATCGCGCCCATCTTGCAGGGTTTCGGCTCCTGGTGCGGGAATCCAGTCGGGCGAAGCTTCCAGATCAGCGCAGAGTTCGGGATATCGCTCCTGCGCCTCGTCCCAGGTCAGCCCTTTGAAAATGCCGTTTTGAAATTCCAGCAGTTCCTCAGCGTATTCAATCGTCGGTTCAATCGTCGGAATAGAAATTGGATGCGGAACTGGTTCGCTCGTTCTCTGAGCCAGCAAAATTTCTGCCGTTTGCGCTGCCCGCTTGAGGGGGCTGCTGTAGACCTTCGAGGGCGGCTGTCCCTTTGCCCACAGGCGTTCTGCCAGTTGCCGTGCCTGCTGCCGGCCGCGTGCCGTTAGCTCATAGTCGGCATGGCCTTGCATCCGCCGCTCCACATTGCCCACCGACTCGGCATGGCGAATGAAGAGGAGCTTAAGTCGATCCTGGCTGAAATCCTCGCCCTGAGCCATTGGCCTGCCTGCAAGAGAAAAGGAAACTGTCAGAACCTACGCACTTGCGAGAACGCGACGCACAGCTTTTAATCTGCCCTCATCCCCCAACCCCTTCTCTCGAATTGGGAGAAGGGGAGCAAGAGAGGCTTGAAGTCCCTTTCCCGCTCTGGGAGAGGAATTTAGAGTGAGGGGGAATTGGCAAAGTTGCACCTTGCGCTTGCGATAAGTGTTCTGGATTTTGGGTCTATTCGCGTAAGTCCTAGCTGTTTTGGATTGTAAAGGCTGTTTGGAATCGTTGGGCAAGAGGGGGCGGGCTGCGCGGACTCGCTCACGCAACCCGCCGTTCGGAGAGGGGCCGCCGGATTATCCAATCGGCCGCATCGGCTGGATTGGGTAAATCCGTTCGGGCGTGGGCTGCGGTCGAGGCGTTTGGACCCCGCCCGTATTCACCACCAGCCACAGCAGCACTCCCAGCAAAATCGCCAGAATGAAGCCGCCGCCAGGGCCGCCCGCCGGGTCTTGGTGTTCGATGCGATAGCGATCGCCCGTGTTGGGGTCAAAGGCTTCCCGGTCGGAAAGCTTGACTAGGCGGCGATAGTCGCTGCGGAAATCGTCGTTGTGGTCGTCTGGCAAAATCAGCATGATTTTCAGTTCCCCCCGAAAAATTTGGCAGAAAATTGCAGAAAATTTTGGCAATCGAGTGATTGAGCGATTCAGCAATCGGTCTAGCGATCTCTAGTGATTTCTAGCTCTAGTGATTTCTAGCGATCGGTCTAGCGATCGGTTAGTTGCCTGCCAGTCTGCTGCTCCCAAAGCCGATTGGTGGAAACTATAAATAGCTTAGCCTAAGAATTTGCAGGGTGACAATCTTAGGCTTATTATCTTATACAATATTTAATACACAATTTGGATTACCTAAAATTGTGTTAGGCTGAGCCTCTAGAACCATTAGATTGGGAGGACTGAATGCACACCCCAGAACCCCGCTCTCGCATTGCGGAACTTCGCAAAGCGGCTGGCCTCACTCAGCTTCAGCTTTCGCAGCGAGTCGGTGTAACAGAAACCACCATTGCCAACTGGGAACGCGGTCGCGGCGGCCTGGATTGGATTGTCAAGCTGATCCGGCTGTGCGATGCGCTGAACTGCAATCTCAAAGACCTGATCGAAGACCCGGCGACGACTGCTGCGCCGCTGCTGTCGCTGGAGGAGGCGCAAGTCCTGATGCGACCACCTGCGCCGACCCATCCCCCCGCCGCAGAAACCGAGGCGATCGCCCCCCTCCCTCCTGCCCCACTCGCAGAACCCAATGCGCTATCCCTCAGCGACGCACAGCGACTCATGGGCAGTCCGGCTCCTGAGCCTGCTCCAGAGGCGACGCAGCAGCAGCCCCGCTCCATCGGCTAGCGGCCGTGCCCCAGCCAGATTCTCAGCCCGTCCAAAAAGTTCATTTAGTTCAGCTAGTTCAGCAAATAATTCAACGGCTGTGTCAACCGCCCCAGAACACAAGCAAATAATGCTATCATCAACCCATTCGAGTCAAAGATATCGTTTTTCAATATCAATCTCGTCATCAATCCCGCCATCAATCCCGCCATCAATTGCGCTTTGTCGAGGGAGTCCACACGGCTAAACGGGCGATCGCACTGCCCGCGTCCTGGTTCTGACGGTTTAGCGCAACGGCCGCCTTGTGGATGATGACCGACCCTCGCGCCCGGTTTGCTCTGTCTTCAGGAGGAGTTTTGGGGCTGGGGCCAACGCCAAATCATAAGGCTGAGTCATCAGGCTGAGTCTTTAGATAAGCCCCTTCAGATAAGCCCCCTCACCAAACCCCTTGAGGAGTCTGCACCGCTACTCACGTCACGCTCAGGAGAGAGTTTCATGGTTTCTAATCGCTCCCCCCAATCGCTCTGTACCCGGTGCTACATGCTAGACGCAGATTTGTTGGTGGATCTGATTTTGAGCCGTCCGAGCATCAGCGCCGACTATGCCAGCTTTCTGTGGCAATGCTTGCAGCAGCGGCAGATCCACGGCTGCATCACCGAACTGGGCTATCAGCGGCTCTGCATCATTATGAACCAGCGCGATGCTCGCCATGCGCTGACTCTTGCAGAGGTGCTGATGCGGATGCTAACGGTGTGCCGGAGCGATGCCAATATCTGGCTGCGGGCTAATAGCCAGCCCTTTGAATACGACTCGGCAGAGGAAATCGCCTGTGCCTTGCACTATCGCATGGACGGGCTGATCACCCATCGCCCAGAACAGTTTGAGGGCGCGGGCATTCCCGTGCTGTCGCCGCGCGATGTGCTGGAATATCACCTGCGGCGATCGCTCCAGCCCCCGTCTCACCATTCCTTCCCCCTCCCCGCCCGCTCGATCACGCATCTGGCGAGCTGGCGCAATGGACAGTTCGATGCGTCCTGGCTGCCGCTGACAGACATTTGGGATCAGGGACATCTGGGCACGATTTGCCGCGACGCATCGCCCTATGCCGCCCCTTCATCCGCTGGCGGCCCGCGGCCCGTCGCCCGTGGCAAATTCGTCGAGGTGCGCCATTTTGACCGACGGCTGGAGTGGGTGGCGCTGATTGTGCAAATCTGCCCAACGCAGCAGCCCGACGTGTTTGATTTGTCGGTCATCTGCGCGGCCCGTGATGGCGGCGATCTGCCCGCAGGCTTGCAACTGTGGGTGGTCGATCAGCAGGGCCAGGAGTCGATGGTGGCCCAGCCCAGCCGCAGCGGTCGAGCCACGCTCCAGTTCGAGGGACAGACGGGTGAGGCGTTTGATGTGGTGATTAGCTTGGGGGGCGATCGCCACGTCGAAACCTTCCTGATTTGAGCCTTTCCGAACTCCCCTTAGCCCCCAACCCCCAACCCCTACGCCTACCCCGGAGGCATAGCCATGACGAAACTCGTTCTGCTGAGACTAGACGGCGATCTGGCATCGGGCGTGCAGGTGGGTCTGGAAGTGGGCGAAGACGGCAAGCAGCCGGAGCTAGAGTCGTCCGGTCGGCTGCCGCCCCAGCCCCACCTGCTGGAATACTTCAACTACTGGCGGTATTGCTATCGCCAGTTGCCCGTGCCGACGCGCCTGCGCCCCAAACAGGTGTCTTATACCAGTTCGGTCTGGTCGTGCATCCAAGCCTGCCACACGGCGGCCAGCTATCTCCAGCGGGCAATGTCGAACTGGCTGGCCGCAAGGGAATTTCGCCCCATCAAAGAGGATTTGCTCTGCGAACTCAAGCGCAACGACACTGTGCGCGTGCTGATTCACACCCGCGATCCGCTGCTGGCGCAGTTGCCCTGGCACTTGTGGGACTTTTTTGAGCGCTACCCCAATACTGAACTGGCCTTTAGCTCGCCTGCTGCCCAGCGCACTCGTCCGGTGCTGGCTGTGCCGCCCAGCGGTCGGGTGCGAATTTTGGCAATTTTAGGAAACAGCGCCGGAATCGATGTCGCCACCGATCGCGCTTTGCTGGAACGCCTGCCCCAGGCGGAGGTGAGGTTTCTGGTAGAACCGTCGCGCCAAGAGATCAGCGATCGCCTATTTGAGCAAACCTGGGACATTCTCTTTTTCGCTGGGCATAGCGAAAGCGTTGAGGGTGCAGGCGCACAGGGGGGCGATCGCGGGCGGATTTTTATCAATCAGACCGACAGTTTGGCGATCGCCGACTTTCGGGCCAGCCTCGACAAAGCCGTGCAGCGCGGCCTGAAGCTGGCAATTTTGAACTCCTGCAACGGGCTGGGCCTGGCGCAAGATCTGCGACAGCTTCATATTCCCCAGCTCATCGTTATGCGCGAACCCGTGCCAGATCGCATCGCCCAAGAATTTCTGAAATACTTCCTCAGCGCCTTTTCTCGCGGCACTCCGCTGTATCTGTCAGTGCGGGAGGCCCGCCAGCGTCTAGCAGAACTGGAGCGCGATTTTCCCTGCGCCAGTTGGCTGCCCGTGATTTTTCAAAACCGGGCCGAGATGCCGCCGAGTTGGGCAGAGTTGCTGGGCGAGCCAGGGATGGGGCTGCAAGCCGCCTGGTCGGGGCAGCGGTTTGGGAACCCAGCCGAAGCCGCGCTGCCCAGCCCGTCTCCCCAGCATAATCCGGCGCGAGAGGGGCGATATAGAGAACAGGAGCATCCCTTCCGAGAACCCGTACAAGCGTCTCCTGGGGGGCGATCGCCCCTCGCCGTGGCCCCGCCCGAAACCCATCTCCTCCCCCTTGCCGAGGCTTTCTCCCATCCTCGACAGATTTCCCCAGAGGAAACTTTATGGGATGCTTCTATTCCGGGTTCCACTCCTGGGAATTCTGAATGGAGAACTCCGAGTTCTACCCATTTGGATGCTCTACCGCCATCAACCACCGCCATGCAAAACCTGAGCCAACCCGCAGCCCAGCCCGACCAACCCACGCCGCCTGCTGCTCCATTCCCTGCGCCCTCGCCCCAGCCAGCGGCGGTTCCTACACCTGCTGCTGTGCCGACTGCGACCGCGCCGACTGTACGACCTATGCCACCTGCGCCGACTGTACCGACTGCGCCGACTGCGCCAGAGCGCACCAGCCCCGAATATAGCGCCCCCACCCCTGACCCCAGTTCCGCCGAAGCCAAGCCTGCTCCTGGTATTGAGGCAACGCCTGCCCCGCTCACCTGGCTGCCAGAAGAGGTTTTGCCCATCACCGACGTACTGGGCGTGGGCCCCGTCAGCGACCAGGGCGTTGTAAAAGAAGCCATTTATCCCGGCTATACGGGCTGGGTCATGCACGAAGGGATTCGCTGGAAAGCGTGCCTAGATTTGCCTTGGCGACAGCTACACCTGCCCGTGGATACGCCCGTGCGCGTGATGGGGCGGCTGGACGGCACAAATATTCTGGTGGTTCAGCCCATTAGAGTAGCGGAATAAGCGGCATGAAATGCAAAGGGGTGATGCGATCCAGAGATCGGTCACGTCAAGTCCTATCCTCTTCTTGCGTCATCCCATCCCATCGATTCCGACAGCACGCTTGAGGCTTGATACAAGCGGAGCTACAAACGAAATTGCGAGAAGCCCCGCAGATTCTTGGCTGCCATTCAATCGCCAATCCAAAATCCAAAATCGTCAATCCAAAATCAATATCACTCCCAATGCCTCGCACCCTCAAACGCGGCCCTGGCTGGCAAATTGGCTGGGACGAAGACGCGCCCGAATTTGTTGGACTCGTTGGCGGCGACGACTGGGCGCTGGAGCTAACCGCAGCGGAACTGGAGGATTTTTGTCGGCTGGCGGGGCAACTGGCGGAAACCATGAGCCAGATGGCGGCAGAACTCATGGAAGAGGAGCGGATTGCCTGTGAACTGGAGAGCGATCGCCTCTGGCTGGAGGTCGAAGGGTTTCCCCAGTCCTACAGTCTGCGGATGATCCTGCTGACGGGCCGCCGTGCCGAGATGGGATGGGACGCAGCGGCCGTACCAGGACTCATTCAGGCAGCGCAGTCGCTCAGGGTTTTCTAGTCCCCTTTCTGTCCCCTTGCTTAGCCCCCTTACTGCTGTTTGAGCGAGGCCGCGGGCTGCCCAGTCAGATATCCCTGCTGCTTCAGGAAATTCAGCACCTTGGCGGCGCTCTCTTCTAGGGTTTCTTGATCGGTGCGGCATTCCACCTCCGGATTCAGCGGCGCTTCGTAGGGGTCGTCGATGCCTGTGAACTGCTTGATTTCGCCCGCCCGTGCTTTTTTGTAGAGGCCCTTCACGTCGCGCTCTTCGCACACGCTGAGCGGCGCGTTGACATACACTTCCACGAAATCTCCGATGCGATCGCGCATTTCGTCGCGCACATCCCGATAGGGCGAAATCGCCGACACCAGCACAATCACGCCATTGCGGCTGAGCAGGTGCGCCACAAACCCAATGCGGCGGATGTTTTCGTCCCGGTCTTCTTTGCTAAAGCCTAGCCCCTTGGTGAGATGCTGGCGCACGATGTCGCCGTCCAGCACCTCTACCGCCAAGCCGCGATCGCGCAATTCCTTTTCCACCGCCATGCGAATCGTCGTCTTGCCCGCGCCGCTCAGCCCGGTAAACCAAACTGTGACCCCTCGCTGCTGCATTGCTTTTTGCTCCTCACGATAGAACTAGCACAAGAACCTGCACGCTCTTGGGGACACCGACGGGCGCAAACCAAGAACGCTCTGGAAAACCAGAAATAAAACTGCCCCCTAGTCTACTTGATCACGTTCTCCACTTGGGTTGGATTTGTATCACTCTCTCCCGGAAAAAACGCTGGCTTTGCAGGCAGCCGCGTCCCACAGTTTTTGCAAAACAAGGCATCCGGGTCATGCACCGACAGGTCGCAATTTGAGCATTGCACGGCGACACGAGTGCCCGTTTTAACCAACTGCTTGATCAAATCGCCCAACTGCCAGGGAATAAACAAAATTCCGGTCAACAGCATCAAAATGGTGAGCGATCGCCCACCATCGGTAATCGGCACCACATCCCCCAAGCCCGCCGTTGAAATGGTCGAAATCGAGAAATAAATCGCGTCAAAAAACGTGTTGAATTGCTCCGGGTTGACCGGATGTTCGACCTGATAGATCAGCCCAGAATAGACAAACACGATAGAAAACAGCGTGAACAAAATGCGGGCAACGATGGCGCTGTCTTCCGTCGTGACATAGCCAAACACCGTTCGCCCTTCAAAAAATCGCGCCAGCCGCAAAATCCGAAACCAGCGGAAAATGCGGATAAACCGAATATCCACTGCGCCCAAGAAAAATGGCAAAATCGCCATCAAATCAATCAGCCCAAAGAGGCTGAACACAAACTTGAGTCGATCTTCCGCACACCACAGCCGCAGCAAATATTCCAGCGAAAACAGCAGCAGCAGCGCCAGATCCAGCGCCCCCAAAACCGTCCGCCACTCCTCCGACAGCGGATAGGTCTGCGCGACAAAAATCGCCACCGACAGCAGCACCAGCCCGGTAATCAGCAGGTTGAGCGCCTTTCCGGTAGGCGTGTCGATATCTTCGAGGTAAAAGGCGATGCGCTTGCGAAAGGACATTGGGAAAACGCAATTGAAAACGCATTGAAAAAAACGCAATTGAAAACGCAATCCGGGGAAGGACGCGATCCCGCGATCCTCCTATTATCACCTCATCCCCGACCTGGGACACATCCCAATCCCCCTCTCCCCCATTCCACGACTCCCCGCCTGGGGTAAGATGGCTAGGCACATGTGAACAGCCGCAGGGTGGGAAAGTCCGGTGAGAGTCCGGCGCTGTGCCGCAACTGTGATGGGAGCTTGAGCGTGTTTCGTTGGATAGACACCAATTCATCCAAATCATCCAAAGCTCCCCAGCCAGAACGCCAGCCTGCTGCTTTTTCACTCTAGCTCCCGCGTCGCACGGGAACGGAGTTTTGATTTTTATGACCCTTTCTATTGACCCCGTTTCTTCAAAGTCCAATTTACCCATTGCTGCAAACTCTGAGCCGCTAGCGCAGCCGCTGATGTATCCTCTGGAGCCAGAGCAGGGGGCGATCGCCCTCGGAAATTCGCCCCAGATCGATCTTCCCCCGCTACCGATGCAGCGTCCGGTGCTGCTGGTGGGCCACGGCAGCCGCG
Organism: Thermoleptolyngbya oregonensis NK1-22; assembly: GCF_032705245.1. Taxonomy (GTDB): domain Bacteria; phylum Cyanobacteriota; class Cyanobacteriia; order Elainellales; family Elainellaceae; genus Thermoleptolyngbya; species Thermoleptolyngbya sichuanensis. Next base: position 3,572,788 of record NZ_CP053540.1, read on the forward strand.
ATGCCGATGGTCGCCAGGGCTTGCTAGATTTTGCAGCGGCGTATCAGGCGTTGGATCTCTCGCGTCCAGTCGTGCCCTGCTTTTTGGAACTGACGGAGCCGTCGATTCAGCAGGGCGTAGACGAGTGCGTTGCCAAGGGCTATACCGATCTGTCGGTGCTGCCTGTGCTGCTGTTTGCGGCGCGACACAACAAGTTCGACGTGACCAATGAACTGGATCGCGCCCGCCAGCGCCATCCCCAAGTCACGTTTCACTATGGGCGGCATTTTGGCATTACGCCAGGAATTTTGGATCTGTGGCGATCGCGCCTCGCAGAACTCGACCAGCCGCAGTGGAACCCCCAGGGCATTGCGCGGGAAGACACAGTGCTGCTGTTTGTGGGGCGCGGGGCTAGCGATCCCGATGCCAACGGCGACGTGTATAAAATGGCGCGAATTCTCTGGGAAGGCAGCGGCTATCACACCGTCGAAACCTGCTTTATCGGCATTACCCATCCCCGGCTAGAAGAGGGCTTCCGCCGCGCCCGTCTGTATCAGCCCAGGCGGATTATCGTGCTGCCCTACTTTTTGTTTACGGGCGTGCTGGTCAAGAAAATTGCCATGATCACTGCCCAACAGCAGGCCCAGTTTCCCGATATCTCGATGGTCTGCCTGCCAGAGATGGGTCTACACAGGACGCTGTTTTCTGTATTGCGCGATCGCGAAATCGAAACGCAGCTTGGGCAGGTGCAGATGAATTGCGAAATGTGCAAGTTTCGTCTGGCGGCTGTCGGCAATGGCGCAGTCCACGGGCATGACCATGCACACGGGCACGATCGCGGACATGCACACGCGCATGGACACAATTATAGGCACGATCATGGGCACGATCACGGGCACGCGCATGAACATGCCCAAGATCATGCTCAAGATCATGCCCAAAATCATGCTCAAGATCATGCACATAGACACAGCCATCCGCAGGATCACACGCATGACCACACGCATGACCACACGCATGACCATGAACCCAGCCACGCCCACGGGCATCCCCACAGCCATACGCATGGGCATCATCATCATGGCGAAATGATCGATCCCTATGCGGAACCGAGCCAGTATCATGAAAAAATCTGGCAAGTTCCCTGAACGAGGGTGAAGCAATGGCAGAACTGGATGGAACGGAGGAGAAGGTGTTTCAGGTGGGCGATCGGGTGCGGGCGATCGCCCTGCCAGCCTACCTCAAAACCGCAGAACCCATGCCCATGTTGCGTCCACCCGACCTGATTAAGGTTGGAGAAGAAGGCATTGTGCTAGATCGCCGCCCCGGTGGCTATTGGGGCGTTCGGTTTGGGCGCGGCGCGTTTTTGCTAGAAAGCCAGTATCTCGAAAAAGTCGTGGAATCAGGAAGTCTGTAACGATACCTGTGGCTTTCCAAAATCAGCAGACCTTACGCACTTGCGATAAGTTTTCTGGATTTTGAACGATTTCTCGCGAGCGCTGCCCGCGAGAAATCGTCTAGCTGCGTAAGTCCTAACAAAGCATAAGATTAAATAAGTTTAGTAAACCTTATTTATGTTTTGGTGACTTTTTATGTTGGCTGGGAACTCTAAGCCGAGTTCCGCCAATCTAGCATAGTCCCCAAAATGCCATGAAACGACGCAATTTCCTGTGGTATTCCAGTCTCTTTATTGCTGGCTGTAGTGCAACCTCCACGGCTTCGCGGGTATCCACTGTCAAGTTACCTGAGAAAATTAGATTCGCAATTACGGATGTTCAGGGAATCGATGAATTAAAGGAAAAGTACGATCCGTTTCGGGCGGCTTTGGAAGACGTTTTAGAAACTTCCGTTGAGTTTTTTCCTATGGATGATTTGCTCACGGCCGCCTCTGCATTGCAAACCAATCAACTGGATTTGGTTTGGGCCGGCCCATCTGAATATGTCACTATCCATGCCCGCACTCAAGCCACACCACTGGTCAGCTTGATTCGCTCCAACTATTACGCCGTTCTGGTGGTTCGTGCCGATAGTGGGATTCAATCCTTGGCGGATCTGAAGGGAAAAACCGTTGATATGTGGAAAGTTGGCTCCACAGCCTCCCATCTGGCTGGAACGAAAATGCTGCTGGATGCGGGGCTAATGCCTCAAGTAGATTACAAAGCGGTCATGACTGGGGAAAATGACCTGCAATCGCTACGGCTTGGGAAAGTGGATGCCTTAGTCAGTGGAAATCCTCGATATAGAGCTGCGCTAAAAGCGCTGAATGCCTCTGAGCAAGACTATCCAATCGTGGCGCGAGGTGAACTGCTGCCTGGTGATGTGTTTGTTTTAAGTAGCGCGTTTAGCTCGGCGGTCGGAGCAGAGATTCAGGCTCGTATGCTGCGGGGACAAAACAAACTGCTTCAGGGAATTCGCTCGGTGGAAAGTTTGGCGGTCCGCTTTCCAGAAGACAGTCAGTTCTCCGTAGCAAATGATGCGGACTACGACATGATTCGAGAAGCCTATCGCGCTATTGGACAGGACAAATTCCTCTAATTGTTTTGCTTCTCTGATTCTCTATTTCTAATTCTTCAACTGTTTTAGGTCACTAATGGTTTTGCTTCCCTAAGTAGGTAGTCCTAAATAGTCAGAACAGTCAGAATAGTCAGAATTTTTCGTCAGAGCTTTTCGTTGGATGGGTTGGTGATGGCGGAACCCTTTCTGTCAAAGAAGTTGAGCGTCTTTAGTATGCGCGATTTGGGATGTATTGGCTCTTGATTGTTTTAAGATTGGATGCTTATCAGCATGGCTTTTATTACAAAGATAGGTGCGGGTGTGGATGCTTGGCTGGATTCTCGCCAAAGTATTTCCAAGAAGATTGGCTATGGCTATGGCGTAGCGATTAGTATTGCTGCGCTGGGGGCGTTGCTGGGGTTAGCGATAGGCAGTCATTCACAGCAAAAGGCGCAAGCAGCCCTGGAGGTCGCTGAGACTCAGCAAAACACGTTGAATAAGCTGTCACTGCTATCGCTATCTCTCCAATCCCATCCCCAACGCTTGCTGGTGGTGCTGCAAGAGCCAATCTGGTTTCAGTATGAGATGAGTAAGTTTACGAATGATTTTAATCAGGCTAAGGCCCTGCTGGCAGAATTAGACTCGTTTATTAACCTGGACACTTCCCAGGAAAATCTGGATGTAGAAACGTTAGAAACACTAGTCCAAAGCTACGATTCCACCATTGAGGGCTACCGACAGCATATTGCTGCACTGTGGAAACGGATTAACCCGCAGGAACTAACACGGGAGACGGCTGACCCTGCCCAGCAACTGATCTTAGCAAGCCTGACAGACGCAGAGGCCGTTCGGATGCGGCTTCGCTTTGAAAAGCTGTCGGAGCGGCTAGTGCAGGTACAGCGGGTCGCGGAAAATCAGAAAACTCTAGCCTATCAGCATCTCGATCAGGCGGATGCATTTCGGTTTCATGCGATTGTGGCAGGCATTGTGCTGTCCACAGCGATCGCCATTGTCCTGGGCATTATCACTAGTCGGGCGATCGCCCGTCCGGTTCAGGTACTCACTGATGTTGCTCAGCAGTCCATTCAGAACGCAAAATTTGACCTGCAAGCCTCGGTTTCCAGCAATGATGAAATCGGCAGCCTCGCCCAATCTTTTAATCAACTGATTGCCTTTGTCAATCAGCTTTTGCAGCAACAGCAAGCCGCCAATGAAAAGCTAGAAGCCTATAGCCAATCCCTTGAGCAAAAGGTCCTCCTCCGCACACAAGAACTTCAGGAAAAGAACGATCATCTTAAGCAACTGTTGGAAGAATTGCATCGCACCCAAACCCAAATGGTGCAAAGTGAAAAAATGTCTAGCCTGGGTCAACTAGTTGCGGGCGTTGCCCATGAAATCAATAACCCAGTGAACTTTATTCACGGCAACTTAGAACATCTGAATACCTACACCCAAGACCTGATCAGATTAGTCCAGGCCTACGAGAAAGTCATCCCCGACCCCCCGGCAGCGCTGCAAGAGACGCTGGAAGAAATTGATCTAGCGTTTTTGGCAGAAGATTTGCAGAAAATTCTGAAATCGATGCGAATTGGCACCGGCCGCATTCGCGAAATCGTGCTGTCGCTTCGCAATTTCTCGCGCCTAAATGAAGCTGAATTTAAGCCAGCAGATATCCATGAAGGGATTGACAATACGCTGCTGATTTTACAGCATCGCCTCAAATCCAAGGCAGAGCGTCCAGAGATCCAGGTGATTAAGGAGTATGGGGATTTGCCGATGGTGGAATGTTATCCAGGGCAGCTTAATCAGGTGTTTATGAACCTGATCACTAATTCAATTGATGCGCTAGAGGAAGCCAATCAAACGCGATCTTTTCAAGAGATTTCTGAACATCCGAACGTTATCCAGATCAAAACTCAATTGAGCGATCCAGATTGGGCAACAATCCTGATTTCAGATAATGGAACGGGTATTCCAGAGTCCGTGCGATCGCGCCTATTTGATCCTTTCTTCACGACCAAACCCGTTGGCAAAGGCACAGGGCTGGGCTTATCGATTAGCTATCAAATTGTGGTGGATAAGCACAAGGGGGAGATGTACTGCAAGTCTACGCCGGGTCAGGGCACGACCTTTGTGATTCGGATTCCGGTGCGGCACACGGCGCTAGTGTCGGCATGAGGACGGAGATAAAGTCTGGCAAACGCTACTCTGCAACGCAGCGATCGAGCGTCAGGAACAGGTAGGGTCGCAAATCTTGGGTAAACCAGCGATCGCCCGCCTGCCGCGCCGCCTGACTGGTGAGGAACTGGTTCACCGTGTTGCGCCAGGTGGAGTCGGTAGCAGGCAGCAGCATTCCATAGGGGTCGCAGGACAGCGGCTCTGGTGGCAGCAGCGTGTAGCCTGCCCCGGCCAGGGAACTGCTGGTTTGCAGTGCCTCGCCCAGCAGCAGCACGCCGTCGCCCGCAAACAGATCAATCGCGCCACTCCGCAGCGCCTGGAACCCTGCTGTACGAGCCGTATCGCCCCGCAGTGTCACAATTTGCGCCGCTGGATAGCGCTGCCGAATCACCTGCTCGGTCACCGTGTCGCGCAGAACCCCGATCCTGGCTCCGGTTAGCGTGCCCAGCGCGTTGAACTGTTCGGCGGTGTCGGCCGCGGCCAAAAGCTGTACCCCCGTCAGGAAAAAGGGCGCAGAAAACAGCACTCCCTCAATATCGGATCGCAGCGTGTTGGGCCCACACTCGATTTGTACGGTGCCCGCTTGCACCAGGCTAAAGCGGTTCGACACTTCGGCGGCGCTGAGGTCGAGGCGGATCGGGCGGCCCAGTTGCGCCTGGAGTTGCTGGGTGAGGCCGTTGAGTAAATCGACGCAATAGCCCGACAGGTTCCCTGCGGGGTTGGCCGTGCCGAAGGGCGGCGAACCGGGCTGTACGGCGGCCCGCAGCACCCCCGATTCGGCGATCGCCCGCAGCACCGACCCAGGGCGATCGCCCGCAGCACCGACCCAGGGCGATCGCCCGGTGAGCGGGTCGTCACCTCCGGCACAAAGGGAATCGGCGGCCGTCTGCCAAAGGCTTGTTCCAGTTGCTCTTGGGAGAGCGATCGCACCAGTCGCAAGTCCAGCGGCTCCTCGCTGATCGACTTGGCATAGGCGGCGCTCAGAAACACCTCATAGGCGGGCTGGTTGTTCAAATGCCGCTGCAAAAAGGCCAGGCTCATCTCGCGCACATACTCCTGCCCCAGGCGCGGCGACGGCCCAGAGAGCAGCAGGCTCACAGTGTCTAGCGTCGCCCCAGAAGAGGGCGTGTTGTCGGCAAAGGTGTGGCTACTGGGCACCATGATGGCCAGGTACTTTGCCGGCGTGTTGAGCCAGAGGAAGGGATGAATCTGCTGCTGCACCGCTGAGGCGATGAAATCGTTGCTGCCGCTCATCATCATCACGGGCACTTGGATTTGCCCCAGCCCTTCGGGCCCAAAGACGGGATGGGTCAGCGGACTAACGGCGATCGCCGCCTGGACTCGCGGGTCGCGCAGCGTGTAGGTATAGGGTGGCAGGCGGCTGGCCGCACATTGCAGCACGAGCGACACATCCAGTCGCGCTTGGGGCCGGGCACATTCCTGCTGAAACAGGTCGCCCGTGTTCAAGCTTGCGCCCGCCAGCGCCAGCGCCGTGTAGCCGCCAAAGGAATGTCCCAGCACAGCGACTCGCTGCAAGTCCATGCGTCCAGCCAGTCCTGGGTCGGTGTCTGCCAGTTCGCCCAGGGTATCCAGCACGTAGCTGATATCCAGCGGGCGATCGACAAATTCCACAGGTGTCACGGGGCTGGTCAGCACACCTGCTAGGGCGCTGGTGCGGCGGCTCTCGTCGCTGCCGATATGCTGCGGCAGAATGGCGACAAAGCCGTGGGACGCGAAGTGGTCGCCCAGGTAGGCAAAGGCTTCGGGCGTAGACCCCAGCCCGTGGGAAATGACGACGACGGGCGCGGGCTGGGTCAACCCGTCGGGCAGCCGCAGCAGCACGCGAAACGGACGAGGGATGCGATCGCCCAAGAGGGTGCGGCGATCGCGGCTAAACTCCAGCGTGCGCGAAATGACGCGGTAGGGACCCAACTCCCCCGGATCGGGCAATCCGGTGATTGCGGGCAGGGGCGACGCGGCCGCCTCTTTTTCTGCTGCTTCGTTAATTGCCCGCACCACGGCATCTCGATAGTCGATCTGGGTGGAAAACTGCTGCCGCAGTTCGAGCAACTGCTGGGCATTCAGGCGGATGCTGTAGGACGGATACTGCCGCAGCCAGCCGATGATAGACAGTCCCTCCGGCTCACTCGCCGCCAAAATCGCCGCTGCCCGAATCGCGGAAAAGCCGTTTTGTCGCGTGTCGGTTCGCACGACTGCCCCCAGTCGCCGCAGGGTTTCCTCGCCCAAAGAGGAATAGAGCAACTGGGAAATCACGACCGGATCAACGTCAAACCGCCGCTGGAGAAACTGGCGCAGTTCCGCCATGCCCGTTTCGCCCAAAAACCGCGAATAGAGCTTCAGCCCGCCCCGCACCTCGCCCGTGGTGGCGTAGGTTTCCAGGTCGTCCACCGCCAGGGAAATTTCAAAATTACCCAGGTTGACAATGACGCGCTCGGCGCTGTGGGCGGGGCGGGCAAACCAGGTCGATAGGCCCAGCGTCAGCCCGCAGGCCAAGGGCAATAGCTTGGTCTGGAGAAGGTTCCGGGGTCGCCATCTCCGCTGCCCCGTGCTGAACTGTGCCGCCTGCCCCAGACTGGTGTGGTGTGCCATAGCCCTGCTGCTAAACCCTTGAGAAGCTGAGATGCCGCTGAAATGCTGCTGGTGAGATTCCGCACGATTTATCCGCACGCTGCCGAGAGCGTTTTCGTGGGATTTTTTGCGAAATTCTATGCAATCCAGAGCGTATCACACCCGGTTTCCTGCCTTTCCCTGCAAAGAAGAATGCAAAGAAAAATCGCCCGCCGCAAACCCCAGAGATTTACAAAACCTAACCAAGCGTTCGGAATAGATACAGAGAAAAGGGAACCACAAACGGTATGCTATGTCCTGAACGCCGCAAAAAGCCTCAGAACAGGGTGTTTTAGACGAGTTGTGGCTTGACCAGACGGCTCCTTTCTGGATTCTGGTTTAACCCCACGCTAGACAAGGTTCACAACCTGTCTACCTCGCACCCCAGCGGCGATCGCCTGTAAGACCCAGCCACTTTCAACCGTGTTGCAAAGGAGAGTAGGATGATCCGTTTTAATTGGCGTAAGGCACTGGCTGCTTTATTGCTATCTGTTCTGCTGTTGTCTGGCGCTACGGCCTGTAGCAAAGTAGACAACTCGCCCTATGCCCAAGCGCAGAAAGAATCTACCCAGCGTGGAGCCAGAGCCGTTGCCAAAGATGCCGAACAAGGCAGCAGCTTTAACAAATTCTTCCCGAGTTCTGGTCAGGGCTATACCGTTGTCTTTTCTCAAGAGAAAAAAGGGTTTTCAGAAGCCAAGCTGAAGAAAGACGCAAAGGACGTGGCGCTGCTGTCGATTTCTGACACCATTAGCCTGCCGACTGCCGCCAAAAAGTATGACAGCGCCACCGAAAAACTGGCGGGCTATCCCGTTTTGGAAATTGGCAACACCCAGACTGGCATCCTCGTGGCAGATCGCTATCAGGTCAAGGCCCTCAGCCGCGATCCAGAATTCACCAAAGAAAATCGCCGCGCCTGGATTCAAAAATTTGACCTGATTGGCCTATCCAAGCTGAAGTAATGGAGCGCTGACCATGAGTAAACCGATTTATGAAATCGTGGATGATCTGCCCACCACCGGGTTGACCGTCCGCGCCCTCAAATCTCTGGACTTTGTGGTGCCGGGTCACTGGGAAAACCTGGTCGGCTTTGATAACACGATCAAAGCAGTGACGATGGAAACCGATCCCGCCATGATTCAGGCGATTGGTGAACGGGCTGTCCAGCTTTATAACGACAAGTCGCAGGGCTATCAAAAGGCGCTGTGGCTTTACAACACGGTGGACAGTGCCTCCAGTGCGCTGGGGGCGGCGGCGCTGGCGAATCGCGTTGGGCAGGATATTTCCTTTTTAGGACTGCTCAAGCACCTCGCGCCCAAGCCAGAACAGGCACAGAGCATTGACTTGGCCGTGAAGCTGGTGACGGAGGTGGTCGCCTTTTGCCAGATCAACGGCATTCCGGGTGACAGCCTGGGCGACTTTTTGGCGGCGCTGGGTGACTATGGCGGCGAGGCGCTGCTGCGGATGGCGGCGCTGGTGTCGTTTGATGGGCTGGTGCCGCTGGGGCCCAACTTTATCCAGAAGGTAGGAACCTATATCAACGGACTCTCGCCGAAGGAACTGGAGCAAAACCAGACCTTTAAGGGTGTGAATGAACTGATTCCGGGTGGAAACTCAGAAGAGAAACTGAATTTTATTGGCCAGAGCTTTGAGTCGGTGAAGGGCTGGATGGGTGATTTGGTGACTCAAAACGGTCTAACCCAGGAAGGGATTGTGGATCGGCTGGTGCAGGTGGCGGATGTGTCGAAGGATAAGCTCGACTATCTGGGCGCGTTTTTGGATATTGCGGTGAAATACTACTCCCACACGGGCACGCAAACGCTGGCTCGTCGCCTGATTGAGCGGGCCGTTGCGGAGATTTAGTGGCGGAGATTTAGTGGCGGAGATTTAACCAGAAAGGTTTGGGGGGCGGGCGATCGCCCTCTATCTCCACATACTATCTCCCACATACAGAAACCCATCGGCGCTGTTTCGAGTTTGCTCGCAGCAGCGCTTTTTTATGCTCAGTGCCTTTAATCTTTTCAGCGTCTCTTTTCCCTTTTCAAGATTGCAGGGGCTTGCCGAGCCAACAGCCTTGGGGGATTATCCCCCAAACCCCCTTTTGCAGGGGACGAAGCGTCCCCCACACCCCCTCCTAAGGGTGTTCTGGTCGTGCTGAGGGGTCGCTTCGTATTGCAGGGGCGGCAGAGGGCGATCGCGCATTTCGTTCCATCTCCACTGGCCCACTGCTTCTATCCCTCATCAAGCCCTCTCTTTGGTTCCATCCATCCCTTCCCTCCTGCTAGCCTAAAGACTTGTCGATTTCCCATTTGTGGTGTGAGTAAAGGGCTAAGAGATTGGTTTGCAGGCCGCCCTTGGGCGATGCTGCTCTTTTGGATAGCGCTGGCGGCGTTGGTGCGGTTTGCGTATTTGAGCGGCAAGCCGCCTTGGACGGATGAGTTTTCGACGCTGGTGTTTAGCCTGGGGCACAGTTTTCACACGGTGCCGCTGGATCAGGTGATTTCGTCGGAGCTGCTGCTGTCGCCGCTGCGCCTGGAGCCAGAGGGCACGCCGCAGGACGTGGTGCGCTATCTCATGAGCGAGAGTACGCACCCGCCGATGTATTTTTTGCTGTCGCATTTCTGGCTGAAGCTGTTTCCGGCGCTGCCGCAGGGGATTGTCAGTGTGTGGGCAGGGCGATCGCTCTCGGTGGTGTTTGCTATCCTCACGGTTCCTGCCATCTACGGGCTGGGCTGGCTGGCAGGGCGATCGCGCTTGGCGGCAAATCTATCTGCAATTCTGTATGCGGTGTCGCCCTATGCAGTATTTCTGGCGCAGGATGCCCGCCACTACACGCTGGCACTGCTGCTGATTACGCTGTCTTTCTGCTGTCTAGTGGTTGCTGTCCGCAAGATGCAGGCAAGACAGCCGATTCCGCTCTGGCTGTGTGCTGGGTGGGTGGCGGTAAATGCGCTGGGTGTAGCGGTTCACTACTTTGTCATGCTGAGTTTGCTGAGTGAGGCGATCGCCCTCCTCTTTTTCTGGCGCTTCCAGGCTCCTGCCCACCGCCATGCTCACCCCATCTCATCCTTTCTCAATCCCCAACTCCTTGCGGTTGCCTTCCTCTCTCTTGCGGCCTGCCTCGTCTGGCTGCCCGAACTGGCCAGATCGCAAACCAGCCCCCTCACCGAGTGGATCTTTTACGACCGCAGCGACCTGTTAATGTGGCTAAACCCCATTTTTCAGTTCCTTGCGGCCTGGGTCGTGATGGTAATCTTGCTGCCGCTGGAGGCAGACTTTTTGCCGCTGGCGGCCGTAGCGGCCGTGGTTATGATTGCCTTTCTCATATGGGTTGTGCCGCTGCTGGTTCGCAGTTTCAAAATGCTGCTCGCCAATCCCCAAACGCGCTGGGCGGTGGTGCTGCTGGGTGGGCTGGTGCTGGGCGGCATCGCCGTGATGACGCTGATTACCTACGGGCTGGGGCGCGACGTGACGCGGGGCGCACGCTACAACTTCATCTACTTTCCAGCAGTGCTGGCGCTGCTGGGCATGGCATTGGCGACGCTGTGGAACCGAGGCGGCCTGGTCGATGAGGCAACGACACCGCCTCCCTGGACTTCGCGCCGCTGGTATGCCCCCCGCCACCAGTTTCCCAAAACAGGGAAAACAGCGGTTTTGGGCATCCTATTTCTGGGTTTTCTCAGCGCCCTCTCGGTGGCAGTGAACCTGGGCTATGAAAAGTATTACCGACCTGAGCAACTGGCGGCCCAGATGCGGCAATATACCGAAGCCCCCATCCTCGTCGCCACCGACCACCAAACCCATGTGCAGACGGGCGAAATGATGGGGCTTGCCCGCGAGTTCTTGCTTGCGCCCGATGCCAGCCCCTACACGCTGCCCCGGTTTATCCTGGCGCACGGCGAAAAGAACTCGTTCACCCCCGCTGCCACGCTGAACCAGGTGCTAAACCAGGTGCCGCGCCCGTTCGACCTGTGGCTCGTCAACTGGCACGCTTCTGAAAACGTGAACCAGCCGGACTGCGCCGCGCAGGAGATTCGCAAAATCTGGATCAATGGCTATAGCTACGACCTGTATCGCTGTCGCTGAGTGGGATGGCGGAATGGCATGATGGCGTTTTTGTGGGGTGTATCCATCCCCCTCCCCTGCTCCCCAATTCAACCCCGCCACGCGGCCCGCGCTATGGCAAAATCAGACAGGAAGCCGATTCCTGTTGTTGCTCTTGCAGAACCATGATTCAACTGCCCAAGCGTTCCTTCACCCGCTGGCTAAAGGCCGGAGCCGTTTCTCTGCTCATGACGCTGCTGCTGGTGGGATGGGGAGCCGCCTATAGCAACTTAGCGGCGATCGCCCTCCCCCAGGGCAACGCCATCACCGACGGCCGCGCCATTTTGCGCTACGCCCTGCCGATTAGCAACAAGCCCGTGCGCCAGTTGCAAACGCTGCTCGAAGATTTGTCTACGCCCCTCCGCATCAGCCGCACCAGCCTCAACGCTATCAACCCCAAGCTGTCGCAGATGGAGCGAATTCTAAACACGAAGCAAAAGGAACTGCTGGCCAGCGTGCCAGCCGATCGCCAAGCGGCGGCTGGGCTGCTGATTACCCAGCTAGAAATGGGCATCAACGCCATGCGGAGTGCCGTCGAAGAAAACAACAAAGCTGCCCTGTGGGAAAAGCGCTCCGAACTGCTCGACATGGTGGGGCAGCTCGAAGAACTCATGGTCGCCCAGTTCCCCTACGAAGTGCCGGAAGAATACAGCAACCTACCCCAGCTCAAGGGACGCGCCACCATCAGCATCAAAACCGACAAGGGCGATATGGTGGCCGTGGTGGATGGCTACAATGCTCCGGTCACAGCAGGCAACTTTGTCGATCTCGTCCAGCGTGGTTTCTACGACGGGCTAAAGTTCACCCGCGCTGAAGACTTCTACGTGCTGCAAATTGGCGATCCGCCAGGGCCCGAAGACGGCTTCATTGACCCCAAAACCAAGCAAGAGCGCAAGATTCCCCTGGAAGTGATGGTGCAGGGCGACAAAGCCCCCACCTACGGCATTACGCTGGAGGACGCGGGGCGCTATCTGGATCAGCCCGTGCTGCCCTTCTCTGCCTTTGGTGCCCTCGGCATGGCCCACCCCGACAGCGACCCCAACGGTGGCTCCTCTCAGTTCTTCTTCTTCCTGTTTGAACCCGAACTCACCCCTGCTGGGCTAAACCTGCTAGACGGCCGCTACTCCATCTTCGGCTACGTCGTCGAAGGCAAAGAAGTGCTGGAAAAACTGAAGGCAGGTGACGCGATCCAGTCGATGAAAGTGATTTCGGGCTTAGAGAATTTGGTAGAACCGTAATCCCCCAGCCCGCCGGGCCGAAACCTCCCCTTGCGCCGCCTCGCCCACCTCCCCGTTCCGCTCCGCATTGGCAGTCTGTTGCTGGTGCTGTTGGGCCTATGGCTGCCCTATGTCGCGCTGGTCTATGCCCTTGTAGACGACGCAAATACCATCAGCATTTTGGTAATGCCCGTGCTGTTTGGGCTGTTTTTTGGGCTGCTGTGGGCGTGGGGGCGCTGGGTCTATGGGCAGCGGGGCGGGTTCGCGCCCTATGGTCTGGTGGGGACGCGGGCAATGGGTCGAGACCTGCTGCAAGGGCTGGGCATGGGCTTTTGCAGCCTCCTGTTTTTATTTGTCCTCATGAACGGGTTGGGCTGGGCCACCTGGCGATCGCCCGCCGTTCCCATTCCGCGCCTTTTGCTGGAAGGGCTGGGGGTGGGTCTGGGCTATGGGCTGGCGGAAGAAACCGTCTTTCGCGGCTGGCTGCTGGATGAACTGGAGCGCGACTATGCCCCCCGTACAGCGCTCTGGGTCAACGCACTGACCTTTGCCGTGTTGCACTTTATCCGCCCGCTAAATGAGGTGGTAGCTACCGCGCCCCAGTTTTTTGGGCTGGTGCTGCTGGGGCTGCTGCTGGTATGGGCGAAGCGGCAAACCGGGCGACTGGGCCTGTCGATTGGGCTACACGGCGGCATGGTCTGGGGCTATTATTTGGTGAATGTCGGCGCGTTGATTCGCTACACCGGGCAAGCACCCGAATGGATGACGGGCATTAACCAAAATCCCCTGGCCGGCGTGCTGGGGTTTCTCTGTCTGGGCGGGCTGGCGCTCAGCGTGCGATCGCGCGTTTTTCATCAATCTTCTAAATAATCCTCCCCGCTACCGCGTCTCCTCATCGCCCCACCCACCCGATACAATAGACGAAACCCCAGGGACACCCTTACCCCCGCCCAGACATGCCAGAAAGCTATAGCGATCGCCCCATCTCCAGCCGATCTAGCCGACCCAGCCAGTCTAGCCGCATCGAGTCTTCCTACAGCTTGCCGCCTGCGGTGCAGCGAGTGGCGCTGGCGTTTCGGCGCACGGGCTGGATTAGCTTTTGGGCGCAGCTTGTGCCGGGGGTAATCTCGGCTGGGTCGCTGATTTTTGCGAGTTTCGGGCTGACCGCCGCCGCCACCACCACGACCCCCGGCATGCCCTCGCCTACCTCGACCGAAACGGGTACGGGTGCATTTTTCTCGATGCTGGGACTAATTGCCCTAGCTGCTAGCGTCTTCTGGGCCTTTCGCTATGCCCGACTCGGTCGCCGCCTCCAGACCGCCGATACGCGGGTGCGCCCCAAGCGCGGCGAGGCATTTCAGCTTTTGCGCGTGGGGCTAATGATCAATCTGGCAGGAATGCTGCTCACGTTTCTAGGCGCACAGGCTATTATCGGGTCGCTGGTGATCAAGGCATCGGCCCAGGGGTTTGCCATTTTTTCCGGCGGTGCTGCCCGCTTTGTGAATCCGCTGGATATGCTGCTGGTGCTGGCGACGACCAACATCAACATGGCTCACTTTATCGGCATCGTCGCCTCGCTCTGGCTGCTGCGCGTGATGAGCCGCAGCTAGAAGCGTTTGGTGTCGAGCCTGGGTGTCGAGCCTGGGTGTTGGGCTTTGGTGTTGGGCTTTGGTGTTGAGCCGATGACTTGGCGGAATTTGGGCGATCGCCCGACTTCCAGGCTACCGTCATCGCCCAAGCTGAGCTAAGCAAACCCCACTGCACAATCATCACCAGCTAAAATCGAGCGGCATAGGCAGCGGCCAGGGCTTGCCCTTGTAGAACAGCAGTTGATAGACATGCAGACTGCCGTAGCGAAACGAGGCCTCAAAGGATTGCAGGTAGAGATACCACATTCGCAGAAATTTCTCGTCGTAGGTGTCGCCCAAGGCGGCGATAGTGTCTCGGTTGCGGACAAGGTTTTCGGCCCAGCGCTTCATCGTTTCGGCATAGTGGGGCTTGAGGTTTTCACAATGGGCGACAGAGAGCTTGGCCGCCCATAGCTCCTGGGTCAGCTCATGCAGTTGGGGCGCATAGCCGCCAGGAAAGATATACTTGTCCACCCAGGCTCCGTTGCGCTCGTTGCTCTGGGTGACGATAGTGTGCAGCAGCCCAGCACCCCCTGGCTTCAGCAGCGCGTTGGCCTGCTGCATAAAGGTGGCAAAGCTGCCCTTGCCGACATGCTCAAACATACCAATGCTGACGAACTTGTCGAATTGGCCGTGAAACTCCCGATAGTCGGCAATTTTAATCGTGAGGCGATCGCCCAATCCGCGCTGCTCGATCCGCTCCTGCGCCAGTTTCGCCTGCTCCACGCTGAGGGTAATGCCCGTTCCCGACACGCCGTAGCGCTCCGCCGCGTAGATCAACATGCCACCCCAGCCGCAACCGATATCCACCAGGGTTTCACCAGATTTTAACCCCAGCTTTTTGCAAATCAGCTCATATTTTTGCAACTGCATGGTTTCCAACGAGTCGCTCTCGTGGCGGCGATAGCCACAGGAATAGGTGAGCGTCGGGTCGAGAAATAGCTGGTAAAAGTCGTTGCCCAGGTCGTAGTGATGCTGCACGTTTTTGCGGCTGTTTTGAATCAACACGGGCACGGTTTTCAAGCGCTGGGTTAGCACCTTGAACAGCAGCGGCAGCGTCACCTTGCGGCTGGCTTTGGAATAGACATTGTTGCGATAAAACAGCCCAATGAGTTCTACCAGGTTGTGGTTCGCTTCATCCCACCAGCCGTCCATGTAGGCTTCGCAAAAGCCCAGCGTGCCAAAAGACAGGACGCGATCGTAAGTGCCGGGATGGTGGATGATCAGCCGCAGCGGCTCCGATGCGCCCACCTGTCCAAAGCGAAACTCCTGCCCCGTTGGGTTGACCACCGTAAAGTCGGCAGCATCGATCAAGCTAAAAAGCTGGTAGAGATAGCGCTCTCCGCTGGGCAGCTTGCTCCAGTCGGCGATCGCCCCTGTCGCGTCTGAACGAGTCGCTGCATCTGGCTGCGAGGTCTGACGTTCGACCGAAGAAACGGGTTTTGTCATACAAATACCTGCAAGAAACAGTTTTGTGAGAGCTTGTGAGAGTTTGCGAAAAAATTGCCGACTAGGACGTTTGCAGGGGAGTCATAAAACGCCGATACCCCTAGCCCGCCTCTTCAAGGGGAGAATGCTAGAAGCCCCCTTATTAAGGGGGGTTGGGGATCTCGCTACGTCAGTTCTTTCCTATCGATTTGTTTTGAAAGCGGGCATGGTTTTTACCTGAGTCGCCAGCCCCACCGCTTGCAGGGCGAGAATCACCAGCCAGGCCACGTCAATCTCCCACCAACGCTGCCCAAACTGAGCCGAGGACTGGAACGCATGGTGGTTATTGTGCCAGCCTTCGCCAAAGGTGAGCAGCGCCACCCACCAGCAGTTTGTCGCGCGATCGCCCGTCTGATACGTCCGATAGCCCACCATGTGACAGGCACTGTTGACAAAGAAAGTGCTGTGGAAGCCCACAAACAGTCGCACAAAAATCCCCCACACCAGGAACGGCATCCCGCCCAGCACGTAGAGCAGCACCGCCAGCGCCACCTGCATCCAGATGTAGTTGCGATGGCAAAAGCGATAAACCGGGTCACCGGCAATGTCTTTGGTGTAGCGAGCAAGCTGAGGCTGGCTCGGCACTTGATGCATCAGCCAGCCGATGTGGCACCACCAAAAGCCCAGGCTAGAGTCGTGGGGGTCGCCGGCCTCGTCCGAGTGCAGGTGGTGCATCCGGTGATAGCCGACCCAGCCCTTGACTGCGCCCTGACCCGCCAGCGTGCCGCAGATAATCAAAAAGTACTCCAGCCATTGCGGCACCTTCAGGCTGCGATGGGTAGCAAGCCGATGGAAGCCGAGAGAAATGCCCAGCCCAATGGTGACAAAGTGCAAGAAGACCGCCAGCGCTACGGCCGACCAGCTAAAAAAGGCCGGCACAAAAGCTAGCAAAGCAGCCAGATGCAAAAACAGAGTGAAGCTAATCACGTCCCAGCGGGGACGCGGCACATTGAAATGGGCATCGGTCATGCAGAATAAACTCCTGGCTTGCGCCGGTAGGAAAAATGTAGAGAAATCGGGTGTGGAGAATCGGGTAATCGGGTGCTAATCCATCCGATGGAACGCGGTCAGATAGGGCTGAAACTCGTCCCAACGCTGCTCGACCTGGCGATAGCAGTCTGCCGGAGAAATCGCCAAGTGCTGAAGCAGGTTGATATCGACCGTGCCGTTGTTCTCGATCAGCAGCACGATGGATTGGGTCGGGTCATGCTGGGCGATCGCCTCCATCAGCAGGGCGATCGCCGCTTCGTCCAGAAAGTCTGGCTGGATTGACCGATCTTCCGCTGCCAGCGATCGCAGAAACTCTGGCACCGCTGCCTGAGCAATAAACTGCGCCGAAAAGGGAACCGTTGTGATACTCCAATCCACCGTGTGGGGCTGGGCGATCGCCACTCGACAGGCCAGCAGCCCACGCCCTTGGCTGATATAGCCATGCCAAGCCCGATAGCCCAGCGCCAGCATATTTTGGTGAATAAACAAGTTTTGCCAGTAGCCCAAAAGGCCCTGCCAAACACAATCCTTTGCATTCATGCCGCTTCTCGTCAAACACTCAAAAAGGTCAAATAATTGATCACGCCTGATCGCACCTACGCAGTTTTCAGAGGGTGCATCCCAGTTATGCAAATTCGCCCTCATCCCCCAACCCCTTCTCCCAAAACGGGAGAAGGGGGGCTGGATTCAAAGTCCCTCTCCCGCTCTGGGAGAGGGATTTAGGGTGAGGGTTACAAAAGTGGGATGCACTCGTTTTCAGATGCAATCTCCACGCGATTTTGTAAGGTTATTTTGAGAATTTCTCACATCCGATTCAGCTAATAACATTCGACTAATAACAGAGGACTAATCAACTGTAAAGAATCCTCAAAATCGGGGATTCTATAACAGCGATAAAACCTCAAATTAGCCAATCAGAAACCTAACCAACAGATGTGCAAATCCGCAAAATTTCGCTGCAAAGCCTCACTGCTGCGGTCGCACCAGACAGAGCATTACTTGAAGCCTTCTTTTCCCACGGCTCATCAGCTAGACGAGATTTTAGAAAAGAAGTTTCAAGCGTATTTCTGAGGCAATTTTGAATCGCTAGATCATCAAGAAAAAGCTCAGCCAATTGGGTCAGCAGTCGAGGGATCTAGCCACCCTATTTGCTGAAGATTTGCTGAAGACGCAAATCCCAGCGATGCGAAAACATTGACATGCAAATCATGCCCATGCTGAAGCTCTAATCGGTGAAATGCTGAGCTGACCGCCGAACTAAAGGAGTCTGGCAGTTTTCTTTGATCCCCGTGGTCAAACATCTGGAGAAAATTCCAGCAAATCTGCCGCGTTTGGTTCAGATATTTCAAAGGATCGAGCAGCCTGAAAGGAGTAAAACGAAGTGGGCGATCGCCCCGGATCGCGTCCCAAAAAAATTAAACTTGAAACCATCTATGCCTCGCAGATGAATCATCAGGTGGTGCTATCGGCGGGCATCCTGACTCAGAGGCGACGCGCTCAGACTAAAGAACTGACAAATCTGCCTTGCCCAAGAACCTGGCAAACAGAGGGTCAAGCGTCCCGTGCGGTTGCGCTCATCACAGTTGCGGGACAGCGTCGGATTTGCACCGAACTTTCCCCCTTGCGTCTGGTGGCTGATCCCCACCAGAACCGAAGCAGAGCAGCGGACAGAACATGGTTCCTTGAAACAGACCGATGGAAACAGAGCGATGGCATCTATCTGACAGGCAATCCATCCAGAATGCATCGAGGAAACACGGCTTTGCGCCAACTCCACCCTTGAGCATAGCATGGTTCAGCCACGACGGAACGCTAGGGATAGTGCTTCGAGGGCATTCTAAAGGTGTTCTAAAGGTGTTCTAAAGGTGTTCTAAAGACGTTCTAAAGGTGTTCTAAAGACGTTCCAACAAAAGAGGCGTTTTACAGCAAGCATCTTACAGTAGGCATTCCTTAAAAATGTCCTAAGCGTCAATCAGTTCGGCTAGCTCCAGCCAGCGCTCTGTGGCGGCATCGATTTCGGTCGTCAGGCTGGCCAGCTTTTCTGTCAACTGCTGCATTTCCGTAAAGTCAGCAGGCGGCTGATCATAAAGCTGCTGTTCTAGCGCATCCCGTTCCGCTTCTAAGGCGGGAATTTTCGCCTCCAGGGTTTCATATTCGCGCTTTTCTTTGAAAGACAGCTTGCGTGGCTTGGTGGCGCTGCTAGAGGAATTGACCGTGCTTGCGGACTCAGAAGTTGTAGGCTTCGCGGCTACTTTGGGAGCAGATTTGGGCGCTTCGGCGGTGGCTTCCTGCTTTTGCCGCTCCAGGTATTCCAGATAGGTGGTGTAGTTGCCGGGATATTGACGAATCGTGCCGCCCGGTTCTAGCGCGAAAATTACGTCCACCACGCGATCGAGAAAGTAGCGATCGTGCGAAACGGCGATCGCACATCCGTTGAAATCCTCCAGGTACTCCTCCAGCACTGCCAGCGTTTGCACGTCCAGGTCGTTGGTCGGCTCGTCCAAAATCAGCACATTGGGCGCACCCATCAGCACCTTCAGCAAAAATAGCCTGCGCTTTTCGCCACCGGAGAGCTTGTTAATGGGTGCATACTGCTGGTTGGGTGAAAACAGGAAGCGCTCCAGCATTTGCGACGCAGTGATGACGCTGCCATCCGCTGTTTTCACCAGTTCCGCCACGCCTTTCAGGTAATCTATCACCCGCTGATTTTCGTTGATTTCCAGGTCTTCGGAGTGCTGATCGAAATAGCCGATGTGGATCGTGGAGCCAATGTCCACCGTGCCACTATCCGGCGACACGCGCCCGGTGATGATATTCATCAGGGTAGATTTGCCCGCGCCGTTGCCGCCAATGATGCCGATCCGATCTTCCGGGTTGAAGCTGTGGGTAAAGTCTTTGATCAGCACCCGGTCGCCGTAGGCCTTAGAAATATTCGTGAGTTCGATGACCTTTTTGCCGATGCGACGGCCGGCGGTGGTGATATCGACCTTGCCCTGGGCCTGTTTGAATTCCTGCGCCTGCATGTCCTGAATCCGCTGGATGCGGGCTTTTTGCTTGGTGCTGCGGGCTTTGGGGCCGCGCTTCAGCCACTCCAGCTCGCGCCGCAAGACTCCGGCATGTTTGCGCTGGCTGCTGGCGGCCGATTCTTCGGCTTCGGCCTTTTTGGTCAGGTAGTAGCTGTAGTTGCCCGCGTAGGCGTAGAGGTCGCCCCGATCGATTTCCAAGATGCGATTGGTGACGCGATCGAGAAAGTAGCGATCGTGCGTAATCAGCAAAATCGCGCCGCGAAAGCGCTGGAGATAATCCTGGAGCCATTCCACCGAGAGCGCGTCGAGATGGTTGGTGGGTTCGTCGATCAGCAGCGCGTCGGGGTCGGAGAGCAGAGCAGTGGCGATCGCAATTCTGCGGCGATATCCACCCGACAGGTCGCCCACCCGCGCCTCAAAGTCCTGAATGCCCAGCTTACTGAGGATCACCTTAGCCTGGGTTTCTAGCTCCCAGGCGTTGGCCATTTCGATTTTCTGCGACACACTGGAGAGTTTCGCCATTAGCACGTCGGGGTCGCCGTGTCCGTGCGCTAGCTTGTCCGACAAATCTTCATACTCGCGCACCAGCGCCATCTGTTCGCCACAGTCTGCAAACACCTGCTCCAGCACCGTGCGATTCTCATCCACGGCGGGCTGCTGCGGCAGGTATACCACCTTTGCGCCGGAGTTGCGCCAGATCTCGCCGCCGTCTGCTGGTTCCAGCCCCGCCAGCATTTTCAGCAGAGTAGACTTGCCCGACCCGTTGGTACCGATCAGCCCTACCTTGTCGCCTTCCTCCAAGCTAAAGCTGGCATCCCGGAGAATTTCCTTGATGCCGAAGTCTTTGCGGAGCGATCGCACATTGAAGATAGCCATCTTGGGAATCCGAGAGTGGGGTCAGCAGGGATTTTGTTTTAACGCACCGGGAAAGTTGCGCTAGGGTTAGAGGCAGTCTGGTTTATGATAGCTGTTTGCTTGCTCCGTCTGGATTCGTGAGCCTGGATTTGTGAGTCTGCGTCTGTGAATCTGCGTTTGTGAATCGTTATTTGTAAATCGTTATTTGTGAATCGTTTTACGAGTCGCCGCGATATGAGCCGCCGCGTGAGAAGTATTGGGAAAAGTCGCCGTCCGGTGCAGTCTGCGCCGATGCCCTCGGCTGTGCAGCCAATCATCGAGCCGCCCCAGAAATCGCCGGAGTCGGGCGATCGCCCTTCTGGGTCGTCTGCGCTGCCCTGGGAAAGTACGCCAGTCGATACCTGGGCGATGGAGGCGCGGATGTTGCGCTGGCTGACGTTTTTGTGGCTGGGTCTGGGGCTGGCGGTGCTGTTTTCTGCCTCCTACGCGATCGCCGATACCGAGCATGGCAACGGGCTTTATTATATTCAGCGCCAGGTTTTGTATGGGTGCATTGGGCTGCTGGGCTTTAGCCTGTTGGTCAGTACGCCGCTGCGGTTTGTGCTGGGCATGGCGGATCTGCTGATGCTGATCTGCTTGGGGCTGATTCTTCTAACCCTGGTTCCCGGATTTGGTACAACGGTCAACGGCGCGAGTCGCTGGCTGGCGATCGGGCCATTGCCGATTTTGCAGCCATCGGAATTGATCAAGCCATTTCTGGTGTTGCAAGGGGCGCGGATTTTTGGGCGATGGGATCGGCTATCGTGGCGGGTGCGGTTTACCTGGCTGGGCATTTTCATGCTGCTGCTGGCCAGCATCTTGCTCCAGCCCAACCTGAGTACGACGGCGCTGTGCGGAATGCTGCTGTGGCTGATGGCGCTGGCGGCTGGGCTGCCCTGGCGATACCTGGGTGGCACGGCGATCGCCGGGCTGAGTGCCGCCGTTCTCAGCGTCAGCCTGCGCGACTATCAGCGCGATCGCATCGTGTCGTTTCTCAATCCCTGGGCAGACCCCGCCCAAAACGGCTACCAGTTGATTCAGAGCTTGCTGGCTGTCGGCTCTGGCGGCCTCACGGGCACGGGCTTCGGGCTGTCGCAGCAAAAGCTGTTTTACCTGCCGATTCACTACACCGACTTTATCTTTGCGGTCTATGCCGAGGAATTTGGGTTTTTGGGCGGGCTATTGCTGCTGCTGCTGCTGGGTTCCTTCGCGGCACTGGGGCTGCGGGTGGCGCTAAAGGCCAAAAGCCCAATTCATCAACTAGTGGCGATCGGCGTGGTGGTGCTGCTGGTGGGGCAATCGCTGCTGAATATTGGCGTGGCCACGGGAGCGCTGCCCACCACCGGGCTACCGTTCCCCTTCTTTAGCTATGGCGGCAGTTCCGTCATCGCCAGCCTAGTGTCGGCGGCGCTGCTGGTGCGGGTGGCACGGGAAAGCAGCAGCGCTGCGGTGGTGTCGCTGGGCCAGGGGCGCAGGTTTGGGGGCGATCGCTCGTCACTACAACCCATCCCAAAGCGCAAACGAAAACCGCTCTGACGCTTTATCAACAGAAATTTCCTGTCTCTCTAAATATCTGTGTGAGATATCTGTATGAGATATCCGTGTGAGATACCTGTGTGAGATACCTGTGTGAGGCTATCCTGCGATTACCTGCTGCCCATAGGCATTGCTCTGGATCAAACCATCCGGCGATCGCGCTTCGTGTCAAATCCATGCCGCTTGGACGAGTTGCACCGCCGACACAGCACTTGCAGGTTGCTCAGGTCGTTTGCCCCACCCTGCGCCAGCGGAATGATGTGATCAACCGTCAGTTCTGCCTGGTGTGGCCCCGCGCCGCAGTGGTTGCATTGATGGCGATCGCGCTCCATCACATACCGCCGCACCTCCGACGGAATCCGTATCCGTGGCGTTTTGTCCATATATCGTCTCGCTCAAATTGTCTGACGAACTTCGTCTAGTGGATACTCAACTGCTACCTCATCAGCAGTTTCTTTATGCCCAAAATCCTTTTCACTGATGTTTTCTTCGTCCTCATCATCTTCTGGACAAAACTCAAAGCAGATTCTAACCTTGCCCTTTCTCCAGGTCTTGCCCGGAACTAACACTTCACATTCTAATCCTTCAAAAAGCCATGCATCGCCTCTCCCAAAATAAGTCTTCATCCCTTCATAGGCTTCAGCTATCTTGAAAGTTTTAACAGAGATAAAGGGAAAGTTTGAGTCCGCAAGGGAGACTACAGAGTGTTGATCCAAATGGATGGGTGTAGAATTTTGACTCATGAATACCTCAAGGAAATCGAGACTTTAGCAGTGCATCTCCTCACGACGAAGCTCATCGAGCGGAAAAGATAATTCGCCTTCTTCAGATAGCTCTTTGCTCTCTTCAGGCTCATCAGGGCAAAACTCAATGCTTACTCGAATTTTCAGCCGACCCTTCTGCCATTCACTAGAACCAAGCTTGAGAATCTCACACTCAACCCCTTGATCGAACCAAGAGCCAGAAGCATCACGGGAATCTATGTTCATCTCGGAGGCAAGCTTGTCACAAAAAGCCAGTTGGCTAGCGCACAAAGCCTGCCGCACTTGCAGTGAGGTTCAATTTGGATAGTGAAACTCCTCGCGGCGAATCTCATCTAGTGGAAAAGAGGACTCTATATCTTCATGTTCCACATCATTTGCTTGCAACTCGTCTGGGCAAAACTCAACAGAGACGCGAATCCGAATCTTCCCAGTCCTCCATTGGCTTTCGCCAAGCTTTAGAACCTCACAAGCAATACCTTCGCCAAACCAACAAGTATCCACTTCTCTGCTTGGTGCTACGAAGGTCTGGATTCTTTTCTTTTCTAAGAAACTGCAAACATGGTGTTCGAGATTCAAATCCTCTTCAAACAACTCTTGCATCCCGCTCCGAAAGCGACCAAGCTTCATCATGGATGGTGGCAAAGGTTCTTGAGATTCTGAGGGATGAAATAAAAGAATATCCTCGTTGCTGAAATCGGATAGAAACTCGTGGTTTGACATAGATACTCCTAGCATTTCAAAGATCGACATCTAGTGTGCCCGAAAGGGCGATCGCCCTATCCCGCAAGCAGGCAGGGAACCCGATCGCCCGTTGAGAACGACCGGGTTTCCCAAGGTGCTGAAATTAGGCGATCGCCCCTTCTTCTACTGTCGCGATTTCCGGTGTTTCCAGCGTCTCGGCGGGTTCCTCGGCGGGCAAAATGACCAGATCTGCCTCGCTAATACTGGGCAACGCCTTGCGATCAAGCTGCATGGTTTCTAGATGCTGATTGAACGTGGCGATCGCCTCGTTGTAGGCAGTGATGTGCTGCTCCAGGTCTGCCTTTTGGCGATCGAGCTGGCGGATTTTTTCCTCGGCTTCCTTTTCCAGCACGCGGGCCAGATAGGCGCGGGCCGCGTCGTATTGCTGGAGGATGTGGTCTGCCTGCTGCTGGGCGCTGGGCAGCAGGTGCGTATTCAGCGTTTGGTTAATCGTCTGGCGGAAGGTACGGGTGATGGTGTCCTTCACCTTTTGCTCAAAGTCGAGCTTGAGCAGTTGGCGAATCGCGGGTTCCGCCTCGATCATGGTCTGGTAGTCGTAGCCGCGACAGGCCTGTTGCAGCGTTTGCCGCAGTTGCCAGATGGAGCAAGTGCCCTCGGTGTAGAACTCTGGACGTTCCCGCACGTAGCGATCGCACTCCGTCTTGGCCTCGTTTTCCAGCGCCAGAGTCGCCTGGTCGCGCAGTCGGCGCAGGGCCTGCTCGATGCCGCCGTCGTTGCCCAGCAGTCGATACAAATCGCGGTAATAGTCCTGCTGGCGCACCCGGTCGATCAGCCGCTGAAAGAAGCGCCCCATCAGGTCTTGCGACGATTCCACCAGCACTTCTTCTAGCCCGTTTGCCAGGTAGTAGAATGCCTCTGCCAGAATGCCCGACAGGGGCACGACGGAATTGCGCTTGTGGCTGGCTTGCGCCTGACGATGCACCTGGCTGACGGAAAAGGTTTGCAGCAGTTCGTCCAAGCGGCTGACCATGCGGGCTTTGAGGCGTTTGAAATCGTCTTCAAAGGCAGTGTTGAGGCTGCTGGCAACGGCTTCATTCACCGAAGCTTCGATATCCTGCTGAAAGGCTTCGCCAACGCGCTTCAGGTCGTGGCTGAGCTGGCGCAATTCCATTGCCTTGATGCCCTCTAGGTCGCGGGGCTGGCTGCCGATATGCTGCCATGCGTCCAGATAGGCTTTGCGGAGGGCGATGCAGAGGGGCTGCAAGTCGTCTGCTAGCGTAGCGAGGAGTTGGGGACGCTTCTCTTCGGTCAGATAGCGCGTGATGGCGTTGCGAAAGGTTTCAATCCCGCTATCGTGAATCAACTGCTCAATCAGCGATCGCCCCTGTTCGTTCAGGATTCGCACGTAGTTTTCATTGGGCGATTCATAGCTCCGCACGTCAATGCGAAAGCGATCGGCAGGCAGTTTGCCAGAGTTGGCGCAGTAGCGGTTGAATTCATTCACGAATTGCGGCGTGTCTTCAATTTCCCCGCTGATGCGAATGCTGTCGGCAAAGAGGGAATCCAATCCGTAGCGATCGCCCGCGCTGGTGTGGCGAATCTGGCTGCCATAGAACCCCAAAAGGGCGCTGGTGCGATAGATCCGGTTGGTGTCCTGAAACTGCTCCTGCACGAGGCGATCGAGCCGCTGGCGAAGCTGCGTGTTGTACCAGGTTTCGTCAATCCGGTTGAACACATAAAAGACGCGATCGCGCACGCCAGGATTACTGCGGGTCGTCTCCAGCAGTTCCGTTTCTTCGCTAGTCATGTCGCCCGCAGCAGCAGGCTTCAGCACGCACACCACGGCGGATGTATCGGGATTTTCGATCTTGCGGTAGGTCAGTTCCGCATCGCGCTTTACGGGCGCATCGATTCCCGGCGTGTCCACCAGCACGTTTCCGTCTTGCAGCAGCGGATGATGGCAGTAGTATTCAATCCGCTTGAGGACGGCGCTATTGGCTCCCCGGCGGGCGTAGGCGGCGGCTTCCTGGAGCGTGGCAAACTGGAACTGCTCCATCGAATAGGTCTGGTTTTGCGTCGGGTGGATGCGATCGCCATTGGCGACAAACCCTTCCAGTAGGTAATTCAGCGCACTGGCCTGCTTAGCCCGTTCCGACTTGCTCTCGCCGCCTTCGGTGGCAATCACGTCGCGGCACAGCCCTTGCAGCAGGCTGACCACATCGGGCTGGCGAATGTCTGCCGGAGCCGTCACGCCTAGCCGCTGGCACAGCGCCGCTGCCTGTTCGCGGATTTCTGCCTCGCTCATGAAGGTCAGCACGACGCGCTCCTGGCCCGCTTCGGCGTAGGCAATCCGGCATTCCGTTCCGGTCGCGTGACCTTCGGCGCTATAGAGCAATTCGCGCTCCAGCAGCGCGTTGATCAGCATGGATTTTCCGGCGCTGAAGGCTCCTGCAAAGACGATTTCAAACGTAGGGGCGATCGCCTTTGCCAGCGACGCTTCGGCCTGAGTCGTGTCGAGGTGCGATCGCAGCGCTGGCTCTTGGCGCAGCAGTTCCATCAAACGAGTAACCGGGACTTGTAGCGATTGGCCCTGGGGTGAAGGAGCAGTCATAGCTGTGACAATCCAGTAATTGGTACATAGGTGGATTCCAACGACAGGATTCCCATTTCGCAACGCTTCGCAACCCGATCAGTTCGGATTGCCACACTTCGGAAATCACGGTGTTTGCCAGAAAATCTTAGGTCTTACACAGTTGGAGGATGTCTCACAGACGCAGCCCGCGAGACATCCTCCAAAACCCAGAAAACTGATCGCAAGTGTGCAAGTCCTGAATCTTTAAATGCTTGAAATGTTTGAGCTGACGGCAGGAGTTGGCGGCAGGAGTTGGCGTTCAGGGCAGGGCTTGACCGTTTTGCTCTGGGGCGATCGCCAGCAGGGTTTCGGCCGCCTGCTCTGCCCATTCATCGGGACTGGGATAGGTCGCAGCCTTTTCTGCACCATAAACCACTTCCAGCGCGTGGGTGTGGACGGCTCCGGGCGAAAAGGTGACCGCCGCCATGCCAGCAGGCAGTTCCAGGGCGATCGCCTGGGTTAGCCCCTCGATGGCCCACTTGCTGGCGCAATAGGCAGCAGCGTTGGCGGCTCCCTGTCGGCCCCAGCGGGCGCTCAGGTTCACGATAATGCCCCGCTGCTGCGCCACCATTGCCGGAAGAAACGCCCGCAGCACATTGACAACTCCCTGCACGTTGACCGCCAGCGTCCGGTCAAACTCGACAGCAGGCAAGTCCCAAAAGGCGGCCATCGGCGGCGTATAGCCCGCATTATTGATCAGCAAATCTGGTGCGCCCTGCTCTAGGATCGATTCCGCCCAGGCATTTACCTGATCTGGTCGGGTTACGTCCACGCTCTGAAACAGGTGGCTCTGAAACAGGCGGCTTTGAAACGGGTCGCTCTGAAACTGATGCGGGGCGGCGTATTGCTGCTGCAACTGGGCGATCGCCCCTCCATCCAGATCACAGCCACAGACCGTATGCCCCAGCGTGATGAACCGATGCGCGAGCGATCGCCCTAACCCCTGCCCAACGCCTGTAATAGCAATTCGTCTTTGCATTCGCTCTTACGTTTCCAGAGATATCCTAAGTCTATACCGCTGCCAGACACAAAAAATCACACACAAGGCTCTAAAAAATTGGATTACCCGGTTTAATCCTGTGCTGACTTTTGTTCTATCTGTCGTTCAACCCAGTCCCTCACTGCTTGGCGAAATGTCAGGCGACCAAGATTGCGATAGGCTTCAGTCAGTGGGGGCAACTGGCGATCTCCATAGTTCGGTGAAAAACTCGTGATAAAACTCGCCATAGCCCAAGTTCAGATACTTGATCTGGGGGGCGATCGCCTCATGCAGCTTGGGGAGGTCGGCCATTGGCAGGGCAGGCTTGTAGTGGTGTTCGACGTGCCAGCAGTTGCCATTGGTCAGCCAGTCGGCAAAGCGGCTCGGTAAGATCGTGCGTGTATTAGCCATCATGTCTGTAGTATCTCGCTGACAGCCCCAGTGTTCCGGCAGTTCGATCAGCGCATGAACGGGGCCCGCAAACAGCAGCGGCACAAGCCAGAGATGAACAAACACAGGCGTTTGCAGAACAGCCGTGATCAGCCCCATGCCAAACAGCAGCAGGGCCATGACTCGATAGCCGCGCATCACGTTGGCGATCGCCCAGCGGGGTGCTGTTGTGCCTGCCGGGCCCATACTAGTCCGAATCGCGGCTTCATGACCCAATAGGGAACTCAGCAAACTGCGAGCCACCGTGCAGTAGTGACTCAGCATAGACAAGTGCAGCAAAAAGCTCAGCGGTGCGCTCAGCTTGCCAAAGTCATAGGAAAAAGATTCTTCGTCTTCGGGCGTGCCTACGGCCCGGTGATGGTAGCTGTGGGTGAGGCTGTAGCGGGTAAACTCCACCCCCATCGGTAGCCCCAGCAGGAAGCCGATCGCCCCGCCCCATTGTCGCCCAAAATGCTTCTGGTGAATCATTTCGTGAGAAAGCTCGACCCCGTGGGCAAACATCACGCCCAGCACGAATTGGAACGGTAGTTTGAATGGGAATGGGAACAGGAGGATGCAGGGGATAGTGACAGCGGCGATCGCTCCGTAAATCGCCAGCTTTTTCAGAAAGCTTGCAGTAGAAACAGATAGGGTCACGATACGTACTCCGTCGGACGAGAAGATTCAGAAGGAATCCAGAATTGAAAAGCTGAGTCGTATCAACGATGAATATGATAGGGAGCGCTTAATAAAACTTAACCTCAATTTTAGAATTAGCTAAAGCGCTTCCGATGATATCTAGAAAACATTCGGCAGGAGTTTTCTAGGAAAGTTTTAGAACACTAGGAGGGTACATCAAGAAGAATCAAGTTTTCACGCAAAAGAAGCCTGAAAAATCAGGATGTTTGTCAAGTCAGAGAAGGTGATCAGGATGAACGAGTGCAAACGAAAATGAGCAGCGATCGCACGCTAGAAGGCAAGAAATCTTCACGGGCGATCGCGGGCTAGGATTTCCAGACGCTATACGGGCTGCGCCACGGAACCGTACCGTTCTAGATCAGGCTGCAACCGCTGGAAACCCTTCATTAACTGGCCTTGATGCGTCACGGTGGCCCGCAGCAGGGCCAGGGGAAGTGCCGCCACCCAGTTATCCCCGCACCGCTTTGCAGCAACCAGCGGTGGAATCCAATCGCGCAGCATTTCGCTAAAGGCAACGGAGGCATCGTGGGGCAAGCCAGCCGATAGATTGTCCACTGCCATCACGGTGATCCCCTGTTCAGGAAATGGCTCTAGCACTGCCCGCGAGATCGGGTCATAGCCAAACACTGGCTTGTATAAATCACCCGATTGCACCGTACAGGCGACGCTGCCCGCAGGCGGATCGCAGCTCAGATCTCCAACAACTTGCAGACGATGATTGCCACGTCGCCATGCGGCTTGAAATGCGTCGTGGGGCAGAATGCGCGGATATTGCGGGGCCCAGAAGACACAATTTAGCAAGATGGATAAGTAAGGTAATAAATCGGGGATGCGGCTGCTGTAGCGCTCAGGGAAGGTTGCATACTCGGCACTGTCGAAAAGACCGTCCCCATTGCGGAGCGTGTCGGGCTTTCGCAGGGGGCACTGAAACAGCCCTGTGCGACCAGAGGCAAACAGCGCGGGCAACGCCTCCGCAGAAACGATTTGCGGCGACAGCAGTTGCAAAATCTCCATCGCGCCCTGGCCAACGTTGCCCAATCCGGCGATCGCCACCACCAGCGGATAGTCCGTCACGCCCAGCAGCGCCGGATCTTGCTGGAGGCGATCGCCCAGTGTCCGCAAATGCGCCGTTGCCTCGGCCAAATTTGCATACTCATACACAGGCTTCAGTTCTGCAAACACGCAGGGCTTGCCCAACGCCACGCAGCGCTGCCCAAAGGCCCTCAGCGTTTCAAACATGCCCGTCTGCCCGGCCGATCGCCCAAAAAATACTGTCCGCCGCCCTTCTTCATCGGTGATGCATTCGTAGTCGATCAGCGTCATGCGGCGATCGAGCAGTTGTTGCAGCAGGGGCATATTGTCGGGCTGCCCCTTGATTACATGGGCAAACACCAGATACGTTTTGCCATCCAGCAGTTGCTCTGGGTAAAGCTCTTTGACGCAACAGATAATCTCTGCCTCGGATAGATCTTCCTGAATCACGGCTCCTGCTGCTGCAAATTCAGCATCAGAGAACGCCCGCAGTTGTGCTGGCTGCACGATAAACCGAACGCGATCGCCCAACTGTTTCTTCAATCGCTGCACATCAGATGGAACCAGCGGCACTCTGGCTTCAAACTTGCGTGCTTCGTTCTCTCGACGAATGCCAATTGTTACATAGCTTGGATCAGTCATGACACCTTTTGAATCAGTTCATTACACAGCATTTTGCACAGCCAAGTGCAGAATTAGACCTGCAAAGCGTTCGGTAGAGTCGAGCGAAGAATTAACTCGGCGGTTTCAACCCCAAGACTTGAAACTGGATTAATCAAACTGGATTAATCAAACTGGACTAATCGCTGATGCTGGAAGAAGTCCTCGTAGCGGCTGCGGGCGCGGATTAGCTCCAGGCGATCGCCCCAGATGGCGACCTCTGCGGGGGCGGGGTGCAGTGCAAAGTTTGTCAGCGAATGATTGAAGCCGTAAGCGCCGCAGTTGCGGATGACCAGGCGATCGCCAATTTCCAAGTCCACGGGCAGCAGCGCATCGCGCACCACCACATCAATGGGCGTTGGCAACTGGCCCGCGATTGTAGTGGGCATTGTGTCGGATGACTCTTTGCCCAGAACGCGCAGAAACTTGCTGGCATTTTGCATGGCGGGGGTGCGGTAGAGATGGTGAACGCCGCCGTTGAGAATCGCAAACCGCTTGCCCTGGGATTCCTTGATATCCAGCACCTCTGTCAAATACATGCCTGCCTCACAAACGAGATAGCGCCCCATTTCCAAAATGAAATGAAACGGCTCGTGGCTAAAGAGGGCTTGTAGGGCCGCCCCAAACGCAGGCACATCAAACGCGGCATCTACGGAGTTGTAGGGCACGCCAATGCCGCCGCCAAAGTCGATGACCTCGATGCAAAATCCCTGGGATCGCAGTCGATGGGCGATCGCCACGGTGTTTTGCCACGCATCAATCAGTTGCCGATAATCCAGCACATTGCTTTCGGTGAACACATGAATTCCCTGAAGCCGCACATGGCTAAGCGACTGAATCTGCAACAGTTCGGCTGCTGCCTGCGCCTCATCTACGCCAAACTTACTCGCACCCTGCCCATTCATGGCAATGGGTTTTAGCGTGTCGCCATTGTGACTGCCATTCGTCTCAGAGATTGTTTCGATAGTTTCGGATTCGATAGTTTCGGAGGCTGCGTTGGGATTCTCGGCAGCGTGTACAATGCTATTCGTCTTCGCGTCGATCGCGCAGCCAGAATCGCAGCTATTCAGCGTGCGAAACTGGGGGTTAATTCGCAGCAGGATGGACTGCTGTTTTCCCTGCTCCGCCGCTATCTGGTTCAGCCGTCGCGCTTCATTGGCCGACTCTACAACAATCAGCCCGATATGGTAATTGAGGGCCTCAGCCAGTTCATAATTGGTTTTTCCAGGGCCCGTGAAGACCGTTTCCTCAGCAGGATAGCCCGACTTCAGTGCGGCGATGAATTCACCCAGAGAGCTAACCTCTGCGGCTGCGCCCCGCCGCGCCAGCAGGTGCGAAAGGGTAAGATTGCTGTTTGCCTTGAGGGCGTAGTGCAGGCGAAAGTTCTGGGGGAGGCTGTGGTTGAGAGCCGCAAATCGGGCCTCAATCAGCGCCAAGTCGTATAGATAAAGCGGCGCTCCAAACTGGGTGGCGGCCTGAGACAGCAAGGCTGCGCTTGGCAGCGCGGGGGCAAGGGGTAGGGTCAATCCGGGCATCGATCGTCCTCAAGCGATGGGAAGCCTTCTAAAGCGTGCTATGGGGCATTCAGAAGGCGAGTCGTCGTGAATAGTCGTAGCGACCTAACCGGATCTATGGAAAGGAGAATTCTTAACTATTTCTTAAGATTTGTAAACTCGCTTTTATTATGAATCGTTTGCAGGGTTCTGTCTAGATGCCGCAGGGTTGGAGGCGGGCTAGAGTCGGTCGCGGAGGCGATCGAGGGTGCGCTGGTTTTCCGCTGGCGTTCCGATGGTAATTCGCAGCCCGCCGCAGGTTTTGCGAACCAGGGTTCCGGCGGATTTCAGGCTTTGAAACAGGGTTTCTAGCTGTTCCTCGGCTGGATCGTTCTGGAGCCGCAGGAATAGGAAATTGGCGGCGCTCGGCCAGACGGTGATTCCCGGCAGCGCGGCAAGGGCTTGGAGGAGGCGATCGCGCTCCGACAGCAGCGTGGGGATAGCAGCCAGCAGCGTATCCTGATGCGCCAGGGCTAGCTCGGCGGCGCGTTGCGACAGGCTG
The DNA here is from genome assembly GCF_032705245.1 of Thermoleptolyngbya oregonensis NK1-22. Taxonomy (GTDB): domain Bacteria; phylum Cyanobacteriota; class Cyanobacteriia; order Elainellales; family Elainellaceae; genus Thermoleptolyngbya; species Thermoleptolyngbya sichuanensis. Next base: position 3,604,898 of record NZ_CP053540.1, read on the forward strand.
GGCAGGTTATAGGGCAGGCGAATTTTTTCCAGCGTGGCGGCCAGTTCGGGATGGGCGATCGCATAGCCAACCCGATGCGACGCTAGCCGAAACGCCTTAGAAAAGGTTCGCAGAATCACCCAGTTGGGATGCTGGGGCAGTTCCGCCAGCACGGTTTGCTGGCTGAATTCAAAATAGGCTTCGTCAATCACCACCAGGATGTGGGGCGGCAGGCTCCGCAGCCAGTCTAGCTCTGCATCTGTGAGCGCATTGCCCGTGGGCGAGTTGGGATGTACCGTAAACACGACGCGGATGGCGGGCTGTCCGGCGGCAGGCGTGGCGATCGCATGGCTAGCAGCGGCGAGGTCCGTTTCAAAGGTTTGCGCGTTGCGACCGACTCGCACCACCGGAACGCCCAGCGTATTGGCCGTGATGGCATACATGGAAAACGTGGGGTCGGCCACCAGCACCGAACCTTCCGCCCGCAGGCAGGTGGCAATCAGCAGCGACCGGATGAGTTCGTCAGACCCGTTGCTGACGGAAATATGCACCGGTGTGACCCAGCTTGCGGAGGATTGAGCAGAGGATTGAGCGGACTGGTGCGCGGACTGGTTGGCATATTGGGCGATCGCCCCTTTCAGCGCCGCATGTCCTCCATCGGGATAGCGGTTTGCCTCCAGTTCATGCTGATAGGCCCAGGCCAGTTTTTGCTTCAGGTCTTCTGGCAAATCGTAGGGGCTTTCGTTGGTATCCAGCCGATCGACCTGGGCAGGCTGCGTCGGGGAGCCGTGAGCCGCCGCCTCTGCACCACCGGGATGGGGCGTGTAGGACACCAACTGAGCCAAATCGGAGCGCAAAAAGGGAAGCATAAACCCGCCTACCGCTGCAAGCACACAGCCTAAAATCACCTCTCATAGCATACGATTTTCAAGCAGTGGTCTGTTGATGTTTGGCTTAACGCAGCATCGATGGACGGTCACTCGGCAGCGCTGAACCCCAAAAGCCCTTACTTGTCCAAATCTCCCGAGATCTCAGAGATTAGCCGCGATCGCCCCTCGATGCATCGGCGCGATGGTGTAGGCTGAAGAAAGCGGTCTGAGTGTCTCTAAGCGGTTTCGTAAAGAGGTTTTGTAAAGAGGTTTCGTAAAGAGGTTTTGTACCCGCGTTTTAATCGGATACTGGCTGCCGGATACTGGCCGCGCCCGATCGAGTTGAGTCTGATTTCTCTTGGGTTTCTTACAGTTTCTAGTTTTCTTTTAGCTGAAGTTAGAAGTTAAAGGTTATGGACGATAGCTTGCTGCCCGTTGTCTATCTCAGTGTGCTAGTAGCGCTGCTGGCGATCGCGGGTATCTTCCTGTTTCGCCAGGTGCTTAGAACCCGCAAGGTCGAAACCGCCCTGACGCGCCTGCAAAACAAGCTCACCAAGGGCCCCGGCACGGCGCAGGAATACTATGAACTGGGCAGCATCTATCTGGATAAGAAGCTCTATTCGCAGGCGATCGCCCAGTTCCAAAAAGCGCTCAAGTCCAAAGACCTGAAAGAAGCCGAGAACGCGGCTCTGGTCTACAACGCACTGGGCTATGCCTATGCTGCCCAAGAGCAATATGACCTGGCCATTCGCCAATACAAAGAAGCGCTGGAAAAGCAGCCCAAGTATGTTACTGCCCTGAATAACCTGGGCTTTGCCTACGAGAAAAAGCAGTTGGTTACCCAGGCAATCGAAGCCTATGAGCAAGCGCTGGCCATTGACCCGAAAAACGGCACTGCCAAACGGCGCACCGAGTCCCTCAAGCGGCGCGTCGCCACGCCTGCCTAGTCTGTGCTGACCGAACTTGGTTCCGTTTCGTGCTAAACAAAAAACCGGGGCACTCCGCCATTGTGCGTAGAGATCCCCGGTTGCCTTTTTGGGGTTCCGTAGTTACACGGTTGTGTCGCTAGAGTCCCTCCAGACGGTTCTGGAGCCAGATTTGCCTAGTCGTTGTCCCACTCCTCATGGCCAAGCAGATCGCCGATGCGATCGCGCAACAAAAAGTCACATTTTTCAAGTTCGCACTCAACGCAGGCCCACTCGCGGGCAGGAATGTACTTGCAGAGGACGTAGATGGGCTGCTGACGGCTGACAATCCCTTTTTGAACCAGTTGACGGGCTTCGTCTTGAAGGAGATCCATAGAGTATTGAACGGTTTGGAGCATGATTTCGACCTCTGCGCTAGAACTATCGAAACGTCGTGAGTGCTTCAAGCATGACTGACCTACGTAGGAACACTCAACGAAACACTCTGTATCAAAAGTTAGCGTTTATTTACAATCAGTGTTACCTTTTGTATTTCAGTATACTGAACCATATCTATTCTCACGCCAGTTCCCCGGTAATGAGATTAAAAAATGTTAAAAAGTCACGAAACCATAACATTTTGGTGATACGAACTTACTAAATTCAAGACTGATTTTGAAAGATCAGCCGTTGTGCGGATAGGCTGATCGCTAGCCGAATTGCCGCTTTCATGCTGCTGGCATCGGCAATGCCCCGACCCGCGATGTCGAAGGCCGTACCGTGGTCGGGCGAAGTCCGCACAAACGGCAGCCCGATTGTGGTATTGACGGCGCAATCGAACGCCATCAGCTTTACGGGAATTAGCCCCTGATCGTGATACAGCGCTAGGTAGGCATCGTGGGTCTGCACTGGGCGCGACGTGCCAAACCAGGCCTGGCCCGGCCGCACCCAGAGCGTATCTGGCGGAATAGGGCCGTCTAGCGTCAGGTGGGGATGCTGCTGCCGCATTTGGTGAATCCAGGGGGTCAGCCACTCCAATTCTTCGTGCCCAAGCTGGCCCCGTTCGCCGCTGTGGGGGTTGAGTCCGGCGATCGCCACTCGCGGCTGCAAAATTCCAAAATCGTCCCGCAGGCTGTCCAGCAATAGCTCCAGTTTGCGCGTCATCAGATCGGGCGAGAGAGCATCGGGCACCTGCCGCAGGGGAATATGCGTCGTTGCTAGCAGCGCCCGCAGCGTCCAGCCCGTATGGGGCGATCGCCCGACAAACATCATGCCAAACCGCGTCGTTCTCGCCTGCTCTGCCAGCAGTTCCGTTTGCCCCGGATAGACATGACCCGCCGCTTTCCAGGCAGACTTGGCGATGGGCGCAGTGACAATGCCGTCAAACTCGCCTGCTAGCGTGTGGGCGATCGCCGTCTGCAAAAACCGAAAACTGGCCTCGCCGCTAGCAGCGCTTTCCGCTCCTGGCGTAATTTGGGACACCAGCGCCGAGTCGAGCGGCACCTCCAGCAGGTCAAGTGTAGAGAGGTCAGGGAGATAGGAGAACCCTGCCTGCACGAGGCGATCGCACGTCTGTTCCAGCAAAGCGCGGTTGCCGACCAGCGTGATTTTGCTGGGCTGTTCTGGTGGGTCTTCTGGTGGGTCTTCTGGGGGATCTTTTGGGGGGTCATCCGCCAGCGCCGCCAGCGCCTTCAGCACCACCTCCGCCCCAATCCCCGCCGGATCTCCCAGGGCGATCGCCACTCTTGGCTGCACCATTGCTTCCCCCTTGCCAAATACCTGTTGAACCTCGCAAAATACCAGACAACCCCTGCCCCAAGCCCCTAGGCGCAATTCATCAAATCAGCGGAACCTTTAGCCAATCCACCAAACGGGCTGCAAACTGCCTTAAAATGCATGGTGCAAGTGCATGGTGCAAGCTCTGGCAACCTCGACCCCGGTCAAGGCCGGGTTTATGCCGCAGCGCTTTCTCGGCAGCGCTTTCCCAATGGCTGCATTCTCCAGGCGGCATTCTCCAGGCGGCATTCTCCAGGCGGCATTGAGGGCGATCGCCAGTTCCCAAGCTCGCAAACCCACGTCATCCCACTCAATCAATTCAAGCAAACAAACTAAGGAGATATCGAAAACATGAGCGGTGAAATGCTGAACGCAACTTTCTTGTCATTTACTCTAATTTTGGTGGGGCTAGCGCTGGGCTTTGCGCTGCTAAAGCTCCAGGGCGGCGAAGAGTAATTTTTGAGGTTAGCTGGCCTGGTTTTCTGTAAAACTGTGCTGCGTCCCCGTCGATCGGTCACACGACAAAGCGCACGAAAAACCAGGCAGCCCTCCCCAAGCGCATTCCCAAACCCCAAATCCAAAATCGCAAATCCGAAATCCAACGCCTCAGCTATCCTCTGGCTCGTCCAGATGCTCTGCCACTTCACGGTATAGGTTGAGGACGTGACTATCCTTCAGGTAATAGAACACGTTGCGCCCCTGCTTTCGGTAGCTGACCAGTCGGAGCGATCGGAGCGATCGCAACTGATGAGACACCGCCGACTCGCTCATCTTCACTACTGCCGCCAGATCGCAGACGCAGAGTTCCTGCTGAGCCAGCGCCGACACGATCCGCAGACGATTGGCATCTCCCAGCAGCGCAAAGAATTCTGCCATCCGCTGCGCCTTTTCGACACTCAGCAGCCCCCGCTGCGCCTGCCGCACATGCTCCAGATCAACGGGATGTTCCGTCGCACAACTGGGGCTATTCTCAGGAATAGACGCGCTGACAGCCGCTCGAACCGGAGAGGAATTCCTCTGGGACACTGCTTTGGGCATAGGTCTGAGGTCTGGGCTTTGATAAAGATTTGACAAACTGCAAGCCGCTTTACAGCCTGCACAGCACAGGTGAATCTCTCTCTAGCCTAGCAATTTGCTTGCTATTCAGCGCGTCTCGCAAAAAAACGGATTCTCTAGCGGGCCGAAATATTAGAGAATGAAAGGTGTATCTTATAAAAAGTTAACGATTTCGGACGAAATCTATAATGACGTTACTCGTGGTCGGTGCGACGGGCACCCTGGGCAGACAAGTGGTTCGTCGCGCACTGGATGAAGGCTATCCGGTGCGCTGTCTGGTACGAAGCTTCCGTAGGGCTTCGTTTCTCAGGGAATGGGGCGCAGAGCTGGTGCTGGGAGATTTGTGCGAACCGGAGACGTTGCCCCCTGCCTTTGAAGGGGTTACAGCGGTCATTGACGCGGCAACGGCTCGTGCCACAGATTCCCTCAGCGTGCGCCAGGTGGACTGGGAAGGACAGGTAGCGCTGATTCAGGCGGCCAAGCTGGCCGGAGTCGAGCGCTTCATCTTCTTCTCCATCCTGGATGCAGAGAAATATCCCGACGTGCCGCTGATGGAAATCAAGCACTGCACAGAGCAGTTTTTGGCAGAATCAGGGCTGAACTATACGGTTCTGCGGACGGCTGGCTTTATGCAGGGGCTGATTGGGCAGTATGCCATTCCCATTCTCGAAAAGCAGGCTGTCTGGGTGACGGGGGAAACGTCGCCGATCGCCTACATCGACACGCAGGATTTGGCCAAGTTTGCCGTGCAGGCGCTGAAGGTGCCGGAAACCGCTAACCGCACTTTCCCGGTCGTGGGGTCGCGGGCTTGGGGCGCGTATGAAATCATCCGCCTGTGTGAGCGTCTGTCGGGGCAGGAATCTAAGGTGTCGCGGATGCCGCTGGAATTGTTGCGAGCCGCTCGCAAGATTGCCCGGTTCTTTCAGTGGGGCTGGAACCAGGCCGATCGCCTCGCCTTTACCGAAGTGCTGGCAACGGGTAAGCCGCTGACCGCGCCGATGGAGGAAACCTATCAGGTCTTCGGCATTGACCCCAAGGAACTGACGACGCTGGAAGGCTATATGCAGGAATACTTCAGCCTGATCATGAAAAAGCTGAAGGAAGCAGAGTACGAAAAAGAAAAGGCGAAAGAAAAGGCAATGAAGCGCAAAATGAAGCGATCGCCCTTCAAAAAGGTCGAAGAACCCAAGCCCTAGTGCAGAATTTGGGGCGCTGATTCTAGGGCACTGCTGGGCAACGCTAGCAGAAAGGGGTGGGGGTCTTGCTCCTGCCCTCTTTTTGACGGGTCTTGGACTAAACGTGATCTGACTCTATCTCAAAGCCCCTCCGCGGCACCCCGAACAAACTTGCTAGAAAGCCCAATCGCAAATCCAAAATCGCAAATCCAAAATCGCAAATCCAAAATCGAGAATCTCAGAAAAAGCCAAGGGCCATCCCCGCAAGCAAAACAAAGCCGACCCAGACGTTTTGCCGAAAGATCTGTCCATAGAGGGCGGGGTTTGGGGCGGCGGTGCGGGTGCGACGGAGGCGGAGGTATTGCCAGATCCACAGGGCGATCGCCCCCAATAGCGCCATCCAATAGACCCAGCCCAGCGCCATCAAGCTACCCAGTTTCCCCAGCAGCACCGCCGTCGCCGTAAAAAATGCGCCCACCGCCTGCGCCGCGTATCGCCCAAAGAAAATTGCGCTGGAATTGACCCCGACGCGCAAATCGTCTTCCCGGTCGGCCATGGCGTAAACAGTGTCAAACCCCAGGGTCCACAGCACCGTCGCGCCCCACAGCAGCCAAGTTTCCGGCTCCAGCGTGCCCGTTACCGCGCTCCAGCTAATCAACACGGCAAAGCCCCACGCCAACGACAGCACCAACTGCGGCACCGGAAACACCCGCTTTGCCAGCGGATACAGCACGATCACCGGAACCGCCGCCACGCAGAGCCAAAAGCTGAGCGGGTTTAGATACAGCGACAATCCGTAGGCGCAGAGCATCGACACCAGCGCTACCGCGATGCCCGTCCGCACCGACAGCGCCCGCGAGGCCAGGGGCCGGGTTTTGGTGCGCTGCACCTGCGGATCAATGTTGCGATCCCACAGGTCATTAATCACGCAGCCCGCTGCGCTGGTGGCCAACGTCCCCAGCACGATCACCCCAATTAAAATCGGCGGCGGATTGCCCCGCGCTGCCAGCACCACCGCCCACAGCGCCGGGATCATCAAAATGAGCCGTCCGGCGGGCTTGTCCCAGCGCAAGAGGCGCACCACCTTCAGCCAAGTCGGTTCGGGTTGGGGCGAGGGATGAGTCACCATAGGTTGAGTTGCCAAAAGCTTTGGGGAATGAATGCGTTTATCCTTAGCCTACAGGGTTGCAGGCGATGGCGGAAAGATGAAGAAATGAGGAAATCGAGAATTCAGTTTGCAACCGGATTCACCCCCATTCAGTTTCTAGAATAGAGACAAAGACGATAGAACTTACGCAGTTGGACGATTTCTCGCGGGCGCGGCCCGCGAGAAATCGTCCAAAACCCAAAGAGCCTATGGCAAGTGCGTAGGTCCTAGACGAATTCATCCAATTATTGGAGCGCTATGACTGACGTTCGCAATCCTTCCTTCCCAGATGCTACGAGTTCGTCAGCCAGCGCACCCTATTTCGTGATTTACGACGGCAACTGCAATCTCTGCGTCAATCTGGTGAAACTGCTGGAATCGCTGGATCGCGGCCAGATGTTTCAATATGCGCCAATGCAGGATGAACCGACGCTGGCGCAGTTTGGCATCACGCCGCAGGACTGTGAAATGGGAATGATTTTGCTGCGGGCAGATGCGCCGGAGGTGCGCTGGCAGGGCAGTGATGCAGCCGAAGAGATTGGGCGACTGCTGCCGCTGGGCAACGGGTTTGTCGCAGCCTATCGGGCGCTGCCGGGGGTGAAGTGGGCGGGCGATCGCCTCTATGAACAAGTCCGCGACAACCGCTATGCGTTGTTTGGCAAGCGCGATCGCCTCTACCAGTCTGCCTATCCGATTTGCGGACTGGGCGACTGCAATTTGCAACCTGATGGCTCACCGCAGGAGTCGAGCCAGCACAACGCCTAGCCAGCAATAAACGTGTTATGGACTTAGCCCAGTCAAACGGGGCTTTTGCAGAGAGGCTTTAGGCGGAGGTAGCCGTTCGTTAAAATAGCGCCATCTCCTTCGATGCTTTAAGAGGATGTTTGAAAAGCCCTACTGTTTGTAGTAAAGCGTGCAAGATCTCCCTAAATCCCCCTTAAAAAGGGGGACTTTAAGGCGGTTTCCCCCTTTTTAAGGGGGGCTGGGGGGGATCTCTGAGTGCTTAACATTACAGGCAATACCTTTTCAAACACCCTCTAAGCGTGCCGCTTCAAGATTGCCTCAAGATTGTCCCAAGATTGCCCCAGAGAGTCGCCAATGGTGTTGCAACATCCTCAACAGCCTCCCCGCTCTGTGCCGATGCCGCCGCTGGAAAGTGGCGATCGCCTCACCCGCGCCGAGTTTGAGCGCCGCTACCAGGCAACCCCAGAGCATTTCAAAGCAGAACTGATCGAAGGAGTGGTTTACGTGGCATCTCCCGTCCGAACGTTTCACGGTGTTCCTCATGCGGATTTGATCACCTGGTTGGGGGTTTATCGAACCGCGACGCCGGGTGTCAGCGCTGCCGATAACACAACCACTCGGCTGGACATGGACAACGAACCCCAGCCGGATGCGCTGCTGCGGATTGAAGTGGGTGGAACCTCCACGATTAGCGATGACGGCTATATCGAAGGAGCGCCAGAACTAATTGCAGAAATTGCCACTAGCAGCGCTGCAATTGACCTGGGAGCCAAGCAAAACGCCTATCGCCGCAACGGGGTGCAGGAATATCTGGTCTGGCAGACCTTCGAGAACCGCCTGAGCTGGTTTCGCTTGCAGGCAGAAGAATATGTCCTGGTGGAACCCGATGCGGAGGGCATCATTCGCAGCAGCGTGTTTCCGGGGCTGTGGCTGGACGCGCCCGCGCTGCTAGAGGGGCGGATGATCGAGGTGCTAAATGTGCTGCAAGCAGGGCTGGCTGATCCAGCGCATCAGGCCTTTGTGGAGGAACTGGAGGGGCGATCGCCCAAAAATCGTGCAACCTAAACAAGCGAGTTGCACAACTTGCTAACACAACTTACCAAGTCTCACTGCCCTCTGATTTCTGTGCTGCCTTATTTCTGCGTTGCCGACAGCGGTTCCTCCAAATCTTCAAAATCGGCAGGCGGCGTGGGCAATTCGGGCATGAAGCGATCCGTCAGCTTTTTCACGATAATATACAGCACGGGAACCATGAACAGGCTGAGGAACGTAGACAGCAGATAGCCGCCAAAAATAGCCGTCCCAATCGAACGGCGGCTGGCGGCCCCGGCTCCGGTGGCAATCATCAGCGGGAAAAAGCCCACCAAGCTGGAGAAGCCCGTCATCAAAATGGGTCGCAACCGTTCCTGCGCCGCCTCGATGGCCGCTTTGGTAATGGGCAAGCCTTTCTCGCGCAACTGGTTGGCGTATTCCACAATCAGAATCGAGTTTTTACTTGCCAGACCAATTAGCATCACCAGACCCACCTGGGAATACACGTCGTTGGCCTGTCCCCGTAGGAACTGCGCTCCTAGCGCCCCCAGCACCGCCAGCGGCACAGCAAACAGAATAATCGCCGGGTCTACAAAGCTGCCGTACTGCGCCGACAGCACCAGATACACCATCAGCAGCCCCAGGGCAAACAGCAGCGGCGCCTGCCCGCCCGACTCGATCTCCTCCAGAGCGCTGCCAGTCCACTCAAACCCCAGGCTGGGGGGAAACACCTGCTGGGCGACCTGCTCCATCGCGGCGATCGCCTGGCCAGAGCTTCTTCCTGGCGCCGCACCGCCCTGCACCGAAATCGATCGAAACAGGTTGTAGTGCGTAATTGACTGGGCGCTGGTGGTTGGGGTCAGCGTTACCAAATTGCCGAGGGGAATCATCTGACCAGCGGCAGAACGGACGTAGAGTTGGTTCACATCTTCCGGCTGGGCGCGAAACTGCTGGTCGGCCTGCACATAAACGCGGTAGCTGCGCCGATCCAGCGTGAAGTCGTTGACATAATCCGACCCCAGAAAACTCTGGAGCGTCGAGAAAATGTCATTCAGGTCGATGCCCAAGGCCTTAGCGCGATCGCGGTTTACCTCCACCACCATCTGCGGCGTGCTGGCGGAATAGGTAGAAAACACCGCCTGCAAATTGGGGTTTTGGTTGGCGGCTCCCATCAGCGCGTAGAGATAGCCCACAAACTCGTTCAGGGGCATATTTCCCCGGCGATCCTGCATTTCTAGCTGGAAGCCGCCGAAGTTGCCTAAGCCCTGAATCGAGGGCGGATTCAGCGAGAAAATTCGGGCTTTAGGCATTCCAAAAAACTTCATCTGGATTTGCCCGATGATTTCTTGGACAGACTGCCCCCGACCCTTCCGCTCTTCCCACGGCTTCAGCAGCGTGAACATAATGCCCTGGTTGGGCGCAACGCCCGCAAAGCTAAAGCCCGTTACGGCAAAATTCGACTCTACCTCCGGAATTTTGCGTACCTCGGCGGAGGCTTCATCCAGAATTTTCTTGGTGTAGTTAAGGGACACGCCTTCGGGAGCCTGCACCAGCGTAATGAAATAGCCCTGGTCTTCTTCCGGCAAAAAGGCTCCGGGAACCGTGCGATAAACCCAAGCCGTGGCCATCAGCGCCAGCACAAACCCAGCCAGCACCCAATACTTCAACTGAGACAACACCGTGAGCGATCGCTGATAGCGCTGCCGCACATTGTCCAAAAATCCGTTGAAGCGCTCAAACTGTCGCCCCAGCCAGCCCTGGTGGTCGGAACGGGGCCGCAGCAGCAGCGCCGACATCGCAGGCGAAAAGGTCAGCGCATTGAAGGTAGACACGACGATGGCAAAGGCAATCGTCAGCGCGAACTGGCGATAGATTGCGCCCGTCGTGCCGGGAAAAAACGCCACCGGAACGAACACCGCCATCAGCACCAGCGAAGTTGCAATCACCGCGCCAGACAGTTCTTTCATGGTTTCGGCCGCTGCGCGGAACGGATTCATGCCGCGATCTTGCACCTTGGCGGCGATCGCCTCCACCACCACAATCGCGTCGTCCACCACCACACCCGTCGCCAGCGTCAGACCAAACAAGGTCAGCGTGTTGATCGAGAAGCCGAATATCTTGGTGAACACGAAAGTCCCAATCAGCGCAACCGGAATGGCGATCGCCGGAACCAGCGTAGTTCGCCAATCTTGCAGGAAAATAAACAGCACCAGCACCACCAGCAGGATGGCAGTGATCAGCGTATACACCACATCTCGCAGCGAAACCTGCACAAAGCTGGTAATGTCAAACGCCACGGCGTAGTCAATGCCAGGCGGAAAGGAGCGCTTTAGGTTTTCTAGCTCTTTGCGAACGGCGGCCGTTGTCTCCAGCGCATTGGAACCGGAACGCTGCGTAATGCCCAAGCCGATAGATTCAATATCGTTGTAGGTCAAAAACGTTCCGTAATTCTCTGCGCCTAGTTCCGCCCGGCCCACATCTTTCAGGCGCACCAAGTTGCCGCCTTCTCCCGTCTTCAGCACCAGGTTTTCAAATTCTTCGACGGACTTGAGCTGGCTATCGGCTCGCAGGTTAATTTGATATTCCTGATTCGGATCAGCAGGCTGTTGCCCCAGTTGCCCCGCGCCCACCTGGAGGTTTTGTTCGCGAATGGCGCTGGTGACATCCTGCACCGTCAGCCCCCGTGCTGCCAGCCGCGCCGGGTCGAGCCAGAGGCGCATGGCAAACTTCCGTTCTCCGAAAATCTGGATCGACCCGACCCCCGGAATCCGCCGCAACGCTTCCACCATGTACAGGTCGGCGTAGTTGCTAAGGAAGAGGCTATCGTATTCGCCGTTGGTGGGGTAGAGGGCGATCGCCATCAGGAAGTTGCTGGACGACTGCTCTACCGTAATCCCCGTTCGGGTTACCAGTTCTGGCAAACGAGGCTCGGCCCGGGCCACTCGGTTCTGCACGTTCACCGCCGCAATGTCCGGATCTTGCCCTGCTGTAAAGGTGACGGTGATCTGGCTGGTGCCATCGCTGCCGCTGCTAGAACTCATGTAGCGCAGCCCGTCTACGCCATTGATTTCCCGCTCCAAAATATTCGTCACGGCGCTTTCTACCGTTTCTGCATCTGCACCCGGATAGTTTGCCGTCACCACCACCTGCGTCGGCGTGATGTCAGGAAACTGGGCGATCGGCAGCGTGGGCAGTACCACCAACCCCAAAAACACCGTGATAATGGCGCAAACTAGCGTAAAAACGGGTCGTTTGATGAAAAAGTTGGCAAACATGAGGGGTGGGAAATGAGGGGTCAGGGTTCAGGAGTCAGGCATACAAGTCTCAACGAGAGGAGGGGTTGGGCTGTTTGGAAGGCTGGCGTTCATGTAAAACCGAACCCCGAATCCCAAACCCTGAACCCCTACTGCGCCATCGCCTGAGCGGGCATAATCGGTGCGCCCTCGGTCAGGTTTAGCACACCCGACACAACGACCTGCTCACCGGGCTGCACGCCAGAAATGACCTGATAGCTGTTGCCCTGGATGCTGCCTAGTTGCACGAGCCGCTGGCGGGCCACCTGCATGGGCGGCTGTCCGGGTGCGCCATTGGCCGGCGCGGGCTGATTGGGATTGGCTTCGGCCTGTTCAGCCACGTAAACAAAGGTTTGTCCGGCGATGCGGGTAATGGCGGCAGTGGGCACTAGCAGACCGGGCTGGCTGCTCCAGACGACGCGGGTGCGAACCAGTTGCCCATCGCGCAGGCTGCCGTCGTTCGTAAAGCTGGCCTTGGCGAGAACCGACTGTTCACCGCTGCTGACCTCCGGCGCAACAAAGCTGATGCGACCGCGCAGGGCGGGCTGGCCCTGTTCATCTAATAGCTCGACCGGAAGCCCAACCCGGAGTTGGCGCGATCGCTCGATGGGCACGGCAATGTTCAAATCCAGCGTGCCGTTCTGAATAATGCTAGTGAGCGTGGTGCTGGGCGTGACCAGGTCGCCCACCTTCACCGGGATATTGCCTACCACGCCCGCAATTGGCGAAATCACCTGCCGATCTTGCAGATTCTCGGCAGCGACGTTGCGATCTGCCTGGGCGCGGGCAATTTGGGACTCGGTTTCGCGCAGCGAGGCTTCGGCAGCCCGCACGTTCTCTTCTGCTGCCCGACGGCTGGCGATCGCCGTATCGCGGGTATTTCGCGCTCGGTCTAGCTCTTGCCGCGACAGCGCACCAGCCGACACCAGCGACTCGATGCGGCGATAATCTGACTCCGCCAAAGTGACATCGGCTGCTGTGCGGGCGACCTCTGCTTCAGCGGCCCGCAGCCGTGCTAATGCCGTATTTCGAGACGACTGGGCTGCTTCCAGATCGGCGATCGCCCCACTAACCTCTGCACGGCTGCGGTCAGCCCGCAGTTGCACAATCGGGGTTCGTGCTTGCACCACATCCCCCGGACGCACAAAAATTTCTACCACGCGCCCATCGGCTTCGGGGCGCAGCACAACCCGATCTTCCGCCTCCAGTGCGCCCACAAACTCGGAAGTCTCCAGCACTGTACTGGATTGCACAGTTTGCAACTCCACAGGCATGGGGGGCGGGCCACCCTGCATTCCTGGCGGGCCACCCCGGCAGGCCCCAGCCACCACTGACAGCAGCAGCGCGGCACTAAACAGCGAACCCCGACGCAACACCTTCACGCTCATATTGAAACCTGCTAAATCCCGAAATCAGCCAAATCAACCCAAACTTGCCAAACGTGAACTGCTGCTGGCACAGCGCCGCCAACCTCAAGCCATAGCAATCAATAGCAATCAGTAGAGTAATCAGAGAATTAATCAGAAACTATCTCACAACCTGCAAACCCAGAAGCTTCAAAGCGATGCATTCGGCATTTTTACAGCAATTTTCAGGATTTTCTTTGAAAACTCTAAATACGGGTTCATGTATCGCGGGAATGGTTTAGTAATTTAGCGGGATCGCCCTGCTGCGGCATCCTCCAATCGGGTTACTCCCATCAGGCTGCGGGATTGGGGCAGACTCCGGGAACGCAAGTTTTGGCGATGAAGAATAAGGAAGATTCTCAGATGGGAACCCTAGAGGTGTCGTGTTCAATTTGATACCTCATTGTCTTTTGAGGAGTACGAGTCATGACGGCCGAGAACCTCCTGAAATCGGGCATTCAAGCAGTTAAACAGCAGCAGTATAAAGCGGCGATTCAAGCGCTGATGGCTTGCTGCCAGGCCGCCGATCGCCAGTCCAAGCTCTATTTCCAGGCGCAGATGTGGCTGGTGCGGGCTTACTACGACGGTGGGCAGGCAGAGCGGGCGATCGCCCTTTGTCAGCAGCTCAGCACCGACGCGCCGCCCCAAGTGCAAACCTGGGCCAGAAACCTGCTGCCCACGCTATCCGCTGCGCCTGCAATCGGCCCAGACACCGCTGGATCGGCCGTCACCGATGCCCCCACCGCTGACCTGCCCCAGCTCAGCGCCGAAGAAGCCCTCGACCTGTTCAATCGGGGCAACCATGCGCTGAAAACCAAGCGCTTTGCCGAAGCCGTCGAGCATTTAGAAACGTACTGCCGATCCGCCAATCCCCATCACAAAGATTTCGCCCAAGCCCAGATGTGGCTGGTAAAAGCCTACAACGGCAATGGGCAAACCGAGACGGCGATCGCCCTCTGTCGTCAATTGCTACATCACGAAAAGGAATTCGTGCAGCTCTGGGCCCGCCAATACCTCAACACGCTGGCTCCCGAACCCGAAGCCGAAGCAACCCAACTCGAAGCCCCCCTCGCCGACGCAGCCAGCCTGCATCCCAAAATCCAAACTCTAAAATCCAAAAGCTCAAACGACCAACCGTCTGCCCTCAGCCCCACCAAAACCCGCGCCCCTCGCGGCGGAGTCTCGCTGGTGATGAAAGGCGTGGCCGGCAGCCTGGCCCTGGCATCGGGCATGACGATCACGCTGCTGTTTGGCATGGTGTTTGCGCTCTGCATGGCGCTGCTGTTTTTGCATGGCAGCGACAACCCCACGGCGGGGCTGGGCCTGGCGCTGGTGGCAACCCTGCTGTTCAACGCCATTGTCTTTTTCCTGTCGCCGCTGATCATGGATGTGGTGCAGGGCTGGCTCTATGGCACGCGCTGGGTCTCGCTGTCGGATATTGAGCGGCGCAGTCCGGAGGCGGGCCGCGTCATCCGCACCGTGTGCCAGCAAAAGAAGCTTGCTCAGCCGCGCCTGGGGCTAATTCCCGACGACAACCCCACCGCCTTTACCTACGGCTCGCTGCCCAACACGGCGCGGGTGGTGGTGAGCCAGGGCTTGTTTAAATACCTGGACGATGACGAAGTGGCCACGGTCTACGCCCACGAACTGGGCCATGTCGTGCATTGGGACTTTGCCGTGATGACGCTGGCGGCAACGCTGGTCCAGATTACATATCTTCTGTATGTGTATCTGCGAGAGGCCCAGGACTGGCTGGGCGACAGCGAAATGGCGCGACGGCTCAAGCTGGGGACGCGGAGTGTGGCGATCGCCGCCTACGTGTTCTACGTTCTAGGCGAATATCTGGTGCTGTATCTGTCGCGCACGCGGGAATATTACGCCGACCATTTTGCCGCGGAGGTGACGGGCAACCCCAACGGGCTGTCGCGGGCGCTGGTGAAAATCGCCTACGGAATTGTGGAAGAGGGACAGCGCAACCCCCAGCCCAGCAAGGTGCTGCAAGGTACGCGCACGCTGGGCATTGCCGACAGCAGCAGCGCCGGATTTACAGGCACGGCCTACCGCGTGGCAGCAAGCCCGGTGCAGGTGGGGCGCGTCTTTCTCTGGGATATGTTTAACCCCTGGGCGGCCTGGATGGAGCTAAATTCCACTCACCCGCTGACGGGCAAGCGCGTCCGCGCCCTCAGCACCTACGCCGAACAACTGGGGCTGGGTGCTGAGTTCGACATGGCGCAGGTGGTGCGTGAAGGGCGCGGGTTAAACAAAACGCGGCTCTATGGCAGCTTTGTGCTGGATGTGCTGCTGTATTGGGCAGACTGGATCGGCTTTGGGCTGGGGCTGCTCGTGGCGATCGCCCTCTACCAAAGCGGTGCGAGCAACCTGGGGGCGATCGCCGCTCCTGCACTGCTGGGTGGCGGCATCGGGCTACTGTTCAAAACCTTCGTCATGTATCCCGACTTCAACCGCGCCCCAGCGATGGACATACTCACCCTCATGTCTGATCCCTACGCCAGTCCGCTGCGGGGTCGCCCAGTCAAGCTAAGCGGCGAAATTATTGGCAAAGGCGACTCTGGCTATGCCTATGGCTCAGAACTCAAGCTGCAAGACCCGACGGGGATGATCTTGCTGCGCTATTCGTCCCGCTTCGGGCCCTTGGGCAACTTCTTGTTTGGCGCAAGTCAGGCCGAAAGCTTTATTCACCAGTCCGTCAGTGCGCTGGGCTGGTTCCGACGCGGCATGATGCCCTGGGTAGACCTGATTCGGCTAGACTGCCCCGCCAAGTGGACGGTTCGCAGCTATCACCGCTTCTGGAATCTGCTGTTTGGGGCGCTGCTGATTGGGCTGGCGTTTGTGCTGCCGTCGGTGCTGGCCTAGAGCGCGGCGCAGGCGGCAATGCTGGCGGGAATCCATCTTGTGCCGATTGGCGATTTTGGATAGCCAGTCAAGCCTCGGTCGCTTCTCTCGTCTAAAAGTGCATCTCTTGCAAACAGATGAGAGACAACCAGGGTATGATTCTAGATTGAGTGATTTACCAAAATTAGCAATTCCAATGGCAGAAACCCTCCTGTTCAACGCCCTGCGTGAAGCGATCGACGAAGAGATGGCGCGTGACCCGTCCGTGTTCGTGTTGGGCGAAGACGTGGGGCACTATGGCGGCTCCTACAAAGTCACCAAAGACCTGTATAAGAAATACGGCGATTTGCGCGTGCTAGATACGCCAATTGCCGAAAATGCCTTTACGGGGATGGCCGTCGGGGCGGCGATGACGGGGCTGCGTCCCATCATCGAAGGGATGAACATGGGTTTTTTGCTGCTGGCGTTTAACCAGATTGCCAACAACGCCGGAATGTTGCGCTATACCTCCGGCGGCAACTTCAAGATTCCGCTGGTGGTGCGCGGGCCCGGCGGCGTGGGGCGGCAGCTCGGTGCAGAACATTCCCAGCGGCTAGAGGCTTATTTTCAGGGCGTGCCTGGGCTAAAGATGGTGGCCTGCTCGACTCCCTACAATGCCAAGGGATTGTTAAAGTCTGCTATTCGCGATGACAACCCGGTGATCTTCTTTGAGCATGTGCTGCTCTATAACCTAAAGCAGGATTTGCCAGAAGAAGAATACCTGCTGCCGCTGGACAAAGCAGAGACCGTGCGCGAAGGCAGCGACGTGACCATTCTGACCTATTCGCGGATGCGCCATCATGTGATGCAGGCGGTGAAGACCCTGGAGAAAGAGGGGTTTGACCCGGAAGTGATTGACCTGATTTCGCTGAAGCCGCTGGACTTTGAGACGATTGGTGCGTCGATTCGCAAGACCCATCGTGTGATCATTGTGGAAGAATGTATGCGCTCCGGCGGCATCGGCGCAGAAATTACGGCATCGATTAACGATCGCCTCTTTGACGAACTGGACGCGCCCGTGATTCGCCTCGCTTCGCAGGATATTCCCACGCCCTACAACGGCACGCTAGAGAATCTGACGATTGTGCAGCCTGCCCAAATTGTGGAAGCGGTGCAAAAGCTGGTGGCGCTGAAGGTGTAGTTCAGCCCTGCGCGAGAAACACGCGAGAAATACACGAAAAACGTTGGTGTGCGAAAGGACTGGGGTGTAGCGGTGTTCTTCTGTGGAAATCGCTAGTGGAAATCGCTGGTGGCAATCGCTGGGCGATCGCCCCTGCCAGACCTTTTGCGATGCGTTCCGATTGCGATGCGCTCTGATTGCGATGCGCTCTGAAAACCAAAGTAGACCGAGCGATCGCTCAGCCAGCAGGACGGATGTCAGCACTAGAGACATCGCCCAGAGATGTCGCGCAGAGATATCAATAACCCATCTCCGACCAGGCTACGAAAAGGTGAGCCTGGATGGGTCAACAACCAGGCTGCTAATCAGCACGCCGTTGACCAGAATATTGATTTGGTGAGCAATCCGGAGTTCTGAAATCGGCTCCTTGAGCAAGTCTTGAGCAGCAAGGAGGGTTTCGGCGACCTGGCGATCGCGACACTCGATTCGCAGCACTCCCCAGCGGCGAGACAGTCGGCATGCCTTTAGCCCTTGCAACTGTCGTAGCTCAGCCGGGTCCTCCCGATAAAAGTCGAGGATGAGTCGAGTGAGTTGGGCAAACCAGTTCATTGCAGCGAACCCCTAAAGATGGATTTATTAAGGCAACGCACCTGCAACCGCTCCCCGGCGATCGCCCATCCTCTTTTGCAGCTACCTATTCGGTAAAACGCAAGATTCTGGGGAAACACCTGAGGAGATCGCGCAACTGCGCTTCTTTTCAATACTTTTATTCAAGCGCAGATCAAAAACTCAAACGATGGA
This sequence comes from Thermoleptolyngbya oregonensis NK1-22, assembly GCF_032705245.1. Taxonomy (GTDB): domain Bacteria; phylum Cyanobacteriota; class Cyanobacteriia; order Elainellales; family Elainellaceae; genus Thermoleptolyngbya; species Thermoleptolyngbya sichuanensis. The sequence goes on from NZ_CP053540.1 coordinate 3,623,093, forward strand.
TTGCAAAAAGATTTAATGCGTGAATTCCTAAAAAAGGGTTTCCCAACAGCCTGAAACAGTCTTGGTGCAAGGGATTCTGGAGATTTATCCGAAGTGATGAAACGTAACAATATAGGCTCATTTCTTTAAGAAATGAATCCCTAAAAATCGGAACCTTGCTTTCATTTTTGTTACGAAGTTTGATATTTCAATTTGTAAATAAACTTTGCGAATACCAATAAATTTCGTAACGTCTTGAGTTTAATTAAATTAAGCAATCTGTACCGATACTCCCGTCGGTACTTATTTGTCCTGCTAGAGTTTCCTGCATCTGCGAAGCCTGATTAGGGCATGTCAAAGTCCCGGTAGACCGCAGTCCGGTTTCGTCCCCGGCGTTTTGCGTTGTAGAGCGCCTGGTCGGCCTGCGCCATCAGGACTTCAATGGTTTGCGTAGAGGTGGGAATTTGGCTGGTGACACCAAGGCTGACCGTCACGACCTGGGCCACGCGAGAACACTCATGGCGGATGCCCAGTGCCTGGATGCCGAGGCGAATTTTTTCGGCGATCGCCCGCCCCCCTACCATATCGGTGTTGGGCAAAATCACGCCAAACTCTTCACCGCCATAGCGGGCCACCAGATCCGCCGGACGCTGCGCCACGCACTTGGCAACCTCAGCCAGCTTTTGCAGGCAGTCGTCGCCTTCCTGATGGCCATAGTGGTCGTTAAAGCGTTTGAATTCGTCTACATCAAACAAAATCAGCGAGAGAAACTGCTGTTCTCGCAAGAGCCGATTCCACTCCTGTTTGAGGTGCTGGTCAAAGCGGCGGCGATTGGCGATTTGCGTCAGTCCGTCAATGTTGACGAGGGCTTCTAACTCCTGGTTGGCTCGAATCAGCATCTCTTCGGCCCGCTTTTGCCGAGTAATGTTTTGCATTTGCGCCAGCAGATAGAGCGGATTTTGTTGTGCATCTCGCACCAGCGATACGCTCAGCAGTGCCCAGGTAATTTCTCCACTCTTGCGGATATAGCGTTTTTCCATCTGAAAGGAGTTTCGCTTGCCGTCGATTAATTCCTGCACCATCGCTAAGTCAGCAGCCAGGTCTTCGGGGTGAGAAACGGCCTGGAACGTGAGCGATCGCAGTTCAGCCTCGGTGTAGCCCAGTAGATCGCAACAAGCAGCATTGACCGCCAGAATCTGACCGTTGAGGGCAGTGATGGAACTGCCCACGGCGCTGTGGTCAAAGGCGGCGCGAAACCTGGCCTCGCTCTGGCGCAGCGCGTCTTCTGCGGATTTGCGGTCGGTGACATCGCGAATCATCGTCAGCGCTTCGGTGGGGCTATAGGGCACAATGCGGACTTCTTCATGCTGGAGGCGATCGCCAAACCAAACCTGCTGCTCATAGACCTGAATCTGCTGCGTGGCAAAGGCCGCTCTTAAATAATGCAGCTTGCGCTGGGCGACTTCTTTTGGCAAAAGCTGAGACACCCGCATTCCCACCGGGTTGACCTCTGGCGGGATGAGATCAATCAAATGATTCGTCTTGAGATAGCTGAGATAAATGCCCTGGTCGCTGACGCGAAAAATCAGGTCGGGAATGGCATCGAGCAGGGCCTGCGTTTCTATTTTTTGATGATGTAACGCCTCCGTTTTTTGGGTAATTTCTGACCGCAGGGCGTGGTTTTGGGTGACGAGCGATCGCTCGGTCTGTCGCCGCAGCGTGATGTCTTGAAACACCACAACACAGCCTAAAACTTCGCCCTGACCATTACACAACGGCACGGCCCGCGCTTCCAGCAGAACGGTTCGCTCTGCACGGCGGATTTCCAAATCGTCGGCTGTGCAGCTTTCGCCGCGCAGGGCGCGAGAGATGGGCAGCGCTTCGGGAGCATATAGCCGCCCCGTGCCCGCCTGAAAGATCGGACAAATTGGCACTGTGGTATCCGGGGCAGTGTTTAGGGCAGTGTCTGGGGCAGTATCTAAGGAAATATCTGAGAACGTGCATGGGGCGATGCCAATCATGTCCCGCGCCACTTGATTGAGAAACGCAGCACGGCCATCTTTTTGATAGATTGCAATGCCCAGCGGCAATCGATCGAGCCACGCAGACACCTGCGAGGGATCGCCAAAAAAGTCAACCGATTGCAGAAGTGGAATTACGAGATTGCTATTGCAAGAGCGATCGCGCGGGAGTGCCCGGAGCCACTGTTCAAATTGGGAGTGATTCATAAACCGCACTCGGCGGGTATGTGCCAATGCTAGAAATGACTGATGTGACTGATGTGACTGATCTAACTGACCTGACTGACCTGACTGACCTAATTGCCTTACTGGAATCAAGCAAGTTAGCTTTTCATATAAAGCAAGCTTGCCTTCTCATATTGTTCCCAAAGAGCCGATTTGGGCGGAATTCTAGAAAATTTGATTTTAATACTTAGATTAGACGCATTTCGGTTATTTATCGGCCATACGTCAGGCAATTGCTTGAATTTACTGAGTAATGATCTCAGTAATTATCCTGAGTTTCTCCAAATTTCAAAATTTCTCAGAATCGTCGCGATCGCCCCTCGTCCAGCGTAGGCACCCAGAGAGCTTGCGAATCTTCCAAAAACTCGCTAAAGATCCCCTAAAAGCCTATTGTATGGTAGCTTTGCAGAAAATCAGACCTACAGGAAGGTGCCCGGTGAAGGCGGTGTCAACGCAACGAGCGATCGCCCCCAGCGTTGCAAAACGTCTGGCAATCGTCTCCGCAAAATTGCCCATCTCCGTTCTCATGTCTACTCTGAAACCATACCTGGTCAACGGCTCCGCAAAATTGCTGGGGGCGGCGGCCTGGACTCCAGAGCGATCTTTGGAGCTTCCTGAAACTCCAGTGAGGAGTGTATCCCGAAAGATCGCTGGCGGCTGGTGCGTCCTGAGACGAATCGGGCTGGTGGTGGCGCTGCTGCTGCTGTGGGTTGGGCTGGGAGCAGCGGGAACCGCGCAGGCAGGGCCGTTGGGCGATCGCCTGGCCCAGTTTCCCGACTGGCAAAGCAAGCCACTCTTGCCCAGCGCCAGGGGCGATCTGGTCTATCCCGACTGGTTTGAGGGCACTTGGGACGTAACCACGACGCTGGTAGATCTGGTCGCGCCGCTGGCCCCAGAGATCACAACCCCTGGGTTTGAGGGCAATCGGCAGTATCTCAACCAGCCAGTGCTATTTCAGGCGCGATTTGTGGCGACGCTGCCCAATCGCTTTGGGGGGCTGCCGCTGCCGCCGTCGCTGTTGGGCAAGCCGCAAGTCGTCGCCGATCGCGCGTTTAACGGGCTGAACCTGGCGAGAGCGTATCTAGACAAGCCCGATCAGAAAAGTCCGGTGCTGGCGGTGAAGGTTGATCCCAAAAATCCCAACCGCCAGATTACGCTGCTGCGCGACGAGTCTGAAGACAGCGTGCTGGGGGCTAAGGAGTTGGTGTCTACGGTGGTGGCGCGGGGGGTGGAAACGCCCAGTCCCTCAGAGTTCATTACCACTGAGGTCTTCCAGCAGGAGTTTTTAGGATCGCCGCAAATCTACTTCAATACGGTGGAAACCAGCACGGCCTATCAACTGCACCCCGACGAACTGCCCCGCATTACTGCTGACCAAGTGACGGCAATTTATCTATCGCCCCAGGACCCCGATTACTTTGCAGCGGGCGATCGCCCCGTTGCGCTCTACCGCTATCGGCTAGAGTTTAACCCCGAACCCGGCATAGACTAACTGAAAGGGCGATCGCCGCTGCCGCCAGCCCCACCCCTGCCAAAAGCAGCAGCACAATCCCCCGCTGAAGCGTCCGCCGCGCCTGCAACTGGGCGGTTTGCAAAATTTCGTTAGCCTGTTCTGCGGCCCGCAGCGCCGTTTGCATATCCCGCTGGTCGAGGGCCTGGCTGGCCGCCAAAAATCGGTAGTCATCGGCGGGCAGGTTTTTTCCAGCCGACCAGGTTTGGGCATCGGCCAGCGCCTGCCCTCGCAACAGCCGCGACTCGTCCAGCCCGCCCGACTGCAACCAGGCATCCAGCGCGGCCGCGTAGGGACGCAGCGCCGAGAGTTGCTTTTCGACCCAGGCTGCATTAAACACGCGCTCATAAATCCGGTTGTAAACCTGCAAGCGGTCGTTTTGCTTGACCACCAGCCCCGACAGCAGCAGTTCCACCGAGTCGCGGCTGTCGTCGGTGAGGGTTGTGGACCGCCCGCTGCCTGGGTGTGAAAACATAGAGTGTGGGGATATCGACAGGGTTGCAGGATCTTGCTGGAGAATCTGCTGATAAAGCCCCAGCAGGCGGCCCGCCCGCCGCTCGTCGTTCAAGAGGCGATCGCGAATAGTGCGTAAATGCGGCGGCTCGTCCTGGGCGACCCAGTTTTCAATCACCTTAGATTCCACAATTGCCGCCACCTGCACCGACTCTGCGCCGTGATTGATCAAGATCTCGCGCACGAGCTGCTGCAAAAACGGCGTTTGCAAATCGGGCGTTTCCCACGGGGCGCGGCCGGGCGTGGCGTTTAGCTGGCTGTGCTGGGCCACCAGTTGACACACCTTTTGCGTCAGAAACGGCTGCCCGCCTGTCCAGGCAAGGATTTCGCGCAGGACGGCTCTGGGATGATCGACCTTGCCCTCCAGCCCCATCAGCAGCGGCTCGGCTTCGTCGAGATGGAACCCGGTGAGGGCGATCGCCCGACCAATATTCAGCGGCGTGCGCGTCTTATCCGCAATCAGGTCAGAGGGCGTAGTCACCCCTAGCAGCGCAAAGGTCAACTGCCCCGCATCATGACAGGCCCGCAGCAGCGCAAAAAAATCGTCGGTATTGAACGACAGACTGAGAATGCTGTCGATTTCATCCACGAAAATCACAATCGGCGGCGACACTAGCGCAGGCAGCGTCTCTGTTAGAAATTCACCCAGCCGATTCACAGGCGACAAGTCCTGACGCTCTGCCAGCCATTGCCGCAGAGGAACCTGCTTGGCAAGCTGGAAGCTCCGCAGCAGACGCATAATCAGGTCGGCATACCACTGGTCGGGCGTGATGTCGCGGCTGCCGATGCTCGACAAATCCACCACGCCGCAACTCCAGCCCTCTGCATGGAGGCGCTGGGTCGTCCGCACGCGCAGGCTAGACTTGCCCATCTGCCGACAGTTCAGCACGTAGCAAAACTCACCCGCCTTGAGCGCCCGATATAGCTCGTCGTCCGCCTGTCGCACGACATAGCTAGGTGCGCCTGCGGGCAGCCTGCCGCCGACCTGATATTCATAGGCAGAAGAGGCACTCATGGCAGAGTCTCAGTGCATCACGGTTCCTCCCCAGTATCAAGCTATTTTCTCGCTGCGGCAACTAATCACAGGTTTGCTCAAGGTTGTCCCCAATTCTTGCCCCCAGTTCTTGTCCTCAATCCTTGCGCCCAATCCTTGCGCCCAATCCTTGTTCTCAATGTTGAACCCGTGAAACTTTTTCTTGCCAGGGGCGATCGCATCCCTTACAATCAACCATCAAGCTGTGAATGACCCCAAGTCAGCGCGGCTTACCCTTACCCCCGAAATTTTGGTCGTTTAGTCATCTACGGCATTGGCAGGTGTTCCCGCACCCACCAACGCCTGACCCCTCGACAGTCCGTGGCTGTCTCAGGGCTGCGTCCATTGTAGGCCGCCCTGTCCCAGCGCATCACGTCCGTGGGCGGCCAACATTTCGGGGTTTCCTACCCACTCGTTTCCTGGAGGAAACCCCAAATGCTGAAAATTCAATACACCTGGTCGTCCCCACTCTCGGAGGCGACCCAGTTTTCGCTGCCCCCGCTCACCTGCGAACTACCCCACCGTCGCCGCCTGCGCCACTGCATCATCGGCCTCCCCGAAGACGCACAGATGGCGATCGATCGGCTCCACCTGCTCCGCTACGCCGAACGCTTTGAGTGGACGAACGCCCTGGATTTCCCACCCCACGGCATCGTCCTCGACGGTCGCCCCGGCGAAGTGCTGCGCTACCTCCACCGCGACATCCGCAGCAACCCTGGCGCAACCGAGTAAGAACAGATAAGGGCGATTTTGGGTTTTGGGTTTTGGATTTTGGCGGTTCACTCTGCCTATCCAAAATCCAAAATCCACGCGATGTGCAGCTTTCAATCTGCCCTTATCCTCCAGCCCCTTCTCCCTTTTTGGGAGAAGGGGAGCCGGATTAGAAGTCCCTCTCCCGCTTTGGGAGAGGGATTTAGGGTGAGGGTTGCAAAAGTGGGATACGCCCTCCTTCGCCCTATATTACTCAACCAGCAGCGCGCTGAATGCCTGATTCTACCAAGCAGGAGCGAGGCTGATGCACTCCCTGATGCATGAACAAACCCTGACTTCCAAGACACCGATGAACCGATAGAATGTCTTGGGCATAATCCTGCTAATAACAGGAACCTCTCGCCTCATGCGCGAATTTCCACACAAACGTCTGACACGACTGTTTCAGTTGCTAACACAACAACACAAGAGTTCTACACATTTCCATACAAAAATTATAGAGATGGAGAGCCATTGAACCCTGGCGCGTTCGTTTCAAGCTGAATTCGCTTAGCTCTCAATCATTCCTACATTCGTCACATTCTAGGAAAAGCGCTTTTGAAACAAGGATGCAGCATTTTTGAAGCCAGCGAGGTACACATAAGGCTACGAAACCTTCGTCTTTGCAAGATAGCACGTATCTCACCTTGCAAGAAAATGCTGCATATCACGAACTATGCCTCAGAGCCTTGTTTATTGCGGGTTCATTAGAGCCATTCGGGTTCAGACCATCACAATCCTCTCATCCTGTTCTTGGTTCTCCGGTTCCAAACGATGCGTATGCGATCGCTTGTTGAACTTGATTTTTATCCACCTTTATGCACCCGTCTGAAAGGCTTGGATCTCAGGCGAATTTAGTTTGCCACGGAGCGAGAAATGCTAGCTCCTTCATCAGTTTGCTCAAAATGTGCAGTTGCATACTCACAAATTGTGCGCCACCAAACCTTGCTTTTTTGCCGTAATAGGCTAGCCTCATATAGGGTTTGGAATCCTTAAGAGAACGCAATAGTTTGCTTCATGCTCAGCGTGTCTCTGTCTTGCGTACTTACATCGCTGAAATGCAGTGCAGTCAAGGTATGCCGCTGTTGATCCTGATCCTTGACTGTTCTTAGGTAGTCTGGAAAACATACCACTTGGGGATAAGTATGGTTTTAATATTCAGAGCTTCAGTAACTCTGGTTTCGCTAGATTTCATGAACGGTTCTTAAGGCCTGATTTTGTTTAGAATGCCTGAGCTAGTAGCCTGGTTTCCTCTGGAAACTTCAGGGGTTTAGCATTACGGCTTGATGTAGGGCTGGTATTGAGATACTTTCCAGTTTATTAGCCTTCCTGTTCCATAGACATATCCCATAGAGCAGCGGATTGACTGCTAACCAATGATGCTCTTTGGAGTTATGTTGTGTGACAAGAGTGTGCATGGACAGTCGGAGCAGCGATCTCGTTCTACTGCCAGCGTTTCTACCAGCTTTGGTAAGCGTCTTTGATGAGCATCTGATAAGCATCTATGGCTTTGCTACTGCGATCGCCCATTACAAAGCAATGTGGCTTCAATGTTTACATCTGGAATGTTTACATCTGGAAATGTGCGTCTTGGATACGCTGAGCTAGAAAGTCTGATCACGATAGATTACCTACTCACCTCTAGGAATCAGGCTAAAAGTCAAGCAACCCTTCAAGCTACCCTTCGCAGGGAGGCTTGCCTACTGAGAGTTTCTAAGGCGCAGATAGCTCCTTGGGCGATCGCAAATCTAGCAGCTACGGATGACGTATCAGTTTCTATGGAACCAGGGAATAGTCCACAGAGCAGATTTTCACCCACAGATCCCGCCGCAGCTCCCGGCAGTCAGGCACTAATCGGCTTCCCTTTTTGGCTGTGGCTACTGTTACCTTTTCTGGGGCTATTGCTGCTCATTCTGCTGCGATCTAGACGGCAATCCGTGCAGCAAAGCAGCTCCCCCGCCGAGGCTCCTTATCCTGGCCATCCGCCCTCCAGTAAGCAGCCCGAAGCCAGCAATTCTACGATCAACTCTCTCATGGAAGAAACATCTAACTTGCCTGATTCAGCTAACTTGCCTGATTCAGCTTCTGTAGCGCCCGAACTTACCTCTAACACCCAGCAAGATAGTTCGATTGCTGATCAGGAAGTGCTTTCGGTCATTCAAGAAGAGGTATCGCTTAGTAAGCAGCAGGTTGAACGAGGCAAGATTCGAGTTAACAAGCGAGTAGAAAGTCGTGAGGAAATAATCAACGCCCCAATCGTGCATGAGCAAGTTGTAGTAGAACGTGTTCCATGCAATCAAGTAATTGAGGGAGAGACCCCTACAGAGCGGCATGAAAATGGGGTTCATATCATCCCCATTTTTGAGGAAGTTGCGGTAGCCGAAAAGCATCTCGTTTTGCGAGAAGAAGTGCATATCTCTAAAAAGCTTGTTACAGCAAATGCAAAGCAAGCCGTGGCGGTTCAACGTGGTGTCGTTGATATTGAACGTACCGCTTTTGAGAGTGAGCCATCGAACCAAACTCAGGCTGCTATAGATTCTCAAACCAGCGCCTCAATCAATTCAGAAGCTCAGTTAGGGCCAGCAACAGCGCAAAAAGAATTTAGATCTACCTCAGGTGACTTTTATGAAGCTGAAACTAACACTGTGGCTGTGCCAGAATCAAGGTCCACAGAGCGTCCTGCTGATTCCTCTGAAGAAGCTCTAGCCGTTGTTTCCAGCGCACAGCTTCAAGCCAATCAGCCTCAAACTCCCAATCAAGTTTCTAATCGTGAGGCGATTACTGAGGAAGAGATTGTCGTACCGATAATGGCCGAAGAGGCTGCTTTAACGGTTCAACAGATCGCTCGTGGAAAGGTGCAGGTACGCACTAGGTTTGACACAGTAGAGCAAATTGTCGAAGCACCTGTGATGCGTGAGGAACTGATCATCGAGCATATTCCTCGAAACCAGTCCATTCAGGGTGATCTACCGCAAATCCGCGAAGAAAACGGCGTACAAATTATCCCCATCTTGGAAGAAGTATTGGTGAGCAGAAAGCAGCTTTTGCTTCGAGAAGAGGTGCGAATTTCAAAGCGTCGAGTCACAGAGAATATTCCTCAGGCAATCACTTTACGCTATGAGGTTGCAGATATTGAGCAGATCAGCTTTGAGGATAGTAGCGAATAGTTCGTTCTCTACGCTTTTCCTTGAGAGTGAAGGTTTTTTTAAAAGATTGATAGTACGAGCTTTCTCCTCGGTTGAGATAGGCGTTATCCAGCCTATCTAAAGTAGCCCTTGTAGCGAGAACAGGGGATTCGGTTACGTTTTGACCCCATATCGTTAGTCACGAAAGGACGAATTCATGAAAACTGTTATTGGTTTGTTTGATGATCGCGAAGAAGGGATGCGTGCTTATACTGCTCTGCACGATGAAGGATTTGCCTTGGCAGACTTGGACATTCTGACCAACGACGACGAAGATGACGTGCCCAAGCTGGAAAATCTTCGCAGAAATCTGCCCGCTTCCGATGCCGAAGTGTACTTAGAAGGGGTTCGTCAAGGTGGCACGATCATCACTGCAAACGTGGCTGATAGCGCTGCTACTCGTGCAGCTGAAATCATGTCCAACTTCAACATGGTTGTGATTGCTGATCGCGTTGCCGAACTCAGGAAGGTAAACCCGAACCTGACCCTCAGCGATCCTGCACGCGATGAGAACGTTCTGGAGGTGATTGAAGAAGATCTGCAAGTCGGCAAGACCGCCGTTGAGCGGGGCCGGATGCGGATTTATTCCGTTGTCACCGAGCGTGAAGTCTCCCAGAATGTGGCTCTGCGCGATGAGACCCTGCGCGTCAGCCGTCGCCCCGTGAACCGCCAGGTCGAAATTCGCCCTGACTTGTTCCAGGAGCGCTCCTTCGAGATGGTGGAGATGGATGAAATCGCCCTAGTTGGCAAAACTGCTCGGGTGGTTGAAGAGATTGTTCTGGGTAAGGAAGTTTCCGAGAAGATTGAAACCATCAAGGAAACCCTCCGCCGTCAGGATGTAGAGATCGAGGAAATCCCGGCAGCCCGTCCTTTTGCTGACTATGATGCCGATTTCCGCGCTTTCTACAATGAGAAGCTGTCCAACAAGGGCGTTCAGTATGATGAACTCCGTCCGGCCTTTAACTATGGCTATAGCCTGGCCACCCGCGAACCCTTCCGCAGCAGCCCTTGGTCTGCCGTGGAGCAAGACGCTCGCCGCATTTGGGAAGAGAAGAACCCCGGCACCTGGGATCAGAACAAGGCGGTGATTCACTATGCCTGGGAAAAAGTTCGTAGCGCTCGCTAGACCCTAAAACGTCTCCTCTAGAGTGAATCGTTGTGCGGCATTGTCGTGCAACGATTCGTGCTTTTTGCCGTGCTACTGCTCTGAACGACATCGAATCCGGGCGCTATCACCAATCGTGTTGATCTGATGCTTTGCCAGGATGCGGTCAACGGCGTTTGGGTAGGAGAGGCGAGTGTAGTGAGGGAATGTTTTGAGCAAAGCCTCCACAAAGGAGCGAGACAGAAAAGAACCGAGGGCAAATTGCCGCACGGCTCTCACTCGCTTGGTTTCCAAATCAGTCAGCACCACTGCCAGGGGCAGTTGAAAGTTGGGATTATGCAAGACAGGGTCAAAGTTGGGCAGTTGTTCTGGATGGAGCTGACAGAGGTGAAATGGGCATTCCTGCCAGGGGAGAACCAGGGTTGCGGGCTTTGTTCGTGCGGGCCCGGCGTACTTGTCAACCTGGAAAATCCGAAAGCAGAGAAAGGGGACTTGTTCGACGACGTTAAGGGCAACCTCAAAAACGCCAGACTCGACGGCCCACTGTTCGGCTAGGGAGGGATTGCGAAAGGTCAGGGTCAGTTCTACCCAGTCGGAACGCCAGGTAAACTCGGCTCCTTCTGCATCTAGCGATCGGGTGTGACGTTGTCCTACGGTAATCAGACCAAAGTCTTGATACTTCATCGTTGCAACAGTTAAGTCAGTCCGGTCAGGTGAACGACCTCCAAAATGCAGTCTTCCTTAGCTAAGGCACTGCTGTATGTAGGAGGGTTAACCGTATGTTAACTAGCATTATGCCCACCATTGTTGCCTGGATCACATTATTAAGGCTAAAGATTAATTTTTTCTAAAAATTTAGCAGCAGAAGCACGGCGAGGATTTGCGGAACTTTGCAAAAATCTATAAAAAAATCTACAAATTGTGACGGTGTTTACCCTATTTCATTCGATACCGAGGAATCGTCATAAGAAAAGGCACCCCCCGATGGGAGTGCCTGCAACCAGCTAACTTTTAGGAAATGTTCGGGAAACTGGTGGAGCGGAGATGGGAAGCAGATGAGAACCTGCTATGACCCTAGCTAATGCTGGCGTGGCTGCGGTCGTAGCTGTCCCAGAAACCGGGCTGCACCTTGCCTTGAATGTGTCCCCAGTATTGGCTGGTGGTTCCGGCATCTAGCCCGACGTTGGCCGCCAAACGGGTCAGCATCGCTTGCTGGCGGCGCTTCACCAGCTTGTGGTGATTCATCATCAGCTCCCGCGCTCTCTCTTCGATGGAAACGGGGGCTGCGGGCTGGGCTACGGGTGCAGCAGCAGGAACGGTCGCCACTGCGTCAGTTGCAACGGGCTGATTGGTCCGATATTCGTTGCCCCGGAACTTCAGTTCAGTGGTGGTTGGGTGGCTGTTGCTCAGGTTCAGGGGTTGGGGATCGTAGTTGTAGGTTACGCCACGATAGGTGAGTTTCATAGGATTCGCCTCTCTTTTTGAAGGGTAAGGGTGAGGCGCGTTCCTTCGGGATTGCTCCCTACTTCCGTCTCTTTGGAGCGATCAGGCTTCGAGCGATTAGGCTGGTTGAAGCTGACAGCGGAAAGAGATGAACGATTTCTTTTCTGTATCTATTGTTACTGTTTTGAATTTATCTGTCAAGGGTTCCTGGCTTGATTTGGGTGAGTTTTCTAGAAATCACCTGATTGGGCGATCGCCCACGCCGATGACCCCACCAGATTCGGGCGCACTAGTTATTCGTTTCGCGCAAAGAAACCAGTAATTCGCCGACTGTCAGGTTTAGCTTTTGGGCGTGGGGATTGCTGGACTCAAACAGTTCATCGCCAATCAGCGCCTGATAGTCGGAAGCGGACTGGGTGCGGGCTGCATCATCCATGTGTAGCCGCATCACCAATAGCCCATAGTAGTCCCGCAGTTCGGTTCCTTCTAGCAGAACCGTGCCGCCATAGTCCCAATCAAATCCGTAGAACTTGAAGGGGCCCAGCTTTTGCTGTAGCTCTGCAAACGAGGTTCCCACCCCAATTCCTTCTGGCGTTTGCCAAGCCGGGCCAGGGTTCATTACAGCAGCGGCTTCGGTGCGTTCTGGGTTGCCCCAAATGATGGTGAAGGAACGTTCTGGGCCAAGGTTTACGACGGTTCCCAGTTCGATTTCGCCTTCGCCCATGCCAATTTCTTTATCTTCTAGGTTGGCTTCGCCAAACTGTGCGGCCAGATCCTGGCGGGTCGTGTTTTTCGTTACGGGGCCAAAGCGTTCGCCAGGAACGATCGTGGTGTCCAGCGTAGCAGCGGGAGACTGGGCGATCGCCCCGCCACTGGGTTCAGAGGGACTGGGCGACGCTGCGGTCGACGCTGCGGGTGACTCTACGGGCGCAGAGGACAGCCAGGGCGCAGAACCACATCCCGCCAGCAGCGCTGCGGCAAGTAAGGTAGATGCTATCGCAAAGCGTGTCCGAGATTTACAAACCAGGGATGTGAACATGGAACTCCAGCCTTTCGCCAATCTGCGACTATGGTAATAGATCTATCGCTGTAGGCTGATGCTCCGTCCGGATAGTTTGCCTGTCGCTCAGTACTTTGTAAATTAAGTTTTTTGGACTCAAGCGAGTGAGTAGTAGACTGTTCACAGTCCTATTGTTAGCTGAGTAGAGATGAAAAAGTGCCAAGTCGAACTGCGTCCAACCGACCGCGATTACCTAGAGAATTTGTTGCGTAAGGGTCAACTGGGAGCCCGGCAGTTTAAGCGGGCGACTGGTTTACTGGAACTTGACCGAGGCAAACCCGTAAGTGCCGTTGCGACGACCTTAAGTGTCTCAGAGACGACGGTGCGAGCATGGCGCGAGCGCTATGAACAGGAAGGATTGCAGATGCTGCATGACAAGCCCCGCTCGGGTCGCCCAATCGAGTTTGATGGTGAGCAACGAGCCAAGATTACGGCCTTAGCTTGTAGTGAAGCCCCGGTCGGTCATGACCGCTGGGACTTGCGTCTGCTGGCGGATAAGGCGGTTGAACTGAACTATTGCCAGAGCATTTCACATACGCAAGTCGCGAAGATTCTCAAAAAAACGAGTTGAAGCCTCACCTCAAGCAGACGTGGTGTCTGGGTCAATTGGATAGCCGCTTTATTGCTCAAATGGAACAGATCCTTTGGTTGTACGCCCAACCTTATGACCCTGCCTACCCGGTGGTCTGCTTCGATGAGCGTCCCTGTTTTCTCATCGGTGAGGTTGTTGCCCCGTTGCTGATGCGAGCGGGTCATGTCTACAAAGAACACTACAGCTATGAAAAAAATGGCTCTTGTGCCTTGTTAGCGGCAATTGAACCCTTAACGGGAAACCGTCTAGCTCAGGTGTACCCGCAACGCACCAAACGAGAATACACCTTGTTCTGCCAAGCGCTGGCGACTCAGTACCCCCAGGCCTGTAAAATTCGCCTGATACAAGACAATCTCAACACCCACAATGCCAGTTCCTTCTATGAAAATTTACCTGCGGCCGAGGCGTTCGCTTTAGCTCAACGGTTTGAGTTTTACTACACACCGAAATCCGCGAGTTGGCTCAACATGATTGAGATTGAGTTGTCGGCGTTGGCACGCGGTTGCTTGCATCAACGCATTCCTACGATAGAAGAATTAAAACGGCAAGTTTTAGCGTTGGTTGCAGAACGTCATGAGCAACATATCAAAATCGACTGGCAGTTTTCGATTGAAACTGCCAGGAGCAAACTTAGTCGTCACTACGACAACATTCGACCTGAACCAGTGGGAGTAAAACCGTCAGATACTTAATTTACAGAGTACTCAGTGGAGTGATTTTTGGAGTGATTGTTTAGACTCAGGTGGGGGTAAAGGGGAGGGAACTCCAGGCGGGGTCGCTCAGTGGAGTGATTTTTGGAGTGATTGTTTAGGTTTAGTTCAGTAATTTTTGATAAACAACTCCTTACCCCTGGCGGCGATCGCCTGTTTGTAGTTATTCATGCCGTATTGCAGTTCCCATTCCACAATGGTTGCAAACCGAAACAACTGCCGCACCTCTGGCGAGTCGTCGTAGGTGATCAGCCAGCGATGGGGACAGCGCTGCATCGCGGCGGCAAATCGCGCATGGTCGAAGGCCGTGTGCAAGTTGCCTTTCACTCCGTATAGCTTAGAGCGCGTGGCAGATAAGTAGGGCGGGTCGAGGAAGATAAACACGTCTTCGCCAGGCTTTTGCAGCAGCTCTGCATAGTCGCCATGGGTAATCTGTACGCCTGAAAGTAAGGCAGGCAGTCTGGCAAGGCGGGCGATCGCCGACTCAGTAAAGCGCCGCTCGTAGGCCTGCTGCGAATAGCCGCCAGAATCCATCACGCCCGAAAACGTGATGCGGTTCATCACAAAAAAGCGAACGGCACGATCAAAATCTGTGGAACTATTTTGTTCATCCAGCAGAAATGCGTACAGTTCACGCCCGGTCGGGAAGCTGGAACGCAACCAGGACACTTTTTCGACCAGCGCCTCGTTCTGATCGCGGGCAGTCTTCCAAAAGCAAACCAGGTCGCGGTTCAGATCATTGATCCAGAACAGGTGAGGCGCTTCACGCAACTGCTGCTGGGCCGCCAGAAACACCGAACCACCGCCGACAAACGGTTCTCGAAATTCGGCAATGCGCTCCGGCAGCAGCGGCAAAATCTGGGCGATCGCCCTCGACTTGCCACCTGGATACCGCAACGGACTCTTGATCATGCCTCTCCGCCCGCTTCTCTTCCGCAGAAATTCCCCTAGCACAGGTTAGCGCACCAGGTTTGCCGTAAGCTGGATTGAGGCTTAAATTATTGAGACAATCACCCAGACGCAAGACTAGACCCAAGAAACTATGGCGACCATCAACGACAACTATTTGAAGCTTAAGGCAGGCTACCTGTTTCCTGAAATTGGGCGGCGGGTGAATGCCTTTGCGGCGGCAAACCCCGACGCGCCGATCATCCGGCTGGGCATTGGCGACGTGACCGAACCGCTGCCCGAAGCCTGCCGCACGGCAATGATCAAAGCCGTAGAAGACATGGGCGATCGCGCGACGTTCAAGGGCTATGGGCCAGAGCAAGGGTATAGCTGGCTGCGAGAGGCGATCGCCACCCATGATTTTCAGGCACGCGGCTGCGACATCAGCGCCGACGAAATCTTTGTCTCCGATGGCTCCAAGTGCGACTGTGGCAACATTTTGGACATCTTTGGCAACAACAACACGATTGCCGTCACCGACCCCGTGTATCCGGTTTACGTCGATACCAACGTTATGGCAGGGCACACGGGCGATGCCAACGAGCGCGGCGAATACGACGGCCTAGTGTACTTGCCCATCAGCGCCGAGAACGACTTCACCGCCGAGATCCCCAGCCAAAAAGTAGACCTGATTTACCTTTGCTTCCCCAACAACCCCACAGGCGCAACGGCGACCAAAGAACACCTGACCGACTGGGTAAACTATGCCCGCGCCCACGGCTCGATCATCCTGTTTGACGCGGCCTACGAAGCCTTTATCACCGATCCGTCGCTGCCGCATTCCATTTATGAAATCGAAGGAGCGCGGGAGTGTGCCATTGAGTTTCGCTCCTTTTCCAAAAATGCAGGCTTTACGGGCACTCGCTGCGCCCTCACCGTTGTTCCCAAATCCCTCAAGGGCAAGGCGGCTGATGGTTCTGACGTGGAGCTATGGGGGCTGTGGAACCGTCGCCAGTCCACCAAGTTCAACGGTGTGTCCTACATCGTGCAGCGCGGCGCAGAGGCAGTCTATTCGCCCGAAGGTAAGGCTCAAACCCGCGCTCTGATCGACTTTTATATGGAAAACGCCCGCATTATTCGGGAACAGTTGACGAATGCTGGAATTCAGGTTTATGGCGGCGTAAATGCGCCCTACGTTTGGGTGAAAACGCCCCACGGTTTGTCAAGCTGGGATTTCTTTGACAAGCTGCTGCACACCTGCAACGTCGTCGGCACGCCGGGTTCCGGCTTTGGTGCGGCAGGCGAGGGCTATTTCCGCATTTCCGCCTTCAATAGCCGTGAAAACGTAAACGAAGCCATGCGCCGCATTGTGGAAAAGTTCAAAAGCTGAACTCTGCAATCCAGTGGCGGCGACGATCTGCGCGATCGCCCGCCGCCCTCTGTGCTAGCTCATCTGGTGCTAAATCATTAGGTTTATGAAGCTGCTGTGACCAGCATCTTCTACTCGGATTGTCCAGCGGCCGCGTCTAGATAAATCCGGCGTGAACCTGTAGCGACCCTGGCGATCGCTCGTCCCCCGTTGCCAGGGCACACTGGGATTCCCCGGCGCAAAGATCAACACCTGTGCGCCTGCCATCGGTTCCCCGGTGCTATAGTCGGCGATGATTTCCACCGAGACAATCTGAGCATTTTGGGGCAGCGTAGATTCGCTGTAGGTAATGCTTTCCCCCCGCACACCCCGCGCCTGCACGATGGCCCTTAAGCCGACTTCGTGGGCCAGGGCTGGAACGGCTAACGTGCCCAGCAGCAAGATCAGGCCGAGCGATCGCCCCAGATGTCGCTTGACTCTGGCTTTTAGTCGCACGCGGTCACTCCTTCTGCACAATACAAGCTCCACCACGGATCAAGCTGATTGGTATCTGCTTCGCCCGTGCTGTGTCCCAGCAACTCTTCAAAACTGGAATTCAGCCCGCCATAGCGCACATGCATGTGAATCGGGTCGCCGTGGGGAGCGCGGAGCGCCACATACTTGAAGCCACTACAAGCCGCATCTTCGGACACCAGCTCAAACAAATCCCAAATCGACGACTGAAAGCGGGGATAGTAGAACGGGTCGGGCGCGGCACCGCGATAGGCATACTGACAGTTCTCGGCGATCGCATTTTCGCCCGCCAGATCCCGATAGAAGGAAAATTGCTCCATCTGGTTAAAGACGATGCGCCCCGGATTTCTAGGGTCATTCAGCGAAGAGGGCACGGCTGTATCCAGTGTGAACACCCCATTCACGCCCAAAAACGGAACGCTGGAATTTGGAGAAACAACCGCTACAGGTTCGTTTGCCAGTCCGCTCTGCCCACTCAGACAAGCTAGGGCCGTCAGGATTGCAACTGAAAGTTTTGGTAAATCGAGCGATCGCATAAACACCCATTCCTCACAACTATCACTGGGACGATTATCTTTGGGACGACAGGTAGCCCGTCGAATTAAGGCATAGACTACCGAGTTTGCGTTAAATTTGCGATGCCCCTGCTGAGGATGGGGATAATGGCGATTTGCGATTTTGGATTGGTGCTTTTGGATTGGTGATTTTGGATTGGTGCTTTTGGATTTGCGATTCTGGATTGTCAGTCAAGCCTCTTCGAGGCTTCCGGCAATTTTACTCGTCGCGCCCCTTGGGAGAATGGCCAGCAGCTTGCTGCTCCCAGTAATTCCAAAAAATCCCACTGATTCAAAAAAAGAGGGAGCGATCGCCCCCTCCGGTTTTATATCCAATCAAAACTGTTTGCTCAGCCTAGCGACGACGGAACCCGCCGCCCCGCATTCCGCCACCCAAGGAGGGACGTGGACGCACGCTGCCAAAGCCACCGCCGGGGCGCACTGTGGTCTTCGGGCGGGGAGCCGTATTCGGGCGCAGGTTGGTGGAGCCAAACCCAGAGCCGCTGGGACGATTCACCGTTGTCTTGGGTCGAGCGGTCGCCGGGCGGGCCGTGGTGGGCACTCGCAGTTGCCCCGACGTGCGAAGCTGGCGATTACGCACCGCATTGGGCACGGTCTTGTTTTGCGCCTGATAGCGCTCAACCGCTTGCCCGTAGGTGCGACCGTAGCCGCCGTAGCCCGTCATCACGCGACCGGGGACATAGACAGGCGGGAAGTAGTAATGCGGCGTAAACAGCAGACTACCCAGGGCTTGACCTGCCAGCGCTCCAGCAAAGGGGGACCAGAAGCTTGGCTCCTGGCGCACCACAACCACTTCCTGCCGCCCAGTCTGCGGATTCACCTGGGTTTCGGTGACGTTGTGGACATACTCAATCCGAAAGTCTTCCGTCAGGTGCAGCGAGGGCTGCCCGTTTTCGACCTTGAGGTAGCTCTTTTCGCCAGCGCTGATTTCTTCATCCGTCAGCCGCGCCATCGGTAGGTCGGCAGATTGGAACACTGAAGAGGCTCCTGGCGGCGTATTCAGCAGCATCAGCGTATAGTCGCCTTCCAGGTCGTTGTAGCTGGCTTGCTGCACGGGATACTTGCCATCGGGCAGCGTCGCTTGGGACGGCGCAGCGGCGACTATGGGCTGATCGGCAGGGGCGATCGCCCCCGAATCTCCCAGAGAGGACGAGCAGGCCAGCGTGGTGAAGGCCAGCGTAAAGGCTGCCGTGAGGGCAACCAGCTTGCGAAGCACAGAAAACTGCATCATGAGAATCAATGGGTGAAACAAAGAAGGGAACTTATCAGGTGTTGGGGTTGACAAGGGTTTGATAAAACAAGTGAACCGGGCTGAACGCTCAATAAAAATCGGCAAAAATCGGCCCTGACTCTAATCTAAACCAGACGCAAGACCTGAACCAAGCGCAGTCCGTCACAGCGCCGTAGGAAACCGTCTGGGCAAACAGGCTAGGCAAACAGGCTAGAAGTCTACAGGGGAACAAGTTCGGGGTAGTGCTGCAATAGCTCGTCGTAGGTGAGTTCGTCGCCCAGTTGCGCTGGGGAAAAATGCACCTGAATCGCCCGCAGCTTTTCGTTGTGGTGCAGGTTGATGATGGACTTTAGCCCCATTCGCAGGGCGCTGGCGTTGGTCAGGTCGGTTTCCAGGGTAGGCACTTCGCCTTCATAGGCGACGGTGATCATTACCACCAAGTTTTGGGTAATGGGCAGAATCAGCGGCGTTTCTGCATCCTCGGTGTCCGAGTCCAGCAGTTCTGCACCGCTGCCATAGCGCTGGGCCGAGTCGGTAAAGAGTTCCGTCACGTAGTCGCCCGCTTCGCCCTCGTCCCAGAAAACATCGCCTTCGTTTGCGGCAGACTGCCAGTATGGCTCATACTCCAGCAGATGGTCGCAGAGGGTGACGAGTTCTTCCCCCAGCACGTCCAAGTCACCCTCGGCGGCGATCGCCCTTTGTCCTGCCTGGTTCAGCACACCCAGCAGCGGCGCAACCTCCCGTCCCGCCAGATGCAGAAAAATGCGACACACGACAAACCGCGTTTTGCCGCTGAGTTGTTGAAAGCGATCGCGCAACGCCATAGCTGGAGATTTTGGATTTTGGATTTTAGATTTTGGAAAGCGGAACGGCTGTCCCTCTCATCTATCTCTCTTATTGTGTCATTTTGCTGACCCAGCGCTCGGCGGGTCTGCTAGGAGGATTTCCGCCCAAAGCTGCCCAATCTGCCGAAGATCGACATTGCCGCCGCTGATGATCACGCCCACGCGCCCCGTCACCTGCGGCAAGTAGCCTTCCAGCAGAGCCGTGGCCGCCAGCGCCCCCGTCGGCTCGATCACCAGCTTCATCCGCTCCCACAGGAAAAACAGCGTCCGCAGCAGCGCGTCGTCGGGCACGGCCACCATGTCGTGAACGTAGTGCAGCACCAGGGGAAAGGTGAGGGTTCCGAGCGCGGGGGTGCGTGCGCCATCGGCGATCGTGTCGGGATTTTGCACGGTTTGCAGCGTTTTGGTGTGAAACGAGCGGGTCGCGTCGTCTCCGGCAGCAGGTTCCACGCCGATCACCCGGCAACTTGGGGAAAGCGTGTGGGCGGCGATCGCACAGCCCGACAGCAGCCCGCCACCCCCACAGCACACCAGCAGGTAATCCAGCTCGCCTACGTCTTCGATGAGTTCCTTCGCCGCCGTGCCCTGGCCCGCGATAACGTGCGGATGGTTATACGGCGGAATCACCACTGCGCCGCGCTCCTGGGCGATTTGCTGGGCTACCTGCTCGCGCACGGCTTCGGAGCGGTCATACAGCACCACCTCTGCGCCATAGCCCCGCGTCGCATCCTGCTTCACCTGGGGTGCGTCGGCGGGCATGACGATAGTCGTAGGAATGCCCAGCAGCTTGCCAGAGAGGGCGATCGCCTGGGCATGGTTTCCCGATGAGTAAGTCAGCACGCCCCGCTGTTTCTTTTCGGGCGAAAGCTGTGACAGCGCGTTATACGCCCCGCGAAACTTGAACGCCCCCATCCGCTGAAAGTTCTCGCATTTGAAAAACACCTCGCAGCCCGTGCGATCGTTCACCGTGCGGCTGGTCATGACGGGGGTACGGTGGGCTACGCCGGCCAGCCGTTCTGCCGCCGCCGCCACATCCGCGTAGGACACGGGCAACTCGTTGACCTGATTGGAAGTTGAAGCAGCAAGTGCCATTGCGATGTCCACCCGATTTTTTCTAAGCCTTTTCAATTTGTGACCGTAGCCATTCCATGTCCAGTTCAGAGAACGCGGGGGGCGGCGGTGGCTGGCGGTAGTCAATCGACAAGTCATAGGCGGCCTCGTCGTAGATTGCCCTCAAAGCTGCCCCCAAATCAAGCGGCACTACCTCATCGGGCGCTTGCAGCGGCACTGGAAGGGTGGGTAGCTCATCTCCAAGGGCGATCGCCCAAACCTCCACTACTCCAGAATGGGCGCGAGTCAGCGTCACCAGATAAGGCACCGCAGGCAGGCGCGGATGATTATACGGACGAGCGCCTCTGCGGAGCAAATCGATCTCAATCAAATGCACATTGGCTTGATAGAGCCGTTGCCGCTTGCGGCGATACTCGCTCAATCCGGGTTCTCGCTTATTGACCGGAGACAGAATTTCAATGCAGCTAATCAACCGATTCTGAGCCGTATCGCGAATCTCGATGGTCGGAATGCGAACCTCGACGGGTAGGAGCAGCGGCAGGGTTAGGAGGGCGGGCGTGGTTGCCGTTGCACCTTGGGACGCTGAGCCTGTTTGGCGACTCGCCTCAGTCGGCTGCACCTGAAGCACTTCTACATCAGGATACAAAATGCCAATTTCACTCTCTGGCGACGTATCTTCGACTAAGTACACTTCCAGCCGCGCTGTGTAGCGAGGGCGCAGCAGCGGCACGAGCATTTGCCGAATTTTGTTGGCAAGGGCGTTGTGTACATCTGACCAGAGATAGCCTTCAAGATAGGGGTCCATTCCAGGAAAAGGCGACGGCATGGCTAAAGCGTCCGAATCAACTATCCGAATCAACTATCCAAATCACAGCCCAGTCATTTTCTCGATCATAACGGCACTCCAGATCGCTAAAAGCGTGAATTTGACGAGAGTTTGCAAGAATCTTCAGACTTTTCGATCAATTCCTGAATTATGCAAGTTTTTCCTGGAGAATATTCGAGAATTACTTCTGGAGACAACCTGCAATGGCAAAGAAGAAGGGCAAGGGAAAAGGCGTTAACTACTCCTCACCCTACGGTGACGGCGTGGACTGGGATATAGACGACTATTTACCCGTTTGGGAACTGCCAGAAGGCGAAACATTTAGCCCCATCGAGCCGCTATCTTTTAACGCGGATTTGCAGGGACGCTCTCAGCTTTTTCTGCCGCTGTATGTCAACAATGACGGCATTGGCAACGATACAGACGGATTTAACACGATTACCCTATCGCTCGATCCGACAGATACAGTCGGCTTTACTCAGGAAACTTATATCTTGAAAGAATCATGGGATGCAATCGCTGGTGATGTTTTCACAGATCCTTATCGATTTTCCTATCCTCAACCCGAACAATTGGCAGATTACCTATCAAAAACATTTTTAGTTGATGGCGCTAGTCGCCCATTCAACACGCCTCGCCTCATTCCGGGCGGACGCTTCAAGGAAATCATCATTATCATCGAAGATGCTCAAAGCCCGTTACCTATTCAGCTTGGAGCAGAAAATAACACCGTTCCCGGCAGCGGCATTGGCAACACTAGCGGCATCAATGTGATTTATGCGGGTGCAGGTAGCGACACAATTGACACAGGCGATAGCGATGATACCGTGCGGGGCGAAGAGGGTGACGATTGGCTAGTAGGTGGCAATGGCGACGACATGCTCTACGGTGAAGCTGGTAATGACTTGCTACGCGGCAGCGATAGCCGAATTACAGATTTTCAAAGTTCCAGCTATACCCGCCCAGCAGGTGACTATCTAAATGGTGGTACAGGCAACGATACGCTTTATGGCGAGGGAGGCTGGGACACAATTGATGGCATGGAGGGCGATGATCTCATCTATGGCGACAATCCTGACCCTAGCTTGGATAACCCTGATTCTGAAAACCCTTTTACAGACGAACAAGATGTTTTAAGCGGGGGTAACGGCAACGATGTTATTTTTGGCGGAGCCGATGACGACAAGTTGTTTGGTGATGCAGGGGATGATTACTTATCGGGTGGCCCTGGACAAGACAGTTTAGAAGGCGGCGATGGGCGCGATCGCTTCGATTTCTACACCTATCGTCCCGGATTTAATGATGACGATTTTATTCGTGACTTCAGCCTGGCAGACGATACAATTGGTATCTACATAGGAACCGCAGAATCGTCTAGCTTTCGCAATGTTGGGCTGACTGTCAACAGCGCTATTTTACCCAGCCAGTTTGTCATTGGCAGCAACGCAACTACAGCCAACCATCGCTTCATTCTTACCTTAAGTAGCTTTGGTGACTCATCTGCATCCTTGTTTTTCGATCCCGATGGCTCTGGCCCCACCGAGCAGATTAAGCTAGCCGATCTCAGCAGCGGTGATGGCTCAAGCCTCAGCAATTTCAACCACACGCATATTGTCACCTTTGACGACACGCGCCGCCGCCCAGCGCCCAGCGCCCCCCTGCCGCCAGCACCCAGCGTGCAGTTTGCCCAAAGCACGCTGCTGGTCAATGAAACCGCAGGCGTTGCGACTCTCACGCTGAATCGTACCGGAACGCTGGCGGGATTGTCTCAGGTCAGCGTGGCGATCGCCGGTGGAACGGCAACTCCCGATATAGATTTCGGCGCTGCGCCATTTCCGCAGACGATCACGTTCGGCATTGGCGAATCCCAGAAGACGATTGAAATTCCCATCCTAAGGGATGCATTTGTGGAAGGAGACGAAACAATTCTGCTGTCCCTTTCATCTGTGAACAATCCCTTTGCAGGAACGCTGGATACGCTGATTGGGAACGCAAATTTGGCAACGATGACCATTCAAGATGCAGGCGCAACGAATGGGAGTGATCTGCTGGTTGGCACGCCGCAGAAAGATGCGATCGCCGGACTGAACGGCAACGACACGATTTTGGGACTGGGCGCAAATGACACCCTCACGGGCGGGCGCGGCAACGATACGCTGTTTGGCGGCACGGGCAACGACACGCTGCGGGGCAACCAGGGGCGCGATGTGTTTGCGCTGGAGCGGGGGCCGGGGTCGATCCGCGTTCTGGATTTTCAGGATGGGGGCGATCGCCTCGGACTCACCCCCGGACTTCGCTTTCCCCGGCTGAAAATCGTGCAGCAGGGCAGCGGCTCCAGCGTCAGCACCCGCATCAGCCTCGGCAATGACCTCCTTGCCATCCTCCCCGGCATCGCCAAAGCCCAAATCACCAAAGCCGATTTTGTCTCGATCCGCCCGCCTGCAATTTAGCCTGCATCCTGTGTTCTCACCTACCAAGCTCGTAAAGTCCTGTTGCAAACCTGAGATGACCCACGCAAAATGCGATAGCTTGTAGGTAGGCAGAAATACGCATTAATTCCATCGCGTCCTCTGCTGATGACCCTCATTAAATTCCCTCTTCGCTGCAATTTGGTAGGGAGACACCGTTATGACATTCAAGAAAATCTTGGCGGCACTCGATCAATCTCCACTGGGGCAATCGATTTATGAACAGGCGCTAGAGCTGGCGAAAACGCAAAACGCTGAGCTAATGCTGTATCACGCATTGAACCCTGATTTGATCCTGGGCCCGATGCTGCTGCCAGGCGAAATGGGGCTAGCTCCGCAACTGGTGACCCAAGCTTATGAGGCGCAGCAAAATTACCTGGATCGGCAAACCCAAGAGGTGCGCGACTGGCTGAATGATCTGTGCCAAGGGGCGATCGCCCAGGGTGTGTCTACCCAATTTAGCTACCGCTGCACCGATGCGGGACGCGGCATTTGCGACTTGGCGAAAGAGTGGAATGCGGATTTGGTGCTGCTGGGCCGGCGTGGCCGCAGCGGCTTGACGGAAGCTCTCCTGGGCAGCGTTAGCAACTATGTGTTGCACCATGCCCCCTGTGCGGTGTTGGTGTTGCAAACGACACCCACGCCCTCGACTGCCCTACAGTCCGACGTGGCGCAGACCGATTTGGCGAAGACCGCGCCCTTGTCTTAGCTAGAACATGAGTTCGGCTCAGACGCTTGGCAGGAGTCGTCAAGGTCATAGTCAATTTGGATGACATCGAGGCGCGATACGGTGGAAGTCATGGCTGGGCTGTTTTAAATTCAAGTCCGGCCTCAGCGTTTCTTTCAAACGTTTCTACCCTCGAACTCACGTTAATACCTCAGAGGGTGTTTGAAAAGGTATCGCCTGTAATGTCAAGCACTCAGAGATCCCCCCTAGCCCCCCTTTTTAAGGGGGGAAACCGCCTTAAAGTCCCCCTTTTTAAGGGGGATTTAGGGGGATCTTGCACGCTTTGCTGCAAACAGTAGGACTTTTCAAACGTCCTCTCACGTTCGTACATAGGTGCAGCAGCGTAGGCAATAGGAATTGGCGTAACCCCCTTCCTTGTCTAACGGGAGCCAACCATGAGCCATCGTACTGCACCTGCTACGCCTGCTGCGTCTCCGCGTCGCCAACACCCTCTGCTCTGGGTGGGTCTGGTCGGTGTGCTGGCGCTGCTGGGCGGCGTGATTTATCCAGAACTGCGAAACTCTGGAATTTACCGCAAGGGTGAGGCCGCCTACCAGACAGGCGACTGCCAAACGGCGATCGCCCAATTTACTCGCCTGCAAGACCTCAACGCTGAAAAATACGTGACTCGCGCTACCCCACTGCGCGGCGAATGCGAACAATTTTTGAAAATTGGCACGGATCAAGAAGCGGCTGGCCCCAGCACCACGCTGGTCAGCTACAGCCAGTTTTTGACATTCAACCCCGACACTGCCCTCCGCGAAACTGTCCAACAGCAGACCAGGACGCTGTTTCAGCAGCATAGCCCCGACGCGCTGGCCGATGAAAAAGTCTGTTCCAGCATGACGGCGCTGCTGAACCAAAACCTCATGCTTGACCCCGCAACCCAAGCCCCAGCGCTCCACTTCGCCTGTGGCAAAAAGGATGAGGCGCAAAAAGATTACGCGGGCGCGATACAGCATTACGGCAGCGTGCTGAACGACTATCCCAACGCCGCCGAAGCGCGAGATGCTGAAGCGGCGATCGCCCGCACGCTAGTTGCCCAAGCCAATGAAACAGGCGCAGGCAAGATTCCGCCGCCGCAACCCCTGGGGTCTTCCGGCAACAGCAGCAGTGTGGTAAAAATTCGCAACGACTCGCCCAATGTATTACGCATTGTCTTTAGCGGGCCAGAACCGCAGTTTGCCGAATTGCCGCCCTGCCGCGACTGTCAGGTATACAGCACGCCTCCCCGATCCTGCCCCGAAAAAGGAGCAGAAGGAACCTATACCCTCAAGCCTGGACAATACAGCGTGCTGGTGCGGGCCGCAGACGACAGCAGCGTTACGCCGTTTACGGGCAACTGGTCGATGCAGCAGGGCAAAGCCTACAGCAGTTGCTTTTATCTGGTGCGGCGGCGCGTGTAGAACGCACTGGGCCACGCAGAAACGAAGTCTGGGTTAGGGAGGGCGATCGCCCTCTTTTTTGTGCCTGCTGCGACGATTGATACAAAACTTTATGGACTGCTATTGAGAACTATTCCGATTTGTGGGGTAGGCTTCTTATTGAGGATATTTCTCATTAATCCTCGATGACTTGCAGTTCCTAACATGTGAGGACAGTTGTCTTTATGCAAACCTACGATAATCCCGATGTGAAATATGACTGGTGGGCCGGCAACGCCCGCTTTGCCAATCTCTCTGGATTGTTTATCGCAGCCCATGTGGCCCAGGCTGCACTCATTACCTTTTGGGCCGGTGCTTTCACCCTATTTGAAATTTCCTGGTTTGACCCAACGCGCTCAATGGGCGAACAGGGACTGATCCTGCTGCCACACCTGGCCACGCTCGGTCTGGGCGTTGGCAGCGGCGGCGAAGTGGTCGATACCTATCCTTACTTTGTAGTAGGGGCCGTGCATCTCATTTCGTCAGCCGTTTTGGGTGCAGGAGCGCTGTTCCATACCTTCCGCGCCCCCGAAGATTTATCCGCTGCGTCGGGTCGCGCTCGCCTCTTCGACTTTAGCTGGGATAATCCCAAACAACTTGGGATGATTCTCGGACATCACCTGCTGTTTTTAGGTGCAGGAGCGCTGCTGCTGGTGGCCAAGGCGATGTATTGGGGCGGACTGTATGACGCAGCCACGCAAACGGTGCGCTTGGTGACCAACCCAACCCTTGACCCCGCTGTGATTTATGGCTACCAGACCCATTTCGCCAGCGTCAATAATCTGGAAGATTTGGTCGGCGGGCATATCTATGTGGGTCTGATGCTAATTGGGGGCGGAATCTGGCATATCCTGGTGCCGCCACTGGACTGGGCCAAGAAGGTGCTAACGTTCTCCGGAGAAGCGATCTTATCCTACTCGCTGGGCGGCATTGCGCTGGCAGGCTTCGTCGCCGCCTACTTCTGTGCGGTCAATACGCTAGCCTATCCCGTCGAGTTCTACGGGCCGCCGCTAGAGGTCAAGCTCGGTGTTGCGCCCTATTTCGCAGATACCGTCGAGCTTCCAATGGGGGCACACACCTCGCGCTGTTGGCTGGCAAATGCTCATTTCTTCCTGGCGTTTTTCTTTTTGCAGGGTCACCTGTGGCACGCGCTGCGGGCAATGGGCTTCGATTTTCGCCGTGTGGAACGGGCGCTGAATACGATTGAGGTGTAGGCTTGCAGCACAGGCTTGAACTGTAGGCTGAAGTGCAGGCTGAAGTACAGGTTAAAGTACAGGCAAAAATGCAGACAGTTTGCAAGATTGCCGAACACTTCGCAGAATGTGATCATGAGTGTCTAGCACGGGTCTAGAAAATGAGTCTCGTACACTTGTGAGAAACTTTTTTCCTTAGCTCCAACAATCCATTGAGATAGGAGAACACTTTTCTTTAGAACGTTCAATGGATAGAAGTCGGAGAAACTATGGCGAAGATTGGGCTATTTTTTGGAACGCAAACGGGCAATACCCAAACCATTGCAGAACAAATTCAAAAGGAATTTGGCGGAGATGGCGTAGTGGAACTGATCGACATTGCCGATGCCAGCCCTGAGGATTTTGAAGCGTATGAGTGCGTGATTGTGGGCTGTCCGACGTGGAACATTGGCGAACTGCAAAGCGATTGGGAAGGATTCTATGACGAGCTAGATGCGATCGCCTTTTCTGGCAAGAAGGTTGCGTACTTTGGCGCGGGCGATCAGGTCGGCTATGCAGACAACTTTCAGGATGCGATGGGCATTTTAGAGGAAAAGATTTCGTCGCTAGGAGGCACAACGGTCGGCTACTGGCCAGTCGATGGCTATGACTTCAACGAATCGAAAGCGGTACGCAATGGCAAGTTTGTAGGACTGGCGATCGACGAAGATAATCAGTCTGACCTGACGGACGAGCGCGTAAAGTCCTGGGTCGCCCAACTCAAGCGGGAATTTGGGGTGTAAGAGGGTGTTTGAAAAGGTATCGCCTGTAATGTTAAGCACTCAGAGATCCCCCCTTAGCCCCCCTTAAAAAAGGGGGGAAACCGCCTTAAAGCCCTCCTTTTTAAGGGGGATTTAGGGGGATCTTGCACGCTTTGCTACAAACAGTAGGACGTTTCAAACATCCTCTAAGAGTGCAAGGCTTTTCAAGATTTCCTAAAAGCCGTTTTTCGTAGCGTGGCAGGCATTGGGATTGGGATTGGGCGTTTAGCATCCTCTCGCCCCCGCCTCTGCCCAATGCCTCGCAACTCAGATGCCAGATGAGGAATGCCAGATGAGGCTAAAAATCTAATTGACTTAATTCTCATCTAGCTGCTCCATTCGTGTTTATCTTGCAAGGAATTCTGTATGTCTTCATCGCCCGATGCACTGTGGCTCAACGTCAGCCCTGCGCTGCAAAAATTCGATCGCCCGCTGCTAAAGCATCTGGCGCAACATAGGGCGATCGCCCACTGGCAATATTGCCAAACCCAAGACGAAGCCGTGTCGATGGCAGCGGCGCTGGTACTGCTGCACGATTATCTCAAGCAGGGCGATCGCCCGGTGCATCTGCTGGGGCACGGCATCAGCGGCGCACTGGCCTTGCTCTATGCGCGGCGGCATCCCGAACGAGTGCGATCGCTCACCCTGCTCTCCGTCGGCGTATGTCCGCTGGTAGACTGGCAGGCGCACTACTACAGCCGCTTTGCCCTACTGCCCTGTAGCCGCGAAACGGTGCTGGCGCAGATGGTGCCCACTCTATTTGGGCGACAGTCCTGGCCAGTCACGCAAGACTTGATTCAGCTTTTGGAAAAAGACCTGGACAACTCACTGTCGCCCCACACACTATATCGGCGGGCAAGCTTGTTTCCGGGTGGCGTGCCCGTGCCGCTGCTGGTCTGCGGTGGCTCAGAAGACGCAATCATCGACCCCAATGCACTGGACGGCTGGCGACCCTGGCTCAAGGACGAAGGCTTCTTCCCAAAAGATGAAACAGGCTGGACTCCACCGGGCGATCGCCTGTGGCAATGTCCGGGTGGGCGCTATTTCTTTCACTATCACTTTCCCCAGTCCACGGCTGAGCAAATTCTAGACTTTTGGCAATCCTTCTCGCGTCTGCCTGTCCAACACCCTGCATTCGAGATTGCGTCTGCGGGCTAGAGTGAAACCTTCAGTCATGACTACCTCAATCCTTATAGCTATGCTTACCAACATCGTTCTCAAATGAATCCTCTCTGCATTCTTGGAATTTGGCTGGTCACGGTCTGTTTTTGTCTGTCCGTTTGTTTTGCAGTTCAGGACGGGATAGCGCGGCTCAGACGACTGCATCAGGTTCCGTGCAGCCGCTGTGCTTACTTTACTGGGGAGTATCACTTGAAATGTGCGGTGCATCCCTGTCGGGCGCTGTCGGAATTGGCGATCGGCTGCACGGATTATGAACTCAAGACAATGCCACAGCCTGCAATCCTTCGAGTCACTAATCTGATTCGACATCTGATTAATCAAATGTCGAATCGATTGGGTCGGTTTCCCAAGTTCCTTGGGCAGCGCAGATCGCTCAAGCGTTTTGCAAAACCTGGAGTTTCTGAGTACCAATCTGACGGGACTTTCTGATTTTGGATTTTAGATTGACGATTTTGGATTGCCACCTCAGGGTTTTGCAAGCGGGTGCATCCCAGTTACGCAAATTCGCCCTCATCCCCCAACCCCTTCTCCCAGGTCGGGAGAAGGGGAGCAAGAGAGGCTTGAAGTCCCTCTCCCAGAGCATCGAATAATGGGCTTGCTGACCGTGCTTGGCTTGTGGAGCAAGAGAGGCTTGAAGTCCCTCTCCCAGAGCAGGAGAAGGATTTAGGGTGAGGGGTACAAAAGTGAGATGCACTCTTGCAGGACTCTTAGCCATCTCATGTAGCCGTATAGCCGTTGCGGGTGCGGTGATATAGAGGAAAGTTTTGTTATTGAACCCGGTATAGCGCTGGTTTCATGGCGCGGGTTTCAGCCAGTTTTGGTTTCAGCCAGTTTTAATGACTGCTTGTAGGAAAACTGCACCTCTGGTTCTGTGGTATAACGTTAGAGAAAATGATAATCATTCTCATAGCTGCTAGCTGCTTTTCTAATCGTTTTCCCACTAGACCTGTACCTGAGGATGAGTACCATGACCCCTCCCAAAGCAACCTGGCAACAGGCAGGCTCAGCCATTCGCTATGTCTCTCCAAAGCGCATTTCCATTGTTGTTGCGTCGGCGATCGCCCTCGGTTTGGGCAGTTGCACCACTGCTTCCACTAGCAACAATGCCGAATCCCAGCCGCCGACAGTCGCCGATACGCCAGAACTCCGGGTCGTTACTACGTTTATCCCAATGACCCAGTTCACAAAGGCCGTGGCGGGCGATCGCGCTGAGGTCACGCAACTGCTGCCCACCAATGTTGGCCCGCACGACTATCAAGCCCGCCCCGAAGATGCCCAGCGGATTGCCCAGGCCGATGTGTTGGTGAAAAACGGTCTGGAAATGGAGTCATTTTTGGACAGCCTGATTAAAAATGCAGGAAATTCAGATCTAAAAGTGATTGACTCCAGCGCTGGCATTGCCACAATCACGACTGAATCTATTGAAGGAGAGGCGCACGATCACGGGCACGGCCATAGTCATGAGCAGGATCACGATCACGCTCATGATCATGCTCATGATCATGCTGAAGCAGCAGCAAGCCAACCAACCGCCCATCGCCACAGTCATGGGGAGTTCAACCCGCACATCTGGCTTGATCCGAAGCGGGCAATTCAACAGGTCGAAAATATTCGCGATGGGCTGATTGCTGCCGACCCAGATGGAAAACCCGTCTACACTGCCAATGCAGCCGCTTACATTCAGCAATTGCAGGCGTTGGATGAGGAGATTGCTCAACAGCTCCGGCCGTTTGCCAACAAAACGTTTGTTGCCTTTCATGACTTTGCGCCTTACTTTGCCGAAAGCTATGGACTAAAGGCTGAGTTTCTAGTGGATGTGCCTGATGTCAACCCATCGCCCCAAGACGTGAAGCGCGTCATGGATACGGTAAAAGCCAGTAATCTAAAAACGCTGCTGACGGAGCCTCAAAGTGGAGAAGATGCGTTTGCGGCGATCGCCCAAGACCTGGACGTGAATATTAGCACCTTTGACCCTATGGAAAAAGGCGCTCCCGAAGCTTTACAGCCGGACTACTACATCGCCACCATGCGGCAGAACGTGAAGGCGCTGGTGTCTGCGTTTACAGACGGATCAACGCAATCGGTCTTGCCACACTGGACGATTCAGAAAACCAGCACCGTGCTGCCGCAGCGAGTCGGTCTGAGGTTCTAGCCCACTGTCTAACGGTGAAGTTGTGCGGCGGCAGTCAACCTCGAACTCTCACCGATAACTTCTGTACAGTCCGCATCAACGCAGTTATGTTATGCCGCCGCTGCTTCACAGAGGCAGGTAATAAACTTGACCATCTAAATCCTCTGCAACACCACACTCTAGAATAATGAAGATGTCCTCTATAACCTTACCTACGGGTGCATCTGTGAGGATTTCAACGACCCCCGGCATAGCGAGATCCTGAGCTAATCTTTCATAGGCATAGCGGGTAATCGTTGTCACATCATGCGTTAGCAAAATGCGACTCTCATTAGCCGCCCATTCAAGCACAACAGGATCATCTTCTCCGGACAGACCGATGTCTTGAACTCGGACTATATCAATATCTGGATTTCGACGCAGCAACCCCCTAATAATCGTGTTGTCTAAGTTTTCATCCGCTAGTAGTTTAATCATCCTTGCTGCTCGACTCTTCGAGCCAGGAGCCGATCGCGTAAGCCCTGCGGATCAAATCGAGCCTCATTCATTTGCCGAATTTCTTGCGCTTGTCGCTGCCGCTGCCTGAGATACGCTTCTACATCCTCCTGATGATTGAGATAGAAAGCAATTGAAGCATAAACGTCACCCAATCTTAAAGATGGATAACGATAGACAATCTCCTCAGCAGTTGCCCCTTGCTTGAATACAGTAATGACAGTGTCTAACGTTACCCGCGTCCCACCAACACGAACTACACCATCAAGGTTGACTGCCAAGGGTGCAGGTTCTGCCGAGATTGCAAGAGACATAGTTAAAACCCCGTATAACCTCTCTCAATTCTACCAAATCTAAATATTTTCCCAGATCAAAGTTCCTGGGTGAGAGTTGAGCGCTCTCAAAATCTTGCTCTATCACCTATGTAAAGGGTAATAGATTTATTTCTTTATTACAGCACAGCGGACGCAGCGGCATGTTGTATCTCCAGAATAATTGCTTCTAATTCTTTTCTAATCGCTACAACTTGCCCGATTTCTGTATGAGACGTAGCCATTTCTGACTCAGTTTTTTGACGTGCCTCGGCAATATTATTTTCAAGTTGAACATAAACCTGCGATTCAAATTCTTGAAGCTGTGACTCAATTTGCTGTTCTAGATCGACAGCAATAATCTTGAACTGGCTGGTGATATCACGGCGCACATCAGACATTTGCTTCTCATACTCACGCTCTTTGTGCATCGAATGTAAATCCAGACCTATAGATACAACTGCAAGAGCTGGGCCTAAAAATAAAGCAGCATTTCCAATATTTTTTGCGATCCCTACTGCCTGCCAAGGCTTGAACTTAAAACCAATAAGTTTCCCAACACTATACACGCCTTGATGGAGCCTACTACCCGCAACGTCTATTGATCGTAGAAATCCTTGGCCTGCTGTAGCAGCAAACTCCCTAGTTGCAGCCTTTGTGATGTTTGCTCCGACTTGATCACCAATTTTTTGAAGCCATGCAACTTGACCTTGTACTTGCTGCCTATTAAAGTTGTTTACGGAACTTTGGTCAGGAACTTTACCATTGAAATTGAGTTGAGCAACAAATGCTTGTGTCAAATTACTTTGTAGCTCTGCTTCAACTTCGAGATGAATGGACTGAATAGCATTCTCAATTGCATCTTCAAGGGCTTGTCCTGCCTTCTCATAGTGCTTGCGAACATTGATTTCAGACTGCTTATCTAAGTCTTCAAACTTTGGATCACCGACGGATGAAGCAAGGCGTGAACCCTCAGCAGCAATTGCCGCTGACATTTCTAGAGTAATACCTTTGATTTTCGTACGGAGTCGTTCTCGCTCTTTATTGATACGACGAGAGAGCCGTGACAGAACTTCTAGGAACGCCGTATCTTCATCAGAGTTGCGGGCAAAGCTAATCTGTGCATCATCTAGGCAGCCCAGCGCAATTCGTACTGGGGTATCTAAACGTGTGAGAGATGATCGATGCTCGACAAAGCGATTAAGTTCAGTAATGAAAGTGTCAAATCGACTGATCTCAACCAAAAAATCATCATCGTCATCAATCCCCTCGCAGTAATCCTTGGCATCAATGAAGCAAATAGGAAACTCATTCAGAGAATATGGTTTCAGAGCTTCGTCAAGACTATGCCGATAACTAGCAATCTTTTGCTCTTCTTCCCCTGCTGCGGCTGACATTTTGTTGACCACCAGCATGATCTTCCAGCGATATCCTTTGTCATAAGCTAGCTTTTTGAAGTTTTCAACAGTGAGTGTATCAAAAAGCATATGTGTCAGACAGAACACTAGCAGGTCGGCTTTGGCGATTGCCTCATAAGTTATATCATCGTGGTCGGTACGGTCAGTAAAGAGACCGGGAGTATCAATAATTTTGATTCCGTTCCAGTCATAGGGTGTTGTGGCATCAGTAGCAATGTCAGCATCAATATGGATGTCTCTCCGTCCAGTAAGCGCCGAAATGATGGTGGATTTGCCTGCGCTGTATTGTCCGATGAAGGCAACGGTTAATGCTCCTTGTTGCTTATAGTCCTGCAACCCATCGCGGAACTTTTGTCGGATTTTAGTAAGTTCCTTAGAGTTCGCTGAAGCCAACAGAGTATCAAATTGAATGCAGGCTGCTTTGAATTGCTTACTCAGATCTGCCGCTTTGAACGTTTGAGTGCTTTGAGACATGAAAAAACCTCTAGGTCAGCGTTGTGTAGGTTGAATAGAAACGTTTTCTTGCAAAATAGTGCAGATTTCGTCTTGGGATCTGGCCAGGGACAGGGCTGTGGTGGTGTGAATCTGAAGGGTGCGTCCAAAGTCTCGATTCACTTTGCGGATTTTCTTACTGATAGAAATATCCGTTAGGGATTCTGGTTGTTCTGTAGCCCAGTCTACGATTCGTTTGGCATAAGCGCGATTTAGATAATTAGCAGCATTGGTCAACCTTCCTGTAGCAGATCTAAGCTGGTTTGCGATGGCCTCAATACCTTGAATCAATTCTTCAAAGTAATCGTCAACGGCAGAAGCTACCGATTGGCAGTAGTTCTCGAAATTTTCCTTGGACTGCTGGAGAACCTTTTCCTGCTGTTCATCTAGCTGCCGATTGAGCGAAGTGGAAATATTCTCAACAGCCTCATGACGTTTCTGATCTCGTGATTTAAACTGTCCAGCCAGCCAGCTTGCAATGCCCCCTGCAACACTCAGTAGTCCCAAGGGCGGGAAAACAAATGCTAGAATTGTACCTGCGGCGACCATTACCATGCCTGTAATCCGAACAAAGTCTTTATCAAAAAAGTTGGAGTCTTGCTCTGAAAATTGAAAGCTTGAACTTTGCAACTGATTAATAATTTTGAGTTCATTTCCAATTTCTTCAATTGCTTCTTGTACCTCATTCTGAAAATGTTGGCATGCACTTTCTGCTGCTGACTTAAGCCGTTTTTCAAACACTAGCCTATTAAGCACTTCTTTCCAGCCACTTTTCATTTGATGCTCATTTGCTTCCCAGTGCATCTCAGCAAAAGGATTAACCTGATCAAATGCAGACTGAAATATTTCTCGAATGTTTTGTTGCAATTCATCCTGGTAATCTTTTTCAGCCTTCTTAAGCTGCTGATTAAGATTTTGGCGTTTCTCTCGAAGTTGCGCGGCCAGGGCATCGTAGGCAGTTGCTTGTTGGGCTATCCATTGGTGGGGGGTGTTGATAGAGCCAACCGTTGACCCTAACAGCGTTTGCGAACGCCGAATCGCGCCGTAGTCAATTAGTGACGCTCGAATAGAATCGAGAAAATCTTGAATTCGACTGGCTTTAAAGAGTTGTTTAGAACACTTCTCGTACTCTGATTCCTGTGCCAGTTGAGCCGCGAGAAGCATCACTGGAACAATTGTCAGATAATCATTGGCATAATGTTGCTGGGCATAGCGTTTAATACGATTCAGGTGTCCACCAATACCGCTTTTGCCTTCTTTAGCAAACCATCGCTCTGGATCTTTCAAAAAATACTCCAAGCGCCGAGAGTCTCGAAGATTATATTGAATATTTAGCAGAATAATTAGAGGTTTGGTTTTGTCCTTAAGCACCTTGAGAAAAGCGAATTCAGATTCCTGAATGCTATCGTCGGTTACAACATAGCAAATGACATCGGCTTCCTCAATGACACTTTGAGCAATCTCTTCGTCAGTTTTTCCGCCCGGTGCGCCAATTCCAGGTGTATCAATAATACGGATATTTTTCCACTCGTACACTCGGTTGTAACGGGTTGTGCGCTGCTTACCAATGCCGATAGAATCCCAGCCCTCTCCAGTAATCACTGCATGAAGGGTGCTTTTCCCTGCTTTTGTTCGCCCCATAAAAGCGATACTAAAATGGTTGAGTGACCGCTGCTTTGCCCGTAACGCCTCACGTACAGACTCTAAATTATGTAATATTTCAGATGAAAGATTCTGTTGGGTTTGTTCAAGCTGTTTAGCTACATCTTTTGCTGTTTGGTACTCGCCCTGTTCAACGGTCTTCTGCTTGATAGTATGGATTACCTGCTGAATGCCATTTCCCAGATCTCGAAGCGCTGAGAACGTAACTCTCAGTGCCTGGTCAGCATACTTAAAATCTTCTTTGGCAATCTGGGCACATAGCTGGATTGCCTCGTCATACTCTGGCCCAGACAGCAAAATTTCACGCTGAAGACGTTCAATCTTCTCACCGATATGCTCTGGAGCAAGTTCAGTCAATCTGGTGACGAGTGATTTTGATAATACAGACTCTGCACCCTTTAACAATTTGGCTCCAACTGAAAGGCCACTTTTATCGCCATCAACGGCGGTTTTATTGCTAATTCTCCATTGGCTAAAACCTTGGGCATCTTCAAGCATACTTTCGATTTCATGCTCATAGATGCCCCAGATTTTAGAAATTTGATTAACAACTTCTCGTTCTAGCGGAGAAAAGTATCCATCAATATAAGCAACTGCTAATATTTGCCTCAAAACTTCGCTTCGCCGGCCTACAGGAACATTTTTTGCAGATTCCTCCAAGGTGATATGGGTGTCATCTTGTCCTAGAATTTTCTCCATCTCTTGGAGTGTCAGTTCATGGATATGCACTTGCTGAGCTAGATCTCGCAGTGCTCGTGACTCATGGCTATGGATCTGCTGGTCAGCACAAATGACATGAGCCAACAGGAGAAAACCGTAATCCAAAGATTCTTTAACTGCCATCTCAAAGATTCCCGTTAAACTTTGTCGCGCAGCAAACATCTGCGATGTTTCAGGATGCTCGATTTAGAGATACATCCACTGCTGAAGTGAAGAAAATTACAGCATTCCTAAGATAGGCTATGCCTTCATAAATTTCACTGAAATCAGTGTTCCCTAAAAAATCATCAGAAGTTCAACTACACTCAGCGACTTACCGAAAATCTTCATGAACTACCCTAACCGAGGACTTGCGGCATAACTTGCTGTCTAGCCCGCTGTCTAGCCCGCCGTCTAACTCGCTGTCCAGCCCGCTGTCTAGCCCGCCGTCTAACTCGCTGTCCAGCCCGCTGTCTAGCCCGCCGTCTAACTCGCTGTCCAGCCCGCTGTCTAGCCCGCCGTCTAACTCGCTGTCCAGCCCGCTGTCTAGCCCGCCGTCTAACTCGCTGTCCAGCCCGCTGTCTAGCCCGCCGTCTAACTCGCTGTCCAGCCCGCTGTCTAGCCCGCCGTCTAACTCGCTGTCCAGCCCGCTGTCTAGCCCGCCGTCTAACTCGCTGTCCAGCCCGCTGTCTAGCCCGCCGTCTAACTCGCTGTCCAGCCCATAGTGCAACAAATCTTAGCGCATTAGGGCAGGGCCAACGATGCTCTGCTGGGATAGGATGGCTCCCTCGGCGAGTTTGATAGAGCCGAAGGTCAAACCCGCAAAGCCCAGCGCCATCAGCATTGCCAGGACAGCAAACCCGATCCAGCCGCCATGCTCTGCTTCTGCGGGGTGGCTGGATTTTTCTGCAACAGAGAATAGGGCCGGGTCGGGTGAGGCATTGATTGACAATCCGGGAGCGTCAGTGGTGTAGAACATGGGAGCGTTTGGAGGGGGTTTTAGACGGAGTTGTAGAGGAAGGTATAGAGGGGTGTCGAGGCGTACCTTTGGCTGACGAGCCATCGCTTTGGAGCCATAAATTATTTATAGGACGAAAAGGGCGATCGCTCTATTCAGAAAAGTTAAGGAGTTAAGCCGGAAAAAAGTCCTTAACTTTTCAGTATCGCGCTGACCGGGGCGATCGCTCTATAACCAAAGCATCGAACGAAACGCACCTCACACCACCTCACTTCCAGGAGACACAACCATGAATCTGACCTACCGTGGCACCGAATACATCGCCAGCAACCAACTGCCCACCACCAGCCAAAGCTTCAGCGGCTGCTATCGCGGCGCAGAGATGACGATGCACTCCCCCTCTAAACTGCCCACACAGGTGTTTGTAAATCTGACCTATCGCGGCGCACAATATCGCACCGAAGCAAAGCCCAGCTTTTTTCCTGAGAACGTTCTGGCTATCTAAACTAGGCGGTTCTAGATCAGTTTCCTGAGCGCCTGACGGACATTCCAGCAGATTCTTACCCAACTTTCCCACACAAGTAAATGGCGATCGCTCTTTTCGGAGGGCGATCGCTTTTTTATCTAAGCTTACCTGTCAAACCCTAGAACTCAACCTGCCAGCCAGATAGCTAATCCAAAATCATCAATCCAAAATCACCAATCCAAAATCCAAAATCTGTATACCCTTCCAGCCACCAAAAATATGGCAGTACGGGAGGGCGAGACATCCACGCCTCCCAACCATCCGACCTTACATTAAGGAGAAATCTACATGGAATCGATGCAAACCGAACGGTTCACTGCAACCTATATCGAGGAGATTCCCCCCAGCGACCTGGCCATGACCGAACTTTCTGAGGCTGATCTGGATGAGTGCGCGGGCGGTCTGAGCCTGGGCGATTTCAGCAGCCTGATGGACGGGTCATCCAGTTTCTTTGGGCAAGAACGGCTGTCTCTGGGCCAGGCGACCTTTGCGGGCCCGAACGGTAGCGGCACGATTTCGACCCTCGACTTCGAGCGCACAATTTCTGGCGCAAATCGATTCACGTCTCTCGGTAAATAGATAAGCCCACAGGGGTCACTGCTGGTGTCGTGCGATCGCCCTTTTGAGTCGATCAACGCGCCAGTGTGGCCCTGTTTAGTAAAACGCCTAAGTGTTGAATGTCGATCAACGCGGTGACCCTGTTCAGTAAAACGCCTAAGTGTTGAATTCGGACAGTCCCATGTCTCATGCGCCTCAGTTTTATCCGGCGGAACCGCCTCCATCCACCGCTGCTCCCGTCGAGTTGTCAGAGCAAGATCTAGAGCAAATTTCAGGCGGGGTCGATTTATCCCTCACCCTGGTCAGATTTGATGGCAGCGATGAACTGTCTTTAGTATCTACTGAGTCGGACTACGCGGCTCTATCGCAAGCCAGCCAGTCTTCGCAGACGCGCTTCTCCGTGTTCCAGATTCATCTGACGGGATTCGACTCAACGAATAGTCTGATGAAAGCGTTGTCCAGCATTGGCAGGCTGTTTGGCTATTAGAGACTGGATCTTGTCTATTCCTTATTTCTTGCTCTCATGGCGATCGGGAGGTTGTCAATGACTTGTTTGTTGCTTGAGGAACTGGATTCCTCAGACTTGAATTGGCTAGTGCAAGCCGCAGTGTATCGCAGCGTTCCCGCAGAAACGCTTTTGGTGGGTTCTGATCAGCCGTCTGACCATGTGTTTTTGATTCTCGAAGGCATGGTGGCGATCGCCGCACCGATCCGGCAAGAGGCGATCGCCTACTCGTCCGAGAAGCCCTCCTCTGCCGAATCAGGGGAAATATCATGGACAATCACCACCCTTTCGCAAATCCTGCCAGGTGACTTTGCCAGTCTCGCTCCGATTCTAGATTCCAAATCGCTTCCTTACTCAGTCATTTCTGAGTCTCCGTGCCAGGTTCTTTGCATCCCGCATGCCGTGCTGCTGCAAAAGCTCCAAGAGGACGCAAGCTTTGCATCCCGGTTTTATCGAACTGTTGCGCTGCTGATGTCGGCTCGAAATCGGCGGCTGGTGCGCGAGTTTGAGTATCAGAACCTTCCCGTCCGGCGATCGCCCTTGCGACAATCCATTACCTTATTTGCCGAATTGCAGGACAGCGATCTGGACTGGCTGGCAACGGTGGGAATGGTTCAATCCCTGCCAGCGCAGACGGTGCTGCTGTCCACGGGGCGATCGCCCGATGCGTTACACATTGTCCTGGAGGGAGCGCTGCTGCTGAGCCAGCCTGTCGAAATGTCTAGCCTGATTGCCCAAACGCTTGCACCTGCTGAAAATCCCTCTGCACCCCATCAAGAAATTGCACGGCTGTCGCGGGGCGATCTGGTGGGCGAGATGCAGTTGGTCAATGCCCATGACCTAACGCTCTGTGCCAGCGCTCTGCGCGATTCGCAGGTGTTGTCGATTCCGCGCTGGCGACTGGCGGCAAAACTGCTCTACGATCCTAGCTTTGCTGCGCGGTTTTACCGGGTGCTGGCAACATTACTCGCTACGGAATATGAGGTAATGCTGCATCAGCTTTATGCCGCAACCCTGGGTTCCGCAGACGAAAGGGCAGAACCGATGGGCGATCGCGACGATTTCAGTAGCCGTTTACTGACCCGCATTTCTCTTGCCGAAGCGCGGTTTGAGTGGCTGCTCAAGCGAATCCAGGCGCAACAAGAAAACGGGAGGGACTTGCAATGGTAATGCCAGAAAATCGTTTGCCAGATTCTTTATCTAGTTCTTTATCTAGTTCATTAGGCGGTCATGCATCTGCGAGTTCATCTCCAGCAAATGCAAAGTCCTCAAATGCAAAGTTCTCAAATGCAAAGTCCTCTGAAAAGAACAAGCTGTTTCGCGCCGAGGCGCTGGAGCGGAGCGCTTCCCCAGAGCAGCTCGATCAACTGGTGCAGGTTGTCAGTCCCAAGCGCTGGCTGTCCTTACTCGCGCTGGGTACGATTGTGATCGGCGGTGCGGTCTGGAGCGTGCTGGGTCGCATTCCCATTACTGTTCCAGGACAGGGGGTTTTAGTGCCCCTTCCCGTTGCCCAGTTGGGGCCCGATCAATGGCGCGTTGATCCGAGTCAAATCATTCGCGTTCAGGTTCCTACGTCTGGGCGCTTGCTGACGCTGCCTGTGCGAATGGGCGATCGCGTCCAGCCGGGTGACGTACTGGCAACGGTGGATCAGTCAGAGATCAAGCAGCAGTTGCAGCTTTCGCGAGAAAAGCTGGCCCAGCTTCAGCGGCAGGATGAGGAAGCCCGCACCGCCCAACTTCAGCGCGATCGCTTTGAACAGGCGGCGATCGCCCAACAGCGGCAGGCACTCCAGCAGAGTCTACGCACGGTGCAATCCCTCACGCCTGTCATCCGCGAAAAGGGCATCGAAGCCATTCAGCAGGAGCGGACTGCGCTAGAACAGCGGCTCCAAGCCCTGCGCGACCAGTTGCCCACCTACGAACAGCGCTGGCAAGCTCGCCAAACAGCCCACGAAGAAGGCGCACTATCTCGCGATATGGTGCTACAAGCAGAGCAGGAATACCTCAGCGCCCGCGCCCAGCTAAATCAGGCAGAATCCCAACTCAAGCAGCTTGACGTAAAGGAAGCCGATGCCCAGCGTGAGTATCTCCGCAGCGAAAACCAGAGTAATGAGTTGCAGGCGCAGATCAAGAACCTGGAAACCCAAGCGGCGGCGCGACGAGAGCAGGATTTAATCGCCAATACAGCGCGGCAAAAGGAGATCCAGGAAACCCAGCGGGCGATCGCCCAGCTAGAGCTACAGCTTCAGAAAAACAGCGAAATCACCAGTCCCTACGACGGGCAGGTGCTAGAAGTCTCTGCCAAACCGGGCGAGCGGATGGAGGCGGGCGCAAGCATCCTCACGCTGTCGGCTCAGGGCGATGCTACGCCGCTGGTTGGGGTGATGTTCTTACCCGTCAGCGAAGGTAAGAAAATTATGCCAGGGATGGCCGTACAGCTTACGCCTACCACCGTTAAACGGGAAGAGTATGGCGGCATTCAAGGGCGGGTGTTTGAAGTCTCCAAGTTTCCGCTGACTCGGGCCGGAGCCGCCAGTCTGGTCGGCAATCCCGATATCTTACCTGCCTTGATGAATGAGCAGCCCCATCTGGCTGTTTTCGTGCGGCTGGAAACCCGCGAATCGGGGCGGCAGTCTGACGACACACTCCAGTATGTCTGGTCGTCTTCCAACGGGCCGCGCCAGGCGATTACAGCAGGCACAACGGCGACCGGGCGCATCACCACCGAAGCGCGATCGCCCATTTCCTACGTGCTGCCCATTTTCAAATCGCTGACGGGGATGAGCTAGGGCGTGTTTTAAAACCCTTCGATCCCCCCAGCCCCCCTTAAAAAGGGGGGAACCGAGCCGAACCACTCCGGAAGTCCCCCTTAGTAAGGGGGATTTAGGGGGATCGACTCAAGGCAATCAACGACCTAGAAAGTTTTAAGACACTGCCTAGCATGACTCCACAACCTCTACAACCTTCCCCCCCAGGCTGGGCCCAGCGATTTCAAAAGGCTTCCCAAGCCCTCCAGCAGGCTTCCCAGCACTGCAAACAGCTTCCCCAACACCTCCGCCAGCTTCCGCACACGCTTCGGCAACTGCCCACCACCCTCTGGGGGCACGGCCGCATCTATCGCGTTCCCACGGTGCTGCAAATGGAGGCGGTGGAATGCGGAGCCGCATCGCTGGCGATGATGTTGGCCTATCACGGGGCGATCGCCTCTCTTGCAGAATTACGCCAAGCCTGTGGCATCTCTCGCGATGGCAGCAAAGCCTCGAACTTACTCAACGCCGCCCGCAGCTATGGGCTGGATGCAAAAGGCTTCAAGCTAGATCTTGCCGGACTGCAACGGCTAAAGCCACCGTTTATCGTCTACTGGAATTTCAACCATTTTTTGGTCGTGCAAGGGTTCCATCGCCAGCGGGTCTATTTGAACGATCCGGCAACGGGCCCGCGCACTGTTTCTTTGGACGAATTCAGCGAAGCGTTTACGGGCGTAGTGCTGACCTTTGCGCCGGGTGCTGAGTTTCAAAAAGGTGGACAAAAACCAAGCGTGTTGCGGGCGCTGAAGCAGCGGCTGCGGGGTTCCGTCGGGTCGCTGATGTTCTGTGTTGCCGTAGGATTTCTGCTAGTGTTGCCTGGGCTAGCAATGCCCGCCTTCTCTCAAGTGTTTGTGGACGAGGTGCTGCTGAAAGGACGACAGGACTGGCTGCGTCCGCTGGTGTTCATGATGCTATTCACTGCGGCAGTCACCGGGTTGCTCACACGCTTGCAACTTCAGCTACTCCGCCGTTTGCGAGTCAAGCTGGCAATGGGGATGTCTAGCCGTTTTCTCTGGCATCTGCTTTACCTTCCGGTTAGCTTTTATGATCAGCGCTTTGCGGGTGAAATCAGCAGC
This sequence comes from Thermoleptolyngbya oregonensis NK1-22, assembly GCF_032705245.1. GTDB lineage: Bacteria > Cyanobacteriota > Cyanobacteriia > Elainellales > Elainellaceae > Thermoleptolyngbya > Thermoleptolyngbya sichuanensis. Next base: position 3,665,969 of record NZ_CP053540.1, read on the forward strand.
CGCGTTCAGCTAAACGATCGTCTGGCAGGCTTGCTGTCGGGTCAGCTTGCAACGACGGTAATCTCTGCGGTCATGGTCATCTTCTACGGACTGGTCATGTGGCAGTATGACAGCATCCTCACGCTAATCGGAGTCGCGTTCGTTTGTATTAACCTGCTGGCATTACAGGTGGTATCTCGCTTCCGTACCGATACCAATCTCCGGCTGATGCAGGAACAGGGCAAGGTAAACGGCGTGGCAATGTCTGGCTTGCAAAGTATCGAAACGCTCAAGGCATCTGGTCTAGAATCAGACTTTTTCACGCGCTGGGCCGGCTACTATGCCAAGCTGCTGAATGCGCGTCAGGACATGGATAGCCTCAATCAAAAACTCGGTGTGTTGCCCACGTTTCTGACCAGCCTCAGCACCATGCTGCTGCTCGTTGTCGGTGGCTTCCGCGTGATGGAAGGCTACCTTAGCATCGGGATGCTGGTGGCGTTTCAATCCCTGATTCAGCAGTTCATGCAGCCTGTCAGTCAACTGATTCGGCTGGGCGGCGATTTTCAAGATTTGGAAGGGACGCTGACCCGCCTGGATGATGTCTTGCAGAATCCCAAAGATCCGCTTTTAGAACAGCACATGACACCCACCTACAACTCACCTGCCATGTCTCACGCCACTCCTGCTTCGGAACAGCCCCATTCTCTCGCCGCCTCTCCCGCCCTCACCAAACTTGAAGGCTATCTAGACATTCACAACCTCACCTTTGGCTATAGCCGCACTGCACCGCCGCTGATTGAAAACTTCTGTCTGTCGCTCCAGCCCGGTCAGCGGGTTGCGCTGGTGGGCGGCAGTGGTTCTGGCAAATCGACGATTGCTAAACTGGTGTGCGGACTCTATCAGCCCTGGGCGGGCGAGATTTACTTTGACGGACAGCCGCGCCAGGGCCTTCCGCGTTCTGTGCTGGCAAATTCCCTGGCAATGATTGAGCAAGAGGTGCTGCTGTTTGCAGGCAGCGTGCGCGACAACCTGACCCTGTGGGACACAACGCTTTCCGATCAACAGTTGATTCAAGCCTGTCGGGATGCTGCGGTACACGACATTATCTTATCCATGCCGGGGGGCTATGGGGCGGAACTGTCGGAAGGCGCAACGAACCTCAGCGGCGGACAGCGGCAGCGTTTGGAAATTGCGCGGGCGCTGGTCAGCAATCCTTCAATTCTGGTTATGGACGAGGCGACAAGCGCCCTAGACACAGAAACGGAACGCATCATTGATTACAACCTGCGGCTACGCGGATGCACCTGTCTCATCGTGGCGCACCGCCTCAGCACCATTCGAGACTGTGATGAAATCATTGTGCTGGAACGCGGAAAAGTGGTTCAGCGAGGCAGCCACGACCAGCTTAAGACACAGGAAGGGCCCTATCTCCAGCTCATTCGCAGCGAAGGCGGCTCGATTGAATAACTTGCAGATCGTGTTGCAGATTGCATTGCAGATTGCATTGCAGATTGCATTGCAGATTGCATTGCAGATTACATGTAAAAAATGAGACGAAAGGAACGCAGGAATGCTGGCAGAAGAAAGAAAGCTTGAGCGAGTTCATCCTACCCGATCGCTGCACGGAAACGAACCCCTACTGCTAGACCACCAGACCGTTTGGCAGGTACAATCCGGTTCGCTGGCGCTGTTTGCTGTGCCAATGCAAGATGGAATTCCACGCGGGCGGCGGCGATACTTGTTCAGCGTCAACGCAGGCGAGTCCGTATTTGCAGCCGACGCAGCCGAGTTTGGCGAACCGGGATTATCGCAGCCATGTCAGCAGCCGTGTCAGCAGCCGTGTCAGCAGTCGTATCAGCAGCCGTATCAACTAATGGCAGTGGCGCTGGAAGAGACGGATCTGACAGGGCGATCGCCCGCTGAATTCCTCCAGTGGCTGCACGACGAACCGCAGGCTGCCCAGCAGCAGCTTGAGGGCTGGGTGCATCAGTTGGGCACGACGCTGGCAAGCATGACCGCAGCTATCCTGCCAACGCCCCTCGATCGATATGGCGTGTTGGGCATGGGCGAGGTATTTCAGCCTGCTCAGGGTGCCGTAACCTGGGTGCGCGTGCTGCAAGGAACTGCGCTGCTGCAAGGGGTGTCGAGCTTGCCGCTGGAACTGGGGATGTGGCTGCCGCTGCAACGGCATCTCTGGCTGCAAGCTAGCGATATTGTGGAACTGGAAACCTGCACCAGTGATGCCCGATCGGCGATCGCCCTGATGACTGGACTGAGCCATCTGCAAGCAAAGGTGATGCAGGGAATCCAGAGGCTCGAAGCGCAGGAACAGCATCAGGAACTCGCACGCTATCGCGAACGGCAGCAGCTCAATACGGAAGCCGTAACGCGGACGCTGGACGAACTATCGACCGTATTTGATGCTGCGCCCACTTCGTTAGAACATACATCCCTGGGACATGCAGCAGATGCGGCGATCGCCACGAACCCAGAAACGGCACTACTGGCGGCGGCTGGGGCCGTGGGGCGGGCCCTGGGGATTGCCATTTCACCCCCTGGCAAGTCAGAAGATCTGCGGCGGCTGAAAGACCCCATCGAGGCGATCGCCCGTGCCTCCCACATCCGCATTCGCCGCGTCACGCTGCGACAGGGCTGGTGGCATCAGGACGGCGGCCCGCTGCTGGCCTACTCGCTAGAAGACGGCCGTCCTGTGGCGCTGCTGCCTCGCTCTGCCTCGCGCTACGAACTGCTCGACCCGCTGCGCCAAACCCGCACAATCTGCGATGCCCATGCTGCGGAAACCCTTGCGCCCACCGCCTACACCTTCTATCGCCCGCTGCCACCCGTCGCCAAGCCCCTAGCGCTGCTGAAATTTGCCCTGCGGGGACATTTCAAAGAACTGTGGGTTGTGCTGCTGGCGGGGCTGGGCGCAACGCTGCTGGGCATGGTCACGCCCCAGGCAACGGCCCTGCTGATCGATCAGGCCATTCCCGATGCCAACCGCAGTTTGCTGCTGCAAATCGCGCTGGGGCTGCTGGCTACGGCGATCGGCGCGACCCTGTTTCAGATTACCCAGAGCATTGCGCTGATGCGTCTGGAAACCGTTGCCGATGCCTCAACCCAGGCGGCAGTGTGGGATCGACTGCTGGCGCTGCGGCTGTCCTTCTTTCGGCAATATTCCATTGGCGATCTGAGCGCAAGAGTGTCTGCCGTCAGCCAAATTCGGCAAAAATTGGGTAATACTATTCTCAAAAGCTTGTTCTCTGGTATATTCTCGCTGCTAAACCTGGGTCTGCTGTTTTACTACAGTCCGCCCCTAGCGGCGATCGCCCTCCTCGTTGCCCTGATTAACATCGGCGTGACGGTCATCTCCAGTATCCTGACCCTGCGAAAGGCACGTCCCCTGCTCGATCGCCAGGGCAAACTGCAAGGCATCATGAGAGAAATCATTAACGGCGTGGCAAAATTTCGCGTTGCCGGAGCGGAGACTCGCGCCTTTGCCTATTGGGGACGGCAATATAGCCAGCAGTTGAAGCTAACCCTGGCATCCCAGGGCATTGAAGATAATCTGGCGGTAATCAATAACCTGTTATCTGCCTTGACCCCAGCCGTCTTGTTTGCATTCGCGGTACAGTTACTTCAGCAATCCCGATCCCAGGACGGCAGCTTTTCCATCGGCACGTTTCTAGCGTTCAATGCCGCGTTCGGCACGTTCATCGGCGGGGCGACCAGTCTCAGCACTACAGTAGTCGATGTGATGGAAGTGTTACCCATCTGGCAGCGAGCATTACCCATTCTTCATGCCGTACCAGAAGTGGCGGATGACAAGGCTGATCCGGGTCGTTTAACCGGGCAAGTGTTCGTCGATCGCGCGGTGTTTCGCTATCGCGAAGATGGACCGCTAACGCTGGATAATGTCAGCATTCACGCCGAGCCGGGAGAGTTCATTGCGCTGGTGGGCCCATCGGGCAGCGGCAAATCGACCCTGTTTCGGCTGCTGCTGGGCTTCGACACGCCAGAGTCGGGTACGGTCTACTACGACGGGCAGGACTTGTCTGGATTAGACATGCAGGCCGTGCGGCGACAGCTTGGCGTAGTGCTGCAAAATAGCCGCCTGATGTCTGCGTCGATTTTTGAAAACATTGCCAGCGGTGCGCTAATTGGCATGGAGGAAGCCTGGGAAGCAGCCCGCATGGCAGGACTGGCCGATGACGTGCAGGCGATGCCAATGGGAATGCACACGGTCGTCAGCGAGGGCGGCACAAACCTTTCGGGCGGACAGCGCCAGCGCTTGCTGATTGCCCGCGCCCTGGCCCTGCGTCCCCGCATTCTGCTGTTTGACGAAGCCACCAGCGCCCTAGATAACCGCACACAAGCCATTGTCAGCGAGAGTCTAGATCGCCTGCGCGTGACGCGAATTGTGGTCGCCCACCGTCTCAGCACGATTCGCAATGCCAATCGCATCTACGTGCTGCAAAATGGCCGCGTCATGCAGGACGGTGACTTCGAGGCGCTGGCCACCCAGCCTGGATTGTTTAGCCAACTGATTCAGCGCCAGCGCGTTTAGCAAATTCGCCAACCGGTTCACCCCGTCTCAGAATCCCATGAAAGCCTTTTCGCCACCCATTTGCACCAGCGTTGCCTACCAGCGATCGCCCCCAGCACCAGCGCCCTATGCTCTAGCTTAGCGCAGTGCCGCATCAGGTCGTTTTTGACGCAGCACAGTCCTTGTATCGCTTCTGCTTAAACCACTGCTGCTTAAACTACTGCTGCTTAAACCACTGCTGCTTAAACCACTGCTGCTTAAACCACTACTGCTTAAACTACTGCTACTACGCCCGCGCTCTCATTCGCCAGCCGATCGACCGTACACAGTGCATAGGTTCCGGGCGACAGGGTAAGCTGTGTTGTAGTGGTAGGTAAGATACTTTGCAGTGTCCAGGTGCTTCCTGCTTGGCGATAGAGCGTCCAGGAACGGACACTGGCGGCGCTGCTCCAGACCAGTCGATTTCCCAAGACGCGCACATTTTGCGGCGGCACGGGGGGCAAGCTGCGGAGCCAAGGCATGATGGGCGGCAGGGCGGCGGTGCGGTAGATATTGGTCTGGAGGCGATCGCCAATGCCCTCGCGATTCGTCAGCAGCGCCTTCATGCTGTAGAAAATATTGCCGAGGGCGAGTTTACTCTCTAGCTGGCGCGTGATGGCCACCTGCCGCTCGATTTCGGTTACGTCCCACGCTTTGCCATCAAGCTGAGATAAGTTATTGCCAGGGTAGATATGGCGCTTCTGGATATTCTGATCTGCCCACCATTCCAGCAGCACGGGATAGCTCTGGGCGGGCGGATCGATGCGCCAATAAAGCTGCGGCGCGAGGTAATCGACCCAGCCCTGCTGGAGCCACTTCAGCGCATCGGCAAAAAGCTGGTCGTAGGCATCGAGTCCCTGGATTTGCGGCGGCTGGCCGGGGCGATAAATTCCAAACGGGCTGATGCCAAATTTTACGTGCGGCTTGGTGGCTTTGATGCCGCTGGAAAGGCGCTGCACTAGGCGATTTACGTTATCCCGCCGCCAGTCCTTCAGGGAGAGCGTGCCGCCGCTGTTGCGATAGGCCTGATAGGTTTTGTCATCGGGAAAGCTCTGCCCAGCAATTGGGTAAGGATAAAAATAATCATCCAGGTGAATGCCGTCCACATCGTAGCGGCGCAACACGTCCAGAATCACGGCGTAGGTGCGTTCCTGCACGACGGTCGCGCCGGGGTCCATCCAGAGCTGGTTGCCCCAAGGGTAGACCACATCAGGATTCGTCGCCGCTAGGTGGGGCGAAACGTTGACCGTTTGCTGAGACGTGCGGGCGCGATAGGGGTTGAACCAGACGTGAATTTCCAGATTGCGCTGGCGACACTGGGCGATCGCCCATTGCAGCGGGTCGTAGGCGGGGCTGGGCGGTTTGCCCTGAGTGCCCGTCAGCCAAAAGCTCCACGGCTCCAGTGTTGAGGCATACAGCGCATCCCCTTCGGGGCGAATTTGCAAAATTACGGCGTTGAAATGGAGCGATCGCAGTCGGTCAAAAATGGCAATTAGTTCTGCCTGCTGCTGGTCGGTGGTCAGCGTGCGGGCGCTGGGAAAGTCGATATTCCACACGATTGCCACCCACGCTGCCCGAAACTCGCGCCGATGCGACACTGCGACCGTCCGCACCCAGCGCACAATCCACGCCGACTCGATTACCGGAACCTGGCCCAAACGCACCAGTGCTTGATACACAAAGCTAGCCGCCTCGGCCCGTGTAGCCGCTTGCTGCGATCGCACTCGTTTCAGGTCGGGATGGTTTACGACCAGCCCTGTTTCCGTCGCCGTGGCGATCGCCCGTCTTGCCCAGTCGGGGATCTCGCCCGCATCCGCATACAGGTCGAAGAGCGGAGCCTGACCCGATGCCGCAAACCCCAGCCCGCTCACCAGCGCCACCCAAACCTGCACGCGGGCGATCGCCTCTGCGGGACGAAACGATCCGTCAGGATAACCAGACATGAACCCGGTTTCGTAGGCCCAGCGAATCGCAGGCGCAGCCCAAAAACTCTCCGGCACATCCTGAAACGGCACGTAAGGTCGCTTGGGCGCAACCGAAAAGGCAGAACGCAGGAGGGATGCAAACTCAGCGCGAGTAATCGTCTGCTCAGGGCGGAATGTGCCGTCCCCAAAGCCCCGCACAATGCCACGCTCGGCCAACGCCTCGATAAACGCTTTTGCCCAATGGCTTTGGATGTCAGAGAAACTCATTGAAACTCATTACTCGTCAGGCTCCCAGTGGGGCTGGATTCAGTTTTACCAGGACTTACGCACTTACGATAAGCTTTCTGGGTTTTGGACGATTTCTCGCGGGCGCAGTCCGTGAGAAATCGTCCAACTGCGTCAGTCCTATTTACTTCAAGGTCAGAAACTTCTCCAGGGCGCTGACGAGCGACGGACTCCAGCGGCGGACATTCGCAACCCAGTCCAGGTCTTTGTATCGTGCATCCAGCCCAACGGCGGCATACCAGTTGCTTTCGGCTTCGCCCTGGTTGCCCGCGACCCAGAGGGCGGCGGTGAGGGCGGCTCGCATGTCGGCAAAGCGGGGGTATTTGCGGACGAGGTTTTTCATGGTGCGGATGGCTTCGTCGATCTGCCCGGTTTCGTAGAGGGCGATCGCATAATTGGCCCTGGCAAAAGCAAAATCGGGCGCGAGGTCTGCCGCTTTTTGGTAATCTGCGATCGCCGCCTCCCAGTTGCCCTGGCCGGCCTTGGCGTTGCCCCGATTGTTATAAGCAGCCGCGTCGTTGGGGTCGAGTTCTAGCACCTTGTTGTAGTTGGCGATCGCCTCTTCCCAGCGGCCCAATCCCTCCAGCGCCGCGCCCCGATTGAGGTAGGGATCGGGAGCATCAGGAGCCAGTTCGGTGGCTTTGTCAAAATCGGCGATCGCCGCTTGCAGTTTGTTCTGGCTGACGCGCGAGTTGCCGCGATTGCTCCATACAGCCGCGTTGTCGGGCAACTGCTCCAGAATTTCCGTCCAATAGGTTTCTGCCTCTGCGAAGCTGCCCCGGTTGGTCGCGTCAAAGGCTTTTTCGCGCAGCTCGCTCAGCGACGGAAGCTCGACCGGAAGCGGTTCCGGTGATTTTGTCGGGGCCGCCTCAGCCGCGATTCCCAAGGGCCACGCGCCCAGCCAGAGCAGCGCCGCCAGCAAACATGAAAAAATGTAAATCAGCATAAACTGATCATGACAGGTTTGGGGGTGCAATGCAAAGGGCAGGAGGGATGGGAGCCAATCGCAGGATTTAGATCGATTCTTGATTTTGGATTTGCGATTTTGGATTTTAGATTTCCAAGGCCTAATTCCACAGCCTACCTATTCCACAGCCTACCTATTCCACAGCCTACCCGTTTCACAACCTACCCGTTCCACAACCTAATAGTTATCCCAAAGTTCGGATAGCGTGACCACGCGATAGTCCTTGCGCTGCAAGTAGTCGAGCAGCAGGGGAATGGCGGCGGCGGTTTTTTCGGAGCGCTCGGCAGAGCCGCCGTGCATCACCAAGATAGCGCCAGGAAACACGAAGCGCGACACATACCAGGCGCTAAATAATGCGTTGTCTGTCGGCTTGAAGGTGTCTACAGGAATCATGGAGGCCAGGGCAAACCGGGGTTCATAACCGGGCATGGCTTGCAATTTGGGAACCATGCTCTTGGCATATAGCCCGCGACCCGGGCGATACCAGCGGATGGGCTGATTGCAATCTTTGCAGATGCGGTTGTGGGCTTCGCGCATTTGCAGGGCAAACAGTTCGGGGTGCTGGAGGGCGGTCGTGTCGTCTACGATGCCGTGGTTGGCGACTTCGTGCCCGTAGGCGCGAATGCGAGGAATAATTGTGCTTTCGGGGCTGAGGTGGCTGGTGATAATGAAAAACGTGGCCCGTACATGGCGGTCTGGATCTTCGATCTGGCGATTGTGTTCGGCGATCGCCTCCAAAATCTTCTGGGTAGACTCATCCTCTGGTTCACCGGGCGTGGGCACGTCGTCGATGGTCAGCGCCACCACGCGCTCGGTGGTTTCTTTGTAGAATAGTCCGTCTGGAAAGGCCCGCGCTACCTGCTGCACGAGCCGCTGCTGAGCAAGCCCCATAGCCTCTCGCACTCAAAACAACTTACCTTTCCATAGTAAAGAGTGGGGAGCCTGTCGATAAATCCCAAAGATCCGACCCTGATGGGTTGCCTGAATTTGTCGCCTGAATTTGTCGCCTGATTCGTGATCAGCGCCAGATTCGTCAGAAGACTTGCCCAGCCTCAGGTAGCGCCTGAAGCCACCTGCGACAACCAGAGGCTACCAAAAGCTACCAAAAGTTAGAAGAGGCTAGAAGAGGCAAGAGGCTAGAGGGCGATCGCCGACACCTCCGACTGCACGCCGCTCAGATCATCCGGCTGCCACACCTGCCCATCCAGCGCCATCTGCTCAATGCGACTGGCCAGTCGCAAGGCCTTGAGGGCCTGTTCGCCACCTACCGAAGGCTGTTTGCCACCGCGCACACACTGCACAAAATGCTCTAGCTCAGCGTGTAGCGGCTCGATGTTGCTGGTGTACACTTTCTCGATTAGCCCATCCTGACGGTAAAGCACCTGCCCATAGTCGGTTCGATAGTTGGCCGTCGTCTGCCGATGGATCAGGATTTCGTTGTTCAGAAAATCGGCTTCCGTCAGGGAATTTTTGCAGTGGGCGGCGATGCGGCGAATCTTGCGATGGGTGACCTTGCTAGCAGTCAGCGTGGCCACAATGCCGTTGGCAAAGCCCAGCGTCGCCGTCACATAGTCTAGATAGCCAGAATCCGACGCGCGGCTGCCGCTGGCAGTCAATCGCGTGACAGGCGCAGCGGCCAGTTCCAGCAGCAGGTCGATATCGTGGATCATGAGATCTAGCACTACCGACACATCATTGGCCCGCTGGGAATAGGGACTCATGCGGTGAGCCTCCAGCGCCAGCAGTTCCTCTGTTTTCAGCACCTTACTGAGTTCTTGAAACGCCGGGTTAAACCGTTCAATATGCCCCACCTGCAAGATGCAGTTGGACTCGGCCGCCGCGTTGACCAATAGCTCTGCCTCGGCAATGCTGGCAGCAATCGGCTTTTCGATTAGCACATGCACCCCCGCCTGGAGACAGGTCAGACCCACAGAGTAGTGCAGCCGGGTGGGAACCGCCACACAGACCGCATCGACGCATTTGAGCAGTTCGCGATAGTCTTCAAAAAACCGAACCCGATACTTGCTTGCCGTATCCAGCCCTCGCTCGACGTTGACATCGGAAATGCCCACCAGTTCTACGTCCTTGAGCAAGCTGAGGACGCGGGTGTGGTGCTGGCCCATGTTGCCAACGCCGATCACGCCAACTCGAATGGGATCATGCGAGCCGCGTGGCGCTGAGGTATCCGCAGTTCCAACAAATCCGTTTTGCACGCCTGCACTCTCCTACACCACAATCGCTAATTTGGAGCCGCTGTTCTCTTGGATCGCTGACCCAATCCATTGATCAGGACGGCTTGGAGCCGCTGGATATGAACGGGACAGTTTGAAGAAAACTTACAAATCTTGACAAAGTAATGATATCAGCAGTCATCTTTATTCTGGATAGCTGATGATCAAGATATAGTTTCACTTGTGTCAGTTTTTCCTGTGTCGGTTTTTCTTGCGCTAGGTTTCTGCTGGTTCACTTTTCTCGATGACCTGCTGACTTCTCGATAACCTGCTGACTTCTCGATAACCTGCTGACTATGACTTGTCTTGCGGTCTGCCTAGGGCGTGTCTTAAAACCTTTTGATCCCCCCTAGCCCCCCTTAAGAAGCGGGGAAGCGGGCAAAACTGCTCCGGAAGTCCCCCTTGTTAAGGGGGATTTAGGGGGATCGACTCAGGGCAATCCACGACCTAGGGCGTGTTTTAAGGCCTTTTGATCCCCCCTAGCCCCCCTTAAGAAGGGGGGAAGCGGGCAAAACTGCTCCGGAAGTCCCCCTTGTTTCTAGCCAAGTGGCGCGTAAGCGCGGGGATTTAAGGGGGATCAACTTAGGACATTCAACGACCTAGAAAGTTTTAAGACACTGCCTAGCCAATTCCAGGTTAATTTTATAAAGCTGGTTCGCCGGATCTGCGGGTCGCGGGTTGGCTTGTCTGAATCTGACCATGAAAGACTGCTGTTCCATTCTGAAAGTTCCGCTCTGAAAGTTCCGTGTTGCTGGGCTACGCCACAAATGCTCCATCAAACAGCCCCCACATGCTCTCCTAAGATTGCAAGCATCGCCTTTAGTCCGGTTTAGCGTCTGGCAAGGCCGAAAGTATCTAGATTTGCTTATTAAGCAGGCTAAGAACGCAGTGGAGAGGCGATCGCCCTTCCTGGCGTTTGGGTCGGCTTGGTTGGGAAAAATTGACGGATTCTGACAATCTTGGCTTAGGCTAGTGGAAATCGGTGGAAATTATTGTATTTATTGTATTAACTCAATGGTTCTGAACTCAGGCTCTCCGCAATGCCTCTGACGATTCTGGTGGTGGATGATGATCTGGGCACCCGGCTTTCGATTGGCGACTACTTAGAGTTGTCTGGCTATCTGGTGGTGATGGCGGAAAACGGTGAGCAGGCGATGGCCCTGGTCGATCAAGTGCAGCCGCATTTGATCGTGACTGACGTGGCCATGCCCCGGATGGATGGGTTTGAGCTAGTGCGGCAGGTGCGATCGCAGCCCGCGCTGCGGCTTTTGCCTGTGATTTTTCTGACGGCGCTGAGCCGCACAGAGGAGCGCATTCGGGGCTATCAGCTTGGGTGTGATGCCTATTTGCCGAAGCCGTTTGACCTGAAGGAGTTGGGGGCGGTGGTGCGAAACTTGCTGGAGCGATCGCAGCTGATCCAGACCGAATGGCGACGGCAGATCCGCGCATCGGAGGCGGCGGAGTCTGGCACGCATCGATCAGCCGAGGAGCCATCCGCTGCGGAACCAGAGAGCGATCTGGGTCTAACGCTGCGAGAACAGGGGGTGCTGTCGCTGCTGGCGGATGGTCTGTCGAATTCACAAATTGGCGATCGCCTCCACCTCAGCCCCCGCACGGTCGAAAAATACGTCAGCAGCCTCCTCCGCAAGACCAACACCAGCAACCGCGCCGAACTCGTCCGCTACGTGATGGATCACCATCTGGTGGAATAGCGGCTAGTGGAATAGTCCGGATGGAATCGCGGCTGGTGGAATCGCGGCTACTGAACTACTGCAATAGCCTTGCTGAAGGATCAGTTTCGGCCTGAGCGCTTGCGTGAATTTGCTTTAGGGCAATTTTTTATGGCAATTTAACTTCTGAATTTGCGCGGCGCGGTTTATCATCGCAGCAACGGCTTAGCGGTCAGCAGGATCGCTCATTGCGCCATTCAGGAGTGAAATCATGGCTGAGACAGCGTGGAATCAGGCGGCTGAGCTAATCGGCGGGGCTTTTTCACTACAATTCGATGCATTTCGGCGGGTTGTGGCGCTGCCCGGCGGCTTTTGGCTGGCGCTGCTCATCGTGCTGCTGGCAGGGCTATCGCTGGGAGTGGGGCAGAGCATCATTCTATTTGTCAACCGCGTCAAGCCCAGCCGCTTTGTCTTTAGCCTGCTGCTGAATGCCATCCTGTTTGCCTTTGGGTTTCTGTTTCTCGCCCTCAGCACTTGGCTAATTGGGCTGCTGCCAGGGTTTGTACGGGTGCCTTTGCCAACGCTGGTGACAGTGCTAGGGCTGGGCTATGCGCCGCTGCTGTTTGGATTTCTAGGAGCGCTGCCCTACCTGGGCTACCCGATTCAGAATTTGCTGTCGGTGTGGAACTTGCTGTCGATGCTGGTGGGGTTTGCGGTGGTGGCCCGGCTCAGCGCCAGCGAAGCCCTGACCTATGTGCTGCTGGGCTGGGTCGTAAAGCAGCTTTTGGAAGGCACGATCGCCCAGCCGATTGCCGAGTTTGGTCGCCGTCTGGCCGATCGCGTGGCGGGGGTCGAATTGGCCAAAGACTCTCGTGAACTGCGGGAGCGCGTTTTGTCTGGGGCCCGCCCCGCAGAGCCAATTATTCCCGCGTCGGACGTGGCTTTGCCGGAGGTGCGTCAGTTGGTGGCGGCTGCGGGACGATCGCATCCAGAGGCGGCTCGCAGCGTGTCTCAAGCAGTGATGGAGCGGCCGTCTTCTGGCTATTCGCTGCGTCCGCTGGACGTGCCAGAAGCAGATGACCCCGTGTTGCAGCTTGACTATCAAACACGCGGCGTTCCTCAGCCTGTGAAGGTGGTGCTGGGGCTGCTGGCGCTGGCGATCGCCTTCTGGCTGGTTTTTGTGCTGATGCGCCCGGTGCGGGATGGGCTGTTTGGCTGGTATAACGGCCTACCGACCCCGTTTCGCCTGACGTTTGATTTAGCCTGGATTGGCGTGGTGGCGACGGTGTTTGCGGGGATCATCGCGCCGCTGGAGTCGCTGGGCTGGTGGGCCGGTTGGTATGGCGATGAGTTGGATGCAACAGCGGTGAATGCATCTCTAGATGGGTATGAGTATGGGTATGAGTATGGGCATGAAACTACTCAAACCAGCTTGGAGGAGTTGCAGGCGGGCGATCGCCCCGGCGCTGGGGCGCAATATCGCCCAGACCCCTACTTCCCGCAAATCAATCATTACCTGGTGTATCTAGACGGCATTGCCCAGTCGGGCGAAGAATACACCCCCGATATCGAAGACTTTTTGAATGCCCTCAAGCCCGCTCTGCCCAAAGATGTAGAACTAGTTGAGGGGCTAATGCTGTATTCGGTGCTGAATCGCCCGCTGTATGAAGACCGGCCGCTGGCGTTTTTGTGGCGACTGGCAGACAAGATGCGGTGGAACAACCCGGCGGCGCTGCTGGGGATGCTGGTAAACCTGCGAAACGTGCTGATCGTGGCGGTGTCGTCCGATAAGCGCTACGGCCCCATCTATAACCAGGGCATTGCCCAGGTGATTTTCGACGGGCTGGTGCGGCGGGGCTATCGGCCTGGCAGCCGCGTGCCAATTACGCTGCTGGGCTATAGCGGCGGCGGCGAAATGTCTGTGGCGGCTGCGCCCTACCTGAAGCGCTCTACCAATGCCCCCATCGACGTAATTTCTCTGGGCGGCGTGATGAGCGCCAACAACAACGTGCTGGTGCTGGAGCATCTTTATCACATCGTTGGCGATAAGGATGTGGTGGAGCGGGTCGGCCCCATTATCTTTCCTGGCCGCTGGAAGCTGTTTCCGCTGTCCTACTGGAATCGGGGCAAGCGCAAGGGCAAAGTCACCGTTCTCTCGGCTGGGCCGGTCGGTCACCAAGTTCCCGGTGGCTATATGGACCCCCAGGCAACGCTGCCCGACGGTCGCACCCATTTGCAGCAGACCATCGAGACGATTCTGCAAATTTTGCGGGGGGAGGCGCTGCGGGCCGGCGATATGATTCCCCAAACGCCCAGCAATTATGCCCTGTACCAGGCAGCCGCGTTCAACCGCCCCGACTATTATCCAATCGCCCAAACCGTAGACTCCCAGTGGTATCGCCCCATCGGTGAGTGGATGGGCCGGCTCATTTTGCCTAAGCCAGAAGAGCGATCGCACGTCCAGGGAACCTGGCTGGAGGTTCACCACGCCCCAGAGGGCTACCGCTACTTGGTGGGAGAGCGAGTACGGCTGCGCTGGGTGGACTACCCCAACGTGCAAAAGAGCATGAACTCGGTCGTGAAGGATGTCCACTTTAGCGCCGAGGCAGAATTCAGCAGTCGCTACGGCGGCATGGTGCATCCCGATCGGCTTAACCACTGGCGGCGGGTAAACGCGCTGGAGTCGCTGGCGGCGGGGCATCCGGTGGATGATCTGATCGTGCGGCTGGAACCGCCTGTGGTGGTGCAGGGCGACGTGCTGCTGATTGCCGATACGCCTGTGCAAATTACGGGACGGTTCTACGCGCTGGTGCGGTTTGAACGACCAGTGGCGGGCAGCGACCAGTTTGTGGTGACGCATTTTGACCGGGCAACGCGACAGTTTAGCGGCAAGCTGGAAACGATGCGGCTGCCGGAGGTGGTGTTGGCCAAGGCCTATGGCAGCTATCCCTCGACCACCCGCGACCTGGAAAAATCGCCCTACAACGAGACAGGCTGGTACGTCTACGGCGCGAAGGACGCGGCGGGTGCGTTTGTGGTGCAGGCGATCGCCCCCCGTGCCCTGTTCCGCCTGCAACCCGAATCGGTGCTGTTTGGCGGCAAGGCAGCCTACCGCTACATCCGCAAACAGGCTTGGGCGGACATTGCGGCCCAAAAAGGCAAGATTGCGTCGGTGCTGTGCAGCGGCCTGTCCAACGGATCAGATGCGGCGATCCAGGCGGCGATCGACGAATGGCGCGTGGGCGACGAGGCGCTGGTGCTGCATACCTACGGCGGCATCGGCGGCGAGAAAAAGGAACCCGCCGCGGCCACGCCGATTTTCTTTGGGCACTTTGCCTACGGCGTGGCGACCGTTATCCACGAGCCGCTGGCGGACGAACGCCAGTTCGATATTTGCTATTACCAGGTCTATACGCAAAACACCGACGGGCTGGTGGCGGGCACGCTGCACTGGTCGCGCTACCTGGGCGATCGCCAGTTTGGCTGGCTGGGCACGCGCCCAATCTGCGACCTGCTGATCAAGCTGCCCGCCTACACCGACCCTTACAAAATCGGCAATGTCTTGGTTTCGCCGCTGGACTTGCTAGAGCGACAGTTGCAGGTGATGACGGCCCGCTATCGAATTGGCGACGGCACGGGCGGAACCTATGTCAACGCCGCCTATAACTGCTCTCAGGATTCCAATCAGGCGCTATTTGCCAGTATTCGCAAAACAGAGCGCACCCTGCGCGAAAATCCCCGCATTCTGGAACTGTTGCTGCAAGAGCCAGAGCAGGCGCGACAGTTTCAGCAGCTTCGAGAATTGGGGAAGGATCTGGAAGGCAAGCTGCAATCTTTTGGCGGCCCGCGACGCGACTGGGAGCGCAGCGAGTATAACCTGGGCAGCACGCTAGAAGACTATCCCTTGCGGAATCTGCGGATGGGGCTGGGCAGTTGGCGAACCATTCTGCCGCGCAAAGCCAGTGATGCGATCGCCCATGCGTTTCTGAAACATGGCGCATCGGTCTGGGTGCTGCGAACGAACCAGGTCGGCGGATTCGATCCGGATATCGAACCGATTGCGCCGATGACGCTATAGTACGAGGTTTCGGAATGCAGCGACGAACAAGAACAGCACGGCGATGGGAACGCTGGCTCTGGGTTTTGGGGATTAGCGCGATCGCCTTCGCATTCATGCCTCTATACACGCCTCTATACACACTCCTGCGAGACACGCCCCTGCAAGCCAGCGAACCCCCACAACATCTTTTGCTCTTCCCTTCCCAATACGCCTCCACGGTCATTGCGCCCTTCAACCAGCCCGACTATTACCCCATCGCCGCACAGCCGTCTGACGCTTATCGTCCGCTGGGGGACTGGGTGGGTCGGCTGATTTTGCCCAGTGCAGAAGCGTATCAGCAGACCGCCGCCGCGACGCAGGAAACCGACTGGGCCTGGCTCGAAGTCCACCTTGCGCCTGCGGAATATCGCGACTGGGTGGGGCAAACCGTGCGCCTGGCCTGGCAGCCAACTCCCCTCACCCGGGCCTACGTGGCCAAAGCCTCCCGCGATGTGCGGTTTCCGCCCGCTGTGCAAAAGACGCTGGAAAAGGGCATCATCCACCCGATTCGGCTAAATGGGCGCGATCGCGTCGGGCCGCTGCAATCGCTGGCAGGCGGGCATCCCTATGACGACGTGACGGTGGTGCTGCGCGGCCGGGTCACGCCGGAGGGACAACTTGGGGCATCGCCGACGCTGCGCGTGGTGCGCGAACCCGTGCAGGAAACCGGACGATACATCGGGCTAGTGAAGTTTCTCGAACCCGTGCCGCCTGCAAATGCTGCCGATCTGCCCGCCCAGTGTCCCGGTGAACCGCCCTGCGAGAGTGATGATTTTCGAGTGCGCCACTACAACCCTACCTCACGCCAGTTTGACGGAGCAGAAGAAATTGTTCGCGTTCCGCAACAGCCACAAGATAAAGACGGCGTGTTTAACGCAACGACTCGTGACCTAGTGCGATCGCCCGTCGCGGATGCAGGCTGGTATATTACCGGATCGCCCGATCGCACAGGGAAATTCACGGTGCAATCCATGCAGCCAAGAATGCTGGTACAACTCCAGCCCCAGCAAACAATCCTCGATTTTCGCAAAGGGCTGGATTACATTAACTTTCGCAACTGGCAGGACGTAGAGCAGCGCAAGGGAACGATTCAGAGCGTCCTGATTGATGCCAGCGCGAATACATCAGAGAACGCCAAAGCTGAATGGAAAGAGGGCGATCGCGCTTTGCTCATGCACCTATATGGCGGACGCGGCGGCAGCCACAAAGCCCGTGAATCGCTGATTCTGGGAACCTACGCGGGGCACTTTTCCTTTGGCTTGGGGCAGGTGGTGCGCGATCCATTCACAAACGAACTCATCTTTAACCTGGACTACCTCCAGGTCTATGGCAACGGCTCCGACGGCACCCTCTCCGGCGCAAACACCTGGCACAACTATATGGGTAGCCTGATTCGCGGCAAAGCTGGGACGCGCCCCGTGTCGGATGTGCTAGTCAAGCTCGACACGCTGACCGAAGACTACAACTTTGGCGGCGCTCGACTGTCCTTTTTTAACGAACTGCTGGGCGAACTGAGCCTGATCGGGGCCCGCTATCGCATTGGCGACGGCACAGGCGATTCGACCATTACCTCGGCTGCATCTTGTGTGCAGGACTCGGCGCAAGGAATGTTTCTGGCGATTCAGCGCTTCCGCCAGACCGTTGCCAACAATCCCCAAGTCATGGAATGGCTGCGGGCAAACCCCGACGACCCCACCACGCAGCGGTTTCGGCGGCTGGCGCGGCTGGGACGAGATTTGGAAAAACAACTGATGCCGATGGGAATCCTGCGCTGGGACTGGGCGCAAAATGCCGACGTGCTAATGGGCGTGCGATCTCCAGAGGGGGCGCTGCGCGAATCGCCCGACGAAGATCCCGGCGAATTCATCAGCATCGACGATTTCCAAATCCGCAATCTGCTGACGGGGCTGATTAGCTGGCGCACCGCTATGCCCCGCCAGGCCCACGACGAACTGGCCATGCTGTTTCTCACCAACGGCGCAACGCTCTGGTTTCTGCGGCCCAACCAGGTCGGCGGCAACGACCCCGGCATTGCGCCCCTAGAGGCGACGCTGATTTTTGGCGGCTGGAAATTACCCTTCACAGAACTGCCCCTACTCACGTTCCTGGTGCATCGCACCTTCGGCGGTGCGACGATTCCTCGCGTCGCAGATTGGCTCATCATGCTGACGGTCTTACTGGCATTCGGCGTGGTGGCGATCGCCCTTACCCGCTTTGTGCAACGAACCTCCCCATCCTATGCCGTCAAGCATTTCCTCACCTGGAAACCGGCCTCCCTGTCCTGGGCACAGACGTTGCTGACGCTGGTCAAGTTTCTATTCGTGCCCGCATTCCTGGAAGAGTACCTGTTTCGCGTTTTGCTCATTCCCTATCCCAAGCCCTGGCTTGCCGAATGGCGCTGGTGGGGCTGGGCGCTGCTGGCGCTGGGGCTATACGTGCTATACCGCTGGCTGTATCTCCGGCTAACAAAGCAGCAAGACAAAATCGCTCCGCTGCGACTGATGCTCAGTATGCTTCTGGGAATAGCCACGATTCTGACCTATCGTCTGACTGAATCGGCATGGACAATTATCGCCCTGCACTGGATCGCCGTCAGCGGGTGGTGGCTGCTGCTGGGCGGCTGGCAGCACCCGCCGTCTGTCTTAAAGTGGCAAAAGGCTGGCAGGTAAGCCCAGATAAGCCGGAACAAGTCCAGATAACTTATCCTTTTCCTATCTCCCATCCTATCGGGGAACCGCTACCTGACCCAACAGCGAGGTAATCACCTCATCCACCTGCTGCCCGTCAAGCTGGGCTTCCGGGCGGAGGATGAGACGATGGCGGAGAAGCGGACGGGCGATCGCCTTCACGTCGTCTGGGGTCACGAAATCGCGCCCCTCTAGCCATGCCCTGGCTTTGCTGGCTTGCAGCCAGGCCACCGCCGAGCGGGGCGATGCACCCAGCCCCAGATCCGGATGCTGTCGGCTCCGCTGCACCAGCGCCAGCAGATAATCCACCAGGGCATCGGTCATTTGCACAGCGCGAACCTGCTGACGGGCTTTCAGCACTTGCTCAACCGACATGACGGGCTTGATTCGGCTCAGGTCGAGCCGCCGATTTTGCAGTCCCGCCTGCGCGTTGACCAGCATTTGTCGCTCTGCCTTGGGGTCGGGATAGTCCACCACCAGCTTGAACAAAAAACGATCCAGCTGGGCTTCGGGCAGCGGATAAGTTCCTTCAAACTCCAGCGGGTTTTGCGTGGCAATGACCCAAAACAGGTCTGGCAATGGCAAACTCTCGCCATCCAGCGTCACCTGCTGTTCTTCCATCGCCTCCAGCAGAGCGGCCTGAGTTTTGGGCGGCGTGCGGTTGATCTCGTCCGCCAGTAGGATTTGGGTAAAAATCGGCCCTTTTTTGAGGCTGAAGCTGCGCGTATTCAGGTCGAAAATATTCGTGCCCAAAATATCCGACGGCAGGATATCAGGCGTGAGCTGAATCCGCCGAAAGTCGCCCTGCACCAGCCGCGCCAGCACCTTCACCATCAGCGTTTTGCCCGTTCCTGGCACACCTTCTAGGATGACGTGCCCGCCACATAGCAGCGCCACCAGCAATTGCTGCGACAGGGCAGCCTGTCCAACGACGACGCGATCGAGCGCTTGGGCAAGGGTCTGGAAGGGGTTGGGCATAGAAAGTGGGGTGCTGGAGTAACAGATCTGGGAGGACTTTTTACAGGAGTTACAGGAGGCCGGGCGAGCAGAACATCTGAAATCTTACTCTCCTGCTTTCATCTACTGGGTATACACAAGTCTTCTAGGCTTGAGCGGCGATGCTTTGCCCCCCTTAGCCCCCCTTAAACAAGGGGAACCGAACCCAGAGTGACCCGAAGCAGGGAGGACTGGCTCGGAAGTCCCCCTTACTAAGGGGGATTTAGGGGGATCGTTCAGAGCCTTATACAAACAATCGAGAGGTCTGTCCGACCGTAGCCTCCTCTCATCCTTCCATCATCTCGCTATCTGCCGCCTGCGTCACTCCGTCACTCCAACCTACTAACCAGCCCACCAGTCCACCATCCCGCCATCATGCCATCACTCCCGCCTCAACGCCTGCACCCGACTCACCCAGTCCAGCAAAGCGCGATCGCCCAGCCGTTTCTTTCGCTCTGGGTTGAGCAGGCGGCGGAGTTCGGCGGCGGGGCGGCCGGTGTGCTGCTCCCAGGCTTGGGAGAGGGTGAGCAGGTCGGCGGGAATATTGCCCAGTCCGAGCGATCGCTGGAGGTTGATCTGTTCGGCTTTGCAGAGGGTGTCGATCACAAATTCAGTCGATTCGGCTTTGCGGAGGACGGTGCCGAGGGCCTGGATGTAGGCTTCGCTGTTGTCCAGTTTGGGGGGTGGGTCAGGCAGCGGCTTCCCCATGCGGCGATTGCCAGCCCACACCGCCAGCGCCAGCAGCACCAAGGATTGCACAACCAGCAGCGCGATCGGCGTGCGGCTCAGGTATGCCCAAACGGATTGGGGCGATCGCCCGGTCGCAGCCTCTCTCTGGGGGTCACGATAGCCGTGGATATATTCGTCTACCCAGACGGGATACCCCGGTTCTGTCACCAGATTGGCCAGAAACGAGAAATTTCCCGGCTCATCCTGATAGGCATTGGCGGCGAGGTGGGGCGTGGCAACGCGGATGACTTTACCTGCGCCCACCGTCTGCTCCCATGCAACGAGTCCAAACGGATCGCCCAAGCGGGCATTGAGTCCGGGCGACGGAGCCTGACGGCGGGTGGTTTCCACGGTCACGTCGCCTTGGGGGGTGGGCAAGACCGATCGAAAGGGTGCCCCTGTGACGGGCGATCGCACGCCCACCAGCACCAGCACGTTGCCCCGCCGCAGCCAGTCCTCGTCGGGGCGTAATAATTGCTCCACGAGCGGCGCAATGCCCACCAGCGTCATCGGCTCCGCTGGGCGATCGTCGAGGGAGGAACCTGCCCCCGAATTTTCCCCAGAGCCAGGGGCCGGAGGATGGTCAGCGCCGCTCCCCAGACTCTGAGCATGGGCAGAAATGGGCATGGCTTCGGGCAGGCTGGAATCGGGCGGCTCCAATAAGTCCTCAAAGGGGCGCTGCCACCGCTGCACGGGGGTTCCCTGCGCCTGCATATAGGCAAACCAGGCTCCATAGCCGTCGGGGGCGCGGCCGTAGGTCGATCCGGTTCGCAAGCGGGTGCTGGGAGCGGCGATCGCACTCAAGACCACCAGCGTCGCTAGTGCAACTGATAGAACAATCCAGGCGCGACGGTTCAGCTTCATGGCAGATTCATGGCAGATTCATGGCAACACTTCCGCAAGATTTCGACAAAATTTGCAAGATTGCTACTGGGAAGTCGAAATTTCCTGGTAGGCCCGTTCACACTGCTCGAAGGCTGCTGCCGAAACCGGAGTCGGGCTGAAACAGAGCCGCTCGTGGGTGCGAATTAGCACTTCATAGGGCTGAGCATTGGGCAGCGCATTCAGCAAGTGGAGATATTCGCCATCTGTGCGGCTGGGCAGGGGCGAAATCTGGTGGCGATCGCTCAGTCGATGCAGCGCGGCATGATACAGCGCTCGGCAGGCTTCTCGATAGTCGCCTTGGCGCTGGGCCGCCTGCGATCGGGCCAGCCATTCGGCAGTGCTGAGTTCCGGCGCTGGGGCTGGGGGCATGGGGGCGATCGCCCGGCCCTGCTGCCGCTGAAACGCCTCCCAATAAGGCCGTAGCCACTGCACAAGCCACCATGCAGCCCAAATTCCCAGCAACCCCACAATTCCCCAGAACAGCGCCTGCAAGACCCACTCTGGCGGCATCCAGCCTGAGAAATTGGGGCGGTTCGGGCTTTCACCAAACAGCACCCACTCGATCCACTCGCCCACCTGCTGGAGCGATCGCTGCACCTGCCAATCCAGACTCGTTTTGGCAAAGGTGCCTGCGGCCTCTGGCGCTGCGGTGGCGATCGCCCCTGCTGAATAGACGGCTAAACAGGCCGTTAAATAGCCCGAAAGACTCCCTGCAATACCCATCGCATCGGCTGTTCACTCTCTCCCTAAAATATCAGGGGGCAAGGGAATCGACACAATTGCCGAATCAATGGATGCTTTTAGGACTTACGCACTTGCGATTAAATTTTCTGGGTTTTGGACGATTTCTCGCGGGCTGCGCCCGCGAGAAATCGTCCAATTGCGTAAGTCCTAGCTTTCTGGAAGGCAAACAGGTCGTTTTGCTTCAAAAATGAGCCACAAATGAGTCACGGACTGGAAGCCGCGATTCTGCGTTTTCTGTGGGAATGAAACTTTAGGATCAATTTGGGATCAAGAATCTTCCCATTTTGGCGAAATTAGCATTGGCTGAATATGCAGGAACCTGTATCCTGTAACACGAAGGGAGTTTTGATCCCTGCTGTGGTTGGCTCAAAATCTGGCTGGTTTTGATGCTGATCTTACAGACCAGGTTATAAACCAGGTTACAGACCAGGATTATGCTGCCCGGTTCGCCCGCCTGACGGACTTGCCTCCGTAACCGCCGTCACTGTATCCCCTAAGCTCCCGACTTGGCTCCTAATCTTATGCGTGACGACTGGCTTACCTCCAGCCACTTTGTAATGTTTGGGCTGTTGATTGGGTTTGCGATCGCCCATAGCGGCCTCGCGGCCTTGCGTCCCTATGCCGAAAAACGCATCGGGGCACGTCCCTATCGAGTGATTTTTGCGCTAGTCAGCCTGCCCCTAGCCACGCTGCTCATTGTCTACTTCATCCAGCACCGCTACGACGGGCTGCGACTGTGGAATGTGCAGGGTGTGCCAGGGATGGAACCGCTGGTGTGGGCGCTGTCGGCGATTTCGTTCCTGTTTCTCTATCCGGCTACGTTTAATCTGCTAGAAATTGCGGCTATTCAAAAACCTCAAGTTCATCTCTATGAAACGGGCATTATTCGGATTACCCGCCATCCACAGATGGTGGGACAGGTGATCTGGTGCATTGCCCATACGCTGTGGCTGGGGACGACCTTTATGCTGGTCACGTCTGCGGGGCTGATTCTGCATCACCTGTTTGGCGTGTGGCATGGCGATCGCCGCCTGACCCAGCGCTACGGCGAAGCGTTTGCAGCGGTCAAAGCCCGTACATCGGTCATTCCCTTTTTGGCAATTCTCGATGGTCGTCAAACGCTCGAATTCAAAGAGTTTCTTCGCCCCGCCTATGTC
Source organism: Thermoleptolyngbya oregonensis NK1-22 (assembly GCF_032705245.1). Classification (GTDB taxonomy): domain Bacteria; phylum Cyanobacteriota; class Cyanobacteriia; order Elainellales; family Elainellaceae; genus Thermoleptolyngbya; species Thermoleptolyngbya sichuanensis. The sequence goes on from NZ_CP053540.1 coordinate 3,688,908, forward strand.
GGCGTGGCGATTTTTGTATTGTTATTCTGGTTTGCTCACCCGCTATTCATCCAAGCAACAGGTAATCTAGGGTAATAGTGTGATCCCCGATTGATCCCCTGCTGGTTTTTAACCTTTCTTCTTAAAAACTCCTATGCCACTCTCCGTTAACGAAAGCAATTTCTCGAAAGAAGTTTTGGAATCTTCGACCCCAGTTCTGATCAACTTTTGGGCCCCTTGGTGTGGGCTATGTCGGCTCATGAATCCGATGCTGAATCAGCTTCAGGCGGAATGGGGCGGACAGATCAAGCTGGTGACGATCAACGCCGACGAAAACTTTAAGCTGGCAAATACCTATCGGCTGACGACGCTGCCCACGCTGCTGCTGGTGGAAGGGGACAGGGTGCTGCATCGGTTTGATCACTTCGCCAGTCGAGACGACATCCGCAATGCCTCCGAGTCTTTCCATGCGGTGCTTGCTTCTCTGCTGGGCAGCTACAGCTACACGGCATAGCACGCCTAGCGAGTTTGCTATACCCCAATTCGTATACTCCAGATATCCTTCGCCGCTGCACGGGTGAGCCTGTGCAGCGATCGCCCCTCAAGTTGCCTCGCAAGTTGCCCCGCAATTACGTCTCTTCAATCAAGCCTTTATACCAGGGCGTTGACGTGAAGCCGCCTGTCTAGAATTCTTCTAAAATTTTTGCTTCTAAGCTTTTTCTAAGCTGCTTCAGCCATTGCCAGCAGCACCTTGCGAATCACCGCTGGCGTAGCCTGGTCAGTCTCAATTACCGTGCCGATTTGCGTCGGCAGGATAAACCGCACCTGGCCCGCCTTCACCTTCTTGTCGGTTTGCAGGGCAGCGATGATGTCTTCTAGGTCGAGTCCGGCGGGCAGGCGCGTAGGCAGGCCCGCTTTCTGGATCAGCTCGGTTTGGCGACGGTTAGAGTCTGCGTCCCATAGGTTCAGTTGGAGGGCGATCGCCCCTGCCGCCACCATGCCAATGCCCACCGCCTCGCCGTGATTCACCAATTTGTAACCCGTCAGGCTTTCCACTGCGTGCCCAATCGTGTGCCCGTAGTTGAGAATTGCCCGCAGGCCCGCCTCCTTTTCGTCCTTGCTGACGACGTGCGCCTTCGCCTGACAGGATCGCGTCAAGATCGTCTGCATGAGTTCTGGCGAAACATAGCGCTGCTGATCCAGCCGCTTTGCCTGCTCTAGCTGTTGAAACAGGTCGGCATCCCAAATCACGCCATACTTGATCACCTCTGCCATGCCTGCGCGAAACTCGCGGGGCGGCAGCGTCGCCAGCACCTCTGGGTCAATCAGCACCAGGCGCGGCTGGTGAAATGCGCCGATCAGGTTCTTGCCGTGGGGATGGTTTACCCCGGTTTTGCCGCCGATGGAGGCATCCACCATCGCCAGCAGCGAGGTCGGCACTTGCACAAACCGGATGCCCCGCAGCCAGGTGGCCGCCGCAAAGCCCGCCATGTCGCCCACCACGCCGCCGCCCAGCGCCACAACCGCCGACGATCGCTCTAGCCGATGGGCCAGCGCCACATCGTAGAGCTTCTGAATCGAACCCAGCGTCTTGTAGCGCTCACCCGCCGGAATCAGCGCGTGGCACACGTCGAAGCCTGCTGCCTCCAGGGAGGCGATCGCCCCTTCGCCATAGCGCCGAAAAATCATCGGGTTCGACACCAGCATCAGCTTGCGCCCCAATCCCAACGGTTGGAGCCAGGCTCCCAATTGCGACAGACCGCCAGGGGCGATCGCCACCTCGTAGGAATTTTGCGGCAGATCCACCGAAATCACAGCGTTCATCAATCCTGCTTCGCTCCGTAAGACTGCCAATAGCCCAGGGTTTCATCTTTGGGCGGGCCCCCCACGGGCGGCGGCACGACCTGGCTCGCAGCATGGGTCGGCGGCACCCAGCTAATCGGCGGCGGCAGCACCTTCTCGGTCGAGCCTCCACCCACCGGGGGGGGCACTGCGTGGGGTAGGGGCTGGGAACCCACGGGCGGCGTAATGCTGTAATCCGATGGGTAGGCCCCCACGGGCGGCGGCAGGGGCTGCTGCTGCGGACGCGAGCCAATCGGCGGCGCAACCGCGTATTCCGCAGGCGTAGCGCCAACCGGAGGACGCACAGGCATTCCGGCAGGCTGGGCCCCGTGCGCTCCAACTGGAGGGGCGATCGCATAATCCGACGGATACGCCCCCACCGAAGGCGGCCGGTGATAGTCCACAGGTGCAGCCCCAATCGGCGGCGGCACAGTTGCGCCAACAGGACGCGATCCAATCGGCGGCTGAATCGTTGCGCCCACCGGATGCGACCCAATTGGCGGCTGAATCGGCAGGTTCGCAGGAGTTGACCCGATCGGCGGCTGAATCGTTGCGCCCACCGGATGCGACCCAATCGGCGGTGCGATTGGCAACTCTGCGGGACGCGACCCGATCGGCGGCGGTACAGTTGCACCCGCGGGGGTTGACCCGATCGGCGGCGGTACAGTTGCACCCGCGGGGGTTGACCCGATCGGCGGCGGCACGGTTGCGCCAACAGGACGCGATCCAATCGGCGGCTGAATCGGTAAATTCGCAGGAGTCGATCCAATTGGCGGCTGAATCGGCAAGTTTACAGGACGCGATCCAATCGGCGGCTGAATCACTTCGCCCACCGGATGCGACCCAATCGGCGGTGCGATTGGCAACTCTGCGGGACGCGACCCGATCGGCGGCGGTACAGTTGCACCCGCGGGGGTTGACCCGATCGGCGGCGGCACGGTTGCGCCAACAGGACGCGATCCAATCGGCGGCTGAATCGGTAAATTCGCAGGAGTCGATCCAATTGGCGGCTGAATCGGCAAGTTTACAGGACGCGATCCAATCGGCGGCTGAATCACTTCGCCCACCGGACGTGACCCGATTGGCGGCTGAATCGGCAAGTTTACAGGACGTGACCCGATCGGCGGCTGAATCGGCAGGTTCGCAGGGGTTGACCCGATCGGCGGCTGAATCGGCAAGTTTACAGGACGCGATCCAATCGGCGGCTGAATCGGCAGGTTCGCAGGGGTTGACCCGATCGGCGGCGGCACAGTTGCGCCCACCGGATGCGAACCGATCGGCGGCTGAATCGGCAAGTTTACAGGACGCGATCCAATCGGCGGCTGAATCGGCAGGTTCGCAGGGGTTGACCCGATCGGCGGCGGCACAGTTGCGCCCACCGGATGCGAACCGATCGGCAGCGAAATGGGTCGATATTCGATTGGGTAAAGCGGCAGATTCGCAGAGGTCTGGTGTGCAGATGCCTGGGCAGGGGGAACAGGCTCCACGGGTGGCGACCACCCTTTCGGCGGCGGAATCTGGTAAGGGCCGTTAATCAATTCCACGGGATACCTCTGAAGAGATCTGATAAAGAGATCTGAAGCGCAGCGCCGGGAAAGAAGCTGGGCGATCGCCCCTCTATCCCAACTTGCGAAACCCAACTTGCGAAACCCAACTTGCGAAACCCGACCTGCGAAACGCTGCAATGCGCTTCACTGCGTGTCATGATTTTTGCATATTTCGCAGACCGACTGCACCGACCGACGCAATTCGCCATCAGCGCCATGAGTGCTACAAATTTACCGCCCCTCACAGTCGAAACCGTGTGGGCCATCCTCAATGACACCCTCGACGATGCCACCGCCAATCAATTGGTGTGGCACTGCCTGGGCTATCGCCAGCGCGAAGACGGCTCCTGGGACACTGCCACCGTATCCGAAGACTGGCGCAGCGCCTACCCAGAGCCGCCCGACTTTATCGACAGCCGCTCGGCCACCGTCAAGCTGACCCGCTCCATCGCGCCCGAAAACAAGCAGCTTTTGAAAGAGCAACTCGGCTTTGGTGGCTATAAGGTAGGCGAACTCGTGCCCCGCAAAACGCGCCGCGCCACGATCGCCAACTGGCTATTGGGCTACATGAAAGACCAGCAGACCGAGCAAACCGAGCAGAATCTCTCCGGCTAACTTGCCGCTGTGCAGTTGGCTATTATTCGGGCACAACTATTCGGGCACAACGTTGATCTTGCCGCGACAGACCAAGTGGCGATCGCCCAGTTCCAGGTCTTGAATCTCCACATCGCTGCCCAACTCCAACGCAAATCCGTCTAAATCGTGCAGCGCCAGTCCGCGCTTTGCCTTGGGCGTAGGCAACCACTCCGGATTCACCAGATGAAGCCGCTGCCCGTTCGTGGTGCGGAGTCCGGTGCGGATGATGAAGGGAACCGGACTGCCCTGATTGCTCGACACCAGCGCCGCGCCCAGCGTCAGCAGCCCTGGGGCAACTTTGGCGCGAAAGTCGTCCAGCAAAATCGGCGTTTTGCCATCCGGCGTGACCAGATCCGGCGCGGCTCCCGCCTTCAGCAAATTCAGCAGCAGATCGTTCACCACGCCTGCCAGCAGAGGCCCCTGGAGCGAGTCGTTCAGGTCTTGCTGCGACAGGCGCACTTCTGCCTGCACCGGGACGGCTCGCTCTAGCTGGAGCGGCTTACCCCGCAAGATTTGCCGAAAGTTGACCTTGATGCCGCGACCGACCAGGGTGATGCGCTCCAGGTATAGCCCGCGATAGACCACGTTTCGCGCCGAAATCGTGACGCGGGGAATCAGACCCGTTAGCAACTGGCGATCGCCCCCCTCAATCAGCAAATTCAGGTCATCTACGTGTTCCACCTGCGATCGCAGCCACAGCCGCAGCGCCGGAGTCAGAATCGTGCTGATGATATGGCTTTGGCGCGGCACAGGCAGGTTGCGATCCGGATCGGGCAAACTTGCCGGAGCCTGCGGGTCGAGCGCCGGAGCCTCGTAGTCGGCCGTGGTCGGGTCAGAGGATTGCGGTTGAAAATGGGTCATCGGGCCTACAGATTCGCTTCCTCCAGTGTAGCGCCCGCGTCATCTCCCCCTTCTATCCACTCTATCCACACCAGAGTAGGGATTGCCCCACCTTTGAAGTTTGAGCCTAGGGCCTAGCCTGTACAACGGATTGAGACGGATTGAGGATGTACAGAAGGGACGATGATGCGATGATGGGAACGGTATTTTTCCCTTTTCCCCCGCCTGCGCTGACCCATGACCTCGTTCGCGTTTCCCCGCCTCCGCCCCTGGCTCCAGCACCTCGACAAGCGCCCGACGCTGAAATGGGGGCTGGTGGCGGCGTGGTTGGGGCTGCTCTGCGGGTTGGGCTTCTTTTGGCAACTGGGCAGCATTGGGCTGGTGGACGAAACCGAGCCGCTGTTTGCCGAAGCGACGCGCCAAATGGTGGAAACGGGCGACTGGATCACGCCGTACTTTAACGAAAAGCCTCGATTTGACAAGCCGCCGCTGATCTACTGGCTGATGGCGATCGCCTACAAAACGCTTGGGGTCAACGAATGGGCCGTCCGGCTGCCCTCTGCCCTGTCTGCTGCGGCGCTGGTGGTCTTCGGCTTCTTCACCCTGCTGCGGTTTGGCTATTCCCGACCCGGCTTGTCCGCAAAGGCAGAGCAAGATGGTGAAGAGGCGATCGCCCCATCTCCGCCATCTCCGCCATCCTCGCCATCCGCCCCATCCCCGCCATCTCCCAAATTCCACTGGTTCCCGGCCGTCCTTGGCTCTGGGCTGATGGCGCTGAACTTGCAGACCATTGCCTGGGCGCGGACGGGCGTTTCGGATATGCTGCTGAGTGCCTGCGTGGGCGGGGCGCTGCTGGCGTTTTTCTGGGGCTATGCCTCGTCGCCAGATTCACTAAGGGCAAAAGAGCGCTGGTATCTGGCGTTTTTTGTGCTGTGTGGGCTGGGCGTGCTGACGAAGGGGCCCGTGGGCGTGGTGCTGCCGGGGGCGACGGTGGCGGCGTTTTTGCTGTATCTGGGCAACGGGCGAACCGTGCTGAGGGACATGCGCCCGGTGCGGGGTGGGCTGGTGTTTCTGGCGATCGCCCTGCCCTGGTATATCCTCGTCACCCTTGCCAATGGCGACAAGTTCATCGACTCCTTCTTTGGCTATCACAACGTCGAGCGCTTTACCCGCGTAGTGAACCAGCACCGTGCGCCCTGGTATTTCTACGTCGTGGTGCTGCTGGTGGGGTTTGCGCCTTATTCCGCGCATTTGCCTGCGGCGATCGCCCGACTGCGGTTTTGGCGACGGTCGCGCTGGCAGGCAGAAGACCGCCGCACCCAGCTTGGGCTATTTGCGCTGATCTGGGCGGCGGTGATTTTTGGCTTTTTCACCATCGCCGTCACCAAGCTGCCCAGCTATGTGCTGCCGCTCTATCCAGCGATCGCCATTCTGGTTGCGCTGTTTTGGAGTGATCTGCTGCTGCATCGACCCCGCGCTGGCTGGGGCATGGCGCTAAGCCAAGGGCTGAATTTGCTGCTGCTGGCGGCATTGGCGATCGCCAGCTACAACAGCGCCCCCTGGCTAGACAGCGACAACGCCGTGCGCGGACTGGAGGAAGCCATCACCCGGTCGGGGCTGCCCATCGTGGGCACGGGGATCTGGGGGTTGGCGCTGCTGGGGGCGATCGCCCTGCTAATCCGACGACAAGGGCGCTGGCTGTGGGGCGTAAACCTGGCGGCAATGGCGCTGACGCTGCTGCTGTTTGTGTTTCCGCTGATGGATATTCTGGACATTCATCGCCAACTGCCCCTGCGCCAGCTTGCTGCCGAAATTGTGGAACAGCAGCAGCCCGACGAGCCAATCATGATGGCGGGCTTGCACAAGCCGAGTCTGGTGTTTTATGGGCATCGACCGATTTTCTTTGCCCAGCGCCAGGAAACGGCGATCGCCTACATTCGTCGCCAGTCTCGCGGCCAGGGCGATCCGCCGTCGATGCTGCTGGTGGGGCTGGGCTACAAAATCGAAGACCTGAACCTGCCACCCGACCGGATGACGCTGCTGGCCGAAGCGGGTAAGTATGACCTGGTGCGCCTGCAACTGCCCGTGGCGCTGCCGCCGCCCCAGTCCAACTAAACGCAAAAATCCGCTCAGGACTTGCGGCCCCGATCTGCCCTTGCCAGAATCACCAGGGCCTTGTCGATGTCGCGGATTTTGATGCTCCGCAGGGCAATGAGCAGGGATTTCAGCAGCGCTACTTCATCATCGGTGAGGTGGGTCATAGAGCATCCTTAATTAGACTGGCTACGGTCAGTTTATACGTATAGCCGTATAGCCGCAAGACCGAATGAGAAGATCCTGTCTGTACGTTTGCGGTGATGCAAGACGAGTGAGCGCCAAAAAACGCCCGGAACTCAGAATCTATCTGGACTCTGACCTCGATAAGCTGGTGAAGACGATCGCCACGATTCGAGAAGAGTCGATCAGCGCAGTTGTCGCAGAAGCGCTAGAACTATGGCTGCAACAGCCTCAACAGCAGGAAATCATCGAGAAGCATCGGCTCGACGAACTGGATTAGCGGTTTCTTGAAAGGAAATAGCCTTGAATAGAGGCAAGCAGGGATTATTCGCGTGGTTACGAAGAAAAATCAAGTAACGATTTATCTATCCGACGAGATTCGGGACAAGATTAAGGCGATCGCCCCACTCGTTCTACTCACTCGTTCTACCCACTCGTTCTACACTGAGATAACAAGCGAGAGCCAGCGCGATCGCCCCAAATCATCTAGATCATCTGCCAGTCCTACCCCATCCCGCCTTTTCAAACACCCTTGACCGCTCTTAAAGACGAGTCTCCGTCGGGTTCCCCAAGCCTTTCCCAAACTGAGTTGCGGCCCATCGTGCGATCGCAACTCCAGCTATTGCTAGAAGCCAACAACCTGCCAGAAGCCAAAGCCCTGCTCGCGCCCGCACAGCCGGCCGACATTGCCGAAGCAATCGAGGATTTGCCCAACCCTCTCCAGGCGATCGCCTTTCGCCTGTTGCCCAAGGACGAAGCCATTGAGGTGTACGAATACCTCGACCTGGAGGTACAGCAATCGCTGATCGAAGAGTTTCGCGGCCAGGACGTGCTGGATATCGTGGAGCAGATGTCGCCCGACGACCGCGCCCGCCTGTTCGACGAGCTGCCCGCCAAGGTCGTGACGCGGCTCTTGTCGCAGCTCAGCCCCAAGGAGCGTGGCGCAACGGCCCTGCTGCTGGGCTATGAACCGGGCACCGCTGGGCGCATCATGACCCCCGAATACATTTCCCTAGAGGAAGGGTGGGACGCGACCCAGGCGCTCGCGCACATCCGCAGCCTCGCCCGCGCCAGCGAAATGATCTATTACCTCTACGTCACGGACGGCTCCCGGCGGCTAACGGGCATCCTCTCCCTGCGCGACCTGGTGGTGGCCCAGCCAGAGCAGACCATCGGCGACATCATGGTGCGCGAGGTGGTCAGCGTGCAAACTGACACGGCCCAAGAAGACGTGGCGCGGCTGATCCAGCGGTACGACTTTTTGGCGCTGCCCGTGGTGGATGCCGAGCGACGGCTGGTGGGCATCGTCACGGTAGACGACGTGCTGGACGTGCTGGAGGCTGAGGCCACGAAAGAGATCTACCAACTGGGCGGCGTGCAGTCGGGCGATGCCAGCTATTTTCAGACCAATCTGCTGACGGTGGCGCGGCGGCGGGTGGTCTGGCTGCTGGTGCTGCTGATTACCAACACAGGGACGAGTGCCGTGATTCGCAGCCAGCAGGACGTACTGGAGCAGGTGGTGGCCCTGACGGCGTTTATCCCGCTGCTGATTGGCACAGGCGGCAACGTGGGCGCACAGTCGTCTACCGTCATCATTCGCGGGCTGAATACCGACGAACTGCGCTCCACCAAACCCTGGGCGATAATTGGACGAGAGGCGATCGCCGGGGCGTTTCTGGGCATCATGCTGGGCGCGGTGGTGCTGCTGTGGGCGTACTTGTTGCAGGGAAATTGGGTGGTGGCGATCGCCGTCGGCACAAGTCTGGTGAGCATTTCTGTCCTGGCCTCGGTAGCGGGTTCCAGCCTACCTTTCCTGTTCCAGCGGCTGGGGTTCGACCCCGCCCTCATGTCGGCCCCGTTCATCACCACGTTTGTCGATGTCCTCGGCGTGATGATTTACTTAAACGTCGCCCGGCTCATCCTCAAGCTGTAGCGGGGTTGGAGATGAAGGGTTGATTCAGATGCCTCCAAATCGTCAGGGTTTTCAGAAGAACGGAATCTAGATACTGTTTCGGTAGTCAAGGTGCAGGACAAAGTTTGGTCGGTTCAAAGGACTGCTTGGAATGCAAAACAGCGTAGATGACCGGGAATGTTGATACCTAAACAAATCGTGGATGTCATCGGCGCACTCCTGAGGGAGGGGCGATTGCACTCCCGATGCTATCCTTGTCAATCCGGGTTGGTTCATGACGCTGAACACCCGTTATACTGTCCACTCTGCCGTTGGCAATCTAAACTGAGGGCAGGAGGCTCTTGAATCTAGGCAGCGAGCTTTGAGCTTGAGGGCGTGTCCAGAGTTACTCCTGCTACTTCCAAAATACAAGGGCGATTTGGGTCATCTGGAGCAATCTATGAGCAACAGGAAATTGATAGGCTAAAGTCAAACTTGGTCGTAAGCTATAGAGACTCAGCTTGCTCTGGTGAGCGCTATGCACATTCACACCCTGGAACCCTGGCAACATCCGCACGACTTTTTGATCCGTCAGGATCGGGCAGAACGCAAGACCCAAATTGTGCTGGTTCTGACTGCTGTCACGATGGTTGCTGAGATTGCAGCGGGAACCCTGTTTGGCTCGATGTCGCTGCTGGCCGATGGGTGGCACATGGCAACCCACGTTGCCGCGTTTGGAATTACGGTCTTCGCATACCAATACGCCCGGAAACAGGCCAACAATCCCCAATACACCTTTGGCACGGGGAAGGTTAGCGTGCTGGGTGGGTTTACGAGTGCGATCGCCCTAGCGGTGGTGGCGCTGCTGATGGCGATCGAGTCGGGATATCGGCTATTTCAGCCCCAGCAGATTCAGTTTAATGAAGCCCTCTGGGTGGCGCTGCTGGGGCTGGGGGTGAATTTGGTCAGCGCTTTGCTATTGCAAGATTCCCACGATCATTCTCATAGCCATTCCCACGATCATTCTCATAGCCATTCCCACGATCATTCTCATAGCCATTCCCACGATCATTCTCATAGCCATTCCCACGATCATTCTCATAGCCATTCCCACGACCCTGTGGCTCCTTCTCACCAGCCGCATCTTCCGCACGAGACGGCGCACTCGTCCCATACCGACCACAACCTGCGGGCTGCCTATGTTCACGTCCTGGCAGATGCGCTGACCTCGACGCTGGCGATCGCCGCCCTTTTAGCAGGCAAATTGGGAGGCTGGACTTGGCTCGATCCAATCATGGGCGTGGTTGGCGCAGTGGTGATTGCTCGATGGGCCAATAGTCTGATCCGAGAAACGGGGGCCATCTTGCTAGACGGCGCAACCGATCGCACGGTTCGGCTAGACCTGATCAGCGCCATCGAAGCCGATGCCGACAATCGGGTGGTTGATTTGCACGTGTGGAACGTTAGCCCGGTTCATCTAGCTGCCACCGTTGCGCTAGTTACCCACGATCCGCAGCCACCAGAGCATTACAAAAACCTGCTGAAACACATCCCCGCGCTCTCTCATGTCATCGTTGAAGTCAATCCCTGCCAGGGAGAGGTCTGCATGAGCCTGTCGTCTAAAGCGCCATGAGAGTGCTGTGAGGCTGTATCTCCGCCAGCCCAAACGCCTTTCAGTAAGTCAGTAAGCGGCTATTCCAGAATGCCCATGCCTTCAAGGTGTCGAAAGAGGCTGGCATCGAGGTAATTAATCCGGGCCAGGGGAGCTAGGGCGGCGAGGACTTGTTGGCCGTAGCTGCGGTAGTTTACACGGGTGTCGAGCAGGGCAACCACACCCTGGGACTCGCGGGCAGGGGCGATCGCCCGTTGCAGCTCGCTTAGGGCTTCTGGCAGCAGATAAAGCCGAAACCAATCCTGGCGCTGCTGCTTGTAGTAGGCGACGCGGCCAGACACCAGCGGCTCCTCCAGGGAGGGAATCGGCAGCGTGGTGATGACCAGCAGGCTGGGCGCGGGCAAGACGGCCTGCTGCTCTCGCCAAAACTCCCAGCCGCATACCAGAATGCCCCGCTCATCCAGACAGGTTTTTTCCACCTGCACGCGGGAGCCATACTCCGCCGCCAGTTGCGACCCAAGCTGCGATCGCAGCGGCACATCCCCCACCAGCACCACCGTCAATCCCTGCTGTGCTACGTTCGCCGCCAGCATGGCCCGCAGTTCGCTCATCAGCGCGGGCTGAAACTGGGGCGTGTTGGGCAGGGGAAAGCGATCGGGCAGGTAGAGATGAATAAGCTCGTGCTGGCGATCGGGCGAAAACTTGAGACAGGTGACATCCTCCAGCCCGATGCGCTGTCGATAGATTTCCGCGTCGGTTTCCTGATCCACCGCGCCGCCCACCAGCACCACGGGCTGCTGTGTCCACACGGGGCGCAGGAGTTCTGCTAGGTCTGCGGGCGCACAGGCGATCGCAAACTGACCCAGCCGGCGGTTTACATCTGCCCAAATCATCTGCCCCGGCTGCGGATAATGCTGCCAAAACTGCCGCCAGACATCGGGCAGGGCAGCGGTTTCCTCCGCTAGCCGCTGTGCCAGTTCGCTCAATACCGCTAGCTCGGCTGCATCTAGCAGATAGCAATCGTAAGGATTTGCCGGATGCTGAAACAACTGGCGGGTGAGCCGCACCCGCATATCTCGAATTTGCTCCGTTTGGCTCGGACAGGCCAGCATCAGCGCGTCCCAGTCGGCAGGACGGAGCGTAATGGTTAACTCTTGGCGGGCCCAGCGCTCCAGATCATCTGCGCCGTCAAAAATCGTTGGCACTGCGGGCGGAAACCGTCCCTCATTTCGCAGCCGATCCGCCAGCCAGGATTGGGGCGTGGTCAGCAGCAAGCCCTGAAACCCGTCTTGCGGGAGGCGATCGCCCGTCCGAATTGCCTTTGTTGCCGGAATCCACTGGCGCAACCGGGGAATCTCCACCATCAGCAGGCGCTGCTGCACTGCCTCTGGAGCCACCAGCACCGTCGCCTCGGGCCACAGCAGCGCGGGCATCAAATAGCTCAGCCGATAGCGCCCGTGATAGCCCGACGGCGCACCCGCCTGCACCAGCGCACTGCGCCCCAGCCGCAGGGCCCGCGCCACCAGCCGCGCCATCGTCAAATGATGGGGCCAGTAGGGTTCGCCTTGCGCCCGCAAAAACGCCCGTAGCTGCTGATGAACCTCGACCTCGATCACGCGCTGGTTTCATTCTCCGGTGGACTGTCCTTCATTGTGACATACTCGCTTGGTGGTGTTGGGGGGAGCGAGGGAAGGGAGAAGAATGAAGAGTGAAGAATGAAGAACGAAGAGTGAAGAACGAAGAACGAAGAACGAAGAGTGAAGAGGCTTCGTTTTTCGTTTTTCGTTTTTTGTCCCATCCCCCTCATCCCCTCTCCGGTAAAATAACGGGGCTGCACGATAAACCAGGCGGAGCGCGGGCTGTGAAGATTGGCATTATTGGGCTGGGGCTGATTGGTGGGTCGCTGGCGCTGGACTGGCGATCGCTCGGCCACACGATCTTGGGCATGAGCCGTCGGGCGGAAACCTGTGAGCGGGCGATCGCCCTGGGCGTGGTGGATCGGGCGAGTCCTGACCTGGCGCTGATGGCAGAAGCAGCGGTGGTGGTGCTGTGTACGCCGCTGGGGGCAATGGCGGCGACGGTGGAGGCGCTGCTGCCGCACTTGCAGCCCGATGCCATCTTGACCGATGTGGGATCGGTGAAGCAGCCGATTATAGAGGCGATCGCCCCACGCTGGCCCCACTTTGTCGGTGGACATCCGATGGCGGGTACGGCCGAAAGCGGGCTGGAGGCCGCCCAGCGCCATTTATTTGTCGATCGCCCCTACGTGCTGACTCCCATCGACAGCACCCAACCCGCCGATTTGGAAACGGTTGCGGAATTGGTGCGATCGCTCCAGGCGCGGCTATACCAATGCCCGCCCGCCGCCCACGACCGCGCTGTTGCCCTGATTTCCCATCTGCCCGTGATGGTCAGCGCGGGGCTGATTGCGACTTGCCTTGCAGAACCCGATGCAGCGGTGCTGCAACTGGCGCAATGCCTGGCCAGCTCTGGCTTTGCGGACACCAGTCGCGTCGGCGGCGGCAACCCCGAACTGGGGGTGATGATGGCGCAATACAACCAGACGGCGCTGCTGCACGGGCTGCATCAATACCGCGATCGCCTCGACCAGGTGATTCATCACGTCGAAACCCAAAACTGGCCCGCCCTGGAAGCGCTGCTCCAGCAAACGCAGCAGGCCCGCCCCCAGTTTCTCCGCTAGCCTGCTGTCCAGTCTTCGCTCTCCAGATTGCAGCCTCAAGATTGCAGAAGGGCGATCGCTGCTTCACACCAGGCGAGCCAGCCCTGCTCATAGTGCAGCCCATTCAGCAGCGTCAAATAGACGTATTTCGACTGGGCCGAGAGGGTGTCGGGATGCTGGAAATAACTCTGCTGAATTTCCTGATAGATGGCGAGGCGCTGCTGGTGCTGCTGGCGCTGGGTTTCTAGCTTGCGAATCATGGCTTCGGGCGGCACTAGATGACCCGCATAGAGCTTCACCAGCAGGTCGTCTTTCATGGGCATGGGGTCGTCGGGTTCGGCGATCCACTCGCGCAACGCCTGCTGCCCCGCCTCGGTGACGGAGTAAATCCGCTTGTCGGGGCGGTGGTCTTGCGGCACGGTTTCCGCTTGCAGCCAGCCTTTTTCTTCTAGCCGCCCCAGTTCCCGATAAATCTGCTGGAAGCTGGCCGTCCAGAAGAAGCCGACGGAACTTTCGACCGACTGGTCAAACCGTTTTGCCAGGTCGTAGCCGCTGCATGGCTTGTGGAGCAGGGCCGCGAGAATTGCATGGGCGATCGCCATCGGGATGTCTCAATCCAATTACTTGACATATTCAACAATGCGAATATACCATGCTGATTATACTCAATAAATTGAGTAATCTACTTTTTGAATTTCTGGAGTCTGGTGATGAACCCACTACCTTCCCCGCCCGATTCGGCTCAAAGTTCTGCTCAAACGGCTCATTCTCTAGTCAGGCCCGGTCGCTATACCGCGCAGATCGACACCGAGTTTGTCGTGTTTCTAATTGGGATGCGCGTGAATCAGCCGTGGGCGTTTGGCAAATGGCTGCCCGTTGCCCAGGCGATGGGGCCGATGATCAAAACGCTGACGGAACATCCCGAAAAGGGCTTTTTGGGTGCAGAGAGCTTCTTTCGGCTCTTTCCCCTGGGCATCATGATGATGTCCTACTGGCGATCGTTTGAAGACCTGGAGCGCTTTGCCCGCAGTCCGTCTGAACCGCACCTCCCGGCCTGGCAGGCGTTTAACAAGGCCGTGGGCAGCGATGGCAGCGTTGGCATTTGGCACGAAACCTACTTGATTCAGCCGGGGCAATACGAAGCGATTTACGGCAATATGCCCGTCTTTGGGCTGGCGGCGGCGACGGAGCATGTGCCTGTGGGTCGGCGGGGCGAGGGGGCACGGGAGCGTGTGAGGTCAGCGGGCTGATGCGATGATGCGATGATGCGATGATGCGATGATGCGATGATGGAATGAAGGAAAGAGCAACCTTTCTCTTCCGCCCCGCCTCATCCCTTTCAAACCCATGCTCACCTCCACCCAAGAACTGCTGGAAACAGCGCGGCGCAATGCCTATGCCATTGGTGCGTTTAACGTCTATAACCTAGAGGGCGTGAAGGCGGTGGTGGAGGCGGCGGAGGCGTTGCAGAGTCCGGCAATGCTGCAACTGCATCCGAGTGCGCTGAAGTATGGGCGATCGCCTCTGGTGGCGCTCTGTTTGGAAGCGGCGCGGGCTGCATCGGTTCCCATTTCGGTGCATCTCGACCACAGCACCTCCGCAGCCGATATTCAGGACGCGCTGACGGCGGGGATGCGCTCGATCATGGCGGACGGGTCGCCGCTGCCCTATGCCGAGAACCTTGCCTTTACCCGCGACATGACGGCCCTGGCGCATCGCTATGGCGCGGTGGTGGAAGCGGAAATCGGGCGGATCAGCGGCACCGAAGACGGGCTGACCATTGCCGAAAAGGAAGCCAAAATGACCGACCCGGATCAGGCGGTGGAATTTGTCGCGGCGACGGGGGTAGACGCGCTGGCCGTAACCATCGGCAACGTCCACGGGGAATATAAAAGCCCGCCCCGGCTCGATTTTGATCGGCTGGCGCGAATCCGGCAGCGGCTCTCGATTCCGCTGGTGCTGCACGGCGCATCGGGCTTGCCCGCAGAGATGATTAGCCGTTCGATTCAGCTTGGCGTGTGCAAGTTTAACGTCAATACTGAGGTGCGGCAGGCGTATATGGCGACGCTGGCGGGACAGGTCTGCGGCGACGATGAGCAAGACTTGCTGGATGTCACGCGAGGGGCGATCGCCGCCATGCGATCGGTCATTATGGAAAAGATCCGTCTGTTTGGCTCCGACGGCAAAGCTCACCAGCACCAGACCCCCTACGCCGCCATGCTGCTGCACGCCCAGACCTGATTCCTGCCTGATCCCTGACGCTTGACCCTCGCTCTCTAAGCCCTGATCTCTGCCCATGCTCCATCTGCGCGACGTTAGCTATCATCCCGCCGCCACCCCCAGCCCAATTTTGAAGGACATCAGCCTGGACATGGCTCCGCAGCAGTTGGGGCTGATCGTGGGGCCGAGCGGCTCTGGCAAAAGCACGCTGCTGGAAATCCTCAGCGGGCTGGCCAAGAAAACGTCAGGCACGATCCGCTGGCGCGACCAAGACTTGAACCCGGAATATCTGCGGGAACTGGCGGGGCTGGTGTTTCAGTTTCCAGAGCGGCACTTTTGCGGCAGCACGATTTTGGAAGAACTGCGGCTGGGCCATCCCGAACTGAGCCGCGATCGCCTCCATCACGCGCTCCAGGAAGTGGGTCTGGATCATCTCTCTCTGGGCACATCACCCCGCGACCTCAGCGGGGGACAGCAGCGGCGACTGGCGCTGGCCGTGCAGTTGATTCGCCAGCCCTTTTTGCTGCTGCTAGACGAACCCACCGCTGGGCTGGACTGGTCGATGCGGCAGCAGTTGGTCAGCGTGCTGGCGCGGCTCAAGCAAGACTGGTGTCTGCTGGTGGTGTCCCACGATGCCAGCGAACTGGCGGCGATCGCCGACCGCTGCTGGACGCTGCACCACGGCCAACTCCAGTCCGTCGAGCCGTCCCTCTTTATCACTGCCAGCGCCTAGCCGCCGCCAACTCCTTCAGCATGAGCCACGCTGCATCATTCCCCACGCTCCCCACCCTGCCCGAACTGTGGCAGACCACCCTCGGCTGGCAGCCCACCCCCGCCCAGCAAGAGCAGTTTCAGCAGCTTTATACCCACATCCTGGACGGCAACCAGCGCCTCAACCTGACCCGCATCACCGACCCCGAAGAGTTTTGGGAAAAGCATCTGTGGGACTCGATGAGTGGTCTGGTGGGGGTTCGGGAGTGGGGGCTGAGAGTCCGGGATTGTGAGAGGCGCGGCACGTTGGAAAATCCTCCAGCCCTCCCGTCCTCCCTGCGGCTGATCGACATCGGCACTGGCGCAGGCTTTCCTGGCATTCCCGCCGCGCTGACCCTGCCCCAGGCTCAGGTGACGCTGCTGGATTCGACGCGCAAGAAGCTGGCGTTTTTGGAAACGGTGCTGGTGCAGGTGGGGGTGCAAAATGCCCAGACCCTTTGCGATCGCGCTGAGGTGGTGGGGCAAGCTCCGCAACACCGCGAACAGTATGATGGGGCGCTGCTGCGGGCGGTGGCTCCGGCGGCGGTCTGTGCCGAGTATGCGCTGCCGCTGCTGAAGCTGGGCGGGGTGGCGGTGCTGTATCGCGGGCAGTGGAGCGAGGCGGAAACTGCTGCGCTGAGGCCGGTTCTGAAACTTCTGG
Source organism: Thermoleptolyngbya oregonensis NK1-22 (assembly GCF_032705245.1). Classification (GTDB taxonomy): domain Bacteria; phylum Cyanobacteriota; class Cyanobacteriia; order Elainellales; family Elainellaceae; genus Thermoleptolyngbya; species Thermoleptolyngbya sichuanensis. The sequence continues at coordinate 3,705,843 of NZ_CP053540.1, forward strand.
GGGGGAACCTGGAGGCGATCGCCCCCTTCACCACGCCGATCAGCCGTGCCGCCCGCCACTGTTTGTATTTGCGAAAAACTGCGCCTACCCTGGCGGAGTTTCCCCGTCCGGTTGGGGTTCCCAGCCAGAAGCCCCTGGAATAGCGCTGGATCGGCGGTTCGGATCGGCGGTTCGGATCGGCGGTTCGGAATCTGGAGTCGCCACTACGATGCGATCGCGCCCAGACTGCTTGGCTCGATAGAGCGCCTGATCAGCGGCGGCAATCAGTTGGTCAGGTTCCTTGTCGAGTTGGGGAATCAGCGTGGCAATGCCCTGGCTCAGCGTGACAATGGGCGCAGCGGATGAGGCGGCATGGGGCAGCGCCAGCGCTTTGATACTTGCCTGAATTTCCTGGGCGACCTGCTGCGCGCCCTCGCTGGCGGTGTTGGGCAAGATCACCGCAAATTCTTCGCCGCCGTAGCGGGCTACCAGATCTACGGCGCGTTTTACGGCAGCGTCAATCACCTGGGCCACCTGTCGGAGGCACTGATCGCCCTCCTGGTGTCCATAGACATCGTTGTAGGCCTTGAAGCAGTCTACATCGCAGAGAATCAGCGAGAGGGGCTGCTGTTCGCGCAGCATGTGCTGCCATTCTTGCGACAGGTATTCATCAAAGCGGCGGCGATTGGCGACTTGGGTCAGCCCGTCGGAATTGGCGAGGCGCTTTAGCTCCAGGTTGGCGGCCTGGAGGGCGGCTTCGGCGGCTAGGCGATCGCGCATTTCCTGCTGTAGCCGCTCGTTTTGCGCCTGGAGCTGCTGCTGGAGTCGGCGCAGGGTTAGATGCGTTTCGACTCGCGCCACCACCTCCTGCACATGAAAGGGTTTGGTGATATAGTCCACCCCGCCTACCGCAAAGGCTTTTACTTTGTCTACGACTTCGCTGAGGGCGCTGACAAAGATGACGGAAATATCTCGCGTGCGCTGATCCGACTTGAGCTGTTCGCAAACCGTAAAGCCGTCCATTTCGGGCATCGAAATGTCGAGCAGCACCACTTCGGTTCGCGTAGCGCGGGCGATCGCCAATCCCAAAGCGCCACTGTTTGCAGCTCTCACTTCATATCCTCTGCGCCGCAGCAAGCTCGTTAACAACTGTAGGTTGGCGGGTGTATCGTCCACAATCAGGATATTAATCACATCGACATCGGGTGCTTCCATGACAGACCCGCCAAGCTCGTTGCTAGAAGACTCTGCGTTAGATTTTTTCAAATGCCCTCTGATAAACTACTAGAGCTTTCAGACAAGATTTAGCCTCTTGAGCGCAGGATACCGGAGAAATAAACCATTTTGCTGTTTGACAGGGAGCGATTCAGCGCGGGTTTGTGGCAGTTGCAGGCGGACAGTCGCAGGCGGCTCGACCTGCTGTTTAAACCGTGATTGTATATTCCCTCATTCCATAGAGTTCCCGATAGTCTGCATGAGTTTGCAATAGATTGTTAAGTTCCTCGTATCCGTCCCTCTTGGTTCCTCAAATCAGGTCATCTTAATCAGGTCATCTCAATCGCACACGCTCTAGGAGTCAATAGAACTACGGTGGCTCAGGTTGTCTTAGAAAATCTCTACAAAAGCTTTCAGAAGGGCAAAGCTGAGGGCGAATCCCAGGCGGGTTCGTCGGCGGTGCTGCGGCGCATCAACCTGACCGTGCGCGATGGCGAATTTATGGTGCTGGTGGGGCCGAGCGGCTGCGGCAAAAGTACGCTGCTGCGGCTGATTGCGGGGCTGGAAACGGCAACTGCTGGGAATATTTATGTAGGCGATCGCCTCGTCAACCCGTTGCCGCCCAACCAGCGGGATATTGCAATGGTGTTCCAGAGCTACGCGCTCTATCCCCACATGACGGTGTATGACAATCTGGCCTTTGGGCTGCGCCGTTCGGCCCGCGCTCTGACGGAACCTGCTGACACTCCGTCCTGGTGGCAAGACTGGCTGGTGGCGGCGACTCGTCCACTGCCCAAGGGGTTGCGCTACATGACCGAGCGCGAACGGGCGATCGCCCAGCGGGTGCAGACCGTGGCCCAAATGCTGCAAATTGAATCCCTGCTGAACCGCCTGCCCAAGCAGCTTTCTGGCGGGCAAAAGCAGCGAGTGGCGCTGGGGCGGGCAATGGCGCGAAATCCCCAGGTGTTTTTGATGGACGAGCCGCTGAGCAACCTGGATGCCAAGCTGCGAACCGAAACCCGCGCCCAGATTGTGAACCTCCAGCGCAAGCTGGGCACAACGACGATCTACGTGACGCACGACCAAACAGAGGCGATGACGATGGGCGATCGCATTGCTGTGCTAAATGCGGGCCAGATTCAGCAAATTGCCACGCCGCTGGAACTGTACAATCGTCCGGCGAATCGGTTTGTGGCAGAGTTTATCGGATCGCCGCCGATGAACTTTTTGCCCGTGCAGGTGCAGCCGCCGCTGGTCATTGCCCATCCCCAGTTCCGCATGACGCTGCCCGAAAGCTGGGAACTGCTGCTGCGACCCTATGCAGGGCGATCGCTCGTCCTGGGCATCCGACCCGAACACCTCAACCTCAGCCTACCTGCTCCCAAAAACCTGCCCGGCCGTGTCCGCCGCATCGAGGCGCTAGGAGCCGATACCTTCCTCAGCGTTAGTATTCACGAACCCGGCAGCGAGGAACCCTGGCTGCAAGTCCGCATCGAACCCGATCGCGCCGTTTCGCCCGGAGATGAGGTGTGGCTGTCGCTGATGCCCGACAAGCTGCACCTGTTTGACCCCGATACGGGTGAAGCGCTGCGGCCAGGGTAGCCGCTCTGCTGGGAGTGTAGAAGCCTGCATCAGTCCTGACGGGTGCGATGGCGGGGCGACGGATGGGTTGGCTAGCTGATGGGTTGGCTAGCTAATGGATTGGCTAGCTGCTGGACTGCTCGCTGCTGGGGCGATTCCCGTAGGAATTGCTTCGCGAATCGCCCGACTCGACGGACTTCATCTGTTTCAGCGGAATCTTGACCACAAACTCTGCCCCGTTGCCCGGTTCCGAGTGGCACTCTAGCGTTCCGCTGTGGCGTTCGGTCACGATCTGATAGCTAATCGACAGCCCCATGCCTGTGCCTTTGCCAACGGACTTGGTAGTGAAGAACGGATCGAATAGACGCTGCCGAATGGCTTCGGGGATGCCAGGGCCATTGTCGGAGATGCGGATAAACACCCACTGTCCGTTCAGCAAATCGGTGCGGATCTTGATGCTGGGCTGGCGTTTTTTGTCCTGAAATGGGCTGTTGGGCTGGGCCATCGCCTCTTCGAGCGCGTCGATGGCATTGCTGAGGATGTTCATAAACACCTGGTTGAGCTGACCCGCATAGCACTCGACGTGGGGCAGGTTGCCGTATTCCTTGAGGATACGGATTTCGGGGCGATCGCTCTTGCCCTTGAGCCGATTTTGCAAAATCATCAGCGTGCTGTCGATGCCGTCGTGAATATCCACAGATTTGAACTCGGCTTCGTCCATTCGTGAAAAGGTCCGCAGCGACGCGACGATTTTTTGAATGCGCTCTGCCCCAACGCGGATAGAGGAAATGAGTTTGGGCAAATCTTCTAGTACAAAGGGCAGGTCGATGGCCTCGGCCTCGTCCTGAATTTCGGGATGGGGCACAGGATAGTGTTTCTGGTACAGACTTAGCAGCCCCAGCAAGTCCTGCGTGTAGCCGCTGGCATGAGACAGGTTGCCGTAGATAAAGTTCACGGGGTTGTTAATCTCATGGGCTACGCCGGCCACCAGTTGCCCCAGGCTCGACATTTTTTCGGCCTGAATCATCTGCGACTGGGTGCGCTGAAGCTGTTGCAGCGCGTTCTGGAGTTCTTCGCTCCGCTGGCGGAGGGTGGCTTCGGAGCGTTCTAGCTCAAGCTGAGCCTGTTTGCGCTCGGTAATGTCATTCATGATGCCTACCAGACGATAGACTTCACCCGCTTCGTTTTGCAGCAGCGCACCGTGATCTTCCACAAAGATGTAGCTGCCGTCGGCCTGAGCAAAACGGTATTCCACATGGCATTGCGATCGCTCATTGATAGCTTTTTCCAGTATCTTGGCCGTCCGCTGGCGATCGCTTGGATGAATGCGCTGCTCCCACGCTTTAACATCTACCTGCTGAAACTCCTCTGGTGTGTTGCCAGTCATTTGGGCGATCGCCCCGGCCCAGTGAATTTGCCCCGTGATAATGTTGTAGTCATAAATAATTTGCCCGGTTTGCTCGGCCACTAGCCGGAACCGCTCCTCGCTTTCGCGCAATGCTGCCTCAGCCTGGCGAAATTCGCGGATATCGCGCATTACTGTAGATAGATAATCAACCTGTCCCTCAGCGTTCTTGTGGGCAATAATTAGTTGCGAAACAGGGATTTCTTCGCCCTCATGTGTCAGAACAGCCGTTTCGCCAATCCACGCCCCCTGTTCAACGGCAGCAGGAATCCCCTCTTGCAAAATGCGCTCCGTAGCCCAAGCAGGATGGAAGTTTGTGATGGAGTAGTCTGCAAGCGAAGCGTCGAGCGGAATGCCAGCCAGTAGTCGTCCAGCCCGATTCATGTAGAGGGACGTTCCGTTTGGAGCGGTCGTGCCAATCAAGTCGGGGCTGGCTTCCAGAATCTCAATCAAGCGCGATCGCTCTTGCTGCATCTGCTTTTCGCGGGTGATGTCGCGGGCGGTGCCTGTGCTACCCAAGACGTTCCCCTGGTCGTCGCGCAACACTGCCGCGCTAAACAGCAGCATCACCCGCTGACCGTCCTTCGTGAGATACGCCGACTCGTGATTCAGCACTGATGTCCCAGAAAGCACCCGTCGAAAGATTTCCCGATCTCGCTCTAGCTGTCCCGGTGCCAAAAAGTCGCTAAAGGGACGACCAAGCATTTCTTGCGGCTCATAGCCCAGAATGGTGCGGGCGGCCGCATTTACAAAGCTAAAGCAGCCCTTGCGATCGCACGACCAGATCAAATCCTGCGACGTTTCTACCAGCAGCCGATAGCGGTTTTCACTGGCCGTCAGCGCATCTTCGGCATTGCGGCGGTCGGTGATATTGATCGTGGTGCCAATGATGCGATAAATTTGCCCTTCCGAATTCCGAATCGGCGACAGGGTGGTGTCAAACCACTGGATATCGCCATCGGGATAGCGAATCCGCTCTTCGTAGGAAATTGAGATGCCTGCTCGAACACAGCGCTCATAGTTTTTCTGAAAGCTCTCGGCTTGAACCGGGTCAAAAATCTCTGCCAGCGTCTTATTTCTAAAGGCGTGCTGGGGAATGCCCGTGATGCGAGTCAGCGTGGTGTTGCAGTCCACGACTCGAAACGCTCCCTCTGGGTCAACATCCACCACAAAAATGCCCTGATCGGTGCCGTTGTAGATGCTGCGAAGAAACTGCTCTTGCTCTTTTAGCTCCGCCGTGCGGGTTTCTACTCTTTCTTCTAGTTCGGCTTTTGCTTGCTCCAGCGCTAGCTCTGCCAGCCGGCGCTCGGTAATGTCGCGCACAGTGACGATGATGAAGTAGCGGCCCTTGGCATCTTGAAATCGCGTTTTGCGATCCATAAAGTAGTGAGTTTCTCCATCGGCTAGCTTGGCGGAGTGTTCAACTACATATTCTTCCCCTGTTGCCAAGACATGCTCATCGATCCTGCGGAGTTGGTCTGCTTCTGCTGCTGGAAACAGGTCGTAGTCTGTTTTGCCAATGAGTTCGCTGCGATCGCGCCCAAGCTGCTGGCACAGCGCCTCGTTGACCAAGACAAACCGAAACTGCTCGTCTTTCACCACCATCAGGTCGGGGTTGCCGTTGATCACGCTATCGAGAAATCGCTCGGAATCCTGAAGGCGCTGCTCCGTCTGGCGGCGATCGCTCACATCGCTCACCATCGAAATAATGCCAATCACCTCATCGTTGGAATTGACCAGCGGCGTGTTAAACCATTCGCAGGTAATGGTGCGGCCGTCCTTGGTCTGGTTCTCGTTAATGCTGTGGGTTCCATTTTTTTGCTTCAAGATCTGCATCACGATTTCGTTCACCAGATCAAACTGCGACGCTGGCAGGATGAACTGATTCGCATTGCGTCCTAGAACTTCCTCCGCGCTAAATCCAAAAATTCTCTCTGCGCTCGCATTCCAGCTCATAACTTGTAGCTGGGAGTTCCACTCGATCACGGCCATTGGGCTGCGGTCGATCAGCAGGGAGAGCTTTCGTTCCAGATCGAGGGATGTCTTGCAAGGGTCAGATTGGGCTGGTTTGAGTGGCTTGTTAAGCGATTGGCTGGACAAAGCGACTGGCTGGCTCGACTGAAAACCCTGAGATTCGGAAGGCTGGGAGGTCATAACTGGCTGCAAAAGTTAGGCGAACGAAGAGCGGGAAATTCGGGAAGATTCAGGGCTGGGTTGACCAAGGGCGGTGGGGAGGTTCCTAGAGAGGGTGCTGGGGGCGATCGCCCTAAAGTTGTGCCAAAGTAAACGATCTTAAAGTTATGAAAACTTGCTACTCAGAATTCCCAAATCGAGCGACCAATTCAACCTCGAACCTTGCGGAAGGATTGAAATCTATCTGTAGGCGTAAGGCTGGCAAAAACTTAGACAAACTTAGACAAACTCAGACTGACGGCGTGATTCGGGCTGTGGGATGGCACTGGAATCTCCATCGCCTCTGCCCCGCTGCTCAGCGTTCGAGGCGGGTTGGGTGACCTGCTGACAAATCTGGAGATGATGATAAAAGCACAGTCTGTTTTGCAAGAAACCCTCTACAATGTTCTGGATTTCCGCTAGTTCCCCAGGCTGCCGCTATGCCCCGCCGTACTGATATCCGCAAAATTCTTCTAATTGGCTCTGGCCCCATCGTGATTGGGCAAGCCTGCGAGTTTGACTATTCTGGCACCCAGGCCTGCAAAGCACTGCGCGACGAAGGCTACGAAGTGGTGCTGATCAACTCCAATCCGGCCACCATCATGACCGATCCGGAAACGGCCGATCGCACCTATATCGAGCCGCTGACCCCGGAAATGGTGGAAAAGGTGATCGAAAAAGAGCGTCCTGATGCGCTGCTGCCGACGATGGGCGGCCAGACGGCGCTGAACCTAGCAGTGGCGCTGGCCAAAACCGACGTGCTGGAGCGCTACAACGTAGAGCTAATCGGCGCAAAGCTGCCTGCTATCGAGATGGCGGAAGACCGCAAGCTGTTTAAGGAAGCAATGGCGCGGATTGGCGTGCCGGTCTGCCCGTCGGGGCTGGCGCAAACCATGAACGAAGCGAGGGCGATCGCCCAGGAAATCGGCTCCTACCCGCTGATTATCCGCCCCGCCTTTACGCTCGGGGGCACGGGCGGCGGCATTGCCTACAACCAGGAAGAATTTGAGGAAATTGCTCAGTCGGGTCTAGATGCCAGCCCGGTGTCGCAGATTCTCATCGAAAAATCACTCTTGGGCTGGAAGGAATACGAACTGGAGGTGATGCGCGACCTGGCAGATAACGTTGTGATTATTTGCTCGATTGAAAACTTTGACCCGATGGGCGTTCACACGGGCGACTCGATCACCGTGGCTCCGGCGCAAACCCTGACGGATAAGGAATATCAGCGCTTGCGAGATGCCTCGATCAAGATCATCCGCGAAATCGGGGTGGAAACAGGCGGTTCCAACATTCAGTTTTCGGTGAACCCCGACACGGGTGAGTTCATCGTGATCGAGATGAACCCCCGCGTGTCGCGCAGTTCGGCGCTGGCTTCCAAGGCGACGGGCTTCCCAATTGCCAAGATGGCGGCCAAACTGGCGGTGGGCTACACGCTCGACGAAATCCCCAACGACATCACCAAGAAAACGCCCGCCAGCTTTGAACCCACGATCGACTACGTGGTGACGAAAATTCCCCGCTTTGCCTTCGAGAAATTCCCTGGCTCTCAGCCCGTGCTGACGACCCAGATGAAGTCGGTGGGCGAAGCGATGGCCATTGGCCGCACGTTCCAAGAATCGTTCCAAAAAGCGCTGCGATCGCTCGAAACGGGCCGCGCGGGCTGGGGCTGCGACAAAACCGAAAAACTGCCCAGCCTGGAGCAAATTCGTGCGGGTCTGCGGACTCCGAACCCGGAACGGGTGTTTACGCTGCGCCACGCCATGCTGATGGGCATGACGGTGGAGGAAATCTACGAACTCACTGCGATTGACCCGTGGTTTCTCGACAAGCTAGCGGAACTGCTAGAAACAGAGAAATTCCTCAAGCGCACGCCGCTGCTGCAAATCACCCAGCCGCAAATGCTGGCGATCAAGCAGCAGGGCTTTAGCGATCGCCAAATTGCCTTTGCCACCAAAACCACCGAAGACGAGGTTCGCGCGTTCCGCAAGTCCCTGGGCATCGTCCCCACCTATAAAACCGTAGACACCTGCGCCGCCGAGTTTGAGGCGCTAACGCCTTACTACTACTCTGCCTACGAAACACCCGTCGAAGTGGTTAATGGAGACGCAGGTTCGGAACAAGCTGCCGCAACCGAGTCGGAGGTCTTGCCCTCAACCCGGCGCAAGGTCATGATCCTGGGCGGCGGGCCAAACCGCATCGGGCAGGGCATCGAGTTTGACTATTGCTGCTGCCATGCGTCCTTTGCGCTGCAAGCCGAAGGGTTTGAGACCATCATGGTCAATTCCAACCCGGAAACGGTTTCTACGGACTATGACACGAGCGATCGCCTCTATTTTGAGCCACTCACCAAAGAGGACGTGCTGAATATTATCGAAGCGGAGCAGCCCGCTGGCATCATCAACCAGTTTGGCGGCCAGACCCCGCTCAAGCTGGCCCTGCCGCTGCAAAAGGCGCTGCCCATCTGCGACTCGCCGCAGACCCAAATCTGGGGTACGTCGCCCGACTCGATTGACACCGCCGAAGACCGGGAGCGATTCGAGAAAATCTTGCGGGAGCTAGAGATTCGCCAGCCCGCCAACGGCATCGCCCGCAGCACTGCCGAAGCGCTGGAGGTGGCCAAGAAGATTGGCTATCCCGTGGTGGTGCGCCCCAGCTACGTGCTGGGCGGTCGAGCAATGGAAATTGTGTATTCCGACAAAGACCTGGAGCGCTACATGACCTACGCGGTGCAGGTCGAGCCAGATCACCCCATCCTGGTGGATCAGTATTTGGAAAACGCGATCGAGGTGGATGTGGATGCGATCGCCGATGCGACTGGCCACGTCGTTATCGGCGGCATCATGGAACACATTGAGCAAGCAGGCATACACTCTGGCGACTCTGCCTGCTCGATTCCCACCGTCACCCTTGGCCCCGACACGCTGGAAACCATCCGCACCTGGACGACGAAACTCGCCAAAGCGCTGAACGTCGTCGGTCTGATGAATGTGCAGTATGCCATCCAGGGAACAGTCGAGGGCGATGTGGTCTACATTTTGGAAGCCAACCCCCGCGCCTCGCGCACCGTGCCCTTTGTGTCTAAGGCGATCGGCAAGCCCCTGGCCAAGCTGGCATCCCTGGTCATGTCGGGCAAGACTCTGACGGAGCTAAACTTCACGCAGGAAATCATTCCCCAGCACATTGCGGTGAAAGAGGCCGTGCTGCCCTTTTCCAAGTTCCCTGGCACGGATATTATTCTCGGCCCCGAAATGCGCTCCACGGGCGAAGTGATGGGCATCGACACCGACTTTGGCAAAGCCTTTGCCAAGGCAGAGCTAGCGGCTTCGCAGGTGTTGCCGCTGGGGGGCACGGTCTTCGTTTCGATGAACGACCGCGACAAGCAGGCTGCTGTGCCTGTGGTGAAGGATTTGCAGGCCCTAGGGCTGCACGTTGTGGCGACGGAGGGGACTCGCCGCGTCCTCAAAGAAAATGGACTGGATGTGGATCTGGTGCTGAAGGTGCATGAGGGTCGTCCCAACGTGATGGATTCCATCAAAAACCAGCAGATTCAGCTTGTGGTCAACACGCCCCTGGGCGAGACGGCTCAGGTGGACGATCGCGCAATTCGCCGCACAGCCCTGTCTTATAAAATTCCGGTTGTCACCACGATCGCCGGAGCCAAGGCCAGCACGGCTGCGATTCGCTCTCTCCAGTCTGAGCCGCTGGAGGTCAAGACGCTGCAAGACTACATGAGCTAGCTGCCCCGTCGAAGCCGTTGCGCTAGCAAGCTACTCCACAAGCTGCTCTAACTGAAAGAGGTCTTGAATCGGGATTCCAATTCAAGACCTCTCGTTTTTATATCTGTCTATGTCCTGCTATGTCCTGCTATGTCCTGCGCTTCTGGAGAAGCTGCCCAGACGCTTGCAATTTCCTGGAACCCAGGAGAACCGAGTGAGACATCTACAAACTCGCATTACAATTTGCAGGAATTTGTAAAAGTAGTGTGAACTCTGACAGGAACGGCTTTTCTAGAGGGCGATGAGACTTGTATGATTCAAGCTCAGCGCAGATATTAAAGTGAAATTAAATCAAACACTACTGCGGAGCGCCGTCCCTTAGCCTTAATTCTCTACTTTTCGATCGTCTCTTGGTGAAGAGTTTCCGCCTGGCCTTCTTCGGGGAAATAGGTATCTACATCCCACGGATCGTCTGCCACGATGTCTTGACGAATCCACAGTTTCAGGCGATGCCAGAGGCTTGGCTTTCGACCTGCCTTTTGATTTGGAAAGAGGGTGTTGCTAGGGGTGTTTGAGTTCATGGTTAAACGTGAGAGTGTCTGAACTTAGAGCGGGCCTTCTCGAAACTGTCTTAGAAAGTTCAGCTTCGAGAGTTCAAAGAGCAGTCATCGAATCTTCTGAGTCTTAAATTCTGAGTCTCAAGTGTTGGAAGCTCGACCAGCGCACTGTGCGAGAACTCGCCCTTCAGAGGATCTGTGAACGCCTTAGCGAGATAAACCTATCTGCGGCGGCTGAAATGCGCCTTCAGCTTCTCGCAAGCTTAGCCAGCCAAACCAGGGACTAAACCGCTGATCTGACTGCACCCATACGTTAGACCTCTTTAGACTTATTCTATCTTTGCTAGGTTTGACCGGACAAAATCAGTCTGCCAAGCAAAACTGCTGGAACGCAGCCTGTAGACGCAGCGTTTAGCCAGTTTCGATGCGTTTCAAAAATAGCGCTCAACACTGACCACTGAAAAGGCTCAGCGGCAAGGTGCTGATGCTGTCGTGCAACGTGCCTAAGCAAATGCACAACCTGTGAATGAGCGACCCAGACAACATAGCGAAATTAGCATGGCGAAATCAGCCTGCTGTTGAACGGTCACCAAGCTGGACAAGCTTGGCGGGCGATCGCCAGCGGCTTCAGTCATCATAACCAAGACCAGTAGCAACACTGAAGGAAGGCGTAGTGATCGAAACTTTTAGTATTAAGCAGAGTTTATTTTGGGATGTCAAGCAAGACCCGTACTTCTACGGTTGAGATCTGCCGTCTTCATCCGTTCTTCATCCTAAGCCTGCCACATCAGCCCTTCTGCTGCATGGCTTTCAGAAGCAGCACTGCTTTTCCATAAAAAACATTAAGAAAATCTCACTTCGGTCATGAAATCCGCAAAAAGCAAGTACGGCCGCCTTCCGATGGCGACCGTACTCGAAGTTGAAGGCTTGCAAGTTAAAGACCTACAAGTTGAAGACCTACAAGTTAGAGACCTACAAATACCAAGCTAAAAGCTACGCCATGCTGTTTTCGATCGCCCAGCGAGCCAGTTCAGTGCGGTTGTGTAGTCCTGTTTTGCCCAGCATGTTGCTGACGTGGCTTTCAATCGTTCTCTGGCTTACGTTCAGCTTCTCGGCAATTTCTCGGTTTGCCATGCCCTGGGCGACAAACTGCACCACCCGCAGTTCGGTCGGCGTTAGCTCAACGTCGAAGGGCACCTGAATTTTGGGGGCGCTGTCCAGCCCTTTGTCCTGCCGCTGAATCAATCGAGAGGCTTGCTTGAGAGAAGACTCTACCTGGGCAACCAGTTCTTCTGGCTCGAAGGGCTTCACCATATACACGTCAGCGCCAGTGTTCAAGCCCTTGATTTTGTCCTGGCTCTGCCCTTTCGCAGAAAGAAACAGCACCGGAATCCAGCTCGTGCGTGGATCTTTTCTGACTTGCTCGACCAGCGAGTAGCCATCCATCTGCGGCATCATCACATCGCAGATGATCATGTCTGGTGTCTCTTTTTGCAGCACTTCTAGCGCTTCTTGACCGTTCTCTGAGGTAATGACCTCATACCCCCGGAACTCTAGGTAGTCCTTTACGAGCAGAATGAGGTTTGGGTCGTCGTCAATCAATAAAAGTCGCTTGTGCTCTCCCACACTGGCTTCCTTTGTCATGCTACATCACTCGCCATGCCTGAGTTGAGATGAATCGTGCTAATAAATGATACCCAGTAGATCCACAGAGCGCACAATTTAGCCCAAGAACCTGAAGAAATTTTGTATTGCCTGATTTGTGTTGCCTGATTTGCGCTGCCTGACTTTGTGCCGAAGTCAAGGCTTCGTGAAGACATTCAGCCCTTCAGTAGACCTGTCTACATCATACTGAGCGCAAGCGGGAAATCCGCATAGTTAAGCAATGTTGAAATTAATAGATTAATCTTTGCTTTCTGACTGTAGCGCGTCCAGATTTAACCTGCCATGTGTTTTCAATTCATCAGATGGGGCAGGTAGCGGGTGAACTAGGAAGGCGTAGTCTTGGACGATTTGATTGCCAAGCAGGTGCTTCTGGATGATTTCTTCAATCACGGTCGGGGTGGCGCTGTGATACCACACCCCGTCGGGATAGACCACCAAAATGGGGCCTTGCTGGCAAACCCGCAGGCAGTTGGCTTTGGTGCGAAAAACGCAGGTGGGGCGATCGCCCGTGGGTTGGTCTAGTCCCAATTCCTTTAGTCGCTTTTTCAAATAATCCCACGCCACCAGGCTGTCGCCCTTGTCGCAGCACTTGGGCACGCTCTGATCAGCGCAGATAAAAACGTGGCGCTCGATTTGCGGCAGATGGAGCGCGGCGACGCAGGTAGAGAGGGGGGTAGTCATGGGAGGGATGGTTAGGGGGATCGAGGGTTAAGGGGGGTGAGAGGGAAAAAACGAAGAACGAAAAACGAAGAGAGAAGAACGAAAAACGGAACCTCTTCGTTCTTCTCTCTTCATTCTTCACTCCAACACTCCTTAAGCCAGGGTACACAATACCAGCACCAGCGCCTCTGTCCATTCCACGACCGCGCCGTAGGTGTCGCCTGTGTGTCCTCCCAGGCGGCGATGAAACCAGGCAGGAAGCAGGAGGGCGATCGCCCCAGCACCCAGTCCTAAAATCAGGCTCCAGCGCCACGGGTCAGGATTTGCCAGGGCGGGGTAGAGGCTGAGGCTGAGCAGCAGCAGCAGGCTGGGCAGGGTGTGGGCAAGACTGGGCAGGGCGGCTTTGTGAAAGGCTCCTTTGCCGGTGGGCTTGAGATAGGGATAGCGGGCGATCGCCACCTGCTGGCCCCAGCGCCCCCAGCCTGCCGCCAGCGCGAGCAACAGCAGGCGGGGTAGGGCGGGGTCTGCCAGATCGGTCAGGGCAGCGGTTTTGAGCAGAAGAAGGGCGATCGCCGCCATCACGCCGAAGGCCCCGGCACGGCTATCGGCCATCACCGCCAGGCGACGCTGCGGGTCGAGGACGGCCAGCCCGTCAGCGGTGTCCATTGCGCCGTCTAAATGCAGCCCGCCCGTCACCCCCACCCATAGCCCGACCACCACCACGCTGCGGGTTAGCACGGGCATTCCCAACTGATGCAAACTGGCATCCACTAGCCCCAGCAGCGCCCCAATCAGCAGACCAACCACGGGAGCCATGCGGGCGACTTGCGGAAAAGCCGGATGCATCCAGTCGGGCACGGGCAGGCAGGTATAGAAGGCGATCGCCCCTGCCAGCGTTTGCGCCAGGTTCACAACCGCTGTGCTTAGCTTAGCCCCCCCCTGACTCAAGCCATGTACCTCCTTCGCTCAGCCTGTAGACAAGACAATCATTACCCGTGGCTAGCACAGTACTCGTGGCTAGCACATTTGATCTAGATCCGCATCAGCCATGACGCTGACTCACATTGCTCAAGCCGCGCCATACTTTAGGCAAGTTCCGCTTAACCACATAAAACCTACATGAAACCTACATGAAACCTACAGGAATTACGCACTTGCAATAAATTTCCCAGGTTCTGGACGACTTCTCGTGGGGGCAGCCCGCGAGAAATTGTTCAAATGCGTCAGTCCTAACCTACATAAAATCTGGCGAGGTCAGGAGCAAACAAGGGTCAGGCTTGAGGACTGTCAAAATTAATGTCAAAAATGACGCTAAAAATGGTTCAAGCTGGCTGTGAGTGCCTATCCCAAGATTCCCCCTCCCATCAGGCTAGGAATCTTGAGATATGATCTACTCAGGCTCAGTCAGGTTAGCTGAAATATTGCCAGATTTACCGTCTCGCTGGCTATGGCTCCTGGCTATGGCGGATTCTCTTACTCTGGACGACTGTTCTCAGGGTTTTACGGTTTCCTCTGTCTCTGGTCTAGGCTGCATGGACGCAGCCACCTCGCTGTTCCAGTTCCTTTAGCCCACTCCAGATTCGGATTCTGGTGCGATCGCAGGTTTTCTTGTTATGAGTCACGATTCACCATCCAGTAACCCCCGACTTCCTGCCCCTTGCATTGTGGACACAGGCATCTTGGTCAACAAGCAAGACATGCAGCGGCTCCTGGCGGATCTCCATCAAGTCCGCTACTGCTACATCCAGGACGGCATCCCCGGCAGCGAGTGCGAAGGTTATGTGATGGAAGTTTTTTCCGATCCCCAGTGTTCTAGCTTGGTGGCAAACCACACGCTCTACCTCAACGTCCAGAGCTTCGATTACTTGCAGATGTCTCAGTTGCCAGAGGGCGAAGCCTGCTTTGACCTGGTGCAAGACAATCGTCTACTGCGGCTGGTGCCCCTGTCGAACCCGCTGGATGACCAAAACTGTCGCAGGCTAAACGCAGCAGCCCTGGAAGCAGTGGTCACGGAAGTCCTGTCTGCGGGGTGGGATGTCCGGATTGACGACGAAGAAAATTTTTCAATGTAGCGGACGCTAGAGCAGGTCTTGGGCAGTCATTTTTCGTATACGTGTCAGGCGCGGTGCTGCACCACAAGGGCGCGGGCAGGCGTGTTTCATACGCCCCACGGTGTGGTTGAAACACCCCGGTTTATGCCCGTGGGCACGCTGGCCAACGTGAAAACCGTCACGCCCGCCCAACTGAGGGGCACGGGCGCACAGATGGTGCTGGCAAACACCTATCATCTGCACTTGCAGCCGGGAGAAGACCTGGTGGCCGAGGCAGGCGGGCTGCATCGGTTTATGGGCTGGGATGGGCCAATGCTGACGGATTCGGGCGGGTTTCAGGTCTTCAGCCTGAGCGAGATGCGCCAAATTTCTGATGAAGGCGTGACCTTTCGATCGCCCCGCGATGGCAAGATTATCCAGATTACGCCAGAGCGCTCGATTCAAATTCAGAACGCGCTGGGGGCCGACGTGATTATGGCCTTTGATGAGTGCCCGCCCCACCCCGCAACCTGGGACGAAGTGAAGCGGGCAACCGATCGCACGATGCGCTGGCTGGAACGGTGCTTTGCGGCCCATACCCGGACGGATCAGGCGCTGTTCCCGATTGTGCAGGGCGGTGTGTATCCCGATTTGCGGCAGGAAGCGGCTGAGGCGATCGCCCAGTTTGAGGCCTTCGGCTATGCCATTGGCGGTGTCAGCGTCGGGGAGCCACCAGAACTGATCGAGAAAATTGTGCAGGTGACGGCTCCGCTGCTGCCAGAAGACAAACCGCGCTACCTGATGGGCGTGGGCACGCATAAGGAAATGGTGCGGGCGATCGCCGCTGGGGTAGATTTGTTTGACTGCGTGATTCCGACCCGACTGGCGCGACACGGTGCGGCGCTGGTGCAGGGCGATCGCTGGAATTTGAAAAACAACCGCTTTCGCCGCGATTTCACGCCGCTAGACGATACCTGCCCCTGCTACACCTGCCAAAATTTCACCCGCGCCTATATCAGCCATCTGCTGCACGCCCGCGAACTTCTGGCGTTTACGCTGATCTCCATTCACAACATCACAGAACTGGTGCGCTTTACCCAGCGGATTCGAGAGGCGATTTTGGGCGATCGCTTTGCTGTGGAATTTGCCGAGTGGCTGGGGCACGGTTGAGTTTGGATTTGGGATTTGGGATTGGGGGTTCCAGCCCTGTTATTCTGAGCGCGATCGCCGGATGCGGTCAATTTCTCGCTGCAACTCTGCCACTTCGCGCCGCAGCCGCTCCACATCGGCTTCGCCCGTGGGCGACTCGCTGCTGGGGGATGGCGGCTCTGCGTCCACTGTCGGCTCTCCAGCGCGGCGATAGTTGCCTGCGCGAATCTGCCGCAGTTCTTCCGATTCCGACCATTCTTTCAGAAAATGCACCCGCTCCACGGTGAACGGATGCGTCTGAAAGAATCCCTGCGACAGGTTGTTATACAGCAGAAACTTGTAGACTTGGTTGATACCGTCTTGATCTAGATTCTGGTAGCGCTCCGACTGGCGCGAGAATTCTTCCAGGCTTAGCTCGTGGGCATAGCGACTGCTGCCGCCTGCCAGCTTCATCATGTTTTGCAGCACGGGCTTTACGTCGTCCATGACCAGCAGCGCCGCCCGGTCGGCCGACAGTTCCGCCTTCCGCAGCCATTCATAAAAGGCCAGGATTAGCCCCGTACTGACGAGACTGCTCAGCCCAAAGGTCATTTCTGCCAATCCTGATGCAGCAGTGATGACCCAGCTTGCCATCTGCGTCAGCGTCGTGTGTCCACATTTTAGATGTCCCAGTTCGTGAGCTAGGACGGCTTTTATCTCGGCCTCGTCGCTCAGGTCAAGCAGGGCCGTGCTTAGCACCACGCAGGGCCGCTCTTGCCCCAGCGCGTAGGCGTTTACCATCGGCGATTGGGAGACAAACAGCGTCGGCTCTGGCGCAATATCGAGCGATCGCAGGCATTCCCGAAACATCTGAAACAGCGTGGAATATTGCCGTGGCCCCACTTCGATGGCATTGCCCAACAAAAACACCTGCCGCGGCCGCTCATAGACAAATTCCACAAAGCGCCGTGCCACCAGGTCAAACCCCGGCACGCTGCGGAGCGTCTGCTCGGCCTGCTGATCGAGCGGGTGACGGAAGGCTTCGCTGGAGATTCCGGGATAGACGGGCATAGGGCGAGGTTGGGGAGGAAGGGGCTGAGGAGGAGAGATTGTTTGCTGAACCTCCGCTACTCTAGCGGCTGGCCGCTGAGTCTGGGGAAGCATGAAGCTTCTCTTAAACTTTATGGTGGCTTCCTGGCTCAAGGCCAAGTTTTTTTGTTAAAACTGGTGTTCAGTAGTCCAGCGAATTAGTATATTCGTATTAACCTCTCTGCTCCTGCCCCTTTGTGCACGTCAAGCGCGTAGAATTATCCCACTTCAAATCCTTTGGTGGCACAACGCAGGTTCCGTTGCTGCCGGGGTTTACCGTGATTTCTGGCCCAAACGGATCGGGCAAGTCGAATATTCTGGATGCACTGCTGTTTGCGCTGGGGTTGGCGGGTTCCAAAGGAATGCGGGCAGAGCGTCTGCCAGATTTGGTGAACCAGAGCGTGGCCAGTCGCGGCCGCAGCACGGTAGAAGCCAGCGTCACCGTTACCTTTGCGCTGGATGAAGAGGACATCGCGGCCTACCAGGGCGATGATGATCCTCTGCCCAGCGCTGATCTGGCCTTTGGTGAAGGCAATGGCCCGGTGGATGCCGTCCCTCAGAACGGATATCTGAATGGCAATAACGGCAATCACGGGAGCAGCAGTCCTAGCAACGGCAGCGGCAAAAAGCCGGATGCCAGCCAGCTCAGTGTTGCCCCGGCGATGGTTCCTTTCAACGAATGGAGCGTGACGCGCAAGCTGCGGGTGACGCAGCAGGGAACCTACACCTCGAACTATTACATCAACGGACAGCCCTGCACGCTGAACGAACTGCATGAGCAGCTTCACCGCTTTCGGATTTATCCCGAAGGCTATAACGTGGTGCTGCAAGGCGATGTCACCAGCATTATTTCCATGAACCCCCGTGAACGGCGGGAAATTATTGATGAATTGGCGGGCGTGGCGGCGTTTGACCGCAAGATTTCCCAGGCAAAGGACAAGCTGGATGCGGTGAAGGAGCGAGAAGAGAAGTTTCGCATTGTGGAGCGGGAGCTAATCGAGCAGCGCGATCGCCTCGCTCAGGATCGCCTCAAGGCAGAGAAATATAAGCGACTCAAAGCCGAGTTTCAGACCAAAAGTCAGTGGGAAGTGGTGCTGAACTGGCAGAGTCAGCAAGACCAGGCGCAGAAGCTCCAGCAGCAGATCGAGGAGGGCGATCGCGCTCTGGCGGACACTGCTACGCAACTGACGGCGCTGGCGACCGAAATTCAGCAAATCACCGCTGACCTAGAGCGGCTGAATGCGCGGGTGAAGGCGCTGGGCGAAGACGAGCAGTTGGCGCTGCAATCTACCCTGGCAACGCACGAAGCCGAACTGCGCCAGCTCCAGCGGCAAGAGCAGGATCTCCTGATGGCGAACCGCGACACGATGGCGCAGATTGCCCAGGCGCAGCAGGCGCTTCAGGAGCAAATGCAGATGCTAGAACAGGCTTCTGCGGATCAGCAGCGCATCGAAAGCCAGGAAATTGCTGCCCTCCAGGCGGCCCGCGATCGCGCTCAGCGGGCCCTGCAAGCCAGCCGGGAACAGTCCAGCGCGATCGCCGAAGCGTCGGAGGCCTGGGTGCAGGAGCAAGCCGCCCTGCGTCGCCAGATGGAGGCGTTGCTGAACCAAATTGAGCCGCAGCGCACGGAGCAGGCGCGGCTGCAAGAGCGGGTGTCGCAGCTCCGCGCCAAGATTCAGGAACAGACGGAAGCACTGGGGGCGATCGCCCAATCGCTGGCTGAAAAGCAGTCCGAGCAATCTACCGTTGAAGCGCAGCGGGCCGAGGCTGAAACCCAGGTGCAGCGACTCGCTCAAGCGCTTGCCGAAGCCGAGCAAGACCTCCGCACCCAGCAAGACACCCAGACCCGTCTGCTGAACGAGCAGCGCGACAAACAGCGCCAGCTTGACCGTCTGGAAGCCCAGACTCAGGCGATGCAGGAGGCCCAGGGCACCGGAGCCAGCCAGGTGATTTTGAGCGCAGGTATTGACGGGGTTCACGGGCTGGTGGCGCAACTGGGGCGAGTCGATTCGCCCTATCAACTGGCGCTGGAAATTGCGGCGGGTGGCCGCCTCGGCAATCTGGTGGTGGAAGACGACCGGATCGCAGCGCGGTGCATCGACCTGCTGAAGCAGCGGCGGGCGGGTCGAGCCACCTTCCTGCCGATGAACAAAATCCGCGTGCCGCAGTTTACAGAAATCCCAAAGGGCAACCGACCAGACGGGTTTGTGGACTATGCGGTGAACCTGATTGACTGCGATCGCCGTTTTGAGGATGTGTTTGCCTATGTCTTTGGCAGCACGGTGGTCTTTCGCACGCTAGAACAGGCGCGACCGCACTTGGGCAAATATCGCATTGTGACGCTGGACGGCGAACTGCTGGAAACCAGCGGCGCGATGACGGGTGGCAGCGTGTCCCAGCGGCAAGGCTCTCTGAGATTTGGCACAGTGCAGCCGGGAGAATCGGCCGAAGCGGCCACATTGCGCGATCGCCTCTTGGAAATCGACACCATTCTGCGGCGCTGTGAAGGGGCGATCGCCCAGGGCACAGAAGCCGTCCGCACCCACACCCAAGCGCTCAACGAGGCCCGCCAGCAGCAGCGTGCAGTGCAACTCCAGGCAGACCAACTCCAGACCCAATTGGCAGCGCTGGTGACCCAAGAAGGGCAGCTTCGCACCCAGCTTTCGCAAAACCGCCAAGAGCTTGGCCCCGCCGAAGATCGCCTGCAAACGCTGGAGCGCGACCTGCCCCCCCAGGAAGCCGAACTCCAGCGCCAGCGCCAAGTCCTGGCAGACCTGGAGCAATCCCAGACCCACAGCGAGTGGCAGCAGATTCAAGCCACTATTCGTCAGCAGGAGGCAGAACTGGGCGATCGCCAGCTTGCCCTGCGATCTGCCGAACAGCGGGTTCAAGACCTGGAAATTCAGCGGCAGCGCCTCCAGGAAAAAATCGCCCAGCTAAATCAGCGGCTGCACGATCTCCGCGCTCAGCAGACGACGCAGATGCAGCAGCGATCTGCACTGGGGACTCAGCAGACTGCCCTCAGCCAGACCATCGCCCAGACTCGTGCGGCGCTGGATTCGCTGGAGGCCTCCCTCGCGTCGGAAAAACAGGAGCGCGATCGCACGGAACGTCTCTTGCGCGATCGCCAAACCGCTCAGCAACAGGCCGACTGGCAGCGCCAAAAACTCCAGGAAACCCAGCAGACCCGCCGCGAAAGCTTGGCCACGCTCCAGGCAGCGCTAGAAGCAAAGCGGGCAGAGTTACCAGACCCATTGCCAGAGTTGCCCGATCCGCTGCCCGACCTGGGCGAATTGCAGCACGAACTGCGATCGCTCCAGCGCCGCATCGAAAACATGGAACCCGTCAACATGCTGGCCCTGGAGGAATATGAGCGCACTCAGGAGCGCCTGGAAGACCTCAGCCAAAAACTGGGCACGCTGGACGAAGAGCGCAGCGAGCTGCTCCTCCGCATTGAAAACTTCACCACCCTGCGTCAGCGAGCCTTCAAGGAGGCTTTCGACGCGGTGAACGTAAACTTTCAGTCCATTTTTGCCGAACTGTCCGACGGCGATGGCTATCTGCAACTCGACGACCCCAACGATCCCTTTGGCAGCGGGCTAAATCTGGTTGCTCATCCCAAGGGCAAGCCCGTCCGCCGCCTCGCCTCCATGTCTGGGGGCGAAAAATCCCTCACTGCCCTCAGCTTCATTTTTGCTCTCCAGCGCTATCGTCCCTCGCCCTTCTACGCTTTCGACGAAGTGGATATGTTCCTGGATGGCGCAAACGTGGAGCGTCTTTCCCGTATGATTAAGCACCAGGCCCAGCAGGCTCAGTTCATCGTTGTCAGCCTGCGCCGCCCGATGATCGAAGCCGCCCAGCGCACCATCGGCGTGACCCAGGCGCGGGGAGCCTATACGCAGGTGCTGGGCATCGACTTGCAGCAGAATGTTTCGGGGTGAGGGAGGAGGGGAGGAAAGAGAAAAGAACGAAGAGCGAAGAATGAAGAGCGAAGAATGAAGAGCGAAGGGCGAAGAGGTTCTGTTTTTCGTTTTTCACTTTTCGTTTTTTCCGTCTTTTGCCCCATTACCCCCAAGGGCGGCTTTCCGAACTCAAGACAGACTTACCAAACGTTCGAGTTTGGTTAAGATTGGCTTAGTATTGATATCTGACCGTATCTACTGTATTCATATTTCAATCGAACTATTTCAACCAGTTCGAGGTTAGGACTCGACAATGACATCTGAACAAATCCGCCAACGCTCAGACCTCCTTGGAACGCAAATCATCACCCGCGACACCGGCAAGCGCCTGGGTGTCGTGAGCCAGCTTTGGGTGGATGTCGATCGCCGCGAGGTGGTTGCCATCGGTTTGCGGGAAAGCATCCTATCGGGCGTGGTGTCTGGCACGCAGCAGATGATGTATCTTGCGAACATTCGCCAGATCGGCGACGTGATTTTAGTCGATGACGACTCTGCGGTAGAGGATGAAGTTGACACAGAAGCGTATAGCAGCCTGATCAACAGCGAAGTGATCACCGAGACGGGAGAACTGCTGGGCAAGGTGCGGGGCTTCCGGTTCAACGTCGAAAATGGTCAGCTTGAGTCTATTGTGATTGCCTCGATTGGGTTTCCCTTTATTCCCGATCAGGTGGTCAGCACCTACGAACTGTCGATCGAAGAGGTGGTGAGCAGCGGCCCCGATCGCCTGATTGTGTTTGAGGGCGCGGAGCAAAAGATGTCGCAGCTTAGCGTGGGCTTTTTGGAGCGCATTGGCATTGGTCGTCCGCCGTGGGAGCGCGACGAAGAGGACTACATTATGCCGGTGTCTACGTCCAACCAGTTGCCGACGGGCGTGCGTACCCCTGCGCCTCAGCCGATGCGTGCGCCTGCCCGCGAATCGACCTGGGATGACGATACGTGGGAAGAACCCCGCCGCCCGATTCAGGAGCCGCTGCGTCAGCGCCAGCCAGAGCCGCTCTACCGCGATGAGCCGGAAGATAACTGGAACGAGCCGCCCCGTCGCCAGCAATATGCCGAAGCTTACGAAGATGCGGATGCCTACGAGCCGCCGATGAAGGAAGAACTGGATGACGTGTGGGAGGATGACGACAACCCCCAGCCCTATCGCGCACCGCAGTTGAATATTCCTGAACGGCAAAAGGTCGTGGAATACGAGGAAGATGCGGATTATTAAGGTAAGTCACTCAGGGTGAGTCGCCATAGCAGGGTTCAGGGGTTTAGGATTTGTTCCACGACGCTTATATTCTTATATTCGAGGATTGAGCCTGATTGCCTGCGAGGATTGAGCCTGATTGCCTGACACAAGTCCCGAAAGCCTGGAAACTGCGTTGTCTTGGAATCGAAACCTATAACCCCTAAATTAGAGCCGGAGAGCTTGGTTAAGGGGGGGCTTTGGGGCCACTGTCCACTAGGAGAAATCAAAGAGGGACAGCCGCAATGCCACTAGTAATGTCCCCTACGATTGGGGCTTTTGGGCCACTGTCCACTAGGAGAAATCAAGGGTTTCCAGAGATGTGTCAGGCAATTAAGGATTAAGCTTCAAGTTCATAAGGATTAAGCTTCAAGTTCAAAGGCTATCTCGTTTGAAACCTGCGAGTCGGGCTGTGGACGTTGGGGTAAATGGCGATGGCTCCATAGCTACTGTTCTGCTTGGTTTATTGCGCCTGAGGGTTTGAGATTCTCCTGTATGGCCCTGTGCTGATGAATCGGAATTCTTATGTGAAATTCTGTACCTGTATCAGGCTGCGAGATGCATTGCAGCGTGCCATGATGACGTTCGCAGACAATTTGCTGACTAATTGAGAGTCCTAGCCCTGTGCCTTTTCCGATAGGCTTGGTGGTGAAAAAGGGATCGAATAGTTTGGGTTGCAGTTTTTCGGGCACCCCAGGGCCGTTGTCGGCAATGCAAATGCAAACGTATTGGGGGCGATCGCCCTCAAGGGGATAGTGTTCGTGCAGTTGATCGCATTGATCGCACAGTCTTGGATCACACAGTTTGGTTCGGATGGTAATGGTGGGTTGGCGCAGACTATCGATGTCACTACTCATTCCTTCTTGAATTGCCTTTTCTCTTGCTGCAATTTGCTCCTCTAGGGCATCAATGGCATTGCTGAGCAAATTCATAAATACTTGATTGAGCTGGCTAGGATAGCACTCAACTAGCGGCAACTGCCCGTACTCTTTAATCAACTGAATATTGTTCGCAGGGTTAGAAACCGACTTGGGTTTCAGGCGATATTGCAGAATGAGGAGTGTGCTTTCTAGTCCTTCGTGCAAGTCCACTACTTTCATCTCCGCTTCATCCAGCCGTGAGAAATTCCGAAGGGATAGCACGATGCTGCGAATTCGCTCAGCCCCAACTTGCATAGAAGCTAAAATTCGAGGGAAGTCTTCTATCAGAAAATTCAGGTCAATCTCTTCAGCGCGATCGCCCACCGCGCTAACAGGTTCTGGATAATGCTTTTGGTAAAGTTTAACTAACTCCATGAGGTCGTGAGCATAGCGGCGAGCGTAGCTTATATTGCCGTGAATGAAGTTAACAGGATTATTAATTTCATGGGCGACCCCAGCTACAAGCTGCCCTAAGCTTGACATTTTTTCACTTTGAATCAACTGGGTTTGTGCTTTTTTGAGATGATCTAATGCAGCCGCAGTTTCCACAGATTGCTGTTGAGCTTGAGCTAGTAGTTCTGCCTGCTTTAGCGCGACACTAAGCTGGGCTGCAATCTGCTTAGAAAATTCAATTTCTTCCGCTTCCCAGAAGTGCGGTTCAGCACATTGATGAACACACAATAAGCCCCACAGATAACTTCCTTGCAAAAGCGGTAAAACCAAATTGGCACGGATTTGAAAGCGTGACAGTACATCAATATGACACGCTTGAAGACCTGCTGAATAAATATCAGCAACTGCCTGAAATTGTCCCTGATGGTAAGCATCAGAGTAGCGATCGCCAAAACAGTGATCCTGAACCTTTTCTGCTAAGACTGATGCATAGCCCTGCCCAACACTCTCTGATACAAACTCTCCATCATTCCAGTTAGAATCAGGCGCAAATCGAAAAATTGCAACTCGATCAGCCCCAAGCAACTGTCTAGATTCAGTTGCAGCCGTTCTAAAAATAGTTGCCAAATCCATTGGCTCTCGAATTCGAGAAACCACCTTAAATAGGGCTTTCTGCTGCTCTGACTGAAAGCGTACTTTGTTCAGTAAACTGGCTTGCTGAAGTGCGACACCAAGATGTGTAGAAATCTGCTTGGCAAACTCGATTTCGTCAGATGTCCAGGTGCGAGGACCTGAGCATTGATGAACGCAAAGTAGACCCCAAAGTGTTTCTTCTTTTATTATTGGTACAACCAAATTAGCGTAAATTTGAAAGTGACTTAAAATCTCAATATGACACTCTTTCAGACCTGCAGATCGAACATCACTAACGGCTTGTATTCGTCCCTTATGATAATCAATTGCGTATCGCTCACCAAAGCAGTGATCGTGAACCTTTTCTAACAAGACTGATCTAAACTCAGGGGCAACATCTTCTGCTAAAAACTCGCCATCATTCCAACCAGAATTGGGTGCAAAGCAAAAAAGAGCGACACGATCTGCACTTAGAAGGCGGCGAACCTCAATTGCGGCCGTCTTAAAAATTGTGTTTAGATCTAAGGACTCACGAATTTTTGTAATTACTCGAAACAGTGCCTTCTGTTGTTCTGCCTTAGAAATATCTGCCCAATTCAATAGATTTTGCCGGAGTTGCTCAAAAGCAGCATCGCTACTACAGTAGGCTCGCAGTTGTTCTAGTTGTTGCTGGTTCATAGAATAGAGTGTTTGAGAAGAAACTTCTGGTTTGCATAACCCTACCTCTAGAAACCCCTGATTGCTTATTGAAGCTGCCTCAAATGGTCTTTCTATGAGTTTATCAGCCGCAGATTAGATCTATGAGTCAAAGCTTTTGAGTTAGAGCTTTTAGGACTCATGCAAGGTAAACACGGGCAATGAGCATAGAAACCAATACAAGCTGATCAGGAGATTTCGAGAAGGGAGCTGTGAGTCTAACGGAATCGACTCTACAGAATAGAACAGTGCATTAGAGGAACCAACAGAGAAACAATTGTTAGGAACTATAGCTGATCGACAAGATATTAATCATTACTTAACATTTCATTACTTTCCACATCATCATTTGTTACAGCAAGTAGACGGACACTGGATTCACTACCGGGGCAGGACTGGGCATAGGCTCAGTCGATAGACCTCTATAGGTTAATCAGGACTCGCAGTTCGCTATCTCATGGGAGTCCTGGCAACGCTTTGCAGCCTTCTCCATAAAGGCTTGTCAGGTTTCATGCGGTGTTTGGCTGAACACAGCTTATTATTTCTTCAGGTTTCCCAACAATGATTGCAGAATTAACATGAAAGTTTAAGCAGTTTAGAGGTTGACTCTACGATTTTATGCTGAACTTTTCTTTGCAAAACTTATCTTTAAGTTAACTGTTTTTGATATATATCCAAGAAATAATTTCATGTTAGGCATGTTAAGTACTTGGCAATCGCTTTCAGCATGCAGGCTCGTGGCTAGTCTTGCGGTTACCAAATCGCTGGGGATTTCTCAGCAGAGCAAACGCATACTAACGCGAACTTAACGAAGACAGGACTTACGCAGTTGGACAATTTCTCGCGGGCTGCGCCCGCGAGAAATTGTCCAAAACCCAAAGAGCTTATCGCAAGTGCGTAAGTCCTGGAAGAAATGACGTAAGTCCTGGAAGAAATGAGGGGTTCAACAGTTAGCGCCTGCAAATCGCCTCTAATTTTTTGCAATAAGATGTCCCAAAGTCGCCCTTATCGCGAAAGTCTTGGCGTATACGTTTGCCCTGGATCTCTCAGAGTTCGGCTAGTCTACATCTATATCTGCACCATCTGCATCCCAGTTCTTGAGACGCTGTTTCTCAACTCGCCGTGAGGGCTGACGATACTTCTTGCGCTCTAGCTTTGGCTCGATTTTGGTCTGGCCGTCCTGGCGACTTTTTTGTTTGGTGGTGGCTTCGGCATCGCGGGTGCGTTCCTGGGCTTCTTGGCGGGCGATCGCCTCTTCTAGAAAAATCCGATAGTGTTCATAGCGCTCCCAGTCGCCCCGAACGGCGCAGTCTGGCTCTTCCCGATGCAGGCAGTTGCTAAACTGGCAGGCGGCTTGCGCCATTCGCTGGCGGGCTTCTGGGAAGTAGTGGGCCAGTTCCCCCGGAGTGCAGTCTAGATCGGGCTGATTGAACCCAGGACTATCGGCCAGCAGCCCGCCCGCTGGCAACTCAAACAGTTCGACATGGCGCGTGGTGTGGCGGCCCCGCTGGAGTTTGCCGGAGACTTCCCCCACACGCAGATCGACCGTTGGAATCAGCGCGTTTAGCAGGCTGGATTTGCCGACGCCAGATGGGCCAGAGACGACGGTGATTTGTTTTGCAAGGGCCGGCTCGAGTTTGTCTAGCCCAATATTTTCGCGCACGCTAATCATCAGCGGCGAATAGCCCCACTGTCGCAGGCGATCGCCCCACGCCACCAGTTCTGCCTCCGTCAGCAGGTCGCATTTATTCAAACACAGGCACACCGATAGCCCTGTAGATTCGGCCTTGACCAAAAAACGGCTGAGTTGGAAGGGATCGAGTGCGGGTTCTGCCAGGGCAAACACCAGCAAAATCTGATCGGCATTGGCAATGGGCGGACGATCCAGTTCGGAGCGACGAGGAAACACTTGGGCGATCGCCCCTCGCTGTCCGGCCCAATCGGGTTCTTCAACTTCGACGCGATCGCCCACCCAAACCTGCTGCCCGATTTTTCGCAGGCGCGATCGCCGGGTACATAGCAGCATATCCCCCGTGTTTGGCGGATAGCAGCCTGGGTCTAGCCGCACAAAGTAGTAATTAGCCTGCACCGCCAGCACTGTACCCGTGATCCGTTGCGACCCCACCTGCTGAACCGTGGCCTCAACAAGCGACTGGGACTGGCAATCTGCACCCATAACTAGGGACGGCGAATGCTAAGGGCAAAATAAGCGCCGTCTCCGCTTTGTCGCTCTTGCACTTGCTCAATCGGGTATCCTTCCATTCGCAAGCTATCGGGCACCTGCTCCATCGGCTCTCCTGGATCAAGCCACACTTCTAGGAGCGATCCAGCAGGCATTTTTTCTAGACGCAGCTTGGTTCGCACAAAATTTAGCGGACAGGGCGTGCCGCGCAGGTCAAGCTGGATATCTGGGACTAGGGAAGATTCCGTCATGCATCCTGCTCAAGACTTGTGAAACAGATTGTCTAGGAAGCCCATGCCGCCCTTGCCGATGCGATCGCCCCGCAGTTTGGCAAGCTCCTCCAGCAGCTTCCGTTCCTCTGCCGAAACGCGAGTGGGAATATCAACCTGAACCGTAATCAGATGATCGCCCCGGCTAGTGGGGTTTCCCAAACGAGGCACGCCGCGATTCTCAAGCGTAATCACCGTTCCGGGCTGGGTTCCGGGCGGAACAATGGTTTCCACGGGCCCATCGACTGTGTTTACCTCTAACTTCGAGCCAAGAATCGCTTGCAGGTAGCTAATCTTCAGGTTCGACAAAATGTTAATGCCGTCCCGCTGGAATTCCGCGTCGTCGTTGACAAACAGAAAAACGTAAAGATCGCCCGGTGGGCCACCCCGCATTCCTGCATCTCCCTCTGAAGAAATGCGGAGCCGCGTCCCATTGTCCACGCCAGCGGGAATCGTAATTTTGAGCTTTTTGGCTTCCTGTTTTTGTCCGCTGCCGCCACACACGTCGCACTTTTCTTCGATCATCTGCCCGCTGCCGTTGCAGGTGGGGCAGGTAGACACCTGAGTAAAGCTGCCAAAGGGGGTTCGGGTGGCCCGCCGCACCTGCCCCGCGCCGCCGCAGGTTGTGCAGGTTTTGGGGCGTGTCCCCGGCTTTGCACCCGATCCGCTACAGTTGGTGCAGGTTTCTAGATGGCTAATGCGAATTTCCTTTTCGCCGCCAAAGATGGCCTCGCGAAAGTCCAGCTTCAGGTCAAGGCGCAGGTCTTCGCCACGGGTGGGGCCACTGCGACGGCGGGCCTGCTGACCCGGAGCCGCACCCGCAAAGTTGCCAAAGAAGCTCTCGAATAGATCTGCAAAGCCGCCTAAATCGGTAAAGTCTTGATAGCCTGCGCCAGCCGCAGAGCCAACGCCTGCCTCACCAAAGCGATCGTAGCGGGCGCGAGTTTCTGGCTCTGAAAGCACTTCGTAGGCGCGGTTAATTTCTTTGAAACGTTCTTCAGCGCCTTCCTCTTTGTTGACATCGGGGTGATACTTGCGGGCAAGCCGTCGATAGGCTTGCTTTAGCTCCTCTTTGTCGGCATCGCGAGAGACACCCAGAATGTCGTAGTAGTCACGGGCCATAGAACGCTGCTGGGGGTTGAGTAATTTGGCGTGAATAGAGTCGGGGAAACCAGGTCAGCGCCGTACAAACAGGCGATTCGTCCACCCAATTCCCCACATCCTACATCGTAACGAATTGTTTGCGATCGCACCCTGTCCTTGAAGTGGGCATTACCGAACCAATCCCCCCATGTAGCAGCGGCTAGTCGTTGAAGCCCCTGCCAACCCGGAGAAATTGGCAAACCAGACACCTTTAAGGGTCAACGCCCCTGAGACGTGCAGCGCAACCAATGCCCCTGAGGCGGGAATACGCGATTCGCTGTCCTAATCCACAGCCTCGTAGTCAGCCGTCACGGTTTCGTCTGTCTCGAAGCTGAAGTCGTCTTCGTTGAACGCTTCTGTAAGTTCCGGTTCTCCACTGCCGTTGGGCCAGGCAACTGTGGGATCGTCATAGCCGTCTGGGTCGCTGCCATAGCCCGCATAGTCGCCGTTCGCATCTGATCCATGATGCATGGCTTGTTGATACATCGCCGAACCAATCGCAAATAGGGCATGTTGGAGCGCATCCAAGCGAGCCTTCATGGTGTCTACATCCAGCGTCCGATCGGCGATCGCCGCCCGCAGTTCTGCCACTTTTTCAGCAGCCTCTGCTTTATACGCTTCGGGAATCAAGTCGCCATTCTCGCGAAGCGTCGTCTCATAGTTGCTGAACAGGATATCGGCCTGGTTGCGATATTCCACCAGCAGACGACGGTTCTGATCTTCCTCAGCGTAGAGATCTGCTTCCATCCGCATCCGTTCCACCTCAGACTCGCTGAGTCCGCCTGTGTTGGTGATGCGGATCGTTTGCGCCCGACCTGTGCCCTTGTCGCGGGCGCTGACTTGCAGAATACCGTCTGCATCGATTTCAAAAGACACCTCGATTTGCGGTACGCCGCGTGGGGCAGGCGGAATCCCTGTCAGTTGGAACTTCCCGAGGCTCTTGTTGTCCTTCACCATCGCCCGTTCCCCTTGCAGAACATGGATCTCAACCGAGGTCTGTCCATCGGTTGCTGTAGAGAAGGTCTGGGTCTTGCTGGTGGGAACTGTAGTGTTGCGCTCGATGATGCGAGTAAACACGCCGCCGAGTGTTTCAATCCCCAGCGAGAGCGGGGTTACGTCCAGCAGCAGCAGGTCTTTCACCTCGCCGCCCAAAACGCCTGCCTGAATTGCCGCACCCAGGGCAACTGCCTCATCGGGGTTGACAGAGCGATCGGGAGCTTTGCCGTTGAAATACTTCTTGATGGCTTCTTGAACTGCTGGAATCCGGGTAGAGCCGCCTACCAGCAAAATGCGGTCTAAATCATTTGCACTCAGGCCGCAATCCTTAAGCGCTTGCTCGACAGGTTCAAGCGTGCTTTCGACCAGATCATTCACCAGTTCTTCAAACTTGGCGCGGGTCAGCTCCATTTCCAGGTGCTTTGGCCCAGTTTCGTCGGCTGTAATGAACGGCAGGTTGATGGTCGTCGTGAGCATACTCGAAAGCTCAATCTTGGCCTTCTCCGCAGCTTCGCGCAGACGCTGTAGCGCCATCTTGTCGCTAGAGAGGTCGATCCCTTCTTGCTGCTGGAAGCTGGACATGAGCCACTGAACCAGCACATTGTCAAAGTCATCGCCGCCCAGGTGGTTGTTGCCAGAGGTAGATTTCACCTCAAACACACCGTCACCGAGTTGCAGCACGGACACATCAAACGTCCCGCCGCCCAGGTCAAACACCAGCACACTTTGTTCCTGATCCTGTTTGTCCAGTCCATAGGATAGAGCCGCAGCGGTTGGCTCGTTGATGATTCGCAGCACTTCTAGCCCTGCAATAGTGCCTGCATCTTTGGTGGCCTGGCGCTGGGCATCTGTGAAGTAGGCCGGTACGGTGATAACCGCCTGGGTGACTGGTTCTCCTAAATAGTTTTCAGCGTCCTGCTTCAGCTTTTGCAGGATCATGGCGGAAATTTCCTGGGGTGTGTAGGAACGTCCGCGAATTTGCACGTCCACCGTGTCATCTTTTCCTCGGACGCAGGTGTAGGGGACTCGGCTTTGCTCGTCGGTCGTGTCGTCCCAGCGTCGCCCGATAAACCGTTTAATGCTGAAAATGGTGTTTTCGGCATTGGTCACAGCCTGACGTTTGGCAAGCTGCCCTACCAGCCGCTCACCGTTCTTGCCAAAACCAACAATGCTAGGAGTGGTGCGTCCTCCCTCTGAGCTGGAAATGACAACGGGTTGACCGCCCTCCAGGACAGCAACACAGCTATTCGTTGTGCCCAGGTCGATGCCAATGACTTTTCCCATAATTTAGCTAGTAGCGGCTATCAGATTTCAAGTGAATGAGTCGGAGACCAGAAGCTGATTCAACTCTTAGCAAGTATTCCGCAATTGTTCGGGAATTTAATCAGTCGCGCTTAAAAATATTTCTAGAGGCTCCGCAAAAAACAGGAGATTTGCCGAATGGTGGGCTTTTCAGGCTGAGTTTTTGGGGCGAGTCTACCTGGATTTTGCTAAAGACCTCTTGGCTTAGTCAGGTTTAACTGAGTCGCTCAGGACGATTGTTGAAAAGCGCTCACCTCTTACACAGTTCATCTACTACTCGTCTACTACACAATGGTCAGCTATCCACATCAGCTATACACAGTGGTCAGCTAGAAGATTCTTGAGCGGAGTCTTGGTCTGGTTTTATCCCTCAGATGATGTGTCGGCGCTGCTGCTGTCGTCGGAAGGCTCGACAGCGGCGGCAACCTTGACCATTGCATGGCGCAAGACGCGATCGCCCAGCATATAGCCCCGCACCAGCTCCTCGATCACTGTGCCCTCAGCGTATTCTTCGGACGGCTCCCGCATGACGGCTTCATGCAGGTTTGGGTCAAACTCTTTGCCCTCAGAGCGCATTGGAGAAACGCCGATGCGCTTGAGCCGTTCTACCAGATCTTTGTAGACTCCCTGATAGCTTTTGTGAATCGCCATGCCTTCGTCGCCCTGGGGCTTGATCTGCGATCGCGCTCGTTCAAAGTTATCGACGACAGGCAGCAGTTCTTCAACGGTTTTGCACTTAATTTGCTGCTCTAGGTCTTCTTTCTCCTTTTGGGTGCGCTTGCGGAAGTTCTCAAAATCCGCCGCAATCCGCTTGCAGTGATTTGTCCACTCTTCAAGCTGCTGTTCTAGCGTCGCCACTTTTTGATTTAGCTCATCGACGAGCGCCGAAGAATCTCCGCTGGGAACCTCCGCGACGACCTCCACCTGAGGCTCAGTCGAGGCTTCGACCGTCGAGGCAGACGGATCGACTGCTTCGGTATTCATGACTTCGCTTTCCACGCCATTGCTTTCAGCGGACACGTCATCACCCTCCATCGGTTGCTTCTCTTCTTCGATCATGCTTGCCTAACGGATGTCGTTTTGTGAACTGGACAAAATCTGAGTCAAAGGGACTGTTGCTTTGGGGTCGAGCCTTGAGCAGCCCCTTCGGAAGCTTGCAATCAAGAGTCTGAAATCGAGCCTATTGTAGGAGCTGGCTCCTTAGCCCACTCACTTTCTCTCTGAAATTAACCCTTCGTCGCCCTTCTTCTTGATGTACTCTTGCAACGCTTCTACTTTTATGTATTGTGCCTCAGGTTTTAGGAATTCTGACGCGACAGACGAATATCCCTTACTCCCAACATCCCTAATATCAGAAATATCAGGGCGATCGCCCGTACCTGTACAACCCAGCCAAACAGACAAACCATCAGGTCTAAACCGTTTATCCCAGTTTGTGTAACGGATGAGTCTGGGCTGTGCTATACAGAATGCATCGATTCACCAGCCCATCAGCTACCTAATCCAGAGTACCCTAACGACGATAGTTTATTGACCTCTGTGGGGAATACTGGAGGCATTCGTGATAATCCACGCTCGTTCAGGGCATTTGTTCAGACGGGTTATAGGCAATGGGTGAATCTGGCGATCGCCCGTTGTAACGAATCCAGTCAGGCTCTCCAGCCAATGCTCGGAATGCCCAATTTGCCTTTCATAATCCAGTCCCCATAACTCAGCTTTAGAACTTGTAAACTGCAAGTTCACTCTTGCTTCCTCCAGCAGCCCCAGATACCCTCTGGCATCGGTGCTGGGACAATAAATCTATACAGGCTATAAACCTCTCAGCAGCTATGGCTAACTCTTCATCCCAACGTCGTGCCCTCGTCGTCCAGCATAATTTTTCGCCCTTCAGCAACAAGCTCATCCAGGCGGGCTACGTCAACAACGACCAGATGCAGCAAGCCCTGGTGGAAAGCCGCAAAACAGGGCGACCGCTGACGGATGTGTTGGAGATGATTACAGGTCAGCAGTTGCCGCCTGACCTGCTGCGCCAATATAAGAAGCAACAGCTTTTTGAACTTAAAATTCTCTACGGAGTTGAATCCCTCGATCCAGAGATCAACGAAATTTCGACTGCCCAGGTCGGGCAACTCATCGACAGTCTCATTCCCGTGGATCTGTGCCGTCGCTATCGCCTTGTGCCTCTGTCGCGCACCGAAAGCGAACCGCCCGCAGTGCTGATTGCAATGGTCGATCCCGATGACCTGGCTGCACAAGACGACCTCAACCGCATTCTGCGTCCGCAGGGTCTGGGGCTAATGCGGATGGTGATCACGGTTGAAGACTATCAGCGGATCATCTCTCAATATCTAGATGAGCAGGTCGAACGCCAGAAGCAGCTTGAGTTTCAGTCCAAGGTGGATGTGAAGGCAGATCTTGAAGGGCTGGATTACCTCGATCTGGAGGAACCACCCGACGATATCGAAGCCAACTTGGATGCTGCCCTTCAGGATGCCGACGCGGCACCGGTGATTGCCTTGGTCAACAAAATTCTGGTGAAGGCGCTCCAGGAAGGGGTTTCCGATATCCACATCGAGCCGCAGGAAGAACATCTCCGCATCCGCTTTCGCAAAGACGGCGTGCTGCGGGAGGGTCTGGAGCCGCTGCCCAAGAAAATCGTTCCGGCGGTCACCGCTCGCTTCAAAATCATTGCTGATCTGGACATTGCCGAACGCCGGATGCCCCAGGACGGACGCATTCGCCGGATTTTTGACGGGCGCAAAGTGGACTTCCGGGTGAACACGCTGCCCAGCCGCTATGGCGAAAAGGTGGTGCTGCGGATTCTTGACAACTCCGCGACTCAGCTTGGGCTGGACAAACTGATCACCGACCCAGAAACGCTGCAAATTGTGCAGGAAATGGTGTCGCGTCCCTTTGGTCTGATCCTGGTGACGGGGCCGACTGGATCGGGTAAAACGACAACGCTCTACTCTGCGCTGGCGGAGCGCAATAGCCCCGGCGTGAACATCAGCACCGCCGAAGACCCGATTGAATACTCCCTGCCGGGGATTACCCAGGTGCAGGTGATCCGTGAAAAAGGGATGGACTTTGCCTCGATTCTGCGAGCCTTCCTGCGGCAAGACCCGGACGTGATTCTGGTGGGTGAGACTCGTGACAAGGAAACGGCGAAGACAGCAATCGAAGCGGCACTGACGGGACACCTGGTGCTGACGACGCTGCACACGAATGACGCTGCGAGTGCGATCGCCCGTCTCGAAGAAATGGGCGTAGAGTCCTTCATGGTGTCTAGTTCGCTGATTGGCGTGCTGGCTCAGCGCCTCATGCGCCGTGTCTGCCCCGACTGCCGTATTCCCTACAGCCCTAGCCCCGAAGAACTGGCCCGCTTTGGCCTATCGGCTTCTCGCGAAGCAGAAGTGACCTTCTACAAGGCCAACGAACTGTCACCTGACGAAATTCAGTCCGCTCGCGCCCAAAACACCCTCTGCCCCACCTGCAAGGGCAGTGGCTACAAAGGACGCTGCGGGGTATACGAAGTCATGCGTGTAACGGAGCAAATCCAGACTCTCATCACTGAAGGCGCACCCACCGAGCGAATCAAGGAAGTGGCAGTAGACGAGGGCATGAAGACCTTGCTGGCCTATAGCCTGAACCTGGTACGCGAGGGCAGTACAACGCTTGAAGAGGTAGAGCGCGTCACCTTTACCGATACGGGATTGGAGGCGGAACTCAAAGCCAAGCGCAAGAGTTCGCTGACTTGTCGCAACTGTGCTGCTGAGCTACGACCTGAATGGCTAGATTGCCCCTATTGCACCACCCCCCGCTTCCAGGATTAGCGCCGCTGCTTGCCCTGAGCGATCTTGCCCTAAGCGCTAACTGTTCCCAACTTGTCTTACTAAGTACAACTTAAGTACAACCCTGCATAGAAGGAGCCACCCACATGGAATTGATGATCGAAGACTTGATGGAGCAACTGATTGAGATGGGCGGGTCGGATATGCACCTGTCGGCTGGATTGCCACCCTACTTCCGTATCAATGGCCACCTCGCCCCCATCAGCGACGAGCCGATGACCTCGGAGCAATGCCAGCGGCTGATCTTCAGTATGCTTAACAACACCCAGCGCAAAAACCTAGAGCAAAACTGGGAACTGGACTGCTCCTACGGTGTAAAAGGTCTGGCCCGCTTCCGGGTAAACGTATATAAGGATCGGGGCACCTACGCCGCCTGTTTGCGGGCGCTGAGTTCCAAGATTCCTAGCTTCGAGAAGCTAGGTCTGCCGGACGTGGTGCGCGAAATGGCGGAAAAGCCCAGAGGACTGATCCTGGTGACGGGGCCGACGGGTTCCGGAAAAACCACGACGCTGGCGGCCATCATCGACCTGATCAACCGCACCCGTGCAGAACACATTCTGACTGTTGAAGATCCTATTGAATTTGTCTATGAACCTGTTAAAAGCTTGATCCACCAGCGGCAGCTTGGGGAAGACACCAAGAGCTTTGCAAACGCGCTGAAGGCGGCTCTACGGGAAGACCCAGACGTGATCCTGGTGGGCGAGATGCGGGACCTGGAGACGATTTCACTGGCGATCTCGGCGGCCGAAACTGGACACCTCGTGATGGGGACACTGCACACCAGTTCCGCTTCCCAGACCGTTGACCGGATGATTGACGTGTTCCCGGCTGAGCGTCAACAGCAGGTGCGGGTGCAGCTTTCCAACTCGCTGGTGGCAGTGTTTAGCCAAACGCTGGTGCCCAAGAAGAATCCGAAGCCCGGCGAATTTGGGCGAGCGATGGCACAGGAAATCATGGTCGTTACTCCGGCGATCGCCAACCTAATTCGCGAAGGCAAAACCGCCCAAATCTATTCCGCTATTCAAACGGGCGGCAAACTGGGCATGGTCACCCTGGAGAAAGTGCTAGCTGACCTATACAAAGCGGGTACAATCTCGTTTGAATCGGCTATGTCGAAAACCTCTCGCCCCGACGAACTCCAGCGGCTGATTGGCGGCGCAATGCAGCAACCTGCGCCGGGTGGTGCGCGTCCGGGTGCGCCCGTGGGCACTCGATAGCACCGTTCTGGCAGTGTAGAACACGCTCCAAGACAGCTAGAACAGCAGCCCGAAGGACATGTTCCAGCCTGAGGAACGGACTTCATCAGGCTGCTGTTTGTCCAAAGTATCCTCTATGTTCTTCTAGTTTTTCTACCGATTCAAAGTTTGGCTAGAGTTGTGTCATTCTTAGCGAATTTCACTAAACTGCTAGGTATCGAACTCGGTATCGAAAAATTAGGTTTTGGATAAAGTGGAACTCAAGGATCTTGCCGATTAGCAGCCTTGCCGTTCGACCCTTGGCGAAATTCCTGATTTACGTCGTCTCGCATCCCCTTCCCCACCCGCTATGCAAACCTATGTTGTCCGCGCCCGCGACTCTAAGGGCAACCCAGTAAAACGCAAAATCAGCGCTGCCTCTCCCGCTGAAGCGCGAACCACGCTGCGGGAACAGGGCCTGTTTGTGCAAGAGTTGGCTGAGGATCGCAGTCTGTTTGAGAAGCTCAACACGCTCGATCTCAAGGACATTCAAAACTCTTTTGCAAAGGTCACGGTTAAGGATAAAGCTGTTTTTTCTCGCCAGTTTGCGGCATTGGTCAACGCAGGTGTGGCGCTGGTGCGTGGTCTGGGAGTGCTGGCGGATCAGTGCCCAAATCCCAAGCTGAAAAAGTCGCTCCAGGCCATTAGTGCAGATGTGCAGCAGGGAACGAACCTGTCGGATTCGATGCGTAAGCATCCGGAGTGCTTTGATGATCTGTATGTCAGCATGGTGCAGGCTGGCGAAGTCGGCGGCGTGCTGGATGACGTGCTGAATCGGCTGTCTAAACTGCTGGAAGACATTGCCCGATTGCAGAACCAGATTAAATCTGCGATGGCGTATCCGGTAACGGTGGGAATTATTGCCATTCTGGTGTTTTTGGGCATGACAATTTTTTTGCTGCCCATTTTTGCCAATATTTTTGATGAACTGGACGCAGAGCTGCCTGCGTTTACCCAGTTCATGCTGAATATTAGTAACTTCCTGAGAACGCCGATTTACCTGATCGCGCTGGTGATTATTGTGATTCTGGGAGCTTTTGCCTATCGCCAGTATTACAAAACCCGCGTGGGTCGGGAAACGATGGATCGCTTTTTCCTCAAGATGCCGCTGTTTGGCGATCTGGTGCAAAAGAGCGCGACGGCTCGCTTTTGCCGGACGTTTGGGGCGCTTTCTCGCTCTGGAGTTCCAATTTTGACTTCGTTAGAAATTGTGCGCGATACGGCAGGCAATCAGGTAATTTCTAACGCCGTGGATGAGGCGCGAAAGGAGGTGCAGTCGGGCGGCATGATTAGCTTGGCACTCCAGCGAGAGCAGGTGTTTCCACTGATGGCGATCCAGATGATCAGTATTGGTGAAGAAACGGGCGAGATCGACTCGATGCTGATGAAGGTGGCAGACTTCTATGAGGACGAAGTGGAGCAGGCTGTAAAGGCGCTGACCAGCATCATGGAACCAATCATGATTGTGTTTTTGGGTGGCATGGTGGGGTCGATTCTGGTGGCGATGTATCTGCCGATGTTTGCGGTGATGGACAATATTAAATAGGCAAAAGAATAGGCGAGGACACACAAGCGCTGCTTCTTGCCCGGACAACCTATCTTTTTAGTAAGAACTTAGTAAGAACTCAAGCAAGATGCAGAGCGAGGGCGGACGAAACTGGAGCGATCGCCCTCCTTCGATTCATCTAAATCCTATGGCGAACCTGCAACTGCGCTACGAAGAACTGCTGGCTGAGTATAGCGACCATCGGGGGGCGATCGCCCTACTCAAGCAATATCGCCCTTACCTGGAAACTGTGCCCAGTATGCGCCGCCCCGACGACAGCGTGATTACAATTCCGCTGCCTGTGGTGCGCGTGCGGCAGGCGGGTGTGTCGGCAGAATCGGGCGGGGCAACGGTGTCGGCAGGTGAGGTGCTGCGGTTGCCCTGCGATGTGGCAATTCTGATGTGCGACCCCGAATGGCAGGTGAAAACTGGGCCAGAAATCTTTGTCTTTATCTATCGTCCCAATGAGGACTTTTCGGAACTGCTGAGCCGCTGGCGGCGCACCCAGGTGCTTCTCGACAAGGGCTATGAATGGCTGATGCCGCCGCGTCACAAGCATATTCTAAGTGAAGCGGCTGAAGAAACTCACCCGCTGTTTGTGGTGTTTCAGGACACGCCGGAGCGAATTCGTCGGGGGCTGCGGGGCGCTGGGCTGCCGTTTGTGGTGCAGGCGATCGCCGACTGGCCAGAGGACGAGGATGAGCCTCTCGCGCCAGAGCGGTCTTCGTCAGAAGTTCTGGAAACTGAAGAATAGAGGTCTATCCCGGAAATTCGCTCTGGCATTGGGCATTAAGCAGGCAGCCCAACAGTCAGCGCGGTCCAGATTGTCCAGGTGTCTATCAACAGCAGCAGGAGCGTCAGCCCCAGCAAAATCAGATACATCCACGGCTGAGACAGCGGGCGCACGTCGGTCGTGTCGATGCCTGTCTTGGTCTGCACCAGCGACACTAGCCGAGCAAAGCCTGCCACTCGCATCGGCAGCAGCTTTGCCTCGCCTGCTTGAGTTAAAAAGTAGTAGACTAGTCCGCCCTGCCCGGTGGAGCGCGGCTTGAGCGCCGTAATCTCTGACCAGTCGAGGCTCCAGCCCTTTCGCAATAAATCAGGGACCCAGCGGGGATAGGCAACCTGAATGCCCGTGTTGGTTACGATCACTCGCTCGCTGAGGGCGGCATAGAGGGCGATCGCCCCCAGCCCCAGCGCTACTGCCAGCGCACTCGGCGGTACGGGCGCATGGGTCACCTTTGCCAAAAACGGCAGCGGCACCGTCAGCGCGACATAAAACAGCAGCAGCGTCAGGCGGATCAGCGGCGAAATGCGGAACGTCTGAGGCAACTCTGGCAACGGCGGAGATAGCGATTCAGCAGAAGAGGTAGCCATAGAACTCAGAAGTGAAAAAACTAGGGCAGGTATTTTTGCACCACGCTCCAGCCCGACAGAGAGACGGCGATAAAGCCCAGTAGCAAAACCAAATTCGTGCCCACATGGAGCGATCGCGCCCAGGGCCGTTCGGCTCCAATCTGCATGGCGCTACCCGCAGACAGCAGCACCAGCAACACCACCGTCAGCCCTGCGACTAGATGCACCGAATGCCCCAGACTGCCGTAGTAGCCCAGCGTCCCCACCAGCCCAATCGTTAGCAGCAGCAGCACCAGCAACACCAGCAACCCGCCTAACGCTAGGTGGAGCGATCGCAGCCATCCTGGTCTGGGGAACGCCTGACGACGACTACGCCGCATCCAAACCCCGCTGATCCCCAGCAGGCTATAGGTCAACAGCGATAGCCCCATCGACCAGGCCGCAATGCGCCAGAGCCAGAGAAAAGAAGGAAGGTTCAAATTACCGTCCAGGATAAATACTTAGATCCTTTACGCAAGCCGGGGTGCCAGATGGCTAGCACCTAGCGATTATCCTCATTATTGGCTATTTGGGGGACTGCTTGAACAGTCGGTGCAGGTCTGAAGTAGCTCTGATGAGGTGGCTACAGAGCGTCGTCACTGGAGATCCTAAAAATTTTGAGAACTTTTTGTGACAGGTTTAGTGATAATCTGAAAAGTGGCAATTTTACGTTATGTTAAAGCTGTCACGAACCCCTCAAAAAGCTGATCAGACGATAGGCGAAAGCATGGTCACCACAGCAGAGAAAACTAATATTGGCTACATTACTCAGGTCATTGGGCCCGTCGTAGACGTGCGCTTTCCCAGTGGCAGCCTGCCTCAGATTTATAATGCATTGACGGTTAAAGGACAAAACGCCGCTGGGCAAGAAATTTCGGTTACCTGCGAAGTGCAGCAGCTTCTAGGTGACAACCAAATTCGCGCCGTGGCAATGAGTTCGACCGATGGACTGGTGCGGGGCATGGAGGCAGTAGACACGGGCGCACCCATCAACGTGCCTGTGGGAACGGCAACGCTGGGAAGAATTTTTAACGTACTGGGTGAGCCGGTTGATAACAAAGGTGATGTGGCAACGCAGGACACACTGCCGATTCACCGCGAAGCTCCTAAGCTGACCGACCTAGAAACCAAACCCTCGGTGTTTGAAACCGGGATTAAGGTGGTTGACCTGCTCACTCCCTATCGCCGGGGTGGCAAAATTGGCCTGTTCGGCGGTGCTGGTGTAGGCAAGACCGTGATCATGATGGAACTGATCAACAACATTGCGACCCAGCATGGCGGTGTGTCGGTGTTTGGCGGCGTGGGCGAGCGCACCCGCGAAGGCAACGACCTCTACAACGAGATGATTGAGTCGGGTGTGATCGACAAGGACAACCCTGCCAACTCGAAGATTGCGCTGGTGTATGGCCAGATGAATGAGCCGCCCGGAGCGCGGATGCGGGTGGGTCTGTCGGCGCTGACGATGGCAGAGTACTTCCGGGACGTAAACAAACAGGACGTGCTGCTGTTTATTGACAATATCTTCCGGTTTGTGCAGGCAGGTTCTGAAGTGTCTGCGCTGCTGGGCCGGATGCCGTCTGCGGTGGGCTATCAGCCGACGCTGAGTACTGACGTGGGGGCGCTGCAAGAGCGGATTACCTCGACCCGCGAAGGTTCGATCACCTCGATTCAGGCGGTGTACGTGCCTGCGGACGACTTGACCGACCCTGCCCCAGCAACGACCTTTGCCCACCTGGATGGAACCACGGTGCTGTCTCGCGGCTTGGCCTCCAAGGGCATTTATCCAGCCGTAGACCCGCTAGATTCTGCTTCGACTATGCTCCAGCCGGACATTGTGGGCGATGACCACTACAACACGGCGCGTGCGGTGCAGGCAACGCTCCAGCGTTATAAAGAGCTTCAGGACATCATTGCGATCCTGGGTCTAGATGAACTGTCGGAAGACGACCGCCTGACGGTGGCCCGCGCCCGCAAGATTGAGAAGTTCCTGTCGCAGCCGTTCTTTGTGGCGGAAGTGTTTACGGGTGCCCCTGGCAAGTACGTGACACTCGATAAGACCATCCAGGGCTTTAAGAAGATCCTGGCGGGTGAACTGGATGATCTGCCGGAAGGGGCCTTCTACATGGTGGGCGACATTGACGAGGCGATCGCCAAGGGCGAAAAGATGAAGTCTGAAGGCAAGTAATGTTTTGAATCGCTGGGTATGTGCAGTTCACGCTGTACATACCTGGCTTGAGATGATCTATAACGCTATTTCCTTCGACTCGCTTTTGATTCTCTAACCCCAATTCAACGTTATGCCGCTAACTGTTCGAGTCATTGCGCCAGACAAAACGGTCTGGGATTCTCCGGCAGAGGAAGTGATTCTGCCCAGCACTACGGGTCAGCTTGGCGTGCTGAGCGGACATGCGCCGATGCTGACGGCTCTGGATACGGGCGTGATGCGCGTCCGTGCGAATAAGGACTGGGTGGCGATCGCCCTGATGGGTGGCTTTGCAGAGGTTGATCAGGACGAGGTTACAATCCTGGTGAACGGTGCAGAGCGTGGCGATGCGATCAACCAGGAAGAGGCGCGGACTGCCTTTACTGAGGCTCAGGCCAAGCTTAACCAGGTTCAAAGTGGTGGTTCCCGCCAAGATCAGCTTCGTGCGACGCAGGCTTACAAGCGGGCTCGCGCTCGGTTCCAGGCATCGGGTGGCATGGTGCAGTAGCCAAACGCCTGGTTCGATTCATTCTCGTTTCATCTCACCCAAACGCGATGGGCAGACTCTAGTTCAGCAAGGGTCTACTCATCGCGTTTTTGTTTTCTCGCTTTTTTGATCGGCTAACATCGACTAACGACTGTTGGTCTGCCGAGGCTTCGTTTCGTGGTTTATTGGTGTGTTTGCGACAGGTGGAACGGATTGAAGTCGGTGTTGCGATCGTAGTAGTCCTCCTGTTCCTCCTGCTTGAGCCAGCCTGTAATTGCGTAGGTGGCAGGGGTGAAGAGAATTTCCACGCCGCACTTGAATAAATAATTGGACACGATGAGCGGCCACAGCAGGGAGTTTGGCACGACCCCCGTAAAGGCGATCAGCACAAATAGCCCGGTGTCGAGCAGTTGCCCAACTAGCGTGGAGCCAATGGTGCGGAGCCAGAGCCAGCGTCCGGATGTGCGAATTTTGAGCTTTGCCAGCGTGAAGGAGTTGGAAAACTCTCCCGCAATGTAGGCAATCAGGCTTGCTGCCACGATGCGCGGCGTTTGACCCAGAATGGTTTCATAGGCGGACTGGTTGCCCCAGTCGGCGGCGGGTGGCAGCGCCCCCACAATAGCCAGCGTGATTGCCATCACCAGCGCTGACACAAAGCCCAGCCAAATCACTCGGCGCGATCGCCCATAGCCGTAGACCTCAGTCAAGATGTCGCCAAAGATATAGCTGAGGGGAAATAGAATCGTGCCGCCGTCGAAGGTAAACGGGCCAAGGGTCAAAATCTTGGTGGAGGCAATGTTGGAGATTAACAGCACTGCGACAAACAGCGCGGTAATGGTGTCGAGATGCTTGAATGCACGCATAGAATCGGGGGTTAGAAATGAGGGGTTGTTGGCTTCAGAGCGCCAGCGCGAGCGGGAGTGATTCCACGCAGAAAAGCTGGCATTTCAAGCCGCATGGGCTGAAGGGCCAGCTTTTTTGGGGAGTGCAGGATGGCGGATCGCTATACGGCGGATCTCTATAAGATATGGCGGAAAGATATGGCGGATCAAGATATGGCGGATCGCTACGAGGGCGATCGCGCTCAATCCGCTTGTTCAAGGCAACCTAAATCAGCTTCACTGTCCGCAGCGCGTAGTACAAACCAATTGCGCCACCAAAGGCGATCGCCAGCATCAGCACGTAAGCAACAAATCCCATTGCAATTATTCTCCTTCACCATCAAACTGGATTGCTCTTTCTTCAGGACTTACGCACTTGCGATAAGCTCTTTGGGTTTTGGACAATTTCTTGCGGGCGCAGCCCGCGAGAAATTGTCCAACTGCGTAAGTCCTGTTTCTTATTGAAACATTGATTCGGGGTTTGAAACCGTTTTCGCTGTCGGTGCTTGAACCTGCAACCCGCTCAACACGCTATGTATGCTCCGTATGCGTGACGTGAGACGGGTCAATTAGCCGAAGTTAGCGGCCTCCAAACCCAGACTTTTGCTTTGGTTTACCCTTTGCCTTTTTCTTGGAAGAACTGCGGGTCACGTCTTGCAAAGCTTCTTCAAACAGCGTTTGCAAATGCATCGGCACACTGGCTATCTCCGGCAGAGTGGGTTCTAGAGATTTCCCAGCGCCTACCAGAACCTCGTCTAGGTCATCCAGTGTAAACGATGGGCGATCGAGGCAGCGTTGCAAAGCCTCCGTCAATGGCTGGGGATAGTCTTCTGCCATGCAGTGCCAAACGTAGGTGTTCACTGCATCTTCTTTCAGATATTTTTGAAGAATTTGGTCTGCTCCTGCCGTTGCCGCTTCATCTGTGGATTCAAGCAGTTGGGTCAGTCGCGCATAGTCTTGCAAAAAGGCTTGACCCCAGCGGGGATGGACGAACACAGTTACCGCTTTTGCCCGACGCAAATCATCTGGCAAACTGATCGGCGGCATCACCATTTTGATAGACTGATTGCTATTAAGCAGGTGGTTGACTGCTCCACTTTCTTCTCCTAGTAGCTCTGCCGACTCCGCCACATCTTCTTCCGAAAGACCTGCTTCGTTGACCAGTTCTTTTAAGGATTTAGAGGCATCAATCCCTGCTTCTCCCAAGCGGCGTTGAGTCATTTCGTCCTGATAAGCTTTGAGCTGCTTGTTCAACTCGTGCCCTGGCAGGGTTATGCGATTTGTTCCAAAGAATTCCACAAAATATTGATGATATCGCTCTACGGAAGTCCAAGCTTCTTCTAATAGCTCTGGTGCGTCGCCATAGAGCTGATTGGGAAACCAGTTTTTGAAGTTGCCAATGGCGACTGCGAGCTTGGGTTTTCCTAATTTTCCAAGCAGCATCAAGGGGCCGGAGAATATCCACTGATCTGGTGTTTCGGGCCAGAGGCGGGTCACGACGATCTCACCAGGGCTGAGGTGAGAAAGTTCTTCTGAAGAGTGGAACCGATCTGGCTTTGCCCAGTAGCATTTTTCCGTGAGCCAATTCATCACCTTGTAGCGATTGCCCTCAACTTGCAGCACCCCAAACAGGCCGTTAAAAGCCCGTTTCCAGGATTCGACTAACGCCTGATCGTCCTGCGAACGATTAGAGATATTCTGAGCAAAAATGTCTAGCACGGATTGCCCGTTGACCTGTCCCTCCGTCAAAAACATGTCAATCGCCAAATCGGTGCGGCTGATTCCCTGGAGGTTTGTGGCTGTCCAACGACGGAGCTGATCAGCGCTGTAGCGTTCTAGGGCGATCGCCACATTATCTTCCGCATCCAGCACAAAATCTCGCAACTCCTGCTTTAGGGACTCGGCTTTTGCTTTTGCTTCAGATTTAGAAGATTTAGATTGCTGGAGAGATTTGCTCATTAGCAGGTCAGTTGA
Source organism: Thermoleptolyngbya oregonensis NK1-22 (assembly GCF_032705245.1). Lineage (GTDB taxonomy): Bacteria > Cyanobacteriota > Cyanobacteriia > Elainellales > Elainellaceae > Thermoleptolyngbya > Thermoleptolyngbya sichuanensis. The sequence continues at coordinate 3,750,342 of NZ_CP053540.1, forward strand.
CATAGCTCAAAAAGAAGGGTGAAAACTATCGATATGTCTAAAAAAATATCTACTCCTGAAAAAGAGCAGTTCGTATCAGCCTGTCTCAGTGGCGCTGTGAATGAAATAGGTAAAGGCGCTTAATATGATTGACGGGCAATAAAATCAAAATCTCAACACTCAAAATCGACGGCTAGAAAAGTGGTGTCTAAAAATCAATTTCAAAACCAATTTCAGAAAATGACGTAGGGCAACCATCCTAACAGTTGCCCTAAATCATATTGCTGGCGAAGGACTCTAATTAGACAGCCCGACGAGTCGCGGAGTAGTAAACAAACAGTGCAATAATCGCGCCCAGCACGGCAATAAAAACACCGCCAATGCTAAGTCCGGTAGCCGTGAGCGCTAGAGTGCCTGTCGTGATCAGGTTGTAAAGGCTACCACCCACAAATGCACCAATCACACCCAGTAACAGCGTGCCTAAAATACCGCCGCCTTGATGGCCTGGATAAATCGCTTTGGCGATCGCACCGGCTACCAAACCCAACACGATCCAAGCTAGAAGGTTCATAGGTAATCTCCTAAAGTTCAACAGGCTTTTGAATGCCCTTTCGTTCATAGCTAAACAATATCGAATCTGTTTTGTGAGCAAGACCATCTGAAGACGTAGTTCGCTCTTATCTAAAGAGAGACTTGTTTTCTATAAGCTTTAATTTCAGTCATTTAAGTGGAAATGTTATGCAATATTTCCCTGCGTAGTGGGGTAAAGACTTTTTTTCAAAGACTCCCTTTTAAGAACAAGGATTTTGTAAGAGTCGTTGCCAGTAAATGGATACCCTTTTGTAGGATGTGTTAGCGCCTAGCGTAACGTGTCAAGATTTTGCGGTGCGGCTACGCAAAACAGCACTCTACAGCAGAGTTTATTGATGCTGACCCACTTGATGGGTTGCAGCGCAGTTCTGAAGTACCTGTTGCGGCATGTCATTCGTCGCCTTGACTAGCTGCGGTTTACGCAAATACTCAAATCAGTAAAATGCGCTAATAGCAGGGCTTTCGGAGATGCAGCGTATTTCTTGGACTTAATTTGGACTATTTTTAACCTCTGTTGGGCAGTCAGGCAACGCTAGTCTTCTGAACCGATAACGCTGTAGCGATCGCCCTGCTCCGGTGAAAAACTCTGGCGTTTTGCCGCCTCAACCCTAACACAGCCCGTGCGGAAGAGCGCAGAAGTTTGATTGCAACTTCAATTGTCAGATCCGAATAGCGGAGTCGAGTCATATTCCTAAAAAGTATTAATTTGAGACTTATAATCCATTTTTAGGACTCATTTTAAGATTAAAAGTCTTTTTATGGGTCTAATAATAAGCGTGCTTGTCCAAAAAGAGACGAGGCGACCGCCTTTTTGGATCGGAGAAATAAAAATACACTAAAAACTTGTCCAAAAAGAGACTTGCATTCTCTTTTTAAGACTTAAAATAAGACAATAAATCCAATTGAAAGACCAGTATCGAGATGAGTATTCTTAAATATAGACTCAACGTAAGACGAGTCGGATAAAATTAAGACAAACGCAATTCTTAAAAATTCTCGTCTGCAAATTCATGGACAACCGAGTTTTCACCACCCCCGAAGGACTGCTGACCGTCGAAGCTGCCCAAAAAGTGCTGAATCGTTCCCGTGCTTCGGTCTACCGCTATGCCAACACCGACCCAAATACCCTAAATCCGCCCTATGACCCATCGCGGCTCAACCCAGAATTGCGCCAATCGCTCGAAGATCCCATCCTGTTTCACCCCAATGAAGTTGCCCGCTTTGCAGCCGATATCCTTGGAATGAAACAAGTCACAATTCATGTTCAAGAATCAGCAGAAACCACCACCCACAAGCTATTGCGGGCGATTCTCTCAGAACTTCAAAGCATTCGAGAGCTACTCGAATCTAAGCCCCCAAGTTGAGCAGTGGAGTCATTAAAAATAAATCGGGATGCGGCATTCTTCCAGCAGGCGATCGCCCTTTTGTTGCAGCGCTTGAATTTCTGCGTCAAGCCTCGCAGGAACAGGCAAACTGGCGATCGCCAGCAGGTCTCGAAGGCGATAGCGCCAGTCGTGCCGCAAAAGGCACTCACAGTGATTTCGGAGGGAGTTTTGCTGTAAAAAATCCTGATCCGCTAGCAGAGATTCCAAAAACTCAACCGCATCGCTGCCCCTTGGAAAATCGATTGCGCTGTTCTCCCAATCCATCAACTCTGCCACGCCCGACCCAAACGGACGTTTCCCAACAATCGTGCAGCCGTAGAGCCAACCCTCTAACCATCGATACAGTAAGGGAGAATCCTGATAGAAACGCGGCACATCACTCGCTTCAAAGCAAAGACTGATTTTTGCATGATTGAGCAACCTCGAATGGAGCATCACATGCTCGCCTCGGTCAAGCAGATCAGGCTTGGAAAAGGTGGAATACAAATAAAAGCGATCGCTCTCTGCTCCTCCGAATCGCGCATGAAGCTGTCGATGGATTGCTTCATTTCGACGACCATAGCTCAAGATATCAATCCAGCGATGCTGCCGATTGAGTTCCACCCTCAATGTATTTGTCGCAAGCGGCAAGTACATTGCATTAATGCCGTGCATCTCTCTCACAGAATCAGCCATATCTTGACTGATTGTAAATAGATAGTCCAGGCAAGAAATAGTGGCAGGATTGAGGTGATTTGCGCTAAACCCATCCAACAGATAACCAATTCTGACATCAAACCGTTTCAGCAGAGGGCCGAGCGTATGCATCGACAGTAGAAACTGCGAGCCAAGCCCCACAATCAGCAATACATTTATCCCAGAACCCAAACTGGGCAACTGCTCCAACTCATACCAGGAGCGAAATAGGCGATGCCGATATCGTCGAGTAAAAGACACATAGCGATCGGAAACTTTTAGCGCCCCCAGCCGAATTGACTGGTTATAAGTGGGATAGAGAAAGACAGGCTTAAAAACACTGGATAGAACTTCTTCTAGATTCTGGCTGACTGACCAACCTACATGTTGATTATCAGGAGAATTTTCAGACAAGACGTAGAGATTCAGCCCCATATACAGCAACAGCTAAGAGTTTTAGAAGATAGAAATCAAGATATTGTTAGCCCGAAGAATACCAATACGACATCGCTGTAAAACGTTGCCTTACTATCTACAGCCACAATCTATAGCCGCAATCTACAGCCATAATACGAAGGTCTATCAGCTATTAATAAAGCGAAAAACATTAGCTAAATAAAGCCGACAGAGAAATATAGAGTTACGTTCGAGAGCCTTTTGCTCAAGTTTTTATATTGCTAGCATAATTTACAATATTTTCATCAGAAACGCGGTTCCTGCGGCGCTACTTACGCAGAAAAATCATGAAGAATCCGTGAAGAAGTATTAAAAAAGTCCGAAAAACACCTAGGCAAGCCGCAAAGCCCCATCTAGCGAGTTTCCAGGGCGATCGCTTGCAAGTCATACTCGTTATGAGTATGCTTAAGAAAAGCAGGCTGCTGGTGCAGATGCAGCCTCAACAGACCTGCATTGCACGAACTACATTGCACAAACTACATTGCACAAACTGCACTGCACACGACGTTCCACTACCCTTTTCACTACCATGAGAATCGAAGCAATCCCCATTCGCTTAATCCAGCGACCGCTCTTTCGCCAAAATGACCAGGAAAAAGTCCGGGCGCTGATGGAATCCATCCAGGAAATTGGACTCCAGGAACCGATTGACGTACTAGAAGTAGACGGGCAATATTACGGATTTTCAGGCTGCCACCGTTTTGAGGCCTGTTCGCGCCTCGGACATGAGACGATTTTATGCAAGGTGCGGCGGGCCTCTCCGTCGATTCTTAAGATGCACTTGGCATAGCGTCTGGCTCACCGCATGGCTTCGTCTAAAGATTCGTTTCCCTATACGCCGCAGTTGCGATCGCTCATGCAGCAGGCTGGCATTCCCAGCTTTGCCGCCCTAGCTCAGCAAGCAGGCGTATCCACTTGGCAAATCGACCAACTGCGGCGCGGCAGTGTGCTAAAGCTGCGCGTGGGGGCGATCGCCCGACTCGGCCAAGCCTTAAACACCTCGATTGGCGACCTGGTTGCCACCTTTTCGGGTTCTCCGCCCGTCGCACGTCCAGACCTACAGTCCACCTCAAAAGCTGCTCGATCCGAATCGCTTACGCCCCTGCAAAATACGCCCCTGCAAAATACGACCCTGCAAAAAGAGTATGAGCGGTTGCAGCGCCAAGTCGAACAGCAGACAACTGAAGCCGTCCAGTCCTGCCAGCGGGCCGCGCTGTTGCAGCTAGAGCCGTTGCTCGAAAAACTGCCCGTCTTCCTGAATGTGATTGAGCAAAACCCTGACTTTCCAGCCCGACAACTCGTGCCCCACTTGCGCCCGCTTGAGCGACTGCTCACCGATTGGGACGTGACCACCATTGCGCCGATTGGCAGCGAAGCAGGCTATGACCCCCAAAAGCACGAACTGATGGAGGCTTCCAGGACAGCAGTGCAACCGGGCGATCGCATTCGGGTGCGCTTTGCTGGATACTATTGGGGCGATCGCCTGCTGTTTCGGGCCAAAGTCAGTCCGGTGCAGCCCAACGATACCCACCCTTCATAGATCCACCCCTAAGAATCTGTCGAAGAGACTGTCAAAATGCGCTTTAGCGAAATTGTCCACCAGCTCGGCAAGCCAGGTCACACCCTGGATAGCAGCCTCCCCCAGCAGCCCGACCTTGACCCAGACATCAGCGCGATCGCCCCCATCGAATCGGCCCCCAGCGGCACCCTCAGCTACATCGAAGGCGGTAAATTTGCCAAGCAGGTCGCCACCACCGCCGCCAGCGCCCTGATCTTGCCCCAGGATGTTGCCCTGCAACAGGCCGCCAGCGATCGCTCCATCGCCTGGGTCGCCACCCCCAACCCGCGCCTCCTCTTTGCCCAGGCGATCGCCCTGTTTTACCAACCCTTTCAGCCCGCCCCCGGCATTCACCCCAGCGCCATCATCGACCCCACCACCACCCTCGGCAAGCATATCTCCATCGGCGCAAATGTGGTGATCCAGGCAGGCTGCGTCCTGGGCGACCATGTTTGCATCCATCCCAACGTCGTGCTGTATCCCGGCGTTTCCCTGGGCGATCGCACCATCCTCCACGCCAACTGCACCCTCCACGAGCGCACCCAAGTCGGCGCAGATTGCGTCATCCACAGCGGCGCAGTCATCGGTTCCGAAGGCTTCGGTTTCGTCCCCACCCGCGACGGCTGGCTCAAGATGGAGCAATCCGGCCGCACCGTCCTCGAAGACGGCGTAGAAATCGGCTGCAACAGTGCCGTCGATCGCCCCGCCGTCGGCGAAACCCGCATCCGCCGCAACACCAAGATCGACAATCTCGTCCAGATTGGTCACGGCTGCACCATTGGCGAAGCCTGCGCGATCGCCGCTCAAACAGGCATGGCCGGCGGCAGCAGCCTGGGCGATCGCGTCATCGTTGGCGGACAGGTCGGCATCAATAACCAAGTACACATCGGCAACTTCAGCCAAATTGCCGGAAAATCCATGATCCACGCCGATATTCCGCCCAACAGCATCATCATGGGCGCACCCGCCATGCCCGCCACCGAATTTCGCCGCATCGCCGCCGCCTGGAAACGCCTTCCCGACATGCAGCGCACCCTGCGGCAGGTGCAAAAACATTTGGGGCTATAGTAGGGCTGTAGTTCCGCCCTCAGAAACCCGCCTTATCCTTCCAAGTGGCGCGCTGCAAGATGCTTAAGCACGAGAATCATACTTCTGTTCAGCAACGCCAAAATTGCTGAAAGCCACCCAAAAGCTTAATCGGCAATCCAAAATCCCAAATCCCAAATCCAAAACCCCGCCTAGTCCACTCGCTCAATTTGGGCGCGAACCCCGTTCTGACGCAGAATATCAATCACTTCCTGGGCATTGGCTTCGCTATTGAACGCGCCCACCTGCATAACCACCGACTGGCGGCGATCGTAGGTGAGAAATGCGCCAGGAAACACGCTCAGCACGCGATCCTGCACAGCCGCACTAGCAGCGGGAACCACCACCCGATAGCGCAGCCCCAGCTCACTGGCGCGGCTGGCAACGGGCGTAGTGGGGCGGGGACGAGCGCCAGACACAGGCACACTGGGCACACCGCTGACGTTGCCAATTGGTGCATTGGGGTCGGGCACGGGCAGCAGCGTGTATTGCGTGTAGGGAGGAGCAGGCGGAACGGCGACGGGCGATCGCCCCACCGCAGGCGGACGCTCATATCGCTGCACTGTTCCCCCAGCCTGGCGCGGAGCCACACGTCCAGAGCTTTCTGGCGGCGGTACAGGAATCTCAATCACGCCCTGAAAATTCGCAACAGGTTCCTGACGAGACGGCGAGAGCGCCACTGCACCACCCTGGGAGGTGCGCTGGGGCAAAGGACGAAAGGCACGCTGCTCAACCGGCCGCCGCACAGGAGTCGGCATAGCAAAGCCCCCGGACGAAGTGGGCTGGCTGGGCATGGGCTGGCTAGGCATGGGTTGGCCAGGCACAAACTGACTAGGCAATGGGCTATTGCCATCTCCCGCTTGAGATTGTTGTGGGTAGATCACCGCAGGCGGCGCAACGGAAATGGGAATGCCCTGGAGAGACTGGGGCGCAATCTGCGTTGGCATCGAACCCTGCGTTGGCATCGAACCCTGCATTGGCATTGGCGCTGCGGGCAGGGCACTAGCAGACGAGGGCGATCGCCCTCCAGCCGCCCGCCCAAACGTGCGCGGGGTGGCTCCTCGCTGCGGGTTCAGCCCGCTGGATACCGGAAAATCGCCCGTCGGCGTGGTTGGCAGAAACCCTGCGCCCGCCGCTGCCAAGGGAAACGGCACAGCGGGTTCTTCCACAACCTCAGCACTGATGCTGGTCTGCGGCGCAATCGGCATAGCAGATCCGGCAGATGGGCGCGGCGTAGCTGGGCGCGGCATTACAGGATGGGCAGCAGTCGCAGCAGGGGCAGCAGTCACAGCCATCGGGGTCGCACCGCCCTGCGCGATTTGCCCCTGAATCACCACCCCCTCGCCGCCCGTGGTCGGGTCTGCCTGCACCGCCACCCCCGGCGGCAGCAAAATCGGAAACTGTTCCCCGTTGCCCGCTGCATAGGTTCCCGCTGCAAGCAGAATGACCGTATTGGGCGGCGCAAGTCGGGCAGCGTGGGTAATCGTGCGGAAGGGCGATCGCGGCGATCCATCTCCCGTGGCATCGCTGCCCAGCACCGGATGCACAAAGATCAGTTGGGAAACAGCCGCTTGCACCACAGGTTCATTGGCCTGGGCAGATCGGCGAGGCACACCCTCCAGCGCTCCCAACGTCCCCAACAGCCCCAACATTAGAACAGCCAACTGGCCCCACTGCTGGATGTGCAGAGTCGCTGGAGATTGCCGAATCGACCGAATAGATTGCACTCGCATCCCAACTGGCGGCCGTACCCATCCCTTTAGAGTCATCGTTGCCCTCCCAAAAAAGCTGGAAATTCTGACGGGGTTATGGTGTTTAGAAATTCAGCCATTCATACTAGCGAATCTCTCAAAAACTGCTCACTTTTTTATGTAAAAAAGTTCTGAAGCCAGTCGAATAAAGCCAACTTCTGGCGATCGCCCCCATCATTTCCCCCGCTCCTTCTAGCGCCCTCTGCCCCAATTTCTCCCCAGCAACATTCACACTTCCCCTCCCGCCTTTGCCCCCGCTGCCCAAATTCGCTACGATCGCTCTCGGCATGGCTCTCGGCTCTGTTTTGCTGCAACTTGCTCCCCAATTCCGCCCAACCCCTCCAAAGCCCATCATTTCCACCCCCATCCCTTGTCGTATGAACCACCCAGCCGACCGCCCCCTCACCGCGATTCACCGCATTTTGGATGCCAACCTGGATCGGGCCCGCGAGGGACTGCGAATCGTAGAAGAATGGTGCCGCTTTGGGCTGAACGATGCCAGCCTGACCGCAGAATGCAAAGACCTGCGCCAGCACCTCGCCCAGTGGCACACCGCCGACCTGCGAGCCGCCCGCGACACCCCCAGCGACCCCGGCACCGACCTGACCCACACTGCCGAAATGGAGCGTCCCAGCCTGGATGCGCTGCTGCGAGCCAACCTGTGCCGGGTGCAAGAGGCGTTGCGAGTGCTAGAAGAATACGGCAAACTCGATCGACCAGAGATGGCCGCCGCCTGCAAGCAACTCCGCTATCGCGTCTATGCGCTGGACAGCCAACTCATGGGGCGATCGCACGACGGACGGATGCACAAACTGCGGCGATCGCCCCTCTACCTCGTCACCTCGCCCCACGAACACCTGCTGCCCATTGTGGAAGCCGCGCTCCAGGGCGGGCTGAGCCTGGTGCAATATCGCGACAAAACTGCTGAAGACCCCACCCGGCTCCAGCTTGCCGAAAAGCTGTGTCACCTCTGCCGTCGCTACGATGCCCTGTTTTTGGTCAACGACCGAGTAGACATTGCTCTGGCCGTCGATGCCGACGGTGTGCATCTGGGTCAGCAGGACATTCCCATCGCCCTGGCCCGGCAAATCCTCGGCCCCAGCCGCATCATCGGCCGCTCCACCACCAACCCCGACGAAATGCAGCGGGCCCTTAGCGAAGGCGCAGACTACATCGGCGTGGGCCCCGTATACGAAACGCCAACCAAAGCGGGCAAAGCCGCTGCTGGACTGGACTACGTGCGCTACGCCGCAGCCCATTCGCCCATACCCTGGTTTGCCATCGGCGGCATCGATGCCGAAAATCTGGGCGACGTAATCGCTGCTGGCGCAACCCAGGTTGCCGTCGTGCGAGCCATCATGCAAGCGCAGCAGCCGACCCAAGCTACCCAAGCGCTGCTAACCAAGCTAGGGGCTGGGGCGTAGCGCTTCGGCCTTGAACCGGATGTTGCTGAAGAAACGTCCTTCTCCGTCGCCCCTATTGTTCAGGCACTTGTCAAGCACTTAGCCGGGCGGCAACTGGTCTGGATCAAAGCCGTGCGATTTGCTCCCGCCGCTGCCGTTCGGCTTCGGCCCGCTGCCGTTCGATTTCAGCTTCACTCAGGTAGCGATCGCCCTTCGCATCAAACCACGCCAACTGCTCCTGCGGCAAATTTCCAAACATAGCGTGATGCCGACCAATGCCCAACCCCACCTCCGGCATCCAGTACGGCTCCCCAATCTGCAACTCGTACTGCCCATCGGTTAATTTGTAAACCTCAAAGGGCTGATGCCCGTCCCGCTGCCAAAACTCTGGATTGTAGATGACATAGTACAGCACCCCCAAGCGGGCATAGACGTCCATCTTTTCGTCATACTCCCCGCCATATCTGTGGTAAACCAACTCCAGCGTCAAAATCGGCGGAATATTGTTCTCTTCCCACAGCACATAGCTGAGCCGTCCTCGTCCCTTGCGGCTCGGCTTGCGACGGTCAACCCCCAAACTCAAAAATCCATCGGGAATTACTGGCACTCTGGGACTTTTGCCCGTCGTGTGATAGATGCCCATGTCCACGCCAAAGTACCAATCGTTGCGGTTCGCCCAAATCGAGTTGAGCAAAAACAGCAGGATATTGGGCAAAAGATTCTGGTCTTCATTGTCCACGGGCGTATCATCCGAGCAAGGTAGCTCTTCGCTGGAGGGCAAATGCTGTAGGTCAATCGGCAGCATAGCGAAACCTCAAACGTCCTTAAATGCATCTCTCGAATGCACCTATTGTAGGCGGGCAGGGGAATGAGGGCGGTTCGGAATGCAAGGTCATATGCAAGATTGCAATAATTGCCGGGTTACAAGCAAACCTCACAGCGCTAAATCGCTCAGCGGTCATATCAGTCTTCTGGAATCTCGTTGATTCTGTGGCGATCGATCAAGTCTTGGTTATCTGGCCGAGCGAAATGCTCCTCTAGCGCAATTTGAACGGTTTCGCTAATACTCTGATTTTTAATTGCACTCAGAACTCTCAGAATTTTCTCGACATCAGAGGTTAAATATACTCTGAGAGTTTTTTTCTCTCCTGCCATAACCAGCGTCTTAAACAATACTCTCTCCATAGTCCTACGCGGGTATAGTCACTTGTGCCTAAGTGTCTATAGGTGTAAAATCGGTCTTGAAGTCTAACAACGGAGCTTCAGCAAATGGTGGTCTTGTCTGACGATGAAGTGGCGCTGATTCGCGCTTTGCTGACGGCAGTGCGGGCGATTAAAGTGCGGGATATCGACAAAGCCCTGGTGATTTTGGCGAAAGGCGAAAAACGGGGAACACCGCCGAATCCAGCGGCACGGCTAGACTGACGGGCTATGGCAAATCTGGTGGCGGGTGTGTGGGATGATGCAAGGGCAAACGCTGTGGCGAACCTTGTGACGGGTAGATGGGGGTCAGGCAAAACGTGGAGGCGCGGCTGGGCAGGCAACTGAAGCAACGGTGGGCAGGCTTGCGGAGGCTGGGATGGGTCGGGGCGGTGGCGTTGCTGGTGCTGGCGATCGCGCTGGGAGGGATGCCTCCCGCCCAGGCCGCAGCCCCGCTGCAAGATCAGCAGCCCCTAACGCTGGAGCTATTGCAGCAGCGGCTCAAACAGCCCTTGACCCTGGACGATGGCGCAGCGATTGATTTGCGGAATGTAGCGATCGACCTGCGGCCGGAAAATATCGCCTTCCGCGACCAGTTTTATCGGCTGGTGCAGGCAACCTTGCGGCGATCGCCCACACCCCTCGGCCTCGACCTCAGCAGCAGCCTCATCCAGGGCAAGCTCGACATCGCCCAACTGGGCTTGCAGGCTCCGGTCTTTGGCGACGAGCTATCCGACCTGCTAACGGAAGACGAGCGCAACCAACTCAAGCGCGATCGCCGTCGAATTACCCAACTCAGCCAGCTATCCAGATCCCTGCTGACCCAAGACCCGCCCCCCGTCCTCAAGCTGACCCTACTGCGCGGCCCCCTGCTGCTGTCCCAGGCCCGCATCGAGGGCGTGGCAGATTTCAGCAACACGTTTTTTTTGGGCAAAGTAGACATCGCCGGAGCCGATTTTAGCCAGGAAGCAGATTGGTCCGATGCCCGCTTTGGTCAGTCCGCCAGCTTTGCCGATGCCCGCTTTCGTCAGGAGGCCCGGTTTCGCAGCGTCATCTTTTTTGAGCGAGCCACCTTCGGGCGATCGCGCTTCCTGAGCGCAGCCACCTTCCAGAGCAGCGAGTTTCAGGGCGCGGCAAATTTCAATCGGGCGACGTTCCAGCAAGTCGCCAACTTCAGCCGGGTGCGCTGGCAAGGGAATGCCGACTTTGCCCAAACCCACTGGGAAGCAGCGGCAATTTTCAACCAGAGCCAGTTTGCCCAGTCGCTATTCCTCTCGGATGCAGTGTTTGAGCAGGCAGCAACCTTCCGCGAAGTGCAGTTTGGGCAGCCCGTGAATCTGCGCGGCGCAGTCATTCAGGCGCAGACCGACTTTGGTGATGCCAGCTTTGCCCCAGGGGCCTATCTCAACGTTGCGGGGCTACAATTCAACCCCGATCGCGCCAAAATCCTCGGCAGTCCAGGGCAGATCGGCCGAGCCATTTCCGTGCCCACCCTGCAAGGCAACGAAACCATTCTGCGAAACCTAGTGCGAAACTTCCGCTCCATCGAGCAAATTGACGATGCCAACCAGATCGGCTACCTGGCGCAACGACTGCGATCGCGCCAAATCGAGCGCTCCCTCTGGGGCCTGAACCTGAACACCGCTTCCCAGGCACAGCTTCAGCAGATTGGCTTTTCGGCAAAACAGGCCGAGGCGATCGCCCTTTCCCGCGCCCAGCACCCCTTTCGCAGCCTGGGCGACCTGCTCAAACTCGACAGCATCGACCTGGCCACCTATGTCAAAGTGCGCGATCGCGTCGTTGCCAGCGAACCCCGCTCTATCTTTGGCTGGCTGGGCACTGCGCTAAACTGGGTCGGGCTAGCGCTCCTGCTCACCCTGACCCGCTACGGCACCAGTTCTGGACTCACCTTCGGCGTGGGGCTAATTGCCGTCGCCTACTTTGCGCTCGTATTCTGGCTAGTAGACCGCGTGCGGCGGCTCCATCCCCAGCCCATCCTGCCCACCCCCACCGAAGCCGCGTGGATGCTCAGCAGCACCGGGCTACTGGCCACCATCGGCCTATCCATCGTCTTTCGGCTCGCAGAATCACCCTGGCTCACCCTCGCCTGTCTGGGCACAGTCATCATTCCCGTCCCGGCGATCCTGCTGTTTTTGCTCTATCGCGGCGGGCGGTTCCATCCCAAAATGGACGTGAGCTACTTTGTCGAAGAGGGCACGCTGCGCCAGTTGCGGATTCTCATCGGACGCTTGCCCACCATTCCCCGCTACCCCATGTTTCGGGAACGTTATGCACCGCTGCTGTGGGATCGCCGCTGGAACTGGCTCAACTATCTCGACCTCAGCGCCAACAACCTGCTGCGCTTCGGCTTCAACGACATCCGCCTGCGCGACGAGCATCTGCCGGGGCTAATCACCACCCTGGTCTGGTATCAGTGGGCCTTTGGACTGATCTACACCGGCCTATTGCTGTGGACGCTCTCGCGCACCATTCCGGGGCTAAACCTGCTTATTTACTTCAAGTAAGTTAACTCAGGTAAGCTACTTTAAGTGAGCTACTTTAAGTGAACTGCTTTAAGTAAGGTGCTTCAAGCAAACTGCTTCAAGCAAACTACTTCAGGCAAACTACTTCAAGTAACTGATCTTCAAAGGATTCATAAACACCCTACGGCAAGCAATCCAGATACATCTCCACATCCCAGTCTGAGGTCGTCGCCAGAAACTTCTCCCATTCGTCTCGCTTGTACCAGGCGTAGAGTTTATACATCTCACCCGGCAGCGCAGACCGAATCACCTCATCCTCATCCAGTCGGGCCAGCGCTTCCCCCAGCGACATCGGCAGCTTCTTCACCTGTTTTCCAGCCTCCATCGCTTCGTAGAGGTTTCGGCTTTCCGGCTCACCCGGATCGAGGTTGCGCCGAATCCCATCATCAAACGCCTTCAGCAGAGCAGCCGCCATCAAGTACGGGTTGACCATCGAATCTACCGCGCGATACTCAAACCGACCCGGTGCCGAGACTCGCAGCCCGCAGGTACGATTCTGAAAGCCCCAATCCGCATAGACCGGGGCCCACAGTCCCTTATCCCACAGGCGGCGATAGGAGTTGACCGTAGAGCAGCCAATCGCCGTCAGCGCCCCCAAATGCTCAATCACGCCGCCAATCGACTGTAGCCCGATCGGGCCGGGCTTGGTCTTGCTGAGACTGGGGTCGGGCAGGAAGGTATTTTCGCCGCCCTTGCGATAGCTAAACGTACCAGGCATTCCAGGCAGCGAATCCAGCCCTAGGGCGTTGACCTCATCCTGTCCGCCATACCACAGCGACAGGTTGTGGTGACAGCCGTTGGCCGATAACCCCATAAACGGCTTCGACATAAAGCAGGCAATCAGATTGAATTCGCGGGCTACCTGGGCGCAGATCTGGCGATAGGTCGTGAGGCGATCGCACGTCCGCAGTGCCTCATCAAACATAAAATTCAGCTCCAACTGCCCCGGCGCATCCTCATGATCGCCCTGAATCATATCCAGCCCCATCGCATTCGCATACTCAATCACCCGCAGCACCACCGGCCGCAATTCCTCAAACTGGTGGATATGGTAGCAATTGGGCTTCGTCACTCCGCCATCCGGCTTGCCATCTGGCCCCTTCTTCAGCCACATCATCTCTGGCTCTGTGCCATGACGCAGGTGCAGCCCGTTGTGATCCGCCTGAAACTGGGCATGAATACGGCGCAAATTGCCGCGACAGTCAGCCGTCAGATAAGATCCGGGCGCTTCCGGCTCTTCGCGGTTGCGGAAGCACGTACAAAAGACGCGAGCCACCCGCTTGTCCCACGGCAACTGGCAAAAGGTATCCGGGTCAGGAATCGCCACCAGTTCCGACGCTTCGGGCCCGTAGCCAATATAGTTGCCGTAGCGGTCGAGAAACAGATTGGCCATCGCCCCATACACAAGCTGGATGCCCCGCTCTGCAACGCTTTCCCAGTGAGCCGCAGGAACCCCCTTACCCGTAATCCGCCCCGTCACCGACACAAACTGGTAATAGATGTACTGGATACCCAGTTCATCAATCTTGGCGCGAACCTGGGCCACCAGTTCTGCACGCCCCGGTTGAGCGACGTAGGCTTCTAGGTGGGTCAGGGTTTCCGGCTTGGGAACGAGAGCAGTCACGGGTCAACCTCCTTAGTGCAAAATCTTAGTGCAAAATCCAGGTCAGTTCAGGTAAGTCTCAAGTCAGTTCGACACAAGCAGCGAAGCAGCAGGAACGGGGACGCTAGTTCCCTAACTAGTTCTCCAACTAGTTCCCTAAGAAGCTAGCCAGCGAATCATCCATCGCCTCAATCCACGGGGTATGGTGTACCGTTGCTTCCGTCCCCGTGCAGGGAGATCGAAACACCTTATCTCGATAGCCCAAAATGCTCTGTTCCTTATCGTGTTCCCAAGCCTTAAATAGCTCCGTCGTCAGTTCCCAATCACAGGAAGGATAGTCCACCTGATCCGCCAGATCGACAATGTAATCCTTCTGAAAGTCAATCTGCTCAAAGGGATTGGCCAGACTCTCTTCCCGCGCCTGCCAGTGGGCAATGTCGGCAGCCATCTCCTCATAAGACGGCAAGGCAATGCGCCCCAGCATCACATCCCGCGCATACCACGCTTGCACATCAAACATGCTGAAGGTATAGAACTGATCCTGCATTCCCAAATACATCAGCTTGGGATTGGGCAGCCAAAAAATGCCCTTGTAGAGTGAGCCGGGATAGAGGCGGTTCTTGGTTTTGAGCCGCAGATTGTCTTCCAGAAACGGGAAACTGTGCTGGTAGCCCACGCAGAACACGATGGCATCCACCTTTTTGCTGCTGCCGTCCTGGAAATGCGCCACTTTGCCCTCCAGCTTGGTCAGCAGCGGCACTTCTTCGATGCCCTCCGGCCACTTGAACCCCATCGGTGCAGTGCGATAGCTGATGGTGACCGATTTCGCGCCGTACTTATAGGTTTGCAGCGCAATGTCCTCAGCCGAATAGCTGCTGCCCACCACCAGCAAATCCTTCCCTGCAAATTCGCGGGCTTCCCGAAAGTCGTGGCTATGCAGAACGCGGCCGGGAAACTGCTCAATCCCCTCGAACTTGGGCAGGTTGGGAATTGAAAAGTGCCCCGTTGCAACCACCACAAAGTCAAAGGTTTCAACGCGCTCCTGGTCAGCTACCAAGTCTTTGACGCGGACGCGAAACTGTCCCTCGGTAAACTCCACCTGCCGCACGACCGTACTGAACTGAATGTAGCGCCGGAGATTGTTCTTTTTAGCCCGCCCGGTGATGTAGTCATACAGCACTTCGCGCGGCGGAAACGAGGGAATTGGGCGCTGAAAGTGTTCGTCAAAGGTGTAGTCCGCAAACTCCAGGCATTCCTTGGGGCCATTCGACCAGAGGTAGCGATACATGCTGCCGTGGACGGGTTCGCCATACTCGTCCAGCCCGGTGCGCCAGGTATAGTTCCACAGCCCGCCCCAGTCGGCCTGCTTTTCAAAGCACAAGATTTCTGGAATGTCGGCCCCCTTCAGCCGCGCCTGCTCGAAGGCTTGAAGCTGAGAGAGTCCGCAGGGGCCCGCCCCAATGATCGCCACGCGAGGAGTCATCGTTTGGTTTCACCTCTTTTGCCTGATAGTTTGGATCTGGGATTAACGCTCTGGGCCTAGAGCGATCGCCCGCTCCAAATACTGGGGTTTATAGCTTGTTCCGACAAGCTGATTTTGCTAAAGCGGATACTGAATGCCGTCGGAAGGCGGAGAGGGGGGCAGTCCTTCAGTCTGGGGTGCTTGCTGGGCGGGACTTTATGAATTTTGACCAGGTTCGATGAGGTTTGGATCGGGTGAGCAGAGATGTTTTCCTCTGGTCAGGGTTCTGGGCTTCGTTGTAGGGCGCTTCTAAGGGGCGATCGCCCGCTAGTCTTCCCTCACCCCCGCGGCCGCCATCTGCGCCCGCACCAAGGGCACATCAGCAGTGGCCAGGTGGAGGTCGAGCCGGGGTTGCCCCAGCCACTCGTGATGCCAAATTAGGACAGCAATGCCATCTAGTCGGGCAGGAACCGCGCGATTGCCCGGCAGCGGTTGCAGCGTATACAGCGGCTTGGTCGTGGCCCACCGATAGAGCCAAGAGAGGCCCGGCCCAACAGGCAGCGTGAGTGCAGTCAGGTAGGGCGATCGCGCCACCCAGACCCGCCAGGGCAGCGGACGAATCAGCCCGTCCAGCGCCAACGCCTGCGGCAGGGCAACCCGAAAGTTGTTTTCACACAGCCGCAGCACAGCGCAGGGATAGCCTTGCAGCGCCGTGGTCAGGGATTGGAACGGGCTGATGCGGGCAATGGACTCGCCAAACAGGTGGCGGGCGACTTGCAGCCCGTCAATTCCAGCAAAGTCCCAGAGCGTGCGATCGGTTGAGGGGGCGGGGGGCATAGGGCGCGGCGTAGATGGAGATGGGGATACAAGTGTTGCGGAACACCAAAAGGTGGAGATGGAGGTAGAGATACAAGCGTTGCGGAACCCCAAAAGTCGGAGTCTGCTGGCTATGCTTTGACCCGGCTTTTGGTGGGGTCGTAGGGGGAAAGGGGGCCGACCGTTGCGCGATCGCGCCGCTTGATACCATCCAAAAAGCCAACCTCAACGACCATTCCCAGTTGGGCATAGTCCGGCGCAATCTGGGCGATCGCAATGCTGCGGTTCAGCACAGGCGAAAACGTCCCGCTCGTCACCTGCCCAATCCGCCAGGGCTGCCCTTCGGCATAGACCCCCTGCCCGCCACAGGCGACCTCATTGCCCGCCAGGGTTAGCCCAACCGCGACGAAGGGGGGGCGCGATCGCAGCGCTTCCAGAGCCGCCCGACCGATAAAATCACCCTTACTCTTCAGCGCCACACTCCAGCCAATGCCCGCCTGATACGGGGAAATCAGGTCGCTAAACTCGCGACCTGCCGCCAGCAGCCCAGCTTCGATGCGGGCGCAGTCGATCGCCTCCATCCCCATCGGCAACAGCCCAAAGGGTTTGCCCGCCTGCATCACCGCATCCCACAGCGCCAGTCCGTCGCAGGGGTCTACAAACAGTTCATAGCCCAACTCTCCCGTGTAGCCCGTGCGCGAAACAAACACCGGGATGCCCTCCAGCGTCCCCGTGGCAAAGCGGAAGTAGCCCAGTTCCGCCAGCGTCGAGAGGCCCCACTGGGGGTCGAACCGGATCAGCGGAGTCAGCAGGTCGCGGGAGCGGGGCCCCTGCACGGATAAGTTATGGAGGCGATCGCTCGTCGGCAGAATCTCCACCGCAAAGCCCCGCTCCTGGGCCACGGTGTGCAGCCACAGGGCATCGGTGTCGCAGTTGCCCACATAGCGAAAAGCCGCTTCGCCCAAGCGAAACACAATTCCATCGTCCACGATCCCCCCGTGGGGATTCAGCAAGCAGCCATAGGCCGACTGCCCCACCGCCAGTTGAGCCACATTGCGCGAAAACACCCACTGGAGCAGCGCCAGCGCATCGGTTCCCGTCAGGTCAAACTTTCGCAGCGCCGACAGATCCATCACCGCCACCCGCTCCCGCAGGGCCCAATAGTCCGCCGCCTTGCCCTGCTGAGGATAGGAGAGGGGAACCCAAAAGCCGTTGTAGTCTGCCAGATGTCGCGTCAGGTCTCGGATGCGCGGCGTAAAGGCGCTGTCTTGCGTCAGGCGCAGCGGCAGACTGGGCGCAGCGCGATGGCCCCTCAGCCTGGGGAACGAAGACTCCGCCCCATAGATGCGGACGTGAATGGGCGTAGGATGCCAGCCATTTATAGGGTCGATGTCGTCGGGACAGGCTGAACTAGCACAGAGCAAGTCCTGGTGCGCCCTCAGCAGCACATAATCCCCCGGACGCGACCAGGCTTCTCCGGCGATAATTGCGCCCGTGCCATCCACCTCAGTATTGAAAAAGAAATTGATTGCAGGCCAGCCCAGCCGGGGCGCAATGCCGTAGTCCCTAAGCACCTGATTAAAATTTTCGCTGCAACTGGGATGCCCTGGATAGCCTGCATCTTCGTAATAGCGGCGAGTGCAGGCCAGCATGAAGCTATCATGGCGACCGCAAGTATCCTGCACCACCTCCACCAGCGGCCGCATCTGCTGAGAAAAATAGTGGCTGAACAAACCCACCTGGGGCATCGCCAGGCCCAGCAGCGTCCGCGTCACGGTGCCGTCCAGTTCCTCCCCATAGCCCTCGCCCGCAAAAGCCAGAAAATCTGAACACTGGCTGCCGTCTACGTCGATAATCTGGATAAATTGCCCCGCTTTGACTGGATAGGCGATCGCCGTTCCGGGCGCAATCCGATACTCTGCCACAACGGGCGCGAGGGGCGCGGGCAGGTCGGTCGCAGGGTCTGTCGCAGACACCCAAGTCTGTTGCATCACAGCCCCCGCTACACAAACGGAAATGGTCGCCAGGGAATCCACTGGCTCCATAGCTCTGCCAGCGTGCCGTCGCTAAGCAGCGCCTCTAGGGTCTGATCCAGCGCCTGTCGCAGGTCTTCGTCGGTCGGTCGGAGGGCGATCGCAAATGGATGCCGCGTTTCCACCGTAAACGCCAGCCGCAGCGACGGGTCAGCCTCGGCCGCCGTGATCAGCACCAGTTCATCATCCACTAATGCGTCAATTTCGCCCGCCCGCAGCGCCGCCAGCATCTCCGGCAACACCTGATCGCTCCCCGGAAACGGCACCAGCGTCACGTCGGCAAATTGCTCCCCCAGCGCCAGGTTTGTGCTATCCGCCAGCCCGCCCAACTTCATTCCCCGGAGATCAGCCGCCGTGTGGATGGGGCTATCGGCCCGCACGATCACCGCTTCATCATAGATTCCGTAGGGCCGGGTAAAGCGGCTGTGGCTGAGGCGCTCTGCCGTCACCGCCTGGTTGAACCACACCACATCACACTGACCCGCGTGCAGTGTGGAATAAAACTCAGACATGGGCAAATTTTGCCACACGGGCACCAGCCCCAGCTTGGCACACACCGCCCGGGCCACAGCGGGTTCATACCCCAGCCGCTCGCCGTTTTCAAGGTAGCTCATCGGGCGAGCATCAAAATCACTGGCGGCAATCGTAAGCTGCCCCGGCGTTAGCGTTGAAAATTCCATAATCCTGCATAAACAGACGCACCCCATTGTGCGGAACTTGGCCCCCCTAGACCGTAGCGAATTTCACAAATAGAGTGGGCGGGCAGCGCTACAGTGGCCCTCGATGCCGGGGGCCTGTCCTGCTGGTTATCCAAACAGGCTCGATTTCCCCACGTTTCACTCGGACTTTCTGCGGTATGGCTTATTCTCCCCTTCAGATTACTGAGGACGACATTCAACGGTTCCAGACAGACGGGTTTATCATTCTGGAGCAGTTTATCGATCTGGAGCTAGTGCAGCAGTTGCGCGATCGCATCGAGCCGCTGTTTCGGGGTGAATTTGAAACGACAGTCTACCCCGACGAGTGGCACTGGCGACCAGGGCTGAGCCTGCCAGACGTGACCCGCGAAATTTGCAATGCGTGGAAGAGCGATCGCACGATTGCCAGTGTCGCTCTATCAGCAGAGGTCGGCCGCATCAGCGCCCAACTGGCGGGCTGGCCAGGGGCACGCATCGGTCAGGATAGCCTCTGGCACAAACCACCCGGTGGCGGCAAGGAGATTGCCCTGCATCAGGACGGAGCCTACATCAACTATCTCACGCCCGCCGAAATGGTCACCTGCTGGATTGCGCTGGATGATGTGAGCCTGGAAACGGGCACGCTTCAGTATGTGCGAGGGTCTCACCGCTGGCCCTTGCTTGAGGTCGCGGGAGAGTTTCATGCGCCCCAAAAAGACTATCGCTGGGCCATGCTGGAAACCGCAAAAGCAGCCGGAGTCAGCGAGCCAGACATTGTGCCCCTGACAATCCCCGCCGGGGGCTGCGCCTTCCACCACGGGCTATTGTGGCACGGCTCTGGCAAAAACCTGAGTGAAACCACCCCGCGCCGCAGCTTGGGCATTCACACGATCAGTTCTGAAGCACGGTTTAGCGACGTTCCCCCCGGCTATATCTATGGTCGCTACAAGCGGATTAACGACAGTACCCTGGATGAATCCTTCTTCCCCATCCTGTGGACGCAGGACGGCTACCGATCGCCCCATCTAGCCAGCTATTGCAGAGATGCGATCGCCCTACCCGCCCTAGTTTAGCCCTAGTTTAGCTCTGGTTTAGCCCATCTCTAACCCAATCCCAAATCTGCCGAAATACCCCCGATCGGTCTGCGCTACAGGCAGCAGGAGTTGCGCTCCGCCAAACTGGAAGATCGCATCTTGATGATTCCGCTGGGCCCGCTGCCCCCTGGCTGTGTAAGGCGTTTGGCGATGAATTCGATCGGTCAGGGCATCGTCAAAGTAAAGCTGGGAGGTAAACTCATAGCTGCTTGGGGCGATCGCCCCTGAAGGAGACCCGGTGCGAATCTTGAAGTGAATATGAACGGCTCTGCCAGGATACCAACCCGGATAGATAGTCAGGAACTCAGCCACACCGTTTTGATCAGTCCGCCGGTAGCCCCGTAGAAAGGCCTGACCTGTGGTGTCTGACCGGCGATCGCGCACGCCAGAATATACGCCCGCTGCATCACACTGCCAAACATCCACCACAGCATTGGGCAGCGGCACACACCTGCGGGGGCCTTCCGGCTGAAAGCTTTCCACCTGAAAGACCTGAAAAAGCAGCCCCAACGGCACTCCCGCACTGATCTGCCCTGTGGCAGGGTCAGTGCGAAGATCAGCCCGATTGAGCTGCGTATCGACAAAGAAGGGCCCTGCCGTCTGCTGGGGCCGCACAATGCAATCGAGCAGGTCATCTGCCTGCGCCAAGCTAGAAGACGCAACGGGCGGCAACCCCTCCGTCTGACGGGAACACCCAAACACCGCCGTACCCGCAACGCCGCCCAAAAAGCCGAGGACTGCTCGCCGAGACCGCACAAGCCTGCCGACAGGGGAGCGTGAAATTGCTGGCGATCGCAGTTGATTCATGGCGCTAACTCTTTTGAATGCAGGTTTGGATACAGGCTCTTTGGATAATACCCAATCATGCTCCAATCTTAGACAGTAATTTAGAACGCATGAACCATTTTCGCCCTTTCTCTGAAAGACCCAAAAGCCCTGGAACTCTTCAGCTTCAGGGCTTTTAGGTTATAAGCGGGTGATGGGACTCGAACCCACGACATTCAGCTTGGGAAGCTGACGTTCTACCACTGAACTACACCCGCATTTTTAGAGACTTCTAGGATAGCATTCTGACCCCTGATCAGGCGATGGGGGAGCTTGTTTACAAGGAGAGGCTGTTTACAAATAGATGAGTTTGTATGAGCGAGTGCTATCAAAATGAGCGATCGCCCATGCAACAAATCATCATAAATTCAGTCTAATCAGACTAAACAGAACAGATTGCGGCTATTTCTCAAGGTAATTCCTCCTATTCTAAAAAATAGTTGAAAATAGAGTGGAAATTGCTCGCTGACCTCACTCTATTCGTCTATTTTGAATAAAGGGTTGATTAATGGAGACGGGAGCAACATCTGTGCTTGCGGCTATTGAGCATTGGGGAACGGAGGGAGTGCCGCGGGCGCGGGTTAAGGGGTACGACCTCTCATCTGCAAGACGTGATCTCAGATCACAATGCCAGTGATGCGAGCGATCGCCCCGGCTGCTCCATCTCACCCCCATCTGCCGCTAGGTACGCTACGGTATCTATATCGTAGAAGTGGGTACTCTGAACCTAACAGTTTCTAGGTTGCCTCCTGTCCGAATACTTTCCGAATACTTAGTGTTCTGTTGTCTTTATCGCTGTTGCCTTTCTTCCTGCTGTCTTGTAGCGCTGTGAGCGATTCGCAATGTTTAACGCTACTGAACTCCTAATTTCTGACTTTGTGACCAAGCTCAAAGAGGGATATCACCATACCTATGGCGGTCTCAATGCTGGCTATGAAGATATTATCGGCTGGGTCGGGGCAATGGCGCTGGAGAACATTGCCAACAGCGACGCACTTTATCACAACGTCGAACACACAATCTTGGTGACGCTGGTGGGCCAGGAAATTCTGCGTGGCAAACACATCCGCGAGGGTGGTGTTTCACCCGATGACTGGCTGCATTTCATCGTGTCGCTGGTGTGCCACGATATTGGCTACGTGAAAGGGGTCTGTCGGAGCGATCGCGAAGGCTGGTATGCCACTGGGCAAAACGGCGAAATGATCAGCCTACCGCCAGGATCGTCCGATGCAGCCCTCACGCCTTACCACGTCGATCGTGCCAAGCTGTTTATTGATGAGCGGTTTGGCGGCAACCAAAAGATCGACTCCGCTATTGTAAAGCGCAACATCGAGCTAACCCGCTTCCCGGTGCCCCACGACGACGATCACCAGGATACGATACACTATCCGGGGTTGGTGCGGGCTGCGGATTTAATTGGTCAGTTAAGCGATCCCCGCTATCTCAAAAAAATTGGGGCGCTCTACTACGAGTTTGAAGAAACAGGCGTAAATAAGGCCTTGGGCTATCGCCATCCGGGTGACCTACGGGCAAACTATCCTAAGTTCTATTGGAACGGAGTCTATCCCTATGTGAAAGATGGTCTAAAGTATCTTTCACTGACACAGCAGGGGCAACAGATCATTGCTAACCTTTACTCCAACGTGTTCGTAGTCGAGCATGAGCCAGGGGGACAGCTTTCCACCCCCCATCCCGAAAATCAGCCTGTAGGCAGCGCAACCCACTAGGCAGTGTCTTAAAACTTTCTAGGTCGTTGATTGCCTTGAGTCGATCCCCTAAATCCCCGCGCTTACGCGCCGCTTCGCTAGAAATAAGGGAGACTTCCGGAGTGGTTCGGCTCAGTTCCCCCCTTCTTAAGGTTTTAAGGGGGGCTAGGGGGGATCGAAGGGCTTTAAAACACGCCCTTGTATTTTGGATGGAAGTAGCAGGAGTGACTCTGGACACGCCCTCAAGCTCAAAGCTCGCTGCCTAGATTAAAGAGCCTCCTGCCCTCAGTTTAGATTGCCAACGGCAGACTGGACAATATAACGGGTGTTCAGCGTCATGAACCAACCCGGATCGACACGGATAGCACCGGGAGTGCAATCGCCCCTCCCTCAGGAGTGCTCCGATGACATCCACGATTGGTTTAGGTATCGACATCAGCAAAGCCAGCTTTCATGCCGCTGTCGTCTTAGCTGACATCAGATTCCTGCTTAATTTCCGTTCAAACTCCCTTTGAAAATTCTTGTAAGTAAATTCTTGTAAAAACTAACCCTATGCGTCGTTCTACTTCCCTTTTTAGCGCTGTATTTCTGGCTTGGGTGACTGGGCTATCGGGGGGGATTCCCGCAGGGATCGCTTCGCGAATCGCCCAAACCCCTCCACCCGACCCCAGCGGCTCCTGGCTGGACGAAAATATGCCTAACTGGAACCAGCCTGGTGCTGTCCCCACTGCTCCCCAGCCAGAGGGCGGTAGCAACCTGGAGTATTGTACGCAATCATTTCGACAGGCAACGCTGCCCGAAGATGCGCTGGTGGAGGCTGCGGGCTGGACGCTGACCGGAGCCGCTCAGGTTTTCAACGATACAACCGTAATCACAGGCATGGCCAACGCTGACGGGATGTGTCGCCCCCTCCGCTATCAGGTGTTTGTGTTTAACAAAGGTGCGTTTGTGGGCACGCTGTCGCCCATCCTGATGGACTCCCGAACGGATGGCAGCGTCTTTAGCGTGGATTTGTCTGGTGCAGACGGACTGAGTGCCCAGTTTAATCGCTACGAACCCAGCGATCCGCTGTGCTGCGCCTCTAGAGAGAGCCGAGTGTTCTACGAAATTCAGACTGAAGGTGATACCGTAGTTCTGGTTCCCAACTTGCCAGCAGCAACCTTTTCTAGCCTCGATGCCCAATAAAAGTGAGTTTTGATGTTTAGATCCAGGTGAGGCCCCTTAGTTCTAGACCCGTATCGTCAGTGCAGGTGAAACAGACCGCGCTGGAGTTGGGGTTTCACAAAGTCGGCATTGCTTCTGTCGCAACTGTCGCAGCGGAATCGGCGGGGCTGAACCGCTGGCTGGCGCAGAGCTATCACGCGGATATGGCGTGGATGGCGAACCCCCGACGACAGGACGTGCGGCAGCTCCTGCCGGAGGTGCAGTCTGTGATCTGCGTGGCGCTAAATTATTACGTGAATCAGATGCGGTCAACTGCGCCGGGAGTGGCCAAAATCTCGCGCTACGCCTGGGGGCGCGACTATCACCGTGTCTTGCACAAAAAGCTAAAGGCGCTGTGTCGCTGGCTGGAGGCCCAGGGCGACGGGATTCAGACGCGCTTTTATGCTGATACGGGCCCGATACAAGATAAAGTCTGGGCGGAGCGGGCCGGGCTAGGCTGGATTGCCAAAAACAGCAACCTGATTACCCGTGAGTATGGTTCCTGGGTGTTTTTGGGTGAGGTGCTGACGAATCTGCCGCTGCCAGCCGATACGCCCCACACGCAGCACTGCGGAAGCTGCACTCGCTGCATCGAGGCCTGTCCCACGGGCGCAATTGTGGAACCTTTTGTGGTCGATGCCAATCGCTGCATTGCCTACCACACCATCGAAAATCGCGCCGCAGAACTGCCCAACGATATTGCCGACAAGCTCGATGGCTGGGTGGCAGGCTGCGACATCTGCCAGGACGTATGCCCCTGGAATCAGCGCTTCGCCCAACCGACGGACGTGACCGAGTTTCATCCCTATCCCTGGCACGTCAACCCGACGCTGGCGGAACTAGCCGAGATCTCGGACGAAGAATGGGGCGATCGCACGACGGCTTCTGCGCTGCGGCGAATCAAGCCGGAGATGATGCGGCGCAATGCGCGGGCGGCGAGTGGAGAGGGGCAGATGGAGGGAGGAGGCGACGGGGAGAGGCGATGACAGGGGGACGGAGTGCTGAAGTATTGGCATCCCAACGAAACAGAACACGGCTCTCATCATTCTCCCCCTGCCTGATTTTCTGATCCCATCATCTCATTCAGGACTTACGAACTTGCGATTAAGTTTTCTGGGGTTTGGACGATTTCTCGCGGGTGCAGCCCGCGAGAAATCGTCCAACTGCGTAATCTTTCGCAGGCTAGTAGCTGTCGCCTTTACTCACGGTTTTTTGCCCAAGCTGGTGATTCGCCTGATGCAGCCGATTGGCGATCGCCTGTCGCCAGGCCAGATCCACGTTCGGATCAGCAATGACTTCCTGAGCAAGCTGGCGATAGACGGCGCTGGTGGCAGCGTTGACCTGTTCCAGCAGACGGAGGTTGTGATAGACCGTGCGAGGGGAGGGAGTGTTCATAGGAATTGGTGGGTTGGTGAGTAGTGCGGGGAGGCGGAGCAGGAGAGGCTGCGGGCGTTAAGCTGCCTGACCTCTCCTGCTTTACTGCTTCACGGTAGATCGGTGCTGCCCATCAAGTAGCGATCGCACTCCCGCGCTGCGCCGCGCCCTTCGTTGATCGCCCAGACAATTAGGCTCTGTCCGCGCCGACAGTCGCCTGCGGCAAACACGCCAGGAATGCTGGTGGTGAACTGACCGTGGGCAGCTTTGATGTTGCTACGGGGATCACGCTCGATGCCCAGGGAGTCGAGCAGCGGTTGCTCTGGCCCCAGAAATCCCATTGCCAGCAGCACCAGTTGGGCAGGCAGCACTTTTTCCGTGCCGGGGATGGGTTGGGGAATAAACTGACCCTTGTCGTTCTTTGTCCATTCCACCTGCGTAATATGAATCGCTTTTACGTTCCCGTTTTCATCCCCTTCAAACTTCGTAGTGGTGGTGAGATACGTGCGTGGGTCCGCCCCAAACATGGCCGCCGCCTCCTCCTGTCCATAGTCCATTTTGTAGACCTTGGGCCATTCCGGCCAGGGGTTGTTGGCGGCGCGTTCCTGTGGGGGTTTGGGCATGATCTCAAGCTGCACCAGGCTGTTACAGCCGTGGCGAATCGACGTTCCCACACAATCGGTTCCCGTGTCCCCGCCGCCGATAATCACCACGTCCTTTCCGGCTGCGGAAATGTAGTCTTTGCCGGGTTGTTTGTCGAGAACAGCACGGGTATTTTCCGTGAGAAACTCCATTGCAAAGTGAATCCCATTCAGGTTCCGCCCTTCAATCGGCAGATCGCGCGGTTTCGTTGCGCCTGTGCAGAGCAGCACCGCGTCATAGTCCTTCAGCAGCGCTTCAGCAGGTAGGTCTTTGCCGATTTCCGTATTGCAGACAAACTCGATGCCCTCGGCTTCCAGCAGATCCAGCCGCCGCCGCACGATCTTTTCCTTATCCAGCTTCATGTTGGGGATGCCGTACATCAGCAGCCCACCGGGGCGATCGGCCCGCTCAAACACTGTCACCCAGTGGCCAGCGCGGTTAAGCTGGTCGGCGGCGGCCAGTCCAGCCGGGCCAGAGCCAACGATCGCCACCTTTTTCCCGGTGCGGTGGGCGGGCGGCTTGGGCGTGATCCAGCCTTCTTCCCAGCCCTTTTCGATGATGGAATACTCGATGTTTTTGATGGTGACGGGCGGATTGTTGATGCCCAGCACGCAGGAACCCTCACAGGGAGCAGGACAGACACGCCCCGTGAATTCAGGAAAATTGTTGGTCTTGTGGAGGCGATCGAGGGCTTCGCGCCACAGCCCGCGATACACCAGGTCATTCCATTCGGGAATCAGATTGTTGATGGGGCAGCCGCTGGCCATGCCGCTGACCAGCATTCCCGTATGGCAAAAGGGAATGCCGCAGTCCATACAGCGGGCCCCTTGGGTGCGGAGCCGCTCCTCCGGCATGGGGTTATGAAACTCGTTCCAGTCGCGAATGCGATCGCCCGGTTCGCGTTCGGTGGGTGCTTCGCGGAGAAATTCGATAAAGCCGGTTGGTTTGCCCATAGTGGTGTTTTGACGGATTAGATCTTTTGAGGGAATGAGTTAGGCTAGGTCTAGCGCAGCAATGAAATCATGCAAGTCCCGGATAATCCAAGCAATAGCGATATTCGAGATGCCCTGGTTCAGTTTCGAGACGAATTCATTCTGTTTCGAGATGACGTGAATCAAAAGTTTGAGCAGCTTGACAATCGGCTTGAACAACTGGAAAACCAGTTTGAAAAGCTGGACTACAAGTTTGATGTCTATCAGAAGGGAACTGATGGCATGGTGCGAATGGCGACAACGATCATCATTGCAACAGCTTCTGTCATCGTTCTTTCTAATTTGAGTCCAGCGGTTAACGCCCTGATTACAGTCCTTTCCAGTGCCTCCAGCGGTTCCTAGCCCCCTTTTGGGGTGAGTAGCACCCACCCCAAAAGAGAAGGTTTAGCTGCCACCCACGCGGGCCACATCGCGGGCGTTTTGCTCGAAGGCGGCGGCCAGGGCATCGTCGCCACTGAGGCCAGAAGACAGGGCAGCGGCGATCGCCTCCAGCACGCGCTTATAGTCATTGGGCATCACCTTGACGAACTTCGGCACAGTGTTGTCCCAATCCGCCAGCACCCGCTGAGCTACGGCGCTCTGGGTATAGTCGGCGTGCTGCTGAATCAACTGGCGCAGGTCGCTAATTTCTTCAGCGTCCTCCAGGGTTTCCAGCCCCACCATTGCCGTGTTGCAGCGGGTCGCAAAATCGCCCGCTTCGTCTAGCACGTAGGCCACGCCGCCGCTCATGCCTGCGGCGAAGTTGCGCCCGGTGCTGCCCAGCACGACCACCTTGCCACCCGTCATGTATTCGCAGCCGTGGTCGCCCACGCCCTCCACCACCGCCGTCACGCCGGAGTTGCGGACGGCAAAGCGTTCGCCCGCGATGCCCCGCGCATACAGTTCGCCAGCGGTCGCTCCATAGAGCGCCACATTCCCGACGATAATGTTTTCTTCCGCCACAAACGTTGAACCAGCAGGTGGATAGACAATAATCTTGCCGCCGCTGAGGCCCTTGCCCAGGTAATCATTCGCGTCGCCCTCCAGTTCCAGCGTCACGCCGCGCGGCACAAACGCACCGAGGCTCTGACCTGCGCTGCCCTGGAAATGCAGATGCACAGTGTCGTCCGGCAGCCCTTCCCAATGGCGCTTGGTGATTTCGTTGCCGAGGATCGTGCCGACCACGCGGTTCACGTTTTTGATCGGCAGCGTAGCGCGGACGGGTTCGCCCCGCTCGATGGCGGGCTGGCAGAGATCCAGCAGCATCGTCAGGTCGAGAGATTTTTCCAACCCATGATCCTGCGGCATCTGGCAATAGCGCCCGACTTCCGGCCCCACTTCTGGCTGATAGAGGATCTTGGAGAAATCCAGCCCCCTGGCTTTCCAGTGGTCAACGGCTTGCTGCGGTTCCAGCACATCCGTCCGTCCGACCATTTCGTTCAGCGTGCGGAAGCCCAGTTCCGCCATGATTTCCCGCACTTCCTGGGCGATGAAGGTCATGAAGTTGACCGTGTGCTGGGGGTCGCCTGTGAACTTTTCGCGCAACTGCGGGTCTTGGGTGGCAATCCCCACCGGGCAGGTGTTGAGGTGGCAGGCCCGCATCATGATGCAGCCCAGCGTCACCAGCGGCGCAGTAGCAAAGCCAAACTCCTCGGCTCCCAGCAGGGCAGCAATGACCACATCCCGACCCGTCTTCATCTGCCCGTCGGTTTCCACCACAATGCGCGATCGCAGGTTGTTTAGCACCAGCGTCTGATGGGTTTCCGCCAGCCCCAGTTCCCACGGCAAGCCCGCGTGCTTGATGGAGGTCTGGGGCGATGCGCCCGTGCCGCCGTCGAAGCCAGAAATCAGCACCACATCGGCATGGGCCTTGGACACGCCTGCCGCGATCGTGCCCACGCCCACTTCGGACACAAGCTTGACGCTGATGCGGGCCTCGCGGTTGGCATTTTTCAGGTCGTGGATCAGTTCCGCCAGGTCTTCGATGGAGTAGATATCGTGGTGCGGCGGCGGCGAGATCAGCCCCACACCGGGGGTGGAGTGGCGCACCTTGGCAATCCAGGGATAGACCTTCTTGCCGGGAAGCTGCCCGCCCTCGCCCGGTTTTGCGCCCTGAGCCATCTTGATCTGGATTTCCTTAGCCTGGGACAGGTAGAGACTGGTCACGCCAAAGCGACCCGAAGCCACCTGTTTAATGGCGCTGTTTTTGGAATCGCCGCGCTCGTTTGTCCAGGTATAGCGGTCGGGGTCTTCGCCGCCCTCGCCCGTGTTGGACTTGCCGCCGATGCGGTTCATGGCGATCGCCAGCGTTTCGTGCGCCTCCTTGGAAATGGAGCCGTAGCTCATTGCGCCCGTCTTGAAGCGCCGGAGAATCGCCTCCACAGGTTCCACTTCCTCAATCGGCACGGGCTGCCGTGGCTTGAATTGCAGCAATCCACGCAGCGTGAAGTATTGCTGATTTTGCTCATTCACCAGGGCGGAATACTGCTTGAACAACTCGTAGTTGCCCTCACGCACGGCCCGTTGCAGCGTGTGAATCGTCAGCGGGCTAAACAGGTGCGCTTCGCCCTCCTTTCGCCATTGATATTCGCCGCCAACATCGAGCGTTTCGTTATCCGTCGTCCGTTCTGCAAAGGCGTGATGATGCCGCAAAATCGCTTCCTGAGCGATGACCTCTAAGCCTACGCCTTCGATACGCGAAGCCGTCCAGCTAAAGTAGCGATCTACCACAGCACGATTTAGCCCGATCGCCTCAAAAATCTGCGCCCCGCGATAGCTCTGGATGGTGGAAATGCCAATTTTTGACGCGACTTTGATCACGCCCTTGGTGGCAGACTTGACGTAATTTTTGCAGGCCGTGGCGTAGTCTACATCCACCAGCAGCCCGTCGTCGATCATGCCCTGGAGGGTCGCAAACGCCAGATAGGGATTAATCGCGCCGCAGCCATAGCCGATCAGCGTCGCAAAGTGATGCACCTCACGAGGTTCGCCCGACTCCAGCACGATGCCGCAGCGGGTGCGCGTGCCCTGGCGAATCAGGTGGTGGTGCAGCCCCGCCACTGCCAGCAGCGCCGGGATGGGGGCCTGAGTTTCACTGACGGAGCGATCGCTCAGGATTAAAATACTGGCTCCAGCGGCGATCGCCCCATCCGCCGCCGCAAACAGCGCGTCCAATGCCTGCTCCAGCCCGGCCGCGCCCGCCTGCGCGTCAAACACCATCGGCAGCGTGGCCGAGCGGAACGGCCCGTCTGCTTGCGCCTTGAGCTTTGCCAGTTCCGCATTCGTCAGAATCGGCGTTTTCAGCTTGATCATCTGGCAGCTTTCCGGCACGGGTTCCAGCAGGTTGCGCTCGGAACCAATGGTGGTTTCAGCCGAGGTAATGATTTCCTCACGAATCGAGTCGATGGGCGGATTCGTTACCTGGGCAAACAACTGCTTGAAGTAGGTGTAGAGCAGCTTGGGGCGATCGCTCAGCACCGATAGCGGCGTATCCGTGCCCATTGCGCCCACCGCCTCCACTCCGTCCCGCGCCATCGGCAGCAGCAGCATCCGCAGGTCTTCAAAGGTGTAGCCAAAGGCAGTTTGCAGACGAGTGAGGTCAGCAGGGAGAGCAGCGGGGGATTCGGTTGCAGAGGGCAAACTGGCCAGATCCACCAGATACCGATCCAGCCACTCGCGGTAGGGCTGCTGGGTGACGATTTGCTGCTTTAGCTCGTCGTCGGCAATGATGCGGCCCTGGTTCATGTCTACCAGAAACATGCGGCCGGGCTGGAGGCGACCCTTGTGGGCGACGCGCTCTGGCTCGATGGGCAGCACGCCCGCTTCCGAGGCCATGATCACCAAGTCATCGTGCGTGACGTAGTAGCGGGAGGGACGCAGCCCGTTGCGATCCAGCACTGCGCCCATCATCGTGCCGTCGGTAAAGGCAATAGAGGCGGGGCCATCCCAGGGTTCCATCAGGCAGGCGTGGTATTCGTAAAACGCCTTTTTGTCCTGGCTCATGGACTCGTGGGCCGTCCAGGGTTCTGGAATCATCATCATGACGGCGTGGGGGAGCGATCGCCCGGCCAAGGTCAGCAGTTCCAGCGTATTGTCAAAGATTCCGGAGTCACTGCCGTTGATGTTGATCAGGTTAGGGACTTTTTTCAGGTCATCCCCAAACAGGTCGGACTCAAACAAGGCTTGACGGGCGTGCATCCAGTTGATGTTGCCGCGCAGGGTATTGATTTCGCCGTTGTGGGCGATGTAGCGATAGGGGTGCGATCGCTCCCAGCTTGGGAACGTGTTGGTACTAAAGCGCGAATGCACCAGACCCAGCGCACTCTCCATGTCTGGATCATGCAGGTCGGGATAGTATTTGCCTACCTGCTCCGGCATCAGCATCCCTTTATAGACCAGCGTGCGGCACGACAAGCTGGCCTGATACCAGAACGGATCGATACCAGCAGTGCGAATGGCTTTGTGAACGCGCTTGCGAATGACAAATAGCTTGCGCTCGAACGCCAGATCATCGGTCAAATCGGGCGATCGCTGAATGAACAGTTGCCGCATAAACGGTTCGCTGGCCTTTGCGGTGTTGCCCAGGGATGAATTATCCGTCGGCACGTCGCGCCAGCCCAGCAGCGTTTGCCCTTCTTCGGCAATGATCTGAGCGGCGATCGCCTCTCCCCGCCGCCGCTGCTCTGGATCGGGCGAGGTGTAGGTCATGCCCACGCCATACTGCCCCAGTTCAGGCAGCGCAATGCCTTCGACTGCTGCCACTTTCTCCAAAAACTTGTGGGGAATTTGCATTAAAATTCCCGCGCCGTCGCCCGTATTGCTCTCGCAGCCACACGCGCCCCGGTGATCCAGATTGATTAAAATCGTCAGCGCTTGCTCAATAATGTCGTGGGATTTTTGCCCCTTCATCTGCACCACAAAGCCCACACCGCAGGCATCATGCTCAAACTGCGGATCATAGAGTCCCTGGCGATCGGGCAGGTGATTCAAAACATGGAGCGGCTCAGCGGACAAAGCGTGCTGGTTCATGGCGACGACCTGAAGGCGAAACGTGAAGTTTTATCTAGACGCAGGTGTTGACTACGCTTCTAGATGCAACTGGCATTTTCTAACAGGCTTTTGGGTGAAGGTGCAGGTCTTAAGGATGTTGTCAGATCTGGCGTAGAAATGTCATCATTTGGTGTGTTTTGCAACAAAGCTGGGACGCAAAACCGTTGCAGAAGTTATTAAAAATTCACTCGATTTGAGCAGGCGTTATTCTCCAGAAAAGATCTGAGATTGGTAGTGGATTAACGTAAAGGATCGAGAGCAAAAGTAACGCCATCGCATTTTGAGAGCTTGAGGGAGTAGACTCCACAACTATCGAGATGACCTGTCCAACCTATGGGTCCCATGACATCTCCAAGAACGGCACCACTCGGCGCGGTTAGCAAAACTACAAGTGCTGGGACTGCAAGCGCCAGTTTGTCGAGAACCCCCAGTGGAAGCCGACAGACAAGGACACTCAATCTTTCGTTGATCTACTGCTGTTGGAGAAAATTCCGTTAGCGGGTATCGCCAGGGCTGCCAAGGTTTCGGCTCGCTGGCTCCAGGCTTATGTCAACTTGACAAGCTACATTGAACGACTGAACAACACCCTGAGGCAGCGAATTTCTCGGTTGGTGAGGAAGACGTTGTTCTTTTCCAAAAAGATTGAGAATCAAATCGGTGCGATTTGGATGTTTATTCATGACTACAATCGCCGTGTCAAAGAGAAGCCAGCAGAACGGGAAGAGGCTATCTTTCCCTCCATCCTTTACTAAAAGGCACTACCCGCTGTTAATTGCTATTAAATAGATTCTGGATCAATGCCGAGGGCCCGCAAGCGCTCGGCAAGTCGTTCTGCGCGGCGCTCTGCCTGCTCAGCCCGCTGCTGGGCCTGTTCGGCCTGCTGCTGGGCCTGTTCGGCCTGCTGCTGGGCCTGAAGTCGTAGCATCTCCAGTTCTACAAACGTCAGAAAAGGTTGCCCATCTGGGCGAAAAATCTGCGAGCCCGACTCGCTGGGTTCAAACCGAATCTGCAAGCGCGGACTAACCCAGCCGTCCATCTCCTCGATCACGTCGAGCCGTCCGGCGGGCGATCGCAGCCATCCGCTCAAGTCAATCTTGTCCGGGTCGTAGAGGTAATACTCCTCCACGCCGTATTGCTCGTAAAAGCGAAACTTTTTCGCCATTTCTTTAAGCGTATTCCCCGGCGATAAAATCTCAAAGACCACCTGAGGCGGCAGATTTGCTTCGCGCCACTGAAGATAGCAGCCGCGCCGACCTTTGGGTCGCCCAAACACCACCATCGCATCGGGAGCCTGACGCAGTGTATTGTCGCCTTCGACGGGATACCACAGCAGGTCGCCCGCCACAAACACGTTAGGATCGTCTGCAAACAGCAGTTCCAGGTTTTCCTTGATGGTGACAATCCAAGTGAACTGCTCTGTGTTGTTTGCCATCGGTTCCCCATCGGTTTCGGGATAGATGACGGTGGATTTCTCAGGAATTTGAACCATCGCTGTTCTCCCGGTGTAGCGCTGCTGATTTTGGATTTTAGTTTTTGGATTAGGACTTACGCACTTGCGATTAAGTTCTCTGAGTTTTGGACGATTTCTCGCGGGCTGCGCCCGCGAGAAATCGTCCAACTGCGTAACTCCTACAGATTTTGGATTGGGGGATCTTGGGCGAGCTATCCAGGGATAGTGACTGTTCCATTTTAAGGGCGGCTTGGTTTGGGGAGAAGGCGGGCGATCGCGCTCCAAAAGTGCCGGAGTTGCCCAAACTGCGCCGAAATGTTCCGCTCAGGTGGACAAGTGGCGTTTCATGATGCGTCCAAGGATTGCCATTCCCCGCTCAATTACCTCTGCATCAAAGGAAAAATTCAGCCGCATTGCCGGGTAGCCCTGCAAATTTGGGAAAAATGCAGAACCGGGTGTGACCAAAATGCCCTCGGCCGCTGCCTCGCTGCATACCAACTGCATCGGCAGGCGATCTGGCAACTTCACCCAGAGAAACAGCCCCCCCGTGGGCACTGTCCAGGAAGCCTCGGCAGGAAAGTATTGCTCCAATGCCTTCAGCATGACACCACGCCCCTGAAGATTGCGCGTACACAACTGCGCCAAATGGCGGCGATAGTAGCCCGTCGCCAAATACTCGCTGACAATCGCCTGCGAAGCCGTAGACACACACAGGTCATGCAGCATCTTGCGCTCCCGCAGTCGTCCATAGTCATCCCCCGTCGCGACCAGATAGCCCACCCGCAGACCGGGCATCAGCGTCTTGGTAAACGTTCCTGCATAAATCACAAGGTCGTCTTGATCCAGCGCCTTGATGGGTGGCGGCACGGGGTCAAAGTTCAGCCCTTCGTAGGCGTTGTCTTCCAGAATGCGGCAATCGTAGCGGCGGGCCAGGTCGAGCAACTGCTGGCGATGGGCGAGGTCAGTGGTGATGCCCGTCGGGTTGTGCAGCGTGCTGATGGTATAAATCAGCCGGGGACGATGGCTGTGGAGGTATTGCGCTAGCAGGTCGAGGTTCATGCCGTCGCGAGTCATGGGAATGCCGATCACCCGTGCGCCAAGCTGCTGAAGAACCGCCAACGCGCCGTGAAAAGTCGGGCTTTCTACAATGACCCAGTCACCGGGCTGCACAATTTCCTGCATCACCAGCGATAGTCCCTGCATAGACCCATTGGTGACAATCAACTGGTCGGGCGAGGCATCTAGCCCCTTTTGCACCAGCAGTTGAGCAATTTGCTTTCGCAAGGGATATTGTCCCTGCGGCAGGTCATAGTTAAACAGCAGCGCCCCCATCTCCTTAAAGGCGCGACGAGCCACCCGCTGGAGAATGTCTGTGTCGTGGGGGTGGGGAAAGCCGGAACTGAAGACCGTCACGCCATCCTGATGCAGCGCCGACACGGAGGCCATGTAAATGTCGAAGTAAGACATTTCGCCCTGGTCAGGAATAATGACTTCCTGAGAGGGGGCAAAGCGGGACGGCGGAATCGGCGAGGTGACGGACGGTTCGCTAACGAAATAGCCAGAGCCAGGGCGGGCGTAGATCAGTCCGTCTGCTTCTAGCACGCTGTAGGCTTCGATAACCGTGAGCTTGTTGACCTGGGCTGCTTCGGCCAGGCTGCGGATGGAGGGCAGGCGATCGCCCGGTTGCAGCGTTCCCGACTGAATCAGGCGATGGATGCGCTGGCGAATTTGTAGGTAGACGGGCTGGGGCGATCGCCGATCGAGGGGAATTTTCACAGGCGCAGAGCGGCGCAAAATAACCGCTACGAAAGCACTATAGATGCACTATAGGCGATCGCCCCCGTTTTCACCCGGTACAGTTTGGCTCAAAACAGGTAGTACGGTTTTCGGTCTCCAATAACTGTACCAGTTAAA
Organism: Thermoleptolyngbya oregonensis NK1-22; assembly: GCF_032705245.1. Classification (GTDB taxonomy): domain Bacteria; phylum Cyanobacteriota; class Cyanobacteriia; order Elainellales; family Elainellaceae; genus Thermoleptolyngbya; species Thermoleptolyngbya sichuanensis. Next base: position 3,785,788 of record NZ_CP053540.1, read on the forward strand.
GTTTGAAAATCTGTACCTTATCAAATGACTTTGAATTAGCGAAGCTTGGAACTGTGAACCCCTTTCCCTTCTCCAAGCCGTATGAATATTTCTGAAGCTTCTCCCACTTCCTCATCCCAGGCTCCTTCGATCAGCGCCGCATCTCATCTCGAAAATCCGAATCGTTCAACTCAAAATCGTTGGTTAGAACTGGTTTCAAGTTGGGTTAATCACTTATCAGGAAGCTCAGAGCCAATCATTCGAGAAATTCCGCAAAAGACTGGCTCAAGCCTCTGGCAAATCTACGATCCGCACACTCAATCTAAAATCACTTGCGCTTCCGAACGCGAAGTCAGAATTTGGATAGAGCAGCACTATTCTTCGAGATAGCTGCCAGCTATCAGCACCTCCTAGCTAACAAAAAAACTATGAGGGGAAGGCTGAATCCATTCTCCCTTAGAAGACTCTGTTCCATGCATCTAGAATGCTCAGCATTCGCTTATCGCCCAGCTTCTCGACCCGTTTGACCACATCCGAAAATGAGGTGAAGGGCGCTTTGGCACGAGCTTTTTCAATGTTTTTGATGAGTGTGTCAGCCGTTTTACCTCGAATACCAGCGATCGCCAGCTTCTGCATCAGGGTTGCTGGAGAGGCGGTATTGAAGGTTTCCAGCGGCTCTACCCTCTGAGGAATCTGCTGCTGGAGTGCCTGGAGGTGTTGTTCCAATCGCTGTATGTCTCGCTGCTGGGTTTGTTTTATGTCTTGAATTGCAGCATCCAGTCGCGCTTCTAGATTAGTGACTCGTTGATCCATATAGCTAAAAGAGGCAAGGGTAGGCGTTTGCGTGTCGGGGCTGGGCACTGAAGGCGGAGACGGATGCAGCGCTCTAGATTGTTCAAATTGTTCAACCGCAGCGTCTGACACCTCCTCCGGCACCACAAACGCATTCACCATCTCGGCTTCGCGGGGGTTGATTTCTCGGGCCCGCACAGCGGCATAATACTCGCGATCGCCCGCTAGCACCTCATAGCTTTCTGCCCCCGTCTGCTTCAGCAGAATGGGAGACAGCAAACCACCCGCCGCCAAAATGCTCTTAGCCAGCGCTTCGATTTCATCTACAGCAAACTGAGAGCGGGGCACCTTCGAGGTAATACTTTTGACATCCACCAGATAATATTCGCTCATCCCCTAGTCCCCAATTTTTTGCATCACTTCGTAGGAAAGGTTCCTGAACTCCTTCACCGACTCGGAATCTGCATCAAATTCAAAAATAGACTTGGGGTCTGGAATCTCTAGGTTTCCCATCGTCAAGGTATTGTTCACGCAGTTAGACAAGGCGATCCGCTCATAGATGACGGTATCTAGCAGCGGCAGCCCATACCGCTGCACCACCGCTTCCCGCTGCCGGGGAAAGACATGCTCCAAGTAACGATTATTCGTTAACACCTTAGAAGGCAAAACCCCTAAGACATTGAGTGGCTTCTTGCCGATGCTAGACCGTGTTTCATTTACCTCACTGACGAAGTTCTTGACATTGTTCAAGCCCTGGTTCGCAAAGGGCTTCAAATCAGACGGAATAATCAAATAATCAGCCGCAATTAGCGCAATTTCTGCGTAGAGGTCACGGGAGGGCGGCGCATCAATAATCACAATGTCGTAGTCGTCTTCTACTTGCTGGAGCTTCATATTCAGGCGGAGACGACTGGCGGCAATGCGAGTCAGGCGCTGTTGTTCATCGATTAGCGTAATGTGTGAAGGAATGACATCGATTTCTGGCGTGTTGAACCCATTGGAGCGACGGACAATTTCCGGAATGAAGTTGAAATCCCCGGCGCTAATGATGTGAAAAATATTTCGGTCTTTGAGGTTGTCCTCTTCTTCAAACTGAAACTTGATCAGGCCCGTCGCAAAGGTGGAGTTGGCCTGGGCATCAATATCCACCAGCAATACCTTCTTGCCCTTATTGGTAAAGGCAGCAGCCAGGTTAACAGCCGTGGTGGTTTTTCCGACTCCACCTTTGTTGTGGTAAATGGCGATCGCTTTCATCAGGGCTACATCCCGCTAAAAAATCCCTCGTTTATTCAAGCACAAGTATTCAAGCACAAGAATCACCATCAGGATTCTAAACAAATCATCCAGATCCACAGGAATCTAGTAAAGATTTAAGTCTTGTTCTACGGGGCACTTGCTTGATGCAGACGGATAAACTGCCACATACCCGCTTGCTGCTTCACCAATCGGGCTGATGTCCGAGGGGGGCTGTTGTAAGGAGTCGCTCATGCTTCTTCCGGATGCGCGATCGCCCTGGTGGAAGTTGAGATATTTGGACGGATGTCCGATTCAACTTTCTCAAAGCTTCTGGATGAGCGTGGCATGAAAAAAGCAATCTATTCCCTGACGATGGTGGCTCCGGCGCTGGCCGTGGGGGCGCTGGGCGAGGCGGCAGAGGCGGCACAGTCGCCTGTCAACCTGCGGGCTGAGGAACTGTATCGCAACCTGCAACTGTCGGTGTGCAGCAACGACTGGAACGGGGCACTCAGGGCGATCGCCCCTCTTATCGCCTCGGCAGGCATCACACCAGAATCGCGTCAGCAATTGGTCGAATATCGCCGCCAGCTTGAAGACTTGCGGGCCGTGCGAGCGGTCTACGCCAACCTGCCCAGTTGCCAGAGCAGCGCCCAGCCCATCTGGTCGGATCAGCCCGCTGAGCGCACCATCGTCTTTGCGCCCGAAGCCCAAGACATTAGCTTTGAGCAGCTCTATGCCGCGTTTCAGGGGTCGATTTGCAGCAACGACTGGGCCGAGGCACTGCGAGTGATTGGCCCAATGATTGGCTCTCCCAGCATTTCGCCAGAATATCGCGCCCAGTTGGTGCAATATCGCCGTCAGCTTGAGACATGGCGGGCTTCGCAGGCGGTGTTTTCCGGGATGGAGGGATGTGGTGGGGGTGGGGTGGTTTGGAGCTGAGGGGAAGAGGGAAGGGGGAAGAGGGAAGAACGAAGAACGAAGAACGAAGAGGCAAGAACGAAGGGGGATGATGCGATGATGGGAAAGGGAGGGTGAATTATTGCTGCCTCCGGTTGTTGTTTGCTTGCTTGAGTGTTCATGAATCAGTCTGCGCTGAACCTGATCGCGGTTACGGTCTTTGCGTTTACGATGCTGAGCCTGCTGGGGCCAGTGATTCATGTGTCGCCGCTGGTGACGGCGATCGCCGCTGGAGGGCTGCTGGGTGCGGCGACGCTAGACACGCTGACTTGGCAGGGACGGGGCGGGACGCTGCTGCTGGACTGGGTAGCGGGCTTTTCGCCCGAACACCGGGCGCGGGTGCTGCGGCATGAGGCGGGGCATTTTCTGGTGGCGCACCATCTCGACATTCCCATCACGGGCTACACGCTGAGCGCCTGGGAAGCGCTGCGGCAGGGGCAACCCGGCGCGGGCGGCGTGAGCTTTGATACGACCCAGCTAGACGCAGAACTGTCGCAGGGTAAACTGTCGGCCCAGCAAATCGATCGCTACTGTACCGTCTGGATGGCGGGGATTGCGGCGGAAACGCTGGTCTATGGCAATGCCGAGGGCGGCGGCAACGATCGCCAGACGCTGTATGCGCTGTGGAATGCCTTGCGGCGATCGCCCGCCGAAGCGGCCCTCAAGGAACGCTGGGCCACGCTCCAGGCAAAAAATATGTTGGAAACTCATCGCGCTGCCTATGACCGACTGGTGGCCGCGATGGAGCGCCGAGACAGCGTAGAAGCCTGTCGCGCCGTTTTAAGCAGCCCTGCCGATGCCTCCGCGCCCTCCGCTGTCTGAACTGAGCGTGTCGCTGGTGGTCAGCGACTGGTCGGGGGGCGGGGCAGTGCGGGCGTTGTTGCTGGCGCAGGTGTTGCAAACCCTGGGCTGTGGCGTGCAGTTGGTCGGCTTCCAGTTTGGCGAGGCGCTGTATACGGAGCCGCCTGGCGGGATGGAGGTGCTGGCGTTTCCGGGTGCAAGCTATCCCGCGATCTTGGGCACGGCGCGGCGGGTTTTGTCCCACCTGACGGGCGATGTCCTTTATGCCGTGAAGCCCAAGCCCACTAGCTTTGGACTGGGGCTGCTGCGACGGCTGCAAGTGCGGCGGCCGCTGCTGTTGGACATGGACGACTGGGAGCTAAGCTGGCACGGTGGCGACGACTGGCGCTATCGACCTGGCCCCCGGCAATTAGCGCGAGATCTGCTGAAACCGGGTGGGGCGTTGCGATCGCCCGATCATCCCCTTTACCTTCGCTGGCTAGAGCGGGCCGTGCCCTGGGCCGACGGACTGACGGTGGACACCACCTTTTTGCAGCGGCGGTTTGGCGGCGTATATCTGCCCAACGGCAAAGATACGTCCCTGTTTGACCCAGCGCGACAGGATGCGGCGGCCAGCCGTCGGCGGCTCGGACTGTCGGACGTTTGGGTGCTGATGTTTCCCGGTGCGCCGCGTCCGCACAAAGGGCTAGAAGACTTGCTCCTGGCGCTAGAAGAATTGAACCACCCTGCGGCGCGGCTGGTAATCGTGGGCGGCAACCCTTATGACGACTATGATGAGCAGTTGCGATCGCGCTGGGGTCGGTGGATGATCTCGCTGCCCAAAACGCCGTTAGCGGAAATGCCCGCCGTGCTGGCGGCCGCCGATGTGGTCGTCGTGCCCCAGCGCGACACGGCGATCGCCCGCGCCCAGTTTCCGCTGAAGCTGACCGACGGCATGGCGATGGGCAAGCCCGTCCTCGCGACTCGCGTTGGCGATATTCCCGATATCCTGGGCGACACGGGCTATTTGGCAGACCCCGACTCGCCTGCCCAGCTTGCTGCCCAGCTTCGGCACATCCTGGCCCATCCCGATGAAGCAACGCACAAGGGACAGCGGGCCCGCGATCGCTGCGTAGCCCGGTATAGCCTTGACCCAATGGCGATCGCGCTGCGGGCAGTGCTGGAGAGGGTGACGGGGTGATAAGGCAGTGGGGTTAAAGTCCCTCGCTCTTTGGGAGAAGGATTCAGGGTGGGGGCTACAAACGCAGGATGCACGCCGTCCCCCCACCCTTGTTTAACCTACGGGCATCGCTACGGGCATCGCACGAAGTTGATCCCAATGCCACCTGTTCCGGTTTCAGCAACCCAGCCGAGGTTCGTTGTGCCGCGATAATAGACGCGCTGCCAGATGCGGCCATCAGCCGTTGTTTGACGCTGAACGGGATTGGTGCCGTAAATGCGATCGCCACTCAACACGCTAGACAGAATCGTGCCGTAGGGAGCCGAGCGCACCACCAGTTCGGGCTGCGTCACCTGATAGCACTGGCCCACAGGGTCAACGGGGGGACGCGCGTCGCAGTTGATCAGCAGCGTCGCCGAACGCACCCAGCCCACCGCAGGTTCACGAATCTGGACGACCCCATCCCCCAGCACGCCCGTCAGCGTAATGCGGGTGTAGGGCTGAAGCTGTCGGACGACGGTGCCCTGGGCGGTGCTGGTGTAAACGGCTAACGTATTCGCGCCGCTGTTGCGACAGGTGTTGACGTAGCTGGGCCGCTCGAAAACCTGGACATCGGTTGCCTGGGCGATTGGAGCTTGAGCCAGCAGACCTGCCGATTCCTTCAGACCGGATTCATCCAAGGAGTCGGTTGATGGGGCGATCGCCTGAGCCGCCAGCGGGGCGAAGACGCTTGTGCCCAGCAGCCCCGCTACCCCTGCAACCAATCCGCCGTAGCTGAGAAACTTGTCCGTCGGCGTTACTCGTTGCACCATACCGTTTCACTCCTCGATGTCAAGAGTTCCTTTCGCTGAGGAATTTAGCACATTGGGCAATGCTGGAAACTTTCAGTACACAATGTTTTCAGGTTTCCGTAATGCTTGCACATACGCGCCCCCAATTTGCCCAGGACTAGCCCAACTGGGGGAAGTGGCCGCCTGAGGATTCAGCGGACAATGCGGCATTTCAGGTTGCCATCCGTCCATGCGCCATGAACCGCCGATGACCCGCGAAAGGCAGAATGTAGCGTTGCTGGCGCTGTGTCAGGCCCTCGCCATGACTAGCATGACCGTGCTGTTTACTGTGGCAGCGCTGGTGGGCAGGGCGCTGGTGGCCGATGCCTCGCTGGCGACGCTGCCGCTGGCGGTGATGCAGGTGGCGGTGATGCTGGCCACGATTCCCGCATCGATGCTGATGCAGCGGCGGGGCAGGCGCTTTGGGTTTGCAGTGGGCACGCTGATTGGCATCGTCGGGATTGGGCTGGCGGTGGCGGCGGTGCTGATCCGGAGCTTTCCGCTGTTTTGTGCGGGAACTGTTTTGATGGGTGTGTTTAGCGGGTTTTCGGGGTTCTATCGGTTCGCGGCAGCAGAGGCCGCCAGCGAGTCATTTCGGGCGCAGGCGATTTCGCTGGTGGTGGCGGGCGGCGTAATTGCGGCGGTGCTGGGCCCCAATCTGGCTAGCGTGGCAAAGGATGCGATCGCCCAGGCAGAATTTGCCGGATCGCTGCTGTCGATTGTGGGTCTACAAGTCCTAATCCTGCTGCTGCTGATCGGCATCAGGCTCCCAGTTGTGCAACGTCCGGTCATGCACAAAGACATTGCAGTAGCAGGGCGATCGCCCTCAAAATCCGAAGGCCGAAGCCTTGCACAGATTTTGCGACAGCCTGTGTTCATCGTCGCAGCCTTGGGCAGCAGCGTCGGCTATGGCGTGATGGCGCTGCTAATGACGGCCACACCGCTTGCCATGACGGGGATGAATCATTCGTTCCATTCAGCGGCCTCCGTCATTCAGTGGCACGTCTTGGGTATGTTCGCGCCGTCGTTCTTCACCGGATTCCTAATCGCGAGATTTGGCGTTCTCAATATTATCCTTGCAGGAGTCGTGCTGAATCTCGCTAGCGTGGCGATCGCCCTCTCCGGCGTGACGCTCCCCCATTTCCTGATTGCGCTCACGGTGCTGGGGCTGGGCTGGAATTTCATGTTTGTCGGCTCCACCACGCTGCTCACCGAAACCTATACGCCCGCCGAAAAAGCAAAAACGCAAGCCGCCCACGATTTCCTGATGTTTGGCGCGGTGGCAGGCTTTACGTTCCTATCAGGACACCTGCTCAACGGCTTCGGCTGGGCCGTGGTGAACTATGCCGCGCTGCCGCTGCTGCTGGTGACGCTGGGTGCGGTGCTGTGGCTAAAGCTGAGGGACAAAGAGGGTGTGGGAAAGCGGGGAATCGTGGGCTGATGGAGCGACCCTCCAGCATTCTGTCACTTCCCAAATCGTGCTAGGAGCGATCGCAGCCTGGGGCCGCGCCGGTGGGGATAGAGCCAGCGGGCAGGCAGCAGTCGTCGCAGCGCTACGGCCAGCCGCAAGTCCTGATGGGAGCGGACTGGCAGCGTTCCGCCCAATAGCCGCAGCGGTTCCTCAAGCAGGGCTGCCTGACTTGAAAACTGCACCAGCGGGGCGATCGCTCGAAACAGGTTATATTCTCCAGCCTCCAGGGTTGCGTCGAGTAAGAAATAAAGGCTGCGCTGGCAGTCGGGAAGCAGGTCAGGATGGCGATCGCCCACCCAGCGAAATAGCGCTGCGTAGGACTGCCGCAGTATCCTGGCGTTTTGCGTCAGGTTTGCCCCATGCTGTCGATAAAACGCCGCCACCATCGGCACGTACACCAACCGCACCCCGCCCCGCAGCAGCGCCAGCCCAAAGGCTCGATCCTCGCAGGCCCGCAGGGTTTCGTCAAACGAGAACTGAGCCAGCACCGACCGATGTAGCAGCATGGCCTGTTGCAGCAGTGGAAAGGGGGTGTCGGCCAGGCGATCGGGGCAAATCAGCAATCGCCGCGCCAGGGCTTCTGGAGGCTGTGAGCCAATTTCACAGCGCTGGCGCAGTCCCGATCGCTCCACCCGCTCATAGTCGGAGTAAATTACCAGCCGATCGGGGTGCTTCCCGTCCACCGCCGCAAGCTGGCGCGATAGCTTATCCGACGCAAGCCAGTCGTCCCCATCCAAAAACTGCACCCACTCGCCACGGGCACACCGCGCCCCCAGGTTGCGAGCCGCCGATACGCCGCCGTTGGGTTGCGACTGGTAATGAACTCGCGTATCTTGCTGCATCAGACCTTGGGCGATCGCCTCTGTGCCATCGGTCGAGCCATCGTTGATAATCCAGCACTCGATATTGTCGTAATCCTGCCGCAGCACACTGTTCACGGCATCTTCCAGAAACCGCGCCTGGTTAAAGGCAGTGACGACGACCGAAACCAGCGGAGGCATGAGAAAGGAAAAATAAGATAACTTACCGAGTTGAACCGTTGACCCTGGAATGGTTGTCTAGACAAGTTTGGCAAGTTTAAGTTTGATAAGTTTGGTAAGTTTGAGTTTGCCCCGTTTGAGTTTGCCCCGTTTGATCTGTTCGCGACACGCTCGCGTTTGGCTTGGCGACCGGGAAGCCCTCTAATGGGAAGTTCGCCCGCAGCACCCAGCCCTCGATCGCCATTCGCAGCCAGCCAGGACAGCGGCGATCGCCACACAGCGTCAACAGCCGCTCTTCCAAACTCCCGTCCTGCACCGATAGCCGTGCTGGAATCTGCCGATTCTTGATCACCCACCGCCAGATCGACCCAATGCTGGGGTCATCCGCCGCCAGCCCCCATTTCCGCACCGCATGGGCAAAGTTTCGCGCCGTGTAGCCCTCGCTCCATTTGAATCGGTAAAACGGCAAGTCTGTTGCGTCAAACTGGGGCACTAGCTCCGGGTTCAAAAAAATCACGCGGGCAGATGGCTCCAGAATATGCCTACCGCCCAGCGCTGCCACCTGAAAGGATACATCCGTGTGGCTGGCGAGGCTGTCGAACCGTTCATCCAGCCGCACCCGTTGCAGCACATCCCAGCGCACCATCAGGCAGTGAAACTCGGCTGAATCCACCTCCTGTCGCCGCAGTTGGGGTTCTGCCTGAGCGAGCGGCACGCCCGCCATCAGTTGCTTTTGCTCGAACCAGCGCTTGCCCCAGCGACGGGGGTGAAACCGGGTGGCAATACCCGCGACGTGAATCTCTAGCCTGTCGGAATGGGGATTGCCTTGCAAAATGAGCGGCGCAGTGATGGCAGCGTGTTCTGCCTCGGCCGCCAAAACGAGCGATCGCAACCATCCCGGCTGCACCACCACGTCATTATCCAAAAACACGACGTATTCTGGACGCTCCACCCACGGCAGCGCTAGGTTTCGCGCCTCGTTCGACCGCAAGTATCGCTCCCGACGAATCAGCATCATCCAGGGATAGGTAGCGGCCTGGCGTTCCAGGTAGTGGCGTACCGGGGTAGGCGAGTTGCCGTCTACATAAATCAGCCGAAACGGGTAATCGCCATAGCTGGCTAGCAGGCTGTCCAACGACACTTGGCTGGGGCTAAATCGCTCACGCTGCGTCACGATGAGGGTGACTGGTGGCATGGGGACGGATGATGCGTGGGGCACAGCGCCAAAACCCTCGGAATGACGGAAACGATAAACCTACACCCAGAGCTTAGCAGAAGCAACCCGTTGGCCTGCTGCTGATCCGCCATAGGGCGGCTTGGAACGGGGGATAACTTGCGTTGGGCGATCGCCCAATCCAGCCTGTAACTCAATCCTCAATCCAGTCCCCAATCCAGCCCGAAACTCAGTCCCCAATCCAATTCCTATCCAGTTCCTATCCAGATCCGATTTAGCGTCTAATCGACCAGCATCACGCGGCCGGCTTGCAACTCGTCAAACACGCGGCTAATGTGATAGCGCTCCGCTTGGGTCAAGCGCTGATCGGACAGGATCGTGGCGGCAAGCTGGAGATGCTCTTTGCGGGTCATTTGCCCCGAAGACAAAATTCGATCGACCAGCGCTTGCGTAGAGACGCTGGCGCGACCAGGAAGCGCCCAAACCATGTAGTGAACCTCTGCTGCTGAATTCTGACCAGATCCGTGTGATAGGAACGGTTTTCCTAGCCTTAGTAAACCCAGGTTCCGCCCCTACAGATCGATCTTCTGGCGAAAACAGGGGATCGGGGGCAAAGCTTCTGTAATGGCAGGTGTCAGGACTGTGAAGATTCTGCGTAGCAGCGGGGTTCAGGAGAGACCGTCGATTTCTGCCAGGATGCGAGTGGCTTCGGCGCAGAGGGCTTCGTGGCAGCGACCGTTGGAGGCCATCAGCCCGCCCCACTGGTTGACATCGCCCGTGTTATACCGCAAGGGTTCGCCGCTGAAGTGGGTAAATTTGCCGCCTGCCTCGGTGAGGATGAGTTCGGGGGCGGCCATGTCCCAATCCTTGGGGGCAGACTTGCCGGAGAGCGAGATGTAGAGGTCGGCTCGGCGATCGACCAGCGCGGCGATTTTGCCGCCGACGCTGCCTACGGAGAGCTGGTTTTGGCAGGGCAGCTTTTGCAGCAGGGCATTCAGCCGTCCGTCGCGGTGGGTGCGGCTGACCACCACGACCAAATCGGCAGGGCGATCGCACGCTGACACCTGCAACCGCTCCACCTTTCCATCGGGCGTTTCCACAAATGCCCCACCGCCAAGGGTGGCGAAATACTGCCGCTCTAGCTCTGGGCAGGTGACCACCGACAGCACCGGGCGACCGCGATAGGCCAGCGCCAGGTGAAAGGCATATTCCCCCGTTTTGTCAATGAAATCTCGCGTGCCGTCGAGTGGATCGAGAATCCACACCCAGTCTTGGGGGAACGGCGCGGCAGAGGCTTGGGACTTGTAGGTTTCTTCGCTGAGATAGCCGAACTGCTCATCGCCCAGCAAATCGTGCAGTCTGCCGAGTACGAAGCTGTTCACTGCCAGATCGGCTGCGGTCACCGGGCCGTCTTTTTCGTTCTGGATATCGAGATTGCGGGCCGTGCCATCCTGAAACGGTTCCCCCCGATAATACGCCCGCAGAATTTTTGCTGCACCCCAGCCCAACGCACGGGCGATCGCCAATAGGTCTTCCAAGGGATGGCCATCTATCAATTCCGCAGGGTTTGCCTGGATCACAACGTCTCCTTTCGCGTTTTTTGGGCATGGGCGAGCGTTTTCGCCGCTACTGCAAGCTGCTACGGCAAGCCGCTACTGCAAGTCGCTACTGCAAGCCGCTACTGCATCAGCATAGAACGGCTCGTCAATTATAGGGCACGGGTTTGCCCAATTCTGAACTAAAGCTTAAGCAGGCGTTATCAGACATAAAGCAAGGCTATATACAAAACCTCTTTTCATGAATTGAATTTATATCTAGTCTGGGGAATAGACGCGATGGTGACTGGTGTTTTCTGCGTCTGCCCTCACTCGTTCTGCCCTCTTTTTACCAAAGGTGATTGCGATGAAGAATCTGCCCGATCAAGTGACAGATGGAGGATGGTCGGTTCAAGTGTACAGTGGCGATCGCCGCCTGCTGTGTTCGCTAGACCCGTCTCATATTTGGATGCTGATGCTGGGAATCTTTTTGGGGCTGGTAATGGGCATCTCCTGGGTGCGAGTGTCGCCGCCCGCAGAAACGGAATGGAACAAACCCGCTGCGCCGCCAGTTCTGAATGTGGATTAGTCTCAGGCGGTCTTTTTGCAATCATTCCTTTGCGATCAGTCCGATTTGAGGAAGCCGGGGTTCTTCTGGTGCGGCGGTGCTTCCATCCAGTGACGCGGGCCAAAGGATTGGCAGGCGAGGGCAGCGACTTGGGCTGCTTGGGCGATCGCCGCCTCGAATCCCAGTTGCAAAATAAAGTGGCAGAATGCGCCGTGAAAGATGTCGCCCGCGCCCAGCGTGTCTACTGGGGAAATGGTGGGAACCGCTACTCGTCCCGCCTGTTTGCCCTTGAGATATTCTACGGGCTGGGAACCGTGTGTCCGTGCGACCTGGCCAATGCCGAGCGATCGCAGGTAGGGCAGCACATCCGCCGAGTCGCACCCCGGCGGCAAAAAGTTGGCCGAGCAGATGGCATAGTCCGTGTGGCGCAAGACTGCCTCAAAGCCCGGTTTCCAGCTACCGCCATCGACCACCACGGGAATGCCCAAGGCTCTTGACTGCTGGGCGATCGCCTCGCTAATTGCCATCTGGTGTCCGTCGATCAGTACCACGTCAAACCTGCGCTCTTTCAGGGCTTGCATCAGGTCGGCTGGAAGGCGATCGCCCGCCACCTGTGCCCCCACGGCATTCCGCGATACCACCGCGCGATCGCCCGTCGCCGCTGTCACCAAAATGGACGACACCGCTGGCGAGGCCTGCCGCTCTGGGTCAAGGTCGCGGTGCTGCACCCCCCAAGTTGCCAAGTCTGCCCGAATTAACCCAGTCATGGGGTGCTGTCCCAAGCTGCTCAGCAGCAGCGCGTCTCCGCCCAGGTGGGCAAAGGTTACGGCTGCATTGGTTGCGGGGCCCCCAGCGGCGATCGCCACATCCTGGGCCACGACTTTCTGATTGCTGGCGGGCACGGCCTCGACCTGGTAAATCAGATCGAGCGTCGTTAGACCCACAAATAGCCCCCGCCCTCTTGAAGACTCTCCCATGTTCATCGCTCTGTTTTGGATTTTGGTAGAACCTACGCAGTTGGACGATTTCTCGCGGGCTGCGTCCGCGAGAAATCGTCCAGAACCCAGCAAACTTATCGCAAGTGCGTAAATACTTGTTTGGATTCTGGATTCTGGATTTTGGATTTTCGATTGCCGTTTGGGAACGCACAGGGTTCCGGTCAGATTCAGTGCCCTCTCGTCCTGCGAAACCCTTCCCACTCGTCCCCTTGTGGTTTATAGTGCTTTACCGGAGCCAGTGTTCAGTCTATCGGGATGTCGCGACTATCCCGCCATTGGCTGATGTATTCTGGGGTAATCCGTTGGCAAATATTGGGCAAGTAATAGAGTGGAATCTATGAAAAAGTGGTATCGAAGCGTCCTCAGTTTGGTGTTGGTGGCGATCGCCGTCCTGTCCATTGGCTGTAGCAGCGCCCCCGTTGCCAAAGGGCCACTTTATTCACCTGAACAACTGGCGCAAATTGAAAAATACGTGAGCGATGTGGACGCACTGCGGGTGCGGATGCAGGAAATTCCCCCGCTGGTGCAAAAGAAGCAGTGGGTGGACGTGCAGACCTTCATTCATGGGCCGCTGGGTGAACTGCGGACGAAGATGACCCGTCTGGCCCGGTTGCTGGAACCCAAGAAAGCTCAGCCCGCTGCGCTGGATGCCGCCAAGGCCGTGTTTGGTCATCTGATCGCCATCGACGAAGCGACCCAGACGGGCGACTCTCAAAAGGCGCTGCTGAATTATAACGAGGCGCTGCGCGATTTTCAGGTGTTTCTGGATCTGATGCCAACGACGCAGGACGGTTAGGATAATCCAGCTAAACCCTCATAGGCAGGTAGGATTGTGCCAACCGACGAAAGCCGCGTGGTGATCGTGGGCTGCGGAGTGGTGGGGGCGGCGATTGCCTACGAGCTAAGCCAGGTGAATGGTCTGGCGATTACCGTAGTCGATCGCCAGCTCCCTGCCCGCGCCTCGACGGGGGCCGCACTGGGCGTGCTGATGGGCGCGATTAGCCAGAAAGCTAGGGGTCGCGCCTGGAACCTGCGACAAACCAGCCTCCGCCGTTATCAGCAGTGGCTCCCTGAGCTAGAGGAATTGACCGGGCAGCGAGTGCCCGTGAATCGGCAGGGCATTTTGCTCCTGTCCTACGAAGCAGATTTATCGAAATGGGACGCGCTGATCCGCCTCCGTCAGGAGCAGGGCTGGACGCTGGAGCATTGGGCCCCGGTTCAGGTGGGCGATCGCTGTCCTCAGGTTTCTCTGAATGCAGTCACAGCGGGCATCTATTCGCCACAGGACTGCCAGATTGATCCGACGGCCTTGACCCGTGCGCTGGTGGCAGCGGCCGCACAGCGCGGCGTGCAGTTTGATTTTTTGAGTCCGGTTGCATCGCTAGAATTTGCCGATGCGACGGGGCGGCGCTGCGTGGGCGTGCGAACCGTGCAGGGCGATCGCCTCTTGGCCGATTGGGTGGTGATCGCCTCCGGGCTGGGAACTACACCGCTACTCGACGCGCTGCCCCTCCCCCAGATCGACATCCGCCCCGTTTTGGGACAGGCGATGCGGGTGAAACTGGGGAAACCAATGGGCGATCGCACGTTTCAGCCTGTGATTACGGGCAACGATATTCACGTCGTGCCGCTGGGCCAGGGAGAATACTGGATCGGCGCAACGGTCGAGTTTCCAGAATTTGTAGAAGGGGAGTCTGCGTCGAGTTTTAGTCAGGCAAATGGTTTAGGGGCGATCGCCGCCAGCCCCGCCGCGCTAAAAACGGTCTGGAAGGGGGCGATCGCCCTCTGTCCTGCCCTTGCCCAAGCCGAAGTGCAACACACTTGGTCGGGTCTGCGCCCTCGCCCCGCAAACCGCCCCGCGCCTGTGCTGGAGCGCCTGAGCGCCTGCCCAAACGTCATCCTGGCCACGGGGCACTATCGCAACGGGGTGCTGCTGGCTCCCGCGACCGCTGTGTGGGTGCGGGGAGAGATTGAAGACACAGAGGGGAAGATACAGGGTTAGATTCCGGCTGAAGGCTAAATGCCTGTGTTTCCAGTTCCACTGAAGTTAGACAGGTCGCCAGCCAGGTTGTTTGGCGTATTCAGCGGCGAGTTATTAAAGATCGAATTATTCACCGCCAAAACACCACCTGATGCGATGAAAATCCCGCCGCCGCCCATACCAATATTGCTCGCCTGATTGCCGACAAAATTGGCAAAGTTGATATTGGACGTTCCAGCGTTGTACAAGCCGCCGCCTGACGAGTTTTGGGCAACATTACCAGAAAACAGAATTCGCTGACTTGCGGTTCCTGTCACATTCAGGGTGCCGCCAGAATCGTTGGAAACGCCACCACCAATGCTAGCCGCTGTGTTGTTCACGATTTGGCTACTGCCCTGGATGTTAACCGTACCGCTCTGGTTGCTGATGCCGCCGCCTGCGCCGCTCGTTCCACTGCCAGCAGTATTATTCCTCACGATTGTGTTCAGCAGCGTTGTTGTACCGCCTTGGTTGAAGATGCCACCGCCGAGCTGCGCCTGGTTATTCTGCACAACTAGGTTTTCCAGGTTCAGCGTGCCGCCCAAGTTGGCGATGCCGCCCCCATTTCCTGTAGCCACGTTTCCACCGGAGATGGTTAGCCCTTCAATCGTTGCTGTGATAGCTGGCTGGAGAGTAAAGATCCTGAAGTTTGTTGCTGCGGCCGAATCCCGCGAAATGGTAAGCGTCCCAGCGCCAGGGCCATCGATCGTCATATTGCGCGACAAGTCAGGCAGCGCTGAGGCAAGCTGAATCGTGCCGCTTACCGATGGCGCAAAGGTAATCGTTGGGTTGGCAATGGAGTTGTTGTTGTTCGCGGCAATAATCGCCTGGCGCAGCGACCCCGCTCCAGAGTCGTTCGTGTTGGTGACGATGCCGTCATCGTTGAGGATCGTGCTGACCTGCGGGGTGACCGTGCCAGAGGTATAGCCCGGCCCGTTGACCAGCGTCAGGCTAATGGTTTCGTTTGGCTCAATTGTGTCTAGATCCGCCACAGGCTTAATCCGCAAAACAGCCGTAGTCGCCCCAGGCGCAAACGTAATCGTGCCCGCCGTGGGGTTAAAGCTGGCTGCGCCTTCGACGGTATAGTCATTGCCCGCCGCGCCAAATACTGCCGTCCCGCCGACCGTGAAGCTCACCGTCAGCTCACGGCTCGTTGCGCCTACTCGCGTGAAGGTGTAGACAATTTCCTGTCCGCTGTCTTCCAAAACATTGTCGGGCGAAACCGTTAGCGTCACGATTGCGTCGTCGTCTTCGATGATGCCGGAGACTGGTGTGGTGCTGACGGGCGTGTAGCCTGTCCCCGGTTGTAGGGTCAGCGTCACCAGTTCATTCGGCTCTAGGTTGGAGTCTGCAACGGGCTTCACAAGAATCGTCTTGGTCGATTCGCCTGCCGCAAACTGCACCGTTCCCCCCAGCGCCGTGTAGGTAAAGGTTGTGCCTACGGGTGCAGACACCGTGTAGTCGGTGCTGAAGGTGGCTGTGCCGCCCACGCCGAAGTTGACCGTAATCGGGCGATCGAGGAACGCTGTACGGGTGAAGGTAAAGACTAAATCGTTGCCGCTATCTTCTAGCACGCTGCTGGGCGATACGGAAAGCTGGATGCTAGAGTCATCATTTTGAATCGTGCCCGTGGCTGTGCCCTGCGCCCCAACGATGTATCCAGTGCCAGCCGCCACCCCAACCACGACGGTTTCATTCGGCTCCACTACGTTATCGCTGGTGGGCGTGACGGTGATCGTCTTGGTGGTTTCCCCGACTGCGAAGCTAATGGTGCCCGTTCCACCCGTGACCGTTGCGCCGGTAATCGTATAGTCCGAATTTGGCCCGCCCAGGGTTGCCGTGCCGCCGACCGTAAAGTTTACGGTGATTGCGTTGCCTGTGAATCCGGTGCGGGTGAAGGTGTAGACCATTCCCGTGCCGCTGTCTTCTAGTACCGCGTTCGGGGACACCGCGACGCTGATTGAACTGTCATCGTTCAGAATGGTCCCAACTACTGGGGCTGTGGTCAGGGGAGCATAGCCTGCACCGCTGCGGAGCGTCAGGATCACGGTTTCGTCAGGCTCTACCACGGTGTCTGCATTGGGGCGAATCCGTAGAACCTTAGTGCTTTCCCCTGCTGCAAAGGTAATCGTGCCCGCCGATGCGCCATAGGTAAATGTTGTTCCTGGCGGTGCGTTCACGGTGTAGTCGCTTGTTGCACCAAAGCCTGCGGTGCCGCCCACCCCAAAGCTCACCGTGATGCTGCGGTTTAGAAATCCTGTCCGAGTGAAGGTATAAACCAGCTCATTGCCGCTGTCTTCTTGGACGCTAGCAGGAGACACAGATAGTGCGATCTGGCTTTCATCGTCGATGATGGTGCCTGTGGCGCTGTTGGCAGGAGCGAGACTGTAGCCAGCACCGGGAGCCAGCGCTACGATGACCGTTTCGTTTGGCTCGACCAAGTTATCTGCAATGGGGGTGACTCGGATCGTGGCAGTGCTGACGTTGGGGGCGAAGGTAATCGTGCCCGTATTGCCCGTGATGCTGGCTCCCGTCACGTTATAGTCACTGCCGCGTGTGGCGGTGCCGCCCAGGGTGAAGTTGACGGTCAGGGCATTGCGGATGAAGGTGGTGCGGGTGAAGGTGTAGACCAGAGTGCCGCCGCTGTCCTCGACCACGTTGGCAGGCGAGACGGCAACGCTGACGGGTACGATGGGAATGGGCACGCTGACATTGAAACTGCCAAGCGTCGCTGGAGGGGCTGCGTTGCCGCTGGTGTCGAAGATTTGTCCGGCTTGCAGCGAAACCTGGTAGGTACCGTTGTCGTTGGCATCCCAAGTGCCGCCGGGGGCTGTGATTTGATAGGTCACGGTGCGGGAGGTGCCGTTGCCGACGGGTGTAAAGCCGACCAACTGCGCCCCCTGCGCAAAGCCATTGGGGCCCGTGACGAGCAGGTTGCCATTGCGGAAGCTGAGGCTATTGAGCTGAACCGCATCGGCATATTGAATGGTGAAGGTCTGGGTGGTTCCTCCCGCAACAGTGATATTGGGATTGGCGATGACTAGGTTGGCAGCGCTGGGCGGCGTGGTGTCGCGGGGGGGCAGCGGGAAGGCGACTACGTTGGTGCGGGTGAGGCGGCTGACGTTCACATTGCGAACAATGGCCAGAAATTCACCCGTCTGACGATTGCGAATGATGACGTTGTTGCGGTTGTTGCCTGTGCCCTGGACGATGCTGAGGTTATTGAAGCGAAGATCGCCTGCTAGACCAATACGGTCTTGGTTGGGATTGAAATCGGTGATGACGTTGGCGTTTCTCCGGCGGCTACCGCCCGTGCCGTTGGCCAAGACAAACACATCGCGGCCGGGGCCGCCGGTCATGACATCGCGCCCGCCAGTGCCCGCGACCAGCGTATCGGCTCCTTGTCCACCATTTAGCCGGTTGAGGCCGCTGTCGGCATAGATCAGGTCGTCGCCATCGCCGCCGTTGAGAGTGTCATTGCCGATGCCGCCGAAGAGGGTATCGTTGCCAGCGCCGCCGTCTATCAGGTCGTTGCCTGCATTGCCCTGGAGCAGGTCGTTACCGTTGCCACCGTTAATTTGGTCGTTGCCAGCAGCGCCAAGGAGGTAATCATCTCCATCCTCGCCAAAAATGAGATCAGCATCGGGAGTGCCAAGCAAAAAGTCCGGGCCGGGGGTTCCAATCAGAGTAGCCATTAACTGTTTTCCTAACGAACTTGAACAGCGGGAGGAAGTACGGAGGGGGGAAAGGGGTTCTGCGTTGCCAGATTGGGAATTTCGGAGTTTTTTCGGAGTTCTATTTCATGCTTCCGAGAGCATTTCTGAGAACTCCTAGGAAAGTTCAGAAAGGGAGTCGAGACATGACCTTGCTGGAAGGTTGAACCCAATATCTCCTGATATCTAACGTCTGAAACAAAAGTGATAAAGCAAGGTTGCCCAATCTGGAGCGATGAAATTAACATCTCAATCGATTAATTCGACTAACCCAGTGTCCTTTTTGACATAAAACTGAATCCGTAGGCGATCGCCCTATAATTTGCCCTCAGAGAAAGCGTAAAGGCGGCTTTGAACCTGGAGTTTGGCGTGTGGGTAAGCCATCTGAAAAACCGTGCTGTATCCGCACAAGCCGAGCTGAAACATGCTTTTCAGAGCGCTACAAAAATTGCTCTGAAAAACGGCTTAATGATAGCAACCCCTGTTTCAGTCAGGACAATTTTTTTTGGCCTGAAGCTGGGATTGGAGCTTAGTGTGTCTCTGTCTCAAATCGGGGCAGGGCTTACGCGCTTGCGATCAGTTTTCTGGTGCGATCAGTTTTCTGGATTTTGGACGATTGCTCACGGGCTGCGCTCGCGAGCAATCGTCCAACTGCGAAGTCCTATGGGGATTCAAGCTCAAAGGTGGGCTGGGGTGTGGTTTTGCCTTTGAGAAACAAATCACCGATGGGCGTGCAGGGATAGTGGGGGGCGATCGCCCGATACACCGATTCCGTCAGCAAAATTTGTCCACTGCTGGCAAGGGTCATCAGGCGGGCGGCCGTGTTCACGGGGTCCCCCAGGATATTAAACTCGCGGCGGGCACGGGGCGAGCCGATTTCGGCAGCAAACACGGGGCCCTGGTCGAGGCCGATGCGACAGGCGATGTCCACAAGCTGACCCGCAGACCGTGGTGGTGCAAGCTGGCGGACGATTTGGCGAACCTCCAGAGCCATGTCTGCCGCCCGCAGCGCATCTTCGGGGTGGCTGCCCAGCGCTCCGAAGTAGACCAGCATGTCGGAACCGAGGGAATGATAGGTCACCTTTTGCAAAATGCCGCCGCGCGATCGCACGCTGGCGTGGATCAGCGCAAACGCTTGCGAATAGCGGCGCACCAGCAGATCCAACTCGTCAGGCGAGGCCAGATCTACGGCTTCCGGCAGCCCCATCAGGTTGACAAAGACCACCGTTGGGGTTGGGAAGGCCGGCGGAATCTGACGCTGAGCAGCGCATTCCACCAGCAGGTTCAGAATCGGCGCGGGCAAGTAGCTGGCCAGCGGCTCTACCAGACCTACCGACTTTTGAATTTCCTCACTTAGGCCGGGGATGCTGCGATCCATCAGCATCGATGAAGCCATGCGACGACGGGGCAGCGTGATGTCATATTCTCCCAGTTCCTCCGGGCTAAGCTGGTCAATCACCAGGCTGTGCTGGGCATCAAGCGGCTGGAGCGGAAATTCATTCCCCAGGCGATCGCCCACTTCCCGACTCACGCACACCCGCCCCACATTGCTAGCCGACTCCGCCCGCTTCGCCTGCTGCACCGTCTTTCCCAGCAGCACCCGCCCCATTCGCTCTGGCGTGCCAATATCCGCCGTCAGAAACCGTCCAGAGTGGATGCCCACCCGCATCTCCAGCGAAAACTGACCCTGGGGCATGTCCAGCGCGGTGAATTGGGTCATTGCCCGCTGCATTCGCAGGCCCGCCCGCACCGCCTGCGCCGCATCGCTGCCGTCTCGCCCTGGCAAAAACTGCACTAGCATGGCATCGCCCGTAAACTCCAGCAGGTCGCCCCCCGACTTGCTGATAATTTCAATCATGCTGGAGAAATATTGGTTAATCAGCGTCAACAGCGCCGCCGCGCCCTCCGGCCCCGCATCCGCATTTGCCTCTAGCAGGGGCGTAAAGCCCGCCAGATCGGTAAACAGCAGCGTCCCCTCCTGCCAGCCATAGCGCAGTTCTCCTGGCAGGGGCGGCGCTTCGGACACCTGGCGGGGCATGTAGTCATGCAACACCTGCTGCATCGTGCGTAGATGCTGAAACACCTGCATCAGCGTGTCGGCAGTGGGATCGACCCACAGCGCGGCATAGAGGCTGGCGGGCAGAAGCGGGCGCATTCGCTGCTCTAGGTCAACCAGCGGCTTTGGGAGTGAGTCGGGCGAAGAAGGAGACAGCATCAGCGACTAACGAAATGGGCCCAACCTAGACGAGGCGCACCCCTTGAGAGGACGCAACCATGAGAGGCGTAAAACTTGAGGGATGCAAAAATTTTCTAACCCTGAGAAAAACATAGGCGAAATTGGCGAGAAATTGGTGGCAAATTTGCAGCGCGTGGCTTGGACGATTGCGCGATTTTGGAGTACAGTTAAAGACTGTGAGTAAGTCAGCAGTGATCCCTCATGCTGATTTGCCCGTTCCCCCCACGCGGATGTGGCGGAATTGGTATACGCGCACGTTTGAGGGGCGTGTGGCTTTGCCTTGCGAGTTCGAGTCTCGCCATCCGCATTGAGTCTAGTGTATTGCTCCATTCATCCTTCTACGCTAGGTCGAGGGCAACCTCAGGCTAGTTTAAAGGGGATGACTGTGAGTAGGTGTCATGGCGAGAAATGTTCGCGGGCGATCGCCCAATACACGACCGCACAGTTGTAGTAAAAAGCGTCTTTTTCATAGGTCATGCCGAGTTTTTGCATGACACGCTGTGAGGCGTGGTTTTCGGGCCGGGCGATCGCCACAATCCGCTCTAGCCCTAAGGTATCAAACCCAAACTGGAGGCTGGCCCGCGCCGCCTCGGTGGCTAACCCACGTCCCCAAAAGGGGCAATCCAGCACATACCCCACTTCGATTTCCGGCGTGCTGTCTAGGTCGCCGGGCTGAAACAGTCGCAGATAGAGGCGCTTGGTTTCCAGGTGAGGTGCGATGTGAAACACGGGTGTTAATCGGGTTGCTGGTTCGGGTTGCTGGTTCGGGTTGTTGGGAACGTCATAGCCCAACAGTGGTATAAATCAGCGTTTGCAGGCAGGCTCCAGCCCTATTTGCAATGGATTCACTCTGGCAGCCGGGAGCCGCGCCCGCTGCATCTGGCGCTCGATCGCCAGGTGTTTCGCGCCAATGAGATGCCGATTCACCCGCCAGAGGGCTACGGCTGTCGGTGCCGCACCATTTCCCTGACGGAGCGGCAGCTCCAGCAGCGCGGGCTGACGGTGAGCGACCTGAAGCGGGGCGACACGGCGCAGGTGGAAATCGACGGGAAGACCTATCGTCCGGTGATTGAACCCAGTGAGGGCTGGAGTGCTGACCCGCCAGGGCAGGGCGGTGCGGCGCGGCGGGAGGAGATTTTGCAGCGGATTATTGATCGCAGCCCGGAGCCAATTGCAACCCAAATCAGGGCAGAGGCGGAGCGGATTAATCAGCGGTTTGCAGAGCGACCAATGGAAGCAGGGACTCTAAGAACGGGCGCAGGTGGAAGCTGGCGAGTCTTTGATGAGCGGGCAGATCGCGCCGTTCCAAAGCAGTTCAACGACAACGCCTGTGCCGCTGCCTGTGGTGAAATGCTCTTAGCCGATCGCGGCATTTCTCAGAACCAGAGGGCGATCGCCGAACTGGCCGGAGGTGTGCCGATTGCCGACGCAGACCTCGGCTTTGTGCTTGACCAGCTTGACCAAAGCAGGCGGTGGAGCGGTGGAGAAGTGCGCCTGCCCGATGGAGCCACCACCCAGCAGCTCATTGAAACGCTCAACAGCACCGGAAGCTGGGCTGCAATTTTGTGGGAGCCTGGTAGCTCGATTGGCCACATGGTGATTGTTGATGGATTCGACCCGGGCGGGAGACTGCTGATTCGAGATCCGTGGGGGCGAAGTGCTAGGGCTAGAGCTGGCAGCCGCTATAAAATGGAAGTATCAGAGTTTGAGCGAGTTTGGATAGAAAGGGCGGTGCTAGGCAGATGATTGAGCTTCTATCTGTAACCCCAAATGAGAGCGGCTTTGAAGCCCTGATTTCAGACGGCGGGACTCAAAATTCCTACCAGTTCTCTGTGGAAGAAATCGACCTGAACGGTCAGCCCCTGCAACTCATCCGCTCTGACAAATCCCTCTTTGAGAAGTACAAGTTTGAACAGGGCCCATACTTTCGCGCTGGGCAAGCTGTGAAGCGAGTCATCGCAGGCGAAGAGGTAACTTTCCCGGTGAAACTGGATGGCTAACCTCGAAGTCAACCTCGATCGCCTCACCAGCGACACCATCCTCAGAGCAGCGGCCCTGCGGCTCGATCGCGCTGCCAAGACCACCATCTATCGCGCATGGGCAAACTACCTCGAAGGCGAAATCGTCAGCGCCTTTGCCGCCGAACGCGCCCCCAACGGGCAAGCCTGGGACGCGCTGAAGCCTGCTACAGTGCGCCGCAAGCGCAACCGCAAGACCAGCCCTCGCAGCAAAAACAAAATCCTGCAAGACACGGGCACGCTTATTGCCTAGTTCGGGTTGATAGGAACGTTACAGCGCAGCGGTGGTGTGGATTAGCGTTTGCAGGCAGGTGGCGGCAGTGGTGCGAACTGGCGTTGCCGAGGCAGGCTGCCACCAGCCCATCGCGGTGTGGGGCGATCGCCACAGATCCAGATGCGCCACGGCGGGTTCTGCATAAAAGCGGCTTCCCCTAGCGCCCACCGCTGGCCCATCTAGTAAGGCCGAACTCCAGTCGGTAAAGCGATCGTGGCTGAGTCGATGGATGGGGAAAGGGCCGCTCAGGGGCACACCCCAGCCGTCTAGCGCAATCAGCCCCAGCACGGTTCCGCCGAGCGCTTGCCAGAGGGGGGCGATCGCCGCCAACCCCACCACACCTGCACTAAAGCCGAGAAACAAGACTGGCGGGGCGGCCAAGGGTGCGCCCAGCCGATGCTGCAACACCCTCAGCCCGTACAGCGGCGAATAAACGGGCTGGCGATCGCCCGGTATGACGCAAATTTGCACCATGTCCGCCCGATCCAGTGCCACTGCCGCCAGAAAAGATTCTGTAAACCGGGGCGAATGCACCCCCGGACACACCACCAGTACCGTCGCCAAGTCTCTGCCCTCTATCTTTTCAGGACTTACGCACTTGCAATAACTTGTAATCAGTCTTCTGGATTTTGGAGGATTTCTTGTGGACTGCGCCCGCGAGAAATCTTGCAACTGCATCAGTCCTCCGTTCGTGTCCCAGCTTGAGGGCGATCGCCCCTGATGCCCATCATAGGGCGGGCATTGCGACCCCAGAGTTCGGTTCTAGAGCTAGGCTCTCTGGAGGTTTATCGATATCGTCTTATATAGGAGCATGAGGTGATTAGTGATAAGGCGCGATCGCTGTGCATTGGCCTAGATTATGCCAGGTAAATGCGCCAGGATTGTGCCAGGTAAGTGTGCCAGATAGGTGTGCCAGATAGGTGTGCCAGATAGGTGTACCAGAGAGATGTACCAGAGAGATGTGCCAAGGCTGAATGCCTGTGGGTATACTGCCTCTGTAGAACCTCTCTAGGGGCAATGGCAGCCGCGTTTTACCTCACTGTTCTGCACTCATCGATGTTGGAACCGTTTGTTTCCAGGACGCGCAGCCGTGCATAAGTGGTATCTACCCACCCTCAGTGAAGTCGTTGCCCAGGCAGAAAGCCCGGTGCGGCAGCCTGGCCCTGTGGCCCGGCAGCAGCTTAAGGCTGAGCGCGAATGGTGGGGGGCGATCGCCGCGCTGAACCATCTGCTTTTGGAAACGCTCCCCTCTGACTCCAAGCCTTGCTCCTCCAGAGCAAAAGCCCAGGCTTTGGTGCTATCGGGGCCGCTACCCGTGCTAGAAGCGCCCGATGTGGTCGCACGGGTTGCCACCTGGAATTTCACGGTAAATGCGCTAGAAACCGCGTCGTGGCTTCCGTTCCGGCTGTTGCCCTCGGCCCAGCACAACGCCCCGCACGGCTCTACGGCGGCCACGGTGCCCCTCATGCCCAATGATCCGCTGGCGGCGGAGCAGTTTTGCCTGGTGCTAACGCCGACCTTTGGGCTGGTGATGGTGTTGGGGGAAGATCTGGAAGGCACGCCTGCGTTTATGCTGTCCTTTGACCCGGTGGTGGTGTGGGCGGCGTGGCAGGCGCTGCGGGCGCGGCTGCTGTTTGCAGGGGCGGGGATCTTGGGACAGATCGAGCCACTGGTTATCCAGTTCATGCCGCTCGATCCCAATCGTCCTGACGATCGCCCCACCGCATTGCCCGACTATCGACTGGTTTCCCGGTTCAATCGGCTGATGCTCGACTTTTTGCCAGAGCCGCTGGAGTGGGAAGCCCATCCCAACTCGCTGCCGACTGTGGGCGATCGCCCCAGTGTCCCAGAAGAAGCGGCCGAGGCCGTTGAGGTGTCGCCCTTGCACTGGCTCCACGATGGCGAGGCGATCGCCCTGGGCTTGCAGCAGTCAAGCTCGACCAATGGCAACAACGCTAGCCGCAAGGGCCAGGCAGAGGCAGATGATCTGCTGAGCGCCAAGAGCGAACACCTGGATATGGAACTCTTGCAGGCGATCGCCCACGAAGTCCGCACCCCGCTAACCACCATCCGCACCCTGACGCGGCTCCTGCTAAAGCGCAAAGACCTCAGCCCCGACGTGCTAAAGCGCCTGCAAGTCATCGACCAGGAATGCACCGAACAAATCGATCGGTTTAACCTGATTTTCCGAGCCGCAGAACTGGAGACGGCTCCGGTCAAACATCCGCTGATGCCGCTGGCCCCGGTGTCTCTGGCGCAGGTGTTCGAGCAAAACGTGTCTCGTTGGAAGCAACTGGCCAGCCAGCGCAGTTTAGAACTCAAGGTCGAACTGCCGCAAAAGCTGCCGAACGTCGTCACCGACCCCAACCTGTTTGATCAGGTGTTGACGGGGCTGATCGACCGACTCACGCAGACCCTTGCGCCAGGGAGCGAAATTCGCCTCCAGGTGGAGCTAGCCGGACACCAGCTCAAGCTCCAATTTGAGGCAGAACAACCAGCCGCCGACCCAGCCGGAGCGAATTTAGGCTTTGTGCCACCGCTAAAATCTCTGGGGCAACTGCTGATGTTCCAGCCCGAAACGGGCAGCCTCAGCCTTAGCCTAGCGGTAACCAAAAATCTGTTCCAGGCGCTAGGCGGTAAGCTAATCGTGAAACAACGACCCCAGCGAGGTGAAGTGCTGACGGTGTTTCTGCCGCTGGAGTCGAGGTAGCCAAAAGCCCGGAATAGCTACAAGCTCAATAAATCCGTGGCTTCATAATCCAAAATCGGCAATCTAAAATCGGCAATCTAAAATCCCCAATCCCTATAGCCCCCGCACCCCATCGCGCCCCATAAGAGATCAGCAACAAAAAGAGGGACGTGCGGTAGGCACATCCCCTCAGGGAGTCAAGATATATCTCCAGAGTATGTAACTCGATCTAGGGGTGTCCTCTGTCTCAGGAGGTAAATGTGGGGCGCAGCTTTTCAGGAGCCAGCTTTCTGAATCAGCTTTAGGACTTACGCAGTTGGACGATTTCTCGCGGGCTGCCTCCGCGAGAGATCGTCCAACACCCAGCAAACTTGTCGCAAGTGCGTAAGTCTTACAACTTTCTGAATCGAAAATAAGGGCTAGAGAATAAGGGCTAGAGCCGGATATGCTTTAGTCCACTACGGGGGTCAAACGTCCGGCTATCGCGGATTTTTTCGTAGTATTCGCGCTCAGCAGGGCTGAGATCCTTAGGAGGCACGATGACAATTTTCACCAACTGATCGCCGCGCCCGCCTTTGGGATTCACCCAGCCCTTACCTCGCAGGCGCAGCGTTTGACCGGAGCGGATTCCGGCGGGTACGTTCATGGTCACGAGGCCGTCTGGCGTGGGCACGTCGATGGCGGTTCCCAGCACGGCTTCATCAGGGGCGATCGCCACTTCGCACACCAGATTGTCTTCTTCAAATCGGAAAAACGGGTGGGGCTGGATGTCGATTTTGAGATACAAATCTCCTCGCCGACGGGTATAGGGATTCATCTGCCCTTTGCCCCGCACGCGAATCTTGCTGCCCGGTTTGGCCCCCGCCGGAATCCGCACCTCGATTTCTTCGCTTCCCAAAATCAGTCGTTTTTGCACACCCTTAAACGCTTCCGAAAGGGTCATGCTGAGGTTGGCTTCCAGATCGCCGCCCGCGCTGGTTGGAGGTTCGCCAAAACCGCCAAACCCCCCAAAGCCCCCCGGTGGAGTGCCCGGACGATAGCCATAGCTGCGATCGCCACCTGGAACACCGCCCGCAAACCGGCCCAGCAGCTCATTGATAAAATCATCGAAGCTGCCGTATTGGCTAAAGTCAAATCCACCAAAGTCACTCGGAGCGCCGCCGCCAAAGCCTTCTGCCTGCTTCCAATATTGCCCAAACTGGTCATATTTGCGGCGCTTGTCTGGGTCAGACAGCACTTCGTAGGCTTCGTTAATTTCCTTAAAGCGAGCTTCTGCGGCCGGGTTGCCAGGATTCATATCGGGGTGATATTGCCGCGCCAGTTTACGGTAGGCCCGCTTGAGTTCGTCGGCGCTGGCGCTTTTGCTGATTCCAAGGATGGCGTAGTAGTCTTTGAAGTCCTGAGCAGCCATCGGGTCATCACCTACTCTGAATTGACTGAATTGCTTGAATTGACTGAATTGACTGAATTGCTTGAATTGCTTGAATGGCTTGAATCGCTTGAATGGCTCAGATTTCTCGAATCGATCAAGCTACTTGAGCCAATGGGTTAGGCATACCAACTGGGGATGGCGACAACGCCCCTATTCCAACCCTATCAAAGCTTCAAGAGAATTGGGGGTGTGGTTTCCCAAACCGAGCCGAATCCCAGGTTGTGGGGTCTGGACAAAAGGCTGGCGGCAGGTGAATCAGGGTATCGAAGCCGTCGCTGAGGCTGGGTGGGGCTGCGGAGAGGCGACAATGCATCTGCTCGATGATGGGTTCAGGAACCTGGCGATCGCGCTTTCGGTTTCGCTCCAAACACAGAGCCAGCGGCACATCTAGCCACAGCCCCGTGATGTGTGAAAAGCCACAGCGCCGCCCCAGTTGCACGACCTCCTGCCGCTGCCGCCGCGCTGCATTGGTCGCGTCGTAGAGCGTATGAGAGATTTCGTGAGACGGGGTGCGCGTAAGCGGCTTTGCAGCGTCAGACCGTCGCTTCAGCACGATTTGATCTGGACGAACGCCCGTCGCCGCTCGAAAAGCCTGCTCGACTTCCTGCCAGATCAGCGGCCAGGGGCCCTGCGTCGCCTCGTCGCCAAACAGTTGCCCCCGGATCGCGTCTGTAGACACTAGCCGACAGCCATAGTTGTTGACTAAAACCTGCGCCAGCGTGGACTTTCCGCTTCCTGGCAGACCAATCAGAACAATCAGATGGAAAACCGTTGGCGTTGGGGCAGCAGTGCGTTGATCCACAGCAGCAGAGTCTTGCCCTCCAGAACCAAACCCTAAGGTCTGAATCCTCAGATCACGGTTCCATCCGGAATCGTTGCCCCCTTGAGAACCACCACGATTCCGTTGCGGATATAGAAGCCGTATTCTTCGCGGGCAGCTTCTTCGACGTGATCCTTGTTCAAAATTTTGACATCGCAGCCGATGCAGGCGTTCTTGTCAATAATTGCCCCGCGAATCGTGGTGTTCGCGCCGATGCCGAGGGGCACTTTGCCATCATCGCAACTGTTCGAGCGCTCGGCCAGGGGCTGATAAAAGTCTGACCCCATGATCAGCGTGTCTTGCACCACGCAGCCCGACTCGATGCGCGTGCGGATGCCCAGAACAGAGTGATGCACCTGACAGTTTTTTAGAATGCAGCCCTCGCCGATCATCGACTCGGTAATGGTGCAGTCGAGCAGCTTGCTGGGCGGGAGCGATCGCCCGCGGGTATAGATGGGAGCCTTTTCGTCGTAGAAGCTAAAGGGCGGATGGGGCTGTTGCGTCAGCGCCAGGTTGGCATCATAGAACGAGCGAATTGTCCCAATGTCTTCCCAGTAGCCGTTATACAAATAGGCTTGCAGGTTGTAGTCCTTGGCAGAGGAGGGAATGATTTCCTTGCCAAAGTCGGTCTGTTCGGGCGATCGCCGCAGCAGGTCAAACATCACCTGCTTTTCAAACACATAGATGCCCATCGACGCAATGTAAGGCTTGAGCTTTGCCTCTTCGGGGGTCAGCCCCAACACGGTGGTATCCACCTGCATCTGCTTCAGTGCGTCGCCCTTGGGCTTCTCATAAAAGTCAATGATGCGTCCATCCTCATTGATCTTCATCAGACCGAAATCTGAGGCCCGCTCATTATCCATCGGCAGCACTGAAATCGTGATGTCGGCCTTGGTCTCGCGGTGGCGCTCCACAAAATCGCTATAGTCCATGCGATAGAGGTGGTCGCCAGACAGGATTAGATACTGATCTACGTCGTAGTCCTGGAACATCCAGAGATATTGCCGCACCGCGTCAGCCGTGCCCTGAAACCAGTTGGGATTTTCAGGAGTTTGCTGTGCCGCTAGCACCTCCACAAATCCTTCGTGGAACCCCGAAAAGCTGTAGGTACGGGAGATATGGCGATTGAGCGACGCTGAGTTGAACTGCGTCAGGACGAAGATCTTGTAAATGTCGGAATTGATGCAGTTGCTAACCGGAATATCAATCAAGCGATACTTGCCCGCCAGCGGCACGGCTGGCTTGGCCCTTAGCTTTGTGAGTGGATACAGGCGGGTGCCCGCACCGCCGCCCAGAATAATCGCTAATACCCTTTTCACAATGACCTCTTAACCGCCGTTTAACGCCTGTTTGATCCCCACGTTTAGTGTGATGCGACATGTGATCCTTTGCAAGGGGATCGGGGTAAAGAATCGAGACTTTTTTATCCTCCAAAAGGCGGATGTTTCTGGAAAAATAGTGCTGAAGAAATAATTGATCTCCGATCTGCTGCGAGAGCCGCCGTGAGGTCTGCCCAGAGATCCGCCGTGAGGGACCTGGGTCAAATGACGGTTCTCAGCAAGAAGGGCAGGATCGCTTCATTCACCTTGTCGAACCAGTCGATTTGCGGATAGTGCCCCACGTCCGGCAGTTGGATCAGTTCTGCTTCGGGAGTGGCTTGCACAAATGCCTCGGCCAGGCTGAGGGGCAGCCAGCGATCGCGCATTCCCCAGCCTACCAAAACGGGCTTCGTCCAGGCTTGAAACCCCTGCTCAATCTCGGCAGTAGCCTGCGGCAGGCGCAGGTTTTGCACGGCGGCAAACAGGGCCCGACCCGCATCCGAGCTTTTCAAAAAGGGGCGGCGATATACATCCAGATCTTCGTCTTTCACCACATAGCCCCCACCGCCTTCGAGCGTCCGATCCACCAGCAGCGGGTCTTGGGTGAACATTTCGCCCGCCAGCGGCAGCCCCAACTGCTGCATCTTCCAAGGGAGTTTGGCGCGGCTCGTCACCGGGGCATTCAGAATCACCAGCCGCTCGATCTGGTCGGGATGGCGCAGAGCATATTGCAGCCCCACGGAGCCGATGAATCCCTGCACGATCAGCGAGCAGCGATCGATCCCCAAGGTGGTCAGAAACGTTTCCAGCGCAGTGGCGTAGGCATCGGGCGTGTAGGCAAAGGTGCGGCGGTCGGGTTTTGCCGAGGAACCAAAACCAATCCAGTCGGGGGCGATCGCCCCAAACCCCCGCTCCTCCAGCGCCAACATCACGCCGCGCCAGCTATAGCCCGTAGCAGGCAGCCCGTGCAGCAGCACGACAGGCACTCGGTTGCTCGCTGCATCTCCTTCTACCGCTCGATAAAACCATTCGAGCTGCCCACAGGTCAGCGTTTTCTCCTGCACCGCCATGACGTTCTCCTTCGTTCCAGAACAGCAGGTGGGATGAGCTTACCGCTGCGGGGGATCAGAGGACAAGCGAGAGCCACAGGAGAAACAGGACAAACGCATCCTATGGTGACCGAAGCCCTGCTTTACCCGCCGGGAGCAGCGCTTGCTAGACTGCCTATTCTATATCGCTCATGTTGCTGAGATAGACTTTGCGCTTGGGATTGGCGATTTCCGGCAGGCGACTGCCTCAGGGCAAGATAGAACAACAGAATCACTTCTGCCTCTCTCCTCTCCTCGTGTCCTGAGTAGGCGTTTGCCCTGCTCTATCACCCATTAGCATCTGGTCGTTTGCGAGAAGGATGTTAAACTGTAGACTGACGTAGCGCTAAAGGGTTGCAAGCCGTTGAAACTCCTTTCTGCTGGAAGTCGCCTCTGGCTTCTCTTCTGGTACTTGGGAATGAATCTACAGCGAATTCGGCTTTCCGATCCTGCATTGTCCTGGGCAGATCGCTGCGAAGGGCCCAGTATGCGCTGATCGACCTGCAACTTTAGGTTTGTTTTTATCCATCTGCCTGGAGCCTCCCAAATTGGGGTCGGCTTCTTACAGAAGGTTGAGCAAACTGGGTCGATCTGCACTCCATATCAAAGTTTTTGAACGGTTAATCGCTGGATTTCGCCAAACGGGCGATCGCGCTGCTTCTTCCACGAGGCGCTCGATCACTTGTGGCAATGCGACAGGTTCTCCGGCGATCTGCTCAGGCAACAGGGCCATCCTGTTCTGCAAGGCTTCTGCCAGCGCTCCTGCCGCGGTTGCAATCTGTTCGAGATTTCCTGTTCTGAGGAACCCTGAGGGGATCCTCGCTGTCCTGCCGCGCCGATGGGGTCTTTGAGCCAAAGTATCGCACCTGCCTAGCGTAACCGCGCCTCGTTCAACCCTCTTTTCTGAGCCGACTGGTTTTCACAGGTTTTCTGCTCTAGTTCTACATTCACAATTCACGCCGGACCTTATTGGGAAAAAGCCATGACCAAACTGCTTAGTCGTCAAATTTCGCCTGCGCCGCTGTCTGCCAATATCGGCATCACTGACCTAATCGATACCTACTTCACGGCTTACAACTCAGCCCGTCTGCGCGAAGCCTGTCATCTGCTCAGCCGTGACATCATGCAACCGGGCGTGACGGTTGCCCTCAGCCTATCCGGTGCGCTCACGCCTGCGGGGTTGGGGGTGTCCGTCCTGTCGCCGCTGATGCGCTACGGGTTTGTGGATTGGATCATCAGCACGGGCGCAAATCTGTATCACGACTTGCACTACGGGCTGGGGATGGAGCTTTATGCCAGCAACCCCTTTGTAGACGACGTGAAGCTGCGCCAGGAAGGGCGAATTCGCATCTACGACATTGTGTTTGGCTATGACGTGCTGCTGGAAACGGATGCGTTTATTCGGGAACTGCTGCGCTCTGAGCCATTCCAAAAGCGCATGGGCACGGCAGAATTTCACCACCTGTTGGGCAAATACATCAACGCGATGGAAAAACAGCTTGGTGTGAAAAATCCCTGCCTGCTGTCTACGGCCTATGAGTGTGGCGTGCCGATCTACACCTCTTCTCCGGGCGATAGCTCCATCGGCATGAACGTCGCAGCCCTAGCGCTGGAAGGCTCGAAGCTGGTGATCGACCCATCGCAGGATGTGAACGAAACAGCGGCGATCGCCTATGCAGCCCGCAACTCTGGCATTCCTGATGTAGAAGGCAAGAGTGCTGCACTCATCCTCGGCGGCGGCAGCCCCAAAAACTTCCTGCTGCAAACCCAGCCCCAACTGCATGAGGTGCTGGGGCTAGAGGAGCGCGGGCATGACTACTTTGTGCAAATTACCGACGCTCGTCCCGACACGGGTGGACTTTCCGGCGCAACCCCCAGCGAAGCCGTGAGCTGGGGCAAGGTTGACCCAGAAGAATTGCCCAGCACCATCGTTTGCTATACCGACAGCACCATTGCCCTGCCGCTGATGGGAGCCTACGTGATCAACCAGTGCGAACCGCGTCCGCTGAAGCGCCTCTATGATCGCCGCGAGGAAATGCTGGCGACGCTGCAACGGGACTATCTGGCAGCCCGTGCAGAACGCACCGAGGAAAAGGTAGCCGCTGCCATTCCCAACGCCAAGCCAGTGCCCAAACCCGAACGGGAGCCTGTGGCCACCTATCCCTGCGGCACGCCCATCCGTCGCTAGGCGGGTTCAGGGCTGGCTGAAAGGGTATAGAAAAGGTTGGCTTTTCGGGCGTTTCGACCTCGAAAAGTCAACCTTCTACGCATCAACCTTCTACGCAAAATCTAGATACTGTTTCGGTAGTCAAGGTGCAGGACAAAGTTTGGTCGGTTCAAAGGACTGCCTGGAATGCAAAACACCGTAGATGACCCGGATTAATTTGTGCATGACGGCACCGACAACTTGCATTTTAGTTTCGCCTGCTGCGAGCAAGCGATCACGAAAGGCTCTAATTTGCAGGCAACGGCGAATCAACAAGATCTACTTCCGCCGCAGAGTAATAGCTGAATCTTTAAAAGAAAAATGCCTGACCTTATAAGCCCCCAAGGTCAGGCAGTTCACCTGTAAGGACGCCTTCTGAGCAGGAACTCTAACGATTCAATTGCCCCCTAATCGCTAGTGTTCCGAATGCGTTCTCCAGAGTTATCCATATTCTGCAATTTCTTGAATTCAATTTCCCTGAGATTTTTACTGAACTCTGTGGGGCAGTTTTGCGAAAAGGTGCTATTGGATACGGGAATTTCCATTGACAATTCTGTGATTTGTCGGGTAATCAATCAGCCGTTTTCCGATGATGGGGGTTAGAAATGAGCCTGACGCACTTAGGAGTCTAAAAATTTGAATCAATCTGCTCCTGCTTGGCTGACCATTCCAGACGGACAAATGCTAGGCTCGAAAAAATGCTGCTTGTCAGGGCTTTGAGGTGCTGCGTTAAAGAGGACGTTGCGCCAGGGAACTGCTGAGGGCGATCGCCACGATTCAACCATGCTCACCCCCATCACCGAAGACGTTTTTAAGCAACTGATTCCCGCTGTCGCCACAGCGCAGCAGTATCGCTACTACTGGGGCAAGTTTCAGGATGTGCTGAGTCGCGTGCTGATTTCGGTCGTGGGGGCGCTGCTGGGGTTGGTGCTGCGGGCAATTTTGCCGCCCAACTTTTGGTTTGAAATTCTGGAATTCAGCGTGGCGATTATTGCTGGTCTGTACTGGTTGTGGGGGCCCGCTTACCAGGCCGGCCGCCGCAATGCGGAATATCGCCGCTTTCCCTATGCTGGCTTTTGGCAGGGCGAGGTGTCCGATGTCTACATTACTGAAGATCTCGTCGGCACCGAGGAACGGGTCAACAAGCAGGGCGAACTGGTGATCGTCGAAAATCGGCAGCGACGGCTGAACCTGGAATTAGCCGATGAAGCGGGCTACTTGGGCAAGGTGAGGGTTCCACTGGTGCGCGACCATCGGGTGATTCGTCCGGGCGATCGCGCTCAACTGGTTGCCATCTCCAATCGCCCCGACCTCGATCCAATTTTGGAGCTATCCGATGTGTACATGGCGGATTATGGGCTGTGGGTCAGCGACTATCCCTACCTGAATCGAGAGGTGTTTTCAGGCATCAGCCAGCAGCTCAGCCGTCGCGCTAGCGAACCCAGCCCAAAGCGCCGCCGCGACCGTGCCAGTGATCGTGCCAGTGACCCTGCCAGCGATCGCACCCGTGACCCTGCCTACGACCCCGGCTTTTATGAAGCGCCGCCGCGCCGGGCTGAACGCTCTGGTCGCCCCCGTCAGGCTGACAGTTTTCGCCAAGAGCCGCCCCGCAGTCGCCCGCCCAAGCGTCGCACGCCCCGCCGCGAATTCTGATAAAAATTTAGACCTCTAACTCCTAAAGAAGCCAGAGGTCAAACAATAAGTTGATTAAATTACAGTGGATGCTCAGGCGCTGCCCGTAAAGGCAACTTCTGGAAACTTGCTTTGCGCTTCGGCCATGGACTTTTTCTTGCCCTCTTCTTGCCAGTAGTTGATGACTTCTGTGGCTTTGTTGAGCAGTTCTACCCGGTCAGCTTCGGCGATCCAGTGCTTCGCCTCTAGCTCGGTCTTGAGCTGTTCCCACGCATCATTGCGGGGCCAGAAGAAATAGGATGTCAGCGGGCTGGTTCCCTTTCCGACGACCTGGTCTACTGCCAGAGCCACGTTGTTATCTAGCCAGAGAACCTTGAGAATGAACTTCGACAATCGCACCTCCAGGACAGTCCGGGCTGCCTTCAAAAACTCTACAATCCTCTATAGTAAATTACGAACTGGCGCAATCGCCAATATTTCTGGTTAGATTTGTCCTGAGCTAATTTTTTTCTAGAATTTTTTCCCAAACGATTCCTATGCAGCAGGCGATCGCCATTCTGGTGTTTGATATCGACGGCGTAATCCGCGACGTGGGCAATTCCTACCGCCGCGCCCTAGCAGACACCGTAGAAGCCTTTACCAACGGTCATTTCCGTCCCTCCCAAGCAGAGATCGACCAGCTCAAAGCCGAAGGACTTTGGAACAACGACTGGGAAGCGTCTCAAGAGCTAATCTACCGTCATTACGAACGGCGGGGAACCGGGCGATTGCAGCTTGATTTGTCCTACGAAAAAGTGGTGGATTTCTTTCAGCGGCGCTATCGCGGAGCCATTCTAGACGATCCCGATCGGTGGGATGGCTACATCACCCAAGAGCCACTGCTGGTCGATGCGGCCCACTTGCTTGAACTGCAAACCAGCGCGATTCCTTGGGGATTTTTTAGCGGGGCGACGCGGGGATCGGCGACCTACGTTTTGCAGCGCCGATTGGGACTGCACGATCCGATTTTAATTGCGATGGAAGATGCCCCCGGCAAGCCCGACCCGACGGGGTTGCTGCAAACGGTGGCGCAAATCGAGGCTCGGTTTGGGTTGTCTAACCTGCTGCCAGTGGTGTACGTGGGCGATACGGTGGCGGATATGCAGACGGTGACGGCGGCGAAGGCTGTGGCGGGCGATCGCCCCTGGGTGGGTGTGGGCGTGCTGCCGCCCCATGCCCAGTCCCCCGCCGACTACGCCGCCGCCTATACCGACAAGCTCCACACCGCAGGCGCAGTCCGCGTGGTGAATACCGTCCGAGAACTGACACCGCCCTCCGTTGCCGAACTGCTAGACTCTCACGGGCACCTGGGATAGAGCGACTTGGTGGGCGTGCGGCGGGGACTCAGCACCAGCACCGAATTCATAAACTGTTTCAACTCGGCCTGGTGGGCTGGCGAACTCACGGCCGCTTGCAGGTGCCGCAGCACCAGTTGAATAAAGCGGCGACTGGCGGCGATCGCCGCGCGGGTCGGCGTACTGCTCAGGTTAATATAATCACGCGGATCACCAAAGAAAATACGCCCGTTGGGTTGACGCATCGGCATGACGCGATGTTCGTGCGGATAAGATAGCCCGCCCATGCCAAAGTAGCGGATAAACCGGATGGCTCCCGCTCCCCCATTTTCGCGCTCCGTGTGGGCAGATGAGTAAGAATCCTGAATCAGGTGCAGCGCCTCGCCTAGCCACTCAAAGGCGGCTTCGCGGGTGGGAGCCGCCATAATTCGCTGGTAGATGGCCACAAGCTGCTGTCGCGCTTCGGCGAGGGCTTCCTCTAGCGACTGGCACTTGTGGCGGCGCAGCATGTGGCGGCGCTGTTGCGAGGGCTTAAAGTGGTTTGTGATTTTTTCAATATCCACCCGGCGCACACCCCGATTCATGGCATTTAGTTCAGCAGGGGTGATGGGTAGTCCTTTGGCAGCCTCCCGATTCAGCGTTTCATGCCCTGGCGGG
Source organism: Thermoleptolyngbya oregonensis NK1-22 (assembly GCF_032705245.1). Lineage (GTDB taxonomy): Bacteria > Cyanobacteriota > Cyanobacteriia > Elainellales > Elainellaceae > Thermoleptolyngbya > Thermoleptolyngbya sichuanensis. The sequence goes on from NZ_CP053540.1 coordinate 3,821,706, forward strand.
ATGTGGCGTTTAATATCTTCCACGACGAACGGATCGGCTTCACGTTCGGCCGCCATTTCTTGCAGCGTTTCCAGATATTGCTGCTGCACCCGCGCATCGAATGAGCGTGGCGTATTAGATTCAGTTATCTGTTCCAGCCTGGATTCAAATTCCCATTCAAATTCCCATTCAAATTCGGATTCTAGTTCCCATTCTGCTTCGCGCTGTTTGGGTGGAGCAGTACGGGCAACAGGCGGCAAATCTGCCCCCTGCTCCAGCGCCGTCACCAGCACAATCCGGTTGCCGTTTTCGCCGCCGGGCCGATAGACAATCGGTACGCCCCGCACCACGGCCAGACGGGTGTTGTAGCCGGGGCGGGTTTGGCGATAGTGCTTGGCTGCGCGAAACTCGCGGACGAAAGTGCGCGGATCGAACCGCACGCCTTTGGAGGCAAGCCGTTGCAAAAAGCGCTGGGTAAAATGAACGGTGGGTAAAAAGCCCTGCCGCTTGAGATAGGCGGCAAACCGTTGAGCGATGCTGCGTCCGGCTTGCCCCCGGCGGCCAAATTCATCTTCAAACTCCGGAGCGGCCGAGCCGTTCTGGAGTGCCTTAGTTGAAAACGAGTTCATAGTGATCGAGGGGGAATGGTGTGGATTTTGGATTTTGGGCTGGCGATTTTGGCTAGACATTCTGGATTGGCGATTTTGGATTGCGATCGCTCAGTCCGGTTCAATCCACAATCCAAAATCTAAAATCCAAAATCTAAAATCCAACCCAATTGAAGCGGCACATGACTGGGGCGATCGCCCTCTAACCTTGCCCTGCCCTGAGTGGCGCGACGTTGCCGTTGCGACCAGCGTTGATGGGGACGACGCGCTGGGTGTGGCCGCGAAAGGCAATCCCCAGCACCTCGGCACTGGTCAGCCATTCTTCGGACACATCAGCGATTTCCCGCAGCAGGGCTTCAAACTCGGCCCGCGAGCTGTTGAGGATATACTTTTGCGCCAGCCAGCGAATGACCGATCGCCCGGAAGTTGCCATGCGGTGGCGCTGCGAAGCGTTGACGTGCTTGTTGAAGTAGCGCAGCATCACTTCTTCCACCACATCCCAGGCGTTTTCTGCACCGAACAGCTTGCGAACGTCTTCGGCCCCCAGAATGCGGAAGGCTTCGTCGAGCAGTTGCAGCGTCTCAATGCGAAAGACGTTGACATGGCCGTAGGAATTCCACTTCAGGTTATTCCGCAAGTCCAGTCCGGCACGACGCACGGTGGCGATGCTGCCAAAACTGGGATCATAAGCGCGTTCGCGAATCACGTCGGAAATACGCTTGTCGCGCCAGAAGGCGGCCACGCTGTTGATGAACTGCGTGAACATGCCGTGGAATTGGGCGTTGGGTTTGGCGCTGGGCATGGGCGGCGTGGTGGTGTAGCCAAACACGCGGCGATAGGTTTGCATTCGGTTGCGCTCGGCGTAGCGGAGGATGCTGCGACGGTCAAACCGATACAGCCCGTAGGCTCCTTCGCCCGTCGAAAGGCGGACGGCCCCTGCGTCGAATAGCTCTTGCAGCTTGCGGATGGCGCGAAACACGCCGACGGTTTCCATCTGATACAGGTAATATAAATCGGCAACGGATAAGATGCGATCGCTCGCCACTTGCTCATCGTAGTCTTCCACGCCCTGAGGCAGGCGGGTTTCGTCGATGCCTTTAGCCGCATCCTTCCCAATGCCGATCAGGTCAGCCAGACCGCCGTCGGCAGGCACGGGGGCCGCAGCATTGGCGGCGATCGCCTGGGCTAACATATCTTCGATGCGCTGGGTCAGCGCGTCCGCAAGCTGGGGATTTTGGATCAACTGCGGCCCAAGCTGATCGACCAGCGTTTCCTTTAGCGCGGCAATGCGGTCGAGTAAACTTTGGTTTTCTCCGGTGGTGGTCATGGGAATTTCTCCTCGAACAAGGGCTTAGTCAGGGATGAGTGGAGTGGATTAAGGATGGCGTGTTGCCAGCCTAGATTTCGCAGGTTTTGGCTGTGGCTTATCGACTTGGCTGGCGATTCATGCTTGCCAAGCGATTCACCATTGCGTCTGCTGTCATCGGAGATCAATCGAGATCGTCGGGCGTGTCGCCAGAAGGCAGGGTTACTTGCTCCGCCAGTTGGCGCACCTGATAAAGCTGATAGGCCAGATCGCGCAGCGCCCGAATTACCCCTTCGCGGCGGAAGGCGGCGTTGGGAATGGGCGTATAGGTAGTGGCCTGGGTCAGCACCATGAGGCGATCGCTCGTCTCGGAAATTACCCGAATGCCCAGCTTGCCGCCCGATTTCGCCAGCAGCGGTCCCTCTTCAGAGGCAAATCGCCAGACCCAATTCAGCAGCCCCTCTATGCTCATCGAGTCGCGCAGTTGTGCGGTGTTCTCGAATGAATATCCAGTGCCGTCCGGCAGCGGAAATGCAGGGCGGGAAGATTCATCCAGCGGAAATGCAGGGCGGGAAGATTCATCGTCGGGAAGCTCCATGTCCTCTTCATCAGCCTTAGCACGAGTAAAGTCGATGTAGACTGACAGGCGCTCCTCTGGCCCCAGGAAGAATAGCTCCATGATTCGGTAGACCTCCTGCACCGACTCGGCCACCACCGCCAGCGCCTGCGACAGCCGCACCAACTGTGTACCAATGTAGGCTCCAGCGCTGGAATCCTGGGTGCGCTTGTAGTCTACCCAGCTCCGCCGCAGCGATTGCAAATAGTCCTTCAGCGTCAGGAAGTTGCTGTAGTTTTGCTCCTCCTCGACGGTGTTGATTTGTCCGCGCACTAACCCGAAATATTCCGCCAGTTTCTTGAGCTGGCCACCGGGGCGCTGATTTCCGCTGTCCGCGTCTTCACCCAGCAGCAGTTGAAACAGGTTATCCACCCGCAAGATTCGCGGGCCGCCCCGTGCGCCCAGTTCCACCAGGAGTTCCTGCATTTCCGTGCGGATGATGGCGCGGGTGGCTTCCATGTTTTCGCGGTCGGCAGAGGGCTTCAGCGGCGTGAGGGCATTTAGCAATCGAATGCCGTCCTGAATCGCCGTTTTTGCCCGGTGATAGAGGCTGGCCTGCGCCCCGGTGATGCCGCCCCCCAGGTCGGAGGCGCGGACGCTGACGGATTGCGGATTCCAGTCATACACGGTGCGTCCGTCTACCTGACGAGCGGTGAAGGTCTGCGTCAGCGTGTCTACTAGAGTTTTGGGGTTGTCCGTGCGCTGGATGTGGCCCAAAATGCCGCCCAGGGCGCTTTCCACGATGCCTTGCAGGTCGCCGCCTGAGCTGGCCGGAGCCGAAACGGATGCCATTCTGCCCGTCCGGTGGATCTGATCCAGGCTGGGCAGCACGTCCACCACCTGCAACTGGCCGGGTTTGTCTTTGGAGGGCTGGGCGGGCGGACGTTTGGATTGCTCAGGATTCGGCACCTCTAATGCCACTAATTCTATGCTGTAGGACGTTGCCTGACCCTCTTGCTTGACCTGATGCGGGCCTTGTCTGGGGTCTGGTGGGGTGACAGGGGTTCTCAGTGGCTCCAAGGAGAAATCGGGACGAATCTCTGTTTCTCCCAAAAATTCGCTATCCCGAAAGAGCTTGAAATACACATCGGGTGTGGGTTCCGTTTCTCCGGGATCTTGGCGAAAGTCTTCCTTGGTAAAGGAGATTTCAAAGTAGCCCTGGGTATCCGTCCGGGAAACGCCGATCAGGTCATCATATTGTCGGTCTTTGTCGTGGAGTTCTACGCGGATGCCAGCTTCAGATTGGCTTTGGTTTTTGACCACACGCCCGCGAAGCGTGTACCTGTCTCGTTTCATGCTGCGCTATCTCCTTGCTAAAGCTTTATAGAAGTTTTCAGTAATAACGCCCGGTGCGGCGAGCCGCCGATCCAGCGCGTGGCGGCTGGCACAGATTAGGAAGCGTTCGGGGACGATGCCCGGATCGTTGCCCTTGGCCAGCCGCTGTCCGGCTTCTTCGATAATTTGCTGGTGGTGGGGTTTGAAGCCGGTGACTTCCGCCAGCGATCGCCCGCCCAGTTCGCTATAGGGCGTGTAGCAGATGGTATCGACCACGAGCTTGTGGGCCCGGTCGAAGGTTTGCAGCACGGCCGGCGGAATCGTGCCCGCGTGGGGATTGGGATACAGGCGCTTCCAGATGCGGTTGTAGTCGTCTGCCATTTGCGGAAACCCCATCCGCCGCAGCAGTTCCGTACTGATGAACACGCGCAGGTAGGGCGTGGGGTGAGGCGCGCCGGGGTGAAAGAAGAGGGTGCTTTGGGGCGATCGCGAGGCAATGTCCATCAGCGAGGCGACAATGTAGGGGCCACCCAGCAGCAGCCCCGACATATCGGCAAAGGTTTCGCTGTGCCATTTTGTCCACACGGCTGCGACATCCGGGGATAACCCCGCCTTCAGCAACCGATGGGCGATCGCCTTGGGCAGGGTTTGCCGTAGACCCAAGTCGGTTTGCAGGTTGTGGGCGACTTCGTGCAAAATCGCCCCCAGCGTCCAGGGATTCACCAAACGATGGTAGGGCAGTTGGATCAGCGGAAACGGATTCAACTGCTGGCTTAGCTTGGTGAGGGGAATGCCGCGCCGGAAAGTGGCAGGCGAAAACCCGGTTTTGACGTAGGAGAACGGCGGCGGTGCGGGAATCGACTTCGCCTTGCCCAAGCCCATATACACATCCTGGTAGCAGTCGAGAGCGATGCGATCGCACCCCAACAGCCACGGCGCAAACTGGCTCTGCCGCTGCCCAAACAGCTCAAAGTAAAAGTCCCAGATTTGCTCGATTTTGCGGACCAGGTCGTGGGCCTGGTCTTTGCGAGCGATCATCTGCTGCAACTGCGCCGTTGCGGGCTGGGCGATCGCCGCCTGAGCGCTGCCAGAGACCGTTTTGGACACGCCCTGGAGGTGCGATCGCAGGCGGGCAATAAGCTGATTTACTGCGTCGATATGGGCATCGCTGGGACTGGCCGCATCGGTGCCAAACTCGCCCTGGCGAAACGGACGCAGCGCCTCCACATGGCGCACCACGTTCACCGCCTGCGCCCGCAGCCAGGGGTCGAGGTTGGGCGGCTCCACAGCACGAGCGGTTGAATACTCAGGCGTAGTCTCCTGATATAGCTCGGCAAGGGCCTGCCGTGTTGCCCGATACGGGTCTATCCCATTCTTCAATCCGTTCGTAAACCCATTCATACCAAAGCTCCCGATTGCATTCCCATCAACTTTTCGCTGATATCCCTGACGCTGCAATGCCTTTGCCTATATACGGGCCCGCTTGCGTGCGCCACAGGTGCATTGGCGGCTGTGAATTTGGCGCGATCGCTTCATCACGGCAGAGGCCCGGCGCGGATTCCCCAACACCTGCGCCACATTGCCAGCGACGGTTCGTGCTGCCACACGAGCGTTTACGGGCTGCCCTTTGGCCACACGCTGCGCCAGGGTTGCCAGACTGCTGCGGGCGATCGTCGGGAAAGTGCGAACCAGCGGGCGGGTTTGAGGGTTCTGGAGCAGCGCCCGACCAGCTTGGGCCAGGGGACGGATGACCTGGGGAACCACGCGAGAGATGACGGGTGCGGCTGCGCTGATGCCCCGCGCCACCATCGGAATCAATGCGCCAATGAAGGCTTCGGCTTCGGCTTCGCTCTGGCTATTTGCCGCCATGTGGGCCAGGTGTTCAGCCATCACCTCATACTCGCTAGCTGGCGCGGTTTCAAATTCGGGCAGCGCTTCCGGATGCTGCTCAAACTCATACTCAAACTCCCCATCACCCCCAAAGGCGCTGCCCAATCCTCGCAGCAGGTTGCCGATAAACGGATCGCCTTCATATTCGCCTTCCAGTTCAAACTCGTTCAGGGGTGTTTCAAACTCCATCTCAAATTCGCGCTGGCCCCGGCGACGGCGACGACGGAACAGCCCACCGATCGCCTGAATCGCCATTGGTGCAGCCGCCTTGAGAATGGGAGCCAGCAGGGGCAGAAACTCTTCGCTTTCGTATTCGTACTCATAGGCGCGATCGCTTTCACCCAGCACGGCCGATTCAAATTCCGATTCCAGTTCCCGATCCAGGGTTTCAAATTCGTACTGATACATGAGTCTTGGTCTCCTTTTTCAGTGATGTTTAGTTGAGGTATTGGGTTGAAAACAAAGCGAGACTCCAGCAGGACTAGCCCCGCACCTTCTTGCGGACAACTGGAGCAGGCTGGGTCACTTTCTGCGCGACTTTGGCAGAATTGGCCACAATTCGAGCAGCGGTCATGGGATTTTTGAGCGCTTTGCGGGTCTGGGCGGCCATCACCTGGGCCACGACCGGGCGGGTAATCTGCTGACCCTGCGCGGCTTTCTGGGTCAGCACTTGCCCCGTCCGCATCGCCACCGTCGGCAAAATTCGCACCAGCGGGCGGGTCGTCGGGTTTTGGCGTAGCCCCCGTGTCAGTTGGGCGCTGGCTTTGACAATCGTCGGAATCTGCTTTTGCACCGCAGCCGCTTTGGTCGGCAGTACGCGAGTGACGGCCGCCCCTGCGAACGCCTCAGCCTCGGCTTCGTTTTGGGCCTTGGCCGCAGCCCCCGCTAGGGCTTCAGCAACGGCTTCTGTTTGCGGTGTGGCAGCGGATTCAAATTCTCCTGCCCATCCCCCTTCAAATTCCATTTGTCCAGCCGTTTCATACTCAAATTCGTACTCGCTTTCGCGCATCATCTGCCCCAGCGCCGCGCCGAGCTGTGGCCCGCCGATGGCATTGCCGATCAGACGAGTGGCATGAGGAATCACTTTTGGCAGAATCGGTTTGAGCCGTCCAGCGAGACGACGCACCGTACTCAAAAAGGCTTCGCTTTCATACTCACTTTCGTACTCGCCTTCGTATTCACCTTCGTATTCACCTTCGCCCAGTCCGAGGGCGTTCATTGCGCCGCCGATGAGTCCACCCAAAAATTCTTCGCCTTCGTATTCATGCTGAACTTCGTATTCATTTTGCAGCTCATATTCAAATTCGCTTTCAAACTCATTCGTGAGTTCCTGTTGCAGAGTTTCACCGTCCAACATTGCATCACTCCAATCGAAATGCAGTTCATCTCTAGCTATAGCTTGAGGAAGATTGCTTGAGCAGTCACACGTTTTGATGACATCCATGCAGGGTCATGGAAATAGATGTCATCGATTTGAATGACATTTTGAATGCAGTTAAGCGTTACGCAATTCTGAACAAAACTTTAGATTAGAAGTATGGCGGCAGAGAGAGTCCCTGGGCTTTGTACTTTCGGCTCTGTCAGGTCGTCTCTGTCAGTACCCCATAGGGGAATGGCGATCGCCCTCTAGGGCCGCTTAAATAAAAGCTGTTCGACCAAAGATTTCATTCACGCCGAGCAACTTTAATCGTTCAATCTCGGTTAATCTATCTCAAAGTATGGAGGCTAAGTTTCAGGAAAGCAGCATCAGTTCTGAAATTTTTTCCAGGCTTTTAAATGAACATAATGACTACCCAGAACAGCAATAAACCCGTTTCAGGCTCCCTCGACCTGAATCGACTTGAGCGGGACGTATTGATTCGCCTACTCAGCCAAGCCGCCGTATTTTGGAAGCCCATCAAGGTCTTTCAGGATGCAAAAGAAACAATTAATGAAGTCATTTTTGAGCTAAAAGTTGACGAAGCTGAGTTCTATCTGGTTCGTCGCAAACCGACAGATGCCAAGGCGGTTTGCCTTAGCCCGCGAGAACTGGCGATCGCCCGCCTAATTGCCCAAGGCTTACCCAACAAAACCATCAGCAGCACGCTCGAAATTAGCCCCTGCACGGTTTCTACTTATTTACGCCGCATTTTTGGCAAGCTGGGCGTTTCGTCTCGCGCCGCGATGGTCGCCCGCCTGATGCAGGACAATGTGTTGCAAAGCTAGCCTGTTGCAACATTAGCACGGCTAAAGCAGGGCCATTGCCCGGTCGATGCCTTGGCGCACTACCGCTGCTGAACTGTGCAGTTCTTTCAGTTCCGAGTCGCTTAGCTGTAGCTCCAGCACGCTCTCTGCGCCGCCGCAGCCGAGCCGCGTGGGCACACCGATAAAGATATCGCTGAGCCGATATTCGCCCCGCAGATAGGAGGCGATCGGCAGCAGACGCGACTTGTTCAGCAAAATCGTTTCCACCATGACGCAGGTAGAAGACGCAGGCGCATAATACGCGCCACCCGTTTGCATTAGCTCCACGATTTCTGCGCCGCCGTTGCGCGTGCGGTGAACCAGACGGGCGATGGTGTCTGCGTCCAGCAGTTCTGTGATGGGAATGCCGTTCACCGTGGAATAGCGCGGCAGCGGCACCATCAGGTCGCCGTGACTGCCCATCACCATTGCGCTCACGTCGGCAGTGGACACGCCCAGTTCCAGCGCAATAAAAGTCTGAAACCGCGCCGAATCCAAAATCCCCGCCATGCCCATGACCCGCTCTGGCGGCAGGCCGGTTGCTTTCCACGCCAGATAGGTCATCACATCCAGCGGATTTGTAACGACGATGAAAATGGCGTTGGGGGACTGGGCGATCGCCTTTTGGGCCGCCTCCATCACGATCGCGGCATTGGTCTTCAGCAGGTCGTCGCGACTCATGCCAGGGCGACGGGGCAGCCCAGCGGTAATCACCACCACATCGGAACCCGCCGTCATCGCGTAATCCGTCGTGCCCACAATCTGGCGATCGTGTCCCTCGATGCCGCGAGCCTCCAACAAATCCAGCGCCACACCCTGGGGTCGCCCATCCACAATATCCAGCAGCACCACGTTAGCCAGGTTTCGCTCTGCAATTCGCTGGGCTAGCGTACTGCCAACGTTGCCAGAGCCGATGATGGCAACACGGGTGGGGGTGCAGGCGTTGGGCGCGTGGGACGTTGTAGACATTGCTGTAGGACTCGCTGAGAAAGCGGCACGGGCGAGACTGGTGAAGTGCGTTCGGCCTTGCCGTCTCGTAGAGAATCGCCCGGTTCCGCTGGGGTTCTATTGCGTAGGGTACGCGATCCCCTCCGCGAATCCTGCGAATCTACTCAAATTTTTCCAATTGATCGGCCCGCAGCCACATATTCGGTGTCGGCACATGGCCAAACTGCACCAGCAGGTAGTCGCCTCGTGCGTCCAGCACTTCGCCTTTGGTCTCAAAAATGTAGGACGGAAAGCGCGTGTCGCTCGCCGCTGCTTCCAGACTGTTTTCCAGCTTTTCGCGCACCACGCGCACCACATCGCCCTTTTTGACTGCCATCGTTTCTCGTCCTGTGTGTAATCTCGTAACTATCTAACCATCCTGTGAACAATTGGAACTTACAAGACCTTGCGGGTTGTATCATTCCCTTCACATTGTTCCTTCACATTGTTCCTTCACATTGTATAGCAGTGTATAGCAGTGGAGCATAGCGGTGGAGTGTGGCAGCAGGGTGTAACCGCAAGATAGCAGTTCAGCCATCTGGAGCGAGGTTCGCCCTAAACTTTTCAGCCAGGACGGATGCCTCCTTCTGATGCCTCCCTCTGATGCCTCCTTCTGATGCCTCCTTCTGTAGAGGCATCCTCTGCAATCAGTCCTGCGGTAGCCTTTTGTTAAGGGTTAGAAATCCCGTTCCATTGCAATTCTTTATCACGCTCCTTACAACTGCTCATGTCTCCAACTCCCCAGCCCAAGCCGCCCCACAGCCAGACCAATGCCGACACGCCCGACCAAGGTGGTGGGCTTTCCGTGGTGCAATATTGGGCAGAGCAAACGCTGACACCCGAAGGGCCGCAGCTTTGGCAAACGCTAATGCACAAGAGCGCCTGTTTATCTTGTGCATGGGGCACAGGGGGGCAAAAAGGCGGTTTTCGCAACGAACTAGACGAGTCGATGCAGCGCTGCATGAAAAGCGTCGAGTCGATCATGGCGGAGCTAATGCCAGCCGTGCCGCCGCAGTTTTTTGAGACCCACAGCGTGGCAGAACTCCAGCAGTTGTCCTCGATGGCGGCCGATCGGCTGGGGCGGCTGAGTGTGCCAATGATCCGGAGGGCGGGGCGATCGCACTATGAGCGCATCAGTTGGGATGAGGTGTATGCGATCGCCACTGCTGCCTTCCAAAAGCCACCGGAACGGATTGCGTCCTACAGTTCGGGGCGCAGTTCCAACGAAGCTGCATTTCTGCTGCAACTGCTGCTGCGGACGCTGGGATCAAATAATCTCGCCGACTGTTCCGATCTGTGTCATGCCCCTTCCACCGTGGGGTTAAAAGAAGTGCTGGGAACCAGTACCTCGACCGTCAGCCTAGAAGGACTGAAGCAGGCAGATTGCGTCGTGCTGATGGGTTCCAATGCGCCCTATAACCATCCGCGCTTGATGAATGAGCTAATCAAATTGCGCGATCGCGGCGGTTCCGTAATTGTGATTAATCCCATCATGGAAGTGGGTCTGGTCAAGTTCGGTTCGCCGGCCTTTCCGCTGAAGTCTCTCATTCCCGGCTCAGACATTTCCTCCCACTATTTGCAACCGATTCCCGGTAGCGACGTGACGCTGCTGACGGGCATCCAAAAGGCGCTGCTGGAGTGCAATCAGGTGGACTGGGACTTTCTCAAGGCGCACACCGAAGGCTGGGAAGCAGTGGTGGAACAGGCCCGCAGCACAAGCTGGGAGGCGATCGCCCAGGGATGCGGCGTGTCTCAGCCGGAGATAGAAGCGGCGGCGGCGATCATCGGCAATGCAAAGCACGTCGTATTCGCCTGGGCGATGGGCATTACGCACCACGCGAACAGTGTGGACAACGTGTGGAATATTGTGAACACGGCTCTGATGACGGGCAACCTGGGCAAACCCGGCGCAGGCGTGATGCCGATTCGCGGTCATTCCAACGTGCAGGGCTTTGGCTCGATGGGCGTGACAGTGAAGCTGAAGCAGGAAATTCAGCAGGCGCTAGAGAAACTGCTGGGGCGATCGCTCAATCTGCCACCGGGTTATCATACTCGCGACCTGATCGACGCGGCAGAGGCAGGTCAGGTAGACACGCTGCTGGCGCTGGGCGGCAACCTCTACGGCGCAAACCCCGACACCGCCCAGGCAAAACGCGCCCTTGGCAACATTGACACGATTATTTATCTGGCGACCAAGCCCAATCCGGGGCACTTTCACGGGTTGGCCAAAACGAATACGATTGTGATTCCGGTCTTCAACCGCTTTGAAAATCCGCATAAAACCACGGTGGAATCGGGCAACAACTTTGTGCGAATGAATGATCCGGGCCAGACCCATCTGAAGCAGGCAGACCTGATTGCCGAAATTACATTTCTCACGGAACTGGCGCATCGGCTGCTGGGCGACGACCCGGTGGACTGGCGCAAGCTGCAAGATACGCGCTATGTTCGCCAGTTGATTGCCAAAACGATTCCTGGCTACGAAAAGATTGCTGCTTTGGACGACGGCGGTGAAGAGTTCACCATTTCAGGGCGCATCCTTACCCAGCCGCAGTTCAAAACGCCCTCTGGCAAAGCGCAGATGAAGCTCACACCGCTGCCCGATCTGTCGCTGCCCGACCCCAGTCACTTTGGCGCGGCCGATGGCGCAAACGGGCTGGTGCTGGCGCTGATCACGGCCCGCAGCTATTCGCAGCACAATACGGTGGTGTACAAGGAGGGCGATCGCTATCGAGGGATGCCCCATCGCCACTGCATTTTGCTGAATCCGCTGGATGCGGCCCGCGCTGGGCTTGCGGAACACCAGAGAGTCACCGTGCGGGGCGAGGCAGGCCAGCTAGACGGCGTGGAAGTGATTTTCGGTGCGGTGCGTCCCGGCGCGGCGCTGATGTTCTATCCCGAAGTGAACGCAATTTTTCACGCCAAAACGGACAAGCGCTGCGGCACGCCGGGCTATAAGCGAGTGCCCGTGTGGGTTGAGCAGGACAGCGGAGCGAGAGAGTGAGGAACTGTACAGCGCGGCGGTAAAAAATTCTGATAAAGTGATGACGTGTAAATCATCACAACGGTTAGAAGTGCTACAGATTTCAGTTCTGGCATTTCGACTATGCAGGTTCGGCATTCTCGCTCGGTTGCGGGCTTTGCGCCTGCGATCGCCCGGATAGCATAGAGAGTAGTGTGATGGATTTCGCCCCATGACTCTTACTTTTTCCCTTCCATTTTCCCTTCGTATGACTGGCGCTGTGCCATCCCCCTATAGCAATCAGCAGATTTCGGTCTGGCTGCGCGGACTGCTCGCCCTGGCCTGGGCAGACGGCAATTTCGACGAGCAGGAAAAAGCGCTGATTTCTGACCTGACGGAGATCGAGCTTGCGCCCAAAACCGAGCTAGAAGGCGCAGCCCGCATCATGCCGGAAGCCGTCGCCGAAGGTCTGGGAGACGATCCCAAAACGGCCGAAAACTTTTTGCGGACTGCCGTGATGGTGGCGATCGCCGATGGCACCTACTCTGCCGCCGAAGACCGCCTGCTTCAAGAATATTGCACCGCGCTGAATCTCCAGCCTGCCGTGCTGGATTCGCTGCGCCACACGTTGACCGAGATGAGCGAGGGCGGCCCGGTGGATCGGTTCGCTGACTTGGGCGATGACCACTATCTCCCCGTGCTGGCCCCGATGCAGGAGTGGCTAGACGGGCTGGAAGTGCAAGATCCGCGACTGGCCCGCTTCCTGTGCAAAATGATCCCGCCGCAGTGCCCCTTCGAGCGCGACGTGGTGCTGTTTGGCCGCAAGATCGTCCACATTCCTGCCATGTGCAAGCTCAATCCGCTGTATGAGCAGTTGGTCGGGCTGCGGTTTCGGGCGCTATCTTATCTAGCAGACGACTGCGGCGAGGATGTAACGCCGTATTGTTAATGCGGGGATGTTAATGCGGGGATAGCCGGAAGAGGGCTTTCGCGTTGACTTCCCGACTCCTGCCTCCTGACCCCCGATCCCTGTAAAATACTCCCTTGCACTCCACACGCGGGAACTCATGGACTATCGGCAAGCAGGGGTAGACGTAGAGGCGGGACGCGCCTTCGTGCGGCGGATCAGGGAAATGGTCGCCAGTACGCATCGCCCAGAGGTGATGGGCGGCATTGGCGGATTTAGCGGGCTATTTCAACTGCCGACGGGCTATCGAGAACCCGTGCTGGTGTCGGGGACGGACGGCGTGGGCACAAAGCTGAAGCTGGCGCACCAGTGCGATCGCCATGACACCGTAGGCATTGATCTGGTGGCCATGTGCGTGAATGACGTGCTGACCTGCGGCGCGGAACCGCTGTTTTTTCTGGACTACCTGGCGACGGGCAAGCTGGATGAAGACCAACTCGCGGCCGTGGTGGCGGGCATCACAGACGGCTGCAAGCAGGCGGGCTGTGCGCTGCTGGGCGGCGAAACGGCGGAGATGCCAGGGTTTTACCTGCCGGGAGAATACGACCTGGCGGGCTTTTGCGTGGGCATTGTGGAAAAGAGCCAGATCCTCGACGGGTCGCAGGTGCAAATCGGCGATGTGGCGATCGCCCTCCCCAGCAGTGGCATTCACAGCAACGGGTTCAGCCTAGTTCGCAAAATCGTAGACCAGGCCGGTCTGGAATTGAGCGAATCCCTGCCGGAACTGGGCAATGCATCCCTCGGTGAGGTCTTGCTGACACCAACCCGCATTTACGTTGCGCCCGTGCTGGCGGCGCGGCGCTCCGGTCTGCCCATCCACGGCATGGCCCACATCACGGGCGGCGGGCTGCCCGAAAACCTGCCCCGCGGCCTGGGCAATGGCCAGAGCGTGCGCGTTGACCCCACAAGCTGGACGATTCCACCGATATTCACCTGGCTGGAATCGGCGGGAGCGGTCGCCCGCGCTGAGATGTTCAACACGTTCAACATGGGGGTCGGCTTTGTGGTGCTGGTTCCGGGCGATCGCGCTGAAGAAACCTGTCGCTTTTTCCAAGCCCAGAGCGTCGCAGCTTGGCCTTTGGGCGAAGTCATTGCAGGGCAGGGCGAGGTGTTGATCGAGTAGCAGGTGAGTAGCGGGCGAATCGCGCGTGGGGGAGCCAATTGGCTGACGCTACGCCTGTCCCCAAGGGATTCAGGAATCCCCGCGCCGGGAATTTAACAAAATGAAATCTTTTTCGGCGGCCCTCTCATCATCTGGATCTGTCACAGTAAGAGCTATGGCCTGCGACTTAGAATCGCTGAAATAAGGGGCTGATGGAGGCGTTATGCGAGCAGTGCTGATGGCAGGGGGTTCGGGCACGCGGCTGCGGCCGCTGACCTGCGATTTGCCCAAACCAATGGTGCCCATTTTGAATCGCCCAATCGCCGAGCATATTATTAACCTGCTGCGGCGGCACGGGATCACGGAAATCATCGCCACGCTGCACTATCTGCCTGATGTAATGCGGGATTACTTTCAAGACGGCAGCGATTTTGGCGTGCAGATGACCTATGCCGTGGAGGAAGACGAGCCGCTGGGAACGGCGGGCTGCGTCAAAAACGTGGCAGATCTGCTGGATGAAACCTTTCTGGTGATCAGCGGCGACAGCATCACGGATATTAACCTGAGCGAGGCGATCGCCTTTCACAAGAAAAAGGGCGCAAAGGCGACGCTGGTGTTGGCCCACATTGCCAACCCGCTAGAGTTTGGCGTGGTGATTACGGACGAAGACGGGCGCATCCGCCGATTTTTGGAAAAGCCCTCCAGCAGCGAAATTTTCTCCGACACAGTGAACACGGGCACTTATATCCTGGAGCCGGAGGTGCTGGACTACCTGCCCGCCAACGAGGAATCAGACTTTTCCAAGGATCTGTTTCCGCTGCTGCTGGAAAAGGATTTGCCCCTGTATGGCTATGCAGCGGAGGGCTATTGGTGCGATGTGGGGCATCTGGATGCCTACCGCGAGGCGCAATATGCAGCGCTCTATCGGCGGGTAAAGCTGGAGTTTGCGAGTGAAGAGCGATCGCCCAATCTCTGGGTGGGACAAAACACCCACATCGACCCCACCGCCCAAATCGACACCCCTGCCATCATCGGCAGCAATTGTCGGATTGGCCCCAGAGCGGCGATCGCCGCAGGCACGATTATTGGCGACAATGTGACCGTCGGAGCCGATGCCGACCTGAAGCGCCCCATCCTCTGGAACGGCGTTACCATCGGCGACGAGGCCCACCTGCGGGCCTGCGTGGCCGCCAGAGGCACGCGGGTCGATCGCCGCGCCCACGTACTGGAAGGTGCGGTCATCGGTTCCCTCTCGGTGATTGGCGAAGAGGCGCTGGTGAACCCAGACGTGCGGATCTGGCCCAGCAAGCGCATCGAACCGGGGGCCATTCTCAACATGAACCTGATCTGGGGCCACGCCGCCCACCGCAACCTGTTTGGGCAGCGGGGCGTGTCGGGTCTGGCGAATGTGGACATCACGCCGGAATTTGCCGTGCGGCTGGGGGCGGCCTTTGGCTCGACGCTAAAGCCAGGAAGCCAGGTCACGGTGTCTCGCGACCAGCGCAATATCTCTCGCATGGTGTCGCGATCGCTCATTGCCGGCCTAATGTCCGTCGGCGTGCATGTGCAAAACCTGGAGGCCACCGCGATTCCCGTGGCCCGCGCCGTCGCCCCCAGCCGCAATGTCGCCGCCGGAATCCATGTCCGCGTTCACCCAGAGCGCTCGGATCACATCCTAATTGAATTCTTCAACCACAAGGGCATCAATCTATCCAAAGCCCAGGAAAAAAAGATCGAGGGAGCCTATTTCAAAGAAGACTTTCGCCGCGCCCAAATTCAGGAAATCGGCAACGTAGTGACGGTGCATCAAGCCAGCGATATCTATTGCGACAGCTTTGAGCGACACCTGCGGCTAGATGCGATTCGCAGCCACAGTTCCAAGGTGGTGATCGACTACGCCTATGCCGTGTCGGGCGCAGTGCTGCCGCAAATGCTGTCCAAATTTGGCTGCGACGCGGTGGTGCTAAACGCCAGCCTCAATCCCACCGTGCCCAGCGCCCAAGACCGAGAAGCGCTGCTGAGCCAGTTGGGTCACGTAGTCGAGGCGCTGAAAGCCAACTTCGGCGTGCAAGTGTCTGCCAATGGCGAGCAGTTAATTTTGGTAGACGAAGCAGGCAGCCCGATTCGCGGCGAGTTGCTGACGGCGCTGATGATTCACATGGTGCTGACGCAGCATCCGCGTGGCTCCGTGGTGGTGCCCGTGAATGCCTCCAGCGCTGCCGAACAAATCGCCCGTCGCCACGGCGGCCAGATCCTCCGCACCCGCGCCAACCCCACCGCCCTGATGGAAGCCTGCTACACCAATCCCAATGTGGTGCTAGGCGGCAGCGGCGAGATGGGCTTTATCTTTCCGCAACTGCATCCGGGGTTCGACGCGATGTTTTGCATTGCCAAGATGATCGAAATGCTGAGTTTGCGATCGCAAGACCTGGCCAGCAGCGCCCCCCGCACCCTCGGCCAGATTCGCCTCGACCTGCCCCGCGTCTGCCACAAAATGATCACCGTCCGCTGTCCCTGGACGGCCAAGGGGTCTCTCATGCGCCATTTAGTAGAAACGCACCCAGCCCAGCAGCTTGAGCTAATTGATGGTGTAAAAATCTTTAACCCGCAGCACGATAGCTGGATCTTGGTGCTGCCCGATGCGGGCGAACCGCTGGTGCATCTCTATGCCGACAGCGTGGATCGCGGCTGGGTGGATGAAACCCTGCGGGAATATCGTGCCGCCGTCCTTGCCTTTGTGGAGCGCGACGTGGGGCTAGATGACCATTCTAGCGACTGGCAAATGGGTTGAAGGAGGGACGTGGATTTTTCACGCAGGACGCACGAAAGACTAGCGCTTTCCAATACAATAAATGGGTTGTATTCAGCGGCAGAGCCTTGATCGAGCGCTATACTTTGCCCGAAATGGGCAGTCTTTGGACGGACGAATATAAATTCAAGACGTGGCTCCAGGTGGAGATTGCGGTCTGCGAGGCGCAGGCGGAATTGGGCTATATTCCGGCAGACGCAGTGGAGACGATCAAGGCCAAGGCGCAGTTTGATCCAAAGCGAATTCTGGAAATCGAAGCAGAAGTGCGGCACGACGTGATTGCGTTTCTGACCAACGTGAATGAGTATGTCGGCGACGCAGGGCGCTACATTCACCTGGGCATGACCAGTTCCGACGTGCTGGATACGGCGCTGGCGCTGCAACTGGTCGCCAGTCTAGAGGTGCTGCAATCCCACGTAGACAAGCTGGCCCAGGCCATTCGCTTTCAGGCGCAGCAGCATCGGGAAACGGTGATGATTGGGCGATCGCACGGCATTCATGCTGAACCCATCACCTTCGGCTTTAAGCTGGCGGGCTGGCTGGCAGAAGTGCTGCGGGGGCGCGATCGCCTCTGTCAGTTGCATCAAGAGATCGCCGTCGGCAAGATCTCTGGCGCAGTGGGCACCTACGCCAATCTCGATCCGCAAATCGAGGCGATCGCCTGCCAGAAGCTCGGTTTGCAGCCGGATACTGCCTCAACGCAGGTCATTTCGCGCGATCGCCACGCCCAGTTCTTCAACGTACTGGCACTCCTCGCCGCCTCCATCGAGCGCTTTGCAGTAGAAATCCGCAACCTCCAGCGCACCGACGTACTGGAAGTGGAAGAATTCTTCTCCAAGGGGCAAAAAGGCTCCTCCGCCATGCCCCACAAGCGCAACCCGATTCGCTCGGAGCGGCTGACGGGCATGGCCCGCCTGATTCGCGGCTACGCCATGACGGGTCTAGAAAACGTCGCTCTCTGGCACGAACGCGACATTTCCCACAGTTCCGTCGAGCGCGTCGCCCTGCCCGATGCCTGCATCCTCACCCACTTCATGCTGGTGGAAATCACCGACTTGGTGAAAAATCTCCAGGTCTATCCCGAAAACATGCAGCGCAACATGAACGTCTACGGTGGCGTGGTCTTTAGCCAGCGGGTGATGCTGACGCTGGTAGAAAAGGGGCTGGCCCGCGAAGCCGCCTACGCCGTCGTGCAAAGCTGCGCCCACCAGGCCTGGAACACACCCGATGGGGACTTTCATGCGCTAATTGCCGCCGATGCCACGGTCAAATCCCACCTGTCCCCAGAAGAAATCGAAGCCTGCTTTGATCCCAACCACCACCTGAGAAATCTGGACGTGATCTACCAGCGGCTAAATATTTAGGACTGAGCGTTGAAGGCTGGGAACCTCGATTAATTGAATTTTGCCAGGGTAAAGTCTCAAGTGAGACAGGAGCATTGCTGCGCTTCCCCTAGCAGATGACTGCTCTTGAACTACCTCATCCTGTAGGCAGGCATAGAACCCAGCAGTAGTCTGCCGATTCCGGCGTTTAATCGGCTACTTGGGTCTGTAAGAACGTATAGCGCATCAAGTTGTAGGTCAGATTCTTCAGCCCTAAGGATGCCTTGACCCGTACCATTCCAATCACGCGCACCAGTTTGCCACCCATTTGCATGATCCACGCACCAAACACATGCTCGACTTTCGAGCGGGTTTTTGACTTGGTGCGATTCGAGTGTTGTTGCTCCTCGCTCAGCGGACGATTGCGATAGGAACGCTCATGAATCTGACTGTCAAAGCCCATCAACGCCAGCACCTGCTCAATCGCCTCGCTGCGATAGGCGCTGTCTGCCCATACGCTACCTGCCTCATTGTCGTCGTCCAATAAATGTCCCAACACTTGCGAATCATGCACTGCTGCATCGGTGACTTGATACTGCCGGATCAAACCATACTCAGCATCGATACTGACGTGGTTTTTGTACCCAAAATGGCACACACCTCGCTTCTTCGTCCATCGAGCGTCCGTGTCTTTTTGCGCCAATTGATGCGGCTTGTCCTGCCAATCTTGAGGGATTTCGCCCTGCTTGAGTTGCTGGTTCTCTGAGTTGCTGTTGTGTTGCTTGGGCACAGGAATTAAGGTCGCATCTACAATCTGTCCTCCTTTGGCAGCATAGCCCTGCTTGATTAAGTAACCATCGAATTGCTCGAATAATGCCTCAATCAACCCCTGCTCAATCAGTTGTTTGCGAAATAACCAGACGGTTGTTGCATCAGGCACTTCATCGGACAAACTAAACCCCATGAACTGCATGAACGACAGACGGTCACTGACTTGATATTCCAGTTCCTCATCGCTGATGTTGTACAACTGTTGCAAAATCAGGAGTTTGAACATCACCACGACATCGATTGCTTTGCGTCCCGCATTGCTCTTTCGAGGTTTGTCATGGATTTTCTCCAATGTAGGTCGAAAGTCCTCCCAAGGAACAATTTGGTTGAGCCGCACCAATAGATCTTTTTTCTGCCTCAGTTTGGCTTGGCGTTCTTCCCAGTCCCAAAATCCGGCTTGGCTCATCAGTCTTCACCCTTACTCTCTCTGACTATGATCTCACTCTTGTCTCAACTCAAGACACTACTTGACCAATTTTTCGAGGTTCCCGGCTCAAAGATTGCTAAAGAGCGCTGCTGCCACAAGATGCCATCATCGCAGAAGAAAAGCTAACCTGTTACTCGCTAGTGCCTTTACCCAGAGATGGCAAGTCAAAGTTCCTGGCACAAGGTTACACTTTGAACAACTAGCCCGCAGAGCCAGTTGATTAGAGGGTGTTTGAAAAGGTATCGCCTGTAATGTTAAGCACTCAGAGATCCCCCCTTAGCTCCCCTTTTTAAGGGGGGAAACCGCCTTGAAGTCCCCCTTTTTAAGGGGGATTTAGGGGGATCTTGCACGCTTTGCTACAAAAAGTAGGACTTTTCAAACATCCTCTTAGAAGATGATCTAGATTTTCTATTGCAAAAAGAGCAGACCGAGCGAAAAAGCGCTTAGTGGAAACGTGCCTAAACCGATTGTTCGGTTGTGGTATCAAGCGCGATCGCCCCTCTCTAGGCATATCCTTTGGAGTTCCATTTAATAAGTTTTGTAAGAACTTAATTAAAAGTCATTGATCCTCTGAGGCAGTGTCACTAAAAAGCTTGAGCAGGGTGTTCAATTAATCTCTGAAAAAATCATAAGTTGCTGAACATCCCTGATTGATATACAACATTAGAGACTGCTGTCGCGCAAGGTTTACGTAGCTCATGCAGAAATGGGTAGCCGATGGACTGGTTGTTGGGCTGGCAACAATTGTTCTGGGTGGCACAGCCTCAGCCCTATTCCCCAGAAACTCTATTGCCAGCATCGCCAGCAGCAGTTTGGGAGCAGTCTCCAGTTCAATGGTTCTTGCTCGGCGTAGAACTCGCCTCTCACCTGAATCAGAGGAACCGGAAGAAAATGTCTATCCTCAGTTGCCTGAATTGTCAGAAAAACACGTTTCAGGCGTACTAGAGGAGTCAGATTCAGCAGAACATACGCCCTTTAGCGAACCCGTCTTAGATAAGAATTCAAAAGCAAGCCTAATAGAAAATCCTTCTACAAATCCTTCTACAGAAGACACGGCCGAAGAGTCTGAGAATCTTCAGCTTTTGGATGGACGCTTAAGTGAAGAGGTTGCCATCAAATGGCTGGCGAATAGAGGCGTATCTGTCATGGATCAACCTGAGCTTGACCCTCACACAGAAGAAATTTTTAATAAGCACGCCGTTAGATTAGGCAATAAGTATAAGGACGAAGATGGTCAGCCCCAGCTATCTCGCTTATTAGGACAAATCAAGTGGTCAATCATAAATGAGAGAAATCTGACCTGTCACCTCAATAGAGCATCCCAAAAGCAAATTGGAACGATCACCCAATTTGGTAAAGACTTAGATAAAGACACCCTATTCTTTTCTCGATACAAATATTTTCCGGGCGAAAAGATCATTCGTGCAAGTGTGCGGAATAGACCAGATACGCGGAGCTTTTTCACAGGGGGCTGGTTTGAGAGATTTATAGAATACAAAGTTTCTGATTTTCTGCAACGCTCAAACTTATCCTATTCTCGTCTAATGAATCGGCTGATTCAATTCTCAAACGGGGACAGTTTTGAACTGGATTTATTCTATGTGGTTGAAGGCAAGCCATTGCTGATTGAGTGCAAAACAGGAAGAGATCGAGATGCTTATCAGAAGTTTTCCGATCGTCGAAAACGTCTCTCTATTTCACCAGAGAGAGCTTTTCTAGTGATTCTTGACTTCGATCCTGGTGAAACTGAGCGGCTCAGTGCGGTTTGGAAGTTTAATATCGTTGGACAGGACAACCTGATTCCCCAGATAGAAGCAGGGCTGGGTTCCAATTAGTACAGACATTCTTCTGCCAGGATTTCATTGTTCCTGGAGCCAAGTAGTTCTTGCAGTCCGCCACGACGGCACTTCTGGCGCTAACAGGTGATGGTTGAGGGATCACGTCCCAGTTATTGCGCTGAGACTATTAGAGGGTGTTTGAAAAGGTATCGCCTGTAATGTTAAGCACTCAGAGATCCCCCCAGCCCCCCTTAAAAAGGGGGGAAACCGCCTTAAAGTTCCCCTTTTTAAGGGGGATTTAGGGGGATCTTGCACGCTTTGCTACAAAAAGTAGGACTTTTCAAACATCCTCTGAGACTAGCGCGATTGGACTAGCGCGATTGGACTAGCGCGATCGCCCGTGCAGCCAGAGCTTCAGCCGTAATGCCGTTGAGCGCCATCAGTTCCCCAGCGCTGGCGGTGGTTTCGCCTCGCTTCCAGGCAAACACATCGCGCTTGCTGGTTGAGCGCAGCATCACTGGCTCCAGCATGGCACTGGCTCCACCCGTCACGCCGATCAGCGCATCGCCGCCAAACAGGTTTTCAAACCCAGCATCGTCCAGGAAATGACCATCCGGCTCGGAGCAGATGTCCCACAGGGTATCGCTGGGGCGGTAGAGGCGACGGGGACTGATGACCGACACGATCCGCACCCCCAAGCCCTGGGCTTCTAAAAGCTTTGCTGCGTCGAATACGGGCGAAAGGATCATGTCGCCCACCACCGCAAACACGACGGCCTTGCTGCCGCTGCTGGAATGAAGGGCGATCGCCCCCTGTTCCAATGCCTGTCGCGTCTGGTCAAACGTCGTGCGAATCGGCAGCGGCGACTTGCTGGCGGTAATCACCACACCTTTGTTGTTCTGCGACAGCGCCCATTCGTAGCAAGCCTGCACGCTGTTAGCATCGGGCGGAAACAGCGGAAATACATTCCCATTCCGCATCATGGCGGCAAAGTAGGCCTCAATTTCTGGGCGCTGGTGCGTCCAGCCGTTGCGCCCCTGCTCCAGCGCCCCTGCCGTAAACAGCGTAATGGTCGCGGGCGTTTTGCGGCGTAGCTCGGCCATCGCCTGCGTTACTGTCTGCCAGATCGGCAACCCGTTAATGGCAAACGATTCATAGGAACACCACAGCGTCCGCCCGCCGAACAGCGACAGCCCAGCCGCCAGACCCGCACAAGCATCTTCGCTCAGCGGCTCATAGACCTGACCCTTGGGAGCCTGGTTATAGAGCGGGTCTTCGGTGGGGTGGATGATCTTTAGCGCCTGGTTGATGTTGGCGATGCCCGATGCCTCGTTGCCGTCGGCATTGGTGACCAAAAACGTGCGATCGCTCGTTCCCACATGCCCCACCAGCTTGCCCATTGCCGTAGTCGAAACCTTGGGGTCGCCCCCTACCGGATATTCCTCTAGCGGCAGCGGCCCCAGATCCGGCAGGGGACGCTCAAACTCGGTGACCACTGTTTTCGATGCTGGGCCGCCGCCCGCCCGCTCGCAGTTCGTCCGCACGATTGCCCAAGCTTCAGGAGAGAGCGATCGCGTCTTCAGCGCATCCATAATGTGGGGCGCGTCTAGCGTGTCTTTGGGGTATAGATTGTGGGACTTTGCGCCGCGGGCATGAACCCCTGCGCCCTTGAGCTGCTTGATGATAAACGCGGTCAGCTTGCCGCTGAGGGCAGAGCGGGCTGCTTCGTCCACACCCACCAGCACGCTCTGGGTAAAGGCGAGACGCTGCTTCAAGGAGAAAGCCGTGCTATCGACATAATCTCCCGGCTGATCCTGATCGTCGAAGTCCTTCGCATCCACCAGCACCACTTCGTCAAAGCCGTGCCCATGCCAGTAGGCCAGCATTTGCTCGTTGGTCTTCAGCGACACCATGCTGTGGTGTTCTTGCGAAAAGCCATTCCACACCAGCACAGGCAAAAAGTTGGTAGAACCGGGGAAGGCTGTGTGGAAGTGCATAAACGAACTCATGATGTAGGGTTCGCCTAGCCCGCCGTCGCCAATGGTGAAGGGAAATAGCGTGTCGGGATACAGCAACGCCCCGGCCATTGCAAAATGCTGCCCCTGGCCCAAGGGCCCCGCCGGAGCCAGCAGACCGGGAATAAAGCCAGACAGGTGGCCCAACAGTCCGTGCCGCTCCCGGAAGCGATCGCGCATTTGCTGCACTGTGGTAATGCCCATATCCTCCAGAGAGCGATCGAGGAACATGGCGCTATAGAATCCTGGCGCGTGGTGTCCCACCTCCGTCACGATGTTTTTGTAGCCCAGCATCACCAGTGCGGCATACGCTTCGGCCTGACTGGCAAAGCCGCCGGGATGTCCAGATCCTTTGCTGCCGCAGATTTGCACCGTCAGGTAGCGCAGCGCGTCGGCATAAAGCAGCGTTTGGAAGACAGCGGCGGGGTCTGTTGGCGTGGCGATCGCCCTTGCCCCTTCAGCGATGGCAGGTGTAGCCCCGTAGGTCTCGAATCCCGGCAGCGTTTCACCAAAATACTGAATCCCTTCACAAAATCCCGGAGCCATCTGGGTCGCCGTCATGCCACATCCCCCGCTGAGATAAACGCTAGAAACCGCAAAACACTAGAAACCGCAAAACACAATACATCATCGTATCTCAGGTGGGGAGCCAGATTGGTATTTAGGTTTCAATGATTGCCATTAGGAGTATTGGATTGAGTATTGGATCAGGACTTACGCACTTGCGATAAGCTCCGGCGATCGCCCGTCTGGGCAGCGTTGCCCTTTCCAACTCCGTTTCTGAGTATGGTGGAAGCAGCAAGCAAGCGCTAGGAGGCTAAAACGACGTGGAGACGTTAATCACAGCGGCGATCGCCGTTCTCATTTTGATGCTGGTGTTTTCCTTGATTACCAAGGCAATCCGGCTTGCCATCAATGTGGCGATTATCCTGGTGCTGCTGGTTGTGCTGGTGCGAATTACTGGAGTCAGCTTGGGCGAAGCCATGCAGCCCGTGTTCGCCATCTGGGACTGGCTGCGGCAGATGTTTCAAAATGCTCAGCGATAATTCGCGATAATGCTTGATAATTACCAATCCAGGGCGATCGCCCCCCAAAAATCCAAAATCCAAAATCCAAAATCGCAACTCCGCCATGCAACTCCTCGACGACCTGGCAACCCATTGGCAAATTGAAGATCCGGAAGAACAGCGGCTCATCTCCAACGTCTCCTGGGCGCAATATGAAACGCTGCTGGCAGAACGGGGCGACAGCCTCGCCTACCGGGTGAACTACTTAGATGGAGTCCTAGAAATTGTGGCACCGAGCCGTCGGCATGAGTCTGGAAAAACCCGCATTGGCACGCTGCTGGAAATCTATTTCCTGGAAGCGGAGATTGAATATTTCCCCACAGGGTCTACCACCTTTCGCCAGGCACAGCAACAGGTTGGGCTAGAGCCAGACGAGAGCTATTGCATTGGCAGCGAAAAGGAGATTCCAGATTTGGCGATCGAAGTCATCGTCACCAGCGGCGGGATGAACCGACTGGAACGGTTTCGGCGGCTGGGTATTTCAGAAGTCTGGTTTTGGCAGGGCGATCGCTTTTCGATTTACCATCTCCGCGAACAGGTTCCTGAATCATTTTTGCAAACGGCTGGCTATGAGCTAGTTCAGCACAGTGAATTGCTGCCTGAACTGGATGTGGAAATCCTAAGTGAATGCGTTCGCAATCCCAATCCGCTGGCAGCCGCGAAGGCATTTCGTCAGAGCGTGCGTCAGCAAATGGGACTGAACGAGGGCGATCGCCCATCTTAATATTATGCTCCTATATTATGTTCCTCCATCTCTGCCCAAAGGCGAAGCGCCAAACTTGCAGTAGTCCAACTCACCAATCGACTCCGGTGGCTTCGATTTCTGCCAGCAGGCGTGGCGATCCTGCTTCCGCCTCGATCAGGTCGATCGGCTAAGTTTCAAAAGATGGGGTATCAAAAAGTGTAACTGAACGTACCGTCTCTCCTGGGCAGTGCCAAAGTAGGAGCATCCTTAAATTCATTCCTATGAGGAGATGATAGCAATGAAACCCGCGATGCCTTCTATGATAAAAGCGGCGATGAAACCGAACAGACTGACGCGCACCGCCTTTGGGCTGAGTTCGGCGGTGCTGCTGGCGGTGGGCGGGCTGAGCCTGATGCCGATAAACCCCGATCCAGTGATGGCGAACGAAGTGATGACGCGCGTGTTGACGGTAACGGGAACAGGGAACGAGTTTATCCCCACCACGCTCAGCCAGGTCAGCCTGGGGGTGGAAGTGCGGGGGGCAACCGCAGAAGCGGCCCAGCAGGACGCAGCGCGTCGGTCAAATGCAGTGGTGCAATTGCTGCGATCGCGCCAGGTTGATAAGCTGCAAACCACAGGCATCAACCTCACCCCGGTCTACAACTACAACAACAACGAGCAGCGGCTTGTGGGCTACACGGCCACGAACACCGTCAGCTTCCGTGTGCCGACCGATCAGGCCGGCGGGCTGCTAGATGAAGCCGTAAAAGCGGGGGCCAGCCGCATTGACAGCGTGAGCTTTGTGGCCTCAGATGAGGCGATCGCCCAGGCCCAGCAGGTCGCTCTGCGCGAAGCCGTGCAGCAGGCCCAGTCCCAGGCGGATACTGTCCTGGCAGCGTTAGGTCTGCGCCGTCAGGAAATTGTCGGTGTGCAGATCAATCACGCCTCTGCACCTCCGCCGATGCCGATTCTACGCCAGTCTATGGCAATGGATTCTGCTGCTGCTGCGCCTACGCCTGTGATTGGTGGAGAACAGGAAGTGCAAACAACCGTCACGCTCCAGATCCGCTATTAGGTATCTGTTAGTTATGCATCTGCTGGTTATGCATCTGCTGGTTATGCATTAGGTAAAGTACCTGTCTCAGGTCGGTCCACTCATTAAGAATGGCACTCGGTACAGAGCTGACAACCTTGGTTTTGACAACCCTGGTATTGTCGATCTACCGAGTGCTGTTTCGTCTCAGAATCATGTTGCATCAAAACGTAACTAAAGCAACGTAACTAAAGCAAAGGACTGTATGGTGGAAAATCCTAAACCATACAGCCCCGATGAAGTTTGAGGTAAACAAATTGGGCGAATCCCAGTTCTGCAAGTTTGCCCTCATCCCCCAACCCCTTCTCCCAAAAAGGGAGAAGGGGAGTCGGATTGAAAGTTCCTCTCCCGTTTTGGGAGAGAGATTTAGGGTGAGGGTTAAAAAAGTGGGATGCACCCAACAAATTAGAGCAAAAACTAGAGAAAAATTACTCGGAAGCCGCCTCGATCTTCTGCTTGATCTTTTCAGTAATCGTCTCCAGAGAAGGCGCAAACTCTTCTTTCTTCTTCAAACCAATCTTGATTTTTTCAGCAATTTCGTCAGCCGTTGGCGCGACACCATCTTTACCAGGAGTGATCCCTTTTGCCTTCACTTTCTCGGCGATTTCTTCGGCAGTCGGGGCAAACATCTCCTTCTTCTTCAAACCAAACTTGATCTTTTCAGTGATCTCTTCAATAGATGGTTTGAATAGCCCCTTCTTTCGCATGAAAAACTCGGTGCGCTGTTCGGGGGTCAGGGTAGCGAAGAAGTCGCTCTTGGGGAGGCCCTTGATCAGGCTTGCAAGCTCAGACTTTTGCTCTGGTGTCAGGGTCAGTGACTTGAAGGCCTTGCGGAGACTGTCGCCGCCTGCAATTTCTGCGGCAAACTGATCAATCTGGTCGGGGCGCAAAACAGCAGCAAGTTGGGGGAGAACTTCCTCATTGAGCTGTTTCAACAGCTCTTTTTGAGACTCGGTCAAATCTAGATCGCTGGTTTGCGTTAGACCCGGAAACGCTTTTAATAAATCAGAAATCGAAAACTGGGAAATCGGAAAGGCATGGGCAGCGCTTCCCAATAAAAGGTTCAACCCCATGATTAGGGAAACTACTAAAGACAGAAACGCACGTCTCATCGGATATGTCCTTCTTGTTTGAGAGAATCAGGCTGATTCAGTTCTTTGATGTCAATCAACTTTAAGTCAATCAACTTTAAGTCAATCAACTTTAAGTCAATTAGCTCTAAGTCGTTGAGCTTTAAGTCATTGAGCTTTAAGTTAAATCAGCTTTAATCAACATTGTGCTAGTAGTGGGAAACCCTCTTCTTCACCCATCAGCATTACACCAGTGTATGAAGCTGTGTGTATCCGTAAATGCGAGAAAGCGATCAAGTAGGGTTCAGTTTTAGATGGTGCAGGTTCAGATTATGCAGGGGAAGAGGCTTGGGCATGTTCCTTGAAGGCGGCGATCGCCATCACAGAAATGATAATCAGCGGAATGATCAAACTCCACCAAGTTTCGGAAACCATGACAAAATAAACCGCCGACGCGCCACCCAGCGCAAACCCTAGGATGACAGGAAAAACGCGGCCCATCCGCTCAACCGCTTCGGCTACCTCCTGGCTAGCCTGGGGGTTTTTGTGCATCGTTAGCTTACCTACGATGTACTGCACGATATCGATGGTGATCTGTGTGGTGTTGCCCGTCATCACGGTAGTTGGAATATAGCTCTTAAATACGCCTTTGGCTTCTTTCATCAGCGCGTTTTGAATCGCCATTGCCACCACACCGGTCATCGCAATGGGGAAAATCAGGTCTTCCTGCACGTCTACAAGCAGAGAGGGGGAGAGGCTTGTCGCCACGACGAGAAACACCGCCAGGGCGATCGCCTCTAGGGTCAGCAGCACCGCAAACACCGGCCACTTCTTGCCTCTTGCAAACCGAGCGACCAGTGACGTGATGGCCACCGTGAGCATAAAGATGGGCAGCATCAGTAGCCGCGTCACCGTGCTGCCTTCGTCCGATGCCACAAAGGACGACCCTGCCAGCGCAATGTTGCCTGTGACATGGGCGGTGAAAATGCCAAACAGAATAATAAATGCTGAGGTATCCACAAACCCTGCCACCCAACTCAGCAGAAACCCTGCGGGCCCGTCGCTGAGCAAAAATGAACTTAATCGAAACGTTTCACCGTCTGCCCTCGAAGTCGCAACCATGAACGCCAGTGCTCCTAGTAACAGTGATTGCAGGGGTCTATTGCAGGTCTATTTCAGAGATTATTGAACAACACAGGAGCGCAAGAGCTTTGCCCCCGCGCCCTGATAAATAATAGCGAAGCACGAACAATGGATCGCTGGATCGCCAACAGCAGAGATCAGCAACTCGTGTCCCTAAACCTGGTCAGCCTTGGAAACCCCCTTGCGCGTAGCATATTATCCCCAAGGGGGAGGGTGTTTTGTGTTTTTTGATACGGTTTGGAGTGAATGGGGTGGACGGGGTGTGAGGGGAGGGGGAAGAGGGAAGAAGGAAGAACGAAGAACGAAGAGGGAAGAAGGAAGAGGGAGGAATGGGTTAGGAGAGTTCTGCGACCGCCTGGGAGATTGGGATTTGAATCACAAACTCGGTGCCCTGACCTGGTTCCGAGAAGCATTCCAGCGTGCCGCCGTGTTTTTCGGTGACGATTTGATAGCTGATGGACATGCCCATGCCTGTGCCTTTACCGACGGACTTGGTGGTGAAAAATGGGTCAAAGATGCGCTGCCTGACGCTGGGTAGCATTCCTGTGCCGTTGTCGATGATGTGGATGCTGACTTGATGATCGGGCAAGACCTGGGTTTTGATGCGGATGGTGCTGGGTTCAGCCTGCTGGTCAGCGATCGCCCGCTGCTGATCGCGTTCTTCTAGCGCGTCAATGGCGTTCGACAGGATGTTCATAAACACCTGGTTGAGTTGACCTGCATAGCACTCGACGGGTGGCAGCGAGCCGTATTCTTTGACCACCCGAATCTCTTCGCGGCCGGAGCGTGCCTTCAGGCGATTGTGCAAAATCATCAGTGTGCTGTCGATGCCGTCGTGGATGTCTACGGGCTTGGACTCCGCTTCGTCTAGCCGGGAGAAAATGCGGAGCGAGCGCACGATCTCGTGAATCCGCTCAGTTCCCACTCGCATTGAGGCAAGCAGTTTGGGCAAATCTTCGCGCAGAAACTCCAGATCAATTTCTTCGGCATACCGGGTAATTTTGGGCGTGGGTTCAAGATACTCCTGCTGATACAACTCCATTAGCTCCAGCAAATCCTGCACATAGTTGCGGGCATGGGCCAGGTTGCCGTGGATGAAGTTCACCGGGTTGTTGATTTCATGGGCAATGCCGGCCACCAGTTGCCCTAGGCTCGACATCTTTTCACTTTGCACCATCTGCGCCTGGGTGCGCTGAAGCTCTTGCAGCGCGTGTTGCAGTTCCTCGCTCTGGGCGCGGCTCTGGGTGTAGAGTTCGGCCTGGTCAATGGCGATCGCCAGTTGGGTGGCCACCGATTGCAGCAAATCGCGCTCTCGCTCGGTCCACGGGCGCACCCGCTGAAAGTGGTCGCCAATCAGACAGCCGATTCGCTGAGAATGCGTCCGCAGCGGCATCAGCACCACCGACTGCACCCCCGATTCCGTCAGCAGCGCTTGAAAAACCGGGTCGCTGCACTGGGCCGTGTCGTCTACCCAAACCATCTGCTGCTGGATCAACTGCTGCACCACATTGTCGCCAACCAGCCGCAGGGGATACTCACCCAGCAGGCTGGGCGCATGGTCGTTTTTGGCTTCTTGCACAATCTCCCAGTGCGGCGTGTCGGCCTCGGGCAGCACCCAGCAAAAGCCGCAATAGTCGATTTCCAGCAGGTTTCGCACGGCCTGAATGGTGGTTTCAAGTACCGTGTCCAGGTTGAGAGAATTGCGGATCTGCTGGGCAAGCTGGTTCAGCAGGGTTTGGCGATCGGCGTAGTCCTGAATTGCCTCTTCTGCCCGCTTGCGATCGGTGATGTCGATGGCGATGCCGCCCACCACCTGCTGTCCCGACCCGTCCGACATGGGAAATTTGTAGACCAGCGAATCGCCAATCGTGCCATCCGGCAGCGGAATCGGCTCGATCGTGGCCAGCAGACGACGGTTGTGAATGACGGTTTGAACGTTGTGCAAAAATTCTGCCGCGACCTCTTTGGGGTATAGATCAAATAGCGACTTGCCCACCACGTCCGGCGTGGGCAGGGTGAACATTTTCAAATAGGTCTGGTTGATGTAGAGCATTTGCCCCTCATAGCTGACCATCCAGGCAGCCGTCGGGCTGTGATCCATAAACGCCTGAAAGCGCTCCTCGCTGTGGCGGCGAGCCTCTTCTGCTTCCTTGCGCGGCGTGATGTCTTGCACCGTGCCTACCATTGTCACGGGCTTGCCGTCTTCGCTCCACAGGACATCGCCCCGACCCGCCAGCCAGTGAATGGAGCCATCGGGCCAGATCACTCGATAGTCCGCAGCATAGGCGGTTTTGCCAGCGATCGCCGATTCGATTGCCTGTTCAATCCGCCTCACGTCTTCTGGGTGAATCGCCTTTGCACAGGTCGCCCAAGTACCATCGAAGGTTTCATCCGTCAGTCCAAACAGATGCTTCGCTTCGTCGCTGAAGTGTTCCAGATGATCCGTTGCAATATTCCATTCCCAGATGCCCGTTTGCGCTGCCTTGAGCGCCAGCCGCATCCGCTGTTCACTTCGTTGCAATGCCTTCTCGACCTCCTGACGCTGAGCCTCTAGCTGGAGGCGATCGCCAATATCTCGCCACGTTGCGTGCAGAATGGTGCGCCCCTTCCACTCGATCGCCGTCAGCAATACCTCCACCCACAAGTCTTCCCCATTCATGCGGTGGTGCATCCATTCAAATCGGTGACTGCCCTGCCGCAGGGCGATCGCCATCATCTCATTTGCCGTTTCAAACGAGGGTCGTCCGTCGGGCTGCACCATTGGTGAGAGCAGGGCGGGATGCAGCGATTGCACTTGCGCTTTGTCAGTGCAACCCAGCAGGGCGATCGCCGCTGGATTGCAGTCAATGAACACGTCGCCATCGATCAGCAAAATGGCATCGGCAGAGCGCTCAAAAAGCTGGCAAAAGCAGTCGTTGGGTAGGGGCAAACCGAAACCAGCAGGTTCAACCATGAGCTTCTAGAAAAAGAAAAGGGGCTGAGTCTACGTAATGCAAGGCAATTGAGGCGGCGGTTGAGGAGCACCACTTCGCGACATCCAGGTAAACGTCATGTGGGAAAAACGCTAATCTAAAAACGCTAATCTATAAAGCAGTTAGGGATCTGACTGCCTGACACATCTCTGGGAACCCTTGATTTCTCGTAAGCGACGCTGCTCCGAAAGCCCCTTCGACCCAGCCCTCCGGTTTCAACTCAAGGGCTATGGGCTTCGACTCCAGGAAAACGCATTTTCCAGGCTTTCGGGACTTGTGTCAGGCAACCAAGTTGGGGGTTGGAAAAACTGCAAATGTCGTTCCACAGGCAATCGCTTCGGACAGGCATCAGGCTGCACCCCGACTGAACCCTTATCCAGGGTGCCCTATCTTCATTCTCTTGCCAATACCTGCCAACACCTAAAATAGCCCACCTAAACAGTAGAGTTCTCTGTAATGCTAATCCTTGATAATGAAACTCCAGATAGATTGGACTGCTTTTTTTCCACGGCTGATGCTTCAGCAGCAGTTGACTTTGTTGCTGATGGTGTTTGTTGGGCTGGGTGGGGCTGCGATGGGTCTATTAGCAGAGGTTTATCATCGCCGTGAAAGCACACTAGTAGCCCGCACCCAGGCCGAACTTTCTCAGGCGAATGCGCTGCTCATTCAAAAATTTTTGGAGTCCGATCTGGTTGATTCTCACCCGTTCGGCAAGCCAGAAGACGACATCCTCTGGCAGCAGTCGAGTCAGGCTCTGGCAGATTTCCCGCGCGTCGAGGGCGGCTTTTATTTGCACCAGGTCGATCAACTTCTAGGTTATGCCTTTCCAACCCACGGGGGTAAGGTGCCTAAGCGGGATGTACCACCTACTGAGCGAGGAATTATCTTAGACTTGGTGCAGCAAACCACAGCGCTGCGCGTGCCCCAAGAGAAGGTGCTACACGCAGGAATTGACATTGTGATCTTGCGGGCGGAGCCACTGCCCTTTCGTGGCGCGGTATGGACGATGAAGCGGATTCCCCAGTCTCAGGATCGTCAGTCTCGGCTCCTAACCCTATTATTGGTGTGTTTAATGCTAGTAGCCGTTGCATGGACGCTGCTGATTCTGGTGCAATTGCGTCATGGCGTGCGATCGCTCCAACACGGCATCAAGGAAATTGAAGAGGGGCGAGCCGATGAAATTGTGCCGCTGACGATGGAGATGGGGCAGGTTGGCGCAGCTATCACCTCCATGCACCAGCGGCGACGAGAACTGGAAAACCGCCTCCAGCGCGTTGAGCGCTTGGCCTCTTTGGGACAACTAGTGGCAGGGGTTGCCCACGAGGTGCGGAACCCACTAGCAAGTTTGCGGCTGAATTTAGAATACTTGGCTCGCCAGGCCCAGCGACAGGGTAATGTTTTGTCGATCGACCACCTCACCGAGCAAATCGATCGCCTAGAGGCATTGGTGCGACAGTTGCTGTACTTTGATAAACGCCAGCAGGATGAGGCATGGGTTCCAGAATCTCTAGAAAAAATTGTGCAGGAGGCAGTTTCTTTGCTCCGTCTAGAGGCTCAACAGCAAGGCATCGAGTTGGTCTATCAGCCCCCTAGGCGATCCCTCCTGCCAATTCCACTGCGCTGTCGCAGCCTCAATCAAATGATGGTGAATCTCATTCTCAATGCCATTCAGGCGAGCCAAGCGGGTCAAGCCATTACAGTGGGAGTGAAGGAGGAGGGCGACTATCTAGTGGCCTGGGTCGAAGATGCGGGGAAGGGGGTGCCTCCTGAAATGAAGGAGCAGATTTTCAATCCCTTCGTATCGACCAAACCTGATGGAACCGGGCTTGGGTTATCCATTAGTCATGAAATTGTCGTGCAACACGGCGGCTATATCGATCTACAATCTCGCCCTGGCTGCACGCGATTCAGCGCGTATCTTCCCAAGCAGCCTAAAACTGGCATAGGCGGTCTAGAGTTAGCAGGACAGGGGCAAAATGGCAAAAATTCTGATCATCGATGATGAGAAGGCCATGCGTCAGGCGATGGTGCAAATCTTGCGCGATGAGGGCCATGAAACCCTAGAGGCGGCCGACGGCAGCCAAGGACTGAAGCTTATTCAATCCTGTGGAGTGGGCGATCGCCCCGACCTAGTATTTCTGGATCTAAAAATGCCCCGCACCCAAGGCATGACGGTACTCAAAACCCTAGGTTCACAGTTGCTAGAGTTGCCTGTGATTGTTATGACTGCTTACGGTACAGGACGCACTGCCATAGAGGCCATGCAGTTCGGAGCCTATGACTACATTATCAAGCCCTTTCCACTAGAAACCCTTCTGAGTTTGACTGAAAAGGCTCTCGCCCATGCCCAAGCGTCGGTGTCGGTCAGCCAAACTAACACCTTGCAAGACCTCGACACAGAGGAACTGTTAGGGCAGTCTACTGCTATGGCAGAGGTGTTTAAGCTCATCGGCCGCGTGTCCCAAACCGACGCTACCGTGCTGATTTTAGGCGAATCGGGCACCGGCAAAGAATTGGTGGCTCAAATGCTGCACAGCAACAGCCGCCGCAGCCGCAGCCCACTAGTCAAGGTCAACTGTGCAGCCCTACCCGAACATTTGCTAGAGGCAGAACTGTTCGGCCATGAAAAGGGTGCATTTACTGGGGCCGACCATCTCCGCATCGGACGGTTTGAGCAGGCTAATGGAGGCACTATTTTCCTGGATGAGATTGGAGAACTGAGTCTCGGCATT
Organism: Thermoleptolyngbya oregonensis NK1-22; assembly: GCF_032705245.1. GTDB lineage: Bacteria > Cyanobacteriota > Cyanobacteriia > Elainellales > Elainellaceae > Thermoleptolyngbya > Thermoleptolyngbya sichuanensis. The sequence goes on from NZ_CP053540.1 coordinate 3,855,565, forward strand.
CAAGCAAAACTACTGCGAGTGCTACAAGACCGATCATTTGAACGGCTCGGCAGCAATCAAACTCGCACAGTCGATGTTCGCATTTTGGCAGCGACCAATCGCAATCTAGAAACGATGGTGCAGCGTCAGCAGTTTCGAGAGGATTTGTACTATCGGCTCAATGTGCTACGGATTGACTTGCCCCCCCTGCGCGATCGCCTAGAAGACTTGGATCTGCTCACCCAACATTTCCTCAAGCGGCTCGCTATTCAGCACAATTTCCCAAAACTCAGCATGTCAGAAGCCGCATTTCAGAAACTCCAGTCCTACGCCTGGCCGGGCAATGTGCGAGAGCTACAAAACACGCTGGAACGCGCTGTCATTCTATCTGGAGGGCGGATTTTGCTGCCTGATCATCTCTCCTTTAGCCAGATGCCAAAACCCGATCTCAACTTAGAAAATGCGATTAACCAACTTGAGCAAGACCTTATCCGACGCGCTTTGACGCTATACCCTCACTGCGCTCACGAAGCGCTCGGTCTCAGTCTTGATTCCTTCAATCAAAAGCGAGAGCAGTGGAACCTCTGAGCCTATCTTCCAAACCCGCGCTGCACCTCCAGGTTAAGCTCCAGCCCGTTCTTTATCCCAGTTTGCGGCAGCTCGTGCAACTGCTGCCCCTTGATTATCGGCGTGTGCTGCATCGACTCCAATCCGAGGCGTTGCGGAACCCATTTCTCATCGATGCCCAACTCGGTGGGCAACCAGCAGAAACCCTTTTAGGCGATGTGTCTCCTGATTGGTACGAACCTATCGCTGCGCCAGAAACCCTACAGGATCACCTAGAGTCTCAAATTTCGGTTCTATCTGTGTCGCAGCAGCAAAAGCTGCGGGCTCTGCTGCCGTGGATTGCGCCGTCCGGTTATCTAGAAGAATCCCCTGATGTCTGGGCTAGGGGAACGTCTTGGACTCCGCTAGAGTTGGAGGCAATGGTACCCGTGTTGCAGTCCCTCGACCCGCCAGGCGTGGGAGCGCGATCGCTGCGGGAATGCCTCTTGCTTCAGAGCGACCCGACGGACTCTTTGATGACGCAGATTATTCGCAACTATTTGGATGAACTAGCCGCAGGCCTGGCGACATCGGCAGGCCTGCAACCACTGCTGCGTACCCTAAGACACAACTCGCCGGAACTTGCCTCGATCTCTATGTCTGAATTGCAGGCAGCCGTCCGTAGAATCCAGGCACTAGAGCCGCGACCGGGGCGAAATTTTAGCTACGCACCAATTGCAACTGTGGTGCCCGATCTGATCGTTCAGCCAACAAGTGGCGCTGCTGACGGGCCCTGGAAGGTTGCTCTGGTGAGGCCTGTAGAGTCGCGGTTTGGGCTGAATGCCGAGGCGATCGCCCTGCTAAACACTCCCCTACCCCCCGCAAAACGCCAGCAGCTAGAAGTTCTATTCCAACAAGCCCAGAGTTTGCTCACTGCCCTCAGCCAGTGGCAAGAAAACCTGCTAAAGGTAGGCCAGTTCCTTTGCGATCGCCAACAAGCTTTTCTCCGCAGCCGCAATCCGCTCGACCTATTGCCCACGTCCCAGCAGATTGTGGCTCAAGCAGTGAGCCTGTCAGACGCAACAGTAAGTCGAATTGTGCGAAATCGCCATCTGCTGCTCAACATATCACCTCAGCAAATTCTGCCTCTCTCGTCTCTGTGCCCAGCAGCGGCCGTTGGCGGGCGCACTCCCCAGCAAATCCAGCAGGTTATCCAGGAACTGATCCAGGCGGAACCACCCCACAAGCCCTACAGTGATGCCCAGATTGTCCACCTGCTGAAGCTACGGTTTGGGCTGGCAATTGCTCGCCGCACTGTGGCCAAGTACCGCACTCAGCTTAGGATTGCTAACGCCTCCCAACGACGGAAGCTGACGACAACTCCTTGACCAAGTAAAACTTTGGATTTCGCATGGGCATGCGCCGGGGCTGAAAACGGTAGCCCATGCCGCGGACAGTTTGAATGTATCCGTTGCCCATCTTTTTTCGCAGATAACCGATGTAGACATTGACTATATTAGAGCCGGGGTCATAGTCATAACCCCAGACATGCTTGAGTAAATGCTTGTGACTTAACACTCGTCCTGGGTGTCGCAGAAACGTTTCTGCTAAGACAAATTCGCGGGCCGACAGTTCAATCTGGCGACCACCCACCCGGAGTTGGTGGGATTGCAAATTTAGCTCAACGTCACCAACTTGTAACACCATCTCGGCTTTCTGGGCAGCACGGGCATGGCGCAGGCGCAAGCAAACACGAGCCATCAATTCTTCAAGGCGAAAGGGCTTAGCAACACAATCATCTGCACCGCTTTCCAGCCCAGCAACGATATCCTGCACGCTGCCGCTAGCGGAGAGGAGAATAATGGGCAATTGTTCGCCTTGCCCCCGTAATTCCTCTAGCACTGTCCAGCCATCTTTTTTAGGCAACCCCAAATCTAAAATCAGCAGGTCAAACTCCTGGCTGGCAAGCATCTCGCAGGCGGTTTGTCCATCAGAGGCGATCGCCGTCAAAAATCCATCAGCCCGAAATCTCTGTTCCAAAAAGGCAGCAATTCGTGGCTCGTCCTCTGCAATTAATACACGAGTCATAGTCTTTGTTTCCAAATCTCAAATTTTGGCAGGACCTACGCGCTTTCGATAGATTTCCTGGATTTTGAGCAATTTCTTTCAGGCTGCACAGGTCGCAAACAGGGCCTCAAAGATAGTTACACCCGTAGACACTGGTGCAAATTTTGTGCCAACTCCAAATCTCAACTGGCATGAACTTTGCACAAGGGCAATTGTGTAGCCACTGGATGCTACTTTGCCGACTTCCGGCGGATCTCGCTTAGGGAAGCCATCGCTTTCCTGGCCGGACGACCGCTCAGAGCCGGCGTATCCTTCTCGACAACATGAGGATAATTAGCATGAGTCGATTTAGCATGATTCTGATGCTTCGCTGGGGAGCAAGCGTAATGCTCACCTTTGTTCTAGCATCACTGTTCTCAGAGACTGCGGCTGCCACAGTCCGACAACTAAGTCGCGGTTCTGCGGCAGTCGAAGCAAGTACTTACTACGCTCAGATAAAGCAGCCTAAAGGAGGAACTATCTTGCCCAAAGGCACGACTCCTTCGCGTCCCAAGGGCACAGTTGCTCCACCTCCCAAAGGCACGACTCCTTCGCGTCCTAAGGGCACAGTTGCTCCACCTCCCAAAGGCACGACTCCTTCGCGTCCTAAGGGCACAGTTGCCCCACCCCCCAAAGGTACGACTCCTTCGCGTCCCAAGGGCACAGTTGCCCCACCCCCCAAAGGTACGACTCCTTCGCGTCCCAAGGGCACAGTTGCCCCACCTCCCAAAGGCACAACATCACCCCGTGCCTTCTAAACGAGTCTGAATGACTCCAGTTGCAGGCGGAAGGCTGAAGTAAGTAAAGCAATCGCTAAATGGTTGCTAGTCTTACCCAAGTCTCGTTGAGAAACACAGTGGAAGCGAACTTTTCATGCTGAGTATGGCGGAAACTGCCATGCTCAGCTTCGTGACCCAGCTTTTAGTGAGTAAATAGACCATCTTTGCCCACATCAGTCTTATCTACACTAGAGATCTCCACTAGATAGGTGCTGAGTGCTGCTTGGCGAGATAATCTGCAATTGAACTTCATTAATTTCAGGGGAGTAGGATACTTGTGGATATGAATGCTTCTCCGGTCTTGCAGGCTTCTGGCAAACCCATAGACAACTCCAAAGTGCAGCCCATGAAACAGACAGACCCATTACAGCCTCAGGAGCCGAGCGAGATGGTACCCTCGAATCAGAAAACGCCGCTTCAAGAACAAATAAGTGCTTTGCTTCAGCAGTATGAAGCCGCTCCCTATCCAGAAATGCCGGTTGATCAACCTGTTCAGCTAGACGCTGTGACACTCTATCAACATAACCTCACTACGCCCTACTATCTGCTGCATCGTCAGGTAGTGTCTTTGCAAGATAAGGTGATTTTGGATGTGGGCTGTGGCAGTGGATATACGTCGCTGCGATTGGCGATCGCCAATCCAGGAGCAAAAGTCATTGGGATAGACGTATCGCCTACTTCGATTACGATGGCCCGAGAGCGCCTCGCCCAAGCTCAACACCTGCCAGTTGAGTTCCACGTCCTGTCTGTAGAAGAACTGCCAACCCTGGAAATGCAGTTCGATTATATTAACTGCGACGAGGTACTCTATATCTTACCTGACCCTGCCGCCGCTCTGCGCGTTATGAAGAGGATGCTCAAGCCTTGTGGCATCCTGCGAGCCAACTTGCACAGCGCAATTCAGCGGCAGCACTTTTATCGGGCACAGCAGATGTTGTCTCTCCTGGGCGTGTTTCATGAAAAGGCCGGAGCCACAGAGACGAATTTGGTGCGGGAGTTGATGACGGCAATGCCGGACTGGGTAGACCTCAAAGAAAAAACCTGGACTCCTGATGCCAGTGGACGGGTGAGCGACCAAATGATTCGGATGAACTACCTGCTGCAAGGTGACAAAGGCTACACCATTCCTGAACTCTTTGCCCTGCTGAACTCGGTGGGTTTGCGGTTTGTAGACATGGTGAACTGGCAACAGTGGAATCTGCCGCTCTTATTTGGCTCTTTAGAAGAGATGCCAGCATGGATTGGATTCACGTTGCCCCAGTTTTCCTATGAAAAACAGTTGCAGCTCTATGAGCTGATTCATCCCATCCATCGGCTGCTCGATTTTTGGTGTACTCATACAGAAACCCAGCCAGCGGGCCCACTGCCATTTCACTGGTGTGTTCCTGGTCTCAAGCTGAGCGATCGCATCTTTCTCCATCCTCAGTTGCAAACAGCGACAGCGCGAGCAGCCCTAGAAGACTGCATAGCTCACAATCGCCCCTTTGCGCTAGAGCCACATTTGCCGATTTTAGGTGTAAAGCCAATTCTTCTCGACAGCCGCCTTGCGGCCTGCCTGTTGCCCTTGTGGGATAGACCCCATACGGTAGAGGCGATCGCCCAACTTTGGCAACATCTCCAACCGCTACATCCCTGCACGCTGTCTCCAATTTCCCTGGACAATGCGCTAGAAGCCGTCAGCGACCTATTGGAAATGCTTCTACCAAACCTGTATGTTATGGTCGAACATCATGACTAAGGGAATATTGGGGGATATCAAGGGAATATCGGGGAATATCAATGATTTGGCAATAACTTAGCCATGATTTAGCAATTCCGCCCTTCTTCGGGAATCGTTAAGAAGATCCGGAACCCTCCGAAATCCTTAAACTCGGCGGCGTAGACTTCAAGGTAGCTGTGACATGAGACATCAACCCTATGACGACATCCGGAAACAGCCCCTATTCCTCGTCAGGACAGCCCGAAACCACTGGCAGGTATCTTGTCCTGCTAGATACCGACAATATTGATGACGGACTTCGTGCGATGGACGATTCGGCGGGGATTCGCCATTTTGCCCATTCTGCGGACTTTCGCGATCATTCCCCCAGTGGTGAACAGCTTGCCAGCGAAGAGTCGCTTGTCTTTGACGAATTGGGAGTGGCAGTGGTGACAATGGAGCCAGGTCAGGCGCAAGCGCTGAATGCGGCGACCATGCGCGGTGGCTCGGTCATTGCAGTCGAACCGGAGCGGGTCGTGCGGGCGATCGAAGACCCCGATCCCGATGGCTATTTGCCCGCGCCACCCGGATTTGCAGAGACGGACATCATTACGATCCCCGTGGACTACCTCAAGGGCTATCGGGATGCGGTAAATCATCTGGTCGATCGGCTACTGCCGAAAGAGCAGGAGGCAGAGTCGGTGCTGGGGCGTGGCGGGGCCGTTGCCGATGGCTCCATCACCTGGGGGCTGGACGTAACGAAAGCCAGCATCTCGCAATATAGCGGGCTGGGGCTAAAGGTTGCCGTGCTGGATACGGGCTTTGACCTGACCCATCCCGACTTTGTGGGGCGGGCAGTGTCTAGCAAGTCCTTTATCGAAGGGGAAGCGGTGCAGGACGGCAACGGTCACGGCACACACTGCATTGGCACGGCCTGCGGGTCGAAGCTGCCGGAGATTTTGCCGCGCTACGGCGTTGCCTATAATTCCGAAATCTATGCAGGCAAGGTGCTGAGCAATGAGGGCAGCGGCGCAGACGGCGGCATTTTGGCGGGTATCAACTGGGCGATCGCCAGCGGATGTCAGATCATCTCTATGTCGCTGGGGGCGATGGTGCTGCCCGGTCAGAACCATTCTGCGGTGTATGAAAACGTGGGTCGGCGGGCCCTGCGGCGCGGCAGTTTGATCATTGCGGCGGCAGGTAACGACAGCTTCCGGCAGTTTGGCGTGATTGTGCCTGTCAGCCATCCGGCAAATTGCCCTTCGATCATGGCGATCGCCGCTCTGCGCCCCAACCTGAAGATGGCCTCCTTTTCCAACGGCGGCATCAACCGCAACGGCGGGCAGATTGACTTGGCTGCTCCTGGCGTAGACGTATACTCTAGCTGGCCCATGCCCACCCGCTACAGCACCATCAGCGGCACCAGCATGGCCACACCCCACGTCGCCGGACTGGCCGCCCTCCACGCCGAAGCCACAGGCGCACGCGGCCGGGAGTTGTGGGCCCAATTGACTCAGCGGGCCTGGCGTTTGTCGCTGCCGTCGCGGGACGTGGGCAGCGGCCTGGCGCAAGCGCCGGATTGAGTGAGGGAAGAGGGAAGAAGGAAGAGGGAAGAACGAAGAGGGAAGAGGGAAGAGGGAAGAGAGGAGAAGTTCTGTTTTTCGTTTTTCCCGTGAAGTTCCGTTTTTCGTGGGAGCGGTCAGAACTTTGTGTGTCCTAGGTCTGGAAACTAGAAATCAAGGGGTTCAGCCCTGTCATCCGCGTTTTTCTGACCACTCCCTTTTTCGTTCTTCGTTCTTCGTTCTTCGTTTTTTCTCTTTCCCACCCCGTCACTCCCAATCCCCTCCTCCCATATCCTCACCACCTCGTCGGCCCCGCCGCTGACGAGGCTTTTTCCGTCTGGGCTAAAGACAAGAGCGGCGATCGCCCAGGCTCCGCGCAAGGCAGTAGGTCGATGGGCAACGGTCAGTCCAATTTCAGGATGGCGCGTGAGGGGCCAGAGCTTGATCGTGTTGTCGTCACTACCGCTGGCCAGGAGGGTTCCCTGGGGGCTGAGGGCAAGGGTGGTGATGGTGTCTTTGTGGGCGACGATGGGGCGCGTCTGGGCCATGCGGTTGAGGTCCCAAAATCGCAGCGTCTTGTCGGCTCCGGCGCTGATCAGGCTTTGCCAGTCGGCGGTGATGGCCAGCGAGGTAATGCGGTCGGTATGGGCCCGCAGCGTGCCGATCAGTGCGTCGGTTCGCAGGTTCCACAGGCGGATGGTGTTGTCGTAGCTGGCGCTGATTAGCGTGTGCCCGTCGGGGCTGAGGAGCAGGGCGCTAATGCGATCGCGGTGCTTACCCAGGCTGGCAATTTGCTCACCCGTTTCCAAATTCCACAGGTTGATGCGCCCGTCGCCGCCGCCCGTGGCGAACAGGGGTGCGTGCTGGCTAAGGGCGATCGCCGACACCAGCCAGTCGTGCCCGTCAATCGTCCGCATCAGCTTTTGGGTGGCCATGTCCCACTGCTTGATCGTGCCGTCGTCGCTAGCGCTGAGCAGTTCGATGCTGTCGGGGGTAAAGGCCAGAGCGCTGAGGCGATCGCCATGCCCATTGCCAAACAGGCCCCCGTTGCCCAGCGTATGCAGCAGGTCGCCCGTCTCCAGGCTCCACAGCCGGACGGTTTTATCGGTGCTGCCGCTGGCAATCCACAGACCGTCGGGGCTGGTGGCGAGGGTGGTAATGGGGCCAGTGTGGGCAGTAAGGGTGCGGGTGCAGTGCCAGTTGGAAAGCGGAGGCGGGGGGGCGAGGGGGGCGACGGGTTGACGAGGGGCAGGGACGATGGATTGGCGGGGGGCAGGGGGGGAGTTGGGCAGTTTGGGGAGGGGGAAGCCGAGGTCTTTGAGGACGGCGGCGGCGGTTTTGTAGCGGCTGCTGATGGGGCGCTGGAGCAGTTTATTGAGAACGCGGGTGAGGCGATCGCCAATCGGCTCTGGCAAATACTGCCGCCAGATCCAGGCATCCTGCATGGGGGAATACAGATCAAACGGGTGCATCCCGGTCAAGAGGTGAATGCAGGTCACGCCCAGGCTGTAGAGGTCGCTGGCAAATTCGGCCCGCCCCATCACCTGCTCTGGTGCAGCATAGCCCGCGCTGCCAATCATCGTGCCCGTTTTCCCCAGGGCCGTCTGCGTGGCATATTTCGACGCGCCAAAGTCCACCAGCACCAGTTCCCGGTCGCCCTGCCGCTGAATGATATTTTCGGGCTTCAGGTCGCGGTGGATGACGCGCTGACTGTGAATAAACGCCAGCACAGGCAGCAGGCTTTTGAGTAAATCCAGCACCTGCCCTTCGTGAAACACCTTCTGCTCGTGCAGCAGCACTTCCAGATTTTTTCCTGGAATATATTCCTGCACCAGGTATTGCCCGTCCTCATCTTCCAGATGGGCCAGCAGCCGGGGAATTTGGGGATGCTGCCCCAGCCGCCGCAGCCGCTCGGCCTCTTGCCGGAATAGCTCGGCTGCTCGGCGCACATCGCCCCGCTGGAGGGGAAAGAACTGCTTGATCACGCAGTGGCGAGGAGCAGCGGAATGCTGGGCAGACCGTTTGCGCTCGTCGATGGCCAGGAAGGTGCGCCCAAAGCCGCCCTGCCCCAGCAGCTTGACCGCTCGAAAGCGATCGCCCAGCAGTAGCGCTGCCCCGCAGTGCTGACACGTTTCTCCGGTTCCGGGATCTTGCGGCTGCGGGCAGGCAGGATTCAGGCAATGCATTCGGTTCAGTCGATAAGGTCAAAGCGCGATTACGTGGGCACTAGCTCACCCGGACGCAGCTTTGCCCATTTGCCCATTTCTTCGACAAAGCTGAGGCAGCCGACCACATCCCACTCCATTTCGATAATGTCGTCCGCGTCGCCCTGGCGAATATTGACATTAATCGTCGGTTCGGTGGCTTCAAAGTCTGGAAATTCTGTCAGATGGGGCTGCTGATGCTGGTGTTCCACCGCGTGATACGTCGTGCAGCGATCCACGTAATGGCAGTTAACGCAAATACACATCTTAAAAATTCTCCCGCCGCCAGGCCAGTGGGGATTTAGAGTCGTCTGCTTTTATGCTACTCTAGCTCAGTTTGCGAAAAAGCGGCGATCGCCCCTGACAGATATAGCAGAATGGAGGTATTCGGTTTCAGGGGTTAGGGATCGGGGGTCAACGGCTGGGGGCTAGCGGACGAGTGCAGGGGTTGAACCTTGCCTCCCTCGCTCCAGAAAGCACGGTTCTGACCTTTGATCCGTCACCTCCGAGCCATCGTCCGTGGATTCCTTGCTCCCCGACCCCTGACCCCTCCCTCCCTTGACCTACCTCACCCTGCCCACAGACACGCTCACCACGGCTTCTGCCCTGTCGCCCCACACCTGGCCCTTTAGCCTGGAGTGGCTGCCGTCGGATGCGTACTTGGTGGGGGGCAGCGTGCGGGATGCGCTGCTGGGGCGACAGGCAGAGTATCTGGATCTGGATTTTGTGCTGCCGGAAGGGGCGGTGGCCACGGCGCGGGCGATCGCCAATCACTATCGCACAGGCTATGTGCTGCTGGATGCGGAGCGGCAGATTGCGCGGGCGGTGTTTGAGCGGGCCACGGTGGACTTTGCCCAGCAGGTGGGGCCGACGCTGGAGGCAGATTTGCAGCGGCGCGATTTTACCGTGAATGCGATCGCCTACGACCCACACACCGAGCGGCTCTTTGACCCACTGAACGGCTACCGCGACTTGCAGCAGCAACTCATCCGCATGGTTGCGCCAGAGAACCTGAAGGAAGATCCCCTGCGGCTGCTGCGGGCCTATCGGCAGGCAGCGCAGCTTGGCTTTGAGCTAGAGCCAGACACGCAGACCACGATTCAGCGATTGGCAGATCTGCTGGCAGGCATCGCGCCAGAGCGGGTGCAGGCAGAATTGAACTACCTGCTGGGCACGGCACGGGGCACGCGCTTTTTGCAGATGGCCTGGGAAGATGGGCTGTTTTGCACCTGGCTGCCCCACGCGACGGCGACGGGGATGGATCGGGTGGCGCAGATGGACGAGGCGGCGATCGCCCTGGAAACGCGCTGGCCGGCGCTGGGAGCAGAGCTTTCGGGCTGGCTGCGGGATCAGCAAAAGGTGTCGGGGCTGGGGCGAAGCTGGATGCGGATTGCCAAACTGACGGCGCTGGTCTCGCCGGAGGCGGCCGAAGCCGAAGCCGAACTGCGAACCCTGAAGTATAGCCGCAACGAAATCCAGGCGGTGCAGACGGTGCTGCGCTATTTGCCGCAGGTGCCTGCTATCGTGCAGCCGACTGCTACCGCGACTGAACAGTATTTCTTCTTTCAGGGCGTGGGCGCGGCCTTTGGGGCGCTGAGCGTGGTGGCGCTGGCATCGGGCATTTCCGAAGCGGCGATCGCCCCGCTGATTACCCGATTTCTTGACCCCCATGACGCGATCGCCCATCCCCACCCGCTCGTGACCGGGCGCGACCTGATGACCCAGTTGCATCTGCCGCCCGGCCCCCAGATTGGGCAACTGCTTGAAGTTTTGCAACTGGCTCGCGCCGAAGGAAAAATCGCCACACCCGCCGAAGCGCTCGATTTGGCGGCAATCTGGATGCAGCAGCAGTCGGAATAACGACCAGTCGTTCTGAGGCCGCCAGCGCTATAACGGCGTTAGGAGGATCTTTGGCTATGTGTTTTTCTGCAACTGCGAGCTTCAGCTTGGGCGCAGCCCTAATTCCCGTCGGCATCGCCTGCCTCAAAAAGGCGCAAGAAGAGGACAGACGCTATATGCCGCTGGCGGCGTTTCCGCTGGCATTTGGCATCCAGCAGGCAATCGAGGGGCTGGTGTGGGTGGGACTGGGTGCAAACCATACTCGGCTGGTGGCGCTGGCGGCGGCCGGGTTTGTGTGCTTTTCTCACGGCTTTTGGCTGGTGTGGACCCCGCTGACAGCGGCGAGCGTGGAGGGCGATCGCCGCCGAAAACAGATCTGGCGGGCGCTCACGGGCATCGGCTTGCTCTACGGACTCTATTTCAACCTGCCCCTCTGGCTCCACCTGCGGCAACTCGCAGTGAGCATCCACAACCATTCGCTCGTCTACCAGCTTCAACTGTGGCTCTATCCCACGCGCTTCCTGGTGCTGCTGGGCTATACGCTGTATGTCCTGACGATCTTGGCTCCGCTGGTGCTAAGTGGCGATCGCCATCTTCAGCGGCTAGGGGGGCTGGTGCTGGTGGCGCTGCTGCTCACCGCCAACTTTTTTAGCGCCGGATTCATTTCAGTGTGGTGCTTTTTTGCAGCCCTCGTTTCGCTGTATGTTGGCTATGTCTTTTTGCAAGGACTGGAACCCCGATCCCAGCCGCCCCTTGCCTAGAGCCACAGCCTAATTCCGTAAGCCTGATCCCGCAGCCTAATCCCGCAGCCTGATCCCGCAGCCTGATCCCGCAGCCCAAAGCCTGACTATGCCCACAACGCTCACCCTGTTTGACTTTAGACAGCCCCAGCCCACCCTTGCGGCCGTGTGGGGGCCGCTCAACGATGGCGTGATGGGCGGCCTCAGCCAGAGCCAGTTTCGCCAGGTGGGCACGTCGGGCGTATTCTCTGGGCGGGTGTCTACGGAAAATTCGGGCGGCTTTGCCTCGGTGCGGACGCGGGATTTTGAGCCGCCGCTGGATCTGTCGAGCTATGTCGGCATCGAACTGCGGCTGCGGGGCGATGGCAACCGCTACAAGTTCTTCTTGCGTCCCGAAAACCGCTGGGACGGGCTGGCGTTTTGCAGCAGTTTCGACACGCTGGATGACCAGTGGATCACGGTGCAATTGCCCTTCGCCCAGTTTGCGCCCGTGATCCGCGCCAAGACGGTTTCTGGCGTGTTGCTGGATTTATCGCGGATCTATTCACTGCAACTCATGCTCAGCAAGTTTGAACTGGACGGACGACTCAATCCACACTTCGCGCCTGGCCCGTTCCAGTTGCAAATAGAGGCGATCGCTGCCTATCGCTAGTTCAATAGTTCAATATCTTTGGTTCCGCAACTGCGTCGATCCGCCGCTGCCTGCACCACATGGTTCCTGAAATTGCTCCGGAAGTTGCTGCTAATCCTCCGAAGCTGCCGACCAATTTCTTTAATCGCATTGCGAAACCCACCCCCTGGCTAGCACAAATAGGGCAAAACTCTGGCTAAATCTTGTGAATTTCGCTTATCAAAGCGCACCAATTTTATCTGCCCATTTGCTTTAGATTGAGAAGAGTAACCCGATCTTCATCTAGGCTTAACGGGGTAAATTTATGCATTTGAGCGAAATCACCCACCCCAACCAACTCCACGGACTCTCGATCCACCAGCTAGAGCAAATCGCCCGCCAAATCCGGGAAAAGCATCTAGAAACCGTGGCGGCGAGTGGCGGGCATCTGGGCCCCGGTTTGGGAGTGGTGGAACTGACCCTGGCGCTCTACCAAACGCTGGATCTCGACCATGACAAGGTGGTGTGGGATGTGGGGCACCAGGCCTATCCCCACAAGCTAATTACTGGACGCTACAACAATTTCCACACGCTGCGCCAAAAAGACGGCGTGGCGGGCTATCTGAAGCGCTGCGAAAGCAAGTTCGACCACTTCGGCGCGGGCCACGCCTCTACCAGCATCTCGGCGGCGCTGGGCATGGCGCTGGCGCGGGATCTCCAGGGCGAAAAGTACAAAGTCGTGGCGGTGATTGGCGACGGGGCGCTGACGGGCGGCATGGCGCTGGAGGCTATTAACCATGCCGGACACCTGCCCAAGACCAACCTGATGGTGGTGCTGAACGATAATGAAATGTCGATTTCGCCCAACGTCGGCGCGATTCCTCGCTACCTCAACAAAATGCGCCTCAGCCCGCCGATGCAGTTCCTCACTGACAACCTAGAGGAGCAGTTTAAGCATCTGCCGTTTGTGGGCGACTCCCTCACGCCAGAGCTTCAGCGGGTGAAGGAGGGGATGAAGCGGCTGGCAGTGCCCAAAGTGGGTGCGGTGTTTGAGGAACTGGGCTTTACCTACATGGGCCCAGTGGATGGACACAACCTGGAAGAACTGATTCACACGTTTACCCAGGCGCACAAGATTCAGGGGCCGGTGCTGGTGCATGTGGCCACGACCAAGGGCAAGGGCTATGCGATCGCCGAAAAAGATCAGGTGGGCTATCACGCCCAGTCGCCCTTTGACCTGGCCACGGGCAAAGCAAAACCGTCGAACAAGCCCAAGCCTGCCGATTACTCAAAAGTCTTTGCCCATACGCTGGTGAAGCTGGCGGAAAACAATCCCAAAATCGTTGGCATCACTGCCGCCATGGCCACGGGTACGGGGCTGGACAAACTCCAGCAAAAGCTGCCGAAGCAATACATCGACGTGGGCATTGCCGAGCAGCACGCAGTGACGCTGGCGGCAGGGCTGGCCTGCGAGGGAATGCGCCCGGTGGTGGCGATCTATTCCACCTTCCTACAACGCGCCTTTGACCAGATCGTGCATGATGTGTGCATCCAAAAGCTGCCCGTGTTTTTCTGCCTGGATCGGGCGGGCATTGTGGGGGCAGACGGCCCGACGCACCAGGGGATGTACGACATTGCCTATCTGCGCTGCATTCCCAATATGGTGCTGATGGCTCCCAAGGACGAAGCCGAGTTTCAGCGGATGATTGTGACCGGGGTGAACTATACCGACGGGGCGATCGCCCTCCGCTATCCACGCGGCAGTGGCCAGGGCGTGCCGCTGATGGAAGAGGGCTGGGAGCCGCTGCCCATCGGCAAAGCCGAGATTCTGCGCCAGGGTGATGATATCCTGCTGCTGGGCTATGGCACGATGGTCTATCCCGCTATGCAGGCTGCTGAAATCCTCAGCGAACACGGCATCGAGGCGACCGTGGTCAACGCCCGCTTTGCCAAACCGCTGGATACGGAGCTAATTCTGCCGCTGGCCCAGCAGATTGGGCGCGTGGTGACGCTGGAAGAGGGCTGCTTGATGGGTGGCTTTGGTTCAGCCGTGGCAGAAGCGCTGCTCGATGCGGATGTTGCCGTGCCGATCAAGCGGCTTGGCGTGCCCGATGTGCTAGTCGATCACGCCAAGCCAGAGCAATCGCTCAGCAGCCTGGGGCTGACGGGCCCGCAGATCGCAGATACCATCCGCGAGTGGGTGGTTCCAGCGGCAGTCGAAGCCGTCCGCTCCTAGAAGCCTCTGCTTCTGAAAGATCATCTGAAAGATCAACGGAGATACCGTGCCCAGGTTTAAATCACTCGGTTTGAATCATTCGGTTTGAACCACCCGGTTTGAACCACCCGGTTTGAACCGTCTGTGTTTAATTTCCTGGGCACGTATCTGCCTCTCTGACCGTAATCTCAGTACAAACAATCCAAAATCGCAAATCCAAAATCGCAAATCAACACGAGCTACGCTAGGTCGGGGAAAACCTGCTGCACTGCGGGATGCACCAGGCGATGGGCCTGGACATTTAGCCCCTTGGCCAGCGCGTCATCGGTTTCTAGGGCCCCCACGCCTTGATTGGCCAGCTTCACCACGTAGGGCAGGGTGCTGTTGTTGAGCGCCTGCGTTGCAGTCCAGGGCACGGCTCCGGGCATATTCGGCACGCCGTAGTGAACCACGCCCGACACCTCGTAGGTAGGCTGCGTGTGGGAAGTTGGGTGCAGCGTCTCTACGCAGCCGCCCTGATCCACCGCCACGTCTACGATTACCGAACCCGTCCGCATTTGCTCCACCAGGCTGGCAGGCACCAGGATGGGCGCACGTCGGCCCGGCACCAGCACTGCGCCGATGAGCAGGTCGGCATCGGCAACGGCGGTTTCGATCTCGGCGGAGTTGCTGTAGAGCAGTTCTACCCGCGAGCCAAACAGGGTTTCCAGGTAAGACAGTCGCTCTACGTTAATGTCGAAAATTTTCACCTGAGCGCCCAGCCCGACGGCCATCTTTGCGGCTTCGGTGCCCACCACGCCACCGCCCAAGATCACAACCCTGCCGGGTTTTACCCCTGGTACACCGCCCAACAGCACACCCCGTCCACCCTGCTGCCGTTCCAGAAAGCGGGCCCCAAACTGCACCGAGAGCCGCCCAGCGATGATGCTCATGGGGGTGAGCAGGGGCAGGCTGTGGTTGGGCAGTTCAACGGTTTCGTAGGCGATCGCCGTCAGCCCCACCCGCATCAGTTGCTCCGTCAGTTCTCGCGCCGCCGCCAGGTGCAGGTAGGTAAACAGCAATTGATCTTTTTGCATCAGGTCATATTCCGCTGGCAGCGGTTCCTTGACCTTCACCACCATCTCTCGGCTCCAGGCATCCTTTGCAGAAGGTACGACCTGAGCGCCCACTTGAACATAGTCCTGATCGGCAAATCCTGCGCCGATGCCCGCCTGGGTTTCGACAAAAACCGTGTGTCCTGCTTCGACCAGCGTGCGGACGCTGCTGGGACTCAGCCCTACCCGAAATTCCTGATCCTTAATCTCTTTTGGAACGCCGATTTCCATGCCAACACCTCAAAAGCTCCCCGACCCACTGCGGAGACGGTAAATTCTTAGACACGCCATCGTCACTTTCATTAGGACATAGGTGCTGTCGTAGGGCAGCAGCGCCACCCTACAACCACGTCCTAAGCAGCATAGCTAACGTAGCTAGCGCTATAGTTCCAAGGTAAATCCCTTTTGCGAGAGAGTCTTCGCCCGGATGGATCGACCTCCACCGTTTATAGCAGGAGTTTGGGGCTGTGGGGGTGATGTTGGATTGACGAATGGGCCGCACTCTCTACAATGAAGAGGACGAGTAAAGAATTGTAAAAGCCATGACCCAGACTCCGCCGCAACCGACCGTGACTCCGAAGCTCCAGGAACCGAAGTTTGGCTTTAATGAATATGCTGAGCGCCTGAATGGGCGGGCGGCAATGGTGGGATTTTTGATTACGCTGGCGATCGAATACCTGACGGGTCAGGGCTTGCTGTCCTGGCTGGGTCTTTATTAGTCAGGGCTTAAGTTAGTCAGGACTTACGCACTTGCGATAAGTCTTCTGGGTTTTGGACGATTTCTCGCGAGCGCAGCCCGCGAGAAATCGTCTATCTGCATCAGTCCTATTAGTTTCTAGTTAGTTCGTTTGATGGGCTTAGGGTGGATAGGCAAATCAAACCCTAAGCCCATTTTTAGAGCAAATCGCCCACCAACTGGGCAGCCTCCAGTTGCGCCCAGGTGGTGGGGATGGACATGATACGCTGAAGCCTTTGGCTGGGAATGGGGCGGGGCAGCGATCGCACGTTTCCCAGCATCAGCTTGTCATGCGGAGACTGCCCACCTGCGTATTTTGAAACCGCGCCACCCCCCAATCACCCGATCAGGGGGTTGGAAGGGGAGACTCGCCCACTAGAATGATTCAGTATGATGGTTAAGTCGGCATCAGTTCGACTTGCCAGATTCGACCCTGGTTTCGGCGTGGTCGGCGCATCGCCTAATGCCCCGTTATCGCTCGAAACCGCGTTGTGAACCTGCATTCATCCATTCACATGCCTAGATTTGTGCCATGAGTACTTCACCTAACGCCCAGTCCGGTATTGGTCAGCCCGATCGCATTTTGATTTTCGACACCACGCTGCGCGACGGCGAACAGTCGCCCGGCGCAACGCTGAACGTGGATGAGAAGCTGACAATCGCCCGGCAACTGGCACGACTAGGTGTGGATGTGATTGAAGCGGGCTTCCCCTTTGCCAGCCCAGGAGATTTTGAAGCGGTGAGCAAGATTGCTGCCGAAGTGGGCAGCGAAGACGGCCCAATCATCTGTGGACTGGCCCGCGCCACCCAGCAAGACATCAAAGCGGCCGCCGATGCGCTGAAGCCTGCCGCCAAGCCCCGGATTCACACCTTCATTGCCGCCTCGGATATTCACCTGGAATATAAGCTGAAAAAGACGCGGGCCGAAGTGCTGGAAATCGTGCCCGAAATGGTGAGCTATGCCAAGTCGTTTGTCAATGATGTGGAGTTTTCCCCAGAAGATGCGGGACGCTCTGATCCGGAGTTTCTCTATGAAATGCTGGAGCGGGCGATCGCCGCTGGGGCTACCACCGTCAACATTCCCGATACCGTCGGATACCTCACCCCCAGCGAGTTTGGGGCGTTGATCAAGGGCATCAAGGAGAACGTGCCGAATATCGATCAGGCCATCATTTCGGTACACGGTCATAACGACTTGGGAATGGCCGTGGCCAACTTTTTGGAAGCGGTGAAGAATGGAGCGCGTCAGTTGGAATGCACGATCAACGGCATTGGCGAACGCGCCGGAAACGCTGCGCTAGAGGAACTGGTGATGGCGCTGTATGTGCGTCGTCAATACTTTAACCCGTTCCTGGGTCGTCCGGCAGAGTCGGAAGCGCCGCTGACCCATATCGACACGCGCCAGCTTTACAAAACCTCGCGCTTGGTGTCGAACCTGACGGGGATGCTGGTGCAGCCCAACAAAGCGATCGTTGGCGCAAACGCCTTTGCCCACGAGTCCGGCATTCACCAGGACGGCGTGCTGAAGCACAAGCGCACCTACGAAATCATGGACGCGCAGTCCATCGGCCTTACGGATAACCAGATCGTGCTGGGCAAGCACTCCGGGCGCAACGCCTTCCGCACGCGCCTGCGGGAGTTGGGCTATGAACTGTCGGAACAGGAGCTAAACCGAGCCTTCCTGCGGTTCAAAGATGTGGCCGACAAGAAGAAAGAGATCACCGACTGGGATTTGGAGGCGATCGCCAATGACGAAACCCAGCAGGTTCCTGAACTGTTCAAACTAGAGCATGTGCAGGTGTCTTGCGGCGACCACGCCCGCCCCACGGCCACCGTCACCGTCCGCACGCCCGCAGGCGAGGAACTAACAGATGCGGCCATTGGCACGGGCCCAGTAGACGCGATTTACAAAGCGATCAACCGCGTGGTGAACATCCCCAACCAGCTCATCGAGTTTTCGGTGCAGTCCGTCACCGCAGGCATCGACGCGATGGGCGAAGTGACCATCCGCCTGAAATATGGCGATCGCATCTTCTCGGGCCACGGCGCAAACACCGATATCATCGTCGCCTCCGCCCAGGCCTACCTCAACGCGCTCAACCGCCTGTCAGCCTCCCTGCAAAAAGGCGAAGTGCTGCATCCCCAGCACAGCGATGTGCAGCCTGTGAGCTAGGGGTTGGGGATGATGGAGTGAGGGACGAGGGAAGAGGGAAGAACGAAGAGCGAAGAACGAAGAGCGAAGAGCGAAGAGGTTCTGTTTTCGGTTTTCATTTTTCGTTTTTCGCTTTTCCTTTTTCCTTTTTCCACCCGTCCCCTCTCTCCTCCTAAAGCTCCGTCGTAATCACCGGACTTCCCTGCGGTTCGGCGGGCGCACGCTGCGACTCTACGGTAATGAAAACCGAGGCGGCTCTGTTGTCTGGAGTGGGCTGCTGGGGTGGGGTGAGCGCGGCAAAGACGCGGCCCTGGTCATCGGGGATAAACTCTCCGCAGAGAATGAGGGAGCCATCTTGCAGCCGTAGCCACAGGCGATAGGTCTGGTCGGGCGGCAGGGTGGGCAGATTTTCCATCGACACCACGACTTCATCCCAACGGCCCGGCGTGAATAGCACCGTGCCGACTGCGGGCGCGTTGGGCTTGCAGGGCAACTAGGCGGCTATTGGGTCGTTGCGGCACTGGTTCCTAAAAGGAGGATGTAGCACTTGAAGCCCTGACTATGCAAAGACCTCAGGCGATTTTGACTACAGACTACGAAAGTTTGTCCGCAAGGGCTTTGCGAGACTCATCCTCCACTAACAGTCCAGTGCTCGGAACTATGCGGATCTTTAGAAGAGTAGAACGTCGAGAAGCGTCAGGATGATTGCTCTCTGTGCGCTCTACTCTTAGTACCAGGCTCAGGGCAAATCGGATTTAGAACTGGGGCAATTTTTTTGCAAAAAGTCGAACGATTTGAGGCGATCGCATCTACAAGCTATTCAAACAAGCCCAGAACTTACGCACTTGCGATAAGCTCTTTAAATTTTGGACAATTTCTCGCGGGCGCAGCCCGCGAGAAATTGTCCAACTGCGTAAGTCCTACAAGCCATTCAAAAATGCCTGGGTTTCTTCGGCTTCGTAGGGCATTCCAAGCTGTTCAAACAGCGCTAGGGCTTCCCGCGCCCAGCGTTGCGCTTCGGAGGGGTTGCCCCGCGCCTGCACCAGTTCGGCAAAGGAGCGTTTCACATAGGCGCTGCGGGTCGGGTCGTCCTGTTGCTCTGCGATCCGCAGCCCTTCGACCAAAAGCTGCTCCGCCTCGTCGAGTTTGCCCTCGCGCACAGCGATGTCGGCCAGCCAGTTTTCCGTCATCCGCACGGCCCGTTCCCAGCCGACCTCGTGGGCCTGGGCGCAGGCGGTTTCAAAGACCTGCTTGGCGGCGGCAATCTGGCCGGCTTTGAAATGGGTCATGCCTCGATAGTAAAGAAGCTGCACCCGCTGGCGGGCATACTTTCCGGCGGGCCAGTCGGCCGGGTTGAGCAGGGCTTCTGCTTCGTCTAGCAACTGATGGGCCTCGTCAAACTGCTGCTGCTGGGTTCGCAGGACAGACATTTTTTTTGCCCATTCGGTCTGGAACGGCTGGTCTTGATAGTCGCGCAGGGTTTGAATTTGCTCGAATAGCTGCTCGGCTTCTTCTAGCGCCCTGGGCTTGCGGGTGGCGGTCAGCGTCCAGGCGCGATCGAGCATTACCTCTGCTAGGGTGCGCCAATGGCTGCGCTGTGTGGCCTGAGCAATCAGCCATTCTGTCCACCGCAGGCGATCGCCCCAATAGTCTGTCCTTCCCTTGCGCCGCCCCATGCTGTAGGTATAAGCCTTGACGTTGTTCCAGAGCCGCAGCAATTCGTCATACCAGCCCTCGGTCATACAAAAATCGGCGATCGCCCGCAGGTTTTGCCATTCCTCTTGCAGTCCGTCAAACGACAAGTGCCAGGTTTTTACTTCCTGATTGGCATAGGGTTCAGAAAATTGCAGCGCCCAGGCGACCCACCGCTGCCGCGCTGCCTGGGCAAAGTCGGGATGCGCCTTTAGCTCTGCCAGGGCGTATTCTTGGGTCAGGGGCAGCATTCCGTAGCGATTGTCCTGCTGGTTCACCAGCGATAGTTGACAAAGCTGCGACAGCGCTCCTTGCAGCGCATCAGGCGAGGTCGCCACATCCGCCACCTGAAACAGGGTTTCGCGCAAGACCGGAGTCGGAAACATGGCCAACGCCATCAGCAGGTGATGAGACGGCTGGCCGCGCAACCCGTTCACCGTTGTCTCAAAGCAAAAACGAGCCACGTCGCCCGTCGGGTTCGACATACCCTGCAACACCGTCGCTAGGTCAAAGCCGTTGGCAAGCTGCCCGATGGCGTAGTGTATAGCTACGGGTAGGCCGCCGGTGGCCCGCAGCAGGGCCCGCCGTTCCGTGGGGTTCAGCGCCACGCCCTTTTCCTGGGCTTCATGCTGAATCAGGCTCAGGGCCTCGTCGGTGGGCATTGCCACCAGCCGCACAGGGACGAAGACCGACTGTTCGCGGGTGGTCACCAGGCTTTTGACCGATGGCGGCAGATCGTGGAGGAAACTCAGCACCATCTGCGGATTTTCCATCGTTTCCAGATTGTCGATGATCAGCAGCGTCCGGCGTGGTGTGTGGGTGGCTGAGGAAGTGCCGTGCAGCGATCGCCGAATCATGTGAATCTGCTCATTCAGGCTGGCTCCGGCGAGTTCCGTTTCGCCCAGCACGTCGGCGATTTGCTGCAAAATGTCTTGGAGCGATCGCATCGGGTCAAAGCGTTGCAGCAGCCCAAAGGATTGCAGATAGCACAGCTTGGCCGATACAAAAATCAGCGCATTGAAGGTGGGGACATTCGGATAGGCCTGGGGGTTGCGGCTGGCCGCCAAACAGCGCCGCGCACACTCTACCGCCAGCGAGGTTTTGCCCACGCCGCCAATGCCCGCAATGCTGATTAGATGGGCAGCGTGGTCGGGCGAGAGCAGGTGCAGCAGGCGCTCGATCTCTGCCTCACGCCCAATAAAGGCCGTGCTGGTAGGCGCGGGCAGGTTCTCTAAAATAAACGGCTGAGCAATAAACCGCTGAGCGGGCGATTCGCGAAGCGATCCCTGCGGGAATCGCCCCTCCCAACCAATCCCATTGGGCAAATCCTGCGGCGCTAGAGTCGCAGCCTCATCGGCCCGATCGAGTGCGTTTTCTGAAAAATCTGAGCCAACAGACAGTGCATTTGGCTGAGCCTGCTGGCTATAGTCTTCCAAAATCAGCCGCAGATTTTTGATGCCGACTTTGTGTGAACAGGCTTGCGACAGCAACTTCCACAGACGCGGCGCAAACACTCGCTCGACGGTGCCCTGGGAGTAGCCCACCACCTGAATATCCTTGAGCTTGCTGCCCCGTAGCGCTTGCTCCAGTACGATCTTATCGACATCGGTAAGGGACTGATGCAGGCGATCGCCCACCAGCCGATCGGCTACGGCGATGAGCTCCATAATTTTGGCTTTTTCCGTCGTCACCGTCCGCAGTGCCATATCGTCACCTCTCCGCAGTCCGCTGAAGTGCCAGCCTGCGATTAGCATAGAGGATCTGCTGTCGGCGCGATCGCCACGGGTTCTACAAGAACTTCAGTAGTTTCTTCAGTTTCTTCAATTACGTCTCTGTGCTTTGCTATGGCATCGCAAACCCACTGACGTTGAAGAAGGAGCTTACGAGTGTCTATTGCAACTGAAGTAACCACAGAAAAAACAGAAAAAAAGGTCTGGACAGATGAGGAGTTCATAGCACTGGCCAAGGACGGGCAACGCTATGAAATTGTGAAGGGAGAACTGATTGACACGGGAAATTCAGGAGCATTGCACGGTTACGTTTGCAGCCTACTCATCGCCGCCTTAACCAGCTATAGCGCTTCTAGCAAGCTGGGGGTTGTTTTGGATTCCAGCACTGCTTTCACTATGAAAAATGGGAATCGGCGGTCTCCTGATATTTCTTTCTTCGCCAAAGAACGCCTAAAAGGCATGGCCGAACTGCCTTCCGGTTTTTTGGACGGGGCCCCTGACCTTGCCGTTGAAGTCCTATCTCCGGGAAACACCGTTGAAGAAATCCACAACAAGCTGGTGGAATACTTCGAGAATGGAACCCGCTTGGCTTGGGTGGTTCATCCTGGTGAACGGTTTGTCCTGGTTTATCGCTCTGCCCAGGAACCCGATCGCCTGCTGAAGTCCACAGATTCTTTAGATGGAGAAGAGGTGGTTCCCGGATTTACCCTACCACTGGCTAATTTATTTCAAAAACTTTCGTTTTAAGGTCACTAATGTTGGGCGGCAGTTTTTCGGACATCAACGCAGGCTGCATCGATTAGGCGCGATCGCCCAGCGCGGACGGCGGTACAGCGGTCGAGCAAAGGAACAATGGCCGGAGTCTTGCCCTGTTCTAGCGTGGCGATCGCCTCGTCTACCGCAGATTTGAAGGAGCTATACACCAGCCAATCTTTCTGGCGCAGGTATTCGGGCTGGAAGGCGGCATCTTCGATCCAGATCCAGTCAATGCCGTAGTTTTGAATAACTTGCTGAACAGTTTGTAGATTGGGGCTGTATTGCAACTGCAACAGGGCGATCGCTCTATTTTGAATCTCTTGGTAATAGTCGGGGTGATAGGCCAGTGCAAACTCCCGACCCACCAGCGTAGACCGCAGCGCGAACGCGGGCACATTGTCGGCCTCGTCGGCCAAAGAGGCCACCAGCGCAGACTTGGGCTGCTCTGCCAAAAACTGATGGATGGCGGGTGTTTGGGCAATTTGCCAGTTTTGCAGGACGTAGATCAACGGCGGTACGAGCGGCACGAGCGTCACTACGGCGGCAAGGCATCCAAGCAGACCAATCAGCGTGCGATCGCCCTTTGCCAGGGGCACTTTGCCGCGCAGCTTGGGACCAAATGTTTGCCAGAACTGGCTGATCAGCACGGTGAACACGATCGCCGCACTCAGCGGCAGCACAATCCGAAAGCTGTGGTAGTTGTAGCGGCTGGGCAGGTAGAGGCGCGGCAAGAACAGGTGCGCCAGCACAAACCAGCCCATCGAGGCCAGCACCACGTCCACCAGCACCCGTACCTTGGGCGTGAGGTGCTGCATGGCGGCAAAGCGCGATCCCCGCGGGAATCGCCCCAGCAGCGGCAGCGCCAGCCCCACCAAGCTGAGGGAGGGAAACAACTGGAGCCGGATGCCGCTGCGCCCGTTAAACCAAAAGTTGAGCGGCGGCACGCCAAAGTATTCGTTGCGTCCCATTAGCCCGTGTTCGGGCATGGAGCGCATCAGGTCATAGGTGAGGGGATTGCCCAGCGAATCCATCGCCCGACTGAAGGGCAAAATGACCAGCAGCGCCACGCCCAGTCCCGCCGCCCAAAACAGGTAGTCGCGGCGGTCTTGGGACAGGCGGAGCCGGTTGCCGCGCCATTTCATCAGCGCCACGGTCAATACGCCCACGCCCACCAGCATTAGATGCGGAAAAAAGAGTCCCTGTAGCCCTAGCGCCAAAACGCACGGCAGGAGCGATCGCCGCAGCAGGTAATACAAAAACGCGGTGAAAATTGGATACACAAAGGCTCTGGGCGTACCAGAAATGAGGTCGTCGTTGAGCCAGAGCAGTTGGTCAGTGATCAGCGTGCTGAGGAATGCGCCGAAGGGGGAGGGAAACAGTTCCAGGAAAATTAAGAACAGATAGATTGTCGTGCCCAAACTGAGCAGCAGCGGCAGGATTTTGACGAAGGTGAGGGCAGGAAGTCCGAGCTTGGCGGCTACGGCAAAGACGGCTTTGAAGCCCAGCGGCGCAACGGATTGGAAGTAGTTGGCGATCCAGTCGTTGGGGAATAGCTCTGGATCGGTGAAGCGCTGCATCCAGACGACATGCTGACGAACGTCATCCTGCACAATGTAGGGATAGCTAAAGGCATGGGCAATTGTCACCAGGCCGTAGTACAACGTGAACAGCAGGCTGATGCCTAGCCAGAATGCAAAGGGCGATCGCACGGACACGCGAGGTGCTGACGAGCCGGAGGATGAGTCGGATGCAGGCTGGAATAGAATCATTGCAAGTTTCTGACCTTGGCAGTGATTTGGTCAAAGGATTGGTTGAGCATAGGCAGCAACACGCTGTGCAGACGGTTCAATACGCCCATTTCAAAGCCGGGAGTGATGGCAAAGGCGCGGCGCTGCACACCCGCCAGGATCACCTCGGCAACGCCATCGGCGCTCCAGGTCTTGGCAGTGGCGGTAATTTTTTGAGTGACGAGGGGCTTGGTTTTGTTTTCCTCGGCGAGTTGCGGCGTGTCGGTGTCGGGCGGATAGACGATGGACACGCCAATGCCTTTGGGTTTGAGTTCACCCCGCAGAGACTCGGCCAGGCCGCGCAGGGCAAACTTGCTGGGGCTGTAGGCGGTGTAGCCGTAGAGGCCGATCAGCCCTGCCCCAGAGGACACGCAGACAATTTGCCCGTGCCGCTGTTGCTCCATTGCGGGCAGGGCCGCGCGGATGCAGTACAGCGTGCCAAAGTAATTCACCGCCATGGTTCGCTCAAATATCTCGACGGGAATTTCTAGAAACTCGCCCGGCCGCGCAATTCCGGCGCAGGTGACGAGCCAATCCGGTGGCCCCAACTGGGCGATCGCCCGCTGCACGGCCTGGTCTGCCTGCGCTCGATCGGCCACGTCAGCGGCAACGGTGAAGACCTGCTGGTCGGGCAAGCGCCGCTTGGCCTCAAGCTGTGCCCGCGCCGCCTCTAGCTTTTCGGGGGTGCGGGCAATCAGCGAGAGGGAGGTTCCCTGGGCGACCAACCGGTGGGCGATCGCCAGCCCAATGCCGCTAGAGCCGCCCGTGATGATGGCGTGTTTGGGTGGGTTCATCGGCTACGGCGCTCAATTTCTCGACGCAGGGAGACTAGAGTCGTCTCCAGTTCGCCGCGATAAACCCGCGAGTAGACATCGCGCATCAGGTCAGAGCGTGGGGAAATAACCACCTGATGGGTCAACACCAACTGGCGGGCCGAGGCTTGCTGAAGCTGCCAAACGCCCTGCATGATCGGCTCGTTGCCGTCCATCACCACAAACTGAATCTGCGAAGGTCGCTGCTCGGACGACGCAACGGTGACGCGATTTCGCACGGGCACCGAGGCCACCCGCAGCACGTTCACCTGCTCGAACGTAACCTGATTACCATTGCGGCTCAGCAGGCGGCTAGATTCAACATTGGGCAAAAACGACGCAAAGTTGTTGTAGTCGGTCAACACGGCCCAAGCGGCAGCAGCGGAGCCGTTGATCACCACCTGCCCTACAAACCGCCCGTTTTCGCCTGAAATCGTGACACCGGGAGCCGTCGCCACCGCATCGGGCAGTCGCAGCAACTCCGTTGGGGCGGTGCTTGAGAATTCCGTCGAGGGCAAGCTTCCTGGGGGGGCAGCGGTTGGTGCGGCGGCCAGCCCTGTCCCTAGCGCTGAGGTCAAGACAGCAGACGCGCTCAGCAGCGCTGTCAACCGAGTCCAACCGAATTGAAGTGAAATTTTCATAGGCAACCAGAGTTCAGAAAAACCAACTCCCCCGCATTGTATAGCAGGTGCCAGTTCCAGGGGAGACGGATTAGGGGGCAGGAATCGGGCCACAGGGCTGGCGCTGGAAGGGGTAGGTGGGCAGGGCGACGGTTTGCTGAAAATAGCGGCGATCGCCATCGTGCCAGGTCAATTCGCTGCCTTGCACAAAGGCGGTGGCAATGTCGGGAAGTTGGCCAGCGGCGGTGTCGGGCGACAGGTGGCGGGTGGATGCCGTGGGCGGCTGGGCGGCGGCGGTGTAGTGAATCTGGAGGGCGGGCGCGGTGGGCTGGGCGCGGCCCTGGAGAATGCCCGGTGCAGGTGTGCCTTGTAGGACGGAATGCAGTTTTTGCAGCAGGTCTGGCAGGGAATCGGCGAGGATGGCAAGGCGCAGGGGCAGGGGCGATCGCCCCGTGTTGGCCGTCCAGCAGAGGTCGGCGATGGGGGAATCGGGATGTCGCTGCAAATGCTGCACATAGCGCTCGACCAGTTGGCGCAGGGCGGGTTCGGTGCGGGCAGAGAGGGTCAGCAGGTGCAGCGGATAGGGGAGCAGGGGGGCGGATTCGGGCGCGGGCGCTTCCGTCAGAACCACATGGGCATTGGCTCCGCTAAAGCCGAAGGCATTCACCCCGGCAATGCGGCGCGGCCCGTTCCAGGGGGTGGGAGCAGTGGGCACTTTCAGCGGCAGTTGGGCCCAGTTGATTTGCGGGTTGGGCTGACGCAGATGCAGATGGGGCGGCAGGGTTTGATGCTGGAGCGCAAGCACCACTTTAATCAGCCCAGCCATGCCAGAGGCAGCTTCCAGATGCCCAATGTTGGGTTTGACGGAGCCAATCCAGAGCGGGTCGGGGCGATTCACGGCGCGATCTGTTCCAGACGCACCAAACACCTGCCCCAGGGCCTCTAGCTCGATGGAGTCGCCCAGCACTGTGCCCGTGCCGTGGGCTTCCAGATAGCTGACCTGCTGCGGCTCTAGGCGGCTCTGCTTCAGGGCTTGGCGGATCACAGCCTGCTGCGCCAGTCCGTTGGGCACGGTCAGCCCGCTGGAGCGGCCGTCGTGATTGGTAGCGGAACCCAGGATCACCGCTTGCACAAAGTTGCGATCGCCCAGGGCCTCGTCCAGCCGCTTTAGCACCACCACGCCGCAGCCTTCGGAGCGGACAAAGCCGTCGGCGCTGGCATCAAAGCTGTGGCAGCGTCCGGTTGCAGACAGCATCTTCGCCTTGCAAAAGTTCACCATCATCTCCGGCGACAAAATCCGGTTCACCCCGCCGACGATCGCCAGGTCGCATTCCCGCTGACGCAAACTCTGGCAGGCCAGATGCACGGCGACGAGGGAAGAGGCGCAGGCCGCGTCGATCGCCATGCTCGGCCCGGTGCTGCCCAGCAGATAAGATAAGCGGCCAGCAGCGGTGCTGTGGGTGTTTCCCGTGGTCAAGTAAGCATCGATCATGCTGGGGTCTTGCTGCAAAAGCTGATGCCAGTAGTCGATGCCGCAAATGCCAACAAACACGCCGACCGATTGTCCCAACAGGCGGTGGGGCGAAATGCCGGCCTGCTCCAGCGCTTCCCAACTCACTTCCAGCAGGAGGCGCTGCTGCGGGTCGAGGCTGGCGGCTTCGCGGGGCGCAATGCGAAAAAAAGCCGCGTCAAAGTCGTGCAGATGGGGCACAAAGCCGCCGTGCCGCGTGTACATCTTACCCGCTGCGCTGGGGTCTGGACTGTAGTATTGGTCAAGGTTCCAGCGATCGCCCGGAATTTCGGTAATCGCGTCTTTGCCCGCGTACAGCAGCGCCCAAAAGTCGTCCAGCGTCTCCGCACCGGGAAAGCGACAACCCATGCCCACAATGGCGATCGGCGGGTGCTTTTCTGCCTCCAGCGCCTCTAGCTTTGCCTGGAGTTGCTGAATCGCCAGGAGGGCGCGTTTGGTGGGGGAGGCTTCGGTCATGGGGGATTTTGGATTTTAGATTTTGGATTTTGGGGTTAGGGGTTGAGGTTGAGGCGGTCGAGTTCGCTGAGCAGGAGGGCTTCGGCTTCAGCTTCGGTGAGTTGGGCGATCGCCGCTTCAGGATCGTTCACTGAGCTATTCGTAAAGCTGTTCGGAATTTCGTGTGAAGCGTCATCCTCGCTTCCGTTCGCTGCTGCGTTCTTTTGAGTTGAAGATGCAGATGATTCGGCACTGCCAGAGTTTGGTTCAAGTAAATGCAAGAGGTACTCCGTGAGCGTGGCGATGGTGGGATAGCTGTAGAGCAGCGCGTTGGGCAACGGCTGGGGCACTTGCTGTTGCAACTGGTGGGTTAGCTCGATGGTGGTGAGGGAGTCGAGGCCGAGGTCAGTGAAGCCTTGATGCGGGTCGAGGCTGGTGGCGGGGCGACCCAGCAGGTTGGCAACGGCTTGCTGGAGGCGGGCGGTCAGGGCAGCGGGGCGATCGCCTGTTGGCAATTGGCGAATTTGCTCAAACCAGGAGATGGCAACGGGTGCAGATGTGGCGGCAGGGGCTTGCGGTTTGGCATAAGGCAGCACAGCGACCTGGGGCACAGTTTCCGCCAGCAGCGCTTTGAGGAGGGTCACGCCCGTTTCAGGGGGGATCGGCTCCATGCTTTGGAGGCCCTGGGGGGCAGCGCGGTCGGCGCGGCGGGCGGCCATGCCCACGGCTGCCCAGGGGCCCCAGTTGATGCTGAGGGCGGGCAGGCCGAGCGATCGCCGCAGGTGGGCCAGCGCGTCCAGTCCGGCGTTGGCGGCGGCGTAGTTGGCTTGTCCCGCCGACCCCAAGACCGATGCGGCGGAGGAAAACAGCACAAAGCAGTCCAGCGGCCAGTCCTGACTGAGGCGATGCAGCATCCATGCGCCCCGGAGTTTGGCGGCCATGACTGACTCGAATCGTTGCGGGGTCTGGTTGGCGATCGCCCCGTCGTCCAGCACGCCGGCTGCGTGAAACACCCCGCGAATTGGCAAATCGGCAAAGGGGCGCTGGGATTGGAAAAAGTTCGTCACGGCAGCTTCATCCGCCAAGTCGAGTTGGGCAGTGGCGACGGATGCGCCGGATTGCTCCCAGGTTGCCAACTCTGCGGCGATTTCGGGGCTGGGAGCCGTCCGCCCAATCAGCAGCAGGTGCGTTGCGCCCCATTCAACGAGCGATCGCCCCACCTGCACGCCCAATCCGCCCAGCCCGCCCGTGATCACGTACACACTCTTGGGACGCGGCGCGAAGGTGGGTTTGGCGAACTCGATCACCACTTTGCCGATGTGCTGCGCCTGCTGCATATAGCGGAATGCATCGATCACGCCGTCGCGCTGAAACCGGGTGTGGGGGAGTGGCTGAAGCTGGCCCGCCTCGACTTGCGCCATCACCCGCCGCAGCATGGTCTGAATCTGGTCGGGCTGCTGCGTGGTCACTTGCATCAGGTCAATGGCGGTGTACTGCACGTCGGGGCGGAGTTGCCGCAGTTGCCAGACCAGCGCCGGGTCGGGCTTGCCGATATCCACAAAGCGCCCGCCAGGAGCCAGCAGCGCTGCACTTTTCAGCATGAAGTCGCCCGTGAGGGAATTTAGCACCAAGTCGATGGGCTGCTCCCCTGCGTCGCGAACCATCTCGGCGGCAAAATCGAGCGATCGCGAATCGTAGAGCCGGGTCACGCCGCGCTGTTGCAGCACCGGCCACTTGCTGGGAGAAGCAGTGGCGAAAATCTCCGCGCCGATCTGTTGCGCCAGTTGCACCGCCGCCAGCCCCACACCGCCCGCCGCCGCGTGAATCAGCACCCGCTCGCCCGGTTGCAGGCCGCCCACGGTTCGCAGCGCATACTCAGCCGTAAGCATGGCCGTGGGCAGGGTGGCGGCTGCGGCCGGGGTCAACGTGGCGGGTTTAGGAACTGCCAGCATTGCCGAAACCGTGACGAACTGTCCAAAGCAGCCGGGGGCGATTGCTACCATCACGTCACCTGGCGAAACGTCCCGCACCGCCGCACCCACGCGCACCACCTCGCCGACGCACTCCAGCCCCAGGGGGCCCGCCTCGCCAGGATAGTGCCCCAGTGCATTCAGCACATCGCGGAAGTTCAGCCCCGCCACCAGCACCCGCAGTTCGAGCTCGTCTGCTGCGGGCGATCGCCGCTCGACGGTTTCCCAGGCAAGGCGATCGAGGCTGCCTCGTTCTGCAATTTGAAGTTGCAAAGCGCGATCGCCCGCCAGCAGAGATGCCGCATAGGGCTGGAGTTGGGCAATGTAGCGCTGACCCGCATGAATCGCTACGCAGGCATCCTCCGCATTGGACTGCATCTCTGCCCAGAGCGCTCCGCCCCAGCCAAAATCTGCATCTGGCTCCAGGTCAATGCAGCGACAGGGAAGCGCAGGATATTCCAGGGCGATCGTGCGCCCCAGCCCCCACAGCGAAGCCTGTGCCAGTCCCGCTGCCTGGGTTTCGGGTGCTGCATCAGATACCAGATTGAGGGACTGGCTGCCCTGCGTCACCAGCCACAGCGGAGCCTGAATGCCCTTCTGAATCAGCGCTTGCGTCAGGTGGAGCGCTCCGGCGTAGGCGGCTGTGGTGTCTGCGATCGCGGCTGCATCCAGTCCCCAGAGGTAAACGATGCCGCGTATCGCCGGGTTATCCTGCAAAACCTGCTGTATGAGCGCCAGGAATTCGTCGGGGCGATCGCCATTTACTCGCTGCGCTGCGGGCAGAGCCGATGGGCGATCGCTCGAAACCGCAACAGTGTAGGCCTGCTGCGCTGCGTCCAGACATTCGACCAACTGCTGCGCCACGCCCTGAGCGTCGGCAAAGATTAGCCAGTGCCCTGCGGATGTGGAGTCGAGCAATGCGGGACGAGACGCAGGCTGCCACGCCAGTTCGTAGAGCCAGCGAGAAGCGTCGGGCGTGCGGCCCCATGCCTGCGGAGACACAGCTTTGGCGGTCAATCCGGCGATCGCCAGCACGGGCTTTCCCTGCTCGTCGAACAGCCATACATCCGTCGTTAGCACGCTGGCAGACTGTTCTTTGACCGTCACATAGCTCCAGAGTTGATTAGATCGATGACCGTAATCGTGCAGGCGATCGAGACGAATCGGGACATAGGGTTGAGCAGGGTTCTGTACCAAAGCCAAGACAACTCGCAGACAGGAATCGAGCAAGGCGGGATGAATGCTGTAGTGTTCTGCCTGAAATTTCAGCGCGTCAGGAAGCTGCACGTATCCCAGAACGCTATTAAAAGGCTCCTGCGCTGATCGCCAGACCTGCTTTACGCCCTGGAACCGTGGCCCATAGTCCAGCCCAGGGAAGGAAGCCAGCCACGTTGTCCAGTCGATTTCCAGCGGGTGGGTATGCTGAAACTGGGAAAGATCGGGCGTAGAGATGGGGGCAGCCGCTGTGCTGAGCGTTCCGTGAGCGTGCAGCGTCCACTCGCCATCGTCGCAGCAACTATGGATTTCGACAGTGTATCCGGTTCCGTCGGGGGAAATGCTGGTCTGGAGCGATCGCCCTCTACCCAGGGCTTCCTCCAGCACGAGCGCCTGCGCCAGCACCACATTTTCAAGCTGAAGCGGCTTAGACGGCAGCAGCATCGCCCCAGCCGCCAGCGCCATTTCCAGATAGGCCGCGCCAGGAAAAACGATTGCGCCGTGAATCCGATGATCAGAGAGAAACGGCAGGGATGCCAGCCGAAACTGCACGTCGAATAGGGTGGCGCGGGGCGTGGCAATTTTTTGGCCCAGCAGCGGATGGACAGCTTGAGGGAGTGGCTGGGCTGTGGCGCGTGCAGGTGAGACATCCAGCCAATAGCGCTGCCGCTGAAAGGGGTAGGTGGGCAGCGAGAGGCGCTGTCGGCCGTAGGGCTGATCGAATCCGCGCCAGTCGATGGCGACTCCGTTGCCGTAAAGCTGCTGGAGGCTGTGAAGTAGGGTAGCCCAGTTGTCTTGCGCCGGATGCAGGCTGGCTAGCCACTGAATTTCTGAATGGTTTCGAGAATGGGTCGGCGATGATCCCAGGATTGCTCTCGGATGGTTCTGAGAACGGATTGCAGAACTACTTGGAGACTGTGTTTCGGATGGTCGCCGTTCACGTTCTTGCCAGTCTTTTTGAATCGCTTTGCCCATGCCAGCTAGCACGGGCTTGGGGCCACATTCCAGCGCCACTGTGCAGCTAAGCTGACGCAATTGGTCAACGCTGGCAGCAAACTGCACAGGCTGGCGCAACTGCCGACACCAGTAGTCCGGCGTCGTTATTTCCTCGCCGCAGACCGTTCCCGTGAGGTTGGAGATCAGCGGCAGGCGGGGGCTGGTGAACTGAACCTGGCTGGCAAGGGCCCGAAATTCGTCCACCATCGGCTCCATCATCGGCGAGTGGAAGGCGTGGGAGACAGACAGCGGCTTGACGGAAAACTGCGGCTGGAGGTGGGCGATCGCCCGATCGATTTGTGCAGGTTCACCGGAAATCACCGTATGCTGCGGGCCGTTGAGGGCGGCGATCGCCACGGTGATTCCGGCAGATTGCAGCGCAGATTGCACCACCTCGGCGTTAGCAAAGACGGCCGCCATTGCGCCCGGAGGCTGCGCCTGCATCAGCCGGCCCCGGTGTGCCACCAGCGTCAGCGCGTCCGCCAAGCTAAATACGCCCGCCACGCAGGCCGCTACATACTCGCCGATGCTGTGCCCCAGGACGATATCTGGCTGCACGCCCCAGGATCGCCACAGTTCGCACAGGGCATACTCGACGGCAAACAGCGCGGGCTGGGCGTAGCGGGTCTGCTGGAGGCGGTCGGCCTGCGCGTCGTCATAGAGCAGTTCTGGCAGTGGCCGCCCCAAGAGTGGCTGCAAAATTTTGTCGCACTGGGCGATCGCCCCCCGAAACACGGGCTGCGCGTCGTAGAGCGATCGCCCCATCTGGGCATATTGCGCCCCCTGCCCCGTAAACAGAAACGCCACGGTGGGGCGGGTGGAGACGGTGTGGATTTCGGGCGCATTCAGCCAGCTTTGCAACTGCGCCTGGGCATCGGCGGCGGTGGCGGCGACGATTGCCAGCCGGTGAGCAAAGGGCGATCGCCCGACATTAGCCGTAAAGCACACGTCGGCGAGGGGCGCGTCGGGATGCTCTGCGAAGAACTGGACATAGCGACGGGCCAGGGCTTGCAGGGCAGCGGGCGTTTTGGCGGAGAGCGCCAGCAGGTGCAGCGGGCGATCGGGAACGGAGGACAGCGGGCGGGAAACAGCGGGCGCTTCTTCTAAAACAATATGGGCATTGGTGCCGCCGATGCCGAGGGAGTTGACGCTGGCGCGGCGGGGCGGGCCGTCAGTTTCCCAGTCGCGCAGCGTTGTATTCACGAAAAACGGGCTGTGGGCGAAGTCGATCTGCGGGTTGGGCTGCTGGAAATGCAGGCTGGGCGGCAGTTGGCGGTGCTGCAAACAGAGGACGGTTTTGATGAAGCCGACGATGCCAGAGGCGACGTTGAGATGGCCGACGTTGGTTTTGACGGAGCCGAGGGCGCAAAACTGCGGGCGCTGGGAGCCGCTGCGAAAGGCCCGGGTGAGGGCAGCAACTTCGATGGGGTCGCCCAGTTCCGTGCCTGTGCCGTGGGCTTCGACGTAGGTAATGCTGTCTGGGTCAACGCCTGCCACGGCCAGACATTCGCGGATCACGGCGGCCTGTCCATCGGCACGGGGCGCGAGGTAGCCCGCCTTTTGGCTGCCGTCGTTGCCAATGGCGGAACCCTTGACCACGGCGTAGATCTGATCCCCGTCGGCGATCGCCTCCTGCAACCGTTTCAGCACCACCACGCCCGCGCCGCTGCCAAAGATCGTGCCCCGCGCCTGGACATCGAAGGCGCGACAGTGGCCATCTGGCGACAGGATCATGCCGTCTTGATACAGATGCCCCGCCCGCTGCGGCGTTTCCACCGACACGCCCCCCGCCATTGCCAGGTCGCACTCGCCGCGCAGGAGCGACTGGCAGGCCAGATGCACTGCCACCAGCGACGTGGAGCAGGCGGTCTGCACGTTGACGCTGGGCCCCGTCAGGTTCAGCTTGTAGGAAACACGGGTGGTGAGGTAGTCCTTGTCGTTGGCGATCGCCATCTGAAAGCCGCCCATCGCGCTCAGCGTCACCACATCCAGCGAGTCGTTGGCATCCAGCCGATGGCGATTGGGATAGACGTGGTTCAGCAGGTAGCTGTTCATAGATGCGCCGGCATAGAGGGCGATCGCCCCGCCGTCTGCGGCGTAGGCAAAGGGGTCGTAGCCCGCGTCCTCCAGGGCTTCCCAGGCGCACTCCAGCATCAGCCGCTGCTGCGGGTCGAGCAGTTCTGCCTCGCGGGGGCTATAGCCAAAAAAGTCCGCGTCGAACTGCTCTACATCGTCTAGAATCGGGCTGGCTTTTACATAGTTGGGATGGCGCACCAGATCAGGGTCTATGCCCGTTGCCAGGATTTCTTCATCGCTAAAAAAAGTGATGGACTCCACGCCATTTTGCAGGTTTTGCCAAAATTCCGCAGGCGAAGCGGCTCCGGGAAAGCGACAGGCCAGCCCAATCACCGCGATGTCGTTTGACTGTCCTGCATTTGACTGTCCCGCATTTGACTGTCCTGCATTTTCTCGGCGACGCTGCGATGCACGAAGCGATCTCGGCGGGAAGCGCCGCTGGTTCTGAGGCACCGCCTCAGCCACCGGGGGCCGCGCCAGAAACTCGGCCAGGCTGGCAATGGTGGAATGCTGAAACAAGTCCACTGCCGAAACGGTATGCCCCTGCTGATGAAGCTGGTGCAACACCTGCATCAGTTGCAGCGAACTGCCCCCCAGTTCAAAAAACTGCTCGTCGAGAGCGATCGCCCCCAACCCCAGCACCGACTGCCAGATCTCCAACAGCGATCGCTCTAGCTGGTTGCGCGGCGGCGGGGCGGGTGGAACCTGCTGAAACGCTTCGGCGATGGACTGGAGGCGATCGCCAAACGCGCCAACCTGAAAGCGGCGGCTGAGTTCGCTGCGCTGAATTTTGCCGAGGGCGGTTTTGGGAATCTCGTCCTGCGCCACCGGGATGACATAATCGGGACTTACACCCAGCCGCGTGGACACCTGCCGTCGCACGGCTTTCACCAGTTCCCTCAAGGCTGCGGCATCCGTCAGTTCAACGGTGGGATGCAGAAAAATGGCGAGGCGATCGCTCGTTTCCTGATCCCGGCGCACGGCGCAGGCAGCGGTGTAGGACACTTCTACACCGGGCAATTCCTCGACCACGGCTTCGATTTCGTGGCTATACACATTTGCGCCGTTGAGGATAATCAGGTCTTTCTGGCGGCCCGTGATGGTGAGCCGCCCGGTGTGCAGAAAACCCAGATCGCCCGTAATGAACCAGCCGTCGGGCGTAAAGCACTCGGCATTCAGGTCGGGGCGATTGTAGTAGCCGGGGGTAAGGGTCAGCCCGCGCACTTGCAGGCTGCCGACCTGACCCGCGGGCACGACCTGCTGCTGCTCGTCCACAATCCGCAGCGACACGCCGGGAATCGGCCGCCCCACATCGACGAAGGTATCCTCATCGCGGGTCGTAGCTAGGGAAAACTCGTGGGAATGCACAATGCCAGAGGTGGTTTCCGACATGCCATAGCCAGGGCTGACCACGCCATCCCGCAGACCGCAGGGCGCGAGGAGCTGCAAAAAGCTGCGGGTGGTTTTGGCGACGACGGCCTCGGCCCCGTTGCCCATCCACGCCAGGCAGGACAAGTCCCACTGCCGCCGGGCCACGTCCTGCGGGCGATCGCAGATCAGCCCATAGGCAAAGTTGGGGGCCCAAGTGACGGTGACGCGATGGCGATCGCACAGATCCAGCCACCGCAGCGGGTCTTGCAGCACATAGTCGTTGCTGACCTGAATCTGCGGACAGCCGACAAAAACCTGCGTCAGGTGAAACATCACGAGGCTGGCGACATGTTCCAGCGGCATCCAGTTGAGACTGAGGCTGCGCTCGGTAATGCGGTTCACGGTCGCCATGCCAAAGGCGCTCACCAGCAGGTTGCGCTCCGTCAGCATCACGCCCTTGGGTTGCCCCGTGCTGCCAGAGGTAAACAAGATCAGCGCCAGTCGGTCGGTGGCTAGAGCCGCTGCGGGAGATGTTTCGGGATGCGTTTCGGAAGGCAGTTCGAGCGGCGGATCGGACTCAGCAGCGAGCAGCGCTGGCAGGGGCAGCAGGCGGCTGGGGTCGCAGCGAAACTCGGCAGAACCGTCCGTGCAAAAGGCTTGCAGGGCAGGGGCGATCGCCCCGCCAACCAGCACCCACGGGTGATCCAACTGCCCCAAAATGGCGCGGAACTGGAGTGCCTTGCTCTGCGACTCGGCATAGGCCGGCGGCACGGCAATGGGCACCACCACCAGTTCCCCCAGCCACCCCGCCCAGATTGCAGCGAGAAACTCGTCGGGATCGGAAATTTGCAGGACGAGGCGATCGCCCGCTTTCACGCCTGCGGCCCACAACCCAGCTAAAATTCTTGCGGCCTGCTGAGCCAGCGCCCGATAGGGCTGATGACGTTTGGCTCCGGCTGGAGAAATGTGGAGAATTGCCCCTTCGCCGACGGCTGCGCGATGTAAAACCCTTGAGAGACTGGGCAGGGAGCGGAGATCTGAAACCTCACCACCATGACACACGGACAAAAACGCGGAATGGGCATCCATCATGCTGTTGTCTGTAGACAGCGCTTGAGAAAGCGATGACTCGCCGCTCAGCCCCCTTCAATTCAGAGCCAATTATACAGCACGGGTCTGGTGGGGGATGGCGCTGGGTGTATGTTTATTATGTTGCGCCTCGCGTGTGATTCACGGTGCCCTGCGGTATAACTTGCGTACCTGCGGGTAATACGTTTGGGTTAGGTAGGTTGCTGGCAGGGGTGCATCCTTACTGGATGTCTAGAACTGGATGCCTAGAAACCCTCTTCAGCAGGCTTTTCAGGGGCGATCGCCCCTGTTGAGGGGCGCAGTTGAGGGGTGCAGTTGAGGGGTGCAATAGCCTTCTGGAACCCTGATCCACTTTGTGCGTCATGCGCTGTGTCATCCTGGTCTTGTGCTAAAAAACACTCATGACTAAATAAACCCCAAACCGACCTGCATGAACCCCGAATCATAAACGCTAAATGCCACGCTGTTTCGATGAGCCTTTTCAATCAGCCGTTTCGATGAGCCTCTGATGAAGATTTTTTGATGCAGATTTTTTGATGCAGATTTTTCTGATGCGGACTTTGTCGCCGTAGCTGTTGTTTCTTGGGACCGAGTCCGACTGCAATCCTATGGAGACCATTCACCTGATCATCGCCGACGAAACGCTCCGCGACGGAGA
Organism: Thermoleptolyngbya oregonensis NK1-22; assembly: GCF_032705245.1. Classification (GTDB taxonomy): domain Bacteria; phylum Cyanobacteriota; class Cyanobacteriia; order Elainellales; family Elainellaceae; genus Thermoleptolyngbya; species Thermoleptolyngbya sichuanensis. Next base: position 3,892,564 of record NZ_CP053540.1, read on the forward strand.
GCAGCAGGTCGGAGTCTGTTTTAGCAAAGACATAAAGCGCAGGCTGGCCCACGAAATCGCCAGCACGGGGGTTCACTCGCTCGCCCTGATGCCCGCCGTTCACCCGGTCGAGGAGCAGTTGGTGAAAACGCTGGTAGCCGATGGGCTGGGGGGGCAACTGGCGGCCTCCACAATGATGAGCAAAGCCTGCATTCGGCAGTCCCAAACGACGGGGGTGCAGCACATTATTTTGTTTCATGCCGTGTCGGATCGGCTGCTGCTGCTGCGCGACCCAGAGATGCAGGTGGCGGAAGGCGGCCAGGCGCGGGAGGCGGCGCTGCTCAATGGCATCAAGGCGACCCCAGATCAGGTGCAGATGGTGCGGGCAAATATGTGCCGTCGCGTCCGCCAGCATTTGGAATACGCGGCTCAGCTTGGGCTGCGAATTAGCTTTGCAGCGGAGGATGCCAGCCGCGCCGATTTTGATTTTTTGGTGGAATGCATCAACCAGTTTTCGCCCTACCTGGAGCAGTTTTTGCTGTGCGATACGGTGGGCTGCCTTACGCCAGAAAAATCCTACATCTGGATTCACGATTTACTCGCGTCGGCCCGCTGTGCGCCGCTGATTGTGCATTTTCACAACGACATGGGGCTGGCCCTAGAGAACACGATCCAGGCGGTGCGGGCGGGGGCGGCGGGGATCTCTGGCACCTTTGGCGGCATCGGGGAGCGGGCGGGCAATGTGGCCATCGAGCAGGTGCTAAACGGGCTGCGGCTGCGGTTTGGCTGGGAGGTGGCGGGGATAGACTACGAGGCGATCGCCCGCGTCGGCCAGCACCTCGACCAACTGGGCGCACGGGCCTATCCGCCCTATTCCCAGGCGGCCCAGCGTCACGAAGCCGGGATTCATGTGCATTCCCTGATGCGCGATCGCCTCTCCTACGCCATTTTCCCCTACGGACAGCCCGAAATCTGGTTCGGCAAACACAGCGGCGTGAGCAACATTCGCTACTTGTTTGAACACTGCCTGCAAAAGCCGCTCGACCGAGAAAAGTACGAGCAGATCTGCCAGGATATTAAAAATCTTTCAATCCAGCAAAACCGCTCGTTTTCCACCGATGAAATCCTCCAGTGGCTCCAGGAACAATCCTACGATTCCGCCTAAGCCAAACCAGGGCTGATTTTGATTTTAGATTGCCGATTTTGGAGCATTCAGAGCATTCATTGTGTTGCTTAAGTGAGATTTTCAGCTATTTTCTGTACAGAATTGAGCCGGGAAATTAACATAAAACCCAAAATCTAAAATCTAAAACCCAAAATTCTCCCTTCTCTATACTCACCTGTCCACTGACCGACTCGCGTATGCCCCCAGAACCCATCGCAATTATTGGAATCGGCTGTCGCTACCCCGGCGCTGATTCTCCCGACGCTTTTTGGCAGTTGCTTAAAAACGGTGTCGATGCCGTCACAGAAGTACCGCCCGCTCGGTGGAACAAAGACCAGTTTCAAACAGTGGCGAATACAGAATCAGCCAGAGCCAGCCTGCGGTGGGGCGGTTTTCTAGAACAGGTCGATCAGTTCGACCCGCTGTTTTTTGGGATTGCGCCCCGCGAAGTGAACACGATGGACCCGCAGCAGCGGCTCTTATTAGAGGTGGCGTGGGAGGCAATGGAGGATGCAGGCATTGTGCCGGAGCGCCTGCGGGGAACGGATACGGGCGTGTTTGTGGGCATCGGCACGCACGACTATTCCATCATGCTGTGGCAAGACCCCATTGATGACCCGTATCTCACCACAGGCACGGGCAACTGCATCGCCGCCAACCGAATCTCCTACCTTTTTGACCTGAAGGGGCCGAGTCTGTCGGTGGATACCGCTTGCTCTTCCTCGCTAATTGCCGTTCACCTGGCCTGTCAAAGCCTGTGGACGGGTGAATCGACGATGGCGCTGGCAGGCGGCGTGAATGTGCTGCTGCTGCCGACGGTAACACTGGGCTTTGCGCGGGGCGGGTTCATGTCCACCAGCGGGCGCTGCCGCAGCTTTGATGCCAGGGCCGATGGCTACGTCCGCAGCGAAGGGGCAGGGATGGTGCTGCTGAAGCCCCTGTCGCAGGCGCAGGCGGATGGCGACCCGATTTATGCCGTGATTCGGGGCACGGCTGCAAATCAGGATGGGTTCAGCAACGGCATGGCCGCGCCGAATGTAGACGCGCAGGAGCGGGTGCTGCGGGCGGCCTATCGGCGGGCGGGCATTTCCCCAGGGCAGGTGCAATATATCGAAGCGCACGGCACGGGTACGAAACTGGGTGACCCGATTGAAATCACGGCGCTGGGCCGAGTGCTAACGGAGGAGCGTCCGGCAGGTAGCTTATGCGCGGTGGGTTCGGTGAAGTCCAACATCGGGCATACAGAAACGGCAGCGGGCGTAGCAGGGGTGATCAAAGCCGCCCTCAGCCTGAAGCAGGGGCAAATTCCGCCTAGCCTCCATTGCCAAACACCCAATCCGCAAATTGGATTTGACTCACTGCCGTTGCGAGTGCAGACGGAGTTAACGCCGTGGAAATCCAGCCCTGCGATCGCCGGAGTGAATTCCTTCGGCTTTGGCGGCACGAACGCGCATATCGTCATGCAGGAAGCACCGCCGCCTGCTGAACAGAATAGGGCCAAGAATGTTCCCAAGAAGATAAATAAGAAGGCAAGCAAGAATGTAAGCAAGAAGCTAAACAAGAACTCAAAAAAGAAGCAGATCGATGCGCTATTGGAACGTGAATCGGAAGGCGATCGCCCGCCGTATCTGCTTACCCTCTCCGCCAAAAGCGAGACTGCCCTGCGACAGCTCGCGCACCGCTATGGTGAATACCTGGCGAATCATCCAGAGACGGATTTGGACAGTTTGTGCTTTACGGCAAACACCGGGCGATCGCGCTTTTCCCATCGGCTGGCGCTGGTGGCAGCGTCTCCTGTGCAGATGCAGCAGCAGCTTCGAGCCTTTGCCCAGCGCCAGGAAACGTCCAATCTCACCTACGGTGTGGCTTCCCAAGCAGCTCCAGAAGTGGCGTTTCTGTTTACGGGGCAGGGGTCGCAGGCGGTGGATATGGGGCGATCGCTCTACCAAACACAGCCGCTCTTTCGCGAAACGGTAGACAAAGCCGCGAAACTGCTGGAGCCGCAGCTTAAGCGTCCCCTCCTGTCGGTGCTGTATCCCGCGCCAGACCAGGCTTCCGAAGCAGCCGACTGGATCGACCAGACCGCCTACACCCAGCCAGCCCTGTTTGTGCTGGAATATGCCCTGGCGACGCTGTGGCAGTCGTGGGGCGTGCAGCCTGCGGTGGTCATGGGCCACAGCATTGGCGAGTATGTGGCGGCCTGCATTGCCGGGGTGTTTAGCCTGGAGGATGCGCTGCGGCTAGTGGCGGCGCGGGGACGGCTGATGCAGGCTCTCCCGCAGGGCGGCGGCATGGTGGCGGTGATGGCGGATGCAGAAACAGTGGCGGCGCGGCTGGGGACGGTAGAAACGGTGGCGATCGCCGCTCTCAATGGCCCGCAGTCTACGGTCGTCTCCGGCGAGAAAACGGCCCTGGCAAAGCTCACCGCTCAACTTACTGCTGAAGGCATCAAAACCACGCCGCTGAACGTCTCCCATGCCTTCCACTCGCCGCTGATGTCGCCCATGCTGGCGGAGTTTGCCCAGGTTGCGAATACCGTTGCTTACCACAGTCCGCACATTCCGCTAATTTCCAACGTGACGGGCGATTTTATGACCACAGACATTGCCACGCCCGACTACTGGGTTCAACATATTTGCCAGCCCGTGCGATTTAGGCAGGGCATGGATACCTTGCAGCAGCAGGGCTGTGGCGTGCTGCTGGAGATCGGCGCAAAGCCAATTCTACTGGGCATGGGGCGGCTGTGCGTGCAGGCCAGCGATCCCGATTTGGCGGAAACCATGCTCTGGCTGCCGAGCCTGCGACCAGGGCAAGACGGCTGGCAAACGCTGCTCAGCAGCCTGGGTGAACTGTATGTTCGCGGCGTGGATATCGACGGGCGGGCGATCGCCCCTCCCTCTGCCCAACGGATTCCCAACCTGCCGACCTACCCGTTCCAGCGACAGCGCTACTGGTGGCAGCCGGATCGCCCGTCTGGATCAGTCAGCCCGCCTGCACCCAGTCGCCCGCGTTCTCTAGGGCTGCATCCCCTGCTGGGTGAACGGCTGCGGCTGGGCGGCACCAGCGACATCCGGTTTGAAGCGCAAGTCAGCGCCGATGCACCCGCCTATCTTGCGGACCATCGGATTGCCACGCAGCCCGTCTTTCCCGCCGCCGCCTATGCAGAAATGGCGATCGCCGCGGGTCGGGCTGTGGGACTATCCCCAGTAGAACTGACTCAGGTTCGCATTGAGCAAGCACTGCGGCTGTCGGCGGCTGCCACCCCGCTGCAACTGGTGCTGTCGCCAGAAGCAGGCGGCTATCGGTTCCAACTCTTGAGCCTGAACGCTGAGTCGGAGGCGTGGACGCGCCATGTCACGGGCTTTTTGGCAGCAGGTCAGCCGTTGAGTTCTGGCCCAGCGCTGGCAGAGATCCAGGCGCAATTTCGTCAGCAGGCGATCGCCCCGCTGGACTATTACGCCCAGTTGCGCCAGCAACACCTGAACTATGGCCCTGCGTTTCAGGTGATTCAGCAACTCTGGCAGGGCGATGGCGCTGCTTTGGCTCGTCTGCACCTGCCGGATATGCTGGGGACTGAGGCGGCGGCGTACCACCTGCATCCCACACTGCTGGACGGCTGTTTTCAAACGGTGGCGGCCGCCTGCGGGCTGGACAGTGCTGCCGGAACTTACTTACCTACGGGCATCGAATCGCTGCGGCTGGGGATGCCGGCCCAGTCCACGGTCTGGAGTTGGGTACGGCAGGTTCGCGCTGTGGCCCCACCGGAAAACGGCGGGCATTGGCATCAGACTAGCGAAGCCGCATCGCCCCTGGCTGCGGATTTACAGATTCTCAATCCGAATGGCGAACTCGTGGCTGAGATCACAGGACTGACCCTGCATCCCGTCGGCGAAATGTCGCTTCTGCGGCTGGCCGGCAGCACAGGATCTTCGCAGGTTGTAGAACGTGATCCGGCCCATTCCACAGAACTGCAAACGGAATGGATCTATACCCTAGACTGGCAGGCGGACGGGAATGATCCTCAGCCTGCACCTGCGTCGGCTCAATCCCGCCAGTGGATGATTCTGAGCGATCGCCAAAAAATTGGCCAACGGCTGGCAGAACATCTGACCCAGCAGGGCGACTCGCGTAGCGCTCCCTTCGGAAATCGCGCATCACTGCTGTTTGCAGATTGGGGGTCGGATGGGACTTCGGCAAACAGCGTGAATCCGCTGGATGCCGAAGAGATGCAGCAACGCATTGCAGAACAGGTGGCGATCGCCCCGGTGACCGATGTGGTGTATCTGTGGGGACTGGATACGGAACCGTCCAGCACGGGCCAAACGCTAACCCAAACCTGCACCCAGCTTTGCGGCGGCGTGCTGCATCTGGTGCAGGCGCTCAATGCCGTTCAAAAATCCCCCACACCCCGGTTGTGGATCGTCACGGCGGGAACCCAGGCAATTGCCCCATCTGACCCGCCCACCCACGTCCCTGCGGCGGCGCTGTGGGGATTGGGGCGATCGCTGCGCCAGGAACAGCCCGACTTGCGCTGCACCTGCATCGACCTGGATGCGGCAGATCCAGACCCTGCCACGACCCTGCTGGCGGCATTGCACCAGACCGATGCGGAAGACCAGATCGCCTATCGCCAGGGCACTCGCTACAGGGCGCGGCTGAGTCCGGATCTGGCAAAGCCCGCCCTGACGATTCCCGCTGCGCCCTCATTTCGCCTGGGCTTGACGCAATACGGCGTGCTGGATCACCTGACGCTGATGCCCTGCCAGCGGCGATCGCCCGGCCCCGGCGAAGTGGAGATTTTGGTGCGGGCGGCAGGCGTGAATTTCCGCGACGTACTGAACGCGCTGGGGATGCTCCAACTCCATCTGGAACACATGGGCTTTGCCACGGCAGACGCAGTGCCCTTTGGCGGCGAGTGTGCAGGGACGGTGGTGGCCCTGGGCGAAGGCGTGACGGCATTCCGCGTGGGCGACGAGGTGATGGCCGCGCAGGCAATTGGCAGCCTGGGGCAGTATGTCACCGTGAATACGAAATGGGTTGCGCCGAAGCCCAGATCCCTCACCTTTGCAGAAGCAGCAACGATTCCGACGGCGTTTCTGACGGCAGTCCACGGACTCTGCCAGTTAGCAAAGCTGCAAAAGGGCGAACGCATCCTGATTCATGCCGCAGCGGGCGGGGTGGGTCTGGCCGCAGTTCAGCTTGCCCAGCGCCTCGGGGCCGAGGTCTACGCCACGGCTAGCGCACCCAAACAGGCCTTCCTCAAGTCTCTCGGCGTGCAGCATGTGTTTAATTCGCGCACGCTGGCGTTTGCCGACCAGATCGCCAAAGCCACGCACGGACAGGGCGTGGACGTGGTGCTGAATAGCCTCAACGAAGACTACATTCCCCGCAGCCTGGAACTGCTGTCGCCCAGGGGTCGCTTCGTCGAAATCGGCAAGCTCGGCATCTGGACGGCGGAGCAGGTTCGCGCCCTGCGCCCCGATGTGGACTATTTTTCGTTTGACTTGCTGGAGGTGTCGCAGGCGCAGCCAGACTACATTGCGGCGCTGCTAAACGAACTGACCGACCAGTTCCAGCGGGAGGCGTTGCAGCCGCTCAAGCACACGGTGTTTGAGATTGCCGAAGCGCCGACTGCCTTTCGCTACATGGCCCAGGCAAAGCACATCGGCAAGGTGGTGATGACGCTGCCGCCCGTGCTGCCCCAGCAGCCTGCGGTTCGCCCCGATGGAACCTATCTGATTACGGGCGGGTTGGGGGCGCTGGGCCAACTCACGGCGCAATGGCTGGTGGAGCAGGGGGCAAAGAGCCTGCTGCTGGTGGGGCGCAAGGCTCCCTCGGCGATCGCCCAAGCCTGGATCGACGACCTGAAAGCCCAGGGAGTGACCGTCATCCCAGCCCAGGCAGATGTGGCAGAACCGGGGGCGATCGCCCCTCTGCTGGAACGCTGTCCCCAACCGCTGCGGGGCGTGGTTCACGCGGCCGGCGTGCTAGATGACGGCATCCTGCAAAACCAGACATGGGAGCGCTTTCAGGCGGTGCTGGCTCCCAAGGTGCAGGGAGCCTGGAACCTGCATGAACTGACGCGATCGCACGCTCTGGATTTCTTCGTCTGCTTTTCGTCGGCTGCGTCGCTGCTGGGTTCGGCGGGTCAGACCAACTACGCCGCTGGCAATGCAGTGCTGGACAGCCTGATGCACCATCGCCGCCAGTTGGGGCTGCCGGGCCTCAGCGTCAACTGGGGAGCCTGGGCCGTGGGCATGTCTACGCAACTGATGGAACGAGAGCGGCAGCGGCTCGAAGCTCAGGGCATGACGCTGATTTCACCCGCGCAGGGGATGCCGCTGTTGACTGAGCTATTGCGGCAAAATCCAGTGCAGGCAGGCGTGTTGCCCATCGATTGGGCCAGGTTTCGCGCAGCCCAGGCAGGACAGGAACTATCGCCCTTTTTTGAGCGCCTGCTGCCCGCCGCGCCCGTTGCTGCCCCTGCTGCCTCTCCGCTGTTGCAAAGCTTACAGCAGGCGGGCGATTCCGGGACAGATCACGTTGCGAATCGCCTGGAGCGATTGCAGCAGTTTATCCAGCAGCAGTTGGCCAAAGTCCTGGGCTTTAGCGCACCGGAACTGATTGACATTCACGATCAGTTTTCGGACTTGGGGATGGATTCTCTGATGGCGGTGGAATTCACCAACCGACTCCAGGCAGGGCTGGGCTTCTCCATTTCGCAAGCGCTGCTGCTCGACCATTCCAGCGTGGCTGCCCTAGCGGAGCATCTGGCCACAACGCTGTTTCAGGATGGCCCCTCTGCGGGGAAAGGAGTAATCACAGCCCAGCAGGCGATCGCCCAAACCGGACAGTCTATTGCAATGGACATTGCCACAGCCACAGACCTTGCCATTGCCACAGCCACAGACCTTGCCATTGCCACAGCCACAGACCTTGCCGCAACGGAAGCGACCGCCAGAGAAGGAGAAGACGGGCGATCGCCCCTGTCCTTGCAGCACCCTGAACAGTCAGATTCGGCACCCTCTAGGACAAATCAGGAGAACACCAGCCTGCACGGACTAACGAATGCAAGTATTTCCGCCGATCGAGTCGGGAACAGCAGCCTCTATACCCCTCAGCCGGATGCGTCGGGTTCAAATCTAGGTTCAGATCTAGGTTCAAACCTAATCGCTCATTCTGAATCAGAAAATCTTGAGGTTCCAGAATCCTACTATCACTTTCATCTCACGCCTGAGTATCAGAACCTGCGACAGGAATTGAATCGAGTGGAAGAACTCGGCAACCCCTTTTTCATGCAGCATACCGGGATTTCCCGCGACACCACTGAGATTCACGAAAAAACATTCATTAGCTACGCCAGCTATAACTACCTGGGCATGTCCGGTGATCCGATTGTGACCCAGGCGGCGATCGCTGCGGTGCAGGAATATGGCACGTCGGTTTCCGCCAGCCGCGTCCTGTCAGGCGAACGCCCTTTCCACCGAGAGCTAGAACAGGAAATTGCTCGGTTTTTGGACACTGAGGATTGCCTGCTGTTCGTTGGGGGCCACGCCACAAACGTAACGACCATCGGGCATCTGTTTGGTCGCCAGGACTTGATCCTCTACGATGCCCTCAGCCACAACAGCATCCGCGAGGGCTGCAAATTGGCAGGGGCGACGCTGATGGAATTTCCGCACAACGATTGGCGATCGCTCGAACACCTGTTGTCCCAGCATCGCCTGCGCTATGAAAAAGTGCTAATTGCCATTGAAGGCATCTACAGCGCGGATGGCGACATCGCTCCCTTGCCAGACATTGTGGCGCTGAAAAAGCGTTTCAAAACCTTCCTGCTGGTGGACGAGGCGCACTCCATTGGCGTGTTAGGGCAGAGCGGTCGCGGCATTGGTGAACATTTTGGCATTGCGTCCCGCGACGTGGATCTGTGGATGGGAACGCTGAGCAAGTCGTTTGCAAGCTGCGGCGGCTACATTGCGGGCAGCAAGGCGCTGGTGGAGTACCTGAAATATACGGCTCCTGGTTTTGTGTACAGCGTGGGCATGACTCCTGCGAACACGGCAGCGGCCCTCGCCTCGCTGCGACTGCTGAAACGGGAGCCAGAGCGAGTTCAGCGGCTCAGAGCGCGATCGCAGCTATTCCTCCACCTCGCCCAAGACCACGCGCTGAACACGGGCAGCAGTGCAGACACGCCGATTATTCCGGTCATCATCGGCGACTCCCAGCGAGCGATTCAGCTTTGTCACCGCATGATGCAGCACGGGATTCATGTGCAGCCGATGGTCTATCCCTCGGTGCCCTACGATCGCGCTCGTTTGCGGTTCTTTTTGTCTTGTTTACATACGGAGGAGCAAATTCACCTTACTGTATCGGCGATCGCCAAGGAGATTTCGCGATTGAATTCTTAGTTAGTTAAATTTCTAACCCCGCCTAATGTCTGGGTCATGACAAGTGCTGTTCATGCTTTTGTTCCAACAACCCGAACTCAGAGCTTACAGTAACTCTCAAAAACCAAGCATGAGCAGATCCAAACCCCATCAAAAAAATGACATTTTCTATTCCTAAGAACCTTGCAAGAGCCTACTCTTTGAATCATCAGTCTGTTTCTTCTAGGATTTCCTACACCGCGCTAATTCTGACAACATCGTGGAGCGCTGTCGTGCTTTCTCCGATGTCGGCCCTTTCCCAGGAAGCATTACCCCAAGACGCTGTTTCCCCAGCTTCTATCCCTGCATCGGTTGAATCTTCTCCATCTGCGTTGCCGCCCGCCGCATCGACGGAATTCTTGCTTCCACCAGATTCCACTGATGTGATTGCGGAGAGTCCGATGCCGCTTACGTCTTACCAGGCGGCGGATTTGCTGAATATGGAAGCGCCGTTGCCATCCGAATTGGCTGCTACTGCCGACTATCCACCGGAGCCAGACGCAGACGGGAGGGCGATCGGCCAGGCTGAACCAGCCCCACCATCCGCCCCGGAACGCTTTGGAGCCGTTGGGCAAAATTACTGGTACGTGCAGGCGGGGCCGTCCATTTCCTACGATCCAGATGACGACGGCTTTGCAGCGTTTGGGCTGGCAGGCGCAGGCATTACGGACTTCTTTGCTCACGGGCACAGCATTAACCTGGAATTGAATAAGCTCAAGTTCATTCAGCCAGGAGACGATGCGGTGGGTCTTAATCTTGGGCTGATCCTTCGCTGGCACTTTGTACGAGAAGACACCTGGTCACTGTATGTAGATGGCGGTGCAGGGTTTCTGGTCACCAGTGAAGACGTGCCCGCAGAGGGTGGATCGCAGTTCAACTTCACGCCCCAGGTCGGCGGCGGTGCAACCTTCCGAATGCGAGACCAGGAACACCTCATGGTAGGGCTGCGCTGGCACCACATTTCCAACGCCGAGCTATACCCACCAAACCCCGGCCGCGACAGCATTCTACTCTACGTCGGCTATATGTGGCCGCGCTGAGGACTAGGGGTTGGTGGCAACAGGCAGGCGCGAAGCCCAAATGCTGACCAGGCGATCGACTGCCTGATCCCAACCGTAGGGCAGCACCCACTCTCGCGCCTGCTGCCCCAAGCGTTGCCGCAGGTCTGGGTCTTCGATAAGCAACTGAAGTTTTTCGACAAAATCTGCGGTGCTGTCCGGCTCATAGAGCAGACCGTTAACTCCGGGCTGAATGCTGTCCAGAACGCCGCCTGCCGCTGGAGCAACAGAGGGAATTCCAGCAGCAAAAGCTTCAAACAGCGTCAGCCCCTTGGTTTCCTTTTTGGAGGTCGTGACGTGGAAATCGCTATTTGCCATGAGTGCAGGAATCTGATCTGGAGACACGCGACCCAGCAGGTAAAAATCGACCACGCCCGTTAGCGATTGACGGATGGTATCCCGCAGTTCGCCATCCCCCGCAATCAGCAGCGAGATGCGATTTGAACCCAGGTTTTGGACTAGCGTTGGAACTGCTTTCAGCGTGAATTTCCAGCCCTTGTCTGGGGTTAATCGCCCCAGGAAAAGAAGTTTTGTGCGATCGCCCACCTTGATTCCATAGGTTTTTTCAAAAAATAGGTCCTGCCGGAGAGTCGGGCTAAAGGCAGTTAGATCAACGCCCAGCAACTCTTCGTATAGCGCATTCCTAATCCCCAGTTTTTGCAGCTTTTCATAGGTGGTTTTGCTGCCCGTTAGCGTTACATCATAGGCGTTGAATACCCGCTGAGTAATGAACACTTTGCAAAGCCACCTCACTAAGGTTTGCAGCGGGGCTGGCAGCGGAAAGAAGTCGTCAATATATTCCAAGAAATTGGTGTGATAGAAGCTGGTGCAGGGGATCTGGTGCGTCTTCGCATGGGCGATCGCCGGAATTTTGCCAAAGCCGAGAAAGAGGCGATCGGGTTCATCCACATGAATAACATCAGGCTGAAATTGCGCCAATCTTTGCAGCACAAGATCATAGGACGTTGAGGTAACATTGCGCTCAAACTCAACTCCCATAAATGAGGCGCTTGGCAAATTGATAACTTCTACACCGGGCAAAAAATGTCCTGTATAGTCTGCCCAATTTGGATAGATCGATTCCAGCGATTCATAGCTTGGACAAAACACTAAGACCTGATGACCCAACTTGCTCAGTCGCTTCAATCTGTGGAGGAGAGTGACTGTCACCCCATCGACAACAGGCAGAAAGCCAGACGTAAGAATTGCAATTTTCATGTATAAATTTAGCTGTTCAATTAATTACTAAATCTTGTCATTAGTCTGGGTCGATTATTTCTGTCTGGCTTCCCACTCTAAAAGATTTTTGCGACCGCTCTGCACATAGGGCGACCAGGCAATCAGTTGGATCATAAACTGATTGAACCAGGCTACGGGCGCACGCATGGGACGAATGAAATCAACAAACAAAATTACGCGAATGTCATCTGTATGATTCCAGGCGGAATGGGGAAACGTATCGTCAAAAATTAGGCTTTTTCCCTCCTGCCAGTGGCGCACTCCGCTGCCCACCCGAATGCCGCACTGCTCTGCCGCTGCGGGTACTTTTAGCCCCAGGTGATAGCGCAATAATCCCTTATAGGGGCCGCGATGTTCTGGGATCGTTTTATGGGGCAGCAGGATAGAAAAGAATGCCGTTTTCATGCCAGGAATCTGTTCAACCAGGCGCGTCGTTTCGGGGCAGCGCAGGCAGTTTTGCTCTGATTTGTAGCCATAGCCATAGAGAAAGTAGGTCTTCCACAGATTGTCCTGAGTGATGCTGATCTGATCCGTGGAGATGTCTTGAAAATTGGGAATGGAATACACGTCTTTCAGCAGATTGTCTAACTCTGCTCGAATCGTTTTCCAGTTTGTTTCTAGAAGTCCAACCCAGGGAAAGTGCTGAACTTCAAAAAAAGCCCCGTCCCCAACAGCAGAATATTTCGCAATCAGATCCTCTAAGCTTCTAACCAGCTTTTCCCCTTGATGAACCGCAAAGGCTTTGTGCTGTTTCTGGAATTGATTGATTAAGGATTTCATAATCATGGAGAAGGGCAAGATTGGTTAACTTTCCAGAGAGACAGGGCCAGTTCATTGGGGACTAGTTTTTGGGGACGATAGGCTTCATGAACGGGTTGGTTTGTTTCAGTTTGAATGCGGGTGATTAACGCTGCTGAGGGATTCAAAAGAAACACAGGCTGGCACGGTTCTAATAATAGGCGATCGCCCCTCCAATTCTCGCCCATCGAGGCAATCACCTGGATCTGCGTTTGGGGCTGCAAGTCGAGACTGAGGGAGACCAGATCCATCGCCTGGGCAGGTTCGGCAATCAGGCGGGGGGGAAGGGTCTGGCCAGTGGTTTGGTTAATCAACGCGGCGATCGCCCGATTGTGCAGATTGCGGCTTTTCTGGTACTTGGGCGGCTGCTGAAGTTGGAAGCCGTAGGACAGAAAGCAGAGGGCAACCAGGCAAAGCATCAGCCCTCGCCCAAATCGCCGCCGAGAGGGGGACTTGGCGCAGAGTGAGTCAGTGAGGTAAGAAGACAGCACCAAAATCATACCTAGGTGAAACGGCAGCAAATAGCGGGCAGCCGTGGAAAGCTGGCTATTGCGGACAACATCTAGCCCCAGCAGCAAAGCAGGAATCGTCAGAGCGAACAGCACGACAAATCCCCAGACCGGGCGTGGACTGCGGCGGACGAGATGGCGGAGGGCGATCGCCAGCAGCAGCATCAGCAGCATAGAGGTCAGCAACTTGGCGACAGTCGGCAGGTCGGGGGACAGCGTGGCAGGTACGTCAAACAGCAGGATGGAGGTGTTGTAGAGCCAGATTGCCAACAGCGGCAAAACGCCCATCGGCTGGTGCATCCATTCAGTATTAGCTTGCAGGGTATCCCAGCGACCCAGCACGACAAACACCCACGGGAGAAATAGCCCGACCGCCAGCGCCGCTGCCTGGAGAAACCCACGCCGCTGAGCGCGAGTCCGAGACGGGTCGCATCGCGAACTGCCCACCCCCAGCACATACAGCCCGTGCCCCAGAAACACCAGCGCCGTCAGTAGCGACGTATACAGCCCCACCGCCATGCTGAATCCATAGGTCAACCAGCGCCGAAGCGAATGCGGCATCTCGTTCCCAACGGTGTTCTGTTTCACATTCTGTCTCACGTTCTGTTTCATGCTCTCTGTGGTGTACCCCATCGCGTTCCATAACGCCAAACTACTCCACAGCAGCGTGACGCTCCACAGGCTGTAGGGACGCGCTTCTTGGGCATAGGATACGAAAAAGGGCGATAGGGCTAGTAACATCGTGGCGATCGCCCCGGCGGTGGCAGAATTGAACAACTGGCTGGCCAGTCGCCCGATGAGCGCAAGTGAGATCAGGCTGAACAGAACCGAGAGCGATCGCACGGCGACTATGCTGCTGCCCCAGAGTTTTGTCCAGCCGTGGGCTAGCAAGAAATAAAGCGGGGCGTGTTCGGGGCTTTGAGCCAGGACATGGAGGACTTGGGTCAAGGGCAAATCGGGGGCGGGATGCAAAAACTGCTGGAGGTCTGCGGGCGTGCGGGGAACGCCGTCGCTGAGTTGGGCGGTGACTTCGGCGCGGGTGTAGCCAGAAATGCGAACCGAGGTGGCAACTTCATCCACCCAATACACGCGATCGCCCAGCCCATACCCCCGAAACAGGATGCCAGCCAGAATCAGGAATACCAGCAATCGTCCCAGGATTCGACCCGGATTTTGCAGGAATTTGAGAGGCGATCGCGCTACATGAAACATCGCAACAGGAACACAGTGAGGAGGGACATCACTCAGCTAGAAGGACAGGATCGATCGGGATTCTCAACGTGCCAGAGGGATAGATGAATGTCTGAATCTGTCAAGGTTTTTGGGCGAAAAACTTCGGCAATCTGGAGGCGATCGCGCTGCTGAATGTCCTGCTGGAGTGATGCAGATGGATTTAGCAGAAAGAAGGGTTCACATCGCTGCGGCGGCATGGACACAGGACTCAGAATTTGAACCCTGGTATCGGGTTTGAGGAACTGGCTGAGGGATACCAGATCGAGGGCATAGCGAGACTCGGCAACGATCTGGGGTGAAGGCTGCTGATTCACCAGGGTTGCAATTTCAGGGTTGTGGCGATTGCGAGATTTTTGATAGTCGGGAATGTGATGCAGGTTGGACAGACCCGATGAAAAGCTGACCGTGAGCAGGAAGGCTAAAACGCCGCGCTGCCAGGAACGCCCCGCAGAGAGCCAGCCCGCTACCGAAATTAGCACGGCAAGCTGGACGGGGATGAGGTAGCGCGATGTGGCCGAGGCCTGGCCCTGACGGATGAGATCCAGCGCCACCAGAATCACAGGAACAGGCAGCAGCAAGGCGGCGACGAAGCTTCCGACATGCTGCTGCTGAAATGTCCACCGGAGCGCAAGGGCGATCGCCCCCAGGGTGAGCAGTGCAGTGAGAAATTTGACCGCTACCAGCGCAACTGGCCCCAGTTCCACGGGCGCGTCAAAAAACAGCACGACGAGGCTATAGAGCCAGACCACCAGCATCGACAGCGCCCCCATCGGCTGGCGCATCCATTCAGTATTAGCTTGCAGGGTATCCCAGCGACCCAGCACGACAAACACCCACGGGAGAAATAGCCCGACCGCCAGCGCCGCTGCCTGGAGAAACCCACGCCGCTGAGCGCGAGTCCGAGACGGGTCGCATCGCGAACTGCCCACCCCCAGCACATACAGCCCGTGCCCCAGAAACACCAGCGCCGTCAGCAGCGACGTATACAGCCCCACCGCCATGCTGAATCCATAGGTCAACCAGCGCCGAAGCAAATGCGGCATCTCGTTCCCAACGGCGTTCTGTTTCACATTCTGTCTCACGTTCTGTTTCATGCTCTCTGTGGTGTACCCCATCGCGTTCCATAACGCCAAACTGCTCCACAGCAGCGTGACGCTCCACAGGCTGTAGGGACGCGCTTCTTGGGCATAGGATACGAAAAAGGGCGATAGGGCTAGTAACATCGTGGCGATCGCCCCGGCGGTGGCAGAATTGAACAACTGGCTGGCCAGTCGCCCGATGAGCGCAAGTGAGATCAGGCTGAACAGAACCGAGAGCGATCGCACGGCGACTATGCTGCTGCCCCAGAGTTTTGTCCAGCCGTGGGCTAGCAAGAAATAAAGCGGGGCGTGTTCGGGGCTTTGAGCCAGGGCACGGAGGACTTGGGTCAAGGGCAAATCGGGGGCGGGATGCAAAAACTGCTGGAGGTCTGCGGGCGTGCGGGGAACGCCGTCGCTGAGTTGGGCGGTGACTTCGGCGCGGGTGTAGCCAGAAATGCGAACCGAGGTGGCAACTTCATCCACCCAATACACGCGATCGCCCAGCCCATACCCCCGAAACAGGATGCCCAGCAGCAACGCTAGCGCCACAAGCCACCGCCAGACCAGGTGTTTTGCAATGTGCCCACCGTTTTTCACCATGTTGTTTTGAAAAAAATCGAAGTTCTGGAAAAAGTGCCGATTTGAGCAGTTTCATGGGGCGATCGCATGATTTTTTGCAGCAGGATTGGCGTAGCGCGTAACGAAGCGCTGGAGCGTCTGGAAATACAGCGTCCGGTTGATTCGTCGCAAATTGCTGTGGCCCGCCTGGGGAATCAGCAGCAGTTCCTTGGGCGGCGGCGCGGCCTCGTAGAGCGCTTGCCCCATGTGGACAGGCACGACGCGATCGCCCGTCCCGTGGATCACCAGCAGCGGCATCTGGAGCGATCGCACTTTTGCCAGGGAATCAAACCGCTGATGCAGCAAGAGATCCACAGGCAAAAGCGGCACGGGCACAAAGTGACGGATCATGTCTCGCATGGAGGTAAACGAGCTTTCGACAACTAGGGCGGCCAGGTCGGGATTGTGGGCTGCCAGGTCGAGGGCGATCGCCCCTCCGATGGATCTTCCCATAACCACGATGCGCTGTGGCGGAATGCGGCGGGTTTGGGTGAGGTAGTCGAGGGCGGCGATCGCATCGGCATAGACCGACTGTTCGCTAGGAAAGTTGCCTTGGCTCTCGCCATAGCCACGATAGTCGATGAAAAAGGCCGCCCAGCCTAATTCATGAATCTGCGCTGCCAGTCGGGGCAGATCCCCCAAATTGCTGCCTGTGCCGTGGAAATATAGCACCGTCGGCGCGTCGTCCCGATTCGCGCCAATCCACCAGCCGCGCACCCGCCCCGTCCCCACGGGCAAATCGACGATTTCGTAGCGCAATCCCACCGCATCCGGCGTGGTGCGAATGTCAGCATCGGGACGAAAAATCAGCCGCGTCTGCCCCGCCCACGCCAGCCCACAGGCCGCTACGTACAGCGCCGCCATGCTGATCAACAATCGATAGAGTCTCTTAGTCTTCGTAAAACGCATTCGATGTAGGTTTCAGGGGTCAGGAGTCAGGGGTCAGGGGTTAGGGGTTAGGAGTCAGGATCAGAACATTACTTACACGACTTTCAAGTGTCCTAGCTCCCTCTCCGACCGCTGTAAGCACGGCCCGCAATCCCTGATGCTGATGCAGAACAGAGGTCGGAGGGGGTTTGGGGGAAAGCTTCCCCCAAGGCTTGCTGGCTCGGACACTGAAACAAGCTCTTTAGCACTGTCGCGATCGCCAGCCTTAGGAAAGCTTGCTACCTCAGGGAGCGCAGCCCTACTCACCGCGATCGCCAGCAATGAAACAGATTTGATATCATTCTGATCCCTAAAACCTGACCCCCTGATCCCTATCTCCTGCCAGACGTATTATCATCCATAGGTTCGCTGTGGGAAGTGGGGATTGTGGGGATTCGAGAATATCGGTTGGTAGCGCTGCCGGGGGAAGGCGTAGGCCCAGAGGTCGTAGAAGCGGCGCTGGCGGTGCTGGCGCATTTGGCGACGCTGCATGGCTTTTCGGTGCGGGTGACGCATGGGCTGGTGGGAGAACCCGCCGTGCAGCAGTTTGGCACAGGGTTTCCGGAGGCGACGGCGCGGCTCTGCGAGGGGGCGGACGGCATATTATTCGGGGCGGTGTCAAAGGCGGGCTTGCTGGAGTTGCGGAAGCGGTTTGACCTGTTT
Source organism: Thermoleptolyngbya oregonensis NK1-22 (assembly GCF_032705245.1). Classification (GTDB taxonomy): domain Bacteria; phylum Cyanobacteriota; class Cyanobacteriia; order Elainellales; family Elainellaceae; genus Thermoleptolyngbya; species Thermoleptolyngbya sichuanensis. The sequence continues at coordinate 3,910,258 of NZ_CP053540.1, forward strand.
GCCAATTTGCGCCCGGTGCGCCCGGTCAAAAGTCTGCGACATCGCTCGTCGATCAAGCCGGAAAAGCTGGACGGCGTGGACATTTTGTTCGTGCGGGAGTTGGTCAGCGGCATTTACTTTGGCCCGTCGGGGCGCGGGGTGGATGGGACGGCCCCCTACGGCTTTCACACAATGCAGTATGCCGATTCTGAAATTCGGCGGGTTGCCCGCGTTGCGCTTCAGCAGGCCCAGCAGCGGCGCAAGAAACTGGCGATCGCCCACAAGGAAAATGCGCTGCCCTGCCTTCCCTGGACGCGGCTGGTGCAGGAAGAAGCGGCGGCGTTTCCCGATGTGGCGCTGGTGCCGATGCTGGTGGACAATCTGGCGATGCAACTGGTGATGAATCCGCAGCAGTTTGACGTAATTTTGGCGGGCAACCTGTTTGGCGACATCCTCAGCGACATTGGCGGGGCGATCGCCGGGTCGATTGGGCTACTGGGGTCTGCCAGCCTAAACGCAGACGGCTTTGGCCTATACGAGGCGATTCACGGCACTGCGCCAGATATTGCAGGCAAGGGCATTGCCAATCCGATGGGAACGCTGTCCAGCGTGGAGTTAATGTTGCGGCAGTGGGACGAGGGGACCGCAGCGGCCCATCTGGCGATCGCCCAGGAGCATCTGCTGGAGGCGGGCTATCGCACAGCCGACCTAGTGGCCTCGCCAGAAGATCGGTTTGTGAATACGAAAGCCTTCACGGAGCAACTGATTCAACAGCTAACCAATTCAACAGCTAACCAATTCAACAGCTAACCAATTCAACAGCTAAATCATTCAAAGCCCTATGAACGCACCTGAGAATCATCCTGCGAATGAATCCGAGAAGGTTTTAAGCCTGGGAGATGATATCAATACGGATGACATTATTCCCGCAAAGCGAGGAACCAATCTCGATCCGGCGCATCTGAAGCGGTACGCACTGGAACACATCATCGGCATCGATCAGCTCATGAATTATGACGTGATCGAAGCAGGCGCAAACTTTGGCTGTGGCTCCAGTCGAGAAATCGCGGCGATCGCCCTGAAAGCAGCGGGTATCCGCGAGGTGCGGGCGCGATCCTTTGCCGATATTTTTTACCGCAACAGCATCAATATCGGTTTGCCCTTAAAGCACTTGGGCGAAGCAGAAACCCACCCAATTGTGGCGGCGATTACGCAGGCAGGCGGACTGTTTGCCTTTAACCAGCAGCGATTGCGCGGAGACATGGCCCTGCCGCCCAGCAACACGCCGCGCCGCCCCATGACGATGGCAGAAAAGCTGCTGGCGCGGGCATCGGGCAATGCGTTTGTACAGCCCGGCGAGGTGGTGTTTGCCAGGGTGGATTTGGCGATGTCCCACGATGCGATCGCCGCTGGGGTGGCACAGCTTTTCTACCAGCATTTTGGTGAGTCGGCAAGGATTTGGGAGCGCGATCGCCTGGTGCTGGTGGCGGATCATTTTATTCAAATCAACGACATTCGGGTTGACCCCAAAGCTGACCTACTTTATCAGCAAATGGTCCAGTTTGCCGAGGAGCAAGGCTGCCACCTGCTGGATGTGGTGTCGCCCGGAGAGGCGGCGGGCATTTGCCATGTGCTGCTGCCAGAGCGGGGGTTTGTGCGGCCAGGCATGGTGATCGCAGGGACAGATTCCCATAGCTGCACCTACGGCGCGTTTGGCTGCTTTTCCACGGGCATCGGCACGACGGACATGGCAAATTTGCTGGCGACGGGCGACCTGTGGCTGCGCGTGCCGCCGACGCTGCGAATCTGCCTGGAGGGAACGCCTGCACCGGAGATCAGCGCCAAAGATATCATGCTGTTTTTGCTGGGGCAGTTGGGCTGCGACGGGGCGATCGGGCGGGTGCTAGAGTTTTGCGGCGGGGCGATCGCCCGAATGCCGATGGACGAGCGGATGACGCTGGCAAATATGGCGGTGGAATGTGGGGCGCTGTGCGGGCTGATTGCGCCTGATGCGGTGACGTGGGAGTATCTGGCAGAACGCCAGAGGGAACGCACTAGCGAATACTTGGAAGAACGACTGGAGGATAAGGCGATGGCAGAACTGGGGAGGGCGATCGCCAGTGATGCGGATGCAGAATACGAACGCACCTACACGTTTGACCTGACCCATCTAGAACCCCAAGTCGCCTGTCCGCCCAAGCCCGATCAGGTGGTGGGCATTAGCCAGTTGGGGCGGGTTCCCATCACCAAGGCGTTTATCGGCTCCTGCACGGGCGGCAAATTGCATGACCTGGCCGAAGCGGCAGCAGTGCTAAACGGGAACCGAGTTGCGCCCCAAGTCAGCCTGTTTGTCGTCCCTGCGTCGCAAGCAGTGCTGCAACAGGCCGAGGTCTTGGGCTATGTGGAGATCCTGGAGGCGGCGGGTGCAACAATTCTCAAGTCGGGCTGCGGAGCCTGCATCAACGCGGGCAGGGGCGTTTTGGAGGCGGGCGAGAACGGCATCTACGCCACCAATCGCAACTTCAAGGGGCGCAGCGGCGATCCCACAGGGAATAACTATCTAGCCTCGCCGCGAGTGGTGGCCGTTTCTGCAATTCGGGGATACATCAGCCGAGAGTTGGGCTAGGGGAAATAAGTTGTATCAGATCTTGCACGGCGTAAAGACGGTAGCAATACAGGTTAAAAGCTGGCTTGTTTACTGCAAACGCACTAGAAAAATGATTGCCAAGCGACATAGGTTGAATCTGCCAGTATGAATCAGACGGTGATGCATCAGTGAATACCGGGACACAAATTGAGCCGTTAGGAGCGATCGCCATCTCCACCTGCTCTAGCCCGCTCAATCCCCGGCCAGTTGCCTTCACGTAGGCTTCTTTGCACGTCCAGAGTTGCAGAAATTGAGTCAGTTGCTCAGCGGGGGGCAGAGGGTTTAGCACAGCGCGTTCTGATTCAGAGAAGACAGATCGCGCCAGAGCAAGCACATCCAGCGGTCGATGCTGCTCCAGGTCAACCCCAATCGGATGCTCCTGCGTGAATCCGTACAGCACCAGCCTGCCCGAATGCGACAGGTTGAATTGCAGTGGCAGCGCTGCGCTAGGCGAGGACATCAGGGCGGGCTTGCCGTAGGAATTGTAGGAAAAGCAAATGGCAGATGGCGCAAGCCCGGTGTAGCGACTGAGCAGGTGTCGCAAAATGCCCCGACCGATGATGAATCGAGCGCGATCGCTCTTCTGGCGAAACTTTGTGGCTCTGGCCTGTTCGTCGGGCGAAAGGGTTTGCTCAAGCAATGGCAGGGCTTCTGCACCGCCCTCAATATTCACCAACCACAGATGAACGTCTGTAGGAGCAAGGGGTTTTAGCTCGGACAATGCCAGCCAAGTGGGGGCGATCGCCGCAATTTTGGGAACAGTAAAAGACATAAGTGACAGATTCGATCAGGATGCAAAATACTGTCGCAGATGTACGGACTCAAGAAGACCTAACGGTACTCAAAATATCCCCCGTTTGACTCGTATCGTAACCGCCCAGCGTTTGCAACTGCGACAGAACCCGACGATGGCCCAGCGTACTCAAAAGCTGCTGCACGGGCGCTTCTTCGAGATAGGGTTGGAGCGTTACCAGATCATAGCGAGAGCGATGCAGCGGGATGAACTCTAGCCCAAACGCTGCGGCAACGGATGCGGTGCTAACGCCTGCGCTTGCCTGCCCAGTGGCGATCGCCCTGGCCACCTCCAGATGCCCCGCTGCCAGGGTGTCAAATCCTCGAACCGCTTGCGGCGAAATGCCTGCTGCCTTGAGCGATTGCTCTAACACCTGCCGACTGCCCGCCCCCACTTCCCGATTCACAATCCTTACGTCCAGTCGAGTCAGATCTTCAATCGTTTTGAGTTGCAGCGGGTTTCCAGGCTGAATGAGTAACCCCTCTTCCCAACTGCCCAGATTAATTACCACAGCAGCGACACCTTGCAGGGCAGCTTGCGTTTGCAGGGCAGTTTTCACAAACGGAACGTTGTGATCTTGCATGGCGGTATCGTAGAGATGCATTCCCGCAAGATGCACCTCTCCGCGAAAGAGCCGCTCCAGGGCGCACATGCTGTTGTCCAACGTCCAATACACGCGCAGGTCGGGATGCCATCGCTCGGCGGCCCGCGCCCACAGAGACAGTGCTGGCGTGCAGCCCGCGATGACAACTGTGCGGTGCAGCTTTTCCAGATCGTCGAGCAGGTGGACGTGCAGCATTTGGGTGGTCGAATCGTAGCGACCTTCCCCGTCCGCAGGCACCATTTCTGTCCGAAAGGCGGTGCCCCCCTTCAGCGGATGTGCAATCCACTGGCCGCCCACTCGGGCCAGGCTGAGTCGGGTTACCTGATCCGTCGGAAAGTCCCGGATCGGGATTGCATCCAACTCCACCGCATCTTGCTCCAGCCAGAATAGGTCTTCGACCTGGCAACCCAGCGCCCTGGCCAGCCGCAGCGCCACGGTTGTGGATGGTGCGTATTGTCCTGCCTCTACGCCGCCGATGGTTTGGCGCGACACTCCGGCGATCGCCGCTAGGTCTTGCTGGCTCATGCCCAGCCGCAGCCGGATTTGCTTCAGATTATTGCAAAGGTCTGAGTCTTGCTTCACGGCTGCTAAGCTGAACGCAATTTGCTGCTTTTCACTTTTTCACTTCGGGATGGTTTTCACTTCGAGATAGCGTCCCATCTCAAGCTACCATGCCGGACTAGGAGACTGGAGTGAAGCCAAAGCTCTCAAATACCTCTCCGGCCTTGGGGCTAAGCAAAAACTGGACATATTCTTTCGCCTGATCGGGATGGGCGCTGGCACGGATCACGGCCAAGGGATGGAGCGTCGGAGAGTGAAGATTTTCGGGGATCGCCTCCACAATTTTGACCTGATCTGTTGTTCTGGCATCCGTAACCCAAACCAGGGCTGCATCGACGTTGCCAGATTCTACATAGCCTAAAACCTGGCGCACGTTCTTGCCAAATACAAACTTAGGCTTCACCTGATCCAGCAGATTCAAGTTCTTGAAAACTTCTTCCGAATACCGCCCAATGGGTACGGTATCGGGGTTTCCAACTGCAATCCGCTTGACGCTCTCTTGGGGCAGATCTTGCAAGCTTTGAATTGCGGTGGAGTTTTTGGGAACCACAAGAACGATTTGATTCTTCACTAAGTTATTGCGCGTTTCTGGAAGCAGCAAACCGTCTTGCTCCAGGTCATTCATGTCTTTTTGAGCGGCTGATATAAAAATATCGACGGGCGCACCGCTCTGGATCTGCTGGCGCAGATCGCCTGATGCACCAAAGTTGTAGGTAATCGTGACGTTGGGGTGTTCGGCCTGGTAGAGCGGCTTAAGGGCTTCCAGGGGTTCCGTGAGTGCGATCGCAGAGGAAACGGTTAGCTCTACAGGCTCCGCAAGGGGGGTCTGGGTTGCACAACTGACGCTAAGCATCAAACTCAACAATACACAAGCAATGAAGGTCAACCAGTTTGGGCGTTTCATGATCTATCCTCTAGAGGTTTTTCAGTAGGAGTAGTTTCTGGGCATCGAGACAAGCGATCCAGGGCTGCGGCCGATGTTTCAGCGCGTCCCACTTTTCCTTCAAGAGTTCAGCCTGGAGATGATAATCATCTGCATGGGTGGATGGCTCTCCAAGCTTGAGATATAGGGTCATGTGGTGAGGCGTTTCGCTGGCCCAGGCCAGCCAAGCCGGGAAGGTATTGGGGCGCTGGGGCGTTTCTAGAAAGCGGATGTGATGGGCACGGATGCCAATGTGTGTATGTCTGTCATCAATGGGAGCATCCATTTGAAGCGTGCAGTTCCAATCCAGCGCCCGTACCGTTTGTCGATTGATTGGCTGAATGCAGGAGTAGTTTTTACATCCGGTTAGCCGGGCAACGCTCATTGTTTCAGGGCGATCAAAGATATCTTGTTTCTGTCCGCTAGCGATCACTTTTCCGGCGGAGAGAACGAGCAGTTGCTCACAAATGCGATAGGCTTCGTTCAGATTGTGGCTAACAAACAGCGTGAGTCCCTGGTAATCCGAGAGGGTTTTGATGAGCTGCTTTTCTAGCTCGTTGCGGAGGTGAGTATCGAGGGCAGAAAAAGGTTCATCCAGCAGCAGCAGATCTGGCGCAGTGATTAAGGCGCGGGCTAAGGCAACTCGCTGCTGTTGTCCGCCGGAGAGCTGATGAGGATAGCGGTTGCCAAATCCGGCAAGCTGAACGCGCCCAAGCTGCGCTTCGACGGTTTGGACGAGTTCTCGCTTTTCTTGTTTTGATCCTTGGCGCTTATTCAGTCCGTAGGCGATGTTTTGGGCGACCGTGAGATGCGGAAACAACGCATAGTTTTGAAACAGAAACCCCACGCGGCGATCGCGGCTAGGGAGGTTAATGCCTTTGCGCGAGTCGTAGAGAATGCGATTGTTCAGCACGATGGTACCGCTGGTGGGGGTTTCAATGCCCGCGATGCAGCGGAGGGTCATGCTTTTGCCCGATCCTGACCCGCCTAAAATGCCGAGTGGCTCTCGTTCAGCGCTGAAGGCCACGTTCAGGGTGTAGCTGGGGAGCCGCTTCTGAATATCCACCAATAGGCTCATCTGGGTTGACCTCTGAGTTGATCTCTAAGTCGATCTCTGAGTCGATCTCTGGGCGAATTGCGATTGGCGACTGCGAAGGAGACTGTTTGGACTCCAAGTGCCGCACCCACCACAACAGAGCAAAGGCGATCGCCGTCATTATCAGCACCATCGTATTTGCTAGCCCATAGCGCTGCATTTGCACGGCATCGTAAATTGCCAGGGGGAGGGTCTGGGTGCGGCCGGGGATGCTGCCTGCTACCATCAGTGTTGCGCCAAATTCTCCCAATCCCCGCGCCACGCTCAGCCCAAAGCCCGCCAAAATGCCGCGATGGGCAAGCGGCAGGGTAATCCGCCAAAGCACTTCTGGCTCCGTTGAACCCAGCGTGCGGGCGGCGGCCTCTAGCTCTGGGCTGACGTTGGCGATCGCCGCACGGGTCGATTCCACCATCAGCGGCAGCGCTACCACGGCCGAGGCGATCGCCGCCGCTTGCCAAGTAAAGAGCAAATCAATCTTCAGCCATTCCCTAATCGGGCTACCGCGTCCCAGGGCCAGCAGCAAAAAATAGCCCACGACACTGGGTGGCAGCACCAGCGGCATATTCAGCAACGTAGACACAAAAATCTGTCCCCGAAACCGCACCCGCGCCAAAAAAATTCCCAGCCCCAGCCCAAACACCAGAATCAAAGCGCTGGCGACCAAGGTGACTTGGAGAGAGAGGATCGACGGCTGCCAAATCATAGGACTAGCTCCTCTCCCGGCAAGACGAAACCGTATTTTCTCATCAGGGGCCGACCCTTCTCCCCATTAATAAATGTGGCAAACTGCTGAGCCAGTTCAGGATGCGGCGCGGACTTGGGCACGGCCAGCATTTGCTCCAAGGGCTTGTGCAATTCAGCCGGAATCAGCGTCCATTTTCCGGGTTTGCCGACGCTAATCGACAGAGCGGCGATCGCCACTTCCACATTCCCCATTTCGGCATACTGCTGGGTTTGCTTGATGTTTTCCCCAAAGACCAGCTTGGGCTGAATCGCATCCCAAATCCCGGCAGACTGCATCGCTTCGCGGGCGGCAACCCCGTAGGGCGCGTGATCTGGATTGGCGATCGCAACCCGTGTCACCTCCGGCTTCGTCAAGTCTTGTAGGGTTTTCAGTTCTAGGGGGCTGTCTTCTCTCTGCCACAGCACAATTCGCCCCACGCCATACAGCGCCTTCGTTTCGGATCGAATCAGCCCTTTTTCGTTCAAATCTTCGATAAATTTCCGGTTGGCTGCGGCGAATAAATCAACAGGTGCGCCCCGCTCAATTTGCTGTGCCAGTTGTCCGGTCGAACCCAGGTTAAACGTAACCCGATGTCCGGTTTCCGCCTCCCACAGCTTGCCAATTTCGGGAAACACGTAGTTCAGGTCGGCCGCTGCTGAAACCGTCAGCGTGACTGGCTCCTGTCCGACGGGTGGCGCTGACTCAGGAGCCACATTGGAAGCCACATTGCAAGATCCCAACAATCCCACCAGTAGTCCGACCCACACCCATCCCAAAAACCAATTCTGTCGTCTGACTCCTTTTCTGACCATTGGCTGACCTCTCTACTGGAGCAGTAATGCAAGCAAGTCGAACAATACGCCAATATACTTGCTCGGCGGCCAGATCAGATTCTGTCGTCAAAACAGCAGATTTAGAAAAAATTCCATTTTGGCGGCTTCAGGGCGAGGTCAGAGCATCCACTCTGACGCAGTAGCCCCGGATGATTGGGCTAAAGCGGTAGTCGCGTCAGTGGCACGAAGCTGGCAGCGGTCAGCCTGTTCGCCTGCACGCCCGACAGTTCCGCAATCACCTCCTCCGAACCATTTAGCAAGATGCGGGCCCCCCGGCTCGACTGCTGAATCCGCAGTTCGCTGAAGGTCAACCCCTTCGCCAGCCCGATGACATCCGTGCCCACTTTGAAATCTCGGATGACATCAACGCCGCCATGCTTGGCGAGGACAAACGTATCGCGGCCCGCGCCTCCAATCATCAGATCGCTGCGTCCACCGCCCACCAGCAGGTCGTTGCCCTTTCCGCCCTTCAGGACATTTGTGGCGATCGCCCCCCAAATTGCCGTCGCCTCCTGGAATCCGCGCAGAAAATCAGTCGTTTCGCCCGCAATCAGCACATCGTTGCCCGCGCCCCCAATTAGCACGTCCGCCCCGCGCCCGCCGACCAGCGTGTCATTTCCGCCGCCGCCCACAAGCCGATCGATGCCAGCGCCGCCCAAGATATAGTCATCGCCCCCCAGACCCTCGATCACGTCGTTGCCGTCCAACCCCTCGATGCGATCGCCCCGTCGCGTTCCACGAATCCGATCCGGCCGGGGCGACCCCTTCATTCGATTCAGTTTCTTCGGGCCCTGCGGCGGCAACCCACTGTCTGACCTGACCAGCAGCTCAAATTCGTCAACCGCACTCACGCCCGAACGATCTGTAGCCCGCACAACGATGCGATAGTTACCTGCGTTTCCGCCCGCAGGGGTGCCGTTAAAGGTGCGCGTCACGGGGTCAAACGTCAGCCACGCAGGCAGCGGACGACCGTCGCTCAAACTCGCCGTATAGGTCAGCACATCGCCTGCGTCTATGTCCACAAACGTATCCGACTCCAGCATCAGGCCAAAGCCCTGCCCCGCCACCGCCGTCCGATTCCCGATCGGCTTTTGCAGCACTGGCGCATCGTTGATATTTAGCACCGTCAGCGTGAATGTGCCCGTACCCTGCGCCCCACTGGGATCAGTCGCCACAACCCGCAGCGTAATCGTGCCCACATCCCCATTCGCAGGCGTACCCGAAAATGTTCGAGTTGCTGCATTAAAGGTCAACCAAGCGGGCAGCGGCGCACCATTGGCCAGGGTTGCGGTGTAGGTCAAAGCATCCCCGTCTGGATCAACAAAGGCGGTGAGCGGAAGCTGGGCCACAAACGGCAGCCTTTCGGTGGCACCGCGACGCGGCAGGGGCGCAGTCAACACCGGGGACTGGTTGGCCGCCACCAGCACAGAAATGGTGCCCGTTGCATTGAACACGTCGTCGGTGGCTTGAAAAACGAAACTGTCTGGCCCGCTATAGCCAGGATTGGGCGTGTAGGTGTAGGTTCCTGTTGCGGTGTTGGTAATCACCACAGACCCGTAGCTGGGCGCAGTCACAATGCTAAAGCGGATGATGTCGCCATCGGGATCGGTGGCCATAAGCCGCCCCGATCTTTCCGCATTGACGCGGGTATTGAGGCTGCCATTGGTCGCAACGGGGGCACTGTTGGGCGCAACCGTAATGCTGACCGTTGCGGGGGCGGAGTCATCCGTTCCATCGTTTGCCCGAAAGGTAAAGCTGTCGCTGCCCGAAAATCCGGCGTTGGGGGTGTAGGTATATTCTCCCGTCAGTTCATTAATGATCGTGACCGTGCCATTGGTCGGAGCCGAAACGATGCTGAAGCTCAGCGGATCGCCTTCCACGTCCGTTGCCGTTAGAACCCCCGTCTCGGTTTTACCCGTCCGAGTGTTCAGCGTTGCGGCATTGGCAACGGGCGCATCATTGACCGGGGTGATGGTAATGGTGATGGTCGCGGGTTCCGACTCTTCAAATCCATCGAACACGCGGAACGAGAAGCTGTCCGAGCCGTTGGCATTGGGGTTCGGCGTGTAGGTGAATGCGCCCGTGTTGGGATCAAACGCCGTAATGCTTCCCTGGCTGGGCCCAGTGGCGATCGCATAGATCAGCGGATCATTGTCGCCATCTGTGCCAGAGAGCGTCCCTAGCACTGCCGCATCTTCGTTGGTCACCAAACTGTCGCCATTGGCTACGGGGGCGTTGTTGCCAAAGTTGACCACAATGCTCACGGTCGCCACATTGGAGAGCGCATTGGCTGCCCCGCTGCCGTCATTTGCCTGGAAGGAGAAACTGTCGGGCCCAACGTGTCCCGCATTGGGCAGGTAAGTAAACGCCCCAGTCGCCGCGTCAAAGCTGGTTAGCGTGCCGTTGGCTGGCCCAGTCACAATGCTGTAAGTCAGCGTGTCGCTATCCACATCGGCCGCCGCCACGGTTCCATTTTGAGGCTGATTTCTCGTTGTGGTCAGGCTGCCATCGGTGGCGACGGGCGCATCGTTCACAGGGGCGATCGCCACGGTCACCGTCGCCGTGTTGGAATACACCGTTCCGTCAAACACGCGGTAGGTAAAGCTATCTGCCCCGTTCGCATTGGCATTCGGCGTGTAGGTAAAGGCTCCCGTGGCTGCGTTCGTAATCGTCACCACGCCCTGGGTCGGAGCCGTCACAATCTCGTAGGTGAGCGCATCCCCATCCACATCCGCGCCCAGCAAAAAGCCCGAAGTCGGCACATCCTCATCCATCGTTACGATCACGCCTGTCGCCGTCGGCGCGTCGTTGATGGGCGTAATGGCGATCGCCACCGTTGCTGCGGTCGAGTAAACCGTTCCGTCAAACACGCGGTAGGTGAAGCTATCTGCCCCATTCGCGTTTGGATTCGGCGTGTAGGTAAAGGCTCCCGTGGCCGCGTCCGTAATCGTTACCACGCCCTGGGTCGGAGCCGTCACAATCTCGTAGGTGAGCGCATCCCCATCCACATCTGCACCCAGCAAAAAGCCCGAAGTCGCCACATCTTCATCGGTCGTAAAGCTCAGGCTAGAAGCGGTAGGGGCATCGTTAATGGGGGCGATCGCCACGGTCACCGTCGCTGGACTGGAATACACCATCCCATCAAATACCCGGTAGGTAAAGCTATCCGCACCGTTCTCATCCGCGTTTGGCGTGTAGGTAAAGGCTCCGGTTGCCGCATTCGTAATCGTGACAGATCCTTTTGTTGGAGCCGTGACAATCTCATACGTCAGCGTATCCCCATCTACATCTGCGCCAAGCAAAAAGCCCGATACGGACTCATCCTCGTTAGTAGTCACAATCACACCAGCGGCCGTCGGCGCATCGTTCACTGGATTGACGGTAATCGTGACAGTTGCCGTGCCAGAGTCATTCACGCCATCATTCACGCTAAACGTAAATGAGTCACCGCCATTAAAGTTTGCATTTGGTGTAAATATGTACGCTCCAGTTGCCGCATCTGTGAGGGTCACCGTGCCATTAGCGGGCTGATTCACGATGCTATAGGTCAGCGCCGCCCCCTCCGGATCTGACCCAGACAGGGTTCCCGAAAATGCTGTATCTTCATCTGTGGTTAACGTGCCATCATTCGCAACGGGTGGCTGGTTCACCACTGCGCTCGGCGAAAACGCCACCCCCCGAAAAACCTGGTTTGCCCCAGCCGTTGCCAGGACGGTTAATGTTGCATTGATATCAGCGTTAAAAGCAGCCGTGTCTACAATCCGAACTAGCGAGTTATTTGCTCCATTCCCTCGCGTGGCATACAGTTCAACCGTGCTGCCGACAACTTGACCTGTCAAACCACTGAATTGACCGACGAGCCGCTGGCGCAGTGTCCAGGTTGTGCCATCAAAGGAATACTTCCGGATTCCGCCTCCTGATGCATCCGGACTTCGATCTGCAATATAAAGCGTGTCAACTCCTGCAACCGTTGCATCCCGGTCCAGCAGGACAAATTCAAACGGGGAGTTGCCGCTTGATGTGCCAGGAACCGCTGTAATAGGGATAGATCCGCTTTCGGGTAATCCAGTGCCAATAGTATTTAGTCCGACATGGGTGGGGCTAGTCGAACTGCCCGCTGTGGTATACAAACGCCCATCGAAGATTCCCACACTCCGGACTGCCCCATCCGCCGTGGTCAGCCGCGTTCCTGTGTCGCCGTAGGGTACATAGTGAATCCCGCCTGTGTTGTTGCTAGATACTCCAGCGACCCAAAAGCTGCTGCCATCTACGGAAGCAACACTCCGAACACTATTCCCACTAAAACTACTGGTCAGATGTGTGGAGGTATCTACCGTCCCGTTCATATCAACGCGAGCAATCACTCGGTTGACTGCTGTGCTGGTGGTGCTGGCGATCGCCAGAGTGCCAACACTCGCGTCATAGCCTGCTAAAACCAGGTATCGACCATCTGTTGAGAGACTTAATCCCCCTTCTAAATCTGCTGTGCCACTCAGGGTCAATCGTCGGTTGCTGCCATCAACCGTAGTTGGCATGGCGATGGATTGCAGCAGGCTGCCACTCGTATCGTATACATCCAAAAAAACAGCAGTGGCTGCATTGGTCAGCGGGGCGCTGCCGTCGCCAGTTCGCAGCACGACAATGCTGCCCGTCGGAATCGCAGGCAGAATCCCTTTGTAAGAGTTGAGGGCATCCGCGTTGAAAGGATTGCTTGCTTCGATGCTGCCTGTGGTGTACTCTAGCGCCCAGTCGCCGCCGAGGGCAGCACTGCCTGTGAGGTTCGTTGAGGCTGCGAGATTGGCTCCTGTGAGGGCGGCTAGCTGCTGCACAAACGCGCTGCCCTCGCCATTGGCAATGTTGCAGCCGTAGAGCAGGATATCGGCACCGTCTGTCAGCGCAGCAGACCAGGATTTCAGGAACGTGCTGTAGTGTGCCAGTGTGTTGCGATTCAGCACTGTGGAGCCGAGATGGAGGCTGCCTGTGCTGCCGTGAGACACAATGTGGACGCTGCTAATGTTGCTGCGCCCTGCTAGATAGTCGGTAATTTGCTGAATTCCATCTTGCCCAGGGTCGAGAATTTGAACGTCAATATCGGGATGGATGCCAGCAATTAGGGTTTGATAATCTGGCGTAGCCGCATCAACAAAAACGACGGTGGCACAGCGGGTGATAGGAGACATAGCTGGACAGAGGTAGATGGATAGATACACGAAATCAGATGTGCGAAAATCGCGGCACACAAACAAGGGCGATCGCCCCAAATAAACCCACTCAAATACTTTTGAAGCCTGAATCAATCAGACGCTTTGTGCCTGAATCAGCGATGAGTCTGTAAAATCAAGAACCCAAAAGGAACCCGCGAAAATTAAGGCTTCATGAATCATTAGAAGTGCGTTAGACGTAACCTCAAACCATTTAATAGTCAAACTAATAGTCGAAGCCTAAAGTTCGTTCCTGGGACTTTCTGGCGTTTTTTCCCTAAATTCACTGCCTTAATGCATACTGCCTCTAATGATGGCTTCGCCGGATTATATGGGTCTTAAGCTTGGATTTCAAACTGGAGTGAACTCGTTCACAGAACAGCTTGAAATTGCCAAATTGCCTTTGTAAACAAAGTATTCCCCATGTTGCGAAATATTGAACGACTTAAGCCACAAATTTTCAGTAAATTTACGTCCGAAGTCCAGAGGCTCATTGAACGCTAAAAATAGCAAAACTTTTAAGACTAAAGGCACTTCCTGTTGGCTCGGATTCCGAAATATTGCGGAATTTCTAAACAGTTTAAGCGGCAAATCCGTAAAGTTTCGGAGCCATTTTTGCTGCCACTTTCTCGGCGAACTGCCCTTGACAGACTTACAGGCTCGTTGCCTACACGGAGATCTGAGTAGGATCTGGGAATCTTGAGCTTTGGCTGACAAATGCCTGCAATATTTTGATTTGTGCGCTGGTGGGCGCTGCGATCGCCTGCACCTGCTGAACGTAGCGCAGCGCTTCCCACACCTCTAGCTGATGATAGCGGCACAAATAGGCGGCACACACCAAGGGCGATCGCTCTATTCCGCGCCGACAGTGAACGTAGACCGGGCGCTGGCGGCGGAGGTGCTGATGCAGCAGTTCTGTCGCCACCTCAAAGTGTTGAACCTGAAGCGGAACCAAGTAGGATTGATTTGGCAGAATATATCGCTGACAGTGAAATTTTTCTGCAATCGCTTGCGGCAGCGGCCCTTCTGCTTCGGCACAGAACGACAGCACCACCTCCACGTTGGCAGCAGCGAGGATGCTAGCGTAGTCTGGTTTTGGGAGCGCACCAAGGGCCAGACGGTTGGGTAAAATCCAGCAGATCTGGGTTTGGCGGATGAGCGTAATGGAGGACTGGATAGAGCGGTAGGGCGATCGCCCTGGTTTTAGGACAAGTCCTTGTCGCGATCGCAGTGTTTTCAAGATCCCCTCGCCCATTGTGGATGCCTCTATTGGATGCCTCTATAAAATCAGCGCCGATTCTAGTTCAACCTTCAAGGCTACTGGCTCCGTATCAGGAACCGTTTTCTGCTCCCACTCAAACTCACATGGTTCACGTTTCTCACGTTTTAACCGCTTATCTCGTGCTTTCGGCGATCGCCTTCACCGTTTACCTATCCATTTTTCTAAAAGATCCCTCAACCCCCAAAACAGACTCTCTATCTTGGCTGGTGCTAATTGTTGCTACGCTGCTCTCGCCCATTTCGCTGCCCATCTCGCTGCTGAAGTGGCTAAAATCACTCCGCCCTCCAGCCACATAGCGCAAATGGCAGGTAGACTGCCGCGCAAAAAAATCCTGGACAAGAGTTTGCGTTACTCTCACCCAGGACTTAAAGAGTGGCACACGATAGTCAAACTTGTGGACTATGCTGCGGGCTGCGTCTTAGAAGCTTTGCTGCGCTTTTTCTTGGCGCTGCGGGCCCAGCGCGTGAGGTGCCAGATATAGATAAACAAGAAGCCCGAAATTAGTGCGCTCAGATTCCACTTGGCAGAGCTTTCCATCAGGCGATTGCGGCGGCTTGCCTTTTCAATTTCAACCTGCTCCTGCATCCGCTCCTTGAATTGAGACAACTGGCTCAGCATTTGCTCCTTCGGCGCTCTGGCCGCATCGCCCTCCAGCGTTACGCCCTGGCTCTCCAAAAAGCCCTTGATTTGCTCGGCGCTAGCATCATTGATTTGCTTCTCAAAAGCCGCCACCTGCTCAAGTTGCTGGCTAAATTGGTTGCTGATCAAATCCATGCTCTGGCTATTCAGCCGTAGCGTATTCGTCACGCCCAGCGGAACCAGAAGCAGCAGGAAAATACCAAACAGCATCGATACCCAAGAGAGGAACTTCAGAACGGGACGTTCCCACTTACTGCGAAACTGCATTTCCCCGAAAAAGATTAGCGCTGCTGCTAGCAGTGGAACGGGAACTCGCTCTACGATTGCACCCATTGTTTCAAACTCCCAGATGGGATTGGTGAATCGGGGCGGGAACAGAATCGTGAACAGGTCAAGCGTCGTTAGAACCAACAGTCCATACCCGGCCCAACGCAGCAGCACTGGGGAAAAGGGCTTGCTTGCGGGAGAGGGAGTAGGAGATTCGGGTTGGGCTTGAGTCATGGGATATCCTCCGAGTATGTCAATAACCGAGTGAAATGGGGTGAGAACAAGGGAGCCAAGAAGCGTCTCGCAGGCTTCAAAAAACGGGAAACTCAGGGAGTCGGAAACTGGGGTTGCCACCACGCCTGCCAGTCTGTCCAGGCGGCTTTGAGCTGCGGATAAACCTGATCTGCCGGGGTGTTTTGGAGTGGGGCGGACATCACCGTCCACAGACAGCGCCCATCTCGCAGCGTCTCTCGACCCAGCAGGACGGGCAGGGCCCGCTCTGGGCGCAAGTCGAGGGCGTAGCGGTTTTGCATAAACTGCGCCTCGGTGACGGTGCTAGAGCCACGAGGATTGATGCAACTGGTGAGATGGGCGTGGGTTTCGTCAGCGTAGATACTGTAGAATCCGCCTGATTCGTCTTGCTGAATCGTGGTGGGAAAGGCAACCGTCGGCGTTGATTTGCCGTACTTCAGCAGTAAATTGCGGACGCTGGGATCGGTGTTGACCAGGTATCGGATCTCGACGGCAAGAGCGCGATCGCCCTGCCGATAGCTATAGCGTTTGCCCGACACCATTTCCGCCTGGGCCTTTTCGGGAATTGGCAGCGCTGTTGCCGACTGGGCCTGCCAGCCAGGAAGGGGTACCTGCTCCGGGAAGTCAAATTCGGCCTTCGTCTGCCCAGCAGTCGCAGGAAACAGGAGCAAGCGCCCCAGCACCAGCACCACGCCCCCCAAGGTCAGCGCCAGTAGTGGCAGCCGGACGTATTTCACAACCGGATTTTCGGTTGAGTTTGCAGATAAATTTGCAGTCATGAACGTGCTATCACAAAAGGGACTATGGCTCTTGCCATTCCAGCGGATCATCCAGCGGATCATCCAGAAACAGTTCCTCTTCCGCCGGATCATCACTGACCTCTGCCAGGGCAATCCAGCGCTCTGCAACCTCCTGCCAGCGCAGCAGCAGCCAGCACACGCCGCCAAAAATCAGCACGGCAATCATGGAAAAGATGAGCGACCCGGTGCCTTCGTGCCAGTATTCAAACGCCTCTGGCTGAGAAGACGCGACCAGATACGCCATCAAAGACACCCGCACCCCGTTGACTACAAAAGCGATCAACACCGCCAGCACAACTGCCAATCCGCGACGCAGCCAGTTCAAAGGGAACATCACCACAAATAGACCCGCCAGCGACAGCAAGTAAGTGATGCCCTCAATGCCAGAACAGCCAGGATAGACCTCAACTGACCCGGTGGGCAGGTGGATATTGACTCCATCGCGAACTACTTCAAACCCGCCATACCAAAGCAATGCCGTCGAAAATTTCGCCGTCCACAGCGTCGGGTCGAACAGCGGCGGAATAAACACCTTGGGCGCACCCAGACAAAACAGCAGCAACAGTTCTTGTCGATATTGCCCCAATCCACGAAAACCAGAAGATAGGAGGGCCAATCCTAGACCAGCCGTGAGCGGTGCTAGCAGCAAAAACGCCTCGCCCGGAGTCGCCAAACTCCGCAACAGCACGAACGCAATCAGCATGGCCCCAAGCACGCTTGCGAGAATGCTGCTATCAAAGCGCAGCGTATGCTGGCGATCGCCCAACAGCGAGGTCAGCGCCGCAAAAAACAGAATGCTGCTGCCCAGCAAATCGACGTTATCAGCCCGCCAAACCAGCGTCAGGTGAATTGCAGCCAGCCCAGCGGCGATCGCCACCAGCCAGAACCGAAACTCAGTAACTGATCTGAAGTTCAAAGACGAAAACGTTTTCATACAAACTGTTAGAGGAGGTTCAAATCTGTCGTGCGAGGGTTCGCATTCAAACTTTGAACCGTACAACGCTAGTGTGCCCAAGTGCGATCGCTTCCTAACAGACGCAATATTTTGCGGCAATGCGCACAATCCATAGGCGGGAAAAATCTCAGAAAGATCTCATTCAATGGGCCTAAATTTCCCTATCGGGCGATCGCAACAGTGAGGAGGCTGAGTACACAAACCGAGCGGATTGGTGAAAAATACGGTCACCGGGGGCAATGAGGTCGCAGATCGGATTTGTGCTTTCGCTGCAAAAGATTCTCCCTTTCTATAGCCTGAAAACCCATCAGGACAATGCTTTCAGTCCTTTTTATTGGTTGATGAACCCCTCGCCGTGCGGGTGATTTATTCAGGCAAAGTATTTAACTCATTAAAACCACACAAAACCCATACAATATCAAGGCAAAAGAGCCGCAATGCACCCCCTCAGAGGGCGGAAACTCGTACGTAATCTCCCTCTGTTTATCCGGGTTTTGCGAATGTTATCACCGAATATAGATGGTCATTGACTCTGCGAACAAACCGCCTGGTTTGAATTTCGGATGACTGTCGAGCAAAAGACCTCAGGAATGGAGCGTGCTGGATGGACAGCGTTAAGATTCTGAACGTGCAAATTGATAACCTGTCAACACAGGAACTACTGGAAAAGCTAACCAGCGGCGTTGTTTATACTCCCAATGTGGATCACTTGGTCAAGCTGCAAAGAGATCCGTCCTTCTTCAAGGTCTACAATGACGCGGACTACCGGGTTTGCGATAGCAAGATCTTAATGTACGTCTCTCGCTTCCTGGGGTCACCCATTCGCGAAAAAATTTCGGGGTCTGACCTGTTTCCCGCTTTTTACGAGTATCACAAGGACAATCCAGACATTCGCATTTTCCTGCTGGGGGCCAAGGAGGGCGTTGCGGCAGCGGCTCAGCAGCGGATTAACGCAAAAGTTGGGCGGGAAATCGTTGTTGCGACCCATTCGCCGTCCTTCGGGTTTGAAAAAGACGAAGCCGAGTGCGATCGCATCCTGGAAATGATTCGAGAGTCGGGCGCAACGGTTCTGGCTGTGGGGGTTGGCGCACCGAAGCAGGAGCTATTCATTCACAAGTACAAAGACCAACTGCCCAATATTAAAATCTTCCTGGCCATTGGGGCAACGATTGACTTTGAGGCAGGAAACGTCAAGCGATCGCCCAAGTGGATCAGTGAGGCAGGGCTGGAATGGCTCTATCGCCTCACGGCCGAACCCAAGCGGCTGTGGCGGCGCTACTTGGTCGAAGATCCGCTGTTTTTCTGGCTGGTGCTGCTGCAAAAGCTGAATGTTTACACCAATCCGCTCCGGCATAGCTCCAGCGACCTCGACCGCATCGACTACAGCACGCCCCGCGAGGCTCTGGCGGCTGAATAGGTTCCAGGTTTGTAGAATTGCTGAATCCAGCGAAAACGAGGAGAGGGAGTGCGGGAGCTAAGCTGCGACACTCCCTTTTTTGTGCTTTTGCGCTTTGTGCCTCTGCTGCACCCTGCGCTGTGCTGACTTTTGCCCCTATTTCACCGGATGCTGTCCGTAAAAAGGCAGCGCGGCCGACCAGTGGGGGCGATCGCCCCTTTGCCAGTCTGCATAGGCCAGGGCGAGCAGGTCAGCGGCGGTGTGGGCGCGATCGCCATTTGCGTCGATGGGCTGCCAGGGAAAAGTCCAGGAGTCGAGGAGCGATCGCCAGTCCGTTTCCGTCAGCACGGCATCAGGATACACGGGGACGAGTTGGCGGGTCTGCGGCTGGCTGCGGTAAATTGCACCAAACACTTCGCCGCGCTGGGCGGATAGCTGCACTGCCAGGTCGATTGTAGAATCCGTAGAATCGTCAGGCATCTGGGCAGCGGCGGCATGGGCGACGGCCGCCAGCGAGGAAATGGCAAATAGCGGAATCTCCAACTGCTGCGCCAGCGTTCGTGCCGTGACCATGCCGATGCGCGTCCCCGTGAAGCCACCCGGCCCCCGCGCCACCGCCAGAAAGTCCAGATCTGCCCAGGTCTGCGGCGGCAAAAACGCCATCAGGCAGTCGTGCAGATGCGTAGACAGGGCCCGCCCCAAATCCCAGGTCTGCTGGCGCTGCACGTCGTCGAAGTTGCTGAGCGCCAGACCCAGATTCGGACTGCTGGTGTGGAGGGCGAGGGCGGTGGGCATAGGGGCTTACAGACCAGCTAACTTTAGCTGCCAGGGTTGACGACAGTACCCATAAACAGGATGCTGCCTGTCTGATTATCCTGGATAGCGTAGAAGAAGGGGCGATCGACCACCATCTGGAAGGGCGGATCGATGGGAGCAGAGGTGACTCCGATGCTGATGCCTGTGCTGCCTGCGGCTTCGGTGCCCTGCTCGTTGACCTCGATGAAGGTCTTGTGCTGTACGCGGTTGATAAAGGCCTGCGCGTCGATCATGGCGGAAAAGTCGGCCTGGTCTGGGTCGAAGGCGATCGCCATGCCCAGCGACTTGAGCGCGTCGTTCAGCCCCACGCTAAATTCTGTGTTGAACCGGGGCAGCTTAACCATGCCCTCGCGGCGGCGAAACTGGGTATTCCAGGTCTGCCAGTTTTCGGCGGTGAGGGTCTGCTGGAACGCCTCCAGGCTGGTGGACTGCTTGGGCAAAAACACGACCATGCTAAAGCGGCGGTTGCCGTAGGGCAGGTTCACCGCTTGGAACTGGTCGGTTTCGGCGTAGACAAACTGCCCCGACTGCGACATCAGCGGATGATTGAGGCGATCGCCATTGGGCAGATAGAAGGGCTGCGTCTGCGTCATCGAGGGATTAAAGGGCGCACTCCAGGTGCCCTTAAAATAGATGGCATTCACCAAAAACAGCACATCCTCCGGATTGAGCCGATCGACGATGGTGGGAATTTTGCCTTCGGTGCTGCGGCTGACCCAATCATTAATTACGCTGGGCGCATTCGGTTGGGAAAAGTCCAGGCTGGTGACCTCGGCATTGTAGAACTCGCGATTCTTTGCCAAAAAGTCGGGACGAAAATCTACTCCTTCCCGGCTCCAGAGGGAATTGGCGATCGCCAGCTTCACCTTCGGGTCGGCACTTTCCAGCAAAGCCTCTAGTGCTGCATTGCCCTGATTCACGTCGTCCAGGCTCAGCCCTTCAAGCTGAAGCGCTTCGGCGATCGCCCGCTGGGTGTCGCCGCTGGCCCCGTTGTAAACCATCGATAGGGCGATCGCCACGCTTGACGGCGAAATCAGCACATTTTCACCGGGCGACTGGGCCGCCACTTCCGAAAACAGTTTGAAGCCAAAGCGGGTATTGGCTGCCACCAAACGCGCATCCACGGGTTGCTCCGTCACATCAGGGTTTTGGGAAATGGGGGATTCGGGCACCGACGGGATGGACGGCACGGGCGACGAATCGCCAGCGCGAGACTGATTCGCAGCACAACTCAGCAACCCAACGACCAGCAGGCTGCCCGCCAGCGCGGTTCCAATGGTCAACAGTGAGCGACGCATGTCTTGATTCTCCTTCAAATCAGCGGATGGGAACACTCCGCTGCAAAAACTTTCCACTTCTTTAGAATGGCAGTCGCCCCCTCGAAGTTTCCGCTGGTTTCGGTTTTTGCTACGCGATGTCGGGTCGCAGTTGACCAAGCGTGGGCGCAGTAGGCAGCAGCTTGGGCAAAAAAAACTGGCTTGCGAAAACAGCGATTCGCAGCCAGCCCAGTATCCCAAACTTTGCGTGTTGACATGTTCAGAACTTACGCACTTGCGATAGGCTTTTTGGGCTTTGGACGATTTCTCGCAGGCTGCGCCCGCGAGAAATCGTCCAACTGCGTAAGTCCCAATGTTGATAGATGTGTTGCCTAACCCGGTCTTTCCTCAGCGACCGCTGCGAACCAGCACTTCATAGCCACAGTCCAATTCCAGATCGGCAATTTTCTGCATCTGCTGGGGCGACATGACCGGGCCGCTGTGCCCATCCACCGATTCCCAAAAACAAAATAGATCCGTCCGTGCGCCCATCTTCTGTAGCTCTCTTAGCGCCTCAGACCGGGGCGCAAGCTGCTGCAAAATCCAGTCGATGTGATGGCGCGAATCGTTGGAATCGACCGCATCTTTGGACGACAGAAACCAGCCGTTGAGTGAAGCAATGTGGACCGGCTTGCCGGGGTGGCGCAGTTTGCCCTGCCACTGGCACAGCGTCGGCTCGATGCCCAAACGTTCGGTGACTTCGGTAGGGTCTAGATCGCCGGGATAAATCCGTAGAATTGCGTAGGTTCGCTTACAGGGGGTAGGGGGAGCAGCGTACATGGAGGAGGCTCAAAAAGGTCAAGGATGGGCTGAAG
Source organism: Thermoleptolyngbya oregonensis NK1-22 (assembly GCF_032705245.1). Lineage (GTDB taxonomy): Bacteria > Cyanobacteriota > Cyanobacteriia > Elainellales > Elainellaceae > Thermoleptolyngbya > Thermoleptolyngbya sichuanensis. The sequence continues at coordinate 3,932,156 of NZ_CP053540.1, forward strand.
ATCAACTGCATCGTAGATGTCCCTGAAGAGCGCCGGAGAACCGTTGCGGAAAAATGCAGGGGCTATATCTTTAATATTCTGCTAGATCTCTCCGTATTATTGCGGGGAAACGGGCGATCGCCATCAAATCGCAACAAAATAATTAAGAATCTGTAAAGAAGCGATCGCTTAGCGGATGCGAACAAACCCGGACTGTTCCAGTAAAGACTGCCCCTGGTCAGTTAGCATCAGCGCTGCATAAGCCTCTCCTGCCTGCTGCTGAAGCTGCCCATTCTGGTTAATCACTACGCGCATCCGCCGAGTCAGTGGATACTGCCCACTACGCAAGGCCGCAATGTTGACCTGATTGCGCTGTTCTCCACAGGCTGCTGTGGGCACCGCAGGCTCCTGGTAGGGCGCAACCAGTGTGTCAGCGCTCGTACCCACTGGCAGCGGCTTGACACCACACTGAGGAATAACCAACGCCGCTGAAGACCAAAAAATACCGGCGGGATCATTTGCGATTTTTTGAATCGCTTCCGTCGTCGTATCTACCATCGTGAACCAATCTCCAGAATCTCTGTCCTTTTTGCCATAGACCTGGATTGGCAAGTCCGGGCCTCCCACATCCTGCCAGTTTTTGATCCGTCCAGCAAAAATGTCATTGAACTGATCGACCGTTAGCCCCGGTATGTTGAGGCTGGGATGGGCGATCGCCACTTCTCCATCCAGCGCCACCACGACTTCCTGAAGTTTTAGCCCGCGTTTCTCTGCCTCTTGCAATTCCTCCTGCGTCAGCGCTCGAGAAGTCTGAGCAAAGTCCAGAATTCCTTCCAGCAGCATTCGCACACCCGTTGTAGAACTGGGTGCTTCGCTTGAAGGATTGACATATCGCAGCTCAAAATCGGGAAAGACGGTTTGAATTGCCTGGTCAATGTCTCGCCGAACAGGTGCCCAGACGGTGCTTCCTCCGTAGCTGAACAGACCACCCGGCACATTTTCAATAGCAGCAAACGTTTTTTGCGGCTGGGAGATTGCTGGTATAGCTTCCAAAGGTGCTGATGGTCGAGATCCGGCACCCGCAGATTCGCCGGGTAAATTGTCAATGGTGCGATCTTTAACAAGCGACTGGATGGGGTAAAACCCTAACCGATCCAGCCACCAACCGACTCCGCCCAACAAGATCAGGGTACAGAGCAAGGTATAAACCATGAGCCGAACTTCTTTAGTTGCCGCCATATGCGTGTTTTGGAGGGGAGATAGTAAGGGACTTTGGTCAACATCATCTTTCTGGCTTTTGCGTGACCTGCGAACTTTACGTAATCTTCACTCTCGATCTTCAGTTTTTCTGATGCGTCCTCTTAGAGAAGCGGCACTGAGTTAGGATGCCAAACCAACCTGAGAAGCCAGGTTAATCTCCGGCTTCTGCCTTTTCTCTAGCATGATCAAGCACTGCTATCCATGCAGAAAAGTGACAAGTTCCTCAACCTTGGCCCAAGCGGCCCCACTGCTCAGGATATCCTTTGCTTGAGCAATGCCTAGCCGCAGCGTTTGATCCAGGTCGTCGGTTGCGCCCGCGATCGCATTGCCTACCTTCAGCGCCAAGGCTGCGTTTAGCGCCACCACATCCTGCTGTGCCGCAGTGCCTTTGCCCTGAAGCACGTTCCGCAAAATTTCTAGATTCTCCGCCACTTCACCGCCGCGCAGGGCGCTGGTGGGGGCAGGCGACAGGCCCAGCGCTTCGGGATTGATGGCGTGCGATCGCACGGTTCCCCCCGACAGCACTGCCATATCCGTCCAGTCTGCCAGCCCCGCCTCGTCCAGCTTTTCGCGCCCGTGCAGCACGATCGCCTCTTCCCGTCCAAGCTGCTGCAACGCCTGTGCCGCCGTTTCCACCAACTGCGGGCTGAACACACCCATCACCTGCCCCGTCGGCTGGAGCGGATTTACCAGCGGCCCCAGCAGGTTGAACACAGTTCGTACCTTCAGCGTCTTGCGGATGGGCGCGACGGCCTTCATCGCCGGATGCCAGCCGGGGGCAAAGAGAAACGTAATGCCGACTTCCCGCAAGGCCGCCCGAATTCGCTCTGGCGATGCGCCCAGGTTCACGCCCAGCCCTTCCAGCACGTCCGCAGAACCCACCCGACTAGAAGCAGCCCGGTTGCCATGCTTGGCCACGGCCACCCCTGCCGCCGCCGCCACAAAGGCCACGCAGGTTGAGATATTAAACGTAGACGCACCATCGCCCCCGGTGCCGCAGGTGTCAATTAGCGGCGTGGGCAAATCTGCATCCACTGTCTTGCCGAGGGACTGCGCCTGAAGCACCCGCGCCATGCCTGCCAGTTCGCCCGCCGACACGCCCTTCGCCTGGATTGCCGCTAGGATTGCCCCGGACAGCGCGGGCGCAATCGACTCCGATAGCCAGCCCTGCATCAGGTCTGCGGCCTGGTCTGCATCGAGCGATCGCCCGTCGAGCAGTTGTTGCAGCAGGGGCGACCAGTCGCGGTCTGGGGCCGAGGGACTGGAGGATGCATCGGGCGTGCTGGTGGAGGAGGGGGATGCAGCGTTGCTCATAAGTATCGTTCGGCGGTTGTCCTTGTGCAAACTAGATTACTTTACACCGTCACCCCAGGGGCGATCGCGGCTAATTTGTGGTGCAGCTTCGCAATACCGCAGCTTCGCGATGTAGACCCAATATAGGGAAGCTCAACCTTGAGAGAACAGTTTCCAAATAGTGGCTTGTCTTACACTTATGGCAAGTTCAAAATAACCAGTTCAAAATAACTAGTTCAGGACTTACCCACTTGCGATGAGTTTTCTGGGGCTTGGATGATTTCTCGCGGGTGCAGCCCGCGAGAAATCATCCAACTGCGTAAGTCCTACAGTTCACAAAAGTAAAAATTCCTGGCGCTGTGATTCTGGCAAGACTTTGCTGGGTCTCATACGCTTCAAGATACGCTTCAAGGTACATTGATATGCTTTAGGAGAAGCCTTTATGAGTGTATTTGTATTAGTTCACGGGGCCGGATCTGGCGCGTGGGTGTGGTATAAAGTAAAGCCGTTGCTGGAGCAGCACAGCCACACGGTAATTGCACCCGATCTGCCGGGACATGGCAAAGATAAAACGCCCCTTGCTGACGTGACGCTAGCCGCCTACGTGGAGCGGGTTTGCCAGATCCTGAACGAACAGCCAGAACCCGTGGTGCTGGTAGGGCACAGCATGGGCGGCGGGATTATCACTCAGGCAGCAGAATATTGTCCCGACCGGATTCGCACGCTGGTATATCTGGCGGGCTACTTGCCAGAGAACGGGCAGACGATGCTGGGCATTAGCCAAGAAGATACCGAAACGCTGCTTCTGGCAAATGCTGTCTTTTCAGAAGATCAGCTTGCGGTGTCGTTTCGTCCAGAGGCGCTGAAACAGGTCGGCTATGGCGATTGCTCCGACGAAGATATGGCGCTGGTTCAGGCGCTGCTAATTCCGCAGGCAGCGGCTCCCATGACCACACCGATATCCACCACGCCCGAACGGTTTGGGCAGGTGCCCCGTATTTATATCGAATGTCTGCAAGACTATACAATTGGCCCAGCCGCCCAGAAGCGGCTTTATACAGCGCTTCCCTGCAAAAAGGTGATCTCGATGGACACTAGCCACAATCCTTACCTGTCTGCCCCCCAGACGCTTGCTGAACACTTGCTTGCTCTGGCATAGGTTCGCGCGGCATAAGTTCGCGCTGGCATAAGTTCGCGCTGGAAGGCACTGCCTCACCGCTGTTGTGCATTGGTTGGGCGATCGCTCTACTGTGCCTGCTTGTTTATCCCCATTAACCCTTCAACGAGTTGAGCAATTTCAGAAACAAATCAATGCCAATCCCGCGGCACTGGCTGACCATCTCTGGGTGGAAAAATCACCTAGACCCTGAAGAATATAAAGCGACAAGTTTCAACTTAGGCGAGGGTTAGAACCCGTACTGCCCTTACCCCTCCCGCGAAAGACTGGGCATGAGGGCATTTCAAAACCATCGTCAATAGCGGCCCGAATGCAGGATAATGAATAGGTTTTAGTCGGGGCATTCCGCACGATCTTTCCCGGACTGCCCGACAACGCTGCAATCCTGATTCATCTATTCCTCTAAATCCTGACTTCCATGCGTACTCATTACTGCGGTCACCTGCGAGCAACTCACGTTGGAGACACTGTTACCCTTTGTGGCTGGGTGGATCGCAGACGAGATCATGGCGGCGTGATTTTTGTCGATTTGCGCGATCGCACGGGCATTGCCCAGATTGTCAGCGATCCAGAACGCACGCCCGAATCCTACAAACTAGCCGACAGCCTGCGAAACGAGTATGTGGTAAAGATCACGGGCCGCGTCACCCAGCGCCCGCCGGAATCGCTCAACCCCAAGCTGGCCACGGGCGAAGTCGAAATCTATGCCGACCAGATTGAAATTCTCAGCGCGGTGCGAAAGCAGTTGCCCTTCCAGGTGTCCACTGCGGAGCAAGAACCCGTGCGCGAAGACCTGCGGCTGAAGTATCGCTATCTGGATCTGCGGCGCGAGCGGATGAGCCGCAACCTGCAACTGCGCCATGCGCTCATCAAAACCTTCCGCCGCTTTTTGGAAGACGAAGCCCACTTTATGGAAGTGGAAACACCCGTGCTGACCCGCTCCACTCCGGAGGGAGCGCGGGACTACCTGGTGCCCAGCCGCGTCAATCCGGGCGAGTTTTTCGCGCTGCCCCAGTCGCCGCAGTTGTTCAAGCAAATTCTGATGGTGGCAGGGTGCGATCGCTACTATCAAATTGCCCGCTGCTTTCGCGACGAAGACCTCCGCGCCGACCGCCAGCCCGAATTCACCCAACTGGACATGGAGATGAGCTTCATGACCCAGGACGAAATTCTGTCGCTGAACGAAGAAATGGTCTGCCAGGTGTTCAAAACCCTGAAGGGCATTGACCTGCCGCGCCCCTTCCCGCGCCTCACCTACGCCGAAGCAATGGGCCGCTACGGCAGCGACAAGCCCGACACCCGCTTTGGGCTAGAGCTAGTGGACGTGTCGGACGTGGTGCAGGATATGGGCTTCAAAGTCTTTGCCGATGCGGTGAGCAAGGGCGGCATTGTGAAAATCTTGCCGATTCCCGGCGGCAATGATGCGATTTCCAACGTCCGCATCAAGCCCGGTGGGGATCTGTTTAACGAAGCGACGACGATGGGCGCGAAGGGCTTGGCCTTCATCCGCGTTGGCGAAGATGGCGAAATTACAACGATCGGCGCGATCAAAGACAACCTCACCGACGAGAAAAAAACGGAAATTCTCCAGCGGACAAACGCGAAACCTGGACACCTGCTGCTGTTTGGCGCGGGCGACACCGATACCGTGAACAAAACGCTCGACCGCCTGCGGCAGGTCATTGGCAGAGAACTGGGGCTGATTGACCCGGACAAGATTAATCTGCTGTGGGTCGTGGATTTTCCGATGTTTGAGTGGAACGCCGAGGAAAAGCGTCTTGATCCGCTGCACCACCCCTTCACTGCGCCCCATCCCGACGACCTGAGCGACCTGAAAACCGCCCGCGCCCAGGCCTATGACCTGGTTTACAACGGCTTCGAGGTGGCAGGGGGCAGCCTGCGGATTTATCAGCCGGACTTGCAGCAGCAGGTGTTTGAGCTAATCGGCATTGGGCCCGACGAAGCCCGCGAAAAGTTTGGCTTTTTGCTAGAAGCCTTTGAATACGGCACGCCGCCGCACGGGGGCATCGCCTACGGGATTGACCGCTGGGCCATGCTGCTGTCGGGCGAAGAGTCGATCCGTGATGCGATCGCCTTCCCCAAAACCCAGCAGGCCCGCTGCCTGATGACCAATGCGCCTTCCCCAGTAGACAACAAGCAGCTTAAGGAACTGTCGATTGCGAGTACCCACAAGCCCAAAAGTTAGAACTTTGGGCGCATCTGGCTGGATTGTTGCACCTAAGCTGCACCTAAGTTGCACTTAAGCTGCATCTAAGTTGCACCTAAAACGCTGCACCAAAAGTTGCACCTAAAACGCACTTAAAACACTTCCACCTAAAACGCCAGACTCAGAGCCGATCCCTGGTCTGTCTTCGTTACCTTGATGTGGGTCTGGAAGGCTTCCTTGAACCGGGGCATGTGGGTGACGGTGAGGATGCAGGCAAAATCGGGGGCGATCGCCTGAATCGCGGCAATCAGGCGATCGCAGCCTGCGTCGTCCTGCGTGCCAAAGCCTTCATCCACAATCAGCATTTGCATCGCCGTGCCCGACCGCTGCGACAACAGCCGCGCCAGCGCCAGCCGGATCGAGAAATTCACCCGGAAGGCTTCGCCGCCGGAATAGGTTTCGTAGGGGCGCGTGCCGTTGGCATCGGCAATCAGGATATCCAGCGTGTCGATCAGGCCTTGGGGACTGGTGGATTTCCCCTTCCGGCGGGCCCGCTGCGTCACAAACCGAATATGCAGTTGATGATTGCTCAGCCGTCCTAGAATCTGGTTTGCCTCTGCCTCTAGCTGCGGCAGCACATTTTCGATCATCAGCGCCTGAATGCCGTTTTTTCCAAAGGCTTGGGCTAGCTCGTGATAGACCTGGCGCTGGCGCTGGAGGTTGCGCTGCTGAATCAGCAAATCTGCCTGCTGCTGCTCTAGGGCTGCAAGTTGCTGAATCTGCTGTTCCAGCCGTCCCAAATTGGCCAGCCCCGCATCAAGCTGGGTGCGCCGCTGCTGTATCTGCTGTTCTAGGGTGGCGATCGCCCTTGCGGGGTCGGGCGTGGCCTCGATTTGCTGCACCAGCGCCCGGATGTCTGCGGAGAGCGTGTCTAACAAGTGCGATCGCTCTGTCAGCCGCGCCGCCAGATCCTTGACCTGCTGCTGCACCTGGGGATATTGCTGCTGTGCCTGCTGAAGCTCCTGATGGCGCAACTGCCACACCTGCGCCAGCCGCAGCGCATTTCGCAGCGTGGTGTGGCGCTTCAGGTTATAGGCGATCGCCTCGATTTGCTGCTCCAAGTCGCGAATCTGCCGCTGCAACACCGACTGGTTCAGCAATTCCGCCCGCTGCTGTTCTACGGTTGCCAGTTGCGCCTCCAACTCTGGCTGCTGAGCGAGTAGCTGCTGGAGCCGCTTTTGCGCCTGCTTTAGCTCCGCGTGTTTGATCTCTGCCCAGCGCCAGCGATCGACCTCGCCCCGCGCCAAGGCATGGTCGCGATCATCGTATTGAAGCTGCGCCAGGGTTTCATCCAGCAGGCGCAACTCTTCGTGCAGGTCGGGAGCATAGTCGCCCGTTTGCAGCGATCGCCCCAGATCCGCCTCCTCCTGCGCCAACTGTTGCAGCCGCGCCTCGACGGCCGCCCTGTCCTGCACCTGCTGCTGGAGCTGACCTTGCAGTTGCAAAACATCGCTATAGTCCGCCAGTTCCTTTTCTAGATCGCGATATTCCTGGCGCAACACCTGAATTTCGCGCTCCGAAACGGCAAGCTGTTCTCGAATCACCCAAAGCTGGTCATAAAGCTCCTGCTTTTCGGCATGATGCCGCTCCATCACCACCGCCCAGTGATGCTCATCCAGCGGGCGATCGCACAGGGGACACGGGGGAAAACTGCTCTGGGAACCGGGCTGCTCGTGGCTATGAACCATTAACGCTGCATCCGGCAGCACCTTGAGCGTCGTTCGCTTTGGTTTTCCGCGACGTTTTCGGATTCCCGCCGAATCAGAACGCTCCGCCTCCAGGGGGACAGAAGAGAGTTCTGAAGAGAGTTCTGGAGATCGTTCAGAGGCCCGTTCCGAAGAAGTCCGCTGCGGCTCTAGAGAAGAGGCAGGCTGGGCGATCGCACCAGGCATCTGCTGCTGGAGCAACGCCATTTTATTGTCCAGCCCCGCCACCTGCGCCTCTAGTTCGCGCTGACGTTCCTGGAGCCGTTCCATAAAGGTACGCCGCTCCATGCCTTTCTCGCGCAATTCCTGCTGATAGCGACGGCGATTTTCCAAATACGCGCTCCGTTCCATGATCGCGGTTAACGCCTGACAAGCCTGAGCCTGCTGAGCCTGCTGCTGAAGAAGCTGTTGACGGGTCGTTTGATATTCTTCCAAGCGGGCCTGGAGCCGTGCCTGGGCGCGATCCAATGTGGCACGAATCTGCTGCTGGCGCTGCATCAGGGGGGCAGCCTGGGACTGAAGCTGGTCTAGCTGCACCAGCCGCTCTCGCGCCATTCGCAAGTTTTCTAGAGCAGTGTCGAGGTCAGGCGCTTTTGCCAGAGTGTGCTGCAACTCCTGGATCTGCTGCTGGAGGGTGTCGCGCTGAGCCTGGAGGCGCAAGTGCTGATCTTGCAATGCGGCAAGCTGGGTGTTGAGCTGCTGCTGGAGCTGGTCGCGCTGGGCGATCGCCGCTTGGTGAGCATGAAACTTGGCGGACTGGATCTCTTCCTCGGTTTGCAGGCTGTGAAACTCGGTATACCCTGCGGTGATTTCGTCTGCCTTGGAGAGGGTCGCTTCGAGCGATCGCAACTGCTGCTGTGCCGCTGCCAAGTCCTGCTGGAGCCGCTGGCCGTCTTGCCGCAACCGCTGCTCTTGCTGCTGATGCAGATGCAACTGCTGAGTCCAAGTGCGGCGCTGCTGCTGCACGGCTTGCAGTTGGTGTAGTGCGTCGGTGTCGCTGGTTTGATCTCGCTGCCAGGTGTCGATGGTCGCCCTCAGCGCTTCGCACTCTGCCGATAGAGACGCGCCCGCCTCTAGCTGCTGTGCCAGGGTTTCTAGCGATCGCTCCAGCACGTCTAGCTCTGCTTTGGCCAGGCGCGATCGCTCTCGGGCCGTTTCCGCCGCCTCGTCATACTGATCTAGCTTCAGCAAGTCGGCAAGAATCTGCTTGCGCTCGCCTGGTCGTTTGAGCATGAACTCGTCTGCTCGCCCCTGTCGCAAATAGGCCGAGTTGACAAAGGTTTCATAATCTAGCCGCAGGTGTTGCAAAATCAACTGCTGCGTTGCCCGCATTCCCCGTTCCGTCAGCGGTCGGAACCCCGTCGGCGTTTCGATTTGAAGCTCTAGGCTGCTGGTCTGCCCGCGCACCCGCGTCCGCAGCACGCGATAGGTCTGCTGGCGACAGCTAAAGGTAAACTCCACCTGGGCTTCGGTTTCGCCCTGGTGAATTACGTCGTCTTCGTGAGTTGCGCGGCTTTCGCCCCAAATTGCCCAGGCGATCGCCTCCAGCAGTGAGGACTTGCCCGCTCCATTTTGCCCACACACGCACGCTACATGCAGCCCTCGAAAGTCGAGCGCCGCCTGCCGATAGCTGAGGAAATTTTTGAGTTTTAATTGCAGCGGAATCATGAACCCACGCCCAGCCCTAATCCCAGTGTAGCAGTACGGGCGATCGCAAGTACAGATGCTCGGAAATCACAGATTCGGCAAGCCCCAGCTTAGCCCGACCAACATCCAAAATCGCCAGTCCCAAATCAGATTTTGGCGGCCCCTGTCCTGCAATCCTGGCAGAAGCAGCGTGGAGGAAACTCTGACTTGGGATAGTCGCGGCGATCGCCCTTTTTCCTCAAAATTCTGCCCCTGTGGACAGTCTTGACGGTTTTAAGTTAAAGTTGTAGTGAGTTTGCATAAGAGGTTAGAGCCTGCTGAAAGCCTCACTACCCAGACGTTCCTTGCTCAGCAAGTCAGCCCAGGTTAATGAGAATCGCAGGGTGGCTGCCCTCATGGGGTACGCCCCCCAGTAGATTTACCAGTAGATTTACCAGTAAATTTATCAGCCAGTTCTCCGCTCAGATCCCTGATCAGCCCCCCAGTATGAGATGTATCAACAGCGACTCGAACCTCTGGACTAGAATTAAATAAAGCCGGATCAAAAAAGCCGGATTAAATCATCCATTCATCATCCGTTAACGCCATCTAACGCCATCTAACGCCATCTTGATAACCCGCTGGTTAAAGCTGCCACGTCGAGACTATGAATCCTGAAACTGCTGACCGCAAACCCATTCGCTCGCTAGAAGACGCTCTCAATCGCTGTCAGCTTTTGGGAATGCGCCTCAGCAAGCAGCGCCGCTTCATTTTGGAGTTGCTCTGGCAGCAGCAGGAACACCTCTCGGCCCGCGAGATTTATGATCGCCTCAACCAGCAGGGCAAAGACATTGGCCACACTTCTGTTTATCAAAACCTGGAGGCGCTGTCTGAGCAGGGTATTATCGAATGCGTCGAGCGCTCCGACGGACGGCTCTACGGCAACATCAGCGATCCCCATAGCCACGTCAACTGCCTGGATACCAACCAAATCTTGGATGTTCATGTTGACCTGCCCGCTGAGCTGATCGAACAAATTGAGCAGCAAACGGGCGTGAAGATCACAGGCTATTCCATCGACTTTTTTGGCTACAAGCAGCCCCAAGAGTCTTGAGTGACGGGGTGTTGGGGTGGTGAGGCGAGAAGCGGAGAAAGAAAAAATGAAGAACGAAGAACGAAGAGAGAAAAACGGTATCTCTTCGTTCTTCGTTCTTCTCTCTTCATTCTTCTCTCTTCTCTCTTTCCTCCCTACCACCGCTCCGTTACTGCCAAGCCTGGGCGATCGCCCCTTGTTCTTCATCGCTCAGCATCCAGCCCAGCGCTCCGGCATTTTGGGCTGCTTGGCTAGCGTTCTTTGCACCCGGAATCGGCACCACATTGCCCTGAGCAATTAGCCAGTTGAGCGCCACCTGCGCCGGAGTGCGGTCATATTTCTGCCCAATTTCTTTGAGCAAGCCCACCTTTGGCGCGAGTTTTTCCAGACCCTCCCGGCTAAAACGCGGGTCGAGCCTGCGGGCCCCCTGGGGTGGCGTGTTGGTTTCGGGTGTGTATTTACCCGTCAGCAACCCCTGCGCCAGCGGACTGTAGGCCAGAATCGTCACGCCCAGTCGCCGTGCCGCATCCATCACACCATTGCGCTCGATCTGCCGCGCTAGCAGGGAATATTGCACCTGGTTCACCGCTAGGGGCACGCCGCGCTGCGCCAGCAGATCATACGCCCGCTGCATCTGCTCAGCGGAGTAGTTGCTCACGCCGACAGACTTGATGCGACCCTGCTGCACCTCATCGGCCAGGGCATTCATCAGCGTTGGCTGCCCCATCAAAAAGTCGAAAGGCCAGTGAACCTGATACAAGTCCACCGTGGGCACTTGGAGCCGCTTGAGGCTGGCAGTTAGAGCATCAGCCACTGCACTTCCCCAAATCCGCCAGGGCAGAGGAAAGTATTTTGTCGCCAAAACCACGGGCTGCTGGAGTTCCTTTGCAAAGCGCCCAATCAGCCGCTCGGATTCGCCAAACCCGTAAATTTCCGCTGTATCGAAGAAGTTCACACCAGCCTCGACCGCAGCTTTAAAGGCATCGCGCAATGCGGCTTCGTCGTAGTCGCCGCCATATCCCCAATAGAGCTTGTCGCCCCAGGCCCAGGTGCCAATACCGAGGGCAGGAACCGTGGGGCCGCTGGGGCCGAGGGTGAGGGTTTGCATTGCATCAGTCATGGGTTCAGGTCGTTTCAGAGTGCCGGTTGCAGGTGTGGGCTGGAGGCAAGATTCGGGGGCAAGATTTGGGGGCAAGATTTGGGGGCAAGATTTGGGGGAATGCTGCCAGCCCTTTATCTTGAGTGTATCGTTACATTTCGCAACTTTGGGGCAGTGGGATTTGAATAGAGTCGAGCATTTGTAAATGGACTTAACGTTTGAACTATTGAGCGGGGTTAAGCTGTGTAAAATTGGTGGAACTTAGGCGATGTGAATGGATGGGGCAATGAAGATCCTGGTTCTGGCATGGGAGTTTCCGCCGCGCATCGTGGGAGGAATCGCTCGCCATGTCTCGGAACTGTTTCCCGAAATTGTGAAGCTGGGGCATGAGGTTCACCTGCTGACGGTGGAGTTTGGGCAAGCGCCCCACTATGAGGTAGTGGAAGGGGTGCGGGTGCATCGCGTCCCGGTGACGGGTGGACACGACTTTTTTCATTGGGTGGTGAACATGAACGAGAGCATGGGCCGCCACGGCGGGAAACTGCTCTCAGAAGATGGCCCCTTCGACCTGATCCACGCCCACGACTGGCTGGTGGGCGATGCGGCGATCGCCCTCAAACACGCCTTCCGCATTCCCCTGATTGCCACCATCCATGCCACCGAAGCCGGTCGCCACAACGGGCTGCACAACCCCACCCACCACTACATCGCAGGCAAGGAAAAGCTGCTGGCCCACGAGGCCTGGCGGCTGATTGTCTGTACGCAATATATGCAGCGGGAAGTGGAGCGTGTGCTGCATTGCCCCTGGGACAAAACCGATGTCGTGTTCAACGGCATTCGCCCAGAGAAAAAGCCCGCCCGTGATGAGTTTGACTGGCAGACCTTTCGCCGCCGCTATGCCACCGATGACGAGCGAATTGTTTACTACGTCGGGCGCATGACCCACGAAAAGGGGGTTCACAATCTGCTCAGCGCTGCACCCAAGGTGATTTGGGAGATGGGCGGCAATGCCAAGATTATCCTCATTGGCACGGGCTATACCGACCATCTGAAGCGGCAGGCGTGGGATTTGGGCATCTGGCACAAGTGCTATTTCACTGGGTTTATGTCCGATGCCGACCTGAACCAGTTTCAGGCGATCGCCGATTGTGCCGTATTTCCCAGCCTCTACGAACCCTTCGGCATTGTGGTGCTGGAAAGCTTCGCCGCCCGCGTGCCCGTCGTGGTGTCCGACACGGGCGGTTTGCCGGAAGTGGTGCAGCACCGCAAAACGGGCATCGTCACCCAGACCAACAACCCTGATTCCCTTGCCTGGGGCATTTTGGAAGTGTTGCGCCATCCCGAAGAATCCAAAGTGCTGGTGGAAAACGCCTACATCGACTTGGTGCAGCGCTTTCGCTGGGAAGACCTGGCCGCCCAAACTGAAGCCATCTATCGCCGCGTCGTCCGCGAACGCAAGACGGTGCATTGGTAGGCGTTAGCGGCTGCTGGCTGTCGGGAAACTTAGGGTTCAGGGGGTTGGGGTATGGAGCGTATTGATTCTCGATTTTAGAGTTGCGATTTTAGAGTTGCGATTTTAGAGTCGCGATTTTGGGTCTGCAATTTTGACTGGCGATTGCGATTTTGGAGGGCTGGTCAAGCGTCGGCAGGGCTTCCAGCAATTCCATTCGCAGCGCCACTTTCGCAGCCCCACTTCGGAGAATTGATAGGAGTTCTGCATCCCTAATCCCTGACACCGTTCAGGGGCATTTCGATGACACGATCCAAAAGACGCAAGCGCTGGCTGCTGCTGCTTCCGGCGGGGCTGTTGCTGGTGGCAGGGCTGAGCCTGTGGCGGCGAGGCGTGGCGCAGGCCCCGCTGCTGGAGCCGTTGCCGCAAGATCCGCTGATTCAGGCCTATTTCAACCAGTCGCAGGCGGCGCGTTATCAAGACCCCTATCGGGGCGTGGAGCGACTGGGGAACGATCTGGAGCAGGTGATTGTGGACGGCATTCTCTCGGCGCGGCGATCGCTCGATGTGGCGGTGCAGGAATTGCGGCTGCCGCGCATTGCCGAAGCCCTGGTGAAACAGCATCGGGCAGGGGTGCGGGTACGGGTGATTGTGGAAAACAACTATCGGCGGCCGCTGAGCCAGGTGTCGGGGGCAGAGACGGGGCGGATGACGGAGCGCGATCGCACTCGATATCAAGAGGCGCTGCGGCTGATGGACGAAAACGGCGACGGTCGCGTTTCGCCCCAGGAGGCAGCGCGGCGCGATGCCCTAGTGATGCTGGAAACGGCCGGCGTGCCGCTGATAGACGACACGGCGGATGGTTCCAAGGGCAGTGGGCTGATGCACCACAAGTTTGTCGTGGTGGATGGTCAGGACGTGATCGTCGGGTCGGCAAACTTCACGACCTCGGACATTCACGGCGACTTTGGCGCACCGGACAGCCGGGGCAATCCCAACCATTTACTGCGGATTCAGAACATCGCGCTGGCGCAGATTTTCACCGACGAATTTAACCTGATGTGGGGCGATGGGCCCGGCGGCCGCCCCAATAGTCGCTTTGGGCTACAGAAACCCGCGCGATCGCCCCGTTCAGCGTTGCTTGCGCCGACCTCGCGGGTGACAGTACAGTTTTCGCCCACCTCGCCCACCCAGCCCTGGCAGATCAGCGTCAACGGGCTAATTGGGCGGGCCCTGTCAGCTTCGCGGCGACAGGTGGATCTGGCGCTGTTTGTGTTTTCTGACCAAAACCTGGGCAGCACGCTGGAAGCACAGCATCAAAAAGGCGTTCAGGTGCGGGCGCTGATCGACCCCGGCTTTGCCTTCCGCTATTACAGCGAGGCGCTAGACATGATGGGCGTGGCGCTGCCTGATTCCCAGTGTCGGATTGAGAAGGGGAATAAAACTTGGGAGAGGGCGATCGCCACTGTGGGCATTCCCACCCTGCCGGAGGGCGACCTGCTGCACCACAAGTTCGCCGTTATCGACCAGCAGCGCGTCATCACTGGCTCCCAAAACTGGAGCGCCGCCGCCAACCACAACAACGACGAAAACCTGCTGGTGATCGACAACGCCACCGTCGCAGCCCACTTTCAGCGAGAGTTTGAGCGGCTGTACGCTATGGCGGAACTCGGTATTCCTGGGTGGCTTCGGCAAAAAGCACAGCAGGAGCAGACCCGCTGTGGGCTTGCTCCTGCAAATGCTAGACATCGCTCTGAAGAAGATTTAGATGCGGAATAGAAGCGGAATCAAAGCAATCTCTCAGAGACAGGCGTTAGACCCGATCAGGCCTTGTCGTCATCTTCATCCAAGTCCTCTTCGTCCAAGTCCTCTTTATCCAAGTCCTCTTCATCCAAGTCCTCTTCATCCAAGTCGTCGTCTAAGTCTTCTTCGTCCAGTTCTGCTGCAAGGTCAGCTTCATCTTCTGCCACCGCATCGTCTTCTAGCTCGTCTTCGGCCAGAGCAGCGGGTTCGTCGTCAGCCAGATCGTCTACTGCGTCCTCCTCTGCGGGGGCATCGGTTTCTGGGTCTGCTGCGGGGGCGATCGCCGCTTCCGTCTCCACGGCCTCTTCGACCTCTAGCGCTTCGTCATCATCTTCTTCGTCATACTCTTCCTCTAGCGCTTCCTCTTCTGCCCGTTTGGCCGCGGCGGCTTCCTCCGCCAAACGGCGCTGTTCTGCCAGTTCAGCAATCTTCTGGTTTTCGGCTTCATAGTCATACTTCGCCGTGTCCTTGATGTCGATCTTCCAGCCCGTCAGCCGCGCCGCCAGTCGCACGTTCTGCCCTTCCTTGCCGATTGCCAGACTAAGCTGATCTTCCGGCACTAGCACATGGGCCTGACGGCTTTCGGGATCAACCAAGCGCACCTCATCCACCCGCGCCGGACTCAGCGCATTGGCAATGTACGTTGCAGGGTCGGGCGACCAGCGAATCACGTCAATCTTCTCACCGCGCAGCTCGTTCACCACCGCCTGAATCCGAGAGCCGCGTGCGCCAATGCAGGCTCCCACCGGGTCTACGTCGCGCTCTAGGGTATCCACAGCAATTTTGGTGCGCGGGCCGACGGAACGCGAGGGCGGATTGGCTTCCCGCGCCACCGCCACGATTCGCACGATCTCGTCCTCGATTTCCGGCACTTCGTTGGCAAACAGGTCTACCACCAGCCCTGCGTCGGCCCGCGATACCAATAGCTGCGGCCCGCGATGGGACCCTTCCGACACGCGCTTCAGCAGCACCTTAAACACAGCATTGGCGCGATAGTTGTCGTTGGGAAGCTGGTCGCGCTTCAGCAGTTCCGCCTCCACCTCCGGCTGTCCAAACCCGCTGCTCACTGCCATAATCACCGACTGCCGCTCAAACCGCAGCACCCGCGCCTGGGGCAGCACGGTTCCTTCCAGGTCTTGGAATTCTTCCTGCACCAGCTTGCGCTGCTGATCGCGCAGCTTTTGTGCCAAGACTTGCTTGGTCTGGATCGCCGCCATCCGCCCAAACTCGTTCTGATCCGGCGTTACGTCCAGCACCACCGTGTCGCCCAGTTGCGCTTCTGGAGCCACTTCCTGCACTTCTTCCAAAGCAATCTGGTGGTCAGGATTGTCCACGGTTTCCACGATCGCTTTGGTGGCCAGCACTCGAAACCCTTCGTCTTCGATGTCTAGCTCCACCTCAAAGTTGTTGAAATATTCTTCGTCAAAAATCGACGTATCGGGTCGGTGCGTCCGGCGATAGCGCTCATAGCCCTTCAGCAGCGCCTCCCGCAGCGCCGCCTGCACTGCGTGTTTCGGCAGGTTGCGCTCGCGGCTGATGCCGTCAATCATTTCTTGTAAACCGGGCAGGGTAACCATGGACATGATTCAGTTCTCCGTGGGTATTAAGTTTTGGAAGTTTGAGTATTTTGGGAAGTTTGAGTATTTGATGAGGAGACAGGCGGCTGAGTGTTTCTGTGAGTCAAGGACCAAAAGAATCCACCGCACAAATGGTAGACGCATACAGAACAGACGTTATCCCCGCTTCTCATCTAGCTGCACCTTGCTGACCAGATCGCGGGGAATGGCGATCGCCCGTCCCTTTTGGCTCAGGTGAATTGCGTCGTCGTCTCGCTTGATCAGTTGACCGTTCCAGGTAGTACGTCCCTCGTAGGGGGCACTGGTAGACACAATCACCGCAAAACCTTTGAAGGAGATAAACTCCCGGTCGGTGGTGAGCGATCGCGAGATGCCCGGACTCGACACCTCCAGTACGTAGGCATCGGGAATCAGATTCGCCTCATCCAGCACCACCTCCAGCGCATGGCTCATGCGTTCGCAGTCCTCCAGCCCCGTGTCTTGCTCCAGGTTGCGGATATCGATCCGCAGTACGGGCGGGTTTTGGTTGGTGTGAAACACGGCTCCGACCACTTCCAGCCCTAGCGGTTCTGCGACTGGCGAGGCCAGGGCGAGAATGTCGGGGATGAGTGGGTGTGCCATAGGAAGGAGTGAGGGAATTGGAATTTGGGAATTGGGATTTGGGGTTTTGGGTTTTGGGTTTTGGGCTTTGAACCTTGGCCCTTGGTGTTTGAATTCTTGAGGAACTCAAAACGAACATAAAAAAAGCGGGTGCGGAACCCACTTCTGACAACGTTGCGTCCTGAAGATGATGCAGGACGTAACGCCTTCATCATGCTGCTAGTGTAGCGCAATTCAGAAATTGGCGGCAGACTTCGTTACCTAGCGCAAAGTCCTTGCCCCACGCGGGATTGCTACGCTGCACAGGCTTGCTCGCCCAGTCGATTGATGCAGAGCGCTTTTTCGGCGGCCGTTAGCTCCTGCCATTTCACGTCGCGCCGCAGCAATAGCCCATTATGACCCACCAAAAAGCGAGGCAGGCTTTCCGGTTTTAAGACCTGAAAGGCCTCCATGTCGTAGGTGGTGTAGGTCGTCTTTTCGGCGTTGTTAAAGTTGATGTCCACAACCGTCAGGGTTTTGCGGGGCGGCAGGTTGTGGTCGATGTATACGCGGCCGCCTGACCCCAACAAACCGGAGTAGAGCAGTTGCAGCTTGCCTCGGTGGGCAGGATAGTAGGCGTGGTGGTGGCCGCTGATGTAGGTGTGGACGTTGTATTTCTCTAGGAGCGATCGCAGTTGGTCGGCGTTATCCAGCACTTCGCCGGGTTTGTCGCGTCCCTGAGCGATGCCATACAGCGGCAGATGTCCCAATACAATTCTTAACTGGGCAGACTGAGCCGCTTCGCTGGAGAGTGCCTGCTCGGCCCATTGCAGGGTTTCGGGCAGAATTTTGCTGCCAGAGCCGTCCCACACCAGGAAAAACACGTCGCCCTTCTCGCTACTAGTGGTAAAGCTGTAGGAGAAGGGATAGTCAGCGCGATCGCCAAATTTTAAGCCCGGACTGTGGGCCGGGTTTTTCCAATACTTCGCTGCTGCATCGCGCTCCCGCTGAAACCGAAACCCGCCCGCACCCTGCGCGTTCGACGCATCATGGTTGCCCAGGGTGAAGCCGAAGGGAACGCCAAACCGCCGCAGCGGAGCCGCCACATGTTGATCAAACGCTTGCCACATGGCAGGAAAGGCTTCGTCGGGCAGGGTCGCCTTTTGCCCGGCGATCATGTCGCCGCCGCACAGCACCAAATCGGGCTGCCAGAAGGGAACGAGGGCGATCGCCCGATCCACTTCCTTGGAGTAATGCGTCGAGCCGTAGGCCTCGTTCAAATCGCTGATCACCACCAACCGCACGTCGCCCCTCGGCGGGTTGGGCAAATCCGGCAGCCCGTCCAGCACCGCCTGAGTTTCTACAGGCAGATCCGGCGGGTCGGATGGCACGGTCGAGCGTGCAGGCGGCGAAACCCGCAGCGCACTGGGAACTTGCGTCGTCGGGGACTGCGTGGCCTGGGGCGACCTGGGCTGACAGGCATACAGCCCCAGCGCCACCCCCAATCCCAACAGAGCCAATAGCCCCCAGCGGAGGGGCAGGGTTCTCCAGCTTGCGCCGCGCCAAAATCTCATGTTCATCTCGTAGTTGGAGATTATTGCAATGGGATAAAGCCGCTCTGCTGCACGATTTGCTGCCCCGAAGACGACAGCGCCATGTCGATAAACTGCTTCACTGCGGGGCTGGTTTGCCGCCGAGCGACCAGAAAGACAATCCGACTGATGGGATAGGTGCCGTTTTTCACGGCGGCGATGTCTGTCGGCTGCACGCCGTCAATCGGCACAATTCGCACCGTTTGCTGATTCACCACCTGCTGCACAGTGCTATAGCCAATGCCGTTATTGCCCAGCGCCCGCAGCATTGGCGTGGTTTCGTCGCGAGGCAGCGTGGTGAAATTGGGCCCCTCTGGCGCAAAGTCGCCGCCCAGCAGCACCACGTCCTTAAAGAAGCTCTGGGTGCCGCTGTCGTTGGCGCGGTTGATTACTTTAATCGGCGCATTGGGGCCGCCCACTTCCGACCAGTTGGTAATCTGCCCCTGATAAATCCGCTTTAGCTGATCCAAAGTCAGCCCGCCGGTGTAGGGGTTGTCTCTGCCCACCACCACCGCCAGCGCATCACGGGCGATCGGCACCCCCACCAGCCCTGACTGGGCTTCCGCCGCGTTCAACGGGCGAGAGCTGGCCGCCAGGACAACGGTGCCATTGGCGAGATTCTGAATTCCCGCATTCGTTCCGTTGGGGCGGCCGTCGGGTACGCCGTAGGTCGTCGGCAAGCCCGGATTGGTCTGGGCATAGGCAAGCTGGAGCCGTTTCATCAGCGACACCATTGTCACGCTGCCGTCAATCGTTAGCACTGCCGGATCTGGGACGGAAGTATCGAGATTCGTTGCACCGCCCGCAGCAGGCGGCGGAGAAGCGGGGTTCGGTGAGGCGGGATCGGGTGCATCGGGGCTGGTGGCTATGGGCGAGTCGCCGCTGCCATTGCCGTTCAAAAACTGCCTGCCAAAGAACCAGAGTCCGCCGCCGATTAGCCCAACGGTGACCATCAGGGCGACGAGAAGAGCAGCAATATCGTTTTTCCCTTGAGACATAGATTGCGGGGATCAGGGATGAGGGGGGAATTTGCGGTTAAGACTGGGAGAAGAATGCCGAGCTTTCTAGATGCTTAGAGTCCAGGTTATGGAATCTAGAAATGGCGATTCGCGAAGCGATCCCTAAGGGAATCGCCTCTAGTCTACTCAACGAATTCCACAACTGAACACGTCAATAGACTACAGCGACACGGTACAGCAGCAGATCACAGCGACAGACTACAGCTACCGACAATCCCCTGCACCCCAATTCTGGAATGCTCCGCGTCCCTAGATCTCCCCCGCCCTCCTCTACCGCCCATGCGTCGGACAAGGCGGAGCCGAGATCGACCGATCTAGCCAGCCCGCCGCCTGCTGCAACCTCGCCAGCGCTTCTTCCGGCTGATCCTTCAGCAGATATACCAGCGCGGTAGAAGCCTGCTCCAGGGCGCGGGCCTTACGGTTTGCCTTGAGGCGATGCCAGTCATTGGGGGCGATCGCCATTCGCTGCAAAAGCGCCTGCGCCAGTTCCAGATCGCTAAACTGAGCTAGGTCGCGGGTTGCAGGAGAGCGCATCGGTTCATTAATCAGCGGCTCGCCTGGGTGCAGCGGCTCTGGAGGGGTCTTTGTAGCGGTCTCAGTCTTCCCAGAATCAGACATCGCAAGTTTCCTAAACGCTTATCTTCAGCCTAACCGCTTTGCGACCGCGAGACAGCGCAACTGGAACTGATCAGCGTTGCCGAAACGCCAAAACCCAGTTCACGCTTCTGCACCAACCGTCGCATCGAGGCGAAAGCGGGCGATTTTGAACACTTCCTGGAGGGCAGTTTGCAGTTCGGCTGCGCGGGAGTTTTGCAGCCGTTCCTCAAAGGCAGCGAGAATGCTGGCTTTGGTGTGCGATCGCACGGCAATGATAAACGGAAAGCCAAACTGCTCAGTGTAGGCTCGATTGAGCCGGTGAAAGCGGCTGTATTCCTCCGGCGAGAGGCGGTCTAGCCCTGCGCTTGCCTGCTCCTGTACCGAGGCTTCGGCCATGGCGGCGCGGCTGCCCAGATCGGGATGCGCCCGCAACAGCGCCAGTTGCGCCTCGGTGCTGTCTGCCTGCACGACTTCGACCATTGCCCGATGCAGGTCGTCTACGGTGTCAAAGGGGCGCTGATGCCACGCTTTGGCGGCGATCGCCGGAGTATTTTCAAAAATTGCCCCCAGTGCGGCTACAAACGCCTCCTGGGACATTGCGTTTAGCTCAGATAAAGACAGCATTCGGAGCGATAAAGTTCGGAGCAGTGTGATGGTAGCACTGTTTGGCAGCGGTGGAGGGAGGAAGAGGGAAGAGAGAAGAGGGAAGAGGGAAGAGGGAAGAGGGAAGAGGGAAGAACGAAGAGCGAAGAACGAAGAACGAAGAGGTTCCGGTTTTCGTTCTTCGTTTTTCATTTTTCGTTTTTTCTTTCTCCGTTTCTCGCCTCCTCACTCCGTCACCCCATCACCTTCGCGTAGCTTAACCATGCAAACTGGGGCGCAAACCCGACTGAGTGGTAGAGGTCGTAGGCAGCGTTGGGGTTTTGGGTGTCTACGCCCAGCAGTGCTGTGTCCATGCCTTCGGCTTTGAGCCGATGCAGACCAGCAAGCAAGAGCGATCGCCCCAGGCCCCTTCGCCGAAAGCCACGACGAGTTCCCAGCGAGCTAATCCAGCCTTCGCAACGGCCAAAGTGGGCGTTGGTGGGGATGCTGATGTAGCACCTGCAAAAGCCAGCCAGCGTGCCATCAGGCGACACGGCGATCAGATCCAGATCGGGTCGATAGTCCGCCTCGCCCAGCCGATGTTCATGCTGCTCCACCGTCAGCGGGTGAAACCCCCAGTGGTCGATAAAGGTCTGGTTGTATAGATCCACCCAGTCTTGGGCAGGCACGCGGCGGGTATTGTCGATGATCTGAAACCCGGCGGGCAGTTGCGCGGGGGGAATGGGGTCGAGGAGCGATCGCGCTTCGGTGAGAAAGCGACGCTCGTATTCAAAGCCGCTGCGTTCAACCCAAGAAAGGCGATCGCCCTCCGTATCGCGGCTGTGAACATAGAGCTTGGAGGGCAGATAGCGGGCCTGGCCGATTTGCAGCAGGCGGCTTTCGCCCCAGCGCAGCATTTCGGGTTCCAGTCGGCTGTGCCAGTCGGGATGCACCCGCAGCGACAAATGACGCTCTAGAAAGCCGTCAATGGGTTCCTTCGCGCCCCAAAGCGAAGCCACACCCACCAACTGACCCGTTGCGTCTTCCCACAGGCGGCGATCGCCCACTGGATCAAAGCTGGGATGGGTGGCATCGTGGGCCAGCTCCTCGGCGGTAAAGAAATACTCGCGATAGGTGGCGGCTTCGCAAAGATTAAGGAAATCCGCTAAGCGCTGATAGTCGGCCTGGCTGCTGACCGAGCGATCCGTCAAAGTCATCATGTCAAAAACTCCGGGTGATGGTAGACAAAACGCCATCCATCCAGCAGGCTTTTTTCACAGGACTGACGCACTTGCGATCAGTTTTCTGGATTTTGGACGATTTCTCGTGGACTGCGCCCACAAGAAATCGTCCAACTGCGCCCGTTCTAGTTCAGCCAAAAGGTGGGCATTAGGGATGCCTGAGAGCCTGATCAACGCACGCATCTGGTACGTCAGGCATCACGCTAAAATGCAGGCTCTAGAACAGTCTTCGCTGCTGATAGTGAATGGCTCTGGGCCGGTTAACTAGCTCTCTGGTTTGAATGTGTTGCTGATGCTCTAGCGAATCGGGTGCTGCGTCAGGTTGAACAGGGGCAGCGGGCGATCGCTCTGGTAGAGCCTTGTCTGGGGGCGGCGCAGCGACATCGGGCATCGCCGCCGAAATGGGTAAAGGTTGAGAGTCAAGAAACATCGGTTGCACCTCCGGTTTTTAGAAATTCTGTGGAAATGGCGTGAAGTCGTGAGAAAACCGCGCAGTGCAACTCAAGGGTTCACCGCGCTCTTTTAGCCTGTAAAATTCATGGGTGTTTCAATACTACTTAAACTACAATATGCTACAAGACTGGGCAGGCCTATCCCCCGATCGGGTAGGATCGGATTTTGGATTTTGGATTGGTGATTCTGGATTGGTGAGTTTGGATTGCGAATCAAGTGCCTAAAGGGTTTCCGGCAGTTTCATTCGTCGCGCTGCTGAGGAGAATGGATCAAGCGACATCCGCCAAGCGGGTATCCCGTCCCTGTCGTAACCCAATCCACGCCCTTTCAGACCAAAATCGGGTTCCGAGAGCGTCGCATCTACGACCCTACCCAGAACCCGATTGAGACGGTGTATTCAAGCTGGTTAATTCGGACTTACAGATTCAGAAAATCTAGATTCAGAAAGTCTAGACTCAGGAAATCTATCGGTCTTGCTCACCCAAAAATTGATTCCAATGATTCCAACGAATTGATGCCAACGAGTTGATTCCAGCGAATGGCTCGATGAATCAAGCAGAACCCCGTCGCTTTAGGGAGGCAATCATCTGCTGCTTGACAGCACCCGCCCACTCGTCAAAGTTAAACTCTTCAGCCGGAGGGGTTGCAGGCACTTTTGGAGACAGCGGTTGCTTAGTGTCTTTGAGGTTTTGGCGGGCCATAAGGATCTCTCCAGCGGTAGCGATGTTAAATGAAATTACCAAAGCGGAAAGTTCTATACCTGTATCCGCAGGACGATCTGTAGCTATAGATACAGAACTTTTCTTCGATCATAACCCTATGCTGCCCAGCGGGTCACTGCTTCTAGCTTCTCAAATCTTCAAATACCCCAAATTCCCCCGACCGGGTGACTCCACGCCCCACGGTAGCTAAACTTTGGCTGAACTTTCTTCGGCAGCTTGGCGGAGGGCGATCGCCCTGATTCCCCGCCAGCCAGCCCAGTCCAGGATCTCAGGCACCCATTAACCTGCTGCCCTTCAGCTTTCTCTAGAACCAACCTAAGAGGATGTTTGAAAAGTCCTACTGTTTGTAGCAAAGCGTGCAAGATCCCCCTAAATCCCCCTTAAAAAGGGGGACTTTAAGGCGGTTTCCCCCCTTTTTAAGGGGGGCTAGGGGGGATCTCTGAGTGGTTAACATTACAGGCGATACCTTTTCAAACACCCTCTAAAACCGATTGAGAAAATGCCGCATCCGCACCTTGCTAGAGACATAGGGCGGAAACTGGTAATGCTCTGCTAGCAGCCAGGCCACCATCAGCAGGTGGGCGGTAAACGTAATGCTGACCCAGACCACCGGAAACCATGCCCAGGGGCTACCGGGCAGCGGCGGAAAGGTATAAGACGACAGCCAGACGATGCCTGTGGGCAGCACCACCAGCACCACCGCCACCAGCCAGATAAAGGCCGTGAGGTTAGGGTCCGTTTGATAAGCAGATTGCCAGTTCCAGCCCGTCCAGCGCCAGGTCATGGGCTGTACGCTGTCTGCCACCTGCACCGACTGATCTGCCAGATTTGCCGTAAAAATATGCCGACAAAAGTTGCAGGCGAAGGCATCCATCAGCGCTAGCCCAGTGATTTCGCCATGCCGACAGACAGGACAGGTGTAGCGATCGCCAAAATCGAGCGGTCGAGTCCGTGGGCCAGCCTTCTGGGAACTCATGGGCGATCGCTTGGAATGCCCGCTATCCGGCGAATTTAGACCTGGCATCATGGGCGACACTCCGGGCGGCAGGTACAGGGTTGAAGGCTTGAACGTGATGCTCGAACGTGATGCTTGAATGCTGAATGCTTGAACGCTAAGCGTCGGAACCTGAACGCCTTTGATGACTGGCGCTTGTGATGACTGGATACCTTCTGGATACTTTTTTCTGGATACTTTCTGGATACTTTAACGATAGCTCAGCAGCGCCGTGCGATCGCCCACCGTGCGGACAATCTCTTGTCCATTGTGTTCCAAAATCACGCGGGGTTCTTGGCCATTCATTTCTACCCGCTTAATTAGCACTGTGCCACCCGCGAGGCGATCGCCCACCGACGCATAGCGGCTCCCTTCTCCCGGCACTTCGACGATAATGCTGTAGCGACCGCCCATTTCCATCGCGCCACTGATCTGGATGCTCTGGGGAATGCTGACGGGGGGCGCAGCGGGCACAGGCAAAACGGCAGGTGGGGCAGCAGCAACGGCGATCGCGGGCGGTACGGCGGGCACAGGCACCAGCGCAGGCAGTTCAGGGAGGACTTGGGGCTGGGGTAGCTCCGCCACAATCGGGCGATCCTCCGGCGGCACAGGCGGAATGGCGGGCTGCCGAATCACCACGGGCGTTTCGCCCAGCGACGCAAACGGGTCGCTACGACCCGCGCTGACCTGGGGTAGGCGGCTGGGCACAGTGGTCGAGGAAATCAGCCCGGTGGCCAGTTCTCCCGGCGGTAGGGGCTTGGTGGCAGCGGCGCTGGGGGCAACGGGCACAGTGGGCGAGGCAAACATTTCAGATGGGGTTGCCGTGGGTGTTGTGTCTGCGGAACCCTCGGCGATGGGCGATTCGGCAACAAGGTCTGCTGCGGGGTCTGGGTTGGCTGCCTCAGGCGCAGAGCCTCTGCCGCAGCTTGCCATCAGCAGTCCTACACTGCCTGCGATCGCCCAGGCAACGCGCCCTAGTCGAAATCCATGCTGAACTGTGCCTTGAACCGTGCCTCGAACTATGCTGTGCAGAGAACCCCTGTCTGAAGAAACGTTGTTCGCCGAATTGCTCATTGCCGAATCACTCCTCACCATTGCCCTGCCTGCTTGCAAATTCACAACTCCAAAGCATAGCGCCGATTTCTCTGGGGCGATCGCCCAAATTATAAAGAATTCCAGCGCTGAAGAATTCCAGGAAACTCTTTTGCTGCAAGAGTGCCGCTGCACCGACCTTGTCTTTTTGGAATGCGGCGCAAGTCGGAATGCGGCGCAAGATTGCTGCGAACTCGCGCCATCCCCGCTTGTGTGGTATTAAATCGCTGTGGACACGTTTTGTGAGGCAGGGATGGCAGGTCAAATTCCAACCGATCGAAATCCAGGACATCCCGCAGACGAGGGAGCGCTGGAGGCTTGGGTGAGCTATGAACCCGTCGAGGCGGCCTATTTTCAGAAGCGACAGCTCCGCCGCAGCGTGGGCTGGGGGCTGCTGTGGGCGCTGGGGGTGGGCGCGGTCATTTCGGGCAATTTTTCAGGATGGAATTTTGGGCTGGCGGCTGGCGGCTTTGGCGGCATGGCGATCGCCACCCTGCTCACGGCAGTTCTCTACATTTGCCTGGTCTACACGATTGCGGAACTGTCTGCGGCATTGCCCCACGCGGGCGGCTTCTACTCCTTTGTGCGCCATGCCTTTGGGCCGCTGGGCGGCTTTTTGTCGGGCATCACCGATTTGATCGAGTACCTGATTACGCCAGCGCTGATTGCGTTTTTCATCGGCGCGTATTTGAACAGCCTGTTTCCCGCCGTGCCGCCGCCCATCTGGTGGCTGCTGTTCTACGCCATATTTGTCGGCATCAATATTCTGGGCGTTGAACCCAGCCTGAAGGTGGGGCTGGTGTTCACGGTGATCGCCCTAGCCGTGCTGGTAGATTTCTACCTGGGGGCAGTGCTGAGCGGCAAGTTCCAGCCGGGGCTGCTGCTGAATATTGCCCCTACTGAGGGAAATCCCGCCTGGTTGCCCAACGGGGTCGGCGGCATTTTTGGCGCAATTCCCTACGCCATCTGGTTCTTTTTGGCGATCGAGCAGTTGCCCCTGTCGGCGGAGGAAGCGACCGACTCTCGCCGCGACATTCCCCGCGCCTTGCTGTGGGGCATTGCGACGCTGCTGGGCTTTTCGCTGCTGACGCTGGTGCTGAATTCTGGCGTGCCCGCGACCCTGGTGACGGCGGATACCAACGAAACCTTTGTCGGCGCAGCGGCGATCGCCCGCACCACTGCCCCCCTGGCCGACGGACTGCGGGCCGTGTTTGGCGAAGGCACGGTGGCCACGCGCACGCTCACATTTCTGGCGCTGACGGGGCTAATTGCCAGTTTCCACGCCGTCATCTACGCCTACAGCCGCTCTCTGTTTGCCCTGTCGCGGGCGGGCTATCTGCCGCGCTGGATTTCCGTCACTAGCCAATATCGGACCCCGGCGATCGCCCTGCTGGTGGGGGCGGCGGTGGGGCTACTCTGCATCGGGCTGATTGAACTGGCGGGTCAGGCCATCGGCCCGGCACTATTGAATATGGTCGTCTTTGGCGCGGTGCTGTCTTACATGCTGGTGTTCGCCAGCTACCTCAAGCTCAAGCGCGATCGCCCAGAACTCTATCGTCCCTACCTCAGCCCCCTGGGGTCGGCAGGCGCGTGGGTAGGGCTGATTCTCTCTATCGTGGCGCTGGTGGCCAGCCTGGCCGATCCAAACTATCGCCCCGGGATTCGGGGAGTGCTAGTAGTAATCGCCATCCTGCTGGCTTATTTTTTCCTCTATTCGCGCCGCAGGCTGGTGTCTCGTGCCCCAGAGGAGGAAACGGCGCTGCTGCTGCGAGTGCTGCATGAATTGCGATGAGGGCGGTTTTAAATTTTGGATTGGCGATTTTGGATGACTGGGCAAACTGGGCAAGCCAGATTGAGACGATCCAGATTGAGACGATCCAGATTGAATCGTTAAGCCAGCCTAATCCGCATGGCGCAGGAGCAGGTAGGTTTTCATCTGCCCTTTGCCCTTCACGTAAATCGTGCCGCGTTCTTTGAATTCGTAGCGATCGCACAGCCGGACATACACCGCCTCCGTCACCTGGATCATGCCCGGAAGCCCCTGCGACTCCATGCGGCTGGCGGTGTTCACCGTGTCGCCCCAGAGATCGTAGATAAATTTTTTCACGCCAATTACGCCCGCCACGACGGGGCCCGTGTTAATGCCAATCCGCATGTTAAACGGCGTGTTGTTTGGCGTTTTGAACTGGGCGATCGCCCGCTGCATGTCCAGCGCCATATTGGCGATCGCCTCTAGATGGTCGGCCCGCTCTACGGGCAGCCCGCCAACCACCATATAAGAATCGCCAATGGTTTTGATTTTCTCCAGCCCGTGCTGCTCTGCCAGCAGGTCAAATTTGGAAAACACCTGATTCAGCAGCCGCACCATCTCCTCTGGCGGCACGCCCGCCGACAGTTCCGTAAACCCGACAATATCGGCGAACAGCACCGTCACTTCGGGAAAATGCTCGGCGATCGTGCGCTGGTCTTGTTTTAACTGCCGCGCGACCGACTCCGGCAAAATGTTCAGCAGCAGTCGCTCTGACTTTTCTTGCTCTGCCTCCAGCGCCCGCCGCGCCCGAAACTCTGCCCGCTGCAACTGCTCATAGAGAAACACCGACAGGTTACAAATCCCGCAAAACCAGAGCAAATAGAGCCACAGCGTTGCGTCCCACCTTGACCCCGCAGCCTCATTCAGCCCCAGCAGCGAGTTCACAATCAGGTAATAGCCCAGCAAGCCGACCTGAGCCACCAAATGTAGCGGCCAGCGCACGGGCAACAGCGTCGCCTGCACCAAAAACACCAGCGTCCAGGCGAACACACCGGGAAACGCCACGCCTCGCAGCGTTGCCCAAATTTGCTCGATCAACGTAATCGACCAGGAACAGCCCAAAAAAATCAGCGCTGGATAGCGCCGCCCAATCTTGCTCCGATGGAGAATCAGGCACAGCACCAGCCCCAACAGGGATGCACCCGCCATCGCAAACCAGCTTGGGGGAACCGTGCTGCGATTGACCAAAACCAAAAGCACCCGCAGCAGAATAAACGTGAGATAAGCCAGAATCCCAATTCGCAGCGACAAACTCAGCCGTCGCCGCATAAAGCCCTGCTGCCACTCCAGATAGGCAGGATCTTCGTTGCCAAGGTCTGAGGGGAAGAGGGCTTCCCGAAATACGCTGGACAGTTGGTGGAGGCGTTGAGTCAGCGACGAAAGATTCACAGAACGCGGCTGGGGGAGAGGAGTTTCGGGGGGCGGAGACTCAACAGAAACTTAATGAGTATTGGCAGATGAGTATTGGCAGTAGGTGGGCAGCCAAATCACAGACGCTTAAATACAGACGCTTAAATCTACAGACGCTTAAATCACAGACGCTTAACTGTAAATGCTGATCCCAATTCCGTTTGGATGAGGGATTCGCTTGAGCTATTCGCTCAGTGGCATCAGCCGCAGGGCTTGCTGAAATTCAGCTAGCTCGTCACGATGCCCAGTCACCACGAGCAGCGGCCCACGAATTTCGAGATCGACCTCTGGGCCTGGCTCAGTAATTCTCAGGGATACTTGCTCAGACCGGGTGGACTTTTTCCAGTAGAATACCCCCGCCAGCGGAGCCAGCAGCACCAATCCTAAAAACAGGTTGCCGACCGTGGGAAACAGAAACGAGAGGACGAGGGACAGGCACAGCAGCCCCACAGCCGCAAGCGCCGAGAGGAAAATGGCGAGAAATGTGCTGGCGCGAACCAGCCCCTCATAGGTCACTTGGTTCTGGGCGGCATCTACGGCGGCGATGCGATAGGCCCGCTGGGTAAAGTATTGCTGGATGGCTTCGAGTAGGTCTTCCTCTGGGCGATCGCCCACCAGCCTCGCCACCTCAATCCGATCTTTGGTAGAAGCTCGAATAAAGAAAAATAAACCTATTGCGAGTAATACGGTCAGCAGCGCAGTAGACGACAAGACCGGAAGTTCCATACACCTTAGCCAGGCTCTCTCTAGGGACATTGCTGTGGGGTTAAAGCCACCCCCTTTAATGTACGAAAGATTGTGCCTCGATGGGTGATTTGGTCGCAGTTCGCAGTTAGGGTCGAGTGGCTCAGCATCAAAACAAATGCAAAAGCAGAGTAGCCGTCTGTGCAGCCACTCTGCAACCATTCTCGCAACCAGGCGGAATGCGTAAGAGATCTGAAGTAGAAATCGCAGGGGTAATGATGATTGCCTGACTAAGACATAAGCTGAACGAGATCGATCAACTTATCATCAATCAATTCATCATCAGTCAACCCATCAGACCCCTACACAGCGACGGGATGCTCTGCTGAATTAGTCGGATACGCCCACGGGAACAGTGGCGTTGTTCTGGGTGTAGCTTTCCCACAGGCGGGATAGTTCCTCAGCGCGATCGCGCCATTCCGGGGTAATTTGATACATCCGGCGAGGGCGACCCCGACCTTCTACCTTTTTCCAGTAGCCGATCACAGCGGCTCCATCTTCCAGAAACTTGAGGGCGCTGTAGAGGACTGTATCCGACAGCCGATAGGCCGGATATTCCGTCTCTAGCAGGCTAATGAGTTCCGTGCCGTAGGAGTCCTGCTTGAGCAGCACAGACAGCACATAGCACACCGCCAATTCCTTGTTTAGGTAGAACGGTGGCGGATTCTTGAAGAACTTGTAGATTTCGTCGAGTGTGGTTGTCATAAGGCTCAGCCCAATCACGCAAAACTAGGGTTGTGGACAACTCTCCTGAGAGAGCCTAAAGATACGTCGGAAGAGTGAAGTCTCGCTAAAAGAGACCAGTGGGAGTACGCTCGCCTTTGCCAATGCGCTCTAGGACCTAAAAGCACGTCGCCTGCCAAAACTACAGGCATAGACAAAGACCACAGGAGGGAAGACGGATGAGGGCGATCGCAGTTTGCCCATTGTTGTAGCCAACGTTTAAGTAGACAGCGTTTAATTCTCAGACAGTTCCAAAAAACCCGCTTTAGTGTCACAAGTTTATCGGCAATATCCACAGAGCGGCTGTACTTAAAGTGACTCAGTACAATCTCATCTGCGACCCCAATCATCGAGTAGAACAAAAACACAGTCCTCGCTTGTACACTCCTCGCTAATAAAGTGTGAAGCCGCTTTATACAGGCAGATTACGAGGTGTGCATACCGATGATTCTAGCCAGCCAGACAAAAATTGGCCCTCATTCTCTGGAGGTATTTGCTCTCAAGAGCAAGTATCTGGATATTGAATCTTAATATCATGAGGTGACATCCTACAATCGGGTGATTTCAGCAATCTTAAGTATCAAATTTGCTACACCAGGCCAGCCCTAAGGGCCACGACCGCAGCCTGCACGCGATCATCCACCGCCAGCTTGTTCATAATGCCGCGTACATGGGTTTTCACCGTGTTAGGGCTAAGGTATAGCGCAGTGGCGATTTCAGGATTGCTCCGCCCTTCGACCATCAGCTTTAGAACCTCTAGCTCTCGCTGGGAAAGCTGGCCAACGGCGATCGCATCTGCGGCACTGGTAGGCGATTTGAGATGATCCATCACCAGTCGGGCCACCAGCGGGTCGAGATAGCTGGCACCTTCTCGCGCAGCCTCAATGGCCGCCAGCAGTCGCTCGACGGTCGTTCCTTTGACGCAGTAGGCATCGGCTCCGGCTGACAGCGCCGCGATCACCTCGTTTTCGGTGGTGTGCGACGTGAGCATGACGATCCGCACGTCGGGCAGGGATTCCTTAATCTTTTGCGTCGCGGCGATGCCGTCCATACGGGGCAGCCCGATGTCCATCACCACAATGTCAGGCTTAAGTTTTAGCGCCTCCTCTACCGCAAAGTAGCCATCATCCGCTCGCCCCACGACCTGGATACCTGGCTGGTTGCTCAAAGACTGTTCCAGCCCCAGTTGCATCATGGGATCATCTTCTACGATCAAAACCCGCACCAGTGTCTGACCTGATGCCTGACCTGATGCCTGACTTGAGGCTTCACTCACGCCAACTTCCTCCCTCAATCGCCAAATTTCTTTGCCAAATTTCTTTGCCAGATTCCAAGACTAAGCCTAAACCCAGGCTGGTGACAGGCGGACATTCTCGTAAAAAGATTCCCGTAAAGAGATTCCCGTAAAGAGATTCCCGTACCAGTAGTTTAACGGCCTTAGCGCGAATTGAGGAACTTTAATAGTGCAGCGCGATCGCCCTCTGGCATAGTTCTAAATGCCTCACGAGCGGATGCTGCCTCGCCCCCGTGCCACAGGATGGCTTCTGCTAGCGTGCGGGCGCGACCATCGTGCAAATAGCCAGAATAGGGCAAAACTGTTTGCACTAGCCCAAGCCCCCACAAGGGCGGCGTGCGCCACTCCTGCCCCGTGGCCCGAAAATCGGGACGATGGTCGGCCAGCCCTTCGCCCAAATCATGCAGCAACAAATCGGTATAGGGATGGATGGTCTGGTTTGCCAGCGCCGGAACTTGGTGCGTCCCGGTGTGCAGCGTTGGCACATGGCAGCCCGCACAATTGGCTGTATTAAATAGGCGCTCTCCTTGCAGCACCTGGGGATCTGGGCGCTGCGTGGGTGCGGGAACTGCCAGCGTTTGCACGTAGACCGTATTGGCCTTCAGCGTGTGGGCATCAATTTCGTAGGAGCCGTCGGGTTCCGGAAATAGGGGATTGGTCACGCCCATATCGTTGATATAGGCAGAGGCCCCTTGCTGAAGCAGCGTGGGATTATTGGCTTTCCAGCCGAAGCGTCCCAGCACCTCAGCGTGTTGTTCCACATCCCAAACAGCATTCGGGCGACCCGAAATGCCGTCCCCATCCCCGTCGTCCGGATCGGCCAACGCCAGAATTTCTGCTTCGGGAACGGCTTCTAGCAAGCCTGTGCCAAATACGGGCGACGGGATGCGGGGCGACACGAGGATGTGCGACGGTAGGGGATCGCCACTGGGTAGCGTGATCTCAAACTGGGGCGATCGCAACGAGTAGGGCGTTCCGTCGGCATAGGTTCCGGCTTGCTCCTGCCAGCGCAGCTTGACCCGCGCTTCGGGCACGTAACCATACACTGCCTGATCCTGAATCTGCGTGCCAATGCCCGGAACAGGCGGCGCGTTGCCTAGGCTGACGGAAGCCTCCAGATGGGCGTTGGCTTGCAGCACCGGCGCAGCCTCGGTCGGGGCAGGCAGCATGGCTTCTGGCGAATCGGGCAATCCCTGGCGAGGCAGGCTGACCCGCAGCAAAAGCTGTCCGGGAATAGGCATTCCCCGCCCATCTCGAATGTGGCACCCGGCGCAGGACGTGTTGTTAAACAACGGCCCCAGTCCGCTATTGACCGGGGCGGGCGGCGTGACAAAGGCGGCCTCAAAATGGCGATCGCCCACTTGATGTAACGCCAGCCATTCGCGGCTGAGGTTGGGCGCAGGTTGCGAATAGCCCTGAGAGGTGCGGTTTTGAACCGTGGTGTCGCCTCCCGACAGCAGCAGCGGCGACTGGGCCCAGCCAGCGCCATGCAGCAGCAGCGAGGCCAGTATGCCTGCCATGACAGAAAGGAGGGCGATCGCCCCAAATCGCCCCTTGGCGCGACGCAACCCAGCAATACAAGCCATCAAACGAGCCATTGCTCAAATCACTCCTGCACCAGCGGCATAATCCACTGCTCGAACACGCCTCGCAGCGTCAGCAGCGAATCTCGCGCCGCCGCGATCCGAGGCTTTGCAGCCGGGTCGCAGAGAGTCGTCTCGATGGGGCCCGGAATGGCCTTGACCGCGGATTCCGCAGCCAGCAAATATTGCCGCACCTGAGTATCCAGGCTGGGATCAATGCTGGCGACATAGCGGCTGAGGCTGTGGCGGCCGGGGCGGCTGGCGCTGCCTGCAAAATAAGTCAACTCCACGCTGCGGAGGTTTTGGTAAAAATCCTGAAGCGAACTGTGGCTAAAGCGGCTTTCCAGCAAGAAGGGATTCTGAGCATCCAGGGCTTCGCCAATTTTGACCGCGCCCAACTCATCCAGAATGTCGATGATGCCCTGCACTAGTTCAGTCGCTGCTGCTTGGGGCGTGGAATAGGCGATGCTGCGATCGCCCGCCTCCACAAACTCTTTGCGATAGGCCGGATAGCCCTCCACGCCCTCGGCCCAGCTTGCCAGCAAGTTCTCAGCTGTGGCTGCAAAATCTGCCCCGATTAACTGCAAATATTCCAACTCGCGGGGCGTGAAATCTGTCAGCCGCTTGTCGTTATTTTGCCCAAACAGCAAAAACTCGATGGTATGAAAGCCTTTTTGAGACGTTTGCAGCGTTTCCAAATACTCAGGCGTAAGGGCATCCCGGCTTTGCAAAATGGCCAGTACGTCCACTTCATTTACCGGCCAGTCATCCAGTCCAGCGTCATAACCCAGCGATGCCGCCGGGCCAAAGGCAAACGCTTCGCTGCTTTCCCAGGGCAAACGAGCCGCCAGCCAGGCCTGTCGGGTAGCCTGCAAGTTTGCCTGGGTGGGGCGGGCAGCAAACTGGGCGATCGCCCGATTTAGCCGCTGGGCAGCACGGTTCAACTCGCCATAGGTGGGCAGCAGCACAGTATCTACGAAATTGGCAAGCAACTGGCGATCGCCAAAGGGCGAGGCTGGCACCGTTGCCGCGCCATACACCCGCACGGGGCTGCTTACGGGCTGTGCCGCACCCGATTCGCCCCCTTCGCCACCGCCCTCCACAGCAATTGCAGCGCAAAAGCCGACCGACTGGGGCGCAATCCCTTCGCCGCCTTCGCCGCCTTCACCGCCTTCGCCGCCCGCCTGAGCCACACTCAACGGAGCCGGGGCAACAGCAGGAAGCTGAGCGGCGATCGGACGATCCTCCGTGCTGACCACTTCAGGCGTGAGACTGGCGATCGCCTGGGGGCCAACCTGTGCAATCACAAATGCACCAACGCTGACCCAAAGCTTCATTTGTCTGTTCATGCCTTGATTCGTAAGGGCTTTCAATCGAGTGACTCCTGTATCATCTTCAAATAAGAAACAAATAAGCAACGAAAGCATCCTGAACCCGTTCAACCGGGTCTCTCCCTCATGCTCAAACTGCAATCCCACTGGGTTGCCAAACCTTAACCAAACCGCGTCCCATCTCCGGTGCTGTCATGATCCTTTGCGTTGATGCCGTATTGACCGATGAAGAGCTAGAAACCATCGCCACTGCATTAAAGGCAGCTTCATTTGTAGATGGCAAAATGACTGCTGGCTGGTATGCCAAACAGGTCAAACACAATACTCAACTCGAAGCTGGAGAAATCGCAGAAACCGTGCGATCGCTCGTTCTGGGGGCACTGCGGCGCAACGCCCTGTTTCAAATGGCGGCCTATCCCAAAGTCATCCGCCCGCCGCTGATTAGCCGCTATGACGTGGGCATGGGCTATGGGACTCATGTAGACAATGCCCTGATGGGTGGGAGCGCCCTTTTACCCAGCAATTCCCAACAAACAGACCTGATGCGAACGGATCTGTCGCTCACGCTATTTCTTAATTCGCCAGACGACTATGAGGGTGGAGAACTGGTCATCGAAGACACGCTGGGGCATCACCCGTTTAAGCTGGCAGCAGGAGCAATGGTGCTGTATCCCGCCACAACACTGCATCGGGTAGCACCCGTGACGCGGGGCACGCGGCTAGTGGCGGTAACCTGGGTGCAAAGCTTGGTCAGGAATGCGGGCGATCGCGAGCTGCTGTTTGAGCTAGATACCGCCCGCCAATCCCTGTTTCGGCAGCACGGCAAAACGCCAGAATTTGACCAGATTACGAAATGCCATGCCAACCTGCTGCGCCGCTGGGCTGAGCCATAGCAGACAGTCAGCACAACCTGCAAACTGCCTGCTTGGAGTTCAAAAACCCCTATTTCCAGCCGCCCCGATCCATGATCCGCAGCGCTTCGGCGTTGTTGCGTCCGTAGATCGCTGCGTTCAAGCTATCCTCTTTGAAACTGCCAAAGCCCGCAACTACTGAATCCAGCGCCACACCCGACAGCACGGGATATTCATTGTTGCCCTTAGCAAACATTTCCTGAGCCTGGGGGCTAGCTAGGTGTTCGATGAACCGGATTGCACCTTCCCGATTCTTGGCAGTTCTCAGCACACCCGCGCCACTGATGTTGATGTGAACGCCGCGATCGCGCTGATTGGGGAAGAAAATACCCACCTTGTTCACCACGTCCTGATCCGCAGGCTCGCTGGATTTAATCAGACGGGCAAGATAGTAAGTGTTGGCGATCGCAATATCGCCTTGCCCTGCTGCCACTGCTCGCATCTGAGCCGTGTCGTTACCCTCAGGCTGTCGGGCAAAGTTGGCCACTAGTCCCCGCACCCAGGCTTCCGTTTCCCGCGGCCCATGCGCGTGCAGGATCGACCCTGTAAGCGATTGGTTATACACATGGGTCGAAGATCGCGTCAAAATCTTGCCGCGCCACTTGGAGTTGGTCAAATCTTCGTAAGTAGAGAGATCGGCCGGATTTACACGCTCCTTGCTGTAGAACAAAACCCGTGCCCGCTTGGTCAACCCAAACCAATGGCCATCCGGCTCCCGCAAGTAGCCCGGAATCGCTGAATCTAGCACACTCGACCGAATCGGCTGCAATAAACCCTCTTCCTGGGCCCGCCAGAGACGGCCAGCGTCTACCGTGATCAGCACATCCGCAGGGCTATTTGCCCCTTCACTCTTGATCCGCTCAATAAGCTGATCTGCTTCGGCCTCTACCAGGTTGACCCGAAAGCCCGTGGCTTCGGCAAAGCTCTGGTAGAGCGCATCGTCGGTGTCATAGTGGCGAGACGAATAGAGATTCACGACCCCCCGACTTTGTTGAGCGGACGCACGGCGGCCAAACTGCCCAACAGTGGCGGCGGCTAGGGCGCTACCTGTGGCGATAAACACTCGCCGAGTCATTTTTCCCATGAGGACTTTTGCTCCTAAAAGATGAACAGAGATTTATGAGGGCTATGTCAGGCGTTGGGCCAAGGCTTTTCTATCTGTGGTTTGAAATCAGGCAAGTTAACAAGCAGTCTCTCTACCTGGCTTTTCCTGCCTAGTCTTTCAACTGACTCGTTCCCTAAGGTCTGTCTTAGATGAAGTGTCCTTCGAGAACGCTAGGCCTCGCCCAAAAACAGACTGTATTGTACACTTAATGCAATCAATTCTCAATTGATCTCTAAAAATGAACTCGGTAGATGCACTTTATTACAAAGCAAGTTTTTCAGCGAGTTGAAAGTATGTGCCTCACTATGCGCTTCTTGTCAAGAATCAAGCCCGCATCCTTCCAGAAGAGTTTCTAATATTTTTCGATTAGTTCCTACAGCAAGCCATAAAGATTATCATTAGCTTGCAGACCGTTTTACGGCAGTCTGCGGATTTACCTGCGATCGCCTCTCAGTCTGCGCCTGTATCTGTGCCTGTATCTGCAACGAATATCTGCAAACAAATATCTGCAACGGATTTGTCGTATCTACCTGCTGCCTGTGTCTGTCACCCTTCCCATGCCTAAAACCCGCACCCAGCGCGATATGCCAGCACTGATGCGGGTTCTGTTTCGCCCGTGGCTGCTGATGTCGCTAGTGCTGCACGCGGGGCTACTGGTGCTGCCGCTGCTGCCGGGGGGATCCGGAGCCGATCCATCTCAATCTCTAGAATCGGACAACTCAGCCCCTGACCCGCCAGAGCTTTCGGTTTCCCTATCGCCTACCCCAGTGATGACTCCTTCGGTCACGCCGCCAGTGGCTCCGCTGTCTCCCTCGCCGATCGCAACGCCCGCCCCTGTGCCTAGGCCCGAACGGGTTGCCGTGCCGCGTCCGCCTGCCACAGCAAGATTCCCGCAGGAATCGCTGCGCGAATCGCCCGCCCCCGCCCCGGTTCCTGCGCCGTCGCCCCAGCCGACCCCAGCCCCAACTGCCAGCCCTGCCGCACCCGCCGCCTCACCAGAACCCACTGCCGCCTTGACCCCAGCCCCCAGCCCGACTCCGTTGCCCACGCCCAGCCCCGAAGTGTTATCCCAGGTTCAGGAGCCGCCCAGCCCAGTTCCCTACGCAAACTTTCCCCATCCAGCGGGGGCAAGCAACAACTGCAATGGGTTTCTGAGCTGTTGGCGGCTGTCGGATGTAGATGGGCGACCCGTGCAGGCGATCGCCCGCGATCTACAAGCCACGCTCCAAGAGCAGGGCTATCAAACTCAGCGACTAGAGCCAGCCGACGACACGGGTTCTAGCCTGTATCGAGTAACCCCTCCCGACGGGCCGCCCTACTATGTCAACGTCATTTCGACATTTAACCAGGGCACGGTCTATCTGCTAACGGATGAACCCATGACCGCTGCTGAAATTGCCGACGTGCGAGAGGGTCGCGCCCCCACCCCCGAATCGCCCGATGCGCCGCTGCCCCCATCCAACTGAAATCCTCCCTTCGGGTGATTCCACCCTTGTCGCGAGACAGGCAGTATAAGGACACCTTCCTCTCTTGCATGAGCCTTGCTACTCATGCTCCACATCCCCAGATACTTTTCAGTCCTTGCCTGAGGAGTGTCTGGGCTTTCCAATCTTTCCAAGTCGCCTCAACTTAACCCTGCGTCTAATTCTGCATCTATGCACATCGACCCTGAGCAGGTTCCTGCAAAAACTGGAACCGTCTATCCAGAACCGTTTAAGGCGCGGTTGGCAGGCCGCAGCAAGCGCCGCTTGGGAGATGCAGCGGGGCTAAAAAACTTTGGGGTGAACTGGGTAGCACTGGAGCCAGGAGCAATGTCGGCGTTGCGCCACTGGCATCAGCGCCAGGATGAGTTTATCTACGTGCTGACGGGTGAAGTAGTGCTGATTACTAATGCAGGCGAACAAGTGCTGAAGGCAGGAATGGCGGCGGGTTTTCCCGCAGGTGAGGCAAACGGGCATCATCTGGTGAACCGCTCGGCGGCCCTGGCAACGTATCTCGAAGTGGGCGATCGCACGCCAGACGACCAGGTTACCTATCCCGACGATGATTTGGTTGCCGCTGCGGGGGACGCGGGCTGGATCTTTTTCCACAAAGACGGACAGCCCTACTCGTCCCCTCGGTCAAGTGTTTGAGCTAGTTCAGCAGGGCGATCGCAAACCTTGTCAAGGGGACAATCCGCAAAATTTGTGAGACCCGCCCAGCATCTCATCATTGTGCGTAACGAAATCTTTCAGTTGGTTACTGGGTATTGATTTTAGTAACCCCTGGGGAACTCTAATAGTTACCATTAGCTTCTCGACCGGTTCCCTGTGAAAACTGATTTACCAGACGCTTTATTGCAGACGCTGCAAGATCCCGATACGCAGTGCAATCTGCTGCAATCGGTGGTGCTTCACGCCAACGACTCGATTGTGATTACAGAGGCAGAACCGCTCGATGCGCCCGGCCCGAAAATTGTATTCGTTAACGATGCCTTTTGCCGCATGACGGGCTATCGGCCTGATGAGGTAATTGGCAAAACACCGCGTATCCTACAGGGGCCCAAGACCGATCGGGCTGCCCTTGATCGCTTAAAGGAGTCGCTGCGGCGATGGCAGCCCGCGCTGGTGGAACTGCTAAACTATCGCAAAGACGGCAGCGAATTTTGGGTTGAAATGAGCTTGGTGCCTGTGGCCAATGCCAATGGCTGGTATACCCACTGGATTGCGATTCAGCGGGAGACGAGCGATCGCAAGCGCCTGGAAACCGAACTTCTGAGAACGCTGCAAAAAGAGCGAGAACTCAGCGAACTGCGATCGCACTTTGTCACCATGACCTCCCATGAATTTCGCACGCCGCTGACGGCGATTCTGACGGCGGCGGAAATGCTGGAATACTACGGTCGCCACTGGACGGAGGACGATCGGCTAGAGCAACTGCGGCTGATCCAGGTAACCGTGCATCGGATGACACAAATGCTAGACGACATCCTGCTGCTAGATCGGGCGGATACCACCGACCTGCGACCTACACCCACCTGGTTTGACCCGGTAGCTTTTTGTGAGGCGCTGGTGAGCGAATGTCAAACCACTGGCGGCCGCAGCCATCGCTGGGAACTGATCAATCACCTGACCCAGCGCAAGGTTTATCTCGATCAGGCGCTCTTGCGACAGGTGTTGCTCAATGTGCTGTCGAACGCGGTCAAATATTCTCCTGCCCATAGCCAGATTACGCTGGAGATGCGCGATCGCCCCGGAGGCATACAGTTTTCCGTCCGGGACGAGGGCATTGGGCTAAGCCCACAAGACCCGCCCCGACTGTGTGACCTGTTCTATCGGGGCAGCAACGTCGGCACGACCCCCGGCACTGGGCTGGGGCTGGCGATCGCCAAGCAATGTCTGGACTTGTGCGGCGGCGAAATCAGCTTTGAAAATCTGCCTGAGGGAGGACTTCAGGTGGCGATCGCGCTGCCCTTTCACAAAACACTGCAATCCAGCAGATAGAGCGTTAAAAAGCCTGGAATTTGGGCATCCTGAGAGAGTCCGAGTCCACACTTGGCTGACGATTTTAACCTTTATTCAACCTTTGGTTTTCTACCGCTGAATGCTTAAACATTCAGCATGAATTGAAGTCTTAAAGGACAAATCTGAATCTGCCTGTAACCCATGAATCCGCTCTCAGCAGGGCTGAATCTCCAAACTGGGCGATCGCCGATCGGGGTGA
Organism: Thermoleptolyngbya oregonensis NK1-22; assembly: GCF_032705245.1. Lineage (GTDB taxonomy): Bacteria > Cyanobacteriota > Cyanobacteriia > Elainellales > Elainellaceae > Thermoleptolyngbya > Thermoleptolyngbya sichuanensis. The sequence goes on from NZ_CP053540.1 coordinate 3,971,930, forward strand.
ATCGGGCAATGACCAGAGTAATCACCGGGGCAATCACCGGGGCAATCACCGGGGCAATCATTCGGGGCAACCACCGGGGCAACCACCGGGCGATCGCTCTAGTTCGAGGCCGTTGGTTGAACATTTGCTCTAAAACATTTGCTCTGAAACATTTGCTCTAAAACACTTGCGCGGTTCAAGCATTTTGCATGGGCCGAAGCTGTGATACCGCTTTCGGCACAGGCAGTAGCCGATTGGACACAAACCCATCCGGTGTGCATCTCCAAGAATCCACTCGCAGTCACCCACTCGCAGCAACCTACAACATACCCCACTCATTCACTTAGGCCCTTCAGCTCAGTTATGGCAAAGATCTTGGTCATCGAGGATGACTTAACCATTCGCACTGCGCTCCTAAAGATGCTGAGCGCAGAAAATTACGAGGCGATCGCCGCTCCAGAAGGGCAAACCGGGCTAAGTCTCGCCCAAGGACACCGGCCAGACCTGATCCTGTGCGACATCATGATGCCTGGCTGCGACGGCTATGAAGTGCTGACCCAGCTCCAGCAAAATCCAGCAACGGCGGGCATTCCGTTTATCTTTCTCACGGCCAAGGCAGACCGTCAGGATATCCGCCAGGGCATGGCGATGGGCGCAGACGACTATCTCACCAAGCCCTTTACCCGGCAAGAACTGATGGAGGCGATCGCCACTCGGCTGAGCAAACACGCCAGCATCACCCAGCCCTACATCCAGGAAATGAAGCAGGCCGTTGATCGGCTCAACCAAATTGCCTACCGCGACCCCACAACCCAACTGGCCAACCGCATCCTGTTTCATCATCATCTTCAGGAGCATCTGGAATCGGCGGATGGGCTGGTGGCGCTGCTGCTGCTCAAACTCAACGCCAGTATGCCCGACGGTACACCGCTGGACGGAGCGATGACAGAATCCCTAGCCGCAGCGACGGCAGACCGCCTGCGTGAGGCGATTTCCCCAGAAGAGGCGATCGCCCGACTCAACAGCAACACCTTTGGCGTATTTCAGTCCGTCGCCCACCGCCGCGATGCTGCCACGCTAGCCCAAACCCTACTCAGCAGCCTGAACGAACCCTGCCTGATCGACAACGACACCTTGCAACCCCAGCTTTGCGCTGGCATCGCCCTCGCCCCCGACAACGGAGCTACCGCCAGCGAAGTGACGGAACATGCCCGCCAAGCCCTGCAAACCGCCCATCGGCAGCCCGGCCGCTATCAGTTCTACAGCCTGGAAGTCGATGCCTGGAACAGCCAGCGCATCTGGGTACTCCAGCATATTGAACGGGCGATCGAGCAGGACGAACTGCGCCTGCTGTACCAGCCCCAGGTCAACCTGATTAGCGGGCGCATCATCGGGGCAGAAGCGCTGATACGCTGGCAGCATCCCGACGTGGGCATGGTGCATCCTGCCCAATTTTTGGCGGTCGCAGAAGAAACAGACTGGATCGTGAAAATTGGCGAGTGGGTGCTGAAGACGGCCTGCGCGTGCGCTGTGCGGTGGAAAGAGGCCGGGCATCCCGGCATGAAGCTGTCAATCAACCTGTCGGCGCGTCAGTTTCGCAAGCTCGACCTGCCAAAGGCGATCGCCCAGGCGACGACACAAACCGGGTTCGATCCGCATCTTTTGGTGCTAGACATCACCGAGGCAACGCTGCACGAAAATCGGGGCGTTGATGGAAAAACTATGCAGCAGCTTCAGCAGCTAGGGGTGCAACTGGCCCTGGATGACTTTGGCACAGGCTATTCCTCGCTTTATCATCTGCGACAACTGCCCCTCGACTGCGTGAAAATCGACCGCACCTTTGTAGCCGATCTGGGAGAAGACGAGGATGCGCTGTCCATTGCAAAAGCGATTGTGGCGATCGCCCAGTCTCTCCAAACGCGGGCGATCGCCGAAGGGGTAGAAACCGACACTCAGCTCAGCCTGTTGCGGCAAATCGGCTGCTACGCGGCCCAGGGAAACCGCTTCAGACCACCGCTCTCCGCCAGCGATCTCCAGCAGTTGCTCCAAACCAACCCGCGCCTCTAGACAAACGTGCAGGCAGTCTAGCGGAAATGGGTTAGCGCCAGGTAGCGCATCAAAACCCCACGGAACAGTGCGTTACGGCTCTGCCGAACAGTTCACGGTAGTCCTAAAAACTAGTCCTAAAAACTAGTCCTAAAAACTAGTCCTAAAAACTAGTCCTAAAAACTAGTCCTAAAAACGTCAGGATGGGCGGCGAACGACGCTACCCATCCCTATTTCCAAAATTATTATCCTTCGAGCATTGCCAGCTTTGCCAACATCCAACAAGCTAGCGGGGCGTTGTAGCCAGGGACGGGCTTTCCGAAAGATCCTCCCCTTCACTTAGCCCCCGATCCTGAGCGGAGTCGGCTAAGACGGCTCCTCCGACTTCAGGAGCCTTGGGAGCCTCGCTAGCATGAGCGGCTCCATGATGAAAGCGAATGCCCAAAAACAGATCGTAGACAAAGTTCAGAAAATCCTTCACCTTGAGCAGCCCAAGGGACTGGTGACAGCCCTTCGCGTCCAGCAGCGGCCGGGTCGCATAATACGCCGCCTGGTAGTTGTACCAGGGGATCGACGGCCAGAGGTGATGAATCAGGTGATAATTCTGGCCCATGATCAGCACGTTCAGCAGCGCCCCAGGGTAAACCCGCGCATTTTTCCAGCGGTTGCGCTCCTGGAACGGGCGGTGGGGCAGATAGTCAAAGAACAGCCCCAAAGCCAGCCCTACGACCAGCGCCGGAGAAAACCAGAAGTTCATCAAGTAGCTCAGAAACCCATACTGCACCGCGTAATAGATCAGCAGCGCAACCGTGAGGCGGGCTAGAAACCATTCCAGAAGCTCGTACTTGCGCCAGAGCTTCCGCTTGAAGAAGAAAATCTCGTGATAGAAGAATCGTGCAGCAATCAGCCACAGTGGTCCGCCCGTAGACACGAAATGGTCGGGGTCATTCTCTGGGTCATTCACGTTTGCGTGGTGCTGCATATGCACTCGCGTAAAAACCGGGAACGAGAACCCCAGCATGAGCGCACTGCCATGACCCAGCACCGCATTCATCACGCGATTTCGGTGCGCGACGTTGTGCGATGCGTCGTGAATCACGGTTCCCACTAGGTGCAGCGCCACGACATTCAGCACAAAGCACACCCACCCCAGCCAATGCCAGCGCCAGTACCCACAAACCGAAAGCGTTGCCAGAACCACTGCAAGCAGAAAGATGAGCAGGGTTGGGTTGAATTTGCCGGGTGGGCCGAGAAGCTCTCTCGGGACGGTCGCGATTGTCAGGGGCTTAACGGCCTCCGACATGATACGTTCACTCCTCGATAAGTATCCTTCGGTAGTATAAGCCACCTAGCCGCAAGAATGAAGTTTTGTGAAATTAGCTCATCTGATTCATAGGTTAACCGCCTATCGCACTCCTTAATACATAAACCCTGACATAGACCCTGCGAGTCAGTTCCTGCTAGGCCTCGCGTTTTCCGAGTAATCAGGAAGAAGAAGCCCAAATCGCCTGAAAGGGCTGCCCGAAAAAGTGCCTGACAGGGCTGCCGCTGGCATGACAGCCGATGTGGGGGTTACGCTGGGTGTAGCTTGGCAGTTGGCTGAAGTTTGGAGGAAGTTCGGAGGAAGTTTGGAGGCGATCGCCCCCCATTTCCCATCTGCCATTCCCCTGTCTCCCGAACAGACCTGTTCCTCCAGTTACAACGTGTAACAAGGCGTAATAGGCTGTTTACGGCTGCCTCAAAGCCTTAATCCATCAAGGCTGGAGTGAGTCGAGCAGTAAATGGGGGTGCAACTGCAACGCAGGGCTGGTGTGCTACTAAACTGGCAGAACTGACAGGGATAGCTATACTGCTCTATTACAAGCGGATTCTCCATCTGGGAAAGCATGGCCGATTAGCATTCGCCGATTAAAGGTTGGTTTACGCCCTTGGATGTTTCAAGAACAACGCGAGCAAATTTTGAACGGCAGATCCGTGGGCTACAGCGCGACGTACTTCGTATGGGCGCACTGGTAGAGCATTCCTGTCTGCTGGCCCGAAAGGCGATGTTTGAGCGCGATCTGGATGCCGCTCGACAGATCGCCATTCAAGACAAGCAAATCGACCAGTTTTACCGACAGATCGAGCAGGATTGTGTCAAGCTGATGGCGCTCCAGTCGCCTGTCACGCAAGACCTGCGGCTGCTGAGTGCGCTGATGCAGTTGGTGCGAGATTTGGAGCGCATCGGCGACTATGCCAAAGATCTGGGTGAGGTGGCCGTTAAGCTATTTCCCTACCCAACCCATCCCTGCATGGGGCAAATCCAGATTATGTCCGATCGGGCGCGGGCCATGCTGGCCATGAGTCTAGCGGCGCTGTCGAACCTGGATGCTGAATCTGGGCTGGATGTGAAGCATCGAGATGATGCGGTGGATTCTGACTATGAAGAGGTGTATGACCTGCTGGCGCACCAAACCAATGTGCAGGGCGTGATTGAACCCTACGTGCTAATGGTGCTGGCGATCCGCTACCTGGAGCGAATGGCGGATCATGCGACCAATATTGGCAAGCGGGTCGCCTATGTGGTGACGGGAAAACGCTGAATGCCCAAACCACAGGATTGCTGGATCGGGCAGTGCCCAAGACTAGCGCCTAAGATTAGCGCCCAGAACCAGTACCCAAGACCAGCACCCAAGACCAGCACCCAAGATTAGCACCCGAAATTTGTTTGACACATGCGACTTGATAGGAAAGTATAAATACAATAGGTGAGATGTGGAAAACAACGGAGTTTCCACGTTTGCATCTGTTCTCTACCTGAGCGAGCGTATGTTTGAAGCGCCAACGCTTTCCTCGCCCTGCATTGGGTGATGTTGGCGCTGAGCATCTTGGGTAAACGCCTGGGATTGTTCGGCTTGGGCTATTCTGGCGGCTATCGAGTGAACGTTTTATGCCAGGGGCGATCGCGCTCTTAGGATCGCGCTCTTAGTCTGACGGCCCGTTTTGCACCCAGCCTGCAAAATGTCTGGAATAGCTGGAATAGCTGGAATAGCTGGAATAAAGTGTCTGGAATCTCTGGAGCAGCGTGGGCAGCCTGAGTGGACTGGCAACCGGACTGGATTGGCAAGCCGTTGCACAGGTCGCAGCCGCAGCCGCAGCGATCGCCCGTCAGCAGTTGCGTATCCATCGTATGGGTTCGGATCAGAGTTGCTCTAGGGCTTGTATAGGCTGTAGCCATCGCCAGCGCTATACTGCGGATGCCATCTCCGGGTCATGAGTGGGTTCCTAAACTGCAAACCCGTTTCACGATGCGGTTGACGCAAGATGCAGAACGAAATGACCGCTAATCAGGCTTGAGGACTATCATTAACAGCGTTCGGTCGTGTTTGCCGCCGCCGCCGGGCGTTTTGCTTGGAACGCCGAAGCGGGCTTCGACCGGGCAACGTTGCACCCCACCCCTCCCAGGACTAGACGCAAGGATTAAGACGCTACATGGACTTTTCGATCGCCTCACTGCTCTCCAACTTTCCAGACGACAAGCTGGTCGCTCCCAAGGTTTTGGAGAAAAAGCTGAACTGTGAAGATGATGCCAGCCTTCGCCGTTTGCAAATTGCGCTGGATGCCCTGGAGAAAATCGGCATTTTGGTTAAGGAGCGGGGAAAATATCGCCGCGTCTTTGAGGATGACGTGGTGGAAGGGAAACTGCGCTGCTCTAGCAAGGGCTTTTGCTTTGCAATTCAGGATATTGAAGGGTCGGAGGATATCTACATCCGCGAGAGCCAGTTGAATACTGCCTGGAATGGCGATCGCGTCTTGGTGCGCGTGACCAAAGAGGGCAGCCGCCGCCGCAGTCCAGAGGGCGAAGTCCGGCTGATTTTAGAACGCTCCAATTCCTCCGTGCTGGCGCGGGTGAAAAAAACCGAGGACGGGCAGTATCGCGCCCTGCCGCTGGACGATCGCCTCTTGTTTGAGCTAGAGCTAACGCCCGACGGCGAACCGTTAGAGGAATCCGTCGATCAACTGGTGCATGTAGAAATTGCCCGCTATCCTCTGGGTCAGCATCCGCCCATCGGTCGAGTGGCTCAGATTTTGGGCAGCGATGCCCAGGCGGCCTCGGATATCGACATTGTGTGCTGCAAGCATGACCTGCCGCGCGGGTTTTCGGAAGCGGTGCTAGAGGCTGCGAAAGCGCTCCCGACCAAGCTCCGCAAAACGGATTTGAAAAAGCGGCTGGATTTGCGGGAACAGTTGACCGTCACAATCGACGGGCCCGATCATCCCCATAGCCCAGCCATCGACGATGCCCTGAGCGTAGAAAAAGTAGGCGACGACGAGTGGCGCTTGGGGATTCACATTGCCGACGTGTCGTACTACATCGCAGCGCGATCGCCCGTCGATCTGGAAGCTCAGAAGCGCGGCACTTCGGTCTTTTTGGGAGAACTCGTCGTGCCGATGCTGCCGGAACATCTGCACCGCTGCTGTTCGCTGCTGCCCGGTGAAGACCGTCTGGCGATTTCGGTGCTGGTGACGCTGAACGCGGCTGGCGAAGTGCAGGATTTCGAGATTCAGCCCAGCGTGGTGCGGGTAGATCAGCATCTCGACTATCAGCAGGCCCAGGCGGTGCTGCTGCGAGACGACCCAGAAGCCGCCGCCGAAGCCCGCTACCCGCTGCCCTCTGCCAAGGAGCTAAAACACCTGGAACCCGTGTTTGAACTGGTGGACAACCTGTTTGCCATCAGCCAGGCCGTAGCGGCGCAGCGGCTGGCGCGGGGCGCGTTTGACCTGAACCTGCCGGAGAGCATCTTCCCGGACGAACACAACCCCGAACTGGGCAAGTTCCTCTCGACCAATTTCCAATACGACGACGAAGGCGAACTGGGCGCAATGGTGGTGTCGTCGCTGCTGCCCGCCCGCACGATCGTAACGGAACTGATGCTGCTGGCGAATCAACTGGTGGCGCTGCATTTACAATGCCTCCAGGTTCCCGCCATCTACCGGGTTCACCGCACGCCCGACCCCTCCGACGTGCAGGAATTGGTAAAGCTGGTGAACAACATGGACATCGAATACCAGCTTGAAGACGAAGAGGTCGTCCATCCCCGCGATTATCAGCGACTCACGCAGCAATTTGCGGAGTCTCATGCCGAGCGGGTGCTGACCTATCTGCTACTGGAGACGCTGAAGCCTGCGGTCTATAGCACCACGCCGGGGACTCACTTTGGGCTGGCGCTGGACAATGGCTATACCCACTTCACCTCGCCGCTGCGCCGCTATCCTGACCTGCTGGTGCATCGGGTGCTGCACGCGGTGTTTGAGCATGGGCGCGATCGCAAATCTACCCGCTCCAAGGACAAGGTGAACCTGTTTAGCAGCGAATGTCACGGCGCAATCGACTGGAAGGTGCTACCGCCAGAGGTTCACGACGAGCTAGAGGAATATTTCAACAGCATCGTCAACCACCTCACCGAGCGCGAAAAGCTGGCGCAGGAGGCGGAATCTGACCTGGAAGGGCTGAAAAAAGCCGAGTATATGCAGGAGCGCACCGGCGAAACCTTCCACGGGCTGATTACGGGGGTGCAGTCCTACGGTTTCTTTGTGGAAATTGAGGAACTGCTGGTGGAAGGGCTGGTTCACGTCAGTTCCCTGAAAGACGACTGGTACGAATATCGCTCGCGTCAGCAAAAGCTGGTGGGCCGCAAGAATCGCAAGCAGTATCGACTGGGCGATCGCGTCGAGGTGCAGGTCAAGAGTGTGGATTACTACCGTCAGCAAATCGACCTGGTGGCCGTTGGCGGCGGCAGCGAAGCCACCGATGACGATGAGGAGGACTTGCTAGAAACCGAGGCCGATCTGCTGGAAACAGAAGATCTATCCGAGGAGGAAGAGTAGGTCGATGACGCTACACGCTCTATCGCTCCTCCAGTGCCAGTTTCACCAGCCGATCGACGAGTTCCGGGAACGGCACGCCGCTGGCGGCCCAGAGCATGGGATACATGCTGGTGGCGGTGAAACCGGGCATGGTGTTGATTTCGTTGATGAAGACCTCGCCCGTAGACTCGCAATAGAAAAAGTCCACCCGGGCTAGGCCCGCTGCGTCTACGGCTTCAAAGGCGCAAATCGACATATCCTGAATCTGGCGGGCGATCGCCTCTGGCAAGTTTGCCGGAATGTGCAGGTCTGCCAGACCTTCGGTGTATTTCGTCTCGTAGTCGTAAAAGTCGCTGCTGTAGGTAATCTCGCCCACGACCGATGCCTGGGGATGGTCATTACCCAGCACAGCGCACTCCAGTTCGCGGGGTGAGGGCGCGGCCGCTTCCACGATCAGGCGGCGATCGTAGCTGGCGGCACTGTCTAGGGCGGCCTCAAGCTGGGCGCGGGTGCGGGCCTTGGCAATGCCGACGGAGGACCCCAGGTTAGCAGGCTTGACAAAGCAGGGATAGCCCAGTTCGGCTTCGATTTCATCACATAGCTTGGGAAAAATGCAGGGATTGGAATAGACCTGCGATCGCCGCACGACCTTGTAGCCCACCTGCGGCAGCCCCGCCTGGGCAAACGCCATTTTCATAGCGATCTTGTCCATCCCCAGCGCCGATCCCAGCACCCCCGACCCCACAAACGGAGCCTGCATCAGCGTCAGCATTCCCTGCACCGTGCCGTCTTCGCCGTTGGGCCCGTGCAGCACAGGAAACCACAAGTCCACGCCGCTGACCTGCGCCGTCGATTGCCAGCGTTCTACCGCCGCCACCGTTGGCACTTGCAGGGCGCTGGTTTCGCCCGACGGGCCTGCCGGAGCGTCCGAACTGCCCAATTCCAGCGGCACTCCCGCCGATAGAACGTGAATGGCAGACTCTCCCGCCAGCCAGCGGCCGTCTTTCTGGATATACACGGGTGCCAGCTCGTAGCGGTCTGCGTTGGCGGGGTCGCTCAGTCCACGGGCGATCGCCTGCGCCGAGCGAATCGACACCTCATGCTCACCCGAACACCCACCAAACAGCAGCCCCACCCGCAACTTTGCCATTGCCCCGCCCTCGTTTGAAACTTGCAGAATCCATTAATCGGAGATAGCGTATCATCTTCGCGGCGGTTTTAGGGGGATGACGCGCTGGAAGGACGGGCGGATGGGTTACAGTGACTCCAGCACTGCATCCCCCCCAACCCTCCAGATATGACCCAAACGCCCTCCGCCAACCCCGACCCCACTCTTGCCGCGTTGCAGCGACTGATCGACGTGGTGGCAACGCTGCGATCGCCCGATGGCGGCTGTCCGTGGGATCTGGCCCAAACGCCGGAGACGCTGATTCCCTACGTGATCGAGGAAGCCTATGAAGTGGTAGATGCCATTCGCCAGGGAAAACCGGAGGCGATCGCCGATGAACTGGGCGATTTGCTGCTGCAAGTGGTGCTGCAAGCGCAGATCGCGTCGGAGGCGCAGCAGTTTTCGCTCAAGGACGTGGCGGAGGGGATTACCCAAAAGCTGATTCGCCGCCATCCCCATGTATTTGGCGAGGTGACGGTGGCAGACGCGGGCGAGGTCGTGCAGAACTGGGAGCAAATCAAAGCCGAGGAAGAAAAGGCATCGGGGATTGAACGGCTGACCCCCCGGCTGGAACGCTACGGGCGATCGCTCCCGCCCCTCACCGCAGCCCTCAAGATTTCCCAAAAAGCGGCCAAAGCCGGGTTCGAGTGGGACAGCATCGACGGCGTGTGGGACAAGTTTCACGAGGAGCTAGAAGAATTTCGGCAGGCGATCGCCCAGGAACCCAAAGCCAACCAGCAAGCCGAACTGGGCGACCTGTTCTTCACCCTGGTCAACCTCGCCCGCTGGCACGACCTCGACCCTGCCGAAGCCCTCCACAGCACCAACCAGCGATTCATCCAGCGCTTCGGACTGGTAGAAGAGGCGATTTTGCAAGAGAGCGATCGCCCTTTAGCCGACTACTCCCTAGAAGAACTCGAAGCCCTCTGGCAAACAGCCAAAGCTCACCTGAAGCAGGGCAAGGATGAAGTGTACAGACTAAACCTGAATATTGACAAAGATTAGGTTAATTTTGAGATTGGATAGGGCAAATACTTCCTGATGCGCTAGCTTCTGAGATCTGATTTGTAAAGGAGCCTGAAAGTCTTGTTAATCAAGGATTTCCGAGAAACTGATTTTCTTGGGCGAATATGACCTCAAAGACATATATGTAAAGGGTTTGAGGCTTCTTAAGATTTACTTTATTAGATCTAAAGAAATCGCAATTCAAGCCAAGTAAAGTAAAAAAGTATGAAGTAATATCCTCTAGAATCTCATGGTTGAGCAGATTTGCGACGATTACCTTTTGGCTCTTGATAATCTGCCAGAAGCTCTCAAGAAATCCTATAGCCAGATAAAGTCAAACTCTTTATCTTTCAGTGATTTTGACTATTCTAGAGTGGTTGCAAATAGACTACGTGCTTTCTACTGCGCCCAGAATGAAATCAAGAAATTTCTAGGCAAACAAATTGCTCCAGCAGGGGCCGATTTCTTTGTTGAAACAGTTCTTTTTTGTTTAAGAATATTCAATGATATCGAACATTTAGGGTTGGAAATTTTGTCAGAGCGCACCGTAGCGCGGAGGCGGAAATCCATCCGCCCTGATATAACTATCTGGAAAGAGGGAAAAATAATTGCGGTTATTGAGTGTAAGACGCAACTAGGGTGGATGAGGAAGAACTGGCATTCTCACTTTGATGAACGTGAGAAGCAACTGAGTGAAGCTTTCCCAGAGTCTGAAATGTTTTGGTTTGTAATGACTAGTTGCAATTGGGATGGTTTTGAGAAAGCTCTAGAAGATGGTTTAACAACTGAGAAAAAATTGTTGTGTTTTCTAAATAAGATTTGGCCCACGCAAATCCCTAAAGAAATACCTAAAGACCCTGAAATTTCCATATTTCTTACGCCTATTGAAAATCTCCTGAAGGAAATTAAGCGTTTATCTTAAGCGCAATTTAGGCACTATTGCACTCTTCCTATGAAGAGTTTCGTTAGGAGTTTAGGATAATTAGGAAAAAATCTGCAAGACTTCTGGAAAGAGGGGTTGCCCACCCACCCAAGCGCGATCGCCTCCTTGCTATTCGCCTACAATAAAGTCACAGGCTTCAAAGCAGTGTTCTATTACAATTAACCGCTCAGGCATGATGGAAACGATTCGACAGGTTGTGACCATAACCAGCGATCGCAAGATCGAAGTGACGCTGCCAGAGTCCGTACAGCCAGGACGGGTGGAAATAGTCATTGTGCTACAGCCGATTGCTGATGAATCTGTCTCTGTCCAGCCACCCAATTTCAAAGAGCTACTTGGCTTTTTGCCCAAACGGGTCGATCCGCTAGAATTTGAACGACAGATTCGAAATGAGTGGAACCGCTAATTCCTATTTGCTAGACACGAATATTTTCATCTATTACTTCAATGGTGAAGCTTTGCTAGAACCCCTGTTTGAAGATATTTTTTCAGGCAGGGCGATCGCCGCTTATTCTCCAATAACTTGGGTTGAGTTGCTCTGCTATCCCGCACTGACAGAAGCCGAAGCCGATCAAATTCGGTCATCCTTAAAAAGCCTAAAGCGTGTAGACTTGACGGAATCAGTTCTGGATACCGCTGCCCAAATTCGTCGAAGTGCGCGGATTACCTTACCAGACGCAATCATTGCCGCTTCTGCTCTCGAAACAGCGAGTCAACTCGTGACCAGAAATGTCGCAGACTTTGCGCGAGTTGAGAACTTAACAGTACTAAATCCTTTTTCAGAAATTTAATTGCGGAAATCTAGGCTAGAGCGATCGCCCTTTAGGCGGTACGGAGTACCCTCGCCCTTTAGGCGGTACGGAGTACCCTCGCCCTTTAGGCGGTACGGAGTACCCTCGCCCTTTAGGCGGTACGGAGTACCCTCGCCTTTTAGCCAACTACTCCCTAGAAGAACTCGAAGCCCTCTGGCAAACAGCCAAAGCTCGCCTGAAGCAGGGTTAAACTGACGCAAACGAAACAGTCGGGCGATCGCCCCGCCGCTATGCTGACGGTCAACGTTTCGCTCAGAACCTCTGATGGTCACTTCTGTTCTCTCCCCTATCCACACGATTCCAGTGATTGACATCGGCGGGCTGCGATCGCCCGATTGGGCAGACCGCAAAGCCGTCGCCGCCCACCTCCGCAAAGCCAGTCACGAAGTCGGCTTTTTCTACATTGCCAACCACGGCATCGATGCTGCGCTAGTTGACCAGATCTTTGCCGAATCTCATCGCTTCTTTGCGCTGCCCGATGCAGACAAGCTAGAGATTTCGATCCAGCACTCTCCCATCTCTCGCGGCTACGAGCCTTTGAAGCACCAGACGCTCGATCTCAACGCCGCGCCGGATCTCAAGGAAAGCATTTACATCGGGCTGCATCGCGGCCCCGACGACCCGCTGGTGCAGGCAAACACGCCCAACCACGGCCCCAACCTGTATCCCCGCAACCTCCCTGGCTGGCGCGAGGTCGTAGAGCAATATTTCGCTGCCATGCTGAATTTGTCTTACCAACTGATGCGGGGGCTGGCGCTCTCGCTCGACCTGGAGGAGCATCACTTCGCCCCCCTAGCCGACGACCCCATGCCCATTTTGCGACTGCTGCACTACCCGCCCCATCCCGTGCAGGCAGACGATCGCACTTGGGGCTGCGGCGCTCATACCGACTGGGGCTGCCTCACGATCCTGCTGCAAGACGCGGCAGGCGGGCTAGAGGTGAAAACCGCCAGCGGCGACTGGATTGCTGCCGAGCCGATTCCCGATACCTTTGTCATCAACATCGGCGACATGATGGCCCGCTGGACCAACGACTACTATCAGTCCACGCCCCATCGCGTGGTGAACCGTTCGGGGGGCGATCGCTACTCCGTTCCCTTCTTTTTCGACATCAACTACCATGCGCTGGTCGAATGCCTGCCCACCTGCCAGAGCGAAACGAACCCGCCAAAATATCCGCCCATCACCGCAGGGGATCACATTGTTGAAATGTATCAAAAAACCTACCAGCGAGTGATGGGTTCCTGATGAGGAATAGCGCCCTCTAGTCTCTGGGTCTGCGGCGCACCCCCAGCACCGACTTCACCGGCCGCTGAATCGGGCTGCCCTGGGCATCGACGCGACCCAAGACGGTGTTTCCGCTGACGTACAGCGAAGCGGAACTGCCGCCATCCAGGTTCATCGCGTCTACCACACCGAGCGATCGCAGAAAGTTCGACAACTCCGCCAGCGACAGCCCAGAACTGGTCGGCGCGTCGGGGCGCTGAGCGGCCATCGCCAGCACAATGTCTCCATTGGGCAAAATCCCGACGGCAGAGCGGGCATTGGGCTGGGTGCTGCCAATGGCATCGCGGCCCGTGGCGGGGTCGGCAAAGCCCTCGGCTTCGAGCGTCAGGTCTGGCAGCAGGCGCGGGCCGCCGCCGATCGCGTCTTGCAGCGTACAGCCGAGCGGGACGGCTTCGGCATGAAGGGCAATCGCATAGTGGTCGCGTTCCTGCCCCGGTTGCCCACAGCGATAGCGGCGAAACTCCGAGCGGTTGAGGATTTTGGGCAGGTAGGGCGTGAGGTTGGGGTTTTGCATGAGGCGATCGTTTTGGCGCGGGTCGGCGACGATCTGCCCGTTTTGCACCACATAGGAGGTGGTGAGTCCGTTCACCGGGTCAAAAAAGCCCGCGTTGATAGCGGCCACGGTTCCCGACTGCGCGGCAAACTGGGGCAGCGGCTGCAACGCCTGGGCGATCGCGGGCACAACCTCAAACGTGCGAATCGGCACCATCACCCAATGCACGTCCGCCGTGGGCAGCGCTTCTACGCGATATTGCACGTCATGCTGGTCATGCTGCACGTCTGGGGACGCTTCTGGAGACACGTCTGAGGACAAGTCTGAGGACGTGTCTGGGGCGGGTGGCGCTGATGAAGCCGATAAACCCGTCGGGCTGCCTGCGCCTGCAACAGAGCGATCGCACCCCGCCAGTCCGCCTGCCAGTCCAGCAGCTAGTCCGGCAGCCAGTCCGCCTGCCACCAGCCAGCCCAGCCATAGCCCTTGCCAAACTCTCATGCCTGCTAAATCTCTAAGGGGAACCTCGAAAAATTGGTCAAGTAGTGTCTTGAGTTGAGACAAGAGTGAGATCATAGTCAGAGAGAGTAAGGGTGAAGACTGATGAGCCAAGCCGGATTTTGGGACTGGGAAGAACGCCAAGCCAAACTGAGGCAGAAAAAAGATCTATTGGTGCGGCTCAACCAAATTGTTCCTTGGGAGGACTTTCGACCTACATTGGAGAAAATCCATGACAAACCTCGAAAGAGCAATGCGGGACGCAAAGCAATCGATGTCGTGGTGATGTTCAAACTCCTGATTTTGCAACAGTTGTACAACATCAGCGATGAGGAACTGGAATATCAAGTCAGTGACCGTCTGTCGTTCATGCAGTTCATGGGGTTTAGTTTGTCCGATGAAGTGCCTGATGCAACAACCGTCTGGTTATTTCGCAAACAACTGATTGAGCAGGGGTTGATTGAGGCATTATTCGAGCAATTCGATGGTTACTTAATCAAGCAGGGCTATGCTGCCAAAGGAGGACAGATTGTAGATGCGACCTTAATTCCTGTGCCCAAGCAACACAACAGCAACTCAGAGAACCAGCAACTCAAGCAGGGCGAAATCCCTCAAGATTGGCAGGACAAGCCGCATCAATTGGCGCAAAAAGACACGGACGCTCGATGGACGAAGAAGCGAGGTGTGTGCCATTTTGGGTACAAAAACCACGTCAGTATCGATGCTGAGTATGGTTTGATCCGGCAGTATCAAGTCACCGATGCAGCAGTGCATGATTCGCAAGTGTTGGGACATTTATTGGACGACGACAATGAGGCAGGTAGCGTATGGGCAGACAGCGCCTATCGCAGCGAGGCGATTGAGCAGGTGCTGGCGTTGATGGGCTTTGACAGTCAGATTCATGAGCGTTCCTATCGCAATCGTCCGCTGAGCGAGGAGCAACAACACTCGAATCGCACCAAGTCAAAAACCCGCTCGAAAGTCGAGCATGTGTTTGGTGCGTGGATCATGCAAATGGGTGGCAAACTGGTGCGCGTGATTGGAATGGTACGGGTCAAGGCATCCTTAGGGCTGAAGAATCTGACCTACAACTTGATGCGCTATACGTTCTTACAGACCCAAGTAGCCGATTAAACGCCGGAATCGGCAGACTACTGCTGGGTTCTATGCCTGCCTACAGGATGAGGTAGTTCAAGAGCAGTCATCTGCTAGGGGAAGCGCAGCAATGCTCCTGTCTCACTTGAGACTCTACCCTGGCAAAATTCAATTAATCGAGGTTCCCTAAGGTTTAACCCCAATTTGCCTTGGCGTTGTGAAGCGATAGGGCTGACCTCAAGTTCCTGAGTCCTGACCTATTACAGCAGATTACAGCAGATTTTTGAACAGCAGCACCACCCGTCCCGCGAGCTGGTCAAACAGGGGGCGATTTTGCCAATCGGCATAGGTGAGACACTGGCTATCGGCGATCGCCCCGATAAAGAACTGCTCCAGGTTTTGAGCCAGCGCCGGATAGCGCCCCGAAATGTTGAGTTCGTCATTGTGAAACGCACTGCGCGGATCAAGGTTGGCGCTGCCCGTGCTGATCCAGGCATCATCCACCAGAATTAACTTAGCGTGCATCATGCTGGGCTGATACTCGCAAATCTCCACATCTGCTCGCAGCAGGTTGCCGTATAGCTCTCGACTTGCCAGATGCACGAATTTTTTATCGGTCGCGTCGCTCATGGTCAACACGCGCACCTCAGCGCCGTTTTCGCGGGCGCGGATGAGTGCCTGGGTGATATTGCCATCGGGCACGAAGTAGGGGATAGCAAACAACTAGACAAGGGGCTGAGGCCAAGTTTCTGAAGTGCTGAGAGCGATCGCAGGAGCGTTCGTCAGTCGACTCTTTCTCTTTCCGAGTTCTTTACCAGCGATTGCCTATGGTGTAGATGAACAAAGTCTGAGAGGAGTTTGAGATGCGTTTCTTAAATCGAACCGGTTTGATAGTCGTTGGTGCAGTCGGGCTGGTGGGCATAGCCACGCTGGCGGGCTGCTCTACCCGGACTCAGGAAGCAGCGTCGGGGCCGTCTGCCGCACCGTTAGAATCCCCTTCTCTCGCTGCTGCCGCAGACTATTCGGCGCTGACATCCGTTGTAGACAAGACAAGGGCTGCGGTTGAAGCTGGGGATTTCGCAAAGGCTAAAACCGAATTTGAAACCTTTGAGTCGGTTTGGGCCCCTGTAGAAGATGGCATCAAAGCAAAGTCATCGAGTGCCTACGACTCGATCGAGGAAAGTATGGACAAGGTTTCAGGCGCATTGAAGGCATCGCAACCCAATAAGGATGAAGTCCTGGCCGCCTTGAAGACAATGGACGAGGCGATCGCCAGCGTCTCGAAGTAATCCCTTTTTTCCTGCCTATCCAGAGTAGGGCGCGGAGGTGGCCGGCATCGGGCCATGCTGCCTTCGCGCCATTTCTTTGCTCATCATTCTTTCGCTCATCATTCTTTCGCTCATCATTTTTTTGCTCATTTGGTTTGCGACCGCTGCTCTCTCTGCGATCGCTCCAACCTCTGCTATTTCTACAACCTCTTGAAGCCACAGGTAATTTCTATGAAACGAGCCTTCCGCAAATATCATCGACTGCTGGCGATCGCCCTCTGTTTGCCCCTGGGCTTAACGGTACTCAGCGGCATTGCCGTAACGCTGGTGGCGGAATGGGGCCTCGGCGGCGGGCTGATTTCTCGCAGCTTTTTACTCAGCCTCCACACTGGCGAAATCTTTCATCTAGAAGCAATTTATCCGCTCCTAGACGGAGTGGGGCTAGTGGGGCTGCTGGCCACTGGGCTAAGCATGACGGGTCTATTTCACAAAAAACATCCAACTCGCAGGGCTGGCTCCGCTCCGCACGACGATTGAACGACATACCCTCAAGGCGCAGGAGTTGATTCCTCGGTCACAGGAATTGATTCCTCCTTGCGATAAATTTCCCAGGTTCTGGACGATTTCTCGTAGGCTGCGCCGCGAGAAATCGTCCAACTGCGTAAGTCCAAACTCAACCTTTGAAACTGTCGCAGGTCGGCAGGCGAACGCAAAAAGTGCTGCCGTTCCCCAACTGGCTTTGGACGCTGATCTGCCCGTGGTGGGCGTGGGCAATGCTTTGGGCGATCGCCAGCCCTAGCCCTGTGCCCCCTTCTCGCTGCGATCGCGCCGGATCAGCCCGCCAAAATCGGTCAAACACCAGGGAAATTTGCTCAGGTGCAATGCCGATGCCCGTGTCGATGACCTCTACCACTGCCCAACCGTCGGCCGAGTGACTCGTTACAGCGATAGTTCCTTGGGCAGGCGTGTACTGCACTGCATTGCTGAGCAAATTAGAGAACAGGCGACGCAGTTGCACCCCATCTCCACGCACCGTGCTGCCAGACTGGAACCGAGACTTGAGGGCGATCGCCTTCGCGTCTGCCTGGGGCACAAAGCTATCGACCAAATCTTCCAGCAAGTCATCTAGCGGAATATCAGCCGCCTGGCTCGCAAGGGGTGTCAGATTGCCATCGTGCCGCGCCAGCAGTAGTAAATCATCCACCAGTTGCGTCATCTGATCGGTGGCAGAGGCGATCGCCGCCAGCTTTTTCACATCCGCCGGATGCACCCGTTCTGGATGGCTCTGCATCACATCAACTGAGGTCTTGATACCCGCCAGCGGATTGCGTAACTCATGGGAAGCGTCGGCAGTAAACTGCTTAAGCTGCTGAAAGCTTTGCTCAATCGGCCGGAGTGCCTGCCGTGTGAGCCAGCCGCTTCCCAGTCCGCCGCCCACCAGCGCCACCAGCCCCCCCAACACCAGCCCCGCCCGCAGTCGCGACAGTTCCGCCTCGGTGCTTTCGATAGACTCGCTAACTCGCACATAGCCCTGAAGGATTGTGTCGGCTGGTTTTAAGTGGCTGCGATCGCCCGTTAAGGGGGTGTAAACGGGCACGGTCAGCATCCAGCACTCGTCTGTCCGGAGCCAGTCTGCAACCGGATCAAGCGGTAGGGTAACGAAACTCCGTCCGGCTTGCCCCAGGCGATCGCCCTCCGCGTTAAACCATTCAATTCCCTGCGACGGCTCCCGCAAATCTTGCCACGGTAAATCCAGATCACCGTCATTGTCCAAGACGCGATCAGGCTGCATGGAAACAGCATCGGGCTGTTTGAGCAAATCAGGCAGGCTGTGGGCAGCAGCATCCGCCAGCCTAATCAACTGGCGATCGCGCTCCTGCTTCAGACTATGCGACACGAACTGATACACGGCTGCTTCGGTTGCTGCCAGCGACAGTCCCAACACCGCCAGCGACGACAGCAACAGTCGCCATTGCAACGCGCGAAAAGCAGGACTAGTCATGCGGCGATTCATCCAGGTTGCTTGAGTCGATATCCTAAACCATACACAGTCTCAATAAAATCTGGCTCTGCCCCTACTGCCATCAGCTTATGCCGCAGACTCCGCAGATGAACCTTCACGGTTTCTTCGCCAGGGGGTTCTTCGGATGCCCAGAGGTGGTTCAAAATAACGCTGCGGCTGAGAGTGCGGCCACCGCTGCGGAGAAATAACTCCAGCAATCCGTATTCCTTGGGGGTCAATGCAAGAGGCTGCCCGTAGTAGCGCACCTCACAGGTTGCGGGGTTCAAACTCAGGCATCGCCACTCCAGCACAGGCGGCAGAACGGCTCCGCTTCGCCGCAGCAGCGCTCGAATCCGCGCCAGCAATTCCTGCAAATCAAACGGCTTGACGACATAATCATCCGCGCCAGCATCCAACCCGATCACCTTGTCGCTGCTGGTGTCTCGCGCTGTCAGCAGCAGCACAGGAGTCGTCTTGCCCTGTTGACGCATCTGCTGGCAGATCTCTATACCGCTTAGACCCGGCAACATCACATCCAGCAGCGCCAGACTGTAGTCATACGCCTCAATCAAGTCCCAACCCATCGCCCCATCGGCAGCCAGGTCTACAGCGTAGCCTTGGTCGGTCAAGGCTTCAGCAAGGGGCAGGGCAATTCGTTCGTCGTCTTCTACGAGCAGCAGTTTCATGCTACGGCAGGAGTTGGAGGGTTGAGATTAGGACTGGCAGAGGATTCTAGCAGCAGTTGGTGCTAGAACCCTAGCGGACTCTTGGACTAATCATCCAAAAGCGAATCTAAAATCCAGAATCGACATGACTCGTATCATAGGAAGGTTGGCTGAGAAGTCACTGGATATGAAAACGAACGCCGCCCGCGCCCTGGATAAACTGGGCATTGCCTATGAACTGCTGGAATACGAAGTCAACCCCGATGACCTAGCGGCGGAGTCCGTGGCGGCAAAGATCGGGCTGGAGCCGGAGCGCGTGTTCAAAACGCTGGTTGCCAGGGGCGATCGCACGGGGGTCATCCTTGCCGTCATTCCTGGCAACATGCACCTGAACCTGAAGGCGCTGGCCGCCCTCTCCGGCAACCGCAAGGTTGAAACGGTTCCCCTCAAAGAGGTGCAGCCGCTCACAGGCTACATTCGCGGCGGCGTGACGGCCCTCGCTTGCAAAAAAGACTACCCAGTTTACATAGACGAACTGATCGAGTTATTCGACACGATCACCATCTCTGCCGGAATGCGCGGGCTGCAAATCCTGATCACGCCCGCCAACTACATTCAAGCGGTTCAAGGAACCGTCGGGGCGATCGCCCAGGACAAGGAGAGCTGAGGGAGAAAGAGAGAAGAACGAAGAAAGAAGAACGAAGAGGTTCCGGTTTTCGTTTTTCATTTTTCGTTCTTCGTTCTTCATTTTTCCCGTCTCTCCTACTCCGGGATCGTGATATCAATCGGCTGTGGGCTGCTCCCCAGGGTCGAGAGTGGCGGCTGAATCGCAGCGGCATTGCCCACCACCAGCGTCACCAGCTTATCGGGCTGGAGATAGGTCTGGGCGGCGCGGAGGATGTCTTCGGCGGTGGTGGCTTCGACCTGTCTCTGGTACTGGAAGATAAAGTCTTTGGGATAGCCATAGTATTCGTAGCGCATCAGGCGAGAGAGCGTTTGCCCCGGCGTTTCAAAGTTAAACACAAAGGCGTTGAGGGCCGAGTCCTTAGCCTGCTGTAGCTCGTCATCGGACACGGGCGTTGTGCGGACTCGCTCGATTTCCGCCTTGAGCGCCTGGATAAAGGGAACGGTGGCATCGGAGCGGGTCTGGCCGCCGCCCACAAACACGCCCGGATAGTCAAACTGGGGCGACCAGTAGGCATAGACCACATAGGCAAGTCCTTGGCGCGATCGCACTTCGTTCACCAGCCGCCCGCCAAAGCCGTTTAGCACGTCGTTCAGCACGGTCATGGGGGCATAGTCGGGATCGCTCAATTTGCCGCCCAGATGTCCGATTAGCACGTTGCTCTGAGTCAACTGGGGCTGATCAACCAGGAAAATGCCGCCCGGTTGCGCCTGGGCCACCGCAGGCAGGGGATTGAAGTCGGAATTGTCCAACGCTGGGTTGCGCTCCCAATCGCCAAACTGGGCTTCGATGAGCGATCGCATTTCGGCGCTGTCAAAGTCGCCCACGATGCCCAGCAGCATATTGTTGGGATGGAAGTAGGTGCGATGGTAGGCGATCGCATCTTCGCGCTGAATGCGGTCGAGGGTAGCGTATTCCGTCGTGCGGGCGTAGGGACTTTGCGGGCCGTAGATGAGCTTAAAAAATTCGCGGCGAGCAATGTCGTCGGGGTCGTCGTTGCGGCGGGCAATGAAGCCGCGTCGCTGGTTTTTCACCAGCGCAAACTTGTCGGGTGCAAAGGCGGGCTGGCGAATCACCTCGGCAAATAGCCCAAACACCTCTGGCAGGTCTTCGCTGAGGGAATAGAAGCTGGCATTGCCCGACGCATTGCTGATGCCGGTTTCCACGTAGGCGGCGCGGCTTTCCAGCAGGGCGTTCAGGTCGTCGGGCGAGTGTTGGAGCGTGCCACCACTCCGCATCACCTCACCCGTAATGCCGCTCAGCCCCACCTTGTCGGCTGGCTCCCAGCGGCTCCCGACGCGAAAGATAGCCGTGCCGCTCACCAGGGGCAATTCGTGGTCTTCGACCAGATACACCATCAGCCCGTTGTCTAGCTGAAACTGGGTGTATTCCGGCAGTTGCACAGGTGGCAGCGGCGGAAAGGTGAGCTGGTCGTAGGGCACCGCAGGCGCGGCCCGCACCGGGTCAGGGGTGAGCCATAGCCCCAGAAGCAGCAGCGGGGCGATCGCCCCCCATGCCAGTCGCCGCAGCCACTTCGAGCGCAAGCCGAGCCGCCAGTTCGATTGCAAAGCCGTCATCCACACTTTCCTCATGCCTTCTAAATCTCTAAATCTTTCCTGCCCTGGCGCTGCACATTCAACCCCTACCCCCTACTCCTCCGGCAGCAGTTTACCAATCGTCAGCTTTTGCGGCACAAATAGCGACTGGGCGACCCGCTGCACGTCTTCTGCCGTCACCGATTCAAACGCCTTCAGGTCTTCAAATAAATTGCGCCAGTCTCCAGTATTTGCTTCATATTCCGGCAACAGGCTAGCCATGCCCCGATTCGATGCCAGCAGTTGCAGCATTCCTGCCCGCGCCTGGGTCTTCACCCGCTCTAGTTCTGCGGGCGCAACTGGCTCCGTCTTCAGCCGCTCTAGCTCAGCGTTGAGGATGGTAGCGATTTCGTCAATGGTGTGTCCCGGTGCGGTTTGGGCGAAAAATAGCATCATGTTGGAATAGCGATCGCCCGGAAAGCCATTTGCCACATCCGTACTCAGCGAGATGCCCGTTTCCACCAGCGATTTGTAGAGTCGGGAGGTGCGGCCGCCCGTCAGCACAGAGGCCAAAATCTGGTAAGTGGCATTGTCGGCATCGTCGCTGGCGGGGCGCTGATAGCCGACCAAATACCAGGGTTCCGTCTTTTGTCGCAGCACCACCTCTCGCGGCCCGGTCTGGTTTGGCGGAGGAGCCGTGATGTTTGGGGCGCGGCTGCGGGTGCGGAAGCGACCAAAGTAAATCTCCGCCAGCCGCTTCACCTCGGCGGGATCAACGTCGCCCACCACCGACATCGTGATGCGGTCTGGCGTGTAATAGGTGTCGAAAAAGTCCTGAATATCTCGGCGGGTCAGGTTGCGAATATCTTCTTCATAGCCGATGATTGGGCGGCCGTAGGGATGATCTGGAAAGCCCGCTTCTAGAAATGCTTCCACCATCTTACCGATGGGCGAGTTGTCCGTCCGCATTCGCCGCTCTTCCAGGATTACGTCCTTTTCTTCGTAAAACTCACGAAAGACGGGATCAAGGAATCGGTCGGACTCCAGCGACATCCACAGTTCCAGCTTGTTGGACGGAAAGCTGTAAAAATAGCGCGTTGCGTCTGCGGAGGTGGTCGCATTTAGTCCTACGCCGCCTGCCCGTTCGACCACCTGTCCATATTCGTTTTGGCGGACATATTGCGCGGCCTGCGATCGCACTCGGTCAAACTCTTCCTGTAGCTCTGCGGCGCGACCCGTCTGCCCTGCGGCCTTGGCCGCCTGGATGCGGTCAAATAGCCGATCCAGTCGAGCCAGCAGCGGCCGTTCAGCAGCGTAGTCGCTGGTGCCCAGGCGGGTTGTGCCCTTGAATGCCAGATGCTCTAGGAAATGGGCGGCTCCGGTTTTGCCTGCGGCTTCGTAGGCCGCTCCCACATTCACATAGGTCATGAACGAAATCACCGGAGCCTGATGCCGCTCTAGCACGATGAATTTCATGCCATTGTCGAGGGTGAATTCGGTTACGCGATCGACCACCCGATCGATGTAGGGCTGGATCGACAGCGGTTCAGAACGGGGGGCAGTGCGGGCGATCGCCACGGTCGGAAACAGGCTCCACACGCCCAGCAGCAGGGCCAATGCAACCGCAGGAATCAGGGCCAATCGTGCCCGATGAGTCTTCAGAGTCATGCAAGCTGAGCGCAATCTATTCAGCGCAGTAAATTCCACAAGTTTCACAAAAAAATCCACGAGCCTCTTGCATGGTATCCACCGCAGGGGCGAGGCTGCCGCAGCAAATCATCGAAAATCTTCGACAAAAAAGTGTTTTCTATAGACTATTCTCGATTGCTAACGCTTCTCAAGCACTGGAATGAGCGGGTTGCTCACCAGGATGAGCGGGTTGCTTCCTACAGCGCCTCGCTCCAGTCTGGGCAAAGCTCACCCTCCCAGCCAAAGGGATGAAACCCGCAGATCAGTATTTGGCGGCGATCGCCATAGCCATAGGCAACCCCGTGATAATGTTCGCAGCCCAGGCAAGACTTGGGGCGAGAAGGAGACGTTTCGGTAAACCCAAGCTGCGATCGCAAAATATGCAGGCGACTCTGGTGACGATGCCAGCTTGCATGGTCGGCTTTTCGGAAGCTGTCGTTGGCGCGCCTGAAGGCATTGCGGGGAGCATTCATAGGTCTGCGCGGAGAGTAAAAAACAAGCTGCTCAAGCAGAACATGCGGACGGCAGACATCCAGCCTGCTTCATCTACATTTTATAGTTCCCCGCAGTCTCCCACGAGCCAACAGCAATGAACCGCAAACCAATCAGCCGCAGATTAATTAAGCTGCGAACCCATAAGCCGCGAACCCATAAGCTGCGAACCCATAAGCTGCAAACAAACTACAAACCACGGCTTGTTATCTACCTGTGACGGATTTTGGGCAAGCCGTGTTAGCCGTCAAAGCCTATGCAATATCCGGCGGCACTTGCGCTTTGCCCTGAGACTGCTGCAAAAACGCTTGAATCAGCGCTTGCAGGTTGGCACGAGTGACCTCAGTGCCCGTGTTCAGATTCCCCGGCGTTTCAAAAAAGATGATGCTGTCCACGCTAGTCATCGCTACCAATTGAAACAGGATGTGCGTCACGGGCATGGGAAACGCCATAATCTGGGGATCTTTTGCCAGCGGATTCGCCGTTGCGTCCTTTAGGCTGGCGAAGGCGTAGACGACGTTTTTTTGAGCATTGGTCTGGCTGCGATGGTTTAAGGTCGTCATCACCCATTGCTGCTCAAGGGTTTGTAATATGTAATACTGGAGGTGGTGAAGCTGTTGAGCAATCTCCTTGAGAGCGGGGGCGATCGTTGCCACTGCCGCGGGCGTTGCACCGTCCTGGGGAGCGTTTTGAACGAGGTCTTGAAGCTGCTGATCCAGAGTCATAACCGTTTGTTAATTTGTTAATGGCGTTGTGTGACGTTGTATGTTGCGTGACGTTGTGTATTGACGACGCTCTGTGCGCTTTGGGCTATCATCCTCATCAGTCTAGTTCAGAAGCTCGTTTACGAGTTCAGTTTGCCCGCCTGATGTTTCCGTACGGATGCTTTTTGTACAGATTTTGTACGGATGGTGGGCGATCGCCGCTGAATCTCTCCTAAAGGTGACAACTTTAGGGAGCGGCTTTAGGCGGCGGCTTTAGTAAAGCAAAGCGGTAAAGCAAAGCTTGCTGAAGCGACGGCTGTTTCCCTCAAAGCGCTACAATAGCGCCCTCCAGCAACCCGTAGGTTTGCTGACTTGACTTGAATCAGGCTGTTGATCGAAAACGCTAGTCTGCCACAGACTAGGGCTGCACTACCCCACCCTTGCCACTCCGTAGGGGTGTGTTAACGTTGTAACGATCTACATCCATCAGGGAGAGAGCACCCAAGGCGTGGAGGCTATTTTTAACCTGGTTTTTAACGAGCTGAAGCAATGCACCCGTGCGTCTGAGCAAAACTGCCGCGACGTGGCATCCCGCATTACCGGAGAGGTCGCCCGCATTTGTTCAGAAAGCAAGCGCATTCAGTCGTCTGGAGAGGTCGATGCCTGGTCGGTTGCCCTTGCCCGTCACCGACTTAAGCAGTGTTTGAAATATTACCAGCTTGGGTCGCGCCGGGGTCGGGTTGACCTGCACAGCACTCTCAGCGCCGTGGTCTATCGCTACATCACGCCGCCCCAGGTGCAGTCCAGCTATCAGGCGCGACTAGGGCTGATCGAAGATTTTCTGCAAATCTTTTACATCGAAGCCATCAACGCCTTCCGGCGTGAGAATCAGCTTGCCGCCAGCTACAGCCCGCGTACCGCGCTGGATCTGGCGGAATATATGGCTTTTACCGAGCGCTATGGCAAGCGGCGGATTCCGCTGCCGGGTCGCCGCAGTCAGCAGTTGATCATTCTGCGGGCGCAGACCTTTTCGCAGCAGCAGCCGCCTGAAACGATGGTGGACATGGAGCAGGCCGCCGAGGGCGCAACGGGCGAAACCGACCAATCCCGCAGCGGCGCACCCATGCAGCAAGTGCGAGAGCAGATGGTGGCCCAAGAGCCAGAGGTGGAAGAAGACTCTCTGCGGCATACTGTGGTGGCAGAACTGCTCAGCTATTTGGAAGAGCGTCAGCAAAAGGACTGTGCCGACTATTTCACGCTGCGGCTCCAGGATTTGCCGACGCAGGAAATCGAAAAAATTCTGGGACTTACGCCCCGCCAGCGCGACTATTTGCAGCAGCGGTTCAAATATCACCTGATTCGCTTTGCCATGTCGCATCACTGGGAACTGGTGCATCAATGGCTAGAGGCAGACCTAGAGCGAAATCTGGGGCTAACGCCGCAGCAGTGGGACGAATTGCTCAGCCGCCTCAGCACAACCCAGCAAGAGATGCTAAAACTCAAACAGCAGGGCAGACCCGACGGGGCGATCGCCCAATCTCTCGGCTGCACGGCAACCCAAGTGCAAAAACAATGGTCTAAATTGCTAGAACTGGCCTGGGAAATTCGTAACAATGTTGTGTCCGGAGCAGGGGTAGCAGGGGATGAATAGTGACTCAGAAGCTGAGGATATTGTTTCCTGGCTCCTACAACAGCTAGATCAATCGACTGCTGCACCATCAGGGGAAACCAGCTCAGACGCTGGACGTGATGCGTTGGATGCAGCACATCCGCAATCGAATCACGATAATCTGCTCGACTCGGAAGAGATCAACACGCTGTTGAACCACTTGACCGGGTCGGACGTTTTTTCTTTTCAAGACACACCATTATCCCATTCAGGAGAGATACCTGCTGTGCAAGACCGTTTTTATGCTTTGTTGAGACATCGGTTGCGGGAGGAAATCGAGCGCCGACCGCCCCTCTATCCCTGGGAAACCGAAGTGCGAGAGTATGAAGATGCCCTCGCGCCAGAGCTGGCGACTGCAACTGTTTGGGCATCCCAAATGCAGGCACTCAACCTGCCCGTGCCGATGCCCGAAGGCGTGCTGAATCGCTTGCTGGAACAGTGCCAATCCCTCCTGCAATCCTCATTGCAAGAAGGCAGAAAGCTGGTGCAAGCCGTAGAAGCTCTGTTTCCCGGTGAAGCAGATGCGCTGAACCACTTGGCTGGCTATGTCATGGCGGCTCCAGCCCGCTCCGGAACCTCGGCCCCGGTGCTGGAAGGCGTACTCGATCACTATGATGCAGCAACCCAGCCTCAGCAAATGTTGCTGTCGCTGGTGGCGGCGCGGGAAATTTTGAATACGCTGGTGCTGACGGTTTCCCCATCTCAGCCAACGCTGGAGCGCGAGTGGCACACCACGGCTGGACTGCTGACTCTGCGGGCAATGCTGCTAGAATCGGGCAGCCTGCGCTTGGTGGCGAACCTGCCTTGCGCTGGACGGCTGAAGCTGCAAAGCAGCGAGGTTGAAAAGACTGCCCATCGCGCCAATGCCGGCCCCGTCAGCCTGGAACTGCTGGAGGTAGAAGCGCTGCAATCTTACTCGGTGCAGGTGGAGCTAGAGCAAGCGGGTACGAGTTCGCTCTCGTTTGCGATCGCCCTCGGCGAGTAAGCCCAGATCTGGCCTTGCAAAAGGCTGGTATCGCGCTGGTATCGACAGAACCGCACAGAAATAGACAGCTAGCTAACTAATCGATTTAATCCCGTGTGCATGAAGCACGGGATTTTTTTGTGCAAGATTGTATTTTGTACTACTTAGTGTTTAATTAGTAGACTTCTGGCACAAATGCTTTTCTGAGAGCGTGAATCGTTGGGCAGCGCCGCCGCCCAACGATTCACGCAAGAGGTCTAGCGTTTAATCCCACGGGGAACGCTAAAAACAATTCAGCGTGTCGCGGGTGTTGCGACCTGTGACCGGATTCGTACCCTGAGCCACCGCACAGAGCTTGTCCTGCATATCTTCCCGCAGCAGCACATCGGTAAAGTCTGCCCCGTCGATGATTGCGCCCTCGAATCGGGCATTAAAGGCAAACGCACCTTCCAAAATGGCGTTTTTGAGGTTAGCTTCCACTAGGCGGGCCGAATCGAGGGTGGCGTTGGTCAAGTTAGCTGCTTCCAGGTTGGCATCTTCCAGATTGGCCGCAAAGAAGCTAACGCCCTGTAGCTGCGTGTGGCTGAGGTTGGCGTTGCGGAGGTTGGCTTTGGTAAAGCTGGAGTCGGTGAGGTCGCGTCCCGAAAAGTCGGCATCGACCAGGTTTTCGCGGTTATAGTCGAGCGCTAGGGCAGGAACCGGAGACAGTAGGGCGATCGCCCCCACCAGCACCAAACTCCACACCAGCAGTCGGCGGGACGGCAAAAGCAAGGCTTGCAGACGTTGCCAAAGCTCAGCACCATTGACCCGTCGCACCAGCCGCGCCCAGACTTCACACATTATTCCTTTGTCTAGCATCTGACCCAGCATCCTACCTGGCATCCCAAGTTGCACAGTAAGCTATGTTGATTGCAGAAGTTGATTGCAGAAAAGCCCCACAGAAGATCATGTCAATTCTCTTGAGTGGCGCTATGGATGAATTTCAGGAAGACCCGCAGACCCCTGACTTGCAATCCAAAATTGCGAATCCAAAATCGAAAATCGAGAATCAACACTACCGCCTTTCTGATCCTACCCGAATCCCTGCCAAAGTCTGCGATCGCCCAGCCCATCTCTGCCCTTGATTCACCCCCCTTGATTCATCCCTATTGATTCACCCTGATTCACCTTTTGATGCCCCATGCCCAAGCGCTCTCCTCAGTCTGTTCCAAACCCCCGCATCTCGGCATCGGGTGAGTTTGGGCGCTTGGCCGAAACGCTGGTGGCGCGGTGGCTTGTCCAGCAGGGGGCAACCATTTTGCAGCAGCGGTGGCGCTGTCGCTGGGGCGAGTTGGATTTGGTTGCCCAGCTACCAGAATCTTCTGGGGCGGCTGCTACGCTAGCTTTTGTCGAAGTGAAGGCACGGCGAAACGCGGGATGGGACGCGGGCGGTCTGCTGGCTGTCACGCCGCAAAAGCAGGCAAAGCTGTGGCAGGCGGCGGAGTTGTTTCTGGCAGAATATCCAGAATGGGCCGGGGGCAACTGCCGATTTGACGTGGCGCTGGTGGGGGGGCGATCGCGCTCTGTTGAGTCTCCTGATTCTCCTGCCCAGAACAGCGGCCCCGATTGCAGCCTCCCAGACAGCACCATCCGGCTGGGTCATCCCGTGGCGATCGCCCACTATACCCTCACCCTGCAACACTACCTGCCCAACGCCTTCGGCCATCTTTAGCCATCGCTCCCCCCTCCAATGCGTCTCCACGTCATCAACCCCAACACCAGCCGCGACATGACCTACTCCATCGAGCAGATTGCGACGGCGAACGTTTCTGGAGAAACAGAAGTCCTCACCACCTGCCCCGCCCACGGCCCCGCCTCGATCGAGAGCTACTACGACGAATACCTGGCGATTCCCCATGTGCTAGCAGAGGTGCAGCGGACTGAAGCGATGACAGACGGCTATGTGCTGGCCTGCTGGGGCGATCCGGGGCTGGATGCGGTGCGCGAAGTGACGACTCGGCCTGTGGTTGGCATTGCTGAAGCGTCGATGTATGCGGCCAATGCGATCGCCCCTCGCTGGTCAGTCGTCACTACGCTGCGCCGCAGCCACCACATGGTCGAAGCGATCGTGAAAAAGACGGGACTGATGGAGCGCTGCGCCTCGATCCGCTGCGTGGATATGCCTGTACTGGCGTGCGAAGCAAACCCCGACGCGGTGATGGAAGGATTGGTTCAAATGGGCGAACTGGCGCTCAGCGAAGATGGCGCAGAGGCAATCATCCTGGGCTGCGCGGGCATGGGCGGCATGGCAGACTATCTAAGCGAGGAACTGGGCGCACCGTGCGTCGATCCAGTAGCGGCAGGGGTACGCTTTGCCGAACTGCTGGTGAACCTAAACCTGCAAACCAGCAAGTGGCTCACCTATCAATTTCCAGAGAAAAAAGCGTTCAAATAACGTTCAAACAAATAACGTTCAAACAAATAACGTTCAAATAAAAATGTTCAGATAACTACGACTCTGAAGAACATCGCTCAGGCCGGCTCAATATTGGCAATGCGGAACCCCATTTGGCACTCATACTGCTCCGGCAGGTTTTCCGACGGCTTTTCCAGGGCGCGGCCGCAGCGCAACCGTCCCTGCTGCCAGCGGGGCTGACCGCTGCGATCGGCCATCAGGCAGCTTTGACACACCTGCTGTGGCTGAAGCAGTTGATCTTCCATCAGGATGACGAGCATAAGCACCTCCCGCAATGAGGGTAGGGTTGGTCTTGCGACAATACCCTCGCCAGTATCTTCCCAGTACCTTCATTGTATGGCAGGTTTTTTGAACCGCCAGTTAAGTTTATCGGAGGTTTATGGTGGGCTTATGGGACGTTTAGGGACGCGCCCGCAAGAAACGGCGGGCAATCTCGCGCGATCGCCGACGGGCCCCATCTTGGAACGTTTGGGAGTTTTGCAACCCTGCCACCTTATGACCCATTTCAACCAGATTTCAATCAGATTTCAATCAGACTGAGATGGGTTGGCGTGAGCTTTTCGATTTCTCGGATTAGCTATCCAAAATCACCAATCCAAAATCACCAATCCAAAATCCAAAATCGCCAGGGCGATCGCCCCAGCGTCATCGAGTGGCTGACGGGGAGCAGCATCAGCCACATCGGGACGCGGGCTTGATATCGATAATTGATATCTTTGCCTAGAAATATGATATCAGCTTTAGATATCAAGTCAAGAGGAATGGCAAAATCACCGAAACGCCATTTTGGAAAGCGTAGGACTTACGCACTTGCGATAGGTTTTCTGGGTTTTGGACGATTTCTTGCAGGCTGCGCCCGCGAGAAATCGTCCAACTGCGTAAGTCCTAAAGCGATTAGAATAAAAACGAATGAGGACTGGAAAAATCGGCCAAACGGCTCTCCAGTCAAGGGTTTGAGCATCAGTTCGGTAAATCAGGATACAAAATGAGGCGTTTGATACGTCTTATTTATTTCTTTTGATGGATTTAGATAGGTTTGTGAAACGCTGTATACCGTATACAGGAAAACGATAGACGGAGATCTATGCAAAACCTGAAGGCGATCGTGATCGGGGCTGGGATTGGTGGCTTGACGGCTGGCATCGCCCTGCGACAAGCCGGATATGAGGTGGAAATTTATGATCGGGTGAAGGAAATGCGGCCGGTGGGTGCGGGGATTTCCGTCTGGTCGAATGGCGTGAAAGTGCTGAACCGTTTGGGATTGGGCGATCGCATGGCCGAAATCGGCGGCATCATGAACCGGATGCAGTATCACACCAAAGCCGGAGAACTGCTGAACCATATCGAGCTTGCGCCGCTGATTCACAAAGTCGGACAGCGCCCCTATCCGGTTGCCCGCCGCGATTTGCAAAAAATGCTGATGGCGGCGTTTCCGGGGGACATTCATCTGGACTGTCGCTGCGTTGGCGTGGAGGAAGACGACTACGGCGTGACGGTGCAGTTTGCCAACGGGCGTGAGGCACGGGGCGATTTTTTGGTGGCGGCGGACGGCATCCGCTCGGTGCTGCGGAGCTACGTGGTGGGGCGCGAGGTAGAGCCGCAGTATGTGGGCTATGTGAACTGGAACGGGCTAGTGCCTGCCGATGCTGAGTTGGCTCCGCCGGAGAGCTGGGTCATCTACGTCGGCGAACACAAGCGAGCCTCCCTGATGCCCGTGGCGGGCGATCGCCTCTATTTCTTCCTCGACGTGCCGCTGCCCAAGGGCACGCCTGCCAACCCCGACACCTACCGGGAAGAGCTAAAGGCCCATTTCGCAGGCTGGGCCGAGCCTGTGCAGCGCCTGATCGACCGCTTTGACCCCTATACCGTGGCGCGTCCGGAAATTCACGATGTCGGCCCGATCGATCGCTACGTGCGCGGGCGGGTGGCGCTGCTGGGCGATGCGGCCCACGCCACCTGTCCTGACCTAGGCCAGGGCGGCTGTCAGGCGATGGAAGATGCGCTGGTGCTGGCAAACTATTTGCTGACCACCAATATCAGCATCGAGTATGCCCTGAAGCGCTATGAGTCGGAGCGCATGGCCCGCGCCAACGCGGTGGTAGAAAAGGCCCGCAAACGGGCCGAACAGATTCACGGTAAAGACCCCGCCGTGACGCAGCAGTGGTATCACCAACTGGCGACGGAAAAGCCGACGGATGTTACCGATGCCATTAGCAAGGTGATTTTGGCGGGGCCGCTGCGTTAGCGAATCGGGGATTAGGCTTGAGAGATACAAAAACTGGAGAGATGGCAATGGCGGGTAAGCTCACGACCCACGTTTTGGACACGGCGCACGGTCGTCCGGCGGCGCAAATGGCGATCGCCCTCTATGCGATTCACGGCGGCATTCACCCCAACGGCGACAGCCGCACCCTGCTGAAAACCGTCACCACCAACGCCGACGGCCGCACCGACGCGCCCCTGCTCAGCAACGGCGAGCTAAAAACGGGCGTGTATGAACTGGTGTTTTCCGTCGCCGACTACTTTGCTCAGTTTCCCGACCCCCTGCCCGCTCAGCCTTTTCTCAGCCAGATTCCCATCCGCTTCGGCATTGCCGACGCAGACGCACACTACCACGTCCCGCTGCTGGTGTCGCCGTGGGCCTACAGCACCTATCGGGGAAGCTAGCGCCAGCGTTCCAAGCGTGGGTGCGCTGCGCCCGGAACGCTGACTTTCTTAACCTGACTTTCTTAAGGCTGACTTTTCAACCTGGACGGTTGCCTAGCTCGCCTCTGCCTGGGCCACCTCCAGCCAGGTCTTCACCACCGTATCGGGGTTTAGGCTAATAGAGTCGATGCCCTGGCTGACCAGGAAACGGGCAAAGTCGGGATAGTCGCTGGGCCCCTGGCCGCAGATGCCGATCTTGCGACCGTTGGCTTTGGCGCGTTCAATCACGACGCGAATCATCGTTTTCACGGCTTCGTTGCGCTCGTCAAACACGTTTGCCACCAGCGCCGAGTCGCGGTCGAGTCCTAGCGTCAGTTGGGTCAGGTCGTTGGAGCCGATGGAGAAGCCGTCGAAGATTTCGCTGAATTCGTTCGCCAGAATCACGTTGCTGGGCACTTCGCACATGACGTAGACCTGCAAGCCGTTTTCGCCGCGCTTCAGGCCGTTGCGCTCCAGTTCTGCCATCACCTTGCGCCCTTCCTCTGGCGTGCGGCAGAAGGGGATCATGGGAATCACATTCGTCAGCCCCATGTCGTTGCGGACGCGCCGAATCGCCGCGCACTCCAGCGCAAAGCCGTCGCGATATTTCGGGTCATAGTATCGCGCTGCACCGCGCCAGCCCAGCATTGGGTTTTCCTCGTGCGGTTCAAACGATTTGCCGCCCAGCAGGTTGGCATATTCGTTGCTCTTGAAGTCCGACATCCGCACGACGACCGGCTTGGGATAGAAAGCAGCAGCGATGGTGGCCACGCCCTGGGCCAGCTTGTCTACAAAGTAGTCGGGCTTGTGGTCGTAGAGGTGAGTCAGTTGGGCGATCGCCGCTTTTTCTTCATCCTCTGGCAGTTGGTCATAGTTCAGCAGCGCCAGCGGATGCACGCGGATGTGGTTGGCAATAATGAACTCAAACCGCGCCAGCCCTACGCCGTCGTTGGGCAGGGCCGACAAGCGAAACGCCTCTTCGGGATTGCCCACGTTCATGAGAATCTGCGTGCGCGGGCGGGGCAGGGTGTCGAGCGGCGTTTCCTCCACCTCAAACGGCAAGAACCCGGCGTAAACGCGCCCCTCTTCGCCCTGGGCACAGGACACAGTGACTTCTTGACCCGTTTGCAAAACCTGCGTCGCATTGCCGCAGCCAACGATCGCCGGAATGCCCAGTTCCCGCGCAATAATCGCCGCGTGGCAGGTGCGGCCGCCCTGATCGGTGACGATCGCCCCTGCTTTTTTCATAATTGGCTCCCAGTCTGGGTCGGTGCGACTCGTCACCAGCACGTCGCCTGCCTGGAAGGTGTGAATTTCCGCTGGGCTAAGAATGACGCGCACCTTGCCCTGGCCAATCATCTCGCCCACGGCGCGGCCCGTCACCAGCGGCTCGTGGTGGGTGTAGGTGGTGTCTTCTGTTTTTGCACCGGCCTCGCGCTCTAGGCGATAGCGCCGCAGCACGGTCTGCGCCTTTTGCGACTGCACCGTTTCCGGCCGCGCCTGCACGATGTAGAGTTCGCCCGTGATGCCGTCCCGCGCCCACTCGATATCCATTGGCGTGTAGGTGCCGTGGGTTTGGGAGTAATGGTCTTCGATGATGCAGGCCCATTCCGCCAGCTTGAGAATGTCCTCATCACTCAGGGCAAAGCGATCGCGCTCCGATTGTTCCACGGGCACAATCTTGGTCAGATGTTCTCCGTCGGTGTCGTAGACCATTTTGATTTCTTTGCTGCCCAGGCGCTTGGCCAGGATGGGGCGGAAGCCTTCTCGCAGCGTGGGCTTAAACACCAGATACTCGTCCGGGTTGACGGAACCCTGCACCACCGTTTCGCCCAGCCCGTAGGCCGCCGTCACCAGTGCCGCATTGCGAAAGCCGCTCTCGGTGTCGATGGAAAACATCACGCCCGATTCCGCCAGGTCAGAGCGCACCATCTTTTGCACGCCGACGGAGAGGGCGACGGTGAAATGGTCAAACCCTTTGGTGGCGCGGTAAGAAATGGCGCGATCGGTAAAGATGGAGGCAAAACAATGGCGGCAGGCATCTAGCACCGCATCCAGTCCGTGGACGTTGAGGTAGGTTTCTTGCTGTCCGGCAAAGCTGGCATCGGGCAAATCTTCAGCGGTGGCGCTGGAGCGCACGGCGACATCT
This sequence comes from Thermoleptolyngbya oregonensis NK1-22, assembly GCF_032705245.1. Classification (GTDB taxonomy): domain Bacteria; phylum Cyanobacteriota; class Cyanobacteriia; order Elainellales; family Elainellaceae; genus Thermoleptolyngbya; species Thermoleptolyngbya sichuanensis. Next base: position 4,006,062 of record NZ_CP053540.1, read on the forward strand.
GTATCCGGCCCGTAGCGGCGGCAGAGTTCGGCATAGGCCTGGGCGATCGCCTCTTCTAGATCTTGGGGGAAGGGGGCGTTGAGAATGAGCGATCGCGCTTCCCGTCCGCAAGCCTGCAAGTTTTCCACATCGTCCACATCCAGCGTGGCAAACAGGTGATGCAGCGCCTCCTCCAGCCCGGCGCTCTGAATGAAGTGGCGATAGGCGTGGGCCGTCGTCGCAAACCCACCCGGCACGCGCACTCCCTTGGCGCTAAGCTGACGAATCATTTCTCCTAGCGAGGCGTTTTTGCCGCCCACCAGCGGAATATCGTGAATGCCGACATCCTCAAACCACAGCACCAAACTCTGATCGTGCGGCATCGCGACGCTGCGTTCGGATAGCTGAACCATGAGTACCTCCTTGAGGCAACCGTGTGGAAGCGATGAGGGACTGGTTGCATTGCCCCCTCTCCTTCATGCTAGTCAATGGAATCGGGGGTGTCCTGAGGCCTGAGGCCGAGCGAGATTGGCAGAAATTGCCCAAGCCTGGATGCTGCTTGAGTTCGGGAAAATATTAAATTGTATATTTAATTACAATTCTTGACGAATGGGCTGGGGATCGACAAAAACGCCCTGAGAATTCACGAGAATTCACGCTTTTGGAGGTTGCGGTATTTGGGTTTGAGGATTTGGATAACGGGCGATCGCCCCTACAACCGCTTCAGCCCTGCCTAAAAACACCCAGACTTCTTGATAGAAACAACCCCTTTTCGGGCGAATTTATCGATTGATTGTTTGCCCCAATTTTGACCCCATGTCGAATCGCCAAACTGACGGGTGCATCCCAATTATGCAAATTCGCCCCCATCCCCCAACCCCTTCTCCCAAAAGGAGAGAAGAAGGGCTGGATGCAAAGTCCCTCGATACTAGCCCAAATACTTTTTCAGCAGCAGTTCTAGCTTCGCTTTGGTTTCTGGCGGCGCTTTATCGAGCGGCGTGAGGATGGCGTATTTCAGGGCGTGGTGGGCTTCGGAGGGCGGCGGATTTTGGGCCAGGCGGCGCACGGTTTCCTGAATCACGCGCTGGGCATTTACCGCATTTTTCGTCAGGTTGCTGATCACCATGTCCACCGTCACGCTGTCGTGGTCGGGATGCCAACAGTCGTAATCCGTCACCAGCGCCAGCGTCGCGTAGGCGATTTCGGCTTCGCGGGCCAGCTTGGCTTCGGGCAGGTTAGTCATGCCGATCACCGTTGCGCCCCAGCTTCGATACAGGTTCGACTCGGCGCGGGTAGAAAAGGCTGGCCCCTCCATGCAGACGTAGGTGCCGCCCCGGTGCAGCGCTACATCGGGCAGATCCAAGGAGGCGATCGCCTCTCCCAGCACCGCCGCCAGGTTCTTGCACACCGGATCGCCAAAGGCAATATGCGCCACAATACCCTCGCCAAAGAAAGTCGAGACGCGCCCCTTCGTGCGATCGATGAACTGATCCGGCAGCACCATATCCAGCGGCTTGGCCTCCGCTTGCAGCGACCCCACCGCCGAAGCCGAAATCAGGTACTCCACACCCAGCGACTTCATCGCATAAATATTCGCCCGAAACGGCAGTTCCGACGGCAGCAGCGTGTGGTTGCGTCCGTGCCGCGCCAAAAATGCGACGGGCGTGCCCTCCAGCGTGCCCACGATCAGCGCATCCGACGGCTTGCCAAAGGGCGTGTCTACCTCGACTTCGCGCACGTCCTTCAGCGCGTCCATTTTGTAGAGGCCGCTGCCGCCGATGATGCCAATTCGCACGTCTGTCATGGTTGCCGTCCTGAGTCGTCCTACGTCGTTCTAAAGAGCGGGGCCAGCGGTAAGCAATCGAAACATTACCAAGCGACGCTCTGCCTCCTAAGATACAGGGGGTTTGCAGGAAGAAACAGGAGAGATCGTAAAAGTCTGGTTGAGAGGTCTAGCCGAGAAGTCTGGCTGGAGAATCTGGCTGAGAAGTCTGGCTGGAGAATCTGGCTGGAGAATCTAGCTAGGGCGTGCTTTAAAGCCCTTTGATCCCCCCTAGCCCCCCTTAAAAAGGGGGGAACCGAGCCGAACCACTCTGGAATTCCTCCTTATTAAGGGGGATTTAAGGGGGATCGACTCAAGGCAATCAACGACCTAGAAAGTTTTAAGACGCTGCCTAAAGCAGGGAACCGGAGTTAGGATTCTTCGGACTACAGCACCAGCGCGGGCGTGGACTGCTGAAACTGCGCCCGGATCGCCTGGATACATTCTGGTGTGGGCGTTGGGGTATGGCTGAGTTGATAGTCATAGCCCAACTGTTGCCACTTGTATTCGCCCATCTTGTGGAAGGGAATAACTTCGACCCGCTCCACGTTCTTCAAGCGGGCGACAAACTGGGCCAGCCCAGCGACATTGTTTGGATCATCCGTTAGACCTGGCACCACCACAAAGCGAATCCAGGCAGGCTTGCGGCAGTCGCTGAGATATTGTGCGAAATCTAGCGTGGGCTGGAGGCTGACGCTGGTGACCCGGGTGTAGATTGACGGGTTGAATGATTTGATATCCAGCAGCACCAAATCGACAAACTCTAGCACTGGGCGGGCGATCGCCAGCGGACAATAGCCCGACGTATCCAGCGCGGTGTGAATGCCCAGCGCCTTGCACTGCCGCAAAATCTCCTGCACAAACTCCGGCTGCATCAGCGGTTCGCCGCCGCTCAGGGTCACGCCACCAGGCGGACGAATGTAGGAGCGATATTTCTGAATCTCGGCGACCATTTCGTCGGCAGTGACCTCAGTGCCACCCGATATCTCGCGGCAGTCGGGGTTGTGGCAATAGAGGCAGCGCAGGGGACAGCCCTGAGTAAACACCACGACCCGCAGGCCTGGCCCATCGACGGTGCCACAGGTTTCGATGGAGTGAATGCGTCCGGTGATTGACATAACGGTAGGCCTTAAAAATCACAGCGCCAAGGGAGGCGGGCTAAGCAAAGCGTGTCAAAAGAGTGTCGAGAGAAAGGGCAAAAGGCGAACGGTCAGCGAGTTTCAGGCAAGTTGCAAGCGAGTTGCAAGCGAGTTTCAATTGTTCCTGTCGTTGCCGTCCGGAGTCCTTTTGCCCTGCGTTGCGTCGGCTGAACGCCTTACGAAAGCGAGTCTCTTGCGAATGCCACCTATGCCTAGACGCGATCGTGGAAGGTGCGGCTGATCACGTCTAGCTGCTGCGCCTTGGTGAGCTTGATGAAGTTGACCGCGTAGCCCGACACTCGAATCGTAAGTTGTGGATATTGTTCAGGATGCGCCATCGCGTCGAGCAAGGTTTCTCGATTGAGTACGTTGACGTTGACGTGATGCCCCTGATCGTGGAAATAGCCGTCTAGTAAGCTCACCAGATTTTGGATGCGATCGCCCGTCTGTTTCCCCAGCGCGTCGGGCACGATGGAAAAGGTGTAGGAAATGCCGTCTTTGGCATGGGCGTAGGGCAGCTTGGCGACAGAGGCGAGGGAGGCGATCGCCCCCTTGGTGTCGCGGCCGTGCATGGGGTTTGCACCGGGGGCAAAGGGCACGCCGGCCTTTCGCCCGTCAGGGGTGCTGCCCGTCTTCTTGCCGTAGACCACATTGGAGGTAATCGTCAGCACTGACTGGGTGGGCACGGCATCGCGGTAGGTTTTGTGCTGCCGCAGCTTGTTCATAAAGGTCGTCACCAGGTTCGCGGCGATCGCATCCACCCGGTCGTCATTATTCCCAAACTTGGGATAGTCACCTTCCACGGCGTAATCTACGGCCAGTCCGGCTTCATTCCGCAACACCTTCACCCTGGCATAGCGAATCGCAGACAGCGAATCCGCCACCACCGAAAGTCCTGCAATGCCGCAGGCCATCGTGCGATAAACGTCCCGATCATGCAGCGCCATTTCTAGCCGCTCGTAGCAGTACTTGTCGTGCATGTAGTGAATGACATTCAGCGTGTTGATGTATAGCTCTGCCAGCCAAGTGAGCAGTCTGTCGAATTTTTCCATCACCTCGTCGGAGTCTAGATAATCCGACAGGATGGGGCGGAACGGGGGCGCTACTTGTTCGCCTGTGTTTTCATCGCGGCCGCCGTTGATGGCATAGAGCAGAGCCTTGGCCAGATTGACCCGTGCGCCAAAAAACTGCATTTGCTTGCCCACGCGCATCGCAGACACACAGCAGGCGATCGCATAATCATCGCCAAACTCAGGCCGCATCAGGTCGTCGTTTTCATACTGAATTGAACTGGTTTCGATAGAAATCCTGGCGCAATACTGCTTGAACGCATCCGGCAGCCGTTCAGACCACAGCACCGTCAGGTTGGGTTCGGGAGCCGGGCCCAGATTGTTCAGCGTGTGCAGCATTCGGAAACTGGTTTTTGTCACCAGGGGTCGCCCGTCTTCTCCCATGCCGCCAATGGATTCCGTCACCCAGGTCGGGTCGCCCGAAAATAGCTCGTTATACTCCGGCGTTCGCAGGAACCGCACCATCCGCAGCTTCATGACAAACTGGTCAATGAGTTCCTGAATGTCGATTTCCGTAGCCGTGCCGTTTCGCAAATCCCGCTCGCAGTAGATATCTAAGAACGTAGACACCCGCCCCAGCGACATTGCCGCGCCGTTTTGCTCTTTCACGGCAGCCAGATAGCCAAAATAAAGCCACTGCACGGCTTCTTGGGCATTCGCAGCCGGGGCGCTGAGGTCACAGCCGTAGCTGGCGGCCATTTGCTTCAGTTCCTCCAGCGCCCGGATCTGCTCCGACAGTTCCTCCCGCAGCCGAATGGTAGGTTCGTCGCTGAGGGCTGCGAGCGACTGCTTCTGGTCTTTTTTGTCTTCAATCAGGCGATCGCACCCATACAGCGCCACTCGCCGATAGTCGCCGATAATCCGCCCCCGCCCATAGGCATCAGGCAGCCCGGTGATAATCCCCGACCGCCGCGCCATCCGCATTTCCTGGGTGTAGGCATCAAACACGCCGTCGTTGTGCGTTTTGCGATACTTCGTGAAAATTGCCTCCGTTTCGGGGTCGAGCGTATAGCCGTAGGCATTTAGCGCTGTTTTCACAACTCGGATGCCGCCAAAGGGCATCATCGCTCGCTTCAGCGGCTGGTCGGTTTGCAGCCCCACAATCCGCTCCAGTTCGCGGTTAATGTAGCCCGGCGGGTGGGAAGTGATGCTCGACACCACCCGCGTATCGGCATCCAAAATGCCCCGTTCTCGCTCGGCTTGCATGAATTGGGTCACTTGCTGCCACAGGGTGCGCGTGGTGGCGGTGGGACGTGCTAAAAACGCCTCATTCCCGGTGTAGGGCGTGTAATTTTTCTGGATAAAGTCGCGCACGTCAATCCGTTCTACCCAGACTCCGGGCACAAACCCGTCCCAGGGCGATCGCGCTTGACTGGCATCCGGTTCTAAAACAAGCGTTGGCATAGTGCCTCCTTGAACGTAAGACCTGAAGGTAAGACTTGAAGGTAAGACTTGAAGGTAAGACCTGAAATTAGAAAAAGCGGCGGGTTCGCAGGGCCAGCCAGATTCCGGGCCGGCCCCGCGCCGGGGGCTATGAGTCGTCCGCCGCTACAGAGGGAATTGAGGGCGGAATCGAGGGCATCTCCGCCATCACCGAGGCAGACAGATCGCCTACGTTCGCAGGTTCATGCTCGCTGGGGTTTGGCGCAAGCTGCTGACTGGCGCGGGCAATTTCTGCGCGATAGCACAGCGGCACGTCGTCTGGATCGGCCTGGGGCCCCTCGTAGGCCAACACAAATAGCTCCTTCAGGTCTTGGATCAGCGGGTAGCGAGGATTTGCCCCCGTGCATTGGTCGTCGAAGGCACGGTTGGCCAGGTTATCAAGCTGGGCATAGAACGAAGCGCGATCGCCCCCTGGATAGGAGGCCTGACCCATCTGACTGAGCGCTTCCGCCAGAGTTGCCGGAATCTCGACATTGCGCTTCAGTTCTTCCACCGCGATGATCAGCCGTTCCACCTTTTCATCGGCTGTGTTGCCCCCCAGGTGCAGATGGTCGGCAATCTGGGCGTAGCGGGCCTTGGCGTTGGGGTATTTGTATTGCGGGAAGATCGCCTGCTTAAAGGGCTGATCCGTAGCGTTGTAGCGAATCACATGGGAAATTAGCAGCGCATTGGCCAACCCGTGCGGAACGTGGAACACCGCGCCAAGCTGGTGCGCCATCGAGTGGCAGATGCCCAAAAACGCATTGGCAAAGGCCATGCCCGCAATCGTGGCGGCATAGTGAACCCGTTCGCGGGCTTCGGGATCGCGGCCCCCGTTGCGATAGGAGCGCGGCAGATATTGGAACAGGAGGGCGATCGCCTCTAGCGCCAGCCCGTTGGTAAAGTCCGTCGCAAACACCGACACATAGGCTTCAACTGCATGGGTCAGCGCGTCAATCCCGCTCCAGGCCGTTAGCTTGGGCGGCATCGTCAGCACCAGATCCGGGTCTACAATCGCCATGCTAGGAGTCAGGGCATAATCTGCTAGGGGATATTTAATGCCCTCCCGGTCATCCGTAACCACAGCAAAAGGCGTGACCTCAGACCCCGTTCCTGAGGTAGTCGGAATCGCCACCAGCAGGGCTTTTTGACCCAGCGGCGGCAGTTCATACACCCGCTTGCGAATGTCCATAAACCGCATAGCCACGCCCGCAAATTCCACCTCCGGCTGCTCATACATCAGCCACATGATCTTGGCCGCATCCATCGGCGAGCCGCCGCCCAGCGCAATAATCACGTCCGGCTGAAACCGCCGCAACTGCTCCAGTCCACGATTCACATTCGATAGCGTCGGATCAGGTTCGACATCGTGAAACACGTCGTAGCGAATTTCCAAATTCTCCAGAACCCGCGTGACAGGGTTGACCATGCCCAGGTCAAAGAGCGGCTTATCGGTCACAATAAATGCCCGCTGCCTGCCCGCCAAGTCGCCCAGCGCCATCGGCAAGCAGCCGCTCTTGAAGTAGACCTTCGGCGGCACGCGGAACCAGAGCATATTTTCGCGCCGCTGCGACACGGTTTTGATATTTAGCAGGTGATGCACAGTGACATTGCCAGAGACCGAGTTGCCGCCCCAAGTGCCGCAGCCCAGCGTCAGCGACGGGTCAAGCCTGAAGTTATACAAGTCGCCAATTGCCCCTTGGGAGGCCGGCGTGTTGATCAGCACGCGCCCTGTCTGCATTCGGGTTTCAAAAAGCTGAATTTCGGAACGCTGGGCGGTGTCGATGTAGAGCGCGGCGGTGTGCCCCTTGCCGCCAAAGTTAATTAGCTCCTCGGCGCGGGCGATCGCCCCTTCAAAGTTTGCTGCCCGATAAAACGCCAGAATCGGCGACAGTTTTTCCCAGGCAAACGGCTCATCCAGAGCCACTCGGTCGGTTTCAGCCATCAGCACCTTGGTTTGTGGCGGCACTGAGATTCCCGCCAGCTTCGCCAGCGTTTGCACCGACTGGCCCACAATCGCCGCATTGAGCCGCCCATTCTGCACAATCTGTTCGCCCAGTTTCGCCTTCTCCTCTGGATTCAGGAAATAAGCGCCCCGTGTCGTAAACTCTTGCTTCACTGCGTCGTAGATTGGCTCAACCACAATCACCGACTGCTCCGACGCGCAAATCATGCCGTTATCAAACGTTTTACTGAGTAAGATAGAACTCACTGCCGTTTGAATATCCGCGCTTTCGGCAATCACGGCGGGCGTGTTTCCTGCACCCACCCCCAGCGACGGATGCCCGGATGAGTAAGCAGCCTGCACCATCCCCGGCCCGCCCGTCGCCAAAATCAGCTTGATATCTGGGTGCTGCATCAAGGCCTGCGATAGCTCCACTGACGGCTCATCAATCCAGCCAATGATGTGATCCGGCGCACCAGCCGCCACAGCCGCCTGAAGAATTAGTCGGGCTGCTTCCACTGTGCAGCGCTTGGCCCGGGGATGGGGTGAAAAAATAATGGCATTGCGCGTTTTCAGGGAAATGAGCGACTTGAAAATGGCGGTCGAAGTTGGGTTTGTTGTGGGAACGATGCCTGCCAGAATGCCCACAGGCTCGGCAATTTTTTGAATGCCAAAGGTGTCATCTTCTTCGATCAGCCCGCAGGTGCGCTCATGCTTGTACTTGTTGTAGATAATTTCCGAGGCAAAGTGGTTTTTGATCACCTTGTCCTCAACAATGCCCATTCCGGTTTCTGCAACGGCCAGCTTGGCCAGATCAATCCGGTGGGCGTTAGCCGCTTGGGCAGCTTGCTTAAAAATCCAGTCTACCTGGCTCTGGGTATAGGTTGCGTATTGAGCTTGGGCTGCCTTGACTTGTTCGATCAGCGTTTCCAATTCTTGAATCGTAGTAACCTGCATAGGGACTCCTTCAACTGGTGGGAGTAGGTGTGGATCTGAGTCGGCGGTGTAGCATCTACGATCTTCAAGCGTTAGCGCAGTGTGTTTCCAAATACGTTTCCAACTGCGTTTCCAAATACGTTTCCAACTGCGTTTTCAGGGGTACTTCAAACCGTGCTTCAAGCTGTGCTTCAGAAAAACCAGCAGGAGGATCTTTGGGCTTCACCAAACCTTCTCTCTAGTTTCCTCACAAGCCGAACAGTGCCATCATCAATCCCTACAAAATTCCTGCAACGTGAGGGTCAAGGCAAGCTCAGGGTCAGGCTCGATACGCATCCGTTTTTGAGGCTCTTTGAAGCTCTTTATTGCTCTTTCTGAGCCTGACTCTCCTGCCTATGAGCGCGTCACGACTTCTTTTTCCTCAGCTTTCTCAATCAAAACTGGCTCTGCGACGGTGTTTGACGGCAATTCCTGAAGGGGTTCATAGCCGAGTCTGCCCGTATGGTCTGCTTGCTGACAGGCCACCATCGTTTTTACGTGTTCTCGCTCATCATCGCGAATGGCAACAAATACGTCATACAGATTGTTAATTGCTGGACGACGCTCCTGCGGACGATGGGCCGTTTGAAACGCATCAAATAGATACAGATCGCCCGTTTGGTAATATTCAAGGGCTACTTGAGGAGCAGGCTGAGCCTTTAGGGTTTCGCCTTCCTGCACCAAGAACAGGTCGTAGGTATGATAGGCATGTTCCTCTACTAGCTCCATAAAGTGATACGCCGACTTGGGTGAGATAATATACAGCGCCACGATAATCCAGTAGTAGAGCAAGGCAACGCTGCGGGCTAGAAGGCGATCGCCCCAGTGTTGGCTACCCCCCAGCGCTTCCATAATCAGCAGATGGTGTAGCTCGTTCCAAGACTCGGCAAAGTGTACCTTGAGCCACTCCACACGCCGCCACAATCCCAGCGTCTCGTACAAATGCAAAACCGACAGATAAGAAAAGTAAGGAACGCGAGCCACCGTTTCCAGTACGTAAAACCTAGGAATTGGGCGATCGTGATAAATCTGGTTGATCACAAACACCAGCACGCCAACGAGTAACTTAACCATTCAGCCAATTCTCCATGAAGTGAGTGTGCAACGGGCAGCTTGAAGCGGGATGGAATGTACCGATGCACAAGTGCCCAGATGACAGCAGGACTAAGGCAGCGGTTTGTCGAGTACTTGCCTTTGCCCCCATGATGAAAGACGTGCCTCAGGAGGACAAGACAGTTTCCAGAATGCACACCCAGTTACCCAAAGGAAAAGAATCAGATGGGTGCTGGATTTGGGCGGAACTGGAAGAAAACGTTAAACCTGACGAATTCGTATCCCTTGCACTAATAGCCTGGTATCGGGTCGAAGAAGCTATTGGATGGATCACTTGCTAATCCTGAGATAGATCAATTGCACCCCCAAAGTTCAGGAGATAGTCCGTTGGATTCTCGCTCTTATTCTTCCTCTGATTTCAAATGCCCGATTCAGTTTACGCTCGACTTGATTGGCAGCAAGTGGGCCATTTTGATTTTGCGCGAGCTGTTTGCCAGTGCGCCAAATCAGAACGGTCGCCCTGCCCGCCGAACCCACGAATTTCTCGATGCACTGCCAGGGCTAAGCACCAAAACACTGATGGCGCGGCTGCGGGAGCTAGAAGAACACGGACTCATTGAGCGGACGGTCTATGCAGAGATTCCGCCCCGTGTGGAGTATCGATTGACGGACAAGGGCCGAGAAATTCAGCCCGTGATGGCGGCGCTGCATCAGGTGGGGATGCGCTGGCTTCAGCAAGGGGTCTGTGAGTGTCCGCTGGATATGCCTCATCAGGAAGCGCCGCAACCCGACGCTTTGCCCAACGCTTTGCCTAACGCTTTGCCCGACGCTTTAACGGCGATCGCCCCCAACACCCAGCCCCATCTCGCCGCCTGTAGCAGCAGCAGAGTAGAATCACAGGTGTAATCGCTGATTGCAATGGCGGCTGCAATCCCTGGTTGCAATCCCTGGTTGCGATGCTGGTTGTAGTGGTGGTCGTAATGGCGGTTGCAATTCTTGGTTGTAATGGCGGTTGCAATTCCTGGTTGCAATGGTGAGTGCAATGGTGGTTGCAACCGTCGCAATACTTGCGAGTCTGTTCTTGAGATGGGGCTGTTTGAAGCAATGGATTTAACGGCTGCTTTGCCTGCATTTGTGGTGACGTTGCGCGAGGGCGTGGAGGCGGCGCTGGTGGTGGGCATCGTGCTGGCCTGCCTCAGCAAGGCGGGCCAGTCCCGGCTGAACCCGTGGGTCTACGGCGGCATTGGCGCAGGGCTGGCGGGCAGCGTGCTGGTGGGTGTGCTGCTGGGCGGCGTGCTGACGGCGCTGAACCAGTCTCAGCAGCGCTATGCCCCTGTGCTGCGGCAGGCGATGGAGGCGGGATTTGGGCTGGTGGCGATCGCCCTCCTGAGTTGGATGCTGGTGTGGATGACACGGCAGGCCCGCAGCCTCAAGGCAGAGGTGGAAGGTGCGGTCACGTCGGCTTTGCAGCAAGACGGCGCAGGCTGGGGCGTGTTTGGGCTGATCACCATTGCCGTGCTGCGGGAAGGATTTGAGACGGTGCTGTTTCTGGCGGCGCAGTTTCAGGACGGACTGGCTCCGGCGCTGGGCGCGATAGCGGGCTTGGTGGGCGCAGTGGCCATTGGGGTGCTGCTGTTTCAACTGGGCGTGAAAATCAACCTGAGGCGCTTCTTTCAGGTGATGGGGGTGCTGCTGCTGCTGATCGTGTCGGGGCTGGTGATCTCCATGCTGCGCCATGTAGACCTGGCGATCGCCGCCTGGGTGCAGCTTCATCCCGCCTGGGCGAATCTCTGCTTTAGCGCCGGGCCAGACTGCGTGCTGGGGCCGCAGGTATGGGATGCCCGCGCCGTGCTGCCCGACAAAAAATTTCCCGGCGTGCTGCTAAAGGCGCTGCTGGGCTACCGCGATCAGCTGTATCTGGCACAGGCGATCGCCTACCTGGCGTTTTTGGGAACCGTCGGCTGGCTCTATTTCCAGAGCCTTAGCCCTCAGAGCGCTCGCCCTACAGCAAAAAGCGTAAAAACAAACTCGCCAAGCCCCCAAGGGCACTAACCACATTGCCAACCCCGTTGCTGCGCCGCTGGGCCCGCCGTTCCCGCTCCTCGGCTGCCAGCACTTGCTCAATCCCAGTGACAAACCGCTCCGAAAGCTGCTGCCCTGGAATGTTTCCCTGAGCCAAAAACATTTGCTGGGCCTGCCGTCCGTCTTCCATTGCCCCTGCTTCATCGCCCAACTGAAGCCGCGCAATGCCCCGCGCCAGCATCGCGTTTGAAAAATCAGGCTGGCGACTAAGGCTCTGATTGAAATACTGAATCGCATCGGGGAAGTTGCCGCGCTGCGCCTCTGCCAACCCCCAGAGATACAACTGCTCCACCGACACCAGGTTTTCGGGCAGCCCAATCGCCCGCCACAGGTTTGCCCCGTCCAGCAGCGCCCCGGTCAGATTTGCGCCATAGAGATAGGCTTCGCGCAAGTCTGCCCCGCGCAAATCAGCCCCGCGCAGGTCGGCTCCACCCAGATTGGCATAGGACAAGACCGCGCCTTGCAGGTTTGCCCCTTGCAGATTTGCCCCTTGCAGGTTTGCCCGGTTCAGGTTCGCCAGACTCAGGTCAGAACGGCTGACATCTACCCCCGACAGATTGGTGAACACCAGCCCCGCCCGGTGCAAATCACACTGCTGGCACTGGCGATTTGCAAGCAATCGCTGCACATGCTCAAGATTTTCGGCGCGGGCAGGCAGGGCCACACCCAGCGCAGCCAACAGTCCTAGCGAAACGAGTTTGGAGTTCATAGCGTTGTTCAAAACCGGGTGGAGGAGTTCCGCGATATCGCTGCAATACGATGTGAGCAATACGGTGTGAGCAGTACGGTGTGAGCCGACAGTGGGAGCTAGCCCTGAGAATCAACCGCTGCAACACATGCTGCAACACACACTGCAACATTACACTGCAACATCACATTGCCCAAAAGTGTACTGAGAAATCGCAAAAACGGCGCATTAATTTTAATTTTGGCGCTGCGCGAGGGTCATTACGCTGTGATATAGTACATCTGTTCTTTTTTTGGAGGCGATCACGATGGCAGTCAAACCGATTCCTGATGGATATCCAGCGGTGACCCCGTATCTGATTGTGCATGATGCGGCAGGGGCGATCGCCTTCTATGAGCAGGCGTTTGGGGCTACGGAGCTAATGCGCCTGGCTGACCCATCGGGCAAGCTGGCCCACGCCGAAATCAAAATCGGCAACTCGCCCATCATGCTGTCCGACGAGTTTCCAGAGATGGATTATCGCAGCGCCCAAGCCATTGGCGGAACACCCGTCAGCCTGATGGTTTATGTCGAAGATGTGGATTCGCTGTTTAATCGGGCGATCGCCGCAGGGGCAACGGAAATTCGCCCAGTGGAAAATCAGTTCTATGGCGATCGCGCGGGTACGCTGGCCGATCCGTTCGGTCACGTCTGGACGCTTGCGACCCACGTCGAAGATGTGTCTATGGAAGAGGTGAATGCCCGGTTCAGCGCAATGGTTTAGGACTGGTCAGGGGAAGCTGAAGAGGCAACTGGTTGAAAAGCAACTGGTTGAAAAGCAACTGGTTGAGAAGCAACTGGAGGGGCGATCGCCCTAAACCCAGGCAACCGCCGAAGCGCTACTCGCTGGGCAACTCGCCAAACCGCGCCCGATACTGTGCGAGGAGTGCTTCGGCCTGTTCCGCCCGCAGCCGTTCTTCTTCCGCCCGCTGCCGCTCGATGGCGGTCGCTTCTTCGGGAATTGGTACAAGCTGCCCGTCTGGGGTAAAAAACCGCAGCTTGCGATCCTGAATTCCCAGGAATAGCTGAAGCTGTTCGCTCCACAGCCAGCCCCGCGAGTCGGGTTCGAGGGGCTGGTAGCGTCCGTCTACCAGGTGAAACCCGCAAAACTCCAGCGTATGGGGGTCAAACCAGAAGTAGTCGGGCGTGCGGAAGGTGTCTTGATAGAGCTGTTTTTTCAGCCCGCGATCGACATGAGCCGTCGAATCCGACAGTAGCTCAATGATGACGTTGGGATATTTGCCGCCCTCTTCCCACACGACCCAGCTTTTGCGGGGCTTGGGGTCGGCCCCCAACACCACAAAAAAGTCTGGCCCGCGAAAGTCCTCTGATTTGCGCTCGCGCAGGCTGTAGTAGATGGTGAGATTGCCAAAGGCGTAGAAATCTCGATGGGTGCTGGGGTCTGGCCCGCGCCACAGCCATTCAAGCGACTGAATCAGCAACAAAATTTGGCGGAGATGCAGTTCAGATTCCAAGGGAGGCTCGTCGCTGTAGAGGTCGCCGGGTGGAAAGGGAACCTTGTCCAGGTCAAGGCCAGAGTCTATGCCCGCAGCCCAAGCAGGCTCTGGGCTGGGCGAGTTGCTGGATGCGGTGCGGGGGGCTGTCGCTGGTTGCAGACCCTGATCGTCCAAGTCTTTCGCAATGGACATGGCAAGACGGGGTTGAGGGGTTGAGAGGGGTTGAGAGATGAGCCTAGTTTAGCGAATGGGGTATAGACCTCTCACGCTGCTTGACCCGGCCTGGTTTCAGCCCGGTTTCAGCCCGGTTTCAGCCCGGTTTCAGCCCGGTTTCAGCCCGACTGCCAGGCCTTGTAATGGATGCCCGCGTCCTTCATGCGGCGCAGTGCCTCACCCAGGCGATCGCAGTCGGCAATCAGGCTAATTCGCACGTACCCTTCGCCGCCCTCCCCAAAGGCGTTGCCCGGTGTCACCACTACGCCCGTTTCGCCTAGCAAATGCAGCGCAAAGTCGGTGGAACCAATTCCCGGCGGGCACGGAACCCAGAGGTACATCGTCGCCAGGGTTTTGGGCACGTTCCAGCCCAGTTCGCCCAGCCCGCGAATCAGAAAGTCGCGGCGGGTGCGGTAGCGTTCCTGCACCTCATGCAGATACACATCCGGCAGTTGCAGCGCCGTTTCTGCTGCCGTTTGCAGGACGCTAAAGAGGCCGTAGTCCAGATTGGTCTTTAGCGTGCGGAGGCCCTGGATAATGTGGCGATTGCCCACCACAAAGCCAACGCGCCAGCCCGCCATGTTGTAGGTTTTGGACATCGTGTGGAACTCTACGCCGATCTCCTTTGCGCCAGGAATTTCCAGCAGGCTGGTGGGCTGGTAGCCATCGAACGCTAGCTCGGCGTAGGCCTGATCGTGAACCAGCAGGATTTGGTGCTGGCGGGCAAAGGCAACTACATCTTCAAAGAACTCCCTGGGCGCGGTGGCCGCGGTGGGGTTGCTGGGGTAGTTGAAGTAGAGAATCTTGGCGCGGCGGGCCACCTCTTCGGGAATTGCCGCCAGGTCAATCAGCCAGTTGTTTTCAGGCTTCAGGAGCAGTGGGTAAATGTCCCCTCCGGCGATCGCCGGCCCGCGAAAGTGCGCCGGATAGGCCGGACTGGGCACCAGCACCACATCGCCCGGATTCACATAGGCAAAGGACAGATGCGTCAGCCCCTCCTTCGACCCCAGCAGCGGCAGCGCCTCGCCATCCGGGTCAAGCTGTACGCCATAGCGACGGGCATACCAGTCGGTAATCGCCTTACGAAAATTGGCAGTCCCCTCAAAGGGGGGATAGCCGTGGTTGGCAGGATTTTGCAGCGCCTTCATTGCCGCCTCAACGACAGGCTGGGGCGTTGGGCCATCGGGGTTGCCCATGCCCAGGTCAATCAGGTCTAGGCCTTGCTCTCTTGCCCGCGCCTTCAGCTCATCCAGCCGCGCAAACACATAGGGCGGCAGCGCACTCAGCCGATCCGCCGGGCTAATCCAGTCCAGTTTCATTCCGACACCTCCGAAGACACGGAGTGGAGGAGGAAAGAAGAGGGATGGGAAGGCTGAGCCGGAGCGTGATCAGCGTCGTCCAGGTTTCGCGCTGCGGCCGCCTCTTGGGCCCAGCTATCGGTAATGGGCGCTGTGGTGGACACCATCGCCGCCATCAGGTGCGCTGGGGTAACGGCAAAGGGCAGACGGTGAATATCGGAATGGTCTGCACAGGCGACTTCGGCTGCGTGCTGCAACTGAGCGATTGTGATATCACCGAGGCCCAGATCGCCCAGCGTCCTGGGCAGGCCGATGTCGTCATAAAACTGGAGAAGCTGCTGGCGGGCGCTGCTGGCAAGGCGGTTGCCCTGCACCATTTCCTCTAGCCGCAGTTGCACCAGAATGCCGTAGGCGACCTTTTCACCGTGCAGCGTGCCGTGGCTCTGAGGTAAATGGGTCAACCCGTTGTGAACCGCGTGGGCCGCCACCGTGCGACACTGGGCCCCGCCGATGCCGCCGATTACGCCTGCCAGCAGCACCGTTGCGTCTACCACGTCCTGCCAAGTGTCGCTACCGGGCGATCGCAGCGCTTCGGCCGACTTTTGGAACAGGATGTCGCGCAGCACCCGCGCCTGCTGCACGGCGGCAATGAGAAACGTGCGCTCCGAATGACCGCTGCTGACCGAGGCTTCGTACCACTTGGCGATCGCATCTCCAATGCCCGCAACCAGCGTGCGCGGGGC
This sequence comes from Thermoleptolyngbya oregonensis NK1-22, assembly GCF_032705245.1. Lineage (GTDB taxonomy): Bacteria > Cyanobacteriota > Cyanobacteriia > Elainellales > Elainellaceae > Thermoleptolyngbya > Thermoleptolyngbya sichuanensis. The sequence goes on from NZ_CP053540.1 coordinate 4,021,987, forward strand.
CGCCGTCTGCACCAGGTCATAATCCAAAATCAGCAAATCAGGGCAGCGGGGCAGCGCTACGTCGTAGAGAAATGCCCCCGCCTCGGAATACACATTAGACAGCGCCGTCCAAGCCGCACAGGTGGCACCGGAGGTGGGAATTGTGACGATTGGCAGGCTGGTTTGGTGTGCCACCAGCTTGGCCGCATCCAGCGCCTTGCCGCCGCCCACGCCGATGACGAAATCTGCACCGTGCTGGGCGATCGCCTCCCGTAGCTTGGCCAGTGAAGCCTCGCTGCAATCTGCCCCGTAGCTTGCCTCTGTTGCGCTCAGCGAATGCTTTTTGAACACGGGCTGGAGCCGTGGCCGCACCCCCTTCAGCGTGCGATCGCCCCCAATCACCACGGGCCGCCGCCCCAACTGCGCGATCGCCTCTGCCGCCTGGGCGATCGCCCCCTGCCCGCGCATGACCTGTGCCGGGGCAATCATGGAGGTTATCAGCGTCGGAGGCGAGGAGGGTTTGGCCATAGGTTCGGTAACCGGTGTTGCGGTGCAGCGTGTTTGAGGGACTGGGGATTCGCCGGAGGGTGCAAGCAGCGCTTGATGAGCCTAGTCGCTCTATCACCCCTTAGAAATCCCTTAGAAATCAAAGATCAAAAATCAAAGATTAAAAAATCGAGATTTCCATCTTATCGTCGTTGCGATCGAACAGGGAGCGCTTGACCTGGCCCAGATATACCAACTGGGTCAGCCCTTCCTGGGGATGGGTGACGGTGCGGGCGCGGATGGTCATCTGGTTTTCGCCGCTGCGGCCCAGGCGGCCGGGTGAAAAGAGGTCGTTGGCGGCCTGCTGGAGCGTGGCGATGAGTTGCTCTCTGGTGAGATCGGGGGGAACCGCAATCACGACCTGAGTGGAGCCAGAGTCATAGACCGTCGAAAAGCGCACCGCACCCGGAATTTCCACGCGGGTAATCGGCATCAGGCTGAGCGCAAATAGCCCCACCGTCAGCACGGCCATAAACCCGGTGATGCCCACAAACCGGAAGCGGATGCCCCACTGGAACAGGAAGCCGAGGGCGGCGATCGCCCCCGCCACCAGGGTAATGATTCCCGCCCACTGGGTCGCCGTCAAAAATTCAGCAGGTGTTGGCATAGCTCAAAAGATTGCAAGATGAGGAGAATGCAGGACAAACCGTAACGGAGTCCCTGCCTTCTGCAATATTCACCTTATCAGAACGGAACGAAGATGAGGCGATGATGATGCCTCACTGCCCTGTCAACTTGCTTAGGGCATTCTGCGCCTGAATCGTCAGCAGTTCTGCCTCTTTGTAAACCGTGGTGCCACTGGGAATCGCCTTCAGTTCGGTGAGGATGCGGTTAAGCTGGCTAATTTGATAATTGGCATCGGTGCTGCCTGCGAGCTGCTGAAACTGCTGAATCTCCTGATTTACCCGCGTCAGACGGCGCACAGCCTCGGCTTCGGCATCCCGGCGCACGCGAATTTCGCCCAGGTTGGCCTGATATTGGGCCAGCAGTTTTTCGGCCTCGGCTTTGCCTTGCAGATCATTGCTGGGAACTTGCCGCAGGCGGGCGATCGCCTCATTCCACAGATCCATCACCCGATCCCACTCTGCTACGGTATGGGGCGGGTTTTGGGCCGCTTTGGCCGCTTGCCAGGCAAACTGGCGGGCATTTTCAATTTGCGCGTTGACCTTGGCGCTTTCGGCAGCCAGCCCAACGGTGCTGCGAAGCTCGGCGACGGCGGCGGCGTGGCGGGTGCGGGCGGTGCGGCCGGCGAGGGTCTGGCTGGGAATCAGTTCCAAGTCTTGCAGACCCGCTTGCCAAGCGGCGATCGCCCCTGCTTGGTCCGTCGGGTTGGCGGCCTGCTGATAGGTCTGCTTGGCCTGGGCGATCGCCTGCTCTGCCGTCACTAGCGCCGTTTGAGCGCTCTGCTCCTGAGCGGCCTTAGCTTGCAGGCGGGCCACTTCCATGCGGGCATTGTTAAAGCCTGCGGTAGTGAAGCTCCAGCGATATAGTCCGCTCCAGCCGTCGTACCAATAGTCGCGCAGCCACACGGGTAGCTCGTCTAGCCGCTTCTGCGCTTCGATGGCCTTGCGCTGACCCGCATCAATATCTTCGGGGCGGGTGGGGTTGTCAATCAGTTGTTTGGCTTGCTGCGTCAGGGCGATCGCCGCCTTGTAGTTGTTGTCCATGCTGACATAGCTGGGCAACAGCAGCACGGGCGCTTTTTCGGCAACCGGGCGGCGAATCGGCGCGTAGGGCAGGTTGATGGCCCAAAGAACGCCCACCGGAATGCCAACAAGCAGCCCCAGTCCCAGCAGCTTGCCCAAAAAACTTCCACTCCGGCGCGGCGGGGGCGCACTCACAGGACGCGCCTGGATTGCCTGCCGCCGCTCATGCTCTAGCTCTCGTTCAAGTTCGGTGAGCGATTTGGGCTTTGCGGGCAGCGGGGCGGGCGGCGAAGACGGCGGGCTGGCAGGGCGAAAAACTCGGTTAAACAGTCCCATGATGCAGCGATGGAAAAGGAGAAAAGACAGGTAGCGGGAAACACCGCAGGATCTCCATCCTAGCGTTCCCAATCGAGCCGCTGCTTTCGCCAAACTCGCCCGCCAAACTTGCCCGCCAAACTTGCCCGCCAAACTTGCCTGCCAAACTTGCTCGGACTCAGTGCCCGCTAGACCACTTCCAGCGCAAAGAAAGTTTCACGAATTTTCCTGCCAATGTCGTTCAACGCGGTTTCCAGGTCATCGAGAAACTCGTGCAGCCCGCGCTGGGTGATCTCTTCAACGGTAATGTAGTCCAGTTCGGAGCGCAGTTTTCCCAGGGCCCGTTCTGCTGGGTTGCGCCATACGCCGCGAGAACTGCCCGTAATCTGGTGGAGCGATCGCTCGGCTTCTAGCAGGCAAAACTGGATCGACCGGGGAAACTCCCGATCCAGCACCAAAAAGTTCACCACATCCTGCGGCGTGATGCGGTGCTGCCGCTTGCGATACATCTCATAGCCGCTGGCCGATTTCAGCAGCGCGATCCACTGCAACTCGTCCAGCGGCGTGCCCACGTCTTTGACTGAGGGCAGCAGGATGAAATACTTCACGTCCAAAATCCGCGCGGTCTTGTCTGCCCGCTCGATCATCCGCCCAATCCGCCCAAAGTGCCAGCCCTCGTTGTGCGACATAGTAGCGTTCATCACGCCTGCAAACAGGTGACTCGACATCTTTACCTGCGAGAAAAAGTCCGACAAGTCCAAGTCATCAGGGCGCTGGCAGGCATCTTTCACCATGAGATAAAAATCGTTGACCTGCTCCCACATTTCCGAGGAAATGCTCTCCCGCACCGATCGCGCGTTTTCTCGGGCCATTTGCAGGCAAGACAGGATGGAGTTGGGGTATTTGGCATCAAAGGTGAGGAAGCGAATCACGTTGTCTGCCGTCGCTGCGCCATAGTTCTCTTTGAACAGCGTCAGGTCGCCCGTCGTCAGCACCAGCGGCTCCCACTGCTGGGCCACGCCCACGGGCGAATCCAGCAGCAGGTTCAGGTTCACGTCTACAAATCGGGCGACGTTTTCGGCCCGCTCGATATAGCGGTTGAGCCAGTAGATGGAATCGGCAACGCGGCTGAGCATTGTTTGATGGATTGATGGAAGGCTAGTTTATTGAAGGAAGATTAGAGGTTAAAGGGTTGGACTTGCTAACTATTGCCCACGACCCACGTATCCTTCGTGCCGCCGCCCTGGGACGAGTTGACGACGAGGGAGCCGCGCCGCAGGGCAACGCGGGTGAGTCCGCCAGGGTTCACATAAATCTCTTTACCGTAGAGGATATACGGCCGCAGATCGACGTGACACCCTTCGATGCGATCGCCCATCAGCGTCGGGGCGCGAGACAGCGTAAGCGTGGGCTGGGCAATATAGTTGCGCGGGGTGGCGCGGATGCGTTCGGCAAAGTCTTCGCGCTGCTCTGGCGTGGCGTGGGGGCCGATCAGCATTCCATAGCCGCCAGACTCGTTCGCCGCCTTCACCACCAGCTTGTCCAGGTTTGCTAACACATGGGCCTGATCTTGCGGCTCCCAGCAGAGATAGGTCGGCACGTTGGGAATGATTTGGTCTTCGCCCAGATAATATTTCACCATCTTGGGCACGTAGGCGTAGATTACCTTGTCGTCGGCTACGCCCGTACCCGGCGCATTGGCCAGCGCCACCCGCCCGCGCCGATAGACCTCCATAATGCCGGGAATCCCCAGCATCGAGTCGGGGCGAAACGTGGTGGGGTCGAGAAAATCATCGTCAATGCGGCGATAGACCACATCCACCCGCTGAAGCCCCTTGGTGGTCTTCATTTGCAGATAGCCATCCGCCACCACCAGGTCGCTGCCCTGCACCAGTTCCACGCCCATCTGCTGCGCCAAAAAGGAATGCTCGAAATAGGCAGAGTTATACATTCCCGGTGTCAGCACGACCACGGTGGGATCGTCCAAGTGGGGCGGAGCCAGGTTCAGCAGGGTTTCCAAAAGCTGGCCCGCGTAGTCGTCTACAGGCAAAATCGGCATCTGCCCAAACACTAGCGGAAACGTGGTTTTCATGACGCGGCGATTTTCCAGCACGTAGGACGCGCCAGAGGGACAGCGCAGGTTGTCTTCCAGCACGTACCACTGCCCGTCGCGATCGCGCACCAGATCCGTCCCCGTGATGTGGCACCAGATGCCGTTGGGCGGTTCCATGCCCAGACAAGGCTTGAGAAACCCTTTAGATGAGTAAATTAAGTCCTCCGGAATCAGTCCGTCTTTAACGATTTTTTGCTCGCCATAAATGTCGCTCAAGAAGCGGTTCAGCGCCTCAATCCGCTGCTTGAGTCCGCGCTCCAGCCAGGCCCAGTCATGTCCAGATACGATGCGCGGAATAATGTCGAAGGGCAACACCCGCTCGGTGCCCTGTTCATCGCTATAGACGTTGAAGGTCGCCCCCAGCCGCAGTAGGGCTTTTTGGGCAGACTGCTGACGCTGCATCAACTCCTCGATGCTCAAAGAGTTGATGCGCTCAACCAGCGGCACCGCTTCGGGGCGAGGCTGTCCTCGTTCGACAAACAGCTCGTCGTAGAAATCTCCGGGGTCGTAGTCGTCCAGTTTCACGGCAAATAGAAATTAATTTTTCTAGTAATTTTTCTGGCTCGTTTCTTTGATTCGTCAAAGGGTGCGGATGAATGATCCTAGGGCGTGCTTTAGAGCACTTTTGATCCCCCCTAGCCCCCCTTAAAAAGGGGGGAATCGAGCCGAACCACTCCGGAAGTCCCCCTTATTAAGGGGGATTTAGGGGGATCGACTCAGGGCAAGCAACGACCTAGAAAGTTTTAAGACACTGCCTAGAAAGGTTTAGAACACTGCCCAGCCTGTTGCTGTGTACTTACCACGCCCCCCACTATGGCAAACCGCGTCTTCCAAATCGGCCAAAACGGATACTGTAAAAACCTGCTTTCAGTGTTGAACTGGTTCGCAAGCATCCTCTAGCGCTTCAAGATCCCCCGCTCCTCGCTTGTTTTGGGCAGAGTCTTTGGGTTCGGCGTTTAGGATGTAGGGATAATACCAAACCTTTTTGAAATTCCCCTGGATTCCCTTTGAAAAGATTAAGGAAGAGCTAGCTATGGCATACGTCACAGACTTGGGTGCAGGTCAGCGCCTCTGGATTGAAAGCCGCGATCGCCTCACGATTCTCACCCTCCTGAGCGCCAGCGCCGGACAGCAGCAAAGCCAGCGAATGTCGGTCGAAACGGGCGCTTGGGCCGCACCGCCCCAGGCATTTCGCACAGCAGGCGGTATGGTGGTGCAAGTGGAGACAGAAAACGGCTCGCGCTTTGTGCAGGTGCAGGGGAGCCAAATGCAGTCGCTCAACGGCGTGCCCGTGCTGACAGGGGCGGAGGTGCTGCCGATGCAGGAAACGACAGAAGACCCAATGCCACCGATGGAACCCATGAAGCCGATGGAACCCATGAAGCCGATGGAACCCATGAAGCCAATGCCGCCGATGAATTCCGGTCAGCCCCTGCAAATGGGCGAGATGCAGATGGGCGAGATGCGAACGGGCGAGCTAAAGATGGGCGATATGGAAATGCGCCTGAACCCGATGCAAATGAAGATGGGCAGTTTGGAGATGCGAATGGGCAGTGCCGAACGCCAGGCCCAGCAGCGATTTTGTACCCAGTGTGGCAGCGAGGTGCAGATGGGCGATCGCTTTTGTGCCCAGTGTGGTCATCGGGTGGGAGAACTGAGCCACAGCTAAGGCAAGATTCAGCCTGCATCTCTTGTAAAGCCCCCTGTAAAGCTCCATAAAGCCTCATAAAGCCCCATACGAAGGTTGTCAGGCACTTTTCTCGCCCAAATTTTCCAGGCCGGATTTCTCGTCCAGATTTTCTCACCCGGTTTTCTAAAGCAGACTTGTAGCCGCGAAGTCTGACGTAAAGTCTGACAGATTGTTAACCCGCTGTTAATCTACCTTGGCAGATAGGGAAAACTAATGGGTGGTCAAAATCTTAAATTCTTACAAATTGTTGATTTTATGCCGCCGGATTTATACCGTTGCGCCAGCAATCTGGGTATGGTTAACAATACCTGCTTCTAGCCCAGCGGATTTCGTCGGAACGCCCTGTTCGGAACGCCCTGTCAAGAAACCCCATCAGAACGACAGCCTCGCTGATTTGCCCGACCCGCTCATTTGCCGAGATGCTCTGTAGACCTGTTTGCGATGCCTTTGCTGCCCCTACACGCTCGACGGTTTTTTACTCGACACGCCGCCCCCGGAGTTGAGAATCTGCCCGCGAAAACCGAAAGACCTGCACCTGCTGACCGATGGCGCGATGTCCCATCTGTGCCTTTATCTGCCCCTCTGGAACGGTTTACCCCGTCCGACCGATGGCGATCGCCCCTGGGCTGGGTGGGTGGAGCGCTGCTGCTGGTGGGTAGCCTAGCCGATCCGGCAGCAGCGGCAAAAAAGCTCTCGATCAAGCTTGGCCCGGTGCAGTCTTCGGTGCAATTGTCCGATTTGCAGCACTACGCCAAGACTGGGGATGTGCAGGGGTCGCTGCGGGGCTATCGGCTGCTGCTTAGTCCATCTCTGCAAAGCACGCTGCAAAGCAGTATTCCACTTGATCCAAACGCTGGGCATCGCCTGGTGAAGGATCTCCTGAGTTCCTCGGCGGGCGATCGCCTGCTCACAGCACTGGAGCGCGTCATCCCCAATGGCGATCGCAAAATGCTGCAACTGGCGCTGACTCGTGCTGCCACCCACACCAACGGGCTGAGCCTGCTGGGGTTCTTGCAGGAATTTCCCGCTCCAGAGGTCGTGCTAGACCTGACGGCGGTGGCCTCGCTGACCTCGCAGATGAATCTGGCCTACTGGCAGAGTCAGGCGCTGACCTCGATTTTGGAGCGCGAACTGACCGTGCCCGAAGCGGCTCCCTTCCATGCGGAGCTAGACCCGACTCGTCCCGGCACTCATTGGGTACGCCAGCAGTCCCTCGTCTTCCGCGACTACGAACGGGCCCGCACGATTCCGGTCGATTTGTACTGGAGCTATCGCACGACTGGCCCACTCATCGTCATTTCTCACGGCTTTGGAGCCGACCGCCGATTTTTGGGCTATCTGGCGAGACACTTGGCTTCCTATGGCTTTGCGGTGGCTGCACTGGAACACCCTGGCAGCAACGTCGCCTGGATCACGGAAATTACGCAGGGCAGGACGCGGGGGCGACATGGCACCGATCTTCTGCCCAGCCAGGAGTTTATCGATCGCCCTCATGACATCAGCTTTTTACTGAGCGAACTCGATCGGTTGAATCGTCACTCCACTTTGCTCAGAGGGCGGCTAGATACCCAGCAGGTCGTGGTCATCGGCCACTCACTAGGCGGCTACACGGCGCTGGCGCTGGCCGGAGCCAGACTCGACTTACCCAATCTGCGCCAGTTTTGCAATAGCCCGGAGCGGGTCGCCCTGTCCATTGCCGACTGGTTGCAGTGTACAGCGGCGGATCTGCCCGACGAACTGCCCGATCTGCGCGATCGCCGGGTGGCGCGAGTGATGCTGCTCAATCCGGTGATTGGTCGCCTGTTTGACGAAGAGAGTCTGGCGAAGATCCGTATTCCAACGCTGATTGTATCGGGCACTTCGGACGCAGTGATGCCCGCCGTCAGCCAGCAGTTGTTGCCCTTTACCCAGCTTCCGGCTGATTCCAAGCTCTTGCTCACGGTCATTGGCGGCGGGCACCTCAGTGTTGGCGATCCCGAAAACCTGAACCAAGCGCTCACCCACAGCCTATTTATGCGAGAACAGGGCGATCGCGAAACAGAGGCACTCCGACAATTGCTCAAGGGCATCTCGCTGTCCTTTGTCAAACAGCTTACGCCGGATGCTCGTCACTACAAGCCATTTTTGTCGGCAGAGTATGTCCAGTCGTTTTCCACCGCCACCCTCCAACTGCGGCTAAATGCCCAGCTTTCAGAAAAGCTGTCGAACTGGCTCCAGATGGCAGCGCTGCCCCTAGAACAGATGACCTCCAGCGCCCAGCCCCAGCCGCGTCAATATGTCAGAACGCAGGTGGCAGGAACGGGGATCACCGTGCTGCTGGCGGGGTTGCCGCTGGTGGTGTTTGTCCTGCCGGGATATTTATCCTCATCGGTGAATCGGGTGCTGCGGCGCAAAGGTCAACCGGGACGAGCCAATTTGTCAGGGCAGTCTCAGTCAGAACACTCTCAGCCAGGACATTCTCAGCCAGGGCAGTCTCATAGGCTACATTCCGAGCGGGCAGACGGGGAACTGACGGATCGACCCGCCCATGCGGGAATCGCAGACGCAGACTCAAAAGACTTAGAAGAAGCCGATAGATCCTGAATCTGGCGGATCAATTTGCGGATCAATTTGGAGCGCGGCCTTTTGAGTTTATGTATGATTGAGGCCAGCCTCTTGAGACTGCCCGCATTGACCGGAGCAGAATTTGGAGTTTAAGGGACGTGCTGTTGCCAGGGGCGATCGCCCTTCTGCTCTGCACTGCTACCACAACTAGAACATCAGATTGAATATCAGATGGAACGTTAGCGAGACTGCTTTCGCTCAGGCTGATACACGAATTTACGAACGGCAGCGCGAACGCTTTTTGCCTTTTACTTTGTCCTAAACTATGCGCCCCTACGCCCTGACGAATTGCGTACTGCATACTGGTGAGCAAGATTTGGTCGATCACGCGCTGCTGATTGAGGGCGATCGCATTCTCGACATTCTCCCGTCCTGGGATTTACCCGACTCTTTCAGCGTTATTGACTTGCAGGGCGACCACGTTTCACCCGGCTTTGTCGATTTGCAACTGAACGGCTGTGGGGGAGTCATGTTCAACGACGAGATCACAGCCAAGACGCTGGAGATCATGCACACGACCAACCTGAAAAGCGGCACCACCAGCTATTTGCCAACGCTGATTACCACGTCGGATACCGATATGCTGCGGGCGATGGAACTGGTGCGCGACTATCGAAAATTTCGCCCCCATAATGTGCTAGGGCTGCATTTGGAAGGGCCCTATCTAAACCCAAAGCGCAAGGGCATCCACAACGAGCGCTACATCCGTCGGCCCGACCCAGCGATGATCCAGCAGATCGCGGCAGCGGGTCGCAATTCTGTGTTGCTGCTGACGCTGGCTCCCGAAATCGTGGAGATAGACGATATTCTGACGCTGGCAGATGCAGGTATTTTGGTGTCCGCTGGCCATAGCGATGCGACCTACGAGCAGGCGATCGCCGGATTCGACGCAGGCGTGGGCATGGTGACGCATTTATTTAACGCCATGTCGCCCTGGCTGGGGCGCAGTCCGGGGCTGGTAGGCGCTGCCTTTGACCGAGATGACGTGTATGCCGGAATTATTGCCGACGGCCACCACACTCACCTGCGCTCGATCGCCCTAGCCCACCGCATGAAAGGTGAAAAGCTGCTAATCGTCACCGATGCCACGCCGCCCGTTGGCACTCAGATGGACTCCTTCAGGATTGGCGGTCAGGTGGTGTTCTACCGCGAGGGCAAGTGCGTGTCGGCCGAGGGAACCCTGGGCGGCTCTGCGCTAACGATGATCGAGGCCATCCGCAACTGCGTCTCGATTGGGCTGCCCCTAGACGAGGCCCTGCGGATGGCGAGTGCGTATCCCGCAGCGGCGATCGCCGTGAACGATCGTCTGGGCTATCTCGCACCTGGCTACGTCGCAAACCTGGCGATGTTCAACGATGCGCTAGAGATTACCGGCGTGTGCGATCGCGGCGAATATTTGGCGGTGATGAGCTAGCAATTAGGCTCCTGACTCCTAACCCACCACCCACGCCCTCGCATCGTTGCGTCTAGCGTCGTTCCAGCGTTTCCGTCAGGCGCTCCACCGCATCCGCCAGGCGAGTGTTCACCTCAGCCAAATCCGGCGCTTCGGGATCGGCTTCCTTACGCTTAAACGAAGCAAACCACTTGATCAGCAGGTACAGCGAAAAGGAAATAATCAGGAAGTTAATAATGGCGGCCAAAAAATTGCCCACGGGAATAGCACCAATTGTGATGCCCGAAATCCCTGCCGCCGGATCTGCGCCAAAAATCAGGGCGATGATGGGCATGATGATGTCGTCCACCAGCGATTGCACAATCGAGCCAAAGGCCGCGCCGATGATCACACCCACCGCCAAGTCAACCACGTTTCCTTTCAGGGCAAATTCTCGAAAATCGCGGAGAAACCCGCCTGCCGCACCGTTTCGTCGAGCCATGATTTCTGTCCACTCCTAAACACAATCAATCAGAAGAATCAATCAGACATTTGACCTAGAAACTGCCTTTAGAGGATGTTTGAAAAGTCCTACTGTTTGTAGCAAAGCGTGCAAGATCCCCCTAAATCCCCCTTAAAAAGGGGGACTTTAAGGCGGTTTCCCCCCTTTTTAAGGGGGGCTAGGGGGGATCTCTGAGTGCTTAACATTACAGGCGATACCTTCTCAAACACCCTCTTAGAGACAGGACTGACGCACTTGCGATAAGTTCTCTAGGTTTTGGAGGATTTCTTGCGGGTGCATCTCACGAGAAATCCTCCAACTGCGTAAGTCCTAAGAGATTCTCTTCAGGCCGATCCCTCGGCCCAGAGAAATTTCTATCGGTCAAACCACGGCTCCAGAAACCCTTTCTGCCCATACGGTAGTGCGAGTTTTTTCAGATTGCAAGGTCAACAGGATGCTGTCGGAGCAGTCTTGCTTTTCGGGCGCTTTCTTGTGTCAATCCTGTATCAATTCTGCTAACCATCCTGCATCAATTCTGCTAGCCACATCGCCTGCGCGGAGCTAGGAAAAGAATGGCTAGAAGTCTTGCAGAGCTTGACGGACACTCCAGAATCGCAAATCCAAAATCGCAAATCAATATCAAGGCTTCTTAGCGCCGACGCTTGCCTCGCTGCAAGGCCTTGGGCTTGGGAGCCGCGCTCCAACCCTGCGTGGCGGCGTTGTAGATTTTTTCGTTCGCTTCTGCCGATTTGAACAAGTCCACCACGGGATTGGGATAATCCACACCCAGCCGTAGCCCAAAGCGCTGCTGTTCGACGGGCAACAGTTTCCAGGGTTCATGCACCTTAGCAGTGGGCACGTTCGCCAGTTCTGGTAGCCAGTGCTTTACATAGTCGCCCTGCGGATCGTAGTCTTTGGACTGCTTGAGGATGTTGAAAAAGCGAAAGCCGCGAGCGTCGTTGCCCACGCCCGCCGTATAGTTCCAGTTGCCGTAGTTGCTGCATACGTCGTAGTCGATCAGCAGCGATTCAAACCACTCTGCGCCCATGCGCCAGTCGATACCCAGATTTTTTGTCAGGAAACTGGCGACGTTTTGCCGTCCGCGATTGGACATGAACCCGGTAGCGGCCAGTTCTCGCATGTTGGCATCCACCAGCGGAAAGCCCGTCTGCCCTTTGCGCCACAGGTCGAACCGCTGCCAATCCTGCTGCCAGGGGAGGGGAATGCCCTGGAGACCAGAGGGATAGAACACTTTGGAGCCGTGCTTGGCGCAGATAAAGCGAAAATAGTCGCGCCAGAGCAGTTCAAAAATGAGCCAGTAGGTGGAGTCGTTTTTGATGCGCTCTGCTTCGTAGCGACCGACTTCGGCGTGGATCAGGCGTGGCGACAGGCAGCCCAACGCCAGCCACGGCGAAAACTTGGAGGAATAGTCTGCCCCCAACATGCCGTTGCGCGTGTCTTTGTATACCCGCAGGCGATCGCCCTTCCACAGATACTCCTGTACCCGCGCCAGTCCCGCCGTTTCGCCGCCCTCAAATCGCAGGACCCCCCGCGCATCGGTTGCAGGTGGCATCAGCCCCAGGTCTGCCAGAGTGGGAATTTCGCCTGGTTTTAGTGAATCGTCTGGCCAGTCGCCTGGCAAATTCTCTGGCAAATCCTCTGGCAGGGGCGGCAGCGACTTGGGCGCAGGCAGGGGCGGGTTGACCGACGAGTCTCGCTCGACCTGCTTGCGGAAGGCCGTGAACAACTCCGGAATCTGCGACCGTTCAAACGGCAAATCGTCGGGATGATAGAGCGTGTGGCCCCAAAAGGACTGCACCCGGATACCCAACGGCTTGAGCGCAGTTTGCAGCGCCGTTTCGACCGCCTGCTCCTCAGAGGTGGCTTCTTGGTGATAGAAGACCGCAGAAATCACCAGATCTGTCGCCAAACGGGGAATAATCAGTTCAGGCGGGTTCTGGTAAATCAGCAAGTCGCTACCCAGGCTACGGAGCGATCGCCGCAAATCAGCTACACTCTCCAGCAAAAACTGGGCCCGAAACGCGCCTGTCTTGGGAAAGCCAAAAGCTGTCTTATCAAACTGGCGCGGGTCGAAACAGTAGACTGGGACGATCTCCGCACCGCTGGCGATCGCCCGATGCAGCGGTTCATGGTCGTGGAGCCGGAGGTCGTTGCGGAACCAGAGAAGAATGCGTTGGGTCACAATCGTCAGAATACTTCAGAGTACTGTCATCAGAGCGCATGGATTCGCATCCATTTCTTAACATAGCGTTACACAGGCTTGGTTGCCTGCGGCCAGCCCGGATTTGCAGCCCGGATTTGCAGACCAACTTGCAGCCCTATTTGCAGACCAACTTGCAGCCCTATTTGCAGACCCAATTTGCAGCCCCGATTTGCAGACCCATTTGCAGCGCTGACATATCGGCTCAGCTTGGCGGGCGAAGACCAGACTTGTTAAGAATTTTTAGAGATTGTGGCTCTCTTGCTACTCTGAAGAAAGAGGGTGCATTGTCAATCAAATGGCTGAAATCGGTTTAAGGTAATCAGTTTAAGACCGTTAAGACCGTTGATTTAATCCCTTCGTCTGCTCAGTCAGACTCGTGTTAAAGGCTGCATGAACCCCGATCCTGGTGCCACCCATCCCTCTAGCAGCCGTGCAGACGAAGCAGGGAGCGCTCGCCGTCATCAAGCCGTGGTGAATAGCCAAACCGAGCTCGTTTGCCGCTTTTTGCCCAATGGCGTGCTGACCTTTGTGAATTCGGCCTATTGCGATCGCTTTGGCAAATCCGCAGCCGAACTGCTGGGGCAACCCCTCGTCAGCTTGGTTCATCCCAACGAGCAGGGCCGCGTCACTCAGCAATTGACCGAAATTCAAACCCTGACCCCAGATAGCCCGGTTCAAACCCACGAACATTGGGTTTGGAGCGCAACGGGCGAAATGACCTGGTATGAGTGGATCGTCCAGGGCTTTTTTAACCCATCTGGCGAACTGATCGAACTGCAAGCGGTCGGGCGCGACGTGACTCGCCGCAAACAGATGGAGCTAGAGCTAGAGCGCTATCACCAGGAACAGCGCACCCTCAACCGCATTCTGACGCTCAGCCTAAACGCCCAATCTACGCCGGATGTGTTTCGCTGCATTGCCGAAGAGGTGCGGCAGGCAACGGGCTTTCCGATCGTGGCCATTGAGCGATACGACACGACCCGTCAGACGATGGTGTTTGAGGAGCTGTGTGGCGTGGATTGTTTGGCAGATCCAGCCGCAGGGGAATGGGGCGGTGAATGGATTAATGAACAGACTCGCGAATGTAGGGGAGCCTGTACCCACGCGCCGACGCTGGAGTTTCCAGTTGCAGAAACCCTATCGGGCGTGGTCGCGCAAACGGGACAAGCGCTGATCCAGCATTACAAACCTGAAGCGATAGTTCCGGGCGATCGCACGTCACTGCTGAGGGCGCTGGGGGTCGCTACGTTCGTGTGCCTGCCGCTGACCGCAGACGGACGCACCCTCGGCACCCTTAGCCTGGGACATCCCCAGCGGCAGGCGGTGTCGCCATCGCTGCTGGAATGGCTGCAAAGTCTATCGGGGGCGATCGCTGCCTTGCTCAAGCGCCAAGAGACAGAGCGATCGCTGCAAGACTCGGAACAGCGCTATCGGCTGCTGTTTGAAAGCAACCCCCTACCCATGTGGGTGTTTGACCTAGACACGCTGGCGTTTCTCATGGTGAATGAAGCGGCCGTGCAGAAATATGGCTATAGCCGCGAGGAGTTTCTCAGCATGACCCTGGCAGAGATCCGCCCACCAGAGGAGATTCCTCGGCTGCTGGCGATGATCTCCGCCGTGAATCAGGGCATGGAAGATTCGGGCATCTGGCTACACACCAAAAAAGACGGCAGCCCGATCCAAGTGGAAATTACCTCGTACCTGCTCACCTACCAGGGACGGCGGGCAGAACTGGTGATCGCCAAAGACGTGACTGAACAATTACAAATTGAAGCGGCCCTGCGCGAAAGCCAGCGCAAATATGAAACCCTGTTTCAAACTGTGCCCGTGGGCATTGCTATGACGGATGAACAGGGTCGGATTGTGGAGGTGAATCCAGTACTGGAGGAAATGCTGGGCATTCCGGCGGCTGAGCAAACGCGCTATACGTGCGATCGCCCTGCCCAGCCCATGCTGCGACCAGACAGCACCCCCATGCCGCCAGAGGAATTCGCCAGCGTCCGCGCTCTGACAGCGCAACGGCCTGTTCACAATGTTGAAAAGGGCATTGTTCGCGCCGACGGCTCTGTGCAATGGGTGAATGTCTGCGCTGCGCCAATTCCGTTGGAAAATTATGGCGTGGCGATCGCCTACATCGACATCACCCAGCGAAAACAGGCCGAACTCGCCCTGCAAGACAGCGAAACGCGCTGGCAAAACATCGTCCAATCCACCAACGACGGCGTGTTTGACGCAGACCTGATCACGGGCAAGACCTTCCACTCCGAGCGCTGGAAGACCATGCTGGGCCACCAGCCCGACGAACCCTCAGAAGCCTACGAAGCGTGGGAGCAGCGCATCCATCCCGATGATCAGGCGCGGGTCATGTCGGTTTACGAAGCCTACTGCCAGGGAGCGCTGCCCCTGTTTCGGGTTGAGTATCGGCTGCGCTGCAAAGACGGCAGCTACCGCTGGGTGCTAGATCGAGCGCAGATCCTCCGCGACGAACACGGTACGCCCGTGCGGATGATTGGCACCATGACCGATATCCACCATCTCAAGGATGCTGAGGAAGCGCAAACGCTACAGGTAGAGCGGGAACGGCTGCTGTCTCGCGTGACGCAGCATATCCACCAGTCGCTCGATTTAAGCGAAATTTTGAACTTTGCGGTTACGGACGTGCGGCAGTTGTTTCAGTGCGATCGCGCTTTGATCTACCGCTTTCATCAGGTTTCCACACGGCCTGCCCAGGCGATTGTGGAATCGAGCTTGCCCGGTTGGGGCGTGGTGCTAGACGATCCCCAGGTCTGCGGTCGGGTCGAAGACGTGCTATTCCAGCAATATGGCGATTCCCATAGGGATCGCTTCGCGAATCGCCCCAGCACCGAAGTTCAACCCACCCGCATCGACAACATCCACACGGCGGATCTCTCACCAGAGTTTCGCGAGATGCTGACCCGCGTGGGCGTGCAGTCCGGTCTGACGGTTACCATCAACTGCGACGGCAACCTGTGGGGGCTGCTGTGTGTTCACCAATGCCAATCCTTGCGAGAGTGGCAGACCTGGGAGATAGATTTGCTGGTGCAACTGGCCAACCAGTTGGCGATCGCCGTGCAGCAGTCTGAACTCTACAGCCAAGTGCAGCGGGTCAACGCCGAGCTAGAAACCAAAGTGGCCGAGCGCACGGGCGAACTGCGCCAGTCCCTTGAGTTTGAAGCCTTGCTCAAGCGAATTACTGACCAAGTCCGCGATAGCCTCGACGAGCGCAAAATCTTGCAAACGGCGGTGCAAGAGCTGGGGCAGGCGCTTGGGGTCTTCTGCTGCGACACCGCGCTCTACGATGCCGAAAACCAGGTTTCCACTATCTACTGCGACTATACCCGCGAGGTCAAGTCCGAAGAGGGCACGCAGATCCTCATGGCAGACTATCCCGATCTCTATCGCCAGCTTTTGCAGGGAATGCATCAGCAGTTTTGCTATGCCAACGAGGTGACGCGCGATCGCCTGCTGACCCGCCCAGTGGCCAAACACTGTACGATTTTTTCCTGCCCCATCCGAGACGATCAGGGAGTCCTGGGAGACATGGTGCTGCTGCGGCCCGCCGATGAATTCTTTAACGAGCTGGAGGTGCGGCTGGTGCAGCAGGTGGCCAACCAATGCGCGATCGCCCTCCGCCAGTCTCGCCTCTATCAGGCCGCCCAGGCCCAAGTCACCGAACTGGCCCGCCTGAATCAGCTCAAGGACGACTTTCTCTGCACCATTTCCCACGAGCTACGAACCCCCGTCGCCAATGTCAAAATGGCGGCTCAGATGGTTGAAACAACCCTCCGAGCAGAGGGCATCCTCGACAACCCCAGCCATCCGCTAGGGCGCTATGTGCAGATTTTGCAAGAGGAATGTCAGCGAGAGATTAATCTAATCAACGACCTGCTTGACCTTTCCCGGCTCGATGCCGAAGTCGATTTGCTGCACCCTGTTCCCATTCACCTGCAATCCTGGATTTCCCACGTTGCGGAACCCTTCTTAGACCGCATCCATCGCCACCAGCAGCACCTCAGCCTTGACCTGCCGCCCGACCTGCCGCCCCTCACCACCGACCTCAGCCACTTTGAGCGCATCCTCACCGAATTGCTCAACAACGCCTGCAAATATACCCCCATCGGCGAACGCATCGAGGTGCGAGCCAGCCTCAGCAGCAACCGCATGGAGCGCGACGAGGTGGAACAAGATGGAGCTGAATCTGAAAGCCCGCTCTCCAGTCCCCCTCCACTCCCCCACTTCCTCATCACCATCACCAACACGGGGGTCGAAATCCCTCCAGAGGAGTGCGATCGCGTGTTTGATCGGTTCTATCGCATCCCCAGCAGCGACCCCTGGAGGCATAGCGGCACTGGCCTGGGGCTGGCGCTGGTCAAAAAGCTCACGGAACTGCTGGGCGGCCGCGTTGGCATTCGCAGCAGCGCAGGACAAACCATCGTCTGGCTCCGCCTTCCGCTTGTTCTGCGGCAGTGATTGCTGGAAACGTCGCCCCACTCAGCAGAAGGGGAAAAAACCTCAGCCTGACCGCCTCGCCTCGCCCCAACCCAGCGGGCAGGTTGCCAGATCCAGAACCAGCGCAGCAAGCTGGGGAGTCGCGCCAAACGGCGGATAGAGCCGGAACTGGCAGGTGGGAAACTGCGCGGACAGGTCGCGCACGTCCTGGGCGATCGCTTCGGTAATCCCGCCAGGAAACAGAAAAAACGGCAGAATGTCCACCTGCTGAGCGCCCTGAGCTACCAGCCTGGCGGCCTGATCGGCAAGCCCCGGCGGCACGGCCCAATAGGCGGCGATCGCCCCGATTTGCTGGGCCAGCGCTTCCACGGGCGCATTGCCTCCAGGACGACGACTGCCATGAGCCAGCAAAATTCGGGCCGCAGGTTCACAATTTGGAGCAGGCAATAAGTCTGCCAGCCTGGGGTGGCTGCCCAGATGGGGCGCAATCTCGATGGACAGGCGCGGGCTAGCCTGCTGGCGGGCGATCGCCACCTCAGCGGGAATGTCTTCCATCACATGCACCCCCGGCAGCAAAAATAGCGGGATAATCACGAGGCGATCGCCCCCCAGGGTCAGCGCTTGCGTCGCCACTTGCAAGATTCGCTGGTGCAACGGCTGTGGACATAGCTCCAGTACGGCCGTCTCCACCAGCGGCGGCAGCCCACCCGCCTCCCGCCGTCGCAACTCCGCCGCAACCTGATGCGCCAAAACCCCAGCCTCGGCATGAGGTCTGGGGTCGCGGCTGCCGTGAGTCACCAAAAGGTAGGCGGGAAGATGGGCGGGCAATTCAGAATTTGGCTAGGGTTGAGTCAAAGAGGAATCTGCCCCTTAATTATCCTCAATTCTGACTGGCTAAGGTGAAGGCTGGCGTGAGGCTGTCGTGGGCCAGGAAGTGCGACAGGTGGAAGGCGCGATCTTCCGACTCCAGCAGGATCTTTTCATAGAGGTGGCGAGTAGCGCGATCGCCCAGGCTTTCTGCCTGCCCAGCCTGCCGCCGGATCACCTTGATGATTTCCTGCTCTGCGCTCAGGTCATGCTCCACCATGGCCCGACAGGAAAACACGCCGTCCGGCTCTGGCGTAAAGCAGCATAGCTCTGCCAGTTTGCTGAAGCTGGCAACGGGCACGCCGCCCAGCCCGTTCAGCCGCTCACCAATCTCGTGGACATGGCCCTGCACCTCGTCATAGCCTTCCGAGAAAAATTCGTGCAGTTGATAAAACTCAGAGCCTTCCACCACAAAGTGATGCTTTTGGTATTGCAAATACAGCGCTTGGAAGCTTGCCAGGACGATGTTAAAGCCTTCACAAACCGCTGTGGTGACGTTCATCTCCAACCCGATGGGGTTGTCTTTCATCTGCTCAAAGGTTTGAATCGGACTTGCCGTAATAGCCATAGGTGCGCTCCTCAGCGATCGCAGGTTTCCTGGTTTTTTCAGTCGATACTCAACACAGTATACAGATTAAAAAAAGCCGTCAACTACCACACAATTTCTTAATAAGAAAGATTCTCAAAACACAAAAAATCATGACAATTCACAACGAATTCAATAGCGATTTATACAAACCCAAGTCTTCTTTGAGAGGTTTTGTGTTAAGGAGTGCCCAAAAAACATTAAAATATCGCCCAAGCATCGCTCTCCGATGCCAAGACTATTCAGCAGCATAAGCATCTTTGGGTTGAACTTGAGTTTCCGCTAAGGGCTTAGAATCAATTGCCCAGGCAGACCCCAGACTAATTAAATCTTCAACATCCCGCAGCATATTTAAACACATTGCATCCAGCGGCAAATCGTTTGCGTCGGTGCCAAAGGGGTTTTCAATTTCAATGCCAATCTCTTCGATGCCCAGCAGCGTAAAGGTAATAAGTGCAACGATGGGCCCGGTCGCCCACTGTAAATCTGCGACCAATTGGAAGGGCAACGTCAGGCAATAAAGCAACAGCAATTGTTTCAAATGAATCACATAAGCCAGGGGAATGGGCGTTCTTAAAATTCGTTCGCATCCTCCCAGCACATCGACCATCGTGCTAATCATTTTTTGCATCGTGTCGAGTTGATAAGCGGTAAGCCGATTTCGACGGCGCTGCTTTTGTAAATAGCTGCTAATCCAAAAGGCTATTTCTAAGGGTGGCGTGTTGGTATTTTGCAGCTTAAAGTAGTAATCTTTGGGGAGCAAATCAAGGAGCATCAAGTCTTCAAAAGACTGTTTGCGGAGGTGCAGCTTGGTGGACACTGCAAACGCAACCAATAATCGCAAGATAGAAATCTTTTGGGCGCGATCTTGAGAATTCTTTTCAGCCACATTTACCCAGATTTGCCGCACCAAGTTGCGGGTGGTGTTGGTCAGGGTGCCCCACAGCTTTCGCCCTTCCCAGAAGCGCTCGTAGGCGGTGTTGGTGCGGAAGACCAGCAGCAGGCCCAGCACGATATTGGGAATCAGCCCAGACAGCGCCGGAATCGAAACTGCGAGGTCACGGGCATGTAGGATGGCGATGAGTTCTCCAAACAGTCCGCACAGCAACGCTCTGGGCAAGACGTAGGGCACGACCGAGCCGCGCAGTTGCAGGGCAGAGCGAAACCAGCTTCGCTTTTTGGGGGCAAGGAGGAGGTTCCAGCGGGGTTGAGGCATGAGGTTTGGCGAATTGAGGTAGGGCGACTGGTATGAGCTACTGGTATTAGCTATTAGTGGGGGATTTGGGGACTTGTGACACTCCATCACTGCCTGAATCCGCTCCCCTAAGAATGATCCCCGCTTTAGCCTAACCTCTAACTCCTGCCTATTTTTTGGGCGATCGCCAAAAATCGCTGCACAGTGGGCGAGGGGTCGGGCTGGCGGGTGAGGAGGGCGATCGCCGCCTTGGGGGTGGGTTCCTGGAGTTCGCGGTACACAACCCCGGTGCGCTGGAGGTTTTGCAGCGACAGGGGAACAATGGCCACGCCGATTTCTGCGGCCACCAGGCTGATAATGGTCTGCATTTGGATTGCTTCCTGCACGATGGCGGGGCTAAAGCCGCCCTGCTGGCAGAGGCTAATAATCTGGTCGTAGAGTCCGGGAGCCAGCGGCCGGGGAAACAGAATGAAGGGTTTGCCCGCCAAATCTTTGAGCGACACGCTCGGCTGCTGCGCGAGGGGATGCTGCTGGGGCAGGGCGACGACGAGCGGCTCCTCAGATAGCGGCATCAGGCAGAAGTCTGGTTCGTCTACGGGCGGGCGGACGAGGCCCACATCCATGCGGCGATCGCGCAGCCATTGCACCTGCTGGTCGGTGGTCAGTTCGTGCAGTTCCAGGCTGACATCCGGCGCAGCGGCGCGAAAGCCCCGGAGCAGCGTCGGCAGCACGCTGTAGGCTGCGGAACTGACGAAGCCGATCACCAGTTGTCCCCGCTCGCCCCGGCTCACCTGCTGCCCCAGTTGCACAGCCTGATCCAACTGCTGCATGATTCGCCGACATTCCGCCAAAAACACCGCGCCTGCCTCCGTGAGCTGCACGCTGCGCTTGGTGCGGTAGAACAACTGGAAGCCCAATTCCTCCTCTAGCTGACGAATCTGCTGACTGAGGGGCGGCTGGGCCATGTGCAGCCGTGCGGCGGCCCGCCCAAAGTGCAGTTCTTCGGCCACGGTGATGAAATAGCGCAGGTGACGCAGTTCGATCATGCGGGCGATCGCCAGCTATTTTTCCTCAAAAATCCGAGAGGGTGGATTGTGCAAGACACGCGCAACCCAACCGTTTCCAGCCCCCTCCCAAGCAGGCGCTAGCCCTCGTGGTGAAAGTGCCAGTTGATGGGCGGCGTGTGGGACGCGGGATGAAACGGGTGCGACAGGTTCGCTTCAGTTTCCTGATCGAGCGTGGCGATCACCTGGTTATAGCGGTCTTCTGCGTCCTGGGGCGAGTCGCCGATGCTGGTCAGCCCCAGTTTGCCGTATTCCGATAGGCAGCCCATGATGTGAAACACGCTGCCTGTTTCGGTGATGGGCGTAAAGTGGAGGCGATGCTGCACGATGATGTCCATTAGGTCGCTGGGCAGCAGGCCGAGATAGCGATCGCTCTGCAAGTTGTCGGTGGCGATGTAATATTTGGGCTGACCGTGCTGGTTGAGAAATAGCCCGGTTTGGGGATCGTAGCTGCCGCTGGTGAGCAGCTTCAGCGTCATGAAGGGATGCGTTGTGCCGCCTTTGCGGACGTTGATTTCAATCGCCTGCAAATCCCAGTCCTCCGTCGCGTCTGGCCGGACTGCCATGAAATCAATGCTGAACCGTTCCAAAACGCCCTTTTCTGCCAGCACCTTGCCCACTGCATAGCCATAGTCTTGCAGGCGCATCCGGTAAGACTCGTCCGCTGGGAAGCGACAGCCCAAAAAGATTTGCCCGTCGGGCCCGCCCAAGATCTGGTCGTGGGTAGACAGCACCTCGACCTCACCCAGCGGCGTAATCCGGCACTGGACGCTGGGCGATCGCTTTTCTTCGCCTTCGATAAACGCTTCGACGATTGCCCCCAGTTCGGGAATTTTGCTGCTGAAGTTGTCCCAGGTTTCGGTGTCGCTCTGAAAGCTGAGGTGGTGAAACGCCTGGGCGATCGCTTCCCGTCGGGCTTCGTTGGATGCCTGCCCCGGCGCAACGGCGGAGAGCGGCCGCAGATCCAGCAGCGCATTCCCCTGCCCCGAAAAGCCCTCGTTTAGCTTTACGACCATCCGCTTCAGGTCGGGGCGACGTTCCCATAGGTCTACCGTTGCCAGCACCAGTTCTTCTGCCGTCCAAGTTTGCAAGCTGCCGTCGGGATGGGGCACGTTGGCTTCGGCAAAGGCCTGGCGGCTGCCGCTCTTGGTGCCCCAATAGAGCAGGTCGGGGTCTAGCCCATAGAGCGGAATGTCAAGCTGAAGTGACAGTTCCCGCTCTAGCGCAGTGGCGTTGAAGCAGGACATATAGGCTTTGTCGGGGCGCAGCAGGCTGCGGATGTGCTGGACGAGGCGCGGCCGCTCCAGGATTTTTTGCGTCAGGGGCTTGGGATGCGAATCGTAGGTGGACAGCAGGACGAGGCGATCGCGGGCGTGGGAGTAGGGGATTTCGGGCAGCAGGTGCAGATAGTAGTCGATGATGCTGGGGTGAATTGGCTGCGACGTGACGTAGATTAGCCGCGTGCCCGGATTCCGCAGGCGAATCAGCGAAAACAGCAGCCGCTCTTCGTAATGGTGAACCCCTTTGACCTTTTGCAATTCGCGCTGATCCAGCGTCAGGGAGGGAACGATCAGAATGTCATGTTCTCCCCGGTCAAATTGATCGATGGTTTGCCAGCGATCGCGCAGTTGTCGTTGCAACGTGTGAAAGCGATCGCTACCCTGCACCATCGGAGCCACCGTCAATGTCTGCATAAATCCCCCAGTTTTGGGCATCTTTCAAAGGTTTATTGTAATCAGGACTTACTTGCGATAAGTCTTCTAGGTTTTGGATGATTTCTCCGCGAGAAATCGTCCCACCGCGTAAGTCCTACTGCGTAAGTCCTATTGACAAAGCTCGAACCAGTTCAAACGAAGTTTGTTAAGAAAACAAAACACTGAAGCAGCCATCTTTCCAGACGGCGACCCCTGTTCTATCCTGTTGATCCGCGCTTAGCGCTTCAAATTACGTAAAATCGACCGGGCAACCCTAAATCTAGGCAAACCCAGCCTACCGAACCCTGGCATCCAGCGAAAGCGTTTGCGACTGCCTCTTGAGGAGGATGTTTGATGATTCTATCGAGTAGCCGCGCTAAATTACATCCTCGCGAAGAGGGAAGGGGGAAGGGGGAAGGGGGAAGAACGAAGAACGAAGAACGAAGAACGAAGAGGGAAGAACGAAGAGGGAAGAGGGAGGAATGGAAATTGGATTACCACTCTGCAAGGGCGATCGCCACTTCTTGCCGGGTTTGTTCTGAAACTTGATGGCTGTTGGACAGTGCTTCGAGCTGCTGCCGACCTTGGTCGGGGTGAAGCTGCTTGAGGGCGGCGATCGCATGGAGTTTCACGCCCAGATCCGGATCGGTTGCCAGGTGAACCAGGGCATCCAGTGCGTCGAGGTCGCCCAATTTTCCAAGCTGGAGGGCGATCGCCTGTTTCACGGCAGCGGTTTGCACCGCAGGTAGATTACCGTGCAGCAGTTCCACCAGATAGCGGGCCGCCTGCCAGCGCAGTTCTGGAACTTCGACGCGACCCATTGCCTGAATCGTAGCGTGTAGCAGCGGGGCGGATGGGGCTTCCTCGCTCCACTGGAGGGCCAGCCGATGCAGATGGTGCAGGGCGGTGGGTGTGCCCATCCAGCCCAGCGCTTGCACTAGCGCCATGCGCTGTGGATGGGTCGTGTGGGGCAAGTGGGCGACGCGGTAGAGCGCGGTGGCGGCCGGATTGGTGCCCAGGCGACCCAGGGCGATCGCCGCTTGCTGGGCCACGCCAGCGCTAGCATCCAGCAGCAGCGGATAGATCAAGCTCACTAGGTCATAGTCCGACAGCAGGTCTGCGCGAAAACCCAGTTCCGTCACTGCTACCTGGCGCACCGCTGCTGAGGAGTCGCCCAGTGCTGCAATTAGCAGGTCAGGAATGTGGCGATCGCGGGCACTGCCGATGGCCGAGAGCGCGGCGGCTCTCACCTGTGGGTCAGGATCGCGCAGCAGTTTCATCAGCGGCTGAACCACGCCGGGATCTTGAATCTGGGACAGGGTTTTTACGGCCAGCAGGCGCGTGTGGGGAACTTGGAGCAGTTGGGCGAGAGGAGCGATCGCCGCTTTCCCAAAGCCTGCCAGCGCCGCCGCCGCGATCTGCTGCAAATCTTCAGTGGGAGCGGTTTGCAATAGGTGAACCAGCGCTGGCAGCACCGCAGGCTGACGAAACTCGCCCAAGATCCGAGCCACAAACCAGCGCGTATCCGGGTCTTCGTCTTCGTCTTGCAGCAGCGCCAGCAGCGGATCGAGCAGCAGTTGCTTGACGGACTCTGCCGGTTCAGCCGCCAGGGCTTCTAGCCGAGGAAATAGCTTGGCCACGTCCCAGCGGTCTTGAAAGTCGCCCTCACACAGCACGGCGATCGCCCACTGACTCAGCGTTTCCAGTTCTGTTCGAGCGGGGCGGATACCACTGGTCTGCCACTGTTCTTCTAGATGCCCCAAGTGTTGCTGTACCCGCTGCACCAGCAATTCCCAATCGGCGGCGATTTGCGAAGCGCTCCCTGCGGGAATCGTCCCATCCTCTGCCTGCGGAAGCAGCGGGAAGTCCTGCGATTGGGCAGATAAAATACGCGGATTGCTGACCATACTCGTCTGTGCCGCCAGATAGAAAAATGCGGTCAAGGCCTTGACTGCTCTTGGATTCTAGCCAGAAGCGCTGGGTTTTGTTGAGTCAGGCTCAGGTTCATTATGCAGGTTGTGCATTGTTGCAATTCGCAAATTTCATGCAACGAAAATTTTTGTAACAGGAGCTACGAATTTTCAGAATTAATGCTTCTAACGTATCAATCATGCAAGGCGATGCAGGCTTGAGTCTTGCGGCGTTAGTCAAGTCTCCGTAGACACAAGTTTTAGACACAAGTTTTAGCCAACACGGGTTCTGATTCTAGGCGTTGAGTCAAAAACGCAGGTCTACGCGCAGCATTACTTGCAGTTTCTTCCATCCAAGGTCTCTTGCTATGACCAGTACCGTTCCAGCAGAAACCAGTCTGAATAAGTTCGAGAAGCTCAAGTCCGAAAAAGATGGTCTGGCGGTCAAGTCTGAA
The DNA here is from genome assembly GCF_032705245.1 of Thermoleptolyngbya oregonensis NK1-22. Classification (GTDB taxonomy): domain Bacteria; phylum Cyanobacteriota; class Cyanobacteriia; order Elainellales; family Elainellaceae; genus Thermoleptolyngbya; species Thermoleptolyngbya sichuanensis. The sequence continues at coordinate 4,047,219 of NZ_CP053540.1, forward strand.
CTGGAGGACTTTGCCCGTCTGGGCTGGGAAGCGATGAATGAGACCGACCGCGACCATCGCCTGAAGTGGATGGGCGTGTTTTTTCGGCCCGTCACGCCGGGTAAGTTCATGCTGCGGATGCGGATGCCCAATGGCATTCTCACGAGCGGACAGATGCGGGTGCTGGCGGAGGTTGTCGAGCGCTACGGCGAAGATGGCAACGCCGACATCACCACGCGGCAAAACCTCCAGCTTCGCGGCATTCGGCTAGAAGATATTCCCGATATCTTCCGGCGGTTTGAGCAGGCGGGGTTGACCAGCATCCAGTCCGGCATGGACAACGTTCGCAACATCACAGGTTCGCCCGTGGCGGGCATCGATGCCGACGAGTTGATTGATACTCGCGGGCTGGTGCGAAAGGTGCAGGACATGATCACCAACAACGGCGAGGGCAACCCGTCGTTTACTAACCTGCCGCGCAAGTTCAATATTGCGATCGCCGGATGCCGCGATAACTCGGTACACGCCGAGATCAACGACATCGCCTTTGTACCTGCCTACAAGGACGGACGGCTGGGGTTCAATGTGCTGGTGGGCGGGTTCTTCTCGGCCAAGCGCTGCGAAGCCGCCGTGCCGCTCAATGCCTGGGTCGATCCGCGTGACGTGGTGGCCTTGTGCGAAGCTATCCTCATCGTCTATCGCAATCACGGGCTGCGGGCCAATCGCCAAAAAGCTCGCCTGATGTGGCTGATCGACGAGTGGGGTATGGATAAGTTTCGTGCCGAAGTGGAGCAGCAGTTGGGTCATCCCTTGCAAACCGCCGCGCCCAAGGACGAAATCCTGTGGGACAAGCGCGACCACATCGGCATCCACGCCCAAAAGCAGCCGGGGTTAAACTACGTGGGGCTGCATGTTCCCGTCGGTCGGCTGTATGCACCCGATATGTTTGACCTAGCGCGAATTGCGGAGGTCTACGGCAGTGGCGAAATCCGCCTGACTGTCGAGCAAAACGTGATTATTCCCGACGTGCCCGATTCTCGCGTTGCGCCCTTGCTGAAGGAGCCGCTGCTAGAAAAGTTTTCGGTGAGTCCGGGGCTACTCGTGCGATCGCTCGTTTCCTGCACCGGGGCCCAGTTCTGCAACTTCGCCCTGATCGAAACCAAAAACCGAGCAATGGCGCTGATCAAGGAACTGGAATCTGAACTGGAAATTACGCGCCCAGTTCGCATCCACTGGACAGGCTGCCCCAACTCCTGCGGCCAGCCCCAGGTCGCCGACATCGGTCTGATGGGCACCAAAGTCCGCAAAGATGGCAAAGCTGCCGAAGGCGTGGACTTGTACATGGGCGGCAAAGTCGGCAAGCACGCCGAACTCGGCACCTGCGTCCAAAAAGGCATTCCCTGCGACGACCTCAAGCCCATCCTGCGGAACCTGCTGATCGAAAACTTCGGCGCACGACCGAAGTAAATTGCCAGGGGCTCAGAGTCCAGGGGTCAGGTATCGGCGCTTAGCAGCGTATCTTTACCTGATTTCTGACCCGTTCCCAAATCCGATCCCTCACTCAGCCAGTTTCTCACCGGATCTTGACACCGGGCGCAACTGGTAAGGGATTTTACATCCCAAAATTTGCCAACTGATTACTCTAACCACAACTTCGGAGAACTGAACCTATGTCTAGACTCTCTCGGCGGAAATTTATCTTCACGGCAGGCGTGACGGCAGGCGCAACGATCCTGGCCAATGGATGCAGCGGCGGTTCATCGCCTTCGGATACCAGCAGCCCAGCCGCCAGCGCTCCGGCCTCGCCCGCACCCGTAGCCGCAGCCGATACACCCGAAGTGACCACGGCCAAACTCGGCTTCATCGCCTTGACGGATTCCGCCCCGCTGATCATTGCCAAAGAGAAGGGACTCTTCGCCAAGTATGGGATGCCCGATGTAGAAGTGCTGAAGCAGGCTTCCTGGGCGGTCACCCGCGACAACCTGGAGTTGGGGTCTGCTGGTGGCGGCATCGATGGAGCGCACATTCTGACCCCTATGCCTTACCTAATGTCGGCGGGCACGATTACTAAAGGCAATCAGAAAGTGCCGATGAACATTCTGGCGCGGCTGAATGTGAATGGTCAGGGGATTTGCCTTGCCAACACCTATAAGGACTTGAAAATCAGCACTGACAGCGCACCACTCAAGGAAGCCTTTGCTAAGGCGAAATCTGAGAAGGGCGAGATTAAAGCAGCCGTGACGTTCCCTGGCGGCACTCACGACCTGTGGATGCGCTATTGGCTGGCGGCAGGCGGCATCGATCCTGACAAAGACATTTCGACGATTGTGGTGCCGCCGCCTCAGATGGTGGCCAACATCAAGGTCAACAACATGGAAGCCTTCTGTGTGGGTGAGCCTTGGCCTGCTCAAACGGTCAACCAAGACTTGGGCTATACCGCCATCACGACGGGTGAGTTTTGGGCAGATCACCCTGAGAAATCGCTGACGATGCGGGCTGATTGGGTAGAGCAACACCCCAATGCAGCGAAGGCAATTTTGATGGCAGTGCAAGAAGCTCAGATGTGGTGCGATGACATGGCCAATAAGGAGGAGATGTGCCGAATTATCTCTGGGCGAGAATGGTTAAAGGTGCCTGTAGAAGACATCCTAGAGCGGGCCAAGGGCAATTTTGACATGGGTGTGCGCCAGCTCGAAAATAGCCCGCTGCTGATGAAGTTCTGGAACGATGCGGCATCTTATCCGTTTAAGAGCCACGACCTGTGGTTCCTGACGGAAGATATCCGCTGGGGCTACTTGCCTGCTGACACCGACACCAAAGCGCTGATTGACGCGGTGAACCGGGAAGACCTGTGGCGGGAAGCAGCCAAAGCAATCGGGCAGGAAGCCGCCATTCCCGCTAGCACCTCTCGCGGCGTGGAAACCTTCTTTGACGGCGTGAAATTCGATCCCGAAAATCCCAGCGCTTACCTGAATGGTCTGAAGCTCAAGAAGGTCTAGCCAAGCCATAGGAATCCGGGGTCAGGCGCAAGTTCAGTTGCCAAGCAGTTTAGTTGCCGAGCTATAAAAGTTTCTTACTTTTTTAACTGACTTGCTTTAACTGACTTGCCCTGACTCCCGGTTTCCAACCCTGCTGCCAGTTCCCAGCCTCAAAATCCCTAACTTTTAACCCCTAACCCCTAGCGTATGACAGCCGACCTCTCTTCTCCCCGCCGTCCTGGGCGATCGCTCTCTTCCAGTTTGGGCGCATGGCTTGGCAAGACGATTCGCCGTTCCATCCCCACAGCGATCGCCCTCTTCATTCTCCTGGGCATCTGGCAACTGCTGTGTTCAGGCGACAATGCGCCCCTGCCAGGGCCGATCCAGGTGGTGCAAGATACATGGGACTTGATCATCGACCCGTTCTATCGCGGCAGCGGTACGGATCAGGGCTTGTTCTGGCAAATTGCGGCCAGCTTGCAGCGGGTGGCAGTGGGATACACGCTGGCGGCGATCGCTGGCATCGCCCTCGGCATCCTGATTGGGGTGAGTTTGCTGATGTTTCAGGCGATTGATCCCATCTTTCAGGTGTTGCGAACCGTGCCGCCGCTGGCCTGGCTGCCCATTTCCCTGGCGGCTTTCCGCGACTCCCAGCCCGCTGCCATTTTCGTGATTTTCATCACCGCCATCTGGCCCATCATCATCAACACAGCCGTCGGCGTGCAAAACATTCCTCAGGATTACAACAACGTCGCCCGCGTATTAAAGCTGTCCCGACTCGATTACTTCCTCAAGGTGCTGCTGCCCGCCACTGTGCCCTATATTTTCACCGGACTCAAGATCGCCATTGGTCTGTCTTGGCTGGCGATCGTTGCCGCAGAAATGCTCACGGGCGGCGTAGGCATCGGCTTCTTTATCTGGGATGCCTACAACAGCGGCAGCAACAGCGAAGTGATCCTGGCCATTATCTACGTCGGTCTGGTGGGGCTGCTGCTCAACGCGCTGATCGGCTTCATTGCCTCCCGCGTCGTGCCCGAAGAACAGAAGTAAGCGCCCGAAAATCCAAAATCTAAAATCCAAAATCCCCATGCTGCCATTCGTAGAAATCGACCACGTAGATCAGGTCTTCCCGCTCCCCGGCGGCGGAGAATACATCGCACTGAAGAATATTGATCTGACGATTCGCAAGGGCGAGTTTATCTCGCTGCTGGGCCACTCTGGCTGCGGCAAATCGACCCTGCTGAACATCATTGCGGGATTGGCGAAACCTGCGGCGGGCGGCGTGGTGCTGGAAGGTCGCCAGGTCACTGAACCCGGCCCCGACCGCATGGTGGTCTTCCAAAATTACTCCCTGCTGCCTTGGCTGACGGTGCGCGAAAACATTGCACTGGCGGTAAATCGCGTCATGGCAACGGCTTCCAAGTCGGAACGCAGCGCCATCGTGGAGCAGCACATCGACCTGGTGAACCTGCGCCACGCGGCCGACAAGCGGCCGGGGCAACTCTCCGGCGGCATGAAGCAGCGAGTGGCGATCGCCCGGGCCCTGGCCATCCGTCCCAAGCTCTTGCTGCTGGATGAACCTTTTGGCGCATTGGACGCGCTCACCCGCAGCAGCCTGCAAGACCAGTTGATGCAAATCGCCGAAGAACACGAACTCACCTGCATCATGGTGACGCACGACGTAGACGAGGCGCTGCTGCTGAGCGATCGCATCGTGATGCTGACCAACGGGCCAGAATCCTACGTGGGGCAGATCATGGACGTGCCCTTTGAGCGGCCGCGCGATCGCCTGGAGGTGGTGAACCATCCCAGCTATTACGGAATGCGGAGCGAAATTGTCTATTTCTTGAACCAGCAGAAGCAGGCCAAGAAGCGCAAGGCCGCCCTACAGGTGGGGGCGATCGCCCGCAACGGGTTGGAAAAGGTGAACCTGGAACTGGGCTTTGTGCCGCTAACGGACTGTGCGCCGCTGGTGGTGGCTAAGGAACTGGGCTTTTTTGAGAAATATGGGCTGGAACAGGTGACGCTGAGCCGCGAGCCAAGCTGGAAGGCGATCGCCGAAGGCATCACCAGCGGCCGCCTGGATGCCGCCCAGATGATTGCCGGGATGCCCCTAGCGCTGACCCTGGGCATGGGCGGCAAAGCGTCCGTTCCCGTGACCACCGGCCTGGTCCTCAGCCGCAACGGCAACGCCATCACCCTCAGTCAGCGCTTTTTGCACGACGGCGTGCGGACGGTGGCAGATTTGAAAGCGGCGATCGCCCGCACGCCCGACAAAGTGCCCACACTGGCCGTCGTTCACCCCGCCTCGATGCACAACCTGATGATGCGCCACTGGCTAGCCACGGGCGGCATCGACCCCGACCGAGACGTGAACATTGTCACCATTCCGCCGCCGCAGATGGTGGCTGCGCTCAAGGGCGGCGGCATCGACGGCTTTTGTGTGGGCGAACCGTGGAACTCCCGCGCCATTCAGGAAGGACTGGGCTATGCGATCGCCACGGACCTCGACATCTGGCCCGGCCACCTGGAAAAAGTGCTGGGCGTGCGCGAAGACTGGGCAAACCGCTATCCCAAAACCCACATCGCCCTCGTCACGGCGCTGCTCGAAGCCTGCGAATATTGCGACGATCGCCGCAACCGAGAAGCCCTGGCCGAACTCCTCTCCCGCGACGAGTATGTTGGCGCGACGGTCGAGCAAATCCGTCCCGGCCTGGTCACGCCCTACGACCGGGGCACGGGCGACGAGCCAGAGCAATTGCTGCGCTATAACCAGTTCTTCGTCGATCGCACCAACTGCCCCTACCGCACCGAGGGTCTGTGGATCATGACGCAGCTTGCCCGCTGGGGCATCACCCCCTTCCCCCGCAACTGGTTCGACATCCTCGACCGCACCCGCCGCCTGGATGTGTTCGGAGCCGCTGCCCGCGACCTGGGCCTGCTGGACACCGAACCCAACCGCAGCCCTATCCACTTTGCCGACGGCAGCGTATTTGACCCCGACGACCCCATCGGCTACCTCCACAGTCTTGCCATCAAGCGCGACGTGCAAATTGAGGAAGTCAGCATTGATGTCGTGACCGTGTGAGGTGTAAAAAGCCAGCCCTATGCCCCATTCTCTCCTCTCTCTCAACCCTGAATCCCTAACAATGCAGACTCTCGACTCAACCCAACTCCAGCCGCAGCCCGTGCCCACAACCGATGCGTTTTTGATGATCGAGAATGTCTCGAAGGTGTATCCCACCAAAGATGGCGGCACTTACACCGTGCTAGATGGCGTGAATCTGGCGGTGCAGGAAGGTGAATTTGTCAGCATCATCGGCCATTCCGGCTGCGGCAAATCGACGCTGCTGGATATGGTGTCGGGCTTTCGCACGCCCTCCAGTGGGGAGGTGCGCCTGCGAAACCAGCGGATCACAGAACCCGGCCCCGATCGCATGGTGGTGTTTCAAAACTACTCGCTGCTGCCCTGGATGACGGCCTATGAGAACGTGTATCTAGGGCTGCACGCGGCGCGACCAGAGCTTTCTAAGAGCGAAAAGGCGGCGATCGCCCGCGACCACCTAGCAATGGTTGGCCTATCTGACGCGATGGACAAGAAACCCCGCGCCCTCTCTGGCGGCATGAAGCAGCGCGTTTCCATCGCCCGCGCCCTGGCCCTGCGCCCGGAGGTGCTGCTGCTAGACGAACCCTTCGGGGCCCTCGACCCGATTACCCGCGAGGAACTGCAAGAGGAGCTGCTAAAAATCTGGACGGATCACCGGGTCACAGTGCTGATGATTACCCACGACATCGACGAGGCGCTGCTGCTGAGCGATCGCATCGTCATGATGACCAACGGCCCCGCCGCCAAGGTCGGCGAAATTCTCGACGTTCCCTTTGCTCGCCCCCGCAATCGCAGCCGCGTCATGGAAGACCCACGCTATTACGAACTGCGGAACGAAGCCCTGGACTTTCTGTATCACCGCTATGCCCATGATGACGTGGGCTGAGGTTGAGGGAGAGGGCGCTCCGGTTCCCCCCTTGCTAAGGGGGGCTAGGGGGGATCAAAACTCCAGCATCTAATCCGATCCCCCTAAATCCCCCTTGAAAAGGGGGACTTCGAGGAGTCTGGCTCCCCCCCTTGCTAAGGGGGGCTAGGGGGGATCAAAACTCCAGCATCTAATCCGATCCCCCTAAATCCCCCTTGAAAAGGGGGACTTTGAGGAGTCTGGTTCCCCCTGAGAAAGGGGACTTTGAGGAGTCTGGCTCCCCCCCTTGCTAAGGGGGGCTAAGGGGGGAGCAAGGCTCCAGCATCTAATCCGATCCCCCTAAATCCCCCTGAAAAAGGGGGACTTCGAGCAGGGCGATAGCAAAGGGTTAACCAAGTGAAGGATGAAACTCAAATTAAAACCCTGTGCCCCTACTGCGGCGTGGGCTGTGGGCTAGAGGTGGTGCCGTCGCAGGGCAAGGGGGCGTGGCAGGTGCGGGGCGATCGCGCTCATCCGTCGAGCCAGGGGATGGTATGCGTCAAGGGTGCGACGGTGGCAGAGTCGATTGGCAAGGATCGGCTGCTCTATCCGATGTGGCGCGAGACGCTGGAGCAGGACTTTCGCCAAGTTAGCTGGGAGGAGGCGCTGGACAAACTGTGCGATCGCCTCCAGACGGTTCTGGCGAGCCAGGGGCCCGACGGCATCTGCATGTACGGCTCCGGCCAATTCGTCACCGAAGATTACTACACCGCCCAAAAGCTGATGAAGGGCTGTTTGGGGACGAATAACTTTGACGCAAACTCGCGGCTGTGTATGTCCTCTGCTGTGTCGGGTTACGTACAGAGCTTTGGCGCAGACGGGCCGCCCTGCTGCTATGAGGATTTGGAGCAAACGGACTGCGCGGTGATCGTCGGCAGCAATATGGCCGAGTGCCACCCGATCGCCTTCAACCGATTGCGGAAGTATCACAAAAAAACGCCCCACGTCCGCCTGATCGTGGTCGATCCGCGCCGCACCCAGACCGCCGACGCAGCCGACCTGCACCTGGCCCTCCGCCCCGGTACAGATATTGATTTGTTCAATGGCATCGCCTACCTGCTGATGCAGTGGGGCTATCAACAGCCGGAATTTATTCGGCAGCACACAAACGGCTATGCCGACTATGCCGAGGTGGTGCGCCACTACCCGCCGGACATGGTGAGCGATCGCTGCGGTATCTCTATCTCTGACCTGGAAACTGCCGCCCGCTGGTGGGGCGAGTCGGGGCGGGTGCTGTCGCTGTGGTCGATGGGATTGAACCAGTCGAGCGAGGGCACGGCCAAGGTTCGCAGCCTGATCGACCTGCACCTGCTCACCGGGCAAATCGGCAAACCGGGCGCGGGCCCGTTTTCTCTGACGGGGCAGCCCAACGCAATGGGCGGCCGCGAGGCGGGCGGCCTGTCGCACCTGCTGCCCGGCTATCGATTTGTGGCCAATCCCCAGCATCGCGCTGAGGTCGAACACGCCTGGAATCTGCCAGCGGGACAAATTTCGCCCAACCCCGGACGCACTGTGTGGGACATGATTCGCGGGCTAGAGACGGGGGAGGTCGGCCTGTTCTGGATTGCGGCGACGAATCCGGCCGTGAGCCTGCCCGATTTGGTGCGAGTAAAGGCGGCCCTGGGGCGATCGCCCTTTACGGTCTATCAAGAAGCCTACTTCCCTACCGAAACCGCCGAATTTGCCCATCTGCTGCTGCCTGCGACGCAGTGGAGCGAAAAGAGCGGCACGATGACCAACTCGGAGCGCATGGTCACATTGGCTAAAGCTTTTCAGCCCGCCCCCGGCGAAGCCCGCGCCGATTGGGAAATTTTCTGCGAAGTCGGCCGCCGCCTTGGGTTTGCCGCCCAGTTCCCCTTCCAAACCGCCGCTGAAGTTCATGCCGAATTTGTGAAGCTCACCCAGGGCCGCCCCTGCGACATGAGCGGCATCAGCCATGCGCGGCTAGAGCAGGAGGGCCCCTTGCAGTGGCCACTGCCCCGCGGTGAGAACCCTGAATCGCAGACCCAGCCCGCCAAGCGCCTCTACACCGACCTACAATTTCACACGCCCGATGGCCGGGCCCGCTTTAGCGCCTCTCACTCGCGGGGACTGGCAGAACCCCCCGACCCCGACTTTCCGCTGGTGCTAACGACGGGACGGCTATATGGCCACTGGCACACCCAGACCCGCACCGGACGCACCGAAAAGATTACGCAAATGTACCCCAACCCGTTTATCGAAATTCACCCCCGCGATGCGGAGCCGCTGGGCATTGTCGAGGGAGACGTGGTGGAAGTGCGATCGCGCCGGGGTTGGGCCCGCTTTCCCGCCAAAGTCACTCGGGCGATCGCCCCCGGAACCGTCTTTGTGCCCATGCACTGGGGCGCTCTCTGGGCCGACCATGCCGAAGCCAACGCCCTCACCCATCCCGCAGCCTGCCCCGACTCGAAGCAGCCAGAACTGAAGGCCTGCGCGGTGAAACTGTTGCCAATTCGGGTAGAAACGCCCGTGCGGGAGGAGTTGGGCGTAGTGGGGTAGGGGAGAAGGAAGAAGGAAGAACGAAGAAGGAAGAAGGAAGAACGAAGAAGGAAGAACGAAGAAGGAAGAACGAAGAAGGAAGAAAAATCCAAAATCCAAAAGCTAGAATCTAAAATCGGTACAAGACCCTTCCCTGGGCTGGCTGGATAAACAGGCGCTATGGCAAATGATCGGGTGCTGCGGCAAACTCTGGTGCGGCTGGATGGGCTGGGCTACAAGGCTTATAAAGAGATTCAGGGCAGCTATCGGTTTCCGGGCTTTACGCTGCATATTGACTTTGTGCAGGGCGATCCGTTTGCGGCTCCTAGTCGGCTGCGGGTCGTCGTGCCCCAGGCGGAGGCGGGTTTTCCGACAGAAACGTTCCACTCGCGCAGCCGGGAAATCGCTCTGCGGGATTACCTAACGCGGCAGTTTGGCAAGGCAGCGGCGGCGGTGCGCGAAAAGCGGGGCAGCGGCAACAGCGGCCTGATGGCGATCGCCCCTACCAGTCAATACATCCTGGAGCGATCGGCCCTGTGGGTGTCGGAGGCGGCGGTCGAAGCGCGATTTTGGGTGGGGCTGCCCGCACGGGGACGGCAAATCTTGGGGCGCACGGCGGCGGATCTGTTGTGCGACGACCTGCCGCTGATTGTGGGGCGATCGCTCTTTTACTCGGCGTTGAACCCGACTGAACTCCAGCAGCATTTGGCCGTGGCCGAAGACACCGACTGGCTGCGCGACCAATTGGCAGCGCGGGGGCTGGTGGCCTTTGTGCCTGATGGAGCGCTCTTGCCTAGACAGAGCGGCGTAGACGAGCGCCCGCTTCAAGACTCCAGTGCCGTGCGATTTCGCTCGCCTGCGTCGCTGCGGGTGGAGTTCCAGCGCCCCAACCAGGGCAGCATCTCTGGCATGGGTATTCCCAAAGGCATTACGCTCATCGTCGGCGGCGGCTACCACGGCAAATCTACCCTGCTCAGGGCGATCGCCCTCGGCATCTACACCGCCATTCCCGGCGACGGACGCGAACATCTGGTGACCGACGCGGCCGCCGTGAAGATTCGCGCCGAAGACGGCCGCAGCATCACGGGCGTAGACATTTCGCCCTTTATCAACCACCTGCCGCAGGGACGCTCGACGACGCGCTTTAGCACCGAAAACGCTAGCGGCAGCACCTCCCAGGCAGCCAGCATTATAGAAGCGCTGGAGGCGGGGGCGCGGCTGCTGCTGGTAGACGAAGACACCTCCGCTACGAACTTTATGATCCGCGATCGCCGGATGCAGGCCCTCGTCGCCAAAGACAAAGAGCCAATCACGCCCTTGATCGACAAAATCCGCCAGCTTTATCAGGATTACGACCTGTCCACGATCCTCGTTATGGGCGGCAGCGGCGACTATTTCGACGTGGCGGATACCGTCATTGCCATGACCGACTATCAGCCCCAGGACGTGACCCAACAGGCCAGGGCGATCGCCGCTCAGTTTGCCACTCAACGCAGGGCTGAAGGGGGCGATCGCTTTGGTTCACTCACCCCTCGCGTTCCCCTCCCCAAGCGCCTCGACTCGCCCGAAAAGCGAGGGGAACAATCCTGGTACGGCGGCCGCCGGGGGGATACTCGCCCGGTGGAGGGCGATCGCCCAGAACGCGGCCCCAAGCTGAAGGCACGAGACATTGACGAACTCGTGTTTGGCTCGGAAACAGTAGATTTGTCTGCCATAGAGCAACTGGTGGAAGTAGGACAGGTGCGAACCATTGGCGCGGCGATCGCCTACTTACAGCAGCACTACCTCAACGGTCGCCGCACGCTGCCCGATCTTCTCGATCAGATTGCACCCCAGCTTGCCACCAACCGGATAGACGAACTGACGACTTATCGCCAGGGGGATCTGGTTGCGGTTCGACCTCTGGAACTTGCCGCAGCTTTGAATCGTCTGCGATCTCTAAGCTTGCGGTAAAAACAGGAAATTTCCAAGAAAATTTTGGCTAACAAGCGCTTCTGGTGCGATTCACCGCCTTCAATCGTCTTTCGGCAGCGAAATACGCGCTGATTCATCGACCCAAAACCAGGGACATCGGCCCATTTCTCTCTACAACCCCAGCATGAAATCTATGTAATTGACATCTTCGGAGCCGGTCGCCGTGATACCTTAATTAAGGCGATAGTATCCTACGCCGCAGTTTTCAAAGCAGTTTTCACAAGGCTGACCCAACGAACTGACAACGTCCTATCTCTGAATGCAAATCCTGACGGCCTGACAGGTTTGTCCTCGACAGGTTTGTCGATACGCCGAAGGAACTTGCCTACTAAATACTCACCTGAAGCGTTTCCATCAGACTTTAATAAACCACAGCCTGCTCTGGAAACTAGCCTGCTCTGGGGACATTGCCCGCATCACAGGCTTCTCATAGCAAGACTTCCAAGCTATTAGACTGAATTTCAACCTGGAGGAATCTTCGATACTATGTCCATTCGTCTTTATGTAGGCAATTTGCCCAAAGAGCTAGAGCGGCAAGAATTGGCTGCCCTGTTTGCGGAGTTTGATGAAACCCTGACCACCAAAATCATCACCGACCGCAAAACGGGAAAGTGCCGTGGCTTTGGGTTTGTCACGGTGAAAAGCGAAGAGCAGGCAGACCAGGTCATCGAAAAGTTTGACGGTTTTCTGTTTAAGGAAACCCCGCTGAAAATCGAACGCGCCCAGCCCCGCGAAAAGGGCAGCGAAGAGGGCGATGAGACCGCTCCCGCCGCAAGCAACAGCAACCGCAAGAAGAACAACGGCAAGGGCAAGAAGGCGGCCGCAACGACCGAGCCAGAATCCGTGCAGCCCGATCCTCGCTGGGCGCAGGAGCTAGAGAAGCTGAAGGAACTGCTGTCTACTCAAACGGCAAATTCCTAGCTTTGCAGATTGCGTTTGACGCATAGATTTGACGCATACGTTTTGAGAATCTTTACGCGATGTGCAACTTTCAGTCAGCCCTCATCCCCAAACCCCTTCTCCCAAGTTGGGAGAAGGGGAGTAAGAGAGGCTTGAAGTCCCTCTCCCGCTCTGGGAGAGGGCTTAAATCGGCACACCAGAAAAGGGTGAGGGAAATCGGCAAAGTTGCACATCCCGTATTCTTTTGAAAATTCTTTTGAAAAGGGCGATCGCACGCCGATCGCCCTTTTTCGTAGCCGCTTTTCGTAGCCGCTTTTAGTTGCCGCTTTTAGTTGCCGTTGGTTGCGACAGACCTTAGGATGTAAGGCAAATCTACTTTTCAGGCTGTTGTTGGGAGAGCGATTTCATGGCGAAGCGGCGACTGGCAAGACGGCTGCGGTGGGTCATGGCGGGGATGGCGATGTCGCTGCTGGGCACTCCGGCGATCGCCTACATTGCCTCTATGACCTCGATGGAAGCAGGCGGCATCGATGCGCGGCGGGTACAGTCCGAACCTTACAACCTCATGGGCCGCAAGATTGCTATTGGTCAGGTAGAAATCGGTCGCCCGGCCCTGTTTGGCCTCGATAAAACCGCTGCCAATAACTTTGCGGTGCGGGTGCGCCAAGTGTTTTTTCGGGATGGGGTAGCTCGTCCCAACGATACCGTTGACCCCCACGCGGCCAGCGTCGCCAGCGTCATGGTGAGCAACGATAAGCTGGTGCAGGGCGTTGCGCCAGAGGCAAAGCTATACGCAGCCGCTGCGGGCTTCGAGCGACGGGGCGGCCAGCCGCAGGAATGCCTCGCCTCCCAAACCGTGGCGCTGCAAAACGGCGATGACGTGCGGGCAATTAATTTCAGCTTCGGCGAGTCGCTGGCGCAGGACCCACGCCCCAATGCGCGGCTCGATGGCAACGCCCTGCTGACTCAGTGCATCGACTGGTCGGCCAATCAGCATAACGTGCTGTACGTGATCGCGGGCAACCAGGGCGAAGGCGGCATCCCCATCCCCACTGACAACTTCAACGGCATGATCGTGTCGAACTCGATCGCCGTCAATGGTGTGTATCGAAAGGTCAGCTTTTTTGACCTGGGGAGCGAGCCGCCGCCCATCTATGGCAGGGCCCGCGAACCGGAGACCAATGTCGGCCCGCGCCGCTCGGTCAGCCTGATGGCTCCCGGCACCAATATTCAAACCATCAACCCCGACGGCAGCCTCAGCAACCCTGCAACCGGAACCAGCTTCGCTGCCCCGCACGTCACGGCAATGGTGGCGCTGTTGCAGGAATATGGCGATCGCCAAATCCGCGAGCAGCAGCCCAACTGGAGCCTGGATGCCCGCCGCCATGAGGTCATGAAGGCGGTAATGATGAACGCGGCAGATAAGATTCAAGACCGGGGCGACGGCCTGATGCTGGGCATGACCCGCACCGCTGTCAACAAGCAAAACCGCGACTGGCTCAGTTCCGATGCCTACACAGACGAAGCCAAACCCTTAGATGCCGACATGGGCACGGGCCATCTGCACGCCTATCGGTCGCTAATCCAGTTCGGTTCGGGTCAGTTTTCGCCCGATGCCCCTGTGCCGCCTGTTGGCTGGGATTATCGCACCGTTGGCACTGGACGAGACGCGCCCGCCTATCGAGACTATGTGCTGGAGCGGCCGCTGGTAGCAGGCAGCCACGTCGCCATCACCCTCGCTTGGAACCGCGTGGTGAACCTGAAGGACACCAACCGCAACGGGCTGTACGATATCGGCGAGACCTTTGAAGACAAGGGGCTGAATAATCTGGACGTGTATCTAATGCGGGCGGAGGATGAGCGGGAGGGCGATCGCATCTGGTCTTCCGTCAGCGCCGTAGACAGCGTGGAGCATATCTTCCACCCTGTTCCCGCAACGGGGCGCTACAAGATTCGCGTCGTGTACCGCGATCGCGTCAATACGCCCACCCAAGCCTATGCCCTGGCCTGGTGGACGGCTCCCGCAGAGTAGCGATCGCCAAATCCCTAGCTTCTTCGACACATCGGGAGCCTAAACTACAACCACTCCTGCAACCACTCCTACAACCGCTATTGGATACCGCTATTGGATAAAGGGCCAAATGCAGGTCTCCACACTCGTTAGCCATTATCGGTTAACGAGTTTACTACACCCCCTATTGGATAAAGTGCCAGATGCAGGGGTAGCGATAGGGACGCTCCAGGTTGGTGGCAGCGTTCACCATTGCAATAATGGGCATGATTGTGCTGACAATTACCAATCCAATTAGCAGCGGAATGCCAATCAGCACGAAGCACAGCACCAGGAAAATCACGCCCCAGATCAGCACCGTCAGGTAAAAGTTGATGGCTTCTTTGGCATTGCCCTGCACGATGGGATCGTCCGAAATCAGCAGCAAGACGATGGGCACTGCGACCGATACCAGCGAATAGCAAATCAACTGCGACCCGTGGCAGAGAACTGAATAGAGCTTGCGCTGTTCGAGGTCAGTCATGGGTGTGAGGAGTTGAGTTAAGAATGTGAGGAGTCGAGTTAAGAATATGAGCCGGGCGTATGACTCAGGATTACGAGCCGGGCGTATGACTCAGGATTACGACTCAGGATTATGCATCAGGAGTGTGAGTCAGGAATACTAGTGTCTTCACCAGACGGGGCAGCTTTTCCGGCGATCGCCCACGATTCGGGCTGGCTTGCTACGATAAAGGTTGCTTCCTGTATATGCTCTACTTGCTCTGAGTCTTTTCTGGCATGACCACCGACCTCCAAACTGAAATTGCGACTGCGGTTGACCAACGGCGCAACTTTGCAATTATTTCCCACCCCGACGCGGGTAAAACCACGCTCACCGAAAAGCTGCTGCTGTATGGAGGCGCGATTCACGAAGCAGGCGCAGTGAAGGCCAAGCGGGCACAGCGCCACGCCACCTCAGACTGGATGGAAATGGAGCAGCAGCGGGGCATCTCCATCACCTCCACGGTGCTGCAATTTGACTACAGCGGCTACACGATCAACCTGCTGGATACGCCCGGACACCAGGACTTTAGCGAAGACACCTACCGCACCCTGGCCGCCGCCGACAATGCGGTAATGCTGGAGGACGCAGCCAAGGGTCTGGAACCACAAACCCGCAAGCTGTTTGAAGTGTGCCGGATGCGGGGCATTCCCATCTTCACCTTTTTCAATAAGCTGGATCGGCCGGGGCGCGAGCCGCTGGAGCTAATGGACGAAATTGAGCAGGAGTTGGGGCTGCAAACCTATGCAGTGAACTGGCCCATCGGCATGGGCGATCGCTTCAAAGGGGTTTACGATCGCCGCAAACAGCAAATTCACCTGTTTGAGCGTACGGCCCACGGCAGCCGCGAGGCCAAAGATACTGTGGTGGATCTGGGCGATCCGCGCATCGAAGATCTGCTCGAAAAAGACCTGTATTACCAGTTCAAAGAAGAACTAGAACTGCTGGAGGCAGCGGGCACAGAGTTTGACCTAGCGCAGGTTCATGCGGGCAAGCTAACGCCTGTCTTTTTTGGCAGCGCCATGACCAACTTTGGCGTGGAGCTATTTTTGGAGTCCTTTCTGGACTATGCGCTGAAGCCCGGTTCTCGCCGCAGCAGCCAGGGCGACATCGACCCGACCTATCCCGAATTTTCTGGGTTTGTGTTCAAGCTGCAAGCCAACATGGACCCCAAGCACCGCGATCGCATCGCGTTTATCCGGGTCTGCTCCGGCAAGTTCGAGAAAGACATGGTGGTGAACCACGCCCGCACGGGCAAGACGGTGCGCCTGTCTCATCCGCAAAAGCTGTTTGGGCAGGGGCGGCAGTCCCTCGATGAAGCCTACCCTGGCGACGTGATTGGTCTGAACAATCCGGGTATGTTTGCCATTGGCGACACGATTTACAACGGCAAAAAGCTGGAATACGAAGGCATTCCCTCCTTTTCGCCAGAACTGTTTGCCTATTTGCGAAACCCCAACCCCAGCAAGTTCAAGCAGTTTCAAAAGGGGGTCAACGAGCTGCGGGAAGAAGGCGCAGTGCAGATTATGTATTCCACGGACGAGTCGAAGCGGGAGCCGATTCTGGCCGCCGTGGGGCAACTCCAGTTTGAAGTGGTGCAGTTCCGCCTGCGAAATGAATATAACGTGGACAGTCTGCTCGATCCGCTGCCCTATAGCGTGGCCCGCTGGGTGGGCGGTGGCTGGCCAGCGCTGGAAAAGGCAGGTCGCCTGTTCAACACGGTGACGGTGAAGGATAGCTGGGGCCGTCCGGTGCTGCTGTTCAAAAACGAGTGGAACTGTCAGCAGGTGGAAGGGGAGCATCCAGAACTGGATCTGCGGGCGATCGCCCCGGTTGCGTCGGGTCAGGAACCCGCAGCAGTGTGATTTTAGCCTAATAACCGCGCGATCGCGTGTAATTTCCGTATTTTCTGGGAAGCCTAGAGGCAAGCTGCATTTTTCCAAGTTGCACTTTTCTCTGGGCCGGTTTGCGAATAGCCCCTATGCTTGGGTTAGGGATTGTGTAACTTTCTCTAACGCACGACTAGCAAAGTATTTTAACGAGCCTTAGCGCTTGACTCAGCCTTTGGGCTAGATGATCCTTTGAGCCACGCCAGCGAGGAGCGGATATGAGCGAGCGGTCAAAATTGCCTGTATCGTCCGGGTCCACGGGCGCGGCGGCGCGGGCGCTGCTGGATGCGGGGCTGGCAGCGCTGAAGCGGCAGGAATATGGCACGGCGATCGCCCATCTGGAGAGCCTGTTTCGCACGCCCGCCGAGCGCTCGGTGCAGCTTAAGGCGCGAATGGGGCTGGTGATGGCCTACGAAAAATCGGGCAATGTGCAGGAGGCGATCGCCCTCTGTCAAACCCTCAGCAACAGTTCCCATGTGCAGACTCGCCGCTGGGCCGCCAAAGCCCTGGCAGAGATAGCCCAGCGCCATCCAGAAGCTGCTGAACCTGCGGCTGCATCGGCACAGTCTTTAGACGCTCCCCCGGCCGCTGCCCGGCCTGCGTCAGAAGATGACCTCGCGGCAGGGTTGACTCGCGCACCCGGCAGTCGCCCTCCCACCCGCCCGCTGCGATCGCCCAGCCATCCCCCCGCTGCATCGGCAAGCTCCCTGCCCAGCGACACGGCGATCGCCCCCGTCCAAACAACGCCCATTGACTGGCGGCTGGCCGGCCGCGCCCAGAAGTGGTCGCCGCTGCCGATGGTGGATCGGGCGGGCCTGTGGGCGCTGGGCCTGGGAACGGCGAGCGCCCTGTTCGCCTTGCTGCGGGGGCTGTTGCTGGCGACGTTTTGGCTATTTAACCACACGATTGCCCGCATCACATTTCCGGTTGACCTTCGGTATTACAGCATTTACCGCGATCCGGCGGCGCTGGTGCTGCTCGGTCTGTTGGGTCTGGCGATCGCCCTGCCCTGGCTGATGGCGCTGTTGCTGCGTCGAGCCTACCAGATGCAGCCGCTGGCAATGGACACCCTGGAACAAGCCAGCCCCGAAGCCGCCCGCGTGCTAAAGCGAGTCTTTGGCCAACAGCAGCGCCCCCTGCCCAAGCTGGAACTATTGCCCACAGACGCGCCGCTGCTGCTGACCTACGGATCGCTGCCTCGCCTGTCGCATTTGGTTCTCAGTCGTGGACTGTTGGCGCAGCTTCGGGATGACGAGATTGCGGCACTGGTGGCTGGGGAAATCGGGCATTTGCAACACTGGACCGCAGGCGTGATGTCACTGGTAACGCTGGTGGGGCTGCTGCCCTATCTGCTGTATCGGGCGCTGGGGCAGTGGGGCGATTCCCAGCGCAATGCCGGGCTACGCGCTCTGGCGATGGCCGGTTCCCTGTTGGGCTACGGCCTTTTTTGGCTATGTCGGGCCGTGGGGCTGTGGTTTTCGCGGCGGCGACTGTTCTACAGCGATCGCGCCTCCTCTAACCTGACGGGCAACCCCAACGCCCTCAGCCGTGCCCTGCTGAAATGTAGCCTGGGCCTGTCGCAGGCCGTGGCCCAGCAGCGCCAGACTAGCCCGCTGCTAGAAAGCCTGGAACTGCTCATGCCCGTTGGGATCAAAACGTCCCTCACGCTGGGCAGCCTCTACGCCCAGCACCCCAGCCCCGACCTGCTCCAGTGGGATTGCCAAAATCCCCACCGCCACTGGCTCTCGGTCAGCAATGCCCATCCCCCCTTGGGCGATCGCCTCCAGCACCTCAGCCGCTATGCCCAGCACTGGCGATTGTTCCCCGAACTCGACCTGCCGCCCGCTGCCCCGCCTCGTCTGTCCTGGAAGGAACGTCGTCCTTTGCTGCTGCAAGCCTCGCCATACCTGGGGCTGGGCATTGGGCTGGCGATCGCGCTCTTCCTCTGGCTGGTCGGCGGAGTCGCCACTCAGTTCAACTGGCGCGGGCTGACCTGGATGTGGGGCGATCGCACGCTGCTGCTGGGCTGCGGGCTGCTGGGCTTTAGCTTCGGCACGTTTGTCCGCATCAATTCCTTCTTTCGCGACATTCCCCGCACGGCTCCCACCGACCTGTCTCTGGTAGAACTGATGCAGCCCCCCGCTCCAATTCCCTTACCCGGCCAACCGCTGCGACTGCGGGGAACGCTGCTGGGTCAGCGCGGCATCTGCGCCCTGCCCAGCCAGGACTTGCTGCTCCAGTGCGAAACGGGGCTAATCCGGCTGCACCACACACATCGCCTTGGCCCGCTGGGCAGCCTCCTCGCACCCGGTCGCCACCCCAGCGGCTTGATTGGCCGCCCCGTCACGGTTACAGGCTGGTTTCGCCGGGGCGCAACACCCTGGATCGACGTAGAAACGATTCAAACGACTCAGGGCGCAGTTTGCCGCAGCGAACACCCCCTCTGGTCTACGCTCGTGGCGGTCGCCGCTGCGCTCTGGGGCTTCTACGTCATCCTGACGGGCTTTTAGGATTTTGGGTTTTAGATTTTGGGTTTTGGGTTATAGCTTTTCTGAGCCACTGTTCAACCTGTTGTGAAACTGTGATTGTGAAAATGTGAAACTGTTGTGAATGCTATATCGCAGAACGAGTGCCCTTATTCTGCACTGCCGGATTCTGCCTTGACCAGCGGGGCGGGGGCGATCGCCACTGGAGGCACGCGGGAACCGGGCACACCGCTGGCGGCCAGCAGTTCGGCCACCGTGGCGCAGCGCATGGGCAGCCCATAGGTGCTAGGGTTGACAAAGTGCTGATAGGTGAAGTGGCGATAGCCCAGACAGAAGCGATCCCAGGCGGCCATCTGGATGCGGAAGAGGACAATCAGGAGATCGATCAGCCGACGAGTCAGCGGAATGCGGAAATAGATGCGCTTGCCCAGGTAGGCGCTCATGTCGGCGATCGCCCGATTCACCGTGATTGGCTCGCTGCCCAGCACCAGTTCGCGCCGATTCGCGAAGCAATCCGTCCCGGAATCGCCCAGTTCTGGCGGGTGTTCTACGAGATGGGCGACGACTTGGGCAATATCCTGCGCGTGGATAAAGTGAAAACTGCCGTCGAGCTTGAGGAAGCGCAGCAGCCCGATCCATTTTGTGACCTCGGTAATGCCGCCGGAGAGGTGCGAGTAGGGCTTGGTGTCATCGCCGCCAAAGACCAGTGTGGGGAAGACGGTGGTAATTTGGGGGGCGATCGCCAGCTTAGATAGCCGCTGATGGCAGGCATATTTAGCACGGATGTAGTCGGTGCCGATTTCGCCCGCCTGCTTGAGCGGCTTGCCCTCGCGATCCAAAATGCTGGCAGTGGAAAAATAGATGACCTGTTCACACACATCCGGGTCGAGCAGGTTCATCAACCGGATGGTTTTAATCACGTTTACGTCAAATACATCCTGCGCCCCGCCCCACACGGCAGCGGTGAGGATTGCTACGTTAATGGTTTTCAGCAGCTTGTTTTGCTGCTCAATCTGGCGCATGTCGCCCACGATCAGGTGGATTCCCGGCCGCGTGTCTACACTCAGCCGAAACTTTTGCGGGTTTCGCACCAGCAGAAACAGTTCGTGCTGCGTCTGATGAATCAGCACGTCAGCAATGTAGTGCCCAACGCAGCCGCTTGCGCCCGTAAGGAGGATTCGCTTCGGAGTCATGTGTGGGGGTGGCGGAGTGAAGAAACGAAGTAAAAACCTGGGCACGATGTACCCAGGCGTGGGCGCATCCCAGTTCTGCAAGTTTGCCCTCATCCCCCAACCCCTTCTCCCGTTTTGGGAGAAGGGGAGCCGGATTGGGAGTCCCTCTCCCGCTTTGGGAGAGGGATTTAGGGTGAGGGTTACAAAAGGGGATGCACCCCCCAGGCGTTCACTCTACAAAGGCCGCTAGGCGATCGCCAGCAGTTTGTCGGCCTGCTTGGCGGTTTCAAAGAAGAAAGCGGCGTTTTCTTCGGGCGTGCCCGGAAGGATGCCGTGGCCCAGATTGAGAATATGCCCCTGATTTCCGGCTTTGCGGATGGTGTCGAGAATGCGATCGCGGATGAAGGCTTGCGACCCAAACAGCGCGCACGGGTCGATGTTGCCCTGCACCCCTACGGCCGGCCCTAGGCGGCGACGCGCTTCGGCCATGTCTACCGTCCAATCTACGCTGACGATATCCACGCCCGATTGTGCCATGCGCTCCAGCAATCCGGCGCTGCCGTTGATATAGAGAATCATCGGCGTGTCGGGATATTTGGCCTTCACCTGGCGCACAACCTGCTGCTGGTAGGGCAGGGCAAACTGGTCATAGTCCTGCGGGCTAAGGTGACCCGCCCAAGAGTCAAACATCTGCACCACCTGTGCGCCGTTTTCGATTTGATAGCAGACGTAGGTGGCGATCGCATCTGCCAGCTTGCTCAAGAACTGATGCAGAATCGCAGGCTCCGTAAATGCCATGCTCTTGATAATGGTGTAATCCTTCGAGCCTTTGCCCTCGATGGAATAGGCCGCCAGCGTCCAGGGAGCGCCGACGAAGCCCAGCACTGCCGCCTCGTTGCCCACTTCCTGCCGCAGCGTCCGCAGAATCTTGCCGACGAAGCTGAGATGCTGTTCGGGGTCGAGTTCATGAAGTGCATCGACCTGCGCCTGGGTGCGAATGGGCGGATCGATGATGGGGCCGCGGCTTTCGATGATGTCGAAGGGAATACCAATTCCTGGTAGCGGCGTGAGAATATCGGAAAACAGAATCACCCCATCGGGACGAAAGGCTCGCCAGGGCTGGAGCGAAATTTCTACTGCCAGGTCAACCGTTTCCGAGCGCTCACGGAAGGAGGGGTATTTGTCGCGCAAATCCCGATAGATTTTCATGTAGCGCCCGGCCTGGCGCATCATCCACACGGGCGGGCGGTCTAACACCTCTCCACGCGCAGCCCGAAGCAAGTATGGCACTTGGGTTGATCCTGTCATTGAAACGTCTCTCTTTTAAAGGGGTTAGGGATTAGGGTTTGGGGACTAGCGCTGTCGCTCCGCATGGCTGGCGCGAGGGTAAGAAGACCAGGCAAATGGCGAGGTTAGCCATAAAATAATGAGCCTGGAATATATGAGCCTGGATGAACGCGCTCTGGTTGACTCGATTCACTCGACAAGATTCACTCGACAAGTGAACTGGCCAGAGCGTCTTTTCGTCAAGCACAAACTCCGGCAGGTCAGTCACACACAACTGAGCGGTAACGTCTGATTATACGCGATCGCGCACCCCAAAAATCCCTTTTCCACGCTGCACAAAGCAAAGCAGATCTCTCCTTAGGAAGGGCGTTTCAGAGAAAATTTGAACGCATAATTTGATGCAAATCTGCTCCGAAATTCGCAAAAATTAACGATGAAACCTCAGGACTATAGTGTCCAAAACGCAGAGCAAATGTCCAGTTTTGCGTTAGAAGGCGATCGCCCTTTGCATTGCTCCTCAAATTTCCCTTTGACCGGTTAGACGAATAGTAAAAAGACGCAAAAAGACGGGCGATCGCCCAAGCCGAGTCATCAAAACAGAATGCCAGATGACACAGAAG
Source organism: Thermoleptolyngbya oregonensis NK1-22 (assembly GCF_032705245.1). Classification (GTDB taxonomy): domain Bacteria; phylum Cyanobacteriota; class Cyanobacteriia; order Elainellales; family Elainellaceae; genus Thermoleptolyngbya; species Thermoleptolyngbya sichuanensis. The sequence goes on from NZ_CP053540.1 coordinate 4,069,565, forward strand.
ATCCAAAGCTAAATGCCCTTTGGATCACACCATCCGGATGCAAACAGGATGAAAGCCGGATGAAAGCTGGACGCAACCATAAATTTTGCTGGAATCAAGCAAGCAAGCAAAACACCCCTGATTGCAAAATTCGCATCCAGAGGCGCTTTGAAGGCAAACCTGAGAACTGTAAATTCGAGAAATACCGTGAGAAATGCCGTGAGAAATGCCGTGAGAAATACAATGGCGAACCCGAACAGTGAGGACTAGAGTCGTCCAGCAAAACCTAGCCGAAACGACCGCTCACGTAGTCCTGCGTGGCAACCTGCTGGGGGTTGTTGAAAATTTGCTGAGTCGGTGCATATTCCACCAGGTAACCCATCTTGCCGCCCTTTTCAGTGGCCTGCGCGTTAAAGAAGGCCGTCATATCCGACACGCGAGAAGCCTGCTGCATGTTGTGCGTCACGATGATAATCGTGTAGTCCTGCTTCAGTTCTTGCATCAGTTCCTCAACCCGCAGCGTCGAAATCGGGTCCAGCGCCGAACAGGGTTCGTCCATCAGCAGCACTTCCGGCTCGATGGCGATCGCCCGCGCAATACAAAGCCGCTGCTGCTGTCCACCCGACAGCGACAAGCCGCTTTCCTTCAGCTTGTCCTTCACCTCATCCCACAGCGCCGCCGACCGCAGAGAGCGCTCCACTAGCGTATCCATGTCCCCCTTGTAGCCGTTGATCCGGGCCCCAAAGGCGATATTTTCGTAAATTGACTTCGGGAAGGGGTTGGGCTTTTGGAACACCATCCCAATCCGACGGCGCAGTTCAATCGGGTCAACGCTGGGGTCGTAGATATCCACACCGTGATAGGTGATCTTGCCCTCAATGTGGGCCCCCGGAATCAGATCGTTTAAGCGATTGAAGCAGCGCAAAACCGTACTTTTGCCGCAACCCGACGGACCAATAAACGCCGTAATCTTGCGGTCGGGAACATCCATGTATACGTCCTTCACGGCCATCACAGGGCCGTAGAAATAGGACGTTTTTTCGACCCTAAAGGCAGTGCCCGTATCGACAGAAGAACTCACTTGCATGAATAACCTACCTCAAATAACAAATGCAGCAGTTAGAGAACGACCGTTGGGGCAATGGCAACTTGGCGATCGCCCCCATCCCAAGAACCTAAAACTTGCGCTGAAACCTATTTCGCAAGTAAATAGCAACAGAGTTCATCAGCAGCAACAGCGCCATCAGCACGATAATCCCGGCCGCTGAGTTGATATGAAACGGCTTCTGAGGGCGAGACACCCAGTTGTAAATCTGAATCGGCAGCGCCGTGAACGGATCTCTCCAGGACTCCGGCAAGAACGAAATAAACGTCAGCGCCCCAATCGTAATTAGCGCAGCCGTTTCGCCAATCGCACGAGACAGCGCCAAAATCGTTCCTGTCAAAATCCCCGGAAATGCCTGAGGCAAAATCTGATCCCGTACCACCTGCCAGCGTGTTGCCCCCAGCGCAAAGCCCGCCAACCGGAGACTATCGGGCACCGTCCTCAGCGCCTCACGAGTAGACACAATAATCACCGGCAGCACCAGCAGCGCCAGCGTCAGTCCACCAGCCAACAAACTGCGTCCGCCCGTAATCGGCTCCATCAAGCGCACAAATGCCGCCAGACCCAACAGCCCGTAAATAATCGAAGGCACACCCGCAAGGTTGGAGATATTGATCTCGATGAAGTTTGCAAGCCAGCCATCCGAGACAAACTCTTCCAAAAAGATGCCTGCACCGATGCCAATTGGGAAGGAAAAGAGCGCAACAATAAACAGCAGGTAAATCGACCCCACCAGCGCCGATAGCAAACCCGCTTCCTCGGCACGGCGAGAGGGAAAGCTGGTAAGAAACTGCCAATTCAAGCGGGGCAGACCATCCGTCAGCACGTCAATTAGCAGAACCGCTAGAACCAGCAGCGAAATTGCAATAGCCGTTAACGCTGCAAACCTAAAGATTCTATCCCAGCGATAGCGCTGTGCCATGGCGGGCTGAAATTGGCTCTCTCGCGCTGGCGAAAAGTCGCCCGAAATCTGAGGATTTTGAACTGTCATTCGTACTTCTCCCGGAAACGACGGACGACCCAGAAACTGAGGATGTTGAGCACCAGGGTCATCAGGAACAAGGTCATCCCAACCGCAAAAATAGATTTGTAAGCCAGTGACCCCGCAGGCGTATCTCCCAAACTGACCTGCACGATAAACGCTGTCATCGTCATCACAGGTACCAGTGGGTTAAAGCCCAGCGTCGGGTTTTGTCCGGCTGCCAACGACACAATCATCGTTTCACCAATGGCGCGGGACACTGCCAAAATGAACGATGCCACAATGCCCGACAGCGCTGCGGGAACCACGACCGACGTAATTGTCTCGCGTTTGGTCGCACCAATGGCATAGGCCCCCTGACGCAGGCTATTTGGCACTGAATAGATCGCGTCTTCGCTCAGCGAGGCAACCAGGGGAATAATCGAAACGCCCAGAATCAGACCTGCGCTGAGTGCGTTGAAGCCCTGTAGCCCAGGGATAAACCGTTGTAAAAACGGGGTCACCGTGAGCAGCGCAAAATAACCAAACACCACGCTGGGCACACCTGCCAGAATCTCCAGCGCGGGCTTCAGCCACTTCCGAATCTTAGGATTGGCATACTCACTTAAATAAATCGCCGCCAGCAGCCCCAAGGGCAACGCTACCAAAATTGCAATCCCCGTCGTCAGCAGCGTGGCGCTAATCAGCACCCAAATGCCGTACTGAGCGTTGGAAAATAGAGGAGTCCACTGGCGATCGGTCAAAAACCGCCAGAAGGGCACTTCCTGGAAAAACTCAAAAGTTTCAAAAATAAGGGTCAGAACAATACCAAAAGTCGTCACCACGGAAATCAGAGCAAAAGCACCGAAGATAAATTTCACAATACCTTCGGTTCTTTTGCTGCGCTGGCGATTTGGCTGCCAAAGCCCGGATGATTGTTCGCTGGGTAAGCCGCTATTCATGCCAGATAGCCTGTAAAGAGAACAAAGGACACCAATCCAAAAAACAGATATGCCGATATGCCGACAACTGCTGACAAATAGTCAGGGATACCCCAAGCAACTGCTTGATGCGAAATGAGAAGCCAGACACCTCAAGAGGCATCCTGGGTTAACCGCTTTATCGCAAAACTCAATCACACGCAGCACTATCCAGTGAGCTAAGCAGGAAGCTACAAAACTTCCGTCTTCCAGAGTGACACGTACCTCACCACGTCAGGAAATGCTGCATATCGAGATATTCTAATAAGCCCTCTTATTTTTCTAAGGTTCCCTAAGCTACGTCGCAGGGTAAGAAATCAGCTAGTGGCTGGGGTAGCCACTCAGAACACTAAGCGCTACCCCAATCCAACAATCAGGCGAATAGAGTCCGGTGACCTATTCCTTCTTCAGCAGGTCAGCCAACTTCAGACCCACTGCGGAACCGCCCTCAAACACGCTGCCAGTCTTGCGCTGCTCGATCCGTGCCTCAGCCAAATCCTCAATCTCGGTCGGCAAGGGCACATAGCCTACTTCAGAAATCAAACCTGCGTTGGCAGGATCAATTTGGAAGCGGGCAAAGGCGGCAACTGCGGGATTGTCCAGAGAAGTGGTCTTGATGTAGAAGAACTCGGGACGAGACAGTGGCGTATAGGTGCCATCAGCGATGGTTTCTGCGCTAGGCGCAACGCAACCGTTGCCGTTGTCAATTTCAACCAGCTTCAGTCTGTCCCTGTTTTCTTCGTAGTAGGCAAAGCCAAAGAAGCCTAATCCGCCCGGGTCAGAAGCTACACCCTGTACGATCACGTTGTCGTCTTCGCTGGCGGTGAAGTCACCCCGGCTTTCACCTTCTTCGCCAACAATGGCAGCGGTGAAGTAGTCATAGGTGCCAGAGTCGGTGCCGGGGCCGTAAAGACCAAGAGGAAGATCGGGGAAATCGGGGCGAATCTGGTTCCAGTTGCGGATGGTGCCCTGAGCGGCGGGTTCCCACATTTTCTTCAGCTCGTCTACGGTCAAGCAGGTAGCGAACTCATTACTGGGGTTGATCACCACCGAGAGACCGTCATAGGCGATGGGCACTTCGACGTATTCGATGCCGTTTTTGGCACAGAGGTCAATTTCCTCTTGCTTAATGGGGCGCGAAGCGTTAGAGATGTCAGTTTCACCCGCACAGAACTTCTTGAAGCCGCCGCCCGTGCCAGACACGCCGACCGTGACGCGAACGCCGGGGTTTGCTTTCATGAATTCTTCTGCCATTGCTTCGGAGATGGGGAAGACGGTGCTGGAACCATCAACCAGCACGTTACCCGTCAGATCAGAAGTGCCGCCACCTGCTGCGGGGCTTTGGGCAGTGGTGGTGCCGCCGCCCGTGGTAGTGGTGCCGCCACAGGCAACTGCAAGTGCCAAAGAAGCGGCCGTCAGAGCGGCCAGAGTGGCAGAACGCTTGGAACGAAGATTGAATGCCATATCCAGAGATTCCTGTAGGGTTTGTTTCTGTCAAACGTTGGCATTCTACAGTTTCATCGTAAAGAAGAGGTTAAGTTTGTCCAGAAAAGTGTATCCCAGATGACTGAAAATCCCTGTAAAGAAGACGAATGCGGTCTGATGGTGGCGATCGCCCCTCGATGAATCCCTGACAGCGTGGACGTTTCGAGGCCCCAGCCACGGCTACCTAAATTGCATTGCGAAAACTTCCTAAAGTCTTCTTGCGATAGGTCATGAAATCGCCATCAGGCTTCCAATCTCTCCTGATTGCTTCTTTACTGAGCGCTAAATGTTGCCAGAGTGTTGCTCTCTACCGAAAGCGGCGGCGGCGACCAAAGAAACGCCACACTTTGTAGGCTGCAAAGCACAGAAGACCCAGGATGACAATTCCGGTGAGCAGTGGAATCAGGATTGCCATCACTGAAATGACAGACGACGTGAATAGCTCCATCGTGGAAAGGGCCGGGTTGGCGATACCGCCCGTGGTGGCAGTAGACGTGAGGCGGGCCACGTCGGTCATACCTTTGGTGAGTCCGGCGGCTCCGGCTCCGGCGATGATGGCCAGCGTCCACTGGAGAAAGGGGCTGATATCGACTAGGGTAGAGGCCGTCAGCACGGCTCCAGCGACAAGGGCGGCAGGCGTGGTGATCAGATCCAGAATTTCGTCCACCCAAGGGATGTAGTAGCCCGCAATCTCTACCCCAGTGGCCACTGCAAAGGCCGTGATGGCGACTGGAGAGCCGATCCACTCAAAGCCTTGGGCGGGTGTCATATGCCCGGTAGCAGTGGCAATACTCATGACCAAGAATGGGACAAATAGCCGAAACCCGGTGGCCGCGCTAAGGCTAACGCCTGCCAGCAAGCTAATCAAAGTTTCCAAAGAGTCCTCCAGCCCTGAACCAGGGAGCTTTTAAAGAGCGTTGAGTAAAGTTAATTTTTCTAAAAAGCGAATTGTTTCAGCCCTATCTTAGAAATGCCATGTGCAACTTTCAATCTGCCCTCATCCCCCAACCCCTTCGCCCAAGTCAGGAGAAGGGGAGCAAGAGAAGCTTGAAGTCCCTCTCCCAGAGCGGGAGAAGAATTGAGGGTGAGGGGCATCGGCAAAGTTGCACAGCCCGTCTAAAAACCAGTCTGGATCACTGGATTTTTCTAACTTGATTTTTCCAAAGTATTTTAGATGATTTCCAGCTAGGCGCGACAGATCTTGCCGCGTCCAGACTGTTCTGCGGCGAGGGCAAACACTCATTACTCCTAATTACTCAGGGGCCATCTCTATTTGGGATGCGCTGAGCTTATCGAGAAAAGAGGCGAAAATAGAGCGATCGCCCCAATTCTTTGATCGGAAACGCGATATAGGTCAGCGGGTTAATCGTCACGATAATGTCGCGGAAATCGCGCTTGGCCAGTGCCACGATCGCCCCAGCCACCCAGTTCGCATCCATGACACCGATGGGATTGAGGTTGCTCTTGAACGGGCCAAGGATGAGTTTGCGAATGACGCAGGGGGCATCCAGTCGTCGCAGCGTGATCAGGTCGCCCAGGGTCCGCTTCGACAGTTCATACAGCGGGCTGAGGGCAGGGCTGACCTCTGCTTCGGAGGTGTTGATCCAGAGTTCCTTCAGGGCTCGGTGTTCTGACTTTTGCACGGTGCTGAGGAAGAGTTCCGCCAGATTCCACGCCGAAAACGTGTTGACCTGAAAGGATTTTTGGATGGCTTCGGGCGTGCGATCGCCATGCACGTTAATTCCGTGGTTAATGATCAGAATATCTACCGTTTGCAGCCGATCTTTTAGCTCAAGCTCGCGGCCTGCACACCAGGGCAGCACCTCGACGCGATTGCCAAAGTCTGCACCCTCGCAAGTGGTGATGGCGACGGGCTTTGCGCCCTGCTTTTGCAACTGGGCAATCAGCGCCCGCCCCAGCGTCCCCGATGCGCCCGTCACTGCGACCGTTTTGCCCCTTAGCGAAAGCGCCGTGCCCAGCAGTTTGTCCACGATGGTAAAGTACCCGCAATAATAAGCGTTGCCCTGGTCAAAATGATGCCGCCAGTGGTACGTGCGGTTCACCGTCCACTGCGAGGGGATAGTGTCCAGATCGCCCGGCTTGTGGGTGAGGTCAGTAGCCAACAGCCAGCCGCGCGATCGCGCGTATGCGGTGATCAAAAACCCCAGCGAGTAGAGACAGCCCGCTACCAGCGCTAGGTTCCGAGTCAGCGCCAGCAGCATCACCCCTGCCCCCAGCATGGCGATCGCCTCTGGCACATCATTATAAAGTTGCGCCTGCTTATAGGCCTCCAGGCTGACAATGCTGAGGTCGCGGCGATAGGCCTTGTGGTGCAGGTTGTGGCTGCGCTGGAGCGGTTGCCAATAGTGCCCCGCAATGTGGTAACCATCGCGCACCAGTTCGGCCAGCACAACGGAGGCTGCTGCCCACAAAGTAAAGCTGAGAAGACCGCCGGGGGTAATCATTTAGAAATAGTCAGATAGAAATAATCAGAACCAAAAGATTGAAAAAACAGTGAATCAGAGGTCTAACGCAGGGGCAATGCCCGATCTCTGATTGCTGCGGTATTGTGGAAATCATAGTCAGTGTAACGTAATGTGACATCGTTTCAGAAGTGCGATCGCGCTTCAAGAGAGTGCCTGCTGTGGACACACATCTCGGTTTTTTGCGTAAGGCTCTGAAATATCCCCCTTAAATCCCCCTTGTCAAGGGGGACTTCCGATCCATCTCTCCCTGCTTCGGGTTTCGATTCCCCCCTTACTTAAGAGGGGCCAGGGGGGATCAAAGCAACGCCGCTTGAGTTCGATTCCCCCCTTACTTAAGGGGGGCCAGGGGGGATCAAGGCAACGCCGCTCAAGCATAGAAAAGTTGTGTGTACACAGCAGCCAAAGAGCGCAGGGAAGATCGCTGGCAAGCGTACAGAGTTCAGATAGAGTTCAAGATTCAGGACGAGCGATATGTTTTTGGTAACTGGGGCAACGGGCGGACTGGGCAAGCGAATCGTTCGGCAACTGCGCGAGCAAGAGCAACCCGTCCGGGCATTTGTGCGGCTAACGTCTCGCTACGGTGAACTGGAAAAGCGCGGCGCAGAAATCTTCATCGGAGACCTGACCCAGGAACGCGACCTGCAAAAAGCGCTCCAGGGTGTGCAGTACGTCATCAGCGCCCACGGCTCAAACGAAGCCAGTGGCGGGGCCCAAGCGCTCGACTATCGGGCCAACATCGACCTGATCGACCAGGCAAAGGCGGTCGGCGTTCAGCATTTCACCTTCATTTCCGTCATGGGGGCCGACCGCAACTACGAAGACGCGCCCGTGTTCAAAGCGAAGGCAGCAGTAGAGAAATATCTGCAAGCCAGCGGGCTGAACTACACAATTCTGCGTCCGTCTGGCTTTGCATCTAATCTCTTACCTCTGGCAGAACAGTTTCGCAAGAGCGGCGTGTATCTGCTGATTGGTGACCCCAAAACGCGCACCTCTATTATCAGCACTGATGATCTGGCCAAACTGGCGATCGCCTCGGCCACCACACCCGCTGCCCACGGACAAATCTTCAATGCAGGCGGCCCGGAAATCCTGGAGCGCGGCGAAATTCCCAATATCTTTGCCCGCATCTTCAAAAAGGAGCCGATTTTGATCAACCCGCCGCTGCTGGCAATCGACGGGCTGCGGGCGGCAATCGGTCTGGTAAATCCAGAACTCAAAGCCTCGCTGGGCACGTTCCGCACGCTGCTAGCCAATGAGTTTTACACCACGCCTGCCGAGGTGGAGCAGCTTGAGTCTGTCTATGGCATTCAGCTAGAAACGGTGGAAACTTTTATACGGCGATATCTCAGCGCTTAGGGTTTAGCGCTTTGAATTGAGCAGCGTAGATACTGTTTCGGTAGTCAAGGTGCAGGACAAAGTTTGGTCGGTTCAAAGGACTGCCTGGAATGCAAAACACCCTAGATGACCCGGATTCATTTGTGCATGACGGCACCGACAACTTGCATTTTAGTTTCGCCTGCTGCGAGCAAGCGATCACGAAAGGCTCTAATTTGCAGGCAACGGCGAATCAAATTGAGTGCAGGAAAGTAGAGCGCTTTACGCAGACGGACACTCCCGACTTTGCACAGGCGAGTTTTGCCCTGCACGGAGGTGCCCGATAGATGTTTTTGAGGAGTCAAACCCGCAAAGGCAGCCAGTTGTCGAGCCGAAGAGAACAGCGTCACGCGACCGATGTCAGCTAAGACGACAGCGGCATGAAAGCTGGCTTTGCTGATGTCGATACCTAAACAAATCGTGAATGTCATGAGCTAATTTGTAGAGGAGCCTGAAAGCCTTGTTAATCAAGGATTTCCGAGAAACCGCTTTTCCTGGGCAAACATGACCTCAAAGCCACACATGCCAAGGGTTTCAGGCTTCTTAAGATTTGCTTCGTAAATTAGCTCTTAGATGCTCTGATAGTGCCTCAAATTAATGTGGGATAGGTGGCGATGTCATACCAATTCCACGCTCGCGTCGTTAATCCTGCTCTCTGCGCGGCAGTGGTTTTGAAGCGGCTATGCTGCCAAATCCAGTTGAAATAACTGACGACTAACCGAGTCGTCACTTGAGTCTGTTGCCAGACCTTAGCAAACTTATTCTGTCGTCGGTGCCATCTTCCCGTTTGTTGTCGCAACGTCCCATTAGTCCGCTCCAATCGCTGTGTTTTAGCTTTGCCAATGGAGTGTTCTATCTCTAGTGGCAACACTCGCTCGTATCCACCCCAGTCATCCGTATTCAACTGTTTGCAATTGGTCTTTCCTTCGGTGTTGACCACTAATTGCTCAATGAACGCATCGGTGTGTTTGCCCACGCAGGCGGCGAGTATCAAGCCACTGGCGCGAGCCAAGCTCAAGCCAAGCCAACAGTCTCCCCGGTTGCATTCCTCACTGGTGCAATGCTTCTGTTTTTTGCGACAAATGACCACATCTCGTTGGCACAGACTTCCTCGGTCTCGACGGATTGGACTTCCTGGTTATGCACCAGTTGTGCTTTTTGACTGGCAGCCCGCACAAGGCTCACCACGGTGTTGTAGGCAAGTCCACTGGTACGACTGATGCCACGCAGGCTACTGCCCTCACTATGCGCTTGCAGCACTTGGCGAATCTGCTCAGGACTGACGTGGCGACGATAATAAAGGGTATCAAACGACTCACAAAAGGTTTGGTGGCAAGCAGGGCAGAGGTAGCGTTGACGACCATTTGGCAGCTTGCCATGCTTATGAGCTTTGCTATGACTGCATAGAGGGCATTCCATCGCTTTCCTTCCGCTTAAGGTTTTGCTCTACTCTACCAATCCCACGCTAGACTGACGCACGACCCTGGCGGCCTACTGCGGCGCGGTGAACCATTACTGCGAAGCCGAGAAGATTCACATCCGCGAAGCCATGCTGGTAGTGGCCATTCCCCAACAGCCCGCCGAGGTTTTCTGGTTTGAACCGGGGGCGATCGCCCAATACTGGGGCCAGTGGCAGCAGCGCGTAGGGGAATACTATCGGCGCATGGGGTCGAGATAGCCGAAAAATTAGCGGCGATCGCCCTTCCGCAAAAAGCATGAATTGATGATGTACTGACCAACACTTTATTTCAGTGCTGAAAGTTTGGTCAGATTATCGAGGTGCGTCTGCAAACCGAGAATTTACGGAGAGACTTTGAGAGAAAATTACCTGAGGCTATTCTCTGGACAGAGGGATATGGTTTAATCTCCAGTTATTGAGAGTGTTCTCAATTGACTGAGGTGGCAAATCCGTGAAATTGCGGATACACTCAGAGAAGGGCGATCGCCCCAAAAAGTCCGATCCTAGACCTTTATCAGGCTATTTCGTTTGATAATCCATGTTCTTTAAAATCCCTTCTTTTTTGCGCCAGTTTACAGACTTTTTCTAGCGCATACTGGTCAAAGTATTGCGAAGAGGTCGATCCATACAGAAGGGGGTGGGGGGCATTTGCCGATTCAGAGTTGAAGCGTAGTATTGTTTAGACTGAATAGTAACGCTTTTCAAAAATTAAATTCATAAGTGTATAGCTGTGGTGAGCGATGATGCAGAATTTAAACGTTTCCACTCACGAAGCTCCCTCGATGGGGGAACCCGCACTCCAGCTTGTTTCATCGGTTCGCTCGTTTCAGCGCAAAGATTTGCTCCCGCTTGAGCCGGATAGCGTTTGGTCGATCGAGCAAGGAATTGTGCGAACGCTAACCTGGGACGAGGAAGGGCGCACGATTGGGCTAGGCTTTTGGGGACAGGGCGATGTGCTGGGTTTGCCGCTGTCGCCGATTTCGCCCTACCAGGCCGAATGTGTTACCCCCGTCAAAGTCGTGAAGCTGTCGCTTGAAAGTCGGCATCTCCAGGAGGGGCTGATCCGCCGCGCTCGCAAGAGCGAAGAGTTGCTGACGATTGTTCATCAGCCCTCCGTGGTGATGCGACTGTTGCAGCTTTTGGAATGGCTAGCGACCCATTTTGGGCAGCCTGTGCCAGGTGGGCGATCGCTCGATGTGCTGCTGACCCATCAAGAACTCGCAGAAACCATCAGCACTACCCGCGTCACCGTGACTCGCCTGCTGAGCCAGCTAGAGCAAGAAGGCAAAATCGAGCGATCGCAGCGCAACCTAACGCTATTAGCGCCTACCTCTTGAGAGACTGAATCCCAGGGCTATTGCAGAGAAAACGGAGATTGCACCGTCAGGCTCAGATCTGTGCGGGGTTCCACCACCAGAACTTCGACCCGGCGATTCCGGCGAATCAGCAGTTCCGCCGCTGCACCAATGCCTGCACCTGCCAGCACCTCTACAACCTGCACACTGCCAAACACTTCCGCCAGCACCGCCGCCGCTGCTGCACCAATTGCTGCACCCCGCAATACATCAGGGCGATTGCGGCGAGTAATGGTTTCTCGCTTTGTAATTCGATTGGAAGTCGCGTCTAGCGGAATTTCGCGGGTGCTTCCGGCCGGAATGACTGAGCGAGCAAAGAACTGGGTTCCCCCGTCCACTGGGCGCAGTTCGCCCTTAATTTCGCTGCCCGCCCGCAGCATCACCGTGCCGCTGGGGGTTCGCACGTCGCTGGTCAGCGTTAGGGTTAGGGGCGCAGTTTCGGTCGGTAGCACCACCACTCTCTCTGCACCGCTGTAGGCCACAGGCAGCACCGTGCCCGCAGGTAGCCCCACCCGCGCCGGGTTAGAAAAGACCTGAGCAAGCTGAATCGGCTGAGCCACTGCACGCTGTGAAGTCCACACGGGCAGCAGCGAAGTTGCGGTCATGCCAACTGCCAGCAGCAGTGCAGCTTGTGAGCGGTATTGATATTGCTTAAGCATCCCGCGATTCCTCGAAACGAGTCCGTCAGATGCAGTTGACTCGTCTTAGCACAGGCAGGTTCCCCCAATGGAAAGAAAAAGTCTCAAGGCATAGCAAAGCAGGGGGATGACAGGGTGGTTTGGAGTCTGGGGCGATCGCCACGCCCCACTATATCGTTATCGTTCCGCTATATCAATCTCCCAGCGAGATGACCAGCGAGATTAATCGGGATATCAATCGTGGTATCAATCATCCAAATAGCGCAAAGACTCAGCCTCTTCCAAAATCTTTTGAAAATAATCGGTTTGGACGATCTCTGCGACTTCCTGGGCCCGCCTAGACTGGTCGATTTGAATTTCGAGCTGCTCTAGCTGGCGTTTCAGTTCCTCTTCCTTGCGCTTGCGCTCAGTCACGTCTTGCACGATCCCTTCGTAATAGAGCAGGGTGCCGCCGCTGTCATAAACGGCACGAGCATCCATCGCTGTCCAGATGATGCTGCCGTCTTTGCAATAGCTACGAAACTCAAAGCCTTTCAAAAAGCCCTGGGTTGCCAGCACCGCCTTCACTTGAAGACGGAGGGACGGCTCAACATACATCTGTTCGCCAATATCGGTGATGCTAGCGATCATATCAGCAGGCGAATCGTAGCCGTAAATTCTCGCCATCGCCGGGTTGATGGTGATCAGCCGTCCCTCTGGCGTAGACTGAAAAATGCCTTCTAGCGCGTTTTCAAAGATGCTGCGGTAATTTTCCTCGGCAATTCGCAGGGCTTCTTCCTGGCGTTTGCGTTCCGTAATGTTGCGAATGATCAGCAGCACTTCGTCTGGGCCCGTCACCACCACGCGAACCTCTTCAAGCTCAAGCTGCCCATTGATCTCGATCTGCTGTTCATAAAACTGGTACTTGCCCGTTTGGAGGGCTTGTCGAATGTAGCGCATCCGCATCTCTGCTAGATCAGGCGGCATGAGTTCATACACGGTGCTTTTACCTGGAACCATTTTGTCTTTGTTCAGCACTGGGTAGCGATCGCCATTGGCCAGTTCCAGATGGGTGCCGTCCCCGCGCATTCGGATCAGCAAATCGGGAATCGCCTCAATCAGCGCTCGGTTTTTTGCTTCGCTTTGGCGGAGGGCGGCTTCGGAACGTTTGCGCTCGGTGATGTTGCGAATAATGACCAGCACCTCGTCTGGCCCAGTTGCTACTAGGCGCACCTCTTCGGACTGGATCTGCCCGTTAACTTCGATATCCTGCTCATAGAATTGAATCTGTCCCGTCTGGAGTGCCCGCTGAATGTAGTGCATCCGCTGCTCGGCTAGCTCGTAGGGCATGAGATCGTACACGCTGGCATTTCCCTGAACCAGCTTGTCTAACTCCAGAACTGAGTAGCCGTCGCTGTTAGCAATATCTAGATGAGTGCCATCGCCTCGAAAATGCATCAGCAGATCGGGGATTGCTTGGAGGATTGCCTGCTTGTCGGCTTCGCTGCGGCGGAGAGAGTCTTCCGCGAGATGTCGCTCAGTGATGTCTTGGGCAATGTAGACCATGCTGCCATCGGTCATCTGCGATAGGGCAAGGGCCTGGGGGTAGGTTGTGCCATCTTGCCGCTGGGCGATCGCCTCTCCCGTCCAACTGCCTGCCTGGAGGCACTGCGGCAAAATCTCTCGCTCAAACCGCTGTTGTTCCTCTGGCGCGTAGAGGCGCTGCCAGGATTGGCCGATCAAGTGTTCGCGATTGTCGTATTGCCAGAGATTGGCGCAGGCGGGGTTGGCATAGATGATGCACCCGTCATCATTGACAATCGCCATGCCGTAGACCGCGACTTCTAGGGCAGCAAGCTGCTGTTCAGGCGTTAGCCCGACCTGGTTGGGCGCAGGATCATCTTGTTGGCGATCGCCATTTTCAAGAGCCATAGGTGCCGCAAAGAATCAGTGCAACCCGGCACTTCAGGGCTAGCTCAAGAGCTTTGCCGCAGCAAGCTGAATCACGGCTTCAAACACACTCAGATCCGTGTAATAGCTCCCCGTGTCAATCTGCTTGCCCTGAAAGTCGCCACTGCTAGTGTAGATCGCCCCCTCCAACATCAGGTTGTCATGCATTCCAAACTGTTCTACAAACAGGTTGTTTTCATCGCGTTCGGGCGTGGGCTGAAGCACGCGATCGCCATACAGCCGACCGTCATTGCTATAGCCAAACACCGGCTTGCCCTGCGCCGCCATATAGCCCATTTCAAACGCCGTGCCCACGTCCATGCTGGGGCCCCGAAACGGGGTCATGTTGGCCACGATCAGGTCACAGCGATCCATCAGTTGAATGTTGCTTTTGTAGATTGCCAGCCCCGCTTCAACGGGGGTCAACCCCGATAGATCCAGTGCATTGTCAAACGGAAACTGACCGACAAAGCCATATTTTGCACAAATTTCTTTTTTGGCCCGCGCCGCTTCCAGTGGTTCTGGTAAAAAGACATCGGGCCCGGCGAGGTAGATATTCATGAAAGAATGTTGGGGAGTTGGAGTGCTTCGGAGCGGGTCATGCGGGGATATGGGAGGATAGAGATTCAGCTCTTCCCATCCCCCTTTCCCCCGTTACGCCAAGACTCCAGATTAGGTCAACAGGCCGGCGATCGCCGCGCTGACAAAGTTGGTAAACGAGCCTGCAATCATGGCGCGAACGCCCAGGCGGGCTACGTCATCGCGACGACGGGGCACCATGCCGCCAATCACGCCGATTTGCTGACCAATAGACCCCAGGTTCGCAAAGCCGCAGAGGGCAAAGGTGGCGATTGTCGCTGCGCGGGCCCCGATGGCGCTGTTGCTAATAGCTTCTGCCAGATCAGTGTAGGCAATGAATTCATTCAGGATGATTTTCTTGCCCAAAAATACGGCGACGTTGGCACAGTCGGCAATCGGTACGCCCATGATGAACGCCAGCGGAAACAGCAGATAAGACAGCAAAAATTCCATCGAAAGCTGAGGCACACCAATCAGCCCGCCGAGCCAGCCCAAAAAGGCGTTTATAGCAGCAATCAGCGCTAGAAACGCAATCAAAATCGCCATAATGGCTAATACCAACTGGATGCCCTGAATCGCACCATCGGCGATCGCCCCAATCGGATCTTTTGCTGTAGAAGCAGCTTCGGGCGGAATTAGCACCTCCTCTTCGCCTGCTTCTTTACGAGCGATTTCGTCTTCCTTTAGCTCCTCATCTAAAACGGAATCATAGGAAAATTTTCCAGTCTGTGGAAAAAACACCTTTGACATCGCCAAAGCACCCGGCGCATTCATCACCGAAGCAGCAATCAATTGCTCTGGGTTAATACCAAACGAAATATAAGCAGCCAGCACACCGCCCGCCACCGTCGCAAAGCCGCCCGTCATAATAGCGTGCAGTTCCGACAGCGTGACGCGCCCCACAAAGGGCTTAATCATCAGCGGCGCTTCGGTCTGCCCGATGAAAATATTGGCAGCGCAAGACGTTGTTTCAGGGCCAGAAGTTCGCATGGTGCGACGCATCAATCCGGCGATCGCCCCCACAATTTTCTGCATCACGCCCAGGTAATACAAAAGCCCAATCACTCCAGAAAAAAAGATCACCGTGGGCATCACCTTAAAGGCAAAGAAATGCTCCCGAAAATCGGCCCCAAAAACGAACTCCGCACCCGCATCCGCAAAGTTTAGAAATCCCGTAACCAGGTCGCCAATAAACTTGAAAATTTGATAGCCAATTGGCAGCTTCAGCACAAACAAACCCATCAAAAACTGAAGCAAAAAGCCGATGGCCACTGTCCGCCAGTTAATAGCCCGACGATTGACAGAAAACAGATACGCTAAACCAAAAAATATAAGAATCCCAATCAGTGAAATCGCACGTTCCATGGACACTCCCTATCAAGCTTTTCTGAGAGAACCGACAGCGGCACCTCTCGCAAATACACAAAAAACGAGCTTTACTAAACGACAAATCAGGTGTCAAGTACCCGCCGCACAGCATCTCTACGGCATACGCACGACGCTTTGTGCTGCATACAACCTGGCCCTATCTGCATGAGGAGTACGCCCAAAAGTATCAGGTTGACTTGCCCCGGAGTGTATAAACCAAAGCTTTTCTATAGAAAGTCGCGCCTGGAAGGAAAGTCGTTCACATAGCGGCGTGAATCTGCGGCATGAATCTGCGGCATGAATCTGCGGCATGAATCTATAGGGGCACCACCACATCGAAATCACAGTGGAGATAGACGCGCAGAATGTCATCGTTATCTGAACTACCCAGGCGTGTGTATTGAGCGCTACGACGGACATCGGTAGAACCCTGAATAATCCTGCAATATCCCAAATATTCTAGGGAATTAAAAATCCGTCTGTCCTGGGCGATCGCGGCTCCAAGTTTGGGCATTGCTGTTGGAGTTATGCTTGGCGACGGCAAGCCGCAAGGCATTCGGATTTTGCAATTTGGGCGTTTCTTTGGGCGTTTCTACGTCTGATTGTTCCGTTTGGTTGTGAGGAGAGCATGAGATCAACGTTTGAAAAGTGTGAAAAGTGTGAAGAGTTTGAGTTGAATCATTTTTCAGCAGGGGTTAAACAAACTGAAGGAAATCGGTCGCAGATCCAGCCGTCGCCCGCTCAGTCCTTCTGGCAAGTGCTGATGCTGGGTGTGGCGCTGATGACTGGGGGCATGGCGTGGGCCGGGTTGGGGACGTTGGCGCTAGCCTTGCAGAGCGATATCGCCAACACCTCCGAACTTCCAGTCTCCGAACTTCCAGTTTCCGAAATTCCAGCAAGCGAACTCGCTGGAACCAATCTGTCCGAATACAGCCTGGATACTCCGGCAAGCACCGTCAGCCTGACCACACTCGACCAGCTTTCGGAATATGGCGGCGAAAACCGAGGCGACGGCAACATGGCCCAGGTCACGTCTGTCACCGAGTTTTCTGACGTTAGCCCCGGCGACTGGGCCTACGAAGCCCTCGCCTATCTCGCAAATTCTGAGAGCCAGGGTGGTTTGGACTGTCTGGAGGGCTACCCCAACGGCACCTACCTGGGCGGACGGGCCATGACCCGCTACGAATTCGCCGCAGGTCTAGCGTCCTGTCTGGATGCAGTCGTGGGACGGCTGGAAAGCCTCGACCCCGAAGCTCTGGCCCGCATCGAAGCGCTCCAGCGAGAGTTTGCGTCTGAACTCGCCGCCCTGCGCGGCCGGGTCGATGCCCTCGAGGCCGCCGTCGAAGAACTGCAAGCGAACCAGTTCTCCACCACCACCACCCTCTTTGGTGAAACCATCTTTTCCATTGCCGACATTTTTGGCAGCAACGTAGACGATGCCAATAGCACCGTCTTCCAGGCCCGCGTCCGCCTCAACTTCAATACCAGCTTTACGGGTCAAGACCTGCTGAATACCCGTCTTCAGTTCTCCAACCTGGAGTTTTTTAACCTGGGAGACAACGAACTGCCCGACAGTTTCACGGCTGGCAATGTTGTGCCGATGGCGACGTTTCCCAACCCCTACTTGCGGCAAACTTCGCCCTACTATTTCTTTGGCACTAACCGCTTCGACGTAACCCGCCTGTTCTATGCTTTTCCGGTGGGGAACCTGCGCGTCACGCTGGCGGCTACGGGCACAGGCATTACCGATATCGTCTCCAGCATTAGCCCCATCGATGCAGGCGGCTACGGCTCCATCAGTTTTCTAGCCTATAACCCGATCTACGATGCGGGTGCGCCCAGCTCTGGTATTGGTTTAACCTACGACTTTAGCGACACCTTCCAGATTGGTGTAGGTTATCTGACGGGCTTTGGCCAGGGCAATCCGTCTCCTGGCTTTGGGCTGTTCAACGGGGGCTATTCTCTGTTTGGGCAACTCACCTTCCGGCCGGGGCCCCTGTCGATTGGTCTGATCTATCTCAACGGGTATAACAACCTGGAGTCGAGCGGTTTGCCTGCCGCCGTGACCAACCAGTACGGCATTACCATCAACTACGCGCTGTCGGATACCTTCAACATCGGAGCCTGGTTTAACTATGAAGACGGCATCCTGATTGGAACGGCGGATTATCGCTCGGTGGCCTATGCGGGCTATCTGGCGATTAACGACTTGGGCGGGCCCAATAACCAGCTTGTTTTGGCAGCAGGGGTGCCGCCTCGCATTTCTGACTACGAGATCGGCAGCACTCGCATCGGCGCGTTTATTGACGATGCTGCGTTTTCGGCAGAGCTTTCGTACCGCATTAGCTTTAGCGACAATATCTCGCTGACTCCAGGCATCATCTGGACGGCTGACCCCGGCAACAACAACGACAATAGCGACACCTTCCTAGGTGTGCTTCGCACAACGTTCTATTTCTAGTTTGTTCGCAAGTTGACCGCTCTGATTCTCACCCTGCAAATCGTCTGGCTCAGAGTGGAGGTGATAGTTTCATTCCTGCTGCATTCGTGCAGACCTAGGCAACTCGTTCAACAACTCGTTCAACAATTCGTTCAGAGCTTTTGCAGCATCGGCTGTTAACAAAAATCTGTGCGTATCACAAAGGGCCTTTTTGAGGATCTTGTTCAGCAAGATTCACGAAAAGGTTCTTTTTTTGGGTCTATTTTTGACTATTTTTGACTACTTTTGAACAGTGAATAACAGATGAGTTGGCAGGTAAGTTAGCAGGTGAGTTTTTGGGCGATCGCTCTTTTCCAAGGGTTCGTTTAGCGTGCCACCCCCCGACCAATCGCCCTTGATCGACAAAGCCTGCTTCGGAAAAATCGCAGCAAAGCCATGTGCTTTCTAAAACTTCAACTTTTATTAAAGGAGCGATTAAAGGTTCCCATAAAGTCTTTGCCTTGCAATGAATACTGAACTAAATTGAATTAGTTAGTGTAAATAATAATACTTTACTTTAAGGGTTTACACTTAGAAAAAGATCATGATCTTCACCCTGCATCCAACGCATAGGTGACTGACTCAATCTGCTCTAGTCGGTGTTCTCGCTTTATCTGCGATCGCGGGTGCGTCTCTTCTCTGTTGATCAATTTCGTTGCACTGCGCGTATGAATCCTCCTGAAATCGAATCGTCACGTTTACTTTTAGTCGAAGATGATCCCAATGATGTTGAACTGATCCGCCTTGCTCTGGAGACTGGCGGGCTAGCAGCCCCAATGGATGTGGTCAACGATGGAGAAGCCGCCTTGAACTACTTACTCGGCGAGGCTCTGGGCGATTCATTGGATGACGCTTCCCAAGCCGCGGCGGTGCGTCCGCTGCCCCGCTTTGTGCTGCTGGATTTGAAACTCCCTCGCATCAATGGGATTCAGCTTTTGCAAAGGCTGCGATCGCACCCCCGCACTCGTCGTCTCGTCATCGTGGTCATGTCCTCTTCCCAAGAAGACCAAGATCTCAACGCCTGCTATGACCTGGGTGTCAATAGTTACATCGTGAAACCCCAGGACTTCCAGCAATTTTCAGACGCGGTTCAGCAAATCAGTCACTACTGGATGCAGTTGAATTGTCCGCCGCTACCCACTCCTCTGCCCTCTTAACTTCTCAGCAGCGAGGGGGGGCAAATCCCCACCATCTCGCCCCATCCCGCTAATGGTTGTCTAGGGAGATGCATTAAATCTAGAATCCCGATATACTGAGTTATCCGCTTTACCAGCACAGCCAGATGAAACCATCGAAGCAGCGAGTTCTGCTTGAACTGATTTCTGTTTTTGCAATGGGTTCAAGCGATGAACGGATTGCTGTAAGGCTGCGGTTACGCTGCTTACACTGCTGCTTTGAGTGGCGATTGAAATGGAGTCAAGCTGTTTTTTGGCAGACGTTCCCGTTTCGGCGGTAGCACTGCTTACTGTTGGAAAGTGGGCTATCAGGGTGTCAGAAGATTGGGATGAGAACATCGCAGAACACTGGGGCAAAACCTTCGGAGCAGGATGGACTCCTGCCAAAGAGTTGCCACTTGGTGTGTTCTGCTGCTTTGGCTTTAGCAGATACGATGCTTTAGCAAATGAGTGCCGACCAGGTTAGGCTAGTTATCAACTGCTTGATGCGGTATTAGGTGTGGCCGAAATGGGCGATTCGTAGCAAACGCAATGCGCCTTGTGGAGGTAGCCTACGGTTCAAGCCGTTGAGATTAAAGGCTTGGCAGCGATTCAGGGACCGTCTGTTAGGGCTTCTTACTGGATGACATATCTAGTAGTCTGAACAGACAGATTTGGAATTCAAATCAGTTTTGAAGTCACTTCAATGCTTTTTTAATCAGGGCATTTTTCTCCTGGAAATGTGTCTCTCGAAGTGATTGTCTAAGGTTAAGCCTGAGATGTTTTATTTCAAAAGCCTGCTCAATTTGCGTGAAAAGGACGCGATTGAGTGACTCAATTCCATTCAATTCCAAAGCTTTTCAACCTCTTGATTCAACCTCTTGATTAAGTCGGAACTGCTTGTGTTCAGCAAGGGCGATCGCCCAGATTCCATCTATTTGGATTTAGCTGATTGGATTTAGCTGAACCGGATTTATCAGCAGCATCCTTGGCTTTGTTCCGTTTATAAGCTAGGCGGGCACGCCATTTTGGAAGTTGAACCCTATCGGAGAGAGCATCTACAGTGCCGTCATCCCCCGAACTGCCGCTTAAACTGCTGCTGGTCGAAGATTCTGCAATGGATGCTGAACTGGTTGCGCTGACTCTAGAAGAGAACGGCGTGCCGTTTACCTGTGACATTGTGGACTCACTATCAACCTATCAACAGTGCGTCAAAGAGCATGACTATGACGCTGTATTAGCCGACTATCGCCTGCCTGGATTTACGGCCTACGAGGCCCTGGCGGCGTTGCAGTCTGCCGGACGGGATGTGCCGCTGATCTTGGTGACTGGAAGCCTGGGCGAAGAGGCTGCGGTGGACTGCATTAAGGCGGGCATGACGGACTATGTGATGAAGGATCGGCTCTTTCGGCTGCCGATGGTGCTGAGGCGATCGCTCCAGGAATATGCCCTGCGCCGTCAAAAGCTGGCTGCTGACCAGCGCCTCCGACAGCAGACGCGCCAGGTCGCCATCATGAACCAGGTGTTACGCAAGATGCGCGAAACGCTGGTATTGGACGATTTGATGCAGTCTACGATGGATTTACTGCATCGGGTGCTGGATGTGGACATCTGTGCGCTGTTAATGCAAGAGGATGTGGCTCAGCAGTCGAAGTTGCAAACCGTAATTGCCCGCTGCGTCAGCCAACCTACACCAGAGCGCGATCGCCTGCTGGGTCGAAAATTTGAGTGCGGGTTTCAGCGCCACTATGGCGATCGCCTGTTGCAGGGTCAGTCAATCGTCTTATCCACCATTCCAATTGATTCTCCAGTTGATATTCTGTCCATTTCGCAATCCTGGAATATTCAGTCCACGCTGATTGTGCCGATGCTGTATCAGCAGACCTATTTGGGTTCTATCGCGCTGCATCAGTGCCAGCGTCAGCGGGATTGGAGTCGCGAAGAGGTGGATTTGGTAGAGGCGATCGCCGGCCAGTTTGCCCTGGCCATCCACCAGGCCCAGTTGTTTGAACAGGTGCAGCAGCAGGCTCAGCGAGAGCAGTTTCTCAACCAGCTTGGGCAAACCCTCAATTCCAGCCTAGATCTGGATTTTATCTTGCAAGAACTGGTGCGGCTGGCGGGAGAATACTTCGGGGTAGACCGCGTGGTGCTGCTGCGGCATGAGGCAGAGTGGATTGTGCCCCAGACAGAGTGGCGAGCCTCGGACGCGGTGATACCCAGCCTGGATTTGCCGCTGCCCATGCACGAATGGCAGGACTTTTTCCGACCCGATGGAGACTATCTAACGCAGAAAGTCTGGCACGCTCCCGTGTTTCTCGAAGATCCGTGGGTGCAGAAAATCCCCAGCGCCCGCCTGCGGGGCCAACGCAAGCACATCCAGTCCATGCTCAGCACG
Source organism: Thermoleptolyngbya oregonensis NK1-22 (assembly GCF_032705245.1). Classification (GTDB taxonomy): domain Bacteria; phylum Cyanobacteriota; class Cyanobacteriia; order Elainellales; family Elainellaceae; genus Thermoleptolyngbya; species Thermoleptolyngbya sichuanensis. The sequence goes on from NZ_CP053540.1 coordinate 4,091,291, forward strand.
CCAATTCTCGTGCGCGGGCAGCACTATGGCGAACTGTCGCTCGATTGCACCCAGACCCGCCGCACCTTCACGACCGACGAGATCCAGCTTGTGCAGCGACTAGCAGACGCAACGGCGATCGCCCTGTTCAATGCCCAGAGCTATGAACGATTGGAAAAACTGGTGCAGGAGCGAACCCAAGAGCTAGAACAAGAAAAGCGAATTTCAGAAGCCGCCAACCGTGCCAAGAGCGAATTTTTGACTCATATGAGCCACGAACTGCGAACCCCGCTCACGGGCATTTTGGGCTTTGCCGACGTATTGAGCCGCCAACTCCACGGCCCCCTCAGCAGCCTCCAGCGGCAATATGTGGAGGGGATTCGCTCCTGTGGCGACCATCTGCTGGATCTCATCAACGACCTGCTGGATTTGTCTAAAATCGAAGCCGGACGCGAGGAACTGTTTTTTGAACCCGTTCTGGTTCAGGAAGTCTGCGATGCCTGCATGAGCATGGTGCAAGAAACTGCCCAAAAGCGGGGACTACGGCTGATTCTTGACATCGCCCAAGATGTTACCGTTTGCACAGCCGACAAGCGCCGCCTCAAGCAAATCCTGTCGAACTTGCTAGCCAACGCGGTTAAATTTACCGATGAAGGCTCGGTGACGCTGAAGGTATGGCAGCAGGCAAAAGCACTGCACTTTGCCGTAATCGACACGGGCATTGGCATTGCCCCGTCCGACCAGAGCCGTCTTTTTCAAGCCTTTCAGCAGCTCAACGGAGGCCTCAACCGCAAATACGAAGGCACCGGGTTGGGCCTGGTGCTGTCGAGCAAGCTGGCCCGGCTGCACGGCGGCCAGATTACGGTGTCGTCGGAGCTAGGAAAAGGCAGTTGCTTCACAGTTATTCTGCCAGAGAAAATTCCGCCCCTTAGCCCCTCCCCTTAGCCCCGCCCTTTAGCCATGATGGGTGCATCTGAACCGTCGGAAATTTCTGCGTTGATTTCTGAGTCAATCTCTAAGTCAATCTACCATCGCCACTGTCGCTGGATGCAGCAGGCGATCGCCCTAGCCGCCGCCGCCGGACAGGCCGGAGAAGTGCCCGTCGGCGCAGTCGTCGTCGCCCCGGACAACACCCTGCTCGCCACGGGCGAAAATCGCCGCGAACGCGACCATGACCCCACTGCCCACGCCGAAGTTCTGGCGCTGCGTCAGGCAGGGCAACGCCTTGGCACCTGGCGACTGGAAGACTGCACGCTCTACGTCACGCTGGAACCCTGCCCCATGTGCGCTGGGGCGATCGCCCTTGCTCGACTGGGAATGCTGGTCTACGGCGCAGACGACCCCAAAGCCGGAGCCATCCGCACCGTCCTCAACCTACCCGACAGCGCCGCCTCAAACCACAGCCCCAGAGTGCTATCGGGAGTTTTAGAAGCAGCGTGTCGAGCGCAGTTGCAGCAGTGGTTTGCCAAGCGGAGGGGAAATGGGTAGCCACGGAGAGGGATTCGTTAACTCCAACCTTCCCTCTTCCCTTTTCGTTCTTCCCTCTTCGTTCTTCCCTTTTCGTTCTTCCCCTCTTCTTCTACCCCACCGGGACGGCCGCCAGATTCTTCTGAATCATTTCCCGATACTGGCTCTTCTGCTTCACGCCAAGCATCTGCCCCACCAAGGCCTTGTCCTTGAAGAACTGCACGGTCGGGGTTCCCGTCACGCCTGCATTGGCCGCGATCTCAGGATCTTGCTCAATGTCGATGATGACGTAGTGAACCTGGTCTGCAAACTCGTCGATCACCTTGCTGAGAATCGGCTTCAGCGTGTGGCAGGGGCCGCAGGTGGGCGAAGTGTAGATGACCACAATTAGGCGATCGCTCTCGTGATACAGCTTCCGCAGCGCGTAGCCGCCCTCGTGCCGGGTATTTGCCAGGTCAAATTCCGAAGCCTGTTGCTCTTCGGTCTTGTGGGCAGGGGCTTCGTGGGGGCGCTCCGAGGCTTCCGTTTGGTGGAACTCCTGAATCAGCGAGTTTGCCGAGAGATAGCGCTCCGCCAGCAGCGCCGCCATACAGCCCGTCCCCGCCGCCGTAATCGCCTGACGATATTCGTGATCCTGCACGTCGCCCGCCGCAAACACACCTTCTACATTCGTCTTCACATCTTCATGGGTAACGATGTAGCCCACGCCATCCAGGTCGATCTGCCCCTGAAACAGCGACGTATTCGGCGTGTGACCAATGGCATAAAACAGACCCTTCGCGGCAATTTCGCCCGTTTCGCCCGTGTGGTTGTTGATGGTCTTAATCCCCGTCATCAGGTTGCCATCGCCAAACACTTCAGTCGCCGATGTGTTCCAATGCACAGTAATCTTGGGATTTCGCAGCACGCGATCCTGCATGGCCTTGCTAGCCCGCATCTTGTCCCCGCGCACCAGCAGGTGAACGTGGGAGCCGTACTTGGTCAGGTAGACCGCTTCTTCGGCCGCCGAGTCGCCGCCGCCGATCACCACCAGTTCCGCATTTCGGAAAATCGGCGTTGCGCCGTCACAAATCGCGCAGGCCGAAATGCCCCGCGTCCAATACTCCGCTTCTCCAGGCAGATTCAACCGCTTGGCCGTTGCGCCAGTACAGATGATGACCGTGTGGGCCCGCACTTCGCGCTCCTCTGAGCGAATCACAAAAGGACGCTGGCTAAAATCTACAGAAATCACGTCTTCAGTCACCAATTCCGCGCCCCAGCGCAACGCCTGCGCCTTCATGTTGTCCATCAAGTTGGGGCCAGTGATGCCGTTGGGAAAACCGGGGAAATTCTCAACTTCGGTGGTGGTCATGAGTTGTCCACCGGGCAGCCCGCCGGCCTGAAACCCTTCAAACATAAACGGCTTCAAATTTGCCCGCGCTGCATAGATCGCAGCCGTATAGCCCGCTGGACCGGAGCCAATGATGACCACATTCTCTACCGCATTTTCTACCGCTGGGTTCGCCATAGGGAAATAGATAAACTCATAACGACTACGTTTAGGTTATCACAGGATACTGGGGGTGTAAAGAGATGTTGAGGGGAAGAACGAAGAACGAAGAACGAAGAGCGAAGAGCGAAGAGCGAAGAGAATCTGGTCAGGGTTGGATAGGTACCTGGAAATTTTCGTTTTTCGTTTTTCGTTTTTCGTTCTTTAAATTAGGTTTCCCCGTCAGACTGGAATCTTGGCCACCATTTGCCGGGTAGGATCTGCGCTATCCTACTCACAACACATATTCTTCATTCCCCAGAGATCGAGGCTATGCTGACACAGATTGTGCGCCCGATGGTTCGCACGCAACTGCGGCTTTTGGCCAGCAGCCAGTCTACCCGCGCCACGCTGGTGAATACGATCGCCCAATGGCTGGGCTTTTTGGGCGTGGAGGCACGGGTCACCGAAATTGATGCCGCGTCGGACAAGATTCAGGTGTCGCTGGTGGTGGGCAAGCCCGAAGCCTGCGATAGCCACGACTGGGAGCAAATTTTGAAGAATTTGGAGGAGAGCGAGCGGGCCAGTGGTGCAGAACCCACGGAGCCGATCGTGCTAACGCCCCAACAGCAGAGCAAGTTGCAGCGGCTTTTGGCCTACGTGATCCAGGCGGGTAGCCCCGATAGCAAGGTGGTGTGGGAGGATGTGCTGCCGCAGTTGCGCGGGCTGGGCTATGAAGAAGACATGCTGCTGGGTATTCGTTCTGCGCTGAAGATTCCGCAATCGCTGGAGGTGCTGACGGAGGGGCTGGATGCTGACCTGGCGGCGATCGCCCTGCCCAAGGCCGTCAGTCTGTCGATGCTCGATCGTCGGGTCACCGCCTCAGAGGATCAGGCGCTCTCTGCCCTGCTAGAGGCCATGAAGCAACCGCTCTAACCCTGCTTTTTCTAACTAACTTTCTGGCTTCCTAGGAACCTGACCGCTGTAGGGCGGCCTGGGCCTGCGTATACCAGGTGTTTTCTTCGGGAATGGTGCGGTCTGCGGTGTTAGCGCAGGCTTGCCATTCTGCCACCGCAGGTTTGCCCTGAGCCGTCCACACCTGAGCCAGCAGGCAGTGAGCAGCGGCCGGTTGAGGGTCAAGCTGAATCGCCGCTTGCAGATGGGCAGCCGCTTCATCGAGACGGCCCTGTTTGAACGCAATCCATCCCAGGTTTTTGTGATAGCTGTAGGTAAAGTCTGGGCTTAGTAGCGCCCCTGTTCCTTCGGGAGTCGCCCCAGCAGATGCAGTTTGCTCGCCCTGCATCAACACGCTGGCAGCCATGTCGTATTGCCCATCGAGAATATATAGCCGGGAGAGCGGAATACTGGCCTGGGGCAATCCACCCTGGAGCGCGAGGCGATATTGGGCGATCGCCTTTTCGGGATTCTGCCCGTCTTCATACACCGTGCCCAAGTCATAGCGCGTTTGGGGATTGTCGGGGTTAAGGGCGAGCGATCGCCGCAGGTTCTCCTCAGCGCGGGTCATTTCGCCCTGAGCCTGATTGTCGTTGCCCCAGGCGGCGTAGAGGCTGGCAATGCGGGGCAGATTGGCGTGTAGCCCCAGCAGCAGCAGCAGTAGCCCGGTCGAGAGTCCCAGCTTAGCCTCGTGGTGATAGTGGGAGGGCACGCCCAAACGCTCCAGGCTGCGTTCGGTGGCCTCCTGCCCAGCCTGGGTCAGTGCTGTTTTTCCTGTCAGCAGCGTCAGCACGCTCTGTCCCACGATGACAAAGGAGCCAAGGAGGTCAGTACCCCCCGTCAAAAACTTGCTAGAAATATCCATCACCAGGCTGAAGCTGGCCGCCAGCGTGGTAATCGTCAGCGCGTCCCAGAGCCAGTCGAGGCGATCGCGCGGGTCGGGCGGTTTAGGAAACTTCCACCACCAGGCGCTTGCGGGCGGATTGAGGCTGTCGCGCCAGGTCGCCAGATCGAGATGACGGGCGATCGCCCCGCTCTGTTGTCTCAGCCGCTGATCTAGCCGATAGATTTCAGCCCGAATTGTCGGATCAGCAGGTGCTTTATCCAGCGCAGCTTGCACCGCGTCTCGCGCCGTCAACGCCTGCAAAATCACATCTTCACTGGGCTGCTCGGCGTGGGCTTCCAGTGTTTCCAGAGCCACTCCATAGCGCTGAAGCACGGGATAATCAGACGATCCGAGCGGAGCAGCGGAACCCAAGGGCAGCGGTTCCAGAGCGGGCTGTTCCAGAGCGGACTGTTCCAGAGCGGACTGTTCCAGAGGAGACTGTTCCAGAGGAGACTGTTCCAGAGGAGACTGTTCCAGAGCAGGCTGTTCCACAGGCGCTTCTCCACAAGGCAAAGGTTTACAGGAGCAGTATTCTGAGGCGAATCCTTCACCCGCCAGGGCCGCCACTGACAGCCGCCGGGGCTGTTTATAACACCAACTGCGTCACCCAACTTTCCGTATCGGTCTGATTTTTGGGATTGGCCTGCCGCCGCGCCAAGCGCCAGGTTTTTCCCTCAATTTGCCGCTGGAGATAAATCTCAAATGGGTTAGCCTTTTGCGTCACCGTTCGCCCCGGAAACTCCAGCGTCACATCATAAGTTCCCCGCACCCGAAACCCCCGCAGGTTGCCGATTTGCAATCCCTGCTCATCAGTGATTTTGACATTGCTGATGGTAAACGGGGGAAAGGTCGGGTCTTGGGGGTTCAGGAGTTGGATCAGGTCTTCCTGCGTCTGGCTGAACTGGAGGGCGATCGCCCGCTCCACAATATCTCGACCCGGCCCAGAGACAGAGCTACAGGCAGTCAGGAGGAACGTAAGCAGGAGCGCGAGGAGGGGACGGAGCATTTTCGGGTTAATTGAAGGAATAAAGCACAAAGGGGGGGAAGAAGGGGGAAGTTAAAGAACGAAGAACGAAAAACGAAGAACGAAGAACGAAAAACGAAGAACGAAAAACGAAGAACGAAGAACGAAAAACGAAGAACGAAAAACGAAAAACGAAGCCTCTTCCCTCTTCGTTCTTCTCTCTTCGTTCTTCCCTCTTCCCTCTCCCCTTTCCCTTCTCAGAACATCTTATGATCCAATTGCCCTTCTACCGTTGAAGACCATGACAGGCAAAAGCTTGGGACTGTCGGAACCGCTGCACGATTACCTGCTGTCGGTGTCGCTGAGAGAGCCGGAGGTGCTGCGATCGCTCCGAGAGGAAACGGCCCGCCATCCAGAGCGCATCATGCAGACCACGCCCGATCAGGGGCAATTTTTGGCGCTGCTGGTGCAACTGATTGGCGCGACGAAAACGCTGGAAATTGGCGTGTTTACGGGCTACAGTTCCCTGGCGGTGGCGCTGGCGCTGCCGGAGGCGGGGCAAGTCATCGCCTGCGACGTGAGCGAAGACTATACGGCGATCGCCCGTCGCTATTGGCAGCAGGCCGGCGTGGCCCATAAGATCGCGCTGCATCTTGCGCCTGCGCTGGAAACGCTGGATCGCCTGCTGACAGAGGGACAGGCGGGCACGTTCGACTTTGCCTTTATCGACGCAGACAAGGGCAACTACTGGAACTATTACGAGCGATCGCTCCAACTCCTGCGCCCCGGCGGGCTGATCGCCGTCGATAACGTCCTCTGGGGCGGCGAGGTCATCAACCCCGATAACCAATCCCCCAACACCCTCGCCATTCGCGAGTTCAACCAAAAAATTCACCAGGACAACCGCGTCTCCCTCAGCATGATTCCCGTATCGGACGGGCTGACGCTGGCCCGGAAGCGATAGGGAGCGGTGAGGTGCGATATGAGATGTCGCCCGCCCTTATGCCGACCCCCCTCGACTCTGCCGAAATCATCGCTTACCCTAAGACCAGAGTCCTCTTGCAAAACCGCGTCTGGGAGGAGGTGCGATGCCCATCTCTAGCGAATGGATGCCCTGGCTGGTGGGGTTGGGGCTGAATAGCCTGCTGGCGGCGATCGCCTGGGTTTTGCCCAAGAAACTGCTGACTCCGGCGGGCATTTTCCACGCCTGGGCCCTGGGGGTGATTCTGTTTGGCACGCTGGGCTGGCGCGGCTATGTCGTCATGGTGGTGTACTTCCTGGTGGGATCGGCGGTCACTCGCATTGGCAAGCAGCGCAAAGAAGAGGCCGGCATTGCCGAGAAGCGCTCTGGGGCACGGGGGCCCGAAAACGTCTGGGGGTCGGCGCTGACGGCAACGCTCTGTGCCCTGAGCATTTACGCCTTGGGGAGTGCTGGCACGGCGACGACGAAGGTGATCATCGTGCTGCTGGCGCTGGGCTATGTGGCCAGCATTGCCACCAAGCTAGCCGACACCACCGCTACGGAAATTGGCAAAGCCTACGGCCGCCGCACGTTTTTGATTACCAACTTCCAACCCGTTCCAGCGGGAACTGAGGGCGCAGTAAGCCTGGAGGGAACGTTAGCAGGGCTGTTGGGGGCAGCGCTGATTGCCACGCTGGGCTGGGCCGTGCGGCTGATCGCCCCGATTGAAATTCCCATGTGCATTGCCGCCGCATTTATCGCCACGAATCTGGAAAGCTTGATCGGCGCAACGCTGCAATCCAAATACCGCTGGCTCACCAACGAGATGGTGAATATTGTGAACACATTTTTGGGGGCGATCGCCGCTGTTGCGATCGCTGGAGCCTACTACTTCCTCGCTCACCAGCTTGCCTAAAGCGCAAGCATACCTGAAGCGCAAATATGCCCAAATACTGTGTCAGCCCACTTTCGTCCCACCATCTCCAAGCCTGTCATTCCCACCACTGACTACAGTCAGCCCCGTCTCCCCCCATCCAACCCTCTTCCTTCTTCCCTCTTCGTTCTTCTCTCTTCCTTCTTCCCTCTTCCCTCTTCCCTCTTCCCTCTGCTAGCCAGACGACTGCATTCCAGCCCCCAATCCTGCTTTAATCTAGCTATTCTCTAGATCTAAGACCGCAAGTTTATCCGAGAATAGGATCACCGCACCCTGCTTTGGCGGTCACCGCTGCTGGATTGTCCGGATTGGATTAAGCAAGCCCTGCATGAGCATTTCTGAGTCCGTGCTGGATGCGCTATTGAAGCGATCGCCCCACTTGCGCCCCCAGCTTTACTTCAAATCGTCGCTCACCGCCCTCTCTCACGCGATGGAGGATCAGGTTCTGGCATCCTCCGGCCAGCCGCTCATCATTGCCAGCTTCCAGCGCGAACGGTTCTATCGACAGGAATCTCACCGCTACCTCCGCATCGCCGCGCTCACCCCCCAGGTCTACGTCCTGGCTGCGCCCGAAACGGACTTCATGAACCGTTCAGAAGAATATGAAACCGTCGCCTTTGACCCCTCCGACCAACTGAGCCAGGAATGGCATTTGGTGGTGATTGGGCAGCAGTATTCCGCCTGTCTGGTCTGCCGCGAGCGCACTAGCCTGCCCAGCGCCGCCGACACCGCAGAAACGACGATGGATCAAACCCGCCGCTTTGAAGGCGTGTGGACGTTTGACCGCCAGGTGAGCTACCATGCCGCCGAAATTTTGCTCGATCGCATCCTGAACTATCGCCCAGAATTGGCGGAAAAAATCGCCGCCGCCAAGGCCGAAATTCTGCTGCCGCAGCCCACCAAGCTGGAAGTAGACCCCGACCCCTTTGCCCAGCGCCTAGTCACTCATTTGCAGGCAGGGCAATACAAGCTGCTCAAGGCCTACCGCTCCATCGCCACGCAGGAGCGCAAAGAACGCCTGGTGAACTCCATCACCACAGCGATGCGCCAGTCCCTCAACACCGACGACATTTTCCGCGTGGCAGTGGAGGAGTTGGGCAAAGCGATGCAGGTCTGTCGCTGCATCATCTATCGCTGCAAAGACACCGACAGCAGCGCCAAAATCATCTATGAATATCGCCGCGACAAGCGCATTGCCTCCCTGGTGGATCAGGACTGGCCGCTGCGAGACAATCCCCTGTTTCAAGCCGTGGCCCAGCAGCAGACCTCGATAGCGATTCGCGAAGCGATCCCTGCGGAAATCGCCAACACCAGCACTGACTCGCCGCTTGACCTGTCGCCGCTCAAGCCAATTTTGAAGCGAGCATCCATCCGCTCCTGGCTGATGGTGCCTGTGATTAACCAAGGACGACTGCTGGGCATGGTGGAGCTACACCACTGCCAGAAGGAGCCACATACTTGGACAGACGAAGCGCGATCGCTCGTAGAATCCGTCGCCTCCCAGTTGGGCGTTGCCATCCTCCAATCCGAATCCTACGCCAACCTGGAAGACCTGAACGAGCAGCTTGAAGCGCTAGAGCGCACCCGCAGCAACCTGATCGCCATCACGGGCCACGAACTCCGCACGCCGCTGTCCACCATTCAGGTTTGCCTGGAAAGCCTAGCCAGCGAACCCGACATGCCTACAGAACTGCGCCAAGTCATGCTCAGCACGGCCCTGTCCGATGCAGAACGAATGCGAAAACTGGTGCAGGACTTCCTCACCCTATCGCGGCTGGAGAGCGGCCGCGTCGAGTGGCATCTGGAACCGCTGGCGCTGCAAGAGTGCGTAGACCTAGCTCTCAGCAGCCTGCGAACCCGCCAGTCCGACGCGCCATTGCCCAAAATCCAGACCAACGTGCCGGGGGAACTGCCGCTGGTCAGGGCCGACGGGGAATGGCTGGTCGAGGTGCTGGCCAAACTGCTAGACAACGCCTGCAAATTCACCGAATCCACCGGAGAAGTGCTGATCGAGGCGCACCCAAACGGTGGCAAGATGCTGGAAGTCACCATTGCCGACACGGGACGCGGCATCGAGCCAAATCGCCTAGAGGTCGTCTTTGATCGCTTCTATCAGGAAGAAGGGGCCCTGCGGCGGACGGCGGGCGGCACGGGGCTGGGCCTGGCGATTTGCCGACAGATCATCCTGGCGCTGGGCGGGCAGATCTGGGCCGAGTCGGATGGGCGCGACAAGGGCAGCCAGTTTCACTTTACGCTGCCGCTGGCGCAGGAGACGGCGGGCACGTCTGGGGCTAGAGCAAAGAACGGCCGCTCCTGAGTTCTGACATCTTTGCCAAAAGCGCAGTTCCCATTGCTGCCAGTAGCCCCAACAGGTAAAAAAACAGACGAGTCATCACCTTTAGCGGGTGGCCGCCCTTGTTGCAGGGCGGGTTTCCCAGCACATGGCAGTCAAATAATTTGGCAAAAAACCGGAGGCATTGGGCAGGGGTCAGGTTCTTGAACCCCAGCCAGAAATGATTGTGATAGAAGCTGATCTGATAGCGGGGCGATCGCGTCGAGAGGTCATGACAGCCGCCCGTTTCCTCCCCCAGATGCACCAGCCACGCCTCCGGGTCGTACCAGATCACTAGCCCCGTCGTCCGCAGCCGCAAGCACACGTCCGACTCTTCTCGCACCGCGCTGCCCCGAAACCGCTCGTCAAACCAGAGATGATGCTGGGTAAAGAGCGATCGCCGAAAGGACATATTGCAGCCCCGTGCCGACAGCACCCGCTGCGGCTGCACCGTATGCACCAGGTCGAGGTGATACCAGGCGATCGCCGGATCGTTTGCCGCCGGCGGCAGTTGCTCGATGCGGCGATCGGGGTCATCCGCCAGCTTCAGCCGATCCAGCACCCGGCCAGCGATCGCCCCAATCTCTAAGTTTTGATAATGCCGCGCGTGTCTTGCCAAAAAATCCGGCGGCATCTGCACGTCGTCGTCCACAAACACCACAATCTCGCCCGTTGCCTGCCGAATGCCGACATTTCGCGCCCGCGGCAGGCTGGCCCAATCCACCCGCAGCCAGGTCAGCTTGCCTGCTGCGCTGAGTTCTGCCAGCATTGCCTCGGTTTCGGGTTCATGCACCGCCGTCTGATCCACCACGATCACGTCGTAGGTCGGGTACTCTTGCCGCAGGGCATCCCGCAGCGTGGCCCGCAGCACCGCCTCGCGCTGGTAAGTGGGAATAATTAAGGACACGGAGGAAAGCATTGGGAGCAAGGCGCATCAGCCTCCATCCTGTCGCATTTTGCCAATCTTCAGCTATCCTTCGGGTATTGTGAGCATTGGAAATTCAAGGGCTTGGCAGAATGCAGGTGTGGGTTGCAGGCGTAGTGCTGTTTTTTGTAATGGCAGAGCTATATCCCTGGGTCGAGGGTCTGAGCTTACCGCTGCCGCTGATGGTGGCGGCCGGGCTAGGACTGGCGATCGCCTCCAATCGGTTTCCCCTCAACGGTAGAGGGCGATCGCCCCGCCTCGCGCCAAAGCCCGCGCCAAAAGCCACCCCTCCAGAAGCCGCTCAACCCGCCAACCCCGCCTCTGCACCGCACCCAAGCCCAGCACCACAGCGCCCCCCCACCCAGCTTCCTAACCTCCACCCCACCCCGCCTGCGCCCCCGCCCCGCCCGATTTCTTTTACCATCCGCAAGCCCGGTGCTTCCTAGTTGTATTCGTTGTATTCGTTGTATTCGTTGTATTCGTAGTTGTAGCTGAGGTCGATTTTGGATTTTGGATTGGCGATTTTGGATTGGCGATTTTGGATTGGCGATTTTGGATTGGCGATTTTGGATGGCCGGCCCAAATACCAAATACTCTGTCAGACTTCCAACAACTTCATCATCTAGCGCTATTTGAGTAGCGCTGTTTGAGAGATGTGTGTTTGAGAGACGGGAGAGAACAGAGATCAGCCGAAATGGCCGACATTCTGGAATCCGGCTGTGGCTTGCTGTAGTCCTCTCCGTTCCCCTCCCTGTGAACCCCTCTCCTCACCCAAGTCCTCCAGGAGGCTGCTGTGTTGTTTCAAAAACTTCGTCAGCTCAACATTGATTTGCTGAGCGTCGGCAAAGGCACCATTTCCCTGCTGCGGAATGCTGAAAATACAGACTCGGTGTATGACATTGAAGACGGTCTGCGATCGACCAAAGCAATGGCGCTGGCGGTGGAATACGTCAAGCGCGACGAGGCGATCGCCCGCCTGTTTGCAGAACGCTACATCGCGCCGCCGCCCGATCTGGATGCCCTGCTAAAGCTGCCGCCCGATTCCCTCGGCTACATCTACGCTTCGACGCTCACCGCCGCCGGGTTCGACCCCAACTTTTATCGCAAGGTCGAAGTCACCGACGACATCACCTACATGCTGCTGCGCCTGCGGCAAACGCACGACATCTGGCATCTGGTGACGGGCTTTGAAACCAGCGTCTTTGGCGAACTGGGGCTAAAGGCCTTTGAACTGGCGCAGACCCGTCGCCCCATGTCAATCGTGCTGATTTGCGGCGGGCTGTTGAAGACCCTCACCGATGCGCCAGAGTCCCTCGACGGCATCCTCAACGACCTGTCGAAGGGCTACCGCATGGGCATGACCGCCAAGCCATTTCTGGCGCAAAAGTGGGAGGAACATTGGGAGCGTCCGCTGGCTGAATGGCGGCAAGAATTGGGCATCGCATAGGCGCTAAGTCGAGCCGCAGTGACTATCGCAGCCGTGACTATCGCAGCCGTGACTATCGCAACCGTGACTATCGCAGCGCATAGTCGGGCTGATACTCCACCAGTTCCACCTCGTTGCCGTCGGGGTCGCTAACATAGAGCCGCAGCCGCGTTTCGGGCGAGGTGTAGGTGTAATACTCAATGCCGTGCTTTTCTAGGTGCGATCGCATCGTTTCGGCATCTTCGATCACAAAACCGACGTGGTTGAACCCCACGCCAACATAGGCGCGATGAGCCGCCGCAGGTTCGTGGGCATTGTTCAGCGACATATAGAACTGCTTATTGCCCAGGTGAACCCAGCGATCGCCCCCATAGCTGCCTTCTGCCCGCACATACCAGTCGGGAAACAGCGTTTGATAAAACCGCTGGCTCGCCTCCAAATCCTGACAAGACAGGTTGATATGTTCCATCCGTTTGAAGTTCATGACTGCCTCCAGCCCTTGTGTAAGGAGTGTCGTGTGTAAGGAGTGTCGTGCGAGGGGCGTTGTGGCGATGGGCGATGAACCTGATCTAGCGCTTTGGAAAGGGGCGGTCGCCAAAGTCAAACAGCCCTCACTCCTTAATCATACTCGTAATGAGTACGAGTATGATCTCTCCCTGATGGGGACTCCTGGATGGGAACTCCCTGATGGAGACTCCTAAATGGGGACTCAGAGGTCAGCTAATTCCACAAAGGGCATCAGGATTTGGACTCACGGTTTTACGGACTATCTTACAAACTACTCATTACGGATTACTCGATGGCCAAAAACTGCCGATTCTCCTCGCGGATTTGGGCGGCGGCATCGTCGTAGAGGAAGGGCAGATAGGCGTAGCGGAGTCCCTGCGTAACGGGCGTGGCCTCATGCAGCAGCGAGCAAGAGAAGACCACTGCACCGCCCGCGGGGGCTTCATAGGTTCGTCTGCCAAATTCGGGAAAGCGCAGTTTACCCCCTTCATATTCGCCCGTGTTGAGGTTGAGCGACACTGCAAAACGGCGGTGGGCCGTACCTTTGGTGGTGTTGTCGCGATGAGGCCTGAAAAAGCCGCCGGAGTGGCCGTCGTAGCAGGCGACGATGTGGCGCTCGATGCGCGTGGCGCGAAACTGGAAGGCTTTGGCGATTTCGGGGACGAGGCGATCGTGAATCCGATACATCGCCGCATTCCGCAGGGGTTCGTCCAAAATTTCCTGGTCTTTTCGCCGCTTGAAGCTGTGGTCGAGTGCGGCAACAGTGCGCCCGCCCACCTCCCGCATAAAGCCCGATTCCTCGCCGCCGTGCTGGTTGTAGTAATCAATCAAGGCTTCGCACAAATCTGGCTCGAACACCCGCGGCACCACCAGCACGGGCGCTTGCACGGCGGCGGGTTCGGCAGGGTGGAGCGGCGGCAGTTGTTCGAGGATTTTCACCAGCAGGGCGACGTGCTGTTCTGGCTGGTCGCCAAAGGGCAGCACCCCCAGCACCCGCAGCCGCTCATCCAGGATATACGTGCAGGGCGTGTAGCTCTGGGTAGCTTCGTCTAAAACGCCGTATTGGCGGCTCACTAACTGGTCAAAGTCCCAAAAAAAGCGAATGCCGGGAATGGCTTCCTGCACTCTGGCTTGCGCCTGATCTTCCGGGTCGATGCTGACTCCAAAAAAGCAGCAGTGGGTATCGTCGAACAGCGCCCGATGTTGGAACAGCAGCGTCAGCACTTGCTGACTGATGGGGACGCTGGTGGAGGCGAAAAAGCACAGCACCACGTAGCGGCCGGCTACCGAGTCGAAATGATAGCGGGGATTGCTGGTGGAAGGGGCGGTGAACCAGGGAGCGGGTTCGCCCACCGTGAGCAGTGACCTGGCCATGGCAAAGTGTTTATTTTTCCATGCAAAGAACCTTATCAGGACTTACGCACTTGCGATATATTTGCTGGATTCCGGACGATTTCTCGCGGGCGCAGCCCGCGAGAAATCGTCCAACTGCGTAAGTCCTACTTACGTCGATTTTAGGTTTTGGCCTGGGGATGGGTCGTCCAATCATCCAAAATCCCTAATCCAAAATCCCCAATCCAAAATCTAAAATCCCCAATCCGAAACCCCTAATCCAAAATCAAGATGACGCATGCGGCAAACGCTTAAACCCCAAATCTGTCCCTGTGCCTGCGTGAACCTGGGCTAGCTTTTCGTATTTTTTGGCATGGTCGATCAGGTCGGCCACCTCTTCGTCGCTGAGGGAACGCACCACCTTTGCGGGAATGCCCACGACGAGCGATCGCCCTGGCACGTCCTTCGTCACCACCGCGCCTGCACCCACGATGCTGCCCGCCCCCACGCGCACCCCATCCAGCACGATCGCCCCGATGCCAATCAAACAGCCCCGCTCGATATGCGCGCTGTGGATAACGGCGCGATGCCCCACCGTCACGTAGTCTTCCAGCACCGTTGGCTGCCCCGGATCGCCGTGCAAAATTGCACCGTCTTGAATATTCGTGCAGCGCCCGATCTCAATCCGTTCCACATCGCCGCGCACCACCGCGCCATACCAGACGCTTGCGCCCTCCGCCAGCAACACCTCACCGATGACCGCTGCCCCCGGCGCAACAAACGCCGCCCTGGAGAGATCTGGGACAGACCAACCGCTGGTGCGATTTTGCTGTGAATTTTCCGTGAAACCCGTAGACAAGCTGTAAACTCCAGTCAAATTTCTTAAGATTGCCAGGATTCGCGCCCTTGCTTCCAGCGAATACCCGTAGAATTGTTTCTAGCTTTTAACTGAGAAAAGCCTAAGAAAAACCCAAAGTTATAATAGAGCCTTGCTGATGCTAGATGGAGACTACGCGGGTCGCGATTTCATGATGAACCCAGCCCTACAGTACCCAATCTTCGGCCCGGAGATTCAGTGTCCCCACTGTCGTCAGACAATTCCGGCATTGACCCTGACCGATACCTATCTATGCCAGCGCCACGGAGCTTTTGAAGCGAATCCCAAAACGGGCGAACTGATCCACCTCCAGTCTGGCCGACACTGGCGGCAGTGGGATAACGAGTGGTATCGCCAGCACACGCATCCCGATGGCATCCGATTTGAAATCCATGAAGCGCTCGATCGCCTCTATACCCAGGGCTATCGCGCTACCCGCGTAATCATTGCCCGTCGCTACCAGGATTTGATCAGCACCTACCTCGACCGCAGTGCCCCTTGGCGTGGCCAGGCAGACGCTAGCACTCGCCCCCGCCTCTACGGGCTGCCCGTAGAGTTCAGCCCCGATCCAAAGGAAGAGCCGTGCTGGGATGTGATTAACTTTGACCTGGAGAAAGAGCCGGGTGCGCCCGTGCGGTATCCCTACTTTCGGCTGTTTGAGTAGCTTGCGCGAGCCATGCACCACGCTTCGATTCGCACCGCCGACATCTTTCGGGCGATCGCCTTTTACGAGCGGCTGGGCTTCACGGTGTGCGAGCGGTTTACGGCGGGCATCACGCTGGGCTGCTGGATGGAGGGACTGGGCGGACGCATCGAGCTATTGCAGGTGCCCCAGCCCAGGGCCGCAGCAGATGCCTTTGGGGATGAGCATTACACGGGTTACTATCACCTGTCGTTTGACCTGACTAATACAGTCGAGAGTTTGCCGGACTGGCTGGAACATTTGCAGCAAGATTTTGCCCAGGCGGCCGCCGCAGGCGAGGGCGATGCGCTGAAGGTGCTGCTGGAGCCGACGCAGCAGATGATCGGCGATCGCATCTACGAAGTCGCGTTTGTGGCAGATTCCGACGGGTTGCCGCTGGAGTTTATCCGGGTGCTGGGGGAACGGGGAGGCGCGTAGTCGCTGCCCAAGTCCACTTGGGGGCACTCGCTGGATGCAAGGCGCAGATAGCGGCGACACTCGTCGGGGCTGAGCTGGCGCAACGTGCGATCGCGGGCTAGCTTGAGCAGCGTATCCCAGGTTGCCGCCCACAGATACAGGCGGCCGTTGCTGGCCAGCGTGGCGACGTAGCTGCCGTCGGGCGTAAAGAACGCCCGCTGAATGGTGACGGGCGACTCGGTGGCGGGCCGCAGTTGGGCCTGCTCTGCCCCTGTGCGGGGGTTCCACAGGCGAGCCGTGCCATCGCTGCCCGCGGTGACGAGCGATCGCCCATCAGGGCTGAACTGGGCATCCAGCACTGGGCCCTGGTGGCCACTCAGCACCATGCGCGGATCGCCCGTGGTGGCATCGGAAATTCGCACCGTGCCATCGCGAGTGGTGGTGACAAGGCTCAACCCGTCGGGGCTAAAGCTGGCGCTGGTGAGCGGGGCCGTGTGGCTAAGAATGCCCTGTCGCCGTCCAGTCTGGGCATCCCACACAATCGCAGTGTGGTCTGCGCCAGCGGTAACAATTCGCGTGCTGTCTGGACTAAAGCGGGCCGTGGCGATTCGCGACGCGCTCCCTACGGGAATTGCCCCCTGATGCCCCTCCAGCACTGCCACCAACTCGCCCGACTCGACCCGCCACAAGCGCACGCGGTCGTCGCTGCCCAACCCCAGCAGCAGCCGATTATCAGGACTGAACGCCAACTGCTGAATCGTAACGGGATTGCCCGATGGATTGCCGGACGGATTGCCTAATGGATTGCCCGATGGATTACCCGATGGATTACCGGACGGAGATATAGAACCCAGCAAAAGCTGGTGCAGCCGCGTGCTGGCGGCTGAGCCACGTAGCGGTTGCTTGTCAGCCGACTGAACCCGACGAATCTCGACCTGCCCTGCGCGAGTGGCGATCGCCATCAGTTCGCCGTCTGCACTCAGCGCAAAACTGGTCAGCCCCGATGTGCCCCCGGCATCTGCCACCCGCGCAGCCCGCGCTGAGTTTTGCTGAAACCGGGAGAGAATCTGCTGGGTGATGCTGGGCTGCTCTTGCGTCTCTTCGGCAACAGTTCCAGAAGGCGCGGGCTGAGATGCAGTTGCGTCAGCGCTGGAATCGGAGTCCGCAGCAGGGCGATCGAGCGGCATCCAGGTTTTGATTTGCTGCCAGAGCGTTTTCGGATTGAGCCGATGCAGATGGATTGCGTCGGGCATCTCCTGGGCTACGGTTTCAACGTAGGGATCTGTCCAGCGATCTGCATAAAACGCCCAGTTTTGCAAGATGCCCTCAGCGGTGACCAATGCCAGACTGAGGGTTCCGGGCAGCGGAGCCGTCGAGTCGAGCAAACTGTCTTCGGGTTCCGCTAGCAGCGCCTCCGCAGCGTCCTCCGCCCGTTTTGCGGCTAGGGTGAACTTGGGGCGTTGGCGCAAGCTCTGGGAAGCCGCATCGCGCCGAATCGACAGCAGCGCTCCATTTGCCGGAAGCCCGATCTGTCGCCCGCTGCCCCGTTCGTCGCCAGAAGAGGCGGTTTTACTTTGCAACGCTGGCGCGATTCGCGAAGCGATCCCTGCGGGAATTGCCGGCTGCACCCCGCCATCGGGCAGAAACGCCAGCCAGGACACACCACCCTCTGGAATAGCGATGCTGGGCAGTTCCCCGCCCGCCTCAGCCGACCACAGGTAAACATCACCCGCGTCATCTCCGGTTGCCAGGTGGGTTCCCCCAGGGCTGAATTGCAGGCGGGTTACAGGGCCACTGGGGTTTTGCAGTAGCGCCACAAGCTGCCCCGTGTGCGGGTTCCAAAGCTGCGTGGTGGCCCCGCTGACGGCGGCCAACAGATTTCCGCGCGGGCTAAAGGCGATCGCCCGCACGATGGGCTGCGGAGTCTTCCCCCGCCCCACCGAGAGATCTTGCTGCACCTGTCCAGTCCGCAAGTCCCACACTCGGATGGGTTGCCCAGGCGACACCGCCGCCAGCAGGGTTTCATCGGGGCTGAACTGAAGCTGGCTCAGGGCGGGCGGCCGCTGAGCAGTCTGGGCAAACCCCGTGAGCGTCATCTCCAGCGTACCCGTTTGGGCATCCCACAGACGCGCGATGCCATCGGCTCCCGCCGTTGCAATCCACCGGCCGCTGGGGCTATAGGTGGCGTGCAGGATACCGCCCGTGTAGGGCAGCGCAATGTGCTGTCGGAGATCGAGGTTGCCTGCGAGCGTCAGGGCCGCCGGGGACGGGGGCGTGGGTTGCGCTGGGTCGTTTGCTTCAGCAGTCGCTTCTGCTTCTGAGGACTCCGGCTGAGCAGGCGTAATTTTCCAGATCTGCACCATGCCCGACTGTCCTGCGATGAGCAGGGATGGTTCCTGGGGGCTAAACTGGAGCGTCTGGATCGGCCACTCTTGGGTGAGTTGAGCCACCTGCTGACCGCTTTCAACATGCCAAAGGGAAAGGGTACGACTCCCGGCGGGATCGGTTTGCGAATCGCCCACAGTTGCCAGCCAGTTGCCATCAGGACTGAAGCGAAGCTGGGTCGCAGACTGGGTCATCGGCAGGGTTTGCGCCAGAGTTCCGGTGTCCACGTCCCAGAGGTAAAGCTGAGTCGCAGATTTGGCGGTCGTGTCGGCGTTGTGGAGCAAAATCGCTGCCAGCTTCTTGCCGTCTGGGCTAAAGGCAATTTCCGTAATCTCTGCCTTAGCGTCGCCGGGCCCGGTGAACACCCGCAGCGGTTTGGCGGTCGTGTCGGCGTAGATGACCTGATCGGGGCTGGCCCACAGGCGAATGCTGCCGTCGGCACTGACTGTGGCGAGATAGCGGCGATCGGGGCTATAGACCAACTGGCGAATTGCGCCGCGATGCCCCGGTAGCCAGATTTGCAGCCGCAAGTCTTGGAGCGCAGCCCGCAGGCTCGATTCGGCTTCGTAGGTTGCACCCTGGGCCGCTGCCAGTCGGCTGACCACGAGGGCCGCCATCGCGTCTTGGTCTGGCTCTTGCAACATCGACTGGGCGATCGCCGCCCGCGCCCGCGAGGTGGCCACCATCGTCTGGTAATCTTTCTCGGCCTGCGTTTTTACGGTGGTGCGATATTGCCCCAACGACAGCGCCACCGCCAGCGCCAGGGCAGACGGCACAGACACCTTCACCCAAATAGCCTTGCGACGAACTCGACGGTTTTCGGCATCGCTGACGCTGAGAAATTCTCGGGCTAGGGTCGAAAGCTCCTGGGGATAGGTCTTCTGGAAGCTGATGGCATCCTGGAGGCGATCGCTCCCTAGCAAATACTCGTATCGGGTGGGTTTGCCCAGCTTTGCCCACTCCAGCGCCGCCTGTTCGATCCGCCGCTGGCGACGCAGCATCTCGCGGCTCTCATCCAGCCAGCCCCGCAGCAGACTCCAGTTGCGAATCAGCGCCTCATGCACCACATCGAGCAATTCTGCCGATGGGCGACTCCGCATCTTCTCCTCCGTCCGATCGCCCTCGCTGCCCCGACTGGTGACAACGAGTTTGCTGGCAACCAGCTTTTCCAGCGTGCGCTCGATCAGCGGTCTGGGAAACGCGGGGCTAACCAACTCATCCTTGGCAGCGCGGCGGCGCGTGTCTTCCGTGCCTTCACCCAGTCGAGTCAGCGTCAGGAAAATGCGCCGCGCCGCCGCCTGCTCATCCGGCTCCAGGCTGTTGTAAATGTCCGTCGCCCGCTTTTGCAGCGTACCCCGCACGCCGCCCAGTTCTGTGTAGGCATTGAGGGTTAGCTTGGAGGGTGCGCCCTGGGGCGATCGCTCACGCTGTTCCCACAGTTCCCGCAGCGTATATTGCAGCAGCGGCAATTCCCCCGGTGCCCCAATCACATCCAGCAGCATGGTGTAGACGAGATTGGGTTCGCAAATCAGCCCGGCCCGTTTGGCAGGGCGCACAATCGTATTTTTAATCTGCTCATAGCTCATGGGCAGCACCTTGAGAATCTGCCGCTTGATCTGAGCCGCCAGCCCCGCATATTGCAGGCACTTGCCAAAAAAATCTGCCCGCAGCACGACAACTATGCTAAAGCAGTCTTCGGACTGGGCCAGAGCGCTGGTCAAGCACTGGAAAAACTGCTGCCGCAGGGTCTCCGACTGAGAGCCACAGCAGAGCGTGAACACCTCCTCGAACTGGTCGATAATCAGCACTAGGCGCGGACGGACGGCCCCAGAGGGAAGCGTGGAGACTGCGCTGGAAGTGGGACTGTTGGGCAGGCTAGCCCGAACCAATCGCGCCAAACCGGTGCCGCCGCTTTGCAAAAAGGTCTCTGCCCGCTGGATTTGCTCCGCCCGCTCGATCTCTGGTGCGTTTGGATCGACAAAAGCGCTAGCCAAGCTCCGCAGGGGGTTTTCGCCCGGCGTAATCAGCTTGAGTCGCCAGCGATCGCTGCCTGCGAGCCGCTGCCCCCGGCGCAGTTCGTGCATCAGCCCGGCCCGCACCAGCGACGACTTGCCGCTGCCCGACGCACCCAGCACCGTGACAAAGGGACTCGTGCGGAGTCGTTCGACCAGTTGATGGGTCAGTTCTTCGCGCCCAAAGAAGAAGTCGGCGTGTTCTTCCTCGAAGCACTCCAGCCCGCGAAAGGGGCAAATCTCCGGCTTTTCCGGGGTTTTGGGGAGAATGGGGGAAGTAGCCGTGCCGCAGCGCGTCAGGATGATTTCGCTGCCGGAGTTTTCAAACAAGGGCTGCTGGAGTTCGTGCTTGAGGCGATCGCTCACCCAGGCCGTCAGGTAGTGCGCCGTCACAGTACCCGTGCTGGCATGGCGCGGGTCTAGCCCTTCCAGCAGCGCTTGGGTCAAAACGCTGTAGTCGCTATTGAGCGATTCGTAGGCGGCTTCATATTCCCGCGAGGCCGCAATAAACAGGCGATCGGTTCCCGTCCGTGCGCCGGGGTCTGCCTCCAGCATGTTGAGCAACTCGCCGCTGTGGCAGCAGTCTAGAATCACAATTCGCTGCCGCACTGGGCTTTCTTGCAACAGCCGCCGCAGCCAGTAGAGCGACAATCCGTAAAATCCCGCATCGGGGTTGGCATCGCTGACTGCAAGGTAGCCTTCGTGAATCCCCGCTTCTTTTTGGATGCCATGTCCAGAGAAGTAAAACAGCGCAGTCTGGGGAATATTGCTGCCTTTGGGCTTGAATAAATTGACCAGCGCAGTTTCTAGATCTCGCAAAAAAACGGGTGTCGCTTGACCGATTTTGGGCTGCCCTGCCTGCACGACTTCGGGCAGTCGCTGCACCCGAAATTCGCCGTAGGTTTGCAACATTTGGGCGATCGCTTCTGCATCTCTAGCGGGGGCTTTGAGCGGCTGTAAGAACTGATAAGCATTAACTCCAACAACGAGTGCATCCCGAGACATGACCCAACTCCTCACACACAACAAACAAGGCTAGCTGTAGTAACTTCGACGGTGAATTTGACGATTAATACCGCTATGGATAGACATAAGAACTTAGACGAGAAGCATAGACTTAGACAGGTGAAGAAAGAATTCTGGATGTATTAATCGAGTTGGCGATTGCAGGCTAAACCCACTGAAAATCCCTTAAACAAATCACTTAAACTAGCCAGGAAAACCAAGACTGGGAAATTGAAAAAGTGTCTGAAAAAGTCGTGACAAAATGACGGCAATCGTTCTTCACGATGTCCGCATCTAGATATTCTCAGTTTCTAAAGTTATCTGGAAGGCAGTTATAAACTTGCGTAGCCTAATTGCGATCGCAAAACCTTATAGAGTTTCCTTACATCGCGAGGTGCGTTTGCCATGAGAGGCAAGGGTTTCGTGATCGCTCACGACCCTCACGAGCTATAAAAGCACTGCCAAAAGGTCAATCTAATAAAGTCTGTCAATGCAGACGCTCGATAGAGCCAGTCATTAGAGACAATTTCACAACTCGGCTTCTTGAAAATGGTCTTTGGCAACTACGAGAAACTACTGATCCTCGAAGAGCATTAGCTGCCGAAGCCTGATTTTTCAGCCTGGTTCGCTAAAACGCCCTAAAGTTTTCAGATTTCACCCCTTAATTTTTCCTCGCGTATCCCTCGCTTATGCTTTGTTTTTGTTTCATTTGTCAGCAATGCGATACTCTCAAGAACAAGATCAATTAGAATTGAAAAAACCTGAATCGGCTTTACCAATCCAACTATAGTCAAAACCAAGTTTTAATAAAAAGAGGGCAAAACCCCTCATTTGAAAGCATTTCAACCCTTTATTAATCGATATTAATTAGGTCTTTAAGACGCAAAAAACCTTACGTCAATCCGCCAAGACGCTGAAGGTTTTAGAACAGTTCCGTTAGTTTCTATCGATCGTAAGATTAGTCTTAATGCGCTTATGTATTATCCCGGAGTTTCTCTCTTGAAATTTGGTGCGATGGCGATCGCCCTGCGTATTTTCTCTGAATTTACTTGCGTGGTATCCGTGAAATATGGCGAAATGAGTCAAGCTTGAATCTTCACAAAAGATTTGCACAACGCCTACACCACACCTGATGAACCGTTTTGCTCCGCCATTTGCCCGAAGTTCCACTCAAATCGGCACGGATCTCAACTCTTATTAACCTCCACACAGCCATCCCAGACCTGCCATGTAAAATGAGGGAGTCGAGCTAGGGGATCGAACTGCCGATCCGTTGTGCCTATCGAAACGATTTTTGGCAACTTGCAGGGACTCAAGCCCAGCCAGATCAAACAGTTGCAGCGGCTCTATCACCAGCGACTTCCGGGCGATCGCCTGACGACCCCCGAATTTGCCCAACGCCTCGCGGCCGTTAGCACTGAGATTGGTCAGCCCGTTTGCGCCTATATTAATCGCCGGGGACAGGTGATTCGCGTGGGAGTGGGCACTCTGCGACAAACTCAAATTCCGCCACAAGAGCTCCCGCGATATGGCGCAGAGCGTCTCAGCGGCATCCGCTGTGTGGCCACCAAGTTCAAGCCCGAACCGCCCAGCAGCGCGGCCCTCACCGCAATGGCGCTGCAACGGCTAGATGCACTGGTGCTGCTGGTGATGACGGGCGAAGGCTTTGAGCGACGCGGCGGCGGCGCAACGGGCTATATCCGCGAAGCCTATCTGGCCCACCTGATTCCCCATCCTGAGGCCAACTGGACCGTTTCGCCGCCTCTCAGCCTCGATCGGGTCAGCCAGCAAGACTTTCTGGAGCTAACGGAAGGGCTGGAGTCAGAATTTCGCCGCGAGTTTGTGGCGCAGCAGGTCGAAGTCGATCACGATCGCGCGTTGCTGGTAGGCGTAATGACCGACAACCTTTCGGCTCAACAGTTTCAGGCAGGGCTGGAGGAACTGGCGCGGCTGGTAGAAACGGCAGGCGGCGACGTGGTGCAAGTCCTCTCGCAAAAGCGGGCCCATCCCCATCCCCAAACCGTTGTAGGGGAAGGAAAAGTCCAGGAAATTGCCCTAGCCGCCCAGACCGTCGGCGCAAACCTGATCGTGTTTGATCGGGATTTGTCGCCTGCCCAGGTGCGGAACCTGGAGGCGCAGATCGGCGTGCGGGTGGTCGATCGCACGGAAGTCATCCTCGATATCTTTGCCCAACGGGCCCAGACGGGGGCTGGCAAGCTCCAGGTGGAACTGGCGCAGTTGGAATACACCATGCCCCGGCTAACCGGGCGAGGGCGCGACATGTCTCGACTGGGGGGCGGCATCGGCACGCGAGGCCCAGGGGAAACCAAGCTAGAAACCGAGCGACGCGCAATTCAGCGGCGGATTGCCCGACTGCAACAGGAAGTCAACCAGCTCCAGGCGCATCGGGCCCGGCTGCGACAGCGCCGACAGCATCGAGACGTGCCTTCGGTGGCGGTGGTGGGCTATACCAACGCGGGCAAATCTACCCTGCTGAATGCGCTAACCAATGCGGAGGTCTATACCGCCGACCAGCTCTTTGCCACGCTCGACCCCACGAGCCGTCGCCTAGTGGTGACGGATGCCGAAACTCAGGAACCTGTGGAACTGGTGCTGACAGACACTGTGGGCTTTATCCACGACCTGCCGCCGTCGCTGGTGGATGCCTTTCGGGCGACGCTAGAAGAGGTGACTGAAGCAGACGCGCTGCTGCACTTGGTGGATTTGTCGCATCCGGCCTGGCAAAGCCAAATCCGCTCGGTGATGAAGATTTTGAGCGAAATGCCGATTACGCCGGGGCCGGCGCTGCTGGTGTTCAACAAGATTGACCAAGTAGACGGCGACACGCTGGCGCTGGCTCAGTCGGAGTTTCCGCAGGCGTTGTTTATCTCGGCGGGCGATCGCCTCGGTTTGGGCACCCTCCGACAGCGCTTGCTGCAACTGGTTCATTACGCCGTGTCGATGAACGCAGAAATGGGCGAGCTTCCCGCATCGGATTCTCCTGCCCAGCAGTCTCGCCGCTCCTACGACTTCCCCTAGCGATGGGCCGAGATTGGAAGAATCAAGCCCGGATGACTCCTGATCCAGGCTTGATTCTTTCCGTAAAAACCGATAAATTCACTAAATCTTTATAAAGAAAATTAAACTTGCCTGTTACTTTCCCAGTAGACATAGGTAAGCATCAGATGGCACTTCGCTTTAGGAGTTTGGTCATGGGTTCAACCAATCAACCGACGATTTTGGTGACGGGGGGTGCGGGGTATATCGGCTCCCATGCGGTGCTATCGCTCCAGCAAGCGGGATACGAGGTTCTGGTTCTGGATAATCTGGTGTATGGGCATCGGGAACTGGTCGAAGACGTTCTGAAAGCGGAACTGATTGTCGGAGAGATTGGCGATCGCCCCCTGCTCGACCAAATCTTTGCCAGCCGCACCATCGACGCAGTTATGCACTTTGCCGCCTATGCCTATGTGGGCGAATCAGTCAAAGAACCCGCGAAGTATTATCGCAACAACGTAGTCGGCACGCTGACGCTGCTAGAAGCAATGCACGCCGCC
This sequence comes from Thermoleptolyngbya oregonensis NK1-22, assembly GCF_032705245.1. Lineage (GTDB taxonomy): Bacteria > Cyanobacteriota > Cyanobacteriia > Elainellales > Elainellaceae > Thermoleptolyngbya > Thermoleptolyngbya sichuanensis. Next base: position 4,116,361 of record NZ_CP053540.1, read on the forward strand.
GGGATCAACAAGCTGGTGTTTTCTTCCACCTGCGCCACCTACGGCATTCCCAACGTCGTGCCCATCCCCGAAGACTATCCCCAGAACCCCATCAATCCCTACGGCGCAACCAAGCTGATGATTGAACGGGTGCTGAAGGACTTTGGCGTAGCCTATGGTCTGCAATCGGTGATTTTCCGCTATTTCAACGCGGCGGGAGCCGACCCAGACGGACGGCTCGGCGAAGACCACAACCCCGAAACCCACCTAATTCCCCTGGTGCTGCAAACGGCGCTGGGGCTGCGCGATGCCATTCAGGTCTTCGGCACGGACTATCCCACCCCCGACGGCACCTGCATCCGCGACTATATCCATGTGACCGATTTGGCCTCGGCCCATGTGCTGGGGCTGGAATACCTGCTCAACGGCGGCGGCAGCAATATTTTTAATCTGGGGAATGGCAATGGCTTCTCGGTGAAGGAAGTCATCGAGGCGGCGCGTCAGATTACGGGTCGGGACATTCCGGTGAAGGCGTGCGATCGCCGCCCTGGAGATCCCCCCGCTCTCATCGGCAGCGCCGACCGGGCCCGGCAAATTCTGGGCTGGCAGCCGCAGTATAGCCGCATTGACGACATCATTTCCCACGCCTGGGCCTGGCACCTAAAGCGGCATGGCAGCACCCTGGTTGCCTCATAGCCAGGGTGCCAGATTATAGGCAGGACTTAGCACTGGACTTACGCACTTGCGATAAGCTCCTTGGGGTTTGGACAATTTCTGGTGGGATGTGCCCGCGAGAAATTGTCCAACTGCGTAAGTCCTAATAGGGTTCATTAGGTTTCCAGAAGCAGGGCCCAACGTCTTTGAAGCCAGATTGCGATAAATCCACTCGGCAACCCGGTATTCTAGGCAGCAAGGGGCCAATGACAGTTTGAGTGATGCCACTCGGAGCGATCGCCCTTCGAGTGGCGATTTTTATGCTTCTGTGACTTATATGCTTCTGGATTGACATCTGTGTTGACATGAAGGCGATCGCCAGCAGCTTGAGCCGTTGAGCCAACAGTTTGAGCCAGCAGCTTGAGCCAGCAGCTTGAGCCAGCAGTTTGAGCCAACAGCTTGAACCAACAGATTGAATAGATAAATCGGTGTGGGAACCTGTGAAGTATTTTTTTCTATCGGATGGTTGGACGGTGGGGCGCGTGTGGGAATTTGGCGGGCTGTGGGATGAGCGGGCCTGGCGGCGACCGCCCCATATCCAGCGGATGCAGCTTTCTATTGTGGAGCGGGGCGAGCGCCTCTGGCTGCACCAGGTCGAAGAGTCGGTGCTGATGGTAGAAGTCTGTCCATCGCCTGCGATCCAAGCAGACGGATCAAGTGCATCGATTGGGCAAGTCGTGCTAAAGCGGCTGATCACGGCAGAACAGGTGTTAGAACTGTTGTGTGGAGCCGATCTGGAGGCAAAATCCTAGTCTCCACTGGACTGCGGTCAACTGCGGTCAACTGCGGTCAACTGTAGTTAACTGCGGTCAACTGCGGTCAACGGTTAACTTTACGGGTTCAGCCATGACGCTTCCGTCAATCAATTCCCGCCAATCCCAGTCCAGATCTCGATCTTGGCTGCTGCTATTCACCAGTCTAATCGGTGGTCTGAGTTTGCTATCTGCGCTGGTGGGGCAGAGCGCTCAGGCTCAAGCCCCAAACCTGCCGCAGACGCTAGAAGCGGCAACCCGCCAGGATGAGGCCGATCGCCTGCTGCGAGAGGGCGTACAGGCCTATAGCGCCAGTCAGTTTGCCGTTGCGCTAGACAGATGGCAGGCGGCTCTGGCGATTTATCAGGAGTTGGGCGATCGCCCCGGCCGCACGGTTGCGCTAACCAACATTGGCGAAGCCCACCGCAGCCTGGGGCAATATGCCGAAGCCATTGCTGCCTTTACCCAGGCGCTCCCGATTGCCCAGGAAACGGGCGATCGCCGTCGGCAAGGGCTGATTTTGGGCAATTTGGGCGTGACCTACTATGCCACGGGCGACTATACCCTGGCCTTGGAAAATTTGCAGCAGGCGCAAGCCATTGCTCAGGACGTGGGCGATCGCGAGGGCATCGCCACAGCGCTGCTTAATCAGGCGGTCGTCTATCGGGCGCTGGGCCAGCCAGAGGAGGCCGATCGCCGCGTGCAACAAGCTCGGACGGCTGGCGGCGAGGGAGAGGTGGCTTCGCAGCCCGCTGGGGAGACGATGACTCAACTGGAACGAGAACTGCGAATTGCTCAGGAACAGGGCGATCGCCAGGGCGAGGCTGCCGTTCAGGGAGCCATCGGAGTGCTGTGGCTCAACCAGCGCCAGTATGATCGGGCGATCGCCGCCATGCAAAGCCAATTGGACATTGCCCGCGAGATTGGCGATCGCTCCCTCGAAGCCACCGCACTCAACAACCTGGGACTGGTGCATGTCGAGCTTCAGCAATATCCCCAGGCGATGGATATGCTGCAAGACTCGCTGCTAGTGAAGCAGGAAATTGGCGATCGCGAGGGCGAAGCCCGCACCCTGGCAAACCTGGGGCGGCTCTTTTTGGAGCAAGACCAGCCCGCGATGGCGATCGTGTTCCTAAAGCAGGCGGTGAACCTGTGGGAAGCGCTGCGGGCCGGGCTGCAACAGACCAATCCCGACATTCAGCAGACCTACACCGACCGGGTAGCCAGCACCTATCGCCTGCTCGCAGATCTACTGCTGCGCCAGGATCGGGTGCTGGAGGCGCAGCAGGTCTTAGATTTGCTCAAGGTGCAGGAACTAGACGACTATCTGCGCGACGTGCGCGGCAACGAGCAGACGGGGCGCGGCATTGCCCTCTCCGAGGAAGAGCGAAACATGCTCAACCTCTACGATCGGGCGATCGCCCAGGGACGGGAACTGGCCAGACTGCGGGCGATCGCCCCCGACCGCCGCACCCCCGCCCAGCAGCAGCGCCTCGCCGTGCTGGTCGCCGCCGAGCAAAACCTCGCCCGCACCTTCGATGATTTCCTCAACCGCCCAGAGGTGGCCGCCGCTCTAGATCAGCTCAGCCGCACCACGCGCCGCCAAAACATTGACCCGGTGCAGTTCACCGCGCTGCAAAACAATCTGCGAAACCTGAATCAAAACGCCGTCCTGCTCTATCCGCTGGTGCTAGACGATCGGCTAGAGCTAATTTTGGTTACGCCCTTTTCGCCGCCCATCCGCCGCACGGTGAACGTCCCGCGCACCCAGCTCAATCAGGCAATTTTGGAACTGCGGCAATCCCTGACCGACATTCGGGTCAACCCCAGACCCAGCGCCCAGCGACTCTACAACTGGCTGGTGCGGCCGCTCGAAGCAGACCTGGCCCAAGCCAACACCCAGACGATTGTCTATGCCCCAGACGGGCAACTGCGCTACATTCCGCTGGCGGCGCTGCACGACGGCACGCAATGGCTGGCCCAGCGCTATCGGGTTAACTACATTACCGCCGCCTCCCTCACAGAGTTTGATCGACGACCCCAGCGCGACTTGCGGGTGCTGGCAGGGGCGTTTGTGCAGGGTGAAGTTAGCGTGCGAGTGGGAACGCGAGAACTGCGGTTTCCGGGGCTGCCGTTTGCAGGCATCGAGGTGGAGAATATTGCAGCCCAGATTCCCAACACGCAAAAGCTGATTGATGCCCAGTTTAGCCCCCAGGCAACCGTGCCCCGCATGAATGACTATACGGTGGTTCACCTAGCGACCCACGCGCAGTTTGTGGCGGGTTCGCCGGAGGAAACCTTTATTGTGTTTGGGAATGGCGATCGCGTCACGCTTCAAGATGCGTCGCGCTGGTCGTTGCCCAATGTGGAACTGATCGTGCTGAGCGCCTGCCAGACCGCCGTGAGCGGCGAGAGCAATGGCGAAGAAATTCTGGGATTTGGCTTCCAGATGCAGCGCACCGGGGCCAGAGCGGCGATCGCCTCGCTGTGGCGGGTCAACGACGAAGGCACCGAAGCGCTGATGACCCAGTTTTACCGACTGCTGAATCAGAAAACCATCTCCAAAGCAGAAGCCCTCCAGCAGGCCCAAATCAGTCTCATTCAAGACAACCAGCCGCCGTTTTTCTGGGCCCCGTTTATCCTGATCGGCAATGGACTTTGAAGCGAAATTTTGCTATCTGACAAAAACGCAATGCTAAAAACTAAAAACGCAAGGTTAGAAACGCAAGGTTAGAAACGCAATGTGCAACGTTTAATTTGCCCTCATCCCCCAACCCCTTCTCCCAGGTCGGGAGAAGGGGAGCAAGAGAGGCTTGAAGTCCCTCTCCCGCTCTGGATTTAGGATGAGGAGGATCGGCAAGGTTGCACATCCCGTTGATATAAGATTTGTCCCTGATTTGTCCCTGATTTGTCCCTGATATGATAAAACTCCGGTGAAGGGAATTCATCATGGCAAAAGTCATTGCAGTCACCGACGCGGTTAAAAGCTTATCTGAAGTGGAAGCCCGGTTTAGATTACGCCGGGTGGAAGATGAGCAATTTTTTACCGAATGGCAGCAGAATTTGCCGGAGTTGAATGATGCTGAACGGGCAAAGCTGCCTCCGCAACAATAGCCGCCAGCGGCACTCGCGGGTATAGAGGTAGACCAGACCAGCCTTGCCTCGCCGCACCCAGATTGATCGCAAGAGCGATCGCCTACAACGATTGCAAGATGGCTGTGATGGCTTGCTTTAGACTTGGTAATTCTTGCGCTACAGTTAGCCAAACAATATCGAGATCAATCTCGAAGTAGTTGTGAGTCAGAATGTTTCGCTCCAATTATTTTTGCCCAAGGTACTTCTGGATGATGATCTCGCAGGGTTGAAGAGAGCGAGCGGGAAGCCTCCCCAATCACTTGCAAGTTTTGAGTGAACCAAGCTTGAATTAATTCATTTTGTTCAAATGCTTGCCTGCCCTGTGCAGTATAGCGATCAATCCGCTCGATGGCATCTAGGATATCTTGCAATTTCTCGCGATCGTCTCTCATAAGGGAATTGCTTCACTCAGAATGCGATCGCGGATTCTGGGTCGCAGACCTTTTACTGTGACCACATCTACTGAACAATTCAGCAGGTCTTGTAATTCCATCAGCAACCCGCCAAGGTCAAGTAAGCTGCGTTCTGCCTCCAGTTCCACCAGAAAATCAACGTCGCTGTCTGAGTCGGCTTCGCCCCGTGCTACCGAGCCAAAGATGCGAACGTTGTAGGCTCCGTATTTTGCTGCTGTCGCCAAAATTGCTTCTCGTTTTTCCTGCACCTGTAACCCAATGTTCATTAGCAGCCTCTCCATGTGTCTTCATTATCCCATTGCCCCAGTGCTTTAATCTTCTGCTTGATGCCCTGCAATTCGCAGAACTGAAATCGCGGATTCCTACTGAAGCTTGCGTCTACGAAATCTTGATTCGGAACCAGGGCGATCGCCCTTATGACTTTCTAATTCTTCAACACGACTTTCATCACTTCGTACAGCACCCGCGACAGTTCCCGGCGGCGCAGGGATTGGCGGTCGATGGGTGTGCGGGCAAAGGCCCGGTCATAGGCATCGGGTGCGGCTTTTTTCACCAAGAAGGACAACTGCTCGCGGGTGATGGGCGACTCTGGCGCAAAGCGGCCGCGGCCGACTCCGGCGATCAGTCCGGCTGCGGCCAGGGCCTCGATATAGGGATGGGCCCAGTGGTTTTTGGGCACGTCGGAAAAGGTGGGCTGGTCGGGCGTGGTGGGCGACAGGTTGAGCAGCTTCACCATTGCAGTAGAGACAACAGCGCGGGTGACGGTGTTTTCGGGGCGAAAATGCAGGTCGGTGGTGGTTTCGCTGCGGACGATGCCTGCGGTCGCCATCACCTGGATCGGCTCAAAGTCGGGGTCGCTGTGGGATACATCATCGAACCAGAAGATGGGAATGCCGTTTCGGGTGATCAGCCCTTGCAGCTTGCGGAGGAGGGGTTCTTGCAGGGCGATCGCCCTCGGCTGCACCCCCGCCCACACGGCCAGCGCTGCCAGATAGCCGCTGGCTTCCCCAATCGCCCATTCCACCGGATGCATTCGGTAGGCCGCGTTGGTAATGTGGGTCGTGCCGAGGCTCTTGGAGGACAGCACCAGCCCGTCGGTGTCAATAGGAACAAGTGACCCCACAGGCAGCGTAAAGGGCAGCGCAATCACTTTGTCTCCCGGCAAGCTGGCGTGGCCCTGGCGATCGTTGCCGTGCAGGTCGAGATAGTGATATTGCCCAATGCCTACGCTGTCGGCAAAGCAGCGGGCCCGCGCCTGGTCGGGGAAAAAGGCCTTGGCTACGTCTTCGTGGAGGATGGGGGTGAGGGCGATACCGCGTCGCGCCTCGCGGATGTAGGGTTCGAGGGCGATGCCGTCGGCGGTCCAGGTGAGGTCGCCCCGGGGTTTTAGCGGAATGCCCCGCTGCTGCAAATAGTGGACGTAGGCCCGAGCGCGATCGCGCCCTTGTTTGAGATGCAGCTTGCGCTCCTCCCGACTCACGCCGACCAGTTCCCCCACGCGATAGTCGTTGCCGCAGAGCATGGGCCCGCCCTCGCCGTGCTGATGCTGGCCCCAGTTCAGCACCGACACATCCCCCGGCTTCACCAGCTTCTCTTGGGTAGACACGCGAATCAGACGGCGGTAGCGGAAAATCCCAAAGGGATGCAAAAATGGGCGCGGCTGTGGCTCCCACTGACCGCCAGATTTCGTCCAAAAGTCGGCTTCAAAGTCTGCCGCCAGCAGCCAGGGGGCGACGTTGTATCCTGGCGGTGCGCCAATGGGCTTGCCTTTGCCTGGTTCCGCCAGTTCGATCACCGCGCCATAGGTAAAGGACTGCTGACACTCCGGCAGGGGGTGTTTGGGAAGCGCCTGTTCGCCAGTTTCTTCGCGGGTTTCCTGCCCCACGCGGGAGGGGATGTTACCGACTTCCAGCAGATCCCCCAGATCGGTTGCCTCAATGGTGATCTGCGCCGAAATCGTGAAGCGATGCCCCCGCTGGAGGTCTTGAAACACAACCCCCGTGACGCGCCGCCGCCCGCCGGGGGGAGTGACAAACTGCACCTCGACGGGTTCTGCAAAGGGAATGAAGCGGAGGGTGCCCCGTTCCAGGCAGGGGGCGATCGCCTCGTTTAGGGCAATGGCGGATACGACGGGACTGGTGCAAATCGGGCTGACCCAGCCGCCGCCGGGGTTTTGCAGCACCTCCCCCTGCACGGGCTGGAGCTGTCGCTGGCGATCGCGAAACCAGCGCTGCAAGGGCGAAATCGCAAATTCTTCCCCTGCCCGATGAAATGCGCCCGCCCGCTCTTTGAGCAAATCGCCATCGTCCGACGCGGGCAGCGCCTGCACGGTGAACTGGCCCCCCAAGATCTGCGTCGGCTGCACCAGGCACACCGACAGATTGGCCCGCGCCGCCACCAGCGCCGCCGTATAGGCCGCCGTCGATCCCCCCACCACGAGAATGGCGCAGGAGAGTTCGCTGTTTGGCGCTGGGCGGGTAAAGGCGCGGTCTTCAAAAATGCCGTTGTGCTGGCGCAGGGGGGCGGTGAGCATGGGTGGGTGGGTAGGGGCGGTGCCCTTTAATCATCTCACTCCCGCCCCTCAACCCGCCAAAACCTCAACAGGACTTATGCACTCGCCATCCGTGTTCTGGACTTTGGCGGATTGCTTGCGGACGCAGCCCGCGAGAAATCCGCCAACTGCCTCAATCCTGCTCAACCTAAAATAGAGGCATAAATAGAGGCATTGCCACGCCGTCCCGCCGCTGAGTGTTTTGCATGTACGCTGATTCTGAGTTTGATTCGGATGTTTCATGGTCTGGTAATGATTTGGCTCGGCTAACGCCCGCGGAGTGTGGGCAGCGGCTGAGTGAGGCGGCGTTGCCAGAGGCAGAGCGGGCGGGGCTGCTGTGTCGGCTGGGCTGGTGGCAGTTGCGAGATGGGCAGATCGAAGCGGCGATCGCCCAGTTTGATCAGGCATTGCTGCTGTGGCCAGACCTGGTGGCGGCCTATCACGGGCGGGGGCGGGCGCTGGATGGGCTGGGGCGATTCAAGGAGGCGCTGGCAAATTTTGACCAAGCGATCAAGCTGGCGGCCACACCGAGGGCAAGGCTGTGGCGCGATCGCGGCTGTACGCTCCGCAGTCTGGGGCGCTATGGCGAGGCGCTGACCAGCTTTGGCAACGCATTGGAACAACAGCCCCAGGATGCCCTATCGATGAGCGCGAAGGGGTCTTTGCTGGCGGTGCTGCGGCGACAAAAGCAGGCGGCGATGCAGCTTTGCGATCGCGCCTTGCAGCTTGACCCAAACCTGCCAGAAGCGTGGAATAGCAAGGGCGTGGTGCATTCGGTGGCGGGGCAATATGCCGAGGCGCAGCAGTGCTATGAGCGGGCGATCGCCCTCGACAGCAGGCTAGACCGGGCCTGGAGCAACCGGGGGATTGCGATGCTGCGGCAAGATCGGGTGCTGGAGGCGATCGCCAATTTTGAGCAGGCCCTCTCGCTGGCTCCGCATCGGCAGGAGGCGTGGAAAGCGGCTGCTTGGGCGCATCACGGGCGGGCGCTGATGCGGCTGGGGCGCTATGAGCGGGCGATCGCCAGTTGCGATGAGGCGCTGCGGCTGCAACCGGGCTATGCTCCGGCGGCGCTGAATCGGCTGCTGAGCTTGGGCATGGCGGGGCAGTTGTGGACGCACCTGCGGCGGCGGGAAACGCGCTGGCCCCTGCTGCAAAATGTGGGCGCAGTGCTGAATGCGGCCAAGCTGCGGCTGCTGATTGTGACGGCGGCGGTGCTGCTGCTGGCGCTGGGGCAGGGGCCGGCGGCGGAGTTGCTGCGGCAGGGGGTGTCGGTGCTGCTATCGCTGGGCGTGCTGGGGCTGATTGTGGCCGATCTGTGGCGGCATCGGTCGCGGCTGGGCTTCGTCTGGCAGACCTATTTTGGCACCCACTGGCTGACCTATGGGCGGGCGCTGGGCATCGTCGTGGCAACGCTGGTGACCTATTCGATTGCCGATGCGATCGCCCCGCCGATTTTGCGTCTGGGCTGGTCGGATCTGGTGTTTGGGCGACCCGGCAACGTCATGTTTCAACCGTTTAACCTGATCAAAGATGCCGCCCCTGCGCCATCCCCTGCGCCAGACCTCCCCACCCCGCCAATGCCAGGATTGGAACCGCCGCCCGTGCCAGAAGCGGTGTCCCATTTCAACTGGGCGACGCTGCTGATTCTGCTGTTTTGGCTGGCGCTGCTGCTGGGCATTCCCTTTTGGGCGCGGCTGGAGGAGCGGCTGTTTCGGCGCGGGGCCAACACCTGGCGACAAATCGGCGTGCGTTCCACCTGGTTTGGGCTGGCGCACCTGCTGGCGGGAATCCCCCTAATCGGCGGGATTGTGCTGATTTTGCCGGGGTTCCTGTTTGCCTGCCGCTATAAATATGTGCGCGATCGCCATTTGCGGCAAACGGGCAACGCCTTCCAGTCCGAAGAGGCAGGTGTGCGAGCCAGCACCGCCGACCACGCCGCCTACAACGCCATCCTGATCACGCTAGCCGCCGCCGTGATGATTTTTCTTTAGTTAGCAGGCTCTACTAAACAGATATTTTCTTCAACCTTAACCTGCGTGTGCCTACATCTGTCACATCTGGGCAGGTTAGGAGCGCTTCGCAGCCGCCAGCTTTGCTTTGAGATCGATCCAGGCTGTGCGGAGTTTCCAGAACTTGCTGCTTTCCATCGCGGCGATTTGCTGGCGAGCGTCCTGGGTTTCGCGCTGGCAATTTTCAAGCTGGAGTTGGGTGTCTCGAAGCTGGCGCTGGGTCTGGCGAAACTGTTGGGTGAGGGTTTGCTGGGCGGCTTGCCACTGGCGCAAATGCGTCCACAGGAGGGCGGTGCGATTCCCGTAGGGATCGCTTCGCGAATCGCCCCTCTGATCCATCTTCCCATCGCTCCAGGACTCTGCCACATCTAGCAGCGTCTTTGCCACAATCTCTGCCGATCGCGCCCAGGTAAACGATTTAGCTTGGGCCAGCCCGGCCGCAATGAGCCGCTGGCGCACGTCGGGCTGTTGCACCTGTTCTAGGGCTTGCCGCAAGGCGGCGGATGAGTCTGGGTCGGTGTATATCACGGCATCGCCGCCGACTTCGGGAATAGAGGAAATTGGGCAGGTAATCACGGGGCAACCGCAGGCCATGGACTCGGCAATGGGCAGCCCGAAGCCTTCGTAGCGCGAGGGATAGACGAGGGCGATCGCCCCGCTGTAGGCTGCCCGCAGTTCTGCATCGCTGAGCCGTAGCCGAGTGATGGATACACTGCCCGCCAGTTCCCGCAGTTCTGGCTCGATTTCGTCTTTGCCGCCGACGCAGAGAACCCTGAGGTCTTGCCATTGGGGTTCTTGGGCGATCGCCCGCAACAGCAGGGGGGTGTTTTTGTAACCTGTGACTCCTAGCCGTTCGCCGACCAGCAGCACATAGGGCTGATGGAGCGCGTATTGTGTTTTGAAAGCTTCAATTTCGGACGCTGCTGCTGGAAAAAAGCCAGAGTCTACGCCGCAGTGGGCAACAGTGACCTGATCAGGCTGGACGTGGGGAAAAAACTGCATCAGGTCGCGGGCGGTGCTGTGGGAGATGCAGAGGAAGTGCTGGGCGTGCAAAATGCCGTAGTGCTTTTCTTGCCAGATGATATTTTGCAGGTCGAGTCCCAGGATTTCGGGAATCATGTCGTAGCCCATGAAGACCGAGGGCGTAGATAGAGGCGCGGTGTAGTAGGTAGAGATGAACAGGTTGATCGCTTCGGCATCGCAGATGGACTGGAGTTGGGCAGCATTGGCTCCACTGTGGCGATAGTCGTGAGCGGGGCAATCGATATAGCGAAAACCAGGAAGCTTGGGTGCAGTGCCGTTGCGATCCAGAATCACCCAATGTTTGCAGAAGTCCTGGGTTGCCCAAACCTGGAGGAGCGATCGCCAGACGCGCTGGATGCCGCGATCGCTCGGATATTGAAACACAATGCCGTCGAGGGCAATCTGGGGGAAGGGTGTTTCCATTGGAGAGCCGACTGGAGAGCCGAAAGTTGGGCCAGCATCAGGTGGGGCGACCTGCGCCCAGGGAGGACGGTTGTGATTCTTTTGGCGTGCTGCCGTTTGCCGACTGGCCGCCGCTGGCTGGCAGCAGGGCAGGATTGAGCAGCGCGTCTACCATTTTGCGGGCAACCTCTGGCATCAGATATTGGGCGGCCCAGCCCAGCTTTTCTTTTGCCTTTTGGGGGCTATTGCGGCTGATGGCAATGTCGGAGGGCCGCAGCAGGCTAGCGTCGGCTTGCACATGCTCTCGCCAGTCTAGCCCGACATGGGCAAACACGGCGGCCACAAAGTCTTCCAGGCTGGCCGTATAGCCTGTGGCAATGACGAAATCTTCGGGCTGGTCTTGTTGCAACATCCGATACATGGCTTCGACATAATCGGGGGCCCAACCCCAGTCGCGCTGGATGGAGATATTGCCTAGTCGCAGTCCGGTTTGTTCGCCACGGGCGATGGCCACGGCCGCAGACACAATTTTTTGCGTTACGAAGCGCTTGGGACGCAAGGGCGACTCGTGGTTCGACAAAATACCAGAGCAGGCATACAGGTTATACGCTTCACGGTAGTTGGCTACCTGCCAGTGGGCGGCGGCTTTGGCGCAGGCATAGGGACTGCGGGGGTGAAAGGCGGTGGTTTCGGTAGCTACCGTGTCGCCTGTGTCGCCAAAACATTCGGTGGAGCCTGCGTTGTAGAAGCGGATTGGCGCACCCAAAAAGCGAATCACTTCCAGCAGGTTCAGCGTGCCAATAGAGATACTCTCCATTGTTTCCACGGGCAGTTCAAAGGACAAGCCGACGGAAGTTTGCCCCGCCAGGTTATAAATCTCGTCTGGCTCAATCTTGCTAATCACCTGCAACACGCTGCGAAAATCGTTCAGCGACATGGATTTGAGCATGATGCGGTCAGCAATCCCTAGCCGCTCGAGGTTGCGGAAGGAGGTCATCTGGGCATCGCGAGACGTGCCAAAGACTTCGTAGCCTTTGTCGAGCAGCAGTTGGGCCAGATAGGCTCCGTCTTGTCCTGAAATGCCACAGATCAGCGCTTTTTTCATGGGAGAGTTGGGGTTCATCAAAACAACGAATATTTCCAAGGCTATGGGGTTGCCACCGAGAACACCCTACGGCACGTTTTCGTCAGAATATCATGCAGCTTATGGCGCGATCGCAATCTGGTCGCAATCCACTTGCGATCGATTGTGAAGTGGTTTCACGCAACCTGGTATGATTGCGAGTGCCAAATATAGCGCCATCTTCTTGACGCAACCTTGTATTCTGTTCTTCGCGGCATCGTCCCAAAACCCGTATGTTTATTTCCTATGCTCAACACTTTGAGGATGTCTTGCTCTGGCGGGCATTGAAGCACGTTGAGGACGGGTTTTATATTGACGTGGGTGCTTTTCACCCCGAAATTGCGTCTGTCAGCAAAGCTTTTTACGATAACGGTTGGCGCGGCGTGCATGTGGAACCACTTCGACAGTATGCCGCGTTGTTGAGAGAGCATCGTCCTGACGAAGTGGTACTAGAAGTTGCTCTAACTGAGAAAAGCGGCATCATCACTTTTTACGAAATCTCCGATGCTGGGCTGTCAACTGGCGATGCCACAATTGCTGAAGGGCATCGCCAGCAGGGGTTCTTGGTTCAAGAAATTACGGTTCCTTGCATTCCAATGGCTGATATTTTTCAGCGCTATGGCGATCGCCCAATTCACTGGCTCAAGATTGATGTGGAAGGGCTGGAGCGATCGGTTCTGCGGGGTTGGGGCGATTCGCCCGTTCGCCCCTGGATCGTGGTGATTGAAAGCACGCTGCCTAACACGACAACGGATACCCATGACCATTGGGAGACTGAATTGACCCTGCGGGGCTACACCTCGGTCTTATTTGATGGATTAAATCGCTACTACGTTTCGGATCGGCATCCCGAACTCAAGGATGCGCTACAGTACGGCGTGTCTGTGTTTGACGAGTTTGCCTTTAGCTTGACGGTGACGCGCCCCTATTGTGCGCTGTTTCAGCAAAAGCTGGACGAGGAGCGCAATCGCGCCTGGAAACTTGAGGTCAATTTTGAGCAACAGCGGAGCCAGCTTGAAACAAATCTTTTGCAGCTTCAAACTCAGCTTGAAGATATCAGCGATCGACTAAGCCAACGAGAGCAGCTACTTGCAGAAGCGCAGCAGCAAGCAGCCCTGCTTAAGCGGCAGCAGGATGAAACGGCGGCAGAAGCAAAGCTGTTAAGGGTTCGACTTTCCCAGCGGGAACAGGTGTTGCAGCAAGAGGTGTCTCAAGAGCGCGATCGCGCTGATCGGCTGAAGAAGCAATTTAAAGCGGCTAATGCTCGTGCTAACCAGCTTGCCCAGCAGCACGCCCATGCCGAAGATTTGGCTCGACGACGGTTTGATGAGCTGCAATCGGTCTATTCCAGCCTATCTTGGAAAGCGGGTGCGCCATTGCGTGTCGGTAAGCAGCTTGCTGGAGCGCTCAAACGTTTGCTGCGGGGCACTCCGCCTGCACCCATCCTGCCCGTCGCTAGTGCGCCACCTCAGACCAGGGCTGGAAATCTACAAGCAGAGGATTCACGAAAGTCTACTGCAACACTCCATTCGTCTGAAATTTCGGTTAATTTGTCACAATCTGATGCAGAATCTAACGTAGGCAAAGAGCAGCCAGACTTGTCCGGAGTCTCTGCCAACGCTCGCTTGATTTATCAACGGCTGATGGAAGCTCGGAATCAGGGCAACTCAGGCAAGTAACTACAGCTTTAGCTACAGCCCAAAGCCGTGGTTTAGCGAGATGCCTGGTTTGATCGCAATGTTGTTGTTTGAAGGGCAGGAGAGTATTCGTGAGAATTGTTCTGGATTTGCAAGCTGCACAAACCAAACAAGTCTCAGACTCCGATTTTTTTAAGCAGCCGCCGCTTCTATTGGCGAAGGCGATCGCCCGTCACCGAGGCAAACATGAAGTCTTGCTGCTGCTGAGCGATCGCTTTTCAGACACGATTGAGCCACTGCGAGCCTGCTTCGACAGTTTACTGCCGCCAGAAAATGTTCGAGTGTGGGCAGCGCCCGCCTGGATGAGTCCAGACGCAGCGCATCAACCGTGGCGCGATCGCACTTCTGCCCTGATTCGAGAAGCTTTTTTGGCAAGCTTGCAGCCAGATATTGTCCACTTCACCGCGCCGATTGGTGAACCCAGTCCAGATGTGGCGCTGAGTATTGGGACGTTTACTCAAACGCTGCCAACTGCGGTGACTTTGCTGGAGTCAGTTGCTCCGGTTAGCCTGGATGGACTCATGTCTGAATGGCAGGACTTGGCAAGCTGGCGACTGCTGGATCATCTAAAGCGGGCAAATCTATGGCTTGCGGTGTCCGAGTCACTCCGCCAGGAATCGGCAGCCGTTCTAGGCATATCTCAGGAGCAAATCGTTCACTTGGCTGCGGATGAAGAGCAAGATAACGGCAGAAATTGGGACATTGCGGCTGAACGGGCGATCGCCGCTTTTGAAAAGCTCCATCACGGGCGATCGTCCACAACCCAAGTTCTTGCTGCCCCGACCCATCGCCCCAAGCTGGCCTACATTTCACCGCTGCCCCCCGAAAAAAGCGGCATCGCCGACTACAGCGCAGAGCTTCTGCCTGAGCTAGCGCGATATTACGAAATTGAAGTTGTCGTCGCGCAGGACACGATTTCTGATCTGTGGATCAATGCTAACTGCCCAATTCGCAGCGTGGAATGGTTTGAAGCCCATGCCTATCAATACGACCGGATACTCTATCACTTTGGCAATTCCCACTATCACCAGCATATGTTTTCTTTGCTGGAGCGCTTTCCAGGCGTTGTAGCGCTGCATGATTTTTATCTAGGACACATTGTTGCCGCAATGGAAATGCAGAATGCGTCTCCCTATTGCTGGACGCGAGAGCTATATCACGCGCATGGATATGCAGCCGTACAAGAACGATTTAAGTCTGCTGATTTATCAGCAGTAGTGTTTAAATATCCCTGCAATCTAAGCATTTTGCAGCAGGCAAATAGCGTCATTGTTCACTCTAGTTTTGCTCGTCGCTTAGCAAATCAGTGGTATGGCGATCGCTGGTCAGAAGACTGGGGACAGGTAAATATGCCACGAGTGCCCCCTGGAGAGGGCGATCGCTTGGTGTCTCGTCAAATTCTAGGAATACCAGAGGATGCATTCCTGATCTGTAGCTTTGGAATGTTGGGTCAAATTAAGCAGAATCATCGCTTGCTGAATGCTTGGTTGAATTCGGCGATCGCCCAAGATCCAAACACGCTACTCGTCTTTGTTGGCGAAAACCCTGGTGGTGAATATGGCAAATCAATTGCTGAAGCGATTGAGCGCAGCGGTTTATCCGAACAAGTTCAGGTGACAGGCTGGACAGATATGCCCACCTTTCGCCACTACTTAAGGGCAGCAGATGTCGCTGTGCAATTGCGCTCTAGCTCACGGGGTGAAACGTCTGCGGCAGCTTTAGACTGCTTAAACTACGGGCTGCCGACTGTGGTTAATGCGAGCGGTTCAATGGCAGAACTGCCGCAAGATGCGGTCTGGATGGTGCCCGAAGAGTTTACCGATGCTGACTTAACCTATGCGCTGGAAACGCTATGGCAAAATACTGAAAAACGTCAGGCACTATCTCAAGCAGCCGAGTGCCTAATTCACACGCTTCATACGCCTCAAGAATGTGCCAGTCAATACTTTAACTATATCGAGCAGCAGTACAGTCAATGCTCATCTTCACAAAGACTAATTCAAGGACTCTCTAGCACAGATAATTCTTCAGTTCCTAGTCATGATTGGCTGGCGATCGCCCAATCTGTTGCTCAATCATTCCCCCCGAAGCAGCCAGCTAAGCAACTCTTCGTGGATGTGTCTGCAATTTGCCGAAGTGACCTAAAAACAGGGGTGCAGCGTGTTGTGCGATCGCTCCTGATGGAATGGCTCAATAACCCACCCCCAGGCTATCGAATTGAACCTGTTTACTTCACATTCAACCAGGGATGGCAGTGCTATTACGCTCGAAAATACACGCTTGGCTTGCTCCAATGTCCTTTAGAATCTCTGTGTGATGAACCCGTAGATATTCATTCAGGCGATATATTTTTAGGCGCAGATCTGACAAACGATTACATCGTTCAAAACGAAAAAGCAGGGTTCTTTGCAAAATTACAGAATCACAATGTCAAGACCTACTTTGTGGTCTATGACTTGTTACCCATCTTACGCCCTGAGGTATTTCCGCCAAATGTGGACAAAAATCATCTGAACTGGTTAAGCTCAGTGTCTCGCGTGGGGGATGGCGCGATATGTATTTCTCAAGCAGTCGCAGAAGAACTAGCAGAATGGATGCGAACCAATCAGCCTGATCGGATGAGACCCTTCAACATTGGTTGGTTTCATTTGGGTGCAGATATTCAATCTTCTAGCCCAACCAAAGGGCTACCCGACGATGCAGAAGCGCTACTTGCAAAGCTCTCTACAGCACCCACATTTCTGATGGTGGGGACGGTAGAACCAAGGAAAGGGCATCGACAAACTCTAGAAGCGATTGAACAGCTTTGGAGACAAGGACAAAGGCTTAATCTAGTTATCGTTGGCAAACAGGGTTGGCTTATGGAAGACCTGGCCGAAAAGATAAGACAGCATCCTGAATATGACAAACAGCTTTTCTGGCTATCAGGCATTAGCGATGAGTATCTAGAACAAATCTATGCAGCCTCTTCCTGCTTAATATCTCCCTCAGAAGGAGAAGGATTTGGGCTACCCCTAATCGAAGCTGCCCAACATAGCCTACCAATTATCGCGAGAGACATCCCTGTTTTTCGAGAAGTCGCCAAAGAGAATGCTTATTACTTTCAAGGACTAACGCCAGAAGACTTAGCCACGGCAATTCAAGATTGGTTAATGCTCTATCAAAGCAACAAACACCCCCGTTCAGATCAAATGCCCTGGCAAACCTGGGAAAAAAGTGCCAAGCAACTATTAGAAACTCTTCTATAAAAACCATCATCTCCTTTTGAATAAAACCCTTTCTGGCTTATGCGTCACAACACTAAAAATTGTTATAAACTATTGATGATGTATTTAAACTTAGGAATCATCCTAGATCCAGTTAGATATTCACAATTTTAGAGACTTATGAAGCTAAAACGTTTTCTGACCAATAATCTGGTTGAGTATGAAAAAGCCATAGAGGCTGCTCAGTCTTACACTTCGAAGATGAGTGAAGACGCAGTTAATTGGCTATACCGAAAACCCTTCGACATCAACCTATCAAATGATGTCTATTTTCGTTTAATGTATGAGCTTCTCAATTTATTGAAAGCAATGCGTTTACCTGTCCGGGGAAGAATCTTGGAAGTCGGTAGCGGGCCTGGATGGATAACGGAAATCCTCTTAATGTTGGGCTTCTCTGTAGATGCTATTGAGCCATCCGCAGATCTTATTCGAATTGCCCAAGGGCGCTGTAGCTCTTTGAGCAAGCATTATCACGATAGCCAAGCAATGTCTCGTGTGCGTTTTCATCAGACAACCCTTGAGGAAGTAAATTTTGAAGATGAAAGCTTTGATGGCATCCTATTCTTTGATGTATTGCATCATGTAGTTGATGAAGAAGTTGCAATTGAGAAGAGTTTTCGATTTCTTGTACCTGGCGGCTGTCTGGGAATTGTAGAAGGAGCATGGCATCCTGATTTTAAAGATTTGGAGCAGCAATTACGTCAAGAGATGGCGAGATTTGGCACGCTTGAAAACCCGTTTTCGATAGATTATCTAGATCATTTACTGGAGAAATTCGGATTCACTGATATCGCTCGCTACGTGGGAGTAAATGGATTTTTTTCTGAAGAAAAACTGAGTCAGCCCCTAAGGAATTTTGCGTCATCACCGTTGAATGCCGTAAATAACTTGACTGCGCGAAAACCGTTCGGGGATTATCACAAGTGTCATGAATTGAACTTCCGAACAAATGCTCAGATACAGCTGCTTTCAGGAGAAATCAACCCTGAAACTCGAAAAGCGATTTTAGAGATAAGTTTAGTAAATACTGGAGAAACTCTCTGGAGTTGCAATCCTGGTGAGCGAGGATACGTGACTATTGCCTTGAGACGAGGATCACCAGGGTCGGATTCATTCTTAGAAGCTCTAGAGCGGCACCCGATACCACAAACTCTTATACCTGGAGCAGGTATTGAACTCACTTTGCTGTTTACGATACCTCCCGACACCCCGTTAGATCACTGGGAATTAGATCTAATTTGCGAGGATTTTTTCTGGTTTTCCAGTCGCGATATCCCTTCATGCCCTGTTTAATGAAACGTGCTTTTCCATTAATTGAGAATAAGGTGGAAATTTCACAGGTAAGTTTTAGTCACCTTACCTTTGCCTATTTCTTCTAAATAAGATTTGAGGAAGTTGTATACAGAGTTCACAACGCTTAGGAACTGAGAAGATTTCTAATACTACTTAAAACAAAAGACTTGGATAGCTTTTTAGCAGATTCTTCTAGAAGACTAGGTGCCATAGACTGCCAGTTCTTAAAAGCTTGGCGAGACGAAGGGTAAGATTCTTTATCAGCTAGCCCGTAGCCCATAATCTCAAAGCATTCTCTGTGATACCTATAAATTTTAGAGGCGAAGTCATATGTTAAAAAGTCTATATGGCTGTAAACCTTGCCTCGCCAATAATGAGCATTATTATCTTTTCTAAGATTTTCAAGCGTAAACTTGGCAATTGTTTCTTCGAGATTTCGCACAGGCTGAACAGATAAAGAATTAAAAAGCCGTCTCAACTCTACTGGTGTTTGACAAACCAGATTTTCATATCGAATAATAGCGGTGTCTTCTCTTCGCCACCAGGCCGGTGAAACATCTAACAAAGCTTTAGCTCTGTTGGATAAACACAGAAGTGTTGAAAGATAGCTCAACATACAAAGAATGGGGGCAGAATGTAGTATTCTAGCCCCCAACAAACAAAAACAATACGTAAGATGCTACTGTCATTTCCTGCACTTGTCAAATCGATACTCAAGCAGTTGTGCCCCCACAACTACCCTATTTTGAACTCTCGCTTGTTCTTTGAAATCTGGTTAACCTTCGTTTTAGACCAGAGCTTAACGAGCATGAGGAGCTTGTTCTATCGTCTCAACAAATCAGGAATCAAGGTTGACATTTCCACCTTTTCTAAAGCCTGCAAGACGCGACAGGATGAACACTTTTGTCGCATCTATACTGACCTTGTAGGACGGCTAAAACGAAAAAATACAGCGACAGCACAGATGCTGTTTCCAATTGACTCAACGGTCATCACGTTGACGAGCAAGCTGTTTTGGATGCAAGGCTATCATCAAGTCAAATTGCTCAGCGGGGTCAACTTAACACAGGGCAATCCCAGTGAATGTTTGATTCATTTTGGTCAGGGGCATGATGCGAAATTTGCTGACAGAGTAACAAGCATGATTCCCGAGGATGCTGTTGGCGTAATGGATAGAGGCTTTGCCAGTTGGGATTTCCTTGACCAATTAAGCCAGACTCAGACACACTTTGTTGTCCGCATCAAGAACACAATGAAGACTGAGTTGGAGCATGAGCGCTATCGAGTCGTTTGGTTTTGCGACTTGGAGAGTCAAACGGAGTTTCGGTTGGCAACGAATGTAGACCTGATGACGAATGAAGAGATTAGTGAAGTCTATCGCCATCGGTGGCAGATAGAAGTGTTGTGGAAGTTTCTAAAGATGCACTTGAAGCTAGATAAACTAATCTCTAAGAGTGTCAATGGAGTCACCATACAAATCTACATGGTATTGATTGCCTACTTGATTCTTCAATTGATAGAAATTCCAGAGTTTTATGGTCATCAGTTACTCGATAAGTTGCGCTATTTGCAACTTGAATTGAGTCGCCGCTGTTCAATCGTCCATTGGAGCCACGATCTGCTGCCTGAGACACTCGTAGGAGATTCATAGGGTCAAATGTAAAGTTTTATGTCTCAATTCAACACTTCTGATTCTGCCCCCATTCTTTGTATGTTGAGCTATCTTTCAACACTTCTGGCATAAGCCATGTTTAATCTAGAGTTTAGAATTAGTCAAAGATACTCTTCTAAAGAACCCTTTTATTGATTCTTTCAAATAAGATTCAAAAGAATTAAAATGCATCTTTCAATTTTGACCATGCTTTTTGAAGTATCCAGAACTTACTATTCTTCATTGTGGAAATAGTCACTCTCGCATTACTCAACCTGCGCTGAAATTCTTGAAGCTTCTCTTGGCTTTCTCGGAGCCTCTGACGAAGATTCTGAATTTTATTTTGCTGTCGCTCCAGCCTAAAAAAGTCTTGCTGCCTTGCACATTCTAAAGCTGCTAACCTGCTTTGACTACCCTCCAAATGATTCTCAACTTCCATAAGTCGGTTTTTAAGCCAAAGTAGCTCGTCCTGACTTGACTGTAAGTTACTTCTGAGGCTTTGTATCTCAGTTCTTGCTTGCGACAAATCATCACTCAGACTCTCATTCGTTTGCTCAATCTGAGTGATTTTAGCAGCCTTTTGCTGTGCTTCAAGATGAAGAAAAATAAGCCTTGGCGGCACTCGACACACCAAGCTACTTTCCTCATCATGCTCCGTGAGATACTGAAGCTCACTATCGACCCATGAGAGAAATTTTTGATTGCAGTGTCGCTCTTGTGCTTCTAGTTCAAGCGCTTGATTGTAAATTGGGATAGCCTGCTCCTGAATGATACGAATCGACTCTTCACTCAACTCTTCCTTGCCTGTGCCGGGCCTTCCTTTACGAAAAAATTCACCTTCAATACCGCCCTCTAGTTGAACTTTTTCAATAACCTCAGAATGTTTCGACTTCAATTTCTTAAACTCAAGATTTTGAGTTGCCCTTTGGCAGATCAACGGATCTGGATTAAGTCCAAGAAATTGATTAAGTCCCATTAGAGTTGGGACAGTCTGCTGATAAAGCGAATGATAAGAGACGAAATAAGATCCTTCGGGTTCTTCATGCTTAAAGCTAATGTAGCCTGAAAGATGATTGCAATAGTCTTGAAGGGCGTTTCTCCCACCCAAGCCCCTTCTGCCTTGGCAAAACTCGTCAATGGAAGGGATGTCATCACCAAAATATCTATAGGACAAGCACAGATGGTAATAAGAACAAAGAACGTCGTATGGATTTCTGAAAAGATACAAAGTTTTGAAATTTAGCCTAGGCGAATAGAGGTAATGGCTCATAATTAACCGGAAAGACAAGTTGAGCGGTGGCTCAACACCCCGCAAGTCTGTTTCATAGGCATTCAATGCAATCCAACGATAAACTTGCAATTCTTCTAGAGCTTCCTTATCAAAGCGCTTGCTATCGAATTTAGTGTCGTAAACGGTGTATGCGTTGGATTCAATGCCGTGTAGCTGCATCACTATGTCTGAAAATAGCAGCCTCGTCCAAGTACTCCCCGATCTAGGATACGAGGGAAACATAATATCCGTTGGCTTAAATAACTTAAGCTCGTCTTCAGTGATTTCAAACATGTCTTAATCAAAATCAAACGGTAAAACTTGGCACTGGTTCGCTAACGGGAGATGGATGGCTGAATGTTTTACTGGGGAAGTGCTTTCCTGATTTCAGGCTGAACTGATTAAAACCGTTGCTGCATATGGGTTCTGTCGGCTTGTCATCGCTTAAAAGACCAGTGCCTAAAACTTCTTTCCTCTTGGACGAGATAGCTTAGTTATGACTTAGAGCCGGATAACTATGCTGATGAGCATCTCAGCCAAACAGGTTGTATTTCAAAATGCAGTAAATGGCGCGGAAGCCGTCTTTCCAGCCGATTTTCTTGCCTTCTTTGTAGGTGCGGCCGTAATAGGAAATGCCCACCTCATAGATACGGCAGCCTGCTTTGGCGACCTTGGCGGTGATTTCTGGCTCAAAGCCAAAGCGGTTTTCCTGAATGCGGATAGACTGGATTACCTCGCGGCGAAAGGCTTTGTAGCAGGTTTCCATATCGCTGAGGTTGATATTGGTCAGCATATTCGACAGCAGCGTTAGGAACTTGTTGCCCACCATGTGCCAAAAGTAGACTACGCGGTGGGGGCGACCGCCCATAAAGCGAGAGCCAAACACCACATCGGCTTTGCCATTGAGAATCGGCTCTATCAACAGGGGAAACTCCTGGGGGTCATACTCCAGGTCGGCATCTTGCACAATGACGACATCGCCCGTTGCCGCCGCAAAGCCCGTCCGCAGGGCGGCTCCCTTGCCGCGATTTTTGGGGTGATAGAGCACCTGGTCTACGAGGGGAGCAATTTGGGATTGCAGCAATTCTCGCGTGCCGTCGGTGGAGCAGTCATCCACAATGATGATTTCGAGATCTTGGACGGGCGATCGCCTCACAGCCTCCACCACCTGCCCAATTGTTCCCAATTCGTTGTAGCAGGGCACCACAACCGAAAGTTTCATGCAGTTTGCCCTCCCTCCTCAAACACTTGACCCTGCTCTATGCAGACACGCTCATGCAGACACGCTCTTGTAGACAAGCTCTTGTAGACAAGCTAATTCAGGCAAGCTCATGCAGGCAAAACGCCCACTCGTCTGCAATTGAGTATCTGATTATAAGTACCATAAAGCGGGGACTTGGTGTTGCTAAATTTTGCACGATTAGGTTCAGAGCGGCAGACTGGAGGGCGATCGCGCTTCGTCGCTCAGCAAAACACCTCTCGGGCGATCGGGTCTATGGTTAAGTTTAAAGATATCCGCCAAAATCTTTTCAGGCTGCCCGCCTTTCACAAAACAGGCTTACCAACAATGCAAACTATCCAAATTCAGCTTCCTGATAGTGTCTTTTCGGCACTCCGCAAAGCGCCAGACGAGTTTGTACAAGAAATGCGGGTGGCGGCGGCGGTGAAGTGGTACGAACTGGGTGAAATTTCTCAGGGCAAAGCCGCTGAAATTGCTGGACTCTCCCGGTCAGGATTCATTGATGCACTGGGTCGATACAGGGTTTCGGTGTTGCAGTATTCTTCCAAAGAACTAGCAGAGGAGCTAGCGGATGCCAGTTGATCGGGTGGTTGTCAATGCATCACCACCGCTCATTGTTCTATTTAGAAGTGGACAGACCGATCTGCTCCCCCAACTGTTTCATGAAATTATGGTGCCCCGTGCCGTTTGGGACGAGGTGACTATTTCTAAAAACGATCTTGCCGCCCAGCAATTACCCAATGCGAACTGGATCAAGCTGGCTGAGGTGTCGATAGAACCTGCGATCGCTGCTTGGGATTTGGGGGTTGGAGAATCGGCAGTCCCAAGCTTTGCAATGCAAAGTCCTATTCATTACGCTGTGGTAGACGATGCTGCTGCTCGACGTTGCGCCCGCAGTTTGGGTATTAAGACACTGGGCACTGGAGGTGTCATGCTTCTGGCAAAGCAGCGAGGGATTATCTCATCGGTGGGCGATCGCCTAACTCGCCTTCAAGATGCAGGGCTATGGCTATCTGAAGACGTGATCCTCTTGTTAAGACGACAAGCTGGTGAACAATGACCCCTTGCAAGAGGAAGGGCGATCGCGCTTCGTCGCTCAGCAAAACACCTCTCGGGCGATCGCCAAAAAAGCATCTGCTTGGGCAATTAGCATCTGAGCGTCTTGTTTCGAGAGATTAGGATAAATGTCGTAATCGGCACGAGTACGAAGGGCTTGGGCATCAATCAACTGGCGGTGTAAATCGAGCGGCACTTTTCCTGGGCGAGCGAGATACTGACCAAAGGCGCTAATCACAGCAGCGTGGCTAGAGAAAGAGAGTCCCTCTTTGTCTAATAGCGCCTCAGCAACGTAAAACAGGGCATAGTACGCACGGGAAACAGCAAAATCGTAGAACCCCTGCTCCATCAGATTTTGGGATGCTTCCAGGCTGCGCTGTGCCTTATCCAGCAAGGCTTGCTGCTCCGGAGTCATATCACAATGCCCTCAGCGCGAATATTTCGCAGAAGAGGAGAACTTTCGGCTTTGTATCGCGAGGTAGCCATGAACAGGCGAGAAATCAGCAAGTTGTGATCTAGACAAAGCTGAGCCACAAACGGGCTTGTTTTGTGAAGCTCTTCGGATTCATCAATGGGATCGTGTAGCACAATCAAGATATCCACATCCGAGCCAGGATGTGCTGTACCTGTTGCATAAGAACCAAACAACACCAGGCGATCAAAACGCTCTTGATAAAGCTGCTGGAGGTAGATACGCAAACGCAGCAGAATTTCCATCAGCACCGGCTGAGTAGCTCTAGGAACGTGGACTGATGGAGGCGCGTTGGAAGCGGCAGATTCGCTCATGGTCTTATTCGATTTTTTTCTGAACAAGCAACCTTCTAGCAGAAACAGACGGCGATCGCCACTGGTGCAGTCGTGCGGCCCATTGCCGATTTCTCAGCGTGCCGATTTCCCAGCGTGCTGATTTCTCAGCGTGCCGATTTCTCAGAATGCAAACCGAGCCAAACGCCTCAGCGCATATCATAGCCAAACAGATTGGGGTCTACCTCTTCCAGATTCAGGTCAGCGAGGCCATATTCAGCCCAGCGGCGCGACACCAAATCCGCCGTGTCGGGGTCGGGTTCTAGCTGCTTACCCCAGGGGCGATCGCTCTCTGGGTAGATCTTGGTGGTCGCGTCGATGCCCATTTTGCTGCCCAGGCCCGGGCGCTCGGTGGCAAAGTCCAGCGAGTCGAAGGGGTTATCCGGCAGAATAAACACATCCCGCGCTGGGTCTACCTTTGACGTGATCGACCAGACCACCTGGCGCGGATCGCGGACATTGATATCTTTGTCCACCACCACCACAAATTTCGTATAGCTAAACTGCGGCAGCGCACTCCAAAACGCCAGCGCCGCCCGCCGCGCCTGCCCCGGATAGGACTTGTCAATCGACAGCACGGCCACCTTATAGCTCAAGCCCTCCATCGGCAAGAAAAAGTCCACAATTTCCGGCACCTGCTGGCGCAGAATGGGCGTGTAGATCCGGTTCAGCGCCAGTGCCATCATCGCGTCTTCCTTGGGCGGGCGACCGCTGAAGGCAGTGAGGTAAATCGGATTTTTGCGATGGGTGATGCAGTGGAAGCGGATCAGCGGGCCGTTGGGGTTGGCAGGGCCGTAGTAGCCCATGTGGTCGCCTGCGGGGCCGTCCATCGCCACCTCACCAGGGGTAATCGTACCCTCCAGCACAAATTCTGAATCGGCGGGCACTTCCAAGTCCACCGTCTTGCATTTGGCCAGATGCACGCCGCCGCCGCCGTAGAGACCAGCAAAGAGCCACTCCGACATGTCGATGGGCAAGGGGGTCGCGGCCGCCATCACGAGCATCGGGTCTACCCCAAGGGCGATCGCCACCTCCAGCGTTTCGCCCCGCTCGGCCGCCTTCCGCAAATGCCGCGTTGCGCCGCGCACCGAGAGCCACTGCACCGTCATCGTGTTTTTGGATTGCAACTGGAGGCGATATACGCCCACGTTCACAATCTTATTTTCGGGGTCTTTGGTAATCATCAGCCCCAGCGTGATCACCTTGCCCGCGTCGCCCGGATACACCCGCAGCAGTGGCAGCTTAGTCAGATCTACCTCGTCGCCCTTCAGCACCACCTGCTGACACGGCGGCAAAAGCTCGCGCATGGGCTTGGCCTTCACCACGTCAAACAGGGCCTTGCCCAGGTCAACCGCCTGAGAAATCTTCTTGGGCGGGCGGGGTTGATACAGCAGGGCCAGCTTTTTGCCCAGCGCTTCCAGTTCTTCGGGCTGCTCCATGTTCATCGCCCAACAGACGCGCTGCACCGTGCCCATCACGTTCACCGCAACGGGATACTCAGCCCCCTTCACGTTTTCAAACAGCAGGGCCGGGCCGCCGCTTTGCAGCAGGCGATTGGCAATTTCGGCAATTTCCAGTTCGGGATCAACCAGCGCCGTAATGCGCCGCAACTGCCCCCGCTGCTCTAGCTGGTTCAAAAATCCCCGCAGATCTCGCGCCATGATGAAGAACTGTAACGTGTCTCTTCTCATTATCAACGAGATCGGGGCAGTCGGTTTTCGGTGCAGAGATCCGTACCCAGAGAAACCAGAAACGCAAACCGAGCGACCTGTAGCCCTCTGATATCCCCAGAAGGCTCTTGGGGCAAGCGTTTAGCCAATTCTGAACATCGCCATGAACATCAACCCCTGCGGCACGACCTGCGGCACTCTCTCTCAAGTTCGGTCGGATTGTTTGGATGCTCAGACTGAAGAATTAAGCCGTCAGCTTTGCACCCTGCTGCGAATGGAATCTGCCAGAAGCGGCAGGCCATGGGTTCCCTTCTCGCACCTTGCAGAACTGTATCACCAGCACTACGGCCGGGCCTTGGTGCAGCAGTTTCAGCGGGCGGGCTATCCAGATTCGGGGCTATTTTGGCGAAGCCATCGGCAGGTGTTTTCCACCTACGCGACACCCGTGCCGGAAAATCCCTACGTGGCTGAGTTTGCAGCGGTGAACCCGGTTCAGGATTTTCGTCGAGGCTCTCAGGGCGATCGCCCCCACGCCCGTCGTCGCCGCCGCCCCTCTGCTCAAGCTGGTCGCAAGCTTTCGTAATCCCCCGTTAGAAATACTGCATCGACCAAGGGTTTACTCTTGCCGATGCAGTGCTAAACGAAAGATGTTCCCAGCGCCTCTGTCAGTCAGCATCCAGTCAGCATTATGAGCGGCGACTATTGACCCACCTAACGGTAGCTAGCAATAGACGGCACAACTCGGCTACAGTTGCCAAACTGCCAGGAATTCATGAGCGTATGCAGGTCTTCCTTGCCGCGAGTACTCCCTCCATCTCCAAGTATCGTTGAGGATAGTGGGTTATTCAAAAAGCTGTATACCGCTGGGGCGTGTTCCATAAAGGGCTGGACATCGGCCAGGCATTGACCCATCAGTTGGGTTGTGGTGCGCGTCTGTTCCAGTTGATTGCCCAAAGACCAGCGGGCCTGCTGGCTTTCCGCCAGACTGCGCTGGGTTGCATCTAGCTGACTGCTTAGGCTTTTCACCTGCTGATTCGCATCGTAAAGCCGATCATTAAGCGTTTGTGCTTGTTTTTTCGACTCTTCTAACGCCAGCTTTGTATCGTAGAGTTCGTCGTTCTTCTGTTTGCCGTAATCCTTCGCGCTTTGCAGTTCTGTTTTCGTGCTGTCCAGCGCCTCAGCCGCCTCCTTGAGCTGATGATTCAGGTCAGCAACTTTGCCTTCTATGCCAGAAAAGGCAAGGCGCTGTCCGTAGTAGCGATATTCCTGAAGGCCGTATACGGCGGAACCAACGCACAGCGCAATCAGCGAAGACAGCAAAATTGGGCGTAGATGAGCGTCTTTGAAAAAAGTAGGATGGAAATCTGTGTGCAGTGTCATGGTAGACACCCTCCTCCTGATCAGCGATCAGGTTCCCTGGTAGAAGCCTTGCGGATAGAGAGTTTGAAGCGTTTTCTATAGGCTTTGGCTTACACCTTGATCCTACCTCTGATAAGCAGAATTGCTCAGCAGGCGCAATTTTTCTTAAGCAGAGCTTATGTACTAAGCCGCTTCTGTAGCAGTTATCTGTACAAGTTATCTACACAAATTATCTGTGCAAGTTAAAAGCGATCGCCCTCCCTAGCAAGTTCAAGCAAGTTCAAACAATTTCAAACAAGTTCAAACAGAGAACTCAAGAAGAGAGGCGATCGCCCAATTCTGACAAAATCCGGCTTCGCTCGACCTAGCCAAACGCCGCCGCGCTGCGGGTGGGCATTTCCTGCTCATCGTCGATCGTCAGCTTGTGGGGCTTGCAGCGCTTGATGCTGAGCTTGATTCCCTGTGCGCCTTCTTGCACTAGATCTTCGACGTAGCCGCCCTTGTGTTGTTCTGCTTCCGTTGCACTGGCGAACGGGCCGAAGTAGTAGGTGCAGCGGGGCGAGTCAGTCACAATTTCCACCCACCAGGCTGCACCCACCGTTTGCAAGATTGATGTCCAGGTTTCTTTCATAAGGCGTTGGGATGTAAGTCTTTGGCTTAAACTGTAGGGTTCTCTTTAGGAAAATTCAATATTTATTACAATCCTTTATGAACCAGCTTCAGCAAAATAAGGCATCCTATGAGCCAGTCTGTTCAGGGGGCTAAGCTCCCATCCCCTTCAATCCCTAAGACTCCTAGCTCAAGTTTTGTCCCGCCTACAGCATCCCTTGAAATCTGCCCTCCAGATCGTATTGTGTGTGACGTTTAGGCAAAAATTCTGATCACTCCGGGTTTCACTCTATATTTTGCCTCTGCGTTTTTTTCTGCATTGTTTGGGGCATATTTTCTGTTTCGGGGGGCAGCTACATACCTAGGTCGTGAATCACTTGGCGATCGCCGGACTGAGCGAAAGCGTATTCGTCCAGCGCTGACGATACACCTCATACAGCGCCATACCCGCGGCCACCGAGGCATTCAGGCTGGCTGTTTTGCCCCGCAGCGGAATCGACACCAGCACATCGCAACTGCGCTGCGTCAGCATGTTTAGCCCGTCACCTTCCGAGCCGACCACCAGCACCGTCGCCTTGTGAAACGTGACCGTGTTGATCGACTGCCCCGCTTCTGCGTCGGTGCCGTAAATCCAGAACCCTTCGGCTTTCAACTCTTCGAGCGCTCGTCCCAGATTAACCACGCGGGCGATCGCCAGGTTTTCCAATGCACCCGCTGCGACTTTCATCACCGTTGAGGTCACACCGACCGAGCGGCGCTGGGGGATCACGATGCCCTGAGCGCCCAGCGCTTCGGCCGTGCGAATAATTGCGCCCAGGTTGTGGGGATCGGTGATGCCGTCCACTGCCACCAGCACGGGCTGTTCGGTTGCGGCTTTGGCCTGGGCAATCAGGTCGCCCAATTCCAGATATTCATAGGGAGCAACCTGCGCCACGATGCCCTGATGCGTTGCGCCGTGGGTCAGATGGTCGAGCCGTCGATTGTCTACCTCATCGATGACGGCTCCGTTGCTCTTGGCTTTTTGCAGCAGCGTATGGAAGCGGGGATCGTAGCGCAGGCGCGGCGTGACCCAGATGCGGTTGAGCTGGCGATCGCCCTCCAGGGCCGCCACCAGCGTATGGCGACCATAGATCAAATCGGGGCTGGCTTCTTCGGATTCATGCAGTTCACTGCCGAGGCTCTCCGTGGCCCCATAGCGGGCTTCCGAAACGTCCCTAAAGTTCCTCGGCTGGGATGCGCCGCGATCGCTCTCCCAGGCTGATCGGGGCGGTTTGCGGCCGGGGCGATCGCTCCCGTCTCTGTCTGGCGCAGCGGCCGGGCGGCGGGAAATAGGTCGAACTTGGTCACCGGAAAGGCAGACGGGCCGGTCTGGGCTAAATTTGGCTTTGGCGGGTTTGTCTGCATCACTGCGACGACGGGCAGGGCGATCGCCCGCTGATTGCTCTGGCCGCCTCTGATCCGACGGTCTGGCGCTGTAGGAGTCTCTGGCAGGACGATCGGGGCGATCGCCCGAAAACTTTCTGCCCGCAGGTTTGCCGTAGCGATCGCCAGAAGGCTTTCGACCCGGAGATCCGTCACCATAGCGATCGCCCCGATCGTCGCCTGCTGCCCACTCACTAGAGTAGCGATCGCCCGCCGACTTTCCGCCCGCCGACTTTCCGCCTGCCGACTTTCCGCCCGAAAACTTTCGCCCGCCCCCGCCTGCACGCGGCTTGCCCGGTCGAGATGAACCCTGTCCTTTGCGCGGGGACGACCCCCGGTTTGAGTCGCGGTTTTGAGCAGCCATGAGTCTCCTTCCCTGACGTAGTCGTAGTGTCTAAATGTCTAAGACGCGCCGGGCAGTAAAACCGTCAGCATCTCCGGGTTTCTAGCATAGCGGAGCCAGCCCCAAATTGGGGGAAAACCAACACGATTCCCTGACCAAAGATTTCTTGCGATTTCGTTGCAGTTTCTTAAGCGAGCAGAGGGCAAATTGCAACGGATCTATACAGGTCTCTCAGGCTTTTTCACCGCCTCTCTCACCGCTTTCTTCTGGCGGGGGGTTCAAGTTTTGGAGGGGCTGCATCTGTGCTAGCAACTCCTGCAATCGCCCCGGATTGCTGAGATACAGATATCCCAGCAGCGTTTCTAGACCTGTGGCCTGACGATAAATTTCAGCATCCACCCGCCGGGGACCTCGCTGAGCCGCATTGCGCCCTCGCCGCACAATGTCTTGCTCCTGTTCGGTGAGATGGATAGAGAGCGATCGCACTTGGGCGGCCTGGCTTTCGGCCCGCACCTGCTCCACGACTTGCCGATGATAGTCTTGAATGCGTTTGGGCGGCAGCAGGCAGGCTATCCGTACATGCAGTTCGTACACGGCATCGCCCACATAGGCCAATGCCGCCGGAGAGAGCCGCTGGAGGTCTTGCTCCCGGAATCCCTTCTCAGCGGGGCACGACCCGGCCGCATCAAGACCGCTTGGCATTCTCCAGCGCCGCCTCGACGTTAGGCTGAATCTTGAAAAACTGCTCCAAACGCACCATCTTGATCGTTTGCATGACGCGGGAGTTGGCAATCAGTTGCAGCTTGCCATTTGCCTGCTGCACTTTCTTGGCCACCTGCACCAGCGCTCCAATGCCAGAGCTATCAATAAAGTCAATCTGGGACATGTCGAGGATGATGCTAGATGGTCCCTCCTCTACATATTTATCGACGACCTTGCGGAAGGTGGGTTCAGAAAACGCATCGAGAAGCCCCGCGAGGCGGAAGATCTGGCTGTTGTCTCGCACCTCCCGAGTGCCGCGCAGGCTCACCGTTAAAGTAAGTGTCTCAGGAATAAGAACCTCCCCGCTGGCGTTCAACTCAGCGCTGTGTCTGGGTAAGTGAATCGAGGCTTAAGTATACTCCAAAGTGAATTTGTGGCCAATAGAACTTTTAGCCGCATGAGCCGCGCTGTCTATAATCTGCAATCTGCGCCGATACGCCGATGAGTCGATACGCCGATGCCGATACGCCGATAAGGAATGGGGATTTAGCTTGGGTATTTGGGGTGGGGGCGATCGCCCCAAATACACCTTCAACACACGCTGCTAAAAGGCGCGAATGAACGGGGCAAATTGAGTATTCCATCAACTCGAAATCAACTCGACATCAACTCGAAACCCCAAACAGGGGATGGTTGTTTTTGGGCGATCGCCCCTACAGCAAAAGACCGTCAAGCAATTAGAGGATGTTTAAAAAGTCCTACTGTTTGTAGCAAAGCGTGCAAGATCCCCTTAAATCCCCCTTAAAAAGGGGGACTTTAAGGCGGTTTCCCCCCTTTTTAAGGGGGGCTAAGGGGGAATCTCTGAGTGCTTAACATGACAGGCGATACCTTTTCAAACACCCTCTTAGAACCCTTACGTTGATTGAGCAGCCATCCATATTTTTCGGCTAATCAATCGGCCGATCAATCAGATTTCCTGAAAAGAACTTCAGGACAGTTTTTCGGCTTTTTCACCTTCGGGTGCGCCCTTGATCTTTACAGGAATTCCCTCGGTCATGAAGTGCTTAATTAGATCGGCAAACTCTTCTTCCTTGGTTTTTTCCTTTTTCTTCTCAGCAGGCTTGTTGAACAAGAATGAACACGCAAATGCAAACCCAATAAAGATCCACTCTGCACCTGTCATAGATATGGAGATCCAAATTCAACAAAATATTAGAAACATGGCTCAGGCAAAGTAAAAACCTGAGCCTGCGGAACCTTTTCCAATTACAAGATGGTCTCGATTCCACGCCAAAGCTCTTGCACCGGAAGGCTTTCACGGAGAGACGCTAGACCGAAAAGCACTAACTTCAGACGGGAGCTAGAGCATGGGGGCTAGAGCGTTGCAAAATACAAAAACAGTTCCAAAGACGGCAATTAGCTACGATCAGAACAGTCAAAATCCTGCTTCAAAACTCAGATCTTTTAAAGATGAAGTATGACCTTGGATTTCAGCCTGCCAGACTCTCGATCATTCTAAGACCGTATTTTCCGAATAAACCTTAAGAACTGCACTAGAACATCAACCCGCCCCTAAGTTGATGCCCTCAATTAAATTTCGTTCCTGAATCTTTAAAAGTTGCCCCTGCCTTCAGAGTAAACCGATTCTTAAGAAAATTTCCCAAGAAATGTTTCCAATAAATATAGCGGGCTGGAAGCGGATAGCATCCATTCTAAGCACAAAATTTTAAAAATCAAGAGAAAAACGAAAAAGCCCTTAATCGTACCGCTTTTTTTCGCGCCCTAGAAGAGGGGAAAGGGCCTCGATTGCAGACGGCGGGCTGAGTTTGCAATTCCTCTTGCACTTCCTGACGAAAGCGCTTTGCCAACTGGCGTTTGCTCTCTGTAGCCAAATGATGGAATCAGGCCAGTTCCCTGAGCAGTGCTGCTGTAGCGGCAGGCGTTACCAGCGTATTGGCACAGAGAATCCCCGACGCAGCGACCGCCGGAACCCCGATCCCTGGCAGGGTGCTGTCGCCGACGCGGTAGAGGCCGCGAATGGGCGTGTGGGTGCTGGGAAACAGGCCCTGATGGGCGGCGATCGCCGGGCCATAGGTACCCCGATGGCGGCGCAGGTAGCGGGCGTGGGTGAGCGGTGTGCCAATGCGTTCTAGCACGAGGCGATCGCGCACATCGGGAATGACCCGCTCTAGCGCCCGATAAAGCGGCTCTGCCCGTTCTCGCTTGCGGGCTTCGTAGGTTTCATCGCGCTGCCAGCCGTCGTAGGGTTCCAGCGTGTAGGCATGGACGACGTGATGACCTGACGGCGCGAGGCTGGCATCCCACACCGAGGGAATCGAGATCATGCAGGTGTGGCCCGGCGCAGCCAGGTCGTAGCGCTCGACCGGATCTTGCACCACGACATGATGCCCAGTGAGTCCCTCTAGCCCGTCGGCGCGGATGCCCAGGTGCAGGTGCATAAAGCTGTCTACAGCGGGGGTTTCCAGAGCGCTCTGACGATAGTCCCCAGGCAAATCACCGGGCTTGAGCAGGTGCGTGTAGGTGTCCCAGAGGGTGGCGTTGGAAATGACGATCTTCGCGGCGATCGCCTCGCCTGACCGCAGCCGCACACCCACCGCCTGCCCGTTTTCTACCAAAATTTGCTCCACATGGGCATTCAGCCGCAGCGTGCCGCCCCATTTCTCCAGCCCGCGCACGAGGGCTTGCACGATCGCCCCACTGCCGCCCAGCGGATAGTCCACCACAGAATTTGTGCGTTCGCCAAACATAAACGCCATCTCTGGCGCGACCGTTCCCGCCGCAGGCAGCCCCGACAGCAAGAAGCATTCCAGGTCTACCAGCCGCCGCACCCACGGATCGCGCACGGTTTCATCCAGCAGATCACCCGCCGAGGACTGGAGCGATCGCACCTGGGGCAGCAGCTTGAGCAGCGCCCAAGGATAGCGGCTGAGCAAAAACGGCACCAGTTGCCAGTCTGCCCGCAGCGCCAGGGTGGGGATATCGCGCAGTCCGTCGTAAATCTGGAGAAACCGCTGTTCTAGCTGGGCCAGTTCCCGCGCACCCTGGGGCGTGATGTCGGCTACGGCAGCCCGATAGCGATCGCCCTGGCAATAGACCGGAAACGTGCCCTCTGGAAAGTGGTAGTGGCCCAGCGGATCGTAGGGCACAGCGGCGACTGATTCACCCAGCACATCCAGCACTTGCTTGAGCGGATTGAGCGATCGCCCGTCACTCAGTCCGCAATAGAAGGAGGGGCCTGAATCAAAATGAAAACCGCGCTGCGAAAAGCTGTGGGCCGCGCCGCCCGGAATCGCGTGGCTTTCGCACACCAGCACCCGCCGCCCATATCGCGCCAGCAGCGCCGCCGCCGTCAGCCCGCCGATGCCGCTGCCAATCACCACAATGTCGTAAGGGGATTCGTAGGGGTAAGAAGCCGTTGGGCTATTGGGTGAATCCACAAACTAAAATCCTCTGAACGGTTTCGGATGAATATTTCGGATGGATATTTCGGATTCAGGCTTGATCGATATTTCAACAGCAAACTGCGCTAAATTAACGAAGCCAAACTTACAAAGCCTTGCTGCAACTTTGATCATACCGTTTGAAGAACTGATGCATGGGGGGCATTAGGCGGTTGAGAATCGCAAGTTTCAGTCTCTTCCTGCACCGCCAGCCAGCGTAGGAGGGCGATCGCAAAATCGCAAAAATAGACCGGAAAATACGGAGAAAGGGCGATCGCTTCCTGATGGGAAAATAGCCCAATTTGGGTACGATGTGTGCGGATCTTCCTCAATTCAGCGGTTTGCTGCTGCGCCCAAACCCAAGCGCCGCGTTCGATTTAGCCTCAGTCGGTCGTCTACCCAGCCCATTGCGAGCAACCTGCCATGTCATCTGTAAACTTCGTCGGCTCCGAGTTTCCCATCAACACGATTACAACAGGCAGTCAGAGTACGTCACTACTCACCGCTGAGGCATTCTCGACGAGGGCGATCGCAGTAGACGGCAGCGGCGGGTTTGTGGTGGTGTGGACGGGGCCAGACGGCGGTGGCTCAAACACAGGAATTTACGCCAGACGGTTCGATAGTGCGGGTGTGGCGCAGAGTTTGTTCGATGCGGCCTCCAGTTCCCTAGTCAGCACGGATGCCCGCATTAATACGACAACAGCTAATATCCAGCGACTTGCCAGCGTTGCAGCGGATGCCGACGGCAACTTTATCGTGGTGTGGGAAAGCATCCAAGACCCGGTAACGGGTGATTCAGGCGTTTATGCTCAGCGCTTTGATAAAGATGGCAACCGCATCGGTGGCGAAACCCAGATTCACACTAACGTCCTAGGCGAACAGACCGAGGTCAGCGTGGCGATGGCTCCCACGGGCGAGTTCGTGGTTACTTGGACTAGCGATGTAGGCGATGGGGACGGCACTGGAGTTTTCGTCCGGCGATTCAACAGCGTAGGTGTAGCGCAGCCAATTGATCCGCCGACGGGGCCCGCCAGCACCAACGATGTCCAGGTCAACACCACAACAGATCTGAACCAGCGTTTTTCTAACGTGGCAATCGCCCCCGACGGCAGCTTTGTCGTCACTTGGTCGAGCGTTTTGCAGGATGGCGACGGCTATGGCGTATACGCCCAGAGGTTCAGCAGCACGGGCGCACGAGTCGGCCCGGAATTCCCCGTCAATACCACCACTGCCAGCAATCAGCAAAATTCCCATGTGGCGATCGCCCCTGATGGCAACTTTGTCATTACCTGGTCGAGCGAAAACCAGGACGGCTCTAGCTGGGGCGTGTATGCTCGCCTGTTTGACAGCAATGGCGACCCGCTGACGGGCGAAATCCTTGTCAACCAGTTCACCACGGGCGAGCAGCGTTATTCCACGGTGGCAATGGATAGCGACGGCAACTTTGTCGTCACCTGGCAAAGCTTTAGCCAGCCTTCTGAAACCGTGACGACTACGGGCATTGTGGCGCGGCGCTTCAGCAGAACGGGCACTCCCCTGGGTGACGAGTTTCTGGTCAACACCACCACCCCAGGCGATCAGCGCTTCCCTGCCGTTGGTGTTGCTCCCAGCGGCAATTTTGTCGTCGTTTGGACGGGGCCAGATGCTAACGGCACCGGTGTCTATGGACAGCGGTTTTCGCCGCCGACCAGCACCGCGCCGACCGATATCCTGCTAACGCCTGCTAGTTTTCCAGAAAACTCCCCGCTGGATACCGTCATTGGGAATCTCTCTGCCATCGACCCGGATGGAGATATCGTCACCAATTTTGAACTGATCGATTCAGTCAATTTCCCGGACAACGCTAGTTTTGAAATTCAAACTGGGCCCGGCGGGCCGATTTTGGTGCTGCGGGCGGCGGCAGATTTTGAGACAAAGAACAGCTACACCATCAAAATTCGGGCAACCGATCCAAACGGATTGAGCTACGAAAAAGAAGTGGTGGTGGCGGTTACGAATGTCAATGAAGCTCCCACTGCCATTAATCTCGATCCGCAGTCTGTGGATGAAAACGTGCCCATTGGCACAGAAGTTGGTATCTTCACAACCATTGATCCCGATTTTGTTGACACCCACACCTACACGCTCGTTTCTGGCACAGGCGACACCGACAACGCCAGCTTCACGATTGTCGGCAATCAACTCCGGCTGAACGTTTCACCCGACTTTGAAACCAAGAACAGCTACACCATCCGCGTCCGCACCACTGACAGCGGCAACTTGTTCTTCGAGCAGTCGTTCACCATCACCATCAACGACATCGACGAAACGCTGCCCAACCAGGCCCCAACGGCGATCGCCCTTAGCCCCACCAACGTCGATGAAAACGTCCCGGTCGGAACCACCGTCGGCACATTCACGACCACCGACCCAGACACGGGCGACACCCACACCTACACGCTCGTTTCCGGGACAGGCGACACCGACAACGCCAGCTTCACGATTGTCGGCAATCAACTCCGGCTGAACGTTTCCCCCGACTTTGAAACGAAAGATAGCTACACCATCCGCGTCCGCACCACTGACAGCGGCAACTTGTTCTTCGAGCAGTCGTTCACCATCACCATCAACGACATCGACGAAACGCCCCCCAACCAGGCCCCAACGGCGATCGCCCTTAGCCCCACCAACGTCGATGAAAACGTCCCCATTGGAACCACCGTCGGCACATTCACAACCACCGACCCAGACACAGGCGACACCCACACCTACACGCTCGTTTCCGGCACAGGCGACACCGACAACGCCAGTTTCACGATTGTCGGCAACCAACTCCGGCTGAACGTTTCCCCTGACTTTGAAACCAAGAACAGCTATACGATTCGCGTCCGAACGACTGACAGCGGCAACCTCTTCTTCGAGCAAGTCTTTACGATTACCATCAACGACATCGACGAAACGCTGCCCAACCAGGCCCCAACGGCGATCGCCCTCACGCCAACCAACGTCGATGAGAACGTCCCGGTCGGAACCACCGTCGGCACATTCACGACCACCGACCCAGACACAGGCGACACCCACACCTACACGCTCGTTTCAGGGACAGGCGACACCGACAACGCCAGCTTCACGATTGTCGGCAACCAACTCCGGCTGAACGTTTCCCCCGACTTTGAAACGAAAGATAGCTACACCATCCGCGTCCGCACCACCGACAGCGGCAACTTGTTCTTCGAGCAGTCGTTCACCATCACCATCAACGATCTGCCAGAAGGGCCGCCACCGCCCGTCAATCAAGCACCCACGGCGATCGCCCTTAGCCCCACCAACGTCGATGAAAACGTCCCGGTCGGAACCACCGTCGGCACATTCACAACCACCGACCCAGACACGGGCGACACCCACACCTACACGCTCGTTTCCGGCACAGGCGACACCGACAACGCCAGCTTCACGATTGTCGGCAACCAACTCCGGCTGAACGTTTCACCCGACTTTGAAACCAAGAACAGCTACACGATTCGCGTCCGCTCCACCGACAGCGGCAATCTCTTCTTCGAGCAAGTCTTTACGATTACCATCAACGACATCGACGAAACGCCCCCCAACCAGGCCCCAACGGCGATCGCCCTCAGCGCCACCAGCGTCGATGAAAACGTCCCGGTCGGAACCACCGTCGGCACATTCACGACCACCGACCCAGACACGGGCGACACCCACACCTACACGCTCGTTTCTGGCACAGGCGACACCGACAACGCCAGCTTTACGATTGTCGGCAACCAACTCCGGCTGAACGTTTCCCCTGACTTTGAAACCAAGAACAGCTACACCATCCGCGTCCGCACCACTGACAGCGGCAATCTCTTCTTCGAGCAGTCGTTTACGATTACTATCAATGATCTGCTAGAAGGGCCGCCGCCCCCTGTCAATCAAGCACCCACGGCGATCGCCCTCACGCCGACCAACGTCGATGAAAACGTCCCGGTCGGAACCACCGTCGGCACATTCACAACCACCGACCCAGACACAGGCGACACCCACACCTACACGCTCGTTTCCGGCACAGGCGACACCGACAACGCCAGTTTCACGATTGTCGGCAACCAACTCCGGCTGAACGTTTCACCCGACTTTGAAACCAAGAACAGCTACACCATCCGCGTCCGCACCACCGACAGCGGCAATCTCTTCTTCGAGCAGTCGTTCACGATTACTATCAACGATCTGCCCGAACTTCCACCCGTTGTTAATCAGCCGCCGACAGACATTGCCCTCAGCAGCCTCAGCGTTTTAGAAAACGTTCCGGCGAACACAATCATCGGCCGGTTCGACAGTTCCGATCCGGATCATTCCAGCGGGTTTACCTATACGCTGGTCAGCGGCGCAGGCAGTACGGACAATGCTGCGTTTCTGATTGAGGGCGATCGCCTCCGCATTCGGTCTTCGCCCGACTTTGAAACAAAACGCTCCTACAGCATCCGCGTCCGCACCACCGACCCCAGCGGCGGCAGCTTTGAAAAAGTATTTATCATCAGCGTGCTGGATGTGGATGAAACGCCACCCAATGTTTCAGCCTCAATCGTGGTTGACCTAAATGGCACGGCTGCGGGAATCGACTTCAGCATTGGTGCGCCGACGGTTGCGTCGATCAAAGTTGCCGCGCCAAACGCCACCATTACCAAAACCAGCCCCACTAACCTGACCCAGCTCGTGGTCAACCTGACCAATCCAATTAATGGAGCCAGTGAGCGCCTGATCGCCGATGTCAGCGGCACTAACCTGCGAACCAACTATGATCCCACAGGCGTACTCACGATCTGGGGCAGCGCTCCTGCCTCGGTCTATCAGCAAGTTTTACGCACCGTCACCTACGAAAACTCGGCGGCTGTCCCCAACACATCGACTCGGACGATTTTTGCCGCTGCCTCCGACGGGCAAACCTTTAGCCCCATTGCCCGCACCACACTGAATTTTGTGGGGCTGCGGCAGGTCGATGGCACGGATGGGGACGATGTGCTGGTGACCACGCCAAACACCGACCTGCTTTCGGGCCGAGCCGGAAACGATATCGTCCGGTCTACACTGGCGAACTTGCGGCAGCAGGACGTGATTCGCGGTGGGCCGGGGGTAGATACCTTTGTGCTGACGGATGGCACGGGCACGATCACCGTCAATGTCGGCAATTTCAATAGCCAGCTTCCTGACGTTTCTCCGGGTACGCTGGTCACCGAGTTTGAAGTCTTTGATCTGAGCGGGTTCCGGGGCAATGCGCTGATGATTGGCGCAGATAATTTTGATGATTATCTGGTGGGCGGCATTGGCAACGACACGCTGGATGGCGGCACGGGTAACGATACACTCATTGGCGGACTGGGCAATGATGTCTACATTGTCAGGAGTCCAGCAGACACGATCATTGAACGCCCCAACGAAGGCAACGATACGGTGCAAGCCGCCGTGAACTATACGCTGCCGGATCACGTTGAGAATTTGGTGCTGATTGATAACGCCAGAACCGGCACGGGCAACGCGCAGAACAACCGCATCACGGGTAACGCGCTGAGAAACCTGCTGCGAGGCGGCGCAGGGAACGATACGCTGCTGGGGCTGGCCGGTGCGGATACCCTGCTGGGAGAGGAAGGCAACGACCTGCTGGATGGTGGACGTGGCCGGAATATCCTGACAGGCGGACAGGGACGAGATACGTTTGTGTTTGGCGTGGGCAGGGGGCTGGGTCGCAGCATCGTGACAGACTTCAATCTGCGTCAAGATCGGCTTCTGGTGCGGGGGACGGGGCTATCAGCCGGACGAATCGATGCCGCCCAGTTTATCCGGGGGACAAGCGCCCGTCGCCAGAGCGATCGCTTCATTTACGATGCCGCTACGGGTCGCCTGTTCTTTGACCCCGACGGCACGGGCAGCCAGCGTCAGGTGTTGATTGGCACGCTGAGCAATCGACCGTCGCTGGGCGCAGGGAATATTATTGTGGGGTAGGTTTGCATAGCCCATTGCATTCGCATTATGGAGCGAGGTATAGCCATGACCCACACCCTTGCTGAACCGGAGGTTTATCAGGGACAGTTTGGTGAGTTCACGATTACGAAGGGCGATCGCCTGGGGGTCGTCCTATATCGGGCGGCGCTGATGGTGGCGGCGCTATGTTTTGCAGCAGGCACAGGGCTGGTGCTGGGGCGCGGCGACGACCCGACGGTGCTGCGGTGGCTGAGTCCGCTATACACGCTGTTTTCGCTGGCGCTGGGCGCGAGTCTGCTGCTGATTCACATTTATATGAAGCCACTACATCGGGCGCTCCAGGCGTTTTGGCTGGTGGGGGCGATCGCGGCGATCGCCGTTGCCCACCTGTATCCAGAGCCATTCGTGCAGTCGGTCTATCTGCACCCGCAAACCCTTCTGGGCGTGGGGTTTACCTTTGCTGCGCTGACGGGCATTTTCTTCAAAGAAGCGTTTTGTTTTAACCGTCTGGAAACGAAACTGCTCACGCCCCTGGTGCCGCTGCTGCTGCTGGGTCACCTGGCGGGGGTATTGTCGCCGGGCATCGAGAGCAAGCTGCTATTGGTTTGGGCGATCTTGATGCTAATCTTTGCGGTGCGGAAGTGTGTCCAGGCAATCCCGCCGGATATCGGCGACAAGAGCGTGTTTGAATACCTCCGGCGGGAAAGCCAGGCCGCTAAATCAGCCGATCTATAAGCTGACAAATCAGCATGATCGGGTGAGCCTAAGGAACTGAGTAGACGACAAAGTCCGCAAAATCAGCATGAACCGAGCGCGGCGTTGCCCAGGAGGGGTCTTCTCCGCCAAAGAAGGTAGAAAACAGGATGCCGTCGATCTGAAGCTGTGGCACAGTGCGGAACGTCACACCCCGCTGATCCAAAACCTGACGACCGTTGAACCAGACACGGATGCGGCCATTCGCCTGACCGGGCGTATTCAGCGTCACTTCCTGATCGATGCGATGCCAAACGCCCGTGCTAAAGCGCCAGTTGCCCCGCCCAATCGAGGTGCCATAGCCCCGGCTGGTTGGCAAATAGGCATAGACTTCCCCCGCGCCGTTTTGCCGCCACATAAATCGGGT
Source organism: Thermoleptolyngbya oregonensis NK1-22 (assembly GCF_032705245.1). Classification (GTDB taxonomy): domain Bacteria; phylum Cyanobacteriota; class Cyanobacteriia; order Elainellales; family Elainellaceae; genus Thermoleptolyngbya; species Thermoleptolyngbya sichuanensis. Next base: position 4,157,383 of record NZ_CP053540.1, read on the forward strand.
TGAGAACCCATCGGTGCCATTGGGAATGCTGCCACCCGTATTGCCTCTGCCACCATAGAGTCCGGGCAGTTTGCCGCCGCGCACAAAGCTGAAATTGCTGGAAAACCGCACAGCATAGCTGAGCCGCACTGCTTCCTGGGGGCCAATGGGCAGGCGAGCGAAGAACTGGCTGCCGCCCAGGGGCACGTTATATCGGCTCACGGCTCCGGGGCTGATTGAACCCTGGGGATAGTGGACGCGCAAGAACTGGGGATGAGTACCGCCCCGTTCGCTTGCGATTTGTCGATTTTGCGGGCCAAAGCCGCCGCGCGTCTGCACGCCCCAGCGCTGTTCCCAGCCTTGTCCAAAGTTGCCGCGCCACAAAACTCGCGATTGAGTCGTCGCACGGCTGAGCAAAGTAGGGTGGGAGGATTCTGCTGACGGTGCAACGTTAGTGAGATTGGCTGTAGCAGAAACCGCAAGCGGCGTGTATGAGCAGCTTGTGGCCGCCGCTAGCAGGGCGATCGCCCACCGTGGAAATCTTGCCTGAACTTGTGTCATGGTTTATCAATCCAGCAACGACTTTCATTGAAGAAGTTGAGTAGGGTCAGCGGCCAGGCGCGGACGCTCAACTTCTCGAACTCTTTTACAAATGATTTGAAATCTTTACAGGCAAGTTTCTGTGAAGATGTCGAGAGAAGACTTGGAGGCTCCGGGGTTTAGGAGGGATCGATTCTCGATTTCGGATTTGCGATTTGGCTTGCCAGTCAAGGGGCTGCGGGGCTTCCCGCAGTTTCCCCTGTAGCGTCGAATTGATATCAGAACTCGAAACTCTCGCAGTTCCAAGCCCCCTCGCGCCTGCATTGCAGAGCAACAATCCTCAACTTTCGCCATCGCAAGCTTTTACAGTTTGTAACGTTTGCATTGAGCCGGGGAGCCAACACACGCCGTAGACTTGATGAATGCATGGCACTTGGCTTCTGGCTGTGCCTGCTTCCAGCCTTATATCCAGCTTCATCCTTCATACACAGGTCTTTTTTAAGAACTATGTTTCCCATTCAGCGTCCTCGTCGTCTCCGCAGTCATCCCCAGTTGCGCCGCATGGTCAGCGAAACGGTGCTGAACACCAGCGACCTGATCTATCCGCTGTTTGCGGTGCCGGGGGAGGGAATTGCGACCGAGGTGCGGTCGATGCCGGGGGTGTACCAACTGTCGATCGACAAAATCGTAGAGGAAGCAAAGGAAGTCTACGACTTGGGCATTCCTGCCATTATTCTGTTTGGCATTCCCGCCGACAAGGACACCGACGCGACGGGGGCATGGCACGATCACGGCATTGTGCAACTGGCGGCAACGGCAGTGAAGGAAGCCGTGCCCGACCTGATTGTGATTGTCGATACCTGCCTGTGTGAATACACCTCCCACGGGCATTGCGGCTATCTAGAGGTGGGCGACCTGACGGGGCGCGTGCTGAACGACCCAACACTGGAGCTACTCAAGAAAACCGCCGTCTCGCAGGCAAAGGCAGGAGCGGATATCATCGCGCCGTCGGGGATGATGGACGGCTTTGTCAAGGCGATCCGCGAGGGGCTAGACGAAGGCGGGTTTCAAGATATTCCGATTCTGTCCTACGCGGCGAAGTATGCGTCGGCGTATTATGGCCCGTTCCGCGATGCGGCCGAGTCGGCTCCGCAATTTGGCGATCGCCGCACCTATCAGATGGACCCTGGCAATCGCCGCGAAGCCCTGAAGGAAATTGAGCTAGACATTGCCGAAGGGGCAGATATGCTGATGGTCAAACCTGCGCTGTCCTATATGGACATCATCTGGCAGGTCAAGCAGGCATCCAACCTGCCTGTCGCGGCGTATAACGTTTCAGGCGAGTACGCTATGATCAAGGCAGCGGCTCTCAACGGCTGGATTGACGAGCAGCGCGTCGTTTTGGAAACGCTCACGAGTTTTAAGCGTGCTGGGGCAGATTTAATTCTGACTTACCACGCGAAAGATGCCGCCCGCTGGCTGGCTTCTGGCTCGTAGCGTCTGCCCTTTAACCATTCACCTTCCCAATCCTGACCTTCCTGGCCCTCTACCCAGGTTGCTCTAGCACGGGTTTTCTTCGGCATCATCGCTCGGCTTCTGTTACGGTTCGACGTTTGCTTCGGAGACTTGAAAGCTGGGGTGCTTCGCTTTGCCAGGGTGCCAGTTTAGTTCAGATATCGTTTAGGTCTGAATAGGCGCTTTAAGCGCTGATTTTCGGCATTTAGTTCAGCAGGATTTCAAGTAGGCGCTTGTTTTCGTGAAGCAGGCGCAGGAATACTTGTAATCCTGACTAGATGGCCTAGAATTGATAATATTCTGTAGGCATAAAACTCTAAGTGGACAGAATCTCAACTGTCCTGTCTGCTGATCAAGGGCATAAGTTTGCCAGGGTGCAGAGGAGATTTTGAGTAGCCTGTAGATGTTACCTTGCGGAGCGATCGCCACAAGCCCCCTGTATCGACGGGCGATCGCCCAATTTGCTCTCAACCCAAGCCTCTACGGTTGATTTTTGCTACTTTTTCCTGATGGATGGAAACTCCCTTTGTAGGGAGGATTTTAGGAATTCCATCCTTCTGTCTGGTTTTCGGCCAGGCTAGTCTTCAGTCAGACAAGTCTTCAGCCGAAAGGTAGCAAGCAGAAGTTGGCCCAGCAGAAGGTGGCAAGGCGCTCAACACCGCATCTACAGTTCACCGGTTCGAGGATTGCTGCTCACAGATGATGATCACAAATTGCTGAACTGATATTGCTGAACTGATGTAGAAACGGGTCTTTTTAGAAACTGGTCTTTTATTCTTTTACAGGTCGCGGCTCTGAGACGCTGCGTGTTCTTTGTTGATTTATGAAATACACGATTACTCATACCGGAACAGACTGGTTGCTGAAAATCTGGGAACCCGCACCCATTGGCGGCGGGCGAGAGTTGCCGTTTCTTTACAAAATCAAGCTGCGGTTTAACTCTGAGAAAGAAGCGTTGGTGGTGCTTGACCACTACAAGATGCTCTACTCAGGCACGAGCCATCTAGAGATGTCAGACATGGGGGCGCTGATGGCAGTCTAGATTGACTAGATTACTAGATTAATTGTGATTGGCTAGATTAATTGTGCCCAGATTAATTGGGTTTAGAAACGGTGAGTGGCGATTCCCAAGATTCCCAAAAAGGATTGCTTCGGGAAAGATTGCTTCGGAACTGTTCTAAAAACTGCTCTAGAAATTGCTCTAGAACTCTAGAAACTGCTCTAGCAATCGCTCTCACTTCTTCTTTCCTGAAACGCTTGACTCATCCGAACACAATCCGAAAAGAAATCAGTCCCCTTTTGCAAAGTTTCTGCTAAGCCCTTTGTTCGGTTCTGCGATTGCAGGGTTTCTCTTTTGCGTAGGTTCCTAGGGGCGGCGATGGGCCATCGTGGTACTCGCCTGAGCTACAGGCATGAGAATTACGTCGTTGATATTGACATGGGCGGGGCGCGTGGCGCAGTACAGCACTACATCGGCAATGTCCTCTGCCGTTAGCGGTGTAAGCCCTTGGTATACCTTGCGAGCGCGATCGCCATCTCCATGAAACCGCACCTCGCTAAACTCGGTTTCCACCATGCCCGGATCAACCGAGGTAATTCGCACAGCGGTTCCCAATAAATCCAGCTTGAGGCACTCCGTCAGGCTTTTGACGGCGGCCTTCGTGGCACAATACACATTGCCACCGGGATAGGGCTGGTGTCCGGCGATGGAGCCGATGTTGATCACATGGCCGCGATCGCGCTGCACCATGCCAGGGAGAATCGCCCGCGTGACGTAGAGCAACCCCTTCACGTTGGTGTCGATCATTTCTTCCCAGTCTTGCACCTGGCCTTCGTGGAGCTTGTCTAGCCCCCGGCTCAGCCCTGCATTGTTCACCAAAATATCGACCGCCGCCCAGTCTTCGGGCAGTGCGCTCAGCGTAGACTCGACCCTGGGGCGATCGCCCACATCCAGTTGCAGCAGCAGCGTCTCCGTTCCAAACTGGGACTTGAGCGCGGCCGCTATCTCCTCTAGCCGCTCCAATCGCCGCGCTGCCAAAATTAGCCGCGCCCCTGCCTCCGCAAAAAAATGGGCACAAGCCGCACCAATGCCGCTGCTTGCACCCGTAATCAGAACAATTTGGTTTTGAATAGAAGCCATTGGAAGGGTCAGGTTTTAGGAATTCGGATTCATCCTATCACCCGCCCCGGCCGTTCCCCGCCGAAACCCTGGCTCGTAATTCTAAGCCGTGATCCTAAGCCGTGATCCCAAGTCATGCTCCTAAGCCACTGCTCCTAAGCCGTTGCCAGGGCAGGCTCCGGGCGCTTGCTGTGGCGAATGCCTTCGATGGCTTCGGCATAGTCCTTCGCGCCGAAGACCGCAGACCCGGCCACAATTGCGTTTGCGCCTGCTTCCAGCACTTGCCAGGTATTGTTCACCTTCAGCCCGCCATCAACTTCGATCCAGGGGTCGAGGCCGCGCTCGGCGCACATTTCGCGGAGCTTGCGGATCTTGGGCAGCACTGCCGGAATGAAGCTCTGGCCGCCAAAACCGGGGTTGACGCTCATAATCAGCACCAGGTCGCACACCTCCAGCACATACTCAATCAGCGTCAGCGGCGTAGACGGATTCAGCACGACTCCAGCCTGCTTGCCCAGCTCCTTGATCTGGCAGAGGGTGCGGTGCAGGTGGGGAGAGGCGTTGTGTTCGGCATGGACGGAAATGATGTCGGCTCCGGCTTTGGCGAAGTCTGCCACATACTTTTCTGGCTCCACAATCATCAGATGCACGTCCAGCGGCTTTTGGGTATAGGGACGAATCGCGTCTACGATCAGCGGGCCGATGGTGATGTTGGGGACAAAGCGACCGTCCATCACGTCTACGTGAATCCAGTCGGCTCCAGCCTGGTCAACCGCTTTGATTTCGTCACCCAGGCGGCTGAAGTCGGCAGACAAAATCGACGGAGCAATGACGATGGGCTTTTGTGAAGTAGGCAGGGTCATGGCGGCGGGTTCTCCTGGGTTTGATTTGGTATTAATTTTAACAAAGCTCATCCATCAGTCCAGACCCTTTGCAAAGCAGTCCGGGGCCAACTCTTAAGGCTTTATAAAAAAGCTGTCTACAAGAAGCTTTATACAAAATGGAGAGTCGCGCAACTGCTCATCGAGAAATTTTCATCGAGAAATTTTCTGAGAAATTTTCATTGAGAAATTTTCATTGAGAAATTTGCCGCTCGCCGCTCACCCAGCCTTGGAGTCTGGCAGACGCTTCTGAATCAAGCCTTATAAAGCCTTAAAACCAGCCCTGGAAAAGCCAGAGGCTAGCTCTTGCACATGGCACAGTCTTGGGATGCAGCCGCCGCTGGAACAGGGTGTAGTCCTCCGGTTGGCGGCACGGGCGAATCTGCCAGGACGGTGTAGATTTCCCACGGTGCGCCGTCGGGGTCGTGAACCCAAACCTTATCTTGCAGCGCATAGCAGCAGTTGGTTTGCGATTCGGGTACGGTGGCCAGGTCGAGCTGCGCGAGGCGATCGCCCGCTGTCTTCACCGCTTCGGACGTGTCCACCTCTACGCCTAGATGGTTGAGCCGTTCCGTCGCGTTGGGATTTTCGATTAGCACGAGCTTGAGCGGCGGCTGGGCGATCGCAAAGTTGGCATAGCCAGGCCGCCGCTTGGCAGGTTCGGTGCCAAACAGCTTGCTATAGAACACAATGGCTTCATCAATATTGCTCACATTCAGCGCCAGTTGTACGTGAGACATCGGGTTTCTCCTAAGTAGAAGTTGGCATCAGTCATTCAATCTTGGCAGTCATTCAATCTTGGCAGTCATTCAATCTTGACAGCCGTTCATATTGACGACCATCAATATCGACGCTCATCAATATACTGGCACTCTATATCGATGAGTGTCAATATTAGAAATATGAATTTCCCTAAATCTGTTCCGTCAACTGCCGTGCCAACCTGCTGCACTCCGCTGCTAGCGGGCGCGTTACCACCCGAAGACGCGGCCCGGCTTGCCGCCCTGTTTCGCGTGTTGGGCGAACCGGCCCGCCTGCAACTGCTCAGCCTGATTGCGGCCCAGCCGGGTCAGGAAGCCTGTGTGTGTGAACTGACGGAACCCTTGGGCCTGTCGCAGCCAACCATCAGCCACCACCTCAAGGTGATGTACGAAGCGGGATTATTGCAAAAAGAGCGGCGCGGCAACTGGATCTATTACCGACTGGTGGGCGATCGCCTCGAACAGTTGCGCGTTGCCCTGGCCAGCCCAGCCCGCTGAACCCACTGCCCGCAGGCCCCGTGCGATGATGCTGAGCGAACCCATTACCACGCTGACCGACTATGCGATCGCCCTGGAATGCCTGATCTTTGCGGCCTGCTTGCTGAAACAGGCAGTACCCCCCAAGCCTGCAAAGGGGTGGATACTGGCCTTTGGCAGCACGGCGCTGGCTGCGGCCCTGGGCGGCACGCTGCACGGGTGGGTCGCCGCATTGCCGCCGGGTTGGGCACTGGGCCTGTGGCGAGCCATGCTGCTGGCGCTGGGGGTTGCCAGCTATGGGCTGGTGGCTGGTGTGAGTGCGGACTGGGGGCCGGGGGGCAAATTGGGCTGGGTGCGCCAGTTAGCGCTGGGCAAGCTGGCGGTGTATGGGCTGTGGGCATGGCAGGCGGAATCCTTTTGGGGGGCGATCGCCGACTATCTGCTGTCCATGCTGCTGGTGGCGGGTCTAGTAGTGGGGCTGATATTAGGGCTAGTGGGGTCGGGGGCGGTTCTGGTCGGCCCAGCGCAGCGGGTCGCCGCAGGGTGGCTATTGGGCGGGGTGGGCCTGTCGTTTGCCGCAGCCGGGGTGCAGGTGGTGCAGCTTGCCCTGCGGCCCTGGCTCATGCCCAATGACCTCTATCATCTGGTGCAGATGGTCGCGCTCTATGCGTTCTTTCGCGCAGCGCAGCAGCATCCTTCTCACGCTGTTGGGTAAGTTCGTAGCGTTGTAAATGACCTGCTGGGCTGCTTTGCCGATATCTTTGTTCAGCCACTTTGCGAGGCTGCCGCCCGATTCTTCCCTAGCAGTATCCTTTAGTGTGTCCAGCAGGAATGTGGAAAGTCCAGCTACAAGCGGCGCTTCAAATCCAGTCATGAGGAGGGCGAGAGAAATTTAGCTCTGAAATTTAGCTCTATTATGGCCGGTGAATGCGGGACTCTGGGATTTTGGGTTCTGGTATCGCCGCCGTCCGAAAGTCCCCCTTGCTCAAGGGGGATTTAGGGGGGATCGGATCGGGTTCCAGGGGTCGGAGATTCCCCCTAGCCCCCCTTAGCAAGGGGGGGAAAGCCGGAAGTCCCCCTTGCTCAAGGGGGATTTAAGGGGGATCGGATCGGGTTCAAGGGGTCGGAGATCCCCCCTAGCCCCCCTTATCAAGGGGGGAACCGGAACCGCAGCCGTTTTGGGTAAGGTGCCTGATGTCGCTGATGCAAGTTTGGGGCGTATTTCTAATCTTTGTGCTGTGCCCCGTGCTGGGGGCGCTGCCGCTGATCGAGTGGATCGTGCGGGGGCTGACGGGGAAGCGCCTATCGAAGCTGGGCACGGGCAACGTCAGCGTGTCGGCGGCGTTTTATCACGGCGGGCGGGCGGCGGGCATTCTGGCGGTGCTGTCGGAGGCGGCAAAGGGAATTGCGGCGGTGCTGCTGGCGCGGCAGTTTTTTCCGGCGGGGTCGCTGTGGGAGGTGGTGGCGCTGATGGCGCTGGTGATGGGGCGCTATTGGGGCGGGCGCGGCGCGGGCACGACGAACGTGGTGTGGGGCTTTTTGCTGCATGACCCGGTGGCAGCGGGGCTGGTGGCGCTGATCGGCGGCATTGGGTTTACTGTGTTGCGCGATCGCACGCTTGGCAAGCTCAGCGTCCTCGTTTTGCTGCCGATCCTGGTGGCGCTGCTGCATCCCTACAGCGGCAAGCGGGTCGCCGTCACCGCATTGCTCAGCCTGCTGCTGGCGTGGATTTACCAAAAAATTCCCGATGATCTGGATCTATCGGCAGAGGAAGCTCAGGAGGAATCGAAGCGCGTGTTTCAGTTTTTTCGGGGCGATCGCGCCTTACTGTCCCTGGATCAGGCCCTCTCGCCGGAAAAAGTCGGCTCCAAAGCCGCCACCCTGGCCATCCTCAAGCGCCTGGGCTATGCCGTGCCCGATGGGTGGGTGCTGCCACCGGGAGACGACCCCGCGCCGCTGCTGACTGCCCTCTCGCCCAGCGCCGATGCGCCCTTGGTGGTGCGTTCTTCTGCCATTGGCGAAGATTCGGACACGGCTTCGGCAGCGGGGCAATACGAGTCGTTTCTGGATATCACCAGTCCGCCCGCGCTAGAGCAGGCGATTCTGCGCTGTCAGGGGTCTTACAACCTGCCCAGGGCGGTGCAATATCGCCAGCGACAAGGCAGCGCCGAGGGGGGCATGGCGGTGCTGGTGCAGCGGCAGGTGGCGGGGGCGTTTTCCGGGGTGGCCTTTAGCCGCGACCCCATCCAGCGGCAGGGCGAGGCGGTGGTGATCGAGGCGCTGCCAGGGCGGGCGGATCAGGTGGTGTCGGGTCGGGTCACGCCGGAGTCCTACCGCGTGTGGCTGCCGGAATTGCCAGAGGACACCCCCGACCCTGAAGCCTTCCTGGTGGAAGGAACGGGCGATGTGCCGCTGGCGGTGATCCGGCGGGTGGCGCTGCTGACGCGGCAGATCGAAGCCCAGTTTCACGGCGTTCCGCAGGATGTGGAATGGAGCTATGACGGGCAGCAGGTGTGGATTTTGCAGGCGCGGCCGATTACGACGCTGTTGCCCATCTGGACGCGCAAGATTGCCGCCGAGGTGATTCCTGGCTTTATCCGGCCGCTCACCTGGTCGATTAACCGACCCCTGACCTGCGGCGTGTGGGGCGAAATTTTTACCATTGTGCTGGGGAACCGCGCTCAGGGGCTGGACTTTGAGGAAACGGCGACGCTGCACCACTCTGCCGCCTATTTTAATGCGACCCTGCTGGGCGATATTTTTCGGCGGATGGGGCTACCTGCCGAGAGCCTGGAATTTCTCACCCGCGGCGCAAAGTTCAACAAGCCGCCGCTGGGGTCTACGCTGCGAAACTTGCCTGGACTGCTGCGGCTGGTGCAGCGCGAACGACGACTGCTGAAAGAGTTTGCCCAGTGCGATCGCCAGCAGTTTGCCCCGGCGCTGGCCGACCTGGCCGCCCAGCCCGCCGACTCGCTGGCCTCTGCCGATCTGCTCGATCGCATCGACCAGATTTTGGAAATGCTGCGCCCCGCCACCTACTTCAATATCCTTGCGCCGCTGGGATTTGCCGCCCGACGCGCCCTGTTCCGGGTGGATGAAGCGGCGCTCGATAACAGCGTGATGCCGGAGGTGGCGGCCGTGCGATCGCTCCAAACCCTGGCCCAACAAGTGCGATCGCACTTGCCCGCGCCCCCTGCTGACCCCAACGTGCTGTTAATGCAGCTTGGGGAAACCCCGGCGGGACGGGACATTCTCCACCAGTTTGACCAGTTCCTCGACCGCTATGGCTACCTCAGCGAGGTGGGGACAGATATCGCCGTTCCGACCTGGCGCGAGGCTCCCCGGGCTGTGCAGCGCCAGCTTGCCCAATTTGCCCAGCTTGACCCGCCTGCGACCATACCCGCTGCGTCGCAGTCTAGACCACCTGCTGCCAAGGTGCGAACCGTCCAGCAGCGGCTCGACCTCAAGGGGCGCGTGGCTGAGGTTTACAATCGCCTGCTGGCAGACCTGCGCTGGAGCATTGTGGCGCTGGAGCAGCGCTGGCTGGCTGACGGCTTGCTGGACGCGGCTGGCGATATTTTCTTCCTGGAAATTTCGGAAATTCGGGCGCTGGTGAGGGAACAGGATGCCGATTGGGGTTTGGTAAAGCGGCGGGTGCAGGAGCGGCGATCGCGCTTCGAGGAAGATTCCCAGCAGACGATGATTCCCCTGCTGGCCTACGGCCACGAGCCGCCGCGCCCGGTGGCCCAGCCACAACAGCCCGCCCTCAGCAGACTGATCGGCATCGGGGCCAGCCCTGGCGTGGCGGTAGGGACGGTCGTGGTGGTGCGATCGCCCCAAGACGCGCCGCCCCTCGACCGCTCTCACATCCTCGTCGTGCCCTACACCGACGCAGGCTGGGCCCCGCTGCTGGCGCAGGTGGGCGGGCTGATTGCCGAAGTTGGAGGGCGGCTCTCCCACGGGGCGATCGTTGCCCGCGAATACCAGGTTCCCGCCGTGATGAACCTGGCCAGCGCCACGCAGCGGCTTCGATCGGGCCAGCGGGTGTGGCTGGACGGGGAGACGGGCGTGGTGGAGGTGATGGAACCGGAATAGTCGAAACGCTGGGGACACCCGCGAAACGATGGCGATTGCCTGGGCTATGGGATGTGCTATGGGATGTGCAACGCTGCAAAATTTCACGCTGCAAAATTTCACGCTGCAAAAATTCACACGGCCATCTCTAGTGCTGCGATCGCCCTGGGCATTCTGAGAACAAGCGCCCAACCTCACCCCATCCCCCGATCCGCTCATGGTGTCTTTTACTGCTGCACCTCCAAACTCTGCGCTGGCCTCGCCCCACCTGCTGACGGCGGCCATTTTGCAGTTGCCGATGCCCGACGCTGCCGATCGGGTGGCATCGGGGCAGGTGGTGCGGGCCCTGCAAACGCTGATGGCGCTGGTAGACGAGGTGCGATCGCCCGAAAACGGCTGGGATGCAAACACGCTGCCGACCCCAGAGGCGATCGCCCCCTATGTGGCCGACGAAGCCTGTGACCTGTTAGAAGCGCTAGAAACGTCGGACGCGCTGGCTGCCGAGGCGGGCGATCGCACGTTTCCCATCGAGGCGGCCGACTCGCCCAAACCGGCCCCCCTGTGGCCCCCCTACTGCACGCTCGACAGCCTCACCCCCCGGCTGCTGTGGGGGCTGGCCCGCAGCGCCGTAGAGACGATGCGGCTATTGGAAAGTGTGGCTGCGACGGTGGCTCCGGCAGGGGCGGTGCGCCAGCGGGGGCGGCTGCGGCTGGCGGCGGTGCTAGAGCTACACGCTGAGGACGGCAGCCAGCGCCATGACCTGGTGATGCATCAGCCAGGGCGATCGCCCCTGTCGCCCGATGCCCAGGTCTACGAACTCGATGGCACAGCGGTTTCCGGCACGCTCACGGCTGGGCAAATCCTGACAGCGATCGCCCAGCAGGTGGAACTGGTCACGCCGGCCCTGTCGCCGCTCTTGGTGGGTCTGCCGATTCAACTGCTGCTGCCGGAATATGACTGGCAGCCCGCAACGCTGCGCCTGCACCTAGAGCTAGAGTTTGTACCCGGTGGACTGCCCGCCTCGCCGGAGTTGCCGAATGGTGCGGCGGCTGGGGCTTCGGAACCGCCCGATGCGCTACCGTCGAACGATGAGGAACCCCTACCGACTACCCTTCAGTTCACGCCGGGGGCCTGGCTCCAGCGCTATTGCACCCACCTGAGAGACTATGCGCTCGCCCACCAAGCCCTGCATCTGAGCGGCTGTCGCATGGTGTCCGAAGCCGTCTTCCCGCTGCCTGCGGAAGAGGTGGTGCCACGGTTGGTTGCGGATGCCTGCCTGCTGCTGGATTTACAGACTTACTCGCCGCTGTTTGCGCCGATCGACCGCTGGCAAGACCGGATGCCGGGCGATCGCCTGCGATCGCGCCTCTTGTGGAGCCTCAGCCGCAGTAGCCCAGCAATGATGCAGCTCCTCGGCGGCGTGAAGGTGCGAATGCTGCAACCGGAAGCACCGTGGGATGCAGGCACGCTGCGGCTGCTGGTGACGCTGAAGCTGCAAACGCCGGAAATGGACTGGTACATTGACCTGGCAACGGGGCAAATGCCGGAACCGACGGTGTTTCCGCTGGCGGCGGACGTGGTGCTGCAAGCGGGCGACCTGGCGTTTGAGGCCCAGCCCGAGGCGGCCCTGCCGCCGCTCTCGCTGCAACAGCCCACGCCCTTGGCACAACTGACCGAGCATGTAATGCAGCAAATCGAAACCGCTGTACCCGAAGTGCATCTGCTGCTGGAGGGCGCTGCGGTAGATCTGTGGAGCGAAGCCGACCCCGAACCCCATCCCGCAACGCTTCAGGTCTTGGTGGATTTTGACTTTGTACCAGACTGGCACCTGACACCCGATCCGCATCGCGACTAGAATGAAGTGTCGATTTGGCAATCAGTCGATTTGGCACACTGGCATCGGATGAGAGGAGTTCGTCGCTACACGGCTCTGGCGCTGCTGAGCGCTCTGGGAATCAGCGCTGTCGGAATCATGGGAACCGCGCTTCCCGGCTGGGCCGCCACCCAAATTTACCTGCGCTATGGCCCGCTCCGCCTTAATGTTCCAGTGCAGGCAATTGAGAACTTTGGCAAAACAGGCGACGACCCCCGCCTCAGGTTCTATCTCAAGCGGCTTGCGCCCCATCAGCGATCGCAGCTTCAAAACACCCTTAACGCCACCTATGACGTGGACTTGATGATGGTGTCGCAGTTTAGCTACACCCGGTCGGGAGAGCGGCTGCTGCAAGAGGTAGGAGGGCTACTGCGGACGGCATCTGGGAAAAACGGCGCGGGCAGCCTGCGGAGCGCGGGCATCCTGGCGGCGGCAGACCCGGACGGCTTTAGCGTGCTGAGCTTTCTGCGGAATTTGCCCGTGGATATGCAGATCGACCTGCGGCAGGCTCTCGCCTTTCAGCGGCGACTGGGGGGGCTGCTGCAACGCACGGCAGTCGTAACCAATCAGGTGATTGACGCAACGCGGGCGATCGCCCAGACTGAAGCCGACGTGCTGCGAACCCTGCCGCCCATCGACCCGCGCCAGCCCGGTTCCGTCGCGTTCCAATCACAAACGCTGCGGCTGGTAGATGCTCAGCGCGATCGCCCGCTTGTGGTAGACCTGTACCTGCCAGCGGTGGATAGGCCCGCGCCGCTGATCGTCGTGTCGAACGGGCTGGGCGCACGGCGCGATCGCTTTACGCGGCTGGCCAGCCATCTGGCATCCCACGGCTTTGCGGTGGCCATTCCCGATCATCCGGGGAGCGATCGCGATCGCCTCCAGGATTTTTACGACGGGCTGCACCGAGAAAACTTTGACCCCGCCGAGTTTGCCAATCGCCCGCTGGATATCTCCTTTTTGCTAGATGCGTTGGGCGAAATGCAGCAGCAGGGGCAATTCCAACGCATCGACCTAGAGCGAGTAGGGGCGTTTGGCTATTCCTTTGGCGGCACGACCGCCTTTTCCCTGGCGGGCGCAGAGATACAGCTTTCGTCGCTGGAGCCGGCCTGCCAGTCCGATTCGTTCATTCTCAATATTTCGCTGCTGTATCAGTGTCAGGCGCTCGAAGCCCCGCCGCCGCCCAACCTGCGCGATCCTCGCATCAAGGCGGTCTATGCCTTCTTGCCCTTTGGCAAGAGCCTGTTTGGAACGGGTCTCTCGCAAATTGACGTGCCTCTGCTGTGGGAAGCGTCCGACGAAGACTTGCTAACGCCCCTGCTCGAAGAACAGGTTCCCTCGTTTCAGCAGCTTACCCCCTCCACGCCCCAGGCAGAGCGCTATTTCGTGCTGACCAAAGGACTGCCCCACGCCCGCATCAGCTACGAAATCGCCGGCCGCACGGCTGGCGGAGATTCTGGGTCAGACCGCCCCACGACTCGCCCCTCCTGGGAAGACATCAAAGCCATCTCCGAGCGCTATCACCACGCCCTGACGCTGGCATTTTTCCAGACCCATGTCGCTGGAAATGAGGACTATCGCCCGTTTCTCACAGCCGCCTATGCTACGCAGCTTGCGGAGCCGTCTTTTCCCCTTGGCTTTGTTGCGTCCCTCGATGCCATTGAGGATTAGCGAGGCTTAACAGATCATGGCTCAGAATTCCCTGATCTCGTCTTCCTTTCTCTGCGGCACAAACTAACTGCGGCAGACACTAAGTAATGCAACTCGTAGTAATGCAACTCGTAATGCACTTCTAGGTCGCCATATTCGCGATCTCCTGGCGCGACGAGCTAAAACGGGAAGTAGCGCACCGACAGGTAGAATCCGTTATCTTGCAGCGAGTCGCCCTGAGACTGGGCATCAATTAGCGGCAGCCCATAGTCTAGCCCCACCACCAGATTGGGCAATGCCTCCCAGCGCAACCCTGCGCCCACACCTAGCAGAAAGTCATCCTCCGGATCATCCAGGTCGATGTTCCACGCATGGCCCGCATCCAAAAATGAAATCAGCGTCAGGCGGTTGGAGTTTCGCAGCAGGGGAAAGCGGGCTTCGAGAGACCCCCAGAGGGCATTGTCGGCCACAATTTGGTTTTGGGCATAGCCGCGCACCGTGTCGAAGCCGCCCAGCCCAATCCGCTCGACCGACAGCAGCGAGTCGGGCGTGAGTTGGGCATTGAGCCGTGCCAGAAAGAGCGATCGCCCCGAAAAGCGCCGCACCCATTGAAACTGCCCCAGCCATTTGACAAACAGCCCGTCGGTGCCGCTGTCGTTGACCGTTGCGCCAAAGGCATCCAGCCCAACGCTAAACTCTGACCGAGCCGCCAACACGCTGAGGCGATCGCGCTCTACCCAGTCTTGAAAAAACCGCAGCGCCGTCACCCTGGATTCGCCGTTTTCTGTGCCGCGCGAAAAGCTGAAGGGGCGATCGCCCAAAATGAACGTCTGGCTGCGGCGCAAATCCAAACCCACGCCAAGGGCAAATTCCTGATTCACGCTGCGCGAGAGGGGCTGGCGAAACTGGAGCGACCAGGTTTCGGCCTCGCTGCGGATGTCAAAATCCTCAAACGCATCTTCGATAATGCGGCTATCGTTGGTGTTGTAGCTGAGGGTAATCGTGCCGTCGCGGGGATTGACGGGCAGGCTGATGCCAAGGTTATACAGATTTAGCCCGTCGGTGCGTCCGTAGCTAGCGAAGAGGCGATCGCCCGCGCCCAGCAGATTGCTATAGCTGGCAGAGACGCTGAACTGCGCCGAGCCAATGCTAGAAGACTGATAGTTGTCTGCGCCGATATTTGCAGAAAACGGCGACGCTTCCTGCAAATTTACCGCCAGCAGGCTGCGGCCGGGAACGCTGCCCGCCGTCAGTTCTGCATCCACCGATTCAATCTGTGGATCAATTTGCAGCAGTTGCAGGGCCCGCTCCAGATCCCGCTGGTTTAACGGTTTTTTTCCGGCTAAGCGAAGGCGCGATCGCACGTAGCTCGGATTCAGCCGCTGCAAGCCCGTGATTTGAATAGCGTCTTCCAGTTCCCCTTCCACAACTCGAATCTCGACCACGCCGCTGCGAACATCCTGGTTATTCGGCAGGAACGCGCCCGACGTGACGAAGCCCCGGTCGATATACAGTTGCGTGATGGCGCTGCGTAGCGCGACGAGTTCTTCAAACGTCACGTCCCGATTCACACAGCACTGAATGGCTTCGGCAATCTCGTCGTGCAGGATAGAGTTCCCCGTCACGATAATCTCATCCACCCGAAAGCGCACCAGCGGCACTGCCGGATCTGAAGCTGGCCCTCCCAAACTGGGGTCTAGCACGGGCGGCGACGGCTCGGCAGGCACTTCGACGGGCAGCGGCGGCGTGTCTCGCGGCTGCTCGATGGGGAAAGGGCGCGATTCGGCATCTGGCGGCAACACAACAGGTGGAGTAGCCCCGTCGGGGATTGCCTGGGCGATCGCCCGGTGCCGCCCTGGAAACACCAGCACGAATCCAGCGGCGGCCCACAGCACCACTCCCGTAGCGCTCCCTTCAACAATTGCCCTGCCCACGCTTCGGACGGTTGCCATTGCCTGTCTCATGCATGACTCTCTCGACTCAACGCCAGCCCTTCGTCCATTTGTTTACCTACACCTCTGAGACAGATCCACCTGAGAAGAATCGCCCTATCTGTACTCAATCCTGCTAGCATATTAAAACTAAATCCTGCCAGCATAGTAAAAAACCATTGCCTGTAAAATCTACCACCCCAGGTGGCTTCCTCATGCATCCACAGTCACGCTGGCTCAAAATTGATGAATTTTATGAACTTTTGGAATCACTCGCCAAGTTGACGGGTCAATGCCTGCACTAGACAGCGGGAAACGCTGGAGATCCGCAGCGTCAACGTGTACAGCGCGGGGGGTGGAGTGATTGTCAGCGACGTGGAAGCGGAACAGGCAGACGGCTCGGCAGACTAGCGACGGATTGAGATGAAGTAGCAGCAAGACTGCAACTTAAACGACAGGGCGATCGCCATTTCCTGAACATGAAGCGCGATCGCCCTGTAAAGACTCTATGAACTGGTGAGCTAGTGTCGGAAACCGGATGAGTTACACAGGTATTTTGCAGGTGTAACGGTTCCGCTCAAATACCTCATACACTCCTCTTGCGTTCACCTATGAAGACGTTTCACATTGCTGCGCTGGCCCTTGCCCCAGTGGTTTCGATTTTGGTGAGCAGTTCCGCTTTTGCTTTGGAAGGAAGAGACGATAGCCTCCGGTGCAACTTCCAGTTTGTGGATCAGACAATGGATTCGCTAATGAACATTCGTCAGCAAATGGATACCAATGGTGAGCTACGGTTTCAGATTCAACTGATCAATGCCTGTACTGGGCAGCGGGAAACGCTGGAGATCCGCAGCGTCAACGTATACAGCACAGGTGATGTGGTGATCAACGGCTATGTGGAACACGCAGACGGCTCCGGAGACTGGCGACGGATCGAGGTGAAGCAGTAGCACACTGCAAACGGCAAAAGGATACAAACGAAAGGGCGATCGCCATTTCCGCATGGAAGCGCGATCGCCCTTTTGATTAGGCTTCCTGCGGGCAATCCAAAATCGCCACTCCAAACTCCAAGCTCCAAACCCCACCGGGTTCCCTACTCCGGCGGATGCAGCCGATTGGCGATCGCCGCCACGCCAATCATCGGCACCCCAATCAGCAGACAAATGCCCCACTGCTCTAGGCTTAGCGGCGCAGTGGCAAACAGGCGGTTCATCACGCTCCACTGGCTGAAGAGAACTTGCAGGGCGATCGCCCCGGCAATGCCCGCCAATACGGCCGGAGCGGGCGGAATCTGCTGCACCCGGCCGCGCAGCTTATCCACCAGTCCCAGCCCCAATTCGCTGATGCTCAGCAGGTAAAAAATCCGCCCTGCTACTAGCGCCTGGATCGCCATCGTCCGCGCCAGCACAATGTTATCCGTAGTCTGATGAATCCACTCAAACACGCCAAAAATCACAATCCAGTTGAACAGCGACACGAGTAAAACGCGCATCAGCAGCTTGCGGTTGAGCAGTGGCTCGCGGGGGTTGCGCGGCGGACGCTGCATCACCCGCTCCGACTTGGGTTCAAAGGACAGGGGCACGGTCATGGCGATAGAGTTGATCATATTCATCCACAGCACTTGCAGCGATAAAATCGGCAGCGCCCGATTCAGCAGCACGCTGATCAAAATCGACATCGACTCGCCCCCATTCACGGGCAGCAAAAAGGCGATCGCCTTCAGCAGGTTCCGATAGACCGTCCGCCCTTCCTCCACCGCCGCTTCGATGGAGGCAAAATTGTCATCCGTCAGGATCATGTCAGCGGCTTCCTTCGCCACCTCCGTCCCTGCCCGCCCCATTGCCGTGCCAATATCCGCCTGCCGCAGCGCCGGGGCATCGTTCACGCCGTCGCCCGTCATCGCCACCACGTTGCCCTTAGCCTGCAAGGCTTCTACCAGCCGCAGCTTTTGCTCTGGCGCAACGCGGGCAAACACCGAGCCGTCTTCCACTGCATTGGCAAGCTGCCGATCGTCCATCTCCGCCAGGGCTTGCCCCGTAAAGGCCTGCACCTGTCCATCCTTCTGTAGCCCGATCTGGCGGGCGATCGCCGTTGCCGTGCCAATGTGGTCGCCCGTGATCATCTTCACCTGAATGCCCGCAGACTGGCAGGCTCGCACTGCTCGCACGGCCTCCTGGCGCGGCGGATCGATCATCCCCTGCAAGCCCAGAAACGTCAGGCCAGTGTCAATATCCGGCGGGTCAAGCGTGTCTTGCGCCAGAGATGTTGTGGCAAAGGCCAGCACCCGCATTCCTGCCTCAGTCATAGACTCGACCTGGCGCTGAATAGCAGCCACATCCAGCGGCTGGAGTGTCCCACTGGCAGACAAAGCGCGATCGCAGCGAGAGAGAATCGCCTCCACCGATCCCTTTGCATACACCAGGCGATCGCCTTCACCCGTCGAATGCAGCGTCGCCATGTATTGATGTTCCGACTCAAACGGAATGAAATCGATGCGGGGCAATTCTGCCTTGAGCGTTGCCATCTCAAAGCCCGCCTTTTGTGCCGACACAATCAGCGCCCCCTCCGTCGGATCGCCAATCACCTGCCACTGGCCATCGTCCTGCTCCAGATAAGACTCATTGCACAGCAGCCCCGCCTTCAAGCATTCTGTCAGCGCCGGATTCATTGGCTGACCAGACTCCACGGGCTGAATCGCGCCCACTGGACTGTAGCCCGTCCCCGTCACAAAAAACGCCGCCCCGCCTGCATAGATTTCCTGCACGGTCATCTGGTTTTCCGTCAGCGTGCCCGTCTTGTCCGAACAGATGACAGTAGCACTGCCCAGGGCCTCCACCGCAGGCAGCTTGCGGATAATCGCATGGCGGCGGGCCATCCGCGACACGCCGATCGCCAGCGTAATCGTTACCACCGCAGGCAGCCCTTCGGGAATCGCGCTCACCGCCAGCGCCACCGCCGCCTCAAACATATCTGGCCAGGGATTACCATAGCCCAGCCCTACCACAAAAGTCAGCGCTGCCACCGCCAGGATAAAATAAAGCAGCGTTTTGCTGAATTTTTCAAACTTGCGGGTGAGCGGCGTAGATAAGTTAGTCTGCCGCTGCATGAGTTGGGAAATGCGCCCGGTTTCGGTGTCGTTGGCGATCGCCACCACAACGCCGCGCCCGCGTCCAGAAGTCACAAAGCTGCCCGCGTAGGCCATGTTCCGCCGATCCGCCAGCGGCGCATCTTCCGCCATCGGGTCAATGCACTTTTCCACCGCCACCGACTCGCCCGTCAGCGCCGACTCGCTAATCTGCAAATTTCGCGCCGTCACCAGCCGCAAATCTGCTGGAACCTTGTCGCCCGACACCAGCTTTACCACGTCCCCCGGCACCAGTTCCGCCGACGACACCTGCACCGTCTGCCCGTCGCGCACCACCGTCGCCTCGGTTTGCACGGTCGCCGCCAGCGCAGCGATCGCGCTTTCTGCCTTCGCCTCCTGCACGTAGCCGATGATGGCGTTAATCAGCGTCACACCCCAGATCACCCAGGCATTTACCCACGATCCCAAAAACGCCTTGACCGTCCCCGCAATCAGCAAAATGTAGAGCAATGGCTGATGAAATTGCAGCAAAAACCGCACCAGCGGACTCTTCCCTGGCGCTGCCTTGAGTTCGTTGGGGCCATACCGTTCTCGCCGCCGGACCACCTCATCAGCCGATAGGCCAAGACGGGGATCAACGTCGAGCGATCGCGCTACGAGGTCGGCGGGTTGCGCGTGCCAAGATTGAGCTTGAGACTTTTCTAGAGTGCGAGTCATAGGCAGTTCCAAATCAAAATCTTAAGTTCACCAAATTGAAATCTTGAGTTAAATCGAGGCATCTGCTCCCACTGAAATTTACGCCTAAAACAGGGAAAAACAATCTATCGCCAGCCAGAAATTTTAAACCCCAACCTCGTCTGGATCTAACAAAAAGACTGGGCAGCATGGAAACTAAAATCAGTGTATCAATCCGCAACGTATCAATTCGCAACCCTGCAACTTTATATATTAAAACCATGCATCAAAACTTATGTATCAAAGCCACGAATTAAAACTATGAACTAAAACCCATGTATCAAAACCATGTATTAAACCTATATATCAATTGACCATAGCGGATGCTGCGGGCAAAAACTTTCATGATAGAAACTAGGGCTAGAAATCGCTGGGTCTGGATCATTGGGCTGGCTGGCGGCGTGTTGGGATTTTTAATGCAAGTCCTCATACGTAAGGCTTTTGAGGAACAGCTTCTATCCAAAACTCTGCCGCTTATACCAGGAATTTTCCATCTCACTTATCTGAAAAATCCTGGTGCTGCTTTCTCATTTTTTGATTCAAACTTGACTTCCTGGACACTCTGGCTACGACTGATTTCAATGGGAATCATTGCTGTCGTAACGCTGCTATTTAGCAGATTTAGAAAAGAGATGATTCTGCCCCTGCAAGTGGGATTAGGACTACTGCTAGCCGGGGGGATCAGCAACACAGTCGAGCAAATTTTATACGGCGACATTGCGATCTACCTAGATTGGCGATCGCCCCCGCTTCCTATTTTCAACTTAGCAGATATAGCCGTCAGGCTGGGAAGTTTTGTTACAAACATTTCCATCCTGTATTGGCTACTTTCAGCCCTCATCCGACGATTCCGCTAGCGTAATTTCTTAACAATCGACAACAATCGACATCACTGGGCGTTGCAAAAACGGAAACTTCTGGTTATCCATAGAAAATTCCCTGTTATCGTTCAAAAGTGAGTCAATCTTGGATTGACCTTGAATTGACCTTGGTAGGACTTACGCAGTTGGACGATTTCTCGCGGGCTGCGTCCACGAAAAATCGTCCAAAACCCAGAAAATTTAATCGCAAGTGCGTGAGTTCTACTTAGGTTGAATTTGGGTTGACCTGTTGATGAATGCCTGGTTACTGATGCACGGATGTTACAGATGTTAACGATGAAAAAGACTATATTTTCCCGATGGGCGGGTGTGGGGTTGGGCGTGATGCTGCTCGGTCAGGGCGTTGCGGGGGCGCTGCCGAGGGCGACGCTGGCCCAGGCAGGCGAAGCGTGGTATAACTGCCTGACCCGCGAAGTGTTTACGCCGGAAAAACGGGCCTGGTGCGATCGCCTCAATATCGCCCTCAACGCCAGCTACAGTGTCCCCACCCTGGGCGAACAGCCGCAGGTCGGCGTGATTACTTTTGAAAATGGGCAGTTTGAAGATCCCAATCGGCGGCTGAATGCTGTGCTGTCTCGACAGCAGGGACAGATCGCATTTGGCGACCTGGATGGCAACGGCCAGCAAGATGCCGTGATGATCATGGCAGTGAATACGGGCGGCTCCGGCATTTTCGTTTACCTCGCGCCGCTGCTGAACCTGGACGGGGCGATCGAGTCGCCGATGCTGGCGGGGCTGGGCGATCGCATCCAGGTCAACCGTGTCCGCATTCTGGACGACGGGCTAATCAGCGTCAACATGATTATTCAAGGCCCCAACGATCCCCAGTGCTGTCCGACGCAGGAAGTCACACAGTTTTATCGCGTCATCGACGGTTCCGTGGTGCAAGTGCCGCCCTCTGGTGAAACGCTGCCCGCCCCCCCAGGCGCATCGACGCTCCCCGACGGCACCACACTTTCCTTCTTCCAAACGCCGGGTTACGCCGTGCGCCTGTTCAGCCGCAATGGCGCGATGCGGATGAACCTGTTCAATCGGCAAACGGGACGGCTGGAGCTAAATGGCGTTCCCGTCACGGCCACAACCGATGCAGACGGCACGACCTACGCCTACGAGGGAGCGCTTTCTGCACGGGTCTGTCGCGGCAATTCAGGAACCCAATCGCTTACGGTAAATGGTATGGTGCAACAGTCATCGCTCGTCACGGGTACGGTTACCTATCTGCCGCGAATTGCGCTGCCGCCCAACGCGCTGATCGAAGTGTCGCTGGCGGATGTCAGCCGCGCCGACGCACCCGCCCGCATCCTAGCCACGCAGACGATCGAGTCCAACGGTCGCCAAGTCCCCTTTGCCTTCGCGCTACCCTATGACCCAGCGCAGATCGACAGCCGCTACACCTACGCGGTGCAGGCCCGAATCACGGTAGACGGGCAGTTGCGGTTTATCAACACCACGCGCACCAGCGTTATTACCAACGGCAGCCCGACAGAGGGCATTGAAATCGTGGTCGATCCAGTGCAGCGTTAGCGCAGCCCATAGGTATTAGCCCGGCAGTGTTGGATCTAGCATTCTGAATCGCCCTCATCCCCCAGCCCCTTCTCCCAAAGGAGAAGAGGAGCCGGATCGGAAGTCCCTCGCCCGCTGGGAGAGGGATTAGGGTGAGGGCAGATGTAGTGACAACAGTTGCCGACCACTGCCGACCACTGCCGACCACTGCCGACCACTGCCGACCACTGTGGGGCTTCCCGCTATTTCAGTTAGAGGATTATGGTTTGGGGCGTTATAGTTTGGGGCGTTATAGTTTAGGGCGCTACAGCAGAACGGGTTGCAAGATTGCGGGGGGTCGGTTTCTCAATCTTCAATCCTGCGTTAAGATTCTCAATATCGAGATAAAGTTACAAGATGGAGCAAGACCGTCTCGATCACATTCTGATGCAGTGGCAGCGAGAATCGCCCCAGCTTAACGCCGCGCCGCTGGCCGTGGTGGGGCGCGTGCTGCGAATTGCCCGTCTGCTGGAAAAACACCGAGAAACGGTGCTGGCAGCGTATGGGCTAAACGTGTGGTCGTTTGACGTGCTGGCCACGTTGCGCCGACAGGGCCCGCCCTACCAGCTCAAGCCGACCGATTTGTACAGTCTACTGATGCTGTCGTCGGGGGCAGTCACCAACCGCATCGATCGGCTAGAGCAAGACGGCATCGTGGCGCGGCTGCGCGATCCGGGCGATCGCCGGGGGGTGATTGTCCAGCTGACCGACAAGGGCATCCGGCTTTCCGATCAGGTCATGCCCGTGCTGTTTGAAAAAGAGCAGGCATTACTGGCACAGTTTGCCACAGAGCAAGAGTGCGAGACGTTGGTTCGGCTCTTGCGACAGTTTCTTGTATCCCTGGAGCGATCGCTCGATGGATGACCCCAATCCGCTGGTGGGCACTTGGACGCTCGTTGCGATTCGGGCGATCGCCCCAGACGGCAGCGTTGACCCCGAAGCCTACGGCCCCTCTCCCGTCGGTCGCCTGACCTACACCGCCGACGGCCACATGACGGTTCTGTTTGCCCAGGGCGATCGCCCGCCGTTGAGCCATAGCCCCGCTTCCCCCTTCCAGCTAGAGGCCGTGCCCCTGCCAGAACTCGCCCAGGCATTTTCCAGCTTCAGCGCCTACGCCGGAACCTACACGCTGGCAGGCAACACCGTCACGCATCATGTGGCGATCGCCTCCATTCCCAACCGCACTGGCACAGACTTGGTACGAATCCTTTCGCTGGAGGGCGATCGCCTCACGCTGAAAACGCCGCCCAGCGCAAACTCCACGCACGTTGAGCTAACCTGGCAGCGGCTTTCATAGGGTCCCTCGCCCCAGCGCTCCCTTGCCCCAGCGTCCCCTTGCCCCAGCCCCCTTACCCCTTCGCCGCATCTCCGTATGGAATTACTCTGCTATGAATGTAAATAATCGGTGAAATCCCCACAGAAAGCCGTCTCCAAGTCTTGACAGATTGCCTCAGAATTTGCCTGATCTGACCCACCGCGCAGTGTAAAAGCTGACATGGAAATGCGCGATCGCAAAAGGGGGGGCAATCATGCCGATACAAAATAATCTCGATATGACGGCATTCAATGATGATGATGTGTTGTCATTTCGAGACGGCACCGTTCGAGTCGCTACGTTACGCCATGTTCTAGATGTCGCACTCAGTTCCAAGCTGCCCGATGCGCTGGCAGATTCGCTGACGACGCAAAAAGCCCTATTCGGGGGCGATCGCCAGTTTCGCAGCAGCAAAGCCTGGATGCGTCAGGATCGCAACTGGTTTCAAGACGGCATTGATTGTGAAGTCTTGCAGCTTGGCTCGGCAGGCTGGCAGCAGGGCAAACTGCGGCTGCGGGTGACGGTCGAATTTGTGCCCGACGAACTCACGGCCCAGCCCGTCTACACCGACTACGCCGAAACGCCCGAATTCATTGACCTGCCGCTGCTGCCCAACGAGACAAAGGCCAGCCTTGGGAACGCCTATCGTCAGGGTCATCAGGGTCATCGAAATGATCACCCAAACGACTACGGGAACGGCCACTTGAACGGCAATGGTCATCAAAACGGCAATGCCTACACGAATGGAGCGGGTCTCTAACCCGGCATACCTCTCTACCCTCTGCCCCAGGCCCCTGCCATCGGTTTCGCGGTAGGATCGACAATAAGGATCAATGGTTCTTAGCCATTCTGCTTCTCAGCAATTTCGGCAAGTCATTGATCCACGCCGTAATTCCGACCCATGTTTATGAAACCGCTTACCGACTGGGGATTTAGCCGCGAGGACTGGTGGCAAGGCAAAAAGGGCGAATATTGGGTCATTGTGCAGGCGGTGCTGCTGCTGGGGCTGCTGGTTTTGCCAACCGTGCCTGTGCCAGGGCTGGTGATTGAGCCGCCGTTGCGTTACGGACTGTGGGCGATCGCCGCTCTGTGTGCGCTCACTGCCGCTATATTTTTGGGCAAAGGGCTGCTGGACTTGGGCCAAAGCCTGACCCCGCTGCCCTACCCGCGAGAGGATGGGCAACTGGTGCAAACGGGCGTGTACCGCATTGTGCGCCATCCCATCTACAGCGGCGTGATTTTTGCCGTGCTGGCGATCGCCCTCTATCGGCTCAGCGGGACGCACCTGCTGGCGGCGCTGGTCTTCTTTATCTTTTTTAACGCCAAGGCCGCAAAAGAAGAAACCTGGCTCCAGGAAAAGTATCCCGACTACGCCGAGTACAAAACCCGCGTCAAGCGACTGATTCCCTGGGTATATTGATTCCCTGGGTATATTAATTCCCTAGGTATACTGCCCCTCCAGCATCCGCCCCACGGCTCCACACACAGACTCAACGCCAGCGCTATACTCAGGATCAGTGCGGATTAGTGCGGATTAGTGCGGATTAGTGCCTGAGGGTCAAGATTTCAGAGTGAGGTTTTCAAACATGGCGCGTGGGTTTTCGGAACAGGGATTTTGGCGATCGCTCCAGCGGGCAGCCCTCTACGCAGGGCGCGAAGTCGTCGAAAAAGCGCTGACGCTTTACTTTGCCGCCCAGCAGCCCGAAACCCCCCTCTGGGCCAAAACGGTGATTTACTCTGCTCTGGCTTATTTTATTCTGCCGACAGATGCGATTCCTGATTTTGTCCTGTTCACAGGTTACGCAGATGACCTGAGTACATTAGCCGCCGCCTTGGGTGCAGTGGCCCTAGCCATTACGCCCGAAGTCAAAGCAGCCGCCAAGCAAAAAGTAATCGACTGGTTTGGCGATGGCACCGAAGCGCCCAGCGACTCCGTTTCAGAAGCAAACGCAATTCGTGAGATTGTCATCGAGTGATGCTCTACATCCCCCGGATATAGAGACGACCGCCGCATTGACCTGGCGTTTGAGTGATGCGGGCAAGCAGGTCAACGGGTGCGCTCATGGGGCAGATTTGGAAAGCGTTTAGTCTACACTCATTATATTGAGTAAACATTGAGTAACTGTTGGGCAGCGTAATTGGGCAACGTAATTGGGCAACGTAATTGGGCAACGTAATTGGGCAACGTATTAGGCAATTGGGGTTGGCAACTCGCCGCCCGCGCTAGTCAGAATCTTGCCCATCGCGCTTTTGGATTCATGTCTCTAAACTCTACCCCCTCGACTCCCTGGAAAGACCTGCCCCGCCAATACTTTCAGCGGGATTTGCTGCCGCTGCTGGCGGATTTGCGGCTGGCGATTGTGCTTTTGCTGGCGATCGCCCTCTTCAGCATTTCCGGCACGGTGATCGAGCAGGGGCAATCGCTGGCGTTTTATCAAGAAAACTATCCCGAAAGCCCGGCCCTGTTTGGCTTTTTGACCTGGAAGGTGATTCTGGCGGCAGGGCTGGATCACGTCTATCGCACCTGGTGGTTTCTAGCGCTGCTGATTCTCTTCGGCTCCAGCCTGATCGCCTGCACCTTCACCCGCCAGTTTCCCACCCTCAAGGCGGCGCAAAAGTGGAGCTACTATACCCAGCCGCGTCAGTTTGAGAAGCTGGCCATGAGCGCCGAAGTCGATGCCGCAACCCTCGACGGGCTGGAGCCGCTGCTGCAACGCAAGGGCTATCGGCTATTTCGCGAGGGCGATCGCCTCTATGCGCGGAAGGGACTTGTCGGACGCATCGGGCCGATCATCGTCCATGCCAGCATGATTCTGGTGCTGCTGGGGTCGATTTGGGGCGCAATGACGGGCTTTTTTGCCCAGGAGATGATTCCCAGCGGCGAAACCTTTACCATTCAAAATATCTTTGATGCGGGCCCCTGGGCAGCGCCGCAAATTCCCAAGGATTGGTCTGTGCGCGTGAACCGCTTCTGGATCGACTACACGCCAGAGGGCAACATTGACCAGTTTTATTCCGACCTGTCGGTGCTGGATGCTGCGGGGCAGGAAGTGAAGCGAAAGACCATCCACGTCAATGAGCCGCTGCGCTATAGGGGCGTGACGCTCTATCAAGCCGACTGGGCGATCGCCGCCGTGCGTGTGCAGCTTAACAACAGCCCGATTTTGCAAATCCCGATGGGGCAACTCGATACGGGCGGCGCGGGTCGCCTCTGGGGAACCTGGCTGCCCACCAAGCCCGACCTCAGCGAAGGCGTATCGCTGATCGCCAAAGACCTGAAGGGAACGGTACTGGTATACGACCAGGACGGGCAACTGATTTCCACCGTGCGGGCGGGCATGGCGACCGAAGTCAACGGTGTGCGGCTGACCATTGCCGAACTGGTGGGCAGCACGGGGCTGCAAATCAAAGCCGATCCGGGCATTCCCGTCGTCTACACGGGCTTTGGGCTACTGATGATCAGCGTCCTGATGAGCTATGTATCGCACTCGCAGGTGTGGGCGTTGCAGCAGGGCAAAACACTCTACGTCGGCGGCCGCACCAACCGCGCCCAGGTTGCCTTCGAGCGGGAGGTTTTGGACATGCTGGATGCCCTCAGCGCCGCTCCCCACCCCGCAGCGGCGGAGGCTTAGCCCAAACTCCTATGCAGCACTCTGAACTGCTCCCTCCCAGCCCAGGCAGCGCGATCGCCCTCCTGCCCCCTACCGTGTTGCTCGATCGGCTGCTGCAAGACTGGCTCCTAGAAGACATTGGGCGGGGCGATCGCACAACGCAATCCCTATTTCCCAAGGGCGCTCCCCAGGGCCAGGCGCAGTGGGTCGTCAAAGAAGCGGGCGTAGTGGCGGGGCTGCCGATGGCGGCGCGAGTATTTTACTTACTCAATCCAGCCGTGCAGTTCAAGGCGCTGGCGCAGGATGGCGAGTGGTGCGATCGCGGTCGCGTTATCGCCCAAATCACCGGCCCGCTGGATGCCCTGCTGACGGGGGAGCGCGTGGCGCTGAACCTGGCCATGCGGCTAAGCGGCATTGCCACCCTGACGAGCAAATACGTCGCGCAAATTGCCGACCTGCCCGCCCAACTGGTAGACACCCGCAAAACCACGCCCGGCCTGCGAGTATTGGAAAAATACGCAGTGCAGGCAGGGGGCGCGGTGAACCATCGCTTGGGGCTGGACGATGGCGTGATGATCAAAGATAACCACATTGCGGCAGCAGGGAGCATTGCAGCGGCGATCGCCCAGGCGCGGGCCCGCATTCCTTATCCGCTGACAGTGGAAGTGGAAACCGAAACCCTGGAGCAGGTTGCCGAAGCCCTCGAACACGGCGCAGACATTATCATGCTAGACAACATGCCCGTGGAACAGATGAGGGAGGCAGTGCGGATGATTCGCCGCACGAACCCGCGCATCAAAATCGAAGCATCGGGCAACATTACCTTGGAGACGATCCGGGCGATCGCCGAAACTGGCGTAGACTATCTTTCCAGCAGCGCCCCCATCACCCGCTCCCCCTGGCTGGACCTAAGTATGCGAATCCAGACCCCTGACCCGACCCGCTAGCCGACCCACTAGCCACCTCCGCTATTCCGCAAGCCAAGCGGCCCGTAAAACACGCCCTCCTGGTTACGGAAAACCTCCCCTCCGTCTGCATGATCCCAGCCAGCAAAAACGGTAGGATGTAGCTGTCGCAAGGTAAAACGACATGCAAAGCTCAGATAATTCAGATAAGCGAAAAATTCTTTCAGCCCTGTGTCATGGGTCGATTTTTATCAACGCCCTGGTTGTTTCCATCGGCATTCCCATCGCTATCCTGCTCGTTTCAGACGATCCAGTGGTCAAGGAGAATGCAAAAGAAGCCATCAACTTCCACATCAATATGTGGCTATGGTGGCTAGTTGTGGGGGTGCTTTCT
Source organism: Thermoleptolyngbya oregonensis NK1-22 (assembly GCF_032705245.1). GTDB lineage: Bacteria > Cyanobacteriota > Cyanobacteriia > Elainellales > Elainellaceae > Thermoleptolyngbya > Thermoleptolyngbya sichuanensis. Next base: position 4,185,651 of record NZ_CP053540.1, read on the forward strand.
ATCGTTTTGGTCGGCTTTCTCCTGTTCCCAATCCTGGGGCTGGTCAACTTGATTCTGCCCATTGTGGCAATTTTCGCCTGCCTTAGCAATCCCGAAACGCGCTACCGCTACCCGTTCATCCTCCGCCTAGTGTAAGCTTGGCCAGTTCAAGTTTGCAGATTTCCAGGATGCGGGATGCTGGTCAGCCACGGTCACCAATTTATCTACACGAAAACGCTGAAGACGGCGAGTACCTCTGTGGAGGCTTACTTTGAGCCGTTTTGTGTAGAAGAGGGTGCGGCAAACCTGGCCCGCGTGCGTGAGGAATCGGTATCGGCGGCGGGCATTGTGGGCTATCGAGGGCCGGGCAAGCCAGAAGGCTGCCGCTGGTGGAACCACATGCCCGCCGCCCAGATTCGGGAACAGTTGGGCGAAGACCTCTGGACGCGCTATTTCAAGTTTTGCGTCATTCGCAATCCTTACGAAAAGGCGATTTCAGCCTTTTACTTTGGGCGATCGCACGCGCCCTCTGCACCCGATTCGCCCAGCAGCGATGCCGCCGCCTTTGAGCATTGGCTGATGACGCACGGCCCGCCCATCGACCGCAACAAGTATTTGATCGACGGGCAGTTTTGTTTGGATGAGGTGATTCGCTACGAATCTCTGGCGACAGATCTGGAGCGCATCTGCGCCAAGCTGGGAGTGCCGTGGAATCCGGCGGCGCTGCCCCAACTCAAAACGGGAACTCGACCCAAAGTGGCGATCGCCCACGCTCTCTATACCGACAAATCTCGGCAACTGGTGGAAACCGCCTACGCATTTGAGCTAGACTACTTCGGCTATCAGTTTCCAGACGCTTGAGCGCTGGCTGAAATACTCGCCGAAGCCTCCCCCGAAAACCCGTCAGCTAAAACACGTCCGCCGGGTCAGCCGTAATCGCCTTATTCACCGACACCAGCCCCGACAGCGCACACATCATCACCGTTAGCCCCAGCACCAGCATCGCCCGCTCCAAATCCATGCGAACGGGCAAACCTCCCGCCGTTGCTCGGATGGTTAGCTCATACAGCATCAGAGAAATGATGAATCCTGGAATGTAGCCCAGCACGGCCAGGATCACGGATTCCTGAATGACCGTAGTAAACAAAAAGCGGTTGCTGTAGCCCATTGCCTTGAGCGTGGCGTACTGCTTCAGGTGATCCGAAATTTCCGTGTAGAGGATCTGGTACACAATCACCGTACCCACAATGCAAGACACCGCCACCCCCATGCCAAAGATAAAGCCTGTCGAGGTTGCGCCAATCCAATAGTCGCGATCGCGCTCGATGATTTGCTGCTGAGTGAACACCATCACGTCCTTGGGCAAGATTTCCCGGAGGCGATCGCTCACTTGCAGCGGATCAGCACCCTCATCGACCTGAATCAAGCCCAGGTTAATTCGGTTGAGCGGAAACGGATCGAAGTAACGCCGAAAGTTTTGGTCGCTCATGATCAGCGTCCCGTCTGCTGCAAAGCCGCCGCCCAGCGTAAACTGCCCGCCAATCGTCGCCCTGCGTCCATCCGCCTCGGTAACCGTCCCCACCGTCTGCGGGCCATACTCCGGCCGCGAGAGCGTGTCAATCAGCACCGTATCAAATCGCCGCAGCGCCGCCTGGTTTTCCGGCGTTTGCATCTCCGGCATCGTAAACACCGGGTCGTTTGGGTTGATGCCGTAAACAAACATGGCGCGACTCTGGCGCGTTTCCACATTGCGCCATTGCAGATAGCTCACATACAGCGGCATCACGCGCCGCACCCCCGGCACCCCCGCGGCTTGATAAATTCGCTCAATGGGAAAGGGCTTGGTCGAGGTAATCTCTAACGCTTGGGGCGACACCAAAAAAATGTCGGCATTGATGCGGCTGTAGATCACAGCGGCCGTCTCCGCTAGCGAACCCAAAAAACCCAGGTTCATGAACACCAAAATGACCGCAAACGCAACTCCGGCGATCGCCACCACAAATCGCGTCTTTTCAGCAGTCAGATTCAGCAGAGCGAGGGGGGTACGCATGGGGTTTCTCTGGCCAGCGCTGGCGTAGCATCGCAACACCGCAACAGGCGCTTATCTCACATCAATCCGCACATCAACCTGCAAATTTGTCAGCGCTTCCACGGGGCGGCCGTCGTCCAGTTGCACCTTCACCTCCACCACGCGGGCATCGGCATTGGCGGCCGGGTCGTCGTCCAGCACGTTGTTTTTGAAGACCTGCCAGCCGATTTCTGCCACCCTGCCCGACAGCGTTTCATCAAAGGCTCCGTTGCGGCTGGTGATCATGGCAGGTTGCCCAACCCGAACCAGTCCCACATCGGTTTCATAGACCTCTGCCACGACAAACATCTGGCTAGTATCGCCCATATCCAGCACGCTGCCGTCTTGCCCGATTGCCTCACCAGCCAGAGTGAGAATTCGTAAAATGCGCCCGGCCTGGGGAGCGCGAATAATGGTGCGCTCTAGCTGCGCTTCGGCCAGGTTCAGGTTTTGGCGGGCCGATTCGACGGCGACCTGCACCTGGCTCAGAGGCAGGTTCGCTTCCTGGGCCTGCACAGTCGCCTGGGCGCTCCGCAGCGAGGCTTGCAGGTCAGCCTCTAGGCGCACCAGGTTGGCTCTGGCATTGTTGAGCTTTTCCTCGGCCTGGCGGGCGGTGCTGCGCTGGCGATCGCGCTCCTGCTGAGAAATTGCTCCCTGCGCGTATAGATCTTCAAATCGGCGCAAATCCTGGCTTTTCTGCGCCAGATCTGCCTCTAGCTCCCGCACCAGCGCCTGCTGTGCCTGGAGTTCAAACTGGGCCGGGCTTTGAATCCGCTCTGCCTGGGATTGAGCCTCACGCACCTGGGCCTGGGCAAAGGTGGTCGTCGCCCGCAGGCGCTGTTCGGCTTCGGCAAGCTGGGCCGCCGCCACATCCCGCTGGGCCCGCCGCTCGTCATAGCTTTCCAGATAGGCTAGCACCGTGCCCGTTTGCACAATATCCCCCTGGCGCACCTCCAGCCGCTGAATCCGTTCGCCCGTAGGCCCGCCCACGCGCACCACTTCGCCCCGTGGCTCCAGCCGTCCCAGCGCCACCACTTCGACTCGTGTAGGGGCAGGCACTTCAGTTAGCTCTGCCTCGGACGCGGCGCGACGGGAAGCGACGATCTGGGCCACGCCCAACCCCAGCAGCCCCAAAGCCGCAACGCCAGCGGCGATCGCCCAGCCCCAGCCGCGCTGTCCTACCTTGCGCTTTTCACTCACCATAGATTTCCTCAGTCTGGGCGCAACTCCTGACCCATTGGGCATCCTAGCGTATTTGCTTGGGCGACAGCAGATCCAGTCGGGTGAATTTGCGATCCGACGGTTGCCCAACGCCCAGCGCTACAGCCAGCGCCCCGTCACCACCCAGCGGCGAACGAGGGAACCCAAGGCGATCGCCCCCACGGACACCAGCCAGAACGTGAAGGTAGAGGAAGCATCGATGCCGCTGTTCAGATTCATGCCAAACAGCGCGGCGATCGCCGTCAGCGGCAAAAACACCGCCGCCAAAATATTCAGCCGATGCCCTGCCACCAGCGCCTCCGTGGTCAAGCGATTTTGCTCCTCGGCCCGCTGGGCAATTTGGTAATCTAGCGCGTTTTTCGTGTTTTCATACAGCAGATCCAGGCTGCGATCGATTTCGTAGGCCCAGTCGCGCAGGTCGATCAGGTCGCGGTCGTCGGGAACGCCTTCGCGGGCAACTTGCAGGGTTGCGTGCATGTTCTTGGCCGACAAGCGCAGAGGGGCGATCGCCTCCAGCAAGTGAAAGTAGTCTTCAGCACTCTCGGCCTGCCGATAGGCAATTTGCAATTTTTCCTCGGCGGTGTTGTAATTTTCTAGATGTTTCAGCAGCGGTTGCAGCCCGATGCCGCCGCCGCTGTGTTCCCAGATGCCGTTGGGCTGCCGCCAAAACAGCACCCCGACGCGGGTCTGCTCACCGGCATCAGGGGCTTTGTGCAAAATTAGCAGCAGGTGTCCGTCTACCACCATTGCCCGCTGCTTGCCGACGCTGCGTTCGCCAAATCGATTTTGAATCGCGGGAGGTAATCGCCACGCAGGAGGAATTTTCATAAGTCTTGCCCTGTTTTATATAGCTCAGTTTTTAGCCCTGTTTCTTGCCTAGTTTTTGCCCGCTTGCGGCAACCTTTTAGCTAGCAATGCACGTCATTACTCCGGAGGAGTCCCGTGTTATTAGAGTCACTGGTATCAAACGAACTGCCATTGATCGCGACTCGCGCCAGTCCTCTGCTTGCCAATCCAGCAATGGGTCGGGCGATCGCCCGTCGCAGACCGCCTGCGCGAGGAACTGCTCCATGAATGGAAAGAGAGCCAAAAGAAAGCCGAAAAAGAGCCAGTGACTTGCGTGATAACACACATTCCAGAAAACAGACTTACTATATAGGTAACTTGATAGGTAACCTGCGTGTCTGCCAGGAAAACCAATCCCGCCGCCTGTATCAATCCATACGGTCAGCATTTACCAGAAGCAGGGGTTTTGCACGGTTTATTAACGGGCAGTTCTCGACGGGCAGTTCTCAACGGGCAGTTCTTGACGGGCAGTTCTCAAAGGGCGATTTCTCTAAACCGCGAATAGATGCCGTAGCCCGTTTTGAGTTAACCGCTGCTTCTAGCACTCTCTGCTTCTAGGGGTTCCCTAGGTTTCGCTCCAGGTTTCAGCCCTGTTTGTTGGCTCCGGTTTTTAGCTTTGATGTACGGGTTGCAATATCCTGACTTTGAACGCTTCGCTTCCGATGATTAACTTCTTCAGGCGCTTGATTTCAAAGATCTCAGCCAGAACTTCTTTTGCTGCCATCGGCCCAGCGTTTAGCCCAGGCTTATCCCCCCCGCGTGGGCAACACCATTCAACCAACCAGCCTAACCCGTGGGACATACATGGTGCTACCCATTGAATTGATCGTGATCGGCAAGCCGATTTCGCACCAAACCAAAGACAAGGCTCGTCTGCGCGACTGGAGAGAAAAAGTGCGACAGAGGGCGATCGCCTGCTGGAATGGCAAAGCACCCCTGGGCGATTACCTCAAGGTGATCATTACGCACTACTACGACGCGCCCCTTGGCGACGAGTCTGGTGTTCCCGACAGTGATAATATAGTGAAACCAGTGCGAGACGCGCTGAACGGGGTGATTTACGTAGACGATTATCAGATCACGGATTTCATCAGCCGCCGCCGAAACCTGAACGCTTCTTTTCGCGTTAAAGGAATGTCTACGGCGCTGGCAGAGGGATTTTGCCAGGGTGAGGAGTTTTTGCATATCCGGATAGAGGCGGCTCCCGATCCGTCTGAGCTAAGCTAGAAAACTAGGTTAGGATTTATTTGCAGTGGCGTTTTCGCGCTACCGTTTTTGCGTTATTCTTTCTGCGTTATTTAGAGTTGCCGTATATGACCCGTCCACCGAATCGGAGTCCGTTAGAGCATCAGCGCCTGCTGAAGCTTGCGCGGGAATACCGCAAGCAGGGATATCAGGTGACTCTTTATCCTGCTCCAGAAGATCTGCCGTCTCCGCTGGCTCACTGTTCCCTAGATCTGGTAGCTAGGCGCGACGAAAAGGCGATCGCCGCCGAAGTCCGCACCCGCGAAAGCCTGACGCTCAACGGCCCCGATGACCTCCGCAAGCTCAGCGAGTCTGTCAAAAAAATTCCCGGCTGGGAGTTCGAGCTAGTCATTACCAATCCCCGCAAGAAGGCAGAGGGGTAGGGAGCAATCCCTCGCGGCTCTGTTCGCTCGCAGCTCTATTCGCTCGATTACTCCACGACTCCAACCACCTCCCCCTTCTCCGCCGAAATCCTTGCTGCCTCTGCCACCGCCAGGGCATAGAGGCTGTCCGCTACCGACACATACAGCGGCTTGCCCTCGGTGAGAAAGTCCAGCACGGCGGCCGTGTCGCGAGCAAACAGGCCCCGGCGACTGCCCAGGTCGAGGGGCTGCGTCTGGTCGGGCAAAATGAGTTCGCCGCTGTCGCCATTGAGGGCGATCGCCCCCGTTTCTCCCTGGATCGTCAGCGTCCGCTCCGCCGCCCACAGCGCCTCCCCCTTGCCGTAAATCACATCGCCCAATAGCCCGCTGGCAAACCGCAGTTGAGCCGTGCAAACGCAGGTGGTAAACCGGGAATTGGCGGCATCGGGCTGCCAGTAGCGGGTCTGGCAACTGACTGTTTTCACCGGGCCAAACAGGCTCGTAAGCCGATGCACCCGCGACAGCGCCCCCACCAGCGGAAAGCCAAACTCCGCCATGTCATAGGTCCACTTGTCGGGAGCGGGCTGCTTGGGCGTGAGGTCGCTATAGCGCAGATAGAACGGCGTGCCAATGGCGGGCAGGGCGGTTTGGATGGCTTCGTGGATGCCGCTCAGCAGTTCGATATGTTCCACATGCAGCAGGCAGTTTTGAGATGTCGCCAGCGCAGCGAGATCCTTAGCAGTCGCCAGATCCAGCGCCAGCGGATATTCCACCACAACGTGCTTACCTGCTTGCAGCGCGGCTCTCACAACGGTCGCATGTTGCGCGTTGCCAGTAGACACGATCACCAGATCAATATCCGTCCGCTGCACCAGAGCGCCCCAGTCGTCGGTCGCTTCTGCATCGAGGGGTTCCGCCAAAGACTGAGCGCGGGAGAGGTCACGGCTGGCGATCGCCACCAGTTGCGTCCGGGCATCTGCCTGCAACAGTTCGGCGCGGGTCTTAGCCGCGTAGCCCGTGCCCACAATCCCCACTCGAATCATCTGCTCCATAAATTGAGACTTCCTGTGAGATTTCCTGAGACTTCCTGTGCAACCTTCCTCTGCATCATGCCAGATTTTCCAGACCTCCAGATCTTCATTTAGATTTTAAGTAGGGCATCATAGGCTATAAAAAACTGAAAAACACCTTCAAAAACTCGATTGAGTCAACCGACAAAAGCGTTAGATGATTAAATAACGTGCGTTAAGTAAGCTATCAAAAAGGCAAGCAACCTGCCAAGGCTAAACCATAACCTACAAGGATTTTAACTTCACTCTTATCTTCATCATTCCATCATAAAAACAAGCTAATATCAAGATTTTATTAGGACAAAAATCCTCAAACATAAGCACAGATTCAGTCGATTGGCCGAAAGTGCATCTCTTGTGGCCGATTCTAAGTCGAGACGCGTAAATTTTCCGCCCAAGCTGTCAATAATAAGTGTATTAATGCAGAGCGTAAAGTTTCCTCGGCAGGATCTAAATGGGCTTATCCAAAACGCATGGTTGGAAGAGCAAAGTAGATCTGGAAATTCGCACAGTTGCATAGAGTCAAGTAGCAAGGTTATATCATGATTTTTCCAGCCTCAAGCAGGTTCAAGTTTGGGCTTTCAACAGGTTCAGTAATTGTGACTGCCCTAGCCTTTGCAGTTATGAGCAGTTCTGCGATCTATGGATTAGATCGGATGGCAGAGCGCACTAACAACGCCCGACTCCTGTTAACGCAGATTAAGGAGCAGGTGAGTCGTCTCAATGCTTTAGAGTGGGAAGGATTTTCTAAGCAGAAAATTGATGAAGATCTTGCCGAGGAGATTGCCGAGAACCGAGAAAGTACTGATGAAATCCTTGAAGGTCTTGAGCAGCTTAAACAGGGAAAATACCAAGCTGATCTAGAGCGTATCCTGGCTCTACACACCGTCTATCAACAGAAGATGGCAGCAGTTTTTAGTCTGATTGAGGCTGGACAAGTTGAGCAGGCATCTGAGGCTGAGGCAGACGAAATTGATGAAATCTATGACGATCTCTATGCCGAGATTATGGCTCTAGAGAAGATGTATATGGAGCAGCATCAAAGAACACGCTTCCTAGTAAACCTAGGAACCACCCTCTCTCTCGTATTCTCTGCCTCAGCCATTAGCCTAATTTTTCATAGGTTTAGCAAAAAATTGTGGCAGAAAAATCTTGCTCTAGAGTCAGCATTCACCGAACTCAAAAACACTCAGGAGTATCTAGTTCAGCAGGAGAAAATGGCTGCCTTGGGACAGCTAATTGCTGGAGTGGCTCACGAGATCAATAATCCACTGGGAGCCATCCAGGCCTCTGCAAACAATACAAACCACGCGCTCAAAGAGGCGATCGCCGACTTGCCCAAATTACACCATCGTCTCACGCCTGAGCAGCAAGAGAGCTTCTTCGAGCTGATTTCTAAGGCACTGACTCCTCCTCTGTCTCATCAAGAGCAGCGTTCTATCAAGCGAGAACTTACGGCTCAACTAAAGTCTCAGGGTGTTGATGATCCTAGATACTTGGCAGATTTACTGATTGATATTGGAGTTCGCAAGGATCTTGAATTTCTGTCGCCAATTCTCAAAAGTGAACATCAAGATTGGGCGATTTGTTTAGCTCACAATCTCGCCAGTTCTTTTCTCAATAACCAAACGATTCTAAGAGCAGTTGAACGTTCCTCTAAGATCGTTTTCGCTCTCAAGAGCTATGCTCGATTCGACCAAACTGGAGAACAAAAGCAGCTTCAAATTACTGACGGCATTGAAAATGTGCTGGAAATCTATCACAACCAGATTAAGCGCAATATTCAGCTAGTTCGCAGCTATCAGCAGGTTCCTGATATTTGGGGATACCCTGACGAGTTGATTCAAGTCTGGACAAATCTGATTCATAATGCAATTCAGGCAATGGAATCTGGTGGAACATTAACTATTTCAGTCATCGAGAAGAATGGAGGACTTGAAGTAAGCATTGCCGACACTGGCAGCGGCATTCCACAGGAAGTTCAAACGCGGATGTTTGACGCATTTTTCACCACTAAGGCTGCTGGAGAGGGTAGTGGTTTAGGGCTATACATTAGTAAAAAAATCATTGACAAACATCGCGGCTCTATAGAAGTAGAAAGCCATCCTGGGAACACTGAATTTAGGGTTTGGCTGCCTGCCAATAAAGTGTCCAGCAAAAACATTGATCCCATTGAGAACACTACAGAGGAATTGGCTCATGTCTGACGCGGCAATCTTGTGTGTTGATGATGAAGCGGTTGTTATCGCTGCGCTGAAATCTCAGCTACAGCGGCTATTTGGTCGTCAGTATTTGTATGAGTTTGCTCAAAGTGCTGAAGAAGCTTGGGAAATTATTAGTGAATTGGAGGAGGAATCCATCAAAATTTTGATAATCGTGTCTGACTGGCTCATGCCTAACGTAAAGGGGGATGAGTTTTTGCGCCAAGTTCATCAGCAATTTCCGCAAATTGTAACGGTTATGCTGACGGGGCAGGCCGATGAAGCGGCTATTGAGCGAGCGAGACAGCAGGCCAATCTCTATACTTGCCTTCGCAAACCTTGGAAAGAGTCAGATTTGCAGCAGGTGATTACCTCAGCGCTAAGCCATTAGGCTTGGCATAATTTCTTGCCATTCGCTCTTTCCATCCTCTATTCAAGGCTTCCTAATAAAGGCAAATCTATTCGGCGAATCTATTCTAGGCAAGCTGGTTCTGGTTGCCCGCGACTTAGCGCTATCCCAACTTCTGGCGCACGAGGGCGACGACCTGCGCCATCTGCTTTTTCAGGGTTTCCACTTCCGTTCGCAGGCGGGCATTTTGGTTGCGGAGTTGCTGCACTTCGGCCTTGAGTTGCTGGAGTTCGGTGGCTCCGTTGGGCGCAACGGCGGGAGCGTCTTCCACCTCTGCTGGAGAGCGCATCGGAATCGCTGCCACCTCTTGGCGATCCTTTGCCTTTGCCGTGGCAGAGCGAATTGCGTTGAACAGATGCGACTGACCAAACGGTTTGCCGACAAATTCAAAATAGTCAAACAACTCCGGCACGGTCTTTTCCACATCTTCGCGGCGACCCGACATCATCACGATCGGGATCGACTTGAGCCGGGGATCGGCCTGGATCGTCTGCACCACTTCCCAGCCGTTCATGCGCGGCATAAAGAAATCTAGCAGCACTAAATTGGGGCGCTCCTGGCGAATCACATGTAGCCCTTCCACCCCGTCTCGCGCCTCGATCACCTCATAGCTGCCGCGCGGAAGCATGTCTCGCACCTGCATCCGAATCGTCTTGCTGTCGTCCACAATTAGGATTTTGAGGCTCGCCATAGGGGTTATCGCGTTGCACGCCGTCGTGCAGATGAGGGGGAAGATGCGGGGCGATCGCCCCAACAGCGATCGCCCCAACAGCGATCGCCCTATTCCCAAGTGTATGCATAAGTGAGGATTCCCTCACGCCTGCGTTTCATTTCGCTTTTTTTCTCTGAACTTCGCCGTTGGCCGCACCCAGATTGTCTGGTGACTCCGTCCGGTGAATCCTGAGACTTGCGGGGGCGATCGCTTGGGTCACACCAGCGAGTGAGATACGCTAGACAATACCGATCAAAGACAATACCGACAAAAGACAACACCGACAAAACCTAGAACGACTGTGCCAGCCCTCACCCTAAATCCCTCTCCCGGTGGGAGATGGACTTTGCTCCCCTTTTCCTGCGGGAGAAGCAGCCGGGGGATGAGGGCAAACCCTGCCTCCACACCAAGCTCAACTTGCACCTATGAACAGCGCCTTTCTCAATCGTCTCCACAGCCCCGATCGCCCGGTGATTGTCTTCGATGGCGCGATGGGCACCAACCTTCAGGTGCAAAACCTGACAGCAGAAGACTTTGGTGGCGCGGAGTATGAGGGCTGCAACGAGTATCTGGTCGTCACCCAGCCAGAAGCCGTTGCCAAAGTGCATCGGGACTTTCTCGCCGCTGGGGCCGATGTGATCGAAACCGACACCTTCGGTGCAGCCTCCATTGTGCTGGCGGAATATAACCTGGGCGATCGCGCTTATGAACTCAACAAGCTGGCAGCGGAACTGGCAAAACGCTGCGCCGAAGAATTTTCCACCCCCAACAAGCCTCGCTTTGTAGCCGGGTCGATGGGCCCCACCACCAAGCTACCCACCCTCGGCCACATCGACTACGACACGATGAAGGCAGCTTTCGAGGAACAAGCAGAGGGACTCTACGACGGCGGCGTAGATTTGTTCATTGTGGAAACCTGTCAGGACGTGCTGCAAATCAAGGCGGCGCTGAACGCAATCGAGGCAGTGTTTGCAAGGAAGGGCGATTCGCAAAGCGATCCCTACGGGAATCGCCGTCCGCTAATGGTGTCCGTGACGATGGAAATTCAGGGCACGATGCTGGTCGGCTCCGACGTGGCCGCCATGCTCACCATTCTGGAACCCTACCCCATCGACATCCTGGGGCTAAACTGCGCCACCGGCCCCGACCGCATGGCCGACCACATCCGCTATCTGTCGCAGCATTCCCCCTTTGTCATTTCCTGCATCCCCAATGCGGGCATCCCCGAAAACGTTGGCGGCCATGCCCACTACAAGCTCACGCCAATGGAACTCCGCATGGCCCTGATGCACTTTGTCGAAGACCTGGGCGTGCAGGTGATCGGCGGCTGCTGCGGCACGCGCCCAGAACATATCCAGCAGCTAGCCGAAATCGCCCCCACCCTCAAGCCCAAAGCTCGGGCCGTCAGGAGTCAGCACCCACCCACCACAAACCATCCCCCCCAAAATCCAAAATCCAAAATCCAAAACCCCTCCCCCCGCCCCGCCCTCTCCTACATCCCCGCTGCCGCCTCCATCTACAGCGCCCAGCCCTACGACCAGGACAACTCCTTCCTGATCATTGGCGAACGCCTGAATGCCAGCGGCTCCAAAAAGGTGCGGGAGTTGCTGAATGCGGAAGATTGGGACGGGCTAGTGGCCGTAGCGCGATCGCAGGTCAAAGAAGGGGCCCATGTCCTGGATGTGAACGTAGACTACGTGGGCCGCGACGGCGAACGAGACATGCGAGAACTGGTGTCGCGCTTGGTGACAAACGTAAACCTGCCGCTGATGCTGGACTCCACCGAATGGCAAAAGATGGAAGCGGGTCTGAAAGTCGCAGGCGGCAAGTGCATCCTCAACTCGACAAACTACGAAGACGGCGACGAGCGCTTCTTCAAAGTGCTGGAACTGGCCAAGACCTACGGTGCGGGAATTGTGGTGGGCACGATCGACGAAGAGGGCATGGCTCGGACGGCAGAAAAGAAATTTGCGATCGCCCAACGGGCCTACCGCGATGCGCTGGAATACGGCATTCCGCCCTACGAAATCTTCTACGACCCGCTGGCACTGCCCATTTCTACAGGCATCGAGGAAGACCGGGAAAACGGCAAGGCCACTATCGAAGCGATTCGCCAGATCCGCCAAAACCTGCCAGGGGTTCACATCCTGCTGGGCGTGTCGAATATCTCCTTTGGCCTCAGCCCCGCAGCGCGGATCGTGCTGAACTCGATGTTTCTGCATGAGGCAACGGCAGCGGGCATGGATGGGGCGATCGTCAGCGCCGCCAAAATCCTGCCCCTGGCCAAGATCGAGCCGCAGCATCAGGAAGTCTGCCGCCAACTCATCTACGACCAGCGGCGGTTTGAAGGCGAGGTCTGCGTTTACGATCCGCTGACAGAACTCACTAAACTGTTCGAGGGCGTTTCGGCCAAAGACACCCGCTCCGGCGGCTCCCTCGCCGATCTGCCCATCGAGGAGCGCCTGAAGCAGCACATCATCGACGGCGAACGCATCGGGCTGGAAGAAGCCCTTACTGAAGCGCTGAAGACCTACAAGCCGCTAGACATCATCAACACCTTCTTGCTGGACGGCATGAAGGTCGTCGGCGACCTGTTTGGCTCTGGACAAATGCAGCTTCCCTTCGTGCTGCAATCAGCGGAGACGATGAAAGCTGCCGTCGCGCATCTGGAGCCGTTTATGGACAAGGAAGAATCCGGCGGCAATGCCAAAGGCACGTTTCTAATTGCCACCGTGAAGGGCGATGTGCATGACATTGGCAAAAATCTGGTGGACATCATCCTCACCAACAACGGCTATCGCGTGATTAACCTGGGCATCAAACAGCCTGTGGATAACATCATCGATGCCTACTTTGAACACCAGGCCGACTGCATCGCCATGAGCGGGCTGCTGGTGAAGTCCACCGCCTTTATGAAAGAGAACCTGGAAGTGTTTAACGAGCGCGGCATCACTGTGCCCGTTATCCTGGGTGGCGCAGCACTTACGCCCAAGTTTGTCTACGAAGATTGCCAGAAGACCTACAAAGGTAAGGTAATTTACGGCAAAGATGCCTTCTCTGATCTGCACTTTATGGACAAGCTGATGCCCGCGAAGGCAGCAGGCCGGTGGGATGACGTGCAGGGCTTTTTGGATGAGCAGGATCAGGATTCAGCGTTGTCTGAAGCACCGGAGGCAGACGCAGAAACAGAGGCGATCGCCCCTCCAACTGCCCTGCCTGCCAACGCTCCCGCTGCTCCTGCTATTGCAGACACCCTGCGCTCCGAAGCCGTAGCCCTCGACATTCCCCGCCCCACGCCGCCCTTCTGGGGCACGCAGATCCTAAACCCAGAGGACATTTCCCTAGAAGAAGTGTTTTGGTACTTGGACTTGCAGGCGCTGATCGCCGGACAATGGCAGTTCCGCAAACCCAAAGATCAGACCCGCGAAGCCTACGATGCCTTCCTGCAAGAAAAGGCCTATCCCATCCTGGCGCAGTGGAAACAGCGCGTGCTGGCAGAAAACCTGCTGCGGCCACAGGTGGTCTATGGCTATTTCCCCTGCCTAGCCGAGGGCAACTCGCTGTATATCTACGCTCCCGCTGCGGTGCAAAACGGCATGAAACCGCAAGATTTGCAGCCCATCGCCACCTTCCACTTCCCCCGACAAAAGTCCCTCCGCCGCCTCTGCATTGCCGATTTCTTCCTGCCCAAGGATCAGGCAACCACATTCGATGTCTTCCCCATGCAGGCGGTGACGGTCGGCGACATCGCTACGGAATTTGCCCAGCAGCTATTCGCCGCCAACCAATACACCGACTATCTCTACTTCCACGGGCTGGCAGTGCAGACGGCAGAAGCGCTGGCAGAATGGACGCACGCCCGCATTCGGCGCGAACTGGGCTTTGGCGCGGCGGAACCCGACAACATCCGCGACGTGCTGGCGCAGCGCTATCAGGGGTCGCGCTATAGCTTTGGCTATCCGGCCTGTCCAAACATTCAGGATCAATACACGCAGCTTGACCTGCTGGGAGCCGAGCGCATCGGGCTGCACATGGACGAAAGCGAACAGCTTTATCCGGAGCAATCGACGACGGCGATCGTGGTGTATCACCCGACTGCGAAGTATTTCAGCGCATAGGCTTCTGCGCGAAGGGATGACGCTGAATCGTATCGCTCCCCAGGCGGCTGGGCGATCGCCCGCGGGTTCCCGGCTCAGAGCCATAATGACTCTGCGGCGGGGTGCTGGACTTGCTGCCAGACTTCCCGCCGCAGGGGCATTGGTTCGCGTTCAGATTCACGCTTCAGATTCACGCTTTAGATTCACGCTTCAGATTCGCGCTTCAGCAAGCATCACCTCAGCGCTGCGACACTCGGTTTGCACCGGGTAAATCCTGCGTGTCGAGGATGGAGATAAAGAACTCGCCGCGATCGCCCGGTTCCACACCGCCCACAATCAGCCGATACCAGCCGTCGGCAGGCAGTTCAAACCGCACGCTGCCCTGGCGCTCTGCCTTGCCTTCCACCACGCGATCGCCATTGGGGTCGCGCACAATCAGGTACGGGTTAAACGCCGAGTTCACAATCAGCGCAACGGTCTGTCCGGCGCGTCCCTGGAAGTTATAGGCGCGGCAAAGGGAGCCATCGTCGAAACAGGGTGCAGTGCTGGCATCCAGCATTCCCCGCTCCACCAAAATTGGCTGCGAGATTTGCAGGTCATACTGCCCAGACTGATTTTCGCCAGCCGCCATTGCCAGCACGGTGTATTGCCCGCTCTGGGTCAGCTTTTGCACCACCAGCGCATCTCGATTCGCCCCATTACTCTGATCCAGGGCGATCGCCCGTCCATCGGGCCCGACCAACACCAGTCGCGATCCGGCCTGACGGCTCGACATTCTCAGCATCACCGCCTGCCCCGCCTCTGCCTCGAAGGTGTAAATATCCGTAGGACTGTAATCGGCGCAAAAGCGGCTGTCACCAGGCTGCAAGTTGCCCTGCACGTTGCCACGGGTCAGGGAGATGGACTGGCCAATGGATTGGCTGGATGAGGCCACAGCGGGAATCACATACTGCCCAACGGGGAACCGTAGCCCCTGCCGATGGGCCTCTACAAACAGCCGCACCTGCTCCACCGACACGGCGAAATTCACGTTTTGGGCATCGCGAGCGCCCGACTTGGTAATGCCCACAATCCGCAACTGGCTATCAATCACCGGCCCGCCGGAATTGCCCGGATTCACCGGTGCATTAAACACGACCACACCCTGAGGAACGTGAATGTTGTTGACCGTCCCTTCTACAATCGATGGGGAGCGCGGGGTACTGCCAACGGGAAAGCCCAACGCCCAGATGTTCTGCGTTTTTGTGATGGAACTGGCATCGGCAAGGCGCAGCGTGGGGAGATCGCGCTGATTGGGCAGTTGCAGTAGCGCCAGATCCAGGCAGTCCGCATCGCCCATTGCCACAACCTCTGCCCGCACTTCGCGACCCTGCACAGTCACAATGACTTCCCGCGCTCCGGCCACCACATGGGCATTGGTGACGATTAATCCGCTGGGGTCGATGATCACGCCGCTGCCCATGCTGCTGCCATTGCGACCGTTGGCGCGGATGTGAACCACAGCAGCTTCAGCATCCTGAATATTACTCCGCGACTGGGCGGCGGCCGATTGGGTGAGGGAAGTGCCGGGGGTGGTCAGGGCAAATTCGCTGACGAGCGTGGTGGCGATCGCCGTTTGCAGCAGCAGCAGGCTAGAGGCAGCCAGACGAGCAAAACGAACGGGCTGGGGACGTGCAAAGGAGCGTACCATAGAGCATGACCTCCGTAGGGGTGTTAGGTAGTTCAGTGCAATGGTCGGAGCGTGATCAGGGGGCGATCGCAGGAATGTATGCTATCGTGCGAACTTGTCAACCAGCTAGTGAAATTTAACTGAAATTTGATATGTATAAAAGCTTGCGATTTCTATTCTTGGTTTCATTCCGAAACACAATCTAGAACAAAAACCACAACGGTATGCTAGGATTCTTTTTGGACTGCCAACTGGGTTCCAAAAAGAAGTATTTCTCCGGTCAGTAAGCTTATGCAGTATGCTGCTTCGAGCCGTTGCTGCTTAACCGTTGCGGCTTAATGGCAGGGGTTGCTTGAAGCTGTTGTTAGAAGCTGTTGTTAGTACAATAGGGCGATCGCCCCAGCCGTGGCACTCCCCTTTCCCGCACGTTTCATTGCGCTCACAGGAAAAGGGGGTTGCATAAAAGTGCAGTAATTGCTCAACTAGGTTGACCTGAGCAGGGTCATAGCAGAAGATGATAAGCTTTTGCCATGAAGGAACTGCCCCCCCTCGATGGACTGAGCCATAGCGAAAAGGATGCCCTGATAAGCGGGCTGTGGCAGGAGTTGCAAACGTTGCGAGCGGAGGTGGAAAAGCTGAAGCAAAAACGGGTCAAGAAAACGTCAAAGAATTCGAGTCTGCCTCCATCTCAAGGCTTTAAGCCCAATCAGAGCCGTGTTCAATCAACTTCCGTCAAGGGTGAGGAAACGAGGCATCACCGCAATGGTGGGCGGACATTGAGCCAACAACCAGATCAAGTGGTGATAGCCCAAGCTAAAAGCTGTCCCCACTGTGGGGTCGAAGTTGACTTATCAATGCAGCGATTGAGTGGGATTTACGAGCGCATTGAATTGCCCCGATTGACCCCTCACATCACCCGAGTTGAACGCTACGGTGGGACTTGTCAGTGTTGCCAAAAGGCGTATGAGGCTCCGGTTCCAGTCGGATTAGAGCCAGGGTCTCCCTTTGGTACGAGTGTTGCGAGTCTAGTCACCTATCTACGCTACAGCCATGCTATCAGCTACCAACGGTTGAGCCACTTGATGGGCGACCTTTACGGTCTAAAGCTGTCGGAAGGAGCCATTGCCAATCTCTTGCAACGGGTGCAGGGGCAGCTAGAAACTCCAATTGCCAAGATTGTGGAACGTTTACGCAATGCTCGGCTAGTGGGTAGTGATGAAACCGGGGCGCGGGTGAATGGGAAAAACCAGTGGGAATGGGTGTTTCAAAACGACCAGGTGTGTCTGCATGTGATTCGTCCCACTCGTGGCAAAACGGTCATTGATACCGTGATGGCTGGGCATCAACCGCAGATTTGGGTGTCTGACTTATTCAGTGCTCAGGCAGCCCATCCAGCCCAAGACTGGCAAGTATGTTTAGCGCATCAACTGCGTGATTGTCAGTATGCGATTGATGCAGGGGATGATTTGTTTGCGCCCCGGATGAAACGGCTGTTGCTCAAAGCCATTGCCTTGCAACGGCGACGACAGATCCTTGCCACCTCGACCGTCGAACAGTATTGCGCTCGATTGGGTGGGTCACTCCGAGAGATTCTCAACTTGCAGCCCAAATCAGTCGAGGGACAAAGGTTGCTCAAACGCTATCAGAAGATTCACGCTCATCTGTTACTGTTTCTGACCGATGAGGCAATCCCGCCGACTAATAATGCAAGTGAACAGGCGTTGCGCTGGAGTGTAATCTTTCGCAAGGTGACCAACGGATTCCGCTCAGACTGGGGAGCAGAGTTATTCGCTCAGGTGCGTTCGCTGGTCAATACTGCAAAGCGTCAGGGCATTTCTGCCTTTGATGCCATTTCTCGTGCCCTTACCTCACATCAGTTCGATTGGCTATTGGGTTGAGTAATTACAAAGTGCAAGCAGGCAGGAAAAGGGGTCAGGAAAAGGGAACGTAGCTCCTGACCTCTAGCGTTTGTTTTTTATATCTTCTATGCCCTATGCCCGGCCAAGCTTAGCTCGCAGCCGCGCCACCAGGCGAATCAGGTGGGTACGCGGACTGAGGTAGCGCCGCACCAGGCTGGAAACATCGAGAGAGTCGGGCGATCGCCACATGTCGATCACCGCCAGACTGCCCTCCAAAAACTGCTGCCGACAGCGACTCCGCTGAATTTTGCCGCTGGAAGTGCGGGGCAGGCCGCCGGGTTTCACCAGGGCGATCGCCCCCACGTCTACAAAATGCTCCCGAAACGCCACCCATCGCACGGTTTCCACCACGTCTGGCAAACACAACCGCTGGCGGGCGCTGCGTTCTACTTCTTGGACAACCACCAGCCGCTCTTCGCCCGCTGCGTCGCCCCCCAGTTCACCATCGATCGGCGCGGCAAAAACCGCACAGCCGCCCGCACGAAACGCCGGATAGCACGATTCCACCGTCTGCTCAATGTGCTGCGGATAGTGGTTGAAGCCCCACAACACCAGCACGTCGTGTAGCCGTCCGGTGATGAACAGTTCCCCCGCTTGCACAAAGCCCAAGTCGCCCGTCCGCAAAAAGCCGCCCTCGCCCGTGGCCAGCGTCGCCCCAAAGGGATTTTCTCGCTCCGGCGGATGCTGCCAATAGCCCTTGCCGATGCCGCTCCCCGCCACCCAGATTTCGCCAATTTCCCCATCGGCGCAGGGCATCTGCGTGTCTCGATTGACGATTTCTACTCGCGTGTCTAGCCAGGGGTGGCCGCAACTGATTAAGGTCTGCGTCCGCCGCGCGCCGGGGCGGGCAAGGCCGGGACGGGACGGTTCGCAAATCTCCACGCGGTTTTGCTCTAGGCTTTGCGTGTCCACATGCAGCGTTTTGGGAGGCAAATGCTTAGCCCCGCCCGTGATGAACAGCGTCGCCTCGGCCATGCCGTAGCACGGGTAAAACGCCTCTGGACGAAATCCACAGGGGCGAAATTTTTCGGCAAACTGGTCAAGCGTGGTCTGCCGCACGGGTTCTGCGCCGCAAAAGGCAATCTCCCAGGTGGAGAGATCGAGGCGATCGCGCTGGTTGTCGGTAACGTATCGACCCAGCAGGTCATAGGCAAAGTTGGGGCCGCCGCTGGTGGTTGCGCCGTAGCGGGCGATCGCCTCCAGCCACCGCACGGGCTTCTGCACAAAGGCAATCGGCGACATCAGCACGCACAGCGACCCGGCATAGAGCGAGTACAGAATATTGCCAATCAGCCCCATGTCGTGAAACAGCGGCAGCCAGCCCACGCCCACCGACGCTTCGGTATGCTGAAACGCAGCGTGGAGCATCTGCTGATTGGCCCAGAGGCAGCCGTGGGTCACCATTACGCCCTTGGGTGTGCCCGTAGAGCCAGACGTATATTGCAAAAAGGCCAGGCTGTCGGGCGATAGGTCGGGCCTGCTCCAGCCCGCTGCCGAGGCACGGCCCGTTTCATGGGTCAGCCAGCGCAGCGGGTGTGCCGGGGGCAAAGCCGGGGCGAGCTGGCGCTGGAGCTTGGGCAAGAGCGATCGCCCCGTCAGCACGCCCGCCGACCCCGACCCCACCAGCCGCGCCGCCACGTCGGCCACCCCCTGCTGATTGCGGGGCGGATGGCAGGGGACGGGAACCACCTGCGCCGCCAGACAGCCCAAAAACGCCACGATAAATTCCAGCGCCGCCTCGTAGGAATAGACCAGCGTCAGGCGATCGCCCGGTGCAAACTGCTGCTGGAGCCAGGCCGCCATTTCGGTCGCCTGCTGGTATAACCTGGCGTAGGTCAGGTGTCCCGCTTCGGTTTCGCCATCCTGCAAAAAGATGAACGCCCGTCGGTCTGGATGAGCGTGCGATCGCCGCTCCAACAACTCGACCAGGTTAGACGGTTCCGGTGTCAAATGAATAAAATCGCTCATCTTTGGACTGGGCAGCTTTTGGACACCCTCTGAAGGGTAATCTGACTGGGCCAGATACTCAAGTTCTGCGGGCAGACCTGATAAAATCCAAGACTGAATGTCAGACGGAATGCAAAACGTCATCCATCAAGACCAACATCAAGACAAAACAAGGCAGTACGAGACAACACAAGACAGCACAAGACAAAGTTTTACATAAGCCATTAACCTGATGATGACCTCCTTCAAACGCCGCTCATTGTTGTTGGGCACTTTGGCAGTGCTTTTGGTGAATGCCTGCGCGGGTAGCCCGACCGCCCAAAACCCTGAAACTGAGTCACCTGCTGGAACCACCGCGCCCCTAGTGGTTGGCTCGATTCCCGACCAAGACCCCGAAAAGGTGCAGCGACAGGCCGAGAAGCTGGCTGCCTATCTAGAATCAAAGCTGGGCGTGCCCGTGAAGTATCAGCCCGTTACGGACTATGCGGCTGCGGTCACGGCCTTCAAGGTGGGTGATCTGGATCTGGTGTGGTTTGGTGGGCTGACGGGTGTGCAGGCGCGGCTGCAAGTGCCGGGAGCCCAGGCGATCGCCCAGCGCGACATCGACGAACAATTCACCACAGTCTTCATTGCCAACACCCAGAGCGGCATTGCGCCCTTTACTGACCTCAAAGACCTCAACACGCTCAAAGGGCGCACCCTCACCTTTGGCAGCGAATCTTCTACCTCTGGTCGGCTGATGCCGCAATATTTCATTCAGCAGGCAGGTATGGCGCTGTCAGATTTCAAAGGGGAAGTGGGCTTTTCGGGCAATCACGATGCCACGATTAAGCTGGGGGAAGCAGGCACCTACGAAGTCGGCGCACTGAATTCTCAAGTCTGGGAATCGCGAGTGGCGGAGGGCGCAGTGGACACCAATAAGGTGCAGGTGATTTGGACCACGCCGCCCTACTACGACTATCACTGGGTGATTAGCCCGGAGGTGGAAGAGCGCTACGGCCAGGGCTTCATTCAAAAGGTGCAGGCGGCATTTACGGAGCTAGACCCGGCGAACCCAGACCAGAAAGAAGTGCTGGAGCTGTTTGGCGCGGCAAAGTTTATTCCCACGAAAAACGAGAACTACTCGCAGATTGAGTCCGTCGGTCGCCAGATTGGCAAGATCCAGTGATGGGCACGCCCATTTTTCACCTCAGCCAGGTGACGCGCCAGTTTCAGGCGCTCACGGCTCTGGCCGAGGTAAACCTGAGCATTGCTGCTGGGGAAAGGGTCGCGCTGATTGGCCCTAGCGGCGCGGGCAAGAGTACCCTGCTGAGTCTGCTAAATGGGACGCTGCTGCCATCGGCGGGGCAGGTGACGGTGCTGGGGCAAGACCTGCGGCGGCTGTCGCCTCGGCAGCGGCGGCGGGTGCAGCGGCAAATTGGGACGGTCTATCAGCAGCACCACCTGGTCACCAATCTGTCGGTGATTCACAACGTCAATGCCGGACACCTGGGGCGCTGGTCGCTGGCCAAGGCCGCTTGGTCGCTGCTGTGGCCCCAGTCGGTGGAGATCGCTGCACGGGCGCTGGCTCAGGTTGGCATTGCCGAAAAGTTGTACGTTCGCACCGATCGGCTATCGGGCGGCGAACAGCAGCGAGTGGCGATCGCCCGTGTGCTGGTGCAAGATCCGGTGGCCATCCTGGCAGATGAGCCGATCGCCAGCCTCGACCCGGCCCGCGCCCACGACCTGATGGCGCTGCTGTGCCGCCTGACAGAGCAGAGTGGCAAAACGCTGGTGATCAGCCTGCACGATATCGAATATGCGTTTCAGTACTGCACGCGGCTGGTGGGGCTGCGGCAGGGGCAGATTCAGTTCGACGCGCTGCCTGCCAAAGTGACGGACGCGATGATCCACGAGTTATACCGCCTAGAGCAGCCTGTCCTTTAACCGTTTCTGCACCCCGATGCCCGCTGCACCCACTGCCCTCCCATCGCCTCCCCCCTGGCTGAACCGCCGCAACGGGTGGGGATTGGTAATGCTGGGGGCGATCGCCCTTGCGCTCTACGCCACGGGCATCGGACGACCAGACGCAACCCTGGTCAACCCCGGCGGCTGGGGCCAGTTTGTGGAGTTTTGGGCCAGCAGCCTGCGGCCCGACCTCAGCCGCGACTTTCTAGAGGTAATTGCCAGGGCAACTTTTGTCACCTTTGCCTATGCAGTCTGCGGCACGACCCTGAGTGTGGCGCTGGGGCTGGTGGGCGGCGTGCTGTCGTCGGAAACTTGGTGGCGGACGGTGTTTGCCGAGGGCGGCGGCGGGCGGCGCGTGGGCGGCTCCGCTGTGGCTGCTGATTCGCGGGCTGCTGGCGGTTCCCAGGGCGATTCATGAACTCCTCTGGGGCCTGTTTTTTTTGAATATTCTGGGGCTAAATCCGCTGGTGGCGGTACTGGCAATCGCCCTGCCCTTTGGGGCGATCGTGTCTAAGGTATTTGCCGAAATTTTTGACGAAACGCCCCAGGAACCGCTGGAGTCCCTGCTAGGCAGCGGAGTGTCGCCGCTGGCAGCGTGGCTCTACGGACTATTGCCCCAGGCGTTTCCAGATTTGCTGTCCTACACGACCTATCGGTTCGAGTGTTCGCTGCGGTCGGCGGCGGTGCTGGGGGTGATCGGCGCGGGCGGGCTGGGCTATGAAATTTTGCTGAGCCTGCAATCGCTCCGCTATGGGCAACTCTGGACGGGGTTCTATGCGCTGGTGCTGCTGAACGGCGGGGTCGATTGGTGGAGCGACTGGGTGCGGCGCAGGTTGGGCTTCACCAGTCGGCTAGATCTCAACGTGGCCCAAAGACCCCAAAATTCCCACGCCCCAAAGCCCAATCTGCAAACTGCCAATCCCTGGCCGCTGCGGCTATCCTGGGGGGCGATCGCCCTGTCGATTCCGCTCTGCTTTTGGGGATTGGGCATCGACTGGACGCGGCTCTGGTCGGCCCGCACGCGGCGACTCTTGGGCGACATTGCAGCGGCCGCCACGCCCCAGTGGCCCAGCCCAACCGAATGGGCAACGCTGCTCTACCTGTCGGGCTTGACGCTGGTGATGTCCATTCTGGCGATCGCCCTGGCGGGATTGGGCGGGATGTTGCTGTCTTTTCCTGCGGCCCAGACCTTTCTCCTGCCCGGCGGCTGGCTGCGGCCACTAGACGACCCCACAACGACCCAAGCCCCCCTGGCCTGGCTGATGCTGGTGGCAACCCGCTTGGCGCTATTGCTCAGCCGCGCTGTGCCCGCCCCCATCTGGGCGCTGGTATGTCTGTTTGTGCTGTTTCCAGGCATTTTGCCAGGGGCGATCGCCCTGGGTCTGCACAATTTGGGCATCCTGGGCCGCCTCATGGCCGAGGTCAACGAAAACCTGGACGATCGCCCCGTGCGATCGCTCCACGCCCTGGGCGCATCCGGTGGGCAGGCAATTCTCTACGGCGTGTTGCCCCAAAACCTGGGGCGATTTCTGGCTTATACCCTCTACCGCTGGGAGGTCTGTATGCGCGAAACCGTAATCGTTGGACTGGTGGGCGCAGGGGGGCTGGGCCGCCTCCTGACCGAGCAACTCAGCAGCTTTGACTACAGCAGGCTGGTGCTAACTTTGGGGTGCTTTGTGGCGCTCACTTTTCTGGTGGATTTGATTAGCCAGCAGATGCGATCGGTCGTCGGCGGTAGAGGGGAGGCGTGATAGCTGCCGGAGTTAAGAGAGCTTTTTGTCATTCCAGGCTGCTCGCGCCCTATCTCTCCATCATCCCGCTTTCCATCTCTCCGTTCGAGGCGAGTAGCAGTTGCATGACGCGGCTGGCATCTTCGAGCCGCCCAGTGACCCGGCGGACTGGCTCTGGCCAAACTCTGACAAGGGTGGGGGTGGCTGCCACTTGGTCTTGCTCGGCCAGCTCAGGGAACTTGTATACGTCAATGATTTTCAGCGTGTAGGGCTGCTGAATCAGGTCTTCGAGCAGGCGGTGCAGGTTCGTTAAAATTGCCTCCGTCACGTCGCTGTTGCTCGACACATAGAGGCGCAGCACATAGCCCTGTTCGGAGAAATCCGGCGACTGGGCTGGCCACGATAGCCGACTCCAGGACGATGGCTGAGCCTCTGGCTGGCTGACCTGCTGAATTGTCGGAGACTCATAGCGAATCACCAAATCGTGCGATCGCCACAGTTCGGGAAAGCGGCTCTGATAGGTCAGCAGCATCAGCGACTCGTCCAGGTTGTCGGGCGGCTGCACGGTTTGCCAGAGCAAGTCCCCAGTGCCAAAGACGGCATTCAGCACGGCCTGATGCCGCGCCACCAGGGGATACACCTCAGCGGATGTGAGGATGGACTGGTTTTCGGGCGATCGCCAGCGGTCGATAGACGCGGTGTACCACGGCACGAGGAACAGCGGCGGCTCCGACAAATCGAGCCACTCCTGGAGCGCCGCGCACAGGTGCAAATGCCAATGGCTCTGCTTGTCTGGATCGATGCAATACACCAGGTCGCCCCCCGGCGTAAACAGGGCAATTCCCTTGTATAGCTCTGGTAACGGGGCTTTCATGGAAAATCAACCGCTAGGCACAGGGGTGAAGGAATGTGCAAAAACAGGAATGTGCAAAAAAGCGAGAAGGGTGGATCTTTCGCACCCGATACAGTCCGAAAAATCCACCCCAGGAACCGTTGAGCGTTGCGACTTAGACGCGCCCGCGCAGAATCTGCGCCATTTCGTTGGGCTTGGGCGACATTTCCAGCGCCGTCTCCTCGGTGATCCGTCCCGCCTCATACAGCTTATAGAGGGACTGGTTCATCGTACACATGCCGTCAAAGTTGCATCGCGGAATCAGCGCTTCCACTTCGTCCAGATCGCCCTTGCGGATATAGTCGCGAATTGCGTCCGTGTTGATCAAGATATCGTGGAAGGCGGCCCGCTTGCCGTCGGTGGTGCGGCAGAGGCCCTGCGCGATGACGGCCACCAGCGATTCGGCGATCGCCACCCGCATGGGTTCCTGCTGATCCGGCGGATACAGACCCAAAATCCGCTCGATGGTCTTCACAGCGCTGTTGGTGTGCAGCGTTCCCATCACCAAGTGACCTGTTTGCGCGGCTTTCAGGGCGGTGTTCACGGTTTCAATGTCCCGCATTTCCCCCACCAGAATCACGTCCGGATCTTCCCGCAGCGAGGCCTTCAGCGCTGCGTCAAACTTCATCGTGTGAATGCCTACTTCCCGCTGGCGGATCAGGCACTTGCGGCTCGTGTGGACAAATTCAATCGGGTCTTCAATGGTGACGATATGCTTGGGCATTTCGCTGTTCATATAGTCCACCATCGCCGCCATCGTGGTCGATTTACCTGACCCGGTTGGCCCTGTCACCAGGATTAGCCCCTTGTGATAATGGCAGATTTCCTTAAACACAGGCGGCAAGTTCAACTGCTCAATGGTCAAGATCTTCAGCGGAATTAGACGCATCACCATCGCCGGCCCGCGCAGCGAATCAAAGATATTGATCCGGACGCGGGCGAAGTCGTATTGCGTCGCGCCGTCAAAGTCGAGCGTGTCCTTAAACCGCTGAATCTCGGCATCCGAGAGAATTTCTTGCAGCCAGCTAAAGAAGGTATCGAGATCGGTGACTGGATACTCGGTCATGTCGATCTCGCCCCGGTTGCGGAAGCGGGGTGCTTCGCCCACGCCCAAGTGAATATCGGAATAGCCCTTGTCGTAGGCTTCGCGAACGATTTGCGCCAGCGTCGGCTGACCCGGTGCGGCCTTGCTGCGGGAGGTCTGCATCGGCGGCGGCGCAGCGGGACGGTGTCCCATCATGGGCGGCGGCGCGGGTGTGGGCGGCGGCTTCACCGCTGGAGCGCCCATTCCGGGCATTGCACCCGCCGGAGCAGGGTTGACGCGAGTGCCGGGTGCTGTATTGGCCTGGGTCGATGCAAAGGTTTGCGAGGGCATTTGCTGGCTGGTTTGCCCCAGATCGCCCATCGGTGGAGCGCTGGCAGGCGGACGACCCGGCGGTGGCGGCGTACGGGGAACGGAGTTGGGCGGAATGCTTGGGCGTTGTGCGTCTGTCATAAGTCCACGTCTCGCAAACGATGGGGAAGCGTGTTCACTGGCGGCGTTTCTGAGCGGACACTGTTAAGCCAGATTTAAGCCAGATTTCGGTTCATCCAGAGTTTGGTTAAGCCAGATTTCAATCCCTAACCAGTAGAGGATCGTCTAGATGATTGCCAAATTAGCTCAATCTCCATAATCTACATTGATTATGGGCAGGACTTACGCACTTGCAATAGGCTCTCTGGGTTTTGGACAATTTCTCGCAGGCTGCGCTCGCGAGAAATTGTCTAACTGCGTAAGTCCTAATGGATAACAGCATACTCAAGAAATTACGAATCCCGTAGGATACCCCCTTGAGAATTCCCAAGATGGGGAAGTGAAACATCATTTTAGATAGGTGATTAGATGGGTGATTGGGTAGATGGGTGATTGAGTCGGTGATGCGGTGAGCGAAATTGGGATTTTGGGTTTTGGGTTTTGGGTTTTGGGACTATCTCGGCTCTCTAGAACGGCACGACCGATGAAACCGATGGAAGCCCTGCGTGCGCTTAGTCTAGCAATCTAAAATCGCCAATCCAAAATCGCCAATCTAAAATCCAAAATCACCATCGGGACGGAGAGCAGCGCGGGCCAGGCGTGCAGTTCCATAGGCGGCTTCGGTGTGGGGAGAGGGCAGGACGGGCACTTGCAACAGGCGCGATCGCACGTTTGTCCAAGCCTCATTCTGCGCCCCACCGCCCGCGGTCAGCACTTCTCGCAATGGCGTTGCGCCCAGGTCTGCCAGCCGCCGATAGCCCAGGGCTTCGATGCGGGCGATGCCTTCCAGCAGCCCATACAGAAATTCCACGGGATTGTCGGGGCGCGGCTCCAGGCGGGGCGGCAGGTTGGGGTCGTTGATGGGAAAGCGATCGCCCGGTTTGGGCAGGGGGTAATAGTCCAGCGGGCTGGGGCGAGACAGGTCGATCTGGGCGCTGAGTGCAGCAAGTTCGGCATCGCTAAAAAATTGCCGCAGCACCGCACCGCCCGTGTTCGATGCACCGCCCACCAGCCACAGATTGCCCAGCCGATGGCTGTAGATGCCGCTGGCAGCGTCGTCTACCCGAACGGTGCTGAGCAGTTTGAGGACTAGCGTAGACCCCAGCGAGGTGACGGCTTGCCCCGGCGTGCTGGCTCCACTAGCGAGGAAGGCGGCGATGCTGTCGGTGGTGCCCGCGCAGATCTGGCAGGTGGCGGGAATGCCCAGGCGATCGCCCAAGTCGGGCAAAATCGGGGCGATCGCCGTACCGGGCGCGTTTACCTGGGGCAACTGCACAGGCAGGTTGGCCGCCAGCAGCCAGTCGGGATAGCGCAGTGCGCCCACGTCATAGCCCAGCTTGAGGGCGTTGTGATAGTCGCTGAGGCCGAGGCGGCCGTGCAGCAGGAAGGCCAGCCAGTCGGCCTGGTGGAGGAGGTGCGGGGGGGGAGCGTTTGGGGCCGGGGGCAGCGTGCTGAGGAGCCACAGGAGCTTGGCAAGGCTGGAGGTGGCGCTGAGGACGGTGTTCTGGGGCGGGGCGATCGCCCTCACCCGGTCTAGCATTGCCGCACCGCGTGCATCGTTGTAGAGCAGGGGTTCGGCCAGGGGAATTCCGGCATCGTCGCACAGGAGGACGGTAGAAGAGGTGCCGTCGAGGGCGATCGCCGCCAGGGTTTGGCGAATCTCAGCCGGAATTTGGGCAATCAGCGCCAGGAGGGTGTCTCGCCAGGTGTCGGCGAGAGCGATGGACGGAATGCTTGGGAAAGGCAGGCTGGTCTGCGCCACGATTTCGCCGCTGGCATTGATGGCGATCGCCCGTGCGCCGGAGGTGCCAAAGTCAATGCCGAGAAAGGTGCGGAGAGAGGTGGCAGTTGGCATGGTGGAGGATGAATTCGGCGATCGCCTGACTGATTTGCGTGTTTCCGGCGGGGCTGGGGTGGATGCCATCGCGATAGAGGGCTTCGGGGTTTCGCAGCGCGTTCCACCGAGGCAGCAGGTCAAGAAACGGCACATTGCCCGCTGCCAGCAAGGTGCGGAGGCGCTGGCGAGCGACCTGTTCATAGTCTCGCGGGCCAGGCTGCTTTAATTCTCGCCGCAGGGGAGACAGCGCCACCAGCAGTTGCGCTTGGGGCTGCACAAACTGACGCATTTGTTCAATGGTCAGCAGGTTATCGGCAACGGGGTCGCCGCTGGGCGGACGGGTCGCAGGGCGCTGGGTAGGGTAGGGCAGCAGCAGCGACAGGGCTTCCCATAGGGCCAGGGGCGGCCGGCGACGGGGATATTGGCGATCGCGCCCCACGGGCCAGTCCGTCGGCGACGGCGCAAACAGGTCGTCTGTGTTCAGCAGCAGCACCACCACCTGCGCCCCAAAGGTGCCAAACTGCCGCAAATAGCCCCACTGGTTTTGCGGCCCCCAGGAGGGCGCGGCCGCATTCAGCACAATGCCCGGTCTGCCCAGCCGGAGCGCGAGAAATTGCCGCACCTGTTCGGAAATCGTGTGCGCCTGGTCTGTCCAGATGCCGCCGTGAACAATAGAGTCGCCCAGCAGCAGCACCCGCCAGCCTGCTGGGGGCATCTCGCCAGCATTCCGCAGGCTGTGCTGGTTGATCACCATACGCTTGCCCCAGCGCCGGAGCCGCTGATGGGGGCGCAGCCGATAGCCCGCTTCTGGATCGGCAACGTAGAGCGGGGGATTGCCCAGGCCCAGCACCCGCAGCCCCAGTTCCAGCAAGAGCAGCCCGGCCAGCAGCAGCCCGGCCGGCCCCCCCTGGGCGATCGCCCGCATCAGCCTCTCCCAATCCATGCTGCTGGTTCATCCTCGAAGAATTCTGTTCTAAATCTTAAAAACTGTGCAGAGGTGAGCCACATAACCCTCAAGTGAAAAAAGTGTGGTTAAAATCAAGTCGGTTTGGCGCAGTTTGTCCGGCATTCGCGTCGATCTATCTACATAATTCTTGATGCATTACATAATTCTTGATGCATTCTCGACTGTTTTCGGATTGCCCAATCACTCTGCCGCAACCCATCTCGCTGTCCTGAATCTCGCCAGACTGCATCCAGCCAATGGGGATTCGGTTCGTTGCAGGATCAAGCCGGCCAGGGCGCTGCCCAAACCGCGTTTTCAGAGTCACTTCAGCGGTTGATCAATTCTGAATTGATCAATTCTGGAACGTTTAGGAGTTACGCACGCGAGAAATCGTCCAAAACCCAGACAACTTAATCGCAAGTGCGTAGGTCCTATCGTTTCTAAACTTTCTAAACTCTACTTATTTAGCAAGGATTGGTACTTATGACAGACTGGAATCGAGGCATTATGAAATTCCCCGGCGCAGATAGTCCAATTGCGCTGACGCTCTCGGCGGTGCTGATTTTGGGCAGCATTGCGGCGCTGATTCTGTGGGCGCTCCAGTCTGCCTACGCGCTGCCGTAGCCCACGAGGTCTGCGATACGCCAACATACGCAAACATACGCCAAAAGGTCTGCCCAAGAGCAGACCTTTTCAATTTCAAATGTATTTAATTGTTTGCGTTGAATACGCCTAGTTCCCAATGCCAGGGACAAAAGGCGTGAATGCTGAATTTTAATTCAGTGTAGGCTGAACCCGCAGCACTCGCTCTTGAGCCTGCACGCCGATGCCTCTTTCGGAGGCAGAGGAGCTTGGGCGATGCAGCCGAGCATCTAGACGAAACAGAAGGTTCTAGACCATTGCTAGGCTGATATGCCCCAATCAAAGCAGCATTACAAGCCGTAAGCGATCGCCGCGTCCGGTAGCGAGGCAGGAGGCACAGGCCCCGTCCGGGAAGATTGATTGAGAAACGTGCCTGTAGTCTAAGCTACCACTGGCAAATCGGCGGGCGATCGCCCTGTGACTAAACTTAATTTCTTACCCGCTGCCAAACCGGACTGGAACTCGGCAAAGCGGCTGTCGGCCATGATCCCCGCAGACGGGCGATCGCCATGCTTGCTCGGTTTCCCACCCGTACCCATGCTGGAATTAGGGCTGGCATTGGGCAGATGCACCGTGCCGAGCAAGGCGATATGATGAGGAGTGAAATTAAGAAATGTAAAGAAGCGGGGCGGGTTATGCAAGGCAAGGTGGTTGTCATTGTGGGCGCAACGGGGGGCATTGGGTCGGCACTGGCGCAAAAGCTGGCTCCCTTGGGTGCAGCGCTGGTGCTGGCGGCGCGAGATACAGCGACGCTGAACCCGTTGGCCCATTCGCTGGCTGGTGCGCCCGGTGGCGTGCTGGCCGTGCCAACAGACATCACCGACCCGCAGCAGGCCGAAGCGCTGATGCAAAAGGCGATCGCCCAATTCGGCAAGGTAGACGTGTTGGTAAACGCAGCGGGCGCAGGCATTCTCAAGCAGTACAACAAGCTCGAACCCGCCGACCTGGATGCCATGCTGGATTTGAACCTGAAGGGCAGCTTCTACACCTGTCAGGCCGCCGCCAACGTCATGAAGGAACACAAGTCAGGGCACATCTGCAACGTGGTTGGGATTTTGGGACAGCACCCGATGGCGATGGCGGCGGCCTACTGCGCTTCCAAGTTTGGCGTGGTGGGCTTCAGCAAGTGCATGGCAGACGAGCTAAAGCGCTTTGGCGTGAAGTTCACCCTGTTTTACTTTGGTGGCGTGGATACGCCCTTCTGGGATCAGGTCAGCCTCAAGGTCGATCGCACGAAGATGCTGCGCCCGGAGACGGCGGCCGACGCTATTCTGTTTGCTCTCACGGCAGAACCCCAGGCAGTGCCGCTGGAGATCAACATCCAGCCTGAGAGCCACTTGTTTTTGGGCTAACCTTATTTTTTGGCTAAATTTTTTGGCTAATATTGGCTGATGCTTGGGCGAATGCTTTGGGCGAATGCTCCGAGTGGGGATCAAATGAACCCTCCTCAAGCGGCAAATCTCGGAAAAATGCCCGTTGACGGCCCGCTTTGTTACAGTTTGCAACATATAATGAGAGCTAGTGTAAACAGGTATCTCAGAGGGTAGCGCGTACATGCGGGTGGCGATCGCAGGGGGAGGATTGGCCGGGTTAGCCTGCGCCAAGTATTTAGTAGACGCAGGGCACACGCCCATCGTGCTGGAAAGCCGGGACGTGCTGGGCGGGCTGGTGGCCGCCTGGAAGGATGCCGATGGCGACTGGTATGAAACCGGGCTGCACGTCTTTTTTGGGGCATACCCCAACATGCTCCAGTTGTTTAAGGAACTGAACATTGAAGATCGGCTCCAGTGGAAAGAACACACGCTGATCTTCAACCAGCCGGAGAAGCCCGGCGTGCTGTCGCGCTTCGACGTGCCCGATATTCCCGCACCGTTCAACGTCATCCTGTCGATTCTTCGCAACAACGACATGCTGACCTGGAATCAGAAAATTCGCTTTGCCATTGGGCTATTGCCAGCGGTGGTGCGCGGTCAGCAGTATGTGGAAAACATGGATAAGTACTCGCTGCTGGAGTGGCTGCGGCTGCAAGGCGTAGACGAGCGGGTCAACAGCGACATTTTTGTGGCTGCTTCTAAGGCGCTCACCTTTATCAATCCTGAAGACGTGTCGGCAACGGTTCCTCTGACGGCGCTGAACCGCTTTTTGCAGGAGCGCTACGGCTCAAAGGTGGCGTTTCTGGATGGGTCGCCGACGGAGCGCCTGTGTCAGCCGATTGTGGACTATGTGACCGAGCGCGGCGGCGAGGTGCTGCTGAAGAAGCCGCTGAAGCAGATTTTGCTAAACGAAGACGGTACGGTATGCGGGTTTGCGGTGCGCGGGCTGGACGGTGCGCCGGATGAGGTGGTGACGGCGGATGTGTATGTATCTGCGATGCCCGTGGATGTGATGAAGGCGCTGATGCCGGAGCCGTGGACGAAGCTGGAATTCTTCCAGAAGATGGAGGCGCTGGAAGGCGTGCCCGTGATCAACATTCATTTGTGGTTTGACCGCAAGCTGACGGATGTGGATCAGCTGCTCTTTTCGCGATCGCCCCTGCTCAGCGTCTATGCCGACATGAGCAACACCTGCCGCGAATACGCCAACCCCGACCGCTCGATGCTAGAGCTGGTCTTGGCTCCGGCAAAGGACTGGATTGACAAGTCCGAGGCGGAAATTCTGGCAGCGACGATGGCAGAACTGAAGAAGCTTTTCCCAGATGACCTGGCGGGCGACCATCCGGCCACGCTGCTGAAATACAAAATCGTGAAAACGCCGCGCTCGGTCTATACGGCCGCACCGGGAATGCAGGCGTGTCGCCCTGACCAGGCAACGCCAATCGACAACTTCTTCCTTGCCGGAAGCTACACCATGCAGCGCTACCTAGGCAGCATGGAGGGTGCAGTGCTGTCGGGTAAGCAGGCGGCCGAGGCGATCGCCCAGCGATTCCCCGCCTCTCCGGTCGATTCTGTGCCGCCTGATCTGGTGGCCACTTCAGCCCGATAAATCACTCCAGCGGTTTCATTTCTGGAATGCTAATCGTTTCAAATGAACCGCAGGTGACGGATTACTGATAGGTTTAACTGTATTCCTCCAGCCCTGCGATGTAATGCTGCAACTGCCGAAGCCTTCCTGCAAAACCGTCCTGGTATCTCTGGACGATTCCTATGAGCGCTGTCGCCAGATCACCCAGGAATATGCCAAGACGTTTTATCTTGGGACGCTGCTCATGCCGGAAGAAAAGCGCCGGGCGATTTGGGCGATTTATGTCTGGTGTCGGCGCACGGATGAACTGGTGGACGGAGCAGAGGCAGCCTACACCACGGATGAAACGCTCGATCAGTGGGAAGAAAACCTAGAAACGATCTTTGCGGGGCATCCGCTGGAGGATGTGGACGTGGCGCTGGTGGATACGCTGGAGCGCTTTCCGCTGGATATCCAGCCCTTCCGCGACATGATCGAAGGGCAGCGGATGGATCTGTATCGCAACCGCTACGAAACCTTTGAGGAGCTAAAGCTGTATTGCTATCGCGTGGCGGGTACGGTGGGGCTGATGTCGGCGGCCGTGATGGGCGTAGATGAGAGCCGCCGCACGGCTCCCTGGAGCAAAGGGGGTGCGGTTGATCCAACGCAGGAGGCGATCGCCCTCGGCATTGCCAACCAGCTCACCAACATTCTCCGCGACGTGGGCGAAGATGCGCGGCGGGGTCGGATTTACCTGCCCCTAGAAGACCTCGCCCTGTTCAACTACACCGAGGCAGACCTGTTTAACGGCGTGGTGGACGAGCGCTGGCGAGAGTTGATGAAGTTCCAGATTCAGCGGGCGCGAAAGTTTTTTGTCCAGGCCGAGAGCGGCGTTGGCCTGCTCAGTCGGGATGCCCGATTCCCAGTGTGGTCGGCGCTGATGCTCTATCGCCAGATCTTGGATGCGATCGAGCGCAATCGTTACGACGTGTTTCGCAAGCGAGCCTATGTATCGGGCCCGCGCAAGCTGCTGAGCCTGCCGCTGGCGCGTCTGCGGGCCGAGGTGCTGTAGGGCTGCCTTTGGCACGGATCAAGCCTGAAAAGCCCCGGTTGAATAGCCGTTTTGCCTGACCCGTGATCCCTGAAATGAAGCCTCCTGTTCTATGCTGCTACCCGTCTCTAGCCGCTTTCAGTTCACCCCAGATCTGACCATTTGCCGCCTGCTGAATGGGATGTGGCAGGTGTCGGGGGCGCACGGCCGGATCGATCCAAAGGGGGCGATCGCCAGCATGGTGGACTATCTCGACGCGGGCTACACCACCTGGGATCTGGCAGATCACTACGGCCCGGCGGAGGATTTCATCGGCGCGTTTCGGCAGCAGTTGGCGGCCACGCGGGGCGAGGCGGCGCTGTCTCAGGTTCAGGCCTTTACCAAATGGGTGCCCCGGCCGGGCCCGATGCCCCGCGCTGTCGTAGAGCGCAGCATCGACGTATCCCGCCAGCGCATGGCCACGCCCTGCCTAGATTTGCTCCAGTTTCACTGGTGGGACTATGGCGACCCGGCCTATCTGGACGCGCTGAAGCACATGGTCGATTTGCAGCGCGACGGCAAACTCCGCCATCTGGCGCTTACCAACTTTGACACCGAGCATCTGCAAATCATCCTCGACAGCGGCATCCCAATCGTGTCGAACCAGGTGCAGTATTCCCTGGTCGATCGCCGCCCGGAGGCCTACATGGCAAAGCTGTGTCAGGAGCGGGGTGTACATCTGCTGACCTACGGTACGCTCTGCGGCGGCTTTCTGTCGGATCGCTACCTGGGCAAACCAGAGCCGCGCCGGGGCGAACTGGCGACCGTTTCTCAGCAAAAATACAAACGCATGATTGATGCCTGGGGCGGCTGGGACTTGTTTCAGGACTTGCTGAAGACCCTGGAGGCGATCGCCCGCAGGCATGGGGTGAGCCTGTCCAACGTGGCAGTGCGGGCAATTCTCGACCGGCCGGCTGTGGCGGGGGTCATCGTGGGCACGCGCCTCAGCATTGCCGAACACCGCGCCGACAATGCCCGCGTGTTTGACTTCCAGTTGGATGCCAACGACTGGCAGCAAATTGAGCAGGTTTCGGGGCGATCGCGCAACTTGCTCAACCAAATTGGCGACTGCGGCGACGAGTATCGGGGCTAGGCTGGCGCAATCTGTCCCGCCACCACAGTTAGCACCTGCGACGACCGGAGCCACTGCGAATCGAAAGAATCCAGATGCGTCGTGGTGATCAGGGTTTGGAACCGATCTTGAATCGTGTCTAGCAGCTTGTGCTGACGCTTGGGGTCTAGTTCGGCCAGCACGTCGTCCAGCAGCAGCAGCGGCGGCTCTCCCACAACGGATTCGATCAGCTTCAGTTCGGCCAGCTTCAGCGCCAGCACCAGGGTCCGCTGCTGCCCCTGGGAGCCATATTGACGCGCAGGCGTGTGGTTGATGGTGAACTCGATTTCGTCGCGGTGGGGGCCGACGAGGGTGGTGTGCTGCACCTGTTCGGCGATCGCCCGCTGCCGAATTTTCTCCAAAAACGCCTGCTGAATCAGCGCCGGGTCATCTTTTTCCATCGGCACGCTGGGCGCATAGCGGATCTCTAGGCTTTCTCGGCTGCCGCTGATGTCTCTGTGCCAGAATTCTGCAAGGGGGGCAATGCGGGCGATCGCCCGGGCCCGGCGACGGATGACCCGCGTGCCCAGAGTCGCAAGCTGGGCATCCCACACCGCAAGCTGGGCGCGATCCAGCGGGATGGCGGCCTCGGTACGGCTGGAAGATTGCTTGAGCAGGGCATTGCGCTGGCGCAGCGCCAGGGTATATTGCTGCAACAGGTGCGCGTAGACGGGTTCAAGCTGGGTCAACAGGGTATCAATCCACTGGCGACGATGCCCCGGCCCGCCCCGCACCAGTTCCAAATCCAGGCTGGAAAATTCCACGGCGCTCAGGGTGCCCAGAAAGTCTACCTGGCGCTTCAGGGTTTGCCCGTTCAGCGAGACGGTGCGCCGCCCGCTGCTGCGGAGGATCAGCCCCAGATCAACCGCCCCGCTGTCTCGCTCCAGCCGAGCGGCAATGCTGCCGTCCTCCCTGCCCTGCTGCACTAAGTCGCGATCGCGGCTACTGCGGTGCGATCGCAGCGTGGCCAGCAGTTCCACCGCCTCCAGCAGGTTTGATTTGCCCTGGGCATTGTCGCCCACCAAAATCGTCTTCGGCGCAGCGAAACTCACCGCCTGATCCCGGTAGTTGCGAAACTGGCGCAGATGCAGCGATCGGAGGAACATGAGCGGGCGGGAATCAGGGGCAGCTTGCGGTAATCCCTAGCCTAGCAGTCCAGCGTCGTCTCTCGTTCCCAGGTGGAAATGTGAGCGCTGTATTCGTTCCAGGCTTGTCGCTGGAGCTTCAGATACGCCTGGGTAAAGGCAGGGCCTAGCGCCTGGGGCAGCACGGGGCTGGCCTCAAATCGGCGCAGGGCTTCTAGCAGATACAGCGGCAGTTGGGGCACTGTGCCAGGGGGCAGCGGCTCGGTGTAGCTGTTGTTGTCGTAGCGGGGGCCGGGGTCGCGCTTTTGGGCAATGCCGTCGAGTCCGGCGGCGATCAGGGCGGCGGGCAGCAGGTAGGGATTTGCCGCACCGTCGGCCAGGCGTAGCTCAAACCGGCCGGCTTCGGGAATGCGGACCATGTGGGTGCGGTTGTTGCCGCTGTAGCTGACGGTGTTGGGCGACCAAGTGGCTCCAGAGGTCGTGACGGGCGCGTTGATCCGCTTGTAGGAATTGACCGTGGGGTTGGCGATCGCGCACAGCGCCTCAGCAGAATGCAGCACGCCGCCGAGAAACTGGTAGGCCAGCGGCGATAGCCCCAGTTCGCCCTCTGGGTCTGCAAACAGGTTGGTGTCTCCAGCGCTATCCCAGACTGAAAAATGGACATGGCAGCCGTTGCCCGTCAGGTGGGCAAAGGGCTTGGGCATAAAGGTGGCCCGCAGGCCGTGCTTTTCGGCAATGGACTTGACCATGTATTTGAAAAACGCCTGCCGATCGGCCGTCACCAGCGCATCGTCATAAGTCCAGTTCATTTCAAACTGACCGTTTGCGTCTTCGTGGTCGTTTTGATAGGGCCCCCAGCCGAGGGCGATCATGCTGTCGCAGATCTCGCGGATCACGTCGTAGCGGCGCATCAGGGCTTGCTGATCGTAGCAGGGCTTGCTCTGGCGATCGCCCGCGTCGGAAATCTCCTCCCCGCTGGGCGACAGCAAAAAATACTCGCACTCCACGCCCGTCTTCACCCGTAGCCCCATCTCTGCCGCCTGCTGGATCACTCGCTTTAGCACCAAGCGCGGCGCTTGCTCTAGGGGCTGGCCATCGACATGGTGCAAGTCAGCGGGCAGCCACGCCACATCGGGCCGCCAGGAAAGCTGAAATAGCCGCTCTGCATCGGGAAAGGCCAGAATATCGGGGTCGGCGGGCGACTGATCCAGCCAGGCCGCAAACCCCGCAAAGCCCGCCCCATTCGCTGCGATCGCATCAATACTCTCAGCAGGCACCAGCTTGGCCCGCTGCACCCCAAACAGGTCCGTAAAGGAAATCATGAAATAGCGAATATTTCGCGCACGGGCGATCGCAGACAACGAGTTGGGCGAAGAATTGGACATGGCGGCTCAGTCACCGAAACACTAGACCTGGAAGTTATACACCAACTCCGGCCCTCCAGTCGGTACATAGCTGACACCGCCGCAGGTAGCGCTTCTGAGGCAGGCGCAAATTCATCGAGCGATCGCCCTTCCACAGAATGCATTTGCGCCATCAGAACACATCAAAGCCTGACAACAGCACCCTAGGCAGTGTCTTAAAACTTTCTAGGTCGTTGATTGCCTTGAGTCGATCCCCCTAAATCCCCCTTATTAAGGGGGACTTCCGGAGTGGCTCGGCTCGGTTCCCCCCCTTTTTAAGGGGGGCTAAGGGGGGATCAAATTAAGGGGACTAAGGGGGGATCAAAGGGTTTTAAAACACGCCCTAGCTTCCAAAACCTATGAAGCGCTGTTACGCTTTTGCAGCATGGTCGATTCGGCTGGAATTGCGATCAGATTATCGCCGTAGGTGCGAATCAGCCCACGCTGGCGCAGCTTGCCCATCAGCCGGGTCACCGTGACGCGAGTAGAGCCGATGGCGCTGCCGATTTGGGCATGGGTCAGCGACCAGGGCAAATAGTACGTATCATCACTGGGTTCGCCAAACTCTTCTACCAGCAGCGTGATGAAGCCCAGCAGGCGATCGATGGTGCGGCGCTGGCCCAGCGTACTCAGCCACAGCAGCTTGCGCTGGTGCTGCAATCGGAAGGCATCCAGCACTTCCCGACGAAAGTGGGGCCAGTTGTCCAGATCGTGCCAGTAAAGCCAAATCACCGAGGTCTGTTCGACATGGGCAAAGGCCTGGAGCGTAAAAGGCGATTGCGCCACGATTTCAAAGGGTTGACCCGCGCCGACAAAGCCCAGAAATGCCTCTTCGGAGTTGATTCGGGGCAGGCGGGAGGAACTGCCGTTGGCGCTGACCTGCGCCTCGCCCACCAGACGCACTGCACCCCGCTGCACCAGGTACAGCAGTCCAGGACGCGCCGGAATCTTTTCATCCTTTGCAAAGGTGCGGGTGCGGTAATGCTCCTGGGCCCAGTCCAAAATCCGCTGCCACGTCAGAAATGGTCTAGAAGAGTCAGCCTGAGAAGACACAGAATACATGAGGCAAGTCCTGGGAATTCAGTAAGTCGTACCGAAGTGTGCTGTTGCGTTGAACCAAGTGCAAACCCCGAAGTAGATCATGTGACGGCTCAGCCCAACCGGCAGAGTGCTGCTCAGGCAGAAACCTTAAGTTATAGGTGGTTTAGATATTTCCACTTACGTAATCTAGCGTACCGACCTCGTTCAGCCTTTCCGCATTCAGGACTACCAACTTTAGACCGTCAACAGGGGGAACCGACAGCAGTGAACCGCAAAATCTAAGAATAGAAAATTAATTATTCTTGTGATTCTAGCGCACGCTTTCAGAATAGCTTCACACTTTATCAATCATAGTAGGGAATTTTACGGAGTCTAGGTTACTCACAATACGTAAATCTCCTTTGAAAGTGTGCGGGAAAGTGGATCGCACCGCCGTAAACTCCCGCAGTTTTTTACGAGACTTTTACAAAAGCTTTGACTGTTTAAGGATTAGCCCTCCAGAATGAGGATTGGGCCAGAATGAGGGTGGGGGCGATCGCCCGTTTGCTTCTGTTCGCGCCTAATCGCTCCTGAGCAGCTTGCAGCACACCGGTCTGCGATCTCGCTCTGGTCTAACCTGGTTTTTGGAGCCTGTCGAGTGTGTCTGACCCAACGGTGACCGTGACCATCAAGCTATTTGCCGCCTACCAGGAAGCCTACGGTATGCCGGAGCTAGTGTTGGCGCTGCCGCAGGGGGCAACCGTCGCTGAGGTGTGCGATCGCTTGTTGCAGGAGCATCCCGAACTGGAGCAGTGGCGATCGCTCACTCGCTTTGGCGTGAACTATCAGTTCGTAGAGCCGGACTGGGTGCTGCAAGACGGCGATGAGGTCGTGCTAATTCCCCCCGTCAGCGGCGGCTGATGCAGGCGGCCGACGCACAGAGCCGCTAGATTGCGCCGCCGTTCACAAGATTCCAAAACACTCCGAAACGGAGAGGGTGGGATTCGAACCCACGGTCCTTTTGGGACACTCGATTTCAAGTCGAGCGCATTCGACCACTCTGCCACCTCTCCGAGCTTTTTCAATCTTATACCGAAAGGACTGACGCAGTTGGGCAACTTCTCGTGGGCGCAGCTCGCGAGAAGTTGCCCAACACCTAGAAAACTTCGCAAGTGCGTAAGGCCTAACCGATTCGAGATTTTCGAGATTATTTTCGAGATTTTGGATGGGCGATTGGCAGAGTTGGCGGGAGGGGGCGATTCGCGAAGCGATCCCTACGGGAAACGTTCTTAAGCAGAAGTTCACCCGCTCAGGTGAGACGCTCGGATGAGGTGTGGGCCGGGTCTGCCGCCCTATTCTAAAAGCATGGAATTCAAAAGGAAACCAGCTATGAACCTCTCCTATCGCGGTATCAAATACGAAGCCAACGTTCCCGCCGTCGCCACAGTTTCGGGGAAAGTGATTGGTAAGTACCGTGGGGTTGAGCTACATGCTCAGGTCAAGAAAGAGCAATAGTTCATCCGCCATGCGACGTTTTTGGTAGTTTTTGGTAGAAAAAATCGGATTTCCGAAGCGACATAACACCTAGCAGGGGGCTGCTGGGTGTTTTTCTTTTGGGACTTACGCAGTTGAACGAGAGAACCCTGATCGCAAGTGTGTAAGCCCTACCTTTGTTGGGTTTTGGGCGTTAGGGGTTTGGGCGCTGGGGTTTGGGCGGTCAGGGTAGGCGATCGCACGCCCGCTGCCCGCCAAACTTTTGGATAATCAAGTCGTCGTAGGTATCGGCGATGGTCACCACAGACAAAATGCAGGTTTGCAGTTCCATCAAGTCCATGTTCTCCCCGCCCAAGACGCTGTGCGAAAAAATCACGCCGCCCGTCTCTGCCAGATGAAACGCGCCAAACCGCATCCGGTGGTTTTCCATCAGCAGATATCGCATCAGCGGCTCATCCATTCGGCTGCCCAGGGTAACGCAGCTACTCGCCTTGACAATTGCCAGTTCTCGCTCGTCCCAGGGATGCACCTCCCAATCCAGCACCTCTACCTCAACCTTGGCCGAACCGTAGGACAGGTTAAACCGGGGAGCATAGGACAAAACTTGCAGCGAGTCCTTGAATAGCGCAGAGGTCGTGAGGTAGTCCGACACCTTGCGATAGGTCAGTTCTTGAACTGCGTTGGTAAACGTCAAAGGCATAGCGTGCGATAAGAAAAACGTAGGAGCGAGACGCGATCGATTCTGTGCCATCGATCCAATGCCATAGTAAGCTTTCGGATGACTGGATGGCTGTCTTCTAGCGGCTGTCTTCTAGCGGCTGTATTCTAGTTGTCTTCTGTGTCTTTTGGTGGAGTCTTCTCGCCGTTTTTCTGCGGTCGTCTTGCTATGCTTCAATCGCGCCAGTCGGATGAATTGCGCCAGTCGGATGCCCGTGGAGCCTATGCGGTAGATGATTTTCCCAGTGGGGCGATTCCCGTAGAGGTCGCTTCGCAAATCGCCCCTCATTCTCTGCAAGGCACGAGCGACCTGGAAACCTGGGCAGCGCGGAGCTATCGGCAGCTGCTGGCCATCCTGGGCGATTCCCGGAGGGATTGCTTTGCGAATCGCCAACCCACTCAGCCCGCCGACCACGCCCACGCCCGGATGCTGCTGCTGGCGCTGCTGTGCATCCCGCTCTATCAGCAGCGCAAACTGCTGGCGGTACATTGGCTATCCCTCAAACCCGATGAGTTTGCGCTGGATCAACTTTTGACCGCTGCCAATCATCAGCACGGGCTGGCGTTTCCGGTGGCGGCCCTGCCATCCTTGTCACCTGAGACGAATGCGGCCCTGCTTGCGCTGCTGCGATCGCTCTTTCTCTGCGCTCCCTACCCGGTGGCGCGGCTGGGGCAACTGTATGAGCAGTGCCTCGCCTGGGCCCCGTCACCCGGACAATGTGCGCCGAGGGCTGCCCCAAAAGCAGACGGCCGCAAAGCACGGGGAATTTACTATACGCCAGAGCCGCTGGTGAACTACTGCGTTTCGCAAACCCTGGAGCGGCTGTTGAGCGACCCTACCCAAAAGCTGCTGGGGGTTCCGCGCATCCTTGATCCGGCAGCGGGGGGAGGGGCATTTTTGCTGGCGACCTATGATGCGCTGCTGCGGTGGGTAGCGGGTTGGTCTGCGAATTCGGCGAGTGTGGACGGGGCAACTGTCCCCCCCTGTACCCAGCGGCCCCCAATCGCCCCAATAGATCGCCCAGATCGCCTAGATTATCCAGTGGATTGCCCAGTAAATCGCCCAGTGGATCGCCCAGTAGATTGGCACACTCGTCAGCAAGTGCTGCTCGACTGTATTTATGGGGTGGATGTGGATGAAACGGCGATCGCCCTCACCCGTCTCTCGCTCCAGCTCAAGCTGTTGGAGGGACAGCCGCCACCGGGATTTGTGCTACCCGACCTGACGCAAAATCTAGTTTGTGCTGACGCGCTGCTGGGTCTGGACTGGGCCACCGCCTTTCCATCAGCCGCACAGGCAGGCGGGTTTGACGGGGTGTTGGGCAACCCGCCCTATATCGACGCTGCCCAGATGAGTCTGGAAACCCCCGACTGGCGACGTGCCTGCACCGAGCGCTATGGCTGTGCTAGGGGCAACTGGGACTTGTTTTGCGTATTTATCGAGCGATCGCTGGAGTTGTGTCGTCCGGGTGGAATGACGAGCCTGGTGGTGCCCAACAAGCTGCGCTCGGCGGGGTATGCTGCCACAGCGCGATCGCTCTTAGCAGAGAACTGTCAGCTTGTGGCGCTGCGGGACTATGCCCAGGTGGCAGTGTTTCGGGCGGCGGTCTATCCGCTGGTGTATGTGGCGCGGCGGGGAAAGCCGGAAAAGCCAGGTTTAGGTTCTCCAAGCCAGGACTCGATTCGTGCAAGTGCGCCAGTGACCCAAGAGCCAGTGACCCAAAAGCCAGTGACCCAAAAGCCAGTGACCCAAAAGCCAATGCCCTATGAACCAGTGCCCTATGAACCAGTGCCCTATGAGGTGATGGAAACACTGACGGAGGTGGGGCGGCGGCAATGGCTATACGCCAAGGGCGAAGCATGGTGGCTGGGCGATTCGCAACAGGCAGGCAGCCTAATGGCCCGGTTGCAGCAGCTTCCGACGCTGGGGCAAATTGCCAGCGTGCGGGGAGCGGCGACGGTAGCCGAAGCCTATGACCTCCAGCGCTGGATTTGCAATCATCCCACGCCTGCACCCAGCGACCTGCGCCTGGTCAACAGCGGCACGATCGATCCCTATCGCCTGCGGTGGGGCGATCGCCCGTTGCGCTATTTGGGCGATCGCTACCTGCACCCCATCCTGCCTGCACAACATTTGTGCCAACTTTCGCCCCAGCGCCAGCGACAAGCTACCCAACCCAAGCTAATCGTCGCGGGCATGACCCGACGGCTGGAGTGTGCGCTGGATGAGTCAGGGGGCGTGCTAGCGGGAAAATCGACCTCAATTATTCAAGCGCCCAACTCGTCCTCCCCTCTAGCCAAGCATCTGGCGACCTGCCCTAATTTGCTGTGGCTGCTGCTGGCGATTCTGAACAGTTCGCTAATCCACTGGTACTTCGTGCAGCGGCACGGCGGCAACGCGCTCCAGGGCGGCTATTTGCGCGTGGGGCCGCCCCAGTTGCGCCAGATTCCCATAGCGCTGGGTGAAAAGAGCGATCGCCCTGGGCTACACCAAGTCCTGATTGACTTGGCGAAACAGCGGCATCACTGCGGAACAAGTCAAAACCTGAGGGCGATTCGCGACGCGATCCCTGCGGAAATCGCCCAGCTTGATGCCCAAATCGACGCAGCCGTTTACGCACTCTACGACCTGAGCGCACCTGAGATGGCAGAAATCCACGCAGAAACTCGCCCGCAGACAAGCGGTTTAGCGGATTAAGCGGGTTAGGGATTAACCTGTCTAGCCTAGAACGGAATGTCTAACCTAGAACGGAATATCGTCATAATCGGCCGTTTCCACGGGAGCTTTGGCGGCGGGGGCAGCTTTGGCCGTGGAGGCTGCATAGGCCGGCGGAGCAGCAGGAGTAGTCGCAGCGGGACGGGATGCGGCTGTCCCTGGTACGTCGGCAGTAGAGGACTTCAGGCTGGCATCAGCTTCGATGCGGTGAATGCGGGATACCGTTAGCTCTGCCCGCTTTTCCTTAAAGCCCTCTGGGCGGTCGATCATGTTCATGCCCAGCCGACCTTCAAGAATGACGCGATCGCCCACATGAAACCCTGCCTGAATCTCTTGCGCCAGATTGCCCCAGCCCACTACCTTGATCTGTCCTGGCGGCTCGTTATCGCGCAGCGCCGCAAACTGCACCGTCATCTCAGCAATTGGCGTTTGACTATCGGAGGTATAGCGAAGCTGCGGCTCTTGAATCACCTCAGCCATCAAAATGCAGTTGTTCATAAATGCTCCTGGCGGTGTGGTTGGCTCAACCCAAGCAGAGTACAGGTGTATTTCTTAAACTCATATTTTAACATCTGTCCCAGGCAGGCGATCCGGGTCGATTATACGGTGATGGCTCCAAAAAAGCTGTCTGGCGAAAAATAGCGGTGAATAGGGCGCATCCCAGTTCTGCAAGTTTGCCCTCATCCCCCAGCCCCTTCTCCCAAAAAGGGAGAAGGAGAGACGGATTGGAAGTCCCTCTGCCAAAGCGGGAGAGGGATTGAGGGTGAGGGCTACAAAAGTGGGATACACTCGGTGCAGACTTCGCCAGCCACGAAACGAATTGCCAAAAGAACTGCAAAACGAACATCAAAAAGAACCCAGGCAAAACACGCTGAGTTCTTCTTGGCTTAATGGAAACTTTGGATCAAATCGCCGTCAGGAAGTTG
Organism: Thermoleptolyngbya oregonensis NK1-22; assembly: GCF_032705245.1. Classification (GTDB taxonomy): domain Bacteria; phylum Cyanobacteriota; class Cyanobacteriia; order Elainellales; family Elainellaceae; genus Thermoleptolyngbya; species Thermoleptolyngbya sichuanensis. Next base: position 4,229,405 of record NZ_CP053540.1, read on the forward strand.
CAGTCAGCGGCAGCTTTGGGATGACGTTTCGTATGGCGCTAAGTTTCGTATGGCGCTACATCGCCTCAATCCCAGCGCAGGGCTAGCTCTGGACGTGCGTTCCCAAAATTTGCGCCAGTCCAGGCACGGCTGCCTCTACGTCGCCCTTGACCGAGGTTCGCAGCTTGCCGTAGGAAGCCCGCACTACGCTGTTTTTGGCTTTTTCAATCTTGTGGTCGGTGACGCTGAGCAGGGTGTCTGCCGTGCGATCGCGGTTTTGGATTAGGTGCTGCACCGGGTCGCCCGACTGGATGCCCTCGTTCCACATAGGATCTAGCGCAGCAAGGGCTTCGGGCAATAGCCGCCGAATTGCGCCGGAAATATAGCTTGGCTCTACGCCTTTCACAACTCCGTAAGCTGCTTTCAGCGCCAGCCCCGAAATGCCTCCTTTGGCGGCAACCTGTTCGTCGATGAGCTTGACGCAATCTGCTACGAGGTTTTGAGTGGTGGTTTGATCGCTGAGTGTGTCGCTAAGCGCCATGATGCTGTGCCTCTTTGCTATGCCTCAATGGGTCGGTGAATGCGTCGAGCGAATGCGTTGGACAGAAACGACAGGTGGATGCATGGGGTGAGTTCCGTTCGCGTCCACAGCGTTACTCTGCCCACTTCTTCTTGATCTAAGCCAGGTCATCTGGAATCTTAAGATTTCTATAGCGATCTTCGGACAGTCTTAACAAGTATGTAAATCTTTTTTTGACTGGAGCTTATTTTACAGCAGGATTTCGGTCTTTAGGCTCCCGTTCCGCTGTCTCATTTTTTCCAGGGCAGTTTGGTGCCCATTTCGGTCAGGGCTGAAATCATCAGATACACAATCACCAATCCGGCACTGATTAGAAAAATCGGCAAGTCGTCTGGCATGAGGGAAAGAGGGGGGAGGGAGGTTAAAACTCGAATCAAAGCCTCTCAGGGTTGGATGGATCTTTGGGTTTGGTTGGGCTGGTTATGAATCTGGTTATGGATCTCTGCTTTTGTCTGAGCATTCGATTTCCAGCTTTGATTTACTCGTTCAGTTTATAGAAGTTTGGCGTTCTCTATGCTGGTTCATCTCCCGGCAACCGATCCACTGTCTGCAAGTAGCTCGCTGATCCACAGAGCAGAGTTTTTGCTTCAGGAAATGGCGCTGCTTCTAAAAATTATTCTGGAGTTCATTGCGATTTTGATTGTGGCGATCGCCCTTGTCAAAGCGATCCGCAAGTATGTCCGCATGTTTCGCTATCAGGGCTTTGTCGTGCAGCCGCCGATCCGGCTGGATTTGGGGCTTTCTCTGGCGCTGGCGCTGGAGTTTTTGCTGGCGGCCGACATTGTGGGCACGGCGGTTTCTCCCCGTTGGAACGAAATCGCTAAACTGGCGGCGATCACGGGCATCCGCACCTTTCTCAACTACTTTTTGCACCGAGAAGTGCGGGAGCTTCAGGAGTCGCACAACGTGGTGCGTTCCACCCAGGTCGAGTGAAGCGCAACAGAAAGCAGAAAAGATGCCCCCTGGGCCCAGAACCTCCACCATCGGCAGAAGGCTGGCTCAAGGGGCGATCGCCATTCGCCACAGAAGACAGTTATTGAGGTTCAGGATTTACGCACTTGCGATAGGCTTTCTGGGCTGTGGACGATTTCTCGCGGGCTGCGCCCGCGAGAAATCGTCCAACTGCGTAAGTCCTAGAGGCTATTGAGGCAGTTGCAAACAGTCGAGGGTTCGCAGCGTTGCCGCAGCCGCATAGTTGCGCTGGGAGGCGGCGTTGGGCGCAAAGTTGTTGCCCTGCTCATTCAGCGGAGACGCAACGCCGCAGAAGCCCGATAGCTCGGTAATGGTCGCCGAGGCCCAGTGGTTTGTGGTGTCGGCAAAGGTTCGGGTGGGCTGATTCAGCAGCAGGGTAGGCGACGAGCCACGCGCCGTCAGCGCAAACTCAGCCGCTCGCTTTAGCACAGACACCAGTTCAGCACGGGTCACGGGCTGTGCCGGACGGAAGGTGCCGTCTTCGTAGCCGCGCACAATATTGTTGTCGCGGGCAAATTGGATCTTGGCGGCGCTCCAGCGGGATGCATTGACATCTCGATAGGGGTCACCGCTGGCGGCGGCAGGAATCCGCAGGTTGACGTTGGGCGCTTTGGTGAGCGCATCCAGCACCATCGACACCAACTGCTCGCGGGTTAGCGTATCCAGTGGGCGGAAAGTGTTGTCGGGGAAGCCCGAAATGAATCCAGCAGCAACCGCGTTGCGAATTTGCGTGGCGTAGATGTCTCTAGAAATGTCCGTGAAGGTGACCGGGACGGGCGTGGGGGTTGGGGTTGGGGTCGGCGTGGGGGTTGGGGTCGGCGTGGGCTGTGTGGCAACATCTCCGGGCGGGAAGACCCCTTCGTAGGTGAGATAGACGTGGCCCAGCGTGCGATCGCCAAAGGTGCGCTTGGTAAATCGCCAGCCCGGTTGCAGCGTAATTTTGGCAAAGTCTTCCGTTAAGCCATTCGCCCGGCCGATGACCAGTTGCGGGCGAGAGCGGTCGTTGGGTACGCCCAGCATCACTAGGTCGCCGTTTTGCGGCAGAATCCGGATGCTGTAATCCAGCCCCATATCTTGGCCATTGACCCGAATCGAGTAGCCGTTGCGGTCGGTGGCGCGGTTGCAAATACCCGTGAAATCAAACTGGAGCAGCAGCGGCGTAACAATGGTTGGATTTGCCCCAGACTCGCTCCAGCAGGGGCGTGCATCAGACACTTGCTCCAAAATCAGCAGCCGGCGGGTGGTCACGCCAGAAGATGACACGGCGATGAATCGACCCTGGTCTACCTCTTGCTGACCAAAGGTGGTGGCAGAGGTGGGAGCGGAAATAGACAGAGCACCCAGCGCGATCGCGCTAAGGGCTACGAGACGATGACGCAAACGTTTCATAGCTGAGATGTGAAATGAAGTAGGACTGCAAAATTGAGTGCTGCGGCCGGGCTGGATCGAGCAGCAACAGGACGCTGAGAATCAGATCTCCAGCGCGATCGCCACCCGCTACCCACAGCGTAGGCATCAGAAGGTTTCCAAGCTTGTGGATTGACCGTACGGGGCATCCAACCATTTGCAGTCGGTCTGCACCTAACATCTGCTAGTGTTCCCAAAGACAGCCCGCCGATCAAACGAAATCGAGGAGCGGGGCAAGTAAAATGGGCTGAAGTGGCTTGAGGCTTGGCTAGCTGGACGATCCAGCTAATCCAAATCCTCGAAAGCAGCCTATTCCACTGGGCTAAAACTAACGACATCAGTACCAGACAACACTACAAACAGTTCGCGATTGGTGCGCCCAAACTGGCAGACAACGCTGACCACAGACTCGCCATTGGGCCTGCCGTCAGAAAGAACCGTAGAGCGAATAATTTGCCGAAATGGCCCACTCTCAGCCACAATATCATTCCAATAGGTCTGGATTGAGCGGGCGCTGATATCGTTTACATCTTGTAGGCTGGCTTCGTAGTCTGCAACGGCCGACTCGAACTGCTGGTCTCCAAGACGGGTGATAAAGCTTTCGGCGATCGCCGTTAGGGAAACTTGCGAAATTTGACGAGCTTCTGGAGCAGTCTGTGCCTGCGCTTGGGGTAGGGCAACGCCGACCAGCATTACGGCAGGAACGAGAACAAACAGAAACGCTGATTTCATAACGAATTCCATGGGGTAGATTCGAGCACCGATTCCATATCCCATGACTGTGGCTCAGTTCAATTTGTGCCCAGCGTTGAAAAGAACTTTGGAAGCAACCTGGAAACAGGAAATCGGAACTCGATGTGGGTCATTCAATCCTATTTCCACCTTTCAAAGGGCCCATACGGTTCACAGCCCTGAAACCACGTTTCTGTAACAAATCGTTAGACCAAAGCGTTTCCCTAGCGGTTCTCGTCCGCTGCTGGTGGGTGTTCTTTGGGGCTTGGGAAATCAACGGCTTCGTACAAGTCGGCGATCGCCCCTTCCCAGCCCACACTGGTCAGCAACACGCGATCGCCCTCGCTGTAAGGATGCAGCACCCACAGGCCCTCCTCGTTACGACGAAACACGTCTACCTGGAGCCGGGTTTGAGAAATCAGGACATATTCTTGCAAGCTCTCGATTTGGCGATAGTCGGCAAATTTGTCGCCCCGGTCAAAGGCTTCCGTCGCTTCGGACAGAACTTCGACAATCAGGCAAGGATAGCGCTTGAAAGTATTCGTCGTGCGATCGCGCTCATCGCAAGTCACCATCACATCTGGATAGTAGTAGCAGTTCAGTTCCTCAACGTGAGCTTTCACATCTGCAAAGTAAACGCGGCAGGAACCTCCCCGCAGATGAGTCCTTAGAAGGGTATAGACATTCCCTGCGATTTGATTATGGGCATCGGTGCCGCCTGCCATCGCGTAGATATAGCCATCGCGATACTCATGCTTCGTAGGGCGGGCGGCTTCCTCCGCCAGATACTCTTCTGGAGAAACGTAGTGATCAACGGAGACTGCAACCATTGGGGCTAAGGTAGGCCAGAACAGCCATAGAGTCACTGCATAAGTTTATTGTATCGGCTTGGGGCGATCGCCCTTTCAAGACAGCGGTTTCGGCTTTTGCAATCGCTGTCTAGCAATCACTGTTTAGCAATCGCTATTTAGCAATCGCTATTTAGCATTCACCACCCTGCTTAGCGTTCCCATTGAATAGCTCATAGACCTGGGTACAAAACGACCGCAGCCGGGTCTGGATTTCTTCGACAGGCTGCTGCGTTCCCAGCACGCGCCACTCGCCAACGGTAGACAAGCGCCACTGCTCGCCCTGGTGCGTCAGCCCGACGGCTTCTAGACCAATGACGCGGCGGGTTTGGGCGATCGCCCCCTCGCCCGATTCTGCCGCTGCTTCATCCTCAAACAAGCGGATCTGCACCAAAATGCTGCGGGCCTGAAACCGAGGACTCCAGCCCGGTAGGTGAAAGCCAATGTCGATGGAGTCGGGGTCTACCAGTTCGCGGGTGCTGGGGTCATTGGCCCAGGGCTTCAGGTCTGCCTGCGCGTCGGGAAAGTAAGACTTAAATAAATTAACAGCGGCGGCAATCTTGGCGGCTAGCTCCAGCCCCTTTGCCTGTTCTGCTGCATTCACGCTGCTTGCTCCTGCGATGAATCCCCGTTCGGGGTTTTGGAATTTTAGATTTTGGATTTTGGGTTTTGGATTTTGGGTTTTGGATTTGGGTTGATGAACCGGGTTAGGCGTGATGGAGAATGCTTTGGCGAATGACTTGGCTAATAACTTGGCTAATAACTTGAGGGATGGCTTGAGTGTAAATCTCTTGAGTGTAGATCTTACGGTTCAGCATGAATCAAGGTAAAGGTACGAAAGAGCAGCGTTCTGGCAATGTCTCTCGACACAACCACCAGCCCGCAGGTGCAACTGCAATCTATAGTGCGATACGACCCTGCTGACCGCAGTCACGATCAACACTATTTCTCAGAATTCTCCAGTTTTGCAAAGGCTCGCTGCATCAAAGGCTGCATCAAAGATAGAAAAGTGCCCAGAAACAAGAAAGTGCCCAACCGCCTGACTGACCTGCCAGGATGCTGGACACTGGTGCCATGCTTTGGTGTGGAGCGGGGTCGCTGCTCAGCGCAGAGCCGATGCAACGCCCCCCTTAGGGAGTAGAGATAGAGAATAGAACGCCTTTAGTCCACTATTACAGGTCGAGTCCGGGGGGAATCAGCACCTGATCGATTACGTGGATCACGCCGTTGCTAGCTACGATGTCGGCCTGGATGACGCGAGCGCCGGAGACAGTGACGGTTTCGCCATCCTGGGCGATCGCCACTGAGTTGCCCTCGACCGTGGCCACCTCGCCGGGCTGAATCGCGTCTGAGGTGACGCTACCGGAAACCACGTGATACGCCAGGATTTGCTGCAACACACGCTGGTTTTCGGGCTGTAGCAACGCCTGCAACGTTTCTTCGGGCAGTGCCGCAAAGGCTTCGTTGGTCGGAGCAAACACCGTAAACGGGCCAGCTTCGTTTAGCGCACCGTCCAGACCTGCTGCTTTGAGAGCAGCTTCCAGCGTACTAAAGGATTCCCCTTCGGACACAATCTGGGTCAACGTGCCCGCTGCCATCGCAGTTGCCCCGTCGGTTCCTGGAGCAACCTCCGCCGTCGGCATATCAGCAGGCGCTTCAGCACCCGTAACCGTCGCATCAATGACCGTTTCGCCCATCGTCGTCTCGCCAGCCACGGTTTCAGAGACAGCATCGGTCGTTGCGGCAGAGGGCATGACTTCGTCCATCGAGGCCATGCCGGGGTAAGTGTAGGCTACAGTCGCCGTTACAACGCCCAGACCCAGCAGCTTGATCCACTGATTGCGAGTGCTCGTTTGCTTGATGTTCATGGTTACCTCTTTGCGACTAAACGCCTTGCTGAACGATTAATCAACAACCCCGCATATTGCGAAATGTTGCGAATACTTACAGACTCGTAGCAGTCTAAAATCAGCAGGACGGAGAAACCGTCAACCAGAGGTAGGAGATTCGCCCGTGGCAAAGATCTATCTCAGGACAGAGGAAAAACTCAGACAAACGACGTTTTGCGGGAAACACCGCCCCAAAGCCTTGAAAAAGTTTAAGAACGAGACGTGCAACTTTCAATCTGCCCTCATCCCCCAACCCCTTCTCCCAGGTCGGGAGAAGGGAAGCAAGGGAGGCTTGAAGTCCCTCTCCCGCTCTGGGAGAGGGATTGAGGGTGAGGGGGATCGGCAACGTTGCACATTGCGTTTCAAGACTAAGCAAGACTAAAGATCTCAAAGAGGATTATGAGTTCTCTCTGGACAGCGAGATGAGACGCTCTTTTCCACCGAGATGCTCTAAAAAGTAGTGGCAGCCGCGAGACGAGTCGAATAGGTGTAGCCCAAATTCTTGAGAGATGGCTTCGCACACGCGCACGCCGCGCACGCTGTTGCCTCGCCCATCCAGCGGCGGCGAAAAGACGGCAATGCCAAGCTGGTCGGGCACGACGGCAATAATGCCGCCACAAACGCCGCTTTTGGCAGGTAGCCCTACGCGATAGGCCCACTCGCCTGCAAAGTTATACATGCCGCAGGTATACATAACGCTGAGCATGTCGCGCACATAGCCCGCCTCGACCGCGCGATCGCCCGTCATTGGGTTCACGCCCTGGTTGGCCAGCGTCGCCGCCATCACTGCCAGATCCCGACAGGACACCATCACCGAACACTGCTGAAAGTACAGATCCAGCGCTTCTTCGATGTCCCAGTCCACCATTTTGAAATGGCGCATCAGGTAGGCCATCGCCCGGTTGCGATCGCCCGTGGCCCGCTCCGACACGTAGGTTGCCACGTCTACTACAATGTCATGCCCGACGTAGCGGCGAAACATATCCAGCAGGCGATTGAGCCGTTCCGTCGGGCCGTCGCCAGCAATCAGGCTGGTGGTGGCGATCGCCCCCGCATTTACCATCGGGTTATAGGGCCGCTTCGACGCTTCATCCAAAATAATCGCGTTAAAGGCATCGCCCGTAGGTTCTACGCCCACTCGCGCCAGCACATAGTCGCGCCCGTGATCTTCCAGCGCCAACCCCTGCACAAACACCTTGGAAATGGACTGGATCGTAAACAGATGCGCCGTATCACCCACCTCAAACACCTGTCCATCCGCCGTTACCAGGCAAATGCCAAACAAATTGGGATCTACCTTGGCCAGTTCGGGAATGTAGTCCGCCACTTTGCCCCCACGCAGCTCGCAGCAAGATTGGTAAAGACCTTCCAAAAAAGACTGCACTGCATCAGGTGTTCGACATAGGCTGGCATCGTCGGGCATGGCAACGTTTGGGGAATGGGGTGGAGAAGACAGGCGAGAAAAGCAGGGCTTACCGCATCTGGAAAACCCAGAAAATTCTAATAAATTCTGGGGTTTGTGCCAGAGCAGTCCATGATTAGAGGTGTCGTTAATTTCCCCAAAGCCGTGTTTGAGGTTTCCCAGCACCCATCCCAATATCTCACCTATGCGCTGACCGATTCGACCACCGATGCCCGCCTAGAGGTCGTGCCTGAGCGCGGCGGCATCATCACTCGCTGGAGCGTGCAGGGGCGCGACATTCTCTATCTCGACGAAGCCCGCTTTGCAGACCCCAGCCTCAGCGTGCGCGGCGGCATTCCCATCTTGTTTCCGATTTGCGGCAACCTGCCCAACAATGCCTACACCTACAACGGCCAGACCTATCTGCTGAAGCAGCACGGCTTTGCCCGCGACCTGCCCTGGCAAGTCACCCATACCGAAGCGCTGGATCGAGCCAGCATCACGCTCAACCTGAGCAGCAGCGACCAGACCCGTGCGCTCTATCCGTTCGAGTTTTCGCTGGACTTTACGTACATCCTGGAGGGCAATCGCCTGGTGTTGCAGCAGCAGGTCACCAATTCAGGAAATACCATCATGCCCTTTTCGCTGGGGCTACATCCCTATTTCTCGGTGTCGGACAAGGCGCGGCTAGATTTCGATATTCCCTCAACGCAATACGTAGACCAGCGCACGCAGGAAACCCACGCCTATATGGATGGGTTCGATTTCAGCCAAGACGAAATCGACGTGCTGTTTCGCAAGCTGTCGTTTCAGTCCGCAACGGTGGAAGATTTTCGGGAAAACCTGAAGCTGCGGCTGGATTTTGACGATCCCTACACGATGCTGGTGTTTTGGACGCTAAAGGGCAAGGACTTTTACTGTCTGGAACCCTGGACGGGGCCGCGCAATGCGCTGAACACGGGCGATCATTTGATTGAACTGGCTCCGGGCGGCACGGTGCGGACGAGTTTCCGCATCACGGCCCAGTTGTCGTAAAGCAAAGCCTGGCCTGGGGTGGCGTGGCTTTTCCAGTAGCTTTTCCAGTGGCTTTTCTAAAAGACGGTCACGAATTTGCAGGACACGCGAATTTGTGGGATATGCGAACTTTCGGGACACGCAACCTCACAGGATACGGAAAGGGGCGATCGCCCTCGCTGCTACCCTCTAGAAAGTCATCCAGACTTTCTCAGAAAAGCCTAGAAAAGATAGCCACACTCCACGGACAGGTGATATATTGATTAATCGGTGCGCTTGGCACTGACGGGTCGCTAGCTCAGCGGTAGAGCACTCGGCTTTTAACCGATTGGTCCTGGGTTCGAATCCCAGGCGACCCATTTTTTCTCAGAATTTTTGCTTTACGACTGCTGTTTTCAGGCTTGTGCAGCAGGCGATCGCAGGAACTCGCTGACCTGAATTAAGCAATCGGGGAAGGATAGTGGAGCGATCGCCTCCTGTTCCGACAGAATTTGTTCTGCACCATAGCCCGCCCCACCAGGGTCTCGAAATACGTATAGGCGACGCTCCTGCACGTCCAGAATCCAATATTCCTGAATGCCCGATCGCCCGTAAACCGGAACCTTCAGGTCGCGATCGCGGCGTAGCGTACTGTCTGCCACTTCAATCAGCAAGAAGATTTCCGCTGGCGTGGGGTGGTGATCTTCATAGTCCAGCGGGTCGGGGTGAACCACAGCGACATCTGGCTCTGGCTGCGAAAAATCGCTCAACTGCACCGGGTCTTGGAACCGCAGCAGCGCTCGACCCGCCAGCAGTCGTGACAATACGCGATCAATCCGAGTCACCGCTGCGCTATGGGCCGTTCCCTTGGCTGCCATTGTATAAAGCTGTCCCTCAATCAATTCTACGCGCTCGTCGGCAGCCAGGATGCCCGCTTCCACCATGCGGCGATAGTCCTGCACACTGAGCGATCGCAATTCAGGGGCGATCGTCATCGGTTTCACGCTCCTTGTAAATTCGTAAAATAAATTCGTAAATTCGGTGTCGTAAATTCGGTGTCGTCAGATCAGTGTAAATCTGGGTAAATTTTGGTCAATCCGTAGCCAGATTAATCTGCCGTCGATATCTCTGTGCAAAAGACGGGATGAGCATTTATACTTAGAATAATTTAAGACAGGCTGCAACCAGACGATCCGCAGCCGACTTACTGGACGATCTCGCGTCCGGTGATAAAAGTGTCTTAAGATTATCGTAAGCTTTTCTTGTTCAACGCCGAAATTAGCTGAACACACCGACTAGGAGGAATTTCTATGGCGCTCGTGCCTATGCGACTGCTGCTGGATCACGCGGCCGAAAACGGCTACGGTATCCCTGCGTTTAACGTCAACAACATGGAGCAGATCCAGGCCATCATGCAGGCTGCTCACGAGACCGATAGCCCGGTGATTCTGCAAGCTTCTCGTGGCGCTCGGAAATATGCAGGTGAAAACTTCCTGCGCCACCTGATTCTGGCGGCGGTGGAAACCTATCCCCACATTCCCATCGTGATGCACCAGGATCATGGCAACGAGCCTGCGACCTGCTATTCCGCCATCAAGAACGGCTTTACCAGCGTGATGATGGACGGTTCGCTGGAAGCAGATGCCAAAACGCCCGCCAGCTACGACTACAACGTGGCCGTCACCAGCGAAGTGGTGAAAGTGGCTCATGCCATCGGCGCTTCGGTGGAAGGCGAACTGGGCTGCCTCGGCTCTTTGGAAACGGGCAAGGGCGAAGCAGAAGACGGGCATGGCTTTGAGGGCGAGTTGGATCACTCCATGCTGCTGACTGACCCTGACGAAGCCGTAGACTTTGTGGAGCGGACTCAGGTAGACGCGCTGGCCGTTGCCATCGGCACCAGCCACGGAGCCTACAAGTTTACCCGTAAGCCGACGGGCGAAATCCTCGCCATCAGCCGCATCGAAGAAATCCACAGCCGCCTGCCCAACACCCACCTGGTGATGCACGGTTCTTCCTCGGTGCCCGAAGACCTGATTGCGCTGATTAACCAGTATGGTGGCGCGATCCCCGAAACCTACGGCGTGCCCGTGGAAGAAATTCAGAAGGGCATCAAGAGCGGCGTGCGGAAGGTGAATATCGACACCGACAACCGTCTGGCAATTACGGCTGCGGTGCGCGAGGCGCTGGCTGCCAATCCCAAGGAGTTTGACCCCCGCCACTTCCTGAAGCCGTCGATCAAGTACATGCAAAAAGTCTGCGCCGACCGCTATCAGCAGTTCTGGGCAGCGGGCAACGCCAGCAAGATCAAGCAGGTTTCGCTGGAAGAGTATGCCGCCAAGTATGCAAAGGGCGAACTGACCCAGGTGGCGAAGAAAGCCGTCTCTGTCTAGTTTTGTTTGAATTTCAAGCCGAATTCCAAGTTGAATTCCAGGCTGAATTTTTCAAGTTGAATTTCGAGACGATCGCCCCTTCAGGGAATTGACCCATTTGGGCGATCGCTCTCTACTCAGCCGCTCCTTCGCATTGCAGGGGCGGCTTTTTGATATCTGCGAAGGCGTTTCGAGAAAACATTCCGACCTGCCCCACTGACCCGCTTTGGGGGGAATTTCGCTATAAGAAGGGAATGATTCGCAATCCTGCCCCCCAAAATCGCACGCTGCGGCTGACCGATGCCGAGCGATCGCACTTTCGCACTCGGCTCCTGCACCTGGATCGCCCTGCGACAGTGGATGAGCTGCTAAACCGCACGATTTGCCAGGATATGTTTGAGGCGGCGGCGTGGCTACCCGGTGAATTCGTCGATTTGCTGGTGCTAGACCCACCCTACAACCTCAGCAAGCAGTTTAACGGGCAAACCGTCCGGCGGCGATCGCTCTCGGACTATGCCGCCTGGGTGCAGTCATGGCTGGTGCTGCTGTTGCCCACGCTCAAGCCGACGGCCTCGGTCTATCTCTGCGGCGACTGGCAATCGTCTCCAGCGCTGTATGAGGTGGCCGCGCAGCACCTAATCGTCCGCAACCGCATTACCTGGGAGCGGGAAAAGGGTCGCGCCGCCCGCGCCAACTGGAAAAACTGCTCGGAAGATATCTGGTTTTGCACCGTGTCGCCCGACTATTACTTCAACGCCGAAGCCGTGCGGCTCAAGCGGCGAGTCCTCGCACCCTACACCCAAAACGGCAGCCCCAAAGACTGGCAGCGCCAGCCCGACGGCAACTTTCGCCTTACTGCCGCCTCCAACCTGTGGACTGATCTGACCATTCCTTTTTGGTCGATGCCCGAAAATACCGACCACCCGACCCAAAAGCCCGAAAAGCTGCTGGCAAAAATTATTCTCGCCAGTTCCCCGCCCGGAGCCGTGGTGTTCGACCCGTTTCTGGGTTCCGGCACGACTTCTGTCGTTGCCAAAAAGCTAGATCGGCAGTTTGTCGGGATTGAACTCGACGAGACTTACGCTTGCTTGGCGGAAAAACGGCTGGCCCTGGCCGAGGGCGATCGCCGCATCCAGGGCTACACCGACGGCGTATTTTGGGAGCGCAACAGCCGGATCTGGGGCTAGAGCGTTGTAGCCAGGGAAACCAGGAAAAGCCTGGTCAAAATCCCAAACAAAATCCAAAATCCAAAATTAGCGCCAGGAAAGCAGACCCCAGGGCCTACTCAAACGCTGTGCGAATAATGCGCTCACCAGGGAGCCGATCGACCGCAGAAAGCCCCAGATCGCGCACCACAAAAGACCGTTGCAGCCAGCGATCGCGCCCGTCGTAGCGGGGCACAAAGGACGAGCGGCCGTGAACCGTGCGGCGATTGTCGATGCAGAGCAGGTCGCCCGTGTCGAGCTTGATGCCGCGATAGACCTGGGCGATCGCCTCTCGCAGCGCTGCCAGCGCCTCTTCTGCCTCCGGCGTGGTGGCAGTCATCAGGTCTTCGTCATAGTTCAAAAACGGATCGTTGCGGCGGCCGTAGAGGACGGGCAAAATGCGGTCACTCTGCTGCGTGCGATCGCGATTGCCAAAGGAATAGTCGATCCCGGTGCGATAGAGCGGCTGGAACAGGAGGTCTTGATGCGCCTCTGAGAGCAGCGGCAGGGCATGGGCGACGCTGGCGTAGGTGGTTTCGGCCATGTGGTCGTGGTCGGGCCGCAAGCAAAACAGCAGCAAAAACTCTGGCGGGTAGGGATGAAACACGGTTTCTCGGTGAAACTGGAGCCGGGTTTGTGACCCCGTAGACACCTGCACATGCTCAGTCCCCTTGACGGGAGCCAGGTTTTGAAACAGGTCGCCATTTTTCTCTTGAATATAAGACACCAGATGCCCCAGACGGCTGCCGATCATTGCCAGACAGCGCTCGCTAACGAAGGTGGTTTTTTGGGGCGATCGCTCGGCGTTGGGCGGCGTGGGAATGCGGTACAGCCCTGGATCAATCGGCAGTCCGCGAATCAGCAAAATGCCGTCGCTGTTCGAGCGCACCTGAAACTCTAGGAGCGATCGCCGCACAAAGCGGGGCATCTCGTCTGCCCGCATTTCACAATCAAACAAAAACTCTTCGGTGTCCTGGTAGGGATTGGGCCCCGGTGCCAGAAACAGGTTCATCGTCGCTTCGTCAAACTCGCCGCAGTCTACTATTTCTGGTGTTTCTGGTGTTTCTGGAATTGACGGCAAAGTCGCCGGGGGTTGCAAAGGGGGTTGTGGGGATACTTGGTGTGTGGATGCCTGCGTCAACATCTCGATTCCTCCTCAGACCTGGAACGACTATAGCCGCCAGATTGCGACGATGGCGGTTCAGTCACAACAGTTCTGCGCTAATGCACTGCTAATGCGCTTTCTCCAGCTTAGCCTTCGCGATGCTTAAGTTCCCAGACTGTAAAAAAGCGCGAAAAAAGCACGAAAAAGGCGTACCCGATGCCCAGGTACGCCCCTTGCCAAGACTTCTCGAAGTCGATGATGATGCTGATGATTACGCTTCGGTTTGCTTGGCTTGCTTGCGCTTTACCGAATAGCCTGCACCCAGCGCTGCCAGGCTACCCAGAATCGTCATCGGCTCCGGAACCGCAGTGCCCGCAGGCGGAACCACCGTGGGCGGCTTCTCAGGATCAAATGCCGTCGGAGCAACCCCATACTGCTTGGCGCTGCCGCCACCGCCGTTGGGGCCAGAACCGACCGCTTGAAGACGAACCGCAAAGGTCTGGTTGAGGAACTCCTGAACCGTCAGACCAGCCTGGGCAATCTTGAAGGTAGTAGAAGTCAGCAGCCCGCCTGCGGCCCCCACAGTGCCAAACTGAACCGCCATTTCAAACCGCTGACCAATATTGCCACCGACGATGTTGTTGGTGTTGAAGGCAACTTTCGTTACGTCTTGCCCGGTGACATTGCTCGCCTTCAGCGTGTTGTGGTTGAACGTGCCGCCAAAGTTGAAGTAAACCGCCAGCAGGTCGCCAATGTTGTTGGAATCGTTGACCTTGAGCGTCACTTCAACGCCATCTTCCACATCTTTTGCAAAAATATCGACGTTAACTGGAGTGCTGCTGCGAGTGCCATCAGATGCCGAGAAGCTAAGGCTGGCAGCGTTGGCAGGGTTGACCGCTGCCATCAGAACCACGATGCCCGCAGAGGCAAGCGCCGTAGACCAAGTAGTGAGTGCGTTTTTCACGAATCCAAACCTCTTGATGTAGTGATCAAAGGGCGCGGCTGAGAGAAAACTCAGAACGCGCTGTGTTAATGCCCCCTTATTCCATGCGCCTTATTTCATGCGCCCTATTCCATGCGCCCTATTTCATGCGCCCTATTTCATGCGCTCCATTCACTGCGCTGTGTCTGATTCAACACAGGATGCTGTACACAATGCGGAGAGAATATTCCGCTCGAATATTTCGCGCAAAACACCGCGCAAAACATCGCATAAAACATTGTATTCCTGACTACATTTAAGATACCCACTCTATTGAGTTAAGTACTCTTTTATACGCCATTCTTGATACAATCTTTGAACTTTGCCCTCCGGGGATGAATTCCTGTAAAACGACCCGGAGACTCTAAGAGTCCGAGTAAAACAACTCCACTACAGAGCCATCCGCCACGCCAGAGACAGACCTACGCTGTATAAAACACGCTCAGAGACACCGTAATAATACGAGTCTCACAAATCTTTCTGTGGCGCTGATGGATCATCACTAGGTCAGGACACACTGGAGACAACGGGCTGATACAGGGTGTCTCGCTGCTGGGCAGGGCGATCGCACTGGAGAATCGCCGCCCGCAACTCTTCGACCGTCTTGCACGTACCGCCCTGGGCCCCCGCCATGCTGGTGATGTGTTCTTCCATCAGCGTGCCACCGAGGTCGTTGCAGCCCCATCGGAGGGCTTCTGTTGCGCCCGCTAGCCCCAGCTTTACCCAGCTTGGCTGATGGTTGGCGATCCAATTGCCCAAAAAGAGCCGGGCCACTGCCGTCAGCTTTAGCGCGTCGGCCAGCACGGGCTGATCGCGTCCCACCCGACGGCGCAGGGGCTTGGGCGCGTCTTGTCCCACAAACGGCAGCAGAATGAATTCGGTGATGCCCGTCGCGCCTTGAGAAAGAGAGGCCTGCTGGAGCGATCGCACTTGACCAAGATGCCGCATCTGCTGCTCTGGCGTTTCGATGTGGCCAGAGAGCATCGTGCTGGTGCTGGGCATTCCCAGGCGGTGAGCAGTGGCGACGATTTCCAGCCACTCGGCGGAAGAGATTTTTTCAGGACAGAGAACCTTTCGCACCTCGTCGTCCAGCACCTCCGCCGCCGTTCCCGGCATGGAGCCAACGCCCGCGTCTTGCAGAGCCGCAATTACCTCGGCATAGCTCAGCCCATCCTGACGGGCGATAAACTGTACCTCTTGGGGCGAAAAGGCGTGCAGGTGGAGTTGGGGGAATTCGCGTTTAATGAGGCGCACTAGGTGGACATAGTAGGAGAGCGATCGCCCCCCGATCCGTGCTTCTGGATTTAGCCCGCCCTGCATACAGATTTCTGTCGCGCCCTGCTGCACGGCTTCGGCGGCCTTTTCTAGAATTGCGCCTTCGTTTAGCCAGTAGGCTCCGGCCGCGTCGGCATCGCGCCGAAAGGCGCAAAAGCTGCAATGCTGTTCGCAAATATTGGTGTAGTTGATGTTGCGGTTGATGACATAGGTGACGACCTCGCCCACCTGTCGCCGTCGCAGTTCATCAGCGACCTGGCGGAGCGCGGCGATCGCCCCTGGGTCGGTTTGCCGCAGCAGCACCACGCCCTCCGCCTCGGTCAGGTCTGCCCCCGACAGCGCCCGCTCTAGGATGTGGCTCACGGTTCCTGGATGCGTCGCTACCATAGGTGCCTTGGCTTGCCTAGTCGATCTTGCCTAGTCGATATAGCTGATCACTTCCTCTAGAGGATAGCGAACCTTGGGACGGGCGGCCGACTTGTCATCCTCGGCGCGATAGCCAGCGGGACACATCACCACCGACGCATACTCGCCGCCCGCCAGCCCCAGCAGTTCGTCTACTTTAGCAGGCGCAAAGCCTTCCATCGGGCAGGTGTCTACGCCCAGCAGCGCCGCCGCCGTCATGAACTGACCCAGGGCAATGTAGGTCTGGCGCTTGGCCCATTCGTGCAAATCCAGCGGGTAGGGCGGCTTGTCCAAAAAGCCCTTGACCATATTGGCAAAGCCCTGCAAATTTTCAACACTGGTCTGCTGCACGTCCGCCATGCGAGCGATGTAGCGATCGACATCGGCCGCGTCGGTCTTGACCTTGGCGGCAAACACGACCAGATGCGATGCATCCACCACCTGCGTTTGTCCCCAAGACAGGTCTACAATTTGGCGGCGCAGTTCTGGATTTCGCACCACCAGAAATTTCCACGGCTGAAGCCCAAAGGACGAGGGCGCAAGCACCAGGCTCTGTTCCAAAACCTGCCACGTGGGTTCGGGAATCGTCTTAGACGGGTCAAATTTTTTGGTGGCATAGCGCCATTGAAGCTGCTGAAGCACTGTGTCGGCAGCAACCGGATTCGGAGCAATCGGATCAGCAGAAAGTGTCATAGAAATGGCCTGGTGTGAAGTGGCTTGTAGCAGAAACGCATCCAATAGGGTCAGGCCTGGCGCAGTTAGCTTTCCTGAACCTCTCTTAAAGTAGGGAGACTTGCTGGAGAGGGCATTCCCACTAGAAGGCTAAGTTAATATTTGCTTAATAGTTCAACCGTGTAAAGGTTTAGTGCGAAAACATTCTGCAAAGTATTTGCTAAGTCTGCAAACTGTTACGCGCCAAACCCATCAGGCAACCCGGCCGATCGCCCGTAGGGCTGCCCAAGCGCGAGCAGAGCAGTCCTCCTGGCGCAGATTGGCGATCGCCCGCCACTGAATGCCCTCTGGGCCCACCTCGGTCGGATCGCCTTGGAGCATTGCGGGACGTGCGGGCAGCGTGCATTCGTGAATCAGGTGAATGGTGTGCGAGATGGGCGCGTCGGCATTGGGGAAAAACTGCTCGAACACGGTCAACAAACGATCGCACTGGAAGTCTTGAATCCCTGTCTCTTCCCAAACCTCACGGCGTAGCCCCGTCAAGATGGGTTCCATCGGCTCTAGCCCGCCCCCTGGCAAGTCCCAGCAGTCGGGTTCTGGCGGCGATAGCTGGTGCAGCATCAGCACCTCATCTCCGTCCACAAACAGCGCAACAACGGCAACGCGCAGCGGGGGCCCTGGAATGCTGGATATCGGCTGGGTGTCCGACATTATTCAATCCTCAGGTTAAAGAGCAGGCGCATATAGAGGTTGGCGGGATCGTCCAGTAGTTCAAAGATTTCCAGGTCAGATTGCAGCGCATCGAGGCGATCGCCCAGCAGGGTGCGGCTCCGAGCATCTTCCGGCAGACGACTCTGCAAATCAGATAAAAACTGTTCGCCGAAGCTGAGGCGCTTGGGATATTCCTCCACCGACCAAGTTTCCAACTTCGCCTCGGCGGCAGCTTCTTTGAGCGCGGCTTGCAGCCCGCCCAGTTCGTCTACCAGCCCCACCTCCTTGGCCGCTATGCCCGACCAGACGCGCCCCTGCCCCACCTGGTTAACCTGCTCCCGCGAGAGGGGGCGTGCCGATGCTACGGTGTCTAGGAATGTACCGTAGGCTTGCTCAGCCATCCGTTGCAGCAGCGCCATTTCTGCTTC
This sequence comes from Thermoleptolyngbya oregonensis NK1-22, assembly GCF_032705245.1. Classification (GTDB taxonomy): domain Bacteria; phylum Cyanobacteriota; class Cyanobacteriia; order Elainellales; family Elainellaceae; genus Thermoleptolyngbya; species Thermoleptolyngbya sichuanensis. Next base: position 4,247,359 of record NZ_CP053540.1, read on the forward strand.
GGTGCGGGGGCGGGAGGTGGTTTCGATGTCGGCATAGCGTCCCGTTTTGATGATGTCCCAGGTAACGCCGTTGCGGTTTGCAAGGGTCTGGAAATTGGGCACGAGTCCAAACACGCCGATGGAGCCTGTGACAGTGTTGGGCGAGGCAAAGACCTTGCTTCCCTGGGCGGCAATGTAGTAGCCGCCGGAAGCCGCAATATTGCCCATCGAGGCGATCACGGGCTTTTCCTTTCGCATCAGCGTCACTTCGCGGGCGATCAGGTCAGAAGCGACTGCGCTGCCGCCGGGACTGTTGATCCGCAACACCACGGCTTTGATATCCTTATCTAGTCGCAGATCTCGCAGCAGCTTTACAAAGCGATCGCTCCCGATCTGCCCCGTGCTGCCCGTGCCGCCCACGATGTCGCCATTGAGATAGACCAGCGCAATGCGATCGCCCCGCTTTTTCTCCGCCGCCACCGCCTGGGCGTAAGTACCCAAACCAACGCTGCGAAAGGTCTTGTCGTCTTCCTTGCGATCGGTCAACTTTTTTAGGTCAGCGAGTACCTCATCAGGATAGGCAACCCGATCGATCAGTCCCGTGGTCTTCGCCTCGGTAGCCATGAGCAGCCCCCCGCTATCGGCGATCGCCTGGATCTGGGTGGGCGACAGGTCGCGGTGCTGGCTAGCAGTCGTAATCACTTCAGTCCACAGATCTCGCAGCAGCGCTTCGGTTTGCTGACGCGCTTCGGGGCTATTGTTCTGGCGGGTAAAGGGTTCCACCGCCGACTTGTAGCGCCCCACCTGAAGCACCTGCACACCCACGCCGAATCGCTCCAGCGCCCCTGCAAAGAAGGTCATCTCCGAGCGCAGGCCGTTCATCTCCAGCACGCCCGCCGGGTTCATGGCCAAATCGGTTGCCACCGAAGCCAGGTAATAGTCCCGCTCGCTCCAGTTCACGTCGTAGGCGTAGATGGGTTTGCCGCTGTCGCGGAAGGTGTCGAGCGCCTGCCGCACTTCCCGCAGCGTGGCGTAGCCTGTGGTGGCAGGCAGATTCCCCTCCAGCAATAGCCCCACGATTTTTTTGTCTGCCGCGGCCGCTTCGATCGCGTCTACGGCAGTTCGCAGCGAGACGGGCTGGCGGGTCGTGCGCCCAGAGAGCGCCTCTTGAAAGACCTGGCCGGGGTTCACCGAAACGGGCGCGTCGGCAATGCCCCGATCCAGATTCAGCGTCAGCACGGATTTATCTTCGACCTTGGGCCCGCTGTCGCGCCCAGAAAGGGCGATCGCCACCAGCAGCATCACCATCCCGCCTGCGCTCAGCACGCCAAATAGCGCCAGCCCAGTCAGCGTTGCCAATACATTCTTCAGAAAATCGCGCATGGGAGTGAGAAATTGTGTGGATTTCGGATTTTAGATTGGCGATTTTAGATTGGAGATTTAGATTGCCAGATTATTGCCAATTTCAAGAGTCTGTGGGGCTTCCAGCGATTTTATCAGTCTGCTAGATTCAGGGCGCTAGATTCAGTCCGCTAGATTCAGGGCGCTAGATTCAGGGCGCTAAATTCAGGGCGCTAGATTGCCCCTGATCCGACGACGCGAGACAGCAGGGTGAACACGCCGAAGCCAATGAGCAGCACCCCACTCGCAGGCGTAATCCAGCCCGACCAGCGGCGCAGTTCCAGAATTTTTTTGAGAGAGGCAGTAAAAGTGCCCGCCAGGATCAGCGGCGCAACGTAGCCCAGCGTGTAGGACAGCAGCAGCACACTACCCAGTAGCGGGTCGCGGGTTGTCGAAACCCAGGCCAGCAGCGTCGCCAGCACCGGCGTACTGCACGGCGAGGCCACCAGCCCAAAGGTCAGCCCCAGCAGGTAGGAGCGCACGCTTTCGGGCCAGTCTTTGGAAATCCACTCCATACCCGTGAAGGAGGGCAACCGCAGCGGCAGGGCTTCCAGCAGGTTCAGACCCATGAGAATGGCGATCAGGCTGACAATAATCGGCAGCCCGATGCCGACCTGGCCGTAGATGCGGCCGGCGATCGCCGCCAAGATTCCCAGCGCCGCCAGCGTCGTCGCCAGCCCCAGCGCAAACCAAGTCGATTGGGCCGCAGCCTGCCAGCGGCTCTTGGCTTCGTAGCCACCGATATAGCCGATGGTGATGGGCAGCATGGACAACATACAGGGCGTGAGGCTGGTCAACAGGCCGGCGACAAAAATAATGCCCACGCTGGCGGGCGAGAGGTGGGTCAGTTGTCCCGACACCAGCACATCTGCTGCGTGCTGGAGTTGATAGAGCGAGGTTTTCAGAGTCTCAAGCATGGGCAGCAGGCAGGGTTGCAAGGCATGGTAGGCAGGACGGAGCCATTTATTTCTTCCCCTCAATTGTAGAGTGTGCCCGGAAACGCCACAGATTCTCAGAGTATTGGTATGGTGAAGCTGGATTTGGCAGGTCTAAGTGCCGATCCCTACGCCAACTCCTGTACCGACTCCTGCACCGATCCGTGGGGCGTAAATCTGGACTTCTAGAACCTGACGCTCCCGGAAGATTACGGAATTTTCACAGGCGCTTAATCAAAACATCGATCCAGTTCCGAACAATCCGATCCATCCTGGTAAGCAAGTGTAAAGGATTGCAACTACCATGCCCGGACTCGATTCTTTAACCTGGCACGATGTTGAAAACGGGATGCGGCAACTCGCTATCCCAGCGGCCCTGATGCTCGCCGCGACCTTGGCGATCGGGCTGCGGCTGATGCCCCCGTCTGCCCGCCGCGTTGCCCGAAATGTCATCCTGTTTCTGGTCTGCTTTGGGCTGGTGGTGGTTTCCCCAACTGGGGTGGCTGCGCTGGAGCGCGGGATGGCGGTGTTTGCCGCTCCAGACACAGGGGAATCGGTGGATGCCATTGTGGTGCTGGGGCGCGGGCGGCGGCTCAACCCGTCGCGGGTGGCCACGGTGGCTGAACTGTGGAATGCGGGGCGATCGCCCCAGATTTTTGCCAGCGGCGCGAGTGATGCGCCCCTGATTGTAGAGTCGCTGCGGGCGGCAGGCATTCCGGCTGAGGCACTGGGCGGCGAAGAATGCTCTCGCACAACGGAGGAGAACGCCTGGTTTTCTCGCGCTACCTTGTTTCCCCAAGGCGTGCGGCGGATTTTGTTGGTCACCGATTACCCACATCTCTGGCGATCGCAGATGACTTACGAAAGCGTCGGTTTTTCCGTTATCACCCACCCCAGCCCCCTGCGCGACACGCTCTCTCGCAAGCGCCGCCTCTCGCTCATGACCCGTGAATCGCTGGCGCTCATTGCCTACCGACTGAAGGGCAGGCTGGGCGATCGCACTACTCTCGACACACCTGCTTATGTAGAAAAGCGGCTAAGCAAGCAGCAGTGTTTGGTTGGTAGAGCAGCGGGGCAGGCTTAATCGGCGCGATTAGTGATTATTCATCACTCTTCTACTGCTCGTCACTCTTCTACCGGTAGCCCCAGCCGCCGCTTCAGCCTAAACCAGCGATCGCGCAATTGCCAGAATTTGCTGGTTTCCATTGCGGCGATGCGGCCACGGGCGCGGCCGAGTTCTGCCTTAAGGTGCTGGATCGCTTCGGGCTGGCTGGCTTGCCGTTCGCGATCGCGCAATTCTTGCAGGCTGAGGAGGGTTTGTCCGGGTGCAAACTCCTGCTTCCAAAACATCAGACGGAGGCGACGCATCGCATCGCGCCAGGCGGGTTTGCCGCTGTAGCTGGCGTTGTCTTGGGTGTCGCTGCGCCAGTAGACCTCGGCAGTGGCCTCGTAGCTAAAGCAAAACTCGGCCCGCTGGCAGAGCATCAGCACCAGGCAAAAGTCTTCGCCCAGATCCAGCAGCGGGTCGCGGTCGAGAATGTCTTGAAGCAACTGACGGCGAACGACGTAGGAATTGGGCGGCATGAAGTTTCTTAGCTCCAGCAAATCTTGCAGCCGAAAGGGTTGGAAGTAGGGCAGGGTAATGGTGTCCATTTGGTGCAATGTTTCAGGGCTGCCGGATTCTAGAACCTTGAGCGTGCCAGAGTAGGCAACCCCGATGTTGGGCCGCTGTTCGAGGATCTTTACCAGAGTATGCAAATGGTTGGGATGGATCGCGTCGTCATCGTCCAGGATGGCAAAGTAGGGCGCATCGACGGCACGGAGGCCCGTCCAGAGGGTGGTGCTGCGGCAGGGAGCAGGGCTGGCTAGGCGGCGAAACTGGAGGCGATCGCCATAGTGCCCCAAAAACGCCTCATCCAGCCCCGGCACAGGCTGATATTCCACCAAAATCACGCCGATATTTGGATAGGTCTGGGCGGCGAGGCTGTCGAGGGCGCGACGAATATAGGACAGAGGACGACCCCCCACCCGCACAATGACCTGCACTTGGGCAGGCGGCTGGGCACTCATAGGCGCAGGCACAAAGCCTTTGAAGCCTTTGTTGGTCAGCAGGGCCTCGTGGTGTGGCAGCAGATCGAGCAAATGCTTTTCTAGCGTGTAGTGTTGGATAAAAATTTCGTGAGCAGCGGCGGCTAAGGCTTCGGCCTGCTGGGGGTGCTGGGCGATCCAAGCCATGTGCTGCGAAATTTGCTCGACCTGTTCTGCGGGGTCGGCATCGGCATCGATATACAGCACCGTGTCGCCAAAGGCTTCGCGGATAAAGGCGTGGTCGCTGCAAATGGCAACAGCTCCGGCAGCGGCGATCTCAAAGATCCGCATGGAGGGCATTTCGGCCTGGCGGTGTTCTTCCCGGTGCAAACATAGCCCCACCCCCGCGCTGTGAATCGCCTCAAACACGCTGTTGCCGTCGTAGGGCAGTGCGCCGCGATGGGTCTGGTTCAGATAGGTCCAGCCGTCGGGGTTGCCGTATACGTCCATGTAGGGCTGCTGGTCTAGCCCTTCAAAGAGTTGCTTGAAGCGGGGCCCGTCCCAGTTTGACCCCAGATAGACCAGGCGCGGCTGGCTCAGGTCGGGCGGGCGATAGGCCGTTTTGGGGGCGCTGGTGTAGAAGGGCGATTTGAAATAGCGCTTGGGGGTGTGGCAGAGCAGGTGATGCAGCCAGCGATCGACGACGCGGGAGCCGATCAGGTAGCCGTCGTAGGACAGGGTGTTGGTAATCAGTCGATCGGTGCCTTCAAAAAATTCGGGCGGACTCCACATGCAGAGATAGGTGGGCACGGGCGCAACCTTGGGGGTCCAGTGGTGCAGCACGATGACGCAATCGGGCTGGGCGGCGCGAATTTCCGCTGCGGTTTGCACTTCGACCGCCTGCCAGCCAATGTTTTCTGCGGCCAGCACCAGCCGCCGAGACATTTCGACTTCGGCAATGTAGGGCTTGTCGAAAAAGGGATTTTGGATGGCAAGTTTCATGAGGGCGATCGCAGACAGCAGGCAAAAACCGAGCGCAAGGGACGCAAAGCGCTAGAGTTTATCTTAGGGCATCCCGCTAACCCCTCTAGATTTGCTATGACTTCTTCGGCAGACCGTCCCATTTTGATCTACACCGTCCACAAAGCGGCTTCGATGTTTTTGCATCGGCTGACACGGCAAATCGCGAGGGAACTGGAGATGGAGTATTTCTCTATTAACAACAAGTAACAACAAGGCGGCGGGCTATCAAGAAGTGAAGGAATTGTCCTGGAATGGGTTCATCCAAAAATATCTGAGTCAGGCAGAAAAACGAGCTTGCTTCGGCCCAATTCGCTCGCTCGAGGCGATGCCTTCTATTCCCGAAGGAATGGCAGATTTCTCGGTAGTTCTGCATCTACGAGATCCGCGAGACGTGCTGGTTTCTTCGTTCTTTTCTAATGCCTTTAGTCATCCGGTCAATCCGGCGATTTTCAATCCGGATGAAGCAGCCCGCTAGGAATGGATTGAGCGGGGTATTGATGCGTTTGTAATCGAGCGATCGCCCGTTGTGATCGATCGCTATAACTACGTGATTGCCAACCTGCTGGGACGAGAGAATGTCCTCTTTTTGAAGTATGAGGATATGGTACTCAACTATCAGGAATGGCTAGCAAAGTTCCTGTCAGTTTTTATTGCACCAGAGCCAAATGTCCCAACTGAAACCCAGCCCAAAGGACTGCTGGCGCTGCTAGAAAAGCTGCCGTTGGTTCAACGAGAAGGGCGATCGCCCAGCCCCACTTTCTCTGCACTCTATCAGGAGCTTTTTGAAGCCCACAAAGCTGATTTCCAGGTGGAAGATGAAGACGTTTATCGCCACAAGCGACAGGTGCTTCCCGGAGATCACACGCGCAAGCTGCAACCGGAAACGATTGCAATTCTAAACGAGAAATTCGCAGAGATTCTAAACGCCTTGGGATACGAACCAGTTGCGAATTCACAAATCCATTAGGAGCGCCGTATCAGCTACGAACTTAGGACTGACGGAGTGGGACGATTTCTCGCGGACGCAGCCCGCGAGAAATTGTCCAAAACCCAGAAAACCGATCGCCAGTGCATCAGTCCTGGAACTATTCCAACTCTACCGACACGGGCGGGGCTGCGGAATCGGCGGGCTGGGCCGGGCTGCTGGAGTCGCGCATGAGTTGGGCGATCGCTCCGATGAGTTGACTCAGCTTGCCTTCGTCCAGCAGCGTGTTAATCAGCGACAGCCCGCTGGTAGACAGCAAGAGTTGACTCACGTCGGGGCTTTTGCCGTTGCCGTTGCTGCCTGCGCCAGGGAAGGCGTAGATGCGGGCATCGCCCAAAACACCCGGCTGCGGAGCCAGCGCTTTGACAATTTCTGGCAGCTTTTCGGAGAGTTCTGGCCAGAGCGTGACCAGCGTTTGCGCCGTCAGGTTAGGTGTGCTGATCAGGTTGCGGGCGGTGAGTTCTGCTTGCAAGCCTTCGGCTTCGGCCAGCAGCTTGTCGCGCTGGGCGACGGCCAGGGTGCGGATGGATTCGGCCTCTAGCTCTGCCGCCTGACGGGCGATTTCGGCCTGACGACGACGGCGGAACACGTCGATTTCCACCACGTTTTGTTCTGAAATGCGCTTTTCCTGGGCGGCGCGTTCAGCCGCGATGACGGCCAACTGGCGCTGCCGTTCGGCGACTTCCAGTTCGGTCGCAGTGGTTACGCCCGCTTCGGCACGGGCCCGCTCTGCATCGGCCTCCAGGCTTTCCTTGCGCTTGGTGGCAATGGCGATCGCCGCATCCTCTTGGGCAATCCGCGCCAGCCGCTCGGACTCTGCCACCTGCACCTGCGCCTCCAGCCGCTGCGATTCCACCGTTTTTTGGCGGGTGATTTCTGCCAGGTCTGCCTCCTGCTGCTGCAACGCCTGAGCCACTTTCAGCTTTTTCTGCTGTTCCTCTAGAGCAATGTCCGCCTGAATCTGGCTCTGCTGCACGCCCAACTGCTTACGGATTTGCTCCTCTTCCACCGTTTTTTCTTGGAGGATCTTGGCCCGCTGGGTGGCGGCCAGTTCCTTCACTTTGGATTCTTCAATTTCTCGCTCTCGCTGTGCCTTCAGGCTTTCTACCTGCAACTGCTGTTCCAGACGAGCGGTTTCCTTTTCTTGCAAAATTTGGAGCGATCGCTTCTCAGCATCCAGTTCTTTTTGCTCGATGGCAACCTGCGTAGCCAGTTCCACTTCCCGCTTTTGCTGAATGGATTTTTGAATCGTCTCCGTCCGCAGCCGCACCCCCTGCGCGTCAAAGAAGTTGTTGGTGTCGTAGGTGTCGCTTTCCTGAATTTCCGATACGGCAATGTTGTTCAGCGTTAGCCCAACTTTCGCCAGGTCGGGCTGCATCAGGTTTAGCACTTCCTGGGCAAAGCCCAGCTTGTCGGAGTCGATTTCCGCCAGACTCTTTGTTTTTGCAGCGGCCCGAATCGCGTCGTCTGCCCGCTTTTCCAGCGCATTTTTGATGTCCTCTGGCGTAATCTTGTTGCCCTGAGATAGCCGTGCAGCAGCCGTTAGCACATCCTCCTCAGAGGCCGTAATGCAGACATAGAAAGTAGCCCGCATGTCGGCACGCAGATAATCTTTCGTGCGAACGGCAAGTTTACCGGCCCGCTCCACGTCGATGGAGATTTCGCGCAAGGGCACGCGAGTCAGTTCATGAAAGCCGGGAAGAACAACACAGCCCCCATTCAAAATCACGGTTTTGCGCTTAAAAAAGACCCCGCCCGTTCGCACAAATGCCTCGTTGTTGGGCGTAATTTTGTAAACACGGGTGTACGCAAAAACTGCTACCAAGAGCAACAGAACCAGACTGCCGATTAACGCTGGGAATACGAGCAGTCCGCTTACGGGAAGCTGGGCCAGCGTAGAGGGAGCAGGCGCAGGGTCGAGCGGGGCGATCGCCACAGTTTCGGAATACTCAGCATCACGCGCCTGAAACTCGTCCAGTTCATAAACTGGAACCGTGGGCAAAGACTGAATGAACGTTAGCCAGAACAGCATTGGAATATCCCTAAGATGAATTAAAGTAGCTCAACGAGAATCTTTGAGAGCATGAGAACCGTTCAGCCAGTGATCCTGGTCAGGACTGTCCTTTGCAATGACCAGATAGCCCGCTCCCGATCGCTCGATCACCAGCACTGTGTCTCCCCGCCGGGGCAACACGCTGGCCCAGTCTGGCAGCATAGCGTTCACCGTCACCCGATTGCGGGCTGCATCCAGCACGTCTACCTGGCCGATGCGCCCTTCTGCCACGCTGGGAATGTGCCCCGTGCTGACAATCCCCAGACAACCCACGAGGCGATCGCCACTGGCATCTTCTCCAAACGAGGCAAAAATTCGCCCCAGCGGCCGCGCAATTTGCCCACCTAGCACCAGCGCCAGCCCAAACGACCCCAGCAGCACAGAGCCACTTGCCAAACTCCCCAGCAGCGTTTCCAGGGTTCCCCCCAGAAACACATTGCCCATCCAGCCCAGCAGCCCCCACAGGCTGAAGTCTGTCGCCAGCAACAGCATTAGCGGCGCACGACCCAACCCAAACCACCGCAGCACGTCTAGTGGACTGAATTCGCTGCCAGAATCGACATCAGTATCCAGGTCGAGCGGCGCAGAAACCTCGAAGTCTACGTCCAACTCTGCGTCCAGATCCACATCCAGATCGGCATCCAAGTCCAGATCAGCGTCTAAATCTGCATCATCGCCGCCGCCAGAAAAAATGACCACCAGAAACAGCGCCACTCCAATTCCAAGCAGCACCCAGTAAGGTAAGTTAGCAGCGGCAAAGACAGGCATGATGACGGCAGACTGAAGAAGGGGCTGAAACCTGCTGCGATCGCCCCGTCGTGCTGGCTTAGCAGTGGGGGCAAATGTGCCAGCGAAAAAATCGTCTACTCAGAATCCACTACAGCAAAGTCAGGCAGCATTCCCGAAACCGGAGTTCTATGCGCCCATCCTAGCGGCCCTAGAATAGAAGTAAGGCAAACGTGACTGTTTCTTAACGTCTAAAGGCTATGAAACTAAAGCGCATTGGGCATGTGGCGATCCGCGTCGAGGATCTGGATCGGGCGGCGCAGTTCTATCAGAACTTGGGCATGGATCTGGTTTGGAAAGACCCAGACTGGGCATATCTGAAAGCGGGGGACGATGGGCTGGCGCTGCTGAGTGCTGCCTACGAGCAGGCGGGGCCCCACTTTGGCTTTGTGTTTGGCGATCGCGCTGAGGTGGACGCTGCCTACGAGCAACTTAAAGCCGAAGGGGTTCACGTTACGCCCGTCCACGAACACCGCGACGGCACGGCTTCGTTCTATGGCCGCGACCCCGACGGCAACTGGTTTGAATACCTTTACGAGCCAGTGGCCGTGCCTGCCTAGTGGCTTGTCAACTTTCGTTTTGTCAACTTTCGTTTTAGGGTTAACCCCTCAGTTCGTAGTCGGCGCTTTAGCGCTAAAGAGCTGACTACAAACCTTAATTTCTAATGTTTACGCTGCACTGGTCTGGCGACATAGGCGAGCAGGCGGGCGCAATAGCTTACTGAGTAAGCGCAAAGGTTGGCTGACTGCGCCTTAATCTCTGTCGATTTTCCCCGGAGCCTGTCGCCATGACAAAAAGCAAAGATCTGACGGTTTTGATCATTTCGCTGCTGGTTACCGTTGGCTCGATCGGTCTGCTGTCTGCCTGGATTTTTCCTCGCCTTCAGCCAGGACGAATGTCGCCGACGGTTGTGGGCACGTCCTCCACCCCAACCGTAGGTGAGGTGCCACCAGACCTAAGCAGCCTGCCAGACCGAATCAGCCTTGGCAATCGGCAGTTAATCGCGTCAGTCACCACGCCTGCCAAGCGGGAGGGCATTGCCGCGTTTGAAGCGCAAGACTACGACAAGGCGGTGGAGTGGTTTGAGCTATCGCTGAAGGCACTGCCCAACGACCCAGAGACACTAATTTATCTGAACAACGCGCGGCTGTCGCGGCAGCAGACCCCGTACAAAATTGCCACCAGCGTTCCCATTGGCAAAAATCTCAACGTGGCGCAGGAGATTTTGCGGGGCGTGGCCCAGGCACAGGATGAGGTCAACCGCAGCGGCGGCATCAACGGTGTGGGGCTAGAAGTTACCATCATCAACGACGACAACGACCCGGCGATCACGCGAGAAATGGCGAAGCTGCTGGTGGAAAACAAGAGCCTGCTGGCAATAGTAGGACATAACACCTCGGATGCGTCGATGGCCGCAGCGCCGATCTATCAGCAGCATGGGCTGGTGATGATTTCCCCCACGACCTTTGATGCCGATGTCGCGAAAGTAGGTAACTTCGTTTTTCGAGCGGTTCCCACCCCCCAGTCGATGGTGACCCCGCTGGTGGACGACATTCTGGCGCGATCGCCCCGTCCTGCCAAAATCCTGGTCTGCTACGATTCCACAGCGCCCGACAACAATCAGTTTCGGAATGCGTTTGTGGATGTGCTGACGGGGCGCGGCGGCGAGATTGTGAAAGTGGTGAACGAGCGGGGCAAAGACTTGTGCGATTTTGCGTCTGAGGGGTTTGATCCGGAAGCGGCGATCGCCCAGGCGCTTCAGCAGCAAGCGACAGGGCTTTACCTCGGCCCCAGCATCAACTATCTCGACCCGGCAATTGCGGTAGCGCGGGCGAATAACGGACGGCTGTCGCTATACAGCAGCCCGTCGCTCTACACTCACAAAATCTTGCAGGACGGGCAACAGGCCGTCGCAGGGATGATCTTGCCAACGCCCTGGAGTCCCGATGCCTATCCAGATTTTGCCCGCAAAGCACAGCAACTTTGGGGAGCTACAGTAAACTGGCGCACCGCCACCGCCTACGACGCGACGCAGGCGATCGCCGAAGGATTGCTGCGTGCGGGCAATAGCCGCAGCACCTTGCAGCAAGCCCTGACCTCTCCTGACTTTGCCGCCACCAGTGCTGGCAAGGGCGCAGTGCGGTTTCTCGACACGGGCGATCGCCGCCTCACGCCCGTCCTGGTGCAAGTTCAACGAATCGAGTCAGGCAGCTACCGATTCAGAGCCATTGATTAGGGGTCAGCAAAGGTTGGACGATCCATTTCATTGAGCGCCAAAGTCACTATTGGATTACCGCCCAGGCAGGCAAGAAGCAGCCTTGCCCAGTTTTCCCTTACGATAAAGCCAGGACTGACGCACCTGAAATCGTTTCCTGGATTTTGAATGATTTCTCATGGGCTGCGCCCGCGAGAGTTCGTCCAACTGCGTAAGTCCTATGCATAACTCCTGGAAATCAAGCGCAACGATCCGCAAAAGTGGGAACGCATCGTAGATTGGCTCAGCGTTTTGTTTGCAGGCGGCACTGAAGCCATCAAAGCGTTCTATCCTCTGGCAGGAATCCCGTCCTCTGGCAGGAATCCCGATTGAAGTGGCTCGAAAGCTATACGAGATTTACACCAAAAATCGTAAACCACTGCCAGAGGGATAGATTGCGCTGTCACGGATGTGGCGAAGTTGGTTTGCTTGGTTGCATAGAGGGCGATCGCCCCTTTTCGGTCACTCTGTCTGCATCCTGCCGATGGCGCTGTGCTTCTGCATTGAACACAATCACAAACTGCGCCTGGGGCAATAGCCGCCGCACGGCTTGCAAATAGCCCTCCGCATCAGCGCGTTTGCAGAAGGCGGCTACAGTGATCCGCTGCATTTTGGGCAGCAGGCGCACGACAAGCCACCGATTCAAAGAGTCTCGGTAAGGCATAATGGTTCTGTTCCGTTGAGTGTGGATGATTCCGCAGCAAGGGAAGCTAAGCCAGTGCAGAAAGGTTGGTCGCCGGGATGCACTGGCTTATTGCGCTGCTGAAACTGCTCTCATCCTACATATTCGGGTTGGTTAAGTCAAATTGGTAAATTTGGTTTGAGAGATTTGGATGGAAAGCTTTGGAAAAAGGCTGAAACAATATCGTGAGGCAGCGTCTTTAACTCAGCGTGAACTAGCAGCCAGATTAGATGTGACAATCACTACTGTGCAAAACTGGGAAGCAGATCGCTACCTTCCCAGGCTGACCCCCCAGCAAACGCAGCTACTTTGCCAAACTTTGGGCATCAGTCTAGATGATCTGGCAGGCGAAAGTTAGGCGTATATATTGTTCAATCCAGGATGTTGTCCAATCGACTGTGATCAACTGGGAGAGCGATCGCTACAAACCGAAGCTTTACGCGACCCAGATGAAAGCACGCTGCGACTTGTTGGGCTTTACGCTGGAGGAACTATCAGCCGCAGAGGTTGACGAATGATGAACCTACTTAAACCGGCGATCGCCTATTTTGCCTATCTATTTGCCACCGGGTTTTTGTTAGGAACAATCCGGGTTTTATTAATCGTGCCGCGCCTCGGAGAGCGCACCGCAGAGCTATTAGAGATGCCCTTTATGCTGGTTGCGATTCTAATCGCAGCCCGGTGGATAAATCAGCAATATCTCAGCAGCGCAGAGCCATTTCAAAGATTAGGAGTCGGGTTTATTGCGCTGTTGTTTATGCTAATTGCCGACTTTGGAGTTGGCGTGTTTTTGCGAGGAATGCAGCCGCTAGAAGTAATCACGTCACGCGATGCGGTTTCTGGAACAGTTTATTATGGAATGCTGCTTTTGTTTGCGCTCATGCCCTGGATTTTGGGTCGCAAACATTAGTGGAAAGTCTGGAATGAAAAGTCTGGAATGAAAAGTCTGGAATTATCGGCCTAGCCAGTCGGATAAAACTGGAAATTGAAACAGATTGACCACCGACTGCCACGCCGGGCCTGCGCCCTGGAGCCAAAGGGCAATCGAAAATCCCAGCAGCGGCAGCAGCGCATAATAAGCCAGTCCGCGCCAAAACCAGCGGTCGAGCGATCGCCCCTGAACGCGCAGCAGCAGCGCCAGCCCCACCAGCAGCGCCGCCGCCGCCAAATGAACGATCAGCACCAACTCCAGGCTGAGCAACCAGGCAAAAAAGCCCGCCCAGCCCGGTGCAAACAGATTGAAAAAAACGTAGAGCGCTCCCAGCAGCAGCGCCAGTGGGCCAAGCCAGGTAAGATAAAAAAAGTAACTTTGGCGATGATTAGGGCGATCGCCGCTAGGGCCTGACCTGCTTTCCTGCCGCATCTTGTCCTACTTCGTGCTAAATGATTACCTGTCTAGCAGACGAAATTCCATCTGCAAAAGTTTCTCCTATTGCGTCAGGAAACTTGCGATGCGGTCTACGGCGGTTTCCAAAATAGCGGGGTCGTGAACCAAGGCAAAGCGGACATAGCCCTCCCCGGATTTGCCAAAGCCTGCGCCAGGGGAAACGGCAACGCCCGTGGCTTCGACCAACTGAGTGCAAAAATCGACGGAGCGATCGCCCCAGGGTTGCGGCAGCTTTGCCCAAACGTACATGGCGGTGTGGGGAATGGGCACAGCCCAGCCGATGCGGTGCAGGGCGCTGAGGAACACATCGCGCCGCTGCCGGAAGGTGTCTACCACAGTTTGCACCGTGTCTTGGGGACCCGTCAGCGCGGCGATCGCCCCATTCAAAATGCCGCGATATTGGTTGAAATCCACCGCTGCTTTTACCTGCCGCAGCGCCAGAATCAGCTCCGCGTTGCCAATCGCATAGCCCACGCGAAAGCCGCCCATGTTGTAGGACTTGGACATCGTGAAAAACTCGATAGAGCAGCGCTTTTGCGGATCGGCTTGCAGCACCGAGGGCGGCGGCGTGGCGCTAAAGTGCAAATCTGCGTAGGGAAAATCGTGAACCAGCACCAGGTCATGCCGCAGGCAAAACTCGACCGCCTGCTGGAAAAACGAGAGCGGGGCGATCGCCGCTGTGGGATTGTGCGGATAGCTCAGCACCATCATCCGCGCCTGCGCCAGCACGGGCGGAGGCACATCGTCAAACACAGGCAGGAATCCATTTTCCGCCCGCAGCGGCATGGGATAAATCTGCCCGCCCGCCAGATATACGCCGCCCGCATGGGATGGATAGCCCGGATCGAGCAGTAGGGCAAAATCGCCCGGATTTAGCACTGCTAGCGGCAAATGCGCTGTGCCTTCCTGAGAACCGACCAGCGGCAGCACCTCCGTTTCGGGGTCTACTGCAACGCCAAATTTCTGCGTATACCACTGCGCTGCTGCTTCTCGAAAGGCCCGCGTGCCCTGAAACAGCAGGTAGCCGTGGGTGCTGGGGTCGGGCAGCGATTGGGCGATCGCCTCTAGCACATGGGGCGGCGTAGGCAAATCCGACGATCCCAGCGACAGGTCTATTACATCGCGGCCCAGCGCCCGGGCCCGCGCCTTGGCTCGATCCATATCGGCAAAGACATTGGTACGCAGCGGTTGGAGGCGATTGGCGAGTTGCATTTTAGGCTTGAGAGACGAAGGGGCTGGGGGTATTGGGATAACAGTGATGGAGATTTGGATGAGATTTGACATCGCGCCGCACTCCCTCCAAAAAAAATTGGGTGAGGACGGCAACCCCATCCCCACCCTAACGCACCGAGCGCACCTTAAACGCAACCTCCAGCGCAACCTCAAGCGCTAGTTTTCACACAAGTTTCCAAGTGTCGATTTTCAGGAAAACCTCTAGGTTTCTAAGCTTGACGCAGAACCGTAGCCTGCGGTTCCCGCTGTGGGCAGACTTCTCCGTTGCCAGGTAGGGGCGATCGCCCATAGCCAGACATCCGAGCCAAGCGTCCTAAATCATCCTCCTCACATCATCCTCCTCACATCATCCTCCTCAACAGGGTGACGTTGAGACAACTGCCTAGTTCTGCACGCTAGTTCTGCACGCTAGTTCTGCGCGCTAGTTCTGCACAATTGTTAGTCTGAAGGGATGGCGGCTGCCTCGATCCAGATCGCCGACGAATACCGAGTAATTGCCACGCTCCCAGGCCCCCGACGCTTCGATCACGCCATTAGACAAGTTGGTGGCGCGGGCACAGCCCTTGACGCTGCCATCGGCTCCCAAAATCAGCAGCGTGGGGCGGCCACCACCCTCGACGCGAAACCGCAGCGAGGTAAAGGCCTCGGTGACGCGCACGGTCTGCACGGGACGATCGCTCACAAAGCCGCAACTGCTAGCCTGCGACCCGCCAGAAGTGCCGCTAATCACCTGCTCTCCTTGCAGCGGTGTGGTGACTTGGGCCATCGCCGCTAGCGACATAGCCAGCACGCCCAGCGCGGCCGTGGGCACAATCTGCCAGTTGATATGAAATTTGCTCTTTTGAAAGGCTGCTTTACGTGTCATGTTCCTCTCTACTCCCCATACGCTCAGCGAGAGGGGCGATCGCCACTGAATTAATTTCGGGATGTATTTCGGGATTCGTTTCGAGATGCATTTCGAGATGCATTTCGGGATTGATTTCGGGGCCACCCTGCTTCCCAGCTTTCTTCCAAACCCGTCCGAAATCCGTCATCCTCTGCCCAAAGCCCAACGGGTGAATCATGGGTAAATCATGATCGATCCGTCGCTTCGGCAATTCCAGTAACCAGCGCGATCCCACCTGCTCGATGATTTGATCGTGTCATTTATTGTTGAGGACTAGCCAAATCCTATGACAGTTCCTCAAGTGCCCGGTGGAATAGGCCACTTCTTCAACTGACCTATGCAAATGACCGATCCGGCAATCGGGAATATGAAGCTGAATGGCTCAACTTGCTTAAAACAGGAAATAGCGCTGGGCCATCGGCAGCACGGTGGCAGGTTCGCAGGTCAGCAGTTCCCCATCGGCGCGGACTTCGTAGGTTTCGGGATTGACCTCAATGCGCGGCGTGTAGTCATTCAGCTTCAGATCTTTTTTGGTCACCTGGCGAATGTTGGACACGGGCAACACTTCGCGCTGGAGCTTCAGCATTTCGGGGATGCCATTTTGCACACCAGCCTTGGACAGAAAGGTAAAGGACGTGTTGGCGATCGCCCCGCCATAGCTGGCAAACATCGGCCGCATGTGAACGGGCTGCGGCGTGGGGATGCTGGCGTTGGCATCGCCCATCTGCGCCCAGGCAATCAGCCCGCCCTTGATGACTAGCTCTGGCTTTACGCCAAAGAAAGCGGGTCGCCACAGGCAGAGGTCGGCAATCTTACCCACTTCGACGGAGCCGACGTAATCAGCAATGCCGTGGACAATCGCCGGATTAATCGTGTACTTGGCCACGTAGCGCTTGGCGCGGAAGTTGTCGTTGCGCTCGGAATCTTGCGACAGTGGGCCGCGCTGCACCTTCATTTTGTGCCCTGTTTGCCAGGTGCGGGTGATCACTTCGCCGATGCGGCCCATGGCCTGCGAGTCGGACGAGATAATGCTGAAGGCTCCCAGGTCGTGCAAAATGTCCTCAGCGGCGATGGTTTCCCGACGGATGCGCGACTCGGCGAAGGCCACGTCTTCGGGGATGCCGCGATCGAGGTGGTGGCACACCATCAGCATATCCAGGTGTTCCTCCAGCGTGTTCACCGTGTAGGGGCGGGTGGGGTTGGTGGAGGAGGGCAGCACGTTCAGTTCGCCGCAGACTTTGATGATATCTGGCGCGTGGCCGCCGCCTGCGCCCTCGGTGTGGTAGGTGTGGATGCATCGTCCTTTGAAGGCGGCGAGGGTGTCTTCTACGAAACCTGCTTCGTTGAGCGTGTCCGTATGAATCGCCACCTGCACGTCATATTGCTCTGCCACATCCAGGCAGGTGTCGATGGCCGCTGGCGTGGTGCCCCAGTCTTCGTGCAGCTTTAGCCCAATGGCTCCGGCTTCCACCTGTTCCCGCAGTCCTTCTGGCTTGGCGCTGTTGCCTTTGCCCAAGAAGCCCAGGTTCATCGGAAAGGCTTCTGCTGCTTCTAGCATTCGGTGAATATTCCATGCGCCGGGAGTGCAGGTGGTGGCGTTGGTGCCGGAGGCCGGGCCCGTGCCGCCGCCGATCATGGTGGTAATGCCAGAAGCGATCGCCACTTCGATCTGCTGCGGACAGATGAAGTGAATGTGCGAGTCGATGCCGCCCGCCGTCAGGATCATGCCTTCTCCGGCGATCGCCTCTGTTGAGGGCCCAATCACAATCGTCACATTGTCCTGAATGTAGGGATTGCCCGCTTTGCCAATGCCAACGATGCGCCCGTCCTTGATGCCCACATCGGCTTTGACAATGCCCCACCAGTCCAAAATCAGCGCGTTGGTAATTACCGCATCCACTGCGCCATCTTCGCGGGAAATGGGCGATTGCCCCATGCCGTCGCGGATCACCTTGCCGCCGCCAAATTTCACCTCGTCGCCGTAGGTGGTAAAGTCTTGCTCGACTTCGATAATCAGTTCGGTATCGGCCAGACGGACGCGATCGCCCACGGTTGGGCCAAAGGTTTCCGCATAGGCGCGGCGATCCATGCGATAGCTCATAGCTGGAGTTTGGGAGTCAGGGGTCAAGGGGTGGCGTTGCTGCTTGAGGATGAAAGGCAGCAAAATCAACCCTCTTCTTTTAACTCGCAGAATGTAGCACGGGGCGTAGCCAAACAGACCAATTGGCGGCAAAAGTTAAGCTTTTTAACGGCGATCGCCCCAGAAATTCGTACTTCTGTACTATTGAATCATCCTCTGGCTGTACAAACAATCCCTCCACCCCAACGCCCCCTTACCCCTCCCCATCATGGACACTCCCAGCATCCTCTCTCACGTTTCCCTGGGCACGAACCAGTTCGAGCGGGCTGTCGCTTTCTATGACCAGGTGCTACCAACGCTGGGCTGCCGCAAGATTGAGGAATTTCCCGGCGCTGCGGCCTACGGCAAGCTATTTCCCGAATTTTGGATTCAGACCCCGTTCAATGAGCAGCCTGCTTCCACGGGCAACGGGGTGCATGTCGCCTTCATCGCGGCAAGCAAGGAGGCAGTTCATGCTTTCTATGAGGCGGCGATCGCCGCAGGCGGCACGTCAGACGGAGAACCTGGCCCCCGCCCACACTACAGCCCTGCCTACTATGGCTGCTTTGTCCGCGATTTGGACGGGCACAAGATTGAAGCGACGTTTTGGGATGCCGCGTTGGAGTAAAAGCGGCACTTTGCTGATCTTTGAGGTGATAAGCCTGCTGGCTTTGCAGACTTTTTAGCCAGTTTTTAGCCAGTTTAGGGGCCATGCGGTTTTACTGTTTACTGCGTGGCTTTATGGATTTGCTCCGTTCAAAAGAATTCAGGGAAAAGTTGCTCAAACCAGCAATCGAGATTTTCCCTAAAGATTTTGCTGTGCATTCGTTGATTTTTATGCTGCTGCTTCAGCGAAATTACGAATGCCTTACCGCCTTGCAGAAGGTTCATCTCTCCAATTAATAGAAACTACTTCTGTAAAAACCCAGGTAAATCTTGAATCACCATCGCCCCCTCAATACTCAACCTCAAGTCACCCGTAGCAACACGTATTTTTACTACTCTAAATAGCTTTGATAAAGCTGCCTATCCGTAAATCTCGCGATATAGGAAACCCTCACAGGCTGGGTATCCTAAATGTGGGGTAGCGTTTGCAACTTGTTATACAGAAAGCTCGCAGAAAGTTCGATGATTAATCCCAGTTTCATTTAATCGGTATTTGAGAGAGGGGCGATCGCAGCCCAATACTTTCAAGTCTTGTTTACGCTGCCAAATCTGGGGCTTCAACAAGCCGAACAGATCTTGCTGGTGTAGACAAGTCTGGGAATATCTCGGCTTTATCAAGTTGGATTCAACCAATTTTTTAGTCGCAACTTCCCATTTCCTAAAACGCTGCTTGAGTAAGTCTGCTAGGAGTTGTTCTGACTAGGGCAGTCTAACAAAAAGCTCAAGCAAAAAGCTCAAGCAAAAACTCAGAATCTAGTATCTCCAAAGTCATGGGCAGTCGCATGGATATCGCAGGAATGTCTCTTCTCCTGGTGGACTCAGCGGTCGAAAACGTCCAGCAACTTCTTCAAAACACCAGCAAGCACATTAAAGTTGCAATCATTGACCGTACTCAAAATGGGGTCGAAACCCTCATTCAGTGGCTACAGCGGTTCCCCCGCCTCCAGCAGGTTCATATCCTGGCCCACGGCGCACCCGGTCGCATCTTTTTAGGAAATACTCAACTCAGCCAGGATACCCTCCAGCCTTACCAGGCAGCCCTGCGCTATATCCGTCAGCGCCGGAAAATCTCCCAAGCTCCTCTAAACTTGTTGCTCTACAGTTGCAACGTGGCTGCGGGTGAAGTGGGCACCGCCTTCGTCGAAAGCCTCCATCGCCTCACGGGGGCCAACATCGCGGCATCCTCAGGTCCCGTGGGCAATGCGGCCCTTGGTGGCACTTGGCATCTCGATACCCAAACGAGCGCTTTCCCGATCGCCCTGCCCTTTGCGGCGGCAGCCACCCATCGCTATCCGGGTCTTCTGGCTCCCCTGAGCATCAGCGGCATCATCGCCAACTACGTAGACCTCCCGGACAACGCCAGCATCTACACTGCCAACGAAGTCGGCAACCCTGATGGCGACGGCACTGCCAACGAACTCTACACCTACAACTTTCCAGTCGGCACCAACAACAATCTCGTCATTTCTGGCTTCACCGCTGCATCCTCCACCTACAACCTTGCCCAGCTTGTCGATCAGGTCAGGCTCCGGCGTATCCCCAATCCAAGTGTCTCCAACGCTGAGGGTCGTCAGGTCTTTTGGTACGAAATACAAAACCTTAATTCAACTGGCAACGTCCTCAACCTGAGGCCGTCTCGAATCAACACGATGGAGGAGGCGCTCCTGGGCAATGTTATCAATCGAGGGGTTGATAACGTTTTTGCCAATCAGGGCGACAACAACATCAATAACATCGAACGGATCGATTTCATCGCCAGCGGTGGCCTCACGGCTCCCACCGCCGCCAACCTCAACGACATCGGCTTCCTTTTGCTAGAGCGAGGCGGCAACGACCCACTGACGATTGCTGCAATTACAGCCGTAGATGCTAGCGGCAATCCAACTGCCTACGGGCCCCTACAGGTTGTGCCCGCAGGGGCCTGGGGGGCCTCAGGCTTCAACCTGGCCACTGCCGTGCTGAATGACATGGGAGCAGGGGGCAATCCTCGTTTCAGTTCTAATATCGCTGCTCAAAATATTGGCGGGGTCTTCCTGAGCTATTCGTCCCTGGGTATTGGCGCAGGGCAGACCTTCTTTGGCTACTCCGTCTTCCCCAATGATGTGGGTACGGACTTAGTGAACTTGACGGATGCAGCCCTGAACAGTTCTAGTGCCTCAGGACAAGGGGGCCTGGATCTGGTGGCAGGCGGCGGCATCTTTGTGAGGAGTGGTAGCAATTTGGCTCCTACCCTTAACCTCGACCCCTTCAATATCACGGGTGGCCCGAATGATTTCAACTTTCAGGCGACCTTCACAGGCAGTGCAGTTGCCATCACAGCGCCGAATGCCTCCGGCTTCGACCCCAACAACAGCGGCGCAGATATCGAAACGCTCACCATCTCTGTCAACGCTCCCAATGGCAACAGCGAAGCCCTCATTATCGGCGGCACGCCTTTCATCCTGGGAACTGCTAACAGTGGAACCGTGACGATCGGCTCCACGACCTTTGCAGTCAGCGTTGCTGTGTCTGGGACAACTGCCACCCTCACAATTACCCGGAACGGCGGCGGCGACCTTTCCAACGCAGCCGTAAGCGCCCTACTGCAATCCCTCCAATACAACAACACAGCTCCGTCCCCCAACGCAACGCCTCGTGTTTTCTCCTTCGTCGCCAACGACGGCACGCTAAACAGCAACACGGTTACTTCCACCATCGGCATCAACGTTCCTTCGGTTAACAGTCCTCCCGTAGACGGCGACGAAACCCTTAGCGTCGCAGAAGACAACCCGTTAACTGGGAACCTGCTGAGCAACGCGACGGATGTGGACGGCGACACCCTCAGCATCACCCAGTTCACCATCGGCAGTACCACCTACACCGCCGGGGACACCGCCAACATTCCTGGCGTAGGGACGCTGACCATCAACGCCAATGGCACGTTCACCTTCACCCCAGCGCCAAACTACAACGGCCCCGTGCCGCCTGTGACTTACACCGTCAGCGATGGCAACGGCGGAACAGACACCTCAACACTGAGCATCACAGTCACACCAGTCAACGATCCACCCATCGATGGCAACGAAACTCTTAGCGTTGCAGAAGACAACCCGCTGAGTGGCAATTTGCTGTCGAATGCGACGGATGTGGACGGCGACACCCTCAGCATCACCCAGTTCACCATCGGCAGTACCACCTACACCGCCGGGGACACCGCCAACATTCCTGGCGTAGGGACGCTGACCATCAACGCCAATGGCACGTTCACCTTCACCCCAGCACCAAACTACAACGGCCCCGTGCCGCCTGTGAGCTACGCCGTCAGCGATGGCAACGGCGGGACAGACACTTCAACGCTGAGCATCACGGTCACGCCAGTCAACGATCCACCCATCGATGGCAACGAAACTCTTAGCGTTGCAGAAGACACTCCGCTGAGTGGCAATTTGCTGTCGAATGCGACGGATGTGGACGGCGACACCCTCAGCATCACCCAGTTCACCATCGGCAGCACCACCTACACCGCCGGGGACACTGCCAACATTCCTGGCGTAGGGACGCTGACCATCAACGCCAATGGCACGTTCACCTTCACCCCAGCACCAAACTACAACGGCCCCGTGCCGCCTGTGAGCTATGTGGTCAGCGATGGCAACGGCGGGACAGACACTTCAACGCTGAGCATCACGGTCACACCAGTTAATGATCCACCGATTGACGGCGATGAGAACCTCAGCGTTGCAGAAGACAACCCGCTGAGCGGTAATTTGCTGAGCAACGCGACAGATGTGGATGGCGACACCCTCAGCATCACCCAGTTCACCATCGGTACAGATACCTATACGGCTGGGCAAACGGCCACCATTCCCGGTGTGGGCACGCTGATTATCAACACTAATGGCACGTTTACCTTTACCCCAGCGCCAAACTACAACGGCCCCGTGCCGCCTGTGACTTACACCGTCAGCGATGGCAACGGCGGGACAGACACTTCAACGCTGAGCATCACGGTCACGCCAGTCAACGATCCACCCATTGATGGCAATGAGAACCTCAGCGTTGCAGAAGACAACCCGCTGAGCGGCAATTTGCTGAGCAACGCGACGGATGCCGATAACGATCCGCTTAGCATCACCCAGTTCACCATCGGTACAGATACCTATACGGCTGGGCAAACGGCCACCATTCCTGGCGTAGGGACGCTGATTATCAACACCAATGGCACGTTCACCTTCACTCCAGCGCCAAACTACAACGGCCCCGTGCCGCCTGTGACTTACACCGTCAGCGATGGCAACGGGGGGACAGACACTTCAACGCTGAGCATTACCGTTACTCCAGTCAACGATCCACCGATTGATGGAGACGAAACTCTTAGCGTTGCAGAAGACAACCCGCTAACTGGGAACCTGCTGAGCAACGCGACGGATGCCGATAACGATCCGCTTAGCATCACCCAGTTCACCATCGGCAGCACCACCTACACCGCTGGAGACACCGCCACCATTCCTGGCGTAGGGACGCTGACCATCAACGCCAATGGCACGTTTACCTTCACCCCAGCGCCAAACTACAACGGCCCCGTGCCGACTGTGAGCTATGTGGTCAGCGATGGTAACGGGGGGACAGACACCTCAACGCTGAGCATTACCGTTACTCCAGTCAACAATCCACCGACTGACGGCAACGAAACTCTTAGCGTTGCAGAAGACACTCCGCTGAGTGGCAATTTGCTGTCGAATGCGACGGATGTAGATGGCGACACCCTTAGCATCACCCAGTTCACCATCGGCAGCACCACCTACACCGCCGGGGACACCGCCACCATTCCTGGCGTAGGGACGCTGATTATCAACGCCAATGGCACGTTTACCTTCACCCCAGCGCCAAACTACAACGGCCCCGTGCCGACTGTGAGCTATGTGGTCAGCGATGGTAACGGGGGGACAGACACCTCAACGCTGAGCATCACGGTCACGCCGGTTAACGATCCACCCATCGATGGTGACGAGACTCTCAGCGTTGCCAAAAATACCCCGCTAAGTGGCAATTTGCTAGACAACGCAACAGATGCAGATGGTGATGCACTTAGCGTTATCGAGTTCACAATTGACGGTGATACTTATTACAGTGCAGGCGATACTGCCACAATTCCGGGCATTGGCACACTGACCATTAACACAGACGGTACGTTCACGTTTATTCCGGTTACGGGCTATGTTGGGCCGGTGCCGCCTGTGATTTACACCGTCATGGATAGTAGCGAGACGACGGATGTATCTACGCTCAGCATCACAGTTATTCCTGCCAATAGCGCCCCTATTGATGGCAATGAGACCCTCAGTGTGGCAAGAGACAATCCGCTGAGCGGCAATCTACTGAGTAATGCGACAGATGCCGATGGCGACACGCTCAGCATCACCGAGTTCACCATTGGCACAACCAAGTTCACTGCTGGACAAACGGCCAACCTGCCGGGGATTGGCACGCTGACTATTAACGCGAACGGCACGTTTACGTTTACTCCAGCGACGGGATATACAGGGCCAGTGCCGCCTGTGGCTTACACCGTCAGCGATGGCAACGGTGGCACTGACACCTCGACACTGAGCATTACAGTCACAGGGACGGATGGAAATCCTGCGCTTACGATTGATTTGGATGCAGACGATAGTAGTGGTGTTTCTGGGCGGGATTATCAGACCCGCTTTGTGCAAGGATTTCCAGCGCCGATTGCTGATATTGACCTGACGATTAACAGCCCTGGCAGCACGATTCTTCAGCAGGCTGTGATTACATTGGTCAATCGACCGAATGGTACTTTAGAGAGCCTTAGCATTCGGGGTGCCCTGCCGCCGGGGATTACCGCCTCTGCCTACAACCCTGCGACGGGTCAGCTAATTTTGAGCGGTGCGGCATCTCTGGCAGACTATAAGCGGGCGATCGCCACCATCACCTACAACAACTCCGCTCGCTCTGTAGATACTACCAATCGCACCATCACGGTGGTCGTCAGCAATGGCACGCTGACCAGCCCGCCTGCGACAACCACGATTGAAATTGCGTCCCAGAACATCATCAACGGCTCCTCAGGGTCAGACATCATCATCGGAACCGACGGGGATGATATCTTAAACGGATTTAGCGATCGAGACATTATCTACGGTCGAGGCGGCAACGACATCATCAACGGCGGCAGCGATCCTGATGTTCTGCGAGGGGATGAAGGCGACGATATCCTCAACGGCGGCACTGGAAACGATGACCTAGACGGCGGGGATGGGAATGACATCATCAATGGCGGCGGCGGCAACGACCTGATCCACGGTCGAGCAGGCGATGACCTCCTCAACGGGGGGCGCGGTCGAGATCGGATTTTTGGCGGCACGGGTCGGGATACGCTAAACGGCGGCGGTGGCAACGATTTGCTAGTAGGTGACGAAGGCGACGACGTGATTAACGGGGGCCGCGGCAACGACCGGATCATCGGCGGTGCAGGACGCGATCGCCTCACCGGTGGACAAGGCAATGACCTCTTTATCTATCGCTCGAAGTCTGAATTTGGCGATATCATTACGGACTTTGAGATCGTGCGCGATCGCATCGACCTGCGAGCCATCTTCCGAGGTCGTGGCTCCATGAGTAACATCCGTCTCCGTCAGGTGGGTGCAGATACTCAAGTGGATGTCAAAATTGGGGGTCAGTTTGCGACCCTGGGCGTGCTAGAAGCCGTAAATGCAAACACCCTGCAAGCTCGTCACTTTATTTTCTAGAAGGTATCTGGATCTTTCTGGATATTTCCAGATACCCTCTAGTTGCAGTTCCTGCGGTCTTATCTTATTTGCCTCGTGTTTTGTCGAGCTTACCCCTAACCAAGATGAAGTGTTTTCCCCTAAAGCTTGTTTCCTGTGGACTCCTGCTAGAGATACTGCTGAGTGGCTTTCTCAATCCAAGCCCCATCAGCGCCCAGGAAGCCCCCCCGCCCGATACTCCCACGAGTGATTCTGCAATTGACCTGGCCATTCCAGTGCGGGCCAGCGCAGGCTACAACACGGGTGGATCGGGTTACGAAGAGGCAGTAAACCTGGAAGGATTTATCCCGCTGCATCAATCTCCGGGGGAGCGGATTACCTTCCTAGAGCCAAGGCTTTATCTGGGTGAAGAGAGCAACGTCGGAGGCAGTCTGCTTCTGGGTCACCGATTCTACGATGCGGATGACAACCGGATCTGGGGGGGCTATCTGGCTTACGACAATCGCCAGACCCGGCGTAATACGTTTCATCAGTTGGGGCTGGGGGTAGAAAGCTTAGGCGCGATTTGGGATTTTCATTTCAATGCTTACCTGCCGATTGGCGATCGCCGTCAGGTCGATCGCGAACAGGAGATCAGCAGCATTCTGAACACCAGCACCCGCTTTCAGGGCAACTTTCTGCTCCTGGAAAATCTGATCGAGGAGCAGCGATTGCGAACCTACGAAGCGGCCGCTGGCGGGTTTGACCTGGAAGCAGGCGCTCGGCTTGCCCACTGGCAGGGAGGAGACTTGCGAGGCTATGGCGGCATCTATTTCTATGACCCCGCAGGCGGCGACAGCACCTTGGGTTGGCGGCTGCGCCTGGATGCCGATGTCAATCCTAGCCTGAACCTCGGCCTCGCCCTCCAAGATGACGATCTGTTTGGCACTAACTTACTCTTCTCTGCAACGCTCACCTTTCCCCGGATTCGCCCTCGCGGGCCAATCGGCAATCCGATGCTGGTTCAGGCTCGACTCGGTGAACCAATTCTGCGGGCGCGAGGCATTGCCCTTGATCGTCAACAAGAAGTCGAGCGCTCGACCCAGCAGGTGACGATGCCCTTGATGAACCCGGAAGAAGAGCAGCCGTATCGGTTTCATCATGTGATTTTGGGCCGGGGGGCGGGCGGCGACGGGACGTTTGAGCGACCCTTTGGGACGGTTCAAGCGGCTCTCAATGCCACTCGCTCTGACGGCAACGATGTGGTGTACGTTGATGCAGGGCGCAGGGTAAACATTCCTGCCTTCACGATTCCCGATCGGGTGCAGGTGCTATCCCAGGGCCCCGTGCAGCTACTCGGTGGCTTGCCCTTCCCTGGCTTTCCCAGAACAGATGTGCGGCTGCCCTTTTCCCCAGTCCTGAATTACCAGGATGGTGTTTTGGTGCGGCTGCCTCTGTCGGGCGATGGCAATTTTCCGGTTATCCGGGGTGGCGGCCCAGATCTGGTGAGATTGGGGAACCGCACCGTCTTAGCCGGATTCCGCCTGGAGGATGCGGCGGGCAGTGCCATCGTGGGCAATGGCGTTCGAGACGTGGAACTGCGCGACAACTCGATTCGGAATGCGGGCGATCGCGGCATTTTCTTGGACAACGTGACGGGCAGCGTCGTCATATTTGACCATCAGCTTCGCAACATTGCGGGCGGGGCGGGGTCTGGGCAGGGGATGCTGATTCGCAACACTACTGACGGTACGACCCAAGTGACCATTGCCCGCTATCGATCCAGCAGTCAGCGGGTGGGGATTGAGATGGTGGTAGAGGGCGATCGCCCCGCCAGCCTCACACCCGAACAAATCATCACCCTGCGAAACGTGGTGATTACAGACAGCCGCGATCAGGGACTTTTGGTGCAAGCCAACGACGTAGGCAACCAGCAAATCGACCTCCGCCGGGGCCGCATTCTCAACAGCGGTGGCCAGGGAGTTCTGATTCAGGCCGATAACACAGGCTCTCAGGAGGTCACCCTGGAAAACGTTGTCATTCAAGGCAGCAGCGGCGCAGGGGTGCAGGTTGTTGGCAGCGTGCTAGATAGCCTGACGACCTCTGCCCAAGAAGTCTACCTCCGCCGCAACCGAATTGAAAACAACGGCGGCGCAGGCATTGATATCACAGCCAATGGACTGTCGGCTCAGGAGTTTGGCATTGGGAACAACATCATCCGCAACAACGGCGGGCCGGGTATTCAGTCCGTTGCAAACAATCGCTCGTTTCAGGAATTTGTGACCGACCCAGATAACAACTCTCGCGGCATTAGCGACAATGAAATTTCTGGGAATTCGCAGGCAGGCATCAGCCTCACGGCGAATAGTGCTGCCACTGTGATTGCTGATATTCAGGACAACCGGATTGCCGACAATCTGACGGCAGGCAACCCAGATTTGACCGTTACATCGACCAGCAATGCCGCTGATGTGTGTGCAGTGGTGAACAACAACAGCAGTGCAGCCGGAATTCGCCTGAGCAATCCAGCAGGGGGGCTATTTGAGGTGGGCGATTTGCCAACAATTGCCACGCGCAACACGGGGACAGTGGAAGTGCTGCCAGGACCGCCCGTGTTTACAAACAAGCCGGGGGCGCAGTCTTGCTTCCGATAGTTGAGCCGTCTGATTGTGATCCTCGCATTGATTTGCGATTTTGGATTTGCGATTTTGGATTTTGGACTTGCGATTTTGGATAGCGAGTCAAGCGTCTGCGGGGCTTCCAGGAGTTTTATGCGTAGCGCCTCTGAGTAGCGCCTCTGAGTAGCGCCTCTGAATAGCACTACTGAGTAGCACTACTGGGCACCACTTAGCGGAACTCATATTAGCCCTCCAATCGGTTGAGCTGCACGGTAAACACAGTTCCTTCCCCCAAGGTGCTTTCCACGCTGATCTGACCGCCGTGGAGGTCGATGCAGCGTTTGGCGATCGCCAACCCCAGCCCCGTGCCGGGAATTTCGCCGACGTTGCTGGCCCGATGAAACGGTTCAAACAACTGCGGCAGGGCCTCTGGCGGAATGCCAATTCCCTCATCTTTGACCTGAAGCCCAATCGTGTCCGGTTGGCAAAACACCGTCAGAGATACGCAGCCCCCTTCTGGAGAATATTTCACTGCATTCGACAACAGATTGTTCACCACATGCCACAGCAGCTTGTGATCAAGCTGGGTGATGCAAGGCGCTCCATCCGAAAAGAATGCCAATTCGCACTGATGATCTGAGGTATAGCGCCAGACCTCGACCTGCTCTTCGCAAAAGCTGGCAACATCGATGGGCGTAGGGAAGAATTCCAGATGGTCGGAATGCATTCGCTCTAGCAGGAGAATATCTTCCAGCAAGAGGCTGAGACTTTCGGCCGCGGTTTGAATCTGCTGAAGATGCTGCTGCTGTTTATCCGGAGGGAGCAGGTTGCCATAACGTTGCAACGAGTCGGCACAGGCGCGGATTGCCATCAGCGGCGTGCGAATTTCGTGAGAAACCACTGCCAGATGTTCGGCGCGGCGCTGCATTTCGGCTTCGGTCAATTGCTGAGCCACTTCGGCAGCAGTTTCGGCGCGATGGCGGGCCAGGGCAATTTCAATCGTGGTCGCCAGAATGCGATCGTTAAAGGGTTTGAGGACATATCCATAGGGGTGCGAGGCAGCAACCCGCTCTAGCGTGGCCTGATCAGCATTGGCCGTGAGATACACCACGGGAATGTGGAGCTGGGTTTGAATTTGTGCGGAAGCATCGATACCGTCCATCTCACCGGGCAGCCGAATGTCCATTAGCACCAAATCTGGCCGCAGTTGCTCGGCCTGGCGCACTGCGTCGATGCCCGTGTCAGCAATTGCTACAATCTCGTAGCCAAACCGCTCTAGCGATTCCCGCAGGTCATACGCGATGAGGTGTTCATCTTCAACAATGAGCAGACGAGTGGGTGGCATAGGACGGCAAGCGATTAAGCAGACGGGTTTGCGATTGGGAAACGAATAATAAACGTTGTCCCCGATTCGCGCTGAAGCTCCAGGTCGCCCTGCAACTGAGCAACTAGGCTACGGACGATGACCAGTCCCAAGGAGTTGGTGTGCTGCCAGTCCAGATCGGGCGGCATTCCAACGCCATCGTCGCTCACCGTTAGCGTTCCCAGATGGGATGTCGTGCTGTCGGCGGGTGGCTGAATTTCTACGCAAATAGTAATATTACCGGACTGGCCCTCTGGAAAGGCATATTTTAGGGCGTTGGAGACTAGCTCGTTAATGATCAGTCCGCAGGGAATAGCCGTGTTGAGGTTGAAGCTGAGTCCGTGGGTGGCGATCGCCGGAACAATGTGCTGCTGGCTCACCCCATAGGTCTGAAACAGATTGGCCACCAGCGGACGAATGTAGTTATCCAGGTCGATTTGCGAGAAATTGGCTGATTGATAAAGCTGTTCGTGGATAATCGCCATCGACTGCACCCGATTTTGGGATTCTAGCAGCAGCGTGGCCGTGGTGCGATCTTCCAGGCGGCGGGCCTGCATTCGCAGCAGGCTGGAAATCACCTGCAAGTTATTCTTGACGCGATGGTGGATCTCTTTGAGCAGCACCTCTTTTTCCTGGAGGGAGGTGCGAATTTGGGCATCGGCCTGTTTGCGATCGCCAATTTCCTGCACCATCGCCACGCCATAGCCCAGTCGGCTCAAATCATTGCGAACAAAGCAAGCCGTCAACTCCACCCAGAGGATCTGCCCGTCTTTGTGAATCAGGCGCTTTTCAATGCGGAAATGGGGAACTTCTTGCGGACTGCTGGGGCGACTGGTTTCGCGCATGGCTTGCTCCAGCAGCGGTGCAGACAAATTCCAGTCGGCCGGATAGGTAATATCTGCGGGGGTGAAGCGGGTCATTTCCTCCGGGGTATAGCCCAACATCTGACAAAAGCGCTGGTTTGCCCGCAGGATGTGCCCCGTCTCTGGCGACAGCAGCAGAATGCCAATCGGGGCGTTTTCAAACAACTGTCGAAACATTTCTTCGCTCTGGCGCAGCGCGGCTTCGGTTTGTTTGAGGTGGGTTACGTCCATCGTCACGCCGATCAGCTTGACCGCAACGCCCGCGTCATCAAATAGATATGTGCCCCGTTCGTAGAGCCAGTGCGTAGAGCCGTCTAGCCAGACGACCCGATACTCTAAGTCGTAAGGCATGTGGGTTTGCAAACAGTCGTACTCAATTTTGTCTAGCCGCTCTCGGTCGTCGGGATGCACCCGGTCATAAAACGACTGGTGAACCGGGCGGGGACTGATTTCGTTTCCGTGGGAATCCAGCACGCGCCCGTCGGCATCGGTGCAATAGCCCAGAATGGCGTAGTTTTCTGGCGACCAGGTTTGCGCTCCAGTAGCCATGTCGCGCTCCCAGATACCCATCTGGGCAGTAGACAGCGAAATTTGCAACTGGGCAGTGCGCTCTCGCACCCGCTGTTCGAGATCCTGGTTGAGGCGCTGGAGATCGGCTTCGACTCGCCGCCGCTCGGCTAGTTCCGCTTGGGCCGTTTCATAGAGATGAGACTGCTGAATGGCGATCGCCATTTGATCAGCAACCAGGCGTACTAGCGCCAGCTCGTCCTCTCGCCAGGTTTTTGAGTGGCTACTGCACGCCAGTCCCAGCGCTCCCCACACCAAGCCCTCCACCCGCAGCGGCATCAGCAGCCAGTGGCCCAATCCGGGGTCGCCCTCAACTGGATATGCCGGATCAACACCCGATAGGTCGCCTGTGCGATCGATCTGCACAATTTCCAGGCGCTTGAGCCGAGCCGCAACCGGGTTATTGTCATCGGGAATCTCTAGACCCGGTGGGCGAAAGTTGGCGCTGTGGGCATAGCTGGCCACATCCACCCACACCCCCCGCTGCGAGTCGTAGCGCGACACCCAAACGCCGTTCACTGCCAGCAAGAAAGCGACCTCGCGGGTGGCAGTGGCGAAGACATCTTGCAGGTCAAGCGAGTTGCGAATCGCCTGCATGACCCGGTTGAGCGCTCGTTCGCGGGCAAACTGCTGATGCAGTGAGGCCTGGGCCTGCAAACGATCGGCCTCAATTCGCTTGCGATCGCTGATGTCTCGTAGGATGGTGGTGAACACGACCTCTCCGCCGAGTACCAACCTGGACACCGAGGCTTCGGCCGGAAACTCGCTACCGTCTTTGCGGCGGGCCCGTATCTCGCCTAAAAGCCGATTGCCCCATTGCTGCGGCCGTTCTAACTGATGGGGCGATCGCTGATGGGGCGATCGCAACAGCGTTGACTCATGGACTGCTTCACGGTCTGTTTCAAAGAAATCCTGGGGCAGCAGCAAATCGATTGACTGCCCCATCACCTCAGCGCTGCTGTAGCCGAAAATGCGCTCGGCGCTCTGGTTAAACAGAATGATTCGCTGAGACTGGTCAACCGAAATAATAGCGTCCGCCGCAATGTCAAGAATGCCCGCCAGCCGCGCCTCAGACAGCCGCAACGCGGCTTCGGTTTGTTTGCGACTGGTGATATCCATAATGATGCCAATCATGCCAGTGGGCGTGCCAGAGGCAGCATATAGCCCCCGCCCTAGCCCCAGCACCCAGCGGGTGGTGCCATCGGGCAAAATGATGCGATATTCGGCTCGATAGTCGGTTTGCTGGATCAGCGCCGCCTGCACGTTTTCTTCGACCCAAGACAAGTCATCTGGATGGACAGCCTGCTGCCAGTGTTCGTAGGCAGGTTCGACATCGGTGGGAGACAGTCCTAATAACCGAAAATGATTCTCGTTCCAATCCAGTCGGCCAGTAGCCAAATCCCATTTCCAAGTGCCCACATGGTTGAGGTCTAAGGTCAGCCGCAGTAGGGACTCTTGCTCTTGCAAGGCTAGTTCTGCCTGCTTGCGGTCGGTGATGTCTATGCTAAGGGTGTTAACGATCCAGCTTGTCTGTCCGTCAGCAGACTTAGTGGGCTTTTCTACGCGAAAGCGCGTAGAAATCCACCGCAAGCCAGTGGTTTTGTGGGTAAAGCGATATTCCACTGCAAAGGTGCGCTGGCTGGGTGGGGTGTCTGAATGAACCGTGAGGATATTGGCAAAGATGGTTTGGGCGATCGCCCGATCGTCTGGATGAACCTGTTCACGCCATAGATTGGGCTGCGCGATAAACTCCTGTGCGGAGTAGCCAAAGATGTGGGCATATCCAGCAGAGCAGTAGGTGTAGTACCAGCGCCCGTCGGCAAAGTGTCGAATCTGGGCGATCGCCGCATCCACGCCATCCAGCAATCCCTGCAACTGTTCCCGAATCTGCTGCGCGGCCTGGGCCTGCTGAAGCGCGGCCTGCTGCTGCTGAAGTTGGGCTTCTAGCTCGGCAATGCGCGATCGCAGCGCGGCTTCGCCCTCTGAAACCCATCCCAAATCACCCGCCTGCGCCGCAGACGAGACTGGTGGAATCTGAGATTCGGGCGCTTGCGATTCGTCCATCGGATACGGTCCAAACATGAGGCGGAATGGAGGGCGATCGCACACTAGCTTTATAAAAGCTCTAAAGAAACGGAAATAAACCCGTAAATTCTCATAACTTTAGACAACGGAACTGCCGCCAGTTTTTTACAGATTTCTTCACTACTTCTTCCTTAATCTCTTCTTTATGCGCTTTGGCAGACTTCCATCATAGTTTTCTATGATGAAGCCAGAGTTTCACACATACGCGACTCCTGTTCCAAAAATCAAGTCCTCATCTGTTCCTTCTACTAAGCATGTCTGACGGGCTAACGATTGGATTTACATCAGATCTTTAGATTTGGGACTTACGCAGTTGGACAATTTCTCGTGGGCTGCGCCCGCGAGAAATTGTCCAAAATCCAGAAAGCCTATCGCAAGTGTGTAAGTCCTGAGATTTTCAGAAGATGCACGGTCAAGACGGATAAGGCGTAACGCACTGTTTACAGCACCGTTTACAATTTATGAGGGAATTTCTGATTCCCACACTGATTCCCACACTGGTTTCAAGACTGATCGCTCTACGCTTGACTCTTGTGTCTTAGAGGGTGTTTGAAAAGGTATCGCCTGTAATGTTAAGCACTCAGAGATCCCCCCTAGCCCCCCTTAAAAATGGGGGAAACCGCCTTAAAGTCCCCCTTTTTAAGGGGGATTTAGGGGGATCTTGCACGCTTTGCGACAAACAGTAGGACTTTTCAAACATCCTCTAAGCACCTGATATCTAAGCGTTTAATAATTCTGAGCGCTGAATATCTGAGCGCTGAGGTTTAAGTACCAAAGTTTAAGCGCCAATATCCAAACTCTCGACGTAAACCCTGATTCGCTAGCTCCTTATGCCGCTCAAACCTGGTGACCCCGCCCCCGACTTTAGCCTCCCCGACGGCAACGGTAATCCTGTAAACCTCAAGGATTTTCGCGGCAAGTGGGTCGTGCTGTATTTCTACCCGCGAGACAATACGCCGGGATGTACGACCGAAGCCTGTGGGTTTCGCGATGCCTATGCAGATTACGAGGCTAGCGACGTGGTGGTGCTGGGCGTTAGCACCGACGATGCCAAATCGCACACCAAGTTTACGACCAAGTACAATCTGCCTTTCCCGCTGTTGACGGATGCCGATGGCGCAGTCGGCACGGCTTACGAAAGCTATGGGCTGAAAAAGTTTATGGGCAAGGAATATATGGGCATCAGCCGCAATACCTTTCTGATTGACCCAGATGGAAAGATTGCCAAAGTCTATCTCAAGGTCAAGCCCGACCACCACGCAGCACAAATCCTCGAAGATTTAGCAGCGCTTAGGGCATAGCTCCAGCCCCGCCTGCGATTACCCCAGCCATTCCCCCGCTATGAACCAAGTCTGGCGATACCTGAAAACAGGACTCGGCGTGGTGTTTCGGCATCCGCTGACGGGCACCAGCATTATCCCCATTCTGCCCGACGGCAAAATTGTGCTGGTGAAGCGGCGAGACAATGGGCGCTGGAGCCTGCCCGGTGGCATGGTGGACTGGGGCGAGGATATCCACAGTTCAGTGCAGCGAGAACTGGAGGAAGAGACGGGGCTGCGTTTGGTGAATGTGCGGCGGCTGGTGGGTGTGTATTCGTCGCCCAGCCGCGACCCCCGGTTTCACTCGATCTGCATTGCGATCGCCGTTGAGGTCGAAGGCGCGTTTATGGTGCAAGACCTGCTAGAGGTAGAAGAGGTGCGGGCGTTTGAGCCGACTGCCATTCCCCACGGGCATCTGTCTCACGACCACGATCGCCAGCTTCAGGATTATTTTGCAGGACTGACAACGCTAGCGTAATGTGTAGTCTGGGGTCGGTTCCCCATATCCCGACGACTTCAGACACTCCAGGATGACTCTACCCATTCGCAACGGACGCATTCGCCTGTCCCAGGGACAGATCTTTTGGCGTGAGGTGGGGCAAGGCGTGCCAATTGTGCTGCTCCACGACACCTGGAGCGACGGTGGCGAGTGGCTAGCGGTGGTGGATCTGCTAGCCGAGCAGTATCACTGTTTGATGCCGGATTTGCTGGGTTTTGGCGAGTCGGAGCGACCAAGGCTGCATTATTCTGTGGCGCTGGAGGTGGACTGTCTGGCGGAGTGGCTGGAGGCGCTGCGGCTGCGGCGGGTCTCTCTAGTAGGCGTGGGCGTGGGGGCGTGGGTGGCAGCGAGTTTTGCGCTGAAGCACGAAGAAAAGGTGGATGGACTGGTGCTGCTGGCTCCGGAGGGTGTGCAGGTGGTGGGGGCCGCGCAGCGGTGGCGGGGCGGGCGATCGCTCCTCTCCCGTGTCCCTCTAGCCCGCTGGCTGCTGAATCTGGTTGCACCTGTTGCGAAGCTATTGGGCTGGCGCAGCGTGTTGAAACTGCAAGAACGAGTGCGCCTATGGCGGCGATCGCCCGCAGCCAGCCAAATCATGTTCAACCGTCGCCCAGTGGAAATTCAGGCAGAATACATCGGCGGCGCGTCTAGTGGCTCGACCAGCGGCCCGACCAGAACCCCCAGTGGCTCGACCGGAACCCACGGACAGCATCTCTCCTGGCTCAAAGCGCCGCTGCTGCTGCTGCAAGGCGACGCAGAAAGCTCCCTCATCGCCGCCCAAATTCGCGTCTACACCGATGCCCCCCGGGCCCAGGTGCAAACGCTGCCCGGCCAAGATTTATTGCAAACTGCGCCAGACATCGTCGCCCGCTCAATTCACGCTTTTATGCGGAATAATATCCGTAGCAATGACTGATCCGCCGCGCTGTCAGGCATTTGTCGCCCCTGCGATCCTGAAGTTAATCTGAAGCCTGAAGAACTGTAATCCAGCGCACTAATCCAGCCGTACTGAGCGATGTAGGTTGCAGCTAGCTGTCTTTAAGGGTAGGTGGTGCGTTTAGATTTAAGTATTAGATTTTAGGTATCAGATTTGGAGAATGGTTCAGGTAACGGTGTGTTTCGCGTGCTTCAACCTTTTTACACACAACCTTCTTACACACAATCTCCTCACGCAAAGGAACCCACACATCAAGAAATGCTATGAAGTGATGAATTTCTTAGCCGCTTAAGGCACGTTTTCAGTGGTGGATTCAGTGTGCTGGCTTGGCAGATTTCACCGGAGCAGCCCTCATCCCCCGACTAGCATCATGGTTCGAGCATCTCTTTCACGACATCTCCGCAGGAATGACTGGACATATGCATGTAGAGGACGATCGCACTGGAATGGAAGTGGGCACGCTCAAGCGGGCCCTGGCAGATAACCTGTACTGCATCCAGGGGAAAGACGAATACTTTGCAACGGCCTACGACTATTACATGGCGCTGGCCTACACGGTGCGCGATCGCCTCACTCATCGCCGCATCAAGACCGCCCAGACCTATTTTGAGCGCGATGCCAAAATGGTCTACTACCTCTCCGCCGAGTTCCTCATTGGGCGGCTGCTGATCAACAACCTGATCAACCTGGGTATGTATGACCAGATGCGTCAGGCCCTCAAAGAGTCTGGGCTAAATCTGGACGATTTGCTAGAGCGCGAAGAAGAACCGGGCCTGGGCAACGGGGGTCTGGGCCGCCTGGCCGCCTGTTTTCTAGACTCGATGGCGACGCTGGAAATTCCCGCAATGGGCTACGGCATCCGCTACGAGTTCGGCATCTTCCGCCAACTCATCGCCAACGGCTGGCAGCACGAATGCCCTGACAACTGGCTGCGTTTCGGCAACCCTTGGGAGATCGCCCGCCCCGATTACATCGTCGAGGTGAAATTCGGCGGGCACACCGAAGCCTTTACTGACGACGAGGGCAACTACCGCGTTCACTGGATGGCGCGGAACACGGTCTACGGCACGCCCTACGACACGCCCGTTCCGGGCTACCACAACAACACTGTGAACACGCTGCGGCTATGGAGTGCCCGCGCTGGCGAAGATTTCAACTTCCAGGTGTTCGACGCAGGCGACTACACTCAAGCCGTCGCCGATAAGACCTTCTCGGAAAACATTTCCAAGGTTCTCTATCCTAACGACAACACGCCTCAGGGCAAGGAACTGCGGCTCAAGCAGGAGTATTTCTTTGTGTCCTGCTCGCTGCAAGACATTATTCGACTGTATCTGCGGAAGCACGACAATTTCGACGCTTTCCCGGATAAGGTGGCAATCCAGCTCAACGATACTCACCCGGCGATCGGCGTGGCGGAACTGATGCGCCTGCTGATCGATGAACATGGGGTCGAGTGGAACTA
The DNA here is from genome assembly GCF_032705245.1 of Thermoleptolyngbya oregonensis NK1-22. Taxonomy (GTDB): domain Bacteria; phylum Cyanobacteriota; class Cyanobacteriia; order Elainellales; family Elainellaceae; genus Thermoleptolyngbya; species Thermoleptolyngbya sichuanensis. Next base: position 4,284,196 of record NZ_CP053540.1, read on the forward strand.
CGCCTGGGATATCACCCGTCGCACCTTTGCCTACACCAACCATACGCTCCTAGCGGAGGCGCTGGAGAAGTGGTCGGTGAACCTGTTCCGCAAGCTGCTGCCGCGCCACCTGGAAATCATCTACGAAATCAACTACAAGTTTCTGGATGAGGTGCGATCAAAGTATCCCGATGAGCCGGAGCGTCTGGCCCGCATGTCGCTGATTCAGGAAGGGCATGAGCAGATGGTGCGGATGGCGCATCTGGCCTGCGTCGGCAGCCACACGGTCAACGGCGTAGCGGCGCTGCACACCGAACTGGTGAAGCAGGAACTCATGCACGACTTCTACGAAATGTTCCCGGAGAAGTTCCAGAACAAGACCAACGGCATTACGCCCCGACGCTGGCTGCTGATGAGCAATCCGGCGCTGTCAAGCCTAATTACTGAAAAGATCGGCGACAGTTGGATTACAAACCTGGACGACCTGCGTCGGCTAGAGGAATTTGTCCATCACGCCGATTTTCAGCAGCGCTGGCGCGACATCAAGCAGTTCAACAAGCAGCGGCTGGCAGATCACATCCTCCGCAACAACGGCATCGAAGTCAGCCCCCATTCGCTGTTTGATGTGCAAATCAAGCGAATTCACGAATATAAGCGGCAATTACTGAACGTGCTGCATGTGATCACGCTCTATCACCGGATGAAGGCGAATCCCGGTATGGACATGCTGCCGCGCACGGTGATTTTTGGCGGCAAGGCGGCTCCGGGCTACTTTATGGCCAAGATGGTGGTGAAGCTAATCAACTCTGTCGCCGACATGGTGAACCATGACCCCGACGTGGGCGATCGCCTCAAGGTGATCTTCCTGGCAAACTACGGTGTGTCTTTGGGCGAAATCTCCTACCCCGCCGCTGACCTATCGGAGCAGATTTCCACCGCTGGCAAAGAGGCATCGGGCACAGGCAACATGAAGTTTGCGCTAAACGGGGCGCTGACCATCGGCACGCTGGACGGCGCAAACGTAGAAATTCGCGAAGAAGTGGGTGCAGAAAACTTCTTCCTGTTTGGACTCACTGCGCCCGAAGTGCTGGAGATGAAGGCCAAGGGCTACAACCCGCAGCATTTCTATCAGGGCGATGAGGAACTGCGCCAGGTCGTGGATTCCATTCGCTCCGGCTACTTCTCACCCAAGGAGCCGGATCTATTCCGGGCGATCGTGGACGCACTGATGCACGGCGATGAGTATATGCTGATGGCAGACTACCGCGCCTATGTAGACTGTCAGGATCGCGTCAGCCAGGCCTATCGAAACCAGGACGAATGGACGCGAATGTCGATTCTGAACGTAGCTCGGATGGGCAAATTCTCATCCGATCGCACGATTCGGGAATACTGCAACGACATCTGGCACGTCCAGCCAGTGAGCGTGACGCTGGGCGAATATCGCTCGGAAACAGCGGGACTTCGACGGATCTAGGGGTTGCGGTATCGAACTCGACAAAAATTTGTCGATGGGGGTGTTGAGTTTGCCCTGAGTGAAGCGCCTCGCCTAAGGGGGCAACCGAAAACTCGATGGCAAAGCAGAAGCCTTGTTAGTGGCAACCCGCCTGTAGCGTCCCACCCAAAGGCAAAGCTAGGTTGACGATGCAAATGTTGGCCAATCGCCTAGTCGCAGCTAATCGGGTGGACTCCCAGTCAAACAAAAACCTCCGATGACTGACGGATCATCGGAGGTTCGTCCCATATCAAACGTGCCAACTTTGGGCTAGTCGCCTGATATTTCGCTAAAACAATTCGGATTCAGAGAGGGCATCGCAGCCGCACGAGTGCCAACACTGGAATTTTTTTGGAAAGTAACCTGGAAATATGGGGAACTTCGCGTAGGATTTGCGGATTTGACGGTAAGCGGTCTGACTCGCTCGATCGCCTTCCGCAGCAACTCTTACGCCTGTCTGGAGTAGTATTCCACCACCAGCAGTTCATTGATCGATAGCGCGACCCATTCCCGGTCGATCACGCCGTTTACCTTACCAGTCAGTTTGTTTTTGTCAAACTCCAGATGGCTGGGCAGGTTTGCCAAACCGGGGAACTGGAGATTTTCTTCTACGAGCTTCCGAGAGCGATCGCTGTCTCGCACGCCGATTTCCATACCGGGCTTGCACTGGAAGCTGGGAATGTCTACCACTCTGCCGTTGACGGTGACGTGGCCATGATTCACCAACTGACGTGCTGCTGGAATGGTAGGAGCCATGCCCATGCGAAACACGGTATTATCCAGCCGCATTTCCAGCAGTTGCAGCAGCGACTCGCCTGTAGAACCAGAGGCGCGACGAGCTTTACGAACATAGCGAAGCAGTTGACGCTCGGTAAGACCGTAGTTGTACCGGAGCTTTTGCTTCTCTTCTAGACGGACGGCATACTCAGTCCGCTTTTTGCGGGCCTGACCATGCTGTCCGGGGGGATATGCCCGCTTGGGGCTTTTGCGCGTCAGTCCGGGCAGTTCTCCCAGACGGCGCACCACTCTGAGGCGGGGACCTCGATATCGTGCCATTAGATTCCTCTCCGAAATGCTTTCCCAAAACTAACATTGTATCGCTTTATCTGCGAAGTGAACAGATCTATTTTGAAAGCACCTTGGAAGCAAAGAAAGAGAGAGAAACAGAGGGGGATTCGATTGATTGGCGCTCTACCCGTCTCTCTCCGGTTACCCAAAATCAACTGGCATACAGAACACGCAGCAAGGTTCCGTGGGAACTGTAGACTATGGACTGAACGATTCAGCGCTGGAGTGGACGAGTATGCAACCGCTAATCATTGCCCACCGGGGCGCATCGGCGAATGCCAAGGAAAATACGCTGTCAGCGTTTGAGCGGGCGATCGCCTTTGGGGCAGACATGGTGGAGTTTGACGTGCGCCGCACCAAGGATCGGGTGCTGGTGATCTACCACGATGCCGACGTGAATGAGAAGCCCATTCGCAAGCTGACCTACTCTGAACTGCACATCCTCGACCCCGACATTCCCACCCTGACAGAGGTCGTGGATCTATGCAAAGGGAAGATCCGGCTTGATGTAGAGCTAAAAGAGGCCGGCTACGAAAAGCAGGTGATGGAAATCCTGAGGCCAGCCTTCGATGCTGAGTCGATGGTGGTTACCTCGTTTCACCCCTTTGCCATCCGCCGCGTCAAGCAACACTACCCCGACGTTAAGGCGGGGTTTTTATTTGGTCATGGTACGGTTAAATTTTGCAAGTCGTTTCGGCTGAATGCGAAGTCGGTACGCGATCGCGTCCGAGAAATGCGAGCCGATTTTATCGCCCCAAACTGGCAACTGCTGAGCCATAGCCTGCTGTCGCAGGTGGTAATGGGCGATCGCCCGGTTTGGGTGTGGACGGTGAACGATGAGCCGCTGATGACAGATTTGCTAGGCGATCGCCGGATTCAGGGCATCATTACCGACCGGCCCGATGTCGGAATGCAGATCCGCGCGGCCCATCCGGATGCAGTGTTGACAGGGCGGCTCTAGCGCGATGCCCGGATCATCAGCAAAAGTCCGGCAGCGAGTCCAAACAGGTTGGGAATCCAGGCCCCCAGCACGGGGGGCAGGGCCCCAGCCTGGGCGATCGCCCCAAAAATGAAGTACAGGATATAGTACGCAAAAATAATCAGAATGCTGAGGGCAAACCCGGTCGATCGCCCAGCCCGCCGCAGTTGTGACCCCAGCGTTGCCCCCACCAGCCCGAAGACAACGCAGACAAACGGCAGCGAGATCTTCTGCTGAATTCGCACCCTCAGTTCGCGAATTTTGCCCAGGTTGCCCGCTGGCTCGATGATCTTCAAATATTCCCGCGATTCGGCGATGTTCATTTCACCATAGTCTTTGCTGCGCTGAGCCAGGTCAAGGGGCGATCGCGGCAGGGCAAGCTGCTGCTCTGTAAACCGCACAATATTCCGAAACGAGCCATCCGGCGACACCACATAAATTGTGCCGTTTTCAAAGTCCCAAGCGCTTTGCTGCGGATTCCACTGGGCCGACTCGGCACTCACAATCTGATTGAGTCCTTCCCGTGAAAAGTCGAGAATCGTCAGCCCCCGCATCCGCTTGCCGTCAAACTCCTTCGAGTAGAAAATTCGCGCTAGGGCGCTTTCGCGGCTACCATCCGGCTGTTGAACCTGCTGAAACTCCTGATAGAGAATATTGCTCTCTCGATATTCCACCTGCTCCTGATTCAGCGCCGCCCGCAGCGTTGTCGAAGCCCGCAGATTCGCCGCAGGCACAATCGACTCATTAAACGCAAACATCAGCCCCGTGATCAACAGGCAAAAAATCAGCGCAGGCAGCATCAAGCGCTGGGTGCTAATGCCACAGCCTCGCAGCGCCACCAGTTCGCTATCGCTCGACAGCCGCCCAAAGGTCATCAGCGTGGAAAGCAGCGTCGCCATCGGCAGCCCATACACAATGAATTCGGGAAACTTGAGCAGCAGCACCTCGATGGCTTTGGCAACTGGTAGCCCCTTTTCAACCACCTGATTTACTAGATAAAACAGGCTATCCACCGATACCCCAATTGAGGTAAACGCCCCCACACCAAAGAGGAACGTTGGCAGCAATTCTGAAATGATGTACCGATCCATCACCGGAATCGGCAGAAGGCGCTGCCACCAAGGCTGGCGGGGCTGGTAGGGGCGAGTGAGGGTGGTCATAGGGACGGTTGAGTTTGATGCAAGAGAAGAAGATGCAGGAGGAGAAACTGAGGGAGAATGACCTGTTGCAGAGTCGAGGGTTAGGGGTGATTTTGGGCGCTTTCGCATCAGAGGGTTCAAGCTGTCTCCTCCTCACCCCGCCATACTCTACCCCGCTCAGGGTTGAAAGCTATCGCCCAGGTAATACTGCCGCACAAGGGGATTGGCGTAGAGTTCTTCGGTGCTGCCGGAGGCGAGGATTTCGCCATCGCGCATGATGTAGGCGCGGTCGGTGATGGCGAGGGTTTCGCGGACGTTGTGGTCGGTGATGAGGATACCAATTTGGCGATCGCGCAGGGTGGCAATAATCTCCTGAATTTCGGCAACGGCGATCGGGTCAACGCCTGCAAAGGGTTCGTCCAATAAAAGAAACTGGGGCCCGTGGATGCCTGCGGCCAGGGCGCGGGCGATTTCGGTGCGACGACGCTCTCCACCAGATACGCGGTTTCCGAGTGTCCCTGCAACGGTTTCCAGGCGAAATTCCTTGAGTAGCCCACGGAGCCGAGCCTCATGCTCTTCGGCGGGCACACCAGTTTGTTGAAATACAAGCAGGATGTTGTCACGCACGCTGAGGTTGCGAAAAATGCTTGGCTCTTGGGCCAAGTAGCCAACGCCCATCCTGGCGCGTTCCTGAATTGGCAGACGAGTAATTTCCTGATTGTCTAGCCAGACGCGGCCTTGGTCTGGGCGCTCGATCCCCGTTGCAATGTAAAAGGTAGTCGTCTTGCCAGCCCCGTTTGGCCCCAGCAGCCCCACCACTTCGCCTTGCCCAACCGAAAGGCTGACGCGATTGACCACCTGCCGCCGCCCATAAGATTTATGAATGTTCTCTAAGACAATCTTCAACGGCGTACTCGCAGCAGATGGAATCAGCCAATGATCTTATCAAAGAAGCAGCGGTTCGGAAGACAGGAGCGCCCAGATCTACCCGAACGGGTTATCCGTCCGACCCAATGCGTAATACGCAAATCCAATTATTCTGGACTTTCGGGAAGCTTAAATTCTGGTTTGGGATTGAAGGCGGGCGGGGCGGCGGGGTTGCTGCCCGTGGTGGGGTTGGGGTCGGGCACGATGTAGATGGCTTCGACCTGCTGCCCGCGATCGGGGAGGGCAAGGAAGCGTCCTTCGTCCACTAGGTAGGTGACCACCTCGCCACGCAGGCTGTTGCCCTCTTGCAAGACGTAGACATTGCCGCTGAGGACGATGCGGCGCTCGCGACTGAAGTATTGCGCCTGCACAGCGGTCGCCTGGATCTGTCGGGCGGGGTAGGTGATGCGGACATTCCCCCGCGCCGTGATGACCCCAGTGACAGCGTTGGCTTCGGTAACGTCTGCTTCGAGGCGGAGGGGCTGGCCAGCCGGGGGCGGGGCTTGCGCGGTGGCAGCGTGGAAGGCGGTGGTGGGCAGCGTCAGGGCGATCGCCAACCCAGTAATCCACATCTGTTTCGTCTGTTTCGCCTGTTTCGCCTTCGGTTTTGCTTCCTGCGTTGCCCGACGTGCGCCTGCTGTGGCAGGGCTAAGAAAACGAGAGAAAACCATCATTGGGTTGCCCGGTGGTGAATTCGAAAGCCAGTGAAATCAAGCCGACAGCGTTCTGAACGGTCGTTGTGCCCCTGCAAAATATTAGCAATATTAGCGCCACGCCCCTCAATTCGAGATCCGCAGAGTCCCAGCTTTTTAAGAGAAAAAGACGCTAGAGCGCCTCAGAAGGTTCCTCAAACAAGTCCCTCGAACAAGTCTCTCGAACAAGTCCCTCACAAAACTTTCTGGAGACTTTTTAAGGGCGATCGCCCTTCTACACAAATACGCGGAACAGCGAAGCGACTTGGCTTGGCTGCTGCGCTATCTCACGGGGTGAATTGTAGGCAGGCAGGGGGCTTCGCAGCCTGGAGACGTGGAGAGCGATCGCCATAGCTCCGCCGCCTGCTCTGGCCCGCGCTGCTGCAAGTCCTCCAAGATCGCCGCGCTTTGGTGAACCAACTGCTCCACATCGACCCCGTCGTAGTCTGGTGTATAGCGCCCCAGTCGCCGCAGCCCCTCACCCAGCAGCATCGTCGCCCCACGCCCGTTGCCATTGCTGAGGTGATAGAGCGCCACAGCAATTTGCAGCACGCCCTGATAAAACGTCCGCTCTGGCTCCATTGCCTCCATCCAGATAGCCTCTAAGGTGTCATGACACTCATAAAATTGACGATGGTTAAATTGCTCAACCCCATCCCAAAATGCTGCTTCAAGCATATTTTCCTTAACTAATGTACTGGATTAAATCCACTAGATAAATTAAATTGTCAACGGATCAACAGTAAAGCCTTCTCGATATGGAGGGGAAAATGCAGGGGCAATGGATGATGTAGTTGTTCCTAATACAAAATCTCTATGGGGCACCTCGAAAAATTCAGATCCTCTTGAGAATGGCTACAAGAAAACGAGAGTTTCAGACTCCTAAAATTCTCAATAAGGCAATTAATCGAGGTGCCCTATGGTTAAACACTGGAACACATTGCTTGAATGCGTGTAGCGCTTGCCTCAGGGATAGACCTCCAAAATCATGATTGGTCTTCTCAGTGCGTTTATTTGTCGATCAATCTATCTCTTGCGAAAAAGATCCGTCTGTGCCCTATCCCCCCTGAGGGCATTGAAATCTGGGACACAACCAGATTAACTATGAGTGTTAAAAAGCACGGTTGAAAGACTCGCAAAATCTGATTTAAATCTGTTTATATTTCAAGGCCGTATAGATTGATTACATCACCTGGTTTAGATAGACAGAGTTCCAGCAATCCGTCGAGGATCTGAAGTGAATCTGAAGATTTATTTCTCCAGGTCTTATCTAAGATACTGTGTGGAGGTCGCCATGTTCGACAAAAAACTCAAGATTAATTCAAGATTTGGCAAGTATTGTTAGGCATGGTTAGGCATGGTTTTAATGGCGCGTTAAATCATCATAGAAAGACACACGAAGAAGCATGTGGAGTATGTGGAAGAGTTACTTAAACCAATCATTCAAATCATCCCAATCATTCAAATCATCCGTCAAAAGTGCTGGATTTGCGCTGCTGGCAGTTGGTTTACTTTCCGCTTGTTCTGGTGACGATGCGCCTCAGAGTAATGCCCCCCAGGGGCAAACGCAGGCCCAGGCGCAAGGTCAGGGGACTTTGCAGATTCGGGCCAACGGCGAAGATTTTGTGCGTCAGGGGTTTGTGTCCAAGGATGGATGGGAGGTGTCTTTCGACCATGTGTATGTCAATCTAGCGGATATTACCGCTTATCAGACTGATCCCCCTTTTAATCCTGAAGGTGCAGACCCCATCCGGGCGCAACAGCAGGTGACGCTGCCGGGAGAAAAGACGGTTGACCTGGCGGCAGGCGATGAAAATGCAGACCCGATTCTGGTGGGAGAGGTGGCGGCTCCGGCGGGTCGCTATAATGCGCTGTCGTGGCGAATGGCGAATGCCAAGGACGGCCCCGCCAAGGGCTATGCGCTGGTGATTGTGGGAACGGGCGTGAAAGATGGGCAAACGGTGAACTTTACGCTTAACCTGGATCGCGAAATGACGTTTACCTGTGGGGATTTTGTGGGCGATGCGCGTAAGGGCATCTTGGAGGCAAACGGCAGCGCCGACCTAGAGGCAACGTTCCACTTTGACCATTTGTTTGGGGATGGCGATGCTCCAGCAGACGACGAACTCAACACGGGGGCGCTGGGCTTTGGGCCGATCGCTGCGCTGGCTCAGAATGGGCGGGTGAGTGCCGACTTGAAAACCCTGGACGCAAGTTTGTCTAAGGAAAACCGCGACTTGCTAAACAGCATCCTGCCCTCGCTGGGGCATGTGGGCGAGGGTCACTGTCGCCAGTCTTAGCTCTTGGTCTGCACTGAGTCTGCTTGGTCTTCGCTGGTGCGTCCCGAGGTTTGGAGCGATTTGGGAACGGTTCAGGAACATCCAGATTAGATCTGACCGGGTGAACTCTGGTTCCTTAAGTTTGATTTGGGTGTCGTTCGTTGAGTGTTTTGTTGAGCGTTCTGTTGAGTGATCTGTTCTGTTGAGTGAGCTAAAGTTGGGCATTTTACGGCGAGGTTTGAGTATGGATTACCAGGGAGCGCAGGGGGTGGGGCGCTTTTTGAAACGCTGTTTAAGCTGTTTAAGACGGTTTGGGACGCGGCTTGTCCTGGGGTTTGGGGCGCTGCGATTTGGGCTGCTGGCGATCGCCACGGGGATAACCATCGCCAACCTGTCTGCACCGGCCCACGCCCACGGAGTCGATATTACCTATCAGGAGACGCGGGCGATCGCCCTGGAAGCTCGCTACGACGGTGGACAGCCCATGTCTGGGGCCCAGGTTGCAGTCTTTTCGCCCGCCGATCCGCAAACCCCCTGGCTGCGGGGCACGGCCGATGAATCCGGTCGCTTTCTCTTTGCGCCTGACCCGGCCCAACCCGGCAACTGGGAGGTGCAGGTGCGGCAGGCAGGGCATGGCGAAATTTTGGTGATTCCGGTAGGGGGCGGTGCGGCGGCGGGCGCTGGTGAACCTGCATCCGCTGCCACCAGTTCCCCTGAAACCAGTTCCCCTGAAACCAGTTCCTCTGCAATCAGTCCCCCAGTATCGCGCTCCGGCGGCGGGCTAAATCCAATTCAAAGATTCGTCATGGCGGCTTCGGTGATTTGGGGCTGCGTAGGAACGGCGCTGTTTTTCTCTCGACGACCCAAGGCTCACAATGCACATACCTGATGGCATCCTCCCCGCGCCCGTCTGCATTGGTGGCTATGCGTTGGCGGCACCGCTGCTGGGTTACGCGCTGCGGAAAATTAACCGAATGCCAGACGTGACGGAGCAAATCCCCAAGGCATCACTGCTGACGGCAGCCTTTTTCATTGCATCGTCCATCCACATTCCGATTCCGCCAGCAAGTGTGCATCTGGTGCTGAACGGGCTGCTGGGCGCGGTCTTGGGCTATTTTGCAGTGCCTGCGATCGCCATTGGGCTATTTCTGCAAGCGGTCATGTTTGGGCACGGCGGCCTGACGACACTGGGCGTTAACACCGTGCTAATGGGCTTTCCAGCGCTGGTGGCGGCGTGGGTGTTTCGACTGCGCCATCGGTTTGGGCGGCTGGGGGCGAGGCGAGCAGATCTCCTGTTTGCGTTTTTGGCAGGGGCGATTGGACTAGGGCTGGCAGCGCTGATTTTCTTTGGGCTGATTTTGGCGACGATTCCCGGTGGGCTGGATGCTCAGGCAGAGCGAGTCGCCGTCTACGGACTCGTCGCATCGCATATTCCGCTGGCGCTGATTGAGGGCGTGTTTACGGCAATGCTGGTGGGCTTTTTGCGGCGGGTCAAGCCAGAATTGTTGCAAGACCCGACTCGATCTGACCCGTCGGCGTTGCAGCCAGCCGGCCAGCCCTCAAAAAAATCGACGGGCGGGAGGGCTGCATGAGGCTGGTGATGGATGAGTTTGCCCATCTCGACTCGCCGATCCACCGCTGGGAGCCGCGCTGCAAGCTGCTGGGGCTGGTGACGCTGATGTTTGCCTTTGCGTTTGTGGAGCGGGGTTGGCTGGTGCCCGTGGTGCTGGCGATCGCCCTCTCGCTCTACAGGCTGGCGCGGCTGCCCCTCTCGTTTCTGCGATCGCGCCTGCGCTATCCGGGCTATTTTCTGCTGGGCGTGGTGGCGCTGCTGCCGTTCTGTTCGGGGCAGACCATCCTGTGGCAACTGGGGCCCGTGGCGCTGCGTCAGGAAGGGCTGTCTGCCATGCTGCTGATTGCGGGGCGATTTTTGGCCATCGTCACGACGGGCTTTATTTTGCTGGGCACAACGCCGTTTCTGACGCTGGTGGCTGCGCTGCGATCGCTCGGGCTGCCGCCAGTGCTGGCCGATATGACCCTGCTGACCTATCGCTACTTATTTGACCTAGCCGAAACCCTGGCTACCATGAAACTGGCCATGCGGCTGCGCGGCTTTGGGCAAGTTCCATCGGGCGATCGCCATCGGGGTTTCTCCATCCCCTTTCTGCCCCGGCAAACCGATCTGGGTAATTTATCCGCTCTGGCGGGAACCTTACTCATCCGCAGCTATGAACAGTCTGAGCGCGTCTACAAAGCCATGCGGCTGCGCGGCTACGGCTATACGCCCCGATCCGGCGCTGCACCTGTTGCCCACCCAAAAACGCCGTTCTCCAACCTCGGTCTGGCTAGCGTGATGGGGCTGGCGGGCGCGGTTGGTCTGGCGATCGCCCTTCTGGGGCTAGGATTCGTCCCTGTCTCCTCCGGCGTTCCGCAACTCACCCATCTCCTATCGTTTCGCTAGTTCGCTGCTTCATGTCTCACGCGCTAATCCTGACTCAATGACCCAAACCGACCTCCGCCCAACCTGCTCTGACCCTGTTTGCGCCCCGATTCCCAATGCGCTGACCGTGGCAAATCTTACCTTTGCCTATCCCGGACAGCCCCGCACGCTGCAAGACGTATCGCTGCAAATCGCAGACGGCGAACGGGTCGGCATCATCGGCCACAACGGCTGCGGCAAGACGACGCTGTTCACCCTGATGTGTGGGGTGCTGCGCCCTGACGCAGGCGAGATTTTCCTGTTTGGAGAACCCGTGCGGGCCGGACATTTTCATCCAGGCGTGGGGCTACTGTTTCAATCGCCTAACGATCAGCTTTTCTCGGCATCGGTGTGGGATGATGTCGCCTTTGGCCCACAGAATATGGGCCTGTCGCCCGAAGAGGTGGCCCAGCGAGTGCAAGAGGCGCTGATGCTGACGGGCACGGCCGACCTCGCAGCGCGACCGCCGCACCACCTGTCGGGCGGGCAAAAGCAGATGGTGGCGATCGCCGGAATTTTGGCCATGCGTCCCCGCGTGGTGCTGTATGACGAACCCTCTGCCAGCCTGGATCTCCGCACCCGTCGCCGCCTGATCCAATTTTTGCAGCGTGCGCCCCAGACCTTGCTGATCGCGTCCCACGATCTGGAACTGGTGCTGGAAGTGTGCGATCGCGTGATTTTGCTAGACGAAGGGCGCATCATTGCCGACGGCGACCCGCGCCAGATCATGGGCGATCAGGAACTCATGGAAGCGCATGGTCTCGAAAAACCCCACTCCTTGATGCCCCACCTCCTGCCACACCACGACTAATCTTGCAGATCTCATTTCCCAGATTACTTGCAGCGAAGTCGCACATAAACGCACATCAAATCGCTGAAAATTGTTGAAACCCCTGCAACCTCCCGAACTGGCAATCCAAAGACGGGCGATCTAAAACCAGGCGCTCCAAAACCAGGCAACCCAAAATCGCTAATCTAAAATCGCTAATCTAAAATCCTCAATCTAAAATCCAAAACCAATCCCAAAGACTCATTCCCCTGCGGAAGCGTTGAGCATGACGCTGCGATAGTGAGATTCGACCGAGTGGTGCTGCGATCGCCCGGTTTCTGGATTCAGCGGCTGCTGTCGCAATGCTCGGTAGAGCGCGTGGGTGTCCACCGTTTGCACCTGGCCCCCTGCCACCCGTAGCCGCCCCTGCACCCACACCGCATCGACAACCTGCGTCGGTCGTCCCAATACCAAAAGCTGGAGCGGGTTGGTGCGCGGCAGCATCGAAGGATGGTCGAGGTTGTAAAGCACTAGGTCAGCATCCATTCCAGGAGTAAGGCTGCCCGTGCGATCGCCCAAATTCACGCCCTTTGCGCCGCCGACTGTCGCTAGGTGCAGCGCCCCCTCCGGTGTTAGCCAATGTTCGTAATCGCTGTCGGAAACTGTATGCAAAATCGTACCCAGCTTGATCGCCTCCAGCAGGTTTTGGGCATCGTTGCTGGCGGCTCCATCACAGCCAAAGGATACATTTAGCCCCGCCTGCAAACACTTGAGAATGGGAGCTACACCGCTCCCCAGGCGCAAATTGCTGACGGGGTTATGCACCAGCGTCGCCCCCGTGGAAGCCAGCAGCGAAATGTCAGCCTCGTCAATCCACACGCCGTGAGCCAAAGAGGTGCGCGGCCCCAGACAGCCCAAATTGTAGAGATGCTGCACCGCGCTAATTCCATAGCGCTCCTGGGCAAGACGATGCTGCGTGCGGGTTTCGAGCAAATGAGTATGATAACAAAGCTGATGGCGATCGCCCAGTTCAGCACAGCCCGTCAGCAGTTCGTCCGAGCAGCGATGGAAACCTGTCGGCCCTAGCCCGATGTAAATGCCCTCGTCGGGAGCATGAAACTCGTCAATCAGCGCCTCCATCAGCGCCAGCCACTCCGCCGCAGACCGGGACGAAGCAGACTGCGGCAACAGGCAGCCCTTTGGAAAGCCCGACGCAAAAGGCAAATCCTGAATCAGCGGCGCAATCACGGCGCGAATGCCCACCTCCCGATAGCCGCGTACCAGCGCTTCTACCGTCTCCCGCTCCTGCCCCGGAATTAGATACGCATGATCCATCAGGCAAGTGCCGCCCGACAGCAGCGTATCCACCGCCGTACTCACTGCGCCCCAGTAGAACTGCTCCAACTGCCGTGGCGTGGAGTCAAACACGTTTGCCAGCCACAGTTCTAGCGGCAACTGAGGAATCAGCCCCCGCTGCCACACCTGAGAAGAGTGAGTATGTCCATTCACAAAACCAGGGAGCAATAACTTATCCTCACCTGTAATGACTTGCTGATCCAGATCGTCTGGCAGCGTCAAAGCGGGCGCAACAGCCTGGATTTTCTGATCAGTTAGTAAAACGTCAACTGACTTTAGAGCAAGATTCTGATAAGCAAGGACATTACGAATGAGAGTTTTCATAGCAGGGATCTGAGTTTTTACGGTTAGAGTTCAAACTGGATACCATGAAACCATGAAAGCTCGCTGTCAACTCGTTTCATTAAAATTAGGACCTACGCAGTTGGACGATTTCTCGCGGGCTGCACCTGCGAGAAATTGCCCAAAACACAGAAAAGTTATCGCAAGTGCGTAACTCCTGAAAATAAAAAAGAGGTCAAACTTGGTATCTGACCTCAACACTTTTAGCATTCAGAGTCCCAGTTTAGCTAATGCCAATTTGATCAGGGAATCTTGCTAGGCATTGCTTTAAAACTTTCTAGGTCGGCAATTGCCCTGAGTCGATCCCCCTGAATCCCCCTTGAAAAGGGGGACTTCCGGAGCGGTTTAGCCCAGTTCCCTCCTTGTTAAGGGGGGCTAAAGGGGGATCAAACCTGTTTCCCCCTTGTTAAGGTAGGGTTGATTCTCTAGCCGGAAGAATACAGATTGGAAGAGATGAGATCAAGACAAACGAGATGGGAGTAGAAGCATTAATTGAACAATTAGAAACGATTCCAGATTGGCGGCGGGGACGGAAAGTCCAATATCCCCTGTGGTTGATGCTGTTGATGAGCTTGTTGGGTGTCATGAGCGGGTATAGCAGCCTTAGAGGGCTAGAAGACTTCATGAAGCGTCACCAACAGGAAGTCGCTGAATTATTCGACTTAGCGAAAGCGAAACTCCCCAGTTACTCCACCTTGCGGGATATGACCCTGCATGTGGATGCCCTCAAGGTTGCTGAAATATTCATGCGATGGGCGAACCAAGCATTGCCGACAGAACCAGGGGAGGTGATATCGCTGGATGGCAAAGCGTTAGCTAGTACCCTGAAGGACTGCTATGGCAAGCAGCAAGATTTTGTCACCGTCGTGAGTGCCTGTGTGCAACGGTGGGATGTGGTGATTGGGCAAGTGAGCTTCCACAATGGCGAAAGCAGTGAGATTGTAAGCGTTAGACAGTTGCTGCAACAGCTTGATGTCAAAGGCGTGTGGGTGACCTTGGATGCGTTGCACACCCAAAAAAACGGTTTGTGAGATTATCGACGTTGGCAATCATTACTGCATTGGACTCAAAGCCAATCAACGCAAGTTGCTGGAGCAGGCACAGCAGTGCGCTCAAACTCAAGTTCCTCTGAGTTCTCACGAGTTCCTCGATACCTCTCATGGTCGGGTTGTGACTCGTCGGGTTCGAGTCTTTGCTGCTCCCCCAGAGCTATCCCAAGATTGGCAAGCGTTAGCGGCATTTGTCTGCGTTGAGCGTTCGGGAGTCCGTCAGCGACAGCCTTTTAAGCGACAGTCCTGGTTTATCATCTCTCAAGTCATAGACGCCCAACAGCTGAGTGGGATGATTCAAGCCCATCGGGGCACAACAGAAAACAAATTACATTGGGTTAAAGATGTCGTGCAGGGTGAAGATGCTTCCCGGATTCACGCTGCTAACCCTGCAACGCTGATGGCACTGTTGCGCTCCTGGGCAATTTCTTTGTTTCGTAAAGCTGGCTATTCCTCCATTACAAAAGCCATTCGCTTGTTCCAGCATGATTTGCCGACTCTGATTTCTTTTATCTAGAGAATCAGCCCTACCTTGTTAAGGGGGGCTAAGGGGGGATCAAAGGATTTTAAAACACGCCCTACGCAAATAGTTCAAAAAGGCTGAATAAACAGCCTCAGTCAACATAGCTCAGTCCAATGCTGTTGTTTGCATTAAATGTTACGGTTGCGCCACAGAGCGCGACATCTGACCAAATGAGAGGATTAAATCCTCCACCCAACTGAATCCTGACACTGTTGGCTTCACACTGGCTTTCATTCAGCGCAATCTCTTGAGTTTGTCCTGGGTGCAGCACAGAGTTTAGAACATTAACTCCGCCAATTTCTACGGACTGCAAATTGACGTTGCTGTTATTAACTACCTTCAACTGACTAGAAGAAGCGGTGTAGTTAATCACGCAGACGATTTGATAGCGATGGTGGAAGCCACAGCCAGCGCCAGCATGAGTCCATCCGGGTGAGAAAATGTTGGTTCGATGTCCTCGGCTGGGAACGCCATCATCCACAATTAGATCCAGGACAACTTCCTGTGCTGCCGGAGAGCCATAGGCAATGTTTTCTCCGCTCTGGGTAAACCGTGTGCCCTGACGCTCTAGACGCTGCTGCCAGGTGCTACCGTCTGAGCCGATGTGTCCGAATGCACCACCGGCCTGATCATGGGCATGGGCTTTGGCGGCCTGAGCAGCGCTGCTAGAGGGGCTGATGGGCGGAAGGGGGGCCTGATTTTGCAAAAAGGCGATCGCCTCTCGCACCGCAGCCTGTCCTTCTTGGGTTGTCAATGTGCAATTGGGGCCACAGCCGTTTGGAATATTACCTGCTGCATCCATGCTGGCTAAACGCGCCTCTAGCAGCGGAATGTAGCTGGCTGGATCTTGTCGAACTTTGTTGTGTTCAGCAATGATATCCTGCTCGATTTGTGCCCAGTCATCTTGGGCCTGTGCATTGGCTCGTTTGCCAATGGTCAATCCATTAAACCGATTCGCTAATTGGGGCGATTCTGTCTGGCGAGATAGAGACTGTGAAACCAGGAAAATGGGCAGGATTAAGAACAATCGACACCAGATATTGGTGAAGAAACTGTGAACCTTAGGCATAATTTTGTGAACGTTTGACCGAATGAAGTCCGAATGAAACTGACTTTGCTTTAGAACGCCCCAACTCACTCATTGGAATGAGCGGTGGATACTTTCAGCATAGGAATATTCATTCTCCAAACGTCAACAGCAACTCTGAGGAAATTCTCTGACTAAACTTGGGCTGCACCCTGCTTTTCAGGAACCAGTTTGTGATTGGGATGCTCACTCCGGATCAACATAGAAAGCTGGCGGCGCATGAGAATTCCTGGCTGATCGGAGGGGATGTGCTGTTCGGCCGCAATATCGATCGGTGTGTCATAGTCGGTCGATTCCAGCACCCGCTTATCTTCGTCTACCACCTGTCGATCAAACGCAATGATGGATTCGGCGCTGGCATCGGCTTCAGTATCATTGCGAATGCAAAATTGAACGATTTGTGACGTGCGATCGCTCACAGGGGTTGCCGCCGTAAAAATCAGGTGCATCAGCCCATTGGGATAGGTAATTTTGAGCGTGCGGCTAAAGGGGGCATACCAGGTCGATTCGACCTGCCGCACCGTGAGCGTGTCAGGAATGTTCAAAAGCTGCTGCTGGATTGGCGGATTCACCACGGGCACCGTCGCATAGACCTTCAGACCCAGTTCCAGTGGCACAATTTCCGACTTGGCGGGCTTGGGCTGTTCCGTCACCCCAAAGGATTCTGCGTGAACAATGCTGAAATGGGCATTGTCAAACGAGTTTTCCATCACCCGCAGCCCGCTGCACTGCCAAGGCTCATAAAATTGCGGAATCAGGCGATGTTCGGCCGCCTCGGCTTCAGGGATTTCTGGGATGGGCAGCAGCGGATCGTCCGACAGGCAAACCCAGGCATAGCCGTAGCGCTCGGCACACTGAAACGCTGGGACGCGATAGGTCTTGGGAATTGCCGCGCCGGGAGCAAGCTGGGGTACGTCGGTACAGGTTCCTGCGCCGTCAAACGACCAGCCATGATAGGGGCAGCGCACGCAGCCATTGTTGACAGTGCCCATCGACAGCTTTGCTGAACGGTGACAGCAGCGATCGCCCAGGGCCGCAGGCTTCCCGTCTCGATCCAGCCACAGCACCAGCGGTTGCCCCAGCAGAGTAAAGGATTGTGGCCCGTCCATCAGTTGGGCAAGCGGCATGACGGGATACCAGAAGCGCCGCAGCACAGGTTCTTGAGTTACAAGCATGAACAGTTCTCGAATAAAGATAAGGTAAGCTTTGGATGAGAATGTGAGAGTTTGATCCCCCTAAATCCCCCTTGATCAAGGGGGACTTTTCCACCTAAATCCCCCTCGATCAGGGGGGACTTTGAGGCTTGCTTTCCTATGCGAAGACAGAGCGGGGGATCAATCCCGCAGCGACCCACCAGACTGTTAGACGCGGGTTGCTTCGACTTTTGCAGGCGTGGCGGGGGCGACTCGATCGCCGCGACGCTGCTCCGTTTCGCCATGCTCCTTCAGCAGCCGGGCCAGGCGGTGGCGCATAATAATGCCAGGGCGATCGCTCGCCATGTGCTGCTCTTCTGCCAAGCTTAGCGGCGCGTCGTAATCCGTTCCTTCCAGAATCACGCGATCCTCCAGCGTCACCTGGCGATCGAACGCAATAATGTCTGCTGCCTTTGCCTCCGCTTCGGTGTCATTTCGCAAGCAAAACTGAATCACCTGCGAAGTCTGATCGTCAATCGGCGTGTACGCAGTAAAGATGAGATGCGTCAAGCCGTTTGGATAGTCAATCTTCAGCGTGCGAGCAAAGGGCATGTACCAAGTGCGCGTGTTGGTGCGAATCGTTTTTTCCTCACCAATGCCCAGGTTCTTTTTCTGCAAATCTGGGTTCAGCACCTCCAGCCAGTGCTTCATCACAAAGCCAAATTCCGTTTCCGTCACCTCGTCGATTGGCGGCGGCTGGGGATTGGACTGATCGCCCCAAGAACTTGCGTGGACAAAGTGACCGTGGGCGCTGTCGAAGGAGTTTTCAATCGCCCGCAGGCCGCCTACCTTCCACGTTTCATAAAACTCCTGGATAAACCGAAAACTGGGGTCAGTAAATTCGGGAATGCTGGGAATCGGTTGCAGCGGGTCTTCGTCTAAACACACCCAGACGTAGCCATAGCGCTCGGCACACTGAAACGCAGGCACGCGGTAGGTCTTGGGAATAGCAGTGTCGGCATCTAGCTGGGGCACCTTGGTACAGCTTCCCTGCGAGTCAAATTCCCAGCCGTGATAGGGGCAGCGCACACAGCCGTTTTCGACAATTCCCAGCGACAACTGAGCAGAGCGGTGGCAGCAGCGGTCGGCTAGCACCGCAGGTTGCCCGTTGGCATCGAGCCACAGCACCAGCGGTTGCCGCAAAAGCGTGAAGGCTTGTGGGCCGTTGAGCAACTGCTCGATTGGCATGACGGGATACCAGAAGCGGCGCAGCACGGGCTGTTGGGTCGTCAGCATGATGTTCTCCAAATGAAACGAGTGAATGGATGAAGCGAACGATGGCACTCAAGATAAGAGGGACAATGGGATTAAAACGGAATGAATTGATACAACGGAACGAATTGTTACAGGTGGGCAGGTTATAGACGGGCGGGTTAGCGATGGACAGGTTACCGATAGACGGGTTATCGATGGGCAGGTTATCGATGGGCAGGTTCAAGGCACGATGTCAGAATTCAAGAAACTTTCGTATATTGGTTCTACAGGGATGCATTCCTTCTTGTGTTCAGTCTTGTATACAAGAAGATAGTGTCCTTAAGCGGGTCAAATCTGTATCTAGGACTACAGAATTGACCTTTTCTACCACATTTTTCTACTACATTTTGGAGTCGTCTTGTGGCTAAAGCTAGCGCTCAGGCTGCCAAAGCAGACCGCAAACCCTCAGGCAGCAGCGTCGATCGCATCTATGAGCAACTCAGGCAAATGGCAATGAACTATCAGTTTCGCCCCGGTGAGCCGCTGAACGAGGTGGAACTGGCGGCCTCATTTTCCGTGAGCCGTACCCCTCTGCGGGAGGTGTTGAACCGTCTGGTGGCGGAGGGCTTGCTGGATTTTGTGCCGCGCAAGGGCTTTTCCTGCAAGCCGCTGGATACGCAGCGCATATTTGACCTATATGAAGTCCGCTGCGGGCTGGAAATAATGAGCGCCCGACTTGCCACCGAACGCGCCACCGATGCCGAGCTTCAGGACTTGCAGCAGCGCTGGAGCGCCATCTCAGACTCTTTCTGCGACCTGACTGCTGTAGAATGTGCCCGCTGCGACGAGCAGTTTCATGAGCAGATTGCCCAGCTTTCCCACAACGCTGAACTGCTGCGATCGCTCCAAAACGTGAATGCCCGCGCCCACTATCTGCGGCTGATTTCGATGGAACAGGAACACTATCGTCGCACCACCTGCGCCGAGCATCGCCTGATTTTGCAGGCAATGGGCGATCGCAACGCTGAAGCCGCTGCCCACTGCATGTCGGCCCACGTCACGCTACGACAGGAGGAGTTGGTGGAGGTCATTAAAGAGGCGATCGCCCGACTCTACATGACCTGAGATAAACTGACCTGAGATAAACTGACCTGAGATAACCTAACCTGAGATAACCTGACCTGAGATAACTTGGGATACAAAAAAGCTGCGTCAGAAAAGACTGCCGCAGCCTGGGGATTTGAGCGCCGTGTCTTGAGCGCTATGTCTTGAGCGCTATGTCTAATGTTTTCCAGGATTACTGCAATAGCAGGGCTTTTAGAGAGATAGAAACTGGCGTTACAGTATGTAAAGGAAGCTCGCTCTAGTCACGAGGTTAAATGCCCAGGCATGAATCGCACCATCGTCTGGTTTCGGCGAGATTTGCGCGTCTTTGACCACGCGCCGCTGCATCGGGCCGCTGCACGGGGCGCGGTGATTCCTGTGTTTGTGCTGGATCGGGCGCTGCTGCACCATCCCGAAACCGCCGTGGCGCGGGTGGCGTTTATGCTGGAGTGTCTGCACGCGCTGGATCAGGACTTGCGCGATCGCGGCGGGCGGCTGATCCTCCGCTCTGGCGATCCGGTTGAAATTCTGCCCCAGTTGGTGCGCGAAACCCAGGCCGAGGGCATTTATGCATACATCGACTTTGAGCGAATTTATGGACGGGTGCGCGATGCGCGGCTGAACCGGGCGCTGACGCAGCAGCAGATGAAGATCCGCTGGTTTGAACCCGCCGCGACAACGCCAGATCTGCTTCCCTACCCCAAATACCGAGAACTGTGGTACACCCACATGGCGCAGGAGATCGTGCCCGCTCCGACTCGCGTTGCCGTACCCGACGATATTCCCAGCGAAGTCATTCCCAGCCTCAGCAACTTGGGACTGATTGCCGATGGCAAGCCGATTCCTCCCGGTGGTATCGCGCCTGCGCGGGCGCTGCTCCAAGAATTTCTTGCCGAAAAGAGCGATCGCTACTACTGGCAACTCTCTTATCCTGGCGCAGAAGCCACATCGGGGCTGAGTCCCTACATCAAATTCGGCGCGATTTCGGTGCGCGAGTGTGTGCAAACAACCCAGACCCAGCTCAACGACGCGCCCGATTCGCGGGTGCAGCGCAGTCGGCAGCAGTTCATTGCACGGCTGCGGTGGGGCAGTGGCTTTGCCCAGCGGTTTCGCTACATGCCCCAACTGGAAGTGCGATCGCTCTATACGGTCTTTGATGAGGAGGGTTGGGACTTTGACGAAACGCTCTACGAAGCATGGCAGCAGGGCGAAACAGGCTTCCCCATTGTGGATGCAGCAGCCCGCTGTTTGCAGGAAACAGGCGGTTGGAAACAGCTAAACTTCCGCGTCCGCGCCATCTACTCCAGCTTTCTCAGTAACTTACTCGGCATGGACTGGCGCTATGGGGCGCTGCACTTTATGCGGCACTTGATCGATGGCGACTGCCCAATCGACCATTACCAGTGGGCCATGCAGGCAGGGGTAACGCACTGCGTCGATAAAACCTGGACCCGCATCTACAATCCGGAGCAAACAGCGGTGGATCGCTGCGACCCAGACGGACTATTCATCAAGCAATGGCTGCCCGAACTGGCGCACCTGTCGCCTGCGGAACTGGGAGTGCCGCCGCGCCAAAAAGACTATCCCCCGCCGATCTTATCTTACAAAGCCGCCAGACAGCGCCGTGTGCAGCAGCTAGAACGACAGCGACAGGTGTTTCTGAATCAGGATAACGTGTTGCCTTATCTGGCGCGATTGCCCAACACACTCACACCCTTTGGAGCAGATTTGTATGCCAGCGAAATCGCCTGGTCTCAAACAAGTCCCTTAGATTTGTTTCCGCCGCCGCTCGACTTGGAAGCGCTGGATCTGGAACAGGCAAAGGCACTCCGCACCTGGTTTGTTGCCCATGTGGACATCGTGCCGCGCAAAGTGCCAAGCCGTAAGCGAAATGCGAAATCGAAAGCTCCTGTACCCGCCGATAGTGTTCAATTAAACCTGTTGGGTTAGCATGGAGGAGCGTTCCGTAATGTTATGCGGCCAATTCAGTCGTCATGGTTTGTTCTAGATAGCGTCGGAATCGTTGGGCCAGAAGTCCCTGAGAACTGCGATTTGCCGTACTCGCCTCAGCGCTATCTGCGGTCATCAGTCGATCAATCTCAGCATCCAAAATGCTGTCAATCTGAGAACTTAAGACATGCACGCTCCGTTCCTGGGCATATTCCGCAACCAGGTCATAAAGCTGTGTCTTCAGGCGCTCTCGAATTTGCTGACAGACGTGAATCCGCAGTTCGCGCAGCTTTAGCAGGCGAGACACCTGGGGCTGTCCGCCCATGCCTACCAGCGGTGCAATTTCGCCCATCGATCGCCCCTGGGCATAGAACAGGTGCAGTGCTTTGAGAAACTGGCGATCGCGCTGTCCCCGCTGCCCTTGTAAATCCTGGAGGCGATCGCAAATCACCTGGGCGATCGCCCGATCCAGCACCATTACCAACGCTTTGCGATAGTGCTGAAGAAACGCAGACTGGTTCTGCTCGGCTTCATCCGGTGCAGCAGCAGGCACATCTACAGATTCCAGCGGCTCGGTAGACGGCTGACGCTGACGCAGTTTTTGGGCCAGATTGCTCAGTTGAGCCATCACTTGCAGCGGAAAGCAGGGCTGCCCCGTCGTTTGTTGTAAATGCTGGGCAATGTCCTGGAGTTGCTGCGTGGTGGGCGTGGGGCACTTGCCGCGATAGCCCCGTGATCGCACCTGGCGAAGCTGCTCAGAATATATGGCGTGGTAGCTTTCCAGCAGTTGACACGCCTGCTGAATTTCAGCTTCGGTGAGAGCATAGCGCGAAGCGAGAGTGCGTCGAATCTGGCCCGTTGTTGCACTATTCAGAAGTGCCCAATCGCTAATTAAGTAAATCCCACGCTCTTGCAAAAAAGCGTTCAGTTCTCGATGGTAAAAAACTTTGCGCTTTGTCCAGGTGCTTAGGCAAGTGTTGCGCGACGGATCAAAGCTACCCAAGATATCGTAGGCAAACGCTCGATAAACCGGGGAATCTGGCTCTGCCGAAGGCTGAAGAAGCCCATTCGGATTCCACGCGATCGGCGCGTCATCCAGCACCAGCGGCAGCAGATCGCTCAGTTGAAAGCCACCCCGCAGCCCAAACCGACCGGCTAACTCAATGCAAACCTGCACAATTTGATGTGAGACATAGCAGCGCAGGCAAATTTCGGCGATCGCCCGTTCCGTTTCGCTGCCCGTTTTCCACAGCGCTATCAACTGCTGCTGAAGCTGTTTGTGAGACGAGAAGGGATTTGCCGCATCCAGGCAGTTCTCTTGTAAAAATGCCTTTGCTTGCAGGCTCGTCTGCGTCTTGCGTGCGCCGGAGGACGTTAGCGTGATCTGCGTATAGTAGGGACGCAACAGGCTAGACGACGGACGAATCATCACCGAAGCCATTGCAGAGGGCATTGCAGAGAGACAAGCAGGATTCATGGACTTGTAAGGGGGAATTACAGACACAGCGCTACTCCTGAATATGAATTTTGAGCAAGACAGACTGGACAAACGAGCGAGTCGCTTGCGTGAATGCAGATTGAAAAGATTAGGGATTAAAAGAAGATTGGGGGCTGATTCAAACAGGGAATGTGTTCAGGAACAGCTAAGACCCTAGTTCGCCTCAGGAAAATCTGAATTACCGGAGAACATTTCTAACGCTTGCTGACGCTGGAAGCGATGGTAAGCAAACGTGCTGCGAATCGCATTGATAAACGCAACGCTGACAAGCGTCACAATCGCCATTCCGAAAAGATTGGTGGGCATCCCCGACAGATGCAGCAGAACGCGACTGAGCAGGTAAATCGATAGACCCGCGATCGCCGCAATTCTAGACATCCGCTGGATTCCCCAGGCGATCGCCCCATAGATCAGCGCATCCACAAACAGCAGCGGGTTAAAGACTTCATCCAGTTCTAATAGCTCTGAAGGCAGCGTGTTTTGCGTTGCGGCGATCGCAAATGCAGTGGTCACACCCGCCAAAACCAGCGAAGCAATCACACCCTGACGAGCCACTCGACGGGCCGTTGCAATACTGTCAATTTCGGGAAACCACCTGTTTTCGCGGTTTGTAGCGTTGGCTTGCATAGCCGTTTGGAGTTTCATAATAAGCAACCTCAGAAGGCGGGTGAGTGTGTTGGGCGGTTAATTTAATCAGACCACGAACCTCTTTTGAAAGAACTACCCCTGGGCGCAAACCTGGTCGCACAGAAACACAATCCAGATTGCAGATTTGTGCATGTTGAAAAGCCGGGTCAGAATCTAGGCGAATAAAGCCGCCTGTATAAAGACGCTATGGTGTTTTCAGTTCGTTTTGCACCCTAAAATTCAGTAAGATTCTTCAGCAGTTCTTTCAAAAACTTCAACTTGGATGGGTGGCGCTGGCTATGGGTGGGGGCGAGGATCGATTCTCGATTTTGGCTTTTCGATTTTGGATTGCCAGTCAAGCTCATTCGTTGCTCTGCCTGGGAGATAGAGATAGGGAGCCTATAGCCAGTCGCTCACGAGTAGAACGCTAGGAGGGGCGATCGCCCTTGATGAACAGTTCGCAGGCTGCTGCATGGTTGCCGTAGTCAATTTGAAACTCGCGCTCAAACAGCGCCTTGGTCTTGGCAAAGCCCGACTCGCTGCCCGCACCAGGAAGATGCTCGGCCACAGCGCGATCGCCAAACAGCAGCGCCATGTCCTGAGCAAATTCTGGCTGCTCCATGTGCTGGTGCAGTACGTTATCAATTGCGTCTGTGGGAACTGCGACCAGTCCCGGATTTTGCGATAACAAAAATAGGAGTCCAGCGTAGTGGGCGATCGCTTTTACGGAGTGTGAACCGGAGCGCTCCATCCGAGTCAAAAAAGACTGGAGCGACTGATGAAATGCGGGATTTTTAGCCTGAATGATGGCGAGAATATTCATAGGATTAGACCTCATACATCGGCGGGGTTGATAGGAGGCTTGGTTTAATCAGGCTATTTTTGCTGTCAGAAGCCTGATGGTAATAACACAATTCGACAAGCAGGCATTATGAAAATCAAAGTGGTTTTCAGGTCAACTTTCTGTCTACTTGCTAGGAAGAAATCAGGTAAAAAAAACCAAGTTACGAAAATGGTGGATAGAGATTTCGCCCTTCAGGAACGTTGACAGAAATCAAGTGGGAACTTTTTGGAGGCTGTTAGGTCTTGATTAACTTGCTCCTTCAATACCTCTATAGAACTATGGATGGACGGGTTATGCGATACCCATCCCCGTAGACTCCTTCGCAGAGAAGCACCAACAGATTTGCGTTTTCACGTAGGTCGGTTTGCCAATACGAAAATGGTGGATAGAGATTTCGCCCTTCAGGAACGTTGACAGAAATCAAGTGGGAACTTTTTGGAGGCTGTTAGGTCTTGATTAACTTGCTCCTTCAATACCTCTATAGAACTATGGATGGACGGGTTATGCGATACCCATCCCCGTAGACTCCTTCGCAGAGAAGCACCAACAGATTTGCGTTTTCACGTAGGTCGGTTTGCCAAATTGAAAAATGTGCGCTTTTGCGTATCTCTCTCTTGAGGCAGACCTGGTATGATAGCGACCGAGCTTGAGCAGTCTACTTGAGCAGTCTAAATGTTCCGGTTCGCAGCATCCATCCTCTGATCGATCAGAAGATCGATCAGAAGATTGATCAGAAGATCGATCAGAGCATCGATTAGAAGCTGCTCAGAAGTTGGTTCTTCATTTGCCTGTTTTGTATTTATGAAGCCCTTATTGTTTAAGGCAGTCATTCTTCTGCCAGTTCTTTGTCTCACCAGCCTGTTTTCGATTGGCTGGGTTGCGTTTCCGGCGATCGCCCAAACGCTGCAAGGTCGAGGACAAATCGTGAGCGGCCCAGGGCAGGGCAGTGTAGTGCAAATTAGCCTGACAATTAATGGCAACCAGGTGACCTTTCATAGCGGGCCCTCTCAAGGACAGACCGCACAAATCCAAAATGGAGTAGCAAGAACTCCTGACGGCAATGTATGGCAATTTGCCCAAGGACGCAGACAGGTAACGCTCTATTCTGGCAATCGCGTGATTGTCTACGTTCTGCGGTGAAGCCATGCCTTTCGATAAACGCTGGAAACTGCGATCGCTCGGACTTGGCGCACTCTGGGGACTGCTCTACACCCTCATTCTGCTGCCCTCCCTTTCAGTGGATACCCCGCTCAAAGAGTTTGAAGTTCAGCGCAAAGAGCAGCTTTCTAAAGTTCCAGAACCTCGTCAGACCGGATTGAGATCTGATGCCGTCAACCAGATTCTTTTAGTCACCATTGATAATCAAGAAATTATTGGAAGTCCCAAAAGCTTTAGCCGCTTCAGAAAGCTAGAAGATTATACAAACCTAATTAAAAATCTCATCGATCTGGGCGCTCAAGTTGTTTTAATCAATCTGCCCTCAGAGGTGCTTGATTCTCCAGAGCCTCTGACCCCGGTCGAGTCGGGGTTATCCGGAGACTCGATTCGTTCTCTGGTTGAAAATTACAGTCATAGAATTGTGCTATCTTCTCCTCCAGAGTTGAAGCGATCGGGGCCCTTCTTCCGCGTTTATAACCAATTTCTGCCAATCAATAGTCGAACGTTAGAGCCTATCTTTCCGCCGGAGACGATTCAGGGATTTTCAGAATTTTCAACCCCTGTTGCAAAAGATGGGCTTGCAGCCTCTTTGCAGCTCAGAACAAGCCAGCAGCAACTCATCCGGCAACCGCTGCTCAATCTGCTCAAGGCCTATTCAATCAATCCTGTCCGGTATCCCTATGCAGTTGAAAATAGCTTCAATTCAGGAATGTCGGACACAAATGCCTCTAAAAATGCAAAAGGCGGCCCTGTCAATGCCTTCCAGTCAGCCGTTTGTCTTGCAGCAAATAAGTTGAATCCGAGTAATGTCTGTTCAAACAGTCCACTGCCTTCTTATTCAGATCCCCACGTCAGTTTTTCAATATGGGAAGCAGACTTTTCCAAAAGCTTGGGACAAGAATTTTGCGGAGCCAAAATCATTGATCCAGTTCAGCAGGTAACAGGCTGCGATCGCGCTTCCCGAAGAGATTTTTCCTCATCTCATATCGAGAAAGTCAAAGGCAAAATTGTCATCATCGACTTTCCCCAAAATGACCCCAACTGGTCTGAACTGCCGACTTCAGTTAAGGCTGAACCGCTGAGTCCGGCAGAGATGCAGGCAAACGTGCTGGCGAGCATTCTCAGCAACAATATCCAGTATCCCCTGAGTCAGGAGTGGAGCCTGGGATTGACGCTGGCAGGGTCGATGCTGATGGCGTGGTTGCTCAGCCCTGGATTGTCAAAATCCAGCTTCTGGTGGCTGACTCGTGGGCCGCTGATTGTTCTGGGGATTCCGCTCGCCTATGCCGCCTTGCTGCCCACCGCATTTGCTGGGCGCGTGGTTTTGCCAATCATGCTGCCCATTTTGACTTGGGTGCTGACGGGCATTTCGATGACGCTGGTGCTGCTGCTCAAAAAATCAAGAGAGCAGGCCGCCAAGCAGCGACAAGAGTTGACCCAGCGAAACGCCACGCTGTCGCGGACGCGCAAGGTTTTGGCGAGGGTCGCAACCGATATTCACGACGGGCCGCTGCAAGAGCTAAAGCTGGTGATGGATCAGGTAGAAGAACTGGAAACCCTGATTGATCCAGAGTTGCTGGTGGTAAAGACCAGCGTCAAGTCGGAGCCGATTGTGGATAAGTTAGTTCGCATTGGCCAAGATATTCGCAATCAGCTTAATGATTTACAGATTATTGCTCGAAAGCAGCTTGATATTTCACCAGAGTTAGTTTCTGGGCTAGCCCAAGGAATTCAAACCCACCTCAAACAGCTTGAAGAACGCGGCGACCTGAGATTAAAAGTTAAGCAACGCATTAAACCACTTCAGGAACCAGAATTGAATCCAGACTGGATAGACGATCGAGAAGATATCTTTCGGTTCTTTAAGGAAGCCATCAACAATGTGATGCGCCACGCTCAGCAGCCCTATGGACGAGCAAGCTGGGTCGAAGTTTGCCTGGAACAGCAGGGCGAACAATGTAAACTGGCGATCGCCAATGATGGGATAGGTGTATCGGGAAACACATCTAAAATCCCTAATCATCTCGCCGATGATCTGCCAAAGGGGACAGGTACAAAAACGATGGAAACGATCGCAATCAGCCTGGATAATGGACGCTGGCAGAGGACTTTATCTCCAGAGGGCCTATTACGGGTTGAGCTTTTTTGGAGTCTAAAGCAGGGTTTACGCTAGGAGTCTAAAGCAGGGTTTACGCTAACAGCTTCTCGCTATAGAATAAAGGTATCGCGAGAAATTTGGCGTAGCCAAGCAACAGAGATGCCCCCCAGCCAGCCTTTTTTTCTAATTGTTGAAGATCATCAGGAGGTTGCTGAGAGAAACCGCGATTTTCTTCAACAGGTTGATCCGAACTGTCGGTGTGCGATCGCCAATAATCCCTCTCAGGCAATGGAGTTTCTATCGCTAGAATCTCCAGATCTGATAGTCGTTGATTTGCTTTACGGAACCTTTAGCGGCGAGCAGTCGGCTGAGCCTGGGATTAACTTATTGCGCCATATTTTTGAGAAGCATACAGAGCTCAATGTCCTGGTATACAGCAGCGAATATCGCTTGCTGACTCCACTCATTTCTTATATCGATAGTCACAAGGGCGGGTTTGCGGTTGCTAATAAGCTCGATCGCCGATCGACCTATATCAAGTTTGCCCAGAGTGCGCTGAACGGCGAACTTTGCCTGCCTAGAGAACTGCGCCAAAGCTCTAACTTGAATCATCAAGATTTGGAGGTTCTAAATCTCCTGTGCAACGACTGCCTTTCAGATGACGCTTTGGCCAATCGGCTGAATGTGTCTCGGCGAGCTGCCCAAAATTACGTCAAGCGCCTCAAGCAGCGCCTTGATGTGGATCTGATTTACACAGAAGAAGCAAACCACCGGGTTGCTATCTGCAAAATGGCCCGTGAAAGGGGCTTTTTGGGATAGCCAAATAGGAAATTACAGCTATTAAATTACACATAAAGTTACACAAACTAGACAGATTTTTGCAGCATTCAAGCATTGCAAAAAACCTGTCTAAGAGGGTGTTTCAAAAGGTATCGCCTGTCATGTTAAGCACTCAGAGATCCCCCCTAGCCCCCCTTAAAGGGGGGAAACCGCCTTAAAGTCCCCCTTTTTAAGGGGGGATTTAGGGGGATCTTGCACGCTTTGCTACAAACAGTAGGACTTTTCAAACATCCTCTAAAAAGTGCTGTTTAGTGGGTGACGTTTGGCTATTTGAGGCGATCGCCTATGGGCGTATCCCAGTTCTGCAAGTTTGCCCTCATCCCCCAGCCCCTTCTCCCAAAACAGGCGAAGGGGAGTCGGATTGGAAGTCCCTCTCCCGCTTTGGGAGAGGGATTTAGGGTGAGGGTTACAAAAGTGGGATGCACCCATTGCCTATGGGCAAACCGTCTCAGGGACAAGATCGAACGGGTTGGCTGGGTTATCGACTAACGTCGTGAGAACGCGAGTCGTTAAATCTTTGCGATCGCCCCGTGCGTCAAAGCTAATCGTCTTGCCAGGAAAGATACTGCTGGGGGATTGTGCGGTTGCTAGCCCCTGGCGAATTTCATCGGACGTAATGCCAGGGCGCAGCTTGGGCAGCAGCACCTCAATCGCCTCGTAAGATACCGCCGTGACCCGGTTCACGCCGCCCAGCCAATAGCGATTGGCAGACTGCACAAAATCTGGGGCGCAGGCAGCATACCAGTCCGTTGCCACAATCAGCCGATTGCTGAGGGCGCGACGCTCCTCCGAACTGCTGCCGCGATCGCTCCAGTCAGCGGTGTAAATCGGGGCAGAGGCCAGAATCAGCCGCCTGCCGCCGTCCGCCTTAATCACCGCCAGCGCCCGATTAAAGGACTCGCTGTTGCCCGTGCGACCGTCCGGCAGCACCACCAGTGCGTCTACGTCCTCGACCTGACGCAGCGCATCGGTTGCATCAAACTGCGGATCGGAAAGGTCAAACGTGCGAACAATCGTGCCCCGCAGTTCGCTCTCAAACTGATAGCGCAGGTCGTCACTGTAAAACTCTTTAGAATTGGCAAATAGCGCGACTCGGGGCTGGTTCTTTTGCTGATGCAAATAGTCTGCTAGGGTTCTCGCTTCGATCTGTGTGGAGGACGTGGTGCGGAAAAACACGTCAGCACCGTTGCACCGCGCTCGCAGATTCATCACGGTGCTGAGGGGAGAAATCACCACCTGCTTGGCTGCGGCATACACAGGCAAGGAATCGCAAGTGCCCCGACTGGTGTAATTGCCAATGACCGCCAGTAATGGCTGTCCGTCGAGCGCGGGAAGGTTGGGCTGAACCAGCGCTTCGGCAATCGCCCTGCTTTGCGCGGGCACGTTCAGATCATTGACAATGATGACTTCCAAATTAGTGGGCGCATTAATCCGATTGACGGCCTGATCCTGGGCCTGGGCAATGCCAAACAGCATTTGTTCACCAATGTTAATCAGCGTTCCTTCTGGTGTGCTGAGGGGAATCACCGCTGCAATCGTATAGGTGGGTTGCCCTGCCTGTCGCCGCAGCCGCACTTCAGCATTGTTGCGGAAAATCAGCACTTCAGGATCTCTCAAGGCTGCGGTTGCGTTTTTATAGTCTGGGCTATTGGAATCGTTGGAAAACTGCTGCCGTTGGGTTTGGGCCAGTTGCCGTAGCTCATCAAATTTTGCTTTAGCGGTGTTGTAGTCACCCGTGGCAAACGCATTGATGCCCGCTTGCTTGAGCGCTGCGTAGGGCGCTTCCAGCTTGAGGCTACCCAGCAGGTTTCCATTGTCGCCAGCAGTAATCAACCGTTCGATCGGGAGCAGCGTAGGGCTGGGATTGCCTGACCCCGCAGGGCCGACTAGCCCCTGGCCAGGGCTGCTGCCCGGTGCATCACACTGCACAAACAGACAGCGGACTTGCCGAAGCGATACAAGGGCGATCGCCCCCAGCAGCACCGCCGCCGTCCCCGCGCCCACCAGCCACTTGCGCCGATTCGTAGCTGGACTCGGCGGGGGGGGCAGTGTGCCTGGCGGCGGGCTTATTTGGGGCGGGCGAGGTTCGGGCGGATGGGGCGGGGCGATCGCAGGCTCCTGCTGCAATTGATCTAGCAACAGTTGCCAGGTCAGCGGCTCCGTATTTTGCTTGACGCACACCGTCGGCAACCAAGTCACTTCGGAATAGCGCAGGTTGAAATGCTCCAATCCCTGTCGCGCCGCCCGCATGGCCATCAGCAGGGAGCGCTTTTTGGTGGCGAATTCATGGAAAAAGCGCTGCAAAAACTCCACCGCCACCGGATCGGGCACGGGTTCTTTCATCACAATGCAGCGGGGTACGTCAATCTGGGCAAGCTGCTGCGCCAGCCCCAATCCGTCGCATGAGTTAAAGATTGCCAGTTGCAAGCCCTTGCGAACTAGCTTACTCAGCGCAAACTTAAAGTTGCGAATGCTAATTTCATCGGTTTGGTTCAGCAGCAGCCAGCCCACGTTGCCGTCATCATCGCTGCGGCTATGGCCGACATACACCAGAATATGAAAGCCTTGCGGATCTTCGAGCGCAGCCTGGAGGGTTGCTGGAGACGGCTGGAGCAGCGAGATAACTTCCACCGTGTCAGGATGATCGTGTTCAAGCTGCTGGATCGCGGACAGGTCTTGATCGGTGCTGATGTCGTCGCTTTCTCCCACAATGACCAGAATTCTGATTTTGGCAGCCTGGGGATAGCTGGGGCGTGACCCTAGGGACGTGGATGGGTTCAGCACTCGAATGGCAGCATCGCTGTAGTAGTAGTGCTGCCTCAACAGCTTCCAGTCTTGCCAGGGCAGTCGTTTGAGCGTGTCATCATTGCCGAGGTCAATGATTAGCAGCGGGCGATCGCCGTTCCCGTTTCCATTCCCGTTTGCATAGCTACTTCCGTTCCCGTTTGCATATCCATTCCCGTTGCCATAGCCATTTCGACGCAACAGCGGAATCAGCGCCTCTCGCAGTTCACGCCAATGCTTATTGCCGTCGTTCAGCCATTCGTTAAACTCTTCTTGCAGCCTTTCCGAAAGCCGAATCACGTCCTGCGCCGTGTGGTGAGTAATTTTGACACCGCTGATGCGAAAGTGCGATCGCACGCCCTCCTGCACCGCATAGGCCGCTTTCCAGTCAGCCAGCGCCGCGACTAAGCTATTGGGCATCGCTGGCAGCGCGGCCTCCAGTTCACCCAGATCGCGGCTATCTAGCCGAACTCGGTATCCAGCAGCGGGATTGTCCTCATCACGGGGGCGGAGTGTCAGCTTAATCGTTTCCATAGGAGCTTAGTTCATGACCTAATTGAAGATATCGCACGATCGAATAAACCTATGCAACTCTAGTTTTCTGGAAAATTCTAGAAAGTTCTAGAATTTTCTAGATGCAGAATTCCTCTATTTTGCTATCTTCACCAAGCGCAATGCGGACGCTAAATCGGTCGCCTGGCTGACAGTCGCATAATTCAACCTCGGTCCAGCCGCTGCCGCTTTTGGGACGGGAGTCTACAATCACTGCGCCTGTCTCGTCCAACACGGTGATTTGCAGATTGCGCGGCAGTTGGTCAGACGAAGCATCGGGATAGAGCCGTAGCCGCACGTTGAGCGTGTTGTCTTCAGTGGTAATGGAAATCACCTGAACCACCAGCACTACCTGCTTTTCGAGCGACTGAAACTCGATTGCCTTGGCGCGACTGACGGAATTAATCTGGGCATCTATATCTGGCGGGACTGAAAAGCTGCTGCCCGTAGCGTTTCGAGATCCCGACCGCATGGTTCGATGGCTGGCGACGAAGGCTTCGGGCGATCGCCATTCGGGATGTCGAAACTGCCCCATCAGCCACTCGCGCAGGTTCACGATCGCCAGGTCAGGATGCAGCACATCCAGCAGCGAGTCGAGCGGCAGCAGTTCGCTCAACGGTACGGTCATCGGCTCAAGGGGGGCATCGTCTTCTGCAAACGGCACACCCCGCACAAACCCCAGCAGATCAACTGCGTCCAACTGTTCATGAAACTGAACCGCAACGTAGCCCAGTCGGTCTTGTGCAGTTTCCAGGGGGAGAGTCATAGCGGTTTCGCCGGGCAAGACCGGGCGACATTCCAGCCTGCCCATTCCCGGCAACACCAGATCCGCCACATCCAGCACCGCCCTCAGTCCTGGCTGCCAGCAGTCGCCCTCAGCAAGGCTGGTGTTCAGTTCCAGCCAGTTCAGGTAGGTCTGCACTGCGTAGACCGCCAGCGTGTTCAAATAGACCCGTTTGCCTTTCCCCGGCGTGGCCTGCTCGGCTGCAAACTGGGCGGCAGATTCAAACGCATCTTGACTGAGGGGAATGGGTAGGCCGATGAGTTCTACAGTGTTCATTGTTGCGTTCCAGAAAATGAGGGTGCAGTTTAGCAGATAACATTCAGAAGAGATTCGCGTCGCAATTCGCTGAAACATTCCGATCCAGTGCGGACGGGAAATCAGAGGCGATGCTTTTTGAGTTTGGGCAGGCACTCACTTTGCCAATGTTTGGCCACGGTAGATTCTTTGATCTTGAGGTCGCGAGCGATCGCCCTCATCGACTCTGGCGGCTGAGACAGCAGCAGCCGTTTGGCCACATCAAGACAGTTGCAGAATTCTTGCGCGGGCGGGTGGCAGTCGCCTAGACACTGCGCCTCGTCCGACTGGAGAAATTCGATCACTTGAGGATCAAACCGCAGCGCGACGATTTGCAGCAGCGGCAGGCACTTGTCGCGCCAATGCGAGTAAAGCGTCTGCTCCGGAATGCCAAAATCCTGGGCGATCGCCCGTCGGGTTTCGGGCGGTTCGCTCAGGTGTAGCCGCTGAATCAGCGCTTGACAGTGGCATTCCAGGAATTTATTGGGATGGCAGCCCTGCAATATCGCATCGGGGTCTGCGGCCAGATAGCGATGAATTTCTAGCCCAATTCGCTGCTTTTGCGCCTGCTGGAGTGCCTGAATCCACGCCTCTAGCAGCGTCATGTCCTGGCGCGGATCGGGCGTGAGGTCGCCCACAGGGGTCTGATTGCCGTCTTCCCCAATCGACTGATCTAGCAGCACCACGTTGCCAAATTCTCGCTTGATCTCGCGTTCTCCGCGTTCTGGTCGATGCAGATCCTTGATTTTTGTATCGGGGTTTCGCAAGTCCCGGATGCGTCCCTCCAAATAGCCGTTCACCCAGTTCATCAAATCCGTAGAAACCGAGGCGCTGCGGGGGCTAAACTCGTCGATTGCTCGACACACCCGCTCCATCGTCAGGCTGAGGGCGTGGCCATAGTCGGGATGGCGAGAGCGGCGCAGCTTGGGCGATCGCTGAATGCACAACAGCAGCCGAGACAGGGCTTTGCGACGCAGCAGGGGCGCAGCATCGGGACTGCGAATCTCGTCTAAAAGAGCTTGAATTTGAGCGTCATCACACATGGTTTGGCAACAGGCGTAGGGAAAACACAGAAGACAAATTGAAACCGTTCATGGCACAAACAACACCAAACCGTTTGCTGAAACTCTATCAGCCTGACCCGGAGGCGTTATGAAAAATTGCAGAACTCAGCGGCAATTTTGCTTTGCGGCTGAGAGCCGATCGGAAGCTGTATCTGGAGCATAGGGCGCATCTCAGTTATGCAAGTTTGCCCTCATCCCCCAGCCCCTTCTCCCAAAAAAGGCAGAAGGGGAGCCGGATTGGAAGTCCCTCTCCCGCTTTGGGAGAGGGATTTAGGGTGAGGGTTACAAAAGTGGGATACACCCTGGAGCATAGAGGGTTGGGCGTTCAGTTTGTGGCAAAAAGTTCAGCAAGAAATTCAATTTTCTCAGCCATTGCCGGAATCTATCGCCAGCCCCACCGCACCTATGCAGGCTGCGATCCGCCAGCCAAGCTGTGCAGCCTTTTAGCAGCTTGTTGAGAGCGTTTTTCTCTAAGCCTTAAGAAATTTCAACACGACCGCAATTTAGGCATGAGCAAGAGGGCGATCGCCTGGGTACTCTAGACTGTGGGTCCTGGAAAACCGTGGTCTTTTGAGTTTGCGATCGCCCCTTATGCCTGACCACACCCTCCCTGAGAGGATCGATCTACCCATGCCCAATTGGAGTACCCTCAGCAGAGTGAGATTATCGGGCGATCGCGGTTCAAAGTTCCGCCTCAAAGCCCCGTCCTATCCGCTTCAAGCTGTCCCCCCTGCGTCACGCCTATGATGAGGGGTGATGGTTATTCTCTGGTGATGAGGGGCATTAGATAGTTGGGGACTCTCTTCTCTAAAAATTCAGGCTAGAAAGCTGTGTCTAAAACCCGTCCGCATGTGCCTCGAAGGACATCCCACCGAGAGCATGTCCTACACCAGATCACCAATCGCATCCGCCAGTCTTTGGAACTGCCGGAAATTCTCTCCACCGCAGCCCGTGAAATTCGGCGGTTTCTCAATGTAGATCGCGTTAAGATCTATCGCTTTGCGCCAGATGGCAGCGGCGAGGTGATTGCCGAAGCGATTCACAACAAACAGCTTCCATCACTGCTGCATCCCCACTTTCCGGCCAGCGATATTCCCCAATCCTCACGGGATTTGTTTGTGCGGGCCCGCCAGCGGGTCATTACCGACGTATCGGCCCAGCACCAAATGGCCCATCGGCTGGATCATCCCGACACGGGCGAAAGCCTGATCAACCATGACATTCGCCACGCACCCGCCGATCCCTGCCATGTGCAATACCTGAACACAATGGGGGTGCAGGCCTCTCTGGTCGTGCCAGTGCTGCACCAGCGCCAACTGTGGGGGCTATTGGTCGCCCACCACAGCAAGCCACGCCACTTTTCTGAACGAGAGCTTCAGGTAGTGCAGCTTTCGGTCGATCAGCTTTCGATTGCGATCGCCCAAGCAAACCTGCTGGCCCAAACCCGCGCACAGGTGCTTTACGAAGCGACCCTCAACCAGGTCAGTCAACTCCTCCACAGCCCCCTCAGCCAGCCCGAAATTCGGCAGCAGGTCTTGGAAGCGATGGTGGCAGCGCTAAAGGCAGTAGGCGGACGGCTCTACATTGCAGCAGAACCAGGCGGCGAAGTAGCTCAACTCTACGTTACCGGCGAACAGCCCAACAGCCCAAATCTGGAGCAAGACCCGGTGTGGCAAGAACTGCTGGGGCGGCGCACAGACGGACTTTCCGCGCTCACCAGCACCCACACCCCCAGCCCAGAGGCGATCGCCCAGTTTGCCAGCCGCCTAGACACATCTTTAGAGTCCGAAAAGTCGGAAACTCTCCGCTTTCACACCTTCGACAGCCTGCAAGCCGATCCACGCTGGCGGCCCATCGTTGCCCTGCTAGAACCGACCTCTATCCGGGCGATCGCCCTGATTCCGCTCCAATTCCAGCATCAGTTTGTCGGCTACCTGGGCATCTTTCGCAGTGGCTATGACCAGGAAATCTTGTGGGCGGGCCAGCACCAGGAAGATGCCCGCAACATCATGCCCCGTGCCTCCTTTGCGGCCTGGCGCGAGATCAAGCTCAACCAGGCCCCAGAGTGGACACCCCAAGACATTCGGCTGGCCAACTCGGTGGCGATTCACCTCTACC
This sequence comes from Thermoleptolyngbya oregonensis NK1-22, assembly GCF_032705245.1. Taxonomy (GTDB): domain Bacteria; phylum Cyanobacteriota; class Cyanobacteriia; order Elainellales; family Elainellaceae; genus Thermoleptolyngbya; species Thermoleptolyngbya sichuanensis. The sequence goes on from NZ_CP053540.1 coordinate 4,320,461, forward strand.
TGGCTGTGACCCAGCGGCGGGTCGAGGCGATGATGCGCTATCAGGCATCCCACGATGCCCTCACCAGCCTGCCCAATCGGCTGCTGTTTAACGATCAGCTTTCGCTGGCCCTGGCCAGCGCCCAGCAAGATGATGAAATGCTGGGGGTTGCGTTTCTCGATCTGGATCGATTCAAGCTGATTAATGATTCGCTGGGCCACGCGGTGGGCGACGAACTGCTGCAAGAGGTGGCCCGGCGGCTGCGGGCCTGCCTGCGTCCCTGCGATGCGATCGCCCGGTGGGGTGGCGACGAGTTTACCCTAGTGCTGCCGCACCTCCACTCTGCCGAAGACATCAGCCACATCGCCCAGCGCATTCTAGACCGACTCACCAGTTCCTTTTACCTGGGCGAACAGGAGCTATACATCACCGCCAGCCTGGGCATTGCTCTCTTTCCCTACGATGGGGCAGATGTGGAAACCTTGCTGAAAAATGCCGATCTGGCCATGTACCAGGCCAAGCAACAGGGCAAAAACAACTACCAGATTTATCACGAAGGCATGGCTGTGCAAACGCTGAACCACCTGGCGCTGGAGAGCGACCTGCGAAAGGCCCTGTCTCGCAAGGAACTCCTGCTGCACTATCAGCCGCAAATTGACCTGATGACGGGGGCGATCGTCGGCGTAGAGGCGCTGCTGCGCTGGCAGCACCCGCTGCTGGGCTTTGTCTCGCCGGCCCAGTTCATTCCCCTGGCCGAAGAGTCGGGCATCATCTGCACGATTGGGGAATGGGTGCTGCGAACCGCTTGCCAGCAGCAGCGGGCCTGGCAGGATGCCGGATTGCCGCCGATGCGGATGGCGGTAAACCTGTCGGCACAGCAGTTTCAGCAGAGCAGTTTGGCCACCTCTATCTTGCAAACGCTAGAAGAGACGGGCATCGAGCCGCAATATCTGGAGCTAGAGATTACTGAAAGCGCCGCCATGCGAGATGTGCAGTTTACCACCAGCACGCTAAGCCAACTGGTAGACCTGGGTGTGCAAATCGCGATGGACGATTTTGGCACGGGTTATTCATCCCTCAGCGTGATCAAGCACTTTCCCCTACACACGCTGAAGATCGACCAGTCCTTTGTCCGCGATGCCCCCCATAATTCCAGCGACGTGGCGATCGCCAACACCGTCGTCGCTCTCGGACGCGGGCTGGGCCTCAAGGTTCTCGCTGAAGGGGTAGAAACCGCTGAACAAGTTGAGTTTCTTCGCTCCATCCAGTGCGACTTTGCCCAGGGCTATTACTTTAGCCGTCCCCTGCCGCCAGAGGCGATCGCCCCGCTGCTGATAGGCAAGCCAGTCACAGGATAACCAGATGACTGGAGTAGATAACGACTGAATCAATGCGGATGAAAGGACTTGAACCTTCACACCTTGCGGTACTAGAACCTAAATCTAGCGCGTCTACCAATTCCGCCACATCCGCGTGTTGCCCAGCCTGCTGCCCAAAGTGGTAACCGGGTTAGTTCCGCTCGGGCTTGAACTTGGCTTAACTATCATAGCAAATGCAGGCGGGGCTGGTGCATCAGGAGTGACAGGGGCAGGTCTGCCGGGATTACTTGAGAAAGATTTTCGATAGTGTTGACATTAAATCTCAATAAGGGTACATTGTTTTTAGTGTTCTCCTCTCAAAGGATCGGCAGGTGGGGTTGGTCAATAGACCAGTCCCCCTTTTTTTTGCCTTTTTATTCAGGGCTTACGCAGTTGGATAATTTCTCGCGGGCTGCGCCCGCGAGAAATTATCCAAAACCCAGAAAGTTTAATCGCAGGTACGTAAGTCCTATTTATTTTTGCTTTTTTATCGACTGGCGACGTGTCTAGAAGCGGCAGCCAGTCCGATACACTAATAGATTGAGGACTGAAGAGGACTGAAACAGAGTGCGTAAAGTGCGATCGCCCCTACAGCGTCCTCTTCTAGGAACTACTGTGTCCACACATCTCGGTCGTTTGCATGGGGCTTCTGAAAGATCCCCCTAAATCCCCCTTACGGGGGGTTAGGGGGGATCGGCTCCCCCCTTGCTCAAGAGAGGTCAGGGGGGATCAGTTCCCCCCTTGCCCAAGGGGGGTTAGGGGGGATCAAAGCATCGCCGCTAAGCCCAGAAGACTGGTGTGACCACAGGAGTTTGTAAGACGGGATACGCCCTGTCCCCAAGAAACGAGAGTTTCTAAACCAGCCGCACACCTAACTCGCCGCAAAAACTAGCTGCAAAAATACTCTATGCAGACCGATGCCTCCGTCACCCAGCCCATGCCCCTTTCCCTCGTTCCCCCAGACGGCACAGCGTTCGATGCGATCGTGATTGGGTCGGGCATTGGCGGCCTGGTGACGGCCACCCAGCTTGCGGCAAAGGGGGCATCTGTGCTGGTGCTAGAGCGCTACCTGATTCCGGGGGGCAGCGCGGGCTACTTTGAGCGGGAGGGCTATCGGTTTGATGTGGGCGCGTCGATGATCTTTGGGTTTGGCAGCCAGGGCACGACAAACCTGCTGACGCGGGCGCTGGCTGCCGTGGGCATGGAAATCGAGACGATTCCTGATCCGGTGCAGATTCACTATCATTTACCCGGCGGTCTGGATCTCAAAGTGCATCGTGAATATGAGAAATTTTTGCAAGAACTGACTGCCAAGTTTCCCCATGAGGCGAAGGGCATCCGCCAGTTTTATGACGAGTGCTGGGCGGTGTTTAACTGCCTCAACGCGATGGAACTGCTGTCTCTGGAGGAGCCACGCTACCTAACCCGCGTGTTTTTTCAGCATCCCTTTGCCTGCCTAGGGCTGGTGAAATATTTGCCGCAAAACGTGGGCGACATTGCCCGTCGCTATATCTCTGACCCAGACCTCCTGCGCTTCATCGACATGGAATGCTACTGCTGGTCGGTGGTGCCCGCAGACCTGACCCCCATGATCAATGCGGGCATGGTGTTTAGCGATCGCCACTATGGCGGCATCAATTATCCCAGGGGCGGCGTGGGGCAGATTGCCCAGAAACTGGCAGAAGGGCTGGAAAAGGCAGGCGGCAAAATCCTTTACAAGTCCCGCGTCACGGAGATCCTGATGGAAAACGGTCGCGCAGTTGGCGTGCGGCTGGCCTCAGGCAAAACCTACCGCGCCCGCCGCGTCATTTCCAACGCCACTCGCTGGGACACGTTTGAAAAACTGCTGCCCGCTGCCGTGCTACCCAAGTCGGAGCAAAAATGGCAGCAGCGCTATCGCAAGTCGCCCAGCTTCTTCAGCCTGCATCTGGGGGTGAGGGCCGACGTGCTGCCGCCTGATACTGAGTGTCACCACATTCTGCTAGAAGACTGGAGCCGCATCGAAGCCGCCAGGGGCACGATTTTTGTCTCGATTCCTACGCTGCTCGACCCCAGCCTCGCGCCCGACGGCTACCACATCATCCACACCTTCACGCCCGACTGGGTAGACTACTGGCAACGCCTCTCGCCCAGCGAGTACGAAGCCCAGAAGGAGGACGTAGCCGCAGCATTGTGCGATCGCCTCGAAGCCATTTTTCCAGGTCTTGCCGCTGGGCTGGATTTTCAGGAAGCGGGCACGCCCCGCACCCATCGCCGCTTTCTCGGCCGCGTAGACGGTTCCTACGGCCCCATTCCCCGGCGCAAGCTGCTGGGCCTGCTGGGAATGCCCTTCAACCGCACCGCTATCCCTGGCCTCTACTGTGTCGGCGACAGCACTTTTCCGGGACAGGGGTTAAACGCAGTCGCCTTTTCAGGCTTTGCCTGCGCCCATCGCGTTGCGGCGGATTTGGGGCTGCGCGGCTAGGCAAAATTGCGGCTGGATGTTTCTCTGGATGTTCAGCTTAATGTTGGAAACTGTCCCTTATCCCTGCTTGTTTCCTTTCGCGTCGGCGTACCGCTGCTTGAACAGGGCCTGTCGCTTTTTGTGATCGACAATCGGTGCAGGATAATTACAGGAACGGCGATCGCCCGCATCAATGATCCCTGTCACCAGTTGTGCAGTCTCCAGCCCGCGCAATTCTGGCAGCCATTCGCGGATGTATTCCGCCTCTGGGTCAAACTTTTGCGCTTGACTGGCGGGGTTAAAGATCCGCAGCGGTTTTGGGTCCATGCCGCTGGAGGCGCTCCACTGCCAGCCGCCGTTGTTCGCTGCTAGGTCGCCATCGACCAGCCGCTGCATGAAATACTTTTCGCCCCAGCGCCAGTCGATGATCAAATCTTTCGTCAAAAAGCTGGCGACGATCATGCGGCAGCGGTTGTGCATCCAGCCCGTTTCATTCAACTGGCGCATGGCTGCATCCACAATCGGGTAGCCCGTGCGCCCCTCACACCACGCCTGGAAGTGTTTCTCGTTGTTTTCCCAGGGAAAGGCTTTGAACGGTTCGCGATAGGGGCCGTCGGCCAGTTCGGGGAAGTGATACAGGACGTGTTGATAAAACTCGCGCCAGGCCAGCTCTTGCCGCCAGACACGGATGCCCTCCTGGGCTTCGTCGCTGCGGGTCTGTTCCTGGGCGATTTGCGTAGCGGCCCAGACCGTGCGGATGCCAATCGCCCCAAACTTGAGCGCGGCGCTCAGCCTGGAGGTGCCGTCTTCATAGGGTAAATTGCGCTGTGCTTGATAATCAGTAATGGCGCGATCGCAGAATTCCGTGAGCCGCTCCTGGGCCGCCGCTTCGCCCGGTTCTAGAATGAAGCCGCCGTTCCACACCAGACCGAGATCTTTGAGCTTGGGCAGGGCGATCGCCCCCGCTTTGGTTGCCGCATCTTTTTCAGAATCCGTCAGCCCTTCGGCATTGGTCAAATCCGCCACGGGTTCAGCCTTGGGCTTGCTGCTCCAGTTTTTCCAAAAGGGCGTATAGACCGTGTAGGGCGTGCCGGAGCCGCTGAGGATTGATTTGGGGTCGTGCAACAGTTGGTCCCAAAACGCCTGATATTCTACGCCTGCTTCCTTGAGGGCAGCGGCAACCCGGCGATCGCGCTCTCGTCCGTAGGGTTCCACGTCGCGGTTCCAGTACACGGCCTGAGCGCCTAGGGCGTTGGCCAGTCGAGGCAGCGCCTTCACGGGGTCATCGTGCAAGATCAGCAGTTGGCTGCCTGCTTTGGCGTATCGCGTCTGCAAATCTTGCAAACAGCCCAGCAGATAAGCCACGCGCACCGGGGCCACATCGTCCCGCTGCAAAATACCCGGATCGAGACAAAACACGCCAATGACTTTTGCCGAGCGCGATCGCCCTTCTGCCAGCCCCACATTGTCCGCAATTCGCAAATCGCGGCGATGCCAAAACAAAATCAACTCGCTCATACCCTGCCTGCTGGATTCTATTCATCACCTTACTGCATCCCGCCTAGAGAAGCGGGCCGCAAGTGAAAACGAGGGCTAAGACGAGCAGAACCGACTACGCTTTGTCGGGCGCTTTCAAGAAGTAGCTGCCTAGAAATAGCAAGAAATAGCAGCCCTAAATGAGCCTTCTGGCAAGAACGTGGGTAATCTTGAAGATTTTCAGCGGAGTAAACTCTGCACGGTTCTGATTAGGATATGGTTTGAGGAAGGCGATCGCCTTCTTCAGAGAAAAATTAGAGAAAAACTATCTAAGTAGGATATCACAGCAGCGTGGATTAGCAGTCTCCATCAGCGGCATCCCCCCCATCGCACTCCCTTGCAATCGCACCCCCTTATATTCAGACGAGCAGAGCTAAATGGCACGGATTGTTTCTATTCATTCTTTTCGAGGCGGCACGGGCAAATCGAACACCGCAGCCAACCTGTCGGCCCTGCTGTCCAAGCACGGGCAGCGCGTCGGCGTGATTGACACCGATATCCAGTCGCCGGGGATTCACGTTCTATTTGGGCTGGAACCCAACAGCATGAAAAACACCCTCAACGACTACCTCTGGGGCGACTGTACGATTGCCGAAAGCGCCTACGATGTCACCGTGCCAGACTTCAAAACTGGGGAAGGCGCAGTCTATTTAGTGCCGTCCAAAAGCTCTGCCGAGGATATTGCCCGCGTGTTGCGTGAAGGGTACGATGTGCGCCTGCTGCGGAGCGGGCTACAAGATCTGGTCAAAGCCTACAATCTCGACTACGTCCTGATCGACACGCACCCCGGGCTGAACGAAGAGACGCTGCTGGCGCTAGCCATGTCAAACCTATTGCTGCTGGTGCTGCGGCCCGACCAGCAAGATTTTCAGGGAACGGCGGTGGTGCTAGATTTGGCGCGAAAGCTGCGCGTTCCCAAGATTCTCATGCTGATCAATCGCGTGCTGGCCAGCGTGGATGTAGAAGACCTGAAAAAGCAGGTCGAGTCGATCTATAGCAACGAAATCGGCGCGGTCTTGCCCAACTGTGAGGAGATGATGCAGCTTGGCAGCAGCGATCTGTTTGCGGTTCGCTATCCTGACCATCCCCTGTCACAAGAAATGGATCGCCTGGTTCGCCAGATCGTGGCTATTGAGTAGGTTGCTGGATGGATAGCCATCTTGCGCTTCGAGATGAGTTGCTGCCCTAGAAGTTGCTGGAAGTAGGAAATTATCGTTGGCAAAGAAGTCTGCTGCGCTAGCGAGGCCGCGCATACCGTAACGGCGATCGCCGATGTCCCCAGTACGCTGCACTGGCTATCGGCAGCATCCCTCAACACTCTGCACCAGCAAAATCCCCAGATTGGGCTGCGGCTGCTGGACTGGGTGGTGCGCCTGCTCAGCGACTAGGTAATCCACGCAAAAGCTGAAATTCAAGAACTGTTGCAGTGAGGTCAACAATTTCCCAAAAACCTACAAAATATCTGGAGATTTGTCTGGAGATTTAGAGGGACAAGCGGTATGGTTTAGGGACATGCTCCACGACTCGCTTCGGACTTGAAATTCGGACTTGAAATTCGGACTTGAAATCATGCAGGAGCCTTGTTCTGCCCCGTCTTCAGACCCTGCTGTTGAGCAGTCTCTACACCTGGAAATCGCCCAACTCCGTGCTGAGCTGGAAACCCTCCGCCAAGAAAAATCTGACCTGGAAATCTTGCTAGAGATGACCACCGAACACTCCGACACGGTGGAGGCAGAGCTTCAGCGCGAAGCAGAGGAAACGCTGCGGGAAAGCGAACATCGACTGGCACAGTTTCTCGAAGCCGTGCCCGTGGGCGTGTTTGTGGTAGATGGCGGCGGTCGCTCCTACTATGCCAACCGCATGGCGCAGCAGATTTTGGGGCATATCCCCATAACGCAGGTGGCGACTGATGAATTGTCGGAAACCTACCAGGTTTATCAGGCGGGCGCAGAGCGGCTGTATCCTACCGCAGATCTGCCGATTGTGCGGGCGCTGACGGGCGAGAGCAGCACGGTAGACGATATGGTGCTGCGCCAGGGCGATCGCACGGTTCCCTTGGAGGTCTGGGCCAGCCCGATTTACAACGAAAAGGGGCAGGTGGTCTATGCGATTGCCGCTTTTCAGGACATCACCGAGCGCAAGCGGGCCGAAGATGCCTTGCGAATCGCCGAAGCCAACTACCGCAGCATCTTTGAAAACGCCGCCGAGGGGATTTACCAAACCACGCCCGATGGTCAGTATCTCAGCGCCAATCCAGCGATCGCCCGCATGTATGGCTACGACAGTCCCGCCGAGCTTATGGCCAGCGTCGGCGACATCTCCCAGCAGGTCTACGTAGACCCCCAAGAGCGCGATCGCTTTCGATCCCTGCTCACCCAGCACGGCGAAGTCAAAAACTTTGAATACCAGGTGTATCGCCGCGACGGCACCGTCATGTGGCTCCTAGAGTCGGCGCGGAGCGTGTGCGATGGCGCGGGCAGAGTCCTCTACTACGAGGGCATGTGCATTGACATCACCCAGCGCAAACAGCAGGAACAGGCCCTCCAGCAGCGGATGCAGCAGCTTCAGATCGAAATTGACGAGGCCAAACGCCAGCGTCAGGTCGCCGAAATCACCCAAACTGACTATTTTCGCCAGATTCAGCAAGAAGCCGAACAATTCAAACGGCGATTGGCTGAATAGGGCTGGATGTAGGGCTGGCATAAGCCTGGATGTAAGCCTGGATGCAAGCCTGGAATAAGCCTGGAATGGAATAAGCCTGGAATCGGTTCAGATGGACACCGCCCGTCATCCTCTCCAACCCCTATCCGCTTCGATCAAAATCCGCTTCGCTCAAAATCCTCAGAAATCCGCCTCGATTAGAAATCCGCTCTGATAAAAAAGTTCACGAGAAAAGCTAAATTGTCCTCACGCGAAAAAATGAGAGAATAGTGGCCCAAATAGCACCCCAGTTTCAGATGAAATGCTACATAACCCATACACGCTACGGTGATCACAACCCGCCGTAGCCGCAAATCGGGGAGGCAGCAGGTGCGAATCGCGCATCAATCAGGTGTGAATCCGGTCTTTGTCATCCAGTCGAGGTTTCTGTGGCCAAAATTGTTTCGATTCATTCCTACCGGGGTGGCACAGGCAAGTCCAACCTCACCGCAAACCTGGCCACGGCGATCGCCCTCCAGGGTAACCGAGTCGCCGTCATCGACACCGACATTCCCTCACCCGGCATCCACGTCATCTTCGGGCTAGACGACCAAAAAATCGACAAAACCCTCAACGACTACCTCTGGGGCCGCTGCACCATTGCCGATGCTGCCTACAACGTCACGCCCCCCTCCTCTAATCCCAGCGGCGGCCAAGTGTTTCTCGTCCCCTCCAGCGTCAACGCCGACGAAATCGCCCGCATTCTCAACCAGGGCTATGACTTTCGCCTGCTCAACGACGGACTGCGCCAGCTCGTGCGCCAGCTTGAAATCGACTATCTGCTAATCGACACCCACCCCGGCCTCAACAAAGAAACCCTCTTATCAATCGCCGTTTCCAACCTGGTGCTGCTAATCCTGCGGCCCGACCAGCAAGACTTTCAGGGCACCGCCGTCACGGTAGACGTGGCCCGCCAGCTCGATGCCCGCCAAATGCTGCTCATCGTCAACAAAGTCCTCAGCAGCATGGATCAAAACGCCCTCAGAGAACAGGTCACTCAGACCTACAAAGTGCCCGTTGCAGGCGTGTTCACCCTGTCCGAAGAAATGATTTACCTGGCCAGCAACGGCATCTTTTTCCTGCGGTATCCCGATCACCCGTTCAGTCAGGAACTCCGCCGCGTCGTTGCCCACGTGATCGGTTAGTCATCGGTTAATCATTGGTTGAATGCTGCAAATCTTTGGCGATTTTCAAGACGACTATCCCCCCAGTCAGGAATTCCTGTCGCTGGCTTTTTCCCCCAGTTCTGCGCCCATCCGCCAGCGCTGGCGCGTGAACGGACTCTCGGCCGACTTTGTGGCCGACTACATGACGACCTTCTTTCCCGGCGAAGATGATTTATCATCTCCCTCTCAGCAAGATAAGGTTCGCGATGCCGTAAGCTTTATTGCAAATGAACTGCTGGAAAACGCGATGAAGTTTAGTGACGAAACCTCCGCTTTTCCGATTCAGATTCAGCTCCATTTGCACAGCGACGCGCTGGTTTTTTACGTCACAAACAGCATCAAATCCGACGACATTATTCGATTCCAAACGCTGATTCAGGAAATTGTTTCCAGCGATCCCGACGAGCTTTACATCCAGCGGCTAGAAGCCAACGCCCTGGATGATGCCAATTCTGGGTCGGGGCTGGGGCTATTGATTATGCTGACCAACTATGCCGCCCGCCTGGGATGGAAGTTTGAAACCCTGACCGCAAAACCGCCCCTCACCGCCGTCACCACGATGGTTAAAATGCCCGTCTAGGCTGCAAGATGGATGAGCTACGACAGACAATAGATGCATTAGAATCAGCAAAGATTAAGTTGAGCGCTATGGAACTCCGGGACGACGACTATCAAATCTGGTATGACGCAGAGACGCAGACATTGACCTGCCAAGGGGCGCTGCGTCTGGGCGGGCCCGACGAATACGCGCCGATTGCTCAACTGCTGGATGAAGTGGTCAAGCAGGAACCCAAAAATTTGGAACTCGATTTGCGAAAGCTGGCGTTTCTCAATAGCTCTGGGATTAATACCCTGTCCAAATTTGTGATCAAGGTGCGACAAAACAGCCAGATCCAACTAGTGATTCAGGGATCAAATGAGATTCCCTGGCAAACCAAGTCGCTGCCCAATTTGCAGCGATTGCTACCCACGCTCAAGCTCCAGTTTGATTAGGGCGCTTCTCTCTGTTCTCTCTGATTGACCAGGATTTATCCTGGGAATTCTGACAAGTTCTAGCTCTCGATTTGCGACTCACGCTTTCGGTCAATCACTATGGGCACGTCCGCATCGCTTTCTGAGCAGGCCCCCGACCCGCTGCTGTCGGAGGTGATTGCCCTGCAACAGCAAGTCGAGCAGTTGCGTCAGCAGCTTCTGCAAACTCAGCAGGAAAAGGCTGACCTAGAAGTTTTGCTGAACACGGTGACGGGCCATTCTGACCAGATTTTGTCGGAAGTGGAGCAGGAAAAGACGGATCTGGAGATTTTGCTGGAAACCGCAACGGAGCATTCGATGCTGGTGGAAACCGACTTGCAGCAGCAGGTCGAGGAAGAGCGACGGCAGCGAGAGGAGCAGTTTCAATCCATTACGGCGGCAACGCCTGTGGGGCTGCTGATCGCCGAGGTGGAAACGGGGCGAATTTTGTATGCCAATGAGCGGCTGGGGGATTTGCTGGGGCTGTCGCCAGCGGCCCTGCTAGCCCAGTCTACGGTCGATTTTTACGCTCAGCCGGAGGAGCGGGTTTCGGTGCTGGAGGCGATCGCCCAAGACCAGACCTATCGAGGGGAACTGTTGTTTCGGCGGGCCGATGGCAGCGTGTTTTGGGGGCTGCTGTCGATGCGGCCGTTTGGGTTTAACGGGCAGCACACCCTGCTAACGGCAATTCAAGATATCAGCGATCGCAAGCAGGCTGAAGATGCCCTGCGAATCGCCGAAGCCAAATATCGCGGCATCTTTGAAAACGCAGTGGAGGGCATTTTTCGGATGGCGCTGGATGGCGACTATCTAGAAGTCAACCGGGCAATGGCGGGCCTGTTTGGCTATGCCTCCCCCGGCGAAATGCTAGAGTCCGTTCGCGGCGCAACGGCCCAGCTTTATGTGGACCCTGCCCAGCAGCAAGACCTGCGGCAGCGCCTCGAATCTCAGGACGAAATCAAAGATTTTGAATACGCAGCCCGCCGCCAAGATGGCAGCCACTTTTGGGCATCGGCCTGGGCGCGGGCCATTCGCAGCGAATCGGGCGACCTGCTCTACTACGAAGGAAGCTGCATCGACATTACCCAGCGCAAGCAGCAGGAAGAAGCCCTGAAGCGGGAAATTCGCAAATTACGAATCGAAGTGGATCAAACCAAGCGCCAAAAAGAAGTCGCGCAAATCGAGCAAACCGACTATTTTCAATGGCTGGTGTCCCAAGCGGATGATCTGCGCCTGTTTAAAGACGCGCCACGGCGAGACGAGGGATAATCCGGCGCTGGCAGCTCACAGCCAATTTTTCCCAAATCTAGAGATTCAGCAGCTTGCCCAATTTGTCCGCCCTTACGACCAGCCCCAGGCAATTAAGGATTTTCTCAGCAGCTTGTAGGGTTTTGACTCTGGGTTGGAGCCTCCGGCAGAGGCGGCGCAATTTTCGACAAGTTTTTCAACAAGTTTTTCAACAAGTTTATTGCAGCGTTTGGGCGTAGCAGACCGGATCAGATCAGAGATATATCGGATATAACGGAGGAAAATCTTCTTCTCTTTCCCCACAGCGCTATGATTGACCCGCTTTCCATCACGGCTGGGACGATTTTGGCCTATGCCCTGCCCAAACTGCTCGATGCCAGCCTGGAAAAGGTGGGCGAAATGTTGACCGAAGAAGCCATGAACCAAGCGAGGCAAAAGGGGCAAGCGCTGCGGCAGGCGATTTTGCGGCGACTCAATCCCGAAAAGCAACGGCAGCTAGAGCAGGCCATGGCCGCCGCAGAAACCTCACCCGACGAGCGCCAGAAGCTAGAGGCTTGGCTAGAGCGGATGATGCAGCAGCATCCAGATTTTGCGGCGGAACTGCGGAAACTGGCGCAGGAAATTCACCAGATTATCAACATCGATAAGGTTCAAGGGCGAAACGTTCAGCAGGTATTTGGAGGACAAGGGCTTCAGGTAAACGACCCAAACCAGCCCGTATTTCAAATTCAGGGCAATCCGATTTTTAATCTGGGAAACCAACCCCCGACCCAATGACTGGAGCCGCCTGCTGGGGGTCGGGCAAAGTTACCCCCGCCGACGGGCTATGCAGGCAGCGACCTGTTGCCCACGCTGGCCTACTGGCAAGGACGCACCAAGGAGCAAGCACAACTCCATACCTGGCTCAAAGATGCTGCGATTCCGCTGGTTGGTGTTTATGGGCTGGGGGGATTTGGCAAGTCTACCCTGGCGGCGCGGGTGTATGAAGACAGCCGTCAGTTTGTCGGGAAGTTTTGGGCAGATTTGAGCCAGACGCTCGGTTTTCCGGATGTGGCCCGACGCGCCCTATTTGCCTGGGGAATGCCCGCCGAGCAGGTGGCGGAGATTGAGGAAATTCGCCTTGGGGCAGCGCTGGTGCAGCAGCTTGGCCGTGGGGCGTATCTGCTGGTGCTGGACAATTTGGAAAGCGTGTTGACGCAGAGCGACGAGTGGCAGAGCGTCACCTATCGACAGTTTTTTGAACTGCTGCTGAGGACGGCGGGAGCCAGTAAGGTGCTGCTGACCAGTCGCCACCGCCCGCCCAGCCTGCCGGCCCGCTGGCTGCCGCTAACGGAAGGGCTGACCCCGACAGAAGGGGCAGCACTGCTCCGGCAAAAGGGCGTGTTGGGCAGGGACGAAGAACTGCAATCGGTTTCGCAGCGCGTGGGGGGCTATCCACTGTCGCTGGTGCTGATTGCGGGGTGGCTGCTGGCGGAGGAGGCTGCTGACCCCCAGGTGCGCTATTTGCCCGATGATCTGTGGGCGCTGGAGGGGCCCTATCAGGGGGAACGGCAGCTCAGCGTGGAGCAGGTGTTTGGCTGGAGCGTGGGGCGGCTAGAGGAGCGCCTGCGGCAGATGCTCTGGCAAATCAGCATTTTGCGGCAGCCCTTTGATGCCACCACGGCCGCTGTCGTGGCTGAGGTAGACCCTCCCCAAGCCGAGGCAGACCTGCGCCAGCTTGAGCGTCGATCGCTGCTGCAACGGCCTGCTGGTGGCCACAAGGGGCAGCAACTCTTTCGCTGGCAGCCCCAGGTGCGAGAACTGGCCCAGCGCCAGGCCGGCGACCAGTCTGCTGCTCATGGGCGGGCCGTGAGCCACTTTGCTGAGCGGGTGCAACCTTTGCAGCAGATGAGGGGCCGAGAGAATCTGCGGCAGGCAGAAACCGATCTGCTGCAAGACTATTTGGAGGTGTTTCATCATCTCTGCGAACTGGGGCTGTATGGCATGGCGCTGGGCTGGCTGACGAGAGAAACGCAGCCAGGGGAGCGGTATAGCGAATGTGATTTTTGGATGCAGCTTTCGGGCTATAACGACCAGCGAGAGGCCTTGTATCGCCGTTTGGTGGAGGAATGGCGGCCCCAGGAAGAAGAGCGCCGGAGCTATGGCTATGCTCAGGAAAAGCTAGCCGATGTGCTGCAATTTCTCGACCAACGGGAAGCGGCGATCGCCCTCTATGACGAAGCCATTGCCACCTATCAGCAGGTGGGCGATCGCTTGGGCTATGCCAATGCGCTAAAAGCCAAAGCCGATGTGCTGCAATTTCTCGACCAACGGGAAGCGGCGATCGCCCTCTATGACGAAGCCATTGCCACCTATCAGCAGGTGGGCGATCGCTTGGGCTATGCCAATGCGCTAAAAGCCAAAGCCGATGTGCTGCAATTTCTCGACCAACGGGAAGCGGCGATCGCCCTCTATGACGAAGCCATTGCCACCTATCAGCAGGTGGGCGATCGCTTGGGCTATGCCAATGCGCTAAAAGCCAAAGCCGATGTGCTGCAATTTCTCGACCAACGGGAAGCGGCGATCGCCCTCTATGACGAAGCCATTGCCACCTATCAGCAGGTGGGCGCTCGCTTGGGCTATGCCAATGCGCTACAAGCCAAAGCCGATGTGCTGCAATTTCTCAAACAATGTGATGCGGCGATCGCCCTCTATGACGAAGCCATTGCCACCTATCAGCAGGTGGGCGATCGCTTGGGCTATGCCAATGCGCTACAAGCCAAAGCCGATGTGCTGCAATTTCTCGACCAACGGGAAGCGGCGATCGCCCTCTATGACGAAGCCATTGCCACCTATCAGCAGGTGGGCGCTCGCTTGGGCTATGCCAATGCGCTAAAAGCCAAAGCCGATGTGCTGCAATTTCTCAAACAATGTGATGCGGCGATCGCCCTCTATGACGAAGCCATTGCCACCTATCAGCAGGTGGGCGCTCGCTTGGGCTATGCCAATGCGCTAAAAGCCAAAGCCGATGTGCTGCAATTTCTCAAACAATGTGATGCGGCGATCGCCCTCTATGACGAAGCCATTGCCACCTATCAGCAGGTGGGCGATCGCTTGGGCTATGCCAATGCGCTGTGCAGCCGTGCCAGTTTGCTGGAGGACGCATCGGCTGCGCTGGAGGCGTTTTTGCAGGCGCAGCAAATCTATATTGATATTAATCATCCCTACAGCCAGGCCCGCAACTTGATTTTGTACATTTCGTCGGCTCAGGCAGCGCTGGGACAGGTCGAGGCGGCCGTGGAGTCGCTCCAGCAGGCCGCAGAGATTGGCCAGGCGATTGGCGTAGACATCCTTGTGCAAGTTGCACAGCAGCGAATGGCGGAGTTGCGGGGTTGAGATGTTGGATGTTGGATTTTGGAATTGGCACGAGATGCCCCAGCAAACCTGGACGGCCGATGCTCTCACTGATTCCGAAACTGCCACGCGGCCTCTAGCACCTGCACCCAGCGCTTTTGCACCTGCTTGGGCGTGCAGCGGAGGGTCTGGGCGATGGCCGTGTCGGGTTCCCGCTGCATTTTTAGCCGCAGGAGCTGGCGCTGGTCGGCGGTGAGCTGGGCCTGAAACGCCTCCCACTGGTGCTGGGGCATTCCCAGGTTTTGATCCAGATCGGCACCGAGCCACTGGTGGACGAGTTGCCAGCGGTGAGAGCGCGAGAATTTTTCGACGTGATACTTAAACCGCTGCTGCAAATAGTCGCGCTGGCGGGGCGACAGGCCCAAGATTTCGTCGATTTCGGGGGCGGTGAGGTCCTGCATTTTTAGGATGAGATAGTCGATGCAGTCCTGCTGCTTTTGGGATTCTAGGTATTGCACCAGTTCTGCCACGACGCGATCGCGCAGGACGGAATCTGATGGGTCGAGCGCTTCGGACACCATCTGTTCTCGGACTTGCTGCACTACGGGCGATCGGCTGTGGATGTCGGCTTCGTCGCCCCGCGCCGATTCTACTGCCAGATCCAGGTCCACAGAGGTTTCGGCGGGCTGGCGACGGGCAAACCCCTGGGCCCGCAGCACGATTAGCTGCTGGTTTCGGCGGCCGGGCAGGTTGATGCGGCGCTTGGCATATTGCTCCATAAAGGCCATGTATTCCGCCAGTTCTAGCCGGGTCTGGGGGCTATAGTCTTCGGGCAAAAAGTTCTCTTTGCGGAAGGCCTTTAGCACTTCGATGTAGAAGATTTGCATGAAGTCTTCGATCATCTCGTAGCGGGCCTGGAAGCCAAGCTGGGCGCGGCTGCGCGTGATGTGGCGATAGACGATGGCGCTGAGGTGGCTATGCAGTTCCACACGACCGCGCCGCGACCCCAGCCGATAGTAGGTGAGGCACTTTTGCAGGCGGTGTTGGGCCAGCGTCCATTGCCAGGTTTCGACCTGTCCTGAAGACTGGATGCGATCGCTCTTGGAGCAGATCCGCTCGACCTCAGCCACGATCCGTCGGATCACCGCGTCGGCGCTGGTGGGCCGCTTGTCCAGTGCGGCTTCCAATTCGTGCAGCAGCCGCTCCACAAGCTGGAGGTTCTGAATTTCGGGCGGCTGGGCGGGGGGGTGGGCTGCGTCGTCTGCGTCTGTCGAGGAGGAGGAATGGGAGGGGGAATCAGAGAGGGAATGGGCGGGGGTATGGGAGGGGGAATGGGCGGGGGAATGGGAAGGGGCGATCGCCAACGATTCTGTATCCACCTCCGCCATCAGATCGACGGAATCCAGTATCGGAGCGGAATCCAGCCCAGCCGCAAACAAAGAATCCACAGAATCCGTTGCTTCCGAGCGATCTGGCGAAAATGCCGCAGACGGTGACGCAGTGTGCGTATCGTGGGGACTGGGTTGATTGAAGTCGGCAGAGGCGACCGGAGCATGAAAACCAGAAGCCGTAGGCGCAGGCGTAGCACAAGTGGGGAAGTTGGCGGGTTCGAGATTCATGACGGTGTTGGTGATGCACGGGTTGGTAGAGCAACTGCTGGAGGGCGCGGAGAACACTGCAAGCCAGTTTTGGCCGCCTTGTTCCACCCAACTCAGCAGTCATAATCAGGTCTACACGCTCCCCCGGAGGGAGTACGGCTTCGTCCGGATGGGGCTATGTCACTTTTTATGCTGGTCTTGTGGGGCAAGACCCAGAGCGGGGTTCACCCGTGTTCACCAAACCGCTGAATTTTCCAGGAACTCCAGACGAATCGGGCAGACGACGGGCGGGTAGCTGTCCCTGAGGGAATCGAACAAAAGGGGGTGCCAGTTGACCGGGTGGCTAAATTTTGGTTTAGTCCTGATCGGGCAAATGAATCGGGCGAATGA
This sequence comes from Thermoleptolyngbya oregonensis NK1-22, assembly GCF_032705245.1. Lineage (GTDB taxonomy): Bacteria > Cyanobacteriota > Cyanobacteriia > Elainellales > Elainellaceae > Thermoleptolyngbya > Thermoleptolyngbya sichuanensis. The sequence continues at coordinate 4,337,223 of NZ_CP053540.1, forward strand.
ATCGGGCCAGTGAATCGGGCATATGACCGGGGTCGGGGTCTTTGCAAAAAGCAGGCTTTCCGAAAGCGCCTGCGCTGCAAAGGGGGCGGCGCGACTTCCAGACCTCCGGCAAGGGGCCCAAGCGGGCGTGGCTCAGGCGGGGGGCTATTCCGGTTCTGGTTCTCCCACCAGCCCGATAACCGCCTCTACTCCTAGACCCTTTCGCAAGAGAATAGGTTCCTCCCCCGTCAGATCCAGCATGGTAGACACCTGATATCCCACACGAGAATCGTCGTCGATGATGAGATCCACCAGCTTATCAAAGCGGTCGAACAGTTCAGGTTTAGAAATGTGACCGGGGGGCGTGCGCGATTGCGAATCAAACGCTGTGGTTGCAGAGGTCGAAATAATCGGGTTGCCCAGCGTCGTCAGCACCGCCTGACAGACCGTGTGATCGGGGACGCGGATGCCCGTCGTCTTGCGCTTGGGGTCCATCACCAGCCGGGGCACAAGCTTGGTGGCGGGCAGCAAAAAGGTGTAGGGGCCGGGAATCAGCCGCTTGATCAGCCGATAGGCCGCATCGCTGACATAGGCGTAGCTGGCGATGTTCGACAGGGACGAGCAAAGAAAGGTTAAGGGTTTGTCGCTCGAAAGCTGCTTGATTTTGCGGACGCGCTCGATGGCCGATTTGGCGTTGAGGTCGCAGCCGATTGCGTAGACTGTATCGGTGGGATAGAGCAGCACAGCCCCGTCCTGAAGCGCATCACAGACCTGATCGACCTTGCGCTTTTGGGGAGTTTCAGGATGGATGCTATAGACGATTGCCATGCAGGTGTTTGGTAAAGGGTTGCAGCGTGCGGATTGAGCCTGATTGAGCCTGATTGAGCCTGGATTGAGCCTGACCCGCCTACCTCCGTGGAACTACGGGCGTGGCTGCTTCATCCGCCAGCCAGGGCATCAAACTATCGTACTCTTGCGGACGGTGAATCGTGGGATGGGGGTTTTTAATTCAGTACGAGATGAATTTCTCCTGCTTTTTGGGCAACTGGGCGATCGCCCGCCAAAGTTTGGAGTATCCTGGTAAGTCCTGCACTCTTTTTGAGAGACACGGCACAACTGGGGGCGTTTGGCTTGGGTGGCTCGATCGAGGTTTTCCTCAAAGAGGTTTTCCTCAAGAAGGTCTGCCTCAAAAAGGTCTGCCTCAAAAAGGTTTGTCTCAAAAAGGTTTGTCTCAAAAAGGTTTGTCTCAAAAAGGTTTTAGAGGATGTTTGAAAAGTCCTACTGTTTGTAGCAAAGCGTGCAAGATCCCCCTGAATCCCCCTTAAAAAGGGGGACTTTAAGGCGGTTTCCCCTTTTTTAAGGGGGGCTAGGGGGGATCTCTGAGTGCTTAACATTACAGGCGATACCTTTTCAAACACCCTCTTACAGACAAAGGTTTTACGCAAAAAGGTTTTATGCACCAAAGTTTTACGCAAAACCCCCTGGGGAACCTACCGACTCCAAATTTCATCTGAGTCACTCAACCTGCAAGCATTGGGCTGCAAGCATCGAGCCGACTAGATCCAAGGGCTGATTTCATCGCGTCGGATTCAAGAGGTTTGATGAAGAAAAGCTAAAGCCTTTGCAGCGGGTCGTAATCCCGTCGGCGAGTGCTGATAACAGTAGTAAGCTGGCAGGCTGATGGCTGTGGCGAGGGCTGGGCAGGCGAAAAGACGAAGGGAAGATTGCCGGAATCTGCATTGATTCAGTCTTCTGCCCGACCTACCATTCTCGTTAAATCTTCTCGTTAAATCAACGAATTCTTCAAATCCGCAAGCCACAAATCTGCAAATCGCAAATCTGCAAATCTACAAACCACAAATCCGCAAACAAACCCAAACAACCCCAAGTAGGTGAACCCACGATGACCCCGCTGACCTATGCAAGGCTAATCAAGTTCTTGCGCGAAGAGCTATCGGTGCCAGATGCGTCGATTGCGATCGCCCAGAAACACCTGGAGCATGACCCGGGCCCGCTGCCGATGATCCTGTGGCAATATGGCCTGGTGACGCTGGAACAGCTTGACCGCATTTATGACTGGCTCGAAACTGCCTGACTGCTGCCTGCGGCGCTTGGAGCGTCTACTGGAAGCGGTCACTTGAAGTGGCCACTAGAAGCGACCACTGGAAGTGACCACTGGAAGTGACCACTGGAAGTGACCCACGTTAGGGCTGCTGCAAGATTTGCCGACATTCCTCCAGGGTCGTTGGGCGGTTGATCGTACTGCCAATCCATGATCCAAAAAACAGCATTAGCAGGATGACTAGCACAATTGGGCTGGGATCGCCCCATCCATCAGGATTGCCGGGTGGCTCAATTTTGCTCATGGCGATCGCCTCACAGAACTTTTCACACAGAACTTTTCACACTGAACCGTTAACGCGGCATGTTGACGCGGCATGAGGAGTACCGGAGTCCGTGAATCCCCCATCCTCTCATTCCCACACTAGAATATCTTCTCCAACGCTCCGTCAACCCTGCACTCGCGGATCAAGCCAGCCGTATAGCAAATCTGCAACCAGGTTTAGCAGCACCACCAGGACGGAGAAAATAAAGGCGATCGCCATCACCACGGGCGTATCGCTGCGGGAAATCGACTCCACTAGCAGCGCCCCCATGCCCGGAACCCGAAAGACCTGCTCCACCACCAGCGATCCCGTAAACAGGCTGGGCAAATCCAGCGCCACCAGCGTCACCACGGGGATCAGCGCATTTCGCAGGGCGTGGGCTAACACGATGCGACGTTTAGATAGACCTTTGGCGTGGGCCGTGCGGATGTAGTGCTGCGGCAGCTCGTCGAGCAGGGCGGCCCGCACAAACCGCATTAGCACCGCTGTTTGAAACAACACCAGGGTTGCGACTGGCATTAGCGATTGCTTCAGTTGCAGTACGAAGCTGTTCCAATCCCGCACGACCAGCGTGCTGTCGTAGATAAAGGGCAGCCACCGCCGCTGCACGCTGAACACAATAATCATCAGCAGGCTGGTGACGAAGGTGGGCAGCGAAAAGCCCATTAGCACCGCCGAAGTTAAGACCTGATCGGCGACGGAACCGCGCCGCAGGGCAGAGAAGACCCCCAGCGGCAGGGCGATCGCCACGGACATGAGATACGACAATCCCGCGATCCACAGGGTCGTCGGCAGCCGCTGCAAAATTAGCCCGCTGACGGGGCTACGGCTGGTGAAGGAATAGCCCAGGTCGCCACGCAGCAGTGCCCCTAGCCATTTCACGTAGCGGACGGGCAGGGGTTGGTCGAGGCCGAGCGATCGCCGGATGTTTTCCCGCACCTCTGCGGTGATGGCCGGATTGCTGGCAAATTCCGACATCGGATCGCCCGGAGCCACCGCCAAAATAGTGAAAATGACCAGGCTAATCGCCAGCAGCGTTAGCCCTAGCCCCAGCAGCCGCATCGCCACATAGCGAATCATCGCCTACTCTCCTAGCAGCGAAAGCTGAGCCGGGTTAGCCGCCTCCAGCGCTGCCGCCTGCGCCAGTTCGCCCACCGCCCGCTCTACGTCGCCCCGACGATAAAGCAGCGTGCTGCTGCGGCCCCGCGCCACCACCTTTCCCTCAATGCCCAGAGACATCAGCAGTTTGGCGGCTTTCTTTTGCCGCTGCCCCAGCAGTTGCGCCGCATATTTCAAGGGCATGACCTGACGCGCAAACCGGGTCAGCAGCACCGTATCCTCTTCATTGCAGAGTTCTGTCAGCAATCGTTCGGCTAGCAGCCAGCAGGCCAGGGTATCCGCCGCCGCCCGGTGCGACGTATCGATGGGAAATTGAAAATGCTGCACTAGTTTGGGCAGACTGCGCGAGGGCAGATCGGGCAGCATCAGCCGCGATAGCTCTACGGTGCAAAGCTGCATTCGCTCAGGGCGCATAAACTCTACGCCCAGCCGTCGATATTCCGCCTGCAAAAAGCCGTAGTCAAATTCCAGATTGTGGGCCGTCAGCACACCCGTTTGCAGCAGCGGCAAAAAGTCGGGCAGCGCTTCGGCCGCTGTGGGAGCCGTTGCCACCATTTCCGGCGTAATGCCTGTAATCCGCACAATCTTGGCAGGAATCAGCGCTTCCGGGTTCAGCAGCGTAGACTGCTGCCGCTGCACTCCCTCCTCTAGGCTGGCGTGCAGCACCGATAGTTCTGTCATGCGATGCTTAAACGCCAGCCCGCCCGTCGTCTCCACATCTACCACCGTCAGCGGCTGTTGGCTCAGTTGGCGATAGTGCTGTAGCAGTTGGGGAGAGAGCATGGGTGGGGTGGGAAAGGGAGAGCAGAGACGACGCTTCCAAAAGCCAAAAGCCTTCTGACTATCCTAATCCTTTCTCCAGCGGCTGCCGTCTAGAATCCCACACGCTACGACTTTCCCACTCGTCAAACCGTCCCTTCCCATTACCCCTCCTGTGCAGATTGTCGCAGCCTGGCCAAGTCGCCGCCGCAGATAGCAGGCAGGTGGCGGGTAATTTTCTGGATGTCCCAGTCCCACCAGCAGATTTGCAGGAGTTCCTGGATCACTGCGTCGTCAAAGCGCTTGCGAATCAGGGCTGCGGGGTTGCCGCCGACAATGGCGTAGGGTTCTACGTTGCGCGTGACGACCGCACCCGTGGCGATAATGGCTCCGTCGCCCACCTGCACTCCCGGCATCAGCATCGCGCCGTAGCCAATCCACACGTCGTTGCCGATGATGGTGTCACCTTTGTTGGGCCAGGAATCGGGCATGGCGTGTTCCCAGCCGTTGCCAAACACGGGAAAGGGATAGTTGGTGAACCAGTCGGTGCGGTGGTTGCCGCCGTTCATGATGAATTTGACATCCGAGGCGATGGAGCAAAACTTGCCGATGATTAGGCGATCGCCCTCAAAGTCGAAGTGATACAGCACATTGCGCTCAAAGTTCTCCGGGTTCTCAAAATCGTCGTAATAGGTGTAGTCGCCGACGATAATGTTGGGATTTTTAACGATGTTTTTCAGAAACGCCAGCCGAGTCTGGCCGGGGATCGGGTAGCGGGTGTCGGGGGAAGGGCCGGAGGTCATTTTGTCGCCTCAAATTATTGCGTCAAATTATTGCCTCAAATTATCGCCACGTTATCGCCTCAAATTATCGCGTCAAAATTATTGCCACGTTATCGCCTCAAATTATTGCCACGTTATCGCCTCAAAATTATCGACTCAAATTATCGCCTTAAAAATCGCTGGCTCAACCGACTCACAAACGCATCCACCTCCGGCAGCCGTAGCCGTGTGGCAAACCACCCAAACACCAGCAGCCCTGCGCCGCCTGCAAGACACAGATTCACCAGCAGCACGCCAAAGCCCTGGTTGCCGAGCCATTCCTCGCAGCCCTGAAGCACCGCCCACGCCACACTGCCTGCCAGCCCGCTGCCCAGGGCCAGCAGCGCCGTCAGTCCGCCCCATTGACGCAGCGGCAGCCCTTGCAGGCGGCGGTGCAAGATAGCCAGCATAACCAGCATCGAAATCAGGTTCACGCCGACGGTCGCCAGCACCAGCCCCACCGCGCCATAGGGACGCACCAGCAAAAAGTCCAGCAGCGCGTTTAGGAAGATATTGGCAATGCTAATGCGGAAGGGCGTGAGGCTGTCTTCTAGGGCATAAAACACGCGCACCAGCACGTCGCGCCCCAGATACACAAACATGCCGACGGAATAGGCCATCAGCACGGTAGCGGTGAGCAGCGAGTCTTCGGGGCGGAAGGCATAGCGCTCGTAGACCACCCGCGAAATGGGGACGGCCAGCACGATCATCAGAGCGCTGATGGGCAGCATGGTCAGAGCCGTGGTGATCAGTCCCTGACGGATGCGGAGCTTGAGGTCGGGCCAGTCCTGCGGCGCGGTGAGGCGAGAAAACACGGGCAGCAGCGGCACCAGAATGACGTTTGACAAAATGCCCAGGGGGGTCAGCGCCAGCAGCCCTGCATAGCCCATTGCCGAAACGGCCGCCGCCGCGTTGGGAATAAAGGACGCGAAGAACAGATCCGTCCACACATTAATCTGCATCATGCCCGAAGAAAACGTCGCCGGGCCCATGACGTTGATCACTTCGCGAACCGCGGGATCGTTGAAGTTGAACCGGGGTCTCAGCGTGCCCAAGCCGGATTTCCACTGGGCGGGTAGCTGCACCAGCCATTGCAGCAGCGCTCCGGCTAGGGTAGACCAGGCCAGCACCGCGCCGCCCAGCATGGCGTATTGCGGATCAGTGATGCGATCGCCCAGATACCATGCTAGTCCCCCCAACCCCAGCAGCACCGTGACGCTGCTAAACAGCGGGCTGATGGACGGCAGCCAGTATTGATTGGCCGCATTCAACGCGCCAAAGCCGATGCCCACCAGCCCCGCCAGCACCGCCATCGGAGCCATAATCTTGAACTGCTGAATGGCGATGTCTCGCGTCTGCTGGAGCGTGGCATAGGTTTCCGGCGACATCCCCTCCCGCGCCGCATCGGCCGCCGAGAGAAACAGACCCGGAGCCACTAGGCTCATCATTGGCTCTGCAAACGCGATCAAGCCCACCGTCACCAGCAGCAAAATGCTGACCACCAGCGTCGTGATTCCTTCCACAATCGGCGCGACTTCTTCTTGCTTGCGCTTCGACAAGACGCTGACAATCGCACTGTGAAAGGGCCCGTTGATCCCGCCCAGCAAAATCAGCAAAAAGCCCGGAATGACATAGGCAAAGTTGAACGCGCCAAACACGGGGCCCGTGCCAAAGGCGGCGGCGATCGCCTGCTGGCGAAACAAGCCAAACACCTTGCTCAGCAGCGTAGCAATGGCAACAATTCCAGCGATTCCGGCAAGTGAGCGGGCTTTGGACACAGGTTTAGAGGGATTGGGGGTATTGGTTTATCGAAAGCGAGGCAGAAAAAAGGCTTGAACAGAAGAAGGTCAAGCCTCTTTTGCTCCCCTTCTTCCAGATCGGGAGATGGGGTTGGGGGATGAGGGCAGATTGAAAGTTGCACATCGCGTAGAGAAGACAATCAAGACCTGGCTCCCGTCCCTCGCGCCGCGCTCTCTCCTTGTATCTTAAGAGGCAAGCGGTAACCCAATTCGCCTCATCTCCAGTCTGCGGGTTCAAACGATTCCCCCCCTCCCACACCCCCGACCCCCTATAATTCGGATTGCCCTTCCTATCCAATTCCTCTTCTATGTCCGATTCTCAAGCTGTGAGCGCGGCGGTTGCGCGGCTATATGACACCTATCCGTTTCCCCCAGAGCCGCTGCTGGATGAACCGCCACCGGGTTATAACTGGCGCTGGAACTGGCTAGCAGCCTACAGCTTTTGCACCGGACGCAGACCCGCACGGCAGGATATTCGGATTTTGGATGCGGGCTGTGGAACGGGCGTGGGGACGGAATATCTGGTGCATCTGAATCCGCAAGCGCAGGTGACGGGGATTGACCTGAGCGCGGGGGCGCTGTCGGTGGCGCAGGAGCGGTGTCGGCGGTCTGGGGCCGATCGCGCGACCTTTCATCACCTGAGTTTGTATGCTGCGGATCAGCTACCGGGCGAGTTTGACCTGATTAACTGCGTCGGCGTGCTGCACCACCTGCCTGACCCGATTCGCGGGATTCAGGCGTTGGCGAAAAAGCTGGCTCCGGGTGGCATAATGCATATCTTTGTCTATGGGGAATTGGGACGCTGGGAAATTAAGCTGATGCAGCAGGCGATCGCCCTCCTCCAGCAAGACCGCCGGGGCGACTATACCGACGGCGTGCAGCTAGGGCGAGCCATCTTTGCCAGCCTGCCCGAAAACAACCGCCTAGTGCGGCGCGAACAGGAGCGCTGGTCGCTGGAAAACCAAAAAGACGAGTGCTTTGCCGATATGTACGTGCATCCGCAGGAAATCGACTACAACATCGACACCCTGTTTGAACTCATTGATGCATCGGGGCTGGAATTCTTGGGCTTCTCAAACCCTCGCGTGTGGGATCTAGAGCGACTGCTGGGCAAGTTGCCGGAGTTGATGCAGCGGGCCGAAGGTCTGGGCGATCGCCAGCGTTACCGCCTGATCGAACTGCTCGATCCCGACACCATCACCCACTACGAGTTCTTTTTGGGTCGGCCGCCGCTAGAGCATTACGACTGGTCATCGGATGCCGACCTGCTCAGCGCCATTCCCACCCTCAGCCCCTGCATCGACGGCTGGGATAGTCGCTGCGTGTTTAACTACGACTACCAGATCATCAACCTCAGCGAGGCCGAGTGGGGCTTTCTCAAGGCTTGTGAGAAGAATGACGGAAGGGCGATCGCCCAAATCCTGCAAGACCAGCCATTGCCCCTGGACAGCGTTCGCAACCTCCAGCGCCAACAACTGCTGCTGCTAACCCCAGCAGCCCGAACCCCAGGCTGACCCTCCCGGATCTCAGTTGCAAAAGCCTTCTAAACTCTTTTCAAAGAATCCTGTTTAGAAATTCCATAGGAATTGAATGATTTTGAATCACCGTCATTAAGTATTGTTACCCTGCGGTGGTATGATTAGAGACGGTTCATCACTGCGTTGGCAATGATGCACTGATGACTCCAAAAGACCTATCTGGACTCGGTTCTCAATCGTGACCACGCCAGATCTCCCACCCGAAACCAATACCAACGCTCCGGCTGATCCTGCTGCTCCAGAGAGCAACGACTCCTCTGCCGCCCTGTCAGCCCAGCCCGATGCATCCATGCAGGAATACTACAAGCTTCAGAGCCATCTGCTGCTAACAACGCTTGTCATGGCTGCGGTCATCTTTATTTCTGTGTGGGCAGTCTACTCCCTGAATATTGCTCTCAATTACCTGATTGGAGCGTGCACAGGTGTGGTTTACTTGAGAATGTTGGCTAGAAACGTTGAGCAGCTAGGTCGAGAAAAGGGACGAATTGGAAACACTCGTCTCGTTCTCTTGGTGGGTTTGATTCTGATTGCTTCTCGTTGGAATCAGCTTCAAATCATGCCTATTTTCTTAGGCTTCCTGACCTATAAAGCTGCGGTCATTTTCTATATGTTGCGGACATCTATCCTCCCCTCACAGGGATAGGTTTAGATATCCTAGCATCCCTCCAGTTAATTCGGGCAAGCCATTTTCATGGAAACGTTGCTTTCTCTTAACGTCTTCAATGCCTTTCCGCTTGCTGAGCTAGAAGTCGGCAAACACTTCTATTGGCAGTTAGGAAATCTAAAGCTGCATGGGCAGGTGTTCCTCACCTCGTGGTTTGTAATCGGCCTTTTGGTGCTGGTCACGTTCCTGGCAAGCCGTAATGTCCAGCGCGTTCCCTCTGGGCTACAAAACCTAATGGAATACGGGCTAGAGTTCATTCGCGATCTGGCGAAAAACCAGATTGGTGAAAAGGAATATCGCCCCTGGGTTCCGTTTGTGGGCACGCTGTTTCTGTTCATCTTCGTGAGCAACTGGTCGGGTGCGCTGGTTCCCTGGAAGCTCTTTAAGCTGCCAGAGGGTGAACTGGGTGCGCCGACTGCCGATATCAACACCACGGTTGCGCTGGCGCTGCTGACCTCGCTGGCCTACTTCTACGCAGGGTTTAGCCGCAAGGGATTAGGCTATTTCGGCAACTACGTGCAGCCTGTGCCGTTTATGCTGCCGTTCAAGATTATTGAAGATTTCACCAAGCCGCTCTCCCTCAGCTTCCGACTTTTCGGAAACATCTTGGCGGATGAGCTGGTGGTGGGTGTGTTGGTTCTCTTGGTGCCGCTGTTTGTGCCGCTGCCCGTGATGGCGCTTGGCCTCTTTACGAGTGCAATTCAGGCGCTCATCTTTGCGACGCTGGCGGCAGCCTACATCGGCGAGGCAATGGAGGATCACCACGGTGAAGGGCATGAGGAGCACTAGCATCCTCAGTTGGGGTGTGTGAATTCCCCGTTCATGCGACTCGATTGCAGCAGTCGTCAGTGCAATCGACGGTCGTTGTGTGAGGTGTGCGATCGCCTTTACATGGGCTGATTTTGCAAGCCGGATCACGCATTTGCTGACGTGTTTCTCGTTCTGTAATTTTTAGGGAAGGAAAACATCATGGATCCGATTATTTCTGCTGCTTCGGTTGTGGCTGCTGCGCTGGCTGTAGGTCTGGCGGCGATCGGCCCTGGCATTGGTCAAGGGAATGCCGCTGGTCAGGCAGTTGAAGGGATTGCTCGTCAGCCCGAAGCAGAGGGCAAGATTCGCGGTACGCTGCTGCTGAGCTTGGCGTTCATGGAAGCGCTGACGATCTACGGTCTGGTGGTGGCGCTGGTGCTGCTGTTTGCCAACCCCTTTGCCTAAGAGGTAGGCCGTGTGGCTGGGGTGCAGGGCATTTCAGCCACAGGCTCGCTTGGACTTGGGTGTCTTGGACTTGGGTGTATTGTTGTCGGGCGATCGCGCTTGAGTCAGGTATCCAACTTTGGGCAACGCTCCTCGACAGCGCTTTCGACGTTAGGGCAAATGGTTTGGTTAGTAGAACCCCAAAAAGTTAGTCGGGGCGAATGAATATGGTTTATTGGACATTCTTACTGGCTGAAGAGGGCGGCGGTGGTCTGTTTGACCTGGATGCCACGCTGCCGCTGATGGCGCTTCAGTTTATGCTGCTGGTTGCAGTGCTCAACGTCACTTTTTACAAGCCGTTGGGAAAGGCACTGGATGACCGCGAAGGCTACATCCGCGCCAATCAGTCAGAGGCGAAGGAGCGTCTGGCAAAAGCAGAGGCGCTGGCTAAGCAGTATGAGGCTGAGGCAGCCGAGGTTCGCCGTCAGTCGATCGCAATTGTCTCAGCGGCTGAGGCAGATGCTCAGAAGATCGCAGCTCAAAAGATTGCCGAAGCTCAGCAGATTGCTCAGGCTCAGCGAGAGCAGGCGCAAAAGGACTTAGACGCTCAAAAGGCTGCGGCATTGCAGTCCTTGGAGCAGCAGGTGGATGAATTGAGCCGTCAGATTTTGGAAAAGGTGACGGGTGGCGTTGCGCTTGGCTAGCGCTGACGGGGCAAGCTGCTGGGTCGTAGCGTTTTCTGGTGTTGTGCTAGTTGACGTTGCTCTTCGGTTGGCTTTCCAGAGACCTGTTTTGAACTCGTGAATCAATCAAAGACGCAGATTCGGGCATTCACAGATGGAGATACTAGGGAGTTTGTTGGCGATCGCCGCAACAGCGGGAGAGGCGGCTGAAGCGGCCGAAGAGGGCGGCTTCGGGCTGAATTTTGACCTGCTGGACACAAACCTGATTAACCTCGCCATCATCATTGGTGTCTTGGTGTATTTTGGTCGCGGCTTTTTAGGGAAAACGCTGAGCGATCGGCGGGCGAAAATCGAAGCTTCGATCAAGGAAGCAGAGCAGCGCAAGCAGGAAGCCGCCGCTCTCCTGGCAGAGCAGCAGCAAAAGCTGGCACAGGCTCAAGAAGAGGCGGCTCGTATTCGCTCAGAAGCAGAGGCTCAGGCAGCCGCAGCGAGTGCCGCAATTCTAGAGCAGGCGACGCAGGATGTGGCTCGAATGCAGGCGGCGGCGGATCAGGATGTCGCCGCAGAAGAGCAGCGCGTTGTGAACGAACTGCGTCAGCGAGTGGCAGCGCTTGCGCTCCAGCAGGTCGAGGCAAGGTTGAAAGGTGGTCTGAGCGAAAGTGCCCAGCAGCAGTTAATCGATCGCGGCATTGCGGCATTGGGAGGTTAGCGAAATGAGAGATTCAATTACAGCATCCGAAGTCTCGGAGCCTTATGCACAGGCTTTGATGTCGCTTGCCAAATCCAGTGATTTGATTGACCGCTTTGGTGAAGATGTCGTGTTCTTGCGATCGCTCCTGGCCGAATCAGAAGAGCTTCAGCAAGTCCTAGCCAACCCGCTGATCAAGCCTGATGCCAAGAAAGGCATTTTGCGCCAGCTTGCATCAGAGCAGGTTCATCCCTATACGCTCAACTTTTTGTTTCTGCTGGTGGATCGGGGTCGAATTCTGTTCTTAGACAACATTTGCAAGCAGTATCAGGCGCTCCTACGCGAACTGAAGCAGGCCGTTCTGGCGGAGGTCAGTGCGCCTGTTGAATTGACCGAAGCCCAGCAAGAAGCGGTTCGCAACAAGGTCAAAGAGCTGACGGGTGCCCAGCAAGTTGATTTGGAAACTCGCATCAATCCTGATCTGATTGGTGGAGTCGTGATCAAGGTGGGTTCTCAAGTGTATGACACAAGCCTGCGGGGCCAACTGCGACGCATTGGACTGAAGCTAATGGGTTCTAGCTAGGAAGCACCCCCGGACAACTGGCTGCCTTTACTGGTTCCCCTTGATCCATAAAGAATTTATTACTTTCATCCTGACGGGTATTACGACCTGATCCCCCACCGTTCAACTGGAGAAAAACGCAATGGTAGCAATTAGACCAGACGAAATTAGCAGCATTATTCGCCAGCAAATCGAGCAATATGACCAGCAAGTCAAGGTTTCCAACGTGGGAACCGTGTTGCAGGTCGGCGACGGGATTGCCCGTGTCTATGGATTAGAGAACGTTATGGCCAGCGAATTGCTGGAATTTGAAGACGGCACGATTGGTCTGGCGCTGAACCTGGAAGAAGACAGCGTGGGTGCTGTGCTGATGGGCGAAGGTCTAAATATTCAGGAGGGCAGCACTGTACGCTCGACGGGTCGAGTCGCTTCGATTCCTGTTGGGGAAGCCTATCTGGGTCGTGTGGTCGATGCGCTGGCGCGTCCGATTGACGGGAAGGGGGAGATTGCCGCCACTGATTCTCGCTTGCTGGAATCTCCTGCACCCGGTATTGTGCAACGGAAATCGGTTTACGAGCCGATGCAGACCGGGATTACGGCAATCGATGCCATGATTCCAATTGGTCGGGGTCAGCGTGAGCTAATCATTGGTGACCGTCAGACGGGCAAAACCGCTGTTGCGCTGGACACCATCCTGAACCAGAAAGGCGGGGATGTGATCTGCGTTTACGTTGCGGTGGGCCAGAAAGCCTCGACGGTGGCTCAGGTAGTGGATGCACTCCAGTCTCGTGGCGCGTTGGAATACACCATCGTTGTAGCAGCAAACGCCAGTGATCCTGCGCCGCTGCAATACTTGGCTCCCTACACGGGCGCAACCCTGGCAGAGTATTTCATGTACAAGGGCAAGCATACGCTGGTGGTGTATGACGACCTTTCCAAGCAAGCTCAGGCATACCGCCAGATGTCGCTGCTGTTGCGTCGTCCGCCCGGACGGGAAGCCTACCCTGGCGATGTGTTTTATCTCCACTCACGCCTGCTAGAGCGGGCTGCAAAGCTCAGCCCTGAACTGGGTGAGGGCAGCATGACGGCGCTGCCAATTGTGGAAACCCAAGCGGGTGACGTGTCGGCCTATATTCCAACGAACGTCATTTCGATTACGGACGGACAAATCTTCCTGTCTTCTGACCTGTTCAACTCAGGTCTGCGTCCGGCGGTGAACGCAGGTATCTCGGTGTCTCGCGTGGGATCTGCGGCGCAGACCAAGGCGATGAAGAAAGTCGCAGGTAAGGTGAAGCTGGAACTGGCTCAGTTTGCTGAACTGGAAGCCTTTACTCAGTTTGCGTCTGACCTAGACAAGGCGACCCAGGATCAGCTAGCGCGGGGTCAGCGCCTGCGGGAACTGCTGAAGCAGCCGCAGTATTCGCCGCTGTCGGTGGCGGAGCAGGTGGCTGTGATTTACTCCGGGATTAACGGCTATCTGGATGATATTCCGGTGGAAAAGGTGACTGCGTTCACCAAGGGACTGCGCGACTATTTGAAGACCAGCAAGGCCAAGTACATCGAAATCGTCCAGGGGCAAAAGGTGCTGACGGATGAGGCAGAAGGACTGCTGAAAGAGGCGATCGCCGAATACAAGCAAACCTTCCTGGCAGGACTGAAGTAGGGATAGGGTGTCAGGGGCCAGGTCTTAGGAATCAGCATGGGTTTGTATTTCTAATGCCTGCCTCTTCCCTCTCACCGCTTCGACCCCTAACCCTTAATTCCTAACTCCTAACTATGGCAAACCTGAAGGCAATTCGCGATCGCATCCAGTCGGTCAAGAATACCAAGAAAATTACAGAGGCAATGCGCCTAGTGGCTTCTGCAAAAGTCCGCCGCGCCCAGGAGCAGGTGATTGCGACTCGTCCTTTTGCCGATCGTCTGGCGCAGGTGCTATACGGCTTGCAGGCGCGGATGCAGTTTGAAGATGTCGATCTGCCGCTGCTGAAGTCGCGGGAGGTGCAGACCGTTGGGCTGCTGGTGATTTCGGGCGATCGCGGTTTGTGTGGCGGCTACAACAGCAACATCATCAAACGGGCAGAAGCTCGGGCCCGCGAGCTACAGGCCGAGGGTCTAAACTATCGCTTTGTACTAGTTGGACGGAAAGCGCTGCAATACTTCCAGCGCCGCAATCAGCCCATCGATGCCAGCTTTTCCGGGCTAGAGCAAATCCCAACGGCTGCGGAAGCTGCAAAGATTTCCGATGAGGTGCTGTCGCTCTTCCTGTCGGAAACCGTGGATCGGGTCGAGCTAATCTATACCAAGTTTGTGTCGTTGGTGAGTTCTCGCCCGGTGATTCAAACGCTACTGCCGCTTGACCCGCAGGGACTCGAAACACCGGATGACGAAATCTTCCGGCTGACGACTCGGGGTGGCGAGTTTGCGGTAGAGCGGGAAAAAGTCGCTACGCCAGATGTACGGTCTTTCCCCCAAGACATGATCTTTGAGCAAGATCCAGTGCAGATTTTGAATGCGCTGCTGCCGCTCTATCTCAATAACCAGCTTTTGCGGGCGCTGCAAGAGTCTGCCGCCAGCGAACTGGCCGCCCGGATGACCGCAATGAACAACGCCAGCGACAACGCCAGCGAGCTGATGAAGACACTGACGCTGACTTACAACAAGGCGCGTCAGGCCGCGATCACCCAGGAAATTCTTGAGGTGGTGGCAGGTGCAAACGCCTTGCAGTAGCTGTGAGCAGTCGTTGCAAGTAGTAAACCCCAAAAAATTAACAGCAGTTTTCCGTAAGCGCACACCCTTTACACGCTCGCGGAAAACTTTTTTATTTAGCGCTTTATTTAGCGCTTTATTTAGCGCTTGCCCAGTTTACAAAATTGGGTGAGCAGTTACCATTCGTCTACTAAAGCTTTGCACCACGATAGCGAATCTGGCGCTTGAGCGACAGTTCTTCGGCCAGCTTGGGCATGTCGCCTTTGTGCCCCATCACAATCACCGTGTCATCCTCATGCAGCACAACGGTGGAACCAGGATTCATAATCAAGGTTCCGTCTGCTCGTCGCAGGGCCACAATCAGATAGGTGCGGCCGACCTGCCCGCGCCCCCGCACTTCCAGATCTTTTACAAAGCTGCCAACTAGAGCCGAACCACGAGACACCCGCAACTCGTCGAGCTGCATGTCCAGATTTCCCAGCAATTCATTCAGCGTACTGCTGCCGTCGTTGTGGTTCAGCAAGTCCAGGGAGGCCGGGTGCGTGATCATTTGGGACATTCGCATCGCGCAGATGGTGGCGGGCAGCACGACATGGTTTGCGCCCGCAAGCCGGAGTTTGCGCTCGGTGCTGGGATATTCCCCCCGCGCCAAAATGGACAGGGCCGGGTTCATGCCCCGCGATGTCAGCGTGATAAACACATTTGCCGCATCGTCCGGCAGCACGGTCGCCAAGTATCTGGCTCGCCGAATCCCTGCTAGCTCTAGC
The DNA here is from genome assembly GCF_032705245.1 of Thermoleptolyngbya oregonensis NK1-22. Taxonomy (GTDB): domain Bacteria; phylum Cyanobacteriota; class Cyanobacteriia; order Elainellales; family Elainellaceae; genus Thermoleptolyngbya; species Thermoleptolyngbya sichuanensis. Next base: position 4,352,889 of record NZ_CP053540.1, read on the forward strand.
ACTTCTTCATCCGTTGCGTTACCGCTGATCACCAGATAGCTCATTTCCTGGGCCTCAACCACGCGGCCGGCATCGTTATCGATAATGACGAAGGGCTTCTGCTTGTCCGTCAGCTCCCGCGCCAGGATTTGCCCCATGCGCCCAAAGCCGCAAATAATCGTGTGATTTTCCAGGGTTTCAATGGCTTTTAGCATCCGTCTGACTCCCAGCGCCCGATTGATTTCTCCCTCAGTAATCATCTGCACAATTCCTCCCACGGCGTAGACTGCTGAGGAAGTGCCGCCAATGATGACCAGCATGGTAAATAGGCGTAGGACTGGCGTTGTAATCGGATTCACTTCGCCAAAGCCAACGCCAAAGACCGTGATGACAACCTGATAAATCGCGTCTAGAAACGTCCAGCCCGCAACCATATATCCGGCCGTGGCCACGATGATGGTGATCAGGAACAAAACCGCGCCCGTGAGAACCCGGCGGAAGGGAGTCATGCGTTTAGGGAGGACTGGCAAAAGATTAGAGAGCTTGCCTGTATAGTAGCGCTTTCAAATCGGCTCAAAGCGTAATGCACATGGCAACGCCAAAGAACCGTGCATGAATTTTCCTTTGCGAGATCTCTATGTTCGAGAAATTTGCAGGTTGGGAGGCTCGCAGGTTGGGGGGGCTTGCAGGTTGGGAGGCTCGCAGGTGGGAGGCTTGCAGGTTGGGGGGCTTACATTTCGGGAGGCTTATGGGTTGGGAGGCTTACAGGCGAGATTCGATATGGGCCTCAGCCTGGAGGGCGATCGCCCTCAGTCGATTTAGCACATCCCCCGGAGCCTGCGCCCATAGCCCCCGCTGGTGCGCCTCCAGCAGCCGCTCGGCCATATCGCGCAGGGCCCAGGGATTTTTGTCCTGCACAAACGCCTGCACCGTTTCATCCAGCACGTAGGCTTGCGCCACGCCGTCATACATATAGTCCGCCACGCAGCGGGTCGTCGCGTCGTAGGCAAACAGATAATCCACCGTCGCCGCCATCTCAAACGCGCCCTTGTAGCCGTGCCGCATTACGCCCTCGATCCACTTGGGGTTAATCACGCGAGAGCGATAGACGCGGGCGATTTCTTCCTGCAAAGTGCGGATTTTGGGCGCTTCGGGTAGGGCATGGTCGCCAAAATAGATCTGCGGGGTTTGCCCCGTGAGGGCGCGGGTGGCCACCGTCATGCCGCCCTGAAACTGGTAATAGTCGTCAGAATCGAGCAGGTCGTGTTCGCGGTTGTCCTGGTTGTGCAGCACGATTTGCAGGGATTTCAGGCGCGACTCAAAGGCTTCCGGTGCGGCGCGTCCCTCGCCCTGCCCCGTGTAGGCATAGCTGCTCCAATTGATATAGGCGCGGGCCAGGTCAGCATCGGTCGTCCAGTTTTGCGCGTCGATTAGGCCCTGTAGCCCCGCGCCGTAGGCTCCTGGCTTGGAGCCAAAAATTCGGTAGCGCGATCGCCCTTCTGCCTGTTCTGAGGTCAGCCCCGCCGCCTGCCACTGGGTCGCCTCCTGCCGCACCCGCGCCGCCAGGGGATTGTCTGCGGGCGGCTCATCTAGTTGGGACACCGCCGTCACCGCCTGGTGAAACAGGTCGATTAGATTGGGAAAGGCATCGCGGAAAAAGCCGGAAATTCGCAGCGTTACATCCACCCGCGGCCGACCCAGCAGAGACACAGGCAGAATTTCAAAATCCACCACGCGCCGCGACGCGCCATCCCACACGGGCCGCACGCCCAGCAGCGCCAGCGCTTCCGCCAGGTCGTCGCCACCCGTCCGCATGGTCGCCGTGCCCCACATCGACAGCCCCAGCGTTTGCGGATAGTCGCCGTGTTCCTGGGTATAGCGTTCCACCAGCGCCTCTGCCGCTCTGCGGCCGACATCCCAGGCGCTTTCCGTCGGAATAGCGCGGATATCCACCGAGTAGAAATTGCGTCCGGTTGGCAAAACCTCCGGCCGCCCCCGCGTCGGCGCACCAGAAGCCCCACTGGGCACATAGCGGCCGTCCAGTCCGTGCAGGAGGTGGGCTAGCTCCTGGGAGGTGGCGCGGAGGGCAGGCAGGAGGGTGGGCGGGAGGAGGGGTCTGGCTGCGTGATCTTTGGGCTGCTCCCCAATTTGACCTGCTGGATTTGCAACCGTTTGATTGCTTATTGCTCGATCGACCTGGGCAGCGGCTTCTTGCTCGATCAGGTCGATCAGGTCGGCGGCGTTGCGGAGGGTTGTGGGGTTGGGGACGAGCTTGGGAGCCGCGATCGCCTGGTGGATCTGGTCTGGCGTGAGGGGCTGGGGGGGGTCGGCGGTGAGCGGGTCGAGGTCGAGATGCCAGCGCTGGGCGATCGCCCTTGTCAACCCGACGTATCCCGGTGTGGGATGGCGGGCGATCGCCACAACCAGATCTCGCAACTGCCGTCCGCTGGGGCATTGTCCTAAAATATGCAGCCCGTCGCGGATTTGGGCTTCTTTGAGTTCGCACAGGTAGGTGTCGAGGTTGGGCAGGAGCGCCTCAATTTCCCTAGAATCGGCAGAGTCAGCCGTTAGCCCCAAATCCTGCAAAACCTGGGTTTGCTGGAACAGGGTCAGGAGGCGATCGCGGATAACAGGTAGCCGCGACGGGTCAAGGCTTTGCGCCTCGTAGTATTCATCCACCAGCGCCTCAAGCTGCTGGAGCGGGCCGTAGAGTTCGGCGCGGGTTAGGGGCGGTGTGAGGTGGTCAATAATCACCGCCTGGGCGCGGCGCTTTGCCTGGGAACCTTCGCCCGGATCGTTGACGATAAAGGGATAGAGATGGGGCAGCGGGCCCAGGGCAATTTCGGGATAGCAGGTGGCCGATAGCGCCACGCTCTTGCCGGGTAGCCACTCCAGGTTGCCGTGCTTGCCCACATGAACGATGGCATGGGCCCCAAAGTGCGATCGCACCCAGTGATAAAACGCCAGGTACGCATGGGTTGGCTCTAGGTCTGGCGCGTGGTAGTTCAAGCTGGGGTCGAGGTCATAACCGCGACTGGGCTGGATGCCGATAAAAACATTGCCAAGCTGGATGCCGGGAATGGGAACGCCGTCCTGAGCCTCCTGACACCCCCCATCTCCCCAGCGATCGCCCAGTTGCGTTTGCACCATCGGCGGCAGGGTTTGAAAATAGGCCCAGTAGTCGCTCAGGGAGAGGGATTGGGCGATAGGGCGGTGCTGGGCTTCGGGGTCGTTGGTGGGGCCGGCGGTGAGGCGGTGGATCAGGTCGTCGCCCGTGGCGGGAATATCGCTCAGGGTGTAGCCCGCTTGCTTCAGGGCCTTCAGGATTTCGACGGTGCTGGCGGGGGTGTCGAGGCCAACGCCGTTGGCGAGGCGGCCGTTGCGGGTGGGATAGTTGGCCAAGATCAGCGCAATGCGGCGCTCTGCGGGGGGCGTTTGGCGAAGGCGCACCCAGGCGGCGGCCAGATCGGCGACAAACTGGAGGCGATCGCCCACCGCTGCATACTCCACCACATCGGTTTCCAGCCCGTCATGCCGTGTTTGCACGGTTTTGAACGACACGGCCCGGCTAATGATGCGTCCATCCACCTCAGGCAACGCCACATTCATCGCCACGTCGCGCGGCGACAGCCCCCGGCTTTGAGCCTGCCACTGCTCCCGCGTGCCGCCGCTGAGGATGACCTGAAGCACGGGCGCATCCAGACGGGTCCACAGACTCACATCCGGCGCGTCGTCCTCCAGTCGTGCCAGCGAAAAGCTCGTCGTATTCAGCACCACCTGCACAGCTTCTTTGCCCTTGGGCTGGAGCAGCGTCAGCAGTTCCGCCTGCACGTCTGGATCGCGCAGCGAGGAGACAAATACCGGAATCGGATGCATTCCTCGCGCCGCCAGCAGTTCGCATAGCACCTCGATGGGCTGCGTGTTTCCCGCCAGATAGTGGGCGCGGTAGAACAGGAGGGCGACGTTTGGGGCAGGCTGGAGGTTGGACGCTTGCCTGGGCGGTTTGCAAATGCCTGAAGCAGGGTACACGCCAATCTTAGGAACAGGCTGGGGAGACGGTGGACTAAAGGACTGGCCAAAGCACTCGTCCGCCAGAAATAGCAGGGCATTGACCCAGTTTTCGCGGCCGCCTTCAGTGAGGTATCGCCAGAGGCGGTGGACGGCAGCGAGGGGGGCGGTGGAGTGGCTGAGCAGGTCAGGATCGGGGCGATCGTCTCCGGGCAGCACAAACAAGGTTGCGCCCGTTTGGGCAACGGTTTGCTTTAGCACTTCTAGCCCATAGGGCCAGTAGGCGCGGCCACCCAGCAGGCGCAGAATAATGACCTGGGCCTGGCTGAGGACTTCTTCGGCGTAGGTGTCGATGCTGAGCTGCTGCTGAAGCTGGAGGAGGCTGGCAACGCGCAGGGCCGGAACGCCAGCAGGCAGGTGGGGCAGGGCGTGGGCAAGGCTCTGGATATCCGTGTCGGCGGCAGTCAGGAAAACGATGGGCGCGGGCGTTTGCTCCAGAAAAATCACGCCCTCGGTGTCGGGATTCCAGCCTCCAGGGCTGGCGGCTAGTCGATGCATCGTATTGTTGAAAATCTATGCTCTGGGGTAAACATCTTTCAAAATCCTTATGCCTCCCAGCGCCAGGTAGACTCGCAGGATACCATAATGAACGGTTGTTAAACTCCTAGTCCAGAGTTCTCCTGTCTAGCGTTCCATCGTGCCCCCTGCATCTCATCTCCAGGCAGCGGAGAGAGGCTGGTTTCCGTCGCTGCTGCACTCATCCCATATGCCCACGCCCGAACCGTCGGTTGATTCTCTGATTTTGCCGCTGGCAGTACTGCATCAGCTTCAGGATTTGCTTCAACAGATGGCGCTGTGGGTCCAGTCTTCTGGCGATGGGGCGCTGCTGTTGGGGTCCACGACGCTGCCGCTGGCAGTACAGACGCAACTGCCGGATGGCAAGCAGTTTATGGTGCTGGTATCGCGCCCCTTTAGCGTGCTGCTGAGCGGCTGGCAGTCTGAGGGGACTAGTGTGCCTGGACAGGCTGGTGATTTGGATGCTGCCGAGGAATCGCAGCGGGTGGATTTAACCTTTGATCCGGGGGCGATCGCCACCTTTTTGCAATCCCTGATGGAACTGTGTCAGGCTGAGGCAGACCTGACGGCGGCGCTACAGGCAGCGGGCGATCGCCTCCAGCCCAACGATCCCCTCGCCCAGACGGAATTTACCCGGCGGCTGGTGGCGCTGCTCACGAATCCTGAACTGTCGATAAAACCAGAGCGCTCGTCGCTAGAGCAGCAGGTCGTCGCCCGCACCCACGACTTGCAGGAGGCGGTGCTGGCAGCCCAGACCGCGAATCGCGCCAAGAGTGAGTTTCTGGCCGCAGTTAGCCATGAATTGCGAACCCCGCTAACCACCATTATTGGTATGTCTGCCACGCTGTTGCGCTGGTCTCTGGGGGAACTCAGTCCGCGTCAGCGCAGCTTTTTGCAGACGATTCACGACAGCGGGCAGCACTTGCTGGAACTCATCAACGACATCCTCGACCTGTCGCAGGTGGAGTCGGGGCGGGCCGTGCTAAAGCTGAGTCCGTTTTCGCTGACGATGATGGCTCAGCAGAGCATGAAAACGGTCGAAGAAACAGCCCTGAAGCAGGGCGTAGAGCTGGTGCTGGATTTGCGAATCGACCCCAGCCGCGATCGCTTCGTCGCCGATCCGCACCGGGTCAAGCAGATTTTGCTGAACCTGCTCAGCAACGCCGTGAAGTTCACCGCAGCAGGCGGCAAGGTGACGCTGCGAGTGATGACCGATCCTCAACACGCCATATTCCAAGTGATCGACACAGGCATCGGCATTCCCGAACAGCAGCGCCCCTTGCTCTTCCAGAAATTTCAGCAGCTTGATAGCTCCTACCAGCGGCTCTATCAGGGCACAGGCTTGGGGCTGGCGCTGACCAAGCAACTCGTAGATCTGCACGGCGGGCGGATTATGGTGGATTCTACGGTGGGTGTGGGGTCGGTGTTTACGGTTCAGCTTCCGGCCCGCTCAAAAGACGATGCAGCAGAAGGGACTGCGCCCATTCCGGCCCTAGATGGGCTGGGGCGCACCATCTTGGGACGGGTGGTGCTGGTGGAAAATGATGAGCTAACGGCTAACATCATCTGCGATATGCTGACGGCGGCGGGATATCAGGTGGTGTGGGTTCTAGAAGGCTCCACCGCCTTTAGCCAGATCGAGCTACTCCAGCCAGATGCCGTCATCGTTGATGTGCAGTCGCCCGAAAATGCGGGCGCGGAGCTAATTCACAACTTGCGCCATAGCCCAATCACCCAGCATTTGAAGGTGATTGCCCTGGCAAGTGATGAAGCTTCACCCTACGCAGCACCCGCGATCGCCGCTGCCGATTCCTGCATCACCAAACCGATTCAGCCGGAAGACGTGCTGCCGAGAGTGCTGTCTCTGGTGGCGATCGCCGAAACCTCTTGACTCGAACGTCCACCTTAACGTTCAAGGATCAGCAGACCCAGTAGTAATCAAGAGAATCAGCAAAAATGGGCCAGACAGAAATGCCTCGTCTGGCCCACCTCAATTCATCTCTCAGTTCAAAGCACCTGACAACCAGAACCTTAGAGGTTTTGCAGGAGGCTCACCAATCCTTGGTGCGTGAGAACCTCTAGCAGCAGCATCGATACAAAGCCGATCATCGCCAGCCGACCGTTAAGCTTTTCCGCATATTCCGTAAAGCCAGTCCGCGCTTCGCTGTCTACATACATCTGCGGCTCAACAGCGTAGATATTTTGTCTGCCCTGCTCTTCGGTAACAACGCCTCTCATGTCAAATCTCCTTAAAACCTTATGTAAATAAATGTAACGCAAAAGTTAACAAATGTAAACTACTCTCAGGCTCGGTTTTCTTGACTTCTGCAAGAAAGGCGATCGCTCCAGGCTCTTGGCAGCCGCTGAGTTCCGCTAGCATAAAGGCGTTCAAGTTTGTGGGAGGGCGCTTTATGATTGATGTGGATTACTGCCAGACGATGGCAAAATACAACCAGTGGATGAACTTCAGGCTGTATGCCCTGTGCGCTGATCTGTCTGATGGCGATCGCCGTCAAGATCGGGGCGCATTCTTCAAGTCTATTCACGGCACGCTGAATCATCTGCTGTATGGCGATCGCGCTTGGCTAGGACGGTTTACCCATCAACCTCTGACCGGTTTGGCAATTGGGCAAGACCTTTATGAGAATTTTGACGAACTGCGACAGGCACGGGAACAGTGCGACAAGGAAATTCTGATCTGGGTTCAGAGGATTACAGCCGACTGGCTGGCAAAACCCTTCACATTTCACAGTAAGGCTGACGGCAAAACGCATACGCTGCCGACTTGGACACTCGTGGTGCATCTGTTTAACCATCAAACGCACCACCGGGGACAAATCACTACGCTGCTGTCACAATTGGGCATTGATCCGGGTGTCACAGATTTGCCCTGGCTGCCAGATCTGGCAACTGCCGTAGGTGCAGGTATCGGAGGGGCAGATATCGGAGATCCGTCAGTAGACCCGTCCCCCTAGAACAGTCACAAAAACAGTCGCAAAAACAGTCGCAAAGGCAACGGTCTCCGTCGATATCATTGCCGACTATTGCAAGATAGATGCAGCATTTCATTTCTTGGGATATGGTGTAAGCAAGCCAAAATCCTGATACTGACGGATTTCCCGACGATACTAAGCGTTATGACTCATCCAGCCCGCGACCCCGCCATTCTGGATGCCGTGGCACTGCTCAACGGCTACGGGTTTGACATGGACGGCTTCGCGGCAGACTACTTGGTGAGCTATTGGGCGGTCAACCACCCGGCACACTGGATTCGGGCAGCCATCGTAGAAGCGCTGTATCAAGGACGCTACCGAGCCGTATCAGTGGGGCAAATCTTGGCCGTGTGGCGGCGGCGGGGACAGCCCATTCCCCACTACACGCCAGATTTTGAACGAGTGGTGAGCGGTCGATTCGGCGGGTTTTCGGTGGCTCCCTCAGCCAGTGCTACTATTTCTCAATCATCGGTTTCTCAATCATCGGTTTCTCAATCAACCGCTTCTCAAACGCCTGCCCGCCAAAACCAATCCACCTCTGTATTTTCTTCAGACTCTGTATTTTCTTCGGAGTCTGCACCGGATGAACCTGGTTCTGTGGATAGGGCGATCGCCCCACCCAGCGAATCTGAACTCGCAAACTCTGAACTGCCCCCTAAAATGCCTGCGGATCAGTCTGATCCGAGCGCAGACCCCTCAGGTTCAGACGCTCAATTAGACCCTCAACCAAATCCTCCGTTAGACCCTCAGCCAAACCTCCAATCAGTCCCTCCGTTAGACCCTCAAGAGGCTTCGGAGTTGAGCAATGTGGCTGCGACAAACGTAACTGCAACAACCGAAGACCAGCCAGACCCAACCGGGAACGAAGACGCTTTCGGCGGGTGGGGGCGGGGCAGCGCGGCTCAGAACCCAATCCATCAGTACGTGCCGATTATTCCCCGCATTGAAGCGTCGGCGTTTTATGCCAAACTGCGGGCCGTTGCCTGTGGTGGAAATGAGGCTGGCGAAGGCGCAGTCCTTGTGGCAGACGGTCAGCGGCTGGCGCAACCTTCCATTTTGCGGAATAGCCCGCTGTTGGACAGCATGGAGCAAGCCCAGTTGGGTGAACAGAATTAGGTAAACAGAATTAGGCGACCAGAACTAGGCGACCGGAACTAGGCGCGACTGGGACTGAACGCCTGCGATCGAACGTTTTGCAAAGAATTCCTCTATTTTGCAATCGGTTTCTTGGATTCTCCTGTCAGGGATGGTATAACAAACGCAGCTAGGGGTGCCTGAGCGGTTCAGGCTGAGATTACACCCTGAGAACCTGAGACTGGTTAGCACCAGCGGAGGGAAGCTGTTTATCTGAGGAACTAAATATGAGAGCATCCTGGGTCGCCAAGCGACGCGGACAGAGCAACGTGTCTCAAATGCACTTTGCTCGACAAGGCGTTGTGACGGAAGAAATGCAGTTTGTGGCTGAGCGCGAGCAGTTGCCTGTGGAACTGATTCGCTCAGAAGTGGCGCGGGGACGGCTGATCATCCCTGCCAATATCAATCATGTGAATCTGGAGCCGATGGGGATTGGCATTGCCACCCGCTGCAAGGTAAACGCAAATATCGGCGCGTCGCCCAATTCTTCCAGCTTGCAGGAGGAAGTGGACAAGCTGAAACTGGCGGTGAAATACGGTGCAGACACGGTGATGGACTTGTCTACGGGCGGCGGCGATTTGGATGCCATCCGATCGGCGATTATCGCTGCGTCGCCTGTGCCCATTGGCACGGTGCCGATTTATCAAGCGCTGGAGAGCGTCCACGGCAATATTGAAAAGCTGACCCCCGACGACTTTTTGCACGTCATCGAGACGCACGCGCAGCAGGGTGTGGACTACATGACGATTCATGCGGGAATTTTGATTGAGCATTTGCCGCTGGTGCGCGATCGCCTCACGGGAATCGTCTCTCGCGGCGGCGGCATCATCGCCCGCTGGATGCTGGCCCACCACCAGCAAAACCCGCTTTACACGCACTTCCAAGACATTATCGAGATTTTCAAAAAGTACGATGTGTCCTTTAGTCTGGGCGACTCGCTGCGGCCGGGCTGCCTGCACGATGCCTCCGATGCGGCCCAGCTTGCGGAACTGAAAACGCTTGGTCAGCTCACGCGCAAAGCATGGGAATCGGACGTGCAGGTGATGGTCGAAGGCCCAGGTCATGTCCCGATGGATCAAATCGAATTCAACGTGAAAAAGCAGATGGAGGAATGCTCCGAAGCACCGTTTTACGTATTGGGGCCGCTCGTGACGGATATTGCACCCGGATACGACCACATCACCTCCGCGATTGGCGCAGCGCTGGCGGGATGGCACGGCACCGCGATGCTTTGCTACGTCACACCCAAGGAACACCTGGGGCTGCCCAATGCCGAAGACGTGCGAAACGGGCTGATTGCCTATAAAATTGCTGCCCACGCTGCGGATGTCGCCCGCCATCGGCCCCATGCCCGCGATCGCGACGATGAGCTATCTCGCGCCCGCTACCACTTCGACTGGAATCGCCAGTTTGAACTGTCGCTCGATCCAGAACGCGCCCGCGAGTATCACGACGAAACCCTGCCCGCCGATATCTACAAAACTGCTGAGTTTTGCTCGATGTGCGGGCCAAAGTTCTGCCCTATGCAGACCAAGGTGGATGCGGAAGCGCTGACGGAGTTGGAAAAATTCCTGGCGAGGGAGCCTGCGGTAGGGCGATGAAGGAGACGGAGGGTTGGCGTTGTGTCTCTCCTGCGCCCACCCTCTAGGACTTTTCATCCCCAACCCCTGGGCTATACTAGGCTCAGCTTTTGCGTGGGGAGGCGGTGGTGCTGGTGCGTGGCGTTCGGCAATTAGCAAGGCGGTCAGCGAGGCGGTTGGCAATACAGTTTGCGGCGGGGCTGGTTTCTCCGGCAATAGTAGGTCTGGTGGGGCTACGTCCGGCGATCGCCAATCCGGGAAGCTTGGTCGAGTGGGGGTCGCTGCGAACTGAACCCGTCGTAGCGCCTGTTTCGCCGCCGCCCAGCGCCGTCCCCATCGCGCCCGCCGTCACTTGGCCTGATGTGCCTGCGCTGGGAGCCGTTGAGCCGTTTGTGCCAGAACCAGAAGGGCGATCGCCCGTGTCGCTGGTGGTCGATCTGAGCGATCGCCGCGTGTATGTGTATCAAGACGAGCGGGTGAAAACCAGCTTTCGCATTGCCGTGGGGCGGGCGGGCTGGGAAACGCCCACGGGCCGCTACGAGGTCATCAGCATGGTGGAGCATCCCACTTGGCAGCATCCGTTTACGGGCGAAATCGTGCCGCCGGGAAACGGCAACCCGCTGGGGGTCCGCTGGATCGGCTTCTGGACAGATGGCAAAAACACCATCGGCTTTCACGGCACTCCCAATGAGGAAACCATCGGACGCGCTGCCTCCCACGGCTGCATCCGCATGTACAACGATGACGTGGTTGCCCTGTTTGAAATGGTGCAGGTTGGTACGCCAGTCCATGTAGTTCCCTAGTGGGGCTTCCTGGCGCAGCGTCTCCTAAAGTAGCATTTCCTAAAGCAGCATTTCCTAAAGTAGAGACTCCAGAGACTCCTCTCCTAAAACTGCCCGCTACGCCGCGCCGCCAACTGCTGCACAAACTCGGCATGGGCAGGAGACTGGATGCCAGCCTGCAATCCCTGCATCACCTGCATCATGTCTCCCCCACAGAGCGCCGCCACATCCAGCCACAGCCCCGGAAAGATGCGGCTGCGGAGGAAGCCGTCGGCATCGGGCGGCAGCACAAGATATTCGCCTTCGTTCAAATAGAACCAGTCCAGCCCGTTTTCTAAGCTCCGCCACACAATATATTCTTGAACGCCGCTGCGGCGATAGACTTGCTTTTTGGTGTGGAGGTCGATGGAAGCGCTGCTGGCGGCAATTTCCACGATCAATTCTGGTGCGCCTTCGATATAGTCATCTTCGCTAAGGCGGGACTGTCCGCCCGCAGCCGGGTCAATCAGCAGAACGATGTCGGGCTGGGGTTCGTTGTCTAGGTCGAGCCGCACGGTTGGAGCATCTGCCACTTCTACAGCAGGTGTGGCAAGCCAATAGGTAGAAAGCCAAAGCATCATCTGAGCATGGGGTTTACCATGACTCTTAAAGCGGAGGGCAGCGGGCACGTAGACGACTCCTTCGATTAGTTCAGCTTTTTTGAGATGGGGCATTGCTTCATAGCGCCGCTCAAACTCGGCCCGCGAAAGGTGGTCGCCCGTTTCCAAAGGCGGCAGTTTGGTGGCGGCGGGAGCGGTGAGGCAATTCCCGTAGGGGTCGCTTTGCGAATCGCGCTGGGTTTGCGTCATGAGTGTGGCAAGTGTAGAAATGTCAGGATGGGTGAGGAGAGTTGACGTTTATAATCTCTATGGACGAAGCGCGTTTTTAGAATCTGAATCAACGGCTTCGCCTTAACCTTTCTATTCTATGGTTGCCACTCGGTCAATCTGCCTGCCCAAAACGCTATGAATTCAACCCTCGCGCTGTTAAAAGAACGCCTGCAAACTGCTCTGGTGGCGGCCTTTGGGCCGGATCTGGCTGATGCTGACCCGGTACTGGTGCCTGCTAGCAATCCCAAATTTGGGGACTATCAGGCCAATGGCGCAATGGGACTAGCAAAACGACTGGGCATGGCTCCGAGGGCGATCGCCTCTCAGCTTCTCGACCATCTGGACGTATCCGACCTATGCGACCCGCCAGAAGTGGCCGGGCCCGGCTTCATCAACCTGCGGCTCAAGCCAGAATACCTGGAAGCGCAACTCAAGGCCATTCAGGCAGACCCACGCCTGGGCGTTGCGCCTGTGGCCAACCCGAAGCGGGTGATTGTCGATTACCCCAGTCCTAACATTGCCAAGGAGATGCATGTGGGCCACCTGCGCCCCTGCGTCATTGGCGATGCCCTAGCGCGAATTCTGGAGTTTCTCGGCCACGACGTGCTGCAGCTGAGTCACATCGGCGACTGGGGCACGCCCTTTGGAATGCTGATTGCCTATTTGCGCGAGGCCTATCCCGACGCGCTGGCGGGCAGCGAACTCGATCTGGGCAACCTGGCAACGTTTTACCAGGCCGCCAAAAAGCGGTTTGACGAAGACACAGACTTTCAGGAAGCCGCGCGGCTGGCGGTGATAAAGCTTCAGGCGGGCGATCCAGAAACGATTCAGGCTTGGAAAGTCGTCTGCGATTTGTCGAATCGCACCAATCGCAAAATTTTCGACCTGATGGGTCTGTCGCCCAAGATTCAGGAGCGGGGCGAATCTTTCTACAACCCGCTTTTGCCCGATGTGATTGCAGAACTGGATCGACTGGGGCTGCTGGTGGAAGATCAGGGCGCGAAGTGCGTGTTTTTAGAAGGCTTTACCAACAAGGAGGGGAAGCCGCTGCCGCTGATTGTGCAAAAGTCGGACGGGGGCTATAACTACGCCGCAACGGATCTGGCGGCGATTCGCTATCGCGTGACAGAAGACCGGGCGCAGCGGGTAATCTATCCCGTTGGTGCAGAACAAATCAATCACTTTGCCCAGATTTTTCAGGTGGGCAAGCGGGCGGGCTGGATTACCGATGAAACGGAGTTTGTGCATGCAGCGCTGGGCAATGTTTTAGGCGAAGATGGCAAGAAGCTGAAGAGTCGCTCTGGCGAGGCGGCGCGGCTGGTGGACTTTCTGGAAGAGGCGATCGCCCGGGCCCGCGCCGACCTAGAAGCCCGCCTGACCGAAGAGAACCGCACCGAATCCGAGGACTTCATCGCCCATGTGGCCAACGTCGTCGGCATTGGCGCAATCAAATACGCCGACCTCAGCCAGAACCGCACTAGCGGCTACATCTTCAGCTACGACAAAATGCTGGCGCTGCAAGGCAACACCGCGCCCTACATGCTCTATGCCTACGTGCGGGTGCAGGGCATCAGCCGCAAGGGCGGAATCGACTTCGAGGCGCTGGGGGACAATAGCCGGGTCGTGCTGCAAGACGAGGCGGAGTTTGCCCTGGCCAAGTCGCTGCTGCAATTTGACGAAGTGCTGAGCGCGGTGGAGGCCGATCTGCTGCCCAACCGCCTGTGCGAATATCTCTTCGACCTCAGCAAGACCTTTAATCAGTTCTACGACCGCTGCCCCATTTTGCAGGCCGAAGACCCGCAGCGCACCTCGCGGCTGATCCTGGCAGACCTGACCGCCCGCACGATCAAGCTGGGGCTATCGCTGTTGGGGATTCAAGTTTTGGAGCGGATGTAAAAAACGAAGAGGGAAGAACGAAGAACGAAGAACGAAGAAAGATTCTTCCCTTTTCTCTCTTTTCTCTTTCCTCTTCGTTTCTAGCCGCCACAGCCGCCACAGCCGCCACAGCCCCCACAGCCCCCGCCGCCGCCGTCGCCGCCGCCCCCACCACCACTCCAGCCATCGCTCCCCCAGGAAGAAGCATATCCACTGCCATTTCCGGTGCTGGAAACAGGAGAGAGTGCAGCCCGTAAGCTGGCAAACTCTTTACCGCGCAGTGCGGTGGTTCCGGCTAGAGCAATGAGGAACAGCAATTGAGTTTGCTGCATGGCGCTGAGGTCGCGGGTGCGGAGCGTCATGGCGGATTGATGAGTCGCTCGGATCTGTTGTAGAGCGCGATCGCCATACCGACTCGATAGGAGCGGCCGCTGGAATATTGCGATAACAACCAGCCACACCACAATCATCATCAGCAGAAACCCAACGGGCCGCCCCCGCGAAAGGCCGACCAGCACTTTGGCAATGCCCAGCAACAGCGGCAACAGCAGCAGCAGCGTGGGATAAAGTCGCGCTTTGGCAGCCTGGGCGGGCGACAGAGCCAGTCCAAGCTCCTGTAGGCGCGATCGCAGGGTTTCGGTCGCTCGCGCAGTATTCCGACGGAGGCTTTGTACCGTGGCTTTTGAGCCATTCATGCTTTCCAAAATCGCCCGCTCCAGCGGGTGCTGCGACGGCTCCGGCGCAACCAGCGGCACCAGGAATCCCTCTTGAGCATCGATCGCAGGGGGCTGCGATCGCGCCATGCTTACAATTGCCGTATCCATCACCCGATCTGCCCCACCCACCAAATAGGCAACGTCGTAGGGATCGAGCGTCGGCAGCGATTGTCCCTCCACGTTGCCGGGTTGTCGGAGCCATCGGCGCAGCACCCATGCCGCCAGCAGCGTGCTGCTCAGCACGAAGAGATAGAACTGCAAAAACTCTGGCCCGCGAAGATCTAGCGGGTTGGGAATCGGGGCGATCGCCGTGCAGCTTGTCAGACTCAATGCCAGCACCACCAGGCCGCCCAGCACCACTGGAGACCGCTGCACAAACTGCCAGCTAGACTGCCAGCCAGACTGCCAGATCGCCGCCCACCGGCCTGCCCAGTCTGGTCGAGGTAGCACCCAATGCTGCTGCACATTGACCCGGCGGAATTGCAAATCTCGCCCAAACCGCAGGCTCGGATCGGGCCAGATGTCTGGGGGCGGTGCTTCCCCAAACCAGGCTTCGTAGCTCTGCAAGGTTTTGCGATACCAGTCGTTAAATTTGTGGTGTTCGGTCTGGCCGCCCTGGGTTGGCTCGTGGTGCAGCGGCGCTTGCAGCACCTGCGGACAAAACACCTCCCAGTAGGAGCGGCTGTAGGTGAGGTGTTGATGCCACGCCTGGTCTACCTGATCCGACGGCGTGACGGGATGCCCTGCACAGACTGCCAGAAACGCAAACTTTTTGTATTCCTCAATCACTCGCTGGGCATAGCTCAGAGACCAGCAATTGTCGCGGGCAAGGCGCTGGCTAAAGCTGAGCGCTGCACCGGGCTGGTCGAGCGAAAAGGCTTGCAGTCGGTCGTAGAGGGCTTGCTGTTGGGGCGTTGCCGAGTGGAGGGCGATCGCCCCCCGACCAGACCGGAGGGCGGCGCTAGAGAGATTTGAGGCATGGGGAAGATCCGGAGTAGGACTCATAGGCACCTAATCTAGGGAGTGTAGAAGAGGAGTATAGAAACGGTTCCCGATTGCTTTCGCTCTATTAGATTTTTCAGACGCGATTAGCCCGAAGAGATTTAGAATCTCTATCACTCAAGACTTGATATAGATACAGGCTGCACTGCTAGGCTTACGAAAATCGACCTTAAAGAATAAAGAATCGGTCTATCACCAGCTTCCCATTTCAACTACCCATTTCAAAAATGACAAACCAACAGACAAACCAACTGATACCAAACGGTTTTCCCGCCGACCCCCAACTTTCCCAGCAGCGTTCCCAATCCGTCCTTACTCGCAACAATGTCACCGTTTCAGGACAGGGCACTCAGCCGATGCTGTTTGCCCACGGCTTTGGCTGCGACCAAAACATGTGGCGACTCGTTGCGCCAGCCTTCGCTGCCGACTATCAAATTGTGCTGTTTGACTATGTGGGGTCGGGCAAGTCGGACTTGCGAGCTTACGACCCAGAGCGCTACAGCCGCTTGGAGGGCTACGCTCAGGATGTCTTAGAGATTTGTGAAGCGCTGGATCTACAGAATGTCGTGTTTGTAGGGCATTCGGTGAGCAGCGTGATTGGAATGCTGGCGGCGATGCAAGCCCCCCAGCGGTTTGAGCGGCTCATCCTGGTGGGGCCGTCGCCCTGCTATCTCAACGATCCGCCGGACTACTGTGGCGGTTTTGAGCGAGAGGATATTCTGGGATTGCTGGATCTGATGGATAAGAATTATCTCGGATGGGCCAGCTTTTTGGCTCCCGTTATCATGAAAAACGAACAGCGTCCCTCACTCTCAAAGGAACTGGAAGAGAGCTTTTGCTCAACAGACCCAGTGATTGCGCGGCGCTTTGCCGAGGCAACGTTTTTATCGGATTATCGGGGGATTTTGGCTGACATGACCGTACCTTCGCTGATCTTGCAGTGTGCCGAAGATGCGATCGCCCCTACAGAAGTCGGCCACTATCTCCATCGCCATCTACCCCACAGCACCCTCAAGCTCATGCAGGCAACGGGTCACTGTCCCCACATGAGCCATCCCGACGAAACCATCCAGCTAATCCAAGATTATCTTTCCGCCGCTCATGTCATCAGAGCCGCACAATAACCCGCAAAATAAACCGCAGACCGCATCACATGCCGAACGGTGTGCCTGCCATCTAGATGAATTGCTGGACACCGCGCCATGCGGTTTCCTGGCATTCACCGACGACGGCACAATCACCCTGACGAATGCCACCCTGCTGGAACTGCTGCAATGCGGTCTGGACGAGGTGAAAGGGCAGCGCTTAGAAGCCTTGCTGCCAGCCGCCAGCCGCATTTTCTACCAAACTCATTTTTTTCCGCTGCTCAAGCTGCAAGGCAAGGTTGAAGAAATCTATCTTCCAGTTCGCTCTAGAACGGGGGAAAGCCTGCCGATGCTGGTGAATGCGACCCGCCACCAGCGCGAGGGGGAAGTGCTAAATGAGTGCGTTCTGATTCCGATCCAGCAGCGGAGCGAATATGAAGAGGCACTGCTGCAAGCCCGCCGCGATGCCGAAGCTGCCATGCAAGCTCAAATCCAGGCCAACGCCGCGCTAGAGCAAACCCGGGCTGCCCTAGAGCAGAAGCAGACGGAGCTAGAAGCCTTGAATGCTCGGCTGGAAGATCTGGTGCAGCAGCGCACGGCCCAGCTAGAACAGGCGCTAGAGTTTGAGGCGCTGCTCAAGCGAATTACGGATCGGGTGCGCGATAGCCTGGATGAGGCGCAGATTTTGCAAACGGCAGTGCAGGAATTAGGGGCAGGGCTGGCGCTGGTGGGGTGCAATGCCGGGATTTACAATGCGGCGCAAACGCAGGTAACGATTGACTATGAGTATCACCAGGATGGGGCTGCACCGTGTTCTAGGGTCGAGGATTTAACCATCGAATCGGCGACAATGTATGCGGCGATCGCGCAGGGGAACTCTGGCCCGTTTTGCTGTTATTTGCCTGCGTGCCCTCGATATGGAGCGGGCCATTGGGCGATTTTGGCGCGTCCGATTTATGACGATCAGGGCATTCTTGGCGATTTGTGGCTCTTTCGTCCGGCTGAGCAAACCTTCAGCGAGGCGGAGGATCGGCTGGTGCAGCAGGTGGCCAATCACTGTGCGATCGCCCTCCGCCAGTCTCGCCTCTACCAAGCTGCTCAGCTTCAACTGCATGAAATGGAGGAGCTAAATCGGCTCAAGGACGATCTGCTGAACACGGTGTCTCATGAAATGCGATCGCCCATGTCCAATATCCTCATGGCAATCCAACTGCTGGAGGTGCATCTAGAACCCCTGGGGGTCTTTGCGGACGAAGCAGGAATCGTGAAGCGCTACTTTCGAGTGCTGCAAGACGAGAGCCAGCGCGAAATTCGGCTAATTAACAATTTGCTAGAGATGGCCCGCATAGAAGCAGGCACCGATCCGCTGAATATCAGCATGATTCCGCTTCAGTTTTTTATTCCCTACATTGCGGAACCCTACGTGGAGCGGGCTAGAAATCAGCAGCAGCAGCTAGAGATTCAGATTGAAGAGTCGCTTCCCTCTTTTTCCAGCGATTTATCGTATTTAGAGCGGATTCTCGGCGAATTGCTGAACAATGCCTGCAAGTACACTCCCGCTGGAGAGTACATTACTCTTTCCGTACAGTCTACGGCTGATGGGCTGCGGATTTGTGTTCGCAACACAGGAGTAGAAATTCCCGCCGCAGAGTGCGATCGCATTTTTGAAAAGTTTCACCGTATTCCTGATCACGACGTTTGGCATCAGGGCGGCACGGGGCTAGGGCTGGCACTGGTTAAGAAACTGGTGGAGCGGTTAGGGGCGACGATTCGCGTTGACAGTCGAGACGGTGCAACCAGTTTCATCGTGGAATTTGGCTACTAGGCGTTGATCCCATCAGGATTCAGCTAGGGCTTCAGTCCAAATTTGCCAAACTGAGCCAAACTGAAGAAAAAAGCGGGCGATCGCTCGGCTCCATCTCCGCCGAAACTCGATGCAGCCAGCATTCGTTAATCCAAAACTTCTAGTCCCAAAGCCGCAGGCTCAACCCTCCAGCCAACCTCTATTCATCAACCTCCATTCATGTTGTGGCAGCGCTGGCAGCAGCACTCCTAAACACTCCGTCCTCAGCGTTCTAGAACAAGCCCTATGATTGCCTCACCCCAGTTCATCAGCCCTGAAGAATATCTCCAACTCGAAGCCCAAAGCGCGATCAAACACGAGTATCGAGATGGCGAAATCTATGCTATGCCAGGTGCGAACGATGCCCATGTAACAATTGCAGGAAATATTTTTGCGCTATTACGGGGACATGTGCGCGGGACGGGTTGCCGGGTTTTCATTTCGGATATGAAGGCTCGCATCGAAGCGCGAAATTGTTATTACTATCCCGACGTGATGGTGACCTGCGATCCTCGCGATCAGCAAAATGAGACCTTTAAGCAGTTTCCCAGGCTGATTGTGGAGGTGTTATCAGACTCTACCGAAGCGTTTGATCGGGGCGATAAGTTTGCAGATTATCAACTGTTGGAAAGCCTGGAAGAATATGTTCTGATCAATACGCGCCATCAGCGGGTCGAGTGCTTTCGTCGCAATGAAGCTGGGCTATGGGTGCTGCAATACTACACGCCAGACACCGAGACGTTCCATTTAGCAAGTCTCAACTTTACTGATACGATTTCCGCGCTCTATGAAGATGTTGTAATCAACGAAGGGAAAATCGAGTGAAAGTTGAATTCGGTTTTGCATTCCAGCTTGCTGCGCGATCGCATTCCAGGTCGCATCCTAAAAGTGCTACATCCACACTGCGAAGATATATCCAAAATAAGCAAGATAAAGTAAGCCTGTAGTGGCGATCGCCCCTCTGCCCAGCCAGGTTTCATAGCCGTTGAACAAGAGGAAACTGCTGATCATCACGGCTGAAACTTCGATCACGCTGACCAAGTTGCCATAGTAGCGCGGGTCCCAGTAAGAGACCGGGCTGTGAAACCGCCAGTCGGAAAACGGGAAAAAATGGCGATGGGCATCGTCGTTGTGCAGCGGTAAATCGCCCGCGATATGCAGCAACATGCTCGCAAAGAGGAGTGTGCCAAAGGGCGATCGCCCCCACAGCGAAACCAGCAACCCCACCAAAATCAGCGGCACCGAGTTAAATAAATCAATAAAATTTTGCCAGTGGGGTTCAAAATAAGATTTTGACCAGATAATCGATTCCGGCGTGTTTCGCAGCACCTTCTCTACAAAATAAAAGACAAACATGGGCGCGTCCGGCAAGATTGCTCCAAGGATGACCGGCGCAATGAATAGCCCTTCATCTCGCCGACCTAAACACAATAAATTCAGCACGACATGGGCTGGAGTATTCATGCCACTCTATTTACGCAACGGCTTGCATTTACCCAACGGCTTGCATTTACTCAACAGCTTGCATAGCTGCCTTCTAGATCGCATTCTCATCACTTCCAAAATTCTTCAATATCGACCTGGGCTAACTCTTCCTGAATCTCTTGAAAATAGCTGCTCTGGGTAATTGAGTTCACTTCCTGCACTCGTTTACTCTGGTCGATTTCGATTTGCAATTCTTCCAGTTGCTTCTTCAATGCTTCTTCCCGCAGGCGACGTTCCGTAATGTCTTGAATAATTCCTTCATAGTAGAGCAGCTTGCCCTGGCTATCGTAGACGGCTCGCGCATCTTCTTCGATCCAGATAATGCTGCCGTCTTTGCGATAGACCTGATACTCCAATCCTTTTACCTGCCCGTTAGATTTCATTAACTGATAAAAGCGCTGACCATCGCGAATATCGACATAGGTTTGTTCTGGAATATTGGTGACAGAATTCACCATTTCGGATGGAGAGTTGTAGCCATAAATTGCCGCCATCGCTGGGTTCACTTTTAGAAACTGTCCTGTGGGTGAAGATTGAAAAATCCCCTCTAGGGCGTTTTCAAAAATGCTGCGATAGTTTTCTTCAGTAATCCGCAATTCCTCATTCTTTTGTTCCAAAGTGGTGAATGAAGCCTTGAGTTGATCCGCCATGCTGTTAAACGATGTGGCGAGCTGATCTAGCTCTAGCAGAGCGCTGGGCGCAATGTGCTGGGAGAGTGCGCCTTCTGCAACTTCATTGGAGGCCTGCGAGATTCGCTGGATGGGTTTTGTGACCCAGCGGGCGGTGAGGATGCCCAGGGCGATCGCCAGTCCCAGCGACCCCAGCGCCAGCCAAATCGCGTTTCGAGTAGTGGTATGGATATCGTCCATAAAGTCTGCTTCGGGAACCGCGATGATAATCAGCCAGTCCAGTCCCCGTCCGTCTTGAAACGGCAACACCTGCACAAACTGCCGCTGTCCATGCACAGAAAAATCAAGCTGCTGCGGCTGCTGGATTTCTTTAAGGTCGCCAAACTCTTGCTGCAAAAAACGCGCCGTTTCTCGAATCAGCGGCTCACTGCTGTCCACGGCTTGCAGCAGCAGCGTCTCATCCCCTTTACCAACCGTCAGCGGTTCCTCGGTCGAGCTAGAGAGAATTTGCCCTTTCCGATCTAGCACAAATGCCTTACCCGTTTTGCCAATTCTCAGGCTAGAAAGAAACTGGCGAAACTCCACCGGAAGCTGCACATCGGTGGCACAGACCCCCAGAACCGTTCCCTCCTCGCTATATACCGGAAGGCTAGCCGTCAACACGGGCAAGAAAGTTGCAAAGTCTAAATAGATCTCGCTCCAAACAGCCCCTCTTGTCTTGAGTGCATCTTGATACCAGGGGCGCGATCGCGGATCGTATTCCCCATCCTCCGTGAGGAAAGCCAGACGATTTCCCCGACTATCTAGCTCATAGGAGAGAAAACGACCCCGCGTAGCCATATTGGTCAGCCAGAGCCGAATCTCCTTACTGCCGACCTCCGAGCGCCCTGCCCCCAGAAATTCCCCCTGCTCTGTGCCGCAATAGGTACCAAAAATATAGGGCGAAATTCTCACCTGCTGGTGCATTTGGGCAATGTTTTGGGGATTTTGGAAATCCAGGCTGCCCTGGGTAAACGCGGCCGCATTGAGCTGATTGATGTCGTGCGGCGCTGTAAAGTAGCTCTCTAGCTCGCGCTCAATCTGGGAAGAGAGGCCCGTGCGAAGCTGGGAGGCCAGGTCATTCACGGCCCGCCGTGCCGCCAAAAACGACAGGTAACCCACCAGCCCAACCGCTGCTGCAATTTCCAACACAAAGGGAACCACGAGCGCTGTGCGGAGGCGGAACTTGGCAGGAATAGCAGGAAGATTCACTGGCATGGCATCTAGCGCTCCGTAGATTCCAGTTTAGGCTGCAAATCGAACGACTCAGCCCAAATATTCACTTTTTTACGGGTTAAGATTCTGATTTCAGCAGTTTAGCCCTTGCCCATATTTCGTTTCAACTCTTCGATTTCTTCATCCATTTCCCATTGGCGAAAGGCTTTTTCCAGGTCTTGGGGAGAGGACGAACCGGGGGTGGAGGCGTTGTAGTTTTGCCAGCCAGCAGTTTGCCACTGTTGGTCAACCGAGGTTGTGGTGCGGGTGGCTCTTGCCTGGGCTGCCTGGGCTGACACTTCCTTGCGCTTTTGCTGAATCTGTCGCTGGAGGTCGATGGTTTCCTGAATCCGCTGGCGCAGGGCTTCCATTTGTCCCCAAAGCTGATTTCCCTGGCGCAGCAGCGTGGCTTCGTGTTCTTCGGCGGGCTGGGCCAGATCCATGCGCCCCTTTTCCTTTGCTTTTTCGACGCGGGCGTGCCAAAGTTGCACTTCCTGTGCCGTGTTCAAGATTTCCTGTTGGAGCCGACTTTCCTTGAGCCGCAAGTCACCTAGTAAGCGAATCGCTTCTTCTTCCTGATCCCGCAGGTTGTCCTCGATGGCTTGGAGTTCTAGGTGCGGGTTATCGCGCAAAAACTCGTCCAGGCGGGCTTCTAGAAACGTGCTGAGGTCGTCAAAAAGGCTCATGGAACACTCCTATGGAGCGGATAGGGCAGGGTTGGGGCGATCGCACTGTGATTTCGCACTGTGATTTCGCACTGTGATTTCGCACTGTGATTTCGCACTGTGATTTCGCAGCGGGATTTTGCACCGGGATCTCGTGCAGCGATTTCGCACCGGGATTTTGCACCGGGATTTCGCACCGGGATCTCGTGCAGCGATTTTGCAAACAGTAGGCCTTCGGCATCAAAACACCGCACCCAAACCCTATCAAGGGATCAGAACTGCTGTCCAGTGTAGATGGATCGCACATCGCCGTTGCGCCGCACCATCACCTCATTGCCCTTCACGGAAACGAGCGTCCAGCCGCTAGCCCCAATCGGTTCGCCCACCTGCACGCGATGGGTCGTGCCGTTGATTTCAAACAGGGCAGCGGAACGGGCCGGATCGCTGAGTTCCAGGATGCCGACGAGGGTATGGGTCGAGACGGCGGCGATATTGGGGGCGGCGGCGGGTGTATCGGTCGCGCTGTCGGTCGATGAGGCAGCAGATGGGGCGGCTGGCGCAGTTGTGGGCAGCGGGACGGTGGAAACGGCGGGCGATCGCCCCGGCAGGTTGAACCCGGGCAGACTGGGGAATCCGTTGCCGCCACTGTTGCCGCCACTGTTGCCACCACTGCTGCCACCACTGTTGCCGCCGCTGCGACCGGGAAGCGCCATGTCCGCGGGCGGCCGGTAAACCGGGACAATCAGCGGGTCGGTGGGGGCTGAGTTGGTCGCGGCTGGATTGCCCGCCACCGCCACGCTCGGCAAGTTGCCCTCTGTGCCAGCGGTTTCCGCTTGACGACGGGCAGACCGTTGCTCCAATACCTTGAGCGATCGCTGAATGTAGTCCAAAAATTCGCGGTTTTCGGGCGAGGCTGGCTGGGTAGCGACCTCAGATGAGCCAGCCGTGTCGGGAGCATTCGCCTGCTGCCAGCGCCCCTGCATTCCATACCACAGCGCCACGGCCGCCGCCAGAGATCCGCAGACCAACAGCGCCAGCAGCCCATCCAGCGATTTGTGCTTTACGCCAGTGGGTCTTGGCATGAGCGCCGCGGCAACCAACTCATCCTCCGGGCTGCTGTCCACGGCCACCTGCTCAGAACTCTGCCCAGAACTCTGCCCAGAACTCTGATCAAATTGAGGAATCAGCGCGGGTTCTGGGTTTAGCTCTGGCACAAAGGTTGGATCGCGGGTCACACCCGCATCGGGCGCGTGGGTTGAGCCGTCTTGCCGCTGTGCCTGGGAGACAGTGGCCAGCACAGGCGGAATCGTGACATCCGTGACGCTGACCGGGGTGGGAGTGCGGCTAGCGGCTAGTTCTTCCGGTAGTTCCGTCGAAACGGGCCTGCCCTGCTCTAGCGCTTCATTCAAGTCGCTAAACAGATCGTCCATCAGTTGGTCGGCATATTGCTCGATGGAAAAGCGGTCAGCCTCCGTTGCGACGCTCGACGCGCCGGAAACGCGAGTCGTGGCGATCGCCCTCGATTCTCGATCGGCAAGCTCTTGAGAATTCAGGGATTCTAGCGCAGGGGACTGGGCAGACGTGGGTTGAGACATGGCGAAATCAAAATGACGACTGGCGTAAAGACGACTGGCGTAAAGACGACTGGAGCAATTCGAGCGATGAAACCTGATGGATCGAGCCTGAGCAATCCCTTGAGCGATAGCACAGCAAGCCCCGCTGTGATGGCTACTCGGAATGGCTGCGGAATGACTATATCAGTAGCTATTCAATAGCTATTCAATGACTATTCAATGTAGCAATAACCCATCAAAACGGAACGCTTTTTAGAAGTTTGCCAATCTTAAAGAAGGGCTGGGAAAATTCACGGTCGGCCCATCCTCCGCCTCCAGACATAAAATTAAAAAAATAGGTACTTTTTGTAATCTCCGCTACGCAGCGTTCCATGACCCTCGATTTTTCCTCTCCGCGATCGCCCGAAACCAATGGCTGGCAGCACTGCTTTATTGAAACAAACCGCATTCGTCTGCACTGCGTGACGCAGGGAGAGGGCGAACTAGTGGTCTTGCTGCACGGATTTCCTGAGTTCTGGTATTCCTGGCGACACCAAATTCCAGCGCTGGCAAAACATTTCAAAGTCGTCGTGCCGGATCTGCGCGGCTACAACGATTCCGACAAGCCCAGCGCGGGCTACGACCTGGATACCCTCAGCGCCGACATCCAGGGCATTATTGAGAACCTGGGCTATCTAAAGGCGCATATCGTTGGGCACGACTGGGGCGGGGCGATCGCCTGGCACTTGGCGCAGACCGTTCCCCAGCGGCTGCATCGGCTGGCGATTCTAAACGCGCCCCATCCCCACCGTTTGATGCAGGAGATGTCGAGCAATTTCGACCAACTGCGGCGGAGTTGGTATATGCTGGCGTTTCAGGTGCCGGGGCTGCCGGAATGGCTAATTCGCCAAAACCTGCGAAACTTTGTGACCACAGCGATGCAGGAATTCTGCGTCCGCAAGGGAGCCTTTAGCCGTCGAGATATGGACATTTATCAGGCGGCGCTAGAGAAACCAGGCGTGCTGACGGCAGCGATGAATTACTATCGACAACTGCTGTCGCCCCGACGACTGATGCGCGAATGGGGGCGATCGCCCCTGCCCGTCACCGTGCCCACCCTCGTCCTCTGGGGCGAAGATGACCATTTCCTGGGCCAATCTCTTTTGGAAAACCTGGATGCGCTGGTCAAAGCACCGCTGCGCCTGACTCGCATCGCCGACTGTGGCCACTGGATTCAGCAGGAAGTGCCCCAGACAGTCAACCGTGAACTGCTCAACTTTTTGCGGCAGCCGTATCCCGCGTAGGCTTGCGACTTGCCGGGATGTAGAACCTCAGGAAAACCTCAGGAAAACCTCAAGCAAATCCGTCCCAGCCGCAGGCGACCCGAAAGCCAATGTCATACAGGCCGCGATCGCCCTCAGCCCGCGACCGAAAAGCAGACCGACAACTGCGGGGCCCCACGTTCCAGGAGCCGCCCCGCAGTATGCGCCGTTTGGGGTCGCCGCCCGTTTCCCACGCGGTTCCGTCTGTCGGCGCACCGGCGTAGGTGTCATGCCAGGTATCCTGACACCACTCACGCACATTGCCATGCAGGTCGCAGAGTCCAAAGGCATTGGCATGGGCAAAATAGCCCACAGGCACGGTCTCGCGGCGGTCTTCGCCTTGGGGCCCCTGCCCGTAGCTGCCCCGGCTGCACAGTCGCCCCTGATACTCCCAGTCCACCCCGGAGTAATTTGCCAGGTCGGTGGTGAGGGTTTCGCCGACGTGAAAAGGAGTCTCTGTGCCGCCGCGACAGGCGTATTCCCACTCGGCCTCGCTGGGCAAGCGGTAGGGACGGCCCGTGTGCGCGGTGAGGCGATCGCAAAATTCCACCGCCTCCAGCCACGACACCTGCTCCACCGGATGGTGATCGCCTTTGAAATGGGCGGGGTCTGGGTCGAGCGATCGCCCCACTACGGGCAGCGCCGCCACTGCTCGCCACTGGGCCTGGGTCACGGGATATTTGCTCAAGGAAAAAGGCCGCAGCGTAACCGATCGCTGGGGGCCTTGCGAGGGATGCCAGCCCTCCTCTTCTCTGGGTGCGCCCATCGTAAACGGGCCCCCTGGCAAGATCACCATCTCCAGCGCTACGCCCGCAGCCAGAGATTCTTTCCAGAGCTTGGCTCGACCCGTGCGGCGATCGCCCACTTCGCCAGTCGGCAATAGGGTCAGCACTTCAAACTCCACCGGCGTTAGTTCCGGTGTACTCTGATTGAACATCGATGACTGGGGTTGATTGCTTTACACCCCTCATCATACGGCGCGATCGAAATACGGCACGATCGAACCGCTCTCCGGCTCTCCCAGCCGCGCATTGGCAAACCAGACCCGCATTCAGATTTCCAGAGCAATCCCGCCCCCAAACCGTTGAACCCGCCCCAGGATGTATTAAGAAATACATCTTTGTGGGGGGCTGTTTTGCGGAGTGGGCAGTCTGATCCTAAGGATGGCAAGTTGCTCAGCGCCGCAGCGGTTGAGAGGGTGCAGGGCGATCGCCATCCGCCCTTTCCCACTTGTCTCTATCGCATGGTCTTTGTCCTATGCTCACCCTTAGCCACACCCTAGACCGAAGTTTGCGAGACGCTGATGGCACTTATCTGGATCAGCGAGGACTGCAAATCCTGAGTGCCTACGTGCAAACCTATCAGACCCGGCTAGATGCATATCAGCAATTGCGCGATCGCAGCACGCCAATGATTCACCACGCGCTCAAGAAGCTGGCGCAGGTGCATCCAGAGCTAATCCAGCAGCATGGACAGCGCTGTTTATACGACATGACCGAAGTCGTTCGCTACATTGCCCTCTCGGTGCTGCGCGATGACGAGACCTTTTTCAAAGAGCAGATGATGTCTTGGCTCGACACCATCCTGATGGCCCACAAGCGCCATAGCCACTGCGCCACGGCCTATCGCTATCTCCAGGAGGCGATCGCCGCCAACCTCTCGCCCGCCGCCAACACGCTCATTTCTCCGTACTTGGATAGCGTTGTTCTAGCGCTGCAATCCCACGCCTAGCCTACGTCTAGAGGTCATTCCAGAGGTCGCTATGCAACACACACCCATTTCGATTCATCCCAATTCCTCTCAGACCGAGCGCGAAGCCGCCCTCCAGCAGATCTATCGGCAAGTCCTCGAACGCCAGCCCTACAGCTATGAACGGCGAATCTTGGGACGGTTGGAAAAGGACTTTCTGGCCAACCGGATCGGGGTACGACGGTTTCTGCGCGAACTGGGACAGTCCGAGGTATATCTCAACGCCTTTTACTTCAACACGTCTAACTACAAATTTATAGAGCGCTGTCTGAAGCATTTCTTGGGGCGGGCACTCCTCAACCATGAAGAAATGCAGCACTATGGCAACGTTCTGGCCCGACAGGGCGCAGCAGGGCTAATTTCGACCCTGCTCGACTCAGAAGAATATCGCAAGGCGTTTGGTGGGTTCACGATTCCCCATGCCCGCGCCCAGTCGTGCTACGAATCGCCCAAAGCCTATCTGGAAACCCATGTGCTAAATCAGGAATACGCAGGACGACGGGGCAACGCCGTGCCAACCCTGATCTGGCACGAGCTAGGGCTGAACTGCGACACAGGCGTATGCCGCCACCCAGAGGCCGACGAAGCCCTAGAGCCGCCGCTCCCAGGAATTGCCGACCATTTGCCAGACTCCTTCTTGGCGCTGCTTAGAGGAGACAACCAGGAACTAGACACGGCTACGGTTCGGGAACTAGTCGCTTCTCTCTCGCCGCAGCAGAGAAAAGCCCTCCAGCGGGCAATCCTGAGTTGAGATCTGGCCCTTCCGCCTTTCCCTGGAGCAGCTACTATGCAGTGGGGTATAACGGTGATGCCGTTGTATCCCATTCTTTATCGGACTTTTTATCGGATTTTTTATTGGATTTTTTTATCGGATGTCCGATCGAACTCAGCCATCCTTCCAAGCAATCCTTCTAAGCAATCCTTTACCTTTTCCGCATCTACTTGGGGTCTTCGTCGATCTTCGGAACGATGTCTGGGCGCTCCTTGGCTTCCCAACCCGGCGGCCGCTTCGAGTTATACCAGGCGATTGAGCCGATGGTGACGGCCGCAATAAACCCCACCACGTAGACCACCGTAAACCAAACCGGAAAACCGCCGCCTGCGGCTACATCCATCAACAGCACCATAACCCTAAGCTCCAAATATTTCAGAATTTCAGATTCCTCCAGACTTACGCACTTGCGATCAGTCTTCTGGGTTTTGGACGACTTCTCGCGGGCTGCGCCTGTGAGAAATCGTCCAACTGCATAAGTCCTATTCCTAAAATCATCATTCCGTAGAATCGACCCCTCACACCACTGTTTTTGAGCAAGGACTGATCAGGGACAACCCTGTGAACAGCCGCATCGGGTGTTTCGCCGCAACTAGCTGCAAGGTGTGGGTTCCTTCAGGAATTACTCTGTTGCAGGAGGGGGCGCTTCTGCCGGGGCCGGGGCTGGGGCCGCAGGCTCGGATCGGGGCCGCTCTAGGCGAGGGGGCGGGGCGGGACGCTCAGGCGGTGGCGGCGGTGGTGGCGGCGCTGGGCGGGCTTCCACGGGTTCTGGTTGGGGACGCTCGACCCGCACGGGTTCAGGACGTGGCTCTGCGGGACGCGGCTCTGGCTCGACAGGGGGTGCTGGAGGCTGTGGACGAGCAGGTGGCTCTGCGGGGGACGATGGGGCTGCCTGCACAGGGTCACTATTGCGAATCTTGCGAGGCTCGGAACGGGTGTCTGGAGAGGCTTCGCGAGCCGCAGGAGAACTGGGCGATCGCGCGGGTGCTGCCTCCTCGGATCGACTGCGAGAGCGGCTGCCAGAACCAGAAGATTCTCCCTCCGAGTCACCTCCGGTTGCCGGGCCAACGAACATTCTCCGGGGGCGAATTCGCTCTGCCTTGATGGAACCTTTGCGATCGCCGCGCAGGTTGGGCTGCGGGAACGACTCGACCGGCATTCCCTCGGTTGCCTGCGCCATATAGTTGCGCCATACGAGGGCAGCCGTGCTGCTGGCTCCCGCCGTCGGGCGGTTGTTGTCATTGCCCAGCCATACCCCCGTCACCAGTTGAGGAATATAGCCGATGAACCAGAGATCGCGCTTAGCATCGGTGGTTCCCGTTTTGCCAGCGACGGGTCGGCCCCGCAGGGCTGCGTTGCCGCCCGTGCCACCATTCACTACACCCCGCAGCATCCAGGTCATGATATTGGCGCTGTCGGTATCTACAGCCTGCTCTGGCGTAAAGTTTGCCTCGTAAATCACGTTGCCAAAGCGGTCGATGATTCGCGTGATGCCGTGTGGCTCGATGTGCTTCCCTTGAGCAGCGAGAGTGCCATAGGCGCTGGTGAGTTCCAGCAGGTTGACCTCCAGCGTGCCCAGCGCCAGCGAGTAGGCAGGGATCAGCTTGGACTGAATGCCCATGCGCCTAGAAATTTCCATCACTGGTTCAAACCCTGCATCCAGCAGCACCTTGACTGCGATGACGTTGATTGAACGGGCTAGCGCATCCCGCATGGACATGTTGCCAGAGTGCCGCTCGCTGTAGTTCTTGACCTCGTAGCCATCGACGACAAACTTGGAGTCCAGATAGCTCTTGTAGGGGGAGAGTCCAGCAGCAATCGCCGCTGTATACACAAAAGCCTTGAAAGTCGATCCGGGCTGTCGCTGCGCCTGGGTTGCCCGGTTAAACTGACCCGCAACCAGGTCTTTTCCGCCTACCAGCGCTTTGATTTCGCCTGTGCGGGGGTCGATAGACACCAAAGCCGCTTCAGAAAACCGCTCCCATCGTCCATAGCGCTCGACGGCTTTGGCAACCGTTTCCTGAGCAATGGCTTGCCACTTGGGGTTCAGCGTCGTCTCGATAGTCAATCCGCCCACTTCCAACACCTCCGGGCTAACGCGCTGAGGCAGTTCTTGCTGGAGGATGTAGGAGGTAAAGTGGGGCGTTTGGCTAATGAGATTACGGGGCTGGCTGGGCGTTAGCTTAATTTCTGCTGCCTTTGCCTCCGCTAGTTCTGCGGCGGTGATGAATCCGGACTCATACATTCGCTCCAGCACAATATCGCGGCGGCTGCGGGCCAGATCGGGGTTTACCAGCGGCGAGTATTCGCTGGGGGCAGGGGCCAGTCCAGCAATCATGGCCATTTCAGACAGCGAAAGCTCACCAATCGGCTTGCTGAAATAAATCCAGGCGGCATCGCCCACGCCATACGCGCCCGACCCCAGATAGACCAAGTTCAGGTAGCGCTCCAGGATTTGATCCTTGGTTAGCTCATTTTCCATTTTGTGCGCCATCAGCGCTTCTCGCAGCTTGCGGTCGAGGGTGCGCTCCTGCCCCAGAAAGACGATCCGCGTCACCTGCTGGGTGATGGTGCTGGCCCCTTCGACTACTTCGCCAGCCGATAGGTTTGCCAGGGCTGCCCGGGCGATCGCCCGATAGTCCACGCCACTGTGTTCGTAAAAGTTCTTGTCCTCAGCAGCGATGAAGGCGTTTATCATCGTCTCTGGGATCTGGTCGAGCGAGAGCGCCTCTCGCGTTGCGGGCCCAAGCTGTTGCAGCACCGTGCCATCTGCCGCCTTGATGGTCATCGAGCCATCGCGGGTATAAGTCAGCGCGTCTTCTGGGTCGGGTAGTTCGCTCTGGATCTGGCGTACCGTATCGATGGCCGCCATGCCAAAACCGCCTGCACCCGCCAGAGCCGCCATCACCACCCAGGCATACCAGGCCTGATAGAACCGACGGGGCGATCGCTTAGGCGGCTCCAGATCGGGGTTGGGTTTTGACCATTCCACGAGTGCCGGGTCGGGCTGGGGTGGAGAAACGGGCACCGCCGCATCCGCAGGAGCCTGAGTGGAGGCTTCTACAGGCAGATCGGCTGGCGTGTCCTGCGTCGAAGTGTCGTCTGCAAACGGGACACCCAAGCCGCTTGAGGTTTGAGCCAGACGGTCGTCCTTGCCGCTGTGTAGCGCATCACCCTCTGGCTTGACCCAGCCCTGAACTCGATCAAAGAAACCTGTCACGCTAACTCTCCCCACTGAAACCGCACAGACAGAGCAAAGTTGGAAAAGACCGATTTGGACTCATCAAACTGCTCCGGTTGCAATCGTGGCGCGGAACCAGACCCGGAAGATTTGCAAAACCACAAATCCTGAGATTGTTGCCCCCGCCACCGCTATACCCCAACGCCGTAACCTGCTGCTATGAACTGCTATAACATTGCGAACTGCTACGACGCTGCTATGACCACGACGCTGCTATGACATTGTTACCTACGTAAGCGCCAATCGTCTGCGATCGCGCCTGAGATGACCCATGAGTCCAGATCTATCGATTAACGATAAAAACCAGCCCACAGAACACAGTTGAGCCTGGAAAGCTGACTATTGCTTTGCTATCAGCAATAGGACAACTTCAATCTATCGAACCAAAGAAATGAATCAAACAAAAGCTTAACCTAAAAATCGGGTTCTATGAACCTTTGTGACAGTTATGCAACGGTGGATTTACAAGAAACTCGTCCCAGGGCTTGCCCCAGCGATCGCCCCAGTCGTTACCCGGCGATCGCCCTCAATCAGCCGCTATGCCTCTGACCCAGCGATCTCTAGCACGCCAAATTCTCGCAGCGCAGGCAGAAAATTTTGATGTTCATGGCTAGACTGGCTGAGCTTGATCAGCGCAAATCGCTGGAGCGGATCGAGGCGGCTCCACTGTTCAGTTGTAAGGCACACACCCACGCGCTGCCCCTGCTGCTGCACCGAGTCGGGGATTTGGTGTGCATTGAGCCAGGCGGGCTGCGGATCGAGGGGCAAATCGGCTGGGCGATCGCCCCCTTGGGCAGCCACCAAGTCATACACTCGCTGGCGATAGGCGGCGATATCTGCCTCGCTTTGGCAGGGCAAGTCGAGCAGCAGTTGGCGATCGCCCCAAGGCAGCGCGTGCCAATGGGCCAGCTTCAGCTTTATCCCACAGGTGTCGAGGTTATAACGGACGCGCATGGGCACGCACCGCAACGAATCGGCAAAATCCTGCTCAAATTGGAAAACCTGAGTCAACCGTATAGCCCCCTTGTCAGGTCTGTAGCTGCATAAGGCCGCCGCCTTGGGGTCGGCTAGAACTCTTGCAGACGATACATCCAGTCGAAAAACTGCGGATCTTCGTCAAAGCAGATTAGATCAAGATGGCTGGGGTTGTCCAGAAAATCTTGCGCCAGCAGATAGCCTGCAATCGTCCAGGTCTGATACTTACGCGAGGCCTTGCCCACGTAGCGTCCGGCCTTGCCGTCATAATACTCTGGCCACTCGTCTTCGCTAAGGCGGCGTTCGGCAATGGCCATGGCTCGGCGACACAGATCCGGCCGTCCCGTTTTTTGGCAGGCCGCCGCCATCAGCCACAGCAGCATTGGCCAACTGCCGCCATTGTGATATGACCAGGGCACATTCTTCGGGTCGCAGCCCGTCAGAATCTTCCACTCTTGATCCACGACAGCGGGATAGCAAATCTTCATGGGCATCTGCCCCACCAAGTCATCCCAGCGCTGCTCGATCAGGTTCATCACCTGCCGCGACTCTTCGGCGTTGGTCAGCGACGATACGACGGCCATCAGATTGCCCAAGGCAAAAAAGCGAAAGTCCAGCCGGGCCGGGCCCAGGTTGCCCGCTAGGTAGCCGCCTTCATCGGGCATCCAGTCGAATGTCCATTCGGGAATTGAATCGGGATAGATATTGAACTTGTTGACTGCGCCCTCGCCAAATTCTTCGCCGTGATAGCGATAGATCGTGTTCAACCGCCGCGCATCCAGCCAGTAATACTGGCGCATATGGTAGTTCAAAATGCTGAGGCGCTGGTTAATGACCTGGATGTGGATATCGTTGCGCGGGCCCGGAGCCAGCAGTTCCCGGGCCGACATCAGCGCCGCATAGAACAGGGTTTGGATTTCTAGCGGATGCCCATCTACGCCCATGCGGCGGTCGATCATGAACGCGCCGTCGGGGACAAGCATGGTGGGATACATATCGAAGCGATCGGCCATGCAGAGCTTGAGAATCCACAGGATGCCCTGCTGAAACTCTGGCTGGTGGGCCAGATCCAGGTCGCCCGTTGCCTTGACATAGGCCCGCAGCAGAATAATCCACCAGAGGCAGGAATCGACGGGCGTGACGCGGCCAATGGCGTGTTCACCGAAATCTGCCACCAGGTATTGCTTGCCTTCGGCGGTGACCACTTTGAAACTAGCGGGCATCAATCCCCGGCCAGCGTAGAAGTAGTCCATCTGCTTCTCGCCGCTCTGGAGCGCCAGGGTTTCCACCAAAAAGTTTCGGACGATTTCGGGGCGGCCGTGAGTGAGAAACACTAGCGCTGAGGACACAAAATCCCGCACGAAGCACTGATCGTAGTTCAGGGCTTCGACGCTGGGGTCACAAGCTGCTACGGTGCCGACGGGGCGATCGCCGTAATACACAATCGACCGCTCCAAGAGTTGCCAGGCTTCTGTTACAAGATTTGTCGTAGTCTTCATTGCCTAACCTGTAAGTGGCTTAAACAAGGATTTAGAACGGTGAACTCAGTAAACGATGCAGGTCATCTAGCTAATTAACTGAAAAAGATGCAGAGTCAAGATCAGTCCCGGAAGCGCAAAGGAGAACGCGCCCTGAACCTCAATTCCTCAGGTTCTACAGGCTCTTCTACAGGCTCTAAATGTAGGCAGGGTTGAGCGGATTGAGACGCTTTTTCTATTCCACAGGAATTTGATTACAAAAAGCATCCCCCGACGTGCCTAGCCAGATGCGGTGAGGCGTTGCCCATTTCCGGGCGATCGCCCCAAGCCATCCAGCAAAAGCAGCCGACTCTCCGGACTCGAATCCTCTAACCTCTGCCCTAGTGCAAACAGACTCGATGACTCGAAAGTCCAGAAATAGCAAACCGTCGGGGCGCTTGTAAAATAGCAACCCGTCGGCTTGGAGCGCTATGAAAGCAACCAGATTTCCAGGAGCAACAGGCGAATGTTAGGTCTTTGCAAGAACACGTTTGGGGAAACGTGCTTACAAAAACATAAACCCATGGACACACGCCCCTATAAAGAAGAACACATCCTCAGGAGAATGTGCGCTCTTAAAAACGTGTTCCATCAGGGAAGTAAGCTGACCTCGGACTTCATCAAAGCCGGAAAGCCTATCGCAAAGAACGATTCCGTAGCCGCGTGGTGGGTCTACAAAAACGACCGTTTGACTCAGCTTAAAGGCGGTTACCTTAGTCAGCAACTCTACAGCGTTTAACGCAGCCCTAACAATCCGTAAAGGGCTTCAAGATTTCTGGTCTGAAAGCGTGACACGGTTCATTGCCACCTAGCTCTCCGTTAACAGAAACAGCCTTGAGAGAATTCAGAAAATTCTTCGAAGCCTGCTGCTGGACACTGGGCGATCGCGCAATGTGCCTTGTACTGCTAATCAACCCCACCTTCAGCGAAGGGCTAACCCTGGCAGGTTATCGCCAAAGCTTGGCCCCATACTGAACCAACGCTACTGACCTGGCAAACTCGAACACTGCGATCGCTCTTTTGCGGCGATCTTAGCGTCAACTTTACAGAAATAGCATAAGTAAGTTTTCTTAGGAGCTGAGAGATGCACCCAAAACCGTGGTCTAGAAGTATGCCAGCGTCCAGGTGACAAGCTGAAACTCACGCATAGCGCCAGTTCAAACCGCCATTCAGATGCTCGCACAGACTTCGTTGGCGCACAGGCTTAGTGAATCACTCCACCCATTCCCCATTTCCCCCTTTGAGAACCCGATAGACATCGGCCAAACGGCGGATGTATCGAACTCATCACTCCCAAAAGGGCACGCTAGGAATCAATAGATGAAGTGTGCCATAGGGTTTTCTCTCAGAAAAGCCCTACGCAAAATCCCGATATCTCTAAAATAATATTTTAGTAGCCGTTTTGACTGAATGAACCGCTAAGGTTACAGAACCAATACAAAATTGGAACCTTCTATAAAAGCTTTATCCATCTGTCATGGAGTCTGGACGTATGGCTCAGGCAAATTGCGCTGGTAGATTTCCCAGGTAGGCTGCCCAGTTAAATTCTCCAGCAGAAGTGAGGTGGGCCCGCCGTTTGGCGGAGGCCGAGGTCTGGAGCGCCAGATGGAGACTTGGCGTGGGCATCGCAATCAGGCGTTCGGCCCATTCAATGGCAACAATGCCCAGCGGCAAATCTTGCCCCGCCCAATACTGGTCTAGATACAGCGCTTCTGTTTCCGCTGGCTCCAGTCGATACAGATCCATGTGATAGAGCGGGATGCGCCCCTCGGTATATTCGTTCACGAGGGTAAACGTGGGGCTGACGATGGAGTCTGAAATGCCTAAACCAAGCCCAATGCCCTGGACGAGCGTGGTTTTGCCTGCGCCGAGGTCGCCTTCCAAAAGCAAAATGCTGCCCGCCGGGAGCGATCGCCCCAAAAATTCTCCCAAGCGCTGGGTGGCGGCAGCATCGGGCAGGTCGAGGGTCAAAGGCAACAGTTGAGCAGACATGGTGAACCGCAGCGGCTATAAGTACAGCAAGAAATATTACGGCAAGAAATATTAGGAACTTCAGGATTCGCTAGCGCCTGCAACCCATTATGCGAGGTACAGGTCAACATGGGTTCTCCGCCTTGTAGTGGCTCTAGAACTCAGACTGTTTAGAACTCAGACTGTTTAGATCAGACTCCTTAGATCAGACTCCTTAGAATAGTAAGAGCGTTCACCCCTAGCCGCCGTGACCTACGAACCGCTGCACCACAAATATCGTCCCCAAACCTTTTCGGAACTGGTGGGCCAGGAGGCGATCGCCGCCACGCTGACCAACGCCCTGCGTCAGCAAAAGATTGCCCCGGCGTACCTGTTCACTGGGGCACGCGGCACAGGCAAAACCTCCAGCGCCCGGATTTTGGCAAAATCGCTGAACTGCCTGCAAGCCGGGCAGCCCACCGAAAAGCCCTGCGGTCAGTGTGAGGTCTGCCGCATGGTGGCCCAGGGCACCGCGCTAGACGTGATCGAAATCGATGCCGCCAGCAATACAGGCGTAGACAACATTCGTGAACTGATTGAGCGGGCCCAGTTTGCCCCAGTCCAGTGTCGCTACAAGGTGTACGTTGTCGATGAATGTTTAACCGGAGACTCCCTTGTTCTTACCCAAAATGGACTCATCAGAATTGATAATCCCTCACTCGAAGGGCAGCAGGTGCTGAGTTACAACGAGCAAGCCAAAGCCTGGGAATTCAAGCGCGTAGCACGCTGGCTCGATCAAGGCACCCGAAACATCTTGGAAATTCAAACAACTCGGCGTAGGATCAGATGTACTGAAAACCATCTAATTAGAACTGAGCAGGGATGGAAAGCCGCAAGGGACATCAAGCCAGGAACTCAGATTTTATCCCCTGTGCCTGCGGTTGCGGCACCCTTATCAATCAGTTTGGTTCCGATCGGCGCACCCGCCGTTTCGCCCGTGGGCATCAGTTCAAAGGCAATTCTTACGGACAAAGGCACTACAGCTTTGAACGCATTCTGGAACAAGCCCAATCCCTGCGCCCGCTCTGCAAATGCGGGTGTGGAGAAAGCCTCGATATTCCAGAGTTTCTCCAGCAAAAAGGCAAAGGAATCGGGAGCATCCAGAGCTACTGGAAAAAACACCCTTACAAAAAGGGGCACGGGCTTTGGCATCTCAGAACCCAGCGTCTCTATGAACGGCTTGAGCCAATCTCTGCTGAAATCCTTGGACTGGTCTACGGCACACTCTTGGGAGATGGTTCCATTGCCTACCCAAATAAGCACAGTAGGTTTCCCCGCTTGGCCTGGACGCACGGAGAACAGCAGCAGGATTGGATGGAATACAAAGCCTCAAGGCTGGCCAGTTTACAGCCAAAGGTTTACACCACGAATAACTCAGGCTACGGCAAGCGTTCGACCTGCTGTCGTACCGCCTGTCACCCAGACCTTGTCCATGTCTTTGAGCGAGTCAAAGGTCGCACTGGCAGAAAAACCGTCTCTGCAAGCTGGCTCGGTGAAATTTCTCTTGAAGGGCTGGCCTGGTGGTATTTGGACGACGGCTCCCTCAGCCTCACTCCCCAAGGGAGTCCTCAAATCCAGATTCACACAGAAGGCTACTCCGGCGACGAAAACTACCTTATGGCTGACTGGCTTATCGGGCTTGGATATTCCGCAAAGGTTAGAACTTACACCAGATCCCGTAGCGGCAAGCAATATTACTACCTTGCCCTGGGTGCAGATGCAGCGCGGCGATGGGTGGCGGATCTGCGACTTTTCTCCATTCCGGCAATGGACTACAAATTTGGAGACGGTCGTATCTGTGACCCTCGGTGGGGCTGAGCCAGTTTATGACATTGAGGTTGAAGACAACCATAACTTCGTCGCCAACGGGTTATTGGTTCATAACTGTCATATGCTCAGCAATGCGGCGTTTAATGCTCTGCTGAAGACGCTGGAGGAGCCGCCGCCCCATGTGGTGTTTGTGTTGGCGACGACCGACCCGCAGCGGGTGCTGCCGACGATTATTTCGCGCTGCCAGCGGTTTGACTTTCGCCGTATTCCGCTGGAGGCAATGGTGACGCATCTGGGGGCGATCGCCCGTGCCGAGTCTATCCCCATCACGCCAGAGGCGCTGCATCTGGTGGCGCAAATCTCCCAGGGCGGGCTGCGCGATGCGGAGAGTTTGCTCGACCAGCTCAGCTTGCTGGAGGGCGAAATCTCCACGGAAAAAGTGTGGGATCTGGTGGGCGCTGTGCCAGAGCGGGATTTGCTGGATCTGGTGAGGGCGATCGCCGCTGACCAGCCTGCCCCCGTCCTCGACAGCGCCCGCCGCCTGATGGATCGCGGACGGGAACCGCTTGTCGTGCTGCAAAACCTGACCAGTTTCTACCGCGACCTGCTGATTGCCAAAACCGCGCCCAGCCGCAGCGACCTAGTTGCCATCACGCCCAACACCTGGGCAGAAATGTGCGAGTTTGTCGCATCGCTGCCCATCGAGATGCTGCAACAGGGGCAGCAGCGCTTGCAGGAACACGAGCCGCGCCTGCGCCAGAGCAGCCAGCCGCGCCTGTGGCTTGAAGTCGCGCTGATGGGACTGCTGCCGTCGGCGGTGTCGCTGCCGTCGGCGGGAAGCGCAGTGCCCAAGGTCATCGCTGCGCCTGCCCCCGCACCTGCCCCCGCGCCAACTCCTCCCACACCCGCGCCTGCGCCTGCCGCGATCGCCCCCAGCCCAGCCCCGACAGTCGTTTCGCCCGCGGCCGCTGCTCCCCCGCCTGCCCCCGCGCCCGCCCCGTCCTCACCGGCGGATCTCCCCGCTCCACCTCCCCAACCCTCCAATCCTCCTGCTTCTCCACCCGCCGACCTGGCCCAAATCTGGCAAGACGTTCTCAGCCTGATGCACCCTCCTTCGACTGCGATCCTGCTGCGGCAGCAGTGTCGCCTGCTGGGGTTTGACGGGCAGACGGCGCGAATCGGCGTGAACTCGCAGCCTTTGTTCAACATGGCCAAGAGCAAGCTGCCCAATATCGAAGCAGCCTTTGCCAAGCTCCAGAACGAAGCCATCCGCGTGACGCTGGAGGTGGCCGCAGGCGGTGAGGCGATGGCAGCGTCCAATTCTGCCAGTGCGCCCGCCAGCGGGTCTGCTAGTGCGCCTGCTAGTGCGCCTGCTAGTGTGCCACCCGTGCCAGCCGCGCCACCGCAATCGCCAACGGCCCCGACTGCCCCAACTGCTCCACCTACTCCGACTGCTCCGCCGCCCGCTGCTGCCGAACCCGATCGCCCCACTCCGGCGATCGCCCCATCCCACCCCTTTCCCGAAGTCTCACCCCTGCCGCCCCCCATTCCAGCTTGGGAAGCCGA
Organism: Thermoleptolyngbya oregonensis NK1-22; assembly: GCF_032705245.1. Classification (GTDB taxonomy): domain Bacteria; phylum Cyanobacteriota; class Cyanobacteriia; order Elainellales; family Elainellaceae; genus Thermoleptolyngbya; species Thermoleptolyngbya sichuanensis. Next base: position 4,391,839 of record NZ_CP053540.1, read on the forward strand.
GGACGAGGTGCTGCGGGCGGCCAAGAGCCTGGCACAGATGTTTAATGGGCAATTGGTCAATCTAGATGGAGAGTTGCCCAATGCGAACACCGATTCTGGAGACGCAGATGCCGTAGATGAGGAGGATGATGTGCCGTTTTAGCAGGTTTTGGGGCGGGCGATCGCCCGCTGCTTCAGCAATGGGCTGACTTTGGTAGCACTGGGTTAACGCTAGGTCAACACTAGGTCAACGCTAGGTCAGCGGCAGAGAAAAATGGTGAGCGGCGATCGCCATCCGCTGGCACAAGTAAAACCGATGAGCTGCAAACCGCTGTACCCCCGAATCTAGCTCTATCGAGCGGCAGCCGTGGGCGCGGGCATAGTCTACCAGCCAGCCAAACAGCGCCTCCCCATAGCCTTTGGAGCGGGCCGACTCGGTGGTGATCAGATCATCCACATAGAGAAACGGCCCGGCAAACAGCGATTCCGTCAGGCGGAATCCGGCAACGGCTTTTACGGCATCCTCTTCGCTCAGATAGCCGATCCGAAAGCCATGCTGTGCTTGTCGCCGTACCTGCGCTATAAATTCAGCTTCGACTAAATGCGGCCGCAGTTCCAACAGCACGGGAAAACAGCGCAACAGGTCAAGCTCAGAGGTGGCGATCGCAATGTTGGGCATATTTCTGAAGCAGTTTTCGATCGGTATAGCGCTGTTCCCGTCAGGCTTTTGAGTTTTAGGAAAAACGCTCAGGATTTCCTCATTCTAGGGCTGGAGCGGCATGTCAGCATGAAGGTTCCCTCTGCCGTGGGCCGCAGCCATAACCACCACCCCAACCGTGGGCGATCGCTTTCCCGACGTAACCCTGCCCAACCAAAACGGCGAACCGATTACCCTCTCTAGCCTGACGCAGCCAGCGCTGGTCGATCACTACCTGGGCTTTGCGGACGGCTTCCTCAGATTAGCAGCTATCCATTTCAGGATTATCATGCTCGATTCAACTGCTTGGATCACGAAAAAAACCGGAACAAGGCTTACCTCGTCCCGGTTTCTATTCAAAAAGGCTGTCGATCTAACCTTTGATCCTTAACGTCTAACGTCCTTGCCATTGCGGCATTAGCGCTTTGCCAGCTTCTTCACCATCTTTCGCAAGCGGATCGACTCTGGCGTGACCTCCAGCAGCTCGTCCGGGCCGATGTATTCCAGCGCCCGCTCCAGGCTCATTTCCACCGGGGCCTGAAGCTGCACCAGTTCGTCGCCGCCCGATGCTCGGTGGTTGGTCAACTGCTTGGTCTTGCAGACGTTTAGCTCTAGGTCTTGGGGGCGATTGTGTTCGCCGATGATCATTCCTTTGTAAACCTTTGTCCCTGGCGTGATAAAGAACACGCCCCGGTCTTCGGCGTTTTTCATGGCGTAGAAGGTGGCCACGCCCTCTTCAAAGGAAATCAGCACGCCGTTGCGACGGGTTTCCACCTCACCCGACAGGGGGCGATAGTCCAAAAAGCTGTGGCTCATAATGCCTTCGCCGCGAGTCAGGCGCATGAATTCGCCCCGGAAACCAATCAGCCCGCGTGCAGGAATTACGAACTCCAACTGAGTGCGGCCGTTGCCGCCGACGCGCATATCCTGCATCTCGCCGCGCCGCTGACCCAGCCGCTCGATACAGCCGCCGACGCTCTCTTCCGGCACATCCAGCACCAGCAGCTCAAACGGCTCACAGGGTTGCCCGTTTACTTCTCGATAGATGACCTGCGGCTGCGACACCTGAAACTCGTACCCTTCGCGGCGCATCGTTTCGATCAAAATGCCCAAGTGCATTTCACCCCGACCCGACACGGCAAACTTGTCGGGCGAGTCGGTTTCTTCGACGCGCAGGGCAACGTTGGTTTCTAGCTCGCGCATGAGGCGATCGCGCACTTGGCGAGACGTAACCAGCTTGCCTTCCTTGCCCGCAAAGGGAGAATCGTTGACCCAGAAGGTCATTTGCAGCGTCGGTTCATCGACTTTGATCAGCGGCAGCGCCTGGGGATTTTCGGGGTCGGTGATGGTTTCGCCAATGTTGGCATCGGCAAAGCCCGCCACTGCGACAATATTGCCCGCCGTGGCGCTCTCTAGCTCTACCCGCTTCAGCCCCTCAAAGCCCAGCAGCTTGCTGATTTTTGCCTTGACCACCGCCCCCGTTTCCGTCACCAGCGCAGCCTGCTGCCCCGCCTGAATCGTGCCGTTGTGGATGCGGCCGATAACAATACGACCGAGATACTCGGAGTAGTCGAGCGTCGTTACCTGAAGCTGGAGTGGCTTGGCCGGGTCGCCAACGGGCGCGGGCACATGCTCCAAAATTGCCTCAAACAAGGGCTTCATATCAGTGCTGTCGTCGTCCAGATCCTTCTTGGCAAAGCCGCTCAGTCCCGACGCAAACAGATAGGGAAACTCGCACTGGTCGTCGTCTGCGCCCAGTTCCAAGAAGAGATCCAGCACTTTGTCGATCGCCCCGAAGGGATCAGCCTGGGGACGGTCGATTTTGTTCACCACGACCACCGGACGTAGCCCCTTTTCCAGCGCCTTTTTCAGCACAAAGCGGGTCTGGGGCATCGGACCTTCGTTCGCGTCCACAATCAGCACGCAGCCATCGACCATGCCCAGCACTCGCTCCACCTCGCCCCCAAAGTCGGCGTGGCCAGGCGTGTCCACAATGTTGATCAGCGTGTCTTTGTAGCGGACGGCGGTGTTTTTCGCCAGGATGGTGATGCCGCGCTCACGCTCCAGCGCGTTGGAGTCCATCACGCAGTCGGGGACTTCCTCGCCTTCTCGAAAGGTGCCGGACTGTTTCAGCAGCGCGTCTACCAGCGTGGTCTTGCCGTGGTCAACGTGGGCAATGATGGCAACATTGCGAATCGGCAGTGTCATAAGGAGAAGTCCCGGTTGAAAGTGAATAATGCGTGAATGGGGTGGGTTGAAATCTGGCAATGCCAGCACTCTCTGGGTGGTTTAGCAAAGAGCAGCGGGCGGGATTTAGGAATCTTTGTGGAATCCTTTATGGGGAACCTATGGGGAACCGTCGGTACAGAAGCTTGGTGAACGCTGCTGAAAAAGCTCTGGACTCGGTGCTAGGGGCGATCGCCTCCAAGCTCCAGCCTCCAAGCTCTAGCCTCTAAGCTCCAGTCTCTAGCCCCTACCTCTTAAGAAATTCTTTCTTGCCGAAGCACCAGATTCCGTGTAAAGAAGCCGTAACGATTCTAGCTTATTCGTTACCCAATCCGCTTGCCCCGCTGTGCTGAGATTGCCCAATCTCACCCAAAGCCTAGCCAGTCCCCCAAAATCGTCCCGCAAAATATCCCCAACACGCCGGACGTTCACCTTTTTCGCAGGCCACAACCCAATGGCGTTTCAGGTCAAAGCGGCGAATTTCAAAGTTTTTTGAACTTGCTCGGCTAGGGCCTTCCGCTTCTCAGATAGAGCCATTAAAATCCCATGCTTAAGATGTTGTTACGGGGGGTTTCAAACAGTTACATCCCATACCAACTGGACGATCGCGCTTCTTGCTGAAGCTGCTCACGGGGTTGTCTCTGATACTTTTTCCTCCATTTATTTAGCCCTTCAGCAATCTACGGTTTGCGTCACCTTTTTGAAAAACGCGCCTATCAACGCACCTAACCAATCAGCACTGAGATTAAACCAGCGGTAAGAGTCAGCTATGAACTACTCGTTTGAACTGGTGGGCATTTCGCCCATTCTGTCGTTTTTTAGCCATCAGCACAGCACCCCTACCCATCGGGGCGCAGAGTATCTGGGAGCCTATCGCTGCACGCTGGATGCATTTCTGGAATCCGTGGAAACGGTGCCCCGAAAGCGGGGATGGAACCTGGATGCCGTGGTAGACAGCGTGGTGAACTTTTGGCTGAACAATGGCGAACAGGTGCGCCACTGGCGGCAGCGGCTCGAAGATGCGGGCAGAGAAAACGTCCTGGTGGCCAGGGTTGCCGACGTGCAGGCGATGCAGCAAGAGTTTGAGGCGCTGCTAAACCGTCCGCCACAATAAGGTTGAAACAAGTCTGAAATAAGCCTGACCGCGAGTTTGGGAAATTTGCGCTAGGAAAACCGCTGCTGGAAAACCGTCACTGGAAAACCGTTGCAGTGAAACCGTCGCTGGAAAACCGTCACGGCAAAACCGTCACACTGTGCCCTTTCCAGACCTCTAGCTGGGGTGTAGAATCTGGATTTGCCGAAAAGCGCATCGCCCGTTGAAACGGCAGCGCAGGGTTGGCACAGCAGGCGATTCCAGAGGAGTGGGCAACAGGTATGGCGACGTGTGTGGTGACGGGGGCGGCGGGGTTCATTGGGTCGCATTTGACGGAGGCGTTGCTCAATCGGGGCGATCGCGTGATTGGCATCGACGAGTTTAATGATTACTATGACCCGGCGCTCAAGCGTAAGAACATCGCCACGGCGGAGCAAAACCCCAACTTCCACCTGATCGAAGCCGACATCCAAACGCTGAATTGGACCATGCTGCTTGAAGGCGTGGATGTGGTGTTTCACCAAGCGGCACAGGCCGGCGTGCGGGCTAGCTGGGGCGAGGGCTTTCGCCTGTATACCGAGCGCAATGTCAACGCCACGCAGATTTTGCTAGAGGCCGCCAAGCAAGCTCCCAACTTAAAGCGGCTGGTGTTTGCTTCGTCGTCTTCGATCTATGGCAATGCAGAAACCCTGCCAACGGCTGAAACGCTCTGCCCACAGCCTGTTTCGCCCTACGGCATTACCAAACTGGCAGGCGAACATCTGTGTCAGCTTTATTATCAAAATTTCAATGTGCCCGTCAGCATTCTGCGCTATTTCACGGTCTACGGGCCGCGCCAACGCAGCGACATGGCGTTTCACAAGTTCTTTAAGGCGGTGCTGGAAGACCGTGAGATTTCAATCTATGGCGACGGGCAGCAGACGCGGGATTTTACCTTTGTCAGCGATGCGATCGCCGCTAATCTAGCTGCTGCCAGCGTAGAGGCTGCTATCGGCGAAACCTTCAACATCGGCGGCGGGAGCCGAGTCGTGCTGACGGACGTGCTAGACACCATCGACCAAATCACTGGAAAACCATTGCGCCGCAAGCACGTTGGCAACGCCGCCGGAGATGCCCGCCACACCGCCGCCGACGTGTCCAAGGCAAAGCAACTCCTTGGCTACGCCCCCCAAGTTTCTCTAAAAGAAGGGCTGGCGCGGGAGTGGGAGTGGATTCAGGCGCTTTATTAAGGTCAGGGTTACTGGGTCGGGGCTGGTGCAGTTGAATGACTTCTCGCGAGTTGTGCCCACGAGAAGTCATCGCAAAACCTTAGGAAACCCATCGAAAGGAACCCTATCGAACTGGGCAAGTTCCTACTGCGGGGGAACCTCGTCCAGATAGGTCAACTGTTCGCGGAGCATCTGAGCCATATCGCTGTTGCCCTGCTGTTCATAGAGGGCGATCGCCCGCTGATAGTCTGCCCGCGTGCCGTTCAGGTTGCCCTGGACATAATGCACATCAGCGCGATCGAGGTAGGCTTCGGGACGGCTGGAATCCAGACGAATCGCCTCGTTAAACGCAGTCAGCGCTGCATTCATGTCGCCTGTTCGATAAACCTGAGTAGCGCGAGAATAGGCCTGGTCGTAGGGTGTTGCTGGACGCACAGTTAACAAGTAATTGCCGCCCTGTCCTGAAAAGGAGCGAGCCAGTACCTTATACGTGCCGTTAGAAGGCAGCGTAATCACAATTGTTGAATTCAGGCTGCGGGCGTAGTCATCGTTGCTGGCGATTTCTTGCCCTGAGGGCGACTGCAACACCAAAAACGTGTCAAAGTCGGTGCTGGTCATAGAAATCGTCACCGTGTCGCCGGCCTTGCCCGCAAAGGTGTATTCATTCTGCATTGGGGCCAGGCTGCCCCGCTCCTCAAATAGCACCTGTGCAGCGGCTGGGCGAGTCGTCGCCACCCAAGACCCACCGCCCAAAACCAACACCGTTGCCAACACCACACTCGCCTTTTCAAATCGTTTCAGCATGGTTCTCACAATATCCTCGACTGGGTTACTTGACTGCTCGATCATCTACAAGCCACGTACAAGGCATCTACAAGACACATCCAAGACACCGATGGCAAAGGCATGGCCCTGATTCCTGAAACGCCGTGTCTCTTGACTGACCTTGCTAATGATCTTGCAAATTTGCCAATAGACTTTGCATATTGAGCATATTGACTCTCATAGACTTCAGCCCTGGCGGTGGGATTTCCTGACAAATCTTGGCAGAAAGGGTTAAAAAAGCAACACGCAGAACGAGCAGAGCAGGAACCTATACTCGCGCCAGCGTCACCACCTCAGACTGATCTTGATATTTCCCTTGTCGCGTCTCATAACTCACAGCACAGGGTTCTCCTTCCAAAAAGAGAAGCTGCACCACGCCTTCGTTGGCATAGATGCGGCAGTCGGCGCTAGAGGAATTGGAAAATTCTAGGGTTAAGTGTCCGCGCCAGGAGGCTTCGGCAGGCGTGATGTTGGCGATGATGCCGCAGCGGGCGTAGGTGCTTTTGCCCATGCAGATAACGGTGATGTAGTCGGGCACTTCCAGCCGCTCTAGCGCCACGCCCAGCCCATAGCTGTGGGCCGGCAGCACGAAATATTGGCCAGACTCGTCTTCGTGTAGCTCGGTACTTTCTAGATTGGCGGGGTTGAAATGCTTGGGATCGACCACCGTGCCCGGTACATGGCGGAAAATGCGAAACTCGACCGGCGAGAGCCGCACGTCGTAGCCAAAGCTGCTGAGGCCGTAGGAGATGACCGGAAACCCGTCGAGCGATCGCACGAGTTTTGGCTCGAAGGGTTTAATCATCCCAGCGGCGGCCTGTTCTTTGATCCAGGTGTCGTTCTTAATCATTGCCACTTGCCCAGTCCTTTGGAGAATAATTCCTGATAAAACAACCCGTAGCGTAAGTAAATCAAGATCATCCCATATCTAGCGTCGTATCCACTCTCGCTTCAGGATATTTTTGGGAGTTTTTGGAACCTTGAGACGACGCGAAACGCCTTCACTAGGCAGAGCGGCTTGGTAGGATAGTGGCATGACAACTAATCCAGATCATCCAGACCAATCCGAAAACAGCAGCAATTTTGAGCAGCAGGTGTTGACCCGGCTAGAGCAGCTTTCGACCGGGGTCATTGGCATGTCAACCCAGTTCAACTCGCTGACCAATCGGGTGGATACGCTCTCGACGCAGGTGGATACGCTGTCTACACAGGTCGATACGCTCTCGACGCGGGTCGATACGCTCTCAACGCGGGTCGATACGCTCTCAACGCGGGTGGATACCCTCTCAACGGATGTTGAACAGTTGTCCAAGGGCTTTACGAAACTGGATAACGAGCAAGAGCGCTTCAACGATCGCTTCAATGACTATCAGCGGGCGACCCAGTGGGTTGTGCAGCTTGCCTTTACGCTAATCGCCTCAGCAACGCTGACGGTGATTGTTACGTCGGTGCTAAGGCGATAGGTTTGGGTTATTTAGAATGCAGCGCGTTTGGTTCAGCGCGTTGGATTCAGCGCGTTAGATTCAGCGCGTTTGGTGCTGGGCTGCGTTTTGTTGCGAGAACAGAGGCTTAGTCACCGCCGACGCTCAGATTGCTGCCCGCAGTCTCCGCACCCGCCAGGTTAATGCCTCGCAGCGTTGCACCCGTTGTTTGGGCGTGGAAAACCGTTGCGTTGGTCAGGTTAGCGTTGGTCAGGTTGGCCTTGATAAAGCTGGCGTTGGTGGCATAGGCATCCGTCAGGTTTGCCGAGGTCAGGTTTGCGCCTTCCAGGTCTGCCCCTTCCAGATTGGCACTTTGCAGATTTGCGCCCTGCAAATTGGCTCCGCGCAGGTCGGCTCCAATGAGATGGGCCCCTTGCAGATCAGCCCCCTGGAGGTCGCAGCGGGCACAGGCTCCGGTAGACAGCAGTTGGAAGACGTGATCCGGGTTTTCGGCCTGTGCAGGGGTTGCGATTAGCAATGGCGTGGAGACGAGGGCGATCGCCAGCCAACGGTTGCGCTTGTTGCGGGTCATCAGTGACCTCCCAAGACGATAGACAATACGTAAAAGTCGAGTAATACACCCCTACTTCTACGATGTCACTGGCAACCGAAACTGCCCTCATGCGGGTGGATGATGCGATCGGGGGTTTTGCTCTCTCAATAGGCAGAACCCTGCGCTGACTGCACAAGTGGGCTGCCCAAGCTTTGCCTGCACAAGCTTTGCCTGCACAAGCTTTGCCTGCACAAGCGGGCTGCACCAGAGCGGCGATCGCAGTAAGACAGTCCCCGCAATCCCAACCGCAATCCCAACCGCAATCCCGAAGTGTTCGCTAACTCCACACCGAATCCAACCAGCTCATCAGCGGCCGCAGGTTAATCGAGCCATCGTCGGCAATTAGCTCCGGCAGTTGCAGCACGTTGAACTGCACTAGCGCCAAAATCACCACGGTATAGACTGTGGAAGTTGCCAGGCTGGTCAGCAGTTCTCGTTTGAGATGTCGCGGACGGGGCTGATTTTGCACCACGTCTATCACTCCCCACTGCATCATCAAAATGCCCAGCACGTTGGAGAGCCAGTATCCGGCGATGGTGCAGGGGATTAGCGTCTCTGGCGCAAAGCGGCTGACCACATACCCAAACCCATAGGCCACGGGCAGGTTAAACACCAGATCATTCCACCAGGAGAGCGGCGACAGCATATAGCCAATCCCAAACACCAGCCCGCCGCGCAGCTTTTTGAGCCAGCGCCGAAGCAGAAATCCTGGCGATGGCGAGGGGAGTGCATCTGAATCTGGGGAAGGAGGAGCTATTGCAGTTTGGGGGGCAGGGGGTTGCGTCATGGGTTTTGGGAAAGCGGTGGAAGATCTGTGGAAAACCTGCTGATGTCAAGTCATGTCCAAGTTACGTTAATTTGCGTCCGATTTGGTCTACCAAAGCCGAGTATGCCTGAGTTCCCTTAATTTCCCTAAATCCAAGGCTCCCTTTGCAGCGCCTCTTGCAGCGCCTCTTGCAGTGCCTCATGGCCAGTCTGTCTCGCAGTAGGCTTGCAAAACGGGAACACAGTTGGCGATCGCCCCCAAGTGAGCAATCTCATAGCCGTGCGTGTTTTGGGTAGGAAAGCTGAGGCAGGCAGCGCGGGCGGCGTGCCCCATTTTCATGGCAATTGAGGCATCGCTGCCAAATCCGCTGATGGCGGCAAACTGGAGCGGAACGCCCGCCTGCTCTGCGGACTGGCGCAATTCCTGGTTCAGTCCTTCGTCGTAGAGACCGTAGCCGTCTTGCGACAGTAGCACTGGCGCTTCTCCATCGGCGATCGGGTATTCCGAAGACAGCGGGCAAATCTCCAGGGCAATCAGCGCTGCCAGCGATCGATTCCGGCTGAAATAGAGCGCCCCGACCGCGCCCACCTCTTCTTTGGCAGAGGCGACCAGATAGGTGTCCAGGGCGGGTTCCTTCAGCACTCTGGCCAGCTCAAGCAAAATGGCGACCGAGGCTTTGTTATCCAGCGTATAGCTGGCGATATAGTCGCCCAGCCGAAAAGGGCGCTTGCGGTGCTTGCCCACGACCATGCGCGTACCCGGACGAATACCCGCCGCCTCCAAGTCCTGCAAACTGCACTTGGTTTCGACCCAAGCATCTTCCCAGCGCACGGGCTGATCCTCTTGCTGCGCCTTTTGGGGCGACTCGTGCGAGACATGGCGCGACCCAAAGCTCAGGATGCCGCTCAGCGTCGTGCGATCGCCCAGCAAGTCCACCACGCCCTCGCCATAGACCCAGGGAAACGCGCCGCCCAGCTTTCGCACCTGCACGCGCCCCGCCTCGCCGATCGATTTCACAATGCCGCCAATTTCGTCCTTGTGACCAGTAATCGCAATCCCTGGACGCGCCGCATCGTCCGGTTGTTTTCCAGAGTTGCGGCCTGGAATCTTGGCGATCGCATTGCCCGCTTCATCCAGCCACGCCTCCAGGCCCAGCCCCCGAAACCGCTCCAGCAAATACGCATCCACCTCGCCCTCTACCCCGCTCGGCGAGTGGCACATGACGAGATCGGAAATTTGCTGAAACAGATCGTCGTAGGGCATGGTTTGGGAGCGATCGGTGTGCGAAAGGAGGAGAGGGAAGAGGGAAGAACGAAAACAGAAGAACGAAGAGAGAAAAAGTTTCGTTTTTCGTTCTTCGTTTTTCGTTCTTCGTTCTTCGTTCTTCGTTCTTCGTTCTTCGTTTTTCGTTTTTCGTTCTTCGTTCTTCGTTTTTCGTTCTTATTCCGAACCGCCTCCGTGCTTCACGCCCCGCAAAACCTGCAAACTCCCACCTGCATGGAGTGTCTGAGTGACCGTCTGGAAACCCACCTCCGACAGCAGTTGGGGCAGATCGGTTTGAATGAATTGCCAGGCGGTTTCGGTTTCAAATAGCCAGAAAAAGACGGCTAGACCCGGCATATAGAGCGGATTTGTTGGCTTATGCACGTCAATGGCTGCAAAAATGCCGCCGGGTTTTAGCACGCGATAGCATTCTTTGAGGATTTGCCGAAGCTGGTCGGGCTGCATTTCGTGCAGGGCAGCGCTGGTGTGAACGAGGTCAAACTGAGCATCGGGAAAGGGCATGTCTTCTGCCCAGGCCTCTATGAAGGTTGCTTGGGGAACATTCTGCTGGGCGCGGCGAATGGACAGTGGAGACGCATCCAGCCCGGTAACCGGCAGAGCTTGCTCATCAGCGGACTGCGGAAATCGCTCCACGAGAAATCGAGTCGTCTGCCCGCTGCCACAGCAGAGATCGAGAATCTGCGTGCTTTTGTCAAAGGCTAGCCCCGCCAGCGCAAGCTGCCGAAATCGGGCCTCGCCGCCCGCTGCCACGGCCGCCAGACGGGAAATGCTGTTGTAGAGCCACTGATGGCGATAGCTCAGATCTCGCAGGATCGTTGCCAAACCTTACCCCGCCGTGCTGCTCAGCAGATTCCAGTGATTATTCTCGGCAACGGCACGGTTCACCAAGCTAAACATGCGCCAGCAGTGATTATCGCTTTTGAGCGGCAGTTCTTCGTTTTTGACCACCACATTCATGCGGACTTCGTCCTTAGGGGTGGCGATCGCCGTTTTATCGATCAGCACCTCCACCGTGACGAGTTGGGCATAGGTAACGCCACCGGGTTTCTCGCGGGCCACCATGTAGTCCTCACCGTCGTAGATCACCGCGCAGTTGCAGGATTGGAGCACATCCTCCAGCAACTGCCGAAAGCGATCGAGCGGCGTTGCAATCGTGAACAACTGGGTATAGCGAGCCATAGTAACCTCGGACACGCAAGTGCAATTAAAAAATGATAGCAAACTCATTCAGCCAACTGTCAAACGACAGCAAGGGCAGTCGCCTAGCGGGACTTGCAGAACGTTACACTTTACCGGACAATCCAAAACGCAATGCCCTTACGCGAGACGCAGTGAGCAGCAGACTGTGCCGAGTGCGGCGGCTGTGGATAAAGAAATTAACATAGCGAATTATTGGCGCATTCTACCATGCCCTTTTCTGAACAAAACGGTTCTGCTGTACAGAATTCAGCAACTTTTTGTCTCTGATTTGAGTGCTGCTGCCGCGCCGCCCAGTTTCAGATGAAATCAGGTGAAAAGTATTCCTTGATCAATGCAAAATTTACTAGATTCGCTGAAATTACAGCCCTATCCTCTGCCTAACAAAGGGATGCTCATTGTATTTGAAGGAGGCGAAGGCAGCGGCAAAACGACACAACTGGGGCGATCGCACGATTGGCTCATGAACCAGTTTGATGGCAGTTCCTTTACGGTTGTAAAAACGCGAGAGCCAGGAGGCACAGAACTGGGGCAGCAGATTCGGAAACTGCTGTTGCATCCCGATCTGGCAGAGCCAACGCAGGATCGGGCAGAACTGCTGCTGTTTGCGGCCGATCGGGCGCAGCATGTGGAGGGATTTTTGCGGCCGGCGTTGCGGCGGGGGGCGCTGGTGCTGTGCGATCGCTTTACGGATTCCACCGTGGCCTATCAGGGCTATGGGCGCGGGCTAGATTTGGCGCTGATTCACCAGCTTAACCAGATTGCCACGGGCGGGCTGGAGCCGGATTTGACGCTGTGGCTGGATGTAGACGTGACCACGGGCCTCAGCCGGGCCCAGCGGCGGGGCAGCGCCGACCGCATGGAACAAAACCAGGTCGAGTTTCATCAGCGGGTGCGGCAGGGATTTTGTGAACTGGCGGCGGCGTATCCCCAGCGAATTCGGCGGGTGGACGCAAACCGCCGTGCCGACGAGGTGTTTCAGGACGTGCAGCAGATTTTGCAAGAGGCGATCGCCCAATGGTGCAGCCCCTAACGGGTTCCGTTGATCCAACTGGTAACACAACCCAGGCATTTGCAAATCTCGTCGGCCAGCCGCAGGCCGTCGAGCTATTGCAGAGCGCCCTCCAGCGCGATCGCATTGCACCGGGTTATCTGTTTGCTGGGCCGGCGGGCGTAGGGCGCAGTCTGGCGGCTCTGGGCTTTGCCGAGCGACTGCTGGCGCATCATTTCCAGGAGCCATTTTCAGCCGCCCGCCAGCAGCGCATCGCCCAGCGCAACCATCCCGATTTTCTCTGGATAGAGCCAACCTACCTGCATCAGGGCAAGCGGCTGTCGGCGGCCGAGGCAGCGGAACAGGGCATCAAGCGGCGATCGCCCCCGCAGATTCGGCTAGAGCAAATTCGGGAGATTGCTACTTTTCTCAGTCGTCCGCCGCTGGAAGCGCCCCGCGCCGTCGTCGTGGTGGACGATGCCCACACTATGGCCGAAGCCGCTGCCAATGCCCTGCTAAAAACCCTGGAAGAACCCGGCCGCGCCACGCTAATCCTGATTGCGCCTAGTGTGGAGTCGCTTCTGCCCACACTCGTCTCGCGCTGCCAGCGGATTCCCTTTCGCCGCCTCAGCACCGACGATTTAGCCACCGTTTTGCAACACCTGGGGCATGATGAAATTTTGCAGCATCCGGACCTGCTGGCGCTGGCTCAAGGCAGCCCCGGTGAGGCGATCGCCCAGTGGCAACAACGCCAGTCGGTTCCGCCGGATCTGCTGCACGCCGCGCTTCAGGTGCCCACGTCTCTCCGTGCCGCGCTGGAACTGGCCCGCCAGATCGATCAGGCGCTAGACCTGGAAGCCCAGCTTTGGCTGGTGGACTACGTGCAGCAAGCCTACTGGCGATCGCAGCAGCCCGCCATCCACCTGGAACGCATGGAAACTGCCCGCCGTCACCTGCTGGGCTACGTGCAGCCGCGCTTGGTGTGGGAAGTGACGCTGATGGAAATCGCCGCTGCTGCCAAATCCCCATCCTAGATGAACCCACACGCTAGATGTGGGGGCGCTTGTTCAAAAACTGGGTCTGATCTTGCAAACCTGAGATACAGTTAAGTGTTCCAAATGAGTGTCTTAACTTAGAGTCCTAACTTAGAGTCTTAAATTAACTTGGCAACATTATGATCTGGTGATCTGGTGTTCCGAATCGCCCTCATCCCCTAGCCCTCCTCCCAAAGGAGAATGGGAACCGGATCGGTAGTCCCTCTCCCTTGGGGCTACTGTGAACCCACATCTCGATTGTTTGCATAAGGCTCTGAAAGATCCCCCTAAATCCCCCTTCTTAAGGGGGACTTTCGATCCAGTTCTCCCTGCTTCAGGTCATTCTGGGCCCAGTTCCCCCCCTTGTTTGAGTGGGGTTAAGGGGGATTTCCAGAAGCTTCCCACCCGAACCGATCCCCCTAAATCCCCCTTAATAAGGGGGACTTCCGATCCTCGTTCTCTCTGCTTTGGGTCGCTCTGGGTTCGGTTCCCTCCTGGTTTAAGGGGGGGGCAGGGGGGATCAAAGCATCCCCTCCCGCCGAGTTTCGGTTGGTAACTTGAAATCTGCTCCTTGAAACGAATCCCACCGCCATGACTCTGCTCTCGATTCTTTTTGGGCTGTTTTTCCTCAGCGTGCTGGGGCTGTATTGGTCAGCGCCAGGGCGATCGCTCAAACTGTGGGTGCTGCTGGCTGCCAGCCTGGTGTTCTATAGCTCGCTGCAATTTCAATACGTGCCGCTGCTGCTGGTGATGATGATCATGACCTATCGCATCGGCATCGGGCTGAGTGCGCCCATCGACTGGCGGATCGAGAACGAAAACTGGCAGTTTGCCCAGCACGACTGGAACCGTCGGCGGCTGCGGCTGCTGATCATTGGCATTGGGCTGAATGTGCTGCTGCTGCTGGGGTTCAAGTACATTCCGTTTTTTGGGGCGGTGCTGGGCAACTGGCTCAAGCTGCCTGTGCTGACGACGGGGGCGGCCACCCTTGGGCAAACCCTCATCGCGCCGCTGGGCATCAGCTACTTTTGCTTTGAGTGCATTGCTTACCTGGTGGACGTGTATCGCGGTGCGCCTGCTACCTTCGACTGGCTCAAGTTTTCAGCCTACAAGCTATATTTCCCCAAGCTGCTGTCGGGCCCGATTACCCGGTTTCATCCGCTGGCGGCGCAGTTTCAGGCCCAGCCGTCGCTGACCACGCCCCAGGTTGCCGAGGGTCTGTGGCTCATTGCCTGTGGCGCAGTGAAAAAGCTGCTGATTGCCGACCATCTGGCCACACTGGTAAATCTTAGCTTCGACAACATAGCGCGGGCGGGCAGTGGCGACCTGTGGCTGGCGATCGCCGCCTACGGGTTCCAGCTTTATTTCGACTTCAGCGGCTATGTAGACGTGGCGCGGGGCCTTTCTGCGCTACTGGGCATCACCCTGCCGCAAAACTTCAACTTTCCCTACTTCAGCGCCAGCATTGCGGACTTTTGGCGACGCTGGCACATGACGCTGGGCGACTGGCTCCGCAACTATCTGTATTTCCCGCTGGGGGGTTCCCGCCAAGGCCTGGTGCGAACCTGCCTCAACCTGATGGTGGTGATGATTATCGCCGGACTCTGGCACGACGCGGGCTGGGGCTTCATTGTCTGGGGAGCGCTGCACGGACTGTTCTTGGTGGTGCATCGCCTGACGGACGCGCTGAGCGAGCAGTGGGGCTGGCTGAGGGCAGGCTGGAAAAGCGTACCGGGAACGCTGCTGGGCTGGGGGCTGACGCAGGCTTCCGTCTTGTTTGCCTGGATCTTTTTCCGGTTGCCCAACCTGCAAGATTCACTGCTGGTGGTGCAGCGGCTGTGGGGACACCCCGCCGACGTGCAGTTTGCCCAAAAGATTTATGTTGAGACGTTTCAGAGCGATCGCCTCCATCTTTCGCTCCTGCTGCTGGCGCTTTTCGGCGGCATGACGCTGGTGTATGCGGTCAACCGCTGGCTAAAGCTGCGGCTCAACTGGCCCGTCAAGCTGCTGCTGGTTCCTCTCTGCCTGTTCGCGGCCTGGCTGCTGGCCCCCAACGAAAGCCCGCCTTACATTTATTTCGACTTCTAGTATTCGATTTCTAGTATTCGATTTCTAGTACAGGACTGACACACTTGCGATAAATTTTCTGGATTTTGGACGATTTTTCACGGGTGCAGCCCGCGAGAAATCGTCTCACTGCGTGAGTCCTATCGCATTCAGAAAATCCGGATAGTTTTTGAGAAAAGTCAAAAGCCGCATACTTTTTCTCAAAAATCTAAAGGCTTTGTAAAAGCTAGGGGTTTTTGCTAGAAAAAGGGCGATCGCCCCTGCCATTCTAGACAGTATGAATTGGCAGTGATTTCGGTAAATCTGTGGAGTGCTTCGGCTTACGCTTAGATGTGAGGAACTGCTTCACAGATCAGACCGTGTAAAGGTTTCTCCCTGTTGATGACTCCTGCCAATTCTAATTTTTAAGATCCGCTCAGTTTCCAGGGGCGATCGCCTTTTTTGGCGATAGTTTCTGACGAAAACTCTGGGCTGAACACCTGAAGTGAAATGACCCCATCCATCTCCAAGATAGAGGGGTTGTTTCTCATGGGTAAAGTTTGGGAAAGCCTCACAAACGCCTTAATAAGCCTTATTAAGCCTTATTAAAAAGCGCGTGTGGGCGATCATTTACCCGTGATTGACGGACTTAGAGCATCGACGGTATCTACCCATATCTGCAATTTTTTCACCCCTTCCACGTCAACTCATTTTTGGGAATCAAGAGTAGTCATGGCTGTTATTGATAACGTAGATACCTTTGAGAAACTGCTTGCCGCCATTAACTCCACCAATTCCAACGGCCAGGCAGACGAAATCAGAATTACGCAAAGCATTGTTTTAACTAGCGCTCTGCCTTTTATCCGAGAAGATGTCAGCCTGACGATTCGAGGCATCGGCGAGGGCATTACGCTCAGCGGCGATGCCAATGGCAACGGCATTAACGATGAAGGCGATGTCCGCATTTTCTTCATCGAAAGCGGTCAGATAACGCTGGAAAATTTAATCCTGACAAATGGCCGGGCCCAGGGCGGCGACGGGGCCGGCGGCGGCGCAGGACTAGGCGGCGCACTGCTGATCTACAACGGCGATGTCACAGTCACCAATGTCACCTTTAGCAACAACCAGGCGATCGGCGGCAACGGGTTGGCAGGTGCAGGGCGCGGCGGCGGCGGCATGGGGGGCGCGGGCGGCATCGCGTCGGCGGCGGGGCGCGGGGCGGCGGCGGCTTTGGCGCCCGGGGCAACGGTGGTTCAGACGGGGCGGGCGGTGAAGAAAGCACCGGAGCCAGCGGTTCCTTAGCAGTGCCAGCGGCGGCGCGGTGGCGACAGTGCAGGCTTGACGGGCGGGGCGGCGGCTCAAATGGCGGCTTTGGCGCGGGGCGGCGGCGGCGGCGGCTCCACCACCAACAACGGCGGCAACGGTGGCAATGGCGGCTTTGGCGGCGGCGGCGCAGCTTCTCCAGCTAGCGGCAACAACAGCAGTCAGGGCGGGGCGGGCGGCTTTGGCGGCGGCGCGGGCGGCGGCGGTTCACTTAATAGCGCGGGCGGCTTTGGCGGCGGCGGCGGCTTTGGCGGCGGCGGGGGCGGCGGCGCGGGCTTTGGCGGCGCAATCTTTATCCGCTCTGGCTCGCTCACGATTACCGATAGCCTGTTTTTGGATAACCGCGCTCAGGGCGGAACCGGGCCCGGCGGCAACGGCAGCGGGCTGGGGGGCGCAATTTTTGCGCTAGATCGGACGACGAACCCCAACGGCAACAATGCCAACATGCCCGATACGCTGCCCACGATTACCGCGTCGGGCCTGTTTGCACGGGGCAATAGCGCCAGCAGCAACCCTAGCACCAATAACATTTACGGCAACAGCGGCGTGGTCTTTCGCGTGCCGCCGGAGGTGCTGTCGGTGGCGATCGCCCCACCCGCGCTTACCAATGCCAGCAGTGTCTCGTTCACCGTCACCTTCAGCAAATCCGTCACGGGGGTCGATCCTACGGACTTTGAACTAGTGACCACGGGGGCGATCGCCAATGCATCCATTACCAGCGTGGCGGGCGGTGGCAATACGTTCACCGTTGCCGTCAGCACCGGCACAGGCAGCGGCACGCTGGGGCTGAGGGTGCTAAACGACAAGACGATTAAAGATGCGGACGATGGCGTGCTGCTGGCTCCGTTTACTGGAACACCCCGCTACACCATTGATAAAACCGCACCCACAGCCGATATTGTCGATGTCACACCCGATCCGCGCCCTGGCATTGCGGTGGATACCATCACGATTCGGTTTAGCGAAGTCGTCCGCAATTTTGACCTGTCTGACCTGCTGCTGAGCCGGGATGGGGCGATCGCCCCGCTGGTGGCCGCAACCCTGTCCACCATCGACAACCAGACCTTTATCCTGCGCGGGCTACAGTTCTCAACGGGTCGAACAGGTCGCTATCAACTGACGCTGGATGTCAACGACATCACCGATCTGGCGGGCAACCCGCTGGCACAAGCCGCCTTCGACACTTGGCAAATGGCTTTCGACGACTTGAGATTCCCTCAGCCTGAGGATATTCCCCCTGCGCCAAATGGGGAGTTGGGCACGCCCGTCCTGTTCCAACTGGGCAGGCGGCCGCAGCGGATTAACGGGACAAACCGCGCCGATCGCCTCAAGGGAAGCAATAAGAGCGATCGCATTTTGGCTCGCGGCGGCAACGATACCGTCAAGGCCCTGGGCGGCAACGATTTAGTCAGCGGCAGCGCAGGAAATGATGTACTACGCGGCGGCAATGGCGGCGACCAGCTTGTAGGCGGCGTAGGCGACGATCGCCTGTTTGGGCAGGCCGGCGACGACGTGCTGATTGGTGGGCTAGGAAACGACACGCTGGCGGGCGGCGGCGGCAAGAATATGTACGTATTCAATAGCCTCAACGAAGGCATCGACACGATTCTGGGCTTTAGCCAACTGGATGTGATTGACCTGCGGGGCATTTTCAAACAGCCCGCGTTTGGCGGAGGCGGCACGCCGTTCCAGCAACTGCGGGAGTTTGTCAAGCTGGCGCAGGCGGGCACTGCAACTCAGGTGCTGATCGACTCCGATGGTGCGGGCGAAGGTAAAGACTTCGTGGCGATCGCCCAGATCAACAACACGTCGATCGCCAGCTTCAGCACGCAGAACTTCGTAATCTAGGCAAGCCATCTAGGCAAGCCATCTAGGCAAGCCATCTAGGCAAGTCATCTAGGCAAGCCATCTAGGGGGTCATCTAGCCAGTCCGCTCGCCCTTAACCTCGTCCCTCAGCCTCCTCGTGCCGCGTCCCGACTCAAACACCAGTCAGTTTTTGATAGATTCCATCAGACAGGCGACGGTTGATACTGCCGTTTTGGAGTTTGTTAATTTTCTGGTTTTGTTCGCGGATGCGGCGCGACAGCAGACGAATGATATTGACAGCAATACTGGGGGTTTCTTCGATTGCCTCATAAAGCTGCTGCTGGGTTAACGTCAGACACTCGCAGCGGTCGATGGTCGTGACAGAGGCAGAACGCGGCTCCGCGTCAAACACCGACATTTCCCCGAAGCACGCGCCCTTGTCGAGCCGGGCAATTTCCTGGTTGTCCGCATGGACGCGCACACTACCTTTTACCAAAATATAGAGCGATCGCCCCTCCTGTCCCTGGCTGACAATTGTGTGCTGCGGCGGAAATTCTTGCTCGTCCATGATGGAAGCGAGGCGCACCAAAAAGTCGTCCCGCAGTTCTTTGAAAATGGGGACACCGCGCACAAATAGAAGGCGATCAACGCTCGTCAGCATACCAATGTGAACCCTACCCCGACCCAAAGCCTGTAGCATCCGCTCCCAAATGCCCAGTCCTCAGCGCGTGAGTCCCTGCGTGTTGTCTGTTCTATCCGTAGGTTGCCCATGCAGAGAATTCTATTCATCTTTTGTCCAGAAATTTCGCTGAATCACGACCGAAAGGAAAATTTACAGCCGGAGCCAGCCTGATGGCTCGCTCGTCGAGTCGTTCATTGAAGAGCGATGAACATGAAAGATCCATGAAAGACACATGAAAGAACCATGAAGGAAAGAAGCATGAACGTCTATTGAACCGCATGAAACCAAGGTTGAACTCGCTAAATTTGCTGAACTCAAACTTGCTAGGCTCACTGAGCCTAATCAGTTTGCGCATCGAGTTTTGCCTGGAAACGGTCAAGTCGGCTCCCAGCCCATCGGCAGGTCTGGCGGGCGGGGTGGGTTGAAACGCGGCGGTGGGTCGGGCGGTGTTGCAGGATGGGTGAGAACCTTGCCGTTGCCATTGTGAGTGGAAACCGCGCTGTACCGCTGCAACAGTTGCTCGACCTGGGCAGCGACGAGTCGATTGGGGTCGCGGCGGAGCATAGGTAGCAACTCCCGCAGCGTGCGCGGCGAGGCCACTTCTAAATAGGCCACCACTGCCTCCCGCACAAACCCTGTGGGATGTTGCAGACAGGCCATAATCTGAGCGGGTGTGAGGCTCCAGCGATTTTCACGGGCGACGTGGACGCTGCAAGCTAAGGCCCAATCGGACAGAAAATGGCGCAGATCCAGCAGGTATCGCAGGCGATCGCTCGGCGATAGGGGCTGATAGTCCACAAACTCATCCAGGCTTTCCAGCTTTTCCAAATCGGGGCGGCTATCGAGAATGCTTAGCAGCGCCCGCTTGCTCTGGATATCGAGCGTGTTATCCAGAATTTCCAACCCCCGCGCCACGCTTTCCGAAGAATGGGATTGCAGGTTAAACGCGGCGGCCTGAATTGCGCTGGAGGGATACAGCAGTCGCATCAGCAAAAAGAGGCGCTGGCGGGCATCGTCTTGCAAATCGCTGAGGGCGCGGCGCAGCAGGTCGGCGGTTTGCCCCGGCACCCGCTCCGGCGGCAAATCCAGTAGACAGGCATAGACCTGCCCAATCAGCATTAGCTCCAGGTTGATCAATTCTTCTACGCCACTCCGCCCCAATTCGTCGGCTGCTGCGTCAATGCCAATTTCGTTAGGAATTTTCAAGAGGGTTCGTAGAATGGTGCGGCGGCTAGGCCCCCAGGCGGTTTCCAGGTTGCGAACTAGGGCGCGAACCGCGTCGGGCGTGCCAATGCGCCCCAGCGTTTTCCAGGCGCAAGCGCGAATGATTTCGGGTTTGTAGATATCTTTGCCCAGCGCTATCAGCAGCGGAATTGCGTCGTCGCCCAGGCGAGTCAGCGCCTGCATGGCGGCTTCGCGGGTCGATTTGAATTGCAGCGCCCGCAGCAGCGAGGGGTAGTATTCTTCGGTGCGGGTGGCGGCGATCGCCTCTAGCAGGGCACAGCGCACCCGCAGCGACTCGTCCCGCAGCAATGGCTCGATGTAGATTCGCAAAGCTTGCAGGTACAGCGCCTCGCCCAGGGCCCGACAGCCCATCACCCGCTCTCGTTCGCGCTTGTGGGTCAGCATTCGCCGCAGCGTGTCGGTGGCTTCGGCCCGCTGTTCGAGTGTGCCCCGCCGCAGCATCAGGGAGGCCGCCGTGCCCCGCACTTCGGGATCAGCCGACGGGTTGAGGTAGGGGCGTAGCCGCTCGATATCGGGGTCGGGGTCCGTCAGCCAGATATAGCGCAGGGCGATGGAAAGCACATCGGGCGGCAGTGGTTGTTCGATGAGCGATCGCACCAGTGGCAAAAACAGCGGGTTGGGGTTTTCCGTCATCACCAGCAGGCTCTGGCGCTGGAGCGCGGGCGAAAAGTCAGACAGCATCGGAGCCAGCACCTCGCCCACGCCTTTCGGGTCGATATGGCTGAGCAGTTCAATGCAAGATTGCTTGTCGGCATCGGTTCCCTTGCCCAGCGCCTCGATTACCGCCCGCTTAAATGTCCGCAGATCCACATCGGACAGGCTGAGTTCGCCCCGGTCGGCACTGATCACGAGCAAATCGACGTAGCGCGATCGCAGCAGCCATACCGTCACAAACCACAGCGCCCCGCACAGCATAATCTGGAACATGAACACCAGGCTTTCGGCATCTTGCAGCGCGACCGGGTCGCTGCCCCTGAAGACGTGTTGGCACAGCCACAGCGTCGTTAACATACCCGCGCCCGTCAGCCCAGAGGAAAACGGCTCGGCAATGCCCCGCACGATGGACTGTACGCGGCTACGAACGTTGTCCGGCACAGGCTGAAACAGAATTGGGCCGGTACTGGCCAGCACGGTATAGCGCAGCAGTTCATCGGCAAATTTCAAAATCACCATACCGACAAACAGGCTGAGCCAGCCCATCATCGACACCAGGCTGATGATGAAGATCAGTGCAGGCAGGGCCATCGTCACCACAAACACGCCCAACCGCTCGATCGCCCGACTGGAGACAAACCACTGCACCAGCAGTTCAAACGTCCCCAAAATTGCGCTGAAAAAGGCCAAAAAGTCGGCAAGCTGCTCGCCGCTGACCCGTCGCTCTAGCTGCGCCAGATATTGAAAATCCAGCAGCAGCCATAGCACCTGCGCCATCACAAAAAACGCCACCAGCAGAACCACATACCGCTGGAGGGGTCGCCGCAGTCGGCGCGTGGTGAAGTCGGGCTGGCGTTCTTGCAGCAGTCGCCGGGGCGAATCGGGGAAGAATTGGCTGTAGGAGCGGCTGAGGCGATAGAGAATGCCTGCCCCGATCATCAGCATGGCCCCCGCTAGCAGCACGACGTTATTTAGCCCCACGAGCGATCGCAGCACAGGCAGCGACAGCCCGCTCAGCACATCCGCCAGCAGCACGCCGCTGCTAATCATGGGATAGGCTCGCTTGATTTCGCGAATGTTGAACAACTGGTTGGCCGTGATCGAGGTCGTCAGCTCATTGAGTACATAAATCGCCTCCATCCACAGCCGCATCAGAAACACGCTGTAGCCCATCATCAGCGGCATCGCCAGCCCCAGCCGAAACAGCGGCAGCGGCAGCGCCATCAGCACCGCGATCACCACAATCACCTGGCGCAGCGGCAGAAACTTTTGCAGCAGCGAGTAAAAGAAGCCCAGAACCGTGCCAATGCCTGCGCTGACGATGTAGATCCAGGGCAGCGAGTTTGCGCCATATTCATCCAAAAATAGGGCGGCAATGCTGACCTCTAGCCACAGCACGCCAATCGACGTGGCGGTGTAGAAGGCAAACATCAAAAAGGTGCGCTCGCTTTCCTCTGGCCGCAGGTTGAGCCATTGCAGCAGCGTCCGCCCGGAGGGAAGCCGGGATTTCTTTGCTGGGTTTGTGCGCGATGATCCACCCGTCCGTGCCATGCTGTCCAGGGAACTCGTGAAGGAAGCGATACCTGATATCTGCCTTACATCTTATGCAAGCTGGGAAGGTCTGGAACCGTTTTCGCCATTTTCTAAAGCTTGTTTGCTGGAGGATGGCTGGCCAGACCGAAACAGCTTGAGGCAGAACTTGAATGTGGGTCGCTTTGGGTCATTCGGTTGCCAGCGACTGCCTTCAGCGTTCCCAAAACGGGCTGGAATCGATCCAGCCAAGACAGCCTGAAGTATTCACCTGAAATATTCACCTGAAATATTCAAGTGATGGGGCAACCCGAAGTTATGCCCTGCGACCGATTAAAACCTCTGATTGTTGGCTGAGACACATTGTTCACGGGATCTGATAGAACTGATTTGGCTCGTTTTTGTTCATTCACCTGCGGTAAAGTGCCGACTGTCTGAAACGCAGACAGTGCTTTGCTTCCGAGCCTCTCGGATGTTTTTCTATACACTTAAACCCCTACGAATGAGGAGCTACGAATGTACAAGAAGCTAGTTGCTTTGGTCTGCACGCTGGGTTTGGCAGCTATGCTGGGTGCTTGCGGTGGTGGCAGTGAGCCTGCTGGCACCGAGTCGCCCGCTGGCACCGAGTCGCCCGCGCCTTCGCCAACGACCACGCCGTAGTTTGTTGGGAGTTAGCCTGCCGTTTCGCATTCGCCGTTTCGCATTCACTGTTGACTCATCGCTTGGCTGCCTATCGCTGGTATTGGCTAACTCAGCGCATTCTCGTGTTCTAGCTTCATTCACCTGACTTTCATCTCGATCAGCCATCCACGGCGATCGCCCCTCTGGAATTAGGGCAATGCGTGTATTCCAATGCGCGTATGCTGAGAGAGGCATCTGCCGTGGATTTTTATTGGCCCAAGACCCATGCACCTGCTGCAATTCAGCACCTCCCACTATTGCCGCAAAGCTCGGCTGGCGCTGGGCTATAAGCAACTGCCGTTTACGGTGGAAAATCTGACTCCGGGGCTGCACGCGCTGAAGCTAAAGCCGCTGACGGGGACTACCACCGTGCCTGTGCTGCTGCCAGAGCTAGAGGGGCAGCCAAGGGCGATCGCCGACTCTAGCCACATTTTTGAATTTCTCGACCAGCACCAGCCCGACCCGCCGCTCTATCCCGCCGATCCGGTTCAGCGCAGCCAGGTGAAGCAGCTTGAAGACTGGCTCGACGAGAGCATCGGCGTTGCCACCCGCTTTGTTTACTACGACTATCGTGCGGGCGCGGGCAAGTCCATCGACCCGTCGCTGATGAGCCAGGCCGTGATTGCCATCGTGCGCCGCCAGTATGGCATGAATGCAGCGCGGGTCAGGCTGGCGGGCGATCGCCTGGCCGATGCCCTCCACTACCTCCAGCAGCACTGGAAAGACCGCGAGTATTGGGTGGGAAGCCAGATCACCGCCGCCGACCTGACCACCGCGGCCCTGCTCAGTCCGCTGGCCCTGCTGCCCCACTATCGGACGGCCCATCCCTGGCTATTTGAGAAAATCGCCACTGTGCATCAGCGCTGCGGAGAACCCCTACCGCCGGGGTTGGCTTAGATTGAAACTAGCTCGGTGCGAGTCGCTGACCCAGATTGCCTTTGAAATTTCTAAAATGCTCTACGTCGTCGCTACGCCCATCGGGAATTTGGAAGACATGACCTTTCGGGCAGTGCGGATTTTGCGGGAGGTGGAGGCGATCGCCGCCGAAGACACCCGCCACACGGGCAAGCTGCTCCAGCATTTCCAGATCACCACGCCGCAGATCAGCTATCACGACCACAACCGCACCAGCCGCCTGCCGGAACTGCTTGCCCGCCTAAAGCAGGGAAAGTCCATCGCGCTGGTCAGCGATGCCGGAATGCCGGGAATTTCCGATCCGGGCTATGAACTGGTGGCGGCCTGCGTCGAGGCAGGGATTCCCGTGGTGCCGATTCCGGGAGCCAGCGCCGTGGTGACGGCCCTCAGTGCCGCTGGACTGCCCACCGATCGGTTTGTGTTTGAGGGATTTTTGCCGGCCAAGGGGAAAGAGCGGCGCGATCGCCTCGCTGCGCTCCAGTCCGAATCACGAACGCTGGTGTTTTACGAGTCGCCCCACCGCCTGCGGCAAACC
Source organism: Thermoleptolyngbya oregonensis NK1-22 (assembly GCF_032705245.1). Taxonomy (GTDB): domain Bacteria; phylum Cyanobacteriota; class Cyanobacteriia; order Elainellales; family Elainellaceae; genus Thermoleptolyngbya; species Thermoleptolyngbya sichuanensis. The sequence continues at coordinate 4,416,591 of NZ_CP053540.1, forward strand.
CTGACGGATTTTTCGGAAACCTTTGGCGGCGATCGCCCCATTGTGCTGGCGCGGGAGCTGACCAAACTGCACGAAGAATTTTGGCGCGGCACGGTGCAGGAGGCGATCGCCCACCACGAAACCCGCGACCCCCAGGGCGAATACACCGTCCTGCTGGCCGGCAGCATAGCCGCCCCCGTCGTTTTGTCGGAAGCCGCCCTCAAAGCCGAACTTGCTGCTCTGATGCAGCAAGGACTCTCCCGCTCCCAGGCCAGCCGCCAGCTTGCCCAGCAGACCCAACTCCCCCGCCGCGACCTCTACCAGTTGGCCCTGACGCTGCCGGATTAAGCAACGGGATGTGCAACGTTGCTGATTCCCCTCACCCTTAATCCCTCTCCCAGAGCGACAGAGGGACTTCAAGCCTTCCCCTTACTCCCCTGCTTGCGACTTGGGAAAAGGGGTTGGGGGATGAGGGCAACCTGCTAGTCTTCCAGCGCCGCCAGCAACGCCTCGCCCATCGCCTTGCAGCCCACCAGGGTCATGCCGTCGGACATAATATCGCCCGTGCGGTAGCCTTGGTCGAGGACTTTAAGGACGGCCCGTTCGAGGCGATCGCCCGCCTGCGGTTCGTTCAGCCCATAACGCAGCATCATCGCCGCGCTCAGCACTTGCGCCAGAGGATTGGCCTTGTCCTGACCTGCGATATCCGGGGCAGAGCCGTGGACGGGTTCAAACAGGCCGGGGCCGGAGGAGCCAAGGCTGGCAGACGGCAACATGCCGATACTGCCCGTCAGCATGGCCGCCGCGTCGGAAAGAATATCGCCAAACAGGTTGCCCGTAACAATCGTGTCGAACTGCTTGGGGTTTCGCAAAAGCTGCATGGCCGCATTGTCCACGTACATATGGGTTAGCTCCACGTCGGGATAGTCGGCCGCCAGTTTCGTGATCGTGTCGCGCCACAGTTGCGAGACTTCCAGCACATTGGATTTATCTACGGAGCAGAGCTGTTTGCGGCGCTTGCGGGCGGCTTCAAAGGCGACGCGCCCAATCCGCTCCACTTCCGACTCGGTGTAGACCATCGTGTTTACACCGCGCCGTTCGCCCGTTTCGCTGGTAAAGATGCCCCGCGGCTGCCCAAAGTAAATACCGCCCGTTAGCTCTCGCACCACCATAATGTCCACGCCGTCCACCACCTCGCGCTTGAGGCTGGAGGCATCGACCAGTTGCGGCAAAATGCTAGCGGGGCGCAGGTTGGCAAACAGTTCCAGCCCAGCCCGCAGCCCCAGCAGGCCGCGTTCCGGCCGCTGGTCGTTGGGCAGCGTGTCCCACTGGTAGCCGCCAATCGCCGCCAGCAGCACGGCATCGCTGTTTTTGCAGAGTTCCAGCGTGTCCGCAGGGAGGGGACTCCCCGTTGCGTCGATGGCCGCCCCACCCAGCAGCGCCTCCTGAAACTCGAAGCGGAGGTCAAGCTGTTGCCCCACTTTTTTTAGCAAATCGACCGCCACCGCAATGATTTCGGGGCCGATGCCGTCGCCAGGGAGGAGGGTGATGCGGTAGGTCTGGGTCATAGTTCAGGAGTCTGGGTTTAGAGATTAGGGATTTGGTCTGGGCGCTGGATGGAGACGCACAGCGATCGCCTATTTTACCGCTCAGCGGCCCTGCATTGACCTACAGGCGGCGCTTCAAGACCAGCAGCGACAGATTATCCAGCACGTTTTCCTGCCCCATGTGCTGGCGCACGTCCTGAATGACGGCTCGGTGAACCGCGCTGGCTGGCTGGGCCCAATGCTGACCCACGACGCGATATAGGCGATCAAGACCATACATCACGCCATTTTCATCTAGGGCGCTGGGCAGGCTGCTGGTATATAGCACAATGCCGTCGCCCGGTTGCAGTTCAACGGAGGCGCGTTTGGTGAAGGCGGTGATGTCAAACTCCAGCCCCAGCGGCAGAATCAGCTCGGTCATGCTGACCCGCTCGACGCGCCCCGAAGCCCGCACCACCACAAGATCTTCATGCTGCCCGCTGACGCTGAGGCTGCCGTTGAGATAATTCAGCACGGCCAGGGTCAGCTGCTGCCGCTGGGCGCTGAGGCGCTCGATGTTCTTATACAGCGTCCGGTTCAGCGTTTGCAAAAAGCGCACCGAACTGCGATCGCGCAATTCTGCCAGCGTCCGCACGGCCGTCTGCACCATCAGCATCAGCACGCCGCTTTCCAGGCCGCGCCCGCCCACGATGCCAATGCTGAGGGTAACGATGCCGTCGGTTTCCACCACGTCAAAATAGTCGGTGCTGTCTTCATCGGTCAGGTCAGTCAAGGCAGACACGTCCAGCGTTTGAATTGCGCTCAGTTCCTCTGGCGTGGGCAGGATCAGGCCCTGAATCTGGCGCACCACGTCCAGCTCGGCTGCCATTCGCAGGTTTTCTTGCTTGAGCCGCTCGTTCAAATCCACAATTGCCGCGTTGGCTTGGGCCAGTTCTGCTGTGCGCTGCTGCACCCGGTCTTCCAGGCTATGATTTGCGTCTCGCAGCGCTTGTTTGGACTGGTCGTTTTGGTACAGCACGGCGCACAGGAGCAGCGTCGTCAGGGCGATCGCCGCGATGCACGACTGAAGCACCAGCAGCGACTCGTTCATCGAACTGCGGGCAAAGGAACCCAGGCCCTTTGCCGTGCTAATCACCGCCAGCAGCGACAGCAGCACCATCACCAGCGTGGCTCCCGGCGACCGAAACCGAAACGCCGCCCACACAATCACCGGAATCAGCAGATACTCCACAGGGTATTTGCCCACCAGCGCCACTTCGCTGATGCCAATCACCAGCACCACCATAACGGCTGCTTCTAGCCAGTGCTGCCGGATAGCGTTGCGAAACTGGAACAAATCGAGCGATCGCGTGCTGCTCCAGGCCAACAGCAGCGGAGCCACCAGGACGATTCCAAAGGCATCGCTTAGCCACCAGGTGATAAAGATCTGGCGATAGGCGGCCCAGGGCGCTTTGCCAAAGTTGCAAACCAGCGCCGCGCAGAGCATCCCAATCGGCAGATGGCTGAGAAACGCCGCCAGGATAAACCGCACCACATCGGCCGGCGAGTCTAGGGGAGAGCGGGATTGGGTGAGGCGATCGCTCCACACTGCCGCAATGACCTTGCCCAGCGTGGCGATGAAGGTGACGGCGATCGCCAGCATTAGGCTGTTGGTACTTTCCCAACCCTTAAAGAAGATAAACTCCAGCACCAGAATGCTGGCAAAGATGCCAAGCCAAAGTTCGACTCCGTAGGCGAGCATCGCCCCCACCGCAATGCCCCCTGCAAACCAGACGGGCGTGGAGGCAGCGTCGGGCAGTGTGGCGTAGGCAATTGAAAACTGAGCCGCAGCGTAGTACGCAACAGCAACAGCGCCCTGTTTCCAAACATAGGCGAAACTGAGCTGTGCGAATCGGAGAGGGCGGGGGGAAATCACCGATCGGGCGGGAAGGGTCACAGATTTTTATAGAAGGTAAGCGTTGGGGCGTGTGGTCAAACTCAGCCAGCCGCAGGCTAATCGCCCGATCATCCGCAGAGCTTGAAGCAAGACTTGGGCGATCGCCATCCGTTGCTACGATGGCCCTAACAGTAGCGCTGATGTTTGCACAATACCCCAGGGTAGGATTTAAATCTGCTTGAGCTACAAGCTTTTTCGCAAAATATTTGCAAAACCATCCCATTTTCCTGCATTTTCTAGAAGGTTCTCTGGAAGATATGCGGGAGGGTTCACCACCCCTGTCCTGGTCTAAGATTGAGTACAGCTTCTTGCAGATGCCGTCCCCTCAGCTATTCCGATGGATTCGTCTCCTCCTGCTGCCTTGTCTAGTCCTAGCGATCGCCCTGCGGTCGTGCTGACCTCTCATCTCCGCAAGGTCTATCGCACGGGCTTCTGGCTCAACCAAAAAATTTCGACCCTCAAAGACTGTTCGCTGCAAATCTACGAAGGGGAAACCTTCGGGCTGCTGGGGCAAAACGGCGCAGGCAAAACGACGCTGCTGAAAATTTTGCTGGGCATTATTCGACCCACGGCGGGGCGCGGGCTGCTGCTGGGCAAGCCGCTGGGCGATCGCTCTGTCAAGCAGCGAGTCGGCTATCTGCCGGAAAATCCCTACTTCTACGACTACCTGACCGGGCGCGAGTTTTTGCAATATGCCGCTGGGCTGTTCCAGATTCCCGCCGACGTGCAGCGCAAGCGCATTCCCGAACTGATTGACCTAGTGGGGCTGTCGCGGGCTGCTGCGGAGAAAAAGCAGCTTCGGCAATACTCCAAGGGCATGTTGCAGCGAGTTGGCATGGCTCAGGCGCTAATCAACAATCCCGAAGTGGTGTTTTTAGACGAGCCGATGTCGGGGCTAGACCCGCTCGGCCGCTACCAAATCCGCGAAATTATCCAACTGCTGAAAGACCAGGGCAAAACGATTTTCTTTAATAGCCATGTCCTGTCTGATGTAGAAAAGGTGTGCGATCGCATTGCCATCCTGTGCCAAGGCGAACTCATTGCCATCGGCACGCTGACAGAACTACTGGGCACCGCCGACCGCTATTTCGTCAAAGTCAGCGGCAGCACGCCCAACGTTTTGCAGCAGTGGATTCCCGATCTGGAATTCAAAGAGGGGCTGTGGCAGGGGCATTTGCACGGCCACCCGCAGGACTTTATCGCCAGTCTGGAGCTAATGCGCGGGCAGTTGGTGGGGATGAACCTGGCGCGGCGATCGCTCGAAGAGTTTTTTGTCGAGCAGGTGAGCCAGCGCCATCCCAACAGCGACTCTGGCGCATCGGCCAACGCATCATCCTGATCCACCCCAAAATCCCGAAAATCCCCAAAAGATAATCCCAAAAAACAATAGACCTCATGAATGCTTTTCTGAGAGCGTGAATCGTCGGGCAGCGGTGCCGCCCAATGGTTCACACAAGAGGTTCAATCCCCACTCGATCGGCGCTGGGGTCAGGCAACGCCCTCCTTATCCAGCGTCACGGTTAAGAAACCGTGTTCCAGCACTTCTTGAGGATTCTTGGTCGAAGGCATCGTCATCAGTCGGGCAACCAAACCTGTCCAGCCTGTCTGGTGGCTTGCGCCGATGCCCGCGCCATTGTCGCCGTGGAAGTATTCGTAAAACAACATCAGGTCGCGCCAGTGCGGATCATTCTGAAATATCGAAGTCTCGCCATAGACCGGACGCTCTCCCTGCTCGTTGCGGAGAAAAATGCGGCTGAGACGCAGGTCAATTTCGTTGGCAATGTCCCACAGCGTCAGCCAGTTGCCCGATCCGGTGGGGCACTCGGCCTTAAAATCGTCGCCATAGTAGGCATACATCTTGCGGAGCGATTGAGTAATCAGCGAATTCACGGGCATCCAGATGGGCCCGCGCCAGTTGGAGTTGCCGCCAAACAGGTTCGTCGAAGACTCTGCTGGCTCGTAGTCCACCCGATAGGGCGTGCTGCCTACGTTGAAGATGTAGGGATGGTCTTTGTGATAGCGAGACAGGGCGCGAATGCCATAGTCGCTGAGAAACTCCGATTCATCCAGCATTCTCTGCAAAATGCGGCGGAGCTTGTCCTCGCTCACGGGAGACAGCAGGTGACGACCCGCAACGCCGAGTTTGCGCGGATCGCTAAGGTTGTCCAAATGCTTGGCATATTCCTGGGTAAACCGGGCAACGTGAGCCGCAAACACAGGCAGCTTTTTGAGAATACCTTCATCAAAAACAGACGAGGCAAACAGCGGAATCAGCCCCACCATCGATCGCACTTTGAGGCGCGTGGCGTAGCCGTTGGGAAACCGCAGCACGTCGTAATAGAAGCCGTCGTCTTCGTCCCATAGCTCATCGTCGTTTTGCCCGATGCGATCCATCGAACCAGCAATATACATGAAATGCTCGTAAAACTTGCAGGCCAGTTCTTCGTAAACCTGGTTTTCGGTAGACAGTTCTAGGGCGATCGACAGCATATCCAGGCAGAACATGGCCATCCAGCCTGTGCCGTCGGCTTGTTCTAGCGTGCCGCCTGTGGGTAGCGGGGCGCTGCGGTCAAACACGCCGATATTGTCCAGCCCCAAAAAGCCGCCCTCAAAGACATTGTTGCCAGAGGAATCTTTGCGGTTGACCCACCAGGTAAAGTTCATCAGCAGCTTGTGGAACATACTTTCCAAAAACGGGCGATCGCCCTTGCCGTGGTTCCGCGCCTTGTCGATCAGATACACCTGCCAGGTCGCCGTGCAGTGGACGGGCGGATTCACGTCGCTAAAGTTCCACTCATAGGCGGGAATTTGCCCATTGGGGTGCAGATAAACCTGATGGGTCATCAGCCGCAGTTGGTCTTTGGCAAACTCCATATCCACCGCCGCCAGCACCAGCGTATGGAACGCCAAATCCCACGCCGCAAACCAGGGATATTCCCATTTGTCGGGCATAGATAAGATATCTGCGCTCTCCAGATGAAACCACTCACGGTTCCGCGAGGGAATCCGTACCTTGCAGTCGGGCGGCAAGATTTCGTCATGCAGCCAGGCCCGCACGGGGTAATAGTAATATTGCTTTGTCCAGAGCATCCCCGCGAATGCCTGCCGCATCACGTTGCGCTGATCGTCCGACATGGATTCGGGAATAATCTCGGCATAGAATTCGTCTGCTTCTGCGATGCGAGTGTGCATGAGTTCGTCAAACGCTGGGCCAAACCCAATCGACGCTGGTTCTAGCGGGCGATCGCCCAGTTTTAGCTGGATCATCTCCGCACCCCCGGCTGGAATCTCCAGGACATAGTGAAATGCCGCCTTAGTGCCCGTTTTCTCAGGATTGACCGCCTCCACGTCGCCGCTGATCACGTAGCGGTGAAACGCATCTTTCACGTAGGGCGAGGCGTTGGGCAAACCAAACACACGCTCTTGATTAGTTTCATTTTCGGTAAACAGGGCGGAAACGGGGCGATCGCTATACAGGTAGCGCGTTCCCAGGTCTGGATGCAGAGCGGCGATCGCCTGCCCATTCAGTTGATGAAGGCGGGGCTTGGGCGGCGATTCGGGAAACCAGTCCCAAGTGTTGCGAAACCACAGGGTCGGCAAAACATGTAGCGTCGCCGCTTCAGGCCCGCGATTCTGCACCGTAATTTTGATCAGCAGTTCCTCTGGGGTCGCCTTGGCGTATTCCACAAACACATCAAAATAGCGCTGCTCATCAAATACGCCCGTGTCAATCAGCTCGTATTCCAATTCCAGGCGGCTGCGGTGGCGATTGGTCTGCACCAGATCCCCGTAGGGAAAGGCCGCCTGCGGATATTTGTAGAGAAAGTTCATATAGGAATGCGTCGGCGTGCTGTCGAGATAGAAGTAATACTCCTTCACGTCTTCGCCGTGGTTGCCTTCGCTGTTGGTCAGCCCAAACAGCCGCTCTTTCAAAATCGCATCCTGCCCGTTCCACAGCGCCAGCCCAAAGCAAACCTGCTGCTGATCGTCGGAAATGCCGCCCAACCCGTCTTCGCCCCAGCGATAGGCCCGCGATCGCGCTTGGTCGTGGCTGAAATAGCCCCAAGCATCCCCCGTCTGGCTATAGTCTTCGCGCACCGTGCCCCACTGCCGCTCGCTGAGATAGGGGCCCCATTTTTTCCAGGCGGCAGTTTTCGCGTTGGCGGCATCGAGCCGCTGGACTTCAGCTTTAGAAGAGTGGGATGTCATGCCGCTGCTCCTGCGAAGGTCACTGTGCAATGGGTATCTGCGTGCGTAATTTGCGTGCGTAATTTGCAATGCGTAATCTGCAATGCGTAATTTGTAATGCGTAATCTGCGTAAAGACTGTAGCGCATCCTCCCCATGAGGAGAAATGTCGCCCAACACCCAGCGCCACAAAAAAATATGACGTTCCTCCCCCACTTTTGCCGACAGATATTAGGGTGGTATACAGCTAGACTCCGCTGGGAGTCGCGATCGTTTATCTGTACAAATTGGCTATCTGTACAAATTGGCAGAACAGATTGGCGAAGCTAGCGGAAGGATTCAACGGGGCGATCGCTCGATCAATGGGGCGATCGCGCCCTGTCCCGATAGCGCAAGATGCCCAACGAAACGCAATTGACGAGCTTTTTGGGATTTTTACCCCGAACCGAGGTTTTTATGGTTTCTACGACAGAAAAGTTAGTTCACTACCCGATGGTAATTGGCGAAGAGCTAGTCAGCAGCGGCAGTCAGGACTTGATCGACCCTGCCACGGGCGAAGTCTTTGCAACCGTGGCGATGGGCACCACCGCAGACGTAGAGCGGGCCGTGGCAGCGGCGAAAGCGGCTCAACCCGGTTGGGCTGCGCTGTCCTACGGCGAGCGCTGCGCCGCCATGATGAAATTTGCCGACCTGCTGGAAGCCAAGAGCGAGGAACTCTCTCACCTGGAAAGCAAGAACGCGGGCAAGGCGCTGAAGCTGACGATCAACGGCGACATTCCCTTCTCGATTGACAATATTCGCTATTTTGCGTCGGTGGTGCGGCGGCAGGAAGGGGCGGCCGCGGGGGAATATGTCGGCGGCTACACCAGCCTGCTGCGGCGGGAGCCGATCGGCGTGATTGGCGCGATCACCCCGTGGAACTATCCGCTGATGATGGCGGTGTGGAAAATTGCGCCGGCGATCGCCGCTGGCAATGCAATCGTCCTCAAGCCTGCCCCCAACACGCCCACCACGACGATCGAGATGGCCAAGATCGCCTTGGAAGCGGGACTGCCCGCCGGGTTGATCAACATCGTCACGGGCGGTGTAGAAGTCGGCGAAGCCATCTGCACCCACCCCGACATCGGCATGATCAGCTTTACGGGTAGCACTCGCACGGGCAAGCGCATCGCAGAACTCGCCAGCCCGATGATCAAGCGCGTCACCCTGGAACTGGGCGGCAAAGCACCCTTTGTGGTGTTTGAGGATGCCGACATCGAAGCCGCTGCCCACGGCGCGGTGGTCGGAGCCTACGTCAACTCTGGACAAGACTGCACCGCCGCCACTCGAATGTATGTCCACGAGTCGGTGTTTGACGCATTCCTGGCGCGGTTTACGGAACTGTCGAAGCAGGTGAAGGTGGGCGACCCCTTTGCCGAAGGCACGGACATCGGCCCCCTCTCCAGCCAGGCCCAATTGAACAAGGTGAAGGGCTACGTTGAAGAGGCCAAGCAGCAGGGCCTTCAGGTAATTACCTGCGGCGACGTGCCCGACAAGGGTTTCTACTTCCCGCCGACAATCATCGTAGACCCGCCGCAAACCGCCAACTGCGTCTGTGAGGAAATCTTTGGCCCGGTGGCGGTGGTGAAGCGCTTTTCGACGGAAGAAGAGGCGATCGCCCTGGCCAACGACACGCCCTACGGACTCGCCGCAAGCTGCTGGACGCTGAACGTGCAGCGGGCCATGCGAATGGCAAAGGCGCTGCAAGCGGGAACCGTATGGATCAACGACCACCTGCCCATCGCCAGCGAAATGCCCCACGGCGGCTTCAAACAAAGCGGCTTTGGCAAAGACATGTCGCACTACGCCCTGGAGGAATACACCATCGTCAAGCATGTCGTGTTTGACATCACAGGCGACCAGCGCAAGGGCTGGCACTTCACGACCTTCGGTGAGGCGTAGCGGTCGATCCCCCCTCGCCCCCCTTAAAAAGGAACCGAGCCGCTCACCGGAAGTCCCCCTTAGCTAAGGGGGATTTAGGGGGATCGGGTCGGAGTTGGAGTTATCGCAGATCCCCCCTCGCCCCCCTTAAAAAGGGGGGAACCGAGCCTTCCGGAAGTCCCCCTTAGCTAAGGGGGATTTAGGGGGATCACAGCCGATATTGCCGAAACACCTCGCTGGCGGCGCGATGCACCAGCGAGTGGCGATACACCAGCGCGTTGAAATCATTGGCATAGCCGCCGCCGATGACGCAGGCGACAGGATAGCCCTGGGCGGCGCAAGTGCTGAGTACCTGCATCTCGCGGCGATAGAGGCCGCTATCCGTCAGGGCTAGCTTGCCGAGGCGATCGCCCACATGGGTATCCACGCCTGCGTCAAACAACACCAGGTCGGGGCGCACCTGCGACAGCAAATCGGGCAAATAGTCTGCCAGCGTCCGCAGATAATCGTCGTCTTCCATGCCCTCTGGCAGCGGCACGTCTAGGTCGCTCTGCTGCTTGGTGCCGGGAAAGTTCACTTCGCAGTGCATGGAAAAGGTGAACACGCTGGGGTCGTTTTGAAAAATGACCGCCGTGCCGTCGCCCTGATGCACGTCTAGATCGACGATCAGCACCTTTTTCACTAGCCCCAAGTGTTGCAAGACGCGAGTGGCGATCGCCATGTCGTTGAAAATGCAAAACCCCGACCCAAAACTGGGGAAGGCATGGTGCGTGCCGCCCGCCGTATTGCAGGCCAGCCCATGCTCCAGCGCTAGCTTTGCGGTTAACACCGTGCCGCCTACGGCGATGCAGGTGCGATGGGCCAGTGCCGGACTCCAGGGCAGACCGATCCGCCGCTGTGCCCGCGTATCCAGCGTGCCCGTGCGATATTGCTGCACATAATCGGGCGTATGCACTAGCTCCAGCCAGTCCACCGGGGGCAGGTCTGGCGTGTGAAACTGGCTGGGATGGGCCACGCCATCTGCAACCAAAAGCTCCGAAAGCCGCCGGAACTTTTCCATCGGAAAGCGATGGCTGTCGGGCAGGGGCGCAACATAGTCTGAATGGTATACCAGGGGCAAATCCACGCCGCAGGGAAGGAGTAAAATAAACGAACTTGTGTAGACGATCTCAATCGTGAGCCTCTGAGTTTTTATTCTTGCATTAGGCTAGGCTCAGAGCAGGGAAGCCGTGATCTAAAACGCCCATGAATGAGCCATTGCCAGATGCCAACCGAGCATCCAGCGGCAACCAACCCATCCTGTTTGAAACCGCGCTTCAGGCTGCCGATGCAGCAGTGTTGGCGGCCGCGTCCCGCCATTTGAAAAATATCGAGGTGGCCGTGCTAAAGGGCGCATGGCACGGCTTTAAGTATGACGAGATTGCCGAAGAAACAGGCTACACGCCGGAATATATCAAGCACGATGTCGGGCCAAAGCTGTGGCAGTTGCTCTCCTCTAGCCTGGGGGAACGCGTGAGCAAGACGAATCTCGTCGCAGTGCTGTCGCAGCGGGCTGCCCAGTCGAACGGCTCGGCCGTGTTGCAAAACGGCGCGACCCCCCTCCCCTCGACAGCAGACAGGAGCGCGATCGCCCCTCCCGATCAAGCCCCTACTCAAGCCTCCACGGTTCGTCCGCAGGATCTCGACCCCCCGGTGGGGCTAGTGGCGCTCAATTCTCCGGTCTACGTCGATCGCCCCCCGTCAGAAACCCGCTGCTATGACGAGATTTTGCGACCGGGTGCCCTGATTCGCATCAAAGCTCCCAGCCAGATGGGCAAGACTTCGCTGATGGTGCGCGTGTTGGAGCAGGCGCGGCGCTTGTCGGAAGGGGGCGATCGCCCAATCCACACCGTCGCCCTTAGTTTGCAGCAGGCAGACAGTCAAGCGCTCAACGATTTAGATGGCTTTCTTCGCTGGTTTTGTGCGCTGATTACTCGCAAGCTGCGCCTGCCCCATCGCGTTGAAGAATACTGGAGTCCCACCTTTGGCAGCAAGGGCAACTGCACCGCCTACTTTGAAGACTGCCTGCTGCCCGATCTGAATGCACCGCTGGTGCTGGCGCTCGATCGGGTGGATGACGTGTTTCTGCATCCGCAAATTGCCCACGACTTTTTTGCACTGCTGCGGGCATGGTACGAAGAAGCGGCCTACGGCGACAGCGGCAATCCCCTCTGGCAACACCTGCGGCTGGTGATTGTGCATTCCACCGAAGTCTATTTGCCGCTCGATATTAACCAGTCACCCTTTAACGTGGGGCTGGCAGTGGAGCTGCAAGAATTCACTCCGGCGCAGGTGACGGATCTGGCGCAGCGCTATGGGTTATCGCTTGCAGCAGCCGATCTGCAACAGTTGCAAGAACTCGTCGGCGGGCATCCCTACCTGGTGCATCGTGCCATCTACCACCTAGCGCGGCAAGACTTGACCCTGGACGAGTTTTGGCAAACTGCTCCCACCGATTCCGGCATCTACGCCAACCATCTGCATCGCCTGCTGCGTCAGCTTCAGGAGCATCCCGACCTAGCGGCAACGTTTGACCAAGTAGCTAAATCCTCTGCGCCCGTCGAAGTAGACCAAATGCAGGCCTTCAAGCTCCGCAGCATGGGTCTGGTGCATCTGCACGGAAATCGGGTGGCGCTGAGCTATGGGCTGTATCGGCGCTATTTTGGCAATATGGCTCCACAACACTGACGCGAGATTGCTCTGCAACGCTAACGCGACTGCCCAGCTAGATTCCAGCTAGATTATTTTCTCGCCGTGGCGTACAGTCAAAAAAGAACCTCACAAACCCTTGGTTCAGCAATCCAAAATCGCCAATCCAAAATCCAAAATCGCTTCCCGATCCAATTCTTCCCCTTGACCCATGCAACACCTGTCCCTGAGCGAAGGCGCACGACGCGACTTTTTCACCTGTCTGGGCATCTGGCTGACGCTGGAACTTATTGCCTTTGGGCTAATGCCCGCCATTGGGCTTGATCACATCTCCTTCTCCCAGACCAATCCCTGGTTTTGGGCAAGCGTCGTCCTGGGAATGGGTGGCTCGTTCTTGCTTGCCTCTGCCAGCCACCTTGTGGGAGCTTCCAGAGCCAGCACCAGCAAGGCCAGGCGCTGGGCGGGAATGCTGTCTGGGCGTTTGGTCAACTGGATTGCGCTGGCAGGGGTTGCGTTTCCCCTGCTGATTGTCAGCATGAACCTGTTCTATCGACTGTTTGCCATTTTTACTAGCCAGGGCGATAGCGCAGTGTAGTATCGGCTGTTTCTACGCAACGCGCTCGAAGTGTTCATATCGCTGATCCTCAGGGTGCGGGCACGCCAAAATCCTGCGTCCAGTAATAGCGCAGCTTGATCGTGCCGGGGTCGCTGGGCAAATGCACAAATCCAACGCCCATCTCCTGGAAGAACGGCGTGAGCAAATTGGCTCGATGGCCCGGACTCTTGATCCAGGCATTCACCACGCTTTTTGGTGTGCTGAAACCTGCGGCAATGTTTTCGCCGCCGCTGCGATAGGCATAGCCCCCCTGCAAAAAGCGGTCAAAAACGGTGGAGCCATTGGACCCGCGATGGTCAAAAAAGTCGTTGCTGGCCATGTCCTGGCTGTGGGCCTGGGCGATCGCACTCAGCACCGGATTCAGCCGCAGCGGAGGCAGCCCGTATTGGCGGCGATAGTCGTTGGTCAGCGTCAGCACTTTCAGCGCAAAGCGATCGCCCGGAGGCGTTGAAAAAGATCGCAGGGACTTTTGGGCAGCACGGGGGTGGGGGGCGATCGCCAGACTCAGCCGATAGGACGAAACGCCCGATCTGACCGACAGCTTCAGATAATAGGTTCCGGGTTTGAAGGTGACCCTGAGCGCAACCGAGTCAGGGGTGGATAGGACGTGCGATCGCCCCACTGCTTTTCCTTTCCCATCTAACCACTGGGCGATCGCGCCCGCGCTCAGTTCAGACAGATCCAGCGTCACCCGGCTGCGACGAGCCACCCGCAGCCGAATGATATCCAGCGGGTTCCTGCCGCCCAGCCGCCCGGAATACACCGTTCTACCGGACTCTCGACTGCGAAAGGGAGCCGACCCAACGTCGCGAAATCCGTCTGTTCGTTGAGGGTAGCTAGTCACTCCGAGACTCCTGATGCACTGCCAACAACCAGTGTTGCCTTCAGCACAGTCTGGAGTGTTCGGTGATTTTGTTGAACTTTATCAGCCGCTCACAATCGGCTCGGTGCTTGTGCGGACTGAATTCTGGCCCATCAACTGGCTTCCACCCAAAAAGACAAAAAAACAAGGGGCCGAAACCCCTTGTCTCTAGTTACCAAGCAGACCCAGCAAATCAAGCAAACGGTCGAGTCCGGCTCCTACACCGTCCACACTTCCCGTCCATTCACGCCATCGTCTGCCACAAAGAACAGTTGCCCCAGACCCGCCGACAGATTACCCGCTGCAATCAGGTTATTCAGGTTCGACGAAGTCGGCCCAGGGTTGATGTCCAGTGCCAGTTCTGGCAAACCATTGCTATCCAGACGATAGAGTTCTCTGCCCGTAGCATCCGTCTCTGCGGTGAAGTACAGCGTGCCGCCAGCCACCACTAGATTGGCGGGCGACGAGCTATCTGCTCCAGGCACCAGATTATCAAGAGCAGTCACCTGCAACGTGGCCGCTGCCGGGTCAGTCACCCACAGTTCCGTCCCCTCAGCGGAGGTTGTTGCTGTAAAGTACACCTTGCCCTCAAACACGGTCAAGTTATTTGCCGTAAAAGTACCGCTAACGTTAGTCGAGACTCGCTCAGCGGTTCCATTGGTCAGGTTGACACGGGTTAATGAAGGAACAAGGCCTTCAACAGGATCTTCAAAAGAAGCGCTGAAATAGACGTATCTATTACCGCCCGACTCGACCACTGCCAAGCTCAGATTACCCGAAGCAATCGAGGCTTGATTCGGGTCATTGTCTACGTCGTAGGTAAACACAGTGCCATCGGCAGCGATCCGCCGGAGTTCGCGGTTCTCGGTGTTAACTGCTTCGCTAGCGACAAAGAACAAATCGCCTCCAACCACCTTCAGGCTATCGACAAAGCGAGGCGAGAAGGATGGACTGCCGATGTTTTCCAGCAATACGGGAGCGCTTGGGTTGGCAGTCGAAGCGTTGTTGATCCGGAACAGGAGTCGGGTGCCAACGCCCGTCCGATTTGCGACGTAGTAAAGGGTATCGGTCGCCTGCACATAGACCAGGCTTTGGATGCTGTCGCCTGCATTGGCGATCGCCACTGGCGCACCACCGTTGCTGAAATAGAGTTGCCGTCCGACCGGATTACCCGTGGGAGTCGCCAAGAAAAATAGGTTGTTTCCAGCCGCCGTCAGGTTGGTCGGAGAAGACGACAGGCCGGGCCCCGGAGCAATGTCTGCCACCAGCGACAGCGTACCCAAGGAACCGCCCGTCGGCTGCCACTTCCACAGTTCTACGCCCGTTTGCGTCGTGCTACCTGCAATGTAGACCGTACCGTTGACGTTCGCGATGCCAGTGATGTTAGTAAACGAACCAACTTTGACGGTTGTGTTCAGCGTGCCTTCACTGCGCCATAGCCCCACGGGTGCGCCCGGAGTCCCATCGGTTCCCGCGAAGAACAGCACGCCATTCACGTCGGTCAGGAAGTTAGCGTTGGCATCGAGCGCCCCTGGGTTCACGTCGCGGACGATAATACCGCTCTGACGCTCGCCGAAGGCAGCCTCCAGGGTGTAGGTCGAGGCATCGGTGGGGCCACCGGCCAAAACGCGCAGGAAGTAAGTGCCTGGGCCAAGCGCCCCCCGTAGGGCCGAACCGCCGCCGGAGAGCGGGGTTGGGTTTCCTGCCTGGAAGAGCTGCAAGGTGATGTTGCCCGTAAAGTCCTTGAGGCGGGTCGCAAAGAAGTTCTTTGGCTCAGTCAGGGTAAACCGGAACACATCGACATCGCCTGCCCCCACAAAATCCTGATAGATGCTGGGATTATCCAGATCATTGCTGAGCGGCGTTAGGATTCCCGGTGAGAGCGGGTCGGTAATGGAGGTTGCATCCGCAAAGGTGTCGCCGAATTTGTCTTCGGGCGTGAGGACGGCTGTCAGCCTGTAGGTAGAGTTATTGCCTGGCCCGGCGGTCTGCACCAACACAAAATACTGACCGGGTTGAGCGTTGTTGAAGATAATCTGCTCGTTGCCGCCGGGGCCAGCGCCGCCCTGGAAAGCCAGCGGCTGCTGGAACTGGTCAAACAGGGTGATGTTGAGGTCAGCGGTTGGTGCAATGTTGGTGAGGTCGATCTTCAGATCGCCTGCAATGGTTGTAGTAAAAGTGTAGTAGTCAACCGGGTCGCTGTTGCCCACATACTCCTGAATCGACGCTGGAAAGAAGCCAAACCCAGGAAATGCCGAGGCGCTGCCAAAGTCGTTGCCGCCTTGGTCGGGGGCGGGGCCGGCGTTCAGCGTCAGGTTATAGCGCGTGTTGCCGCCTGGAAGGGGGGTAGTTCGGACAAAGTAGGTGCCTGGATCAAGCACGCGCTGGAGACTGCGGGCTTCTGTGCCGCTGCCAGAGGTGCCCGTAAGCACATTGCCGCTGGCATCCAGGAGCGAGATTTCGGCCCCAGCGCTGAAGGGCGTGAGGGTCGCGCCGACGGTCAATCGCTCGTCTATCGTAAAGCGGTAGATGTCCGCAGGGTCGGAGCGTCCAATGTATTCATCAACGCCTGTGGAACTCGTGAGGTTGCCGAGGTCGCGGGCGGTGTCCAGGGTTTCTCCGGCTGTATCGGGATTGAGGCTGAGGCGCATCCGATAGGCCCCCTGCCCTCTGCGCCAGAACACGCGGGCAAAGTAGGTGCCTGGATCGAGGTTTAGGTTGATGTTTTCAGGCTGGTTGCCTGGCCGGGTTGAGCGGGCGATGACTCGGCCGTTGGCGTTTTGAAGCTGAAAGTTGAAGTTGGAGTTTCGGGGAATGTTAAAGACTTCGCCATCAAAGCTGCTTCGCGCTCGAACCACGAAGCGGAAGAAATCATTGCGATCGCTGCTACTCAGTGAATCTCGGAAGACTCTGGGGTTTGGCCCTACGTTAATTCGACGAGCGGTTCTCCGGGTGTTGCCTGCATCTCTTGCCATGGTCTTTCCAGCTAGCATTACACGCCACTATGTTGCCCACATCATTCCCGGAATGCATCATTGAATCTTAAAAGGTGGAGACAAGAAAAGTTGAGGTTTGGGATTTTAGGGTTTGGATTTTGGATTTTTGGGCAGTTTTGCTAGGTGTCGCGCATCAGGGCTTGGAAGGTTGGGGTCTGGTGCAGGGTGTTGAAGTCGGGATCGGTTTTGGCGATCGCCCGATACAGGTCATTCAGCGCGATCGCCCGGTTTAAGCAGTCCAGCGCTGTTTCAGAGTCCCCTAGCAGCGCATGACAGCAGGCTAGGTTGTAGTGGAATAGGGCATTGTCTGGCTCCAGGGCGATCGCGTGGGTACAGCAGTCGATCGTGTCTTCATAGCGCTGAAGTTCGTAGAGCAGAGAGCCGCGATTGCTCCACAGGCTGGGGTCGGCCTCGTATCGCTGCAAAGCGTCGTCGAAGGATGCCAGCGCGGCCTGTGGCTGTTGCAACTGCTGGAGGGCCAGGGCCCGCCCGTGGTGTCCGCCATAGAAGTCTGGCTCTAGGGCGATCGCTTGGTCGTAGGCGGCGAGGGCTTCGGCGTAGCGCTCTGCCTTTAGGAAGATATTGCCCTTGGTCTGCCAGGGTTCGTAGCGGTGGGGCGCACTTTTGATGGCCTGGTCGCAGAGGGCGATCGCCCGGTCATAGCGCTGCTGCTCGACCAGATAATTCAAATACTGGGCTGAGGCGTGAAATCGATCCAGGCTGGGGTCGCGTTTTCCTGTGCCGCCGCCCCAATAGTGAGCCGAATTTTGAAATTGGGGCGATCGCCGCATGACGATCGCGGCAACAACCAGCGCCCCCAGCAGCAAAATCGTGCCCCACTGCCGAAAGAGCGAATAGCCTAGCCAGGACAACTCCGCAGGCACGCCCAGCCAACTGGCGATCGCGTCTACCCCGTCCCACAGCGCCCGGTTTGCCGCTGGCACGGTCCACAAGATCGCAAACAGCGCAATCATGCTATACCGACTCCAGCGATTGACCTGGTGGCGCAGGGTTTCGGGCAGCCAGGGTTCTAAAATTCCGTAGCCATCCAGCGGCGGTACGGGCAGCAGGTTGATCAGCACCCCTGCAACTTCTAGCGTGACCAAAAACGCCAGCGCAGCCCAGAGCGGACTGAAGGGGAGGGGCGATCGCAGCAGATCGGGCAGGCTCCAGCCACCCGTCGGGCTGGCGGGTGCCCAGTCCAGCCAAAATGGAAGCGCCAGCACCAGCGCCACCAGCGCCGTCATCAGCGGCCCCGCAAGCGATACAGCACTTTTCCAAAGCCGCCCCCGCAGTTTGGATGCGTCGATATACACTGCTGCGCCGGGGAGGGGAATGCCGCCCAGCATCAAAAAAATCAGCGGCATCACCAGGCTAGTGCCCACGTCGGTATACTTCAGCGGATTCAGGGTCAGATAGCCTTTGTCTTTGACCGAGCGATCGCCCCCCCAGTAGGCCACCAGCGCGTGCCCAAACTCATGCAGGCACACCGACGCAATCCACACCACAAAGACAAACAGCGCAACGATTAACATTGGAAATCTCAGGGTTATGGGGGCGGGGAATAGAGCGTGAGCGCCGAACCTCCCTCTCTAGGATGCCCTAGTTTAGAGGTTGGGGGTTTAGCGGTTGGGAGTTTAGCGGTTGGGGCCTGCTGCGCGGCTGCGCCGACCATAGAGATTAGGAGAGATCAGGCATCGCGCTGGAGCAGGACACAGTGAGCATTGCCCCTGATGTGATAAATCTAGAAGTCATCAGCAGGCTCTCTCTTCAGCTACATCCGCATCTGTCCCCACAAATCTGTCCCCACAATCTATACCCATCTTTGTCGCCTGCTTTCCCTCATTCCTATTCTCGATCCCAATCCCTTCTATGGCTTCTGAGGAAATCTTGCGTCTCGCCCAGGCTGGCGACCCAACCGTGTTAACCAGTCTGCTCAACCATGTGCTGAAGCCCTACGGCGTGACGGCAACTGTGGTGCGGCACGAAATTCGGCTGGAGATTCAGCTTTTGGCATCGCACCCGGTAGAAGAAGCGACCGTGACTCAGTTGGTGCATCAGGTCATTCGCCAGCTCGATATTCCCTATATCCCAACGGTGGCGATCGCCCTCGCTCCAGACGCACCCCAGCATTCTTCGCCAGAACCCTCGCCGTCTCAGGAACCGCAGAGGAACTGGACACAGACAAACTGGACACAACCTGCGCCCCATAACTCGGTAGCATGGAGGCAAGACGAGGGCGGAACATCTATTCCTGAACCCATTTCTGAATCCATTCCTGAATCCGTTTCTGAACCCACTACCGATCTTCCGTCCCAGCCTGCCGCTCTTTCCCCAGCACTTTCCCCCATGTCTGCGACTCAAACGCCCGACTCTCAGGGGCATCCCGACCCTGCAACTGATTCCATCGATTTGGATGAAAGCTTGAACGTCTTCCCACCCCCTGGCGAACCCCTTTTTGAAGAGGGGCCGTTTGAAGAAGGCCCAGTTGCCTCTTCGGGTGAAATGTCTGCGGTTGCAGTGCCGGCCGCAGTGCCGCCAGATGTTCCATCTGCACGGCCATCCGCAGTGCCCGCAGCAGTGTTACCAGAAGAAGCGCCCCAATCCGATCTGTGGCAGCGGCCGGAAGCAGTCATTTTCGTTGCCTATTTGATTGCGGTGATCATTTGGCAACTCTATGTGGATTTGACTGCTGACGCGGCAAGCCAGAAATCGGGCTGGACGGCGACGGCGCTGGCCCGGCGACTCGGCACCAGCCGCACCACCCTCAGCCGCCGCAAGTATCAAGAAGATTTCTCCGCCTGGACGCAGAGCCTCGACCCCGACGGACTGGCGTGGATGTACGTGGGCCCACGCTTTAGCCCGGTGTTAGGCGTTGACGTTCCGCCCTCAGGGCCGCGCTAACCTGTTCATATTCTGCGACCAGCTTGTCGATCTGAGCGGTAATTTCATCGGGGGTGCTTTGGTGAGCGGTGTCTTCTAGATAGCGGCACAGCTTTGAGAGGCGGGTGGCTCCCACCACAGCGCTACTGGACTTGAAGGTATGAGCCGTCCGCATGATGGCGGCAGTGTCGAGCATTGCGCCTGCGTTGCGGATGCTAGCGACCATCTTGGGCGCTTCGGTGAGGTAGCAGTCGATCAGTTCTGTAAAAATCGCGGCGGCCTGGTCGCCCATGTCCGCGATGAAGCTGTTGATGAACCGGGCATCCAGGGGAGAAGACTGGGAGGCGGGTTGGGCGATCGCCCGTCGGGGGCATTTCTTCAGCAGGGCAGAGAGCTGATCGAGCCGAATCGGTTTACTGATGTAATCGTCCATGCCCGAAATCAGGCAATCTTCGCGATCGCCCATCATGGCGTTTGCCGTGACCGCGACGATGTAGGGCAACTTCTCAGACAGCAGGCGATCGCGCAACATCCGGGTCGCCATAATGCCATCCACCTCCGGCATCTGGACATCCATCAGGACAACATCGTAGGTTTCGCGCAAAACGGCTTCGACCGCTTCGGTTCCGTTGGACACCACATCCGCGTCATAGCCCAACTGCTGAAGCATTCTCAGCAGCACTTTTTGGTTCACCAGGTTGTCTTCGGCAATCAGAATTCGCAGATCACTGTCTTTTTCTGAGTGAGCGTCGCTATCCAAACCTAGCTCATGGGTGTTGTCTAGGGCAGAACCAGCACCAGGAGAATCGCTAGAATGCGCCATACCAGAGGAAAAATGCGGAGTTGCACCGAAATAGTTGCTTAACATGGCATAAAACTGAGACTGTTTAACGGGCTTGGCCAACCGTGGGATAGCGATCGCCCCACTAGAATGCGTCAGGGCGTAGCGAGCCGACTGAAGAGAACGATCGAGACGAGTCAGGAACACGAGAGGAATAGTTTCGCAACCTGGCAGTTGAGAGATCTCATCAGCTAACGCGCTGCCGGAATCAGTGGAAAGATGGGCCTCTAGCACGATCAGATCTGGGCGATCGCCCTGCGGTGCAGCTTGGCGGAGATAATGGAGCGCCGCCTCACTGCTGCCCACTGCCACGACCCGCAGCCCCAAAAACTCTGCCTGATGAACTAAATTTTCGCGGTGAATGGTCTGGCTGTCTACCAATAAGAGCGATCGCCCCTTAAACGGGCTGCGATAGTCAACCGATGCGCTGATTCCAGAATGGGATTGGGTGACAAACGAAAAATAGAACGTAGAGCCAACGCCCACTTCGCTCTCCATCCACAGCCGCCCTCCCATACGCTCCGCAAGCCGCTGGCTAATGGCCAACCCCAGCCCTGTCCCGCCGTAGGTGCGGTTAATCGAAGAATCGCCCTGCAAAAAAGGCTGAAACAGGCGATCGAGCCGATCCGTGGGAATGCCAATGCCTGTATCTTTGACTGCCAGTCGAATTGTGCAGGTTGGCACCCCCGCCTCTTCGGGCACGGCACTCAAATCGATGCAGTGGGCGCTGACTGTCACTGTTACTTCGCCCTGCGACGTAAACTTCACGGCATTGCTCAGCAGATTGACCAGCACTTGCTGCACACGGGTCGAGTCGCCAATCACCCAGTCGGGCACCTCTGGTTCAAACAGGCAGCCCACCTCTAGGTCTTTTTCCAGCGCCTTTGGCATCACCAGGTCAATAGCACACTCCACGCACTGTCGTAGGTTAAAGGTTTCCAGATCTAGCTCTAGCTTGCCCGACTCGATCTTGGAGAAATCTAGAATGTCGTTAATGATTTTTAGAAGCGTTTCGCCGCTGCTGCTAATGGTCTGGGCAAATTCCTCTTGCTGAGGCGTAAGGGGCGTACTCAACAGCAGAGATGACATGCCAATGACCGCATTCATGGGCGTGCGAATTTCGTGGCTCATGGTGGCCAGGAACTCGCTCTTGGCCCGGTTGGCAGTTTCGGCATCGCGCCGAGCTTGTTCTAGCGCCTTATTTTTGATCATAAGTTCCTGGCGCTGCTGGGTTTCCTGCTCCAGCAGTTGGGCTTGGGCCAGGGCGATGCCCAGTTGGGCTGCAACCGCCTCTAGCAGGTCAATTTCGTCTTCGCTCCAGCGCCGCAGGCGATCGCACTGATGCAGGCAAATCGCGCCGTTGGGTTCACCTTTGTAGGAGGTGCGAACTGCCAGCATGGAGCGGATCTTCAGCGCTTGCAGCAGCGGATGCAGATTGCTCAGCAGCGGTTCACACAACACATCCCCAGAAGCCACCGCCCGATCCTGCGCCATCATGGTTTGAGCATGGAGGTTACCTGTAATCGGTACAGATTTCATCACACGCTCAAATTCGTACTCTGGCTTCAGATAGGTCGCTACGATGGGAATTTCTGGCTCCGGCTCTGCGACGTAGGTATGAATCAGCACCCGGCTGACGCGAAACGTCTGCCCAATCTGCGTTGCAGCGGTCTGGAAAATCTGCTGCGGATCGAGACTTTGGCGGATTTCCTCAGTGATTTGCTGGAGCAAGAGGGTTTTTTGAAGATGCCGCTCCAGCGCAGCTTCGGCCAGGTGGCGCTCAGTAATGTCTAGCAGCACGCCTTCTATGACCAGGCCTTGGGCCTCTTCAACCACCTGCGTTTTTTCGTAGGCCCAGCGCAGGCTGCCGTCCCGGTGAATCAGCCGATATTCTAGGGTGTAGGGCTGGCCTGCGCGAGCGTGGCTCAGGACAACTTGAAACAGGCGATCGCGGTCTTCAGGATGCACGATGCTGGCGTAGTGCCGCCCCTGGTTGTTCAAAAAATCCTCTGCGGGATAGCCCGTCAAGTCGGCGATCGCCTCGCTGATAAACTCAATGACCCAGCCAAACTCCGCTTCGCGCTGGGGGTCATAGCGGGAGCGAAACACGACCCCCGGCAAATGCGAAACCAAGGAGCGAAACCGCTGTTCGCTCTGGGCGAGCGCTTCCTGAGCCTGTTTGCGGCTGGTGATATCTTGCGCCGTGCCCAGCAGTTGCACCAGGTTGCCCGCGTCATCCCGGCTAAAGACGGTCTGGCGAGATTGCAGCCAGCGCCACTCGCCACTGGCATGACGCAGCCGAAATGTCACCTCCACTCCTTGCCCAACAGAATCTTGCTGCAATTCCTGGATGCTGCTGCGGAGCAAGGGCAAGTCGGATGGATGGACGAGCGATCGCAATGCTTCCGAATCCATTTCATAGATCTGATGGGCAGGGTAGCCCAGCATCTCGGAAACCCGGCGATTGATAAATCGAATTCGCTTCGCGTCTACTGCATAGAGATAGAGCAGATTGGGTGTGGTTTCCAAAATCTGCTGAATGAACCGCTGATTCTCCTGCTGGGTCGCGTCGGCCTGCTGGCGCTGACGCAAGCTGCACTCTCGCTCAACTAGCTCTTGGCGCAGTCGTTCGTTTTCTGCCAGCAGGTCTGCAAGGTGCTGCTGCGATGCCAGCCCCATCTCAGCCTGAGCAGACCCTGAGTTTACCTCTAGTAGTAGCTTCCTGGGTTCCGGATAGTCTGGCATTCGGCTCCTTACCACTCATTTCTCCGCATAAGGTCTTGGCAGGCCTGGGCGATCGCCCTCTCATAACACCTGCAAAAACTTTCCAACCGTTCAAACCTGTCTAGGGATTGAATGCCTTGGCCATGTCTAGCTTTGCTACCGTTGGAGACTTTCACAATCAGGCTTTCAATCAGAAGGATACAAAAACAGCTTTAAGAAGCGGTTCTCAAAAAAACGGCTTTAAAGAGTATCTAAAAGAAATACTAGCGGCCCTGTGCAAATACAGCCAATTTTCCCTGAATCCTGCCATCGCTGGATAATCTAGACCCCTCTAGAGTTCCACAAAACTGTTTTGCCTTAACTCTTACTCATCGCTTCTTCATCAAAGAAAGCTGAAATTAAAGCAACTACAGCGTTTCTGAAGCCAGTTCCGCAGTCAGTGAACTCCGCAAGGGGGCCCGAAAGCTGCATTTTTCCGGGGCAGCCTTCTCTACCTCAAGATGCCAGGAGATGCTGCCAGAAATACCAGAACCCTGGAGAGACGAGTATAGAGCAACGCTATCCGCAAAGAAAAGTCCAGAGAAGAAATGTGCAGAGAAGAAAGAGTGCAGAGCGATCGCCCTACACTCTCCCAAAGCCCTGCAATTCTAATTCTGCGACATCACGAAAACAGCACCTTAAACAAGGGCTAGGAAGCAGCCTCTTCTCCGGCTGTGTCAGGAGCCTCAAACTTATAGCCGACACCGCGTACAGTTTGAATTAGATTGGGCTGCTGGGTGTCAATTTCAATCTTCTTGCGGATTTGCCCGATATGAACATCAACCACCCGCTGGTCGCCCACATACTCGTAATCCCAAACTTTTTGAATCAACTCTGCCCGCCGCCACACGCGACCAGGGTGACTGGCCAAAAAATGCAGCAAATCAAACTCCAGCGCCGTTAGCGGCACCATCTCACTGTTCAGCGTCACCTCACGCCGTACCGGATCGATGGACAGCCCATTGAACGTGAGGCACTGCTGCTCTGCCGCCGTGACCGGGCGCTGCCGTTTCAGAATCGCCTTTACGCGCACCTCTAGCTCCGCCAAACCAAACGGCTTGGTGAGATAGTCATCCGCGCCTTTAGAAAATCCGTGGATTTTATCCGCCTCATCAGCGCGACTCGTCAGCATCAACACAAACACACCCGTCCGGCTCTGCATCTCCTGACAGAGCGTGTAGCCCGTTGCGTCTGGCAGGTTGACATCCAAGATCACCAAATCAGGGTTGAACTGTTCAAAGATTGCCATTGCCCCTTTGCCATCTTCGGCGGATTCGACCTGATAGCCGTGGGTGGAGAGAAAACGATGTACCAGTGTACGAATGTGACGGTCATCGTCAACGACAAGAATCTTGGCTGAAGCCATGACTGTAACCTTGGGTCGATGAATAGAGGGACGTTGAGTGAAATTGTAAATGTAAACTCTGGAGTAGAACTTTTTGGTTCAAGAGCGAATAAAGAATAAGCCAGAGGATGGGGGTAGATTCCGGGGGTCCACTGGACAGCCCCAGCGCCAGTCTTCGCCATGCCCCTGTTTACATTAAGCAGCCCCAAAAAAACATATCCGCATAGAAATCTGTAATAGTCGCAAATAGTTGCACTTCAGCGTAAAACAAATTTTGTTGATTATGTGAGGGATGATTGTGAGGACATTAAAGGTTTGCTCTGGATAGGCGCGGGCTTGCTAGAGATTGCCTCGGAGAGAAGGGGCTTGTATTGTAGGGGCATTTGCCAGGTAGAACCGGGTGGCTACACTAAGGAATCATGAGGGTGGGACGAGGGAAGGGAGATGCAGGTAGAATTTAAACCTGACCTGATCAGTTTAAGCACAAAAACCGGGGCGATCGCCAGTCGGAGCGCTGCCGTTCAACTCAGAAGTGTTCAACTCAGAAGCTGAAGGCAGTGCGGGTTTAGTACCAGTGAACTCAGGAGCAGTGGATTCAAGAGCTATAGTTTAAGTAGTTTAAGTGGCATCTCGAAGTTCAGTGACATCCTAAAACTCTAGTGTTAGACCATAGGTGGTAGACAACAATTGTTTGAGCATTGTGTTTGACTCGCGTGTTTGACTATTGGATGCTTGACTTCAACAAGTGGCTCTGGGACGGGCAGCCTGTAATCGGTAACTGAATAAATGACTGGGAATTGCTAGCGCTGGAGCAACCCAAGTACCTGTCAGCAGCATAGATTCAGCAGGAGTGCCTGACTAAACCTGGCGTTCAACACTCAAGGTCAAACGATAGTGGACAAATGGTCAAACCGTACCTAAGCCTGAGACTTGCAACCTGGATAAAGGAGAACTGGCTGAGGGCAAATTCTCGATCTGACGCTTTTCTGTTGTCTGCTGCTGATTGCTACCTGAGCCTCGTTGCCAATCATTTCTGAAACGAAACTGATTGTAATATTAAGCTCCGTCAATTTTTTGCACTAAGGCCGCGACTGATACTATTCATCATAAACGACGATTCATAATCAATTATCGTGGGGATTCGGCTGGAGGGCACGAATGGAGGAGATGAGCCACTACGAAAGACTGGGCGTAGACGAAACAGCGACGTTTGAAGAGATTCAGGCGGCGAAGGCGCGTTTGACCCAGGAGCATGAGGGCGACTCACGCACACTAGAGGCGATTGAAGCATCCTACGATGCAATCCTGATGGATCGGCTGCGACAGCGACAGGAGGGCAAGATCAAGGTGCCCGATCGGATTCGCTTTCCTGAACGGACTGCCGAGCCACCGCCAGATTTTGCGCCTGCTGCACCCAACCCTTCCCCCAACTGGCTTCGGCAGTGGATTGACACACCCAGCCGCGCCGATGTTCTTTGGCCAGGCGGATTGTTGCTAGGGGCAGGGCTACTTGGCCTTAGCTCGCCGTCTCTGGCGCTGGCGCTGGGTGTAGGAATTAGTATTTTCTTTTTGAACCGCAAAGAGCATAAGTTTGGGCGAGCGTTTCTACTGTCGCTGGCGGGGCTGCTGCTGGGCGTGCTGCTGGGGATGGCGCTGGTGGAGGCGATCGCCCCCCAGCTTGCCCAGATTAACTTGGGCGGGCCTAGCGCCGCCGCCATGATTGCCCTGTTTATCCTCTGGCTGATCAGCAGCTTCCTGCGCTAGCGGTTCCCGGCACTAAAGTAGGGGTCGCTGCTGCCTGCATTTTGCCAGGCGATGTCTTTCCGAACCGTGCTTTCCCAGCCTGCGTGTTGCACGATCACGTCAAGGGCTTCGGCGAAGTTATTCACAATCCAGTCGGGCTGGTGTTTGCTGAGCTGAGTGCGATCGCGGATGCCGCTGAGTACGGATACAACAGGGATGCCGTGGGCCTTTGCTGCGGCGATGTCGGCTTCGGTGTCGCCGACCATCCAGTTTTCTGCGGGGGGCAGTTCGCTGAGGGCCCGCTGCATCAACAGGGGCTTGTCCTGCACGTCAGTCGTTTTGACGTAATCATTGCTGAGACAGTAGCGGCGATCGCCCTCAAAGAATCGTCCCAAATTGCACCGCTGAAACGCCTCGTCTAGCTCGCTGGTACGTCGCATGGTCATCACCGCCAGATCAATGCCCGCCTGCTGAATGCGCTCCAGAGTTTCTACTGCGCCTGGAATGGGCGTGTCGTAGCTGAGGTAAGGGGGCGTGTGAACCGTGTTTCGCCGCATCCGGGCAAAGTCTTGAGCCTGTAGCTCGTCCAGACCAGACATTTGACCAATTTGGCGCTCTGGCACCTGCGATCGCTTGAGTTGCCAAAACTCCGCCTTAGACAATCGCTTGACCGTCTGCCCCGGACGGCGCACCTGCTCCAGGCAAACCTGATAGACCTGGTAATAGCGCTCCGACACGTCCATGATGGGCCCATCAAAATCTGTGATGATTCGTAATTTTTTCTGAACCATTGCTCTGTTTTATGAACTTTAATTACAGATTAGCCCGAAGAAGAGGGAATCGGTAACCTTTTTGAGTATTTATACTCTCTTGCTTAATCCTAATCAAAACGAATCAAAAGGGCCAGTCTTCGCGTAGTTTGGAGACTGGCCTTTTGTAAGAGGTTCTTGTAAGAGGTTTACCCTTAGTTATCAAGGCAGATAAAGCAGGGGACTATTCCCTCGCCTGCCATTCTGGGCTGAGGCGACGGAAGTTGAAATCGATAGCGGCGGGATGGCAACTGATGCAAGAGCCAAAGGAGAGGGGTTCGGGCAGATCTACGCCGGGATGGAGCGCTCTCATATAGCGGGATTGGGAAAACCGAGAGGGAACAGTTTCGTTTTGCACAATGGAGCGCGAAGAGGCACGCACATAGTTCCACATGATGCGACGGGCGGGGTCTTGCAGTGGGGTGATGACTGTGCCGTAGTGCTGGGGCGTTTGCAGAATGGCCGCCCAGGATTGCAGCGGCATCACCTCTGGCGGCGGGGCAAAATGGCAGCCGGAGCAGTTTTGGAAATAGAGTCGCTGTCCAAGCTGGAGTTGTGTGGGCACGACATCGACGGTGCCGATTTCGACCGTGTTTGCCGGAGGGGTGGCGGCGATCGCCCGCTCCGCTTCCTGTGCCCCGCCTACCTGCGACAATCCCCAGCCCAGGCTGAGGCTCCAGCCCAAGACCAGCGCCAGCACAAGCGATATCCGCCTGGCCCGGCTCAGGAAACGGCGAGAGCGGGATGAGATCGACTGAAGAAACTGCTGGATTGCCATGAGGTCTCTCGAACGCTAGAAATTGAAAGAAGTTGGAAAGAAATTGAGATTTGGGAGTTTTGGCCTTAAGAGCTTTGGCTTTAGAGGATATTTGAAAAGTCCTACTGTTTGTAGCAAAGCGTGCAAGATCCCCCTAGATCCCCCTTAAAAAGGGAGACTTCAAGGCGGTTTCCCCCTTTTTAAGGGGGGCTAAGGGGGGATCTCTGAGTGCTTAACATTACAGGCAATACCTTTTCAAACACCCTCTTAAGAGTTTTAGCCAAAGGTGGGCTGTGGCTTGGGCGCATCCCAGTTCTGCAAGGTTG
The DNA here is from genome assembly GCF_032705245.1 of Thermoleptolyngbya oregonensis NK1-22. Lineage (GTDB taxonomy): Bacteria > Cyanobacteriota > Cyanobacteriia > Elainellales > Elainellaceae > Thermoleptolyngbya > Thermoleptolyngbya sichuanensis. The sequence goes on from NZ_CP053540.1 coordinate 4,444,789, forward strand.
CCCTCATCCCCCAGCCCCTTCTCCCGCTTTGAGAGCAGGGGAGCCGGATTGGAAGTCCCTTTCCCGCTTTGGGAGAAAGATTTAGGTGAGGGTTCCAAAAGTGGGATACACCCTGTGGCTTGAGTATAGATAGACGAACGGAATGCGGAAATAGATCCCCGAAACCGAACTCCCTGAAGCCGAACCCCCTGAAACCAAACTCCCTGAAACCGAACCCCCCGAAACCGAACTCTCTGAAAACAGATCCCTACAGATCCCCAAAGTCAACGCCTGGAACCCAAGCCTCTGACGGGTCATTCTGTCATGAATTCCCAACGAATGGATGCTTTTTGGAGGTGATTTTGAGCGGGCGACAGAGGGGCGATCGCCCTTTTATCAGGCGTTTCAGCCCATTTACGCGACCGGATCACCGGGTAGCATTCGTCTGGCCGGGTGAGGCACGTTTTGAGTTACATGCCGTAATGTATGGGCAGCGATGTCACTCCGGCAAGAAAGCGCTGCGAAACTTGTCTGGGATTTGATTTTGCCAGCCTGTTGATTAACCTGTTCTATCGAAACCTTGAGGCAGCCGGAGATGCTGCCAACGCTCTTCACCTGCTTGACGAAATTGCTTGACGGAATTGAATGTTAATTGGACGTAATTTGACCTAAGGGAATCAAGGAGTTTTGCCGAAATGGATTGCAGCCACGTTCAGTTTTGTATACACGACTCCTCTGCACAGACCGCTGCGGCCCGCGAGATCGACCTGCACCAGCTTCAGGATTTGTTTAACGTGACGGCATTCTGGGCGCAAAACCGACGCATCGAAGACCTGGCCACGGCGATCGCCCACAGCAACCCAGTTGTGACGGCCTGGGATGGCGATCGCCTCATCGGGTTCTCTCGCGCCACCTCCGACGGCGTGTATCGCGCCACCATTTGGGACGTGGTGATTCACCCCGACTATCAGGGCGCAGGGCTGGGCCGCAAGATGGTGGAAACGGTGCTGATGCATCCCCATGTCAACCGGGCCGAGCGCGTTTATCTGATGACCACCAATGAGCAGCGGTTCTACTCTCGCATCGGTTTCGAGGAAAACCAGACGACGACGATGGTGCTATTTAATCAGCCCGTGTCGCAGGAGGGGCTGCCCGCTGTAGCCTACCTGGCCGAAGCCTCAAAGGAGGAGTCCTAAAGGCATCCTAAGGGAGGTGTCCCCAGCGTTCCCGAAGCCGGGGATTCGGGCGATCGCGGTTCGAGACTCCAAAGTTCGCCATAGGCGACTAAATTTGACCAGATTCAGGGAAAATCAAGGGAAAAGGCGCACCTTCTTGGAAGAGGAGTGCGCCTTTTGTCACTGTTAGGAGTAGTCTCGATTGGGAGTTGTCTCGGTTAGGAGTCGTCTCGCGCTTCTCGTCGAAGTCCCGGTTCCCGTGGGAGGCGCTGTCTAGGCAAACGCCTTGCACTTAGATTGTCCGCAACTTGCCCATCTCGCACCCTGGCTGAATCGGGCACAGCAGGGGCAGGAGAAAGCGCTACTTGATGACGCTACTTGATGACGCTACTTGATGAACAGCATTTCCTGATACTTGGGCAGGGGCCACAGGTCATCGGCTACCTCGTCCTCCAGCGCATCGGCATAGCCGCGCACCCGATCCATCAGCGGGCGCAGGGTTTTAGCGCAATACTGCATATGCTCCTCGGTGGTGGCGAAGTCATGAACAGCAAGGGCACTGCTGAGTTCACCGACGGTGGTCATCATTTTGCTGGTCAGGTCAGAAATTAGCTCGACGTTGGCGGTTTCAAAGGGCAGCCCGATGGTTTTCAGGCTGGCGATCGCCCCCGCAATCTCTGACAAATGGCGCAGCACGGCGGGATAAATCAGCGTCTTGGTCATGCTAATCACCAGCTTGGCTTCCATCTCAATCACGCGGATATATTGCTCCGAATAGGTTTCAAACCGGCTTTCCAGTTCTTTCTCCGACAGCACCCCCGTTTTGACAAACAGTTCCTTGATGGATTCTGTTTTCAGCATGGGCAGCGCGTCGGCCGTCGTGGGCAGGTTCAGCAAGCCCCGCTCCTCCACCGCCATCCGGTGCCACTCGGCAGAGTAGCCGTCGCCGCCAAACACCACCGCGCCGTGCTGCTCCATCACCTCCTTGAGGATGTTATAAGCAGCGGCATCGAGGGATTTGCCCTCGCCCAGCTCAGCTTCTAGCCGATCGGCAACCCAAGTGAGGGAGTCGGTCAGGATGGTGTTCATCGCCACCAGCGGGCCCGAGACGGACTGGTTTGACCCGACGGCACGAAACTCGAAGCGGTTGCCCGTGAAGGCAAAGGGAGAGGTGCGGTTGCGATCGCCCGGATCTTTGGGAAACTCCGGCAGCGTGTCAATGCCCAAGTTCATCAGGCCAGGTCGCATTGACCCCTGCACATCGCCATTTTTGATCTGCTCAAACACGTCTTCAAGCTGCGAACCCAGATACACCGAGATAATCGCAGGCGGCGCTTCGTTTGCGCCCAGGCGGTGGTCGTTGCTGGCCGTCGCCACGACAGCCCGCAGCAGCGGCCCATACTGATGCACCCCGCGAATCACCGCGCCGCAAAACAGCAAAAATTGTAGGTTGGCGTGGGGCGTGTCGCCCGGATCGAGCAGGTTACCCTGGGTGGCGTTGCCCACCGACCAGTTGACGTGCTTGCCAGAGCCGTTGATGCCTGCAAACGGCTTTTCATGCAGCAAACAGACAAACCCGTGCTTCTTCGCCGTGTTTCGCAGCAGGGTCATGGTCAACTGCTGGTGGTCGCTGGCCACGTTCGCCGCCTCAAAATAGGGCGCAATTTCAAACTGACCCGGAGCCACCTCGTTGTGTCGCGTCTTGGCCGGAATTCCCAGCCGATACATCTTTTCCTCCACGTCCTGCATGAACACCTGCACCCGTTCAGGAATCGCACCAAAGTAGTGGTCATCAAACTGCTGTCCTTTGGCAGCGGGCCGGCCAAACAGGGTGCGCCCCGCCAGCAGCAGGTCAGGACGGCTATGGGCAAAGTGGGCATCCACCAGGAAATATTCCTGCTCTGCACCGCAGCTAGAGTTTACGGGAGCCACGTCGGTATGGCCGAGCAGCTTCAAGAGGCGAGTGGCCGCCTTGCTCATGGCCGCATTCGACCGCAGCAGCGGCGTTTTCTTGTCCAGCGCCTCGCCCGTCCAGGAAATGAACACCGTGGGGATGCAGAGGGTTGCGCCGTTGTCCGTTTCCATGATGTAGGCGGGACTGGTGACATCCCAGGCCGTGTAGCCCCGTGCCTCAAAGGTGGAGCGGATGCCACCGTTGGGGAAGGAGGAGCCATCGGGTTCGCCCTGCACCAGCACCTTGCCCGTAAATTCAGTAATGGCCGTGCCGTCGGATTGCAGCGAAATGAAGGCATCGTGCTTTTCCGCCGTGATGTTGGTCATCGGATAAAAGACGTGGGCGTAGTAGAGCGCTCCTTTGGAGATGGCCCAGTCCTTCATGGCGGCGGCCACGATACCTGAAATTGACACATCCAGCTTGCCGCCCGTCTGGATGGTGTGTTTTAGCGAGCGAAACACTTCCTTAGGCAGGCAGGCCTGCATTTTGTTGAGGGTGAACACGTCCACCGCCCACAGATCTTCTAGGCGGCTGGGCACCTTGGGGGCGACGGGCTGGCGTTCGGTGATTTGACAGATGGTTTGAAACCGTAGCTCGTTAGCACTCATACAGCAATGTACCTTGGTTTGTTTGAAAGTGGGTTGAACAGTCAACGGGGCGGGAAATCTCTTCAGCCCCAGAGCGTCTCTGCTGGTTTCTGGGGACTGAACGGTTGCAGAAAAATCAGAAAGGCAATTAGAAGGTAATTAGAAGGCAATCAGAAAGGCATTGGCATTAAATTTGCATTGAACCTGCATTGAATTTGCATTGAATTTGAACTTGCATTGAAGACGATGGGCGCGTGCGTCGATCATCGCTGCTAGTAGACGTGGGGCACGAAGAACTGCTCGTTGCGGGGCGATCGCACGTAGTCGTAGGGCGCAATCTGGCGGGGCGGCAGTTCCATTTGCTCCGGTGTCATGTCCACGTAGGGAATCTTGGACAGGACATGGTGCAGGCAGTTGAGCCGGGCCCGCTTTTTGTCGTCCGCTTCGACCGTGAACCACGGCGCTTCGGGAATATTGGTCTTGGCAAACATTGCATCTTTGGCCTGGGAATATTCCACCCAGCGATTGCGCGATTCTAGATCCATCGGACTCAGCTTCCAGCGCCGCGCCGGGTCGAGCGTCCGCGACTGAAACCGCCGCTCCTGCTCCTCATCGCTGACGGAAAACCAGTACTTCAGCAAAATGATGCCGGAGCGCACCAGCATCCGCTCAAACTCTGGGCAAGAGCGCATAAATTCCTGGTATTCCTCATCCGTGCAGAAGCCCATCACCCGCTCTACACCCGCCCGGTTATACCAACTGCGGTCAAAGCAGACGATTTCGCCCGCCGCAGGCAGATGGGCAACGTAGCGCTGAAAATACCACTCGGTCTTTTCGCGATCGCTCGGTGTACTCAACGCCACCACACGACAACCGCGCGGGTTGAGCGGTTCGGTGATGCGTTTGATCGTGCCGCCCTTGCCCGCTGCGTCGCGCCCCTCAAACAAAATCACAATCCGAGCGCCTGTGTGCTTCACCCAGTACTGCATCTTGACCAATTCAAGCTGCAACCGAGCCAGCTCCTTTTCGTATTTTTTGCTGGAGAGTTTAGAAATACCCTCCTGCTCAGAGGGGCGATAAAGCGCGTTTGAACTGGAGAGATTTGCCCGCTTCTCTGGCGCGAGACTCTTCTTTTTCTTTTTCTTCTTGCCCTTTTTGGAAGCAGGTTCTCCTATCAGCAGGGCTTGTCCCGCAGGCATTGCATCTCGGCTCGCGTCTTTGCCTACGTCCACACTCAGGCTGTTGGCACTGTTGCTGCTTGCGCTGTGCATTGCGATGTCCTCCAAAGCCGCAGAGAATTGGCAGATCGCGCTATTCCATCAGCCCCAAAACCAGCGCTTGAAAGAGTCCGCGCCGTGATCTGCCGTGATTGATGTGCCCTGACACCATAACGTCCTGATTCAGCGCACAACGTAGCAATTGCAACGTAAAAGCTTAAGAAAACCTGCGATTTTGGTCGCAGAACCTAAAAAAATGTCGGGAAATGTCGGGAAATGTCAAGATTTGGCGATCGCCCACCCATCTACAAACCGGATTGCCTTCCCGGCGGACAGGATGCGCTGCTGGGCATGATTCCGCTGGAGGCGCTGGGTCTGAAGCCAGATTTGCAGCATCAGCAGTTGAGCGGTTGTGGACGCTGCCGATTACGCCCAAACTTAATCTGAGCGACATCTGCTTTGTCATCTCCATCAAACTTGCGTCGTCTCTGTGATAGTCATCAACACGCCGTTGTGCGCTGATGATCTGACCAATTTCCGTCGGCGGTTGGTTGAGCTAGTGGTCACTGATCTCAAGCTGATGTGCGTTAATGAGTTGACCAATTTCCGGCGGCAGTTGGTCGATCTCGTTGTAATCGAGGTTAAGTTGTTGCAAGCCGATAAGTTGACCAATTTCCGGTGGCAGTTGGCGGAGCTGGTTGAAACTGAGGTTAAGCTCTTTCAGACTGTTGAGTTGACCAATCGCCGGTGGTAGTTGGCGGAGCTGGTTGTAACTGAGGTCAAGATTTTGCAGGCTGGTGAGTTGACCAATCTCCGGCGGCAGTTGGCGGAGCTGATTGCCGCTGAGGTCAAGCAGTTGCAGACTAGTGAGTTGAATGATTACCAGAGGCAGTTGGCTGAACTGGTTTTCACTAAGGTATAGCTGTTGCAGGTTGGTGAGTTGAGTGATTTCCGGCGGCAGTTGGCTGAGATGGTTGTAGCTGAGGTCAAGATGTTGCAGGCTGCTGAGTTGAACGATTTCCAGAGGCAGTTGGCTAAACTCGTTGCCGCTGAGGTATAGCTGTTGCAGGCCGCTGAGTTGAGTAATTTCCGGCGGCAGTTGGCTGAGATGGTTATAGCTGAGGTCAAGATGTTGCAGGCTGCTGAGTTGAACGATTTCCAGAGGCAGTTGGCTGAGATGGTTATAGCTGAGGTCAAGATGTTGCAGGCTGCTGAGTTGAACGATTTCCAGAGGCAGTTGGCTAAACTCGTTGCCGCTGAGGTATAGCTGTTGCAGGCTGCTGAGTTGAACGATTTCCAGAGGCAGTTGGCTGAGATGGTTGTAGCTGAGGTCAAGATGTTGCAGGCTGCTGAGTTGAACGATTTCCAGAGGCAGTTGGCTAAACTCGTTGCCGCTGAGGTATAGCTGTTGCAGGCCGCTGAGTTGAGTGATTTCCGGCGGCAGCTCGGTCAGGTCATTCTCTGCCAAATCCAGGGTTTCCCACTGTTCCTGGTGGGCACGGTCGATCAGTTCCAGCAGATCGTCTTGGGTCATGATGGGGCGTGGGGTGAAGGCCGGGCGAGTTAGCTTAGTTTTTCTACAGTTTTCTTCTAATTGTGGTTTGCGGGTTTGGGTGGTCTAGGGTTTGGCAGGCGGCTGCGTTAGCCTGCGTCTTTGGCGTTTTTGCTACCGCTGGTCAGGGCAACCGCGATCGCATCCACCACCCGCGCCACGGGAATAATGTCGAGTGCGATACCGGGATGCTCCGCCTGACTGGCGGGCACGATCGCCCGTTTGAAGCCCAGCTTGGCCGCTTCCTTCAGCCGTAGCTCCATCTGCGAGACGGGGCGCACCTGCCCGCCCAACCCCACTTCGCCAATCAGCACCGTGCCAGGGTCAACCACGCGATCGCGAAAACTGGCGGCCACGGCGATCGCCACACCCAGATCCGCCGCAGGTTCGGCCACGTTGATGCCGCCGGAGGAGGCAACGTAGGCATCCAGCTTCGACAGGGGAATGCCGACGCGCTTTTCTAGCACCGCCAAAATTTGCAGCAGTCGGTTGTATTCAATGCCCGTGGCCGTGCGGCGGGGCGACGGGTAGCTCGTCGGGCTGGCCAGCGCCTGTAGCTCCACCACCAGCGGGCGCGTGCCCTCACAGGCGACGATGGTGGCCGTGCCGGGGGTTTCTGCATCGCGATCGCTCAAAAACAGCGCCGAGGGATTTTGCACCTCCTCCAGCCCGCGATCCACCATCTCAAACACGCCCAGTTCATTGGTTGCGCCAAAGCGATTTTTCACCGAGCGCAAGAGGCGGTGGCTGGCAAAGCGATCGCCCTCAAAATACAGCACCGTGTCTACAAGATGCTCCAGCACCTTCGGCCCGGCGATCGCCCCTTCCTTGGTGACATGCCCCACGATGAACAGCGTGATATGCTCCCGCTTTGCCAGTTGCATCAGCGCCGACGTACACTCACGCACCTGCGACACCGACCCCGGAGCCGAATTGAGCGTGGCAAAATAGAGCGCCTGGATACTGTCGATCACCGCCACTGTCGGCCGCAGCGCCTCCAGTTCAGAAAGAATCGTCTCTAGGTCAATTTCCGGCAAAAGATAAAGGGAGTGGGATGTTGAGGCGTTGGACTGCTGTAGCGACAGGGTGACAGGGTCTTGAGTTTTCTCTTTTCTTTCTTCCCCTATCTTCACCCCGCTCCCCACGCCTAGCCGCTGCGCCCGCAGCTTCACCTGCTGCCCCGACTCTTCGGCACAGACGTAGAGAACCCGGTGCTGCGCCGCAAGCTGATTGGCCACTTGCAGCAGTAGGGTAGATTTGCCGATGCCCGGATCGCCGCCCACCAGCACTAGGGAACCGGGCACAATGCCGCCGCCCAGCACCCGATCCAATTCGCCGTAGCCGGAGGCAATGCGGGTCTGGGGATGGTCGGAAATTTCGGGGAGGGTGAGCGCGGCGATCGCCCTTGGTTCGCCCTTGGAATTGGCGCTGGCCCGTTTGGGCGATCGGCTCACGGCTCCCATCGCGGTTTTGGCGCTGCTGGCTGGTGCGACTGTCTGCTCCACCAGCGAATTCCAGCTTCCGCAAAAGGGACACTTGCCAAAATATTGCGGCGAGTCCGCGCCACACTCATTACAGACATAGCTTGTTCGAGGCTTGGGCATAGCAGCAGACCTGGTCAGCGCAAAAATTGAAGTTTAGTGAGAAGCTTAGTGAATTCAGAGATTTACTCAATCAATACACCCAAGAAAGCGGATCGTCCGCCTGCTTCTGCCTGCGTTCACCTCCCTCAAAGGGGCGATCGCCATTCCCAAAGAAGCAAAGTTCCGTCCTGGTAGGGGCTATCCTAACGGCCCCATTCCAGAGCAGCAATTTTCGATGTAAGCCCAACTTATGGCCCAACCCCACAAAGACAATTTGAAACCCTTCGAGATTAATGTTTCTTAATGTGAAACGAGGCGAAATCTTTCATAGATTTATTACTATCTGAGAGTTCGCAAGAAATGTTAAAAAACTCTGAAATGTAGGGAGATTGGGAATTTCACGCGCTCAAGACAGGCCCATAGGCTACTATTGTTAATGATAGTCTGGGAAGAATTAACTATCAAAAATAATCGCTTCAAGGAGTGTTGACTAAATTGGAGAATCACAAAGAAAAAATTCTGGTCGTTGACGACGAAGCCAGCATCCGACGCATTCTCGAAACTCGTCTCTCCATGATTGGCTACGATGTCGTCACGGCCGCCGACGGCGAAGAAGCGCTAGAAACCTTCCGCCACTCCGATCCAGATCTGGTTGTGCTGGATGTCATGATGCCCAAGCTCGACGGCTATGGGGTTTGCCAAGAGCTTCGCAAAGAGTCCGACGTGCCGATCATTATGCTGACGGCCCTGGGCGACGTTGCTGACCGCATCACCGGGCTAGAACTGGGTGCAGACGACTACGTGGTCAAACCCTTCTCGCCCAAGGAGCTAGAGGCCCGCATCCGCTCGGTGCTGCGCCGAGTAGAAAAAACGGGTACGACGGGGATTCCCAGTTCCGGTGTTATCCAAATCAACACGATTCGGATTGATACCAACAAGCGCCAGGTCTACAAGGGCGATGAGCGGATTCGGCTGACGGGCATGGAGTTTAGCCTGTTGGAGCTGCTCGTTGGGCGATCGGGCGAACCCTTCTCCCGCTCCGAAATCCTGCAAGAAGTGTGGGGCTACACGCCAGAGCGCCATGTCGATACCCGCGTGGTCGATGTTCACATTTCTCGACTGCGGGCTAAGCTCGAAGACGACCCCAGCAACCCCGAACTCATCCTCACGGCACGCGGAACGGGCTACCTGTTCCAGCGGATTGTGCCGCCGGGTGAAGTGGAGTAATCTTGCGTCTCCGTTGCGCCTGTCTCTCGCATCTTTGAGCTAATGCACCTGAAACTAATGCACCTCCTAATACACCCCAATGCGCTGAGCAGGTCTGTGAAGACTCAGGGCAAAGAATTCAGGGCACTCCGCTGACTCGCTCCGGTTTCCGGTAGAGTCCATCTGATAAAATTTGTGAGGTTTCTATAACGTTGATCGATGGGTTCAACTCGAGCACGGATTGCCGTTGATGCAATGGGCGGGGACTTTGCCCCGGTGGAGATTGTTTTGGGTTCCCTGCGGGCCCAGGCAGAGTTAGATGCAGATATTCTGCTGGTCGGCAAGCCCGATCAGATTCAGGAAGCGCTCAAGCACCATAGCGTGCCTCCCGGTTTGGAAATTGTGCCAACGGAAGACATGGTGGAAATGCACGAGGAGCCGCTGACGGCAATTCGTCGCAAGCCCAATGCTTCTATTAATGTGGCGATGGATTTGGTGCGCCAGGGCAAGGCCGATGCGGTGGTGTCTGCGGGGCATTCGGGTGCGGCGATGGCGGCAGCGCTGCTGCGGCTAGGGCGGCTGCCGGGGATTGATCGGCCCGCGATTGGGGCGGTGCTGCCAACGATGACGGCTAAGCCCGTGCTGATTCTCGACGTGGGCGCAAATGTGGACTGTCGGCCCAAGTTTCTGGAACAGTTTGCCGTGATGGGGTCGGTTTATTCCAAGTACGTCCTCGGCATTCCAGAACCCAAGGTCGGACTGCTGAATATTGGCGAAGAGTCTTCTAAGGGGAACGATCTGGCAGTTCGGGCACATCAAATGCTGCAAGAAAATTCGCGGATTGCCTTTATTGGCAACGCAGAAGGCCGCGATGTGCTGTCGGGCGACTTTGATGTGGTGGTGTGCGACGGCTTTGTGGGCAATGTGCTGCTGAAGTTTGCCGAGGCGGTGGGCAGCGTCATGCTGCAAATTGTCCGCGAGGAGCTGCCTCAGGGTTTGAATGGCAAGCTGGGTACTGCAATTCTCAAGCCGAACCTGCGCCGCATTAAGCAGCGGATGGATCACGCTGAGCATGGGGGTGCGCTGCTGCTAGGCGTAGCGGGCATCTGCATTATTAGCCACGGCAGTTCTCAGGCTCCTTCGATTTTCAATGCGATTCGGATGGCGAAGGAGGCGGTCGATCATGGCGTTTTGGGCCGGATTCGAGCGCAGTATGAATCGCCAGAACTGGCAGTTGCAGATGGGCAATCGTCGCTGTCGCGCGGCGGTGAACAACCAGAGAGTGTTGAATAATGGCGCAACGAGTTGGAGCGGGGGTGGCGATTACGGGCAGCGGCTCTTCAGTGCCGGAGCGCTATCTCGATAACGAAGCCCTGAGCCGAGTGGTGGACACTTCGGATGAATGGATAGCCTCTCGTACGGGCATTCGGCAGCGGCGATTGGCGGATGCGGCAGGCTCTCTGCGGGCGATCGCCACTCAGGCGGCCCAGAATGCTCTGGCCATGGCAGGGGTAGCGGCCTCAGAGATTGATCTGATCGTGCTGGCGACTTCTACACCCGATGATCTGTTTGGCTCTGCCAGCCAGATTCAGCATGATCTGGGCGCAACGCAGGCAACGGCCTTTGACCTGACGGCGGCCTGTTCGGGCTTTGTGTTTGGGCTGGTGACGGCGGCGCAGTTTATCCAAAATGGCGTGTATCGCAAAGCGCTGATCATCGGCGCGGATGTGCTGTCGCGCTGGGTAGACTGGAGCGATCGCCGCACCTGTGTCCTGTTTGGCGACGGGGCGGGTGCGGTGGTGATGGAAGCGAGTGAGCGCGATCGCCTGCTGGGGTTTGAACTCCGCAGCGATGGCACCCTGAACCACTGCCTGAACCTGGCCTATCAGGGGCAGGATAGAGAACTGGTGGACGGAGTGGCGATCGCCCAGGGCACATTTCAGCCCATCACGATGAACGGACAGGAAGTGTACCGTTTTGCCGTCAAGCGGGTTCCCGAAGTCATCGAGAAGGCGCTATTTCGGGCGGAACTGACGGTCGATCAGATTGACTGGCTGGTGATGCATCAGGCAAACCAGCGCATCCTTGATGCCGTTGCCGAGCGTTTGGGCATTCCCAGCGAAAAGGTCATCAGCAACATGGCCAGCTACGGCAACACTTCCGCTGCGTCTATTCCCCTGGCGCTGGATGAGGCCGTGCGGCGGGGCGATATCAAGCCTGACGACATCATTGCCACGGCAGGCTTTGGCGCAGGATTGACCTGGGGCGCGGCGGTGTTTCGCTGGGGCGCAAGTTAGGCGCGAGTCAGGCGCGAGTCAGGCGCGAGTTAGACGCGAGTTAGACAATTAGAGTTCTGATCACAGTTTGGATCACGGTCTTGATCACTAGGCGTTGAAATATGACAAAGACAGCGTGGGTCTTTCCTGGGCAAGGGTCGCAGGCAGTTGGCATGGGGGCTGACCTATTTGACCTGCCCGCCGCTCAGCAGCGGTTTGAGCAGGCGGCGGAGATTTTGGGCTGGTCGGTGCCAGAGATTTGCCAGAGCGAAGACGACAAGGTGTCCAAAACGCTCTACACCCAGCCCTGCCTCTACACCGTCGAGAGCATCCTGGTAGATTTGCTGCTGGAAAGGGGGTTACAACCTGCGCTGGTGGCGGGTCACAGTTTAGGTGAATATGTGGCGCTGTACGCGGCGCGGGTGTTTGAGTTTGAGTCGGGCCTGCGGCTGGTGAAGCGCCGGGCTGAGCTAATGGATAGCGCATCCGAAGGGATGATGGCGGCGCTGCTGGGGTTTGACCGGGCGCAGCTCGAAGCGGCGATCGCCCAAACGCCGGATGTCGTGCTGGCAAACGACAACAACGACGGTCAGGTGGTCATTTCGGGAACGCCGAGCGCCGTGGAATCCATCATGTCTGGGGTCAAGTGCAAGCGGGCCGTCAAACTCAACGTCAGCGGCGCATTCCACTCGCCCCTGATGGCAGACGCGGCAGCAGAATTTCGCACCGTGCTGGATAGCGTGGCGTTTCAGACGGCCCAAGTCCCCGTCTTGTCGAACGTAGACCCCACGCCCGCCACCGATGCTGCTGTGCTAAAAGACCGCCTCGATCGGCAGATGACGGGTTCTGTCCGCTGGCGCGAAATCTCCCTCCAGCTTTCCCAGGCAGGTATCGAGCGGGTTGTCGAAGTGGGCCCTGGCAAGGTGCTGACGGGCATCATCAAGCGCACCTGCCCGGACGTAGCGCTGGAAAACGTGGGGGCGATCGCCGACATCGAGCGCGTGGCCGTGTGATGCCGCTGAACTCCCCGTCAACCCAACAGTCCTACCATGCGCGATCGCGAACCCCCGGTCAGCCTTGCTCTCTACCACCTGTTCAAATGGTCGGTGGTGGCACCGATGCTGCGGTTTTACTTTCGCGGGCGGGTCTATGGACTGGAGAACGTCCCCCAGCGCGGGCCGCTGATTGTGGTGGCAAACCATGCCAGCGACTTTGACCCGCCGCTGCTGTCGTGCTGTGTGCGGCGACCCGTGTCCTACATGGCCAAGGAAGAACTGTTTCGCGTGCCCGTGCTAAAGCAGGCGATCGCCCTCTATGGAGCCTATCCAGTAAAGCGGGGTTCGGCGGACCGCAGCGCCATTCGAGCGGCCCTGCATCAGCTTGAGCAGGGCTGGGCGGTGGGAATTTTCCTCTCTGGCACGCGCACCCCCGACGGCCGCATTCCCGACGCAAAGCTGGGTGCGGCGATGATTGCGTCTAAGGTGCAGGCTCCCCTGCTGCCCGTTAGCCTCTGGGGTACAGAGGCAATTCTCCCCAAGGGCAGTCGATTTCCCCGCCCAGTGCCCATTACAGTGCGAATAGGACAGCCCATTCAGCCGCCAGCGGGCGATCGCGCTGCCCTAGAGCAGGTCACGCAGCGCTGTGTAGAAACAATTCACGCAATGCACGACCTGGGGCGGTAAATTTATGTTAAGAATTATAAATAAAACTCGAGTTGGGCTGAGAAAGTCCAAGGGTGAGGGTTGGAATCTGAAGCGCTTAGGGGCTTGCGGTTTGCACCCCTAAGTTCAAGCCACATTTGGAATGCGGGGCTTTACATTGCAGCGTGCAGTGCGACGAACATGACATGATTTGTACTTTGAGTCAGATCTCAGTAAGGTCTTCTCAGTGAGGTTTTAAGGTCTTAAGGTCTTAAGGTCTACAGAGAGGGTCTATAGAGTTTTTGTAAGGGAACCGCCCGATTTTAGGGGAATCTCATCGAACTGCGGTCTATAGAACTAGACCAACCATGTTGAGTAGCGAGGGTTGTCGGAATGCAGGATTTGCGGGCAGAGCTGGCGGGCACGATGGGCGAGGCAGAGTGGGACTGGCTCATGCCCCATGCGGAGCGGAATGCGCTAGTGCTGGTGGCCACAGGTCTGGATCTGCTGGATGTGGGCGTGGCGATCGCCTCGGATCACACTACAACGGTGCAACGATGGATTGACGAAGGACTGATCCAAAAGCCCAGCCCTGAGCAAATCAAAGTTTGGAACAGCAGTCGCAACAAGCGATTCAACGCGCTGATTTTGCAGCCCTACGTGCTGGTGCAAGACGTGTTGGCGTAGAGATGAATTAGCGTAGAGATGATGGGATCAAGGGGGTGTATCCCACTTTTGTAACCCTCACCCTATATCCCTCTCCCAGGGCGGGAGAGGGACTTCCAATCCGGCTCTCCTTCTCCCTTTTTGGGAGAAGGGGCTGGGGGATGAGGGCAACCTTGCAGGACTAAGATGCGCCCGATCAAGGCGACCGATTTCTGGCTGAGGCTAGTCTTGAAAGTAGCGGCTTAGCGTCGCGCCTGTGTGCCCCGTCGTCACCCATAGCACGGCTCGGCTAGTCTCGAAAGTAGCGGCCTAGCGTCGCGCCCGTGTGCCCCGTCGTCACCCATAGCACGGCTCTGGCGGCATCTCGCACCACCTTATCAGTCGTTTCGGCAGGCTGCGTCGAAGGCACTTCCACTGGCTTAAACTCGATACCCCGGCTGCCCAAGACAATTTTGCCAATCACCCAGGCGCGGCGCATGTGGTAGTCAGACGTGATTAGGTAAATGCTGCTGATGCCCTGGGATTCAAACTCATCTACCAGCGTTGTGAAGTTGGTGAGAGTATCCACTGCTCGATAGTCCAACCGGAGGCGATCGCGCTCAATTCCTGCCTCCCTAAACACCCATTCCGCATATTCTGGATTGCTGCCCGACGAAATCCAAACGGGCAGATCGGGATGCTTTCGGGCAAACTCTGCCGCAAACTGCTCTCGCGCCGTTGACCCACCCAACACCAGCACCGCCTCTGGCTCTCGCAGCAAAGCCCTGACCTCCTTGAGCGCAATATAGCCCAGCCCCAAAACCAAGGCAAAACCCAGCAGTTTGGCAAGCCCAAATTGCCGCTGGCGACGACGAGTGGTAGGAAAGATAGAAGACATGGCGCAGCGTAATGCAAATCCGAAGCAATCTTACTTGAGAGAACCCTTAAAAGGTAACCAGCTAAACCTTTTTCCGCAATCCCAGTGGGCATGGGAACTTGCCTCACCGCACTTCATGGGTGCGATTTGGTGCGATTGTCTCTTCGCAGACGGTGACTTCGCAGATGGTGACTCCGCAGACGGTGACTCCGCAGACGGTGACTCCGCAGACGGCGACTCCGCAGACGGCGACTCAAGTGCTTACACTCTATCGCATCACTTTAGGGCAGATCCCAACAGGCCATAGAAATCTTTCGATTATTAGCGGGTTACTTGCTGGCTTCCACCAGGCTCCGGAGGGCAGCTTTCATTTCCGCCACGCTGGTCGTAGCTGTACCAAATTGACGGACGACAATGCTGGCGGCCAAGTTGCCCAGGATTGCCGCTTCCACAGGTGTTGCGCCGACGATTAGCCCCAGCGTCAGCGCCGCCACCACTGTATCTCCCGCGCCCGTCACGTCAAACACGTCCGTCCGGTTAAACGCAGGAACATGGTGCTGAGAACCGTCCTGGCTAAACAGGCTCATGCCCTCCTCGCCGCGAGTAATCAGCATGTGCTGGGCGCGGGTCAGACGCAGCAGGTCGGCTCCTGCCTGGGCAAGGCGATTCCCGGAGGGAGTGCTTCGCGAATCGCCCCCTGTAATTCCATAGCCCACGGCTTTCTCTGCTTCCGGCAGATTGGGCGTGAAAACCGTGGCTCCAGCAAAGCGGTGCAGGTCGATCTGGGTATCCACGACACAGAGAGAATGCTGCAAGGCGGCCTCAATCACCGGGGCACTCAGCACGCCGTCGCCATAGTCCGAGCAGACCACCGCGTCTACGGTATTGAGGTGCTGCCGAATATAGTCCGCCAGCGCCAACTGCAAGTCTGGGTCGGCGGGCGCGTCGGACTTGCGATCGACCCGCACGATCTGCTGCGTCACAGACTGACGAGCATGGCCGGAAATGCGCGTTTTGGTAACCGTGGGGCGATCGCCATCCAGCAAAATGCCGCCCGTGTCGATGCCTGCCGCCTCGAAAATGCGCCGCAGCACTGCCCCCTGCTCGTCTTTGCCCACCAGCCCAACGGCCTTGACCTGCGCCCCCAGTTTCGCCAGGTTATAGACCGCGTTTGCGCCGCCGCCGGGAATTTGCCGCGTCTCCTCGTGCCGCAAGATTAGCACCGGAGCCTCCCGCGACAGCCGCTCCACCTGCCCCGTTAGAAACTCGTCTAGCGTCAGGTCACCCGCTACCATGACCCTCGCCTCGGTAAACCGATCCATCAGCGCGTTCAGTCGGGGGGCGATCGCCCGCAGGTGCTCCAGAAACGCTGCCTCTACCATGCGCTTGTCTCCTCTCTAGCTGGCAGGCGACGGAGCGGGTGCAGGCAGGTCTGGGCAGCGCTCATTCTCCTGCGAATATTTCACTTCAAACAAATAGGGACGAGTTTCGCCTGTGGTGTTTTCAATTGGGCGAGTCCGCACGACGGCGATCGCATCGGCGTTCAAAATGCCGTAGCCAGAACTCCGCAGCAGCGTCGGCGGCTGCACCTGCTTGCCTTCGGCATCTACCACCACACCAACCACCGCCGACGGCACTTTATCTTCATCCAGCTCTAGCTGAAGCAGGCAAGCATTCAGCGGCAGTTCGACCGCAATCTCGCGGGGGCGCACCGCATCGGGATCGGGAATTTCCACGCCAAGCTGATCAAACCAGGCAATATAGGCCAGATTCGCCTCATCGGGCTTCGTCCCCTGGGGATTGTAGGCAAACAGTTCCGGGCGATCGCGCTGGAGGGCTGCGAGCTGCTGAGCAGGCGACAGGGCAGGCGCGGTCGGGGTTGGCGAAGCCGCTGGAGAACTGGGAGCCGCCGGAGAAGCCGCCGGGCTGGGCGCTGGGGAGGCCTCGACCGTCGGAGAAGCCGCCGGGCTGGGCGAGGCTGTGGGGCTGGGCGAAGCCGCAATCGACGGCGCAGGCGAGGGGCTGGCAATCACCGACGGCAGCGTGGGGAACAGGGGCGAATTGTTTTGGGAGCCAGAGGGCAGCCGCAGCGAGGGCCCATCGGTGGAAAACTCTGGGTCTAGCGATGGCGTTGACGGAGAGGGCGAGGGCACAAGGGACGGAATTGACGAGGGCGCGGACGATGGGGGCAGCGTAAAGGTCGAACGGGGCGGCAGCGTCGTCCGGGGGCGGCTAGTGGCGCTGAAGCTAGGACTCAAGGACGATAGCGGCGGCAAGGGCGGCGCAGGCGGCACAAAGAAGGGCGGCAGCGCAGAGGGCGATCGCCCCGTTTGCCCCGGCAGCGGCGACAGGCTAAAGGACGACCCCGGCGCGGGCTGCGGCAGCGTCGTAGACGGATTCGAGAAGGTGGGCAATTCCAAATTTGGCTGGGCAAAACTGGGAACGCGGCTCAGTTCCTCCGGCGTGAGTTGCACCAGCGACACGGGCCGCTGCACCTGCCGCTCGGTCGGCAGCTTTTGCCCCGGCAAAAACGGCAAAAACGCCCACAGCAATAGATGCGCCCCCACTGAAGCCAGCGCCGCCCAGAACAGCGGCTCCTGCGACCACCGTTGCAGCCAATTTTCGGGATAGGGTTCAGCAGAGTAATACGTCATACGCGCTTCGTCGAAAGCCTCTGAAATTTTAGCGTAGGGAGGTCGGAGCGGGGGTCGGCAATCGCTGATCTGTGCCACACTTCACCAACAGCAGCGAAAAATAGGGCAGCTTTAGCGAAGGGCGATCGCGCAAGTCGGCATGGATCACCTGCGTGGGCTGGCTGGCCCGCTCGACCACGTAACTGTGCTGAAGCAGACCGCGCCGCTCCAGCACAGGCCAGACTTGTTCGTACACTGAACTCACTTTCATTAAAACCAATACATCCGCCGTATCCAGCGCCGTTTCCAAATCTGCAACGGTGTATAAAGCGGGCAGCACCACCAGCCGCTCGGCCCGCACAGTCAGCGGCAGACCCAGCGCCGCCGCCGCCGCCATTGGAGAGCAGATGCCAGGAATCGTCTCTACCTGCGCTTCGGGGTGTTGCTGCATTACGGTCTGCGCCAAATAGGTAAAGGTGCTGTAGAAGCTGACATCGCCTTCCGAGACAAACACCACGTCGTCGCCCTGCTGCAAATAGTTCCAGACCTGTGCCGCAGCCGTTTCCCAGGCTTGCCTCAGGGTCGCCTCCTCCTGCACATAGGGAAAGTCCAGCGCCAACTGCACCTGGTCTGGCCGCAACCACTGCGCCACAATCTGCTGCGCCACGCCCTGCTTGCCCCCTAGCCCTGCCGGAAACGCCACCACAGGCGACGACTGCAATAGCCGCAGCCCTTTCACAGAAATGAGTTCTGGGTCGCCGGGGCCAGCGCCCACGCCGTAGAGAGTACCTGTCATAAAGGAGCTTGGGAGTTTGGGAGGGGGTGAGATGATGGGGGAGGAAACGAGGAGAGCCTGCTGTTCTCAACGCGACTCTCTCCCTATCATGCTATCCAGCATGACGCTTCGTTCTATTTCCCTGACCCACTAGATTTCCTACTTCCAGGCTTCCGCATGACCCTCACCCACTATCCCTATCCCTCCGGTCGTCGCGTCATTATGGGGCAGCGATGCGCGATGGCGACGAGTCAGCCGCTAGCCACGATGGCGGGGGCAGAGATGATCTGGGCAGGGGGGAATGCGGTGGATGCGGCGCTGGCGATGGCGATCGCCCTGACGGTCGTAGAACCCACCTCCAACGGCATTGGGTCGGATGCGTTTGCGCTGGTGTGGGACGGGCAACTGCACGGGCTGAATGCGTCGGGGCGGAGTCCCCACGGGCTGGCGCGGGCAGACTTTGGCGACTCGGCCACAGTGCCGCTGTGTGACTGGCGGGCGGTGACGGTGCCGGGGGCGGTGTCGGGCTGGCGATCGCTCTGGCAGCGGTGGGGCCAGCTCCCCTTCGAGCAATTGTTTGAACCCGCAATCCGCTATGCGAAACAGGGCTTTCCGGTGTCGCCAGAGACGGCGCGGGCATGGCAACGAGCAGAGCGGGTGTTTTTGCCGCTGCAAGGGAAAGAATTCGAGCCGTTCAAGCGGGTGTTTTTTGCGGGCGATCGCGCTCCCAGGGCGGGCGAAATCTGGCGCAGCGAGGGCCATGCCAGAACCCTGCGGGCGATCGCCCAATCCGGCGGCGAGGCATTATACACCGGCGAGTTGGCCCAGACCCTCACCCGCTTTGCTGCCAGCACGGGCGGATTTTTGACGCTGGCAGATCTGGAAAGTCATACCGCCGACTGGGTTACGCCGATTTCGACGACCTACCGCGACCTGACGGTGTGGGAACTGCCGCCCAACGGCCAGGGCATCGCCGCGCTGATGGCGCTCAACATTCTGGAAGGCGTTGACCTGGGGCGCTATCCCCGCGATTCGGCCGACAGTTTCCATTGGCAAATCGAGGCCATGAAGCTGGCCTTTGCCGATGCCTATCGCTATGTTGCCGATCCGCGCAGTCTGGAATTTGACCCGGCGCGGCTGCTGGACAAGGGCTACGCGGGCGATCGCCGTTCCCTCATTGCCGACACCGCCCTGCCCCTGGCAAAACCCGGCATCCCCAAAGGCGGCACGGTGTTCCTCGTGGCTGCGGAACCTGACCTGATGGTGTCCTTCATCCAATCCAACTACGAAGGCTTTGGCAGCGGCATCCTAATCCCCGATACGGGCATCGCCCTGCACAATCGCGGCGCGGGCTTCACGCTGGAACCAGGACACCCCAACGACTATGCCCCCAGCAAGCGCCCGTTTCACACGATTATCCCCGGCTTTTTGACCCGCAACGGACAGCCGCTTGGCCCCTTCGGCGTGATGGGCGCACCCATGCAGCCCCAGGGCCATGTGCAGGTGGTGGTGAACTTGACCGACTACGGCATGAACCCCCAAGCCGCGCTGGATGCTCCCCGCTGGCGCTTCCTGCGGGACAACCAGGTGCTGCTGGAACAGGCTGTGCCGCCTTCTGTGGTGCGAGCGTTGGGCGATCGCCATCATGCAGTCCAGGTCAGCGCCGAAGTCAGCCAGTTTGGTAAAGGGCAAATTATCTTGAAGCACGGCAGCACCCTGATCGCCGCCACGGAACCCAGGGCAGATGGCGTGGCGATCGCCCTTTAGGAAGAAGGGAGAGGAAAAAACGAAGAACGAAGAGCGAAGAACGAAGAGCGAAAAGGGTTGGGGCATTTCCGTCTGTCCATCGCCTCTGCAATTCACGTTATGATGCAAGTACAAGCTTAAAGTTTTGTAAACGACTGCGCTTGGGCAGCCATCCGTGATTGTCTCAGGAGGCAACTGCACTAGAGCCAGCGCCATCGTCACGGGTTGACAGCAGTGCTAACTATTTGGCAGCTAGCCGGCCGGTCGTTGCTCAGCTTTCCTAGCCCGTCCCCCCCACTCCTACCCTTAACGCGCCTTGACTCCAGCCATCAAGCCTTCCCAACGCCCAACCCTGCCCACTGCCTGGCACGCCCTAAATCCGCTCTGGCAGGGTGGAGAAGACGTAGTGCAAAAAGGCTTGCCTCATCACCAACTGGCTCCGGCGTGGCAAATGCTGCTGCTGGGAGACGGTTCCCCTACCCGCCACTTGCAATTGCTAACGGGCGAACCGACCGAGGTGGACGTGATTGATATGTCGCTGGTGGGCATGGATCATGACTACGCGCCGGAACAGCTTTCCGTAGTGCCAGGGCCACGGGTGCGGCGACAGGTGTGGCTCCGCACGGCATCGGGGCAGCGCCTCGCCTATGCTACGTCCTGGTGGAACGCTGAGCATGTGGATGAATATCTGCAAAATCGTTCGCTGGGGATCTGGGTCAACCTGACGCGGCTCCGCACCGAGCTATACCGGGATGTGCAGGGCATTTACTACGGGCATTCGTCGAGTTTGGAACTGGCGTTTGGCGAAGCGGGGCCGTTTTGGGGGCGGCACTATCTCTTCTGGCATCACGGACACCCGATTACGCTGATTTACGAAGTGTTTTCGCCCTATCTCAGGCAATATCTGGGCCCGGTGCGCCATATTTAACTGCCATATTTAACGCAGAATTTCACCCCGCAAAACGGAAGGGATTGCAAATCGAACTGTTTCTTTCCGCAATGTTTCAGTTGCGGAGGGATTGCTCACCCCGTTAGGCTTGCAGATAATCCTGGCGCTTTTAGCGAAGGTTTCTGGCTACAAAATCTGGCTACACAGTTCAGCTATAAAGTCTGGCTACAAAGAAAAATAGATCCTTAACCTTTCTGGCTCAGCGATACAAATCTGGGTGACTGAGCGCATCCTTAAATAGTAAGAAGGACGGTTTTGCGTCGTATGTGCATCGTGTATGTGGCGACACCTTGCACAACTCTTTTATCCCAGCCTTATCTGTCATGATGATGCCTGATCAGTCGCGGCGCTTACTTCCTGAGACAGATGTTTCCTGTAGCGTAGGCAAAAGACAAAATACTGAAAGCTTTAATGAAATAGAACCGACCATAGAGCCGACTACAGAGCCAACTACAGAGCCGACTACAAAACTGGATCAAGGGACAGAAGCGCTTCATCGCTTAGCGGCTTCGTTTGACCCACAAAGCTGGATTCTGAAAACTCGACATGAAGAGTTTGCTGCTCATTTGCGCTGTTTTCTCCAGCAGGTCTGTGAAGCGGGCGAGTGGGGGCTGGGAGTCTGCTGGCTTCCCCACGACCCTCTAGAACAGCAGGGATGGGCAGCGAGTTGGATCAGTCCGCTGGCAGTGCAAGACGGTTCGGTAGAGCCAGAGGCGATGACTGTAGATGCGCCAGTTACAAATCTGCCAGTTACAAATCTGCCAGTTACAAATCTGCCAGTCGCAGACCTGTTGGGATGTGCAGGTGTGGCGCTGCTGGAGCGGGCGTGGAACCATCGACAGGCGGAATGGGTCGTGGATTTGACGAAGCAGCCTCCGGAGGCGCGAGAGGAATCGCCTGTGCCTGCGACGCAGCCGAATCCAGCCGTAGCCCCAAGCCTGGCTCTAAACTTGGCTCCAAATTTGGCTCAAAACATCGCTCTAACCGGAGTTCCAAACTGGCGATCGGCGCTGGCGGTGCCTGTGATGGAGAGCGATCGCCCGTTGGCAGTGCTGGTGTTCGCCAGTCGAGACGCACGGGCCGAAGATTCTCAAGTCGTGCAACTGATGAGGGCGATCGCTGCTCAACTAGGTACAGTCATCCAGTTTCGCCAAACAGAAGCAACCCTGCGGCAAAATGAGTCCCGATTTCGCGCCGTTTTTGAACACGCCAATATTAGTATTGGCATGACGGCGCTGGACGGTCGCATTATTGATGTCAACGCGGCCTCGACCCAGATCTTTGGCTATAGCCGAGAAGAGTTCTACAGCCTGAACTTCAAGGACTATAGCCATCCAGAGGATTTGGAGATCGACTTGGCCCTGCTACAAGACATGATCGAAGGGCGGCGCAATCACTACCAGATTGAAAAGCGCTATATTCGCAAGGACGGGAGCATCTTTTGGGCAAACCTGACGGTCTGTGCTGTGCGCGATGAGCAAGGGGCGCTGCAATTTACCTTTGCCATTGTGGAAGACATTACCAACCGCAAGCAGGCCGAAGATGCGCTGCGCCAGAGCGAAACTCTTAACCGCAATCTCCTGAGGGCGCTGCCGGAAATGCTGTTTATCGTTGATCGACAGGGCACTTGTCTGCATATTCAAACTGAGCAAGACGATGATTTGGTGTGTCCTCCAAGCGAGCAACTGGGTCGGCAGATTGAAGAACTGTTGCCCGCTGCGGTCGCGCAGTCGATGATGCGGGCGATCGCCCAGGCAGCGCAAACCGGAATTGTGCAAACCCTGGAATACAGCCTGCTGCTGCAAGGCGAGGAGCGCTGCTTTGAGGCTCGCATTGCGGACTGCGGCACTGAGTCGCTTCAAAGCAGCAATCAAATCTTGGACGACCGGCTGGGCAATCTGTTTGCCTGTTCGTTAGATAGCCCAGCGGGTTGCCAAGCCTCCGACCCAATTTTCATTGTCAGCGTGCGAAATATTACCCAGCGCAAGCGCACTGAGCGGGCCCTGCGGGAACAAGAGGCGTTTCTGCGGCTGATTATCGACAATATTCCCCAGCACGTTTTCTGGAAAGACTGCAATCTCATCTATCGCGGCGGCAACCGCAACTTTGCCCATTCCGCCGGATTCGAGCATCCAGAAGATCTGGTGGGAAAATCTGACCACGACCTCTGGCCTGCTGACCAGGCGGATCGCTATGTGGCGAGCGATCGCGAAGTGCTGGCAACCGGACAGGCCAAACTGCACATGGTTCGCAAAAAGGTGCTGGCCGACGGCCGCGAGATCTGGCAAGATGCCAGCAAGGTGCCCATTCGAGATGCCGACGGCAAGATTATTGGCATTCTTGGCTCCTACGATGACACCACCGAGCGCAAGCAGGCCGAAGAAGCCCTGGCCCAGCGAGAGCAATACCTTGCAACGCTGGTGGACGTGCAGCAGCAGTTGCTCTTGCTGGACAATCCAGCAGAAATTTATGCCCTCGTCTCCCAGCGCTTAGGACAGATTTCTGGCACAAGTCGGGTCTACGTGTTTGAAAACAGCCGCGACTCGGACGGCAATTTGCGGATGCACTATGTGCATGAATGGTGCGCCGAGGGAATCTCTCCCAACATCGACCGACCGCTGCTCAAGGGATTGCGCTATCTCGACTATTCCACCCAGTTTGAACAGATCCTCTCCAAAGGGCAACCCTATGCGGGGATTGTGGCGGAACTGTCTGCCTCGGAGCGGGCCGTGCTAGAGCCGCAGGGCGTGCTATCGCTGCTGGTGTTGCCGCTGCTGGTAAATGGCGAGTTTTTTGGGTTTATCGGCTTTTCAAACTGTGTAGAGGCGCGAACCTGGACGGCGGCGGAGGTGGGTTTGCTGCGGGCGGCGGCGGCGGCCGTTTCTCTGGCGTTGGAGCGGGCCCAGGCGGCGGCGGCCCTGCGTCAGAGCGAGTCCCGCTATCGGCTGCTGACCGAACACGCCACTGACCTGATTTCTGGCCATGCGCCCGACGGCACCTATCGCTATGCCTCCCCGGCTTGCCAAGCGCTGCTGGGCTATCGTCCAGAGGATTTGATAGGGCGATCGCTCGCAGATCTTCTGCACCCCCAAGATCGCGAAAGTCTGCTCAACACAGCGCTTCCCCAGTCTCCCTCGCAGTCTCCCTCGCAGTCTCCACCGCAGTCCCCGTTGCAGTCTCTCTTGCTAAATCGTGGGCCCGTGGTCTATCGCATTCGCCATGCCAAGGGTCACTACATCTGGTTTGAAACGCGCAGCAAGGCGCTCTGCGATCCGGCGACGCAGCAGGTTCTAGAAATTATCGCCGTTTCCCGCGACATCACTGAGCGCAAGCAGTCAGAGCAATTATTGGCAGGGCAAAAGCGGGTTCTAGAAAAAATTGCGACAGGTGCTGACCTGGCAGAAACGCTGAAACTGCTGCTCCAGGTGATTGAATCTCAAGCGGACGGGCTGATTGGCTCAATTTTGCTGCTGGATGCAACAGGGCAGCGGATCGAAGGCGGTGTTACCAATAGCCTGCCTAATACCTACGTTGAGCAGGTCAAAGGGGCGGAAATTGGACCTAAGGCGGGTTCCTGCGGCACGGCCATGTATCGGCGATCGCCCGTGATTACCCCCGACCTCTACCAAGACCCCCTCTGGGAAGACTATCGCGATTTTGCACGGCAGTTTGGGCTGGTGTCTTGCTGGTCGCTGCCCATTCTCTCCTCCCAGGGCAGCGTCTTGGGCAGCATTGCGATTCACAGCCGCACACCGCGTACCCCAACCGCCGCGGACTGGTCGCTTCTGGAAATTGCTGCGCCGCTGGCGGGCATTGCCATCGAGCAAGCGCGGGCAGATGCGGCCCTGCAAGCCGCCGAAGCCAAGTATCGGGGCATTTTTGAAAACGCAGTGGAGGGGATTTTTCAAAGCACGCCCGATGGGCAATACTTGATGGTCAACCCGATGCTGGCAAGGCTGTATGGCTACGAGTCGCCCGCCGACCTGATGGCGAATTTGACCAATATCGAGCAGCAACTCTATGTAGATCCGCAGCGTCGGGCAGAGTTTGTGCGGCTGATGCAGACGGAGGGCACGGTTCAAGGGTTCGAGTCGGAGGTGTATCGAAAGGATGGCAGTATTATCTGGATTTCGGAATCGGCGCGAGCGCTGTACGATGCGGCGGGAAGCCTGATTCGGTTTGAAGGAACCGTGGAAAATATCACCCGACGCAAGCGGGCAGAATTGGAGCTGCTGAACCGCGACAATCTGTTGCAGGGGGTTGCCCAGGCTGCAAATTGCCTGCTCACCCACGAGGATTTATCGACGGCCATCTCCCAGGCGATCGCCATTCTGGGCACGATGGCCCGGGTTGATCGGGTGTTTATTGCCGAAAATCATCCCCACGGAACGACGGGTGAGATGGCCATGAGCGTCCGCTATGAATGGGTTCGCGAAGGCACAACCCCTTGCCTGTCCGATTGGCAAAATCAGCCCTACGCCGCCCACGGTTTAGGTCGCTGGTATGAGCAGTTTTTGCTGGGCAAGTCCGTGGGAGGAATTGCGCGAGAGTTTCCCAGGGACGAGCAGAAAGTGCTGGCAGCGGTTCGCGTTCTGTCTTCGCTGATGGTGCCGATTTTTATCGAAGATGAGCTTTGGGGGTATATCGGGCTAGACGACTGTCGGGCTGAGCGGCAATGGTCTGCAAGCGACGAATCCAGCCTGCGGGCGATCGCCGCCAGTTTAGGAGGCGCGATCAAGCGCCAGCGCACTGAAGAGAAAATGCGCTACCAGGCCTTTCATGACGCGCTGACAGGTCTACCCAACCGGATGATGTTCAACCGCCATTTGTATCTCATGCTGGCCCGTTCCCGCCGTAAACAAGAGCCATTTGCCGTCGTTTTTCTAGACCTGGATCGGTTCAAGACCATCAACGACACGCTGGGCCATGCGGTGGGCGATTGCCTGCTGGAACAAGCTACGCAGCGCCTCACCTACTGCCTGCGCGAAGAGGACACCATCGCCCGCTGGGGCGGCGACGAGTTTACCCTGCTGCTGCCCAATCTAAAATCGCCCCAGGATGCCAGCCGCATCGCCGAGCGAATTTCGGAGAACCTGCGCCCCCCCTTCTACGTCGATAGCCACGAGCTACACATTACGTGCAGTATGGGCATTGCCCTGTTTCCAGAGCACGGAACCGATGCCCAAACTCTGCTGAAAAATGCCGATGCCGCGCTCTACCTGGCCAAAGGGCACGGACGCGACAATCATCAGTTTTACACGCCTGCAATTACTAGCCAGTCTACAGAGCGCCTCGCCCTCGACAGCAGCCTGCACTACGCACTAAAACGGCAGGAATTTACCCTCCACTATCAGCCCCAGGTCAATGTCCTGACGGGGGAAATTATTCAGATGGAGGCACTACTCCGCTGGACTCATCCCAAACTTGGGCTAATTTCACCCCAGACTTTTATCGGGCTAGCAGAGGAAAATGGGCTGATCGTTCCCATCGGGTTTTGGGTTCTCCGCACAGCCTGTCTGCAAAACAAGCAGTGGCAAGAAGCCGGCCTTGGCCCCCTGCGAGTGGCAGTAAATCTATCCGCACGACAGTTTCAGCAGCCTAACCTAGTAGGTGCGATCGCCAGCATCCTAGAAGAAACGGGATTGCCGCCAACTAGCCTGGAGCTAGAGATTACCGAGACGGCTGCGATGCAGAATGTGGAGTTCACCACCACACTGCTGCACGAGCTACAGGATATGGGCGTGCGGATTGCAATGGACGACTTTGGCACAGGCTACTCGTCGCTGGGCTATCTGAAGCAATTTCCGCTCAACACGCTAAAAATTGACCGATCCTTCGTTAAAGATGTGACGGCCAACCCAGACGATGCGGCAATTGTGGCGGCAATTGTGGCACTAGGCCAGGGGCTGAACTTGAACGTCGTCGCTGAAGGCGTAGAAACGGTAGATCAGCTTGCCAAGCTGCGATCGCTCCAGTGCGAGGAAATGCAGGGCAATCTCTTCAGTCGTCCGCTAGATGCAGCGGCTGCCACCCAGTTTTTGCAAAAGAACCAGCCTCGCAGCAACCTCCAGCGGTTCTGTCAGCCGTCCGATCGACCGGGCTAAAGAGCGATTTGGTTAAACAGCGAGGCAGTTAGGGAGCCGCCTAGAAACCCGCCAGAAAATCCTACTTACATCCCAGCGATTCTCGTGTATCAGCGCCAGTCACCGGGTTTATACCTGATGCCGTTTTGCAAAGATGCAGCACTTGCTCTCGATCCAGCATGGCAAAGGTAAAATCGGCTCCGTCCACCTTCGCGCCCTTGAAGTTGCTTTTCAGCAGCATGGCAGAAGTCAGCACGGCATTGCTCAGGTCGGCCCCTGCAAAATTGCTGAGGTAGGCAATCCCATCGGTCATGTCAATTCCTTGCAGGTTGGCCCCCGTAAGCGTGGAGCCATTGAACACAGCCCCGCGCAGGTCAGCACCGCTGAAGTCTGCTCCAGCAAGCTGAGCATTAGCAAACTCGGCTTGAATCAACTGTTGTCCTGAAAAATTTTTGGTGGTGGCTTCTACGTCGTCGTAGGCGCGGATGGCAGCAGAACTCGCGGCGATCGCCCCTTGCGGCAGCCCCATCAGCCCCACCCACAGCCCAAACACCAGACCTAGCAACGCTCGAAGTAAACGCATGGTCGTTTTAGAAATTCACGCTCCCAACGTTAATAAACGTAACATTCTGCCGGCATGTTTTGGCAGCCCACTTCAACAGCTCACTTTAACAGCCCGCTGCAACAGCCCGCTGCAACAGCCCGCTGCAACAGCACAATCTGACCGCACAATTTGGTCTGACCGCACAATTTGGACAGCATAGCAAGCATAGCAAGTTCAACAGCGCAAGTTCGACGGCGCAAGTTCAGCAGAGCAAGCACGGTTCAACCGCCAACTTAGACCATGACTTGCCAGACTAAAACTGTCGCAAAAAGCGCAGATCGCTCTTATAGAGGTCGCGGATGTCGGTCATCTGGTGCAGCACCATCGCAAACCGCTCCACCCCGAAGCCGGCCGCAAAGCCCGTGTAAATTTCCGGGTCATAGCCAACCGCCTTTAGCACGTTGGGATCGACCATGCCGCAGCCCAGCACCTCCAGCCAGCGTCCCCGCCAGCGCACGTCTACCTCCGCCGATGGCTCCGTGAATGGGAAGAAACTGGGCCGAAACCGTACCTCGATCTCGCCAAACATTTCTTCCAAAAAAGTCTTGATCGTACCGCGCAGATCGGTGAAGGTTAGCCCCTCATCCACCGCCAGAATTTCGATCTGGTGAAACACCGCCGAATGAGTCGCATCCACCGTATCGCGTCGATAGACCCGCCCCGGAGCCGCCACGCGGATCGGCGGTTCGTTCGCCTCCATATAGCGAATCTGCACCGAAGACGTGTGGGTTCGCAGCAGGTTGCCATCAGGCAGATAGAACGTATCCTGCATATCCCGCGCCGGGTGGTCAGCGGGCGTATTGAGCGCCTCAAAGTTGTAGTAGTCGGTTTCCATTTCGGGGCCCTGGGCCACGGTATAACCCAGACCCACAAAAATATCGAGCGCCCGGTCGATGGTGCTGGTTAGGGGATGGTTTCGCCCTTGGGGACGGAACGTTCCGGGCATGGTCACGTCCAGGGTTTCCGCGGCCAGTTGGGCCTCAATCTGGGCTGCTTGCAGCGCCGCCTTTTTCTGATCCAGCCCCGTTTGCACGACTTCCTTGACCTCATTGGCCAGGGCCCCAATGCGGGGACGCTCTTCGGCGCTCAGCCGCCCCATGCCGCCCAGCACTTGCGACAGGCTGCCCTTTTTGCCCAAATACTTGATCCGGAGTTGTTCTAAATCTTCGAGGGAAGCAGCAGCGGCGATCGCCCCTTCGGCTTCTTGCTGCAACGTCGTCAACTGGGTTTCTAGCTCTACCAACTGGGTGGTCATACAGGTTGTCTGGCAGGTTGTTCTGAAAGGAATGTCTGAGGAATGTCTGAAAAGGACTGGGGAGAAGTCACCTAGAAGAACCAGGAAAGAGGAATCTCTTCGAGCCAGTCTTCAAGAGCAACAGTCGGCGTAGAACTACAATCCCTACTCCCTTAGTTTACCGATAGTTTACCGAGCTTCATCCCTCAATGACCCTCCTCCCTACAGGATCGCCCTTTACAACAGAAGCATGGCGCAAGCGGAGAATAGCAGAGGAAGAATAGTAATGGATAAGCCAGCCAATCGCTTTCATAATTCTGAATGGGCCTCACCTCAATCAAACCACCCACTATGCACCTCTTAATCAGCAACGATGACGGAATTTTTTCTCTAGGAATTCGCACCCTGGCAAACACCCTCGCCCAAGCAGGGCATCAAATCACCGTCGTCTGCCCCGACCGAGAGCGGTCGGCCACTGGGCATGGGCTAACCCTCCACAAGCCGATTCGTGCAGAGCAGGTCGAAGGCATTTTCCAGCCCAGCGTCACGGCCTGGGCCTGTTCGGGCACCCCTTCTGACTGCGTAAAGCTGGCGCTGGGAGCGCTCCTCAACAGTCCCCCTGACATGGTGCTATCGGGCATCAACCACGGCTCCAATCTGGGCACAGACGTGCTGTATTCGGGGACTGTTTCGGCGGCGATGGAAGGCGTTATCGAAGATGTAACTGGCATTGCCTTCAGCCTCACCAGCTTCTCCTCAAAAGATTTTCAGCCTGCTGCCAACTTTGCCCAGCGGCTCGTTGCCTACTTGGCCGCCAACCCGCTGCCCCAGCCGATGCTGCTGAATGTCAACGTGCCTGCTGTGCCTGTCGAAAAAATTGCGGGCGTAGCTATAACTCGACAGGGACTCCGGCGCTACATTGACCAGTTTGAAAAACGAATTGACCCCAGGGGCAAAACCTATTACTGGCTGGCGGGCGAGCTGTTGGAAGACGTGCCGCAGCCAGACCTAGAACTGGTGGTGACTTCGCAAACCCGGCTCGGTGAAGCCAGCGGAACATGGCTGAATCAAATGATGACCGATGTCCAGGCCATTCGCCAGCACTACATCACTATTACGCCGCTGCAATATAACCTTTCCTGTGCCCACGGTTTGCATCATCTCCGGGATTGGACGTTATCGGTTGAATAAGGAGTCAAGCTCAGCCGCAAGCCAGGCTACAGTCACTCGGCCAGCAGCCACTCGGCCAGTTTGTCAGAGATGGGGGCAAATGCAGCAAATGCAGTATGGGATCGAGGTGGATAATCGGTTAGCCGAAGAACAGCACTCGTTTCTTGACAAATTTCAATCAAATTTCAAACAAAGTTCAAAAGGTTATAGAATCTGAATTTTTTCTATGAATTGCGGATGTCAGCTTCAACTGAATGAAGCATGATGAACGAGCCAGTCGCAAATTTCCACCCTCGCGGGCAAAACCCTAGTGCTGCACCGATGCTGAAAGTTTTTTTGAATTTGGTTCTATGAATTTGCAGCAAACAAAATTTCTTGTGAGATTAGAGCAATGTCATGATGAAGAGGGAACTCTAAGGTCAAGGTGCAGCCGGACGGTCTTTCCCCCTTTACAATAGGGGCATAGCTTGGTGAGTGGTGCGTTGAGCCTGGTTCTACCTCCAGATAGCTCAAGTCAGAGGTACGGTGCAACCAGGGTGAACTGTTCCTTAGGGCATTTGGCGTAGGTAGCATAGGAGTATTGCCAGATATTTGCCGCATATTGTCAATTCTGCTGATGTTGCCGATGTTGTCTAGGGCTGCATACTCGAACCGCCAAACACCTGGAAGCCACCCATTAAGACCCGAAGCATTCACGGATGAGAGCGCACGCAACGAGAAGGTCTTGTTTGGCAGGGCCGACATCAGTCCAGTAAGAACCACAAATGTCTAGCGTGAAAAACCAGTTTACGATTCACTTCTGGGGTGTGAGGGGCAGTATTGCCTGTCCTGGCGCAGAGACGGTGCGCTATGGGGGAAATACCTCCTGTGTGGAAATGCGCGTCGCTGGAGAGCGGCTGATTTTCGATGGCGGCACGGGGCTACGAGTGCTGGGGCAGTCTTTGCTGCGAGAGATGCCGCTGCGAATCAATATGTTCTTTACCCATTCCCACTGGGATCACATCCAGGGCTTTCCGTTTTTTGTGCCAGCCTTTGTCAAAGGCAACAAGTTCAATATTTATGGGGCGATCGCCCCCAACGGCTCCACCATCGAGCAGCGGCTTAATGACCAGATGCTGCATCCCAACTTCCCCGTGCCGCTGCAAATCATGGGGGCGGATATGAACTTCTGCGACCTAGAGATTGGAGAGTCGGTGCAGGTGGGGGACGTGCTGGTAGAAAACGCCCTGCTGAACCATCCGGGCGAGTCGGTGGGGTATCGAGTCAACTGGGGCGATCGCGCGGTTGCTTATATCACCGACACCGAGCATTTTCCCGATCGGCTGGATGAAAACGTCCTCTGGCTCTGTCGCAACGCGGATGTCATGATCTACGATGCCACCTATACCGACGAGGAATACTACTCCGAAAAATCCAGCAAGGTTGGCTGGGGACATTCGACTTGGCAGGAAGCGGTGAAGGTTGCGAAGGCAGCGAACGTGAAGAAAGTCGTGATCTTCCACCACGACCCGCTGCACAGCGACGAGTTTATGGATCGCGTCCAGGAAGACACCCGCAAGCATTTTCCCAACAGCATCGTTGCCTACGAAGGGCTGGAGATTGACGTAATGGCAGAGGCAGCAGCATCCGCAGAATCAGCAGAATCAGCAGACACAACTGACGGCAAGCCTGCTGCTTCGCAAGCCAGCATTTCTGCCTGAGTCTGGGATTAGATTTAGCCTTTGACAGCAGATACAATCCAGGTTCCACCTCGCTCAGCCGCTCTGTGTCAGAATGTAAAGCGTGTGGATCACTTCCTGCTTAGAGACGGTAAAAACCCCGACAGTCGTTGCCCTGGGAAACTTTGACGGCGTTCACCCAGGGCATCAAACTGTGATTGAACCTGTTTGGCTGGCCGCGCAGCAGTTTCGGGCAACTTGTGCTGTGGGTTCTGGCGCGATCGCCCCTGTTCCGACCGTTGTGACGTTCCACCCCCACCCCCGCGAGTTTTTTACGGGCAAGCGCCGCGATTTGCTGACTCCGCTGGCGGAAAAGGTGGCTCAACTCAAACCCCTTGGGGTCGCGCAACTGGTGCGGCTACCGTTCGACCATGCCCTATCGTGCCTGTCGCCAGAGGCATTTGTAGAGCAGATTTTGGTGCGATCGCTGGCGGCGCAGGAAATTAGCGTGGGCGAGAATTTTTGCTTTGGGCACAAGCGGGCGGGCACGGCGGAAGATTTGCGGGCGATCGCCGCTCGGTACGACATTCCCGTTCACATCGTGCCCATGTATACGCTGGACGGCGAGCGGGTCAGCAGTTCCACCATCCGCGACTATTTGCAGCAAGGACTTGTGCGGCCCGCTGCGCGGCTGCTGGGACGACCCTACCTGCTCGTCGGCGACGTAGTGAAGGGGCAGCAGTTGGGGCGATCGCTCGGCTTTCCCACTGCAAATCTGCGCCTGCCCGAAGAAAAGTTTTTGCCCCGGCTGGGCGTGTATGCGGTTCGAGTTTGGGTTCAGACTGAGGCTTTTCCCAACGCCTTAGGCTCCCCCCCCGCAGACCCGGCAAGGCAGCCGCAGCCCGGCGTGATGAACCTGGGCTATCGTCCAACGGTAGACGGCAGCCAGCGCCAGGTAGAAGTTCACCTGCTGGACTGGGCGGGCGATCTCTACGGCAAAACGCTGGTGGTCGGCCTAGAGGCATTTCTCCGCGCTGAGCAAAAGTTTGATTCCCTCGACGCGCTGAAGGCGCAAATTCAGCAAGACTGCGACCAAGCGCGATCGCTCCTCACCACGTCCCCATGACCTCCCAAATCCTTTCCGACTGTTCCGCTCTGCGGCTGCTGTTTCTTTCCACCCCAGTTGCACCGCTGGGCACCGGGCTGGGTGGCGGTGTGGAATTGACGCTGTACAACCTGGCAATAGAGATGACCCGGCGGGGCCACCGGGTGCAAATCGTCGCGCCGCAGGGTTCCCAACTGCCGCAGTCTGCCGACGCGGCCCCCGTGGCGATCGCCCAGATTCCTGGCAAGCTGCAAACCAGCGCCCAGACCCAGCACTATACCGATCCGATTACCCTACCGCCAGAGTCTGTGCTGGGCAACATGTGGGACTATGCCCGCCAAGTGCAGCACGACGTTGATGTGCTGGTGAACTTTGCCTACGACTGGCTGCCGCTCTACCTCACGCCCTTTTTTCAGCGGCCCGTGGCGCATCTGATCAGCATGGGATCGCTGTCGGCGGCGATGGATGCTGCCATTCAGCAAGTCGCCCGCACGTTTCCGGGCACGCTTGCTGCCCACAGCCACGCCCAGGTGGATACTTTTCCAGATGCAGGCGGATTCCGCGTGCTGGGCAACGGTCTGGATCTGTCGCGCTACGAGTTTTGTGCCGAGCCAGAGAATCGACTGGGCTGGGTGGGGCGACTGGCTCCCGAAAAGGGACTGGAAGACGCGATCGCCCTCGCTGCACAAACCCAAATTCCCCTCTCGGTGTGGGGGGCGATGCCCGATCCCGCCTACTGGCAGCAAATCCAGCAGCGCTATCCTGATGCGCCGGTCGAGTACCGGGGATTTCTTTCAACCGAAGAATTGCAGCAAGATCTGGGCCGCTGTCGGGCGCTGGTCATGACTCCTAAATGGGTTGAGGCATTCGGCAATGTGGCCGTGGAAGCGCTGGCCTGCGGCGTACCCGTCATTGCCTACCGCCGGGGCGGCCCGTCGGAAATTATCACCGATGGGGAAACGGGCTGGCTGGTGGAGCCGGACCAGGTAGCTGAACTGGTGGCGGCTGTTGACAAGCTGGGGCAAATCGATCGGGCGGCCTGTCGTCGCCGCGCCGAAGCCCACTACTCGATGCAGGCGATGGGCGATCGCACGGAGCAGTGGTTCCGTGACCTGCTTCAAAAGCGTTCCCCTAGCGCGATCGCCCAGACATTTGGTTAAAATTAGTTAAAAATATGAGCTTAGGACTTACGCAGTTGGACGATGGCTCCCAGGCTGCGCCCGCGAGCCATCGTCCAAAAGCCAAAAAGTTTAATCGCAAGGGCGTAAGTCCTAGCGCTATACGAACTAAAAATTAGGGGCTGCTCCAAAACCGGAGGATTTACAGTGCCAGGGCAATCACCCGATGCGACCTATCCCACGCCACCATCCACCAACTACTACACTGTTCTGGGGCTGCGCCATACGGCATCGGTGCAAGAGATTCGTCGCGCCTATCGAGACTTGAGCAAGCTCTACCACCCAGATACGACGGAACTGCCGCCCGACGTGGCTACGGCCAAGTTTCACGCCCTCAACGAGGCCTACGCCACGCTGAGCAGTCCAGAGCGCCGCGCCGCCTATGACTTGAAAAACGGCTATTCCCGCGTTTCGGTCATCCAGACCCCGGCAAATTTCAACCGTCCCGTTTCCGAAGCCCGCCGCTATCGATCAAGCGCTTATCTTGATCCGAGCGATCGCCCCCTGTCTGCGGGTGAGCTATTTGCCCTGTTCATCCTGGGAGTTACCTTTGTCGCCTGCCTGCTGCTGGTGCTGGCGGTGGGCGTTTCGCGGGGCGAGTTCACCATCGCCAGCCTCAAGTCCGAGCGCTTGGTCGAAATTATTCACCAGGCCACAGCCCACCCTACGGTCTCTCCCCCTGATGTCTCCGATCGTGAGCCAGTGGACTTTGACCCAGAAGCCACGAGCGATGCCGTGATGGAGTGACGCAGGTATTTTTCTCGCTGCTTGATCCCTTTTATTCCGCATATCCCCACACCTCACACCGCCTTATGTCCCTCCCCCCTGCCGATACGCCGCTCTACAATCATCCGCTGCCCGAAATTGAGCAGTGGCTCATTTCGCAGGGCTGCCAGCAAGACCGCGACAATTTGCATCGCTGGTATGTACAAAAGCCTCAGTGGGAAGCAGAAATTGTGATGGATGTAGACTCCATTGCCGTTCGCTATATTGGTGCGGGCGAAAACGGGCAAGATCTGGTGCGATCGTTCAAGTATTCTCTAAGCCGTCGAGACTTGGACGAGGCAATTTTTGTTGGGCCGTGATGCATTGGGCTGTGATGCATTGAGCTGTGATGCAGGCAAGAAGCCGAAGACGACGCAAACGGAAACGCGACGGACTTCTGCAAACCCATCGCGGTAATTGGCGCTCTAGTTAATCAGCGCTCTAATTAACTCAGTTAATCAGCAATCAGTTAATCAGCGCTCTAAGCGGCGCAAGGCGAAAACTTCAGTCTGCTGGTGCAACGGCTGGCTTAGTTTGGGGCGATCGCGCATCCCCGCTCCCGGACTTTTTCCAGCAGTTCAGGGGGCGGATTTTTCAGCGCATCGGGCGAATCTGGGTGAAACCGTCCCAGCAACAGGTAGCTGACCAGGGCGGGATATTCTCGCAGCGCCAAGAGCGATCGCCTTGCAGACGGAATTGGCGCAGTTTCAGCATGGGGAATGACCGAGAAGCCATAGCCCTCAAAGGTCAACGTTGCCCGCTTTAGATGCGCCGGATCGGTGATCAAGATAATCGTCTCTACGCCTTGGGGCCCCAAAATGGTTGCCGTTGACTCGGCTTCGTCCTTGGTAGTGCGGGCACACCGTGTTGCTGCGAGAACCGATAGCGGAATGTTTTGTTGTTCAAGCAGTTCCGCGATCTCCTCCATGTTGTGTTCCATCGTTACAAAGATCCGGGGCGATCGCCCTTGCTTATAGAGATCCACGGCTGTCTTGTAGCGTTGCCCCTCATCGCGAGAATTGCGCGTCAGCACGACAATGGCATCAGCAGTCTGTCCCGAATCGGGGGGTAGGGCAGTCACCAGTGGATAGGTGAGCGCGGCAGCACCCAGCGGCGAAACCATCAGCCAATACAGCACCAACGCGCCCATCAGCAGGCGCTTTAGAGATTTTCGCTGCCGCATCCAGTTTTTTGAACCGGGGATGAGTTTGGGAACGACCCACAGCAACGCCAGCAAGATGACGAATAAGAGCGTGACTTTCGCTGGATTGGTGAGTAAGTCCACCAGTTCCCAGTTCAGATTTGTCCAAAATCGTCCAAGGATTCCGCGCAGGTTTGACATGGTTCACTCCAGAAAATTACGGCATTGCAGATCCAGACAAATTGCCCTGAGAAATTGCCCTGAGAAATTGCCCTGAGATAGAGCTAGTAGGCATTTGGTTAGCAATTTGTCTCATCAGTGAGTGCGCGATTGAAGCCAGTAGGACAGGTGAACTCAGCAACCGATCGAAAACTAAGCAGCTAAATACTATGCGTGTTGTAGGTTTACGAAGAGAGACGACCAAAGCGGCGATCGCGCTGTTGATAGTCCACCAGCGCCCGGTGAAACTCTGCCCGGTCAAAGTCGGGCCACAGCGTATCGGTAATATAAATCTCGGCGTAGGCCATCTGCCACAGCAAGAAGTTACTGATTCGCATTTCGCCGCTGGTGCGGATCAGCAGGTCAGGATCGACCGTCCCCTGGGTATATAAATGCTGAGAAAACAGCGCCTCGTCAATGTCTTCCGAGTGCAGTTTGCCCTGCTCGACCTGAGTGGCGATCGCCCGACAAGCCTGCACAATCTCCTGCCGCCCGCCATAGTTCGTGGCCACAGAAAACTGAATACCTTGATTTTGGCTGGTTTCCGCCATCGACCGCTCAATCTCAGCCCGCAGCGACGCAGGCAGCCTCGACAGATCTCCCACAAACCGAATCCGCACCTGTTCTTCCATCATTTCGCGGAGTTCTTGGCGCAGCACCCGCTCAAACAAAGTCATTAAAAAGTCCACCTCTTCCAGTGGACGACCCCAGTTTTCCGTCGAAAAAGCGTAGGCTGTCAAGGCTCCGATGCCCCAATCTCGGCAGCAGCGCAGCAGTTCCTTGAGGGTATCAACGCCCCGCCGATGACCCATGATGCGCGGCAAGCCCCGCTGTTTAGCCCAGCGACCGTTGCCGTCCATAATCACAGCAACGTGTTTGGGGAGTCGCTCCTGCTGCAAATCTGCGGGCAGGTCTCTAAGAACGGTTGGCTTTGCTGTCATTTTTTCTCCGAGAAGCCGACTTGGAAATGCGAAAGGGAGGGGGCAAAAAGAGCTTGAGCCGATCGATAAACTGGCGACCCAAACTCCGCAACTGGGGGGCGACGGGTTCACGCTCGACCGACTGAGAAAACCGGGCAATGAGCAGTTCTCGCAGCTTGCTGCTCGTCAGGGGACGGTTCAAAATGCCGCCTTCTGCCAGAGAAATTGAACCCGTTTCTTCCGATACCACTATACAGAGGCATTGCTCCACTCGCTCAGTAATTCCCATTGCAGCCCGGTGGCGAGTGCCCAGTTGCCGCGAGGCGCTGCGTTCTGACAGGGGCAAAATTACGCCCGCCGCGGCCAGCCGCGACCCGCGAATCAGCACGGCTCCATCGTGGAGCAGCGTTGAGGTTTGAAAAATAGTTTGCAAGAGTTCCTTTGAAACTTCAGCGTTGAGTTTGACCCCAGGAACCGAAAAATCGCGCTCGTCGATGGGGCGGTTGGTTTCCAAGATCAGCAGTGCGCCCGTGCGATTTTGGGACAGTTCTTTGACTGCATCGACGATTTCATCAATCACGCTGTCAGATTTGGGTACTGCTTCGGTGGCGGGTTTCAGCAGTTGCCAGATTTCGCCGCGCCCAAGCTGCTCCAGCAGCCGCCGAAACTCTGCTTGCAGCATAAAGGCCATGGCCACCGCAGATCCAATGACTAGCTTTTCTAGCACAAAGCTGAGCAGTTGCAGGCTCAAGGCTTTGCTGAGCGCCGAAGCCAGCATCAGCACGATTAACCCGCGCACCATCCACAGCGTGCGGCGATCGCCAATAATCACTAGCACCATGTAGGTCAGCATCAGCACCAATACAACATCAATCCCATGCAGCAGCAAGGACTGAGTCCAGCCAGGGTTTGTCAGCCATTGCTTCAGCAAAGATCCCATCAGTTAATTGGTGCTAGGCATTATGCCCCGTGTAAATTGCAGCTATGGCAGGTGCGATCGCACCTGAAAACAGATTTCCTGAAAACAGATTTTAAGAATGGGGTTAGGGACAGGTATTTCCCGAAATCCGTGGCAAACCGTCCAAAAACGTCTCTTCGCCACAAGAGATACCGTGAAAACCTCAAACCAGGCGATACGTCTTAACCATCCGTTAGAAAACTGTCAGACCCTACGCACTTGCGATAAGTTTTCTGGGTTTTGGACGATTTCTCGCGGGCTGCACCTGCGAGAAATCGTCCAACTGCGTAAGTCCTAGCTGTATTACGGAGGACAGAACGCACCCCCCAATTGTAAGAGCGGGAGGCAAGAAGAACCAGTGAGTGACCGATGGGATCGGAAAACCAAGGGGTTGCCCTTTCCCTGATACACGTCCCTAACGGATGACTCCGGAGATCAGACCCGGAAGCAAGCCGGGAAAATCTTGCGGCGCACAAGCGAGATAACGACGGAAAGGGGAGGGGGCGATCGCCCTTCACGCTGCGCTTCCGCGGGTGCATCCCACTTTTGTAACCCTCATCCTAAATTTCTCTCCCAAAGCGGGAGAGGGACTTCCAATCCGGCTCCCCTTCTCCCGCTTAGGGAGAAGGGGCTGGGGGATGAGGGCAAACTTGCAGAACTAGGATGCCCCCTCTTCCCCAATAGCCCTCAGCCCTCACGCCGCACCAGTCGCTCTGGCAGGCGATCCTGGCGGATCAAGTCTTCTACCGTTTCGCGCTGCAAGATCAGGCTGACATCGCCCTGGTTGACCAGCACCGCCGCCGGACGGGGCAATCGGTTGTAGTTGGAGGCCATGCTGTAGTTATATGCACCCGTACCCATCACCACCAGCACGTCCCCTGGCTCAGTGGGGGGCAGTTTTGCGTCTTTGATGACGATATCGCCCGATTCGCAGTGCTTTCCGGCGATCGCCACTGATTCTGTCATCGGGGCCGACAGCTTATTGGCCACCACTGCGCGGTAGACCGACTGATAGGTAATCGGGCGGGGATTATCGGACATGCCGCCATCGACTGTGACGTAGGTGCGAATGCCGGGAACCGTCTTTTGTCCCCCCACGCGATAGGCCGTAACGCAGGCTGACCCAATGAGCGATCGCCCTGGCTCCGCAATCAGCCGGGGTAGCGCCACGCCCTGCTGCTGGCAGGCGCGAATAATGCCCTCGCAAATCACCTTCACCCACTCCTCAATGCTGGGCGGATCGTCCGACTCGGTATAGCGGATGCCCAGTCCACCGCCAATATCCAGCTCACTAATCGGCAGCCCATACTGCGCCGCTTTGCTTAGCCATTGCACCATAACGCTGGTCAAATCCTGATGGGCCTGTAGCTCAAAAATTTGCGACCCAATATGCGCGTGTAGTCCAACACACAGCAGCGCAGGCTGCTGGCTAACATAGGCAAACACTTCGTCCAACTGCTCAGGATCGAAGCCAAACTTGCTGTCCAAATGTCCGGTGCGGATGTATTCGTGGGTGTGGCACTCGATGCCGGGGGTCAGGCGCAGCAGAATGCGAATCGGCTGGCCGCCAGCAGTTTCCGAAGTTTCCGAATCGGCCGCCAGAGACACCAGGGTTTTCAATTCCTGCCAATTGTCCACGACAATCGTGCAGCCCGCGCTGACAGCCAGCGACAGTTCCTCAACCGACTTATTGTTGCCATGCAGGTAAATCTTGTCGGGCGACACGCCTGCTTTCAGCGCAGTGTAGAGTTCCCCGCCAGAGACGACATCCAGCCCTAACCCTTCGCTATCTACCACTGCACACACAGCCAGACAGTTCCAGGCTTTGGAGGCGTAGATCACCAGCGACTCGCCCGGATAGTATTGACGAAAGGCCTCTCGATATTGGCGACAGGCTGTTCGCAGCGTTTCTTCATCTAATATGTACAGCGGCGAACCAAATCTCTCCACCAGCGTTGTCACGTCGCAGCCGCCGATTTCCAGATGATCCTGTGCGTTGGCGCGGGCAGTCAGCGGCATTAGAACTTGATTCGGTGAAGCAGTCGCAGGGTCTAACGTAGGCAAGTATTGACGACCAGAGTTGTCTAGAGCAGGTGCAGGAGTCGAAACCATCGGGCGGAACTGTCCTTGTCTTTACAGGAGGGTTTGCAGAGGAATGCTAGAGGGAATGCCAATTTTTCTAGTTTACAATTGGCACCTACCCTTCTTGGAGGGATTGAAGATGGATTTTCTGGATCGCAGATAGGCATGGACGCGCTATATCTGTCGCTGTTGACACGGGATCAAGTCGATGCCGCCGTAGCGCTGGATCGGCAGTGTTTGGGTGGCCTGTGGACGGAAGACGGTTATTTGAGAGAAATTGACAGCCCGAATAGCACGCTGCTGGCGCTGACCGCTGCGGCAGGAGATGGGGAAACCTCGCTCGCTGGGCTGGGCTGTCTGTGGATGATTCTGGACGAGGCGCACATCACAACGCTGGCAGTGCATCCGGCACAGCGGGGGCGGGGGCTGGGGCAACTGCTGCTGACGGCGTTGATGCAGGCAGCGTGGCACCATCAAATGCACTGGGCGACGTTGGAAGTGCGGGCATCAAACAGAGCGGCGATCGCCCTCTATCAAAAATTTGGCTTCACGGATGTTGGCCTGCGGCCCCGCTACTACCAAAACCCCGAAGAGGACGCGCTGATTCTCTGGCGCAGGGGGCTGCAAGAGCCAGACTTCTCAGACACGCTGCGGCAGTGGTGGGGCTGGGTGGGCGATCGCCATCGTCAGCATGGGTGGCACCTGATCCCCGCCCAATCCCCTACCCAGAAAGAGGCAGGCGATCTGGGATTTTCTGCCATCCCTCTTGACATAGGTATCTTTTCCTAGCAAGATCCCCTTCGGAGCGGCAAGCGTGCGATCGCATTCTTCGCTTGCATCCTTTGATGCGCTCGTTTCGGGATCAGGGTCTTGGCTGGGGTCGGTTGTCTCTGTTGAGCAGCCGGGTGGATTCACTTACCCTATGCTAGAATCAGCAGTACCGGCACGCAGCAGGTGATAGAGACTGCCATGTTTGAACGCTTCACAGAGAAAGCCATTAAGGTGATCATGCTTGCCCAGGAAGAAGCTCGTCGCCTGGGTCATAACTTTGTAGGAACGGAACAGATCCTCCTGGGTCTGATTGGAGAAGGGACCGGCGTCGCCGCCAAAGTGTTGAAGTCGATGGGGGTCAACCTCAAGGACGCTCGGATTGAAGTTGAAAAGATCATCGGTCGCGGGTCGGGCTTTGTGGCGGTCGAGATTCCCTTTACCCCACGGGCCAAGCGAGTTCTAGAACTGTCGCTCGAAGAGGCTCGCCAGCTTGGACACAATTACATCGGTACAGAACACCTCCTTTTGGGGCTGATTCGCGAAGGTGAAGGTGTGGCCGCCCGGGTTCTCGAAAACCTGGGCGTTGATCTCTCTAAGGTTCGCACCCAGGTGATTCGGATGCTGGGTGAAACTGCCGAGGTCACGCCGGGCGGCAGCCAGGGACGCACCAAGACCCCCACGCTGGACGAGTTTGGCTCGAATCTGACCCAGATGGCGGGCGAAGGCAAGCTTGATCCCGTGGTCGGCCGTCAGAAAGAGATTGAGCGCGTGATTCAAATCTTGGGTCGCCGCACGAAGAACAATCCGGTGCTGATTGGAGAGCCGGGAGTCGGCAAGACGGCGATCGCCGAAGGGCTGGCCCAGCGCATCTCCAGCGGCGACGTGCCCGATATTCTCGAAGAGAAGCGTGTGGTGACTCTCGACATCGGCTTGCTGGTGGCGGGCACCAAATATCGCGGTGAGTTTGAGGAACGCCTCAAAAAGATCATGGACGAGATCCGCCAAGCGGGGAACGTCATTCTGGTGATCGACGAAGTTCACACGCTGATCGGCGCAGGCGCAGCAGAAGGGGCGATTGATGCGGCTAATATCCTGAAGCCCGCGCTGGCACGGGGTGAACTCCAGTGCATCGGCGCAACGACGCTGGATGAATACCGCAAGCATATCGAGCGCGATGCGGCTCTGGAGCGCCGCTTCCAGCCCGTGATGGTGGGTGAGCCGTCAGTGCAGGACACGATCGAGATCCTGCGGGGTCTGCGCGATCGCTACGAGCAGCACCACAAGCTGAAGATTTCCGATGCGGCGCTAGAGGCTGCTGCTAAGCTGTCTGACCGCTATATCTCAGACCGCTTCCTGCCCGACAAGGCCATCGACCTGATCGACGAGGCGGGTTCCCGCGTCCGCCTGTTCCACTCGCAAATGCCCCCGGCTGCGAAGGAACTGGATAAGGAACTGCGCCAGGTTCAGAAAGAGAAAGACGATGCCGTTCGCAATCAGGACTTTGAGCGGGCAGGCGAATTGCGCGATCGCGAGATGGAGCTACGCGCCGAAATCCGCGCCATTGTCCAATCTAAGCAGAGCGAGGCAACGGGCGGCGAAGATTCCCCGGTGGTGACGGAGGAAGACATTGCCCAAATCGTTGCAGCCTGGACGGGCGTTCCAGTCAACAAGCTCACGGAAACCGAGTCCGAGAAGCTGCTGCACATGGAAGACACCCTACACAATCGCCTGATTGGTCAGGACGAAGCTGTGAAAGCTGTGTCTCGCGCCATCCGTCGCGCCCGCGTGGGCTTGAAGAACCCCAACCGCCCAATCGCCAGCTTTATCTTCTCTGGCCCTACGGGGGTCGGCAAGACGGAGCTAACCAAGGCTCTGGCGGCCTACTTCTTCGGTTCCGAAGAGGCGATGATTCGCCTCGACATGTCGGAATACATGGAGCGGCACACCGTTTCCAAGCTAATCGGGTCGCCTCCCGGCTACGTCGGCTACAACGAAGGGGGCCAGCTCACCGAAGCAGTTCGTCGTCGCCCTTACACCGTGGTGCTGTTCGACGAAATCGAAAAAGCCCACCCCGATGTGTTCAATATGCTGCTGCAAATCCTGGAGGACGGTCGCCTGACCGATGCCAAGGGCCGCACGGTGGATTTCAAGAACACCCTGCTGATCATGACCTCCAATATCGGTTCCAAGGTGATCGAGAAGGGCGGCGGCGGTCTGGGCTTCGACCTGTCTTCGGAAGACATGGCTGAGTCCCAATACAACCGCATCCGTTC
Source organism: Thermoleptolyngbya oregonensis NK1-22 (assembly GCF_032705245.1). Classification (GTDB taxonomy): domain Bacteria; phylum Cyanobacteriota; class Cyanobacteriia; order Elainellales; family Elainellaceae; genus Thermoleptolyngbya; species Thermoleptolyngbya sichuanensis. The sequence goes on from NZ_CP053540.1 coordinate 4,487,744, forward strand.
TCTGGTGAATGAGGAACTGAAGCAATACTTCCGCCCTGAATTCCTCAACCGTCTAGATGAGATTATCGTCTTCCGTCAGTTGACGAAGGACGAGGTGAAGCGGATTGGTGACATTCTCCTGCGGGAAGTATCGGGTCGCTTGCTGGAGCAGGGCATTACCCTCGAAGTCACCGAGAAGTTCAAAGATCGCCTAGTGGAAGAGGGCTATAACCCCAGCTACGGCGCTCGTCCCCTGCGCCGCGCCATTATGCGCCTGCTAGAAGACTCCCTGGCAGAGGAAATCCTCTCAGGGCGAGTCAAGGATGGCGATGTGGCCGTTGTGGATGTAGGCGAAGACGGACAGGTAAAGGTGCTTCCGGGTGAAAAGCGGGAGTTGCTGCCTCAGTCTGCGGAGTAGCGGTCGTAGCGGTCAATTGCTATAGCTGTAAATAGCTGTGGCGGTTAGTAGCTGTAGCTGTAAGTAGCTATGGTGTAAGTAGCTGTAAATAGCTGTAAGTAACTGCTGTTTGCAAGCATTATCTAAGCACTGTCTTGTGTTGAGGGCTGGGTTGCCTGATGGGTGACCCAGTTTCTTTTTGCGCTGATTCGGGCCATGCCTTTCACCCACTCCCCTCCGTTTGGTAGAATCAAATGCTTGACATTTGCAAGATTTACCGATTTGCAAAGACCAATTTGCAAGACAGATAACCCTCGCTTCACGGAGATTCCTTCCCTATGGCTCGGATGTATTACGATGCAGACGCGAATTTGGACGTTTTGGCTGGCAAAACGATTGCCATTATCGGCTACGGCTCGCAGGGCCATGCCCATGCCCTGAATCTGCGCGACAGCGGGCTGAATGTGGTGGTTGGCTTGTATCCGGGTAGCAAGTCGGCTGCCAAAGCTGAGGCGGAAGGGCTGACCGTGAAGACGGTGAGCGATGCTGCTGCTGCCGCAGATTTCATCATGATCCTGCTGCCGGATGAGGTGATGAAAACGGTCTACAAGAACGAGATCGAAGCGCAACTGACCGCAGGCAAGGTGCTGGCATTTGCCCACGGCTTCAATATTCACTTTGCCCAAATTGTGCCCCCTGCGGATGTGGATGTGGTGATGGTGGCTCCTAAGGGGCCGGGACACTTGGTGCGGCGCACCTATGAGCAGGGTGAGGGCGTTCCGGCGCTGTTTGCGGTGTATCAAGACGCAACGGGACGGGCACGCGATCGCGCGATGGCCTACGCCAAAGGTATCGGCGGCACCCGCGCAGGCATTCTGGAAACCACCTTCCGTGAAGAAACCGAAACCGACTTGTTTGGCGAACAGGTGGTGCTGTGTGGCGGTCTCAGCGCCTTAATCAAGGCGGGTTTTGAGACGCTGGTGGAGGCGGGCTATCAGCCGGAACTGGCATACTTCGAGTGTCTACACGAGGTGAAGCTGATTGTTGATCTGATTGTAGAAGGCGGTCTGGCAAAGATGCGCGACAGCATCTCTAACACCGCAGAATATGGCGACCTGACTCGCGGCCCGCGCATCGTCACCGACGAAACCCGTGCGGAAATGAAGAAGATCCTGACAGAGATTCAGACGGGACAGTTTGCTCGCGAATTTGTGCTGGAAAACCAGGCTGGCAAACCGGGCTTTACCGCCATGCGCCGCCGCGAGGCCGAGCATCCCATTGAGGAAGTCGGCAAAGATCTGCGAGCCATGTTTAGCTGGCTGAAGAAGGCCTAGCCTGGGGTAATTGCTCCGCGGCGCTGAGGCGAGAGCATATTGGAGTTAGGACTTGGAAAGACCTGTTTGGCGCGATCGCCAGACAGGTTTTTTGTTGGGTCAGAGTATTTCTCTCTAGAGGCATAGGGACGCAGAGGGGCGATCGCCGCCTGAGGTAGAGGAACTCCTGCTTGCAAACAGATTATCTTACGGTTGCGCCGTAACTCCTGACGCATCGGCCTCTATTCAGCCGTTACTCAGCCTCTATTCTTGAACCGCTAATCATGAAGACTATCTTGACCCATAGTCCAATTGCGATCGCCATCTTTTGGATCTCCATCTATCTGGGACTGACGCTCGTTCCGCTGCTGGTGCTGCTGCTCTATCCGCCGATATCCAGTGAAGCGCGGGGCTTCTGGGTTGAGTTTTCGGTGGCGCTGGGATTTGTGGGGCTGGCAATGATGGCGCTGCAATTTGCGCTGACGGCGCGGATCAACCGGGTCGAGGCTTCTTACGGGATCGACATTATTCTGCAATTTCACCGCTACATCTCCATCGTGGCGGTGCTGTTTATCCTGGTGCATCCGGCGATTTTGTTTATTAACCAGCCGGAAACCCTGGCTCTGCTCAATTTTCCAGAAGCGCCGTGGCGGGCCCGATTTGCCGTCATGGGGACGCTGGCGCTAGTGGCGCTAATTATCACCTCGATTTGGCGCACGCGGCTGAAAATTCCCTATGAGGCGTGGCGCACGCTGCACGGATTGCTGGCGGTGCTGGCACTGGGGCTGGGGCTGGCGCACGCGATCGGGGTTGGCTATTACCTATCGCTGTTTTGGAAGACGGTGCTGTGGGGGGCGATCGCCCTCGCTGCCCTCTGGCTCTTGGTCTATGTGCGTCTGGTGAAGCCGTGGATGATGTTGAAAAAGCCTTACCTAGTGGAAGCGGTCGAGTCTCAGCGGGGCGATAGCTGGACGCTGGCGCTGCGACCCCACGGCCACAACGGCTTCACCTTCCAGCCGGGCCAGTTTGCCTGGATCACGCTGGACGTATCGCCGTTCCACATGCGCGAGCATCCCTTTTCGATGTCCTCCAGCGGCAGCCAGTCCGACCGTATCGAGTTTACGATCAAGGCGCTGGGCGACTTTACCCGCGAAATTAAGCACGTACCGCCAGGAACGCGGGCTTACCTGGACGGCCCCTATGGCGTGTTCACGAGCGATCGCTATCCAGACACCGCCGGGTTTGTTTTCATCGCTGGGGGCATTGGCATCACGCCGTTTATGAGCATTCTGACCACCCACGCCGAACGCGGCGATGATCGCCCCCATCTGCTGATCTACGCGGGCGATCGCTGGGACGACCTCACCTTCCGCGAGGAGCTAGAAGCCCTGAGGGACAAGCTGGATTTGCAAATCGTCTTCGTTCTCCGCCATCCCAACGAGGGCTGGACCGGGGAATCGGGCTACGTTGATGAAGCCCTGCTAGAACGCTACATTCCCCACTATCGCGGCAGCCGTCAATACTTTATCTGCGCCAGTCCCCGCATGATGGATGCGGTCGAAGCCGGACTCCACCATCTCCAAGTGCCGCCCACGCACATCCACATGGAACACTTCAACCTGGTGTAAATCGCTTCACAGAGTCATGAACGGAATCATGACATTGCTGGAAGCCCTACAGGAGCTTGGCAGGCAATCCGAAGATCGCAAATCCAAAATCGCAAATCCAAGATCGAGAATCGACACATTTCCCTATGCGCTACATCCTGATGCTGCAACTGGTTTCTATCATCACCCTCAACTTGGTGATAGGGTCAGCGCTATTTGCTTGGTTGCAAAGTCGCTCCGCCCCAGAAGCGCCCGATGCAACGTCAGATCAGCAAAGTCTGAATCTTCCGCAAGACACTGACTAAGCGTTTAAGCGCCTAGCTTGGCTACTGAGTTACTGTTTAGCTACTGAGTTACTGTTTAGTTACTGTCTTTAGTTACTGTCTCCGCTAGCTGCCACCAGCACTTCGCCTTTGAGCATCCGCTGCGCCGCATCGAGCAGCATTTCCTCCAGATAGGGCTTGGTAAAGTAACCCTTGGCTCCAAGCTGGATAGCCATTTGACGGTGGCGGTCGGCTCCGCGAGAAGTCAGCATGGCAATAGGAATGTGGGTCAGGTGCGTGTCTTTCTGCATTCGAGACAGCAGTTCTAGACCGTCCATGCGGGGCATCTCAATGTCGCAGAACACCAGATCGCAGGGCAAGCCAGACCGGAGCTTTTCCCAGGCTTCCTGCCCGTCGCGAGCCTGCTCCACCCGATAGCCAATCTTGGCAAACGTCATCGACAGCAGTTCGCGGACGGTAATGGAGTCGTCCACGATTAGCACCGTGGGTTCCTGCTTTGCATCGGCGGCATCGGCGGGTGGCTCTTCGCTGACTTCCCACAGGGAGCTACCGGCCTCGCGACGGATGCGGCCCATCGACAGATCGATGAGTTCCAGCACGTCGGCAATGGGCATGATGCGTCCGTCGCCCAGCACCGTCGCCCCAGCAATACCCAGCGGTTTGGGCACAGGCCCTTCGAGCTGTTTGATTACAATTTCCTGTTCGCCCAAGACCTGATCGACTTGCAGTGCCAGATAGCTGCCCGCGTTGCTCCGCAGCACCACCACCGACACAATATCGTCTTCCTGGTTGCCGCCATAGACGCTGCCGCGACCCAGGCTGCGATTGTATTTCAGCAGGTTCGACAGCGGCTGGAAGGGCAGCAGTTGTTCGCGCCACGGGATACAGGATTGACCTTCGCTATTGATCTGGATGCGATCGCGCGGGACATCCAGCATATCCTGCACCCCGTCCATTGGGAAGGCGATGCGGGCGCGGTTGCTGATGCAGCACAGTGCCTTGGAGATACTCAGCGTCAGCGGCAGGCGGATGGTGAAGGTCGTGCCGCGCCCGACGGAGGAGTCGATGTTGATCACGCCCCGAATTTCGTTGAGGCTGGTGCGAACCACGTCCATGCCCACGCCGCGTCCTGCTAGGTCGTCGGCTTTGTCGCGGGTGCTGAAGCCGTGGTGGAACAGCAGGTCATACACATCCAGCCGAGACATATTCTTGGCTTCGGCAGGCGTGATTAGCCCACGGGCGATCGCCTTCTGTTTCACCAGTTCCGGGTCAATTCCAGCGCCATCATCGCTGACCGAAATCACCGTCTGGTTGCCCTGGTGGAAGGTGCGAACCGTAATTCGCCCGGTCGGTGCTTTGCCCATCGCGGCCCGTTCCTGGGGCGACTCGATGCCGTGGGTAATGGCGTTGTTGACCAGGTGCGTCATCGGGTCATAAAGCTGCTCCAAGATCATCTTGTCGATCAGGGTTTCGCGTCCCTCCAACACCAGTTCTGCCTGCTTGCCACAGCGCAGAGAGATGTCGCGAACCGCACGGGGCAGGCGATCGGCGGTTTGGGCAAAGGGCACCATTCGGGTGCGGGTCAGCCCTTCCTGAAGCTGCGTGGTGATCTGGCGGAAGTTGCGGGTGATCTGATCTGTCTCGTCCACCACAAAGTCAATGTCCGAGGCCGATTCTCGCACCCGCACGATTAGCTCGATCATCTCCTGTGAGAGGGTGTGGAAGCCTGTGAACCGATCCATCTCCAGCGCGTCGAAGCTCACGCCCGTTGCATGGTTGCTCTGGCTGCTGCTGGGGGCGCTGCCAGGAGCCGTAAAGGCAGAAGTCTTGCGTCCAGAGAGCAGAGAGCTTTCCAAGAGCGATCGCTCGTACAGGTCGCGCATCCGCTGACCCACATCGCTCAACTGCTGCACTTGATAGAGCAGGTTGTCGAGGAACTGCCGCAGCCGTTCCTCAGCTTGTTCCAGACTGTTGCGGTTGACGACCAGTTCGCCCACCAGGTTGTTGAGGTTGTCCAGGTTTTTGACTGACACGCGCATGGTTTGGTCAGTCAGGGTGGGGGTGTTACGGCGCGTTGCGGGCCGGCGAGCCGCAGCAGCATTCCGAACTGCCCGCATCGTGGGAATGTCGGACAGGGTTTGGTCGGCGTTTTCTAGCAGCCGTTCCAAGTCCTCAAACTCATCTGCCTCGTCCTCGCTGGGAATTGGAGGAGCAGTAGGCGGAACAGAAGTTACATCTCCGTCGAGTAGCGCTTCCAAATCCGCAAAGTCGTCCGCCTCTTCCACACCAAACCCTGAAATAGGCGTTTCAGAAGCAGTTGTTGCCATTTCTTCTTCTAGCAGCGCATCCAAATCGGCAAAGGCATCTGCTTCATCCCCAACGCTGTCCTCGTTGACCGGGCTGGAATCTGCCAGCAGGTCTTCCAAGTCGGCAAAATCGCTGTTGGGGTCTGATGCGTTTTCAAACAGGTTGGCTTCGCTGAGGTCAAGCCCAAAATCTGGCGTGACGGTTTCGTCGGCATTGCCTAACAGCAAATCCAGGTCGCCAAAGTCGGCTACGGCCGCCGCAGCTTCAGGATTAGGGGCGATCGCCTCCAAAGGCTTGCTGGAGATCAGGGGTTCTTCTACTGAAAGTTCCTCTACTGAAAGCCCCTCTACTGAAAGTTCTTCTACTGGAGGCTCCTCAGCGGAAGCGCTGGTTCCGTCGTCGATCGACTCTTCAATTGCAAGTTCTGCTGCAAGCTCTGCGCTTGTCTGTAACTCTTGCAGATCTTCTAACTGCGGCTCCTCTAGTTGCGACTCTTCCAGCAATGCATCCAGACTGTCAGCAGCTTCGGCATCTACCCCCGAAAACAGATCGTCTCCATCCAACGCCTCCGTGCCCAGAGCTTCGTCCAGTCCCAGATCGGTTAGGGCCAACTCATCTTCTGATGCAGAAACGACTTCGGTCGCGTCGAGATCAGCGCCAGCAGCAGGCTCTTCTAGGAGGTCTACGTCTGCATCGCTCAGGTCAAAGCCCCCCAGATTTTCGACCTCCAGCACGTCTGGGTCAGCCGTTGGATTGATTGCTGAAGAGGGTTGAGGTGCTTCCTCTTCCGGCAGATCATCCAGGCTGTCCCAAATCGCTTGGGCCGATGGCTCAGCGCCCCACAAATCAGCCGTCACATCCTGATCGGCCTCCACATCCCACATCGCTGGAGCCGGAGTCAGCGCCGCCAGCCCATCTTCAGAATCCAGCGCATCTAGCCAGGACGTTGGCTGAGAAGCAGCGTCTTCCTGGGAATCATCCTCCAGGTCGAGTCCCATTCCAGGGTCGCTCAGATCAGAATCGTCCATCGCCAACAGATCTTCGGCAGCAGGTGGGTTCTCAATCAATGCATTAGACAACACATCAGATGCATCGGATGCATCCTCAGCCACCTCCGCTGTGGGCGGCTCAAACAGGATTGCCGAATCCATCCCAGCCTCAGCGTCCCCAGCCTCAGCGTCTTCGCTGACTTCGGCTAGCGCTTCTGGCTCCAAATCGCTGCCCAAATCTGCAAAGAAGTCGTCTAATGCGTCCAACTGCTGGTCGGGTTCTGATACTTCAGGCAAGCCCAAGAAGCTGTCTTCTAGCCCGCCAGTGAGTTCTTCCAGCAAGCCATTATCCGAATCGTCTAGTCCAAAAAAGTCCGGGACTGGAGACTCTTCAGCAAATAGGTCGCCATCCAGTAGGTCATCCAGAGATGCCTCTCCGGTCATTGCCGATGCATCAGGATCGGTAAATTGCGGTTCTGGCTGCGCTCCAAACAGAGCCTCTGAGGAGTCCTCTATCTGAGCCGCGCTGTTTGCCGCAGCATTCAGAATTGCAGAAAGATCGTCGTCTGAATCGTCGGCCGCGCTTTCAAAACTGCCGGAATCGTCCCCAGCGCCGTAGGATTCTAGCCCGCCCTCTAGCTCTAGCTCTAAGTCGCTCAGTTCGCCAGCAGTGTCTTGCCCAAACAGCAAGTCCGAGAAGTCGCTAGTGGGGTCAGGCTCTAGCGGTTCTGGTAGCTCCACCTCGACTTCTGACAAGATTTCTTCCTGCCAGATGATTCCTAGGTCAGGGGCTTCGTTTTCAAATAGGTCGGCCAGACTGTTGAGTTCTGCGATGCCGACTTCTGGCCCGTTTTGATCATCCCCTGTAGGATCATCGGCTGCGGCAAAATCTAGTTCCTCTAAGCCGCTGGGCCCATCCAACGCATCCAGCGCATCCAGGCCCAAGGCGCTGTCATCCATTGAAGCGAAGAGGTCTGGTGCATCCGAAGCGGATGTATCCGGCAAGTCAAAATCGGCAGTGTCAGCAGTGTCAAATGACCGTTCAAAATCGTTCGTGCGATCGCCCGATCCTGCCTGCTCATCCGCCGCTGCACCAAACGCCGCATCAAAGCCCAGCGGATCGAGATCTAGAGGCGCGTTGGGTACATCCAGCACTTCGGCATCGGGCAAGCCAAATTCGGCTGCATCCACGCCGCCATCGGTGGTTGGCGGCACCGATAGCCAGTCGGCAGCAGGTTCCAGCAGCAGGTCATCGTCGCTGGGCTGGAGTTGGAGTAGGGCTTCGCTGGGCGTGATGTCGGCAGCGCGACTCGCTAGCACCTGTTCCTGCGCCTGCTTGATGTCTTTGATGATAACGGGCGCAAGGGTGCGAAACTCGTTGTCGGGATGGGCGATCGCCCTTTCTGCCAGAGAGAGCAGATCCGTCCAAGCAGGCAAGTCAAACGGATCGCCATAGCCGCTCAGCGTGCGACAGAGGGACTGAAGCTGTTGACGAGTAGCGTCGCTGTCTGCCTGCTTGAAGAGTTGCAGCATTTCTCGCAGGCGAGCGGGCACATCGCTCTGGAACATCAGGAGCAGGGCGCTTTCCTCGGCGATCGCAGGCTGTGGCGCAGAGGCAGGCGTTGCCTTGGCAGCAGGAACCGATAGCTCCACATCCTCCGGCGGCGTGCCACCCGACTGAGCCACCAACCGAGACAAATGTTCATTAATCTGCCCAAAGATTGGCTCCACCCCAGCCATCACCTCGGCAGATTTGTCATCGGTCAACCCAAAGGGACCCTGGAGGTGATCCAACAGTTCTCGCAGCGCGTCAAATACACCCAGCAGCAGAGTTTCTAGAGTTTGGTCAACCCGCACCGGACACTCTTTCAGCACCTTGAAGTAGTCTTCCAGGCGGTGGGATGTGTTTTGAATGCTGTCCAGCCCCAACATTGCCGCGCCGCCCTTGACCGAGTGCGCTGCACGAAACACCTCGCTGACCATCTCCGAGTCTTCGATGGTGGCTTGCAGATTCAGCAACCCCTGCTCGATGGTGTTCAGGTGGTCTTTTGCTTCTTCAATGAAGTAGCCCAGGATGCGCTGTTGTTGTTCCGACAGCATAGCGGTGTTCCTTCTAAATGGGGGAAATGCGCGAACTGAAGATGGGGTGAGCGGTTCAAAATGCAAGAGGGCGTATCCCCTCAAAATCTAACCTAATGTACCCGAATCCATCCAAAGCTCCATCAAATCTGAGAAAGCCAGTCAAGAAGACGCAGAAGACACTACTTTTCAACGCGGAACCGTTCCACCGAGTTCAGCAGGTCGCGGGCAACGCCCACCAAGTTTTGCAGCGAACCCGACACGCGCTGTGCTTCTTGAGAGGTTTCTTGGGCGGTCAATTCCACCGATTGCATCACCTGGGCCACGGCGCGGGAGGTCTCGGTTTGCTCGATGGTGTCGGTGGTAATGGAGCGCACCAGCACGTCGATGCGGTTCGACACCTGAATGATGTCTTCGAGCGATCGCTTTGCCTGTTCTGCCAGCCGGGTGCCCTCGATCACCTGCTGCGTACCTTCTTCCATCGCGGTCATCACCGAGCCAGTCTCGCTTTGAATTTGCAGCACGATTTGCTCAATTTCCTTCGATGCTTTGGCGGCCCGGTCGGCAAGCTGGCGCACCTCGTCTGCCACGATTGCGAATCCGCGTCCTGCTTCGCCTGCCCGCGCCGCCTCGATACTGGCGTTCAGTGCCAGCAGGTTGGTGCGAGAAGCAATGGAGGAAATCAGCGCCACAATCTTGGAGATTTCCTGGGACGACTCCGCCAGACGTTTCACCTTGCGGGTGGTTTCTGCCACCGTTTCGCGGATTTCTAGAATGCCGGATACGGTGCGCTCCACTGCTTCTCCGCCCTTGAGCGCAGTGGTAGAGGCAGAACGAGCCACCTCTTCGGCTTCGCGGGCGCTCTCTGCCACCCGCTGAATCGAATCGGTCATCATTTGCACAGAGTTCAGCGTGACGGCTAGCTCTTCCGCCTGCCGCAAGGCATCAGAGGAGAGCGATCGCGCAAAAATCTCATTCTCGGTAGATCCCTTAGTCACCTGCCGCGCCGCCTGCTTCACCTGCTGCACGATTTCTCGCAGGTTTTGAATGGTCAGGTTAAACGAGTCGGCAACTGCACCCAGCACGTCTGCGGTCACCTCTGCCTGCACCGTTAGGTCGCCCCGTGCCGCGCCTTCCACATCATCCAGCAGGCGAATCACCTGACGTTGCAGGTCTTCCTTCGCTTGCTCCTGCTCCTCCGCTTTGCGCTGGGCTTCGCTAGTGGTCGTCAAAATCACCCGCGCCATCTGGTTAAACCCAGACGAGAGTTGCCCCAGTTCATCTTCGGAATACACCGTTGCACGAGCGTTCAGATTGCCTTGCGACACAGCGCTGAACTGCGCCTGCAAATCGCTCACCGATCGCTTGATTTGACGATTCGACGCAGCGCTCAGAGCCGTTGCCGTACCGCCACCAACCAGACCCGCCGCCACCGCCATCACCAGCCCCATCTTTTGGCTTGCTGGAATAATGGTCGGGCGGTCTTCTTCGGGCACTAGAAAGTTGGATGCCAGGAAGCCAATCGTGGCCACGGCGATCGCCGATGTGATACCCGTCGCCAAGCCAATCAGCCACTTCTTGCTATCGAGCGGCGCGTTTGCCAAGGGAGCTAGCCAGCCCTGCTGCTCAGCCACCTCAGCCTCCACACTCCGCCCATCGCCCTGAGTAAAGGTCGGCAGCGCGTCCGATACGCCAGAAAAGCTGAAGATCTCATCTTCTCGAATCACCGACTGATCGGCTCCCCCGTCAGTCAAGTCAAACCCACTCTCACTGGACACCATGCCCGCACGCCCAGAAACCAAAAAGCTTTCGCCGCCGACCGAAGGACTCGTAAAGCCAGCCGAATGGTCAGACATATCGAAATCGGGCAGGCTACCCAAATCATCGAACTCGTCAAACTCATCTAGAAAATCGGCCCCTCCAACCGATTTGCCGCTGTGGGGGTCTTCGCTGGTTGAGAAATCATCCAGGCTATCCAGGTCGTCCAGCGCATAGCTATTGCCACCGTCCACAAAGGTATGGTCATCCAAATCTGCCGAAAAACTACTGCTGCCGTTGCCATAACTCGGCATCGGGTAGCCATTCGTTTCATGGGACGGAGAAGCATAACCTGGCGCACCATAGTCCGACATGCCATAGTCCGATGGGTTATGGTTCGATGCGCCATAATCTGTTGTCCCATAATCTGGCGTTCCATAATCTGGGGCATCTGGGGCGGCATACGGGTCATCCTCTTGCGACTGCCCATGCCCAAACGTTGCCTCACCATCTTCTTCAGACGACAGGGCTTCAAATTCATCCGACATCATGAATAGAGTCTCTTCCCCAGTCGATTCAGCAGGCATTGCAAAACCGCCGCTGGCAGAAGGCGATGGAAAAGATTCAAACACCTCGCCCTCAAACCCTGAATCAAAAGATAGCTCTGCATCCGCCGCCGAATCGTCAAATCCAGCCGCTGCAAAGTTCTCCATCGACTGTTCGGGATCATCAAAGACATAGGGCGATGGCTGCCCTAACCCTGCATCCGCCGGACTCGCCAGCCCAGCCAAGGGATCATCTGATGCCGCAAAGGGGTCATTCAGCCCAAAGTCGCCGCCTGCGTCGTCGCCTGCGAATGGATTTTCAAAGGGCGACGGAATCGCTTCAGGACCGGCAAATGGGTCTTCTGCACCATTGAAGTCCAGCCCATCGAAGCTAAAAGCATTATCCAAGTCGCCTAGATCGCCACCCTCTTCAAAGTAAGTTTGGGAGTCAGTTGTGCTAACAAAATCACCGTCAATGTCGTCAAATCCGGCATCTGGGGCAACCGTCGCACCAGCATCACTATACTGCTGGATTGTTTCTAACCCACTGTTGGCATAATCCACATACTCGGGGTCGTTGGTCAGCGCCAGCACTGACTGATACTGTTCACGCGCAATGTCGTATTGCTGGAGTCCGTAGCAGTAAATATGTCCGCGCAATAGCCGCACATTGGGGTCATTGGGATAGTCTTCTACAAGGCGATCGATCACCGCTGCTGCATCGTCGTATTTCCCTTGCATATAGGCTCTTTCAGCCTGCTGATATTCCTGTGCGTATCCAGTGCTTGATCCCATGTGCCTTCTCCTTAAGCCTGTGCGCGTCTCCGAATGTGCCTCGGTCTAATGGGTTGTCGAGTGAGTTATCGAACTGATTGAAGCTGAGTCAAGCAGCCCATCGGGCCGACCTCAGAATTGCGACTTGATCTAGCAGTCTTAAATGGCGATCTTGAGCGTCTCCAACGGCCCATTCGCCTCGAATAAAGGGAGCCATGCCGTCGGGCAGATTGGTTGGCACCTGAATGTCGTCAAGGGGAAGCCAGTCCATGCCGTTAATCAGGTCAACGGCCAACCCCAACATGGTGTCTTGGTCTTCAACCGCGATGACGTAGATTTCTGAGCGATCGGTACTCAATGGCACGGAGTCTCCCAGAAACTGACCTAGATCGGCAACCCAAACAACGCGCCCTCGCACGTTTAGAGTACCCAACAGGAGGGGAGAGACATTCGGAATGGGCGTGATGCGATCGGGCGGAGAAGCAATCACTTCTTTGATTCCTACCGCAGGCAGGGCAAACTCGTCACCCGAAGTCATAAAAAATCGCAGGTGTAGTTCTCCTTCAGGACTGTCTAGCTCCTGAAACTCTGCGACCTGATCCTGCCCTCTGCCTGTGAAAAAATCTGGATTGCCTATCATGGACGATTAACCTATCTTTACCTGGTTCATCTGAGCTATCCCCGCAGCAATTGCTTGACCGTGCCCACTAGCTCGGTTGGCTGGAACGGCTTTGCAATGTATGCATCTGCACCCTGCTTCATGCCCCAATAGCGATCGAATTCTTCCCCTTTAGAGGAACACATCACAACGGGGATGTTTTGAGTTTTGGGATTGGCTTTGATTTGTCGGCAGACCTCGTATCCGTTCATGCGGGGCATTACGATGTCGAGAACCACTAGGTCAGGGCTATGACCTTCTATTTGTTCTAGCGCTTCTACACCATCGCTAGCCACGGTGACATCGAGTCCGCTGCCTTTTAGCAGGTCAGTAATCATTTCCCGCTGGGTCACGCTGTCTTCTACAACCAAAACTCTACTCATAACGCCTTACTTTGCAACCATAGTGTTGATTTCGCGAAAACCGCTGGGGTAAACACTGAGTGGATTCTAGAAGCCTACTAGGAAACTTACTAATAAAAATAATGCCCTTTTATTGCGGTGCCCTTTAAAGATAGCGAAGGTTGGCATTTGCAAAACACCTGACCTCTGTGTTGGCAGAATGTTGGCAGAATTTTGACAAAACACCAAACTATATTGGCAAATATTGGCAAACCTCTGCTTCGCGGATGTTTTGCAGGCTCCTGTGCCGGGTTAAGCGGGATGGGGTGGGAATGAAGAAGCATCGGTGGGGGGTGGTTTGATATCAAGTTCTAACGCATTTTCTAAGTCTTCTGCCAGGAGTCTTTCAACGTTGGGCGGGTTTTCTAGCCCTGGGCCAATGTAGGTTTCGACCAGTGTGAGTAGTTCTTGTTCGCCGAAGGGTTTTGTGAGGTAGTCGGTTGCGCCGACGATGCGTGCTTTGACGCGATCGATAAAGCCGTCGCGTCCGGTGAGCATGATGATTGGGGTTTGCCGGAAGGCGGTGGAGGTGCGGAGCATGGCGCAGATTTCATAGCCATCCAGTTCGGGCATGGAAATGTCGCACAGGATGAGGTCGGGCTTGAGCTGAAAGACCAAGCTGAGGGCCTTGAGGGGGTTGCCGATGGAGGTGGCTTCGTAGCCGTGGCTGCGGAGGATAGACTCAATGGCTTTGCGGATGGAGGTGCCGTCATCGATGCAGACGATGCGGGGGACGGGGGTTTGAATGGTGGGCTTGGGCTTTGTGGGCAGGGTGTTGGGGGTTGGGGTGGCAAGCTGGACGATGCCTTGCTTGATGTAGGGGTAGAGGGCTTTGGCGACGGTGATGAGGTCACGGTTGAGGTAGCGAGAGATTTGCCGGATGGAGGTTTGTCCGTCCATCCAGTCGCTGAGGGCGGCGATGGTGGTTTCTTTTACGGAGTCGCGGAGGCGATCGCCATCGACCACAAGCAGCCCCTGATCGGGGGATTGGATATGAGGATGAAACTTTTTCCAGGACTGTACCTGAGTCATGATGCGGGCAAGTAGTGGGCCAATTTCCAGCGTGGTGAGTTGGGGGGCGAGGGGAGAACCGATTTCAAAGATGAAGCTACCTTGGTGCAGGCTGAGCAGGTCAAACAGGGTTTCGCGCACCATGCTGTGGATGATGCTGCGGGCCTGGGCAGGGGTGAGGATGCGCTGCTCCAGCAGGGCCCAGAGGTGTCCGTATTCGGGGGTGTTGGTAGTGGCGATCGCCCCTCCAGTGTCTACCCCATTCAGCGATGCTTCCAACTGATAGCGACGGAGGTAATCGCGCAGGCGAGACAAATCGCTGCGGGCATCGCCTGCGTAGATGATTTGACCATTTAGAAAAAAGACAAACCAGGACTGCGAGGGTGTGGTCTTGGCAAGACGGTTTCGCAGGACGATTGGCGCAGTATTTGTGTCGCCTCCTGGCAGCATTCCACCCAGCCCGTAGGACTCTACAAACAGTTCGCCCGTGCGCTGACCCAGTTCCACAAGCTGGAGAATGCTGCGGATATCAATTTCATTCAAGTTCCCCTGCATATCGCCAAATCACCCCCTCAAGGTCAGTGCTGGGCTTGGGCTAGTCTGCTGCGGGCGGTTCGCGGCTTTGGGCAGGCGCTGAGGTGGGCCTGGGTCAACCGTTGAAAGTCAATTCTGACATGATGCCCAATGTTTTTCTGCCTTTGTCATCCAGTATGATTCCCCAATTGCCTGTCAAAGTAGACAAACCCCAGAATATCCGGCGAATGTCTGTATTGTTCCAGTATCTTGGCGCTGCTATCTTGGCGCTGCTAGCAGGTGATGCTGCCGAATTCTGGGCTGTGCTGACTCGCTTAGATTTTGTCCGGAGGCGTTAATCCAGCCCTGGCTTGGGCACTCTAGACTATCGGGAATTGCAGGCTTTGCGCCAAGGGCAAGGAGCAATAGAGGGAGGCAGGGAAGCTAGATTTTAGAGCAAGTCCTATAGGCACAAGCCCGGATAGGCGTTGGGGCGATCGCCAGATATCCCAGCGATCCAAGTAGCTCAGCCCAGCCGCACCGAAGGAGGCCCAGTCCATGACTCCGGTATAGTCAGTTGGGGCAGGATAAGTCCGCCAAGTTTGCCAAATTTGCCAGAGTTTGGCTTATTGGGATGGAGTCTGAGCGCGGTAGAGGAGCAGATTGGACTGACCCACTCAGTTTTGATTGCATTTTTTGCTTGCATTTTCTGGATTGCAAACTAGAATCGAACTTCAGGGGAGATGTGATGATGCTACATTTGATGGAAATAGGGATGGAAACAGCCGTCTTATCTTGTTAGACCCACCTAGAGCAATGGCTGGCGGGCGGGTGTGTGCTAAACCGGACGAGCGGTTTGTTCGGCAAGCTCTCTGGCGTTTCAGGTTCGATATGCCGCCCCACAGGGCGAGGTTTTTCCTGGTCTTTGTCTTTTGGACGGGGCGATCGCCCGCTACTGCATCCCAGCCCAGTCGCTTCAGTCCGCTTTAGGTTCATATTATTAGGCTCATAATTATGTAGCTACGTGTATGGCGCTGTAGCGCTCTCATTCGAGTGAATCGCCCAACATAAACCCAATCATCATCTTGACGGGTTTCGATCCTGCCACTGCTGGCAACTGCCTGATGTAAACCAAACCGTAGACGATACAAGTAAGGGGACGACTGGCGTGCTGTATTTAGCGGAAGTACAGAGAAAAAGCAGAGTTATCGGCAGCAGTAAGGCTGAGCTGCGGTTGCTTGCCTGCCAGCGCTCTGAAAATAGCTGGAGCGCAGTGCCGGGTGAAGAGGTCATCCCTGCGCCCGACGACGTGACCTATGGGGCCGGCGTGTTGGTGA
Source organism: Thermoleptolyngbya oregonensis NK1-22 (assembly GCF_032705245.1). GTDB lineage: Bacteria > Cyanobacteriota > Cyanobacteriia > Elainellales > Elainellaceae > Thermoleptolyngbya > Thermoleptolyngbya sichuanensis. Next base: position 4,503,696 of record NZ_CP053540.1, read on the forward strand.
TGGTGGAACTAAGCGGCACTAAACAGGTGCAGCGCCACGCCGAAGCGGGTCGCCAGTTGGTTGCGATTTTGCAAAACTTTTCGCGGGCGCAGGAGCGCTACAAAACCCAGGAAGAAGAAATTCAGCAGTGGAAAGAATCGCTGACCTACCAAAGCCAAGAGCTAAACCGTCGGGAAATGGAGATGGAAGCCCGACAGGAGCAGCTTCAGGAAATGGAGGAAGATTTTGAGCGACTGGAGCAGCAGCGCCAAGAGATTGAAAGCAAGCGGCAAGAAGTCGAGGCGCTGAAGGCAGAATTTGACCGTAAAAGCCAGGAGCTAGAAGGGGCTTGGGCCCAGCTTCGGGGCGAGATGGGCCGACTAGATGAGCAAAAGGCACAATTCACCCAAGCGGCCGTGCTGGATGATGCAAAAGCCCAAGAGCTGCAAGAATTGCTGAACCGACTGGCAGGGGCGATCGCCCCGACCGAAGCAGCCCGAGAGCAGGTGACGACCTCCTTTGATTTGCTAAATCAGCAGCAAACCACGCTCGATCAGCACTATCAAATGCTGGACGAACAGCGCAACGCCGCTCAACAGGCGCAGGATGCGCTCGATCAGCAGGTGCAGCAGGTGCAAGCCCTCTGGCACGAGTGGCAACAGTCGAAAGCGGGTTTGGATCAGGCGCGGGATGAACTGGCAGCTTTGCGGCGATCGCTCGAACTCAAACAAGAGCAGGTGCAAATCCTCACCACCCAACTGCAACAGCAAGACAGCCTGCACCAGCAGTTTTGCCAGCTCGCCGATGTGTCGGATCGCTTTACCGTCGGCGCAAAGGTCGATGTCAGCGGTCTGGAATCCATGCCTATTGAGGAACTGGAAAACATCGTCCGCGACCTGACCAACGACTTGGAAAAAATGTCTCGCTTTGTCAATAGCCAGGAAGAGGAGCTAACGGCACAGCAAGAGGAAATGCAAAACTTGCAGCAGCAGATCCAGCAAGCCAGCGAGTACGATCGCCTGCGTCTGGAAGCTGAACTCGCCGACGAGCAAGATCGCTACCGGATGCTGGAGGAGACGCTGGTTGGACAGCGCCGCAACCTGCAAGAGCGCCAGGCCGTATTAAAACAGCATCAGACTGTGCTGGACAAGCGCCAGGGACGAGCGACCGCGGACGCATCAGAAGAGACTGTCGATATTGCGCCCGTGTTGACACAGCTTGAGACCCTGCGCCAGGGGCTAGCAGCCCAGCTTCAGCAGGCAGAAGCCCAAGTGCAAGAACTACAAGCCGCTGTTGAACAGGCTCAGCAGTCAGTCGATCAGCAGTCCCAGGCGCAGGAAGATCGCTGGAATCGGGCGATGGAACTAGAGCAGCAGGTGTTAGCACAGAAAGCCGCTGTGGGCGAGCAGTGGGGCAAAGTGAATGCCTACCAGGAGGCGCTGGCCCTGGCTCAGGGTGGCACGGGCGGTATCCGCGAGAAGTTGGAGTCAATTGGGCAGATTCTGAACCAGTTTCAGGAGACCAGCGACTATCAACTCCAGGCGATCGCCGAACTGCGGCAAACCATTAGCAGCCTGACCGAGCAGCGCACGCCGGAGTTTGTGATTACCTAATCTGCATCTGTCCCGTCAAAGCCTTGAAACTTACACTAAAGCCTTGAAACAAGGAGCGATCGCCCAGGATTGCTCCTTGTTTGTTTCTAGTTTGTCTCTAGTCGGGACTGAACACTTGCGACAAGTTTTCTGGGTTTTGGACGATTTCTCGCAGGCTGCGTCCGCGAGAAATCGTCCAACTGCGTAAGTCCTACCAGTTTCTTTCTAACCTCAAACTCATCTCGCGCTGGCGTTGCGAAGCAGTTAAAGTTAGTTCCTAACTATGTGATGAACCATCGGGCATAATCGCCCCGCGCAGATTGGCGTTTTGGAAATTGGTTTGCAACACAGTTGCGCTGATCAGCATCGCCTCGTTCAAATTCGTTTCGCTCAGATTTGCCCAGTTTAGCTTTGCGCGATACAGGTTGGCTTTGCACAAATTTGCGCCCCGCAGCGAACTCCAGCTCAGGTTCGCGCCGCGCACATTTGCTTGGCTGAGGCTGGCGTTGATCAGGTTCGCACTGCTGAGGCGGGTGCGGCTTAGCTCGGCTCCGTGCAGGTCGGCTTCTTCTAGGCTGGCTCCGTGCAAGATAGCCCCCGTCAGGTTTGCCCGCTCCATGAGCGACTCGTTCAAAATAGCATTGGTCAGATTTGCATTTTCCAGCGTGGCGCGAGTCAGGTTGGCCGCAATCAGTTTCGCCCGGTTGAGGCTGGCATCGTTCAGGTTGGCCTCGCTCAGATTGGCTCGATCTAGCAGCGCCTCTGCCAGGTTTGCGCCTATCAGCACGGCTTGAACCAAGGTTGCCTCTGTGAGTTTTGCGCTCCGCAGGCCGGCATCGGTCAATGTCGCTTTGCTCAAATCCGCCTGATATAACTCTGCGCCAATTAAGTTGGCAATTGTCAAATCTGCGCCTCGAAGATCGGCCCCAGCAAGATTTGCCTCTCGCAGATTTGCCATCCGCAGGTTTGCACCCCGCAGGTTTGCGCCGCTGAGGTTTGCCCGCCGCAGGTTGATGCCCTGCAAATCGCGATCGCTCAGGTTGAATTGACTGAGTTTGGCTTCGCGAAAATCTCGTGCCCCTGCTTCATAGTGGCTCAGGAGTTCATCAACGTTCATGAAGGTTAACATCATAGCAGTAGGCAGGCGGGTGGGTCGGGCGATCGCCCATCGGTGACTGGAGCCAGCGGATTAGCATGAACTGCTGAGCAGGCTATTCAGGGAACTGATTCTCTTAGAGTGCCCGCCAGCAGCCGAGAATCTGCATTCTTCTGCATTCTGTTGTCAAGGAGATGCGGATCTTCCGCCAAAACTGTCCCTTGGTTTGGGAAAATAAAAGTTCCGGTGTCGCCTCATACCGAATGGTTTTATATCAACTCCGGTTAATTACAAGGTTGAATATTTCTGTGGAAGCCTTGCGCTATGAGGCTTCCATAGAAATGTAAACCCCGCATCAACGGAGTTGACGTTACCGAACTGTTTTGAAGTCTTAAGGAACCAGTTGAATGTCTGAAACCCTCAGAAGTCAGGTGATTACGCAAGGTGTGCAGCGTAGCCCCAATCGGGCAATGCTGCGGGCGGTCGGATTTTCCGACGACGATTTCAACAAGCCGATTGTGGGGGTTGCCAGCGCCCACAGCACGATTACCCCCTGCAACATGGGCATTGCGCCGCTAGCAGCCAAAGCAGAGGCAGGCATTCGGGCAGCGGGGGGAATGCCGCAACTGTTCGGCACGATTACCGTCAGCGACGGCATCTCGATGGGCACTGAGGGCATGAAATACTCCCTGGTATCGCGGGATGTGATTGCCGACTCGATCGAAACCGCCTGCAACGCCCAGAGCATGGACGGCGTGCTGGCGATCGGCGGCTGCGACAAGAATATGCCCGGTGCCATGATCGCCATGGCCCGCATGAATATTCCCGCTGTGTTTGTCTACGGCGGCACGATCAAGCCAGGACATTTGGAAGGAGAAGACTTAACGGTTGTCAGCGCCTTTGAAGCTGTGGGGCAGTATAGCGCCGGACGTATCGACGAGGTGCGGCTGATGTCGGTGGAGCGCAACGCCTGTCCTGGTGCAGGTTCCTGCGGTGGCATGTATACAGCCAATACCATGTCGTCGGCCTTTGAGGCGATGGGCATGAGCCTGATGTATTCCTCCACCATGTCGGCGGTTGATCCCGAAAAGGCAGAGAATACGGAGCTAGCAGGCAAAGTGTTGGTGGAGGCAATTCGCAAGAACCTGCGCCCGCGAGATATTATTACCCGAAAGTCCATCGAAAATGCGATTTCGGTGGTGATGGCCGTGGGCGGTTCCACCAATGCGGTGCTGCACTTTTTGGCGATCGCCCATTCTGCCGGGGTCGAGTGGACGCTCGACGACTTCGAGCGCATTCGCCAGCGCGTGCCCGTGCTGTGTGATCTGAAGCCTTCCGGCCGCTACGTGGCCACCGATCTGCACCAGGCCGGCGGCATTCCCCAGGTCATGAAAATGCTGCTGAATCACGGACTGCTGCACGGCGACTGCATTACCGTTACGGGCGAAACCATTGCCGAGCGTCTGAGGGATATTCCCGATGAGCCGCGCCCCGATCAGGACGTGATTCGCCCTTGGAGCAACCCCATGTACGCCACAGGACACCTGGCCATCCTCAAGGGCAATTTGGCTACCGAAGGGGCAGTCGCCAAAATCACCGGGGTCAAGCAGCCCAAAATCACTGGCCCTGCTCGCGTGTATAACTCTGAAGAGGAGTGTCTGGACGCGATCTTGGCCAACAAAATTAATCCAGGCGATGTCCTAGTGATTCGCTATGAAGGGCCGAAAGGCGGCCCCGGAATGCGGGAAATGCTGGCTCCCACGTCTGCCATTATTGGCGCAGGACTGGGCGATTCTGTAGGGCTGATCACCGACGGACGCTTCTCCGGCGGCACCTACGGCATGGTGGTCGGCCACGTCGCCCCCGAAGCCTATGTCGGCGGCACGATCGCCCTAGTGCAGGAAGGTGACAGCATTACCATCGATGCAGACGCTCGCCTGCTGCAACTCAACGTCTCTGATGAGGAACTGGCTCAGCGCCGCGCCCAGTGGCAGCCGCCCAAGCCGCGCTATACCAAAGGCGTGTTGGCCAAATATGCCACGCTGGTTTCCTCGAGCAGCAAGGGTGCAGTGACCGATTTAGATTTGTTTTAGATTTGTTTTAGAAAGGCTGGGAGTGATGCAGGTTGGAGATCTCCCAATCAACTCATCGATCCATCACTCCCCCGATGCCCATCTGGAAAAATCGTGCCTCTATCGGCGATCGCCCCATCTAGATCTGCCGACTGGGCACGAAACAAATTACATTGGCCAATATTCGCCCCCTCTAGCTTGGCTTGCTGGAGGTCTGCCCCCACTAGGTTTGCCGCCTGCAAGTTTGCCGCAGCCAGGTTAGAGTAGCGCAGGTCAGCACTTTGGAAATTGGTTTCCTGGAGCGATGCCTCCGCCAAATCTGCGTAGCAGAGAATGCTGCGCGACAGGTTTGCCCGATCGAGCGAGGACTGTTTTAAGTTGGCAGATTGTAGCCGCGCATTACCCAATTCCGCAGCTTGCAGTTGAGTTCCCTGCAAGTTTGCGCGGCTGAGATTGGCATAGGCCAAATAAGCTTGTCTGAGGTTGCTGCCCTGAAGATTGATATCTTGTAAATTGCATTCAAATAGGTCAGATTGGCTTAAATCGAGATAGCTAAAATCGCGTCTTCCTGCAGCATATTCCGCTAAAAGCGTTTCAACTGACATTCGTTCCATAATAGGCATTTAATCAGCAAAATCCAGCACTGCAACGGCGATCGCCACAGCGCTGAAACTGCCTGCAATAGTTCAGTTCACTTCTTTACAAGAGTTTACAAACAGTCCCGTTGATCGATAGATTACTTAATCTTCTTTTAGTTTTTTAGTGGAGTTTACCTATTCCTATAAGAATCATAAGTTTATGTAATAAACTCACTCAAACATCCTCAGAATCAGTAAGGCAAGCCAGCACTTAATTTTTCCTAAATGTCTGTTTTCAAACCTAGTTTCAAGCTTAATTTGCTGCAAATTTGCAGCAGCGATACTGCGCCGAAGTCCTAACATCCCGTTGACAAAACGGAGATAGGTTTTAGGCTAAACTGAGGACGGCAGAGGTGTTTTTCAAGCACATTTCGGCATTCGCTCGACTCTGGTTCAACACCGTTCGACAGTATTTAGTATCATTTAACACCCGCAGATTTAGACTTCTGATTTAGGTGCGTATGGCATTACCCGAACCTCGCCCCCGTCATCTCTCTCTTGGGCCGTTGGAGCGCGAGATCTTAGAAATCCTGTGGCAGCTAGAATCGGCAACGGTCAAGGAGATACACGATCGCATCTTGGCAGACCCAAATCGGGAGTTGGCCTATGCGTCTGTGACCACGGTGCTGAATCGGCTAACGGGCAAGGGCTGGCTGGCGTGCGATCGCCACGGGCGGGCGTTTCACTGGCGGCCGCTGGTGTCGCGAGAAGAAGCGCAGATGCTCCAGGCACACGAGCATCTGCATCGCTTCCTATCCGTCAGCAATCCCGACGTGGTGGCGGCCTTTGCTGATGACCTGGATGTTGCCAGCCTGGAACAGTTGGATGCCATTACTCAACGGCTGAAGACCGCACGGCAAAAGCGGGAGGGGGAGTCATGCACCTGATGCTGATTTTGGGGGCGATCGCCCTGGCTATCCTCTCGCGCCTGATTGCTAAGCACCGTCCCGTCGCGCTTGCCCATCGATGGACTGCGGCGCTGGGGCCATTTCTATTTGCGCCGCTGCTGCTGCTGTGTACGGTCGTCGCCGTTTTTTGCATGGGCCGCGAGGGGCATATGCTGGGGCTGTCCGTCGGCTCTCTGGGCTGGGTTCTAGCTGTCGGCAGTTTGACCCTTGCAGGGGGAATGCTGCTGCGGCTGGGCGGGCAGGTGGGGCGATCGCGCCGCACGTTGCAAACTCTGCCGTTTGTGGAAACCCACGGGCTTGCCGCTCGTTTGCTCGATACGCCTGCTCTGTTTGCGGCGCAGGTTGGTTTTTGGCAACCCGAACTCGTGGTCAGCCGGGGGCTGCTGGACACCCTTTCCGCTGAGCAAGTTGCTGCCGTGCTGGCCCACGAGCAGGCCCACACCCACTATCGCGACACCTTCTGGTTTTTCTGGCTGGGCTGGCTGCGCGGTCTTACGGCCTGGCTTCCCCACACTGAAGCCCTCTGGCAAGAACTGCTGCGACTGCGAGAACTCCGCGCCGATCGCTGGGCGGCTCAGCATGTTGACCCACTGCTGCTAGCGGAGTCGCTGGTGCAGGTGGTGAGGTCGCCGCTAACAGAGGTTGACTTTCCGTGCGCGGCTTTTGGCGAGGCCGCATCACCCTGCCGTCTGGCGGAGCGGATTGAGGCGCTGCTGCCCGATGCCGAGGGTAACCTAGCAGGTTCCATAGAGCGCGATCGCCTCCCCTGGCTATGGCTCCTGGCATCGGGTCTTCCCCTCTGCACGCTATTGATACATCACTAGATCCTGCTCGGGGACTTGCTTTGCGGCAGTGATGCCCACAAGATGGAATGTCAGCTACTCTGGAGTTGGGCAATTTCTAGTCAGTTATTTCTAGTCAGTTTCTATCTGTTCCGACACTTGCTCCTGGCTATAGAACACTGACTAGGATTCCGAGTATGACGATTGCAACGAGAATCGCCAACGCAATCTGGAGCCAACTGAAGGGGCGATCGCCACAGACTTTTCCAGACTGCCCGTTCACCACGATTGTGTAGCGCCGTCCTTTGAACTCGTAGGCCCCCGTCCATACTGGCAGAAGGATGTGCTTAAAGGTAATGTCGCTATAGGAGGTGGAGAGGGAATCGATACACTGTTCATCGCCGCCAATTTTGCACTCTACAGCCCTACGAATTTCAGTCTCCATCTTCTTCTTTGCCCGCTCAAAACCCTCTTTGAGATTAATCTGATATCGCTGTACCTTGAACCCTGACAAGTAAGAGGCGTTATAGGGCACTAATTCAGACAAATCCCATCCCTCAACAGCTCGCAAGTGATTTTGGTCAACTGATTCAGCCGCTGCTACAAGAACATCATCAAAGTTATAATCCACGCTCCCTGAGACACGGGTCCAATGGGTTTCTACGACTGCGCGAGTGTCCGTAATGGTTCTCCCATCATTATCAGTCGTGGTATAAGTTTCAGTCCTTGTGTGGCGATCGCCCCGCTTCCCGCGATATTGACTACAGGTTTTGCAATCGTAGGTCCAGAATGGCAAATAAATGCCCTGCAACCCCGCGTGTTGAGACAAGCGCTTCAACCCCTTTGGCGCAAACCAACGCTGGCGCAGCCACTCGCTCACTTTCTCCCGGGCCTGTCTTTGGCCAATCGCAAACGGTACAATCCCTCCTGGACTGATCACCGGGCTAGCGGCATGGGGCTGTGCAACAATGTTAGTATTGCAAAATGCACATTTCCCCGCCACGGTCGGCGGCTCAAACGTAAACCGAGCGCGACACCCTGGACACTGCACTTCAACTGCCTGCCGGGACAGAGCGGCCAGTTGAGTATGCTTTTCATTCAGGTGAGCCTCAAAAGATTGCTCTGCCAGTAGGGAGGTCTTGTTTCGGGCGATCGCCTCTCGCCGACCACAATAAGGGCACTCCATCTGTCCCCGTTTAGGATTAAACTCTAGCGACGCACCGCAGCCTGGACAGGAAAGCTGCGACTCACTGGAGGACTGGCGCTGCATAGTCAAAATAGTCAAAGGGGTTTTCCGAGGGTTTGATGCAGGGTAAAGCAACCCTTGCGCTGGACATTGTTCACTGGGACATTGTTCAACAGCATTTTCAACAGCAAACGATGCAGAACGAACCATTCGGAACAAGCCATGCAGAACCCGGAGGTTACGCGCCAGAAGGGGGCGGTGGTGGCAGCAAGGCAGCTAGTTCTGGAACTGCATTTGCAAACTGCCAGCCGCTCATCCCTGACCGCCATACGTAGGTCTGAGCAGTTAGCCCTTGTTGAAGAAGCTGATTCACTGGAAACGGCCCAAACGTTTGTCCGTCTCGAGACAAATACCATTGCGGCTGAGGTGGCGGCGGCGGTGCTGCTGCGGGCGAGGTGGCTGGCTGAGGCGAGACAGCTGGCGGCTGCTGTGATTGAGCGGCGCCAGGGTTCAGCGCATTGGTCACCTGCTGCGCCATTGCCAAGCCCACTCCCAACTCCAAGAAAGAGTTCCCACCGCTCGGATTTTGGGCAGATTGCTCAATAGAGTTGGCGACTTGATATTGGGTATATTGCTGCATATTGCCCAAGACCCCGATCGAAGCCCGCTTATCAAGAGCAGCTTCTACCTCTGGCGGCAGCGAAATGTTTTCAATAAGCAGTTGCGTTAGATCCAAACCAAACCGCTGCACGTCTGCCTGCATATTCTGGCGAATTGTGTTGCTGATCTCCTGATAACGAGATGCCAGATCGAATAGAGGGACCTGGGCTGCTCCGATAGAGGAGGTAAAAGCGGTCATAATCATGTTGCGGATGTGATCGCTGACCTCATCCACCTGGAAAAGTCCATCCGTGCTGACCAACTCTTGAAGCAGAACCTCAGGCTGAACAATCCGCACATTATAGGTGCCGTAGGCCCGTAGGCGAACAGGGCCCAGCTCGGCATCCCGGAGGATGATGGGATTAGAAGTTCCCCACTTGAGGTTCGTGAAAATTCGAGTATTGAAGAAGTATACTTCTGCCTTGAATGGAGAGTTGAAGGCATAGGGCCAACCCATTAGTGTTGTAAGAATGGGCAAATTTTGGGTTGACAGCGTATACATCCCAGGCCCGAAGCAGTCAGCAATGCGACCTTCGTTGACGAATACCGCCTTTTGACCAGGGCGCACGGTTAGCTTTGCCCCCATTTTGATTTCGTTGTTGTATCGCTGGAAGCGATAGACCATTGTGTCGTTGGTAGAGTCTAGCCACTCGATGATGTCTACAAACTCACCTCGAATCTTCTCGAAGAGACTCACACTAACCTCCAGGTTGAATCCAGGTCAGACGAGATTGGTCAACAACAGACTGAATCCGGACAATTGCAGAGATAGAGAAAATATTGCTTTTGAGGTGTTGCTTCTACAAACTAGCGATGCTTTTTGTAAGGCGAATGCATCCCTGAATGCGTTGCCTAGTGCTCAAAGTTTCAGATGTGTTGCTTAAGTCAGCACGAGTGACTCAGTTCGGCCTGAGCTAGCAGAAACAGCCCTGATAATCTGCAAGCCTATATATTCTGCAAGCCTATATATCAAGAGTAAGCTGATCCTAGTGTGCCCACGATTCTAATCGAGTAACGGAAATGGAGACGGATTGGGCATCTTTAGTCAGGGCATCTCTGAAGGAAATGCGAGGGTTAGTTTTAGCCAATTTTTCAGCCGGTTGCTGAGCCTATCGATTGATACAAGCTCTAGCTCTCATTTTCCGTAGTCTATCCAATAGTCTACCCATTGGGATAACGCATAGTTTTTCCTTGCCAAATCCTATGATGAACCTATGACTTAGGTATCTTCAGCGCCTACCCTATGACAGTTGGCAGATTTGAGGAAGTTGCAGAACCTATTAGAATGGGCAGCGAGAGGGGCGATCGCCTCGAGTTCCCCCTTAGGTTCTAAATTCCGTTCTAAGTTCCCATGATTCGATCTTGGATGGTGATTGGCGGGGTGATGCTGGGTCTGGCGTTTGCGCTAGGCAGTGTGACCACTTCGCGGGGGCGCGGCTGGTTTCGGCGGCTGCGGCGGTCCGACTGGCTCACGTTTGAGAAATTTATCCCGGTGATTTGGACGACGGTCTTTACCTGCGCCGCCTGGTCTGCCTACATCATTTGGGAACGAGAACCGGGCACGTCTAGAACCTGGGGGCTGATGGCGACTTACCTGCTGCTGGAGGTGGTCACGCTGCTCTACACGCCTCTCATGCTGGGGGCACGGCGAATTCGCGTGGGGCTATGGCTGGGTGCGGCGGGGCTGGTGGTGGCGATCGCCCTCTTTATCATGCTGCTGCCGCTGTCGCGTCCGGCGGCCTGGCTGCTGCTGCCGTACCTGATCTGGAGTCCCATCGGCACTTACACCACCTGGGAAATGATGCAGCTCAATCCTGAAGAAGCCTGATCTAGTGTCTGTAGAAATTCAACTTGTGGGGGGCTGCACCGACCTTTGCAGGGCGCTCATGCCCAGTTCCGCCGCCAACGCCAGCAGCGCCACGGGAACTGCGCCCACCAGCAAGATGGCGCTGTCGTATAGCGCGAAGCCGCGCACAATAAAGGTTCCCAGCCCGCCCGCGCCGATAAATGCCGCCAGCGTTGCGCTGGCAATTACCTCCACCAGGGCCGTTTTGATGCCCGCAATGATGACGGGCAGCGCCAGGGGAAACTCCACCTGCCGCAATACCTGTACCGGACTCATGCCCATGCCGTGGGCAGCTTCGCGGATCATTGGGTCAATGGTGCGAAAGGCGACATCCGTGCTGATCAGAATTGGCGGCATCACCAGCAGCGTCAGGGCGATCGCCGCCGATTGAAAGCTCAGCCCAAAGTAGGGAATCGCCAAAAACAAAATCGCCAGACTGGGAATCACCCGCAGCGCGTTGAAGCCATTGATCAGGACAGCCGAGACAGCGGGCGATCGCGCACTCCACAACCCCAGCGGCAACCCCAGCAGCAGCCCCACCGCCAGCGGCACCGCCACCAGCCACAAATGCTGCTGCAACGCATTCAGCAGCGCGTCCCCGTTTGCCATTCCATATTCATAGGCCTGCCCAAACACGCCCACGCGCTACGCCTCCTCCAGCATCAGCAGTTCGCGCACCACTTCGCGATAGGGCTGCACCACGCGCCACTCGCGGGTAAAGACGTGAATCGGTTCCCCTGCCATGTTGGACTCTGGAAAGCGCACCGACTTGGGCACAGGGTCAAATACGCGCACACCCTCAAGCTGCGATCGCAACAGCTTTAGCACGTCCTGCGTAATCACTGTGTTTGTTTCTGCCATCGTCGGCAGCACGCCCAGCACCCGCAAATTCGGATTCAGGCGACTCTTAACTGAGTCAATCGTCTCCAGCAATCCCTCTAGCCCTTTAATGGCAAAAAACTGACACTGCACGGGAATCAGCAGCCAGTCCGCAGCAGACAGGGCATTCAGCGTCAGCAGACCCAGGCTGGGCGGACAGTCGATTAAAATTTGCTCGAACTGAGATTTGGCAGGCTCCAGCGCCGATTTTAAGGCATAAAATCGATCGGGCTGGGAAAGCAAATCTTTTTCTGCTTTGACTAGAGAAATGTCGGTGGCCAGCAGGCTGAGTCCAAACCGAGTCGGGGCGATCGCCTCTGTAATGCCAACCTTCGCGGTAATCACGTCGTAGGTCGTGTAGGGAAGCGACGACGCATCTACGCCTAGTCCCGTAGACAAGTTGCCCTGTGGGTCGAGATCCACCGCAAGGCATGGCCCTTCTTCCGCCAGCAGACCCGCCAGCGCGATCGTAGACGTGGTTTTTGCAACGCCGCCTTTCTGATTGGCGATCGCAATGATCATAAGCCGACCCGCCCTGCATCCAAACATGCTGCTCTAGAGAAGCATGTCTGCCTTTCCTTTTGCCGTCAGCTAACCATGTTACCCCCACGATCGCACAAGCTCCAAATCTCTACTCCAAATCTCCACTCCAAATGCAATTTTTAATGCATTTCAGGACTTACACACTTGCAATTAAGTTTTCTGGGTTTTGGACGCTTTCTCGCGGGCTGCGCCCGCGAGAAAGCGTCCAACTGCGTCAGTCTTAGCATTAATATTGCGTTGAATATATATTGCATTGAATATACTCCAAACGCCCATTCCAAACACAAATGCTGTGAGCGTGCGGACATGAACCCGCAACGACCCACAGCATCGGTTGGTTTATATTCAGCCTGATATCAATCTCAAGCAAAGGGGTTTTGAAAAAGAGCAACCCGTTCTCTCACAACAGCACTTCTAGAAGCGCTTCCGCCGCAGTTTCCGCTTTGCCAACGCCTTGCGCTTCCGCTTTTCTATCGGCGTTTCAAAATGGCGGTTTTTCCGCATATCTGGGAAGATTCCTGCCTGAGAAACCTTGCGCTTGAAGCGGCGGAGGGCCGATTCAATTCCTTCGTTTTCTCCAAGTACAACTTGGGCCATTCCATCTCCTCTTAAATGTTCAGACTGGAGATTTAGAAAAAATCTCAATCAGCCTGTTTACAAAATCCTTCTCTCCCGGTTTTGATCCTGGTCTTGATTCTGGTTACTTAAGGTAGACACAACGTTCAAGAGCGATGGGGCGATCGCCCCACATAGGTTGATCTGAGATTGCTCTGAGATTGCTTTGAGATTGCTCTAATCAAGAATTGATTCTGAATCAAGCGCTACTCATTGCAGCAGCAAACTCGTCACCCAACAAAGGCAAAAAACCACAAAGACAAAAACTTGCTTGGAACCGCACATTTGCTTCAACATGCAGCCCCAAGCAAACAGGCAAATACTAGCAATTAGGAAACCTGCGCTGCGCCTTAGCGCAAAAACTGGCTTAGAAAAACCTGCTTCGGCAAGTTAAAACCTGACAAAATGCAAGACTACAAACCAGACCTTTGCAAGCTCTAGTAGGAAAGCTCTAGTAGCGACGAGAGAAGTTGCCACCGCCGCCGCCCCGATTGCCACCCCAGCTACCGCCAGAGGAGCGATCTTCGCGAGGCTTGGCCTTATTCACCTTCAGATCGCGACCCATCCACTCTGCGCCATCCAGAGCTTCGATTGCCGCTTCTTCTTCCGCATCCGTACTCATTTCCACGAAGCCGAAGCCACGAGGGCGACCGGTTTCCCGATCGGTGGGAAGCTGAACGCGCTTTACCGTACCGTATTCAGCAAAAACTTGGGTAATTTCTTCCTGCGTTGCCTCGTAGGACAGATTACCGATGTAAATGGACATTTGGACTCCTTCCAGAATCAAAAAAAGTTGCAGAGAGTTAGATTCGGAGAGCCATTCGTCACGCGAGTACACAGCCGAAAATAATCCCACCTAACCCTAACACACTCCCACAAAAGCGGTGGCACATCGTTCATCGAGTGGCAGCACAGAAACGAGCCAAAAAATCAGCCAAAAACTTTATCAGACAATTGTTTGCCGGACTTTGCACTGGGGATAATGAAGCAAAGAACCTTCAAATTTCGTCGTCTTTCTATTAACTTTTGTAAGCAAAGTCCGCTTTGTGATGACTAATCCTGTAAGCACTGCCGAAAACACGTCCGACAATCCGCCAGAAAACCCGCTGTTAACCCTCGACTTTGAGCCTGCATTTGAATCCCTCGGCGAAGACTATGCCGATCCCGTGGATGCGGCCCAATTTCCCCAGCATCTTCTACGGTTTCGCAATGATGACTTACTTGAAACTCTAGGGCTTCATCCGAATCAGGTCGCAGATGAGCATTTTATTCAAGCGTTCGGCAAATTTGCGGGACGCTTTCCGCTGCTGGCGATGCGCTATCACGGCTACCAGTTCGGCTATTACAATCCTGATCTGGGTGACGGGCGCGGCTTTTTATACGGACAGGTGCGCGGCGTAGACGGCAACCTATACGACCTGGGAACCAAGGGATCGGGAACTACGCCCTATTCTCGCGGCGGCGATGGGCGGCTAACGCTGAAGGGCGGCGTGCGCGAGGTGCTAGCGGCGGAGATGCTGCACGTCATGGGCGTGCGAACGTCGCGCTGCCTCAGCCTGATTGAGACCGGGGAGGCTCTGTGGCGGGGCGATGAGCCATCCCCCACCCGCTCGTCGGTGATGGTGCGAATGCAGCGATCGCACATTCGGTTTGGCACCTTCGAGCGGCTGCATTACCTCGAACGCCCCGATCTGATTCGCAAACTGCTGGATCACGTCATCGACACCTACTACGCGCACCTGAACCAGGAGCCAGACCGGGATGCCCGCTTCTATGCCGAATTGGTGCAGCGCGTGGCGGAACTGGCAGCCCAGTGGATGGCGGCGGGCTTTTGTCATGCGGTGCTGAATACCGACAACATGGCCATCACGGGCGAAAGCTTTGACTATGGCCCCTACGCCTTCATTGAGCGGTTTGATCCCCGCTTTACCGCCGCCTATTTTGACCAGATGGGGCGCTACGCCTATGCCAACCAGCCAGGGATCTGCAAGCTGAATCTGGAACTGTTGCAGGAGCCGCTGAAACAGGTGATGGATGCAGCGGACTTGGAAGCGGGCTTGGCGACGTTTGAAGCACACTACATCGCTGCCTATAGCCAGTTGATGCTGCACAGGCTGGGGTTCGGCGAGTTGCCTACCGAAATCGGGCATGAGCTAATCGGGCGAACGATCCAGTTTTTGCAGGCAACCAAGATTGGCTATCATGACTTCTTTCGGGCGCTGCGGGAGCAGTTTTCACCCAGTTGGCGAGCAGATGCAGCGCTGATTTTTACTGACTCGGTGTCCAGCAATGCCGACGCACTGGAAAGCACCTTCAGGGCATGGCGACTGGCCTATCACCGGGCGCTGAACCAGATTCCTGAAGCCGCTTTGGATGACGTAAAGGCGCGACTGGCGCGGCACAACCCGACCGTGGTGATTATTCGTCCAGAAATTGAAGCCGTGTGGGGGGCGATCGCCGAATTGGACGATTGGGAGCCGTTCAACAGGCTGCTTCAGCGTATTCGCTCCTCTGTTGAGCCGCCTGTTGAGCCGCCTCTGCCCTAACTCCAATCCCCAACGGTGGAAAGGTTTCCAATCGTTACATTTCCAATCGTTACAATAGTCACCGAACCTTGACAGGCCGTAGCCAAATTCAATGGAATTTGACACGCTCGAAAATAATCAAAAATAAAATCAAAAGTAAACGGTGAACGGGAGCCGAAACGGTTTCAAAACAATCCTTCCAGCAGTTCTCTTGAAACCGTTGATCATCCTGAAAAAGCGCGGTTTCAGCGAATACAGAACAGATAGATGAAGGAAGGGCGATCGCCCCTGCAAAGGACTTTTGGCAGCGTTTTTACAACATTCTTTGGAATATGCTCACTTCTCTAGAACGCAGTCTATATTGATCCCCAGAGAATCCTCAAAAATCACCTGTCCAGGTCACTCGACAGGATTGCAACATCAGAACTAGACTGGGATATCCGGTCTTATGCATCAATCGATACAGATAGAAAGCCTAGCTATGCGAGAACTCCTGCCCGATTCGTCCAAGGTCGCTTCCGCCGCTCGTGTTTCTGCACCCCCCGTTGCTGCGCCCATTCGGGCCACTGGTGCCTACGCTCTGATGGACAGCCTGGTACGGCACGGGGTTCAGCATATTTTTGGCTATCCCGGCGGCGCGATTCTGCCGATTTATGATGAACTGTACCGCTTTGAGCAGACGGGCGCACTCCGCCATATTCTGGTACGCCATGAGCAGGGCGCATCCCATGCCGCCGATGCCTACGCCCGCGCAACCGGAAAGGTGGGCGTGTGCTTTGGCACCTCTGGCCCTGGTGCGACCAACTTGGTCACGGGCATCGCCACCGCCCAGATGGACTCGATTCCGCTGGTGGTGGTGACGGGGCAAGTCTCTCGCAGCGCGATCGGCACCGATGCGTTCCAGGAAACAGACATCTTTGGCATCACGCTGCCGATCGTGAAGCATTCCTACGTCGTTCGCGATCCCAAAGACATGGCGCGGATCGTGGCAGAAGCTTTCTACATTGCCCGCTCTGGTCGTCCCGGCCCCGTGCTGATTGACGTGCCCAAGGACGTGGGGCTGGAAGCATTTGACTATGTGCCCGTTGAGCCAGGAAGTGTGAAACTGCCGGGCTATCGCCCCACCGTGCGCGGCAATCCCAACCAAGTCCTCAAGGCGCTGAAGCTGATTCGCGAGGCGAAGCAACCCCTGCTGTACGTCGGCGGCGGCGCGATTACGGCAGATGCCCATGCGGAGGTTCATGCGCTGGCGGAGCGGTTCCGGTTGCCCGTGACGACGACGCTGATGGGCAAGGGCGCGTTTGACGAGCATCATCCGCTGTCGGTGGGGATGCTGGGGATGCACGGCACGGCCTATGCGAACTACGCCGTCAGCGAGTGCGACCTGCTGATTGCAGTAGGGGCGCGATTTGACGACCGGGTGACGGGCAAGCTGGATGAGTTTGCCTCTCGAGCCAAGGTCATCCACATTGACGTAGACCCCGCAGAGGTGGGCAAAAACCGCGCGCCAGAAGTGCCCATCGTCGGAGACGTTCGCCATGTGCTAACCGACCTATTGCGGCGCGATCTGGAAAGCGGCGCAGCCCCAGATCCAAGCCAAACGCAGGAGTGGCTGGCCCGCATTGACCGCTGGAAGCGCGACTATCCGCTGACCGTGCCTCAGTATGCCGACATGCTGTCGCCTCAGGAGGTGATTGTGGAAGTGGGTCGGCAAGCGCCTGATGCCTACTACACGACTGATGTCGGCCAGCACCAAATGTGGGCGGCGCAGTTTCTCAAGACGGGGCCGCGCAAGTGGATCTCCAGCGCGGGGCTGGGCACGATGGGCTTTGGGATGCCTGCGGCAATGGGCGTGAAAATAGCCTTGCCGGAGGAGCAGGTGATTTGCATCAGCGGTGATGCTAGTATCCAGATGAATATCCAGGAGTTGGGTACGCTGGCGCAGTATGGGATTGCTGCCAAGACGGTGATTATCAACAATGGCTGGCAGGGCATGGTACGCCAGTGGCAGGAAACCTTCTATGAGGAACGCTACTCTTCTTCGGAAATGGAGCCGAGTATGCCGGACTTTGTAAAGCTGGCCGAGGCTTATGGCGTGAAAGGGATGGTGGTTCACAACCGCGAGGATTTGGCAGGGGCGATCGCCGAAATGCTGGCCCATCCCGGCCCGGTGCTGATGGACGTGCATGTGAATCGCAACGAAAACTGCTACCCGATGGTGGCCCCCGGCAAGAGCAACTCGCAGATGATTGGTCTGCCGGAGCGCCCCAAGGCAGAGCCAGAGCAGGCGCTAGTGGTCTGCAATCGCTGCGGCACAGAGAACCCGCCGGACAATAACTTCTGTCCAAATTGCGGCACGAAGCTTTAAGAGGATATTTGAAAAGTCCTACTGTTTGTAGCAAAGCGTGCAAGATCCCCCTAAATCCCCCTTAAAAAGGGGACTTTAAGGCGGTTTCCCCCCTTTTTAAGGGGGGCTAGGGGGGATCTCTGAGTGCTTAACACTACAGGCGATGCCTTTTCAAACACCCTCTAAGAAAGCAGTTCTAAAGAGAGCATCTCTAAGAAAACAAGAAAGCGGGCAGTGCCCGCTTTTTTCGCATTTTTATGCATTTTTATAGCGTTTTTAATTCGCGTTTTTTTATTCGCGTTTTTACAATCGGATGCGCTCTAGCAAAGCGCGATCGCCAAACGTTTCGACCTCCATTGGATTCACCGCCAGGGGCAGGGGAAAGGCCTCCAGCAAGCGCTGGGGCGACCACTCGACGGGCTGCCAGATGCGGTCAATGGCGGCGATCGCCCGCTCCCAGTTGGTCGGACGCTTCCGTTCGCGACAAAAGATGTGCAGCGTCTTTAGCCCCATGCCTGCGTAATAGTCGCGCACGCGATGGTCGAGAAACACCTGCTCGTCCATCAAATCCACCTGGAGCGGGCCCCGCCCAAACGGGCGAAAGTAGGCGCAGGGGATGCCGTAGGTTTCAGCAATCACTAATCCATGCAGGCTGGTGCTGAGGATTCGCTTGCAGGCGGTCATCTCGCGCACTCGGTCTTCCAGCGCAGTCAGGTTGGCATCGGTGAGCGTGGTGATGATTTTCACCGAATCGCGCAGATCTCCGGGGATGTAGTAGCGCCCCAGTTCGTTTCGCACGGCGGCCCCATCTTTCAGCTCGCTCAGTTCGGAAATATGCACCACGATGCCCAGTTCATGGGTCTTTTCCGTAGCAGGAGCCATGATCTTGGGCAGCAGCATCACCGGGTCGCCATAGGCATCGGTCACAGGAATGCCCTGCTTTTCAAACACTCTGGCGCTAAAGGGGCCGCGCAGCGCGTGAATTGTGAATTCTGTATTCTCCGGCCGCTCATAATACGTCAGGTGGCGGTGGTAGGGATGCCGCTTGCCGTCGATGCCCGTGCCCCAGAGGTGAACTGAGCCGTTCTTTAGCCCGTGCCCAATCGTGCCCACGCTGGCCAGGCGCTCGGAAGCCGAGTCGAACCGTTGATGCACAATTGGTAAGCCCGATAGCGCACTGACAATCACCGGGCTGAGCGCATCGCCCAGATTCGCGTAGGGCTGCCGCAGCGTCGTCGCGGCCCAGCACAGGGGCACAGGAGCATTGGCCTGCAAGCGGGGCGGCCGCCCAAAGGTCTGCACCACTTTAGCGCGGAACCCGTTGGAGGCTTTGGTCGGACTCGAATCGGCCGCCTGGGCCATCTGGTGGGATACTGGCTCAGCCTCCGTTGGCAAATCCGCCTGCAAATCAGCAGGGGCAGGCGAAGATGCTGTGTCTACCTTTTCAATCCGGTCGGCAATCGAAAGCTGGGGATACCAATGGCGATCGAAATAGCGCAGTACGGCGTTTACCAAGCTACCCGTCTGGAGCGATCGCCAAAAATCCTGAATAGGCTGCAATCCGTGCCTAGTCTCTGAACCCTGCCCAATGACCTGTGGTGCTTGATCCAACCCGTCAGCAGACTGTTCTGGGATTAGCTCTGGCTTGGTAAACGTAAATTCTGAAACAGAAGGAGTGCGATTGGACTCGTGAGAAACGTCTCTTTGCTGCATTAGGGTCTCGCTGCGGACTGATCGAGCAAACTGGTTTTTGCTAGCCCAGCATTCACTAGCCCAGCATCTAGGAGCGGCTAGGGCAGAGCTTCTGGGGTTTGACTTGGCTTTTACACGGTTTTTTCTGCTGAAAGGATGAGGAGGAGAACGATGTGCGCCGCTTATCTTAATAGTATTCCCGCTTCGAGCTATGGTAGGAGCGGTCAACCCCGGAGGATAGAGGAGCCGTGACGCAGTTTTTATTCATTACCGACCTGGATCATACGCTGGTGGGCGATGATGAAGCAATGGCGCAGCTCAACGAGGCGCTCGATTGGCATCGCCGCACCCACGACACCAAGATTGTCTACTCGACGGGGCGATCGCCCTCGCTGTATCAGCAACTCCTGTCGGAAAAGCCCCTGCTGCCCCCTGATGCCGTTGTCACAGGTGTCGGCACAGCTATCACCTATCCCGACGGCAGCCCCGATTCCCTCTGGTGGGAAAAGCTGAGCGATGGCTGGTCGCGCGATCGCGTTCTGTCCACCGTTGCCCATTTTGCAGATTTGGAGCTTCAGCCCGCAGAGGAGCAAAACGAGTTTAAGGCGAGCTATTTTCTGGATGCGGCGATCGCCCCTGATTTGCTGCCTGAGCTAGAAGCCGCCCTCCAGTCCCAGGGTTTGCAGATCAACCTAGTCTACAGCGGCGGCCGCCACCTCGATATCTTGCCCCAAAGCGCCAACAAAGGGCTAGCGATGGTGTTTTTGCGGCAGCAGTGGGGCTTTGAGCCAGAGCGCACCGTGGCCTGTGGCGATTCGGGCAACGACCTGTCAATGTTCATGATGGGCGAAGAGCGCGGCATTATCGTCGGCAATGCCATGCCCGAATTGCGCCAGTGGCATCAGGAAAACCTCGCCCCGCACCGCTATCTGGCAGACGGTCACTGCGCTGCGGGCATTCTCGAAGGACTGGATTACTTCGACTTTTTGTAACGCTGGGCTAAAGGTTGTAACACTGAGCTAAAGGCAAATGCAGAGCTACTGTCCCGCGCTGAGGATCTGGGCTGCGGTCAGGTTCAGCGCAGGGAACGTAGGCGACTGGAGGGGGCACTCGCTCGTGTAGCGTCCCGCTTCGATATATTCCCCCTGCTCTAGCCGCAGCACCAGCACCGCCTGTTCCTCTGGGTCAACAATCACGTATTCGGGAATGCCCACTGCTGCGTATTGTGCCCGCTTGCGAATGTAATCGCGATCGCGGTTCGTTTTGCCTGGGCTGACCACCTCCATCACCCACAGCGGCGGCGGCATCTCCAGCGTGATCGTCATGCGGCGATCGCACAAGGCTCGGTGTTCCTCTCGAATCAGCACTAGAGCGGGATACCGATTGGCCGCATCTCTGGGTTCCAGTACGGGCGTTTGCACCTCGCAGGAATAGAGCTTCAGCAGATAATGAATGGCGATCGCCAGTAGCGATGAGAACACAAAGGTTGCAATTTCGGTGTTGATTCTGGATTCCGGTGGCAAGGCGATCAGTTCTCCCTCGATCAATTCGGCGCGTCCTTCAATGCCTGTGTCCTCCAGCGCCAGATAGTCGGCAAAGGTCAGCTTTTGGGTAAACGTCATGGCGATCGCCCTCCTGGTTATCTGCTTTACCTGCTTCACACGCGGTCAGCCGTCTTGCCCAGCGCTGAGGATCTGGGCTGCGGTCAGGTTCAGCGCTGGGAACGTAGGCGACTGGAGGGGGCACTCGCTCGTGTAGCGTCCCGCTTCGATATATTCCCCCTGCTCTAGCCGCAGCACCAGCACCGCCTGTTCCTCTGGGTCAACAATCACGTATTCGGGAATGCCCACTGCTGCGTATTGTGCCCGCTTGCGAATGTAATCGCGATCGCGGTTCGTTTTGCCTGGACTGACCACCTCCATCACCCATAGCGGCGGCGGCATCTCCAGCGTAATCGTCATGCGCTGGTCAGGATGAGCGCGATGTACTGGCTCCACTACAACCAGGTCAGGATAGCGATTCGCCGCATCGCCCGCCTCTAAAACAGGCGTTTGCAGTTCGCAGCTATGCACCTTTACGCGCTGAAACGGAACCCCAATCGCCACCAGTTGCAAAAACACAAACATGGCAATGTCGTTGTTCGACCAGGCTTCTGGTGGCAAAGCGATGAGTTCTCCGTTAATGAGTTCTAGCTTTTCTTCGCGCCCAGAGTCCTCCAGCGCCAGATAGTCGGCAAAGGTCAGCTTTTGGGTAAACGTCATGGCGATCGCCTCCACGGGTCGCAGTGCCCGAATGTCTTCGATCAAAATGTCTTCCAAGTGTCTTCGATCATAAGTCACTTAAGATAGAGCCAGGGTCTATCTCCAGAAACCGCCCTTCTCGATTGGCAAACGCTTCCCCAATGGTTGCAGTCACTTCACCCAGCAACATTCCATCGCCGCAAGACGGCTCAGCATCGCCGTTTGTGTCGTTGCGCCCGATTACCTGGCAGACCTATCAGGCGTTGCTCGCCGATCTGGGGGATCATCGCGCCGTCCGTCTTGCTTACCATCACGGCACGCTCGAAATCAAGATGCCTTCTAAGCTGCATGAGCTAGTGAACCGACTGCTGGAGCGAATCATGACGGCGCTGACGGAGGAACTGGGGCTGAGTATCTTGTCGTTTGGCTCGACCACGTTTGACTTAGAAGCAACCCAGCAGGGGGTCGAGCCAGACTCATGTTTTTATATTCAAAACGCGCACCGGGTAAATCCAGAAGACGATGCGCCGCCTGGGTTTCCACCCGATTTGGTGGTCGAGGTTGATATCACCCGTTCATCGCAGTCGCGCCTGATCATTTACCAAGCGATGGGCGTGCCTGAAATCTGGCGCTACGACCGCAACGGTTTAACGCTGCTGAAATTGCAGGATGGAGCATATGTGGCGGGCGATCGCAGCCTCACGTTTCCAATGCTCTCGGTCGAGCAACTCAGTGACTGGGTGGAGCGTGGCAAACAGTTGAAAGATCACAACGCACTAGTTCAGGAACTCCGCACCTGGCTCTGTACCTCGCGTCCAGCAGACCCCAGTTCTGAGCCAGGCGGCTAAGTCCATACCCCATCTTTAGCGCCTAGCGATACACTAATTTTCGTCCTCTCTGGGCTGGCTCGGTTATTTCTTCTACATCTCCTACGATTCTGGTCATTGGCGGCGGCGCTGCGGGCTTCTTTGGGGCGATCGCCGCTGCGGAAGCCTGTCCGTCGGCCCGCGTGATGCTGCTGGAGGCAGCGCGGGAACCCTTGGGCAAAGTCCGCATTTCTGGCGGCGGTCGATGCAACGTCACCCACGCCTGCTTTGACCCGGCGGCGCTGGTGCAGCACTATCCGCGAGGGGGCAAGGCGCTGCGGGGAGCCTTTACCCGGTTTCAGCCGCGAGACACGGTGGCTTGGTTTCAGCGGCGTGGCGTGATGCTGAAACCGGAAGCCGACGGGCGCATGTTTCCCACCACCGACGACTCGGCGACGATTGTGAACTGCCTGGTGCGGGCGGCCGAGGCGGCAGGCGTGCAGGTGAAATCGGGCGTGGCGGTGACGGCGGTGGTGCGCGACGGGCAGGGCTTTGCAGCACAGTTGCGGGCAGGCGGAACGCTGCGGGGCGATCGCCTCCTCTTGGCCACAGGCAGCAGCCCCCAGGGATATCGCATCGCCCAATCTTTGGGGCACACCCTGGAACCGCCCGTCCCCTCGCTGTTCACCTTTAACGTGCCGGAGCCAGCGCTGCACGAACTGGCGGGCGTGTCAGTCGAGTCGGCGCAGGTGACGGTGAAATGCCCCGACCAGAAGCCCCTGATCCAAACCGGGCCGCTGCTGATCACCCACTGGGGCCTAAGCGGGCCTGCAGTGCTAAAGCTATCCGCCTGGGGAGCCAGGGTGCTACACGACTGCGGCTATCGGGCGATCGCCCAGATCCACTGGCTGCCTAATCAGTCCCCAGAGCAAGTCCGGCAGAGCTTGCAGCAGACCAAGACCAACTGGGGCAAGCGGGCCGTCCGCTCCACGGTGCCGCCCGATTTTCCCCTGCCGCGTCGCCTGTGGAACTATCTGGGCGATCGCGCTCAGGTTGCACCCGACCAGCGCTGGGCAGATTTGTCCAAACCGCAGCTTCATCACCTCTGGCAGGAACTCACCCAGGGGCAGTATGCCATTGCAGGCAAGGGCGTATTCAAAGAGGAATTTGTCACCTGCGGCGGCGTGTCGCTCAAGGAAGTCGATTTCAAAACGATGGCAAGCCGCGTCTGTCCGGGCCTCTACTTTGCAGGCGAAATCCTGGATATCGACGGCATAACGGGCGGCTTTAATTTCCAGAGCGCTTGGACGACGGGCTGGCTGGCTGGAAGGGCGATTTCCGCAGGGATCGCTTCGCAAATCTCCCCGTTCGACTGAGCTAACCAAGCGCCAAACTCAGCACCAACTGAACCCCACTATCTCCCCGCTATCTAGGCAGTATCTTAAAACTTTCTAGGTCGTTGATTGCCCTGAGTCGATCCCCCTTAAATCCCCGCGCTTACGCGCCGCTTCGCTAGAAACAAGGAGGACATCCGGAGCGGTATTGCCCGTTTCCCCTCTTCCTAAGGGAGGCTAGCAGGGTGGTTTCATTTAGGAGGAGGAAAACCTTGGGTGAGGATGGTATAAACTTGCTGGACTTGGTTCGTCAGCGCCCGGATGCCCTGAGGGATGGTGCGGTAAGCGAGTTGACGCACGATGTTGATGATAAAACAATTCAAAATCGCCCAGATCACAGGAGCATTGCCCCCGGACGGGCATGGTCTTCCTCGAAGGTGACATCTCGCACCCAATGCAATCGGTTTTCGATGTTCCAATGCTGCTGGATAGGCTGGAGAAATTGAATAGTGCTGCTGTTGTTGGGTAATCTGCTCAACCGTTTTTTTACAATACAGGGCATCAAGGGTGAACACCACAGGTTGTCCTGCTAAGGCCGCTATCAACTGACGCACCACTTCCACTTCACTTAGGAAGGTCTGTTAGGAAGGTCTGCGAGTCTCGGCAGGGAACTCCAGAAGGTCGCATAAGAGTTGCCAGTGTTGCTGAGTGAAATCTGCCAGGGGGCGATACCCACGATCACCGCAGAGGGTTCCTAACAGAATCAGCATCAATATCAGCCACAGGGAGCAGCTACAGGGCATGTCGTCTGCCTCTGCTTTTTCGATAGTCTGGGACTTGTTTGAGGTGTTCGATGAGGTTCAGGGTTTGAGTCATGGAGTCACTGTGATGCACAGAACTCTAGTCTCACTTTTCTACTTGTAAATGAAACCGCCCTGCTTTCTAAGGGGGGATAGGGGGATCAAAGGGTGTTAAAACACGCCTAGCAGGGGGATGATTGGGAGTAATGAGGGCGATCGCCCTCCCTCTCTCCCTTAAGGGATGACG
Source organism: Thermoleptolyngbya oregonensis NK1-22 (assembly GCF_032705245.1). GTDB lineage: Bacteria > Cyanobacteriota > Cyanobacteriia > Elainellales > Elainellaceae > Thermoleptolyngbya > Thermoleptolyngbya sichuanensis. The sequence goes on from NZ_CP053540.1 coordinate 4,528,483, forward strand.
GATAAGCGACGACGGATAAGCGATGACGGATTTCCCCAGCTACGACGTGGCAAAGATCGCCGCATCGTCTGCAAACGCCTTGAACTCTAGCGCATTGCCGCTGGGGTCGAGTAAAAACATCGTTGCTTGCTCGCCCACTTCGCCTTTGAAGCGAATATACGGCTCAATGATGAACGCCACGCCGTGCGATCGCAGCCTGTCTGCCAGCGCTTCCCACTCATCCATCTCCAAAATCACGCCCCAGTGCTGGGTGGGCACTGCTTTGCCATCGACTAGATTAGTGGCATTGGCCCCTGCTTCTGGGGTATCGTCCACCAAGTGCGCCGTCACCTGATGCCCAAACAGGTTGAAGTCAATCCATCGCGAATCAGTTCTGCCCACCGCACAACCCAAAACCGTCTCATAAAAGACACGGGTTGCAGATAGATCTCGGACAGGAAACGCAACGTGAAACGGACGAGGCATAGTAGGGATTTTGAATTTTAGATTTTGGATTTTAGATTTCGGCGAGGATACAGGCTTGGAAATTGGGGCGTTTGGCTTGGGCAGCGGGATTGGGCTGATTCCACAATCCAACATCCACAATCCAAAATCCCCAGTCTAAAATCCAAAACCCTGCTCTCTGTTCCCTAATTCTTCCTACTGGCAGGTCGCTCGTCCCCATTGACCGTCGTAGCTGACCGACACCTGATCGCCGGGCTTGGCAGGAAAGGGCGACAGGTGAACCAGCGTAGTGTCTGCCATCTGGGCCACATTGCCTTTCCAGATGCTTTCTCCGGCGGCGTTTTTGCCGACGTAGGACAGGCTGGAGGTGAGGACGTTGGTGGATGTGCGGGGGCGAAACTCGACACGGCTAAACCCAGCTTCGCGAGTGTAGAAGGCGGTGAAATCAACGCGATCTTGCACCGTGCCATTGCAGGTCATGGATAGGTTGTCCTGGTTGGGTTCCTCCGGGGCGACGGTGACGGGCGGCACAGGAGTTGGCGCAGGGGGCGGCGGGGCGGGCGTGAACTCGGCAATTCTGCCAGACTCTTCGACGAGGAGTTGCCCCGAACTGGTCAGGGATTGCACAAAGCAGGTGCCATCGGGAAAGACGCGGGCATAGAAAATGGCTTCACCCTGATATCCATAGGTGGTGCTGCCGTCGGGATTGCTGGTGACCGTTACGCCCGGTGCGCGGCTGAGGTTGTTTAGATTAGGCTTTTGCAAAAACGACATCAAGGGCTGGTTGTTTTCCCACAGCACTTCGGCGAAGTAGTTGGTCGTGTTGCAGGTGACGGGCTGTCTGGATATGGGGACATCGGGTGAGGCAGGCGCAGCGGGCGTGGCGGGTGTGGCTGGAGGGGGCGTTCCGTCGCTGGTGCGGGGATCTCGGCAAGATGCTAGGGCGATCGCCCCCAGGATCGTCCCCAAAACCGTCAACCGTGCCCAGCCCATCCGTCTATGATTCATCGCTCCTGATTCCCTCATCACAAACTCTTTTGGTAAATGCGATAGGTCTTGTAAATCTTCGCGCCTGTCGCTTCGATAATCTTACGCGACGGCATGTTGTCTTCATATACCCAGGAGAGTTCTGCTTCGCGGTAGGGTTTGCGCTTGGTCACACCGCCCTCTCGCCCCAGATAAATTACTGCCATCGGCACCAGTTTGCGGATGTATTCCGGTAGGGAGCAGATCGCCACGACGCGCCCCGTGTCGATGCTGCGGCGATACCAGAGAAATTTCAGAATGCCCAGCCAGTCTAGCTTGCCGTTCACCTTTTGCAGCACGGGGCTATAGTTGGGCAGCGCCATAAAGAAGCCCACCATTTCGCCCTCGTATTCCGCAATCACAAAGATGTCGGCATCGGCAATATCCTGAAGCGATTTGGCCTCTTCCAGAAATTCTTCCAGCGTGCGCGGCGTAGAACTCCAGTTGTTGGCAAAAGCCTTGTTGAACAGGTGATAAATTGCGGTGCAGTCTTCGATGAATTCATCGCCCTTGAGCCGCAGGTTGCGGAAGGTGATGCCTGATTTTGAGGCAATGCGGTATGCCCGCTCAAACTCTGGAGGCAGAGGTTTTGTGAGATCTAGCAGATAGGCGTAGGCATCTTTGGCTTTCTGCCAGCCGTGCTGCTCAAACAGGCGGGGATAGTGGGGCGGGTTGTAGGGCATCATCATGTAGGGCATGGAGTCGAACCCGTCTACCAAAAACAGGCAGTTGTTGTGGGTCGATAGGTCGATAGGGCCTCGCGCTTGGCTCATGCCCTGTTGCCGCAGCCAGTCGCAGGCAGAGTCGAGCAGGGCCTTGCCGACTTCGGCTTCGTCGATGCATTCAAAAAAGCCCACCAATCCAATATTTTCGCCCTCTCGCGCAATCAGGCGATCGTTCACCGCAGCCACCACACGCCCCACGGGCTGCGTGCCGTTTGACCCAAAGCGCGTGGCGATGAACTGCTGCAAGCGCCCGTATTCAAAAAAGGTATTCTCAGGTTTGAAATACTTGGCGATGCTGCTGCGGAGGGGCGGAACCCAGTGGCGATCGCCCGCATACACCACCGACGGCACATCCAGGAATAGCTCCTGGTCGCCCGGCGATAGCACTGGGCGCACCTGCACCTCGCCAACCTGCTTGACGGTCTGAGTCATCGCATTGCAGCCAAAACGTTATTTAGAGAATTTAGACCGTTGGCTGAACCGTGTCTAGAGGGATGAGGGTGATGGGTTGGATTATTTCAAAACGCTGTCACTTTGTCACGTTCAAGACTTACTCACTTGCGATAAGCTCTTTGGGTTTTGGACGATTTCTCGCGGGCTGTGCCCACGAGAAATCGTCCAACTGCGTTTCTGTCACTTCAACACTCCAACCCTTCGCCACTTGTCTTACCCCTGTACCAAAATCGTCTCACCCTCTACCTTAACGGGATAGGTCGCCAGCGCCCGGTTTGCAGGGCCCTGCACGACTCCGCCCGTCGGCGAAAAGAGGGAATTGTGGCAAGGGCAGGCAAAGAGGGCAGTTTGCTCTCGCCATTCGACGGTGCATCCCGCATGAGGACAGGTTCGGCTGATGGCCATGAGGTCGCCGCTGTCGGGATTTTTGAGCAGGGTGATGGGGGCAGTGCCCACCTGGGTATCGAGGCGATCGCCACTCTGGGCAAGCTGGCTCAGGGTTCCCACCTGCTGAAATGTGCCTCCTGCCGCAGACGGGCTGGGCGGCTCGGCAGATCGACAAGCAGGCAGGGCAGCGCTGGCAGCACTGGCGGCAGTCAGTCCGAGAAAGGTGCGACGTTCCATAGATTATTTCGGGATATTTCGGGAGAGTGTTTCCGGGGAATCAGGATCGGCTTGCTCTAGCTAAGCTCGTTCTTGCCCACTAGAATGTTAGGCACAGATTGACCCACGCTGCATGGCGGCGCTGTACGTATACCTCCGACACTTATGCCTCCGACTCGCAAATTGGCAAAAGGTTTCCCCAAGCGATTTACCAAAGGGCTGAAAATCTTGGCGCTGCTGAGCCTGCTGGCGCTGGTGTATGTAGGGCTTCAGGGGTGCGACAGAGTGATGGGGTGATGGCAGAAAAAATGGAGAAGGAAAAACGAAAAACGAAAACGCTTCGTTCTTCTCTCTTCGTTCTTCCCTCTTCCCTCTTCCCTCACGCCCTGCCCAAATACCCCCACCGCCCGCCTTGCTTGACCGCAGCGCGATCGCCATGAAAGGAGCCAGCGTCGGCAAACTGCGGCTCAACCACAAAGGTTCCCTGGAGGTCGATAAAACCCCAGAGTCCGCCTAGCTTCACGGCGGCCAGACCTTCAGAAAAGGGATAGGCATCTTCAAACTTCAGCGGAATAACGACTTTGCCCTCTGGAGCAATATAGCCATAGCGGTCTTCGTGGCGCACGAGGGCGAGTCCATCGGTGAAGCTGAAGGTGTCGTCGAACTGGGCGGGGATGACGAGTTCGCCTACGGGATTGATGTAGCCGTAGCGCCCGTCGATGCGGACTCGCGCCAGCCCGTTTTGAAACGTGTGGGCCACGTCAAACTCGGCAGGAATCACCAGTGCGCCTGTTTTGTCGATAAAGCCGTATTTGCCCTGGAGCGTGACGCGGGCCAGCCCTTCGGAGAACTCGTCGGCGCTGTCGAACTGGGGCGGGATGATGACTTTTCCGGCAGGGCTGATGTAGCCGTAGCGATGGTCGATTTCCACCCCCGCCAGTCCTTCGCGGAAGGCAGGCGCGGCGCTCTCAAACTGCGGCTTGATCAGCCATTGCCCCCGCGTGTCAATGTAGCCGTAGCGGTGGTTTTGCTCGACCCGCGCCAGCCCGTTGACGAAGTTTTCAGCGCTGTCGAACTGGGGAGCGATCGCCAGTTTTCCCAGATCATTGATGTAGCCCCAGCGCTGCCCAACGGAGATTCGCGCTAGCCCCTCTGAGAACTCGTAGGCCCCTTCGCGGTAGATGCCGATGGGATCGACTTCGATTTTGAGCGGGATGGCAATTTCGCCAGACTTGCTGATGTAGCCGAGGCGATTCTTTAGCACGACGGCCGCCAGCCCCTCAGAAAAGTTTCGTGCCAGGTCAAACTGGGGGGCGATCGCCAGTTCATAGCGCGGCGGTTCTGGCTCGCCCAAAAAGCTGGCGAGTTCTTCTGGGGAGAGGGTTTTTGCAGTCGGCAGTGCAGGCAGCGCCGCCAGCACCTCGGCCACGGACTGGAAGCGCTGCTCGACGGATTGACGCACCATGCCATCCAGCGCATCGGCAAGCTGAGCGCTGACCCGCGCCTCGTCCCGCCACGCAATTTCGCCTGTCGCCGGATCGCGGGGAAGCTGTTTGGGAGAATAGCCCGTGAGCGCCTGAATCGCCAGCATTCCCAGCGCGTAGAGGTCGCTGGCAGGAACGGGCTGTCCGGCAGACTGTTCGGGCGGCACGTAGCCCGCCGTACCAACGGTCTGCGTAAAGTAGGGCTTGCCCTCGGCATTTACCATCAAATGGCGGATCACCTTGACATTGCCAAAGTCGATCAGCACTAGCTTTTTGTCGCTCCAGCGGCGCAGCAGGTTTTGTGGCTTCAGGTCTTGATGCACGACATTCTGGGCATGGGCCACTGCGAGGATCTCTAGCACCTCATGCAAAAAGCCCAGCACTTCTTTCTCATCGCGGCGATCGCCCAAAAAGAGCGACTGCCGCAAATCGTGCCCGTCGATCAGCTCTTGCACCAGATAAAACTCGCCACCCTGCTCCAAATGGTCGTAAAGTTTGGGAATCTGATCGTGCTTGCCGATCAGATACAGCTTCTCGACTTCGGCTTCAAAGAGCGATCGCGCTGGAGCCAACACCGACGGCAGCTTCGACTGAGGCTGAATCTTTTTGACCACGCACTTGGGGCTATTGCGACGATAAGTGTCTTCGGCCAGATACGTCTTGCCAAAGCCCCCCCGTCCTAATTCTCGAATCGTTTCATACCGCCCGCCGATTAACATTGCTTTGCCCTACCGCGCACCCCAGCGCTCGCCACTGTATTAGCCGTATTCATTAGCCGTATCCAATGGCAAATCCCGAAACCATCGATGCCTGTTTCAGACTGCCCTGTTTCAGATTGCCCTGTTTCAGAATGCCCATTTCTCAGGGGCAATTTCTCAAGCGTGAACCCGTCAAACCGCCTTTGTCTGCCTGTTTCCCATTATTTTAAGAAAAATTAATGGAAACCGTATTGCGTGGGGTGGGAAGCCCGATCCTGGCGATCGCCCCTCCCTCCGTAGAATGAGTTTATATACCGGGTTGGCCAGACTGTTGGCCAGACTGTTAGCCGGACTGTAAGCCAGACTGTTAGCCGGACGATTAGCCAGACTGTATGATCCCACGCTTCAGGGATTCCGGTGGCGGATTTTGGATTTCGATTTTCGGTTTCGGCTTAAACCCGATGGCTCCTAAACGTCCAAAATCCCAAAATCCAAAATCCCAAAATCTAAAATTCCTACCCCTAACCCCCAACTTCTAACGACGCTATGCAACCGACTAGTCCTGACAAATTCACCGAAAAAGCCTGGGAAGCCATTGTCAACACCCAGGAAATTGCCCGCCAGTCCAAACAGCAGCAAATCGAAACCGAACACCTAATGAAGGCGCTGCTGGAGCAAGACGGGCTGGCCGTCAGCATTTTCAACCGGGCAGGCGTGAACGTGCAGCGGGTGCGCGAGTTTACCGATAGCTACATTGCGCGGCAGCCGAAGGTATCCGGCGGTGGTTCGTCGGTATATCTGGGGCGATCGCTCGACACGCTGCTGGATCGCGCCGAAGCCGCCCGCAAGGAACTGGGTGACGACTTTATTTCCGTCGAACACCTGCTGCTGGCCTATCCCAAGGATGACCGATTTGGGCGATCGCTGTTTCAGGATATCCGGCTCGACGAAGCCAAGCTCAAGCAAACCGTAGAACAAGTGCGAGGCAGCCAAAAAGTGACCGACCAAAACCCCGAAGGCAAATACGAAGCACTGGAAAAATATGGACGCGACCTGACCGAATCGGCCAAGCAGGGCAAGCTTGACCCCGTGATCGGGCGAGACGACGAAATTCGCCGCACGATCCAAATCCTGTCGCGCCGCACAAAGAATAACCCCGTGCTGATTGGCGAACCGGGTGTGGGCAAAACGGCGATCGCCGAAGGGCTGGCCCAGCGCATCGTCAAGGGCGACGTGCCGGAATCCCTGAAAGACCGCAAGCTGATTGCCCTGGACATGGGTGCGCTGATTGCGGGTGCGAAGTATCGCGGCGAGTTTGAAGAACGCCTGAAGGCAGTGCTGAAGGAAGTCACCGACTCCAACGGGCAAATTATTCTGTTCATCGACGAGATCCACACCGTCGTCGGCGCGGGCGCAACCCAGGGCGCGATGGATGCGGGCAACCTGCTGAAGCCGATGCTGGCACGGGGCGAACTGCGCTGTATCGGCGCGACCACGCTGGACGAATACCGCAAGTACATCGAAAAAGATGCAGCCTTGGAGCGCCGATTCCAGCAGGTGTATGTGGATCAGCCGTCGGTGGAAGATACCGTCTCGATCCTGCGGGGTCTGCGCGAACGCTACGAAAACCACCACGGCGTGAAGATTTCCGACTCGGCGCTGGTGGCGGCTGCCATGCTGTCGAACCGCTACATTTCAGACCGCTTCTTGCCCGATAAGGCGATCGACCTGGTGGACGAAGCCGCCGCCAAGCTGAAGATGGAAATTACTTCCAAGCCAGAGGAACTGGACGAGGTAGACCGCAAGATTTTGCAGCTTGAGATGGAAAAGCTGTCGCTGCAAAAGGAAACGGACACCGCCTCGCGCGATCGCCTAGAGCGGCTTGAAAAAGAACTGGCTGACCTGAAGGAAACCCAAACCGCGCTAAACGCTCAGTGGGATGCGGAGAAAGGCATCATTCAGGATATCCAGCGCATTAAGCAAGAGATCGAAAAGGTCAACATCGAAATTCAGCAAGCTGAGCGCGACTATGACCTCAACCGCGCTGCGGAGTTGAAGTATGGCAAGCTGGCTAGTTTACAAAAAGAACTGGCTGATGCTGAAACGCGCCTGACGCAGACCCAAACCAGCGGCAAATCTCTGCTGCGGGAAGAAGTCACCGAGTCTGATATTGCGGAAATTATCTCCAAGTGGACGGGCATTCCCGTCAGCAAGCTGGTGGAGTCGGAAATGCAGAAGCTGCTGCACCTAGAAGACGAACTGCACCGCCGCGTGATTGGGCAGGACGAAGCCGTGACCGCTGTGGCGGACGCGATCCAGCGATCGCGCGCTGGCCTCTCCGACCCCAACCGCCCGATCGCCAGCTTCATCTTCCTAGGGCCGACGGGCGTGGGCAAGACGGAACTCGCCAAAGCCCTGGCCAGCTACCTGTTCGACAGCGAAGAAGCGATGGTGCGGATCGACATGTCGGAATATATGGAGAAACACGCCGTTTCCAGGCTCATCGGTGCGCCTCCGGGCTATGTCGGCTACGACGAAGGCGGACAACTCACCGAAGCAATTCGTCGCCGCCCCTATGCCGTGGTGCTGTTCGATGAAATCGAAAAAGCCCATCCCGACGTGTTCAACGTCATGCTGCAAATCCTTGATGATGGGCGCGTTACCGATTCTCAGGGACGCACGGTGGATTTCAAAAACACCATCATCATCATGACCAGCAACATCGGCTCGCAATACATCCTCGACGTGGCCGGCGACAACAGCCGCTACGACGAAATGCGGGGTCGGGTGATTGAGGCGATGCGATCGCACTTCCGTCCCGAATTCCTCAACCGCGTGGATGAGTTCATCATCTTCCACAGCCTGCAAAAGTCGGAACTGCGGAACATTGTGCGCCTGCAAGTGGCCCGGCTGGAACAACGTCTGGAAGACCGCAAGATGGCGCTGCGCCTCTCCGACGCGGCCCTCGACTTCCTTGCCGACGTGGGCTACGACCCGGTCTACGGCGCTCGCCCCCTGAAGCGAGCCATCCAGCGCGAACTGGAAACGGCGATCGCCAAAGCCATCCTGCGCGGCGAATTCACCGACGGCGACACGATCTACGTCGATGTGGAGAACGAGCGGCTGGCCTTCAAGCGGCTGCCCGCCGAGCTAACCACCGTCTAGTGGCGTGATGAGGCAACTCTTGCATCCCCCCTTGGCCTTTTTAGGCTGAAGGGGGGATCAGGATTGCCCACTTCAAGCCCAGTCCTAAATACATCGGGTTTGCACCCAAAGCCTCTATAACTGGAAATAGCAAATTCCTGACACCGCCAATGCTCATCTCTGCCGATACTCGTGTTCCGTTTCCCCGACCGCTGGTCTACTCCACCTACCGCGACAAGCTCATGGAGTTAGTGCCCTATATGCCCAATATCCGAGGCGTGCAGGTGCGATCGCGCGAGGGAAATGGCGACTGGATAAAATTCGTCAACGAGTGGCAGGGAGGCGGCGATATCCCAACCGCAGCCCGCACCTTTTTGAACGAGTCGATGCTGTCCTGGACAGAACACGCCGTCTGGCATGGCGATCGCTTCACCACTGAATGGCAAATCGAAACCCACGCCTTTACCGAAGCGGTACGCTGCATGGGCACGAACCACTTTTTTGAAAACGAGGGGATGACCGTCATCGAAAGCCGGGGAGAACTCATCATTGATCCCCGCAAGCTCAAGGACGTTCCGCCATTCCTAGCAGGCATGGTCAGCGGCATCGTGGAGGACTTTTTGGGCAAAAAGATCGGCCCCAACCTGGTGCAAATGGGCAGCGGCGTGACGACCTATTTAGAACGCCAAGCCGTTCGCCCGTAGAGCGTTCAGAATCCGCCACTCATCTTTCAAGCTGCCTGTCTGCTTCAGGACAGCTTGAAAGATCTGGGACTTACGCAGTTGGACGATTTCTCGCGGGCTGCCCTCGCGAGAAATCGTCCAAAACCCAGAAAACTCATCGCAAGTGCGTAAGCCCTGAGATCAAGAATTTCTTTGAAAGACCACCTATCAGGCTAGCGACGTTTTGCGGCGGGTGGTTCGTGCTTTTTTAGTCGTCTTTGCAGCAGTCGTCGGAGTAGCTTTAGCAGGCTGCTCTGTCGCAGGACGGATCGGCCCATCAAAGGAAATCAGAAACGAAGTTTGGGGCAAAACGCGACTCACCAGCTTCAGATAAGACTCCGCATCGTTGCGATAGCGAAACCGCGCTACGGGAGCATTCTGCATAGTGGGCAGCAGCTTGTAGACAACCCAAGGGCTAAGCTGATCTTGATAGGTCATAAGAATGGCTCCTTGCTGAGATTTAGTTGAAATTTAAGCAATGGTATGGTTGCCGCCGGACTTGAACAGCAGCTTGTTGAGCAAAACCCTGGAGCATATTCCAGGTAGCGCACTCCAGGTAGCGCACTCCAGACAAAGCGCCCTCTAAAGCAGCGTCTAGTTCTGAAAGATTTGCCAGAAAGAACTGCCTGAAAGACCTGGTTGAATCTGCTTCAATGAAGCCGAATCTATCTCCAGCGCCCACACAGGCACGCTGCACCCTGATCTTCGACCTGCGGCATGAAACAAGCCGACAAAAAGCAGACCTTCAATGCTAGAAACATTGAAGAATCAGCAGTTCAAACAACTTATGTCAAACAACCTCTAGCAGCGCTTGAATCGCTGCCCACAGTCTTGAAGCCTGAGTGGTAACCGAAACCCGTAGCGTAAACTCAGATCAAATCCAAATCAAACCCGGAACATCAAAGCCAGATCGACTTCAACCAAAATTGCGTCCGATCGAAATCATCTCCACAGCCTCACTAGCATAACCGACTGTTGGCGTTCTAACTTCTTTTTCAACAATCTAGATGCGCTCCCAGAGCAGATTTTCGAGTCATTACACAGTCTTTACAGACAAAAAGACAGCACAATGCAGAAACTCAGTCTAGGAAACAACACCTAAATTCGCCGCTCAGAAGTATGCAAAACACGCCTCAAGACGCTACTGCTGACCCAAGTTGTTCCCGTAACTACTATATATAGTTGTCTGATCGAAAAAATTCAACTGTATATGGGGTCTATCGGGAAAACTAAATATTTCTTTACACTTTACGCTTTTGGGTCAGCAATCAGAATAAGCGCCATTCTTGCAATCTTGGTCGAGTCAAGACTCAGGCAGAAGCCGGAGTTTCAACCGCAGTTTTAATTTCAGCCTCAGCTACTGCTTTACCAGCGACTACTTTAGAAGTGTGTGCCCGCAGTTGCTCCACAATATCCTGCACGCCGTCTTGATTGAGCCGATAGCTGAGCGGATGGGCAATCAGTCGGGCCGTACTTTCAAACAGGCGATCGATTTCAATCAGGTTATTTTCCTGGAGGGTGCGCCCGGTAGCCACCAAGTCCACGATCGCCTCTGACATCCCTGTGATTGGCCCCAGCTCTACAGACCCATAGAGCGGCACGATGTCTACGGGTAAGTCTAGGCTCTGAAAATAGTCGTGGGCGCAGCGCACAAACTTGGACGCAACTCGGCAGTGGGGCGGCAAATCGAGTGCGGCGCGGTAGGGGCTGGTCGCTTTGACCGCGACCGACATGCGGCATTGCCCAAATCCTAAGTCCACCAGATGGGCAACCTTGGGCTGTTTTTCACGCAACACGTCGTAACCAATCACGCCTAGGTGTGCCTGTCCGTATTCCACATAAACGGGCACGTCGTAATTACGAACTAGCAGCCCGTGCGCTCGCCCACTGCTATCGAGGATTTCAAGCTGGCGATTGGCTGGGTTGAGAAACTCGCTGAAATCAAGCCCGATGGCTTGAAAAAGCTGAATACTGTCTTTTAGCAGCCCGCCTTTGGGCAGCGCAACGGTCAGCATAGAGGATGAAGTCGATAGCTTTACTAATATAAATTCTAGGTGATTTCTATACCCGTTTAGCTGCATCTAGCGTTAATCAAACTCAGAAATGATGCGTCTGGATGAGGCAGGCGGGTGAGGCGATCGCCCCTTCCTCAAAGTATTCTCTAAATATGTCTCTTGATGGGAGAGAATTGAGTTACGACTCTTACTCCCGGAGTTTGGCATTTGATTTCTAGAGGAGAGATTCAAGTCCGATCTTGCGTTTCAGAATCCAATCCTGAAGCAAGCTGGCACAAATAAACGGAAATGACTTTTTGCAAGTCTATTTGCGTAGCCTCGACACTTCAACTGCAAAACTCTAACTGCAAAAGTTTAATAATCTTTGCAGACGCTTAGCCTATTTTTGGGGTTGATCTTATGTACACTTATCCTGCAATGCCACTTCCTCAGATGATGCTCGGAGCATCCTTGCAAAGGCAGTGGCGATTCCCTCAGGCGATGCTTGGAGCATCCTTGCAAAGGCAGGGTCGATCCAGGTTATATCTCAATCTGATTTTATCTAGCGTAAATAGAATCAACCTATGGTTGCCTAGTTTATTTTCGCTGATTTGGTGCAGCAATCAGTCGGGGCAAACCAACTCTTCAGATAGCCGACCAGAGGATTTGGGCACGGATAATGCAGTCCCTGAACCACTAGCTTATACAACAGAAGACACTCAACTGGACGTTCCGGCAGTCGAGTTTAGTGGCTTCTGGATACAAGAACAATTGACAGAGAATGCGGATATAACCTCAGCCAGCGCTTACGCTTTTGATGTGACTGAATCTCGCTGTTTGAGACACTGTTGGACATCCAATCGAAACGCAGAGCATCGATGTCTTGTAGGATGTTGGCAGGAATGTGAGCCGGGTGGGTGTTCCAATTTGGACTCTGAGCATGGGGGCGATCTCTGATTCGGCTGACCTGATTGTGAGTTTGTCGGTGGTGGGCGATCGCCCCACCGGATTAGCCACCTACGCGCTCAATGTTGCACCCCATCTGGCAGTTCAAAACACTCTGCTTTTAGCCTCTCTAGAAGCACAGCATCAAATTTCTAAAACCCAGGCGCGAGACATTTCCTACTACGAAATTCCGGCCGGAATGAGCGCAGAATATGGCAAGGTAGGGCACTTCAGGCGACTGCGCTGGACGCAAACCCAACTCCCCAAAATTTATCAAGTCCTAAAGGCAAATCTCGTTTTTTCTCCACTCCCCGAAGCCCCAATTTGGAACCCGTGCCGCTCGGTGGTGATGGTGCATGACCTGATTCCGCTGCGGTTTCCAAACTGGCGATCGCCCCTCACAATTTATGCCAAATACTATGTGCCGCTGGTGCTAAATCAGGCGCTACATATTGTCTGCAACTCGCAGGCGACAGCGGACGATATTGTTGCTTTTTACAACATTTCAGCGGATAAGATTACGCCTATTCCGCTGGCTTACAATGCCGACCATTTTCGCTGGCTCGATTTACCCACCAGCAATTATTTTGTCTATCTGGGGCGGCAAGATCCCTACAAAAATCTGCACCGCGTTTTAGATGCGTTTGCAGCGCTGCCCCGCTGCCAGGACTATGAACTGTGGCTGGTGGGTTCGACCGACCCCCGCTTCGCGCCCGACCTGTCCACCCACGCCGAAGCGCTGGGCATCGCGGCTCAGGTAAAATTTTTGGACTACGTGCCCTACGCCGACCTGCCCCAGGTGCTAAATCGGGCGATCGCGCTGCTGTTTCCCAGTCTGTGGGAAGGGTTTGGCTTTCCGGTGCTGGAGGCAATGGCCTGCGGCACGCCCGTCATCACGTCGAATCGCTCGTCGATGCCAGAGGTGGCGGGGGAGGCGGCGCTGCTGGTGAACCCGGAAGATACCGGGGCGATCGCCCATGCTATGCAGCGCTTGGTGACAGAACCCGACGTGCGATCGCACCTCCGCACCGCTGGACTGGCCCGCGCCCGCCAGTTTAGCTGGGAAAAAACCGGAGCTACCACCCGCGCACTGCTGAGTCAATTTTTGTAGTCAATTCTGTAGCTAATTTTTATAGCAAGCTCTTGAGCAAGGTCTATCGCAACTGGCTCCCGGAGCGTTTGCAGCAAGCCACCCCGCCCCTCACTTCGGCTGCCACACCACCAAAATCACACCTGCCACGATCAGTCCCAGCCCCACCAGCCGCAGACCAGGAATCGTTTCCTTGAAGACAAAATAGCCCAACAGCACCGAAAACACGTAGCTGAGCGCGACTGTTGGCCCTACGACGCTGAGCTTGACGCGAGTCAGCACCAAGATATACACCACCGCGCCCAACCCATAGCAAGCCAGCCCGATCAGCAAGTCCGGCACGGTGAGAATGCTCAACACATGGCTGATGGCATTACTCGCCTCAACGCGACCCAGCTTCAGTGCGCCCGACTTCAAAAAAAACTGCCCCGCAACGCCAAGGGCAATAGAGGAAAGCAGCAAAGCAAGCTCGGCTGGGGTCACGGCAAGTCCCGCTGAAAACGTCTCCATCAGTCTACAGCGTTTCTCAAGCCCTCGACTCGTTTGCGATGGGTATGTCAGGTTGCTAGCGATGGCGGTGGCTGCGGCAGCGCACCAGAAAATCAGGTAAATCCAGCGGATTGAACCGCGAGACGGGTGGTGCAGAGAGGCTGCTGAGGCTGCTGCTGTCGAGGGTGGCGACAACTTCCATCATGGTCATTAGCTCAGAGAAAATTGCGGTTAGCTCTGGATCGACCTGTTCGCTAGCGAGTAGATGCACCTGTACGCTGTCGAGCAGTTCTTTGAAGCTGGCGATTTGGCGCTGGCTGGCAATGTACTGATCTTTCCAATGATGGATGGTGGCTTCGTACTCGCTGACCTGGCGGGCATGGTGAAAGATTTGCTCCTGGATGTCGCTATTTTGGGCCTCCAGATCGGCAATGCGGGCCCGATAGCGATCGCACTCTGCCTCCAACTCCCGGTTATTTTGCAGCCATAGGGTTTGCAGCCGCATCTGCCGTCCTAGCTCAATTTCTAGCTCGTCGGCTTTGATCTGGGCGCGGGCCAGGTCTTGCCCCAGCGTGGCGATCGCATTTGTCCGACGAGCGACAGGGCGAGGCCGGATCGCAGACGATGGCAGCGCCGACCGCGACCCGCCCGGTTGTTCCTGGCTTGGGCCTTGGGCCGCCTGAATCTGGGCCAGCGTCGATTCCATCTCGGCAACTCGGGTTTCGGCAGCGCTCAGGGCAACGGCTAGACGCTGAACCTGCTGCTGCGATGCTTCAAGCTGTCCCTGGAGGCGATAGGACAGTTCTTGCGCGTATTGGGCAGCCTCCTCTAGTTCCTGCATCCGCTGGCGGGTTGCGTCTGGCGATTCTCGACCGTTCCATCCATCGCGCCCGTGGCCCTGGCTCAGGCCGCTAAGCTGGATTCTCAGCCGATCCAGTTCTTCCTGCTGTGCCTGAAAGCGGGCTTCGGCCGCAGCAAGCTTTTCCTGAGTTTGGCGATCGCGCTCGTAGGCTTCGGCCAGATGGGCATCGATGGTCTGCTGCTGCTGCTTGAGGCGGACTTTGAGGCGGGCGATCGCCTGCTGTTGCACGCTGGCAAACTTTTCGGTCGCCGCCAGTTGGGTTTCCAGCAAGCCTTGGTCTTGCATTTGCAGCCGCAGTTCGTCCATGCAAGACAAGGCTTGATCCAGCGCCTGTTCCAGGTGGTGAATGCGGGCGATGCGCTCTCGCTCCTGCGATCGCAATTGGGCCAACTCGCTCAACAGCCGTGTATATTGCGGTGATTCGACGGGTAATTCGGCTGGTGGTTCCACAACTGGCGCTTCGACAGCCACCACGCTTGGACTCGAATCCTCTCCCCTGAGAGGACTGCTGCCCAAATCGTTTCCACTAAGGCTCGCTCCATCGGAACCGGCTTTGATGGAAAGACGTGATTGCTCCGGTGTCGTGGAAACCATTGTCCAATCTGGTTGTGACACGCAGCGCCTCCCGATCGTTTTGCCACACAATACTCAGCCAGCCGTGGGATAACCAGTGGGTTTAATAAAGAAACTTAAATCAGAAGCGTAGCCAGCAGAAACTAATCAAAACAACAAACTAAACCTTGCGCCCAGGATGGCAAGAACCGACCCATCAACATGAATTAAACCCGCTCAAACTTGCTCACTCAAACTTGCTCACTCAAACTTGCTCGATACTTAGCACTCTGCTAGATGTCAAATAAATACCAAGAGTAAATGCCAAAAGCGTCAACTCAAGACACTTACAACATCAGCCAAGCAGTTACAAATAAGCAGTTAACAATAAGCAGTTGCAAAACAAATTCCTAGAAGACTCCAAACAACGACCAAAATTCGATTACTCGATCACTTGAATCTGTATCATTCCCCATGTGTCTGAGCCTCATGAATAGCTCAATGCAGACTCAGCCTCAATCCGGAGGATCAAGCTAGGGAATTAAATCAAGCTTGTATCGAGTTGTTCAGGCAAATTTACCTGAACGAAACTGCTCTAAGAGATGCACGATCAATCTATTAAAAACAGAAGTAAAAACAGAAGCGTAGTGAAGAAGACCAAGTGACCAGCAATACAACCTATGAAAAACACAGCTTGTATGACCGATGCTTACTTCTGGTTGATCCTAGTTTACAGGATGTGTTCAGCAGATCCGAGATTCAAATTGAAAGAAGCACGGCTGAATCCGCTTTCTTCTTGCACCAACCCAGCTAGCACTGCCCATCCATCTGCGATCGCCCGATTTGTTAAAGAAATCTGAAATCTACAAGGCGCGGACTGCACCTCAGCGCACGTCAGAAGAGACCGTCTCCAGACCCGCGCTGTTGAGCGACCAGCGATAGTCAATGGGCACATTGGCGCGGCTCAGGCTTTCCTCTAGGCGCTTCTGTTGGGTCAGCGCCTTTCGCAGCGTGCTGATTAGCTCATGAACCTGGGCCTGATGCTGAGACTGGTGCTGAGCAGCGGGCGTGGTCTGGCGTTCCAGCAGTTGCAGCAGCAGTTCGTAGTGAATATGGGACGGCAGGGGAATCGGTTCCATAGGATTCTAAAGGCTAACTCTAAGTTGAAGATGCAAAAAAGATACAGAAAAGCGCCTCGTCCAGCGCGGGTCGGAGCGAGTCTGATTGGGGGTGGGCAACCTAAAGAATCAGCGGTAAGCCGCTGTCTCAGGCTCGTGCAAGCCTGAGATGTGCAGTCACCACACGCGGGCACAAACCGTCATCCAGTCCTGATATGGAAGCTTTGGGTTTGAGCCACAGTCGGTTTCCCAGTCGGCTGCCCAGTTATTTGCCCAGGTCGAGCGTCAGCAGGTTAGCAGACAAACAGACTGGCGATCGCTGCTCCAGGGTCGGGCTGTTTGACCAGCGACTCCCCAATTAGCACGGCTTCGACTCCGGCTTGCTCGGCCTGGCTGAGGTCTGCTGGAGTGTGCAGTCCCGACTCGCTTACCGTTAGAATGCCCTGTTTTTGAATTTGAGCTTGGCGATCGGCCAACAAGCTGCAAGTGGTTTGCAGGTCTACAGAAAAGTCCTGCAAGTTGCGGTTGTTAATGCCGACCAGATGGACACCTTGCAGTGCCAGCACTCGATCCAACTCTTCGAGGGTGTGAACCTCAACCAGGGCAGTCATGTTAAGCGCCCGAACAATCTTGATAAAGTATTGTAAATCCTTGTCTGAGAGAATTGCTGCAATCAGTAATACCGCGTCGGCTCCGTGCAGCCGGGCCATATAGATTTGGTAGGGATAAATCACAAAGTCTTTGCACAGCAGGGGAACATCGACCGCATCGCGCACCCGCTGGAGATAGGCAAAGCTGCCCTGAAAAAACTTTTCGTCCGTTAAAACAGAAATGCAGGCGGCTCCGGCTTGCTCGTAGGCGCGGGCGATCGCCACGGGGTCAAAGTCTTCCCGAATCACGCCTTTGCTGGGCGAGGCCTTCTTGACTTCAGCAATCAGCGCTGGACGGGTCTTGCCCTGCCGCAGCGCCTCGACAAAATCCTTCGGCGGCGGCAGATCTTTCACCTTTTTTTGCAAATCCAGCAGCGACAGACGCTCCCGCATCTGATCGACTTCGGTTTCCTTATGCCAGACGATTTCTTCGAGAATATGCTGCGGCTGCGCGTCGGGCGCACTGATCTGATACCGCAGGTTTTCTACCGCAACGGCGGGGTTGGGCGGGCGACGACGGATTTGCATTGAGGAAAAAGGGGGGGGTGGGAAAGAGGGAAGAGGGAAGAGAGAAGAACGAAGAGGGAAGAACGAAGAGATAAAAGGTTTTGTTTTTTCTTTTTTCTTTTTTCGTTCTTCCTTTTTTCTTTTTTCGTTCTTCGTTCAGTGCGCTGTAACTGCCCGCTTGTAGGCTTCGTCTAGCACTTCCGACAGGGTGGGATGGGTATGCACTAGGAAGGCGAGGTCGCTGACGGAGCGGCGCTGGGCGATCGCATTGGCGGCTTCCTGGATCAGGTCGGAGGCGTGTAGCCCGATGATGTGGGCCCCCAACACTTCGCCCGTGTCTTCACGGTAGATCACCTTGGCCACGCCGTCAGTTTCGCCTTCGGCCAGGGCTTTGGAGTTGCCTTTGAAGTAGGAGCGAGAAACAGCGACTTTGAAGCCCTCGGCCTTGCCCAGTTCCACGGCGGCGGGTTCCGTCATACCGACAAAGCTGACTTCGGGATGGGTAAAGGCGGCGGCAGGAATGCTGCGGTAGTCCACCTGGCGGGGGCGATCGCACATATTTTCAACCGCCACAATGCCCTGGGCCGAGGCGGCATGGGCCAGCATCATTTTACCCGTTGCGTCGCCGATGGCCCACAGATGGGGCGCAGGCTGCCCGTCTATTAGCACCTGCATCTGATCGTTCACCGGAATAAAGCCGCGCCGATCGAGTTCGATGCCGACGGTTTCCAGACCCAAGTCCTTTGTGGCGGGGATGCGGCCCGTTGCCACCAGGCAAGCATCGACCTCCAGCACTTCTACGATTTCTTTGGTTTTTACATCCGCCAGCTCGATCACCACGGGGGAACCGGGTTTCACGGTTTTCGCCAGCAACCCCACGCGGGTTTCGATGTCGCGGGGTGCAATCAGGATACGCTGCGCCAGTTTAGCAATGTCAGGGTCAAATCCGGGCATCAGCTGATCCAGCGCTTCGACGATGGTGACTTCACTGCCCAGCGCGGTGTAGACATCCGCAAACTCTAGCCCAATATAGCCACTGCCGATGACCGCGACCCAGTTGGGCAGCCAGTCTAGCTTGATTGCATCATCGCTGGTGAACACGGTCTTGCCGTCTAGTTCGATTCCGGGCGGCACGAAGGGCACAGATCCGGGCGAAAGAATAATGTCTTTGGCGGTTACGGTCTTTTCGCCCTCGGCGGTGGCAATGCTTACCTTTTGGGGGCCCGCCAGCCTGGCCCAACCGTGAATGATGTCCACCCCCAGCCGCTTGAGGCTGTTGGTGAGGTCGCTCTGGATCTTGCTGACGAGGTTGGCGGCGTGGTCGGCGATCGCCTGTCGGTCAAACCCCACGTTGCCCAACTGAATGCCCAGATTCTTGAGGTGATGAGCATCGCGCAGCTCGCGCACCCGCCCCGACGCAGCCAGCAGCGCCTTCGAGGGAATGCAGCCCCGGTTGACGCAGGTGCCGCCCATGTCAGCCGCTTCCACAATGGCGGTCTTTAGCCCGCTGCTGACAGCATGGAGGGCCGCGCCGTGCCCCCCCACGCCCGCACCAATAATCACCAGGTCATAGTCAAATGCTTCGCTCACGTCTGCTTCTCCGAGGGGATGTCCGTTTGGATTTCTTAACTGTTATCTGTTCTAGGGGCTACTCATGGAGTGTTTCTTGCGGGTGCAGCCCGCGAGAAATAGTCCAAAATCCAGAAAACTTATCGCCAGTGCGTAAGTCCTATGTTCTAAATTCTACGTGAATTTCGGGCACGGCTTTGGGAGGTGGCTGCGGGGAACGTCGCACATAATTCCGCGTATTTCACAGGCAGGCGATCGCCCCTCAGCGCCGGAAATTAAGCAGATTTCCTGACGCATTGCTAAACTCTCAGGGGCAAGCTGAAGAGACAGAATTGTGTTCCTCAGCCCCACCGGGCTGCTCCCAGTTCTCCAGCAAAGCTGGGCATTTCCAACACGGTTCACTAGACTGGGAAGGGTTTTCCGACCAGACCGCGTGAACAAACGAGTTTCCTCTCGCCGGGGCTTTTCATAAGGGGCTTTCCATAAATAAGTGGAGGTTTCTATGCGTGGAGAGATTCGGATAGAGACGATGGAGACTGTTTTTCCCAGCGTCGATCAGGAGTCTGCTATGAACTCACATCAACAAGAGCTACGGTACGCAGCGTCTCAAGCGTTTATCGAGTCGCTCAATCAGCTCAGCGATCGCCTCAGCCAGCCTGAGCCTGCCTCGGCAGAAGCGCCTCATCGGGAGGTGGACAAAGCGCGATCGCCCCAGTTTACGGTTCAAGACCTGGAAGATGCCGTGGCAGACATTGAGCAATTTACTCAGGAGCGCGGGGCATAGGCGGACTCGGCGCTGATCCAGCCGCCATTGTCGCAGGGGTGCGCTGCCGTCGAGCTTCGTAGACCAATAGCGCCGCGGCGATCGCCACATTCAGCGACTCTACACCAGCCGCTAGGGGAATCCTCACCGCACTGTCTGCCAGCGCCGCCAGCCCAGGCGACAGTCCTGCGCCCTCATTTCCCAACAAAATCAGCGTGGGTCGGGTAAAGTCGGTTTCCCAATAGGTTTGCGTGGCGCTGGGCAAAGTAGACACCACCTGCCCCCCCACTGATCGAAACTGTTGCACCACGTTGATCAGGTCGTCTGCCACCGCCATCGGCAGCCGAAACCACTGCCCAGCCGTCGCCCGCAGCACCTTGGGATGATCTAGATCGACACTATCAGCGCTGAGCCATAGCCCCTCCACGCCGGCCGCCGCCGCAGTGCGAATCATCGTGCCCAGGTTGCCCGGATCTTGCACGGTCTCTAGCGCTAACCCCAGGCTGACCTGGCGGGGATCGTTGGGCTGTCTTGGCGCGACGCGAAAAGCCGTTGCGATCACTCCATCGGGGTTAACGGTGGTGGCGATCGCCGCTAGCACCGCCTCGCTCACTAATTCCAGCCGTTCCGCCCGCTGACCGGCCGCCGCAAACAGGTCGGGATAGCGCGATCGCCAGGTTTCCGTGCAGCACACCACGGCCAGCGGATAGCCCACCGCCAGGGCCTCTTGCAGCAAGTGCGTGCCTTCCAGCAAGAACTGCTGCTGTTCGCGCCGTCCCCTGGCTTGATGCAGCTTGCGGAGTTGCTTAACCAGAGGATTTTGCAGGCTTGTCAGCATGAGTTCAGCACAGGTTGAGCGGGCGGGGAGTCGATGCTGGCATCGTCTGGGCGCTAAGCATTTTCTGATTATCTGATTAGTCTTTTATGACAAGGTGTAACGAAATGATAAGTAAATCAAACGAGCGATCGCCCTTCCCGAAAATGGCGGAAATTCTCCAAACTTTTAGCGGATGCGTGAACACCCTAACCCCAGTGAATGCCAGAAGGATTCCCAAAGAGAATGGCTAGTAGCACTTGCCACTAGCCACTCTTCATCCATGCGGAACCCGGGACTTGAACCCGGAAGTCTTTGCAGACACTAGAACCTGAATCTAGCGCGTCTACCAATTCCGCCAGTTCCGCAATCAACGCATTTCAACGCTGCGATTTACCATCATGCTGCATAGATGAAACTTTCGTCAACTCCTGCCGACAATTTTTTGCTACTTTTTTGGCGGTTCTGTGGCGTTTCTGTTCGGGGGGCGATCGCCCGGCTTTGGCAAAGTAATGGTCAGAGCTATAGACACACGAAACCTTTCCGGTAAAATCAAGACCAAATTCTGCTGAGATAGATGCAAAGGCTGAGCATCTACTCAGGGAACGATAGGGCATGAGCCGAAATGCAAACCTAGAAGCAGGCGCAGCCAAAACAGGCACGCCAGAAATAGAACAAACAGAAGAAAAGCTTTAAGATTGACAGGCGCATTTGGAGGATAGACCCATTAACCCCTCTCTCAATTCACCCGTGACCCATTCTTCACCTGAAGATCGCAGCCCAGTCCTAGAAATCATCGGCGGACACCGCCTCAGCGGCGAGGTTCGCATCAGCGGTGCCAAAAACTCGGCGCTGGTGCTGATGGCTGGTTCGCTGCTGTGTAGCCAAGACTGCCGCATTCGCAATGTCCCCTCGCTGGCCGACGTGGCCCGCATGGGCGAGGTGCTGAGCGCCCTCGGCGTAAAGATTACCCGCAAGGATGACGCGCTAGAAATCGACGCTCGCCATCTCAGCCAGTCCAAAGCCCCCTACGAGCTAGTCAGCCAACTCCGGGCTAGCTTTTTCATCATTGGGCCCCTGCTGGCGCGGCTGGGCATTGCGCGGATTCCCCTACCCGGCGGCTGCGCGATTGGAGCGCGTCCAGTCGATTTGCATGTGCGCGGACTGCAAGCGATGGGAGCCGATGTGCAGATCGAGCATGGTACGGTTCACGCCTGCATTCCGGGGGTGAATCGACGGCTCAAAGGCGCACGGATCTACCTCGACTACCCCAGCGTTGGCGCAACGGAAACGCTGATGATGGCAGCGACCCTGGCCGATGGCGAAACGATTCTGGAAAACGCCGCCCAGGAGCCGGAAGTGGTGGATCTGGCCAATTTCTGTCGGGCGATGGGCGCACGGATTCGCGGTGCAGGCACAAATACGATCGTGATTTCGGGCGTGCCCAGTCTGCACTCGGTTGATTACGCGGTGATTCCCGACCGGGTGGAAGTGGGCACGTTTCTGGTGGCAGGCGCGATCACCCAATCTGAACTGTCGCTGGCTCCGGTCGTGCCGGATCATCTGACGGCAGTGATTGCCAAACTGAGGGCGATCGGCTCGGAGGTGGTTCAAGAAACGCCCAGCCGTCTCCGCATTGTGCCCGGTACGTCGCGGTTGGGGACAGATATTGAAACGCTGCCCTATCCTGGCTTTCCGACGGATATGCAGGCGCAGTTTATGGCGCTGCTGACCCTCAGCGAGGGCGATAGCATCATCACCGAAACTGTGTTTGAAAACCGCATGGGCCATGTGGCCGAGCTAAACCGCATGGGCGCAGATATTCGCACCAAGGGCAATCACGCCGTGATTCGCGGGGTGCCGTTCCTCACGGGTGCGCCCGTGGTGGCGACGGATCTACGGGCATCGGCGGCGCTGGTGCTGGCGGGGCTGGCGGCACGCGGCACCACGATTATTCAGGGCTTGCACCATCTGGATCGAGGCTACGATGACCTGGAAGGCAAGCTGAAGCTGCTGGGGGCCCAGATCCGCCGCGTGAAAGGCGATACGGGGGCCGAGTCGGTTTCATCCCTGCCCGTGATGCCGCGCAGCTAGCGATTATGGCTCTGCAAGATGAGCGCGAAGGGTTGAGGGTCACGTCTGATCCTCAGCCGCTTCTTTTTTCGTGCTGCGCCCTACTTGCTCAAAATGGCGACTCTGGGGAGAAACACTTCCAGAAGGGCGGGCTGACTGACAACGAGGGTGGGGAAGGGGCGATCGCCATAGTTTTGCCCTGGCACCAGCGGAAAAATTGGCCCCGGCTCTAGGGGCTGCCACACGGCTCCAGCGGCTTGCACAATGGGCCACACGGCGGCAATGTCCCAGATTTTGGGGGTGGCTTCAACTGCGCCCAGGGTCGCTCCTGCTGCCACAGTGAGCAGGTTATAGGTGGCAACACCCAGCATTCGGATTTTGCAGGGGAAGGGCTGCTGCTGGAGGATGGCGATGCTGCGGGCGCACAGGTTAAAGAAGTGGTTGCCGCTAGGAGCGTCGGGGCTAGCGGCGATCGCCCGTCCATTGCAAAAGGCTCCGGTGGGCATCTCCAGTCTGCTGTCGCCGGGCCAGTAGCCATAAAACGACTGCTGAATCGGCGGCAGATGCACGTAGCCGAAGACCGGCGTGCCCTGATAGAGCAGCCCCAGGGAAATGCCCCAGATGGGAATGCCCCGCGCAAAGTTGGTCGTGCCGTCGAGGGGGTCGATGATCCAGCACCAGTCCTGAGCCGGAAAAACGTGGGTCAACTCTTCACTGAGGATGCCGTGGTCGGGAAACCGCTGGGCGATCGCCCCCCGCAGGGTTTCATCGGCCCAGCGGTCAGCTCGCGTCACCAGGCTGCCGTCAGCCTTTTCGTCGGCCTGCACCTGCCCAAAGTCCTGGAGCAGTTGCTGGCCAACTGAGTGAGTAGCGGCTTCGGCAAAATCGAGAATGTCGGGCCAGTGCATTCGGGGTTGGGGGGTTAGGGACGCTTTTGCTGCTGGTTGCGGACTTCGCGAGAAACATATCCATCCAGGGCGGGATCGTAGATGCCAAACAGGGAGCCGTCGGCGTTGTAGACCTCAATGGGAATTTGGGCGGTTTCGCCAACGGTGGCGATCGCCCGCAGCAGGGGGTTGAAGTGGGCCATGATGGCCGAGTCCGGATCAGTCTCTTGCGTGACCTGAGTAATGGCGGCCGCCTCTTGCAGCACCCGATCATAGCTGGGCGTGATCCGCACCTGCATAACGCTGCCCCGCTGCGCGTAGGTGCAAATGCGGGGCGTACCGCTACAGTTGCGCTCCAGGTCTTGCTCGGCTGCCTGAGCGGCGATCGCCCCTTTCAGCTTTTCCTGCGCCGTCGCCAAGGATGCCCGATAGGACGACAGCAGCGGCTGCACTTGGGGATGGACGGTCGTGCCTGCGGCCACCTGCTGCGCCGCCGCCAGCGCCCCCTGCCAGTGCTGCACCGCCTGCGACCACTGCCTGCGCTGCTCCGCCTGGGCCGCCAGATCTGCCAGCCGCAGCGCCCGCTGATGGGCATCCACGGCCGTTTCTTCCTGCTGGAGACGGGCGCTGCTGTCGAGCAGGCGTGGCTGATAGAGCGCCAACAACTGCTGGGCTTCGGCGTAGGCCATCGCCGTTTCGGGAACCTGCTGCAACAGGGCGATCGCCGTTCGCCAGGTGCCGTGGGCCTCCAGCCGAGTGTCCATCGACGTGGCCGCGCCCTGTCGCGCTTCCGCCAGTTCCACCGCCTGCCGCGCCCGATTCACCCAGTCCTGCGCCTTTTGCTCCAGGGTGATGCGCTGCTCAATCATGGCCAGATTTTCGACATACTCCAGCCGTTTCTGCTGAGCCAGATCGTAGGCCGGGCTGGATTCCGGCACCTGCTGCAACTGGGCGATCGCCTTTTCCCAGAGCGCCTGCGCCCGCTGCCACACCTCCAGCGGATGGGGAGGATTTTGGGCCATCTCGACGGCTTCGGTTGCGGTCGCCTGGGCCGACAGCACTTGCCCCAGCGCGGCGACCGTCGATTCGGTCTGTTGCTGCACCTGGTTCGCCGCTGCATAGTGGCGCGACCAGCGAGGAACCCGACTGAGGCGATAGCTGGCCTCCGTGAGCCGCGTGTAGGATTGGGACAGGTCTTGCAGCGTCGCGCCCTGGCTCAACTGCTGGCTCACTGCCTGATGCAGCCGCTCCACGGTTTGCAACTCGGCACAGCCGCCCATCACGCAAGGGCGGGTCAGGGCATAAAACGTGCCGCCAAAGGCCAGCGCCGCAACCCCTGCTGCCAGGGCGATCGCCATTCGAGAAAGCGAATATCCCCCAGCAACAGCCGCGTCTGGATCTGGAGCCAGGGCTTGATCCGGATCTGGCAGCACGGTTTCCGCCGGGTCTGTATGAGCCAGGTCTGTATGAGCCAAGTCTGCATGATCCAGGTCTGCATGATCCAGAGTTGCATCATCTTGGGGGAGACGACGCAACCGCCCTGGCGCTGCGGTGGGGACGAATGCGCTGACTTCATTCTGCTCAGGCTGGGCCTGTTCTGGGGCGATCGCAGAAAGCGCTGATCCATCGATGCGAAACTGATGGATGGCATAGGGGCGAGACTGGCCAGCCGCCCGCAGATACACCCGCACGGGCAGCGGCTGAACCTGGGCAGGAGAAAAGGGAGATTTCGCTGGGGGAATCTTGGGGGGCGATCGCCGCAGTTCATCTTCCAGACAAGCGAAAATCTCTGAAGCCTCAGAAGCCTCTAACCGACGGACGGCGGAAGCCGCTCCAGGGTCAGACGAAACCTGCTGCACCAGCACCATCAGCACGCCTTCCCGCAGCGCACACCGCACCTGCACTGGCGGCAATCCTGGCTGCGCCGTCCGCAACAAGGTTTGCAACTGGAAGCCCAACCGATGCAATTCCGAAGGGGGGGTAGCTGTTACCATGCCGTCTATCATGCTCTAGAAGAACCGTAGATCAGCGGTCTGCCACACCGCTACGCTAGGATCGAGTCCCATATCCCTGGACGCTCACCCAAATCACCAGAGCAATTGACCAGAGGAATTAACCAGGACTGATGCAGCGAGCGGCTTACAAACTGCTCTCATACCATCACTCAGGTTTAATGGTAAACGCAAGCGACGAATCCTCCGCAGGTCATGGACATTTTAATCGTTGAAGACGAAGCCGAAATTGCCCAACTGATCCAGCTTTATCTAGAAAAAGAAGGCTTTTCTTGTCGCGTTTGCAGTGACGGGCAGACGGCCATTCGCGTATTTCAAGAACTCCAGCCCGACTTGATTATTCTGGACTTGATGCTGCCAGAACTGGACGGGCTGGAGGTGTGTGCCCGCATTCGCCAAAAGCCCGGCCACAAAGACCCCTACATTCTAATGCTGACGGCAAAAGGCGAAGAGATGGATCGCGTAATCGGTCTGTCTACTGGAGCCGATGACTATATGGTGAAGCCGTTTAGTCCGCGAGAACTGGTGGCCCGCGTCCGGGCGCTGCTGCGGCGCACCCTGCGCCAGGGCGGACAGAGCAAGACCTACCACACGCAGCATTTTACGGTAGACGTAGACCAGCGGGCGGCCTATCGCCACGGCGACGGGCCAGGACAAAAGAGCGAACGGCTTGACCTAACTACGCTGGAATTTGACCTGTTGACCACCTTTATGAGCTATCCCGGCCGCGTGTGGAACCGGGCCCAGCTGATTGAGAAACTCTGGGGTAGCGATTTCTTTGGGGATGAGCGCGTGGTAGATACGCACATCGCCCGCCTGCGGAAAAAAATTGAGTTTGACCCCGCAACGCCGAGCTTTGTGAAAACAGTAATCGGCGTGGGCTATAAGTTTGAAGATGCACCCAGCACCTAGAAGCTGCTATGAGGACTTGCTGCCAAAGACTCTTGCTATCCAGACTCTCGCTATAAGGACTCAAGATACTCCAGCAAATCCGCCATTTCCTGAGCGTTGGGCTGGAACTGGGGCATGGGGGGCGTTTTGCCGCTGATTACCTGCTCGATTAGCTTGATGCGAGACTTGCGGGCAGAAACATGATGCAGGCTAGGGCCAACTACGCCATCTCCCGTCAATCCGTGGCAGGTTGCACAGTTCATCTGGAAGATAACTTGCCCCTGGGACGGGTTGCCCTCTAGAGCCAGCACGCTCCGCACGTAGGGATCGGGATGGCGGAGCAGCAGCAGGGCGGCGATCGCCACCAGCATTACCACCGCCGAACCCAACAGCAACCAGAGTGCTTGCCGCGACCGATCCGGAGCATCGCTGGCTGCACTCGTCACTTGCGATTCTAGAATTGGCTCGTTCAAGAGATTCGGGGTCAAGGCGGGGTGTGAATAGCGTTTCGATTTATAACCTAGCTTAAAGTTTCTTGAGCGGAGACGGCAACTCTGCACAGATTTATTTAAGGAGTGCAAATGGCAAGGTTTTGCTGGGTCTGACGGTTGCGACCCCAAGTCCCGGCAGAGTGGATTAGATGAGAGGGCGATCGCCCTTTTCTGAGAAGGGGCGAGCGAAAACGTAAAAAACCTTAAAAGCCGTGCCAAAAAATCGCCACAGGGCTGACTGCTCAACCATTCGTTGCTAAAATTTGACTTAACGTTAAGGAGATTGAACCGTGGTTGAACCGCTGCTTTCTGGAATTGTGTTGGGCTTGATTCCCGTGACGCTGGCTGGTCTGTTTGTCGCGGCTTATCTGCAATATCGCCGGGGCGACCAGTTGGGTCTGTAGACACCCTCTGCCCGCTCTCCATGTTGAGGGCCCTCAGGGGGCATTTGAGACGCACCCCAGCAACACTTGAAAAAAACCTTGTGAACTACCTCTAGAAATTTCTGGAAAATTGTCGGAATGGAGGCCCTTTCGGGGGTCTCTTTTTTTAGCTCGCTCCACTCCCTTTTTAGCTCGCTCCACTCCCTCAACCCCTACTACCCCCGTTCACGCCAGCCCCTCATCTTGCCACCTAAAAAACATCAGCGCCGTATTGCCATAGACCTTCTCGCGGCAGGGAACTAGGGGCGCGATGCGGGGCAGCAGGGTCGCCAGGGCCGTTTCAGAAAAGCGATCGCCCCCGTGTTCGACCGCCAGTTCGCCATCGGGGGCCAGAAGCTGATGACGGGCGATCGCCTCCAGCACGGGTTCATACAACTCACTGGCGTAGGGCGGGTCAAAGTAAATCCGGTCGAAGCGTTGCCCGCTCAGTTTTGGCAGCATTTGCCGCACATCGCCGCGCAGCAGCCGAAACTGCTGATTTGGTTTGGCGACGGTTTGCCAGTTTTCTGTGACCACAGCGGCGGCCCGCCCCGACTGCTCGATGCCCACGACCAGCGCCGCGCCGCGACAGAGCGCTTCGGCCCCCATTGAGCCACTGCCGCTGCACAAATCCAGCCAGCGGCAGCCCTCGATTTCCCCTTGCCAAATATTGAACAGCGCTTGCCGTACCCGCGAGGGCGTGGGGCGGGTGTCGCCGCCAGGGAGGGTTTTAATCAGGCGGTTGCCATAGATGCGGAGAGACATGGTTGGCGGTCGGCAAAAAAACAGGGGGTCTGTTGCCCCCCGATGTCCAGTCTGGGTTCACCATAGGGCGATCGCCCCAACGGTCGGCTGCTAGCCGCGAATACCCGCAAGTTCTTTGGCCTGCACCGAGGCGACGAAGTTGGCCAGCAGCTTTAGCCCAGTGTCGGAGGATTTTTCGGGGTGGAACTGGACAGCCATCAGGTTGTCGCGGGCGATCGCTGCGGTTACGGTTTGCGACCCGTGGGTGGTCGTAGCCGCAATCACCCCTGCATCAGCCGGGTCGGCATAGAAGGAGTGGACAAAATAGACCCAGGGATCAGCCGCAAGCTGGTTCCACAGGGGCAGATTGGGCTGCCGAAGCTGCAACTGGTTCCAGCCCATGTGGGGAATGGTGATGCCCGGTTCATGGCGGAAACGGCGCACCCAACCAGGGACGATGCCCAGACCCGATTCGCGTCCTTCTTCGCTGCCGTCCAGCAAGATTTGCAGCCCCAGGCAAATGCCCAGGAAGGGTTTGCCGCTGGCGATCGCATCTTTGAGGGGCGAGATCAGGTCGCGATCGCGCAAATGCTGAATTGCCGGGTCAAACGCGCCCACGCCAGGCAGCACAATGGCATCTGCCCGTCCGATATCCTTGGCCGAATCGGTGACGTGGGGAGTGGCTCCAGCGTTGGCCAGGCCTTTGCAGGCCGAGTGTAGGTTGCCCATGTCGTAGTCCACAACGGCGATCACGGTCATAACAGTTGCTCCTGGGTGGGTGGAGAATAATTTCCCTATTCTAAGCGCGGAGGCAAAACGAACGTCGGGTCTAAAGAGATTTGCAAGATTTGCTACATTTAATGGCTAAAACGTTGTCAAACTTGACCGAACGGGGGGAAGAGGGAAGAGGGAAGAGGGAAGAGGGAAGAACGAAGAACGAAGAGGGAAGACCAGGTTTTCGTTTTTCGTTTTTCGTTTTTCCTTCTTTAGATAAACGGAGAATAGAAAAATTACTGCTCCTTTTGCTCTGTGGCTCGAATTGCGCTGAACCAAATTACGCGAATCTTTAATGCAACGACGGCGATCGCCGATATTACCTTTGAAGTGCCTGATGGGCAGTTTTGGGTGATGGTGGGGCCGTCGGGCTGCGGCAAATCGACGATTTTGCGGACGATTGCGGGGCTGGAGATGGCTACGTCGGGCGATCTGTATATTGGCGATCGCCGCGTGAATGACGTGCCTGCCCGCCAGCGCGACGTGGCAATGGTGTTCCAAAACTACGCGCTGTATCCCCACATGACGGTAGCGGAGAATCTGGCCTTTGGGCTGCGGATGCGGGGAGCGGATGTCCGCACGATTCAATCGCGCATCGAGGCGGTGGCCCAGTCGCTTGGATTGACCCCCCTGCTCGATCGCAAGCCAGGTCAACTTTCCGGCGGTCAGCAGCAGCGGGTGGCGCTGGGTCGGGCGATCGCCCGCAAGCCCCAGGCATTTCTGATGGACGAGCCGCTGAGCAACCTGGATGCCCAACTGCGAGACGACACCCGCGCCGAACTCAAGCAACTGCATCAGCAGCTTGGCATCACCACACTCTACGTCACCCACGACCAGACCGAAGCCATGACCCTGGCGGATCAGATCGTCGTGCTAAACCAGGGCCGGATTCAGCAAATCGGCCCGCCCCAGGAAATCTACCAGCAGCCTGCAAATCAGATGGTGGCGACGTTTGTGGGCAATCCGCCAATGAATCTTCTAAACGCGGTCTATCTGGAGAATAGGCTGCACATCGGCGAACAAGTCCTGCCCTGTCCCGCAGGGTTGCAGTCGGTGCTGGGCGATTCCCGTAGGGAAAGTGCGCCGCCCCGCTTGCGCGAACGCGTCGCGACTCGCCCCGGACGGTCTATCAACCTGGGCATCCGGCCAGAGCAGTTGCAAATTGCGCCCGATGAGATTGCGCCCGATGGGATTGCGCCCGACGGGGAAGATGGCAGGCTGGTAGCACAGGTGACGCTGGTGGAGCCGCTGGGCCGCGAAACACTGGTGCGGGCAAAGCTGCCGGGGGTGGCACGTCCGATCAACCTGCTGGCTGCGCCGGAGCGGGCGGTGCAGGTGGGCGATCGCCTCTCGCTGCGGTTCGACGAGCGGGCGCTGGTTGGGTTTGATCCAGAGACGGGCGATCGCCTCCTGTAACCAGATCTATTCGTCTTCGTCCCAGTTGGGATATTGCTCCGGCGCTTTGCCGTGGCGCTCCAAAATTTTGTTGCTGCCCCGCTTGGGTTTTCCAGGCTGAATTTCTTCAAGCTGCACATTAAATTCCCAGCAGTCGCCAAAGTCGAATAGGTAAGTCATCGACATACCAGGCTGTAAAGGCAGGTCGCCAATCAGCACTTCGTTACTGGCTTTGCTGTCGCGCCAGTCGTTGTAGGGATGATGAATTTCAACCGTGCGACCCATCGCGTCTTTGAAGGAAAATAGATCGAGATGATCCGAGTCGCAATCCACCGACTCTCGAATCAAGTCACCCAATGCCTCTAGAGTAGACTCGCTCGAAATCGACAGTCGCCGCCAGATTTTTCCGAGCGAAACTTTGAAAATGCAGGTTCCGGTTTGATGCGCTGGGGGCTGGAGTGCGGTCAGGTTTTGTCGCCATTCGGGGAAATAGGGCTGGAAATAGGGCTGAAAGTCGCCCCAAGGCAGGGTAAAGTCGCTTTCCGAGGCCCACTGGAATTCTTGGTCGTGATAGGCGCTCAGCGCTACAGTGGCGATCGCATCTCCAATCGGCGTAGGCTTCACCCGTTTAACGCGCCAGCCCTTGCCTGCCTCAGGGCGGGGGCAGACCAACTCCACCCAGCCAAACATCTGCATCAGCGTCAGATTGTGAAATCCAGGCCAGTAGTTCAACTGATCTTGTTCGCTGTAGTTTCGGTAGGTTTTGGGCTGCTTCGACAACTCAGTCCAGGCTTTTAGAACTCGGCTCCCTTCATTCAGCAGATTCCGGTCTTCTCCCAGCAGTTCCAAATCACCCCGGATCAGCCAGGCCTCCAGCAGCGTGAAATATTTCTCGGTAGGGTTAAGCGTTTGCCACGCCGCGTAGAGGTCAGGATTGACCACCAGCTTGGGGGTCTTACCTGTTTGGCAGATCTGAGTTAGCCCCGTCACCCGCAGCAGTAGATAGAGTCCGTACAGATTGGGGTAGGATTTTTGCTGCGGCCGTTTGAGGTCAATTTGAATCGGCTGGCTCAGCAAAGCGTTCAGGTCTTTGAGGATATTGAGATTAAGCTGTTGACGAGTGCTGCTAACTGGAATGCCGTCCGCGCCGATTCTTTCCAGCAGCCGATCAAAATCCTGAACAATGGTGCCGGGTGTGGTGGGCGTGATGCGGAGGTCTTGCAGGAGGGCGATCGCCTTTTCCGACAGGGTTACGCCTTGCTCCTGAACTGTATTTTTCAGCGTTTCCTGCTGAAAATGGTTAGCAAAACTCAGCAGCGAATTCAGCGGGTCTGCGGCATCCTCAGCGCCCGCGTCGAGGCTTTCTGATTCCTCAAGAGTTACCACGCCCGTGTCTATGAGGTGTTGGGCGATCGCGCTGATTAACGCCTGCGGGTCGGTCGGCAAATGCTCTAGCCCTGGCACTGGGCCAAGCCCAAGCTGCTGGCTCATCAGCGCCACAAACTCTGGCGGCACGCCCTCTGGCACAATCATCGGTGAGATCGCTGCTAAAGACTGCTCACGAATCTGCTGGTTATGTTGCTCCTGATAGGCGGCCAGTCCCTCCGGAGTCGTCATGTCAAACCCGCTTGCCTGCCCTGACATGAAAAACGACTTGGCTATGCCAAAGTTGCGCGGGTCGTTCATGGTTGCTGCAAAAGTCGGCTCGATTTCGTGGAGAAACATCAGGATTTTGCTGCTGTGGCGCTGTTTGTATTCCCGCTGGACAAATTTCCAAAAAGCAATTAGCTCTGGCACAATGCAGTTCGCTTGATCCGGTTCCGCAAGGGTAAGTTTGCGAGGAAAAAGCTGCTGGAGTACGATGTCTACGTCTCGCTGCCGCATTTTAGGCAGCGTTACTTCCATATAGGCATAGCCGTAGTAAAGCAGACTTCCGACCCACCCACCCAAATACCCTGCCTCTTTGGGCTGAGCCTTTAGATACGCCTGTCCTTCGGGAGAGTTGGCAAACGCTTCCACCAGCGCTGGCACATAGTCCGACTCCAGCACGGCGATCGCTTCATCAAAGTCTTTAATCCGGTCGATCTGGTTAAACTCAAAAGCCATGATCTTCTCCAGGATTGAAATAGGATAGAGCAGACGAGTGGCGATCGCTGATCGAGTGAAGGGAAGGGGCGATCGCCCATCCAAAATACGCATCCCCCACTCAACCGTTCATTCACTAACCCGCTTCATGGGTGATCAGCTTCATCGGCTGCATGGATTCAAACCTACAGAAAACCTGTAAAAAACTCAACCAGTCCAAGCAGTCTGAAAATTTGAGTGCTAGGGGACAGATTGAACCACAAACAGATTTACCAACGAACCGCAAACAGATTTACCAGCAATTTAATGAGCAGTTAATCAGCAGGGGCACGTTCGCCACTAAACTTGCATTCTGGTAGCCCTATCTCTAGGATCAACCCTAGTGAGGTGAGTGCCCTGGTCTCCAGGGAAAATCGATAGCAGCCGATCCACGCTCCAATGCTGGCGATCGCTCGCACTGCCCCAACATAAATTTATGGACAAACGCTATGACTGCAACTGGCGCAACCTTCCCCATCGACCTCGGCGCATATCAAAAACTAACGCTTGATCCCACCGTGCCTACCCTGACGGCGGATCAGAAAGCGGCCCTCCAGGCTAATATCCAGCTTTGTCGAGATGCGATCGTCTTCTTCACGGCCACAGGCGCGGCCCACGGCGTGGGCGGACACACGGGCGGCCCCTACGACACCGTGCCCGAAGTCATGATTTTGGACGCGCTGTTTCGCGGCAAGCCAGAGTCTTTTGTCCCCATTTTCTTCGACGAAGCGGGGCATCGCGTGGGTACGCAATACCTGATGGCAACGCTGAATGGCGACCTGCCCGCCGAGCAGTTGATGAGCTATCGCCTGGCCCATTCCAAATTGCCCGGCCACCCAGAACTGGGGCTAACGCCTGGGGTCAAATTCAGTTCCGGTCGCCTGGGGCATATGTGGCCCTATGTGAATGGCGTCGCCTTTGCCAATCCGGGCAAGACGGTCTTTTGTCTTGGCTCCGATGGCTCCCAGCAGGAAGGCAACGATGCGGAAGCGGCCCGCCTCGCAGTTGCCCAACACCTCAATGTCAAGCTGATCATCGATGACAATGACGTAACCATTGCCGGCCATCCCTCCAAATATCTCCCTGGCTACAGCGTCAAGCACACCCTGGAAGGGCACGGGCTGAAGGTGCTGGAGGTCAACGGCGAAGACATCGACGCGCTCTACGCCGCCATCTGCGAAGCGGTGAACACCCCTGGCCCGATCGCCGTCATCTGCAAGCGCCCCATGTGCCCCGGCATCGAGGGGCTAGAAGGCTCGAACCACGGACACGACGTGATCTCTGTGAAGCTGGCGCTGCAATATCTGGAAAGCCGCGGCCACAGCGCCGCCGTCGCCCACCTCAACGGCATCCAAAAGCCCAAGCAGGACTACACCTTCCTGGGCATCAGCGAAAAATGGGATTCCAACCGCAACGTGTTTGGCGACGCGGTGAATGGAATGCTGGCCAAAATGAGCGAAACCGAGCGCAAAGAAAAGGTGCTGGTGGTCGATAGCGATCTGGAAGGCTCCTGTGGGCTGAAGAAAATCCACGATGCCTACCCAGAAGTGTTCATTCCCTCCGGCATCATGGAGCGGGGCAACCTGTCGGCGGCGGCGGGCTTTGGCATGGAACAGGGCAAGCAGGGCATCTTCGCCACCTTCGCCGCTTTTCTGGAAATGTGTATTTCCGAAATCACGATGGCGCGGCTGAACTATTCCAACCTGCTGTGCCACTTCTCGCACTCCGGCATCGACGACATGGCAGACAACACCTGCCACTTTGGTATCAACAACTTCTTTGCCGACAACGGGCTAGACGACGGCTATGATACCAAGCTCTATTTCCCTGCCGATGCCAACCAGATGAAGGCCTGCGTCGAGGCGATCTTCTTCGATCCGGGGCTGCGGTTCATCTTCTCGACCCGCTCCAAAACGCCAATCTTGCTAGACAGCAGCGGCAATGAGCTTTACGGCGGCGACTACACGTTTGTCCCTGGCAAAGATGAGGTGGTGCGCGAGGGCACGGCGGGCTATATCGTCGCGGTGGGCGATGCGGTCTATCGCGCCCTGGATGCGGTGGAGCGACTGAAGCAAGAAGGGCTGGACGTGGGGCTGATCAATAAGTCCACGCTGAACGTGGTGGACGAAGACGCGATGGCGAAGATCGGCAAGTCGCCGTTTGTGGTGGTGGTGGAGGCGTTTAACCGCCGGACAGGGCTGGGCAGCCGCTTTGGCTCCTGGCTGCTGGAGCGGGGCTACACGCCGAAGTTTGCCTACTACGGCACGCACGAAGAGGGCTGTGGCGGGCTATGGGAACAGTTCCCCCACCAGGGCATCGACCCCGTGGGCATCATCGACAAAGTGAAAAAGCTGGTGTAGAACTGGGCAGGAGCGATCCTCCCAATGCCTCTTTGCTAATTTTTGCTAAGAGAGGCCTTAGGCACAGGGTGGGCGCTGCCTGCCCTGCTGTTTAGCCCTCTTAGACGAAATGCCTCATCAGCCGATTTATCTCGACAATCACGCGACTACGCCCGTCGATCCGCGAGTGTTAGAGGCAATGCTGCCCTATTTCACGCAGCATTTTGGCAACCCCTCTAGCACGACGCATTCCTACGGCTGGGCGGCAGAGGCGGCGGTGGGGCGATCGCGCTCCATCCTTTCCGCCGCGATCAACGCGACCCCTGAAGAACTGATCTTCACCAGCGGCGCAACGGAAGCCAACAACCTGGCAATCAAGGGCGTGGCGGAAGCCTATGTTTCTCAGGGACGACATATCATCACCCTGACAACGGAACACAGCGCCGTCCTCGATCCCTGTACGTATCTGGAATCCCTGGGCTTTGAAATTACGCGGCTGGGCGTGCAGCCCGACGGCTTGGTAGATTTAGCTGCCCTAGAAAAGGCAATCCGGCCCGATACGATCCTGGTGTCGGTGATGGCGGCGAATAACGAAATTGGCGTGTTGCAACCGCTGGCAGAGATTGGCGCGATTTGTCATCAACACAACGTGCTGTTCCACACGGATGCCGCGCAGGCGATCGCCAAAATTCCGCTAGACGTGCAGGCGATGCAAATCGATCTGATGTCCCTGACGGCCCACAAGGTCTACGGGCCAAAGGGCATTGGGGCGCTGTATGTGCGGCGGCGCGACCCACGGGTGCAGCTTGCGGCGCAGCTTCACGGCGGCGGGCATGAGCGGGGGATGCGGTCGGGGACGCTGTATGTGCCGCAGATTGTGGGCTTTGCCAAGGCGGTGGAACTGGCGCTGGAGAGTCGGGAAGCGGAGTCGGCCAGAGTGACGGAAATGCGCGATCGCCTCTTTTCCTTCATTCAACCCCTGGGCGGCGTGTATCTCAACGGCCACCCCACCCAGCGGCTTCCGGGCAACCTGAATCTAAGCATCGAAGGCGTAGACGGACAGGCACTACTGCTGGCGTTGCAGTCGCAAATCGCAGTTTCTTCCGGTGCGGCCTGTAGCTCCACAAAAATCGCGCCCTCCCATGTGCTGACGGCGATTGGGCGATCGCCCGATTTGGCCTTTGCGTCGCTGCGGTTTGGCATTGGTCGCTTCACCACGGAAACGGAGATCGAGCAGGCAGGCGCGGCGGTGGTGCAGGCAGTGCAGGCGTTGCGATCGCCCGCTATCAGAAAATAACCGTTGCCAGAGAGTAGCCTCTAGTCGAGATCAGTCCAGTGCTAGCGTGATGTGACCCGTTGGCGTGGCGAGGGGTGCAGCGGGTGACCTCCCCTGCGTCGCCGCGCATTTTTCTGTCGCAAGATACGACATCCTAGAATCCGCATCGATTACACTGTGATGCAAGCATTCTGGACAAACGGCCAGGCTTGACTCCCACACGACTGAACTTGCTATGAAAGACGAGGCTTTTGGCATTGTGCCTATTTTGCGCCAGGAGGACGGCGACAAGTTTTTGCTGATTCAGCACCACGCTGGGCATTGGGGCTTTCCCAAAGGACATGCCGACCCTGGCGAAACGGCGATCGCCGCTGCCTGCCGCGAGTTTGAAGAAGAGACGGGCATCACCGCCTACGACCTGCTTAGCGAAGACGCTTTTATGGAACGCTACCGCTTCATGCGTGACAAAAAGCCCATCGACAAGACCGTGACCTACTTCCCTGCGCTGGTAAAGTCGGAAATCGTCACCTGTCAGGCAAAAGAAATCAAAGACTATGCCTGGCTGACCTACCATGACGCGGTGAAAAAAATCACGTTCAATCCAGCGCGACAAGTGCTATCGCAGGTATATTCCTATCTGAAAAATTCGGGAGTGCTGTCCTAGACTGTGCGTTTCAATGACTGTGTTTTAATCAAATGCCCCAAGGGGGCGGGGCGCGGCGCTGTGGGAATGCGGTAGGATGGCTGCCATTCTCTTATAATCCGGGCGATCGCCCCCACTCCCATGGCCCAACAATACGACTCCCTCACGCCCAAACTCCAGGACTTTATTGCCCAGCAGCAAATCTTCTTCGTGGCGACTGCCCCGCTTAGCGCCGAAGGGCATGTTAACCTGTCTCCCAAAGGACTCGACAGCTTTCGCATTTTGTCGCCTCATCGGGTCGCTTACCTGGATCTCACAGGCAGTGGCAATGAAACCTCTGCCCATGTCCAGGAAAATGGTCGTATTACCCTAATGTTCTGCGCCTTTCAGGGGCCGCCGCTGATTCTGCGGATTTACGGCCAGGGCACGACGGTTTTGCCCCAATCTCCCGAATGGGACACGCTTTACCCACTGTTCCCGCCGCTGTCCGGCGCTCGACAAATCCTCCACGTTGAGGTTGCCAAAGTCCAGACCTCTTGCGGTATGGGGGTTCCCCGCTTTGGCTACGAAGGGCAGCGCAATGAACTCGTAGACTGGGCCAGCCAGAAAGGCGAAGACGGACTGAACAGCTATCGCCAGACGAAAAATCGTGTCAGCCTGGATGGACTGGTCACGCCACTCGGCGCAGTAGATAGGTAGTGATAGGTAGTGGCTAGGTAGTGGATAAGATAGGTAGTAGACAGGGAATTAGGAGAATCCCCCATCACTCTATGAGGCCGACCCCGACCCACGGAGTTTGGGCCAAATCGGCAAAGGTGGTGTTGCGCTGCTCCTGTTCCAGCACCTTGATGCGCTGATCTTCCAGATAAAGCTGCTGCTGGTAATATTGCCCCAATTCCGGCGACGTGGTGATGTCCGTTTTCTTCCACAGATCGAGGAAGTGCCGCCGCCGCTTTTCGCACATCACCATCTCCATGCAGGCCGTGGCGGTGCGAATCACTAGGGCGGCTCGTGCCAGGTCGCGTCGCGTTTTTTCGTCAAGCTGAAAGAGAGAATAAACGGCTTCGTGCTGACCCGGGAGTTCGGCGAGGTGGTCTTGCAGGCGGGTGAGCAGAGAGACGGGGTTGGGCGGCTGAGCGCTGGTAGGCCACTCTGCCCCACTCTCCGGCTCCGCGCTATCCTGCGCTGCGGCAGAGTCCTCAATCGCCAAGATCTGCTGCCACAGCAGGCGATGGTGGGCGATGCTGAATTCCAGATCGCGGGACTCCAGCGCTGCTCGGATTTCGGCGCGGTGTTCCGGCTGGTGTAGATAGAGGCGCAGCAGTTGGGCTTCGGCTTCTTCTAGCAGCGTGCGATCGCCCGGTGTTTGCCATTTTTGCGATCGCCCGTGCCAGCGCTGCCCCCGCACCTGGGTTCGCAGGTCTTGCTCAAGCTGCACGGCCAGACGGGCGTTGCCCCGGCTCAGCAGTTCGGCGCAGCGGTGGATGTAGTGCGTGCGGAGGGTGGCGTTGGGCAGGCTGCCCAAGAGTTGGGCGATCGCCTGGGTGCTGGCATGAAACTGGTCGGGCTGGCTCAGGTCTTTGTCGGCCAGGAGTTTTTGAATCTGCCAGTCGAGCCACAGCGGCGCGTCTTGCAGCAAGTCCTGATAGGCAGACGGGGAGTGGGCCTTCAGAAACTCATCGGGGTCTTTGCCCTCCGGCAGGTTCAGAATCCGCACCTGCACCTCGCCGCGATAGGCCAGATCCGCCAGTTCGCCAATGGCCCGGTCGGCGGCTTTTTGCCCGGCCTTGTCGTCGTCAAAGTTAAAGATAATCCGCTTGGACTCGGTATAGCGCAGCAGTTGCTTGATCTGCCCCTGGGTCAGCGCAGTGCCCATCGACGCGACGACGTTGGTGATGCCTGCGGCGTGCAGGGCAATGACATCAAAGTATCCCTCCACCACGATCGCCTCGTCTCGCTTGGCGATCGCCCCTTTGGCCAGATCCAGCCCATACAGCGTCTTGCCTTTGTCGAACAGGTCGCCCTCTGGCGAGTTGAGGTACTTGGGCTGTTCGTCGCCCAGGGCCCGCCCGCCAAAGCCAATGACGCGCCCCTGCACGTCGCAGATGGGAATCATCAGGCGATCGCGGAATCGGTCGTAATATCCACTGCCGCCCTGCCGGGGCACC
The DNA here is from genome assembly GCF_032705245.1 of Thermoleptolyngbya oregonensis NK1-22. GTDB lineage: Bacteria > Cyanobacteriota > Cyanobacteriia > Elainellales > Elainellaceae > Thermoleptolyngbya > Thermoleptolyngbya sichuanensis. Next base: position 4,567,374 of record NZ_CP053540.1, read on the forward strand.
AGCAAGCCCGCCTGCTCCACCCGCTCCACGGGATAGCGCTTTTGCTCTACCAGATAGCCGTAGAGCGTCTGCCAGCCGCCGGGGGCATAGCCCAGTTGAAACTGCTGGACGATTTCGGGCGACAGCTTGCGCTTGGTTCGCAAATAGTCGAGGGCGATCGCCCCTTGGCTCTGGTGCAGCGCGTGTTCAAAAAACTTGGCCGTCACCGCCAGAATTTCATAAAGCTGGTCTCGCTGCGACAACTGCCGCTGAAATTCCTGCCGCTGCTCCGGTTCTAGGGTCTTCACGGGCACCTGATAGCGCCGCGCCAGCTCCAGCACCACCTCCCCAAAAGACTGCTTGCCAATCTCCATCAAAAACTTGATGGCGTTGCCCCCGGCTCCGCAGCTAAAGCAGTAGTAGAACTGCTTGCTGGGGCTGACGGAAAAGCTGGGCGATTTATCATCGTGGAACGGACACAGGCCGGTGAAATCTTTACCCTGCTTTTTTAGCACCACATGCTCGGACACGATATCGACGATATCGACCCGCTGCTTCACGTCTTCGATGGTGTCGGGGTGGAGGCGCGGCGTAACCATGCGGCTGGAGGGGGCAAGGGCGTATCCTTTATTCTGACGCTTTTCTACAAACTTGCACGGGTAACGCGATGTGCAACTTTCAATCTGCCCTCATCCCCCAACCCCTTCTCCCAGGTTGGAAGAAGGGGAGCAAAAGAGGCTTGAAGTCCCTCTTCTGCTCTGGGAGAGGGCTTAAAGCCTCCGGCATCCCAGAAAAGGGTGAGGGGGATCAGCAGAGTTGCACATTGCGTTTTCTAATATTTCTAACGCCGAATGGCCGGAGGCATTGCGGTCAATAAACCTGCGCCAAGGGTGCGGAATTTAGCTAGTCTTACGGGTAGCGCGATCGCCCTGTCTCCAGGGTCTAGAGTGCAAGGGGCGATCGCCGCCAAATTGGAAACGGGCACGCAAACGAGGATCAGCAGTCGATGGGACGGATTTTTATCTCTGCGGGGCATGGCGGCACAGAAGGCGCGGGCATCGACCCCGGCATTGTGGTAGCAGGCACAACGGAGGCGCGGGAGATGATCCTGACCCGCGACCTGATTGTGGCCGAACTGCGGGCGCGGGGGCTGGAGGTGCTGTCCGTGCCGGACGACCTGAGCATGGCCCAGACCCTCGCGTGGATCAACGCGCGGGCGCAAAACCTGGATGTGGCGCTGGAAATCCACGCCGATGCCTCCCCCAACCCCTCCGTGCGCGGCGCAACCGTGTTCTACATCCCCACCAACAGCCAGCGCAAAGCCCATGCGGAACTGCTGCTGCTGGCGCTGCTGCGGCGCGTTCCCCAACTGCCCAATCGCGGCGCAAAGCCCGACACCGACTCAGGGACAGGCAGCCTTGCCTTCTGCCGCCAGTTGATCGTTCCCTCACTGCTGATGAATGTCGGATTTCTCACAAGTCCAGAAGACCGCAGCATTTTGCAAAACCAGCGGCGCGACCTGGCGCTGGGCATTGCCGACGGACTCTCGTCCTGGAGCCGGGCTGTGGCGGGTCTACCCCCCGACCCCGGCGGCGAAACCTACCCCAGCATTAGTATCAATATCAACGGCGGACTGTATGACGAGCGCGGCATTATCGTCAACGGCAATGCCTTTATTCCCGCTGATCTGGTCGATCGCCTGGGCATTGATATCAGCCAGTCGCCCGACATCCGGCGTGTCACCTATCGCAATATTGTCTACGTGCGGGCGGTGGAACTGCGACCCTTTAATGTGTCTGTCACCTGGGACGCGGCCACGCGCACCGTGATCTTGCAAAACTCTGGCATCTGTCCGGGGCAAATCGACCGGATTATGGGCCTTGGGCAGACTTCAGAACTGCAACTGCGGATGTTCTTGAAGAATAATAACGAGGCCGGGCTGAACCAGTTTCCCGACCTGCCGCGCCTCTACCGCGAAGAGGGCAGCGTGGAGGGCGTGAACTATGACCTCGCCTTTTGCCAGATGTGCGTCGAGACGAGCTTTTTGCAATTTGGCGGCACGATCCAGCCAGGACAAAACAACTTTGGCGGGTTGGGCGACGCGGCGGGCAGCCCCAGCGGTGCCTCTTTTCCCAGCGCTCGCATTGGCGTGCGGGCCCACATTCAGCACCTCAAGGCCTACGGCAGCACGGCTCCGCTGGTGCAGGGGCTAGTCGATCCGCGCTTTCGATTTGTGGCGCGGGGGGTTGCGCCGCTGGTGGGGCAGCTCAGCGGGCGCTGGTCCGCCGACCCGCAGTATGGCGACAAGATTATGGCGCTGGTGCGGCGGCTGTACGAGTCGGCGGGAATTTTGTAGGAATTTTGTAGGAATTTTGTTACAAGACTGTCCCAGGGCGTTTTGCAGGAAGTTGCAAAGAGGCAGAGGGAAGGGCGATCGCCCCCTCCCCACGCACTAACGCACCTTGGAACGACAAAAGAGACGCAGCCTCGAACCGCGCCTCTTCTCAGAATTACAAATCAAAATTACAAAGACTCAGAATCGCTGAGATTTAGATCTGTTGAGAGCTACAGGCGCTCAAAACCCAAAGACCCAACCCCTTGAGCCTGAAATTTTGGCTGGGAGTTTCCGCTGGACTAGCCCAGCCCAGGCAGATTCAGTCCACCGGTCAATTCTTCCATTCGCTCACGCATGGTGGCGGTGGACTTGTTGTAGGCATCTTTGGCCGCCGCCAGCACCAGATCGGCCAGCACCTCTGGCCCCTCGCCCATTGCGTCTTGCGTAATCTCGACCCGGCGAGGCTCTTGGTTGCCGCTCAGCACCACCTTCACCAGCCCGCCGCCTGCTTCGCCTTCAATTTCCATGACTTCTAGCTCTTCTTGCAGGCGCTTTGCACCCTCCTGCACCTGTTGAGCTTTTTTGAACGCTTCGGTCAGCTCTTTCATTTTGCCGAGTCCAAAGCCGCCGAATCCCTGTCCTTTGGTCATAATAGTTGCGCTTTGTGGAATTACACACACTCGAATGCTAAAACCTTAGCACTTTTAGATCGCGATATCGTCAGGAACTGTGGACTTCGCAATAATCGCGCAATTCGCCCAGACCTGGCAGGGAAGCCTCCGGGTGGCGATCGCCCACGCCAGAATAAGTTTCTAGCCCCCTTTGCTCGTGATCTGCCTGTCATTCGCCTATGATCTGAATTCACTTTGCTCTTGCCTCACTCTGCGTCTCAGGTATCGAGCCATGATCAGACCGCGTCTGACCTAATCCACCTCGTATCCCCAGCCCCTTCTTGCTTTACCAGGTTGACTTCACAATTTGACTTCACAATTTGACTTCACAATTTGACTTCACAATTTGCCCCTTAGGGTACGCGCTTTGCCTTGCCTGCCAGCCTCTCCAGGCTGTGGGACGAATTTCCCCAAATCCACGCAGGCGTTATCCGGTGAGGCGGGTCAGAATTTTACTAGGACTTTAAGTAGATGAAGCTTGGGTATAGCCCCTATCCAGAATGAGGGAATGCGGTTTAAAACCAGAATCATCCCAAGGTTGGAAATCTATTGGAAATGTGATGGGAGCATCAGGAATGCCAAGCCTATCTGGAGATGGGCAAATCCCTTGAAAATCCACAGAATTTCCTAAATTGGTTTATGCTACTGGGTAGGTTGTGAAGGGCAGCGAACGCTGCTCCAGACAGTTGGAGAGTCCGCTCGTGCGTTTCGTTGGCGCAGGTATCAGAACCATCTGGCTCGGACTCAGGGATTTTTCGGATCAGCGCTGGCTTCTTTAATTTTGACTTCACATCTCAAACTTAATGATGGCGTCCTCCACCACCCCCCTAAATGCAGCCCGATCCTCCCGGCAACTGCTAACTCAGCCCGGCCAGCTTTGCCAAAATAGCCAACTGTTTCGCGATCGCTATCAGGTGCTGAAGGCCCTCGGACGCGGCGGTTTTGGCATCACCTTCTTGGCGCGAGACGTATCGCTGCCCGGCAGCCCCCTCTGCGTTATCAAGCAGCTTTGCCCCAAGATGGACAACCCCGCCGTGCTAAAGCGGGCCTCTGAACGGTTCGAGCGGGAAGCCAAGACCCTCAGCCAGTTGGGCAGCCATGCGAGTATTCCCCGCCTGCTGGATTACTTTCAGGTAGAAGGTGAGTTTTACCTGGTGCAGGAATACGTGCGGGGATATACCCTAGCGAAGCAGGTCAAGCAAAACGGCCCCTTTTCGGAACTGGCCGTCAAGCACTTTTTGCGAGAATTGCTGCCGATTTTGGGCTACGTCCACCAGCAGCAGGTGATCCATCGCGACATCAAGCCGCCCAACCTGATCCGCTGCGAAGACGACGGGCGGCTGGTGCTGATTGATTTTGGCGCAGTAAAAGAGCGGATTGTGGAAGCTGGCGAAACCACCCACAAAACCGCAACGACGCAGTTTGTGGGCACGGTGGGTTTTGCGCCGCCAGAACAGCTTGCCTTGCGCCCCACCTACGCCAGCGACCTGTACGCGGTCGGCGTGACCTGCCTGTATATGCTTACGGGCAAGCCGCCAATGGAGTTTGAGTATGATGCTTACACAGGCGAAATGCTCTGGGAAGATTACGTTCACGTCAGCGACCACTTTGGCAAAATTCTGACCAAGCTGCTGCGGGTGTCGCTGCGCGATCGCTATACGTCGGTCGAGCAGGTGCAGCGAGCGCTTGACCTAGAGCCATACCTAGACAACCTGGCCGACTGCATGAACGTCAACCGCCGCCTGTCGGCTTCGGGTGCTGCGGAAGCGGTCGTTGAGCCTGCGCCCCGGTTTTCGCCCTTTGCCCAGACCGCCCAGCAGATTCGCCAGTGGCGATCGCGCCTCCAGCAGCGCCAGCAGGGACAAGCCTGGAACAATGGCGAACTGGTTAGCTCCGGTTTTTGGGGCTGAGGGACAGGTTCGCGCAATGGGCTAGTTCATCACTAGCTCACCGAAAACGACTCCACAATCGTCCGAAACGTCTTCTCAGCCTGGGCCCAGCGCCGTCCTGTGGTGGATAGGTTGAAGGTGTACAGTTTGCCTCGTTTTACCGCGACACTCGCTAGGTTGTGGCGCTGGAGATCGGGCGCGTCCACGGCAAATTCCAGCAAATAATAGGTTTGCCCGTTGACCTCATGGGATTCGGCGCTGATTAGCTCCGCCCGTCGCCCGGCCGGGTTGGGTTGCAGCGCGTTTTTCCATAGCTTATAGCCCACCTCGCTGGGGCTGCCCAGGTCTTCCAGCGTTTTGTCGTCGGGCACGGGGCTGATGATCACGCTGACATTTTCGGTGCTTTCGATCAGGTCATGCAGCACGAGTTGGGGGCCGTCCTTCACCGTGACGGGCACCCAACTGTTGAGATAGAGAAACTCATAGCCCTCGGTGCTGTCTACATAGCGATCGAGCGCCGCCGTGACGGACGTGCAGCCCTGCATCGTCAGACCAATCGCGACCAGCACCGTGACAATCCATCGCTTTAGCATGGAGGCTTCCAAACGCAGCGGTTCTATTGTCCCACGGTGGCTTTCCCACAAGCTTGTCAGGCGCAAAAAAAACCTCCGGCCGCGAAACCGGAGGTTATTGAATCAGGGTGCATCTACCAATGACTTTTACGGAAATGACGACACGTATCAGGACGGATTTGGGGACAAACCTGGAATGAATTTGGAAAATGAATCTGGAATCCATTCGGAATCCGTTCGGAAGCAAACTCGAATCCTCGATCTGGAACCATCAACTGTGGTCGATCAGGACTTCGCGGGAACTGTCTGGAAGCCAATTCGGATTGATGGTGCGGATTGCATTAAGATCCAAGTCTAAGATCCAAGTTTAGGGTGGGCGATCGCCCCCTTCTCCGTTCAGAAATCTTCAGATCCCCTTGCGGAACTCGCCCTTTCGGAACCCGTCCCTATGCCTCTACCTGACGACACGCCCGCCTGGGAAATTCGTCCCAACGATGCCTTGGTGCCGCTGCACTATGACGACGAACTGGTGGGCTTTCTGAAGCCCGATATCGCGATCCGCGTTGCCAATATCTTGAACGAAGAATATCGCGCTCGCAGGGCGCTGCGGCTGGCGTGCTATGACCTAGTGAGTCGTGCGGGCGGCGGCAACAGCGAGATTGAGGAACTGGTGAACAAGTATCTGGCAAGGGCGACGCAGCCTCGGTCGGGCGTGGGGGCGATCGCCCGCTGGCTAAAGCAGCGCCAAGACGAGCTAGGCGTAACCGATGCTGAATTTGAACGGTTTTGCGATTCCTATCGACTGCCCAAAGAAAAGTTGGAAGCGCTGTCGATGGGCGACATAGACGGCTCGATGCTGGTGCCCTTGGCGCGGGTGCTGGGCTGCTCCATCCAGGACGTGATGGAAGTTTTGGAAGGCAATCAGAGATAGCCGTTTGAGGTTTTTTGGAACGCCTAAGTTGGGCTGAGCCAACGGATTGACCTCAGAAAGAGCAGGAGTCAAGAGCAGTGGTTCTGCCCTACAAAACAAAAACAGCGGGCAGCAAAACAGAAAGCCGACCTGATAGGAGATGACAGAATTCCTGATACGCTTCTGCCGCTTGGATGATGCGATTTAGCGTACAGTTGGCTTATTGTGGCTTATTGTTAATTTTGTTAATTCTCGTAGGACTTACGCATCTGGACGATTTCTCGAAGGCTGTGCCCGCGAGAAATCGTCCAAAGCCCAGCAAACTTATCGCAAGTGCGTAGGTTCTGTCTCGATTTCGGGTTTGCGATTTTGGATTGCCAGATCAGCGCCTGCTGAGCGTCCAGCAACTCCCTTCGTCGTGCCACCCAGGAGAATGGACATTACCGCCTGCTGGGCCTGTTGGGCGGATCAGGCTTTGTCGAATTAAATGAATTGCGGATTAATGGCAGATTGCATTTATTTAACCGGGCTGCGGGCCTTTGGCTATTCAGGCTATCTGGAGGCAGAACAGGTCTTGGGGCAATGGTTTCAGGTGGACTTGACCCTGTGGGTTGATCTATCCAAAGCAGCAGAGAGCGATCGCCTAGAAGACACCTACGACTACCGCAACAATGTGGCCACCGTTCTCCAACTCATTCGCACCGAACGGTTTCGCCTGATCGAGCGACTGGCCGGGGCGATCGCCCAAATCATGCTCTCCAGCGGCCAGGTTGAACAAGTCACCGTGCGCCTGACCAAGGTCAACCCGCCGATTCCCGACTTTACAGGACAAGTCGCGGTAGAAATCACGCGGAGTAGAAAGTAGCGCAATTTTGCGTAGCGCAATTTTGCGTAGCGCAATTTTACAAAGCCCAAAACCCAAAACCCAAGACCCAAGACCCAAGACCCAAGACCCAAAATGCTGCCAAGCCTCCTCTGGACTCTCCTCATCGGCTTCTTTGCCGGACAACTAGCACGACGGCTGAAACTGCCCGCCCTCGTCGGTATGGTGCTGGCGGGCATCGTGCTGGGCCCCCAAGTGACGCAGACCCTCGCGCCAGAGCTACTGGAGTCAGCAGGTGTGTTGCGGACGATCGCCGTCATGGTCATCCTGATGAAGGCCGGGCTGGGGCTAGATCGAGAAAAACTGGCTCAACAGGGGACTGTGGCGCTGCGGCTTGGCTTTTTGCCTGCGGCCTTGGAGGCAGTGGCGATCGCCCTCGGCGCAATCTGGCTGCTGGGGTTTGACTTTGCCACAGGGCTGCTTCTGGGCTGCATCATCGGTGCAGAGTCGCCCGCCGTCATCGTACCCGGAATGCTGCGGTTAAAGAGTCTGGGCTGGGGCGTACAAAAGGGCATTCCCGATGCCATTTTGACGGGGAGTGCCCTGTCGGACGTGCTGCTGCTGCTGGTGTTTAGCCTGCTGCTGGCGTTTCTCTCCCAGGGCGCGGCGGCGGGGCTAACCCTCCCCGGCCGCCTCACGCTCACCCCCCTGCAACTGCTGCCGCTGCAGCTGATCTTGCAAATTGCGCTGGGGGTGCTGCTGGGCTGGCTGACGGCGCAGTTACTTGTCTTTTTGCTGGCGAAGCAAAACTGGACGCAAAACGCTGTACAGGATGCGCTGGTGGCGGCAGGGTTTGCGCTGCTGCTGGTGGTGCTGGCAGAGGAATATCCCCTGTTTTCGGGCTATCTGGCGGTGATGTCGCTGGGGTTTTTCCTGATCGAACTGGATGCTCCCCTGGCGCGGCGGCTGCGGGGTGGGTTTGATGCGCTGTGGGGCGTGGCGGAGATTTTTCTGTTTGTGCTGCTGGGGGCTAGCATTCAGCTCAATGTGTTGGGCAACACGCTGGGCGTAGGGCTGGCGATTCTGGCGATCGGTACGCTGATCGGGCGGATGGTGGGCTGGTATCTGTCTACGCTGGGCAGTAATTGGAACTGGAAGGAGCGGCTGTTTCTGCTGCCTGCAAACTCGGCCAAGGCGACGGTGCAGGCGGCGATCGGCGCAATTCCGCTGTCTCAGGGCATCGCGGGTGGAGAAGCGATTCTGGCGATCGCCGCTCTTTCCATCCTGGTCACAGCACCCCTGGGAGCTTGGGCCATCCCCACGTTTGCACCCCGACTGCTGGAAAAAGGCGACGTAGACCCGACCAAAGTGGCGATCGCCCGTCCTATCACCCTCCTGGCCGCCGTCGATACCTCGCCCCTCGCCCCCGCCGTCCTCCGCAAAGCCGCCGAACTGGCCCGCCGCGCTGATGCTAGCGTCATTGTGCTGCACGTTGTCCAGGTCAACGACCCTGCCAGCATCCAGCGCCTGCAATCCCAAACCGAAACGCTCCTCGCCGATATCCGCCACCGCTTTGTCACCACGATCGGCCCCGCCCCAGAGGAAATCGTGCGCGTCGCTCAGGAGTTTCGAGTAGATGAGATTGTCATGGGCAAACGGGGCGATCGCCTCTGGGAAGTGGGACTAGTCGGCTCTGTTTCTCAATCCGTCCTAGAGACGGCCGAGATCCCAATCGTAGTTGTGGATAACTGGACGGCGTGACCCTTGCTTCCACCCGCAATCTTATGGAACAGGTTTCTAACTAGCTAGGCTCAATGGATAGCTAGATTAGCTAGATTCAGGATTGGCTACTCTACGCAAAGCGTCATGCAAGCCACCGATACGTCCGACAGTTTTCAAAAAGCAGTGCTAGAACGCTTGGACAATCTCAAGGTTGAACTAGACAGCCTCAAGGTAGATGTGGACGGGCTGAAGCAAGAGCTGGGCGAGACCAATGTGCGCGTGGATGCGTACCAAAAAGCTTCTAATCAAGTCGTGAACCTGGCCTTTGGGCTAATTGCAACTGCAACGCTGACGATTATTGCAAGTACGGTTCTGCGATAAAACCTGTCAATAAAAATTGACCTTTTTAGCACCACGCATGAGATTGGCCGAGGCCCCGCAAACGCTTGACGGGCAATCCAAAATCGCAAATCCAAAATCGAGAATCGATATTAGGGTGTTGCGCTGCCGACTAAATCTGGCTGAAAGGGCTGCATGAGAATTCCCAGAATTTGCCCAATCTGGCTGATGTAATACTCTGGTGAATCAATCCAAACGGTCGTTCCTTCGAGCATCAGGAAGCGCCAGTTGGTACCGCTGGTGACGGCTCCATAGATGCGACGAATCGGCTGTTCTCTTTCCGCATTGAAAATCTGGGCGGCGACCATTGTGGCGATGCACTGCCCTAGCCCACCGATAATATCTTCCCGCTTTGCCTCGACGACGGTCATCACCGGAGCCTCGATGTAGAGCTGCTCTGCGGAGGCGGACAGAATGAAATCACAAAAGCCTTGCAGGCCCCTCGCGGCATCCACATTAAACTCAACGCCGGAAAAGAGAGCGATGCGGTAGTGCATCTGACGGCGGACTTCGGCCAGGATGGGCGCGATCAGAAATTCGGAGCGGGCTTTTTCGGTGCCGATGCTTGTGGCGAGGGTGGTGAATTCGGTGAGGGTTTGGGACAGGGCAGGGGACGGCGAGACGGCGGGAATGTTGGCGAACAGGCTGCCGCTTTCCTGGGTGGTTAGTCCGAAGGCGGATTTGACTTTGGCTAGGGTGAAGTCGCTGTAGGCCATCAAGAGTCTCGCCTGGGTTGTTTCACTTCAATCTTATCGCTCCTCCGAACGGGCGACTTGGGCCAGCGATGTCGACGAAATTGTCGGAGAAAGCGGATTTCTAGCTGAAAAGGTGAATTATAACGATGCGTGGGCGGGTTCGGTGGGAATACTGAGTTGGCAACCCCTCATCCTCTTCTCCCTAGGGAGCTAGTATGTACACACAAGTCTTCTATTCTTAAGCGGCGACGCTTTGATCCCCCCTAGCCCCCCTTTGATCCCCCCTAGCCCCCCTTAATAAGGGGGGAACCGGATCGGAAGTCCCCCTTTTTAAGGGGGATTAGGGGGGATCTCAACGGATTTGCCCTAGTCCAGTCAATTTGTGTGTACACAGTAGCCCTAGGGAAAAGGGGAGTATTGCCTCACAATTAGCGCCGTCAAACAGGGCGTTCTCGTAGACTTCTCCCTAGAGAGAAGGAGAGCATCACCTCACACCCTTCGTCCCCCAAAGCCGCTATGAATCCTTTTGAAGCCTATATCCGTGATTTGCAAGAGATTCGAGCGACCGGAGCGGCGGTGAAGGAAACGTCCTATTATGGGGCGCTGGAAACGCTGCTGAACGAACTGGGCAAAACGCTGAAGCCCAAGGTGCGCTGTGTGATGCAGCTCCGAAATATTGGCAGGGCGGGAATGCCTGATGGCGGCTTGTTTACGGCGAGTCAGTTTCAGCGGCGATCGCCCATTTTGCAACACCATCCTTGCGGCGGCCCTGCGTTTGGAATGTGAATCCTGCCCGGTGGCAAACCGCGCCTTTATCCCGCTTCCAAAACTAGCCCTTTCAAATATTGCCCTTCCGGGTGGTAGAGGCTAGTGGGGTGGTCGGCGGGCTGGCTGAGGTGGCCGAGCAGTCGCACGGGGCGGCCTGCGTCGATTGCCCCGGCGGTGACGGCCCCTTTGAAATTGTCGAGTGAGACGACCTGGGAGCAAGAAAAGGTAAAAATCAGACCGCCGGGGCGAATTTTGAGGAGGGCGAGATAGTTGAGGCGGCGGTAGGCCAGGGTGGCCTGGTGGCGGGCAGAGAGGGATTTGGCGAAGGCGGGCGGGTCGAGGATGATCACGTCGTAGTCATCGTCGCAGTCTTTCAAAAAGTTGAACACATCGGCAGCGTAGGACTGGTGAGTGCCTGGGGTTGCCGGATTCAACGAGACATTTTGCTCTGTCCAGGCGATCGCCTTTGCGGAACTATCTACCGAATGCACCACCGCCGCACCTGCTTGCAGAGCATAGACTGAAAAGCCGCCCGAATAGCAAAACGTATTCAGCACCTTCTTTCCGGCGACGTGCTGCGACAGCAGTTGGCGATTGTCGCGCTGATCCAGAAAAAACCCCGTTTTCTGCCCTTCTTCCCAGTCCACCGCAAAGCGATGCCCGTTTTCCAGCACCTCGCCTAGTCGCTTTTCGCCCAGGTTTGCTTCGCCAAACAGGTATTGATTGGTGGGCTGAGACTTGCCCCCGTGCAGCACGGCCGCGCTTTTGTCATACACTGCCCGCAGGTCGGAGCCGTAGAGCGTTTTCAGGCACTCCACAATGCGATCGCGCTGCTGGGCCATGCCCAAAGAATAGGTCAGCACCACTGCCACGCCGTGATACCAGTCCACAATCAGCCCCGGCAGCCCATCGCCTTCGGAATTGATCAGGCGGTAGCAGTTGGTGGGATTGGGGTTGGCATTGAGGTTGGCATGGGAGGTGGCATCGGGTTTGGCATCGGGTTTGGCATCGAGGCGATTCGCAAAGCAATCCCTACAGGAACCGCCCGCCGCCAGTCCCAACTGTTTTCGCAGCGCGTAGGCCTGCTGAAACCGTTGCAGAAACAGCGCGTCTAGCGACTCGACGGGCTGAAACGAAACGACTTTGACCGCAATGCTGCCTGCGCCGAAAAAGCCCGCCGCCAAAAACTCGCCGCGATCGCTGTACACCTCGACCCAATCCCCCTCCTGCGCGTCTGGCTCGATGCGCTTAATTGCCCCCGAAAAGATCCAGGGATGGAAGCGCCGCACGGCATCGGCTTTATGATCTCGAAGAATAATGCGAGGAAGCGATACCATGACGTTGAGCAGGGTGTGATTAAGGAGCCAGTCGGTCGATGGGGCGATTCGGGGCGACTCGGGGCAATTCGGGGCAATTGACCAAGGCACATCTTCCACTATACAGCGCCCGATTTTTCTTGGTTTTGGGCACTCCACCCCGCAGTTTTGGAATTTTATTTTCCTGTAGCGTTATAACTGCGACAAATGTGCCCAAACTAAAAGCACAGTTACAGCATTCTCGAAGCGAGTGAGGAACGGGGGTGGCCCAGAAATCCCTGTCTCTTCGGGGCAGTGCGAACCTGACCCCGCCAGAAAATGTTGTATCCAGGTTGTATCCAGTTGTCTCCAAATGCTGTATCCAACAGCCAAACGTTAACCAGTCACATTGCTAAATCACGAGAACAGCAGACGAGCGGTTCCTGGAGATTCTTTTTATCAAAGGGGTGTGTTGTAGATCTGTTGTAACCGTGTAAACGCCTATTAAACGCCGACTCAGCCTCGCCACTGCTCAGAAGCAGCATTTTCAATCCACTACCCAGCAACACAGCCAGTCAAACAGCAGCCAAGGATGGTTATGGACATTGCACTGCCGGAATTAGAACATATTAATCGCCAGTTGGCCAGCCTGGAGCGGCCCAAGAAGCCTAAAATGCTAGTGGTCGATGACGAGCCAGACAATTTGGACTTGCTCTATCGCACGTTCCGGCGCGACTTTAACGTGCTGCGTGCAGAAAGCGGCGTGATGGCGCTGGAGGTGCTGGCCGCCGAGGGCGAAGTCGCGGTCATCATTTCCGACCAGCGGATGCCCGAAATGAAGGGCACTGAATTCCTCAGCAAGACTGTTCCCCAGTTTCCCGACACAATGCGGATTATCCTGACCGGGTTTACCGACGTGGAAGACCTGGTGGACGCGATCAACTCTGGGCAGGTTTACAAATACATCACCAAGCCCTGGGACCCCAATGAGCTAAAAGCCGTGGTGCAGCGGGCGGTGGAAACCTATGACGTGCAAAAACATCGCACGGAAGAACTGCGCCGCGCCCAGTCGCAGACGATCCTGCTGGGAACGCTGGTCAAAGTGACTCAGGAGGCGACCGGGCTGGAGCAAGCGCTGGAGGCGATCGCCAAGACCTTTGGGGAAACCTATGAGGCCGATGGCTGCACGCTGCATCTGGTGGAAGCGGGCAAACCCGGCACGCTGCAAGGCAACTATGGCACTGCGCTGCCGTCCCTGGGCGATGACCCGGTGGTGCAAGAGGCGATCGCCACCCAAAAGCCCCAGGTGAAGGTCAACGAAAGCGCTGAAGAGGGCGTATTGGCTCATCTGGTGCTGCCTGTGCTGTTCCAAAGCGCCAGCATTGCCGTGCTGTCTCTCCGCTGGGGCAAGCCCTTCTCGCTGCAAGAAGACGAGCTGCTGCGTTTGTATCTGGCGGCTCAGCAAATTGCGCTGGCGCTGACCTGTGTGCGGTTTGGGCGAGACTGGCGGGTGGCCGCGTGAGAGGAGGCTGGAGGAAGTGGAGTGATGGGGAAGAGGGAAGAGGGAAGAACGAAGAGGGGAGCTTTTTCTCTCTTTTCTTACCCCACTGCACTTGCTGGGCCCACTAGTGATACATACGGCTCTATAAAGTAGCGCTGGGCAGCAGCCTGGGCTTGGTCTGGCGTAATCTGGGCGATCGCCGCTTGAAACTGGGTGTCAAAGTCAATGCCCAGCCCCAGCGTTTCGTACCAGCCATAGATTTGGGCGATTTGGGCGTTGGTCTGTTTGCCGAGGGCGTATTGGCCCAGCAGCTTGTTTTTGGCAGATTGCAGTTCGTCTTCGCTGAGGGGTTCGGCGGCGAGGCGATGCACTTCGCGGTGCAGTCCATCGAGGGCGATCGCCACGTTGCTCGGAGCCGTGCCCATGTAGGCGATGAACTGGGACGTATCCAGCCGGGTGGGATAGTAGGCTGACACTTCGTAGGCGAGGCCCTGCTTTTCGCGCAGTTCCACAAACAGACGGCTCGACAGCCCGTTGCCCAAATAGGTGCTGATCAGTTTCAGCGCCATATAGTCTTCTACATGAACTGCCGGGGCCAGGTAGCCCAGCATGACGATTGCCTGCTGCGTCTCTTGCACCGTCGCCACGCGGTGTGGGTTGGATAGGACGGGCGGCGTGGGTGGATATAGCAGCGGCAGGGGTGCGCCAGTGTCATCCGTCGGTGGCTGCCAGTCGCCAAAGGCTTCGGACACCAGGGCGATCGCCTCATCAGGGGTAATTCGTCCCGTAATGCTGATGACAAGATTATCGGGGCGAAAGTGGGTTTGGTGATAGCTCAGCAGATCGGCGCGGCTGAGTTGCGACACGGTTTCTTCTGTGCCCAGCCCCGGTAGCGCGTAGGGATGGTCGCCATACATTGCCTGCCGGAGTTGCTTTTGCGCCACCGCAAAGGGCTGTTCCTGCATAGAGCGGATGCCCTGGAGGGTCAGCCGTTGCTCTAGCTCCACTTCGGATTCGGGAAAGGAGGGCGATCGCAGCAATTCTGCCGCCAGCATCAGCATGTCGGCAAAATCCCGCGACACCGTTTTCAGGCTCAGCAGGCAATAATCTGGCGATGAATCCGTGCCCAGGCTTGCACCCACCGACTCAATTTGTTCCGCAATCTGCATCGAAGACTTGTGCGTGGTGCCCTTCGTCAGAACCGAAGTCAGCAGGTGCGAAATGCCCGACTGCTCTGGCACTTCGTAGCGGCTACCCACCCGCACAAATAGCCGCGCCGCCACAATATCAGCCGCCGAATTCTCCGTCGTCAGCACGACCAGACCGTTACTGAGAACCGTCCGGTGGAGGGGGAGCGCTGCAGGTTGGAGGGTGGAGTTGGACATAGGGGTGCGGCAGTGATGGAGGGTTGAGGGATGGCAGAGAAGAATGGGAGAGCGTGTAGAAGCAAGACTGGAGGCTCGGACAGAGGCTCGGACAGATGCTCAGAGAGATGCTCAAACGGTTCCGTCACGCTACTCCTCTGCAACTCCATGATCTTGCCACTCGGGCCCGACCGCTGACTCGACCTCTGCCCTGACCGATGTCCCGACCGCTGACCCGACCGCTGAATCAAGCCTCAATGGGCCGCAGCGTCGTCACGGCATAGTGGCAGGGCGAGAGGTACTGACTGGCAAGACGGTGCAGGTCTTCGACCTGGAGACTCTGGATGCGATCGGGATAGGTGACGGATAGCTCGGCCTGGGCAATGGTGTTGTAGTAGCCGTAGAGGCCGGCAAGCTGGCTGGAGGTTTCGGTAGAAAAGGCGTAGTCGTTGCACAAGAGCCGCTTCACTCGGTTTAGCTCTGCGTCGGGAATGGGCGCAGCGCTGAGGGCCGAGAGGCGATCGCCCACAATTGCTTCCACCACGTCCAAATACTCCGGCTCCAACCAGGCCGTGATCGTAAACAGGCTGGAATCTCGCTGGAGCGAAAAGCTGCTGCCAATGTCATGAACCAACTGCCGCTCTTCCCGCAGTTCTCGCACCAGGCGCGACGTGCGCCCACCCGCCAGCAGCACCGACAGCACATCCAGCCCATAGGCGCTTTGGAGTTGATCCACCCCAGGGCCCACCCAGGCCATCATCAGCCGCGCCGTTTCCAGCCGGGGCAGCCGCAGGTGTTGCCGTCGGATACCTGCCAGCGGCGGCTCTGCCTCGATCGGAATGGTGGGAAACTCCACCGCTGGGGCAAAGTCTGAAAAAGCCTGACGCGCCAGATCAATGGCATAGGCCGCATCGACATTGCCCACAATGACCACGGTCATTCGCTCTGGCTGGTAGTGGGCGCGATGAAACGACCGCATTTCCTCTGGGCGTAGCGCCATCAGCCGTTCCACATCGCCCAGCACCGATCGCCCGTAGGGATGGGTCTGGTAGACCGTTTCCGACAGCGCTTGAAACCCCAGCCAGTCCGGATCGTCTTCCGACTGGCGCAGTTCCTCCAGCACCACATCCCGCTCCCGCTCAAACTCTTCATCGGGAATCGCCGCCCGCAGCAGCAGCTCTGCCAGACAGGGCAGCGTGTCGGGCAGGGATTCGGCTGTGGTGTTGATGAAGAAGTGGGCGTAGTCGTGGCTTGTTGCCGCGTTGGTCACGCCGCCATAGTTTTCAATCACGTAATCGAAGTATCCCGGCGGCAGTTGCTCGGTTCCCTTGAAGATCATGTGTTCCAGGAAATGGGCCACGCCAGCCCAAGGCTCTGGTTCGGCGATCGCCCCCGCCCGCACCCATACGTCTACCGTGACAACGGGCGTGGGAACCTGTTGATGAATAATCGTTAGCCCATTTTCCAGGGTGTAGCGCTGGGCAAGAAACTGGGCTGTCTGGGTCGAAAGAAGTGTAGTCAAGCGTTTGATGATCCTTGACGGAAATCTGGGATTAAGAAACGGTTAATTTGGAAACAGCTAATTTTACCCATAGTAGCGCTTTCTGTTCGCTTTGCCGAATTCCTACTAAGGGCGGAGATCGGGGCGAAGGACGAGTCGCGGGCGATCGCCCTCAGTCATCTGCGATCGCCCTCAGTTCAGATGCGGCGATTACTTGCAGTGATTACTTGCAGCGATTACTTGCAGCGATTGCTTGCGGTGATTGCTTGCGGTAATTGCTTTATATTGCCCATCGGTTTGCTTCGTGTCGTAGCGAATCACACTGCACAAACGCCCGGCTGTACCAGTACAATTCAAGCTACAGCGTTTTTGAAGCCAGTGAGGTACGCAGGAGGCTGTCAGCCTTGAGTTTTTAGCACAGGGCGTGCCTTATTCCGCAGGAAAGTGCTGTATTGCAGTCTATGAATCTTGATTTTGATTAGGACGTTTCCCAATGACGCAGTATCACACGGACGCAATCACCAACGGCAACGGTCATGTTGGCTCAGAGCCGGTGATCCTGGCTGAAAATGTGGAGAAATGGTACGACAACAATTTCCATGTGCTGCGCGGCGTTAGCCTGACGGTGCAAAAGGGCGAGGTGGTGGTGGTGATGGGGCCCTCCGGTTCGGGCAAGTCCACCTTTATCCGCACGTTCAACGCGCTGGAAAGCTATCAAAAGGGCAAGATTATCATCGATGGGATTCACCTGTCCCACGACCTAAAGAATATCGATGCCATTCGCCGCGAGGTGGGAATGGTATTTCAGCAGTTCAATCTATTCCCCCATCTGTCGGTGCTGCAAAACGTGATGCTGGCTCCCATTTGGGTGCGCCGTTGGCCCAAGGCCCGTGCGGAAGAAAAGGCGCTGCAACTGCTGGAGCGGGTGGGCATTTTGGAGCAGGCGAAGAAGTTTCCGGGGCAGCTTTCGGGGGGGCAGCAGCAGCGGGTGGCGATCGCCCGCGCTCTGGCGATGGAGCCAAAAATCATGCTGTTTGACGAACCCACCAGCGCCCTCGACCCAGAAATGGTGCGCGAAGTGCTGGACGTGATGCGGACGCTGGCCCGGTCGGGGATGACGATGGTCTGCGTGACCCACGAAGTCGGCTTTGCCCGCGAGGTGGCCGATCGCGTGGTGCTGATGGCGGACGGGCTGCTGGTGGAAGAAGGCACACCCGAAACCTTTTTCAACAATCCCAAGGAAGAACGGACGCAAAAGTTCCTGTCGCAGATCTTGTGAGGGAAGGGTTTGCGGCTGGGAGTGAAGGCTGGAAGCTGGCCGCTGATGTGTCATCTGGCTGCCTGACAGTTCTAGCGACTTGAAGCCTGGCCCTGATCCCTGTCCCCCAGCGCCGTGTTATTGTGGAGAAGACCTGGACCCACGCGACTACAACGCCCAAACCTTGTCAGGACCGGAAGGTAGCAGCAATACGGGATGCTTGTAGTAGGCGTGGTCTCCGGGTCTTTTTGTGCATTTATTTTGTGTATTTGTTCGGGTATTTGTTCGGGATATTGAGCAGACGGTGGAACGGCTTCAGGCAGAGCGGATCGAGTCGATTAAGGCTGGGGGACTGAGTGCCCTGGTTTGCGGGACGGTGGTGCTGGTGGGGGCGATCGCCAACACGGTGCTTGCCACTCGCTGGAACGCGCTGACGGTCTTTTCGCTCAACTGGTCGATTGGTTTGCACCTGGCCCATGCAATGCTGGCGGGCTTGCTGTTTGGCGTGACCTATCGCTACGTGGTGCGCCAGGGCGAAAATCCTCACCTCAGCGCGGGCGCAGTGCTGGCCTTTGCGCTGGTGCGGGGGTTGGCGCAGCTTGAGACGGGCTGGACACTGCATGGCAACCCGACGCTGCTGCTGCTGCTGGGTGGCGAGAGTGTGCTGATGCTGGCGATCGCCGCTGGGGTTCTCAATGTTGCGCTGTCTCGCAAAGCCATTCAGCCCTTTGTGTCATTCTGACAACGGGTTCTGCTCAACGGCCCCCGGCCGACATACTGCCGATACACTGCCGATATACGCCGATATACTAAGAATCGTAGCGAACCTGATGGCGCGTGGAACCCGACGGAGCTTCCGCGCACCCTCGGCAGAGGAGGCATCGTGAAAATTGCAGTGACCGGGGCGACCGGATTTGTAGGAACGCGGCTAGTTGAACGGTTGCTCGAAGAGGGGCATCACGTCATCGCGCTGACCCGCAGCAAAGCACACGGCGATCGCGTTTTTCCCCAGTCGGCGTTCCCCAATGTGGACGTGGTGGAATACACGCCGCTGGAGTCGGGCGATTGGCAGCAGGTGCTTTCCGGCTGCGATGGCGTGGTGAACCTAGCGGGCGCGGGCATTGCCGACGAGCGCTGGACCCCGGAGCGCAAGCAGGAAATTCTCGATAGCCGCAAGGTAGGAACAGAGAAGATCGTAGAGGCGATCGCCCAGGCAAGCCCCAAGCCCAGCGTCTTGGTCAACGCCTCTGCCATCGGCTACTACGGCACCAGCGAAACCGCCACCTTCGACGAAAGCAGCGCCCCCGGCGACGACTTTTTGGCGCAGGTGTGTCAGGCGTGGGAAGCCGCCGCCGAGTCGGCCGCCGCCAGCGGTACGCGAGTCGTGATCCTGCGAACCGGAATCGTTCTCGGCATGGGCGGCGCACTGGGTAAAATGCTCACGCCCTTTCGCCTGTTTGCGGGTGGGCCGCTGGGCACGGGCCGTCAGTGGTTTTCCTGGATTCACCGGGAAGATCTGGTGAACCTGATCCTGAAGGCTCTGACCGATTCCAGCCTGTCGGGAGTGTATAACGCCACGGCCCCCAACCCGGTGCGGATGGCGGAATTTTGCCAAACGCTTGGCCAGATTATGGGTCGCCCCTCCTGGCTGCCTGTGCCTGCCTTTGCGCTAGAAGCCCTGCTGGGAGACGCGGCCCAAGTCGTGCTGGAGGGTCAGAAGGTTCTCCCCAAGCGCACGCAGGAAGCTGGTTTTGCGTATCAGTATCCAGACGTGAAGGCGGCGATCGCCAACATTTTGCAGCAGGGCTAGCTGGCGGCGGGCTTTGATGCGACCCAGGCTTCCCACCCGTTGGTTGATCCCGCTAGTTAATCCCGCTGGTTAATTCAGCAATGCCCTCCAGAAAACTACTCCACCCGTTGCACTGGAATCGAGAGACTCGCCTGCAACTGGCGCTGCATCTCCTGGCGGGCAATAAAGCGGCATCCAGCACAGTCGCAACCGCGCAGGGCGATCGCCATGTCGCCCTCTGCGTCTGAGCCAGTCAGCACCGCCAGCCCATCGCCCAATCCCGTGCAGCCACAGTCCAAGTCGTCCGGCGGAACCATTTCGCCCGTCTGTGTGCTGGAGAAAATCAGTTCTCGAATGGGCACCGTTTGCGCCAGCAGCGGCTTTGGCAGAACCAACCCCAGCGCCACTGCACCAGAGCAGCCCAGCCAAGTTAGCAAGCGTTTTTGAGTTGGGTTCATAAGCAAGAATGGGATGAACTCGCAGGTTGCCTGTAGGTTACCTACAGGTTGCCTACAGGTTGCCTTGGTACGACAGTTTGTACCTTGGTACGACAGTCTTTGCCTTGGTACGACAGTTTACCGCAAAAGCAGTGGGCGATCGCAAACCCGGTTATGCACCACTCGACAACGGCCGACCCAGGATTTGCTGAGTGAGTTCCCAAAAACCAGCCACTTCTTCAGCCTCCGTCATCGCGTGGGGCCTGTAGCTCAGCCGATCGAGATAATGGCGCACATTGCCCACGCCGACGGAATAGGGAAAGCGGCTTTTGTCGAACAGGCTCTCGTCATTCGGGCTATCGCCCACGGTCACCAGTTGCGCGGGCAAGATGCGGGGAAAGTGCCGCTGCAAAACTTGTTCTAAGGCGCTGGCTTTGTCCTGAGCAGCGGGCTTGAGGTGGCACTGCACGGTGCTATAGGTAAAGCCCCAGCCCGCGTCCTGACAGCGATCGCCCATCGTTTGCAAATCTGCCGCCGACAAGCCCCGCACATCAAACGTCCAGTCCGTTAGCCGGAAGCGGTTGTCGGGGGCTTCCTGGATTTTGGGAAACGTGTTTTGAAGGTCGTGAAAGAGATCGGCCAGCGATCGCCGATGATCGGCCAGATCAGGCACATGAACCAGGAACTCCGGCTCGGTGTCTCCAGGAAAAAACACGCCGCCATTTTCGGCGATCGCCCCTGCCACGGGCAGATACGACACCACGCCCTGCACCCAGCCCGCCGATCGCCCCGTCACTATCACCACTGGAATGCCTGCCGATTGCAGGACTTCCAGCGCTTGCAGCAGCAGCGGCGTAAACTTGCCCCGACGGGTCAGCGTCCCATCCATGTCGGTGGCAATCAGGCGAATTGAATTTGGCAAGTCTAGCAGCATGGTTTAACGCAAAAAAAATCGAGGGCCGTCCCGCAGGAAACACCCTCGATGAGTCTAAACGAAGCCGTGTGGCTTACACTAGCGTTTCATTGCCCTGTCACCCAATCACGCCCTACTTAAGCAATCGAAATCTGAGCATGGGTCAGAGCCGCGCCAGCGTTGAGTTGAGCAATCTTCACCTGCTGACCCGCGCCGCTGCCGTCGAGGTCAAAGAACAGCGCTCCGGTCTTTTGGTTATAGACAAACCGCTCGGTTTCGGTCGCTGCCTTGCTGCCCAGGCGGAACTGCTCAGCGCTGATACCTTTGCCAATAGGCAGTTCTGCAAACTCTCGACCCAGCGTGATTTCGATGCGGTCTTCTGCGGCCTTGAAGTCGCGGATGCGGTTGCTGCCCTTCTTGTTGGCGGCAAGCTGGAAGGTGTCGCGACCTCTGCCGCCGATCAGCGTGTCTTTGCCGCTGCGCCCAATCAGCACGTCATCGCCCGCGCCGCCAATCAAGGTATCGTCGCCCTGCCCACCGTTCAGCGTGTCGTTGCCGTTGCCGCCGTGTAGCCAGTCGTTGCCCGAGTCGCCGGCCACCATGTCGTCGCCACCCAGTGCCCGGATGCGATCGCCCTTCTTCAGACCCACCAAAATTTCGCTCTGGTTGGTGCCCTTGAGGAAGTCGATTTCGTTGGTGCCCGGAAGGGTCGCTCGGTTTTTCATGGCTTCGCGGCGCTTCAGCCCGGCCAGCAGCCCGTCGCCCGTATTGGCATCTAGCACCTGATCAATGGTCTTCGTACCCAGGATCGCAGCCGCTAGATCCTTCGAGGTGTTGTTGACCAAGAAGCCCTGGAGTTCGCTGACTTCTCGCAGCAGCGCCGCCGCATTGCCCGGTTTTGCCAGCACCGCCTGGAGCCGCTGCACGCCTTCCGCCATAATGGTAGCGACCTGATCGGCGATCGCCGTCACCTTGGCTAGCTCTGGCGCAGGGCTGACCATTTCCAGTGCGCCAACGGTCGTCTTCAGGATATTCGCCACCACCGAGGCATTGCTCAAATCCAGCGGCTTACCCGGTTCAATCGCATCGGCGATCGCCCCCGTCACCAGCATCGCCAGCATCTCGCCCGATAGCCCCGTCGCCCCCCGCAGCAGTGTCGCCGCCTGATCCATCAGCGTGTAGATGGACACATGGGCCGCCATCACCTTGGCCCCGTTCGGGTCGCCGTCGCGCATAGCAATGATCGGGTCAAAGGTTCCCAGATCCAGCGTCTCAGGCAGCCCCAGCGCCGCCCTCACCTGAGCGGCGGCCGTCGCCACATCCACATCGCCCATCCGCACCAGCGCGTTAATCATGGTGGTGACTGGCGTGATCATGCTGTAGCCCACCGGAGCCGACAGCGGCACATCCATCTTCTCGTTGGTGAAGGTGTCGTAGCCGCCCACCGCTAGGATCTGTCCTTCGTCGGGGTCAATCACGCCGTTTTCATTCTTGTCAAACAGTTCGGTAGCAAACTTCAGCTCGTAGGAGCCGTCGAAGCTGCTGATGGTGTAAGGCTCGTTCTCGTCCAGCACCCCATTGTTGTTGGCATCCAGGAAGATCGTGGCCCCCGAAATATATTTCTGGCTGATCCGTCCTACAGAAGCGCCGCCGCCCACGCTGAACTCCATAATTTTGAACGTCGCCAGGTTCTTCCGCCATTCCTTGCCAATCAGCTTGCCAAAGACCCGCACCCCAACTCGCGCATAGGCATCCAGGAACACATTCACCACGCCCTGGATTTGGAACAGGCTCAGCGGATTGCTCAGGCGAGACGTAATCTCGGTGGTGCGGATACGGCCGTCGCTGAGGTTAACAAACTCGCGAATACCCCGCGAATTGAGCGTTGCAATCGTTTGTGCGCCGACGAGTGGACGGAGGAAAGAAATATGGCCAATCTGCCGATTGATTTCGTTCCAGACTCGGCTATATTCCGAATCCCAAACTGGATTTCGAGAATTTTCGCCCACGTCGATCAGGTCGATGCCTGCTCTGCCTCGCAGACCCCCGTCAATACGTCCTGCGGCCACACCCACGTTCACCCCAAAGCCCGCGCCAATCGTCGCATCGACGGTAATTTCGTCGCCGGGGAAGTCGGTGACATAGAAGCCATCAATCAGCCTGGAGGCAGCAGAACTGGAATAACCCGCTCGCTGCCATTCCTGGAAACCAAAGGTGTCGTAGCCAAAGTCGAGGTTGGTTCGCACCCGGATATCGCCGAACAGCCTGCCTTCGAGCGGCCAAATCACGGGGAACTTCTGCTCTAGGCGGAGATTAAAGTCTAGGTCGGGCATGTCATAGCGGAACAGCGTCGCCGTGCGCCCTAGTAGCAGGTTAATCGCCTGGTTGGGATCAGACAGGATAGGGAAGCCCAGACCCTCGACCCGGTTCAGCGCGTTGATAAAGTTCCGCACACGCGAGTTGCTCGAAGCCTGGGTCAGGGAGTTTGTGCTTTGCCCTCTGGTGGTGCGGGGGCTGCTCTGCGACAGGCTGCTAGGTGTGGCATTGGTGTCTACGGTGCCAATGCTGTAGGAGCCAAAGTTGATGGCCAAGTTGCTGTCGCTGGCAGTGAGCTGGTTGAGGGCAGTGATGGCGGCATCTAGAGCGCTAATGGCATCGATGAACCGAGTGTCGATGCCGCGGCCAAAGCGCCATCGGCTGAGGGTGCTGACGACTTCTACGACCGTCGCCCGGCCGTCGCGGTTCTGGTCAAAGGGGCCCGTCAAGCCCAGACTGCTGAGAATCCGAGTGTCAGCATTCAGGAAGTTGATGACCGGCCGGAAGGGTCTAATGGTGTTGTCGATGCGAGTGAGGACGGGTCGGGCAAAGC
The DNA here is from genome assembly GCF_032705245.1 of Thermoleptolyngbya oregonensis NK1-22. Taxonomy (GTDB): domain Bacteria; phylum Cyanobacteriota; class Cyanobacteriia; order Elainellales; family Elainellaceae; genus Thermoleptolyngbya; species Thermoleptolyngbya sichuanensis. Next base: position 4,591,064 of record NZ_CP053540.1, read on the forward strand.
CAGAGATGAAGGAACCCAGATCTAGCGTGACGTTGTTGAACTCAAGCTGAGGGCTGCCCGATGAGCTGCGGCCGTCGCGGTAGGTAAAGGCGTTCCACTTGAGCGCCAGGTCAAAGTTGATGGAGGGCATTCCCTCAAAGTTGGCGATGCCTGTGCGGGCTTTCATGCCCAGGTTTGGCGTGATGGCAAATTCGGTGCCAAATAGTTCACGGAAGCTGGAATTGGCGTTGCGTCGCCGCAGCTCGGTGAGGGTGAGGCGATCGCCATCGTTGGGCGCACCCGGAATATTGTCGATGTCCTTCAGCAGCGCCTTAAAGCCGCCCGTCACCCGCGTAGGATTGGACAGATCATTGGTCAAGCTTGCCTGCAAGAAGCCCAGCGTCGCCTGGGCGCTGAAGTTATTCGACAGCGCAGCCGTCAGTTCTGCCCCAAAGAAAGTCTTGCTGGGGTTCGTGTTGAAATAGAAGCCGAAATCGTCATGGAAGCCGAAGGTTAGCCTCATGCCGCCGAGGACGCTGGCATTGGCAGAACCCGTGGTTCTCATGCTCAGCATTGGCAGGCCCATGTTGCTATTCAGCCCGACGGAACCCAGGTTATAGGTCTGGGTCATGTCCAGCGTCACTTCAAACTGCTTCGCCTGACTGAAGTCGGTCAGTACCCGAATACCTGGCAGATTCCGACTGATGCGGTTTTGGAACTCGCCGACCGTGAGTTGCTCCTCATTAGCCATGCCGCTGACCAAGGTGCTGGTCAGGTTCCTTAGGAACGTAGGAACGTAGCGATCGCTCAGCGTTCCCAGAATCGGCAGAGAACTTCGCGCCAGGTCGTTGTCTAGCACCACGGCAAGCTGGGTCAGCGCCCCCGTCACGCCAGAGCGGAACTTCTCCACATCAATTTCTGGTACATCCTGCACGTTGATCGTGAAGCTCTGAGTGCGGCTGAGGCTGGGCGACCCGTTGTCAAAGGCCGTGATGCTGAGATTGACCTGCTTTTCCTGTTCAAAGTCGATGCTCTGACCAAACTTCAGCTTCAGTTGCCCATTCACCACTTCAAAACGCTCATCGCTAACCGTAAAGCTGTGGGTCTGGTTGCGATCTTGATCGGCAACCGTCAGGCGGCCAATCACCACACCCACATCATTTTCCCGGACGGTGTTGTTGCTGAGGGTGATGCTGCTGGGTGCGTCGTTCAGGTCGTTGACCGCGATGTTAAACTGCCGCTCAAAGAACTGCCCGCCCTGATCCGTCGTGCGGACGCGAATCGTGTAGTTCGGCTTGGTTTCAAAATCGGGAGCATTGCGGATGCGGAGCTGATTGCCAACGATGGTGAAGGCAGCATTGTCAGCCGAGCCAGCGCCCGATACCAGCGTGTAGGTGTGGGTATTGCCTGCATCAGGATCGGTGGTGGTGAACGTGCCGATCACACTATTTGCAGGCACGTTCTCATTCACGTTCGTAGCGCTGAACTCTAGGTTGGTAGGTGCTTCGTTGACGTTGTTGATGCCGATGTTGACCGTGCGTTCGGTGAACAATCCGCCCTGATCGGTCGAGCGAAGACGAATGCTGTAGCTATTCTTGCTCTCAAAGTCAGGCGAGATATTGATCCGAAGCTGATTGCCGACAATGCTAAACGTTGCATTATCAGTGTCTCCTGTGCCGCTCACCAAGGTATAGGTATGGGTGTTTCCGACATCAGGATCGACTGTGCTGAGAACTGCAACGGTGCTGTTCATCGGCACGTTCTCATTTACATTCGTCGTGCTGAGATTGATAGCGGTCGGGGTTTCGTTCACGTTGTTAACCGTGATCACCATCTGCCGCTCAAAAATGCCGCCACTCTGGTCGCGCGATCGCACGCGGATGTTATATCGGGGCTTCGCCTCAAAGTCGGGCGATACGTTAATTCGGAGCTGATTGCCGACAATCGTAAACGCCGCGTTATCCGTCGAGCCGACCCCGTTCACCAAGCTGTAGGTATGCACGTCGCCAGGGTTGGGATCGACCGTCGAAAACGTGCCCACAACGGTATTGGCAGGAACGTTTTCATCAAGGCTGGCGGTGCTGAGGCTAATGCTGGTCGGCGGCACATTGCCCGACTCATCCACATCCGTAATGTTGATCTGAACGGCTTTTTCATAGAACAGCCCATCGCGATCGACGGCGCGAATCCGAACCCGATACACCGACTTGGCTTCAAAGTCTGGCATATCGTTGATTCGCAGCTCGTTGCCCTCCAGGGTAAAGGCGGCATTGTCGTCGTCGCCTGCACCTGCCACCAGCAGATAGGTATGCTCGTCCTCTGCATCTGGGTCTACGGCGCTGAGCGTGGCCACTACCGTATCTGGCACCACGTTTTCTTCAACGCTGGTGCTGCTCAGGGTAATATCCGTCGGAGCCTCGTTTGCATTGTTGATGTAAACCGTCAAAACGCGGTCAAAGAACAGCCCGGTCTGGTCGGTCGTGCGAACCCGAATGCTGTAGCTGTTCTTGGTTTCAAAGTCGGGCGAGGCATTGATCCGCAGCTCATTGCCGACAATCGTGAACGCGGCATTGTCTTCATCGCCTGTGCCGCTGACCAAGTCGTAGGTATGGGTGTCTCCAACGTCGGGATCAATCGTACTTAGTGTGCCGACGACGGTATCGGCGGGGACGTTTTCTAACAGGTCATTGCTGCTGAGTTGCAGGTTGGTCGGCGCTTCTTCCAGGTTGTTGATGTTGACTGTGAACACGCGCTCGGTAAACAATCCGCCCTGATCGGTCGTGCGAACCCGAATGCTGTAACTGCTCTTGGTTTCAAAGTCGGGGGAGGCGTTGATCCGCAGTTCGTTGCCGACAATCGTGAAGGCAGCGTTGTCTGCATCTCCCGCACCCCCCACCAGGCTATAGGTGTGGGTGTTGCCTGCATCGGGATCAACCGTGCTGAAGTTGCCAATCAGAGAATTGGCAGGAATATTTTCATCTCGCGTGTTGTTGCTCAGCGTCAGGTTGGTCGGTGCTTCGTTCACGTCGTTCACGTTGATAGTGAAGACGCGCTCAAAGAACAGCCCGCCCTGATCGGTCGTGCGGACTCGGATGCTGTAGCTGCTCTTGGTTTCAAAGTCGGGTGAGGCGTTGATCCGAAGCTGGTTGCCAACAATGCTGAAGGTAGCGTTGTCGATATCTCCTGCACCTGCTACGAGGCTGTAGGTGTGAGTATTACCTGCATCGGGATCAACGGTACTTAGGCCACCCACTGTGAAGCCAGCGGCGACATTTTCGTTAACACTGGTGCTGCTGAGGTTAACGTTTGTGGGCGGGTTGTTAACCACGCCAGTTGCGCCCATAACGTTGAGGTAGCCTGTCGTACCAACTTTCTCAACGGTGACGCTTTGCAGCGTTTTGCCCGTGTTAGGCAGGAAGCGTGCTCCAAAGACGGCTGGATCGTTGGCATCCTCAAAGAGTGTGCCTGCGGTATTGCGGGCCCGATCCATGCCGTTGATCATGTAGTACAGCGAGGCAGATTCAGTAATTTCGTCGAACCAGTCAGGAATCGTGATGCTGCCAGTGGTTTGCGTGGTGCCATCGCTGTAGTGAAAGGTCAGCCGCATGGAGGATGCCCCTTCTGTGGACAAGACGGCGATGTGAACTTCGCTATATTGACCAGGTGGAACTGCAAAGTTCATGCTCTGCCCATTGGCCGTAGCAAACCAAACGTTGTTGCCGTTGTTGGTGTTGCTATAAGCGAGCTGCATATTGGGGCGAAAGGCATTGGCTGCGAAGAAGCCGTTGTCGGGTAAGCCCTGACCATTTGCCCCGCCAATGGCAGTGGCAACGGACTGGGTTATCATGACGTTGGTTTGGTTGTCTATTGAGTCTTGAATGCTGTCCCCCGTATTGGCGATGACATCGCGGTTCAGCACGCCGGAAAGGTTGAACTGGACAGGGGAGAGAATGCCAGAAAATCGGGCGATCGCCCCTTCAGAAAACACAGGCTGATAGGAGCCAGAGCCAACCTGCATCTCCAGTTCCCAGTTGCCGCCCAGGGATAGGCTTCCCGTGTCGGTGGTGGAGGCGATGATTGTGGCTCCAGTCAGTTGATGCAGCTTTTGCAGAAACTCTGCTCCGGCTTCGCCTGCTGCAACGCGACAGCCGTAGAGGATTAGCATCGCCTGGCTCGGCGCGTTTGCAGCAGCAAACCAGGACTGTAGTTCCCAGGCGTAGCGGTCGAGGGTTTTCAGAGAGAGGGGGCAATCGCCCAGTTGCAGACAGCCCTCGCTGCCGTGAGCCACGAGGTGAACTTGGTCAATCTGTGGATACTGGGTCAGAACTGCCGTAATTTGCGCGATCGCATCTTGCTGAGCATCCAGCACCAGCACACCCGCAGCGTCCGACACACCCGCCACCAGCGTTCCCAGATCCGCAATGCCTCGGTCAAACACGACGAGTGTGCAGGCACTTTTGGGAACCAACAGGACTTGTTGAGTTGAATGGGTTAAAGCAGACGAGGACAATCTAGAAACCGGGGAGGGAAGACAAACTGCGGACATGGCTAAGAGCGCTCCTAAGCAAGGATGAAACAGCAGGTGAATGAATGGCCCAAATCGATGGACTGTCCCCGAAAGCAGGGCAAGCCTGAGGCAGCACGATCTGCCGCTCTGCAACCGCAGAGACGCAAGGTTACACAGATGCAAACTGTGTAAAAATCAGCGCTAAGAACAAGCGACAGGAAAGGGTGCGGTAGGATGCACCAAACGTCTCGACAATGCACCCGCTTGATCGAGGAATCAGGGGGAGGCGGGGATGCAGGCGAGCGTATTTTGATCGGAAAACGGCTTGGCTTGCTCGCTTCAACGGGATGGGAGCTGCTCTAAGAGGGTGTTTGAAAAGGTATCGCCTGTAATGTTAAGCACTCAGAGATCCCCCCTAGCCCCCCTTAAAAAGGGGGGAAACCGCCTTAAAGTCCCCCTTTTTAAGGGGGATTTAGGGGGATCTTGCACGCTTTGCTACAAACAGTAGGACTTTTCAAACATCCTCTAAGGAAGCGAACCAGATGAACTTACGGCAAGGCTAGCGGCTAGCAAATTTGCAATTATTTAGTCACTCAGTCTCAAAGAGATCGCGATACACGATAGAAAGCACTTGCCGTGATAGAACACTTCGAGAAACAGACAGGACAATTTTGTATAAACTGCTCCTAAACTCGTATTCTGACTATCTATCTTTCAGTAGAGGCCTAGCGTCCTGAGACTCACGGTTAATTATGTGCTTCATAGAAAAATTACAGTGAGAATTGGCGTGTAATTACTGAAGACGCAAGGAATAGAGTCTGACGGTTGCCTGCTATGGTTAGCAAAGGATGCTCTAAATACCCTCTCTAAGTACCATCTCTAAATACCAGATAAAGCGTGAAAATCACTGCATAGAACGGCTACATAAAACGTCTACATAGAACGGCTACACGGCGATTTGCCAAACGATTTAAGGTTTAAGATTGCCTGTGATTTATGATCCGGTCAAGGGTGATCCAGATTTAGGCATCGGATGCAGGCAAGCCGTTTGAGGCAATTCTCGATGGACAGAAGCGTTCCGTTGTGGAGCCAAAAGTATGCTGTTTATGCCCCGTTTTGTGCCCTATGAAGAGGCGATCGCCGCCTAGTTCTACCCAACCCAGCACGTCCAGCCTTGCACCTATCGTCGAATGGTTTCAGCGGCAGGGCTGGGAGCCATTGCCGTTTCAGCAGGAAACCTGGGAGGCGTTTCTGGCGGGGCGCAGCGGGCTGGTGCAGGTGCCCACTGGGTCTGGCAAAACCTATGCGGCGGTCATGGGGGCGATCGCCGCTATGCTGGACGACCCCAAACCAGGGCTGCAACTGCTGTACCTGACCCCGCTGCGATCGCTCTCCCGCGACATCGAGCAATCCATCCGCCGCCCCATCGAAGACATGGGCTGGGATCTGCGGGTCGAGTCGCGCACGGGCGACACCAGCGCCAGCCGCAAAGCCCGCCAGCTCAAAAATATGCCGCAGATTCTGATCACCACGCCAGAATCGCTTGCTCTGATGCTGTCCTACCCTGGGGCAGAGACGCTTTTTGGCAATCTGCGGGCGGTGATTTTGGACGAGTGGCATGAGTTGCTCAGTTCCAAACGGGGCACCCAGACCGAACTCTGCCTTTCGGCACTGCGTCAATTGCGCCCGTCGCTGCAAACCTGGGCCCTGTCGGCCACGCTGGGCAATATCCAGGAAGCTGCCCAGGTCGCCGTGGGCCTGGATATCGAACCCGTGGTGATTCAAACCAACCTCCAGCGGCAAACGATCATTCGCAGTATCTTGCCCGACTCGGTAGACACCTTTCCCTGGGCGGGGCATTTGGGCCTGCGAATGTTTCAGGAACTCGTAGACGCACTGGATATCGAAACCTCCACGCTGATTTTCACCAACACCCGCGCCCAAGCAGAAAAGTGGTATCAGGCGCTCACGTTTGCTCTGCCCGAAGAGGGCGATCGCATTGCGCTGCACCACAGCTCCATCGACGTGCAGGAACGAGAGGCGATCGAAGCAGCCGTGAAAACTGGGGCCATCAAATGGGTCGTCTGCACCTCGTCCCTGGATTTGGGCGTAGACTTTCAGCCCGTGGAGCGGGTCGTGCAAATTGGCAGCGCCAAAAACCTGGCTCGGCTGTTGCAACGGGCCGGGCGATCGGCCCACGTCCCCGCAGGCACGTCCGAGATTTTCTTCCTGCCGACCAACTCGCTGGAGCTATTAGAAATTTCTGCTTTTCGCAATGGATTGGCCCAGGGCGATATCGAAGTGCGCCGCCCGCTCCACAAGCCCTACGACGTGCTAATTCAGCACCTAGTCACCCTGGCCTGTGGAGATGGTTTCACGCCTGCCGACACGCTCTCCACCATTCGCAAAACAGTATCCTACGAACGCTTAACGGATGCCGAATTTACCTGGATACTCGACTTTTTGGAAAAGGGTGGGAAGTCGCTCAGCGCCTACCCAAGGTACAGAAAAATCACGCTGGAGGATGACCGCTATCGTGTCACCGACCTGCAAATTTCCCGAATGCATCGCATGGGTATCGGAACAATTACCTCGAACCAGTCGGTACAGATTCAGTACACCAATCGCCGCAAGATTGGCACGATTGAGGAAAACTTTGCATCCAAGCTGCAAAAGGGCGACGTGTTCTTTTTTGCAGGGCGACAGCTTGAGTTTTTTCAGATGAAAGACATGGTGGTGTATGTCAAAAGCACAAGCAAGAAATCTACCGTAACACCCACCTGGGGTGGCGGAAATCTCGCAATATCCGACACGCTGAGTATGCACCTGAGACGTGAAATTGAACGGAGCCAGGATGCAAGCACGAATCTAGAACTGACCTGCTTGAAACCAATTCTGTCTGCTCAACAGCGCATATCCCATTTGCCCGCCGCAACCGAGTTGCTGATTGAAACCTGCAAGACCCGTGAAGGACAGCATCTTTATGTTTATCCTTTTGAAGGGCGCTTTGTGCATGAGGGGCTGGGCTTTTTGTGGGGCTATCGGTTTGCGCGACAAAAGCAGGCAACGTTTACGATTTCCGTGAATGATTACGGGTTTGAAATCCTCGCGCCCAAAGACTATCCCTTTCGCGAGTTGTTTTCCGAAGACTTTTTTAGCCTGGAAAATCTGGAAGCCGACATTCGCGCCAGCCTCAACCTGTCGGAACTCACTGCTCGCAAGTTTCGCGGCATTGCCCAGATTGCTGGGCTGGTGTTCAAGGGCTATCCCTCTGCCAAAAAGACGGCAGGGCAACTCCAGGTCAGCTCGTCGCTGATTTACGAAGTGTTTTCCAAATATGAACCGGATAACTTGCTGCTGAAGCAGGCAGAGCAAGAAGTCCTCACTGATCAACTGGAGGTGCATCGGCTGGCCAAAACGCTGGATAGAGTGCGATCGCTCTCTCTGGTGTGGCAAACCACCAAGCGCCCGTCGCCCTTTGCCTTTCCGCTGCTGGTGGAGCGGCTCAACTCGCGCCTGTCGAACGAGAGCCTGCTAGAGCGCATCGAGCGGATGAAGCAGCAGTGGGACGGCAAAGCGTGAACCCCAGGCAGAAAAAGCATTTCAGCCAGCGTTCTGTAAAATTGGGGACAAAAAGCTTGATGCGATCGCCCAAGGCTGCTATATTAGTAGACTGTTCAGGACGCATAGCTCAGTTGGTTAGAGCACCACGTTGACATCGTGGGGGTCACTGGTTCGAGTCCAGTTGTGTCCATTGAGTCTGCGTCTATTGGCTGGAGTTGGCCTTCTTGCATCTGGTGTGTAGCCAGTTTTTTTAGCCGATTTCTGGCCGATTTCTAGCTAATTGGGAAACGGGTCAAGTCTTTGTCTGGAATTCTACGGCCAGAGCGTGAAGTATCTGGCAAGACGGCACAACATGCGCTGGACACCGTTTCACATCATTTCACCCCTTCAAAGTGCCGTTTCACAGGTTCGAGTTTGCGATTCAGGATTGACCAGGCAGCTTGTTTGACCAAGCAGATTGCTGTTGGCTGTAGGATTTTCCAGATTGACTTGACCGCTTAAACACAAGATTGCCGTGTGAAGACTGATTTCATAGCGGGTCGTTGTGCTGCGGACGTGAGTTTGGGCATTCTAAACTAAGTCATTCAGCACGCATCTGCTAATCAAACTAATCAAAAACGCGCCGCCGCGATCGCTCGTTTAGCCTTGCCCCCGTAGGCGCGATCGCACGCTGTGTTGTCATCACTTCAAAATCAGGGAAATCGCCATGACTAATGCTTCGGTTAATAATGCGACCAATTCCGCACCCAGTAGCGCTGCCAGTCCTGCGCCTACGCTGGATAGCGCAAAACTCAAGACGTATCGAGATTACGGAATTAGTCGCTTTGAGCAGCTTCTGCTGCAATTACCACCCCAGCCCCACGATGCCGATCGGTTCCTAGATCGGGCGATTCGTCAGCTCACGGGGTTGCCGCCTGCGCCTGCCAGTGCCCATCCCTATCACGGCATCTACGGCACAACGTTCACCATGGCCCATTATCGAGATGGGGGGAGCGATCGCCTGCGAGAGCTGCTGATGAAACAGCCAGAACTACACGCGCTGGATGGAGAAATCGACTCGTTTATCCGACTGCTCTCCGATTTGCCTGCCCGTCCTGCCGGAACCTTACCCTACGTGCGACTGTTTATCTTACCTCAGGACGCACCGCCCCAGCCCCCGCCGCCGAATACTCAGGCCAACTATCCCCCCGCGAAACGGCAATTCGTTACGACAGATCAGATTTTGCAGATCATCGGCTCTAGCCAATTGCGCGATCGTGTAATTGCCATGACCCCCGGCATCAACGCCACCTTCGAGCGATTTGAAATCAACACTCCCCTGCGAATGGCCCATTTCTTTGGTCAGGTGTTGCACGAAAGCGGGGGATTCCGCTATCTGCGCGAAATCTGGGGCCCAACAGATGCCCAGCGCCGCTACGAGCCGCCGTCGAGCCTAGCGCGAAATCTTGGCAACACGCAACCGGGCGATGGCGCACGCTATATGGGGCGCGGCGTAATTCAGCTAACGGGTCGCTCCAACTATGCTCAGTTTTCCAGAGCAATGGGGGTCGATTTTGTAGCAAATCCCGATTTAGTTGCGTCGCCGCAGTATGCCGTCACTGCCGCCGGGTGGTTCTGGCAAACCCGCAACATCAACCAACACGCTGACCGCGACGACCTGATTGCTGTAACCCGCGTGGTGAACGGTGGGCGCAACGGTCTGGCCGATCGCCAAAAATACCTGAACCGGGCAAAGCAGGTGCTAGGCGTTCGCTGATCGACAGAGGATTAGAGGGGGATCAGGCCCGTTCAAAATAGCGGGCCCGCTCCCAACTCGTCACCACTTCATCGAATTTGCGCTGCTCAGTTTTGAAGAAGTGCAGATAGTGGTCAATCGTGGCTTCGCCAAAGGTGTCCCGCGCCCACTGGCTCTTTTCCAGTTCGTGAATAGACTCATTCAGGCTGTGGGGCACCTGCGGCAAATCCCGTGCCTCGTACACATCGCCCTCAAACATCGGCGGCGGCTCGATCTGGTTTTTGATGCCGTCGAGTCCAGCAGCGAGGGTGGCAGCAAAGGCAAGATAAGGATTGGCATCGGCTCCCGGTGCGCGACACTCTAGCCGCAGCGAGGGGCCGTGTCCCAAAATGCGAAAGCCCGCTGTGCGGTTGTCATAGGACCAGGCAATGCCCGTTGGCGCGAAGGAACCTGCTACGTAGCGCTTGTAGGATGTGGGATAGGGCGCGTAGAACGGGAAGATTTCGCGGATATGCGCCATCCAGCCGCCGAGGAACCAGCGAAACAGCGGCGAACTATGCACCGGGCCGAAGGCTTCCTCACCGGGGAATAGCGCTATCTTACCTTCCTGATCCCACAGGCTGGCGTGCAGGTGCATACTCGACCCGGCGTAGCGCTCGTCCCACTTGGACATGAACGTAACGGCGACGTTGTTTTGCCAGGCAATTTCCTTGGCGGCGTGCTTGTAGAGAATGTGGCGATCGCACATTTCCAAAAAATCTGCATAGCGTAAGTTAATCTCCTGCTGCCCCGGCCCCCATTCGCCCTTCGAGAACTCGACAGGAATTCCCGATCGCTCCAAATGCTTGCGGATTGAGCCAATGAGAAACTCCTCCTTGGTGCCCTGGAAGATATGATAATCCTCAATGTAGCTGCCGATGGGCTGAAGGTCATGATAGTTCTTTTGCCGTGCGGTTTCGTAGGAATCGGCAAAGACGTATAGCTCCAGTTCCGAGGCCCCTTTGGCAACATAGCCCAGCGACTTGGCCCGTTCTACCTGCGTCTTCAGCAGGCTGCGCGGCGCAATCTCAACCCGCACATCCTCTTCTTCGTTGTAAACATCGCACAGCACGATCGCCGTTTTCTCTAGCCAAGACGCAACTCGTAGCGTACTCAGATCAGGAATCATGCGAAAGTCGCCATAGCCACTGGCCCAACTGGTGAAGCTGTATCCCGGAACCGGGTCCATTTCCATGTCGCAGGCCAGCAAATAATCGCAGGCGTGAACGCCATCTTGCAGCACGTCGTTCACAAAAAAATCGCCCGTGATCCGCTTGCCGATCAGCCGTCCGTAGAGGTCTGGAAACACGGTGAGGATGGTTTCAATCTGCTCATCCTGAACAAGCTGCGTCAGCGTTTCGACAGTCAATCGGCCACGAGAAGAAGAATGCATAAAGGAATACAAAATAGAAGGATTAGAGAATGGGGAGTGTTGGGCTAGAGAAGTGACAAAGAGACGGACGCTCCATCACTCTGCAATGAAGACACTCTTCCACTCACTGTAATGATCTAACACGGCGAGTCCCAGTTCGCGACCGATGCCGCTGTGCTTCACGCCGCCGAAGGGGGCTTCCAGGTGGACGCTGTGGCCCGTGTTGATAGAGAGAACGCCCGTTTCGATGGCGCGGGCAACGCGGAGGGCGCGGCCGATGTCGCGGGTCCAGATAGAGCCAGAGAGTCCGTAGAGACTGGTGTTGGCGATCGCCACGGCTTCTTCCTCGGTGTCAAACGGGATAGCGCAGAGAACCGGGCCAAAGATTTCTTCCTGGGCAATTTGCATATTGGGCGTGGCGTGGGCGAAGAGGGCAGGCGTGAGGTACGCGCCCCGGTCGAGCGGGGATTCCGTGGGCACTGTGCCGCCGCAGAGCAGGGTTGCGCCTTCCTGCTGCCCCAGCGCGATATAGTCCAACACGCGATCGCGCTGCTGGTTGGAAATCAGCGTACCAATTTCCGTCGATTCGTCGAGCGGTGGGCCAATTCGGAGCGCCTGGAATTGCTGCGTTAGGCGATGCAAAAACTCGTCGTAAACCGGGCGCTGAATCAACAGGCGCGATCGCGCACAGCAGTCCTGCCCGGCGTTGCCCAGCACGCTCCACATTGCCTTGGGAACCGCCAGATCCAGATCCGCATCGGCAAACACCAGATTCGCCGACTTGCCGCCTAGTTCCAGCGTCACACGCTTGAGGTCGTCTGCCGCAGTCCGCATGACGTGCATTCCAATTTCAGTCGAGCCAGTGAAGGAGATCTTTCGCACCAGCGGATGCCGCAGCAGCGCCTCGCCCGCCACCGATCCCGCACCAGGAACCACGTTAAACACACCGGGCGGAATGCCTGCTTCTAGGGCCAGTTCGCCCAACCGCAGCGCTGTGAGCGGCGTTTGGGTTGCAGGCTTTAGCACCACTGGATTGCCCATTGCTAGGGCAGGCGCGACCTTCCAGGCGGTGATGGCGATGGGAAAGTTCCACGGCGCAATCAGCCCACACACGCCGATGGGTTCTCGAAAGGTTAGATGGGTGCCCGCCGCAGCCACAGGAGTTGTCTGTCCGCCGATCTTATTCACTGCTCCGGCGTAATACTCGAAGCAGTCTGCGGCCAGGTTCACCTCGTCGCGGGCATCGCGGATGGGCTTGCCGACGTTGCGGCTTTCCAGTTGGGCCAGCGGTTCCAAATTTTCGCGGATGAGGGTCGCCAGCTTCAGCAACAGTTGGGTGCGATCGCGGCTATTGACGCTGCGCCAGGGCGATCGCACTTGGTCAGCAACCTGCACGGCCCGATCGACATCATCGGCTGTGGCAGCGGCGACTTTGATCCAGGCATCACCTGTGGCGGGGTCGATGAGTTCGGTATATTGCCCTGAGTCAGCGGGTAGGCGATCGCCTCCAATCAATAAATCTTGCGTCACAAAACCTTGCGTCACACTATCACCATCTGTATCAAGTCTGCATCAAGTCTGTATCAAGTCCACGGTCGGGACATTTTCAACCCATTGTTCAAGCGGATTGCAGCAGCGCAAATCAAGCACAAATCAACGATATAAACCAATAACGCAGCCATGCCAATGTGAACCATGCGAGCGATATAGATTGAATGTTCTGAGTGGACGTGGATGCAAAAGCAAAAAAGCAGCGCCCACCCAAAGGTCTGAATCTATTCCATTCAACCTCAGAGCTAAAAGTATGCGGTTATTCCGTATGCTTCCGTAGCTAGCGCTACAAAGTCTGGATTCTGGTGATCCAACCTAAGAGACACCTTAAAAAGATACACAAAAAGATACACCTTAAAAAGTAATAGCGATGTGTGGCGATCGCCAAAAGCATTGAAATGAGCCGATAAGCAACGAAGCCCACTACGAAGCCCACTTCTATGCCAATGGCTCGTGTTCAAGACTTGCCCTAGTCTGCTCAAGACATCAAATGCAAACGGCAAATGCAAAAGTTTCCAGGCGTAGAAGTTGCTCTAGAAATATCTCAAAATATCTCAAAATACCTCAAATCAACTTTCATAGCAGAGCATTCAAGTAGCTGTTAGTCGCCAAAATATGCTCCTGAATCTTGATGCGGGCGAGGTCGGGTCGTCCCAGGCAGATGGCATCCACGATCTGCTGATGCTGATCATTGGCATGGAGACATTGGGATTTGCTATAGGGCGCAGCCGTCAGCAAATCCGACAGTTCAGCATGAATCTCTGCAACAACCGACGACAGCCGATCGGTCTGGGTTGCAGCAGCAATCAGCAGATGAAATCGCGTATCTAGCTTGCGATATTCTGCATGGTTGTTTGCTTGCTCCATTGCGTTAACCAGCGCTTGTAGTTCCCACTTTTGCTCGTCGGTCGCCCGTTGAGCGGCTAGCTCTACCACGCCCGACTCCACCACCAGCCGATGATCCAAAATGCCTGTAATGGAGGTTCCCTTTGCGCTAAGGCGGGTCCGCAGATTTTGTAATGTTTCGGGCACCGGGTGCTTGGAAACAAAGGTGCCCCCCGTGCGTCCCCGACGCGCTACCAAAATGCCCTGCTCGGTCATCAGGCGAATTGCCTCTCGAACGGTAGCCCGACTCACGCCCATAATCTCGGCTATTTCCCGTTCGCTCGGCAGTTGATCGCCGGGTTCATACAGCCCCATCTTCACCGCTGAACTGAGCCGCTCCAGCGTGACTTCAAAGGCATTGACTGTCGGCTTTGGGCCTCGCAGGAGGGCATCAGCCGATTGTCGTGATGTGTTGAAGCTGAGCAGTTCGGTGCTGTGGGGCGCAATTGAAACGGAGGAGTGTATTTGCTGTTGGGACGTTTCGTTTTGGTGCAGGATAGTCATCAGGTGGGAGCGGTTTCTATCACGTCAAAAATAAGAGCGAATTCAAAAATTTACAGGGTGATATTATGGGGCGATCGCCCTGACAGATTTCAGGGCACCTCGAAAAATTCAGATCCTCTTGAGAATGGCTACAAGAAAACGAGAGTTTCAGACTCCTAAAATTCTCAATAAGGCAATTAATCGAGGTGCCCTTCACAACATTTTTCACAACACCACATCTCCGTCCAAAATATCCATCCAGCAGATAGGACAGTTAAGACAGCTAAGGCGCTTAGAAAATGATTTCTGTGCCGTGAGTTTGAATTACCCTAACACAACCTTGAGAAAACTCAGAAGATCAGATCAAAATTCTCACAGAGTCGTCGGCTGGAATCGTTGACCCGTCTTTGAATTAAGTACGGATGAGGGGGTTGAGTTTGTAAACTCAGAATTTTGCACTTCCAGTTCGGCATAATAGCAGATGCGATTGGTGAAATGGGGGCGATCGCCCAACCCTCATCTCCACACCACAAGATCCCTCATCTTAAATGAGTCATTGTAAAGAAAAAAGTCATTTTTTTCGCGCAATCCAGCAGAGATTGGCCGGCGTGCGCTGGCGATCGCCCAACAGCTTATCTGCCAACAGACTAGATAAGTTAAGGACGGCAATCACTGGAGACAGCAACAGCGCCATATTTGCATTAAACTGCTGGGAAACGCCGGGTTTACGCTGGCTGAGCAGCAGATCCATCGCAATCATCAGCGCAGCCGCTCTGAAGACTCCCCCATTCCCTTCAATGTGGATGTCGCAATAACCTTGCTGCTGAAGCAGTTGCTTGATACCCAGCGCAGTGTAGCGGCGATAGTCGTGCGGTTCTAAATGAACTGGACTGACATGGGGAACGCTGCCAATGAAGTAGCCACCCGGCTTGAGGATTCGAGCCATCTCACGCATCGCTTGGCTTGGATCAAGAACATGCTCAAGCACTTGATTGCACAAAACGATATCAACTTCACTATCGCCCAAAGGAATATCCTCTGCCGTCCCGACTCGCTGTTGGATCGGCCGCGTTTCGCCCAGCGGCAGCGCATCTGCCAAGTCAACAACAAGGTACTCCGATGTTTTGGACGCAAAAAAGGGAAAATAGGGCGATCGCCCACCCCCCACATCCGCCAACCGCAAATTAGACCCCTCAATTTGGGCCACTGTGCGCTCCAAAAATCGCCGAATGTGGCGAACATTGTGCCAATTGAAGGCAAAGCAGGTGTTGTAGGGATGAACTCCTAAAATCCAATTTGCGAGAACCTGGCGCATGGGGATAGGCTATACAACCTGAGGGAGAGCTTCCAGCAGCTACGGGCTAAAACGCTAGGGATAAAACGTCAACTGTGGCAGCCCCAGCGTCTCTTCCCAGCCCATCATCAGGTTAAGGCACTGGAGCGCCTGCCCCGCCTGTCCTTTCAGCAAGTTGTCGATGGCAGACATGACGATCACGCGGCCCGTGCGCGAATCTAGTTCGATGCCGATGTAGCAGAGGTTCGTGCCGCAGGCCCACTTGGTTTGGGGATAGGTGCCGCTGGGCAACACGCGCACCCACGGCGCATTGCGGTAGAACGCAGAATAGATAGTGTGCAAGTCGTCGCGCACCAGCCCCGGATCGCGCATGGTGGCGTAAATCGTTGCCAAAATACCGCGCACCATCGGCACTAGATGCGGCGTAAACTGAACCAGCACCTCATGCCCAGCCAGGTCACTACAGACCTGCTCGATTTCGGGCGTGTGGCGATGGCGACCGCCGACGTTGTAGGCGCGGAAGGAACTGTCGGCTTCGGCCAGCAGCATGTCCACCTTGGGGGGCTGGCGACCGCCGCCGGAGGTGCCCGATTTTGCGTCGATGATGGCCGTTTCGGGAATGATCAGCCCTTGCTTGAGCAGCGGCGCAAGGCCCAGCAGGCTGGCAGTCGGATAGCAGCCGGGACAGCCGACGAGTTGGGCTTCGGCGATGCGATCGCGGTATAGCTCTGGCAGCCCGTACACCGCCCTGGGCGCAACCGCAAAATCGTCGCGATCGCCCCCATACCAGGTCTTATAGGTCTGCAAATCGCTGAACCGATAGTCGGCAGACAAGTCCAGCACCTTGCAGCCCTTTTCCAGCAGGCGCGGAGCCATCTTGTAGGCGAGGCCATTGGGTAGGGAGAGAAAGACAACCTGGCAGCGATCGCCAATCGCCTCCACATCTACCGACTCGACCGACAGATTCACTCGATGCCCCAGATGGGGATAGAGTTCTGCAAACGGCTTGCCCGCCGTGCTTTCGCCACCCAGATACGCCAACTCCAGCTTGGGATGCTCCAGCAATAGCCGGACCAGTTGAATGCCGCCATAGCCCGACGCGCCCACAATGCCGACGGGAATACGTTCTGAATCACCCATGATGATTGCCCTTATACAACGCTAGCCTCAGCAGTTTTCACTTCAACAGGTTCAGCCTCAACGGCTGCAAAAATCAGGTTTAGCATTCCATCGTTCAGCATTCCGCCATTGATCGACGGGTGTATATGACGGGTGCCTATACAGATGCTTCGGAGAGGCATCTCAAAAGACAAACCTCCAGATAAACCTCGATACCCTGCATCGCCTGATCGGGTGATGCCCAGCCCCAACCCAAAAACGAGAATCATTCAAATCGTTCAATTCAAATCGTTCAACTAGCTTACAAATTCAGAACTTACGCACTTGCGATAGGCTTTCTGGATTTTGGACAATTTTTCGCAGGCTGCGCCCGCGAAAAATTGTCCAACTGCGTAAGTCCTAAAATTCATAAATCAGTAGGTTAACCATAAAACACCCTGCCCTTTTGCGCTATCCAGAAAAACGAAAGATTTTTGGGAAATCGAGCCGCCCCGCAGAGCCAGCCTGCCTTGACCGCACCGGATTCATACTCGCTAGCATTTTTTGCCAACTGCTGCAAATAAACCTGCCCGCAGCGTAAACCGCCCCCATCATAGCGCCCCGCTTGTCAATGGTTTAGCCGAAAGAGATACAATCGATTTAGCCGATCGCTTCAGAGAACTTTACATTTGAGCCTAATTTCAGCCCGACTCCACTGCTGAGACGGCCCTATTTACCAACCTCTATTTTTCTCTCTTCAATCAGGAATTTTCTCGTGGAACCGCTTACGCCTGCCGCTACACCCGCTCAACCCGCTCCTGCATTCCAATTCGACTCGATCGAGTCTGCCCTGGCCGATCTCAAGGCAGGTCGAATGATCGTCGTGGTCGATGATGAAAACCGCGAAAACGAAGGCGATCTCGTCTGTGCTGCCCAGTTCGCCACGCCCGACATGATCAACTTTATGGCCGTGGAAGCGCGGGGGCTGATCTGCCTGGCCATGACCGGCGAACGGCTCGACCAGCTTGACCTGCCGCTGATGGTCAGCAGCTACACTGACGAAAGCGAGCAGACCGCCTTTACCGTCAGCATCGACGGCGCAACCCACCTCGGCGTAACCACAGGCATCTCCGCCGAAGACCGCGCCCGCACGATTCAAATTGCCCTGAACCCGCTAACCAAGCCCAGCGACCTGCGCCGACCCGGCCACATTTTTCCTCTGCGGGCAAAGGAAGGCGGCGTGCTGAAGCGGGCCGGTCACACAGAAGCGGGCGTAGACCTGGCGCAACTGGCGGGTCTGTATCCGGCGGGCGTGATCTGCGAAATCCAAAACCCTGATGGGTCAATGGCGCGGCTGCCAGAGTTGGTGGAATATTCCCGGCGGCACGGGCTAAAGCTGATCAGCATTGCCGACTTGATTAGCTATCGGCTCCAGCATGAGCGGTTTGTGCATCGCGAGGCGGTGGCGGATCTGCCAACGCAGTTTGGGCACTTCAAAATCTATGCCTATCGAAATCTGCTGGATAATTCCGAGCATGTGGCAATTGTGAAAGGCGATCCGGAGACATTCAAAGACCGCTCGGTGCTGGTGCGCGTGCATTCAGAATGCCTCACTGGAGATTCGTTGGGGTCGCTGCGGTGCGACTGCCGGATGCAGCTTCAGGCGGCGCTGAAGATGATTGAGAACGCAGGTGCGGGCGTGGTGGTCTATCTGCGGCAGGAGGGGCGCGGCATTGGGCTAATTAACAAGCTAAAGGCCTACTCGCTGCAAGATTTGGGGCTGGACACAGTGGAGGCAAACCAGCGATTGGGGTTCCCGGCCGACCAACGCAACTATGGCATGGGCGCACAGATTCTCAACGACATTGGCGTTCGCCAGTTTTGCCTAATTACCAACAATCCGCGCAAGATTGCTGGCCTCAAGGGCTACGGGCTGGAGATGGTGAGCCGGGTGCCGCTGCTGATCGAGGCGACGCCGTTTAATGCTGATTATCTAGCGACGAAAGCAGAGAAACTGGGCCATCTGCTGCTGCAAACCTACCTGCTGACGCTGGCGATTCGCTGGGAAGACGACCCCTCGGTAACGGAGCGCTACGATCGGCTGGAGAAACTGCGCTATCTGGCCAAGGCCCACGATCTGCTGGTGCAGGAAGAGGCGCGGCCAGTGGCGATCGCCCTCTTTAACCAGTCGTCGCTGATCGTGCATCTGGGTTTTGGACAATCGCAGACCGCTAGCCCCGACTGGTTTCAGCAGCCAGAGCATCCCGCGAAACGGGCGATCGCCCAAATTCTCGACCAGGTTGCCGCCTGGCCGACTGTGCAGCAGCTAGAGTTTCTGGTGTCTGCGGGTGGCGACCCCATGACTAACTTGCAGGTGCAACTAGATCGCCAAATCTTTCGACTGAAGCGGGACGACAGCGCCGAGCCAGTGCGTCCGTCGGAGGTCTTTACAAATCTGGCAACCCAGCGGATTTATGTATTTTCCACGCACCCGCCGACGGACTAGCGGCTAAATTTCTACATCCACCCATACCAGGCGATGGTCGGAACTGATAATCGGATCGCCATCGCCCACCAATCGGAACAGGGGATCACCCGGCGCGGGCCAGAAAACACCCGCGCCGACGACCCGGAGATCCGTCGAGGGCAGCACATAGTCGAGGCGGAGGCTCTGGCGACCGAAGCTGGCGGTGTGGAAGCGGGTGGGGCCGATGGCGGTGC
The DNA here is from genome assembly GCF_032705245.1 of Thermoleptolyngbya oregonensis NK1-22. Lineage (GTDB taxonomy): Bacteria > Cyanobacteriota > Cyanobacteriia > Elainellales > Elainellaceae > Thermoleptolyngbya > Thermoleptolyngbya sichuanensis. The sequence continues at coordinate 4,610,292 of NZ_CP053540.1, forward strand.
TGGCGGCGGCGATTGCCTGTCCGCCTGCGCTACTGGGCGCGAGGTCGGCATTGACGCGGGGATGGTCGAGCAGTTGGGCGATCGCCCCCGGCATTCCGTCGCCATCGATGGGGTCGGCGTTCAGGTCGCCCATAATCACAAACGAAGCCGTGTCGCTCAGACCGCCCCGCTGTCTCCGGTCGTCATAGAGATAGTCGGCGCGGCCGGGCGTAATGTAATCTGCCCACAGCCGCAGTTCGTCGTGGTTGCGGCGGCCGTTGCGGTCTTCGGGCCCGTCGAACACGGGCGGCGTGGGATGGCTGGCAAGGACATGAATCGTGCGATTCCCGCCGGGATCGCTTTGCGAATCGCCAATCAGAATCGGCACGTCCCAGTGGTTTTTGGACGACAGCCGAAACACCGCCAGTTCCTCTGGGGAATACCAGTCACCCGCGTTGGGAGTCGCCGGATCGCTGGGCAGCAGCGCACCGGGCATATCTTTCCACAAAAACATCTGGAACGTCCGCACCTGCTCCTGAACAATGGGGTATTTCGACAGCAGCACCATGCCATATTGCCCAGGAAACAGCCCAAACCCAAACGCATCGCCTCCGTAGGCGCGAGTCCCCGGCGTGGTGCTGACCTGCCCGTCATTATCCAGGTCAAAGCCAGACGGAATGCCCGTGTTGCTGGGCGCGAGATAGACGTAGGGAAAGCGGATGGGCGCAGCGCCGTTGTGTCCCACAGCGAGATAATTTTCCTGAAAGCGACGCACGGCTTCACCCGTCGGGTCATAGTCAAACTCCAGCAGCAGCAGCACGTCAGGGTTCACCCGCTGGATGATTTCGGCGACGGCCTGCACCTGCGGATTGTCGGGCGTTGCCAGATCCGCCAGCAGTTGTCCCTCTGCTTCGCGGTTGAGATAGGCGTTGAACGAGGCAAAGCGAATCGGCGCTGCCCCAGCAGAAGATTGCAACACTCCGAGGCTGAGGCAGGCGGCGATTCCCAGCATTGCTACTTGGCGGAGCGCACTCACTTTTATGCGTGTTCTAACTCTGTTTGTTCTAACCATTGAGAGAAGGCGAGAAAGCATGAATGCCTCTAGGTTTCAGGAATTAGTCGCTATCGGGTCGCCTCTATTGTCTCCTCCTTTAGGGGGAAGTTCAATCTGATTTGGCAAGATTTAATCCGCCGCTCTGCTGAGAAAAAAACTGTAAAAATCTGACCGCTTTCGCTCTAGGGATTGATTTGAAACAAGGGGCATCCAGCGTATAACTAAGTGCAGGATAAATGAGTCACTCAATGATTCAAAAATGATTCAAATGAGTCAAGCGGTGCGTATGAATTAAGTGGATTTCTAAGTCCAACTATCTAATTCAATTAGCGCAGTTCGATTGAGTCAGGCTTGACGAATTGTAACTCTTGGAGGAACTCCCATGAAAACTTGGAACCAACTAAAGCAGTCGATCTATAAAGTGGCGATCGCCTTTTCGTTTGTCGTCCTGATGCTGTTTACCGCCTCGCCTGCTCTTGCATTTGGCTTTGGCAATCAGTCTAGCGCACCCAACGAAGGCGTAGAAAAGCTGGATGGAATCTACGAAAAAGCAGAAGAAGCGCTGGATTCGGGTCTGCAAAGCATGGAAGAAGTGCAAGATCGCGCCCGCAAGGGAATCAATGAAGTTCAGGAAAATGCTGATGTAGATAAGATGAATCGTCCATCCAATTCTCGTCAGGCAGTGACGATTCAAGAAAAAGCTGAGCGTGCCCTGGAAAAGGCAACTCAAAATCGATAGAAACTTACCGATCTGGAAGAAAAATCCCTGAGTTTTTCTGAGACTCAGGGATTTTTATATTCAAACCCCAAGATGAAATCTATTGAAAAGCGGCTAGAAGGGATGGCTGATTGCTTTGCTAGTCATTCGTCCTTCGTCGTTCTATCTTCTGAAGCTATTTACTCTATCAACTATACGATAGTGATATTAGCGGCTCCAAGAGACAAGTTTTTCGACTATTGTTAGTGTCCCGATTTATTCGCCACCCTCAAAATGATCAATCAAGAACAACCATGCTGTAAGGGTTTCAGCAGTTGCCAGATCGAGGTAGCGAAAAACTAAGGACACTAACGATTTTGGATTGGGGATTTTGGATTGGGGATTTTGGATTTTGGATTGAGGGGATGCCCTGCTAAAATCTAAAACCCAAAATCCTCCTTATCTGTTCTTACTCGGTTGCACCAGGGTTGCTGCGGATGTCGCGGTGCAGGTAGCGCAGCACTTCGCCGGGGCGACCGTCGAGGACGATGCCGTGGGGCGGGAAATCCAGGGCGTTCGTCCACTCGAAGCGTTCGGCGTAGCGGAGCAGGTGGAGCCGGTCAATCGCCATCTGAGCGTCTTCGGGCAGGCCGATGATGCAGTGGCGCAGGCGGCGGCGGTGGGGCAGTTCGCAGGTGAGCGGGGGCAGCGAAAACTGGGTCGCCTCCGAGAGTGGGGACGACCAGGTGTATTGAATTTTCAGCATTTGGGGTTTCCTCCTGGAAACAAGGTAGGGAAACCCCGAAAAGATGGCCGCCCAAACGACGCAAAGCAGGTTTCAAGGCGGCCATACAATAGGCAAAGCCCTGAGACAGCCACTACTGTCCTGGGGTCAGGCGTTGGTAGGTGTTGGCGCATCTACCAATGCCGTAATCGACGAACCGGCCAAATTTTCGGGGAGTGAAGATAAGCTGCGCCTTGGAAAAATCACAGCTTGATGGACGATTGTAGTGGATACCCCTGATCGGCGCAAGCAAAATTTTGCTACGGAGTGTGAAGGGGTTTGTCGCCGCTTGGGAGGCAAGATTTCCCTGCCAGAGCTTGACCGCAATGTCGGCCCTAGCTTACCCGCAGCCCGTCTGATCGGCGCAGCACCGCCAGATCTTCCTCGTCCAGTTCTGCGGGGATGCCGCTGCGAATCAGTTCGGCAAAGTCTTCATTGGGCACCATGATGCAGAGTGCATACAGCCGCCCCGACCCGGTGTTTTCAATTTCATGCGTGCCCGTTGCAGGAACCAAAATGCTGTCTCCTGCTGAAATATCAACCGTTTTGCCGTCGCAAGTGGCTCGCCCCTGGCCCTTCAACACAAAAAACATTTCCACAGCAAGCTGATGCCGATTGGGTGGCGTTTTTCCACCCACGTCAAAAATTTCCACGCAATAGGTCAGCGACATATTTGCGCTGATGGGGTCGAATACGATCGCCAGTCGATTTGTATCCTGTGGACTAATGCGAAACGCCTGATAGTCCTTGGGCGTTTTGATCACCGGAATGACGCAGGTTTCGGTAGTCATGGGGGGAGGGAAGAAGGAAAGAATTTTGTTTTTCGTTTTTGCTCCATCACTCACTTCACGGCATCCAGAATTGCGTGAGAGTGAGTAACAAAACCGAAGCACTGATTCACGTTGTAGACCGTGGCTTGCCAGCAGTATTCGGGCGACGTGGTGGCAGTGCAATCGCTAACCAAAATGCAATCGTAGCCAAGAAAGTTAGCATCTTGCAGCGTGGCCATGACGCACTGATCGGCGTTGACTCCGCCAAAGAACAGGGTCGTCCGCCCCAGGTTTCGCAAAATGCTGTCGAGCGGCGTGTCCCAAAAGCCGCTCATGCGATACTTATCGACTTTGATATCTTGCGGCAGTTGCTCCAGTTCGTCCACGACGGCGGCGGCCCAGCTATCTTTTTGCAGGACGGGTGCGCCGTTTTTGGGCAGGGGGTCGCCCAGCCCCACGCCATCGCCGGAACTGTTGTAAACGTGGCGCAGTCCGGCGCTGATGTTGAGCAGGTCGGGTCGGTTGCCCCAGTTGATCCAGAGGATAGGCACGTCCAACCCACGCAACACAGGCAGTAGACCTTGCAGCGGGCCAATGGGGGCGCGGGCGGGGGTCACGTCTACGCCGATGTGTGCTAGCCAGCCGTCGGGATGGCAAAAGTCGTTTTGCATGTCGATGACCAGCATGGCCGCTTTCGCCAGATCGACCCGCAGCGTTTTGGTGTCTGCTTTGAGCGAGATCGGGCGGGGGGGGAGCGGCGGGCGTGTCAGGTCAGCATTGTGGGCATCGACAAGCCAAGCGTTGGGCGGCGTGCCAAGCGATCGCATAGGAAACCTCGTCCAAAGTTGTTATAAAGTTGTTATGACAAGCCAGTATCGACTAGTCCTACGCTAAAAGGCGATCGCCTTCAGTATTCACCGACACTTCTGCGATTGGCAGATTTGCACCACAAAGCTTAATGTGCCACGCTGATTTTAGATTTCTAGATTGCAAGTTTTAGATGGGATTGGGGATGTTGCACTGCGAAACCAGGGACAGGCTCTTTTGGCTATGTTCCCAGAGCCAATCCCTAATCCTCAACCCCGAAAGTCTAGGGCGCATCGCAGTTATGCAAGTTTGCCCTCATCCCCCAGCCCCTTCTCCCAAAAAGGGAGAAGGGGAGCCGGATTGGAAGTCCCTCTCCCAAAGCGGGAGAGGGATTTAGGGTGAGGGTTACAAATAGTGAGATACACCCGAAAGCCTACTCCCCGCAGTAGGCAATCAAATCAATTTCGACATCGCCAAAATCTGCCAGCGCCGACACGCCGACCGTGGTGCGTCCTGGCAGCCGTCCTGATTCAAAGTACGACTTGTAGATATCATTAACTGCGTCGTAGAAGCGAAAATCGGTGACAAAAATCCGCGCCATCACTACCTGGCTAAAGCTGCTACCCGAAGCCTCCAGTACCATCTTCAGATTTTCCATCACCCGCACTGCCTGCTCCTCAATGGGGCCACGCACGACCTCGCCAGTCTTGGGGTCTTCCGCGAGTTGCCCCGTCACAAATAGAAAATCTCCTGCCCGTACCGCATGGCAATAGGGCGCAACACAGGGTAGACCGTCGAGGGTGATGTACTGAAGCATGGTTGGGAACAGGTAGATGAAAAGACAAACAGAATATAGTTTTGTAGGCAGTAATTCAGAGAATTCATTAAATCTGACTTAAATCTGACTTAAATCCGACCTGAATCTAGTTTTAATCATCAATTACTCAAAGCACTGGATATTTTGAACGGTTTATATCCAGTTGCAACTTGAAAGTTGGAACTTAAAAGTAACTGTATTCCCCTACAAACATCCGGTCACTTTAGCGCAAAATGAGCATCCCTTGAAATAGGTACTTTACGGAACTCGCGTGCGGATAGCAGTCAAGAAATGTCATAATCCTGCTGTGCAGGGGCAGCATTCTTGAAAAGTCTTGGATGCTTTTGTGAATGCTATTTCAATGCCATTTGTGATACCTCTCAGGAGGGTTGCGGCAGTTGGCTAATTGTGCTGTTAGGCTTTAAGGGCTGTTAGAGGATGCTTGAAAAGTCCTACTGTTTGTAGCAAAGCGTGCAAGATTCCCCTAAATCCCCCTTAAAAAGGGGGACTTTAAGGCGGTTTCCCCCCTTTTTGAGGGGGGCTAAGGGGGGATCTCTGAGTGCTTAACATTACAGGCGATACCTTTTCAAACACCCTCTTAGGCTTTAGCTTTGCAAAGCACACCCTAAGGCAAGCGCAAGGGGGCGCATCCTAGTTCTGTAAGTTTGCCCTCATCCCCCAGCCCCTTCTCCCAAAAACGGAGAAGGGGAGCCGGATTGGAAGTCCCTCTCTCTCCTGCTTTGGAAGAGGGATTTAGGGTGAGGGTTACAAAAGTGGGATGCACCCAGCGCAAGGATTTTGTTATAGAGCGATTCTGAGGGTTAAACCATTGACAGGCTATACGATTCGGCAGGCATGGATTGCAAGTGAAACGGGGTATGACACGGTAGATGTGCAAATTGAGGGCGGGAGAATTGCGAATATTGCTCCCCAGCTTGACCCCGTGGGAACCGTTGTGGATGGACGCGACAAGCTCCTGTTGCCAGGGTTTGTCAATGCCCATACCCACTCCTCGGAACTGTGGCAGCGGGGGGCAATTTTGCCTTATCCCTTGGAGCTATGGCTGGCGGAACTCTACGACTTTGCGCCCGCCGATCCAGAGCAAGTCTACCTGAGCGCCATTGGTACGGCGGTGGAAACCCTGCTCTCTGGGGGCACCACCGTTGTCGATCATCTGACCATCATGCCGGGTCAAGAACTGGAAACCATTGGCGCGGCGGTGAAGGGCTATCGTGAAGCGGGCATTCGCGCATTTGTTGCGCCGCTGATTCAGGATCAGTCGCTGCCCTCTAGCATTCCCACGGGAGGAACTGCTCAGGTCTACGAGCCGTATGCCCGCACAGCCCAAGAAACGCTAGAGATGATGAGCGAGGCGATCGCCCAGTTTCATCGTCCCGACGACGGTATCTATATTGTGATGGCTCCGACCGGGCCCCAGCTTTGCTCTGACGAACTGTTTGCTGGGTGCAATGAACTGAGCGATCGCCACGGACTCTGCCGCCACACCCACCTGCTAGAGAGCAAAGCCCAAAAGCTGCTGGCAGAAGAAAAATACGGCTGTACGGCAGTGGAATATCTGAAACGGCTGGAGTTCTTGGGGCCACGCACCTCCCTGGCCCATTGCGTCTGGCTCAACGACCACGACATCCAGCTTCTCGCCGCCACAAAATCCACCGTCGTCCACAATCCCCTCAGCAACCTGCGCCTGGGCAGCGGCATTGCGCCAATCTTGAAATATCGGCAGGCCGGGGTAAACGTTACTTTTGGCTGCGACGGCTCCGCCAGCAACGACTCCCAGGACTTGCTCGAAGCGATCAAAATCGGCTCCATCTTGCACAACGTCACCGACTTTGACTATCGCCACTGGATCACACCCCGTCAGGCCGTCAGCATGGCCGCCTTGGGCGGCGCAACCGGGCTGGGAATGCAAGACCAGATCGGCTCCCTAGAGGTAGGAAAGCTGGCAGATCTGGTGCTGTATGACCTCACCAGTCTGTCGCTGTTGCCGCGCACCGACCCCATCGGGCTGCTGGTGTTGGGTCGCCCGGTGCAGGCTGTTCATAGCGCCTGGGTAGGCGGCCGCCAGGTAATTGCCGACGGCAACATGACGACGGTAAATGTCCACCAGCTTCGTCAAGAACTCTTTGCCCGGAGCCAGTGGGATGTCGATCGGCAGTCCCCAACGCGGGATGCGCTGGAGGCACGGTATCGCAGCGTAATGGGATTGCAGGGGGACTGAGCGCAGGGTGATGGCGGGAGGGTGATGGCGGGACGGGACGGACTGATAGAACCCGCTTCAACACGCCATCACGCCCGCCCGCCGATCACAGAACTTGACACGTCATCCCACGTTTGTTGCGCTAAAGTTTCTGAATCGGAGTTTGTGCAACATCCTGGGATTTCGTCATGCTAGGCTTTTTCACCAAATCGGATTATCTGCTGCGAGAGACGCTGCTGGGGCTACGGCGGGGCGGCTGGATGAACTGGGCCGCCATCAGCACCATGACCGTGTTGCTATTCCTATTTGGCATCAGCTTGCAGGCATCCTGGCAACTGGAAGGGTTGCTCAATCAGTTTGGCAGCCAGCTTCAGGTGTCTGTATTCCTCCAGTCGGGAGTGCAGGCCAGCACGCTTGCGCCTCAGGTGCAGGCAATGCCGGAGGTGGCAGAGGTGGTGGCTGTGTCTAAGGAGGAAGCCTGGGAGCAGTTGGTGAAGGAGTTGGGCATCTCCGATATTCGCGGCGCGACGCAGCAGCTAAATGGCAACCCGCTGGTGGACGAGCTAAAGGTGCGGGCGCGGAGTTCTGAGAGCGTGGCAGCCTTGGCGCAGCAGCTAGAGAAAACGCCGGGGGTGGATGCGGTGCAGTATGTTGATGAGGCAGTGCGCCGGATTGCTCAACTGCATCAGGGCTTGGGCTGGATTAGCGCGGGGATTATTACCGTGCTGACGCTGACGGCGATCGCCGTTCTAACCACTACGATTCGTCTGATTGTCATGGCTCGCCGCCGCGAGATCGAGGTCATGCAGTTGGTTGGGGCAACGTCTGCCTGGATCTATCTGCCGTTTATTTTGCAGGGCCTAGCGTTTGGCGTGGTGGGGGCGATCGCCTCCTGGGGCCTCATTTCGGGCGTTCAGGGCTTTATTCATGAACTGCTCAGTCAGCAGGCAGACTTCATTCAGTTTTTGACCGAAGGACTCCGCCTCAGCCCAGAAAAAGCGCTCATCTTGCCGCTAGCATTGCTGGCCCTGGGTAGCTCCGTTGGGCTGCTCGGCAGCCTGTTTGCGGTGCGCCGTTTCGCCACTCGCTAAGCACCCTTCCGCGTTCAGCCGCGACGCTAATCCCAAATCCGTCTACGAAGCAATCCAGATTCCCGTATCGCCTGAAGCAGCAATTGCCACACAGGGTCAAACTCGCGACGGATTTTTGTTTTTGAACGGGCTTTATGATTGCTTCAGAATGACGGCTTCAGGCTAGAATGCTATGTGGGTCATGACTTAACACTTAAATTTTCGAGGTCACCATGAAGTTGATTGCTCAAATTTCACGGAGTCTAAGTCTTGCCCTCTTCGCGCTTGTGCTGATGGTTGGCAGCTTTGTGGCAGTGGTGTCTCCCGCTGCGGCTGAAACCTTCACCGTCAAGATGGGAGCCGATAGCGGCTTGCTCCAGTTTGAGCCTGCCAATATCACCGTTCATCCTGGCGATACCGTGAAGTGGGTGAATAACAAGCTCCCTCCCCATAACATTCTGTTTGATGAGAAGCAAGTTCCCGGCGCTAGCAAAGATTTGGCCGATAAACTGAGCCATAGTCAGCTGATGTTTTCTCCTGGCGAGTCCTACGAGATTACTTTCTCTAGTGATTTCCCTGCCGGAACCTACACCTATTACTGCGCTCCTCACCGGGGAGCTGGCATGGTGGGCAAGATCACGGTCGAAGGCTAGTTTCCCTTGCCTTAGCTCCAACCCGTGGCTCCAAAATGTGTGGCGCTTGACGCACGTCTACGGATGGCTTGCTCTAGTCAAACTCTAGTCAAAGTCTAGTCAAAATCGATTCAGAATTAGGGCTTGTGAGTCCAGCTTGGTTGATGGTTGCCATCGACCTTTCCTGGGTCACAAGCCTTAATTGTTCTTGAATTGTTGGAGAGAATGCTCCGGAAGTTTTGATGCACCTTGAGCAATATCGTTCGCAATAGATATTCCCCCCTGAGCGTCCCCATAGTAGAGTACTCGGTATGAGTTAGCCGGAAAAATTTCCTGTGGTTCCCTTAAACGACGAAAATCCAACCCGAATCACCCCCTATGTCACCTACGGGTTGATTATTGCGAACATTCTGGTCTTTTTGTATGAGATTTCGCTGTCGCAGCCAGAACTGGAGCGGTTTCTGCAAACCTGGGCAGTGGTGCCTCGCCAGCTTACGGCAAGCTTTGGAGATGGCACGGCAGCAATGTCCCCCACCCCGGTTCCAGAATGGGTGACGCTGTTTACCTCCCAGTTTCTCCACGGCGGCTTTTTGCACCTAGCGGGCAATATGCTCTACCTGTGGATCTTCGGTAACAACATTGAAGACAAGCTGGGGCATGGCAAGTTCTTGATTTTTTATCTGGCCTGCGGGGCACTAGCGGCGTTGTGCCAATGGTTTGTTGCGTCGGGATCAGAGATTCCCTCGCTGGGGGCGAGTGGGGCGATCGCCGGAGTGATGGGAGCCTACATCTTGAGATTTCCTAAGGCGCGAATTCTAACGCTGGTGCCGCTGGGGATTATCTTGATTCCCTTCCGAATCCCGGCACTGCTGTTCCTGGGCTTTTGGTTTGTGATGCAGGCGTTTTCTGGTCTAGCCAGTCTAAACGTGACCACTGCGGCGGAAACAGGCGGCATTGCCTACTGGGCCCACGCGGGCGGCTTTATTTTTGGCATGATTTTGGGGCCGCTGCTGGGGCTGTTTAGTGATGGCACTCGCGAGTTTCGTTGAGGCGCGTGTGGGTCGAGCTAGGATAGAGGGAGAAGAGGGAAGAACGAAGAATGAAGAGGGAAGAACGAAGAACGAAGAGGGGAGAACGAAGAGGGGAGAACGAGGTTTTTTGGGGGCGCTTGGTCGCCTGATTGAAGTTCGGAGATCCGGCTATGTATTTGGAGCGGGCGATCGCTATACTGCATGAAAGTACCTTTACGAGGGTGCTGTTTTAGAGTTGCGGGGAATTGGGTGACGGCCGATTCGTGGCGTACTTGGCGATTCCCGGTTTTCCTGTAGACAAAACTAGACCATATTTTTTAGACCATACTCCTTAGACAAGTCCAGACAAGTCCTATGACCTCTTACGCAACTGCTTCTGCCAGAGCCGATTTAAGCGAACTGCGCCGACTGAAATCGCTGCTGCCGCCTGAGTTGCGGAGCTGGGTAACGATCGAAGCGTCGCCTGGAGTCAATCCGCCGCTGATCACCAGTGAGGAGATTGGCAAAGATCAGGTCGAGGTTCAAGTCGATCTGGCCAAGTGGGATGCGCTGGCGCTGGATCAGCGAAACCTGCTGTTCTGGCATGAGGTGGCCCGCATCCAAAACGACACCATTCCTAAGGATGGCTGGGAAATGGCGGCTCTGGCCATCGGCTTGGGCGGCGCGGTTGGCGAACTGTGGGTTCAAGATGGGCTGCTGCTGCTTTTGGCGCTGGGGCTGTGCGGCGTGTCGGGTTGGCGGCTCTATGCCCGAAACAATGGCGAGAAGACGCTGCGGGAGGCAATTGAAGCGGATGAAAAGGCGATCGCCCTAGCGACGCGCTTTGGCTATTCTCTGCCCAATGCCTACAAGAGCCTGGGCAGTGCGCTCAAGATTCTGGTAGAGCAAAGCAAGAACAAAAAGGAGCGCCGCCGCTACGAACTGCGTCTGGACGCGCTGAAGAAGAGTGCTGCTAAGGCAAAAGCTCGCTCGAAGGGAGAAGCGTACTAAGACTTTGCGACGCTTGACGGCTTCAGGTGAACCCGTTTCCGGTTGACCTGTGAGAAGCTTGTTAAAAAACTTGTAAAAAATGCGATCGCCTTTCATGAGTGCGATCGCATTTTTTTTGCTTTCTCTGTTCGAGCAGACCTTTCTAGCAGACCTTTCTGAGCGCTTAACGGCAGCCTTATTTGTTAGAAGTCGTTTCAGAAAGCTGGTAGGCATTTTCCAAGTCTGCAATGGACTTGGCCGGAGTGCCGCCCCACATTGCCGTCAGCCAGCCCGACAGCAGCGCATCCACCGAAAACAGGCCCGCACCGTTGATGGTGAAGAACAGGAACACAGCTGCATAGAGCGTCGAGAGTTCCAGGTAGGGAATGCTCAAGCCCGCCACCTTGACATGGTGATACATGGCAACCAGCATCGTCGAGAACAGACCCAGCGCAGCGGGGCGAGTGAACAGGCCTAGCGCCACCAGAGGCGATGCCAGCAGTTCGGTGTAGGCAGCAAGGTAGCTGAAGAAAATCGGGAACGGCAGCCCAATCACCTTGACATAGGCTTCTGCGAAGCTGGGAATGTCGGACAGCTTATCAAGTCCGTTATGGATCATCACCACACCAGCAATCACACGAAGCACTGTCCAGGCAAGTTGTGAGGGATAGTTCGGCGTGAGGTTTGGACGGAGGACGGCGGACAATAGCCCGGTGGCACGCTGGATTGTATTCATAGGGGGTGCGACTGGAGGTAAACGAGATTAAAGTGGATACATATCTTCATTAAGTAATATAACGAAAATTAATAGTCAAGACCAGTTCCCAAATGCAAATTCTCAGTGAGATTTCCCCACCTCGAATCTGCATCTTGCATGAACTCTATTGCAAGGCGGCCCTATTGAACGGCAGACTGACTCAACAGCGACCCTACTGAACGGCAGCCCTTAAGCTTCAAGCACCCAGCCCAAATTCCAGCCCTTTGGCACAGTCGCGGCCCTGACGTTTTGCATCTTGTAAGGCTTTCTCGGCGCGTTGCAGCACGCTGCGGGCGTTGCGATCGCCCCTGGGGTCTTGCTGCGCCACACCAAAACTAACGGTGACCGAAACCGGCCCCGCCGATGTTTCAAAGGGATGGCCGTGAATCGCATTCAGCAGACGCTCGGCCACGTCTAGCGCGGCGGTCAGCGAGGTGCGCGGCAGGATGATGGCAAATTCTTCGCCGCCGTAGCGATAGGCCAGCGTGCCCTGGCGCAACTGACGACGCAGGCGCTGAGCAAGCTGGCTCAAAATTTGGTCGCCGACGCTGTAGCCATAGGTCTCGTTAATCAGCTTGAAATAGTCGATGTCGCAAATAATCAGGCTAAAGGGCGGTTGCACCGTCCACAGCGCTGGCCGACTCAATTGTTGAAGCTCCTGATCAAAGGCTTCGGCATTGAGCAACTGCGTCAGCGAATCGCGCAGGGGCGTTTGGGGAACCATGACTTGCAGCCGCAGCGCCGCAGTTTGCCGATGGGAATCGTGGTGGTGTTGGGCGCTGGCGAGGGCGATCGCCGTATGGTCGCCCACCTGCCGCACGGTTTGCACCTCGTCCAGCGCATACCACCGGACTTTGAAGTAATCTAGCAGGCAGATGGCCCCAAAGAAATCGGACTGGATCAGGATTGGGATCAGCAGCGCAGACGTTGCGCCCATCTGTTGCAGCCAGTGTTGCAGACTGCTGGAGGTAGCATCGGGGCGCACGGTTAAGTAAGACGCTCCGCCGTCTAGGAAAGTGTCGATCACGGGCTGCCAGACCTCGCTGCGCTCCAGTTCTAGCGCAGGCAACGCCACTTGCGATCGCTCCCAGTGAGCCACTGGCGCAACGCCTGTCGCCTGGAGCCGCATCACCAAGCAGCGATCGCCCATTAGCCCCTGACCCAACTCAGCAGCAATTTGCTGCAAAATGTCATCTGTTTCCAAGCCAGAATTCAGCAGGTGGGCAATCCGGCCCATCAGGGCGATCTGTCGCTGCGATCGCTCAAACTTTTCTCGCCACAGCAGCGAACTGTATGTCAACCCAAGCTCATTAGCCAGCCGCTTGATCAAGCTAACATCGTGAGCCGTCCAGCCCTCCAGTTGATTGACTTGATTGACATTGGCAGAGTCTCCTGGCGGCGCGATCGCAGCAGGGCTGCTTAGGTCTGAGTCTTGGGTCGGGTCAGACAGAATCGAGTCTTGGGGCGATCGCCGCACTTGCAGCAGCAGTTGCAGATTGCCGCGAGTCCCGCTGTAGGTTTCTGGGGTCAATCCATCCACATCAAACGCCTGCGCCAAAATGGGCACGATCAGGTCGCCTGGCTCTAGCTGGGTCAGCCGGGGCGCGTCGAGTTGGTCAATCAGCCATGCCGGAAAGTCCCTCGGCACATAGCAGGCGATCGCCCCCTCATCCTGCGCGGGCTGCTCAGTGTCAGAATCGGCATCAGAATCGGCATCAGAATCAGCATCAGCATCACAATCGGCGAGATGAGGGACAGCAGGCTCTACCCCAGCAGGCTGAACCTCCACATCATGGAGCATGGCCCTTGCACCCGGTGAACCATACACGCGAGACTCACCCGGTTCGCCCTCTAGAGATGTCCACAGCAAACACTCGACATGGAAGTAGGAGGCGATCGCCTGAACGGCCCTTCGCAGCAGCAAATCGGTGGGGCTTGGGGGAGCGATCGCCCGCTCCTCAATGCTGACCAGTTGTTTTAAGGGTTTCACTTTTTCACCAAACGGCCTGCGCCGCTCAAAGCGCAGAGGACAGAAAAAACGCCCAAACTTAAACCCGAAACCTCAAACTGCGCTCAAACACTCGCTCAAAAGTCCACTGAGCTAGATACCTGGCTCATCGCAAACCTAGAACCGACCCAGCAATAGCTTGCTATAGCAGCCTAGCCCCAATCGCAGCCCTCCGACATCCTCCAATGAGAGGGTATCAGTATCCTCCCAAGGGATACGGTTCTGTAAATGAGCCGTTCTTTCTATTCATCTTCTATTCGTCTTTGAGCGTCGGATCTTGTTTGCTCTTTGGTTTCATATTGTTTAGCGAAACGGCCGCCGCTTGCGACAAAATTTTGTGAATTTCATCTGGTGTGAGATCACGCGGCGGCGGTACAGATTTTTGCGGCTGTGCGGCGGTCTGGCGCGGCTTGTCCGACCAGCCACATTTCATGCAAACCTGACGACCCGAAGACTTCAGCGGCGGCCCCAACCGATGCTGGCATTTTGGGCAATTGTCGAGTGGCATAGGCAATTGGCAGCAAATCAACGAAACACATCAGTCAGAGCAACCAAGTTAGCGGCGAGGTCAAACCCGCCTGCCCCCTCCAGTCTGCTAAGACTATCCTTGCTTAAATCATAGAATAGCCTCCCGACGCGGCAGGCTGCTTGAAATTTAGAATGCCCCAATACTCCATAACCCACTGCCCCATAAAACCCATAAAAGGAGAAGGCTCGTCTCAGTTGGCTAGGAGCCGCAAGACGAGCCTCACACTTGTAGTTTTCACACGGATCTCAAAACAATTGAATAGTTGGGATTGATCTGAGGATTTGTTCTTGGGATTCGTTCTTGGGATTCGCTGTTGAACACACCTGCTGAGGACTGCGTTTGAGAAAGGATTGAGAGAACGCCGTTTCGCCTTCTCTCAGTTCACCTTCTCTCAGGCAAGCTTTGGGCAAGCCTTCGGGCAAGCTTTTGGGCAAGCCTTGCTCAATCAACCCAGCGGACTTATTGCTCGGCGCTGCCCACCAATTCCAGGCTGTCGGGATCTACGTAGTGACAAGTCGCGTCATCCACGCAGATCAGCGCCCAACCTGATTGGTCAATCCCCATGAACTTGTATTGACCTTCCTGGATGAAAAAGCCCTTGTGATTGCGAGTATCCGGCTTTACTTCGACATTGTCATGCGACATAGCTGCCAACTCCTTGAATATGAATATGCTTTGTGGGCGATAAGTCATAGCCGAAACTTATCACCGATTTCATGAAATCTTATCATCCGCCTCGCTGAATCATAGTTAAAAGTCTTAAGGAAAGATTGCGTCTTCTAAATAATTAAATGATTGTGTAAGTGCCCCAATCCAAAACGGTAAAACCTCCATTCTCTATCGGGTTTAGCAATATTAACCCGGCAGAAAATGGAGGCAGTACAGCAGTTCAAACTATTAAGCGTTGTAACTCAGCCCTCGAACAACCACGACTGGACGCGCTTTAGGCTCTTCCAGTCGGGACGGCGGCTTAACCCTTCTTTAAAGTTGCCTTCGACTTCTTCTTTGAGTTCGGGGGCGATCGCCACGATTTGCCCTGCGATTTCCACATGCTCCCGCACGCCCTTGCTGGCGGTTTCCAGCATGGCGATCGCCAGATTGACTCGCGCCTGTGGGTCTTGGGGATTTAGCTTGACGGCTTTTTGAGCGGCCTTTTGGGCAGGCGTGGGCTTGCTGTCCAGAAGGTATAGCCATGAGAGGCAAGTCCAGGCGGCGCTACTCTTGGGCGAGCGATCGCACACTTCCTTAAACAGCGGAATCAATGCTTCTGGGCCTTCACCCGCCTGATAGCGCTGCACCCCCTGCTCAAACAATTCTTCGACGGTCAGTTCGGTCATGGTTCAACGGATAGTTTCTAACTTAGGAGTTCTAGCTTAGGAGTTCTAACTTGGGAGTTCTAAGCTTAGGAGAACGACTTCCCACAGCCGCAGGTTTGGTTGGCGTTGGGATTGGTGAACTGGAAGCCGCCGCCAATCATCGCGTCGCTATAGTCCAGCACCAGCCCGTAGAGATACAGCATACTCTTGGGGTCGCAGACGACCTTAAACCCGTCATAGTCAAACACTTCGTCGGTGGGCTGGATGTTGTTGGGATCTTCAAAATCCATCATGTAGGACATGCCAGAGCAGCCGCCCTGGCGCACGCCCACCCGCAGACAAAGATCCTTGCCCTGCTTTTCGCGCAGTTGCAGCACATGCTGAAGCGCTGCGTCGGTCATCAAGATACCGCGCTGTTGGGATTGTGGTGCTTGAGTGGTCATGGGCTTGAAGTTCTCCTTGGCGGGGTAAATGAACTACTCAAACGTTTCCAGAAAGACTTGAGGTAAAGACACGCAAACGGCTCACAGGTCGGTTTTAGCGCTGCGAGCGTGAATTTATGCTAACAAAACCTGGGTTCTTCGGTCTGCCGAATCATCTAGGATTAGTATCATTTAGCATCTAGATATGCTCTATATGCCGTTGAGCGGGCTTTCAATAGCCAAGTTTTCAAAGACGGTGTATCCAGTTTGCAGAATCGCTTTATCTACCCAGCCCCACTGGGCTTGCTCTGGTTAGACTATGACACCATTGACTCCATCCACTCGGCGACGGCTGCAACAATTGCCCCAGCTTTCTAGCGTGTGGGAGGGCGATCGCCGGACGCTGATGCCAGAGATTGCCGAAACCCTTGATGCCGACGATATGCAAGGGGACTGCATTCTCTGGGTGGATGGGGTGGAAGAAGTCGTGCGGGCTATGGATGTTGTCCCCAGCGAAACTGGCTCGGAAGCCATCGTGCGAACCCTGCTGCGAGCGATAGAAAATCCCCACAGCGGTAGCGCTCGACCTGGAAGACCCCAGCGCATTTTGGTGCGCGATCGCGAGCTTCAGTTTTTTCTGCGCGGCGTGCTGCAAGGCCTAGATATCGCCGTGGAATATGTAGCTGAGTTGCCGATTATCGACGAAATCTTCTACGGCTTGCAGGATGCCGCCCGCCAGCGCCCGCCGTCGCTGCCCCCGGACTATGCCAGTGCTGTGCTAAAAGCAGCAGCAGAAATCTGGCAGGATGCCCCGTGGGACAACCTGGATGAAGAAAAGATTTTTGCGGTCGAACTGAACTACGGCGATGTGGGCACGCTCTACATTTCCATCTTGGGGCTGATGGGCATGGAGTTTGGCGTGTTGATGTATCGCTCTATTGAATCGCTCAAGCAGTTTCGCCAGCAGGTGATTGCTGCCGAAGATTCGCCCCGCGACTTGCAGCAGGCCTTTTTGCAGCAGGACTGCCTTTTCCTCACCTTTGACCCAGCAGACGAGGAGTTTTTGGACAACGGGAACGGCCCCATCGAGTTGCACTCAGAGGAGTTGGGAGAGGTGCGCCTGGAAGCATTGGGGGAGATGAGCGAAATGATTCCGACCTTCGGCAATCTGCACCCGCTGGAGGGAATGCGGTCGGTGCTGTACGACGAAGAGGCGATCGCCGTTTTGCTCACCCTCCAAGCACTCCACAAGTTTTTTGGGCAGCACCTCGATCGGCTCAGCCCAGAAACCTTTCCAGCGTTGACCAAGAGCTATCGTCTGCCCGATCCCAAAAATCCCAAAGCAAAAGTCTCGGTCAAAGTGTCTACCTTGCCCGATGTAGCCGCAGAACTGGCAGAAATGTCGGGCAGCGACCCTTCCGACTATATGAACTATCTCAACTCGCTGGGGGTCTTGGAAGATGATTCGGAGCCAGTGCCCGTCTTGCTAGACGACCTAGTGCCCAAAGATGCGATGTACAGTCTGGGGGCAATCCCAACTACGCTGATTGAAACGCTGCGCCTCAGGGTGTCCCATCACCAGCCTGGCCCCGCCCCGCTCCCTGCCAAAGCCAGCGAGTTTCCCGTTATCATGATCCAAACTTCGCGCCCCAAGGCAAATGAACTGCTGGCGGAAATTCAAGCGTTTGGCGGCGTGAAAGGCATTTCCTTCAACCCTGGCGAAGACCCCTCCAGCCAGAGCCGCTACGACCTCGCCATTTTGCACACCAACGACGGCAAGATGCATTTGCTGGGCGAGTTTCGTGATAGAGACCCGGTTCACCTCGCAGCGCGGCGCAAGTGGGATCAGCGCTGCAAAAAGACCAAGGGACAGTGTGGGCTGGTCGTGGCAATGGGGCTAACGGGCAAGTCTCGCGGCAACCCGGCTTTGCAACACATGCTGGGCTTTTTTGAAGCGCGATCGCTCTCTTCTGAAGAAGTTGGACTGGGGACGCTCCAGCTTCTGCCAGGACCATTTGACGAGCTTTAGCCCACCCAGTTTTAGCCCACCAAACTTTAGCCCACTCCAGCCCACCAAACTTTAGCCCGCCAAGTCTGTAGCTCAGCAGGAGCAGGACTGATGCACTTGCGATATGTTTTCTGGGTTTTGGACGATTTTTCGCGGGCTGTGCCCGCGAAAAATCGTCCAACTGCGTAAGTCCTACAGGGGATCAACAGGCTTGACAGGCGTGCCCCTGTTGCCCCTAAATGTCCACCTGTGGATGGGGGCATCGCCTCGGAATCCCTTCTGCCTAAAGAACTGTAACAGTTCCTCAAGAATTTGATTCGGGGGTTCAAACCCAGTGATACGATGCGTAAAAACTGTTCAGGGAAATACTTTTCATGACAGAGACGCTTACTGGACAAACGCCCAAATTCGGCGGCAGCACCGGCGGCCTGCTGAGCAAAGCTGATACTGAAGAAAAATACGCCATCACGTGGACCAGCCCCAAAGAGCAGGTCTTTGAAATGCCCACGGGCGGCGCGGCCATTATGAACCAGGGTGAAAACCTGCTCTATCTGGCCCGCAAGGAGCAGTGCATCGCGCTGGGTGGACAACTTCGCACGAAGTTCAAGCCCAGGATCGAGGACTACAAGATCTATCGTGTTTATCCCAACGGTGAGATCCAGTACCTCCATCCGGCCGATGGCGTGTTCCCCGAAAAGGTGAACCAAGGCCGCCAGCAGGTGGGTACGGTGATGCGGAACATTGGCAGCAACCCCGACCCTGCCACGGTCAAGTTCAGCGGACGGAACACCTTCGATCCTTAGGCGATCGCCCTTGGTCTGTCCTCATTTCTGGTCTAAACTTCTTGGTCTAATTTCTGTCTAATCTCTATAGGTTTTCGCGACGGGGCAGGCTCAGGTCTGCCCTCTTTTTTGCGGGTTTCCTCTTAGAATGGGGGGTCAGAGGTTAGGGAGTGGTCGGCAGGGGGAAGTTCCGCCTTCACCCCCATACTTGCCCTCTCACCGGCTTCTAATCTCCTCACCCAACCCCTTATCACTCCTTTCCCAATGATCCTCCCTGATTTTCAGCACTTCACCGAACTCGCCGCTCAGGGCAACTTTGTCCCGGTGTATCAGGAGTGGGTCGCCGATCTGGATACGCCCGTGTCGGCGTGGTTTAAGGTGTGTGCGGGACAGCCCTACAGTTTCTTGCTAGAGTCGGTGGAAGGGGGCGATCGCGTCGGGCGCTATAGCTTTGTGGGCTGCGACCCGCAGTGGGTACTGGAGGCGCGGGGGTCTCGTACTGTGCAAACCCACCGGGATGGCGCTCAGGTTGTCTTTGAGGGCGATCCGTTTGAGGCGTTGTCAGCCTGTTTGGAACCCTATCACCCGGTGACGCTGCCGCAACTCCCGCCGGGAATTGGCGGGCTGTTTGGCTTTTGGGGCTATGAGCTGATTCACTGGATCGAGCCGCGAGTGCCGGTATTTGCCGCGCAGGACGACGACACGCCGGATGGATTGTGGATGCAGATTGACCACCTGCTGGTGTTTGACCAAGTGCAGCGCAAGATCTGGGCGATCGCCTATGCCGATTTGCGCGACCCGGCCACTGATTTGCAAGCGGCCTATGAGCAGGCGGGCGATCGCGTCCGGCAGATGGTAGAAAAGCTGCAACTGCCGCTGGCAGGCAAAGATACGATTTTGGAATGGACCCCGCCGAGAAAAGACGCTGGCGCAAAGGCAGACGCAGGATCTTTGCCACCCGACTACCGCAGCAACACGACGAAGGAGCAATTCTGCGCCAATGTGGTCAAAGCAAAGGACTATATCCGCGCGGGAGACATCTTTCAGGTGGTGATTTCCCAGCGGCTTTCGACGCAGTATCGTGGCGATTCCTTCTCGCTCTATCGCTCGCTGCGGCTGATCAACCCTTCGC
This sequence comes from Thermoleptolyngbya oregonensis NK1-22, assembly GCF_032705245.1. GTDB lineage: Bacteria > Cyanobacteriota > Cyanobacteriia > Elainellales > Elainellaceae > Thermoleptolyngbya > Thermoleptolyngbya sichuanensis. The sequence goes on from NZ_CP053540.1 coordinate 4,630,074, forward strand.
CCTACATGGCCTATTTCCATTTCCCCACCTGGCAAATTATTGGTTCTAGCCCAGAGGTCATGGTGAAGGCAGAAAACGGCGAGGGTGGAAGAATTGCCACGGTGCGCCCCATCGCAGGAACCCGGCCGCGCGGCAAAATCCCCGCCGAAGATCATGCGTTTGCCGAAGATCTGCTGCAAGACCCGAAGGAAATTGCCGAACACGTCATGCTAGTAGACCTGGGGCGCAACGATCTGGGGCGCGTGTGCAGCAGCGGCACAGTGCGCGTGGATGAACTCATGGTGATCGAGCGCTATTCCCACGTCATGCACATCGTCAGCAACGTGGTAGGCTGCCTCGCGCCTGGAAAAACCGCATGGGAACTGCTGAAGGCTTGCTTTCCGGCGGGCACTGTCAGCGGCGCACCCAAGATTCGCGCAATGGAAATTATCCATGAACTGGAGGGCAACCGTCGCGGGGTCTACTCCGGAGCCTACGGCTACTATGACTTTGAGGGGCAACTGAATACGGCAATCGCCATCCGCACAATGGTCGTCCGCAATCAGCCCGACGGCTCCTCGACCGTCAGCGTGCAGGCAGGCGCAGGCCTCGTCGCCGACTCTGACCCCGAAAAGGAATATCAAGAAACCCTGAACAAGGCGCGGGGAATGCTAGAGGCAATCCGCTGCTTGCGACAGGGCTAGGCAATCGAGATTGGGCCAGTCCTGCTAGTTAATCACCTGCGCCTGGGTGCTGATGGGTTCAGCAACAGGGGCGGCCAAGGGTGTGGGCAGCGCGACGGGCTGTGCGGTGGCGGGGGCAAGCTGTTTGGCGGCTTGCTGCACCAGGGTTTGCAAAAAGTCCGTGCGCTGGTTGTTTTGAAACACGGCCTTGATGGCCTGAATCAGGCGATCGCGCTTCAGGGCAAATTCGCCCGCCGGGGCCGCCGTGGAACTTTGCTCCTCAAAGTAGGCGACTAAGCTGAGGCCAGCGACACGGGTCAGATACGCCGCACTCACGCCTTGCAGCGCCCCGCCCACCGCAAAGGTAGCCAGGTGGCTCTTCAGCAGGGGAGCGATCGCCTGGGTAGACACTTCTACCAGCCCTAGCTTCAGCATCACTTCGGCCATCGTGGTGGCGATCGCCTTCGCCTGCTCCGCCGAAAACGCCTGCTGATAGACCTTGCCCAAGTCCATCACCATCTGTGCGTTAATCGCGCCCGTTGCCAGCAAATCTAGGCTGGGCATCGGCGTGGCAAAGGCGGCCGCGCCCGCAATCCACTGTGCCTGTTCGATCAAGGGCATCGCGCGATCGCGGCGCAACTGGTTCAGCGCTGCCAAAATCTCAGCCTTCAGCGCAGCGGCGCGACGCAGAACCGTGTTCAGCACCAACTGCGGCCCCGCCACCGAGACGATTCCCGTCAGCCGCTCAGTCAGCGCCGAGACATCGGGCGCAGGCTGCTCTAGCGTTTCCTGAATCGTGCCGTCGGCCTGATGCTGACGCACCTTCAGCGGGGCGGGCGCGGCCGTAATGGCAACCACTTCCTGCACCGGAACCTGCCCCAGCAGCCGCTCCCGAATTTGCTGGAGAATCAGCGGGCGATCGCCCGGTAGATATTGATCCTGCTTGTTAAACGCCAGCACGATGCGCTGCTGCTGGCGCGACAGTTCCTTCAATACCTGAAATTCTGAGTCCGTGATGTCGCCTGCTGTGACGAAGACCACCAGATCGGCCGCCGCGGCCAGGGCAACCTCTGATGCGGCATCTAGCTCATCAAACAGCGCGGGCGTATCGGTCAGCGTCACCGTTTGGGGCACATTGGGCAGCCAGTCGGCAGTGAGGCGCTCGGCAAGCGTGGTTTTGCCAACGGACTTGCCGCCGATCAGGGCAACATTCAGCGCGTCACGGTCTAGCTCGGTTTTGAGGAGGGCGAGGCGATCGCGCCAGTGTTGCGGAGCAATATCGCGCAGACCGGGTTGCTGCGACAGCGCAACGGTGCTGTCGGTCGGGCTGCTGGAGGTCGTTGCCGATTCTCGCTCTAGCTGATCCAGCAGCGGCTCCAGCGCCCTCAGCGCTTGCTCAACAGTGGCGCGATCTAGCGGAGCCGTGGTGTCCAACTCTGGCGCGGGCTGCTGTTGCCTAAACCACCACAGGCCACCCCCCAGGGCGATCGCCCCCCAAACAATCGTTTCGCCCCAGTGCGCCCCAGTGGGATGCCCCAGTTGCAGCAACCAGGCACTTGCCGTCAGCCCCACACTCCCCACCACCAACGGTCGCCGAATCTTAGGAACCATGCTCGTTTCACCGCTTTCGCATCACCTGTTCTATTCTACCGGGCTGGCTGAAGGCGCTGGGAGTGCGGAGTCCTCTACAAAATCAGGCAGTTTTCCCCTGAAAATCGTAAAAAGCGGGGAAATTGAGTCATGACCAGGACTTACGCAATTGGACAATTTCTCGCGGACGCATCTCGCGGGCGCATCCCGCGAGAAATTATCTAAACCCCAAAGAATTGATCGCAAGTGCAGAAGTCCTGATCAAAACAGATGGTTTTTGCATCCGAAAAAGCATCCGAAAAAAAGAGAAGCCAGCTTTCACACTGACCCCTCCTAACCTAGAAACCCATTACAGGGATCAAATTTGGTGGCGGGAAGTGGATTTGAACCACTGACCTTCGGGTTATGAGCCCGACGAGCTACCAGGCTGCTCTATCCCGCGTCGCCTTTTCAAGTATAGCGAAAGATTGGCGGGTGTGGCCAGGTTTTTCGGAAAACTCTTGAAAAACGCTTAGAAAACTCGCCGCAACGCTTGACTAGCCTAGTCAGGGTGGGGCTTTTGTTGAACATTTGTTGAACAATGTGGGAGTGTAACGGAGAGGGCGATCGCACCTAATTCGACCGGCCCACTTGTCTTGTTGGTTTTCACCTGTTTTGGTTTTCACCTGTTGATGTTTATACGCAAGGAGGACAAAGGCAATGACCCAAGCCGCCAACCCGACCTCCAGCAGCGAGCTACGTGACATTGTTCGCGATCAGCTTCAACTACTGCTGGAGCAAAAAAACTACGAAGGCGCAAAGATGCTGCTGGTTCCGGTTCCTCCTGTCGATATTGCTGAAGCGATTCAGGGATTATCGAGGCCGATGCAAATGCTTGCGTTTCGCCTATTGAGCAAATCAGAGGCGATCGCCGTTTATGAATATCTCGACAGTGATGTTCAGCAATCTCTTTTAGAAGAGTTTCGCGATCAGGAAGCGCTCGACATCGTAGAGAGCATGGCTCCAGACGACCGGGCCAACCTGTTCGACGAAATGCCCGCGAACCTGGTGCGGCGGGTACTAGCCCAACTCGACCCCAGCGAGCGCCAGGCCACCGCGCTGCTGCTGGGCTATAAACCCGACACTGCTGGCCGGGTAATGACCCCCGAATTTATTTCAGTGCGGGCAGATATGACCGTGAGCCAGGCCCAGGAGCGCATTCGGGAACTGGCCCGCGACAAGGAAGTTGCCTACTACGTCTATGTCACCGACCCAGTCAAGCGACTGCTGGGCACCGTATCCCTGCGCGATCTGATTCTGGCATCGCCCGATCAGCGGGTAGAAGACGTGATGGAGCGTGATGTGATTTTTGCGCGGGCCGATGTAGACCAGGAAGAAGTGGCACGACTGATTCAGCGCTACGACCTGCTAGCGCTGCCAATTGTGGATCAGGAAGGCATTCTGCTGGGCGTGGTCACGGTCGATGACGTAATCGACATCTTAGAAGAGGAAGCGACCGAAGATATCTACGCCATCGGCGGCGTGCGGGCTGAGGGCGAGAGCTATTTCGACAGCGGCTTTTGGTCCATCTTGAAAAAGCGAGTGCCCTGGCTGCTGGTGCTGGTGGTGACGAACATTGCCACGGTATTCATCATGTCGCAGTACGAAGAGGTGCTGGACAGCGTGGTAGAACTTGCCTTCTTCACGCCGCTGCTGATCGACACGGGCGGCAATATCGGGGCGCAGTCTTCAACCGTGCTGATTCGCGGACTAAGCACCGACGAGCTGCGAAACAAGAAACCTGTACGGGTGATTTTGCGAGAACTGTTTGCTGGGGCCGCGCTGGGGATTGTGCTGGCAATTCTGGTGTTGGGCATTGCGATGGTGTTTGTGGGCAAGGTGGAGATTGGGCTGACCGTGGGACTGAGTTTGATTGCGATCGCCGCACTAGCTGCTACTGTCGGCACGCTCCTGCCCTACCTGTTCCACAAAATGGGCTTTGACCCGGCGTTTATGGCATCGCCGTTCATCACCACAGTTGCCGATATCCTGGGGATTTTGATCTACCTCAATATTGCCAAGCTGTTGCTGAACATTGGCTAGCCATCTCCAGTTACCCCTTCGACTAGCCCTTTGACTAATACTCTGGCTAGCTTTGACTAATACTCTGGCTAGATTGCTCTGGCTAGATTGCTCTGGCTAGACTGCTCTGGCTAGACTGCTCTGGCTAGACTGCTTTACCTTTGTCAAAAGTTCATATCCTCAAACACGGCAAACCAATCCCGGAATCATAGTATGATTGCTATCAACGGTTATTTGATGATTGAATTAAGTCTATAGTTTTGGCTCACGCCATACAGGACTGGTCGAGGCGATCGCCGAAGGGATTGGGCTACGGCGGGGTCTCGGGTCGGGCTTAGTTTGGGCAAGGAGGATGCTGTGTTAGAGGCCTTTGTGATCGCCACCATTCTGTGTGGGTTCTTTGGCATCGTCTTCAAAAAGAACCTGGTGATGAAAATCATCTCGATGGACGTGATGAGTACGGGCGTGATTGCCTATTACGTACTGATTGCTTCGCGAGAGGGCTTGAAAACGCCGATTCTGACCGAGGCAGTGGACAACGCAGCAGGGATTGCCTATGCCGACCCTGTGCCCCAGGCCGTGATTTTGACTGCGATTGTGATTGGGTTCTCCATTCAAGCGCTGATGTTGGTCGGCATCATGAAACTGGCGCGAGACAACCCCATCTTGGAGGCCAACGAGATTGAAAGGGGGAACACGCCATGAGCAACTTCGTCGGCCTCCTAGAAGGGTTCAATGGGTGGATGAGCGGGTTTTCGTTTAGCAGCCCGATTGCCACAGATCTGAGCATTAGCAACACCACGATGAGTCGTTTGACCATTGGCTGGGTAGCGTTGCCGCTGTTTGCTGGATTTGTGGTGTACCTGATACCCCGTCTGGCCCGTCCTCTGGCGCTGGCGGCGGCACTCGCCTCGGCGGTTTATGCCACGCTGCTGTTTCTGCGCGAAGTGCCCCTCGGTTTGGGGCTGCTGGATCGGTTTGGCGTGACGCTGTTGCTAGACCCGCTCAGCGGATTTTTCATCTTCACCAACGCGCTGGTGACCACGGCGGTGATTCTCTACTGCTGGGATACGGGCAAGTCGGCGTTTTTTTATACCCAGCTCACGATTTTGCACGGCAGCGTCAACGCGGCGTTTGCCTGTGCCGATTTTATGAGCCTCTACGTGGCGCTAGAGGTGATCAGCATTGCGGCATTCTTGCTGGTTGCCTATCCCCGGAGCGATCGCTCGATTTGGGTGGGCCTGCGCTACCTTTTTGTCAGCAATACGGCGATGCTGTTTTATCTGATGGGGGCGGTGCTGGTTTACCAAGCGAATCACTCCTTTGCATATATCGGGTTGAGCCGTGCGCCCTTGGAGGCGATCGCCCTAATTTTTCTGGGGCTGTTGGTCAAGGGCGGTGTGTTTGTTGCAGGGCTATGGCTGCCGCTCACGCATTCCGAATCAGAATCGCCCGTGTCGGCGCTGCTATCGGGCGTGGTGGTGAAGGCAGGGATTTACCCGCTAATGCGCTGCGCCCTACTGCTGCCAGAAATCGACCCGATGGTGCGGGTGTTTGGCGTGGGGACGGCGCTATTGGGCGTGGCCTATGCCGTGTTTGAAAAAGACACCAAGCGGCTGCTGGCGTTCAGCACCGTCTCACAGCTGGGCTTTGTGCTGGCGGCTCCGGAGGTGGGTGGTTTCTACGCGCTGACGCACGGAATGGTCAAGTCGTCCTTATTCTTGCTGGCAGGCAACCTGCCCAGTCGCAGTTTCAAGGAGCTACAGCAAGTGCCAATTCGCAGGTCGCTGTGGATTGCGCTGGCGATCGCCAGTTTCTCGATCTCTGGCTTTCCGCTGCTGTCGGGCTTTGGCGCAAAAGTACTGACGATGAAGAGCCTACTGCCGTGGCAGGTCGTTGGCATGAATCTGGCAGCCGTTGGAACGGCGATCGCCTTTGCAAAGTTTATCTTTCTGCCCCATCGCCAATTTCCACCAGATTCTCAGAGCCAGCCGCTCAAGCCCGGATTTTGGGCGGCGATGCTGGTGCTGCTGGGTGGATTGGTGCTGGCTAACGCGGTCTACTACGAAGCGTATACGGTCGAAAATGTCGTAAAGCCGCTGCTCATTATTGGAATTGCCTGGATTGCCCACAAGCTCATCTTCCGGCAAGCCAATGTCAAACTTCCCCGCACGGCTGAAAAGTTCGAGCATTTAATCGGCGGCATGAGCTTAATGTTAATCCTCGTATTCTGGATGGTCTTTGCATGGGTGGCAAACTAGCTCGGCAGCTTATCCTACGGCTCACAATTTGGTTTTTGCTCACCGCAAATTTGAGCTTGGCAAATATCGTGATCGGCGTGACCGTAGCGCTGCTGTTGCCCCGGGGCGACACGGGTCGAAACGACCGCCTCAGCGAATGGCTGCGGGTGTTGTTCAAGGTGTTTGCGTCTATTCCTCAAGCCTATGCCGAAGCCTTTGAAATGATTCTCCGTCCCCACAAACGGGAGGAAATTGTCTTGCAGCATGTGCAGCCTCGGCGATCGCCCCACCTGCTTTTTCTGGATATATTTCTGATCACGTTCACACCCAAAACTATTGTGCTGAAATATCACGAAGCGGGCTGGTTTGAAGTGCATCGCGTGACGCGAGGGGGGCCATCATGAAGCTCATTCTCCTGATCATGTTGGCGGCGTTGCTGATTCCACTTTATGAAGCATGGCAAGACGATAATATCTGGCAAAAAATGTTAGCTTTTGCCAGCATTGCCACCAAAACCTCAATCATGATTTTGATTGTGTCGATCTTGCAAGACGACTGGATGATTGGCGTAGTGGGTGTGCTGATTCTGAGTGTGGGAAATGCGGGCTTGATGCTGCTGGCTCACGTCATCAAACGGCTCAATGACCTGTCACAAACTCTCTAGAAAACTAGAGGAAAACTTGTGTAGATCTGTAGAGCTTTTGTCTAAGAGGGTGTTTGAAAAGGTATCGCCTGTAATGTTAAGCACTCAAAGATCCCCCCTGCCCCCCCTTAAAAAGGGGGAAACCGCCTTAAAGTCCCCCTTTTTAAGGGGGATTTAGGGGTATCTTGCACGCTTTGCTACAAACAGTAGGACTTTTCAAACATCCTCTAAAATCGCCTTTCAACAGATTAGAAACCCACCATGACCACTATGCCAGTTGTGAATACCTTAATAGACCTTTTGAGTTATGGCTGCATCGCGCTGGGGCTGGTGTTTTGGTTTTGGGGAACCTGGCCGCTAGTGGGCGATCGCTCAGTTCTCTACAAACTGCACAGCCTCTCGATTGCCGACACTCTGGGATCTCTCAGCATCGTCTTCGGGCTACTGCTGAAAATTCCCCGCGAGTGGCCGCTGCTGCTGCTGGCTATCTTCTCATTGGCGCTGTGGAACACCATGCTGGGCTATGTGCTGGCCTATTGCGCCAGCGACCTGCCTGCAAAAGAACGCTGGGGAGAGGCTGTAGAGCCGTTTAGCAGCATCACCAGTGAACCGCAGACTGACCGGGGGGATGTATGATGCCACACAGCATATTCGGGCCACACGACGAATACGTGTACGCAATTACGGCGCTTCTGCCTCTGTCCGCTGCCATGCTGGTGTTTCAGGTGAATCCATACCATGCGCTAGTGATTCGCGGCATCTTGGGCGCAGTGGCGGCGCTGGTATACACGCTGCTGGGCGCAGCAGACGTGGCGCTGACGGAGGCTATGGTGGGCACGATGCTGGCGGTGACGCTTTACGCGGTAGCGGTGCGTTCCTCGATGGTGCTGCGACTGGGCGTGCTAAAGGACGAGGCGATCGCCCTCAACCTGCTTTCCGAGGACTCTAGCCTGCCCTTGGGGCAATTCACGCCAGCACCCTCGGACGCTCCCCTCAAGTCGCTCATCAACGACCTCCGGCTAACGTTTGGGAAGTATCACCTGCGACTGGAGCTAATTCCCTATCTCAGCCCAGAAGATTTGCAGCAGGCGCTCCTTGAAAAGGAGGTGCATCTCACCTGCACTCAGCTTGAGGCAGACGACCCCTCTACCCCACACGATGTGGCTGTGAAGGCGACTTACCAGACTGCCACGCGCCTCCGCCGCATCTACGACATTCTGCAAGCCGAGTTGCCCTCTTCCCCGGCGATCGCCTACGTTGGCCCACCCACTCCCGGAGCAAAGCACCCATGATCTGGATTTATCTGCTGGCAGGCGTTGCCATTTTTTTGAAAATCCTGCTGATGCCCCAGCCTGCCCCTAGTGAACTGGATTTCTCCATCGTTGAAGCCATCGTGCAAGATAGCGGCGTGCCCAACGCCGTCACGGGCATCATCTTTCGCAATCGGCTCTACGACACCATCTTTGAAGTCGTGGTGTTTACCATTGCCATCATGGGAGCCTACTTTTTGCTGGCAAATGAAAAGCCTTCGGCCAAGTTTCGCCGCTTTACAGACGAACCCTCCATCGTGCTGGCACGGCTGGGCGCAACAATCGCGGCGCTGGTGGGCATTGAACTGGCGATTCGCGGACACCTCAGCCCCGGCGGTGGCTTTGCGGCTGGCGTAGCAGGCGGCACAGCTATTGGACTGGTGGCGATCACATCTTCCTCCGAACTGATGCAGGGCATCTATCAGCGCTGGCACACCGCCCGCTGGGAAAAAGTCTCGGTGATGATTTTCATCGTGCTAGCCGTGATGACGCTGGTGGGCCTCGAACTGCCGCACGGCGAACTGGGCAGCCTAGTCAGCGGCGGCGTGATTCCCATTCTGAATATTTTGGTGGCGCTAAAGGTGGCGCTGGGTTCCTGGGCGGTGATCCTCGTGTTTATCCGCTATCGAGGGTTGCTGTAGTCAAAGCGTAGGGCTGACCGCAGGGGATTCGCAGTCCGGCAAGATGAGCCTGACAACACGAGCAGAGAGCCGATCCCAGGTTCGGAATCGACTCTCTGCCACAACTCTAGTCCGAATTTTTGGCTCAACCCCCACCCGTGACTCCTTCATTGCCGAAGCGCGGCTCAACACTGGTCACTTTGGGAAAGGGCGATCGCCCGCTTTTGAGGAACACACTGGGTCAACGCAGACGGTGCGGCTTCTGAAACCTTAGTTACCTGAAACCCCAGTCACTTGAAACCCCAGTCAACTGAAACCTTAGTCGATGGAAACTGCTTGCACATCGACAGGCGTGTCCGCAGACGCAACCTGCTCAGAATCCACCACTTCTTTCTTGTTTTTCACACGCTCGATCAGCAGTTGAGAAACTTCTGTGAACAGCAGCGTGATAATAATCGCATCATCAATTTGACCGATGATGGGAATGAAATCGGGCGCGATGTCGAACGGCATAACGATGTATGCAATCGTGCCTAAGATAATCCACCAGCGGTATTTGGGATTGCGAATGACATCGCGATACCAGTCGTAGAGGCTTTGCAGGGAGAACGCCATCGGGAATGTCCTTTACTCAACATCTTCATTCTGCGAGATTGTGCCTGCGCTGTAGAGTGGGAAAAACCGTCTGCGTTGGGATAGGAACCCCACCCCCCCTTGGTCTAGCTCTCTGGGAGGATGCGTTCCAAATTTCAGTATCTTATGATACAAAATGAAAGTTTGTTCGATATGATTAGAGGAGAGCCAATTTTTCAGCCTGTTTGAACGCTGAAACGGCTGCCCCCCAAGGCACAAAAAAAGATTCGCACATGCCCTTGCTGCCCAAGTTGGCCATACTTGGCTGCATCAAGCATGGTGACAGGTTTGGATGTGCCTCCTGATCGTTGATTTACCAGGAGGTTCGCAATGCGAAATCTAAAATCTGACTGCTCCAGTTTGCTTGCTTCTGATGCTTCACTTCGAGATCGCCTGCCCGTGACCGCGGGCGATCGCCATGAACTAGGCTCCATCCGCCATCCTGCCTTGCCGCGCCATCTGCATCCCAACTATCAGCACTGGCAGTGGCTCAGCCGCTGATCCTGATTCGCAAATCAGGGCCATAAGCTGAACAATGCTAGCGGGCGATCGCCCTATTCCAGTCCTTCCAGTAGCTCCGTCGGGTCGATGCCGCGCTGCCGCAGTTGCTCCAGGAGTCTCTGGGTGCGCTGGCGTTCGGCAGCGAGTTCTGCGGCCGCGTCTTGGAGCCGCTGTTCTGCCTGGGCTGCGCGTTCTTCGGGCGTGGGGTAGCGATCGCCCGCTTCAGAATACCAGTACAGCCATTCCCGCGTGATGCCCAGGTATGTGCCGCGATCGCGCCCCAGCCCCAGCCCAATTTCCGGCATCCACAGTGGATTGTCGCGCTGGAGCATGTACACACCGTCTTGCAGGCGGTAGATTTCTAGCGGCGGTTTGCGGCGGCGGCGCGTGGAATAAACGGCGTAGTATTTCACGCCCATCTCAGCATAAAAGGCTTTTTTGCTGCTGTATTCGCCCCGATATTTGCGCGAGACAACCTCCAGCACCAGCACTGGAACGATGTTCTGCTCCTCCCACAGCACATAGCTAAGGCGCAATTCTTCGTCTACAATCCGCTCTACGCCCAGGCTCAAAAAGCCGTCGGGGACGATGGCTGGCTCCTCTGGGTCGTAGTAGATGCCCATGTCTACGCCAAAAAACCAGTCCTGCCGATCGGCCCAGATCTGGGCCAGGATTGCTTTCAACAAACCGGGCATCAGGTCTTGGAGTTCGTTATCCACGGGCGTTTCGTCGGAATCGGGCAGTTCTTCGGACGAGGGCAGACAGAGGCGAGGGTCGTAGAACTTGAGCATGGCAGCCGGAGTGAGAGCAACAGCGTGCGGGGCTTGAGAGCGCGTGACTTGATTCTAGCGGCTGGGAAACGGTTGCTCAATGGTAGAATGCTTCTCAAGCTAGGGGTGCTTGCCCTGTCTGAATCAAGACATGAATCAAGACAGAGCAGGCTGAGATTACACCCTTGGAACCTGAGACTGGGTTATGCCAGCGGAGGGAAGCGAGGCTTGTATCGACGACATCCGAAGGGTTGGCAGAACTAGCAGAATAGAGGAGTGAAATGGGTGGGGGCGATCGCCCTCTACCTTGCCCCAAGTTGCCCTCCGATCTGTTCACGTCACCGTTCGCGATCGCGTCTTAAACGTCAGTCCAGCCAATTCGCGCAAGCATCCGAGTTGCATTCACGAGGGCTTGCGTAAATCCTGGCAAAAACCTGTAAAGACGGACTAGATTCAGCGACACTCGCTTGCAAACAAGCTGCGACAATCCCCAAGACCAAACCAGCCTCTAGCGACTTTACCGAACAATTCCCAGAGGAGGGTTTGAGCATGTCGGTTCAATCTGTGGCGCTGTTGGTGACGCTGGCAACGGCGGGCGGGTTTGCCCTGCTGGGGCTGGTGCGGGCCAGCCAGCAGACGATGAATTTGGAAGATTACATGGTCAGCCGCAATCGGTTTGGCCCGTGGATGTCCTTTGCCACCGTCGTTGCGTCGGCGCTGGGTGTGTGGATTTTGTTTAGCCCGCCTCAGGTGGGAGCCAGCAGCGGCATTGCAGGCATTGTGGGCTACTGTCTGGGGTCGGCGGCTCCCCTGGCGCTGTTCACCCAAATTGGCCCGCGCCTGCGCCGGATCTTGCCCCAGGGCCACTCCCTCAACGAGTTTGTGCTGTATCGCTTCGGCAATGCGATGTATCTGCTGGCGCTGGGGGTGATTGTGTTTTATATGTTTATCTACCTGGCGGCGGAACTGACGGCGATCGCCAAAGCGGTGCAAATTCTAGCAGACGTGCCCCTCGGCTGGACGGCGCTGGTGGTCATTGCCGCAACGTTTCTCTACACCACCTACGGCGGTCTGGGCGCGACTATCTTCACCGACGCGATTCAGTTTGCGGTGATGGTGCCGCTGCTGCTGGTCAGCTTTCTCGTAGCGCTGGCGGCAATGGGCGGCTGGGAAGCGGCGCTGCAACCCGTGCGGCTGAATGCGCCCCAGTTGCTCTCGCTGGGCAACGTGGACGGCATCAAATTTGGCGCAACGCTGGTGCTGGCAATTGTTGCTGCTGAGGTGTTTAACCAGGCAAACTGGCAGCGGGTCTACGCCAGCCGCACCGACAAGACGGTACAGCAGGCGTTTCTGGGGTCCGCGGTGATTACGCTGCCGCTGTTGATGGTAGCGGGGGCGCTGGGGCTGCTAGCGGCCAGCTTGGGCTTCACGGACGATCGCGCCTTCTTTTCTCTGTTGCAGCAGCTTTCTCTGCCCCTCTGGTTCACGGTGCTGGTGCTGGTGCTGGCGCTGGCGCTGGTGATGAGTACGCTGTCTTCGCTGTTAAATGGCATTGCCAGCGTGTTTACCATTGACCTGATTCGCCTGTTCCCGCAAATGCGAACCAGCGGGCTGCTGCGGGCTTCGCGGCTGCTAACGGTGGCGGTGGGGCTGCCCGCGATCGCCATTGCGGCACGGGGCTTCGACGTGCTGTACCTGTTTCTGCTGGCGGATCTGGTCTGCGCTGGGGCCGTGTTTCCGGTGATTTGGGGACTTTATTCCCGTCGTTTGACTGGGCAAACCGCCTTTTTCAGCGCTCTCGCGGGCATTGGCGCAGGGGCCCTGTTCTTCCCCAGGCCCGATTTTTCGCCCTGGAACAGCCTACCCTTCGCGGGCGACCTGCTGGTGAGCTTTGCCGTGGCGATCGCCGTTTCTGCTGGGATTGCTCTCGTCGGAAGTGCGATCGCCAACCGCCGCCAGCAATTTGACTTTGCCACCCTGGGCGATCGTAGCCGCGCCTACGCCGCTCCTGCGCCCGATCAGATTAGCATCGGAAAGTAAGCAGCGGGGCGACGGAACGCCAACTCCAACCCTCGTCGCCGCCTCCCTCTCTCCCCTTGCCTGACATGGACTGGAACCTAATCATTGACCTCTGCATCGGCATCGGCCTCAGCGCGGCTGCGGGCTTTCGGCTGCTGGTTCCGTTTTTGGTGCTGAGTATGGCGGCGCTGTTTGGGCATTTCCCGGTTGCGCCCGATTTGCAGTGGGTAGACTCGTTCCCGGCGCTGCTCACGCTGGGCGTGGCGGTGCTGGTGGAGGTGATTGCCTACTTTGTGCCGTGGCTGGATACGCTGCTGGATTTGGTTGCGTTTCCCGCGTCGATTATTGCGGGGACGCTGCTGACGGCGGCGTTCTCAAGCGGGCTAGACCCGTTTCTGCGGTGGAGTTTGGCGATTTTGGCGGGGGGCGGCGCGGCGGGCGCAATGCGGGGGCTGTCGGGGTTTTCGCGGCAGTTGACCACAATCTTCACAGGCGGACTGGCGAATTTTTTGATTACGTCGCTGGAAATCCTGATTGCAGTGGTGCTGTCGGTGCTGGCGATCGCCCTTCCTGGCGCAGCGATTGGCTTCCTCCTGGGGCTGTTGGGGCTATTGGGGCGGCTGTGGTTGCGAGTCCGAACCGGACTGCTGGGACAGCCCGTAGCGGAATCACCCGCGCCCGCCGCCGACGCGCCGCCCCCGCCATCTCCCCCTGTCTGAACTTCTACTTGAGCGTCTACCTGAGCGTCTGCCTGAACTTCTACCTGAGCGTCCGCAGTTGCGCCAGCCTAGAACACCAGAATATTTGCTGCGGCGATCGCCACGCCTGCGGGTAGCTGAGCAATCTGCACTTGGGGAGCGCTGCCACTGCCGTCGGGGTCAAAGAACAGGTTGCCCGTGCTGCGGTCATAAATGAAGCGATCGCCCTCTCGCACTGCCCGCGTGCCCTGGCGTAGGAGCGTTGTGGGCAGGGTTGTAGGCAGTGTTGCGGGCAATGTCCCTGCTAGATCTGCCAGACCAAACTCCGCAGCGGGAACCAGCAGCACATCCTCACTGGGGCGAAAGTCGATCAGCGTGTCCAGTCCGCCGCTGCGCGTGGTGGAGAGATCAAAGGAATCGCGCCCGGTGCCGCCAGTCAGCGTGTCACGGCCCACGCCACCCACCAGCAGGTCGTTCCCCCCATTGCCGATCAGCACGTCATTTCCGGCTTCGCCTTTGAGCGTGTCATTCCCGCCCTCGCCGCGCAGGGTGTCTCCACCACCGCCGCCCCAGAGCAGATTATCGGCTCCATTGCCAATGATCAGGTTGCTCAGCCCATTGCCGCGCCCTGTGAGGGCATCGCCGCTGAGGGTGAGGTTTTCTACAGGATCGCCCAGCACCCAGCTGATCAAGGCAATCACCGTATCGGCTCCCGCCCTGAGCAGTTCGATGACCCCATCGCCGAGGCTGGCTACGACATAGGTATCGTTGCCGCGACCGCCCTCCAGCGTGTCGTTGCCGCTGCCCCCATCCAGCCAGTCGTGCCCGTCGAAGCCGCGTATCCGGTCGTGGCCGCCCATGCCCGCCAGCGTGTTGCTGCGGGAATTGCCCAATATCCCGTTACGCAGCGAATTGCCGATGCCCTCTGGCGCTGTGCCCTTCAGCGTCAGGTTTTCTACATGGTCGGGTAGAGTATAGCTGATGCTGGCCTCTACCGTGTCGATGCCGCCGTCGGCTCGCTCAATCACGCGATCGCCCGCATGGTCTATCACGTAAGTATCGTTGCCCCTGCCGCCGACTAGCTCATCGGCCCCAGGGCCCCCATCGAGGCGATCGCCCCCGTCGTGCCCCATCAGCGTGTCATTGCCTGCGCCGCCCATCAGCGTGTCGCTGCCCGCGCTGCCGATTAACCGATCGTTGCCGTCGGTTCCCGCTAGGTTCAGCGGGTCGGGTGTGCGGGGGGGATCTGGCGGCACAGCGCCCAGGTCTGGTTCTGCCCACCAGCGGGGATTGGCGCTCATGAAGGCTTGCAGGGCGGTGTACTTGGGCGCATCGGTCTGGTCGAGGCTTTCCATCATGCCCCAACTGCCCCATTTGCTGGGCCGGGCAATATCCACAAAATGGTTGAACAGGGTGCCGCCTGCCTCTTTCCAGCCGTCGAGCAGTTGTTGATAGAGTTCCGCCATTTCGGGGCGACGGTTGAGCGCGATGAAAAACTCGGTCAACTGCGCGTCGTTTTCGATGCCCGACGTTCCAACAATGTGCTGCCCGCCCTCATAGGCGACGAGCTGCAAGTTGTGGCGCTGGGCGATGTCGGCGTGGTATTTGAATAGGGCGATCGTGTCTTTGACGGAATCTTTGCTGTCGCCCAGCAGGCCGCCCTCGCGGAGGTGCTGAAAGGCTTTGGCAAAGCCGCCGTCGGGTTCCGAGAGCCAGGAGCGCACCGTGTTGGCGTGGGTGGGGCTGCCCAGGTTGTTGCCAAAGTAGCCCGTAACGGCGTAGGCATCGACGGCTTTCCAGGCGGGTTCGTTGCCCTCGGCAACCCAGGCGGGCGTGTTTAGCGCATAGGTTTCTAGCCCCTTCCAGCCCGTTTGCGTAGCCAGCACAGCGATAACGCGATCTTGCGCTGCAAGACGATTGCCACCGCTCTTTTCTGCAAAGGTGTCCTTCCAAATCTTGGCGGTCTGCGCTGCCCTCATGCCATACCACTGCATCCAGCCGCCCTGCACGTCTTTGCCCCAGCGGGCCTCGGCCTGCGCCTGGGCATAGTGCGCCTGGTCAAACTGCCAATTCCACACCTCGTTGGAAAATTCCACATACACTCGCAGGCTGGGGTCGAGGTGGTCGCGCACGTAGGCGGCAAAGTTGGCAATGTATTCATCCGTCGCCTGGTGCGGCATGTTGAACCAGGGGGATACCTGCATCTCATTTGCCAGGGCCACCATTGTTTCCACCGACGCGCCTTTCCAGGCCCAGCTTGCGTCGGTCGGTTTGGGGCGATCGCGCCATTCGCGCTGGGTGGAATCATTGGTCTCCATCCAGTCCATGAACCGCAGTGTGCCAAAGTTGCGAATCCGCTCCTGAAACGTGGGATTGAAGACTGAGCCTTGCGCCACCAGCGGCAGGTCGTCTTCGTGATAGACGCGGATGTTTCGCAGATAGTCGCCCGTTTTCTGCGGGTCGGTCGCGGTGATCGAGAGCAGAATGCCCGCGTCTTTGGCGGCATCGACCTGGATCACGTCGCGGCCGGGCCGGGACAGGTTCTCCAGTTTTGCGGCGTTAAAACCGTATTCCAGCGTGCCCTGCCCGTCATACATCACCACATAGCGACCGGGGCGATAGGCTCCGGGGATGTCGCGCAGCATCAGCGTGCTGAGCTGGGTGTACGTCGTGCCGTTGGCGGCAGTGGGCAGACGGGTGGGCCAGCCGTGGGCATCCAGATTTTGCACCGCCTCGCCGGTATTCCAGACTTGGCTGGTTTGCGGAATCCAGGCGCGGGCTGTTTTGAACAGGTCGAGAAACGGAAGCTGGGGCGAAAAGTCGTTGATGCTCGTCAGACCGATGCCGAGCGATCGCCCTGTAGATTGCCCTGTAGATTGCCCTGTAGATTGCCCTATAGATCGCCCTGTGGTTAACCGCTGCTCATCCAAACGTGCCGTTGGCATGAATGCAATCCTCCCAGACTGTCCGTAAAGCTGGCTGCAAGCGGATGCGACAGGACGCTGGACTGACCCATCACCCCTCCCACCCGCTGACTCCTGAGAGCCAATCTCTAGTACTATCCCCCCTGCCGAAATCCGGGCAGACGACCGGAGAACTGCATAAATTCGGCAAAATACCGGAGATGAGAACCCCTGACAATACAAAGTGTGCGGTGATGCTTTAGACAAAAACCTCCGAAAACTTTGGGAACTGGATTTTTCACCCAAACTGCTGGGGGCGATCGCCCAACTCCCTTCCAGGAAATGGTTTCAACACGCTGCGCGACACTTCAAGCAGGCTTCATACCTGCTAATCTCCGTGTCTGTAGGTTGCCAACCTCATCCGTGCTTTACCTTTTGAACCCGGTGAGCCTACAGAACTGCATTACTCTTTGGCGAAGGCATCCCATTTTCTGCGTCAAACCACGCAGACAAGGGCGATCGCCCAAATGCAGATTCGCCCGATTTCTCGAAAATTTCCTGGATTATTCGCAAAATCATCTCAGCTTGATAAAGCCGAGCCTGGGGATTGCGCTCAGTCACAGAGATTACGGAGGGATGACGGAGGAGCCTGATGGGGGAAATGCGATCCAAAAATGCGACTTGCAAAATGCAACTTGCAAACTCCGAATCAGGGCGCGGGCGTAGGCAAGGGAGTTCCAGCGGGCGCGGCTCTTGTTGGCGAAGCGCTGGCGGCAGGCGCTTCGGGAATGGCTGGTGAATTGGGAGCGAACGGATCGAGGGGAACGGGGCAATCATCGTGGGCGATCGCCCCATCGGGCATCGTTGTGCGGCAGAGCGTCGCGCCGTCTAGCTTTGCCCCGTTCAGGCTAGCTCCGGTCAGGTTCGCATCGGTCAGGTTTGCGCCCGTCAGGTTCGATCGCCGCAGGTTCACCGATTGCAGGTTGGCGCGTTGCAGGTTTGCCCCTGGCAGTTGGGCCCGCCCCAGGTTGGCCCGCAGCAGACTGGCTCCCGTCAGATTTGCCTCACTCAAGTTGGCAGCCGTTAGGTCAGTATCGTTGAGCGTAGTCTGTTGCAGCCTAGCGCGGCGCATGTCGGTGCGGGTCAGGTTTGCCCGCGACAGGTTGGCGTTGCGAAGCCGCGCATCCTTGAGCCGCGCATTGCCCAGATAAACTCGCCGCAGGTCGGCATTTCGTGCATCCACGCCCGTCAGGTTCGCTTCGCCCAGGTTTGCACCCACTAGGTAGGCTCGATTGAGCGTGGCTGCCCGCAGATTTGCCCGACTAAAAATTGTTTCCCCCAGATAGGCCGCATTAAGCCGGGCCCGCTCCAGGTCGGCATCCCCCAGATAGGCCCGCCGCAGATCGGCTTCCTCCAGCCGCGCCTCTGCCAAAACTGCCCCACCTAGCGTTGCATCGGTCAGGAGTGTCTTCCGCAGGTCGGCTCTGTCTAGGGCGGCTCCAGTCAGGTTGGCACTGCTCAAGTTTGCCCGCTTTAGGTCAGCTCCGCGCATCAGTACGTTTTGGAGGTTGGCATATTGCAGGTCTACTTCATCGAGTTCTGCATTATTCAGCCTGACGCGCTCCAAGTCGCAACTGACGCAGGCTTTCGTCCGCAAGAGCTGATTGACTCGCCCAGCTTTTGCGGCATTGCCCATACGAACCAATCCTACGGCGGTGGCCAGCGATCCCAAAAAGACGGCGATCGTGAGCAGCGCCATGACATCTTTTCGATCCATAGCAGGAAAAAGAAGAGAAATCGGCTTTAGCACGGAACTCTGGAACCCTAGGCATTGCTTTAAAACTTTCTAGGTCGGTGATTGCCCTGAGTCGATCCCCCTAAATCCCCCTTGAAAAGGGGGACTTCCGGAGCGGTTCGGCCCAGTTCCCCCCTTGTTAAGGGGGGCTAGGGGGGATCAAATTGGCCCAGTTCCCCCCTTGTTAAGGGGGGCTAGGGGGGATCAAATTGGCCCAGTTCCCCCCTTGTTAAGGGGGGCTAAGGGGGGATCAAAGGGTTTTAAAGCACGCTCTAGCAAGTTGGCCAAACACCTCCAGCCTAACCGATGAGGAATCGCCCGCTTGCACCTATGGCGCGAATCATTCACGCTAGAACACGAACGGGGCAACTCATCCTATCCCCCCATCACCTCCCCTTATCACATCCTCCATCACACCACCCACTACAACACCCATTACAACACTATGGCCGACTATCACGAGCGTCGCAGGCTGATTCGCGAAAGCTTGAAAATTCAGCCCCTCAGCCACGGACAGGTCTATACCTACACCGTGGGCGTGCGATCGCAGCCGGAGATTTCTCCCGAACGCTATGCGGAGTTGCGCTGGAGCCTGGAGAATCACAAGAGCAATCTGATCCCCATTGTGGTGCGCCGCACCAATAGCCTCGGCGATGAAAAGGAATACGAAGCGATTTACGGAGCCGATTGGGTTAAGGTCGCGGAGGAGATGGGCATTGAAATGCTGTGGGCGTGGGTGTTTGACCTGAGCGATGAAGAGGTGAAAGCGACGCAAGCTGAATTCGCCATGTTGCTAGACACTTCTCCAAACACGTCTCTAGAAACTTCTCTAGACACCTCTGCCGACAACCCTGCCTCGCCCCTCCAGGCAGCGGATGCACCCGAAGAATCTGCCCCCATGCAGCCTAGTTCTACGCCCCAGCCAGTCGGCTCTGCGTCTGAAGGATCGGTGTCTGAAGGATCGGTGTCTGAAGGATCGGTGTCCGAAGGATTAGTGTCTGAGCTAATGCTGGAAACGTTGACGCGATCGCTCAGTTCTATGCTCGATCAAACGCTGAATCAAACGCTGGATCGAAAGCTGGATCAAACGCTGTCTCGGCTGTCGAGTTTGGCAGGTGCAGAGAATGGGGGTGGAGGGGCGATCGCCCTCCTAGAAAATAAGCTAGACCTCTTAGAAAGACGGCTCAACCATCTTACTGATGCAATTTCCAACCTTGCCCAGAGCGTAGAAAGCCTCAAGCACCGTCCTGCTGCTTCGCGTTCCACTGCTAGTTCTACTAATAGAAAGATCGTCGATCTCAGCGAACTGGCAGCTAGGCTCAAACAATTCCGCCAAGACCCCAGTTCTGTGCCCGCTGCCCAGCTAAAAGCCGACCTGCATCAAAAGCAGGTAACAAAAGATTGTCTTCTCGCCTGGGCAAACGAATTGGGAATAGGAGTCCCTAAAAGGATAACCAAAGCGCCCCTAATTGATCGCCTTTTGACTCTCTAAGGTTAGATATCAGTTCGATATTCAGTTGTTCTGATGAATGTTCTGACGAATGTTCTGACGAAGGATGGCGGTGCAGATGAACGATTCATGGCCTGTTGCTGCATAGAACTGCTGCACAGGACATCGATGACCCAGAACACTAGGCGTGATTGGGCGTGATTGAGCGTGATTGAGCATAATTGGGCGATCGCGCATTCACCCTTTGAACTGGAAATTGAACTGGAGATAAATCAGCAGCAGCGTGATCAGCAGCAGCAGGGTCGCCGCCGCCGCTGCATAGCCAAAATCAAACTGGGCGAAGGCTTCGGTATAGACGTAGTAGACCAGCAGGTTCGTGGTATTCAGCGGGCCGCCACCTGTGATCACGTAGGGCTGCTCGAAGCTGCGGAGCGTGAAGAGGGTCGTTGTGACAATCGCGAAAACCAAGGTGGGCCGCAGACCGGGGAGTGTAATGTGCCAAAACTGCTGCCAGTCATTGGCTCCGTCTAGCTCGGCGGCTTCGTAACGGCTTTGGGGAATGGTTTGCAGCCCCGCTAAAAAAACGACGAGGTTAAATCCAAGCTGCTTCCAAATGCTGAACAAAATTAGCACAGGCATGGCCCAAGTGGTGCTGCCCAGCCACGGAATTGGGGCAATCCCCAGCCAGCCCAGCGCCGCATTGACGGGGCCGTCGGTTTGGAATAGCCAGCGCCAGCCCAAACCCACGGCCACCAGAGACGTAATCGAAGGGATGAAATATGCCGCTCGCAGCCAGTCCCGAAACTTCACGGCTCGATTCAGCAACACAGCCAATCCAAGCGGCAAGACGAGGCTGGGCAGCACCGTGGCCAAGGTGAAGTAGAGCGTATTTCCCAGCACTTGCCAGAAATCGGGCGTAGCCAGCAACCGTCTATAGTTTTGTAGCCCCACCCAGTGTATGCCGCTGCGAGTGAAGCTGCCCTGGGTCAGGCTGAGATAGGCGAGATAGGCAATCGGGAAGAATACAAAAACGCCCAAAAACGCCAGGGCTGGGGCGAGAAACAGCCAGGCGGTGAGGGTATCCTGGGAAGGGCGATCGCCCCCACCGGGCCTTTGAAACCTTGAGGACATCAGAAGCCGTCGTGGTCGATTAAATGCTTCACAATGCCAGAGATCACCTGCTTCACGGCGGGTTCGCTGGCGGTGTAGTTAATGGCGACCGAAATCACGTAGCGTTTGCCCTTGATGTTCACGCCGACGGTCGTGCCCAGTACGCTGGAGTTTTGCCCTGTTTTTTCGCCAATCCACACGGCGGGTCGCCGAATGGCCTCATAGCCCAATTCCCAGTCGTACTGGTTTACCAGTCCTTCCAAAATCAGGTCTGCACCGGGGACTTCATTGTTATAGATGCTCACCATCATGTCGGTGAGTTCGTCCATGTTGATTTCGTTGGAAACGCTTTCGTTGGGTACGCTGCTCACATTAGCCGTAGGGCTGATGGCTTGACCTGTGAGTTTGGAACCAATACGGGTGTATTCATAGCCGCGATCGCGCAGGGTTTGTTCAATGCTTTGCCAGCCCACGTAGTCGATTAGTTGATTCGTGGCGATGTTGCTGCTGTGGGTAATCATTTGCAGCAGCACTTTGCGGATGGGATATTCAGTGCCGACCCAAATCTTGGCTGCGTCTTCGGTGTAGTTGCTAGGGTCGATGAAAATCGGTGTGTCGGGGTCGATCTTTTCGCGGGTCAGCTTGTCCATTGTGGCGATCGCCAGCGGCACTTTGATCAGGCTGGCGGGGCTGGCGGGTGGCTCTTTGCCCTGATAGCGGCGACATTCGCGCTCTAGCGAGCAGACCGTGACGTGAACCTGACTGCCCATGCCCGTACTGTCGGCGATCGCCTTTAGGAACCCAGAGCGGGCAGTGTCGTATTCGTAGGCCACTACGCTCAAGATGCCCTCATATTCCTTCAGCTTCTTGGCCGCTTGTTCCCCCACAAACGAATCGGCGGACACTTCCCGCAGCGAGTCGGTTGCGGATTTCCAGAGCTGATAGCGCTTGGCAATGGTTTCCTCGGTTTGGTCTGGCTGTTGCTTCAGTTCAACTGCTTGGTTTGCCGTGCGAATGGCTTGCTCCCAGCTTGCTTTAGCAGATTCTTCAACCCCAATACGAATTTCGACCGCTCGCAGCGTTTCTAGCAGGGCAGTTGGGACGGAATTTGCCCTGGTGGCCACGGAAACCAGGGTCGGCGGCTGGTTGTCGATGTCTTGCTGGAGGCGATCGCGGAGTTCGTATAGCTCTGCCAGCGACTTGGCTTCAGAAATGAGAGATTCTCCCTCTTCGTAGGGACGCTCTAGCACGGGTGTCAGGGCTGGATAAGAATGAACCAGGACGGCTCCTGCCATTACCCCAAATGCGCTAATAGGTGCAACGAGGGCATACCACCACCAGCGCTGCGCCACTGATTTCATGATGATTGCAACCACGGACTCACCCCTCCCCACGGAAGACCAGATGCTTACTGATTAGGCGTACTGACAGGAATGCAACCTTGAAGCTCAACCTTGAAGTTCGAGCTTGAGCAAGTGCAACCCTGCAAATGAACTTAATTAAAGTTAAATAATAAGACCATTCTTCATATTTAAATGGTGCAGTGTGACGCAATCTGGCAAGACGCTGTGGCGGAAAAGGTTACCCAAGGCGCTGTCGGCTAACTGCTGAACCAGTTCAAGTATATGGCTTGCTGATTAAACCGGAACGCTTCGGTAGATAGACATTGGGGCTTCTGGAGATAGAAGGCGCAGAGCCACAGCGGGGCAGGGGGGCACAGCTTGGACGGGGCGATCGCCAAAAAGCGTCTGGAAATCGTCTAGAGTGAGGGTTGGAGTTTTTTGCCATCTGCTCCGATTGCCGTCTACGCATCGCGTTTCCGTTTCATTTTGAGGTTTTCCAATGGCATCCATCCGTGAGTTGCATCAACAGCTCGTCCGCAAAGAGCGCTCGGCCGTCGAAATTGCCACCGAAGCCCTAGAGCGGGTTCAAGCCCTGGAACCCAAATTGCACAGCTTTATCAGCGTGACGGCCGACCGGGCGATCGCCCAGGCGCAGCAGGTGGATGCCAAAATCGCCGCCGGGGAAGCAATCGGGCTGCTGGCGGGCATTCCCATCGGCATCAAGGACAATCTGTGTACCCAGGGCATCCGCACCACCTGCGGCTCCCGCATTCTGGAAAACTTTGTGCCGCCCTACGAGTCCACTGTGACGCAGCGCTTGTTCGATGCAGGCGCGGTGATGGTGGGCAAAACGAATATGGACGAGTTTGCAATGGGCAGCTCGACGGAAACTTCTGCCTATCAGGTGACGGCGAATCCGTGGGATTTGGAGCGCGTACCGGGTGGCTCTTCGGGCGGTTCTGCCGCAGCGGTGGCCGCGGGGCAGTGCGTTGTGGCGCTGGGATCAGATACGGGCGGTTCGATCCGTCAGCCTGCGTCTCTCTGCGGTGTGGTGGGCATGAAACCCACCTACGGGCTGGTGTCGCGCTATGGGCTGGTGGCCTACGCCTCGTCGCTGGATCAGATTGGCCCCTTTGCCCGCACGGTAGAAGACGCGGCGATTTTGTTGAAGGCGATCGCCGGACATGACCCGCAGGACGCCACCAGCCTTAAGGTCGAAATCCCTGACTACGCCGCCGCCCTCAAGCCCGATTTCAAGCCGCGTGGCAAGCTGCGGATTGGCGTGATTCAAGAAACCTTCGGCGAAGGGCTGGACTCAACTGTAGAAGCGGCCGTCACCACAGCAGTTGAAACCTTGCAGGAACTCGGAGCCGAAATCCAGGTGATCAACTGTCCCCAGTTTCGCTACGGGCTGCCGACTTACTACATCATTGCCCCCTCCGAAGCCTCGGCCAACCTGGCCCGCTACGACGGCGTGAAGTATGGCTTCCGCGCCGATAATCCCGAAAATCTGCTGGATATGTACGCCAAGACCCGCGCCGAGGGCTTTGGCGCAGAGGTGAAGCGGCGAATTATGATCGGCACCTACGCGCTGTCAGCGGGCTATTACGATGCCTACTACCTCAAGGCGCAAAAGGTGCGGACGCTCATCAAGCAAGACTTTGAACGCGCCTTCCAGAAAGTAGATGTGCTGGTGTGCCCTACCTCGCCGACGACGGCCTTCAAGGCGGGCGAAAAGACCGATGACCCGCTCAGCATGTACCTGTCTGACCTGATGACGATTCCGGTGAACCTGGCGGGATTGCCTGCCCTCAGTCTGCCCTGCGGCTTTGACGACCAGGGCCTGCCCATTGGTCTGCAAATGATTGGTAACGTGCTGCGGGAAGATATTTTGCTGAGCGTGGCCTATGCCTATGAGCAGGCAACGGAGTGGCACAAGAAAGCGCCTGTGATTTAGGGATTGGAATTGTTAGGGATTGGCGTTGCTGAGTTGGGCCACTCGCTCAGGCTGGCAGTTTTTAGGCCTGACTCCTGATCAACCTTGCCAGAGAACCCAGGCGGTGGCGATCGCCAAGGTGGCCAGCGTCAGCGGCAGCCCAAACCGCAGGTGCGTCCAAAACGACAGCGAAAAGCCCTGGCTGGCGGCGGCTTCGGCGGTGATCAGGTTGGCCACTGCGCCAAACAGCGTCAAATTGCCTGCCAGCGTGGAGCCAACCGCCAGCAACAGCCAGGATTGGGTATCTCCCCGGTCGATCAGCGATTGCAGCAGCAGCACCGCAGGCACGTTGGAAATCAGGTTTGACAAGAGCGTTGTCATGCTGACCAGACCCACCGGATGGGCAATCCAGGGGAGCAGCCCCGACAGCAGGTTGAAGGATTGCAGGCTGCGCGTCAGCACGAACAGTCCCGAAAAAATCACCAGCAGACCCCAGTCCACATCCTGCAACACGCGCTGGGGCTTGATACGGCGCGTAATCAGCAGCACACCCGCCGCCACTAGGGCCGACTCCGCCAGCGGCAATCCCACCACAAAGGCCGCCAGCATTAGGCTGCTCACAATCAGCGTCTTTCGCAGCAGCGGGCCGTAGGCGCGGGGGCGAAAGGTGGGCACGTAGGGGCGCGGTTTGAGCGATCGCACCTCTGGATACATCCACCCCAGCAGCCCAATTTGCAGCAGCAGGCCTATCAGAGCAATGGGGATCATCACCCGCGCAAACTCGGCGTAGGCGATGCCCGAAAAGGAGCCGACTAGAATATTCTGCGGATTGCCGTTGAGCGTGGCGACGGAGCCGATATTGGTGGCCGCCGCTAGGGCCAGCAGGTAGGGAATTGGGTTGAGCGACAGGGTTTGGGCCAGGCTGACGGTGAGCGGCGTAAACACCAGGGCAATCGTGTCGTTCAGAAACACCGCCGACAACGCCCCGCAGCCCAGCGTCAGCGCTACCAGCAGTCCAAAGGGGCTACTCGTGAGGCGGATGAGATACAGCAGCGCCAGTTGAAAAAATCCGGCGTAGCTGAGGTAGGCGTTGACAATCATCGTGCTGAGCAGAAATACGATGGTTGTCGGGTCGATGGCCTGCCAGGCCTCCTGTAGGGACAGTGTGCCTAGGGCAATGAGGGCGGCTGTTCCGGCGATCGCCATTGTGGCCCGGTTCATCCGCAGCCCTGGCACCGACCCCAAGGCCAATCCCACATAGGTCAGCCCGATCACCACTGCCTGGGCAACGGGCAGCCAGTTGGCGAGGGCGCGAAACTCGATGCCAAGGTACAGCACTGGTTTTGATGCCCAAAATTCAGGTGATACAATGGTAAACCCCAGGGTGACTAGCGCAACGGTAGCGCATCGGACTCTTAATCCGCTGGTTCTGGGTTCGAATCCCAGGTCACCCATAGTTAATAGCCCTAGTTTAAGGATCGATTGGAGAGGCTTAGCTAAGGCAGTTAGGGGGTTTGTTGATCCCTTCCCCAATTGATAATTGATCCCCTTCGCGATCGCCAGCCTAGCGGGTCGCGACCCCGTCGGCGCGGGCAGCCCGCTGAACCGCAGCGGAGACAGCGGTCGCCACGCGCTCGTCAAACACCGACGGCACGATGTACTCGCGGTTGAGGTCGGCGGCGGTAATGAGCGAGGCGATCGCCCCTGCGGCCTCTAGGAACATGGTCGTGGTCATGGTCTTTGCGCCACAGTCCAACGCGCCGCGAAAGATGCCAGGAAACGCCAGCACGTTGTTGATCTGGTTGGGATAGTCGCTGCGGCCCGTCGCCATCACCGCCACGTCATCGGTCACGAGTTCCGGCTGAATTTCAGGAATTGGATTGGCCATGGCAAACACAATTGGGTCTTTCGCCATCGACTTCACCATGTCCACCGTCACCACCCCCGGCGCACTCACGCCCATGAATACATCCGCGCCCACCATTGCATCTGCGAGGGAACCGCTCTGGTCTACGGCAAATTCTTTCTTTTGGTCGGTCAGGTCGCTGCGGCTGTGGCTGAGGATGCCCCGCGAGTCGCAAATCACGATCTGGGTGGCTCCTGCTTTTTGCAACAGTCGGGCGATCGCCAGCCCCGCCGCCCCTGCGCCATTGATCACAATCCGCACCGACTCCATCGACTTATTCACCAGCTTCAGCGCGTTGTAGAGCGCCGCCAGCGAGACAATGGCCGTGCCGTGCTGGTCGTCGTGAAAAATGGGAATGTCCAGTTCCCGCTGGAGCCGCGCCTCGATTTCAAAGCAGCGGGGGGCGCTGATGTCTTCCAGATTCACGCCGCCAAACACAGGGGCGATATTTTTCACCGTCTGCACAATCTCGTCGGTGTCCTGGGTGGCCAGGCAAATCGGGAAAGCATCAATGCCGCCAAATTCCTTAAACAGCATGGCTTTGCCCTCCATCACGGGCAGCGCTCCGGCGGGGCCAAGATTGCCCAAGCCCAGCACGGCGCTTCCGTCGGTGACGATCGCCACGGTGTTGCTTTTGATCGTTAGGGAGTATACCTTGGACGGATCTTCGGCGATCGCCGTGCAGATGCGCCCCACCCCCGGCGTGTAGGCCATCGCGAGGTCGCTCTGGTTTTTTAGAGAAATCTTGCTCTGGACGCTGATCTTGCCGCCCCGATGCAGGTTAAACGTGCGATCCGACACGTTCAGCACCTTGATATGCTCCAGCCCCTTCAGCGCGGTGACGATTGCCTCGGCATGTTCCACGCTCGACGCTTCAATCGTGATGTCGCGGATGATGGTTTTCAGCGTCCGCTCGATCACCTCGATCTGGTCAATATTGCCGCCCGCCTCGCCAATGGCCATGGTGACGTAGGCCAGCATTCCCGCCTGGTTGGGCAACTGCACGCGCACCATGAGGCTGAAGCTGGGATTAGGAGTGAGGCTGACCATAGAATTCTCGATTTTGGATTTTGGGTTTTGGATTTTGGGGACGCTGAATGTTTTCCCCGTCCGCAGTGCAGTGATGATCTTACCGCTACAGATCGTCCCTAGCGTAAGGGAGTCGCCGGACTGCAATTGTGCCAGAGTGAACAATCGATCAGGTTTCAGGTTCGGGCGGGCCAGACGGACAACCGTTTGTGCTAATGGTGCTAAAGACCGGAACCCGAACCGAACTTCTAACTTCTAACCTCTAACTTCTAACCTCTAACTTCTAACCTCTAACCTCTAACCTTTAACTTCTAACCTCTAATTCCTGCTTCGGGGGGATAACTAGGGCGATCGCCCGTTGCAGCGCAGACAGGCGCGTAGGAAACACATGATTTTCGTCCATGGCGTTCAGCAGGTTGAGCCGCTGGAGGCGATCGCGCACGCTGCCTTCCACGCCCACCAAAAGCACCTCCCGTCGCTGCCGACAGGCCTCCTGCACCATCGCCTCAATCGCCAGCGCCGCCGTCACCCCCAGTCGCGGCACTTCCGTCAAATCCAGAATTAGCACGTCATACTCTTGCACCAGCGTCATCTGCTGCGAAATTGCCTTTGCCGCGCCAAAGCTCATGGGCCCGCTGAGTTGGAACAGCATGATCCGACCCTGACCAGCTTCCAACAAGGTCTGTTCTTCTGGAGCCAGCGCTTCGTCTGTCGGGTGAATAATCGCACGGACGCGCTTGCTCTGCAAGTCACTCAGGCTTTTCACAGTGAGCAGATTCGCGAAAAACACGCCCACCGCCACCGCCGTAATCAGGTCTACAAACACCGTCAGAAACAGCACGCCATACATCAGCCCCGTTGCCTTCAGCGACAGCCGATGCGCCCGCCGCAAAAAGCTCCAGTCGATGATGTCAATCCCGACTTTGATCAAGATTCCCGCCAGCACTGCATTGGGAATCGGCTCCGTCAGCCTGCCCAGCCCCAGCATCACCAGCAGCAGCAAAACACCGTGAATCATGCCCGATAGCCGCGTTTTGCCGCCCGCCTGCACATTCACAACCGTCCGCATGGTTGCCCCGGCCCCCGGCAATCCCCAAAAAATGCCCGACAGCAAATTGCCGATGCCCTGGCCGATCAATTCCTGGTTGGAATCGTGCTGTGTCCGGGTGATGTTGTCGGCAACGAGAGAAGTCAGCAGCGAGTCGATCGATCCCAGCGTCGCCAGCATCAGCCCGTAGCCCGTCATCACGCGCAGCGCCTCCCACTCAAACGCCGGCCAGTGCGGCTGCGGCAGTGTCGTGGGAATGGCCCCAATCCGCGTCAGGTTTGCACCCTCGCCAAAAGCCAGCGATACGAGTGTCCCGATCACCAGCGCCAGAAGGGGGGATGGAATGACACGATTCAGCCGACGCGGCCAGATAAACACGATCGCCAACGTCATCAGCCCCAGCCCCAGCGCGAACCCGTTGGGGTGCGTCAGATACGTCGGCAGGTTCCGCAGAGAATCCACGACTCCACTCGACCCTTTGTAGCCAAACAACGGCCCAATCTGGAGGGAGATAATAATGACCCCGATGCCCGACATGAAGCCAGAAATGACCGTGTAGGGCATAAGCGTGATGTACGTTCCCAAACGCAGCACCCCAAACAGAATCTGGAACAGCCCGCCCAGCGCAATGACGGTAAACGAAAGCGCCAGTCCGGTTTCGGGATACCGGCCAATCAGTACCGTGAAAATCGTTGCCACCACCACTGTCATTGGCCCGGTTGGGCCAGACACCTGAGCGGGCGTGCCGCCAAACAACGCCGCGAAAATGCCGACGAAGATTGCACCGTAGAGTCCCGTAGCCGCTCCTGCTCCGGACGATACGCCAAACGCCAGCGCCAGCGGCAACGCCACGATTGCTGCGGTGAGTCCGCCCCAAAAGTCATCTCGAAAATTACGAAAATTGAGATCTGGGGGTTTCAGAACATGAGTAAACTGTCTTAGCCAGGAGTTGATCGCAGTCACAATGGCAAGCCTCCAGGATATGGCCCAGATGTTGCGATAGGCCTTAGTTTCGCAGGATACGGCTGGAAATCTGGTTCAGGCGTTTCTTTCAAGATGTCTTCACTTCATTTATCCATACTTCATTCATCTGTTAAGCATTTACCTACCGATTCAACCCAGGCGCTATGGCAGGCTCTCAAGACCCCTTTCAAAACTTCCAGGATCAAAGCTCCCAGGATCAAAACTCCAAAGCTCAGATTGCTGATCAGATTGCCGGGGATCGCCGGGATCACCAGGATCGGATAATTGTGCCGCTGGATGCACCGACGCTAGAAGAGGCGATCGCCCTTGTAGACCAGATCCCCACAGTCCGCTTTTGGAAAGTCGGTTTGGAACTCTTCGTCAGCACAGGCGCGACCATCCTGGCAGAACTGAAGGCGCGGCAGAAGCGAATTTTTCTCGACCTCAAATTTCACGACATTCCCAACACCATGGCCGGAGCCTGTCGCGCCGCCGGACGCTATGGCGTAGACCTGCTCACCGTTCACGCCACAGCAGGTAAAGAGGCCCTCGTCGCCGCCAACGCCGCCGCCCAAGACGGAGCCGCCGCTGCGGGCAACCCGCCCCCCAGGGTCATCGCCGTGACGGTGCTGACCAGCATTTCGCCCCGCACCCTCGCCTTCGAGCTAAAGGTTCCCCTAGACCTGCCCGACTTTGCCCTCCAGATGGCGCTACTGGCGCAAGACAGCGGGCTATCTGGCGTGGTCTGTTCGCCCCAGGAGGCCGCCCACCTGCGTCAGATCTGTGGCGATCGCTTCCTGCTGGTCTGCCCCGGCGTGCGCCCCACTTGGGCCAGCGCCAACGATCAGCGCCGCGTCATGACTCCCGCCGAAGCGCTTCGGGCAGGCGCAAGCTACCTGGTGATCGGTCGCCCAATCACCGCTGCCCCCAACCCAGCAGAAGCGTTTGCGCGGATTTGTGAGGAAGCGGCAGGCTGACAAAGCCGCTTACGTCAGTTCTCCTGAATAGCGCTTAAGTAACGCTCTCGACCAGCAATCCAAAATCCAAAATCCAAAATCCAAAATCCAAAACCAAACCCCTTACACGGCCCCCACAACCTTCCAACCCCCTCCCCCTCACGCCTGTCGGGCGCGGCAAATGCCAAACACCGATGTATAGCCGTGCAGAAACGTTGTGCTGCCGACGGGGCCGATTTCGCCATTGCAGAAAAAGCCGCTGACGGGCGCGTGGGTGATGTAGCGTCGGAACAGGGTGGAGTCGAAGTTCGGCTTGCCATACAGCCCTTCGCCGCGCCCCAAGCAGGAGAACATTAGCGCTCCGGCAGCAGACGTTTGCCCAGACTGGGCCTGGTAGCGGCGCAGCAGGGTTTCCAGGTCTGTCGCCGACGCATCGGCATCGCGCAGGTGAAACTGGATGCGCTGGCCCGGACGGACGCGATCGCCAATGGCCACTGCCCCAGCGCGGGGATCGACCCCCAGCAAATTGCGAATCAGAAAATCGCCCTGCTCGAGCTGCTGCTTGAACTCACTCTGGGCAATGCCGACAAACAGCGAATGCTGGGCCAGTTCCCGGTCTTCTTCGCTGAGGTCTTGCAGTAGCTCTTGCAGCGCCTCCAATGGCGTGCTGTCGGAGGTGGAACCAGGTTGGGCGGCTTCTGGTGCAATCTTGATCATAATATTGCGATCGCCCTCCACCACGCGAAACGGCTGCCCAATGGGGCGACAGCCCTGCGCCACAATGGTTTCCATCACCAGGTTGCCGCTCAGCGCCACGCCCACCACGCCGTCTCGGTAGAGCTTGCCGTTGCAAAACAGGTTGCCATGCCCCATCCCGCTGCCGTCTGTCAGACCACCCACTTTGATTGCGCCGGGATAGGCATAGTCCAGCCCTTGCAGCAGGTCGTTGATGCTAGAAAACACCGGTTCCGCCATCAGGATAAAGTTGGGCTGTTCGGCTGGATCAACGCCGACCAACTCAGCCCAGGCATCAGGCGGGCTATCCAGGTCGGGCAGGTCTTCCGCAGACAGGTGAAAGGCGTGGAGCTTGACTCCTGGCAGGCGGGCGAGGGTGAGGCTGAGGGCGGTTTCGCCTTCGATTTCCCGGATTTCCTGGATCGGGTCGCCGGCCATTCCCACAATGCCGCCGCCGCCACAGCCCACCAGCACAGGCAAATCCAGCGCCTCACTCAGTAGGGGCAACAGGCGGGGATATTCGCTGGCAAAGGTGGATGAGATAAAGACCAATCCCAGATCGGCAGGGGAACCCAACTGCGCCTGCGATCGCGCTACCACTTCTCGCACTGCCGCTTCTAGAGACGGGCGCGTGGATAATGCATTGACCCATCGCATCGTGTCAGCCACGGGCAGTTCCCCCTCGTATCAGTGACAACTAGCTACTCATAGAAAAATGGTAGTGCCGAATGGGACAGTCGGGATATCTCGACCCACGGGAAAGGGCGATCGCTTGCTAGCATGGAGACGAGACAAAAACCTGTTTGATTCCAACTTTAGGTAGACAGACCCCTTGCCTTAAGACCTTAAGACATTCCCGCCATTCTCTTGACGGCTCCCGTCCTCAGGGTACTCTAAGAAAAAGGATACCGGCCTGCTACCGAGAGGTTCCTCGCACGATCTGTCTGGATGCCTTCTACCGAGATGCCTGTTCTGAGCGCTGCTGCTCAGATCCGTCTCAGATTGGATGCCTCTCAGATTAGATGTTTCCTATGCTCCTTAGTAGAGCTTGAAGCTCGAACCCTAGAATCAAATTTGCAACTTTAGAGCCACTGAAATCTATGAGCGATATCCAAGCCAAAATTCAACAAGAGCGCCAAGAAGCTCGCGAAGTCTGTGAACTCAAGGGCGACGGATCTGCCGAGTGTGCTGCCGCCTGGGATGCGGTTGAGGAACTTCAGGCAGAAGCCTCCCACCAGCGCGACAGGGAAGTAGAGAAGACTTCGCTGGAGCAATATTGCGACGACAACCCCGAAGCCGCAGAGTGCCGCGTCTACGACAACTAAAAGCAGGCTGCTTTGGATTGAAGTCGCCTGAAGCTGGCTTGTAATTCTGCAAGCTTTGGTGATGGGCAGTGAGATAAAGAGCGATCGCCCGCTCGATTCTCACTGCCCGTTGCTGTTTCTGCCCTCTGCCTTTTGCCCCGTCTGGCATTAGCATGAAGAAAACTCGGTTTTACCACTCGGTTTTTTCAAACGCTGTGCTGTGATGGTTGCGCTGCTCATTTTGATGATTGGACTCACCCCCTCGCTGGTGTCGCTCTGGATCATGCGACAAGCCGATGCCCAGGCTCAAGAGCGACTGCGCCATGCGCTAGAGGCGATCGCCCATCGAGGACTCCCCGCCCTCCAGCCCACACCAGACCTGCGCTACATCGAAGGCATCGGGCTGCTGATTGGAGACTTTACCTGTCGCTACAACGCGCGATCGCGCTACCTCCGCTGCGCCATCAACCCGTCGGGCCCCTGCGAAGGCTGCCGACAATACGACCCGGTGATTCCCGATGAGTCGGTGATGCTCGATTCCTGAGCAACGCGCACAATTTCCTGAAGCGAATTGCTCTATAGTGCAGAAGTTGCAGAAGTTATAGTGCAAAAGTCAAACGTAAGGTTCAGGCAGGCAGCAGGCGGTCGGGCAACTTTGAGTAACGCAGAACAAAATCTGGAGCCGCAAATGACCGATTTGGCGGCAGGTTCGGCAGTCGGCTCGACGGATCTGGAATGGCAGGCCGCGGCCGAGTCTCCGGCGGGCCAGGCCGGACAAAGCAGACCCGCAGACTGGCAGGCGGCCGCAGCGCTGGGGCTGGCCCTATTGGGCATTTCCATTGGATCTATCTTTTTTGTGGCGGCGGGGCGCGAGATGAGTCCCAACGCGATCGCCCTCAATCGTCTGATCATCGCGGCGATCGTCTTTGCTGCGCTAAACGGCATTCAGGCATTGCGCCAGCCCGATTTGATTCCGGAGCTTCGTAAGACCAATCCACCAAAAGTTTCGGACTGGCTGCTGCTGCTGGCGGCGGGCGTTTGCTTTGCGCTGTCGCTGGTGCTGCTGGCCTGGTCGTTTACCCAGACCAGCGTTGCCAAAGCCTCGCTGTTTACCCACATGATGCCGCTGTTCACTACGCTGGGCGCATGGCTGGTGCTGGGGCGGCGGTTTAGCAGGCGATTTTTGATCGGCATGATGGTGGCGGTGGTCGGGGCGATCGCCATTGGCATCGACGACTTTGGCGGCGGCGACAACAGCCTGTGGGGGGATGCGGCGGCCTTGGGCGTGGCGCTGCTGTTTGCCACCGAAATTTTGATTATGGAACAGTTGCGATCGCGCTTTTCGGTGCCCCTGCTGGCAATGGGCGAATGCGCGATCGGCAGTCTGCTGCTGCTGCCCACTGTGCTGCTCCAAGGCGAATCGCCCCTGCCCCCAAGCGGAACGAGCGCGGCGGCCGTCGTGGGGCTGGCGCTGGTGACGCAAATGGGTGGCCACGGGCTGATTACCTACAGCCTCAAGCGATTTTCGGCGGGCGTGGTGTCGGTGGTGCTGCTGGCGGTGCCGATAATCTCCGCAGGGCTGGCGCTGGTGGCATTTTCGCAGACCATTAGCCTGATGGATGCGATCGCCTTTGCGGTCGTGCTGACAGGCATTTACCTGTCCATTACCAAGTAAGATCGCGAAGTTTTTGCTTTAATTGTTTCCAAGAGAAAAAAATAAGTTACGATTTAGAAAATCGTCGAAAGCCATCGCTATACTTTCACCTGAAGCCTTACAAGTTAAACCAGCAAAGCGACGTGAACAGCATTTTACCGTCCAATCTATTCGACACACTGGTCTATGTGATTCCAGGATTTCTAATCGGCATTTCTCTGCTGTTTCTATTCTCACCAGAATCCTTAAGCCTGGATAATGACAAGATTGGTCTTGGAATGCTGACCCTTTTTTTGATTCTGTCCTACGTGTTGGGCATCATCGTTCATCGGCTCTCAGGAGCGGTCATCTATCCACTGTACTACCTGTTTGGAGAGGGAGTCCTAGAGGGGATTATTAGAGACTTTCCAGATATAAAAACGGTTCGAGCGCTGATCGACAATAGCCTGGAAATTACTCCCCTGGGCGATGTTGACTACTATCGATATGCATCGCTCATTGTCTATGAAAAGCTGCCTAAAACCGCCGAAAAGATGATGGCTATGAGTACGATGTCCAGGAGCCTTCTCATCTGCTTCCCCATTTTTGCCCTATCTGCAACAAAGGCGTTTGCCCGAAAGTTTTCTAAGAGAATGGAACTCTCAATTTTCTTGTTTTTGGGTGTTGTTTTGCTATTTGTTGAGGTTGTTTTGCTGAGGAGTTTTTTGTCCTATTGGTCTTCTTCTGTGTGGGAAGTTTTGAGGGGATATATCGTCTATAGTAAGCTGGAGAATTAGGATAAAGCTGTCCTGAAGATTAATTCAAGTCCCAATCCGAAATTAAGCCCCGATTCATCATCAGGTTGACTCACTATGCCCCTCCAGACACCACTCCTCTCTAGCCCGACGCAATGGGTGCAGGTTCCCAACGGCGATTTGCAAATTGATGCTTATCTGGCGATGCCTGCGGGCGATGGGCCGTTTCCGGCGGTGGTGGTGATTCAGGAGATTTTTGGGGTGAATGAGCATATCCGCGACGTGACAGAGCGCGTTGCAGGGCTGGGCTATGTGGCGATCGCCCCTGCCATTTATCAGCGACTTGCGCCGGGGTTCGAGGCGGGCTACACGCCAGAAGACGTGAAGCAGGGACGGGTTTACAAAGAGCAGACGAAGCGAGAAGACCTGTTGAGTGATATCCAGGCGGCGATCGCCTTTTTGCACACGCTGCCCCAGGTCAAACCCGGCGGTGTTGGCTGCATCGGCTTTTGCTTTGGCGGGCATGTGGCGTATCTGGCGGCGACGCTGCCAGAAGTCGTGGCGACTGCATCTTTCTACGGGGCGGGCATCACCACCTGGTGTCCCGGCAACGGCATTCCCACCGTCAGCTACACGCCGGATATCAACGGCACGATCTATCTATTCTTTGGCAAAGAGGATGCCAGCATTCCCCAAGAGCAGGTAGATCAAATCGAATCAACCCTCCAGGAAAACTACATCGCGCATCGCATCTTTCGCTATGACGGTGCGGGGCACGGCTTCTTCTGCGATCGCCGGCCCGACTATCGGCCCGAAGCGGCTGCTGATGCCTGGGAAAAAGTCCAGCAGCTTTTTCAACAGCTTCAGACCGACAGCGAGACTGACAGCGACACCGATAGCGAGACCGACAGCGAGACCGACAGCGAGACTAACAGCGACACCGATAGCGAGTTGTAGGCTGCGATTCCGAACCGCTACTCTGGATCGAGTCATCGGAAACGCCAGCGCTTCTGCTGCTAAAGGCTGAAGTTGGCGGCTGCTTCTCCGGGCATGACCAGCGGCAGCGTTTCAATAAACTCCACCAAATCGTTCATCTGGCTGTAGGGACGACCGATAAAGTATCGACTTTCGACCCAGTACAGAAGGCGATTGTCCATCATGCTGATGCGGAGGGTGCAGCCCCGGTCTTCCGCGAGGCGAAACACGTCTGCAATATTCACGGTACTACCAATCATGTGAGTCTTGACTCCATCTAGGCTTGGACTAAGTTTGGATGAACCTACGGCTGAGGGGATATGCGGACGACTCAGCGTTCCA
Organism: Thermoleptolyngbya oregonensis NK1-22; assembly: GCF_032705245.1. Taxonomy (GTDB): domain Bacteria; phylum Cyanobacteriota; class Cyanobacteriia; order Elainellales; family Elainellaceae; genus Thermoleptolyngbya; species Thermoleptolyngbya sichuanensis. The sequence goes on from NZ_CP053540.1 coordinate 4,666,004, forward strand.
TGTCAGTGAGATTTGGCAACTGTTGCGCGGTCTTAGAACAAAAAAGGTTCTTTGGATTTTGCATGTCCGTGGTTTTGCGGCGGGCGTTCCGAGAACCTGAGCAGAGACATTCCTGAATGATCCTATTTTTTATATTTTTTTAATCTTTGGGACTCCGTAGTTTCAACGATTTTTTCTTTGCAGACAAGCTTTTCTCCGTGGAATACGCAGGTATCAGTGTTTGGAGTGAAGGATTTTAATCAGTCGCTACGCAATTACGACGAATTTCTGGGGTTTTGGATTGTTTTCTATCAACTTCCATAGACTGAATTCACTAGAAATCATTGAACTTTGCCAAACCTGAATGGCGTGAGGGACTGCTAGAGTGGCGACCTGAAGTCGCGATTTGAGACTAGTATCTAGGTATTACTCAGTTCAATCCCCGCAGGTTCGCTATGACGCTCAAGCCTTCCCAGATTTTGCAACTGCTGGATGCTCGACGGGAGCAGTTCACCGCGTTTGATCAGTCGGCAGTGCAGCGATTGCAGAGCTACCGGGCGGCGCTGCGCCAGTTTTCTCAGCTTTCCGACGAGGGGCGATCGCACTTGCTGGCCCAATATCCGGGCGATGACTTGGGCGCACGACCGATTGAGAGCCTGGCCCATGCGCCGCAGTGCGTGTTGCCCTGCCAACTCCAGTGGGACAACCGAGAACAGAGCTTGGCCTGGGCCCGCGATCGCCTGCTGAATGTCACCACCTTTGCCGTTGATGGGTCGCAGATTTACCCCGGCAAAGACCTGTCGATTCCTGTAGCGCTGGTGCAAATTGGCTGGTATGAAAATCACCACAGTCCCAGCGGAGCCTACGAAAAGGACGTGGCGGTAGACCTGATGACCCCGCAGGATTTGCGCGAGGGCGGCAAAGGCGACCCGGTGGATCGGCGGGTGAATATGCGTCGATTTCAGCTTGAAACGCAGCGATTGACAGATTATATCCAGGGCCGAAAAGAGCAACTACAGAACCTCTCCGAAGAAACGCTGGTGTTTCTGGACGGGTCGATGGTGGCCAGCTTTGCAGAACCGTTTGACGAGGCAAACCAGCAGTTTTACGTAGACTGTCTGCTGCCGCTGCTGCACGCCAGCGAAGCCCAGCGAGTGCCCTTGGTGGCCTATATCGACACGTCCTATGCCGATGACCTGGTGCGGATGCTGCGGCTGTTGTATGACCTAGAGCCAGCCGACGCGATTCACGACGCGCAGATTTTGAACGCGCTGATGCGCTGGGGCGATCGCACGCCGCTGTTTCTCTGCGAGCGGCCGGGCATTTTAAGCCGCTATGGACACCATCGCCGCCGGATTGCCTTTACGTATTTAAAGACCACCCGCGACACCTACCCGGCTCGGCTGGAACTTCCGCTGTGGGTGGTGGAGACGGGTCTGGCGGACACTGTGATCGACTGGGTGCGGGCGGAGGTGATTGCGGGCGGCGGCTACCCCTACGCCATCGAAACGGCGGATCAGACTGCGGTGCTGCAAGTGGGCGATCGCCAGTTGTTCTTTCGCCTGTTGCAAGAATGGGCCGATAAGCAGGGGCTAGATCTGCGCTTTTCTCGCAAGATGGTGAGCAAAGCCCGGCGGCGCTAGCCCCACTAGACCGCACCCACCAGACCGCACCTATTTAGGGGAGTTACGCACTTGCGACAAGTTTTCCAAGTTCTGAACGATTTCTCGCGGACGCAGCCTGCGAGAAATCGCTCAACTGCGTAAGTCCTATCGGACATTCAGGATCAATAAAATTTTCTAGAGATTATCCCTAAACGGCCCGCAATAGGGGTATCTATGAGGTCGGGACTCTCCAGCGTACACACTGGCGGAGAGCCACCGTGAGGAGAGCCATTCATGCAGAAGATTGGGCAGACCATTGCCGCTGCTGGCGTTTGGGTGCTGCTGGGGTTCCGGTGGGGCGGCATGTCAGGTGGGGCGATCGCCCTGGCCCAGGCGGTTCCGCCCCAGTTTGCGCCGACCCAGCCAGAGCGCGATTCGCGAAGCGATCCCTACAGGAATCGCCTGCCCGCGCCGACCCTACCAGCCGTTCCCCTGTCGCCCGAAGAGCAAGCCCCCATCCTGTCGCCTCCTGATGGGTTTCCCCAACCGCTGCCGACGGATGAAGCAGTGCAAATCCCCATTCGGCAAATTGAGGTGCTGGGCAGCACGGTGTTTACCGAAGCGGACTTTGCGCCAATTGTGCAGCCCTACGAAGGGCGATCGCTCACCCTGGCCGATCTGCGCGAGGTTGCCGACCAGTTGACCCAGCTTTATCTCGACCAGGGCTACCTGACCTCGCGGGCCATTCTGGGCGACCAGCTTGTGGCCGATGGCGTGGTGCAATACCGCATTGTGGAGGGAGGCCTGGAGCGCATTGAGGTCGAAGGAACCAATCGTCTCCATCCGGACTATGTGCGGAGCCGCATCTTGCTGGGGGCAACCACGCCGCTGAATCAGGCGCGACTGGAAGACCAACTGCGGCTTCTGCGGCTAAATCCGCTGTTTGAAACCGTTGAGGCCAGCCTGCGGGCGGGCAGCGGGCTAGGTCAGAGTATTCTGGTGGTGCGCGTGACGGAGGCTCGTCCCGTCAGCGGCTTTGTCAGCGTAGACAACTATTCGCCCCCTGGCGTTGGCTCCGAGCGGCTGGGTATGGAGCTGGTGGCCCGCAACCTGACGGGCTGGGGCGACGAGCTTTCGGGAACCTACTACCGCAGCACCACGGGTGGATCGAGCAGCTTCGACTTTGCCTATCGCCTGTCGCTCAACCCGATGGACGGCACGGTGCAACTGCGCTACGCCCCCAGCGAATATCGCATCACTGACCCAGAATTTGTAAACCTCGACCTCAGCGGCAGCGCCGATGAATATGAACTCAGCTTTCGCCAGCCCTTGTTCAAAACGCCCCGCGAAGAATTTGCCCTGTCGCTGAGTCTGCTGCACCGGGATGGCAGCTCGTTTTTTAGCGACAATCGCTTTTTTGACAATTTCTTGCTCAAGAGTGAATCCACCAGCCTGATTGCCTTTGGGCAGGATTTTGTGCGGCGGGATGCGTCGGGGGCCTGGGCGCTGCAATCGACGCTGAATGTGGGCGTGGGGCTGCTGGATGCGGATGTGGGGAGCGATCGCGACAGTTTGTTTGTCTATTGGCTGGGACGGGCGCAGCGGGTGCAGATTTTGCAGCCAGGGAACGTGCTGATCGTGCAGGCGGATGTGCAGCTTTCGGGCGATCGCCTCCCGGCCTCACAACAGTTGGCGATCGGCGGCGGACAATCCCTGCGGGGCTATCGGCAAAATGCGCTGCTGGGCGACAGCGGCTTTCGCGTCTCGGTGGAAGATCGCATCACGCTGGGGCGCAACGAAGCGGGCGAATCGGTGTTTCAGGTTGCGCCGTTTGTGGATGCGGGAGCCGTCTGGCTGAATGGCGACGGCGACGACAGCCCGTTTCTCGTCGGGGTAGGCGTGGGGCTGCTGTGGGAAGCGCTGCCCCGGCTCAACCTGCGGCTAGACTTCGCCATTCCCATCACCGAATTTGACGGCGCGGGCGAAAACGCCCAGGATCGAGGTTTCTATTTTTCCGTAGACTATCGGTTCTAATGGGTAGTTTGAATGAGTCTGCTGCGCGTTCACGAAGGGGCTTGCAGAGAATCACGCCCTTAATGTTTCCGACGAGTCATTATGAGAAATGAGAATAGGTATAGGAGATGGGCTGGTTTCCGTGCCCTACTCTTCCAATACTTCCACCAAATCTTCGATCGGAATTTCAAAAGCGCGGGCAAGTTTCAGAAGCGCAGTGTAGTCGATCATCGCCATGCGATCGCGCCGAACATAGCTCACAATCGTTTTGTAATTTACGTCAGAGCGATCGGCCACTTCTTTGAGAGTCCAGCCTCGCTCCTCGGCAAACTCCTTAATCCGTAGCCGAATTAGCCCCATTCCTGTATTGACAAGTCTGCAATTGCATCCTTTAATAGTCGTTAATCAAAAAGCGATCGCACTCAAGTTTTCGAGGCTAGAAGTGCGATCGCTGTACCTTATTACAGGTGACACCATGATAACCCCAAAGTCCGTACCCGATTTACTGCGGGTACCCGTTCCGATTGCGCCCGATCAGCAGCCCGTCCGCATCTTGCTCTGTGGCGTGCTGCCAGGAGTGAATCACATCATTCATCAGCTCCATGTCCGCCGCTTTGCCGAAGCGGGCGAGTGGTCGCCGCCGCTGCTCTCGCCAGTGCAGGGTGAAGTCATTCGCATTTTGGTGCGCTATTGGCGGAGCGCAGACTGATGCATTTCCCCGCCCCTCTGTCTCTTTCAGCGAAGGCGAGGGGCGAGGCCAGGTGGCGATCGCCCTTACTGACTCACCGGAATCTGAATCACCGGAATCTGAATCGTAAACTCAGTGCCCTGGCCCACTTCTGAGCAGCAGCGCAGCGTACCCTGATGCCGCTCTGTGATGATTTGGTAGCTAATCGAGAGGCCCATGCCCGTCCCCTTGCCGACGGGTTTGGTGGTAAAGAACGGATCGAATAGGCGTTGTTGGACGGCAGCAGACATGCCGATGCCGTTGTCGGCAATGCGAATCGAAATCGAACTGGGGCTAACCTGCTCGGTCTGGATCGTGATCATCGGCCCACTGGGAGAGTCTATGGGGCGATCGCCCAGATTGGGCAGCATGTTTGGGTTCCAGCGGCCGAGCGCGTAGGAATCCTCCAGCGCGTCGATGGCATTCGCCAGAATGTTCATGAACACCTGATTCAGTTGGCCGGCGTAGCATTCCACCAAAGGTAAGCTGCCATAGTGCTTATTGACCTGAATTTCTGGGCGATCGCCCTTGGCCTTCAGGCGATTTTGCAAGATCATCAGCGTGCTATCGATGCCTTCGTGAATATCCACCGCCTTGCACTCTGCCTCGTCCATGCGGGAAAACGTCCGCAGCGAAGCCACAATCTTCTGAATCCGCTCGGCCCCCACCCGCATCGACGACAGCAGCTTGGGCAAATCTGCGAGTAAGAAATCTAAATCGACGTGCTGAATCTCTTGCTGAACCGCAGGCACCGGGTTGGGATAGTGCTGCTGATAGAGCCGAACCAAGTTCAGCAAATCCTGTGTATAGGCGTTGGCATGGGCTAGGTTGCCGTAGATAAAATTCACGGGGTTATTAATCTCATGGGCCACGCCTGCCACCAGTTGCCCCAGGGAAGACATTTTTTCGCTCTGCACCAGTTGCGATTGGGTCCGCTGTAGCTCCTTCAGCGCTGCTTCTAGCTCCTGGGTTCGCTGTCTCAGTTGGGCTTCCGACTGGCGCAGCGCCGCTTCTGACTTCCGCCGCTCCGTAATGTCGTGCATCGCCACCACCGCGCCAATTTTTTGCCCTGCCGCGTCAAACAGCGGATCGCCGCTGGCTAGAATGTAGCGGGTTTCCTGACCCTGAGCGGCGATCGCCATGCCCGCCTGCCGCACAGACTCGCCCTGAAACGCCCGCAGCAGCGGAATCCGTTCGGTCGCCAGCGGCGTAATGCCATCTGCTTCGTACAGGTCATACAGCGTCGCCCACAGCTCCGGCGGCACCTCACGCGGGTCGCAGCCATGCCACTCGCGGGCCGCCCGGTTAAACAACTTCAGCCGCCCCTCTGCATCGCAGGCCACCACGCCATCCGACACATTTTCCACGACTACCTGAGTAAATTCCTGCTCTCGCTGGAGTTGCAGCACCGTCGCCTGAAGTTCCAGTGTGCGTTCTTTGACGACTGATTCCAGCGCGGCTTTTGCCTTCCGCAACTGCACCTCAGACTGTTTGCGATCGCGGATATCCACAATCGTAGAGCGGCTCATCACGTAGTTGCCATCTGAGTCGTAGACCGCGGTGCTATTCAGCAGCACAGGTAAGATAGAGCCATCGGCACACACCAGATCAAACTCCACATCTTTTGCTTCGCCCCGCCGCTTAAACTCCTCAAACCCCGCATTAAACCGGGCAATCCCCTCTGGCGTTAGCAACTGAGTGACATGCATCTTACCCACAACCTGCTCGCGGCGATAGCCCAGCCACGCCAGTTCTGTGTCGTTGATCTGGATAATCATGCCGTCTGGATCGATCGAGTGATAGCCGCAGGGCGCATGATTGTACAAATCGGCAATTTCATTCGCGTATTGCTGGAGGGACGCTTCGACCTGCCGATGGCGTGCTTCCGCCTGCCTGAGTTGCTCAACCTCCTGGATGAGGGCACGATTGGCTTGCGTCAGGTGTTGCAGCTTCTGCTCTAGCTCTTGATTCCGCTGCTGCAAGGTTTCCCACTCCGAGGCTTGATAAATTTGTTCAGGCATATTTACCGGTAGATTCACGATCGATGCTAACCAGAACAGGACTTACGCACTTGCGATGAGTTTTCTGGGTTTGGGACGATTTCTCATGGGCTGCGCCCGCGAGAAATCGTCCAACTGCGTAAGCCCTACAGAAAATGAAATTGGCTTTTATGACTGGTTTAAAAATTCCCTATTCGAGGGAATTCTGAACACTGAGGACAGCCCTGGAGTTGCAATTTATACAATCTAAATTTCTCTATACGCTCTCTATAAGCGTCCTTTACTCAAGTGGCGTTGTCCCAGCGCAGTCAGAGATTCTCATTCGCCGCTGCTGGGTCGGCAGTGAATCCGTCCGTCGCGCTAGGAGAGGCGGCTAACCCAAGTTGCCTTGCTAGAATGACCGTAACGTGACCGTAAGATGCGTAAAATGACCGCAAATTGCGAAGAACCGTAAATTGCAGAGATAGCCTAACCTCTCCAGCATGACGGCGGAACGACTCATCAAAATTCCTCCTTTAGAGAGCGGCGATCGCCTGACCCGTGATGAGTTCGAGCGGCGCTATCGGGCCATGCCCAACCTCAAAAAAGCTGAACTGATTGAAGGAGTGGTTTACGTAGCATCCCCACTGCGTGCCGAAGCTCACGGCAAGCCGCACGGCGACATCATGGGCTGGCTGTGGACGTATAAAGCCGCTACTCCGGGCATTGAGCTTTACGATAATCCTACGGTGCGCCTAGATGCAGACAATGAACCCCAGCCTGATGCGGTATTGCGGCTCAAGGAAGGGGGAGGCTCCTGGATTAATGAAGAGGACTATATCGAAGGTTCCCCCAAATTAGTTGTTGAAGTTGCCGCCAGTAGCGCATCCTACGACTTACACGACAAGCTTCGAGTCTATCGCCGCAATGGGATTCGAGAGTACGTGGTCTGGCGCACCTACAGCCAGCAGATTGATTGGTTCTGCCTGGAGGCTGGAGAATATCGATCGCTCGCCGCGAATGCGTCGGGTATTCTGTGCAGTCGGGAGTTTCCAGGCCTATGGTTAGCCAGCGAAGCTCTGATCTCTGGCGATCTCAGCCTAGTGCTTCAGGTTCTTCAAGCTGGCATTGGCAGCCCAGAACACCAGGCCTTTTTGAGTGCGCTTCGTTAACACTCAGAACTGACGCAATTGGCGGATGGTTTGCGGGCTGCGTTTGCAGGCGGGTTTAGCTGCTAGGCAGGTTGACGATCGCCATTGAGACGGCGCGATACTGGCGGGCGATCGCCTCTGGAGTCACGCCCAGCGTTGGCTGACCAAAAGCATAGGGCCGCGTTTCATGCAGCAGGATGAGCAAATCATTTGGGTCGAGGATATAGGACAGGCTGCGAACGATGTCGCCGTGCAGCGGATAGACCGAATCCTTCAGTTCGCTTTTGAGGGAATCGAGTTGGTTGGTGGCGATCGCCTCGTCCGACATCGCCAGTCCCAGCACAAAGGTCGCCTTTAGCCCCGCCGCCAGCCCCTTCACCAGCGCCAGCGCTTCGGCAAACTGCGGCGAGGCCAGGTCTTCCGCCGTCACCACCAGCAGCACCCGCTTTACCGTATTCATCGGCTGCATCAGCCGCGTCACCAAGACGGGAATGCCCGCCCGCCGAACCACGTTGTCGATCACGCTGCCAAACAGGTGGTCGCGGTAGGTGGAAAAGCCCTTCCAGCCGCAGACGATCAGGTTTGCCTCCCGCTCCTGCGCCGTCCGCAAGATGCCCCGGTCGATGGAGTCGTCGATCCGTCCAATCGGTTCCACCTCTGCGGCGGCGGCGTTGGCCAGGGTTTCGGCCGCGCCCAATAGCATGGCTTGCTGGCTGCGATCTGCCGCGGTCAGCCAGTCTTGCGAGTCGGGCAGCACATGCAGCGGCAGCAGCGTCCCCTCCGTCGAGCAGACCAAAATCAGCGCCAGTTGCAGCAGGTTTGCTTCGGTATCGGGATTTGCCACGGGCACTAGCACCCGCAGCGGCACGGTTTTCAGTTCTTTTTGCGAATCGGCAACCAGCGTCGAGGCGGGTTCGGTGGCGGTGTCGGAGGCAAGGGGAATGCGATCGCCCCAGCGCGAGGTAATCCACGGCGACGCGATGCAGGTCACCAAAATCATCATAATCGTGCCATTCACGGTCGGCTGATCCACGAGTTCGATATTGTAGGCAACAGTGATTGCCGCCAGGGTGGAAGCCGCCTGCGCCACCGACAGCCCAAACATGACCATCATGCTGGGGTCGCTGAGGCGAAACCACTTGCTCGTCATCCAGGCGGGCAGATACTTCGCCACAATTGCCACGCCCACCATCACCGCCGCCACTGCAATCGACTTGGGTTCCTGAAGCAGAATCAGCGGGTTCACCAACATCCCCACCGAAATCAGAAAAAATGGCACAAATAGGCTGTTGCCGATGAACTGAATCCGATTCATCAGCGGGCTGAACTGGGGGATCAGGGGGGCGATCGCCACGCCCGCCAAAAACGCGCCAATAATCGGCTCAATCTCGATCAGCCGTGCCACATAGGACACCAAAAACAGCGCCGCCACCACAAAGGTAAATTCGGCCCCTTCATCGTGCCCAAACCGCTGAAAAAACCAGCGCCCGATGCGCGGTACTCCCCACAGGGTTGCGAAGGTATAGATTGCCAGCGACGGAATCAGAAACAGCCAAAAGCTCAGCGTCAAATCGCCTTGGTGCGCCTTCACCACCACCGCCAGCACCAGCAGCGCCAGCACGTTGGTAATCAGCGTGCCGCCCAGCGTAATAGTGACCGTCTGCGTCCGCATGATGCCCAGCTTGCTGGCAATGGGCAGAGACAGCAGCGTGTGCGACGCAAAGCACGATGCAACCAGGATCGCTGCCAAAAACGAGTAGCCCAACAGCAGCATCGCCACTGTGCCCATCAGCATGGGAATCAGAAACGTGGCCAGTCCAAAGGAAATTGCGCCCCTGGCATTGGTTTTCAAATCATCCAGGCTGGTTTCCAGCCCCGCCATAAACATGAGAAACAGCAGCCCCACCGTGCCCAGCAGGACAATCGTGCTGTCGCGCTCCAAAATGTTCAGCCCGTAGGGCCCCACAATCAGCCCTGCCAAAATCAGCCCCACAATCCCTGGCAGCCGAATCCGCTCAAACACCAGCGGCGACACCAGCATGATGGCGATGATCACCAAAAACACCGCCACCGGGTCGGTAATCGGCCGGAAAATGAACGCCACGAGGGCAGGTTGAAGAACCACAGGCAACCCTTGGATGTGCAAACGTGTCAGCATCATCCTAATCTGCCTGTTGGAATTCTTCACCCTGCTCTCAGGAGGAAATTCCTCCCGTTAGCCAGAGCGCCAGCACAATGCCCAGTTCTACGCACAGAAACCCCGCCAGCGGACTGCCCAGCCAAAAGAGCAGCGCTGGGGCGATCGCCCGCCGCCGAAACAGGGAATACACATCCAGCGCGTAGGTGGAAAAGGTCGTGTAGGAGCCAAAAAAACCAACCATCAACAGGTGATCGGGATCGGGCAGCGCAAAGCGAATGCGAAACAGCCCCGCTGCCATGCCCATCAGCAGCGACCCAGACAGGTTCACCAGCAGCGTCCCCACCGGAAAGTCCAGCCCAAACCGCCGGGTGCAAAACCGGGTGACGTAGTAGCGGCTCAAGGCCCCTAGCACTGCGCCTAGGGAAATCAGAAGCACGGTTAGCGGCAGCGAATCTGAGCCGGTGGACATGATGAGGGAGGGGTAGTTTGGATTAATCTAGGGTGATGGGTGGGGCGATCGCCCTGGCGACCCACACCCCCAGCAGCAGGCTGCCAAACCCCAGCAAGGTACTCGCGCCCCAATACAGCCCATCGGCCGCCAGTTCTCGCTGATAGGCCAGCCGTGCCAAGTCTAGCTCGTAGCTGGAAAAGGTGGTGTAGGAGCCGAGAAACCCGGTCGTCAGCATGAGCTGAAGTTCGGGCGCATGACCCAGCACCCGCTGGCCAAACAGCGTCGCCAATAGCCCCATGCCAAAACAGCCCGTCAGGTTTACTAGCAGCGTGCCGATGGGCAAGTCAGAGCCGACCCAGTGGGAAATCCAACCGCTGAGGAAATGGCGGCTGAGGGCACCGAGGATAGCACCCAGAGCGATCGCCATTGGGGTTCGGAAGGCGGGATTTTGCGGCATAGGTCTAGAAAGCAAGAGGGGCGATCGCCCCAGCACAAGTCGCTGGATCGAGGCTGCTTGATCAAAAGCAACCAGGAAGCATCATAGATCTTTTACGCGATGTGCAACCGCGATGTGCAACCGCGATGTGCAGCTTTGAATCTGCCCTCATCCCCCAACCCCTTCTCCCAATTCGGAAAAAGGGGAGCAACAGTGGCTTAAAGTCTTTCCCGCTCTGGAAGAGGGCTTAAGCCTTCGGCATCCCAGAAAAGGTTGCGGGGAATCGGCAAAGTTGCACATTGCGTCAGAATAAATCCTTGCTGCTGACTTTGCTGCCCGATTTGCTGTTGGGGAGGGGGCGATCGTTTGAGTCCACTGGTTTTGCGACTGGCTCCTCGTCTGGATCTCCTAGATTAAACAAAAAGGGCACACTCCCGGCATCCTTGCCCATCACCAGCACGCGAGGCATCTGAGCGCCTCCCTCGCGCCACGCCTCGATCGCCTCCTTTTGCAGCACCAGTTGCCCACCTGCGCTTTTCAGCGTTTCTGCCAATAGCCGCTGGGCCTCTGCCTTGCCCTTGGCGCGGTTAATCTCTGCCTGGGCCTCTTGCTGTGCCTGTTGAGCAATGTAAACCGCTCGCTGGGCCTGCTGTTCGGCAATTTGCTTGTCTTCCACGGCATGGGCAAATTCATCGGAAAACTTCACATCCACCACGCTGGTATCCAGCAGCACAATGCCATATTTCTCTAGCCGCTGGCTGAGGGCGATGTCAAAATCCTGCCTCAACTCCTCTCGCTGGGTAATGGACTCTTCGGCCGTGCGGCGGGCAGCAGCGATTTTGAAGGCTTCCTGGGTTTGGGGCGCGATCACCTTGGTCACAATGTTGGCCAGCGTGCCCTGCTTGCGGCGAATCTCTACAATTCGCATGGGGTCCAGCCGGAAGTTAATCGCAAAACTGGCGGAAAGATACTGCAAATCCTTGGTGGAACTTTGGGCGGGCACCTCAAACTTTTGCACCGTGACATCGTAAATATCCACCTGGGACACGAACGGCGGCTTTAGGTGAATGCCCTCCAGCAGCGTGCCGTCTTGGGCCTTGCCAAGAATGCTCAGCACGCCGGCCTGGCCGGGATTAATCACCACAAAGGAATTGAATGCCAAAAAGAGGGCGATCGCCCCTATAATCAGCAGTCCCCGAAACGCATTGTCTGTGATTGATTTCATGGGTTCCTAGACGCTCCAAAACGCTCTTATACTCTGCTTCCAATATGCGCCAGACAGATTCCAGATTTTGCAGAGGTCAAAGGTGGCGGGCCGAGACAAGTGACAGAGTGTTCTAATAGCACCCCACTGAAATCACCTTGCATCCAGAGCAGAGGACAGCTAGCTAGTTTGGGTACTCTGGAAGAGATGCAGCAGACCTTCCGAGACGGCTGATCTTGCATCCTCCATCATTCCCTCTTCCAAAACTCCCATCACTCTCCATGCCCACCCCCGAAGAAGCCCTCAAATTCTACTTCGGCTATGATGCCTTTCGCCCCGGACAGCGGGAGATCGTCGAAGCGGCGATCGCCCAGCGGGATCAGCTAGTGATCATGCCCACGGGCGGCGGCAAGTCGATTTGCTACCAGCTTCCGGCGCTGCTGATGGACGGGGTGACGATTGTGGTGTCGCCACTCATCGCGCTGATGCAGGATCAGGTGCAGGCATTGCAGGACAACGGCATTGGGGCGGCGTTTTTGAACAGCAGTCTGGGGCCGACGGAGCTGCGATCGACGGAACAGGCCGTGCTGGCGGGCCAGATCAAGCTGCTGTATGTCGCGCCAGAGCGACTGATGGGCGATCGCTTTTTGCCGTTTTTGGAACGCATCGATGCTGAAGTAGGCATTGCCGCCTTTGCCATCGACGAAGCCCACTGCCTGTCGGAGTGGGGGCATGACTTTCGTCCCGAATATCGCCAGCTCAAAACCCTGCGCCAGCGCTATCCCGCCGTGCCCATGACAGCGCTGACGGCCACCGCCACCCACCGCGTCCAGGAAGATATCGTTGCTCAGCTTACTCTGCGACACCCGCGCATCCACGTCGCCAGCTTCAACCGCACGAACCTGTATTACGAAGTGCGCCCCAAGCAGCGCGATGTGTATCGCCACCTGCTGCAACTGATTCGCCAAACCCCCGGCGCTGGCATTGTCTATTGCCTCAGCCGCAAAAAGGTAGACGAACTCGCCTTCCGGCTCCAGCAAGACGGCATTGAGGCGCTGCCCTATCACGCCGGACTAGAGGACGAAATCCGCGCTGCGAATCAAACGCGCTTTATTCGCGACGACGTGCGCGTGATGGTGGCAACGGTCGCCTTTGGCATGGGCATCAACAAGCCCGACGTGCGGTTTGTGATTCACTATGACCTGCCGCGCAGCCTGGAAAACTATTACCAGGAGGCAGGGCGGGCCGGGCGCGATGGCGATCCGGCAAAATGCACGCTGTTCTTTGGCTATGGCGATTTGAACACGGTCGAGTTTCTGATTTCCCAGAAGGTCGATCCAACGACGGGGGAGCCGCTAGAAGACGAGCAGCGCATCGCCCGCCAGCAGTTGCGCCGCGTGGTGGACTATGCCGAAGGAACAGAGTGTCGCCGCAAGATTCAGTTGGCCTACTTTGGCGAAAGCTTTGCGGGGCAGTGCGGCAACTGCGACAACTGCCTGCATCCGCGCCCCGTGGAAGATTGGACCATCGACGCGCAAAAGTTGCTGTCCTGCATTGCCCGCTGCAAAGAGCGCTTTGGCATGAACCACATCATCGACGTGCTGCGCGGCTCTCGCAGCCAAAAAGTGCTGCAACATGGGCACGACCAGCTTTCCACCTACGGCATTGGCAAAGACCGCAGCGCCGAAGCCTGGAAACATCTGGGGCGATCGCTCTTGCACCAGGGCTTGATGGACGAAACCACCGATGGCTATTCCATCCCCAAGCTGAATGCCCAAAGCTGGGAGGTGATGCGGGGTCAGAGGACAGTAATGATTGCCCTGCCTGCGCGATCGCTCGATGAACCTGCCCCCGTGGGCGATCGCTTCTTGAAACAAACCGGCCCCAAAGCCGACAGCCTGTTTGAGCGCCTGCGCCAGTTGCGAAAGCGCCTCGCCGACGCGCAAAACGTTCCGCCCTACGTGGTCTTTTCTGATGTCAGCCTGCGGCAAATGGCGGAAAAACAGCCGCACACGCTGCGTGAGTTTGCGCGGATCTCTGGCGTGGGCAGCCGCAAGCTAAAGCAATACGGTGAAACGTTCGTCACCGAAATCCGCGACTTTTGCACAGAGAATGACATTCCACTGCGATCGCCTAGTCTGGGAGCTATCCCCGGCAATTCCGATGACGATTCGTTTGATCCTACACTCGCCTATGCCAAACCACCGCGCGATCGTAGTGAATCTCGTTCGGCGCTGCGTCTTAAATCTGTGTCTCGCACTGTGTTCTACACGCTAGAACTGCATCAGCAGGGCTTGTCGCCCGCAGAGATTGCCGAAAAGCGCGGCTGCGGCATCCATACGATTTACAACCACCTGGATAAGTTATTAGAAGCGGGGCAGGCGGTGGATTTGGGAAAGCTGGTAGAGGGCGATCGCCAAGCAAAAATTGAACGGGCGATCGAAGCGGTGGACACTGCGTCGCTCAAGGCGATTCACGAATATATTCAAACCACGCTGGGCGAAACCATTGACTACGATTCTATTCGCCTCGTCCGTGCCAAATGGCGACATACCAATCGCCTAGATAGCTAGAAAACAGCGAACATTTAGCCTCTATTTAACTTTCAGAAAACTCAATATTTTCGTAGAGACCTGCAATCTGAACTTGCAAATCCAATGTGCGAAGTGAAAGGTTAAATTCTGGATCGTTATATTCAGAAAAAAGCCACTGATTTTCCGCAACTTTTACATGATGCTCAACGTGGATTTGATCCTGATCAATGAGCAGGTATTCCTGAAAGCTAGAGATAGTACGATAAGCCGCAAACTTATCACTCCGGTCATAGCTGCGGGTTGATTTGGACAACACCTCAGCAATAAAACAGGGATTCATCACCGTGTCTTTTCGCCCAGCTTGCAACTCTAGCGGCTTTGGCAACACCATCACATCAGGATATGTGTAGATGCTTGCAGCCGGAATCCAAAGCCGCTGATCGACATGAAAAACTTCATAGGGTTTGCGCTTCAATCCCAGACTTAAAGCAATATATAGATTACCACTGATACGATTATGTTCGGGGGTTCCACCAGTCATCGGAATAATTTCTCCATCGCGATATTCGTTGCGGGTTTCCGACGCAACTTCAAGCTCCAAATATTCTTCAGCGGTATAGCGTTTTGTCTCAGTTTGAGCCATCATGACAGGCTTACCTCCAAGATTTGAAATGGTTAGTTACCGGGAGCATCTGATAGACAATGCCAAATGGTACGAGGCGGTGCGCCAGATGCGCTGAAAATCGGGTGTTGGCTGCCCCAAGTGTGTTGGCTGCCCCAAGTGTATTGGCTGCCCCAAGTGTAACAGTGAGAGCGTGATCAAATGGGTACTACCCATCGGGACGTGGCAACAGGGGCCGGGGTGCGCGTGGGAGACACCCACGAGGCAGTGACCAATGCCTACGGTTCGCCTTCTCTGGCAGATGGCGAAATGCTGATCTATTACGTCAGCGGGTCGGATCAATCCGAGTCGTTTTCCTTTTCGCTGGACGGCGGGCGCGTTGTGGAAATCAGATACTACGCCCTGCTGAATTAGGCGGTGTTGGAAAGGGGATTGGAAAGGGGGCGATCGCCTATTTACTTCGTCTATTTACACGGTGGGCGATCGCTCTTTGTCTATGCTCCAAACCCGCTAAATCTCTCGCTCCACCACTAGCGTTTCGCCTGGCCGCAATGCCCTAACTTGGTCGGTCAGGTCGAGCCAGGGTTGCAACTGGCCCGCTTGGAATGTGCGGCTCATGACGACGTAGATCGAGGTCTGGTCGCCGCCAATGCCAGCCTCCACCACGGGTTGCCAGTCGTCGGCGCGGAGTTCGTCGGTAATGCGCCACCGTCCGGTTTCTCCGTCGCCCACCCAGCGCAGCCGCCGAGAAAATCGGAAGGGGGCTGGCTTTTTGCCGACGATCAGCATTTTTTGCAATAGTTTGCGGATTAGGTTAGGGAAGAAGCGCCCCACCGTCAGCATGACCACGCGCAAAATCATGAGGTTTAGCGGGGTCATCTGCTTTTGCTTGGCCCAGCCGAGATTTCCCTGAATTGTGAGGTCGTTGGGTTCCAGGTGAATATCATAGCTGCCGACGAGGTGACCCACGGCGTTTTTCAGCTTGCGGCCCTGTTGTACTTGCAAGGAGAACTGCGTGTCGGAGAGCAAGAGGCGATCGCCCCGAAACAGCTTAAACACGCCGCCCTTGTTCAGCCCCAGGTATAGCTCCGTATCGCCCCGCCGATCGATCAGGATTTTCGCCTCCGGCAGCCACAGGCTTTCCTTGGGGCGATAGTCCACCGCTGGGCGCTGGGGCACAAAGTCTTTCCACGCCAGCAGATAGTTCCAGGTGTGGTGGCCAATAATGTGGTCGTCGGCATAGCAGGGCGCTTTGCCGTTGGCTAGCCCGCGCAAGAAGCGATCGTTAATGCTCAGCGCCTCCGGCATCCACTGCCCCACCAGCTCAAAGCCGTAGGGGAAAAAGTTGTAGGTATTGCGGCTGGTATATTCGCCGCCAAAGGAGCCGTCGGGATGGATAAAATGCGCTGCCAGCCCCACGGCTTTTTCCAGCGACTCCTTCAGGCGAATATCGGGAATCAGCCGATATAGCCACGCCAGACAGGAAATCGTCAGCGTGTGATAGCCCGGATCGCAGCCTTCATATTCCTGAAACCAGCCCTCTGCACTCTGCCAGGACAACACCTGTTCTAGCCGCCGCGCCTTGGCCGCCTCCCAGTGCGATGTATTCAGCATCCGCGACAACAGCTCCAAACCCAGCACGATCAGCGCCTGGTGATTCGTCAGTCGCCCGCTTTCTTGATGATGGGCTAGCCAGTCGGCCCGCCGCACCAGGAACCGAATGATTTCGTCATTTTGCAGCCCCAGCCGCCGATAGCTTTCGACAAACGCCAGCAGCGAAAAGGCCGCTGCCCCGCCCGCCCGCTCGAAGGGAAAATAGTCATCGCACGACCCGTCCTTGTGGGCGCTTTTTGCCGCGTAGAGAATCCCTGCCCCCACCCAATCCCGAATCGCCGCCTGCCGATAGTAGGGATTGTCTGGCGCATCTGCTTCATAGGCCAGGGCCAGCGGCAGCACAAACTCCTGCGCCATGCCGCTGGGAAAGTCGATGATTTTGTAATGCCAGAAGTTGCGATCGAAGCAGCCGTAGGTAGGGCTGTGGGGATTGCGATCGCCCAGCGTCAGGATCTTGGGAATTTGGGCCAGCGCCTCACGGGCAAAGAGGTCACGCATTGCTTCAGGAAAGTTTTGGGGAAATATTGGGGGGAAGTATTTGGAGAAATATTGGGGAAACGGTTTGGAGCGACCGAGCATCCGGCAATTCAATCATCCCATTCCATCATTTCCATCATTCATTCCAGCGCCCTTTCCCCTTTCTGTCTCTCCCGCTCCAACTCGATGCGCCGTAGCCGCAGGCGATTTTCCTCCAGCAGTTGCCGATTTGCCGCCATCAAGTCTGCCACCAGCCCAAACATCCAAAGCTGGAAGCCGATCAGCACCAGCACCGCCGCCAGGATCAGGCTCGGCGCACGGGCGCGGGTGGGGTCATCGAACCAGTACAGCAGCAGCCAGCGCAGACCCAGCAGTGCGCCTAGCCCCATCGGTAATGTGCCCGCCATGAGGAAAAAGCGCAGCGGCCGATAGAGCATGAAGATTCGCAGAATCGTGGTGGCCGATCGCCACACGTAGGACGGAATGTTGCGAACCAGGCGCGACTTGCGGGTTTGCGGATTGGTGCGAATCGGCACGGAGGCGATCGCCATTCCTTTTTGCCCCGCCTGGATAATGGTTTCCAGCGTGTAGGTGTAGTTATTGAACACGTTAAGCTGCATGGCGGCCTCGCGGCTAAAGGCGCGGAACCCGCTGGGCGCGTCGGGCACGTCGGTATTGCTGGCCAGCCGCACGATGGAGCTACCCAGGTTTTGCAGCACCTTTTTGGTAGTGGAAAAGTGTTTTGTCTCCCAGATCGGGCGTTCGCCAACGACGATTTCCGCCTGCTTATGCAAAATTGGCTGGATCAGCCGGGGAATGTCTTCGGCGCAATATTGATTGTCTGCATCGGTGTTGACGATAATATCGGCCCCGGCCCTGAGGCAAGCCTCTAAGCCTGCCATAAAACCTTTGGCTAAGCCCTGATTGGTCGAAAAGTTGACAATGTGATCGACCCCGTAGGCTTTGGCCACGTCCACCGTGCGATCGCGGCTGCCGTCGTTAATAATCAGCCATTCCACCACGTCTACTCCCGGAACTTGGCGCGGCAGTTCCGACAGCGTTAGCCCCAGCGTCTTTTCTTCGTTGTAGCAGGGAATTTGAATAATCAGCTTGGTCATAGGTTCAGCCCATCGCCCCCACACCCCGATTGCCCCACACCCCGATTTCCCCACGTCTTGATTGCCCAACAACATCCCGATTGCTATAGAGGGCGATCGCAGGCGCAAAACAGTTCCCACAGTTGATCCAGATTCCGTTGATCCAGTGTCCAGATGATCCAGTGTCCAGATGATCCAGCGTCCAGACCGTTCGCAAAAATGGTTGTAGAAGGATTAAACATCCAATCATAAATGCCAGTAAAACACGAATAGGCAACCGCCGATTCGCCTGGGCAGATTCGCTTGGGCAGATCAGTCTGGGTAGATTCGCCTATCGATTGGCCAGGGGCCCTTGCAGTTCCTCCCGACTCCCTTTGCTAGACTAGGCTAGGTTTAGCCAGGTCAGCTTGCAGTTCAGAATTACCAGAATCAAACGACTGCTCAGCCATTTCAGGATTTCTCAACCCTACCCCCCCCACCCTTCCCGCCATGTCGCTCTATTGCAGCCAAGGCCACGCCAACACCCCCGGCAGTCGCTTTTGCAACTGGTGTGGAGAGGCGCTATCGACGGCAGCGGGCGGGCAGGAATTATTGGGCGATCGCTACAAGATTGTGCGCGAGCTGGGGCATGGTGGCTTTGGGCGGACGTACCTAGCAGAAGACCAGAACCGCTTTCGAGAATCCTGCGTGCTGAAGGAGTTTGCGCCCCAGGTGCAGAGCAGCTATGCCCTGCAAAAGGCAGAGGAACTGTTTCAGCGAGAAGCGGGCGTGCTGTATCAGCTTCAGCATCCCCAGATTCCCCGCTTTCGGGAACTCTGCCGCACCCAGTTCAACGGCAAGCCCAGTCTGTTTTTGGTGCAGGACTATGTGGACGGGCCGACCTATCGCCAACTGCTGGATCAGCGCCGCCTCCAGGGAAAAACCTTTTCGGAAGCGGAAGTGACGCAACTGATGCGCGATTTGCTGCCCGTGCTGCACTATATCCACAGCCTGGGCGTGGTGCATCGCGACATTGCGCCGGATAACCTGATTTTGCGAACCGCCGATCAACTGCCCGTGCTGATCGACTTTGGTGGCGTAAAGCAGGTCGCCGCGTCCGTCGCCTCGCAGTATACGCCCAGCGCCCCCACGCCGACCCGCGTCGGGAAGGTGGGCTACGCGCCAGACGAGCAGATGGATCACGGCCAGGTCTATGCCCACAGCGATTTGTATGCGCTGGCGGTGACGGTGCTGGTGCTGCTGACGGGCAAGGAACCGGGGGAGTTGGGCGATTTGTCGGCGGGTACGTGGCGGCAGGGAGTCAAGCTGAGTCCAACGCTCAGCCGCACGCTGATGAAAATGCTGGCCGACTCGCCGCGCGATCGCTTCCAGACCGCCGCTGAGGTGCTGCAAGCCCTGCAACCCCTGCCAGGAGCGAATCCTAGCCTGCTGACCCCACCGGGAACCTTGCCACCCGCCGCCTACCCATCGCCCGTGCCGCCCTCGACCCAGCCGACCTACGCCGTTTCGCCCCAGCCGCCCGTTTCGCCGCCGCCGAACCCAGTGCCTACGGCGGCTGTCCCTGCGCCTGCGCCCCGCTTGCCTACGACAAAGGCTCCCCTGGGTGGCATTGGGCTGGGGCCGATTTTGGCAACGGTGGCGATCGCCGCAGGAGTGTCTGCGGCCGTGTGGGGGACGCGCGACGTGTGGCTATCGCTGCTGCCGGGGGGCGAGTCGCCGCCGGACGTGGTGGAAACCGTCAGCCCATCGCCAGAGCCAGAATTTTCGGCAGAGGAGCGCCAGCGCAAAGCAGCCCTCACCCAACGACGGCAGGATTTGGGCATAGACTCTGGCTTTCTGGTGCGAATTACCGACACCACCTTTCATCAGCGCTATCCCGAACTAGGCGGCCGCAGCCTGGGTAAAGGCGAGGCAGATGAGGAATGGCGAGAACGCTGGGATGCGATCGCCGCTGAGTGGCTGGATATCTTTGAGCAGGAACTCAGCAGCACGGCTCGGCGCAAACTGGGGAAATATTCGGCGAGCGATCGCACGGCTTGGCGAGATGCCGTGAACAAGCTCTACGTCAGCAGCCGCGCCCTCAATGACCTAACCGATGCACAGTTTTTCAACCGCTTCCCCGACCTACGCGGGCAGGATTTTATCAACGCCCCCATCGGCCAAGTCTGGCAGGGCATGGCGGCGGATCAGGTGGCAGCGATGCAGGCGGGCAAAACCCTCAGCCGCATCGAGTTCGCACCCGGATCGCTGGGCGAATCGGCAAGCGGCAACCTGAAACCCGGTGAGGGCAGGGTCTACATTGCCAACCTGCAAGCCGAGCAGCCCGCCCGGTTTGACCTGGAAACCAATTCTGGCGCGGCGCTGTTTTCCATCTACCCGCCGACCCCCAGCGCCCAGGTGCCGCCGATCCTGGAAGACTCTGAAACAACCCGCTGGGCAGGAACCCTTCCCCAGAGCGGCTATTACGAATTTGTCGTGGTGTCTAGAGGCCGCGAGGCGCTGCGCTATCGGCTCAATTTGGCGGTCGATCGCGTGATCACGACCCCCGCCAGCCCCGATCGCCCCACGCCGCGCCAGTCTGATGAGCCAGTGCGGCCGGGGAACTGAGGAATTAGCAGTAGGCTTTTCCACGGAATGGCGAATAAATCCTCTGTCGAAGTGTTGATCTAGAACCTTCTCCCAAAGATTACGTAGCGTTAGCAGCACTTCATGAAAACCTCAAATTGACTGTGCCAATCTGGAATCGCTGCGAGAGAATTTTCGTTGGCTTCGGAAACTAGGGGAAATAGGAAAGTTCTATGGCAAATCTTGCGCCCGTGCTGGACACCTCAGGAGCCGTCACCTTGGGGGCGATCGCCTCTGATATTTCCCCAGCCGCCAACCTCGGCATCAGCCTGTCGGAACTCGTCGGCGGCCGGATCACCGATGTCAACGGCGACCCCACGGGCATCGCCATCACAGGCGCAGACAATACCAACGGCACCTGGCAATATTCCCTCGACGGCGGCACTACCTGGATTAATTTCGGCTCCGTTTCCGAGAGTTCTTCCCTCATCCTGGGAGCCTACACCCTCTACAGCGGACTATTGGGCACCAAACCCACAGACCAGCCCTGGCTAGCCTTTGGTAATTTTGGGACAACCACCGAATCACTGATTTCTGGAGGCGTAAATCTCAATACGCTGGGCGTTGCGCCTTTTCCTGATGCTATTCGCAACTTAGCCTATGCTGGGTACGGCAACAAAGACACTAGCGGCAACTTGGTTAACGCCAGTTTCCCAGACCTAGATGCAGACCAAGGGTTTACGGTTGCTTTTAGCATTAACCTGGCTTCAGAGGCTCGCAGCAACGAAAACCGGGCCGGCTTCAGCATCCTCGTGACAACCCAGACCAACACCAAGGCGATTGAACTGGGCTTTCAGCAGATGAATAGTTCAACGGGCAAGATCTTTGCCCAGGGCGATGGCATCACGCCCAATCCCGGCGGGGAGCCGAACAACCTGTTTGTGGCGGCAGAGTCCGTCAGTTTTAACACCAATCAGGTTGCCGACTATCGACTGACGATTCTGGGCAATCGCTACACGCTGTTTGCCGATGGCAATCAAATTCTGTCTGGGCCGCTGCGAAACTACACAGCCTTTGCAGGAGTTACGCCACCGGGCGGCACGGAACCAGTCGATCCCTACGAAGAACCCAATGTCATCTTTTTGGGCGACAACACGACATCGGCGCGGGCATCGGTGAATTTCTATCAACTAGCGCTGCAAACCCAGACGCGGGTGCGGTTTCAGCCGAATGCTGGCTTTGGCGGCACGGCAAACTTCACCTTTCGGGCGTGGGATACGACAGATGGCAAATCGAATGGCGACCGCACTAATACCAGCACAAACGGCGGCTCTACTCCCTTCAGCGCAGCCTTTGCAGCCGCAACTATCACGATTCAAGCGGGTGGCACAGGTGGCGGTACGGGTGGTGATACGGGCGGCGGCACAGGCGGCGGTACAGATGGTGGAACAGGCGGCGGTACAGGCGGCGGTACGGGTGGCGGCACAGGCGATGGAACAGGCGGCGGCACAGGCGGCGGTACAGGTGGTGGAACAGGCGGCGGTACAGGCGGCGGTACAGGTGGTGGAACAGGCGGCGGTACAGGCGGCGGTGTAGGCGGCGGCACGGGCGGCACACCCCTGCAAATCGAATTTATCGGCACTGAAAATGACGATACCCTGACAGGCAACGCCGCGAATAACCGAATTTGGGGATTGGCAGGCAACGACTTGCTGATTGGCGGCGACGGCGACGATACGCTGGTCGGCGGGCTGGGGCAAGACACCTACGACGGCGGGCCGGGGGCCGATGTCCATGTGTTCGCAGGCGCAACGCTCAGAGCAGCCCTGCAAACCTCTCCAGTTCGCAGACCCGATCGCATTTTGAACTTTGGGCCGACCGATGTCATTCAGTTTGATTTTGACGATAATCTTGCCACCCCCGATCTGCCCAGAAAGCTCTTCAACGCAGGCAGGATTCGCGCCAAAACGCTGCTGGATGCCACCCGGCTCGCCTTTGCCGACAAAAACCAGAAGCAGCGAGGCAAACAAGCGCTGAGGGCGCTGGAGGCGACGTTCTTTACCTATCGAGGCACTCGCTATCTGACCTTTAATGACCAAAAGGCAGGCTTCAGTCCCCGCAATGATTTTCTGGTGGCGATGCCGGGAATGCAGTTTGACGCGGGCGATGCCAACCGGGGTGCGCTGCGGGTCAGCAATTATTTTGTGTAGCCGTGTTTTGTGTGTAACTGTGTTTTGTTTCGCTGCAAGACCTGTATCGCTAAACCTGTATAGCTAATCTGTATCGCTAAAAATTCAGTGTCGCTACACGAAATCGCTACAAAGCACGCTACAAAAGTCGCTACAAAACAAGAATGGGGCACTTGATCAAGCGCCCCACTCAACTATGGCTATCCAAAATAATTAAACCTCTCAACTCGACAATCGCGACGGCCGGCTAAACTCGCCCAAGAGCGGGCACCAGACGGCGCAGACGATGCATTTTCACCCTGGGTTGCTCAGGCTGAGCAGTTTGGGGGTCAGGATTGAGCGCTTTGTGGAGCGCAGTCCAAGTGCGGGGACAGACAGTGCCGCTGGGGGTGAGGCTGTTTTGGGCTTGAAAGGCGATCGCCGCCTCAGCCGTTTTTTCGCCAAACACGCCATCGACGGTCAAAGCATTGCCCAATCGGTTCAGCGCTTTCTGCAATACGTAGACATCGGCTCCAGAATGGCCAGGGCGCAGAGTGCGACAGCCAGGCTGGAGGGTGGCCTTGAGGGTAGCGAGGGTTGTTGGATCAACGATCCCGTCTACCCGCAGATTTTGCCGCCGCTGGAAGGCGCGAACCGCTTCTTCCGTCAGCCAGCCAAAATCCCCATCCACCTTAACCCGATAGCCATGAGCGCAGAGGAGTTCCTGCACTTCGGCAACGGCGTGTCCCGTATCCCAGGGGTACAAACAGGTTGGGTTGGCAGAAACGATTGCCGTTGCAAGTGGCTTGTTGGCGATCGCCCGCGATTGATCTAGGGTCATTTCGAGTCTCCTTCCCCTGGCGTGGGACTTGATTGTGTGCATGTCGCCGCGTGGTTTGGTTTTGGGACAAGATGCCCCGCCCCGCACACGGCTTTTGTTTCATGGTTGGGTTGTGAGGATTACCTCGTGAAAGTAGCCTTAGAATGCTTTTCCGACGTGCTGATCTCAGCAGTTGGACACCTTCGAGCCGCGCTAGAACCTGTGCGCCTTGCGTTGCAACACGCGCAGGACTCCCAGCGTTGACCTATGGGCATCCGTCTACTCAGATTGCGTCTTCGATGCTTTCTAAGGTAGAGGACTTGTGAGTTGAAAACTTCACCGGGCAAGGTCAATAAAACTTCACCCATATCGGCGATTATACTGTGAAACTACAATCGCCGTGGGTTCTCGTCCGGGCAGCTTCTTCAAAGTTTTAAGGATACCACGCGGTGGCCAGCGTCGTCCTACAGATCTAGATCCAGGTCGTCTAGATCCAGGTCGCTCAGGTTTAAGTTGCTGAGCGGGTCAGGTTCCGCCGCAAGCACCTGTTCCGCCGTAACCACATCCGACGCTGGGGGAACTCGGACGGGTTCAGACTGGGCTAGCTTGATCCAGCGGCGATCGCGCGTCACGTAACCCAGTTCCACCAGATAATCTCGATGGGGCTGCGGAATTGGGATGTGGCAATCAGGTATGGCCTCGTTGCACTGGAACTGGCGCACAGGGCGCAGGACACCCCCCGCTTCGCGCTCGGTCACGTCGTAGAGATGCAGCGCCATCACCTCGCCGCCGTTTTGCCGCGCCGCTGCTTTCCGCTGTTCCGAGACTTCCCAATACACGTAGGCATCGCTCTCATCGCGGGGCACCAGGATAATGCGGCTGGGGGCGATCGCCCCAATCGGCGGCGCGGTCGGGGCTGGCACGCCAACCGGAGGCACTGCACCCGTCGCAATGCCCGACCCAACGCCCGACTCAGTACCCGACTCAGTACCCGACCCAATGCCAGACTCTGCCCAACCGCCCTCGGTTTCACCCGGCACGCAGGCAGGCACATGCACCGCCGCCGAACGTGCCAGCGGCAGCCACTCTCGCTCATTCGACAGGTAGCCGACTTCAGCCACGTAGTCTCCGGCTTCTTCGGCAACCGGGATGTGGAAATCCTGCGTATTTTCGTCGCAGTCAAACTGCTGCATATTGCGCTCGTCGGCGCGGCTCGCGTCCTTTCCCGTCACGTCATACAGCCGCAACTGGAGATTGCGCCCGCCTTGTTCTGCCAGCAATGCGCGATCCGCCTCCGACAATTCCCAATAGGCATAGACATCGCGGCAGGAGCGGGGTGTTAGCACTAGCCGACTCGTCCCTGGCAAATCGAGCAGGGCCTCGTCTTCGGGCTTGCGGAATAGCCACCACAGTAGCCCGCCCAGCACCGGCACAGCCAGCAACAGGAACCAGGGGAAACTGCTGCCTTCCGCAGGCTCATCGGCAGTCTCCGCCGGAGATTCTGGCGCGGGAGAAACCGTTCCCGCAGGCATTTCCCCAGGCACAGGCTCACCCGGCACGGGCGTTGCGGCAGGCTCCGCAGGCGAGGCATCAGGCACTGGCGAGGCATCGGGCGCGACGGGCGAGGCATCTGGAGCGGCGGGCGAGGCCGGCGCAACGGCGACCGGGGGCGGGGCAACAGGTGCGCCACTTGCACCGGGGCTGACCGCAGCCTGCACATTGGCATCGGTCGCGAAGCCCAGAAACGCCTGGGCCGCCTCATTGGGCTGGGGCCCTTTGTAGACATAAAACACGGGCAGCGAGAAGGGATAGCGGGGGTCGGACGGCAACACGTCGTCCATCGGCACAGCGCGAACGTCCGAGCGACCCAGCACCTCATCGGCGATCGCATAGCCAATGCCATCGTTGCCCAACTGCCGCACTAGCTCATCGGTGGTGTCTGGATTCAGCCGCACCACGTTGCTGCCGGTGCCAAAGGGACGAGTGCGATATTTGTCATAGGTGGCGATCGCCCGCCGCAGGTCGCTGCCTTCGGGCCGGTCGATGGGGCGAATCGCTCCTGGCGCACCGCCAAAGGCAGACCAATCCGTCACATCGCCCCAGTAAATTTGGGAGACGGCTTCATCGCTGAGGCTGCCGTTAAACGGATTGTTGCTGCCGACGATAAAGGCAATTTTGCGCCGTCCCGCAGGCACCGCCACCAGCCCTCGCGCTTTTTCGGCATCCGTCAGCGGACGGGCGATCGCCGCCAAGTCTACCCGGCCCGCATCCACCGCCTGCAACGCATCCTCGGCCCCGTCGGCAGAAAGGTTGACCTGAGTACCTGGATAACGCGATTCAAACTGCTGTTTGAACGCCTGGTTAATTGCGCTGAGGCTGGGGGAGCCGTTGATATTGATACGAGTGCCGCTGGGAACGCTGGCAGGCAGCGCAAATCCCGTTGTGCCGCTTTGAGCCAGGGCCGGCGCTAGTCCCATTGTCTTCCAGGCAGCAGTCCCCGCGATGGACGGTGCGATCGCGGCCGACAGCAGAAACACCAGCGTCGCGGCGGAGGTTCCCCGATGTTTAATCCTACTCATAGCGCAACTCTCAGATGAAACGGTCTTGTTTAGCGTTTTGATAAACCAAGCGGACGCTCTATACGAGTTTGTCTATCGCCTGCTCTCTATGCGCTTACATCCTATGTCACTTGCGCCAAAAATGAACCAGATTACGCAAGATTCTTGGCGCTTGTCAGCCGACAGCGCTTCAGGAAATGCCCAATCAGATACAGCGATCCGCACAACACGACCAAGGGTGCGCCATCGCCCGATTGTGTAGCAACAGGGGCAGACTCTTCAGAGGCACTGAAGGCCGCCTCCAGTGCCAGCCATACGTCCGAATGCCGCTGCGATCGCGCCAGTTGTGGCTGTGCCTCGGTGGCCAGCGCGGCCAGCTTTTCCAGGTCAACGGGAGAATGCTCTGGAACAGGGACAAGATGGAGGCGATCGCCCGGCCGCAGCAGCGCCCGAAATACGTCCGCGTGATCCTTCGTGCCAATCATGCCGATGACCCAGGTGATGGGGGACGAGGGGTGGTCGCGCCAGCTTTGCGGAGCTATATCGCGCCAGCTTTGCGGAGCTATATCGCCCCGCTCGATTTGCTGATCGATTTGCTGATCGACATACTGCCGGAGGGCGATCGCCCCAGCCGGATTGTGCGCCCCGTCGATCAGCAGCCGATGCCCTTGCCAGTCCATCCACTGCATCCGTCCACGCCACTGCGCCCTGGCCATGCCTGCCACGATGTCTGCATCCGAAATGGCCCACCCCCGCAGCCGCAGCAGTTGCAAGGCAGCCAGGGCAACGGCGGAGTTGGTGAGCTGGTGTGCGCCGGGGAGGGGTAGCGGGTAGGAGATGACGGCGTTGGGGCGTGGGGCGTTATCTACCGTGTTGCCTATCTCGTTACCTACCTCGCCGCCTATCTCGCTACCTAACCCGCCATCCCACTGCCACTCAGCCCAGCCGTTGCCCAGATCGACCGCAGGCTGCACCCAGATCGCAGGACACTGGAGCGCGTGCAGGCGGGCTTGCAGCACGGCGGCGGCTTCTGGCGGCTGGGGGGCGATCGCCGCTGGACAGTGGGCTTTTAGGATTCCGGCTTTTTCGCCAGTGATGTCGGCCAGGGTGGGGCCGAGGCGCTGCCAGTGTTCGCGGCTGAGGGAGGTGATGAGGCTGACGAGGGGGCGATCGCAGACATTGGTGGCATCCAGCCGCCCGCCCAGCCCCACTTCCATCACCGCTACATCGACCCGCTGTCGCGCAAAGTATAGCCATGCCGCAGCAGTGACCACTTCAAACTGGGTGGGCGACGGGTAGTTGGGATCAATCGCGGCCACGACTTCTTCTAAAAGCGAGTGCAGCGCGTTCACCGAAATATCCTCGCCGTTGAGCCAGATCCGTTCGCACCAGTGTTCCAAATGGGGGGATGTATAGCGTCCCACTCGATAGCCCGCCTGCACCAGTACGGCGGATAAATAGGCACATACAGATCCTTTCCCATTGCTGCCTGCGACGTGCAGCACGGGCACTTGTCGCTGGGGATTTCCCAGGGCCGCCAGCAGCCGCGAAATCCGCTCTAGCCCCAGTTCCACGCCAAAATGGGTAAAGCGATTCAGCAGCGCATCCACCGGATCGAGGACGGGTGAATCGCCAGGGAGCGTGAGGTCAGGGTCGAGAGCCATTCATCGAAGCATTGATACAGATCGAAGATATAGATCGAATCGAATCGAATTGATCGGGAAATCAGGCGAAAACGTAATCATCGGGCTGATATTCAGCCGTGGGCGTGAGCCGCCAGGTGGTGTCGCCTGTGAGTTCCAGCACGTAGTCGTGATATTTCAGCAGGCTGGGGCGATGGCCAACGCTGATATAGGTGGTGTCTTTTTGGCGGAGTTGGTCGTAGAGGCGGCGCTCGTTTGCTAGATCCAGCGCGCTGGTGGCCTCGTCCAGAATGGCGTAGCGCGGCCGGGTCAGCAGCAGGCGGGCAAAGGCGAGGCGCTGCTGTTCGCCCAAAGACAGCACGTTGGCCCAGTCTAGCTCCACATCAAAGCCGCCGACCCGCTCCGGCAAATCCGACAGATTCACCTGCTCTAGGGCGTAGCGCAACTGCCCCTCGTCAATGAGTGCGTCGGGATGGGGATAGAGCAACTGGTCGCGCAGCGTGCCCAGCACCATGTAGGGACGCTGAGGCAAAAATAGCATTTCGTCTAGGTCGGGGCGGACGATGCGACCGGTGCCCTGATTCCACAATCCGGCGATCGCCCGCAAAATGGAACTCTTGCCCGCGCCGCTGTGGCCCACGATCACCAGCCCCTGGCCCGGCTCCAGCTTGACGGACAAATCGCGGACTAGGAGGCGCTGATTTTTGGGGGTCACCAGCGTCACATGCTCCAGCGAGATTTGAGAATCTTCCACAGTATCAATGGCGGTTTCGCCTGCTTCCAGGGGCTTGTCTACCTTGTCTTGGAGGGACTCGGTAAAGGTTTCCAAACGGTTTACGCCAGCCGCAAATTCGCTGAGCTGGTTGATTTGCAAAACGACCAGGGCAAAGGCTTCAAAGATTTGGGAAAAGGCGAAGTTGGCCTGGCTGATGTCGCCAAATCGAATCTGGTCTTGAAACAGCATCGGAGCCAGAATCGCAGACGGCAGAATGAAGGTGAGATATCGGTAGGGCGTGCGAAAAAAGCCCATCGTTCGCTGCCAGCCAATTAGGAAATGGTAGTTCCGCAGCACCTCTACAAACCGTCGCTGGAGTTGCCCTGCCTCCTGCGCTTCGCCCTGGTAGAAGGCGATTGATTCGGCATTGTCGCGCACATGCACCAGCCCGTAGCGAAAATCGGCTTCCTTTTTGAGCTGGTTGAAATTAAGCGAAATCAGCCGTCGCCCCAGCAGCGCCACAACGACCGTTCCTACTAGGGCGTAAAAAATTAGAAACACGGTTAGACCAACAGACTTGGACAGCAAGATGCCCGTGAAGGAAATCACGTCGATGATCGACCCCAGGAAGATTAGCAGGAAGTTGAGGCTGTAGCTAGTGAAGGAGTTGATGTCTTGCGAGATCCGCTGGTCGGGGTTGTCGATCAGGTCGTCTGAGTTGAGGTCGTAATAGGCGCGATTGCTGAAGTATTGTCCCAAAAAGCTGTTGGTCATCCATTCTCGCCAGCGCAGCCCCAGCAGGTCTTGCACATAGCGGTAGAACACCACAAAGGGAGTGGCGATCGCAAACACGCCCGCATACACGATGAAAAATCGCCAGAACGTCGGCGCATCTTTTTCCGCCAGCGCCGTGGTGAAGAAATTGCCCACAAAGCTGATCACCACGTTCATGCCGCTGACACACAGCAGCAGCAGCAGCAGCGCCGCCAAAAACGTCCACTGCTGCCAGCGCGGTAGCACCTTGTCTCGCGCAAAAAAGAACGCAATCCAGGGAACGATCAGCCCTGCCGTCAGCACAAACACCATCGGCGGGCTGAACAGCGTGTTTGCCAAAGACACCATGCCGCCTGCGGTTTCTGCCATGAATTCGGGAAAGCCCCGTGCGATCGCAAGCGTGAGCAGGCCCACCACCGTCGCCAATAGCGCAAACAGAAACACGATCAATAGCCCCAGCAGCACAAAAAACTGCCAGCCGCCGCGCCCGGTGGGAAACCAGTAGGGCTGGGCGATCGCCACGAAGCGATTCCACAGCCGCCAGTCAAAACGATTGAGACGATTCAGGGAAGAATTCGGGGTGTCAGCGGTCATGGGTTGTGTTGCAAGTTAACAGAGGGCGTTTACAGGCTGCATCGCACTGCGCTTCAGCAGGCCGCATCTTATTGCTGCATCTCATTGTAGTGTGAGAGACGCTGGCAGGAAGAATTGCCGCCGATTTCAGGGAAACAAGGGCAGGAGCCAGGGCTTTGGCGCGGGTTTAGTCTCGGCTGCCGACTTCTCTCCCTTGCTTATTGCTCCGATTAGCATCCATAAACACTAAGACGGGCCGCGCTGTTCGATAATAAAGATTGCTTGCTAAGACGCACCGACTCTGCCCGTTCTTTGTAGATTGGTCAGAGAGAGCAGACTGGTCAAAAGATTGGTCAGAGCAAGCGCTTTCCCACCCCCTTTTTCCTGCATTTCTATCGCCCAAGGCACCCAGCCATGAAAAAACTAATCAAGGGTCTGCGTGAGTTCAAAAAGAGCTTCTATTGCACTCATATCGACCTCTACGAAGAACTGGCACAAGGGCAGCATCCGAGGGCGCTGATTGTCTGCTGTGCCGATTCGCGGGTTGGGCCGGAACTGTTGACCAACGCAGAACCGGGTGAAATTTTTGTGATTCGCAATGCGGGCAATATCATTCCGCCCTATGGCGCAACCAACGGCGGCGAGGGCGCGTCAGTCGAGTATGCAGTAGAAGCGCTGGGCATTCGCAACATTGTGGTTTGCGGCCACTCTCACTGCGGCGCGATGAAAGGGCTACTCAAGCTGAACACGCTCGAAGAAAAGATGCCCTTGGTCTATAACTGGCTAAAGCACGCCGAGGCGACTCGTCTGCTGATCAAGGAAAACTATACCCACCTGGAGGGAGAGGAACTGCTAAACGCCACGATTGCAGAAAACGTCCTGACGCAGATCGAAAACCTGAAAACCTATCCGTCGATTCACTCCAAGCTGTACGACGGCACGCTCAAGATTTACGCCTGGATCTACGACATGGATCGCGGCGAGGTGTGGGCCTACGATGCCGAAAAGCACGCCTACATTCCACCCCATGCCCAACTCCCGGAGGACGATCTAGATCCCGATTTGCTGACGGATGCGCCAGTCGCTTGCGATATGCCAATGAGTTCGGCAGCGAGCGCCCCTAACAGCAAAAGCAGCAGTGCAACGACCAGCAACACCTGGTATATCAACAGCACAAGTAAAGGTTCTAGCGGTAGCGGTGGCGCTGCGGCGGCAAATGGCAATGGCGCGTCGAACGGCAATGGCGCATCTAAGGGCGTAACATCTGCCCCATCTGCTGCGTCAGAAACTTCTAGCTCAGGTGCGTCTCGCGGGGCGCACTGGTTTCCTCGCACGCGCCTGTCGCCAGAACAGCAGGATCGCATTTATCGAGGCTCTGGTTCACGCTAGGCAGTGTCTTAAAACGTTCTAGGCCGTTGATTGTCCTGAGTCGCTCCCCCTAAATCCCCCTTGAAAAGCAGGACTTCCGGAGCGGTGTTGCCCAGTTCCTCCCTTCCTAAGGTGGGCTAGGGGGGATCAAAAGGTTTTAAAGCACGCCCTAGTGTTTGATTAGGGTTTTGAATCTTAGATTGGCGATTTTGGATTGCCTATAGCACTTCTGCAAACTTCCACGACAGCTTGCGATAGACCAGCGTGCCGATGATAAAGAACAACACTGCATAGCCCGCGCTGATCAGCAGGTAGTGTCCGTCGATATAGCCGTAAAGAAACAGGTTTCGCCAGTTAATCATCAGCGGCGCGGCCGGATTCAGCGGAATCAGCGGGCGGAATCGCTCAGGAATCATATCCGCC
Source organism: Thermoleptolyngbya oregonensis NK1-22 (assembly GCF_032705245.1). Taxonomy (GTDB): domain Bacteria; phylum Cyanobacteriota; class Cyanobacteriia; order Elainellales; family Elainellaceae; genus Thermoleptolyngbya; species Thermoleptolyngbya sichuanensis. The sequence continues at coordinate 4,697,639 of NZ_CP053540.1, forward strand.
GTGAAAATAATCGGCGTAAAATAAAATACAAACGTCATCACAATCTGCGTGAGCCGCTCAATATCCCGCAAAAACAGGTTCAGCGTCGCCAGCACCAGCGCCAGCCCATAGACGGTAAAAAGTTGAACCACCATCATGACGGGCAGCCCGTAGAGCCACGCCAGCGTCGGCGATTTGCCGTAAATCACCATGAAAATGAGGATCACAGGCAGCGACAGCAAGAAATGCACCATGTGATTCAGAATGGTGGACAGTGAGAGGATATTGCGCGGAAAGTTGAGCTTTTTGATCAGGCTGGCATTGCCAACAAACAGGTTGGGCGCAGAGCCGACGGAGTTTTGGAACCACTGCCAGGGAAACAGCCCCGACACCAGAATCAGCGGATAGCCCTGAACCGCGACGCGCATGATGCCGCTGAAGGCGATGTAATACACCATTGCAAAGGCCAGCGGGCTGGCGATCGACCAGAGATAGCCCAGAAACTTGCCCTTATAGCGGACTTTGAATTCTTTTTGAAACAGAACAAACAGCAGATCGCGGTAGTTTTCGAGCTGATGCTGGTTGAAGGCGAACTTCACACCCCGCTGTCGAATGGGTTTCAATGCTGTCATAGGCTTGTGCCAAAACGCTCCTCGTTCAAACGCCACACTCTCTGTCTACAATCTTCCTAGCCGCTGGCCTGTCGTCCGGTTGCTGTCGGTGCAGCCTGCTGGATTGCCACGAGCGTAGTTTGCAATTGTTCACACTCGATGCATGATAATACTCTACTCTAAGGCGCTACGTCTCTAGGTGTCATGGGTTGGTGGAGCGGGGGAAACCTCGCGTCGTGAAGCCTGTCGCGCCAGCCCCTTGCCTACCGATTCAAGCTGCGCCACACCCAGATCCCATGAGCTATCCCGTGCGAAAGACTGTGCCATGAAGATTGCCGTTGTCCATGAGTGGCTGGTCACCTATGCCGGGTCGGAGCGGGTGTGCGAGCAGATGTTGCAGCTTTATCCCGAAGCCGATTTGTTCAGCCTGGTGGATTTTTTGCCGGAGGATCTGCGCTTTTTTATTCAGCATCGCCCGGTGACGACTTCGTTTTTGCAGTATTTGCCGTTTGCTAATCCGCGCTTTCGGGCCTATCTGCCGCTGATGCCGCTGGCGATCGAGCGGTTTGACCTGTCGCCCTACGATGTAGTTTTGTCGAGCCACCATGCGGTAGCCAAGGGCGTGATGACCCGCGCCGACCAGCTTCATATTAGCTATGTGCATACGCCTATCCGCTATGCCTGGGAAATGCAGCAGCAGTATTTTCAGGAAGCTCGGCTGCGGGGCCCCAAGGCGGCGATCGCCCAGGGAATTCTCCACTACCTGCGCCTGTGGGACGTTGCCTGCGCGAATCGAGTGGATCATTTCATTGCAAATTCCCGGTTTGTAGCTCGTCGAATTTGGAAAACGTATCGGCGGCCTGCGGAGGTGATCTATCCGCCTGTGGCGGTGGATCGGTTCTCGCCAGCGGAAACCCGCGAGGACTTCTACTTTACGCTGTCGCGGTTTGTGCCCTACAAGCGAGTCGATTTGGTGGTAGAAGCGTTTACACAACTGGGCTTGCCGCTGGTGGTGATTGGCGACGGGTCAGAATTTCGGCGCGTGGCGGCCCTGGCGGGGCCCACGGTGCGTCTGTTGGGCCGACAGCCCGATGACGTGGTGCGCGACCACATGCAGCGCTGCAAGGCGTTTGTCTATCCGGCCGAGGAAGACTTTGGCATTGCGATGGTGGAAGCGCAGGCGGCGGGTGCGCCCGTGATCGGCTATGGTCGGGGCGGGGCTGCGGAGACGGTGATTCCTGGCAAGACGGGGATTTTGCTGCGGGAACAGACGGTGGCGGCGATCGTCGAGGCCGTGCGATCGCTCGAAGCGGGCAATTTCCAGTTTCACCCCGACGACTCTCGCCAAAACGCCGAACGGTTTAGCCCAGAACGCTTTCGCGCCGAGCTAGCGCAATTTGTAGATCAGCAGTGGGCAAAATTTCAGCAGGGATGAGGTAAAGATCCCCTAAAGTAATAGCGTGAGGAGTAACGGAACGCAATGCAACTTAACCGAACCCTACGTCCGGCGCTATCTGCTTTGAGCATTTCCACCCGCACCGTTCCAACGCTGGTGGGAATGATTGGCTCCGATCTGCTGATGCTGAGTCTGGCAGGAACGATCAGCGTCTATCTGCGCTGGTTTCTAGATGGCAAGTTTCAGCCGCTCCTCTACTGGCAACTGCTGCCGCTGATGGGGCTATTTGTGTTGGTGTATGCCGCGATTGGGCTATACCCTGGCGTGGCCCAAAGTCCGGTCGATGAGTTCCGCTGCGTCACCATTGGCACGAGCCTGGTGTATTTTCTGCTGGGTGTGACGATTTTTTTGCGGCAAAGCGGCGAGGTCTACTCACGCGGCATTTTTGTGATGGCGTGGCTATTGTCTATCGTGCTGGTGCTGATTGGGCGATCGCTCACACGACACTGGTTTGCCCGCAAGCGCTGGTGGGGCTATCCCGTCGTGGTGCTGGGGGCGGGCAAGACGGGCGAAATGGTGGTTCGCACGCTGCAAAAGCGTCCCCGCATTGGGCTGCGTCCGGTGGTGGTGCTAGATGACGACCCCGCCAAGCACGGCTCGCTGCACGGGGTTCCGGTGATGGGTGGCATTGATCTGGCTCCCATGATTGCGCGATCGCGCCGCATTCCCTACGCCATCGTGGCCATGCCCGGTGTGCCCCGCGTCCGCCTGCTGGACGTGATCGAGCAGCACACCCAGACCTTCGCTCACCTGCTGGTCATCCCCGATTTATTCGACTTTTCTAGCCTCTGGGTCGAGGCGCGAGACATGGGCGGCATCCTGGGGCTAGAGGTGCGGCAGCAGTTGCTCTTGCCGGGGCCGCGCCTGGTCAAGTTTGCGCTAGATCGCATCATTACCCTGTTCGGCGGGCTGCTGGTGCTGCCGTTTATTATCCTGATTGCGGTGCTAATTCGGCTCGATTCGCCGGGCCCCATTTTCTACGGGCAGACCCGCATCGGGCAAAATGGCGAACCGTTTAAAGCCTGGAAATTCCGCTCGATGGTGCAAAACGCCGACCAAGTCTTACACGATTATCTAGAAGCACACCCCAAGCTGCGCCGTTCCTGGGAGCGCGACCACAAGCTCCGCCGCGATCCACGAGTTACCCGTGTCGGTCGGTTTCTGCGGCAGACCAGCCTGGATGAATTGCCCCAGCTTTGGAACATCCTGCGCGGCGAAATGAGCCTGGTGGGACCACGCCCGATTGTGGATGAGGAGATTCCGCGCTACGGCGACAAGTTTGCCCTGTATACAAAGGTCACGCCGGGGCTGACGGGGCTGTGGCAGGTGTCGGGGCGCAACAATTTGTCCTACAAAGAGCGGGTGAATCTGGATGCCTACTACGTCCGCAACTGGTCGGTGTGGCTGGATTTGTATATCCTGATGCGGACGGTGTGGGTGGTGCTGTCGGGCGAAGGAGCCTACTAACGTGGCGGGGCAAAAAGCCAGACGCGAACCTATGCGGTTTTGGGGGCAAGCGCTCTCGCTGCGGGCGGTGTGGGGGTCCGTGTGGAATTTGTTTTGGGTCAGCCTGATGGCCATGCCCTACGTTTCCTATCTGGGGCTGCTGGGCATGGTGGCGGTGACGGCACGGCTGTGGTGGTGGTTTCGGCGGGCAGGGCTAGACAGGGTGACGGGCGGCGGGCTGCTGCTACTGAGCGGGCTGCTGCTGCTCAGCACGCTATTTGCCTACGATCGAGGCGAAGCGCTGCTGCAACTGGCGAATTTTTTGCCCTACTTCCTGTTTTTCGCCATTCTGCCCTACTTGTTGAAACGCGCTGAACGGCTTGCCCAGATTGCCCTGGGGTTGGTTCTAGTTGCCATTCCCATCAACCTGATCAGCCTGGTGGAATACATTATCAAAATTCCCCGAATGCCCGTTTGGTGGCGGCATTTTCCGCTGTTTCGCTGGATTCGATCCGCCCCCCACAAAGGCCGGGCAATGGTGATGTTTGACCACCCCAACGCAATGGGCAGCTTTTTGGTGCTGGTGATGGCGCTGGGGTTGGGGCTGATCCTCTATCGGCTGGCGCTGGATCGGGACGTTGTGCCACACAGTCTGCCAGACTCCGCAGAGTCCGTTTGGTCAAACCGCCAACCCGACGCACAAAACGCTGCGGCAACTGCCCTCCAGTCCGTTCCCCTGCGTTTGATTTCCGGCGCGACCTTGCTCAACCTGCTGGGCATTTTCTGCACCGGGTCGCGCAATGCCCTGCTGCTGGCGGTGCTGCAACTGCTGTGTTTTGCGCTGGTGGTGGCGCGGTCTAGCTGGAAGACCGTGGCGGCGGCGCTGGGCGGGCTAGGGGTGATGGTCGGCGGCGCAGCGGTGATTGGCATTGGCGGGCGATCGCTCGACTTGGCGACCTGGGCAGATGACCCCCGAACGAAACTGTGGGGCGCAGCGGTGCAGATGGTGGGTGACCACCCCTGGCTCGGCTGGGGCCTGGGCAACTACAAGCTGGTGTATCCGCAGTACCTCACGCCCGACCTGATGGCCCTGTCGGATTTTCAGGACATCTCCCATGCCCACAATCTGTGGCTAAACCTGGCAGCGGAGGCGGGCATTCCGGCAATGCTGCTGCTGACGCTGCTGGTGGGGCGGATCTGTGCGCGGGGTGTGCGGCAACTGCTGGCCAAAAGCCTGAAGGCCCCAGAGCGTGGCATTTTGTTTGGCTATGTCTTGGGCTTCTTCAGCAGCGTCGGCTTTGCGCTGTTCGATGTGCCGCTATACGATTCGCGGGTCAACGTGCTGAACTGGGTGCTGCTGGCAGGAATTTTTAGTTTTGCTGCCAAAAGATCAGCCAATTCCTCGCCTCTACCCTAGAGTTCTCTCGCTGGCTTCCTATCGAAAAACCGTGCTGACCATAATCGTCAGCATTGCCGTTGCAATCAGCCCAAACGCCAGAATCACCACCTGATTCGATGCCTTTTGGCAGGCATCCACGCGCACATTCGTCTGGCTCAGTTCTTGCTTGAGTCTGTCTACCTCTGCCTTGAGGGTGTCCAGACGCTCTAGGACTGCTTTTTGAAAACTGTCGGATGTGTCGGCGGCTTGCATAGGGCGTTGGGGTCGGTCGCAAGTTCTTGACTGGGAGTGGCTGAAAATCTTGGCAATTTGCCAATTGCCAATTTGCCAATTAATTTCTTCCCAACCAGTCTACTTCTAAATATCTAGCCACAGATAATCTAGCCGCACCATGCAGCAAATCGGGAGGAAGGGCGATCGCCCTTACCTCCCCTACCCTGATTGCCAAAGCTAGACATAAATCGCCAATCGCCAAAAATCGAGGATTCGGTACTCTACCCAGATAGAGGGTACTGGACGGGCGATCGCCTTAGTGTTCTCTGGTCATGCTCTTGTATCTAGGGCGAGTGTATCTGGGGCAAGTTTTCCACTACTCCGTTGCAGAACAGCAGCGGAAAACTTCAACGAAGCTTACTGCACCGAATTAACGTCATCGGGCCCAGAGACGATAACATTGATCCATCGCTCAAACCGCTCGGGATCGACATCAAATTTCACCCTTAGTCGCTCAGGAGTGCCGCGATAGTTGGCCGTAGGCAAAAACCGAACCCAGGCATTACCCGATAGAGACTGTCCAGTTTGCACAGGTAGCCAAGTTGTACCATCGTTAGAAAATTGCCATACGCCCTGGGTAGCATTATTTGGCACAGACAAGACTGAGGCAGCATTGATGGGTCGGCTAAAGATTTGACTCAACACTGCGCCGGATGGATTTGCAGTATTGCCTACAACAGCAGGAAGTGTAGCATCGAGAGAGCGTTCAGGACGAGCAACAATCGAAACAGATGTGCCTGCCACATTGGTAAAAGTGCCGCTGAGCGGTGTCAGGATACCTGCCTTAAAGAAACTGCGGGTGTATTCAGCGTAGGGGGTCAAGAATTGATTGGCAATGTACCGCTTTCCGTGATTGTCTGTGACGTTACTCAAATCAGCGTTATTGATACCTTCAAGCTGATCGGTGCTGAGCTTGATAGTGACCTCAGGGCGACCGGTAGGGCTATCTTCTCGGGCATTGTCGCTGGATCTCAGCGTACCGCTGTAGGAGATATCAAAGCTGACTTTGGCGATCGCGCTATAGTCCACATTAGAAGAGGTTTGGATAGCCACTACATCAATGGTTCTCTCTGAGCGGGGTGAGATAGGAGCGCTGTATTCGGATGAATCTGTAATCGTGCGAGTTTCCGTCCGGCTATCTGTCCAGCCTTGCTCCGCAGCAATGCTCAGTTCGGTCTTCTGATCCACAGTGAAGGGAATCTGTAGACTCAGCGTAGTTTTTAGCCCCTGTGTGAACTTGTAAGTAGTGCTGTGGAGCACAGCTTCAGAAACACTGTAGGTCAGGTTTCTGCGGATAGTGCCAGGGGAAGGGTCAGCATTGGTCGCAGTATAGGAGGTGGCGATAATTGGCGTACCAAGACCGGATCGCGGCGTGCCATACCGAAATGATCCCGGATCAATGGCTACCTGAAAGTTGCTCAGCGTTATAGATAGCCGCTTGTCTGCGCCTAGCCCGGAAGCAAAGGAGTCTGTGCCGTTATAGCGAGCGCGTAGGACATAGCTGGGGCTGGACACAGTGCCCGTGTTGATGATTTCAAAATCGTCCCCCACGTACTGGCTTCTGGAGCCTGCGGCATAGGCAAAGCCCAGAGCGTGGGCCAGATGTGCTAGTTGGCGGACAATTTCGGGATTTCTGACGACCTGATTGGCCACTTCAGTCAGGTTTTGTGCCGTCAAGTTCGTTGGGGCGATCGCTGCTGTGTTGTCTCGCAACAAGAGCAATCGCTCTGAGTCACCTTGCCCATTCTGGTAAAAAACATTCTGACCCGCCGCCTTGCCGTTGCGCGATTCAGCGCCCTCTACCGGGAACATAGGAAAGCTCGTGCCCCCTGCTACACTGTTGCCCTGGAAGGTAATTCCAAAGTCTTGGATTAGTGTCGCCCCCTCCCGGACAAAAATAGCACCCCCCAATCCAGCGCCCCCGCCGCCCCGACCGGCAACCTTACTGCCGGTGTTCCCAGCTTGACCTGCTTCACCCACTCCACCATAGGCTCCCGCTGCGCCGCCCGGGCCACCACCGCCATAGTCTGCTCTAGACAAATCGTCACGGTCTTCACCACCACCACCACCACCGCCGCCGCCGCCACCGTATCCGCCGTTTCCGCCCGAACCACCGCTACCTGCATGGTCTTTCGCAACTCCGCGGCCGGTTGCAGCCCCGCCACCGCCGCCGCCACCGCCGCCGCTGCCAAATTCACCATCTGCCCCTTTCCCGCCCGGGTTGCCGTTGCGCCCACTACGCCCGCCGCTATGCCCCCCGCCAGCGCCATTGCTGCCGTTTAATCCGCCGCCAATACCGCCTGCAATCCCGTCGGGCTGATAGTTCGGGCCACCGCCGCTATAGTGGCGATTGGTTGAGGAACCAAGAATGATGCTGTTGCCTCCGACGGCTCTGTTGTTGATAAAGCGGCTATTATGCAGCGTGACAACGCTTCCTGTATCGAGAAATAGCGCCCCGCCTGCGCCCAGACCACCGCCGCCGCCGTTGATGCCGTTGCCGCCTTGTGCCAGTCCGTTGGCAAAGGTCAAGCCCGAAATCTTCACGTTGGCTCTGCCAATAGTCATGATTTGCACGAGGTTTTGACCATTGAGGGTTGTGTTACCGTCGTCTTGCAGATGCAGGTCGTTGCCTGCGGCTATGAGCAGAGTGCTATTCAGCGCGATCGCCCCCGACACCCCTGTCAGATCTACTAGGTCCAGACCGGGGGTAGCAGCCGCATCAGCGATCGCCTGACGCAGAGAACCCGGCCCGCTGTCATTATTGTTCGTTACTCTCCAAGTATTGGGCCCGGTGGGGCTAGCCGAAAGGCGTGCAGCAAAGACCAAGGTGGCACTCCAGAGCATCACACTAGCCAGAGCCAACTTTCTTGAAACGGCTGGAGAATTGATCGAATGGGCAAATTTGTTTGGTGTTCTCATGGCTTGGATGCTCCCTACAGGTGAATGGAAAAACTAGAATGGCGAGCCGCCAAAAATGGCTTAAAGCTGCCCTTCTAAGAGGACTTAGGCTCAAACCGGAGCAATCAGCACATGACTGAACATCCTGTTTTCTGTGCAGTTGTGGCTTGATGACTCGCTAGCTGTTCAATCGACTGCTCAGTCTGCCTTCAGCGATTGATCAAGCCTGCAATTCAGATTTCTACTCCAATTTTGTTCAAGCATTTTACAAAGCTAAACCCCTGACAAAATACAGTCCTAAAAGACGGAGAGGTTCCTGAGCAAACGTCTGAACGAACGACAGACAAGATAACGTTACACAGGACTAAAGCTCGAACAGTACGATGAACTAGCCTTGAAGAAGATTTGGTTATGCTTAATGGGCCTGAAGCGAGCTTGAATCTTCGCTTTAGGCGTTTTCTCTTTAGTTTATTGGCATATCAAATGAGGCAAGGCTAGAGGGCGATTGAAAAATCTACGGTGATTGGATAATACCGCGAGTCTTTAAAGATTGCCCGGCGATTTTATCAAGGTTTTAGATTAACCCAGGTTTAAGAAAATCCAAAAACCGGGGTAAGCACTGCCTGATCTACCTCTCGCAGAACTATCATTAGATACTCTTAGGCTTACGCGCTGGTGATGAATTTTCCCGTTAGTGTCCTTAGTTTTTCGTCACCTCGATCTGGCAATCTCTAAAACCCTGACAGCATGGTCACTCTTGCTTTGGTCGTTTTGACGGTGGTGAATAAATCGAGACACTAACGCTAACCGAATCTCAAAGGGAATCGACGCTAGCAAAATACGGGCCTCTGCACGGTCGTATTCTGTAAACACCCATCGAAACGAATCTGTTCTGGAATACTGCTCAACATGACGTGTGTATTAATTAATCAGCAGGTATTCCTGAAAGGTCTGAATCGTGCGATAGGCTAAAAATTTCTCGTCCCGATCGTAGCTTTTGGTCGATTTTGAAAGCACCTCAGCAATCATCATCGGATTCGTCAGCGTGTCATTTCGCCCGGTTTGCCGAACCAGCGGACGTGGCACCACCATCACCTCTGGATACGTATACAGTTGGCGATCGGGAATCCAGAGTCTTTGGTCAAAGGCAAAGATACTGTGGGGCTGCCCCTTCAGGCTCACCCGCAACGCAGCATTCAAAATGCTGACCATTTCATTATGCTCCGGGGTTCCACCCGTCATAGGAACAATGACCCCGTTGATATACTCATGCCGAAGCTCGGAACTCACCTCCCGTTCCAGATACTCATCGGGCGTATAAAACCGTTTCTCTTCAGCTTGCATCATCACCAAAAAGCCAAAAGTCAGGGCAAGCCTTGCCTGCCCCAACTCTAGCTTAGAGAAAGTTGCTCAAGCGAAACGCAGCCGCAATCAGCGTCAGATCGACGCAACGAGCTTCGCTTCTTCCTCTTTGGGAATCACCCGCCCCTCGTCCTCAAATCCCACAATCTGGTCGAAGTTGAGATAGCGATAGAGGTCGCTGGCAAACGGGTCGATCTTCTTCGTCACGATCTCCATGTATTCTTCTACGGTCGGAATACGACCCAGCAGGGCGCAGACCGCCGCCAATTCTGCCGACCCCAGGTAGACCTGTGCGCCTTTGCCCATGCGGTTGTTGAAGTTGCGGGTGGAGGTGGAGAACACCGTCACGCCGTCATCGACGCGGGCCTGGTTGCCCATGCAGAGCGAGCAGCCGGGCATCTCCGTGCGGGCCCCTGCTGCGGCAAAGATGCCGTAATAGCCCTCTTCGCGAAGCTGCTGTTCGTCCATGCGGGTGGGCGGGGCAATCCACAGGCGCACCTTCACCGGGCCCGCGCCTTCCAGCACCTTTGCCGCGGCGCGATAGTGGCCGATATTGGTCATGCAGGAGCCAATGAAGACCTCGTGAATCGGGTCGCCCGCGCATTCCGACATCAGCTTGATATTGTCGGGGTCGTTGGGCGCGGCTACGATCGGCTCCTTGATCTGATCCAGATCTACCTCAATGATGTCGGCATATTCTGCATCGGGGTCAGCACTCATCAGCGAGGGATTGGCCAGCCATGCCTCCATCTTGCGGACGCGGCGGAGGATCGTGCGGGCATCGCCATAGCCCCGTGCCACCATGTTCTTCAGCAGCGCCACATTGGACCGCAGATATTCTGCCACCGTGGCCTCGCTCAGCTTGATGGTGCAGCCTGCGGCGGAGCGTTCGGCGGTTGCGTCCGTCAGTTCAAAGGCTTGCTCCAGTTGCAGATCCGGCAGTCCTTCCATTTCGATGATGCGACCGGAATAGACATTCTTCTTGTTTTCTTTGGCAACCGTCAGCTTGCCCTGCTGAATGGCAACGTAGGGAATTGCGTTCACCACGTCGCGCAGCGTTACGCCCGGTTGCAGCGTGCCCTTAAACCGCACCAGCACCGACTCTGGCATGTCCAGCGGCATTACGCCCAGCGCAGCCGCGAAGGCCACCAGCCCAGACCCAGCCGGGAAGGAAATGCCCAATGGGAAGCGGGTGTGGGAGTCGCCGCCCGTACCCACGGTATCTGGCAGCAGCATCCGGTTTAGCCAGGAGTGGATGATGCCGTCGCCAGGACGCAGAGACACGCCGCCGCGAGAGGTGATGAAGTCGGGCAGGCTGTGGTGGGTCTTGATATCGACGGGTTTGGGGTAGGCGGCAGTGTGGCAGAAGCTCTGCATCACCAGGTCGGCGCTGAAGCCCAGGCAGGCGAGTTCCTTTAGCTCGTCGCGGGTCATGGGGCCGGTGGTGTCCTGAGAGCCAACGGTGGTCATGATTGGTTCGCAAGACGTACCGGGGCGCACGCCCGGAAGACCGCAGGCCTTGCCCACCATCTTTTGCGCCAGGGTAAAGCCTTTGCCTGTGTCGGCGGGCATTTGCGGGCGGATGAACAAATCGCTGGGGGGCAACCCCAGGGCCATGCGGGTTTTGTCGGTGAGCGATCGCCCAATGAGCAGGGGAATCCGTCCGCCTGCCCGCACCTCGTCCAGAATGGTGTCGGGCTTGAGCGTAAAGGTGGAAATCACCTCGCCCGCCTCATTGGTGATTTCGCCCTTATAGGGATAGATGGTGATCACGTCGCCCGTTTCCATCTTCGTCACGTCGCACTCGATGGGTAATGCACCAGAGTCTTCCATCGTATTGAAGAAAATAGGCGCGATCTTACCCCCCAGGCAATAGCCGCCTGTGCGCTTATTGGGCACAAAGGGGATGTCTGTGCCTATGTGCCAGAGGACGGAGTTGGTGGCGGATTTGCGAGAAGACCCCGTGCCCACCACGTCCCCGACGTAGGCCACAGGATGTCCTTTTTTCTTCAGTTCTGCAATCGTTTCGAGAGATCCCGGCTGGCGGCTTTCCAGCATCACCGTCGCGTGGAGCGGAATGTCGGGGCGGGTGGTGGCGTGGGGCGCGGGCGAGAGGTCGTCGGTGTTGGTTTCACCGGGCACTTTGAACACCGTCACCGTGATGGCTTCGGCCAGCGGCGGGCGGCTGGTGAACCAGTCTGCATTGGCCCAGGCGGTCATGATTTGCTGGGCTGATTCGTTGCCGCTTTCCGCTAGTTCCTGAATGTCATGAAACGCATCGTAGATCAGCAGCGTCTTGCTGAGGGCGGCAGTGGCGGTGGCAACGACCTCTGCATTGGGCGAGTGCAGCAGGTCGATGAGCGATCGCACGTTGTAGCCCCCCATCATCGTGCCCAGGAGTTCCGTGGCGTATTGGGGCGAGATCAGCGGGCTGGTGGCTTCTCCCTTGGCGATCGCCGTTAGAAATCCCGCCTTTACGTAGGCCGCCTGATCAACCCCCGGCGGAATGCGATCGCGCAGCAAACTCACCAAAAATTCTTCTTCACCCGCCGGTGGATGCTTCAGCAGTTCGCACAATTCGGACGTTTGCTCAGCAGACAGCGGCAGCGGCGGAATCCCCAGCGCTGCTCGCTCTGCGACATGGTTACGATAGGCTTCCAGCATGATTAATTCTTGCTCCCAAACACCAGCGAAAGGGCGTGAATGATGTTAAACCGATGTTAAACGGATTTCAAGCGAACCGATTTCAAGCGAACTAATTTCAGGCGCACTAATTTCAAGAGCAACATCTTATCTCTACGCTAACGTGGCGAGAGTTATTGGTGAGCAGTTTGAGGATAGGGTCTAAAGGAACAGGTCAGGCCCTCATTCTCTCTCACTGCAAATTCACCACAAACTCTTCGCCTGCTATCGAAACGCGATCGCCCTCTACCAGTTTCCGTCCGCGCCGGGTTTCCACTGCCCCGTTCACGCTAACTTCGCCAATCTGAATCAGCACCTTGGCTTCGCCGCCCGTGGGCACCGCCTGTACCCATTTCAGAAACTGATCGAGCCGGATGGTTTCGGGAGGAGGATTGTCCATAAGAAGAGAAAGTTAAAAAAAGTCAAGGGGGATATCCCTTTTGGATTTTAGATTGCCGATTTTGGCGGGAACCGTCGTTGAGGGGGATAGAAGCCCGAACACCGAGCAACCGGAATACCTAGCAACCGGAATACTTAGCAACCGGAATACTTAGCAACCGGAATACCTAGCAACCGGAATACTTAGCAACCGGAATACAGTGAAAAGCCCGCTACACCTGAGACACTACACCTGAGACTCTACGAGAGTCCCTCCCGTCATCATCGCTGATCCTCGTTTTACCGCACTCTCGGTTTCCTCGTTTTGCGCCGATGAATATCGACATCACCACTCCTGCAATCCTGTTTCCCACGATTTCACTGCTGCTGCTGGCCTACACCAACCGCTTTGTGGCGCTGGCCAGCATTATCCGCAACCTGCACGCCAGCCACCAGAGCAAGCCTGACCCGATGCTGCGGCAGGAAATCGCCAGTCTGCGCTACCGCATCAAGCTGATTCGCAATATGCAGGCGTGGGGGGCAGCGAGTTTGCTGTTCAGCGTGATTTGCATTCTGCTGCTGTTTCTGGGGTTTGAAACGGCGGGCCGGTGGATGTTTGCCGTCAGCCTGGTGATGATGCTGATCTCACTGGCGCTGTCGCTGCGGGAAATCCAGCTTTCGGTCGTCGCCCTCGATCTGCATCTGCGGGATGTAGAACAGGAGCGAGAACGAGGGCGATCGCCCGACTATTTCTAGGTGTGGATCAAACGTGACGGGTTCTGCAAGGTGATGGGGTGATGGAGTGTTGGAGTAATGCACGCCACTCCGTCACTCCATCACTCGCTCCGATAGACGGGCCGCTTGAATCGCAGTCCCACGCTACGGCGTAGTCGTCAGCACCTTATCTTCCGCCGAAACCGCTTCCGGGCTGTTGGCTTCCGACGGAGGAACCGCCTGCCAAAACTGGGGCAGATAGGTTGCCCAGTTGGCCAGGATGTGCTGGGCCTTGGCGCTGCCCGTGCGATCGGCGTGGGCTGCAATCAGGTCTTTCAACTGCTGTTCGCCGACGGGGCTGGTGACGCGCTGGATTTTGATAATCTCCGGGTTCACCTTGCTGGGGAAGCTGCCGTCTTCGTCCAGGAAGTAGGCCAGTCCGCCCGTCATGCCCGCGCCGACGTTGCGCCCGACCCTGCCCAGCACGACGATCACGCCACCCGTCATGTATTCGCAGCAGTGGTCGCCTGCGCCTTCGATGACGGCACGACCGAGGGAATTCCGCACCGCAAAGCGCTCGCCCGCCTGTCCGCTGGCAAACAGGGTGCCGCCTGTTGCCCCATAGAGGCAGGTATTGCCGACGATCACGTTGCTGGCCGGGTCGAAGCTGGCCGCCGCCGCCGGCTGGATGATAATCTCGCCGCCATGCATCCCCTTGCCCACGTAGTCGTTGGCTTCGCCTTCCAGCTTCAGCGTCATGCCGGGGAGGTTGAACGCGCCAAAGCTCTGGCCCACACTGCCCCGAAACTCCAGCGTCAGGTGTCCGGCAAAGCCCGTGTCGCCATACTGCCGGGCGATCGCCCCCGCCACTCGCGCCCCCACGCTGCGATCCGTGTTGACCACGCCGACAGACTTAGTGAGAGTGGTTTGATTTTGAATCGCCGCCTGGACTGCGGGATCGGACAGAATTTCGTCGTCCAGCACGGGGCCGTTGCTGTGAACCGTCTCGTGAACCAGCCAACTGCGGTCTTCGCGAGTATCGGGCAGATTAATTAGGCAGGACAGATCCAGCGCCTTGGTCTTGGTCAGCGCCACACCGTCGCGCACCTTCAGCAGGTCGGCGCGGCCGATGATCTCGTTGAGGGAGCGGTAGCCCAGCCGGGCCAGGAGCGATCGCGCTTCTTCGGCAATGAAATAGAAGAAGTTGACGACGTGTTCTGGCGTGCCGGGGAAGCGCTTCCGCAGTTCCTCTTTCTGGCTGGCCACGCCAACGGGACAGTTGTTGGTATGACAAATCCGCGCCATGATGCAGCCTTCGGCAATCATAGCGATGGAGCCAAAGCCAAACTCTTCGCCGCCCATCAGCGCTGCCATCACCACGTCCCAGCCCGTCTTGATGCCGCCATCGACGCGCAGCAGCACGCGATCGCGCAGTTTGTTTTCCATCAGCACGCGATGCACCTCAGTCAGCCCCAGTTCCCACGGGCTACCTGCGTGTTTGATAGAACTCAGCGGCGATGCGCCCGTGCCGCCGTCGTGGCCGGAGATTTGGATAATGTCGGCGTTCGCCTTGGCCACGCCCGCCGCCACCGTGCCAATGCCCACTTCCGACACCAGCTTCACCGACACCTGCGCCTGGGGATTGATCTGGTGCAGGTCGAAGATCAGTTGCTCTAGGTCTTCAATGGAATAGATGTCGTGGTGGGGCGGCGGCGAAATCAGCGTCACGCCGGGCTTCGAGCGGCGCAGCATGGCAATGTAGGGGCTGACCTTCGGCCCCGGAAGTTGGCCGCCTTCACCGGGCTTGGCCCCTTGCGCCATCTTGATTTCAAGCTGACGGGCGCTCATCAGATACTCGGGCGTAACCCCAAATCGGCCAGAGGCGATTTGCTTGATCGCAGAGGCGGCGCGATCGCCATTCTTCAGTCCCCGCAGGTGGGGCAGCGTGGGCGATAGCCCGTCGCCGTCTACATCGTCCAGCACCTTGTAGCGCACGGGATCTTCGCCGCCCTCACCAGAATTGGACTTGCCGCCGATGCGGTTCATGGCGATCGCCAGCGTTTCGTGCGCCTCCCGCGACAGCGCCCCCAGGGACATACCGCCCGTGCAGAAGCGCTTGACGATTTCAGAAACGGGTTCTACTTCGTCGAGCGGGATCGAAGGGCGATCGCTCTTAAAGTCCAGCAGATCGCGCAGCGCCGTCAGGGGCCGCTCTTCTAGATACTTCTGATACAGCTCGTAGTGGTCGTAGTTCTTAGACTCCACCGCCTTGTGCAGGTGCTTCGCCATTTCGGGGCTATTCATGTGATATTCGCCGCCGGGACGATATTGCACAAAGCCCATGTTTTCCAGCTTCTTGACCGATAGCTCTGGAAAGGCGCGACTGTGGAAGGACAGCACCTCGTTCGCCAAATCCGCCACACTCAGCCCGCCCAGCCGCGAGGCCGTGCCATAGAAGCCCAGGTGCAGCAGGTCGCCGCCAATGCCAATCGCCTCAAAAATCTGTGCCCCGTGATAGCTGGAGAGCAGGGAAATCCCCATCTTCGAGAGAATCTTCAGCAGGCCCGACTCGACCGACTTGCGGTAGTTCTGCTGCGCTTTTTCCACCGAAATCGCATCAATCTTGCCGCGCTCCATTAGGCTTTGGGTCTTGGGATCGGCGTGCCAGTGGCGCACCGTCTCAAACGCCAGGTAAGGGCATACGGCGCTGGCTCCATAGCCAATCAAACAGGCGAAGTGGTGGGTACTCCAGCACTGGGCCGTGTCCACAATCAGCGAGGCCCGCATCCGCAAGCCCTGGCGGATCAGGTGATGATGCACTGCGCCCACGGCCAGTAGCGGCGGGATATAGCTGGTGTTGGCGCTGAGGGTGGTGAGGGAACCGTTAGACGAGAGGCGATCGCTCAAAATCAGCACCGCCTTGCCCGACCGCACGGCTGCCGTTGCCTGCTGGCAGAGGTCATTCACCGCCTGTTGCAGCCCGTCGGGCCCAGCGGAAATGTTGAACAGGGTAGACAGACTGGCGGTTTCAAACTCCGAGTTGCGGATAAAGTCTAGCTCCGCGTTGTTCAGCACAGGCGACTTGAGGCTGAGCAGATGGGCGTATTCTGGCTTTTCATCCAGCAGGTTGCCGCGTGCGCCCAGTTCCATCGCCAGGGACATCACCAGCTTTTCGCGCAGCGGGTCGATGGGCGGGTTTGTCACCTGGGCAAAGCGCTGCTTGAAATAGTCGTAGAGCAGGTGCGGCTTTTCAGACAGCACTGCCAGGGGAATGTCGTCGCCCATGCAGAAGGTTGGCTCACTGCCCTTTTGCGCCATGTCCTGAATCACCATTTCCACATCTTCGGAGGTGTAGCCGAAAGCAGTCTGGTGGCGCAGCAGGGCAACGCTGTCCAGGTAGGATTCGGTGGTGAAAGGCTGTGGCTCCAGTTCCCGGCGATTTTGCTTAAGCCACTCGCCGTAGGGCTGGGCCTGGGCAACGCGCTGCTTAATGTCCCAGTTTTTCAGAATTTCGTGGGATTGCAGGTCAACGGCGATCGCCTGTCCAGGGCCCAGCCGTCCTTTTTCTACAATTTCTGCCTCTGGCAATTCCACTACCCCCGCTTCTGATGCCACGACGATATAGCCATCGCGGGTAATCGCATAGCGGGCGGGTCGCAAGCCGTTTCGATCCAGCGACGCGCCGACCTTCTTGCCATCACCAAACACCAGCAGCGCCGGGCCGTCCCACGGCTCTTGAATGCCGCTGTAGTATTCGTAAAAATCGACAATTTCAGGGTGATCGGCCAGATCCGGCTGGTTGTTGTAGGCCTCTGGAACCATCATCATCAGCGCCGCCAGCGGATCGCGCCCAGAGCGCACCAGCAGTTCCATCACGTTATCCAAGTTGGCGGAGTCGCTGTTTTCTGGGCGGACGGTGGGCTTCAGGTCTTCCAGGCGATCGCCCCAAATCGGATGACTGAGATCCGCCTCCCGCGCCATCATCCAGTTGATATTGCCCAGCAGCGTATTGATTTCGCCGTTGTGGGCCAGCAGGCGCATCGGCTGAGCCAGCGGCCACTTGGGCATAGTATTGGTGCTAAAGCGGCGATGGTAGGTAGCAAACGTACTGGTATAGAGCGGGTTTTGTAGATCCAGATAAAACTCGCCCAGCACAGCCGATCGCACCATGCCTTTGTAAACAACCGTGCGGTTCGAGAAAGAGCAGACGTAGAAGTCCTTAAGCGCCTCGGCATACTCGCCCTGATAATCCGCCAGCACGGACAGAATACGCTTGCGGGCCCAGTAAAGGTCGCGCTCCAAGTCGTCGCCAGAGTCGGCCGATTGCACCAGCACTTGCTCGATTTGCGGCTGGTTTTCTCGCGCCTGGACACCCAGCACGCTTGGCTGGACGGGCACTTTGCGCCAGCCGAGAATCTTCAATCCGCACTTCGTCCAAACTTTGGTGGCCAGGTCGCGGGCGATCGCCGCTGCCGCCTCAGACTGCGGCAAAAACACCATCCCCAGTCCAAAATTCTCCGCAGCAGGCAAGGGGACTCCTTCCGACTGACACCACTCGCCAATCAGCGCCCAGGGAATTGCCGTCATCAGCCCTGCACCATCGCCAGAATCGCGATCTGCGCTACAGCCCCCCCGATGCTCCATGCAAGACAGCGCCACCAGCGCCTTCTGCACCAGGTCATGGCTTGCTCTACCTTGAGAATCGGCGATAAACCCGACCCCACAAGCATCGCGCTCTTCCACCAGCCACCGCTGTCCCGCATAGCCCGTGGTTCCCTGCCCCATCCATTCGTTTTGGTTCACGCCCATTCCACCCATAGCAACTTTCAACGAAAAGACCTGTTCTGTAATAACCCTGAAATAACCCTAAACCAAACCCGATCTCCAAACTGCTTTAGGCTTTGGGGTGTTGAACTGGTGAGCGTTTCAACCCGCCCGCCCAAGCAACACTAACCTGCCTCTAGCTTCAGCAATCCCAGCCAGCGCCCATTTCCTCTATCCCACCTCAGACGGTTCGCGCTGCACTAACCCGTACAGGGGCAACTACCAAAGCCCTCCACCCAAACGATCGCAACCGCCTCCAGCTATTCCACTCTAGGATTGGATTTCTTTCTGGAGAGACGCATACGTAACACTATGCCCAGGTTTTGATCCAACTTTTGAGAGAGGGCACGCTGAGAAACTGGCGCAGTGTCAAATAAAGGGCGATCGCCAGCGACCCCCCTGCTGTTTCAGTTTGGAATATCTACCTATCAGGATAGAGTATGAATTCTAGGTGAAGCGATGCGGATTTTGCAACTGAAATCCCGCGTGCCTTTCAGAACTGCACATTAGAGGATGTTTGAAAAGTCCTACTGTTTGTAGCAAAGCGTGCAAGATCCCCCTAAATCCCCCTTAAAAAGGGGGACTTTAAGGCGATTTCCCCCCTTTTTAAGGGGGGCTAGGGGGGATCTCTGAGTGCTTAACATTACAGGCGATACCTTTTCAAACACCCTCTTAAACCAAGATCTCGCGATGCCTACATACGGCACGGCACTCGGTATGTCCCTTTTCACGGGTGCATAGATTTCAGAACTTCGATCGCGAGCCGCCCAAAGTCAAGAAGCACAAAGTCCAGAAATGCAACGCCCAGAAGCACAAAGTCTAGAAGCGCAAACCAACCCCGCCCTGCACTGAAATCGCGGCGTTGTTGCCTTCGTCGTAGCCATCAAAGGCAAAAATTGCGTTGCCAAAGAGAACCAAATTGCTGTTGGGCAATGCGTGGTCAATGCCTGGTTGCAGAACAAAGCTACTCTGGTTGCCGATGGGCGAAGTATCGTCACCACCGCCCAGCATGATAGACGCGCCCGCGCCCAAGTACAAATCTGTCTGCCAATTCAGCGGAATATCGTAGGAAACCGTTGGCACAAAGGCGCTGCGATCGCTCAATAGCAACTGTGCCCGAATGGAGAGAGGCACTCGCAGCAGCTTATAGCGGGCCGCAATCACCGCCCCCGAAGCCGAATCTTCGCCAAACGCATCGTCGCCTTCGGTTAATCCAAAGGAGCCGCCAATCCCCACGTAGCTGCCGTAAGCCGCCTGTGCCTGTGCTGGGGCGATTCGCGAGGCGATCCCGACGGAAATCGCCACCAGCGACAGCCCACCCGACAGGGCCACCCCCCCCAGCACGGCTCTGAACCGGGCAATTGATAGTGTATCGAGCGCTGCATGAAGCTGGCGAAAACTGCGGGAAAAGAAGGCGGCGCAACGGTTCATACCAATTTCCTCACACTACAAAGCGCTGGGCAATAGTTGGGCAGTAGTTTTCAAATCAGGTCGGGGGTTCGGAATTTGCAAACTTGGAATTTACAGCTTCAGGATTAGTCTCAAGAATCTATAGGGTAGCCCTGCAAGCTAGTAGAGCTACAAAAGTCCATACATAGCCAAACAGCAACCCAAAATTATCCCTGCTTCTTAAAAGTTAGCGCCTTGGGCACCTTTTATAAAGGCTACTGGGCATAGTTTCAGCACCCAAGCAAGTCGCCAGTGAAAAAAGTTTTTTGCGCCTTGAGGCTGCAACTTAAAAAAAACGGGGACAATTGAGCAAAAACTTGAGCCGCTAGGGTTGAAACAATTTTAAAAAAGGGGAATGGATTTCTGGAGAAAGATTCATCTAATAAGATTTAACTACCAAACATTAGCTCATCTTTGAGCAAGAGATCCAGTTTTTTTGAAAAAATCTGCAACTTCTGCGCTAAAAGTTGGGTGTTATTCCAGCTTTCAGTCTGTGCAAATTTTCCGCAGCCCTCAATTCTCCACCTGATCCGCTCTAGCACCCCGCATCTCAATCCAGTGCAACTCTTCTAAATCAAAATGGGAACCCTAGCACCAACACCCTTGCAACTTGCCCAAAGCCCATGAAACCATTCACCTTACCCACCCCTTTCCCGACTCCGATCCCTGTCTCTGCCCAATGGCTCTTGGCGATCGCCGCTGCGGCCTCTGTTCTAGGAGTGGCTATGCCCGCTGGACTGGCTCAGGAGCGCCAGGGTTGTTTCATGATCACCCAAACGGGTCGGCTCATCGACCTATCTGATATTTGCCCCTCTGCTCAGCCCTTTACGCCCCCAGCCCAAGCCAGTTCTACACCAACCCTCGGCACCGGCGATATTCAGGTCACGCTGCGGTGGACGACGACTGACGACCTAGATTTGGCAGTCCGCGACCCATCGGGCAACATAGTTGCGTACTACAACCGCAGTGTGCCTTCTGGCGGCCAGCTCGACGTAGACGCAAACGCAGGCTGTGGAGAGCAAAACACCAGCCCCATTGAAAATATTTTCTGGCCGTCGGGCGGGGCACCCCAGGGGCAGTTTTCTATTGAAGTGAATCTGTTCACTCGCTGCCCTGGCGGGGGCGGTGGCAGCATCCCCTTTAACCTGACGCTGCTCGTCCAAGGCACAACCCGCACAATCGAAGGCTCCGTCAGCGATCAGCAGCCCGTTGCAAACTTCCCCTTCTCGCTGCCCATGCAGGCCGCACAGCGCTAGTCCTTGAAAGCAGAACCCTGCGGGTCGCTAAACCGATGAAGTTCAGCCAAATCCGAAGTTTCTGCATTATCTTTAATAGATATCAGCAGAAATAGATATCAGCAGATGAGTTGTGTTAGGGCGGGTTAATCAAGCTTGTCTGGTCAGGTTTATGGGTTGGTGAATTAGCATCTTGAAATTGGCATTGTGGACGAGTCGTAGAGGATTGTAGGTTTTTTGGGGGCTGATATGCGCCGAACTGCTCTGGTTATGGTTTTAGGAACGCTTGCATTGTGGCTAGGAAGCTGTAGGAGTGCGCCGGAAGAGCCTGCGGCGACAGCGCCCGCAGACCCCAACGCGCCTGCGGAACCCGGAGCCGTCGTAGATCCAAATGCCCCCGCAGACCCTAATGCAGCAGCCGATCCAAACGCAATGCCTGCTGATCCGGCTGCGGTTCCGGCGGCTCCTGCCACTGCCCCAACCACGGCAACTGCTCCCTCTCCTGGACTGCCTGCGGGCACGCTGCCCCCCGAACTCATCGCTTCTACCAATCCCCAAGCGCGTGTTCAAGAAGTGCAGCGCAATCGCCCCGATCCCTTTGCCCAGGTTACGGTTACGCCAGTGGTGGTTGAGTCCCCAAATCGAAATGGGGCAACGACTCGTCCCTTTGTTACACCTGCGGGACAGGGTGTGCGAGTGCCGCCGCTGGCAACGGGGCGTGTTCCGTCTCTGCCTGGTGGTCAAGCGGGTACGGGGGGGACGGGTACAGGAATCGGGGCAGCGGGGACAGGCACGCCTTCGGGAACCGGGCAACTGGCCCCAATTCCCAACCTGACGGGGCAAACGTTGAACCGCCCGGCCCAGCGCCCGGCCCCGCCGCCGCCGCCTCAGCCAACCATGGCCCGCGCGGTTAAGGTGATGGGGGTCATTCAGATAGGCAACACAGCCCACGCAATTGTGCAGGCTCCCAACGAACCGACTAGCCGCTATGTCCGAGTGGGGCAGCGGTTGTCGAATGGTGAGGTGTTGGTAAAGCGAATCGAGATGAATCGTGGCTCTGAGGAACCTGTGGTGGTGTTAGAGCAGTATGGCATAGAGGTGCCGATTGCTGTGGGGCAGGGTGGGCCGCCGCCTGTGCCGGGTGCGTAGCTGGGGTCTAAGTTGCTTGCAGGAGCGCTACCGATTTCAGGGTTCTGTGTGCAGCGTTTGACTTGCTAGCTTTAGTTACTTATTTTTGCGTAGCTTTTGCGCGTAGCTTTTGCATCGTTATTTGCAACTTGGCGTGTGCAGAGAGTTCAGTTCAATGCACACGCCTGCTTTTTCTCTAAAGGAGATCGTCATGACTGCAACTGCATCCACCGCAAATCATGCGCCCTTCGGCTTTGCGCCTGTGCCAACGCAGGATGCTGATTTTTTACGGCAGCTTTCGTTTGTGCCGGGGTTAAAGGAACTCCTGACGGTGCGCCAGGTTCATGCACTGGAACATGCAACGGTGTGGGTGCTGAGTGAAATGGCGGGTGGGTTGGTAGACGGCGGCATGGGCGATCGCCTCGGGGGTATGTCTACTGAAACGGGCTTCTACATTTACGGCGCGGTGGACACCGAGCAACTGCGGCGAGCAGCCCAGACGGCGCTGCATCGAATGGTGGGGGGCGAGTGGGATTTGGCAGTGCATCCCCGCTGCGGCACGAATCTATCGGTCGGCATCTTGCTGACGGCGGGGCTGCTGATGGGTGCTCAACTGGTGCTGCCCAAAGATCCGCTGGGGCAGATTTTGGGACTGGGGCTGGCGGCAACGGCGGCGGCGAGCATTGCGCCGGATGCAGGGCAAATCGCCCAGCGCTACCTGACGACAGCAATTCCGTTTAACCTGGCGATTCTATCGGTGGAAAACCAGGGCGATCGCTGGGGACAGCCAACCCATTTTGTGCGCGTGACCTGGGTAGATTAGGACAGTAGAGCAAACAGGTTGTACTGGCAGCTTGCATTGGCAGCTTGCATTGGCAGCTTGTATTGGGAAGCGGTATTGGGAGGCTGCATTGGGAATGAAGGGGCGATCGCCGGGTATTCTGGACTAGGCTCACACGGTTTTATTCTGAACCCAACTATCCCAGGATTCGCCATGCTCACGACTGCTCGTCCGCTCCAGCTTGATTACGTCCGCGCCCAGTTTCCAGCTTTGGCAGGAGAGTGGGTGTTTTTTGACAATGCGGGCGGTTCCCAAACCCTGAAGCGGGTTGCGGATCGCATCAGCGATTACCTGCTGACGACCAATGTGCAGCTTGGCGCATCCTACAACGTGTCGCAGCAATCGACTGCACGGGTTGCCGAAGCAGCCCAAGCCGCCGCGATGCTAATCAACGCCGCCGAGCCGGGCGAAGTGGTAATGGGCGGTTCCACCACGCTGCTGCTGCGGATCTTGTCGTTGTGCCTGGGGCAGACCTTTCGCCCCGGTGATGAGATCATCGTCACAAATTGCGACCATGAATCTAACATTGGCTGCTGGCTAGACTTGCGGAAGCAGGGCATCATCGTCAAGTTTTGGAACCTGAATCCAGAAACGCTCCAGCTTGATCTGGACACACTGGCACAGCTAATGACCCCACGCACTCGGCTGGTGGCGCTGACCCATGTTTCCAATATCCTAGGCACTATTAACCCAATTCGCCAAATTGCCGACTTGGTGCATGAGCGCGGCGCGATGATCTGTGTGGATGGCGTGGCCTATGCGCCCCATCGCCGGGTGGATGTGCAGGCGCTGGACGTGGATTTTTACGTATTCAGCTTCTACAAAGTTTATGGGCCGCACTACGCGCTGCTGTATGGCAAGCGGGAACACCTGCTGACTATGCCGGGAATCAATCACTACTTCATCGGCCAGGAAACGATTCCCTACAAGTTTCAGCCTGGAAATGTGAATTTTGAACTGAGCTATGGCGCGGCGGGTGTTGTGGATTATCTGAGCGATCTGGCTGTGCAGCATGGCAGCGATCGCCCCGCCAGTGACCTTTCCGGCCGCCTCAGCGAGGCCTTCGACCGCATAGCCGAGCATGAGGAGCAACTGAGCGATCGCCTCCTCAGCTATCTCCACAGCCAGCCCCGCGTGAAACTCTGGGGCGACCCCACCGCAGACCGCGATCGCCGCGTGCCCACCATTGCCTTTACGGTCGGTCAACTCAACAGCGCCACGATTCCGCCGCAGATCGATCGGCATCACATCGGCATCCGCTATGGAGATTTCTATGCTCGACGGCTGATCGAAGACCTAGGACTGGCGCAGCAAAACGGCGTGGTGCGCGTCAGCATGGTGCATTACAACACCCTGGAAGAGTGCGATCGCCTGATTGCTGCCATTGATCCGATCATTGGCAGCTAGAGAAGCATAATGGGGTGGCAGAGTGATACAGTGTTGAACCAAAAGCAACCTTAACCCTCCACTCCCCGCATGTCTCCCGGAACCCGCCTGGAACGATACACCCTCAAGCGCCCCAGCGAAGTTCTGCTGGTCACTGCCCGCACAGCCGACGGAGACGAGCAAGTCGCCATTTTTCGCGGCTTCTCCAGTTCACTAACGCGCCCCACGGCCTACGATCCTGACGTTCCCGTGCTGCCGCCAGATGCAGAGATTCTCAGCATCGATCGCCTCCAGGGGCCCTATGACCCGGCAAATCCGGTCTATCTTCAGCAAGGGCTAAGCTGGGGCGAAATGCAGGAATTGCTGATCAATCTGGGGCTATAGTCTGGGATTAAAACCGGGGCTATAGTCTGGGGTTAAAACGGGGGCTAGAACGGGGGCAAAAACTTTCTCTCCCTGTGGCGAAACTTCTACAGCAGGAGCCGCGTCACTAGATTCACAAGCTTTCACTCAGGGATTGCAAACCGCCTGAACCGGGCGCAGTGTGGTCAACTCAGTGGCGATCGCCCTTTCTTTGCAAGGCAAGCTGCGGAGATTGACCCCTGGCTTTTGCGTGCGATCGCGCTAGCACGCAGACCAAACAATCTCGCTGCTCGTTAAAAATCCGAGCAAATTTCTGCGGATCTGCGGAAGTCCCCAGTGGAAAAGTTTGATAATTTTGCCGAATTTTCGGCCCATCTACCGAACTCAGGATTACGCTTTTAGGCACGCTCTTATGAATCAGGGAAAACGCCACACCTTGAACATCCACATCGAGAGAGAGTATGGAACGTCCACACTGGTTGTCCCTCACCGCCCTGACTGCCCTGAGCCTGGGCATGGGTGGGTTAAACGAACAGGCGATCGCCACCACCTTCAACAACACCCAGGTTGACCAAAGCCGCTTTGTGGTGCTGGGCAGCGCAGGTGGCAGTCGCATCACCATTTTGGAACAGGTCAGCAATGCCCGCGCCTGCTGGCAAGAATCGAGCAATGGCACCGTTGATGCCCTGATGACCCGGTTTGACTTTACCGGCATTTGCGCCCGCGCCACCGACCGCAACGGCTACTCGGTGCGCGTTGGCGGACAGGATCTGGGTCTGCAATACACCCTCCGCACTGTGACTCAGGGCAACCAAATCATCCTCTACGCCCAGCCCAGCAGCGGCAGCGGCACATTGGAAATTGGTCGATCTCGCAGCGCTGCCAGCGGCTTCAACCGAATTCAGCTCAACCCCGGCTGGTATCTTAGCCGCCGCACGTTCAATGGGCAGCCTCTAGGGCACCTGTACCTGACCAATGACCTGTCGCTGGCAGCGCTGACCAGTGCCTCGCGCCCGATCGCCACGAACCCTGCACCCGTTACGCCGCGTCCCACAACACCCGCACCCTCCCCTGCGCCAATCGTGGTCACGCCCGCACCTCAGCCGTCTCGACCCGTTGGCTCTGCCCCAGTTGAGATTCCCGTGCCGCCTCCGGCCTCTGGCGTTGTGGTGACTCGACCCACACCCGCACCTGCCCCCAGCACCGGGTCGCCCACCATTGTGAACGGCATTCCTCTGCCGCCGCCGCCGCCATCGGTCAGCGCACCCGAATCGGTGGCGGTGCTACCTGTGCCGTCGCTGCCGCCTATGCCACTAGGACAAACCCCGCCCGGTCAGGTCGGTTCTGCCCGTCCTCCTGTGTTTACTGGAGCGCCTCAGCCCGCGTCGCCATTGGCCTCTTCGCTAGGCTTTAGCTTCCGGGTGGTGGTGAATGGCAGTTCTCCCGACGTGCAAACTCGCGTGCGCTCTATTGTGCCCGATGCATTCCGCACAGTGATTAATGGGCAGGTTGTGATGCAAGCGGGTCTATTCCGCGATCGCGCCACGGCTGATCAAATGCTGCAACGACTCAGCAGCGCAAACTTGCAGGCGGCCGTGGTGCCAGTCAATTAGCGACAACGCTAACGGTGTTTGGAGTGGTGGAGTGATAGGGTGGGAGAAAAAAAGAAAAGAGAAAAAAGAAAAAGGAAGAGGTTTTGTTTTCGTTCTTCGTTTTTCGTTCCTCGTTCTTCCTTTTCCGTCTCTCCCCAACACCCCAACACTCCTAACCCCTTATGTCTCACCTTACGCCTGAAGAACTCGCCGAATGGCAGCGCTTGCTAGATGCGGCGAACTACAACAATATTTTTTGCCACTGCCGCCAGTGCGATCGCGAATGGGTTGCTTCCACAGAAGCCCCTTGCACCTGCGGCAGTATTCGCGTGGAATATATTGCCTGCTGGCAATTTCCAGATGATTAGCGCCTGCTGGCAATTTCCAGATGATTAGCGCCTGCTGGCAATTTCCAGATGATTAGCGCCTGCTGGCAATTTCCAGATGACTAGCGCCTGCTGGAATCTCAAATCGCCAATCATAAAATCCAAAATCGCCAAAATCCAAAATCGCCAGAACTGCGATCGCCCTGTCGCCTTAACCCAAGGATCGCCATTTCTTAACGTAAATCCCCACTATAGGATTATCAATTCTTAACGCTCGGCCGCTACGCTACCTGTGTTGAAGAAGACATTTCTTACACCCTTTGGGAGAGCAAGCATTATGGTGGCAAGCGGAATTCGGTTAAACCGCTTTGTGAAGGTTTTGGGGGCGATCGCCGCAACAGTGGCAGCGGTGAGCGTACCCGTTGCTGTGTTTTCACAAACAAATCGCCTGATCAAAATTGACGGTTCTAGCACGGTGTTCCCGATCACCGAAGCCATGGCCGAAGAGTTTATGAAAATTAATCGGGATGTCAACGTTACCGTTGGGATCTCTGGCACAGGCGGCGGCTTTAGCAAGTTCTGCGCGGGTGAAACGGACATTTCCAACGCTTCTCGCCCGATCCGTCAATCTGAGATTGAGAAGTGCCGCGCAGCAGGCATCAACTACATCGAACTGCCGGTCGCTTATGACGCGCTAACGGTTGTGGTCAACCCCCGCAACACCTGGACGACCAGCCTGACCACTGCCGAACTGAAGAAAATCTGGGAACCGGGCAGCACCATCAACAACTGGAGCCAGGTTCGCAGCGGCTTCCCCAATGTCCGCATGAACCTGTACGGCCCTGGAACTGACTCTGGAACCTTCGACTACTTCACCGAGGCTATCAACGGCAAGGCAGGAGACAGCCGCAGCGACTACACCGCCAGCGAAGATGACAACGTGCTGGTGCAGGGTGTGGTTCAAGACCAGGGTGCAATGGGCTATTTCGGTTTTGCGTACTACGAAGAGAACCGGAACCGCCTCAAGTCGGTTGCTATCGACAACGGCAACGGTCGCCCTGTCGCACCGAGCCGCGAGACTGTAGAAAACAATACCTACACACCGCTGTCTCGCCCCGTCTTCATCTACGTGAGCGATCGCGCTGCCCAGCGCCCTGAAGTTCGCCAGTTTGTGTCCTTCTACCTGAGCAGCCCTCAGCTTGTGGACGAGGTTGGCTACGTTCGTCTGCCCAGCGAGGGCTACACGCTGGCTCGCCAACTGCTGGAGCGCAACGAATTCGGCACCCGTTTTGCTAATCGGGAAACCGTAGGAATCAGCATCCAAGACCTCCTGCGTCTCGAAGCTCAGCGATAGAAGCGCCTGACGGTTTGCTTTCAACGCTTTGCTGATTGGTTAGTCTCTGGTCTCCTTGGAGCAGTTTCTTTGAGTCTGTTCCAGGGAGACTCTCTGTCGATGATAGACAAGCAGTGATAGACAGATGGGCAACTGTCGCAATTAGGCGGGCGATCGCCCCCTCAAATTTCTCTCTTCGCGCCCTTTTCTCTACACGCTTTTTCGCAAGCCCTTCAGTATTTATCCCGGTCTCTTCAAGCCAATCATTCTTTCATCATGGGACGGTCAACTCCGCGTCTGCCAGCCGCTACACTCCAAGTTCACAAGTCTTCTTCGCCGTGGCAGATGTTCTGGCGGCCGATGCTGGTGGCCTCTGTCGCGCTCCATGCACTTGTGCTGGGGCTGCCCATTGCCTCTGAGCCAGAGCCAGAAGCAACGGAAGAAGTTGCAGAGGAGCCACCTGTTTCGCTAGCTAGCCTAAGACCCGTTCCTAAAGTAGCTCCTCCTCCACAGCCCACACCAACGGCAACTCCCCCCCGTCCCAAGGTTCAGCCCGCACGCCCAACTCCAGTGCCGCGCCCTAGTCCGAATCCGGTTCCCAGGGTTGCACCATCCCCATCTCCGGTCGCATCCCCCAGCGTAGAGCCAACGCCCCAGGCTTCGCCCACCCCAGAACCCGAAGCTTCCCCAGCAGCAGAACCAACTCCGATCTCGGAGGAAGTGCCCCTAACCCCAGAAGCCACAGCCGCTCTCCCAGCAGAACTAACGGCAGAGGAGCAAGAGCTTCAGGATTTGTGGGGTCAGTTTCAAGGAAATTTGGCGGGGGTTGCAGCGAGTGAGACGGCGGGGTTAAACATTCCGTACTACAAGTTTCCTCAGCCAGAGCTGTTTTTTACGGCTGAAAGTATTGCTGCGGCTGAAGCTGATCCCTCCCTCGCCGCAGCGTCTTTGCCGATGATTGACAATATTTTGTGGGCTTCACGCCGTCGGCCTGACGAGGTACTGGCAGAGGTGCAGCAGATGTTTGAGGGATTTACCTTCACCCCAGAGGGAGAATATGGTGGCGGGGATCTCTACAAAATGGAGAAGGAAGGCACCATTCGTTATATCAACTTAGTGCGGGCGAGCGATCGCTCTGCAACCTTCGTGGTGATTTGGAAACAAAACCCCAATCAACCTGCAAGCTAGCTCAACGTGAATTGGTGAGAGCGTGAATTGGTGAGAGACAGTTTTGGGCGATCGCCCCCTGAGGACGAATCGAGCTAGCTTTATCGAAGTTTTATAAAGAGTTGAAAAATCGGCTAAGACGCGCCAAATCTGGGTGAAACCTCGCAAAAGGGCTGTCATTCTGGGTGAGAACGCAAGCAGTCCGAAAAAATACTGAACTTTCCTGAATTTTGATGGAAAAGGACGAAGGAGTTCAAAGATTTCTGAAGCCATAGAATTAACTGACTTCAGAAAATTTGCCCTCTATAGTCCGCATACTTTAGCTTACTTACGCTGGCTCAATTGCCGAACTGTTCTGGTTCTAAAAGACGGTATGGCAGACAGGAGCCTTCCTGTATATAGGTGCATACATCCACATACATACCACACCCATACATTAGCCACGCATACCCTACATAACCTAAGGTAGAGGACGGGCGCATCCCGGTTATGCAACTTTGCCCTCATCTCCCAGCCCCTTCTCCCATAAAGGGAGAAGGGGAGCCGGATTAGAAGTCCCTCTCCCGCTTTGGGAGAGGGATTTAGGGTGAAGGTTACAAAAGTGGGATATACCCGTAGAGGACTCATTCACGGAATTCTTTCACCGAATCAGTCCTGGCGCATTCCAAAGGCTGGTAGGCGAAATATCCGCCAGCCAAGTGCGCCTAACTCCAAATATCCTCAACTTCAAGCTATTAGTGTAGAGATTGTGAAGCTATCAGAAAGCTATCAGAAATAGATAGAGTGGTGCTGTAGTCTGTAGTAGGATATCGAAACAGAATATCTATCAAAATAAGATATCGTGAGGTGTCGCTTCATTCGCATTGCGCCACATCAGCAAATCGGAAATTAGCAATAAAAAACCCCTAGACATAAAGCCCAGAGGTTTGGAGTTCCTGAAAATCGTCACTTGATTAAATAATCTCAAGCCTCCATAAATTCCGCAAGGGGGTTTAACCCTCTCTTGTTCCTAAGTTCATCAAAAGCTAAAGGAACTTTGTAAGCACTTTCCGGAATTTACTTAGCAGCACTCTCCGGAATTTACTTAGCCACTAGCTCTGGAAGCAGGGAGTCGCTGACGAAACCATTGCGTTCGTCGATGGGGATGTAGGGCATGTTGTGGTCGCCTGTATAGATCTGGGTAGGACGGAAGATGCGGTTGGCTTCGAGTTGCTCCTTCCAGTGGGCCAGCCAGCCAGCTACACGGGCGATCGCAAACACGGGCGTAAACAGGTCTGTCGGAATCCCCAACTTGCGGTATACCAGCCCAGAGTAAAAGTCCACATTGGGATAAATTCCCTTGTGACCCAGCTTTTCTTCGACCGCCTTTTCCATGGCGATCGCAATGTCGTAATAGTGATCGCGCCCAAACTTCTCAAACAGTTGCTCTGCCAGGTTTTGCAGAATGATGGCGCGGGGGTCTTTCACCTTATACACCCGATGCCCAAAGCCCATAATCTTGGACTTGCGCTCTAGGCAGGTCTCCAGGTACGGCTGCACGTTTTCCACGGAGCCGATTTCCTCCAGCATTAAAATCACTTCTTCGTTCGCGCCACCGTGCAGCGGCCCGGCAAGCGTCCCCACGGCCGACGCGACCACCGCATAGGGATCGGTCAGCGTTGAAGCCGTCACCATTGCCGAAAAGGTCGATGCGTTGATGGTGTGTTCTGCATGGAGCGTCAGGCAGACATCGAAAATCTGCGCCGCTAGCGGGTCAGGTTCCTGCTCCGTCAGCATGTAGAGAAAGTTGGCGGCATAGTCCAGATCGTCGCGGGGCTGAATAGGGTCGTTTCCCTTTCGCATCAGTTGAAACGCCGCGACCATTGTGGGAATTTTGGCCAGCAGCCGCACCACCGCTGCCCGGATGTAGGCCGGGTCTTCGAGTGCCCGCCGGGAATAGAACAGCCCCAGCGCTGCGGCACAGGCTTGGAGCGCGTCCATCGGGTGACCGCTCTCTGGGAAGCACTTCATCATGTCGCGGATGCGGTACTTCAGCCGTCGATGCGTTTGCACCTCGTGCTTAAAGTCTGCCAATTCTTCACGGGTGGGCAACACGCCCCAAATCAGCAGATAGGAGGTTTCTAGAAACGTGCTGTGTTTCGCCAGTTCCTCAATGTGAATGCCCCGATACTCCAGAATGCCATTCTGACCATCGACAAAGCTAATGCTGGATTGGGTGGCGGGCACCCCGTCCAAACCAGGTCTGTATTCGCAAGCCGTCATAATTTCACCGTGCGCCCGACTATGAATGTGTTGCTTGCTATTCTACGACCCAGTTTGGGGCAGTTTTGTTTGTTCTAAGCTATGTCTTAAGTCTTTAGGATTTTCAAAGGCGGCGACTCGATTTGAACCGTCCGTCGCTATCTCCGGAGTCGAACCTTAGGCTGTGCCTGCTATTGCGGCGATCGCTGCGATAGGTTTGGCGGAGCAATGGGCAGTTCAGCCGCAATGTTGCTTAATCCAACGGAGTTCAGCAAATTTTGCCATTGGGTCACGATCGCCCCATCGGTGGGCTGGCGATAGGGGTCTGTGAGGCTGGCGATCGCCTCGTACCAGATGCCAGAGCGGGCATAGAGCGCGGGCAAATCGGCAGGGCTGGTCGTGGCGATCGCTGCGGCCAGTTCCGCAGAGGGCTGCACACGCTGAATCCAGCTATCCACCACCAGGTTGCCCGACGGGTCGTTGGGGTCGCAAACCAGGGCAAAGCTCCAGTGATAATCGCGCCCGATTTCCAGAGGAGCCATGTTCGCTTCGGCAGGCAGGCTGATGCGGAGAATGCCAGACTGATTGCCCGTGCTAAAGCTGGTGCGATAGATTTCGGTGTCCTGGTCGTCGGTCAGGATTAGCTCGGCTGCGGCGGCTTTTTCAGCATAGGCAGCCGGAACGTAGACGAAAAAGGTGGGATATTCGCTGAGGGTATAGCCCAGGTTTTGTGCTGGAACGATGGCTGTGAGGCGGTTCTGTCCACCGGAAACTGTGCTTGTCCAACAGCCGCGAGTGCCGCCGCCTTCGCGCCGTCCGGGCAGGCCGCGGTTGGGGGGAACGTAGTCCTGCGCCAGCGCTGTGATGGGGACACTGCCGAGGGTGATGCCGAGGGCGATCGCCGCTAGAAGGGCTTGGGCGAGGGGTTTGCAAGCCGACTGCCCTACAGCAGAGAGAGACAAGCGTTTGGAGGGAAGGTGAATCATAGCGAGGATAGGGTGACGATAGAAGTCCGAGGCGAGAGAGGGAGGTCTAGAGATGGCCGTACTGGTGCTGTACTGATGCTGTATTGATGGCTCTACTGAGGAACGAGGCAAGCGATGCTGTCAGCACTTATTACTCTTATTACTCCCAAATCCATTGATACACACTCAACTGCTAACCTCCAACGCTCCTCCAAATAGATTCACGATGGATAGGGGCCAGTCCGCAGTGAGCAGCACCTAAATATCCGCTGCTTACGATTTTTATGCCAAATCTCGATCAATCGCGATGATTGATGCAGGGATTGATCCGGGCATTGATGCAGGCGCTTGACAGCGGAGAGATCAGGATGTGGGGTATGATCCGGCAGTTGTCGCGGCTGCTAATGGATTATCAATGCGCTTATAGCAGTGATCAATGCGCTTATAGCAGTGATCACTGCGCTTATAAATGACAACTGAGCCGGGACAATCAGCGGTATATTATTCGATCAGAATCAATATTCCAAAGGGCACGTTACACCAGGAGCGGATATGAGCTTAGCCAATACACCCCAGGCGCTACATCCAGCAGCCCAAACGAGCCAGTGGCGGCTGCGTCCGGGCTATCTGAGCGAAGGAGATTCGGATTTTGAATCAGTGCATGTGCTGATTGGGCAGTTTTTGGCCGATCGCCATTCGCCTGACCCCCTACCCGATGACTCCCTCTTGACCGAAAACACCGAATTTCGATGGGGAGCGCAGAAACCCCTGGAAAAGGTGATTGCTTCCCAGGCAGAGCTAGATTTTTTGCTGCGACATCCGGCGCTGTTTCGCAGTGCGATCGCCATTATTGAACCCTGGGAACACGTCGGACGAAACCCCCTTGGAGAAGAGGTGCGGGCTTCTCTCAACGTGGCCTACATCGCCCAAAAGATTGCCGATTGCGATTCCATCTTGTTCCCCATGTGGTCGTCGGGGCTGCTCGACCTGGATGTGGTGGTGCCGCTGATCACCGCTGGGCTGGCCGTCGTGGTAGAAGGCGGCGATCCGTCGGTTCGGGATGCCTCTACGTTTGATGGGGCCCAGTGTTCCCTGGAAGACCTGCATCGGTTGGTTGAACGGCTGCTGATCTCGCGATCGCCCACCAGTGCGCTGGCGCTGTTCATCTGTCTGGGGCATCAATTGGCGGCGCAGGCGCATATTAACCTGATTAAACAAGCCGTCCGGGAGGTGCTAAGTCTGGACTCGCTGCCCCGCGATCCGGATGGCAAAATGCTAAAGGCTTTGCGGCGGGTGTGCCAGCGCATCGAAGCGGTCGGCAGTTCGCTCAAGATTACCAAGCGCAATGGCCATGTGATTGCCGAGGGCTGGGATCATCCAGAGTTTGCGGTGGGGCCGAACGAACACAAGGAAGTGGGCGATCGCCAGCTTCATCACTACCAATCCCCCGATGGCGACGCGCAGGGCATTCCCGAAGAGCTAATCACTGCCCATGAAATCACCGCTGACCAGTACGAAGGCGTGATTGATACCGCCATTGAGTATGAGCGCGAAATCAACATCGCCATGTTTCACTCGGACGAGGTGAACGAAGAAGCCATCCTGTTTGCGAACTGGGCCTACCGACTGCTGCACGATGCCATGATTCCCTACCGCTCGATGATTGCGGGGAGCCGTCTGGCGTGGCTGCTGAAGCTGCCGGATGCGGTGGAGATCCTATGTTCCACGACGATCGGCGAGGAAGTCGTCACCGAGTGTTCTGCAACATGCATCATCTATCGAGATTTTGAAAGCAAGCAGGTGCGCCGCTCGTTCACCTGCCAGTTTCACCCAGAGCTTCTATCGGATTTGCGGGCCGTGGGGCATTCTGCGCCGCCCAGCTATGCACGGCTGAAGGCCGACGATGGCGCACGGCTGTTTGCCCGCCTGCTGTACGAAGGGATGCAGGAATAGACGACAGCCAGACTGCTTAAGCCTGAATGCTTAAGCCTAAATGCGCGTGACTTGCGGCCGGTGCGGAGGGTGCTGGCCGCTAGCCTTGCTCTGGAAGGACTGGAAGGCTAGGAGTTGTCGGGAACCGCTTGGGCAGTAGCACATATCCCCAACCCACCAGGCGACGCAGAAATCCAGAGAGGCTCTGGGGACGGGCGATCGCCCACGCATTTAGCCCCAGGCAGAGGCCGCCCAGCCCCGTCAGCACAAAGGTCGGCAGCATCACTACGCCCACCACAAACCAGGTAAGGATGTGCAAAAGCATGAGGACGGCGTAAAGGCTCGCAGCGCTAGTAATCCAGCGAATGGTTGAACGGGGGCGATTGCAGCCGACAAAGATTAAGGTTTGCAGCGTTGCCAGCAGGTTTGCCGGAACCAGCACCGCGCAGATGGCGAGGCAGTATGTACGCGAAAAGTCGCCCATTGCCCCAAAGGTGGCGAGGTCAGACGGGGCGATCGCCGAGTGCATTGCAGCGGAATGAACCATGCCCAGAGGCATTGCGCCCAGGTCAGATGCGGGGGCAAGCAGCGAAGCACCCGATAGCACGGCTGAGAATAGGTCGATGGCAGACATTATCTAAAACCAGGAAATCCCAAATACAAGAGGGGCGTTTGCAACGGGTTTCCGTAGAAGAATCGCCGCTAGCAGCACCTACCCTTTGAGGCCAGGTTACCCGATCTAACAAGGCGATGAGCCAATACTCACAAATTTGTAAACATCTGAGACATTTAAGTGACATTTAAGCTAAGTCACCAAGCCAGCCATCAAGCCAGCGCCAGGGCCCCTTTTAGCTCAAAAATTTTCTCGATCACTTCCGCCACGATGCGATCGGGCGTGGAGGCTCCGGAGGTGATGCCGACGGTGATCGGGCCATCGGGCAGCCAGTTTTCGGTGACGGTCAGGTCGCGGTGCAGCGGCTTGTGTTCGACGCGGTTGCCAGGGCCGATGCGATCGCCACTGTCGATGTGGTAGGACGGAATGCTGCGATCGATGGCGATTTCTTGCAGGTGCGTCGTGTTGGAGGAGTTGTAGCCGCCGACGACCACCATCAAGTCCAAGGGCGCGTCCACCAAGTCATACATGGCATCCTGCCGTTCCTGCGTCGCGTCGCAGATGGTGTTGAAGGCGAGGAAGTGCTGATTCAGTTGGTCGGGGCCGTATTTCTGCATCATGGTGCGTTCAAACAGCTTGCCGATTTGCTCCGTTTCGCCCTTGAGCATGGTGGTCTGGTTGGCGATGCCGACGCACTCTAGGTCGCGGTCAGGGTCAAAGCCGTCGGAATGGGCGTTTTTGAACTTGGCGAGAAATTCTTGGCGATCGCCCCCTCGCAAAATATAGTCCGCTACGTACTGCGCCTGCTCCAGATTCAGCACAATCAGGTACGTCCCAGCAAAGGAACTGGTGGCGATCGTCTCTTCGTGGTTGTATTTGCCGTGGATGATGGAAGTGTAGTCATTTTTTTTGTGCTTTTCCACCGAGTTCCACACCTTCGACACCCAGGGACAGGTCGTGTCTACGATCGTGCAGCCCTTGTCGTTGAGCAACTGCATTTCCTGGACGCTTGCGCCAAAGGCCGGCAAAATTACCACGTCGCCCGACTCAATGCCGGAGAAATCCTTCTGTCCTTCCTGCACCGGGATAAACTGCACCTGCATGTCTCGCAAGCGCTGGTTTACAGACGGGTTGTGGATGATTTCGTTGGTAATCCAGATGCGTTCGGTGGGGAAGTGCTGCCGCGTTTCGTAGGCCATGGCCACCGCCCGCTCTACGCCCCAGCAAAAGCCGAAGGCCTGGGCCAGCCGAATCGTCACGTCGCCCCGCGTGAGGGTATAGCCGTTGTCGCGGATCTGCTGAATCAGGTCACTCTGATATTCCGACTGCATCTGCCCGGAGACTTCTGCGTCGTGGCCGAAGCCCTTGCGGTGATAGTTTTCGGAGTTGTTGAGCGATCGCTTGAATGCTTTGGTATCCATACCCGCTGGCGTGCTGCTTGCTGGTGTAAAAGATTTGAACGTGCGTTGAGAACGTACTTTTAACCCTAACAGACAACCCGCCCCTTCCAGCGGCATTCCTGCTGAATTCTAACCACTGAATGCACCACTGCTGTTTCAGCCACGGTTTAACGTTGTTTTTTTAGGGTCTGGCGCACGGTTTCATCCGAAATTGACTCCACTACTTGCAGTTCAACCAAGCGGTCGGCTAACAACTGCATTGTCCACTCAGCCCGCCCATCGGGTGCATCTGAGCAAGCGGTCGCAATCAGCAGGGCTTCTGCTTTGGCATCGAGCTTACGAGGTTTGGGAGGATGGGGGCGATCCTTGAGAGCTTCCTCCAATGTGGCTGAGTGGACAAACTTCTCACGGGTTCGCTCGACCGTTGAAAGATTCACCCCTAAGTTGTCCGCGACTTCTCGGTCGGTTTTACCCTGATTCACCTGCAATAGAATACGCGCACGGGTGAGTTTGCGGGCTGAATGTTTTCCAGTTCTCAAAAGGGTTTCCAACGCTTGAATTTCAGCGTCGCTTAGATCGACAATGTAACGCTTCTGACTCATAATTATCCCCAGTGTTTGAGAGCTGATTCATAAAGTCTCTAAGCCGCCAGGCGTTCGAGCATCACACGAATCATGGCTCCATAAATCATGGCTTCGCTCATCTCACAATACAACTCCTAGTCTTTGCTCAAGCGTCGATAGCGATTCCACCAGCCAAAAGTTCGCTCCACAATCCAGCGTTTAGGCAGAACCTCAAAGGTTTGAGCCGTTCGTTTGATGACCTCAACTCGGACGTGTTCTCCACAAGCCTGTTTGACCGCCTCGGCAAACTTCTTGCCACTATACCCCTGGTCTACCCACACGACCTCTAGCTTGGAGAGCTTATCGCTTGCTTCATCGAGCGTAACCAATGCCCCAAGCCGTTCTGAGGCATTGGCTTCGGTCACCACCACCCCAATCAAAAGCCCTTGAGAGTCTACGACCAGGTGGCGCTTACGTCCCTTAACCTTTTTGCCACCGTCAAAGCCGCAGCCCCTCCCCTTTTTTCGGCGGTCTTGATCGATTGGGAATCGGCAATCGCCACGCTGGAATCGCTGTCTCTGCCCATGCTCTGTCGTAAGGTGTCTCGCAGTTGGTCATGAATCTGTTGCCAAACCCCTTTGCGATGCCATTTACGAAAGTAGAAGTAGACCGTTCCATAAGGCGGAAAGTCATGGGGCAGCATTTCCCACTGGCAGCCACTGCGTTGCACGTAGAAGATAGCATTGAGAATCTCTCGAAAGTCCACTTCTCGAGGACGACCGAAGCCCTTACCCGTTGGCAGCAGCGGTTGCAAGACTGCCCATTCTGTATCACTCATGTCGCTGGGATAGGCTTTGCGCTTGGGATTAGCGATTTCGGGTAGGCGACTCATAGACCGGCTCTAGAGACATCCGTCATTGAGCCTAAAGCTCGTTCTGAGGTTGGCTTTTCTCTCTTCCTTTTTTCTTTGATAAATTAGCTCTGATGTCAGTCGGACGGCTAATCCTCTGCCTTGAGGGGGATAGAGTAAAGATTATCAGTAAGGGTTCGAGGTTATTTGCCCTAATCAAATTAGGCTCCAGTTTCGCAGCGCGGGGATGCCGCGAAAGATAAGTGCTGGGTCACGATGAATGCGGGCAGCGAGGGCTGGGTTTTGTTGAGAGAACGCCTGGTGGAGCAGGGCGGAGTCGCCGCCTGTGAGGGCGATCGCCCCTTCTGGTTCCTGCAACAGCCAATCGTGGGCAAAGTCTTGGAGGCTAGCCAGCAGCGTGTAGAGAATGCCGGAGCGGATGGCGGTGGGCGTGTCGGTGGCCCAGCGCGGTGGCAGCAGGTTTAGGTCTGGCTGGAGCGCGACGAGCGGCAGAGCAGCCGTGTCCTGGGCGAGGGCTTGCTGCTGAAGCCGCAGACCCGGCAGAATTGCGCCGCCCAGCAGGGTGTTTGCTCGGTCAGCAGCGGTGAAGGTGAGGGCCGTCCCAGCATCGATTACCAGCACGGGTGCGCCCAGGGAACAGATTGCTCCCCAGAGGGTCAGGGCGCGATCGATGCCGAAGGTAGGGTACGTGTTGCCTAGCGGCACGTCTGCTAGCGTGAGCAGCCGTTGAGCGGGATACTGCTGCCAGAGGTTTGTTTGCGCGGGTACAACAGAGGCGATCGCCAATGGAACAGGCGCTTGCAATGAAACCTCGCCTGCAATTGACAACCCAGCAGACGCAGGATCGGCAGCAAATTGGGCGATCGCCGCCGCTGTCCAATAATCCGAATCCCAGTTGTGTAGCAGCCTGCTATCTGAGAAAGCGGCCCAATGAAGCCGCGAGTTGCCAATTGCAAGAGCCAACCAGAGAGACATGAGGGGTTGGAGGTTAGGAGCTAGGGCTGAGCAGCAGCCTGGTCAAAGCATGTTTTGATGCTGGTAGGACTTACGCAGTCGGACAATTTCTCGCGGGCTGCGCCCGCGAGAAATTGTCCACAATCCAGAGAGCTTATCGCAAGTGCGTAAGTCCTGGCTGGATTTTAGATTGTAGATTTTGGAGCGATCGCCGCAACAAAAAGGTGCGACCGAAGCCGCACCTCTGCGAAGGAGATATCAAGGATGAAACGTGAAAGACCGTAGCAGATCAACCACCCAGGTTGCTTTCGCAAACTCTGGCTTGGTTAACCTACATCAGACCCAGTTGGGACAGGATGCCCTGACCCGTCAACAGTTCCGTAGCCAGACCAATCACAAAGCCTAGCATTGCCAAACGACCGTTCCAGGTTTCCGCAAACTGAGTAAAGCCAAACTTGGATTCTTGGGTTTGCATAGCTCAAAGACCTCTCTAGGTTGTCTTTAGGTTGTACTTGTACGTTAACATAACTTAAGAAAAATCAGCAATAAAACTACATATTTGAGTATCTATGGTGAGAGGGGTGGTCTATCTATGGGGGAAGAGGGAGGAGGGAAGAACGAAGAACGAAGAACGAAGAACGAAGAGGGAAGAACGAAGAGGGAAGAACGAAGAGGGAAGAACGAAGAGGGAAGAACGAAGAGGGGAGAGTTGGGTAGGGTGGGTGATGGGGTTTTTCTGAAGGCTGCTTGTGTGCGGCGGGGTTTGGTTACTTTTTTGGGGATGTCTTGAAGGCAGGGTCGGTATAAAGAGTTTCCGGGTGTGGCGACTCAGGAAATAATGATTGAGCAGGGCTATGGAATTCTCTTTATGCGTCCCGGTTCGTCTGATCTTGACGATAGCAATCTGCCATTGTGCGATCGCCTTTCCCAGCGCATCGTCGTCCATCCGCAGCGGCGCATCTCGTTTGCTGAGTTTATGGCGATCGCCCTCTACGACCCGGACTATGGCTATTACGCCACACCCAGCCTACGGATCGGCGCAGCGGGAGATTTCTATACCTCGCCCCATCTGGACGCAGCGTTTGGGGAACTGCTGGCAGAACAGTTTGCCGAACTGTGGCATCTGCTAGGCGCTCCCCATCCCTTTACGCTGGTGGAAATGGGCGCAGGTCAGGGCATTTTGGCGGCGGACGTGCTGCGCTATCTTTATCGAGAGCATTACGCCTGCTTTGAAGCCGTGGATTACGTAATTGTGGAAATTTCGGCGGCGATGCGGGCAGAGCAGCAGCGTCGGCTCAAGCCTTTGGCAAATTCTGGCCAGGTGCGCTGGTGCGGCTGGGAAGAGATTCCGCCCGATTCTGTGACGGGCTGCTTTTTCTCAAACGAACTGGTGGATGCGTTTCCGGTGCATCAGGTGGCGATCGCCCAGGGGCAACTCCAGGAAATCTACGTCACCCTTGCACCAGAGCCAGTTGCAGGCGCAACACCTCGCTTTATCGAGACGCTGGGCGACCTCTCTACGCCAAGACTGGCGGAGTATTTTGAGCTAGTGGGGGTGGATCTGCTGTCGGAGCGCTATCCCGACGGCTATCGCACCGAGGTCAACTTGGCGGCGCTGGACTGGATGCAAACGGTGGCAGATCGGCTGCATCGCGGCTATGTCATCACCATCGACTACGGCTATCCGGCGCAGCGCTACTATAGCCCCACCCGCACCACAGGCACGCTCCAGTGTTATTACCAACACGCACACCATTCCGATCCCTACCTGCACATTGGGCAGCAAGACCTGACGGCGCACGTCGATTTCACAGCGCTGGAGCGACAGGGCGATCGCTGCGGGTTAGACACGCTGGGATTTGTCCCGCAGGGCTTGTTTCTGATGGCTCTGGGGCTGGGCGATCGCCTGGCGGCCCTCTCCCATCCTGAACCGGGAACCGAGGTGAACCTGGCAGAAATACTGCAACAGCGCGATCGCCTGCAATCGCTAATTGACCCGCTGCGGCTGGGCAACTTTGGCGTGCTAGTGCAAGGCAAGGGGATCAACGCGGCTGCACTGCCTAAGGGTTTGCAAACACCGACCCAATTGGGCGTGGTTTAGAAGCCGTCTAAAATCAGGAATAACTGAAATCTTTGAACTCTCTACAAACGCTTGCCAGAACTGTCGGCATCGCGGAAACATCGGCATAATTCGCCGCTTCACGTCATCATCCTATAAGTTTCTTGCTGGGCTATCTATCGAAATATTTCTGGGTTTTTTACAAAGAGTAATGCTGCTTGCTCTGTGGAATTCAGGTTGGGGTTTCCCAACTCTGTCAGCTAGGCTAATTGAAGATAAACCATGACAGAAGGCATTCCTTTCAGAAATCAGCTTTCTTCCGAAAACATCGCCTCTAGAAACCCGGCCGATCCATTGCTTGCTGCTTGTCCGCCACCTGCTAGCGATTCCTTTTTGCTGCCACCGATTACTGCCGTGGCCCAAACCCTGGTGGTCGAGGCCGCGTGCCTCATGCACGAGGCTGAATCGGGCTACATTGCCGTCTTGCAGCACGGGCAACTGCTGGGTCTGTTCACGGCTCAGGATTTGGTTCGGGCGATCGCCCAGGGCATCGACCTGAGCGCGACGCAGATTGGCGACCTGGTGCAGCGATCGCCCGTGGTCATCACAGAGGCCGAATGGAACGCGCTGGTTTCCACATCACCGCCGCCTCGTGCTGACCATGTAGCCGTAACGGACTCGGACGGAAAGCTCCTGGGCGTGGCAACCCTGAATTTGCCTACGGGAACTGCCCAGGAGCCACAGAGTCACTATCGCCAACTCGTAGACCATTCGCCCAATCCCATTTTTTGGGTCAACCGGGCGGGGCTGATTCTCAACTGGAATCCTGCCTGTGAGCGGGTGTTTCAGTATGGGCAGACGATGCTGGGGCGATCGCTACAAGACCTGATGCCTAGCCCAGCACTGTGGAACACGGTGCAGACGATGATAGAGCAAGTCTTTGAAGGCCAGTCGTTTGCCAATGTAGAGCTAACCTTCCAGTGTCAGGATGGCACCGAATGCCTGACGCTGGCGCGTCTCTATCCGCTGATGGACGATCAGGGGCAGATCGAAGCCTGCATCTTTGCAAACACCGACATCACCGAATACAAACGGCTGGCGATCGCCCTCCAGCAGCGCGAAAAGGATCTGTCTGATGCTCAGCGGCTTGCCCGTCTGGGCAGTTGGGAATACAACGTGCAGACGCAAACGGTGAGATGGTCAGAGCAAACCTATCGCATTTTTGGGCTTGACCCGGCGCAATCGCCGACCTATCGCACCCTACGACGACTCATTCACCCAGCAGATGTGCGGTCGTTTGAGCAATTTGTGAAGCGGGCGATCGCCACGGGCGTTGCGTATGATCACGAAATGCGGATCGTTCTGCCGGATGGCTCGATTCGCCACCTCCACAACCGGGGGCAGGCCATCGTGGAGCAGGGACGGACGGTGCGCCTGTTTGGCACCACGCAGGACATTACTGAGCACAAGCAGGCAGAACAGCGCCTCCAGCAGCAAACCCAGCGCGAACGGCTGATTGCCCAAATTGCCCAGCGCATTCGCCAATCGCTGGATTCATCTGAGGTGCTGTCTACAACGGTGGAGGAGGTACGTCAGTTTTTGCAGGCCGACCGCGTGCTGATTTATCAGTTTCGTCCCGACTGGAGCGGGCGCGTGGTGGTGGAATCGGTCGGTCGGGCAGACTGGACCCTGTGCGATCGCGTCATCGACGATCCCTGCTTTCGAGAAAACTGGCTAGAGCGCTATCAGCAAGGGCGCGTGCGGGCGATCGATAACGTCTACACCGATGACATCACGCCCTGCCACCGCGACTTTCTGCTGCAATTCCAGGTCACTGCAAACTTGGTGGTGCCGATTCTGGTGCAAAAACAGCTTTGGGGGCTGCTGCTGGTGCATCAGTGCTGCGGTTCGCGCCAGTGGCAAGTTTGGGAGTGTGAGTTGCTGCTGCAACTGGCCAATCAAGTCGGCATTGCGATTCAACAATCTGAACTCTACCATCAGGTACAGCAGCTCAACCAAAGCCTATCGGCCCAGGTGCAGCAGCAAACCGCTCAGTTGAAAAAGGCACTCGACTTCGAGAAATTGCTCAAGCGCATTACTGACAAAGTGCGCGATAGCCTTGATGAAGACGTAATTTTGCAAAAGGTGGTGCAAGAGCTGGGCACAGGGCTAGGAGTCAGCATTTGCGATACGGGACTTTACGACCTAGAGCAAAATATCTCCATCATTCAGCACGAGTATGTTGCGCCGAATATCCCGTCTCGACATGCCAGCATCGTGTCAATCAGAGATTATGCAGACCTGTATGAGCAACTCTTTCAAAGGCAGATCGTTCACTTTTGCTGGCGTATCTTGCCCCACGCATCCGCAGGTAATAGTCTAGAAAACCAGAACGCGAAACCAATTTTGCGAGACTTAAAACAGCCTTTTACGGTGTTGGCGTGTCTGCTTCGAGACAATCAGAATTTATTGGGAGATCTATGGCTCTATCGGGCAGGGAACGAACCCTTTGGGGAAAGCGAAATTCGTCTGGTGGAACAGGTTGCGAATCAATGTGCGATCGCCATTCGACAAGCCAGACTCTATCAAGCAGCCCGCAATCAGGTTGAGAAGTTGGAACAGTTGAATGAACTGAAAGATAACTTCCTGAGCAGCGTTTCGCATGAGCTACGAACCCCGATGGCGAACGTGAAGATGTCGTCTCAGATGCTAGAACTGAGCCTGCGTCAGCTTGGTCTTTTCGACAATCCGGATCTCCACCACATTCACCGCTATTTCCAAATTTTGAAAGATGAATGTCAGCGAGAGCTAAAGCTAATTAACGACCTCCTGGATTTATCTCGACTCGATGCTGGCATGGAGCCACTGTTGCTCACAAGCATTCATCTATGCGACTGGGTGGCACATATTGCAGAACCATTCCTGGAACGGACTCGCACTCGAAACCAGCATTTGAGCTTGAATGTCTCAGCGAACCTTCCGCCGATGCGGACAGATGCCTCCTATCTCAGTCGAATTCTGGGTGAGCTGCTGAATAATGCCTGCAAGTATACCCCTGATCAAGGAACGATTCAGGTCATGATTAGCGAATACACCGCTGAATACTTGAGGATTGTCATCACGAATACGGGCGTAGAGATTCCCACCTCAGAGCAGGATCGCGTATTTGAACGCTTTTATCGCGTTCCCAGCAATGATCCCTGGAAGCACGAAGGAACAGGATTGGGATTGGCTCTGGTCAAAAAGCTGATCGAGCGGCTGGGTGGGGCGATCGCCCTGGAAAGCCACGACAACTTTGTGCGCTTTACCCTGACGCTACCCGTTACGCTGCACGACTCGCAAACCCTGTTCGCCGACTAACCCCGTGACCGTTCCGCCCTGCTCTAGCACTGCCTTGAGCCATTGCAGCGCCCC
Source organism: Thermoleptolyngbya oregonensis NK1-22 (assembly GCF_032705245.1). GTDB lineage: Bacteria > Cyanobacteriota > Cyanobacteriia > Elainellales > Elainellaceae > Thermoleptolyngbya > Thermoleptolyngbya sichuanensis. The sequence goes on from NZ_CP053540.1 coordinate 4,741,493, forward strand.
TCTAGAAATGCGCTCGCCTGGAATCAGCAGCGGAATGCCCGGCGGATAGGGACACACGGTTTCCGCAGAGAGGCGATCGCCCGCTTGCTCTAGCGCCACGACCTCGCTGTTGGCCAGAAACGCAGCACGAGGCGACTGCAATGGTTCAACCTCGATTGCGTTCCAGGGAAAGCCCGCTCCGACCCGTTTGAACTCTCCGGCAGGCAGCCCGTCGGCAGGCTGAACCGACTGGGCCAAGGCTCGAAAGCCTGCAACCAGTTGCTCGATATCCGCTGGCGTGTTGCCCAGGCTGAGGATGAAGCTGAGATGCGTCAGACCCGGCAGTTCTGCGGTTACGCCCAAGGTTGTATGCAGGATTTCGTCTGCGGCAAAGCCCGACAGTCCTAGCCCGCTTACGTCTACGGTTAACCGAGTGGGATCGAGGGCGATGAATCCGGGCGTGCAGGCATGGGCAGCCGTCAGCAGGCGCAGGCCAGGAAGTTGGGCAAGCTGGGTGCGGGCGATCGCCGCTAGGTCGAGGGTGTGCTGCATCAGGTCTGGGCCCTGCTGGGCCAGTTGCCAGCGGGCGGCATCCAGCGAGGCCAGCAGCAAATAGCTGGGGCTGGTGGACTGCACCAATCGCAGGGCGCGGCTGAGGCGGCTAGGATCGACGCGATCGCCCTGGTAGTGCAGCATCGAGGCCTGAGTCATTGCGCCCAGCACTTTGTGGGTGGATTGCACGACAATATCCGCCCCTGCTGCCAGCGACGGCGTGGGGAAGTCGGGATGAAAGGCAAAATGTGCGCCGTGGGCTTCGTCTACAATCAGCGGAATGCCCCGCTGATGGGCGAGTTGGGCGATCGCCCCGATGTCTCCACAGGCTCCGTAGTAGGTCGGGTAGACCAGCATCACCGCCTTTGCGTCGGGATGTTGCGCTAGGGCAGTGGCGATCGCGCCGGGAGAAACGCCGTGGGCAATGCCCCAGTCGGGGTCATAGTCTGGCTGCACAAAGACAGGCATCGCGCCAGAGAGAACCAGGGCCGCGATCGCCGCTTGGTGGCAGTTCCTTGGCAAAATCAGCGTGTCGCCTGGGCCGCAGGTGGCCAGCACCGCCGCCTCGATGCCGCAGGTCGAGCCGTTCGCCAAAAACCAGGTCTGGGCTGCGCCAAACAGGTCGGCGGCCAACTCCTGCGCCTGCAAAATCGCACCCTCTGGAGCAAACAGGTTGTCCAACTCCGGCAGTTCGGGCAGATCCGCCAGGAAGGGGCGATCGCCCAGCAGTTCCCGCATTGGCGCTGGAATGCCTTGGCCGCGCTTGTGCCCTGGGGTATAAAACGGCGCATGGGCCCGTTGGGCAGCGTCTCGCAGGGCTTCCAAGAGCGGCAAGTGCTGCTGATGGATAGCCTGCCCGATATCCCGATCCAAGCCTTGCTCCAAGCCCCGATCCATGCGCTATTGCACCGTCGTCTGCGGCTCCAAAATTACCGCTTCGTAGCGTACCACGCCGGGTTTTTCGCTGCCGATACAGCGGGCGGCCTGACGCGACAAATCGAGCGATCGCTGACCGACATAGGGCCCCCGATCGTTGATACGGACGATGACCGATTCTCCGGTGCGGACATTGGTCACGCGCAGGTAGGTGTTGAATGGTAATTTGGGGTGGGCCGCCGTCAGGGCATATTGGTTAAACCGCTCGCCATTGGCCGTCAGGCGGTTGTGAAATCCGGGCCCATACCAGGAGGTGATGCCGCCCAAGTTGCGGCTCGTTTGAGTCAGGCTGTAGAGGTCTGCCTGTGCTTCCATCAGCGACAGAGGCGCTTCGCCCAGGGCCACCCGCAGGTTATTCAGCCAGTCGATGGCGACCAGATCGGCCGTGCGGTTTAGGCGATTGGCCAGCGACCGATCAACACGGAACAGCAGGCGATCGCCCCCGCTGGCAATCGATCTCTCGTTTAATCTTTCCCCGGATTTTGCATCACCCAGCGCCACGCCCGGTTCCCCCTCCACCAGCACCAGGCGCAACTGGTCTACAGAAAACCCAGGACTGCCCAAAGCAGCGGTCAGCCGTTGGGCAATGGGGGCAGCCTCTTCACTGCTGGGTAGCTCCATCACCACTTTGCCGTTCACCCAGATTTGGTAAACCGTTGCAGCGTCGGGGCGGGCCGGGGCGGGTGGAGTTTGCTGAGTTGCCCCGCGCTTTACGCCTTCGGAACTGGCAGGCGGACTGTCCAGACATTGCTTAAAGACCTGCTGCGCTCCGGTGGCCGGGGCCGCTGCTGGGCGCACAGTGACTCTGGGCATTGCAGGCGGGCGAGGAGCGATCGCCGCTGCGGGTGTAGTCTCGGTCTTAGGCTGAATCCAAGCCTGAGTCGAGTCTGCCGTCGGGGTCAGATTGCGAGAGCGGCGAAGGGGTGTAGCGGGCGATCGCCCCGTTTCAGCCGGAGACATCAACCGCACATTGCGCCAAGAGAGTAGAGATTCGGGGCGCGATCGCTCCCACTGCTGCCTCCGGCAACGGTCGGTTGCCAAAAGACCCATCGGACAGCCGGATGCTGCTTTGGGCGTTGTCCTGCTTGAGGGCTTCTGGTTTGATGCGCCCTGTCTTGATGCGCCCTGTCTTGATGCACCCTGACTTGATTTCTGATTAGATGATTTCTGATTAGATAAGGTTTGATTAGACGGATTAGATCGAGACTTGCCCGATTGGGTTGAAACTTCAGCAGATGCCGAAACGGTAGATACAGCGCCAAGCTCAGCCACCAAAGGCTGCATCAGCATTCCCCAAAAAGGCGAAAAAAAACTGACCGTGGATGTTGCCACCCCGGCAAGTCCTAAAACGCTCATAGTTAACCAGTAATGAACACACAACAAAACTAGGGTTGAGCCGTTGCCAGCAGCACCACAACCCACAGGACTTGACCCTGGCTGCCACCTGCTGACCGCGTGTTCAACGCCCAATTTCAAAACCGTTAGGTCTAGGGCAGCACCCCGCCCTGCCTAACCCCGTCATTCTAGAGCGGCAGATCGGGGCAAACCATCCACCGCTGAGAGGAAATCAGCCTCCTCCCCAAAGCCTCACCCGATCGGACGAGCGATCGCCCGCAATCGATACGGGATAAGCTTTTCTATAAGGTTCCCTAGAATAAGGGATTTTCCTAGAGAATTTTCAAAAAGTTATCAGTTATACACAAATTTTGTTCATATTACTAAACAAATCCAGAAAGCGGTTTGCCTATGACTCACCCCTCCCCCTCTCCCGGACTGTCCCAGTGGCAGTGCTTGCTGAAAAACCTCGGAGCCTGGGAAGGCTCGTTTACGCGGCTCTCGCCTGCGGGCGCTGAAGTCAGCAGCGTGCCAACGGTGGTGACGCTGGAGGGGCTAAACCAAAACCAGACCATCCGCCAGACGCTAGAGTTTGGCGAATCGACTGCGGGCGATCCGCCGACGACGAAGGTGCTGGAATATAGCAGCCTGAACCGCAGCACGCTGTTTTTTGAAACAGGCGCATTTTCCCAAGGGTCGCTGCAATTTAGCCCCTTTGGGGACTTTGGCGCAGAGTTTGGGCTAATCGCGGGCAATCGCCGGATGCGCCTAGTGGAGCTATTTCATGGCGAAAACGGCGAGAGTCGCCTCAGCAGCCTAACGCTGATCCGCGAAACGCTGCGGGGCAGTTCTGCCGCCGAACGACCGCCCCTCACCGCCGAGCAACTGGTGGGCACCTGGCACGGCCGCGCCGTGACGCTGTATCCCGACTGGCGATCGCCCGAAACCTATTCCACCACGCTCTCGGTCAGCCTGGACGGAACCCAACTCCAGCAGCACCTCGCTGCTCCCGGCCTCTCCCTCAGCACCACGGGCAGCGTCACCCCCACCGCCATTCACTTCACCCAGGGCAGCACCCCGCTCCAACTCCTCCTCCTGCCCGATGGAGCCTCGGCCAATACGCCCCTCCTCGTCCCCAAGGGCCAGCCCTTCTTTCTGGAAGCGGGCTGGCTGATCTCCCCCACCCAGCGCCAGCGGATGATTCGCCGCTACGATGCACAGGGCGGATGGGAAAGCCTAACGCTGGTGGAGGAAGAAAAGGCGTGATGGGCCAGTGCAAAGCATTAAATCGTGCAGCATTAACGTGGGAAGATCAAGCTAAAGCAGGATGCACGCTGCCCGCCCGTTTCTGATTCTGTCCCCTCAATCCCCTGTATTTTCGAGTGCTTTGGCAAGCTGATTTCTATCGTCGCCCCCTGCAAACCGAAGCGGGTGAAGCCCTGTGGGAACTGGTGGTGTGTGACCCGACGGGGGCCTTTAGCGCCTGTGTCGATTGTCCGCAGTCGCAGGCAACGGTCGATTGGCTGGCGGCTCAGTTCAGGCGGCTACAGGCAGAAGGAGCGCCAGAGCGAATTCAGGTGTTTCGGCCGCAGAGTTTGGGACTGATTGAAGCGGCTGCTAGGGAGGCTGGTTTCACTGTGGAGCCAACGCGCCACGCGCCCATGCTGAAGCATTTTCTGCTGCGCCGCGCTGCCTACTACCCCAACTTGCCGGGTTATACGGGCGAAGCCTACGACCCGCTGGCGATCGATGCGCCGCCCCCTGTGCCTGTGCCGGAAGCAATTTGGGGCGATCGCTGGCGATTTGCAGCCCTGGCTGCGGGTGACCTGGAGATCCTCTATGGCGATCGCCCCATTCCCATCTGCTCTACGCCCGATCGCCTCTTGCCGATCAATCTGGGACTCGCCTCCACCCAGCCCGTTCCGGGGGTCATCATCGACGGCGGACGGCAATCCATGCGATTGGCGCGGTGGCTCCAGGAGGTGCGTCCTGCGCTATTGAACTATGTGCCGGGTGCCCCAGACGGGCTGATTCTGGAAGCAGGATTGAGCGATCGCTGGATTCTCTCGACCTTTCACGATGCCGACGTGGCCGCGGCGGCCCGTCTCTTTCAGCAGCGGCAGCGCGAGGCCCACGGACTGCACTTTTTGCTGGTGCAGCCAGACGACACGGGTGTCACCTACAGCGGTTTTTGGCTGCTGGGCTAAGGGGTCAGCCCTGGCAGCCCTATCCGGCGAGGCTTTTTAGCAGCCACCCCAGCACGATTCCTACCCCGCCAAAGCGCACCGCCATCCAGAAGGGTTCCTTGAGGCTGTTCCAGGAAAAAAGCTGGCTCTCTAGGGCGACTTCCAGTTCTGCAAGCTGATCCTTCAAGCGCCTTAGCTCCAGCTTTAGGGAGGGATCTTGCGTGTGGGCATAGTCCCGCTGCACCTGCTCGACGCGCTGTTGCAGGGCTTCCTGACGCTGCTGGTCGGTCTTGACCTGGGCATAGCGTGTTTGCAGGGTTTGGAGCGATCGCCCCAGTTCGTCTAGCGCTTGTTCAAAGTCGGGTTCGGAAGGGGTCATTGGGGCGATGGGGTGAGGGAATGGTGGGGTGAGGGGATCGTGGGCGAAGGGGACAGAGTGATATCGATTCTGGATTTTAGATTGGTCTGGATTTTAGATTGGCGATATTTTAGATTGGCGATTATTGGATTGCCAGCCTTAGCCCCTGTGAGGCTTCCAAGGGCACTATCGATGATCCGATGATGATCTGCTGATCCCAGCATCTTCCTAACCTCGCTCCCCTAACCCCCTCACCGTTTTAACCTTCAGTTCCAGCGTCGCGTCTTCGTCGCACACGATCAGGGCGTTGGGATGCAGTTGCAGGGCGGAAATCGTCCACAGGTGATTGACGCAGCCTTCGACAGCGTGGTGAACGGCCTGGGCTTTGGCAGCGCCTTGGGCCAGGATCATGACTTCCTGGGCATCGAGAATCGTGCCAACGCCAACAGTGAGGGCGTGGGTGGGCACCTGGCTGGGGTCGTCAAAAAAGCGGGCGTTGACCCGGCGCGTGCGATCGCCCAAGGCTTGCAGGTGCGTGCGAGAGGCGAGGGACGTGCCCGGTTCGTTGAACGCGATGTGGCCGTCTTCGCCGACCCCCCCGATAAATAGATTCACGCCGCCGAAGGACTTCATTTTATCTTCGTAGGCGGCACATTCTGCGGCCAGATCGGGCGCATTGCCATTGGGAATATGGACATTTTGGGCAGGAATGTCGATGTGCTTCAGGAAGTTTTGATGCATGTAGGTGTGATAGCTTTGCGGGTGATTTTGGGGCAGCCCAACATACTCGTCCATATTGAAGGTGACGACATGTTGGAAGCTGATTTTTCCCTGCTGATATAGCTCGATTAGACGGGCGTATAGCTTGAGTGGGGTGCTGCCTGCGGGCAATCCAAGGACAAACGGGCGATCGCTTGCGGGGGCAAAATCGGTGATGCGCCGCAGAACGTATTGGGCAGCCCACTCAGCCACCTCAACGGCAGTCGGGCACAGGATTAGACGCATGGGACGCAGCGGGGTTGTGAAGAGAATGAAGCCGTGAAAATACGTAGAAAAGTAAACCTAAGAAACGATTGGTAAAGATTGGAGGACTTTTGAGTCCCAACTCAAATCAGGTTTGGTATCGTAATTGGCATAACAGATCGTTTTCAATACCGCCAGCCGCCCGAAACGGAGTTTACAAAATTCAGTTTCTCTTTATCTAGGCTGGCTTGTTTATATGTGATTTCAATTCGGGTCGGCGGTTTTATTTTAAGTCGGCCATTTAGGTTTACAGGCAATCAGCTCATAGATAACAGGCAAAGCTCAGGCGATCGCTCGTCTGGGCATTTTTTTGCATTCGGCGAACCCCTTCCTCCGCTACAGCCAGTTCCCCACCAAGATAAACGGGGCCCAATAGGCCGGCCGGGCAAACTTGCCGCCAGACTCGATTAGCTGGATTTGCGCCTGCTGTAGAGCTTTGGCTTTGCTCAGGTCTGGGTTTTTCAAATCTGCATAGAAGCCTTTAATCAAGTCAGAGGTGGCGGCATCGTTGACAAACCAGAGCGAGGCCAGCACGCTGCGAACGCCCGCCTGGGCCGCGACACCGGCCAGCCCCAGCGCTGCGCGATCGTCGCCGACGGCGGTGGTGCAGGCTGTGAGCGAGAGCAACTGCACCGGGCGGCTTGGATCGACCCCCCGCAAGAGCCGATCAAGCTGGTTGAGGGTCAGCTTGTTTTCTGGCGGGTCAGCCGTGACCAGGAACGTGTCTTCTGCCTCAGTGCCAAAGATGCCGTGGGTGGCGATGTGCAAAATCGGAAAATCGTTCGAGAACAGCGTTTGTGTCAGGTTATCGAGCCGGAATGCGCTGCCCGTTAGCGTCCGGCTGCGGGGCAGTTCGGCGAGAATTGCGTCCAGTTCTTCGCTGACATAAAACAGTGGGGAAAACCCACCCGCCTCGCTGTCGGGCGGGCTGGCATCGGTGAGGCCGGCGGCGAGGGCGCGGAGATTGCCCCGGTCGAGGGGGGCGGGGCTGGTGAGTTGCAGGCTGGGCGTATAGGCGATCGCATACTTCTGGATCAAAAATTGCGTGCCATCGTGCAGCGCTGACATGGGCACACTCCTCAAAATGTCGTCCTGCACAAAGGCCAGCGTTTCCACCTGCTGCTGCTGGAACAGTGCTTCAAACGGGCGGATGATCTGGTCATATAGCCGTTGGGCAGGCTGCGGATCGTAGGCGCGAAAGTCCACTTCCAGCCCGCGACGGTAGGCGTTGATTTCATCGCGCAGGGTTTGGCGGTCGGTGTTGATCCACTCGTACTGGCGATCGCCATTGGGCAGCGTCAGCAAAACGGCAGTCCGATCGTCCAAAACCACAGTGCTAATGACTGCCGTGCGATCGCCCTCCGTCAGCAGCTTTTGCGCCACCGTCAAATCCACATTGCGCGAGGTCAACACGCAGTCGTCTCCGAAGTAGTTTTGCAATTCAGCCAGCTTCAGGGAATCGAGCGTCCCCAGGGCGCGGCTGAGGGTGTCGGGACGGTCGGTGCTGGCGGGCGGCAGTAGCTCCGACGGCTTGCCCTGCTTCAGTCGCAGCGCCACTAGCTCGCGATATACCGGGTCGATGGAGTCTCGAAAATCGAACTGGATATCGCGGTTGGCGACCAGGATGTCGTCGCGGATGATTTCTAGCGTGGCGATCGCCCGCTCGTAGGCCGCGATGGCTTCCGTCGTTTGTCCTTGCGCCTGCAAAATACGTCCCGTTTGCCATTCCCAGAGGTAGCGGCTGTCGTATTCATATTCTGCGGCAAGGCGGGCATCCTGCGTGACATCTAGCGCTTTTTGGTATTCTTTTTGACATTCGTACCAGTGTCCCAGTTCTCCTAGCGCAAAGGAGAGCGAACGGCGATCGCCCAGCTTCTCGGCTGAATTCGCGATTGAGTTCAGCATCTCTTTCGCATCATCATTCGCCCCAGGATTCGTTCTGGAATTCGCACCAGTATTCGCACCAGAATTCAGCCCAAAATTCGCTCCAGAGTTCACCCCAGAATTTGCAGCAGCGGTCAAACACTGGCTGCGGGCAATCGGCTGCTGGGGCGAGGCGGGCATCAGCAGGCGCACCCAGTCGAGGGCGGCCAGCAGCGTATCTTGGCTGGTCGGAAGCTGATTCAGCAGGGCTTTGACGGACTGACGTGCATTTTGGGCTGCTGCGACATTGCCCGTGCGGTCGTAGGCGGGAATCGCATCCAGCAGCGCCCGCAGCCGCTCGGTGGACTGGGTTGCCAGGTCGAGGCTTTGCTGAAAGTCCTGGAGGGCGGCCTGGTCGAGCGATCGCCCCTCGTCTCGCAGGCGGTTGGCTCGCTGCACGTCGCCCAGCGGCTCTGCCGAATTGGCCTGCCGATAGCGCACCACCGCCTGTCGAGTTTTCAGCGCTCCCAGGTTGCTGTAGGTCGCCGCCACCAGCGTCCGGTCGTCCAGCGTTCTGGCTAAGCTAAGGGCCCGGTCTAGCGCCGCCTTGGACGAGTCATCATTGCCCATCAGCCGATGGGCCTGCCCCAGGCTGCCCCAGGCAGCGGCCTCGCCCCGGTGGTCTGCGGTGTGCTGGGCGATCGCCACGGCGCTTTCCTCCCCGCAGCCGCCCTTGGCACTCCGAGGCTCCTCGCCACACAGCAGCGCCACGGCTTTGCGATATTGCCCTATGCGGTTGTAAATCTGCGCCTGCTCTGTGAGCGATCGCCCCCAGCGGGCGGCATAGTCCACCGCGCGATTGGGCTGCTGGGCCGCAAGCTGGCGATAGGTGTTTCCTGCCGTTTGCCACAGGCTCAGCGCGTCGGTCTGCTGCCCGATGGCCTGCCGGGCCCGGGCCAGGTTTTCAGTGAGGATGACTTCGTGGGCAGGGTTGGGCTGCTGGCGGTAGGTGTCGCGCACGGCTTCCCAGAGGGCGATCGCCCCCAAATAATCCCCCTGGCGATAGCGGTCAATGCCCTGCTGCACCTGGGCCGCTGGGTTCATGGCTTGTCCCCAGCCCGGCCGCAGCGGCAGCACCATGCATAGCCACACGGTCAACAGCCCCAGCCCCAGGTACAGGAGCCGATGCCAGCCCCGCCGCCATTGCTGCATCTCCGGCAGGAGCCTGCCCCTCTGCATCCCGCGCGTTGCCCTTCTCCGTTGGCTCATGCTGACCGCCTCGCCGTTTTTCAGAAAAATTTCTAAAGCAATCTAAAGCAATCTTATTGATGTCCAAATACGGGCTATGCAACTTTGCTGATCCCCCTCCCCGTTTTCTGGTACGCCGAAGGCTTTAAGCTCAAGCCTAGAGCAGGAGAGGGACTTCAAGCCTCTCTTGCTTCCCTTCTCCTGAACTGGGAGAAGGGGCTGGGGGATGAGGGCAGATTGAAAGCTGCACATTGCTTTCTAAACAGGAATCTGGAGCAAAATGCTGACTTTTTTCCCAGACCATACCAGACTTTTTAGGGGAGATTCAAATCCGCCGATGCGTCTGCGGAGTTCACCACTTGGCGCGACCGTTTCTCAATCATTTCATTCGTAATCCCCAACTGCTGCCAGAAGTGGACGAGCGGAAGCTGGGGCGACCCAACAAACTGCGGATCGACGGTTTTTAGCGCGATCCACTCGCCGCTCTGGGTCTGGGCGATATCGACCCCCAGCAGCGGCACGTCTAGCCGTTCGGCAACGGCAAAAGCCACGGCAAACAGTGCTTCTTCTTCTTCGACCGAGAGCCAGCGACCGGGGTCGTCACCTGGCCAGGCATAGCCATAGGTGAGGATCGTTCGATCGTACAGCACCACGCGAAACTCTCGCCCCAGGGGAAATCCGGCGGGTGTGGTGTGGTGATGGCGCAGGTTAACCCACTGGCGGGCCAGGACGGGCTGATGCGGCTTCTGGCTGAGTTCCTGGCTGAGTTCCTGGCTGAGTTCTTGGTTTAATTCCTGGTTGAATAAGTCCGCTGCGATGCGTCGCGCTTGCTCTGGCGTTTTGGCGATGCTGCTCCGCAAGGCTAACGCCAACGCCCGCTGCCGGTCTTTCAGCACTGCCGCCGATCCGCTATGCTGAAAGACCAGTGGTAAGCCGAGTTGGGCGATCGCCCCCTCAACTGCCTCTGGCTGCTCTAGCACGATGCTGGCCGGGGTCAAATCCTTTAGGAGCGGATAGGCGCGGTGAAATTCTTGAGCAAGCTGGTGCTGGGCGGGGGTGTTGGGCAGGTGCAGGTTCTTGGCCTGGGCAGCGGCGAACAGTTCACCATAGCGGAATGCGGCGGTCGGCGGCGCAAGCCAGAAGGCGGCGGTCGGCTGGAGCTGGGCTGGAATGGCGGCCAGCGCTTCGGCTGCACCAGCTCCGTCCGTTGCGATCGCCCACACCGGAAAGCCCAAAATTTCGGCGATCGCCCCCGATGCTTCGAGCGATCGCCGCAACTCCGCAGGCACCCCAAGACCTGGACTCTCAAACAGCACAATCATTCAAACATTCAAAACTCTATGACTTAAAAAATCCAGGGCTTACGCACTTGCAATAATTTTTCTGGATTTCGGGCGATTTCTCACGGGTGCAGCCCGCGAGAAATCGCCCAACTGCGTAAGTCCTAAAATCACTGATTGCACAAAAAATCAAGGAACAAGCCACAGACTCCGGAGCTTTCTAACTCTATTCCTGGCATTTTAGAAGCCTTGATAAAGCAGGTAGGCTTAAATGCTAAATCCTTCAAGAAATCGCCCTGCGCTGTCCCAAAAATCTTGGGCAAACCCTTAGAAAAGTCTAAACTGAGCAAAGAGAATTCCAAAGGATTTCACTGCCCTATTCTGAATCAGGGACGACCGTTATACCCCTATGAGCCGATTTTCTTCCCGTGAAGCCCTTACGACCCTCCAGCCCCCAATTGCTGAAAAACGCCCCCAAGTGCTGACAGCACACGGCGATGAGCGGGTCGATGACTATTACTGGATGCGCGATCGGGATGATCCGGCCGTGATGGCATACCTGGAGGCGGAGAACGCCTACACCGAAGCCGTCATGCAGCCCACCGCCGACTTGCAGACCAAGCTGTATGACGAGATTCTGGGGCGAATTCAGGAAACGGACTTATCCGTGCCCTATCGCAAGGGCGATTACTACTATTACAGCCGCACCGAGGAAGGGAAAGCATACTCTATTTTTTGTCGCAAAAAGGGCAGCCTGGATGCGCCGGAAGAGGTGCTGCTGGATGAGAATTTGCTAGCAGCGGGGCACGAATATTTCGACCTGGGCGTGTTGCAGGTTAGCCCCGACCATCGGCTGCTGGCCTATTCCATCGACACGAACGGCGCGGAATTGTTCACGCTATATTTTCTGGATTTGGCAACCCGCGAACTGTATGCCGAGTCGATTCCCGATACCTACTATTCGTTTGTCTGGGGCAACGACAGCCGCACCGTGTTCTACACCCAGGTAGACGCAGCACATCGCCCGCACAGGCTATTTCGCCATACCCTGGGCACACCCATAGACCAGGATGTGCTGGTGTTTCATGAACCCGATGATGCCTACTATTTGGGCATTGGCAAGACGGCGAGTGAAGCCTATTTGCTGCTCAGTTTGAATAGCAAAGTGACTTCTGAAGTTCACTTTTTGGATGCCAATGATCCAACGGGCGAGTTCAAGCTAATTCAAGCGCGATCGCCCGGTGTGGAATACTACGTGGAACACCACGGCGAACACTTCTACATCACCACCAATCAAGACGCGATCAACTTCCAGCTCCTGCGGGCCCCCGTCAGCCGTCCCAGTCGAGCGAACTGGGAAATCGTGATTCCCCACCGCGAAACGGTCATGATCACCGGGGTCAGCGCCTTTGCGCGACATCTGGTGATTTACGAGCGGCAGGGCGGGCTAGAGACGGTGCGCGTGCGCCACATGCCCAGCGGCGACGAGCATTACATTACCTTTCCGGAGCCGACCTACGAAATTGGCGAGGGCGCAAATCCGGAGTACGACACCAATACGCTGCGGTTTAACTACACCTCGCTGGTCACGCCTTGGTCGGTGTTTGACTACGACCTGGAGACGCGCGATCGCGAGTTGAAAAAAGAAACGCCCGTGCTGGGTGGCTATGACAAGACCCAGTACGTTAGCCAGCGGCTAGAGGCGATCGCCCCCGACGGCACGCCGATTCCGCTGTCGCTGGTCTATCGCAAAGACCTCCAGCCGACGGAGCCACGCCCGCTGCTGCTGACGGGCTACGGTTCCTACGGCTATAGCTATCCTGACTCGTTTTCTTCTACCCGGCTGTCCCTGCTCGACCGGGGCGTAGTGATGGCGATCGCCCACATCCGGGGCGGCTCCGAACTGGGGCGCAAGTGGTACGAAGACGGCAAGTTCTTGAATAAGAAAAACACCTTCACCGACTTCATTGCCTGCGCCGAGCATTTGATCGACCGGGGCTGGACTTCGCCGCAGCACCTAGCGATTACGGGCGGCAGCGCGGGGGGGCTGCTGGTGGGCGCGGTGGTGAACCTGCGGCCGGATCTGTTCCGAGTGGCGATCGCCGATGTGCCCTTTGTGGACGTGGTGACGACGATTCTCGACCCGTCGCTGCCCCTGTCGGTGATGGAATGGGAAGAATGGGGCAACCCCAACGACCCCGCCTTTTATCACTACATGAAGTCCTACTCGCCCTACGACAACGTGACCGCCCAGGACTATCCCGCGATGCTGATCACCGCCGGCCTCAACGACCCCCGTGTCTCTTATTGGGAACCCGCCAAGTGGACAGCCAAGCTCCGTGCCCTCAAGACCGACTCCAACGTGCTGCTGCTAAAAACCAACATGGGCGCAGGCCACAGCGGCGCATCCGGCCGCTACGAGCGCATCAAAGAAGCTGCGTTTGAGTATGCCTTTTTGCTCTGGCAGTGGGGGCTGGCGTAGGGGAGCGTTGGCGCAACTAACGTGTTCCGATCCATTTTGGATTGGGGATTTTGGATAGACGGGACGTGCAACGTTTGGCTATTCCTTCACACCTGCCAGCACGCCAAATCGCACCAGCCCGCGCCGATAGCCCGACTGCATCAGCCCCATCGACAGCGCCGCCTGCATCGTGCCCCAGCCGGCCCGCAATAGCCCCACGACGGCAGCAGGGGAAATGGCAGAGCGCACCACCTCGTCCCAGAAGGGCGCGACAGCGGGCGACCAGTCGGCGGTGCGGAGGTTTTGGTAGCCTAGATTACGGGCGATCGCCTCATATTCCGCCAGCGAAATGACATAGGGCAGCCGATAGACGCGATAAATCTTCTCCAGATGGACTTGCTCCTCCTGGGTCAGCGGCGATTCGTTAATCGGCCGGTGGCACCAGGTCGCCATTAGAAACGTGCCGCCGGGTTTCAGCACGCGATGGCACTCTTTCAAAAACTGGAGCTTGTCGGGCATGTGTTCGCCGCTTTCCATCGACCACACCAGGTCAAACCTGCCGTCGGCAAAGGGCATCTTCAGCGCATCGGCCACCTGAAACTGAGTGCGATCGCCCAGTCCGTCCGCCGCTGCCCGTTCAGTCGCCCGTCGCGCCTGCACAGGACTGAGGGTAATGCCCGTTGCCGTTGCCCCAAATTTTTCTGCCAGATACAGCGAACTGCCGCCAATGCCGCAACCCACATCGAGAATCGCCGTTGCCCGAGACACGCCGCCCCAGTGCAGCAGTTCTTCGATTAGGTCGATTTGGGCCTGCCGCCGCTCCTTGCGCTCGGTGCCTGCGGGCCCATAATACCCGTGGTGCATATGCTCGCCCCACACCTGTTCCCATAGCCCCGACGAGGCATCATAAAAAGTCTGAATTTGCTGCTGTAGAGTTTTTGGCATAGCTTGACGCGATCGCGGGCGGTATTACTGTATAAAAGGATTGCCTATTCTGCCAACAGTTCTGCGAGCCACTCAGCTTTTTTTACCTCCCCCTCTTCGCCGGGATCGCCGTATCCCCCGTATTCCAACTCATCATGATGACCGTTCCACGCACGATTTGTCTGGGGTTTCTGGCGCTCATTCTCGTTGGCACGCTGTTCCTGCTCCTGCCCATTTCTCTACAAAGCGGGCAATGGGGCGATCTGGTGACTGCCCTGTTTACCGCTACCTCGGCAGTCTGCGTGACTGGGCTGGCGGTCGTAGACACAGGCACCTACTTTTCTGGGTTTGGGCAGTTTGTGCTGCTGCTGCTGATCCAGATTGGTGGGCTGGGCTATATGACGGCGACGACGATTTTGCTGCTGGTGCTGGGGCGGCGCTTTGGGCTACGCGACAAGGCCGCGCTTCAGCAAACGCTGGATATCGAGGAGCTGTCTGGCGCGGTGCAACTGGTCAAATCAATCATCGCGTTGACGGCGCTAATTGAGATTTCGGGGGCGATCGCCCTCTTCTGGCTGTTTTCCCAAAATCCAGATTACGGCGTGGGGCAGAGCCTCTGGCTGTCCGTCTTTCACAGCATCAGCGCGTTCAACAATGCCGGATTCAGCCTGTTTTCCGACAGCCTCATGGGCTACACCAGTTCTGTGCCGATGAATATGATTATCACGACAATCATCATCCTCGCAGGCATCGGCTATCAGGTCCTCATGGAGGCGTTCTTTTGGGGGCGCGATCGCCTCCGGGGCAAGCCCAACCGCACCTGCTTTTCGCTCAACTTCAAAGTCGCCACCAGCACGACGATGGTGCTGCTGCTGCTGGGATTTATCGGATTTTTGGGGGCAGAGTTTCGCAACCCCGAAACTATTGGTCGGCTAGATGCATCCACCAAGCTCCTCGCCTCCTGGTTTATGTCGGTCACGCCGCGCACCGCTGGCTTCAACACCATCGACTACGGCAAAATGACCACCACGGGTCTTTTTATTACCATCGCTCTCATGTTTATTGGTGCTAGCCCTGGCAGCACGGGCGGCGGCATGAAAACGACCACGCTGCGAGTGCTGTTTGAATGTACGCGGGCGGTGCTGCGGGGCAAGGAAGAAGTCCTCTGCTATCGCCGCCAGATTCCCAACACGCTGCTGATCAAGGCCATTGGCGTTGTGTTTGGCTCCGTGATGACGGTCATCCTGACGACGGTGCTGATTACCCTCGCTGACCCAGACATGGACTTTACTCGCGTCCTGTTTGAATCGGTGTCTGCCTTTGCCACTGTGGGGCTTTCCACAGGCATCACCGCTGCCGTATCCACGTTTTCCAAGTTGGTGCTGATTGTGACAATGTACGTGGGGCGGGTGGGCGTACTCATGCTGATGTTGGCGATTCTGGGCGACCCCAAGCCCAGCGCCATCAACTATCCCCAGGAAAACTTGCTGGTGGGCTAGCCGCTAACCGTTTGGGCAGACGGCAGCGGTTTCACTAGCGGTTTCACTAGCGGTTTCACTGGCCCATCTGCGTTGAGCCAAATTTGATTTAAATCACCTTTTTGGAGATTCGTTGTGAACCTTTCTTCGCTTAGTTTTTTCCGCAACCTGCGAGGGAGCAGTCGTCAATACGCTGTGATTGGCCTGGGGCGATTTGGGCGAGCGGTCTGCATGACGCTGCACAACCTGGGCTACGAGGTGTTGGGCATCGACTCGGAGGAGCGGCTTGTTGATCAGGCGCTATCGGACGAAATCCTGGCCCACGCGCTGACCCTGGACTCTACGGAGCCGTCAGCGCTCAAGGAAGCGGGAGTATACGACTTTGATACGGTGATCATCGCCATTGGCAACTATATTCAGGAGAGCATCATCACCACGCTGAATGTCAAGGAAGGCGGCGTGCGCTACGTCGTGGCCAAGGCCTCCACGGAGGTACATGGCAAGCTGCTGCGGCGGGTGGGAGCCGATCACGTCGTATTCCCGGAGCATGAGATGGGCTGTACCCTGGCGCGATCGCTCACTCGTCCGGGGGTGCTGGATCGGTTCGAGATCGACCCCGACAACAGCATTGTGGAACTGGTGGTGCCGGAGGAGTTTGACGGCAAGAGCATTGTGGAACTCGACCTGCGATCGCGCTACGGTGTCAGCGTGCTGGCGCTGTCGCAAAATGGCAAATTTGAGGTGAACCCCATTCCCTCAATGCGCCTCCGCAAGGGTGAACTCATGGTCGTGATCGGCGCAAACCGGGGCATTGAGCATCTGCCCGTGTAATTTCGACTGGAAACTTCACCCTCTTTATCCATCCTCCGCGATGTGCAACTTTCACTCTGCCCTCATCCCCCAACCCCTTCTCCCAAGTCAGGAGAAGGGGAGCAAGAGAGGCTTGAAGTCCCTCTCCCGCTCTGGGAGAGGGCTTAAAGCCTTCGGCATACCAGAAAAGGGTGAGGGGGATCGGCAAAGTTGCATATTGCGTTATCCTCATTTATCCACTTCATCCCAAGGGGAGCCGCAAATGCGAATCATTGGCCTGATCAGCGGAACCTCCGTCGATGGCATCGATGCCGCGCTGGTGGACACGGAGGGCGCGGGTTGGGACCTTCGCATCACGCTGCTGAATGGCATCACGCTTCCCTACCCGCCAGACCTGCGATCGCACATCTTAGAAGTCTGCGCCGGAGCGCCGCTGTCGATGGCTGAGTTGGCAAGTCTGGACGATGCGATCGCCCACTGCTTTGCCCAGGCCGCCCGCCAGGTGCAAGCCGGCCATCCCCCCGCCGACCTGATCGGCTCCCACGGACAGACCGTATTCCACCGGCCGCCGGGGGCCAGGCTTGCCGACGCAATCGAGTCTTCCCAGCCTTCCCAGTCTTCCCTAATGCCTGCTACCTCTGGCCTTGGCTATAGCCTCCAGTTGGGGCGCGGCTCCCTCATTGCCCACCTCACAGGCATCCACACAATCAGCAACTTCCGGGCGGCAGATATCGCCCTGGGCGGCCAGGGTGCGCCGCTGGTTCCCCCGGTCGATGCAGCGCTGCTATCTCATCCAACGTTGACCCGCTGTGTGCAGAATATCGGCGGCATTGGCAATGTGGCGTTTTTGCCCCTGCGAGATCAGGTGTTGCGCCATGCGCCCGTGCTGCCAGAGGTATGCGGTTCAGCGTCCAAGCCCGTCCAGCTTGCGGAGCCAGTTTCGGCGCTGCTGGGCTGGGACACGGGGCCGGGAAATGCGCTGCTGGACTGGGCAGTGCATCAGCTTTCGGGCGGCACACAGCCCTACGACCAGAACGGAGCCTGGGCCGCATCGGGGCAGCCCTGTCTGGAACTCGTCCATCAATGGCTGCAAGACCCCTACTTTCACCTGCCGCCGCCCAAATCAACCGGGCGGGAACTGTTTGGGGCGGAGTATGGGCGGCGCTGTTTGGCGGATGCGGCTGAGCGTGGGCTGAGCGATGCAGACACGCTGGCAACGCTAACGGAACTGACGGCTGCCTCTATCGTTCACAGCTACCGCGCCTTTTTGCCACACATGCCCGATCAGGTGCTGCTTTGCGGCGGCGGCAGTCGCAATGGCTACCTGCGATCGCGCCTTGCTGCCCTGCTCGATCCCATCCCCGTCTTGACCACTGATGAAGTGGGACTCCATGCTGACTTTAAGGAGGCGATTGCCTTTGCCGTTTTAGCCCATTGGCGCTGGCAGAATTTTCCAGGTAATTTCCCGGATGTGACGGGTGCTGCCGATCCTGCTCTTCTCGGCGAAATTCACCTGGCACGCCGATAATCGCGTGTTACGATCGATCGCCATGCAGATGCCCTGTGCGAGTTCATACGGCTGCCAGAGAAGCATGTGCAACACTGCAAGGCGCGATCGCGCGACAGAGGAATGGGTGCCGTGTCCCACACGTTTTTGATGGAAGCAGGTCGCTGGCTGTTGCAGGGAAGCTGGCTCGATCGGGATGCCATGCCGCTGCCGGTCAAGGGCAAGATTCTTGTCGTGTGGGGGCGCGACAACTGGTACGACATGGTGACGCAGTTGGAGTTTCCCACCATTGAGCGTGACAAGATTACCTTCAAGTATCGCGGGCGATTTAACGGCAGCGATCGCCAGTACACCTTTGTCCTGCAACACAGCGAGCTGGGCCGCGTCGAGGGCGAGGGCTGGATCGCGCCGGAGTCTATTGTGCAGCGCTACTGGGTGTTGGGCGATCGCCAGCGTCGCACGGGCTTTGAAACGCTGCGTCGCCTGGGCGAAAATACTTACTGCCTTTCCAGCAGCATCATGTCTGGTCACTACCTTTCCAGCCTGATGGAGGCGATGGTAGAACGCCAAGTGGAGTAGGGGCTTGGGGGTTGGGGCGCACGTTACCTAATGCCTTTCTTGGCCAAAAATCCTTTAGCTGCCGACCTAAGCAGGGGTTAAGGCAAGCTATACGAGAGCTTTCGGGGTTCTCAATCTTCCCAGCCCCTCTTCGACTGATATATGATCAGGGCAGTATTTACAAAAATTCACAGTCTGCCCCCTCAAACAAAGCCAGCGCCCGACCCTACCGCCACAACACAACCGCAAGCCCACCCCAGAGCATTTCTTCGCTCTTCCCTCTTCGTTTTTCGCTCTTCCCTCTTCGCTCTTCATTCCTCCCCCTTCCCCACCATGCCCCTCACCCAAACCCCCCCCGTCTCTACCCACACTTGGCACTGGCGCGGCTTCCCGATCCGCTATCAGCAAGCGGGCGAAACGGGTGTCCCGATGCTGCTGGTGCATGGCTTTGGCGCGTCTAGTGACCACTGGCGCAAAAATCTCCCGGTTCTGGCTGAAACGAACCGGGTGTTTGCCATTGACCTGCTTGGCTTTGGCTATTCTGCCAAGCCCACGCCGGGGGAGGCCATTCAATACACCTTTGACACCTGGGGACAGCAGTTGCTCGATTTTTGCCGCGAGGTGATCGGCGAACCAGTGCTGCTGGTGGGCAATTCGATTGGCTGTGTGGCGGCGTTGCAGGCGGCTGTGCTGGAGCCAGAATGGGTGCGCGGCGTGGCCATGCTGGACTGTTCGCTGCGGATGCTGCATGACCGCAAGCGGGCGACCTTGCCCTGGTATCGGCGGTTTGGCTCGGTGTGGCTCCAACAAGTGCTGGGCAATCGGGCGATTGGGCAGTTCTTCTTTTCGCAAATTGCTCAGCCTAAGACGGTTCGCAAGGTGTTGCTGCAAGCCTACGGCCGCAAGGATGCCGTGACCGATGAACTGGTGGCTCTGCTGCTCAAGCCCGCGTTTGAACCGGGGGCGGTGGATGTGTTTCTGGCTTTTATCCGCTATTCCCAAGGGCCCCTAGCGGAAGATCTGCTGCCCCAGGTTACCTGCCCGGTGCTGGTGCTGTGGGGCACGGAAGACCCCTGGGAGCCGATCGCCCTCGGTCGAGAATTTGCCAACTATCCCTGCGTCCAGGATTTTATTCCCCTGGATGGGCTGGGGCATTGCCCCCAGGACGAAGCACCGGAGGTGGTAAACCCGATTTTGCAGCGGTGGGCAGCGGTTTTTTAGGAACCCGGTTCAGGGGGATGAACCGGGCTGAGTGACTCGTCGCTATAGCGGCACGATCTCGCTCAGAAACGAGGCGTGCTGGGCGATCGCCCCTGAAATTTGCCCAGTAATCTGGTGTGTAATCGGCAGGCTGTCTACCGCCATGCCCGCGCAGAGCAGCATCATATAGAAGATGGAGTACTTAAAGAGCGATCGCGCAGAGTCATAGTCCATCGGGTTTTTGAGCAAGGCCCAGGCTTTTTTCAGGAAAACCGCAGCCAGTCCCAGCGCCGCCACCAGATACACTGCCCCCATCACGCCGAGGGGAAACACCAGCAGCAGCGTCACCGGAATCATAATCAGCGTGTAGATCCAGATTTGCTTGGCGGTGGCAACCTGACCTTCCACCACGGGCAGCATCGGCACGCCCACTTTCTCGTAGTCCTTCTGAATCATCATCGCCAGCGCCCAGAAGTGGGGCGGTGTCCAGAAGAAGATGATGGCGAAGAACACCCAGGCGGCCCAGCTTAGCTCGCCCGTCACCGCCGCCCAGCCCACCAGCGGGGGAATTGCGCCCGCCGCACCCCCGATGACGATATTTTGCGTGCTATGGCGCTTGAGCCAGTGGGTATAGACCAGCACATAGGTAACAATGCCGGACATAGCCAGACAGGCGCTCAGTAGGTTGGCAAACACCGTCAGCAGCGTGAAGGAGAGGAGCGCGAGGGCGATCGCAAAAATCAGGGCATCTCGCGGCTGGATGCGGCCCGACGGCAGTGGTCGATGGCGGGTGCGCTCCATGTCGTAGTCAATATCGCGGTCGTAGAGACAGTTAATCGTATTGGCAGAGGCGGCGGCCAGGGCCCCGCTGAGCAGCGTCACCAGCGCCAGCACGGGGTCTACTTCACCGTGGGCCGCGATCCACATACTGCCTGCGGTGGTAATCAGCAGCAGAATGATGATGCGGGGCTTGGTGAGCTGCCAGTAGCTCTGAACAACTTGCCAAACATTTTGATGATGGCGGATGGAATCGGTGCAAACGGTATCTTGCATTAGCAGCATCCTAAAAAAGCAGCGGGTCTAACCTGACCAGAGCGAATATCGCGGGAAGTATAAGTGCAGAAATTAAACTTGCGGAATTTGCGAAATCTGCGGACGAAATCTGCGGAAAAATGAGTTGCTTTGTCGCAAAGCCCCAGCGACGTTAGACGCTTTGAGGCAAGCTAGACCAAAATCGGAAATCCAAAATCTAAAGTCGAACGTCTGTCCTCCTTAAACGGGCACTGCGCCAGACGGCGGTGGTTCAGGGGAATCGGTCGAATCCTGAGCAGCAACGCTCTTGACCTCGGAGACGGGGCGATCGCGCCATCCCAGGGCTGTAAAGCAAACCAGCGTTCCCAGCAGGCACGCGCCAATCATCTGGTGTGCCACCGTCAGCGGCTCGACCTGTAAGTGCAAGCGATAAGTAGCCACACCCAGCAGCACTTGCAGCCCCAAAAAACCCAGCGCCAAGTTTGCCAGCCGCCGCAGGCTGGGATGCAGCGCCGGAGTGCGCCAGGCCAGCCCCACGAGAATCAACACCGACAGACTAGCCGGAACCACCCCCAGCAGGTGTGTATTCATCACGACACAAAGCTGCGACCCGCCCAGACATTGGTGCAGCGCCCAGCGCGATCCCACCAGCGCCCCCGAAAGGCTCTGAACATAAATCAGCAGCGCAGCAGCTAGGCTGAACCAGGGCAACTTGCCAACGGTTCCCGTCCCCTGGTGCGGCAAGAGCGCTACGCCCATCACCAGCAGCGTCACGAAAAACGCCAGCGCCGTGCCCAGGTGCGCGGTCACAATGTCGAATCGCAACAGTTCAATAACTGTCAGCCCGCCCAGCACGCCCTGAAACACCACGAGCAACAGGGCAAAGGCTGATGCCCAGGGCAGCCAGCGGGGATTCGAGCGGCGATACCACAGGCTCAGGCCCACCAGCAGCATCGTCAACAGTCCAATCAGCGAGGCATCCAGCCGATGAAACCATTCCAAAAACACCTGCAAATTCATCTGCTGGGTGGGGACTAGCGTGCCGTAGCAGAGGGGCCAGTCGGGACAGGCCAGCCCCGCATTCATGACGCGGGTGGCGCTGCCGATCGCCATGAGGATCAGCGTGGCGATCGCCAATTTCCATACCAGCCGCCGAATCCGCTGCACCGCCAGGGGATGACGGACGGTGGATTGCAGTCCCTCCAAGTCACTCGACGCTGCGGATAAAGCTGCATCTGCCATGTTCATCCCTCCCAAAGATTCAAAAGCCCGCCTGAAAAACACATCCCTGAAAAACACATCCCTGAAAAACACATCATCGTTAAGAGCATGTGCGAGTGTTCATCACGCTAGGGGGTACGCATAGGTACTACTTTAGAGACTGCTTTTAGAAATCGAGGGTAGCTTTAGGCATTTCTTTGGAATCCAGGTGACATCTGCCTTTCTCCCCGCTAGTCTCTCCGATTCAAATGTTGTCCAAGCTACACTTTCCGCCTCCCTCCATCTCCCCATCCCCCCATCCCCCATCACTCCCCCTCAAATTCGCTAGTCTGGAAACAGACGACAGCGTTGGGAGGATAACGCGAGATTCATGCTGGCAGAAAAGCTGGAACAGTTGCGATCGCTCTTTGCAGAGATGGATCGAGCGCTGATTGCCTACTCAGGGGGCATCGACAGTACGCTGGTGGCCAAGGTGGCGTGGGACGTGTTGGGCGATCGCGCGTTGGCCGTCACCGCCGAGTCGCCCTCGCTCTTGCCCGAAGATCTAGAAGATGCGCGGGTGCAGGCGGCGGAAATCGGCATTGCTCATGAGGTGGTGCAGACTCATGAAATGAACAACCCCAACTACACCGCCAACCCAGTCAACCGCTGCTATTTCTGTAAAAGCGAACTGCACGACACGCTGAAGCCCCTCGCCCTGGAACGCGGCTATCCCTACGTGGTCGATGGCGTAAATGCCGACGACTTGCAGGACTATCGACCGGGCATTCAGGCGGCAAAAGAAAGGGGAGCGCGATCGCCCCTCGCGGAAGTCGGCATCACCAAGCTAGAAGTCCGGGAACTCTCCCGAATGCTGGGATTGCCCTGGTGGGACAAACCCGCCCAGCCCTGCCTCAGTTCCCGCTTTCCCTATGGCGAAGAAATCACCGTTGCCAAGCTCCAGCGAGTCGGCCGCGCCGAACGCTACCTGCGAAGTCTGGGGCTGAAAACCCTGCGAGTTCGCTCCGAAGGTGACACCGCCCGCATCGAACTGCCCGCCGAAGACATCAAGACCTTCGTCGCAACGCTCGACCTGCCCACTCTGGTTGCAGAGTTCCAGCGCTACGGTTTTGTCTACGTGACGCTGGATCTGGAAGGCTTCCGCAGCGGCAAGCTAAATCAGGTCTTGGGAGTCGGGGCGCTGGGATAATCGCTCCCCACACTCCAACATCTTCTGTTGCAACTCTTAACACGCCCCCCGCATTTCCGTTACGTCGTCCTGATAGACTGAAAGACACGCGGCCCAATGCGTTGCGCGGTTTGCGTATCGTCATTATTAAAGCTCCGAGTTATCCAATCTGATAAGACCTGGCAATGGTAGATTCCCTCAAGAAACCTGGCTTTGAAGAAATGCGTCCGGGCGTGAAAGTCCCGGCAAAAGAGACCATTCTCACCCCCCGTTTCTACACCACTGACTTCGACGAGATGGCCAAGATGGACATCTCCGTGAACGAGGATGAACTGAGGGCAATCCTGGAAGAGTTCCGCACAGACTACAACCGTCATCACTTCGTGCGGAGTGAAGAATTTAATCAGTCCTGGGATCACATCGACGGCGAGAGCCGCCAACTGTTTATCGAGTTTCTGGAGCGCTCCTGCACAGCAGAGTTCTCTGGCTTCCTGCTTTACAAGGAGCTGGGTCGTCGCCTGAAGGACAAGAACCCGGTGCTGGCAGAGTGCTTTACGCTGATGTCGCGGGATGAGGCACGACACGCAGGCTTTTTGAACAAGGCCCTGTCAGACTTTAATATGTCGCTTGACCTGGGCTTTTTGACCAAGAGCCGCAGCTACACCTTCTTCAAGCCCAAGTTCATTTTCTACGCCACTTACCTGTCGGAGAAAATTGGCTACTGGCGGTACATCAAGATCTTCCGCCATTTGCAAGCCCACCCCGAAAATCGCATCTACCCGATCTTCAGCTTCTTTGAAAACTGGTGCCAAGACGAGAATCGCCACGGCGACTTCTTCGACGCAATCATGAAGGCGCAGCCCAGCATTTTGAATGACTGGAAGGCGCGTCTGTGGTGTCGGTTCTTCCTGCTGTCGGTGTTTGCGACGATGTATCTCAACGACTTGCAGCGGTCTGACTTTTACAAGGCGCTGGGCATCAATGCGCGGGACTACGACATCGACGTGATTCGCGAGACGAACGCCACGGCGGGGCGCGTGTTCCCGCTGGTGCTGAATGTGGATCATCCCGACTTCTTCCGGCTGATGGATGAAGCCGCCGCCAGCTACCTGAAGATTGTCAACGCGCCCGCATCGAACGAGCCGAAGCCGCTGAAGACCCTGAAGCGCCTGCCCCACATTCTGTCGATTGGCGTGAAGATGCTCCAGCTTTATCTAATGAAGCCGATTGACACGGCTCATCTAGAAGGCACGGTTCGCTAGAGTCTGGAGCCTCTGAACTTCTGGACTGATGATTTTGCGCTTTGCTTTAGCTTAGAGTTAGCTTATGAGTTAGCTTAGAATTTCAGGCTGTGTCGCGTTGCACGGCCCCTTAAAAAGCGGTTCTGCAATAGCAGGGCCGCTTTTTGGCAAATGTCCGGGATTTAATATCCGAGATTTAACATCCGAGATTTAATATCCGAGATCTGGGGAATTGAGGACTGGCTATCGGGTCTATCCAAAATTCAAAACAGAGATTCTTCCAGAAGCCCCCGTTGCGCTGGATGTGACCTGGACTGCGACCTGTACAATATCTGAGAGACCTTTGAGTAGCGAACTTTTTGGGGCGGCGATCGCACTATGTTAATCAAGTCCACCACGCGGCACATTCGGATTTTCTCAGCAGAGGTTCAGGACAACGAGCTAATTCCCAGCGCAGACAAGCTGACGCTGGACGTTGACCCAGACAATGAGCTGAACTGGAACGACGAAGCCCTGCAAGCGGTTTATAAGAAATTTGAAGAACTGACCGCGCAGTATAACGGGGCAGATCTAACGGATTACAACGTGCGGCGGATTGGTTCAGACCTAGAGCATTTCGTGCGATCGCTCCTGTACGACGGCAAAGTCTCCTACAACCTGCAAAGCCGCGTGCGGAACTATAGCCTTGGGCTACCCAGAGTTTCCGCCGATATCAACGTCTAGGCAAGGTCTAGGCGCTGTCTGGGAATTTCTGATAGTTCCCATTCAATTTGGCGGGTTCAGCTTGAGTTCTGCTGGCAATTGGTTAGTAGTAATCGCCCTGAAATTGCAGCGGCATTCGTGGTAGGGCATCAGGCCCGGCGTTATGCGGCGAAATGATGTGTTCGGCTGGGGTCTACGTTATCCTAGTAAAGCCGAATCCTATTTTTCATTGGCTGCTGGTCGCACACTCCGCGAATGCTCTATTGCTCTAACTATTCCTGTCAGGCTCCCAATTCAGAGCGCAGTAAGTTTTGCCAGAAGTGTAGAACGCCGCTGACTAAGCGATACCTCTGGGCCATTGGCCCAGGGGCAGAGTCCTGTCGAACAGATGAGCTAGTGGCCAATCGCTACCTGGTCAAGGGCGGGCGAGTGCTGCTAGATACCAAGCCGGGGCTGCTGCCAGGAATTTCCACGGAGCAGATTCCCGATAACCTGCTGCCCTACCTGCGGCTGTCGCCCTACGCGCTGCATCTGCCCCAGGTGTATGACTGGGTGCGGCTGGAATCGGCAGGTGGCCCCGAAAAGCTGGCCTTGCTAGAGCGATCGCCCCTTTACCTGCCCAACACGCCATCCGATGCTGACCCTCCTGCCAGCGACCCCCAGCTTTTTCCTTCGCTGACAGACCTCTGGCCCCGATCCTCTGCGCTGCGCCAGCTCAACTGGCTCTGGCAAATCGCGCACCTGTGGCAACCCTTCGCCACAGAACAAGTCGTCTCTTCTTTGCTGATGCCGGATCTGCTGCGCGTGGAAGGGCCACTGGTGCGCCTGATGGAACTTCAACTGGACGCATCGGGCATTGAACCGACGCTGGCAGACCTGGGCAGCCTGTGGCAGCAGTGGTTGCCCTCTGCCCATGCAAAAGTGTCGCCCCATCTCGATGCGCTCTGCCAGGACATGATCCGGGGGCAACTTCATGCTTCAGAACAGGTGATTGAACGGCTAGACGAAGCGCTGTGGACGGTGGCGCAAGCGTCGTCCCGCCAGGTGTCGCTTGCCACCCGCACCGACCAGGGCCCCAGCCGCCAGCGCAATGAAGATGCGTGCTATCCCCCCAGCGGCACGGTCCAGACGCTTGCTTTGACCCCGACGGTCACCCCGCTGCTGATTGTGTGCGACGGCATTGGCGGGCATCAGGGGGGAGATGTCGCCTCCAATCTGGCGATCGCCGCTGTGCAGCAACACCTCCAGTCCAGCGACCTCAGCCGCCTCAGTCCCTTGGCTCTGATGCAAGAGCTAGAAGCCGCCGCCTGCGCTGCCAATGACCTGATTAGCCAGCGCAACGACGAAGAGCATCGCCAGGATCGGCAGCGCATGGGCACCACGCTGGTCATGGCGCTGGTGCGCGGGCACGAGCTATATCTGGCCCACGTGGGGGACAGTCGCGCCTACTGGATTACCCCGTGGAACTGTCACCAGATTACGCAGGATGACGACGTGGCCTCGCGCGAAGTCCGCATGGGCTATAGCTTCTATCGGGAGGCGCTGCAACACGCCAGTTCTGGCTCTCTGGTGCAGGCGCTGGGCATGAGCAGTTCGTCTTTGCTCCATGCCAACGTGCAGCGGTTTGTGCTGGATGACGACAGTCTGTTTTTGCTGTGTTCTGACGGGCTGAGCGACAATGATCGGGTGGAACAGTATTGGGATTTGGAACTGCTCCCGGTGCTAGGCGGACGTGCCAATTTGGAAATCGTCACCCAGAGACTCATAGATCTGGCGAATTCCCAAAATGGTCATGACAATGTAACTGTTGGCATTGTTCATGTCCAGCTTCCTAGCCTGTCGCCCACCAAGCTCGCACCGACGCAGCTTCCTGGCGTAGAAGTGGCCCCAGCCCCGACGGCGATCGCCTCTACTGCTGTCGTTTCCCCTGTCAGCTCTCCCTCCGCCCAAGCAGCGCAAGCCTCCAAACCATCCCCCAATCTCTCACCGCAGCCTAGCGAACCCGCTTTGCCCAAAACGCAGGTCGTGTCGCCCGTTGCTGCCAAGCCAAGACCCCTGCCGCTGTTGCTAACCCTCCTGGCGCTGCTGGGGGCGGGGGCGCTGGGCTACTGGCTAATGCGCGATCGCCTGGCCAGTTTGACGGGGTTTCCCCCTGCGCCTACCCTATCCCCGCCTGCCGAAGAAGACCCGGCGATCGCCCTTCAGCCCGGCGCGTTTCTGCTGATCGGACGAGCAGCCGAGGGCGCACCCGGCGAGACCTCTGGGCTAGTGCTGCTGCCCTCCTCCTCCACAGTCGAGGGCAGTCCCACGGCATCCCCCTCCCCTGCACCCCCTGCAACGGCAGGTCTGGCGATCGCCCCTGGTAGCGTGTTGATGGTGCTAGAGCGCCGGCCCCTCGATGACCCGACTTGGCTCAAACTCAAGGTCTGTTCGACGGAGCAAGCCGTAGCCCCTACACCAGCGGCTTCGCCGACTTCCAGCCCCGCCGCCCCGCCCATCGCGCCCGACAATGGCTCCGCTTCGAGCGCCAACCCGACGCTCCCGGCATCGCCCATTGGATCGCCCATTCGCGAGGTGCCAGCCCCACCCGCAGCGGATACGCCCGATGCGCCGCTGCCGCCCGGGCGAAGCGCGATCGCCCCGCCTGGAGCAGAAGGCTGGGTGGCGCTGAACGATCTCCGTCCGCTGATGATGCCCAACCCCACGCCGACCGATGCCCAGCGCGGCGTTTGCGTCTCTTCGGCTCCAACCCCCGATTTGCCTGCTCCACCCTCCAGTCCGCCGCCTGTTGTGCCGCCTGCTGAGCCTACCACGCCCCCCAGTGACCCACCCGCCTCACCCCCTGTCGGTTAACCTCCAAAGATTTGCTCTTCTGGGGACAAAGAGGAAAAACCCGGTGAATTACTCGATACACTGGATAAGCGTCAGCAGTGTCACGATCGACCTTACACGATCGACCTTGTAGGATGGCCTTGACTGGGTGGGCGATCGCACGATTGAGGGGCGCAGAAGCCTGGAAAAGGTTTGGGAATACTATATCCAGTGTGTTTGTATTCCAGTGTGTTTGTATTCAGTGTGTTTGTTTGATTCTTGTTTGATTCAGTGTGTTTGTTTGAAGGTTGGGCTTGGATTCCAACTTCAACCCGTTGACCGCCCGTTTACAGCTTTGCCTTCTACAACACAACGTTGGGTGCATTTCGGTTTCAGTCATGGATTTTGTTGAATTAGCCATTTAAACTTTCGGTTTCATGCTTTCGTCTGATCACCCCTGCCTGCGGCTTGCGATTCGCCGCCTTACTGCTGCTGACGCAGACCACTATGCGATTTGGGTGCTACAAGCCCCATCGCAGGCAGGTTACGTGCATCACGACCGAGCCTGGCCAGCGGAGCTAACCGAGATCTGGCAGGCCTGGCAGTCCATGTTTTGTCTGCGAGATTTGCCCGCCGTTCCCCGGATTCCGGCGGTGGTGTTGCCGCCGCCCCAGCCCGACGACCCGACACCGGGCTACGCAGGTCGCCTGATGCAGCATTTGGGCGTGAGTCTCTGGCAGTGGTTGTTTGACGGTTCCATCCAAAACAGCCTGGCCCAGAGCCAGGGCATTGCCCAGGGACAGGGGCGATCGCTGCGGCTGCGGCTAGAGATTCGTGACCCTGAGCTAATGGCGTTGCCCTGGGAAATCATGCAGCCCCAGCCCGGACGACAGGCGATCGCCCTCAGCCAGCAGCTTTTGTTTAGCCGCACCACCAACGAAGTCGATCCGCTGCCGGCCCTGCGTGAGGAAAACTCGCTGCGGATCTTGCTAGTGCAGGGACAGGACGCTGAACCCGATCGCAGCCTCTCCACCAGCGACTTTCGACTCCAGTTGCAGCAAGAGGCCGACGCGCTGACGGCACTGCTTCAGGATGTCACTCAGGGAGAAGCGTTTCATCGCTTTGTGCCGCCTGTGCCCTGCGAAGTGACAACGCTGGTGCAGCCGACCGCCGCCGAACTCACGTCTCACCTAGAAACCAAGCAGTACAACGTGCTGTTTTACTCTGGCCACGGGATGCCCGGCCCAGACGGCGGAATGCTCTTCTTGCGTCCCGATGCAACGATGAACGGGACGGAACTGGCGCAGGTGCTAACCCGCTGCCGCATCAAGCTGGCCGTGTTCAACGCCTGCTGGGGCGCACAGCCCGAAATGCAGGGCGATCGCCCCATTCCCCGCAGCAGCCTGGCCGAAGTGCTAATTCATCACGGCGTACCTGCGGTGCTGGGGATGCGCGATCGCATTGCCGAACACGAAGCCCACAGCTTTATCCAGCGATTTGCCCGGGCCCTGGCCGAGCGATCGCCCATTGACGAGGCCGTGGCGATCGCCCGCCAGCACTTGCTGACCCTCTACCGCTTCAACCAGATCGCCTGGACCCTGCCCGTCCTCTACATGCATCCAGAATTTGACGGCGAATTGGTCAAACCGCTGACAGAAGGGGTTACGGAAATTCCCGAAAATCCCTCTAGCTGGGGCGAGGTGCCGTTTCCCTCTGCCTGCCTCCGCGCTGTCGAGCCACCCCACCAAACCTGGCCAATCTACGGCGGCATGGTGCGGGTTGGCTTTTTGGAAGGCAATGACCTGGTGATTAAATCTCCCGGCGTTTCTCGTCGCCACGCTGAGATTTTCTATCGCGGGTCGGTTGGGGCGGCCAGCGCAGAGCCGATTTACGTCCTGCGCGACTTTTCTCGCTTTGGCACGTTTCTGCTGGAACCGCAGGGCCAGTGGCGAAAAGTGCATCAGGAAGAGGTCGCCCTCAAGCCCCACAGCCGCCTCCGATTTGGCACATTTCAGCTAGAATTTGTGCCCAATGACCTCACCCCGTCCCTGTGACGCTTGGCTCCTGGCTACGCTTTGGCCAGAGCAGGTACGGCTTTCTGGGTTTATTGTGTTTATATTTGTCTGGATAATACTCTTTCAAAATTTCCACTTTAGCCCGCTGCCAAAATTTTCAAATTCCTTATCAGCCAATTACGGAACTGACCCATCCGAGTCTGTAGCTAGTCCTATCGAACCCATTCGATACCCACTTAATACAAGTAACCATAGACAACACTCGTCCGGCGCATTCAGGAGCAAGAACCATGGCAAGCGATTCAACCCGTCCCTGCTTTTCTGCCTTTCGGTCTCAGGCTGAGCTAGAACTCCTCCAGGTCGTATTAGATGATGCGGATGCATCCTACCCCTGGAATCCGGCAGACCCTGCCGCATCTAGCTATTTTGAACAGCTTGAGCAGGAAGTGGCAGCGGGTTGGCCGACTGACATGCTCGATTCCTATGCCCAGTCCCTTTCCACGCAATTTGACCAACTGTGGGCCACGGTGGATGCGGCTCAAAATGCGGCTCAAAATGCGGCTCAAAATGCGGCTCAACCCGTGCTGACGACCGCTTCTTTCAGCGGACTGTTTCAGCGGTTTGCCGACCGGATGCCGCAAGGACTGCTGGAGCGGCTGGTGCAGCAGGCGCAGATGGCGATCGCCTCTTCTAGCTCTCTGGCCGATCAACTGGTTGCCAGCGTCCGCGACGTGCTGCCCGAATGGGGCGATGATGATCTGTACGTGCTGGCGCGTCCTTTCGCCTATGCCATGCGCGACAAGGGCGAAAACGACCTGCTAGAGGGAGCGCTGCGCTCGGTGCGCTCCGAAGCCTGGGAAGACCTCTCCAGCATTGAGCAAGCCCGCCTCAGTCTGGCGATCGCCCGCCATATTATTGACCAATCCAAGGTTTGACCCATTCAAGGTTTGACCCATTCAAGGTTTGACCCATTCAAGGTTTGACCCATTCAAGGCGTAGAGTGCGACCGAAGCAGAGCGACAGGGTAGCCCGCTCCAGCGCTCCAATACGCCAACCCCTCCTACCCCCGCCGCCTCAGTTGCGTGGCAAAGTTCTCACGGCGCGTGGGCGAGAGTTTGCGGGCTTTGAGAATGGCTGCCATCAGAAACGCATAGGACACGCTGCCGACGATGGCCAGCGCCGACAGGTTCAAAATGCCGCAGACGTTCCATAGCGCGTGCAGCACAGAGGCCGTCAGATAGCCCGTTCCCAGAGTCCGCCAGCGGTGGGCCGGCTTCAACATGCTGAGACCGATGAAATAGCCCAAATAACCGCTATAGGCGATGTGTCCGGCGATTGACCCCAGCACGCGGGCAATCAAAATTTGTAGCCCCGACACTTCTCCCAGCCCGATGCCTCCCTGCATGTTCACGTTCTGAATTACGCTGGGTACGTATTGTCCGAGCGTTTCCAGCAGCGTGAAGCCGACGGCCGAAGCAGTGCCCAGCAAGATACCATCCAGCGGTTCCCAGACCCCCAACCGCTCTCGCCAAGGCGATCGCAGCGCCAGCCCCACCGCGCAGGCCACCAGCACCGGAATCGCCTTCAGCAGTTCCTCCATCAGCCCTGCCCCAATGAACATCTGCCCCAGCAAAACCAGCAAGTTGCCAGAAAACCGGGTGGGAATGTCTCCGGGCAGCAGGTCTTGGAACACGTAGATAAACAGGTTCAGCACCGGGCTGAGCAGCAGCACCACCATCATCAGCGCCGCCCCCAACAGCCACCATAAGGGTTTGGGCTTGCCGCAAAGCTGGTAGACCACGTAATAGGCGGCGATCGCCAGATAGGTCGCCAGCGTGACATTAAACACGGGCGGATTGCCTACCGCAATAAACAGCAGCACTACAAAGCTGACGGTGATGATTCCCGGCACTAGGTAAGCCCGCTGGAGCAGATCGGTTCCAGTAGAAAGGATGGGAAACAACTGGCTGACGGTGATGCCTTCATCGGCAAGCCCTGCATCTTCCGGCGGGTCTAGCAAATCGGCCTCTGCCTGCAAATCGCTCGACACAGTGGGAATCAGGCGGGCATCCGTGATCGAAGCATCATCCGCCGACTGGACCGGGCGCAGCTCAAACACAAACTGCGGCCCGCGCTGGCCCAAGGAGAGGCGATCGCCCGCCCGCAGCCGCTCTGCCTGATGCAGGAGT
Organism: Thermoleptolyngbya oregonensis NK1-22; assembly: GCF_032705245.1. Classification (GTDB taxonomy): domain Bacteria; phylum Cyanobacteriota; class Cyanobacteriia; order Elainellales; family Elainellaceae; genus Thermoleptolyngbya; species Thermoleptolyngbya sichuanensis. Next base: position 4,773,570 of record NZ_CP053540.1, read on the forward strand.
CGCCCATTCAGGTAAGTTCCGTTCGTGCTTTCCAAGTCACGGAGTTGCCAGCCCACTCGGTCAGGCGTGGCTTCGATGCAGGCATGAAACCGGGAAACCCCGCTATAGGCCGCCGAATCCACCACAATTTGGCAGTCTGGATCGCGCCCCAGCCGCACCTCTCGCGTCAGCGGTAGGGGATACACCACATCTGCCGGGGCTGCGCCCGTCGGGGCACATAGCCGCAGATAGGCGACCTGGGGCACAAAGTCCGTCACTGGTTTGCTCGGGCATCGCGGACGGCCGCCAAAAACAGCAGCACCGTTAGAGGAATGCTAAGCGCCAGAATAATGCCCGTGGGCGCTGTCCCTAGTTGGGGAGTTTTGGAGGTCAGCTCGAAGATGGAACCAATGGCGGCGATCGCCGCAATACAGGAGCCTGCAAGAAACAGGCCGCTTTTGGGAGTCATCATAAGGACGGAGGGATGGGCGGACGGTGGCAGCGGTCAATCGAGACGGATCTCAGGCAACGGGCTTCACAGCCTGCACCGAAAAGCCATTCTTGCTTAGCTCCTGGTTCAGCGCCAGGGCGTTGTCCACCCGGTCTACAAACATCACGCCGTTCAGGTGATCCATTTCATGCAAAATGACCCGCGCCAGCAGATCGTTGGCCACCAGCTTTTGCGGGCGGCCCATCTCGTCTTTGTAGGACACCTCAACCTCTTCTGGGCGAGTCACGTCCAGAAATACGCCCGGAATGCTCAGACAGCCCTCCTGAATCACGCAGGTTTTGCTGCTCTGGCGCGTGATGCTGGGGTTGATCAGCACCAGCGGTGGGGTCTTGGGTTCATCCAGATGAATGTCAATCACAATGAGCTGCTTGTGAACCCCGACCTGGGGAGCCGCCAGACCAATGCCGTCTTCGCTGTACATGGTTTGCAGCATTTGCCGCGCCAGTTGGCGCACCTCGTCGTCCACTTTGGTAATGCGCTTGGCAGGCTGCCTCAGTACGCGATCGCCCAGGTAATGTAGCTCCAGCGGCGGCTTCGACAGCTTTTTCTTTTCGACAAAAATAGACGAGGTGGTTTGAGAAGGCATGGCAGAGAATGACGAGGCGGCATCGACATAAGTTTATCTTTCTCTATATTAGACCCCCTGTGCGAGTCGTTGAACGGCGCGGATAACGAGCATTGTTTCATGAGCATTGTTTACAGACGCAAGCTGAATCGACTGAGCAAACCGCCGCGCATCCGCATAATCCGGCATAATCTGGCATGATTCGGCGGGATTCGGCACAATGCGGGATTCAGCACAATCGGGTACAGCCATTTGCAATCCCTGTTTGCAATCCCTGTTTGCAATCCCTGTTTGCAATCCTATTTGTCATCACGACATTCGTGGTTCCCACGCTCGTCTATCCGACTGGGTGAACCTCCCTGGGTGATTTTCCCCAAAAGCATTGTTCTGTATCTGAGGACACAGTATTATTTTCTCAGTGAAACCAGTTGGCTAGCACCTGTGGGGCGATCGCCTCTTCCCTAAGGGTTATTTGCCAACGGGTTAGTTTTTGCTTTGGTAGGGTTCTCTGCCCACTGCGCGGGCAACCTGCGACTGTCCAGACGCAATGCTGCCCCTTCACCCACGCTGCATCTTGGTTTCGTGATCCGTTTTTGATTTCCGAAGGACTGCTGTTTCATGAACATTAAATGGACTGCGCCCAGCGCTGAATCCCTCGCCTCACTCCAACCCCGCATCTGGCAAGACTGCGATCGCACCACCCAAAAGGTGCTGTGGCATGTCTATGACCCGATTTCTGGCGAAGCAAGTTCCCTAGAGTCTCAGGCTGACGTTGAAGAATGGCTGGCCCATCGCGCCTACTCATAGCGGAATGCAGAGGTCAGGTTTCGGGACATAGCGCGTCTTGCGTGAGCGTCTTGCGTGAGCGTCTTGCGTGAGCGTCTGGCATGAGCGTCTGGCATGAGCGTCTGGCATGAGCGTCTGGCATTTAGTCCCATCCTCTGATCTCTGCTGCCCTCGCCGCTAGCTGCCCGCAATTCGGTTGTTATAAAGGCTCATGGCTTTTTCGGTGCTTTGCTTGAGACTGAGGGCGATCGCCGCTTCGCACAGCCGCAGCACTTCGGTCAAAACCTCTGTTTCCGCCTTGGAAAACTGCCCTAACACATGAGAAACCGTGTCTTTGTCTTCGGGGGCGGCGGTTTTGGGCTTGCCGATACCGATGCGGAGGCGCGGAAAATTTTGCGTGCCTAGGTGCGAAATGATGGACTTCATGCCGTTGTGTCCGCCTGCGGAACCCGATAGCCGCAACCGCAGCCGACCCAGCGGCAAATCCATATCGTCGTAAACCACCAGCACGGACTCCGGCGAGAGCTTGTACCAATCCACCACCGCACGAATCGACTGACCCGACAGGTTCATGTAGGTCTGGGGCTTGAGCAGTCGAATTTTGTCGCGGTGCGGGCCAGTGCCTTCCCCAAAAATGCCCTGAAATTTTTTGTGGTCTGCCAGGTTGATCTGCCAGGAGCGGGCTAGCTCGTCCACCAGCATAAATCCGACATTGTGCCGGGTGCGGTCATACTTAGCGCCCGGATTGCCCAGACCCACAATGAGCTGAGGCGTAGGGGCGATCGCCACATCACGAGACTCCCCCATCGTCTAGCCGGGTTGGGAAGGGCTGGCGGCATCTTCTTCGACGGGCGCGATCACTTCAGCATCCGTCGGCTCAGCCGTCTCCGTTGCCGAGAGAACCTTTTGCGCGGGCGGCTCTAGCTTGGCTTCCATCGGTTGGCTGATGGTTTTCTCGATTTGCTCTGCTTCCTTCTTAAACTCTTCCTGAAACTCGCGAGACGCATCCTGGAAGCCCTTGATCGCCTTGCCCAAGCTGCGCCCAATCTCTGGCAGTTTTTTCGGGCCAAAGATCAGCAGCGCCAGAATCATAATCACCGCCATTTCTGGCAGACCAATCCCAAAGATGTTCACAGCCGTTTCTCCTGTCGGTCAGCGCTGGATGCCTTAGATAGCCTGTAGACAGCCTGTAGATAGCCACGTTGCGCCTTTACATGGCAGCAATCAGACGGCTTCAAACACTTGACTTTCGTCTGACTTTTTCGTCTGGACTTTAGAGACTGCCGCAATATCCACAGATCCTACGAATACTTCCTACAGATACTAAGGATATATGTTCACGCCTTTTAAGAATAGCGCTTCCAGAAAGTGCTGCCTTCTTCCCGCAGGCATTCTGGAATGATTGGGCGCGGGCCACAGTTCACCGATTCTTTGCAAAACCCGTAATTTTTTTAAGGAAATGATTTTCAGGAAGCCTTATGTGAAGGAACTACAAAGCTCTGGTTAAGTTTATGGCGGTTTTGGGGGTCGCTGATAGAATCGAGGGGTCTTTTTATGGCTTGCCTTGCTCGGTTCTTTAGCTGGCGTAACGTTTCAAGCTGGTGCAATGTCAAACCGATCAGACAATCTACTGGCGCACTACTGGCGTACTTTTATCTTCAGAATTCTTAAGCTTTCAACTTGTAGGCGCATCAGCCCCCGTTCAAGCCCCCGTTCAAGCCCCGTTAAATTGAGTCATTTCCCTTTGCCGTTTTTATTGTCTTTTGGGTTATGCCTTCGCCCATTCGGTTTTCTCGAACCCATCGCTACTCTCGTAGCCGAGCGCGCTTGCTCCTGCGCCCTAGAGTCTGGCTGTCGGCGGCGGTGCCTGTGCTGGCGCTGGCGTTGGCCTGGGCCTATTGGCAGCGTCCTGCTTTGCTGTCCGATTGGTTAGGCGATCGCCCCCTAGAATTCGGTGCCGACTCGTCTGGAAACATTGCCCTGCCACCGGGTCTCTTTGAGTTAAACCCAACGGGGCAAGGTCGATCCCTGGGCGATCGCGCTCAAATCGACATTGACAACCTGCCCGTGCTGGGAGCGCGTCGATTTCCAACGGGAACACCTCTGGCGCTAGAGGAGCCGCTCGTTTCTCCTAGCGACCTGCCCGATGCGCTCAAGTCGCCGAGCCAAGCAGGTTCCGCCTCTAGTCTGCCTGCATCGTCGGCGATCGCCCCCACAGACCTCCTGTTGCTGAACCCTGCCCCCACAGCCAGCCGCTCGTCCAGTGGTTCAGCCAAGCCAGACCCAATCCTGAACACAATCACCGTTTCGCCCACGACCAGTTCTATATTGCCGAGTCCGGCGATCGCCCCTGCTGGCACAGTGGGTACAGTGGGCACAGTGAGCAGCCCTATTCCCGGCTCTACGCCATCTCAACCAGTTCTCCCCGTTAGCCCACTGGAATCAGCGCTCCAGCGTCAGGCAGGCTCCAGCAGCCCACCTTCTACAGTCGAGCCGTCTCCAGCAGGTTCATCTGGCACTTCCCCCAGAATCCCCGCCACCGTTCCCAGCGGCTCCGTCCTGCAACCTATTCCTGGAGAACCCGCCCAACCTCTGAGCCAACCCTCCCTCACCCCAGCCTTTTCTACGCCCACGCTACCGGGCCCCTATCTGCCCCGCACCTCGCCACCACCGGGCAGCACGGGCTACCTGCCGCCATTAGGGGTTCAGCCCCTGCCGACGGGCACACTGGGTCAACCGATCGGTGCGCCTGCGCCCCTTCCGTCCGGTTTGCCCGTGCCTGATTCCTCCATTTCAGGCTCAGGGATTTCAGGGGCGGGCGCAGTGGGCTTCCCAAGCGGCAACTCCGCAGTGCCGCCGCAACCCCAGTTTGACGGGCGCGACTTCTATACGGCTCCCACACAGCCTGCTCAGCCCCCTACGGTTGAAGCGGCTCCGTTTTCGGCTCCGTCCCGGCCTCGCAATGGCGAGTTCAACACGTTCTCGAATCCATAAGCGCCCGTTCTGGCAGCGATTTGCAAGTCTTCCAAACCCTCGGCGCTGTTTCACCTGTCCATTAAACTGAGCGGAAATGGTGTGTGGCAAACGGACAGCTACACACCATTTCGTTGCATTAGTTTCGTTGCATTAGTTTCGTTGCATTAGTCGGCCGTCCCGAACAAAGCATTCATGAAAACGCATTCATGAAAACACGCTCATGGACGCTGTTAGAAATGGCGGATGATGGCATCGGCAAACTCAGAACATTTCAGCGGCTCTACGGGTGGCTCCATCAGTCGGGCCAGGTCGTAGGTGACTTCGCCGGCCGAGATCGCGCCGCCGATGCCTTTCTTAATCAGGTCGGCCGCTTCCTGCCAGCCCATATACTCCAGCATCATCACCCCAGAGAGGATGACGGAGCCAGGGTTAATGCGGTCTAGTCCTGCGTGCTTGGGCGCGGTGCCGTGGGTCGCCTCGAAGATGGCAGCAGAGTCGCCAATGTTCGCGCCGGGGCCCATGCCTAGCCCGCCAACGACAGCCGCTGCCGCGTCAGAGAGATAGTCGCCGTTTAGGTTCATCGTCGCCAGGATGGAATATTCATCAGGGCGCGTCTGGATTTGCTGAAAGATGCTGTCGGCGATGCGGTCGTTGACCATAATTTTGTCTTTCCACTGGCCGCTGCCGTGGGTGTCCCAAATGGCATCGAGGACGGATTGTACCTCGTCGCAGATTTGCGCCTTTTTCTCCGCCGTCAGCGCGTCATAGCCCGGATCGATCATGCGGGCATTGTCTTCGATACTGAGGTCGGGATTTTTCTCCTTGTTGCCCAAAATCCAGGATTCCCGTTCTGTGATGCACTCAGCGCGAAACTCGCTGGTGGCCAGTTCGTAGCCCCAATCGCGGAATGCGCCTTCGGTGTATTTCATGATGTTGCCCTTGTGAACCAGCGTCACCATCTGCTTATTTTTGGGCAGGCGCAGGGCGTGGCGAATGGCGCGGCGCACGAGTCGCTGGGAACCCGTTTTGCTGATGGGCTTGATGCCAATGCCCGAATCCAAGGGGATGCGTTTTTTGCCGTGTTCGGGGGTGGCGGGAATCAGGTCTTCATTGAGGATCTTGATGAGGCGATCGCCCACTTCACTGCCCTGCTTCCATTCAATGCCCAGGTAGATATCTTCGGTGTTTTCCCGATAGATAATCACATCCAGCTTTTCAGGCGTTTTGTGGGGTGAGGGCGTGCCTGCATAGTATTTACACGGGCGAATGCAGGCGTACAGGTCAAAAATTTGCCGCAGGGCAACGTTTAGCGAACGAATGCCGCCGCCGACGGGCGTAGTCAGCGGCCCTTTGATCGCCACGCCATATTCTCGAATTGCCGCCAGCGTATCTTCTGGGAGGTATTGATAGGTGCCGTAGAGTTCGCAAGCTTCATCGCCTGCATACACCTTGAACCAGACAATCTGGCGCTGCCCGCTATAGGCTTTTGCCACGGCCGCATCAAACACCTTCTGAGCCGCAGGCCAAATGTCTACGCCTGTGCCGTCGCCTCGAATAAAGGGAATGATAGGGTTGTCAGGAACCTGTGGCTCACCGTTCTCAAACGTGATGCGTGAACCCTCGGTTGGGGGAATAATCTTTTCATACATAGAGCGTTGCCGACTCCTAAGTGATAAATCAACGATTCTTGGCTAGTTTAGTGGAGGAGAGAAGAGCCAGAATGCCCAAGAGTGAGCAGCTTTCGGATCAGTTTCTCCAAAGTTTCTCGACAAGAGTGCTTCCTTGAGGCAGCGTGCCAGGTTTTTTGAGCCAGGGGCATGATATCTCAAACTTGCAATTGCTCAATTTCTCAAAGATGAATCGGAGGAACTGTTCATCTAAGACAATCAACGGTGGGGCAACCGCAAAAAAAGGCAAAAAAATCCTAAAGATGAGGATGTCTTTGGGTGATGTCACTGTTTTGTCAGATTTATCTGATAATTTTGCTGAATGTCCGCTGATTTGAAAAATGATTTGGAAAACTTAGGAAGCTTGACCGTCCCCAAAACTCATCCTTAAAAGTTTATTCCGTTGAACGGGATTGCTTAAGAAGAATTAGCAGGTTAGTTCGGGAGCTAGGGAGTGCGATCGCACCCTGTCTCAATTCAAGTCTCAGCCGCTATGATGGCTCGATAGAAGATCTCGATGTATGCAAAAGGAACCTGTGATGCTGTTGGCAGGGTTGGAACTGGGTAGCTGATATGAAACGCATTTTGATCGTAGATGACGACACCACCTTGCGGACAGCGCTCACCCGATACTTGCAAAATCAGGGCTACTTGGTGCAAGAAGCCCGGTCTGGGCTGGAAGGGTTGACCTTGTTTGAGCAGCATCCGCCCGATCTGGTGGTTTCGGATGTGCTAATGCCAGAGATGGACGGGCTGGAGTTTTGTCGCCGCCTGCGGGCCAGCCGCACGGGGCAACTCGTGCCTTTTATCTTTCTCTCTAGCCGCAAGGAAGTGGACGACCGGGTGCAGGGCCACCAGATGGGCGCAGACGACTATCTGGCAAAGCCCTTCGAGCCGAAGGAGCTAGTCGCCAAGATCGAGGCCCAACTGGAGCGATCGCGCCGGATTCACTCCGAAATTGTGCGGCTGATGCAGCAGTCGGTCAGCGTCAGTGCTGCGGCGGGCGATCGCCCTGCTACGCCGACCCCGCTTCCCCTCACGCCAGCGGAGGAAAAGGTGTTTGCTGAAGTGATCCAGGGCTATACCAACAAGCAAATTGGCGAGCGTCTCTTCGTCAGCCCGCGCACGGTGCAGACCCATCTCAGCAATATTCTCAGCAAGCTGGAGCTAGAAAACCGCTCGCAGCTAATCCGCTATGCCTATGAGCGGGGATATCGGCCGCCGGAATCCACGGAAGAGTGATAACGGAAGAGCGACAGAGGATTAGAGAGGATTAGAACAGAGGATTAGAAGCGAGTTTTTAGAACGCTCGTGCCAATTCCACTCTCTCCTGCGCTCCTTCTAAAGACTCGCTACTGCGCCACGCTTCCCTCAAAGCCGCCGGATGAGTTGACGGGCGATCGCCCATTGCAGCATTCGTCCTGGGGCGCTGGCTTTGCGGAGGATCTTGGGTCGGAGAAAACGCCCCAGCAGAAGCCGCCCGATCCCTTTGAGGCGGGCGTTGAGGCGAATCCAGAGATAGCGCGATCGCCACTGGTGTCCGGTTCCGGCGTAGAGGGGGCGAAAGGCTAGCGGCCCGGCCAGCACGTCGGCGCGGTGGATGCCGCTGATACCATGCTGACGATGCTCTGGGTTGGGGATGCCGCCGTGTTCGCCATAGTTGCGAAAGCTGATGTAGTTTTTGAAGCCGTGCGATCGCAGGTATTTATCCACCTCGGAGTCGAAATTGAAATAGCCCGTGCCGTGATGCTCATGCACCCAGTCAGCCAGGCCACAAAGGCAGCGGGCGGCAGCAGGCGTGACGACGTAGGCCACTAGCGAGGTCGAAAATCCCTCCGCAAAGCCGTCAGGACTGAGGCTATAGACCTGTGCCGCGCAGGTGTAAAGCCAGCAGAGTCCGGTGGAGGGCTGAGACAGATCCATCGGCAGCGGCAGAGACGACATCCCAACCACGGGCACAAAATCCGCTTCGACGATTAGGGTCGGCCGGGGTTCTGCCGCCGCCTGCACCCAGGCTCGACGGTGGTTCATCATGCAGCAATAGATGGCGGCACAGGAGGAGTCGGGCGATCGCTCATTGCGAAATAGCTTGACCTGCCAGCCTTCATTGGCCAGCGCTTGCTCTAGCGGCTCAGTCTCTTCCCGATACGCAATAATAAAAGCTTGCTGAATCTCATCTTTGAGCAGGGGCGGCTGAGTCACTGGGCTGGCAACGTCATGAGTCATGGCACGAGTCATAGTCAGAATTACGCTCTCAGTCCTGGATGGCAAACCTGTAGACGCAATTCATGAGAAAAGGAGCGGGGTTGGACTTGCCCTGAAAAAAACTGACGCTGCAAAAACGACCCCTCATGGGAGGATGGTCAGCGGGTCGTTTGCATGGCCTGATCATGAAGCATTTCCTGGATCTGTTACCTGGATTTTATGAGCAAATTTGTCCCCAGTCTCCAATCTCTGGTCGGCGCTGAGCAACTCTCGGTTTGGGAAACGGTCGCGCCAGCACTGAAGGCGCAACTGTCTCAGGCGATCGCCCCTGGTGGCATACCCGAATGCATTGTGGAGCCAGATTCGCCCGCCCAGCTTGCCGCTGTGGTGAAAGCATTGAACGCGCAAAAAGGGCGATCGCTCCCCTTTGGCACAGGCACCAAGCTGCACTGGGGCGGCGTATCAGACAGCATACAGGTCGGCATCAGCACGGCCCGGATGAACCAGCTGATCGACCATGCAGCCGGGGATCTCACGGTTACCGCGCAGGCCGGAATGCGGCTGGCCGACTTGCAGGCACACCTAGCTCGACAAAACCAGTTTTTGCCGCTCAACCCGTCCTATGGCGACGCAGCCACCCTCGGCGGCATCATTGCCACAGCCGATAGCGGCTCCCTGCGCCATCGCTACGGCGGCGTGCGAGATTTGCTAATCGGCGTGACCTTGGTGCGGGCGGATGGCGAAATCGCCAGGGCCGGCGGGCGCGTGGTGAAAAACGTGGCAGGCTATGATCTGATGAAGCTGTTCACAGGCTCCTGGGGCACGCTGGGCATCCTTACAGAAGTCACCTTTCGCGTCTATCCCTTGCCCGAAGCCTCGAAAACGCTGGTGCTAGCAGGAGAACGAGAGGCGATCGCCCGCGTTACCCAGGCACTCCTCTCCTCTGCGCTTGCGCCAGTTGCCGTGGAACTGGTTGCCCCAGTCGCTATGCAGCACCTCGGTCATGCAGGGCTGGGGCTAGTGGTGCAGTTTCAGGGTCTTGCCGTTTCGCTAGATGCCCAGGCCACCCAGTTCCGCCAGTTTGCCCAGGCCGCCGCTCTCGTCGAGTCCACCTACACCGACGCTGCTGAGGCATCCTTGTGGCAAACATTGCAAGCCCTGTGGGAGACCGCTCCTTCCCTCACTTGCAAAATCGGAGTCTTGCCCAATCAGGCCGCCGCAACCCTGGAAAAAATTGCCGACCAGTTTCCCTCGCTGTCCTACGGCACGATTCACGCAGGCAGCGGTTTGGGGCTGCTCCGGTTCGCTGATCCGCCCAGCACCAGCCACCTGCTGGATCTGCGCCGTCTCTGCGAAGCCCAGGGTGGCTTCCTCTCCCTCCTGGCCGCCCCTGTTGACCTGAAACAGCAGATCGACGGGTGGGGCTATCCCGGCAACGCTCTTGGGCTGATGCGCGGCATTAAGCAGCAGTTCGATCCAGACAGGCTGCTGAGTCCGGGGCGGTTTGTCGGCGGTATTTGATTTCTCACAACCTTAGGACGCTCTCTTCTCCACCTCTACAGGCAGCGCATACTGCCGCTTGCCAGCCTGCTTAGCCTGATACATGGCCAGGTCTGCTTGCTTGAGCAAGGTTTCGGGGTCGTCGCCGTGGGTGGGATAGAGGCTGATGCCGATGCTCGTGGTGACAAGAATTGACTCACCTTCTAGCGCAAAGCTTTGGGATAGCGTATCGAGAATCTTTTCGGCAACGCGGGTCACGTCTTGCACATGGGGAATGGCCGGCAGCAGCACTACAAATTCGTCGCCGCCAAACCGGGCTACGGTGTCGCTATTCCGCAAGCAGCGAGAGAGGCGCTGAGCTACGGCTTTGAGCAGCAGATTGCCCATTGCGTGGCCGTAGGTGTCGTTGATGTGCTTAAAGCCGTCCAGATCCAGGAACAGCACCGCAACAAGCTGGTCGTGTTCTTGCGCCCAGAGGAGCGATTGCAAGAGGCGATCGCACAATAGCTGGCGATTGGGCAATCCCGTCAGGCTGTCGTGATAGGCCAGGTGTTGCAGGTGGTATTGCGCCTGTTTTAGCTCAGCGTTGGAGCGCACCAATTCCGCAGCGGTGCGGCGCAGTTCTTCTTCCATCTGCTTGCGCTGGGTGATGTCTCGAATCACGCCCACCAGGAAGGTATTACCCGCAGCGTCTTTGTGGAGCGATCGCTTGGTTGCCGTTAGATAATGCGCTCCATCGGCGCTGGTAAATTCTTCCTCGCTCTCGCTGTCCAACCCTGTTTCAAACACGCTCTCATCATGCTGCCGTAGGAAATTGGCCTGATGGGGCGGGAAAATGTCGTGGTCGGTTTTGTCGAGCAGTGTTTCGAGCGGATAGCCCACAAAGCGGCAGAAGGCTTCGTTTAGCACAATCCACCGCCCCTGCCGATCTTTGACAAACACCGGATCGGGAATCATATGAATGACCGAACTGAGAAACTCTTTGGATTTTTTGAGTTCCTCTTTGAGGTAGGCAATGTAGCTCGTAATCACGCCGCTAGACCCAACCAGCGCCAGCAGCGGCGGCACTAGCGGAATCCACCACCCCTGAAGAAAGGCCAGGTAGCAGCTCCCTAACAGAAAGCTGCTGGTTCCCAGTAAGGAAATAGCCAGCTTTGCCGGGTGGCGAAATCGCCAGCTTACAACCGCACCCACCAGCGACCAGCCCAAAATCCAGATCCATTCCACCGGAGAGAGCCAAACCTGCAAGGGCGATCGCCCATACAGCGCCGCATCCAGCAGTTGGCTGATGAAGTTGGCGTGGAGCGCTACTCCAGGAATGCGCTGCACGGTGCCGTTCATTTCCCGGCTGTAGGAGTTGAAAAAGAAATCATTCAGGCTTTCGGCGGTGGAGCCAATCAAAACGATGCGATCGCGCATCAGCGCCGGATCGACCTCGCCATTTAGCACTTCAGTCAGCGACACCGTGCGGTAGCTAGAGCTGCGCGTGTTCGCCAGAATTTGATAGCCGCCATCGTCTGCCCGCACATAGCCCCCATCGTTGCGACCCAGTCGCCGCAACACCGACTGCCCCAACTTCACCTCAGCAGGATTGTCAGGCGCAGGCTGGGTATTGATGCCCCAGTCTTGCAGGTACAAAAGCGCCAGCTTCAGCGCAAAACTGCGGCGCAGTTCGCCGTTTACGCCCCAATACAGAATTACCCGCCGCACCCGGTTGTCGCTATCGGTCACGACATTGTTAAACCCCACTTGCCCTGCTTGCTTCAGCAGTTTGGGCGGCTCTACACCCGGACTCGTCGAGTCAGCGATTTTCTCGATGCCGATGAGATTTGGCGTGGTGCGAAACACCGCCTTGAGTTCGTCGCCGCCCTCGCCTACCGAAAATTCGCGGTAGATGTCCAGCCCAATGGCGCGGGGTTGGTAGGATTTAATTTTTTGGAGCAAATCCGCCATCACCCGATCGGAAATGGGCCAGTCGCGCAGGTTTTGAATGTCGATGTCATTAATGCCGACGATGACGATGCGCTCATCCACGGGATCGGCCGGACGCAGGCGAAAGGCGCGATCCAGCGCTGCCAGTTCCAAAAATTGCAGCCCACCCAGCCAGCGCAGCCCCAATACGCCACCTGCCACGGCGATCGCCGTCAGCCAGATACGCCGCTCTCGCCACAGCCGATGGCTGCCCCGCTGGAGGTTAGACAACGATTTTGACTTCAGACGGTTTGCTTGACGCAGCAACATTGCACTTAGATCAGCAGATGGGGCAGAATGCAGTCTGATTGCGGGGGATGCACCATTTCAGACTTTAAAGTGCCCTGCGATCCCCTGGAAATCGCCAGAATTTTGGTAAAAAATTTGTCAGCATTCGCAGAAAAATGTGAAGGAGTAATGAAGGGCGATCGCCCCCTTGACGAATCAACAGCTATACTCCGTAGCTGCGAAACGATCTCATCACTGGTTTCCCGCGCTAATCTAAGCAATAGACTGGACGAGCCTGAAGACATTTCGGGTCAGGCAAGGGCGTGGAAACTACGGACACTGCCTGCCGCCAATCTGTGCCAATGGCTTTCGCTGGCCTCCGTATCAACCCATACGGATATCAACCCATACGGACTTCATCTGTGCGTAGGGCTGCTTTGCGGGATTTGCCTCCCCAATCTGCCTTGCCAATGGGTTTCCCTGATCTGGTTTTCAGATTTGAGCTTCTAGACTTGCCTTCCAAGCTGCGATCGCTCGTCTTGTTGGCAAAGGTCTGGCAGAGCCTCAGCAGAAGGGATGCAGAGCCTCAGCAGAACGTCAGCAGGGGGATGCCAGGTGGGGCGATCGCAGGGAGTGCATCCCACTTTTGTAACCCTCACCCTAAAGTCCTATCCCAAGGCGGCAGAGGGACTTCCAATCCGGCTCACCTTCTCCCGCTTTGGGAGAAGGGGCTGGAGGATGAGGGCAAACTTGCAGAACTGGGATGCGCCCGATCGCAAGCGCTTCTGCTCCTCCCAATGCCTCCTTCCATTGCTTCCTTCCATTGCCTCCTCCCATTGCTTCCTCCTATTGCCACGTCAGATGCCATCCTGATAGTCTGTCTCGAATTAAATTTGCCCCGAATTTGCCCCGTCCTTGCCCAGTCCCGCTTCCCTCACACCCTCGTCGTTGCATTTTCCAGGTTGATTGCATGTCTCAGTCCTCTCGCCGCACGATCCATCAGTCTGTCTACCAATCTGTCTACGCCACCGCTCTAGATAATAATGGCTACCGCTCTTTCGAGTTGCCCGGTGCCCGCCCTCATTACAACCCCGATCGCCCCGGTCAGGTCGAGCATATTGCCCTAGATCTGGATCTCGACCTCGCCCACCAGCGCTACAGCGGCACCTGCGCCATTCGGCTCAACCCGGTGCGAAACGGCATTGAGCGGCTGACGCTGGATGCGGTCAAGCTAGACATTCATTCCGTCAAAGCAGGCAAGCACAAGCTGCACTTTGACTACGACGGCGAACAACTCCAGGTTTCTCTCAAAGACCCCACCCGCTCCGGCAAACCCATCACGCTAGAAATCACCTACAGCAACGACCACCCCCAGCGCGGACTCTACTTCATCGCACCCGACCAGCACTATCCCCAAAAGCCTGTGCAGGTGTGGACTCAGGGTGAAGACGAAGACTCGCGCTTCTGGTTTCCCTGTTTCGACTATCCGGGGCAACTCGCCACTAGCGAAATCCGCGTGCGTGTACCAAAACACCTGTTGGCAATTTCCAACGGCGAACTGCTGGAGACCATCGAGGATGGAGACAGCAAGATCTACCACTGGTTCCAAAAAGAGGTGCATCCCACCTACCTGATGACGCTGGCGGTGGGTGACTTTGCCGAATTGCGTGACGAGTGGCACGGCAAACCCGTCACCTATTACGTAGAAAAAGGACGGGAGGACGATGCCCGCCGCAGCATGGGCAAAACACCCCAAATGATTGAGTTCTTTAGCCAGACCTTCGGCTACGCCTACCCCTTCCCCAAATACGCCCAGGTCTGTGTCGATGACTTCATCTTTGGCGGGATGGAAAATACATCCACCACGCTGCTGACCGATCGCTGCCTGATTGACGAACGCGCCGCCCTAGACAACCGCAGCACCGAGGCGCTTGTGGCGCACGAACTGGCCCACCAGTGGTTTGGAGATTTGGTGGTGATTAAGCACTGGAGCCACGCCTGGATCAAAGAGGGCATGGCCTCCTATTCCGAAGTGCTGTGGACGGAGCATGAATACACCGCCGACGATGCCGCCTACTATCGGCTGAATGAGGCCCGCAGCTATATATCTGAAGACAGTAGCCGCTATCGTCGCCCGATTGTGACCCACGTTTATCGGGAGGCGATCGAGCTATACGATCGCCACCTGTACGAAAAAGGCTCCTGCGTGTATCACATGATCCGCCGGGAGTTGGGCGATGAAGAATTCTTCGATGCGGTTCATACCTTTGTCAACGACAATGCCCACAAAACGGTGGAAACGGTTGACCTGCTGCGGGCGATCGAAAAGGCGACCGGGCGGAATTTGCAATTTCTGTTTGATCAGTATGTCTATCGCGGCGGACATCCCGACTACAAAGTGTCCTATAGCTGGGATGGCGACAGCAAGCTGGCAAAGGTGACGGTGGTGCAAACCCAGGCAACCGATGGCGATACCGATCTTAGAAGTGACCTGTTTGACCTGAAAATTCCCATTGGCTTTGGCTATGCCAAAGAGGAAGAGGGCAAAGGTAAGGACAAGGCGGCCAAGCCCTCAGCGACGCTCAAAACCTTCACCGTGCGGATTCATGAGCGAGAACAGTCCTTCTATTTTCCGCTCGACGAAAAGCCGCAGTTCGTCAGCTTTGATGTCGGCAATCACGTTTTGAAAGAGGTGACGCTGGACTATGGCGTGGCAGAGCTAAAAGCGCAGTTGAAGCATGATCCTGACCCGGTTTCTCGGATCTATGCGGCGATCGCCCTTGCCAAAAAAGGCAACCTGGAAGCCGTGAAAGCCCTGGGTCACGCCCTAGCGCACGATCCGTTTTGGGGCGTGCGGGCAGAGGTGGCCGCAGAACTGGCTTCAATCAAGCTGGATCAATCGCTAGAAGCACTGCTAGAAGGGTTAAAGGATGCCGATGCGCGAGTGCGGCGGTCGGTCGTCGAAGCGCTAGCCCAGATAAAAACCCAGGAGAGCTATAAGGCAATTAAGACCGTGGCCGAAAAGGGCGACCCCAGCTACTACGTAGAGGCCGCAGCGCTGCGATCGCTCGGCACGGTGGCTGCCAGCCCGCTCAACGGCAAGTCCAAAGAAGAAAAGGTAATCAAGCTGTTTCGAGAGGTGCTGGACACCCGCGCCGGGTGGAACGAAACGGTTCGCAGTGGGGCCATCGGCGGCTTGAGCAAGCTGAAAGAATCGGCAGCGGCGCTGGAGCTAATTTTGGACTACACGGCGATGGGCACACCCCAAGCCCTTCGACTGGCCGCAATTCGGGCGCTGGGGGCGGTGTCCCTTGGGCAAGAAAAACCCCAGGTCGAGCGCATTCTCGATCGGCTGCGGGAGTTATCGGATGAGTCGTTCTTTTTGACCCAGGTGTCCGTGGTGATGGCCTTGGGGCAAATGCAAACCACCCGCGCTGCTACAGTGCTGCAATCGCTTGCAGACCGCACCCCCGATGGTCGCGTCCGCCGTATTGCCGAAGAAGCAGTACAGCGGGTGATGAAAAATGCGGGTCAGGATCAGGCTGTAAAGAAACTTCAACAAGAGCTGGATCAGCTCAAAAAGGATAATCAAACGCTCAAGAGCCGTCTGGAAAGTTTGGAGGCAAAGGCGGCGAAGGGATAGCCTCGGTTTTCACTTTGAAGCCATTGTCTGGAATTTTGAAAATATGGGGTTTTCCCCTGCTTCCACCTGCAAAATGGGCTGCCTATAATGGCGTTCATCTAGGTTAAGAGTCCCGCCTAAATAAGCCTTCTGGGGTGCGTCGTTATGGAGAACCAGAACCCGCCGTTTGCACAGCCCGCTACGCTGATCGAGTCGTCGGGCGATCGCCCAAAAAGCCTGAAAACCAACCCATTCACAACCTATCGCGATCCACAGACGGGTCGCTGGATCGTGGTTAAGCCCGCTGGGTAGAGCGCTCAAGATTTTTGAGTTGAGTGCATCTGCCCAATCTGCTAGGGTTAATCTCTGTCAAGCAAAAGAGGGACGCAGTTGATAGGCTGTGTCCCTCTTTGTCTTGCTTGATCTATGAACTTATCCGCCGTCTAGTCGCTTGTCGTCTAAGAAGCCACTAAGATAAGAAGCCACTAAGAAGCCACCTTTTCTGCCTCTAGCCGACGAGTGCCGTTGGACACTGAAACGGGCTTAATTGGCGTTTGCATTAAAAACACCAGTAGCGGACTCCGTTGAAACTCGCGGCGCAGCTGCCGGCGCAGTTCGGCTTCCAGGGTCGCCTGTAGCTTCGTCCAATCCACGTCAATTTCTCCGTCGCCAAAATTGTGAGTCACCTCTTTCCAGCGATCGCTCAGCACGGTTTCTAAGGTTTGCACCACAGAGCGCTCCAGCCGAGATTTCTCCACGGAAGTCACGACCCCCCGCAGGTGGATTGCAGGGACAGACACCAACTCACCATTCCAGCCAATCGTCGCGGCGATCGTCACCACGCCATCTTCGGCAAGCTGCTGCCGCTCTTTCAGCACACGCTGATGCACCACGCCAGAGCGTGAAGAATCCACCAGTTCGATTCCCGACGGCACTTTACCCGCTACCCGAATGCTGTCTTGGGTCAGTTCCACCACATCCCCATTGTCAATAATCACCATATTCTCGGCGGGAATGCCCATGCTCTGGGCGGTTTCCGCGTGCTTAACGAGCATTCGATGTTCGCCATGAACGGGCAGGAAGAATTTCGGTCGCGTCAGCGCCAGCATGAGCTTCTGGTCTTCCTGTGCGCCGTGTCCCGAAACGTGGATGCCCTTGTCACGGCCATAAATCACGTTTGCCCCCTGCATCATCAGCTTGTCAATCGTGTTGACGACAGCGATGGTGTTGCCAGGAATCGGGTTCGCCGAAAAGATCACCGTATCCCCTTTGCGGATCTGGATCTGCTTGTGCTCCCGATTGGCAATCCGGGTCATCGCAGCCATCGGCTCACCTTGAGACCCCGTACTCAAAATCAGCACGTTCTCATCGGGCATTTTGTTGGCCATATTGAGCGGCACGAACAAATCGTCCTCGCACTTGATATAGCCCAGTTTTCGGGCGTGGGCAATGACGTTGAGCATCGAGCGTCCCAGCACCGACACGACGCGCCCGTGTTTTTTCGCCAGTTCCAAAATCATGTTGACCCGATGCACCGACGAAGCAAAGGTGGTGACAATCAGCCGTCCCTTTGCCTGACTAAAGTAGCGATCGAGATTGGGAAAGACGGAGCGTTCAGATGGAGTGTGTCCGGGCACTTCTGAGTTGGTCGAGTCGCTAATTAGACACAGGACACCCTTCTCGCCATGCTCTGCAAGACGCTGAATATCGAAGTATTCGCCATCCACAGGCGTATGATCAAATTTGAAGTCTCCGGTATGAATCACAACGCCCAAGGGGGTGTGAATTGCCACGCTGAAACTATCCGCAATGGAGTGGGTATTGCGGATATACTCTACCAGGAAATATTTGCCAATCCGCACCATTTCACGGGGGCGAACGGTGCGTAGTTCCGTGCGATCGGCAACCCCTGCTTCTTCCAGCTTGTCTTCTAGCAGCGCCATTGCCAGACGTGGCCCGTACATTACCGGAATGTCAAACTGCTTGAGATGAAAGGGAATGCCGCCGATGTGATCTTCGTGTCCATGCGTGACAATCATGCCCTTGATTTTCTGGCGATTTTCGCGCAGGTAAGTGGTGTCAGGCAGCACGATATTTACGCCGTGCATTCCATCGGTGGGAAAGGCCAGACCTGCATCTAGCAACACAATTTCATCGGCATATTCAAACACGCAGGTGTTTTTACCAATTTCATGCAGCCCTCCCAAAGGGATAATTTTGAGGGCGGAGTTTTGGTCGTTTTGACTCATGTAGGTCCTTGATCTAGGTTTGGATTTGAAACTTTAGAGAATTGACAAAAAAGAATTGGAAAAATTGACAAAAAGGTAGCGACAGTCGAACGTAGCTTTGAAGCCTCTCTCAGATTTATCAAAAACCTGAGATTCCTTAAAAATTGAAGAGAAGCTGCCTCCAAGCGATCGCCTCTATATAAATAAACAGGATGAATAAACAGGCGCTCTCACCTCTTTCAAAAGTGACGATAAAGACTAAAGGAGTTCAAAGTTGGGGGTGTTTTCTGTTGAAGCTAGGACTGCCATCAAGGTCACTTTAATGACAGTCCTAATGCAGTTTTTTAACTCGATCTTTAACTTAAACAACCCAAGGAAGCAAACCTGATGTGAGATGGTGAAAGGCGTTAGATAAGTCACTGAAGAAGTCTATAAGCTAATAAACAGAAAGATCTCTTTCCTGGCGAAATTAATATTTAGCAGATACGGTCCAGTGCTAGAGGAAGGAAGCAATCCTCAACCTGCGAGACTGTAAAGCTTTCACTAAAAGCTTGTACCACTTGTACTAATTGATATTCAGTTTTCAAGAAACCTGAGGAAGATGCTTCGGGCGATCGCTCGAAAGTCAGGGTCGGCTGAGTGCAGTGGCAAGAGTCATCGGATTATCAATTTCATAATCTTGCTGCGAGTTCTGCCCCAGTTCTACATCTAAGCGCCTTTGTCCAAATCTATCCAAATCTAGATGTGCCCTTAACCCCTTTGCCGCACCACTGCCCTATGCCAACTCTGTACTTAGCCAAGGCGATACGGGTTCTTTGCGACCAACCTTCTTGATGTTAATCGGCGGCTGCCAACTTCTTGCGCTAGCTATGCTCCTGGAACTAGATGCAAATCTGCCATCACCCGGCTCAGCAAAGATTCTGTCGCTGCAAGATCATCTGCCAATGGTAACCGAGCATCGCCAACTTTCCAACCCTGGAGCCTGAGTGCAGCTTTGATCGGAATTGGGTTCGTAGTCACAAACAGCGCCTTAAACAGAGGAAAGAGTTCGAGATGAATCTGAACCGCACGCTGAACCTGACCCTGCTCATAGGACTGAATCATCTCTTGAAGACTCAGACCTACTAGATGACTAGCGACGCTCACCACGCCTTGCCCCCCTATTGACAGCATAGGCAATGTTAGAGAATCATCGCCAGCGTAAATACCGAAGGACATCGGCGTAGAACGTCGAATCTGGCTCACTTGGTCAAGATTACCACTTGCTTCCTTGACTGCGACCACATTAGGCAGTTCGGAAAGCCGAACAATGGTCTCAGCGGTGAGATTCTGCCCTGTCCGTCCCGGAACGTTGTACAACATAATCGCTAGGTCAGGGCAAGCCTTGGCGATCGCCCGAAAGTGTTGGTACAACCCTTCCTGGGGCGGCTTATTGTAGTACGGGACGACCTGAAGCGATCCATCCAAACCGAGCTTTTCAGCTTTTTGAGTCGCGGCGATCGCCTCTTTAGTAGAGTTCGATCCAGTTCCCGCTAATATCTTAGCGCGTCCAGCCGCCGCTTTCTGCACAACTTGAAACAGTTGATACTCTTCATCCCAGCTTAATGTTGGCGATTCGCCCGTGGTGCCGCATACCACTAGCCCATCGCTGCCGTGGGTAACGAGGTAATCAGTCATAGCTTCGGCAGCGGCATAGTCTACCTCATCATCCGAGGTAAAGGGGGTCACCATTGCCGTAATGACTCGTCCAAACATGGTCATAATCAGGTCTCTAGCTCCAGGATTCGGAAACGCTAGCTCTGTGGCGTGGCGATCGCCCGCTCAGCCGGACGCAGCCAGTCTTTCTCAATCAGCAACTCGGCAATCTGAACCGCATTGAGCGCCGCTCCTTTGCGGATCTGGTCGCCACAGATCCAAAGTTCTAGCCCGTTAGGATGGGAAATATCCTGACGAATCCGCCCGACCAGCACCTCATCCCGTCCAGTCGCATCCATCGGCATCGGAAAATAATTTGCCTGCCAGTCTTCCACAAGCTTGACCCCAGGAGCCTGAGACAAGATCTCTCTCGCTTGGTCAGGGCTGAAGGGCGCGGCAAACTCTAGGTTGATGGCCTCGGAATGGGCCCGCAAGACCGGGACGCGAACACAGGTCGCAGAAATCCGCAAACTTGGCTCTGAAAAAATCTTGCGGGTTTCGTTCACCATTTTCATTTCTTCCTCGCAATACCCCGTTTCAGTCATGGGCGAGTTGTGAGGAAACAGGTTAAACGCCAGCGGATAGGGCAAAACTTCTGGCACAGGTGCTTTGCCGTCCAAAATGGCCTGGCTTTGGAGCCGCACCTCTTCCATCGCTCGTGCCCCGGCTCCACTGGCAGACTGGTAGGTCGCTGCTATGATGCGCTGGACGGGTTGCACGCGATGCAGTGGGTAGACCGCCACGTTCATCAAAATGGTCGTACAGTTGGGATTCGCAATGATGCCAGAATGCTCGGCCGCTGCGCCAGGGTTGACTTCTGGCACCAACAGGGGAACCGTTGGGTGCATCCGAAAGGCGCTGGAGTTGTCGATCATCACTGCGCCAGCAGCCACAATCCGATCTGCCCAAGCTTTGGAGGTAGAGCCGCCTGCCGAGGCCAGCACGATGTCGATATTGTCGAACGCGCGATCGCCCACCGCTTCTACAGTCAGAGCCTCTCCCTGGAACGTGAGCGTCTGCCCAGCCGAGCGGGGAGATGCCAGCAGCTTCAAATCAGCCAGCGGAAAGCGGCGCTCCTCTAGCAGGCTCAGCAGTTCCGTTCCAACGGCTCCTGTCGCCCCCAAAATGGCAACTCGATAGGATTGCGACAAACTCATTTCCTCCCGTCTTCGGTCATGTGAAACAGTTCAAATGAAACAGTTCAAACAGCGCGAGTAGCTAGTACAAGTCGCAAGTAGAAGATGTACTGTTGAGTATGCCTTAAGCCAATGCCCTAGCGATAGACGCTTATAGAATTTTGAGGCAACTCCAAAGCCAGTATTCTAACTCATCTGTTTTTCCGGTTTGCTCAGGGCAAAGCACTCAGGCAGGATCTGGGAGGTTCGCGCTAGTTCCAAAGGTGGAAACGGTGTCAACAGCAAGATGCGGATTGAGACAGAATCCGCTACGATAGCTAATTGCGACGATGCCGAACGGGCTGTTCTGAACAACGCTGCGAGAAATTATCGAATGAAAGTTACCCAGGAAAAACTCCCGGCCAGTCGGCTTGGGCTAGAGATTGAAATTCCCTCCGAGTCTACTTCGCAGGCCTATGAAAAGACCCTGCAACAGTTTATCCGCAATGCCAATATTCCTGGGTTCCGCAAGGGAAAAGTGCCACGCCAGGTTGTTTTGCAGCGCTATGGCATCCGCAGCATCAAGGCTACCGCCATCGAAGAGTTGATCGAGGACTCGCTCCGTCAGGTACTTGAGCAAGAAAAGATCGATGCCCTGGGCAATGCAGAACTGCGCTCGTCCCTAGAGGAACTGGTGGAGCAATACGAACCGGGCAAACCGCTGACGGTTTCGCTGTCGATCGACGTTGCGCCAACTGCCAAGCTGGTTAATTACAAAGGGCTAACCGCTCAAGCAGAGGAAATCCTTTATAAACCGGAAAGGGTTGATGAAGTCCTCGAAAGCTATCGAGAGCGATCGGCAACGCGCGTGCCCGTCGAGGGTCGCCCGGCAAAAGAGCAGGACATCGCTGTCATAGACTTTTCGGGACAGATCACGGGCGATGAACCGAAGGAAATTCCAGGCGGCAGCGCGACGGACTTCGAGGTAGAACTATCTGAAGGGCGCTTCATTCCTGGGTTTGTGGAAGGCATCATCGGCATGTCGGTCGGAGAGACGAAGGAGATTGAGACAACATTCCCCGAAGATTACTCGCAGGCAGATCTGGCTGGTCAGCCCGCCGTGTTCACGGTGACGCTGAAGGATCTCAAAGAAAAGGAACTGCCGGAACTAGATGACGATTTCGCTCAGGACATCAGCGAGTTTGAAACCCTGGCAGAATTGCGCGAGTCGCTGGAAAAACGCTTCCAAGACGAGGCCAATGACAAGACCAAGGCAAACAAGCAGGAAGCATTGCTCGAAGCGCTAGTTGCCAATCTGGAAGTTGAGTTGCCCGAAACCCTGATTCGCCGCGAGGTGGATCACATGATTACCCAGACGGCAATGCGCTTCGCTGAGCAGGGTATGGACATTAAGCAAATGTTTACACCGGAAATGGTAAACATGATGCGAGAGCGATCCCGCCCTGAGGCGATCGCCCGCCTCCGGCGCACGATGGCTCTGGGTGAGGTAGCCAAGCAAGAGTCCATCACGGTGGACGCTGCTGAAGTTGAAGCAAAAGTTAAAGAGGTTTTAGACGATCTGGAGGGGCGGTCTGTCGATCGCGATCGCTTGCGGGAAGTGATCGAGGAAGACCTAATCCGCGACAAAATCTTTGAGTTCCTGGAAGCCAATAGCACTGTGGAACTGGTTCCTGAAGGAACGCTGGTGAAGGAAGAGCCAGTGGAAATGGAACCCACGCAGGATGACGCAACCGACACAGCTACTCCATCTAGCACGGAGGATGCTGTAGAGGTTGGCGCTGAACCCGAACCCGCCCTAGCAGAAGAACCCGCTAGCCCAGAAGCAGCAGTAGAAGTCGCGGCAGAAGTCGTGGCAGAAGTTGATGCTCCCGCCACACCCGCCGAGAAGACATCCAAATCGACCCGCTCAAAATCAGCCAAGTCGGCAGCAGAATCCCCAGAAAGTGCTGAATCAGAGGCGATCGCCGAGGTGGAAGCGCCAGAGGAAGCAGCCGCCAAGCCTGCTGCCCGCAAGCGCAGCACTCCTAAGTCCAAAAAAGATGAAGCTTGATTGAGCAATACTAAGCAGTGTGTCGGTTTCTCGCTCTAGCCGCCATTGAGCTTCAGCTTCATTCGTTTTTGAGGATTTCAGCACTTTTACAGAAAGTAACAGTTCCCATCCGTGGCGCTGCCAAATCTATAGATCCTCTGGAGATTGCCTACCCGTCTCCTGCGACTTAGGGCATAATGACGGGTATGGTACTCCTAATTCAGGCAATGCCGGGCTTAGCGTGTTTTTGTCGAGTTTAGCGAGGGCCATACCGCTGAAATCTAGCTGAGATGTAGTTGAGATTTGGTAGGTTCAATTCCTCAAAAGCTTGGATGAATTTGACTCTTGAATAGCGTTTCAAGGTAGGCGCTCCCTAGTAGCACTCCTCTGACTCACTAAAACCTAAACGGAGCGGTTAGCAAAGACAACGGGAGAAGTTTCTTTAGTTCCTGTAATTGCTCTACAAGGCGACTATGCACGGTTTGATTTGGAGACAACTCTATCGAGCAGCTTTATGCAGCTAATAGCAGCCAATAACTGTCTTCCAATAACTGTCTTCGGTGGCTACGCTGAATCAGAACTCAAAAGCCTCTCACCTCTACCCTGTACCGCATAGCCGCCCGTCCTAGCTCAATCCCCTTTGCAGAAGCCTCCTCAGACGCTCATTCTTTTCTACCCTTCTGGAATTCAAAAGTTCTTTTAAGTCACTGAATGGTTTTGTATGGTTCTGCCTCATTTTTCTAGATCCGACGCTAGCAGCAATCTCGTTGGGGCTGTTTCGTCTCTGTTCCCACACCCCCTTGACGTGGTGAACACCATTCCGATGGTGGTTGAGCAGTCTGGTCGGGGTGAACGAGCTTTTGACCTCTATTCCCGGCTGCTTCGAGAGCGAATCATTTTTTTGGGCACTCCTATTGATGACAACGTTGCAGATTTGCTAGTTGCTCAGCTTCTTTTTCTAGATGCCGAAGATCCCGAAAAAGATGTGCAAATTTATATCAACTCGCCGGGTGGCTCAGTCACAGCAGGAATGGCCATCTACGACACGATGAAGCAAATTCGCCCCGATGTTGTTACGATTTGCTACGGTTTGGCCGCTAGCATGGGCGCGTTTTTGCTGTCGGGAGGCACCAAGGGCAAGCGTCTATCCCTTCCCAGTTCCCGGATTATGATTCACCAGCCGCTGGGAGGTGCCCAGGGGCAAGCTGTGGATATTGAGATCCAGGCGAGAGAAATTTTGTATCATAAGCGAACGCTGAACGAGTTATTGGCACAGCATACGGGGCAGCCTCTTGAACGCATAGAAGCGGACACAGAGCGCGACTTCTTTATGTCTGCTGAAGAAGCGAAGGCCTACGGGTTAATTGATCAGGTTGTTTCTCGGCCGGGCATATCCGATGCCAGAGAGACCCTCTCCGCAGTGAATTAAGAGGCGACCATGTCAAAATACGACTCTCATCTGAAATGTTCGTTTTGTGGTAAGTCGCAGGAGCAGGTTCGCAAGCTCATCGCCGGCCCAGGGGTCTACATTTGCGATGAGTGCGTGGACTTGTGCAACGAAATCTTGGATGAAGAGCTATTTGACTCTAGTTCCACCGTGCCCCAACCCTCGCCCCGCCGAGAGCAGCAGCCTGAAAAGCGGGCGGCCCGTGCGCCACGCCTCTCTCTAAACCAGATTCCCAAGCCCCGCGAGATTAAGAAGCACCTGGATGAGCATGTCATCGGGCAGGACGAAGCCAAGAAGATCCTCTCGGTCGCGGTGTATAACCACTACAAGCGCCTCAGCTTTGTGCAGAGCAAGGCTGCTAATGGTGGAAAGGCAGACGATGCCGTTGAGCTGCAAAAGTCCAATATTTTGCTGATTGGCCCGACGGGCTGCGGCAAGACGCTGCTGGCTCAAACCCTGGCGGAGATGCTGGACGTGCCCTTTGCGGTGGCGGATGCGACAACATTGACCGAAGCAGGATATGTCGGCGAAGACGTGGAGAATATTCTGCTGCGGCTGTTGCAGGTTGCGGATCTGGACGTAGAAGAGGCGCAGCGTGGAATTATCTACATCGACGAGATAGACAAAATTGCTCGCAAGAGCGAAAACCCCTCGATTACGCGGGATGTGTCGGGTGAGGGCGTGCAGCAAGCCTTGCTGAAGATGCTGGAGGGGACGGTTGCCAATGTTCCTCCCCAGGGCGGGCGGAAGCATCCCTATCAGGATTGCATCCAGATAGACACGAGTAACATTCTCTTTATCTGCGGCGGTGCATTCGTGGGTCTGGAAAAGGCAGTGGAGCAGCGGATCGGGAAGAAGTCGATGGGCTTTGTGCAGCCGGGAGACGCGCAGCAGTCCAAAGACAAGCGCACGGCGGATGTGCTGAAGCATCTGGAGCCGGATGACCTGGTTAAGTTTGGGCTGATTCCAGAGTTTATCGGGCGCGTTCCGGTGATGGCGGTGGTCAACCCGCTGGATGAGGATGCGCTGGCTGCAATCTTGACAGAACCCCGCAGCGCGCTGGTTAAGCAGTACCAAAAGCTGATGAAGATGGACAACGTGCAGCTTGAGTTTAAGCCAGACGCGATTCGGGCGATCGCCAAGGAAGCCTACCGCCGCAAGACCGGGGCCCGCGCGCTCCGCAGCATTGTGGAAGAACTGATGCTGGACGTGATGTACGAGTTGCCGTCGCGCAAGGACGTGACGCGCTGCGCCATCACTCGCGAGATGGTGGAAATGCGCTCGACTGCGGAGTTGCTGATGCACCCATCTTCTCTGCCGAAGCCGGAGTCTGCCTGAGGGTTTGCGAGGTCAGGATTTACTGGATGCCTTACTGCTCGATTCGCGGCGTTGATCACTATTACGAATGGATTTGTGAATCCGGCTCAGCGCCGTCTGGAAGCCGGCCCGTGCTAGTGTTTTTGCACGGTTGGGCGGGGTCAGCCCGCTATTGGGAATCGACGGCTCGGCGGCTGATGTCGCAATACGACTGTTTGCTGTACGACCTGCGGGGATTTGGGCGATCGCACTTGCCCCGCCCCATTCCAGAAACCGTAGCCGCCATCGGCTATGAGCTAGAAACCTATGCAGACGACCTAGCGCTGCTGCTCGACGAGTTCGGTCTGGAGCGGGTGACGCTGAATGCCCATTCCACCGGAGCGTCGATCGCCGTTTTTTTCTTGAACCAATACGCTGAGCGGGTCGATCGCGCCATCCTGACGTGCAGCGGCATTTTTGAATATAACCAGCAGGCGTTTGAAGCCTTCTACCGCTTTGGCAAGTACGTGGTGGATTTTCGCCCCGGCTGGCTGCGGCATATCCCGCTGGTAGACCAACTGTTTATGGCGCGGTTTCTGCGTCGTTCGATTCCGGCGGGCGATCGCCGCGCGTTTCTGGCCGACTATCTCGATGCCGACTACGAGGCGGCCCTGGGCACGATCTACACTGCCGTCAGCAAAAAGGCCGTGGACGTGATGCCGCAGGAATTTGCCCGCCTCACGGTTCCCACACTGCTCATTTCCGGCGAATACGACCAGATTATCCCTGCCTCGATGGGGCAGCAGGCCGCCGGCCTGAGCGATCGCATCACCCACCGCGTCATCGCCGAGACAGGACACTTCCCCATGCTGGAAGACGCAGAAACTTACATGGAAACCATCGAGGCGTTCCTGAACCAGACCCTCGAATCCATCGCATAGCGTTAACCTAGCGTTTACTTAGCGTATACTCAGCGTTCACTCAGCTTGCCGACTCAGCTTTCTTCTGGCTGGGTTCCGGCCGTCATCGCAGACAGCACGGCCTGCTGCGCCACTTGACTGTAGAGGCTGCGGAGATACTCATTCACCGCATGGGCAGAAACCGACCCCGACGTACTGCCCTCGGAACGCAGCGGCATCTGCCCCAGCAAATCGAGGACGGTTTCTGAACTGGGCGGCGGCGCAATGACCACCAGCGACGGCTCTAGCTGCTGGTCATACTGCCAGAAGGTTTGCAGGGCGATCGCCGAAGACGCGGAAACTGGCGGAGCGGTTGGCAGGTTGGGTGTTTCTTCTGGCGGCGGCGCATCAGGACTGGCGCTGCGGAGCCGACGCAACTCGCTGATAATCTGCTCCTTGGTGCGCCCCCGCAACTGAAACAGGACGAAGGGATCTTCACTAAAGCGATCGCCCAGCACGTAATACACCGCCCCAATGTGCTTGCAGGGATTCGCCGGGTCTGGGCAAGAACAGCGGCTGTGGATATCAAACTTGGTAAACGGGAACAGGCTCAGTCCGTTAGCCGTGAAAACTTCTTCAATATTCTGCGGCATCTCGCCCGCCAGCAGTTTGGCAGAAAAAATTGCCTGCTGAGACAGAGATTCAATCACATACTGCCACTGCTCATCATCAAACGGATCGAGGGACAGCGTGACCTTGTATGGCTCTGGCGCAGTGCCCTGAACCCGCGCATGAACCTTCGCGCCGCG
Source organism: Thermoleptolyngbya oregonensis NK1-22 (assembly GCF_032705245.1). Lineage (GTDB taxonomy): Bacteria > Cyanobacteriota > Cyanobacteriia > Elainellales > Elainellaceae > Thermoleptolyngbya > Thermoleptolyngbya sichuanensis. The sequence goes on from NZ_CP053540.1 coordinate 4,801,119, forward strand.
AAATTCAATCGACAGCACATTGCCTTCGCGGGCATAGTTGCGGGCGCGGGCCAGACGACGCACCCAGCCAAACGACTCCAGCACATCAACCCAGCGCTGGGCCCACCATTCCCGACTTGGCTGCGCGTCATACTGAGTCATGGTTTAATCAAGTTCCGTAATTTCCCTTAAGGAGCGTTGTCACAGGCGCAAATATAAATGTAACAATAGGATTCAATCTTATCGTGACTTCCTGGGTTCCTATGAACTTTGACCCCGACAGCACCGAACTGTTTGGCAGTAGCGCCGAAGAGATGCAAGCCAACGAACTGTTGAAGTATCTCCAGCACCAATCGCCAGAGGTGCTGGCGCGAGTGGCTCGGTCTGTCAGCCCAGAAATCAAAGACATTATTTCGCAAAACGTGCAGGGTTTGGTGGGGATGCTGCCCTCAGAAGCCTTCACGATGCAAATCACAACCGATCGCGACAATCTGGCGGGGCTGCTTGCCTCTGCCATGATGACGGGCTACTTCCTGCGGCGCATGGAGCAGCGCATGGAGCTAGAAGTCAGCGTGGCTGATGCGTTTGGCTCGTTTCGCGATAGCGGCGATGAGTCGTCCGGCAGCTAGCACCTGGTGTTGTTCAGTGGGTTGATTCTGGGGGTTGATTCTGGGGGTTGATTCTGCCGATTCTGCGGTTAATTCTGCGATCGCGGCAGGGTTGTGGGCCGCACGCCAATTTCCAAAACCTCACCCTCCCGGTTAATTTCTAGCGCCAGCAGATCGCCGATTTTGCTGCTATCCACCTGCTCCTGCACGTCGGATGCAGTGTTAACAGGAACGCCACCCACCTTCAGAATCACGTCTCCGGGCTGAAGTCCGGCCGTGGCAGCGGGGGTATTTTCCAATACCTGGAGAATGAGAACGCCCCGATCGACCGCGAGCTTTGACGGATCGAAGGGCGGGTCTTCGACGTTTTGCTGCAATTCTTCCTTGAGCGCCGGGGTAAGGTTGGTCATTTGAATGCCCAAAAACGGATGCGCGACCTGTCCCGTGGCAAAAAGCTGGTCGGCAATTCGCTTGACGGTTTCGATTGGGATGGCAAAACCCAGCCCCTGCGCGTTGGCGCGAATGGCCGTGTTCATGCCAATGACCTCGCCTTGGTCGTTGAGCAGCGGGCCGCCGGAATTGCCGGGATTAATCGCTGCGTCGGTTTGGATGAAACGAACTCGCCGATCGGGGCTACCGACTTCGGAACTGGAGCGTCCTGTAGCACTAATGATGCCTGCCGTCACCGTGTTGTCCAGTCCCAAAGGATTGCCGATGGCGATCGCCCACTGTCCCGGAACCAAGTTGGTCGAGCCGCCCAGCGTCACAGTTGGCAAATCGGTCGCATCGATGGCGATCGCCGCCACATCCGTCACCTCATCTGCACCCACCACCCGGCCCTCAAACTCGCGCCCGTCCCTCAGCGTCACACGCACCGTGTCGGCTCCTTCCACCACATGGGCATTGGTGATGATCTGCCCATTGGGTGAAATCACAAAGCCAGACCCTGTGCCCCGCCGCAGCCGCTCTGGAGCACTTGGGCCCTCTTCGCCAAAAAATCGACGAAAGAAGGGGCTGGTTCCTGACGGAACCCGGCTCACGGTGCGGGATGCATCAATCCGCACCACGGCCGGGCCGACGCGCTCTGCGGCAGCCGCAATGAAGTTATAGGGTTGGGCACTGGGAACACTCGGCGGCGCAGGCGGCGATTCGTTCGCCACAGGTGCCAGGGACGGTGGCACGTTGGCAGGGCTGGGATTGGGCACAAGCTGAGGGGTGCGGACGGGGCTGAACGACTGCCAAGTCGCGTGTCCGGCCATGCCCAGACCCACACCCATCACCAGCACGGCGGCATACGTGCCCCAAGATTTCAAAGATTTGACCATGAGACGGAGTTGAGAGGCAGTGACGAGGGTATCGCGAGCCGAGATCTAGGCGGAATGCTGTGGGGCGACTGCGTAAAGATTAACGATCCAGAGCGATTCTAAAGTAACCGTCAGACAGGCGCTTCGGTCTTGCTCACTAGGGCGATCGCTTCCAGCGTAATCTTTCTTGGATTTTTTTGCAGGGAAGAATCCAGGAAATCTCTCGCAAGAGCGGTTTGTGGCTGGCTAGGATGGAGACATTTGAGCCAGTTTTTGAGCAAATCTTGGTGAAACGTTGGTTAGAGAAGGGTTATCCATGAGCGAGAAATTTCAGGCATATCGCAAGCGCCGGGGCGCTGATTTGGGTGGGATGGTTTTGCTGGGATTGGGGGTCGTAGGCATGAGCCAAGGGGCGATCGCCCAATCCAGCCTGCCAGATCCGCCCCCAGCCCTGGCCCTATCGATTGCCCAGTCCACCAATGCGCCCGCCGACTCGCTCTGCCCTGCGCCCGTGCTGTCCCGGATGACCCGCTACCAGACCCGCGCCGGAGACACGATCGCCAGCCTAGCCCAGCGCCACAACCTGACGGCAGAAACCCTGATCGGCATAAACCCCGTGCTGCGGCAGGGCAATCCGCCCGTGGGAACCAGTCTGCTGATTCCGCCGATCAACGGGCTGCGGGTAGAGGTTCCAGCCGGACGCACCTGGCGCGACCTAGCGCAGCAATATCGCGTGCGGGCAGATGTGCTGTTTGAGGCAAACGGCTGTCGCCCGCCGGGTCGGGTTGCGTTCATCCCCGGTGCAACGCTATCTTCGGCAAACCCAGCGGCTGGAGGTACAGCAGTGGGGGCTGCGGCCGACCCCAACGCTCGCCCCAGAATTACCAGTCCCGATCGGGCGGCGGCGATTCTGAGAACCCATCCCCTGGGTAGCCCAACGGTGGCGCTGGTGATCAAGGGCTATGGCTGGCAAATCGATCCGCGATCGGGGCAGGTCGTGTTTAACAGCGGCGTAGACCTGGCAGCCAGTGAAGGAAACCCGGTGGTGTCAGCAGGCGAGGGCACAGTCGCTTTTGCGGCCAATCAAGGAAACTACGGCAACCTAGTCGTCGTCAATCATCCCGAAGGGTTGCAAACGCGATACGCCCAGTTGGGGACGATTCAGGTGCAGGTGGGGCAGCGGGTGCAGGCGGGCGATCGCCTCGGCACGGTTGGTCGCAGCGCCCCTGATCAGGAACCCCTGCTGCGGTTTGAAGTCCGCTCCAATTCTGACCTGGGCTGGGTCGCGCAAGATCCAAGCCTCTATTTTCAGGACATGCGAGTAGGGCAGTAGGAAACGCTCTGGCATCTACCCAAAACAGTTCGTACACTAGAGCAGGGTTCAACTGTAGTGGTTTTAACACTTTAGTAATTTTCGCAAGTAATCTTCGCAAGTAGCTTTGCAAGTAGCTTTTGCACTTAGTGGTTTTCACGTGGTTTTCACAATTTCTGGAGATAGGTGAGCTATGTCGATTGCAGCGGTTCTCGTCTCGCGCCGGAGTGGCGGTGTCCGCAATTCCCAGCTTGGTCGCCAAACGGGGCGATCGCCCGCCCAGCAACTCTGGCGATCGCTCAGTTCGGTGGCTGGAGGACTGGCGATCGCGCTTCACAGTCTGGCACTGCCTGCCCTAGCCGACCCGTTTCGCAGCGCCAACCCCCGCAACATCGACCGCACCACCGAAGCCGCCTTCACCGCCATGTTTGCCGAAGGCAACTACGCTCAAGCGGCAAATTTGCTAGGGAATGCCTCGCGCAATGAGCCGCTGGCCCACGCCCTGGCCGCGTCGCTGGCCTACCTGAACCAGGATTGGGATACCCTGCGCGATCGCGCTACCCAAACTCGGCGATCGGCAGAACGGCTGATGCAAAGCGATCCGCTGCGGGGCAACATTTACCGAGCAGTGGGACACTTCCTGGAAGGCGGGTATGCCGTCTCCACCCAAAGCACCGTTGCCGCCACGCCCACCGTCCTCCGCGAACTTCAGCGAGCCTTCAGCGCCTTGGGCGAGGCCGAACGCATTGCCCCCGACGATCCAGAGCTAAATTTGGTGAAGGGATACATCGAACTGTTCCTGGCCACAAACCTGCCCTTTAGCAGCCCAGAACAGGCTTTGGAAAAGCTGCAAAATTTCGCCGGGCCCGAATACCTAGCGCAGCGGGGAATCGCCATCGGCTATCGGGATCTGGAACAGTTTGAACCCGCGATGGCGGCGGTTGACCAGGCCCTCGCAGAAACGCCTGACAATCCCGATCTTTACTATCTCAAGGCACAGATTCTAGTACGCCAAGAGAAGTATCGTGAAAGCTTGGAGTTCTTTCAGCGGGCGCTGGAAAAAGAAGACCAGCTTCCCCAACGCCACGCCAACCAAATCGCCTGGGAGGCCTGTCGTGCTGAGAGCGTGGTCGAAGGGTTGCGAGATGGTGTGAGCCGTCAGCGCTGCAACCCGCTGCTGCGTCGTCGCTAGCCGGGGTTTGGGGTTAAGATTGGGCTGGTTCGTGGCTTAGGGCGATCGCCCGTCCACCAGATCTTCTAGATCTTCGCTGAACGCCGTCGGTCTAATTCCTGGTCCTTTGCCATTTACCCGTGGCCCTGATTCCGTGGCTCCTATTCCGTGGCTCCTATTCCGTGGCTCTTATTTTCAAAGACTATTTCTCGCGTCAGGCAAGCCGCTATGCCAAGTATCGTCCGGGCTATCCCGACGAGCTGTACGCCTACCTAGTCAAAACGGCAACAAGACACGACGCAGCCTGGGATTGCGCCACGGGCAACGGGCAAGTTGCGATCGGGCTAGTGCCCCATTTTGAAACCATCTACGCGACGGATGCCAGCGCCAGCCAAATCGCCAACGCCTTTCCCCACGAGCGAATTCAGTATTCGGTTGCGCCCGCAGAGGCCAGCGGCCTGCCCGACCACTGCGTAGACCTGATCACGGTCGGGCTGGCGCTGCACTGGCTGCCGCTAGACGGGTTCTATGCCGAGGTGAATCGCGTGGGCCGGCCGGGCGGCGTGATTGCGGCCTGGTGCAGCGATTTATTTCGGGTCGCCGAGGCCACGCCCACCGTAGCCGCGCTGATCGACGAACTCTATGCGCTCATCCTGCCCATGCAGCCGCCCGAAGTGCAACTGGTGCATGACCACTATCAGACTGTTCCATTTCCGTTTGAGGAACTGCCTGCGCCCACCTTTCGCCAGACCGTGCAGTGGACTCCGGAGATCATTTTGGGCTGTGTTTCTACCTGGTCTGCGGTACAGCGCTATGCCGACGCAGAGGGCTGGGAGGGATTGAAAGAGTGGGGCGATCGCCTTTCGGCTGCCTGGGGCGACCCGACCCTGCCCAAAACCGTCTGCTGGGATATTTTTCTACGAGTCGGGCGGATATAGAACCGGGACAAGACTCGTTAGACAAGACCTTTAGACAAGTAGACAGGTAATAAATTAAGTAAGGTGCTGGACGGGCAAGGTGCAGAGTCTACAGCCTGTTTATTCAGATGATTCAGAGCTTTTGCTGAAACGCTTCCACAATGTCCATCAACTGGATTTGGGACTGCACGGGCAGCAGATCCAGCAGAGAGACTTCGTGCTTGCCGCCGCCTAGCTTGACGGGAATGCCGCGCAGAATCCCCAGCACCTCGTCCTCGGTCGGCACGCCTTTTTCAAGCAGGGGATAGATCTGCTCTGCCAAGAGGGTGTTGAGGTGAGCATCGCGGAGATACAGATGCCACTTGGCTACGTCGATATACACCTCTTTGCCCAGTTCCGCGGCCAGGGCCTCGATGGCTTCGGAAGAATTGGAATATGCCATAGTTACGCCGTGTTAATAAGCCGTATTAATGGGTGGAATGAACAGTCAGGTCAGGGCTGCAATCCATTGAGAATTGCCGTTTCGAGAATTGCCGTTTCAGGACGCGCCTCAATGGGATTTTGCGTTGGGCTTGGTAACTGGGCCAGAATAGTCGGCGATCGCAAAGATATAGACTCCATGCGCCACCAAGGCCGCCAGCCATAGCCCGCTAAACCACACGGTCCAGGGCCAGGTCTGCGCTTGCACGAGTCGAAAGAACCACACGCCAGAGTTGACCGCAATAAACGCTGCAACGTGGGTGGCAAAGGTCATGCGGTCGTCTAGCTTGCGAAAGGCGGGGTCGTTGCGGTCGGGTTCGCGGGGCCAGCGGGGAGGCATACTGTTATCTGGGATGAACTGTCAGGATGAACTGTCGGGATGACCATTCAGCTTTCATTGTACGGTGTGAGCGACATCGTACAGCGTGACCCCACAGTGCGACTCCACAGTGCGACCCTACAGTGCGACTCCACAGTGCGACCCTACAGTGCGATCGCCCAATAACCGCACAGCGCGACCGTACAGCGTGACCGTCTGCTACAGCGGTGTTGAAGCAAGTGAGCAAGGCGAGGGGGGCGAAATTCTTGTCTTTTCAGCACAGCGTACACACCCTGCAAGAACAAGAAGCAAGCACAAGAACATGCTGACTTTTCACAGGATTCGCTATTGCGCGGCCAGATAATCGCCCGACTTGCCGCCCGTTTTGCTGAGCAGGCGAATGTTCGTAATTTTCATCGATTTTTCCAGGGCTTTGGCCATGTCGTAGAGCGTCAGTGCTGCGACCGAAACGGCAGTTAGCGCTTCCATTTCCACCCCTGTTTCAGCTTTGAGGCGCACCTCAGCGCGGATGTCGTAACCAGGCAGGTCTGGATTTGGCGTAATCTGAACGTCTACTTTTTGCAGGGGGAGCGGGTGACAGAGGGGAATCAGGTGAGCAGTTTGCTTGGCCGCCATGATGCCCGCCAATCTGGCCGTGCCCAGCACGTCGCCCTTGGGTGCATTGCCCGCTTCAATGGCCGCCAGGGTTTCGGGCTGCATCTGGATTTGCCCCAGGGCGATCGCCGTCCGCACGGTGGCCGCCTTAGCCGACACATCCACCATGTGTGCCTGCCCGGTTGCGTCCAGATGGGTCAGGTTGGGCAGAGATTTTTCAGCAGAATTTTGGTTCATGCGCCTAATTGTGTTGATGTCGTGTGATAGTATAGAGTTTCTGGCAGGGGCCTGTAGCTCAGTGGACTAGAGCACGTGGCTACGGACCACGGTGTCGGGGGTTCGAATCCCTCCTGGCCCGTCAGAAAGTGGGGTGAGTTGAAGCAACTCGCCCCATTTTGCTTTCTTGTATTTGCTTTCTGGATGATTGCGATGTAATCGCGACTCTTTGAAGAAGAGGGCGTAGAAGAAAAGGGCACAGGAGAAAAGAGAACACAAACGTTTGCCCTCTTGCTCTGCTGCATCTACGCCCTAGCTTCATTCGCTGATGCCTGCGTCCACTCAAGGGGGTGCATCTTCTGGCGAATCAACAGGTTCCGGTTTCAGGCTGTCTACCTGTTCCTCAATGGTTTTGATAATTTGGCTGAGGGCGGGCAACACCTCCAGCTTCGCGGCGACCATGCCCGACTCTAGACGAGCGCGATCGCGGATTTCGTTTAGCTTGGTCTGGAGCTGTCGGGCAATTCGGAGGGCATCTCGCTCTAACGTAGCGATTTGCTGCTGCTGATAAAACTTCAGCGCGGCTCCGCGTAAGATTTGTAGCGTCGCCTCTTCGCCCTGTTCGGTGGGGATAAAGCGGAAGCGCAGGAGGAGTCTTGTCCGCTCGTGCAATCGCTCGATTTCAACCTGGCGGGGCTGTTCGACTGGCACCAGCGGCAGCCCAGCAAGCTGCTTCAGTTCGGCGATGATGCCTCGAAAATGGCGCAAATCCAGGCGATCGATGACGGATTGCAGCACCCCGTTTTGGCTCCAGAGAATGCGCCCATAGCGGGGCTGATGCTCGAAATAGAGCCGCCCAATGCCGCCGATCAGGACTCGTCCCAGCAGTTCTTGCAGCAATTCTGGGGGGGGCAGGCTAGCCAGGGTTTCTGCTGGGCGGCTGAGATGGTTTAGCTGCACGACGAGCGGCGGAATCGGTGTCATTAGCTGCGTCGGCACTTGGGGCGGCTGCTCGACGTTGATGAAGGTCGCGAGGTAGTCTTGCAGGGTTTCCAGGGGAATATCCGGGGCGATCGCCGGGGTGGGCAACGGCTCTTCCTGCCTTTGAATCGCAGAGATGGATTCTGCTAACTCGTCTTCATCTAAAAACACCGCCTCGGAGGGTGGGGCGTCGGCACTCCGCTTTGCCGCGGGTGGGGACGAAACCGGATTCTCTTCGGCAGAATCGCGGCTCAGCGCCACCTTGGGTTCACCGTGAATTGGCTCTGGTCTTGCGTCAGCCCGTGATGCACTGGCTACATCAGAGAGCGAGTCCAGATCTGGAAATGGCTCAAAGGGATTGTCGGGCGATCGCCCCTCTGGCTCTGCCATCAGAGCAGGCTGAACAGGTTCCGGCTGAATGGGTTCCGGCTGAACAGGTTCCGGCGCTGGCTCTGGTGCGGCGGGTGGCGTGTCCGAGGGCGCATAAATCGGACGAAACCGGGGCGGCGCAAGCTCCTGGCTCAAATCTTCTGGGCTATCGACCACCAGCGTTGGCTGGGTATTGCGGTCTAGCTTTTGCTCGGTGCGGATGCGGGGGGCAACTCGTGGACGACGATCGGCTTCGGCCTCATCCCTGGCGTTGGCGCGATCGCCCGAACGGTCTGTCTCTTCTACGCCAGCGGGTGGGCTGGGCTGGTCGGCGCGGCTGCCCGTGTAGTGCAAATAGGCAGAAAGGGATGCCTGGAGCGCATCAGACGAAATCGGCTGGGGCTTGGGATAGTAGTTGTGGTAGGCGATAATGCGGCGCACATAGTCTGCGGCCGGGCTGTCTTCGGGGTTGACCATGCCCAGCAGCAGGCAGTTGTCTTCCAGCTTTAGCGGCAGCACTTGATAATACAAACACGCTTCAAAGGGCAAGATGCCGTCAATCAAGACAAACATCTGCTGGAGGTCTAGCGACTGCGCGAGGCTGCCTGGAAAATGAGACAAAACCGACCGATACTGAGCGTCGGCAGATGTTGCCCCGACTTTTTTGTTGAGCGGGGAGGTCATAAAATCGCACCGTTCTCAATCTTTGGGTTTGACCATGATTGACCATGATGAAAGCAAGCCGCTTCCAGCACCCTTGGCGGTTTGTTCACTCAAGCATACCCAGTCTTGCTGCAAATCGCCATCCGCAAGCCGCCAGCCTGCCCTGCTTGCGTTTGCGGCGGATGGCTCAGGCCGATTCTGAGTTGTCGGAGTCGTCAGACTGGGACGAGTTTCGCAGGTTATGGGCAGACAGGTAGACCTTGACCCATTCTCCAGTAATTTGGTTCACCTTGACATTGCGATGCTGGGCGATCGCCTCGGCGGTTTTCCAGGTTTTGAAATCCTGCACCAACTGCTGCTGTTCTGGGCTGAGGGCGTTATAGAACTCATCCCACTGATCAGGCGCAAGCCCTAGGTTATTGTCTACCGAGGTGCCCAGCCAGGTCATGACCAATTCGGACTCGGCCTTAATGGCAAACACGCGCAGGGCGTGATAGCTAATTTTTTCCCGCAGTCGATAAACCTGCTTGACCGGAACCCCCAGCGCCGTGGCGATCGCCTCCTGCGACTTGCCTTGGAGATGCAGCCGGAGCCATTGCGCTGCCAGCGGGTCTACTTCCTGGGTGAGGTAGTCCAGAAACGATTGTTTTACCTCGTCGCGCAGGGCCTGCTGTTCCTCCCAATCGCGCTGCTGCTCGTACTGACTCAGCGCCTGAGAATCGAGCAGGCTCATGGCGCTGTCGCTATCGTCGGGAGAAATTTCTTCCGATACCAGCCGAATCAGTTCGCCCGTCGGAACCTGGGTCATGCCGCCGCGCTGGGTGCGCCGCAGATAGTTGACAAACCGATAGACCAGCAGCGGCTGATTGCGGATGGGGCGCAGGCAGTATTCCTCAATGCTGGCCAGCATTAGCCCGTCCCGCAGGCGGGGCTGATTGGTGCAGCAGGCGATCCACTGCACCTGCTGGCGAATATAGGAGTCGTTTTGGATGAGTTCCTGAATCACTTCTTGCAGCACATCCATGACGCTGCGATGGCGATCGCGCGATAGCGCCACCCAGGTTCGGACTTTGCTGCGAATCAGGAACAGACTGCTGAGGCGCTGTAGCAGGTTTTTGTAAGCTTGATCTGGTCGGACTCCTAAATAGCGCTGCTGCAAAATGCGATAGCGATAGTCCATCGCCTGCTGCGCCACCATGACTTGCACTGGGGTCATCTCATCGAAGCGCTGCGGCTCGTCGCCCAACAGCCAGCGCAAGATTGCCTCCTGGAGCGTTGCGGGCTGGCCGGGATGGTCTTGCTGGAGCCGCGCCTGCCACTCGCGTTTTAGTTCCTCCGACCTCGACTCAGCCCTCGTCATAGCGATGTAGTCCTCAGTGCTGGCTCTCGTGCAAGCTTCGGTGCTGGCTTCCATGCTACTAGCTTTGACCATATATCTTGCGCTCCCTCGCTGATTGCCGGGTAGTTCGATCGGCTCAGCCGACCGGGTGTGTGACGATTCAACCTTTTCGCAACCATTTCATATTTATCGGGTCAGTGTCATCACCCAACTAGGTACTCCGGACTCACCCTGGGCGATCGCCCTCCAGGATCTCTGCCAAGTTTTTGACATCCCTATGACATATCCCTGACATGCCTTTGGCGTTCCATCTCAATTCTGCAAAGCGCAATTCTGCAAAGCCTCTTAAGCAGATTCGGGATCAGCTTCAATCGCCGCCACCAGCCGTTGCAGCGTGTCCGTCAACTGAGCGAGGCGCTCTAGCGTAGCATCCTGATTTTCTGCCAAAGTCTGTACGGTGTCGCTCAGGGCAAAAATTTGGTAGCCCTGCTGCTGCACTTGCTTGGACAACGCATCCATGTGTCCCGTTAGCTGATCAACCGTTTCCGTCGTTGCCAGGACGGCTTCTCCAATTTCCCGCACCAGCGATTCCAATGATGACGATTCAGTACTCACGCCCCTCTCCAAACACACGCCACAAACCCAAAACCATTTGCCAAGACCATTTAACTTGCCGCTGAAGCCTGAACCTGAAGCTCGAACCTGAAGCTTGGACAATGCTGAAGCTCGGACAATCAGCTTAGACGACCAGCCCCTTGCCTAATCAGCTTGGACAAAATCAGCTTGGATAAAATTAGCTTGGACAAAATCAGCTTGGACAACAATATATACCATCCTTATAGCCTCCCCCACCTCCTATTCCGCATTCTGCCCCGCCTTTCCTGGCTTTTGCAAGGGATACAACCAGACCTTGGCTCAAACCTCAAGCCTGATGAAGTATAGCTATCCTAAATGTCTTATCTGATTCCCTGTCCACGCAGAGTGCCGATTTCTGAAATGGCTTGAGAGCGCGAGGCGCAGCGATACAATAAAGCATCAGAGGATTGGAACTGGACTTTCCAGAGTTTTCTATGACCACCACCGCCACCAAGACCCAATACGAAGCCGTCATCGGGCTGGAAACACACTGTCAGCTCAGCACCGAAACCAAGATTTTTTCTAGCAGTTCGACGGCTTTTGGCGCTGACCCCAACACGAATATTGACCCGGTGTGTATGGGGCTGCCGGGGACGCTGCCTGTGCTGAATCAAAAGGTGCTGGAATACGCAGTGAAGGCGGGGCTGGCGCTGAACTGTCAAATTGCACCCTACAGCAAGTTTGACCGCAAGCAGTATTTCTACCCTGATTTGCCGAAAAACTACCAAATTTCGCAGTATGACCTGCCAATCGCCGAGCATGGCTGGCTAGAAATCGAGCTAGAAGAAGACGGGCAACCCGTTCGCAAGCGCATTGGCATTACGCGGCTGCACATGGAAGAAGATGCAGGCAAGCTGGTGCATGGCGGGAGCGATCGCCTCTCTGGGTCTACCTTTTCGCTGGTGGACTATAACCGGGCGGGCGTGCCGCTGATTGAAATCGTGTCGGAACCCGATCTGCGCTCTGGGGCAGAGGCAGCGGAATATGCCCGCGAACTGCGCCGGATCATGCGCTATCTGGGGGTGTCGGATGGCAACATGCAGGAGGGTTCTCTGCGCTGCGATGTGAACATTTCCATCCGTCCTGTGGGATCAGAAAAATTTGGCACGAAGGTGGAAATCAAAAACATGAATTCCTTCAATGCCATCGAGCGGGCAATCAACTACGAAATTGAGCGGCAGATCGAGGTGCTGGAGGCGGGCGATCGCCTCGTTCAAGAAACGCGCCTCTGGGAAGAAGGCAGCCAGCGCACCATCAGTATGCGGGTCAAGGAAGGCTCCAGCGACTATCGCTATTTCCCCGAACCCGACCTCGGCCCCATCGAAGTCTCTGCTGAACAGCTTGCTGCATGGAAACGGGAACTGCCGGAGCTGCCCGCTGCCAAGCGCCATCGCTACGAAGAAGACCTGGGGCTGTCGTCCTACGATGCCCGCGTGCTGACGGACGATCGCGCGATGGCGGAATACTTCGAGGCGACCCTGGCCGCAGGCGCACCCGCCAAACAGGCCGCCAACTGGCTAATGGGCGATATCAGCGGCTATCTCAACACCGAAAAGAAAACCCTGGCTGACCTGCTCCTGACTCCCGAAACCCTGGCGGAAATGATCGGGCTGATCGAGTCCAACACCATCAGCACCAAAATTGCCAAAGATATTCTGCCAGAACTGCTGACCCAGGGCGGCTCCGCCAAGGAACTGGTCGAAAAGAAGGGGCTGATTCAGATTTCCGACCCGGCTGCAATCGAAGCGGCGATCGCCAAAGTGCTGGAAGCTCATCCCGCTGAACTGGAAAAATATCGCAGCGGCAAGAAGAACATGCTGGGCTTTTTTGTGGGTCAGGTTATGAAGCAAACGGGTGGCCGCGCCGACCCGAAGCTGACGAATCAGCTTTTGGTGAAGCTGTTGGACGGGTAGCCCGGCGGCTATCACCGCTATTCCGCGCTCTCCCTCATTCCCAATTCTTCAAATGCGCTGGATCAATGTGCGCTGGATCAATGGCTCCAAACAGTTTGCGATCGCGGAAGCCTGCGTCATTGGTCTGGTTTCGGGGCTGGCAGCGGTCATGCTCAAACAGAGCGTGGGCTGGCTGGGCGGGTGGCGGGTGCAATGGTCGCATCAGTTTACAGACTGGCTGGTGCTGCCGCTGCTGGGGCTGCTGGGCGGCGGGCTAGCAGGGTTCCTGGTGGAGCGGCTGGCTCCGGAGGCAGCGGGCAGCGGCATTCCCCAGGTGAAGGCGGTGCTGGCCAATGTGGCGATCGCCCTCAACATGCGGGTTGCCCTAGTAAAACTGGTCAGCGTTATTCTCACCCTGGGCGCAGGGCTGAACCTGGGTCGTCAGGGCCCGACGGTGCAAATTGGCGCAGCGCTGGCCGCCCAACTCAGCCAGTGGATTCCCACCTCGCCGGAATATCGTCGCCAGCTCATCGCCTCAGGCGCAGCGGCAGGACTGGCGGCCGGCTTCAATGCCCCGATTGCGGGCGTTTTGTTCGTGGTGGAAGAGTTTTTGCAGGATTTCTCCGGCATCACGCTGGGCACGGCGATTCTGGCTTCCTTCATCGGCGCAGTCGTGTCGCGGGTGCTGGGCGGCCGCAGCCTCAGCCTGGATCTGGGCATGACCGCCTACGAGGCCACGTTTTCGCTCTACGATGTGCCGCTCTTCCTGATTTTGGGGCTACTGGCGGGGCTGCTGGGGTCGCTGTTTAGCCGGGGCATTTTCGTCAGCCTGTCCCTCAACCGTCGGCTTCCGCTGGGGCTGCCGGGGCGGATTGGGCTGGCGGGGCTGCTGTCTGGGCTGGTGGTGTCGCAACTGCCCGACAGCTTTCGGGACAACACGGGTCTGCAAGATCTGCTCAGCGGCGGCAATGCTGCCTGGTACTTGCTGCTGCTGGCCTTTGGCGCAAAGTTTTTGCTGACGCTGGTGGCCTACGGGTCGGGTGCGCCGGGGGGAATTTTTGCGCCATCGCTGATTTTGGGGTCGGCGCTGGGAGCGCTGGTGGGCATTACGGGCAGCGGGCTGGAGTCGCTGCTGGGGCTTGCGCCGCATGTCAGTCCGGCCAGTACCTATGCGCTGGCAGGGATGGGCGCATTTTTCAGCGCGGTGACGCGGGGCCCGGTAACAGCGATCGTCATCGTGTTTGAAATTACAGCCAATTTCAACCTGGTGCTGCCGCTGATGATTGGCTCAGGCATTGCCTATCTGGTGGCGCAGCGGCTGGTGGGCAGTTCGTTTTATACTCGACTGCTGGAGTGGAACGGCATCCAGATTCAGTCGCCAGGAACCCAGCCCGCGCCCTGGCAAAAGCTAACGGCGGCGGCGGTGATGCAGCGGCGGGTGGAAACGCTGTCGAGCAGTTTGTCGCTGGATGAGGCGAAGCATGCCTTTGCGCGATCGCACCATCGCGGGTTTCCGGTTGTAGACAACGGACGGCTGGTGGGCATCGTCACCCAGAGCGATTTGTCGGCTCCAGAGCGGCAGCCCCCCAATCCTGCGGCCGCCACCCTGTCGGACGTGATGACGGTCCAGCCCGTAACCGTCCGCCCGTCCGACTCGCTGACCCATGTGCTGTTTTTGCTGAATCGGTTTAAGGTCAGCCGCTTACCCGTCACGGATGGACCAAAGCTGGTGGGCATTATCACCCGCGCAGACATTATTCGCGCCGAGTCGGATCAGCTCACGGGCGAGTCGCTGCAACTGGGCCCCCGTCCCGCGCCCTCCTATGAAGTTTATCGGACGCGATCGCCCGCCACGGGTCGGGGTCGGCTGCTGCTGCCCGTCAGCAATCCCCAGACGGCTCCGATTTTGGTGAAACTGGCGGGGGCGATCGCCCAGGAGCGGGGCTATGAGCTAGAGGTGCTGCACGTCATCCTGGTGTCGCGGGCCCATCCACCCTCGGAAACCGCCGTCCGCACCACCCAGGCGCGGCGCTTGCTGCGGCAGATTGAGCATTTGGGGCAAGACTGGCAGGTTCCTGTGCATACGCAGATTCGGGTGGCCCACGACGCAGCCCAGGCCATGCTAGAGGCTATCAAGGCGCAGCATATCAACCTAGTGCTGATGGGCTGGAAAGGCAGCACCAGCACCCCAGGGCGCGTATTTGGCACAACGGTAGACACCCTGATTCGCCAGGCTCCCTGCGATGTGGTGCTGGTCAAGCTGGGCGAAGAGACTCGATTCAATCACTGGCTGCTGCCGCTGTCGGGCGGGCCAAACGCGCAATATGCCCTGACGCTACTGCCTGCGCTGACCCGCCTCAGCCCCGACCCCAGCATCAAGCTCTGTCAAGTGTTGCCCGTCGAGGAGCCGATGGCGGATTTGTCTGTGATGGCGGCGGCGATGGACGAACTGCGCCAGCGGGTCAACTGCTCCATTACCACGCGCCCAATCCGGGGACATTCCGTGCCGGGGGCGATTTTGCGGCTGGCCTGGCAGGAACCCTGCGACGTGATTGTGCTGGGGGCAAGCCGCGAAAGCCTGCTGCAACAGGCGCTCACGGGCAACATCCCTGAGGCGATCGCCCGCAGCAGCGATTGCACCGTGGTCTTGGTCCGAGCGGCGATCGCCCCAGACGAGTCCTAACACCGCTGTCCGACTAGACAGCCCCATGTTTAACCTCATTTGTTGAAGTTTACCGTGACGCGATTACAGATGCGATCGCCTGGGAACTCTGTAATAGATAGACCTGATCAGGCGTGGTCATGAAGGGTCACGAGTCAACTGCAAAGGGACTGCAAGTAGCCTGCAAGTAGCTTGCACGTCTTTTGTCATCCTGTGTCATCATGCAGCGATTGGGCATTCCAGAAGCCTTGATCACTGACCCGCCTTTTGAGCAGGCAGGCTTTGTCCAACCACTCAAGCTCGATGACTGAACAAGCTCGATGACTGAAGATGACTAAAATAGCCATCATGAATCGACATCATGAATCGTCATCATGAATCGCTATCACGACGCTTGAACAGGCAGCAGCAGATACGGGTGCAACAATTGCAACAATTAGGAAGCTAGGAAGCCAGTCGATTAGCTAGGCAGCAAGACTCTACACAACCTAAGGGTCAGTTAAAGCAGCATCACGGCGGCCTAGGTATTCTCCAGGCTTACTCAGCCTGACGTTGATTCAGCCGTCTTGCCCTAAACCACCCGTGAACACTCCACCCTTCTCCGCCTTTGCAAAAACCTGGCAAACGCTTCAGCCAAACCTGCTGGCGGGGCTAAAAGCAGCAACCGTGACTGGGCTTGCTATCACCGGGCTGGTGCTGGGGCTGCGGCAATTGGGCGGGCTGGAGCCGCTGGAACTGCGGATTTATGACCGGATGGTGCGCCTGCGATTCCGGGACGGATTGCTTGGCGATTCGCCCGATTCCCCCGACCCGCGCCTGCTGGTGGTGGAAATCACCGAAGCGGATATTCAAACACTCCAGCGGGCTACGCCGTCGGATGAAACCCTGGCCAGGGCGATCGCCCAGCTTCAGCAATACCAGCCCCGCGTCATCGGGCTAGACCTGCATCGCGACGTGCCCCAAGAGCCAGGTCATGCTCAACTCCAGGCCCAGCTTCAAGCCGATAATCTAATTGCCATCGCCAAGCTGGGCGAATCGGCGGGCGATTCGCGAAGCGATCCGTCCCGGAATCGCATTCCGCCGCCACCAGGATTCCCCCCAGAGCGAGTGGGCTTCAACGATTTTGTGATTGACCGGGACGGCGTAATTCGCCGCAGCCTGCTGTATGCCCACACCGACACCGAAACCCACACGTCCCTGTCGCTGCGGCTGGCGCTGGCGTATCTCAAGCCAGACGACATCCGCCCGCGCCCCAGCGCCGCCAATCCCGACGATTTGCAGCTTGGCGCATCCGCCTTTGTGCCGCTACAAGCCAACTCCGGAGCCTATCAGCGCCTCGACAGCAGCGGCTACCAAACCCTGCTGAACTATCGCGCCCGCCAAAATCCGGCTCGCCGCGTCAGCTTGAGTCAGGTCTTGGCCCAGGACATTTCGCCAGAGTGGGTGCAGGACAAAATTGTGCTGATTGGGATGACGGCTCCCAGCGGCAAGGATCTGTTCTACACGCCCTTTAGCGCGGGCGAGCAGGTGTCGCACCAGATGCCCGGTGTGGTGGTTCATGCCCAGATGGTGAGCCAGTTTCTCGATGCTGCTACCGGAGCGCGATCGCCCTTCTGGTTTTGGCAAGAGTGGCAGGAGTGGCTGTGGATCTGGGGCTGGGCAACGGTCAGCGGGGCAGTGGCCTGGGCGGTGCGCCATCCGATTGCGCTGGGGCTAAGCAGCGTAGGACTGCTGGGCTTGATTGGCGGCGCGGGCTTTGGGCTGTTTTTGCAGCAGGGCTGGGTTCCAACGGTGGCTCCGGCGATCGCCTCGATGATGGCCCTGGGGACGGTCGTCGCCTACCGAGCGCAACAGTCGCACCGCCAGCAGCAGATGGTGATGACGCTGTTGGGGCAAAACACCTCGCCCGAAATTGCCGACGCGCTGTGGAATGCCCGCGATCGCCTGCTGGCCTCAGGCAAGCTGCCGGGTCAGCGACTCGTCGCCACGATGCTGTTTACCGATATCAAGGGCTTCAGCACTATTTCTGAACAAATGCCGCCGGAAGCGCTGCTGGAATGGCTCAACGAATACCTGGAAGCCATGACCCACGAAATTCAGCAGCACCACGGCATTATCAACAAGTTTACGGGCGACGGGCTGCTGGCGATTTTTGGCGTGCCCATGCCCCGCCTGGAGGAGCGCGAGGTGGATGAGGATGCCTATCAGGCGATCGCCTGTGCGTTGTCGATGGGCAAACGGCTGGAGCAACTGAACCAGATCTGGCAACAGCGCGGTCTTCCGCCGATTCAAATGCGGGTGGGCATTTTCACCGGGCCCGTGGTGGTGGGCAGCCTCGGCGGCAAGGAGCGGATGGAATACGGCGTAATTGGCGACAGCGTGAACACGGCCTCCCGGCTGGAAAGCTGCCTGAAGGATCGCCAAGTGGATCTCTGCCGCGTGCTGATTGCCGAGGAAACCCTAATGCATGTCAAAGGCAAGTTTCAGGTGGAATCCTGGGGACCACTGGCGCTTAGCGGCAAGCAGCAGCTTGTAGAGGTCTATCGGGTGATTGGCTATGCAACGTGATTAAGTATTGGACTAAGGCCTTTCTTTACGAATAGCGCGAAACATACCGAAGCGGCATAGCCCCGCGCTAAAGGCCAGCCACATCAGTAGAATGGTCGGCACTTCCCGTAGCGACTTAATCAAACCGGGAACGCCGAATTTCACTAGGCCCGCAGGTCGCGCGATGCCCTGCCAGATCGAGTCGGGCCAGGAGGGCAGCGTTTCCTTTGACCAGTCCGCAGTGGCGACAGGGCCCTCGGTGAGTCCTGTGGCTTCCAGCAGTTCCGAAAACCCTTCGATGCTGGCAAACTCCGGATGCGACCATTGATCCAGCAATTGCCGCATGACGGTGCGCTCCCAAAGGTTGAGGGGAGCCTTGCGAGCGTCGCGCTGGTTCCAGTCGGCCACCACCAGCACGCCGCCGGGTTTCAGCACGCGCATCAGTTCCTTGGCAAAGATTGCTTTGTCGGGCATGTGTGGCCCGGCTTCCACCGACCACACCACGTCGAAGCTGGCATCGGGAAACGACAGCGCCATCGCGTCGTCTACCAGAAACTTGGCGCTGACTCCGGGCGGCGTAAGATCCTGCGCCCGCTTTACCTGCTGGGGGCTGATGGTAATGCCCGTAACGTTGAAGCCGTAGTCTTGCGCCAGGATACGGCTGCTGCCGCCGATGCCACAGCCCACGTCTAGCAGGGTAGAACCGCGCGGCAAGCGATCGAGTCCGCCCCAGCGCACCATTTCATGCACAAAGTCGGCCTTGGCTTTGAGAAAATCTTTGCGGCGGGGCGGGGAGCCATAGTGCCCCAGATGAATATGTTCGCCCCAATAAAATTCCAGGATGCCGTCCTGCGTCCATTCGTCGTAGGAACGGGCAACAGACTCGCCGGACTGATAGCGGCGGGCGGTGAGCAGGTAAAGAATCGTGCCGATGAGCAACGTTGCCAGCAGCAGGATGAGGGCGATCGCCAAGAGAGAACCCATACTTGATGTCGCGTGTCCGAGTTTGATGTAGAGCGTTTGAGTAGAGCGGTGAGCGCGTCGAATCCCAATCTCGAATACGATTGTAACGTTACTTTAACGTCGAACTCGACTAGCACAGTGAGGCAGCACTCGACCTGGCGTTGGCCTGATCGCGTTTGGGGGGCGATCGCCACAAAGCAGCGCCTTATCAGAGCAGAACCACCCGGCCCCAAACTCCCAAGACGCTGCTAGACGTTGCTGAACGCAAATATGTCAAATACGAATTTCCCACTCTGCGGGAAGCTTAGTCTCGATCTTCTCGCTTAGAAATGACGTTGAAATTCTCGTCTAAAAAAACGTCGTATTCCTTGCCGTCGTTGCAGCGCACGTCTTCGGCTTCAAAGCCCACGCCCTGGATATAATCCACATCGCCAACCACCGGACATCCCTGAGACTGAAGCACTTCGACGACTCTCGCCCGCTCTTGGGGAGTTGCATCTCGATCGATATCAGCCCTAGCTGCCTGGGGAAGCAGCACGCCTGCCGATACCAGCAGCAAAGAGACAAAGCCGCTGACAGAAAACTGCATCAAAGACAAACGTTTCATGCAAAGCTCCTATGTATTCCAGTTAATAAACTGCTCATAGGCTATCGATACAGGCACACGAGTTTGCTCTATCAAGAGGTATATTCGGGGACAATCAAGCGGAGGAATCCAGTTCTTCCGGCTTCGGATCACGCTGGGTTCGGTTCTTCCCTTGTTTAAGGCAAGGGGGAATTAAAACATCGCTGCTCAAGCATAGAACACAGTAGCTCGTCAGATAAGGTAGTCAGATGGGGCGCGATGAAACCGTATGATGAAGAACCGTATGATGAAGCGGATCGACGTTGCGTGAGGAAGCCAATGGAGTCAATGGATTCTCTGAACTGGGTGATGGGCGGGCTGGCCGTGGCGATTTTGATCGGCGGAATGCTGATGATGTTTACGACGGTGTTTACCACAAAGCGCTAATGGCTGCTGCCGAATTAGCCGTCGCGACGATGCACCCGAAACTCCTGCTCCAGGGTCGGCAGTTCAATATTGTCCTGAGCAAGCTGGGCGATCGCCTCCACATCAGCTAGTTTTTCTCGCAAAATCTCGACTCGATCCTGGAGGCGGGCGCGAATTACCTGCGGCCCGGCGCTGACGCAATCGCTACAGGCTTCTCCACAAATTACGCCCTGGTCGTTGTAGATTACCGCCAGCAGGAGTTGGTTTGAGCCGCTGCGGATGGGGCGAGACTCACGGCCGCAAATCGAGCAGAATACTGGAACGTTGCCAAAATAAATGCTTTGTTCCCAAACGATCTTCACAGGCTTGACCTCGATTGCGTGGCGCTAGACGGCAGAATCAAGCGGGTCTTAGGATGGTCAGAGCCAGCAGAGCCAGACTTTAGCACCCGCCCGAAGACTCGATAGGCGCACTCGTTGAAAGGTTGACAGAGCGGCCCCTCAATTCATCCCTAGTTTGTGACCAAAAGCCTAGCCTTGCTGTTTGGTTTAAGGATGTTTTCTGAATCACAGATTTGGGGGCATAGACCGTGAGGCGCTGGAAAAATGGCTACAAAAATTGCCTCACAGGCCAGGAATCCGGTCGCTGCAAGGCAAGGACAGTTAAACGCTACTTATAGTGTGGAGGGCGATCGCCCTCATGACCTCGGTCGCTGTGCCGATTTCTTGGGTGTCCTGTAGCGCGATCGCATCTATCTTAGGGAATAGCCTGGTGATCTGGGTCACAGGTTACCGTCCGAGTCTTGTGCAGGAACGAGTCGGGGTTGGGAGCGGGAGAGCCGCCCAACAGTGCCTTGTTGCCGGGGTTTGGAGGTCTTTTATAGAGAATTGACAGAGAATTGCTGGGGAGATTATGGGGCGATCGCGCTGCAATTCCTCAAGCAACTGCCCATCATTGGGTTTACAAAACGTTACTTTTTTATGCACCCTGGGCAGATTAAATACAGTCAGTCCTCTAGAACTGCGTCTAGTAGAACTGCGTCTAGCATCCCTTCAATAGTCAATTGCGACTGCTGACTCATCAATTCTTTCGCGTTTATCCCTTATCCCATCAATCCATCCTGCGAAGAACCCTCTATGCTTAGCCAGATGAAACGCCTCAGCCTGGAGACCGAAGGCCAGTATGCGACCGATGCAGACCTGCAATTTTTGCGAGATTACGCAAAATCCTACGGGCAGCGAGTCGAAACCTACCAGCGCATCCAGAACGCCGAGGCGCTGCTATTGAGCCAGGTTCAGCAATACATGATGAGCAAAGACCCAACTCTGTTTCGGAACGGCGACAATGACCTGACGACAAAGTGGAAGCGAGATACCGTGCGGGTGCTGCGCTATTCTGCGGTGGCAATGCTGCTGAACGATCCCGAAACGCTGCAAGAGCGATTTTTGCTGTGGTTTCAAACCATCATGCGGGCCTTTGGCGCACAGCGAAGCTGCAACGCAACCTATGAAGCCATGCAGCATGTGGTGCGGCAACATCTGACCCCTGTGCAGGCCAGCCTGTTTTGCCCCATTTTGGAAATTAATCGGCATCTGCTGGGGGGCAGCAACGCCTAGCTAGTGTATTCCACAATCCGCAGGCTTCCTGGGCGAGTCGTGTTCAACGGCTCACGCAGGGAGCCTTTCATTTTGGCGACTGCCTTTTGGCGACGGGTCGCCCTGGAGATTCGCACTGGCTGGAGATTCGCACTGGGCCTGTTGTCGCGCCGGGTGATTGTTACGAAGCGTATTATCACGAAGCCCAATGCTACGAAGCGTGTTGCTACGAAGCGTGTTGTTACGAAGCCTATGTTACGAAGTGCAATGCTACGAAGCGTGTTGCTACGAAGCGTGTTGTTACGAAGCCTATGTTACGAAGTGCAATGCTACGAAGCGTGTTGCTACGAAGCGTATTGTTACGAAGCGCAATGCTGCCGCTCCTGAAATAGCCTACCGAATTCTGTAAATTTTGGAAGGCGATCGCCCCAAAACCGTGGTTTTTTGTTTCGGGGGCCACGTCCATCCGTTATTAGAGAATATATTCTAGAGAATCAGAAGTAATACGGATGCTTCGCGGGGCTGTTGACTCACGGGGCGATATGCTTTAGGTGATTTTGACTGGGGTGAGGGTTCGCTATGCCAGTAAGACGTTTTGAGTTGCGATCGCCCGAAGGGGGCGCGGATGGGTTTGGCATGTATTTGGGCGAAGCGGGACAGTCGGGCGCAGCCAGCGGCCTCGCGCCAGAAGCGCTGACCCGCCCCCGGTCAAAATCCTGGCGATGGCTGATTGTGGGGTTGACCAGTTGTGCGGCCTTGGGCGGCGTGGCGGCATCGGCGCTGCTGTGGATGCTGATGCTGCCGCCTGCGCCCGATTGCAAAACGGGATCTCCGCTGGCTCCCGATATGGAGCGGCTGTTTTGCGCTCAGCAGGCGGCTCGGTCGGGCGAGCTGACCGAACTGCTGTCTGGCCTGGCGCTGATTGAAACCTGGACTCCGGAACATCCGCTTTATAAGGAAGCCCAGCGATCGGTTGAAGAGTGGTCGAAGGGGCTGCTGATCATCGCCCGCCAGAAGATGAACGCCAGCGACCTGCAAGGCGCGGTGGAAATTGCCCAGCGCATTCCCAAATCTAGCTCGGTGCGGGCCGATGCAGAGGCGGCGATCGCCACCTGGCAGGGCATCTGGCGGCAGGGCGAGGCGCTGGTGGCGGCTGCCCAAGCTGCGATGAAGGAACAAGCCTGGGGCAATGCCTCGGAGGTGATCCGCGACCTGGGCGAGATGAGCCATCCCTACTGGGGCAACCAGCGGGCTCGGGCGCTGTCGGAGCAACTGCTTGTGGAACGCAAGGCACGCCAGCAGTTTGCCGAGGCTCAGAAGATTGCCCAGGCGGGTAAGCTGCCCGATTTGGCAAAGGCGATCGCCCAAGCAGGACGAATCGACAAGAGCAGCTATGCCTGGAGCGATGCCCAGCCCGTGCTGAACCAGTGGAGCGATCGGCTGCTGGGCGCAGCATTCCAGCTTTGGCAGGAGCAAAAGTTTGACCAGGCGATCGCCCTCACCAAGCAGGTCGAGGTCAACCCCGGCCGGGCTGAAATGGCAAAGGATTTGATCCAGCTTAGCGAAGCGCGGAAGCTGGCCGTTTCCACCTGGACAAACTGGGTTGCCACGCCGCAGCATGTGATAAGCCTAATGGAGGCGATCGCTGCCGCAAAGCAGATCAAGCCCACCAGCGCCTACTATGCCCAGGCGCAGAGCAGTCTGGCAAGCTGGCAGATTCAGCTAGACGGATTGCGGCAGTTGCAACTGGCCCAGATGACGGCGGGCGTGGGAACTGTGGAGACGCTGAAGACGGCGATCGCCCAGGCCAGCAAGGTTCAGCCCGGAAACCCCCGCCGCCTGCAAGCCCAGACCATGATCGCTCACTGGCATCGTGAAATCGAGCGGCTCGAAGACCGGCCGCTGCTGGCACGGGCGCGACGGCTGGCTACCGAGGGGACAGTGGCCTCGCTGCAATCGGCGATCGCCCAGGCCGGGCAAATTTCCGAAGGTCGGGCGCTGCGGGGCGAAGCGCAGGCCTTGATGCGCGACTGGACGCGCCAGATCCAGGTGATTGAAGACCAACCCTACCTGAACCTGTCGCGGACGCTGGCACGGCGGGGTCGGCTGCGGGAGGCGATCGCCGCTGCGGCACTGGTGCGTCCCAACCGGGCGCTCTACCCCCAAGCGCGGGCTGCGATTCGCGACTGGCAAGCAGAGCTAAATCGGTTCAACGCCTCGCCGATGCTGCCTGAGCGACCTATTCCTAGCCCCAGCCCAGCCCTGGAAACCCCCTTCGGAAGCAGCCGATCGGGCGCGATCGCCCCTGGGCCAGACGCTTCGTCTGAAGAGACAAAAGAGCCGAAATATCGCTTGCCGCAGACCCCCACCCGCAGCACTCCGGGTCAGCCTGCGCCATCGGGCACCCTCCCCCGCCCATCTGTGCCAGCGCCCATCGCGCCTGAATCTAGCGCTACGCCCCAGCCTGAATCCACGCCCAAGGATATTTCTGGACTGGCGGAACCCGAAGCGCCTCAGATTATGCCGCCTGCGCCGCCTGCGCCGCCTGCGCCGCCTGTGAACGTTGCGCCGCCCCGCGTCGTAGAGCCGCCACCGCGTGTGGTAGAGCCGCCGCCTCGATTTGAGCGTCCCCAGGCAGCGCCCGTGCGGGAGGCTCCGCCCGAAGCTGCTCCGGTTCGTCGGGAACGCCCCGCCGCGATGGAATCAGTCCCCGTGTCGCCGCCTAGCGAACCCGGGCCCCAGGCAATGGAGCCAGAATCCGCCAATTTCACCGAGTCGCAATCCTAGCGCTGCCGCCAGATATACGCCAGATTACGCCAAACATACGCCAAATTACGCCAGACATGGTTCCTGCTTTGGGACTGCTTTGGGAAATTTGGCGTGTGGATTGGCTCGTTTGCCTAGACTCGTTTGCCTAGACTAGCCGAACAGAGCGTTGGCTCCAGCCTTGCGGAGCAACATCGCCCTCTGAAGGAAAAACATGGGCGATCGCCCTCGATTCGGGATACCCAGCCTGGTGAAGTGCGGACAAACAGTCCGGAGCCGTTTCTGCTGGCACACAGCCCAACAGCCCGCCAGCGGTTTGCGGGTCAAACAAGATATCGGCTGGAATTTCGGACGAGCGCGATAGAGACCCTTGCTCCCAATCCTGCACCCAGCGGGCCGCAGCTAGGTTTTGCGGATGCAGAGAACTGCGGAATCCCTGCTGCAACGTTTCTGCTGCACCGGGCAACAGCGGCAGGGCTGACAGATCTAGCCGCACGCCCACAGGCTCCGATGCTCGCAGCATTTCCACCAGATGCCCCAACAGCCCAAAGCCTGTAACATCTGTGCAGGCATGAGCGCCATGCCCCTGAAAGATTTTCGCCGCCGCCTGGTTTGATTGCAGCATCGTGGCGATCGCCCCTTCGATCCAGCGGCCCTTGGCTCGTCGCTGCATCTCTGCGGCAAACAGCGTGCCCGTGCCCAGCGGCTTTGTCAGAATCAGCACATCACCCGGTCGCAGTCCGCCCTTGGGCAGCAGTTGGGACGGTTCCGCCAGACCATTGCAGGCAAAGCCCAGCGCCAGTTCCGCTCCCTCCACCGTATGCCCGCCCATCAGCACTGCCCCGGCAGCGTGTAGAACTTTGGTCGCCCCCGCCAGCAGGTGAAACAGCATCTCCTCTTGTTTGGCAGGCGTAGCGTAGGGCAGCGTGGCGATCGCCAGCGCACTCTGCGGACTCGCCCCCATTGCAAATAGGTCGCTCAGCGCGTGGTTTGCCGCAATCTGCCCAAACACAAACGGGTCATCCACCAGCGCCCGAAAGTAGTCCACCGTTTGCAGCAGCACCCGCCCCGCTGGAACCTCCACCGCCGCCGCGTCATCCGGCGTGTCCAGCCCGATCAGGATATCGTCACGCTGAAGTGCGGGATACTCTGCCTGCACTCGTTGCAAGGCGCGATCGAGCGGCTGGCTACCGATTTTGGAGCCACAGCCCGCGCAGGGGAGGGAGTTGGAAGCGTGGCGGGATGGGGCGAATGTCTTGCGTTCGACCCGCTGGCTCCTCATCTCTGGCAAATTCGAGAACTTTTCCATAAAGCGGCGATCGATGCGGTCTTTCCACTGCCACAGCCAGGGGGTGGGGCCAACGTGCAGAGGGCCGCGAGAGGCAACAGCCGTGCAGTCGCCCAATCCAACCAGGATCAAAAACTCCTTTTGCGGCACGAAGGGCTTCGGCGGCTGGCCCAGCAGAGCGCGGCGCAGATTCTCCACCAGGGGCTTGCCCTGGCGCACGGCAAACACGCCTGCCTTGGGGCGCGGATGGCGAACCATCGTGGCCACGTCGCCCGCCGCAAAAACGTAGGGATGCGAGGTAGATTGCAGGCAGTCATTCACCTGGATAAAGCCGCGATCGTCGGTTGCCAAGCCGGATTCCTTGAGCCAGGATGCGGCCGAGGCTTGCGTCACCCAAAAGGGGCGATCGCACTCGATCCAGCGCCCAGACTCGCAGCGCAATCCGTCGGGTTCCACGGCTGCCACCGTTTCCCCCAAATGAAGCTGAATGCCACGCTGGACAAGGATATGCTGCATCTTGCGTCGCATTCCGGGGCTGCGCTCTGGCAAGATTTCGCGACCGCGATGCACCAGATGAATTTCCAGCGGCGTGTCGAGATGCCCTGCCTGTTGCAACACCTGCCGCAGCCGCGCCCGTATATTCAGCGCTAGCTCCACACCGCCCGCGCCGCCGCCCACAATGCCCAGTCGCAGAGGACGCTGGGGCTGTTCGGACACCTGCTGAACGATCGCCTCCCATTGGGTCAAAAACTGCGAAATCGGCTTCACGGGAATGGCGTAGTCTGCCGCGCCGGGAACCGTGGAGACTGCGGGTGTGCTGCCAATGTCGATCGAGAGCCAGTCGAAGGCGATCGCCGGATGGTGGGCACACAGCACCCGATTTTGCGCCAGATCCAGACCAACCGCGCGATCGCCGATTAGCCGCGCCCCAGCAAACCTCGCCAGTGGCCGCAGGTCAATGTGGCACTCGTCGAAGTCGTACAGTCCTGCCACGTATCCGGGCAGCATTCCCGAATAGGGCGTGTGCATCACGTCGGTAATCAGCGTCAGCCGCACGCCAGGAATCGGGTTCATGCCCCACATTCGGAGGGCGATCGCGTGGCTGTGGCCGCCTCCGATCAGCACGAGGTCTTGCGTAATAGGCGTGGGCGCTTCCAAGGTTATTGCAGCTTCAGCACTGCCATAAAGGCTTCCTGCGGCACGTCCACCGTCCCGATCGCCTTCAGACGTTTCTTACCCTTGGCCTGCTTTTGCAGCAGCTTCTTCTTGCGGCTGATGTCGCCGCCATAGCACTTGGCCAGCACGTCTTTTCGTAAGGCCGGGATGTGTTCGCTGGCCACCACGCGGCTACCGATAGCGGCTTGCAGCGGAATTTTGAACTGGTGGCGCGGAATGAGTTCCTTGAGCTTTTCGACCAGCGCCTTGCCCACATAATAGGCTTTGTCGCGGTGAACAATAGTCGCCAGCGGGTCAACCGGGTCGCCGTTGATCAGGATATCCAGCTTCACCAGGGGATTCTCGCGATAGCCGATGAGGTGGTATTCCATGCTGGCATAACCGCGCGATCGCGACTTCATCTGGTCAAAAAAGTCCGTCACCACTTCCGCCAGCGGCAGTTCATAGGTCAACGTGGTGCGCCCCTGGGTCAAATACTTCATGTCTTTGAACACGCCCCGGCGAGACTGGCTCAGCTCCATCAGCGGGCCGACAAACTCCTCCGGCGTGATCATGTCCACCTGCACATAGGGTTCCTCAATCGCCTCGCGCTTTTGGGGATCGGGCAAATGGCTGGGGTTGTCGATATAGACCTCGCTGCCATCTAGCAGGCGAACCTTGTAAATCACTGATGGAGCCGTGGTAATCAGATCCAGGTCGTATTCGCGCTCCAGTCGTTCCTGCACAATTTCCATGTGCAGCAGCCCCAAAAAGCCGCAGCGGAATCCAAAGCCCATCGCGCTGGAGGTTTCGGGTTCGTATTGCAGTGCCGCGTCGTTCAGCCGCAGTTTTTCGAGCGCTTCTCGCAGGTCTTCAAACTCATCGGCATCGGTAGGGAACAGTCCGCAAAACACCATCGGCTTGGCTTCGGTATAGCCAGGGAGCGGTTCCTTGGCTGGAGCCGTCGCCAGGGTAATGGTGTCGCCCACTCGCGCATCGGCCACTGCCTTGATGGCAGCCGACAGATAGCCCACTTCGCCTGCGTGCAGTTCGTCTACCTGAATTTGGTTGGGCGACAGCACCCCCAGTTCGTCGATTTGGTATTCTTTGCGGGAAGCCATCAGCCGGATGCGATCGCCCTTCTTCAGCGTCCCGTCCATCACCCGGAAGTAGACAATCACGCCGCGATAAGAATCGTAGTAGCTGTCGAAAATCAGCGCCCGCAGCGGCTCCTGCACCGTGTCGCGGGGCGGCGGCACTAAATGCACGATGGATTCCAAAATCTCGCTGATGCCAATGCCCTCTTTCGCCGAGGCAAGAATGGCGCTGCTGCAATCCAGCCCAATAATTTCTTCGATTTCTCCCTTGACCCGATCTGGCTCTGCCCCCGGCAGGTCGATTTTATTTAGCACCGGAATGATTTCCAGATTATGCTCCAGCGCCAAGTACACGTTTGCCAGGGTTTGCGCCTCCACGCCCTGGGAAGCATCTACCACCAGCAATGCGCCTTCGCAGGCAGCCAGAGAGCGCGACACCTCGTAGGAAAAGTCTACGTGCCCCGGCGTGTCGATCAGGTTCAGCACGTAATCCTGCCCGTCTTCGCCGCGATAGTTCATGCGGGCTGCCTGGAGCTTGATCGTGATGCCGCGCTCTCGCTCCAGATCCATATTGTCGAGAAATTGCTCCTTCATTTCTCGATTGCTGACAGTGCCCGTCGTTTGCAGCAAGCGGTCGGCCAGCGTGGACTTGCCGTGGTCGATGTGGGCAATGATGGAAAAGTTGCGGATGTTTGAGACGGGAACGTCGGTCATAGACGCAAGGCATCAAGGGGTAAAAGGGGCGGCATTGCTTAGAGGAGCTGCAAGAGAAACCAGGCAGTGAATCGTCTTTAGGGCATACCGCTCAAGATATTGTAATGCTTCTCTCTGCCGGACGCATCGGCAGTCCCTTGAGTCGTCTTGGGTTTCGCCGCAGTTGGGAGGAACCAGATGACCTATGATTTCTAAATAGATAGATTCAGATCAAGATAGATCAAGTTGTAGCGTATTGTTTTACGCTGCAAGGTGGCCTGTAGAGATATTAGGCCTTGCGGGCAATTCAATTTAGGGGTGCTTGGGAAGATGGGCGATCGCCCCTCGTCTGAGAATCAGAATCTTTAAGAGCCAGCATCACTCAGAAAAGTGGGTGCAGCTTTCTGGAGTAGGGTGCAATAGAGATGCAGTAGAGGTGCAGTAGAGGTGCAGTAGACAGGTCTTGAGCGGAGTAGATGGTTGTTCAAGTCCCATCAAGGGAGGTAATTACTCAACCCAATAGCCAATCGAACTGATGTGAGGTAAGGGCACGAGAAATGGCATCAAAGGCAGAAATGCCCTGACGCTTTGCAGTATTGACCAGCGAACGCACCTGAGCGAATAACTCTGCTCCCCAGTCTGAGCGGAATCCGTTGGTCACCTTGCGAAAGATTACACTCCAGCGCAACGCCTGTTCACTTGCATTATTAGTCGGCGGGATTGCCTCATCGGTCAGAAACAGTAACAGATGAGCGTGAATCTTCTGATAGCGTTTGAGCAACCTTTGTCCCTCGACTGATTTGGGCTGCAAGTTGAGAATCTCTCGGAGTGACCCACCCAATCGAGCGCAATACTGTTCGACGGTCGAGGTGGCAAGGATCTGTCGTCGCCGTTGCAAGGCAATGGCTTTGAGCAACAGCCGTTTCATCCGGGGCGCAAACAAATCATCCCCTGCATCAATCGCATACTGACAATCACGCAGTTGATGCGCTAAACATACTTGCCAGTCTTGGGCTGGATGGGCTGCCTGAGCACTGAATAAGTCAGACACCCAAATCTGCGGTTGATGCCCAGCCATCACGGTATCAATGACCGTTTTGCCACGAGTGGGACGAATCACATGCAGACACACCTGGTCGTTTTGAAACACCCATTCCCACTGGTTTTTCCCATTCACCCGCGCCCCGGTTTCATCACTACCCACTAGCCGAGCACTGCGTAAACGTTCCACAATCTTGGCAATTGGAGTTTCTAGCTGCCCCTGCACCCGTTGCAAGAGATTGGCAATGGCTCCTTCCGACAGCTTTAGACCGTAAAGGTCGCCCATCAAGTGGCTCAACCGTTGGTAGCTGATAGCATGGCTGTAGCGTAGATAGGTGACTAGACTCGCAACACTCGTACCAAAGGGAGACCCTGGCTCTAATCCGACTGGAACCGGAGCCTCATACGCCTTTTGGCAACACTGACAAGTCCCACCGTAGCGTTCAACTCGGGTGATGTGAGGGGTCAATCGGGGCAATTCAATGCGCTCGTAAATCCCACTCAATCGCTGCATTGATAAGTCAACTTCGACCCCACAGTGGGGACAGCTTTTAGCTTGGGCTATCACCACTTGATCTGGTTGTTGGCTCAATGTCCGCCCACCATTGCGGTGATGCCTCGTTTCCTCACCCTTGACGGAAGTTGATTGAACACGGCTCTGATTGGGCTTAAAGCCTTGAGATGGAGGCAGACTCGAATTCTTTGACGTTTTCTTGACCCGTTTTTGCTTCAGCTTTTCCACCTCCGCTCGCAACGTTTGCAACTCCTGCCACAGCCCGCTTATCAGGGCATCCTTTTCGCGATGGCTCAGTCCATCGAGGGGGGGCAGTTCCTTCATGGCAAAAGCTTATCATCTTCTGCTATGACCCTGCTCAGGTCAACCTAGTTGAGCAATTACCAAGGGAGTTTGACCATAGGGGGATTTTCTGGATATAAACGCTCTCGCCCGCGAAAGGCTCCTGCTGGAATCCAGACGAAACGCCGCTTCCCCTGCGGCTTACCACCGCCAAGACTCAAAATCTAAACCGAGATCTAAACCAAGCTCTACGACTCAAGATTTACAATTCAAGCCATTAAGTTTACAACTCACAACATTAGATTCCCTGTACAAAACGATTTAGGGCAGAATTTACTGTAAGTCGGTAGATTCTCATCCTGGAAGCGTGTCTGTATAGGCGAGCCAGGCGATATCAGCGACGGAGCAAATGCGGAACGGTGAGAGAGCAAGACAATATCTATGAGCGACCCTGTTGTGGAATCTAATGTTGCAAAGACTGATGGCGTAAAGACTGATGGCGTGAAGACGGATGGCGTGAACGCTCAGGCCGGCGTTCAGGGTTCGACTCAGGAGGCGATCGCCCCCACAGACCCGCCACCCGCCGTCAGACCCAGAGCAACGGCTGGAAATAAGGTCGATTTGTCAATCCAGATCGACGCTGAGCTATTGAATCAGATTGGGCATCTCACCAGCGATCCGAGCAAAGTGATCGAAGTCGCCGTGCGTCAATGGCTGCGGGGGGGAGCCTCGCGGGACGACGACCTGACGCGATCGCTCCAGCGCAATCCGCCCGTTCCCCCCCGTGGAGAATGGAACGACTAGCCAATTGCTGTAGGAATCACGGATTTGCTTTAAAAGCCGTTGCAGATAGCCTCTGCGACAGGCTACGTTAGGCGAAGATACTTGCGGAACCTGATTCCAAGAACATTTTGCGCGTTTGAACTCACTGTCTCCGATGCACGCTGATGACCTTGTCTGAAGATTCTTCTAGTTCTGTCGTTGGCCCGACAGATGTAGCGATTGCTAGGCGACCCGGCGGCCCGCTCCAGAAACCGCCCTCCATTGGTGATCTCATCTTCATACAAGACGCTGTGGGAACCTACCTCTCCTTCTCCTGGAAGGACGCAGATCGTTACGGACTAGATTCCACGGAGCTGGTGGGTCGGCCGATTGAGGAAGTCGAGTTTGCGCCAGCCGCCCTTGCGCCCTACTTGCAGCGGATTCGCATGGTGCTTGATTTGGGCAGCCCCGATGGGTTTTCCTACTTGTTTCGCTGTGGCGGGCAGTATCTCGTTTTTGACCTCGCGCTCAGCCCCATTCTGCAAGTCAACGCGCTGCCTTCAGCAGTCATCGTCACGGGGCATCTGCTCTATGCCTGCACCGATGACCAGGCCCACCTGCTGCTAGAATCGCCCCCTCGCTTTAGCACGCTCCGGGGCAGCGGCTCCATCTTTTACCAAAAGGCACTGACTCGCGTTGCTTGGAATATCCGCCATACGCTTGACCTCGATGTCATCTGGCAGCAAACCGCCAGTGGACTGGGTGAAACGCTCAACCTGAGTCGCTGTTGGGTGTGTGCTTACCCCGCTGAAGAGGGAAAAGCGCAGATCATGGCAGACTATCGGCAAGATGGAGTGGCGGATTGCGTCGGGCAAACGCTAGATTTACCGAACTTTCCCTACTTGCAGCAGGCTGTTTCCACGCTCCAACCCGTTAGCACCACGCAGATTGATGAAGAAAGCGGCAGGGAGATGGCAATTTTGGCGATCGCCACCTGCCACGACGGCCAGCCCAACGGACTCCTTGTGCTGTATCAAGACGATGAAGCTCAGGTGTGGAGACAGTCCGAAATCGAGCTAGTTCAGGAATTTGCAGAGCAGATTGGAACGGGGCTGGCCCATGCCAGCCTGTATGCAACGAGCCGTCGCCAGGCCGAGCGACTGATGCAGCAGTATCACGACCTCGAAGAAAGCCGTCGCCAGGCCGAAGAAGCCTCCCGCCTCAAGAGCGAGTTTTTGGCCAACACGTCCCACGAGCTACGCACCCCGCTCAACGGCATGATTGGCTTCCTCAAGCTCATCGTAGACGGCATGGCGGATGATCCCGAAGAACAGGGCGAGTTCATCGAAGAAGCCTACCGCTCAGCGGTAAACCTGAACGACATCATCAATGACATCCTGGACATTGCCAAAATCGAAGCAGGCAAGCTCGAAATCGAGATTAACCCGGTCAAGCTCGATGACCTGATGGACGATGTGGAACGCTTTATCCGTCCCCAGGCCGAACACAAGCATCTGAGTTTCAAAATTTGCAAACCCGAAACGCGAGATCCAATCATCCTAAACGGCAACTATCAGCGCCTCCGCCAGGTGCTTCTGAACCTGTTGGGCAACGCCATTAAGTTCACCCACGAAGGCGGCATCACCGTTACCACCGACATCCTGCCCCGCCAGTCCGATCAGGACAAGGGCTATGCCAAGATTAGCGTGGTCGATACGGGCATTGGCGTTTCGCTAGAGAAGCAAGACCGCCTGTTTCAGTCCTTTAGCCAGGTAGACGGTTCCCGGACTCGGCAATATGGCGGCACGGGGCTGGGCCTGGCCATTTCCCAGAAGCTTGTAGAAGCGATGAAGGGCGAGGTGAATTTCTACAGCCTGGGCGAAGGTCTGGGGTCTACGGTTACCTTTACTGTGCCCCTCCATCAGCACCCGGTGCTAATCGCCAGACAGTCTGAAGAGGAAGATGCGGATCTGGCAGACTTGGCAGATTTAGCAGACTTGGTAGACCTGGATACGATGGGTTAGCGGCAGTTAGCATCGCTGTCCCTCAGATCCGCCTCTCAGATCTACTTCAGAGTAGCGGTAGCTCTAGAGTAGCGGTATCAACGGGCGATCGCGCTTAAGCCCTTGCTGTAGCATAAATCTAAGCCGTCTTCTGGGTGATCTCTGCTATGTCGATTACGCTTCAGGTCAATGGCGAACCCCGCACCTGCGAGCCAGATACCTCACTGCCGCAGTTTTTGGAGCAACTGGGCATGAATCCGCGCCTGGTGGCGGTGGAATATAACGGCGAGATTTTGCACCGCCAGTTTTGGGAACAGACCCTCATGCAGGCGGGCGATCGCCTGGAAATTGTCACCATTGTCGGCGGCGGCTGATACAAAGACTGCCTGCAAAGACTTGTTGCAAAGACTTGCCAGGGCTATTGCTCAATTTAGGGCAATCTAAAATTAGGGCAACCTAACCTGGGGTTTTCAAGTACGGTCATCCCTCCTGAAACCCACTGCTAGCCGCCCTCAGCGCAAAACGGAGCGCGTTACATTAGAAGTATTGAATGGCTGTGTAACGTTTTCTAAAGCTTTGCTGCTAAAGCTCTGCAAACTTTAGCTCGACAAACCGTTTAGCTCGGCAAACCGTTTAGCTCAGCAAAACCATTTAGCTCGGCAACTCGGCAAACCGTTTAGCTCGGCAAACTGCACAGCCTGCCCCACGGGCATTGCCCGAAACGTTTACATGAGGGCTTGAGGCGATGCGAAGGTTCTTTTCTCAAGTGTGGCGGCCCCTGCTTCGGCCGCTGGTGGTTTTCTCTCTCATTGCAACATTGGTGTTTGGCAATGCGGGTAGCGCTCTGGCCCTGAGTCGGGGCGGTGGCCGCATCGGTGGCGGCGGGTTTAGCGTGCCCAGCCGCACCTACACCAGCCGTCCGGCTCCGTCCTATGGCGGTGGCGGCTACTATCCCGGTGGTTATCCTGGCGGCGGCATTGGGTTTCCGCTGGTGTGGGGGCCGATTTTCTTTGGCGGCGGTGCAGGCAGCCTGTTCACCATTCTGATTTTTCTCTCACTTGCATCATTTATTGTGCGGAGCGTCCGAGCCGCGCAGTCTGATGCGAATGGCTACGACGACCTGGGCTATGGCGCAGCGTCGCCCACGGTTTCAGTGTCCAAAGTTCAAGTGGGGCTGCTGTCTGGCGCTCGCGGCCTGCAGGCAGACCTGGATCGGCTGGCAAAAACGGCGGATACGGGTTCCAAAGAAGGGCTGACGGAGGCACTGCAAGAAACGACGCTGGCGCTGCTGCGGCATCCCGAATATTGGGTCTATGGCGGCACGCAGTCGGCACAGTATCGCCTGGAGGCGGCTGAGGCACAGTTTAACCGACTGGCGCTGGCGGAGCGCAGCAAATTTAGCGAAGAAACGCTGT
Source organism: Thermoleptolyngbya oregonensis NK1-22 (assembly GCF_032705245.1). Taxonomy (GTDB): domain Bacteria; phylum Cyanobacteriota; class Cyanobacteriia; order Elainellales; family Elainellaceae; genus Thermoleptolyngbya; species Thermoleptolyngbya sichuanensis. Next base: position 4,835,694 of record NZ_CP053540.1, read on the forward strand.
CGAATGTCAACCGCCAGTTGCGGCAGGCGGGAACGGCTTCGGCCGCCCTGGCCACGACGGGTACGGGTGAGATAGTGGCGGCAGAGCAGCCGACAGAAGTCCAGTCGCAGGGCGAATATATCGTGGTGACGCTGCTGGCGGCAACGCTGGGCAAGCTGGATCTGCCCGTGGTGAACTCGACGGAAGACCTGCGTCGGGCGCTGTCGCAGATGGGGTCGGTGTCGAGCGATCGCCTCTTGGCGCTGGAAATTCTCTGGACCCCCCAGGTGGAGGGTCAGACCCTCTCGTCAGATGAGCTAGTCGCTGAGTATGCTGATTTGAGATTGGTCTAGCTAGCCTGTAGATAATGGGATACGTTAGGGGTTGAGCGTTCAATCCCTATTTTTTTTACGAATTTTGAAGGGGTCTGGCGGCAAATTTTTTGACCGCGATCGCCGATAGAACTGAGTAATTCTCTCTAGAGGCACGCCCAACCCAGCGGCGATCAGCACGCCCTGATTGATCAGCGTCGTCTGCCACACCCCCAGCGCTTCCCACCGCCGCGCCGAAGTCGATACCACTGCTGGGGCGATCGCCACTTTGCCCAAGGTCTGAGCCTTTCGCACCAGCTTCAGATCTTCCAGAATCGGCACCTCTGGAAAGCCGCCCAGTTGCCAGAAAGTGTCTGTTCGCAGAAATAGCGCCTGATCACCGTAGGGCAGGCTGAACCAGCGCGATCGCCAGCGCACCCCCCGCTCCACCCAGCGCAATCCCGGCAAGGTTCCGTCAATCGACAGGTCAAACGCCCCCAGCGCCACGCCCGGTTGGGCCAGGGTTTGCTGCACCAGATGGGGAAACTTCTGGGGCAGGCGAGTGTCGGCGTGGAGGAAAAGCAGAGTTTTCCCCATCGCGGCGGTGGCTCCGGCGTTCATCTGGCGGGCGCGGCCGGCAGCAGAGTAGACGACCGTTGCGCCATACTGCTGAGCGATCGCCCGCGTGTCGTCCTGGCTGCCCCCGTCTGCCACAATCACTTCCAATGTGCCAGAGGGCGATAGGGTTTCCAGCAGGCTCGGCAATTCTGCGGCTTCATTCAGCGTTGGAATGATCACGGAAATCACCTGCTCCCGCAGCGCTTCCCACACGGGCAAGTCGGCAGCAGTGTCAATGTCCGTCAGTGGGTCAAGGGTTGCTACGGAGAGATGGAGAGCTTGGGCGATCGCCCTAGTCTGGGTAAATACGCGCTCTGTGCCCCAATCAATGCCGCTGAACAGGTCTGCAAGGGGCTGCCGCAGCCCGATGAGATAATAGCCGCCATCGGTGGCCGGCCCCAGCACCAGGTCATGGCTCTGCAACGCGGTAAAGGCCTGCTGCAAAATTGCGGCATCCACGCTGGGGCAGTCTGCGCCAATCACCACGACCCGCTCGGCTCCAGCGGCGATCGCCCCTTCCACCGCACTCAACAGGCGATCGCCCAAGTCTCCTGACGGCTGCGGATGCAGCGCCCAGGAGGTTCCCAGCCAGTCTGCCATTTGGGACAATTCGCCCCCCGCAAACCAGATTTCTGCCGAAATAGGGCGGGTCGAATTCTCCGCCGTCGGAGACAGGAGAGGACGGATTTGCCGCAGCACCTGCGCGGTCATCTGTCGCTGAAGCTGGGCGGCTCCGGTTTCTCCCAAATGCGGAATGAGGCGCGTTTTCGTGGTTCCTGGCTGGGGATAGCGCGAAAAAAGAATTAGATGATCGGCAAGAATCACGGCTAAAAATTCCAATTTTGGGGTGAAACGTTAAGGGGCGATCGCCAAGATAGCGGGGCAAAGAGTCTTACTAGAAAGGCTGATGAAAAACGCTGTAACTACCAGGTAGAAAAGATTCTCCCGATCCCTCCTCAGTCTAGGTCGTCATTCATCGAGCTTTAGAAAAAAGTTGACCTTTGTACTCTGAAATGAGCTAAGATGTTGGACAAAATTTGAGGGAATTTGCCATGGGCTTCAGGTTTAAGATATTGGCTGGACTGCTCACCCTGGCAACGTCGGGTGGGGCGCTGGGGTCAGGGGCGATCGCCCAGACTGTCACTTCAACCCGCAGCGCAGACGACATTCAGACACTCCAGCAAGCGTTTGAAGACGCTTACTATGGTGCCAGCGGCACTTTCTTTGGCAACCGGGGCATTGTGAACTCCTTCACCTGGTTCCTTGGCCCCTTCCCTGAAAACAACATCATCACCGATGCACGGCAGGTGCATCGACTCTACGTGGACGCTTCAAACCAGCAAAACCTGGACGGCCCCACCATCCGCACTCCCGATCTGAATAATCCCTTCGATACCTCGCTGCTACTGCTGCCTCCCTCTCAACCCCTCCGCCCACTTCCTGCGGGTCCCCAGTTTCCGCCCTTCAGCCAGGGTGTTCCAGGAGATCCTCCGCCTGCGCCGCGTCCAGCCGGCCCGGTTCGAGGTCTCTGGTAGCATCCTGGAAGCAGTCTAGACAAAGCAGGTTGGATATAAACAGCTTGGATATAAACAGCTTGGATAAAGCTAGGCGAGCTAAGGTTTAGCCCGTGATTAGTTCACCTGTGACCGATTTACCTATGACTGATTCTGGCTAACAGCCATTCGCAACTGCCAGTTTTCAAAACCAGTTGCAGCAAGCCCTATTGCAGCAAGTCATTACGCAAGCGCCGCGCGGTTAGATGTTCAGCGTGGCGCTTTTGCTGTTTCTGCAACGTTTTTCTCGACCGTTCTTAGTCTGGCTCCCAGCGCTTTCCAGGCTCAGCCTTGCCGCTTATCCAGCGATGCTGCTGGTATAGGCAATTCTTATCAAAAATCAGCGTGGACTATGCATCTCAAAAGAAATACGACAAACTAGGGGAAACTTGTCGGCTCGTCTAGTACCCCGCGAAACAGAGGCGGCGCGAGAATCCCTTGCTTTCTCCTGCTTAAAAGCTGAAACGCTTGTATGGGAAGGATCTGGGCGATCGCCCCCTTGATGAGTATTTTTACTTCAAATTGTCTTCTTTATTAACTTCTGATAAGAAAGAGGGCTATATAATTGACACGTCTTTTGCAAAAATTAACCTAAAAAATCCCTGCTCACGTCTAGGCTGCCCTCAACAATGCTGCGAAACCCAGAAACATCTTTCACCCTACTAGCCCTGCTGGTTGCCCTCGGCGGCGCTCCTGGTTTACTTGGACTGCGGTGGGTAGTTCCAGCTCTGGCACAATCTACGCCGCCAGAATTCCCGCTGCCTGCCAGCGTTCCGGCAGACACTTCCGTTACTATAGACGGCTCTGCCAGTATGACGCTGATTAATGAAAGTCTGAAGGCCCGCTTTGAGGAGCGCTACCCTGGCACCCGGGTCAACCTTGCCGCAGGCGGCACAGACGCGGCGCTACAAGCCTTACTGGCTGGAAACCTGGATCTGGTGGCAGTGGGGCGCGACCTGACCCAGGCAGAGCGGGATCAGGGATTGGTAGAGGTTCCCCTCAGCCGAGAAAAAATTGCCATCATTGTAGGCGCAGACAACCCCTTTGCAGGCGACCTGACGTTTGAGCAGTTTGCTCAGATTTTCCGGGGTGAAATTACGGACTGGTCGCAGGTTGGTGGGCCACCTGGGCCGATTCGCTTTGTCGATCGTCCTGCTTTTAGCGATACACGCCAGTCACTCAGCAACTACTCTGTGTTTCAGGCAGCGCCCTTTCAAACTGGGCCCAACGCTGAGCAGATTGCGACAGACGACACGGCAGCAGTGGTGCAGGCGCTTGGGGCAGATGGGATTAGCTATGCGATCGCCAATCAGGTGTTGAACCGGGGTGACGTGAAGATCGTGCCCATGCACCAGACCTTGCCCACCGATCCTCGCTATCCCTTTTCGCAGCCAAGGGGCTATGTCTATCGCGGCACACCAACTCCGCCTGTGCAGGCATTTTTAGGATTTGCGACCTCGGAACCCGGTCAAGAAGTGGTAGAGGAGGCGCGTGAACAGGAAGCCACCGCAGTCGCGCCAGCGGCTCCGGTCGCGCCCGTGCCCGCCACCCCCAGTCCCGTGCTGGATGCAGCGCCCGCAGTCGTCACGCCACCGCCATCGAGTAATCAACCCGAAGGCTGGCTGCCCTGGCTGGCGCTGTTGCTGCTAGGAGCTTTGCCCTTCTTGCTGGGGCTATTTCGGCGGCGAGAGGCTGTGGCTCCGGTTGCGCCGCCGCTGCGCCCAGTGGCCACTGTCGCGCCGCCCCGCCAGGTTCCCGCCAGCCGGATTGTGCTAACCCCGCGCAATGCCGAAGATGCCTACGCCTATTGGGAAGCGCCAGAGGCTCATAAAGCAGATCTAAAGCGCCAGGGCGGACGCGATTTGAAGCTGCGGATCTACGACGTGACAGATATTGACCTCGATCGGCAGCCCGCCCACAGCGTCCAAGAATACGATGTGGCTGAAACCGACCAGGATCGGCATGTGCCCATCATGGCGGGCGATCGCGACTATCTTGCAGAAATTGGCTACACCACCAGCGACGGCCGCTGGCTGAAGCTGGCCCGCTCCAACTCGGTGCGCGTGCCCACGATCCCAGCGGCAGCTGAAGCAGCTCCTGCTCCGGTCGTGCCGCCCGTTGTGCCACCTGTTGTGCCGCCCGTTGTGCCGCCTGTGGTCACTCCAGTTGTCCCTCCTCCAGCGGTATCCGTTTCTCCGACAGTACCCGCTCCAGCGCCTACCCCATTGGAACCTGTTATGGATGAACCTGCTGTTGATGAACCTGTCGTAGAAACGCCAGAGCCAGAGACCCCCGCTGTGCCGCCGATTGCTGCGGCTCTGGGTACGGGAGCAACGCTGGCAGCAGGCGCGGCTGCGATGGCAGCGCTGGCCAAGGAAGATGACCAGTCTGCTGTTGAAGCGGCAAAGTTTGACGTGGGGCAAACAGATCTGTCGGCTGAGCGGCTGGCGGATGTGGACACGAATCTACCCGATTTGCCTGATGGCTACGGCGAGAGCCGAATTGTGCTGATGCCTCGCGATCCGCAGTGGGCCTACACTTATTGGGATGTGCCCGATCAACACAAGGCACTCCTGCGAGGTCAGGGTGGACAGCGGCTGGCGCTGCGGCTATACGACGTGACCGATATTGATGCCTATAGCCAGCGTCCCCATAGCGTGCAGCAGTACGACTGTGACGAGCTAGCCCGCGACTGGTATTTGCCCATTCCGGTGAGCGATCGCGATTATTTGGTTGAAATTGGCTATCTCACACCAGATGGTATGTGGCTGGTTCTGGCGAGATCTAATGCGGTTCGCATTCCACCAATCTACCCATCCGACTGGTTTGAGGATCAGTTTATTACGCTGGGTTGGGATGAAGACCGGCGTGGCAAGACCTTCCTGCGGTTGATTCCGCCGGGGCGACGAGTGGCAGACACGGGCAACCCCATCTACGACGAGATTTTTGACATGGCCGAGTCTGCCGAGGCAATGCGTCTGGCGGGTTCGCTCTATGGTTCCATGCAGCAGGTTCCGGCCTCGGTGCAGGGTTCCCATCAGATGGAATCGGGCGCAGCGCTCAGTTCTATGCAGGCTTCTGGGGCAGCCATTAGCAGCTACGTTCACTCAGAATCTGGGGCAGCGCTGAGTTCCATGCAGGCCTCTGGTGCAGCCATTAGCTCGTTTGTTTTCTCGGCTGAAATGGGTCAATGGTCGGGGAAAACTGAGTCCGGCGTAGGCCTATACACCGAATCGGGTGTGGGTCGATATACCGAATCGGGTGTGGGCATGTCCGGCGTGGGCATGTACAGCATGTCCGGCGTGGGCATGTCTGGCGTGGGCATGTCCGGCGTAGGTCGATACACCGAGTCCGGCGTGGGCATGTCCGGCGTGGGCATGTACACCATGTCGGGAGTAGGACTTTATACTGAGTCGGGCGGAGCGCTTTACACGATGTCGGGTGTGGGCCTGTACACCGAATCGGGTGTGGGTCGATATACCGAATCCGGCGTGGGCATGTCCGGCGTGGGCATGTATAGCATGTCCGGTGTGGGCATGTCCGGCGTGGGCATGTATAGCATGTCCGGTGTGGGCATGTCCGGTGTGGGCATGTCCGGCGTGGGCATGTACAGCATGTCCGGTGTGGGCATGTCCGGCGTGGGCATGTACAGCATGTCCGGTGTGGGCATGTCCGGCGTGGGCATGTACAGTATGTCGGGCGTGGGCATGTCCGGCGTGGGCATGGGCTATCCGGGGCCGATGAGCTATGCGCGGATGTCGGGCGTAGGGATGTACACCGAGTCGGGCGCAGGTCTGTATACGATGTCGGGGGCTGGGATCTATAGCCAGTCGGGGGTTGGGATGCCGAACTTCTCTGGCATTGGCATGTCGGGTGTGGGCTTCTTTGGTTCTATGCCGCCGATCCGGGCGCGGAAATTCTGGCTGGTGGCAGATGCAGAACTGATTATCTACGGCGCAACGGAGCCAGATGCCTCGGTGACCATTGCTGGACGGCCTGTGACGCTGAATCCCGATGGTACATTCCGCTTCCAGATGTCCTTCCAGGATGGCATGTTGGACTTTCCGATTTTGGCGGTGGCGGCGGACGGCGTTCAGACCCGCGCGGTTCACATGCGGTTTAATCGAGAAACACCAGAACGCCGCACTAATACAAAGGACGAGGCGATGGATCAGCCCTACTAGGGGCTGCTATCAGTTGTCTACCCAAGGTCTGGTTTCTTGGGAGATTCAGCCCCTAGCCTGATTTGTTTGGACGGGCGCAATACTGCCGATCCCTCAAGGCTTCTGAGCTTAGTTGATGACGCGCCCTAGGGTTCAGCGTGATCCTTCCTTCAAGACCTTAAAGAGCGCGATCGCCCCGTCTCTGATTCTGGGCTGCTTGGGCGGCCTGCTCAGAGACGCGCTCATAGAGCCGTTCAAGCTGCTGAAATAGACGGCTGCTGCGGTCGATGTCGGTTTCGCAGCCGCGAATCTCTTCGGTCTTCCCGTTCGGGTAAAACCGATAGACGGCTTCTGGCCCATCGGCAGCCAGCAGGCAGAGGTTTGGGATTGGATTGCGGACATTTGCCTCGCTGCGGATCTGGTCAAAATCGGCGCGGGCAATGCGCGATCGCAGTTGTTGCAGGGTTCCTCGGCGGATGCGTCCGGTGGCGCGATCGCCGACGCTGTTGGCATAGCGGTAGCTGCCGTCCGGATATATCGTCACTTCTGAAAAGCAGCCTGGCGGATAGCAGAAGCCACCCTCGCGGCGAACCGTGACCAGAGGAGTTCCGCTTTGGCTGACTGGCTGGGTCGGAGCAGGCCCATCTTGAGCAATGGATAAGCGGTTGGGTGGAGCGGCGATCGCGGCGCTGGCGATCGCCAAACACAGTCCCACAACCCCAACCGTCAATGGCCAAGTTTTCATCCCGAAGCCCTCACAGAAACTCAATACTGCTACTTTAAGTTCCTGCTTGCTTTGGAGTCGTGGAGTTACCAAAACTGAAACTTGCAGATCTCCGCGAGTTCAAACCGAGTTCAGACCGAGTTCAGACGATGTTGCACCTTCTAGACGCTACTTCGAGCCAAACTTTGCTTTGGCCTGCTCGTAGACCTCTTCGGTGATCTGCGTTATTCCAGCCTCTTCAGCAAATTTCTCGATCTTTTTGCGGGCGGCCGGACGCACAAAAAAGGGAATTTCTTTCAAACGGGCTTCGGCTTCAGGAGTCCAGGCGATCGCGCTACTCATAGAAATGGGTTCCACCTGCATTGTTCTGCCCTTCTAGTTTAGGCGCATTGGTTAGGGGATTTGCAGGGTCCTCCGCTGCTTCTTAAGGGGGGCTAGGGGGGATCAAAGGGTTTTAAAACACGCCCTAGGACTGACGCATCTGGATGATTTCTTAGGGGCTGCGCGAGAAATCCTCCAAAACCCAATAGAGCCTATCGCAAGTGCGTAAGTCCTGATCCCGATCCCCTTGTCTGATACACTTTTGACAAGAGGTACACGTCGCTCAAACGACGAAAAATCAAGCAGTTTGGAGGGTATCCGGTGGAAAGTACACTCGGTTTGGAAATTATCGAAGTGGTAGAGCAAGCGGCGATCGCCTCTGCTCGGTTGATGGGCAAAGGGGATAAGAACGAAGCCGACCGGGTCGCTGTAGAAGCCATGCGCGAACGGATGAACAAGATCCACATGCGCGGACGGATTGTGATCGGTGAAGGGGAGCGCGACGAAGCGCCCATGCTCTACATCGGCGAAGAAGTAGGCATCTGCACCCGAGAAGATGCGGCAGCCTTCTGCAACCCTGACGAACTGCTGGAAATCGACATTGCCGTGGACCCCTGCGAGGGCACCAACCTCTGCGCCTACGGTCAGCCCGGTTCGATGGCGGTGCTGGCGATTTCCGAAAAGGGTGGCCTGTTCAACGCACCTGACTTTTATATGAACAAGCTGGCCGCGCCCCCCGCAGCCAAAGGTAAGGTCGATATCCGCAAGTCCGCCACGGAAAACCTAAAGATCCTGTCGGAATGCTTGGATCGGGCCATCGACGAACTGGTGGTGGTGGTGATGAAGCGCGATCGCCACGATGCGCTGATCAAGGAAATCCGCGAAGCCGGGGCCCGCGTCCGCCTGATTACCGATGGCGACGTGTCTGCTGCGATTTCCTGCGCCTTTGCAGGGACGAATATCCACGCGCTGATGGGCATTGGCGCTGCGCCCGAAGGCGTGATTTCTGCGGCGGCGATGCGGGCGCTGGGTGGCCACTTCCAAGGGCAGCTTGTGGCCGACCCCGCCGTCGTGATGACCAAAGAGTGGGCTAACAAAACTAAAGAAGAGAACATTGCCCGCCTCAAGGAAATGAACATCACCGATCCGGATCGGGTTTATGAATGCGAGGAGTTGGCATCAGGGGAAACAGTTCTGTTCGCCGCCTGTGGCATCACCTCCGGCACGCTGATGGAAGGGGTTCGTTTCTTCAAAGGGGGGGCCCGCACTCAGAGCCTGGTCATCTCCACCCAATCCAAAACCGCCCGCTTCGTTGACACCATCCACATGGGCGACAACACCAAATACCTGCAACTGCGCTAAGCTGCAAACCCCCGTCGCTCAATAACGCTTAATAACTGCGAAAGAGTCAGGTTCTGATCTGGCTCTTTTTTTGCTCTTTTTAGTACAAGTTTGTAGTGAAGGTTTGTAGCGCAAGCTTGTAGTGCAAGTTAGCAGCTCACAAAGAGAGTTAGGATCATGCTCTGGCTCATCGGCGGTACGCAGGAAAGCGCGGTGCTGGCGCGAGATCTAGTAGCACAGGGGATAGACTGCGTGGTGACGGTGACGACGGCGGGGGCGCGGCGGCTATATCCAGACACCGAGTGCTGTCGCGTGTGGGTTGGCAAGCTGACCCCAGAAGCGGTGGGCGAGTTTTTGCAGACGTACTCAGTTCGCGCCATTCTGGATGCGTCTCACCCGTTTGCGGCGGCGGTGTCTGAACTGGCGATCGCCACTGCTGCTGACCTGCACCTGCCCTACCTGCGCTTCGAGCGATCGCCCGTGGAAGGCGTTGCGCCGAGGGAATGGGTCTTTCCCAGTGTTGAGGCGCTGTTGGCAACCGATTTGCTGATTAACGAGCGGGTCTTGTTGACCATTGGCTATCGCTATTTGCCGCTGTTTCAGCCGTGGCAGGATCGGGCCATCCTGTTTGCCCGCATTTTGCCGTCGCAGGAGGCGCTGGCAGGGGCGATCGCCGCTGGGTTTACCCCCGATCGGCTAATTGCGCTGCGTCCGCCCATTGCTGCGCCCCTAGAAAAAGCGCTCTGGCAACAGTGGCAAATTTCCCTTGTGGTGGCCAAAGCGTCTGGCAGTCCCGGCGGCGAAGACATCAAGCGCCAGGTTGCCGCCGACCTCGGCATTAAACTCGTCACCCTAGCGCGACCTGCGCTGGCCTATCCCCAGGTGACGAGTGACCGGGCGATCGCCCTTGACTTTTGCCGGAGGGCACTGGCGCAATAGATGCCAAACAGCGCTGGATCTGTGAGGCGCTGGGCTGACCTGATGGCCCCCTCACTCCGCCCGCCCAAACACCCGATCCAGTCGTCGCTGCGCTGCGTCGATGGCCGCTGTGGGCGTATTCTGGTTCAGCAAGACGGATTCTACGGCCCGGCCCAGCGCATCGGAAATGCGGTTATAGCCTGGAACAATGGGGCGCGATCGCCCGTATTGCGTCTGGTCTAGAAACACCTGCACAGTGGGCTGTTGGGCGAGGAAGGTCTGATAGTCCTGGCTCTGGCGCGATCGCAGGTTGACGGGCAGATATCCAGTGGCGATCGCCCACTCGGTCTGAAACGCTTCACTCAGCACATATTCACCAAACACCTGGGCGGCCTGCTCTCGCGCCGGGGTGGAGTGGAAGAAAAACAGATTTTCGCCGCCCGTGCTGGTGGCAGGCCGCAGGCCGGCCGGAATCGGCATCACGCCAAACTCTGCACCCACCTGCCGAAGCTGCCCCAGGGTCCACGGCCCAGTTAGCTGCATGGCCACCCTGCCGGCCAGAAATGCGTCTAGCTCATAGCCCCGCTCTGGCTGCGAAAGAATCGCGGAGCCGTCGTTTACCAGGTCTTGCCACAACTGCAACGCGGCGATCGCCCCCGGCGAAGCCACCCGCACCGCGCCCTGTTCTGCCACGATTTCTCCACCGCCGCCCCAGAGAAACGGCAGCCACATAAACACCGTCCATTCGCCCTTGCCCAGCGGCAGCAAGAGGCCATGCTGATTTTTTTCGGGAATCGTCAGCGCCTTGGCCACCTGGCGAAACGCATCCCAGGTCTGGGGTAGCTCGCGAATGCCCGCCGCCGCAAACAGGCTGGGTCGATAAAACACACCAACGTTGTTGGTGCCAAAGGGAATCGACCAGGTTCGCCCTTCCCACTGCATCGACTCGCGCAGCGCCGGGTCAATCTCGGCGGCGACGGGGGAGGTGGAAAGCCAGTCATCGAGCGGTCGCAGCGCCCCCAGTTCCACCAGTTGCCCCGTAATCATCGGCGCATACCACAGCATATCCGGGGCTGCATCGCCCACCACCGCTGCCAAAATCTTGGGAATTTGCTGGTCGCCCTGTCCCACATACAGCGCCTCTACCTGGATCTGCGGATGCGCTTCGTTAAACCGATCCACCAGCCGCTGCAACACCTCCCGATTGGACGGTGGATTGACCCCATGCCACAGCGTCAGATGCGTGATGCCATCGGTCGCCGCCGCAGGCTGGCAGCCCGTGAGCAACAGGAGACTGGTGAGGAGTAGAGCAAAAAGGCGCATTGGGGCAAGCGGGTAACCAAGGGGACGGAGTGAATCATACTCCAACGCCCTTCTCCTCAGCCCTGCCGAAACGGTAAATCGGCATTGATCGCCTCAATCTCCTGCTGCTCTAGCTCGTTGACCTCCTGGATGTAGTGATTCAGGATTTGCGACAGGCGCGGTTCATAGAAACGGTGCAGAGAATGATTGGGCGTGGCGGGGAAGCCGCGACGCTTTTTGTGGCGGCCGCCTGCGCCGGGGTCGAAGGTCTGGATGTTATGGGCGATCGCCCATTCGATCGGCGTGTAGTAGCAGGTGTCGAAGTGCAGGTTCTCAATCTCTTGCAGCGACCCCCAATAGCGCCCATATAGCTGATCCCCTTTGGTAAAGCAAAGCGACATGCCAACGGGGTGCTGCGGGTCTTGCTCGGCATAGGCCGCAACCATCACCGTGCGGTGGCGATAGGTGGGATGAAGCTGCTCAAAAAAGTGCCGCGTCAGATATTTGCTGCCCCACCAGCCAAACTTATCGCAGGTGTCGCTATAGAAGCGATACATCAGGCTGTATAAAGCCTTGGGGATTTCATCTCCGGTGTGAACCCGCATCGTCAGCCCTGCTGCGGCGACGGCTTTGCGCTCGCGCTTGATGTTGCGGCGCTGATTGGCGTTGAAGCTGCCGAGATAGTCATCGAAGGTCTGGAAGCCTTGGTTTTGCCAGATATAGCTGTGGTGCAGCCAGGGCCGAAAGCCGTGCGGCTCGATCATCGGTCGCCAGGTCGGGTCAGCATAGAGAAAGTGGCAGCCCGAAATATTGTTGCTGATGCAAAACTGGTCGATCGCCCCCACCATCAGCGCCGTCAGTTCCGCTTCGTCTTCTCCGGGGGCAATCAGAAAGCGGTAGCCCTCCGCTGGGGTAAAGGGCGACATGCCCAAAAGCTTGGGATAGTAGGCGATTCGCAGCCGCTGCGCCAGTTCTGCCCACTGGTGGTCAAATACAAACTCGCCGTAGCTGTGGCCCTTGAGATACATCGGCGCGGCGGCAATCAGCGTGCGATCGCGCCAGAGGGTGAGGTGATTGGGCAGCCAGCCCGCCTTGGCCGTGGCGCTGCCAGAGCTTTCCAGATTGTGTAGCCAGTCCCATTCCAAAAACGGCGTTTTGAGCGGCAGTGCCAGATCATCCCAGGCAGATTGGGGCACTTCGGCGATCGCCTGAATCCAGTTCACAGTAAGGCGGGGGCGAGTCTGTTCGGGCATTTTGGATTTGGGATTTTAGATTTTGGATTTGGGGGCGTTCAGGGTGGAGGATGGAGGGCGGGGGACGGGTCTCATCTCTGGCGCTTGATTATGCCAGCGCCCGCCACGATGCGAAACATCTCTTTACAACGTAGATCAATCTTTCGCTCGATGCAGGCGATAGTGCAGAAAAACTTCTTGGGCGATCGCCTCTACGGAGAGCAGTTCCAGGCGGGGTGCAGTAGTTTCTAGCCAGCCAGGGCCGCCGACAGGGGTCGGGGCCGTGCGTCCGCCTAGCAGCAGCGGACAGACGGTAATCCAGAAATCCTCTACGGCATCAGCAGCAATCAGCGCTGCCACCAGTTCGCCCCCACCGCCTAATACCAGACGGTGAATGCCCAACTGGAACAGCAGCGGCAGGGCGATCGCCCAATCCAGCCCGGTCGGAGTTTCCGGCAGGGCAAACACCTGGGCGAATTCAGACCCCGCCTGCCAGCGGCCGGCCCCAGCGGCAGTGGTCAGCAGCCAGCGGGGAACGGGCTGCTTGAAGAACTTGAGATCTGCCTTGAACTCGGCAGTGCGGGAGCAGACGATGTGGACGGGCTGGGGCGATCGCCCTGCCGCCTGCCGCTGCTGGAGCAGGGCGGGATGGGTGATGGGCAGCGTTGTACCGTAGGCCCGCAGCGTCGTTGCGCCAAACAAAAAGCCGTCTGCCTCGGCGAGGCGGGCTTCCAGATGGGCTTTATCGCGGGCAGAGCCAAACCGAGCGGGCGATCGCCCCACGTCTGCGATCTTGCCATCCAGGCTCATCGCCAGTACAACCGTGATGGAGGGCATCGGGCTAACCGAGAGAGACGGGCGTGAGGGCAGTTCTGGTGGCTTGCCTGAAATCATGAAAGAGCGCTCTCAAAACCTAAGAAATCAGAAAATTAGTCTATAAAATCAGCCAGGTTCTACGCACTTGTGAGCGATTTTCTGGATTTTGGACGATTTTTCACGGGCTGCAATCGAGAAAAATCGTCTAATTGCGGAGTTTCTATCCGTTTTTCAGCGTTTGGCAAACTGGCACATGAGCAGGCTGGCATATAAGCAGACTGGCACAGGAGCAGACTGGCACAGGAGATGAAGACGGTAAGTTAGACAGAAGATTACAGTTAACTGCGCCTCTGAGTATTTCCGCGAAAGCTTTCCAACTTTATGAAGACTTCAAGAAGTTTGCCTGGTGTGAACAAATCTGTGGCTTGGTCAGAAGCAATCAAATCTTAGTGTTTTAAAGTGGAGTATGCCCTTTAGGTCGGGAATCGCTATGCCTGGTGGTCAGCCCTCCTTCCGCCGCTTGCTGCTGATGCGAATTTTGCTGCTTAGCATTCCCATCTTGCTGTTGGGGGTGGCAGTGACGTTTCGCAAAGCCCGCACCAGCCTCCTCGAAACAGCGCGGCAAAACCTGACCGAGAGCGCGATTCGTAAGGGCAACCTGATTCAGAGCAGCATCGACTCGCTTCAAACCAGTCTGGCGATCGCCAGCCAGACCGAAAGCTTGCAAGCCAGGGACATGGCTCAAAGCCAGCTTTTTCTGGAAAAATTGCTGCCCCAACTGCCGGGGGCCCAGTGCTTGCAGTTGACGGATTTGTACACCGATCAAATCATTGCAAGCACCTGCGGCAGTGAGCCAATCAAGTCGCTCGACGACCATCCCTGGCGCTACCAGCCCGACTCCAGCGCTATTAATCCTTTCCAGAGGTCTGTCCTAGACACCCAGCCGCGACGGCGGGTGCGGCAAGAACCAATGAATAGCCAGCTTGATCTAGTGATCAGCACTCCTGTTTACACCAACGATGGCAGACCCCGCTATGGGTTGACGGTGCAAACGGTGCTGCGACAGATTGAGGTGGCGAAACCCTGGTCGCTGCTGGGCTATACGACGGTGATCGACCAGGACGGGACATTCCTGTCGCACCCATTTCCCGAAAAGGTAGGACGCAATATTGCCGAAGAGGGCGATCGCGATCGCTTTGAAAACATCCTGGAAAATACCGCCAGGGGGGATGGCGCAGTGCGTCACCTGTTCAACTTTTCGGGCGACAGCACCGAATGGCTAGCAGGCTTTACGCCCATCGAAGTCAGCATCAGCCCGACTGAAAAACGCGTCTGGACGGTGCTGGCCGTTACCCGGCTTGACTACGCGCTAGAGGGGCTAAAGTCCATCAGCCAAATCCTGGCGCTGCTGACGGGTGGGCTGCTCACGGCACACATGCTGGCGATGCTCTACATTGCCCGCGATATCTCTCTGCCCATCGAAAAGCTCGGCAAATACGCCCGCCATCTGGATCGGCGCGATGTTAAGGCTCGAATGCCCAAAAACTTTCAGGTGCGCGAGCTAAACCAACTCGCAGACGTGCTAAACAGCATGGTCAGCCGCTTGGAAGATCGCGCCAACGAGCTAGAAGCGGCCTGGCAAGAGGCCGAAGCCGCCAACCAGCTCAAGAGCGAGTTTTTGGCGACGACCTCCCACGAACTGCGAACGCCGCTCAACGCCATCATCGGCTGCATTCGGCTGGTGCAAGACGGCTACTGCGACACCCGCGAAGAGGAACTGGATCTGCTGGAGCAGGCCGATAAGGCAGCAATTCATCTGCTCAAAATCATCAACGACTTGCTAGATATTCGCGGCATCGAGCAGGGTAAGCTGCGGCTCTTTCTAGAAGTGGTGGATCTGCGGCAAATCTTGAAGGAAGTGCTGGAGCTACAGGCAGTCGAAATTCAGCGAAAGCAGCTCCGGCTGACGGCTCCTGATCTCGATGAGCAAATTTTGGTGCGGGCTGACCCAGCGCGGCTGAAGCAAGTGCTGCTGAACGTCGTATCCAACGCCGTGAAATTTACCGACGAAGGCAGCATCACGATCGATATTCGCCGCCACCAAAAGTCCGAGTTTAGCAAGCTGTTCAGCGACGGGGTCTCCCTCAATGGAGAAGGCGGAGATTTGACAAACCCCAACACCCGCCCCCAAGACTGGATTGTGGTCTCGGTCAAAGACACGGGCATCGGCGTAGACCCAGAACAGCAGGACAAGCTATTTCGCCCGTTTGTGATGGCGGACGGCTCTACCACCCGCAAGTTTGAGGGCACAGGGCTGGGGCTGGCGATCTCGCGCAACCTGGTGGAGCGCATGGGCGGCACGATTGACCTCTACAGCGAGGGACTGGACAAAGGCACGACCGTCGAAATTACTCTGCCTGTGGTGGATGATTCCCAAACCTCAACCTTCGATCCCGACACTAAGGCAGACACCCCAGAGCGCATTAAGGTTAGTTCATAAGGTCGATTGGGTAAATGCGTCCTAATCGCGCCAGAGAGCGATGCCACCCAGTAGTCCTGCAATATTGGGCACGGCCTTGGCGCGGGGGGGCAGGGTGAAGTTGATTTCCTTGGCGTTGCCGCCGCCGAGGTAGAGATAGTCGTAGTTAAACACGCGCTGCCATTGGGCGATCGCCTTTTCTAGCCGTTCGTTCCACTTTTTCTTGCCGCCCTCGTCGAAGGCAGCGCGGCCCAACTGCTGTTCGTAGGTCTGCCCTTTGCGAAACTCGTGGTGTCCCAGTTCCAGGTTGGGCACGAGTCGCCCGTTCAGGAACATCGCCGAGCCAACGCCTGTGCCCAGGGTGATCACCATTTCTACGCCCGTTCCGGCGATCGCCCCTAGCCCCTGCATATCGGCATCGTTGATCACGCGCACGGGCGCTTGCAGCTTTTCGATCAGCACCGTCGCCAGATCTACCCCAATCCAGTCGGGATGCAGGTTCGCGGCGGTTTCTGTGATGCCATTTCGCACCACGCCCGGAAACCCGACCGAAACCCGGTCAAAGGCTTTGCCGCTGGCCAGTCCCAAAATCCCCTGAATCATCGGCTCTGGCTTGGCGGGGTCGGGGGTGGGAATGCGATCGCGCTCTGTCACAGGGTTGCCTGCTTCGTCCAGCACCATCACCTTGATGCCGCTGCCGCCGATGTCTACTGCCAGGGTATGAAGAGGGGGGGTTGTGGTTGTCATGTCGCCTGTTAATCCTTATGAGCAAACTATAGAGGCTGTTTGCGGGCTAAGGCGGCGGATTTAAGGAACTTTGAAAAGTTGGTGCCACAGTCAATCCTCCGGAAGGGCGCACGAATGAACTTGCTGGAAGCGCGGTAGACGCTGACCGAGCAAGTCAACATCGCAAATCCAAAATCGCAAATCTAACAGGACTTACGCACTTGTTCAGTTTTCTGGGTTTTGGACGATTTCTCGCGGGCTGCGTAAGTCCTATCTAAAATCGAAATCGATAGCAAACTCAGGCGGCATGGGGATGGGTGATGGGCAGCACAGGCGCATCCATCGGCTGCCAGCCGTAGTCGTCGGCGATGCCCGGATACTGCTGGTGAAGTTGGTTCAGCATTTCGCACAGCGTTGCGGCGATCGCCCCTGCCTCTAGTGCTTGCTGCTGAAATTGGGCGTATTGTAAATAGGTCAGCAAACTCATCGCCCCCGTCAGCGTCAGTTGGTTCAGTTCAGAATTAGCGTTCACAGGGAACCTCCTGGGTTCAAACTATCGCAGATGCACATTAACCCGGCAATGGTTATTACTAGCCTCTGCCCTCATCTACCCTCACCCTCAATCCATCTCCCAGAGGCGAGGGGCTTCCGATCCGGCTCTCCTTCTCTTTTGAAAGAAGGGGCCGGGGGATGAGGACAATTCGGGATGCTAGATCTTTGGGATGCTAGATCAGATATTGCTGGGTTAACTAAGACACCATTGGTCTTACATAAAGTGGTCCTACATAAAGTCATCGAACCGCCAGATGAAGTTTACGCAAAGCATTCCCAAAATCCCCCTAGCGGGGCAGTATCTTGGCTGAATTCCGCCTGTTTTTGCCCATGCCGACCCTTTTGAAGCTGTTTGGCAACATCCGCAAACCACTTACCCAGGCTCTAACCCAGCCTCTAACCCAGCCTCGTCCCCGCCGCATCTGGGGGCTGGTCGCCCTGCTTGGCGGCTTGGCAATGGGCTGCACGGTTGCGCCTGTGAACGCCTGGTGGCTGGCGTGGGTGGCGCTGGCTCCGCTGTGGGTCGTGGTGAGGGGGAATTCTGGCTGGGGCGATCGCGCTTCTTCATCCGATTCCCCCCAATCCCCCCTGGTAAAGAGGACGTTTCGGTGGGGCGATTCCCGTCAAGATTTCTTCGCGAATTGCGCGTTGCTCCCGATCCTCTGGGGCATCGGCTACCACGGCCTCGCCCTCTCCTGGATCGTGGATCTGCACCCGCTCACCTGGATGGGGATTCCCTGGCTGGGCAGCGTGGCGATCGCCCTCTTCGCCTGGGTATTCATTACCCTCTGGGGCGCAGCCATCCCCCTAGTCTGGAGTCTGGGTTTTTCCCTTATCGCTTGCTTGTTTCGCCCCACGCTCCCATCTGCCCACCCGCCCACCCGCCCGCTTTTCCTGATTCTGACTGGAACAGCCCTCTGGTGCGCCACCGAAACCCTCTGGAGCCATAGCCCGCTCTACTGGACCTCCCTAGCGCTGACCCAAAGCCCCCACAACTTGCCAATTCTGCATCTGGGGCAACTGTCTGGCCCGACAGCGGTGACGGCGGCGATCGTGGCGGTGAACGGGCTGCTGGCAGAAAGCTTTTTGGCGTGGCGCACTCGTTCGCAGCGTGTGTCGGCAGAACCGGAGCGCAATTCGCAAAGCGCCCCCCACGGGAATCGCCCGCTGCTTCCAGGTTCCCCATCAAGCGCGAGTCGGTATCTAGCGCTGGCGCTGGCGCTGCTGGCGGCGACGCATCTGGGCGGCTGGGTGCTGCTGCGGCAACCGCTGGCAGATCAGGACAACCAGGCGCTGACGGTGGGGCTGGTGCAGGGCAACGTGCCGACGCGGATCAAGCTGTTTGAAACGGGCGAACGGCTGGCGCTAGAACGCTACACCCAGGGCTACAACGCGCTGGCGGATGCAGGCGTGGATCTGGTGGTGATGCCGGAGGGGGCGTTTCCCTGGGTGTGGGTGGGCACGGCGCAGCAGGCGCGGCATCCCCTCTACCAGGCGGTGCTGGCGCGGGGCGTTCCGGCGATTGTCGGCACGGTCGGCTGGCAGGAACGCCGCATGACTCAAAGCCTGTTTGCCCTCGCTCCCAATGGCGAGATTGCCGGACACTACGACAAAGTGAAGCTAGTGCCCCTGGGCGAATATATTCCCTTTGAGGAGGTGCTGGGGCGCGTGGTGGGGCGGCTGTCGCTCATCCAGGATTCGATGCATCCAGGGCACTTAGAGCAGCGGTTTGATACACCAGTGGGACGGGCGATCGCCGCTATTTGCTATGAATCTGCCTTTAGCTACTTATTTCGGCAGCAGGCGGCGGCGGGCGGCGAGTTTATCCTGACTGCCTCCAACAACGACCCCTACCCCCGCCGCATGATGCTGCAACACCACGCCCAGGATGTGATGCGGGCGATTGAGAGCGATCGCTGGGCTGTGCGCGTTACCAACACAGGTCTGTCTGGCATCGTCAACCCGCACGGAGAAACGGTCTGGCTGTCGGGAGATCAAACGCTGGAAACCCACGCTGCCTCGATCTATCGCCGCCAGAGCAAAACGCCCTACGTCCGCTGGGGCGACTGGCTGCTGGTGCTGTTGGCGGGGCTGAGCGCGATTCGTGAAGCGATCCCTACGGGAATTCCTCTTATTGCTTCTTGGCTTCGTAGGTCACGAAATTCCCCAAAATCCCCACCGTCTTGAAGCGATAGGCCGGCAGCAGTTGCGGCGGCAAAAAGGAGCGAATCTCCGCAGGCAGCAGCCGATGGGCAGACAGGTTCGTTTGATACAGGCTCAGCACGCCATAGTTAGAGCGCTGCGTATTGTCGGAAATGATTTCCCGCAAATCGTCCTGGTTGTCCTCTACCAGGTCCGCACAAAGGTCTTCCAGGTCGATGCCCAATACATCGGGCGCATCGGGACATACTTCCTGATTCAAATACTCAGATAGACGAGCGGTGGCATATTCATCGTAGGCCGCCTCACCCGGATTCGTCGCCGCCATGCCAATGCCCGCAGCGGCGATCGCCAGCCCGATCCAAATTCCAATCGATCCGCGCTTCATACGCTCCGTTACCCATGCGTGCCAATGCATTCCAGACCTATCTCGCTAGCCTAGCGTAGATCCCTGACTGATGCCTGTCGTCCCCATTCCAAGGATTCCAATCCCACAGGGCGATCGCGCTGATGCCCCCACCGGGCAATTACAATTGGGCAATGACCATAGGGACGCTTGCGAGGGGCAGAGAGTTTCTAGACAGTGTTTTAGACAGTGTTTTAACGCTTTCTGGGTCGTTGATTGCCTCGAGTCGATTCCCTTGCACCCCCCTCAACAAACAGAAACGCAATTGAGGGAAGGAGCTACGCACTTCATCCTCAGTATCAACGATTCTCCCAGGTAGTGACGAAAGAAACTGCCGGAAGCTCCTAGACGCTTGATTAGCAATTCAAAATCCAAAATCTCCAAAATCCAAAATCGCCCACCCTCTTCCCCCAACATGGCCATCTCCCGTTTCCAACGACTGCGCCAATACCTCCGCCCCCACTGGCGACTGGCCGCAGGCGGCATTCTGGCGCTGCTCCTGGTGAATGGCATCGGGGTCTATATTCCGCTGCTGCTGCGGTCGGGCATTGACGAGCTTCAGCAGACCTTCAGCTTTGGCCGGGTGACGTTCTACGCAGGGTGGATTTTTGCCCTGGCATCGGTGATGTGGGGAATGCGGATTTTGTCGCGCATCTGGCTATTTGGCGTGGGGCGGCTGGTGGAATTTGACCTCAAGCAGCGGATTTTTAGCCACCTGCTGACGATGGAGCCGGCCTATTTTGCTGAAAATACAGTCGGCGACCTGATCAGCCGCGCCACTAGCGACGTGGACAACATTCGGCGGCTGCTGGGGTTTGCCGTGCTGAGTCTGGCGAATACCATCTTTGCCTACGCGCTGACGCTGCCCGTGATGCTGAGCATTGACGTGCGGCTGACGGTGGTGGCGATCGCCATTTATCCGCTGATGTTTTTCCTGGTGCATCTGTTTAGCGATCGCCTGCGAAACCAGCAGCTTCAGGTGCAGCAGCGCACCTCTGACCTGAGCGATCTAATCCAAGAAGACATCAGCGGCATTGCCCTGATCAAAATCTATGCCCAAGAAGAAAACGAGCGACAGGCTTTTGCCGAGCGCAACCAAAACTTGCTGAAGGCAAACCTGGCCCTGGCCCGCACCCGCACGACGCTGTTTCCCCTGCTGGGCGGCTTGGCGAGTATTAGCCTCTTGGTGCTGCTGGCGCTGGGGGCGGGCGAAATCGCCAGTGGGCGCATCAGCATTGGCGATTTTCTGGCGATGCTGCTATATGTCGAGCGGCTGGTGTTTCCCACGGCGCTGCTGGGCTTCACAATCACGGCCTACCAGCGGGGCGAGGTCAGCATCGACCGGGTGGAATACATTCTGGCGGAGCAGCCCAAAATCGACGATGCGCCCGACGCGATTCATCTGCCCCGGTCGGAGGTGCAGGGCTGGCTTTGTGCCGACCACCTCAGCTTTACCTATCCGGGAGCAGCTCGGCCCGCACTGGATGGGGTGAGCTTCAAGATTCGGCCGGGTGAAACGGTGGCGATCGTCGGCCCCATCGGCTCTGGCAAGTCCACGCTGGCAAACGCCCTGCCCCGCCTGCTGGATATTGCGCCAGGACAGGTGTATCTCGACGGCTACGACATTACGCAAATTCGACTGCGCGACTTGCGGGGGGCGATCGCCTACGTGCCCCAGGAGAGCTTCCTGTTCAGCACGACGATTAAAAACAATATTCGCTATGGCGACCCCAAAGCCGAGCAGGACGAGGTAGAAGCCGCCGCCAAGCAGTCGCAGATTCATCCAGAAATTCTCAACTTTCCGCAGCAGTATAAAACCATCGTTGGCGAACGCGGCATCACGCTCTCTGGCGGACAGCGACAGCGCACAGCCCTGGCCCGCGCTCTGCTGATCGATGCGCCCGTGCTGATTTTGGACGATGCGCTCTCTAGTGTGGACAACCAGACCGCGACGGAAATCCTCACTAACCTGCGAGAAGGAACTCAGCGGAAGACAGTGCTGTTCATCACGCACCAGCTCTCGGCCGCAGCCCTGAGCGATCGCATCTTGGTCATGGATGACGGGCGCATTGTGCAATCGGGACACCATGCTGACTTGCTGGCTCAGCCCGGTCTGTATCAAACCCTCTGGGAGCAGCAAAAGCTGGAAGAAATTCTGCAATGAAATGCTGCAATGAAATACTGCAATGAAATTCTTCGATAGCGCGTCCATCAGAGCGTCCGCAGAAAATTGCAAAGGAGTTTACAATCATTAATACTTGTTAATGTATAGCCCCTTGCCTCTAGAACTCCCCATGCTGAGCGAACTTCTGCCGTTCCGACTGGCGATTGACCCGACCACCGTTGCAGGCGTAGGGCTGTGGGCGCTGGCACTATACCTCGGCTTTTCGCCCCTAAGCGACTGGGTGATGGATCAGATTAGCCGCTGGCTGAACTTCGCCGAGCGATCGCTCTACACCTCACAAGCCGAGTTTGAGCGCACCCGCGCCGCCCGCGAAGCCCAAAACAGCTTCTATGCCTCGCTGCTCAGCGTGATTCCCTTTGTGATTGCTGGTGTGGGACTGAACTATCTGAGTGATGTAAGCCTGGGGCGCAGCTGGTCGATCAGCATGGGCATTTTGTCCGTCATTGGCGCGGCAGTGTACGAACTGGGGCGGCGCGACGGCCAGGCCTCGGACGAGGAGTAGATTTGAAGTACAGCCTGAACCCTTCACTCAGCGCTTTGATCTGCGAACTGGAGATTTTTCAGCGTTGCTGAGTAACATTGCGATCGCGCTGAACCTTAGGCATCGTCTTCTAATGCCTCCTTGAACTTTCACGAACTTCCACAAATGGCTTGGGACTGCTAGATTGACAGCATCCACAAGTTAAAGGGCTGCATATGACTTTTTCTTCTCTCCCATATCCAGTGAATTTTGTAGTTAAGTACACTCAGAAGTGGGCTGATCTGTTTTGCTCTCCCGAATCCTCAATCCCTGACCCCAACGCCTTATGTACTCGTATTCGGACTAATGAAGACTCTTGGATCGTTCTCACCTATTTGCATTTAAAGCGCAGAAATCTCAACGTATTTATTTCTGATCGCTTTGTCCCTGGTGAAATTTGTGTTGTTAGTTCTCCTGATCTGGGTATTCGAGATCTGACTTTTAATTCATTTATGGTTGGTTGTCGTGGTGATGGCTCTAAGCCTGCACTTTGTAATATGGCAATAGTGCAAAACAGAGCCAACGTGGAATCAGCAACCGACATATTCATTCCCCTCTGGCCGCAGCCGGGCTTGATACCAAGGCTGAAGGAGCGAGGCAACACCATCGAAAATATTGTATTTAATGGCTACGAGATTAATCTGTACGCGCCCTTCTGCTCTTCAGAATTTCAGCAAGAACTAGAGAATCTTGGGGTAAAACTCATTATTAACGGCAGTCCTGAGAGTGGCCCTGTCATGTGGCATGATTACAGCACTAATGATTTGGTTTTAGCAGTCCGTGATCTAACCGAAAAAGATGCTTTGGGAAAACCAGCAAGTAAGTTAGTGAATGCTTGGAGCGCAGGAGTTCCTGCTCTACTTGGTCCTGAACCTGCTTTTCGTGACCTCAGGCAATCGGAACTAGATTACATTGAAGTGAAAACACCCAAAGCCGTACTAGAGGCAATTCAAAGATTGAAAGCTCAACCTGAAACGTACCAGAAGATGGTCTTAAATGGTTTCCGGCGAGTTCAGGAGTTTTCAGTAGACAACATTATTAAGCAATGGTGTCAGGCACTTGCAGAACCTATAGCGGAAAACTACAAGCGATGGAAACAGAGCAGTCAAATCATACACGCAGCAGAATTTGTGCCTAGGATTTTCAAGCACAAAGTTGCTTCTAGACAAGCTGCCTATAACCGATTTCATGGATATCGTATTGTTTCAGGGCAATACACCTAATTGTTTCATTGAATCATTACCTTCTTCTGGATTTACCTTACTCTAAAGCGTTTCGCTAGGGCTGCACAGTAATTCGTCTAGTCGCTTGAATTGGCTGTCCGTTGTGCATCAGCGCTTCGTGCCCGTTTGCGTTCAAGCTGACGGTAATTTCGTGGGTTCCAGGGGCGAGGCTTTCCAGATAATACCAGTTTCCATACAGGCGGGTTATCTTCACCCCGTCAATGTACAAATGACCGTGCCCTTCCTGAAAACTGCTGGTTTGATTGACCCGCTCTGGTGCAAAGGTAAAGTTTGTCACCTGAATTTCCAAATTCCAGCCCCGACGAGCGTCTGGATGAATTACCAGTTCGACCGTGGGAACGGGCTGTCCGGCAGGAATTTCCAGCATCCCGTGTTCGTGGTCATGTGCGCCCTGATGGGGGGAATGGGGCGGGTGAGAGTGGGTTGAGCCTGCCTCGTGCGGTTGGCTATGCGAGTGTCCTTCGTGGGCATAGCGCAGGGACGTGGAGGTAGAAGCGTGAATCAGACCTGTGGGAACTGCGATCGCCCCACAGCCAATGGCGATTCCTGCAAGGATCGCTTCGCGAATCGCCCAACCCAATTTGAACCCCTTTCTCATATTATCTAATCTTTTCTTACTCATTTGCATCGTGAAGGCGCGAAATGCATACGTAAAATGAACAACTGACGTTAGCCAATCGAGGTGTGCGATCGCCACTGCTTGAGCAACTGCACCGCCTGCCGATAGGTATCTGGCGCAAGCTCCGGGTGTTCGCCAAAATAGCGCACCGACTCCCGCAGATCGGCGATCGCGCTGCCAGATTCGCCGCGCTGCTGTCGCACCATTGCCCGCCCAAAATACGCCTCTGCATAGGTTGGATCAATGGCAATGGCCTGGTCAAAATCGCTCAGCGCCGCCACCAAGTTTCCATCCCGGTGATAGGCGCAGGCGCGGTTGAGGTAGGCGCGGGCATTGCTACTATCCAGTTGAATGGCCTGCGTTAGGTCGGCGATCGCCCCTCGCGAGTCGGCCACCAGCAGTTCCGCCAGCCCGCGATCGGTGTAAATTTGGGCCAGCATCTTGCGGTCTTGGGGCGGAGCCTGTCGCAGCGCTTCGCCATAGTCCACAATGGCCTCTCGATACGCTGCCTGCGCCGCCTTTGCCAGTCCGCGATTGTATCGGGCGCGGGGGTCGTGGGGCGTGAGGCTCAGCAATTGCGTAAAGTCGGCGATCGCCTCGTCTAGGCTGCCCCGACGATAGTGCGCCAACCCGCGATTGAGATACGCTTCGGTATTGCGCGGATCGAGCCGCAGTGCTTGGGTGCAGTCGTTGATCGCCTCGGCATACTCGCGCTGATAAATTCGCGCCAGACAGCGATCGCCGTAGGCCGCCGCCGAATTTGGATTGGCGCGGAGGGCTTCGCTGAAGGCCGCGATCGCCGCTGGATAATCGCCCTGCCGAAATGCCGCCACCCCAGCGGTCAGGGCCGCTCGATCGGACTGCTGGGACACAACCTCAGCGGCGATCGCGCTGGAACCCCCGACCCACCAAAGGGTCAGCAGCAGCCCCAGCACCACCAGCCCCAAAACCACACGCTGCGAAGCCCGTCGCGGGTCTGGCTTCTGCATGGGCAACCTACCAGCCCTTCTCGGCTTGATCGAGAACATAGGCGGCGACGGCGGCAATTTGCTCATCGGTCAACCGTCCCTTAAACGCAGGCATCCCGGCTTTGCCGTTGGTTACCTGAGTCGTGATGGCGGCGACGGAATTCATGCCAAACTTTTCCAGCGCTTCTTTCTTCAAGGTTTTTTCAGCGTTCACCAGGTTAATGCCCCCTGCGTGGCAGGCGGCACAGTTGGCGCTAAATACCTTTGCACCCGTCGCCAAATCCGCATCGGCACGGGCAGGTAGGGCGATCGCCCCCAGCCCAATCACTAGCGACAGCACAATCGAAAGCGCCTGCAAAATCCGTTTCATCGTCGTGTTCTCCAGATATCAACCTTCTGGAGGCTTATCGTCTCGAAGTCTAGCCGCATTGTCAAAAGACAGCCTGTCAAATTAGATCCCTTTGGCGAGATCCCTTTGGCGCTTCACCGGGAACTTCAAGCCTCTCTTGCTCCCCTTCTCCCGACTTGGGAGAAGGGGTTGGGGGATGAGGGCAAATCGAAAGTTGCACATCGCGTTTTTCTTGCCTTTCCTCAGCGTTCAATCAGCTGGTTCTCAGTTGAAGGCGGCAGTCTAAGGGCAGCGTCTCCAAAAGTCTCCAAAAGTTAGTAAGCGCATCGCCTGCCCAACTCTGGCGGCGGTCTGGGTTTCTCAGGACGCTCCGATTCTAGCAAAGCCGTTTAGTTGGATTTCCGGCTGCTGCGTCAATGCTGGCGGGTGTGGCGATCGCCTCCTTTCCTGGTCAACACCAGACTGGCGGCACTATCAAACCAAGTTCATTAGCTCCTCAAGCGGGGTGGGCCTTGCCTGCTCCGCCTTTTCTTGCCTGCTGCGCGGGCCACCCTTCCTCAAGCCTTGCCATAGGCTGAATAGAGCCGCAGGACTAGTGAAGACAAAAGGCGCAGAGATATCTACTGGATACCTTTGCGCCTTTCCTGTTGAATCGGAACTTAAACAAGGCTTAGCCCTGGGTCAGCCAGGGTTGCAGACCTTCGGGGGCCTTCACCTGGGCGAGAATTGCCGCCAGCGTGCTGCCTTCCAGCACCTCCTCTTTGAGCAGGGTTTGGGTGGCGGATTCCAGCAGGTCGCGGTTGAGGCGCAGGATGTCTAGCGCCATGTCGTGGGCCTTGTCCAGCGCTTGCTTGACCTGGCGATCGATTTCGGCGGCCACCTCTGGGCTGATAGCGCGGCGAGTGCTGCCCCCATCGAGGAACTGTGCCTGGTTTTTGTCGAAGGCGATGGGGCCGAGGGTTTCGCTCATGCCGTACTGGGTGATGGCGCGTTCCGCCAAGTCGGTGGCCCGCTGGATGTCGTCGCTAGCTCCGGTAGACACCTTGCCAAAGACGATTTCTTCCGCAGAGCGCCCGCCCAGCAGCGTTGCCAACTGGCCGCGCAGTTCATCTTCAAGCAGCAAGAAGCGATCGCTCTCCGGCGTTTGCACCGTATAGCCCAGCGCCCCCAGTCCGCGCGGCACGATGGAGATCTTCGACACCTTCGTATTTCCAGGCATCAGCGCCCCCACCAGCGCGTGGCCCACTTCATGATAGGCGACGGTCTGCCGCTCCAGCGGGGTCAGCACGCGAGAGCGCTTCTCCAGCCCCGCAATCACCCGCTCAATGGCTTCGTTGACATCCGCCATCAGCACGGCCTGGCGATTGTTGCGGGCGGCCATCAGCGCCGCTTCGTTCACCAAGTTGGCCAGGTCAGCCCCGGAAAAGCCTGCCGTTTGAGCGGCGATCGCCTCCAGATCCACATCTTCTCCCAGCTTCACCGGGCGGGCGTGAACCTTGAGGATTTGCAGACGGCCGCTCTTGTCTGGGCGATCGACCAATACTTGCCGATCGAAGCGGCCAGGGCGGCGCAGCGCCGGGTCAAGGATTTCTGGGCGGTTGGTGGCGGCGATCACGATTACGCCGTCGTTGCCGTCGAAGCCGTCCATCTCCGTCAGCAGTTGGTTTAGCGTCTGGTCGCGCTCGTCGTTGCCGCCGACGGGGTTGGCGCTGCGGGTTTTGCCGATGGCATCTAGCTCATCGATGAACACGATGCAGGGGGCCTGCCGCTTGGCGCGGTTGAACAGATCCCGCACGCGAGACGCGCCCACGCCAACAAACACTTCCACAAACTCCGAGCCAGACATGCTGATAAAGGGCACGCCCGCTTCTCCGGCGATCGCCTTGGCCAGCAGCGTCTTGCCCGTCCCCGGCGGGCCCACTAGAAGCACACCCTTGGGAATCTTCGCCCCAATGCGGCGATACTTCTCGCCATTCGCCAAAAAGTCCACAATTTCTTGCAGTTCTTGCTTAGACTCGTCTACGCCGGCCACATCGGCAAAGGTAACCTTCCCTTTACCCGCCTGGTTATAGACGCGGGCGTTGCTTCTGCCCATGCCCATGCCTACGCCCAGCCCGCCAAAGCCGCCGCCAAAGTTATTGCCCAAACCACTCCCAAAACTG
The DNA here is from genome assembly GCF_032705245.1 of Thermoleptolyngbya oregonensis NK1-22. Taxonomy (GTDB): domain Bacteria; phylum Cyanobacteriota; class Cyanobacteriia; order Elainellales; family Elainellaceae; genus Thermoleptolyngbya; species Thermoleptolyngbya sichuanensis. Next base: position 4,863,342 of record NZ_CP053540.1, read on the forward strand.
CTGCCAGGGGCGCTGTTGTTGGAGCCACCCCCCGCCTGATTCAGCCTTGCCAGCCAAGCAAACATCCCCACCAGCATTCCGGTGGAAAGTAAGATACCTGCTACTAGCCCAGAGGTGTCGCCGTTGTCATCGAGCTTGGTAAAGGGTACGCCGTGGCGACGCAGCAGACCCGGCAGCGTGTCGGTCGGGCCGTTGGGAAGGGTGTAGAACTGCTCTCCACCCAATTCTGGTTTCAGCGAGTAATCAATGCGATCGCGCTTAATTACAACCCGCTGCACCTGGGATGATTTCACCTGATCGAGAAAGGTGCTGTAGGTCGAAAGGGAACGAGAATCCGGTTTCATCGGCAGTAAGTCCTGAATGCAACAAGCATGAAAAAGGCGATCGCTCAATTCACATCGCACTTCTCACATCCTTGATTGTCAGGGCGATCGCCCTAGCTTAGAGAGCCGAAAACCTCACTCAATCAGGCGGGTTTCCCGAAGGACTCACGCTCTAGGAATGCAATCATGGCGGTTCCTACCATACTTAAGTGGGGTTTCCCGAAGATAGACCCCCATTGCAGAAAAGGTCTGCCTTTCGGAGCGCACTGACTCAATCTGCTGAGAGATCTCGCTCGCAGGCATTGGACGATAGGCTTTGGGTAAAGCTACGGTTTTCCAAATTTTCTGAAACCGTGTTTGGACTGATTTCCTTGATCTTATCTTGACTGACCTTCTTGGCTAACCGTTGAGAACGCCCCATCAAGCACTTCCCTATGACACGACTTCCTATGGCACAAAATCCGAGTTCCACCCAATCTTTCTGGATAGACTCTACCCAGGATGTTTCCACCTATCCCAACCTAATCAGCGAAACCTTTAACGGCGTTACGGTCGATGTCGCCATTGTCGGCGCGGGCATAGCTGGACTCACCGCCGCCTACCAGCTTGCCAAGTCGGGCAAAACCGTTGCCGTGCTTGAAGCGGGGGCGATCGCCGCTGGGGTGAGCGGACACACAACTGCCAAGGTGACCTCGCTACACCAACTCATCTACGCGCAGTTGCTCAAAGATCTGGGCGAAGAGAAGGCGCGGCTCTATGCCGAGGCCAATCAGACAGCCGTGGAATTTGTGGCGCAACTCGTAGAGCGAGAGCAGATTGACTGTGACTTCAGCCGCCAGACCGCATACACTTTTGCCGAGTCTGCCGATCAGCTTCAGTCCATCCGCGATGAGGTTGAGGCGGCGCAAACGCTAGGGCTACCCGCCAGCTTCGTCACCGAAACGTCGCTACCTTTTCCCATTGCCGGGGCCGTTGCCTTTAGCAACCAGGCCCAGTTCCATCCGCGCCGCTATCTGGCGCACCTGGCAAGGGCGATCGCCGCTAATCCCAGCAACTATATCTTTGAGCATTCTCGCGTTCTGGAAATCAACGAGGGCGAACCCTGCCAGATCGTGACCGCACAGGGCACGGTTCACGCCAAGGACGTGCTGGTGACGACGAACCTGCCGTTTTTGGATCAGGGCCTATTCTTCGCCAAGTCCTATGCCAAGCGGTCGTATATCATTGCTGCGCCAATTGAGGACGATCGCGCTCCCCAGGGCATGTTCATCGGCACGGGCGAGGGCTATCGTTCTATCCGCACCACGCCCTATCAGGATCGGCAACTGCTGCTGATTGGCGGCGAGGGGCACAAAACGGGCAGCGATGAGGCCACCGAGGAACGCTTCGAGCGGCTGGAGGAATACGCGCGATCGCGCTTCGGGGTGCGAGACATCGCCTATCGCTGGTCGAGTCAGGATTTCGTCTCCTTTGACAAAGTGCCCTACATTGGCAAGCTCACGCCCATGACCCACCACCTCTACCTGGCAACGGGCTTTAGCCTGTGGGGGATGACCAACGGCACGGCGGCTGGGCTAGTGCTAGCCAACACGATTTTGGGCATCGAAAATCCTTGGGCCGATCTCTACGACTCGCTGCGGGCCACGCCGTTTGTCACCGCCGACTCGCTCAAGAACAACCTGGAGACGGGGATACACTGGGTGGGCGATCGCCTCAAAGCGCTCCAGCACCACTCCTTTGACGATGTGGCCGTGGGCGAGGGCAAGCTCATCACCATCGAAGGCAAACAGCTTGCCGCCTATCGAGACGAATCCGGACAAATCCACGCCGTATCGCCCGTCTGCACCCACCTGGGCTGCATCGTGAACTGGAACGCTGCTGAGAAAAGCTGGGACTGCCCCTGCCACGGCGGCCGCTTTAGCTGCCAAGGCGAAGTGCTACACGGGCCGCCCGTCGAAAACCTGGAGGTCTACCCAGTGGCTACCACCGAAACGGTCAGCACTCGATAGATAAGAAGCAGGCAAGAAGCAGATAAGAAGTGCGATATATAAAAACTTCGACGTGCGGTGTAAGAATGCTATGCCGCACGTCATCCATTTGTAGCCTCCAACTAACTTATCTATCCATCTATCAATCGGACGGTTGAAACACAAACGGTGTTGCGGACACAAATTGACTGGAGACTTCACCAGAGAAGATCACCTGCTGTCTGTCGCCCAGATCCAGCGTTCTGACCCCAGAAGCGGGCGAAAAGTCCACCTTTTTCAAATCTACCCAAAACACATTGGGCGAAATTGCCGACTCAAAGTAATACAGCTTGTCCTTGTGATCCGCCACGACACGCCAGCGCGTGGTAGATAGGTTGGGCTGGTCAGATATGCTGATGCCATAGGGAACCGACACATTTCGCATGACGCTGAATACGGACGCGGCGGCAATGCGCGGATCGTCCGTTTGGGGAATGGCATTGATATAAAAGCTGGCGCGGGCAAAGCGGTCGGTGGCGCGGCTGGTTCCGGGCAAAAAGCTGAGTCCGTCTATCTGTTGCCAATAGGATGTGATAGCAAGCTGCTGCTCAAACACTGGCTCGTTGGTCATTACCTGATAGTCGCGGCTGTGGTGAATTTGCAATTCCCCATCTACCCATTCCAAAATAGCACTGTCGCCCGTTGCATCCGACAGAGACAGGTGAATCGTTGCCAGTCGCCCTGGTTGACCGGGCACTTCGCCTGCCCCTACGTGAAACGGGTTAGCGCGGAGATGCTCAACCGCTTCGGCCACAGTGGCAAAGTTATCTAGAAAATATTGCGGCCAGATGGATAGCGAAAGGCGCGGCGTTCTGCCGTCGTTTTCTGGGTATTTCGACGTAACGAGCCACTGGGCATTCACCACTAGTCCCGGCTCGTTCATGCCGTCTACGGTAGCAATGTTGTAGCCACTGACGATCAGGCTGCCGTACTTAGAAGTCCACCGCATTGAGTTGGGGCCGGCCGCCGCACCGTTGCGATCCATTCCCCGTGGAAAAATCCACAAATTGCTGAGAATTTCGAGCTTCCAGTCCATAGTGCGCCCGGTGAGGACACGCCCTGCGGGGCCCTGATAGACGGCCCGCGTACAGGCTTCGGCGGGTGCTGCAACGAAGAGCGTTGTGGAGAGTAATAGAGCAAACAGAGCCTTTGGGATACGTTTCATAGTGTGCTAGGTGTTACCAAACTGAGCATCTTAGCATTTGCGACGCATCCTATCTCGATCGCCCCCTGCGTTTCAAGATCAGCAGACTGCAAGCCTGCACGTTCATTCAGGGCCGTCTGTAGCGCTTTGCGACTTCCCCCGTCCCCTTAAACCCTGTCCTTAAACCCTTTAAGTATCAGCATTTAAATATCAGCAAACGATGACAAGTCCGACCTAGATCGTATCTGAAACTACAACCCTTATCCATTGCGCTTGCTAGTCTCCTGCTAACTCAACAAAAGAATTTAGCTTCTAGGGTTCCGGCTTTCAGAGCGCTGATTTAGGCACTCTGCGTAAGCGACTGGTCCAAGAGAGGCAGGCTGGTTTCAGAGCATTTCATCACTGAGGTCTCTGCCAGTTCCACGGCGGGATAAAAGCCCGGGAGACGGTTGCCTTGTGCGGCCTGCCTCCTGGGCTTTGTTGTTGCATTTGATTGTTGCATTTGATTGTTGCATCCAGGTTGAACGAGTGGATTGAACAGGCGTTATGACGAACGAACCCAATTTTCAGGCTCCCAATTCTTTCAGCTTCGAGGCGCAGCGGGCGCTGGAGCGCGAGGCGAGGCTACCGCTGACGGGCTGGCAGCAGGAGGTGTCTAAGGGGTTGGAGTATGGGCTGGAAGCGGCGGACAGCATCCGCGATCGCTCTATTCCCACCTTCTCTCGCGGTGAACTGCCCCACTATGCAGGCATCAATACCTTTCTGAAAGCGCCCTATCTAGAAGACGTTCGGAAGGTGGGGGAGTATGACGTGGCGATCGTTGGCATTCCCCACGACTCTGGCACCACCTACCGTCCTGGCACGCGGTTTGGCCCCCAGGGCATCCGCCGCATCTCTGCCCTCTACACGCCATATAACTTTGAACTGGGCGTAGACCTGCGGGAGCAAATTACGCTGTGCGATGTGGGCGATGTGTTTACCATCCCCGCCAACAACGAAAAGTCGTTTGACCAAATTTCCAAAGGGGTTGCCCATGTATTTGCGTCGGGAGCCTTCCCGATCCTGCTGGGTGGCGACCACTCCATTGGCTTTCCCACGGTGCGCGGTGTGTGTCGGCATTTGGGAGATAAGAAGGTCGGCATTATCCACTTTGATCGCCATGTGGACACGCAGGAAACCGACCTGGATGAGCGGATGCACACCTGCCCCTGGTTTCACGCGACCAATATGGCAAACGCCCCCGCCCAAAACCTGGTGCAACTGGGCATCGGCGGCTGGCAGGTGCCGCGCCAGGGGGTGAAAGTATGCCGCGATCGCGCGACAAACATCCTCACGGTGACTGACATTACGGAAATGGGAATCGACGCTGCCGCAGAATTTGCCCTAGAGCGGGCCCTCGATGGCACTGATTGCGTCTGGATCAGCTTCGACATCGACTGCATCGATGCGGGCTTTGTCCCTGGCACAGGCTGGCCAGAACCGGGCGGGCTGCTGCCGCGAGAAGCACTGGCCCTGCTGGGCAAGATCGTCCAGCGTGCGCCCATTTGCGGACTGGAGGTGGTGGAAGTTTCGCCCCCCTACGATGTCAGCGATATGACGGCGCTGATGGCGACTCGCGTAATTTGCGACACGATGGCGCATCTGGTGATTTCGGGGCAACTGCCGCGTCGGGAAAAACCCGCCTACATTCACGCCGAAGCAAATATGGCGGTGGATCAGGCGTGGTCGTAGCAATGGAGAATCTGTGCATGAAATGATGCGCTTAATGATGCGCTTAACGTCTATTTCTAACGTCTACTTCTATTGTCGTGAAGCGTGTCATGGGGCGATCGCCCTCTCGCTCAATTGCTATCCGTTTCCAGTTCCACGCAGTGTTCTCGCTTTACTCCTCCATTAATCCGATATGCATGAAACCGACATGACCAAAGCGCTCATCCTGACGGTCAAGGACTGGTGGGAATCGCAGCCCGATCGCCCCACCATTCAGCGCATCCATCTGATCGTTGGGCGATTTACCTGCGTCGAACCCGCCAGCCTGCGGTTTGCCTTTGACGTGCAGACCCAAAACACCTTCCTGCACGGTGCAGAGCTAGCGATTCGGGAAACGCCCCTGATTGCCTTTTGCCATACCTGCCAGCAGGAGTATGCGCCGGAGATTGGGCTGCAATATGCCTGCCCCACTTGCCACGCGCCTATGGACGACATCCGCTCTGGGCGAGAACTCAAAATTGACCGGATTGAATACGCCGCCGCCCACAGCGCCGACTTGGCCACCCTCCGGTAAGTAACTCGGCATTTTGCCCTTTACTCACTCGGCGGATGACTCGGCTAAAACGCTCGACTGACCCACTCGACACACTCTCGATACCCACCGTTGAACCACCATGCACCTGACCCACGACGCTGCGATTGAAATGAACCTGCTCCACGCCAACCAGGCCGGAGCCGACCACAACCGCGCCCATTTTGACGAATGGGGCATCACCTGTCTGAACCTGATGAGCAGTCCCGGCGCGGGCAAGACGGCCCTGCTGGAGCGCACCCTGGAGCAACTTGCGCCCCAAATCAACATTGCCGTGATTGAAGGCGACATGACCACAGAACTCGACGCTGACCGCCTGCGCCAGCACGGGGTTCCGGTGGTTGCGATCAATACTGGGCGATCGTGCCACCTGGATTCGCGCATGGTGGCGGGCGGCATTCACCTGCTGGAACACCAGTGCAACCCGGCAACGCTCGACCTAGTGCTGGTGGAAAACGTGGGCAATCTGGTGTGTCCAGCAGAATTTGAAGTGGGAGAACACGCTAAGGTCGCGCTGCTTAGCATAACCGAGGGCGAAGACAAGCCGTTGAAATATCCCATCATGTTCCGCGAAGCCGATTGTCTGCTGATTACCAAGATGGATTTGGCTCCGCATCTGGAGGTGGATCTGGAAAAGCTGGTGGCAAACGTGCGCCAGGTCAATCCGCGAGTGGCTATCTTACCCGTTTCCGCCAAAACTGGGGCAGGGCTGGAGGCATGGTTTGACTGGGTGCGATCGCATCTAGGTTCACCAGATCTATCCCCAAATGATTCATCAGACCCTTCGCAAGACCGCTCACAAAACCATTCGTCAGACCCTTCGCATTATCCTGCGGCCGCTTCTCCAATGGCGATCGCCCCCTAGCAGATTTTGCAGTCAGAAACTTAGTCAGAAACCTGATTGAGGGTGTTGCATCAGGCGTGCATCGACGCACATAGAGGACAGCAGTAGAGGCGGGGCCACCTCCGGCCAGAGACACAACCCCGCCCCAACTGGCTCCTAGACCGACCGAAACCAAATCGATGACAGCTTAATCCACTGTCAACCGTTCACTCTTATCGACCAGGAACAACTCATTATGGCAGAACATATCTTTTTCTGGGGGATTATCGTATTCCTCCTGGGAACCTTAGGCGTTGGCGTTTGGGCTTCCAAGCAGATCAAAGGCGACAGCGTGAATTACCTTGTCGCAGGGCGAGGCCTCGTCTTGCCCCTGGCGGCGGCGACCCTCATGGCCCAGTCTGTGGACTCAAACGCCACGATGGGCAACATGGACCTTTCGTCTCAGTTTGGCTTTTGGGCGGGCGCGTCCCTACCGCTGGGGCTGGCGCTCTGCCTATTTCTCACGGCGCTGTTTTTTGCCAAGCCGATGAACCGCATGAAGCTGATCACGCTGCCCGATTTCTATCGAGTCAAGTATGGTCGGCGCGTTGAGGTCGTCGCCTCGGTGATCATGGTGCTGAGCTTTGCCTTTTTGCTGGCGGGCAACCTGGTGGCGGGCGGCTTCCTGTTTCAGGGCTTTTTGGGGACGAGCTACACAGCAGGCGTGCTGCTGATTGCCACCATTGTCTTTGCCTACACGGCTAGCGGCGGGCTGTTTGCTGTAGCCTACACGGACGCAATTCAGGTGGCGATCGCCTTCTTGGGAACCTTGGCGCTGCTGGGCTTTATGAGCAGTAGTTTTGGGCTGAACGTGCCCGAAGGCATGGGGCCGCTGGCCCTGGGACAGTTGGTAGACCCCGGACAGGGAGCCGCAGTGAACTGGGCTACCCTGCTGGCGCTGGGGCTGGGCGACATTGTAGCGATCGACTTTATGGCGCGGGTGTTTGCCGCCGACAGCCCCGAAACCGCGCAGCGGGCCTGTCTCATCGGCTCTCTGGGAACCGTGGTTATCGGCGTTCCCTTTGCCATGATGGCGTTGGGCGCACCGAGCATCCTCTCTGGGTTGGGCATCCAATCTGACGGCCCCATCCTGCTGGCGCTCCTCAAAAACGTGGTGCCGCCGCTGCTCAGCCTGCTAGTCATCGCTGCGATTCTGTCTGCGTCTCTCTCCACCGCCGATGGCGCAATTTTGGGAACCTCGTCGGTAATTGCCCACAACATTCTGGGCGTTCACCACACCGACCACAACGCCGGGGGCGATCGCCTGCTAGCGCTCACCCGAACGATGGCACTGGTCATCACCATCCTGGGCGTAATCTTTGCCCTGCTGGTGCCCCAAACAGGTATCTTGCTGCTGCTGGCGTTTGACCTGGGCTTTGCGGGGCTGCTGGTGCCGCTGGCGGGCGGGCTATATTGGCCCAAAGCGACCCGCTACGGCGCAATGGCCTGCATTTTGGTAGGCACGGCAGCGCGACTGCTGTTTTTTGTGCTGATGCCCACCATGTTTGGCGCAGACAACACGTTGCTCTACATTCCCAACCCCCTCTTCACCGCCGACTTTGACGGATTCCCCACGCTGATCAGCCCGCTCCTGGGGCTAGCCGCCTTTGTGATCGTGTCGCTGATGACCCAGCGCAGTCGCGGCGCAGCGCCCGAAGTGGTGGATTTGGAGGCGATGCAGCCTGTTGAGCGGTCGTAGAGAAAAAAACGAAGAACGAAGAAGGAAAAACGAAGAACGAAGAACGAAGAGGGAAAAAGGCGTGCTACGGGGGTGGAGAGTTGACGGGTTGGGATAGGCGGGTTGGGATAATGGAGGGAGTCTCGGACGCAATCTAGCAATTCCAACCCTCGATTACTCCATCCCTCCATCCCCATGTCCTACCAAGTCCTCGTCTGCCAAAGCAGCGCCTGTCGCAAGGCAAAAGCGCAGCAAGTGCTGGCGGCATTTCGAGCGGCAAGTTTAGAGGGGGTCGAGGGGGTAGAAGTTGTGGCGAGCGGCTGTTTGGGGCAGTGCGGCAACGGGCCGATGGTGCTGGTGTTGCCAGACGAGGTGTGGTACTGGCGCGTGCTGCCAGAAGAAGTGGGGGCGATCGCCCATCAGCATCTCCAGTTGGGGCGACCCGTCGAAGCGATGCGCCTGCGTGGGGTATAAAGGGGAAAAAGAAAAAACGAAAAACGAAGAACGAAAAACGAAAAACGAAAAACAGAAGTTTTCGTTCTTCCTTCTTCGTTCTTCCCTCTTCGTTCTTCGTTCTTCCCTCTTCCCTCTTCCCCAAATGCCCTCCCCTATCACCCAAGTCCAACCCCCGCTGGAGTTTATTCCGCCCGATTTTGACCCGCTGGTTTATCGGGGGATGTGTGCGGTGCTGCCGTCCTGGATGAAGCTGCGAGTGGCGATCGCCGATGTGGAGGTAGAAAACACTAAGCAACTGGTTGAGTTGTTTCAGCAGTTTCAGGCGGGGAAGACGCGATTTTTGCTGGCGTTTCGGCATCCCACGCCGGATGACCCGTTTTCGCTGCTGTGGCTGCTGTCGCGGTCGGTGCCCCAGGCGGCGCGAGAGTTGGGCGTGTCGCTGCAAAAGCCAGTTCACGCCCACTTTATCTATGACCGGGGGATTCCGCTGTGGGCAGGAAAGTTTGTCGGCTGGCTATTGCCCAAGATGGGCTGTGTGCCCGTAAAGCGGGGCAAGGCAGATCTGGTGAGCCTGAAGGCGGTGCGCGATCTGTTTGCGAATGGTCAATTCCCGATGGCCGCCTCGCCGGAGGGCGGCACGAATGGACACAACGAAATCGTTAGCCCGCTGGAGCCGGGAATTGCTCAGTTTGGCTTTTGGTGTGTGGAGGATTTGCAAAAAGCCAAGCGGACAGAAACCGTAGCGCTGCTGCCCGTGGGCATCCAGTATCACTACATCACGCCGCCCTGGCGATCGCTCGAACAGCTCCTTCTGGATTTGGAATATGACACGGGTATTCGGGCCAGCGTTTCGCCGACGGCCTATCTAGGCCTGCAAGACGGCACAGAACCCACGCTAGAGCAGCAGACCCAGCTTTATCAGCGGCTATTAAACCTGGGCGAAACGTTGTTAACGCAGATGGAAAATTATTACAGCAAATATTACGGGCGATCGCTCGTGTTGCCCGACTTGCCGGCCGATGCCGACCCCAACGCCCGCCTAGCCGCCCGCCTGAAGTCGCTGCTGGACACGGCGCTGAAGGTGGCAGAAGAATTTTTTGCGATCGCCCCCAAAGGCAGCCTCACCGACCGCTGTCGCCGTTTGGAGCAAGCCGGATGGGAGCGCATCTTCCGCGAAGACCTGAATCTGGAGGCGCTGTCGCCCGCCGAGCGCGGACTGGCCGACCGCATTGCCGAAGAGGCTGACCTGCGGATCTGGCACATGCGCCTGGTGGAAAATTTCGTCAGCGTCACCGGCCGCTATGTCATGGAAAAGCCCACCGCCGAGCGCTTTGCCGAAACGCTGCTGTTGCTGCGAAACATGGTGAACCGCCTCAAGGGCGAAGCACCCAAACCGCCCCTGCGTCTGGGGCCGCGCCGCGTGGTGATGACGGTCGGCACGCCCCTCTCGGTGAGCGATCGCGCTGAGCAATATCGCGCCAACCGCCGCGAAGCCGTCACACAGTTGACCCAAGACCTGCAAACGGCGATGGAAAGCCTGATTCGGTGAGTCAGTGAGCTTGCTGGCGGTCTATAAACTGCGGAGGCAGTTTAGAATTTAGACGAGTTGCTACTTGTTGCTACTTAAGGAAGTAACGGCTGATGAGAAAAGCAGCACTTTACAATGAAGACTTTCTAGAATGGACGCAACAACAAGCTGAGTATTTGCGAGCAGGATACTGGCCGGGGCTAGATGTTGAAAACTTGGTAGAGGAATTAGAAGCCTTGGGCCGCAGTGAACAAAGAGAACTTGGCAGCTACTTGCAGATTCTTTTGATGCACCTCCTGAAGTGTCAGTATCAGCCTGAGCGCAAAACCAAAAGCTGGGAGGATACGCTTTCCAATTGCCGAGACAAGATTCAAGATTGTTTGGAAGATACTCCCAGTTTGCGACGTTTTCTTGAAGATCCAGAGTGGCTGGGGAAATATTACCGACGTGCTTGTCGAGAGGCAGTTAAAGAGACGAACAAGCCAGCAGAAACATTTCCTGCCAAGTGTCCTTACACGCTTGAACAAATACTCGATCCAAATTTTTTGGCTTGAGTTGATGAGAGTTTGAATCTTTTGAATCTGTAGTTTCAGCAGCGGTTCTGTGATTACAAAGAACATTGCAATGCACACTTTTCAGCGGATTGGTGCGATCAGGAAAACTGCAAACCCCTGGCTGATGAAACAACCGAGATTTGCACCTGTGTCGGACGAGCCGATGAACTCGTGCTGAGCTAGGGCTGGCAAGATTGCCGCGTTTCCTCTTGCTGCTTCAGCCGAATTAGTATCATACTGCGGGTGATTTGATTGGCAATTCCATCTGGCTCCAAACCGCACTGACACTCAAGCTGAAAGTTTCGGACGGCGGCCTCAGTTGTTGAGCCATAGTTCCAATCGATCGATCCTGTGAAATCGCCCAGGCGAGTAAGTCGCTCTTGCAGCGTGCCTACACTTTGCTTGATGTCTCCTGGCTTGACTGGCCCCCAAGGCAGACCATCCGACAGCAGTGGCACAGGGATGAGATCCAGCATGACTTGGGTCGCTTCTGTGGCTTCACCCGTTGCAGGCAGCCCTACAACCTGCTTTTGAAACTCTACAACGGCAGCCGCAGTTTCCTCGTCATAGCGATTCCCATAGCGATCGCCCTGATCCATTGGGTAATCCGCCCGCAGATATCCTCTTCGGATGAGCTGTTGCTGAATCTGCCTCACTCGGAAGCCGCGATCGCCCAGCTTCCGCGTAATGGAGTCTTGGGGGCTGGAGGCTGTCGGAGCGGGTGACGGGATTACTAGCCCACCGGAAGCTCGTAAAGCTGCTGTCGGAGAAGGGTTAGGGTCTGTAGTCGGGTTGAGAATCTGTGCTGGTCCACAGCCTGAACCCAGAGCAGCCATCAGACCAAACATGCTCACGAGGGTCGCTTTTGAGCGGAACTGCCGAGCTATTGCGGGTGCAGAACTCCGAAGCTTGAACGCGGGCAAAACGGGTGCTACGAGAGAGCGATCGCCCTTCACATACAGGCAGGACGAGGCTTGAGCAATTAACACGGCGCGGCCCTGAGCGGAACCAAGCGAACCGAGCGCTGGAAGTTTCATGGGAAATGGTAGAAATGCGACTTGGTAGATATCGTTTTTTGATATCTAAACTAATGATATCTTAAATTGATATCACCCAGATAGCAAGACCTCACCAAAGAAATTTCCAACCCAACCCCCAATCCCCCACCCCTCATTAAACAGATGTTGCAGAAACCTTAAGAGAGATTGAGGACTTCGGGCGATCGCTCAACTCACGCTTTACGCTTAGTCCATTAGTTTTATGCGCTTCAACTTGCGTTGCCTTTTGGGTAAGCGAGATGCGCCTCACTGGGCGATCGCCAAAGCCGCCGCAATGCAGGTTTGCCAACCACTCAAGGCTAAATGGGTTAACGGTCATGAACATGGAAAAATATCGCGTCACTTGCACGCTGTCCTTTGGAGATATTTACGGTCAAGTGGTGGTCTGGCTGGTGGTCATTTTCCTCAGCCTGGCCAGTGCGCTGGCGCTGATGGGCACGAGTCGCCCGCTGTTTGCCCTGGTGACGGTAGGGCTGATCCTGGTGCTATCGCTGCCGTTCCTGCTGTTTGCCTTCGTCACGACGCTGCTCAACCACATCGAGTTTTCGTCGGTCGATCCTGCCACAGAAACCACGAGTAAAAAAGTGACCGTTTCGGGCCAGCGCCCTGCCCAGAGCCTCAGCTAGTTCCCCTCCGCTGCTTCAGAAAATCGCCGCTTTCTGTCGCTACTTTCTAAAGAAGTTCCCTGCCAATCGGCGGGGAGCTTTTGTTTTGCGCCACCATAGAGAACAGGAGAACACCGACCCAGCACACTAGCATGATTGATCACGACGTTGTGATTGTGGGCGGCGGACTGGCCGGATGCCGCGCCGCTGTCGAAATTGCCCGCATGAATCCATCCCTCAGCGTGGCGGTGATTGCCAAAACGCACCCGATTCGCTCCCACTCGGTCGCTGCCCAGGGCGGCATGGCGGCCTCGCTCAAAAATGTCGATAGCGAAGATTCTTGGGAAGCCCACGCCTTCGACACCGTGAAGGGATCTGACTATCTCGCCGACCAGGACGCAGTGGAAATCCTCACCCGCGAAGCGCCCGACGTGGTGATCGACCTGGAACACATGGGCGTGCTATTTTCGCGCCTGCCTGACGGACGCATCGCCCAGCGAGCCTTTGGCGGCCATTCCCACAACCGCACCTGCTACGCCGCCGACAAAACCGGGCACGCCATTCTGCACGAGCTGGTGAACAACCTGCGGCGTTACGGCGTTCACATCTACGACGAGTGGTACGTCATGCGCCTGATTTTGGAAGAAGAGCAGGCGAAAGGACTGGTGATGTTCCGCATTCGCGATGGGCATCTGGAAGTGGTGCGGGCAAAGGCGGTGATGTTTGCCACGGGGGGCTATGGGCGCGTGTATAACACCACGTCCAATGACTTTGCCTCGACGGGCGACGGGCTGGCCATGACGGCAGCCGTTGGATTGCCCCTGGAAGACATGGAGTTTGTGCAGTTTCACCCGACGGGCGTATATGGCGTAGGGGTGCTGATTTCGGAGGCGGTGCGCGGCGAAGGGGCCTATCTGGTGAACTCGGAGGGCGATCGCTTCATGAAGACCTACGCCCCCAGCCGCATGGAACTGGCTCCGCGAGACATTACCTCACGGGCGATCGTGAAAGAGATTCGGGCCGGACGCGGCATCCACCGAGACGGCAGCGCGGGCGGCCCCTTCGTCCATCTCGACGTGCGCCACCTCGGCCGCGAAAAGATTATGAGCCGCATTCCCTTTGCCTGGGAAGAAGCTCATCGGCTGCTGGGCGTAGACGCGGTGCATGAGCCGATCCCTGTGCGCCCGACGGTGCATTATTCGATGGGCGGCATTCCCACCAACACTGACGGGCAGGTGCGGAGCGGCGACGAGACGCTGGTGGAAGGCTTTTTTGCCGCCGGAGAAACGGCCTGCGTGTCGGTGCATGGCGCAAACCGCCTGGGCAGCAACTCGCTGCTAGAGTGCGTGGTGTATGGGCGGCGGACGGGGGCGGCGATCGCCCGCTATGTGCAAAACCGCAAGCTACCCGACCTGAACGAGACACCCTACCTCAGCGAAGCCCGTCAGCGTATCCAAACCCTGCTCGACCAGCGCGGCGAACACCGAATCAACACGGTGCGGCAAGCCTTTCAGGACTGCATGACCGATCACTGCGGCGTGTTTCGTACTGAAGAGGTAATGCAAGCAGGGCTGCAAAAGCTGCAAACGATTCGCCAGCAGGCGGGCAATATCTTCCTAGACGACAAAGGTAAACTGTGGAACACCGAGCTAATCGAAGCTCTGGAGCTACAAAGCCTGCTCACTGTGGGCGAAATCATCCTCACGGGCGCACTAAACCGCAAAGAGAGCCGGGGGTCGCACTGCCGCGAAGACTGCCCCGATCGCGACGATGTGAACTTCCTTCAGCACACCATGGCTTACTACTCGCCTGCGGGCATTGAGCTACGCTATCGCCCGGTGACCATCACTCAGTTCCAGCCCCAGGAGCGGAAATATTAGCGGAAATATTAACCGTTGAGACTTACGCAGAGCGATCGCCCCATATCTCCCAGCACCGACACCTTTGGGCGATCGCCCTTCATCTCCTTGCACCCGTACCTTTGGGCGAGCGAAGCTCAGCTAGTAGGAATTAGCTCTGGCATAATCGCCAACGGCATAGCATACATTTCGCAGGCTGGTTAATAGCTGCTGCTCCAAGTCCTTATCTTGAGCAGATTGGGCGATCGCCAGCCGTTGTTCATAGCATTCGATTGCTTTGGCATAGTCTCCCATTGCGTCGTAAATCACGCCAAGGCTTTCTAGCGCCTGGTCTTCATTGCGCCTGTCGCGGAGGGTTCGGGCGATCGCCAGCCGCAGTTGATGATAGGTAATGGCTTTGTTGCAATCCCCCAGGGAATAGCAGGCGCTTGCCAAATTTTTGAGGATTTGTCCTTCGGTAGACAGGTCAGACTGCTGCCGCGCAATTTCCAAAAGCTGCTCGTAGCACTCCACCGTTTTCTGACCGTTTTCTAGCGCGTGGTAGGCATTGCCCAAGTTCCGCAAAACCTGCCCCTCTACCTGCAAATCATGCAGTTCTTTCGCCAGACGCAGGCTTTGTTCGTAATAGGCGATCGCCTGTTCACAATCCCCCATTGCCTTATACACCATACCGAGGTTGTTGAGCGCCGCCATTTCGCCCCGTCGGTCTTGAATTTCGCGGGCCACGACTAGCGTTTGCCCTTTATATTCAATGGCCTTTTCAAAGTTGTTCAAATGGCGATAGGCATTGCCCAAATTTCCCAAAGCCTGACGCTCGGTGCGCCGATCCATCGTCTGACGGGCCATTGCCAGCGCTTGATAGGAATGGGCGATCGCCTCTTGGTATTGACCCAGCGCATAAAAGGTCAGACCCATGCCGCTGAGGGTCATGCCTTCGCCCTGCAAATCATGCACTTCTCGATAGCCAAAGAGGACATGCCGAAATGTTTTCAGGGCTGATGGATAGTCCCGAATTTGATATTGCTCAATCGCTTTTTCCAGCAGTTGATCTAGCTCAGCTTTTCGACTGCCGAAGCTCGCTGCCTTTGAGTTGCGAACGTCCGTGGTTCGCTCGGTTTCTGGGACAAAGGTTCCCCGATAGGAATCAAAAAAATCAGCCATGACTGCGATCGCCTCCCGATTCAGTCCATCTTCCAATCCGTCGGATCATTGCAGATGCAAACGTCCATTCAGATGGAATCTTCTTCAATGAAATATATCTGTAGTCCTAGCTGCAAGTTACTAGTGACTCGATCACCTCGTAGATCAAAATCTAGCCGCAGACCTAATGAATTATCTCTGGCTTTTTAACCAGCTTATCTACCCGTTCCACTCTCTCGATTGAGCTTGGAAATCAATCAGCGTTCAACAAGTTTGTGTGTAACTCGGCCTTTAACCCATCGGCCTTTAACTAGAGTTTGATCAGCGTTTAACTAAGGATTTAACTGGGGTTTAACTGGGGTTCAACTAGAGTTCAACTAGAGTTCAACCAGGGTTTAATAACTGCTCTTGAGGGCAGCAAAATTCGTCACAAAATTGTCAATGTATGAGGGCTGAGCTTTTCGGTATCTTCAGCTTGCCATGAAGATTGTGCAAACTCCTACGGTAGATGCCCTGAAAAATGCCGCCTATAGTTTTCCAATTCCTCAATTGCTCCCGCCACATCTGCGTACATCCCCATATTTTTTAGTAGCTAAATATACATGCCCGGAGTCCATTGCTGGCGGCGATCGCCACATTGCCCACATCTTCTGGGCTTTTGCTATAGGCTGAAGGAGAATGTCTCCTCTCTTGCTTCTGCCTTTGTGACTGCTGTTTTCGCCGATGAGCGGCTGCTGTTTACGCCTGCAACGCCGGATGCCGATGCGGTTCCGGTAATTTTTGCGTTTCCCAATGACTATACCGTTGGCATCACTAGCCTGGGCTATCAGGTGGTCTGGGCGACGCTGGCGACGCGGGCCGATGTGCAGGTCAGCCGCCTGTTTACCGATCTGCATGAGCCGCTGCCAGCCTGCCCCGAATTGTTGGGGTTCTCCGTATCCTGGGAACTGGACTATGTGAATATTTTGGGGCTGCTGGAGTCACTGGAGATTCCCCTGCGATCGCCCGACCGCACCGATGCCCACCCGCTTATTTTCGGGGGCGGCCCTGTGCTGACGGCCAATCCTGAACCCTTTGCCGACTTTTTTGACGTGGTGCTGCTGGGCGACGGCGAACTGCTCCTGGATGCGTTCATCACGGCTTACAAAGCAGTGCGGCAGGAGGGGCGATCGCAGCAGCTTCGACACCTAGCGCAGGTTCCGGGAGTCTATGTTCCGTCGCTATATGACGTGACCTACACTGCACCAGACGGAAAAATCCGGGCGATCGCTCCGCTGGAAGGCGCACCTGCGGTCGTCGAAAAGCAGACCTATCGCGGCAACGTGCTGTCGGCTTCGACCGTCGTCACCGAGCGAGCCGCCTGGGAAAACATTTACATGGTGGAAGTGGTGCGGAGTTGTCCTGAAATGTGCCGCTTTTGCCTGGCCAGCTACCTGACGCTGCCCTTTCGCCCAGCAAGTTTGGAGCAATCGCTGATGCCTGCGATCGAGCGGGGGCTGGCGGTGACCAATCGGCTGGGGCTATTGGGCGCATCGGTAACGCAGCATCCAGAGTTTGACGAGTTGCTGAATTATCTCAACCAGCCGCAGTTCGACGATGTGCGGCTCAGCCTGGCCTCGGTGCGGACGGGCACCGTGACCGAGAAACTGGCGCGATCGCTCGTGCGACACGACACCCGCTCCATTACCATTGCGGTCGAAAGTGGGAGCGATCGCCTGCGGCAAATCATCAACAAAAAGCTGGAAACCGAAGAAATTGTCCAGGCTGCCATCAACGCCAAAGCAGGCGGCCTCAGCAGCCTCAAGCTCTATGGCATGGTCGGCATTCCGGGCGAACAGCCCGACGACCTGGATGCGACCGTAGACCTGCTGAAAACCCTGAAAAAAGCCGCGCCCGGTCTGCGCCTGACGCTGGGGTGCAGCACCTTTGTCCCCAAAGCCCACACGCCCTTTCAGTGGTTTGGCGTGAACCCGCAGGCAGACAA
Source organism: Thermoleptolyngbya oregonensis NK1-22 (assembly GCF_032705245.1). Classification (GTDB taxonomy): domain Bacteria; phylum Cyanobacteriota; class Cyanobacteriia; order Elainellales; family Elainellaceae; genus Thermoleptolyngbya; species Thermoleptolyngbya sichuanensis. The sequence continues at coordinate 4,880,883 of NZ_CP053540.1, forward strand.
GCGATTAAAGATTTTGCAAAAGCGGCTGGGGGCACTGGGAGTCGAGTTTCGTCCCGAAAGCTATAATTGGTCGGTAATCCAGGCGCTAATTTCGCGGGGCGATCGCCGTTTGTCCCATTTACTAGAAAAGGTGCGTCACTACGGCGACACGCTGGGCAGCTACCGCCGCGCCTTCAAGGAACTGCGGAGAACCCTGCCACCGCTGGAAGCCTACGTTTTCGACCCCTGGCAGGCGGATGACCTGCTGCCCTGGGAGCATCTGCATGGGCCGCTGCCCAAGGCGACCCTGCTCAAACATCAGGCGAGCGCGATAGCTCTGTTTGCCCCCGCAATGGTCTAACCCGGCTCTGGCTTACCCGCGAACAATTTGCCCAATTCCACCGTCTGCAAGTTTATTCTTGCATATCCTTGCGTTGGAACCACGCTCAATCTGGGTAGTCTACGCTAGGGTTTCCCTTTTCGTTCTTCCCTCTTCGTTCTTCGTTCTTTCCCTTTCGTTCTTCCCTCTTACCAAACCGTTGTCATGATTGAAAAGTCCAGTGAATGGAACCAGAGAGCAATGCTGCGCCGCGCCGCCCGATCGCCCCATGCCTACACCAGGTCGCGGGTCAGGGTGGCTGCTGCTGTTGCGCCCCAGCCAGAAGTGCTGACCACGAAGGGTCTGGATTTCCTATCGCTGGCGGTTTGCTCCTGTGCGCTGACGCTGCTCTGCCACTCGGCCACCAGTCCGCTCCATAGCGCCAGCCCCAGCAACACGCCCCCCGTGCGCCCGTCAGCCATGAGCCGCACAGCCACCACGCCCTCTTTTGCGCCTTTTACGCTGGTTTCTCCTTCGCCCGAAGTGAAGGAACAGGACGAAGACCAAGACCTTTAAACCGCGTGTCCAGCCATTTACCAGCCATCTCGCAAGCAGTTTGGCAAACCGTTTTGATAAACAGTCTGCCAGATTGCTCAAATCCTTCCGAAGCGGGCAGCGGGAATCGAACCCGCATCAACAGTTTGGAAGACTGTAGTTTTACCACTAAACTATGCCCGCAAGTATTTCCACAACAGCCCGTGTCAAAGGTGTGCGTGAAAGGTGTGCGTCAAAGGCGCTGGGAAATTCTCAAGCTTTACTAGGTTAGCACAATTCTAAAAGCACAATTCCAAAAGCGGACTGCTCTGAAAGCGGACTGTTAGGAGTGTCGCTTCGGTTTTGGCGATCGCCCTCCCACGCTGCCTGCGATGCGATCGCCCTTGAGGGCTGAATGCATGGCAGGTTTCTGGCTGGTTTCTGGCTGGTTTTTGCTAGGGACTGGCGATCGCCGCCGCCACCATCGACAGCAGCGCGATCGCCCCCAAAACGCCCCCCGTCCACAGCGCCAGCCGCCGCGAGGTAAACCGCGCCCACACCAGCAAGGTCAAAAATGCCGCCAACCCCACCAGCAGCGCCACCAGCACTAGGGGCAAATCGGGGGGCAAATTGTCGCGAATCATCTCCCGAAAGCGCCCCGGCGCAAACGCAGACAACAGCAGCGTGAACGAGGTGAGGGCGATCGCCAGCCCTCCCATAACCACACAGGTTCCTGCAATGCCTTGCAGAAAATACAACCCGTCCTGGCGCAAACGGCTCAAAGTAATCCGCATAGTAACAGGTGAATAGAAGCGCAATGAAGCAGTTTCTACAAAAAATGTTGACCAAGAATTGAGTCACTGTTGTGAGTGTACCGGAAGTTTGAACACTTGCTGGTAGACGAGCAGCCCAGAGATGAAGTGGGCTTTTGCTTCCAAGCTTGAAAGGTGGCTTGCAGCCCTGAAATTTTGAAGAGAGATGGGTACACTTTTCATCAGACAGGCTCCAGACAAAGCGAATCTGGCAGAAGGCGAAAACTTTTGAGTTTGTGTTTTACCTATGGAAAACCACTCCTCCGCCGATTATGAGCAAGTTTCGCCAGCAGACTGGAACCGCACCCCTGCCTCTGTTAAACGGTGGATAGCGGCCCTTCAGCAGGAATGTGCTAACCGTTTGGAGCGCGAAAGCCGACTGCTTCAGTTTCTAGACGCAGCACCCATTGGCATCGCTGCCTACGACGCAACAGGGCAGCTAGTCTACATCAACCCTTCGGGTCGCAGAGTGCTAGGGCAGGACAATGACACCAACGAGGACACCCACAAGTTAGAAAATTCACCAGCGCCGCCTTTGGAAGCATCTCCGATTTATCGTGCGGGCACCCAGATTCGCTACCCGGTCGAGCAGTTGCCTACGACGCAAGCGCTCAGAGGCGTGGCGGCTGCGGCAGATGATTTGGAGGTTCGTTGGGGCGATCGCACGATTTTTCTAGAAGTGCAGGCCACGCCTATTTTCGACGCGCAGGGCAACGTCACCTATGCGATCGCTACGCTGCAAGATATCAGCCCTCAAAAGCGACGCAACATCGAGCAGCAAATCATTGAAAACACTCGACTGCAAAGTGATCGACGCAGTGATCAACAAAGTGATCGACCAAGTAATCAACGCTATCGCCAGGTGATCCAGGCGCAGACCGACCTGATTCTACGCTCTACCCCAGACACCCGTATTACTTTTGCCAACGACTCCCTCTGTGCAACGCTGGGTCTGCTGCTGGAGGAAGTGGTTGGTCAGCGCTGGAGTAGCTTTGTTCCCGCCGAAGATTTGGATGCAATCTATCGAAAAATTGCTGCCCTGACACCTACACATCCAACCTTTGAAAACATTAACCGAGACCAACGACCCAACCATCAGATTGGCTGGACCCAGTGGGTTAACGTTGGCATTTTCGATGAACAGGGCGTGCTAGTCGAAATTCAATCCGTTGGGAGAGATATTACAGAACTACAGACGCAAATTCAGCGAGAGCAGGCGCTGAACCACGTCTTCCAAGCGATTCGCAACTCCCTCGACCTCGATACTATCTTTGCAACAGCAACGGCAGAAACTGCTCGCTTGCTCCAGGATTTGGACTGTTACGTCGTGCAGTATCTGCCGAAGCAGGGTGTTTGGAAACACGTCGCAGCCTATCGTCACGATGCTGCTCAGCCCTCAACGCTGGGTTTAGAAATTTCTGATGCAGGCAACCCCTTTGCATCCAGGCTGAAGCAGTTTCAGGTGGTGCAGGTGAACGATGCCACCGTTGTCGAAGACACGATTAATCGAGATCTGGCCCAAATCGTGCCGGGGGCGTGGCTGCTGATTCCGCTGTCGGTAGACGGTAAGCTGTGGGGTAGCTTTACGATCGTGGCTGATGGGCGATCGCTCGTTTGGTCCGAAGATCAATTGCAACTGGCCCAAGCCGTTGCCCATCAGCTTGAAATTGCCATTCAGCAAGCCAATCTCTACCAACAGGCGCAAATAGAGCTAACAGAACGCCGCCGCATCGAGGCTGCTCTGCGAGAAAGCGAAGCAAGATTTCAAAACATGGCAGCCAATGTGCCAGGCGCTATCTTTCAGTATCTCCTTCGTCCTGACGGGTCTGATGCAGTGGTCTACATGAGTCCGGGCTGTCTAAGGTTGTGGGAGGTGGATGCACAGGCAGTTGTTGAAGATGCCACCGTGCTGTGGCAGATGATTGATCCAGAGGATCTGCCAGCAATGCAGGCTTCAGTGGTGGAATCGGCACGGACGCTGCAACCTTGGTCTTGGGCATGGCGAATCACGACCCCCTCTGGACGCAAAAAGTGGCTCGAAGCAGCAGGCAGACCAACGCGCTATGCCAACGGGGACATTATTTGGGACACGCTGATTTTAGACGTGACAGAGCGGCAGACAGCGCTAGCGCAGATCCAGCAGTCAGAACTGGCCCTGCGAGACAGCGAAGCCCGCTATCGACTTTTGGCCGAAAACACCAGCGACCTTGTTTGTTTGCATCAGCCATCAGGTCATTACAGCTACGTCAGCCCGTCCTGTGAGGGGCTGCTGGGCTATCGCTATGATGAAATGTTGGGTCGTTTACCGCAGCAGTTTGTGCATCCTGAGGAGGGCGATCGCCTTGCCCAGGCGTTGGAAATCGCTGCCAACAGCGGCAAGGCTGGGCCCGTCACCTATCGGATGCGCCATCGGGCAGGACACTACGTTTGGTTTGAAACCTTGATTAAATCAATCGTTGATGGGACGGGCACAGTTGTGCAACTCCAGACCACTTCCCGCGACGTGACCGAGCGCGTGCGGATTCAACGCCAGCTAGAGTATGCGGCGGTTCATGATGCGCTGACGGGGTTGCCCAATCGCAAGCTGCTGATGGAACGGCTAGAAGCGGCGATCGCCCGTGCCAAATCCGCTGGGGACTATCAGTTTGCAGTGATTTTTCTCGACCTCGATCGGTTTAAGGTAATTAACGACAGCCTGGGGCATCTAGCGGGGGATCAACTGCTGGTTGCGATCGCCCAAATCCTGCAATCGACCCTAAAACCGTCAGACTTGGCGGCGCGGCTCGGAGGGGATGAATTCATTATTTTGCTAGAAGAGATACCCCAAATTCAAGCGGCGATCGATGCCACGGCAGAGCTTTTCTTAGCGCTGCAAACGCCGCTGCTGTTGGAAGGTCGCGAAATCTACACAACTGCCAGTGCGGGCATTGTGCTGGGCACTTCTGCCTATGACCAGGCTTCGCATTTGCTGCGGGATGCTGACATTGCAATGTATCGCGCCAAGCAAAAAGGCAAAGCTTGCTACGAAATTTTTGACATCCAGATGCACGCCCAGGCGCTCCGACGGCTGCATCTGGAAAATGACCTGCGACAGGCGATCGCCGCTGAAGAATTTGTCCTCCACTATCAGCCCACCGTCGATCTCAACACTGGCGCACTGGTAGGGTTCGAGTCCCTCATCCGCTGGCAGCACCCAACCCAAGGCTTGAAGTTTCCCGCCGATTTCATTACTACTGCCGAAGAAATCGGGCTAATTACAGCGATTGATCTGTGGGCGCTGCAAACGGCCTGTCGGCAGTTGGCAAGCTGGCAACAGGTCTTTCCCCAATGCAGCCAGATGAAAGTTGGGGTGAATCTCTCGGTGCAGGACTTGAAGGACGGCGGGTTAATCGATGAGATTGACCGAGCATTGGCACGGAGTGGTCTCAAACCAGCCTGCCTGATGTTGGAAATTACCGAGAGTATGCTGGTCGAAGATGCCGAGGCCGCGATTCGCCTGCTAGAACAAATCAAAGCACGCGGCATTCACATCAGCATTGATGATTTTGGTACAGGCTATTCTTCCCTTAGCTATCTGCATCGGCTACCCGTCGATAGTCTAAAGGTAGACCGATCCTTCGTCAGCCAAGTTGAAGTAGATCCGCGCAACCATCAGATTGTTGAAACCATCGCAGCCCTGAGCCAACAGCTTGGGTTGGGGGCGATCGCCGAAGGCATTGAAACGCACACTCAGCTTCAGCTACTCCAGCGCCTTGGCTATCAGCTAGGACAAGGCTATCTCTTCTCTCGTGCGCTCACGTCAGAGGCAGCCGCAGCGCTCCTTGCTCAAGAGACGAATCTTCTGGACAATCAGCCCGGAGAGGCTTAGGGCAACAGTCCGCATGGCCGCTAGGTCTGCACTGGGAGGAATTGCCCCTGAGCCACGGGCCGACGACTACTCCGGGATGCCGCTTGAGCCGGGAATGAGGTCTGGGGCGATCGCTCGTCAGCCGATGGAGCCAAGCGATGTCTATTAACAAGCGATATCTGTAAAGCGATGCGAGAGGCAGTGGGTTCGGTAGACTGAGAGAACCAACGCAAACGTTAGTAGGAAGGACGACCCAGCGATGCGCCTGTCTCAGATGCTATTTGTCACCCTGCGCGAAGATCCGGCAGAGGCAGAGATTCCCAGCCACAAGCTGCTGCTGCGGGCGGGCTATATTCGGCGCATCGGCAGCGGGGTCTATGCGTATCTGCCGCTGATGTGGCGAGTGCTGCAAAAGGTGTCGCAGATTGTGCGCGAGGAGATGAATGCGACCGGGGCGCAGGAAGTGCTGCTGCCCGCGATGCAGCCGTCGGAACTGTGGAAAGAGTCGGGTCGCTGGGACACCTACACCCAGGCGGAAGGCATCATGTTCACCCTGACGGATCGGCAAAATCGCGAGGTGGCGCTGGGCCCGACCCATGAAGAAGTGATTACGGCGATCGCCCGCGACATGATCCGCTCCTACCGCCAACTCCCGCTGCATCTGTATCAGATTCAGACGAAATTCCGCGACGAGATTCGTCCCCGCTTTGGGCTAATGCGTGGACGCGAATTCATCATGAAGGACGGCTATTCCTTCCATACGAGCGAAGAAAGCCTGAAGCAGACCTACGCCGACATGGATCGCGCCTATCGCAATATGTTCACCCGCACGGGGCTGAAGTTCCGCCCGGTGGAGGCAGACTCCGGGGCGATCGGCGGATCGGGATCTCAGGAATTCATGGTGCTGGCGGACGCTGGGGAGGACGAAATTCTCTACACCGAAGACGGAAAGTATTCCGCCAATACTGAGAAAGCCGTGTCGCTGCCGCCCGATGCCGTGCCCTCCACCTTTACGAAATTTGAAAAGCTGGACACGCCCAACACGCCCACGATCGAAACCCTAGCTCAGTTTCTCAAATGCTCCCCCACGCAAATCGTCAAAAACGTGCTGTATCAGGCCGTTTACGACAACGGCGTGACGGTGCTGGTGCTGGCCAGCATTCGCGGCGACCAAGACGTAAACGAGGTAAAGCTGGCGAATGAGCTGGTCAAGCTGGGCGATCGCTTTGGGGGCAAGACGCTGCTGGCGCTGACCGTGCCCGATGCGGAGGCGCAGGCGAAGTGGGCCGCCAAACCCCTGCCGCTGGGCTACATTTCCCCTGGGCTGGAAGACAGCTACATCGGCAAGCAGGAAAAGCTGCATCCCAAATTTCTGCGGCTGGTAGACAAAACGGCCGTGGACTTGCAGAACTTCGTCACCGGGTCGAACGAGTCTGGCTATCACGTCGTCGGCGCAAACTGGGGCAAGCAGTATCCGCTGCCTGCGGACGTAGTGGACATTCGCAAGGCCCGGCCGGGCGATCGCGCAATGCATGACCCCAGCCAAACCCTGCAAACCGCCCGTGGCATCGAGGTGGGGCACATTTTCCAGTTGGGCACGAAATATTCCAAAGCAATGGGCGCGACCTACACCAGCGAAACGGGCGAAGAACTGCCGCTGGTGATGGGCTGCTATGGCGTGGGCGTGTCTCGGCTGGCGCAGGCCGCCGTGGAGCAAAACCACGACAAAGACGGCATTATCTGGCCCGTGGCGATCGCCCCTTATCACGCCATCGTCGTCATCCCCAACATCACCGATGCTGCCCAGGTCGAGGCCGCCGAGAAACTCTACGCCGACCTCAACGCCGCTGGCGTGGAAACTCTGCTGGACGACCGCGATGAGCGGGCCGGCGTGAAGTTCAAAGACTCTGAACTAGTGGGCATTCCCTTCCGCGTGGTGACGGGGCGATCGCTCCAACAGGGCAAGGTCGAAGTCGTGCAACGCGCCACCAAGGAATCGCAGGAAATCGCGCTGGATCAGGTCGTGCCCACGCTCAAACAGTGGATACAGGAGGCGATCGCTCCCTAGCTCTCTGTCCTTTCATTCCTAGAAATGCCAATGGTTCAACTCACCCCCGCTCAAGTCGCCAACGCCTGGGTTCCAGCCTCCTGGGAGGAGTTTGTGCGCCTGACGGATGATCCCACCTACGCCAAGGCGAAAGGCTACTATTTCAACCAGCAAATGAGGATCGAAACCGTGGGAGTTGGGCCAGATCACGCTAGAGAAAATACACTGCTGATTCTCGTTATCGGTTTGTATTGTGGGCTAAACGGCATTCCGATTGTGGGGTTAACAAACTGTAGCTATCGAAAGGCAGGCGTGCGAGAAGCGCAGCCAGATATTTCCTATTACGTCGGTAGCCGCGCTGCACTGGCTCCCCAGGGACGGGCGATCGCCAACCTGGACGAGGTTCCTCCCCCGGATCTGGCGATCGAAATTGCTGACTCCTCGCTGGCAGACGACCTGGGCACTAAGCGACTGCTGTATGAAGAACTGGAGGTGGCGGAATATTGGGTCGTGGATGTGTCCCAGAGCCAAATCATTGCCTTTCAAATTGCCAACCAGGGCAGCCGCCGCATCCTGGTTTCCCAGGTTTTGCCGGGGCTGGAATTGTCGGTGCTGCAAGCCGCACTGGAGCAGTCCAAGCAGGCAGAGAATAGCCAGGTGGTGGCGCAGTTGATGGCCCAATTTCAGCGCTCCCCAGAAGCCTGATTCGCGCAGAAGCACACCGACGGAATCGCAGCACGGCACAGTTTTCAGCGAATCATCCCGGATCAGAGCAAGATTTCTAGAATAAAAGAGATGGGGTGTTGTGCTGGAACTATTCCAGGCTGCTCCAGGCTGCTCCAATCTGCCAGCAGCGGAACAAAAATCCAGTCTGTCCGTCTGAAAGCTTAGGCCAGAATTGCGTTGCGTTATTAGACTGGGTATTTGCATCAAGCCCGCGATCGCAGCAGATGAGGCGATCGCCCCGCCCTTGGGCTGATGTCGATTCTCGATTTTGGATTTGCGATTTTGGGTTGCCCAATCAGCCTTTGCGGGGCTTTCAGCAACTCTATTCGTAGCGCCTCTGAGGAAGATTGACATTCCCCTCCACTGGTTTTCCAAACTTTTTTCAAACCCAACCCCTTACCCCTGTAGCGTGGGGACGCTTCTATGGATAATCACTCGTTTCAAGACCAGCCCCTGCCGTCCGACACGACCGAACAGCCCGGTCTGGCGGAATCGTCTCCCTCCTCATCCCGGTTGCCTGTGGGCGTAGTTGCTGCGCTGGCAGGCGTTGTGCTGGCGGCGGGCAGCGCCACAGCCTGGTTCACTTGGCAAACGGTCACCTCCAGAGCGCCCCAGCCGGAGCCAACCGTTGCCGTGTCGCCCTCGCCCCTGGCAGCCCCCATCGAAGATCCGCCCATCGCGCAGGAACCCGCAGTGGACGCGCCCTCCGACGCAGAGCCGACGGGTGAGCCGATCGCCGTAGTGCAACAGCGGACGGTGCAGGTTTACTGGCTGAAGGACGACGGTCAAAAGACGACGCTGGTTCCGGCTTCGGTGTCCGTTGAGTCGGGCGATCGCCCTGAAGAAATCCTCAAAGCCACCTTCGAGGCGCTGCTGCTTGGCCCCAGCGACAACACGGTAGGATCTACAATTCCCCGCGACACCACCCTCCGCAGCGTCAAGGTGGAAGACGATGGCGTGCATGTCGATTTGTCCAACAGCTTTACCCAGGGCGGCGGCAGCACCTCCATGACTGGCCGGCTGGCGCAGGTGGTTTACACCGCAACCACCCTAGACCCCAACGCAAAGGTGTGGATCACCATCGAAGGCAAGCCGCTGGAGGTGCTGGGCGGCGAGGGAATTCTGGTCAACCAGCCCACCTCGCGGGCGGACATCGCCGAAGATTTCTCGCTGTAGAACCGGGATAGCCTGATGAGTGGCAGAAAGGCGCTACTGGGAGCCTGTCTAGCCGCTGCGAGGCCCAGAAATTCGCGCTAGGATTGGGGGGCAAGCGGGGATCTGCCCCGGATTTGCCGAGGGCGATCGCCATCAGATTGCTGACTCAGGCTAAAATTCTGCCTAGACTAGAATCCGCAGCGGAGAAACCCATGTTTTTGGATGAGCTAACGCCTGTCGTTCGAGAAATCACCAGCCACCCGGTCGCCTTTTTGGGGGGCTTTTTCTCAGGATTATTCCGGCTAAATCTCAACGACGACCCCGTGAAAAGCTGGCTAGATCAGCAAGCAGGCAGCGGTGTTTCTGCTAGCGATGCGCCGCCCAGCAGCAGCAATGGCAGCGGGCCGCAGTCCATCTCGATTGATTAGCCTTTGATTATGATTAACCTTTGATTAACGCGATGGATTAACGCGATGTGCAGCTTTCAGTTTGCCCTCATCCCCCAACCCCTTCTCCCAGATCAGGAGAAGGGGAGCAAGAGAGGCTTGAAGTCCTTCTCTCGCTCTGGGAGAGGCATTCAGAGTGAGGGAGATCGGTAAAGTTGCATATTGCGTTTTGATTAACTTTTAATCAGCCATTCAAGTTAATTAGCCCTTTGAGTAGCTGTTAGACTCGGTTGCGGGCGAGCCGCTTGCGTGCATGAGGCGTTTGATCACCTGAGCAACGGTGTAAAGCTGATTGTCTCGTCGAGTCGTCAGGGTGAACTTGTCTGACAAGTCATACTGGCGCGATCGCCCATCTAGCTTGACAAACAGATAGTCTTCGCCTGTGGTGATTAGCCCATAGACGGGGCGATCGCTTTGAGGAGCCGCCGATAGGTAAGCAAGGGTCTGCGGGAGTGCCTGCAAGACGCTAAATCCAAACCGCTTGCTTTCAATCAGCACTAGCCAAAGCTGGTCTTGAACCACCAACACATCAATTAGCCCCTGAAGCCGCCGATCGCCATCTTCAATTTCGATCTGCACGTATTTTTCTGCCCGAATTTTGTAGGGCGGATCGCACAGACCCAGCAATTCCAGCAGCGGTGACACTAGAATGACATCAACTGTTCCTTCGGTGATTGAACCATCGGCCGCATAGTATTGATAACGCTGCTTCAAGCGGTCTAGAGCCGCTGTTTCCGCATGGGTCAGCCCTGGCAACTCTGTGAACCACTCGCTGAAGAAATCTGCACTCTCAGCCAGTTGCAGATTAAAGCGCTCCTGAGCTTCCTTCAGGTTGGTGATGTTTGTGATGGCAGTGGGTTGCGTCATGCTCCCAGTTTACCGCTGCTCTGCTGAGGGTCTATGCAAACGCCCCACTCAGGCTTGCAACCCAGACGACAGGCGATCGCGGTATAGGCAGATAATCTTTTCCACGACCGCCTCGATCGTCAGGTCATCCGTTACCAGTTCAATAGCATCGTCGGCTTTGCGGAGCGGCGAAATTTTGCGGCTGCTGTCCTTTTGGTCGCGTTCAAAGATGGCTCGTTCCAGGGTTTCCAAAGACACCTCTGGCTGACCCTGCTCCTTTAGGTCAAGCTGGCGACGGCGGGCCCGCTCTTGCACCGAAGCCGTCAGAAAAATCTTGAGCTCGGCATCGGGAAAGACCTGCGTGCCAATGTCGCGCCCGTCCATCACCACGCCGCCGCGCCGACCGTATTCTTTCTGCTGCTTCACCAGCGCTCTGCGGACTTCGCCCTGGGCGGCGATCGCCGACACCTGCGCCGTGACTTGGGGCGTGCGAATCTCGCGGGTCACATCCTGCCCGTTGATCAAAACCGTCAGCGGCGCGGGCGTGCTGGAGTGAAGGCGTGAAGGCATGAGGGCATGAGGCGCTGTTCCTCCAGCGTCAACGTCCCCCTGGACTAGCTCAATCTCGCTCTGGCTCACCAGTTCGGCGATCGCCGCTTCGTCCGAAATCTCCACGCCTGACTGCTGCACCAGCCAGGTCACCGCACGATACATGGCTCCCGTGTCGAGATACAGCAGACCCAGTTCGGCCGCGACGCGGCGGGCAACGGTAGATTTTCCGGCTCCGGCAGGGCCGTCGATGGCAATAATCGGCTTGCGGGCGCTCAGCACGATGTTGTCAATCAGGCGCGTGCTGCCCAAATGAGCGGCGATCGCCACTAGCCCGCGCTCCTCCACTTCGTCCAGCGGCACCATCGTTTCTGGATGCACCAGTTCCACATACTGCGGCCGCACCGCCGCGACGGTTGATAACTCTTCCTTCACAATTGAAATTAGCTCCTGACTCTTGCGAATGCCCTGGTGAAATGCCTGCTCAGCCCGATGCAGGCTGCGATAAAGGGCAGCAGCGTGCGATCGCTCCTCTGGCGAAAGGTACTGGTTGCGCGAACTCAGGGCCAGCCCGCTAGCTTCGCGCACCGTAGGACAAGCAACCATCTCTACGTGCAGGTTCAAATCCGCCACAACCCGCCGCAAAATGGCAAGCTGCTGAGCGTCTTTTTGCCCAAAATAGGCGCGATCGGGCTGCACGATGTTGAGCAATTTTGCCACCACCGTCGCCACGCCTTCAAAGTGCCCCGGCCGATGCGGCCCACACAGCACCGCCATCATTGCCTGCGGCGGAATCACCTGCGTCAGTATATCCTTTCTGGAGCCGCTGCGTCCGCCGTACAGTTCCTCGGCGCTGGGGGCAAAAATTACGTCTACCCCTGCTGTTTCGCAGAACTGGCTGTCTTGCTCCAGCGTTTTGGGATACTTGTGAAAATCTTCTTGCGGGCCAAATTGCAGCGGGTTGACGAAAATGCTGACAGCAACCACGGCGTTTTCCTGGCGGGCGCGGCGAATCAGGCTGAGGTGTCCCTCGTGCAGTGCGCCCATCGTGGGCACTAGACCGAGCGATCGCCCGGCCTGTGCGGTTGCGGCACCGTCTGCCCCCTGACGACACGACGCAAGATAGGAGCGCAGTCCTGCAATGGTCTTAAACAGCCGCACTCCGTCCCCCTGCAAGGCTCTTGCATAGCATGTCTGGTTTCGATGATTCTGTCCTATTCATGGGGAATGTTCCGCAAAATTTAATCCGTGCCTAATAAGTGTTTGGGATAAGTGTTTGGGATAAGTGTTTGGGAGTTTTTGGGGCGATCGCCCCCGATCCCCACACTCAAGATTCTAATCAGAGTTTCCCGATGGGCAAATCTGGAGGCTGCCGGGTCGCGCCCCGATCCAGCCCCGATCGAACGATTTCTCGCGAATACAGCCTGCGAAAAATTCTGCATCGGCGCTGTTTTCAAGTCACAGCACGCCAATCACAGCCCTTGGGTGGCTAAATCTCTGGCTCTAGGGTGCTGAGTCTGCCTCGTATTCGATGAGCGGCTGCGTCAGTTGAGTAATAGACTCGAACTGGAAGTTTGTTGCCCAGTGGGTTAAAGCTCTAGCCAAGCGGGAATAATCTGGCGGAATTTGCCGCACCAGTTGCAAAACGCGATCGTCAAATCCTTCTGTTGCTGCCTGATGCAGTTCGGCGATCCATTCAACAGGCATGAACGATAGATCGTTGTCTAAATTTTCGTCTAAATTTTCCGCAGATTCATTCGCTTCCGGTTGCCCCGTTTCAGCCATTTCATAGATATATTGAACGCCCAAATGTTCAGCAATCTTGTTCAGCAGCAGGCTCTCTTGTACGGGCTTGCGAATAAAGTCGTCGCAACCGGCCGCCAGCGCTGTGACTTTGGTTTCTTCAAACGCATCCGCCGTCAGCGCAATAATTTTAGCGGTCTTAATTGGGGGATAATCTGTGTTGCTTCGCGTTTGAATTTGAGACCTGAGTGTCTGTTCATCCTGGCGGATTTGTCGAACTGCGTCGAACCCATTCATTCCCGGCATTCGCAAATCCATCAGGATTAGATCGGGTTGCCAGGTAGACCAGCAGGCGATCGCCTCATAACCATTCGTTGCTTCCTTTAGCTCAAACCCAATGGACGCAAGCAACTCCACCAAGAACTGCCGATTCTGCCATTGGTCTTCGACAATCAGAATCCGGCAGGGTTCCTGATCTTGCGCCAGGGTCAGCACGCGGCGAGTTTCGACAGGCAGCAACACAGCCGCAGCGTCTTTCACCTGCACCTGAATCTCAAAGGCGAAAGTGCTGCCCTGCCCCAAGGCGCTTTGAACGCGGATGTCGCCACCCATCAAGTTTACAAAGTGACGGCTAATCGTCAGCCCCAACCCTGTGCCCTCACTGGCTTGTTGACTATGCTTCGCCTGGACAAAGGCATTAAACAAGTCTTCAATTTCCTCCGCCGCAATGCCACAGCCCGTGTCGATGACTTCAAACTGGAGTCGCTGGGTTTGGGGGGTGTTCGGCTGCGAAGAGTCATTGGGCAAGTGGTCAGGTGCTTCGGCAACCAAAGCCCGCAAAGTCACGCTACCCGCCTTAGTGAACTTGATGGCATTGCTGAGTAAGTTGAGTAAGATTTGTCGCAGCTTGCCTTCATCCGTCACGACATACTGCGGCAGGTTTGGGGCGCGATCTAGCACCAGTGAAATACTTTTCTCGGATGCCTTGAAGCGCAACAGTTGCATCAGTCCATCCAGCAGTTGATACAAGTCAAAGCTACTGGTGTTGAGCTTAATTCGACCGGCTTCGATCTTCGAGACTTCTAAAATGTCGTTGATCAAACTCAGCAAATGTTCGCCGCTGTGGTTAATGATTTCTAATTGCTCTCGCTGGCTGTCGTTGAGCAGGGGATCGTAGGCTAGAAGCTGGCTAAATCCAAGGATGGCGTTGAGCGGGGTTCGGAGTTCGTGGCTCATGTTGGCCAGGAATGTACTCTTGGCAGAATTGGCGGCCTCAGCGGTTTCTTTGGCTTGCTTTAGCTCTAGCTCGGTGCGCTTGCGATCGCTCACATCCCGACAAATACAAAGCTGCACCGTTTGCCCATCCCAGTTGACCGGATTAGCGCTAATTTCAACCTCGTAGATCGAGCCATCTTTGCGGCGATGGCGCGTTTCAAACCGATGGCTCCGGTCTTTAAACTCGGCCTTGATTTGCACCAGTTCCTCTGCGGTCCACTGCGCTTCCCAATCGGCAACTGTCAGGGATTGGACTTCCTCTAGCGAATAGCCCAGCATCCGGGCAAAGCTGGGATTGGCTTCTATCACTCGCCCCTTGGACATCACCACAATGCCGTCTACGGATGCCTCAAACAGGGCTTTGCTGCGGGCTAATTCTCTGGCGAGGGCGGCTTCTGCCTGCTTGCGATCGCTGATATCTCTCATAAAACAGTGATGGCCGGTGAACTGCCCTTCCGGGTTGTAGGCCGCCACCATAATGGCCTGCTTATAGAAGATAGAGCCATCCTTGCGGAGACCCCGCAGTTCTAGCTCGGCCTTGCCGTGTCGCAGCATAGACTCATAGCCTGCGATCGCCGTCTCCAGTTCTTCGGGGTGAACGGTTTGCCGCCAGTTCATCCCGATCATGTCTGCTGGCTCATAGCCCATGATCCGAGCGTAGGCTCGGTTGACAGACAGATATTGTCCCTGTGGGTCGAGCCGTGCAATGCCCTCGATGGCGTTGCTCATGGCGGCACTCATTTCCTGAAGTGCTAATTCTGCCTGCCGCCGCTCGGTGATGTCTTCGTGGACGGCGACATAGACCATGCCATAGTCGGGATGGTCGAACCGAACGGTGGTAGCTCGGCACCAAAAGGGCGTGCCGTCTTTTTTGCGGTTGCAGATGGTGTAGGTATATTCGCCGTAGGTATCGAGGTGATAGGTGATGTTGCGATGGACTTCCTGGGCATCCAGCGTGTCGTCTTCGTAGTTCACGGCGGAGGCGTGTTTGCCGTTGAGTCCGCCGCTTTCGTAGCCAAACATGGCCTCGAACTTGGGGTTGGCGTAGACGATGATGCCGTCGCTCGCCCGCACCAGGCACACGCCTTCGGCCATGTTCTGCACAATTAGGCTGTGCAGTTCCAGAGATTTCTCAGTTTTGATGCGGTCGGTGATTTCCCAGCAGAGTCCTTGAATTTCTACAAGTTGCCCGTCAGCGTCCAACACCGGGCTTTTCATGCTTTGGAAGTATTGGCGATCGCCCGTGGCTTCCGACATTTCAACACGGCTGACAGGTTCTCCGGTTCGCAGGACTTGTGCATCTGCCGCAAGGCAATGTGGAACCAAATCATGCGGCACAATGTCGGGAGTGGTCTTGCCCAAGCACTCTTCTAGGGTCATGCCCAAGAAATTAAGGTAGGCAGGATTGGCGAACGTAATGCGATCGTGCCGATCCTTGCGATAGAGATGCAGCGGCAGCACATCGGTCAGAGATTTATATAGCTTCTGGCTGGCGGCCAATTCTTCTTCAGCCCGCTTGCGCTCGGTAATATCGACGGCAATGATGGTCACAATCCAACTGTCGGCGATCGCATCTCGGCGGGACGTGAGCGTGGACAGGTGCCAGCGCAGCGATCCGTCTTTGCAGTAAAACCGATATTCGTAGGTGCAGGTGCCCTCCCGAAAAATCACGTCGTAGAGCGGCAGGATGACGGTTTCTAGGTCATCCGGGTGGACTCGCGACATCCACAGATGCTTGTCGGCCATGAGTTCTTCTGGAGCATAGCCATAGACGGCTCGGCTCCCTGTGGAATAGTAGTCATACACCCAGTCGTGATTGCTAAAGACGCGGAAGCTGCACACAGCGGCGATCGCATTGTTTAGCACGTCCTTCAGGCTAGCCTCTGACTCTTGCAGCCGCTGGTAGAGGGCGGCCTGCTGAATGGCGATCGCCAGTTGATCCACCAGCGCCTGAATTAAGCTACATTGCTCCTCAGTCCAAACAGTCTTTGGATTCTTGGTTACGGCGAGGCAGCCCCAAACCCGGCCGTCTATTGCCATTGGGGCGATCAGCCAAGAGCCTGGAAAAAGCTCTGCAAGTTGGCGATTTACATCATCTTCAAGCAGGCTAGCATCATCAATTTTGACAATTTCCATGTGCCGAAGCCGGGCCGCGATGGGATTGTCGGCATCCGGAATTTGCAACCCCTTCACATCCGGCAAATCGGGGTGGGCGCGGTGGCTCGCTACAATCTGCCAGTGGCCGCGCTCGGAGAAAAGCTGTATAACGTTGGCCTGATCTGCGCCCAGCAGTTGTGTAATTTCCTGGGTTGCAGTGCTAAAGATCGCATCCAAGTCTAAAGATCGGCGAATCGCCTGAATCACTCGGTTAAGTGCCTGTTCCCGCTGCACCTTCTGCTGGAGGGCAAGTTCTGCCGCTTTGCGATCGCTAATGTCTATCATTACGCCCGTCATGCGGAGGGGCTGTCCACTCTCGTCATAAATCCCCTGGCCCTTGGTCAGCATCCAGCGCTCGGTGCCGTCGGGATGCACCACGCGATACTCGACTTCTAGCAGCGTGTGCTGTTCGAGTGCCTGCTGGAGTGCCTGCTCTACCCACTCCAGGTCTTCTGGATGGACACGATCGCGCCAGGTGTAGTAGTTGCTGGGATACTCTCCCGGCCGCAGCCCCATCAGGCGGAAGTGGCTGTCGCTCCAGATCGCCTCGCCTGTGCCTAAGTCAAACGCCCAACTGCCCGTCTGGCTTAGCTCTAGCGCCTGCCGTCGGTGTTGTTCGCTGGCTTGCAGCGCGGCTTCGACTCGCTTGCGGTCGGTCACGTCTACACCAACCGTCATCAGATACTCGTAGCCGTCGATTTCGTAGCGCTCCGCCGTTATCAAGACCGTGCGAACTTCTCCATCTTTACAGCGCAGTTGAAACTCAATTTCTGCTGCGCCGCCTTGGGTTTGCACCTGTTGCAGCAGTTGTTCTCGCTGGGGCAGATCGACCCACAGGTCAAGTTCGACGGCGGTGCGTCCGATGACTTCATCACGGGTATAGCCTGTGTATTGCTCGAAGGCGGGATTGACCTCGATATATTGCCCCGTCGGTAGGCAGGAGACGACGATCGCCGCTGGGCTACAGCGAAAGAAGGATGCATATCGCTTCTCTGAGTCTCGCAGGGCGGCTTCAGCCAGGTCGCGGGCCAGTTCGGCCCGTTTGCGCTCGGTGAAATCTTCTGCAAAGCCCACGAAGCGAATGATGCTGCCTGCCTCATCCCGAACAGGGAAGACATCTGCCCGCACCCAGCGAATGCTCCCATCGGGGCGAACGATGCGATATTCGCGATGCGTGGTTTCGCCCTGACGTTGGCTGGCAATAGACGCAAGAACCGTGGGGCGATCGCCCGGATGCACTGCCTCTAGCCAAGACTGGGGATTGCGGTACAAGCTTTCGCAACTGCGGCCCCAGATTCGCTCGTAGGCCGGGCTAATGTAGAGGTATTCACCCGTTTTGGCATCGCACACCAGAAAAAGCTGGTTGACATGGTTGGCGATTTGCTGGAATCTCTCTTCGCTCTGGCGCAGCGATTCCTCAGCGGCCCGCCGCTCGGCTTCTAGCTGTTTGCGCTCGGTAATGTCTTCGATAATGCCCGCACAGCGAGTAAATGCGCCCGTTTCGTCTAGGACGGGAAAAACTTCCGCCTGCACCCAGCGGAGCGTGCCATCGGGTCGGAAGATTCGGTATTCGTGATGGATGCGATCGCCCTGAAACTGGCGCTGTACGACTTCTTCTACATCTAGACGATCCTCTGGATGCACCGCCTCTATCCAAGAGTCACGGTCTTGATACAGGCTTTCGCAACTGCGGCCCCAGATCGCTTCATAACCCGGACTGGCATACAAACACCGCCCCGACTGAGCATCGCGGATCAGAATAAACTGCTTGATGCTGTTGGCAATTTGGTGAAACCGTTCCTCACTCTGGCGCAAGGCTGTTGCGATGTTTCGCAGTTCCGCTTCTAGGCGCTTTTGCTCGGTGATGTCTGTATCCACAAACGTCACCCGCCAGCAGTTTTCTGCGGCATCCCAGCGGGGCGACAGGTGGCTTGCCATCCATCGCAGAGTGCCGTCTTTGTGCAAAAAACGGTACTCCATGCGGTGCGATCGCCCAGCCAAAATCGCCTCCACTTCTTGGGAAAGCACCGTTTCTCGATCTTCCGGCAGCACCCGCTCCAGCCATGCGCCGTCCATTAGTTCTGCATTCGTAAAGCCAAACACCCGCTCGCAGCCTGCGGAGCAATAGTCATACTGCCAGCGGCGATCGGGATACAGGCGAATCTGCCCGATCGATGCCGCCGCCTGATCGAGAATCTGGCTGGCAAGGTGCGGAGGTGCGGGCTGAGAAGATTCGACAGGTTCAGTGGGCTGGGCGATCGCCGTAATCCAGAGGCTCGGTTCGTTGCCAAACGACACAGCACGGGCCGACAGCAGCACGGGCCGGCGACTGCCAGCGCGGGTGCAAAAAACATCGGCGATCGCGCTCACCGTCCCCTCTGTCTGAATCTGCTGAACAAGCCGTGCGTAGCTGCCCTCCTCTGCCCAGATGCCCGTCTTAGCAATCGGCCGCCCCGCCATCTCGCTGGCGCTCCATCCCACCAGCTCACAAAACGCCTCGTTGATTTCTAGAATCCGCCCTTCGGGAAAAGACAGCAGCAGACTCGCCGCCGGATTCGCCTGAAAAACCTCGCGGAATACTGACTCACAGCAAGCCTGCGTTTCCGCTTGCTGATCCGAAGCGCGATTTTTGAAAAGATGCATAAACATGAACTGTGGAGCGTTTAGCAGCGAGGGCAACAGGAATTTATTAAGAAATGGTTTTTTGCTTCTAGTGTTCCAGAATACCCGACAAATCTACGCAAATCTTCATTTCGCTTTTAGCAAAATGAAATCCTTAAGAATTGAAAGATATGAACCTATTCGCCTGACGTAAAACGACTCAGGCTTATTTGTAATGGAAGGATTTGACAGGGCTGCATCCACGCAAAATCAATGGATGGAGCCGATTCCTGCGTAGACTGAATACAGAGCGATTACTACTTGTTTTATCGTTACGTATTTTGGTGATGCTGTGGCTCAGCAACATTGCGATTAGCCATACTTCGTTTTATTAAACTTATCGAATGTTCATCTTCGAGACTTTTCTATGCCGAATAGCAGTCTTGCTTCAGTAGAGTCGCTGGCGCGAATATCGCTGCACTCTTCCGCAAAGGTTTTAAATCCAGCCATTGCGCGTGGCCTGATAAATCGCCTGATAGCGAGTCTGCACCTGAAGCTTGGACAGGACGTTGTTGAGGTGAAACTTGATCGTGCTTTCGCTGAGGATCAGCCGATCGGCAATGTCGCGATCGCGCAGTCCCTGCACCAGCAGCCCCAAAATTTCGCGCTCTCGCTCCGATAGCCCCTTCAGTTCTTCGGCCAGCGTCGGCGGCCAGGGCCGGTCTTGCAGCACGGTTTCAACAGCCTGACGCAACTGCGTTGGGGTAATGTCTAGGTCAATCCGTCCCAAAACGACGGCTGGCAGCGTGGGCAACGGCTGGGTCTGGGTTTGCAGCCACAGCACCCGGCGGGCTTGGGCTGCGGCGGCTGGGTCGTCGGTGAGGAGCGGCAGATCTGCGTCACCTGCCAGACTTGCAGATGGAACGACGGAGAGTCCAGCCAGGACGGCCAGTTGCGTCAGGGCAAGCTGCACAATCGCACGGGTGCAAACGACGCGCACGGCGGGCCCTGCTGCGGCCCCTGCGTCCGGTAGTTGCAACGCCACTTGCAGCACGTTCTGCGATGGGTTGGGCAAGAGTTGCAGCGTGCCCCGCAAACAGGCCGCCGCCAGCGGAAACTCGCCAAACGCTTCTTCACTCCAGTCTTGCAGGCGATGGGCTGCAAAGCTGGGCGGTGCAATCATCGCTTCTAGAATGACCTGATGCGGCTCGTAGCTGAGGCGGCAATAGGTGCAAGACAGCCCGTGCAGCACCTCCGCCAGCCGCAAAAACAGACAGGCGATCGCCGGAGACAGCACCCGCTCTGTCCCCACCAAGCTGAGGCGTGTCGGCGGTAGCCATTGGGCAATTTGTTCCGAAAGCAGTGGCGTGGGAGAGCCAGGACGCAGAGCGGCGATCGCCCTTTCTTCCTGCCGCTGCCGCTGCCCCGCATCGATCATTACGGCCAGCGTGGTGCAGAGGCTTTGCAGCACCTCCAAAAACTCTGGCGACAGCGGGCGATGGCTGAAAACCGCCAGCACGCCAATCACGCGATCGCCAATCGCCAGCGGATAGCCCGCAAAGCCCGTAATCTGGTTGGCGATCGCCCAGTCGCGATCCTTGACCCAGGCTTCATTGGCGAGATTATTGCTCAAAAACGGAATGCGATTTTGAGCGATTTTACCCACCTTAAACGCCCCCAGCGGCACTCGCGCAAAGGAACCATCCAGCCGGGTATATAATCCCGACGAAGCCACCAGCCGCAAAAACTGCCCGTCCGGTTCCATCAGCCAGACGCGGGCAAACGCACAGTCAAACGCATCTACCAGTCCGTCTGTGGCCCGGCGCACCATCTCTTCTGGCTCTCGACAGTCCCCAAACTGCTGCACCAGCGAACTGACCTGCTGCAAGCCCATCAGCAGGCGCGTTGCATCGACAAAATTGGCAGACGATTCGGACACCGACGTTTCGCAATTGCTCCCAAAAAGGGGGGTACGGCCTGAACAGGCTGCTTATCTTCTTTCTATATCAATTATCTATATCATTATCAATTCTCTATACCATTGAGCCTGCGATCGCCCTGGAGGCTCTGTATCACTGGCTACCGTCTCTCGCGCCTCACCCAAAGGCGGTTGCGTCCCGGATCGAGCAGCCGTTAAACAAAAAAAGAAGGTGGCGATCGCCCGCTCTCGGTGTATTCGGTGTATAACACTGCGCCATAGCTGTCGTGCGAGCAGCTTGTTTCCGCCCGAAATTTTGGTCGTTTAGTCATCTACGGTGTCGGTAGATGCGGACAACACCTACCAATGCCGTCCAATGCCGTCCAATGCCGTAAATGACGAACCGGCCAAATTTTCGGGGAGAAAGGTAAGCCGCACCGATCGGAATCAAATTGCAGCTTGATGGATGACTGTAGTGGATACACCTAATCGGCGCTAGCAAAATTTTGGGCGTTGCTGAATTCAAGGATGAATCAGTTGTGGGATGGGCATC
This sequence comes from Thermoleptolyngbya oregonensis NK1-22, assembly GCF_032705245.1. GTDB lineage: Bacteria > Cyanobacteriota > Cyanobacteriia > Elainellales > Elainellaceae > Thermoleptolyngbya > Thermoleptolyngbya sichuanensis. The sequence goes on from NZ_CP053540.1 coordinate 4,902,390, forward strand.
TTACCGAACCTGAGGGAGTGAAGTAGCAAACGCATCAAGTGCTTTAGCCTGTCTACGGACTTGGAGATGCAGGCGAGCAAGATAATGCCTCAAGCGGCTGATGAGCTACAGGTACTCTGCCAGAAAATCGAGGGTATCAGTGGCATCTGCACCAAAGGGGTCATCTTCCCAGCAGGGGGCAGGCAACAGCAGCGCCAGATTTGCCAGCACGTCCGCTTCGATTTCATCCAGATTTTTCACCGAAAACCAGTCCTCTAGCGCCTTCAGGTCGCGATCGCGCAGAGGAGCCAGCGTTGGCGTTTCAACAGGCGGGACGATCGGCAATTCAGGCAGGGGTGCAAGCCTGCTTCCTGGCTCTACCCTTGCCAGCGCTACGTCTCCATCGGGCAGTCGCAGGGCGGGTGTTGTGCCCACAGCCTGCCGACGAGCCACGCGCTTGCGGGTGAGGGCACGCGCACTAAACTCCAACAGTTCTGCCAGAGACGGGTCGGCGTTGTCGTGAGGAGAGGTGAGGAACATGGAGGGTGTGTGGGAGGAGGAGGGAAGAGGAGAAACGGCAAAGGAGCGCAGGCTGATCTGGTGCGCGTGTGCGTCTGTGTATGCTTGGCAGGTAGTAAAGTTGGGGTGCAGCGAACTAGCGCGATCGCGCTCTGTTTGACCGGGCTATGCAACCGGAACCCACAAGCAGGCTATGCAACTGGGAACAGCGTTTCAGCAGGAACAGCGCGACTGGAAACAGCGTTTAACTTAGTCTGTCGAGATTCCGAACCCAGGCCAACCGACCTTATGCTGAAATGCCTGCATAATGTCCCTGAAAATCAGGCAATGTGAGCCTGCGGGCACTTCAGAAGTATTGGGTTTACAGACTAAGGACTGGCGAAGTGCGATCGCCCAGGTGAATTGATTGGACTGAGCTTAAGCAGATCCTGAGTATCAGAATCAACAGATTCTTGAATTCAGCAAGATAGCAAAAACCGCTACTGCCTAAACCGGATTTTGGCTTCAGCAATGCTGCGGAAATTTGAGAAACACCCTATTTCTTGAAGATACGAAAAAATCCGGAAAGTTGCCAATTTATTTACAGATCGTTGACGGTTATGCAATAGGGCTGGAGCGTCACTTCAAAGACCTCGGCAAACGACTGGGCGATCGCCCCTTGCACCTCCGCCACGGTAATCTCTGGAATCCAGTCGGCCAGGCAACCCACCGGGCGATCGCCGATGCCGCAGGGCACGATCGCCCCAAAGCCACGCATCTCCGGGCAAACATTTAGCGAAAAGCCGTGCATCGTCACCCAGCGGCTCACCTTCACGCCAATTGCGCCGACCTTGCGCCCGCCCACCCACACGCCCGTCAGCCCGTCGATCCGGCCGCCCACCAGCCCAAACAGGGCGATCGCCCGGATCACTACCTCCTCCAACTGCCGCAAATACCAGTGCAAATCTTGCCGATAGCGTCGCAGGTTCAAAATCGGATAGCCCACCAGTTGCCCCGGCCCGTGATACGTCACCTCGCCGCCGCGCTCGACCCGGTGAATCTCTGCATCCGTCCGCTCAAGATCAAACTTCACAAAATCCAGCGTTGCCCCCTGCCCCAGTGTGTAGACGGGGGGATGCTCCAGCAAGATCAGCAGGTCTGGGGAATCGGGCTGCTGGATCAGGCGATTTAAGTGCGATCGCTGCCATTCCCAGGCTGTTTTGTAAGGCACAAGTCCCGCTTCCCAAAGCCAGCAAATATGGCTGGATAGTTGATTTACCCGTTGCTCCACCAAAGGACTCATCCCGCCCAAAAGCGACCGTCTGCACCCGCCAACAAATCAAGAATCATCACAGCTTGCAAAGCATTATGTAACGAATCCGTCGTCCAGAATACAAGGTGCTAGGGTGAAAATATACCCACTACAACAGGGTAATTGAATACCCACCATTAAGGGGAGGAAGCTCTATGAAGCTTGTCATCCAGGGCAAAAACATTGAGATCACCGATGCGCTCCATGAATACGTTCGTCAGAAAGTTGAAAAGGCAGTGAGTCATTTCCAAAACCTGACGACCGAAGTGGATGTGTGTTTGTCGGTGGCTCGCAACCCCCGGATTAACCCTCGACAAACGGCTGAGGTGACGATCTACGCAAACGGCGCTGTTGTCCGCGCAGAAGAAAGCAGCGAAAACCTCTACGCCAGCATCGACCTCGTGGCTGACAAGATTAGCCGCCAGCTCCGCAAGTTCAAAGAAAAGCGGAACACACACACACCCATCCGCACGGCGGAGGTGTTGCCCTATCAACCCGTTGATGCCGACTTGCTCGCCAACCGCGAACCCGAACTGCCCTCGGAGGTGGTGCGAAGCAAGTATTTTGCCATGCCGCCGATGACCATTGAGCAGGCGCTAGAACAGCTTGAACTGGTAGATCACGATTTTTATATGTTTCTTAACGCCGAGACGGGCGAAATCAACGTGATTTACGAGCGCAATCATGGCGGCTATGGCGTGATTCAGCCGCGCCGCACCAATGGCCACCACCCTGCTGAAAATGGCAATGGCAAAGCGGCTCAAAATGGCACCAAAGCCTACACGCCTTCAACTACTGCTTCGGTTCATAAAGGAACCTAGACCGCAGGGCGCGTTGGTTCATGCCATTCGTTTAAGTCAGTTACGTCAATCAGTTACAGCGGCTTACACAGCAGCTTATACAGCGGCTTACACAGCAGCTTAAAAGTTACTGACCGCTCTTAACTGATCGCTCTTAACTGCTTGCTCTAATCGCTTTTAACAGGAAAAACGGGAGTCCAGCAGTTTCGCTTGGCTCCCGTTTTGGGTTTTAGCAAAACTTACGCCCCTGAAGCCGCCAGCCCTGCCCTTACCAGGCTCCTGAAAACGCAATACAGGGTCGTATCGATTCGGGTTCTGCGATTTTGAATGGTTAGTCAAGCGTCTGTGGAGCTTTTGGCGATTCCATTCATAGCGCCCTTGGGGAGAGCTAATGCCGCTTGGGGTATGAGAGGGTCGATTTAATACATCGAGCACAAAGCTTCTGTATCAGATTTCATTTTGATTCTTTGACTTCATGTCTTTAGAAAGCGGATACGTATACATAGCCAGCCTAAGTGTATAGAAGCACTTCATGATGCCTCCATGAAAGCACCATAAATTTTCCGTAAAGACCTAGGGGCATTAGTATCAGACCCTTTGGCGATTCAGCTAATCTACGCTCTACAAAGTAAATTCATACACAGGTCAGGAATGATAAAGATTTAATGGACTGACCGGATACCGCTTTCTATCCGTAGTTACACGGTTTAAGTTGTACGTATACGCAGTGAAATCTTAAAAACTTTAAGAAGTAAATTTATCTACTGCCTGATGTTGAGGCGAGTGGTTTCACCGACTCATGTGCAGGCGGTTTCTGAGGTGTTTCTAGTTTGTCAGTCTCTTTGAGGGCAATCAAGTATCTGGCTCATTTCAGGCAATGGGCTGCTTTAAGGGGGTGTTGAAAGGGGGTGTCGAAACGTATTTTGACTGGAGTTTAGTTCTGTTCCACTGATTCGGTTGTTGGTTCGTCGGCAGAGTTTCTCTTGCATCAGAGTTCAAGCTTGTCGCCTGATCAACCTTGGTTTCAACCCCCGGTTTTAGGTACATGACTGATCATCTGGTCTTGGGTGCATGTGTTTCGGTTACGTTTGAGTGTTAGCTGGAGATTCAAAAGAGATGGTTTCCATAAAATCCCTCTCGCTCGGTTCGGCATCTAGAACCCTATCCGACTTGCGATCGCCCGCCTTTACTCAACTCCGCAGAGGTGTGGCAATCGGCTGGGTGCGGATGCTCAGTTTGCTCGTGTCGGATGGCGCTGCGATTTTACTGGCTTGGGGGCTAGCGGTTTCTCTGGGAACCGAGTTGGACTCCCCTTGGAGCAGTTTAGGCCGCTACTCCTTCTTGCCGCTCATTCTGGCGGTTAAGCTGGGAGTCATGATTTCGCGAGGGCTATACGGTTCGGGACTGCCCCGTCGAGACTATCTGGGAGTTGTCAAAGCGCTTTCACTGGCGGAAGGGTTGCTGCTGCTGATTGCCTTCCTCTACGAGCCAGATCGGTATGTCTCGCGCTCGACGTTTCTGATTTCCTGGTTCCTGAGTGTGGCGTTTGTATGTGGTGGTCGGTTCTTGATTGACCGGGGCACTGAGATCGTTCGTAAGCGCGGTGCAGCCTGCTATCCGGTATTTTTAATCTGTGATGATGATGAGCAGCAGCGAAATATTCAATTGATTGAAAAAGAAAATCGTTATCGCCTGATGGGGGTTGCAAGTGCCCGCGCCCTCGACCGACGCAATCGAGATGAAACGATCCGACGAGTCCGAGAGCTTGGCATCGCGGAGCTGTTTGTTTCTTGGACTGCGATTCAAAACCGACTCCACCTTTGCTGGCATTTTCAGACGGCGGGCATTACGCTTCGTATCTTGCCGGGTGAAATTGCCTCTTCGTTTCCCAAGTCGCAGTTTCGGATGATGGGTGAGTTGCCGACGCTGACGCTGGAAGCGCCAGTTCTGGTCGGCAGTGATTTTTGGGTCAAGCGGTTCTTTGATTTCTGGGGCGCGGTGATCGCCATTCTGGTGTTTTCTCCGCTATACGTTGCGATCGCCCTGCTGATTCGGATGGATTCTCCGGGGCCCATTTTCTTCCGGCAAACCCGCGTCGGTCTACATGGCAATAAGTTCAAGGTCTGGAAGTTCCGCACAATGGTGCAGAATGCGGCTCAGCTTCAGGCCGTGCTAGAAGCGCAGAACGAGATGAAGGACGGCGTGCTGTTCAAGATGAAGGACGACCCCCGGATTACGCGAATCGGCAAGTTCCTGCGTCGCTACAGCCTGGATGAGCTACCGCAACTGTTCAATGTGCTGGTGGGTGAGATGAGCTTCGTGGGGCCGCGCCCTCTGCCTGTGCGAGATGTTGAGCGCTTTCAAGAGCGCCACTTCATTCGGCAAGAGGTGCTGCCTGGGATTACGGGACTGTGGCAGGTTTCGGGGCGTTCGGATATTACCGATTTCGAGAAGGCCGTGCAGCTTGATCTGATCTACATCACCAACTGGTCGCTCTGGCTTGACTTAAAGATTCTGCTGAAGACGGTTCAGGTGGTGATTGGCAAGAGCGGCGCTTATTAAGCCCTCTCCCAGAGCAGAAGAAGGATTTCGAGCCTCTCTTGCTCCCTTTCAGGGATTGCTGGCCGTATTGAACGCAACGACAGCGCGGAAGAGGGACTTCGAGCCTCTCTTGCTCCCCTTCTCCCAGGTGGGAGAAGGGGTTAGGGGATGCGGGCAGATTGAAAGTTGCACATCGCGTCTATAAATCGCGTCTATACAACTTAAGCGGGAGGGCACAATGCTCTCTCGCTTCTTCTTATTTCTTCTTACAATGGCTCTCCTGAGATTATGGCTCTCCTGAGATTATGATTCTTCTGCGGCGCTTAATCGTTTATTCACTACTGAGTAAATAAACCTCACCCTGTTCGTCTCCGTCGATCACAATGCTCTCAAACATCAGTCGGCCCTGCACGGTTCGCCGCTCTCCGGATTGCACCGTTGTGTCTGGCGAGAGAACCCAGATGCTGCCTGTGTTGTCTTGCAGTTCATACAGCAGCGCATCTACAAGCGGTGCGCGATCGCCCACCACGCCCGACACTCGGACTGGCACGCTAAAAACAAACGGCATCCGCTGCACCGAGCGAATCGAAACCGGAATGCCCACCCAACTGAGGGCCGCAAATCGCAGCGGCGTGAACAGCAGCACTGCGAGTACAATGCCTAGCAGCACTGCCAGAAGATAGGAGAGCGATCGCCGTTGAGTCACGGTTGGGGCATGTTGGAGGGTTGGAGGGCCAGAGCCGTTGGAGCTTTGGAGTGTTGAAGCATGAGACTGCTGATATCCAATGATCCGATTTCCAAAGCAACCATGCGAGCCACGGGCATTGTGCTGGTATTTGTGGGCGGGCTGCTGTTGCTGCAAGCGTGGAATGAAGTGCAGACATCGGGGCGGCGCAGCCGAACCTTTTGGCAGGATATGGTTTTAGGGAGCGCGTTTGCGGCGCTGGGGGTGTGGCTGATCGTGTGGGGGGTGTTGCGCTAGTGGCTTGGTCGCTGAGGACCCGGCTTGAAACGACTGACACACCCTACGCCACAGGGGATGCCTTGGCCCCCGCTGGCGAATTTCTAGAACGCGCTCACTCAGGCGACGGCGGTAGTCGGTGGGTATGCCAAACAGGAGCGTATAGCTTTGCCACAGCAGGGTTGAAACCGTGAGGCTAGCGCAGAGAATCAGCCCCGTGGCGGCCAGGGGATGGTAGATCAGTCCGTAGCGCACAGCAGTCCAGGTGAAATATTGCCGCCAGAGCGCAATTTCATCGCGCAGGTGCCACAGGGAGAGCGGCACGACCGCCAGCCACAACAGCCTCAGCCACCGCCAGCGCATGTTCATCCAGTGCTGATGCAGTCGCTCCACTTCAGCCTGAAAGTCTGAATCCGTGGGAAAGGGATCTGGCTGGGCCGCAGGTTTTTTCCAAATCGGTTTGGGCCACATAGAAGCCACGTCTGAGAAGCTACATCAAAAAAGCCATTTCCAAAAAAGCCATTTCTAAAAAAGCCATTTCAAAGCCATTAGGACTTACGCAGTTGGACAATTTCTCGCGGGCTGCGCCCGCGAGAAATTGTCCAAAACCCGAAAAGTTTAATCGCAAGTGCGTAAGTCCTAGCCATATCTAAGTAAAACTGCGTCGGTGCTTAGAGGCTCTGGGTGATCAGGCATCTTCTGGGCTGGGAGTAATGTCTAGCGGGCCGTCGGCAACGGGTTCTGGCTGGGCGATCGCCCGTCCCGTCCGCTCTCGCCAAAAGGCCAGCAGCGTGCTGGCGATAAAAATACTGGAATAAGCACCTGCTACGAATCCCACAATCAGCGCCAAGGCGAAGTATTTCAGCGTTTCTCCACCAAACAGGAAGATCGCCACCAGGCTCAAGATTGTGGTCAATGTCGTGTTGATGGAGCGGGTCAGGGTTTGGTTTACCGCCTCGTCCACGATGTCGTTGATGTGGCGACCCGGGCTTTCCTTGATGCGCTCCCGGATGCGATCGTAAATTACCACCGTATCATTCACCGAAAAGCCCACAATCGTCAGCAGCGCCACAATAAACAGGCTATCCACCTCCAGCCCTGACACCAGCCCCAGAATCGAAAACAGCCCCAGCGTCACCAGCACATCGTGCAGCAGTGCCACAATCGCAAACAGAGCATAGTCAAACTGGAACCGCAGGCTGAGGTAGACCATAATGCCCGCAAAGGCCGCCAGCAGCGCCAGCAGCCCCGATGTGAAAATCTGCCGACCGAGCGTGGGCCCCACGGTGTCAATCTGGGTTGCAGCAGGGTCAAATTTGCCCAGCTTGGCCTCCAGGGCTTGCAGGAGTTCGGTTCGCTGTTCCACATTCAGCGTCGAAGTGCGAATCAGCAGGGCATCTTGCTCGGTTCCCAATACCTGGATGCTGCTGTTTGCTAGTCCCTGTTCTGCCAGAACAGACCGCACCGTTGCTGGATCGATGGGCTGCTCACAGGTTTTCTCGCGGGCGCAGGCCAGCTCTAGCTGGAGCCGGGAGCCGCCCACAAAGTCGAGGCTAGGCCGCAGCGGCGCACCAAAGTTTTGCCAGGAGATCAACATCGCTGCTAGTCCACTGAGGATGAACGCGGCGGAGATCGCCCACCAGAGGTTGCGCTGTTTGATGACGTGCAGTTTCATGGAGTTGCCTTTGCCAGACGTGCGGCAGAAATGAACGGCAGAGCGGAGCCTTGTTTCGAGAAATGCTCAAACCTTCTCAGGTCGAAGAGGGCCGAGCCGAGGGAGAGTTGGAAACGCCGGGGCTAAAGTAGCTGGGCTTCCGCAGGCTGGGAATCGACAGCGCAGTGAGCAACAGCGTGCGGGTACAGGTCAGCGCGGTAAACATGCTGACGACCACGCCAATTGCCAGCGTTAGGGCGAAGCCTTTGACCAGGCCCACCCCCAGCCAGAACAGGGCAGCACAGGCAATTAGCGTGGTGACGTTGCTGTCCAAAATGCTGGAAAAAGCGCGATAGAAGCCAGATTCTACGGAGCGGTAGAGGGTTTTGCCAGACCGCAATTCTTCGCGGGTGCGCTCGAAGATCAGCACGTTGGCATCCACCGCCATGCCGATGCTGAGGATAAACCCGGCAATCCCCGGCAGCGTGAGCGTGACGTTGAGCAGGTTGAACAACGCCAGGGTCAGCAGCGCGTAGACGACCAAAGCAATATCAGCTAGCAGACCCGGCAGGCGGTAATACACCACCATAAAGATGAGGACGAGAATGAGGCCGGCGATCGCCGCATAGATACTCCGCTGAATGCTGTCGCGGCCGAGGGTTGCGCCGACGGTGCGGTTTTCGACAATTTCCACCGGCACAGGCAGCGCCCCACTCCGCAGTTGCAGCGCCAGTTCCCCGGCCCGCTGTGCATCAAAGCCGCCGCTGATGCTGGCGCGGCCGCCGACGATGCCCGTTTCGGCATATTTCACGTCTACGGTGGGAGCGCTGAGCAGATCGTCATCCAGGAAAATGCCCAGGCTGCGGCCTGTGCCTGCTACGGCTTTGGTCATTTCGGCAAATTTCTGGCCGCCCTCTTCGTTAAATTCCAGCCCCACTTCCCAGGCGTTGCCGCTGATGGGCTGGGCGTAGGCATTTCGCAGCATGTCGCCCGTCAGCCCCACTTTGTCGAACAAGCTGGCGATCGCCTGGTTGCTTCGCTCGATGGCGGCTCGGTTTTCGGCCAATTCTGCCGGGTCTGCGTTGTTAATTTCTAGATTCGCCTGCTGCACAAGCAAGCCTTGCAGCACTTGATATTCTGCCCGAAGCTGGGCCTCTGTGCCCTGGCGCTGTTGGCGAAAATCGAGCTGGGCCGTGTCGCCCAACACTCGCTCTGCCTGGGCCGGATCGCTCACGCCCGGAAGCTGCACCAAAAGCTGCGTGTCTCCCACGGTCTGCACCAGCGCCTCCGATACGCCCAGCCCGTTGACCCGGCGCTCCACCACTGCCCGCACGCTCTCCATCTTCTCTGGTGTGATTTCGGGGACTTCTGCCGTCGGGCTGACTTGGAGCGTCAACTGTGACCCGCCCCGCAAATCCAGACCCAAATTTAGGGGTCGCTGGGTCAGCAAAACCGCCGCGGCGATCGCCAACAGTAAAATCAACGCCAGGAGAGAACGCTGTCTGCCCATGCTTTGTAGCTCATACGACAATCGCTATGATAGCCGGATTTGGGGAGTGTTGGGGCGTTAGCGCCTTGGGGTGGAACTGTGGAAATCAAGGATCATGCTGTCCCGTCATTCCCTCTGCCCTTCCAAACGCGATCCACTTGCCGATCTGCCCGCACCTCCACCACCCAATCCACTTGCTCAGAATCCCGCAGCAGCGGCGGGTAAAACAGCGCGGGATGGAGCGATCGCCAGAAATATTCCACAAACTGGTCGATTTCGGCATCGCTCATGCCGGGGCGGCCAGCGGCGGCCATGCGGTGTTCGGCTTGCTTTCGCCACTGCTGGCTGAGGCGATAATCATCGGGGCGCAGCACGATCAGCCCATCCAGCAGGCTCCACAGGGGCAGATAGTCTGCCAAACGAGTGTTGCAGTCGCGGGCAAAGGCTCGGTCCGCGGCGGTGAGAATGGGCGGCGGCGCGTCGTCGAAGGCGGCTGGGTCGATGGGTCGCAGCCCGACAAACCAGCCTTCAAACAGCACCAGGTCTGCACCGGAAACTGGCTCTGGCGCGGTGCGATCGCCCTGGCCCTGGTGCAGCGATTTGTCGAACCGGGGCAGCAGCACGGGACTTTTGCCCTGTCGCAGGGCTTGGAGCGTCTGAATTCCCAGATCTACATCGTGAGTGCCGGGGGGGCCGCGCCAGCACAATCGCGGATCGGCCTGCTGCAACTGCTGGCGATCGCCCCAGGTTTTGTACAAGTCATCAATCGATAAACAAACAACCCGCAGCCCGTCCGCCGCCAAAATGCCCTGTAGCAGCCGCGCCAAGGTCGATTTGCCCGTGCCCTGCCCGCCCAAGATGCCCTGAATCAGAGGGCGCGAGTGCAATCGCCAGCGCTGCCTGAGCCATTCTGCCAGCGGTAGCCACAGACCCCACAGCAGATCGAGGGGCACTGCGTCCCAGCCGAGTTCATCCTGGCACAGGGGGGCGATCGCCCGATACGCCTGTCGAAAGTGTTCGGCTTGGGCAATCATCCAGTCGTCTAGCTGGGCTTCGGCAAGCCCAAACTGCTCAGGTTGCCAGCCCCGTGCCAGCCAATCTGCCCTCAGCAGCGAAACTGCTAACGAAACGGCTGCGGACGAATCGGAACCCTGCCCAGAAAACGGTTCGTCAGCGAGTTGCGCCAGGAGGGTCTGGAGTGGAGCGTTTTGAGTTGCCACAAGTTGCTGTAAGTTGCCACAATGCGTCTTGCCAAACCTCTTGCCGAACCGCTTGCCGAACCGCTTGCCGAACTTTTGCTGCGCCTCAGCTTCCCAGCTTGAAGGCTTCCAAAAACAGTCCGTAGGTCAGCCCCATTTTCATGGCGTTTAGCATCTCTGACACGATGGACGGGCGCGGACGGCCGTTGACAAGCTGCGATCGCCGCTGCCAGTACACAAAGCGACTAATCGTCTCCGTCATCACCACCATCAGGGCTGACACCAAAATGTCCCACTCTGAAGTCGCTCCGGCTGTGGTGGCCACCGCCCCCGCCAGAAAATTTCCCAGCAGCAAACTCATCACCACCAGCGAAATCCGCCGCCAGGGATTGAGCAGCCATTGGTCAAACTGGCCCAGCGTACCGTTGAGGAGGCGAGTCAGGCGAGTGTCCTGCATTTCTGGAGATTGGGGATTAGGAGTTGGGGATTAAGGCACGATGTGCAACTTTCAATCTGCCCTCATCCCCCGACCCCTTCTCCCAGGTCAGGAGAAGGGGAGCAAGAGAGGCTTGAAGTCCCTCTCCCGCTCTGGGAGAGGGATTTAGGGTGAGGGAGATCGGCAAAATTGCACATTGCGTGGATTAAGGCAGCTCGACAGAGGTGGGTTTGGCGACGTGGGGCAGGCCCCAGCCCAGTTTCTCGCGGAGGACGTGGAAAAATTCCGGTGGCTTTAGCCGCACAAACTTGGCAGGATAGGGCGATCGCTGCACGCGCACCCGGTCTTCAGGACACACATAGCAGCCTGCGTTGCCGTCCACGACCATCACCAGGCGATCAGGATTGGCTGCGTAGATTGTAACGGGTTCTGTGGCGGAAAAAACCAGGGCGCGAGAGGCCAGCGAATGCGGGCAGATCGGCACCAACTGCATCACGGCTACGTCGGGCGTGATCACCGGGCCGCCTGCCGACAGCGCGTAGGCGGTGGACCCCGTGGGGGTAGAGAGAATAATGCCGTCGGCGGCGATATCGACGGGCGCATGGCGGCCCACTTCCACCTCGAAGTGACACATGCTGGTCAGCGGCTCCCGATGCAGCACCATCTCGTTCAGGCAGAGCGCCTCCCAGGCCAGCACGTCCTTTTGAAACAACTGAACCGTCAGCATCAGGCGCTCTTCGATATCGTAATCCTGCGCCAAAATCGCCTCAATTGCCTGAGGAAGCTGGTTCAAATAGGTTTCGGTCAAGAAGCCCATGTGCCCCGTGTTGATGGCCAGCAGCGGGATGCCGTGGGGAGCCACCTGCCGAAACGCCGCCAGCACGGTTCCATCTCCGCCCAGCACCACCGCCAGCGCCATGTCTTCGTCAAACCCGGTGGGGGCGAGACTGGCGATCGGCGTATGGCACATGGGCCGGTTCGGCTTGGAATATCCCAGGATGCCGCCCATTCCGGTTGCCAGGTATACCTCCCAGCCATAGCCTGCAATTTTCTCGTTCAGTTCTTCCGCAATGCGGCAGGCCACAGGTTTGATGTCGTTGTAGATAATCCCGATTTTGGGCACACTCAGCGTCCGGTTCTGGTGGTTGGGCAGTCGTCGAGGGAAAGGGGCGCACGAGGGTCGAGTCGGCGAATTTGGCGATCGCCCTCCAGACTGGCTCCGCAGCAGCGATGCAGCTTGAACTCCGGCAACACGCCTTTGCAAGAGCGACCAAGAGCGACCAAAAGAGAGCTAGCCAAGACAGAGCAACGCTCCAGGCTGACCCATCATTCCCTTACTATTTAGATTATGTCCAACCGTAGAAGTTTGCACGTTGCTGCTCAAGAGTTGGCAGGGGATGGGGCGATCGCCCCCCAGTACAGATTGATAATCCCAGCTAATGACCCCATGCGGGTTCTCTAATCTCCCCAATTCTGCTTTGAGTTGCGACTTTTGTGAATACTTGTTACAAGTGAGGTGGCTTCGTTACAAATTCGTTACAAGAATTGTCCGATCCGCTGCGGATGCCTCCCACTCCTCTACTGCTGGATACCCTTTTAACAAAGCCTATGTTTGGCGGTTTTACTGGTTTCACACGCCCACTCAATACTGACATGGGTGAGCAGGTGCTGAATGCGGTTGCAAACCAGTCCATCCGCCACCTGTTCACGAGCAGCGAAGCCATCGACGTGCAGATCCGCTGCTTTCCCTCCAGCAAGCTGTTGCAGGGCAGCATCGACAGCTTCAAGATGCAGGGCCGTAACCTGGTGATTCGGCGCGATTTCCACGTCGAAGAAATGTCGTTTACCACGGATGCAGTGTCGATTGACCCGGCCTCGGCGCTAAGCGGGCAACTCCGCCTTAAGCAGCCGACGCAGGCCGTGGCGCAGGTAATCCTCACAGAAGAGGGGATTAACAAGGCTTTTGATGCTGATTTGGTGCGCCAGCATTTGGTGAATGTCGAGATGGAGGCGCTGACGAATCTGTCGGGCGGCGAACCCGTATCTTTTCGGGATGTCCACATTACCCTGATGCCCGAAAACCAGGTGCATATTGGGGCAAAGGTAGATTTGCCAAACCGGAAGGATCTGCCGATTAGCCTGCGGTCTATGATCGCCGTTGAAAAGCGCCGACAGATCCGCTTTCAGAATGCGGAGTTTGATCCAGAGGGCGTGCCAGACGAAGGGCGATCGCTCTCTAAAATCGTCAGCCTCGCCTTTGCTGAAGTGCTAGACGGCATGGTAGATTTAGATCGGTTTGATCTAGACGGCGTGATGGTGCGGATCAATCGTCTGGAAACCCACGGCAAAAAACTGGTGTTTACCGGGTATGCTCAAATAGATCACTTTCCCGGCTCTCGGTAAAGTCGCCTTTTTTGCCCCGTTTCATGTCAATTCCTAACCTACTTGCCACAGGCGGCCTGGTGATGGTGCCGCTGCTGGGGCTATCGATCTTGGCGATGGCGCTAGTGCTAGAGCGACTGGTGTTCTGGTGGCAGTTGACCCGCCAGCAAGATCGCGTCATCCAAGACACGCTGGCCCTCTATCGTCGCAGCCCCCGCGCCGCGTTTCAAAAGCTAGAGCAGCACGCCAACCTGCCCATGGCCCGCATTTTCCTGGCGGCGCTGGAGCTAGAGCAGGCCACGCCGGACGAGTTTCGGCTGGCGCTAGAGAGCGCGGCCCAGGCAGAGCTACCCTTGCTGCGACGGTTCAACACGGTCTTCGACACGGTGATCAGCGTTGCGCCGCTGCTGGGGCTATTGGGCACGATTCTGGGGTTGATCCAGTCCTTTAGCTCGCTGCGGCTGGGCGACCTCGGCGGTACGCAGACTTCAGGGGTGACGGCGGGCATCAGCGAGGCGCTCATCTCTACCGCCGCTGGGCTGATTGTGGCGATTATCACGCTGCTGTTTGCCAACACGTTTCGCGGCCTATATCAGCGGCAGGTAGCGCTGATTCAGGAATACGGCGGCCAGTTGGAACTGCTGCACCGCCGCCGTCAGGAATATCGGAGTCCCCCCTATGCGCCTACCCAGTGAGCCAGATCCGCCGCCGTCGATCAACATTGTGCCGATGATCGACGTGATTTTTGCGATTCTCACCTTCTTTGTCCTGTCTACGCTGTTTCTGACGCGCTCCGAGGGGTTGCCTGTGAACCTGCCAGGGGCGGCGACGGCAGATCTCCAACCCCAGGAGCAAACCGTCGTCACCATTGACGCTAGCGGAAACCTGTCGCTAAACCGACAGCCGATTACGCTAGACGCGCTGGATGCGGCGGTGCGCCAGCGGACGGACGGGGGCAATTCGCCGCTGGTGGTGATCAATGCCGACAAGGCTGTGCCCCACGGTCAGGTGGTGGCGGTGATGGATCGGCTGCGGGCGATTCCGAATGTGCGGTTGGCGATCGCCACGGAACGACCCTAGCAATTTTGGATTTTTGGATTTTGAATTTTTGGATTTTGAATTTTGGATTTCAGGCTTTGGAGGCGAGGAACTCATCGTAGGCGGCGTAAACGCCTTGGACGTTGTACCAGTTGAGAAAGACGCGGGCGATTTCGAGCGCAAGCTGCGGTTTGCCCCGATCAATTAGCCATTGCAGCAGGGGCGCAAGGGTGCGCTCGTTGAGCCGGCCGCCGAGAGACAGCACGCCCCACAGAACACGGTGCAGCCAGGTCATCTGGATCATCAGGCGCACGTCCCAAGTGGGGTGCTTTTGGTAGAACAACACGCCCATGCGGCCGCGCTGAATTTCTTTGTCAATTAGGTTGGGAATTTGGCTGAGGGCGAAGGGCGGATGCCAGTGATAGCCGACGGCCGCCGGACATTTCACGAGGGTCAGCCCCAGGTTTTTTAGGCGAACGCCCAGTTCCAGGTCTTCCCAGCCGTAGAGCTGAAAGCGCGTGTCAAACAGCCCCGCTTGCTCTAGCCAGTGACGGGCGATCGCCACGTTTCCAGTCGCAAAGTAGGCCGCCGAAAAATCCGTCACCTTGAAGGGTTCAGCGGTTGGGTCGTCGAAATTGCAGGTGTTGATCACGCGGCCGTAGGTAAAGAGGCGATCGCTCCCCAGCCGCTTTGTGCCTTCCAGCAGCGCCGCCGCGTGGGCCTGCAAGAAGACCTCCGTCACCACCAGATCGCTGTCGATAAAGATAATCGTGTCGCCCGTTGCTTTTTCCACACCCAGATTACGAGCCGCGGCCGGCCCCTGGTGATCTTGCAGAAACAGGCGGACGTGTGGCAGTGCCGCGGCGTTTGCCCGGAGCCAGCCGACGGTTTCATCCGTCGAGCCGTCGTCTACGACAACGACTTCATAGCCTTCGATGGGGCTATTGGGGGGAATGACCTGCTGTTCGAGCGATCGCAGGCATTTTTCCAGAATCGGCTTGCGGTTGTAAGTCGGAATAACAACGCTAAAGAACACGCTTTCCCTCGGACAAGTTCTGAATCAGGCGGTGCGATTTCGGCGCAATCTCCATTCTCCGATTTTGGATTTGCAATTGGATTTGCGATTTTGGATTGCCAGTCGAGCTTTTGCTAGGCTTCCAGCAATTTCCTTCGCAGCGCCACCTGGGAGAATTGGACACCAGCCCCAGCAGCCCACGGCCGCCAGCACGTCATTCTGAGCTTAGCGCAGCCGCCAGGCGACCTGTCCCACATGGAGGACGCTTATTCCTGAATTCGCACACCGACCACAGGCGCATTGAACCGGAAGGTTTGTCCCTCCAGTTCCAGCGGCGTGCCCACTTTCACCTTGTTGTTGCCCAGCACTGGGCCATCGTCCGTCATTTGGGCATCTCCGGCCAGCGTAATCATCATGTCCAGGGTGAAGTCCAACTCTGGGCGCGGATCGGGCAGCGAAATCACCGTGCCATCGGGCTGGGGAACCGCCACCGAGCGGGGAAGCTGCTTTACGCCCACCACGTCCAGTTCGCCATAGGGCTGGTTTCGGATGATCACATTGACCTTTTTGCTCTCTTGCAAGGATTGCACCAGCGCCGCCGGATCGCTGACCGTTAGCCCACGCACAATGGTATCCACCTGCACGGGCTTGGTCTGTACGCCAAGCTGCGCCACCGAGGAACCCGAAGTTCCTGGCACTAGAAAAACTGCCACTGCCACCAGCAGCATCACCAGCGCCGCGCCCAAATCGAGGATATTGACCTTGCCAAACAACCGTCCCTTTGAGTCCAGAATAGCCATGTCTGAAGCGTTCTAGCCGACGCAATACCAGGTTTAACCAAATTCCTGCACCACTGCAAATGCAGCGGACTCTGAAAGAGTAGCACGACGGGATGACGGTGGTGCAGTCCGTCCATTGGAGGGGGAAAATATTTAGGCAGTGGAGGGACTTAAGACCTTTTTGGATGATTTGCGAGCATCAACCCGCTACAAGTATTCTGCCTGTCTTTCGACAGTTGGGAGCATCTGCTCACCTTTATGCTGCACGGTCTGGAGCTACACATCTCGCCCAGCACCACTCGCCCAGTGCCAACTGAGCCGCCATACTGAGCGTTGCTGCTACTGACGCAGGACAATTGACGGGGGCGATCGCATCCAGTACAATCGTCCATCAAGCTGCGATTCGATTCCTATCAGTGCAGCTTGCCTTTCCCCCGAAATTTTGGTCGTTTAGTCACCTACGGTGTCGGTAGATGCGGCAAACATCTACCAACACCTGACCCCTCGACAGGTAACGGCTGTCTCAGGGCTGCGTCCATTGTAGGCCGCCCTGTCCCAGCGCTTCACGTCCGTGGGCGGCCAACATTTCGGGGTTTCCTACCCCATCGTTTCCAGGAGGAAACCCCAAATGCTGACAATTCAATACACTTGGTCGTCCCCAATCTCGGAGGCGACCCAGTTTTCGCTGCCCCCGCTCACCTGCGAACTGCCCCACCGTCGTCGCCTGCGCCACTGCATCATCGGCCTCCCCGAAGATGCACAGATGGCGATTGACCGTCTGCATCTGCTCCGCTACGCCGAACGCTTTGAGTGGACGAACGCCCTGGATTTCCCACCCCACGGCATCGTCCTCGACGGTCGCCCCGGCGAAGTGCTGCGCTATCTCCACCGCGACATCCGCAGCAACCCTGGCGCAACCGAGTAAGAACAGATAAGAGCGATTTTGGGTTTTGGATTTTAGCAGGGCATCCCCTCAATCCAAAATCCAAAATCCCCCATTCCCAAATCCCCACTCCAAAATCCACAACCTCGCATCTCTACACCATAGGATTGGGCGTTTGAGCGGTAAATATGCCAAAACTGGAGTGTACGCTCTCATCGTTGCCGGAATCCGCCTATGCCGACCCCCAATCAAACTCCTGAACAACAGGCCCGCGATCAGATTGATGACCGGCTTCGGCAGGCGGGGTGGGTGGTGCAGAGCAAAAACCAGATCAACCTGAATGCGGCCTTGGGGGTGGCAATTCGGGAATACCCCACTGATGTTGGCCCCGCGGACTATGTGCTGTTTGTCGATCGCCAAGCCGTGGGCATTATCGAGGCCAAACGGGAGGAGGAAGGGCATCGGCTAACCGTAGCGGAAGATCAAACCCAGGGCTATGCCACAGCCCAACTCAAACACATTAACCATGCACCTCTCCCCTTTACCTACGAAAGCACCGGAGTATTGACACGGTTTACCGATCACCGCGATCCAAAGCCGCGATCGCGCCCGGTTTTTTCCTTTCACCGCCCCGAAACCCTGCAACACTGGCTGAAAGCCGAGAAATCCCTGCGGGCACGGTTGCTCGATCTGCCTGCCCTGGCGACCACCGGCTTGCGGGACTGTCAGATCCGGGCGATTCAAAACCTGGAGCGATCCTTCAAAGACAATCGGCCCCGCGCCCTGATTCAGATGGCGACGGGTTCCGGGAAAACCTTTACCGCGATTACTGCGGTGTATCGGTTGCTCAAGTTTGCCAAGGCGGAACGGGTGCTGTTTCTGGTGGATACCAAAAACCTGGGCGAGCAGGCCGAGCAAGAGTTCATGGCCTTTACCCCGGCAGACGATAATCGCCAGTTCACCGAACTGTATAACGTGCAGCGGCTGAAATCGCGCTATGTGGCTACCGATAGCCAGGTGTGTATTTCCACCATCCAGCGGCTCTACTCGATCTTGAAAGGCGAGGAACTGGATGAAACGGCAGAGGAAGTGAACCCGAATGAACGGGTGCAGCCCAGGGCACCGCTGCCCGTGGTCTATAATCCCCAACTCCCGATCGAGTTTTTCGATTTCATCATCATCGATGAGTGTCATCGCTCGATTTACAACCTGTGGCGGCAGGTGTTGGACTACTTTGATAGCTTTCTGATCGGCCTGACCGCCACCCCCGACCAGCGCACGTTTGGCTTTTTTAACGAGAATGTGGTGAGTGAGTACACCCATGAAGAGGCCGTCACGGATGGGGTGAATGTGGGCTTTGATGTTTACACCATCGAAACCGAAATTACCCAGCAGGGCAGTCGCCTGGTGGCGAAGGAATTTGTGGACAAGCGGGACAAGCTGACCCGTCAGCGCCGTTGGGAGCAGCTTGATGAGGATGTGGTCTATTCCGGCAAGCAACTGGATCGGGATGTGGTCAATCCCAGCCAGATTCGCAATGTGATTCGCACCTTTCGGGAGCAATGGCCAGACATTTTCCCCAATCGGCAGGAAGTGCCCAAGACCCTGATCTTTGCCAAGACCGACAGCCACGCCGATGACATTATCCAGATCGTGCGGGAGGAGTTTGGGGAGGAGAACGCCTTTTGCAAGAAGGTGACCTACCAATCCCAGGAAGACCCTAAGTCGGTGCTGGCCCAATTTCGCAATGACTATTACCCCCGCATTGCCGTCACGGTGGATATGATTGCCACGGGCACGGATGTCAAACCGTTGGAGTGTCTGCTGTTCATGCGGGATGTCAAGTCACGCAACTATTTTGAGCAGATGAAGGGACGCGGCACCCGCACCCTCGGCGAAGATGACCTGAAGAAGGTCAGCCCCTCGGTGCGGTCTCGCAAGACCCATTTTGTGATTGTCGATGCGGTTGGGGTAACCCAATCCCTTAAGACCGATAGCCGTCCGCTGGAGCGCAAGCCGGGAATACCCCTCAAAGACCTGATGATGGCGGTGATGATGGGTGCCCAGGATGAGGATGCCTTTACCTCCCTCGCAGGCCGTCTGTCGCGTCTGGAGCAGCAGATGACCCCCCAGGAACAGGAGCGGCTGGCGGCACTCACCGGCGGCTTGAGGGCTGGACAGATGGCGAAAGCGCTGCTCCATGCCTACGACCCGGATGCGATCGCCGACCAAGCCCGCCTAGATCGCGGTCTACCGGCGACAGCCGAGCCACCCCCAGAGGCGCTGCAAACTGCCCGGCAAGCCCTGATGCGGGCGGCGGCCAGTGCCTTTACCGGCGAGGTGATTGAGTTTATCGACAATGTGCGGCGGGTGCATGAGCAGATTATTGATACGGTCAACCTCGATCGCGTCACCTTTGCCGGATGGGATGTCCAGGCCAAGGAGCGGGCGCTGCATCTGATCGAGGAGTTTACCGCCTTTATGGAGCAGCACAGGGATCAGATCACGGCGCTGCGGATCTACTACAACCAGCCCTACCAACGGCGTAACTTGACGTTTCAGATGGTGCGGCAGGTCTTAGATATTCTCAAGGCCGAAAAGCCGATGCTGGCTCCCCTGGCGGTGTGGCAAGCCTATGAGCAGGTGGAGGGCAAGCGGGCAGGCACTCCCATCAGTGACCTGACGGCGCTGGTGGCCCTGATTCGCAGGGTGGTGGGGCTGGATCGGGAATTGACGCTGTATGAGCAAACGGTAAATCGCAATTTTCAGCAGTGGGTGTTTCAGAAGCAGGCGGGGGCGGCCCCCAAGTTTAGCGAAGCCCAAATGGAGTGGCTGCGGATGATTAAGGATCATATGATCAGCAGTCTGCACATTGAGCGAGACGATCTGGACTATGCGCCGTTTGATGCCCAGGGCGGTTTGGCGAGGATGTATCAGCTTTTTGGCGAGGAGATGGATGGGATTATCGAGGAGATAAATGAGGCATTGGCAGCATGATGAGTACAGCAGATCAAATCTATGAATTGGTGAAAGCTATGCCTGAGCAAGAATCTCGGCTGGTTCTGGTATTTGCCAAGTTTGTGATTAACCAACTTAACTCAGAACGGCAGCCAGTCTCCGGTCTACTGAGTGATTATCTGGGTATCTTGAAAGACTCTCCCAATTTCAATGAAGACCCAGTTGAGTTACAAAGAGCCATGAGAAATGAATGGAGTTAAGCTTTTACTCGACACAAATTTCATCATCGGTTTGGTCAAGGGTAATGTTCAAGTCGCTAATCTGCTGCAAGACCGATCCATTAACCTGGAACAATGTGCTTACAGTTTCATCACTCGAATTGAGCTTTTGAGTTATCCAACCATTACAGATGCTGAAGTTCGAGCGATCACGAGTATTCTCAATGCTATGGAGTATCTGCCGATGACTCAGACAATCGAAGACATGACTATCAAAATCCGTCGTCAATACAAGCTCAAAACCCCTGATGCCATCATTGCGGCAACGGTCAAGGTCATGAGTCTGGAACTTTTGACGCTTGATCAGCAGTTGGCAAATCGAATGATGGAAATCTTAGCAGGAACGTAGAGATGGAAGTTTTTGGGCTAGAGGATATGGGATTGTTAGTGAGAGAAATGAGGCATTGGTGGCGTGAGGGAGAAGAAAGAGGGAAGAATGCAGGGCTTTGCGGGGTGGCAGCATATTGGGAGCGGGGCAGTTGCATTGCCCTCTCCTAGGGGATCATTGCTCCTGGCGCGAAAACAGAGGTTTTGGTGCTGTGGAGAGGAAATGGATGGGATTGTTGATGATTATGAATGAGGCGTTAGCGGCATGAAGTCTGGAGCAGAGAAAGAAGAAGCTGTTCCTTGTGGATGGACAAAATGTAAGTTACCAGAGTTTTGTTACCTAGAAATGGGCCAGTCTCCACCTTCAGATACCTATAATTCTGATGGTATTGGCTTACCCTTCTATCAAGGTA
Organism: Thermoleptolyngbya oregonensis NK1-22; assembly: GCF_032705245.1. GTDB lineage: Bacteria > Cyanobacteriota > Cyanobacteriia > Elainellales > Elainellaceae > Thermoleptolyngbya > Thermoleptolyngbya sichuanensis. The sequence continues at coordinate 4,923,332 of NZ_CP053540.1, forward strand.
AGAGCGAGTTTGGTGATTTATATCCGAATCCAGAAAAGTATTGTTCCGCACCCAATAAAATTGCAAAGAAAGGTGACATCTTACTTTCGATCAGAGCTCCGGTAGGGCCAACTAACTTGAGTCCTCATGAGGCATGTATAGGAAGAGGTTTGGCTGCTATCAGACCTCCAGATTCAGTACAGTCTAAGTTCCTTCTTTTTCTCTTTAGAAGTCTTGAGAAGCGAATTGAAGGAGAAGGAACTGGTACAACCTTTAAAGCAATCACAAAGGATTTTCTTGTCAATCTTGAACTTAAAATCCCTCCCCTGGCGGAGCAGTATCGGATTGTGGAGAAGATTGAGGAACTGTTCTCGGATCTGGATGATGGGATTGCTTCCCTGAAAAGGGCGCAGCAGCAGCTTAAGGTCTATCGGCAGGCGGTGCTGAAGTGGGCGTTTGAGGGCAAGCTGACGGCGCAGTGGCGCGAGGAGCAGCAACGACAGGGCAAGCTAGAGTCTGCGGAAACCCTGCTGGCGCAAATCAAGGCGGAGCGTGAGCGGCGCTATCAGGCTGAACTCGCCCAGTGGCAGGCCGATGTCGCCGCTTGGGAGGCCAATGGCAAGGCAGGGAAGAAGCCCAGGAAGCCGGGGAAGCCAAAAGAACTACTACCGCTAACACCAGAAGAGACTCAGGAGCTACCTGAACTGCCCCAACAATGGCTTTTGGCAAGGCTTGGCTACCTAACTTTGGGGGTTGAATATGGCACCTCTGCCAAGTCAGACAAGGAAGGGAAGATTCCCGTGTTACGAATGGGTAATATCCAAAACTGTCGCTTTGATTGGAACGATTTAGTATTTACTAGCGATGAGGAAGAAATCGCTAAATATCGTCTCCAAAAAGGAGATGTTCTATTCAACCGTACTAATAGCCCCGAACTTGTGGGTAAGACAGCAGTTTATCAAGGTGAGAGGCCCGCTATTTTCGCAGGATACTTGATTAGAATCAACCACTTATCAAATCTTATTGATTCAAAGTATATCAATTATTTTCTTAATAGTATTTTTGCTAGGAATCATGGCAATAAAGTCAAAACAGACGGTGTCAACCAATCAAATATTAATGGTCAGAAATTGATGGACTATCCCCTTCCGTATACAGGGATTAACGAACAACTCCAAATCGTCGAAGAAATTGAATCGCGTCTCTCTATCTGCGACAGTCTGGAGGCCACCATTACCGAAAACCTGGAACGAGCGGAGGCGCTGCGCCAAAGTATTCTCAAGCGAGCGTTTGAGGGCAAGCTGGTGCCCCAAGACCCCAATGATGAACCCGCCTCGGTGCTGCTAGAGCGAATCCGCGCCTCCAAGTCCCCTCCTGGGAGGGGCTAGGGTTATATTCCCCTCCTGGGAGGGGTTAGGGGTGGGTTAGTCCTGGTGCGACTGATTGACCCACCCCGCCCTGCGGGCACCCCTCCGAGGAGGGGATGTGGGTGGAGTTGATGAAATTTTGAAGCGTGAGATATCCATCATCTGCGGGTACCCTTCCAAGGAGGAGAGGGAAGTGGGAGCGATCGCCTCGAAGCGACGATCACCGAAGACTTGCAACGAGCCGAATCCCTGCGCCAAAGCATTCTCAAGCGAGCGTTTGAGGGCAAGCTGGTGCCCCAAGACCCCAATGATGAACCCGCCTCGGTGCTACTAGAGCGAATCCACGCCTCCAAATCCCCTCCTGGGAGGGGCTAGGGGTGGGTTCCCCTCCTGGGAGGGGCTAGGGGTGGGTTCCCCTCCTGGGAGGGGCTAGGGGTGGGTTCCCCTCCTGGGAGGGGCTAGGGGTGGGTTCCCCTCCTGGGAGGGGTTAGGGGTGGGTTAGCCCTGGGCGTTGACCCACCCCGCCCTGCGGGCACCCCTCCGAGGAGGGGATTGACCCACCCCGCCCTGCGGGCACCCCTCCCTGGAGGGGATTGGCCCACCCCGCCCTGCGGGCACCCCTCCCTGGAGGGGAGTGTAAAGGAGTTGGTGATGAGTGCTGATTTTTTGCCTTATAACCCTCGCCTGAAGGAGATTGCTCGGAAGTTGCGAAAAACAATGACGCGATCGGAGGTGATTCTCTGGCAGCATCTCAAGGGCAAGCAGATGAATGGCTACGACTTCGATCGGCAACGTCCTATCGATGAGTACATTGTTGACTTCTACTGCAAAAAGCTGAAGCTGGCGATCGAAATTGATGGCTCATCCCACGATAGCGAAGAAGCTCAAGAGCAAGACCGCTACCGTCAGCAGAGGCTTGAAGCCTTGGGAGTTCGATTCTTGCGTTTTCGAGATGAAGAGGTGCGTCAGAATGTTGAGGCAGTCCTTGAGGCGATCGCAGCCTGGACGAGAGACAACGCCCCCAAATCCCCTCCCAGGAGGGGTTAGGGGTGGGTTCCCCTCCCAGGAGGGGTTAGGGGTGGGTTCCCCTCCCAGGAGGGGTTAGGGGTGGGTTCCCCTCCCAGGAGGGGTTAGGGGTGGGTTAGCCCTGGCGCGACTGATTAACCCACCCCGCCCTACGGGCACCCCTCCAAGGAGGGGATGCTAAGGGAACCCTTCTTGGTACTAGACTGGTACCGCGAGCTTATCGGTTAGGAGCAACTGTTAAACTTGACCCAGAAATATGAGGAGGGCGATCGCTATGACTTCTATTACCATTGAGCTTTCAGACAGCCAATTTCAATAAGCCCAACCCATCCATTAGAGTTACCCAAAATACTGATGAACACCGCCCCCATTATTTCTAAGGTCTGGAGTTTCTGTGATGTCCTGCGGGATGATGGGGTGGGCTATGGCGACTACCTGGAGCAGTTAACCTATCTGCTGTTTCTCAAAATGGCGGATGAATACAGCAAGCCGCCCTACAACCGCCAGACTGGGATTCCCGCTGGGTACGACTGGGAAAGTTTACGCTCTTTGCGCGGGGCCGAACTAGAAACCCATTACCTAGAAACCCTACGCACCCTGGGCCAGCAACCGGGAATGCTCGGTCAAATCTTTACCAAAGCCCAAAATAAGATTCAAGACCCGGCCAAACTTTACAAGCTGATCGACCTGATCGATAAAGAAAGCTGGGTGGTGATGGGAGCCGATGTCAAAGGTGACATCTACGAAGGACTGCTAGAGAAAAACGCCGAAGATACCAAAAGCGGCGCGGGTCAGTACTTCACCCCCCGGGCGCTAATCTGGGCAATGGTGGAATGCCTCCGACCAGAGCCGAACCGCACGATCGCTGACCCCGCCTGTGGTACAGGGGGCTTTTTTCTGGCTGCCTACGATTTCTTGGTAAAAAATTACCCGCTCGATCGCGAGCAAAAAGAATTCCTCAAATTTCACACCTTCCGGGGCAACGAAATCGTTGCCAACACCCGCCGTCTGGCACTGATGAATCTATTCCTTCACAACATCGGCGACATCAGCAGCGACAGTATGATTTCTGCCCAGGATGCGCTGATTGCCGACACAGGAGATCGCTTCGATTATGTCCTTGCTAATCCTCCCTTCGGCAAGAAAAGTAGCATGACCTTTACCAATGCAGCCGGTGAACAAGAAGAGGAGGATCTCACCTATAACCGCCAGGATTTCTGGGCGACGACTTCCAACAAACAGTTGAATTTCGTTCAGCATATCCGTACCATCCTCAAGACCACGGGCAAAGCGGCGATCGTCGTGCCCGATAACGTCCTATTTGAAGGGGGCGCTGGTGAAAAGGTTAGGCAAAAACTGCTGACCAACACTGATTTTCACACCATCCTGCGGCTGCCCACTGGCGTATTTTACAAGCAAGGGGTAAAGGCCAATGTGATCTTCTTCGACAACAAGCCCGCCGCTAAAGATCCCTGGACTAAAGAAGTCTAGTACTACGACTTCCGCACCAACACCCACTTCACTCTGAAAAAGAACCCAATGGGGCGAGAAGATCTCAAAGACTTTATCCAGTGCTACAACCCGCAAAACCGCTATGATCGCCAAGAAACCTGGTCAGAATCAAATCCTGAAGGGCGCTGGCGCAAGTTTACCTACGAGGAACTCATGGCCCGCGATAAAACCAGCCTGGATATTTTCTGGCTCAGGGATAAAAGCCTCACCGATTTGGATAATCTCGCCGATCCCGATGTGCTGGCCTTGGAAATTGTGGAAAACCTGGAGGCCGGACTAGAGAGCTTTCGGGCGATCGCCGGTGGGCTGCAAGCAGAGTGAAAACCATTCGAGTCCACTATTCGAGGCTGTTACTAGCCGCCTAACATAGTCCATCCTAATTTTGTCCAACGAAGTTGATTCTTGTTAGGAGGAAAGTTACGAATGAAGCTGCGAAGGCTGCGGTTGCAGCAGGTGCTGGCGCAGCAGCAGGATATGGTGTCGTTGCTACGACTGGAATGACCGCGGCTGGTATGGTTGGCAGGTTTTGGTGCAGCAGCAGGTCCTGTTGGTGTGGCAGTTGGTGCCTTAGCAGGACTTGCGGCCTATGGAATCTATCGAGTCGTTAAAGGCTAAATACGTTCATCGTGTTTTTCTACTGAATCTTGCCCTATCCAGAGTCTATTGGGTAGGGCAACCTCATGTCAGACTAAAATGAGTATGGATGCTTAGAGGAAAACCGATGCTTCAATCGACAGAACATTGTTACATTGTCAGAAACAGCGAAATTCTAAGCGGTGAGCCTATTATCAGAGGGACAAGGACTCCGGTTCGTGCGATCGTGGAAATGTGGCGTATTGGGGTTTCGCCTGAAGAGATTCCTCAGCGTTTGCCGCATCTTGTTCTGGCACAAGTTTTTGATGCTCTTAGCTATTACCTAGATCATCAGGCAGAAATCAATGGATATATTGAACGTAATCGAATTCCTGATGAGTTAATTGATCCGCGAGTTCGGAAAGCATGACTGACATTTTTATTCATGTTTATTTAGATGAAGATGTTGAGATGCTTGTAGCAACTCTTCTACGCTCTCGTGGGTTCGAGGCAACAACAGCACATCAAGCAGGACAACTTGGCAAAACTGATGCTGAGCAGTTGGAGTATGCTGTGAGTCAGAGAGCAGCTATCCTCACTCATAACCGAACTGATTTCGAAGATTTAGCGCAAGAATACTTCGAGCAGGACAAGCTGCACTATGGAATCATTATTGCCGTCAGAAATCCATATCAAGAAATTGTGCAAAGGTTGCTTACAATTTTGAATAGTACAACAGCCGATGAAATGGAAAATCAAGTTCTTTACGTCTGAGTCCTCCAGAGATTGTTCAGATAGATGAGGGCTAACATAGTCCCTGAGGGAGACAGAGTCAACAGGTACCGTTGAAGAAACAGTAAGTCTAATTGAAGCCGCGACTCTAAACGCAGCAGACCGTAGGCCAGCCTCAAGCCGACTCCATTGAATTCATGACTGGAATCCCAAAGCGTTCCGTTTATTGAACTCTTACGTGCCTTTTAGCGTGACTTTTACGTGTCTTTTAGCGTGACTTCGCCCATAGCATTACAACCCTCATCCGCTGCACTAGCCGTCATTTCAATCGGGCTTTGAGCGAGCAGCCCCACCAGCATACGACGGGATTCGCTCCACTGCCGCAACGCTCGCAGTTCACAAGATGCGGGTTGCCACGGGGGAATCTTGTCAGGGTGCTTGAGCAGCAGATCAAGCAAAATCGGGTAGCGAAATGGCGGTTTTCATAGCAATCGTGTCGCAAGGGGGTGTGCGTTGACGGTCATACCCTGGTTATACCAAAACCGTCAGAGCAGATTCCAAGTGCCAACCATGCTTGTCCTGGCTGAGATTTAGACCGGCGGCACGGCGGGTAAGGTAGCGTCTTGATCAATGCTTCGGAGGTTGCTGGGATCAATTTCGCCCGTGGTTAAGAACCGGAAGGTTTCTTGATAAAGGCTCTGCCAAAAGCGGTTGCTCATGCCCTGGCTAACTTCGGTGGGGTCTATCATGGGGTGAGGCACGAGGTCTTCTTGCGGATATTGATAAAAGCGATGCCCCTGGCGATCGCCCCCCAGGTTTTGATAAAACTTGCGGTTCGTATCAATGTCGGCTGCGTCTTCGTTTTCCGTTAGCACCATGAAGACAGGCGTGCGGGAAATGCTGCGAACATTTTGCTGCACGTAGGCTTTGCCAAAGCGGGCATTTGCCGTTAGCGCCCCCACCGGAAACCGTAGCGCAGGGTCCCAGCCCAGTTCGCGAATATCCAGTGGCCCCGCCAGTTCCACATACTTTCGCCGCTCTTCGCCGTAGATTTCTAGCAGGGGCGCATAGGCAACCACTCGCGCAATTCGGTCGGGTTGGTCGGCGGCCAGCGCCAGCGCCACTGCACCCCCTACGGACAGGCCCACGGTGAAGATGGGCCCCGGCAGAGAGTCCAGTTCCCGCAGGCGATCGCGGGCATCGGTAAGATAGTGCAGGTGCGATGAGATAAAATAGCGGTCAAAGTCGGGATCATTCGGGTGATCGATTGCTTTCAGAATATCCAGCAGGCGCGGCTCTATCCGCAGCAATCGAGCAATCAGCGCCATCCGCTGCAAATAGCTAGGCCGGGGCAGGTCGCCAGCCGCTTCGGGATTCGTCAGGTTGGCCAGCGATGCTTGCAGCACGGGGTCGGCGGCCACTTTTTCTTTGAGGGGAATGGCAATTTCGGGTTTGAGATCTACCTGGCACCAGTTTTTGTCGGGGTTGACGAAGGCGTGGCCGGCAAGGGTGCATTGGTAGACATTTAACCCATTACGAAACAGGTAGTCTGCCAACCGCCACATCTGGTGCGGCTTGGCGCTGAACCCATGAAACATCATCACTGTGCCGCGAATCGGCTGTCCTGCCTCGTGAAACAGGCAATAGGGATAGGCTCCCTCGCGGCGATCGGGACTCGACTCTATTTTGCGGACGTAGGCGGCGATCGCCTCTCTGGCTTGATCAATCTGGGCGGCTGTGGGGGTGGGGGCTGTTTGCATATTGGGAAAGGGCTTGAGGTATCCAACCTTCTGTGAGTCGTCGATGTGAGCCGTCGATGTGAGTCGTCGATGTGAGCCGTCGATGTGAGCCGTTGAGCCGCTCTTATTATCGTTGCCCTGCCAGTTGCAAGCAAATGGGTTGACTCTCCAAGAGGGCAGGGGGGATGTGGCTCAGAGGCTTCAGGCGAGGCCCCCATCGCGACATTCTGACTCAATCTGGGAATCCTGAAGGCAGTTCTTTTGCTTTCCCATCGGCGATGCATCTGACCGACCCTGTTTATGCGCCAGAGTGGGCGCGTGTCCGGGCAACGTTTCAGCAAGTTTGGGGCTATAAGGACTTTCGTCCCCCGCAGGACGACATCGTGCGATCGCTCTTGTTAGGGCAGGATGCGCTGGTGGTGATGCCGACGGGGGGTGGCAAGTCGATTTGCTTCCAGCTTCCGGCCCTGCTGCAAGCGGGGTTGACGCTGGTGGTGTCGCCGCTGGTGGCGCTGATGGAAAACCAAGTGCAGGAATTGCGAGACAAGCGGCTGCCCGCGGCCCTGCTGCATAGCGAACTGCCGCCCCGCCAGCGCCAGCAAACACTATGGCAATTGGAACACGGACGGCTGCGACTCTTGTATCTGTCGCCGGAGACGCTGCTGAGTGCCTCCGTGTGGAAGCTGCTGAGCCAGCCGCAAGTGCAGCTTCGCGGGCTGATTTTGGATGAGGCGCACTGTCTGGTGCAGTGGGGCGACTCGTTTCGGCCGGCCTATCGGCGGCTGGGAGCGGTGCGTCCAGCGCTACTGGCCCACAAACCCGCAGGAACGTCCCTGGCGATCGCCGCTTTTACTGCCACCGCCGACCCCTCCGCCCAGCGCACCATTCGAGAGGTGTTGGGGCTACAACAGCCGCAGGTCTTTCTGCAAAATCCCTACCGGGCAAACCTGGCGCTGTCGGTGCAAACCGTGTGGAGTCCACGCGGTCGCAGGCGATCGCTCTGGCGATTTATCCGGGCGCGGCGGGGCAAGGCTGGGCTGGTCTACGTGCGATCGCGCCGGGAGGGCGAGGAACTGGCGGACTGGCTAACCCAGGAAGGCTTTCCCACGGCGGCCTACCATGCGGGACTGGGCCCAACTCAGCGGCGACGGATTGAGCAGGCGTGGCTGGGTGGAGAAATGCCGTTTGTGGTTTGCACAAGCGCGTTCGGCATGGGCATTAACCATCCTCACATCCGCTGGGTGCTGCACTATCACGCGCCCCTGCTGCTGAGCGAGTATGTGCAGGAGGTGGGGCGGGCAGGACGCGACGGCCAACCCGCCGAGGCACTGACGCTGGTGAGCGATCGCCCCGGTTGGCTAAACCCAGACGATCGCCAGCGGCAGCAGTTTTTTACCGAAAAAGCGCGATCGCAGCACCAAACTGCCCAATCGCTGATCCGCAAGCTGCCCAAAGCAGGGCCCGTGGCCGAGGTGGCCCGCCAGTTTCCCGATGGGGCGATCGCCCTGGCCCTGCTCCACCGCAACGGTCAGTTGGTCTGGGACAATCCGTTTCACTACCGCATCTTGCCTGGCGTGACACCGCAGCCCTTCCAGGCAGACCCCGCCATCCGCCAAATGCAGGACTATCTCTATACCCGCGAGTGTCGCTGGCGGCTGCTGCTGCGGAGCTTTGGCTTTGCGAAGGAAGCAGAGGGGCTGTGCTGCCAAACGTGCGATCGCTGTCGGGCTAGCGCATCGGCAGCGTTATAAACAGAATCTTTGGCAAAGGGCATCAAACAGGGCAGGGGTCTTGCTTCAGGAGGGGAAAGCCCAGCGCCTCCCGCTGTTTTAGATAAAGCTGGGCGACCTGCCGCGCCAGCCCGCGAATTTTGAGGATATAGCGCTGCCGTTCGGTGACAGAAATCACGCCCCGCGCATCCAGCAGGTTAAACGTGTGGGAGCATTTCAGCACATAATCAAAGGCAGGCAGCACCAGTTCCTTTTCCATCAGCCGGGTGGCCTCTTGCTCAAACTGAGTAAACAGGCTGAACAGCAGATCGGGATTGGACGCTTCAAAGTTGTAGGTGGAGTTTTCGATTTCGCCCTGGAGATGCACATCGCCGTAGGTCAGCGTGTCGTTCCAGCGGATATCGAAAATTGAGTTAACCCCCTGGAGATACATGGTCAACCGCTCCAGCCCGTAGGTAATCTCGACCGACACGGGATGGCAGTCGATGCCGCCGCACTGCTGAAAGTAGGTGAACTGCGTGACTTCCATGCCGTCTAGCCACACTTCCCAGCCCACGCCCCACGCGCCGACGGCGGCATCTTCCCAGTTGTCTTCCACAAAGCGAATGTCGTGGTCTTCGGGCTGAATGCCGAGCGATCGCAGCGATTCGAGATAAACATCCAGAATGTTATTGGGCGACGGCTTGATCAGCACTTGATATTGGTAATAGTGCTGCACGCGGTTGGGGTTTTCGCCGTAGCGTCCGTCTCCTGGCCGGCGGCAGGGTTCCACATAGGCAACCGACCACGGCTCTGGCCCGATCGCCCTCAAGAACGTGTGGGGGCTTTTGGTGCCTGCGCCCTTTTCGGTGTCGTAGGGTTGCACAATCAAACAGCCGCGATCGCTCCAAAACTGATGCAGTGTGGCAATAACAGACTGAAAATTCACAAGTCCAGCGTCCGGTAACGGGTCGATTCAGATTCTACTACCTAGAGAGGGCGTGGATGAGTAATGGGGTGCTGGGGTAATGGAGTATTGAGAAATGGAAGATCTGATGTTTCTCTTTGTTCTTCGCTCTTTATTCTTCCTTTTTCTCTTTTCCCTCTTCGTTCTTCTCTCTTCCTATTCTTTACACTCCTCCCGACATTTCGGTACAATAGCAGACTGGACTATTTGGGAAGGCTCATGGCGAAACGGATTCAGTTGGTTCTTAATCAAGATGTAAGCAAACTGGGCAAGGCGGGCGATCTGGTAGAGGTGGCTCCTGGCTATGCCCGCAATTACCTGCTGCCGCAAGGATTGGCCGTGCATACGACCCCCGGCATTTTGAAGCAGGTGGAGCGGCGGCGCGAATTGGAGCGTCAGCGCCTGATCGAGCTAAAGAAAGAGGCGGATGTGATCAAAGCCAAGCTAGAGAAGCTGTCTGGCCTGACGATCGCCAAGCAGGTCGGAGAAAAGGACGCAATTTTCGGCTCGGTGACGGATCGGGAAGTGGCAGAGGTACTGCAAGCGGCGATCGGTCAAGAAGTGGATCGGCGCGGCATTACGGTGCCCGAAGTCCGCAAGCTGGGCACCTACAAGGTAGATATCAAGCTGCATCCTGAAGTGACCGCCACAGTAGACATTGAGGTGGTGCCTGCGGACGCAGAGGCGTAAAGATTTGGATAAGTCATTGGACAGTACATGAGTACTCTGCGAGAATAGTCGCAGAGTATTTTTTTGATTTTTTATTTTTTGATCCTTTTCCTGTGAATTCTCTGCCCGGGGCGCTGCGGCGAAGCATTCGCTAGATTGGCGAAGATCGCCGCCGGGAACCAACCCAATCAACCCCAAATCTAGCCCCGAATCTAACCCCAAATCTAGCCCGTTTTTTGGCGATCGCCCCCTTGCCGACTCTATCTATAGGGGTACAATAGCGATCACCTCCTGCACCACCTCCTACGGGTAGGATTTCAAGGGATTACTCCAAACTCGTTTCTGCAACCCTGTTCTCGTCGCTCTGCTTGCTGCCCTGCTCCTGCCGCCCTGCCCTATGGTTCAAGAACTGAACTTTCAAGCCTACAGCGATCGCCTCCCCCCGCAAAACATTGACGCAGAAGAAGCCATTCTAGGCGGCATCCTGCTCGACCCGGAGGCGCTGGGCCGCGTCGCGGAGTTGCTGCGCCCCGAAGCCTTCTACATTTCCGCCCACCAGGAAATCTATCGCGCCGCGCTGGCGCTCCAGAGCGAAGGACGACCCACTGACCTGATGAGCGTCACCAGCTACCTCAACGACCACAACAAGCTCGACAAAATCGGCGGGCAGAGCCGCATTGCCCAACTGGTGGAGCGCACCGTCAGCGCTGTCAACATCGACCAATACGCCCACCTCGTAACGGACAAATACCTGCGCCGCCGGATGATTCAGGCTGGCAACGAGGTCGCCTATCTGGGCTACGAAACCAGCACCCCCCTGGAGCAGGTGCTAGACCAGGCGGAGCAAAAGATTTTCAACATTACGCAATCCCGCCCCAACCAGAGCCTCACAGCCACCTCCGATATCCTCACGGCGACCTTTTCCGACATCGAAAGTCGCTCCCTAGGGCTGGTGCTGCCGGGGATTTCCTGCGGCTTCTATGACCTGGATGCGATGACCCAGGGCTTTCAGCGGTCAGACCTGATCATCGCTGCGGGACGGCCGGCCATGGGCAAAACCAGCTTTTGTCTCAACATTGCCCGCAACATTGCTGCCTTTCACAAGCTGCCCGTTGCCATTTTTAGCCTGGAAATGTCGAAGGAGCAGTTGGTTTATCGCCTGCTGTCGAGCGAAGCGCAGATCGAGAGCGGACGGCTGCGGGCAGGGCGGGTCAGCCAGGATGAATGGGAGCCACTGGGCTACGCGATTAGTGCCCTCTCCCAGATGCCGATTTTCATCGACGACACGCCCGATATTTCCGTCACCGAGATGCGCTCGAAGGTGCGGCGGCTCCAGGCAGAACAGGGCGGGGCGCTGGGGCTAGTGCTAATCGACTATCTGCAACTGATGGAGGGCAGCGGCAGCGAAAACCGCGTGCAGGAACTCTCTCGCGTGACGCGGGCGCTGAAGGGTTTGGCGCGGGAATTGAGCGTGCCCGTGATCGCGCTGTCACAGTTGAGTCGGGGAGTGGAATCGCGCACCAACAAGCGCCCGATGATGAGCGATTTGCGGGAATGCGTAACGGGCGAAACGCTGGTGTGGCTGGCGGATGGTCGCCGCATCCCGATCCGGGAGTTGGTCGGTCAAACCCCAGAGGTGATTAGTCTCGGTGACCGGGGTCGCCTAGTGGCTGCTAAGGCAGATTTAGTCTGGGAAGTTGGGGTTAAGCCCGTCTTCAAACTGACGACTGCAACGGGTAGAACGATTAGAGCAACTGGTAAGCACAGGCTTTACACATTTGATGGCTGGCAACCGCTTCAGGATTTGCGGGTGGGCGATCGCCTCGCACTTGCAAACCATATGCCTCGTCTGACTCAAGCGGCGATCGCCTGGCCAGATCTCCAGGTGGTCTTACTGGCCCATTTGATTGGAGACGGTAGCTACGTTTCCCATCAGCCCTTGCGCTACACAACAGGCTCAGAAGAAAACTCAGCAATTGTAAAAGCTGCCGCTGAATCGTTTGGCTGTCAGGTCAATCGCCATCCAGGGCGGGGAAATTGGCATCAGCTTGTCATTTCAGGCAATGGCAATCACTGGCATCCAGAGGGGGTGGGGCAGTGGCTAAAAGCCTTAGGAATTTTTGGGCAGCGCTCAGCAAGCAAGCGGATTCCTCAGGCGATTTTTCAACTTCCTGATGAGCAAATTGCGCTGTTTTTGCGCCATCTCTGGGCAACTGATGGCTGCATCAGCAGTTCTTTAAGTCCTGATGGACGTAAGTACAAGGCCACCATTTTCTTTGCAACGGTAAGCGAAGGGTTGGCCCGAGACGTAGCGGCTCTTCTGCTGCGGCTAGGAATTTTTAGCCAAATCCGTTGGACAAAATCCAATTGCTATAACGTCCAGATTTACGGTAAAACTCAACAACTCAAGTTTCTAGAAACTGTAGGCGCGTTTGGGCCTAGGGTCGAACCTGCGGCCGTGGTGATGCGAGAACTGGCGCATCGAGGCAAAGCGAATCCCAACAGAGATACGCTGCCAGCACAGGTTTTTGAACAGATTAAGCAAGACATGAAAGATCAGGGTATTTCTCAACGCCAGATGGCATCCCTGAGAGGAACATCCTATGGTGGCTCCGCGCACTTCAAGTTTTCCCCCACTCGCGATGTGGTTTTAAGCTATGCCGACATTTTGAACAACACGGCGCTCAAGGAAATTGCAACTGCCGATTTATTTTGGGATGCGATAACGTCTATTGAGCCAGATGGAGAGGAGATGGTTTACGATCTGACCGTTCCTGGCCCTGCTTCTTGGATGGCAGATGGGTTGGTCTCTCATAATTCTGGCGCAATTGAGCAGGATGCTGACCTGATCATCATGCTCTATCGCGACGAATACTATAATCCCGACACCCCCGATCGCGGCATTTCCGAAATTATCATCACCAAGCATCGTAACGGCCCGGTGGGCACAGTGAAACTGCTGTTTGAGCCACAGTTTACCCGCTTCCGCAACCTGGCCGCGCCGGGGCGGGGTTAGGCTTGGGGATTTTGGGCAGCGGGGTCAGGGGTTAGAAATTTGCGGTTATCGTGAAGACTCTGATTATGCACGTTATGCAGGTGTCTTTTGCGATGCCGTTTGCCGCCTGCGCTGTCTGGATCTCTCCCCCTAATTTCTCATGAACCCGTTTGGACAATCTCTGCTGGATAGCCTGGGCGATCGCCTCCTGGAGTCCCTCAGTACGCCGCTACAAACCTGGCTGGCCGCCCACCCGATCGCGCAATGGCTGGTGATGCATCCCCTCTGGGCTTTGGGGATGATAGTAGGGGCGATCGCGCTGCTGGTGGGTCTCTTCGGCGCAATTGGGCGGCTCACGGAAAACCTCTGGTTGCGGCTATTTCAGGTGCCGCTATGGCTATTTGCGTCCATTTTTGGCGGCGGATTCCAGCTTGCAAAGCGCCTGTCACAATCCTCGACCCGACACCCCCACAAAACTGACTCAGACAACCCCACCCAGCGGCTTGACCAGATTCTCGCCCGGCTGACGGAACTGCGCCGCGAAGAGGAGCAATTGCTGGTGGAACTGAAAACCCTGGTTGCGGAAGCTGGCTCAGAAGCAAACCACGTCTAGGCGTTTGTCCCTGTCAGATCTTTGTCCCTGTCAGGGTCGCACGACAGTCGCACTACAATGGCCTCAACCGTCCGCTTTCCGCCGAACCCCACGAGAACCCCATGAGAACCCCATGAGAACCCTATGACGACGCTCCGCATTCACGCTGAACTGACACCGCTAACCGTGGAGTTGCCTGCTCAGATGTCGCTAAGTCTGGAGCAGTTTCACGAGCTATGCCGTGCTAACCCCGACTTGCGAATCGAGCGCAGCGCCACCGGAGTCGTAATGATTATGCCCCCTACCTTTTCTGATAGTGGAAACCGAAACGCCAAAATTAGCCAGCAGCTTTGCAACTGGAATGACGAGACAGAATTGGGAGAATGCTTTGATTCCAGCACGGGGTTTACGCTGCCCAATGGGGCTATTCGATCGCCCGATGCGGCGTGGATTCGGCTGGAGCGCTGGAACGCGCTGAGGGATGAACAACAGGCCTCCTTTGCTCCGATTTGCCCTGATTTTGTGGTGGAGTTGCGGTCTGCGAGCGATCGCCTCAACCTGCTGCAAGACAAGATGCAGGAGTATCTCGACAACGGCGCAAGCCTGGGCTGGCTGATCGATCGCCCTGGCCGCACGGTGTATGTGTATCAGCGCGATCGCCCGGTACAGGTCTTGGAAAATCCAGAAACGCTCAGGGGTGACCCTGTGCTGCCGGGGTTTGTGCTGCGTCTCGAAAAGATTTGGTGACGGGCAAGCGCCACGGCTGCATCTTTCTCGCACCTTTCTCAGGGCGGCTCTCTGAGCGTTGCTCCAACCTTCTAGGCAGAGCGAACCACAATGCTTAAAAAATGCTTAAGATTATGGAGAGCTTTACACGAATTCATGACCGACTGTAACGGATGAGTGTTGGCCAGGTTCATCGCGCTCCTATCACCGCGCTCTATCACAAGGTCACTCATGCTGCGTTTAGAACACATCAGCAAAATCTATCCTACGGGCGAAGTTCTGAAGGATATCAACTGGGAGGTGAAACCGGGCGATCGCGTCGGTTTGGTAGGGGTCAACGGCGCGGGCAAATCGACCCAGCTCAAGATCATCGCGGGCGAAATGGAGCCAACGACGGGGGAAATTATCCGCCCTGCTAGTCTGCACATAGCCTACCTGACGCAAGAATTTGAGGTCGATCCCAGCCGCACGGTGCGCGACGAGTTTTGGCGGGCCTTTGCCGAAGTGAACCAGATTCACGAGGGGCTGGCCAATGTGCAGCACCAGATGCAGACCGCCTCGCCAGAGGAACTGGACAACCTGATTCATCAGCTTGATCGGCTCCAGCGCAAGTTTGAAGCGATGGACGGCTATGGGCTAGAGGCCAAGATTGAAAAAATCCTGCCGGAAATGGGGTTCGCAGCCGAAGATGGCGATCGCCCCGTCAGCGCCTTCAGCGGCGGCTGGCAGATGCGGATGAGCTTGGGCAAAATCTTGCTGCAATCGCCCGATTTGCTTCTGCTGGACGAACCGACCAACCACCTCGACCTGGAAACCATCGAGTGGCTGGAAACCTACCTCAAGGGGCTGACCACGCCGATGGTGATTGTCTCCCACGACCGGGAGTTTCTCGATCGCCTTTGCACGCAGATTGTCGAAACCGAGCGCGGCGTGTCCACCACCTACCTGGGCAACTACACGGCCTATCTCCAGCAAAAGGAAGAAGCCCAACTGGCGCAGCTTTCTGCCTACGAGCGGCAGCAGAAAGAACTGGAGAAGCAGCAGGCCTTCGTCGATCGGTTTCGCGCCAGCGCCACCCGCAGCACCCAGGCCAAGAGCCGCGAAAAACAGCTTGAAAAAATCGAGCGGATCGAAGCGCCGACGGGCAGCGTGCGGACGCTCCAGTTTCGCTTCCCCCCTGCACCCCGCAGCGGCCGCGAAGTGGTGATGATTCAAGACCTGACCCACACCTACGAAGACAAGATTCTGTTTTTGGGGGCAAATCTGCTGATCGAGCGGGGCGATCGCATCGCGTTTCTCGGCCCCAACGGCTGCGGCAAGTCCACACTGCTGCGGCTGATCATGGGCATGGAGCAGCCCACGGATGGCAAAGTGGCCCTCGGCGACCACAACGTGATCCCCGGCTATTTTGAGCAAAATCAGGCGGAGGCGTTGGATCTCAGCAAAACCGTGATGGACACGATCCACGACGAAGTGCCTGACTGGAGCAACGAGGAAGTGCGGACGCTGCTGGGGCGTTTTCTGTTTAGCCAGGACATGGTGTTCAAAAAAGTAGAAGCCCTCAGCGGCGGCGAAAAGGCGCGGCTGGCCCTGGCCAAAATGCTGTTGCGCCCGGTGAACTTGATGATTTTGGACGAGCCGACCAACCACCTCGACATTCCCGCCAAGGAAATGCTGGAGGAGGCGATTCAAAACTACGACGGCACGCTGATTGTGGTGTCCCACGATCGCTACTTTATTTCTCAGGTGGCCACCAAAATTGTCGAGGTGCGCGACGGAGAATTGCGGCTCTATCGTGGCGATTATCACTATTACCTAGAAAAAGTCGCGGAGGAGCGAGAACGAGCTAGGTTGGAGGCGATCGCCGCCGAAAAAGCTGCCAAAGCCGCCGCCAAGCGCGACAAGCAGAAACAGAAAATGAAAGCCAAAAAAGAATCGTCTTAGACGGGCGATCGCCACCGTAAAGGTGCGAGTCGTGAGGTTGCGTTCCGCCTAAATGAATTAGAGGGCATCAGCACAGGGATCAGAGATTAACATGACGCAATTCAAGAATCTGGTCGAACTGGGGATCGCAATCCGTAGCGAACCGACCGTTAATTGCTACAGTTGATTGCCAGTGATTGCTAATGATTGCTAATGATTGCTAATTGGTTGAATAACAGTTTCTTGTGCTTGAAGCGCAATGGTTTTGTGGCGGGAAATCCAAGTCAGCTTGCTCCTGAGAATCTCCAGGACAAAACCGAGATCGATAGTGTCGCTTTATCGGTTTAGCTAGTTTTGTAATGCCCCATACACGCGGAGAAACGTGAGGGTTCACAGCCGGTTTCTTAACCAGTCCTTAAGTCGATTTAGGGGCTGATACCCTAGATTCAGAGAGCATGTCAGCCTTTCAAAACTTGAGCATTGCAGTATTTTCTGGATGTGCTGAGAATTGAGAACCCCGTCTCAACTGGCAGCAAGACAGGATAGAGTCATCTGTAATCCGCTTGGGTGAAATTACTCAGGAAAACTACTCAATTCCTTACATAAGCTCCATAAAAATCTTTTTCCTGATGGAGTTAGGTGATTTTTAAGAATTGGGTGATATTATTGCTGGAAAATTTGCATTACTCATGTAAGTATTTACATACCCAATTGTTTTAAGCGCTGAATTCTGTTCCCAACTGTTCCTAATCTACTGTTCCTAATCTGTTGTCATTCAGGCGATTCTCATGGCACAAGCGCCAATCTCTCCAGTGGTACTGGTCATTCTAGATGGGTGGGGCTATCGTCCCAGCGATGACGGCAATGCGATCGCCGCCGCCCAAACGCCCGTGATGGATAGCCTCTGGGCAGCCTATCCCCATACCCTGCTGCAAGCCTCTGGCAAGAGCGTAGGGCTGCCCGAAGGGCAAATGGGCAACTCCGAAGTCGGGCACCTAAACATTGGCGCGGGGCGCGTCGTTCCCCAGGAACTCGTCCGCATCAGCGACGCGGTTGAAGACGGCACAATTCTCAGCAACTCTGCCCTGCTCAAGGCCTGCGAAGCCGTGCGCCAGAGCGGTGGCAAGCTGCATCTAGTGGGTCTATGTTCCGACGGTGGCGTGCATTCTCACCTCAGCCATCTGTCGGGGCTGCTGGAACTGGCTAAGGAACAAAATATCTCGGACGTGTGCATTCATGTCATCACCGACGGGCGAGACACCAAGCCCACGGATGGACTCGCAGCCCTGGAAACGATCCAGCGCTATATTGACGAAATTGGGGTAGGGCGGATTGTCACCCTCAGCGGGCGCTACTACAGCATGGATCGCGATCGCCGCTGGGAGCGCACCCAAGCCGCCTATGACCTGATGACCCAAGACGGCGAGGGCGACGGTCGTACAGCGCTGGAAGTGCTGCAAGCCTCCTACGCCGAAAACGTGACGGATGAGTTTGTTAAGCCGACGCGGATTGCGCCCGGAGCCGTCAGCGAGGGCGATGGGGTCATCTTCTACAACTTCCGTCCCGACCGGGCGCGTCAACTGACTCAGGTCTTTGTTGATCCCAACTTCAGCGGGTTCGAGCGGACGCAAATTCCCAACCTGACGTTTGTCACCTTCACCCAATACGACCCCGCTTTCCCGGTGCTGGTCGCCTTCTTGCCGCAAGATTTCAACAACATTCTGGGTGAAGTGATTTCTCGCAATGGGTTGCGCCAGTTTCGCACCTCAGAAACCGAGAAATACGCCCACGTCACCTACTTCTTTAACGGCGGCATCGAGGAACCCTTTGAGGGCGAAGACCGGGCGATGGTGCCCAGCCCCCAAGTGCCCACCTACGACAGTGCGCCTACCATGTCGGCCGAAGCCGTGACCGATGGGGCGATCGCCGCCATTGAAAAGGGCATCTATGGGTTGATCGTCATTAACTACGCCAACCCCGACATGGTGGGGCACACGGGCAAAATGGAGGCTGCGATTCAGGCGGTCGAGACGGTCGATTGCTGTGTGGGGCGGCTGCTGGAAGCCATTGGCAGAGCAGGCGGCACTGCGCTGATCACCGCCGATCATGGCAACGCCGAAGTCATGCTGGACGAAGAGGGGCAGCCCTGGACGGCCCACACGACCAATCCAGTGCCCTTCATTCTGGTCGAGGGTGAAAAGCGGAAGATTCCTGGCCACGGTACCGATGTCGTGCTGCGCGATGGTGGCATCCTGGCAGACATTGCGCCGACTATTCTGGAAATTTTGCGGATTCCCCAGCCTGTGGAAATGACAGGTCAGTCGCTGATCGAACCCGTCGGCTTTGACGTGCGCCAGAACCGGACTCCGGTGCGCGTTTCCCTGTAGAGGACGTAGGGGTGGAGTGGGGAGGGTGCGGCTTGGGCGATCGCCCCTATGGCCCTCCTGTCGCACTGCCCCTATCGAACTGCCCCTAGCGCATGACTCAGAGGCAGACCGTTCTCACAGCGCTAAACTCTCGATAGAATAGAGCTTGACCGATTTTTTGGTCGAGTTTTTAAAGTCGGGCAAGCTCCAGTTCCGCAGCACTCTGGCGACTGGAATTTCGCTCCAACTGCTGATCCCTAACCTTTAACCCCTCATGACCCTCGTTTCTATTGTTCAAATCATTTGGGCGATTTCTGCCGTTGGACTGATTGTGCTGGTGCTGCTGCATAGCCCCAAGGGCGATGGGCTGGGCGGGCTGGGCGGACAGGCGCAACTGTTTACCAGCACCAAGAGCGCGGAAACCACGCTGAACCGAGTCACCTGGACGCTGACGGTCTTGTTTATTGGGCTGACGATTGTGCTGAGCGCCAAGTGGCTGGCGTAGGGATTGTCAGCGGCAGAGTCAGCCTCAGAGCTAGGTTCAGAGCTAGACCTGGCAACCGTAAAGGGCGCTTGTAAGGGGCGGTGACTGTAGGGCGATCGCCCTATTTTTCAGGGGTCGTGTCGTAGGTCAGTTGGTCGGAGACATACCGCTGCGGTTCGACGTGAATTGTCGTTCGCACCGGGCTAAACGCATCTTCCAGTGCCGCTTCGACGGCTTCAGTAATGTCGTGGGCCGTGTCTACATCCTCGGCATTCACCACCAGGTGCATTTCGATAAACACCTGCCGCCCGACGACCCCCCGCGAGGCGATGCTGTGGCAGTTCACCACGCCCGGAACCTGGGTGACAATGGCGTGAATCTTTTCGGGGGCGATCGCCATTTCATCCACTAGCCAGGGCAAGTTTTCCTTCAAGACCTGCCAACCACTCCAAAAGACCAGCAGCGCCACCGGAAACGCCAGCGCCACATCTAGCCACTGCACCCCCAACACCCACACACCCAACAGTCCAGCCATCACCGTAATCGTCACCCAGACATCGCTCATGGTGTGGCGGGCATCGGCCAGCAGGATGGGGCTGCCAATGCGCTCTCCGACCCGTCGTTCATAAAATGTGACAAAAATGTTGATGCCCAGCACCAGCAGCAAGAGCCACAACTCCCAGCCTTCCAAGATCAGCGGTTCGCCGCCGCCCAAGATGCGAGTAATGGCCCCCTGCAAAATTTCAAAACAGGCAATTCCCAAAAATGCGCTGATCCCCAAGGCCCCCACCGCTTCAAACTTTTGATGGCCGTAGGGATGACTGCGGTCGGGATAGGGAGACGAGAATCGACTGGCGACCAGCCCCAGGATGTTGTTGGCGGAGTCGGTGACGCTGTGTAGCGCATCGGCCAGCAGGCTGAGGGAACCCGTCAAAAATCCCACAGTCGCCTTTAGCGCCATCACTAGCAGATTCAGTCCCAGCGTGATCAGCAGGACGCGGCGCACGGTGGCGCGATGGTCTTGGCGAGTCATAGGCGGTACGGTAGGCAGAAATTACGCAGAAATTACGCAGAAATTACGCAGAGATACTAACGCGCTTCGGCGCACTTTGGACGTTGAGGCGCTTCGAGAAACGTAACGCTCTGGCAAGGGGGCGATCGCCCGCTGACCACCTGCTGATTGTTATTATGAGGGCAATCTTGTAACCAGATGAAAACTCTGACTACAAACCCAAGCCCTCTGGTTGTCAGGCTTTGCGCTGAGTTGCCCTCCAACCCTCAACGGAGCAACGATTCTTGTCTTGCTGTCAGTCTTCTAAACCGGGTTACTGGACTCTCCGCACAGGGTAATTCCCTGCCAGAACGGGTTTTACTGTTTGCACCTCACCATCTGCGCCTGGTCAGTCGTACCTAGCCCGTTGCATCTAGCCCCCTCGCATCTATCCAAGGATCTTCCAATGACGAAGCAAATCATCAAGATCACCGACAGTCGTGCTGTCTTAAAGCGTCGTCCCGTCTATGTCGGTCATCTGCCGCAACATGAGCAATATAAAGTAGACGCGGGCGCTGAGTATGAAATTCAGTCCTACGCCTATGCCGACTCGGCGGGAGATTTTGACGAACACATCAAGTTTGCGCTCAAGGAAGGCAACCTCGGCGGATTCAACACCTGGTACGTCTATAATCGCTTTGCCGAAGTGCTGTCGGATGGTGAAGTGGTGTATCCCATCGAAGAGCAAACCGCCGCACAGATTTTAGAAATCACCCAAGATACGGTCATCAAGCGTCGCCCCGTGCCCGTGGAAGAACTCACTGAAGAAGAAATCTTCAAAGTTCCCAAGGGCATGACCTTTGACCTGCATTCCTACGCCTATGCCGATGCCAGCGGTAGCTTGCAAGGGCATATTCGCTTTGCCATCAACAATCCAGAGCAATATATTCGTGGCATCAGCCTTTGGCATGTATCGGATCGGCAGGCCCAGGTAAAATTTGACGATAGGGTAGTATATCCGATTCCAGCGGCGGCTCCGGCAGCAGCAATGGCGGCGGCGGTTCCGGCGGCGGCTGCACCCAAAACCTTTTCTGGAAAGGAAATCAAGCTTGTTGGAAATCGGGGCACCGTCTATTCTGACCAGCCGATTATCCCCAACGGCTCTTTTACATGGGGCGAGGCGACCCACAACTGCACGCGCCTGCCCCAAACGGCTGAGCATGTGGAGAACATGGTGAAACTGGCGACGCAGCTTGAAAAAGCCCGCCAGCAAATCGGCAAGCCCTTCCGGATTACCTCTTGGTATCGTCCAGAGCCATTCAACTCCAAAGCAGGCGGAGCGCGGCGCAGCCAGCATCTCGGCGGGGGGGCGGTGGATATCGTCGTGCAGGGCTATATGGGGGCAGATCTGGCGAAAATGCTGGTGGGCTGGTGGCCGGGTGGCTTGGGCATTTATGCGGGCAACCGACGGCATATTCTGCATCTTGATGTGGGCGTGAAACGCAAGTGGGGCTTTTGATGACGCAACTGAGATTAAATTTGGTGGAAGGGTCGGTGTCGTTTAGCTTTTCGCCAGCAGCCGCGCAGGAGCTCAAGGGGGCGATCGCCACGCTGCTAGAACACCTGAAGGCAGTTTCCGCCAGCAGCACCGGCGGCCGTCCCAGTCCCAAGCCATCTATGGAATATCAGCATACGGGTGAGGTGTTTTTAGAAATTTTCTGCAACCCTAACATCTGGCCCAGCCCCTTTGCGGCGAAGGTGCTGGTGACGGTGCGCGACGACCGCATCCGGCTGACGACCGAAGCCGAACTGACGCGCCTGCTAGAGGATGTGAACGAGTATTTGGGGATTGAGGGGTAGAGGCTGGATTTTGGGTTTTGGATTTGGGATTTTGGATTTCAGGGCCGCTGCGCTGGAGGCAATTGAGGGGCGCTGCGGTTTAGAGGTTGGGTTTTAGGGTTGGGGTTTTGGGCTTGGGGTTTTGGGCTTGGGGTTTTGGAAGCCCTACAGAGCCTTGGACAGGCCATCCAAAATCGCCCTCCGAAAGCACTAACCCAAGATCCCAAGCCAAGATCCCAAGCCAAGATCCCAAGCCAAGATCCCAAGCCAAAATCGCCAATCCAAAATCCAAAATTGATTGGTTCCGCATCCCTCGCCTCCAGACTAGAAAGCAGAAAGGGAGTCCAGCGGTCTGAACTCCCCATTTGAACTGTTGTTTGGGACGCTTGAAAGACTGGAATGCCCAGTCAGTGATCGTCGTCGGCAGCACTCGGAGCCTGCCCAATGCCCAGCGCTTTCTTAGACTGTTTGAGCTGCTTCCAGAGCGATTTAATCTCTTGGTAGGTTTCTTCGGGCGAGAGTTTGCCGTTGGTTTCCAGACCGCACAGCAGGCTGACTCGGTGGGAAAACTCTTGCAGGTTGGCGTTGAACACCAGGTTTTCGGGTTTGACCGGGCCGTAGTAGCGGCTGCGCGGCGCGAAGAAATCAGAGTAATCAGCCATGAATGCCTCCTTGAGGGCTTAACGAGTTCTTAACCTATGGTTAACCTAATTATCCCTAATTTTCAAGGCGATCGCCCACCTCTTAAGGCTTATTCAGGGATCGGGCATGTCATAGGCGCATTGCAGCAAGTCGTTTATGGCATAGGGCTTGGATAAAAACACGCCGGTCCCCGCCTCCAGCATCCCGTCTCGGTTCAACGCCGTCTCTGACCAGAAGCGTCCTGATAATTATCGAAAGATCTTTAAGCAGTCTGCACGCGACTGTTAGCTGGCTTCCTGGTCAATACAAAGTCTTTCTGTAACCATAGGACTTACGCATCTGGAGGATTGCTCGCGGACACAGCCAGCGAGAAATCTTCCAAAACCCAGAAGATTTATCGCAGGCGCGTAAGTCCTGAAATAATAGCTTGAAGAAAAAATTATGGGAATGCCCTGTGAAGTTAATAGCATCTTAAAGTTAAAGCCTTCTCAAGGCTATCCTTCTCCACTTGAGAAGGGAAAGAGATATTCCGCCCAAAAAGAGGGATATAGAATTGTTCCAATAGATGTTCCCATTCCTTTAGTGGATGAGGATTGGTTTGCTCATGCAGACATTAAAATTCACAAGCTTGTTTGGGAAAACGGAGTTACCAGTATAGATTTCGAGATTGATAGGATATACGAGTCTCCCTTTTTGACCAAAGCTTAAAAGGATGATCAGGGCGCGATGTGAAACTGAAGTTGGGGACAGAAAAGTCTAACTGAATGATTGTAGAAATGCGACCTATATAGACTGAGTGGGACTAGTATTTGTGGCTAATATTTGGGACTAGTATTTGGGACTAGTATTTGGGACTAATATTTTTATCGAAATTAGTAAAAGTGGCGATCGCGCTTTGAACCCTTGCTGGCGATCGCTTTAAGTTTCGTTGCAAATCTGAGCCTTTGGCGGGCGATCGCCCTCTTCCTGTGGTTTCTTGAAAGGGAACGAACACAGCCCTGATTTTTCTCGCAGGGTGGCAATGTTGTGATGGGTGGGCAGCAGGATGGATGGGTTTTGGCGATCGCCCCTGGGGTCTGGCAGAAGACGGCTGAACTGGCGCTGGGTTGGGCTGGCGATCGCGCTCTGTATCAGCCTTTTGGCAGTTGGACGAATGGGGCTAGCGCAGCAGCCGACCCATGTTTCGGTGCTGATTCAGGCCTTAGAGGGCACGCAATGGGCCTCGCTCATTCAGGAATTTGAGGCGCAAAATCCCGACATCAAGCTAGACGTGATCGAGGGCCCCAACGCCACCAATCTGGTCGAAGACCTCTACACCTCGTCGTTTTTGCTGGGCGACTCGCCCTACGACTTGGTGTATATGGATATCGTCTGGGTTCCCAAGTTTGCGGCGGCGGGCTGGCTGCTGGATCTGAGCGATCGCGCGGCCCAGAGCGACTTTTCGGATTTTCTGACCACCGACATCGACGGCGGCCGCTATCGCGACGGACTATACCGCATTCCCCTGCGCTCCGATGCCGGAATGCTCTACTACCGCACCGACATTCTGGAACAGCTTGGGGCAACCCCGCCCGACACGTTTGACGAACTGCTGGAAATTTCCCGCGCCGCCAAGCAGGCCGGATTGGCCGATTGGGGCTATGTCTGGCAGGGACGGCAGTATGAAGGGCTGGCTGCGATGTTTGTGGAAATCTTGGAGGGCTTCGGCGCGTTTTGGGTGAACCCGGAGACGCGGGAGGTGGGGCTGGACGCTCCAGGGGCGATCGCCGCTGCGGAATTCCTCAAGCGCACCATCGATGAGGGCATTTCGCCCCCCGGCGTGACGACTTACCAAGAAAATGAAGCCCTGCGCCTGTTCCAAAGCGGCAACACGGTCTTTATGCGAAGCTGGCCCTACGCCTGGGCCCTCAGCAATACCGAAGATTCCGTCATTCGCGGCAAATTTGGCATCAAGCCGATGGTTCATGCTCCCGGCTTCAATAGCGGCGCGTGCCAGGGCGGTTGGGGCTTTGGCATAGCCAAGACCAGTCGCCACCCCGACGAAGCGTGGCGCGTCATCGAGTTTTTCACCAGCACCGCAGCCCAGCGGCAGTTCATCCTGGAAAGCAGCTACGTCCCCACACGGCGATCGCTCTTCACCGACCCCGCCATCGTCGAAAAATTCAGCCACTATCCCGCCCTGCTGCCCGTCCTCGATGCCACCGTCCTGCGTCCTCCCATCGGGCAATACGCCCAGGCCTCCGACATCCTCCAGCGCTACCTCAGCGCCGCCATCACCGGCCGCAGTTCGCCCGCGGACGCAATGCAGGCAGCCGCAGCGGAAACCCGACGACTGTTAGGGACGTAGCTTAGGAACGTAGCTCAGAAAACCCAGAAGCCCAGAAAGGCATAGATGAGGACAATAGATTAGGACGCAAGCCACCATCCCCGTTCGCACACCCAAAATCCAAAACCCAAAACCCAAAATCCCCATGCCCCAACCCACGCTCCAACAACGCAATCGCCGCACGGGCTGGCTGCTAGTCGCTCCGGCGCTGCTGCTGCTGGCGGTGGTGTATGCCTATCCGATTTTGCGGGCGTTTTGGCTAGGGCTGTTTACCCAAAATTTGGGGACGGAGCTTCAGCCCGTGTTTTCGGGCTTCGAGAACCTGGGGCGCATGGCAACGGACGGGCGCTTCTGGCAAAGCCTGGGCAATACAACCGTGTTCACGCTGGCCTCGCTGACGCTGGAGCTAATTTTGGGCATGGGCATGGCGCTGGTGCTAAATCAGGCGTTTCGCGGGCGGGGCTGGGTGCGGACGATCGCCATTTTGCCCTGGGCGCTGCCGACGGCGCTGATTGCCCTGGGCTGGGTGTGGATTTTCAACGACCAGTATGGCGTGTGGAATGACATCTTGATGCGGCTGGGCATTTTGCGATCGGGCGTGAACTGGCTGGGGGACCCGACGCTGGCCATGCTGGCGGTGATCGCGGCGGACGTGTGGAAGACGACCTCCTTTGTGGCGATTTTGCTGCTGGCGGGGTTGCAGTCCATCCCGCAAGACCTGTACGAAGCCCATGCGATGGACGGGGCCACCCGCTGGCAGAGCTTCCGCCAGATTACGCTGCCACTGCTGATGCCGCAAATCGTGATTGCGTCGCTGTTTCGCTTTGCCCAGGCCTTTGGCATTTTTGACCTGGTGCAGGTGATGACGGGCGGTGGGCCGGCGGGCGCAACGGAAACCGTGTCCGTCTATATCTATGCCACGGTGATGCGCTATCTCGACTTTGGCTATGGCGCGGCGCTGGTGGTGGTGACGTTTTTGCTACTGGTGGCGGTGGTGGCGATCGCCACTGTCCTCCTCGCCAAAGCCCGCAGTGCCTCTGGAGAAACAGGATGACGACTCAGACGACTCAGCCGATTTCGACCGATGCTCAGCGCAGTCAGCTCTCGTGGCGACAGGTGGGAATGAGCGGGGCGATCGCCCTCATCGTGATCCTCAGCCTCGCGCCTATCCTGTGGCAGGTGTTGACCTCGATCAAGACCAACGCCGACATCTCCGCCGTGCCCAATGTCTACTTCCCCACCCGCTTTACACTCCAGCACTATGCGGAACTGTTCAGCCGCCGCCCGTTCCTCACCTATCTGCTGAACAGTCTGGTAATTGCGGTAATTTCCACCCTCCTGTGTCTGGCGATCGGCACACCCGCCGCCTACGCCCTGGCCCGGCTCAAGCTCCCCGGCGAAAATATTCTGCTGTCGCTGATCCTGATCGTCACGCTGTTTCCCTATATCCTGCTGTTTCTGGGACTGCTGGAGCTGGTGCGGGCGGTAGGTCTGGGCAACAACTACCTGGCGCTGATCATTCCCTACACTGCGATCAACCTGCCCCTGACGATTTTGGTGATGCGGAGCTTCTTTCAGCAGCTTCCCCGCGACCTAGAAGACTCCGCCAAGGTCGATGGCTACAATACGGGGCAAATGCTGACGCAAATTCTGCTGCCGCTCACCGCCCCCGCCCTCGTCACCACGGGCATTCTGGCGTTCATCTTCGCCTGGAACGAGTTCATCTTTGCGCTCACCTTCATCACCCGCGAGTCGATGAAAACCGTCCCCGTCGCCGCTGCCCAAATCGGCGGCACCAGCATCTTTGAAGTGCCTTACGGTCCCCTCGCCGCCGCCACCGTCGTCGGCACCCTGCCGCTGGTCGTGCTAGTCCTCCTGTTCCAGCGCCGCATCGTCCAGGGCCTCACCTCCGGCGCGGTGAAGGGCTAATCCAGCGATGACCTTTGATTTTGGCTCTCTGCACCCCTACCTCCCATGTCTAAACTCGAACTGCAACACCTCAACAAAACCTACAGCGCCAGCGTGGTGCCTGTGAAAGATTTGAGTCTAGCGGTGGGAGACGGCGAGTTTTTGACGCTGCTGGGGCCGTCGGGCTGCGGCAAGTCTACGATTTTGCGGATGATTGCCGGACTGGAGCAGCCGACGCGGGGCGACGTGGTGATTGGCGATCGCCCCGTCACCCATATCCCACCGGGCGATCGCAACATTGCAATGGTCTTCCAGAGCTACGCGCTCTACCCGCACCTGTCGGTATTCGACAACATTGCGTCGGGACTGAAGCTGCGGCGAGTTCCCCCAGAGGAAATTCGGCAGCGGGTCGCCTCTGCGTCTGAGGTGCTGGGGCTGGGGAATTTGCTAGACCGCAAGCCTGGTCAGCTTTCGGGGGGGCAGCGGCAGCGGGTGGCTCTGGGTCGGGCCCTCGTTCGGCAGCCAGAAGTCTTTTTGCTGGATGAGCCGCTGAGTAATCTCGATGCCCTGCTGCGCGAGCAGGTGCGGGCAGATCTGAAGCAGCTTTTTGCAGAACAGCAAGCCCCCGTCGTCTACGTCACCCACGATCAGACCGAAGCCATGACCCTTTCGACGAAGGTTGCCGTACTGAACAACGGCGAACTCCAGCAGCTCGCGCCGCCTGCGGAGATCTATCGCCACCCGGCTAATCGGTTTGTGGCAGGCTTCGTCGGCAGTCCCCAGATGAACCTGTTTGACCTGCCCTGCGAAAACGGGTTTGCCCTGCTCAATGAATTCAAAGTTCCCCTACCCGATCGCCTCAAGTCCCTTTCTGCCGTTACGCTCGGCATTCGTCCAGAGCAGGTGCGGCTGGCAAACGCCGTCGATTCAACCCTCCTTCGAGGCAGGGTATTTCTAACTGAGCATCTGGGCATGAGTAATCTGGTCAGCGTTCGCATTCCTGGCGCAAACGATCGCACGCTGCGGGCGCTGCTGCCGATGGATGCTCAGTGGAACTCAGACGAGATTACGCTAGCGCTGCCGCCGGAATCTCTGCACTGGTTTGGGGCAGAAACGGGCGATCGCCTATGACTCGCTTTCTTGTTGCTCTGGACGATCCAAACTGTCAATCCAAAATCCGAAATCCCAAAATCCAAAACCAGCCTTAACAGCCCGCATCGCCCACCACCGGAACCTCCACCGTTGCGCCGTTCCGCTCGACCTGAATTGTGCCATCGGCGATCGCCACGCTTTCGATTTCGCCTGCTGCGCCCAGCGTCACGGTGACGGTTGCGGTGATGGTTCCATCGGTGCTGCGAAACACCTGGGTCGTTTTTTGTCCATAAAAATCCTGCCCGCTGCCATCGACTCGGCGAAACTCCACCAAGTTGCCGTCAATCAGCATCCGCATCGACCCGTCTTCGATGCCGTTGAAAAAGACGTATTGCTCGCGGGATGTGCGGTCTGCCTTCCAGAGCGCCATCCCACAGCCGTAGAGGTTGTTTTCTGCAAGGGAAAACTCGCCTACGGTCGGTGCGACTTCGGGAACCACCTCACCCGCAAAACCGCATCCCGTCAGCACGAAAGCCATAAGCACCGCGAGCGGTCGTTGTTGCTTCATTGTTTTTTCTAGGCAATGTTTTGAACGACGATCATCCGAAAAATCCGGTTCCTCAGCGTCAGAGAAACCGGAAAATTTTCGTGATCTAAATTCGTGATCTAAAAATGGGGCTATTCGGCAGAAACTGCGCCTGCTTCGGCACTTTCGGGAGCAATCGCCGTTCCAGTTGAGGGCGAATCTGGCTCCTTAAAGACGATCCGCAGCAGGGCAGGCGCAATGAAGGTCGTGCCGATCACCATCACGATAATGGCAGCCTCCAGCGACTTCGACAGCACGCCCGTTGCGGAACCCACACCCACAAACACCAGACCGACCTCGCCCCGGGGCACCATGCCCACGCCAATCGCCAATCGGTTAATCCCCGGCTTGCCAAACACGCCCAACCCCGTCACCAGCTTGCCGACAAATGCAACCACCAGCAAGAAGATTGCGATAATCAGCCCTTCACGGTTCTCCGGGTTAAATGGGTTCAGCACGCTGACATCGGTACGCGCCCCCACCACCACAAAGAAAATGGGCACGAGCATATCGGCAATCGGGATAATTTGCTCTTCTAGCTCTTCCCGCTTTTCGGTTTCTGCCAGAACCAGCCCCGCCGCAAACGCACCCAAGATTCCTTCTAGCTGAATGGCTGCGCCAATGTAGGCCAGCCCGAAAGCAAAAATCAGCGAGGCAATCAGCAATTGCCCCCGCGTTTTCAGTCGATCCACCAGCGTCACAAAGAAGGGGCTGAGCAATCGTCCCAGAAAGATAGAGCCGATGAGAAACACGGCCGCGCTGACCACCAGGTAAATCACGTTGCCGATTTGGACTTCGCCCGTCTTGGCCAGACTAGCAACCACTGCCAGCACGATAATGCCCAGCACATCGTCCAACACCGCCGCGCCAATAATGATTTGACCTTCGGGCGAACTCAGCTTCTGGATTTCTGCCAGCACTTTGGCAGTGATGCCGATGCTGGTCGCCGTCAGCGCGGCTCCGGCAAAAATGGCGGGCACCGTCGGCACCCCAAACAGCAGCATGAGTCCGGCTGTACCTGCGGCAAAGGGAACCACGACCCCAATCACGGCGACAACTGCTGCCTGGGGACCAACGCGGATGAGTTCCTTCAAATCGGACTCTAGCCCAATTTCAAACAGCAGGATGATGACCCCAATCTCGGCTAGCACAGAGATAACTTCGCTCTCTGCCTGAAAAACGCCGCCTGCCGCCTCAGTGCCAACGCCGCTTGTCGCCTCAATCAGCCGCATAATCAGGGAGCCAGATTCTTGGAACCCGCTTTCGGGGAACACCAGCAGATGGAGGGCTGATACCCCGACCACCACGCCGCCAATTAGCTCTCCTAGCACCGGGGGTAGCCCCACGCGGACGCAGAGTTCGCCGCCTGCCTTGGCTGCCAGATAGACCACAATCAGGCTGACTAATACGCTACCTAGAACAAGGGTTGCTTCCTCCGGAGAAGCAGACTCGGCGACCACCGAGAAGGCATTTTGGGAAGCGGGGTTAAACCACAGGGCAGAAATGTCTAAACCGAATGGATGAAACAAAGTAGCCGGACTCAGCATTCACTTGACAAGACTCGTCCTGTTTACTTTACCGTGAGTATTCCTGCGTAAAACAGCGATCGCCCCTGGATATTCTTCAAGATCTCCAGACAATTACTGAAAAGACAAGCCTCCTAGGCTTCGATAAAAGTTGTAGAAACGGGCAATTAGTAGAACTAAACCCTGGATTTTTCCATCAACAAACATAAAGAAGTTCTATAGCAGTAGCGCTAGAAGTGGTCTGGCACATTAGCCGCAAATCGCTTTCTACCCTAGATAAACACCCGGTGCTGCAAAGACGGCATCTGTCGCCGCACTTGCGCTAGCCGAGAGGGTTCAATGGAGGCGATCGCCACGCCAGGTTTCTCTTCTACTTCTGCCAAAATCAGCCCCCACGGGTCGATAATCGCCGCGTGTCCGTGGGACTGTCGCCGCGCATTGTGTTTGCCCGTCTGGGCAGGCGCAATCACGTAGCAGGTGTTTTCGATCGCCCGCGCCTGGAGCAAAACCTGCCAATGATCTTTGCCCGTATAAGCGGTGAAGGCCGCGGGCACAAACAGCACCTCCGCCCCCATCTGCGCCAAGTGACGATAGAGTTCGGGAAAACGCACGTCATAGCAGACCGATAGCCCTAGATTGCCGAAGTCTTTGGAGGGGTAGATCGGGGGCAGTTGCGTTCCGGCCAGGACAATGCTCGATTCCTGGTAGGTGTTGCCGTCTGGCAGGTTCACGTCAAACAGATGCACCTTTTCATAGCGGGCCAGTTCGCTGCCGCTGGGGTCTACCAGCAGGGCGGTGTTGTAGACTTTGCCCGTGCCCGTGGGAACCGGGAAGCCACCCCCCAACAGCGTCACCTGATAGCGCTGGGCCATAGTTTTTAGAAATTTTTCGCTGCCTTGGGCGATCGCCTCTGCCTGGGCTAGCTTCGCGTCTTCATCGCCCAAAAATGAAAAATTCTCTGGCAGCCCAATCAGTTCCGCACCCTGACGCACCGCCAAATCGATTAAATCTTCTGCCTGAGCCAGATTTTTATCCAGATCTGGCACGCTATTCATTTGCACTGCTGCCGCTAGATAAGACCTCATGATTCCTTGCGATTGAAAACCATACTCCCATTCAGCCCAAAATATTCGTCCTTCTCATCATGGCGGGCGATCGCGCTGCGAGAGGACTTTGCGACCCGCCTACACCTGACCCAAACCTCCCCTAAAATCGACGCGCCCTCAGCAAGATAGCGATTTGCGAAGCGATCCCTGCGGGCATCGCCCAGTTTGGTGCTGCCACATGCGGAGAACGTCTCTCTTGCACACCTCACTGATTTGAGACTGACTTGAGATCGAGGCACATGGCGCATCGAAGGGTTTAGACGCGGGCGTAGTAAGTGTCGTGCCTAATTTTAGCCCTATTCTTTCCCAATTCCTTTGGGACTGATGTAGTCGAACGTGTAGTCGAAAGATTTCTTATAGCCTGCGCTTCACCATCTGCTTCACAAAAGGGTCAGCGGCTTCTACGGATGTAGCGTATCAATTTACACTCTATCAGGCGCTGAATCTTTACCAAATCTTTAAGGAAATGTTCTCGACACATAACTAAATAAATCTTCTATGAACTTCATTCATCAGCCTGTTGTCGAATGCTCTCTTATCACCATTTAATGTCTAAGCAATAGAGCCTACTCACTCTGTTTGATTGCTTCACTGGTCTTCTCGACATCGACACATCTCGCTGCCTTTCAGAACCGACTCTGGTTTTGTTCAGGGCGATCGCACTTGGAGTCGAAGTCATCAGCCGGGGTGCTAGTTTTAGGCGTGCAGTTTTTACGGCCTTTTCCCTATATCTTTGAATGTTGCGTTTGAGGGAATTTCAGCAATCTCTCGCAAGAGATTTTTTGCTGTCTACTAGGTCGCTACTTGGGTGTAAATTCTGAGTTTGCATCTGGGTTGACAGTTTCCGCACTAGCAGCAAACTGCAAGATTCAACCCTGTGTAGCAACCTTGATGAAACCCCTTCCCAGCATGTTCCCGCAATGCAGTATCTTAGTGTGCAGAACCTAATCGCAAGCTTTTTGAGCGGGCGATCGCAGGTTTAGCAACCTGGCTACAGTATTAGCCGCTGCTTCATATTAAGTTCACAGTGTGAGGTTCGTTGAAAAGCGAAAGGGTTAACAAGAGCATTACGCTCAATAACAGATTCCATGAGTCCAAGGATTTTCCTTGGTCAAGGTATCCGGGAGTTGACCCGGCAGAATTTCGCAGCCCAGCATCAACCTTCCAGCCAGCGCTTATTTTGTCTGTATCTAATTTGTCTGTATCTAGTTTGAGAGTTGTGGTGAGAAGTATTCGCTACAGCTTGGCTCAAGCAGTTTAGCCCAGCCTCTTCGGCATATTGGCATATCACACTCTTTTGATGCTTGCATTCGCTCAGTTGCCCACCCGACACAAACCTGGAAGTCATGCTAGATCTAGAATTTAACAACACCACAGCAGACCCCCTGCCGCCTGTCGGAGAATCTAGTCCCCATCTCAAAGATTCGCTGTTGGCAGACTATGGAACCAGTTTTGAGGACACCTGTTCTGTTGAAGCGATGCTGGAATCCACCCAATCGAGATGCCAGGTTAGCCAATTTTTCATACAGGCGCTTCAGAATGGTCGCAAGACGATTTTGATGACAAACCTGCTGCATACCCCGTCGAGGTCTACCGAGCCAGGTACGGTCTGGTCGCTGGGTCGCAGTTCCACCTGTGCGATCGCCCTCGATAACCCGTCCGTCTCTCGCTGCCATGCGGTGATTGGCTATCACCCCGACGAAGGGCTTTACATTTCCGACCTCAACAGCAGCAACGGCACCTGGGTTAACCGTCGTCGCGTCCTCCCAATGCAGCGCATCCCGCTCCAAGATGGCGACGTTTTGCGGCTGGGCACCTTAGATATTGAGTTCTTCGTTTCTAGCACAGCCACAGCCCCATCCGCCCTTCAGGACATTACCCGCTTCTAGTTCTAGCTTCCAGTTCCACTTCTAAATTCTGGCTGCAAATTTTCGCTTCTAGTTTTCTAAAGGCACAGGGGCGAATCCTTGCTACAGTTGGGCGTAAGCGCCGAAAAGAGCGCCTGCGCCTTTTTTGTTTGTTTTGCCCAACTTGCTATGCTGCTCTTTCTCCAAGTCGTTCTCTGCGTCAGCTTGGTGGTGTGGGTGGGGGCGCGGCTGTCGCAGAGTGCCGATGTGCTGGCAGAAAAGACCGGGCTAGGGCGCAGTTGGGTCGGCGCAATCTTGTTGGCAGGGGCGACCTCGCTGCCAGAACTGGCCAGCGGCATCAGCGCAGTGGCGCTGTTTCAAGTCCCCGATTTGGCGGTGGGCGGCGTGCTGGGAAGCTGCCTGTTTAACCTGCTGATTTTGGTAATTGTGGACATTTTTACGGGGCCAGAACCGCTGCTGCGACAAGTGCAGGTGAGTCATGGGCTATCGGCAGGTCTGGGCTGCGTTATGCTGGGCACGGCAGCGGCGGGTATTTTGCTGGCGGAGCGGGGCGTGGATCTAACGCTGGGATGGGTTGCGCTGCCGAGTGTGCTGCTGCTGCTGCTATATGCTGTGAGTGCCCGGTTGATTGCTCAGTTTGAACTGCGCCGCCGCACCCAACTGCGAGAGGAGGAAGCCGAAACCTTGCAGTATGGTCATATTTCGCAGCGGCGAGCCTATAGCACCTTTGGGCTGCTGGCGATCGCCATTGTGGCGCTGGGCATCTGGCTGGCCGCTCTGGGCGATCGCGTGGCTGTGGTTACGGGGCTGGGAGAAAGCTTTGTTGGGGCGCTGCTGCTGGCGGCGGCCACCTCCTTGCCCGAAGTTGTGTCGTCGCTGACGGCGATTCGCCTGAATGCCGCTGACCTAGCAGTGTCCAATATTTTTGGCTCTAACCTGTTCAATTTGGCGATTCTGGGCATTTACGACGTGGCTTATTTACGCGGCAGTTTGTTTAGCGAAATCAACCATCCGATTCATGCCTTCACCACCGTCATTGCCATCATGATGACGGCGATCGCCCTGGTGGGGCTGATCTATCGAGCCAGTAAGCGATCGCGCCTGCACCTAACCTGGGACGGCGTGGCGATTTTGCTGCTCTATGTTGGCGGGATGTATGCGATCTATCGGGGGTAAGGCAGCAGAAGCGAAGGGGGCCTGAAAGCAAGCACCCTGCTCACCCTTGAATCTCATCCTTCAAACTTGGCCCTTCTGTCAAAAACGGCCCGCTCAGCATCAGCGCCGTTTTGGCATCCAGGGTTCCAGTGACGCTGAGGCCAGCGGACTGCTGAAATCGGCGAAGCGCCGCGTTAATAGTGGCATGGTCGATGGTATCGTTGGCGATCGCGCTGCTAGGGTTCAGGTAGCCCAGGCGCGTCAGGTAGTCCCGCACTTGCGCCGCAGACAGCACCACCTCCTCTGGGCGAAAGAACGGGACGTATTCTCGTCGCCAGATCCGCTGAAACTGCTGGCGATTGAGGCGATAGATCCGCCCCCAGGCAGGGTCAGCAATGGTGGCAGTGTCATCGCTGAGGGACAGCAGCGCAATTGCGTGGGGCGATCGCCGACCACCCCGATTAAAAAGCCAGCTTGCCAGCACGCCGGGTCGGTTAATTCGCTGCATCTGCTCCCAAGTTGCGCCCGTAATCTCCAGCCCGTCCATCTTGAGCTGGTGCGCGGCGGTAATCAACTGCGGCATGGAGGTTCCCAGGCGGCTGGTGCCTGCCAGCTTTGCCACGCTCGATTCGGTTTCCTCCAGCCCCCAGCGGCGCAGCACTGTGGCCATCGCAGCAGGCGCACAACTGCTGGTGGAGGTTTGCTGAAACACGCCATTAGGGCGCAAGTTATCATCCAGCGTGGAATAAATCGGAGCCAGCAGATAGGCCTCGGCCGCTGTAAAGCTTCCCAGCCCAATCAGCCCAATCAGCACAACCGCAATCACCTGCAAACGGCGCGTGTGCCAGCTCACCACAAACGCCACACCGCAGATACCCAGCAGGATAATCCGCATCGCCGCCCAAGACACCTGCATTCCCGATACGCGCCACGCCAGCGGCAGCCATTGCCACTGGGGAATATACAGCGCCAGCAGCAGTAGAGCAATGTAAATTCCTAAAAAAGCCAGCGATACGGAGGTTTTTCCCTTAAACAGGTCATTTGCTGTTGCTCCCTTTCGCAACAGCAGCCGCCCAAACCGAATGCCCCACCAAAAGGCAAGCCCGCCGAGCAGAATGGTGCTAGCAATTCCCAAAGACATGAGCAACAGCGCAGGTAGAGGTTGACCGGAGGTTCACAGCGAGACTCAGCGGAAAATCGGCAGCGAGATCGGGGGCAAGATCGGGACAAGATCGGGGGCAAGATTGGGGGCAAGATCGGGACAAGATCGGGGGGCGAGATCGACTCAGTGAGCGTTTACAGTCAGTTTGCCGCACTAGCTTCAGAGTGCCCAGTTTGGTGGGCGATCGCCATTTCGGAAAACTTTTTCGCCTATTTTCCGGCGCTCGTCTCCCTCAATTGCTGAAACGCCAGAGGGGCGATTTCTGAAACGCGAGAAGGGCGATCGCCCCTCCGGTCAGCGTGACTGGATGCGATAGATCTGGCGATAGATCTGATGATTCCCCTACAGTTTCTCAAGGATACCGAGGGCGATCGCCCATGAGTCTGGGGTGCGGCTAACGGTAAGATCGCATTAAGAATTCCTAAACTGTATCTCGAATGCTAAATACCCTTGATGCCAATGCCGTTCTGGAGGTATTGCGCCCTGTCCAAGACCCAGAGCTACGCAAAAGCCTAGTGGAGCTAAACATGATCCGCAACGTCACCGTGGCAGAGGGTGAGGTGCGGTTTACGCTGGTGCTAACAACGCCCGCCTGCCCGCTGCGCCAGTTCATTGTGGAAGACTGCGAGCGAGCGGTGAAAACGCTACCCGGTGTTCAGGCGGTGGTGGTGGACGTGACGGCCGAAACGCCCCAGCAAAAGGCCCTGCCAGACCGAACCGGTATCGACGGTGTCAAAAATATCATTGCCGTTTCCAGCGGCAAGGGTGGTGTCGGCAAAAGCACCGTCACCGTGAATGTGGCCGTGGCGCTGGCTCAGGCGGGCGCAAAGGTGGGGCTGCTGGATGCCGATATCTATGGGCCCAACACGCCGACGATGCTGGGACTGACGCAGGCGGAGGTGAAGGTGCAGCCGGGGCCCCAGGGCGAAATCCTGGAACCCGTGTTTAACTACGGCGTAAAGCTGGTGTCGATGGGCTTTTTGATCGACCCGGATCAGCCCGTGATCTGGCGCGGGCCAATGCTAAACGGCATCATCCGCCAGTTCCTCTATCAGGTGCAGTGGGGCGAGTTGGACTATCTGCTGGTAGACATGCCCCCCGGCACGGGCGACGCGCAACTGACGCTGGCCCAAGCCGTGCCGATGGCGGGCGCGGTGATTGTAACTACGCCGCAAACGGTGGCGCTGCAAGATGCGCGGCGCGGCCTGCGGATGTTTCAGCAGCTTCAAGTTCCCGTGCTGGGCATCGTGGAAAATATGAGCTACTTCATCCCGCCCGACCTGCCCGATCGCCAATACGATATTTTTGGTTCTGGCGGCGGCGAAAAAACAGCAAAAGAACTGGAACTGCCGCTGTTGGGCTGTGTGCCGCTGGAGATTCCGCTGCGGCAGGGGGGCGATCGCGGCATTCCGATTGTGGTGGAATACCCCGACTCGGCTTCGGCCGGGGCACTGAGGGCGATCGCCCAGCAAATGGCAGCCCGCGTGTCTGTTGCAGCGTTGAGCTAGAGTTCAGGGGTCTGAAGGGGCGCTTCTAGGGCTTGCTCTGCTCGATTGCCCGCTGCATGAAGATCTCCTGAGAGCTACGCACGGGTTCACCTTCTTTCGGTCGGCGCTGCGTATAGTTGCCGTCTGGCTGAAGCTCCCATGCCTGACGGTTATCACTCAGCGTCGTGTCGAGAATCTCCCGCAGCAGTTTTTTCAGCGCAGGGTCTTCGACGGGGGCGACAGCTTCCACCCGGCGATCGAGGTTACGCGGCATCCAGTCGGCGCTGCCGATGTAGTATTCTTCGTTGCCATCGTTGTGGAAGTTGAAAATGCGCGAGTGTTCTAAATAGCGCCCAATGACGCTAATCACCCGAATGCTTTCGCTGACGTTGGGAATTCCCGGCTTCAGGCAGCAAATCCCCCGCACAATCAGGTCGATTTCCACCCCAGCTTGCGACGCTTCGTACAGTTTGGCAATCATGCCCGGATCGACCAGAGAGTTCATCTTGGCAATGATCTTTGCGGGCTTGCCGGTCTTGGCGTGTTCAATTTCGCGCTGGATCAGCGCCGTCATGCGATCGCGCATATTCACAGGCGACACCAAAATCTTGCGATAGGAGTGCTGCCGTGAATAGCCCGTCAGGTAATTAAACAAATCGCTCAAATCCGCACCTAGTTCCTCGCGGCAGCTCAGCAGGCCCAGGTCGGTGTAGAGCTTGGCCGTCTTGGAATTGTAGTTGCCTGTGCCAATG
Organism: Thermoleptolyngbya oregonensis NK1-22; assembly: GCF_032705245.1. Lineage (GTDB taxonomy): Bacteria > Cyanobacteriota > Cyanobacteriia > Elainellales > Elainellaceae > Thermoleptolyngbya > Thermoleptolyngbya sichuanensis. The sequence continues at coordinate 4,961,131 of NZ_CP053540.1, forward strand.
TGGACATAGCGGCGAATCTCGTCCCCTTCCTGACGCACCACCAGCACCACCTTGGTATGAGTCTTTAGCCCCACCAGACCATAGACCACATGGATGCCCGACTGCTCAAGCTGCATCGCCCAGTTGATATTATTCTCTTCGTCAAACCGCGCCTTTAGCTCCACCAGCGCTGCGACCTGCTTGCCGTTTTCCGCCGCCTCGATCAGCGACTTCACAATCGGCGAATCGCCCGATGTGCGATACAGCGTCATCTTGATCGCCTGAACCTGGGGGTCGCGGGCCGCCTGGGCAATAAATTGCTCCACCGATCCGCTGAAAGACTCGTAGGGATGATGCACCAGCACATCATGACGGCGAATAATGGAGAAAATGTCTTCTCGCTCAGCATTGGCAGGCAGCAGATCCCCCGTAAACCGCAACTGACGCGGCGGCATCGGCGAAAAAGGCGCATCCTTAAGCGCAGGCAGCGGCAGCCCCGTCAGCGCAAACAAATCCTTCAGGTTGAGCAGCCCGTCGATCTCATACACTTCGTGAGGTTGTAGCTCTAGCTCATCTATCAACGTATCTTTCACCAACTGCGACGCATTAGACTGAATCTCCAGTCGCACAGGCGCTTCTGCCATCCGCCGCTTTTTCACCATGTCTTGAATCGCTTGCAGCAGATCCTCCGCCACTTCTTCGCGCAGTTCCACTTCTGTATCGCGGGTCAGCCGGAAGAGGGAATACTCCTGAATCGCCATGCCGGGAAACAGCATTTCTAGGTTATGCGCGATGACCTGCTCCACTGGAATGCCAACCCAGACTGCCTTTTTGCTGCCCTCTTGGCCAGGTTCCGCAGGCAGCTTTAGAAAGCGGGGCAGGCTGCTGGGCACTTTGACCCGCGCAAAATGCTCTTCGCCCGTCTGCTGATCCTTGACTATCACTGCCAAGCTGAGGCTGAGGTTCGACATGCGTGGAAACGGATGCCCCGGATCAACCGCCAGCGGGGTCAGAACCGGAAAAATCCGCTTTTCAAAATGATCTCGCACGTAGTTCCGCTGCTCCTGGCTCAAGTCGATATAGTCCAAGAGAAATACGCCATGCTCTTTCAGTGCAGGACGCAAAACCTTCTCGAAATAGCGATGCTGCTCTTCCACCATAGGCCGCAGGGTTTGGCTAATTTCCTCAAGCTGCTGTTGGGGGGTTCGCCCGTCTGGCGTTAGCGTCGTGATCCCTGCCTCAAGCTGGTCTTTCACGATCGCCACCCGCACCATAAAAAACTCGTCCAGGTTGGAGCTAAAAATTGCCAGAAACTTCAGGCGCTCCAGCAGCGGCGTGCGCTCGTCCAGCGCCTCGTGCAGCACCCGCCGATTAAACTCCAGCCAGCTTAGCTCACGGTTGATGTAATATTGCGGGTCGTTCAGGTTAACGGCAGACTTCGTGGCAGGGGCAGATTCTTTAACGTTTGTCATAGGGTTTACCAGCCAGTTTTAGCAGCTTGGATAGACAAAATCTGTATCAAACTGTATCTAGTTTTTGTGTCAAGAAGAGTATACAAACAGGGCTTAGTATTGCAGGCCACATCGCTTCTGCTCTGAATCTTGGGCTGCGTTTTGTCGGGTTTTGCAGCCAGCAAATTTTTCTAAAAATTTTTCTAACGGGCTATTACGGGCTATGTTTCAAATGCCTTGTGAGTCGGGGATTTAGCCCATTGCCAAGGTAATTAACACTTGATTAAAACTTGACTGCCGTTTTGTTGTGTCCTGCATTTTGGCCATACTTCGGCCATTTGGAAGATTTCCTTAACTTTTCAGACGTGGGTGAGCTAAACTCCTGAACTTTTCTGTAACGACAGCCCTTGGGCGATCGCCTATTCTAGGTTCCATAAAGCAACCAGCGAGATAGAGCAGCTAGATAGAACAACGAGACAGAGCAACGAGATAAAGCAATTAGCTATCCATTTTGGGGCTTTTGCCACACGCAACGCTCTGCATCTGTACTTAGGTTACGCATCGTGATTCCGCATCGTGATTCCGTAAGTAATTCGCATAGCATTTGGAGCAAGCCAATGAACGCTAAAACTCTCTCTTCAGAATCCCTCCGAACCACTCTCTCGGGACGCAGAAATTACGGCTTTGCCGCGTTATTTAGCAAGACGTTTTGGGCGATCGCCCGCACCCTAATGGTACAAGACGAAATCAAAGTTTCCATTCAGCAGCTACGCAATGGCGAACAGGTTTGGCACGTCTATGATCCCATGATTGGACACACAGAAAGTTTCCTCTCGGAAATAGAAGCGCTGCGCTGGATTGAGGGAAAGTCCCGACGTTACTCCGCGATCGAGAACTAAACCGATCGGAGTTTGTTCGCCGATAAATCACGGCGAATGGATTTCTGGCGATCGCACATTTGCATTCAATTTGTCTAGAATCTGTCTAAGGTTAGATTTAAGTGAAATCGTGTCTGACGAATTGGGTCGGGCACGATTTTTGTGTTATGTTATGCACGCCAACGGATGCACTTTTGGGTTGAACTTTGACTAAAAATTGCTCAGGCCTGTTTGACAGACCCGACCGAATCTAGCTGAAACCTTTTCTGACTAAATCCGTCAGGTTTCCCTGTTCAAGGACTTTGGCTAGACATCGGGCGGCGCTGAATGCGTTGCGATTTATGCAATTCACGCAATTCGCTCTGGTCTGAGAGGGTGTTTGAAAAGGTATCGCCTGTAATGTTAAGCACTCAGAGATCCCCCCTAGCCCCCCTTATAAAGGGGGGAAACCACCTTAAAGTCCCCCTTTTCAAGGGGGATTTAGGGGGATCTTGCACGCTTTGCTACAAACAGTAGGACTTTTCAAACATCCTCTGAATATTGAGAACTTTTCAAACATCCTCTGAATATTGACATCTGAAATCCAAAGCTACTTTTTCCCCTTAGACAGGCTATGGCTATTCGACTAAACCGCGCTGCCAATCAACTCGCCAACCGATTGCTGGAAAGTGACCTGGCAAAAAGCGTTGCCGATTTTCTTCAGGATCTGGACTTGTCTGATATTAATCTGGGCGACGTGTTTGGCAATATCTCGCTCGAAGATTGGACAGACGATCTGCGGAGTGGCATAGAAAGCGCGATCGATGCCTTTTCCAAAGATTTCAACTTTACCAAACTGGTTGGGAATATCGACGATTTGTTTGGCGGCGTGGACTTGTCCGACGTTAACTTTGATGCGCTGCTGAAGGACGTGCTAGGAGACATCAGCCTGAATCGGCTAGTCAAGGATTTGGAGCAACTCCTCGACTCAGTGGACGTAGAAGATTTGTTTAACGACTCTATTGACACGAGTGACTGGGGCGAACTGGCAAAGCGCGTGCGGGCGATCGCCAGCGATGTGTTCGACGACTTTTCGACCGGGCTTGCTCAGCTAGACTTGGGCGATCGCGCAGCGGATCTGCTCCGGGGCAGCAGCGCCAGCAATATTCTGAGCGGACTTGGCGGGGGCGATCGCCTGCTGGGGCTGGGCGGCGCAGACATCTTGCTAGGCGGCAATGGCAACGACATCCTGCTGGGCGGCGCAGGCAACGACGTGCTGTTTGGCGGGCTGGGCAGGTCACTGCTGACGGGCGGCAGAGGCTCAGACCTGTTTGCGCTCGCAGTGGGCAGAGGGTTTGCCACAATTACCGACTATCGCAGCGGCAGCGATGCGCTAACCGTGCTGGGCGATGTGGCAATAGAAAGCCTGAGGCTGCGTCAGCGGGGGGCAGACGCGGTGATTCGCTATGGCCCCGACGTGCTGGCAGTGCTGACGGGCGTAGACGTGCGAAACCTCAGCCTGAGCGATTTTGTCTAACGGCTAACCTGCTTGGGCCATAGCGCACACACCAAGCGCCACAGCCTCGCAAAGTGCTGAACTGAGCAATCCAAAATCGCCAATCCAAAATCCAGAATCGCTAATCCAAAATCCCCTACATCGCTGCAAGCTGCTGGGCGATCGCCCCCGCATCCACCGCCCGTCCGATAAACACCAGCCGCGTTTGCCGCGCTTCGTTTGGTCGCCAGGGGCGATCGTAGAACTGCTCGAAGCGACTGCCCACGCCCTGTACTACCATCCGCATCGGTTTTTGGGGCACGGCCACAAAGCCCTTGATGCGGTAGATTTCTTGGGACTGCACTAGCGCTTCGAGCGATCGCCGCAATGCGTCTGGATCAAACTCGCGGTTCAAAATGACGTGGGTGGAGTCGATTTCGTCGTCGTGGTCGTGGTCTTCTTCGTGGTCGTGGTGGCTGGGACGGGCTTCCAGGTTGTCTTCCACCGCTGCATTGAAGCCCAGCAGCAGGTCGGCGGGTAACTGGCCGCGATCGCTCTGCACCAGCTTCACGGCGCGGGGTAGCTCCGTCTGCACCCGGTCAACCACCTGGTTCACTGCGTCTGCCGTTACCAGATCAGTCTTATTCAGCACCACTAGATCGGCGCAGGCAAGCTGGTCTTCAAACAGTTCCTCCAGCGGCGTTTCATGATCCAGGCTGGGGTCTGCTTGCCGCTGGGCAGCGACGGCATCTGGGTCATGGGCCAGCGCCCCGGTCAAAACGGCTTCGCAGTCTACCACTGTCACCACGCCGTCCACCGTTGCTGCATTGCGAATTTCGGGCCAGCGAAACGCCTGCACCAGCGGCTTGGGCAGCGCCAGTCCTGAGGTTTCAATCAAAATGTGGTCGAGGCGATCGCGCCGCTTTAGCAACTCCTGCATCGTCGGCAAAAACTCTTCCTGCACGGTGCAACAGAGGCAGCCGTTGGTTAGCTCGACAATATTTGCGCTGGACTCGTCTGCGGCCTGCCCTGGCTCCTCATCGCACACTTGGCAGTCGCGCAGCAAGTCGCCGTCGATGCCCAATTCGCCAAACTCGTTTACCAGCACGGCAATGCGCCGCCCCTGATTATTTTGCAGCAGGTGGCGAATCAGCGTGGTCTTGCCGCTGCCGAGAAATCCGGTGATGATCGTGACGGGAATTTTTGCTGCCATAGTGAAAATTTGGATTATTAAAGCCAGTGCCAGACGGGCCATGCTCAGCGACTTTGGAGTTTGGATTTTGGATTGCCAGTCTGGTGTTTGCGGGGTGTGCGGATCTTCCACGTATAGCGCCCCGCAAGAGATAACGCCCCGCAGGAGATAGCGCCCCGCAGGAGATAGCGCCCCGCAGGAGAATAGATAGAAGCCCAAATATCTTACCCGCTTGCGATACGATTCCGCAGCAAATGCAGATTTGCTTGAGAAATGAGATTTGAGAAATGGGGCCGGCTGTGAATAAAGTAGGGAGTATCGCGCTGTGAAGGAGAGTTTTGGAATGGCTGGCAAACCGTTTGGGGGACAAAACTGGGGCAAAAGGTCAGTCTGGCAGGGGGTGGGGGCAATTCCCGCAGAGAGCGCTTTGCGAATCGCGCTGAGTGGGTTGCTGAGCGGGTTGCTGAGTGTGCTGTTGGGCGGGGTGCTGTGGCTGGGGGTGCTAACGCCGCAAGCGAGGGCGATCGCCAGTCCAGCGAACGTGGGTCTGGTCAGCGAAGTGCAGGTTCACCTGGGCGATGCATCAGAGGCGCTAAAGTTTGTGCCCGATCATCTGGAATTTACCGCCGGACGAAAATACAAGCTCGTTCTCGATAATCCCAGTTCCCAGAAGCACTATTTCACCGCCAAAGACTTTGCCGACAGCGTGTGGACGCAGAAGGTGGAGGCCGGGAATGTCGAAATCAAAGGCGCAATTCACGAGCTAGAGCTAAAACCCGGAGCCGTTGCAGAGTGGGTATTTGTGCCGCAGCGACCGGGCACTTATGACCTGCGCTGCGTGATAGCAGGACACGCCGAAGCGGGCATGGTAGGCGAGATTGTGATTACGCCCTGATCCACCGAAAATCGCTATAAAATCGCTTGATTAGCCGCATAAACCGCTTGATTAGCCGCGCAGCGCCAGCAGCACGCTGATCAGCAAAATCGCTCCTAGGATGACCCACGCCAAATGTCGCTGAAGCCAGCTTTTTACCAAACTGCTGGCGCTGGGACGATATACAGAACTGGTCAGCGGCCGCAGTTGGTTTGTATAAAGCGTACACTCCCGCGCATGGGGCCGCTGGGGATAGTTGCAGGAATCGTCGTGGTGGTATACGCAGGTGTCGCACAGCGCCGCCTCGCCCTCTGCCCGATAGAGCGGCACCCCCGGATGCCCAAACGCCTTCAGCGTCGTGCGGCAATGGGGACAGGCGATCGCCGTCGTCTCAACAGGCTGGCGGCATTTGGGACACTCTGGCATAGCAGCTTAGCAAGCAGGCATTGGGGGCAGCAGACGCTTTAACACGCGGGTACGCGGGCAAACTTTCGCACCTGGTATGCCTTTGACTCTAGCAATTGATAGGTGTTCTGGCCCATCGCTTCGCTAAAACGAGCTTCTACCGCTGCCAGCCGAGCTTCGGGAATGGAATACCACTGCTCAAAGCTTTCCCAGTGAACCACCGTAATCACTTCCCGCGGATTCTCAGGGCTGATCCAGACCTCCTTTCCCAAAAAGCCGCCATATTCCGATAATGCCGTTGTCCAAATTTCGGCATCCTGCTGCACAAACCGCTCCCGCGCTTCAGGCGACACATCAAACCGCAACCATTCAATAACCACGCTGTCACCTTCAAATCTCATCATTTTTGATTGACCGGGGATATTGTCTGGATGGACTATTTCCAGACAGACCCAGTTAAGCTGCTTTTGCCTGCAACTAACCTAGCGAAATTATGGGTCTAGAGACTCTTCTGAATGGATGAATTTTGAAGGAGTGCGTTTGAGGTGAAGTGTGACTTTGAGGCTATTGTGGATCAATTTAAGGCAAGTTTAAGGAAGATTTAAGGCAAAGGCGTGCCAGGATAAACTTCGGGTGTCCGCAAGATGTCCACAGGGTATCCACCATAAAATCTGTTATTAAGCCTGTCCCACGGACGGTATTCCTGCAACATTGGGGAGGCTAACCTCACCCGAACGCCGGAGCAAGTTTGACAGAATAAAGCAGGATGATTAGCCAGCTTTTTTGCCGTCGCCAGCTTTCTGCCGTTGCATAGAGTTCTGTTGCGCGTCTGGGTTTGCTGCTGGTTTTGAAATCTCTACGAAATCTCTGCGAAGTCTCTGCGTTGTAACCCTTAAAAACTATGGACAATAACAACCTGATCCAACAATTGCTCATGCTCGGCATTGGCACTACCTCTCTGGTTGCCGAGAAGCTGAAGGAAGTCGGCGACGAGTGGGTGCGCGAGGGCCGACTCAACCCTGATCAGGTCAACGGGCTGATGAACGACCTGATGCAGCAGATCAAGTCGGAGCAGGGAAACTTTGAAGCACAGATGCAGCGGCAGATGCGGCAGGTCTTGCAGGATCTCGGTGTGCCCCGGCAAAACGAAATGGACGAGCTGCGCGGACGGCTGGATCGGCTGGAGCGGCAGGTGCGCGACCTGGAAAACAAGCTCTGGCGATAGTGAAGTTTTAGAAATATCGACGTTCTGACCTCGCTCTGAATCTTGGAAGCCCGATTCCAACCTCCTAGCGCGATCGCCCCTCCGCGATCGCCCCTCCGCAATCGCCCCATCCGCGATCGCCCCATCCGCGATCGCCCGATCCGCAATCGGTATACACTGGGGAGTGGCTGACTTGGTAATCCTGCTGCGGGAGGGTTCTATGCGAGAGATTCTGATTAGCTTTGGGGTCATGGTGCTGTGCTGTGTGGTGCTACTGGTGGCGCAGTTCACCGGGTCGCGGCAAGCGGCGATCGCCGACTCTGCCCAGCCGTCTGCCCCTGCCGCAGCAAAGTCTGGCATTGTGAAGTCGGACACCGTGCTGCTGGCTCAGGCGGGCGCGGCTGATCTTATCAACCCAGGAGAAGATTCTGTGAGCGCACCTTTGGGAGACGATGCGGCGGTGGTGACGACCGAATCGGGCTTGAAGTATGTGGATTTGGTCGAAGGGACGGGCGCACAGCCCCAGGCCGGACAAACCGTGATCGTCCACTATACGGGCACGCTGGAAGACGGCACCAAGTTCGACAGTTCGCGCGATCGCAACCAGCCCTTTTCGTTCCGACTGGGGGTGGGTCAGGTGATTCGCGGTTGGGACGAAGGGCTAAGCACGATGCGCGTCGGCGGCCGTCGCCAACTGATTATTCCGCCCGAACTGGGCTATGGCGCACGGGGCGCGGGCGGCGTGATTCCCCCCAATGCCACGCTGGTCTTTGATGTAGAACTGCTGCGGATCGGCGGCTGAGGTCACGCTGATTTGTCGGCAACTCTGGCCCATGCAGCAATTCATGTGGCAATCCATGCGGCGATATCTGACCCAGCGCGATCGCCTATTTTGGTTCGCTCGGCGCAGCTTGCAGCGGGCAGCTTTGTGCTGTGTGGTGGGTTGGCTTAGCCTGATGCTGGCGATCGCCCCCAGCAGTTTTGCGCCTGCCGCAGCCCAAGTTCCCCTGCCCACCACCTCCACGGCTGCTGACCCCACTCGCCCGCCGGATGCAATAGAGCGCGTGGGAAATTTGGAATGGGGCATGGTGCGGTTTGAGGGCAAGCCCTTGTTTGCCGTGACGGGGCTGACGGTGCGCGATCGCCGCAATCCGGGCGACCGGGTTCCCGTCGAAGACCGCATCGCCACGATTCAGTCCAACCTGAGATGGGTGCTGGCCAGCAATCCGACCGAACGGGGCGGCGCAGGCATGGCATGGCTCTTTCAAACCCCAACCCTCGACCCCAATACGCTGCGAGTCGAGGCAGATTCCCTGCGCGACGGAACCGTGCTGACGGTGCGCGATGCCAACTCTCCGCCCCAGCCGCTGCTGACCGTCACGCCGCTCGATGCCCAGTTTCACCGCCGCAGCGTGCCGCAACTGGCGGAGGAATGGCAGCAGATTTTGCAGCGGGAACTAACCCAGTCCATTGAAATTCGTCAGCCTGCGGCGATTCAGCGCCAAACCCTGATTGCCCAGGCGATCGCCCTGGCTATGATTGGCACCAGTTTTCTGCTGTGGCTAGTGCAGCGCTGGCTGAAACGTCGCCGCGATCGCCTGCAAGCCCGCCGCAAAGCCGCCAGAACCGCCATGCGGGCCGATGTCACCTACGCAGCGGCGGTCAATCTCAAGGATGATCCGCTGGCTGCGCCCAACTCCACGCCCCCCACTGCTGATGCAGAACTCCTGTCCCCGCGCTACGCCACGTTGGACAGCCCGATAGACAGCAGAAGCTCATCTAGCTCCTTTGGCAGTGCCCTAACCGACAGCAGCCCCCCAGCGCAATTCACAAAACAATCCCGGTGGGAATCGCCCCAATCCCTGAATACCCCCACCCCCCCTGCCGCTCCCCCATACTCTCCCTCCTGGCTCGATGCCCTCCGCCGCATCTTCACCCTCGATCGACGACTCAGTGCCGTCTCCTTCCTGCAATGGCTCGCCTTTTGGGGGCAAATCCTGATCTGGCTGGGTGGCATCGTGCTGATCGTGTCGCGCTTTCCCGGCACGTATACTCTGACGGAATCCATCTGGCTCAAGCCCCTCAGCCTGCTGCTGATCTGGTTTTTGGTGGGTCTGCTCAATCGGCTGGGCGACGCGCTGATCAACGGACTCTCCAACGCCTGGCAAGAAAATGACCTGTTCACCCCGGAAGAAGCCCAGCGGCGATCGCTCCGCATTTCCACCATCGTCACTGCCATGAAGGGGCTGAAGACCTTTTTGGTGTACCTCATGGGGTTGGGCTGGGCATTTAGCGTGTTGGGGCTGCCTGTGGGATCGGTGCTGACCTTTGGTGCGGTGCTGGCCTTCGCGGCATCGCTGGCCTCGCAAAACCTGATTCGCGATTTGGTCAACGGGTTTTTGATTATTTCCGAAGATCAGTACGCCATTGGCGATGTCGTCACCATTGGCAACTCCACCGGACTAGTGGAAAACATGAACCTGCGCGTGACGCAACTCCGCAACGGCGACGGGCGGCTGATCACGATTCCCAACAGCATGGTCGATCGGGTCGAGAACCAGACGCGCCTGTGGTCGCGGGTGGATTTGATCATCACGGTCGCCTACGACAGCAATATCGAGCATGTGCTGTCGGTCATTCGCGACGTGGCGCAGGGCCTGTACGACGACCCGCAGTGGCGCGATAAGTTTTATAACCCGCCGCAGGTGTTGGGCGTAGAAACGCTGTCCCATGAAGGGATTTCAATTCGCGTGTGGCTGGATACGCAGCCAATGCAGCAGTTCGCGGTGGGGCGCGAGTTTCGCCTGCGGGTGCGAATCGCCTTCGAGAAAAACGGCATCGACATCGGAATGCCACAGCAGCTATTCCGCAGCCCCCACGCTCATGAGGAGTTGCCTAACCACCTTTTTGATGAGCCTGGTGACGAGCCTGGTAACGAGCCTGGTGATAAGCCTGGAGCGCGGGAGGACAGCGCTCGAAGCAGTGCTGAGCCTTCCTCTTGATCCACAGCAAATTGGGCAGAAGGGCGATCGCCCAACCCATTTGCCCAAGGCCAGTCGCAACGCCGCCCTTCACAAATCTCTACACCCAGAGGGCGATCGCCCTCGTTAGTTCCAGCCTTTGGTGGGAACATTAAGCTCAAAGCAACTCAGCGCTGGAGTCAGTCGTGCTGCAACCCAGTCGGCAGCAGGTCAGTATGTCCTGATTTAGCCCCGTTGCAAACAACACACAACATTACAATTCAAAAATCAAATTCGGACGCTGTATAACCTTTACTAAATGTGCCGGATCTGATTCCTGTTCCCCCTTACTCCCCGCAATCCACTATGGTGAACGCCATTCAGAACCCAACCAAACAGCGGAACCCGAAGAAGCACAACCACTACGGCTTCCGCGACTTTTTCCAGTTTGACCCCGACAAGGGCACGATTGTGGACTGGAACGGCAGTCAAAACCTGCTCACCACCGAAGATTTCATCATTGGTCTGGTGGAAGGGCTGGAGGAAGAAGTGGGCGATGCTTCCGCCGCCACAATGTACACGATTGGGTGCGAATGGGGACAAAAAGACGCTTTCTTCTTTGAAAAGTGGTTTGAAAAAGAATTCGACCGCAACATTCGCCAGACCAATCTGCTGTTCTTGCTGGAAACCTGGTGGTGGCCCTTCACCTCGCAGGGCTGGGGACGCTGGGAAGTGGACATGGGCGATCGCAAGCAGGGCTTCATGTTCATCAATATCTTCGACTCGGCCGTGGCGCGGACGCTGGGCGACGTGGGCAAACCCGTTTGCTATCTCTACGCTGGCCTGTTTGCAGGCTTCTTTACCGAACTGGTGAAAAAGCAACTGAGCTGCATCGAAATCCAGTGCTACTCGATGGGCGAAACCTACTGCAAGTTTCTGCTGGGCGGACAGGATCGCATCGATGCCGCCACCTTCTGGATGAACGAGGGCGCGACGGCGCGAGACATTGAAAAACGGCTGCGCTCAGGAGATCGGCTGAAATGAACCCCACTGCCCTGATGGAACGCAACGGATTTAGCAAGCCCGCCAGTGCCGAACCCAAACCCACGTCCTGGCTGCACCAAACCACCCACAGCTTTTTTAGCAGCATCAACTGGGACGACAACCCGCCTGAAGTGGAGCAGGTACGCCTGGATGCGACCAGCAGCGACGGCCCGCTGAGCCTGATGCTGACGGTGCGCCAGTTCTTTACCTCAGTGAACTGGGATGGTGCATCCAGCAGAAGCGCGATCGCCCCCGAAGTCGATCTGCCCCTCTCCAGCGAGCCACCCCAGCCCGCCGCCAATGCCTTCACCCTCGACGACTTCTCCGACCTCTTCTAACCCACTCTCTCTAAGTTAAGCCCTCTTTCCCCCCACCTTATCTAAAGAACGAAGAACGAAGAACGAAAAACGAAAACCCAAACTCCTTCCCTCTTCGTTCTTCCCTCTTCGTTCTTCCCTCTTCCCTCTTCGTTCTTCCCTCTTCGTTCTTCCCTCTTCCCTCACCATGCACCCACAAATCGACGCACTCTTCGACGAAGCCGAAAACCGCTACCTCAAGCCCGAAGAACTGGCCGTGCTGAGCCAGTATGTCGAGTCGCTGCCCGCCCGCCTGGATGCCTATTGCAGCCTGCGCGATCGCGAAATCACCATCATGCAGCAAGCCGCCGATCGGCTGGTGGCAGAACTGCCTGGCGAATCGACCGAAACCCTGGAGCGCAGCATCAAAAACGCGCTGCTGGTGCTGCGTCACTGCGCCACTGCCATGCTGATGAACGATGAGGCCTTCCTCAAAGACCGCCTGCAACCCATGGCCCAAATGATTCAGGCCTACGACAGCCAGCGCATCGACTCGGCGCTGTTTCGCCTGCTGAACCAATCCCTCAGCCAGCACCTCGCGCCCCAGCAGGTCAAGTTCCTGCTGCCGATGCTGGCGATCGCCCAGAGCGATCTGCACCTTTCGGGCGAAGCACCGCTCACCGCAGCCGCTCTGTTTTAGGCAGCACAGGTCAAAGGGGGCAGCGATCAGCGTTGCTCAGTATTTAGTGTTCAGTATTTAGCCAAAGGACTGCCCCACTTCAAAAATCCCGCGTCCTGCCCTGCGGACTCCCTCCTGACCGTCCAACCCCTACTCCTCAGTCCTTAATCCCCAATCCCCAATCCCTGACCCCTACAAACCTATGATCTCCGTCGCTGATTTACTGGTTAATAACCGCATTCCCAGCAGCTACTTTGCGACCGATGCCTACGTCCGCAGCGATCTGGAAATGGGGCTGCTGGAAAACCGTCAGGGCGATCGCCTGATTGCCCTCCCCGAAACGCTGATCCAGGCAATCTACAGCGGGCTAGACAAAGAAACCGGCCAAGCCTCGCGGCTGGTGTTATATAACTGCGGGCGCTGGTGGGGCAAGACCTTCTACAGCCGCTTTTCGGAAGAGCTGACCGACTATTACGGCACACCGCTGTCGAATATGCCGATGGTGGAGTTTTTACAAAGCCTCCAGCAGTGCTGGATTACCCACGGCTGGGGCAAGATCGACCTGGATCAAACCTATCAGCATCGCGGCTTTTTGGTGGTGAAGACCTGGAACTCGCCCTTTGCGCGACTGGCTCCCCGCAAAGACCAGCCCGTGTGTCATCTGGAGGCGGGTGTTCTGGCCTCTTTCTTTAGCCAGATTACCGGACGCGAACTGCATTGCGTGCAAACAACCTGCGAGTCGATGGGCGCAGACTGCAATCGCTTCGTACTGGGGCTACCCAAACGGCTGGAGCCAGCCGAAACGATGGTTACCAATCTCGACCACGAGGCAATTATGCAGCAGCTTTGCAATGCCTAGCATCATGTCCTGTTATGTCTTTCAGCGCTGTATCCGTGGCTGATTTGAGAGCCAATGCTGCTGCAACCTATCCCGGTCTTCAGGGAACCTGAATCATCTTCGGGTTCCTGTTGTGTTTCAACCCTTCTTTTCCGCGTGACCCGTGGCCAGCTTTTCCAAAAAAGAGCGGCAGCGCTCTAGATATCGCCAGTTGGGGCTGATTGGGCAGGGGCAATTCGGTCGGGTGTTTTGTGCGGTGCATCGGCAAACGGGGCAATTGGTCGCCCTCAAAAACCTGGAGCGAGAGCGCTTCCCGACCCACAAGTTTCTGCGCGAACTGCGCTTTTTGCTGACGCTCCAGCACGAAAACATCGTCACCTGTCAGGCGCTAGAGCATACTGCCACGGGTCGCTATCTGGTGATGGACTATTGTGAGGGGGGGACGCTTCGCAGCCTGTTGAACGAAGACCATCGGCTGCACCCTGCCCAAAGCCTGAAGCTGGTAGCGGATATGCTGGCGGGGCTGGAACATGCCCACAGCCAGGGCATTGTGCATTGCGATATCAAGCCAGAAAATATCCTCCTCAGCGTGGAGCGGTGGGGCTGGACGGCCCGCATTTCAGACTTTGGCATTGCGCGGCTGCGGCAGGAATTGGCGGAGTCGCCGTCGGGAGGTGGCAACACAGGTTCTCCCGCCTATATGGCCCCGGAGCGGTTTTACGGACAATATTCCCCTGCGGCGGATCTCTATTCTGTCGGCATTTTGCTGTTTGAACTGCTGGCGGGCTATCGTCCGTTTTCGGGCACGCCAACGGAGCTAATGTCGGCTCATCTGAATCGGCCGCTGGTGCTGCCGGACTCGATTCCGGCTGTCTTTCATCCGCTGCTGTCGAAAGCGTTGCAAAAGCTGGCGGCGAGGCGATTTTCCAATGCGGGCGAGATGTGGCGATCGCTCGTGCAATCTGCCACCGACTATGGGTTGGGCAATCTCAACTGGGATGGGCGATTCCCGCAGGGATCGCTTCGCGAATCGCGCTCGATGACGATTTCCCCGGCGCTGCCCACTGTTTCTCCCGTCCAGCCCCTGAACCTCCTGCCGTGGCGATCGCGCTCTGTTGTGACTCTGGAACAGCCGATCACCGCGCTGGCGATCGCTCCCAGCCGGGGAACGCCACTGTTCCAGCCTTTTCCAGAAAGGGTAGAAACCTACCGAGCCAGTGGCGATCGCGTCACGTTCCAGACCCACCTCACCGAGATCTGGCCCAGCCCCCTGGCAGACGTTGACCCACTGGCTGCTGTGCAATTGCCGCAGCCTATTCGGGCATTGCAGGTGCGGCCGCAGGGCTGTTTTGCGATCGCCGCTCAGGCTATCTATCTGCTAGATGTGCCGCCTAGCGATGCAAATCAGCCCTGGCGCTGTCAGACCATTGCCCAAACGGAGCAGGATTGTCTGGTGGCGATCGAGGCGGCAGGGCGATGGCTGGCGATCGCCGCTCCGTCGGGGGATGGTGCAGCGGGTTCCCTAACGCTGCGATCGCTGCCTGATGGGGCCGCGTTGGGGCAGCACCCAACCTCCCTGTGGACTGCGCCAAACCCCATCCCGCTGCCAGTCCCCACTGATCATCGTCGGCAATTGCTGTATGTGGCGGCGCTGGATGGGCGGCATCTGGTGCTGGTGTCACAGATTTTGAGAGGCGAGAAGCACCTTGAAACCTGGCTGGAGGTGTTTAACCGACGGGGCGATCGCCTGGGCTGCCTGACGCTACCTGTGCGTTTGGGCTACATCATCGCCGCCTCCGACCCCTATCGCCTGGTCGCCTGCGATGCAGACGACCCCAACGCGCTGCTGATGATTGACCTGAAGCCATTTCGGGTGGTGCGGCTGGGTGTGGAAATTGCGCCGAAGTTGCTGGCGGCGGCGAACTGGGGCTATGTGCTGGCCAGCGCTGCGGGCGATCTGCTGCTGCTGGACGACCTGGGACAACCCGTTGGGCGGTTTCAGGGCCCTGCCTCACCCGTGGCGATCGCCCTGTTTGCTACCACGGGCATCCTCCTGGCAACCCAGACCGAAGCCCAATCTCAGCTTCATTTGCTCAACCTGAAGGAAATGGACACGGATTTGATGTTTTGAATGTTCTCAATGGTCTGATGCTTTTGAATCAGGTGTTTTGCAGAGGACTGCCAGCCGGAGCCTGCTAATCTAAAATCTTGGGCATTGCATGAGCGTGCCTGAAGGGTCAGCGTGCCGGAAGGGCGCTGTGGATGCAATTTGCCCCAGTCCTGAAGCCGCTGAATTGGCAGCCCAACATCGCAAATCTAAAATCTAAAATCCAAAATCGACACCAAAGGCACTCAGAAAGTCAATCAGCAATGGCACTCCAGGTCTACGGAATTCCCAACTGCGGAACCTGCAAAAAGGCGATCGCCTGGCTCGATCGCAACGCAGTCGAGTACGAGTTCATCAACACCAAAGAAACCCCACCCACCCAGGCGCAAATTGAGGACTGGATTGCGACGTTGGGGTCAAAGCCGATGCGAAACACTTCAGGGCAGTCCTACCGGGCGCTGGGCGAGAAAAAAGACACCTGGGACGACGCAGACTGGGCCAAAGCCTTTGCCGCAGATGCCATGCTGCTAAAGCGACCGCTGTTTGTGAAAGACGGCAAGGCAGTGATGGTGGGATTCAAGGCAGCGGAGGCCGTGGTGAAGGAGGCGCTGGGCGTGTAGGAGCGTGATGGAAGAACGTTGCGAGACGCGATGTGCAACTTTCAATCTGCCCTCATCCCCTGCCCCCTTCTCCCGACTTGGGAGAAGGAGAGCAAGAGAGGGTTGAAGTCCTCTCCCACTCTGTGCGTCTTCATCTCCACACCCCGTTACCCCTCTTTTCCCATCGCTTTGATATCCACACTGCGCCATAGATACCAGGCGGCGATCGTGCGGTAGGGTCGCCACGGTTCGGCGATTTGCAGCATGGTGTTCTTGTTGGGCAGGTCGGGCAGGCTGTAGAGCAAGCGCATTCCGTTGCGAATGCCCAAGTCGTCTACAGGCAGCACGTCCCAGCGGTGCAGCCGAAAGATCAGCAGCATTTCCGCAGTCCATTTGCCAATGCCCTTGACTTGGGTCAGCGTGCGGATAATTGCATCATCCTCCAGTTGCTCCAGATCCTCCAGGCTGGGCAGCCCGTCCAGCACTTTTTGCGCCAGGTCTTTGACGTACAGCGTCTTGGCGCGAGATAGCCCCGCTCCGCGCAGCACCTCGTCCGGCGTAGCCAGAATTTCGGCAGCCGTGGGGTGCGGCGTGTGGGGATAGAGTGCCAAAAAACGGCGGTGAATGGTGCCTGCGGCTTTGCCGGAAAGCTGCTGGTAAATGATGGATTCCGCTAGAGATTCCAGCAGATCGCCTGTCTGCCGATCGTGCCAGAGGGTGCAGGGGCCGCTACGCTCGATTGTCGCTGCCAGGATGGGGTCAGCCGCTTGCAAATGGGCGATCGCCCTTGAATAGTCCATCTTAATCGTTTCTTTTTGTGCCATCTCGACAGCAGCAGCAGACACGCACTGCTGTTTCTACCTGTACATGTCTACATTGTCAGGCAAGAATATAGAGCAAGTGTACTGAGTCAAAAACCTTTGGTTCAGATAAATTGATATCATTGTTTGATATTAATTTATCTGCTATAGTAAATTCATGAGCGACATCATAGCTGCAATTTTGTGAGTTGAGAGTCGCTTTCTGAAACTGAGACTGCTAAGGCAGAGTGTAACAGCGAGGAATTATCCCCCCAGAGGGTAATCTTGTGCAGGTTTCCCGAAATGGATGATAGAAGGCAGGTTTTATAAAGCAAGGTCAGACTCGATTTGCTGCTGGCAAGCGATTCTCAGGCTTAGCTGGTCAGGTCAGCTACCCCTCCTCCTGATAAATCATTGGTCTTATCTATATGAACCTTCAGTTAAACGCTAGTGCTTCTGATTTCAGCCGCCACTCCAGTCAAATTAATGCGTAATTGTAGAAAATTTGGCTGAAATGTGTTTGGTGGCTTGATGCGCTCAGGAATTTCTGACTTTATTTATAGTTTCAGCAACCAATCGTCACTTGGGCAACGCCTGGTCGTGAATTCGGATTGCGGATAATTGCTCTCTCCAAGGTTTTGCCAGAGCAGTGATCGCCCCTCTAAACCAGCTAAAAAATAGCTTTGGTATAGAAATATGGCGATCGCCTCCTTTGGCTAAATCCTGAAAATAAAATCAAGTTAGGGGAATAAATACTCATTTTTTCGCCCCCTCAACTCCTCAAAATCAGGGAAACCCGGAGAGCAGGTTTGGCAGATTTTCTGCTGAAAACCCTTTACAAAAACCGAGTTCGCGTCATGGCACTTATGGAGAAGTGGACATGGCAGAGGCATCGACCGTCAGATTAATCCTAAATTTTGTTGACCCTCAGTTGGATGCAGACGAGCGCGAAGATAGCGCCCAACGGCTGCTGAGTCAGATCAAAGATTTGGACGAAGTGGAGTCGGTGGAGCGTGTATCCGATCCCAATCCACCCGACGGGAATAAGTCGTTTGGCGGCTTTTTGGCGGGGGCGCTGGCTGCCAACGTCAAGGCAGTGAATCTTGCCCCAATGCTGCAATTTCTGGGCGATCGCCTAGCGCAAAAAGCCGTTGAGCTAGAGATTGAGATTGACGGTCGCAAGCTAAAGCTCAAAGCTGCGGGACAGCAAGATCTGCTGAGTCTGTTGCCTGTTGTACAGGGATTTGTTGCCGGAGAAAATACACCATACAATGATCCTGAGAATTTATTTGAAAATCCGTTCGAGAATGCATTTCTGAACGCATTGGGGAATGGTTCTGAGCATCTCTTTGGCAACAGCGACGGAATACAGCACGCGATCGCCCCTTCAGCATTAGTTGTCACTGCCCCTACACAAGTGGCGCAAACTCTAGCCACCACTTCACCCATCGCCGCCGCTTCCCAACCTGTCTCTGTGTTCTTCTCCTATTCCCACAAGGATGAAGATCTGCGCGACGAAATCGCCACGCACCTGAGCCTGCTCAAACGCCAGGGCCTGATCACCGCATGGCATGACCGAGAAATCACTGCTGGAGCCGAATGGAGCGGCGAGATCGACACGCACCTCAACGCGGCACAAATCATCTTGCTACTGGTGAGCGCCAACTTTCTCGCGTCGGACTATTGCTACGACGTGGAGATGGCGCAGGCGATCGCCCGACATGAGCGTGGCGAGGCTTGCGTCATCCCTGTCATCCTCAAGCCTTCGGACTGGGCAGGCGCACCCTTTGGCAAACTCCAGGCCCTGCCCAAAAATGCCAAACCCATTACCACCTGGGCAAACCGCGACGAAGCGCTGCTAAACGTGGCGCAGGGCATCCGAACAGCCGTGCAGCGGATGGCAGTGCGGCCAGCATAGCGATCGCCCCTCTAAAATCCAAAATCGCCAATCCAAAATTGCCCATTACACCAATCCTCCAGTTCTATTGACCGCATCTGACCGCATCTATTGACCCGCATCCACCATTCCTGAGGTGTGCCCCATGTCGAAGGTCGCCCTGTTAATCGGAGTCACAGACTATCAAGCCGGACTCACTCCCCTGCCCGGTGCCGAGCGCGATGTGCAGGCGCTGCACCAGGTCTTGAAAGCACCAGAAATTGGCGGCTTTGACCAGATCACGCCGCTGATCAACCCGGAACCGCAGGAAATGCAGGAAGAGATCGAAGCGCTGTTCCGCGATCGCGATCGCGACGATCTGGTGCTGCTCTTTTTCAGTGGCCACGGCATCAAAGACGACAGCGGCAGGCTCTACTTTGCCACGCGCAAAACCCGCAAAACGCCGCGTGGCGAACTGGTGAAATCGACCGCCGTGCCCGCTAGCTTTGTACATGAAATTATGGGCAACAGCCGCTCGAAGCGGCAAGTCATTGTGCTGGACTGCTGCTTTAGCGGGGCCTTTGCCGAAGATATGCGAGCCAAAGACGACGGGCGCGTAGACGTGCAAAAGCAACTAGGCGGTGAAGGTCGTGCCGTGCTGACATCTTCCACCTCAACACAATATTCATTTGAGCAAGCTACGGCTGACCTATCTGTGTATACGCGATACCTCATTGAGGGCATAGAAACAGGTGCGGCCGATCAGGACAATGACGGGGCGATCGCCGTAGATGAGCTACACGAATATGCCAAAAAGCGCGTCCAGGAAACTGCCCCCGCCATGAAGCCAGAAATCTTCACGTCCAAAGAAGGCTTTCGTATCAAGCTGGCGCAGGCAATGGTTGGCGATCCGAAGGTGCGCTATCGGCGGGAAGTGGCTCGCTTTACTGAGCGCGGCGAAATCTCTGAAATTGCTCGACTGGCACTAGAAGCCCGCCGCCAAGGATTAGGGTTGTCTCGCGAAGAGGCGACGGCGATTGAGTCGGAGGTGCTACTGCCGTCGCGCACCTATCGTTCGAACCTGCGGCAGTATGAACAAAAGCTGCTGGAAGCAGTGATACATGAGTTTCCCTTGAGCGAAGCTACCCGCAACGACCTGAATTACCTGAAGTTGGCGCTGGCCTTGCGCGACGAAGACGTAGAGCCGATCGAAGCCCGCATCGAAGCCCGACAGCACGAGTTTGGACAACTGTTTGCGACTGCAAATCCGGGGGTGAGCAACTGGCCAGTCCCCTCTGCACCAGAGACAATACCCGTTGTAGAAACAAACACGCCGAAACTGATTAGGCAGCCAACGCCTAAGGCCACCACCCCTTCCCAAAAATCGCCTCCCCAATCGCTGTATGCGCCTGCGTACTCTGTTCGTAAAAAAGGGCAAATGCTCTGGGGATTGTTAGCAGCGAGTCTCCTTCTCATTGCGAGTAGCGCTGGCGTGTATATCTACCGTCAGTTTTCGTGGAGCGATAAGTTGAATCAAGCCACAGAGCTAGCCAATCAGGACAGGCATGAAGAAGCAGTCATCCTACTTGAACAAATCCCAGACGACAGTTCTTATGGGGATAAGGCTAAGAAACACCGGGAAGCCTGGTCAAAACAACTGATGGATCGCGCTCAAGAACGCTACGACGCAGGCAGATTGGAAGAGGCGAAAGAATTGGCTGAGGCAGTGCCGCTGTCTAGCTCGTTGTACGACGAAGCGCAAGCAGCGATCGCCAAGTGGGAAGCCGCCTGGAATCGTGACCAGGCACTGCTCGCAGAAATCAATGATGTACTCAGTAGTCATTGGGACATCGAAGGCGCAAAGGCACGGATGAGCCAGCTCAGCCATCCCAAACTAAAGCAGGACGCGCAGGCGGCGATCGCCGAATATGCCGACAAGGTTACCAAAGATCAGCAAGAAAAACTGCGCCAGGAGCAGATCTTGCGAGAACAAGCCGAGCGCAGACGCATCGAAGCCGAACGTCAGCGTGCCGAAGCCGAGCGGCGTCGCCAGGAAGCCGAGTGGCAACGCATCGAAAGCGAACGTCGGCAAGCCGAAGAAGCCCAACGACAGGAGCAAAGAAGACGCGAACAGGAGAAACAGCCAAATCAAAATCAGACAGCCCCTTCACCAGAGATTCTCTCAAATCAGCAAAGCAATAATCCGCTGATGGATCTCCTCAGTCCACGCTGAGGCCCATCGAGCAAGGAAGAATTTGGGCTAAAAAATTCGAGCTAACAGTTCGGCCTGGTTCCCCTTTTTAAGGGCGCTGACATCCTTGAAATGGCAAACTTACTGCCCTCATCCCCTAACCCCTTCTCCCACGCGGGGAGAAGGGGAGCCAGATACGGGGTTAAAATCCCTCTTTAGAGGGGTTAGAGGGGATAACAGGATTTTAAAACACGCCCTAGCATTGCCCTTGGGGGGAATCCTCGCGCATCTAGCCGCGATACAATCGGCTGCATCGTTTGAAACCTCGTTTGAAACCGCTGTAGCCCAAAATTCTCCTCTCACCATGAACCTCCCTACCTGGATCACCGTTTCCCGGCTGCTGGGCGTGCCGCTGCTGCTGGTGCTGCTGCAAAATCCCACCGGGCGATCGCGCTGGATTGCCCTGGCGATTTTTCTGGTTGCGGCGGGAACCGACTGGCTAGACGGCTACCTGGCCCGCAAGCTGAACCAGGTGACCGATTTGGGCAAATTTCTCGATCCGCTGGTAGACAAGCTGCTGGTGCTGGCTCCGCTGCTGATGCTAATCCAGCTTGGGCAAGTTCCTGCCTGGGCGGTGTTTCTGATTTTGGCGCGAGAACTGGCGATCGCCGGGTGGCGGGTCAGCCAGCCCACGATTTCTGGCGCAAACCTTTGGGGCAAGCTGAAAACCGTCAGCCAGATTGCGGCGATCGCCCTCCTGATCTGTCCGCCGACGATGAATAGCCCCGCAGCGGCGATCGCCTTTTGGTTGGCCGTCGGGCTGACGCTGGTGTCTGGCGCAATTTATGTGCGGTGAGGGCGTGAGAGAGCGGATGAGCCTTAATCCCGAACTTGTCTCTGCCGAACTGAAACTCGGTAGGGCGATCGCCTAAACTATGCCTTAAAGTTTATTAAGCTTCCCCCATCCTCTCGCCCCGCCCATGACCTCGCGTTCTGCCGATGTGTTTTTCACCCGCCCGCTCCAGCTTGCGTTGATTAGCGACGATGCGGTGTTTCGCGGCGGGTTGCGGCTGTGGCTGGAGCAGTTTCCTGAGTTTCGCGTGGGAATTGAGTCTGGCAGTGGAGAAGACGCGCCGCTGCTGATTCGCACGCGCCTAGACACGGGCACAAGCCAGGGCGAAACGGTGGATCTGGTGCTGCTGGACTTGGAACTGGGGCGCACGAATCCGGCGCGGGTGCAGGGATTGGCGCTGTGTCAGCAGTTGCGGGCAATGTTTCCGCAAATCCCGGTGCTGGTGCTGGGTTCCACGGCAGAGCCGATTTTGGTGGATGCGGTGCGGCGGGCGGGGGCGCAGGGCTTTTGCCTGAAGGGGGCGGAACCCGGGGCGATCGCCAAATGCCTGCGGCAAGTGGCCGCGGGGGAACCCTACTGGATGGCCTCCTCTGGGCTGGCGGGTGGTGGCGCAACGGCGGCTCGCGGGCCGGTGCTGTCGCGTCGCGTGTCCCAAGCCAGCTATTTAAAGCGGACGCTGCGCCAGTCGGGGCTAGAGCAAATCGATCAGGCGATCGCCCTGATCACCGCGCAGCTCCGGAGCCGCCGATTGTCGTTTTTGCAGCGGCAGGTGTTGCTGGGGCGCAGGCGAGAACTGCGGGCGGCGCGGTGGATCGTGCTGCGGATGCTGGCCACGCCGGAACTGCTGGAAACCATCTCGGAGCCTTCGCTGCCCACGGTTCCTACCCCACCGGATGCTGTGCCGCCAGACCCCGTGCCCAGCCTCAGCATCCCTGCTACACCAGCGGCGATTCGCGAAGCGACCCCTACGGGAATCGCCCGTCCAGCATCTTCGTCGCGCCCTGGCCGCCCCCAGCCTGCATCTGGTGCGTCTGCGGGTCAATCGGTTTCTGAGGGAAATCGCCCCACGGCTCTGGCGGCCACACCCCAGCCCGCGCTGACCACGGCCACGGCCCAAGCCTCTCGTGAAATGCGGGCTGTTTTATTTAACCGGGTGCTGGCAACGCTGGAGGGCAATCTGGACAACCTCACCGATTTGCCCCTGGAAACAGACATTTTGCGGAGCGATCGCAAGCGCGAGTTGTTTGGACTGGTGCTACGCAAGCTAGACGACCTGCTGGATGACCTGCGGGTGGCCGAAGTGCCAGAGCAGCGATTGTCAGACATGCAGCCCCAACTGCTGGCGGATTTGTGGCAGGCGACGACGGTGGAGTTTTTTGGTCGCTATCGCACGCTGGCGCTGTCGGGTCAGGAGGTGGAAATTGCGCCCTACCTGCTGGCCGACCAGGCAATTGTGCAGGCGGATATTCTCAGCAAGATTCCGCTATTCAGCGACCTGTTGGCGCACTTGCTGGTGCAGGCTCCGCTGGTGATCGACGGTGTGCCCTACGCAGCCGGAAATCCCGAAGCGGTGCGGCGGGCTGGGCTGCTGCTCAGCCACACGATGATTCAGATTGCCAACGCTGTCGTGCAGCCGTTGCTCAATCGCTTTGCCGATGTAGAAGACATCAAGCAGTCGTTTTATGATCGTCGGCTGCTGTCGAGTCGGGGCATTGAGCGGTTTCGCAATGACCTGTCTTGGCGCTACCGGATGCAGCGCTACTTCGCAGAACCAAAGGATATTTTTGAGAGTCAATACCGTCTGTTTGTGCTGCGGCTGCGGGGCATTGAGCAGGAATCGATCTACGCGCCCCGCCGCGACGAGCTAGAACAACTGTCGGGCCTGCCCTATGCGGTCACGCTGGCTCTGGAAACGCGGGATGCGATCGCCCCTCGGCTGCGTTCGGTTATCTCTGTGCTGGGCAGCGGCGTGATTTACGTGCTGACGGAGGTGATCGGGCGCGGTATCGGGCTGATCGGGCGCGGCATCATCAAAGGCGTGAACAACGTCGTGCAGGATGGGCGCTATGATCGCCAAGAGCGGCGGTATGGACGGAGCCGGGGACGCTAGCTTGGCGAGTTTAAGCAAGATGAGGACATAACGCATTTGAAAGATATTCCAAGATGGGTAAAAGGAAGCGTGCCGCTGGCGCTGCTGGGCGGGCTGGCGATCGCCGCAACCCTGGTTCCCACGCCCACCCCTCCAGAGAAAGAGCCGCAGCCAGAGGAAATCGTGCTGACGCTGCCGCCGCCCCCAGCGAATTTGCCGTTGCCGACCCAGGATCGGCTGATTTCCGAAGACGGGCAGATTGCGATAACGCTGCCGTCGGGCTGGGTCAAAGACGACGAACTGAACGATCGCGCCCAGTTGGAAGCGTCGAACCGGGCAGAGCAGATGTATCTGATTGTGCTGACTCAGCCCAAGGCAGAGTTTCGCGGAATGCAGCGCGAGACCTATGCAGAAATCACGCGCGGCTACCTGACGCGGCGACTGGAAAAATCCGAAGTCAGTGGCCCCACGCCCGTTTCCCAGGTGGGCGGCAACCCAGCCGTGCAGTATCAGGTGCGCGGCTCGCTCAACAACATTGACGTGCTGTATCTGCATACGGTGGTGGAAACGCCGACCCGCTTTGCCCAGATCCTCGCCTGGACACCGCCTGCCGATTTCGAGAAAAATCAGCCAACGCTGCAACAGGTAATCCAGAGCTTTCAAGAACAGCAGGCGGGGAGCTAGACCGGGCTAGACCGTCGGAGTCTGGGCGATCGCCCCTACGTCTCCCCCTCCGCGACCGTTACTGCACGTCACTCAATGTCACAATAGGACAGGATATTTCGGAACGTTAAAAGACGTTAAACGTGCGATGGCTTTTAGAAGCGGTTTGAAAAACATAATGATGTGTCCGGCGATCGCTCAACTTCGGAGGCTTGTGTGGGCAAAGCGATTGCTCTTGCTCGTTCTGGTGTTGGCTAGTATGCTGCTGGGTGGCAATCCGGCGATCGCCAGCCTCACAGATGATCACTACGACGGCAACATCTTCCCGCTCTACGCAGGCAACGGCTCCCTGGTGCCGCCCAGCCTCAAGCTGTCTGACTCGCTCCGCACCCATACGCCCGCTATCCTGGTGCTATACGTAGACGACAGCGCCGACTGCAAGCAGTTTGCCCCCGTCATTTCCCAACTCGATGCCTTCTACGGCCGCGCTGCCGACATCCTGCCCATCAGCATCGACTCTATTCCTGTCAAAGATCAATACGACCCCAGCGAACCTGGCTATTACCTAACGGGCTATGCCCCCCAAACAGTCGTGTTCGACAAGGCAGGCAAGGTGGTGCTGAATGAATCGGGAGTCATTCCCTACGAGCGCATTGACGACGTGCTGCGGGAAGTCTTCGACCTGCTGCCGCGCTCAGAATCCGTCGAGCTAAAGCGCCGCATCGTCAACGAAATCAACACTGAGCTAGTTCCTCAGTAGCTAAGACGGGCACAGAAGGCGAATAGCAGCCTGCCGTCGCTGCCCTGACGAGAAGCACCATTGGCTCCCGAACCTCCTGATCAAATTGCTGAAAGCGCTACAGCGGCTCGGACTGACAATCCAAAATCGCCAAACCAAAATCCAAAATCCAGTAGGACTTACGCACTTGCAATAAGCTTTCTGGATTTTGGACAGTTTCTGGTGGGCGCAGCCTGCGAGAAATTGTTCAACTGCATAAGTCCTAATCAGATCGGAAAGTCCTAAGAAATGTAAAATTTAGGAGTAACATTTACCCACGCTGCTGTGACCGCGCAACCCTCGCTGGAATTTGGACAAATTCGCAAAACGTCTCTTATCAGTAACATCCTGCAAGATGCACTGACCGTCTTTTGGGGCGATTGGCTTGACTTGCGAGTCCGAATCGCCCAGGTCGCCGCATCGGGCCTGGTTTCGCCACTGATCTACATCCTCGCCTTTGGGCTGGGGCTGGGCAGCGCCCTCGACTCGGCGATGAAGCCTCCCGTCGGCAATACCTACCTAGACTTCATCCTGCCGGGAATGGTCGCCCTGTCCTCCATGACCATCAGCTTCGGCGGCACAACGTTTTCCATCTGCGGCGAGCGGCTCTATAGCAAAACCTTTGAAGAAATCCTGCTGCTGCCTGTGCATCCCCTGGCGCTGTTCCTGGGCAAGATGATGGCGGGCGTGCTGCGGGGGCTGATGACCTCGGCTTCAGTGATTCTGATTGCGCTGCTGTTTACCCGCAACCTGGGCTTTATCAGTCCGCTGTTTTTGCTGGTGCTGGTGCTGAACTGCGCCGTGTTTTCGGGGCTGGGCGTGATTGTGGGGCTGAATGTGAAATCGCTGGAGGGTGTGGGGCTGCTGAATAACTTTCTGATTGTGCCTATGTCGTTTCTGGGCGCGACTTTTTTTGACCCGCAAACCCTGCCTGCGATTCTCAAGTTCATCGTTTACCTGCTGCCGCTGACCTATACAAGCACTGGACTCCGCGCTGCCGCTTATCTGCCGCTGAGCCAGTTTCCCTGGTACAGTATTCCAGTGCTGCTGACGGTGGCGATCGCCCTCTCTGCCGTCGGGGCATACCAGTTCTCCCACCAGCGAGACTAGCGTCCAGAAGCCCCAGCCTGGACACTGAACCCCCGTTAACCCGATACATCGCTAAACTTCTAATCTAATCTTCTGAATCTAATGTCGTCCGACGATCTCCGCGCTGCCCGCCTTGAAAAAGCCACCCAACTCCGCGAACTGGGTTTCAATCCCTACGGCTATCGCTGGGATGTCACGCACCACGCTGCGGAGTTGCAGGAGAAATATGCGGATCTGGCGGCAGGGGAAGAGGTAGAGGTCGTCGTGTCGGTGGCGGGGCGCGTGATGAATCGTCGCGTCTTTGGCAAACTGGCTTTTTTCACGCTGCAAGACGAAACGGGCACCATTCAGCTTTATCTCGACAAAAAGACCATCGAAGCGGGCATGGCAGACCTCGACCCGCAGGCGTTTGACCATCTGAAAACGTTGACCGATGCGGGGGATATCCTGGGCGCAACGGGCACCATCAAGCGCACCGAGAAGGGCGAGTTGTCGATTAACGTGCAGCGCTATTCCATCCTCACCAAGTCGCTGCAACCCCTGCCCGACAAGTGGCACGGGCTGACGGATGTGGAAAAGCGCTACCGTCAGCGCTATGTGGATTTGATCGTAAATCCAGAAGTGCGGGAGACGTTTCGACGGCGATCGCTCATCACCACTGCCATCCGTCGCTTTCTCACCGAGCGGGGCTTTATCGAAATTGAAACGCCCGTGCTGCAATCGGAGGCAGGGGGAGCCGAAGCGCGTCCGTTCATTACTTACCACAACACGCTGGAGATGGATTTGTATCTCCGCATCGCCACCGAGTTGCATCTGAAGCGGTTGGTGGTGGGCGGCTTCGAGAAGGTGTTTGAAATCGGGCGCATCTTCCGCAACGAGGGCGTTTCCACCCGGCACAATCCGGAGTTCACCTCCATCGAGGTCTACCAGGCCTACGGCGATTACGAGCAGATGATGACGCTGACGGAGGAGATGATCGTCGCCGCCGCCAAGTCAGTCCTCGATGATTTGAAAATCACCTACCAGGGGCAAGCCATTGACCTGACCCCGCCCTGGCGCAGAGTCACGATGCACGAGCTAGTGCAGGAACACACGGGGCTGGATTTTACCCAGTTCACGACGCTGGAGGAGGCAAAAGAAGGGGCGATCGCCGCTGGTCTCAAAGATTTAGACAAATGCGACTCGATCGGTCGCCTGCTGGTAGAAGCCTTTGAGCAAAAGGTCGAGGCGACGCTGATTCAGCCCACCTTTGTTACAGACTACCCGGTCGAAAACTCACCCCTGGCCAAGGCGCACCGCAGCAAACCCGGCCTGGTGGAGCGATTCGAGCTATTCATCGTAGGGCGCGAAACGGCAAATGGCTATTCTGAGCTAACCGATCCGGTGGATCAGCGTCAGCGCCTTGAAGCCCAGGCGGCTCGCAAGGCCGCAGGCGACCTCGAAGCCCACGGTGTAGACGAAGACTTTCTGATGGCGCTGGAGTATGGGCTGCCACCCACGATGGGCATGGGCACAGGTATCGACCGGCTTGTCATGCTGCTGACCGATTCTGCCAGTATCCGCGACGTGATTGCCTTCCCCCTGCTAAAGCCGGAGGCAAAAGAGGAGTAATGGGGGAGGAATGGGCAAGTTAGGACTCGCCCGAACAGTCGCTCACTTTGCCCGTTTCGCCGTTTTCTTAGCTTTCGGTTCTGCGACTTCGGACACAGCGGCGGCCAACCCTTCCTCCACCGAAGTTTGCAGGTGCGCTTCTAGGAACCAAAGGCGCTTGTCGATATCCCGCGAGATCTCGGTGTACAGGTCAGCCGTATCGGCATCACCCAATTCATCGGTCGCGTCGATGGACTCGCGCACCAGCTTTCCGTAGGCAGCATAGCGCTCTGCCAAAGCGATGACGTGATCTTTGCCGTCCAAAATGTCGAAGGGATACTCTGGCAGAATAGACTGCGATGCCGCGGTGCGAGCAGTTCCAACGGCTAGCCCGCCCAGCGCCGTGACGCGCTCTGCCACCATGTCCACATACTCTTCTAGCTCCGAAGCCATCTCGTCGAATAGCTCGTGCAGTTGGTAGAACTGTAATCCCTTGACGTTCCAGTGAGCCTGCTTGACCTGGGTTTTCAAATCCAGCGTCGAGGCAAGGGAGTGATTCAAAATAGCAATGACTTTTGTGCGAATTTCGGAGGAAAGGTCAATCCGGGTTGCGTAAAGCGGTTGGCTTTTGCCGTTTGTGCTGCGACCGTTGCTGCCCATGAGCCTGCATCCTGGCTAGAGGTTCAAGCACTCAGCATAGCGTATTCCCTCTGGTTACAAACAGAATGTTGCTACAAACAGGATGTTGTTACAAACAGGATGTTGTTACAAACAGGATGTTGTTACAAACGGATGTTGCGAACAGGTGTTACGAACAGAACTTGTAAACAGCCTGTAAAACAAAATGCTTCTGTCCAACAGAATGGTTATTACGTAAAGCACAGGGTCGATAAACGACGCACCTCTGGGCGCTAGGCAAGCTGATCCCAGGCCTGCGAGACGATATCGCTGAGCCAGCGCCGCAAATCAGCATCCAGCAGGCGATCGTCCGCCATAACCTCGGCGGTGAGATCTTCCAGCGTTTGTCCCTGCGATCGCGCGACGTAGATGACTCCGGCGATCGCCGCTGCCACCAGCTCATCGTCTACGGGCTGCTGGCGGAGGGCAACGACTTCTTGAGAACTACTCGGAATGGGATAATTCATAGTCAGGCAGAAATGCCCCAGTTAATCAAAAGACACGCTCTCAGGCTTGAAGTTCTCAGAGTTGAGGCTCTCAGAGCTTAGAAGCTAGATGACGTGAAACCTTAAATGGCTGGTGGGTCAAAAGGTAAAATGAGAAGTCTTAAACTTTCTTCAAGTATTCTGTTGTATTGGTGAAGTGTAGCGCAATTTTCAATTCTGTCAACTCTGTCTCCTTAATGAACTTGCCCAGTGAATTCGCCCAATGAACTTGCCCAGTAAGCTTGCCCAGTGAGCTTGCCCAGTGAGCTTGCCCAGTGAGCTTGCCCAGTGAATTCGCCAGCCGTTATCAACGTCATCGGATGAAAGATTCTTTAACAGAGCTACTTTACTTAGAGGTGCCTACGCCTGACCTGGATGCCGTGCGTCGCTGGCTTCAGCACCAGTTTCAGCCCGCCGTCGGCAATACCACTGCCACCCCCGATGGTTTCCTGATCACGGCGGAAACTGTCGCCAGAAGCGGTTCCAGCGGCAACTTAGGAGATGACTTCCTCGACGCGCCAGTGCTGTCTGGGTTTGTCTGGTCGGTGCAGCGCACAACGTATCTCAAGGTGTTTCGCTGGGGCGATCGCCCCTTTCCTGGAGAGAGAACTGTTTTGCAGCAGTTGACCCAGGCGCTCCAGGTCCAGTTTCCCCAGCGCTACCCCGCGCCGCCGCAGGTTGACCTGTCTCATCAATCTATCTTTGAGGCACTAGCGCCCCACTATCCCCAGACGGTGAAATACTTTCAGCGCATTCCGAATGGGGAGTACGACTTGAACCGGGTCTACTGGTGGGAGCAGCGCTGGCGCGAGAGCGTGCGAAATCCCCAGCAGCCCAAGCAGGTCGTGTTTGCGGTGGAAGCAGTCGAAGATACAGGGACGCAACCTGCCTACGACCTGATTTACATCGGCGGAGCGCTGGGCATTATTCACGCAGCGGTGATGGCGCGACGCGGCTATCGGGTGCTGCTGATCGAGCGGCTGCCCTTTGGCCGGATGAACCGCGAGTGGAATATTTCGCGGGCCGAGTTTCAAAGCCTGATCGACCTGGAACTGTTCACACCGGCCGAGTTTGAGGGCGTAATTGCGCGGGAGTATATAGACGGCTTTAGCAAGTTCTTTGATGCCAACAATCCGCCCCAGGCAAAAGCGCCCGTGCTGCATACGCCGACGGTTTTGAATGTGGGCATTGATGCAGAAAAGCTGCTAAAGATCTGTGGCGACAAGCTGCGGGCGGCGGGTGGCGAAATCTGGGATGAAACCGAGTTTGAGCGGGTGGACGTTGCGCCTGGTGGCGTGACGGTTTATGCAAAGCAGTTGCCAACGGGCACATCCCGCGTGGCAACTGGGCGGCTGCTGGTAGACGCAATGGGCACGGCTTCCCCCATCGCGTGGCAACTGAATGGCGATCGCACGTTTGACAGCGTATGTCCCACGGTGGGCGCGGTGGTCGAGCGCGGCTTTGAACCAGGCGTATGGGATGCCCGCTATGGCGATGTGCTGTTTAGCCACGGCGACATTTCCCGCGGGCGACAGTTGATTTGGGAACTGTTTCCGGGGCGCGGGGAAGAACTGACTTTCTATCTGTTCCACTACCACCAAGTGCATCCTGACAACCCCGGCTCTCTGCTGGAAATGTACGAGGATTTCTTCGCCATCCTGCCAGAGTATCGCCGCTGCGATCTGGATAAGCTGACCTGGCGGAAGGCTACGTTTGGCTACATTCCAGGCCATTTCAGCGGAATCAAGAGCGATCGCCGCGTGGCCTTCGACCGCCTGATTGCCATTGGCGATGCAGCGTCGCTCCAGTCGCCGCTGGTGTTCACGGGCTTCGGATCGCTCGTGCGAAACTTGCCCCGGCTCACGGACTTGCTCGACACTGCCCTGCGCCATGATCTGCTGCAAGCCTCCCACCTGGAGCAAATTCGCGCCTTCCAGAGCAACATCGCCGTCACCTGGCTGTTTTCCAAAGGCATGATGGTGCCGACTGGGAAATGGGTCGCGCCGCAGCGGGTCAATGCCATGCTCAACACGTTCTTTGGCATCCTGGCAGACGAAGATCCCCAAGTGAGCGATCGCTTTATCAAAGACCGTGCGGGTTGGGTGCCATTTAACCGCATGGCGCTTAAAGCAGCTCGCACTAATCCCGCACTGCTGCTGTGGATTTGGGAATTGGCGGGCCCGGCAGATCTGCTGCGCTGGGTCGGCAGCTATCTCAGCTTTACGCTAGCTGCACTCCTGAGCTGGCTATTTCAATGGCTACCGGGGTTTGCCCGCCAGATCCAGCCCTGGCTGGAGCCACGCTATCCGTCGCTGTGGCTGTGGCTACTCGCCCGGAGCTATGCACTCACCTATGGGATGGGGCAACCCCCGCCGCCCTCTGGCGCTGCTGCGTCTGCATCCAGTGCCCCCCCGCTTTCTCTCAAAACGCCAGTAGAGCCGAGATCCTAGATACTGTTTCGGTAGTCAAGGGCGTGTTTTGAAGCCCTTTGATCCCCCCTCGCCCCCCTTAAAAAAGGGGGGAACCGAGCCGAACCGACCCTTATTAAGGGGGATTTAAGGGGGATCGACTCAAGGCAATCAACGACCTAGAAAGTTTTAAGACATTGCCTAGCAAGCTGAGCGGCTCTTAAATTTCCCTTCCCAGGCTGATCGTTTTTTACCCTTAGGAGGGTACTCTTTTGCTTGCTAAGCTAGCTCAAATGCAGTCCCAAACCCTTTGTAAAAGGGAAATTGCGCGACCTGCATTTGGTGTCTTGGCGTTTTCAAAAGAAGTTTGAAACCAGTTCTGCTGCTGTTCCCAAAAGCTCACTAAACAAGCTCTACTGGCAAGCTCTACTCGTGCAGTTTCGCTGTGCAATTAGCTTGTGCATAGCTCATGCAATTGGTGCAATTAACTTGTGCAAGCTGCCCAGACAAGTTTGGAGGTTTCTGCGGCCACATTCCTTAACACGGTTGATTTGATATATTAAACTCTGATATCACTGATACCTAGTGTCATTCATAACTGGCTTTAGAGATCTGTACTGATGGTCATTCTTGCCCGCATTAGCAAATTTTCGTGTTTTCCCTGTTGATTTTGCGCTGTTCAATTGTTAACACTGTGGTTTCTTGAGTTGTTTTCTAAGCTACTGCTTTGGGCTTGGGGTGGGGTCAGGGGCGATCGCCCATCCAGCTTTTCCCAGCACCCAGCGTGTCCCTAGAGTCAGCGTTTCCTAGAGAGTGCGTCTCCCCCAGAGTGTTTCCCTGAATTGCTTCCCTCATCCGATTTCTCCACGGCAGCGTCTCTGTTCCTGTCGTCCTCGGCTTAGGCGCAGTCAATCCCGTTTCGTAAATCCCAACGTTTATCTACCAACCCGTCCCACAAGGAAGGTAAGAGGAAGGCAGCTATGTCAACCCGCAAGTTCACCAGGGCCATCCACAGCGGCTTGAATCAGGTTCATCGTGCCGTCACCCAGCGTATCCAGCGAGGCATTCGGCGCAGTGTCCTCTGGCTATTTCACAACTGGCTCAGCCTAAATCGCGCTTCAGCCAAGGCTGGCTTTGTGCTGCCAACAACTATTTTGCTGCTGCTGGTGGTGCTGTTGACGGTTGGCTCGATTGGCTACCGCACCTACACGCGCACGGTGCAGACGATTGGAGAACGGCAGCAGCGCGTCGTTTATAACACCGCCACGCCCACGATTGACCGTGCTAAGGCAAAGCTAGAATATTTGTTTGACCCCCGCCGCGACCCCCGCTTCCCCAGTGGTATTCCATCGGAAACTTGGCTGCTGGGGATGATGCTAAACACAGGTACAGTCGTTCCCGGAACGACTGTCACGGTTCCCCGCCATCCTTCCAGCTTGGCGAACCCGACCTTTGACCCCTACACACTGCCAGGTGAAACGCGCATTGACCTGGACGGAGACGGCATTGTGGACAATGCGTGGCGCTATCCCACCGACACCGATGGCGACGGCACAAACGACGCAACGGTCGCCTACTCGATTCTCTACAAAACCGACCTGAACAATATTCAGGACACCAGTGACACCGCGATTCGCGGCAGTGGCACAAACCCAGGGCGGGCACGTCGCCAGGAGGTTCGCAACGGCCCCCTGAGCAACAACAGTTCTCAAAATAATGCCTGCTCTACCGGAGCCGTCGCCGCAACTGCTGACGGTGTTGGACGGGGCTGGCTACCGGATGGCAACAATACCTCTCTGCTGCGGAAAAACTTCCAGGTTGACGTATATGTCCAGCCCAATACGCCCAACCGACCTGTGGCAGCGCTGGAGTTTCAGCAAGACCGCACAGTGGAGCAGGGTAACAAATGGGGAGCTTGGTTCCGCAACGACCTGGAGATCTTCCCTGGTCCTGCGTTTAACTGGAACGGCGCGATGCACTCCGAAGGCAACATCATCATTGGCAACGGTAGTTTCCGGAGCTACATGATTAGCTCTCGGTTTTCATGCCTCTACAGCGCCGATGCCTCGGAGGTGAGTACGGTAGAAACCAAAAACGCTGCGGGGCAAATCGATTTTCGAGGGCAATTCCTAGCTGCGAAGCTGAACAACAACAGCAGCCTTAATGACGACAACTCAACATTTGAGCTTTATGAGGGCTATGGGATTAACCCCAGCAACGCAAACCTCACCCCAGGGACGCACTCGGTCAACTTGGGAAATAACACACCCGTAGACTACGCGCTAGACCCAGTTATTTTGCAGACTGAGGCTCGGTCTGCCTCAAGGGGCTTGGCAAACCCCACGGCTTCGCGTCCTGGCTGGGCAGGTACAGTCCTCAATCGAAACGGTCAGGGACGATTGATTCAGCCGCCGCAGGAGAACCCGCCCTACGTAGACGATTCCTACCGCGCTGATGACCGCTATGGGCCCAAGCCGACCTATGGCGGACGCGAAGACGACCCAGCGACTTCAATCCCAGGTCTGATTGGGGAGCAAATTCCTACCACCCAAACTCGACTCGTCGGCAATACGCCCGGCGTTGGGCAGGATGAAAGTGCGGTGGGTCTGGATGGCTATTGGGAACGCCGCGCCCGCAACGAAGGAATGCGGATCATCGTCGGGCAGCGCTTGGAACTGGGGGATGCCGCAGGCTGGGGTGGCCCGTTCCCCAGGGACACGGCGATTCATGAACCCCTGAAGCCCTGGCCAGGTTGCTTGACGAACAATGCAAACCGCTGTAATGAAGCTCGGCAGCGGCGATCGCTCTACGACAACCTTCCCGCTGTACAGGGGGCCGCGATCTACCATCGGGACACAGCAGAAACCTCCGCCGACCGCGATCGCCCTGCGGCCTGTCTTGCTCTCACGGTTCACCCTGGCACGGCAGGCACGCTCGACCGCAGTGCCACCTTCGAGAACCTGGCGCTCAATATAGAAGGCGGGTTTTCAGCGCCGTATAACACCCCAGGTTCAGTCATTTCTGACTTTTTGCGGGGACGTGGAACCAATGGATGGGAATACAACCTCCCGCCTGCCAATGCGTTCAGTGCGCTAAATACGCCAACCATGCTGGCGCTGCAAAACCTAGCCAACTTCGCGGGCGATCCGCGCGGCGGCGCACCATCCTTCACGCCTGTTCAAGATCAGCAGGTTCACCCCTACCCCTGGTTCTCGATGTGGGGCGACTTCTCAATCCTGCGTCGAGTCATTGCTCGGATGGCGGCAGGTACGTCTTTTGCGAACCTCAGCCCAGCGGATAAGTCTACGCTCTATACCTCTGCCTGCACGATGGGGATGCTGGCCTATCAGCTGGACTATTTGGAAAAATTTGATCCGAATGCGGCGGGGGTGCCTCTGGGGAATGCCTATGCAACTCAGGCAGACGAAAACACGGCCTTCACCAATCCAGCTTTGTCTGCCCAGTTCTACGCAGGGCTTCGGGGTGTCATTCGCGCCCTCGATCGCGGAGTCAGCCCCTTTGGCCCGCTTTCGGCAGCCAATAGCAACGACTTTGGCATTATGGTGAAGGACCGAGGTGCTATTGAACGTCCGCGATCGCCCGAAACCGTCATTGCCCTGATGCAGCAGTGGCGCGATCAGATTGTTGCATCTGGAACGCCCTACAGTTTCCCCAATGGCGGTGGAACCCTGACGGCTGACCAGATGAACAACTACATCCGACTGGCTCAGATGATCATTTCCAAAGAGCAGGTCGCGCGCGATCGCCAGTGGGGTTTCTTTGGCTACGATAACCTGGCTGACTCAGCGGAAACCTACGCTTCCCGCGCGCCTGGAGGGGCGGTGCAGGTTGCAGGCTTCTATGGCGATGGCAAAACTTGCCGCGAGATGTGGGCCAACAATGGTGTCAACTCTGGTGATTCCATCAAGTATCTCTGCTCTAATCGCCCCTTCTATCCTTCGCTCTATAACCTGTTTCCCACGCTGGGGGGGGCGCTGGATACCGGCACGGGCGCTCACCCGGATGCCGCAGGCCCGCTAGCAAACGGCGGTGGCACTGTTGCCCGTGACCAAGCTGATGCGGCAAACGATGCCTATCTGCTAGCTCGCAATGCCAGCGTCACCTATCAGCCGGTGCGTCCGGAAGCAGTGCGCCTGCTGCCTCGTCCTGCTGCAAGCTGGGTGCTGCCGTTTGAAAACCTGACGGCGGCTCCTGCGGGCAGCACGGCCGAATTAACCCCAAATAACAACCGCGACACTCTGATTAAGGTCTGTATCACAGAGAATTGCTCTCGCTATAGCTTGGGAGGTAGCCCCACCAATGGCACTTTCCGCCGCGTTGGCTTCAAAGATGCTGCCTTGATGAACGGCCGTGAACTGCTCAGCGTGCGCGTGCTAGACGTGAATCTAGATTTGCTGCGTCGGGCTACAAACGGACTGACGAGCGATCGCTGGCTACCTGTCACAGGGATTGTCTACGCCTTCCGCGAAGATGCTGTCTCTGAGGCTACCATCGTCCGTCCGTCCCCGGCAGACTGGCCAAGCTGCGACTCTGAACAGAACCTACGAACAGACGCAACTTGTCGGATGAACACAGGGAATGTGGATGCGTTCAGATCAACTGACCCGCCCTTAAATGAAAACAACGGTGTGACGCCGAAACCGGTGGACTACTACCCCGACCCGGATCGTCGTCCAAACGGGTTCCGTCTCAAGAACGGCTCTCGGCTTGATCGTCCTGGAGATAACGGGCGTGGCTTGTCCTTTATCTCTGATAACCCGGTTTACATCCAGGGCAACTTCAACCTGCACCAAAATGCTGCTGGAACTGAACTTCAAGAGTTTACGAACCTGTTGACTTACGACGCACAGCAGCGATACGCCAACTTCCACAACCGCACCCTGGCTCAAATTGATACCAACTTTGCCCGTGCCGGAGATTTGTGGCGACCCAGCGAAGTTCTTGCAGACGCGATCACGATTCTGTCGGACAACTCCTGCGACGGCAGTATGCAGGATGTCTTCCTGACCGTTGGAGTCGGGCAAGCTGCAACCCTAGCTGATGCACGCAATGGTGTAAGAGTAGGTGCGACCTCTGCTCGATACGGCTGTCAGGGAAATGGCGATCGCACGACCTATCTAAATTTCTCGCGTCCTAGCGATGCAGGACCTGCCTCTGCTGCGTTTGCCACGGGCACGACTGCTGCCGCACCCAATACGCTCGACGTTGTTCGAGATCAGAACGGTAACCCGACCGCACGCTGGATGCGAACCAATTACGCGGACAGCATGTTCAGAACGTTGGCAACAGCAACGCTAAAGCCCCAAGAAGGTGACTCTCCCATCATTGTCCATCCGCAGGGAGTCCCTCTTCGTGCTGTTCTGGGGGTCACTGCGAACCCTCGCTACCTGGGAGCCTACTATCCGATTACGGATAACCGTCCTCTGATTCCAGCGCTGCCAAATACACGAGTAAACTCCATTATTATCAGTGGTCTAGTTCCCTCTCGCGCAAACCAGTCCTACGGCGGATTGCACAACTTCCCTCGATTTAATGAAGACTGGACAAACAACTCGCCGCTGTTCATTTCGGGTTCGCTGCTCCAACTGAGCTTTAGTCAGCAAGCGACGGCTCCCTTTGACCAGGATGCCTGGGAAGTGGGGACAAACCCAGTGGTCAATGAGGCAATTCGCTATTACGTGCCGCCGCTACGACGCTGGGGGTATGACGTGGGTCTACAGCTTGCGCCAGCGGGGCCAATCGCCCAGCGATTTGTCACCGTTCGCTCGATCCGCAGCGAGTTCTATAGCGAACCACCTGCCAACGACCCCTATATTCGGCAGCTTTGCGGCGCAATTCAGGGCGCGTTGCCCGCTGCTAACCGTCGTCCGTGTCCTGCGTAATTGAGAGGTCAATCACCATGAAATTCTCAACTGCGAACTCTCCAACGCTTGACTCTGAGAGAACAAATGCAAAGAGCCGCGTTCTTGTCAAGGCGTTGAGCCAGTGCGGCCGACGGCTTCAGTCCTTGTCCGGCTCGAACCGCTCGTCCGAGGCAGGCGTGACTTTGCTGGAATGTCTGGTCGGCATTGCGATTATTGCCGTAACCGCGACGCTGATCTTGCCGCCTTTATTCATTGCGTCTGCCTCGCGGGCGCAGAACCGTCGCGCTGAGCAAGCGTTTCAAATCGCCCAAGACGAGATCGATCGTATCCAAGCGCTGGTTGCCAGCGGCCGACACAACGCCACAAATCTGCCTGCCTCAGCAGGGGCATTCACAAACGGCGCAAACGTTGGCCCGCCAACAGGGGTTGCGGGTGTGCGGAAATGTGTCAATACGGGCTTGGCCAATCAATACACTGGCTCTGGGGTAGGCGCACTCCAAGCTATCCCGATAGATATCGACGGCATTACGCTGAACGGCGACCCCTGTGCGCCCGAGTTTTATATGCAGGTATTTCGCAGCGTCAACCCCAACGACACTGCTCCCGGCGGCACAAGGCAAAACAGCTTCATCCTCGGCGTTCGCGTCTACTCAGCCATTGCTCGAGACAACTTTGGCAGCATGACGACTCCGGTGCAGCCTGCGGCACTCAACATCACCTCTGGCACGGGCAGTCAGCGGGTACGTCCGCTGGTGGCGCTGTATCCGCGCATGACCTGGAGCGATCAAGGAACGACGCTTTGTCAGCTTCATCAGCAGGGCGGCACGCCTTGTCCCTGATGCATGGCGCACTTCAAGGGCTACTTTGGGAGATGTGAACCTGGTGATGGGATTTGGCTAGTTCCTTGAGTCGATTAGTCCGTCTACTGAATCGAAGGTTATGTGAATGCCGCGCGACTTGTCGCAAATATCCGACAAGTATCTAGCGAGCATCTGGCGAACATCTGGCGAACATCTTGAGAAGAGCAGCGACTATGGCTAAAACGGGGATGGGGGAGCGTCTGGCAGCAGGGATTAGGGGGTTGTTGAAGCGGCGGCGAAGTTCTCCAGCGGCTTCGACGGCAGGTTTCACGATCTCAGAACTGCTCGTTGTCGCGATTATCAGCAGCATTATCGTTTCGGGGCTGATGTATCTGGTGGTGGAACTGCTGACCGCCGATCAGCGCGAGGCATCTCGCTCGGAAACCCAGCGAGAAATGCAGCAAGCCCTGGATTACATTTCTGCGGAACTGCGCGAGGCAGCGTTTGTCTATCGCGGACGCTGTTTGGGCGCGGGTATTGCGGCCAATCCGGCTGCTGTGCCTCCGGAGCCGGGCTGCCCTGGGTTGCAAAATGCGCTGAATGGCGTACTGCCTGCCAACAGCACACCCGTTATCGGCTTTTGGAAGCAAGATCCCTTGCCCAACGCGCTGCGGGAGCGCTGCCGAACTACCCAGGTTGTGGCAGGCAATTATCCAG
Organism: Thermoleptolyngbya oregonensis NK1-22; assembly: GCF_032705245.1. GTDB lineage: Bacteria > Cyanobacteriota > Cyanobacteriia > Elainellales > Elainellaceae > Thermoleptolyngbya > Thermoleptolyngbya sichuanensis. The sequence goes on from NZ_CP053540.1 coordinate 5,000,013, forward strand.
TGCCCTGCGTTACGGGTAGTTCCTATTCTTTGATTGTGTATGCACTGACGACGAGCAACACAGGAATTTGGCGGGGGCGGGCGCGAATTGTGCGGTATGTGCTGCCGGAGTTTACAGGTTCGGGCGCGAACTGGAGTAAAACAGGGGGCTATACGGCTCCAGCCAGTGGCTCGTTTGCTTCGTGGCAGCCCGCTACTGGAGAAGCACTTGGGGGCAATTGGGCCGTTCTGGTGGATTTTGTGGATGATGGGCAAGCGGCGAATGCGCTGGGTGTGCCTGCGCCGAACTGTCCAACTGGATATAACATTTCTCCAGAAACGGCGGCTACAACCTACCGGGGCGGGCTGTATGCCTGTGTGACGAATGAAACGTTGACCAGCCAATTCCGAGACGTTTCGCTGTTTATTCGGGGGAATGCCTTTGGGCGACCAGGCATTAATTCAGACCGCGAGTTTACAACGACATTGCAAACGCGCGTGTTGGGTCGTGCTGTGCTGGAGCGGAATCCGTCTGGTGCGGGGCCCTAGCGCAAGGTTTGTTCTGCTTTCTCAGTTCGGTTCAGTGTGAGCGGTATCCCAGTCTCAGGAGGCGCGTGATGAATTGGTTTTTGCAGCGGTCTTTTGGGCGATCGCCCTCAGCCCAGGTTGGATCAGATAAACCCGATAAACCCAATAAATCTAATAATCAAGCAGCAGCAGGGTTTACTCTGACCGAAGTCATCGTGGTGGTGGTGCTGATATCTGTTTTGGCGGCGATCGCAGCTCCCAGTTGGGTGGCCCTGCTGAATCGTCAGCGATTGGGCAACGCTACTAATGACGTGCTGCAAGCCCTCCGTCAGGCGCAGGACGAAGCCATTCGGACGCGCTATCCCAAGCAGGTGACCCTGAATACAGGGGCAAACCCGACCATTAATGTGTTGAGCGAAGTCCGGAGGATTGGCCAGGGTAGTGTTGGGATGACGGTTACTCCTACTGCTGCAACTACCATTACGTTTGGAACTACGGGTGGCCCTATTGCTGGCCCTCAGGACATTACGCCTGCCACCAACTTGCCGATTGTGATTACGCTGTCGGTGCCCGCGACCGGAGGGGTGCGGCGTTGTGTGGTGATTGAGACGCTATTGGGCGCAATGCGGACGGCCAATCAGGGCGAGAATGGCTGCTCTTAATGAGCCTATCACCCCATTACTCTGCGGGTTGCAGATAGATCTGGCTGAGGATAATCCGCAGGCGATCGTAGTCGTCTTTTAAGATTTGGCTGAGGCTGCGGCCGGCTTGCACTAGCCAAGGGCGATCGCCCTTTCGCAGTTGGTAAATATCGCGGATGGCGGCGGCGATCAGCGCTTCGACGGGGGCATTGCTCACTTGCAGCAGCGTCCGCAAAAAGTCGAACTGTTCGCTGAAGTGGATGATTTCTGCTGGCGTGCAGGCATAGACCGCTTGGTGAATCTGGGGCGGGCGTGGCGGCAAATGCTGATAGACCGTCTCGCTGAGGCGGGTCTTGCCATTGCGACCGGAAGCGCGGGGACGAAAGCCAACGATCGCCGCCCGAAACTCCGTTTTCAGCATGGCAAAGATTTGCGGCTGCTGCTCTCGCAGGTCGGCGAGCGACAGGCCCAGCGCCCGCGCCCGGTGGACAGAATCGATGGGACTGGTGGTGGCGTGATAGACCACCGCATAGATTTGATTGCCCGATTCTTCGTCGCTGGACTTGACCCAACTGCCGAAGGGCGGCATCACGGCAAAGTTCAAATCATCTGGCTCCAGGCATTGGGCCAGAAACTCCGTGGTGGCGGTTTCGATGACTTCGGCTAGGTAATCGGGCGATCGCGTTTGGTGAGCAGCATCCGGCAGCGGCAGGCGCATCGGTCAACCATCCAGAGTTCAAGCATGAACGAACGATCTGGACTTAAGTTTCAAACTTGAGTTTCAAGCCTGAGTTTCAAACTTGAGTTTCAAACTTGCGTCCAGAACCTTTCTCATTCATACCGCAACTAGCGTACAAATGCACTTTTTTAGGCGAGTTTGTACAAGTTTATCCAGGATTTGAGCAGCGTTCGCCTCATTATCTGCACTGTTTCTGTGCAAAATCCTACCTAGAACATTGCGATCTAGAACGTTGCGCCTATTTCCCTTTTTTGCGGCCTGCTGTTGCGTCTACGAGCTCCAGTTCCGACAGGCGAAAGGTGATGAGCTTGTCCCAGTTTCCGCCTTCAAACAGCACCGCTGCTTTGCCATCGCTGATGCGCTGCACCAAGCCTTGAAAGCCATAGTAAGTGTCATCCACATTTGTTACGCGAACCGCAGAACCTGGCAAAATCAGCATCGTAAAAAATCCCCAGTCAAACGCGATACAGTGGGCAAACTGTCAACGATTAGGCAACGGTTGGGCAACGGTTAGGAACCATGAGGCAACCGTCAGACACCTGTTAGCAGTTTACGGCGAATACTCTTCAAGTGAACCGTCTGATACTCAGGGTAAAGGATTCTGTCCTTCAAACGTAGTTTGAAATCGTAATCGTTGCGATTAGGAAATCCTCAGGGTGAGAGCTTGGCTTTGCCCCAGCGGTTGGTTTTGTACCAGTGGGCGATCGCCGGAACCCAGGCTTCAAAATGGGGCCAGACCAGTTCGCAGAGCTGGCGAATTTCGAGTTGGGCATCGGCTTTGGAGCGCAGGTCGAGCAGATGACAGAGCGATCGCACGTTGAAGCTCATGACCCAGTGCTGGCGCGTGTCCATCGGCAGCAGCCCCGCAGCATGTTCTTCGGAATAGCCTGCATCTATCTTGCGGGCGTAGTGCTGGAGCATTTGGGTGGCCAGAGCCATGTCGGCCTGGCGATCGCCCTCGGTGTAGGTGTAGCGCTTGCCCTGGCGATCGCGATACTCACCAACCGGACGAAAATACACGAGCGATTCCAGGTCTTCTACGGTAGGATTTTGGGCAAACTCGCAAAACCGGACGCTAGTATAGCGGAGGCTTTGTACCGAAAAATGCACGCCGACGCGGTGGCGGGTAATTTGCTGCATCGTGCGATGATTAAACCCGATGACGTTCAGCGAAATCTGCGGCGCTTCAAACGGACTCCAGTGGCCGCGATCGCCCGCCAGCAGGTGCTTCACGGCATATTCCCCAGCTTTTTCTTCGTCGGGTGCGGGGTCATCGATGGCCGGGCCCTCGCAAACGCATTGGTGAGCCGACCGCCAGATGAGGCGCTGGGGGTTGGGGGTTTGCTCCAGCAGCTCGATCCGAAAATATTTATCCATGAGCGCGTGTATGCTTGATCAAAACTGCATTATAGGCGATCGCACCAGGCTGCTCAGGGGCGTTCCCCGTCAAGATTTAAGCTTTGTCTGGGTGCTGCTTGATTAACCCAAAAGATGGTTTTAGCCCTTTTAGGCTGAGTCCAAAGCGTGGTTAATGAAGGCTGTTCCCTCCTGTCTGTGATCCTGAGAACATCCCCTTTGTATGGTCTAAGCCTATACCTTTAGGCGGAACGATTTGAGATAAAACCTTTAGGGTGCCTTCTGCTTTTTGTTTAGAGTTTTAACTATGCGTGTTTCCTGTGGCTCAATCGGTTGTTTTCTAGGCAGCTTGCTGTGGCTGGGTGCAGCATCTATGGGTGCAGCATCTACAGGTACAGCATCTATGGGTGCAGCATCTATGGGTGCAGTGTCTAGAGGTTTGGAATCACCAAATCCGGCATTCACAAGTGCAACATCCGCAACACCCACAGGGACCGTGGCACAACTGCGCCCTACGCAGCGCTCCATCCAAGCTCCGCAGCAAATCCCGCAGCGCGTCGCGCAGGCCGAAGCAGGGGTTGCGGAGCTAAACCGGGGACTGCAACTGATTCAGGCGGGGCAGGTAGAAGGGGCGATCGCCGCCTTTCGGCAGGCCGTGCAGGTCAATCCGCAACTGGCTCCCGCGCACTATAACCTGGGCCTGGCGCTGCGACAAACGGGACAGCTTCAAGCGTCGGCGGAGTCGTTTTATCGCGCTGCCCAGGCCGATCCTGGCTTTGCGCTGGCCTTTGCAAACCTGGGTGCAGCGCTGCTGGAGGGCAACAATCTCGATATCGCCAATCAGTATCTCCAGCGGGCGGTGCAGCTTGATCCAAATCTGGGGCTGGCGTATTACAACCTGGGACTGGTGCAGCGGCGACGGGGCAATGCAGCAGCGGCGATCGCCAGCTTTCAGCGGGCCGCCCAGCTTACGCCCACCGCGCCAGAACCGTCCTACTACCTGGGGCTGACGTATCAAGATCAGCAGCAGTTGGCGCTGGCAGCCCAGGCCTTTCAGCGGGCGATCGCCATCAACCCCCGCTACGCCGAAGCTTATTACAGCCTGGGTTCCGTCCTCATGCAGCAGGGCGACCTCGGCAGCGCCCTCAATGCCTTCCGCCGCTCGACCGATGCCAATGCGACCTACGCCAATGCCTACTATGGCGCAGGCCTGGTGTTTCTTCAGCAGCAAAACTATGCCGAAGCCCAGCGCGTCTTGCAGCACGCCCGCGATCTCTACAGTTCTCAGGGCAACGCCCAGTGGGCCAACAGCGCAGCCCAACTACTTCAGCAGGTGCCGCGTTAGCAGGGGAGATTCCCGATTTTGGATTCTGGATTAGTGATTTTAGATTGGCGATTTTGAACTGGCGATTCCAGCCAGACGATCAACAAAAGTGGCCATAAGCAAAAGAGGCAACTGCCTCAGAATTTGCAGCTACCTCTTCTAATGGGTGATTCAAAGTAATGGGTGATTCAAAGAATGTAGCAAGGCTTAGAGCGAAGTGTAGATGGGTTCCTAGCAGAAACCTATGTCTGAAGCTCACTCGCTAAAGCTCACTTGCCAAAGCTTACTTGCTGGCCATGAACGCTTTGACTTGGCGGAGGGCAGCTTGGCCAATGTTGTAAACCGCCCAGCTACCAGCAAGAATCACGGGCAACAACACAATCAGAACACGCCAGTCCATGTCGATATCCTCCTCTATAAGTTTTGTGAAAGGCTCTCATCTTTGATTTCTATTTTGCGATGAACTGACGCAGATTGCTAGGGTTTGGGCGAGGTTTTGATTGCGAAATGTTAAGAACTTCGACCATTCCTGAGTGCCCACTGCCCGCAGTTTATTCCTGGATCGCCACCCCTTATAACCGTGCATCCCAGGTCGCGGCCGCATCGCTGACGGCCTGATCGACCGATTTTTCGCCCAGCATGGCGGCTTGAAGTTGGTCGTAGATAATCTTTTGCAGTTCCTTGATATCCTCCATGCGGGGCAGCAGCACTTCGGCAGACTGCATCTGGCGGGCACTAACGGCGCGGGCAGTGTCGAGCGCAGAGGCGGGCGTTTCAGCGGCAGTGCTGAAGTAGGGATCGGTCAGCGAGGTCGTCGTAGAGGGCAGCACGTTTGCAGCTTTGGCAAAGGCAAGCTGGTTTTCGGGATTGGTGACAAACAGGGCAAACTTGACGGCAGCTTCGGGGACATCAGTGCTGCGGGGAACGACGAGGTTCATCACAGCGACGTTGGTTTTGCCTGTGTCTCCGGTGATTTGGGGCGCAACAGCGGAGACTTGGGCGATCGCCGGTGCATTGGTTTCCACAGTCTTCAAAAACTGCGGGCCGGAGTTTAAGATGGCGATTTCCCCAGCCTGATATAGCTCAATGGCGCGGCGGTGTCCCTGGGTTAGCACTTCTTGGGGCAGCAGACCTTCCTTATATAGGTCCACCCAATACTGGAAGGCGGCGCGTCCTTCGGGCGTATTGAAGGCGGCCTTGCCGCTGTCGTCTACCAGCGACACGCCCATCTGAATCAGCGATTGCAGGACTTCTGCCGAGTCAGTCGGTACAAAGGTGACAAAAGTGGCGTACTTGCCTGTGCGCTCTCTGACTTGGCGAGCTACCTGAGCCAGTTCCGCAAAGTTTGCCGGAGGCTGCTGCACGCCGGCCTGATTGAGCAAATCCCGGTTGTAAATGGCGATGCTGGTGGTGAGATACCAGGGCAGCCCAAAGGTTTTGCCATCGAGCGTGTTCGCTTGCCAAATCTTAGGCAGATATTGCTGACGGGCTTCGGCGGGCACCTGGTCATCGAGCGCCATCCAGGCGTTGCGTCCGGCTAGCTGGGCCGCAAAGTCGGGGTTGAGGTTAACCACGTCGGGCGCAGTGCCTGCGGAAACGGCTGTTAGAATTTTGCTCTGCATGTCGCCCCAGGGCACGTCTACCCACTTGACCTTAACGCCGGGGTTTTCTTGCTCAAACCGGGCAATCAATTCATTGAAGTAGTCGGTGAACTGCGGCTGGAGCTGCATGGTCCAAAACTCGACTTCGGGCGATCGCGCGGTTGGCGGTGCGCCGGGGCTACAGCTAATGACCCAGGTCAAAACCAGTCCAAACAGGGTCATCAGGCTCAAAGATTTCCAGGGTTTTCGCCAGGGGTGTCGTAGGTACATGGTCATTCAGGGCAGTGGTTTAGAGCAGGTTTCGATTGCTGCATTGCTCACCCTATCGTAGATTGCGCTACCGTAGCAAAGTTCCTGGGCGATCGCCCATTGCAGGGTGATCTGGTGGGAGTGCGATCGCCAAAAGCGCCCGTCGCCGCGTACCGAATCTGCCCCGCCGCCCCTGCCAACCCAGCAAAAATCACGCATGGAACCCCAAGAAACAGCCCTCTGAAAGCGTTCCGGCAGTTTTTTCCTAACCCTTTGCTCAAAATATAGCCTGGGGTTTCCGCAAGTTTTCCACAAATTGTAGATAAACTGTGCCATTTTTCTAAATTGCGTGTACCATTGCTGGCTAAGTGTAGCTACATCAGGAGATTTCTCCTCTGTTGATTGGGAGGCGGGCTGGTGTCCTTTGTCGGGCGATCGCCAGCTTGGTTCAAAAATTTCGTTCAGCAGGTCGGTTTGGGTTAGCCGATTCGACAATTCAGGGTGTCGGTTTGTGTGAGTCGTTGCTGTTTGAACGATGGAGGGCAAGCTGTAGGAGAAACTTGCTTGGGGTACTTAGACTCATTTCTCTGGCTTGATCGGCGATCTTTGCGGTTTTTTAGCTTGAAGGCCTATATTCTTGTGTTCGGCTGCATGATTCTGAATTAAATTGGGTAGCATGTGTGTTCAGGATCTCCAAACTTAGTCTCAGTTAATAGTCCAGGTTGTGTTCGTTTTCGGACACAGTTTTGCAGTTTGATACGGTCTAAGTTTGCAGGCACTTTCCATACTGACCCTCTCCACCCTCATTCCTAAAACTGTGTTTAGCAACGTCAAGGGATTATTTTCAAAAAAAACAAAGGGTGTCGGCATTGAATTGACCCCTGAGCGCGTCAACGTCGCCCGGCTGAAACGAAAGGGGCAAGGCTTTCAGCTCACCACGCTGGCCTCGGCTGAGGTGCCAGAGGGGATCTACCAGGAAGGGCAAATCCTGGACACTGCCGCGATGTCTGAAATCATTCAGTCCGTGCTGAGTGAGAGCAAGCTCAAGGTCAAGAACGCCGCAACCGCGATTCCGGGCGGCCGAGACACCGTAACCCGCATCATTCCAGTTCCCGCTGAGCTAGATGACCGGGAACTACGCGAAATGGTGCTGAACCAGGAAGCTGGGCTATACCTGCCCTTCCCCCGTGAAGAAGCGGATGTGGACTATCAAAAGCTCGGATTTTTTGTAGACGAAGACGGCATCGAAAAGGTGCAGGTGCTGCTGGTGGCCACCCGCAAGGAAGTGACCGACTCGTATTTGACAACGTTTCAGCAGGCTGGGCTAGACGTAGATGTTTTGGAAATCAGCAGCTTTGCGCTAATTCGCACGATCCGAGAGCAGTTGCGCCAGTTCACGCCCCAAGAGGCGGCGGCCATTGTCGATATTGAATTTGAAAACACTGAAATCTCCATTGTGGTGGATGGCGTTCCCCAATTTTCCCGCACAGTTCCTATCGGCACTTACCAAATCCAATCTGCCCTGAGCCGCGCCATGAACCTGCCCCCCTCGCGCAACACGGAATTGCTCCAGGGGATGACGGTGCCAATTGCCCCGATGGACAGCATGGGCACGCCCAAGGCCCCCGGAACCAATCCTGGCACGGCGGCGATGCTGCGAGTGTTGGGCGAACTGGCAGACGAGTTGCGTCGCTCCATCGACTTTTATCTGAATCAAGGCGACAACCTGGAAGTGGCTCAACTGCTGCTGGCGGGGCCAGGCGGGGCCATTGGGCAGCTTGACGAGTTTTTCTCGCAGCGGCTCAGCCTGCCCGCCAGCCAGGTCGATCCGATTTCGGCGCTGTCGCTGGAGGTCGATCAGGAAATTCCTGAGTTGCAGCGTCCGGGACTAGGAGTGGTGTTGGGCTTGGGCTTACGGGAGGCGTGGTGAGATGTATAGTCTGGATGTCAATTTTCTCAATGACCGCATAGAGCGCCCGACGGATGGGGGTGGGGTTGCTGCTCGCAGGGCCGTTGTGCAGGACGATCCGCGTCCGATGTATGTGGGGGCGGCGATCGGGGTGCTGCTTCCGGCACTAGTGGGCGGGTTCTGGCTCTTTTTGCAAAGCCAGACGGCCTCGCTGACGGCTCGACAGGCAGAATTGGATAGTCAGCTTGCAACGCTGCAACAGGCGATGCAGGAGGTGCAAAATGTCGAAGCTCAGGTCGCACAACTGAATGCCGAGAACCAGGCGTTGGCTCAGGTCTTTGACCGGATTATCCCTTGGTCGGCAATTTTGCAAGATATTCGCGGCCGGGTTCCGGCGGGCGTGCAGTTGACCAACGTGACGCAGTTGGCTCCGGAGGCTGTTCCGCCGCCGCCTCCACCCGCTGACCCCAGCCAGCCGGCCCCGCCGCCCCCAGAGGTGCCGCCTTCTCGATTGGAAATTTCGGGGAATGCCCGTACCTTTGCTGAAGCCAATGACTTTATGCTGCTGCTTCAGCAGTCGCCGTTCTTGGACAGCCGCGAGGTGAAGCTAGTGGATGCACGGCTGGTGGATAGCCCGATTCAGACAGAGTTTGTGGGTGAGGGCGATCGCCCTGAGGGATTGGAAGTGCAGCTACCCAAGGTCGTTCAGTACAAGATCACCGCTGGACTCACGCCCCGTCCCTCTTCTGAACTGCTGCAAGATATGGAAAACACGCTATCGGTAGGCTTGCCTGCTCGGATTGATCAGCTTCGCAAATTGGGGGTTGTAACGCCATGACCGTGGGTGGAGATTACATTCCTGGAGAAGAGTACGGCGCTTTAGAAGAGCCGAATTATCCCGTCGTCTTTGGGATGCGGCTCACGCCCCGCGTGAATGGGATTTTGCTGGCGCTAGCGGGGCTACTGGGCGCTGGCTATTTGCTGTTTAACGCTGTGCTGCCCAAGTGGGAAGAAAATGCTGCCCTGCGGGCAGACATCGCCGCCAAAGAGCAGCAGTTGGTCAACCAAGGGCAGGCGCAGCAGCAAATTGAAGCAGCCCGCGCCAAGCTAGCCGAGGCAGAGCAACTCCGGGCTGATGTGCTGGCGCTGTTTGCCGATGAAGAAGGGCTGGATACGCTGCTGATTGACGTGAACGAGCGGGTACAGGCGGCAAATGCCCGCATTACCGATCCCGAACGTCGAGCCACCCTGTCAAAGTTTGAGCTGGTGCCTCCCCCGGCTGGGCCGGATGGTCAGCCCAGTGACCTAGTGACCGATGGTTCTCTAGGCGTTGCAGTCAACAACAAGCTGCGCCAGCGTCTCTACAACGTGGAGATGGAGGGCAGCTTTGCTCAGGCGCAGTCGGTGATTCGCAACATTGAGCGCTTGCAGCCGCTGCTTGTGCTGCGGAACTTTAGCTCTACCCCAACTGATCCGCCTACGCTGCGGCTCAATCAACAGGGGCGGCCGCTACCCAATCAGGATACGGAGCCTCGGCTGAGAACCAGTTTCCAGGTGCAGGCGCTCATGCCTGCCCCGATCCAGCCGCCCGCCCCGCCTGCGCCCCCGGCTGATCCAAATGCGCCTGCTGCCGACCCAAACGCACCCCCGCAGTAGCGTTTGCTGGACTACCCCCTGCTGATGCCTGCTTTTGTTGTCTCAAAGACTTAATCCTTTAGAATTCGCCTGCTTGTTAAGGAGGAGTGACCTGTGAAACCGCATCTTGGATTGGCTGGATTGGTGACGAGTGGTGCAGTGGTGCTGATGGCAAGCCAGCCAGCCCAAGCCGCTGCAACCCAAATTACGGGTGTACAGGTATTTCAAACCGCCGTTGGGATGGAGTTGGTGCTGCAAACGCGAAATGGCGATCGCCCCCAAGTCTTTGCCGTCAATCGCGGCAACACCCTCGTTGCCGATATCACCAATGCTCAACTGCGTCTCCCCGAAGGCAACGGCTATTTGCAAAACAACCCCGCCCCTGGCATTAGCTCCGTCATGGTGACGCAACTCGATCCCAACAGCGTGCGCGTCGCGGTCATGGGTACGGCGGCTCCCCCAGCCAACCAGGTGCGGCAAGACGGCACCGCCATTGTATTTAGCCTAACTGCTGACGGCACAGGGGTCGGCAGCCTGCCTAGCCAGCCCAGTTTCCCTTCTGCCCAGGTTCCTCCGCCAACACTCCCCGGCGGAAGCACCTTCCCGTCTAACCCCGCCATTCCGCCATCTCAGGTACTCGTGCCCAACCCGCAGGTTTCGATCAATGGCACCCCGGTCAGCCCGTCCGGCGCATTTCCAGGGCAGGTGCCACCGCTGCTGCCGCGTGCAGTGGCTCCACCCGTCGGGGATATTGCCGTCGCTACGACCGATGTTTCGCCCACGGTCATCGATCTGGGAACTTCAGAGATCGTGCCGCGCCTAGTGCTGCGGGATGCGCCCGTGCGGGACGTGCTGTCGCTGCTGGGTCGCGCTGCGGGGCTAAACGTAGCATATTTGGATCGACCATCCCAAACTGAAGGAGTAGATGCCCAGTCGGCCCAAGAGACCTCTGCTGCCGCCGATGCTCGCATTTCGCTAGACATCGAAAACGAACCCGTGCAGAACGTGTTTAACTACGTGCTGCGGATCAGCGGGCTGGATGCCAATTTAGTTGGACGAACCATCTTCGTTGGCACACGCCTGCCCAACTCCGCGCGTTCCGTCGTATCGCGCACCCTCCGGCTCAACCAGGCCAGCGTCGGCGCTGCGCTGAATTTCCTGGTGGGCTTGGGCGCAGAAACCGCCGTCAGCCGTCGTCGTCAGGTGGTCACAGCAACGGCTGTACCTGTGCAGGGGGGTGACATTACCGCTGGTGTCCAAGCTGCTGGACCAACTCAGGTACAGACAACTGAAGAAGATCGCCTCGAGGTGCAACGGGTTGATTACCAGGATGCAACACCGCTGCTGCGAGGACTTCAGGTGATTGGCGACGAGCGGACGCGCTCCATCACGATGGTGGGCACGCCCCGGCAAATTGAAATTGCAACAGCCCAACTATCGCAACTTGACGTTCGGCAACGACAGGTTGCAGTGAACATCCGTGTTATTGACATCAACCTTCGTGGGATTGATCGTGCTGGAACCAGTTTTTCTTTTGGAATTGATGATACTCGTGTCATTCAAGATAGTGGACAAATCATTGTCAACTTTGGATCGGCAGGCGGTAACACGGGTAGAACTCCTGCTTCTGTAATCAGCAGTCCAGAATTGATTACTAGAGCAAGTGAGGTGGTGTTGGGACGGCCAACAAACGCCTTTGACTTTACACGGAATTTTCTCGCTCAACTGCGCTTTGCTATTACAAGTGGCAATGCGAAGATTCTGACTGACCCAACTTTGGTAGTTCAAGAGGGGCAAGAGGCTCAAATTCAATTGACAGAGGATGTTATCACGAATCTTGAAGTAGAGACATCAGGTACAGGTAATGATCGAACTCAAACGGTTACTCTGGAGAGAACGCCTGCTGGATTGGTTCTAAACGTTCGTGTTGAAGGAATTGACGACAATGGCTTCGTTAGCCTATCAGTTGGTCCAACTATTTCCGCTCCTTTGCCTCCCCAAGAGGTGAGAGTACTTGGAACAACAGTTCAAATTATTCCGCTTGCTGTGCGGCGCGTATCATCAGGAATAATTCGTGTGCGAGATGGTCAGACTCTCATTCTCTCTGGCATTATTCAGGATCGAGATCGTGCTGAAGTGACTAAAGTGCCGATTTTAGGCGATATCCCCATTTTAGGTGCACTGTTTCGTAGCACCCGTCGAGAGAATCAGCGGCAGGAAGTAATCGTGATGCTTACGCCGCAGATTATCGACGACTCGGACACCTCTACCTTTGGCTATCGCTATGTGCCCAGCCGCGATGTCCAGCAGATTTTGGAGCGGGGGAGACGCTAGCGGTGAACACCGAGTTTTCGGCTTGTTTGGAGGGGGTGCATCGGTTCCCTAACCCGCCTCCAGGATTGGTTTGACTGCCTTTCGAGCGATTTGCGGGATGAAAAACCCAAAAAAATCCTTCAAATCCACATAAATTAAAGGTTTCAACGATCCAGAACCCCTGAGTTGCCCTTAGAATAGGGCATTGAAAATTCGAGATGACAAGGGTTTCAGCGATTTCTTCCTGAAGCCGATGAAGTCTATCTACGTCTAGCTACTCGATCTCCAGATGAGAGTTGTTCAGATTGCACCTGCTCTGGCTGCATCTGCGAGATTTGAGAGATTTTGAATCCTGGATAATCTAATCGAAGGAGATTCTCATGAATAAAGGTGAATTGGTTGATGCCGTAGCCGAAAAGGCAAACGTGACGAAGAAACAGGCCGACGCAGTGCTGTCTGCCGCGATTGATTCGATCATGGAAGCGGTGTCGAAGGGTGAGAAGGTGACGCTGGTGGGGTTTGGGTCTTTTGAACCCCGTGAGCGCAAGGAACGGGAAGGCCGCAACCCCAAAACGGGCGAGGCGATGAAAATTCCGGCGACCAAAGTGCCTGCCTTTTCGGCGGGCAAACTGTTCAAAGACCTGGTGGCAAAATAGCAAGCGGCCTCGTGCAAAATTCGTTGCAAGATTGGCAAGATCTCAACCGGCCACCATCCAACTCGCAGCGCTCAGATTCTCAACGCGCTGGGGCTGCCCAACCTGCACATGGGGGGAACATTGCCTGGGCTGCGGCTCTGGCGGGTTGTTCTCCCCATTTAATTTTGGACTTTTCGGCCAGCATCAATCCGCTGGGGCCGCCCCCGTCGGCGATCGCCGCGATCCAGGCTCACCTGGGCGATCTGCGCCACTATCCTGACCCCAGCTATGCAGATCTGCGACGGGCGATCGCCGCGTTCCACCATCTTTCCCCCGACTGGATCTTGCCCGGCAACGGAGCCGCCGAACTGCTCACCTGGGCCGCCCGCGACCTGGCCACATTGGATACCGTGCGGCTGCTTACACCTGCCTTTGGCGACTATCTCCGCGCCCTGCGGGCCTTTGGGGCCAACGTGGAGAAAATCCCTCTAGCGGTGGATCGCCTGACGGTCGCTCGCCTGACGATGGATGGAGCCTTAGAGCAAGCCATCCCCATGCCTCTAAGCCCCCGCCCTCACTCCGGCTGGCTGCTCAACAGCCCCCACAACCCCACCGGAACCCTGCTATCCCGCGAGACCATCCGGGCGCTGCTGGACGAGTCGCCGCTGGTGGTGCTGGACGAAGCTTTTATGGACTTCTTGCCGCCAGAAGCACAGTCCCAAACCAGCCTGCTGGCGTGGGTAGAGCAATATCCGAATTTAGTGATTGTGCGATCGCTCACGAAGTTTTATAGCCTGCCGGGGCTGCGCCTGGGCTATGCGATCGCCCATCCCGACCGATTGCAGCGTTGGCAGCAGTGGCGCGATCCCTGGAGCGTGAATTCTCTGGCCGCCGCTGCGGCGATCGCCGCCCTGACCGACACAGCTTTTCAGCAGCGCACCTGGAGTTGGCTGCCCCCTGCCCGTCAGCAGCTTTTCGACGGACTCGCGGCTCTGCCGGGTCTGCATCCCCTCCCCGGCGCTGCCAACTATCTCCTGGTGCAAACCGACAGATCTGCTACCGACTTACAAACCCACCTGCTCCAGCAGCACCAGATTTTGATTCGCCACTGCACCAGCTTTCCCGAACTGGGCGATCGCTTCTTTCGCGTTGCCGTGCGAACAAAGGCGGAGAATCAGCGGTTGCTGGAAGCTTTGGCAAACGCAGTAAAAGCAGGGTGAAGGGAAGAGGGAAGAACGAAGAGGGAAGAACGAAGAGAGAAGAGCGTTTTACTTTTCATTTTTCGTTCTTCATTTTTCGTTTTTCACTTTGCCGAAGCTGCTCCAGCAGTTGCGCCACACTGCGGGCTGGCTCATTGCAGCTAAGCCCCTGGCAAACGAGGCCGATGGACTCGGCGGGGAGGCTTGATTCTGCGGCGACCATCGTTGTGGGATGGTACTGGCTCAGCAGGAACGGGAGGCGATCGCCTGATGTTTTGACCAGCGTATAGGTTTGCAGCCAGTCCAGCGCGATGAACAGGCTGGGGCAGACCTGCGGCGTTTTTTCCATGACGCTGCCGAAACTCTGGAGCGCGTGCTGGGCTTTGTCCAGATAGTCCAGCCGTCCGGCACGGAGGAACAGGCGGATCAGGTTGGCGATCGCCACGCCATTGGCCGCGGGCACGGCGCTGTCATCGTAGCTGCGTTCGCGGAGGATCAGATCCGCACGGGCATCGGTGTTGTAATAGCCGCCTTCGTCGCTGCCCAGGTATGCGTCAAATTCGGCTTGCAGCGTCAGGGCGCGATCGAGGAAATGCACGGGCAGGTCGCCGGAGGCAATGGGCGCAAGGGCGATATCGCTCCGCGAGGCTAGTGCCAACGCCGCCTGATCCAGATCCAGCAGCGCCTTGATCAGCAGGGCATAGTCTTCGGACTGGGCCAGCACGCTCACTGCGCCGTCATAATTCAGCCGATGCAGGCGATCGCCGACAATTTGATGCTGCCAGATAAAGTCGGCGGCACGGTTGGCCAGGTGAAAATAGTCTTCTCGCTGAAACACTGCCGCCGCGCGGGCCAGCCCGGAAATCATCAGGCTATTCCAGGCGACGATCATTTTGGTGTCGGTGACGGCGGGAATGCGGCCCGGCCAGGCGTGGGTTTTGGCTTCGTCGTTGTTGCGGGCGGGCGGAAAGGGGGCAACGCCCGGAGCGCTGCCGTAGCGAACCGCAAACAGTGCCGCCAGGGATTCCTCGACCGAATCGGGCAGATTTCCCGGCTGCCGCCGCTGAAGCACGATTTTCCCTTCAAAGTTTCCCGCTGGCGTGATCGCGAAGTGTTCCGTCAGGGCTTGCAGCGCAGGTTCGGAGAGATGCGCTTCTAGGTCGGCATAGCGCCACACATAAAACGCGCCCTCCTCCGGTTCGCCATCGTCTGCGTTCACAAAGCTATCGGCATCCTGCGCGGCGTAGAAGTAGCCCTCCGGTGCGGTCATTTCCCGCTGGAGCCACTGCACTGTGAGGGCGATCGCCCGTTCAAAGGCCGGCTCCTGCATTCCCGCCGCCCATAGGTTCGCCAGATACTCCACAATTTGCCCATTGTCGTAGAGCATCTTTTCAAAGTGGGGCACAGTCCAGGTCGGGTCTACGGTATAGCGATGAAAACCACCCGCTACATGGTCAAAAATGCCCCCCAGCGCCAGATCTAGCCCCCGCTGGCGGCACTGTTCCCGCGCATCATAGCGGACGGTTACATCTTCCAGCGGCTCCGAGTCGGCAAACCGGATGCCCCGCAGCGCCGCCTCTGCGTAGGGAATCATCGGAAAACTGGGGCCCATGTCTCTGGCCGACAGGATGCCCGCGCAGTATTGCAAGCCCTTTTGCAACAGCACATCGTCCAGCGACTCCGCCGCTGACAGGGCTGCCGTCTGCTGAAATCGCGCCTGAATCTCTGCCTGAACGGATTGCAGCCGGGGGCGATCGCTCTCATAGATCCGCTTCAACTCCTGCAACACCCGCAAAAAACCCGGCCGCCCATAGCGCGGATTCACTGGAAAATAAGTCCCACCATAGAACGGCAGCAGCGTTTCTGGATCGAGAAACACATTCAGCGGCCAGCCGCCCGCCCCGGTCATCATTTGCAGCGCCTGCATATAGATGCTGTCTACGTCTGGCCGCTCATCCCGATCGACCTTGATAGCAACGTAGTGGGCATTCATATAGTCGGCAATTTCCAGGTTAGAAAACGCCTCGCCCTCCATCACCGTACACCAGTGACAGCTTGAGTAGCCAATCGACAAAAAAATCGGCAAATTCTCCCGCCGCGCTAGGGCGATCGCCTCCTCACACCACGGCCACCAGTCAATCGGATTCTCCGCGTGCTTCCGCAGATACAGGCTTTGGGCGTTTGCAAGTCGGTTCATCAGAAATTGGGAGTATTAGAACATCAGGGTCGTCGATTCCCCTCCCCCATCATCCCACCCTCTTCCCTCTTCGTTCTTCCCTCTTCGTTCTTCCCTCTTCGTTCTTCGTTCTTCCCTCTTCCCTCTTACTTCAACATCTCCTCAAACTGCTTCTCCCAGGTCTGATGGTTGCCCCGCGCCACCTGAATAACGGGCGTATAGCCGAGGATGCTGTTCACCGTCCAATTCACCAGAGACATCGGGAAACGCAGCGGGCGGGCAATGTCGAGAAACAGCACCACGCGATAATCATCCGTGTCGTTCCACACCTGGTGATAGTAGGTGTCATCGAAAATCAGACTCTTGCCTTCTTCCCAATAGGCAGTTTGCCCATTGATTTCAATGCGGCAGTTCTCGCGGGGTTCGGGCACCTTCAGCGCCAGATGATAGCGGATCAGTCCCTTGTGCTTGCCTCGGTGCAGCGGGATGTGCTTCCCTGGCGCGAGGATCGAAAAGAAGGCGACCTTTAGCCCCGGAATGGTTTCCAGCAGCTTCACGGTTTCTGGGCAGCGCTTGCAGTTTGGTTCCGAGCGAAAGCCAAACGCCCAAAAGAAAAAGGTCTTCCAGCGGTCGTCGTTGGCGATGCGGTGCTGCCGGGGCGAAATGTCCTGAAAGTTGGGCAGTGCGTCGGCATATTCCATCACCTGATCCAGCTCTTTGCGGATCACCTGCCAGTTTGCCTCCAGGCGCTCGGCCCAGGGAAACTGCTCTTTGCTAAAGAACACCGACTCGCCGACGATCGAATACTCCGGAACCTTGCTCTCGATAAATTTGACGACTTCCGTTAGCGTGCTTCCCATAGTGCTGGTTAATATTTCCTTTGTGACTGACTCCGCAGCTATCCTCTAAGGCCGACCCGTTCTTCCGCCATGCGGACTTCGCGCTCTACGGTTAATCCTGCCAAATATTGGCGGTCTTCGGTGATGTGGGGAAACTTGAGATGGGCTTCGGGAATCCCCCGCTGGAGCAAGCGCTGACGCAACGTTTCAAAGCTGCCCGGTGCCAAGATTCGCAAGCGCGGCGGCGGCACTACATCTGCCCGCTTTTTGGCATAGGACAGATGCACCTCTTTCAAGATTTCGTCAAACCGCTGCAAGAATCGCTCTGGATCGGCAAGGGTCTGCCCCGGTGCCAGTTCTACGTTGACTAGATAGTGGGGCGGCACTTCATGTTCGGATAGCGTGATGCAGAAGTTTGCCAGCGACAGGTCGAATTCGTGCTGGAGGGCTTGTATTACCTGGATCGCATGAAACTCGGTTGTTTTTTCGGTCGTGGAAGACAGCAGCCCGCCCAGCCGATGGCGAAAGATGACGATCGGAGCCTGGTTATAGAAGCCGAGAATTTCTACAACATCGCCATTGTCGTAGCGGTATAGCCCGTTGTAATTGGTGACGACGATGCGATAGCGCTTGCCCAGCAGCACCTCATGGGGCAGCAGGGTTTGAGGATTTTCCAAGCCCCACTGATCTTCGGGGAGAAATTCAAAAAAGCCGCTTTCGATAGCCAGGACGGTGCCATCGCGGTCGATGTCGTGATACACGCCGTAGGTGGCTTCGGCGGAGGAATAGATGCCGCCAAAGACGGGCGTATTGCCAAAGTAGTGGGGGAAGCGCTCCAGGTAGAAACTGGAGGTACCGCCGCGTGCAGTGACAATCAGGGAAAGCCCGGGCCAGGCAAGTTTGGGCGTGAGCGTGCCGTGGGTTTTGAGGATGGCTCGCAGTTGGGCAGCGCGCTGAGGGGCGGGCTTGAGCTGGCGTTCTAGTTTGGCACGGAGATGTGGTTCTAGATCCAGCCAAGGGGCGATCGCCCCTTGATCCAAATCTTCAACCAACTCTGCGCCGTAGCACTCCAGATAGTCGCACAGTTGCAGCGCCGTCACCGGGAACGTCGCCCCCAGCAGCGACAGGTTGGCATCCCGCAGCGCAAATAATAGACAGACATAATGCCGTGCTGTGCTGTCGCCGATGAACAGCGTTTCATAGGGATGGGCAAAAATCTGCTTGTACAGCCAGCCGCTATGAATCACAGTGCCTGCACTGATGGGGCCGTAGGGAATGCCGCCTTCGGTGGTGCCGAATATCCGCGCCGAACTCGTCATCAGCATTTTGCCCAGGGGTAGCCCGCGTTCTTCTGCTGCGGCTACCATAAAGCCCGTGCTGACCTGGTTTGCCTTCGAGAGCATTCGGCGAGATCGCTTCGTCGCCGGAATCAGCTTTTGCCGTCCCGTAGTGCCGCTGGTCATGTTGATGTACACCACCGGGTCGGGGGTCAGGACATTGGGAATGCCTTGGGCGACGCGCTGAGCGTAGGGTTCATAAACCGTGTAGGGCGAAATCGGCACCTGCCGCCGAAACTGCTCTACGCTTTTGATATTTGCCAACCCCAAGTGCTGCCCTAGTTCCGTGTTTTGATAGCAGCGCAATAAGTCCAGTAAAAACTTCTCTTGAACTGCTGCGACATTCTTGGTTTGCTGGACAAACCGATTTTTCTTCCGACGCGCAGCAGCCTTCACCAGTGAAAGCAAAAGACTCCCCATGAATTCGCAACTCACACCACGTTACAAGTATTCATCCCGCAGGATGCAGGCCAATCTATCATTCACAAGACTTGGAAATTGACACAACTGTTCCACTTTGGGTAGAGCCACAAAAGTGGGCATTGTGCCATCCAGATTTGAATGGTCAGATTCTATGAATTGGAACGCAGTGGCGATTCATGCAAACGGGTGATTAGGCCGCTTTGGGAAGCGTCCAGCGGGCGGGGCGGCGAGGCGAGGGAAAATCGGGTACGCCGTCCGAGCCAACGCCTTCAATTTTCTCAGGCAGCGGGCGCGGCTCTCGGTCAAACCATTTGCGATAGAGTTCGGCGTATTTGCCGCTGTCGATCAGGGAGGCAAGGCCGCTATTGACAAAGTCTCGGTTGGGCGAGTTTTTGGGCATTGCAATGCCCAGAAATTCATCGGTGAACGGCTCGCCTGCCAGCTTCATACCGCGCACGCTGCCCGTTTGGATGGCGTAGGAGGCTGCGGTTTCGCCGCTGATGACGGCATCCACTTTGCCTTGCAGCAGTTCATTCCAGGCGGTTTTGCTGCTGTCATAGCCGATGACGGTAGCGTTGGGGATGGTGCGGGCAATGCTGGCTTGAACAGTTCCCGTTTCAACCCCGATGCGCTTGCCTGTCAAACTGTCGAGGTTGGTGATGCTGGTTTCACTGTCGCGGACGGCGATCGCCATGCCGGATTTGAAATAGGGGCGCGAAAAATCGGCGACGCGCTGCCGTTCGGGGGTGATGGTGATGGCGGCGATCGCCATATCGACATCGTTGCCATACAGTTCCCGCATCACATCGTCGAAGAACGGCAGCGGTACATATTCCACCTGGGTTTGGGTGGCTTCAGCAAAGGCATCCATCAGGTCAATCTCAAAGCCCTGGAGCTGGCCATCCGCCGCTTTAAAAGCGAACGGTGGATAGTTGGGCACAACTGCGACGCGCATCGTCGAACCCGGTGCAACGGCTTGCGGCGTGGGGGCGCTACAGGCGGCGATCGCAACCGTGAACGTTAGACCCAGCAGGATAAAAAAGAGCGATCGCACGAATCGGGGGAATCGGACGAAATCAGGAAAAACCATCGCAACAAAGTCTCCTGGCGCTGGGGGCTGCAAGCGGGAATGGGGATTTTGGATTGGGGATTGGGGATTTTGGGTTTTGGATTTTGGGTGGAGATTGCGGAACGGGGATCTCGCGCCCTGCCCAAATTGTGGCCCTGCCCAACCCTGCCCAAATTGTGAAGTGAATTAATTGTGGAATGGATTCTGCACAGATTAGCAAAACTGCCAACATTTTTTAAGCTCATGCAAAAAATGTTGAAACTTTTGGGATCTACGCAGTTGGACAATTTCTCGCAGGCGCAGCCTGCGAGAAATTGTCCAAAATCCAGAGAGCTGATCGCAAGTGCGTATGTCCTGACTTTCCCAAAGACACCGAGAGGCTCAGCTTGCTTCAGCTTTCCTGTTCGTGAACCCGCAATGCCTGTCGCTTCAGCTTTTCCACCGGGTTCATCCAGCGCTCCAAAAAGCTGAAGAACTGAGACGAGAGGAGCGTCAGCAGCAGATAGACCAGCGCCACTGCAAAGTAAATTTCAAACGCCCGATAGGTCTGCGCCACGACCAACTGCCCCCGCCGCAGCAGTTCCTCAAAGCCAATCACCGCTACCAGGCTCGTGTCCTTGAGGCGGCTGATAAACTCATTGCCCAAGGGCGGAATCATCCGGCGAAACGCCTGCGGAAACACCACATAGCGCAGGGTTTGCAGGGGCCCCAGTCCCAAAGATTGCGAGGCCTCTCGCTGCCCCAGTTCGATCGACTGGATGCCCGCCCGCACGATTTCGGCAATGTAGGCGGCTCCGTTGAGGCTGAGCGCGAGGATTGCCGCAGTCCACTGGTTGAACTTTAGCCCGATGCCCATGCCTTGCAGCAGGCTGGGCAGCCCGAAATAAATCATGAACAACTGCGCCAGCAGCGGCGTGCCCCGGAAAAAGTCGATATAGGCGATCGCCCCCAGCCGCACCAAGCGCGACGGCGACAGCCGCAGGATCGCCAGCACCGACCCCAACACCAGCCCCAGCAAGATCGAGACGATGGTGAGTTGGAGGGTGGTAATGGCTCCGAGGTAAAGGCTGGGGAGCGCGTTGAGAATGACTTCGAGCGATCGCTGCACGGTGTTTCCTTAAAAACAAGTAAACAGATAATTATGAATCTAGTTGTGAAGCTAACTGTGAATTGTGAATCTAGTTGTGAAGCTAACTGTGAATCGCGGACGCGATCGGCCCACGATTCACCTAGAGCGACTAAATCGGTGCGGCTTCGGGCAACACCGGCGGTTCGCCATCAAACCATTTTTGGTAAATCTCTTTGTATTTGCCGTTGGCAATGATGGTTTGCAGGCCCGCGTTGATTTTTGCCAGGTTGGGCGACCCCTTGGGCGTGGCGATGCCGTAGAACTCTTCGGTGAGCAGTTCGCCGACAACCTTCACACCGCGCACGCCGCCACTCTTGATGGCGTAGAGGATGGCCGGTGCGTCGCTAATGGTGGCATCGACGTTGCCGTTCGACAGTTCTTGCAGGGCAATCGGCGTGCTGTCGAAGGTGCGGACTTCGCTTGCGCCAGACTTGCGGGCTTCGGCCTCGCCCGTTGTGCCAATTTGGGCAGAGATTTTCTTGCCGCTCAAGGAATCAAAGCCCGTGATGTCGGTGTTGCCGTCCTGAACGGCGATCGCCAGCCCTGCTTTGAAATAGGGACGCGAAAAGTCCACCACTTCGGCCCGCTCTTTGGTGATGGTCATGGTGCTGATGGTGGCATCAATCGTGCCCGCCTGAAGCGCCGGAATAATGCCGTCAAAGGGTAGACCTTCCATGTTCATCGTGAAGCCGCCTGCCTCGGCCACGGCATTCATCAGGTCAATGTCAAAACCCTCAAACTGGCCCGCGCCCGTTTGGGATTGGAATGGCGGAAAGGTGGGGTCGAGCGCCACCTTCAGCGGAGCCGCGTCGGCGGTTGACGGAGAGCCGCTGTCGGCGGTTGGCGCACTGCCCCCGCAGGCCGCAAACAGCACCACACAGACCAAGCTCAGCAGCCCTAGCCCCAGCGCCCGCCAGCGAATACGAGTGAATCTCAGCATGAAAATCGAACGCTCCTAAACTTGCCTAAAGTTACTAGCCTAAAGTTACTAAACGTTACAGGATTCCCCAAAGCAGGGTTCCAAAAATTACAAAATCCCAATGGGATAGGCGGATTGTCGTTTGCCTTGAGAGACTGAAATTGTACAGGCGATCGCCCATTTCTCGCGCAAAGATGGTACAGATCGTTAAACAATTTGCTCAAAAGATTTAGCCAGAAACATAACCAGATCAGACCTAAATCAGACCTAAAAAATAGCCGACCGTAGCCGTCGCATCTCCGTAGAAGCGATCGCCTGTGCTAAAACTGCATCGTCTGCTGACCGCGGGCGAAATTCCGTTGCCTACAGCACTATTTCTGCCCCTTTTGGTTACTTCTCCTGCTATCCCAGCCTGCACCGCCCATGAACGACCGTCTGATTTCGCCCAACGCCACCGCCACGCCTGCGATTGAGTTTGCTCAGGTGGAAAAACGTTTTGGACAACTGAAGGTGCTGCGCGGCATCAGCGGCCATATCAACCCCGGCGAAGTCGTGGCGGTGATTGGCTCGTCGGGCTGCGGCAAAAGCACGCTGCTGCGGTGTTTTAACCATCTGGAAACGATCAACAGCGGGCGGCTGGTGGTGAACGGGATTGACCTGTCGGCGGGCAGCGTCCTCAGCGCGGCCGACCTGCGCCTGCTCCATGCCCAGGTGGGGATGGTGTTTCAACAGTTCAACCTGTTTCCCCACATGACGGTGCTGGATAACCTGACGCTGGCTCCGCGCAAGGTGCTGGGCCTGTCCGACAAAGAGGCGCGGCAGACGGCGCGGATCTTGCTGGAAAAAGTGGGCCTGGGCGAAAAGGCCGAAGTCTATCCCGAAATGCTCTCTGGCGGGCAAAAGCAGCGCGTGGCGATCGCCCGTGCCCTCTGCATGAAGCCCAAGATCATGCTATTCGACGAACCGACCAGCGCCCTCGACCCAGAACTGGTGGGCGAAGTGCTGTTAGTCATGCAGCAACTCGCCGAAGAGGGGATGACGATGGTGATTGTGACCCACGAGATGCAGTTTGCCCGCGAAGTGGCCGACCGCGTCCTGTTTCTCAACCAGGGCCAGGTCGAAGAAGAAGGCCCGGCGCGGCAGGTGCTAGATGCGCCCCAGAGCGATCGCCTGCGGGCGTTTCTCAGCCGGATGTCGTTTGCCCGCGTGTGAGGGTTTCGCGTGATAATTTGCGTGATAGAGTGACGGCATGAGGGCAGAGGATCGCTATGTATCGCTGTATACGGCGATCACTTTTACACAGTGATCACTTTATGGTGAATCTGCTCTCGCGCCAACGCTTCGATCCGCCCTTTTCTCCGACCTTGTCTATGCCCTCCCCCCTCCCCGTTCCCACCTTTTTCGACCCGCAGCGCGTGGGCGAAGTTTGGCGTGTGCCCTACGAAATGCGGGCGGCCCAGGCAGCGCTGTGGGCAAAGGAGCATGAATTAACGCCAGCGGTGATGGATGAGAAGCGGGTGTGTTTGCTGGCGATCGACGTGCAGAATACGTTCTGCATTCCCGACTATGAACTGTTTGTGGGGGGGCGATCGGGCCGGGGCGCGGTGGACGATAACGTGCGGCTGTGTGAGTTTATCTATCGCAACCTGGGCAGCATTACGGCGATCGCCGCCACGATGGACACCCACACCGCAACCCAGATTTTCCATGCAGTGTTCTGGATCAATGAGGCTGGGGAGCATCCGCCCGCGATGACGATGATTTCGCTGGAGGATGTAGAAACGGGCGTGTGGCGCGTGAATCCGGCGATCGCCCCCAATATCGCCTACGGCACCGCAGACAGCCTGCAAGCCTACGCCCTCTACTACGTCCGCAAGCTGAGCCAGGATGGCAAATACCCGCTCACCATTTGGCCCTACCACTCCATGCTGGGCGGCATTGGGCACGCGCTGGTGTCGGCGGTGGAGGAGGCCTGCTTTTTTCACAGCATTGCCCGCCAAGCGCAGACCTTGTTTGAACTCAAGGGCGGCCATCCGCTGACGGAAAACTACTCGGTGCTAAAGCCCGAAGTGACCGAAGATGCCCAACAGCGGGCGATCGCCCAAAAGAATCTGCCGCTGATTTCCATGCTGCTGGACTTCGACGCGGTGCTGATTGCCGGACAGGCCAAGAGCCACTGCGTCGCCTGGACGATCGACGACCTGCTGACGGAGATCCAGGCGATTCATCCCAAGCTAGCGGATCGGATTTATCTGCTGGAAGATTGCAGTTCGCCTGTCGTCGTTCCTGGCGTGGTGGACTTTACCGACGCGGCCGATGCTGCCTACGAGCGCTTTGCCGCCGCAGGGATGCATCGCGTGAAGTCTACTGAGCCGATGGCAAGCTGGCTTCAGTAAGGGGAAGATATTTCAGGAAAATATTTCAGAGGGAGATCGGGCAGGGCGGGTTTATTCTGCTTCGGCTTCGGGGTCTTCGGCTTCAGGACGAATGGCCCGGGCGATCGCCTCTAGCACCCGTGCCGTCACGAATTCGGGCGACTCGCGGCCGCGAAGCTGGACGTGGACATCTGCCTGGGCGTAGAGCGAGCGGCGCTGATCCAGTAACTCCTGAATGCGCTGGCGCGGGTCGGGGTCTTGCAGCAGCGGGCGCGTGGTGCTGTGGCGCAGGCGGTAATAAAGCTGATCAGCGGGCACATCCAGCCAGATAACGATGCCGTGGTGCAGGTAGCTCCAGTTTTGGGGACGCAGCACCACACCGCCGCCCGTGGCGATCGCCAGACTGCCGTAGGCGTAGGACGACAGCTCCGCCAAAATTTGCGTTTCTAGATCGCGAAATCCTGCTTCGCCGCGCTCGGCAAACACCTGCGCCACGGTCTGATGCGTCGCAGTCTCGATGAGCGTGTCGGTGTCAAAAAACTGGTAGCCCAGCTTTTGCGCCACCAGGCGGCCGACGGTCGTTTTGCCACAGCCCATCATCCCCACCAGATAGAGGTTTGTGCGCCGCAGCCGCCGCACCGTCGTTTCGGCATCGGCAGGAACGGTGTGATCGGTGGACAGGTGAAGCAGCAGGGATTCCGATTCGGTGGGTTTGCCGTTGGGCGGCGTGTCGTTCATGGCGTGAAAAGGGCGGCGAGAAGTCGGTGAAGATGACCCGCAAAAATTCCAGCAGCGACTCTGTAAACATTAATCTTATCCCAACCGCAGTGGTGGGTTTCCCTCTGGCGATCGCCCCGATCCCCCAGAGCGAGGAGGAGGATTGTCCCCGTCGTCATTCTCTTCGTCCTCGTCATCGTCCCAATCATCCCAAATTTCTCGATCCAGCGACCCGCGCCTTGCCCCAGGCTCATCTGCCCCGCTCCAGCTTTCGTCGCCCCAGCTTTCGTCGTCCCACACTTCGCCGCCATCGCTGCGGTCATAGTCGTCGTCGGGGGCAATGGGGCGATCGCCATCGTCGTCCCAGTCTGCGTTATCCTCCGCCATGACCGGGGCGATCAGCTCTTGGCGTGGGTCGCTGGGGGGCGCAACGACCCGAAAGTCTGCCTCGTAAATCGAACCGGGCTTTGTGGATTCCTTGGGCGAATGGGGTGGATTGGCGGTTGCAGAATCGGCTAGACGGTCGGTCGAGGGGTCAGCCGACCTTGCCGCAGGAGTCTCCGATGAAGCCTCTTCAGCGGAATTCTGGGCGGAACCCTGGGCGGAACTTTGGGCGGAACTCTGGGCAGAACTCTGGGCAGACTCGTCTGGCGGAGCCTTGATGTTATCGGTGGGGGTGTCTGGCTGGGCGCGGCGATAGCTAAAGGAGTAGACCGTGCCTGATCGATAGCCCGTCTCTGGCTCTCGATTAATCTCCACAATGGGGCGGCGAGGTTCGGCGGGCGGCTCCTCCGGCGGAGGCGACGAGGCGGGCTGGGCGGGCGGCTCTTCCTCCCAGTCGTCCCAGACCTCGCGCTCCTCTTCTGGCTCCTCGTCCAGGTAGGGACGATATTGATAGCCAGCGGAGTCGTCGGTCTCTGGCGGCTCCTCGACAACTTCGTAGGGGTGATATTGATAGGCCGACTCTGCCGCTGCTTCTGCCTCGTAGGGGCGATATTGATAGGCCGATTCTGCTGCTTCGTAGGGGCGATCGCGATACGCGGGGTCTGGCTCGATGGGCGGCGAAATTTCCCGATAGGGTACGTCCTGAATCACCGTGCGGCTGCCTGCCGTGGAAGCACGCGGCGCGTCTTCCCAGTCGTCCCATTCGTTGCTGGGGCGGGGATTTTCCCAGTCATCTTCGGCCGCGGCCCAGGCGGCTTCTCGCGGATGGGGCGCATTGCCTGCTCGATCAACGGGTTCTGGGTCAAGCGGCTTTGTCCAGCCGCCAGTCCAGGGGGGCGGGGTCCAGGGTTCGCCCTGCGTGCTGGAGGGGCTGCGGCTGGGGCGACGGGCCTTGCGACGGGGCGATTCCTGTAAGGATCGCTTCGCGAATCGCCCGTTCGCCAAAAACCGAATCAGCGTCGCCATCAAGACCGTTGTGATGGCCCCCGCCAGCACCGCCCCCACCAGCCACACCGCCAGCGGCAGCGCCACCGTCTGCATCCCCAAGAACGTCAGCGCCACCGAAGGCGAGAGGTTTTGCAGCACTACGATGGCGAGTAGGGCAATGAAGAGGAAAAGCAGGATCGGACGCATGGGTAGGAGAGGAGGGGTTGGGGGTCAGGGAGAACCGGGGTAGAGGGCTGGCAGATTCATCATAGCGAGTGTGTAGGGGGGCTTTTGGGCTTTAGCGTTTTCCAAGTCGCTGGCGCAGCAGGTCAGCCCTGGAAGCAAGGTCGGCCTGGGCGATCGCCTCTTGCTCTCCCGATGCCAGCCATTTCACCTGCACCATGCCGGTTTCTGCCTCTTCGTCGCCCAGAATCAGGCAGGCGGCCGCGCCGCTGCGGTCGGCCCGCTTCATCTGCTTGCCAAAGGCGCTGCCGCTCAGGTCGAGATCGACCGAAAAGCCTAGCCGACGCAGCGTTTGGGCAATCTGGAGCGACTGGGCTTCGGGGCGATCGCCCTTAGACACCACATAAAAATCGACGCTGGCTTCGGTCGCCGGATGCAGTTTTTGCAGCAGCAGCACCAGCCGCTCCATGCCCAGCCCCCAGCCGACCGCGGGCGTTTCGGGGCCGCCCAGTTCTGCCACCAGCCCGTCATAGCGGCCGCCCCCGCAGACCGTTGCCTGTGCGCCCAAGTCTGCCGACTGAATCTCAAACGCGGTGTGGGTGTAATAGTCTAGCCCGCGCACCAGACGGGGATTCACCTGGTAGGCAATGCCCAGGTCAGTGAGGCGCTGCTGCACCGCCTCGAACCGCTGCTGCGACTCGGCGCTCAGGTAGTCGAGAATGCTGGGTGCGTCCTGGACGATTTCCTTGGTGCGGGCATCTTTGCTGTCCAAGATTCGCATTGGGTTGCGCGTCAGCCGATCCTGAGAGTCGGGATCTAGCTCGGCTTTGAACGGCGTGAAATAGTCCACTAGGGCGGCGCGATACTGCTGGCGGTCAGCGGGCGTGCCCACCGAGTTCAAATCCATCGTCAGCGTTTTCAGCCCCAGATGTTGCAGCAAGTCCGTCGCCAGGGCGATCACCTCGGCATCGGCACGGGGATCGGCGCTGCCCATGACTTCTACATCCAGTTGGTGAAACTGGCGCTGTCGCCCGGCCTGGGGCCGCTCGTAGCGAAACACGGGGCCGACGCACCAGAGCCGCTGGGTGTTGCCCGCCGCATACAGCTTGTGTTCGATGAGCGATCGCACTAGGCCCGCCGTCATCTCTGGGCGCAGGGTAATAGAGCGATCGCCCCGATCGGTGAAGGTATACATTTCCTTGCCCACGACATCGGTGGCTTCGCCAATCCCGCGTTCAAATAGTTCGGTTTGCTCAAAAATCGGCGTGCGGATTTCGCGATAGCCCGCATTGCCCAGGATTTGTCGGGCTGCCGCCTCGATCTGCTGCCAGTAGCCCACTTCCTCCGGCAAAATGTCTCGCGTGCCCCGAATCGCCTGAATTGCGCTCATGCCCTTTGTTCTGAATTCTGAATAAAACGGGATAAAACGTGTAGGACCTACGCACTTGCGACAAGTTTTCCGGGTTTTGGACGATTTCTCGCGGGCTGCGCCCGCGAGAAATCGTCCAACTGCGTAAGTCCTAACGTGCTGCTTCAGTGGATGGCTGGAACGTGCAGCTTGCCAGTTCCCAACTTCCAAACATCACAGTGTAGCAGGGTTCAGGGGAACAGAGTTGAGGGGTTGATCGGGCAGACCCTGAACAGGTGGGACAGGGATGCCCCAGGTTTTAGCGAATGTTGCAGTCCGACAGTCGCCCCATCAGTGCCGCCAGCATTTGGATTTCGTCCTCGCCCCCAAAATCGCGCATCTTGCCCAGGGAACCAGAGCGGAACCCAGACCAAAGACCCAGCTTCCAATACCACAGCGCGGGCAGATGCCCCGGTGGCGCGTGCAGACCAAAGGTCAGTTGTCTATAGGGCTTGAACATCGCGTAGGAGCCGCCCACCCCCTTCCAGGCCCAATCCACCAGCACCGCAAAGTCCAGCGCTCGCCGCGCGTGGGGCAGTTCAACGCCCAGTCCTTGATAGATGCGCTCCTGCGTCGTAAAGCCAAAATGTCCGTTGCTATACTTCTGCCACAGGCCGTTGATCGTGTTCAAATCGACGCAGGGAAACCGGGCCAGGGAGTCTGGGTTGAGCCAGTCCTGCTTTTGGCGACCTGCGGCTAAGAGCATTAGGTGACAGGTGTATCTATCTGCTTCGAGCCAGAGTCGTTCCTGCAATAGCCCTTGCAGCCGGGTGTAGTCGATGCCGCACTCGGAGGGCAGCAGGTCGGCTGGAGCCTGGACGGGCTGGGGCGCTGGAGCCATGCCGCCCCCTGTTATGATTCCTGGCGGTGGGTCGATGGCGGTGATGACCTGGCCTGGCGGCATGGGGACTCCGCCATTGCCCCAGGCTGGGATGCCTGCGGGTGGCATTGCGTTGTCGGGATGATGGGGTGCGGAAGCGTCTGCAATGGGAGTGCCTGCAATGGGGGCATCTATAGGGGAGGTATCTGTAAGGGGGGCCTCTGTAAGGGGGCGATCGCCATTCCCAGAACCTCCTGGGGAAACCAGAGCTGGCGGCACTCCGGCTGACCATCCTTCGGGCAGCGGCAGTTCTCCCAAGTCCTCTGGTTCATCCTCTGGATAGTCGGCTGGCGGGGCGGGCGTGTCCACGCTGCCATCGATGCTATTGACCAGATCGGGCGGTGGCGGCGGGGTTTGGGTGGCAATGTCCTCCAGCCAATCATCAGGGGTGGCGGGTGCGGGTGCGGATTCCGTTGCAGGATCAGGTGCAGGATCGGGAACCGAAGGTTTAGAGGCAGCAGGCTCCGGGGCAGCAGACTCAGGCGATCCCGCTGGCGGCGAGGCAGACTCTGGCGGCAACGGCGCTTCGGGGGCTGGGGGGGCTTGTCCTAGCCCTGCGACCACAAACGCCTCAACCTGAAGCTGGGGTTCCGGCAGGTCAGACAACGGCGCTTCGGAGGCTGGCGGCGGGGACGGCGGAGGCAGCGGCACACTGCCATTTTCCGCAGGTGTGGCCGCGGGTGAGGATTCTGGGGCGGATTGGGATTCGGCAGCGGCCGGGGGCGGGTCGCTGGCTGTGGTTTCGGTGAATTCCGGCGGGAGGGGAGGCGCTGCGGTTGTCGCCGCCTCTGCGCTTGCGCCTGCGCCATTGTCGGCTGTCGTGTCAGCCGCCGTATCAGCCGTCGCCTTGGAAGTCGCGTCGGTGGGCAAGTCTTCTGGTGAGGTTTCCCAGGGGTCGGGCAGCAGGGGGGATGGAGGCGGGGCCGTCGCAGGCTTTGTGGATGAATTAGCAGACGGAGCAGCGGGAACGACGGCGGGTGGCGTGGTAAACGCTGGTGAGGGCGGGGGCAGCGGGGCGATTCGCGAAGTGATCCCTGTGGGAGTCTCCCCCAAATTCGTCCCCAGGTTCGTCCCCAAATTCGCTCCCAAATTCAGCGGTTCTGGGGCAGCCGAACCGGGCTGCGGCACAAAGCTCTGGGGCGGGGCGGGCTGGCCCGTGGGCGGGGGCAGCGGCACGGATGGGGCAGGTACAGCGGCAGGCGGGGGACTGGCAGCATTGCTTCCGGCCGGCGATGCGGGCGGCACACCCGCGGCGAAAGGTTGGGGCTGCGCTTCTGCCTGGGCGCGGCGCTGGGCTTCGGCCAGGGCCATTAGCTTGCGCTGAATTGCGGCAATTTCCTCATCCGTCAGCATGAGAGACTCCTGAATCAGTTTTAGTTCAGATAGGCTCGACTCGTTTAAGGGACACTCTAGCCTAAGGCGCTGGGCCATCGCCTGCTCGTAGCGTTTCAGATTTTGCTGGTGCTGCTGCTGGCGCTGGTGGAGCAGCGCGGCCTGCTCTAGGGCTTCCACGTCTGCATCGCTAAGCTGGAGGCGCGTTTGCAAGGTCTGGAGGCGATCGCGCTCGGATTTTCGCAGGGTCGGCTCCTGGGCGATCGCCTGCAAAAACGCCGCTTGATATTGCTGTCGCCGCGCCTCCCGTTCGGCCCGTTCCTTCTGCAACCGAGCCTGCACGCGCTGTTCCACCGAGTCGATTTGCACCTGACGCAGATCGAGCGCGTGTTGCAGCTTGTCGAGCTTGAGCCGATCGGCGGGGCCAAGGGTTTCGCTAGCCCGCAGCGCCGCTTCGTATTCCTGTTCATAGCGCAACAGGTTGTGGCGATCGCGCTCGCGGCGTTCCTGAATTTGCTGCTGCACGCGCCGTTCGATGGCGGCCACGTCTGCGTCGGCCAGTCCCCACACAGATTGCTGCTGTCGCAGGCAATCGCGCACCGCGCCACTGGGCGGGTCGGCTTGCAGCAGCGCCTTGGTCAGGGCTTGCTCATACTGAATCAGATGGGTGCGGTAGGCGGCTTCGCGCTCGGCGTAGGGCTGCATCAGCGCCTCGTGGATCGGCTCCACTTCCTCATCCGACAGTTCCAACACCTGCTGCAATTCCCTCAGCCGACCCAGTTGTGTTGGAGACAGCGGATACGCCTGGGCCAGTTCGGCGCTGAGCGTCTGGCGATAGTCTTGCAGGCGCTCGGCGTGTTCTCGGAAAGGCTGCATCAGTTCTGCCTCGACGCTGAGCGCATCGGCATCCGACAGCCCAAACTGCGATCGCTGCCGTTTCAAAATCGCCACGGATGCAGGAGTCAGTCGCCCGTCGGGGTCAAGCTGCCGCTGCACTGCTTCCCGATAGCGCTGGCGGGGGTCTTGACGAAAAACACGGGTGAGGGCGATCGCCCCGTCTTCATCCCGGAGCGCAATCAGTTCCGGCTGCATCGTCGGCAAAACCAGTCGCACGCGATCGCTCGTATAGGTGTGCAGTTCCTTCACCGACACCTGGCCGTCGTGATCCTGATCCGCCGCGCCCGTTGTCATCCCTTCTACCAGATGATGCGTATACAGCGACAGATCCGGATCGCAGTCATCCAGCACCACGGGCGCATCGTCTGCCGCCAGCAAAATCACCCGCCCCTGCGCTCCCAACTGATGCCCAAGGCTAAAGGAGCCATTGGCCCGCGCCGCCACGGCCGGGTCTACCTGAGCGTTAAAGCCGCAGTCTAGAATCATCACCTGCTGGCGCGAGCGGCTGCTGCCCGACAGATCGCGCACAAGCCCCACAGGTAGGGCAGTTGCTTTGACCAGTTGTCCGTCTGAGTTGCGGCGGGTGGAACGGGTCGCGAAATAGGCCCGCCCCAAATCGTCGCGCAGCCCCCGCCCCGAAAAGTACATCACCGCCAGATCGTTGGCGCTGCACTTGCGAAAAAACTCCTCAATGCGTTCCTCTAGCTCCATGCGGTCGGGGTCAAACACCTGCGGGGCTTCATCAAAGCCACCGATTTCTGGATGCAGCAAAACCTCCCGCAGCGCGTTGACATCGTTTCGGGCGCTCGGAGATGGGCGGACGGCATCCTGATTTTGGTAGTTGCTGACCCCAATCAGCAGGGCATATTTCCCCATAGTGAACGCCTGAGCCAGCAGTAGAATCTGGTGCGGCTGGGAAGGTCACCCGATTCCGGAGCAACCTGCTCCGGGTTGACAGTTCCAGAAAAATGGGCAAGCCAGGTAATTACTCGTCTTTCCTCATTTTCAGAACGCTTAACTTCAAGAATACGGTGATTTTTTCAAAATAGCGCACTTGTACGGTTGCAATGGGCACAACTGGGTACAGTTGGGGGGCGTTTTGGGGACACCCGGCCCCAGTTGGCAGAAATTTAGGGAACGGGAGGGCAGAGCGTAACGGAAGTTAACGGAAAATGAAACGAATCGTGAATAGATAATCCCTAATGTTATGAATCGACGTAGGTTAAGGGGACATGAAATAGCCCCTGGCAAGCCAGTTAGGACGGGTCAATGGGACAGGTTCATGGGACAGGTTCATGGGACAGGTCAATGGGACAGGCAAAATCGATGAGTGCATCCCACTTTTGCACCCCTCACCCTAAATCCCTCTCCCAGAGCGGGAGAGGGACTTTGAAGCCAGCCCCCCTTCTCCTGTTTTGGGAGAAGGGGTTGGGGGATGAGGGCGAATTTGCATAACTGGGATGCACCCAAATCGATGACTCTCTTTTCAGCCTGTTCAGCGGTGATTTTAGTGGTGATTTCAGCAGTGACCGTTACCCCAACCCCTAACGTCTCAATTCCCAATTCCTAACGCCTTGCCATCACGCATTCTCCTCGCCCCCTGGAGTGCCTATGAACGTGCTGTTGCTCTGGCCCGTGATGCCCAATTCCTTTTGGTCGTATCAGGAAACGCTGGATCTGGCGGGACTGCGATCGACCAATCCGCCCCTGGGCCTAATTACGGTGGCGGCGATGCTGCCTGAAGATTGGAACCTGCGCTTTGCCGATCGCAATGTCTGCCCCGAAACGGAAGACGACTGGGCCTGGTGCGATCTGGTCATGATCTCGGCAATGGTGATTCAAAAAGCAGACTTTCAAGCGCTGATTCACAAGGGCGTGGCGCTGGGTAAGAAAGTGGCAGTGGGCGGCCCATACCCGACCTCTTATCCAGACGTGGCCCAGGAAGCAGGGGCCCACTATCTGATTCTGGACGAGGGAGAATGCACGATTCCTCTGTTTTTGGAGGCGATCGCCCGCCACGAACCCAGCGGCATCTTTCGCTCTGCCGAAAAGCCCGATGTCACGCAAACGCCGATTCCCCGGTTTGACCTGCTGAATCTAGAAGCTTACCTGGCGATTACTGTGCAGTTTTCACGCGGCTGCCCCTTCCAGTGCGAATTCTGCGACATCATCAACCTCTACGGCCGCAAGCCCCGCACCAAAACGCCAGAGCAAATGCTGGCTGAGTTCGATCGCCTCTATGAACTGGGCTGGCGGCGCTATGTGTTTGTGGTAGACGACAACTTTATCGGCAACAAGCGCAATGCCAAGGTGTTCCTGAGGGCGCTCATTCCCTGGATGGAGGCGCACCAGTATCCGTTTATCTTACTGACCGAAGCCTCGCTGAACCTGGCAGAAGATGACGAATTGCTAGAACTCATGGTGAAAGCAGGTTTTACGATCGTCTTCATGGGCATTGAAACGCCCGATACCGAGAGCTTGGTGGGCATTAATAAACTGCAAAACACGCGCCAATCGCTGATCGATGCTTGCCACAAGGTCACGCGGGCCGGGCTGCAAATCATGGCAGGCTTCATCATCGGCTTTGATGGCGAGCGGCCGGGGGCAGGGCGGCGCGTGCGTGAGTTTATTCAGGAAACCGGAATTCCTCAGGCGCAATTTAGCATCTTGCAGGCGCTCCGCAATACCGCCCTGTGGAACCGACTCCAGCAGGAGGGACGGCTCACCGATGGTCTGGGAACCTTCCATCAGGGCACGATTATGAACTTTGTGCCGACGCGCCCCGTGGAAGAGATCGCCCGCGAGTATATCGACGCTTTCTGGCATATCTACGACCCGATGAATTTCCTGAAGCGCACCTTTCGCCATTTCCGCATGATGAATGGCTGGCGGGCTAAGAGCGATCGCCCCTTCACCCGCACCGAGTGGCAACTCTTCAGCGCGATTTGCTGGCGACAGGGCGTGCTGCGCTCCACGCGATTTCGGTTTTGGGGACAACTGCTGGCGATCGCCCTCACCCGGCCGCGCCTGCTCTACGACTATCTCGTTGCCCTTAGCACCGGCGAGCATTTCTTCCAGTTTCGCCATGTGGTGAAAGCGCAGCTTGAGGAACAGCTAGCGGCCCTGGCAGCCGAGCAGTCTGTGCAAGCCGTGGCCGAGCGGCAGGTGGCCGAGGTGACGGGGTAATACCAGGTAATACCAGGTAATACCAGATAATAATAGATAATATCAGGTGATGACAGGTAATATCAGGTAATATCAATCCAGCATCGCCTCCAAGATTCCCTCTGCGCCAAAGCGGATTACGTCCGTGCAGGGCAGTCCGGTTTCGTCCTGGGTCTGGGCGATCGCCCGCTGTGCGGCTGCTTCCTCCATGTGAAAGGTGTTGAGGGCGATCGCCACCACCTTGGTCGGGGCGAAGGTGCCGCCTGCACGGACGACAGTTTCATAGACCTGGATGACTTCCGGCAACGGCGGAATGTGAAAATCGGGAAAGCTGCGGATTTCGGTTTGGCCCGCGCGGTGAACCAGGACGAGGTGGGTGGGCTGGCTGCCGCGCATCAGGGGCAGCGTGGCCGTGGAGGCGGGATTCATCAGGGAACCCTGCCCCTCGATGTGCAGAATGTCTTGGTTGGGCGCATTCCGCAGCACGGCTTGCTCGACGGCTCCAGCGGCAAAGTCAATCCGCACCGCATCCAGCGGAATGCCGTCGTGCCCCAGCATTAGCCCCGTTTGCCCGGTGGCGATGAAGCGCGATCGCAGCCCCCGCGCCCGACAGGCCCGGTCTAGCTCCAGGCTGGCAGACATTTTGCCCACGCTCATGTCCGTGCCCACCGTCAGCACTCGCTTGCAGGAGAGCGATCGCGCTTTGCCGCTGCCCACGGTCAGCCCTGGGGGTTCCTGCCGCACGTCCCAAATCCACTGTCCGTCGCGCACTAGATCCCGCAAGTCGGGAGCCGTCGCCATTGGCGTGTGCAGCCCGTTGACCACCGACAATCCTGCCGCCACGCCGTCCTTCACCTCTTGCCACCAGGCATCGGGCAGCGCCCCACCCGACGGCGCAATGCCAATGGTCAACACGGTTGGGGAATAGGCCAGCGCCTCGCGCACCGAGGCCACAATCGGCACATCGCGGGGAATCCCAGTCATTTCGAGGAGCGATCGCCCCACCGCCGCTTGGTCAATCACCGCCACAATTGGAATGTCGCTATAGCGCAATAGAGACAGCCCTGTTTTGCCGTGGGAACCCTGCGTTCCCTCATGCAGCAGAATGGCAACCCGACTCTCAGCCGTCAGCATCATGGAATTTACTCAAGGGGTTCAGCAACTCAATTCGGACTAACGCAGTGGGATGATTTCTCGCAAGATGATTTCTCGCAAACTGGGCCCGCAAGAAATCATCCAAAACCCAGAACATTCATCACAAGCACGTCAGTCCTGTATATATCCATCATCAGGGGTCGGGAAGGCTATTATGGTAGCGCTTTTGTCTCACGCGCTCACCTGCCGCGTTCCAAGCCTGACTCTGATTCACGCTCCCCAGAGGTTTGAACCCCCCGGAGGGTGAAATAGAGCGTGCTGCCCTGCCCAGGCTGGCTCTCTGCCCAGATTTTGCCGCCGTGGCGCAAGACAATCCGCTGCACCAGCGCCAGCCCAATGCCCATGCCCTCAAATTCCTGCTCCGGATGGAGCCGCTGGAATGCGCCAAAGATCTGATCGGTGAATTCCGGTGGAAAGCCCACGCCGTTGTCGCGGACGAACAGCGTGTGGTTGGGCAGGCAGCCGATTTCGACGCGGGGCTGGGGCGTGGGGCGGCTGAACTTGACGGCATTGTCGATCAGATTGGCGAACACCTGCTGGAGCAGGGTCGCGTCGCCCGACACCGTTGGCAAATCTCCAATCACAAATTCGACGGGGGAACCAAGCTGTTCGTCGGATGTGGCCAGGGCGATCGCCCGATCGACCAGGGGACGGAGCGGCACTGGGCGCTGCACGAGCGATCGCCGGGTGACTCGCGACAGATTGAGCAGCCCGTCAATCAGCAGGCCCATCTTGCGGCTGCTGTTGCGAATGGTGTCCAGATAGTGAGTCACTTTGGGGTCATCCAGCCAGCCGTTGGCCGCTAGGCGATCGCCCAAGACCGCCACAAAGCCCGAAATATGGCGCAAAGGGGCCCGCAAATCGTGCGACACCGAGTAGGAAAAGGACTCTAGCTCGCGGTTGATCGCCTCTAGCTGCTCGGTGCGCTGCATCAATTCCTGCCGGGCCAGCACTAGGTCTGCGACTTGATCACGCTGCGATTCGCAAAGCGATCCCTGCGGAAATCGTCCCTGTTGCGCTGCGGGGCGCTGCTCGGTGAGGTCGATCAGCGTGCAAACTGCCCCTGACGGAGAAGCGCTTGGGGGCAGGGGCTGGATGCTCAGCCTGAGCCAAGTCACAGACCCTCCGAAAGCACCATTCTGCCGAGCCTGGGGTATCCCCACCACCGCTTGCAGAGTTGCTCCAGTGGCGATCGCCCGCTGAACCAACTGCGCCACCGATAGCTTCGACCCCGCTTCACAAATCCAGCCTTCAGTCAGGCATTCGAGCGGGCTATCCGGCGGCAAATCGCCCGTCAGCCCCAAGAGCGATCGCCCTATCTGGTTACAGAACTGTACCTCGACCCGCCGTCCACAGACCACCACCCCGACGCTTACCGCGTCCAGAATCGATCCCTGCTGCTCCCAACTGTCCACAACGCTGCTGACTCTATCGATCGGTTCCAACCTACTCATTGACGCTGATTAACCATCACTCACAC
The DNA here is from genome assembly GCF_032705245.1 of Thermoleptolyngbya oregonensis NK1-22. GTDB lineage: Bacteria > Cyanobacteriota > Cyanobacteriia > Elainellales > Elainellaceae > Thermoleptolyngbya > Thermoleptolyngbya sichuanensis. The sequence continues at coordinate 5,036,975 of NZ_CP053540.1, forward strand.
ACCAGATGAAACATGGGAGACGAAACACGGGGCATCCGCCGCCAGAAAATTCTCTGCCCAATGCTTCTTACTCAGAATTCCCACAAAGGTTACTTTTCTCAACACTGACGCACCTTGCCTGATGCTCTGCTGTTCACCAGCTTGCCCAACACTTACCGACTCACAATTCCCGACCACTGCACCTGCTTGCGCCGCTCTCGCCGATAGGAAAAGAAATGCTCCGGCGTTTGATAGGTGCAGTAGGGGGCGATCGCCACCTGCTCTGGCAGCAGACCCAGATTCAGCAGTTGCAACTGGTTGACTCGGCGCACGTCCAGCCGCACCCGGCCGGGCTGTGGGTCGGGATGTAGCGGCGAAAGGGGCAGCGACCCCAGCGTTTCCAGAATAGCCTCAGCAACGCCATCGGGCAGTCGCGGTTTGGCCGGATCGGGCACCTCGCTTGACGGTGCTTGTGGGTCGAGCGGGGTAGCGTCCTGTCGCCATCGTCCGGCAAATTCCGGCAATACGGTCGCGCCCACTTCGGCGGCAACGGTCGTCGAAACCTGGTACACCTCGCCGGCGATCGCCGGCCCCAGCGCCACTCGCAGATCTGCCAGCCGACTGCCCCGCTCCTGCAACCGGGCGATCGCCACGGGCACAATCTCCAGCGCCGTGCCCCGCCAGCCCGCATGAACTGCCGCCACCTGCCCCGTCGAAATATCCGCAATCAGCGCAGGCACACAGTCTGCCGAGCAGACCCACGCCGCCTCCAGCGCCCCCTCCGTTATGCCGCCATCGGCCTGCGGCCAGCCCGACTCATCTGCCTCGCCCAGACCTGCGGACGCTTCTGCCAAAATCTCCGCCGCGCTCAACACCCGATTGCCATGCACCTGCTTCACTCGCAGCGGTCGTGCCTCCGGCTTCAGCGCCGGGGTCAGGTCTTCTGGGCCACACGGCGCAAACTGCCGGGTAAAAAAACCGTGATCAAACCCGTCCAGCAAACTACAGGTCAGATAAGACGCGCCGCGCCAGTCACGCCATTGCCAGTCGTACATCAGAACCCTGGGGAACAAGAGGATAGACCTTGATGGTATAGCACTTGTTAGCACCAGGTGTGGATCAGCCGACCCGCAGAATTACCTCATCCACAATTCTGCGGGCAAATAGCACTGCCAAAATTGCTGTGTAGCTGAAGGCGTTTGCCGCCAAGAGGGTATTGGATAGGTTGGTAGGGGGCTTTTTGTCACGGTCTTTGTCTCGCAGCAGCCTCTGCCCCGAACGGTAGCGGGGACTGGAGGCTTCTCGGAGGGCGGCCCATTCGGCAGGGGAGAGCAGGAGCCATTCCAGCGCCGACAGCCCCAGCAGCTTGACCGCAAAGCTGGCAAAGAACGTCAGAAAACCTGCCAGGATAGCAGGAAACGCCGCATCGGCAGACCACTGGTCAAAAAAAATAAAGCCCAGCAACTGCTGCTTGAGCAGCGGCGACAGCAGGGGTTGGACGCTGAAAAACACAAACCATCCCGCGATCGCCGTCAACAGGTTCAGCGTTGCGGCAATTTGCACCGACTGCTGCGGCGAAATGCCGTTGGTCTGCTTGGGCGGCAGGGTAAGCTGCACGGCAAAGACATGGGATTCAATGGCGATCGCCATCAGCAAAAACAAAATTTGAAAGGCGATCGCCCGCAGGGGCAAGACAGATGCGAACATTACCTGCTTATATAGAGTAAGGAGTTGTTCGGAGGCGCTACTGGTAGCGTGCCTACCCAGACAATGCCGAATCCCAGAGTCCCCTAAGGAAGATTCTGAGGAAAAGGCCTGTAATTCTCAAGACCGAGTGTAGCGTTTGGTAGGATGATTGCTTCCGGTGATTTCGCGTTCGGTGATTCTGCGTTCAAAACTATCTTAGAGCCATGACAAGAGCGGGTGTTGGCATTCGGACGGCGCAGCAGCGCAGCGAGCGCATCCTGGGGCAAATTCATGTCTACGACGGCGCGGGCAAAGGCAAGTCTCAGGCCGCGCTGGGCGTGGTGTTGCGCTCGATTGGGCTGGGCATTCGCACGTCGGCGCAAACCCGGGTGCTGCTGCTGCGGTTCCTCAAAGGGCCGGGGCGCACCTACGACGAAGATGCCGCCATCGAAGCGCTCCAGCGGGGCTTTCCCCATTTGATTGATCAGGTGCGGACGGGGCGGGCAGAGTTCTTTGGCCCCGACAATATCACCCGATTTGACAAGCAGGAGGCACAGCGCGGCTGGGATGTGGCTAAGGGGGCGATCGCCTCTGGGCTATATTCCGTCGTTGTGCTAGACGAGCTTAACCCCGTGCTGGATCTGGGGCTGCTGTCGATTGATGACGTGGTTCGCACGCTGAAAAACAAGCCCGAAGATCTGGAAATCATCGCCACCGGGCGCGGCGCACCCCAGCCCCTCCTGGATATTGCCGACCTGCACTCAGAAATGAAGCCCCACTTTCATCCCAACGCCGCCACCCACGGCATCGAGGGCATCGAGATTTACACGGGGGCAGGCAAGGGCAAGTCTACTAGCGCCCTAGGCAAGGCGCTCCAGGCGATCGGGCGCGGAATCAGCCAAGACAAGTCGCACCGCGTGCTGATCATGCAGTGGCTCAAAGGCGGTGCAGGCTATACCGAAGATGCGGCGATCGCCGCGCTGCACCAGAGCTATCCCAACTTAGTAGATCATCAGCGCTGCGGCCGCGATGCCATCGTCTGGCGCGGACAGCAGCAGGAGCTAGACTACGTGGAAGCCGAACGGGGCTGGGAAATTGCGCGGGCGGCGATCGCCTCTGGGCTTTACAAAACCATCATTCTCGACGAGCTAAACCCCACAGTGGATCTAGAGCTATTGCCCCAGCAGCCGATTATCCAGGCGCTCCTGCGAAAGCCCCGCGATACGGAAGTGATCATTACCGGCCGTTGCAAAAACCCTCCGGCCTATTTCGACTTAGCCAGCATCCACTCCGAGGTCTTTTGCCACAAGCACTACGCCGAAAAGGGCATCGACCTGAAGCGCGGGGTTGATTTTTAGGGAATTTAGGGGCTGCTGTTTTGCCAAACGCAGGCTGAGAAACCGGGCGATCGCCCTTCATCTCCTTGCACCCGTACCTTTCGGCGATCGCCCTTCATCTGGCAGCACCAACACCTTTGGGCGATCGCCCCCCGGATACCTTTTGGGACGTTGCACACTGACCCAAGTCTGTCGCTGCTCAACCTTTGCGGCTGACCCGAAAGCGGCTGGGAGTGTGCGGTTTGACCCAGATCTTGAAGAACTGAACCTTCGCAATTGGGGGGCGAATCGCTTACACAACCGGAAGCTGACAGAACCAAGGCGCTGAGGGCTAACGTTGCCAAGCAGCGGCGGCAGATTACCTGAAACTCAGCACCAGCGGCTCTCGTCCGTCCGCTGCGTTGGGGTTGTTGGGATGCTGGCTGTGCAACCCAGACTCAAACTAACGCCCAGTCACTTCGCCTAGTGCCTCTTGAATCACTTCATCACTAACACCGTGACGCTTGAGGCTTGCAACGAATGCAGATACCGTATCGCCCTCCAAACGCTCTAAATCAGCTCGCAGCCCTTGCCCAATATAAGCACGTACTAACGGTTGATACCCAGAAAAACCAAGTAGGGGTGCAACTTGCTTCAAGTCCTCAATCACATCTTCAGGCATACGAATAGTGATTGTTGTCATGGGGCGATTTCTATCCAACCTCTTTTTCAACGCTTCAGGCTTCATAAAATTCCTGCTCCTTCCGTGTTGCCTTACGAGCTGAAATGATCCGAATGATGTCGTTTTCCCACTCAACAAAGACAACGTACAGCAAGTTCCAACGCCGATCTAGACCAATAACGGCATCCCGTGCTTCATCATTACGACTTGCATCAACGACCAGCAGCAATGGATCAAAAAAGACTTCATGCGGCTTGTTGAAACGTAACACCGTCGTGGTTAATTGGGTTGATCCTAGCCTTTTCGTCATTCCAGACAAACGTGATGCCATTGAGAACGAAATACACATCCATACTTGTAGTGTAGGCAGAGCGTATTTACATTGTCAATACATTTATGCTGTAACTGGATTGGCGCGATTTCTTTCGGTACTCAGCAGAAGCGATTTGATTACTGTCTCAACCGGGGTTTGAAGCAGCCCAACGCCTCAAATCAGCGGCGGCGGACACCCTCGAACTCAACACCAGTGGCTATCAACCGTCCGCTGCATTTGAATTGTTAGCCTGTGGCTTGGGGATAAGAGTTTGGTTATCATGCATGACTCTAATCAAAAATCGTAAAGCCTCATTGACTGCATCAGCACTAGGAAACATCTCGGCAACATCTGGCTCTAGACGCACCGTTGTTGCACCAAAACTCTTTCGCCCAGAGCCTAATTTTCTGACTCGGAGACTCTTTAAGTCATACTCTGCCCGTAAATCATTTCCCATTTCTGATTTATCCCTCTTCATAGGCTTCTCGCTCAGTTCGTGTCACTTCTCTTGCGCTAATAAGGCGTGTTAAATCACCCCTTTCGGTATACGACACAATCAACAATCGCCCTCGGCTTGATTGTCCAACAATAAGATAACGCTCCTCATATTCAGAATGGTCTGGATCGTAGAAGTCAACATACAGAGGATCATCAAAAACAGTTTTTGCTTCCTCAAATGAGACTCCGTGCTTTGATAGATTGCGTTCTGCTTTGTTTTCATCCCAGTTAAACTGCATAAAGCTATTGTATCCCTACTCACCTAAACTGATTGCACGTTTTGGTCTGGAAGGGATTTAATCGCACGACAAAGATCAGTGATCGACACAATAGCTATCCAAGTGTTAGAACCGTGATTGCCAGAGAGAATAAGATCATGGACGGTATTATCTACAAAGAAGCCAGTTCTGTAGGGGTCTGCATGGGCGATTTTGTTCAATGCTTCTCTAAGTGACAGAAGCTCGAAGCCAGTTCTTCCACCGTAAGGTGGTCGGTAGCTATTTAACGTAGCCAAAACTTCACTGGTGCTAGCGGAGCGTTTCAAAGCACCAACAGGTGTACGAATCGTAGGAATAGCACCAAAATCCTGTTCTGATCGGATTGAAAGAGCTAGCATCCGTAATATTTCAATACCTCTTTCAGACGATTCCTGTAATATTTTCTCGCGGATTTGTTGATCTGGTGTTGATGGATTTATGTAAGCGTCTCTAAAATCTTGGCTAAGTATTTCTAACTCCTCAGCACATTCATGGAATGTTCTTCGTTTCCACATTCTGAAGTTACCACCCCTACATTAGAGAATCTTTTATAACACTGGGTTCCTAAGCAGGCTAACGGTTGCGGTCAGCGGTTGCCGATCTCCTCGAACTAAGCACCAGCGGTTTCCTTCAATCCGCTGCACCGCAATTGTTATGCTGTTTTGACTTTACCACCAACCACGAAATAGTTTTTCGAAAAACTTGTCAACGGCTTTTCCGACTACCTTTCCGATTTCTCCTGCCCCGAACATTTCTCCGATTGTTTCTCCGACAACCTCGAAAAAACCCTTTTCTGCCTCCGTTTTTGCTTCTTCACTTCGTACCTCATCTTTCACTGCTTTGGTAAAAGTAATTTTTCGATCCTTCGGAAGAGCAAAAACAATGTCATTCACAAAAGCGACAAGATTATATTCTTCATTAGCAGAGATTGGCACAACTTGGGTTTTGGATAAATCAAAGAACTCAGCTAGATGAGCAATTTTAGCTTCTATGTTTTGCTGTTGCTTTGTTCCTGGTAAACGTTGTTCCACATTCCAATCCCGAATTGGCTCAATCTTGTCAACCTGACTTAGAACCAGGAAAAGCGGTTTGCCATTAAGATTTGGTCGTACAACTTCTGTAAAGAACTTCTGGTCACTACTTAATGCTCGATCATCTGCTTTTACAAGCCATAGAATCAAATCCAATTCTGGCAACAGCTTCTCGTACAACTGTCGATATTCTTCATCACGTTTTTGAGATTCTCCAACTCCTGGACAATCGACCAGCTTAATACCTCCTGTCCCAACCTGAACTAAAATCTCTTGAGGATTACGGGTACACGCTGCTACATCACTAATCTTTGCAATCTCTGCACCAAAAAGGGCATTACATAAGCTGCTTTTACCAGCCCCCGTTTTACCAAAAACTCCAACACGAGGTTCATAGCTGAGGATTTCTTCAACTCTTTTTACTAATGCAGCCGCTTTCTCTGGAGGAACTATCTTTGCCTCTTTTAGATCGTTAAGTAATTCAAGGAATGATTTCATTATGGGGAAAACAGCAAGACGCTTACAAGTGCAAGAATACCCGGAGGTGGAAGCAGCATAACTACTAATTAGACTGATCTCGTCTGCCTATCTACCCCCAGGAGGGTAATTAGGCTGACAGCCGTCTGTCCAAGATCCTAAATCGGGGAAATAGGCTGACGATTGTCTGTCTAAGATCCCAAATCGGGGAATTAGGCTGACGATTGTCTGCATAATAACCCCATTTCCAGGAATTAGGCAGATGGCTTCCGTAAATCTTCAGATGAGAAAAACTAATGTACTATGGTATCGGTTGATACATCAGGTGCATTCAAAGAGACGACACACAATGGAGCCACGTCCTAGGAAGTTGCTGGATCAGGTACGGGATGTCTTGCGGCTCAAGCACTACTCCTACCGAACAGAAGAGAGCTATGTACAGTGGATTCGCCGCTACATCTTGTTTCACAACAAGCGACATCCGGCTGAGATGGGTGGTGCAGAGATAGAGGCATTTCTGACTCACTTGGCAGTTCAGGAAAACGTAGCCGCTTCGACTCAAAATCAAGCCCTGAGTGCGCTGCTGTTCCTCTATCGGCATGTGTTGGAACTGCCCCTAGCGCTGCCTGTGGATGCAGTGCGGGCGAAACCATCTCGCTATTTGCCGACGGTGCTGACTCCCGAAGAGGTGAGGGCTATTATTGAACAGTTGTCAGGTTCCTATCGCTTGGTGGTGCAGGTGCTATATGGGAGTGGCTTGCGGCTCACCGAAGCGCTGCAATTGCGAATGAAGGACGTAGACTTTGCCCAGCGGCAAATTGTGGTGCGCGATGCCAAAGGAAAAGAGAGCCGGGTCACCATGCTGCCAGGTCGTTTGATAGAGCCACTCCAACAGCACTTGCAGCGAGTCCGTCGGCTCCATCAACAAGATTTGGATGCGGGCTATGGCTCGGTGTACTTGCCGTTCGCGCTAGAGCGAAAGTATCCCAATGCAGATCGGGCGTCGATTTGGCAGTTTGTGTTTCCGGCGTTTGGGTTGTCTAAAGACCCTCGTTCTGGCGTTGTCCGTCGTCACCACTTACATGAAACGGGGTTGCAACGGGCAATTAAGCGAGCAACCGGTCTTGCGAAAATTGAGAAACGGGTCAGTTGCCATACGTTTCGTCACAGCTTTGCGACGCACCTATTGCAAAATGGCTACGATATCCGCACAGTGCAGGAGCTATTGGGGCATAAGGATGTGAAGACGACGATGATCTATACTCATGTGCTGAATCGGGGTGGACGGGGGGTGCGGAGTCCGTTGGATGGGTGCGTGCAGGAGAGGGCTTTGGGAGTGTTTGAACGGGTTGAGTTTTGGATTGGGGATTTTGGATTTTGGATTGAGGGGATGCCCTGCTAAAATCCAAAACCCAAAACCCAAAATCTAAAATCCTCCTTATCTGTTCTTACTCATTTGCGCCAGGGTTGCTGCGGATGTCGCGGTGGAGGTAGCGCAGCACTTCGCCGGGGCGACCGTCGAGGACGATGCCGTGGGGTGGGAAATCCAGGGCGTTCGTCCACTCAAAGCGTTCGGCGTAGCGGAGCAGATGCAGACGGTCAATCGCCATCTGTGCGTCTTCGGGGAGGCCGATGATGCAGTGGCGCAGGCGACGACGGTGGGGCAGTTCGCAGGTGAGCGGGGGCAGCGAAAACTGGGTCGCCTCCGAGATTGGGGACGACCAGGTGTATTGAATTGTCAGCATTTGGGGTTTCCTCCTGGAAACGAGGGGGTAGGAAACCCCGAAATGTTGGCCGCCCACGGACGTGAAGCGCTGGGACAGGGCGGCCTACAATGGACGCAGCCCTGAGACAGCCCGTACTGTCTTGGGGTCAGGCGTTGGTGGGTGCTGAGAACACCTGCCAATGCCGTAGGTGACTAAACGACCAAAATTTCGGGGGAAAGGCAAGCTGCACTGATAGGAATCGAATCACAGCTTGATGGACGATTGTACTGGATGCGATCGCCCCCGTCAATTGTCCTGCGCTAGGAGTCAGCACCTCGGCGATATTTGCAGTAGCGGCGGCCATCGGAGCTTGCTATTATCGAGCCGGACTGCATTTTCCAGAGCCAAGTTTCTGGGGGCCCTCTCATGGTGATTTCAACATTGCGAACGGCAACACCGGATGAAAGGCGGGCTATGACTGTGGGCGATCGCCCTTCCGGTCGGGCAAGACCATCTCGCCGCGGCATTTGGGCCAGTGGACTGGCGATCGCCCTCCTCACCGCAGGCTGTAGCGAAAGCAAGCTGGCTCAGTGCAATCGGCTATCGCAGGTGGTAAACAGCACGGTTGCGGAGGTGCAGGCGGTGGTGCAAGCCAATAGCCAGCCCAATGACCAGGCATTCTCCGCCGTTGCCGACCGCTTCGAGCAGGGCAAGGCTGCCGTATCTGCCGTAGACCTCAGCGATGCCCAATTGAATGACTATAAGGGGCAACTGCTGACCCTCTACGACCAGATCATCACCGCCGCCCGCAAAGTCTCCACCGCGCTTCAGCAGGAAAACTTTGAGGCTGCCAGAGCCGCCCATCAGGAGTTTCTCACCGCCGCCAATCAGGAAAGCCCGCTGGTGGATGAGGTCAACACCTATTGCCAAGTTTCGCCCTAGATGCGCCTTTGGGTCGTCAGCCACACCTACATCGTGGATCTGAATTGCGACAAGCTGAAGGCGATGGCGGCGCTGGCGGTTGATGGGGGCAAACCCTTGGATATTACTGTGGTCGTGCCGCGCACCTGGAAACCGGGCGGCGTGGTGGGCGGCACGATTCGTCCCCAGGGCTATGACCAGGGCAACTTCCGCGTCGTGCCCGTGGGCAACTTGAGCCAGACGCATCAGGGCTTGCTCTGCTTTCGCGCCGAACTAGTGTCCCTGCTGCGGCAGCATCCGCCGGACGTGATTCAGGTGGAGCAGGGGGCAAAGTCCCTGGCCTATGCCCAGTTGATTGCGCTGAATTGGCTGCTAAAGCTGGGCGCAAAGCGGGTGCTGTTTACCTGGTGGAATTTGCCCTATGGACTGCGGCCGCCGCTGCTCTGGCTGGAGCGCTATAATCTGCACCACACCGACGGGGCGATCGCCGGAAATCGGGATGCGGCGGCGATTCTGCGACAGCGCGGCTACCGCGGCCCAATCACCGTGCTGCCCCAGCTAGGGGTGAATGAGCAGCAGTTTTGCCCCCGTCCTCAGCCGGAGATGGCGGCGGCCCTCGGCCTTTTGCCCAGAGACTGTCCTGAAGAATTTACCGTGGGTTATATCGGGCGCTTTGTGCCAGAAAAGGGACTGCGAACCCTGGCAGAGGCGCTGGCGGGGCTACCTGAATTGCCCTGGCGCTGGCTGTTGGTGGGGCGGGGCCCGCTGCGGGCAGAGGTGGGGGCGCGGATGCAGCAGGCGGGGTTGGGCGATCGCCTCCGATGGGTTGAGTCTGTGCCCCATGCCGACATTCCGCGCTATCTCAACGTCATGAATGCGCTGGTGCTGCCGTCGGAAACCACGTCCTACTGGAAGGAGCAGTTTGGCCATGTGCTGATCGAGGCAATGGCCTGCGGGGTTCCGGTAATCGGCTCCGACTCTGGCGAAATTCCCCATGTCATTGGCGATGCGGGGCTGGTGTTTCCCGAAGGTGAGGTGGCGGCCCTGCGCGATCGCCTCCAGTCCCTCATGCAGCGCCCCGCCCTGGCCGACGACCTGGCCGCCCGTGGCCACCAGCGGGCGATCGCCCACTTTACCAATCGCGTCCTAGCGGAAAAGCAGCTTGCGTTCTATGACCAAGTAATGATCGAGTAATAATCAGATAATGATCGAGTAATAGCCAAATAATGACCAAGTAATGATCGAGTAATAATCAAATAATGACCAAGTAATGAATAAGTAATGAATAAGTAATGAATAAGTAATGACCAAGTAATGAATAAGTAATGACCAAGTAATGAATAAATAATGTAATCTGCATAACGTGATTTCATAATGTGATCTCGTGATTTGATTTCATGATGTGACCCGATTCCCCCATCCCTCAATGCGCCTTGTCCACATCATTCCTGCCATTTCTCCCGTCTACGGCGGCCCTAGCCAGATGATCGCGGGCTTCTCGAAGGCGCTGGCGGCGGCCGGGGTGACGGTGACAATCCTGACGACGGATGCCAATGGGGATGCAGGACAAGCGCCGCTGGCGGTGCCGCTGGGCGTGCCTGTGGCGCAGGATGGGTATGAGATTCGCTACTTTCAGCGGACGGGCTGGCGGCGCTACAAGTTTTCGGCGGGGCTGCTGGGGTGGCTGGCAACCCACACGGCGGCGTTTGACCTGGCCCATATTCACGCGCTGTTTTCGCCCGTCAGCTCGACCGCAGCGGCGATCGCCCGCACGCGACATCTGCCCTATGTCCTGCGGCCGCTGGGCACGCTCGACCCCATCGATCTGCAAAAAAAGCAGCGACTGAAGCAGCTTTATGCCACGCTCATCGAGCGACAAAACCTGGCGGGGGCGGCGGCGGTTCACTTTACCAGTCGCCAGGAGGCGGCTACTGCCGAGCGGTTTGGGCTAACCTTGCGGGACTGGATTTTGCCACTGGGGGTAGATCTGGCGGAGTTTGCCGCTGCGCCTGCCGAACGACGGGCGATTTGCGAAGCACTCCCTACGGGAATCGCCCAGACCGTGCGCGATCGCCTCGCCATTCCGCCCGATCGCCCGGTGGTGCTATTTCTCTCGCGGCTCGACCCCAAAAAAGGGCTGGATCTGCTGATACCCGCGCTAGAGCAGGTGCAGGCGGCGGGCATCCCGTTTCACTGGATTCTGGCAGGTAGCAACCCCCAGAATCCCGATTATGAAAAGCAGGTGGGCGATCGCCTGAATGCTTCTCCACTGCGGGCTTGCACCACCCAGACCGGGTTCGTGGCTGCCCAGGCGCGGCGCGATCTGCTGCTGACGGCGGATCTGTTTGTGCTGCCGTCTTACTACGAGAACTTTGGGATTGCCGTTGCCGAAGCGATGGCGGCGGGGCTGCCCGTGGTGGTGTCCGACGCAGTGCCGCTGCACGAAGACGTGACCCAGGCGCAGGCAGGCTGGGTTGTGCCCTGCGAACCCCGTGCCCTGGCCCACACGCTGGCGATCGCCCTGCAAGCCGCCGACCGCCCACAGCGCGGCATCGCCGCCCAGCACTGGGCCCATGAACATTACGACTGGCGGGCGATCGCCCACCGTGCGATTCAAAAATACGAGGAAATTTTGCAGCAGGCTCGGTAGCAGGTGCAATGCCTTTAGGACTTACGCAGTTGGGCGACTTCGCGCAGGCTGCGCCCACGAGACATCGTCCGAAATCCAGAAAACCTATTGCAAGTGCGTAAGCCCTAGCGTGATTGATTTAGGGAATAGAAGACTGGCGCGGCTAGTAGCGGGTGCCGCGCTTGCGGAGTGCGTCTAGCATTTGCTGGCGAACGGCGATCGCCCACTGGTCAAAATCAATTGGATCAACATCAACTGGACTGGTAACAGAATCGGGCTTTTGCTCTAACTTGACTCCGGTAGGCGGAGTGTCAACGCTCTTCGTGTCGGGCTGAGTGCTGTTCATGAGTCGAGCCGATAATGCCTCGGTTAGGTGACTTGCAATTGCTTTCTCATAGTTAACGTAAATAGCAGGGATTTGCCAGACCTATTATGCAAAAAACGCATTTCAGAGTTGCGATTTTTGCATCATCCCTCTTGCCATCGTTCAACAATTCCTCTTAGCTGCGATCGCTACAGCAGAATCAAACCCCGTCGTGCGCCGAGGGTGACCGCTTCCGTCCGGCTAGACACCCGGAGCTTGGCAAAGAGGGGCTGATATGAAATTTAACAGTGTGTTCTGACAGTGTGTTCCGACAGTGTGTTCCGACAGGTGGAGGCGCTGAGCGATCGCCATAACCCATCCACGCCTTGCGGGGCAGAGGGCACAGATCCGGCTGACAATCCCCTGCAAGACTCCCAAGTATCTAATTCCCAAACACCTCTGCGGGGTCGGCCGATTGCACCTTGCGAATGGCGATCGCCCCCGAAATTAGGCACATGACCACTGTCGCCAGCAAAGTATTCAGCCCGCGCCCCAGCGTCATCTGCATCAGCAGCCCCGTGGCGTTGGCCGTGAGCCGATACAGCACCAGCGCAATCAGATAGCCAGGGATAAAGCCCATCACGCCCAGCAAGAGCGCCTGTTGAAACACCACGCCCAGCAGATAACGATTGGAATAGCCGATCGCCTTCAGGGTGGCGTACTGCGTCCAGTGGTCGGCGACATCGGTGTAGAGAATCTGGTAGACCAGGATGATGCCGACGACGAAGCTCATGATGGTTAGCAGCGTGAATACAAAGCCGATGGCGGTGTTGTTGCGCCAGTAATCCAGCTCCATGTCTACGAACTCTGGCTTGGTTAACACGGCCACGTCTTTGGGCAATTGGTCGCGCAGAGTGCGGGCGATCGCATCCACATCCGCCCCGGGCCGCACCCTCAGCAGCCCAATATCCACCGTGTTCAGGTCGCGGCTCTGCTCCTCCGGCCCCAGGCTGGCAAAATAGCGCAAAAAGTTCTGATCGCTCATGATCACATTGCCATTAGCAGAGGCAAAGTCCGTCCCCAGCGAGTAGGTTCCCACGACCTGTACCTGCTGCTCCGCCAGTTCCGTCACCGTGCCCGTCGTTACGGCTCCCACCTCTGCCCGCGATTTCTCGTCCACAATCACCGTCCAAGGCAGTTTCAGCGCCTCCTGGCTGGCCAGCACTTCGGGAATCGTCAGCACGGGGTCATTGGGGTTAAACGCCAGCACCCGCAGCGGCCGTACCGCCTTGGTTTCGGGATTCTTCCAGGCAGCGCCATCGCGGACATAGAGCGGATAGGCCGCCTCCACGCCGTCAAACGCCTGCGCCTGATAGAGCCGCCGCCGGGCAAACTGCGCCGGAATAAACATGGTGTATTTCAGCCGATTCACCACGATGATTTCGCCGTTTAGCACCTTGAGCAACTGCACTTGGCTGTCGTAGAGTGCGTTTTCAAATCCACGAAACATAAACATCAGCAGCACCGCAAACGCCACTCCGGCGATCGCCGTTAGCAGGCGGCGACGTTCATAGGTTAGGTTTGACCAAGCAAGGGGCGTTCGCATGGGCCGGGGCGCAAGTGGGCAAGTCAGCAAGTCGGCAAGTCAGCAAATGAGCCAACTCAGGGAAACGCCGACTCTTTCCTAGGGCATGTTTTAAAACCCTTCGATCCCCCCTTGCCCCCCTTAAAAAAGGGGGGGAACTGAGCCGAACTACTCCGGAGGTCCCCCTTAATATGGGGGATTTAGGGGGATCGACTCAAGGCAATCAACGACCCAGAAAGGTTTAAGACACTGCCTAGTCTTTTTAGTCTAGTGTGCGGCAGCGTGATACAGCCGTTCACCCAGCCGCAACCGAACCATAAGCAAATTTAATTGTGAATATTGCTGTCTTTTTGTCTGAAAGGCTAGACAGAATGAAAAAGTTTTGGTACACCTGTTCTTTGAGGGTGTAGCTCCAAATCACTCCTCGTCAATTCGCCTTTCCCCAAAGCGCTATGGAACCCTTAACCGAAGTCCAGCAGGAACTCTACGACTGGTTGGTGGAATACATCCGCGAAAATCAGCACGCCCCTTCTATCCGCCAGATGATGCAGGCAATGGGGCTGCGATCGCCCGCGCCGATTCAGAGCCGCCTGGAACATCTGCAAAACAAGGGCTATATCGACTGGACGCGGGGCAAAGCCCGGACGCTGCGCCTGCTCCACGGGGTTACCCAGGGCGTACCGATTCGGGGTGAGGTGTTTGCAGGGGGAGCGCTGGAACCCGCGACGGGCGATACAGAGTTCCTCGACATTTCTGGAATGCAGCTTAAGCCACAGGATTACGCGCTGCGGGTGACGGGCGACAGCATGATCGAAGCCCTGATTGCCGACGGCGATGTGGTGATCATGCGTCCGGTGAAAGAACCAGACAAGCTCAAGAACGGCACGATTGTTGCAGCGCGGGTTGAAGGAGAAGGCAATACCCTGAAGTATTTTTATCGGCGCGGCAACAAGGTAACGCTGAAGCCTGCCAACTCCAAGTACGAACCCATCGAAAGACCCGCTTCAGATGTGCAAATCCAGGGGATGCTGATTGGCGTTTGGCGAGATTTTGGTGCTGGGGTTGGCTAAGACCTACTGCCTTCCTGAAGATTTCTGGATCAGCGCCACGCTGCCTGTCGATGTGATAGAGAATCGAAAAGGCATAGGACTTACGTAGTTGGATAATCGCAGTTGGACAATTTCTCGCGGGCTGCGCTCGCGAGAACGGCTTTGCTCTCGAGAAATTGTCTAAAACTCAGAAAGCTTGTTGCAAGTGCGTAAGTCCTGAAGCGAATAATCAGGCTGAAGGCTATCCACCGATTCTATGCAGACATGTTGGGACTGGTTCCTTGCGAAAACCCGTGATTTTGGAGCGCCCTTTGGGTTGCCTAGCCTGCCTAGGCTGGGGCCAGCTTCCCAGGGCTGTGCCAAAGTGGGGCGAATGGCAGTGCATGTAGGGGCGATCGCCCTCTCTCTCCTGCTCCTCAGCAGTTGCGCCAGCCCTGACCCCCAGGCTCGCCTTGCTGACACCAAAGAATGTATCGAGTGCGATTTGCAGGGCAAGGCGCTGGCCAATGCGGATCTCAAAAGTGCCAAACTGAATCGCGCCAATCTCAGCGGCGCTGACCTGAACGGCGCAAATCTCAGCGAGGCGCTGCTCGACACCGCCAACCTCAGCGGCGCAAATCTGAGCAACGCAGACCTCAACCGTGCCGCGCTGCCCTCTGCAAACCTCAGCGGTGCAAATCTCTCCGGTGCCAGTTTGAAGAATGCTTTCTTGCGGAACGCAGACTTTACCAATGCCAATCTCAGCAATGCCGACTTTAGCGGCAGCGACCTCGGCGGGGCCAAGCTAGACGGCGCAACCCAAGACGGCGCTGTTTTTCAGGGCGCAATTCTGCCCGATGGGACGGTGCAGCCGTAGTCGGGGCCCAGAGCAGCGTTCCTTGCTTGGATGCCAAAATGGAGCGATCGCCCCGCAGTGCTGACGCACAAACAGAGGAAATTTCAGGCATGGGGTAAAATCCTGACAATGCTCTGCACTATCTGGACTAATGGTCTGGACTATCTGGACTAAGGGTCTGGGCTATAGAGTCTGGGTTATGGAGTCTGGACTAACAGTCTGGGCTATTAGTCTGGGCTATTGGTCTGGGCTATTAGTCTGAACCAATAGTCTGGACGCAGACTCGTAAGGAGTTCCAGAAGGGGGTTCCAGAACGACGCACCAGAAGACGCACTTGAGCGGGTGATGCCATGCCTCCCAGGTTGCACATTAAATTGCTTGGAGACTTTGCCATCACCGATGAGCGACAGGTTTCGTTGGGCATTGGCAGCGATCGCCAGCAGGCTCTCCTGGCGTATTTGTTGCTGCATCGCCACACGCCGCAGCCTCGCCAGCGCCTCGCCTTTCACCTCTGGCCCGATTCCACCGAATCCCAGTCTCGCTCTAACCTGCGAAAGGCCCTTTCCCACCTGCGACAATCCCTACCAGAACCAGATACGGTGCTGCTGGCAGATGCCAAAACGCTGCAATGGTCGCCCAGCGCTCCCATTTTTCTGGATGTGGCGGAATTTGAGAATGCGGTAAAGCTTGCTGCCCAAGCGACCGAACCCGACATCGCGCGATCGCACCTAGAAGCTGCCCTATCTCTATACCAGGGCGACCTGCTGCCTGGCTGCACAGATGAGTGGATTGAGCCAGAGCGCGATCACCTCCAGCAGAGTCACAGGCGGGCATTGCAGCAGACTATCGCGCTGTTCAAAGCGCGGCAAGACTATGGCACGGCAATCGCCTATGGTCAGCAGGTATTGCGGAGCGACCCGCTCAACGAAGCCGCCCACGCGACGCTGATGCATCTGCACTGGCTGAATGGCGATCGCGCCAATGCACTCCAGGTCTATCACCACTGTATGACGCTGCTGCGAGAGGAATTGGGCGTTGATCCCGGCCCCACCCTCCGCAAGCTGTATGACCAAATCCTCAATGCAGACGATGAGCCAGTTAGCAGTCTTGCAGGCAGTATCGCAGGCAGTATCGCAACGGCTTCTGGGGGCGATCGCCCGCTGGCCAGCGCCGCCCTGCTGTCTCCTGCATCGGCAGCACAGCAACCCAACCCGCTGATTGGGCGAACCCACGAATGGGACACCATCCAGCAGTGGATGGGGGCAGAGAATTCGCCGGATAATGCAGCTTTGGACACCCTTTTGGACACCCTGGGCGATCGCCCGGTACTGCTGCTGACGGGGGAACCGGGCATTGGCAAAACGCGCCTGCTGCAAGCAATCCAGGAGCAGTTTCAGCAGCGGAATCAGTGCGTTCTGTGGGGGCGAGGCTTTGAAGCAGAAATCGTGCGTCCCTATGGCGTATGGATTGATGCACTGCGTGCGTTTGTGACGAATGCCAACGTGCAAATACCGGAAGATTTGACTTACCTACTCAGTGAGTCGAGTCCTTCATCGCAAAGTTCTGATCGCAGTCCGTCGGATCGCAGCTATCTATTCGACAGCGTGGTTCAGTTTATTTCCACACTCTGTTCCAGCCAGCGTTCTGTTTTGATTGTTCTGGACGATATTCAATGGATCGATGAAGCATCGTCATCGCTATTGCACTATGCCATTCGGCTGCTGAGTCAGCATTCCGTCTTTTTTGCCTGCACCGCCCGCACCAAAGAGCTAGACGACAACGCAGCCGTACTCCGGGGATTGCAGGCGCTGCGGCGAGAACGGCGCTTGCTGACGTTGGCGCTGCAACCGCTAGAGCCAAAGCAAACGGCGGCGCTGATTCGCAGTGTTTACGCGCTTCCAGATCTGGAGTGGTCGCCAGAGAAAACGCAGCAGGTGTTTATCGACAGCGGCGGCAATCCGCTGTTTGCGCTGGAAATTGCGCGGGCGCTGTCTGCGGGCGAGGCGGCCCACGCCGATAGTTTGGAACTGCTGATTGGCGATCGCCTGCAACGGCTGGACGACTATGCTCGCGAACTCATTCCCTGGGCGGCCGCACTGGGCAGAACCTTTGACCCCACCATGCTGTCTGAGATTGCCGATGCGCCGCTGTCTAAGCTGCTGACGGGTATCGAGCAGCTAGAGCGGGAAAGCCTGATTCGAGCCAGCGCGTCCCACGGGCAGGAAATGCGCTACGACTTTGCCCATGACATCGTGCGGCAGGTGGCCTATCGGCAACTGTCGGAACCCCGTCGTCGCTTGCTGCATCTCCAGATTTCCCAAAAGCTGCACCAGCGGGCAGGTCAAGACCCGTCTCTGGCGGCAGAGATTGCCCATCATGCTGCGCTGGGGGGCGATCGCGCTCTGGCAGCCACGGCGTGTTTGGCGGCGGCCAACTATTCGCTCAAACTATTTGCCTATGCCGAAGCCGCAGAACTCTCCCTGCGCGGGATTCAGCATTGCCAGGTGCTAGATCAGCGCACCCGCGTTCGGCTGCATATCGAACTGCTGCAAGTGCTGATGTTTGCCGGAGTTCCCGCTGATCGGGTAGCGCCGCTGGAGGCAGAAGTTCAAGAACTGGTGCAAGAAGCCCATCGGCTGGGCCTGTCGGAAGCGGAGATGGCGGGGCTGGAAGTGCTGATGATTCTGAACTTTCAGTACAGCAATTTTGCCCATGTGCAGCAGCATTCTGAGCGAGTCGTAGAAATTGGCCGGTTGGCCAGTCCCCTGATGACGGCCCGCGCCCTGGCATCCAGCGGTTCCTGTTTGGCGGAAGTGGGGCGGGAGATGGCGCGGGCAGAGGCGCTGCTGGAAGAGGCGCGATCGCTGGCAGGACGAGTGGGGCAAGAGTCGGCGGATTTGTACGGCGGGCTGGGGCGCGTGCGGCTGCACACGGGCAGCTATGACGAAGGGCGAGAACTGCTGCAACGGGCCTACGAGATCGCGCAGCAGGAGCAGGATCATTGGCGCGAATGCTGGGTGCTGAGCTATCTGGCCATCACCGAACTGGAAGCGGGAGATCCAACAGCGGCCCTGGCCTACAGTCAGGCGATCGCCTCCGTTGCTTCGCAGATCCAGGGGCAGGGCAGCGAGTCCGCCGTGGCAGATGCGCTTACCGCGCTAGCCCAATATCATTTGCAGGAACCGAATGCCGAAGCTGCAATCGATCGGGCGATCGTCGCCCTGCGACAGCTAGACAACCGACGAACGCTGTCTTATCTGCTGAGCAGCGCCGCCGAAGTGGATTTAGCGAGCGATCGCCCCATCCAAGCCATTGAGAAGGCAGCCGTGGCGCTGTCCGAAGCCCAGGCAATTGATCAACCAGTCGATTTGGCGCTGGCGTGGGCGCTGCTGGTGCAGGGCTGGCTGCGAGTTGCCGAAACTGCCTCCGATCCCAATGCTGTCGGCGCGGCTCAGCAGCAGGCAAGGAACCTGTTCCAGCAGTTCTCTCCGCAAATCAGCATCGCCGATCTCAGCCGCCGCGCCCGCGCCGCCGTTGCCCAAACCCGACACCAGATGTCCCTGATGCATCCCCATGCCGTTGCTCTGAAAAAAGCGCCATGACCCTCATTATTGTTGAAACCGATCGTCCTGATCCCATCACGCCAGAGGTTCTGGCAGACGAAGGAAATCGAGTGTTTCCCTGTTTGGCAGCGCGAAATGCAACCTGGCGATATTCCCTGCTGTCGGGCGATCGCCGCCGCATGATTTGCAGCTTTGAGGCTCCCGATGCCGAAGCCGTCCGCATGTCCTACCGCACGGCTTATGTTCCCTTTGAAAAGATGTGGGTTGACCATCTTTGCGAACCGGAGGGTATTCCGCCTGTGTGGAACGAGTCTGCACTGGTGGTGGCTGAGATCGCCTATCCAGCGGGACTTTCGGAGCCAGAGCAGCAGGCGCAGTGGCAAGTTATCACCCAGCGCTTGCTGCCTTGTTATGCAGAGCAGGGCGTGGAATGGGTGCGATCGCACGTTTCGCCAGACCAAACCCTGATCCTGTCGGAACTCAATGCGCCCAATCCGGAACTCATCGAGGCGGCCCATCGCCAGGTCGGTCTACCCCTTTTCCGCTTGTGGTCGGCCACGCTGCTGAAGCCCTAGTCCGGTTTTTGTGGGGCGATGCGCTAAAAAGCGTGAATCCCCGCAAGGTCTTACCCAGCAGGGATTTTTAAATCAGAGACGAATTAGAGACAAAGATGAGAAACGAACCTGGCTTACAGACAGATTAGGACGCAAGGCGCTGCTGTTGCCATACCGTGTTGGGCACACGAGTAAAGCGGGTCTGCTGCTTTTGCGCGGGCTGCTCTGCTTTCAGATTTTCCATCTGAGCCATCATTTGTTTCAGATGATTCAGCAAGTCGTCGATCTGAGCGGGGCTGTCCGCACCCTTTAGCGCCTGAGACACACTTTCGACCGTTGCTTCGAGAGAAGCAGGCTGAGCTGCCTCGGCAGAAACCGCATGGCGCTTGATTGGCTCAAGGCTGACTAATTCTGCTTGCTTGCCAACCGCAACCGTGGCTCGCTGTTCCACTTCGACCTGCGCCAGCGAGTGCTGAAGTAGTTCAGCCGCAGGAGAAACAGTCTCCATCTCATCCAGGAAAGCCTCCAGACCTGCCGAAGCCAGCCGCGTCTCCGAAAATCGCAGGCTCTCTAACTCATTCTCCTTGTCTTTCAACTTCTGACGCAGATCAGAAACTTCATCTTCCGCTTTGCTTAGTTTCCGAGAAGAGTTGCTCCAGCTCAACAGCGCCAGAGTCGTCACGCCAGCACCCAGACTGACCGCCGTTGCAAGCCCCAGGTAGGGCCCCGATAGCTCCTTAAGTTGACCTGCGAAAATGGGCTGGTTTTCTAAGTGAACCGTTAGGGGCTGAGAACCCATCGCAGCCATAGGAAGCGTAGCTGCCGAAAACACAACACCTGCGAGCAGTGACGAAGACAGTAAAGTACGTGGAAAGCTCATAGTTCAGGAACCAAAAAACAACAGAAATATAGAAGCGGCTAACTACGTGAAATCGTCATCCCTATTAGATATGCCCACTTTCAAGTCGTGGTACAACCCGTGCTGCGTAACGATACCCTGGTGGCTAGAGTTCGGGAAGACATCTGCTTACTTACAACACTAACCCGTAGACTAAGGGGCTTGGGTATGCCTTTCGTAAAGAGCACAGTCTTGCGTTTAAAGCTCAAGTAAACTTTCATATCGCGCTCTATATAAACACTCATTTCGCCATCTAAGACAGAAATGATCTAAAGCAAAAAACAGGCGCTTTAGCTAACTTACATCAGTATGTCTTTTGCCAGAAGCAGAGGTTTCTATGGAACAGATCCCGAACTAAATATAGAGAGTCAATTATGCCAAGCCATCCATTGAGTGGCTACAAATCTGATAGTTTCGAGAAAAACTGTATAAGATTAGACGAAAATGCGGTTTTGCAAATTTTTCAATTTCCTGGCAATAGGGGGCGATCGCCTATGGATAAATGCTGGAATAATACCAAAATCGGAAATTCTATCTCTTGAAGATTAACGCTTCAATTTGCTGGAAGCTTTTCGGATTCTTTTCAAATACTTTTCCAAAGCTTTATCCAATGCGTGAAAAATAAAGCAGGTATGAAGCACTAATTTTCAGAGAATTATTCGGCTCACATTCAATCTTTATATCAGCCTTCAAAGCAATGGGGATTTCTGGATAAATACATGCCGCACAGAGAATTCTTCCAAAATCCTCCTAAGTATTTTCCGTGATAAAACCATCCGAAAAATCACCGAATTAGGTTTCTTTATCAAAACTTGAATCTTGCTTTAGGAAGAATTCAAGCTTCCCGGAGTTTTGCGGAAACCTATGTAGAGGAAAGAGGTCATTTTTGAATCAGGTGGTACATCTTCTGAGTGTCTTGCACTCTCCAATACGTCTTTCGATGGAGGACTTAATAACCATGAGCAGAAAACTCACGCAGATCTTTCGAGGTGGGTTTATGAATCGGGGAGGACGACGCCAGAGGGGACATCAAGACGCAGACGGTTTTTTGACCAAACGGCAGACCAAACGGCAATGGAGACTCGGCAAAGGTCTAAAAGGCTTCCTGCTGTTTGGTTTGTCACTGTTGCTCACCGTTGGCTTCACGCTCCGCCTGTTGCCGTCGGGGTTATCGGGTTCACCCGTGGCGATCGCCTCTACAGTTGTGCAAACTCCGCTCTCGACCCGTGGCTCACAGATTCTCGACGCTTCGGGCAAAACAATCCTGCTGCGCGGGGTGAACTGGTTTGGCATCGAGACAGAAACCCACGCGCCGCATGGACTTTGGGCCCGCGACTATAAGCAAATGCTGGCGCAGATTCGCAGCCTGGGCTACAACGTGATTCGCCTGCCATTCTCGATTCAATCGCTGCGATCGCAAACCATCAGCGGCGTGGATTTTTCTATCGGCAGCAACCGCGAATTGCAGGGCAAAACGCCCCTCGAAGTCATGGATCTGGTGATTCAAGAAGCCCAGCGCCAGGGCCTGATGATCGTACTAGATTGCCACCGCCTAAACGACCAGCGCATTCCTGAATTGTGGTACGGCGATGGCTTTACAGAGCAGGACTGGATCAGCACTTGGACAATGCTGGCCAACCGTTATCGGAACCAAGCGAACGTCATCGGAGCCGACCTCAAGAACGAACCACACGGTCGAGCAAGCTGGGGTACAGGTGACCTAGCAACTGACTGGCGATTGGCCGCTGAGCGAGCCGGAAACAGCATCTTGAACGTGAATCCCAACTGGCTGATCGTAGTCGAAGGCGTGGAGAACAACGTGCCGGGTCAGCGGCTTGCGGTTCACTGGTGGGGCGGCAACCTGGAGGGCGTGCGAAACTTTCCTGTGCGCCTGACCCGTCCCAATAAGTTGGTGTATTCTCCCCATGAATACGGGGCAGGAGTTCACAACCAGAGCTGGTTCAATGAACCCAGCTTTCCCCAAAATCTGTATGAGCGCTGGGAGATCGGGTTCAACTATATTGCCCGCGAAGGTATTGCGCCGATTTTTGTGGGCGAATTCGGCGGCAGACAGGTCGATACTCGTTCCAAAGAAGGGATCTGGCAGCGCCAGTTTGTCAATTTCATCGGGCAGAATCAGCTTCATTTCGCCTATTGGAGTTGGAACCCGAATAGCGGCGACACAGGCGGCATCTTACAAGACAACTGGCAGACGATTCATGCGGACAAGCAGCAACTCTTGAACCAATTGCTGCCTGTGCCGGGGGTTGCGCCGGGGACGAGTCCGTCGCCTAGTCCCAGCCCATCACCCAGCCCCAGCCCGTCGCCTAGCCCTAACCCGACTCCGAAGCCGAGTCCGTCGCCGAGTCCGAGTCCGTCACCCAGACCTTCACCGAGTCCGTCGCCCAGCCCCAGCCCATCACCGAGTCCGAGTCCGTCACCCAGACCTTCACCGAGTCCGTCGCCTAGCCCTAGCCCATCACCCAGCCCGTCGCCCAGCCCGTCGCCCAGTCCGTCGCCCAGTCCCTCGCCGAGTCCTAGTCCCTCATCTGGACTCAGCACTAGCTTGACGATGCAGTCAGACTGGCAGACTGGTTTCTGTACTGCCATTCGGGTGGCAAACCAGGGGCGCAGCGCGGTGAACAACTGGCGATTGACGTTTGACATGAATCAGGCAACGATTAACCAGAGTTGGAACGGCACCTTTAGCCGGCAGGGTTCGCGGTATACCGTTGTGCCACCCAGTTGGGGACAGCGGTTGCAGCCGGGACAGTCGGTTGATTTGGGATTCTGTGCAAACAAGCAGGGATCGGATTATCGACCGAGAAATGCGATCGCCACTGCGATTTAGGATTTTAGATTTTGGATTGAAGCTCTGAACTGAACGGCCTTGATTGGTTGGGAAATCAGCCGTTTCCAAAATCAAAAATCAGCATTCTAAAATCGACTCTCTTTGGGCGGCTTGATGCAGGCTTTTCTGCATCAGCCGTCTATTTTTTGTGCCTGTCAGAACCTACGCACTTGCGATAAGTTTTCTGGGTTTTGGATGATTTCTCGCGGGCTGCGCCCGCGAGAAATCATCCAACTACGTCAGTCCTACTTGTTTTGCGCTCGATTGTTTTGCGCTCGAACAGCTTCGGCTCGGTCGATTCTCTGAAAGGGCGCTTGAGATGGCACTGTGGCTCAAGCGGCTGGAAGCCCCCTAGACGTTAGGCAGACCATCCAAAATCCAAAATCCAAATCACCCTCTCAAAGCAGCGATCGCCACCTGAGCAAATCGCCCCCAGTTTGGGCTTGCCAAAAACTCCACATAGCGCCGCGCCACCTGCTGCAAGGTGCGG
Organism: Thermoleptolyngbya oregonensis NK1-22; assembly: GCF_032705245.1. Classification (GTDB taxonomy): domain Bacteria; phylum Cyanobacteriota; class Cyanobacteriia; order Elainellales; family Elainellaceae; genus Thermoleptolyngbya; species Thermoleptolyngbya sichuanensis. The sequence goes on from NZ_CP053540.1 coordinate 5,060,599, forward strand.
TGGTTGGCAAACCAGATGGGCTTGGGGCGAATGTGGAACGGGGCGTAGACCACGGATTTTTGAGGATAGTCGAACAGGTAGGCGTTGTGAACGATGCCGCGACCGGAGCCGATGTCGCTGAGGGGATTGCCGGGAAAGGCTCCCCAGGTGAGGGCGCTGAGCAGAAAGTTCATGCCTGTCCAGGCGTTGATCCCGATATTGCCATAGCGCAGTTGGGCGATCGCCCGCTCGACCACCGCTGCATTTTGTCGCCGCGTTGCCGGGTCGATCAGCAGGACGCAAGACAGCGTGCCCCAGAGGATTTCATTGGCAAAGTCTACGGCCTGTTGCAAAAACGCTGCGGTGTTGCCCGCGTCTAGGCTAACTTCGGCCAGCACACCGCAAAAGGCTTCCGTCGTCAGGGCATACTCGCCGGGAGCAGGGGGCACGTCGGGGATTAGCGTCCAGGGCACAATGTCGGGGGTACGGGGGGCAAGGGCGATGGCCTGCGGGTAGCGGTCGAGAAATGCCTGGTAGCGATCCTGTGCGCCGGGATAGTAGGCCTTGCGGGCGGGTGTGGCGGCCAGCGCAGACTTCAGCGCGGCCAAAAAGTCGTCTCGCTGCGGCCAGTGCTTAGACAGCACCAGCACCTTACCCGCGACACAGTTGAAGCTGGCGTTGTGGGCGACCATGCTGGCGACGTGCTGCGCTTGGTATTGCAAGTTGGCGGCCGACCAGCGACCCGGCACCACCAAAATCGGCGTGACGCAGCCCAGTTCTGAGGTGATGGGCTTGGCAAGCACGGGCTGATTTGCGGCCTTGCGCTCGGCCTGTTCTGCGGGCGGGTTGCCCCAGACAATCGCATCGTGGGTGTGGTGAGATCCGGTGACGTGAATCGTGTCAATGCCTTCGTGCTGGCAAAGGAATGCGCCCACTGCTGCATCCCCGGTGATCATTGCCAGAAACCCGCCCTCGATCAGCGGTCGCAAGGCCGTTTCCAGAAACGGCTTTACATAGTCATTCACCGGGTTGAGCTTGAGCAGCACTACCTGGTTTTCGGCGAAGAGTTTCGACAGCGCATCCATCGGGGCGATCGCCGACACATTGCCCGCCCCCAGCACCAGCGCCACGCCCGCAGTTGAGTGGCCACCCGGCCGGTAAATTCGCCCCTGGCTGGCGGGCTGGCCTGGCTCGATCCACACCTCGCCCCGAAACCCCAGCCACATCAGCCGATCTTGCATATTGTCGGGAAACACTTGGGCCACCTGCTGCCCGTCTGCCCGCGAGCGTACGGACACGGGGCGCGGCTGCCCCCCTGCTGCCAACGCCTGAATCAGCAGCCGCAAATTCAGCAGCAGACCCACCGGCCCCAGCAGCCACTCCTCGCCCGCCAGCGGCGCATTGGGATCAATACCCTTGGCACGACAGGCGGCGATCGCCCAATCCTCTGCTACGGCCACCGTTCCCGCAATGCAGCGATGCAGCAAGTCTAGCCGCGCTGGAATTGGCAAAGTTGCCCAGGCAGACTTGTGGGCTTGGAGATGGGCGATCGCGGTGTCGGCAGCGTGCATGGGCAGAGATGGGGCAGACGGGAGAGGGTGAGCAGGAGGGCGGTTGGGAGACGGCTACTTTGCTAACCCTATCACTCCGCTAACCCCACCACTCCATTCACCATCACTCCATTCACCATCACTCCACCGTCACTCCACCGTCACTCCACTATCGCTCCACCATCGCTCCACTATCGCTCTATCCCGTCCTTCGGCCAGGTAAACCAAAACGTGGTTCCTTGACCCAACTCAGATTCTAGGTGAATCTCGCCGCCTTCGGTGTCGATGATTTTCTTGACGATGGATAGCCCAATGCCCGTGCTTTCCTGATCGTCTTTGGACTTTAGCGTTTGGAAAATGGCGAAGATGCGATCGTGATAGCGGGGGTCGATGCCGGGGCCGTCGTCCGCGATGGTGAATCGAAGGTGGCTGCCCTGGTCGGCAACGGTGACTTCGACCCGTCCATCCGGGCGATCGCGGTGTTTAATGGCATTGCCAATCAGGTTTGCCAATACCTGGCTGAGCAGCAGCGGCTTGGTCGTCAGGGTTGGCAACTCTTTAGGGACAAGAATCTGCACGGTGTCCGGCGGGTCGAGCAAATCAACGACTTCATGCAGCAGCGTCGTCAGGTTGACGGTTTCCGTCGTCGTATCGGAGCGACCAATGCGGGAATATTCCAGCAGCCCGTTGATCAGCCCCTCCATTCGGCGGACGCGGCTTTGCATGAGGGTGAGATGCTGCCGGGTTTCTTCTGGCAGGGAATCGTCTAAGTCTTCTTCGATCCAATAGGCGAGGTTGGCGATCGCCCTCAGAGGAGCCTTCAAATCGTGCGACACCACGTAGGCAAACTGATCTAGCTCCTGATTGCGTTCGCGCACCTGGGCCGTGCTTTGCGCCAGCAGCAGGTTCAACTGAGCCAACTCCTGCGCTCGCGCCTCTAGCTCTCGTTCGTCGCGCTTGCGCTCGGTCACTTCTTGCACCGTGACGTTGATGCCCTGCAAGCTGCCGTCCAGCCCCCACAGGGGATAATAATTCGCCAGCCAGTCGCGCAGCACGCCCGGTTTCAGCGGCGTTTCTCCCTGCACCTCTAGGTTGAGAACAGGCTGCCCCGTGCTGGCAACCTGCCTCAAAACCCGTTCCTGATGCTCGGCCAGTTCTGGCACGATATCCCAAACCGTTTTGCCTAGGTGATCCTCGATGGGGATGCCGTTAATTTCTGCCAGAAAGTCATTCAGCCGCACGTAGCGAAACTGAGTGTCAAACACGCATAGACCAATCGGCGCAGTGGTGTAAATCGCCTCGATTTCTGCAAGCTGTCGGCGGGTCGTCTCTTCGCTTTCGCGGAGGCTGGCTTCATCGAGCCTGCGCTGGGTCGTGTCGATCAGCACCCCCGACATTTGCATGGGCTGCCCGTCTGCATCATACTCGCAGCGACCCACCGAGTTGACCCAGCGCAGGCTGCCGTCAGGATGCTTCAGGCGATATTCGCAGCGAAAGGTCTGGCACTGGGCGATCGCCGCTTCTGTCACCGAGGCAGCCAACGCCCGATCTTCAGGCAGAATCTGCGCCTTCCAGTCTTCCACGTCAAAATTCTCCAGACTGGACGGTTCGCGCCCCAAAATCCTGGCAAACTGCGGCGTACCCGTAATCCGATTAGAATCGATATCCCATTCCCAAAAGCCCATCTCTGCGGCATCCAGCGCCAGCGTCAAGCGATTGGCGTAGCGCTGAATTTCGGTGCGGGCTTGCTCGGTCTGGCTGCGGGCTTCTTGCTCTCGACGCAGCAGTTCTTCCATCTGATGATTAGATGCTTCAAGCTGGGCCGTGCGCTCCGCCACCCGGTCTTCGAGCTGGGCCTGATAGCGCTTCAGTTCTGCCTCAATCGCCATACGCTCGGCAATCTGCGCCTGGAGTTCCTGGTTTGCCTGTTCTAGCTGAGTCGGGCTGGGCAGCGCCAGCGCGTTGGGCACGATCGAAAATAGTTCTTTCGCCGTAAACAAGGATATGCCTGCGGTCAGTAGCTTAATCGAACCCGACAGCCAGTAGTCTGGATGCCACAGCGTCCACACCTCCAGCAGATGCGTCGTACCGCAGGCCACGATAAACGCGCCAAACAGCAGAAAAATTTCGTTGAAAGGCAAATCCTTGCGCTTGCGAACGAAGTAGTACAGCGTCAGCGGAATGGAATAATATGCCAGGGCAATCAGCGCATCGGAGCCGACATGTAGCCCCACCAGCCCCGGCTGCCACAAATAGCAGTGTCCATGCGGAATAAACGAAGACGCAGCAGACCCCATGCCCAGGCTTGCTTCCTCATAAAAATGCCCGATCCTGTCCCACCCCAATAGTCCAACCCAGAGTGCAGCCATTCCCTACCTCCTCGATCCCGCTGCGTCTCCCAGGTTTGTCGCCGCAAAGCCCGCACTTGCAAAGCCTATATTGCTCGCTGTGGCGATTCTGGTTAAAGCAATAAAATGCAGTGCTTTGGTGGCTAAGCCTTTCGCAAATTCCGGCGTGTGCAGCAACATAAGGCGCATTCTTGATTGTAGTCAGGGTTGAGGCTCATTGGGGTCTGGTCTAATCGGATAACCGCTTATATCGCCTAGTCCAGCAGAAATTGCGAAACTTTGCTTCTGAGTTTTTGGAAGTTTCTGAGTTTTAAGACCTGAAAGCGAGATCGGGCACAGCGTTACTATTTGATTGCAGAGGGAATGATAAAGCTGAGTTCTGACAAGACTGAAATCGCGCCTTCCTGCAATTGCCGACTTTCAGGTTACTTGGGCTAAAAAGCTTCAATTGCTACATAAGCCTTCTGAAAAAGGTCAGCGATCTGTTTGTGATTCTCACTTGCAATTCTCAAAGGCTATCAAAGACTTGACCCCCATTCTGAAGCAGTTTCGCCGCTTTTGCTGCAAGAGTGTGCCCATCGCGCAAACCAACATCCAAAGTTGCAAATAGTACGTTGTTCCGACACAAGCACTGGATGAAACTCTTGAAACTCTCTCCCTGAAGCAGCTTCAAACCTACCTTTAAGACCCTGACGGCTGTGGGGCTAAGGGACGATACAACACAACTCTTAACTTAATCAATTTTTTATCATTTATCAATCATCGTTCCATCATTACTCTATTCTTTACGATTTGTGTCCCCTTGCGATTTGTTTCTTGCAAGAGTATTACGGAGTGCTGTCCCCATTCCAGCCCCATTCCAGCCCCATCCTTACCGAACAGTGGCTGTGTTCGCCCCAACACAATCCAGATTATGCACCCATCCATTCCCCCCCGTGCCCGCCCCAGCCTAGCAAGAGGACTGCCGTTGCGATCGCTCTTGGTGTTGCCCTTTGCGCTGCAAATCTTTGCGGCGGTGGGGCTGACGGGGTGGCTATCGATCCGCAACGGCCAGCGAGCGGTAAACGATGTTGCCAGCCAGCTCCGCAGCGAGGTGGCCGCCCGCATTCATCAACAGCTTGGGACGTTTCTGGAAACCCCTCATACGATCAATGCGATCGCCGATGATGCCATCCGCCGCTTTGACCTGTGGAACCCCAGCGATATGGGCAACCTGCGGCGCTACCTGTATGCGCGGCTTCAGCAGTTTCCAACGGTTAGCTATACCAGCTTTGGCGGCGAATTGTCGGAGTATGCAGGTGCAGGCCGCAAAGCAGATGGAACGGTGGTCGTAGAAACGACAGATCAAACAACTAATTTTGTAAATACCATTACGCAAGCAGACGCAGCCGGAAACCCGACTGATCGCGGGGTTGAAACGTATTCGGAATATGATCCCCGCACGCGCCCTTGGTATCGCAACGCCAAAGCCGCCGGGAAGCCAGTCTGGAACGACATTTACCAGTACTACATCGAGGCAAACCTGGGCATTTCCACGAGCCGTCCTTATTTTGACCGGGCCGGCGTGTTTCGGGGGGTGATCAGCACTGATGTATACCTCACAGGAATTAGCGATTTTCTAGATAGCCTCAGCATTGGAACGTCGGGCGAAACCTTTGTCCTCGATCGAGCGGGCTACATCGTGGCCTCTTCTACGGGCGAGCGGCCGTTTACCGATCAGGGCAACGGTCGGAATGCAGAACGTCTGCGGGGGATCGATAGCCAAGTGCCGCTGATTCGGGAAACGAGCCAATTTTTGATCGACCAGTTTGGCGATCTGGCGCAAATTCAAACGGCTCAGCAGTTGGACTTTAGGAACAACCGCCAGCGAGAGTTTGTAGAGGTGATGCCCTTTTCGGACGGGCGCGGGCTGGACTGGCTAATTGTGGTTGTAGTGCCAGAATCCGACTTCATGGCACAAATCCAGGCAAATACCCGCAATACAATTCTGTTGTGCTTGCTGGCATTGGCGATCGCCAGCGCACTTGGGTTTCTCACTGCTCAGTGGATTACCCGGCCGATCCAGCAGTTGGGAGCCGCAAGTCAGGCGATCGCCAGCGGCAATCTCAACCAAAGCGTGACCACGACAGGCATCCAGGAACTAGAAACCCTGGCGGATTCGTTTACCCAAATGGCCCAACAGCTCGAAGTATCTTTTACAGATCTGGAAGCACGGGTAGCAGAGCGCACGGCTGAACTAGAACAAGCCAAGACGGCCGCAGAGGTTGCCAACCAGGCCAAAAGCGAATTTTTGGCCAGCATGAGCCACGAACTGCGAACCCCGCTCAATGCCATTCTGGGCTTTACGCGCATTTTACGACGGGAATCTGCAGGCAATGCTGACCAGCAAACCTACCTCAACATCATCAGCCACAGCGGAGAACACCTGCTCAGCCTGATCAACAACGTGCTGGACATGTCCAAGCTGGAAGCAGGACGCACCACCGTCGTATACGACAGCTTCGATTTGTATCAACTGCTGACCCAGCTTGAGGAAATGTTTGAACTGCGGGCAGACACCAAACTGCTTCAGCTTTCGGTCAGCCATGCCCCAGCCGTCCCACGCTACATCCGCACCGACGAGAAAAAGCTGCGGCAAATTCTGATTAACCTGTTGAGCAACGCGATCAAGTTTACGCAGGTTGGCAGCGTCACGCTGTACACCGAGGTGTGGCCCCAGGGCGAGGTTGCAGAAGCATCAGAGACACTAGCAGATACACCAGCAAATACACCAGCAGATACATCCGCAGATACGCCGATCGAAACTCCTGCCGAAGACCACCTAGACAAGCTGCCAATGGAGGCTCCCGCAGCAATAGCCGAGCCCGACTCGCCGCCGTCCATTCGCCTCCGCTTTACCGTGAGCGATACTGGTCCCGGCATTTCCGCTGCGGATTTGGATAGTATCTTTGAGCCGTTTGTGCAGACGGCGCTGGGACAGCAGGCCAGCCAGGGGACGGGCCTAGGACTGGCGATCAGTCGGCAGTTTGCACGGGCTTTGGGGGGGGATTTGACGGTTCGTAGCGTGCTGGGGCAGGGTGCAACGTTTGTGCTGGAGGTGCCCGTCGAGCTAGTGGAAGCGGCAGCGCTGCCCTACATCGTTCCGGCGCGGCGTGTTGTGGGTGTAGCCGCCGATCAGCCCCGCTATCGCGTTTTGGTTGTAGATGACCGCTGGGAAAATCGCCAGCTCATTCTGCGGCTACTAGCACCGCTGGGGTTCGAGCTGCAAGACGCTGAAAATGGACTGACGGCGATCGCCCATTGGCAGAGCTGGCGGCCCCATCTGGTTCTAATGGACATGCGGATGTCGGTGATGGATGGCTACGAAGCCACCCGCCAAATTCGCGCCCTGGAGCGCAACAACCCCGACCAAACGCCCACCAAAATCATTGCGCTCACCGCCAGCGCCTACGAAGAAGAGCGGGCAATGGTGCTGTCGGCAGGCTGCGACGACTTTGTTCGCAAACCCTTTCAAGATGAGACGCTGTTCAGCAAAATCAGGGAACATCTAGGCGTGCAATACCAATACGAAGAAACGCCCCCGGCTCCGCAGTCTGTCGATTCGCAAACCGCGCTCAATGCCGATGCTCTGCTGGTCATGCCCCTGGCGTGGCGAGAAACTCTTTACCAAACCGCCCAGAGCCTCAACTCCCAGCGGATTCTGGCGGTGATTGATGAAATTCCCCCCGATCACCACAGCCTGGCCGCTCAGCTTCGACAGTTGGTTGACCATTTTCGCTACGATCTCATCCTCGAACTTACTCGGCGTGTAATTCAGCCATGACTGAGGGACATCCCAAGACCCATCCGGGCAAAATCCTAGTGGTTGACGACACCCCCGACAACCTGCGGCTGCTGGCAGGCTACCTGACGGGCCAGGGCTACGAGGTACAGTGCGCGATTTCTGGGGCCCTCGCGCTGATTGGGATCAAAAACAGCCCGCCTGATATCATCCTGCTCGACATCAAAATGCCGGAGATGGATGGTTTTCAGGTTTGCCAGCGGCTCAAGCAAGACAGCGCCACTCACGATATCCCTGTGATTTTTTTGAGTGCGCTCAATTCTGGCTCGGACAAACTGCGGGCGTTTCAGGTCGGCGGGGTAGACTACATTACCAAGCCCTTTCAGCTTGAGGAAATCGTCGCCCGTGTGGAAAATCAGCTTTCGCTGCAACGGGCCAAAGCCGAAATTCTCAACCTCAATGCCGAACTCGAACAGCGGGTCAATGAACGCACCCGCGAACTGGCGCAGCTTTACTTGCATTTGCAGACCAGCGAAGAGCGCTTTCGGACAGTCGCCAATGCGGCTCCGGTGCTGATCTGGATGGCTGAGCCGGACGGTCAGCATAGCTTTGTGAATCAGCGCTGGCTAGAGTTTACGGGCGATTCGTCATCGCAATTGCTCGGCAATGCCTGGATGCAGCGTATCCATCCAGAAGACCTGCCCTGCGTTCGCCAGATTTATGAAGCCGCAGTCGAGCAGCGCCAGAACTTTGTTGCAGAATATCGCCTGCGGGATGCCCACTCGGCCTATCGCTGGGTGTTGGAAACGGGTGTGCCTTTGCTGACTGCTGGACAGGAGTTTGCAGGTTTTATTGGCTGCTGTGTGGATATTCATGATCGCAAGCAGACCGAAGACCAACTGTTGCACAATGCACTGCATGATAATCTCACCGATTTGCCCAACCGCACCCTGCTGATGGAGCGGCTGAAGCTGTCGCTGGGGCGGGCCCGGCGCTACGACGGGTTCCATTTTGCGGTGCTATTTCTCGATTTGGATCGGTTCAAGCTGGTGAACGATAGTCTGGGGCATGGGGTGGGCGATCGCCTCTTGGTGGCAATTGCCACTCGGCTTAACCAACTGATTCGCCCGACGGATCTGCTGTCTCGTCTCGGCGGTGACGAATTTGTGATTTTGCTGGACGATATTGAAAGCGCCCAGGAAGCCGTCCAGGTCGCCACTCGCATTTTGGAATCCCTACAAACGCCATTTGTTCTGGAAGCGCGAGATGTCTTTATCAGCGCCAGCATCGGCATTGTGCTGAGTTCGCCTGAGTATCAAGATGGGGCAGAACTGCTGCGCGATGCCGATATCGCCATGTATCGCGCCAAAACCCAGGGCAAGGCGCGGTATGAAATTTTTAATCCGGTGATGCATCAGGAGGTGCTAAGGCGGCTGCATCTGGAAAGCGACCTGCGGCAGGCGCTCAAGCAGCAGGAATTTGTTTTGCATTATCAGCCGATTGTGTCGCTGTCGAGCGAGGGGCTAGCAGATTTTGAGGCGCTGGTGCGCTGGCATCATCCGCAGCGGGGGCTAGTGCCGCCCGATGAGTTTATCCCCATTGCAGAAGAAACAGGGCTGATTGTGCCGCTGGGGAAGTGGGTGTTGCAAGAAGCCTGTCGGCAAATGGCTGAATGGCAGCGCCAGTTTACGGAAATGCCGCCGCTGCGGGTGAGCGTCAATCTCTCGGTCAAGCAGCTTCAGGAGCCGGGGCTGCTGGCGTATATTGACGACGTGCTGGCACAGCATGGTTTGTCGGGGGCGAGCCTGACGCTAGAAATTACTGAGAGTATGCTGATCGACAATGCAGAAACGGTGATCACGCTGCTGCATGAGCTGCGATCGCGCTCCATCAATATCGACATTGACGACTTTGGGACGGGCTATTCTTCCCTGGGCTATCTGCGTCGCCTGCCCATCCACGCCCTCAAGATCGACCGCACGTTTACCTATAACCTGGCGCTCAATGCTGATATTGTGAAAGCCATTATCGCCCTCGGTCATGCGCTCAGCCTGGATGTGGTGGCAGAGGGCATCGAAACGCTAGAGCAAACGGAACTGCTAAAAAGCCTGAACTGCGAATATGGTCAGGGCTATTATTGGGGTCGTCCCTTGCCGCCCTGGGAGGTCGGGCAGTGGCTTCGGGAATTTAGCGTCAAGGATTAGGGCGACGTGGTGGGAAGATCGGACAGCGGCTGACTATCCATCGCCACGATTACGACGGTGATGTTATCGCGTCCGCCCTTGTCCTTGGCGGCGTTGACCAGAGCCGCCGCCGCCTTGTCGCAGGCGCGAATCGACTTGAGGTGAAAGGCAATCAGGTGATCCGATAGCTCTTCCGTCAGTCCGTCGCTACAGAGCAAGAGGCGATCGCTCCCCTGCACATCAATGGGCTGCACGTCGATCTGTCGCAAGTCTTCCCGCCCCAGGCATTTTGACAGGATATGTCGCCACGGATGCACACGGGCCTGATCTGGGGTAAGGTCGCCCACCTTCATGGCGCGGGCCACCCAAGTATGGTCTTCAGTAATTTGCTCAAGCTTGGCTCCCCGCAGGCGATAGAGCCGCGAATCCCCGATATGGGCACACCAAGGCTGACCGTTGCGAAACATCACTACGACGGCCGTTGTGCCCATGTCCGACCGTTCGGGATGCCGAGACTGATCCTGCACGATCGCCCGATTGGCGATCAAAAAAGCCCGCTCCAACAGCGTCCGCGAATCCTCTTCGGAAGTCCAGTGAGAGTCCAGATAATTCTGAATCATCTTGGTGGCAATCAGGCTTGCCTCCTGCCCGCCCGCGTGCCCCCCCATGCCGTCTGCCACGATAAAGAATCGGCCATTGGGGTCGATGTAATATGCGTCTTGATTGACGCTACGCAGCAGTCCCGGGTCGGTAATTCCGGTAAAAAGGCACTTCATAATCGAGGCAGCGGACGGAGGGGTGAGGATCGATAGGGTGAAACGCGGACGCTCAGGGTTAGGACACTACTAATTAATTAGGAAATTACTAAACAGATCGCCACTAATTCAGACAGCTACAGAGATAGCTCACGGAGATAGCTCTAGAACATGCGGTCGGCGCGGTCAATGCGGATCATCAGGCGCACCCAGGAAAACAGGGCGATCGCCGCCGGAATCGCCATCAGCACCGCCACCCAAATCAGGTTATTCACCAGCAGAATCGTCGCCGACAGCGTAAACGCACCCGCCAACAGAGCGTAATTAGTCCCCATATTAACGTTACTCAGGCGACGCAGGACGCGATCCGTCTCCTGCGATCGCACCCTCAGCCGAATATCTCCCCGCTCCAGCCGCTCGATCGTATCCTCAATGCGGCGCGGCAGCCCCAGCGCCGAACTGCTGACCTGGGCTGCCTGACGGCTGAATTCCTCCAGCAGCCCGCCTGTTTCCGAACCATTTCCATTAGCCATAATCTGCATCGCAAAGGGTCTTGCGACCTCCATAAAATTAAATTCGGGATCAAGGCCCTTGCCCACCCCCTCCAGCGTGGAAAAGGCCCGCATCACAAACGTAAACGTCGCCGGAAAGCGGAAGGGCTGATCGTAGGCAATTTCATACAAATCATCGCTAATGGCACTGATGGACTGGGTTTCAAACGGCTTGTCCATAAAATTGTCCAGCATATACTGGATCGATCGCCGCACAGGCCCCATGTCTTCCGACACCGACAGCGCCCCCAGCGACACCAGCGCATCCACCACCTTATCTGCGTCCTTTTGGGCAATGCCAAAGAACGTATTCATCAGCTTCTCGCGGGTGACAGGCTGCACCTGACCCATCATGCCAAAGTCGTAGAAAATCAGCGCCCCGTCAGAGCTAACCGCAATATTGCCCGGATGCGGATCGGCATGAAAGAAGCCCTTGTCCAAAAGCTGCTGCAAATAAGCCCGCGCCCCCAGTTTTGCCAGTGTCTTGCGGTCTAGCCCAGCCGCTTCCAGCGCTTCGTAGTGGCTGATCTTGATCCCCGGCACATATTCCAGCGTCAGCACGCGGGGCGAACTGTAGCGCCAGTAGACGCGGGGCACCTTCACCCAGTCCTCATGGCGAAAATTACGCCGAAACGTGTCAGCGTTGCGCCCTTCATTGAGATAGTCAATCTCTTCCCACAAAATGCGACAGCACTCGCCGTAAATACCCAGCCAGTCGCGCCCGCGCCCCCACTTGGGATGCCGCTGAAAATAGTGGGCAATGCCTTTGAGAATCTTCAGGTCAATGTCAAACAGCTTTGCCAGACCCGGCCGCTGCACCTTCACCACCACTTCCTCGCCGGAATGGAGCTGCGCCCGATGCACCTGGCCCAGGCTGGCGGCGGCAATGGGAATCGGGTCAAAGCTGCGGTAGAGTTCGGGAATGCCCTTGCCCAGTTCCTGCCAAATAATTTCTTCGACCTGTTCGTAGCCGAAGGCCGGCACCCGGTCTTGCAGCTTCGAGAGTTCTTCGACGTATTCCACTGGAAACAGGTCGGCGCGGGTCGAAAAAAGCTGACCCACTTTGATGAACGTCGGCCCCAGGTCGAGCAGGGTTTCGCGAATCCAGACGGCGAGCTTGCGGCGGCGGATAGCCTGGTTTTCTTCGGTCATGCCGCCGGGATAAGTCCAGGGTTTGCTGTAGGCCCACTGCGCCGTCAGCAATTGCAAAACAAACGTCCAAATATCCACATAGCGCCGCTGCCGCGAGTAGCTTTTGCGGTTCCAGCGGTAGGCATTGGAGGAATAGGATTTACCGCTGTCGATGGGCGAAGTCACCGTTGCGGCCTCCGAGGGGGTGAAAGGAGCGGTAGCAGAAGATTTGGAGAAGGGAGCCTGTGGAGTGTGACCAGTTGGGGCGACCCCGTGCGAGACGGGCGGTGCGGCAGATTCGGCACTCCAGTCTGGGGACATAGCATCGTTAAAACGGGCAGACACGCGACAGGCTTCTCAAAAAACAACAGAATACCGGGCAGGAGCGCGACCTTGGAAAACCGAAAATCGGGATTAGAAAAACCAGAGCATGTCTTCTACAAAAGCACCGGAGGTAAAATCATTGGAGATCAAAGCACCAGATATCCCCAGAGGAACCACCAGGCTAGATACCAGAGCGGCTGCGGTAGCGCTGAAGCTCGGTGCGGAGTTGGGCAATTTCGGCCCGCAGGTCGTCGATCAGCGCTTGCAGGTCTTCTCCGGCTCCATCCGCCGCATAGGAGCGTCCCTGACTGGCCTGGGCGGCTTCTCGATTCGCCTTTTCCAGCACCGTTTCGGTAAACTGGCGGAGGCGATCGCGCTGTTCGGCATCAAATTTGCCAGCCTCGCTGACCAGCGTAGATGCCAGGTTGCTGGCTTGCTCAGTCAGTGCTTCGGCCAGTGCCCGACCAACGAAAAATGCGTGAACCAAAGGGCTGCTCATAAAGAAAGTTTGCGGTATATCCGCAAAAATTATAACTTGCCCTGCTTTGAGAGTGCCCGGATTTGGGCGGCGAGGTGACGATTTCGGCGCAGGTTTTGTGGAAATTCGGCGCAGGGGGATGATGCGATGATGGGATGACCAGAGGGTGAGCCTGCCTCTAGTTGAGCCTGCCTCCTGCCGGATAGCTGAGGCAAGGGCTACGAGATGTGCAACGTTCAACGTTCAATCTGCCCTCATCCCCCAACCCCTTCTTCCAGATCGGGAGAAGGGGCGCAAGAGAGGCTTGAAGTTCCTTTTCTGCTCTAGGAGAGGGCTTAAAGCCTTCGGCCTACCCGAAAAGGATGAGGGGATCGGCAAAATTGCACATCCCTTGGTGCTATGTACCCCCATGAGTCTCATCTTTAACCCGCCTATGCCTCTAGACCTCCTCATCCTCTCCAACGGCCCCGGCGAACTGGCGACCTGGGTGCGGCCAGTGTTGCAGGCACTGCGGGCAAAGCTGGGGCAAGATCGTTCACGGGTGCGGATTTCGCTCGTGCTGTCGCCCTGTCCGAATGCAACCGGGCGGGAGGTGGCGATCGCCCAGCGCTATCCCGAACTCGACCGAATTCAGGCGGCGGCCCATTTCTTCCCGTTTTTGCTGTGGGGCAAAACGGCAGAAAACTGGGACTGGGGCGATCGCGGCGTGGTGCTGTTTCTCGGCGGCGACCAGTTTTACCCGGTGATTATCGGCAAGCGGCTGGGCTATCGCACGGTGCTGTATGGCGAGTGGGAAACCCGCTGGCACGACTGGATTGACCGCTTTGCCGTGATGAATGCAGAGTTAGCCAGCCGTGCCCCGGCACGATACGCTCACAAGTTCAGCGTGATTGGCGACCTGATGGCGGATGTAGATTCAGGGGCGAACATGCGCGGGGATTCTGCCGCTTCAGCGCTTTTACCCGACGTTCCAGCATTGCCGAATGAAAATATGCCGCTGGTGGGGCTGCTGCCCGGTTCCAAGCCCGCCAAGCTGGCTCAGGGGGTGCCGCTGGGTTTGGCGATCGCCCAGCAGATCCATGCCGCCCGCCCCGATGTGCAGTTTGTCATTCCGGTTGCGCCGACGCTGGACTTGGACACGCTAGCCCGATTTGCTGACCCAGCGCAAAATGCGATCGCCCACTACTTCGGCGCAGTTTCGGCCCGCCTGCTGCCTGCGGCTGACCCCAGCGGCCCCTTTCCGGCTCATTGCCCTAGCCTGAAAACCGAGAGCGGTCTGCAAATCAGCCTGTGGACCCCGTTTCCGGCCTATGACCTGCTGCAACGATGCCAGCTCTGCCTGACGACGGTGGGGGCAAATACAGCGGAACTGGGAGCGCTGGCGGTGCCCATGATTGTGTTTTTGCCGACGCAGCAGCTTGACGCAATGCGAGCCTGGGATGGGATTCCAGGGCTTTTGGCCAACTTGCCGGGGGTGGGCGGGGCGATCGCCAAACTGATCAATGGATGGTTTCTCCGCAAGTCTCGCCTGCTGGCCTGGCCCAACATCTGGGCGGGGGAGGCGATCGTGCCGGAACTGGTAGGCAACCTGAAGCCGGAGGATATTTCGACCCTGGCGCTAGACTGGCTGGAGCATCCCGAAACGCGAGATGCCGTGCGCGATCGCCTGCGCCGAGTGCGGGGCAAGCCCGGAGCCGCCGAAAAGCTGGCTGAAATTGTGGTGGCGGAGCTAGGAATCCAGGAATAGAACGGTTTCGAGGTTAGGATTTTGCTTGGCAAGGCGACTCCCAATTCATGAGCCGCGACAAAAGGCGCACCCCCAGCAGGAATGCGCCTTCTTTGGGTTTGAACGGTGGGCTAGGCGAAACTAGGCGATCGCCGCCATCTTCACATCGCTGTTAGCCAGTAGCTCCTGAAACTCTTCAGAGTCCACCGTTTCGCGCTCAATCAGCATTTGGGCAAGCTGATCAAGGACTGCGCGGTTTTCCATCAGCACGGTTTTGGCGCGGCGATAGGCCTGATCCACCAAGTTGCGAACTTCGTCATCTACCGCAGCGGCTGTCTCTTCCGAAAAGTCGCGCTCGGCCATGATGTCGCGTCCTAGGAACATGCCGCCTTGGGAACGACCCAGCGCCACTGGCCCGAGGCGATCGCTCATGCCAAAGCGAGTCACCATCTGACGCGCCACCCGCGCCACCTGTTGCAGGTCATTGGAAGCGCCCGTGGTCACTTCTTCTTCGCCAAAGATGATTTCCTCGGCGACGCGCCCCCCCAGGGCAACGGCCATCTGGTTTTGCAGATAGGAGCGAGAATATAAGCCCGAATCCATCCGCTCTTCGCTGGGCGTGAACCAGGTCAGACCGCCTGCGCGGCCGCGAGGGATAATGCTGATTTTCTGCACCGGGTCATAGTCGGGCATCAGCGCACCCACTAGGGCGTGTCCGGCTTCGTGATAGGCCACCAGCGACTTGCGCTTTTCGCTCATCACGCGGTCTTTCTTTTCGGGGCCAGCCAGCACGCGGTCGATGGCATCGTTCACCTCGTCCATCGACACTTCCGTCAGGTTGCGACGAGCCGCAAGAATCGCAGCTTCGTTCAGCAGGTTTGCCAGATCCGCCCCCGTAAAGCCGGGAGTCCGACGGGCAATTTTCTCCAGATCCACATCTTTCGACAGGGTTTTGCCGCGAGCGTGGACATTGAGGATTTCCAGGCGACCCGCGTAGTCGGGACGATCCACCACCACCTGACGGTCAAAGCGTCCGGGACGCAGCAGCGCCGCATCCAGCACATCGGGACGGTTCGTAGCCGCGATGATGATGATGCCCGTATTGCCCTCAAAGCCATCCATCTCCGTGAGTAACTGGTTCAGCGTCTGCTCTCGCTCGTCGTTGCCGCCGCCGAGTCCCGCACCGCGCTGACGGCCAACAGCATCAATCTCATCGATGAACACAATACAGGGCGCATTGGACTTGGCCTGCTCAAACAGGTCGCGGACGCGAGATGCACCGACACCCACAAACATTTCCACAAATTCGGAGCCAGAGATGGAGAAGAACGGCACTCCAGCTTCACCCGCCACAGCACGAGCCAGCAGCGTTTTGCCGGTTCCTGGCGGGCCCACCAGCAGCACGCCCTTGGGGATCTTGGCCCCCACCGCCGTAAAGCGGTCAGCATTTTTCAGGAAGTCCACCACTTCCGCGAGTTCCAGCTTGGCCTGCTCAATGCCCGCCACATCGCCAAAGGTTACCTGGGTCTGCGGCTCCATCTGGACGCGGGCGCGGGACTTGCCAAAGTTCATGGCCTGGCTGCCAGGGCCATTTTGGGCGCGGCGCAGCACGAAGAACAGCACCGCCAGCAGCAAGAAGGGAATCAGCAGCGTGCTGAGGACGCGAGCCACAACGCCATCATCCGAGGGCGGCGTGACCAGGATATCCACCTTGTTCTCGGTCAGGATATCCAGCAGCGCCGGGTCGTTTGGCAGGTTGACGATTGCCTTTTCGCCGTCTTCCTGGGTGACGCGGGCACGAGAGCGATCGGCGCTAATTTCAACGCGCTTCACGTTCTGCTGCTGCACTTCCTGAATAAACTGGCTGTAGCGCCAGGTTTCAATATCTTGGGGCTGTCTGTCCAGCAGCGCCGTAGCCAGGAAAATGACGACGACGACAAGAAGGGCATACAGTCCTGCATTTCTCCACCGCTTGTTCACTGAGGCTATTCCTCCGAATGTGTTGTGTGGCGGGCTTGCGGGCCGCGCAACGGAACGTCTTTGTTAACTAATATTAACTCAATTTCATAAATGAGCGTGAGGCGGGCCGCTTCCCCGGTTCAGCGCTTGGCTCAACCCGTCCTGAGCCTCGACAGATCGACTCACCCGGTTGACTCACCAGATTGACTCAATGGAAGGGCGAGTGAAGGGCGAGATCGCCCGTCGTCACTCCCTTTTCATTTCGACCCATCCTATTCCTCGGATTATAGACCGTTGCTCAATGCCGTTGCCTGATCGCGGGTTGATCACGGCTTGGCAAGGGGTTAATCAGAGGTTGATCAGGGGTTGATCAGGGGGTTAATCACTAGGGGGCGGCTTGATTTGAAACGTGCCGTCGGGCTGGGGAACCACATCGCCTCCCAAGGCTTTGATGCGGTCGGCGGCAGTGCTGCGGGTGCGGCGGTCGGGGGCGTTCGTCAGCACCATCATCCAGGCTGCAAACTGGGCGTAGCTGCTGTCGGGGTTGTTGGCTAGAAACGTCGCCGTCTGGCGCGAGAGGCTGGCGACCGATTGCCCCTCTGGCTGGCCAGACGCTTCTGCCCAATCTGCAGCCGTTTCAAACGACTGGCGAGCCGCCGCTGCATCGCCCAAAAACAGCAGTTCGTCGATGGCCTTGGTGCGCCAGATGTAGTGAGAGTCTGGCGGCAGCGTTGGCGACAGATGTTTCAGTCCTTCGTTGGTGAGGGCGATCGAGCGCTGAGGATCACCCGCATACATGGCAGTGCTGGTAGACAGAAACGTGTAAGCGCTCAAAAACCGGGGATCGCGGCGGAGGATCACGTCGAAATACTCTGGGCTGAGGGTGTAGTCGGTGCGCGATCGCACGGGTTCGTCTCCGAAATACTGCAAAAAGTTCAGAAACGTCCAGCTTGCAATCAGATTGTCAAACCCCAAAGAAGGCGCTTGCTCCAGGACATTTAGCCGCACCCGCTCTGCCTCCAGATCGCGCTGAATTTCTTGCAGGCTGGCCGTCTGGCTGCGCGTCTGGATTTGCCGAAGCTGGGGAACCTGAAGCAGGGCGATCGCCCCCAAACATCCCACCACCCCCAGAACTGCCAGCCCCAGTTTCCCCCATTCCCGCGCCGCCGTCTCCCGGTCGCTGTTCTCTAACGTCTGATCTGCAAAGACCATCCCATCTTCTCCCATCGCAATCCTCCCAATGACTTCAGTCCCACCCTTCTCACCGCTCAACACCCCCGACACTCTCACCATTCCCTGATCTCTCCGCCTGTAAACCTGGGAACGCTAAAGTTGTCCACATTCAATCTTCATAATATTGAAGAATCCAGACCGCTATGTTGGCGAAACCACGGTTGCAACGCACCTTTATCTTAGTTTCGGGGCTTTGTTTTGCAGGGTCGATGGTGATGGGGCTGGTGCCGCTCTATGCCGGACAGAATCAGCAAACCGGGCAGCCCGTCGCCTCCATCGAGCAGCCCTCTGAACAGGATCTTTTACGCGAAGAAGAAAAAGGCTTTGCGCTAGTGTTGCAGCGAGAGCCGGAGAACCAAACGGCTCTGGAGGGGTTAGCCAATGCCCGGATGCAGCTTAAAGATTATGCTGGGGCGATCGCCCCTCTGGAAAAACTGGTGTCGCTCTATCCTGAGCGAGCAGACTATCGGCAATCTCTGGAAGAAGCCCATCAGAAGCAACGCCAGCCATAGACGCGGATAGTTAGAAATATCCAGAGATATCCCAGAGATATTCCAGAGATATTTGAGCGATATTTCAGCGATATTCAGACCCATTCTCTATCCCAACTTGCCTTGCCCCAACTTGCCCCTTTCCCAAACTCTAAAGGTATGTCTCAACACCTCTTGCTCTACACAGATGACTTTGGCAGCGGCGGCGTTGCCCAGTACAACCATGAAGTTGTTTTGGGGCTGCGTGCCCAAGACTATCGGGTAACGCTGGTGCAAACTCAAGTGGACACGGTGCAAACGCAAGCGCAAGCAAGGGCAGGGGTCGTCCATGAATGGTTGGACTACAACACGATCTCGGAGGTGCAGCGCACGCTCGACGATACGGCAAGCCCGGAGCGCATTTTCCATCGGGTGCGTCCAGACTTTATTCTGTTCAGCGATTCACATCCGCTCTCGAACTTCGCAGCCAAGCAAGTGGCGATTCAGCAGGGCATCCCCTACGCCATTGTGATTGGATACGTTGCGCCTGATCTAGCAGAGCGGTTTGGCGATCGCCTCGATGCCCTGTCAGAGCAGTATCACCACGCCAGAGAAGTGATTCTCGTCTCTCAGGAAAACCTCCAGCTTCTCCGGCAGCATTTCCGTCTGCCAGACAACAAGGGGCGCGTCATCCTGTATGGGCGGCCGGCTGAGTTTTTTGAGCCGAGAAATGCAGAAACCCGGCAGCGGCTACGGGCAGAACTGGGCATCAAAGACGACCAAGTATTGTGCTTTTCTGTGGCTCAAATCGTCGCTCGAAAAGGCTTCCAGCTTCAGCTAGGGGCGATCGCCCAGTTGCGACATCTGCCCGTCTGGTCGTCGTTGCAGTTTGCCTGGGCAGGCAGCGGCGATCCGGCACTGACCGCACAGTACGAAAAAGAAATTGCCGAGATGGGCGCGAGCGATCGCGTTCACCTGCTGGGTCGGCGGTGGGATATCCAGGATTGGTATGACGCGGCAGATATGTTTCTCCTGCCCTCCTGGCGCGAAGGGATGCCCCTGGCCATTATGGAAGCCATGGCCAAAGGCCTGCCCGTCGCTGCGTCGGCGGTGAGCGGCATTCCAGAAGAACTGGGGGAAACGGGCAAACTGCTCAGCGACCCCAATCAAAACCCCGTGCAAACGATTGCAGACTTGGTAGACATTATCCAAACCTGGGCCCTGCATCCAGAGCAGCGTCGTGCGGCTGGTGAGGGCTGCCGCCAGCGGGCTATCAATCTGTTTCAGCAGCACCGAATGCTGGACGAAACGATTAGTTTGCTTGCAGACCTAATGCTTCCAGCGGGGGACTATGTTTCACCGGGGCTGGCGCTGGTTCGTCCAGACCACGCCTTCCCCAACAAGATCGTGGGCAACTGTGAGGACTGCGGCTGGCCCTATTTGCGTCGCGAGGTCCCCCACAACTGGTACGTGGATCGGCGGCATCCGGTGGTCGGCTTCCTGAGTCGCGACGAGGCGCATATCCTATACAACACGGCGCTCCAGTTTCGAGGACAGCGGGCCCTAGAGATTGGCTGCTGGATGGGCTGGTCGGCCTGCCACTTGGCGCTGGCGGGCGTTGAGCTAGACGTGGTTGACCCGCTGCTGGAGCGGCCTGAGTTTTTTGACAGCGTGAGTCAGTCGCTGACGGCGGCCGGGGTGCGCGATCGCGTTGCGCTCTATCCTGGCTTTAGCCCCGGTGCAGTGCAGGCTCTAGCAGCGCAGGAGCAGCGTCGATGGTCTCTTATTTTTATCGACGGCAACCACGAAGCGCCCGGGCCCTTGGAGGATGCGATCGCCTGTGAGCTGCTGGCCACAGAGGATGCTCTCATCATTTTCCACGACCTGTCTTCGCCCGATGTGGCCCAGGGGCTAGACTATCTGCGCGATCGGGGTTGGAATACGCTCGTTTACCAAACCATGCAAATTATGGGCGTGGCGTGGCGCGGGAATGTCAAACCCATCCACCATACCCCAGACCCGGCGGTGTCCTGGACGCTGCCGGCCCACCTGAAGCACTACACCGTTAGCGGCTGGCAGGAAGCTGCACCCACTGCTCATACGGCGCTTCATGCGCTAATTCAAATGGCAGAGCAGGTCGAAGCGCTGCCGCCTGTGGCAGAGCCAATCTCCCAGGAAACTGCGCGGGCGATCGCCACGGCTCTGCGCGAAGGACAGGCCGCCTACGTTGCGGGAAACTGGGACACTGCGCTGGACAGTTGCCATCGCGCCATCGAGCAGGGTGCGGGCGCAGCCTCCGCCCATGCCATCCTCAGCAACCTCTACGGCCAACGTGCCCAGCTTCAAGCCAGCGTCCAGCACTTTGCCTGGGCCAATACGGCCCACACCACGCTTGGCAAAGCCTCCTATGCGGAGTTCCAGGAACTCGTTCAGGTGGTTCGTCCCTACACGCTCCTGTCGGAAGAGCGCCTGTTCTCGCTTTACGCCTTGACCCGGCAGATTTGCCTCGAAGATTTGCCAGGAAACATTGTGGAGTGCGGCACGTTTAAGGGAGGAGCCGCTGCGCTGATTGCCGCAGTCGTCAAGCGCTATAGCCAGCGATCGCGCAAACTCTACGCCTGCGACACCTTTGAGGGAATGCCCGATCCGGTAGAAGTAGACAAGCACAACGGCGTTCCGGCGAATGACACGGATTGGGGTGCGGGCACGCTCAAGGCCCCGATCGAAGAAAACCTAGCCGTCGTCTGTCAAGCCCTAGACGTACAGGACATCGTAGTTCCTGTAAAAGGGCTATTCCAGGACACCCTGCCCGAATACCGCGCTGAAATGGGCGATATTGCACTGCTGCACGCGGACGGCGACTGGTACGAATCGACCCTCGCCATTTTCAACCTGCTATATCACCAGGTGATTCCGGGCGGCGCGGTGCAAATTGATGACTACGGGTTCTGGGAGGGCTGTCGGCAGGCAATTCATGAGTTTGAGCGGCAGCAGCGCTCTAGCTTTGCGCTCCGGCGGATTGACTCCACGGGCGTTTGGTTCCGCAAATCAGACGCGATCGCCCCCGCGCAGGACTATGGACAGTTGCTCTGTCAGTTGGGCACGCTGGCATACCAGTTGGGCGATCGCCCACTGGCGACTGCGGCGACTGCGGCCGCCCTGCGGCTCGTCCCCAACCTGCTCACTGCGGAACTGATCCAGCAGCAGCTTCAGCAATCTCAGGGGTCTGCCCTGCAACAGGTGCGGTCGGCGATCGCCCGCTATCAGTCCGCAGGATCGGCGGCAGACCGTCTTGCGGCTCTGGAACGGCTCCGTCAGCACCGTTACCAACTGATTGAGCAGTTGCTTAATATCGCACCGGAGGACCTGGAAACCGCCTTTGCGGGCGAGTTGGGCCAGGCGCATCGCCTCATCCTGGATTCTGGGATTCGGCTGGAACCCCTCACAGAAACCGACGAGGCGATCGCCCTCCAGCTCATTGCCACCCTTTCGGAGGGATGGGCAAACCAGACATCCGCACTGCTAGCAGCGATGCTGTATTGCTATCCCCACCATCTCCCCGATGGATTCGACCCGACCCTTGTGCCACCGTCTCTGCTAGCAGACATAGTGCGGTATCTCTGTGCGTCGCCCACGATGTTTATGGAACTGGGCGAGGCTGACGAGTATGCCAAATACCTGGAGCGATGGGTGGACAGACTCTATGAACAGGTTCAAAACGACCCCACCGACTTCCTCTGGCAAAAGGTTGCTCAGGTCACGCTGCAAACCCTCGATCTCACACCGCTTTACCTGACGCGGCGATCGCTCAAATCTCTCTGCCAGAAGCGTTCAGCGCTGATTGCCCAAGCGCTCACTGCTGAAGGAGCCGCATTAGATTACGACTTCCCGGTTGCCCCAGAGCCGCGTCAGAAGCTCCGGCTGGGGATTCTGTCTCCTGGTTTTATTCCCCAAACCAAGACGGCTGCAACGCTTCCTGTTTTCCGCGACCTCAATCGCGACCAGTTTGAAGTCATTCTCTTTTCCCAGACCTCCTATGAACACCCGGCTGCTCAGTATTGCTTGCAATATGCCGATCGGGCAGTGCAGCTTCCTGGGCGGCTAGCAGAACAGGTTGATGTCCTCCGACAAGCGGACTTAGACATCCTCTGGATTGCGACCAATACTGCGGCTGTGACGGATTCCATAACCCTCCTGGCATCCCATCGGCTGGCGCGGGTGCAGGTATGTGGCATGAACTCGCCCATCTCCAGCGGGATTGCCCAAATCGACTACTGGCTCACCAGCCGTCTAGCGGGGTCGGCGGATCAGGCGCAGCGCCACTTTACAGAACACCTGCTGCCTCTAGAAGCTGCTGGCCAGTGCTTTGACCTTGCGGTGGAGGGGTCTGACCCGCCGACCGAACCCGTAGACCGCGCCATGCTGGGCATTGCGGACAATGAGGTGGTGTTTGTATCTGGCGCGAGTTTTTACAAAATCTCGCCCGAACTGGAAGCAGCCTGGGCGGAAATTCTGGCCAGTGTTCCGGGGTCTCGGTTGCTGATTTACCCGTTTAATCCAAACTACTCAAACCAGTACCCACTGGCGGCGTTTCAGCGACGATTGTCGAAACAACTGACCGCTAGAAACGTGGAAGGCGATCGCCTCTTGATCTTGGGCCCCACCCCCAGCCGAGCCAACCTGCAAGCGCGAGTGCAGCTAGCCGATGTGTATCTCGACTCGTTCCCGATGTCTGGCCTATCGTCGCTGCTCGATCCGCTGATGGCGGGTGTTCCAACGCTGGTGATGGAGCAAGATACGCCCGTTTCCCTGGGTCGGGGTGCAGCGTTCTTGCGAGAGTTGGAACTGCCAGAGCTAATCGCCACGACAGTTGAAGAATATGTCACGCGGGCGATCGCCCTGGGAACCGATGCCGGGTTTAGGAAAAAACTGAGCGATCGCCTCCAGACTGCTATGCAGCAAACGCCAAGCTTCCTCGACAGCAAGCGCTATGGGCAGCAGATGAGCCGGGTGCTTTGGGATCTGTACCATTCCCATCAGCAGCGGCAGCTTGCGGAAACCCTGCACCTGCGCGATCGCAATTTGATTGCCCTACCCGACTGGCAGCAGCCCGAAGACGTGCTGTTTGCCGAACTGGCGGACCTGCTGCGAACCGTGATCACTGCTCCCGGCGGCGAAGAAACCACGCTGCTGGTAGACATGGGCGATTTGGACGCGCAGGAAGCAGACTTTGCCCTGTCTAGCGTGACGCTGCACCTGATGGAGGAAGAGGAACTGGAACTGGGAGAAGACGCGCCAGAGATTACCCTGTTGCCGCCGCTGCCTGCCGACCAGTGGACTCTGCTGCGCCCGCGCCTGACCGCCCGGATTGACCTGCCCCACAACAACACTGCGGCGATCGCCCGCGCTGCCCTCGACACCTTACCAACGCAATCGGTAGGCTAGCCATGAGCGAGGCGCTGGACTGGGTGTTTCAGGGCAACCCCGGCGGGGCGATCGCCTACTGCGAAGCCCGGATTGCCCAGGGCGAGACAGACCTCCAGCACTACGCCCTGCTGGGTTTGGCGCTGCTGCTGCAAGGTCAGGAAGCCGAAGCCCAGGCAGTGTGGATGACCCCCCTCTCCGACGCTGAGCCAGACGCGCTAGAAGCCTACCTGAGCAGTCTGGCAAATCTCCTGGAGCAAGCGCTAACCCACTGTTTGGCGCATCAGCAATACCCAGCGGCTGAGCGGCTCTCGCGGCAGCTTTTGGAACTGGACGCTGAGCAGGCAACGTATCACCACAGGCTGGGAATCGCGCAGGCGCAACGGGGTGACCTAGACGCAGCGCTGGCAAGCTGGCAGCAGGCGATCGCGCTTCAGCCCGATTTTGTCGCAGCTTGGGCGCAGCAGGCGCAGACCTACCAGACGCTTGGGCAATTTGCCGAAGCAGGCGAATGCTACGCCGCATGGACGAGGCTCCAGCCCGACAATGCCGATGCCTGGGCGGGTTTGGGGCTGTGTCAGGGAAAACTGGGCGATTGGGCGGCAGCAGTGCAGGCTTGGGGGCAAGCACACGCGCTGGCCCCCGATTCTGCGCCCGTTCTGGCAGATATGAGCTATGGGCTGCTGCAACTGGGGCAGGCGGCGGAGGCGCTGTCGGGGTTGCGTCAGGCGCTCTGGCAACGGTCAGACTTTGCCGAAACCTATTTCGCCTGGGCAAAAACACCACCGCAAAATCCTGCGGTATGCGCCAACGCAGCGTTTTTAGAAACCCTGGCGGTGGCCGACCATTCCGATGCGGCACTGCACCAGGCGGGAAATCTACTGGCTCGTGGCGGGCAGCTAGAACGAGCGATCGCCCTCTATCAGCAGGCTCTCCAGGAAAATTCGTCAAATTTCGCGACCGTTATAGATTTGGGCAATGCACTGGTGCAAACAGGGCAAATGTCAGAGGCGATCGCCCTGTATAAAACCGCCCTCAGCGAAGCCCCAAATGCCGCCGATCTCTGGCTGAGTCTGGGGCAGGCGCTCTGGAAACAGGGGGACGCAGAGGGGGCGATCGCCGCTGCCCATCATGCCTTGTCCTTCAATACTGACCGGGAAGACGCACACCGACTGCTGGGGCTGGCGTATCTGGCGCAGGGGAACACAGACCTTGCGGCCGAGCATTGGCGATCGCTCCTGGCTCAGCAGCCCGAAGCCGTCGAGGGCTGGTATAACCTAGCGGCGGCGCTGATGCAGACGGGTGAGCCAGTCGAGGCGCTGCAATGCCTGCAAACAGCGCTAAAGCTGAATTCCAACCTGGCCCCCCAAGTGGCCAACCTGCTGGCGGGCTGGCAAAACCAGGGGCGTGGGCATCCGCCTTGGGGAGCCACGTCGCCTATGCTGGATGACCCGCTTTGGGAAAAGACGTGGCCCGTGGACGCGCCGACCCGCGAAGTCAGAACCCTGCCCGATTGGGTGGCATCGGAACCTAGAGCCTCGTTCACGCCCGTTCATCCGCCCCAGATCGTTGCGCTCAAGCCGCCCCGCTGCTCGGAGCCGCTGCCCCACTTGAGCTTTGGGCTGGGCGATGCCCTGTCGATCCCTGGCACCTTTGTCGCCACGCTGCCAAACGGACGCTTTTGGCTCGATTCGGATCAAAGCAGCCTGGCGGTTTTTAACGCGGCGGGCGAGGTGATGCACGATTGCTCCGCTGAGTTTCCGCTGCTCACCCCCGGACATCCCGACTTGCTGGCCCGCCAGCACTGGGTCTTTTCGTCCCAAAAGCTGCCACCCATAGAGCGCCTATCAGGAACCGTCGCCGTTCTTGCAGGCGTGTCGAATAACATCTACTTTCACTGGATGCTAGATGTCTTGCCGCGTCTCAAAGTCCTGCAAGATAGCGGGTTTAATCTTAACAAAATTGATTACTGGCTGGTGGACGATCGCCATTCTTGGCAGCAAGACAGCTTGCATCATCTCCAGATTCCATCTGAGAAAGTTCTGTCTGTCCAGGAGCATCTTCATATCCAGGCGGATCAACTCATCATTCCTTCATTTCCTGGTGCGGTAGCCTGGCCCCAGACTTGGGTTTGCGACTGGCTCAAGTCGTCCTTTTTGCGTTCCCAGACGCTTGCTCCCGGCTTACCAAAGCGCTTGTATCTCTCCAGGCAAAAAACGCGCGATCGCCGAATCATCAACGAAGAATCCGTGGTGAAACTTCTTGAGTCCCAGGGATTCACCACGGTCTACCTGGAGACTTGCACCATCGCCGAACAAGCCCAGCTTTTTTACAACGCTGAACTCATCGTCTCCCCCCACGGCAGCGGACTCACCAACCTTGCCTTTTGTCGCCCCGGCACTCAGGTCATAGAACTGTTTTCGCCCAACTACGTCTATCCCTGCTACTGGTATCTCAGCAACTTGGTCGGGCTGGACTATGCCTATCTGCTGGGCGAGGTTCCTGCGGGACACTTCTGGCAGTCGCTGCTCTATCCGCTGGTTCGAGTTGAGGATATTTTTGTAAACCTGGATGTGCTAGCGCAAATGGTCAGTGGGATGATGAGATAGAGTCACACAATACCCCGATGCCTCTCTCTGCCATTATTCTCGCAGGGGGCCACAGCACCCGCATGGGGCGCGACAAGGCGCTGATTGAGATTGAAGGCGTGCCCCTGCTGCAAAGAACCGGAGCGATCGCCCAGTCCTGCGCCAGCCCAGTCTTCGTCGTCACGCCCTGGCCCGACCGCTACGCCGCGCTGCTGCCCGACTGCCAGTTTGTCTCCGAAACGCCGCTGCCTGGAGAAACGGAGCCGCACGGGCCGCTGGTGGGCTTTTGGCAGGGGTTGGAGCGGGTCGCGGCGGGTGGAGCCTCAGCGTGGGTGCTGCTGCTGGCGTGCGACCTGCCCCGGCTGCAAGCAGCGGAGGTGCAGCAGTGGGCCGCGCAGTTGAAAACAGTCCAGTCGGGGGCGATCGCCTATTTGCCGCGCGATTCGCAGGGCTGGCAGCCGCTGTGTGGGTTTTATCGCCTGAGCAGTCTGCCGCTGCTGCGCGACTTTGTGCAGGCGGGCGGGCGATCGTTTCAGCAGTGGCTAGCTCAGCATCCAGTTGCCGAAATTCCGGCTGTTGATTTTGCCCATTTGTTGAACTGCAACACGCCAGAAGACCTGACGCATCTCTGATGTCGGGTTTGGGCTGTCGGGATGTGAGATGTTGGGATGTGGGATATTGGGATGTGAGATGTTGGGATGTGGGATGTCGGAATATGGCTGCACGGATTTGAACCCGGTTTGAGATGGCATCCCCTCTAATCAGGGGCACTCCGAATGAAATTACTGGAAGCGCCGAGATACGGGATGTGCCTTCCAAAATCGCAAATCCAAAATCCAAAATCAACACCGAAAGTAGCTCAAACAAAATAGCTGAGACAAAATAGCTCAGAGGCGATCGCCCCTGAGCAGTGAAATCTCCTAAATCTCATCAGAATGCTGCGACTCAATGCCGCAAAGCGCTACACCCGCAGCAGTTCTGCATGTTCAATGCGAGTACCCAGCACCTTGAGAAACTCCGCCAGCCAGCGCGGATGGGCAGGCCAGGCAGGAGCCGTTACCAGATTGCCGTCTACGACGGCCTCCGTCACGGGAACGTCAACATACTGACCGCCCGCAGCGGTGACTTCTGGGCCGCAGGCAGGATAGGCCGAGCAGCGTTTGCCACGCACGGCTCCAGCAGCAGCCAGAAGCTGTGCCCCGTGGCAGATGGCGGCAATGGGTTTGTTGGCATTGGCAAAATGCTGGACAATGTTGATGACATCCGCATTCAGCCGGATATATTCTGGGGCGCGGCCGCCGGGAATCACCAGCGCGTCGTAGCTGGCGGGATTTATCTCGGCAAAGGTGGCATTGAGGGTGAAGCGGTGTCCTGGTTTTTCGGAATAGGTCTGGTCGCCTTCAAAATCGTGAACTGCCGTGCGGACAAACTCCCCCGATTTTTTGTTGGGGCAGACGGCATGAACCGTGTGCCCAACCATTTGCAACGCCTGAAAGGGCACCATGACTTCGTAATCTTCTACAAAGTCTCCCACCAGCATCAGAATCTTCGCGGCCATGGTCTGTCCTCCTGAAAGCTATTCGATATTGTTCGATATGGACATATTTTTGACCTTACGCCGTTGATCTGGTTCTGTGTCGCTAGGGCAACAAAGCGTAATTCACAAAATGTATTGCTGTATTGCTACATGCATGGCGACATGTATCGCCTATTGCCATCGCCATGTAGCGCTATGTATCGCCATGTAGCGCTATGTAGCGCTATGTAGCGCCATGTAGCGCCGCTCAAGTCTGCGCCTTGCTTGCCAAATAGCCTACTTGCTAGCCAGACGATCCGTTTGCTAGCCAGACAGCGCATTCAAGAAGCCAGGTTTGGGCACCAACACCGTTAGACCGTTTGGAATCGTTTCGACTTCAATCGGCGTGGTGCCAATGATTTCGCCATCGAGAACCACTTTTTGCGGCGGATTGGTGGTCACTTTTAGGCGAGACGCTCGCCCATGCACCACATTGGGGTGCTGCGGAGTGCCGCCGACCAGTGCGGTTCCAAAAATTTGCAGCATGGTGGCGATGCCCTGGAGCTTGTTCTGCACCGAGGCGATTGTCACGTCTAGCAGCCCGTCATCGAATACTACTTGCCCTGCGCCCTGCGCCAGGACAGAGGTGGGCGGCGCTGCATTGGCGATGGTAATGGCGTGCGCCTGAAAAGGATAGACCTGTCCATCGGCTTCCAGTTCAGCATCAAAGAGGGTCTGCTGATCCATTGCTTCCCAGCCCGCCATCAAATAGGCCAGCACGCCCCACTGGTCTTTAAGTTCACGGCTGGAGCGCTCGATGGTTAGCGCCTCGTAGCCCACGCCTGCTAGCAAGATCATCGGCAGCCCATTGCAGCGGGCGACATCGACCGTGCGGGTGTATCCGCCTGCGATCGCCTGACAGGCACTCCGAATGGGAAACACTCCGGGCAAACCCAGCGCCGTGGCGAAGGCATTGGCTGTGCCTTTGGGAATCACGCCCAGGGGAATCCCCGTGCCAATCAGCGCCTTGGCCACCGCCGACACCGTGCCATCGCCACCCGCTGCAATGATGACATCGGGATGGCTGGCGATCGCCGCTTCGATATAGTCCGCCGGGTCTTCCTGTTCCGATGTGGTGTACACATGCAGCGTCATGTGTGGCTCTAGCAGTTGGCGAATCAGCGTCAGGTCTTGGTCTGGAGAGCCGCGTCCCGCTGCGGGATTAAAGACCAGATGGGCAACGGGAACATTGGTGAGGTGGAGGGCGATCGCCTCGGCCGTTGCCAGATTCGTTGCCAGCGGCACATTGTGGACATTGCAAATCCGCAGGAGCGCCTGAATATCCGGCTCATGGGGCTGGGCATAGAGCGGATCGACCAGAAAAATCACCGCCAGCACCTTCCCCTCACACACCTCCGCCGAGATCTGTGCGTCGCCGCCTAGCGGCCCCGACAGCATTCGCTCCACCGTCAGACTCGTTGCGTCCTGAATGCGCTGCCCCGTCGTACCCGTGGCGACGAGCCGATGCCGACTCAGCATAGCCTGATGTCGCTGAGCAAACTGAACGATGTCGTCTTTTTTGGAGTCGTGGGCAATGAGGGCGATCGTGTTGGGCATTGATGCAGTGATGAAGTGGATGGAGTGTTGGAGCGTTGGAGCGATGGAGCGTTGGAGTCGCTTCCTTAATTTACCGTGTTACTCCATTCCCCCATCACGCTGTCACTTTCTTCGTCACGTCCAATTCTCACTAAGGCACTTGCACCGGAATCAAGGCATTCTCCGGCAGGTTTGCCACAAACCGGCCCTCGTCTGCCAGAAACACCACCACGCGCAGGGCCCAATCGGGTTCTACGTCGCGCAGGTCGGCCCAAGGCACGGCGACCTCCAGGCAGGTGTCGAGGGCAACCTGGGCCTGGGTGGGGCAGTTGTGCCACTGGAAGTGGTCACTGGCTTCTTGCAGCCAGCGATCGCCCGTCCGCAGGTTAATCCCCAAATGATGGTGGAACAGATAGTTCATCGGTGCTTCGTCGGGCAGGTCGGCCAGCGGTGCAGGGCTATTGTGCATCGTGCGATTGGGATAGAACCACAGCAGGTGCAGCTCTGGCGGAATGTCCACGCCGATCCGCGTACCGCTGGCAAAGTCTACCCGCAGGTAAAAATTCAGATGATCTACGCCATACCAGAGGCGTTGCACCTTGCTGCTGCGGTGCATGGTGCCGCGTGCGCCGCCGACCTCGATGCGCCCCGCCTTGTCCCAGTCCTGTTCGTCGGCGCGGCCGTCAATCATGGGGCTGATGAAGCTGTCGGGGCCGTGGCTGCGGGCGCGGGCGTGATCTTCGACGGGGCGGCGCACGTCTGGCGGCACAGGCTCATTGAGGGCGACATACAGCGCCGTCAGGTGTTCGCGAAACAACTGGTCAAACATGGCATCCTGATTGGAGGAGTGCCCCTCGCCAAACCACCAGAACCAGTCCGATCCTTCGGCGGCGTAGAGCGCTTCCCAGGCTTCGGGGTTGGTTTCTTCGGTGGCTTCGGGATGGGCGGCCAGCACGGCACGCGCCTGAGTCAGCAAATCCCAGGCGCGATTTTTGGCAGGGTCGCCAATCCAGGTCGTGAAGTTGCCGTCTACCCAGGAGCCGCTGTGTAGCGTGTCGGCGGGCAGGGTTTCTGTCGCGGGGAATTGGTCGAGAAATTCAGCGACGGTAACGAGTTCGATTTCGCTGTGGTCGCTCAGCTTTTGATACAGCGCTTCCAAAAAAGGCTTGCCGTCGAGCGGGTAGTATTCCCAACAGTTTTCGCCATCCAGGGCAATGGTGACAAGCCAGGGCTGTTTGAGGGTTGTCGTGCCGTCGGACTGGTGGGATTTCAGCGTGTGGGCGATCGCCTCTAGATGGCTCACCAAGTCGTTTGCGGCCGCGTTTGGCTCCATCACGCCATAGGTAAAGCCGATCAGATCAGACAGGCGGTGATCACGAAACACAATCGAGAGATCCCCATTGGGCGTTTCCAGGCGATAGGGGCGGTAGAGTTTTTCGGGTTCCAGCACGTTGCCATGCCCGTCGCGATGGAAAAAGTGCTTCAGCGTCCAGCCCAGCACGGCTTCATCCGACACTAGCCATTCAAACTCCTGCGCCGCCACCTCCGGCAGAATTGCGGGACTGACCGACTGCTCCGACGGCCACAGCCCGCGAGGTTTGCAGCCAAATCGTTCCCAATACATCTGCTTGGCCCGCGCCAGGTGGCGGGGAATGTCTTCGGGCCACTGAAAGCGGAAGTTGGGCAAGGTCATATCGGGCACGGCCACCCGACCCGCATTGGTATCCGCCAGCAAAGGTAGGATGGGATGGGTGTAGGGCGTGGTAATCACCTCAAGCTGCCCCGTTTCCTGCATCTTGCGGTGGTGGGGAATGATGTGGCTGAGGATTTCCTTTTGCTTGGAATAGATTCGCTGGCGATCGCTCAGGGTAAACCCGCGCCCTTGCTCTAGCCACTGTGAAATGTCTGGATCGCCCCAAAACAGCGGATCAATCCACGCCAGGTTATGCCACGCCAGCAGGTCGCTATAGTCCTGCAAGCTCCAGTGTTCCAAGCACCACTCGCGCCCGTTGTCCTGCCGCTGATAATACAGTTCGGCGTAGCGCGGATGCGGGTCAATCAGCGTGCGGTGGTTGCCGTCAAAGAAATGCTCGATAATAAACTGCTTCTGCTCTTGATCGAGGGTGTCTTCGGGGGATAGCGCCAGCGTCAGGTACGGGTCAAACGCCGTTCCCGCTACATAGTCTTCGATCTGCATCATCAGCGAAGGCACCAGGTTCACCGTTTGATGGAGCTTGGGAAATTGCTCCAAAATCAGGATCAAATCCAGGTAATCCTTTGTACCGTGCAATCGCACCCAGGGCAAACGATATTGTCCGGCAGTCCGGCTTTTGTAGAGCGGCTGATGCTGATGCCAGATAAAGGCGACGTAGAGAGGGTAGGGCATATCAACGTTCAGTAACGTTCAGTAACGTTCGGTAATGTGCGGTGGCGAATCGGCGCGAAAGCAAAAGGCAGGGAACCCGAATCGTCCCTGCCTCAGAGTCTACCAACACCTGGATCGGTGCGGTGTAGCAAATTTTCAGAATTTTTTTATGGTTTTAATTCGAGGTGTTACAACACCTGTTCGACTTCAACAATTTCGGGAATGCTTTCGCGCAGCTTGCGCTCGATGCCCATCTTCAGCGTCATTGCAGAGCTGGGGCAAGAGCCGCAAGCCCCCTGGAGCCGCAGCTTGACGATGGGCCCGTCCAGTTCTACCAGTTCCACATTGCCGCCATCGGACATGAGGTAAGGGCGTAGTTCGTCCAGCACCTTTTCTACGTTGTCGGTTGTCAGTTCCATAGTTGTCACTCGTTTTTACCTGAAGAGGCGATCGCCCAGAAGTATTTATCTCTATTGTAGGTGACCGGAGGAAGTCGCTTCTGGTCGCTTTTGCATCTCTCTGGCGCAACTGCTGCTCTCCGGACACCCACTCAGGTTTTCAACCAAGGGGGTTCAACCCCTCATCTCCGTAGATCTTCAGAGGCTTCTATCCTTCCGGGTTTTCTAAAACTATTAATAAAGGGAGTCATTTGAACTCCCAGGTGCGATAGTAAACACGGAGCCTGCCATCGATGATTTCAAGCGTGTACAAGATGGACAACCGCTTCGATATCCAGTTTGAAGATGGCGCTGTGGCGGCTGTTCTGCGGGCTGAGGCAGATCGCGAGTTGCCCCTGGTGCTTGACCAGTTGGGCTTAGTCAAAAAGCGGCCTGTGCTGGTGGTGGTTGGCGGCGCAGGCAAGCTGAGCCGCGAAGATCAGGCACAAGTGCGATCGCTCTTTGTAAAAGTTTTAGCGCCCCTGGCGGAAACCCTCGGTGCAGCCGTGATTGATGGCGGCACAGACACAGGCATTATGCGGATGATGGGGCAGGCGCGTCGCCGCACTCACGGCAGCTTTCCGCTCATTGGCATTGCGCCAGAGCAGATGGCGATTTTGCCAGGGGGACGTGCGTCCCACCCTGATGCCGCCAATCTAGAGCCAAACCATACCCATTTTGTGCTGGTGCCTGGTCGCTATTGGGGCGACGAGTCTGCCTGGATTGCTCGACTGGCCAGCGCCCTGTCCGATGGTTTTCCTTCGCTGACGGTGCTGATCAACGGCGGCGAAGTCACCTGGAGTGATGCGTCGCACAATGTAGGGCAGGGCCGTCCGCTGCTCGTTGTGGCAGGCAGTGGCCGCACTGCCGACGCGCTGGCCGATGCGCTGACTGGAAAAATCACCGATGAACGCGCCCGCAAACTGGTGGCATCAGGGCTGATGCAAGCCGTTGATCTGCGTAGCTCAGAAAAGTTGTCCTGTGCGATTCACGAGATTTTATCGAGTAAAATCCTCTCATGAGGACTTTAGCTCCACAACCCAGGGTGCATTATGGCTAGCAAAGACCCCTACCGCGAGCAGCTTAAGCAAGACTTTGGGAGCTTGTTTAACACCTTGGAGCTAGACGAAGCCCAGCAGCACTACCTGCGATCGCGCTGGCTGGATCAGGTGCTGTGGATGGAGAACAAGGCCGGCAGGGCACGCGATCGCTACTATCGGCTGCGGCTGACCACGATTATTGGCGGCGTGCTGGTGCCAGTGCTGGTGAGCCTAAATAACGTTGATAACCGCAGGGCAGATGCCATTATCCGCTGGTCTACGGTAGGCATCAGCACAGTGGTTGCGGCCTGTGCAGCAGTCGAGGAATTTTTCAAGTACGGCGAACGCTGGCGACACTACCGCCGCAGCGTAGAGTCACTGAAGACACAGGGCTGGCAGTTTTCTCAACTGACCGGGCTATACACACAATACCCCACCCATGAAGAGGCGTTCGACTTCTTCGCCAGCCAAGTCGAGGATATTATCCAAAAAGACGTAGAAACCTACTCAACGACCGTTGCCACTGCCAAGAGACACGAAGACTCTGCCCAGCAGAGAGGGTTCTAAGTTTGAAAAGGTATCGCCTGTAATGTTAAGCACTCAGAGATCCCCCCTAGCCCCCCTTAAACCCTTAAAAAGGGGGGAAATTGCCTTAAAGTCCCCCTTTTTAAGGGGGATTTAGGGGGATCTTGCACGCTTTGCTACAAACAGTAGGACTTTTCAAACATCCTCTAAGAGCGATTCTCGGTTTTAGATTTGCGATTTTTGGGATTTTCGATTGGGATGTTCGACTGGGATTTTCCACTGGATGGAGCAGCCATACAGCTCGCAATGCAGCCATGTGGAGAGGGGCTATTCCCGCTTCAGCCAGATGCCCCGCAGCCCCGCCCGTGTCGCGCCTTCATAGTCTTCTCTGAAACTATCGCCGACGTGCCATGCGGCATCGGGCGGGCAGTCGTGCTTTTTCAGCGCCAGTTGAAAGATTTGGGCATCTGGCTTGGATACGCCTGCTTCGGTAGAAATCGTGACCGAGGAGAAGTAGTTGGCTAAATCCAGCGCTTCCAGCACGCTGTGAATCCGGGAGTCAAAGTTGGACAACACGCCCAGTTCCACACCGCGATCGCGCCACTGATCTAGCGTGGCCAGCGTGTCGGCATAGACAAACCACGGGTCTGCGGCAGCGAAGTGGTCGTAAAGCGCACTGAAGAAAGCAGAAAAATCCGCAAACTGGTTCAGCACGCCAACTTCTTGAAACGTCTCAGCGGCGATCGCCCACCACCAGGCATATTCCCGGTCGGGAATCTCCGTCGGGTCGGTTCCTGGAAACGCCATCGGGGTTGCCGCCTTAAAGCTTTTGAAAAACGCCCGATCCACCGCCGCCGCATCCACCGTCACCCCAAACCGCTTGGCCAGATCGGCATACACCGCACCCACACTGCCGCGAACACCAAACAGCGTACCAACTGCATCAAAGAAAATGACCTTGGGGAGAGGCATTGGGGAGGGGGGATGAAAGGAGGAAGAACGAAGAGGGAAGAGCGAAGAAGGAAGAACGAAAAAGGAAGAACGAAAAAGGAAGAGGGAAGAACGAAGAGGGAAGAAGGAAGGTGAAAGTTGGGGGTTGGGGTTGGCGGATTAATGCGCTGGGGAGAGACGAGCGAAGCAGCCCTAAGGGGCGCTAAAGCAAGGAGTTGGAAAGAACACAGAAAAGCATCTCTATCTTTTTTCGCTCTTCTCTTTTCGCTCTTCTCTTTTCGTTCTTCGTTCTTCCTTCTTCCCTTTCCCCCTTCAGCTTGCCAGCAGATCCCGAATCGGCTTCGTGATCCAGTTCAGCCCTACTTTGATTTGATGGTCGAAGGTGGGCATTCGATAGAGGTAGGCGAGGCGGCGGAAGAGATGCGCGGCGGGGCCGTCGAGGGAAACGCCGAGGCCCGTGAGGGTGGCTTCTGTGGTGCCAAGAGAGAGCATCTCGCCTAAGTGCTGATAGCGGAAGGGCAACAGGGGGCGATCGCTCAGAGAAGCCCACACGTTCCACCCCGTATAGTCTGCTGCCTGAAACGCGGCCTGAGCCGTTGCAGGCACTTTTTGACCGTCGGCATCCTTCATCTCGGCCAGGTCGCCCAGCGCAAAGATTTCAGGGTAGTCTACCACTTGCAGGGTCGGGGTGACGAGGAGTTGCCCGCGCTCGGTCTGGGGCAGGGGCAGGCTTTTCACAAAGTCTGGCACTTTGTTGCCCACCGTCCACATCACAATGTCTACCGGAAGGGTGTCCACTTTGCCGCGATAGTCTAGCGAGATGCTGTCTGCGGTCACCTCGGTCACCTGGGTTTCCAGATCGATCCAGACTCCGCGCTTTTCCAATGCTTTTGTCGCAGCGTCGCGGTTAAAGCTGGGAGAGTTTCTCAAGATTTGGTCGCCCAACTCCACGAGGCGCACCCGGCCGCGATCGCCCAGCCGGTCTGCCAGCTTGCAGGCCAGTTCCACGCCGCTGTAGCCCGCGCCCACAATGGCCACACGAATCCGGTCGGTGGGAGAGGCTTCGAGGATTCTCAGCCGCTCTTGCAGCCGATAGGCATCGTCAATCGAGCGGAAGGGAATGGCGTGTTCTGCTACGCCAGGAGCCATCGTCAGGGGCGTTTCGCCGCCCAGCGCCAGCACGAGGCGGTCATAGTCCAGCGTTGCACCATCCTGAAGCTGAACCTGACGCGCGGTGACATCGATGTGGGCAACGGCTCCTTGACGAAACTGGATGCCTGTGTTGGCCAGCAGTTCAGAAAACGGGGGGGCCACTTCCCAGGTTTGCAGTTCCCCAGTTACCAGTTCGTAGAGCAGCGGCAAAAACAGGAAGCGATCGCGCTGATCCACCAGCACAATCTCTGGCTTTGCGTCTGTCCAGGGCAACTGGCTGAGGCGCAGGGCAGTGTATAGCCCTCCAAACCCGCCGCCCAGAATGCAGATTCGATCGGAACGTTGGGTCATACGTAAACGTTGAAATCGGGCATCACCCCTAGGATATCGCAGGTTAGGACTTACGCAGTTGAACGATTTCTCGCGGGCTGTGCCCACGAGAAACCGTTCAAAACCCAGAAAACTTATTGCAAGAGTGTCCGTCCTGACAGGTTTTGGAGGGGCGGGGTTTCAGGTCAAAATTTTGGAACGCTTAGGATTTCCACCCAGCGGCGGCGCGCTCGAGGACGTAGGCGGCGACGGACTCGATTTCTTCGGCAGTCAGCTTGTCTTTGTAGGCAGACATATTCGCCTTGCCGTTGGCGACAATTTGGGCGATCGCCTCCACCGTGGCATAGCCGTTCTTTTCCAGCGCGGGCTGTTTCAGATTCTTGCCGCGCCGAATGATATTGCCCCCGTTGACATGACAGCCCGCGCAGTGAACCTCGAACACGGCTGCACCCGTCTTTAGATCAGCGGCGTGAACGGGAAGTGATGGGCTAAAAACCAGTAAAAAAGACAGCAGCGCGATGAGAAAAAGACGCATTTTGGAATTTTAGATTTTAGATTTTGGAGTCAGGACTTACGCACTTGCGATAAGCTTTCCAAGTTTTGGACGATTTCTCGCGGGCTGCGCCCGCGAGAAATCGTCCAACTGCGTAAGTCCTAGGATTTTAGCCTGAATGCTCAACTGCTTATTCCTTGAGCGCGGTTACCGGGTCGAGGCGGCTGGCGCGGAGAGCAGGGAACAGACTAGCTCCGATGCCAACGAGCAGGGCAGAACTCATGGCTACCGTAGCAGTGCGGGGGTTGAATTGGTAGGGCAGGTCAAACTGTTGGGCGACGAGTAGCGTGAGTCCGTGAACCGAGGCGATCGCCACCAGTCCCCCCATCGAACTCAGCAGCACTGCTTCCAGCACAAACTGCACCAGAATCTCCTGCTGGGTTGCGCCAATGGCACGGCGGATGCCAATTTCCGATGTGCGCTCGGTTACGGCGGCAATCATGATATTAGCAATGCCGACCCCGCCCACCAGCAGTGAAATTGCGCCGACGGCCGCCAGGGCCCGGGAAGTCAGTTTCAGCATGTCTTGCTGCTGCAAGATCTCTTCAACGTTATTCCAGGTATAAAATCGATGTCCCCCGTAGCGCTGTTGCATCAGCGTCTTTATCTGATCTTCTAGCGGTTTGATCTGGTCAAGCTGCTTGGGACGAACGCGCACGGCATCCATGCCGCGATCGCCCGTGAGCGCACTATAGAACGATAGCGATACCAATAACAGACCATCTCGATTCGTGCTTTCGGGATTGACCTTGCGATGGATTACGCCGACTACAGTGAACGGCTGACGATTCACATAAACCTGCTCTCCGACCGCCGGAGTGTCTTGAAATAGGGATGCTGCTAGCATCTGATCGATCACAGCCACCGGACGGTAAGCCGCCAGATCAGCGGACGTAAAAAATCGCCCTGCCTGCAACCGATTGCCGGAACTGCGGAGATAGTCGGTGTCTACTGCAACGAAGCTGGGCCGGGCGCGGCGATCGCGGAATAGCGCCTCTCTCGGCCCGTCCCACTTTAGCCCGCTGACCACGGCCGCCTGAGGCAAGCGCTGCTGCAAGTAGGCAATATCGCTCTGCTGAAGCGACACCCAATCATTGCCACCCATCCACTCTGGAATCGCCGTCACCTGGGGAGCTTCCTGGTCGGCTAGGCGGCGGGCAATCACGGCGCGGCTAATGTCGCCGACGTTTAGCGTGGCGCTAACGGCGGCAACACCCATCAGCGTGCCCAGGGTCGTCAGGAGCGATCGCACGGGGTTGCCGCGCAGCGATCGCCAGGTCAGCATCAGCAAATCTCCTGGCGCAAGGCTCACGGTTCGTCCTCCGTCGATTCCGGTTCCGCGTTGCCGCCAGATGCATCTAACGAGTTTGCAGGCACAACGGGCATTCCTGGAGTCAGCAGCACGTCTGGCGGCGGCACAATGACGCGATCGCCCGGCCGCAGTCCCCTCGTCACTTCTACCTCCGTCAGTCCCTCCAGCCCCAGTTCCACGGGCTGCTGCTGGGCCCGTCCGTTGCCGTCCATCAGCCAGACGAACGAATTTGCGCCATTGCGCTGCAACGCCTCGATCTCCAGCGTCACGGCATTCTGGCGCTGTTGTAGCACCAGTTCCACATTGACCGAACTGCCAGGAATCAGCCTTCCTGTTGGGCGATCGAGGCGAATCGTCGTCGGCACGGTGGTCTGGGCAGATTGGGACTCACCAGACTCAGAGGCGATCGCCTGCGGATACAACTCCACCACGCGCCCCAGATACACCGTTGGGTCGGGCCCAATCACCGTTACCCGCGCCGTTTGTCCGGGTCGCACCTGTGCCGCATTCAAAGTGGAAAGCTGCAACTTCACCAATTCCTGGCGCGGATCGCCCAGCGTCAGCAA
The DNA here is from genome assembly GCF_032705245.1 of Thermoleptolyngbya oregonensis NK1-22. Classification (GTDB taxonomy): domain Bacteria; phylum Cyanobacteriota; class Cyanobacteriia; order Elainellales; family Elainellaceae; genus Thermoleptolyngbya; species Thermoleptolyngbya sichuanensis. The sequence continues at coordinate 5,099,422 of NZ_CP053540.1, forward strand.
CTCCGTCCGCCGCTCTACGCCGTCCCCGTCTTTCACGCTCAGCCCCAGCACCACGCCGTCCCTCGGTGCCGTAATGATGGTGTCCTGAAGTTCCTGCTGGGTGCGCCGCTGCTGCAACTGCAAACTCTGGAGTTCTAATCGAGCCGTCTTTACGGCCGTCTCTGCATCCCGCAGCGCTGCCAGCGATCGCCGCACCTCTGTAGCCTGCTGCTGCACCCGTTCCCGCGAAATTGCGCCTGCGTTGGCCAGCCCTTGCAGCGTCGTCAATTGCTCCTGATCGGCGCTCAGTTGTGCCCTGGCTTCGTCAATCTGCATCTGGCTGCGGGCCAGGGTTTCTGCCTGCTTTGCAGCTTGCAATTCCTGCTCTAGCAGGGCCGTTTGGCGATCGGGATTCCGCAGCACGATCAGCGTTTGCCCCTGCTCGATGCGATCGCCTGGAGCCACTAGCACCTGCTCTACTGCCCCTTCCAGCGGCGACAGCAAGGTTTGCTGCCCGCCCAGCTCCAGCGTGCCGCTTTCGTTAATGACGGTTTCTACCGTATCCCGCTCTATCGTCAACAGGCGCACCGCTACAGGCTCGGGCCCCCGACTGGCCACCCAGGCATACACCGCCCACCCACCCAAACTCAGCAGCGCCAATGCGCCCGAAGTTAAAATCAGACGCGACCCAGCTTTGAAGCGATAAACCGACTTTTCAGGAGGGGTAGACCGGGAGGGAGATGCAACCGGAGGAGGCTGGAGCATAGCAGTAAATCTAAAGGGCGATCGCTCTAATGATATCTCTATTCGATATCACATGAGAATATTTACTAACTACACAAAAAGCAGCCGGGATTCCGGAGCTAGGGCCAATGAACGGAAGGGGGTAGAACCAGAAAGCCGCGTCCTCCAGCAATCCTGCTACGATCCCACGCCCTCAAGATCCCATCACCTCAAACCCACTCACCTCCAAAACCGGGCCAATCATGGCAATCGACATCACATCGTCGCGAACCTTGCCCGTCACGCGCACCTGCTGACCCGCCTTCAGCAAGCCCTCTGGCGCGTTTTTCATGATTTCATAGGTGCCCTGCTCGGTCTTCAGCGCCCACGCGCCCATGCCAAGGGTAGATTTTTCAACAGTTCCTTCCAGGGTCAACATGATGGCTTTAATGATGGCTTAGATAACTAGGTCTCTTAACGAGGAGGGGCGGGTCTAGGCGGGGCAGTCGGCGGCACGAATCAGGCGGATTTGAGCCAGGGTAAAGACGACAGGGATGACGCGGGCATAGTTGGTGGCGATCGCCCGCCAGCCCAAATCTGCAAAGAACCAGGCCCACAGCGCTGGCCCCAGCACCGCCAGCACCGAGCGCACAGCCCCATATCGAGCAGCGCTGGCGGCCATGCCGCGATAGGCAGCCCGCACCGCAACCTGATTGGCGATCGCCCCGCCGGCCTGTTTTGCTGCTTGGTAGGTCGCCGCGTGTAGCGTAAACTGACGCGCCATCATTTGCAGCAGCCACGGCCGCACCACCGCACTCAGCGCCAGCGCACTACCGCCCTTCATCAGCAGGCTGGATGGGTTGGTTTGCAGCGACGGCGGAAGTTGGCGAGTTAGCTCAGAATGGGACAGCGACTCCTGCAATTCGCTGTTTAATACCCGCTGCTCAGCCGGGGGCAACTGCTGCCACGCCCGCTGGAGCAACGTCAGAAAAATCTCCGCTTCTAGCTCTGCGGTGGACAGGCTGAGGGAATAGGGAATTCGCAGATAGCGACAAATCTGGATCAAGACCTGGCGATAGGTGACGTGGCGCGTCTTGCCCTGCAACACCGTTATCCCGTCCGCCGCCAAAAACCGAAAGCGCTGCTCCAAATCGCTCAGCCAGCGATCGCGCTCCTGGCTACACACCGCCACGGGGTCGGGCGTATACACATAGTCCAGCGGGTTCAGCTTGCGGCAGAACAGGATCTCAGTCAGCACTTCCAATTCCTCTTCGGTCGCCAGTTCCAACGCTGCCCTTAGCTCGTCCACGCTGCCTCCTCCCCCACGGTTCAACAAAGAGTCCGACAATATCAAAGTCTGACAATATAAAGTCTGACAAAGAGTTCTACAAAAAAGAGCCTGATAAAGAATCCTAACTAAAGAACCCTAACTGCTGTTGCACTGACCTGATTCTATCTGGCAGGCTCCGGTTTTGGCGTAGTTCTATGAAGAATTGCCAAACCCCCGGATATTAACCGTGCTGCATGGGACGATTCCTCCCTCACCTTCTCGCGTCCTGAGTCTGTGTTTGCCCTGAGATAGAGAAGGGGGCGATCGCGCTGGGACGCATTCCAGTTCTGCAAGTTTGCCCTCATCCCCCAGCCCCTTCTCCCTTTTGGGGAGAAGGGGAGCCGGATTGGAAGTCCCTCTCTCGCGTTGGGAGGGGATTGAGGGTGAGGGTTACAAAAGTGGGATGTACCTTCGCGCAGAGATTGCTAGCAGTGACTCCGCTCATAAAGCCAGTCGATTCCGTTCAGCCAGTCAGTCATGCAAGTAAGCGGAGATATCTGCCTCAGAAGCTATCTTGATGCACCGATCTCAAGCAGGTTTCTGATTGCAACCCCCAGGCTGTCCACGGTCCTCCTGAAGATGACCAAACGGGTTGCATTCAATTTGCCCACAAGCCCTGTCAAAAAAGTTGGTTCCAAACTCGTTATTTGATATAAACTCATCGTCTATATAGATGGGTTAATGAATGGCTCATCTATATGGACAACTGCTAACAAGCAATGGTTTGGCTAAACATTTAGCCGCGATCAGAAGGTGAAATCGCTCTAGCGCCAGAGTGCAATGAGCTTTCTCGAACGCTGCTTAGAAAAATGTATGGCTTTATCTATCTCGTTGTAACATGGGGGCAAGCTACAGCGTTTCTGAGGCAGGTCTAAAGCAAGTGAAGGATGTGAATATCATGATCCTTGCACAGGGCATAGAGGGTATGCTTCAGCTAGCAGGCAAACGCTGTGAAGTCAAAAGCTAGAGCAATGTCCTGAATAGAAGTTCCAGATGAATGGGGTCTTCGGCTAGGCAAGGCGCAATGTTTCTAAGTCGCTCGTTTTAGAGTTTAAGTGAATGAGTAGAAAAAAGAAGATCGAGCCACTGACAGGAGAATCTCTGTTGGCTAAGGTGAAGCAACTGGAAAACCTTACCAAGGAAGAGAAGGCTAGGGAGTGCGGATACTATACCGTTACTAAAAATGGTGTAGAGCGGGTCAACATGATGAAATTCCTGAATGCGTTGATTGATGCTGAGGGAATCGAGCTAGACAGCAAATCTGCGGCAAATGGTCGCGGCGGACGCAGCGCCAGCTATCGCATTACGGTGCAGTCTAACGGAAACTTGCTGATTGGCTCTGCCTACACTAAGCAGATGAATTTGCAGCCCGGAGACGAGTTTGAGATTTCTCTTGGGCGAAAGCATATTCGCCTAAAGCAAATCGATGAAGACGGCGTAGTTGAAGAGTAGCCTCAGGTTAATCAATCAGGGTTTCCTGACACCGAACTTCCTGACCGTGAATCCTCTACCCAAGATTTCGGGTCGTCAGGCAGTTAGGTCAGGCACTTTCTATTCACACTTCGATTGCATACTCCGATTGATCAAGGGTTGATGTGATCAAGGATTGATGGACGGGGGTTCTCAGGTATGCCTTGCTCAGCCCCCTTCGCTCAGTCGTCCCTAGGATCGTTTCCATTAGTGCGGCAGATGAGATTTCCTCACTCATTTGCCGCATTTTCATTGTCATCCTTGCGAGGCAATCGCCGCACTGTCTAATGCGCCCTATCTAATGCCTGATCTGATGCCCGCTGATGCCCCAATCTTGATGCACGAATCGTCTTCAGGCTGCACTCAGCAAAACGGATCTGCCCAGCAGTCGATACAGGCGGACTTGCTGCTTAGTTGCTTGGGTAATCGCAAATAACTCAATGCCCCAATGGGCGGCGTATTCTTTTGCGAAACGTCTTGCTTGCTTGGCAGATTCGGCTTGAATGAGCAGTTCATCGGCTAGCTCGGTTGTGCCCAAGTAGGCAAACTCTGCCAGATACACTGCGGCTGGCTGTTTGACGCTGGGTTTAACACTGGGTTTGACACTGGATAAAAGCGTTTGATGTTGGGGCATGGCGTGTATTGCAGAATTGTGGGGGTTATCTTCAAAGATGCACTTTGACGCACTTTCAAAGGTGAATCTCTAAGGATGCAATGTACGCTAGACCAGATCAGTTGGGTCTAACATCCTGGAACCAGAGAGTTTGAACAGAGTTTGAGCGGATTCAGGCTCTAGATTTCCTGAACCTGTGTCATGAGAAGCCAGTAGGATTGCCCAGTAGGATTGCGAATTTTACAGTTTGGCTGTAACGAATCTCTAGGTCTAGTGTGCCCGGTTTCCCAGAGATGGCAACAGGGGCGATCGCCCTCCTCCACCCGAAATTTACAGAAGGCGATCGCCCTGCGGGCCGTTACTTTACACAGACGGGCTTCACAAATCCGATAAACCGCTGGAAAAACTGCTGGGAACCCCACAACGCTCTCAGATTAGGGCTGGGGCGATGGCCAGGGAATATTCGGATCTTGGGCCAAGTGACGAGCGACCGCTGCGGCACCATCTTGATTCAGGTGGCTGGGGTCAGCGAAGTATTGATTGCGCGTGGGCCAGAGCAGGCTCAGGTCGCGGAAGAGAAACCGCTGCTGGGTGGCGATCTGCTGCATATGCTGGCGAAACTGCTGCTCGCGGCGACGACGCAGCGGATCGAGGTAGTCCTGAGTCAGCGGCAGGCTGACGAATACGAGGGGAATCTGGCGATCGCGCACATAGCTGGCCAGCGCCACCGTCGCCTGGGTCTGGGAGCCAGTAAGCTGAAACGGCGTGTAGTTGCTGTCGTATTGGCCCGCAACGCGGGGAAACTGGCGGTAATACGTGGCGGGGTTGAACTGGGTGGCGATCGCCTCGAAGCCATCCGCCCGCAGTCCCGAATTTGCAGGCACATCGGGCAACACCACCACCGAGGCTACTTGGCTCGGCGCGGGCAGCGTTGGATCGAGAAACGATAGACAGACAGGCGACTCCGCCAGCAGCGCATCCCCCGGAAACGCCCGCTGTGGATCGGTCAGCTCAGGAACCACCTGCAATGGTGTCAGCGTGGACTGAAGATCCAGGAAAAAGTTCGCCGCGTCGGGATTCGACCAATCTACAGAGGAGGATGGAACAGGCTCTAGGTGAGGCGTTTGACCTTTTTCTTCTTTGCGATCGCCCTCAGAAATTTGCCCAGAAATTTGCCCTGTGACTTGCCCCGTGACTTGCCCAGTGGTTGCAGCGGGCGATCGCGCGGTCGTGGGGGCGGGGGGCGAGGCTTGCGCCGTTGCGCCGGGGACCGCTGGGTTGCCCACAGGCTTTGCCAGTACCGGAATCGGCGGAATCTCCAGGCAAATTTCGGGCGGCTGCTCGTCGGCGATCGCCTGCGACGCGGGCACAGGCTCCGGCGGAATCGTCCGCACACGCGCCGCCAACTGGCGATAGCCTGCTGAAGATGCGATGCCATTAAACGTCACGTCCGCCTTGGCGCTATTAAACGCCCGCAGCCCGTCCGCCCAGATAATCAGCCGCGGCAGGCGGTCGGGCGGCAGCACTTGGCGCACCACCAGATCCATGACGCGAGCCGTCGCGCCGTTGATGCTGAAATTGTAAATCCGCAGGTTGGGGCGGCCCCGTTCTGCGAGTGCCTGTCGCAGCACCGCCGGGTCGATGCCCTGCAACGCCCGCGAACTGCCGATGATCAGCACGTCGGGCGTGCCCTCGGTCATCACGTAGTGCGAATAGAGCCGAATCTGGTGGTCAAGCCGCTGGCTGTTGAAGGAAGGGAAATTCGGTAAATACTGGGGCGAATCGGGCGGTGGATCTGCCGAAGCGGGGGGCAGGCTTACCGTAGACAGCAGCGGCATCAGGGGCGGCAGAGGGGCGATCGCCTCCATCTCAAACGCCTCCACAGGCAAAATCGGCATCGACCACAGCGGCACCACCAGCGCCGACCCCGCTGCCCAGCCCAAGTGCCCCTTAACCGAGTGCAGCTTTATAAGCCGAATCAAGCCGTTTTTTAAGCCGCGATAGATGAAATTGCCAGCAATCATAGCGCTGTCACGTTCAGACGCGATTCTTCGCACCGCATTACTCATTTACTATAGATCCCCTGGTGGAAACGAAAGCGAACTTGACACTTTGGCGGATTCTTAGCGAGAATGGTTAACTGTTGTTTATGCGCTCGGATCAGGTTCCAAACAGCACAAAGGACATGGCTCAACGCCTTTCCCTGATGCGGCCTGTACGGCGATCGCTTTACGAAAATGACCTACGCAATTGTCGAAACGAGTGGAACCCAACTGCGGGTAGAGCCAGGCCGGTTCTACGACGTGAACCGCCTGGATGTGGGCGAAAACGAAAAAGTCACCCTGGATCGGGTGCTGTTTGTTGAAAACGATGGCGAAATTTCGGTGGGTCAGCCTTTGGTGGCTGGGGCAACTGTCGAAGCGACTGTCATGCGCCATCTGCGGGCCCGCAAAATCATCGTCTACAAGATGCGCCCCAAAAAGAAAACCCGCAAGAAGCAAGGCCATCGCCAAGATCTGACCCGCCTGATGATCGACGCGATTAACCTGGGCGGCGCGACTCCGGCCGCTGCAAAGAAAACAGAAGTTGTTCAGGCGACTGAGCCTGTGGAACCTGCCTCGGAACCTGCGGCAGACGACGCAGAAGCCTAGAGGGGAAGCTGGAGCGCAGTTTCTAGTTTTGAGACGTGAGTTTGTGGATTGAGTTTGTGGATTAAGTTTGTTGATTTAGAGAAGGGCAGGAATCATGGCACACAAGAAAGGGACTGGCAGCACTCGCAACGGCCGCGACTCTAATGCACAGCGCCTTGGCGTGAAGCGCTACGGTGGGCAAACCGTGACCGCAGGCAGCATCCTGGTGCGTCAGCGCGGCACCAAGGTTCACCCCGGCTTCAACGTTGGTATTGGCAGCGACGACACCCTGTTTGCGCTGATTGATGGCGTGGTGACGTTTGAGCGCAAGGGCAAGAGCCGCAAGAAGGTGAGCGTGTATCCGGCAGCGGAAACCGCGTCTGCCTAGTGTGATCAGTCGTTGAGCATCGAGTTAAGCATTGAGATAGAACTCTGGCGGGGCGATCGCCCTTGCTCGTGTTCTCCTAGCAACCTAAAAGCCTCTGAGGTCAAGCGTCTTCCTGTCGCTCATTTCCTCAGAGGCTTTTGAATTGAGGCTTTTGAATTGCAACCTAGTCCCGAATGTGGGGCGCTAATTTATGGCGTTATGGCGTTAATTTGTGGCGAGTCCGGGGCGCTAATCTGGGGCGCTAATCCATCACCATGCCGCCATCCACGTTCAGCACCTGCCCGGTGATGTAGGCGGCGGCGGGGTCAGCCGCGAGAAATCGAGTTGCACCCGCGACCTCTTCGGCCTGGCCATAGCGCCCCAGCGGAATGAACTTCAAAATATCCTCGCTGTTTAGCCCGTGGGTCATGTCGGTGGCGATGAACCCAGGGGCGATCGCATTCACGGTGATCCCACGCGGGGCCAGTTCCTTGGCGACGCTCTTGGTAAAGCCAATCACGCCTGCTTTGGCGGCGCTGTAGTTCGCCTGGCCGGGATTGCCCATCAGCCCCACGACCGAGCTAATGTTGACGATCCGCCCAGACTTTTGCTTCAGCATGATCTTGCTGGCGGCGCGGGTACAGAGAAACACGCCCGTCAGGTTCAGGTCGATGACGGCCTGCCAGTCCTCTGGCTTCATCCGCAGCAGCAGTGTGTCGCGGGTAATGCCTGCATTGTTTACCAGCACATCGACCCGCCCCCACTTCTCCATGACGGCGTTGAACAGCGCATCCACCTGATCCGCCTTCGACACATCGGCTTGCAGGGCGATCGCCTCACCGCCTGTCCCGGCAATCTCTGCCACCACTGCATCGGCCGCCCCGCTGGAACTGGCGTAGTTGACGGCGACCTTTGCGCCCTCTGCGGCCAGGGCCAGGGCGATCGCCCGTCCAATTCCCCGCGATGCGCCCGTCACGAGGGCGACCTGTCCTGCTAACCGTTGTGTTGTCATAGCCGTTTCTCGAAAATCCAGAGTTCATCTTATCCCACAGGCGTTACGCCGTTAAGACCTGCTTTCTGGGGGTTTGTCTGGATGTCGCGCAGGCTGCGCCCGCAAGACGTAATTCGTTCCAAGGCGAGTCCCGAAATCCAAGAGCGCGGGGCGGGGGCAATCCTGGCGAGAAAACCCGCCGTGCATCGCCAGAAAACCGCCCCCCGTAGTCCAAAATCCTCACTAGGATGGAGATAACAGCAGCCCCCAAGCCCTACTTAACGGAGGATGCGACAATGGCCGTCAAGAAAGCCTTTGGCAGTTTTCAAGAGATGATCGACCAGTCGGAGAAGCCCGTGCTGGTGGACTTTTATGCGACGTGGTGTGGCCCCTGCCAGATGATGGGCAAGATTCTGGAAGATGTGAACGCCCAGATGAAATCCAAGCTGCGAGTCGTGAAAATCAACACCGAAGCCTATCCAGATTTGGCCTCAAAGTATCAGGTCTACGCGCTGCCGACGCTGGTGCTGTTTAAGCAGGGGCAGCCGGTGGATCGGATTGAGGGTGTGTTGACTGCGCCACAGCTCATGCAGCGTCTTGCCGCAAAGATCTAGCCCTCGCAGCGGAGGTGGTGCAGCCGATAGCCGTCTTCCGTGCCGTCGTCTAGCACGGTGCAGTTTTGTTGCGCCAGTTCCCGAAGCAGCGCCGGACGCTGGGGAATTTCGATATTCAGCAGCCAGAGGTCGAACGGGCGGGGCTGGGGTGCGACAGCGCTGAGAAGACTGGGGGCGATCGCCGCTCTGGGGGACTCCTGGTGCGCCAGCAGAAAACGCGGTTCGGGGCCGTCGGCAAACTGCGATCGCCATGACCACGCCACGCCCATCAGCCGACCCGTTTGCCCATGCGTGCGGTGGGCGATCGCCACCAGCGCGGGAAAGCGGGTATTCTCCCGAATCCGCTGAGCCAGCAGGTCGGGCCGGTGCGTTTTTTGGAAGCCCAGGTTAGCCAGCACCGTAAGGCTACCCAACAGCCCCAGCAGGGCTACCAGAAGAATCACCCGCCGCTGCTCCCGTTGCCGCAGGGCCGCGAGTCCTCCTGCAACCAGCACCATGACCGCTGGGTAAACCACAAACTGATAGCGAAATGCCACGGTCAGGTCGCGCTGAAAGCCATAGGTGATCAGCAAAAACAGGGCGATCGCACCTAGCACCACGCCCCCCAGCAGCAGGACGGAATCAGGCGTTTTCTGAACCTGGAGCCGCAGGCCAGCCGTGAGTTTGGCAGCCGTCCACAGCGCCAGCCCCACCAGCGCTAGCACCGAGGCATAGGCGACGGTCGGCGGCTTTGCTTGGACGGGCAGCAAATAGAGCATACTGACCAGCCCGCTGAGCAATTGCCCCAGGGGAGTGAGCCACGCCAGCCCCGTGCGATCGCGCCGCACGATCCAGCGGGTTAGCTCCGATTCCTGTGTGCCCTGAATCGTTGGCAGCCATACCAACCCGCTGAGCAGCGTGCCCACTCCCACCGCCAGCACTCGCCGCCAGCCCGCATTCAGGCGAAATTTGCCCTGTCGGAGTTGGAAGAGCGCCAATCCGACCAGGGTTAACGCTTCAGCAGCAAGGGCGATCGCCACAAAATAATGCGTCGCCAGCCCCAGCCCGTTCACCAAAATCCACACGCCGCAGAGCCAGAGCGCGGGCACTTTCCCAGTTTGCAAAGCGCGAACGGTCGCCAGCAGGCAAGCCAGGGAGGCCATCACCCACAGCACGGGCAGCGTGTAGTGCCGCGCCTCCTGCGCCAGATACACGCCAAAGGGCGACACTGCCATCAGCAGGGCGGCCAGGTGGGCAGCGGGGCGATTGCGAAAGGCCAGCCAGCCCAGCCCAAAGGCAGCGGGAATCGTCAGCGTGCCGAAGAGGGCCGAGAGCGATCGCACGGCCCACAGCGAGACATACCCTCCGTCGGGGGAAAATAGCCGCAGCCAGAGGTGCGTCAGCGCAAAATACAGCGGCGGATGGTTGCTCTCGCTCAGCAGGGTTTGCACGACATCGCCCGCGCTTGCATTGGGATTGGGCACGAGCGGCTGCATCAGGTCTGATAGAGAAATCACGCGGTCTAGCGGCACGGTGCGGAAGCTGTTGCCCAGGCTAAAGACCATCGTGGAAAACTCGTCCGTCCAGGGGGCTTTGTCTGACAGGCAGGCAAACCGCAGCGCCAGCCCCAGCAGCATCCACCCCAACAGCCAGAGAAGCGATCGCCCCTGGGTGGCAAGTCGATTTCTGAACACGGCAGCAGGGCGATCGGTCACTGGGGTTTGGCAAGCAATAGCGCAAGGACATCTGCCAACCGATCATAGTCTGCGGGCGTGTTGTAAAGCTGCGCCGACAGGCGAATCAGCCGATTGGACACGCCCTGCCAGGGGATCACGGGAATTTCAATGGCGTGGTCTTCGACTAGCGCCCGGTAGAGCGAGTCGGCATCGCCCTCTGGCAGGGGCAGCGTCGCCATCGAGCCGATCATCTCGTCGGGACAGGGCAGCGCCAGCCCTAGCCGCTGGCTCAGCCGTTCTCGCGCCCACAGCGCCAGCGCCCGGTTTTGCGCCATGATGTCTGCCCAGCCGCCGGGCAGCAGCGTCGCCAGGTGCAGAATCGCCGTGCCGACGCAGAGAAACGGCGTGGGGTCGCCTGTGCCCGTCCAGTCAAATTCCAGATGAAAGAAGGGGCGATCGCGCCGGGGAGAATTGGCTCCGTGGCTAATCACCAGCGGCCGAATGCGATCGCGCCGATCTGCCCGCACATAGAGAAATGCCGCTCCCTTGGGCGCACAGAGCCACTTGTGGCAGTTGCCTGTGTAATAGGCCGCGCCCAGTTCGTTTAGCGCCAGCGGAATCATGCCAGGTGCATGGGCCCCGTCTACCAGCGTGTCGATGCCCTGATCCGCAAGCGCCCGAATCAGCGGCGAAATCGGCAACACCAGCGCCGTCTGGCTAGTCACATGGTCGATCAGCAGCAGCCGGGTCCGGTTAGAGACCTTGCCCAACACGCGCTCGACTACCTGTGCGGGGCTGCTCAGCGGAAAGGGAATGTCTGCCACCACGACCGTTGCGCCGCTCTGCTGGGCAACAAACTCTAGCGCATTGCGAGAGGCATTGTACTCGTGGTTCGTGGTCAGCAGTTCGTCGCCAGGGCGAAACGAGAGCGATCGCAGCACGGTGTTCACGCCCGTCGTGGCATTGGGCACAAAAGCTAAATCGGCGGGACTCGCCCCCACAAACGCCGCCAGCACCGCCCGCGACTCGTCTAGCAAGGGTTCGAGCGATCGCCCAAAGAACTGCACGGGCTGCGCCTCTAGCTGCTGCCGAAGCGCCTGCTGCCGCTGCTGCACGGCCAGCGGACACGCGCCAAAGGAGCCGTGGTTTAGGAATGTAAGAGCAGGGTCTAATCCCCAGACCTTTCGCCAGCCCTGACTCGACGCATCAACCACCGGAGAAGAGAGCATGGCACAGGATTCAAAAAAACTCCCCAGGCTGGATTCGAACCAGCGACCAATCGGTTAACAGCCGACCGCTCTACCACTGAGCTACTGAGGAACGCGAATCTCATATTAGCAGATCAAAACGGCCGATTGGCAAGGGCGAACCGCAGTTTTTTTGAGATTTTTTTGGAGGAGTGTTTTTGGAGCCGTTGGGAAGAAGGGAAAATAAAGAACGAAAAACGAAGAAAGAAGAACGAAAAGAGAAGCGGGAGAGATGGAGGCTTGGGGTGCTGAAAGGCAATTTAGGGCTGTTCAGGCTCTAACTCCCCAAACCGGAGCCGAGAGAGTTTTTCACGCGCCTGTGGGTCGAGGGAGTTGGCCAGGAAGCGGCCGGGCGATCGCCCCTTGGTGAACTGTCGCTGCCGCACCCGCCGCTCTGCCGCCTCCACGTCCGAAAGGAGCCGCTGGGCGGACATCAGTTCTGCGCCGTAGCCGATGACCGTCTGCTGCTGCGCCCGGTCAGAGGTGGCCACAATCAGTCGCTGCTCATATTTCCGCAGATCGTTGCGAAAGCGAGAGCAGGCCAGTTCGATATAGGTATCTGCTGTTTGCTGAAAGTCGGTGTAGCAGATGCAAAGATTTTCGGTGATAATTTCGCGGCTGCCCGGCGTGTCCTGATATTGCGCGTCGAACACGACCTGCGTGTTAAAGCCCTGAAAGGCGCTGTAGCCCACCAGCGATTCCACCAGCCCGCGCCGCGCTTCTTCTAGCCCGTGGCGATCGCGCAGTTGCCGCAGCACGTCCCAGGCTCCAATCACGTTGTAGCCATCGACGAGCAAAATTGCCTGATATACGGGGCGGCGACGGGGCATGACAGAGTGCGGAGTGCAGAGTGCGACAGTGGCGAACCAATGGCGAACGAGTGGCGAACGAGTGGCGAACCAATGACGAACAAGTGGCAAACTAATGGCGAGCGAATGGCAAACCAATGGCAAACCAGAACGCAGCGTTAAATCATTCCAAAGCCGTGATAGCCAGGTATTACCTCTTCTTATATGATGCCCGGTTTTGTTGCAATTCGTAAACCGCTGCCGCTATTTCCTAGAATCTAGAAAATCTCGACTTGCCCCTTTCCCCACTTCCCCAAACCCTGTTTTTCGATTCCTGCCCCCGTGCCTGTCGATTTCCCAAGTGACGCACTAAACTGGATGAAAGGATTCGGCAAACGACCAGTCCTGGCTTCTTCAGTCCTTGTGCTTTTCCACATATCCCCTATGGCACGTAGACCCAAGGCACCCCAGCGTCCCCCCTCTTCCCGCTATATGGATGACGAACCCAAGCGATCGCCCCTCGGCTCAGCCATTAACTACGGCACGGCCATGCTGATGGCTGCCGTGTTGATTCTGGGCATCGGGCTTGGCATTGCCTTTAGCTCGACGGCAAACTTTGGCACTGAGAACGTCGCTTCGCGGGAAGTGATCGACCGCAGCGCTCCCAATGCCGATATCTGCGTGCAATTCGGAGCCAGCGCCATCACGATGGATATGCGGGCGTTTCTGACGCTAAACCCGTTTAGCGTGTACGTGTCGCGTCCGGTGATGCAGCCCGGCTGCGTGCTGCGGAGTAGCAACTGGTCGATTTTGGAAAAGGCGAACGTGGTAAGCGCGCAGGAAGTGAATGAGTGCCGTCGCCGTCTGAATACCTTCGGCTTTACGGGCGACATTCAAAAAGGTGGCGAGAATGTGCGCGTCACCTGCATTTACCAAAACGACTCTGCCCAAAACCTGTTCCTGGATCAGTCTGGACTCACCGGCACACCGCGAGAAACCGATCGGTTCTAGGTTCGTCAGAGTCTAAGCTCGAAAGTAGCTCGAAAGTCTCTAATTCGGAGCATTGTTTGCGGGGCTGGCCGAGGGGTCAGCCCTGATTTGCAGCAAAATCAGCCCTGATTTGCAGCAAAATTTGCAGCAAAACCTGTTTTAGGTGGTGGCTTTTAGGTGGTGGCGATCGCCGGCCGGTGCTGAATCCACGGCTGGTCTTGCTCTAGCTGTGCTGCCAGGGAAATGAGCGTCACTTCGTCGGCGGGCCGCCCCACAAGCTGAACGCCGATAGGCAATCCGGTTTCGGTGAATCCCGTCGGGAGGGCAATGCCCGGTTGCCCAGTCGCGTTCAAGATGGGGCTGGGTGCAACCCAGTGGACGATGTTTTGAAACATTTTGTGGGCAGACAGGCTGGCCCATTCCCCCACGCGAATCGTGGGATGGAGAAACACGGGAAACAGGGCGGCATCGTAGGGCAACAGCGTTGCAACAATCTGGCGAGCGGCAATCTGCATTTGGTTCACTGCGGTCAGGTATTGTCCGGCACTGCGTTTGCGCGATCGCCAGTAGAGCCAGCGATTCAGCTTGCCCATCACAAACCACGGCACGCCGACATCCACGCCCGTTTGCCAGACGGCGATCAGCGGCTCCACCAGTTGATTCAGGTCAATCTGCACAGGTTCGACCGTGTGGCCCAGCGCCTCCAGCCGCTTTGCCGTGTCCAGCACAGCCTGGGTGCAGGCGGCATCGGCAGCCCCGATGGGCGAAAAGTCCGTAGTATAGCCAATCCGCAGGCGACCGGGCGATCGCCCTGCTGCGGCCAGGAAACTGGGTTCGGGGTCGGGCAGCCAGTAGGGATCGCCCACGGTGTAGCCCGCCATTACGTCCAGCAGGGCTGCGGCATCTGCCACCGTGCGGGCGATGGGGCCATCGGTAGACAGCCCGTTCATGCGATCGCCCACCGGAGCCAGCGACACCCGCCCTCGTGCTGGCTTTAGCCCCACCAGCCCGCAGCAAAACGCGGGTCCGCGAATTGAGCCGCCGCCGTCTGTGCCTTGGGCGATCGCCGCCAAACCCGCCGCCACCGAGGCCGCCGCACCGCCGCTAGAGCCGCCCGGTGTATAGTCCGGATTCCAGGGATTGCGGGCGGGTGGAAAGCCGCGTGGCTCCGTAAAGGGCGTGGAGCCAATCTCTGAGGTGGCCGTTTTGCCCAGCAGCACGAAGCCCGCCTGCCGCAGCCGCGTCACCACGCCCGCATCTTCGGCAGCGACTCGATTCTTTGCCACGCTCAACCCATAGCTACAGCACTCGCCCGCCACCGGGGTCAGATCTTTAATAGAGATAGGGACTCCCAAAAACGGCGGCAGTTCGCTGGGGTCTGCCTGGAGGAGCCGCTCGGTCTGGTCTTTTGCCGTGGCGATCGCCGCCTCGGCCATCACGGTGAAATAGCTGCCCAGCAAGGGATTGAGCCGCTCGATCCGCTCTAGGTATAGCTCTACCAATTCCAGAGGCGACACCTCGCGGCTCCGAATCAGACGGGCCTGTTCTAGGGCGGGGGTAAAGGCAAGGTCAACGGCATTCATGGGTGGCGACGTTCAGTAAGGAGCGACTTCTGATGACTCTAGCAAGGCCGCTCCCAAATTCCTGCAACAGCAGGACAGATTTTCTCATAGCCCACAATTTGCGTCTGCTGTCCCACTTGCCCTATCTGACACCTGCCCTATCTGAATTGAGCCATTGCGCTTGTTCAGATTACCCGCTCCTGATTGCCCGCTCCTGATTGCCCCGTTCTAATTGCCCGCTCCTGATTGCCCACTCACGATTCCTGTGAATACTAGACCATGCCACCCGATCGGCAACCCCTGGCAGGTCAACCCGCAGGCCATCCGTGTGCCAACTGAAGTATCGAAAATATGGCAGAAATTCAGTCCTATTACGAGCGTCTTGATCTCAAAGTTGGCGCATCCGAAGCCGACGTAAAGGCCGCCTATCGGGCCCTGGCAAAGCGCTGGCACCCCGATCAGTTTCGTGATCCTCAACAAAAGAAACAAGCCGAAGAGGAACTCAAAAAAATCAATGAAGCCTATCAAAAAATCAAGGCGTTTCTCATCGAAAATCCCTCTTCTCAAACTGAGTCAGGAGAACAGTCTCAAGAGCGAGAAAACTCAGGCCCAACCGCAAATCATTCGTCATCCAAATCCTCGTCGGCACAGACCAAAATCTACACTTCAGGGGCATCAGCCGCAGAAGCGCTTTACCAGACGGGGGCTGAGTTGACCAAGGCCGGAAAATATGAAGAGGCGATCGCCCATTTCAGCAGCGCCATCAAGCTCAATCCAGACTATGCAGAAGCCTATCGACATCGGGGCTTTGTCTATTCTTTGATGGGGTTAGAGCTAGGGGCAGAATCAGACCTGAGAAAAGCAAAAGAACTGGGGCTTACGTCCCAAAACCGTACCTCCCGGTCGGATCGAACGGCTCAATCTGAACCTGAAATTGTTTCCGAAATTCTGACTCCAGAAAACTCCAAAAGTCAAATTTGGCAGTGGGTTCATCCCCTAGAGCCACATCATGATGAAGTCACAGGGCTGCTATTTTCCCCAAATGGAAAGAGCCTGATCAGCGCTAGCAAAGACGGATCAATTCAGCTTTGGAATCCGCTAAAAGGCACCTTATTGGTTACATTAGAAACCCAATCAGCAGCGATCGCCTCGCTGGCTCTTAGCACAAATGGCGAAATTCTAGCCAGCGCTAATGCCATGCCTGAAGTCAAACTCTGGCATTTGCGGACGGGCGCTTTGCTCAAAACGCTCAGACCCAATGCAGAGGCGATCGCCGACATCACCTTTCATCCGCATCAGCCGATTCTAATCGTCGCCAGCAAAGACGGCAGCATTACCTTTTGGGATTTGCGATCGGGCAAGTTGGTGAAAGGCTTGAACTGGCAAAAACCATCCGTTTCTGCCCTCGAAATTAGCCCCGACGGACGCACCCTGGCGATCGCCAGCGGCAACGGTTCTCTGGTGCTTTGGAACCTGAGCTTGAACCGCCCGATGCGGACGCTGGATTGGCCCAGTGGCGGCATTTCAGCGATGACCTTCACGGCAGATGATTCGCGGTTAATTTTGGGCTGTCAGGATTGCACCCTGCGAATCTGGGACCGGGTGGGCGATCGCCTTGTGGCAACGCTTGCTGGCCACGAGGCCGCCGTTACGAGCATCTCGTCGGGTCATAGCCGAAACGCGGTGGCCAGTAGTGGCGATCGCACGGTTCGCCTGTGGAATGTAGAAACCAGGCAACTCCTCGCCGTGCTGGACGGGCACGAAGCCGCCGTCAACGCTGTTGATTTTCTGGAACCGCAGCGCATCCTGGCCAGCGGCAGTGCCGACGGCTCGATCCTAATCTGGCGTAGAACAGACGAGCCGTGATCCCATTGCCGCCCGCAAATTCCTCCGGCCAGGTGAGGATATCCGGAGGAGCCGTCAGGAATGTCTTCAGGTTAAAGTGAAGCTATGGGAAAGAATGCTTACCTTCTCATGGTTCAAAAAGTTCAGTGATTACTGAACATTCCAAACTGAGGGCAATTCGTGTTAAGTATCGTTAAGATCTAACGTGAGGTGGAAGCCGTTGAACCGAGAGCAGCCGTTCGAGCATACGCATTTTGTCGAAGAAGTGGGGCTGATGTTTGAACTGATTGGGCTGCCCCGCATGGCCGGGCGCATCTTTGGCTGGCTGCTGATTTCTCAACCGCCGCACCAGTCCAGTGGCGAACTGGCAGAGGTGCTGCAAGCCAGCAAGGGGTCCATTAGCTCGATGACGCGCCTGCTGATCCAGCTTGGGCTGATCGAGCGACTGCCGCTGCCGGGCGATCGCCGCGATTTCTTTCAGATCAAGCCCCACGCCTGGTCACAGCTTCATGAACAGCAGCTTGCCCGCATCGCCGCTTTCCGCAAGCTCTCCGAACGCGGCCTCGACCTGCTCAAAACCCAGCCGCCCGAATCCCAGCAGCGCCTCCGCGAAATGCACGACTACCATGCCTTTTGGGAGCAAGAGCTGCCCCGTGTGCATCAGCGCTGGATTGAGCATCGCCGAGAGATGGCGGTGGAGTGATGAAGATATCCAGATGACCAAGCAGATGACCAAAATGAGAGGACTGCTAGCCCCCTTTTAATTCTGTTTCTTATCCCCTCTGCGAATCTCTCAATCCTCCGAATCCTCCCAATTCCAACACCCCCAATCCCTAAAATGACCATGCGACTCCCTATGATCGGCAAAGTTCAGCCCAGCAATCCCTGGCTGTGGGGATTGGTGGCGGCGGGTTTGATTGGCACGGGTACGACGGCGGCGCTGGTGGCGCGACAGAGTGCGACGATTCCTGATGTGGCGACGCTGACGGTGCCCGTGAAATCGCAAGCCCTGACGGTGCGAATTACCGCCAACGGCAGGGTGCAGCCTGTGCAAACGGTGAATATCAGCCCCAAGGCGACGGGTATTTTGCGAGAACTGCTGGTGGAACAGGGCGATCGCGTCCGGGAAGGGCAGATTATTGCCCGTATGGAAAGTGAAGACGTGGCGGCGCGAATGATGCAGGCGCGGGCCCAGGTTGCCGAAGCGCAGGCCCGACTGGCGGCCGTGCGATCGGGCAATCGTCCCGAAGAAATTGCCCAGCGCCAGGCGGAAGTGGAGCGGGCCCGGGCCCAGGTGCGCGATGCCGAAACCCGCGTGCAGTTGGCGAATCAGCGGCTAGAGCGGAACCGAACGCTGGCCAGCCAGGGCGCAATTTCCCGCGATGCGCTGGATGAAGTGGTGCGTGAAGCCAACAGCGCCCGCGCCAACCTGGAGCAAACCCAGGCCAGCCTGCGGGCCGCGGAGCAGAGCCTCAATCTGTCTCGCAACGGCAGCCGCGCCGAAGACATTGCCCAGGCAGAAGCCCAGTTGGCCAGCGCCTTGGGCAATCTCCGCAGCGTAGAAGTGCAGCAAGAGGACACAGTGCTGCGGGCCCCCTTTGACGGCATTGTGACTCAGAAATATGCGACAGAGGGGGCGTTCGTCACGCCGACGACTTCGGCTTCGGACGCAACTTCCGCTACTTCGACCGCGATTGTGGCGATCGCCAGCGGGCTAGAAATCCTGGCAGATGTGCCAGAGGTAGACATCGGGCAGATTCGCCCCGGCCAAACGGTAGAAATTCGTGCCGATGCCCTGCCTAATCAGGTGTTCACGGGCGAAGTGCGGCTGGTGGCTCCGGAGGCGGTGGTGCGGCAAAACGTCACCTCCTTTCAGGTGCGGATTCGCCTGCTGACGGGGCAAGACAGGTTGCTGTCGGGCATGAACGTGGATCTGGACTTTTTGGGCGATCGCCTCGATAGCGCGGTCGTGGTTCCGACGGTGGCAATCGTCACCAAGGATGGCCAGAACGGGGTGCTGGTTCCCGGTGAGCGAAATCGACCCGAATTTCGCCCCGTCACGCTGGGCACTGCCGTCGGCAACCAGACCCAGATTCTAGACGGCATCGAACCGGGCGATCGCGTCTTTATCGATTTGCCCCCGCAGTATGCCCGCGAGTGGATGCAGCCGCAATAGGGAGGATCTATGGACTTACTCGAAAGCACCGCAATGGCGGTGAAAACCCTCAAAGCCAATAAGCTCCGCAGTGCGCTGACCATGCTGGGCATCATCATTGGGAATGCCTCGGTGATTACGATGGTGGGCGTAGGCCAGGGGGCGCAGCGCTATGCGTCCGAACAGTTTGAGTCGCTGGGGCCGAACGTGCTGTTTGTGATTCCCGGCAGTGACTCGTCTCGTCAGCGCACGCTAGAAACGCCGCGCACCCTGACGCTGGAAGATGCAGAGGCGATCGCCTCTCAGGTTCCCACGGTCGTCGGCGTTGCGCCCCAGCTACAAACCCAGCAGACCGTCACCCAAGGCAACCGCAGCACCAGCGCCCTGATCGTGGGCACGACTCCTGAATTCAGCACGGTGCGGAGCTTCCCAGTGGCGCGGGGTCGCTTCCTCACGGATATGGACGTGCAGCGGGGAAACCGCTCGGTGGCGCTGGGGGCTGACCTGGCCCGCAGCCTATTTGGCGACGCTGACCCGCTGGGGCAAACGATTCGCATTAAAAATCTCACCTTTCAGGTCGTGGGCGTGATGGAGGCTAAGGGCGCATTCTTGGGTAATAACCAGGATGACGTGGCCTATATCCCCATCACCACCATGTCGTCGCAGATTACGGGCAACTCGTCACCCTATGGTACAGAAGTCACCTTTATTTCCATCATGTCGCGGGATGAGCAGTCCATTGGTGCGGCCCAGTTTCAGGTGACGAATCTGCTTCGATTGCGCCACAGAATCGTATCTGAAGATGACTTTACGGTTCGCAGCCAAAAAGACGCGCTGGAGATTGTGGGCAATGTGACCGGGGCGCTGACCATCATGCTGGCGGCGATCGCCGGAATTTCGCTCCTCGTCGGCGGCATCGGCATCATGAACATCATGCTCGTCTCTGTCCGCGAGCGCACCCAGGAAATCGGCCTCAGAAAGGCAATCGGCGCATCCCAGCAAGACATTCTGGTGCAGTTTATGATCGAGGCAACCATCCTGGCCGTGCTGGGCGGCGTGGCGGGAACCCTAATCGGCATCGGCGGCGTGTCCCTAGCTGGTGCGCTGACCCCGCTCAAGGCGGGCGTTTCTCCCACCGCCGTTCTTCTAGCGGTGGGTGTATCGGGTGGCATTGGCCTCTTCTTCGGCGTGGTTCCCGCCCGCCAGGCCGCCAAGCTTGACCCCATTGTTGCCCTCCGCAGTGCCTAACTTGCCTAACTTAACTGCCTAACTTAACTATGCCTAACTTCGCCTAACTCGTGCTGGCTTGGTAAGTTCCGGCTCCACTGCGCCAACCCCCCACTCTTCTAAAATCCCCTTTTCCTATGCAGCCCATCATCCGCCTCGAACACATTTCCAAAGTCTACGGTTCTGGCAATACGGAAGTCCGCGCCCTGTCGGATGTGAACCTGACGATCGAAGCTGGAGAATATTGCGCGATCATGGGCCCCTCTGGTTCAGGCAAATCTACCGCAATGAACGTGATCGGCTGCCTTGATCGCCCTACGTCTGGCCGCTATTACCTGGACGGAACCGATGTGGCGGGTTTGGATGATACGGAACTGGCCCACGTCCGCAATCGCAAGATTGGCTTTGTGTTTCAACAATTCCACCTGTTGCCGCAACTCACTGCCATCGAGAACGTGATGCTGCCAATGGTCTATGCAGGCGTGCCTGTACGCGAGCGCCAGGAGCGGGCCGCCGAAGCGCTGACCCGTGTGGGTCTAGAAAACCGTATGAACAACCGCCCAAATCAGCTTTCGGGAGGACAGCAACAACGGGTGGCGATCGCCCGCGCTATTGTAAACCGTCCTGTCTTGCTGCTGGCCGACGAGCCGACGGGTGCCCTCGACTCACACACCACTCAAGAAGTGATGAATATCTTTCAGGAGCTAAATGCCAGCGGCATCACAGTGGTCATGGTGACGCATGAACCAGAGGTGGCTCGACTCACTCGCCGTGTGGTCTGGTTCCGCGACGGGCAGGTCATCCATGCCAACATGGCTCCGTCAGACATCGCTCAGGTGTCCGTTGCGCCTGTCTAAGCGGTTCTCACCTGGGGCAAAACCTGAAATTGCACCTGACAAGCACCCAGTGCAAAAAGAACAAAAAGACCTTGCGAGAATTCTCAGCAAGGTCTTGATATTTTCTAGCTTGATTGGAGGTTCAATCGGGTAGGAAATCAGCTGCGAACTAGCTGGCGGCCGACTCCCTCATCCCAGATCTAGCGACCGATGCCCACATAGCGGAAACCAGCTTTCTCAATCGCTTCTTGATCGAGATAGTTCCGTCCGTCGATCAGGATAGGGCTGTTCATCAGCGTTGCCATCTTGGTATAGTCGAGCGTCTTAAACTGGCTCCAGTCCGTCACTAGCACCAGCGCATCGCAGCCATCCGCCAGACGCTCCGGATCGGTTTCCACAATCACGTTCGACAGGCCGTGGCGCATTCCGGTCTGAGATACCAAGGGATCGTACGCTTTGACCTTTGTGCCCAAACGAGTCAAATGCTCGATGATAGTCAGCGCAGGCGCATCGCGCATGTCGTCGGTGTCAGGCTTAAAGGTCAAGCCCAGCAGGCCCACCGTCTTGCCCTTCAGAATCTTCAGCACTTGCTGGAGTTTCTCAACCGCAATCAAGCGCTGGCGGTCGTTGACGCTCACAGCAGCCTTTAGAAGCTGAGCTTCATAGCCGTAGTCATCCGCCGTGTGAACCAACGCCGCAACGTCTTTGGGGAAGCAAGAGCCGCCCCAGCCGATGCCTGCTTGCAGGAACTTGCCGCCGATGCGCGAGTCCAGACCAATGCCCTTGGCGACCTGGGTTACGTCCGCACCCACGCGATCGCAGATATTTGCCACTTCGTTGATGAAGCTAATCTTGGTTGCTAGGAATGCATTGGCAGCGTACTTCACCATCTCTGCCGAACTGAGGTCAGTCACGACCACGGGCACCGTCGGGCCAGATTTGTCTTCCGCAAACTGACGAGCCACAATCGGCGCATACAGTTCTTTCATCATCGAGATAGCGCGGGAGCTATTGCTACCCAGCACAATCCGATCTGGGTTAAAGGTGTCATACACCGCGCAACCTTCCCGCAGAAATTCGGGGTTGCTGACCACGTCGAAGGCCACATCCGGCTCTGCCACCGCCACGCCACCGCCAGCCGTAGCGACCTGACGCTCTAAAACGCCATCCATAACAATCATACGAACCCAGTCGCCGGAGCCAATCGGCACTGTGGACTTGTTCACAATCACCTTGTAGCCGCTGTTCAGGTGTGCCCCAATCCCACGCGCCACGGCTTCGACATAGCGGGTATCGCTCTCTCCAGTCGGCAGCGGAGGCGTACCCACTGCGATAAACAAAATCTCGCCATGTTCCACACCCTTGGCTAGGTCAGTGGTGAACTCAATCCTGCCTTCCTGAATGCAGGCGGTCATTAGCTCAGAGAGTCCAGGCTCGAAAATGGGCGACTGCCCGGACTTCATCAGCTTGACCTTTTCTTCGTTGTTGTCCACACAAATTACGTCATGCCCAATGTGAGACAAGCAAACACCTGTCACCAAGCCGACGTAGCCTGTACCGATAACACACACGCGCATGGGCAGTACCTCATTTATTCAACTGCTGACGATGGACAAGGGAAACGCATCTTGAACAACGAATCTCGAACAATAAAAATTCCTACAAGATGCAGTCAGAAGCGCTCCAGATCTAAAACGCCCAGGTAGGACAAGCCGTGTAGCTTATCAAAGCTACCGTGAGGCAGGATCAAAGGACTTGGCGGGGCACCCCTCTACAAGACTGGCTCGTGAACCCAGTAGGAGGCTTCAGAGATTCTGGGGAACCCTGGGCAACCAGCCCCGCTAGTGTGAGGAAACTGAGGGAACTTTAGCGACGCGATCGCCCAAACGAGTCCGAAAATCCTCAATCGTAAGCCGTAGCCCGTCCGCCAGAGGCACCGTCGGCTGCCAGCCTAGATGCGTCTTAGCACGAGTAATGTCGGGCTGACGACGACGAGGATCGTCCTGGGGCAACGGCTCAAACTTGAGGGCTACGTCAGGGTTGATCATGGATTGCACCGTTTGAGCCAGTTGCAAAATGGTGTACTCCTCAGGATTCCCCAAATTAACCGGGCCCATAAAATCACCATTCATCAGGCGAATCAGTCCGTCTACCAAGTCCGAGACATAGCAGAAGCTCCGGGTTTGCGACCCGTCACCGTAGACCGTTAGCGGCTTGCCTTGCAGGGCTTGCACCACAAGGTTGCTAACCACCCGACCGTCGTTTTCCAGCATCCGGGGGCCATAGGTATTGAAAATCCGAGCAACCCGAATTTCCACATCGTTCTGGCGATGATAGTCAAACGCCAGCGTTTCTGCGACCCGCTTTCCTTCGTCGTAGCAACTGCGAATCCCAATGGGGTTCACATTGCCGCGATATTCCTCCACCTGGGGATGAATTTCTGGGTCTCCGTAAACCTCAGAAGTGGATGCCAATAGGAATCGAGCTTTGATCCGCTTGGCCAACCCCAGCATATTTAGAGTTCCCATGACGTTGGTCTTAATCGTCTTTACGGGATTGTATTGATAGTGAACCGGGGATGCGGGGCAGGCCAGGTGATAGATCTGATCGACTTCTAGCCGGATGGGTTCGGTGATGTCGTGGCGAATCAGCTCGAAAAACGGACTATCGATCCAGCGAAGAATATTTCGCTTGTCACCTGTATAAAAGTTGTCTAAACAAATCACCTCATGCCCCTCTGCCATGAGGCGATCAATCAGGTGAGAACCAATGAATCCTGCACCACCCGTCACTAAAATTCGCATAGTTACCACCGTATGAGTGTGTACAACTCCAAACGCACTACAGGCTGTCTAAAACTAAAGTATCTGGCACATGACCCAATGTGAGGCAAGCTTCCCGGCGCGGGTCACAGTATTTTCACGGAAATGTGAAGCTAGCTAAATAAATATCGCATAGCAGAAATAAAATGATCTGCTTTTGTGGATACAACCTCTTCTTTAGCGCAACGCTCTATATCTAGGGGTACCCCAAATCCTAAGTTCGATGTGCGCTAAGAGTTCTGAAGCTGGGTCTGCGGCAAATTTGAGGATTTTAGAGGATTTGGAGGATTGATCTGTAGGAATAGGTTGGGCGATCGCCCCTAGTTTTGCCCCTAGTTTTGTCCCTAGTAAAGCCCGGAGGTTTCACAACTCCCTTTACAGACCAAACAAAAAGCGGACAGGAAACTCTGTCCGCTTTCATTAATCAAAGAATCTAGTGCCCTCACCTATTTCGACTGTTTACCCTCACGGCTAGCAGTCTGAATATAGAGAATCAGCAGGAAAACCGTTGGAACCAGAACGAACAGCAAGCTCGCAACAAACCCAAGATCATTGACAACCATAGTGCTAGACCCTCCACGCAAATCCAGAGATATAAACTCCTAAGACAACAGAATATCACCCCACCGCGTAAGCACATCAAGCCAACAGAGCTACGAAGACGCTGGAATCCTGAAGGTCTGACCCTTTGGTTACTCAGGTCTGCAACCCCTTAAGTCCGCAAACCCTATGGATTTAGACGACTTCCAGTTTCTCTGTTGAGGGATGCGTCTCCTCAGCACTGGAACCGGATACCTGCTCTTCTGCCAACACTTCCAAATCTGGCTCAGATGCTTCAGAAGATGAACCGGGTTCAGAGGATTGGGTCGCCCCCACTGCGCCATCTTCCAAATCTGCCTGAGACGGTGAACTAGGCTGATACTCCACCGTCTCACCGGGCTTGGGCTTGGTCACGACGCTGACCGGCCCGTTTACCATCGTCTGGCAGGCGAGTCGATAGCTTGCGGGTTTCTTTCTCAGCTTCTGGTCTTCAACTGGAGTCCGCGGAGAAAGGTTTTCCGCGCCTTCGACAATCTCCACGACGCAGGTGCCGCACTGACCGTAGCCTCCACAGTTCATCATTTTGCCCATGAAGGTGTAGAGGTCAATACTGTTCTCAAGCGCCTTCAGCCTCAGATTCGCTCCGTCGGCAGCAATAATCTCTTTGCTTTCTTTAACAAACTTAATATTAGCCATGTCCGATACCGTCCCTGCGTCTTACGCAATGCGCCTGTAACCAATGCTTGCGTCCCATCCAGGCCCTGGTTACACTTTTTAATACACTTTCATTTTTACAACCGGATTGTCAAACTGTCGAAGTGTCTGGCGATCGCACGTTGTCTTTCGTTGGTTCACAGGACTTTGGGCGGTTTGCCACGGATAATGGTGCTTGATTCTGGTAGGCTTACTAGTATCTTGCAGCTTAATAAAAAGGCTCAAAAAGGCGTTGAAACGTAATAGGAGGAGCGTAGTCGATGGGACTACCCTGGTATCGCGTACACACAGTGGTTCTGAATGATCCAGGACGCCTGATTGCTGTACACCTGATGCACACCGCGCTGGTTGCAGGCTGGGCCGGTTCAATGGCGTTGTACGAATTGGCGATTTACGACCCCAGCGACCCGGTTTTGAACCCCATGTGGAGACAGGGCATGTTTGTCATGCCGTTCATGGCTCGCCTGGGCGTTACTCAGTCCTGGGCAGGTTGGAGCATTACGGGTGAAACTGCGGTCAACCCTGGCTTCTGGTCATTCGAGGGTGTTGCTGCTGCCCACATCGTTCTGTCGGGACTGCTGTTCCTGGCAGCCTGCTGGCACTGGGTCTATTGGGATCTGGAGCTATTTAGAGATCCTCGGACGGGTGAGCCTGCATTGGACTTGCCCAAAATGTTCGGCATTCATCTTTTTCTTTCTGGTCTGCTTTGCTTCGGCTTTGGAGCATTTCACCTCACAGGGCTGTTTGGCCCAGGCATGTGGGTGTCCGACCCTTATGGATTGACGGGAAGCGTCCAGCCTGTTGCTCCGTCTTGGGGCCCTGAAGGCTTCAACCCGTTCAATCCGGGTGGCATCGTGGCACACCATATCGCCGCTGGTATCGTAGGCATTATTGCAGGCTTGTTCCACCTCACGGTTCGTCCGCCCGAGCGTTTGTATAAGGCGCTGCGGATGGGGAATATCGAAACGGTGCTGTCGAGCAGTATTGCAGCGGTATTCTTCGCGGCGTTCGTGGTGGCTGGCACCATGTGGTACGGCAGTGCTGCCACGCCGATTGAACTGTTTGGCCCGACTCGCTATCAGTGGGATAGCGGCTACTTCCAGCAAGAGATCAATCGTCGCGTTCAAGCGGATGTGGACGATGGTCTGACGTTGGCCGAAGCTTGGGAGAATATCCCTGAGAAGCTCGCTTTCTATGACTATGTGGGCAACAACCCGGCTAAGGGCGGTCTGTTCCGCACCGGGCCGATGAACAAGGGCGACGGTATTGCTCAGGGCTGGCTGGGACATCCTGTGTTTAAGGATGCCGCTGGGCGTGAACTGTTTGTGCGTCGGATTCCCAACTTCTTCGAGAACTTCCCGGTTATCCTGACGGATAAAGACGGCGTGGTTCGTGCAGACATTCCGTTCCGTCGGGCTGAGTCGAAATACAGCTTTGAGCAGGCTGGCGTGACGGCGACGATCTACGGCGGTGCGCTAGATGGTCAGGTGTTTGACGACCCGGCAGAGGTGAAGAAGCTTGCACGTAAGGCTCAATTGGGTGAACCCTTTGAGTTTGATCGGGAACCTCTCAAGTCTGATGGGGTGTTCCGAACCAGTCCTCGCGGTTGGTTTACCTACGGACATGCGGTGTTTGCGCTGCTGTTCTTCTTTGGTCATATCTGGCACGGCTCTCGGACGCTGTTCCGCGACGTGTTTGCGGGGATTGACCCTGATCTCTCAGAAGAGCAGGTGGAGTGGGGCTTGTTCCAGAAAGTGGGTGACAAGTCTACTCGCCGTAAGGAAGCCGTCTAGTTATCTGAATTGTGAATTGGAGGAGGGCTTGCTGACGAGTTTTGCTCTGTGAGCATTCCCTCCTTCAGGTTTGTATCTGCTGGATTCGTATCTGCTGTGCTGAGTTTTGGTCTGGTGCTACGTTTCCTTGAATAGCTTTAGGAGACTGTGTTATGGAGAGCCTGATTTACGTTTTTCTGCTAGTTTGCACGCTGGGACTGCTCTTTTTTGCGATCGCCTTCCGTGAACCGCCTCGCATCACCCGCGACAAGGATTAGTTTTACGGATTAATTTTGCGCTTGCAACTTTGCGGTTGCAACTTTTCGCTTGCAACAATGCAAAATCGGCCGTCGAATGGGGTTCCTGCTGGGGACGACTTCGGCGGCTAATTTTATAGGCTAATTTTATGGGCAGCTTTTTTACGCAGCTTTTTCACGCAGCCCATTCTCTTTGGGTGTGGAGCGGGTGTGGAGCGCTTAGCACGCCCAGTCCTAATTCACCAGCGATTGGGGCTTGACCGGGGATTGCCCTGAAGATTGCTCTGAGTGGGCGATCGCCGCCTGCACAAACCCTCGAAATAGCGGGTGAGGCGCGTTTGGACGCGACTGAAATTCGGGGTGAAACTGGCTAGCGATGAAAAACGGATGGCTGGGTAGCTCGATAATTTCCACCAAGCGACCGTCGGGAGAAGTGCCGCTAATCATATAGCCCGTTTCTAAAAACAGCGTGCGATAGGCATTGTTGAACTCATAGCGGTGGCGATGGCGCTCGTAGACCACCTCTTCGCCATAGAGCCGCTCGGCCAGCGTGTTGGGTTGCAGCCGACAGGGATATAGCCCCAAGCGCATCGTGCCGCCCAGATCCACCACATCCTGCTGTTCGGGCAACAGGTTAATGACGGGGTTGCGGGTCTGCGGGTCAAACTCGGAGCTATTGGCATGTTCCATGCCGGCCACATGCCGCGCCCACTCGATCACCGAACACTGCATCCCCAAACACAGCCCCAGAAACGGAATCTGGCGATCGCGCACGTATTGGATGGCGGTAATCTTGCCGTCGATGCCGCGGCTGCCAAAACCGCCGGGCACGACAACCCCGTGGATGCCTTGGAGTTGCTCGGCTACCGTCAGTGGCTCGATGTCTTCGGAGTTGATCCAGCGAATCCGCAGGTCGCCGCCCGTAGCCAACGACGCATGGCGCAGCGCCTCCACCACCGACAAATAAGCGTCGTTCAGCCGCACATACTTGCCTACGATGGCGATTTCCAGCGGACAGCCGGGGCGATGCAGCCGCTCTACCAGTTCTTCCCACTGGCGGAGGTCAGGGTCTCGCTGCTCCAGTTGCAGCAGGTCGAGTGCTTGGTGTGCCAGGCCTTCTTTTTCCAGCGTCAGGGGCACTTCGTAAATGCTGCTGGCATCCTGTGACGTGATCACGCATTCCACAGGCACATCGCAAAATTCCGACAGCTTTTCTTTAATTCCCTTCGGCAGGGGGCGATCGCACCGACAGACGAGAATATCTGGCTGAATCCCAATCGAGCGCAGTTCTTTGACCGAGTGCTGCGTCGGCTTGGTTTTCATTTCGCCAGCCGAAGCAATCCACGGCACCAGCGTCACATGCATATACAGCACATTGCGCCGCCCCACAGCTTTGCGAAACTGGCGAATCGCCTCCAGAAACGGCAGCGACTCGATATCGCCCACCGTGCCCCCAATTTCTGTGATCACCACGTCAGGGTGGGTGTTGGTGGCAACGCGCAAGATGCGTTCCTTAATTTCGTTGGTGATGTGGGGAATCACCTGCACCGTGCCGCCCTGATAGTCTCCCCGCCGCTCTTTGTTCAGCACGGCTTGATAAATCGACCCAGTGGTGACGCTGTTCAACCGCGACATGGAAGTGTCGGTGAAGCGCTCATAGTGTCCTAGGTCGAGGTCGGTTTCTGCGCCGTCTTCCGTCACGAAGACTTCCCCGTGCTGAAACGGACTCATTGTGCCGGGATCGACATTGATGTAGGGGTCAAGTTTCAGGATTGAGACGGAGTAATCGCGCGACTTGAGCAGTCGCCCCAGGCTAGATGCCACAATGCCTTTACCGATGCTGGAAACAACACCGCCCGTTACAAATACAAACTTTGTCATAGGTGGGGAGAGAGCGTGGGGGAAAGATCGAGAAAACTGGAAAGCTGAGGGCGATCGCCAGACTGCCAATTTGACCGAATCCATTCTGACACAAGCTGCCCCCTTCAATTCGCTCTGAGCCGTTCCCCAGACGCTATAAACCAATCCCCTAAAACAAACGGCGCATCTCATCGAGATGCGCCGCGCCAGAAACGTTAATAAAGAACTGTTCCAAAGAGCATCGCCGAGCAGCAATGCGTTAATCCTTAGTGCGTCAATCCTTCAGGAACGCCATTTCAGGTTGTGTCATGAGATTTTGGCCAACCTATGGGGCGATCGCCCTGTGCAGCTTTGCCTGCGTTTTGGGCTGCCTCTGTTTGGGCTGCCTCTGTCGGCTCCTTGGAAGAATTTTGGAAGAATTCCAGAATTCCCCGGTGGATTTTCTGCTATTCGGTAACCATGACCTCGACCGTGTAGCGGCCGCGGCTGCTGGCATCAAAACCGTTGGCAATCACGATGTAGGTGCCGTCGGTGGCCAACGTCAGTTCCAACTGCGAGTTCTGAGGGTTGCCGCCTGCACTGTGGTTTTCGCCCAGCACCTCACCTTCCGGGCTGATGACCGCCAGATAGGGCTGAAATTCAGTGCTGAATAGCTTGATCGTCACCGTTTGTCCAGCTTTGCCTTCAAAGGTGAACTGGTCGTACAGGCTGTTATCCGAAGGCAGAACCATGTCGCCGTTTTCCAGCACGCCTTCTTCACTCAGCAGCATTTCCTGAGCGCGGGCGATCGCCCCTGTCGCGCAGATTCCCACCGCTACTGCACCGGCCAGCACCCTGGCAAACCATTTCTGACCTGTCATAGCCCGTTCCTCAACTAAATCCAAATAGAACAAGTCGCGCTAGAGAATCCTGCGATGGTGTTTTAATGTCTCACCTGATACAGGGCCTGCCAAACACAACACAACGATTCTTACACGCTCTGCTATTTGGCTTCAGGGAGAAAATGCGGAATTCACAAAAGCAAAATCATTCTCTTCTTGAAGATTACCCAGATTTGATCCCGGTCGTAACATCCATCAGACGCACTGGATGGCGATCGCCCCTCGGTTGCGGCAAGTCTTGCAAGCCTTGTGGATGGGTCAATTGGGGGATCTGCCTCAGGAGGCGATCGCCCGCCTCAATTCGTTCACAAATCTCGCCCAACCGCTTGGAAATCCTGGGCAAAATTAACATAATGTTAATTAATGCAACGATATCTTTCAGAGGCACTCATGGCAGGACTATTCGGTTTGTTTGGCAAAAAGAATAATGCAGAGGCACCACCCTCCGCGAGCAATGGTGCAAAGCCAGGAGCCTATTTCCTGGACGCAGACGATGCCAAAACGATGGGCAACATCGAGTACATGCGCTCGAAAAAAGTCATCAAGCACAAGTTTCCCAAGACCGCAGGCAACGGTGGCGAGTTTGAAGTGGAGTATGAAGTGTCTTCTGACGATATGAAGTCGGGCAACGGTCTGCAAGGTTCAACCGAACCGACCTCCACGTCTTTTGAAGCGACACCCAAGCCAACGAACGAGCGCCGCACGGCCGACTCCAGCATGGATCTCTTCCGTAACATGGCTCGCGACATTCGCAAGCGCTAGAGCTGATTAAGAAGTCTGAGTGTTGGGGGATGGGTTCGCCTGCCCCCTGACCAGTTGCTAGTAGCCGAACCTACCGCTTATAAAACGTTTCGAGGCTGTGGCGATCGCCCACGAAGCGCCAGTGCCACGGTTCATAGCTCACGCCCTGAGCGTTGTCCTGAGGGAAAGACAGCTCAAACCCAAAGCGGGCAGCATTGGCCGTTAGCCAGCGGTAGGCGGCTGTCTGATCGAAATCGGTTTCCAAGTCTGTATCTGGGCGATCGCCGTCCCCAATATCCACCGCATAGCCCGTGTGGTGTTCGCTGTAGCCGGGGGGAGCGCTGACCTGGGCCCGTTCCTGCGCCGAGAGCGATCGCTTCGCCTTGAGCGTGAAAAACAGGTAGGTCTGCTCCTCCACCGAGCGAAAGCCCGACAGCGGCACCAGCCTCACCCGCTCAGCGCGAGCCGCCCTCACCATTGCCAAAAAGCGCTCGGCAGCCGCATCACGCAGCAGGACGCTGCCATTGGGAAGCACTGGGCTGAGGGTGTCTGGAGGAGCTTCGGCGTAGGCGATATGGCCCAGTAGGCTATCAGCCGGGGTCAGCGACAGTTGAGACATCGCTGCGGACAAGCCGGCCTCGATCGGCTGATAGCCCTGGGCGGTAGAAGCATTGCTAAAGAACAAGCTGCGGCTGACCAGCGCAAGCTGCACCGCCGCCACAAAGCCAATCAGCCCCCATAGCCAAACCCGACCCCGAAAGAGCGATCGCAGCCTATCCGCCGCCGCTCGAAACCCAAACCCACCAGGGTTCAAATCGGCCTCTAAACGCGCCCCATCTCGCTGAGCGACCGGGATATCGTCGGCCAGCCCATAGTGACCTTCCTGGCTAGAGACATCGGGCTGGGGCGCTGACGACTTTGGCAAACTGGCATCTTTCACGCAAACTCTCCCGCAGACTGGTTTAGTCCTGCGGGGTTATTATTGCATGGCCTTGGAAGAGCGTCATCCCCTTCGACACACGGCAAAATAACTCAACGGTCTGCTGAACCCTTGCTCCGCAACGATAGGCTTAAAACCGTTCAAAATATTCCAACGATAGTCAACCTATGGAATTTCCGAGTCTTCGCTTGCTGAGTCTCTATGTCCCGCTGATAGGCTGGAGCAGTTTGGGATTTTGGCTGGGACGGATTTGTCCGCCGTGGGTGGGCGATCGCCTCGGAAAGCTGCTGTTTTGGGTGGGAGTGCCGATTAGCGTACTGGGGTTTCTGCGCCAGTCCGAACTCTCGGCAGCGGTGTGGCTCGCGCCCGTGGCAGCGTGGCTGGCGATCGCGCTGGGGGGACTGCTGGGCTGGCTATGGCTGATGGCTACGCTAAAGCAAGGACAAAGACCAGAACAAAAACAACGACCTGTTTCTGCCCCCATTACTCAGAGCCGCCCTCAGCAAGGCAGCTTTTTGCTGGCCACCATGATGGGCAACACAGGCTATTTGGGGTTCCCCGTCAGTCTGGCGCTTGTAGGCCCAAAGTACTTTGCCTGGGCCCTGTTTTACGACATGATTGGCACGACGCTCGGAGCCTACGGGCTGGGCGTAGTCATGGCCGCCCACTTTGGCGGCGTGCAAAAGAGTCCACTGGATTTGCTGCGGGCGCTAGTATACAACCCGGTGCTGTGGAGCTTTGCGCTGGGGTTAGGCATCCACAATATACCGCTACCGCTCTGGCTAGATTCGTTCCTCAAAACAGGCGCTTGGACGAGCATTACCGTTGCCCTTGTGCTGATTGGAATGCGGCTCAGCCAGTTGCGCTCCTGGCGCAGTGTCCGCCTCGCCTCCGTCAGCCTGAGCGTGAAAATGCTCATTGTGCCGCTGCTGATCGGCGTGCTGCTCTCGTTCACCAGCCTTGGCTCAGCAGAAAAGCTGGCGATTGTCCTCCAGGTCAGTATGCCACCGGCCTTTGCGACCCTCGTACTGTGTGAAGCCTACGAGCTAGACCGAGAGCTAACGGTGACGGCGCTGGCCATGGGATCGATCGGGCTACTCGTCACGCTGCCCCTCTGGCTGCTTCTGTTTCCCACAAGTTAGACGCAAGTTAAATGCAAGTTAGACGCAGCTAGAAGCAGCCCAAATTCGGCTTCAATGCGGTCTTTCCTTAGACCAACGCTCCTAGCCGACCCAGCTTACGTCGCTATCTGACGAGTTCACCGGAGGCAGGGGCTTGGAAATGGGAACTTCGCGCCGGGTAGGAGTCTTTTGGGCGTTCGCTGGCGCTGCTGGCTGCACTGGTTCGACTCGTTGAGCAGGTGCAGGAATCGGGGTCAACGGCGGCTGCTGTTGGCGCTGCTTCTCTTCCCAATCTTGAAATGCTTTCTTTTCAGGCAGGATCACCTTTTTCATGATCCACTCGATCGTCTGTTCTTTGACCCAGCCGCGAGCCACCAGCACCTCGCCCAGACGCATCCCGGTCGCCTGCTGATCATTCAGCGCCACCGTGACCTGATCCGGCGTGATCAGCCCTGCATCTAGCAGGTAGCTGCCCAGGCGCTTGGGGCGCATCGGCATGGGAATAGATGTTACTCGATAGCGATCGCTCCTATCACGCATAGTCATACAACTCACAGCAGATCAGTACAGCGGTATCAAAAGCAAATCTCGGAAAATCCCGATGCTCTGCAACTTTGGAGCAGAAAACCTTTGTAAATTCACCTGATAAATCCACCGTAAACCCGCATTTAAGCTCACATCTCAGCAAGTAATGACAGGCATGTGTCTTCAGAGAATTTACTGGCTCCTGATGAATAGACTAGTCTAGCGACGCTTTCCCTCCGGGATAATACGGAGATAAGCTCAAGGCGAAAGAGTTCTTTACAGTATAACAACGGAACACTGACTCTTTCTTTATCGAGCCTTTACAGGTTGTTTCAGAATATCTCACAGAGTATTTTTCGGCAATGGGGGGGAGTTAATTCTCCATAACCTAGAAAAATGAAACCCCTCAGCGCTAGGGGCTGAAACCCCTCAGCGGCAAGACATTTCGCCGTTTAGCCCGGTTGAGCGGGTGGTTTTGATTACCCCTTGACCCCACTACTGGTATCCGTTGGCACGATGTAGCGCTGAAGCAGACCGAATACCAGCAAGATAGGCGCAATCGAAATCACAGACCCCGCTGCAATCAGTCTCCAGTCGAGGGAAAATGCACCCGCCAGTTTGGCAACGCCCAGGGGCAGCGTGTAATAGTCGGGCTGGTCGAGCAAGATGAGCGGCCAGAGAAAGTCGCTCCAAGCTCCGATGAAAACGAAAATCGCCAGCGTGATCAGGGCAGGGCGGACAGCGGGCAGCATCACGTTCCACCAAATCCCCAGTTCCGAGCAGCCGTCGATGCGGGCGGCTTCTTCTAGCTCTTTGGGTACGCCTTGAAACGCCTGACGCAGGAGAAAAATCCCAAAGGCAGAGGCGATCGCCGGTAAGATCAGCCCTAAGTACGTATTACGCAGCCCCAGCTTCACCGTCAGGACATACAGCGGAATCATCACAATCTGAAACGGAATCAGAATTGTGGCCACAATCAGCAGAAACAGCGCCTCGCGCCCGCGAAACTGGAGCCGCGCCAGGGGATAGGCCGCCAGAGAACAAAACAGCAGATTTAGCACCACCGTTAGCACTGCGACCAGGGTGCTGTTGAACAGGTAGCGCCCGAAAGGATTGGTCTGCCATACTGTTACAAAATTTTGCAGCGTTGGAGACTGGGGCAAAAACCGGGGCGGAAACTCGAAGATATTTTCTGTGGGGGCTTTGAACGCCGTACTGACCAGCCAGATCAGCGGCAGCAGCATGACGAGGGCGATCGCCCCCAGCAGGGCATACAGTGCAAGGGTTTTGAGCGATCGCGTTGGGGGCATTCGTCGAGGAGGGGGTAGAAATTGGGGATTGGTTAGAACCTTTTCGGCGGGTTCACCAGCACCAAGGGGGAATTCTTTGAGTTTACCTGGTGAGTTTACCTGGGGACTGCACACGTCCTGCCCAACTGCTCACCCCTAGCCCTCCTTCACCCACACGCGCATTTCCTGGAGCGTCAGCGGGCCAAACTGGGTCGCTAGGGCCACATCGGCAGCATCACGACCATAGGCGATCGCAATTCGGTTTCCCCGTGGCTCTGGCTGGGTTGCGTCGAAGGTGTACCAGCGGCCCTCGGCGGTTGACCCGTCGGGGCTACTGAGAAACGCCTCAAACCAGGCGTGCAGATCCATCGGCTCCAGTTCGTACAAGTACCCCACCACCATCCGCGCCGGAATCGACAGGCTGCGGCAGAGGGCAATGCCTAGATGGGCGAAGTCGCGGCAGACACCGATTTTGCTCTGGGCGGTATCTACGGCGGAGGTGGAGGCGTTGCTGGTGCCGTATTGATATTTCACCTGGGTATGAATCCAGTGGCGGATCGCTTCCACCTGGGCATAGCCCGGTTCCGTGTCGCCCACGATGGCGATCGCCTCGTCGTAGAGCATATCCGACTGGCAGTAGCGGCTGGGCAGCAAAAACTGCACCACGCCATCGGGCAGCAGTTCCACAGGCACAAAGGTTGCCTCCGGTGCCACGTCGATCTCGTCTGCGGTTTCTACACAAGCGGCGGTGTAAACCAGAAATCGCCCCTCTGGCGTAACCAAACGCTGGCAGAGATTGCCGTAGCTGTCGGTATATTCCACCACAGGCACCGACGGCTCCAGCCGATATTCCTCACGCACTACCCACTGCCCCTCGCCGCTGCGGGGGCGCAACATCAGCAGCAGCGGACTTGGCGCTTCTGCCGAAAATAAAAGCTGACAGCCTGCTTCCAGCCGCATTTGAGAATCCTCAACCGATGGCTGGCGCTACAAGGACTGCATTTCTAAATTCAGCACATAATGCCCAAGCTGCAAGTTTTCTGTCCACAGTTCATACTCCACGCGCAGATGACGGGGCTGGGGATCGGAAATCAGCTTCAGGTGGCGCGTATAGTTCCGCAGGCGCATCTGGTCGCTCATACCCAGGTCGCCCGACTGCGATCGCAGCCAGTAGCGGCTGATGCCGTAGACCCCTTGCTCCCAAAAGTGGCGATAGCTGATGCTGCCATTGCCCTGCATGGTCATAATTACGCGGTAGGGGGAAATTTCGAGCCAGAGCAGGTGGGGCTGCTGGGCCTGGTCAGCCGAGGTTTCCCCCTCGGAATAGTCCATAAACAGCGGCTCCGTCAGCACGACGTGATAGCGGCCTGGCTCTTTTTCATACAGCGCGGCAGAGGCTTCCACCACCGACCAGAGCGGCGAATTCAGCGACATCCAGGACAGACAGACTGGCTGGCGATGTTCGGTGAGCATGGCTAAAAAGGGCTGGGACTAAAAAGGGCTGGAAAAATGATTTTTTATCCAGTCAAACAGGTTCAATCTTGCCAGATTCGCGAAATAGAACGAAATAGAATCTGTCGGCAGAGAATGCAGTTCGGCCAGTGATCCGGCCTTTGCACTGCTCTGGTAGCGTAGTAAACGCAGCGATGGCGCAGCACGCTCGACGAGGCAATTGCCCACCTACGGAACTATAGCAATGCAGACGGCTTCTATCACCCTCAAAACCACCGAACATCATCATGTGCTGACAATTTCGCCGCCTGTGGATCTGGCGCTGACGGGGGCGATCGCCATTCCCGGCGACAAGTCTATCTCCCACCGGGCGCTGATGCTGGGGGCACTGGCGGAGGGCACGACGGAAATTCGCGGGCTGCTGCTGGGGGAAGATCCCCTGAGTACCGCCGCCTGCTTTCGGGCAATGGGGGCAAACATTTCCGACCTGAATACGGAACGAGTGACCGTCGAGGGCATTGGACTGGGGCGGCTCCAGGAACCTGCCGACGTGCTGGATGCGGGCAATTCCGGCACCACGATGCGGCTGATGCTGGGGATTCTGGCCTCCCACGCGGGGCGATTTTTCACGGTGACGGGTGACGGATCGCTGCGATCGCGCCCTATGTCTCGCGTGATTCGGCCGCTCCAGGAAATGGGCGCACAAATCTGGAGTCGTGCTGGGGGCCTCGCGCCACTGGCGGTGCAGGGGCAGGCGCTTCGGCCGATTCACTACACCTCGCCCATTGCTTCGGCCCAGGTGAAATCCTGCATTTTGCTGGCGGGGCTGGCCACGGAGGGCAAAACGACCGTCAGCGAACCCGCCCTATCTCGCGACCACAGCGAACGGATGCTGCGGGCCTTTGGGGCAGAGATTTTGGTTGATCCCGACACCTGTAGCGCGACAGTAGTCGGCCCGGCGCGGCTGATTGGGCAGCCCGTAGTGGTTCCTGGCGACATCAGTTCGGCGGCGTTTTGGCTGGTGGCCGGGGCGATCGCCCCCGGTTCTGATTTGCTCATCCAAAATGTCGGCGTGAACCCAACACGCACGGGCATTCTCGACGCGCTGGCGCAGATGGAGGCAGACGTGACGCTGGAGAATGCTCGCGAGGTGGCAGGCGAACCCGTCGCAGATCTGCGCGTGCGCGGCCACAATCGGCTAAAGGCGGGGCACATCGGCGGCGACCTGATTCCCCGGCTGATTGACGAAATCCCCATTCTCGCGGTGGCAGCCGCCTTTGCCGAAGGG
The DNA here is from genome assembly GCF_032705245.1 of Thermoleptolyngbya oregonensis NK1-22. GTDB lineage: Bacteria > Cyanobacteriota > Cyanobacteriia > Elainellales > Elainellaceae > Thermoleptolyngbya > Thermoleptolyngbya sichuanensis. The sequence goes on from NZ_CP053540.1 coordinate 5,136,646, forward strand.
ACGACCGTCATTTCCGATGCCGCCGAACTGCGGGTGAAAGAGAGCGATCGCCTCGCCGTCATGGCCACCCAGCTCAGCCGCTTGGGCGCAACCGTCACCGAGCGTCCTGATGGTCTGGAAATTACGGGCGGCACACCCCTGCACGGAGCCGAGGTGGATAGCCACACCGACCACCGCATTGCCATGAGTCTGGCGATCGCCGCCCTCTGTGCCACAGGCCCCACGACGATTCATCGCGCCGAAGCTGCTGCGGTTTCCTATCCGGGGTTTGTGGACACGCTGAGGCAGGTTGCGGGATTGGGCTGATTCTGGGTTTTGGGTTTTGGGTTTTGGATTTTGGGTTTTGGATTTTGGATTACTCTTGTTAACCATCCAAAATCGCCAATCGCCAATCCAGAATCGCCAATTGAGCTTGGCCCCCAGCCCCAGATCAGCCGCTCCCCTGCACGACATACTTCAGCGTGGTCAGCGTTTCTAGCGTGATTAGCCCGCGCCGATGTCCTTTTTGGTTGGACATGCCGAGGGCGATGGGGCTGCCCTGCTTGGGGTTGCGATAGAACCGGGGCGAGGCGTTGATATAGGTCGTGGCGCTGTTGATATGCAGGGCAAACTGGTGGCTTTCCTGATAGGATTCGGTCACCAGGCAGTCGGCGTGGCCGCTGCTGTAGCGATTCATCAGGGCGATCGCCTCTTCCAATCCGCTGACCGCACGAAAGGCAATCGTGTTGTCTAGGTAGGGGCGCGGCCACTCGTCGTCTTCCGTCAGAACCAGATCCGGAAACTCCGCCACCAACCCCGCATCGCCCCGCAAGTGAAAGCCTTTTTCGCGCAGGCTGCGCCACAGGGCTTGCAGCGTGTTGGGGTCGTGGTGGGTGCTGATCAGCACTTTCTCGATGGCGTTGACTGGATCAGGCTCGCTCTGGTGGCTGTCTAGAATCATGCTGCGGGCCAGATCCAGGCTGCCGGAGGGCGACCAGTAGAGATAGCAGTTGCCAATTGCCGTTTTTAGCACAGGCACAGTGGCCTGGCGGATCACCTGGTTCACCAGGCTCACGCGACCGTAGGGAATGACTAGATTGACGTAGGCATCTTGGGTCACCAGTTCGCGGATCGAGTCGCCCTGGTCAGTCGGAATCCAGCCGAGGGCATCGGTGGGCAGGCCGGCTTCTTGGAGGGCGAGTTTCAGCGTACTGGCGATCGCCTGGTTGGAGTTGCTGGCTTCGCTGCTGCCCCGCAGGACGATGCTGTTGCCCGTGCGAATACACAGCCCAGCGGCGATCGCCCCCAGTTCAGGAAACGCCTCATACACTAGCGCAATCACCCCCAGTGGCATCAGTTGGCAATAGGACTGAGAATGGCTGAGGGAATAGGGAATCGTCAGCATTTGCTGCGTGGGGTCTGCCAGTTCCGAAAGGCGCTGCAAAATCTTGACCACCGCCTCGATCCGCTCCGGCGTGAGCTTCAGCCATTCCAGCACCAGATCGGGCACGGCCATTTCTCGGCTGGCTTCGAGATCTAGCGTGTTAGCCTCAAGAATATCGTCCTGCTGATCCTTCAGCACTTCTGCCATAATCTGGAGCGCCCGACTGCGATCGCCCCCTTTCATCGCAGCCAAATGTCCCGCCGCTGCATAAGCTCGATGAAGCGTGGTCAGCAAGTCGGCTGGGGAGTCTAAAGAATCCTGACTGTTAGAAAACACGGTGAAAAATTGTGGAAAATGCTGCCATTCATTGCATGAAACAATGAACTGCACAAAGATCGCCTCGAAAATCTACATGTTGCGCGAAGTATCACGCGAAATCGTACTGCACTGAATTTATTGCACTGGATTTACTGCACTGAACTTACTGCACTAATCTATTGCACTAAATCTATTGCATTAATGTATTAATACAGCTTTAACCTGTAAGGCTATTACCTGTAAAGCTCACGACTGTAAAGCTTTTGGGGAGCCGTTTAGTAGCGTTTTACAATAGCACAGCGCGATCGCCCTGTCCTAATCACATTTCAGTGACAGTTTAGTTAGTGACAGTTTGGTCAGTGACAGTTTGGTGACGTTGCAGCCTATGACGGATGAGCAGAACTGGGTTTTCGGCAGACTATCGCCGACAGGCCAGCCACAGCATAAACGCCAGCATGACCGACAGCACTAGCGCCGCCACCACCCGAAACGCCACCTGAGAGCCAGCGGGTGCGCTCAGCGTAGTCAGCAGCAGCAGAAACACCAGCGCAAACATAAACAGCAGCGTCAACGGCACATAGCCCTTTCCCAGGGATGGGTTCACCACAATCCACTGATGGCCGTTCCAGCGCCACGCCCGCTTGTAGGGATAGTTGGTCGAAAGCTGCTCAATCGTATGTCCGCTGTCTTGCACGACGAAAATTTGCTGACATCGGTCGCAGCCAAAGGCATCCGTCAGGGCGATGGGTGTCAGCTTGCCCCGACGACGACAGGGACAGGGGTAGTCGCCGTTTAGGTCGATTTTGTGGGGTTTCTGAGTTTGCACAAGCAGAGCAGCGGTGAGTGTGATGCAAGCGGTGCAGGGTCTAGCGCATTGGGAGCAACGACCGTGAACCCAAAGGCTGGTGGGGGCGATTGCCCTTCCCGCGCAGCCGCAGACGAACCAGCGCTAAACCATGATTCATTGACTATCGTCAACCGGACTATCGTCAACCGGACTATCGTCAACCGGACTATCGTCAACCGACCCATCCTCCAACCCTTGTCAGAGAGGTTGGTTTGGGTGTGACTTGATGCGTGATCCTGGACAGGCCTCTAGGCAGCGACCCAGACTTTTCCCAGAGCTTCTGCCGGGAACTGGGGTTGCGAATACCCAGATTCAGCCCGATTCTAACATTCCCATTTGCGGGAGTCAGTGACAGAGAACCGTGGACTGAGAACCGTGGAGTGAGCAACGTAGACAGAGAAACACGAGCGCGATCGCCCGCTTCCCAGCCCATCCAACCCGTCGTGTCATCAGCACTGGTAAGACTCTCTAGACTCATCCTACAGGGGCAAGCTGAGAGATCAGTGGAAAATTCGCTTAAGCTTGGATAAAGCCTGCAAGCCCAGCGAAAACCGAGCAGAAAGGTGTCTTGATTCACAAAGATGCTAAAAGCGGACGCATCAGACACGCTGGTTGAGCAGCGCCTACTCAGCACAACCTTGCAGCAGATTGAACTCGTTCACAAACTACTATTGGCTCCTAGAACCAGCTCGGAAACAAAGCGGGTAACGCGATTCGAACGCGCGACATTCACCTTGGCAAGGTGACGCTCTACCACTGAGCTATACCCGCGAAACACGCTTCAAAAAAAGCGCAATTACTATTATGTGTGAGAGGTCACCATTTGTCAACCTGGGTCAAAGATTTTTGCAGATTTTTGGGGGGACGATGGTCTACTCCGCCGCCGCAAGCAAGGCGGGGGGCTAGTTTAGGGTGCTGATGATAATTCCCAGGAAGGCGAAGATGCCAATCACCATCAGGGCGATCGCCACAGACAGCGCATTGGAGCGTCGCGACGTGTAGAGATAGTCGTCTCGCTGAATGCGCCGCAACTCCCGCCGATGCTCGATCGCCGCCGACAGAACTGCGTATAGCCCGACTGCGATGAATGCTAGCCCAATAATTCTCGACAGGTACATGGTCTCCACATCGTCGAGCCTGCGGGTTCGCTGAATCGCTGTCACGATTTGGTCAATGCCAAAGCCAAAGCCAATCAGCGAGAGCGAGGTGCGAATCCACGCCAGCAGCGTGCGTTCGGCGGCGGCTCGGTTGCGCTCTTTGGCGAGTTCGTTGGTCAGGTTGCGGGGCGCGTCGGACATGGGCGGGCGAGTGTAGCCTAGTAGCGGCGGCGGCTGCGCTGGGTGAGGCTGACGTAATAGAGCAGTTGCATGAGGGAAGTGGCAGCGGCGGCGATGTAGGTCCAGCCTGCGGCACCGAGCATTTGTCTGGCTCCCTGGCGCTCCTCTGGCGTATCCAGCAGCCCCGCATCCTCCAGCAGCTTTAGCCCCCGACGGCTAGCATCGATTTCAATCGGCACCGTCAGCAGGGAAAAGACCACCATCAGCCCAAACATGAGAACCCCAATCCACATCAGCCCCACCATGCCAAACATGAAGCCCAGCAAGAAGGCCATGTAGGAAATCGTCGGCGTGAATTGCAGCGCAGGCAGCAAGAAACTGCGGGCAGCGATCATCGGCGAACCCGTCTGGTATTGCTGGACATGCCCCAACTCATGGGCGGCGATCGCCATTGATGCAACCGACGGCTGGGCGCATACGGGTTCCGATAGCCGCACCACATTGGTTCGCGGATCGTAGTGGTCGGTCAGGGAGCCGCGCGTTGGCTCCAGCGGAATCGACTTCAGCGACGTGCGATTAAAAATGGTCTGAGCAACCTGCATTCCGGTGTAGCGTTCGCTGTTGGGCACCTGGCTCCACTTGGCAAAGGCGCTTTTGAGGCGACCCTGAACCAGCATGGAAATTAGCATAGTGGGCAGCATAACCCAAAGTAAGTAGGTCGGATCGTAAAAGAACATAGTTTCAGGACAAGTTTAGTAGATAAGATTTGATCGTTTTAATCCAGTTTTTGAACAGAGATTGGAACAGTGGCTTGAACAGTAAGATGACCCTTCGATGCTCTAGTTGCTGATAAGTACTTGCTGATAAGCACTTGTAGATAAGTTCTTATACCTTAAAGTAAACAGCCTAGGCAGTGTCTTAAATCTTTCTAGGTCGTTGATTGCCTTCCGGCGATCCCCCTAAATCCCCCTTAACAAGGGGGACTTCCAGCGATCCCCCTAAATCCCCCTTAATCAGGGGGACTTCCGGCGATCCCCCTAAATCTCCCTTAATCAGGGGGACTTCCGGCGATCCCCCTAAATCCCCCTTAACAAGGGGGACTTCCAGCGATCCCCCTTAAATCCCCGCGCTTACGCGCCGCTTCGCTAGAAATAAGGGGAACCTCCGGAGTGGTTCGGCTCGGTTCCCCCCTTTTTAAGGGGGGCTAGGGGGGATTTAAGGGGGGCTGGGGGGGATCAAAGGGCTTCAAAACACGCCCTAGCACGACCTTCTACATCCAAAAGCGGACAAACTCTTGCTTGGCAAACTCCACGCTGCGATAGCGCCGCAGTTGGTAGAGAAATCCGGCGATCGCCAGCCCGCTCCACAGCAGCAGCCAAAACCACGAATCCCGAAAAATGGGCAGCAGCGTGTTGCCTGCGTTCTTCAAATCCTCAATTGAGACGCGCCCATTCAGCAGCAACAGCGACAGCACCAGCGCATTTGCCCCGCCCTGAGCAGACAGCAGCATGACAATATACTTCTGCCAGTTTCGCACGTAGGTCAAGACCCCCAGCGCCAACCCCGATCCAAGAGCCACCAGCGCGGGCAACGTCCCCTGCTGAAAGCCAAGAATAGCCATGATGCTTGATCCAAACAGCGCTCCTGTAGCTCCGCCCATCAGCGCCACGCCCACCTCATAGAACTGCCAGCAAAAAATTGCCAGCAAAATTCCCAGCACCAGCCCGACCGTTAGCCCCGTCGTGGTGGACAAAAAGCCGCCGCCCAGCAGCAGAAACACGGCCTTTGCGCCCAACCACAGCCCCGCAAAAAACGACCAGACGGGCAGCATCACCATGAAAAAGCGGTAGCCCCCAAAGCAGAGCAACACGCCAAAAACTGCTGAAAACAGCGCCAGCAAGATAGGTCTTAGCATAGGTATCTAAAAAGCGTATCTTAAAAACCTACCCAAACCTATCTAGAAAGGAGCGCAGGGCGCTGTTATCCAGCAAACCGAACTGCCTGTAGAAGGGGCTTAATCCACAAGAATCAATAATTATTGCGGACTTGTTGCAGAAATGCAGATTTGATCCTGTTCTGCCCTCCGCCTATCCTGCGCCCAGCAGGGCCGACGGCGGCTGCAAAACCTGCGCCAAGTTGAGCAAAAAAATGGGCGGGCTGTCGTCTGTGGGCAGAATCAGTCCGCTGACGCAGCGAATTCCGCCTTCTTGCTGGTAAAGCACAGACAATGGCTTGAAGGCGGATTCTGTGAAGCGCTTGAGAGCGGGTGGGCCATCAATTTGCAACCCGATGACATCCCCTTGCAGGCTATAGACCAGAATTAGGTATCGAGTCGTAACAGTATTGCTAAAGGTTTGCTCAAGCGTGGAATATTTTGTGACCTCTTGTGGGTCAATCTGCGTTCCGGGTTCTAAGCATTGAGTGGATGTTGATGTGTTCGCAAAGATGCGCTGCTGAAGGTTTAGGACGGGAATATTTTGGTCATGATCGAGGGCGATCGCCGTCCCCATTCCCTCTTGCTGGGCATAGAGACGGTCGATTTCGATGACCCGATGCACGATGGCTAATGGCAGGGCGAACAGTTCCCGCCGCAGCGGGAAAACCAGCAGTTGACGAGTGACCTCGACGGGTTTAGAGCGCAGCGCTCGCAGAGAGTTCAGAAGGGTCATGAATATGTTGTGCCAGGGTGGACAGGAGAGTTTGCTCGTTGTAGGGTTTTGAGAAGTAGGCGATCGCCCCCAGGCTCAGCGCCAGTTGTCGATGTTTGGCGCTAGTGCGTGAGGTCAGCATGGTAACGGGCAAATGCTCAAACTGCGGGTCCGATTTCACTTTCGCCAAAAAGCCGTAGCCGTCCAAACGCGGCATTTCGATATCGCACACGACCGCGTTCACCTGAAGCCCAGCCCGCAGCTTTTCGACCGCTTCCTGCCCGTCTTTTGCTTGCTCAACCTGATAGCCCGCTTTTTCCAGGGTGAGCGCCAAAAATCGGCGAACGTTGATCGAATCGTCTACCACTAGAACGGCGGGCTGCTGCTCCACTGGGACAGCGCGACCTAGCAATCGGCGATCGGCATCCATGAGGCTGAACTGGCGATCGCCCAGTTGGGAAGACCTGGACACCACTGGGCCGGCTGCCTCGGCGCTGGCAATCCAGTGCAGCAATTCTGGGACATTGACAAGCGGCACGACGCGCCCATCACCTAGAATGGTGCAGTTGCTAAAGCCAGCAGGAAGCGGAATGGTGCTATGGATACGGCGCACCGCAGTTTCCTGTTCGCCCCAACAAGACTCGATTTGGATGCCAAAGATTTGACTGTTGTGTTCCACCAGCAGCACGACTGGTTCGCTAATGCTAGGGGGTGTTTCTAGGCGATAGGGATGACGCGGCCCAGGAAATCGGAGCCAGCGTGATAGAACCACCAGCGGAATCAAGTTGCCTTGCACATTCAGCATTTCGCTGTCGCCCACTCGAACAATATGCTCTGGCTCAAGCTTCAGCATTTCGCCAATCACGTCGCTCGGAAAGCCAATCAACATGTCGTTGCTTTCGGCAATTAGCACGCGCACAACAGACATCGTGAACGGCACTGAGAGCGTAAACGTTGTGCCTTGCCCCGCTTTTGTTTCTACTTTGATATCGCCGCGAATTTGCTTGAGATGATCACGCACCACATCCATGCCTACGCCGCGACCCGATAGCGACGTGACCTGCTCCTTGGTACTGAAACCGGGTTCAAAAATGAGGGAGACGAGTTCCTCTTCGCTGGCCACCCCCAACAAGCTGGGGTCTAGCCCCATGGCGATCGCCTTGGCGCGGATTTTTTCAATCGGGATACCTCGTCCATCGTCTTGGATGGTGATCAATGTGCGATTGCCCCGATGAAAGGCTTGAATTTTAATCACGCCTTCTTCTGGTTTGCCCTGAGCCAGCCGGGTTTGCGGATCTTCGATGCCATGATCGAAAGCATTTCGCAGCAAATGCATCAGTGGATCATTGAGCGCTTCCAGGATGTTGCGATCAATCAGCGTGCCAGCGCCATTGACCTGAAGACGCACTTTCTTGCCATATTGCAAGCACAGTTCCCGCAGAGCGCGAGGGAAGCGGTCAACCAAGTCAGACAGCGGCCGCATCCGGATTTGAGTCAGTCGAGACTGGAGTTGGTTTGCTGTTTTGTCTAGGGTGCGAGATGCCTGCTCGACTTCCTCAAGGGTCAGATCGATGTCTGTGGTAACTTCTTGAACCTGGACGATGGTTTCTAGAATGTCCTGCGAGAGCGAGTGAACATCTTCATACCGATCTAGCTCCAGCGCATCAAACCCATTGCCCAACCCAGCGCCAAACCCACTCCCCGGACGATGCTCAGATCCAGGAGGAATAGCTGAGGATGGGATCTGCTGGAATAGATTGGTGGCTGGGGTTGGATCTGGCTCGGTGCTGCTGTCTAAGGGGCTGTTGTGGAGTTGGGCTATTTGGGGGCGATCGCCCGACTGGGCAGCACGCGCTTCACTGCTTGGGAGCAGGTTGAGGGCGGAGGAGAGGGGCGATCGCCCAACATCAGTCGCCAAGCGATCGTAGGTCGTTCGCAGTTCCGAGCTAGCCTGTTCTAGCGTTTGCACTCGGCTGTTTAGCAGCCGAGTCAAATTCCGAAGGCGTTTGAGGTAGAGGTTGAGCGCATTGCGGTCAATCGTCAGCTCACCAAACAAGTCGCTCAGTTGGTTCAACTGCTGCACCGACACCCGCACCGTATTCTCTTGGGTCGTCTCAGTGGCGGGTGTGTTGCTGCTCCAGCGGCTTTGCGGAGCCGGGGCTACGATGGGGCGATCAGCAGGACGGTCAGCAGGACGATCAACGGGGCGATCGCCCGACTGGGCGTGACCCGCAACATCAGCACCGACCTGATCCTCTACCTGATTCTCTAACAAAGAAGGCTGTGCCGACGGTTCAGCGGAGGAAGCCGAAAGCGTGAAATCGGCAATCTCTTCCCCATCCAACCCTTCAGAGACACCAGAAAATTCGGTCGTTGCCAGATTTGTTGCAGGCGCTCCGTAGTCCATCCCTGCGTATTCCAGATCAACGTAGTCTGCAACCGCATGATCTGCCGCCGCAACTGCCGCAACTTCTTCTTGCACCCCAGAATGGTCTGCTGCCTGGGCAGCAAGCGTTTCGAGAGGAAGTGTGATTTCCTCATCAGAGGACGTTGCAAATGCCGACGCTCCCGCCATTTCAGCACTCCAGGAAGGCGCAAAAGACCCGGCTCCGGAGGTTTCAAGCTGTATCGCCGTAGGAATGGCTGCGAGGTTTCCAGTCAACACGAGCGCCTGCGCCCGCCGCCAAGCCTGCAACGCTGTCTGCGCCAAGGTGGAAATGGCAGTTGCATCGGTCGCTTCTGTTTGAGCCGTTTGGACACCAATGGACTGACACAGTTGGGAAAAACTCTCGATCTGGAGCATCTCCCCCAAGCCCTCTAGCTCCTGGGCCAAAATTTCAACTTCTTCTTTCAGGCGGGGAGACTGTTCATGAATTGCCGATTCTAGCCGCTGCAAACAGCCCTCGACTTCGGTTTCAAACAGCAGGGGAATAATATCCTGTCCGTCTTCAGGAGACAGGAGTGAATAGGCATCTTCATCCTGGGGCGTGCCCAGCCGTTCGTGGAGTTGCTGATAGGCGGGTTCAATTTGTTCCAACAGCCAAGCTGGGGCGATGGTTGGGCGGGGGCGATCGCCCTCTGTAGACAGACTTTGGCGATCGCAGGCAATCACCCTCCCCAACCCATCCACACACGCCAACAAAAGCTGTTCCAGACTGCCATCTACTTCCAACGATTGGCGCTGCACCTTCAACACCTTCAGCCCATCTTCTAGGCGATGCGCCAAATCACTCAAGCTTTGAAAGCCCATTAGACCCGCTCCCCCCTTAATAGAGTGGGCAGCCCGCAGTGCCTCGTTGATCTTGTCTGCATCAATCGCTTGGGCCAGCCCGAGCAGTCGAGATTCTAACGTCCTCAAATATTCTTGAGCTTCCTCCAAGAATTGCAGTTGGATTTCAAGTTCCTTGTCGTAGACCATAATGACTCTCTATGAAAGGCGACAAGCGGTATCGCAAACCCAGGAAAACAAACCAAAACTCTGCAAACTAAACCTGTTCTCCTGTCTTAAAGGCACCGACCGAGGCTTGCAGTTCGCGGGCAACTTCGACCGTTTCTGCCAGCGCCCCAGAGATCTTGCGCGACGAATCAGAGGTCAACTCCGACACCTGAGCCACTTCCTGCATCAGCATCGACACAGCCGCAGACGTTTCCACCTGAGACACGGTTGCCTGCGAAATCGACTGCACCAGTTCGTCAATTTGACGCGACAGATCCAGAATTTGCATCAAGTTTCGCTTCGCATCTTCCACATAGTGGGTGCCCTCGACCACCTTGCTGGTGCTTTGCTCCATCGCTTCGACCACCTCGACCGTTTCCTGCTGGATGTTTTCTACAATGCGCTCAATTTCCTTTGTCGCATCCGCAGACCGAGCCGCCAGTTCTCCCACCTCTTCTGCCACCACTGCAAACCCCTGGCCTTCTTCGCCCGCGCGAGCCGCCTCAATCCCAGCGTTAATCGCCAGCAAGTTCGTTTGCATGGCAATTTGGTTAATCAGCGACACGGCCTTGGAAATTTGCTGCGATGATTCACCCAAACGCTTCACTTTCTTGGACGTTTCTCCGATGATTTCCCGCAGATTGAGAATGTTTTGCACCGTCAAGTCCATCGCACTGCCGCTGACCTCGGCGGTGGCGGAGGCTGTATGGGCCACCGTAGCCGCCTGCTGCGCCTGTTGCGAGACTTGCTGAACGGAGTGCGTCATAACTTCCACCGAGTCCATAATGCGCGTGGTTTCCTCAGCCTGCTTGAGGGCTGCATTTGCTAGCGCGGCGATGGCACTCTCGTTTTGTCCGAGAGACTCATTCACGCGGTTAGCGGAACGCTTCACCTGGGTCACAATCTGGCGCAAGCTCTCAATAATAGAGTTGAAAAAGTCGGCAACCGTGCCAATTTCCCCAGCCGTCACGTCCGCTCGAACCGTGAGGTCGCCCGAAGCTGCCCCTTCCACATCGTCGAGCAAAGACATCAGCTGACGTTGGAGCGTTTCTTGCTGCCGACGGCGTTCTTCAGAGAGCATGTTGGCTTGGTTAAACAGGCGAGCTTGCTCGATCGCATAGCCAAGCTGGGTTGCGACTTGGCGGAAGAAGTTGATTTCAAGCTGATTCCAGACGCGGGGCGCATCACACTGGTGGGCAATCAGCAAGCCCATCAGATCTTCGCCAATCAGGATAGGCGCAACGAGGTTGGCCCGAACCTGGTAGGGTTTGAGCTGTTCGAGATGGCATTCGGTGAGTCCGGCTTGGGTAATGTCGGCGACCGCTTGCACACGCCCCTGGCGATATTGCTCTACATATTTCTCGGCAAAGCAGGGGTCGTAAATCTTGTTAGACAGGGCGGCCGGATAGCCCGATTCGACCGATTCGGCAATGAAGGTGCCCTGCCAGTTTTCGTCGAAGGCATAGACCGCAACCCGCTGGCAGTTGAGCGATCGCCGGGCCTCAGTCACCGCCACTCGCAGAATCCGCGGCTCCTCAAAGCTTTCCCGCATCCGTGCCACAACCTCGGCGAGCTGGCGTTCCTTCTCGGCGGCTGCTTGCTGTTTTTGCAAGAGCCTTGCCTGACTCAGGGCATAACCAATCTGCACGGAAATTTGTTGCAGCAGCTCAACTTCGGCCACTTCCCACTGCCGTGGGCTAGAGCATTGATGGGCACATAGCAGTCCCACCAACTCATCACCCGCCAAAATGGGGGCCGCCATGTTGGCCTGCACCTCTAGGCGTTTCAGAATTTCGCAGTGGCAGTGGGTCAATTCGGCGGTTTCGCGATTGGTCATAAAGCTGACTCGACCCGTGTAGTAGCGCTCAATGGCTTCGGGGCTGAGGGGGTCCTCAATGATTTGCCCCATGGCTCGCTTCCATCCACGCCCGACGGCCTCAGCAGTGATTTCGCCACTTTTTAGGTCGGGAGCAAAGCGATAGATCAGCACCCGATCGACCTTCAGCACTTCCCGCACGCCCTCTACGGAGGTTGTCAGGATTGTCCTTTCGTCAAGAGATTGGCGAATTCGGCTGGTGACTTCTGCTAGCGTCATGGCGCGTTCGGTAGACTGCTTTTCGCGCTCACTTTGCATCCGCAAGACTGCTTCGGTTTGCACGACGCTGTCTGCCAGTTTGTTAAAGACTTGAGCCACTTCTCCGAGTTCGTCAGTGCCGTAGATCTCGGCGCGAGCCTGGCGATCGCCCTGAATAAAGCGCTGGGCGGTGGATTGCAGTTGCCGCACTGGACGCAGGATAGACAGACCCAGCAGCCTTGCCAGCAACAGGTTCACCGCAATCGCAACCAGCGAAACCAAAAACTGCAACCCTAGACTTTCGATGATCAGCCGATTCAACGGAGTTTCAGAACTCCCCCGCACCAACACGGCCGTTGGCTCACCGTTAAAGTTGGGAATTGCCTTGGCAGCCAGCGTATGGGTCATTGAGCCAACTGGCCCACGCCGGGTTACCACCTGACCGCGTGCGGCGATCGCATCGCGCAGCAGTTGCGGATCTTCTAGGGCGACATCTGGGATTGCTTGACTAATATCGGGGTTGTCTCCTGCTGCTAGCGCGGTTGTCAGCGCCAAGCTACCATCGGGCTGCACTTGATAAACTGCACCATACCCATTTCCAAATGCAGAGAGCGGTTTTTCTACAATCCTTAGCTTGCCATTAACGATATCCCCCGACACTAGCACCCCAATCACCTCTTTCGTATCAGGTGCAAAAACTGGGGTCACTGTGTAGCGAATTAGCGCATCCTGCCCCCCCAAGCCCTCCGGCAGAGGCGGCGCTTCGTTTTTTAGCTCGTTCCACGAGACAATTGCTGTCGCTTTAACCTGCCTTGGATTTTGCAGCACCGTACCCACGAGTCCATTGGGATCAAATCGCTGTCCAGTGCGTTTTGCATTAGCGCTGGCGATAATCCGCAAATCCTTACCCACGAGCGTGGCGTATTCAATCCCGTAGGTTTTTACCTCATTTTGCAAAATAGCCCTAACTTCTGCTTCGAGTTCAGGCGAAAGGCGGCCGCCTGCGGCGTGGGTAGCTGCCGCGGAAACAATCGCTCTGTTATCAGCCTGCACTTGAAACCCAAAGCCCATTTGGTTGACTTTGATATCGTAGGCAATTGCGATCACCGACAGCTCAGATTTTGCTTGGTTTCGCAATTGATTGCGTCCAGATATCACAATCAGCAACGCGCCAATGCCAACTAACCCAACAACTGAAATTGCGGTGGAGGTTGTCAATCCTAAGACTTGCTTGCTGCGAACCCCCAGGTTTTTGAACCACTGAATCAAAGGGTAGGAACTCGGCCGAGTGATTACAATTGAATCCTTATAACTGTTCCCATAGTTGATACCCCGATAAATCATGTGATCATCATAGTCAGGGGGCGAAGACACCCCTTCCTCATGACCGTTTTGAGAAAATGAATGGGTTGGTGAAAGCGCAGTAGAGTCCGTCTTTTTGGGAGCTGGGCGAAATTCGGTGGTCATAGTTCAAAACCTAGCGCAAGAGAGGTTAAAGAATGGAATTGGGCGGCAAGGATAGATGAAATAAGAGAACCTTAAGAAGGGCGCAAGAGGGATGAGCGGGCGATCGCCTCTGCATTCAACACCAGCAGCAGCTCAGAATCTAGGGAAACGCAACCGTCTAGATAGGGCGTAATACTACTAGAGATATTGGCTGGTGCAGGTTGAATCAGATCAGAATGGATATTCAGAATTCCACTGACTTCCTGAACTCGAAACATGAGGGGCGTTGCCTCCGTTTGCACCAAAATCAAGTTGAATTGCTGCGAGTGATAGAAACTAGCTGACAATCCCAACATTTGTGCCAAATCGATAACCCAAATCACCTGACTCCGACGATTCATCAAGCCAGATAGGCAGGGATGCATATTCGGCATGGGGGTGATGCGCTGAGTCGGCACTGTGATGGCTTCCTGTACGCAAGACAACGGCAACACCGCAGGCGTTTGATGAGTTAGGTTAAATCGAATGTGAGTGTGCGATCGCCCCACATAAGACACTGGAGCCAGGGAAGACGGCGGATTGGGAACTAGAGCCGCACTCATAGCCCAACTCCAACAACGCTCATCACTGCTCGTAGCAACTGTTCGCGGGTGTAGGGCTTAGTTAAATACGCATCCGCCCCTTGTTTCATGCCCCAAAGCCGATCGATTTCTTGATTCTTGGACGTGCAAATAACGATTGGCACCTTGGATGTCTCTGGCTGTTTTTTTAGGCTACGACACAATTCAAAGCCGCTCATACCTGGCATGACAACATCAGTGACAATCACATCTGGACGGTGCTGAATGGCTTTTTCCATCGCTTCTTTAGCCGTGACTGCATTAATCACTGTGCAGCCACTTTCGCGAAGATAATGGCTCATCAACTCCATTTCAGAAGGAGTATCTTCAACAACCAGGATCGTTTTCGTCAAGGTGAGAGTCATGGATTAGTTGCCTCTATAGATAAAAATTACACATGGTGTCCGAGCAGCCATTGCAAGAGATGCCATGCTGCTCTTAATTAATTGCGACCTTGCCCTAGCTCAAGTGCTTGAAGACGACTTTTAGCAAATCGGATTGATTGAATGGCTTGGTGAGATAGCCCGATGCGCCGACTAGTTTTGCCTTGGCACGATCAATCAAACCCGTGTTGCTAGTTACCATCACCACAGGAACATTCTTGAAACTTGGATGGCGGCGCAAAAGAGAACATAACTCATAGCCATCTAAGTTGGGCATTGTTACATCTAGCAAAATCAAATCAGGCTTGGTACGCACAATTTGCATGAGCGCTTTTACCGGATCGCTAATCACCACCACCGAAAAAATAGTGTCGTCTAGAAATGCCTCAATCGACCGCAAAATTGTTGGACTGTCGTCAATACAGACGACGGTGTAGTGGTCTTTGGAAAGCTTGGGCGGATTGACCTCTATGGTTGAGCCATGCTCTGTAGGTGCTATTTTCTCAGGCGTATCTTTGTGAGGTATGGCTGGCTGCGATCGCCCTCGTTCAATGGGAATTGTTTTGGAAGCTGGTGAGTGGGCGATCGCCATTTGCGGCTTTTGATGCGCTACATGCTGTTGGCAATATTCCACCAAATTCCGCAGATCGATCTTGCAGAAAGTCCGCCACTCCAAAAACCGCTCTCTTTCAAGCAGTTCATAGCTGCCCGCATGAACTAGCAAAAATCCCTCAATCACTTCCTTTGCCAAGCTGTCAATCAAATTAAAAATATGTTCATCCATCAAGTGATTTTGATCGACCAGCCAGCAGATTGCCTGATAATCTGGCACGAACTCTGATTGATAGATAGGACGGTTTTCAAAGAGCAGCCGCAGTTGGACGCGCACCGCGCTGACCAAGCTAGGTAGGTGGCGGCTTATTTTACTGAGATGACGATCCAGCCGTCCAAACGGATCAATCGAGCTAGACGCATATACCAAGTCACCCTCTTCAAGATAGATGAACCAGGTTGTGGAACCATCAGTGACGCGCAAGCAGCCAGTCGTTTTACGACTTTTAAGCTGGGCCAAAAGATTGAGTGGATATAACTTTTGAGGAAATCGATAGCCTGCAATTGAGGTGGTATTCATGAGTCGCTACTTGACCTTACTTCAACTGTTGACAGCCTTCATGAGGGGTTCCGCAAATGATTCAAGCGCTGAATCTGACTGGTTCAGTATCCTGGATGATGCAGCATAACCCGCAGAGGTAATAAGGGCGATCGCCCAATCTCTCTACTGGATTAGTGCTATGCGTTTGTTTCAGTACCAGATCTCTGGACTGCCAGAGAAGAAACAAAGCTTTAGCCCTGAGTGCTTGAACCTGCAAATTGAACTGAGTGCAAGGGTTCAAGGAAGGCTTGAATATCTGATCAATATCTGATCAATGTCTGATCAACCTAGAGGGAGATGCAAGGGATCGAAACTGGTAGAAGAGTGGTAGATGATTCAAGCAGGCTCTCTTAAGGGCTGAATCATTTCAGCAATTTGGCTGATGCATGTCCCTAGACTAACAAACCAATGAGCAAATTTTGCAAATCTTGAATAAAGATGAAATGGCAAATAAAAAGACATAGTGGGGATGAGCCAAAAGATTAATTGAGCGATCGCAACAGGCGGCGGATCTTATCTTTTTGCTGGCGATCGAGTTCGGGCGGAAAGCTGAGTTCCAAAATGGCGCGATCGCTCAGCCCAGCCAGCACTTCCACCCGCGTGACTTGGGTGACCAAGCTTTGCGGTTCTGGATCATCTGGCTGGCGCAACACCAGCAGACTCAGCAGCGGTTGGCTGGTCTGTAATTCTTCAATGGTCTCTAGATCCATCGCTTCTATCTCCAGCCGCAGATCACGCATCCCCATCTCGGTTAGCGTCGCCGGATACGATATGTCGCCCCAGCCTTCCCAAAACAGATAGGACGCAGCCTGTACCTGCTTTCGCACAGCAACGCTGGATTCGGGTCGAAACTCGCGAAAGACACGCCCAATGCTGGCGGCGATGAACTTAAAGGAATCTACCGGATTGTCTCGCTGCTCGCGCTTTTGGGAGTACCACTCTTTTACGTCTGAGTAAAGCACGAGAACCAAATCATCGGTTTGAGTGCGGCTGAGGTGGATGAACTGCACCGCAACCTGAACCTGCAAGCTGCTTGTCGCCTTGGCGCGAATGATTTTGGCATCCAGCAGCACTCGTGCGCCATAGTCTCCAATCAGTTCTACGCGGATTTCGTCTGGGACGTTCGGCCATTCATCCAGCAGCAGCAGCGCACCCGATTCGCTGACATTTTGCGTGGTTGCGGCCCACTGCTGATCGCCGCTGTGGATAATGGCAGCAATTCGTCGGGGCAAGCGATGAGCATCTCGCAACTGAGGCTGTTCAAACGCCACCAAGCAGGCCGCTAGCAGCAAAAACAGGTTAAACACATTCCAAATTGCATTGATCAGCACAGCCTGCATGTCCTGCGGGCTGATGACTAACCAGAAGGGAATGGCCAATAGCGAAGCAGCGGCGATCGCACTCAAATACACCAGATATCGCACACTCTCAAAATCAAAGTTGCGCTCAGTCACCGTCAACCCCTTGTCCGTCACGTTGAACGATCCCAGCTTTGGATTGATCAACGCCAGCAGCGTCACAATGCCCGCCTGAAACGACATAGCAAATTCATACACTTCGTTCCAGAAAGAGAATCGGACGTGCTTGTAGGGAATGTGGTTGGTTTGCATGGACAAAAGAATGTGCGGCAGCGCGTAAGCCATCGTCTCTAGACCCAGCCCACGCACCGACGAAATGCCTAGCAGCAGGTAAATCATCGGCGCAACCACATACATCAGTCGCGGAAAGCCAAAGAAGAAGTGTGATGTGGCGCTGAAATAGCACAATCGCTGCGCCAGCGTGAGCTTCAGCTTACGGTTAAACAGGGGATTTTCGAGCCGCAGGATTTGCGCCATGCCCCTCGCCCAGCGCACCTGCTGACCCACGTAGGACGAAAATTTTTCAGGAGCCAATCCCGCCACCATGATTTTGTCGTAATAGACAGACTGGTAGCCGAGCGAATGCAGCCGCAGCGCTGTGTGGCAATCCTCGGTGACGGTTTCGGTGGCGATGCCGCCAATCTCCAGAATATACTCGCGCCGCACAACCGCAGCGGAACCGCAAAAGAACGCTGCATTCCAGTGGTCATTCCCCTTTTGCAGCACTTTGTAAAATAGCTCGTTGCCCACGGGAATTTGTCCACGAGTCAACAAGTTGCGCTCGAAGGGGTCGGGATTGTAGAACCAGTGCGGCGTTTGCACGAGTGCGACTTTGGGCTTGAGGAAAAAGCCTACCGTTTCTTTGAGAAAGCAGCGGGCGGGGATATGGTCGCAGTCCAAAATCAGCACCAAATCGCCGTGGGTTTTCTCCAGCGCCGTGTTGATGTTGCCCGCTTTGGCGTGGTCGTTGTTGTCGCGCACCAGCATGATTGCGCCCACCTCGTTGCACATGGCTTGTAGCTCGGCGCGGCGTTCGGGATACTTGCGGCCGTCGTCTAGAACGTACACGCACTTTTTGTCGGCGGGATAGTCGATGGCGAGGGCGGCGATCGCCGTTTTTCGCACAATTTCTACGTCTTCGTTGTAGGTCGGAATGTAGACATCGACACTGGGCCACTGCGCCTGGGGCACGGTGGATAAGTCAATCGGCTGGCGCTGTCGGATGCGGAGCGTCTGAAAATAGGCCAGAAACAGCGTCAGAATTGCGTACATCTCTGCGGCATAGAGCAGCACGCTAAAGGCCGCATTCAGCCAGCTATCCAGCGAGAGAGTATAGAACGTGCGGTAGTAGAAATAGCGGAGGGTGGTCAGTCCGCTGAGGGCAACCAAGACCAGATGCAACCGTTCGCTGAGCGCAGAATCTTCTTGCTGCTCCTCCAGGCGCACCAGCCAGTTGCCCAAAAACACCAGCAACAGTCCAAAAATGCCCTGCTGCCAAATGCCAGGACGGGCCGTAATCATAGGTGTGGCCAGCCACAGCAGGGCGCTGAGCAGCACCCAAAACACGTAGCGATGGCGGCGAAAGGCCGTTTCAAAAAAACGCGGAATGTCATTCACCAGACGAAGTAAGATCCGTTTGGCAAGCGGAACTCTCGCCTGCTCCGACGCTGGCGTTGCAGCAGGGGCGATCGCACGAACCATAGATACCTCCTACTGCTTTTCTACTGCTTTTCTTGAGACGGATACCGATTCAGCCAGGCCTGACCCACGCCATACATCAGCAGCGCGATCAGAATCGTGCCGGGAATCAGCAGCAGCCAGTAGCCCCCCACCCGCTGCATCAGGCGATCGCGCCAGTTTGCTTCACTCAGGGTGGTGCGCTGTCGGGCCTGTTGCAGAAATTCCAGCGTGTAGGCATCTGGGCTATTGGCTTGCACGGCTGCATCATTGGCGCTGATCAACACCGTGTCTTCTCGCAGTTGATAAAACAGTGCATCCTGTTCAAATAAGGCTTGTAGCTGCTGAATTCCGGTGCTGGATTGTCCCGTCAGCGCCAGAAAAACGCGATCGCTATTCCAGGGCGACACCACCTGTTTGGCAACGCCTTCCACATCCGGCAGGGTGCGAATCGCTGCGCCATCTCGCCTGCGTTCAAACAGGGTTTCCAGGTTAAAGCCGCTGGATTGAAGCGCATCGGGCAGCGGGAAGCGCGATCGCTCGCCGAGGGCAATGAGATGATGAGTTTTTCGCACCTCGGCAGGCAGTTGATCCGCCCGATACACATTCAGTTTGATCGATTCAGCCTTACTCAGTCGCCCTAGTCGCTCGCTTACCTCCAACAGCAGCAGTAACTCTGCGGGGTTGGGGTTTTGGGGGAGGGCGATCGCCGTCTGCGACAAATCCTGGGGTGCGGCAAAGGGATAGCCGACTTGCAGCAGTTTCAGGTCGGGCAAGCGGGCCATGTTTTCTCGCTTCAGATCAAAGCTGGTGTCTGCATGAACCGTGCCCCAAAGCTGCTGATCGATGGCTCGGTTGCAGGAGCGACGTTCGCGGGGGTCTAGCCGAAAGCGGATTTGGAGTTTGGAATTGGGTTTGATCTTATCCGCAGGCAAATCCACCCTAAAGGTGCCGTTTCGCACACCATCCACCGCATCCAGCTTGCGCCCTGCCAGCGGCAAGCCATCCAACTGCACTTCCAACAGTGAGGTCAGCGGGTTGAGCTGCGGCCCGTAGCTATAGCGCAGATTCAACACATTGCCGACCAAAAACCGATCATCGGGCAGGGCGCGAAAGTCGATTTCGATGGGCGGTGCGTCGGAACCGCGAGTGGTGATGTCCTGGAATGGCTCGTTTGCCTGGGTCAGCAAGTCCTTGAGTTGGAAGGAATTTTCAACGGGTAGATAGCCCGGCCAGTCGCGGGGGTCTGGCGTGGGCACGTCGGCAAGGTCTTTCACCAAAATCACGCTGCCAGTGCCAATCTGGCGATCGCGGCTTTGCAGCAAAAATTGCACTGCTTTGCTGGCGGCGGCGGGCGTGTTGCCGGTGGCCACCAGCACCAGGCTCTTTGCATCTGGCGAAGGGGTCAGCATCAGCACGCCCACATCATCGGCAATCGGCTTCTGGGTTTCATCCAGCCAGCGATCGCCCTGAAGCTTTAGCGGCAACTTCAGCGACTTCAGGATTGGCTGGGTCTGAGTTGTGCCAATCACCACCAGGCGCTCGCCGGGGCTGAGTTCGTTGACCTGTTTCACCAGTCGCGTGTCGATTGGGCGAAACTGTGCCAGTCGTCCCAGGCTGCTTTGAAAGCGGCTGGCAGCCGTCAACCAGGCTTCATCTACGGCGCTGGGCAGCAGATACGCCAACTCATTGGGGCTGAGGCTGAGTTCATCAAACAGCGGAAACGGATAGCGGCTAAAATCTAGCGTCACTGGTCTGGGCGCAAGGTCAAACACAATTTTGGAATCCGGCAAGATCTCCGTCCACAGGGAGGGATCGTAGGGATCTTGGGTGCAGGTGGGGGAGTTGTTTTGCAGCGCCGCAATCACCACTTCGTTATAGTCTTGCAGCAGGCTGATGGGCACGTCGTAGATGGCATTGCCGATTTCGCCTTGGGGCTTGTTGAGCGGCACGCTGCCCACGCTAGCGCCGTTGACCAATACCGTCAGGTTCGACCGGGTGGCATAGAGCGCTGGCGAATGGCGAAACCGCAGCGACACCTTGACCGACTTTGTTTCCCAACTGCGCGGACGGGTAAATCGCAGCCGCGACTCATCGTAGATTCCCCGCAATTGCAGCCGCGTTCCCACCACCGGGCTACGGTTAAATTCCAGGACATATTGCCCCGGCGATAGGGGCTTCAGTTGCACGGTCGCTGGTAGCGTCGCTTGGTTGGGGGTGCCTGTGGCGGGTCGGGTATCGGGCTTGGTTTCCGGTGGGATGGCGTTTTGGCGAAAGTCGGGAAGTTCGCTCTGGGCGATCGCCCCACTGTTTGCCAGCAGCATCCCAAATAGCAGCAGCGAAAGGAAACCAGCGGCCCGCTTTTGTGAACGCAGTTTGGAACGAGAAAACAGCCTGAAGAAGAAGACAAGTGGACGAGCAGTGTGACGCTTCATGGAAAGCCTGGAGGATGTTGGAGTGCAAGGGAGTGTTGGAAGGAAGAGGGACGGATTTTGGATTTTGGATTTTGAATTTTGGATTTTGAATTTTGGAAATGGGCGGCAATCCAAGACCCAAAATCCCCAATCCAGAATCAATACCTTTCCCAGAAGGGCTGATAACCCCGGCGGCGCAGCAGGTTATGTTCGACTTGCTGGAGGCGATCGCCCACGGTCGGATTAATCACACCCTGAGCGTCCTGGGCTGTCCGCACCTGGCGCAGTTGTCGAATACCGCGCTGGATCTGATCCTGGGCGAGGTACAGTTCTGCCATGACGCGCTGGGTTTCCAGGTCGTCTGGGCGCAGGGTCAGGACTTGCTGATAAAGCCGCTGGGCAGCGGCGTATTGCCGTTGCTGGAACCGCACGCCTGCTAGGGCAGAGAGCGCACCGACCTCGTTGGGCTGTGCTGCCAGGATGCGCTCATAGGCCTCACTCGCCAAGGCCAGATCGCCCAGCGTTTGCGCCAGTTCGCCCTGGATAAAATAGCCAGCAATCGGGTCATCTTGTCGAGCCAGGATCTCGGACAAGCGCGATCGCGCTGCTTCTGGGTCGCGCTGGGCAATGACTTGCAGCAGTCGGCGCTCAATGGGTAAGTAATTGGGAGACGTTTCCAGCAGGCTAAGATACAGCGGTTCTCGCTGCTCGGTGGCGGGCAACGCGCCAACCAAGGCATAGAGTTCGGGATAGGCAGGCTGGGGCGAGTGGTTCGCCAGCCATTGCGCCAGGGCTTGCTCGGCGGCAGCATCAGAGATTTCGCCCAATTCATACTGGTGACTCAGTTGGGCAATCTGGGCGCGGGGCTGGTCTGGTTCGCGGCGGCGGATGTCGTCATAAAATCGGCTGACGGATGCTAGGTTCCCCTGCTGGCGGCGGATGTTGCTCAGGCCCAGCAGGGCATCCAGTTTTACGGTGCTTGGCACGGGTTGAGCCAGGATGCTTTCGTAGCGGCGGGCGCTGGCTTCCAGGTTTCCAGTCTGCCGCTCTAGGTCAGCCAGCAGCAGGTCTGCACCAACGTCGCTCTGTCCCAGTCGGGTGTTTTGATAGGCTAGCAGCGATCGCCGTGCGTCGTCCCAGTTGCGCTGCTGGAGGTGAATTTGGGCGATGCGGAAGTGCAAAAACGGCACGTCTACCCCAGATTGCAGCAGGCCCTCGTAGATGGGCAGCAGGGGGGCGGGCGGCGGGTCAAGCTGGGTGAGGGCGATCGCCACAGATTGCCGCTCGAACATCGCGTCGGGCAAGGGTTGCAGCGCGTTCTGTAATTGCGTTTGCAGCGCTGCCATGCCGATTTGCCCAAGCTGCTGCTCTAGCACCAGCCGCCGGACTTGCAAGCTGCGATCGCCCGGATATTGCTCGCTCAACTGCTGATAAATCCGCAACGCTTCCGCCCGTCCCGCGACCGACTCGCTCAGCACGTCCGCTGCCTCAAGCCGCACGCCCAGGGACGGCTCGGCGATAGTGCGGAGGGCCTGGCGGTACAACTCTGCTGCCTGCTGGAGCAGTTGGGGGTCGCGTTCGCGGCGGCCAAGGGTGCTGAGGGCGCGGGCCAGGGGCAGCGTGGCATTAGTCTGCTGGCGCAGTGGCTCCAGGGTTTGCAGCGCCTTAGGGAGTTGCTGATCAAGCTGGTAGGCGATCGCCAGCGTGCTGCGGGCATCCGGGATGAGCCAGTCAGGAACTCGCGGCCGCCGGAGCGTGGTTTCTAAAAGCTGAATCGCCTGCGCCGGGTCGCCCAGTTCCGCCAGCGTGCGGGCATAGGCCGTCAGCGCTCCGTCAGGAATCGCCTGTCCCGTGGCGCGATAGCGAGCAAATAGGGTTTGCGACTGGGCATAGTCGCCGCTGTAGGCGTAGACCTGTGCCGCACCCAGCAGCGCCGTCGGCCGGGGATTGTTGGCCAGCAAGCGGTCATAATCCGCAAAGGCTTCGGCATAGCGGCCCTGATAGCCCAAAAGCAGGGCACGCTGGGTGCGGGCATCGGTGTCGTTGGGGGAGAGTTCCAGCAATCTGCTCAGCGCGTCGATGCCGCCCGCCTGCCATTCGGGTCGATAGCCACCCAGCAAGCCAATGGCGCTGAGGGCAGTTCGGTTCGTTGCGTCTTGCGCCAATACTTGCTGATAAGCATTCCAGGCATCGGCATCGCGGCCCGCCCGCTGATAGGCGATCGCCAGTCCTAGTCTGGCATCCAGCGAGTTGGGCAACTGCCGCAGCGCTTGCTGAAACGCGGCGATCGCATCGTTCACCCAGCCGCGATCCAGCAGCGCATAGCCATTTCGCACCGCCGCTGGACGAGATGTTTGCGTAGTTCCGGGCAGGGCGATCGCGCTGCAAAGACTGACGGCCAGCCCCACAATGCCCAGCCATCTTCCAATTCTCTTCATCTGAAATATGCCTCCTGGAAAGGTGTCAGGCTACCTCAGTCAGGACTTTTGAATCGGTGCGAGTGGTGTATGCGAAGGTTTATGCGAATTGTTCGTTGGATAGGGCTGCACCCAAAAAATGCATTCGATGCCTATCGAATCAGCATCTCAAAATCAAGCCTGATACGCCAAACCATGCATCATCTCATACACCTGCTTGGCACGCCTGGCCACAAAGCAAAGTAATTCGGAAATGATGCCAGTTCGACAAGAATTCGCACACAACCTAGAATGCGATTGCACTCCAAACCCACCCCATCATTCAAGTTCCCGACTCGTTCCTGATCTAGCCATGTGGCATCAGCCAATCTGCCGCAGATTCATCCTTCATTAGCGAAAAACCAATCAGCAAAAACCCCTTGATAAAAACCCTGAGAATGTGCCTGAATCGAACCCTGAGTCTTGATTACAACCTTGAAGCTCAGCAATATAGCTGAGTGATCTACTTACATCTACTTATTTCGTAACCCACTCCTCTCCTACTTTGTACGGCAGGAATTTCTAAGATCCGCATAAAGATTACGTAAATTCCCGGCAGAGGAGAGATCCAAAGGATCGCGAGAGTCTTTGGGAATGTCCAAGATGATGCACCAACAGAGCATAAAAAACCAACAGATTATAAAAAACCAACAGAGCATAAAAAACCAACAGAGCATGAAAAAGCGAGGCACTGACTGCTCAGACCTCGCTCGTTACAATGTTTTACAAATCTTGGGTACAGGCTTGCTTAGAAGCGGCGATCGCCCCGGCCATACTCGCCGCCGCCATTGCCGCCCCAGCTATTGGCCGGGCGCTTTTCTTCGCGGGGACGGGCTTTGTTCACCTTCAGATCGCGCCCCATCCAGGTCGCGCCATCCAGCGCCTCGATCGCCGCTTGCTCCTCACTTTCCGACGACATTTCCACAAAGCCGAACCCACGAATCCGACCTGTTTCCCGGTCTACCGGAAGCTGAACCCGCGTAACCGTACCATAATCCGAGAAGACGGTTTGCACCTCTTCCTGCGTAACCTTGTAGGAAAGGTTACCAACGTAAATCGACATGGAGTAACTCCGACAGTTAAAGCAATTGCAAAGGCTGGAGATTCAGAGCAGCGCCCGCCAACAAATTGATCCGGTTCGCTCGATCAGATTTGCTCTATCGAATATCTAAATCCGATGCGCTTAATCAGATGAACTCAGATGAAATTAAACCGATAAACTTGTAAACAAACTCGTCAACCGAAACTAAAGCCTCAACCGTCAGTCTAACACGGGCGCGGGGCGGAAGCGGCGATGAAAGCCCGCTGTCACGAATCCCCGCTCCTTCTCCCCGAACCCCTCATGTTTCAGGCTACTCGCCGCCGCCTTGCTCTGTGGTATACTGCCGTTACAGCCGTGCTGCTGATCGTGTTTGCCAGCGGCGTGTATCTCTATGTGCGGACGACCCTGATCGAGCGGATCGACGACACGCTGAGCCATGTGGTGGAGGTGGTGGGGCGATCGCTCGTGATTGAACCCGCCAACCCGGCCCGAGGGCTGCCGCCACGGGTCAATATCGAGGCCAGCTTTCGCGACGACTCCGACTCGGTAGAAGACGACCACATCGACCTGGAATGGTTCGACCCGGCGGGAACACTGCTCTGGTCTACGTTTTCCTCTACGCCAGAGATTCCGCTGCATCCCAACAGCAACGGCGAAACGGTTCATGTAACGGAAGATTTGCTGCTGCGACAGGTGACGCAGCGCATCGAGGCGGGCGGTCAACTGCTGGGCTATCTGCGCGTCAGCCATCCCTGGTTTGAAGTCACGAAGCCCACGCGACAGCTCATCCGCGATCTGGCGCTGGGAACGGCGCTGCTGGTGGGCACAGTGGCAGGCATCGGCTGGCTGCTGTCGGAGTTGGCGATGGCCCCGGTGCGCGAGTCTTATCAACGGCTGAAGCAGTTCACTGCCGATGCGTCGCACGAATTGCGAAACCCCATCGCTGTGATCCAGACCAACGTGCAGGTGGCGCTGGCCGATGCGGAACCTGACCCTGCGATGCAGCAGCAGCAGCTCAAAGTGATCGAGCGGCTGACGCGGCGACTGGGGCGGCTGGTGGATGATCTGTTGTTTCTGGCGCGGCAAGACAGCGGTACAAAGCTGGCCCGACGAGAGGCGATCGCCCTGCCTATGCTGCTAGAAGAGGTGCTAGAGGAACAGGAGAGCATCGCTGCCGATAAGCCCGTATCGCTGAATTTGGAAATCACTCCAGAGCTTCAGCAATTGCCTGATGCCGTGCAGATACAGGGCGATCGCGATCAGCTCATTCGCCTGTTTACGAACCTAATCGGCAACGCGATTCAGTACACGCCTGCGAACGGCAAAGTGACCGTTTCGGTGAGTCGAAATAAGCACAATCCAGCGCATGTTCAGGTTCAAGTTCGTGACACCGGGACAGGCATTCCTGCGGAATCACTGCCGTACCTGTTTGATCGCTTCTATCGCGTGGACCCCGCCCGCACCTCTGATAGCCGCAGCAAGGCCAGCGGTGGCTCTGGCCTTGGACTGGCGATCGCCAAGGTGATTACTGAAAACCACCACGGGCAGATCCAGGTAGACAGCGAACTGGGCAAGGGGACAGTATTCACGGTGACGCTGCCTGCGGGGTGAGCCAGGGTTGGCGTGTTGCGAATGAGAAGATTGGATCGCCCGTCCCTCTCAGCACCCGTACCTTTGGGCGATCGCCCCCGGATACCTTTTGGGACATCGCACACTAACCCAAGTCTGTCGCTACTCAACCTCTGCGGCTGACCCGAAAGCGGCTGGGAGTGTGCGGCTTGACCCAGATCTCGAAATAAGTTGCGCTACTTTCAACTCAAATTGAGCCGCCGCTGTTCGATTGTTCATTGCAGCTATGAGATCCTGCCAGAGACACTCGTAGGAGCTTTATAGGGTTGCATATAAAGTTTTATGTCTCAATTCAACACTTCTGGTGGAGCGGGTATTTAGAGAATTGATACTAGTCTTCTTCTTGAATCAGGGGCAGGGTTATTTGCAAGCGCGACAGGGGGCTATTTTCGGTGGGCGTATTCAGCAATTCCAGCCGTCCGCCCATTGCCTCCAGGATGGATTGAAATGCCAGCAGACTCGATCCCGGCGAAAGCTGAGCCACGGGCACATAGCCGCTGCTGCGGGTAATTTTGGGATTTTGCGACAGGGCAGCTAACTGGTCGAGGGGTTCCTGCCAGGCCTCGGCGGGGCGCGTGTCTTCCAGGATTAGCCGGGCTAGCTTGGTGGGTGCGTCAATTGCCGCCGTTAGGCGAATCGAGCCGTCGCGCATGGTGGCGATCGCCCCGCTCACCAGGCTCACCAACCCCTGCTGCAACCACTGCGGATCGGCTAGCACGTAATACGCTGGGCTGGGCGGGAGGATTTCTAGCTGCAAATTGCGGCTGCGGGCCAAAAGCTGGGTGCGATCGCCCACTGTCAGAAACGTTCCTGCAAGCTGTACAGGCTGTAGCTCCAGCTTGCGAAAGTCTTGCGAAATGCGCGAAATGGCGATCGCCTGATCCAGCAGCCCCAGCATCTTTTGGGCTGCGCCATTGGCCTGTCGCACAAACTCACGCTCCTCCTCTGGGCTATCGCATAGGTCGTTGAGAATCAACTGTTGTAGCCCGATTACGCCGTTAATGGGCGATCGCAATTCGTGAGACACCCGCGCCAGAAACCCGGCATGGAACCGCGCCTGTTCGGAAGCCAGCCAGTAGGCCATTTCCAGTTGGCGGAGGGAGCCGGAGGTCGGCGACTCCATCCCGCTAGCCTGCTCCAGTCCATCGCTTCGCAACCCCTGTGCCCTTACCAACTCCCACGCCAGCTTGGCCGCGCCTACCTCACCGGCCTGATTGCCCAGGGCAGCAGGCAACACGCGCAGTCCTTCGCGGGAACTGGGCAGCACGCGGGTTTGCAGTTCCTCCCACAGCGTCGGGTAGAAAAACTCGAAGCTGGCGCTGATGCCGCCGCTGAGAATCACCGCTTCTGGCGTGAGGACATACACCAGGCTGGCGATGCCCGCGCCGAGGTCGCGTCCGTATTCTTGCCAAAAGGCGATCGCCTCCCGATCTCCCGCCTTGGCTCTGCGGCCCAGTTCTCCTGGCTCTAGCCCCGTGCGCCGTCGAATCGCCTGCACCGAGCAATATTGCTCCAGGGAACCGCGATTGCCGCTGTTGCACTCTGGCCCCTGCGGGTTGAGCGTAATCAGCCCCAGTTCGCCGCCCGTGCCCTGCCGCCCCGAAAACAGCCTGCCATCCAGCACGATCGCCCCGCCCACGCCCGTCCCCAGCGTCAGCAAGATCACGTCGCGAAAGTTGCGCCCTGCCCCCAGCCAGCTTTCGCCCAACCCCGCACAGTTGGCATCGTTGGCCAGCACCGTCGGTTTGCCTGTCCTCGCCTCCAGCCAGTCCGCCAAGGGCACATCCTGCCAGCCGAGGTTAATCGCCACCCGCGCCACCCGACCCGCTGCGTCTGCTGGGCCTGGCGTGCCCACCCCAAGGGCGATCGCCTCGTTTTGGGGGTCAACCTGGGCGATCGCCGCCACCATCGCCTCGACCACCTGCTCTGGCTGGGGTGGTTGTGGCGTGGGCACGGTGACGGATGCAGCGCACGTTCCCTGAGCGTCATACCGACCCAGTTTGATTGCCGTGCCGCCGAGGTCGATGCCGATTACATAGGGCATAGGGACTCTACTTCCAGTTTTCTCGCCGCAGCAGGGGGTTAATAAACTCATTCAGCCCCTCGCCGACCAGAGAGAGGCCCGTGACCAATAGCGTTAGGGCGAGGCCGGGGAAGAGGGCGGGCCACCAGATGCCGGTTGGCAGTGCATCCAGAGCTTGGCGGAGATCTGCGCCCCATTCAGGGGTTTGGTCGGGCAAGCCCAGTCCCAAAAAGCCAAGTCCTCCCAGCGTCAGCGCAGCATCGGCAGCGTTGAGCGTAAACAGCACGGGCACGCTCTGGATTACGTTGGCAAAGAGGTACTTGCTCAAAACGCGCCAGGTGGACGCACCCATCGACTGCGCCGCTTCTATAAATAGCTCGGTTTTGACGCTGACGGTGTGGTTTCGCACGACGCGGTAATACTGCGGCACATAGGCAATGCTGAGGGCGATCGCCGCATTTAGCACGCCCCGCCCCACCACAAACGCCAGCGTCACCGATAGCAGCAGCCCCGGCAGCGTGTAGATTGTGTCCATCAGAAACAGCAGCACTCGGTCTAGCCAGCCGCCCAAATAGCCGCTCAGCATTCCCAACGGCACGCCCACCAGCACGCTCAGCGCCGTCGCCAGCACCACTACCTTCAGCGCCGCCTGTGCGCCATAGAGGGTGCGAGCAAAAATGTCGTAGCCCTGTCGATCGGTGCCAAACCAGTGTGCCGCCGACGGTGGTTCATGAATTGGGTTCGCCAGCGCCTCCAGCGGGTCTTGCAGCCAGCCCCAGGTGTGAAACAGCGGAGCCAGCAGCGCCGCCAGCACAAACACTGCCACGATCGCCACGCCCACCCACATCATTTGCACCGACAAACTCGGCCGCTGTGTCGTGCGTAAAAATCGGAGCGATCGCAAATTGGTAAGCGCCATGCCAAATGGGATTCCGGGAGCAAAAAAGGGAAAAAGATCGTAGCCTATTGTCGCACGTCTGAGGAAGCGTGATAGCGAGTTGGGATACTAGCGATTTTGGATGGGCGATTTTGGATTTTGGATGGGCAATTTTGGCGTGCCAGTCAAGTCTCTTGGGGGCGTTCAGGCATTTTATTCAAAGCGCTGCTCAAAGCGCGATCTAAGCGCTATCTAATCAAAGACAGGACTTACGCCCTTGCTCTGACAAACCGGACAGTAGTAAATCCGTCGTCCGCCCAGCATGTTCTTCTCGATGGGCGTTTGGCAAACCCAGCAGGGCTGTCCGTCGCGGTTGAACACATGAAAGCGATACTGGCCCCGGCTGAGGCCTTGCTGTTTGAGCTGAGCGACGCGGGCCAGGTCATTGGTGATGCCGCCTGTGGTGTAGGACTGGCGGGCGAGGGCGATCGCCGCCTCAGCCAGTCCAGTTATTTGCTCTGGGGTGCAGTCCATCGGGCGCAGGCTAGGATGCACACCCGCCACAAACAGCACCTCGCTGCGGAGATAGTTGCCCAAACCGCAGAGAAATTTCTGATCTAGCAGCAGCGACACCAGCCCGCGACGGTGAAAGCGGGGATCGAGCAATCGGGCAACGACTTGTTCAACGCTGACGGCGGAATCCAGCACGTCGGGCCCGACCTGGCTCCAGAAGGGGTGCTGTATTAGCTCGTCTTCTCGCAGCACTTCGATATCCGAGGCGCTGTAGAGCAGGGCAGATTTTTGGTTATTGTGAATTGCAAGGCGGAGTTGACGCTTCGTTTGTGGGAAATCGTAGGCTTTGCGGACGTACCAGATGCCGTAAAGCTGATTGTGGCTGTAGATATTCAACTGGCAGGCAAAGCGAATCAGCATTCCCTTGCCGCGTGTTTGCACGTTTAGAATGCGATCGCCCCTCAGTTTGTCTTCGTAGGGCTTCAGATGCTCAAAGGCAAAGAAAATATCTTGGACAGGCTCGCGAGTAATGGCACGTTCAATTTCGTCCGCAGCACGGCGGATTTCTGGGCCTTCAGGCATATTTAGAGACCAGGGATTGGAAGTTAAGAGTTAGAGATTGGGGCTTATATCGAGTGGGCGCATCCCAGTTATGCAAGCTTGCCCTCATCCCCCAGCCCCTTCTCCCGCTGTGGGAGAAGGGGAGCCGGATTGGAAGTCCCTCTCCCGCTTTGAGAGAGGGATTTAGGGTGAGGGTTACAAAAGTGGGATACACCCTATCGAGTTTCCTGAGAGTCGCGCTGGATGAAATGCCTGGGAGTTACGCAGAGGCTTGACTAGCGCTCCGAAATCGCAAATCTAAAATCGAGAATCGATACCAGGCTTGCGCTACAAAGTCACCTAAATCGCTAGACTGCATCAAATCGACATAAAAGGCTGAACAAAATCCGCCAAGTCGCCGATGAATTTATTA
Source organism: Thermoleptolyngbya oregonensis NK1-22 (assembly GCF_032705245.1). Lineage (GTDB taxonomy): Bacteria > Cyanobacteriota > Cyanobacteriia > Elainellales > Elainellaceae > Thermoleptolyngbya > Thermoleptolyngbya sichuanensis. The sequence continues at coordinate 5,167,173 of NZ_CP053540.1, forward strand.
GAGAATTTCAAAGAAAACCAGAGTTTCTGGACGCTATTCGCCCAAAAGTCGGGCTTGAAAGTTCATAGCCTACCATCCCAGAAAAATCAGCGCAATATTCCTCAATTTTTTTCTGTTCCCAGACTCTTATCTGTTCCCAGACTCTTATCTGTTCCCAGACTTTTATTAGTAGCCTGCCAGCTTACCGCGCCGCTTGGTTTCGCGCTCGGCCAGGTGAAACAGCGTCAGCCCCAGCGCAAAGTAAATCGCACCATTTAGCAGCGCCAGCCCAAAGTTGCCGGCCTTGAGCGGCACGCCCCGCGCCATCACATCGCGCATCAGCCCCGCACCCGGAGCCATCGGCAGCAGCAGCCCCAGCAGCCGCATTGGCCCTGACCAAGTTTCCGACGGCACCGCCAGCAAAAACAGCAGCGCAAACTGAAAGATTCCCAAAAGCTGCTGCACCTGCTTTAGCAACAGCGACAGCGACCCCATCGCAAAGGCCAGCCCGTAGGCTCCTAGCAGCACCGTGGCAAAGGCAGGCAGCACCGCAGGCGGAAAGGACAGCCGCGTTCCCGTGAGCAGGGAAATTACGCCGAGAATGCAGGCAATCAGCGTCAGTTGAATCGTTAGGCTGGCTAGCGCCCGCGTCAGGAAGAGCCGGGGCGGGCTGTAGGGCGATAGAAATAGCTGCTCTAGCGTGCCCGTCTGTGCCTCGCGCTGCAAGTTGCCCGCCACGTCGCTCATGATGAACAGCGCCAGCGTCCACAGCACGTAGCCAATCACCACGGCATCAAGGCGATCGCCAAATTGCAAGTTTGGCCCGGCAATATACCGCGCACTCAGAAACAGCCCGTAGAAGACGACGGTGGTAATGACGATTCCGGCGATCGCCTCGGTGGAGTATCGCAGCAGTTGAATCCAGCTTCGGCGCAGTTCCGCCAGAAAGAGTTCGAGCATTGGAAGCGTTGGAAGATCGGGGTATCGAAGTATCGAGGGTGAAGGGGGATTGGCATCTCCCAGCATTGCCTGATTCCATCATCCCGCTATTTTCCCGATTCGCAACTCATTCCCCCAGACCGCCCTCTTCCTTCTGCACCACTGGCATCACCAGCATCTTATCCACCCGATTGCCGTCCATATCCATCACCTCAAACCGCAGGTTGTGCCAGTTGAAATAATCGGCGGCGGCGGGAATCCGGCCAAGCTGCATGATTACAAAGCCTCCCAGCGTTTGATAGTTGCCTCGGTCTTCATCCGGCAGTTCGTCAAGGTCGAACAGCTCCTTGAGCCTGTCGATGGGCAACATGCCGTCTAGCAGCCAGGAGCCGTCCTCGCGCTGCACGATGGCGGCTTCAAACCCGTGGTCTGCCATCGGCACATCGCCAATGATGACTTCCATCACGTCATTCAGCGTGACAATGCCCTGCACCACGCCGTATTCGTCCACGATGATGGCCAGGTGGGTGCTGGACTGTTTGAACAACTCCAGCACCTTCAGCGCGGGGCTGGATTCGGGCACAAAGAGCGGCTGCCGCAGGTTGCCCGCCAGGTCAAAGGGCTGGTTGGACAGGCTGCGGGAAAGCAGATCGGTGACGTGAGCCACACCCAGTACGTTGTCTAGCGTTTCCTGACAAACCAAATAGCGGCTATGTCCATTTTCAATGATTTTTTGGCGGTTAATGTGTTCAGGATCGTTGAGATCCAGCCAGACAATTTCCAAGCGCGGAGTCATCAGGCCGCTAACGCGCTGGTCGCCTAGGTGAAACACTCGCTCCACCATGTCTTGCTCGGCTGCATCAAACATGCCGGCCTCTGCGCCTTGGCGTACCATCACCTTAATTTCTTCTTCCGTCACCAGGGGTTCATCAGAAGACTGATTTACACCCACCAGTTTCAGGATGCCTTCAGTGGAAGCGCTCAACAAATGCACCAGCGGATAGGCCAGAGACGAGAGGCAGCGCATGGGGCGAGAGACTGCCCTGGCGATTTTTTCGGGGCTGCTGAGGGCGATGCGCTTGGGCACCAGTTCGCCAATAATCAGCGAGAGGTAGGTGATCGTTAGGACGACGACGCTAAGGGCGATCGCCCTGCTGTAGGGTTCAAGCGCGGCCACCTGGGCGATCGCCCCTGCTAGCGTATTTGCAATCGTCGCCCCGCCAAACGCGCCCGCCAGAATGCCGATGAGCGTAATGCCAACCTGCACCGTTGAGAGAAACCGATTGGGAGAAGTCGCCAGTTCTATCGCGGCCTGGGCTTTTTTGTCGCCTCGTTCGGCCATCTCCTGAAGACGGATTTTGCGGGCAGACACAATAGCCATCTCCGACATCGCAAAGATGCCATTTGCCAAAATCAGCAGCAGCACGATTAAAACTTCAACAGCAACGGAAGGCATTGGTGGCAGTATCCGGCAGCGACCAGCGTCCGGCAAAAGGGGATAGACAGCGTTTTTGGAAGTTATGTTTGGAAGCTACGAAGACGCGATGTGCAACTTCCAAGCTGCCCTCCTCCCCCAACCCCTTTTCCCAAACCGGGAGCAGGGGAGCAAGAAAGGCTTGGAGTCCCTCTCCTGCTCTGGGAGAGAGCTTGAAGCCTTCGGTATACCAGAAAAGGGGGAGGGGAATCAGCAACGTTGCACATTGCGTTTAGATATTGCGTTTAGATATTGCGTTTAGATATTGCGTTTAGAAGTCAAGGCAAGCTTGCAAGCGCTTGCAGGCTTAGTTTTGCCAGCCAGGTTTTGCCAGCCAGGTTTTGCCAGCCAGGTTTTGCCAGCCAGGTTTCGCCAGTCAGGTTTCGCCAGCCAAATTCGCAAGCGCATCTCGCAAACTTATAGACGAAGGTAGCACCTCGGCTAGGGTGAAATTGTAGGATCAGCAGATTTTCTCGCAAGCGGCCAGGGGAGCGGCGACGGATTTGACCTGACCTCTGGAACCGATTTCCTGAATCTTGGGCCCTGACCCATCTCTCCGGAAGCGGTTTCCCAAATCCTGAATCTCTGGCAGCGCTTTACAATGGTCAACAGTCTTTGCTCAATCCTTTGCTCAATCACCGCCTCCCGAAACCCCAACTGATATGGCGTTTTCGTCAATTTGTCGCGTCATGGGGCGATCGCCCCTCACGTCCGAACTGCTCACCAAGCTGAACCAGCAGCGCCGCCTCATTCTCAATGGCATCGCCCGCCTGCCCAAGGGACTGGTCGCCTCTACCTTGGCCCAGGTGGCCCAGCGCCCGCTGCTGGTGATTGCCGCCACGCTGGAGGAAGCCGGCCGCTGGACGGCCCAACTGGAGGCGATGGGCTGGAACACGGTGCATTTTTACCCCACGTCGGAAGCGTCGCCCTACGAACCCTTTGACCCCGAATCGGAAATGACCTGGGGGCAGTTGCAGGTGTTGGCAGATCTGGCGCGGGTCGAGTCGTTGCCCCAGCCGTCTCAGCTTGCGATTGTGTCCACCGAGCGATCGCTCCAGCCGCACCTGCCGCCCGTGGAGACGTTTCGCCAGTTTTGCATCACGCTGACCCAGGGCTTGGAAATTGACCTGAAATCCCTCAGCCGCCAACTGGCGCTGCTGGGCTACGAAAAAGTAGCGATGGTGGAAACGGAGGGGCAGTGGAGCCAGCGGGGAGACATTATCGACGTGTTTCCGGTGGCGGCGGAGTTGCCCGTGCGCCTGGAGCTATTTGGCGATGAGCTAGAGAAGATCCGCGAGTTTGACCCCGCCAGCCAGCGATCGCTCGACAATGTGCCCCAGTTGGTGCTGACGGCAACGGATTTTGCGCCGATGGTGTTGTTGGGATTGGGGGCCAGCGGTCAGGGCGATTTGGCAGAAAGTTTGGAGCTTCTTAAGCCGTACCTATCCCCGGAAGAGGCAGAGCGGCTGGCGGAAAGCAGGCGGCTGGAAGGGGCGCGGCGGTTTTTGGGGCTGGCGTTTGAGCGGCCCGCGTCGCTGCTGGATTATTTGCCAGAGAATACCCTGGTCGCCATTGATGAAGTGGAGCAGTGTCAGGCGCATGGCGATCGCTGGTTTGACCATGCGGACGACCACTGGCGCGAGATATCCAAGGGGCAGGGGCCAGCGGGCGACGGCGTGGCCGCGCAATCTCCCCCGGCTCCAACCCTCCCCAAGACCCACCGACCGTTTACGGAGTCCCTTGCGGCGTGCGATCGCTTCCTCTGTCTACACCTTTCCGAACTGGCGGAGGAGGGCAGCGGGCTGAACCTGTCGAGCCGCCCGGTTCCCGCCGTGCCGCACCAGTTTGGGCGCTTGGCAGAGACGATTCGCCAGGAGCGCGATCGCCAGTTTGGGATCTGGCTGATTTCGGCGCAGCCGTCGCGGTCGGTGGCGCTGTTGCAAGAACACGACTGTCCGGCACAGTTCATCCCCAACCCCCACGACTATCCGGCCATCGATCGGCTCCAGGCAAACCGCGTGCCGACAGCGGTGAAGTATTCCGGTCTGGCAGAGCTAGAGGGCTTCATTCTGCCAACGTTCCGCATCGTCGTCATCACCGACCGCGAGTTTTTTGGGCAGCACACCCTGGCCACGCCCAGCTACGTCCGCAAGCGTCGCCGCGCCGCCTCCAAACAAGTTGACCCGAACAAGCTGCAACCGGGTGATTACGTCGTCCACAAAAACCACGGCATTGGCCAGTTCATCAAGCTGGAAAGCCTGACGCTGGACAACGAAACCCGCGAATATCTGGTGCTGAAATATGCCGACGGGCTGCTGCGGGTGGCGGCGGATCAGGTGAATGCGCTGTCGCGGTTTCGCGGCGTGGGCGAGGGCAAACCCGAACTCAGCAAAATGACGGGCAAAGCCTGGGAACGCACCAAGCAAAAGGTTCGCAAGGCGATTAAGAAAGTCGCCTTTGACCTGCTGCAACTCTACGCCCAGCGGGCCCAGCAGCAGGGCCACGCCTACCCGCCGGATACGCCCTGGCAGGAGGAAATGGAAGACTCGTTCCCCTACCAGCCCACGACCGACCAGCTCAAGGCGATTCAGGACGTGAAGCGGGATATGGAGGGCGATCGCCCGATGGATCGGCTGGTCTGCGGCGATGTGGGCTTCGGCAAAACGGAAGTCGCCATCCGCGCCATCTTCAAGGCGATCACCGCTGGGAAACAGGTCGCCCTGCTCGCGCCGACGACGATTTTGACGCAGCAGCATTACCACACCCTGAAGGAGCGCTTTGCCCCATACCCGATTCAGGTCGGTCTGCTGAACCGTTTTCGTACCAATGCCGAAAAGCAGGACATCCTGAAGCGCCTCGCCTCTGGGGAACTGGATGTGGTGGTGGGGACGCACCAGCTTTTGGGTAAGGGCGTGCAGTTCAAAGACTTGGGGCTGCTGGTGGTAGACGAAGAGCAGCGCTTTGGCGTGAACCAGAAGGAAAAAATCAAAACCCTGAAAACCCAGGTAGACGTGCTGACCCTCAGCGCCACGCCGATTCCCCGGACGCTTTACATGGCGCTGTCGGGCGTGCGCGAAATGAGCCTGATTACCACGCCGCCGCCCTCCCGCCGCCCCATCAAGACGCACCTGTCGCCCTACGACCCAGAGATGGTGCGGACGGCAATTCGGCAGGAACTCGATCGCGGTGGGCAGGTGTTTTACGTGGTGCCACGGGTGGAGGGCATTGAGGAAACCGCCGCCAAGATTCGGGAAATGGTGCCGGGGGTGCGGATGGCGATCGCCCACGGGCAGATGCAGGAAGGCGAACTGGAAGCCACCATGCTCACCTTCAACAACGGCGAGGCGGATATCCTCGTCTGCACCACCATTATCGAATCGGGGCTGGACATCCCCCGTGTGAATACGATTCTGATCGAAGACGCGCAGAAGTTCGGTCTGTCCCAGCTTTACCAACTCCGGGGACGGGTCGGCCGCGCGGGCATCCAGGCCCATGCGTGGCTATTTTACCCAAAACAAAGCCAGCTTACGGAAACCGCCCGTCAGCGGCTGCGTGCCATTCAGGAATTTACCCAGCTTGGCTCTGGCTATCAGTTGGCCATGCGCGACATGGAGATTCGCGGCGTGGGCAATCTGCTGGGGGCAGAGCAGTCGGGGCAGATGGACGCGATCGGCTTTGACCTGTATATGGAAATGCTGGAGGAAGCCATCAAGGAAATTCGCGGGCAGGAAATTCCCCAGGTGGACGACACCCAGATCGACCTACGCCTCACTGCCTTCATCCCCGCCGACTATATCCCCGACCTGGATCAAAAGATGAGCGCTTATCGCGCCGTCGCCGCTGCCCAGACCAAGCAGGAATTGACCGAGATTGCGGTGGATTGGAGCGATCGCTATGGCCCCATTCCCCCCGCCGCGCTGCAACTGTTCCGCGTGGTGGAGCTAAAGCAGATTGCCAAGAAACTGGGCTTCTCGCGCATCAAGCCCGACGGCAAGCAGCACATCCTGCTAGAAACGCCAATGGAAGAACCCGCCTGGAACCTGCTGAAGGACAAGCTGCCCAGCCACCTGCAACCCCGCTTTGTCTACACCCCCGGCAAAGTCACTGTGCGCGGACTGGGGGCCCTCAGCGCCGATCTCCAGCTAGAGAACCTGATCGACTGGCTCAGCCGGATGCAGGGGGCCTTGCTAGAGCCGAGCTTGGTTTAGCAAGAAGTCACTGCTGGCGGTGCTGCGATCCAAAAGCCCCGTTGAAATGACAGCTAGTGCAGCGGATGAGTGTCGTAATTCTGTCGTGATTTTATGGTTTAAGTCACGCTGAAAGACACGTAAAAGTTCAATAAACGGAACGCTTTCAGGAATCCAGTCATGAATTCAATAGACCTCCTGCATGAATCAGGAAGCGTGTGCCAGTTCGTAGTTGAGTAGTCCTGCAATCAAGTTCGAGCGCAAGCCAAAGCGTCGTCTCCGGTTGCAATAGCGCCCTGAAAAGATGCGAAAGATCTTGAAGCGACGAATCACATGCTCTACTCTCACCCGCAGTCTCGCTAATGCCCGATTGTGTTGCTTCTCGTCCTCGGCTAACGGTTGGTTGCGTGGTTTTTGGGTGGGCGTACAAGCTCCAGTATGACGCTTGGCAAATCCCTGATACCCGCGGTCAGCTAAACATAACTGCGACGATACCAAGGGTAGGCGACTTCGTTTGAGCAGCTTGAAGTCATGCGTCTTGCCTTGGTCGATTGCAGTCGCAATCACCTGCCCGTTCTCAAAATCCACCAATAGCTGAGCCTTCAGGGTATGGCACTTCTGCTTGCCACTGTAGTAACGTTTCTGTTTTTTTTGGACTATTTTTAGCTTCAACAATCAGCACCCAAAGCAGCGGCTCAGCGTTGTTTTTGTGAACTGCCAAAAGGTCTGGTCGACCTGCGATTTGGATCTCTTCATCCTCCGTTTGAATGAGCGCAATGCTTTCTTCTAGGCGAAGTTTAATGGGCGGGCGATAGTAGCCAGCGAGCCTCAGCAGTGGAAGCACCGTGAGCGCCTCCACCATGCCTTCCGATACCTTACCTTCCACCAGGTATGCATCAAAATCATTGCGAATTTGCCGCAGTTCCTCCTGTTCTCTAGGTGTAATAGGTTCCAGCACCAGAAATGGCTCGAAGGAAGGGGCATAGCGTCGCTGAAACCCAAGACGCTCGTGAACATCTGCAATGGAGAGTTGCTTGGCCTGAAAAATGGTCATGGTTTTGTGGAATAGATAAAAGAACTGCCGGGATATGGTGGCGTATCCCGGCAGCGAGGAAACTGCTACTGCTCTGCACCTTCGATCGGAGCGAAGCCCTGGCGCTGGATATTCTCGCTGATGTGGCGCGGCTCTAGGAATTGCAGCAGGTAGTCTGGGCCGCCTGCCTTGGAGCCAACGCCAGAGAGCTTGAAGCCGCCGAAGGGCTGCCGCGCTACGATCGCCCCCGTGATGTGGCGATTGATGTACAAGTTGCCGACCTCGAACTCGGCTTTGGCGCGATCGAGGTGGGAGGGCGTGCGCGAGTAGATGCCGCCCGTCAGCGCGTAGAGCGTGCCGTTAGCAATGTCCATCGCTTCATCAAACGTCGTCGCCTTGATCACCGCCAGCACCGGGCCAAAGATTTCCTCCTGGGCAATCTTGGCGTTGGGCGGAACGTTGGTAAAGATCGTCGGGCCGACGAAATAGCCATTATCGGGCGCGGGCATTTCCAGCGCCAGGGTTGCTTCTTCCTTCCCCTTTTCAATGTAGGCTTTGATGCGGTTTTGGGCCTGCGCGTCGATCACGGGGCCAACCTTGGTATCGGGCGACTCGGCGATACCAACGTGCAGCGATTTTGTCGCCTCGATCAGCCGATTGACGAACGTGTCGTAGATGGGTTCCAGCACGATGACGCGAGAGCAGGCGGAACACTTCTGACCGCTATAGCCGAACGCAGAATAGACCACGCCCTGCACAGCCTGATCCAGGTCAGCGCTTTCGTCTACGATAATCGCATTCTTGCCGCCCATTTCGGCCACCACGCGCTTGAGATGGCGCTGGCCCGGTTGCAGGATAGCGGCTTCTGCGTAAATGCGACAGCCCACTTCCTGGGAACCCGTGAAGGTAATCATGTGAACATCGGGATGTTTGACCAAGTGTGCGCCCACGGTGGAACCTTTGCTGGGAATGTATTGGAACACGCCAGCGGGAACGCCTGCCTCAATCAAAATTTCCGCTAGCTTAGCGGCAATCACAGACGATGTTTCCGCAGGCTTGAGCAATGTGCAGTTGCCCGCGACAAGGGAGGCAACCGTCATGCCCGTGGGAATGGCCAGCGGAAAGTTCCACGGCGAGATGATCAGCGAAATGCCGCGTGGCTGGTAGTGGTAGCGGTTGGTTTCGCCTACTACGTCGAAGTTTACGCCCGCATCCAACCGTTCCATCTCCTTGGCATAGTAGCGGCAAAAGTCGATCGCCTCCGACACTTCTGGATCTGCCTGGCCCAGCACCTTTCCCGTTTCCAGCACCATCCAGGCGCAGAGTTCGGCGCGACGCTGTTCCATCAGATCTGCCGCACGGCGCAGAATGGCGGCGCGTTCCTTTGCAGGCGTATTCTTCCAGGCGGGGAAGGCGGCCTTGGCAGCGGCGATCGCCCCCTCTGCTTGGTCAATGCTCAGCAGCCCCACCTTGCCCACCACTTCCGACGGATTCGACGGGTTCACCGACTCGATCACCTCCAGCGTATTCACCCGCTGCCCATTCACCAGCGGCAGATAGGTTTGCCCCAACTGCTGACGCACGGTTTGGATAGCAGCGAGAGCGCGATCGCGCTTTTCGGCAATCGAAAAGTCCGTATCTGGGGCGTTGGCGAAGGCGTGGGAGGCGGGTGGGCGGCTGGGCTGATGCGCCTCCTGTCCCCATTGATCTCGCATCTGCGGAATGGCTAATAGTTCCTCCACCGGGCGCTCCTCCAGGTTTTGGCGCAGGAAGGAGGTGTTGGCGGTATTTTCCAGCAGGCGGCGAATGAGGTAGGCCATGCCGGGAATCAGGTCGCCGTAGGGACAATAGACCCGGACGCGATGCCCCTGGTTCACCATTGCCTTGGCCAGCTTGTCGCCCATACCGTAAAGCACCTGAAACTCGATGCGGCGGCGGGGGATGTTGAGTTCTTGGGCGATCGCCATTGCATGGGCCTGCGATCGCACGTTGTGGCTACCAATCGCGGCGTAGAGATATTCGTGATTTTCCAGCAGCAGGCGCGTCAGTTTCTCGAAGTTGGCATCGGTCGATTCCTTATGCTGAAACACGGGCACATCCCACCCGTGCTGGGCGGCTTTGATGGTTTCCTGATCCCAATAGGCCCCTTTCACCAGGCGGATAGTGATTGGCGTGCCGCGTTCTTTCGCCCACTCGATCAGCCCCTTCAGGTCGGCTTCGGTGTCCTTCAGGTAGGCCTGGAGCGTCACGCCGATGTCGCTGCGGCTGCGAAACTCCTCCTCCATCAAAATTTGCTTGAGGATGGAAATCGTCAGGTCTTTGTAGGCGTATTGCTCCATGTCGAAATGGACGGCAGCACCGAGTTCCTTTGCGCGGCGCAGCAGGATACGAGCGCGATCGCTCACCTGTTCCTGGCTGCCCTTTGCGTCCAGCGGGTCAAACTGCGAATAAAACGCCGTCAGCTTCACCGACACCTGCACCTTCGGCAGGGGTTCGCCATCGGCTTCGTCAATTTGCGGAATCGTTGGCCAGGACTGGGATGCCGCCGTCAGTTCCGTCATCAGTTCCAGGTAGCGATCGAGGTACGATTGCGCTTCGACCTCCGTGATTACCGCCTCGCCCAGCAGATCCACGGTAAAGCACATTTTTTCTTTGCGAAGCTGCTCCAGGGTTTTAATCACCTGTTTAATGGTTTCGCCAGAAATGTACTTGTGGGCGAGGGTTTCAACGGCGGTGGAAACGGTTGTCGCGGCCACCTGGCCAGGCATCGAATCGGGGCTGGCGAAGTTCAGCATTCCCTTCAGCGCGGCGGGCAGTTCCACATTTTCCTTGCTGAGATATTCCTGGAGATGGCGGGCAATTTCGGGTTTGCTTTGCAGGGCGGGCAGCGCGTCGATGAAGTGAAACAACTGCACCCGCAGCCCTGGGTTGCCCATCGTCCAGCCCAGCAGTTTTTCGCTCATGTTCATCTGGTCGCGCATCTGGGCAAAAAAGGAGCGGTTTTCCCGCGTGGCGCTGAGCAGTTGGCGGGCGATCGCCTGGGTCTTGGGTTCGTATTGGGTTTGGGCAATATTGCTTACCACAGGTAAACACTCCTAATAAGTTTGGTGTGAAGGCGGTGTGCAGTTTTAAGAACACCCTCATCCCCCAGCCCCTTCTTCCAAGCGGGGAGGAGGGGAGCCGTCCGGCTCGGAAGTCCCTCTCCCGCTCTGGGAGAAAGATTTAGGGTGAGGGCAGACTGGAAAAGCTGCACATCAAGGATTTGGGATTTGAGCGGGGGCTTGACGGGCTTTTACTCTTTCCATTGTCTGATCTGGGGATCAAACCGGGGGAGGGCCTTAAATTAAGGTAACGACTTTGGGGCAGGACGAACGCGAACAGAGCCAGAATGCCTGTTGATTTTGTTAGGTAATCTTCAAAAGCACTGGAAAAAAACTGGGGGCGATCGCCCTTCCCTCTACCCCACCTGCCCTTATGGTGAGACTAGGGTGCATCGTAGCCAAGCGCACAATTTTTCCTATTTGCAACCTCCTAACCTGACGATCAGCAGGTTTCTTTCAATCCCAGGGTTCGGCAAACCGGAGGTACGTTTTGGAACAGCACTATCCCGTCATTGTGGTGGGGGGCGGCCAGGCTGGATTATCCATGAGCTATTGCCTGAAGCAGCGGAGCATCGCCCATCTCGTCTTTGAAAAGCACAAAATCGGCCATTCCTGGCGGGAATATCGCTGGGATTCGTTTTGCCTGGTCACGCCCAACTGGCAATGTCAGCTACCGGGGTTTCCCTACGCGGGTGATGACCCCAACGGCTTCATGGTCAAAGACGAGATTGTGCAATACATCGAAGCCTACGCCGCCGCGTTTGATCCGCCTGTACTGGAAGGCATCGAGGTGCGCCACCTGCGAAAAGAGGGCGATCGCTTCTTCCTCAGCACCACCCACGGCGACTACACCGCCGATCAGGTCGTTGTGGCCACGGGGGGATATCATCGACCCAACATTCCGGCGATCGCCCAGCAACTCCCTGCCTCGATTCAACAACTGCACTCGTCGCAATATCGCAACCCAGAGCAACTGCCCGACGGCGCGGTGCTGGTGGTGGGCACGGGCCAGTCTGGCTGCCAGATTGCCGAAGACCTGCACCTAGCAGGGCGGCAGGTACACCTCTGCGTGGGCGGTGCGCCGCGATCGCCCCGTCGCTATCGTGGCAAAGACGTGGTGGACTGGCTGCACGAAATGGGCTACTACGATCTGCCCGTGGATCAGCATCCGCAAAAAGAAGCCGTGCGCCACAAAGCCAACCACTACGTGACCGGGCGCGATGGCGGCCGCGAAATCGACCTGCGCCAGTTTGCCCTGGAGGGAATGCGGCTACACGGGCGGCTCAAGCAGGTGGGCGATCGCGAAGCGTTTCCGCAGGAAAATCGCCTGCTCTATTTCTGGGACGACCTCAAGCAAAACCTGGATCATGCCGATGAAGTTGCCGAAAGCATCAAGAAAACCATCGACGGCTACATTGAGAAAAACGGCATCGACGCGCCCGTTGATCCGCCCTTTCGCCCCGTCTGGGAACCCAGCGATGAACCGCTGACCCTCGATCTGGAAGCCGCAAACATCACGTCCGTCATCTGGTGTACGGGCTACCTCTCCGACTTTAGGTGGATCGAGATTCCCATCTTCGACGGCAAGGGCTATCCGGGGCACGAGCGGGGCATCGTCCTAGGGGCGCGGGGGCTGTATTTTCTGGGGTTGCCGTGGCTCTACACCTGGGGTTCGGGGCGCTTTTCCGGCATAGCCCGCGATGCCCAATATCTGGCAGAACACATTCTCTCCCGCTACAAGATGACGCAAGCCAGTCCCCCCAGCTATATGAACGTGGCCGCCTTTGGCTCATAAGCTCTTAAATTCTTGCAGGATTGACGCACTTGCGATAAACCCTTTGGGTTTTGGATAATTTCTCGCGGGCTGCGCCCGCGAGAAATTATCCCTCTACGTAAGTCCTATTCTTGAATAGATTCAGGAGCGGGAGGACGCTCTGCGTTCCTGTTTACCTGTCTAAGTATCTGTCTAACTCACCTGTCTAAATCGATAGGTGCTGGCAAAAAAGGGAATAAAGCCTGTCAGAAAAATTTTATGTGCTACCTGTATGGATAGTCCTGGATGCTTTGTATGAAGAGATACAAACTGCTCTTGCCGAAACCTCGTAACGTTTCAAGTCAAGTGCCCGGTTGTTTTCGCAAGGCTCTGAGTCCATTGCTCAATCGTGGGGCGATCGCCATTGGGTTCCTGTGCATCCGGCGAGTACGGATTCTTCATGGTTTTTCCTTCATCGTTTTTCTGCGCTGCAACGGTTCACTCCACTGCGTCCCAGGCTTTACCTAAGCATCACATGAGCATCATATGAGCATTTGAGGATTGTAGATTGCGTCACACCCCTCTCCCACACATCTCAAGTTGTGCCGCACACTAGCACCGTCAGCCATTGTCAGGCTTTCACGTCAAGCTTTCACGTCAAGCTTTCACCGTTTTCAGTCTTTCACCGTTTTCTAAGGAGGAGCGTATGCCCGAAGTGACAACACCTGCCCATCAGCCGGGGGACTATTTTGTTGATTTTGAGGAAAAAGTATTTCCCGATGTCAAAGCTGATCCGGGGGAGAAAGCGCTCATCACCTTCCACACGGTCGCCTTTGAAGGCTCGATTGGCTTGGTAAACCTGCTGCAAGCGCTGCGGCTATTGCGGAAAGGGTTTGAAACCTCTGTGCTGCTCTATGGGCCGGGCGTGACGCTGGGCATCCAGCGCGGCTTTCCCAAGATTGGCGATGAAGCGTTTCCCGGTCATCAAAATTTCAACAACCAGCTCAGCAAGTTTATGGCCGAAGGCGGTAAAGTCTACGCCTGCCGCTTTGCTCTCCAAGCGCTCTACGGACACGGCGAGCCGTCGCTGATTCCCGGCATTCGCCCCATCAGCCCGCTCGACGTGCTGGACTTGATCTTGCTGCACCGCAAGGATGGCGCGTTTATTCTGGACACCTGGACGCTCTAGGCTTCGGGAGGATTCAGGATCGGAGGTTAGGGGCTGGGTCGGATTGGGTAACTTAAGGTCGCCTGCTGTCTAACGCCTGACCTCTAAGCTTCCGCAGGCTTCTTCAAGCTTTCTGGTTCCCTCTTCTCAAAGGGGGGCAAGCGGGAACCAGATTGGCTGCTTTGGGGCGATCGCCCTCAAGGCGGCGTTTCATCTTCCGGCAGCTTCCGGCTGTGGATGGGTGAGGGGGGCGATCGCCTGGATGCTCCCAGTTTTTCGCGGGCGATTCCTTGCCTGGAGTCCTTGCCTGGAGTTTGAGTTTGCACCCACACCGTCCGCAGCAGGGTTTGCCGATCGGTTTCAGAAGCGGCGCAGAGCATTGCCTGGTTGCGCCAAGTTTTCATGTGGCACGTTCCGTGGCGCTGGTTGAGTATTGTGCAGCGCTCCTGCCTTCTTGCAGCAATTAAACGAGGTGAACAGTGATGGATTATTCCCGCACGGTTCGAGCGGCAGCGGTTCAAATCAGTCCGGTTTTATTCAGTCGGGAAGGCACAACAGAGAAGGTGTTGCAGGCGATCGCCCAGGCCGCTCAGGCGGGGGCCCAACTGGTTGTCTTTCCTGAAACCTTCGTTCCGTATTACCCCTACTTTTCCTTTGTGCAGCCGCCCGTGCTGATGGGCAAGGAACACATGCGGCTATACGAAGAGGCAGTCCTCGTGCCCGGCCCCGTCACGGATGCCGTTAGCCGGGCTGCCCGCTCCTACGGCATCGTGGTGGTGCTGGGGGTCAACGAGCGCGACGGCGGTTCGCTGTACAACACGCAGTTGGTGTTTGATGCAGACGGAACCTTGCTGCTGAAGCGGCGCAAGATTACGCCGACCTATCACGAGCGGATGGTGTGGGGGCAGGGCGACGGCGCAGGGCTGACGGTGCTGGAGACGGCAGTGGGTCGCCTGGGGGCGCTGGCCTGCTGGGAGCATTACAATCCCCTGGCGCGATACGCTCTGATGGCGCAGCACGAGCAGATCCACTGTGCCCAGTTTCCTGGCTCGATGGTGGGGCAAATCTTTGCTGACCAGATGGAGGTCACGATTCGCCACCATGCGCTGGAGGCGGGCTGCTTTGTGGTGAACGCAACGGGCTGGCTGTTGCCGGAGCAAATCGCCCAAATCACGCCCGACGAAAAGCTACAAAAGGTGCTGACGGGCGGCTGCTACACGGCAATTATCAGTCCCGAAGGCGTACCGCTGTGCCCGCCAATTACCGAAGGCGAAGGAATGGCGATCGCCGATTTAGACTTCTCCCTCATCACCAAGCGCAAGCGAATGATGGACTCGGTGGGCCATTATGCTCGCCCCGACCTGCTGCAACTCCATCTCAACGCCAGCGCTTGGTCAGTCATGCAGGATAATCACGGCGCATCGGCGCTGCCCGATCCGCTGTCTGCCGAGGCTGGCTCTTTCACGACGAACCATAGGATTCATGAACAAACAGCAGTTGATTACGGCGCTTCAGTCTCAGGGGCTGAAGCTGGTTGAAGACCGCGTGGGGGCATCGGGGCGCAGAGGCGGCGCGGGCCCGTCGGATCATAAGGCGGTGACCGTGGACGGCACGACCGTAATGGTGCCTGTGTTTACGGACACGGCGGCGCGATCGCCCTTCTCTGTGTCTCTGGACGACCCCGCCGATTTGCCCCTGCTGCGCGTGGATGGCGAGGCGATCGCCCCGCTGCATTTTCCCCAACAGCCCAAGTTTTATGGGCTATCCACCGCCGACGGCATTCCCTACTGGAAAATTGCCCTGCTGCACAGTCACGACGTGCTGGCGACGACGGTGCTGCAAACCTGTCGCCGCTATCGAGACGACTCCACCGTTTGCCAGTTTTGCGCCATTGAAAAGTCGCTAGAGGCTGGCCGCACCATCGCCCGCAAAACGCCCGCCCAGCTTGCCGAAGTGGCCGAAGCGGCCGTGCGCCTAGACGGCGTGCGTCACATGGTGATGACAACGGGCACACCCAACACGGACGATCGCGGCGCGGCGTACCTGGCGGAGTGTGCGCGGGCGGTAAAGCAGCGGGTGGATTTGCCGATTCAAGCCCAGTGCGAACCGCCAGACGACTTTGCCTGGTTTGCCAAGCTGCACGCAGCGGGCGTAGACAGCCTGGGAATGCACCTGGAGGCGATTACGCCGGAGGTTCGCGCCCGCATTATGCCCGGAAAAGCAGACGTGCCCGTGGACTATTACTTCCGGGCGTTTGAAGCGGCGATTCAGGTGTTTGGTCGAGGGCAGGTCAGCACCTATCTGCTGGCAGGACTGGGCGACACCGTAGAAGCGTTGGTGCAGGGGTGCGATCGCCTCATCCAGCTTGGCGTATATCCGTTCGTTGTGCCGTTTGTGCCGATTACCGGAACGCCGCTGGCCCAACATCCTGCACCCAGCAGCGAATTCATGATGGCGGTCTATCAGCAGGTCGGCGCACTGCTGCGGCAAGCCGGATTGTCCTCCCGCGACATGAAGGCCGGATGTGGAAAGTGTGGCGCTTGCTCAGCACTGTCCACCTTCGAGTAACCCCCTGTTCACCGTCGAGTAACCCCCTTCGAGTAAACAGCACTCACACATCACATTCACACATCAAACGACACCCAAAATCCAAAATCCAAACCCCAAAATCACATCCCCAGGAACGCAGTATGGACGGTAATCGATATCACTTTGAACTGGCGCGATCGCCCCAGGAAGTGAACGAATATTTCAACCTGCGCCGCATGATCTTTTGCACAGAGCAGGGCTTGTTTCAAGATAGCGACGTAGATAGCATTGACGATATCGCCTATCCCATCATTGCGATTGAAAATGCAACAGACCAAGTCGTCGGCATTGTCCGCATCTATGAACCCGAACCGGGGCTGTGGTATGGCGGGCGGCTGGGCACACATCCCGACTATCGGCGCGGCTGGCAGATTGGCAAAGGGCTGATTTACAAAGCAGTCACCACCGCCCACACTTGGGGCTGCCAACGGTTTTTGGCAACGGTGCAACTGCAAAACGTGCGCTTCTTTCAGCGGTTGCACTGGCAAACTCTGGAGGAACTGACCCTGTGCGATCGCCCCCACCATCTCATGGAGGCTGATTTGCACCATTACCCGGCCGGAACCGAGGTGCGGCCTGCAATGCCCTACAATCTCTACAGCACGGTGCAGTACGAGCGGGCGAGCTAGGCACGTGAGCGAAGCAGGGCAGTTTCCAACAGGACAGTTTCAAACGCGAGTGAAAAAGCTGAGAGAATCCCTGGGCATTTTGCACAAGCAAGACATCCAGGCGATCGCCCATTCGTTTCGTCTGGATGCGCCCCGTATTCTCCTGGGTGACGACTGCGCCGCGATTCCCGATGGCGACGGCTATCTGCTGCTGGCGGCGGAGGGCATGATGCCGGTTTTCGTGGAAAACGACCCCTGGTTTGCGGGCTGGTCTGCGGTTATGGTAAACGTCAGCGATGTGTACTCAATGGGCGGCCGCCCGATTGCCGTGGTAGACACGCTCTGGAGCCAGTCTGCCGAGCGCAGCCAGCCGCTGATCGACGGCATGAAGGCGGCCGCCGCCGCGTATCAGGTTCCCATCGTCGGCGGACACACCAACTGCCACAGTGTTTACAACGCCCTTGGCGTGGCGATTTTGGGGCGATCGCGCGTCCTGCTGACCAGCTTTTCGGCAACACCAGGCGATCGCCTCTTGATGGTCGTGGATCAGCGCGGCAAAGCCCATCCCCGCTATCCCTTCTGGAACGCCAGCACCGATGCCGACCCTGCCCGCCTCCGCGCCGATCTGGAACTGTTGCCCCAGCTTGCCGAAGCGGGCCTCTGCGACACGGCCAAAGACATCAGCAACGGCGGCGTGATCGGCACTGCGCTAATGCTGCTGGAAACCTCCGGCTGCGGCGCGGCAATCGACCTGGATGCCATTGTGCCGCCCCGTAACATTGCGCTGGACTGGTGGCTGACGTGCTTTCCTAGCTACGGATTCTTACTCAGCGTGCGGCCGGAGCGAGTCGAAACCGTGCAGCGACAGTTTGGCGATCGCCATCTAGCGTGTCAAATTATTGGCGAAATTCAGCCCACAACGCAACTCGTTCTGCGTTCTCAGGGAGAATCCGTCACGTTCTGGGATTTTGCCCAGCAGCCCCTCACCGGATTCTCGCCCCCATGATTCACCCCAATCGCCCCCTGCGAATTGCCCTGTTCACCTATTCCACTCGCCCCAGAGGCAGCGTTATCCACACGCTGGAACTGGCAGAGGCGCTGCATCAGCAGGGGCATATCGTCTGTGTCTACGCGCTGGATAAAGAGGGTCAAGGGTTTGGTCGAAACCTATCCTGTTCCTATCATCTGATTCCTGCTCTGTCCGTGCAGGGAGGCGTGGATGACTTAATTCGCCAGCGCATTCAAGAAGTTGTGACTTTTTTGGACAATGACCCTCTTCAAGATGGTTCGCATGACATCTATCATGCCCAGGACTGTATCACTGCAAATGCGCTCATTCTCCTGCGAGATCAGGGCAAGATTCCCTCCGTCGTGCGAACCGTTCACCATGTCGAGGCATACAACAGTCCATACCTGCGGGAATGTCAGGATCGCTCCATTGACCGTCCCGATCTGTGTCTCTGCGTCAGCCAGCATTGGCAGCAAGCGGTTCAGCAGCAGTATCAGATCCGTCCCGATCGCGTGATCAATGGCGTGAAGGGCGATCGCTTTTCTCCCGTTTCCACGGTTCGCCAAGCCCAGATCAAGCAAACCTTTGGGCTACACGGCTCCCCTATCTACCTAACCGTCGGCGGCATCGAACCCCGCAAGAATTCTATTCTCTTACTCAAGGCCTTTGCTCAGGTTTTATCTGATCAGCCCCACGCGCAACTCGTGATTGCGGGCGGTGCGACGCTGTTTGACTATCAGTCCTATCGAGATGAGTTCTTTGCGCGGGTACAGGCGTTGGAAATCGAAATTGGGCGATCGCTCGTCTTGCCCGGTGTGGTTTCAGATGCAGACCTACCCGCCCTCTACCGCAGCGCCGATGCGTTTGTGTTTCCTTCCACCAAAGAAGGCTGGGGTTTAGTCGTGCTGGAGGCGATCGCCACTGGGCTGCCCGTTCTCACGGCAAACCGTCCGCCCTTTACCGAATTTCTCACCACTGGACAGGCGGTGCTGGTTGACCCTGAGGATGTGGGGGCGATCGCCCAGGGGATGCTAGAACTCAGCCAACCCGCCGTTGCCCAGCGCCTCGTCCGGGCCAGTCAGCCCATTCTCCAGCACTATACCTGGGAGCGCTCTGCTCACCTGCATGTGGCGGCTTATCGCAAGCTGCTCCGGGCAAAGCCATAAGCTGACAACGCCATCAGCTCAGGATCGCCGTTTTCGGGAACGAGTCGTGCGTTGTTTCGATTTCCTAGATTTTGGTGTCTTGGGCAAAAACGCCCGCCAGCCCTGCGTCTTAAACCGCTTGCTGCTGGACACGAAATAGTCGGCGGCGTAGTGGCTCAGCGCTCCCAACTCCAGCCCGCCGCAAAACGCCAGCCAGGCCCAGGCGTGTGTTTGGAGCGATCGCCCCATCACGCCACCAATGTCGCCCCACGTCCAGCCAAGCTGCCAGATTTGATTCAGCAGCGCCAGTCCGAAAAAGCTGGCCGCCCCTACCCATGCCAGTAGATACAGAATCCGCACCACGGTTCCAGTGATGGGCGCGTGCGAGAGGGGCGAGCGATGCTTTAGGCTGCCCCGGTAGGGAATCCAAATCCACCGAAACCAGCCCCACCGCTTGAACTGTACCGAGTGAATATCCAAATCGGGCCCAAACAGCAGCCCGCCTGCCAAAAAACCCGCACACAAAATCAGCGTCAGGCTGCTGCTGCGCGTCAGCCCCAGCGCCAGCCCGCCCACCACAGGCAGGGTCCAGAGGGTAATGCGATCGTGTGTACGGCCCGACGGCATGGCGTTTGCCAGAATTGCAGAACAGAAATACTGTTATGAATCCTAGCAGGTGTTGCGAATTCTGCTATAATCGATTCTCGTGGTCGATGAAGCAATGCTGCATCGCAGTGCTTTCGTCGGGCGGTTAGCTCAGTTGGTAGAGCGCCTGCCTTACAAGCAGGATGTCACTGGTTCGAGTCCAGTACCGCCCATATTGGTTTTAGTGCTTGCTGGTTTTGGTACTTGCTATGGATTGGCTGCTGCATCCAGACCCAATACTTCATCAGCCGTCGTATAGCCGACAGTAATCATCAGTAATCATCAGAATTGGCGCAGTTTCGCCTGCGGCCCGATAGCTCTGACAAAGCGCCAGACCGCTGACACGAGGAAGCATCCAGTCCAGAATCAGCAGGTCATACGCCTTTTCTCAAACATCAGCCATTGTGCCGTTTCTCCATCTCTGACAGCATCCACAGCATGGCAAGACGGAGTGAGAACCGTTTACAGGGAATTAGCTAATGACCACCTCTGTGCTGAGTCGCCCCTACAGCACCAAAGATAAGCTGCAAGCCAAAACCCTAAGTATCCAAAAAACCTAAATATCCAGGTCAGTAAGGTTGAGCTTCGGGCCGTAGGTTTCAATGAACTCGCGGCGAGGGGCCACGCGATCGCCCATTAGCACGGTAAAGATGCGGTCGGCTTCGGCAGCATCTTCAATTTCTACGCGCTTGAGCGTCCGGCTGTCGGGGTTCATGGTGGTGTCCCAAAGCTGCTGCGGCATCATTTCGCCCAGACCTTTGAAGCGCTGAGTTTCCACTTTGGCGTTTTCGGGGAAGCTGGCAATGAGCTGATCCCGTTCGCGATCGCTGTAGCAGTAGTAGTGGTTGCGGCCGCGCTCGATCTTGTAGAGCGGCGGGCAGGCGATGTAGACATAGCCTTGATCCACCATTGCTCGCTGATAGCGATAGAAAAACGTGAGCAGCAGGGTGCGGATGTGTGCGCCGTCCACATCTGCGTCCGTCATGATGATGATGCGGTGATAGCGCAGTTGCGATGCGTCAAACTCTTCGCCCTTGATGCCCAGACCCAGCGCCGTAATCAGCGCCTGAATCTCCGTGTTTTTGTAGATCTTGGCATCGTCTGTTTTTTCAATATTGAGGATCTTACCCCGCAGCGGCAGGATGGCCTGAAAGCGGCGATCGCGCCCTTGCTTGGCAGAGCCGCCCGCCGAGTCGCCTTCCACAATGAAAATTTCTGACTCGCCCGGATCGCGAGAGCTACAGTCTGCTAACTTACCCGGCAAGGTGGAAGATTCCAGCACCGACTTGCGGCGCACCAGTTCCCTTGCCCGCCGCGCTGCCTCTGCCGCGTTGAAGGCCTGGATTGCTTTTTCGAGAATCGCGTCGGCTACGTTGGGGCGAAAGTCGAGGTACTCGCTCAGGGCCTCGCCCACTAGCGTATCCACAATGCCGCGCACTTCCGTATTGCCCAGCTTGGTTTTTGTCTGTCCTTCAAACTCAGGGTCAGGCACTTTGACGGAGATCACGGCCGTCAAGCCCTCGCGGACATTTTCACCCGCCAGATTAGAGTCGGATTCTTTCAGCTTGTTGCGTTTGCGGGCGATCGCATTCATCGTCCGCGTCAGCACTGCCTTTAGCCCCTCTAGGTGCGTCCCGCCGTCTACCGTGCGGATGTTGTTGGCAAAGCCTAGCAGGTTATCGGAATACGCATCCACGCACCATTGCAGCGCCACCTCCACTTCTACGTTGTTGCGCTCACCCTGCACGTAGATAATCTCTTCGTGGAGCGGCTGCTTTTCGTGGTTCATATATTCCACGTATTCCCGAATGCCGCCCGCATAGTGGTAGGTTTCGACTCGCGGCTCGTCGCTTTTCAGCAGTTCCAGGCGATTGTCGGTAAAGGTAATTTCTACGCCCGCATTCAGATACGCCAGCTCCCGCAGACGACCTGCCAGCGTGTTGTAGTCAAACTCGATGCCCGTGGTAAAGATTGCAATATCGGGCATAAAGGTGACAGACGTGCCTGTGCGGTTCTCTTTGTAAGGCTGAATGTCCATCTCGCCTTTGGTGAGACCCCGCTCAAAGCGCATCTTATGCACTTTCTTGTCGCGCCAGACCGTGACCTCTACCCATTCCGACAGCGCATTCACCACCGAAATGCCCACGCCGTGCAGACCACCCGACACTTTATAGCCGCCCTGGCCAAACTTGCCGCCTGCGTGCAGAATCGTCAGCACCGTCTCCAGGGCCGATTTGCCCGTGCGCGGGTGAATGCCTGTAGGAATGCCCCGACCGTCGTCAGTTACCGTGACTGATCCATCTGCGTTGAGGGTGACCTGGATATGTTTGCAATAGCCAGCTAGCGCTTCGTCTACCGAGTTATCCACCACCTCGTAGACCAAGTGATGCAGCCCCCGCGGCCCCGTGCTGCCGATATACATCCCCGGACGCTTGCGAACGGCTTCCAAGCCCTCTAGGACTTGAATTTGTTCGGCATCGTAGTTGGTCGTCATGGATGAAGCGCTCCAAACGTTAGCTTAATAGAGAAACCTAGAGAGAATTTCTAGAGAGAATTTATAAACTGAGCAGGTCATGAACCGAATCGAGCAGGCTTCCTGATGGTTTACTGACAGCTTCCTAATCGTTCACTGAACAGTTCACTGATGATCTGCTGATTGGGCGGGTGTGCCGCTTCCGGTGAACGGGTCTAAGACGCGCTGGTCTAAAATAGGGATTGCCTGTCTGTGGCGATCGCCCAATAAATTGACTTCAAAGCTCAACCAGACGCAGAAACACCAAATCTGTCCAAAATTATAGCACAAAAGGCTTAGATGCGCTTCCAGGGGCAGCAGGAGCAAGGTTTGACTTGGCAATCCAGATTTCCTTTTTGAGGCTTCTTCGATGCTTCTTTGGGTGCCCTTGGTGTTGTCTGTGGTTTGCCTGAATTGAGCAGTGCTTCAGACCCCTGTGGCTGAGATGGCTGAGGGGCGATCGCCCTGATCGCGATTGCACCATCGAAATCACTCTCCAAATCTAGCCAGAAGGTTCACCATCATTCATTTTCAGGCTGCTACATTCCCAACTTCCCACCTTGCATTATAATACCCCTGTACTAAACTCATCTTTCCCCATTTTAATCGTAATCTGTGGGCCCACAGCCACCGGAAAGTCGGGTCTGGCGCTAAATCTAGCGCCTCGGCTCAACGGCGTAATTCTCAACGCCGACTCCCGCCAAGTGTATCGCGAATTTGATATCGGCACTGCAAAACCTTCTTCTCAAGAACAGCAGCAAGTTCCGCACTATTTATTAGATATTTGTGACCCCACGCACACGCTCACGGTCGCCGAGTATCAGCAGCAAGCCACCGAGTTGATTGAAGCCTGCCATCGCGGGCAAGAAACCATCAGCGTGTCAGAGGTTGGGAATGCTGGAGAACCTGCCCCCAGCGCCTCAACCCCCTTCCTGGTGGGCGGCACGGGCCTCTATATCCGCGCCATCACGCGGGGTCTCCGCATTCCCCAGGTAGCTCCCCAGCCAGACCTGCGATCGCAGTTGACCAGGCTGGGGCAGCCCTTCTGCTATGACCTGCTGAAGCAGGTAGACCCGGCATCTGCCCATAAAATTCACCCCCATGATCAGGTGCGGACGCTGCGATCGCTCGAAGTGTTTTATGTCACGGGTCGTCCCATGTCGGCGCAGCAGGGCGAACAGCCGCCCGCCTACCCCATTTTGCAAATCGGGCTGGACTGTCTGGCTCCCGCAGCCAAGGGCGATCCCGACCCGCTGATGCAGCGCATCCAAAAACGCACCGTGCAGATGGTGAACCAGGGCTTTGTAGACGAAGTGGCGGGTCTAGTGGCGAAATACGGCGCGGAGTTGCCGCTGCTGGATACGCTGGGCTATCGGGAAATGCGGCAATATTTGGCGGGTGAGGTGTCGCTGGCGGAGGCGATCGCCCTCACCGCCCTGCACACGCGCCAGTTTGCCAAACGCCAGCGCACCTGGTTTCGCGCTGATCCGTCCATCCACTGGTTCGACACCGAAGATCCAGAACTGGTCGAGCGCGTCTGGGCCCAGATTCAGCAGTTTATGGCAACGCTCTCCGCCCAAGCCTGAGATTCATTCTTCTAAGCGAAACTAGGCAACAATGGCTGGAAGCCCCGCAGACGCTAGATTCGCACCCCAAAATCGCAAATCCAAAATCTAAAATCCAAAATCTAAAATCGACTAATCCCAACTTTCGATCTGCGCTGCAAGCTCTGTGAATCCTTTGCAATATTCAGCAACGCTGTAAAGCGGCTGTGCTAGGTTGGGAGCGTTCTTGGGCGGGAGGCTTGCCCCATGGCCACCGACTATCTGCTGTTTGTGCATGGCGTGAACGTTCGCCCCCAGCGGGCCGATGCAGACAGCGCCAACTACGCGGAACCCCTGATTCACCAGATCACCCGGCTCAACCAGGCGGCTGCCAGCCCCCTCACGCTCAAAATGCAGGAGTTGCAATGGTATAGCCTGATGAAGCAGGCAGAGGCCGAGCTAAAAGACCTGTTTGCGCGATCGCCCGACTGGTCGAAATTCTGGTTCCGAGACTTCCGCGAAACGCGGATTATTCCCTTCATGGGCGACGCGGCCCTCTACATCAGCCGCTACATCGGCTCAGAAGTGGCAAAGCTGCTGCTGGCCCAATCGCTGCAATTTCTGGCAAATCGACAGACGGGCGATCGCCTCCACCTCATCACCCACAGTTGGGGCACGGTCATCCTGTTCGACATTCTCTTCGCCGGCCGCTGGGACGACTCCAAAATCCCTGGCTATCAAGACGTACAAACCATCCGCAGTGCGCTCTTTGGCGTGGAACCCAACCTGGCCGACGGCATTCCCATCACCAGCATCCACACGATGGGTTCCCCCATTGCCCTGGCCAACCTGATCAACCTCAAGCGCGAGGAGATGGCCCCTGCGACGCTCACGATTCAGGAAACGCGAACTGTATTTACCCACGACATCACGCTAGGACTGGAGAAGTTTCTGGCTGCGCTCTATCAGCAGCGCCAGCGTCCCCTCCCCTGGAAAAACTACGCCCACCCTGGCGACCCGATTGCCTATCCGCTGGCTACCGTGATCCCGCAACTGCTCGCACCCCAGGGGGCAAAAGCAGACTACTTGAACATTCAAGACGTGCTAACCAGCGGCGGCGGCCCAATGGAGTGGGTTGCCAGTCCTTTCAAAAGCACCTTCCTCTCCCTGGCAAACGGCGGCAGCGCCCACGGCAGCTATTGGAACAGCAAGCAGGTCGCCCAGACGATTTTGGCAACCGTGAGAGCGGGGGGCTGATGACGTATTGCGATGCGGAGCGCGGCGCGGTTCCTGCATGACTCCGTTGTCTCACGTCCCAATTCCCTGAGCCACCGCCTGCAAATTACGCAATACTGGAGAGAAATCTTAGAACACTTTAGAACAACTAGAAAAGTAGGGCACGATGGAGCTGCGAGGGATTAATACGTCACTGCTGGAATGGTCAGGCGATCTGCTGGTGGTGGGTCTGTTTGAAGACGGCATAGACCTGGGCGGCGACCTGGCAGCGCTGGACGAAAAGCTGGCCGGCACGCTACAAGAACTCATTGCCGAAGTCGAGTTTAAGGGCAAGCCAGAGAGCAGCGCGGCAGCCCGCGTCGGGTCAAACAGTCCGGTGCGAAAAGTTGGCGTGGTGGGGCTGGGCAAGGCCGAGACTCTGACGCTGGACGGGCTGCGGCGGGCCGCGGCGGCGGTGGCGCGGCTGGCCAAGCGCGAAAAGGCAAAGACGCTGGGCCTGAGTCTGCCGCTGTGGAATCAGGATGCCAGCGCAACGGCACAGGCGATCGCCGAAGGAATTGAACTCACCCTGCATCAGGATAGCCGCTTCAAATCGGGCGAGGATGACAAAAAAGCGCCCCCGCTAGAGCGAGTAGACCTGCTGGGGCTAGAAGGGCAGGACGCTGCGCTGACTCGGGCCCGTCAGATTTCGCTGGGCGTAATCCTGGCGCGGGAACTGGTGAGCGCTCCGGCCAATATCGTCACGCCGATTACGATGGCGGAAACGGCAGAGGCGATCGCCCGCGAATATGGGCTGGAGATCGAAATTCTGGAGCAGGCCGAATGCGAAAAACTCGGCATGGGCGCGTTTTTGGGCGTGGCCAAAGCATCTGACCTGCCGCCCAAGTTTATCCACATGACCTACCGGCCCGCAGGCACGCCCCGCAAGAAGCTGGCCATCGTTGGCAAGGGACTTACCTTTGACAGCGGCGGGCTAAACATCAAGGGCGCAGGCAGCGGCATCGAAATGATGAAAACCGACATGGGCGGCGCGGCGGCCACCTTTGGCGCGGCCAAGGCGATCGCCCAGATTCAGCCGGATGTAGAAGTCCACTTTATCAGCGCGGTCACGGAAAACATGATCAGCGGCCACGCCATGCACCCTGGCGATATCCTCACCGCCTCCAATGGCAAGACGATTGAAATCAACAACACCGATGCCGAAGGACGGCTGACGCTGGCGGATGCGCTGGTGTTTGCCGAAAAGCTGGGCGTAGATGCGATCGTCGATCTGGCGACGCTGACGGGCGCGTGTATTGTGGCGCTGGGCGAAGACATGGCCGGTCTGTGGAGTCCTAGTGACGAACTGGCGGCGGCCATCCTGGCGGCGGCAGAACCCGCAGGCGAAAAGTTCTGGCGAATGCCGCTGGAGGAAAAATACTTCGACGGCATGAAGTCGGTGGTGGCCGACATGAAGAACACGGGCCCACGCGCAGGCGGCGCGATCACGGCGGCGCTCTTCCTGAAGCAGTTTGTGAAAGACACGCCCTGGGCACATCTGGACGTGGCCGGCCCCGTGTGGATCGACAAAGACAGTGGCTATAACAATGCGGGCGGCACTGGCTTCGCAGTGCGGACGCTGGTGAACTGGGTGCTGAGCTAAGCCACGGGAGTCCTTCTGCCCAATCGCCATGCTGGAACTGCACTGCCACACCACCTATTCCGACGGAACGCTGACCCCAGCGGAACTGGTGCAAGCAGCGGTGACAGCGGGCGTGCGGGCGCTGGCAATTACCGACCACGACACGCTGGCGGGCTGGGAAGAGGCGATCGCCGCTGCCCGCCAGTGGGCTTTAGACCATGCTTTAGACCATTCTCTCGAAATCGTCCCTGGCGTAGAACTGAGTACCGTTTGGGGCGATCGCTCTTTGCACCTGCTGGGCTTTTATCCCAACCCGGCCCAGCTTGCGCCCGTGCTGCAAGACCACATCGCCGGCCGCAAACGCCGCGCCCAGCAAATCCTCGACAAGTTAGCCGCTTTGGGCTGTCCCGTTGAAATGCCGGAACTGGGTGTGGGCATGGCTCCCGGCCGGCCCCACATCGCCAAAGCGCTGGTGGATGCAGGCTATGTGCAAACAGCGCAGGAAGCCTTTGAGCGGTTTCTGGGGGACGACGGCCCTGCCTATGTGCAATACGAAAAGTTTTTGGCGACGGATGGAGTGCGTCTGCTGCGCGAGTGCGGCGCAGTGCCCGTGTGGGCGCATCCCCATCTGTTTCGTGGGGGGCCGCTAGAAGAGACGCTGACGGCGCTGCTGGATGCAGGACTCATGGGTTTGGAGGTGTATCACCCGTCCCATACGCCTGGTCAAATTGAGCGACTGGCAGCCCTGTGCGATCGCCATTCGCTGCTGAAAACGGGCGGCAGCGACTATCACGGCCCCGGCGAGTCTGCCGACCAGCCCTATCTCCTCAACCGCTTCAACCTGCCGCTGTGCCTGCTGTTGCCGCTGCAACGCGCTGCCCAAGCCCTTGTTCCGCAGACCTGCGAGTTTGAGGCAAGATCCGGGTCAATAGGAAAATAGTCACGCCCAGACTGGGTTTCCGGGTCTTCCTATATCTCTAGAGGTAGATTGCCCAGGTATGATGAGGCAGTTAATACTAGTTAATACTATGGTAAGGGCGAGGTTTACAAAGCGTAACGACTGCCGGAAGGCGATCGCCCGCACTCCATGCCCTCTTGATGCGCCGGGTTTGCACGGCTCAGGCTTTTTCTGCAAGCCGCCCGTAATTCGCCAACTTCACGCCCAATTCTCGCCCAATTCTCGCCCCACGCTGGTCTTCTGCTAACCCTGACTCGTCGCTGACTTCCGCAGCAGTCTCCAGCCGGAATTCTGCGCCTGGGTTTCGCGCCTGTCCGCCCCTGTTTGGCGAAGCGCCTCCCTCAAGCCTTTCAAGTCTTTCAAGTCTCTAGAAGATTCAGATTCGCTTTTAGCCTCCAGCTACTTTGCCCTCAAGCCCTGTCCTCAAACTTGATTGTCCCCAAACTTGATATTTATGCTGCGCTCTCTCTCGTCTCTCTGGAATCGTCAGCCTGTGGAGGGCGGTCGTCCGCCTCGCGGTTCAAACCTTGCCCTGTTTCTCGCCTGTTCTCTGGTGGGGCTAGTGGCGATCGCCGGATGCCGCATTCCCTCGGAAACGGCGCAGGCGCAGCAGGCCCAGCCAGGGCAGGCAGGCGGCCCCGGCGGCGGGCGACCGGGCGGCGGGCCGGGTGGGCCAGGGCAAGGCGGCCCGGCTTCGGTGGAAACGGCGATCGCCCGCTCTGGGGCCTTGCAAGAAGCGCCCACCTACACAGGCACAACGCAACCCGTGCGGCAGGCATCGCTGCGATCGCAGGCAGAGGGGCGGCTCCTGGAGTTGGGCGTAGATGTGGGCGACTCGGTGCGAGAGGGCGAAGTAGTGGGACGGTTGGATAGTCGGCTGCTGTCTGCCGCCGTCAGCCAAGATCGGGCAGAACTGGCCGCTCTGGAATCGCAGGTGGCCCAGGCTCAGGCAGAAGTGAGCGATGCCCGCGCCCAGGCGGCCCAGTCCGAAGTCGAGCTTCAGCAGGCCCGGATGGACAGCGATCGCCTGCAAAAGCTGGCCGCTGAGGGAGCCATTTCCCAGCAGCAGGCAGACCAGGCAAAAACCGCTGCTCTTTCAGCGGAACAGGTGTTTCGCTCTGCCCAAGAGCGCATCCGCACTCGCGAACAGGCGGTCGTGGCAGCCCAGCGCCGCGTCCAGGCGCAGCAGGCCACCGTCGCCGAAACCCGCGAACGCCAGACCTTCAGCCTGCTGACCGCGCCCCTCACGGGCATCGTCTTGGAGCGGCTAACGGAGCCGGGCAACCTGGTGCAACCGGGCAACGAAGTGCTGAGGGTTGGCGACTTCAGCGCCCTCAAGGTGGCCGTGCAGGTATCGGAGCTTGACCTAGGGCAACTCCGGGTCGGCCAGGCTGTTGAAGTCCGACTGGATGCCTTTCCCGATGAACCCTTTGCAGGCCGCGTCAGCCGCATTTCTCCCGCCGCCGACCCTGCCTCTCGTCTGGTGCCCGTGGAGGTGGTGATTCCCAACTCCGGCAGCCGCCGACTGGGAAGCGGACTGCTGGCACGAGTGCAGTTTCAGGTAGGGCAAGCCGGCCGCGTGGTGATTCCCGAAGAGGCGCTGGAAGCAGGCGGCGAGGGCAACGACTCGGTGCTGTTTGTGGTGGAAGGCGATGGTGCAGAAGCCAGAGCCGTCGCTCGCCCCGTGCAGGTGGGCGATCGCGCTAACGGTCGCATCGAAATCCTCTCCGGCCTCCAGCTCGGTGAATCCTTTGTCCTCCGCAGCAGCCGCCCCCTAGAAGACGGACAGCCCGTGCGGTTAAGCATTCTGTCTGAAGGGTGAGGGAGGGACGGAAAAAACGAAAAACGAAAAACGAAAAACGAAACTTCTTCTCTCTTCGTTCTTCTCTCTTCACTCTTCTCTCTTCACTCTTCTCCCCCCCCTCACCCATGACCTCCCTCAGCACCCTCTCCATCCGCCGCCACATCGGCACGCTCATGCTTACCCTGACGGCCATCGTCCTGGGAGTTTTCTTCTTGGTGCGGCTGCCGGTGGATTTGCTGCCGTCGATTACCTACCCGCGCATCGGGGTGCGGGTGGATGCGCCGGGGGTTGCGCCAGAGGTGGCGGTAGACGAGATTACGCGACCGCTGGAGCAGGCATTTTCGGCCACCGATGGCGTGCAGCAAATCTATTCCCAAACGCGGGAGGGACAGGTCAGCGTAGACCTCTACTTTCGTCCTGGGGGCAATATCGATCGCGCCTTAAACGACGCAACGGCTTCCTTCAACCGCGCCCGCAGCCGATTGCCCAACACGATTCAAGAGCCGCGAATTTTCAAGTTTGACCCGTCCCAGCTTCCGGTGTATGAGTTTGCGCTGACATCCGATTCGCTCCAGTCGGTTGATCTGCGCGTGTTTGCCGACGAAGAACTGGCACGGGAACTGTCGGTGGTGCCGGGGGTGGCTAGTGTAGATGTGTCGGGCGGCGTGCGCGAAGAGGTGCAGGTCAATGTAGACATCAATCGTCTGCAAGCGCTAGGCGTGGGCTTGACCGATCTGCTCAACGCGCTGCGGGGGCGCAATCAGGACGTATCGGGTGGTCGCTTGCGAGGCGGGGAAGCAGAAGTGCTGATCCGCACCGTCGGACGGTTCCAGTCGGCAGAGGAACTGCGGAACCTGTCGCTGCCCGTGAACGGGGCCAGCAGCGCGTCTGGCGGCGAGGCATCGACCAGCAGTTTTCCAGAAGCGCGGCGCGTCTACCTGCGAGATGTGGCGCAGGTGGTGGATGGCACGGAGGAACAGCGGATTTTTGTGACGCTGAACGGCGACCCGGCGGTCAAGGTCAGCATTCAAAAGCAGCCCGATGCCAATACGGTGTCGGTGGTAGAAGGCGTAAAGCAGCGGCTAGCAGAACTGGAGCAAGCGGGACTCTTCCCAACGGGCATGGCGGTTCGCACCACCCTGGACGAGTCGCGGTTTATTCGCAACTCGATTTCCAACGTGGCCATGTCGGGACTGATTGGGGCGCTGCTGGCGGCGATCGCCGTTCTTCTGTTTCTAGGCTCACTCCGCCAAACCCTGATCATCGTATTCGCCATTCCTCTGGCCACGCTGATTGCGATTTTGCTCATGGGCACCTTCGGGCTGACGCTGAATGTGTTTAGCCTAGGCGGTCTGGCGCTGGGCGTGGGCATTGTGGTGGACAACTCCATCGTGATGCTGGAGAGCATCGTGCAGGGCGTAGAGGCCGCCAAGCGTCGCCGCGCCGTAAACAGCATTGAGACTGCTGAATACTTCGCGACCGAGGATGGGGAAATACCGGATGAATCGAACAGCGACGGGCATGATTACGGTTACGGCAATGGACATGGCAACGGTCACGGTTCCAGCAATGGATATGGAAATGGCAATGGAAATGGCAATGGACATGGCAACGGGAATGGAATCGGAAATAGCAACGGCAACGGGAATGGGAATGGGGATGGCAACGGGATTCATGCCAGCCGTGGACACGACTATGGCCCCAGCAGCGATGCTGAATATGTGACCCGTGGACGCACAGGCAAACGGGTCAGCGCGACGGCGTTTCTCCTGCGGCAAGCGGAACTAGCCAGCCAGCAGCTAGAGTCGGCGCTAGTCGCGTCTACAACCACCAACCTAGTGTCTGTGTTGCCCTTTTTGCTGATTGGCGGTTTCTTTTCGCTGCTGTTTAGCCAGTTGATTCTCACCATTAGCTTTGCGGTGGCGGCTTCGCTGATCGTGGCGCTGACGGTGGTGCCCATGCTGACCTCGCGGCTGCTGGCGGTGCGCTGGTCGAGCCGGGTGGGCGATTCGGCTCCGCTGCGGGCGTTTCGAGCGCGACTGGCCGACGCGACCCATACCTATGTGCGGGGGCTATCGTGGGTGCTGCGGCATCGGCTGGTGGTGATTGGGCTGGCGATCGCCCTGTTTGGCGGCACGAGCTTCTGGATGGCGGGTCAGTTGCCGCAGGAGATTCTGCCCCGCATCAACACGGGCCAGGCCCGGCTCAACGCCCAGTTTGCCCCCGGCACAACCCTGGAAGACAATCGCCGAGTGATGGCAGCAGCGGATCAAATTTTGCTGCAACAGCCCGAAGTGGAGTATCTCTTTTCCACCGCAGGCGGTTCGCTGTTTGGCACAAATACCAACGCCAACCCCCTGCGCGGCTCCAGCACCATTACCCTAAAGCGAGGAACCAATGTGGCTGAGTTTACTGAGCGGATGACCGCCGAACTGAATCGGCTAAACCTGGTGGGAACGCGCCTGCGGCTGAGTCCAGAATCGGTGCGCGGGCTGATTGTGAATAACTCGCCTGTGCGCGGGGCCGATGTGGATATCCTGCTCCAGGGGAGTGATACCCGTGCCCTACAGCAGGCAGGGCGCGAAGTGCTGGCGGCGCTCGATTCACAGGCCAGGCAGGCCCGCTATCGCCCCGATGCGGATCAGGCACAGCCCGAAATCCAGGTGCGCCCAGACTGGGAGCGGGCTTCGCAGTTGGGACTTTCCACCGAAGACATTGGCGACACGATTCAGACCGCCATTACCGGATCGGTTCCGACCCAACTTCAGCGGGGCGATCGCCTGGTGGATATCCGCGTGCAGCTTGCCGACAATGCCATCCAGCGCCCGGCCCAGCTTGCCCAACTGCCCGTCTTTACGAGCGGTAGACAGCTTGTGCGGTTGGCCGACGTGGCGCGGATCGAGGCTGGCGAAGCGCCCGGAGAAATTCAGCGCATTAACCAGCGACAAATTGTTCAAATCGTAGGCAACCTGGTGGATGGCGCAAACCTCAGCGATGCGATCGCCGAATCAGACGCGATCCTGGCAGGATTGACGCTGCCCGAAGGCGTGAGCCGCCTGCCCAGCGCCAGTGCCCAAAGCGCCCAGGAAGTGCGTTCATCCCTAATTCTGCTGGGAGGACTGGCCGCCTTTCTGGTGTTTGTGGTGATGGCGGTGCAATACAACTCGCTGGTTGATCCGCTGGTGATCATGCTGACGGTTCCCCTAGCGCTGGCGGGCGGCATTTTCGGCCTGTTCTTGACCCAAACGGCGATCGGCGCGACGGTGATTGTGGGCGCGGTGCTGCTGGTGGGCATCGTGGTCAACAACGCCATCATTTTGGTAGAACTGGCGAATCAAATCCGCGAAGAGCAAGGGTTAGACCACCGCAGCGCCATGCTGCAAGCCGCGCCGCAGCGCCTCCAGCCCATCCTGATGACCACCATTACCACTGTGCTGGGGATGTTTCCGCTGGCGCTGGGCATTGGCGAAGGGTCAGAATTCCTGCGGCCGCTGGGCATTGTCGTGTTTTCTGGTCTGTCGCTGGCGACGCTGCTGACGCTGTTTATCATCCCTAGCTTCTATACACTGCTGCACGAAGTGCCCTGGGCCAAAGGCGCAACGCTGGGCGCAAAGCGGCTGCGGCAACTCAGCGGATCGACTCGCAAGCAGCCGTTGACCAAGTAGGCAGAGACGCTAGCCCAGCCCCGGTCTGCCAGGGTTGCAACGATCCGTAATTTTCCGTAATTTTTAGCTTGCGACGACCTGACCCGATCCGAGCTACAATTTCGGGACGAATTCGGGTTGTCTGGAGGATCAGTCCAGACAGCAGATGTTTGCCATGCGAAGGGCGATCGCCCTGTAGCTTGGCCCTATCTGTGGGGAAAGTCCGGTGCAAATCCGGCGCTGTGCCGCAGCTGTGAATGAGCGGTTCGATGAGGGCCTGAGGGCCCATCACAGAACCCGCCTCAAAGTCAGAATGCCCGCCCGATGCCGCCCATTACAATGCCCGCGATGCACGGGTCGAGGTAAAGATGCAACATTTAGAACGGCCGCAGCCTCCGAACGCGGAGGTTCACGAGCCTGCGCTTCGTTTGGCGATCGCCCCGCCGCCGACTCCCCTTCCGGCCATGGATTGCGTCGGTACGGTGCTGTCGTCGATCGCCCTTACGCCAACGATTCAGGCCATTCGCCTACATCTGGATCAGCCAGCCTTCCGGTTTTTGCCGGGGCAGTCGGTCTGGCCCCGATTTCAGCGAAACGGCAAGCAGTTCAGCAAGATTTACTCCATCGCGTCGTCGCCCTCGCGCTGCCCAGAGGTGGAATTGTGCGTGTCGCGGGTGGGCTGGAGTTCTGCCTATTTGCAAGATTTACCCGTCGGTGGGGCGATCGCCCTGCGCGGCCCCTACGGCTTGATGACGCTGGCGCACCTTCCCGACCGACCGCGCCTCTACATTGCTGAAGGGTCTGGGATTGCCCCCCTCAAAAGTCAGATCGACTGGCTCTATGAGCAGGGCTTCGACCAACCTGTGTGGCTGGTGCAGGCAAATCCAGAAACGCCAGACTGTTTGCCCTACCAGGCCGATTGGCGATCGCTCTCGCAGCGGTGGCCGACATTTGGCTATTTACCCACCCGTCCAGACCAGATTCGCCAAACCTTAAGCCAGATGCACCTTGACTGGCGAGGCGTGGATGTGGAGATTTGCGCGGTGGGCGATCGCCCGGCCCAGCTTCAGGACGTAGCAGTGCTGCTGGGGGCTAAACTAGACCAGGTACGCTCAGAATCGTTTTACGCCTTTTAACTGCCCTTTAACCGCCCTTCTTAGCCGCCTGCGTTTTCCCATGACGACTCCGCCCGGTGACCCCCCTGCATCAAACGCCTCGCTGCCCAACGCCATCGAACCCAGCCCAACGGTTGCGTCTCCAGAGCCATCCGAAGCGCCTGCGGGCGATCGCCCAAACTTGGAAACTCAGCGCAGCGCCAGCTTTTGGAAGACCCAGCGAGAAAATGGGCTGGTCTTGGCGATCGCCCTTGCTCTGGCGCTAGTCATTCGGCTATTTGTGGCAGAACCGAGGTATATCCCGTCTGATTCGATGGTGCCGACGCTGCAAGTAGGCGATCGTCTAGTGGTTGAAAAAGTGTCCTATCGGCTGCATCCTCCGGCGCAGGGCGACATCGTGGTCTTCGACCCACCAACCCAGCTTCAGCAGTTGGGCTACGCGACCGATCAGGCGTTTATCAAGCGGGTGATTGGTCAACCCGGACAAACAGTGCAGGTTCACTTGGGCAAAGTCTGGATCGACGGAAAACCCCTGACGGAACCCTATATTGCCGAACCACCAGGCTATGAAATGCGTGCCGTAACGGTGCCGCCGGGCCACGTCTTTGTCATGGGCGACAACCGCAACAACAGCAACGATTCCCACGTTTGGGGCTTTTTGCCCGTTGAAAACATCATCGGTCGAGCCATCTTTCGCTTCTATCCGATCGCTCGCTTTGGCAGGATAGAAGCGCCCGCTCCTAGCGTGTCTGTCCTCCATCCAGCAGCACTTAGCGAATAGGGAAGCGCCCCGTCATCGGCAGCACTTCCCACCTTCGCTCAGCAAGCCTTTGGGCTGAATTTAGATCACGCCAACGCCCTTGCTGCGATTGTCGCCATCTTCGGTCAACTTGCCGTCTTCATCGGTATCGTTGATTTCGGCGAGTTCGGCGGCGCGGGCGGCTTCCTCTGCCTCTTCCTTCGCCTTCAGGTCACCCGGCACCTCGTAATACATTTCGGGTTCAACGGCGAAATTATTCACCAGGCCCTCGTTGTCTACTGTATAGCCCGCAGCCGTGTCGATGTCGCCTTCAGCAGTCGGGGTTTGCTTGTAGTTCTCGCCTTCTCGCTCTTTGCGGGCGGCAGTTTCAGCGGGGATAATCCCGCGATCATAGGTGTCCCGTTCGACTCGTTCGTTCGTTGACATAAAAATTGTCCTCCAATAGATTTGCAAGCAGTCTTGAGGGAAGGGTTTTAAGGGCGATCGCCCGATTTTCAAACCCCCAGCAAGAACCTCAAAGAAGGCTCAAAGAAAACGTAAAGAAAACGTAAAGAAAACGTAAAGAAACCCAAAAACTTCAAATCGAAGCCCAGTCTTTAGCCCAGTTCTTGCTAATTGCCCTGATCGATCTCCTGAGTCCACACCTGACTTAAACGTGTGGATTCGGATCGACTTCGGGCACAATATCAGGACGTTCCTTATCTTCCCAGCCCGTCGGACGGCGAGAGTTATACCAAGCAATCGACCCCAAACCTGCCGCAGCCAAAAAGCCAATCACAAATACCGCAGCCAGAGACACGCCCGCACCTTCTTGGGCAGCAGAAACCGCAGGTTCTACTAAAAACAAAGCATTAAAACTCAGCATGTTTAGCACCTCAACTCAGAGATCATTAGCGCGAGATTGAGATACATTGGCGACCCAAACATTGCCCTTTCAACTATTAATTTGGGGCAGCGTGATAACCTTTAATCGCTGTTTCAATCTTGCTGTATCACAGCATAAATCGATGAGCTGTTATCGGTATCTCCCACAGGGAGTGTTGGGCGATCGCCCCTAGTTATAGGTTTGAGACGGGCTTTTCCATCTACAGGAATATAAAGCCCCCATTTCTGAGGGTGGGTGTATAGCTTCCCGTGCGATCGCCATAGGTAGCGACATCCAGGCATCGTGACTGCGGCAATCCCCAGGCTTCTCGCGCTATTCTGGCCTCATCTCGATTTAAGAGAAAACGGATGCAGTTGAAGACTTCTGACGGGCTGCGTCTGCGAAGCGCGATTCAACCCCATCCTCATTGCAGGCGGGTAAGTTTCGACAGAGATGGGTAAGACACTAAGGCAAGCTATAGAGATAGCTATAGAAATATGGATAAGATTCGGCGGGTGCTGCTGGTCGGCGGCACACATGGCAACGAGTTGACGGGAATTTACCTGATCCGGAGATTTCAACACGCTCCCCAACTGATCTCGCGCCCCAGTTTTGAGACGATGACGCTGCTGAGCAATCTGGAGGCGATCGCCGCTGGAGTGCGCTATGTCGATCAGGATATGAACCGATGCTGCGATCGCGCCCATCTGGAACTGCCAGAACCCGTCGATTATGAAGTCCGTCGGGCGCAGGAGATCAACCGTCGCTTTGGGCCCTCCGGCTCCACACCCGCCGATGTCATTCTCGATATCCACAGCACCACGTCGAACATGGGGATGACGCTGATCCTGGATGATCACCACCCGTTCAAGCTGCGACTGGCAGCAGCCCTCAGCGCCCAGCAGCCCGACCTGCGGATTTATAGTTCGGCCAACTCAGGACGACAGCAAGACGCGCTGCGATCGCTCGGTCGGTTTGGCATTTGCCTGGAGGTTGGCCCAGTCGCTCAGGGCGTGCTACAGGCAGACCTGTTTCAGCGCACCGAGGCGCTGGTTCAACAAATCCTGGATGTACTAGACCAGCAAAATTGGCACGAGCCACTGCCCAAGGTGCAGCCCTTGACCACTCAACCCGTCACCACTCAACCCGTCACCACCCACCCCGTCACCATGCAGCCGCTAACGGTTTATCAATACCTAGGCACAGTGCCCTATCCCAGAGATACCGAAGGACAGATCACTGCAATGATTCATCCCCACCTCCAGGGGCGGGATTATGAAAGCTTGAACCCAGGGGACCCTATATTTCTCTCACTAACTGGAGAAACGCTGCTCTACACGGGCGAAACGGTCGTATTTCCCGTGTTTATCAACGAGGCCGCCTACTATGAAAAAGATATTGCAATGGTGCTGACGCAGCGGCACGATCTTCAGGTGGATTTTGCAGAAAGCCTATAAATAGACCCTGTAGATAGAACCAAATAGACCCTGTAGATAGAACCGCTACGAGCAGAACCGCCTGGGCAGAAGGCAATCAGCCAACGCTATTGCACCCGAATGCGCGACAGAATCGCCCCGCGATAGTAATGCGTCACGATGTCTCGATAGCTGGAGCCTTGGGAGGCCATGCCAAACGCACCATACTGGCTCATGCCAATGCCGTGCCCAAAGCCCCGCCCCGTCACCCGGAAGCTGAGGGGAGCCGCTGCGCCCTGCGCGCTGGCCACCTGACCCGCCTGGGGTTGAATTGTAAACAGAGTGCTGCGGAGATTCAGCGCCTGCCGCATCTGGTCGCCCGTTAGCTCTCTGCTGCCTGAGTCCCCCACCACGCGCACTCGCCGCAACCGCTGATTGGGCGAAGCCTGAACCAGTTCAAACCGGAGGATATTTCCAACGCCCGTAATGCGCTGCCGCATCTGCTCAGCCGTAAAGGTTTCCGTCCACTGAAACACGGGAGCTGCTTGGTCATAGTCGGGCACGCCGCGCAGGTAGGGCAACGGACTCACCCACACATCTTCGGAGTTTTCCGTATGGCCGCCAGAGGAGGAGTGATAAACCGCGTTGATGAGTTGTCCATTGTAAGTTAGCACTTGCCCACGGGTTGCTCGCACAGCAGCGATCGTGCTGCTGGCTTCTTTTTCTGCGCCGCCATAGGCCTGCCAGCGTGTAGTGTTGCCCAAGTCGAAAACAGTGTTGCCGCTGTTCTGCCGCTGATAGAGGGCATAGGTGCGGGCGGCAACGGCCTGGGCCTTCAGGGCCTCTAGATGCCAGCTTGCGGGCATTTCGCTGCCTACCACACTGTAGAGGTATTCCTCCAAGTCAACATAATTTACAGCGGTTAGCCCAGAGGAGGTAGGCACCACTAGCACTCGCCCGCGATAGTAGCGACCGCGCGTGTTGTCGTTGGGGTTGTCGATGTAGACAAATCCGCCGTTTTGCGGCTCTAGCCAGACGGCGCTGAGTTGCCAGTCGTTGATTTTCAGACCTGCGGTGTCGGGAGTGGCGATGAGAGATGTTCCCTGGGGTAGCTGCCCCAGCACTCGCCCGGAGCCATCCTTGAGAACAGAGGCGGTGTTGCTGCCAATTTGCACGGCGGGCACATCGCGCTCGATCGACACACGCAGGTCAAGCTCGGCGCGGGCAGGGGCGATCGCCACCAGCCACAGCACTGCCGTCAGCCACCAGGAGCGTTTGCCCAGTTTGAAACCCAGCTTGACGAGGGCTTGCAAAAAGCCTGTGTATTTCAGCGTTTGAATCACAACAACCTCACACCGACAGAGACAGATTGTTCAGGATCAAGAACAAAATTGAAGACAGATGGGACTGGTTTTTCGGGGATTACAGGCGAAACAATCGAAAAATTCGCAGCAAAACCGTCGCTACGATTCTTTACAGAAGGGTATCACGGAATGTTGGGTTGAATGCAGGGTGAGGGCGTTGGCGCAGCCTTGCGGAGCAATATCGCCCCCGTTCTCTGTACTCACCCCCAGTTACATAGCTTTGCCTAAAGACCTGCAACCCGTGAGCATCAACGCTTTTCAGGGCAAGGCACACGTAAACCCCACTTTGTAAAGTTTCGATGAATCTCCCAAAATGTAGTCTTCCTTCTTTAGACCGCGTAATCTGCCTAATTAGTTCCAGCCAGAAAACCCCAGCTAAAGCGTTTATGATGCTTGGGTGATGTTTTTTAGATCTGCTTTTTAGAAAGGATTTTGAGGCAACTATGAATACCAAATCTAGTTACACCTCTGCTGATAAACCAGCGTTGACATGCAAATTGGCGTGCGGGTTAGCGGCTTTGGCGATGGGGCTGACGAGTGTGGGCATCGCGCATCCTGGTCTGGCGCAGGTCAGCGTGGCCCGCCCGCAGGTGGCGCAGGCAACCCCCCTTAGTGGGAGCTGGCGGCTCGTGTCGATGGCTGGGATTGAGCCGGGAGTGCCGTC
Organism: Thermoleptolyngbya oregonensis NK1-22; assembly: GCF_032705245.1. GTDB lineage: Bacteria > Cyanobacteriota > Cyanobacteriia > Elainellales > Elainellaceae > Thermoleptolyngbya > Thermoleptolyngbya sichuanensis. The sequence goes on from NZ_CP053540.1 coordinate 5,206,305, forward strand.
GCAAGATGTGCGGCTGACGGCGGAGTTTGTGGGCGATCGCCTGTCTGGGTTTGGCGGCTGCAATCAGTTCACCGGCCGCTATCAAACCACAGGAAGCCAGTTAAGCATTAGTCCCCTAGCCTCGACCCAACGCGCCTGCGAGAGCTTTTTGATGGATCAAGAGTTTCGCTATCTGACGGCGTTGCAGGGCGCTCAGCGCTATGAAATTAATCCCCAGGGAATCTTGATCGTTTCGTATCAAAACGAGCGTGAATCGGGAGAATTGCGCTTTGCGCCGATCGCCGTTCGGGGTCTGTGGTAGAACCAATTCGCATGATGAAGGATTGGGGCTTGAGGGCTTTGACGCTCCATCACGCGGTTTTTTGACAAATGACTCCACTCTCCAGTTCCGCTCTTGTTCCGTCTCTCGCAAACCAGACTCCATCACGCGGTTTTTTGACAAATGACTCCACTTCCTCCAACCCCACGATTTGAAGCTATGGTTTTTCGCTGGGATGGGTCAGATTGACTGAGGACGGGCGCTTTGTGGGGGCATTGGGCGGCGCGGCTGGTGGCGGCGCGGCTGGTGGCGGCGCGGTCGGGGGTGTGGATGCGGTGGGCGGTTGGGCGATCGCCCCGTACATAAACAGTTCCACCAGTGCCTCAATAAAACTCTCTCGACTCGGCCATAAATTATTAAATTCACTGGTAAATTCCAGGACTGCGTAGCCCAGCAGCATACTATTGAGCAGACTGGCCAATTTTTCAGTTGGCAGACAGGTTTGTAGTTGCTCATGCTCCATAATCGTCGCCAGGTATTGTGCCGTGTAGCGATTGGCCTGGAGCAGCCCCCGTCCCAGTGCGCGTCGGTTTTCATCAGGATAGTGCCCTGCTTCACCAATGAGCGATCGCACGAATTCCTGAATTTGTTCTAGCGCCTGTAGGTGAACATTGGCATAATCTTTGATGGCTTGCGAGGCGCTGCCCATTTGGGTCGATTGTTGGCCTAAGGCCATGCCCAAACGGCTCAGGGCCTCTTTGTCTTGCATCACCGCCAGCAGCAGCCCATGTTTATTGCCAAAGTGACGAAACAGCGTCACTTCATTTACACCGGCCTGTTCAGCAATTTGCCGCGTCGTGGTTTCTGCTACGCCCTGGGTTATGAATAAATCCACAGCAACCTGAATCAGGCGTTGGCGGGTGGAGGTGCGTCGATCCGACATAGACAAATGCAAGTGAAACTTGCACAGAAAGGTTGACTACTGCTAAGCTCAGGATGTAAGTAGCACTTGCATTACCCCTACTGTAGCGACATCTTTACCAAAAAGGCAGGATGCACCCCAGCGAGCTAGTTAAAAAGCCATCGGTATCTCTTGTTCAGGACATCTTTTAATCTCCTGCTCAACCGACCTTTTTCTTCTGGAACCTGTTTATTAGCTAAATATTGCGATCGCCCAGTAGGCCTGCAAGCCTCATCACTAAGGATGATCTATGTCATTGATTTCATTTAGCCCCACGCTCAAGGGTGTCAAACTACCCCCGTTGAGTTGGGGACACGTCTTTTTCTTTGGGGTGTACCACATTCTTGCGCTCACTGCCCCATTCCACTTCTCCTGGGCAGCCCTGGGGGTCATGCTGTTTTTGCACTGGCTCACCGCCAGCATTGGCATCTGTTTGGGCTATCATCGCCTGCTGACGCACCGCAGCTTTCAGGTTCCCAAATGGCTGGAATACATCCTGGGCACCATCGGCGCTCTCGCTGTAGAAGGCGGCCCCATCTTCTGGGTTGCAAGCCACCGCCTGCACCATGCCCACACCGAAGAGGAAGAAAAAGACCCCTACGCCGCCAGCCTGGGCTTTTGGTGGAGCCACTTGCTGTGGATGATCTTCCCCCGCGAAGAATTCTTTAACAAAGAAGCCTATCGCCGCTTTGCCCCCGATATGGCGCGTGACCCCTATTACCAGTTTCTCGATCGCTACTTCCTGTTCTTGCAAATCCCTCTAGCAGCCGTGCTATATGCCCTCGGCGGCTGGCAGTTTGTACTGTACGGCATCTTTGTCAGGACGGTTTTGGTGTGGCACAGCACTTGGTTCATCAACTCTGCCACCCATATGTTCGGCTATCGCAACTTTGACTCCGACGACAACTCTCGTAATCTCTGGTGGGCTGCCCTTTTTGCCTATGGCGAAGGTTGGCACAATAACCACCACACCTATCCCAACATGGCCAAAGCAGGTCTGCGCTGGTGGGAAATCGACATGACTTGGTGGGCAATCCAGGTGCTTCGCGCAACGGGACTGGCCAAGAAAGTGGTGATGCCGCCTTCCCAGGCGATCGCCAAGATCAGCCCTTCTACTTGAGCCACCTTTTGGCTCCGCAGCGCTCTCTAGCAATGCGAAGATGCCCCTAAGACGATTCTAAATGCACAAGCCGCTGCCAGAGTTTTCCCCTTGGCGGCGGCTTACGCAATAAAAGGCAGCATCCTCAGCGCAAGGATAGATTTATGCTAATACTTACAATTGATTGTCTTTAAGGTTAAATACTTCGTCATTTTTGCTTGAAATTCAAATTAAGTCCGTTTCGCTTTTTGTAAAGCAAGTGATGGAGGAAGCTCCAAGTCATTCTCTACTAAAATGCCCGCTGATAAAATGCCCGCTGAAATGTTAGCTCCCTGCAAGCAAATCGCAGCGAGATGCAACCGGACAATAGGTTCAGAAAGCTGGCATTTTGCCGCCATGATTGAAAGGCTGAGGGTGACAGATCCTCACCAGCCAGCACTTGCAGACCGCGAATATGTATATGTATTCTTTGAAACGAAAATTGAAGGATTTTCGCCAAATTGGCACTACAAACTTAAGAACATCTTAAAAGGCAGCGCAATTTGGAAATCTGCGAGTAATCTTATGGACAAGATACCTCCTAACTGCGTCTCCAGCCTCGCCCGCCTCCCTCTAGGCATTGATGGGTGAGGCTGATCTTTTTGGAAACTTAACGATATTTTTTGTTTTGTTGACGATTCCTGACAATCATTGTTAGGGTATGTTTGAACAGCTCTAGATGCATCAGCCTAATTCGAGGTCTGACAATTGCGGTGGTTTGCTAAGCTAGCCCCTCGAGATCCTTGTCTCGATCAGGGGGCTGCTTCTGGGGACATTACTCTATCCCGGTAGCATTTATGTTTAGCAGTGCGCGATGTGCGCGATCGCCCCTTTGTACAGCACACCAGAAGCGGAGGAACCATCCTTTGGGGCGTATCTTTCGTGCGGTAGAAGGCAGCTTTTCGAGCTGCCGCGTATAGTGAAATCGGTTCTGTCTAGGTTTCATGACATTGGCTCTACCGCACTCAACGAGGGGCACCTCTCAGCCCTAGCCCGTCAGCTAACTCCGTCGGCTTTGGGAGGAGACTGAAGCAAAGTTATTCAGTGTCCTCAGAACTGATAGAGCCTCCAGCTTGCACAGTCTGCCTGCTGGATCGTTGCATGTGGCGTTTTCTGAGGAGGCTACAAGTGGTTATAGGCGGATATAGAAGTTGGTAATTGGAAACGTCTCCTCTGGAGATTTTCTTCTCAGGATTCTCTGGTTTAGATGGAGTCCTTTGAGTTATTTCAAACAAGTCGGCTGGGGCAGGTCGCTTCATAGAAATGGGGCGGGTTCGCGCTGAACCTTTTGCGAGTTCTGAGCAGAACTCATGTTTCTAGGCCACTTGGCCGAGAAGGCTGCCGCCTCTGCGGAGGGTTCACCTCTGGTTTGGTGATAGCGATTGATGCTTCGATGGGCGATCGCCACCTGGGTCAGCAGTCTTGTTCTGACAGATTTAGGGAGTTGTATCTTCAAAATTCTGTCTTGTGAGTCTGGACAATGAAGCCAGAGTGCCGCTTGTAGGAGGGTTGTCTCCAAAGGGGCGCTGTATCAAGTGCGCTGGCTAAGCAGAAGCCGACTGCATTTCCTGCGCTGGCTTCTTTAGTAATTGAGTTGCTCGATCTCTGCCGGGTTCCCAGTTTTAGCGGGTTTGGCTTTTTAAGCTTTGTTTTGAAGTTCTGTCGGTCTATTGTTTCTGACGAGGTGAGTATTGTGAAGATTAAGTCAATGCTAATGCGTCTGCAAAATGCCCTGGGGCAGCCTGAGTTGGTGGAGCAAATGCTGCTGGCATCCGGCAGGACGGCGCTGGATGCCGCAGAAACCCAGTCAGATGAGACGGTGAATCTGGTCATTGGCTACAACGGATCGCCCAATAGCCAGGTGGCACTGGATTTAACGCTGTGGATTGCTCACCAAACCCGGCTGGCAACGCAGAAGCAGGTCATGGTGCATGTGGTGTACGTGGTCGATCGGCTGCTTAATGGGCGATCGCCCCAACCTTCTCAGAAATCGCAAAGAGCGCGATCGCGCCAAACAGCAACGCTAGAACGACAGACCGAGCGCGTCGGCAACACCCTGACCTTGCCTCGACTGACTCCGGCAGAATCGTTCGTCCCGCTCAGTACGCACATCCACTACCACGCCAACCCAGCTTGCCTGACCGATTGCCACATCAACCCTGCCGAACCACCAGCGCAAAATCTGCTGGAACAGGCCGACTGCATCCTCTGGCAGGCTCGCTGTCTGGCCGAAGAGTGGCGCGGCTCTCTGGAAGCACACCTCCGGTTTGGCGCGACGGATGTGGAACTCCATCAAGTTGCCCAAGAAGTGGGCGCGGATCTGATGGTGCTGGGCTGTAGCACCAAAGCTCATCCATTGGTCAACAAGCTAAGAGCCAACACACACTGCCCAATTTTAGGTATCCCAGAGCAGTTGGCGGGGGTTCGTCCGGTGGAGCGCGGATAGACTGCATTGGGCTGGATAGGGCTGAACAGGGTGCAGTTGGGAAAGGCTTATTTGTCCCGTCTGCGCCCATTGCTTTATGTCCGCTTCTATACAAACGGCTTTTGCTATGGGGACAACCCAGCGCCCTTGCGCCTGCGATCGCAGCACATTCCCCCACCCCCAACCGTCCTGGGGGCTTGATATAGTGAAGAGCGAGTGAGCCAAGTTGCAAAGGGCAGAGTGCAGGGCAAGCAAAATGTCCGGTTCAAACCTGCCACCTAAAAACCTGCCACCTAAAAACCTGCTACCTGAAGGTTGAGGCTGATTTCGCGCTGCCCTGACCAAGCAAAATCAAAATCCAGTGAACACAGATCCAGCGAACACAGATCCAGTGAACGCAGATCCAGTGAATACAGATCCAGCGAACACCTGATAGAGCGAGCGCAATAGACGTTTTGGTTATGCATCCCCCTGTTGACCCCGTTATTTTTGAATTTGGCCCGTTTGCGCTGCGCTGGTATGGGCTACTCATGGCGATCGCCGTGATTGTAGGGGCAACCGTCGCCAGTCGCGAAATAGAGCGGCGGGGGCATTCCTCCGACGACTTTTGGGACATGCTGATTTGGGTGCTGGTGCCAGGGTTTCTGGGGGCGAGGCTCTACTACGTGTTTATCCAATCGCCACGCGATCGCCTAGGAGACTACCTTTCAGACCCGCTTTCCATTTTTCGCGTATGGGAAGGCGGCATCCATATTTTTGGCGGGTTTATCTTTGGGGCGATCGCCCTCTGGCTCTATACCCGCGTCCGCAAACTTCCTACACTGGTTTTCTTAGATGCGATCGCGCTGGGGTTGCCACTGGCCCAGGCGATCGGTCGCTGGGGCAATTTCATTAACCAGGAGCTATACGGGCCGCCCACCAATCTGCCGTGGGGCCTCGCCATTGACTACAGCACCGATCCCGCGAAAAACCGCCGCATCCCCCCGTATGACGATATAATCCTGTATCCTGAAAGCACACGATTTCATCCCCTCTTTCTCTACGAGTCGCTGTGGAACCTGGCCGGCTTTGTCCTGTTGCTGTGGATTTCCCGTCGGTTTGCACGCCAGCTTCGTCCAGGCGACTTGCTATTGGTCTATCTCATTTGGTATCCATTAGGGCGCTTTTTCATCGAGTTCTTGCGAACCGACTCATGGTTCTTTCCAGGCACACCCTTCAACACGGTACATTTGCTGAGTGCTGTTGCTTTGATTGTCGCCAGCATTTTGCTCTATCGGCGACATCAATCAGCCCCCTCCCAGTCTTAAACTTCTGATATTGACTTGATACCGTCTATCGACACTGCTGGTTTACCAGTCTCCAGAGCAAATTCATGCGGTTCAAGATTGCTAACCAGTGAATAAATTCACCCGATCAGGTTCAGTCAAAATAAGGAGGTCAGATTCTGTGGACAAGGGTACGCTGACATATAGATAAGAGAGAACGCTCATGGACTCCTACTTGGATTTACTGGTTCAGGAGATTGTTCAGGCAGCACAGCCCGAAGAAACGCCTGTAAAACCGAAAAAGCAGCCGAATCCACCCACAGATGAGCTTCCTGCCGAGTCTCACCTCGACCTGTTGCTGCAAGATATTCGCAACATTGCAGATTCTTCATCTGACCCATAGCTTTGGCACAGAGGTTCAGAGACTGGGATCTGTCTTGCTTCTGTCGTCTTGAGGCATTGTATTGAGGCTAGGTGACGCAACTTCTGCTGCTAGTTGGAGCGCCGTTTGGGTCAGGAACGATTTAGGCTGAAAATCGTTTGAACGGCACGAAATTTAATCAGAGTTCTCGTTCACTCTGCAAAAGCTGCCCAGTTTTTTGACTCTCAGGACTCACGTAATGGGTGGGTTCTCGCAAGTTGCGCCTCAACAAATTTTCTGGAATGCAGGCATTCTTCGCCAGCGCGTCAGTCCTGACGCAATGCGAGTTCCTTAAAATGCCAGTTCCTTAAGCAGTCGAGCAGCAGTCGATTCCCTCCAAGTCGATCCCCTCCAAAAAGAAATCCCCCCAAAACTCAATCGCGTGAGCCTGGGGGAATGTTGAATCAGGGTGCATCTACCACTCCATTGTTCTCAGGCTAGGGGGGAGTATCCGGAGGGTTTTGCAAAATTCGGAAATTTTTTTGCTGATCATGCTTCAGAATTCTGCACCCCTGACCTAGCAAGGACTTTAGGCATGGCTCCAAGCGACGTAGGGCAGCTTTGCTGCTGTGGCTTTAATCTGCTCTGTCTGTGCCACCAGTTGTCCCGTTGCGTCCCAACTGCCAGAGAGAAACATCTGACGCGGCCCCTCACCCATCAGCACCGGAATTGATACGTCGCCGCAGGTCGCAGTCATGCTGTCTAGGTTGACCGTCACGGTCGCTTGGGGATGGGCGGCGATCGCCCCTTGCAGCGCCTTCACGTCGTCGCCAGTCGCCGTGACGCAGGGAATCCCCATTGCTACGCAGTTGCCAAAAAAGATTTCCGCAAAGCTCTCGCCCACCAGCGCCTTGATGCCCCACTTGGCGATCGCCTGGGGTGCGTGTTCTCTCGAAGAGCCGCAGCCAAAGTTGCGATTCACCACCAGCACCTCTGCGCCCTGATATTGTGGCTGGTCAAACGGGTGCTGCCCCTGCAACTGGGCGCGATCGTCCTCAAAGGCATGGGCCCCCAGCCCGTCGAACGTAACGCACTTGAGAAACCGCGCTGGAATGATGCGATCGGTGTCGATGTCGTCGCCGACCAGAGGAATGCCGCGACCCGAAACTGCTTGAACTCGACTCATGGTGTTCACCTCAATTAAAAACAACAAAACTCAAAAACCGACTCGCCTATGATGGATGTACTGATGAATGTCTAATGTGTCTAAATGAATGTCCCGATAAATTGCCCCTTTCACCCGCGAGTTTAGCCCGCGAAGGCTCATGGTTCTGAATGCGCCGCGCCCGATCCAATCGCTCAAGGTCACCTGGGAAGCGCTCCCCGCAGCCGAAGCAGAACTAGCCAGACTGCGATCGCGCCTCAACCCACCCCTAACGCCCAATCCCTACTTCACCTCCTTGATCATGCCGGCCTTGATAAACCAGGTGAACAGCCCATCGGGAAGCAGCTTTCGCAGCGTTAGCAGGAAGGATGCATTGCCCCCCGCTGGGTAGCGCAGGCGAGAACTGCCATCGGTGGCGGCGGTGTAAATCACCTGGGCGGTGACTTCGGGCGGAGAGGCCGTATCGCCCACGTTTTCGAGCTGGGGTAGGACGCTGGCGACGAAGGGGTCGTAAGCTGTTAGCCCTTCCTGCTTTGCCACAACGAGCGATCGCGAGAAAAAGTCCGTCTTGATTGGCCCCGGCTCGATGATTTTGACCCGGATATTGAACGGCTCTAGCTCATAGCGCAGCGAATCCGAAAACCCTTCCACCGCCCACTTGCTGGCGTGATAGAGGCTGTAGATGGGCAGCGCCATTTGCCCTGCAATCGAGGCGACATTGACAATTACACCGGATCGCCGCTCCCGAAAATGGGGCAGCACGGCGCGAGTCATGTCCATTAGCCCAAACACATTCACCGCGAACTGCTGCTGGATTTGCTCTGGGGTGCAGGCTTCAAAGGGGCCAATCAGCCCGTAGCCTGCGTTGTTCACCAGCACGTCGATTTGCCCAAAGTGGGACAGCGTGGTGGCGATCGCCCCCGGAATCGAGGCTGCATTCGTCACATCCAAGGGCGGACAGATGACCCGATCCAGCACCGCTAGGTCAGAGCCAGCGGGCGATCGCATTGTGGCCGCCACATTCCAGCCCTGCCGCTGAAACAACTTCGCCGTTGCGTAGCCGATGCCCGTCGAGGCACCCGTAATCAACACCGTCTTTGGCACGTTTGTTACTCCTGTAGGGCTGCTTGCAAAACTTCAGCGACCTCATCCTTACTCAGTTCGCCTACTGAGAGGAGTCTAGGAATCGGCAAGGCGACGATAGACTTCCTCTCGTTCTTGTTCTGATGCGAGATAGGCTTCCCAAACTTTGGGATTGACCCCTTCTGGCAGGTCGTTTTGCTTGAGCGATTGCACAAACTCAAGCACCGTTTCCACCATCGAGTCGGGCAGCATCTCGACCTCTTGCACCAGCTTTTCGCGATTGGTCATCTTAGACTCCTACAGTTCAGACTCCTACAAGAGCGTGCGAACGTCTGTTACGTGACCCGTCACCGCCGCCGCCGCCACCATCGCCGGACTCATCAGCAGCGTCCGTCCAGAGGAAGACCCCTGCCGCCCTTTGAAGTTGCGGTTTGAGGAGGAAGCGCTGATCTGGCGGCCCACCAGTTTGTCGGGATTCATCGCCAGGCACATGGAGCAGCCCGCATTGCGCCATTCAAAGCCCGCCGCTTCAAAGATTTTGTCCAGCCCTTCGGCTTCGGCTTCTTGCTTCACCCGTTCGGAACCGGGCACCACAAAGGCTTTGATGCCCTCCGCTACATGGCGACCCTTGGCGACTTTCGCTGCTTCCCGCAGGTCGCTGATGCGGCCGTTGGTGCAACTGCCGATGAAGCACACGTCTACCTTAGTGCCCGCAATCGGTGTGCCAGGAGCCAGATCCATGTAGGTATAGGCTTCCTGGGCGATCGCCCGGTCCTCTTCCGGCAGCGAATCAGCCGTGGGCACGACCTCACTCACGCCAATGCCTTGACCCGGCGTGATGCCCCAGGTAATCGTCGGCTCAATCTCTGCCGCATCGAACACCACCACATCGTCGTATTCTGCATCGGCATCGCTGCGGAGGCTCGTCCACCAGGCCACGGCCTTCTCCCACTCGTCGCCTTTGGGGGCAAAGTCGCGCCCCTTTAGATACTCAAACGTCGTTGCGTCGGGGTTCACATAGCCGCAGCGCGCGCCGCCCTCGATGGACATATTGCAGACGGTCATGCGCTCTTCCATGCTCATCTGCTCGAAGGTTGTGCCTGCAAACTCGTAGGCATAGCCCACGCCGCCCTTCACGCCCAGCTTGCGAATAATGTGCAGAATCACGTCTTTGGCGTAGACCCCTGGTTTCAGCGTGCCGTTCACTTCTACTTTGCGGACTTTTAGCTTGGCCAGCGCCAGGGTTTGCGAGGCCAGCACGTCGCGAACTTGGCTGGTGCCAATGCCAAAGGCGATCGCCCCAAACGCACCATGCGTCGAAGTGTGGCTGTCTCCACAGGCAATCGTCATTCCCGGCTGGGTCAGTCCCTGCTCCGGGGCGATCACATGCACAATGCCCTGGCTGCCGGAGCCGATGTTGTAGAAGCGGATGCCGTTGTCTTTGGCGTTGCGCTCTAGCTCCAGCATCATTTCTTCTGCCAGGGGATCGACAAAAGGACGCGCCTGGTTTTCTGTCGGCACGATGTGATCCACCGTCGCCACTGTGCGCTCAGGAAACAGCACCTTTAGCCCCCGCTCTCGCAGCATGGCAAACGCTTGCGGGCTAGTCACTTCGTGGATCAAATGCAGCCCGATGAAGAGCTGCGTCTGTCCTGAGGGCAGCGTCCCCACCGTATGCAAGTCCCAAACCTTGTCGAATAACGTTCCTCTACTCATGGTGGACTATACTCCGTGTTCTCCATACCTATAACAATAGTCAAGCCGATTCATTCAGTCCAATATATTTTTTGATGCCTTTTAATATCCGAAAAGTATCAGAGCTTTAAATTTCGATTCCTGGAGTCGTGGCGATCGCAATCGCCCATCCTACTGATGAAAAAGATCCATGAAATTTAGAGAAATTTAGATCTTCAAGCCACCTTAATTCCATCCCTCATTCCAAACCTCACTCCCGTAGCAAATCTCACAGCAAATTTCACAGCAAAGAATGCTCATCAGGTTAGCCACTTTGTCACGGAACAAAGGACATAAAGTACCCACTGGGGGAAGTGCATCTATTGAGAACTTTAGCAAAGATAAAAATTGTAGGTAGCATCTCAATTGAGGCTTAAGTCATGAAGAAACTGATCCTAACTGCAATCAAATGTGACGGTTTAACCAATGGTGAAACGAAAAGATTTGTACCCCATTTTCGTGGAATTCCTATCGGCGCTCCAGTAGAAGTTACGAAAAATTGGCGACAATGGGGCAACCCTGCCCAAATACCAGGGCCAAAACCTACTGCAAATGTAGCCGTCAATGTTAGAGGGAAGATTGAGCTACGTTCTGTAAACAATGATCCTCTCTATGAAAGTCGTCAAGAAGTTTCTCACGATAATCCTGGAAACAAGCAGACAACATTCACCTCAACCAATGGTGCAACGTCTAACGTTAACCATGTTCCGAGGCTGAAGTTTACTGTTGAGTAGGTACAGGACTTACGCACTTGCGATAAGCTCTTTGGATTTTGGACAATTTCTCGCGGGATGCGACCGCGAGAAATTATCCAACTGCGTAAGTCCTAAGGTAAATAGAAAATCTTTAAATCGTTCGGACTTTACAAAGATTGAAAAAGACCTACTCTTAGGTGATTTCTGTGCAATCTTAGAGGCTGAAGGCAAATGCAGTATTTGTCTATTCCTTTTGGCATTTTCAGACTTTGGAGTGAATGATGAAAATCCTGAGACTGACTGCAATCCGATGCACTGGGTTACCGCAGGGGCAAACCCGGCCCTTGCGTCCATTTTTTCGAGGAAACTATTTGGGTGCTACCGTTCAGGCAAGACGAAGATGGCTAGAGTGGGGCATTCCCTCAGAAATTCCTGCTCCACAACCTTTTGGAACAGTGCCCCCTGGATTTGATGGGAATCTATACCTCTACTCTCCTGAAGGCGTACCGCTCTACGTCAGTCGGAGCAACATTTCCTATGTGGATATTGGGTCTCAAAATGTGCCGTTTGACCCGGTTAATTCTGCGACGGTGCAGGTAAATGTTGTGCCACGTCTCAGGTATGTGATCGAGGTGTCTGTGCCCACGTCTGCTCCACCCCCGATTCAATATTTACTGCGTCCAATCCTGTTCTTATTTGATTTAGTTGTGGGTTTGTCTATCACGCTGTTGACCGCAGCAAGAAGCCTAGTGCGTCTCATTATTGATCCAGGAAATCGCCTCTTTATTCCATCGGATGACTATCTAGATGGTGATGAGGATGACGATATGGATAATGACGACATCAGTCGTCCAAATAGTGATATCCAAGATGAAAGTAGCACCAAAGATAAAGAGAATAGTAGCCCTGGGAAGGTGGATTAATCTACTTTCTTGTGTTGAGTAAATTCAAGAAGGACTTGTGAACAGACAGCCAAGTAATGCCAGACAAAGCCAGTTTTGGAACTATGGCGCGATCGCCCTTCTATGTCTCTACTGGAGTCTGGGCGATCGCGCTTGGAGTCGCCCGGTTGCAGACAATACTTTAGGGGCTGAGTCTTCACAAGTCCAGCCTATTTCGGATGTGGATTTTCAGATTCGCGGTGGCGCAAGACGCGGGCAAAATTTATTTCATAGCTTCCGGCAGTTTGGGATCGATCGAGGCAGCAGCGTCTATTTCTTTGCTCCATCCGATGTCCGAACAATTTTGGCAAGGGTGACGGGCGATCGCCGTTCCGAGATTCGCGGCACGCTGGGAGTCAACGGAAACGCAAATCTGATTCTCATGAACCCCAATGGCATTCTGTTTGGGCGCAATGCTCAACTAAATGTGGCGGGATCATTTGTGGCAACGACTGCTGATGCAATAGGGTTTGGCGATCGCGGCATTTTTAGCGCAACTCAACCCACTGCCCCTGGCAGGCTCAGCATTAATCCTTCAGCCCTACTCTACCGCCAAATGTCTCCACAGCCCATTGAGGTATATAGCCGTCGCCCGGCCGATTCTTCCACAGATTCGATGTTTTTTAATTTTGTTGGATTGCAAGTCGAAAATACTCGCAGCCTTCTATTAGCAGGCGGAGACATAAGGCTAAATGGCGGTGTCTTGAGTGCGCCAGGAGGTGTGGTTGAGCTAGGTGGATTGAGTGAGCCAGGAGGGATTAAATTACGGTGGCGGGAGGAAGATCGGCAATTTCCTGAACGCCCAAGATTTGAGTTTTCTCCTAACAGCAACCTGTCTAATGTGAGTTTTCTGAATGATGCTCAGGTGGTTAATGTACAAACTGCTTCTGCGGGTCGCGAGCTAGGAGGAATTGTGATTGCTGCTCGTCAATTCTCAGCAGATGGTGGGCGCTTAGAAGCCAGCACTGTGACTGAGGGAGATGCAGGGGCGATCGCAATCCTGGCTCAGGAATCCGTCAATCTCCGGAGCATGAGGATTGCCACCGATTCACAAGACGGGAACTCTGGCGACATTTTGATCGCTGCGCCAAACATTACCCTTTCAAACCTAGTTCTTTCGTTTAATACGATCCGCCCAGGCAATGCTGGCAATTTGATTGTTCAGGCAGCAGATACGCTGCAAATCGTGGGAGACCCTGATAACCCAAGCAGCCTCAGAAGCCAGGTCTTTACCAGCGGCAACTCAGGCAGTATCCGTTTACAAGCAGGGCGAAATCTATTAATTAGCAATACTAATATTACTCTAATCAGCGGAAATGGATTGGGTGGGGAAATCGAAGTGATTAGCGGTGGAAACTTGGAAATCAGCAATAACAGTGGACTTTCGGCTCAAACTTTGGGGCGCGGAAACGCAGGTGATATTCTGCTACGCGCTGCTGATGAAATTACCATTCGCAATTCTCAAGTTGATAGCTCATCGAATGCGATTTCGGATAATCCGGCAGCTTTTGGAAATGCAGGCACGATTCAGTTACAAGCCAGACAGATTTTCTTAAATGGCGGGCGCATCACCACAATTGTTTCAATTCCTCAAGGACTGGGGGGTGATATTGCTATTGCAGGGCAATCGCTCCTCCTCAGAAATGGCAGTTCTATCTCCACAAATGCAGGCATTGACCAACGGTTTGGCGGCGGCGATGGCGGCAAAATCTCTATCAATGCGGGGGTCATTGCCGCAGTGGAATCCGAAAATAGCGACATCACCGCAAATGCCTTTGATGGACGCGGCGGCAATGTGCAAATCACCACAGAGGGACTGTTTGGGATTGCGTTTCGCCCCCGCCCTGACGATCGGCTGAGTGATATTACTGCTAGTTCAGAGTTTGGACTAGATGGCACAGTCACGATCAACGGGTTAGTGGTTGACCCCAGCCAGGGTCTAGTCGAACTGCCCGCCCAACCCGTAGATGCCTCGCGGCTGATCGCCAGAGGGTGCGGCACAGCAGGCACGGCGATCGCCCTGGCCCAACGAGAATTCGTCGTCTCTGGGCGGGGCGGGCTACCTGCTGCACCGGGGGACTTGCAAGGAAGTGGGGCGATCGCCGCAAGCTGGGCCGATCCAGGATCACCAGGTTATTCCGCTAATCGACCGCTCCGACCCTCTAACCCACCCCAAACTCTCCCCTCCCCAGCGCCCCTCACCGAGGCTCAAGGCTGGATTCGCGACGACAGCGGGCAGGTGCGGCTGGTGGCGGAAGTGCCAATGGCAGCGGGCAGCCAAATCGCCTCAGTGGCCTGTGCGTCCGGTCGGCCCGATTCCCCTGAGTCACACTCCGAATGAGCCTGCTGAAAGTCCCGCGCACCCTGGACTGGGAATCGAAAATCGAAAATTGAAGATCGAAAATCGAAAATTCAAAGAGCGTGCTGAAAGTCCCGCGCACCCTGGACTGGGAATCGAAAATCGAAAATTGAAGATCGAAAATCGAAAATTCAAAGAGCGTGCTGAAAGTCCCGCGTACACTGGACTGGGAATCGAAAATCGAAAATTGAAGATCGAAAATCGAAAACCGAAAATTTAAAGAGCGTGCTGAAAGTCCCGCGCACCCTGGACTGGAAATCCAAAATCCAAAATCGCCAATCCAAAATCGCTAACCAAACGGCTACTCATCAATAATGGCGCTCCGATCTAGCAGGAGGAGTTGCCGCAACTGATCGGTGTCGAGTTCGGTGAGCCAGTTTTCGCCCGTGCCGACGACCTGTTCTGAGAGGGCTTTTTTGCTTTCGATTAGGTCGTGGATGCGCTCTTCCAGCGTGCCGGTGCAGACGAACTTGTGAACCTGGACGTTGCGGGTTTGCCCGATGCGAAAGGCGCGGTCGGTGGCCTGGTTTTCGACGGCGGGGTTCCACCAGCGGTCATAGTGAAAGACATGGTTGGCGCGAGTCAGGTTTAAACCCACGCCGCCCGCCTTCAGCGACAGGATGAAGATGCGCGGGCCCTGGGGGTCGTTCTGGAAGCGATCGACCATTTCCTCGCGCTGCTTCTTGGAACTGCCGCCGTAGAGGAAGATCACTTCCCGCTTGAACTGCTGTTCTAGATATGCCTGAAGCTGCTTGCCCCACTTGGCAAACTGGGTAAAGATCAGCGTGCGATCGCCCTCCGCCAGCAGTTCTTCCAGCATTTCGGTCAGCCGTTGCAGCTTACCCGACCCAGCCAAAAGCGCCGTGGGGGATTCCAGTTCCGGGGGAACCTTGCCGTCCTCTTCGTCCTCTTCTATTTGCAGCAGCACGGGATGGTTGCAGACCTGTTTCAGCCGGGTCAGGAGCGCCAGAATCATGCCGTGGCGCTGGATGCCGTCGGCAGACTCGATCTGTTCCAAAGATCGATCGACAAGGCGCTGATAAATCGCCGCTTGCTCCGCTGTGAGTCCACAAAAGACCGTCATTTCCTGCTTTTCGGGCAAATCCTGGATGATGTCGCGGTCGGTCTTGAGGCGGCGCAGGATGAAGGGCTGGACGAGCGATCGCAGGATTTTTAGCGAATCTGTGTCGCCATAGCGCTCAATCGGCACGCTGAACCGCCGCTGAAAGAAGTTGCGCGGGCCCAAGTAGCCCGGATTGAGGAAATCCAGAATCGACCATAGCTCCGACAGGCGGTTTTCCACCGGAGTCCCCGTCAGGGCAATCCGAAATTGAGCATCCAACTGACGCACCGCCTGGGATTGTTTGGCTTCGGGGTTTTTAATATTCTGCGCCTCGTCCAGCACCACGCCCTGCCAGGAAACGCGCTTCAGGTCTTTTTCATCGCGGTAGACCAGGGCATAGCTGGTGATCACCAGATGATAACGTTGGGCAGTGCGGGCAAACTCCGCGCCCTGGGGACGCTTGTCGCCATGCTGCACCCACACGCGCAGGCTGGGGCCAAACCGCTTCACTTCTCGCTCCCAGTTGCCCAGCACAGAAGTCGGGCAAACGAGCAAGACAGGCTTTTCCAACTGTTCCGTTTCCTGCAAGTGCAGCAGTAGAGCAATGAGCTGAATGGTTTTGCCCAGTCCCATGTCGTCCGCGAGGCACGCGCCCAAACCCCACTGCTCCAAAAACGCCAGCCAGGATGCGCCGCGAAGCTGATAGGGCCGCAACTCGCCCTGAAAGCCTTTCGGCGTAGGAATTAGCGATAGGTTTTGGTTGCCCGTAGTAAGGGTGCTGATCAGGTCTTGCAGTGCGCCTGAGGCTTCAAAGCTCACCACGGGCAGCTTTTCGATGGTCTGCGTGTCGCCCGTGCTGATGCGGAGCGCATCTTCTAGAGACAGCGCCATCTGGTCTTTGCGGCTGGCAAAAAAGTCTTGGGCAGCGCGGATGTCCTGCGGCCGCAGTTCCACCCATTCGCCGTTGATCTCCACCAGCGGCGTGTTCAGCGCCACCAGCCGATCAAATTCCGCCTTGGAAATGCGCTGTCCACCGATGGTCAGTTCCCATTTGAAGTTCAGCAGACTTTTTAGCCCCATGCCCGCGCTGCCTTTGGGGGCTTCGGCACGGACGCTCAGCCCCAGACGGTTTGCCCAGCCCTGCTCCTGCGACAGGCTCGGCGGCAGCACCACGCCAAAGCCGCTGTCTTGCAAGCGCCACGCGGTCGAGCGGATGAATTCGTAAACTTGCAGGGGATTCAGTCGGCAAGACTGTGGCTGGGAGGTTTGCAGGCTGGGTTCGAGGACGGGATAGAGGCGGGAAGCCAGGCCCAGGCCGGCCAGCAGCGTTTCCTGGGGATGGGGAATGGTGCGCTCTAGATAGACCAGCCGATCCACCGGGTTGCTCCAGATCGTGCGGGCGCTGAGGAGGAATTCGGGGTCATCGGTGGCTTGCAGGAAGTATTCCAGCGTCCAGTCCGTTTGTCCGGCGGCGGGGGGATGCAGGTAGAAGCAGGTGCGGAAGGCGGCGATCTGCTGGTTTAGCACCGGGGCGATGGGTGCAGTCCACTGGGTCAGCGCAGATTGCAAGCGCTCGATGCGGGCAGGCTCGGCGGCGATCGCCCCTTCCTCGTCGCCCAGCGCTTGCAGCCATTCTCGCAGGGCAATGTCTTTGGGCAGGGGGGCAGCAGGGAGGGGCTGAGCGGCGATCGCCTGTCGGATTTGCGCCTCCGTCACCCGGTTGAGAAAATCCAGTAGCACCAGCCGCGCCGCTGGAAAGGGAGATTCTGCGTCGTCTGCATCGTCTGCATCGTCTGGGGCGCTGTGGGGAAGCTGGTAGGTGCGGCAGGCGGGCGGCATCCGGCGGGAGAACTGCTGGAGGCGCGTCTGATCGACCTCGCTATCCAGCAGCACTTGCCAGGTGGCGATCGCCGCTCCATCTTGCAGCCGCAGCCCTGGCAAAAACTTGGCCCGCGCCAGCAGATCCAGGCTCCATCGTGCTGCGTGCGACCAAAAGCGCAAATCCCCGCTGATAAAAGAGTCTGCATCGCCCACCGTAGATAGGGGTAGGGAATTCAGCAATTGAAACGCTTCTAGCGGCGACAGCAGCAGCCCCTCGATCTGCCAGGGGTGCAGTTCCAGCGAGGGCGATCGCTCGGTTCCGTCTGTTTCGCCATCGGGCAGCGCAACGGAATACTGCGGCAGGCGAGAGGTTTCGCCCTCGATCTCGTTCACGTAGGTCGGCAAGAAGAGGCGCAGGGTTTGCCAGCGGACTTTGAGAATCGCGGGCGACGGCTCCAGCGTGGCGGTGCGCTTGCGTCCTCGCCCCTTAGCGGAGGGGACGGGTTCTACCAAGGGCACATCGGCGACCGGCCAAGCAAGCCGATGGGATTGGTCGAGCGATCGCAGCAAATCCAACAACTCCGCCCGCGACAGCGCAAAGGGATGGCGCAGAATATTGCGGGCTGTGTCTCCCTCCCCAAGGCGATTCGTTTCGACCCGCCGCCAGGTTTCACCCCAGATCAAAAATTGCCCGCCTGCGGACTGCGCCGATGATTCGCCGGATTCTGACGTGCCTAGAGAGGAAACCTGGGGCTGAAATAGCCAGCTACCGTGTAAGATTGCCATGCGAGCGGAGAACGATGCAATGAGCAGTGCTGAACTGGGACAAAATGCTGGACAAGACGTGGGAAAGCCTGAAACTGGGAGGATTGAGACAAGGCCTGAGACAAGGATTGAAATGCAGCTAGAGGCGCAATCTGAGCTTGGTTCGCCCCTACCCCTGGCGCTGCCGATTCGGAAAACCTTGCCCAATGGGGCGATCGCCGAACTGGATACCCTGCGTCTAGAAGAAACCGAAGCCGTGCGGGCGCTGCTGAACTATTTTGTAACGTCATCAGGAACGGAAGGATTAACCTATCCCCATGCTCAGCCGCTCTCTCCGTCAGAGTTTGCGGCCTATTGGCTGAGCCAGGATGCGTTTGTGGTGCGGGCTGTGGGGGATGCACCGCCGCCTGCATCTCAGGATACGTCACCCAAAGAGATGTTAGTCGAAGCGATATCGCAAGGAATGTCGCTCAAAGACCCGTTGCCACAGAATCTATCGTTAGACAAGACCTCAACCGATACTTCACCAAACCGCGCATCGCCTACTACGCCTGCGCTTGGGGAAGTCTTGGGAGCTTTTTACCTAAAGCCCAACTTTCCCGGCTGGTGCAGTCATATCTGCAATGCTGGCTTCATTGTACAACCTGCCATGCGAGGTCAGGGAATTGGCCGCTGGATGGCAGAAACCATGCTGGCGATCGCCCCCACCAAGGGCTACACCGCCGTCATGTTCAACCTGGTCTTTGCCACCAACGAGCCATCGCTCAACCTGTGGCGATCGCTCGGCTTTTCCACCCTTGGTCGCGTTCCCCAAGCCGCTCGGCTACCCGACGGCACAAGCGTTGATGCGATTATGCTTTACCGAGCGCTATAAAGTCTGCCACTCTGAAAAGTTGTGCGTCTAGAGTTGTGCGTCTAGAGTTGCGTGTCTAAAGAGTTGCTAATCTATGAGTCTTGCCAATCCAAGCAAGAGAGGGATGTGCTGTAACTATCGGGCGCATTCCAGTTATGCAAGTTCACCCTCATCCCCCAGCCCCTTCTCCCGTTTTGGGAGAAGGGGAGCCGGATTGGAAGTCCCTCTCCCGCTTTGGGAGGGGATTTAGGGTGAGGGTTACAAAAGTGGGATACACCCGATGTGCTGTCCCCCACGTCTGGCCAATCAGACCTCAAGATTCCAGCGCGCAGTTGGGGAATCGCCCTAATTGATTAGCTTCCACAATCGCGTTGCGACATGTCAGGGCGCTCTTGCCCGTCTTTCGAGAAAGCTCACGCAGATTAATCACCGGATGGCTGCTTTCCGCCGCTTGCAGATATAGCTCATAGGCCACTTCCAAAACCTGGTGATTGAGCATCAAGGGCTTGACCGTCGCTTCGACCAGATTAAACACAGGAACCCTCCCAATTCATGAAGCAAAGGTTTAGGCAATAGGGCTGATGTCGATCAGCGTAAGGGGATTGTCACCAAATTTCTGGGCCTTTGCTTCTGTAAAAGGGAGGGCTTCTAGGGTCTATCGAAGGGTGGATCGTCGGACTCTAGCGGCTCTGCATCAAACAGCTCTGCATCAAACAGCTCTGCATCAAATAAATGTGGAGGAAATAACACCGCCAGACTGACGGGCAGATGTCCCACCGCACTGATAAATTCCTGGGCATCGATGATGTCCTCTTGCAGCCATTCGTGCAGCAGGCAGGCGATCGCCATGCAGGCCGCCTCAGTTGGGTCGCTGGGAGCGGGCGTTTCATCGCGCCCATCTTGGCAGAACGGGTTAGACATATGGCACGTTGCTCCTGTGGAATTTGGGGGAAAGTCTTCGGGTTTGGGGATGCTTGATCCGCCCTATAGGGCTTCACTAAAAATGGATTGAATTACGCATAGAACAGATCACTTTACGCTGCTGCCTCATCTCCATGCCCCAAGTGGCACTACGAATGAAGCTGCCGGAAGCCCCGAAGACGCTCGACGGGCAATCCAAATCGCAAATCCAAGATCGAGAATTGATACAGCCCTGACTATTTATCTCGTGACTATCAGGCGCATCCCAGTTCTGCAAGTTTGCCCTCATCCCCCAGCCCCTTCTCCCAAACAGGGAGAAGGGGAGCCGGATTGGAAGTCCCTCTCCCGCTTTGGGAGAGGGATTTAGGGTGAGGGTTACAAAAGTGGGATACACTCGCGACTATCTATCTAGAAACTACGCAGCGTTATGCAAAATAGTTTCTGACAGACAGAACCCCCGGCTGCTCATCCCCTGGACGAAACTGAATGCCCGTCACCTCTACCAGCAGGTCGTTGTTCGGGCGAAAGGCGGCTCTGTTGTCGTTGACCGAGAGGTAGGTCTGACCCTGAAACTCGAAGAATAGCGCCTGGTTTGCCCCAAGCCGCTGATTTCCGGGCTGGCTGGGGCGCGTGTCGGCATAGGCGGCGCTGACGGCCTGGGCCAGCGTGGTGATGCCCGGTTGGTTGATGATGCCGACGTTAAACAAGGCTCTGGGCAATTCCCGCGTTTTCAGCCGATTGTCAAAATCAAGCTGAATGCGATCGCCCTCAGTGGGGTTAAAGTCGGTTATCTGGTCGGGGGCCCGCAGCAGCGAAGTTCGGAGTGCCTGGGTGCGGTTGCGCCCCGAAAACACAAAGCGATCGGCTCCCGCATCGCCCGTCAGCACGTCGGCTCCGGGGCCGCCGATCAGCACGTCCCGCCCTGGGCCGCCCAGCAGCGTATCGTTGCCCGCCTCGCCGCGCAGGGTGTCGTTGCCGCCGCGCCCGTCGATGGTGTCGTTGCCCCGGCCACCCGTCAGCACGTCGTTGCGATCGCCCCCGATGATGTTTGCGCCGCCGACCGAAAACCCCGGCAGCGGCCGCTTATTAAACGAAAGAATCGTAAGGTTGTCGATTTCGTGGTTGTTGGTCAGCGCCCCCGTCGCCGCCGCAAAGCCAATTTTGAACGTCGCGGGGACGGGGCCATTGCCCGCCTGCACCACGTTGAATCGATCAACCACCACTTCGCCAGGATCGTTAAAGTCGCGATCGCCGTTCAGATCGACAAACACCGACAGCAGCCCGGCCGGCGACAGTTCAATCTGCACAGCCCGCCGCGCCTGGGCGCGATTCCCCCCCGGATTGTCTAGGCTGATGGGCAGCGTCCGACTGCCCGTGAGGTAGCGATAGTTATTTGCCTCACTGCCGCGCACCCCGACCGAATCTTGCAGCGGCGGTCGCCGTCCCCCCACGCGCCCTTCGGAGGCAATCGAGAAATTGCCCACCGCATCGAACCCAATGCCCAAGTAACCACCGACCAGACCCGGCTCGGCGTTTCGCGGCGCGTAGCCCAAGGAGCCGCCAAACCCGCCGGCCTGGGTCGGCGTGGCGTTGCCATCCACCAGAAAGAAGCTGATGCCGTCGCCGCCGCTGCCGCCATAGGCGTAGAGGTCAAAGCTAACGGAAAAGCCTGTGCCCGTGCTGATGGTTTGGGGAAACAGCACGAGAGAACCCTGGTTGGGCTGGGCGGCGGTGAGTTTGAGCAGCGTCATGATGGTGTTTGAAAAGTTTGCAACAAGATGGCTTTTCTGCCTGTCGGCTCAGAAAAGCATCCACCCAAAACTATCGACCCTTGGGTCAATGTAAAGTCTTCTAAAGACTTTTCTCTGGCTAGATTCTCAGGGATTTCCCGGTCTGTCTCGGCAGCTTTTTCGTAAAGATTTAATGAAGCCTCATAAAGTAGAGATGAATTGGAGGCACAGAGCGGAAAGAGCGATCGCCCATCTGCCCCAATTTTGGAGCCAGTTTTGGGGCGATCGCCCTCCCGTCAAGCCGAGTTTCAGATGGTTACAGACGGCTACAAAACGTTCTGCACACTACTATGCCAACCGTGCGCTTCCCTCTTAAATAACTCTAGAAACGGTTCGGCAGCGACTCGCAGGAATATTTCAAAAAGATTCAGCGGGCAAATGACTATTCAGCAATCAACCCAAAGACCACCAGATCAGGGAGCAATGTATGTCAGCGGATCGGCTTCGAGTTCTGTTGTTGATTGAGCAGTGCAATCCGGATCTACCGTCTGTGCCCAGCGTGGGGTATCAATATTTCAGGACAATTTGTGACCGAGTTGATGCGACATTAATCACCCACGAACGCAACCGAGATGCGCTGGAGCGAGTTGCGCCAGATCAGAAGATTTTTTACATTTCCGAAAGCCGCTTGATGCGCCGATATTATCACCTGGTTGATCGTCTGACCGTGATCAACGGTCGGGTGAATTGGCCGCTGCATAACGCGCTGGCTTACTTGCTATACGAGGAGTTTAATCATCGAGTTTATCGGCTGTTTCACACCGATGTCCGGCGGGGAAAATATGACCTGGTTCACGCCATCACGCCGATGATGCCGCGCTACCCAGTGAAGCTGGCGCAGGCTTGCGGACAAACGCCATTTATTCTGGGCCCGGTGAATGGCGGCGTTCCTTTTCCCAAAGGGTTCGGCGCGATCGCCCGCCGGGAATTTTCGTACTTTAACTTTCTGCGGGGGCTGGGTCTGCTGCTGCCAGGATATCGAGCAACCTATCAAAAAGCCGATCGCGTTTTAGCCGGGTCATCCTATACCTTTGGGATGCTGCAAAAGCGGTTTCAATTGGGCGATCGCCTCCGATTGTTTTACGAAAATGGAATTCCGACAGAGTTCTTTAGGCGGGGTGCAAAACAAGAGAGGGGCGATCGCATCAACCTGCTATTCGTCGGTCGTTTGGTGCCCTACAAAGGCGCAGATATTTTGCTAGAAGCGCTGGCACAGATTAAGCCCCTTGCATTATCGAAAACTCGGCTAACCATTGTGGGTGATGGGGCCGAGCGGGAATATTTAGAAGCGCTAACGCAGCGGCTTGACCTGCAAGACATTGTAGAATTCGCAGGCTGGGTTCCTCATTCAGAAACACATCGCTACTACAGTCAGGCGGACATCTTCTGCTTTCCGTCGATTCGGGAATTTGGCGGAGCGGTGGTGCTGGAGGCGATGGCGGCGGGACTGCCCTGCATTGTTGCCGACAATGGCGGCATCGCCGAATACATGACCCCCAACACGGGCTTTACCCTTCCGCTGCATTCCCGCGAGCATCTGGTGTCTACGCTGGCAGAAAAAATTCAACGGCTAGTGGAAGACGAGGCGCTGCGATCGCACTTGTCGCAAGGGGCGATCGCCCATGCCCGCCAGTTTGAGTGGGAACACAAGGCAGAACAGATTGTGGCGCTCTATCACGAAGTGCTGGCAGAACGTCAGGTGTTCTCGCCTGCGAAAGCGCTGATCTGAGCAGCATCAACGATCCCAGAGGCTGGGCTTATGTCGATTCTAGAGCTTGGATTGGTGATTTTGGAGCGCCCGTCACCCTTCCCTCTTCGTTCTTCGTTCTTCGTTCTTCGTTCTTTTCTCTTCCCTCTTCCTACACCGACGGACTCAGCGCGGTTGGCGGATTCGTCTCTGAATTCGCGGCTTGTGCGGCCATTTCCTTTAGCCGCTTAATCCGTTCTTCAACAGGCGGGTGCGTCATGAACAGCGTCATCAGCCCTTCCCGCGATAAAGGATTCACGATGAATAGCGGCGCAAAGGCGGGATTGCCGTGGATGGGAACCTTCTGTCCTGTCGCTTCTAGGGCCTCCAGAGCGCGAACCAACGCCAGGGGATCGCCCGTGATCTCGGCGGCTCCGGCATCGGCGGCAAACTCCCGCGTGCGAGAAATCGCCATCTGGATCAGCCCCGCCGCCATCGGCCCCACCACCAGCAAAAACAAGATTGCCAGGGGATTGTTGCCGCGTCGCCCCGCCCGCGACACCGGGAAATAGAGTGCGCCCAGCGTCAGGATGCGCCCCAGGTAGGTGAGCGATCCGGCCAGGGTTCCCGCCACAGCCTGCGTCAGCGTATCGCGGTTGCGGACGTGGGTGAGTTCATGGGCGATAACAGCATCCAGCTCGTCTGGCGGCAGCAGCTTGATGAGGCCTTCGGTGAGGGCGATCGCCGCGTGATTGGGGTCGCGGCCGGTGGCGAAGGCATTGGGCGACTCTGACGGCACGATGTACACCGCAGGCATGGGAAGCCCAGCGCGATCGCACAGTTTTTCAATGCGGTCGTATAGCGCTGGAGCCTCTTCTCGCGGCGTGGGCTTGGCCTGAAACGCCGCCAGTGCCGCCTGGTCGGAATAGTACCAGGAGCCGAAGCTGCTCAGTGCCGCAAATGCCAACCCGTAATACAGACCCGTTTCATCGCCCACCAGCAAATAGCCCGCCAGCACAATCAAGCCGCTGAGCAAGGCCAGCAGCGCCAGCGTTTTGAACTGATTGATCCCAGCCATAGAACCCTTGTAAATCCGTGTAAACCTATGTAAATCCGTGTAAATCTACAGTGCAAACCCAGTCAATCGACAGGTTGACTTCGAGTGTCTATAGCATCGCAGATGCTTGCCCTAGCAGGGTCTATCTGAGGAAAGAAAATTAACAGTCGGCAGTCGCCGCCATCCCTTTCCAAAGAGGGACAGGACTTACGCACTGGCAATAAGCTTTCTGGGTTTTAGACGATTTCTCGCGGGCTGCATCCGCGAGAAATCGTCCCCCTGCGTAAGTCCTAGAGGGATTCTAAAGAGAGAGGTGGGGAACTAGGCGCGGGCAGCCGCCTTGGCCGCCAGAGTTGCCAGACCCACACAGAGCAGCGCGTTTAACGCCAAGTATCCACGGGCGATCGCCCCTGCGCCCAATCCCATCACCTGCGGATCGACCACCGCGCTAATGCCCAAACAGGCGGCCACACCCAGCGTTGCGCCGATGGCCACCCACTTGCCCCAGGCATGGCCCAGCAGCAGCGCCACCAGCCCAAACGGAATCAGCACGCTGGCGAAGAGCGGGTTCAGTGCTGCGCTGCCGGATATTGCGCCGCCCAGTTCAGGAATCGAGCTACCCAAAAGCCGGAAGGGATATTGCGGCAGGTCGTAGATATAGAAACCCCGGAACGGGAAAAAGCCGCTGCTGCCTGCAACCAGGCCCAGCCCCAGCGACAGGCTCAGCACGGGCACATAGCGCCGCAGCAGCCACGCCAGCAGGTATGACCCCAGCACCATGCCCAGCTTGGGCAACAGCGCCACCGCGCCGCCATCAAACCAGAAGCGCAGGTTGAGATAGCCATTGTCGCGCAGCCAGCGCAGGAAGTCTTTCACGTCCAGATTTTCCTGCTGGGCCAGACGCACCGCAGCGTTGGCATCCAGCCGGCCTGCGCCGAAGTGGTTGAGCGGGTCTTCCGTAACCTGGCGAGCGGAGGATTTGAGGATTTGGGCGATCGCCTCCGGTTCCGTAATGCCTACGGATTTCACCAGCGCAGCAACGGCGGCAACGTGGGGCGCGGCCATGCTGGTGCCCTGGAAGGCACGAAATACGGGTTCGCCCGTCTCCGGATCGATGGTTTGCTGCAAAATGCCGCCTGCGTCGTTTTCGCCCTCAAACGCGCCGCCCGGTGCGGCAATGTCCACGCCCGCGCCGAAGTTGGAATAGGGCGCTTTGGCTCCCGTGGCATCCACGGCCGACACGGCAATCACGTTGCCATAGCGGGCAGGAAATCCGGCGGCGTTGGTGTTGGCGTTGCCTGCCGCAGCCACAATCACCACGCCTTTGCCGTGGGCATAGTCGATGGCATCCCGCATCACACCCGCGTCGCCGCCCCCACCCAGGCTGAGGTTAATTACGTCCGCCCCGTGGTCGGCAGCAAAGCGAATCGCCTCAGCAATGTCCGTTACTGTACCGCCGCCCTCCGCGCCCAGCACCTTCAGCGGCATCAGGCTGGCTTTGTAGGCAATGCCCGCCACGCCGAGATTGTTGTTTGTGGATTGGGCAATTGTCCCGGCGACGTGGGTGCCGTGGCCGTTGTCGTCGATCGCCTCTTCCCGGTCGTTTACAAAGTCGTAGCCGGGGACAAACTTGGTCTGCTGCAAATCGGGCACAGGCGCGATGCCCGTGTCGATGACGGCAATGGTCGTGCCCGCGCCCTTGCTCTCGTTCCAGGCAGATTCCATCTGAAGGGTCTGGAGATTCCACTGCTTGGGATAGTCGGGGTCATTGGGCACGTCCAGCGTGCGATAGATATAGTTGGGGTCGATGGATTCTGTATAGCGGCGCAGGTCGGAGCGGCGCAACGCCCGCAGCGTCTGTTTATCACCCGGCAGAATGTAGACCTGCTCGGCTTTGGAAAAAGCGCTGTTGAGACGGGGCGTGATGCTGAACTGCTGGGCGATCGCCCCTAGCTGCTGCTCCACTTCTGCCGCCGTCAGGTCATCCCGAAAGTCCAGCACAATCGACTCATACTCGCCCCGACTGCCCAGCCCCGGCACATGACCCAGCGCCAAGATCAGTCCCGCCAAAAACAGCCCAATCCACCACAGCCGTCCCATCGCTCCGACTCCCAGGAAGTGTTTCTTCCCAACGATAGCTCAGGCGCTAGCGGAGTTGGAGGGCGGAGTTAAGAAACGCAACTGAGAAACTTTCGCTTTAATTCGCTTTAATTCGCTCTAAATTGCTTCAAGTCTGGGGTTCAGGATTAGCAGCCATTGCAAGCCGGAGGTGCCATCATCGAAGCACAAAACTCAGCGAAAATGAGAAGTGAGTCCAGCACCCAGACGATTTCTCCACGCTCCCCACTGTCACCAGATCTCGCCCTATGACATCTTCTCCTTTGTTGCCGGATCGTATTGCTCCAGCCCTCGCAGCAAACCTGACGCACATCACGCTCGATCGCGCCAAGCTTGCAGATTTTTGCCAGAAGCACCGCATTCGCAAACTCTCGCTATTTGGCTCCATCCTGCGCGACGACTTTGAGCCAGATCGCAGCGATGTCGATTTCCTAGTGGAATTTTTGCCAAATGCGACTCCAGGCTTCTTCCAGCTTGTTGATATGGAAGATCAACTGTCTGACCTTATCGGGAAGAAAGCTGACCTGAGAACTCCCAAAGAACTAAGCCGCTATTTTCGTCAGGAAGTCCTCGATGAAGGGGTTGTCCAATACGAACACGCCACTGACAAAAGCCATGACCAAGCTTGACGACTCGACGCGCCTTCGGCACATGATGGAGTCTGCTCAAAAACTACTGGAGTTTTCGTCAGGCAAAACTCAAAGTGCGATCGCCTCAGATGAAATCTTATCTTTGGCGATTGTGTGATTAACTGAGATTATTGGCGAGGCCGCTGCAAATGTTTCTCAGGAAAAGCAGGATCAATATCCGCAAATCGAGTGGAGGAAAATAATTGGCATGAGAAATCGTATTGTTCATGCCTACTTTGACATTGACATGGAAGTAGTTTGGCAAACGATTAATCAGGATATCCCTGTCTTAGTCTCACAACTCGAAGCTGTTTTTAGACAGGAAGGAATTCGGCTCTAAGTTTCTAACGAAGACCAGCTTCCCATCTTTGCTGACGGTTTTGGTCAGCTTAGAGACTGTTTTAGAGACGGTATAGTGCGCTGGGCGATCGCCGTAACGCATTGCACATTTGACAGGGAAGCGTTACTTAAACAATTCGCTTTTCCAGGTATTGCCCGATCATCTGCTGTTCGCCTTCGCGGGTAATGATGGTCTGGCGGGTGCGGTAGAGTTGCCCGATGAGCTTGATTTCCTCCTCGAAGGAGGAGCCTTTGTATTCGGTGCGGAGGCAGAGGGTTTGGGGATTGGTGAAGTAGTAGAGCGCGGTGACGGGCTTGGTGGTGGCAAAGCCGCGATCGCGGTACAGTAGATTTCCCATTGCGCCGAAGAGGGTAGAGCCTCTGGACTGGGTGCGTCCTGATAGCGCTTCGGCACTATTCCAGACGACCTCCGTGCCGCAGGTGAGGCAGGTGTCATCTTCAAGTTCGTGCAGGCGGGCGAGGTGGCGCAGTTCGTCGCAGCCCTGGGCCAAAAAGCGGACTTGAATCTGGCTGACCATTTCCTTGGTTTCACCGTCGGGCAAGGTGTAGTAGCGCCGCTCAGAGCGCCATTCACCGGCAGACTGCTGAAAGAATTCGGCAATTTGGGAATCGCCTGCGGTCGTGGTCAAAGAAGGCTGAAACGTCACCGAACTGTCCTCACACTCGCAACTAAGGTTAATAGAGTAAAGGGGGAAACCTGCACTTTTGTCAATTCGTGCCTGCGTTTCTGTAATTCTTTTTAATATAACCCAGGAGCCAAGCTTTTAGGGCCCCCTGGATGGGTAATTATTCTCAGCGATCGCCCAGAGATATTGTTCCCATCTAACCCCGAAAAGGGGCAAATCCGGCATGATGTAAGAAGGCCGCTTGTTCTCAGCAATTTAACAACGGGTATGTCATCGTTCAACATTCAGGCACCGTTTGAGCCAAAGGGCGACCAACCGAGGGCGATCGCCCAACTCACCGACTACGTGCAGCAGGGACACCGCTACCAAACCCTGCTGGGCGCAACGGGCACGGGCAAAACCCACAGCATCGCTCGTGTGATTCAGAACGTGGGCAAGCCGACGCTGGTGCTGGCCCACAACAAAACGCTGGCGGCGCAGTTGTGCAATGAGCTGCGCGAGTTTTTCCCTGACAACGCAGTGGAATATTTCATCAGCTATTACGACTATTACCAGCCGGAAGCCTACATTCCGGTGACGGATACTTACATTGCCAAAACCGCGTCGATTAACGAAGAAATCGACATGCTGCGCCATTCTGCAACGCGATCGCTGTTTGAGCGCAAAGACGTGATCGTAGTGGCCTCCATTAGCTGCATTTACGGATTGGGAATTCCGGCAGAGTATTTGAACGCATCGGTTCGCTTTGCCGTGGGCATGGAGACGGATCAGCGGCAGATCTTGCGCGATCTCTCCACCGTGCAATATGAGCGCAATGACTTGGACGTGGGGCGGGGCCGGTTCCGGGTCAAAGGCGATGTCTTGGAGATTGGCCCGGCCTATGAAGATCGCATCATTCGGATTGAGTTTTTTGGGGACGAAATCGATGCCATTCGCTATATCGATCCAATCACGGGCGCGACGCTGCAAAGCATGGAATCGGTGAACATTTACCCTGCCAAACACTTTGTTACGCCGGAGGATCGGCTAGAGGCGGCCTGCATCGCCATTCAGGATGAACTCAAGGAACGGCTGGCGGAATTGGAAAGCGAAAATAAGTTATTGGAAGCCCAGCGGCTAGAGCAGCGCACCCGCTACGACTTGGAAATGCTGCGGGAAGTGGGCTATTGCAACGGCGTGGAAAACTATGCGCGACACTTGGCAGGTCGCCCGGCCGGATCGCCGCCGGAGTGTTTGCTGGACTATTTCCCCAAGGACTGGCTGCTGGTGATTGACGAATCGCACGTTACGCTGCCGCAGTTAAAGGGCATGTATAACGGCGATCGCGCTCGCAAAACCGTCCTGATCGAACACGGGTTTCGTCTGCCCAGCGCTGCCGACAACCGCCCCCTCAAGGACGAAGAATTCTGGCAAAAAGTGAATCAGTGCATTTTCGTATCAGCCACACCGGGCGACTGGGAGTTGCAGGTGTCGGATGGGGTATTTGAAACAACGGGCGAAGGCAAAGATGCATCGAGTGTTTACCTTCGCGGAACCGGGCGGGTGGTGGAGCAGGTAATTCGCCCGACGGGGGTGCTTGATCCAGAAATTTTTGTGCGGCCGACGGAGGGGCAGATTGACGACCTGCTGGGCGAGGTGCGCGATCGCGTGGAAAAAGGCGAGCGCACGCTGGTCACTACGCTGACCAAACGCATGGCCGAAGACCTGACTGAGTATTTGCAAGAGCGCGGTATTCGGGTGCGCTATTTGCATTCCGAGATCAATTCCATCGAGCGGATCGAGATCCTGCAAGATTTGCGTCAGGGGGCGTTCGATGTGCTAATCGGCGTGAACCTGCTGCGGGAGGGATTGGACTTGCCAGAAGTGTCGCTGGTGGCGATTTTGGACGCAGATAAGGAAGGGTTTTTGCGGGCAGAGCGATCGCTCATTCAGACCATTGGCCGGGCAGCGCGGCACGTCCGGGGGCAGGCCATTCTCTACGCCGACAACCTCACCGACAGCATGGCCCGAGCCATCGAGGAAACCGAGCGCCGCCGCCAGATCCAGATGGAATACAACGAGAAACACGGCATTACGCCGCAGCCGATCGTGCGTCGCCAGAACAATGCGATTCTGCAATTTCTGGAAGTGTCGCGCCGAGTCAGCGCCCACGAACTGGAGGAAATGATCGACCAGTCGGAGGATCTGCCCCTGGAAAATATCCCCGACCTGATCGTGAAGCTGGAAGCCGAAATGAAGGAAGCTGCTAAGAAGCTAGAGTTTGAAGAGGCTGCTAAAATGCGCGACAAGATCAAGCAATTGCGCGATCGCCTCACGGGCCGTCGTTAGTCCTCAAGTGTAATCAGTGTAAGGTTCAATTTTAATGTCCAGATAAACAATGTCCAGATAAACAATGTCCAGATAAACAATGTCCAAATAAACGACCAAACCTGGTTCAAAGCGGGGGTATCCCACTTTTGTAATCCTCACCCTACAGCCCTCTGCCAAAGCGGGAGAGGGACTTCCAATCCGGCTCCTCTTCTCCTGCTCTGGGAGAAGGGGCTGGGGGATGAGGGCAAACTTGCAGAACTGGGATGCGCCCGTTCAAAGCCGCCTCACAAAAGCCTTATCACAATTGCTTGAGAGTCGTCTCTTCGGCTTGTCAGTTGACGGTGAGATCTAGATTCCAAAATGGTTCGTAGACCCATTCGCAACCCGATTCGCCACTCTATTCACACCCACCTCACACCCACGTCACGCCCATGATCGGACAGTCGAGGTCGTCACAATCCGGGGGTTCTCGAGGCAGCGATTTCCCCAAATATTCCATCGTGGTGCCTGTGTACAACGAAGAGGCGAATATTCCAGAGCTATATCGCCGCGTCAGCCGGGTTATGGAATCGCTGGATGGAGACGCAGAGCTAATTTTAATTGATGACGGCAGCGGCGATCGCACACTATCCATGCTGCGCGACCTGCATCAGCAAGACCCCCGCGTACGCTACCTCAGCTTTGCGCGAAACTTTGGGCATCAGACAGCGGTGACGGCAGGACTGCACTTTGCACGGGGCAAGGCGGTGGTGACGATGGATGCCGACTTGCAAGACCCGCCGGAGCTAATTTTGCAACTGGTGGAACGGTGGCAGGAAGGCTATCAGGTGGTCTACGCCCAGCGGACTCGCCGCAAACAGGAAGGTCTGCTCAAGCGCGGGCTGGCCTACGGCTTTTATCGCATTTTGCGGAAGCTGGCGGATGTGGATATTCCCACGGACACGGGCGACTTTTGCCTGATGGATCGCGCAGTGGTGAACCTGCTGAATCGGATGCCAGAGCGCAACCGCTACATTCGCGGACTCCGCGCCTGGGTGGGCTTTCGGCAGACGGCGGTGCTGTTTGACCGCGACCCCCGGTTTGCGGGCGAGGTGAAGTATACCTTCCGCAAGTCGCTGGCGCTGGCGATCAACGGGCTGGTGTCGTTTTCGATTATTCCCCTGCGGCTTTCGACTTACATGGGCATGGCGGCGGCGGCGATCGCCCTGCTGATGATGGGACTGGTGATCTACTGGCGCTTGTTTGAACCCAACTCACGGCTGACAGGCTTTGCCACGATCGCGATCGCCGTCTTTTTTCTGGGCGCGGTGCAGTTGATTTGCATTGGCATTCTCGGCGAATACATCGGGCGCATCTACGAAGACGTGCGCGGCCGCCCGCTCTACACCCTGGCCGAGGCAGGTGGCTTCGAGGATTTGCCCCATCCCCAATCCTTCTCGCATGGCGGTTCAGAGCCGTAATCCTCCAACCTGCAACGACTGCGCGAGATAGCCATTGCGCTAATTGTTGCACTGGCTATTTCGCGAATTGTGCTAACTGCGCTAGCTATTGCGCCACATCCACGGGCTGATTTTCTGAGGCAGCCGAGCTAGCCAGCAGCGCCTCTAGCAGGTTGCCTCGATTGGTGCGAACCGTGTCCACCGTTGCCTTGATGAAGCCTGCAATCGGCACTGCCACCAGCAGCCCCAACACGCCGCCCACCTTCAGCCCGATATCCAGCGAAATCAGCATCCACACTGGGTTTAGCCCCGTCAACTCGCCCACAATGCGCGGGCCGATCAGGTTTTCGCAAATCTGGATAATCACCGCGCCGACGATCAGCACTTTTACACCCAGCCAAAAGTTTTGCAGCGCCAGCAGGGAACTGACGATCACCAGCGTCGTGCTGCCGCCAAAGGGAATCAGGCTGGCCGCACCGATGCCCAGTCCAAATAGCTCTGCCAGGGGAATTCGCAAAATCAGCATTGCCGCCGTTTGCGATAGGCCCATGATGGTGGCTAGCGTCGCCTGTCCCACAATGAAGCGCTCAAAGTTTTGCGGTAGCGACTGCCGAATGCGATCGCCCCAGGGCGACGGCAGCCAGCCCAAAATTCCCGCCCAAAGCTGTTCGCCCCGCAGCACCAGGAAAATCGTGAACACCACCGTCAGGAAGATATTCACAATACTGCCAATGGCGCTAAAGACCAGACTGATGACCTGCGTGGTGAGCGATCGCAGCACGCCCGTCAGCCGCTCGATCTGCTGATTCAGCGTCGTACTTAGGTCTACCGGAATCTGCTGCTCAATGGCCCAGGCTTCCAGCGATTTCAACTGCTGCTGGCCAGACTTCAGCCATTCTGGCAGGCGGGTGAGCAACTCGTTCGACTGGCGCAAAATCAGCGGCACGATAAACACCAGCAGCACGCTCAGCACGATCAGGAACAGCAGAAACACCACTCCGACGGCAATGCTGCGCCGCACACCGCGCTGCTGCAAAAAGCGGATGGGATAGTCCAGCAAGAAAGAAACGAGCGTTGCGGCAATCAGGGTGCTGATTAGCGGCTGGAGCCACTGGGCAAACAGCAGCAACAGCCAAGCGTTGAGAAACACGACGGGGAAAATCAGCCCAATCGTAAAAATGCGGGGTAATCGACTCAACGACTCAAGCATGAGGGACGCAGTGGCAAAAACCAGAAGTTAGGGCGCTTCTGATGATCCTATCGCGATGTCGCTCTGTTCGTCCGACTCGACGACGCTTGTGTCGATGTCCACGCTGCCCGGTGTGGGAATGGCGCGATAGAGAAACCGAATCGTGTCGCGCTCATCAAAGCGATCCAGTTCGTGGCGGACATCTTCTTCGCTGGGCGCAGTGACTTGCATCAAAAAAGGCAGCAGCTTGAACGTAGGCGTATAGGTGAAAAAGTAGCCGCCATGCACGTCGATGCGCCCTGTTAGATAGAAGAACGTGTTAATCGCATCGATGGGAATCGCGGTGAATGGGTTGAGATCCAGGGCAACCGCGTTCACGCCCTTCATCTTGGAGCAGTCCAGGTAGCTGAAATTTTCAAACAAATCGTAGGCAGACGTGGGACGCACCGCCTGACGAGTCAAAATTGCGCCGCGAATCAGCAGAATCTTCAGTTGCTCTCGGCGGCGCTTGCGGCGGGGCGTTTTTTGGATTTCTTTCTCTGGGTTGGGCGGCAAAAACACGTTGCCCAGGCGCAGACCTGACATTTCCACACTAGGTTCGCTAAACCAGTTGCCCAGGGTGGAAAGATAGCGCAACACAATGTCGCGATCGCTCGACATTAGGTAAATCTGCTCGCAGCGGCGAATAGCAGAGCGGACGTAGTTGTTTCGCCCTTCCCGCAGCAGCTCCAGGGGAATATCGGGCGAGGCCAGGATCAGCTTGCCCAGCTTGAGGCAATCGCCCAGTCCATCGTCATTGGATTCCTGGTCGTCTTTGCCAAAGCGATCCGACAACACCCGCAGCACGTTCACCAGCACCAGCCCGCCCATGCTGTGGCCAATCAGGTTCACCAGCTTGCGGCTGCGCTTGAGGGCCAGTTGCACCCGTTCGTCGCGCTCCGGCAGCCCCATGTCTTGAAGCATGAGCCGCTTCAGCGATTTATCCAGCCGCCAGAAAAATTCCGCTAGATCCGGTGCGCCATAGTGAATCGCCCGGTAGCGATCGCGCTGATAGACCACCGACCGCAGCAGCATCAGCAGCGACAGCCACAGGAAAAAGACCCCAGCGGCGATCGCCAGATGCCACTGCGGCCCCACATCCCGCACAAGGTCGATTTTCTCCGCCAGTTCCGTGAGGCCAATCAGCACCACGCTGGGAATAAAGCTAAGCAGCAGCAGGCTCCCCAGAAATTTCATTAAAATTTCCAGATTGCTTATAGAGTCCCGGATCAGCCCCCGGTTAAACACGGGCTGTTCGCTGGGCCAGTGATAGCCGATGTAGAGATGCTCTTCGCCCAGCGTGTCGGTGGGTTCCCCACCGGGTTTGGGTTTGGCAAAGAGGTAGTTGGCTTCATCTGAGAGAAACTTGTAGAAGCCGCCCGCTGGGTTGGCGTAGCCGTGCGTCCGCAGGGTCAGGGCGCGGATGTTTCGCTGGTGAATGATTTCCGCCAGTTCATCGACATTAAACAGCGGGCGAAACAGCTTGGGGTTGGGGAGCGATCGCTCGACCGCCAGCGACACCGATGCCGTGCTGACGACCAAAAACGTATTCTGGGTACACCACTCGCCGCATTCGCCCTGCTTGCCCTCCTGCCCCAGATAGCGATACACCTCAAAGTTTCGCCCAATGGCTTTGGTAAACTCGCGGCGCTTCCAGTGGTTCAGCGTTTTGATGACGTACTCTTCGTCTACAAGCCGACAAAAGCCGGGATAGCGCTCCTGGCACTGGGCCCAGTCAAAGGCTTGGGCATGGGTTTTGAGTTCGTTGTGGAGCGCATCGGCGATCGCCCCGGGATCAGCTTTTCCCTGATACACTGCGGGATCTGCGCCATACATCGGTTCGTAGGCAAGCTGCACAATTCGCGCCTTGGCCCACCAGTCCGAAAAAGGAGCCGCGTTTGCCACAATGCCCCCCAGCCAGCGCTGGTCATTGGCACAGGCCTCACGCCCCGCTGGCGACTCTGCCCAGCGATAGGGCAGCGCCTCCTCTAGCTGTGTTGCACCCATGAAGGTTCTCCTTCTGCGACCGTTGGTGATCCAGACCGTGGTTGATCCGGAGAGTGATCCAGAACTCGCGGCGGCTTAAAATTCCGCGCCAGGATATTCCCGAAATTTTAGAACCCTGCGTCTGGTCTGGTGCAGGAAGTTAACAAAGCCTTAGATGAGCGCCCGTAGAGGAATCACCAGAGATACACGCCAGATTCGCGCCAGATTCGCGCCAGATTCGCGCCAGATTCACGCCAGATCCATGCCAGATTCACGCTAAGCCTTGGCATTGGGCAGCTTAACCTGAGTAGCAAGTCCCAGCTTTTGCAGCAGGGCGATCGTCGCCCAGGTGAGGTCAAGCTCCCACCAGGCCAGTCCGTGGCGGGCGGAATACTGGAAGGCATGGTGGTTGTTGTGCCAGCCTTCGCCGTAGGTCAGCAGGGCCACCCACCAGCAGTTGGTCGAGCGATCGCCCGAATCATAGCTGCGATAGCCAAAGCGGTGGGTGGCGCTGTTCACCAGCCAGGTGCAGTGATACACCACCACCAGCCGCACAAACACGCCCCAAATTACAAACGGCCAGCCCCCCAGCAGGTATAGCAACCCGCCAAACGCCACCTGAATCCAGAAGAAATGCCGCTGAAAGAATTGATAAACCGGATCGCCGGAAATATCGCGGGTGTAGCGGTCGGTTTCGGCCATGGCGGGCACATCGTAAAACATCCAGCCCATGTGGCTCCACCAAAAGCCGCGACCAGAGTCGTGGTGGTCGCGCTCCTGATCGGAATGGACGTGGTGGTGACGGTGCAGCCCGACCCACTCCAGCGGGCCGCCCTGCATACTCAGCGTGCCAAAAAACACCAGCAGATATTCCAGCCACTTGGGCACCTGAAAGCTGCGGTGGCTAACGAGCCGATGCCAGCCCAGGGTGATGCCCAACCCGCCTGTCACCCAATGCAGAAAGACGAGGAGGGCGATCGCCCCCCAGTTAAACATTCCTGGCAACAGCGCCAGCAGCGCCCCCAAATGCACGCCCACCATAAACAGCAGGACGACGTATCGGGGCTTTTGTCGAGTCAACGGAGCAATAGTCATAAAATCCAACGAAAACTGTATAAAGGGTCAGGGGTCAAGGGGTCAGGGGTTTGGGCTGAGGAGCAGGTCACATGCGCTTGGCTAAGCCGCTAGATGAGCCGCTAGATAAGCAACTAGTGGGGCAATTAGTGGGGCAACTAGATGGGCAGCCCAAAATCGCCAATCTAAAATCCAAAATTGGCACAGGCGCATCCACTCCGCCCCAAGCTCATCATTTCGGGGAATGGTCGCTGGGTCAAGGAAAGCCCGCCACACGCAGGAATACTAGCGGGAAGATTGGCACAGCGTCGGATACAAACTTGGGTGCAAACTGGGGCGCGAACTGGGGCGCGAACTGGGGTGCAAACTGGGGCGCGAACTGGAGCGCGAACTGGGGCGCGAATTGGAGCGTGAATTGGGGCGCGAATTGGAGCGCAGATAGGCACTGCAAATTGGGCGCATCCCAGTTCTGCAAGATTGCCCTCATCCCCCGGCCCCTTCTCCCAAAACGGGAGAAAGGGAGCCAAATCGGAAGTCCCTCTCCCAAAGCGGGGGAGGGATTTAGGGTGAGGGGTACAAAAGTGGGATGCACCCTCCAAATTACCCCGTGCAACGAATGCAGCAGACTGCAACCGCGCAGGCAGATCGAAACGAGAAGAATCCAAGAAAGACCTAATTTTCAGAGATAAACCGACTCAGCGAGAGAAGGGCAAAGGACGCGATCGCCGCACTCGCGAACCGTCAATCGTGTGGATTTCCTGGTCTTCCAAAATCGTGCGAACCCGATTGGACTGGGCCAGTACGGGAATGCCTGCCGCGTCAATTTCGACTGGAACTGCGCCAACCGCGTCGGGAGAGGGCGCAAGCAAATTGGCGTGAAAGGCTTCCAAAATGGGGCGAATCTCCTCCAGAGAGCGCTGGGCAGCGGTGCGAATACGGGCGATCGCCGCTTGTCGTTCCTCTGGCGTTTGGCGGCGGGCTGGGGCAGGCGGCATCGGGCTACCTGGCCCTCGTCCACCCTCAGAGCGATCGGTTTCCAGCATCACCACCGCCCGAATCTTCTGCTGAGGCTTCAGATGCTCCAGCCGTGCACCAAATTCTGGGCTGATTTTGGACAGATGCTTGGGTGAACCAACGCGAATTTCAGGCTCGATAGGTTTAGCCTCTTTAGCTTCAATTCTAGGCTCGATTCTAGGCTCGATTTCAGGCGCGTTGTTTCTAGCCAAGCTATCTTGAACGCGATCTTGAACACGCTCTTGAGCGCGATCGCCCTGACGACCTGTGCCATGACTGACGCTTTCCCGACCCTCTCGATAAGCGGCATGGCAACCCCATGAAGCCTCCGCCTGCGGCATAGGCGAAGACTCCAGAGAACTTAGAGAACCTATATCGCGATTCAACCAGCCGTCCGTATCTCGCAGCGCGTCTGCCATAGCTCAGCCAACCTCAAGCTCACCTTGGAAACGGAGACAATGATCTGCAACCCAAGTGTGTTCCTTCAGCCTATCCGAAAACTCAAAGCAATGACAGAAACTTCAGAAAACTCTGCCAAGCGCAGTATGACGCAAGACAGAAGGTTCCGCAAGGCAGCGCATCCAGCAAATTAACCTTCCCACTGCGTATGTCTATGAAACTCCTATGAAAGTCCTATCAAGACAGGACTTACTCATTTGCGATAAGCTCTTTGGGTTTTGGACAACTTCTCGCAGGCTGCGCCCACGAGAAGTTGTCCCACTGCGTAAGTCCTACAAGAATTGAAGAACTGGAGAACTGAAGTTTTGGCTAGAAATTCGCTAGGAATTCAGCGCTTTGAGCGCTTCTAGCGGCTGAATCAGTCCATAGCCCCAGCGATTGTCGGGACGATATTTGTCGCCATCGGGATGTTTGGCGGTCTGGCAGAGGGCTTCTAGGATTGCGGTCGTGGGTACGTCGGGCTTGGCGGCCATCAGCAGGGCGATCGCCCCAGAAACGTGCGGCGTAGCCATCGAAGTACCATCCATCACGGCATACTCGTGCCCTTCCGATTCGCCCTCCGGCGGAATGCAAGAATACACATTGCAGCCAGGGGCAACGATATCGGGCTTCGTCACCAGTGGATGGTTGGGGTCGGGATAGACCAGACTGGCTCCGCTGCTGAAAAAGGCAACATCGGCTCGGTTGCGAGACATGCGACCCACCGCGCCGACCGCAAAGGCGCTGTAGGCATTCCCCGGAGAACAAGAATTGCCGTGGTTGCTGTTGCCAATCGCCACCACTGAGGCAATCCCATACTGCTGCATCAGTTCCTCAAAAATCAGCCCAAATCGGGGGTCGTAGTAACTGAACCCAAGGGACATATTGATCACCTGCGCCCCGTTTTCCACCGCCCACACGAGGCCGCGCACCAGGGCGATCGTTGTGCCAGAGCCGTTCAGCACGCCGCCCACCACCAAGTCGGCCTCTGGCGCAACCCCAATGGCGAGTCCTTGCGGCGTTTGCCCCCCTGCGATCGTGCCGCAGACGTGCGTGCCGTGCTGGTCGCTGTCGAAGCTGGCCGAGGTCTTAATCGTGCGGCCGAGTGGATCGATCACCACAAACTCTTTCACGCGATCCTGAAGCGCCGGGTGTTCGCCATAAACGCCCGTATCCAGCACGGCCACGCGCACGCCCGCGCCCTTGGTGGTTTCCCACAGTTCGGGAATTTCCAGATATTGCAGACCCCAGGTTGCGCCCTGCTCTAGCTCTTGGCGATCGGGCAACTCGTAGGACACATCCTGCGGCTGGATCAGCCTAACGCGCTGGTTGGGCAAAATGGCAACCACGTTGGGATGGCGGGCCAGCATGGGCAGGGAACTGCGGGTTACCTCGACGGCTGCCACCGGCAAGGCTCCAGAACCAATCTGGGCGATCGCCGGTTCTTCGTGGCTCTGGAAATGCTTTGCTCCCTGGGTCTGATAGCTCTCAAACAACTGCGCCTGGATCGCCTGCTGATGCTTGGCCCGCTCTTTGAGATAGCTCAGGCGCGTTTTGTTGCTTCGCAATTCCTCCAGCGTCGGCAAGTCTTCTAGCTTGGGAGATTCGTAGATGACGATTGCATCGATCTTTTCGTTGGATTTTCGCTCGGCAAGCAGCGGGTCAAAGGCAGGCGAGATCTTATCTTCGATGCTCATCGGTTATGAACCTCCCCTTCTGGTTCGCTGGTGTCCTAGTTCATCGCCCAGTGTTGTAGCAAAACCGGGCACAGTCGGCTTTTGCAATGCATGTCCCCAATGCAAGCCCTGTAGTAATCTTCATCAGCGCGATCGCCCATCCCGGTGATTTTACGGAGTTTTTGGGCGATCGCCCCACTCTGCATTACACAGGAGTAAATGATACTATTATATGATATCAACTAAATCTGGATTGCGGGTTCTCTCTGCTACTCCAGTCCCGAACCAAATTCCCCAGCCCTGCCATGCACCTGTATGGTAGCGATCGCCGCTCGAATCCGACCGGCGGGCCCATCCCCCCAGTTCTGATGGCGACATTTGGTGCAAAATAGTTCCCCCGCAAAAACAAATCGGCTTCTGGCCGTTTTCTGGCAATTTCGGGAGGCTGTTCGGGTATTAATCGGAACTCAGGTTGAGGAGCCGACCTGGGTCGAGTCGGGTGAAGCGGCGGCTGCTTCCGAGGGGGCAGTTTCCGGCGATTTGCTGCGCCAGAGCCAGCTTGTGATCAGGTGCGACAGTAGCCCCATCGGCCCGGCAAACAGGCACAGCGCCAGGGAATGCACCGTCCACACGCCTGTCCGCTGTCCTTCCCAATAAATCCAGCGCCCCACAAACAAATCCATAACCAGGTAATGTACCCAGCCCGTTGCGGCGATCGCCTCATTGCTAAATAGCCGCGCAATGTCCGCAAGCTGAGCGCTGGCAAAATCCTGAGCAGAGGTCGTGGTGAGGTTGCTGGCAAACAGGTATACATACAGCCCCGCCAGCGCCACAAACGGCAAGTAGGACTGCATCACCCGGCGCGTCAGGCTCCAATTGGGCAAGAAAATCATCAGCGCCCAGAAGGGCAGCACGAAGAGGTTCGCAGCGTTAAAAAGGAGTTCGAGCATGATGGGTGACGAGTGGGTGACGGGTTGGGGAGAGCAAAAAAAGGGACGAGAACCGGAATGGGGGGACGCGATTTCACACCCCCACGCCGCGAATCGAGCAATCGAGCAACTGCATCGGATGCAGCACAGGAACCGACTTGCCCTGGCGTTCCAGGTGGTGGCTGATTTGCACGAAGCAGCCGATGTTGGCGGAGGCAATGACCGATGCGCCGGTGTTGAGCAGATTGGTCACTTTTTGCCGCCCCAGTTCCTCGGCCACTTCG
Source organism: Thermoleptolyngbya oregonensis NK1-22 (assembly GCF_032705245.1). Lineage (GTDB taxonomy): Bacteria > Cyanobacteriota > Cyanobacteriia > Elainellales > Elainellaceae > Thermoleptolyngbya > Thermoleptolyngbya sichuanensis. The sequence goes on from NZ_CP053540.1 coordinate 5,246,759, forward strand.
GGTTGCAGAATGTTGTACACGCCCGCGCTGCCGCAGCAGAGGGCCGCATCGATGGGTTCCCGAAGCTGCACGCCAGGAATTTGCCGCAAAAGCTGGCGCGGTTGCAGGCTGATTTTTTGCCCGTGCAGCATGTGGCAAGCGTCTTGATATACCAGCGTCAGCGGGTCGTCTTGCAGGGGATGCAGCGGGGCCGTTAGCCCGACTTCGGCGAGAAATTCCTGTACGTCTTTGACGGTTTGCACAAAGGCTTGAGCGCGATCGCCATAGGCCGCATCCCCTTTCAAAATGTGCCCGTATTCCTTCAGCGTGTGCCCACAGCCAGAAGCGTTGATCAGCACAAAATCCACCTTTGCCCGCTCGAAGGTGTCGATCATCTGCCGGGCCAGGTCTTGCGCCTGCTGCTCTTGCCCCTGATGGTGCGACAGTGCGCCACAGCAGCCCTGCGCTGGGGGAATCACCACGTCGCAGCCGTTGGCCGTCAGCACGCGCACCGTCGCATCGTTCACCTCTGGGTTAAACAACCGCTGCACACAGCCGAGAATTAGCCCGACGCGATACCGCGCCTTGCCCTGGGCAGGGACAAATTCTGGCAGGCGATCTTGAAACGCTTGGGGCGAGAGGGGCGGTAATAGTGCCTCCATGGCCGCAAGCTGGGGCGCAAGTTGGGGCAAAATGCCGAGCGATCGCACGAGTTTTTGCAAACCCGATTTTTGGTATAGCCCCACGGGCCGCATCAGCAGCCGCATTCGGTTGGGATAGGGAAACAGCGAAAAGATCAGGCGGCGCAGCAGACGCAGGGGGAGCGATCGCTCGAAGTTGCGCTCGATCTGCGGGCGCGTCGCGGCGATCAGCTTGTCATACTGCACCCCAGAGGGGCAGGTGGTGACGCAGGCCAGACATCCCAGGCAGCTATCAAAATGCTGTACTGTGCTGGCCGCCAGCGGTGCGTCGCCCTCATTAATCGCGTCCATCAGGTAGATTCGGCCGCGGGGCGAGTCGGTCTCCTTGCCGATCACCCGATAGCTGGGGCAGGTCGAGAGGCAAAACCCGCAGTGGACGCAGGCATCAATCAGCTTGGGATCGGGCGGCTCCTGCGCGTCGAACCCCGGCAGGTCGGCCGTCGGGTCGAGGTTGCTAAAGGAGAGATTGCTAAGGGAAATGGACGGCTCAGAGGTTTGCATAGGGAAATGGGCAATGATCTGAAAAGTCAACCCCGGTTCGAGTTGCAGAGGGTTGGGCAGCGTCAGTCTGGACTCATCCTCCCGGACTCATCCTCATCTCATCCTCAGTATGAGCCAACTTGAGGCAAATCAGCGTGCCGCTTGCCTTCTAAGATACAAGGGATAGGCGAAAGGGAGCCACGAACGAGATAAGCACAATCCGCAAACACCCCCACTCAAACCCTCTTCCCTCTTCGTTCTTCCCTCTTCGTTCTTCGTTCTTCCCTCTTCGTTCTTCCCTCTTCGTTCTTCCCTCTTCGTTCTTCGTTCTTCGTTCTTCCCTCTTCCCCCATGCCCCCTCTCGACTACGACCTAATCATCCTCGGCGGCTCTCTGGCAGCGCGAGAAGCGGCGATCGCCGCACGAATGCTACAGGCGCGGGTGGCGCTGGTGGAGCCGGATGGGGCCGAGGCGGCGCTGCGGCAAGACTGGCAACATCAGGCGTGGATACAGATTGGGCGCTTGATAGAGGGGCGATCGCGCTTGGCGCAGATGGGACTGTCGGCGTTTTCATCGCCGCCCGCGTGGGCAGCGGTGCGGCAATGGGCAAAGGTCGTAGCAACCGACTTGGCAGAAGAGACCTCGCTCTCGCAGGTGGCAGCGGCGGGCGTGGATGTGGTGGTGGGGCAGGGCGAATTTTTTCGACGGCCGCATCTGGGCGTGCGGGCAGGAGAGCGGACGCTGCGATCGCGGGCCTATTTGCTGGCTCCAGGGAATCGGGTGCGTCCGCTAGAGCCTGGGAGCTTCAATGGGAACTTCAGTGGGAACTTCAACGCCATGGCCGAAATGAAGACCCTTGCCCAGACTCCGGCAGAGTTTTGGCATCCTGACCGTTCTCAACTGCCTGGGCGAATTGCCGTTTGGGGAGAGGGCGCACGGGCCGTAGAGCTGGCGCAAGCGCTGCATCGACTGGGCAGCCAAGTGACGCTGCTGCTGGATTTGGCCGCGAATGCTGTAAGCCACAGCGGGCTTCCTGGTGGACGGTTGACCCCCGCCTCGCGGAGCCGAATTGCCTGTCTCGATGCTGACCTCCGCCGCCTGCTGCTGGCCTCGCTGGAGGCAGATGGCATCGCAATCTACCCGGCGGACACGCTGACCGAGGTTCATTCCCACGCCGGAACCGTGAAGCTGGCGTTGCCGGACGGAGCGCAGACCGTGGATTGCCTGCTAAATGCAGGGGAGCCTGTGCCCGACTGGGACGGACTGAACTTGGAGGCGGCAAATATTCGCCTAGAGGCAGACGGGCTGCGGGTTTACCCGACGCTGCAAACCTTTAATGCGCGAATCTTTGCCTGCACCAGCCCCAGCGCCGCCCGCCAGCAGGCCCAGCTTGCCGTCCGCAATGCCGTGTTTTTACCCAATCGCCATCTGCGCCCGGAACTGCTGCCGATGGTGATTGCAACGCAGCCTGCGATCGCCAGCATCGGGCTGACCGAAGCCGAGGCCCGCGATCTTGCTCTGCAACGCTGGCGCGATCTCCACGGAACCGAGGTGGTCGTGCAAACGCTGCCATTCAAGCTCAACCCCAAAGCGCCCATGCAGGCGGCCCCCACCGGATTTTGCAAACTCATCGCCCGCCGCAATGGCCGCATCCTTGGCATCCACCTGGCGGGGCTGGATGCGGAAGAAGCGCTGTCTACGGCGGCGATCGCCCTCCAAGAACACTGCCGCGTGCGATCGCTTGCCCAACTCCCCGTCGCCTCCCCCAGCACCGCAGAAATCTTGCGGCAAACGGCGATCGCCTGGCAGCAGCAGCGCCTCGCCCAGCAGCCCCGCCTGCAAGACTGGCTCGAAACCTGGCAAGAAATTCGGCGATCGCGCTCCCGCTGGACACAGCTTTAGCCGCTTTCTCAGCAGAGACGCATAGAAATGCACCGTTGAGACCAGGCCCAGCGCCCATCTCAACGGTGACTCGATCAATCCTGGAATTTGAATCAGGGCAGAGAATCCCTAGGCAACGATGGCAAAGTCGATGCCCTCCATCCAGGGCGTACCCGCCAGCGAAGCAAACTTGCCGCCTGCCCCCAGCCCGTTGGCGCTGCCGTTTTGGTTGTAGAACAGGGCACCCGTGGACTGGTTATAGACGATGAAGGCGCGGCTTCGGCCCGCAGCGCGATCGCTACTCACCACGGCAAACTCATTGGCCTTGCTAAACCCATCGCCCACGCTGCTGGTTAACGCGGTAAACACGCGCTTGCTAAGGACAATCTGATCGCCTTCAAACCAGTTGAAATCAGCGATCGTATCCACGCCGAAAGTGGCTGCCGAAAAGGGACTCGTGCCGCGAAACTCGAAGCGATCGCTCCCTTCGCCGCCGCTCAGCGTGTCGTTGCCGCGCCCCCCAATGAGGCGATCGCTGCCCACATCCCCCAACAGCCGATCGGCCCCGTCGCCTCCTTCCAGGATGTCGTCACCCTGGTTGCCTTCCAGCAGATCGCGGCCGGCCTGCCCCTTCAGGCTGTCGTCGCCCCGTCCGCCCCGCAGTTCGTTGTCGCGGAGGTTGCCGCGAATCTCATCATCCCCGTCGCCGCCAAAGACGTTTTCGATCAGGGTTCCGTCGGCGATCTTCAGCGTCGTACCCGCAATCAGGCTATTCGCCCCTGGGGCCAGGTCAATTTCCAGATTCGAGGTCACCGCCGCACAGTTGAGCGTGTCGGTGCCTGCGGTGTCGGTCAGCGTCGTGCGGCTGGCATCTGCCCTGAACTTGCCAAACTCGTTGGTGTAGATGTACGTGTCGTCCTCGCTGAGCGCGTCGCCGTAGAGCTTCAGCGTCCAGCTATTGAGAATGCCCGTATCCAGCCCAAACTCGTCGGTAATGCTCAGCGTCCAGTCGCCCACACCCGTCTCGCCCCAGTGGTGGGTACTGCTCAGGGTGAACTTGATTTCTGTGTCGAAGCTAAAGGGATTGGCCACCAGCACGCTTTCGGTGCCGTCGGGCGAAGTCAGCACAATTCGCAGATCGCCCAGATAGGTATGCTCCAGATCCAGCACCACCTCGATCTGGTCAATCTTCAGCCCCTCCGTAATCGTAATCGAGTCGCTGACCGTATCCAGGTCAAGGATCTCCAGGTCTGGCGTGCTGGTGGCGCTCACGACCTGCTCATTGTCGAAGGTACTCTGGGCCGTCCAGGTTTCCGCCAAGCGCACGGCCGCATGGGCATCCACCAGCCCAAACCCATAGTCATGGCTGACATGCAGCCCGCCGCCGTTCCAATTCTTTGCGCCGTTAAACGACCAGCCCAAATCGGTCGCGTCGGTCTGGCGAGCCGAGTAGGCCAGAATTTCCTGCACATCCCGATAGCCCAAGGACGAGTTGGCTTGCAGCATCAGCGCTACCACCCCACTGACGATGGGGGCAGAGGCAGAGGTGCCGCCAAAGTTGCTAGTGTAGTCGCCGGGGTCGTCTCCCGGTCGTCCCGATAGGTCAGTGGTAACAATACCGTCGTCAAATTCCCCACCGGGCGCAGACACCAGCAGGTTCGCTCCTGGCGAACTGTAGAAGGTGTATTCCCCGAAGTGGTTGATCGCCCCAACGGCAATCGTGAAGCGAGAGTTTTCCAGGTTGTGATAGTTGGCGTTGTCGCCAAAAATGCGCCCATTTCCGCCCGCAAACACGACCACCGTTCCCAACCCGCCGCGCCCGTTTTCGGCAGCGTTTTGCAGCGCATTGCCAAAGCCTTCGTAGGCAGGGGTAGAGAAATTGTCATAGAACGGGAAGACATAGCCCCAGCTATTGTTCACCACGTCAAAGTTGGCGGCTCGGTACAGCGCCGCTGTGGCCTGGGCAATGAAATCTGACTCGTCGAGCGTCCAAAAATCGAGCCGCAGCGCCGAAATACTGGCCTCTGGCGCAACGCCCACCCCACCAACCGCGTTGGCAGAAGCGGCGATCAGCCCTGCTACCGAGGTTCCGTGAGAGTCAAATATAGATCCAGGCGCGGGGTCACCGTCGTTTTCGGCGGCATCCAGTTCCAAATCGCTGTTGTAATTCAGGAACAGGTCGTCGTGGATATATTCCACACCGTCGTCGATGATGCCGACGTTCACACCCGCGCCTGTGTAGTCTTCCCAGACGTTTGCGATATTGATGTCGATTCCGGGCAAGCCGCCAGTTTGTCCGGTGTTAACCAGGTGCCATTGGTCAGAAAAGAGCGGGTCGAGCGGCGGATTGCTGAGGAGACTTGCGGTATTGAATGGAGCAGACGGAACAGACGGAGCAGGCTGAACTTTGCGGAGCTGAAACGGGCGGAGCGGAGTCGTCGATCCAGAGGGGGCAGTGGACTTAGACATAGGTATAGACCAGGTAATAGATGCGGTGAATCAGGTTTGTCCGTATCGTCAAGCTAGCCTGGAGCCTTGCCAGAAGAGATTCTGCGAGATTTCTTAGTCAGATTTCTTAGTTAGATTTCTTAGAGGGTGTTTGAAAAGGTATCGCCTGTAATGTTAAGCACTCAGAGATCCCCCCTAGTCCCCCTTAAAAAGGGGGGAAACCGCCTTAAAGTCTCCCTTTTTAAGGGGGATTTAGGGGGATCTTGCACGCTTTGCTACAAACAGTAGGACTTTTCAAACATCTTCTCAGTCAGATTTCTCAGTCAGATTTCTTGAGCGCAATTTGGGGACTACAGGCTCGATTGAGATGTCAGGTTCGACGCGAGTTTTTATGCAACGGTCAGAAATATTGGCTTAAACGGTTTCAACATTGGCTCGAAAGCCGTTGCGTTGATGGATTGGATCTGTGATTGGTTGAAGCTGTTTTCTGCGATGCAAACTCGCTATAGTTCCAATTTGCTCGGCCGCATCGGTCAGCCTCATTCCCCGTGTGGGGAATTTTTGGCGCTCGCAAAGTTTTCGTCCTATTCTACGCGCAGCCAAACGGCGGGCTGGGAAGCCTGGAAGTTCTGGAAGCCCCAAAAGCTCTGGAAGCCCGGATTCAGCTAGTTTTTGAACCTAATCCCTGGTTCTCTGAAAGGTTCCTTCAGAAATTACGCACTTGCGATAAGGTTTCTGGATTTTGGACGATTTCTGACGGACGCAGCTCGCGAGAAATCGTCCAACTGCGTAAGTCCTATCCCTCTGAAAATTGCTGAAAATTGCTCAATCCGACTTGCCTTCATAGCCGCGTTCCAGCGCCTCCAGACTACGAAGCACGTTGAGCGTGGAGTAGTAGGCTTCTTCGGTGAGTTCAATCTGCTCGTCGGGGTCTGTCACAATGCCATCGACCAACAGCCGCAGAGAGCCGATCATGGCGTTGAGCCGATTGCGGATTTCGTAGGATCGGCGGGCTAGCTGGGTGGGTACGGCGCTGGCGCTGGGGGCCATTTCGTCGGCAAACTGGAGGGCGCAGAGGCGGGCGTAGTAGCCGTTTTGCCGCAGCAAGTCTTCGTGGGTGCCCAACTCCACTACGCGGCCCTGGTCGAGGACGGCGATTTGGTCGGCCCGCTGCACGGTGGAGAGGCGATGGGCGATGACCAGGGTCGTGCGATCGCGGCTAAGGGCTTCGATGGCGGCCTGCACAAGCCGTTCGGATACGGTGTCGAGGGCGCTGGTGGCTTCGTCGAGGATGAGGATTTCGGGATTTTGCAGCAGGGCGCGGGCGATCGCCAGCCGCTGGCGCTGTCCCCCAGAGAGCAACAGGCCGCGATCGCCAATCAGGGTATCCAGGCCGCTCGGCAACTGCCGGATAAATTCATCGGCATAGGCGAGTTTTGCCGCCTGCCACACTTGCGCTTCGGTTGCGTCGGGACAGCCGTAGGCAATGTTGTCGCGCACCGAAGCGTTGAACAAAATCGTGTCCTGGCTGATGATGCCCATTGCCCGCCGCACAGTTTTCAGGTCAAACTGCCGCAGATTGATGCCGTCTAGCTCCACTGCGCCCAGCGTCGGGTCATAAAAGCGGGGCAGCAGATCCGCCAGGGTCGATTTGCCCGCGCCAGATGCACCCACTAGCGCCAGCGTCGTGCCCTTAGGCAGTTCCAGCGAGATGTGTTCCAGCACGAAGCGATCTGGCTCCGCAGGGCCATTGCGATTTTGTGCCGCACCACTGGCGCGATTCGCGAAGCGATCCCTGCGGGAATCGCCCGCTGTGTAGCTAAAAGACACATCCCGAAACCGAATGCCCTGCCGCAGACCAGTAAAAGGAATCGTGCCATTCTGCATAAACGGCTTGTCGCGGCGGTCCAAAAAGGCCTGCGTCTGCTGGATGCTGGGCAGGGCGTTGGCGAACTGGTTGCGGGCGGTGTTGAGCTGGGCCAGCAGCGGCAGTATCCGAAACAGCAGCAGCAAAAACGTCAGCAGCACTGTGGAAAGCGTCTGCATTTCTGCTGCCAAAAACGTGCGCCCAATCCACACAATCAGAATCAGCGCCACCACGCCGACGACTTCGCTGAGGGGGGCGATCGCCGCTGAGCTAGCCAAGGATTGATACTCGGCCCGTTCGCGATCGCGCACCCGCCGCCGCAGTCGGGCATATTCCTGGTCTTCCGTCGCCGATGCCCGCACCAGCCGCATCCCGGTCAGCACGTCCAGCAGGGCGATGGAGTAATGCTTTGAGGCTTCCGACAGGGCTTCCCCATACTGGCGCGATCGCGCTACGCTCATTTGATTCACCAGCGTCACCCCCGCCAGCAGCCCCGCCGCCACCAGCGTCAGCGGCCACGACAGCGCCAGCAGCAGCCCCAAAAAGACCAGAATCGTGATGCCCGTCGTCAGCCCGCGCACCGCCGTCGCCACGGCCGTCGCCGAGCGGTTCACCTCTACGTTGAGCTGGTTCATCACGTCGCCCAGACTGCTGCCCGCAAAAAAACTCAGATCCACCGACAGCAGCAGCCGCAGCCCCGCCTCACGCCAATCCGTCACCAGCACTCGCTTCAGCGCCCCCGCCACCAGCGCATTGCCATAGGCCGCCAGATTTTTCAGCCCGATCAGCAGCACCACAGCCACCGTCATTACCCACAGCCGCTGCCCGTCCGGTAGATTTTCAAACGGACTCAGCAGCCGCTGAATCGCCTCCGGCAGCCCCCGCAGCGGCACAGGCTGTCCCAAAAAATTCAGCAGCACGGGTACAATCAGCGCCGTACTCACGCCATTAAACACGCCCCCCAGCAGCCCCAGCAGCACCGTCAGCCCGATCCAGCCAGGGTATCGGCGAGCAATGTGGAAAAGGAAACGAGAGGGGGGCATGGGAGGCTGGGGAGATGGGAATGGGAGCATAGAAGGGAGAGCGACGTTCTAGGGGCTGCCTATTCTCCCTGCTCTTCCTGCTCATAATCCCCTCCTGACCCATACTTCCAGGCATCTAGCCAGCGTGAGATGCGATAGCGCCAGGGGGGCGGCAGCGACTTGCTCCAGGGGCGGAGCGATATGCCTCCAAAACGCTTGTGCAACTGCCCGATTTGGTCTAGGCCCGCGTATAGCCCCAGGTTGGCATAATGCCAGAGCCAGCCCGCGAGAGTGCCCAGCCCCACCTGCGGGATAATTTGCAGCACAAGGCGGGGGTGTGCCACTGAGGTTCGCAGCATGGCTTGGGCCAGCGCGGGAAACTGCACCACGTCCTGCAAAAAGGGCCGCAGCACGGGGTCACCCAGCGCGGCCATATCGGCAAACACCGCCGAGAGCAGTTGATTAATCCGGTCAGGCGGTACGGTCTGATCAACCCCGACGCTCATGGCCCGCTGAAACAGCCAGGTCACAGAGAGATTGGGTTGGTAGGGTTGCAGCAGCGCTAGGGCAGAACGGTGGAGTTGGTCGGTTGCTAGGGCCTGGTGGATGCCGTCTGCCAGCCGGGGCAAGTGGCGCAGCATTGCTCCAAAGCCGCCAAAGCTGAGGGGAGATTGGCCGCCGCTGCTGTCGCCGATGGGCAAAATTCGGCTCCACTTAGGCTGGAGCGGACTTTGGCGATAGCAGGGAAAAAAGCCATAGAGCGATCGCCCAATGTTTAGCGCCTCCAGCGCCACCCCCTGATACTGCGGCAATAGCCGAAAATACTCGTCAAACAACTGCTCCAGGCTGGGGCGGCTGGGGTGTGCATCCAGATAGGTGAAGAGATACGTTGTTCTGCCATCGCGGGCGGGAAACGCCTCCCAAAAATACTGGCACTGGTTTTCAATCGGCGTGATGGAGGCAAACAGGTCGCCCGTTTCGTTGTGCGGAAAGCCCCGGGCGCAGGTGCCCACCACCATACAAACCGCATCTGGCTTCTGTCCGCCTCTCGCCTGCTGACTAATGGGCGAAAAGTGCCCCATCGCGTCTAGCAGCAGCCGCGTTTTGAACCCGTTGCCAGCCTGCACTGCCACGCCATCCGGGTGAACCGTTGCCGCAGCGAATCCCGTCTGCTCGAACAACTGCCCACCTGCTGCCAGAAATTTTGCTTTCAGCGTTTCGAGCAACTGTCGGGGACTCACGCCCACATTCAGCACGTCTCGCACCCAGAGTTCGGTACCGCCCTGAAAGGCGATGCGGGCAGGATTATATTCACTGGCGATCGCCCCCTCCAGTTCTGCCGGACTCAGCAGATGCAGGTGGACTAGCACCGCCAGTTCTCGCCGCGAAATATTCCACTCTTGGTCGCGCCCCTGCAACATTCCCCGCTCCAGCAGCGCCACCCGCCAGCCCCGCCGTACCAGCGCACAGCCCATCAGCAGCCCCAGCGTGCCGCCGCAAATCACCACGTCCCACTCGGTTTCGCCCAGTGGCTCTGAGGATTCAGTTATGACAGTGGGACAGGGAATCCTGCCCTCTCGATAGGCTTGCCACAGGGCATCGGCTCGGCGCAGCCCCACTAGCGGATTATCAGGCAAGGCAGACAGGAGGGTTTCGGCAAGTCCCATCGGTTGCTCACAGGAGTAAAGTGCGCGGGATAAAAAACCGTGTGCCCCTAGCCACCCGTCTTCAGGTTTTCCAACCCTGCGGTAACGCGGGCCGTCTCAATGCGATCGCCCTGCTGAATCTCGTCCACCACGTCCATCCCGCGGGTGACATAGCCAAACACAGCATACTGCCCATCCAAAAAGCCCAGATCCGCTAGGGTGAAATAAAACTGCGACGAAGCCGAGTCAGGAAACTGCGATCGCGCCATTGCCACAGCCCCTCGCGTGTGTTTCAGCACGGGCGCGGTTCCAGGCTCCAGCGTTTTCCCATACACGGGTTCCGCTGCACCAGCAGGCTTGATTTCTAGCGGAATGTAGCGCGGGCTGGAGGTGGCAGGGTCAATAAAGCTGCCCGTCCCCAGCATCCCTAGGGGCACACTGGCATCTTTGCTCTGGGGGTCGCCGCCCTGCACCACAAACGGCTCTGGCTCCCGCACCACGCGATGAAACATCAGCCCGTCGTAGACCCCGCGATTCACCAAATCGACGAAATTTCCGGCAGTAATCGGCGCATCCTGGCCATTCACCTGGATTTCAATGGGCGACCCCTTGACCCGAATTTCGACGGTCGCTTCGCCGTCCAGTCGTGCCAGGTTTGCGTAGGGCGTAGACGGGCTGGGAGCGGGCGTGAGGGCGGGCGATTGGGCGATCGCCGAGTCGCCAGATGCAGTACCCGAACTAGCGCTGTCCGTATTCGCCCCCGAACAGCCTCCAATTAGCATCAGGCCAACCAGTCCAATCAGGGCGAACCACCGCCCCATTTTCTGTCTCATTGCGCGTCTCCTAGCTCCTAAACTAGCTCACTCAACTTGCTACAGACCTTCCAGCGGCACACCCAAAAACCGCGCCAGTTCAGCGCCTTCGGTTTCCAGTTCTGCCAGCGCCATTGGTCGCCCCACCCGCGTCAGGGGAATGTCGCCCTTGCCTTTGATCCGCAGGTAGAGCGATCGCTTCGGGTTGAGTCCTTCTTTAATCTGCACGCGAATCGCCTGCACGTCCTCTAACTTATGAGTGACTTCAATTTTGCGGTTCTTTCCCGGAAAGCCCGACCGAAAAATCGTCAGCATCCCCGTATCCCGGTTGAACTCGTTATAGCCGCCGCCCACATCCCACAAAATCACCAGCCACAAATAGGTCGCCAGCAGCAGCGCCAACACGCCGTAAAACCCCATTACTAGCCCCTGCGGAATAAAAACGAGCTGCGTTGGGTCAGAAAACGGCAGCAGATTCACTTTCAAATAGCTGGAAATGCTGGACAGCAAGAAGCCTAGTCCTCCGCCCAAAATTACCGTCGCCCACCAATAGTTGCTCAGGCGGCGAGACCCCACAACCGTCTTCCGCAGCACGCGGCTCTCGGTGGACACACTGGATGCGGTCATACTCTCAATTTCCCAGGTCGTTTTTAATGTGTTCAGATTGAATTGATTTTGATTAGGACTTACGCGATTGTGAGGATTTCTCGCGGGTGCAGCCCGCGAGAAATCGTCCAAAACCCAGAAAATTTAATCGCAAGTGCGTAAGTCCTATTTGATATCTACTGGATATCTGGCTGAGGAGCAAAGCACCTCAATCTCGATTATGCTGCACATCTGGCCCCTCAGCCGGAGCAGATCTCTCCTCAACGGCATTCGCACTAGCCTGGTCTAAGTCCAGCGAATAACTCTCAAAGCTCAGGCCCAGCGCTAGCTCAGTTTACGACCGGCTTAATTTCCTTCCAGTCTCTCTCAGGTTTTTGCAGCGTTCTTAGAGAGTCTCCACAACCCGATATCCAGAGAAATCAAGCCATTTCGGGTTCAGCCAATGATGCGAAATCTGAAATGAGAGGTACGTATCGGATTGTAAAAATTTTCGTATGTACTTATCATATAGACAAATCTAAACTGGCTTGGTGAATTAAGAGCTGGGTACAAATACCTGCTTGGGCTTTGTTTCCCTAAAACCAAGTTGAGTCACACCACTCCAATCGGGACGCTGATTCTGGTCAAACAGAGTCACACCGTGAGAGGATTGGACTTTGCGCCATATTAAGAGGTTATGAAATGACCATAGCAATGGGAAGAGCGCAAGCCCAGCGAGGATGGTTTGACGTTCTCGACGACTGGCTAAAGCGCGACCGATTTGTCTTCGTAGGATGGTCAGGCATTCTGCTATTCCCCTGCGCCTACCTGGCGCTGGGAGGCTGGCTGACCGGCACCACCTTCGTCACCTCCTGGTACACCCACGGCATCGCCAGTTCCTACCTAGAGGGCTGCAACTTTTTGACCGCCGCCGTCTCCACCCCGCCCAACAGCCTAGGCCACAGCCTGCTGTTTTTGTGGGGACCCGAAGCCCAGTGGAACTTCACCCGCTGGTGTCAACTAGGCGGCTTGTGGACCTTCGTCGCCCTGCACGGCGCATTCGGACTGATCGGCTTCATGCTGCGACAGTTTGAGATTGCCCGTCTAGTGGGCATCCGTCCGTACAACGCCCTGGCATTCTCCGGTCCCATCGCCGTGTTTGTCAGCGTATTTCTGCTGTACCCACTAGGACAATCGGGCTGGTTCTTCGCCCCCAGCTTCGGGGTTGCCGCCATCTTCCGATTCATCCTATTCGTGCAAGGCTTCCACAACTTCACCCTGAACCCGTTCCACATGATGGGCGTGGCAGGCATCCTGGGGGGTGCGCTGTTGTGCGCCATCCACGGAGCGACCGTGGAGAACACCCTGTACGAAGACGGCGACAAAGCGAACACCTTCCGCGCCTTCAACCCGACGCAGGCAGAAGAGACCTACTCGATGGTAACCGCCAACCGCTTCTGGTCTCAGATTTTCGGGATTGCGTTTTCCAACAAGCGCTGGCTGCACTTCTTCATGCTGTTTGTGCCGGTCACGGGTCTGTGGATGGCGAGCATCGGGATTGCGGGCTTGGCGCTGAACCTGCGGGCGTATGACTTTGTGTCGCAGGAGATTCGCGCTGCGGAGGACCCTGAGTTTGAGACGTTCTACACCAAGAACATTCTGCTGAACGAGGGCATCCGCGCCTGGATGGCTCCGCAAGACCAGCCTCACGAAAACTTTGTATTCCCTGAAGAGGTACTGCCCCGTGGTAACGCTCTCTAGTAACTCAATGGTTGCCGGAAACCGCGACCAGGAATCCTCCGGGTTTGCCTGGTGGGCTGGCAACGCCCGTCTAATCAACCTTTCTGGAAAGCTGTTGGGCGCTCATGTTGCCCACGCTGGTTTGATTGTCTTCTGGGCAGGCGCGATGACGCTGTTTGAAGTGGCTCACTTCGTGCCTGAAAAGCCCATGTACGAGCAAGGGCTAATTTTGCTGCCTCACCTGGCAACGCTGGGTTGGGGCGTGGGCCCTGGTGGTGAAGTGCTGGATACCTTCCCCTACTTTGTGGTTGGGGTGCTGCACCTGATCTCCTCTGCTGTTCTGGGTCTGGGCGGGATTTACCATGCCGTTCGCGGCCCCGAAACGCTGGAAGAATACTCCTCCTTCTTTGGCTACGACTGGAAAGACAAGAACCAGATGACGAACATCATCGGGTATCACCTGATCCTGCTGGGTCTGGGTGCCTTCCTGCTGGTGTTTAAGGCGATGTTCTTCGGTGGTGTGTATGACACTTGGGCACCGGGTGGCGGTGACGTTCGCGTTATCACCAACCCGACGCTGAACCCGGTGACGATTTTTGGCTACCTGCTGAAGTCTCCCTTCGGCGGCGAAGGCTGGATCGTCAGCGTCAACAACATGGAAGACGTGATCGGTGGCCACATCTGGGTCGGCTTCATCTGCATCGCAGGTGGTGTGTGGCACATCCTGACCAAGCCGTTCGGCTGGGTGCGCCGCGCCTTTATCTGGTCGGGTGAAGCTTACCTGTCCTATAGCCTGGGCGCTCTGTCGCTGATGGGCTTTGTGGCTTCCACGATGGTTTGGTACAACAACACGGTTTATCCTAGCGAATTCTTCGGCCCCACCGGCCCCGAAGCGTCGCAGGCTCAAGCTCTCACCTTCCTGATCCGTGACCAGCGCTTGGGTGCAAACGTAGGTTCTGCTCAGGGCCCCACGGGTCTGGGTAAGTACCTGATGCGCTCTCCGACGGGTGAAATCATCTTCGGCGGTGAAACCATGCGCTTCTGGGACTTCCAGGGCCCTTGGCTGGAGCCGCTGCGTGGCCCCAATGGTCTGGATCTGGACAAGATCAAGAATGACATTCAGCCCTGGCAAGCTCGCCGCGCGGCTGAGTACATGACCCACGCGCCGCTGGGTTCTCTGAACTCTGTGGGTGGTGTGGCAACCGAAATTAACTCGGTGAACTTTGTGTCGCCTCGCGCTTGGCTGGCAACGTCTCACTTTGTGCTGGCGTTCTTCTTCCTGGTGGGTCACCTGTGGCACGCGGGTCGCGCCCGTGCTGCGGCGGCTGGCTTCGAGAAGGGCATCGACCGCGAGTCTGAGCCAGTGTTGGCAATGCCAGATATCGACTAGTCTGGCGAGTGGTATCGGCGATTAGTTGCTGACTAGTTGCTGAACTTTGTAAGCGCCCTCTGCGATTGCGGGGGGTGCTTTTTTACGCTTTTCTTATTTTTTGCTATCCGCCTAATTCCCGCTGGAGTCGATACATGACTGTATCTTCGTCTACCTGGCTGAGGATGTCCTGAATTATCGTGTTGGGCCCGTCCGGACCCCAAGTGCAGCCGCGTTCCAGGTAGGCCTGGGCAGCCTTGCCTACGCGGTAGGAACCGTATCCGGCGATCGCCCCCTGAGCCACCGCCGCACTGCCGTAGGCCATTAGCCCCCCGACGCTGTCGAACATCGCGCCCACCGCCGACGCACTCTTGCCCGCCCCCAACAGCAAGCCGCTGCCCACTTCGCCCAACAGCAGACTGCCCGAACTCCACAAAATCGCCTGGAGCAGTTTGCCCGCCTCAAAGCTGGTCATGGGCAGGCCATAGAGCTTTGCCAGATTGCGGATCATCACCAGATCGGTGACTGCGCCGCCCGCCAAGTCGAGAATGGCGATCGGGTTCACGCCGACGGCGATCGCCTTCCACTTGGCAAATTTCCAGATCAACTCCTCCGCCTGCTCCTGGTTCAGCTTCAGGGCTTTGCGGGCGATGCCCTGCTCTGTTTCTCGCGCCTGCCGCAGCGCATTTAGCGCCAGCAGCGACTTGCCTTCCTTTTGGATAATGTCCACCAGCAGCGCCCGCAATTCCTCCACTTGCGGCGGTGGCGACTCCCATTCGTGCGTCACGCTGCCGTCGGGCCATTCCACTCGCACCTGCACAGGCGCAGGCTCCGCCGACACGCGCACCACGTCTTCTGGCATGAGAAACGGACGACCGCGATCGCCCCCTTCTGCAAACAGAATTCTCAGCTTCTGGTAAATCGCGTCCCGATCTTGGTCGGGATACAAATCTGCCTTGTTAAACACCAGCAGCATGGGCTTGTGGGCCGCTTGCAGTTCTGCCAATGCTTGATATTCTGTGCGCGTAATATCGCCTGCAATGACAAACAAAATTAGGTCGGCCTGATTAGCCACGTCTCGCGCCATCTCAGCCCGCGTCTGCCCGCCCACCTCATCCAATCCTGGCGTGTCGATGAGTTCCACCCGCAGGTCGCTCTCCGGCAGCGCCCAATAGACCGAGCGGGGATACTGGGTCACGCCGTTGATCGGCCCGGTTGGCAATAGCTTTTGCCCGATGAGTCCGTTAATCACCGCCGACTTGCCCCGGCTCACCAGACCAAACACTGCAATCCTTAGCAGGCTGCAATTCAGCTTGTCCAGCGCGGCTGAAAGCTGGTTCAAATCGGTTTTGAGGGAGGTCTGAAGCTCCACATCTCCTGCGCCTCGTCGGGGCGATCGCGCCTTTTGGGTATAGCGTCCGATGGCTTGCCGTAGGCTGGCCCGCGCCCGCTGAAAATGTGTATCTTGCATTCCCAAAGGAATCAAGCCAGAGGGCGGCGCAGCAGATGAGTCGCGAGGCGGAAACTGAGTCACAGCAGAAAAGAAATTCTTCAGTTATATTTTGGACGATTCTGCCCATCGCAACGATCGGAGATCGGGAGCCTTGGAGGCGAAATTGCCGTATCCCCCCGACCAATCTGGAAAAATCCAGCCGAACCCACAGCCAAAGCGTCATCAAAGTCACAGCAATGTCCCAATCATCCAGGCTTCGATAACAGCATTCCGCCAGTCCTAACTCCTCGCTCGCCGCCATGCGCTATTGGATTCGCCATACGACAACTTATCGATACAATCGCCCGGTGACGCTTGCCCCGCATTGGGTTCGGCTGCGGCCCCGCAGCGATGTGACGCAGATCTTGCACAACTTTTCGCTGACGGTAGAGCCAGTGCCAGAGCGCATAGCCGAGAACCTGGATTTGGAGGGAAATAGCGTCCTCAAGCTGACGTTTGGCGATGAACCGCTGGAGCAGTTTCAGCTGACGACGATTTCGGAGGTGGAAACCTTTCGCACCAATCCCTTTGACTTTTTGCTGGAACCCTGGGCCAGCCGCCTGCCCATCGACTATCCCATTTCGCTGTATCGACAGCTTCAGCCCTATCTGGCTACCTCGGCGGCTGGACTGCCCGCCCTTGACCCGATTGCCCTCCAGTTGGCCAACGACCTGTGGCTGCAAACGGACGGAAACCCCGTGACCTTCCTTTGGCAGTTGAACCAGCAAATTCATGCCAACTGTCGCCACATCATTCGCGAGACAGGCGAGCCATTTCCGCCGAGCGTCACCTGGGGCAAAGAGGCGGGGTCTTGCCGCGACCTGACGGTGCTATTTACGGAAGTGTGTCGGGCTGTGGGGCTGGCGGCGCGGTTTGTTAGCGGCTATCAGGAAGCCGACGCAGGCAACGATCCCGAACTGCACGCCTGGGCAGAAGTGTACCTCCCTGGCGCGGGCTGGCGCGGCTATGACCCAACGCAGAATCTGGCAGTGGGCGATCGCTACATTGCCCTAGTGGCCAGCTCCAGCTACCGGGATGCGGCCCCCCTCAGCGGCACGCTCAAAACAGGCATCGGCGCAAGCTCAGAACTCCATACCACGCTAGAAATTGAGGCTCAGGAGTGAGCCAGCAAGGAAGTACCTGGGAAGTTTTTCTAGAAAACCTGTCTGGGAAACGTGTCTGGGAAACGTGTTTAGAAACTTGGCGTGGAGGCTTTTCAGCCTTACGGGACTGGCGCGGCTCGACTCCTAGAGCCAGCATCGAAAGCTATTGATTTCAGACAGTTTTAGGAACTTCATCACAGATTTAGACCAAAACTATGACCGTTTTTTTGCTTTTCGTTTTGATTTTTTTTCCCGTTAATTATCAAAACTGGCTAATGTGGCTAACTTTGGAGAGTAAAAGCCTTGAAAATAAAGGGTTTGAGGTTGTTAGCCAGTTTTAGAACTGGCTAACAAAGCTGCCCGCCTCTAATGCCTAAAAGCCTTGATAGTAAAGGGTTTCAGTTCTGTTAGCCAGTTTTGAAAGTGGCTAACAGAACTGGCTAACACTGGCTAACACTGGCTAGCAGATCCGGTGCGATTGCCCTCACTAAGCCAGACACACGGGAACGCGGGAACGGTTGCGCCGCTGCACCGCTTACGGAGCGCTGTCCAGATTTGCAGGAATAACGCTGGACGTGTCGAGTTAAAAACCTGCCGTCCTCTGAAGCCTTTATTTGGCAAGGCTTCTAGAAATGACCTGGGCGATGACCTGGGCGATGACCTGCGCCAGATCGCCTGCTGTGCGACGCAACTAATCAAGCGCCCAAGTGTCCAAAAAAAAATCGCTGAAACTGGTTGCTGCCTTGATTTCTGGACTGGACTAACCGCTACTTCAGAAATCAAGGCAGCAGAACGAAAGATCAAAAGATCAAGGGGTACAAGCCACGTACTACTCGTATTACAGTCCAGCCCTAGTCCAGCGCCGTAGTACACCGAACCATCCGAACCCCGAACCCCGAACCCCGAACCATCCGAACCAGAAAGAATTTTTCCGGTAACCCCCCCAGCCCCCAAGGGTATCCAGGGTAGCGATAACCGACCTCCGTCAAGGGGGGCATGGTTAAGATTCGGGCTGCGCTTGGAGGTACTGATTAGCCCCCCTTGACAGAGCCTCCCGGTTATCGCTTTGTGAACTACAGGCATGGGGGGGGCTGGGGGGGGAATGTTCTGGGGAGAATCCTTGTCCCTGTCCATGCCTGGCGGCCCGCGTTATCAACTCAAATTCCGTGCCCTCGCGCAGGCTACCTGTTTTCCCTTTCAGCCAGAATAGGGGGTAAGGAGCGAGCTATACCCGCGCCCCTTGCGGGGCTTGGGCGCTCGCCAAGGGGGCTTCGCCCCCCTGAACCCCCCTCCCCTGAATCCGACAGGAAAGCAGAAAAAGCAGAATGGTTTCTCAGAGCCGTTCCTACCGCACCAAAAGAATTAAAATCGCCCTGACAGAGGCAGAATACGCTCACCTGGTCGAGGAAGCCCAGGCGACCGGAATTCGTCTAGCGGTTCTTTGCCGGGAAAAAGCTATCAAGGGTAAGGTGGTCACGCCCGCTCCGAAAATTAATCTGGAAGCCTACCGGGTCTTGCGCGGCGCAGCGAATAACCTTAACCAGATTGCCCGATACCTGAATACCACAAAGCAAAATCCCGACCAAGCCCTGCGAGCGGCGATCGGCAAAACACTCTTGCAAGTTGATATTGTCTCCAGGGAGGTAATTGCTAGTGGCGATTGCGAAAATTAGTCGAGGGAACGGGTTTCGCGGCGTTCTGGACTACTGCTTTTCCGACCGGGATTGGCAAGAACAAAAACGAGCAACTGAGCCAGCCCTGATCGGCGGCAACATGGCCGGCAAAACCCCGCGAGAACTGGCTGCTGAATTTGGCATCGTGAGGCGAATCGCCAGTCAGCGCGTGAAAAATCCGGTCTGGCACGTTAGCCTGTCCCTGCCGCACGGTGAATGCCTCACGCCGGAGCAATGGCGTGATTTCGCCCGCGAGTTTATCGCACGAATGGGTGATTGCGCCCGTCAGCACGGTGAAACCGGAATTTGTCCCGACCTAAACCAATGGTGTCTTGTTCACCATCCAGGCAGTCCAAATCCAAATGGTGCGCTAGGCACGCACGCACACGACCACGTTCATTTGGTTTTGAATCGCACGAATCTGGAAGGAAAAACCGCAAAGCTGAGAAACGATCATCTGGACGCGCAGCGCGTGTTGCGGGAGCTAGAACGTGAGTTCGGGCTAACTCCAGTACCGAATAGTCCTGTTCTTGATCCAGACCCAGAGCAGCGCCGTCGAGCGCGGCGAGAACGGCGAGAGCGCAAACGTCGCAATATTACCCGTGGGGAGCTTGCTTGGGCGGCCCGACTGACTCGGCAAGGCAAGCCCATGCCTGATCACCTGCGAGAAAAAGTTAAGGCTTATTTTGAGTCCCGCCAGTCCCGCCAGTCCCGCCAGTCCCGCGAACCTGTAGAACCGTTAAGTCGTTGATGTTGAACTTGTTGAACTTGTTGAACCTGTTGAACTTGTTGAACTTGTTGAACTTGTTGAACCAGGCACTTTTTTTCGCACAAAAAAACCGGGGTGAAGCACCCCGGTTCTACAGGTTCTACAGGTTCTACAGGTTCTACAGGTTCTACGATTCTACAAACCCATTCAGCACAATTGCCCCGTTTGCCCAGACCACCAACCCCGCGCCCAGCAGTTCGCTGATCACGGGCTGCACTGCCTCGACTGTGTGGGGCAAGCCCTTGCCCAGGGGCTTGCCCTGCTGGAGTTCTCGCAGGGTGTGCAAGGTCTTGCCCTGCTCTGCCTTGCGCGTGAGCCACACTAATAGCCGCGTCGCCTCTGGAGTCAGCATGATGCCGGGCAGCATAGGCATCTCTGGTTCTAGCACTGCTTCACCTTTATCCTCTGGGTCTTCTGGCTCAATATCGAACCCTGTAGAACCCGTAGAACCCTTGTTGCCCAAAGGTTCTACAGGTTCTACAGCCGCCACACTTGCCACACTTGCCACACTTGCCAGCGTCGAGGTATCAGCGGGCTGATCCTCGACCATCCAGGGGAAGGGCTGTTGCTGTAACCACCGGGCGATCGCCTCATTTGCTTCGTTCTTCAGCCGTCGCGCATAGTCTTCGACGAAGCCGCGCCCGCGAATAAAGGTGAAGCACTCACGCAAGCTGCCCTGACCCTCGATGCCCAGCGTCTTGACCTCAGCACCCTGGGACAGAATCAAGAGACGAATGCGTACCTTGCGGGCTTCGCGGGCGAGTACCTGGATAACCCCGGTTGCGTTTTTGCAATAAGCGGCGATCGCCGGGTACTCATCAACCACCACATTCAGCCAGCGCCCCGTGTTAACGCCTTTGGCGTACTGCTCGTAGCGCTGTTGCATCTCGCTTTCCAGTTCTGCCAGCGCCTCGCTAATCGCCCGATAGTCGCGCCCCATTCCGACCTTCGGCACGCCAGGAAACTCCTGGGGGCGAACGTGGGGACTAATAACCAGGCGATCGCCCGGTAGCAGGTTTAGAAGCCGCTCCGCCAGGTGCGTTTTGCCCGCTCCGGTCTTGCCCAATAGCAGCAAGTGGGGGTAAAAGTCTGGACGCGCCGCCAGGTCTGCCCAGTTGAATAGGGGGGGGATGGCTGCTGGGATAGCCGCGTGCGTGTTACCTGTGCTACCCGTACCCGCTGGCAGCACCTCATCCACACTCAGGTCAGTATCTTCCAGCGCCGCCGCGCCTGCACTGAACAGGGCGCGATCCAGAATCCTAATCACGTCGCCGCGCCATTCTGCGGTGATATCCATCACGATATCGGCATAGGCGGGCTTGTTCGGGTTAAGCGCCCGTATTTCGCTCAGCCCCGCCTGCACCCGCCGAAGCATCCGGTCAAGACAGCGCTTTGCGGGCGTGTCCTCAAGTTGCCCCAGTTTGTCTTTCAGGTTTACCGGGTCAAGCTGGGAGTAGAGATAGGCGAGGGCTTCCCACCGGGGCGATCGCGTTCTGAACGCTCCGGCGAGATTGTCGTAGTCGCTATTCGGATTAAGGTCGATCGCTAAATTGCCACCATAGACCTCGCGCTGCCTGTCCATTTCCAGTAGCAGCGAAATCCCGCTCACCGCCATCCCCACAAACGCCAGCAGCTTGCGGCCAGCGGGCAAACTGCCCATAAACGGGATAGCAGCCAACGGAGCCAACCCCAGAACTTTCACTGGGAACGATTCGCGCCGCGCCTTACGCAGGCGATCGCAGTCGGCTTCAAATGCTTGTAGTTCGTCTTGCCAGGTCGCGTACACCATATTTAATACTTAATCCTCCGCAGGTAGGGACTTTTGCAGTTGAATAAACGCCTCGGCAATCTCTGAGGGAAACGCCGCCCAAAACCAAACCAGCAGCCCGCCCAAGGTGAACCCCCCAGCCAGGTACAGGCTGCTAACGATCTGAAGATCCTGCCACCAGATAAACCCGACAAACAGGGCAAACGGTAGCAACGCCCAACCCGATAGGGCCAGCTTTCCGCCTGTTGCCCCCACACGGGTACGCGCCCCCAAATACCGAATCGAGGCCCACTGGATTGCCTGAACGGCGATCGCCAGGAAGCAAGTGCAGCCCAGCAGGAACCACTCCCAACCGTCAAAGCTATTAATAAGCGCCTGGATATTCTCAGAAGCCACGCTCCACGCCACGCCCGGTTTAGGCAGGACAGGGACGGGTAACGTGCCCGCGCTCAGGCTGTAGCTCTCTGCTGCCAGCGCCATCCCGATCAGCAAAATCAGCATGGCTACAACGCTGAGAATCGAGCGCTGAAAGAACGTTTTGAGCCATGCCAGCGCCAACCCCAGGAATAAATGCAAAGACGATGCGCCTTTGGCGATCGCCTTTTGCCCACGTTCCTGTTTTTCCAGAAACGCATCGCCTCGCGGTTGGGTGTGGCTGGGTTTGCGCTCTGGCGTGCGCTTTGCGGCTGCCCGCTGCCGATCCCGCTCAAGTCGGGATTCTGGATTGCTGGTCTGGGGCGAGGGCGAGGGCGAGGGTGAGGGTGAGGGTGAGGGTGAGGGCGAGGGTGATCTTGCTGGGGTCTGGATATTAGTTTTAGTCGTGTCGTTCACAGTTTTGCCTCCGAGTTTGCGTGATGGCGGCAAGGGCGATCGCCCCGAACAATCCGAACGTTGCGCGGCTGGGGCTATTACGTGGACTGTAGAAAAACAGCAGCAGCAGGGTCACGCCTGCCACCGCACAACACCGCGCCCCCGCCATTATCCCTGTCCTCCCTGCGCCGTTTGAGTTTGGTAGACCACGGGCGGCGCGGGCGGAATCCCGACGCACTGCACAGAGTCGGCATCCAGGAAAACAAACTGCCGCTGCTCGAACCGACCGATACAGCGCCCCGTCGCGTCATACACCACGCCCATCGCGCCGACGGGCACAGGTGGGATTTGCGGCGGCTGCCCCGCTACGTAGCTGTAGCCTCGCAGCCAGTAGAACCCGTTGCCGGGAATAATCTCGATCTGCGTAGAACCGTTATTGGATAAGGGTTCTACAGGTTCTACAGGTTCTACAAGTTCTACAGAGGCAGGGGCGATCGCCTCTGGGGGAATAATGGCGGTGGCGGTGATTAGCGCTCCAATTGCGCTACCGAGTAAACGGGCATTCAAAACATTCATGGGGCATCTCCAGAATCGAGTGAAGAAAGAAATACAGCCCTGCGAAGCTGCCGGGGTCGAAGCTCAGCAGGGCCGATAGACAGACCAGTAGAAGCAAAAATTTCATTGCAGGTAGTGCTGGGCGGTATGGCAGGGCGAGATGGGTTTCTCGAAATGGAGTAGATAGACGCTGGGCATTTCGTCAATCCTCCAGTTCTTCAGCTTCGTCTTCAGCTTCGACGGCTTCGGCGACCTCCATCAGGGCATCAGTCGTCGCGTCTAGCGCGTCCTCCAAGTCGTTAATTTCGTCCCCCAGGTCAGCGATCAGGCTGTAGGCTTCGTCGGCTGTGCAAGCGTCCATGTCGCTGGCAAGGGCGGCGATCTCCTCCAAAAGGGCGATCGCGTCGGCGATGTGCCCGCAGATCTTGCTTTTGGCGATCTTGGCGGCCGATAGAGCAGATTCGGTTGATTTGGCTGTTAACATGGCGGTGTCTTGTGTTGATAAGGGGACAGGGCGATCGCTCACCTGGGTATGCAGGGCGATCGCCTTTTTCGTGCGTTTTCGTGCGTTATTCGGACTACCACTCCACGCGCTCCAGATTGGCGTGGGGGCGAATCTTGTAAGGCAGGCTGCGATCACCCGTCCAGACCTTCAGCCAATAGGCGGCTTCGTCTTGCCAGGTGTCGAGCGTGCGCGGGCGAGTACGGCTGGCGATGGCGATCGCCACTTCAAACTCGCGCTCGGTTTCGGATCGAAAGGTATAGACAGGCATGGCTTTTTTCCTCTGTTTCTGTTTGGCAGGGTATAGAGCCGCTACTCAGGGCGAGGGCGAGGGCGAGGGCGATCGCCCCTAGCAGCACCAGGAACAGAATCAGGGCGACGCACCAGAGTCGCCAGCGGCGGGCTTTCCCAGGTCTTGCACCGCACCGAGCGCAGTTTGCAGCGCGGCGGTTTCCTGGCTGAGGGCAGAATTTAGTAGGTTTGCGCGTTCTTGATAAAGCCGCTTCTCCAGGTGAAGATGCTGGGCCTTCTGAGCGATCGCTTCTTTCGCTTGCTGGGTCTGGCGTAACCGCGCCTCGCGGGCCGCCAAGTCCTGCTGCATTGCGTCGGTGATCTGGTCTGCTACCTGCAAAAACTGCTCTGCCACTGCCAGCGGGTCTTCGATACTCACTTCGTCGCTCGTGCGGAGCGCTTCCAGGCTGTAATTCTGGGGCAGTTCGGGCGATCGCAACACAATCCGGTGATTACCTGACTCGACGGTGACCTGGGCGACCTGGGGGGCGATCGCCGTCGGCTCCGGCTTGTTTTCAGTCTTGTCTTCGATGCCGTATTCGAGCTTGAGACGGGCGATCGCCTCATCGTCTAGCCCGTTGCTGGTGTCGATTCCGAGTCGTTTGCAGTCACGATAAACCGTCGTCTTGGGTAAGTCGTATTCTCGGCAGAACTGCGTTAAGGGCTTGAAGGGCTTCTCGGCAAACATTGGGGCATACCTCAAAAAGCTTGTGGGAACTAGCTGGAACGCTTGGAACGGGCTAGGAACAAAGGCGATCGTTCAAGCCTAGTTCCCGCGCTGTTCCTGTTTTGTTCCGTCTTGCGCTATATCTTAGACACGGTGTACACACTTTTGCAACAAAGTTTGCTTAAAGTTTTATCACTGTTTTGATTTAGTTGTGCCACCATGATACTACTTAGGGGTAAATTTAACCCCATCGTTTAACCTGAGAGGTGATAGCTGTGAGTTTGTTTGAGAACGTGGCGACTGACAAAGCTCGGATCGTGGCCTACTGCACCCATGACATGAAGCGCAAGCTAGAGAAGCTTGCCGATTTACGATTCCGGAGTGTCAGTAATCTAATCGAAGCTGTCCTAGCCGAAGAAATTGCCAGAGCAGAGGCTAGCGGCGAACTGCCACCAAGCGACC
Organism: Thermoleptolyngbya oregonensis NK1-22; assembly: GCF_032705245.1. Classification (GTDB taxonomy): domain Bacteria; phylum Cyanobacteriota; class Cyanobacteriia; order Elainellales; family Elainellaceae; genus Thermoleptolyngbya; species Thermoleptolyngbya sichuanensis. The sequence continues at coordinate 5,271,381 of NZ_CP053540.1, forward strand.
AAGGCAAGTAGGGAGGAAACTGGAGGGGGGGGTTCAGGGGGGCGAAGCCCCCTTGGCGAGCGCCCAAGCCCCGTAAGGGGCGCGGGTATAGCTCGCTCCTCACCCCTCATTCCCGGATCTGTGGCTCCAATTCTGTGGCTCAGAGTGCCCTGCCCAGCAGATCCCCCCCCCAGCCCCCCATGCCTATTACCCAACCAGCGGCGACCGGGAGGCTCTGTCAAGGGGGGCTAATCAGTACCTCCAAGCGCAGCCCGAATCTTAACCATGCCCCCCTTGACGGAGGTCGGTCGCCGCTACCCTGGATACCCCTGGGGCTGGGGGGGGGTTACCGGAAAAATTCTTTCTGGTTCGGGGTTCGGGGTTCGGGGTTCGGATGGCTCTTTATCTCGGTTCTTATCTCGACTCCTACTCCGATTCCTACTTTGCTTACAGTTCTTGTTAGGAACGAAACGAAAATCTGGGCAGCTAGTTAACACTTGGAAATGTGGTTGACAAGTGATTGACTTTCAACCCTGTTCCCTGAAAGCCAGATTTGTAGGCGCATACAGCGTGTCTAGCTGTAAAGAATCGGAGGGAAAGATTGAGCTTAAAAAAATAGGAGAAGGCTTGATTACTGGAAGAAATTTGCTATTATTTTTTTCAAACTATCAAGTATAACTTTCGTAACTTACCCGACAAATGCAGCGTTTTGATACCAAAAAACAAATTAAGGCCTTCAAGCTGCCTCCCGTGCAGGTAGAGCAGCTAAGAAACTACGCCGAAAAAAATCAAATCTCAGAAGCCGAAATTATCCGGGCGGCCCTAAGAGCCTATTTCGCGTCTCAAAAAGTTCAAGAAAATAAAGATTCCTAGATCCCAGAAAGCAAAAAAAAAGGAGCGCTCTTATACACTCCTTTTCGAGTTTTGTTTATTTTGATCGATTTTATGATTCTACAAAAAAATCTAACACAAATCAATTCCCGTCTCAACCGCTGGGAAGCTCGCCTAGTCTGCGATCCAGGCGATCCGCTAACCGCCGACCTGCTCGTCGAGGGTAGCCCAATCCACCACGAGATTAGGATTACGATCTGGGGTTCGGTCGGCCCGCTGGACGATGCGATCGCCGCCGCCCAGGTCGCCCTCGAAGCCTACGCCGACACGATCGCCCAGGCGGGCCGGAGGGTAGCCTAATGCTAATGATCGATCGTTCAAAGCTTACACCAGAGGTCGATTCTAACTTCCCCTGCCCGGTTTGCGGCGCGACGAGCGGCTGCCGGGCTAATCGAGAAATCGCGTTTTGCCGGGGCGATCGCCGCCGCCCAAAAAAAATCGGCTGGCGACGGTGGGGGCAGGAGGGCGATTTTTCGGTCTGGGCGACTTTATCTGGGCAAGATCTCCTGGAGGCAAAACTCGAACTAAGAACGGATCAGGGCAGGGAAAAGGGCGAAAAGGGCGAAAAGGGCGATCGCCCTGCGTCTACCGAAGCGGAAGGGCGATCGCCCTCGCAAATCGCCTACGAGGCTTTATATAGCGATCGCCCGTGGGCCACGATTCTGGGCAGGCTCTATCGCTGGGCGGGAACCCACTACGAATTGGCTTCAGACGATACGGAGCTAAAGCGAATCGCCGAATTCTTTAATAACTTTTCGGTCGAAAAGAAAGGGCGACTTACTTATCCTTACGCCGCCGACAGGCACGTCCGAAACGCCCTCGCCTGGGTCAAATTAATTACCGCGATTGATCCCAGTGCGGTGAATCCTTCCGGCGCGATAAATTGCACGAACGGCGTTCTCGTTTTCGACTGGAAGGGTAATTACCCTACCCCGCGCCTGGAGCCGCACGACCCGACCCGGCACTACTTCCTGAATCCGCCGGGCACGGCTTACGACCCTAACGCGCCTACTGGAGATTGCGATCGCCTGCTGGCTGCGCTAGACCCACCAGAACAGCAGATTCTATTACGGACTATCGCCGCCTCGATCGATATCGACCGAGTACGAAAATTTCACGGGCGACTAGTTAGAGGAGTACTAGCGCAAGGCGTAGGCAGTAACGGGAAAGACGCGCACCGCGAGGCTTTCAGCCAGATTTTTGGCGGGGCGGGGTTAATTTCAGCAGGCTTTGAAGACTTTGCCCAGTACGACGACGGCCGGAAATTCCCGCTGGCAGGGCTTCGGAGCGCCCGAATTAGCTGGGCTTCGGAGAATCGCCCTGGAATTAATCTCGACAAACTGCAAAGCTTGAAACGAGCGATCACGGGCGACCCGCTCCACTTCGAGCTTAAGGGCCGCGATCACGAAGAATTTCTTCCGAAAGCGGTTTTAATCTTTAATATTAACGATCTTCCCAATCTAAAGGCAGGACTAGAGGCAATCAAAACCCGTTTCGCCATCCTGACCTACCGGAAAATCTATAAGACTGGGGCCGACCCGGAGCGCGGCGAGATCGAAGCCGACCCCAGGTTTAAGTACGACCCGGAGTTTCTTAGAAAAAACGTTTTGCCCGCGCTTCTGAATCGCCTGGTCGAAGCGTTCCAGGCGCTAATCGTAGAGGGAATCGATTATAGCCCGTGCGATTGCGCCCTCGAAAAAATAAAAATTTACAATAGCCACCTCTTCGAGTTCAGTCTCGAATCCGGGCTAACGCCAGACCGCGATTCCGTTATCCCGATTAAAGAGTTTTGGGCGCGTTTAGAATCGTGGTATCGATCGACTGAGGTACTGACCTGGCAGAAGAATTGCAACGCCTGGGCAGAACCAATCAGGCGCGGCGACGACTGGGTAAAAGGCGCAAACCAAATCTATAACCGATTCTCGGCACTATTTCCGTCGATCGAGCTAGTTAACCTGGGCGGCAATCGCAGGGGAATTAAAGGACTAAAGTTCGTGCCTCCGCGCCCAAGCTCGACCGTGCTGCCAGAGCCAGAGCCAGAGCTAAAACCAGAGCCAGAGCTAGAACCAGAGCAACCGACCCCAGCGCCGCAATCACACCAAGTGGGCGATCGCGTTATCGTTAGCGCCTCTGGACTCGACGGAATAATCACCCGGATAGAGGGCGATCGCGCCTTAGTAGACGGGCAAAAGGTTTTTGGCTGGTTTGCTTGTGTTGAGCTAGAAGCGCCCAGGCTCCTGGAAGTTAGCGGGAGGGCGGGCCCGTGAGGGGTCGATAACTAACTCAGACGGACGCGCCGCCCGCATTGGCACAACCCAAACCCCCCACCAGATCCCGAAAGAAATGCATCGCGAAGAAATCAAAGCCTTGATTCGTGAAGTACTGGCTGAGGTCTTTTCCGAAAAACTTCCGGTCAGCGACGACGGACTGCAAGACACCCGCACCGCCTGGAAGACGCTGGGATACCCCAGCTACGACGCAATGTACAAAGATGTGAGGGCGGGGCTATTGCGGGAGGGCAAAGAAGTGCTAGATCGGCGCAAACCAGGCGCGAAGATTGCCCGCTGGGTTGTTGATATCGCAGCGGCAAAAGCACGACTCGCCCAGCCACCGGATCAGCGACGGAGTATTTAGGCTGGCGGTTTGGGGCGATCGCCCCGCTCCATCACCTGCCTAGCCGCTTCCTGGTTTGCCTTCAGGCTGATATGACGGTGGTAGGTTTCCAGGTGTTCTTTGGGGCTGTGGCCCATTAGCGCGGCGGCGGTGGTGACAGGCAGCTTAAACGTCACTGAAGACCTGACCCCATAGGCGTGGCGAAGGTTATAGGGCGAAAACGGAACTCCATAGCGCCTAAAGCCGCGAGCAACTTTATCGCCCAGCTTGCCCGCCTCATAAAGCTGCTGCACGTTCTGGATATTTGGCAGCATGGGCGATCGCAGCCCCCATTCTTCGACCCATTCAGGATAGAGCGGCTGGAAGACTAGGCGCGGGCCTGTTTTGCCCTGCGTCACCTGCAAGCCTTCCTCTGTCCAGTGGCAGAAAAAAACCTCATGGTCACGCAATCCACACGCCGCCATGATGCCGAACACCCAGCGCCACGCGGGATTAGGAATAGCAGCCCAGGCACGGGCGATCGCCTCATCGCTGGGCAAATCTCGGTCTTTTACCTTGGAGCCGCCATAGTTCCCTTGGTATTGCAGCAAATCGACATCTAAGCCAGCGAAGCGGGCAAGATGCTGCAACTTTTTGCACGTTTCTTTTCGGTTACGGGTATTGCGCTCGGTGGATTGCACTAGAGACTTAAGGATGTCCCCAGTTAGCGGCTGATCCTGGGGCAGGCGACTAAAAACCTTTTCCCAATGGTTCTCCCAAGTCGAAGGCTTTAGCGTGTGGGTTTCCAGGTAATAAGCCTTGAATTCCTTTACCCACTGCGCTATCGGCTTGCCCTGCGGCGTTTTTTCGATAGGCATATAAGCCGTCCAGTCAAACTGACCAGCCACCAGCCTTGACCCCAGTAGCCGCGCCTCGCCTTCTGCACGCCTGAAGCCTTCGGGGTTGGCGGGCAGCTTCAGAAATATGCGCTGTCGGTAGGGCTTGGGGCGATCGCTGCATGGTTTAGGCGGCAACGTGGCCCGCAGTGCCAGCATCCCGCCTATCTGCTCTACCGACACCTTAACGCGCCCCTCTTTAAGCCGCTGATTTACTGCTTCGAGCGTCCATTCAGTCTTGGAAACCGCCATAGGTTAGCCAGTTATTAGCCAGTTGTTAGCCAGTGTTAGCCAGTTTGTTAGTCAGAATTAGCCAGTTTTGAAAGTGGCTAACATGCTCAAACCCTTGATATACAAGAGTTTTGCTGTCTAGGTTAGCCAGATGAGTCAGTTTTGGCAGTTACTTCTATTTATATGTGTGCGTGTTATGTGCGTGCGATCGCTGCTGCACTGCTCACAAAATCATTGCTTCGGCAAGGCTGTGACCATTTATGACCCAAACTATGACCAGATTACCGGAAACCGCCAACGTATCTACGCCATTTCAGGCTTTGTCAGAAATTACACAAAAGCGCCCAAATCCTTTACTACCAGTGCTTTTGAGGTTAACGGGACTGGCGCGGCTCGAACGCGCGACCTATCGCTTAGGAGGCGATCGCTCTATCCAACTGAGCTACAGCCCCAGGGGTGAACTGGGATAACCCAACGTTTCTAAGCCAATCATAGCAGCAACCCAAAAGGAGGCAGCGACAGACGGTAAACACGCCCCAGCGGATTACGGTTCACCGTCAATCCTAATCGCGCCTGCTTTTTACACTAAAAACATGCAGCATAACCAAGCCCTTAGGAACATCAACAACATTCGACTCAAGCAAACAGAGCAGGAAATCGTCCCTCTAGAGGCAATTTCCGCCTGCATTGATGCATCGATTCAGCGTGAGGTTGATCAGTGTGCGTCTGTTGTCAGACAGGTTTGCACGCAAGGCGGCGATCGCTCCCCAGACTGCAAACCAGTGGCGAATTCACAACCGCCCTACCCCAGGTTCGGGAAATACGACTTCATCGAACTCGGAAAAGGTACGCAGTATATAGATTGGGAACCACTGCCGCCCACGGGTTTGGCTAGTGCTGGCTGAAGGCACTCTATCCTCAGAGAGTGTGCAGCTTGAGAGGGTACGTAACCCAAACGCTGCGTTACTGGTGAAACACGTCACTGGTGAAACACGTTACTTGTGAGACGTAGTTCACAAACAGCGCCCAGACCGCTGGGCCTGGCGATCGCATTTAGAACTCAGCTTGCATTGAGCTTGGAAACGGGTAAAAGGGCGATCGCACACATCGGTTAATCAAGACTTGGAACTGTATCTGAACCGGAGACTATCTATGGCAAAAGTTGTTGGAATTGACCTGGGAACCACTAACTCCTGCGTGGCAGTGATGGAAGGCGGCAAGCCCACGGTCATCGCGAACGCAGAAGGGTTCCGCACAACGCCCTCCGTGGTCGCGTTTGACCCCAAGACCAAAGAACGTCGCGTGGGTCAGATTGCGAAGCGGCAGGCCGTGATTAACCCCGAAAATACGTTTTACTCGGTGAAGCGCTTCATCGGTCGCAAGTTTGACGAAGTGACCCATGAAACAACTGAAGTGCCCTACAAGGTGCTGAACGTCAACGGCAACGTCAAGCTCGACTGCCCCGCCGAAGGCAAGCAGTTTGCCCCTGAAGAAATCTCGGCGCTGGTGCTGCGGAAGCTCAAAGAAGATGCCACGAAGTATCTGGGCGAAGAAGTGACCCAGGCGGTGATCACCGTTCCTGCTTACTTTAATGACTCCCAGCGGCAGGCCACAAAGGACGCGGGCAAGATCGCGGGTCTGGAAGTGCTGCGGATTATCAACGAGCCCACGGCCGCCTCTCTTGCCTACGGTCTGGACAAAAAGAGCAACGAAACCATCCTGGTGTTTGACCTGGGTGGCGGTACGTTTGACGTATCGATTCTGGAAGTGGGCGACGGCGTGTTTGAAGTGCTGGCAACTGCTGGCGACACGCACCTAGGCGGCGACGACTTTGACAAGAAGATCGTGGACTACTTGGCCGAAGAGTTCAAGCGCAACGAGGGCATCGACCTCCGCAAAGACAAGCAAGCCCTGCAACGCCTGACAGAAGCGGCTGAGAAAGCCAAGATCGAGCTGTCTAGCGTTACCCAAGCCGAAATCAACCTGCCCTTTATCACCGCGACTCAGGACGGGCCGAAGCACCTCGACGTAACGCTGACCCGCGCCAAATTTGAAGAACTCTGCGCCGACCTAATCGACCGCTGCCGCGTACCTGTCGAAGCCGCCCTACGCGACTCGAAGCTGTCGAAGGACAATATCGACGAAGTGGTACTGGTGGGCGGTTCCACCCGGATTCCTGCGGTGCAGGAAGTGGTGAAGCGCGTGCTGGGCAAGGAACCTAACCAGACGGTGAACCCGGATGAAGTGGTGGCGGTGGGCGCTGCGATTCAGGCGGGCGTGCTGGCGGGTGAAGTGAAGGATATTCTGCTACTCGACGTGACCCCCCTATCGCTGGGTGTGGAAACGCTGGGTGGCGTGATGACCAAGATTATCCCGCGCAACACGACGATCCCCACCAAAAAGTCGGAAGTGTTTTCAACGGCTGCGGACGGGCAGACCAATGTGGAAATCCACGTCCTGCAAGGGGAGCGCGAAATGGCTTCGGACAACAAGAGCCTGGGAACCTTCCGGCTGGACGGCATTCCCCCCGCGCCCCGTGGCGTGCCGCAAATCGAAGTGACCTTCGACATCGATGCCAACGGCATTCTAAACGTCCGCGCCAAGGATAAGGGCACGGGCAAAGAGCAGTCCATCAGCATCACGGGCGCTTCGACCCTGCCCAAGGATGAGGTGGAGCGGATGGTGAACGAGGCCGAGCGCAACGCCGCCGCCGACAAAGAGCGCCGTGAAAAGATTGAACTGAAGAACCAGGCCGACTCCCTAGCCTATCAGGCAGAGAAGCTGCTGACTGACCAAGGCGACAAAGTGCCTGAAGCCGACAAAACCAAGGTGGAAGGACTGGCAAAGGATCTGCGGAATGCGATCGCCCAGGAGAACATGGACAGCATCAAGTCGCTGATGAGCGAGCTGCAACAGGCCCTCTATAGCCTCAGCAGCAACCTCTATCAGAGCGGCGATGGTGGCGACGGCGGCGCAACGCCTCCGGGTGGAGATGCGGGAACGCCTTCTAGCAGCGGCGACGACGACGTGATCGATGCAGAATTCTCGGAAACCAAGTAGCGCCGAGGCTGCAACAAGAACGGTTTGGTACGGTTCTAAAACCTGATTTAACCGGAATAAAGGGGGGCGATCGCTCCCCTTTTCTTGTGCCTAAATTTTGCCCTTAGCCCGCACAAAGCAAGTCATAAATTCCTGACAATGAGACGATTTCACAGCCGATCCCAACTTGGCCAAAAGTCATGCTTTCCTGACAATGCGATCCCAGTAAAACCTGTAATCTCGTGAAGTCCCTATGATTCAACCCTTTCCACCCCTTGACCAGATAGGAATTTTTACGCACTATAGGTCTTAACGATTCGATCCCCGTGATCCCAAAAGGTTTATAAGCTCCGTTGGTGATCCCCGTAGGCAACATGGCTGGCGTCCGTTTGGGCAGGGTGTCAATTCGTCATTCCTTTACCCACTTCTTCATCCCTTTACTGGAGGAAAATCATGGCACAGGAACGCCCACCCCTGGAAGAGATGACGCTCCGGCAGTTGCGCCGCGTGGCTAGCGAGTTTAACGTCTCACGCTATAGCCGCATGAGAAAGGAGCAGCTTGTTGCCGCAATTTTGAGCGCTCAGCGGGCTGCGGGCTATGCGCCTGCCTCCTCTCGTCTGGTGGAAGCACAGGCGGAGGTCGAAGCAGCCAAGTTTGATGTCGGGCAGAGCGATCGCGCTCCCATGTCCCTGGCAGAAGTGGATGAACCCCTCAGCGATCTCCCCGATGGCTACGGCGAGAGCCGCATTGTGTTGATGCCCCGCGACCCGCAGTGGGTCTACGCCTACTGGGACATTCCCAATAGCCAAAAAGAGGAGTTGCGTCGGCAGGGTGGCTCACGCTTGGCGCTGCGGTTCTACGACGTGACGGATATTAACCTAGCAGTGCAGCGTCCCCACAGCCTCCAGCAGTACGAATGTGACGAACTGGCGCGGGAGTGGTACTTGCCCGTCCCCGTGAGCGATCGCGACTATCTGGTTGAAATTGGCTACGTCTGCACCGATGGTCGCTGGCTGGTGCTGGCCCGGTCTGCTCCGGTGCGCGTCCCCCCGGTCTATCCATCGGATTGGGTCGATGATCAGTTCATCACCGTGAACTGGGACGAGGAACTGGTCGGCAAGCAGTTCTTGGAACTGGTGCCCCCCACCAAACGGGGTGTGGCCGCCGACTCGATCTACGACCAACTCTTCGGCGAGGCGATGGTTGGAGGGCAGCGGGTCGATGCGTCGATGATGGGCGCAGTGCCGAACGTTGCAGGATCGCTGTTTGGCTCGGTTCACATGGCCGAAAAAGCCGTTAGTTCCTATGTATTCCCGTCGGGTGCAGGATTGTGGGCCGTGCCCACGATGTCGGGGATCACGGCATCGGGCGTGGGCATGGGTTACACCATGTCTGGCGTGGGATACACGGCATCGGGCGTAGGCTATATGGCATCGGGCGCGGGACTGGCCTACACGGCATCGGGCAGCGGGATCGGCTTCTCTGCCTCCGCGCCGCCCATTCGTCCCCGCAAGTTCTGGCTAATTGCCGATGCTGAACTGATTGTCTACGGCGCAACGGAACCCGATGCCACTGTTACCATCGGCGGCCAGCCCATCAAGCTCAATCCCGACGGCACCTTCCGCTTCCAGATGTCCTTCCAGGACGGGCTGATTGACTACCCAATTATGGCGGTTGCGGCCGATGGCGAACAAACCCGCAACATTCACATGAAGTTCACCCGCGAAACGCTCGATCGCCGCACCAACACCAAGGAGGAAGCTGTAGAAGAATGGCTGACCTATTGAGGCTGATCTTCTATTGATCTATTGAGGCTAACCTACGAGGCTAACCGACTAAAGTTGACTTATTAGAAAATCAGGCATTCAGATCAGGGGTCGGAAATCCTCCGGCCCCTAGTTTTTTGTCGGCATTGTCTCGACCCCAGCAACCCTACACGTCGGGGAGCGGAATAAACTCCGTTTCTTCTGGAACTTCTGGAAACTTCCAGTCTCGCCAATCTCGCTTGGCCTGCTCGATGCGTTCTGGGCGACTGGAGACAAAATTCCACCACTTTTGGCGCGGCCCCACGGGTTCGCCCCCAATCACAATGCAGCGGGCGGGCTGATCCGTCGAAAGGGTGACGGATTCCCCCGATTTCAGCAGCGCCATCGTGTGGACGGACATCGATTCCCGATTCAGCGCGATTCCGGATGTGACGGCATAGACAGCCTGTTCGGAATACAGTGCAGGCAGCGTAAACTTAGCGTTATCTGCAAGCTCTACATCCAGGTAGAGAATGGGCGAGAAGGTTCTTACAGGCGAAGTGCGATCGCCCAATTGTCCGGCAATCAGCTTGATTGATGCGCCGCCCGTTTCCCAGGACGGCATTTCTGCGGCTGCATAGTGGTGAAACCAGGGATCGGTTTCCTCGTGGGCATCGGGCAGCGCAATCCAGGTCTGGATGCCGTGCAGCGTTGATTCGATGGGGCGGGCCCAGGCGGGCGATCGCTCGGAATGCGTAATTCCGCGTCCGGCCGTCATCCAGTTCACTGCGCCGGGGTGAATTTCCTGGACGCTGCCCAGGCTGTCGCGGTGCAAAATCACGCCTTCAAACAGGTACGTCAATGTGGCCAGGTTGATGTGGGGATGGGGGCGCACGTCCAGCCCTTTGCCTGGTGGAAAAACAGCCGGCCCCAAGTGGTCGAAAAAGATAAACGGGCCGACCATCGTGCGGGTGTCGCTCGGCAATACGCGCCGTGCCTGAAAGCCGCCCAGGTCTTTCGTTTCTGGTTCGATGACTTGCTCTAGGTGGGATGCTAAAACCATGAATTTTCCTTGTCCGGGTGGATCGAGCGTCGAGGCGGGGGTGCGGTTCTGGGAAACTGCCTCGGCTTTGTTTTTGTAATGTCCGTTACATTTAGAATCAACTGTGGCGGCGGGGGCGATCGCTCTGCCAGAATTGAGGCGATCTTGGATACAGTCTGGATTCAGTATCCCGGATCGACGCTGTTTTGACGTGAATCAACTGTTGGTGTGAATCAAACGTTGGTGTGAATCAACAATCAGCGTTACAACCCTTAGTTTGGCTTGGTGTGTTTGGAGACATGGATATGCGGCGTATTTTAATGGCAGTTGGAGTAGGACTGGTGGCAATGGCTCCGGTTCCGGTGATGGCGCAGTTGCGGCTGCCAAATATTCCCGGGTTGCCCGGTGGCGTGCCGATTCCGCCCGTGCCAGGGCTGGGAGAACTGATGGGCGATCGCCCCCCTGTCTCCACCAGCCTGGAAGATGCGAAAACGGAACTGGCCCTGCTGGATACATACAATCCCCAGCGTGTTGCACCCGCCAGCCAACTGCGGCGCGGCGAACACGGCAGCTTTGTCGTCGTGCCCGGTGTGTATGAATACGAGGCGCAGAGCTATTGCCTACATGCAGGGACGCACGGGCCGGGGCAAGGCGACGGCTATCTGTATGCGCCGCTGCTGGGCAAGCGAGAAACCATCGTGCGGCGGGTGTTGCAAAATTCCGTCGCCCATCCCGACATTCCCCAGCGGGATATCCAACTGCTGCTGTGGGCAATTCTATCGCGGACCCGGTTTAACGACCTGTCCAGCGACCTACAGGCAGCGGGGCGACGGCTGCTCACCCGCGAAGATATCAACGACCTGAACGGCGGCGCACTGGGCAACATTCCGCCAGAGGTGCAGCGCCGCATTTTTGCCGAACTGCCGCCTGCAGTGCGCCAAGTCGTGCAGGCAGAGGCAAACCTGCGATCGCTCCTCACACGCGGCAATGCGTCCTATGCCGAGATGGAGCGCATCGCCGTGCTGGTGGGCGAGGTCGGCATGGGCGAGGGGAGTCGCGAGGTTCCAGCCGGCCGCTGGTCGATGCATCCCAGCGGGCTGTTTGTCCGCTATAACCCATCGGGCTATAGCCGCACCAAGGTTCAGTTTGCGCTCCCTGATCGATACACCATCACGCGAGACACGCTAGGGCGGATTACATCCGTCACAGATAGCCAGGGGTATCGCAGCGAAGTGGTCTACGACGACCGCATTGCACCTCGCCCCCACCCCACCGATCCGCAACTGGTTGCCTACGCCTTTCAATCCGTGCGCCTGACTCGCCCCAACCCTACTAATCGCGCCCAAACGGAACAGTTTGAGGTGCAAAACCAGGGCTGGGCCTTTACCCACGCGCCACGCCGCGCCGCCAGCAATCCGGTGACGCTGGCAGCCGCCCTGCCCCTGCCTGGATTTTTCACAGCCCAGGGCGATCGCTATTGGGACTGGGCCCGGCGCGGCCGCGAAGCCTACGACCAGCAGCAAGCCGTGCGGGACTATTGGGAACGTGTTGACCGAGCCACGCGCGATCGCAGCGCCCAGGACATCGACGACCTGACCGATCTGGGACACTATCGCGACGGCGTAGAAGCCGCAACAACAGGCAGTACGGGCGATCGCGTTGGCTGGATTGCCGACCATCACGAACGCCAGCGCGGGGCCCTCCTCTACGCCATCTGCGTGCTAGAAGAACGCTGCGAACCGGGCAGTTCTAGAACCTACGATCCATCTGGCGATGTGGCGGTTCCGGGCAACACCTCGCGGCAGCGGCTCGGTCAGTCGGCTCGCGGGTTCTAGCGGGAACCGGTCTACTTTTGCTCTGGGCGGGATTCTTTCGGGCGGGGTTGCGCCGAGGCGGTTGATCGTGCGAATCAGGTGATACAACCGCCTCAAGTTGCGCTGGTTATAGCCAGAGTCACTTTCATAGTGTCGCCCTTTGTCACAGAGTAGCTGATATCGGCACAGGTCTTTTTGGACTGGCACAAGCTGGCTTCGGCGCTGCAGAGGCTGGCCTCGGCCTATGCAATTTCCTGGGGGCGGTTACCCGCCTGCGATCGCGCGAGTCGGGCCTGGGCTGCGTCGAGTTGCCCCTGCCCCTGCACCAGCTCGCCCCGGAGATTCGAGTCGTCCATATACGCCAAAACTTGCCCTTCAGAAACGCGATCGCCCTTTCCTAGCACCCGTACCTTTCGGCGATCGCCCTCATCTGTCAGCAACGACAGCTTTGGGCGATCGCCCCTTATCCGGCAGCACCCGTACCTTTGGACGATCGCCCTTCATCTCCTTGCACCCGTACCTTTCGGCGATCGCCCTCATCTGGCAGCACCGACACCTTTGGGCGATCGCCCTCATTTCCCAACACCGACATCTTTGGGCGATCGCCCCCCAGATACCTTTTGGGACGTTGCACACTGACCCAAGTCTGTCGCTACTCAACCTCTGCGGCTGACCCGAAAGCGGCTGGGAGTGTGCGGCTTGACCTAGATCTCGAAAAACCGAGCCTTCGCAATTTGGGGGGCGAATCGCCTACCCAACCGGAAGCTGACAGAACCAGGGCGCTGAGGGCTAACGGTGAAGCTCAACGGCGGGCGATCGCTCTCGGTCTTACTCAGAGTCTCTGTTCCGTCCGTTGCAGCGAATTGTTAGCACTGAGCGATCGCCCTTCATCTCCTTGCACCCGTACCTTTCGGCGATCGCCCTCATTTCCCAACACCGACATCTTTGGGCGATCGCCCCCCGGATACCTTTTGGGACGTTGCACACTGACCGAAGTCTATCGCTACTCAACCTCTGCGGCTGACCCAGAAGCGGCTGGGAGTGTTCGGCTCGACCCGGATCTCGAAGAACCGAGCCTTCGCAATTTGGGGGGCGAATCGCTTACACAACCGGAAGCTGACAGAACCAGGGCGCTGAGGGCTAACGGCACAGGTCAGCGGCGGTTAGAAAACTTGAACTCCTGCCAATAACTTTTATTCCGTCCGCTGCACCGCAGTGTTGGGCTGCTGGCGTTGGGCAATCTGCATTAGAAGGCGTAATGCTTCATTCACTGCTACATCATCAGGAAAGGCTTGAGCAACATCGGGATCTAGAAGCACTAAATTTGTTCCTGAACGGTATCGCTCAACATACTTACCCCTAACACCTCCCTGCATTTGAGCAAAGTCGTACTCAGAACGTAATTCATCTTCCATTTCGTTCTCAACTTCCTTCTTCATAAAATATCCTCTCCTGCCGAGTTGCTTTTCGGGCACTTATGATTCGTACTTTTTTCCCTCGATCAGTATGTGAGACAACTAAAAGCTGACCAAACTGAGATACTCCAATGATAACGTAGCGATTTTCTCCGATCGAATGGTCAGGATCAGGAAAAGTTACAGATAGAGGGTCGCTAAATACAGTTGTAGCTTCCTGAAAAGAAATACCATGCTTCTCAAGGTTTAGTTTTGCTTTGCTTCGGTTCCATTCAAATTCCATGTGTAAAACTCTTCGTAAGCTGTATGGACGAGCACAGGAGAGTATAGAGGGAACCAACTTAACGTCTCAATTCCGCCAGTTGAATCAACTCGTCTACCACTAAACGTACTCCCAAACGAATTTTTTCTAAATCAGCGCGGACAGCGTTGTATCGTCTATTATGAGCTGCTCGATCGCCAATAGCTTTCAATTCGCGCAGAACAGCTTTTGTTTCACGCCCCAGTGAAAGCCCACTTTTATCAACAGCATCACCAATAATTCCTGACAACATGAAATAATTGCCATCAGAATCAGATATGCGAGCTTGGGTTTTATCATGCTCGTAGCACTCAATTAAAAGTGTTTCAACTAACCGACGAAGAAGAACTGATGCACCGTCGTAAAACCCGTATTGAAAGCAACCGTTTACTTGAAAAGCAATCTTTTCGACATAGCCTCTTGTATTCTTCCAGATTGCTTCTGGTAAATAGCCATGCTCTAAATCAACATCAGCAGTTATACCCTCTAGAATTGGCATAAGCCAGCCCTTAATAGTATCGCGCTCGGTTGGCTTGAGCTTAAATCCAGCCTTGCTCTTGAGTGCAAGGTTTGTTTTTGCAATCGCTTCCTCGAGCTGTGTTGGGTTAGGATTGCCAAGTCCAGCAGTATAAATAGTACGTGCGAGTGTGCTTGCTTTCACATATACGCCTGTGGTTTCACAGTCATGAAACCAGAGAATAGCCAAAGCACGCTGAGCATTTGAAAGCTCAAGCTGATTGAGTCGAATGCAAAAATCCTCTAACTCCATCTATGTGCTAAGAATCCGTCTTTCCGTTGGAAGCAGGTAAGTCGTGATCAACCATGTTTTCACCATGATTGGTAATTTTAATATTGCCTCGTTCCGAAGTATCGACCCAACCTTTATTCTTCGCCGTATCCCGAACAGTTTGAGGCATATTCTTGGGAGTTTTCCGCCCAACGTCTTTGAAGCAGGTAAATACATGCTCTGGCGTTATCTTATCCAGTTCTAGAACTCGCCTCAAGTAATAAACCGCAACAGTAACTGCTTGCTCCTGGGTATTTGGCTTTTTCTGGGCATAAAAATCCCTAAATGAAAGCTCACCTTCAGGTCGTAAGTTCAAATCCTTCACTATGGACATGATAGGAGGCTTATATGAACTCTTTTTAGGTTTCGAGTTCATGGCAACGTTGGGAGGAGCTAAGGCTTCATCCTCATCCTCAAGCTCTTCGAGAAGCTCATCTTCATCAATAGGAGTTGCAGAAGCTGGTAAAACCTTGACAATCTTTGTTGGGGTGGACTGAAAAATTTTGTTGGCGGCTACGTTGATAGCCTGCAATCCTTCCTGAATAGTTTCGTCATCGCCCTCAACCTCTGCGAAAAAAACACGGATGCGCCCGCGACCACCATTTTTTGCCATTTTTCGTGTGAGAAAACTTTAGCTACCTAGTACTCCAGGGCGGAAATCGACCTACCCTTTCTACTCAGCACTCAGCACTCAGTACTCAGCACTGTCAACTGAAACAGTTGCTGAACTTACGCCGCAGACTACTAGTATAGCCTTTGTATCAATTGATGTACCACTATACCTGACATCTCAAGCAGAGGGTCTAATACACCTCTCCGTACATGATTCTTAACAAACTGATACTAGGGTCTAGCAGTTACTTTACGCTGACTGTCTTGACCAAAATCGTAATTACTCAACCCAATAGCCAATCGAACTGATGTGAGGTAAGGGCACGAGAAATGGCATCAAAGGCAGAAATGCCCTGACGCTTTGCAGTATTGACCAGCGAACGCACCTGAGCGAATAACTCTGCTCCCCAGTCTGAGCGGAATCCGTTGGTCACCTTGCGAAAGATTACACTCCAGCGCAACGCCTGTTCACTTGCATTATTAGTCGGCGGGATTGCCTCATCGGTCAGAAACAGTAACAGATGAGCGTGAATCTTCTGATAGCGTTTGAGCAACCTTTGTCCCTCGACTGATTTGGGCTGCAAGTTGAGAATCTCTCGGAGTGACCCACCCAATCGAGCGCAATACTGTTCGACGGTCGAGGTGGCAAGGATCTGTCGTCGCCGTTGCAAGGCAATGGCTTTGAGCAACAGCCGTTTCATCCGGGGCGCAAACAAATCATCCCCTGCATCAATCGCATACTGACAATCACGCAGTTGATGCGCTAAACATACTTGCCAGTCTTGGGCTGGATGGGCTGCCTGAGCACTGAATAAGTCAGACACCCAAATCTGCGGTTGATGCCCAGCCATCACGGTATCAATGACCGTTTTGCCACGAGTGGGACGAATCACATGCAGACACACCTGGTCGTTTTGAAACACCCATTCCCACTGGTTTTCCCATTCACCCGCGCCCCGGTTTCATCACTACCCACTAGCCGAGCACTGCGTAAACGTTCCACAATCTTGGCAATTGGAGTTTCTAGCTGCCCCTGCACCCGTTGCAAGAGATTGGCAATGGCTCCTTCCGACAGCTTTAGACCGTAAAGGTCGCCCATCAAGTGGCTCAACCGTTGGTAGCTGATAGCATGGCTGTAGCGTAGATAGGTGACTAGACTCGCAACACTCGTACCAAAGGGAGACCCTGGCTCTAATCCGACTGGAACCGGAGCCTCATACGCCTTTTGGCAACACTGACAAGTCCCACCGTAGCGTTCAACTCGGGTGATGTGAGGGGTCAATCGGGGCAATTCAATGCGCTCGTAAATCCCACTCAATCGCTGCATTGATAAGTCAACTTCGACCCCACAGTGGGGACAGCTTTTAGCTTGGGCTATCACCACTTGATCTGGTTGTTGGCTCAATGTCCGCCCACCATTGCGGTGATGCCTCGTTTCCTCACCCTTGACGGAAGTTGATTGAACACGGCTCTGATTGGGCTTAAAGCCTTGAGATGGAGGCAGACTCGAATTCTTTGACGTTTTCTTGACCCGTTTTTGCTTCAGCTTTTCCACCTCCGCTCGCAACGTTTGCAACTCCTGCCACAGCCCGCTTATCAGGGCATCCTTTTCGCTATGGCTCAGTCCATCGAGGGGGGGCAGTTCCTTCATGGCAAAAGCTTATCATCTTCTGCTATGACCCTGCTCAGGTCAACCTAGTTGAGCAATTACCCAAAATCTAAAGCAGCCCAACTATTAATTAGACTGATTCCGTCTGCCTATCTACCTCCAGGAGGGGAATTAGGCTGACAGCCGTCTGTCTAAGATCCCAAATCGGGGAAATAGGCTGACGATTGTCTGTCTAAGATCCCAAATTGGGTAATTAGGCTGACGGTTGTCTGCATAATACCCCTGTTTTGGGGAGTTAGGCAGATGGGTTCACAAAGGCTTTAGACAAGCGAGGCTGAGAGATTGTGGATTTTGGAGTGGGGATTTTGGATTTTGGATTGAGGGGATGCCCTGCTAAAATCCAAAACCCAAAATCGCTCTTATCTGTTCTTACTCGGTTGCGCCAGGGTTGCTGCGGATGTCGCGGTGGAGATAGCGCAGCACTTCGCCGGGGCGACCGTCGAGGACGATGCCGTGGGGTGGGAAATCCAGGGCGTTCGTCCACTCGAAGCGTTCGGCATAGCGCAGCAGGTGGAGTCGGTCAATCGCCAGTTGCGCATCTTCGGGGAGGCCGATGATGCAGTGGCGCAGGCGACGACGGTGGGGTAGTTCGCAGGTGAGCGGGGGTAGCGAGAAGTGGGTCGCCTCCGAGATTGGGGACGACCAGGTATATTGAATTTTCAGCATTTGGGGTTTCCTCCAGGAAACGAGTGGGTAGGAAACCCCGAAATGTTGGCCGCCCACGGACGTGATGCGCTGGGACAGGGCGGCCTACAATGGACGCAGCCCTGAGACAGCCCGGATCTGTCGAGGGGTCAGGTGTTGGTAGATGTTGGCTGCATCTACCGACACCGTAGGTGACTAAACGACCAAAATTTCGGGGGAAAGGCAAGCTGCACTGATAGGAATCGAATCGCAGCTTGATGGACGATTGTACTGGATGCGATCGCCCCCGTCAATTGTCCTGATAACTTACGCTTGCAGCCTTATCTATCCTGATGATCGCCCGGTGCGAATGTTCGATCATCCGGTAGTACAACTCCACAACGGCCGCCGCTTTCATGGGTGGCAATCGCTCCACAGGAATTACGCGCACTTGCGATCCACAGCTACAGGCAAGAAAGATTCGACCCATAGCCCTATTCTGTTATGCGTATAATGACCCTGATGCGGGTCGGCGTGTCTTCTGGTGAGGCGAGTTTGGCGAAATGAGTGACACCCTGGTACAGCCATCCTCGATGGGTGAGTCTTTGTTTGAAATTGAGCGTCTGCGCGTGGCCTATCCGTTTCAGCGGGGGCAGCAGGTTGCGACGGAGGCAG